>BNCN01000001.1 GCA_014656495.1 Comamonas sp. KCTC 72670
AATGTTCCTGGCCACGCTACTTCGGCGGACCTGCCTGCTCGGCTGCACTCAGGTCCCTGATTCTGCTCCGCTTTTCTTCATCACGTTAAACGGACGCGGATGCACCAACGCCAGCAGTTACGGCCACCTATGGCACGTATGGGTCAGCAAGCCTCTAGGTCTGCCTTCACACCTACGTTGCATGTCTGAGTTCCTTGGAATTTTCGGATGCCACCAACACACCTCGTCGGCGGTGACGTTGCAGCAGGTACGGCCATCTTGCGTTTGAAAAGAGACGACATGGAGATATCGCGCCCCTCGTGGGTCGCGAAGCGGTCCACCATCGCGAGCCCTCGTCACAGGCCCCAGGGTCGTCGGCAATACGTTTGGAGTCCGCGTGACGCAGGTCCGTCCCCGTGGCGCGTGCCGCCACAGCAAGGAGTGCCCTTGAAGACCGAGCGTCAGAAGATGCTGGATGGAGCGCTGTACGATCCTTTCGACGCGGAGCTCGCGGCGGCACGGGTCCGCGCCAGGGACCTCTGCCAGTCGCTCAACGCCACCCGAGAGGGCGACCAGGACGAGCGCCGGCGCATTCTTCGAGCGTTGTTCGGCGCAGGAGGGGACACTGTGTGGATGCAGCCGCCCTTCTTTTGTGACTACGGCTCGAACATCGAGTTGGGAGAGCGGGTGTTCTTCAACTTCAACTGCGTCGTGCTCGACGTGTGCCGGGTGAGCATTGGCGACTTCACGCTCTTCGGTCCCGGGGTGCAGATCTACACGCCCATGCACCCGCTCAACGCGGAGCTGCGGCGGAAGGAAGAGTTCGGGAAGCCCGTGACGATTGGCTCCGACGTCTGGGTCGGCGGAGGCGCCATCATCCTTCCGGGCGTTCGAATCGGTTCGCGCGCCGTCATTGGTGCAGGCAGCGTCGTGACGAGGGACGTTCCTGATGGCGTGTTCGCCGCCGGGAACCCCTGCCGCGTCATCCGAGAGCTCACGGAATAGCGGCCGGGGGCACGCGCGGAGGCCAAGGTGCGGCGTCGGACGAGGCCAGCGCGGCGTCCACCTGACGCAGCCCACTGGGACGCGAAGTGCGGCTCAGTGACTCTTACGCAATGAGATTCCAAGCACGTGAGCACGACTTTCCAAGGCGCTGCACTCCCAGAATGCAAGAGCCGCTGAGCGGCGGGCGGGACACCCAGACACGGCGTCCCCGGCGGGGCACTTTGCAACAATCCCGTAACGGCGATGACAGACCCGTGAGTTAGGGTGTCGCCCGCTTGGGAGATTCTTCCCGGCATTCCACTTCGTAGAGGTTTCCTGATGCGTTTTCCTGTCTGGACGCGCTCGCTGCGCATGACTTCCCTTTGTCTCGTGGGCGCGTGCTCGCTGCTCACGGCCTGCGACTCCAGCGAAGAGCCCGGGCCCGGTAACGAGCCCCCGCGCGACACCACACCCCGCACCTTGATCTTGCTCCAGACGAGCGACCTGCACACGAACATCTTCCCGTGGGACTACTTCTCCGGGAGGCCCGACGCGAAGCGCGGCGTCGCCAAGGTGGCGACGCTCGTCAAGCAGGAGCGCGCGAAGAACCCGGACTGCACGCTGCTCGTCGACACCGGTGACACCATCCAAGGCACGCCGCTGGGCACCTACTATGCCCTCGTGGACAACACGCCCAAGCACCCCATGGCCGCGGCCATGAACGAGCTGGGCTACACCGCCATGGCGCTGGGCAACCACGAGTTCAACTTCGGCCTGGACGTCCTCAACAAGTTCAAGGACGAGGTCAACTTCCCCCTCCTCGGCGCCAACGTCCGCAACAGCGCGGACGGCTCCGAGGCGTTCACCCCCTACGTCATCCAGACGGTGTGCGACGTGAAGGTCGGCATCCTCGGGCTGGTGACGCCGGGCGTGACGACGTGGGAGCGCCCGGAGAACATCGTGGGTCTCCGCTTCGATGACCCGCTGCAGACCGCGCGGGACTATGTGCCGCGGATGAAGCAGGCCGGGGCGGACGTGGTCGTGGTGGCCATCCACAGCGGCCCCGACCGGCAGCCGACGGGCAGCGCGAGCAATCCCGAGTCATGGCTGGTGGATTACGCGGATGATTCGAAGTGGACGGACCGGGGCAACCTCCCCGGAGAGAACCAGGCCGTCCAGATTGCCCAGCAGGTCCCTGGCGTGGACGTGCTCCTCACCGGCCACACGCATCAGCCCATCCCGAAGATGCTGCTGCGCAACGTGGACGGCGGCGAGGTCCTCCTCACGCAGCCCAACCGCTGGGGCAGCCACCTGGCCGACGTCCAGCTCCAGGTCACCTGGGACGGCGAGCGCTGGGGCGTGAACACCCATGACGCCCAGCTCCACGTCGTGGACGACACGGTCGCGGAGGATGCGGCCGTGACCCAGAGCACCCAGGCGTACCACGACACCACGGTCGCCTATGTGAATCAGAAGATTGGCACCACCACTGGCGTGTTCCCGGGCGGCTTCGCCGGGCGCTACGTGGACGGTCCGCTGGGCGACCTCATCAACATCGTGCAGGAGAAGGCCGCGCTCGATGCCGGCTTCGAGGTGGACCTGTCCCTGGGCGCCATCTTCACCAACGATGTCTCGCTGCCCGCCGGGGACATCACCCTGCGTGACGCGTACAGCGTCTACATCTACGACAACACGCTGTACGTGATGGAGATCAACGGCTCCATCCTGCGGCGCGCGGTGGAGATGAACGCCAACTACTTCGCCACCATCGACCCGGACAACCTGCCGGCGACGCCCGCGGGAGCGAAGGCCACCTCGCCCGCGGTGGCGGACTACAACTGGGACCTCTATTCCCACATCGAATACGGCTACGACCTCACCCAGCCCCAGGGCTCGCGGACCACGCACCTGCGCTTCAAGGGCGAGGAGGTCACCGACGACCAGACCTTCATCATCGCCATCAACAACTACCGCGCCGGCGGTGGTGGCGGGTACAGCATGTTCCGGGAAGGCCGCGTGCTGTGGACGTCCGCGGATGGCGTGCGGGACTACATCGCGCAATACCTGCAGGAGAACCAGGGCCTGTCGCCGGACGCGGTGAACACCTGCAACTTCACGCTCGGCCCCGACCTCTACACTCCGTACTACGAGGCCACGTTCGGTCCCGCGAAGTGCCTGCGCGTGGAGTAGGCGCTCGCTGAGTTCACGAGAGACCGGGCGCACAGCGTTCCAGTGCGCCCGGTCTCCGGTGCGGGAGGCCGTCACGCCTCGGGAGGGCGCCCCCGGAGCACCGGACCCGGCGAGCGCACCGTCCACGACCTTCCGCCAACGCGTGCATGAGCGCCTCCTCTCGGCCACCTGCCGCATCCGCTGCGTCACCCCCGCGTCCCATCCCTAGCTTGGCTTGAGGGGCACCGCGCAGAAGCCGCGGCCCCGAGGAGAAAGCCATGCCCATGGATCCGCAACGCGAGCGTCCCCAGGCGGGGGGAGGACTTCCGCCCGGGCTGCCCCCTGGCAGCGTCGAGCAGCTCCGAGCCCGCTTGCGCGGCGGGCTCGTGCGCCCCGGAGATGCCGACTACGAGGAGAGCGCCCGCGTCTACAACGCCATGATTCACAAGCGCCCGGCGCTCATCGCCCGGTGCGCCGACGTGGCGGACGTCATCGCAGCGGTGGCCTTTGCTCGCGAGCAGGGCCTCACGCTCGCCATCCGCGGAGGCGGGCACAACGGCGCAGGGCTGGGCACCTGTGACGGTGGACTCGTGGCCGACCTGTCGCACCTGCGCGGCGTCCGGGTCGACCCGGGGTCCCTCACGGTCCGCGTCGCGGGCGGCAGTGTCTGGGGAGACGTGGACCACGCCACGCATGCCTTCGGGCTCGCCGTCCCCTCGGGAATCATCTCCACCACGGGCGTGGGAGGGCTCACCCTGGGAGGGGGGCTCGGTCACCTGAGCCGCCGCTACGGCCTCACCGTCGACAGCCTGCTCGCCGTGGACATGGTGCTGGCGGACGGGCGCTTCGTCACCGCGAGCCCCGAGCAGCATCCGGACCTCTTCTGGGCAGTGCGCGGCGGCGGCGGCAACTTCGGCGTCGTCACCTCCTTCCTCTTCCGGGCCCACCCGGTGAGCAATGTCCTGGGAGGCCCCACCCTGTGGCCCTTGGAGCGAGCGGCGGAGGTGATGCGGTGGTACCGCGAGTTCATCCGCTCCGCGCCCGAGACGCTCACCGGCTTCTTCGCCTTCATGGTCGTCCCGCCCGGGCCCCCCTTCCCCGAACACCTGCACCTGCGGAAGATGTGCGCGGTGGTCTGGTGCTACACGGGGGCGCCGGAGCTCGCGGAGGCATTGTTCGAGCCCGTGCGCGCCATGGCCCCGGCCCTCAACGGGGTGCAGGCCCTGCCCTTCCCCGCGTTGCAGAGCATGTTCGACGCGCTCTACCCACCGGGCCTCCAGTGGTACTGGCGCGCGGACTTCGTGCGGGAGCTCGGAGACGAAGCCATTTCCCGGCACGTGGCCTTCGCCCACCGCCTGCCCACGATGCACTCCACCATGCACCTCTACCCCATTGACGGCGCGGTGCACCGGGTGGCACCAGGCGACACCGCCTTCAGCTTCCGGGACGCACGTTGGGCCGAGGTCATCGTCGGCGTGGACCCCTCCCCGGACAAGGCTCCGGACATCACCGCCTGGACGAAGGACTACTGGGCCGCGCTGCACCCCTACTCGGCGGGCGGCGCCTACGTGAACTTCATGATGGATGAAGGCCAGGAGCGCGTGCAGGCGACCTACCGGGACAACTACACGCGACTGGCCGAGGTGAAGGCGCGCTACGACCCCGACAATGTCTTCCGGGTGAACCAGAACATCCGGCCAGGCGGCGCGAAGCCACTTCGCCACTGAAGCAGCGCCGAGGCGCCTCGTTACGCGGGCTTCTCGATGCCAATGGAGACCCGCGTCTTTCCCTCCAGCACGGGGAGCTGTTCCTGCGCCAGGGTCGCCTCGACCTCCAGCACGACAGACATCCGTTTCACGTTCTCCGCCCAGTGTTTGCCGTCCACGGTCATGTCCCACTCGAACTCAGCGGGCAGGCCCACGAACGAGCGCGACTTGATGACCGCGCCCAGTTCGTTTCGCGAGTTCAAGGCATGGCGGATTCGCAGCTCCGAGCTCGCCACCCGAACCTTGTTGCGCGCCGGCCGCAGGTACAGCGTCTGGCTGCCCTGCTTGTAGCTCTTCGGGTCCACCTCGATGGGGATGAGCACCTTCCAGGGCGTTATCTCGAAGTCCTGGGCCGTGGCGCCGCCGGCCAGCATGTGCGCCTGGTACTGGGCGTAGGTCATGCGGTCCTGCGTGCCGGTGTCCACGGGGAGCGGATCCCAGTAGAGCAGCCGCTTCTCCGCGAGGCGCTCTTCGTAGCCATGGCAGACCCAGTAGTGCCCCGCCTTGGCGATGATGAACGGCTTCTTCGCGTCGAGCTGCGCCTTGATTTCCTCCCAGGAGAGGATGCGTCCCTCGACCTTCCCCCGGGGCTGGAGCCGGGCGAGGCGGAGCGAGCTCTGCTGGTCCTCCAGCCTGGAATGGACCTCGCGCACCACGTCCTCGAGGGTGCTCTTGTCCTTCACGTAGAACTTCCGCAGCATCAGGCTGCTGGCCGCCCAGCACCAGTTGGACTTCTTCTGCGGAATGAAGTCCAGCCCAGGCACCGTCACGCGCTTCCACGGCACCTCCTCGACGACAGCGGCCACGACGCCGTCACCTCCGCCATCCACCTCGGGGGAGGCGGATTGCTCGACCACCGGGGCCTTCTGGGCGGGACTCCACGCCTCTTCCGAGCTGGGCGTCTCGAAGCGCGTCAGGATGTCCATCAACGCGTCGATGGCTGTCTTCAGGGAGCGCTGGGTGAACGTCTCCTCCACGTGCCCCGCGCGGCGTTTGTATTCCCAGATGAGGTCTCGCAGCCCGAGGACCGGCAGCCCCTGGATGAAGGCCAGCTGGGGCCAGCTCTCCTCACAGACCTCCACGGAGAGCTTCATCACGATGGGTTTGTACTCCACCCCTTCCGCGAACCTCACCGACTCCGGCCATTGGAAGTAGAGCGTCCCGGGGGCCCCCCGGATGACATGGTAGTGCGGTGCCTTCGTGGTGGTGTTCTCGAGGTACTTTCCAATGATGGGCTCGATGAGCTCCAGCACGGTGTCCGGGTCAATCTTGGCGCCCGGCTTGGGCTCTGGCGTGCAGTAGAGCTTGATGTCCACCCGCTTCACGGGCTCCAGCTCCGCCATCCGCTCGAACCGCCCGTACTTCGCGTGCAGCTGCGCCGCGAACGCGCCGGTCACGCCGAACTGCACCTGAAGACTCTCCCCCAGCGCGAAGATGGAGCCTGTGTAGATGGCCTTGATGAAGTGGACGAACCAATTGCGCTGACTTTCGATGAACCGGGCCCGCTCGTTCTTGAGATGCGCGCCGTAGGTCTCCGCCATCCACTGGACGAAGCCAATTGCGTCCGCCACCTCCTTGTTCTTCGCGTCGCTGGTGTACGGCGCGTACGCGGCGATCGATTTCGTCAGGGAGGCCGGGTACGTGGCCTTGGCCGCGCGCAGGGGGAGCGCGGCCTTGAACGTCGTGTCGAAGCACTTCGCCAGGTCGGGGTCCTCCGAAAGGTCGTAGGCGTCCGCGAGCTGCTTGAGGAGGACCATGAGCAGGCGGCGCAAGTGGAGGGAGAGCTTCTCGACCTCGGAGACCGAGGCCGCGAGCATCTTCGGCACGTGTGCCTTCTCCTCGTCCACCAGCCCGTCGAGTTCGGCGGACTTCATGGTGAGGACTTCCACCAGGCGCTCCACGCGGATGGGGATCTTCCGGATGGAGATGCTCGTGTCCATGAAGGCCTCGCGAATCATCGTCACGAACTCCGCGAGGTAATAGAGGTGGCCGGGGATGGGGATCTGCTCCCGGACGATGACGCGCGAGCAGACGTTGAACCACTGCTCGAAGGCCTCCACGGTGTCCCGGCGGGGAATGCCAATGTCGATGAGCTCCGCCTTGCAGTTCTCCTTTTCGACGTCCTCCAGCAAGGAGCCTGTCTCTTCGTTGCGGAGGCGGTCCGAGAGGGCCAGCGCATCGAGCTGCCTCATGGCTTCTTCGTAGAGACGCTTGTCTTCATCGGAGATGTGGACCTCTTCACCCAGGCCCAGCGGCGTTATCTGCCCTTCTTGTTTCTCGACCGTTGCCTCGGCGCTCTCGTGGGCCTTGGCGCGCTGGTCCTTCTCCGCCTTGTCCAGCTCCGCCAGGGCCTTGGTCATCCCCTCGTAGGCATCCCGTTGATGGACCCGGACCGCGAACAGCCGCTTGGACTCCTCCAGGAAGGTGAGCACCGCGTTGTGGACCTCGAGGAAGGTCCGGTACCAGTCGCCTGCCTTGAGGTTGGGGTTGATGACGATGTTCGTGTCCCAGTCGTTCTCCCCCTCCGTGGCGCGCCCCTGGAGGTACTTCGCCGCCCGTCCCCCCTTGAGATAGAAGACCGCCGCGGGCTCCCCCTGAGGCCACTTCGCCGACGCGGGCCCCTTCTTCGTGCAGGCCTTGCCCAGCGCCGCGTTCAGGACCACCAGCCGGTCCCGCAGCCAGGTGAAGAGCCAGGCCATGTGCGGGCTGTTGTGCAGTCCCCCGGTCAGGGAGCTGCTGACCTTCGTGCGGTCCGCGGCCGCGATGGGCTTCTCCGACTGCACCTGGAACTTCACCAGGAGCCGGAACAGGTAGAACGGTTCGATGGTGTGAAAGTTCTGGATGCTGCACATGCCCGCATGCGCGCGGACGAGGTTGCGCTGTGCCCGTGAGAGCCGGGCCCGCACGGTCTCCAGCAATTCCTGGGGCGCGTCCTCCTTCGCCGCCGCCTCCATCTGCTTGGTGAAGCCCTTGAGCTGCCGCTCCGCGTCCGCGAGAGGCGGATAGCGCTTTGCCCGCTTCTTGAGGTCAATGGGCTTGGCGGAGTCCGTTGGCGACACGCTCAAGTCGAAGGTCTTCCGCACGCTCCAGAGCGCATCGTTGACCTTCTCCAGGTGCGGAGGACCTGCCTCCTTGGGGAGCGTGGGCAGCTCGCGCTCCAGCTTCGTCAAGGTGCTCTCGAGCTGTTCGAGCAGCGAGGGCGTGTCCGGGGGGGCGTCCTTCGCCAGGCCCATGGCCTTCGGGGTGCCCGGGGAGAAGTAGAAGTACTTCCCCATCTCCACGGCCTCCTTCGCCGAGGCCGCGTCCGCCGACAATCCCCGCACGGCGTCGCGAATCAGGCGCTGGTGGCAGTTCTGCAGCGCTTGCATGGGGTGCAGGGAAGGCGTCGACCAGAGCAGGGCCAGGTCCGACTGGGCGGGGTACACCACCTTCATGCCGTGGCGAGCGGACACGATGCGCGCGAGCAGCTCGAAGCCATCCTGGCGGGTGTCGCAGGCCAGAAAGCCAAAGGCGTCGTCCGGATTGTCGCAGCGCTCCCATTGGAACTCGTCGTGGTCGGTCAGGGCCGTTCGGATGGCGTCCTTCAGCAACGTCACCTCCACATCCAGCAGCGCCTGCAGCGCTTCCTTCTCCTCCTGGGTGCGCCCCTGGTTCGGACCGTCGACGTAGCAATGGAGGCCCTCCTCGCCCGCCTCGCCATCCCCGTCCAGCTCCAGCGTGACGTGAACGCCGCCCGTCCCGCTGCCGAAGATGCGGTCGAAGATGGTCTCCACGCCATGATGATGCTGGAAGCGGTAGGTCCAGGTGGATTTGAAGACGGTGAGGTGGACGGTCTTCTCGCTGACCGTGCCAATCTCCTCCTTCACGAGGCTCGCCTTCTCGTCGCCCCCCTCCGCGGGCCAGGGGAGCTCGAACTTCTCCGTGTACCACTTCTGCTTGTTCGCCTTGTACGGAGCCATGGGTCTCGAAGCCGGAGAGAGGGTCAGGGCCAGCGCAGTTGCGCGACGACGGGCCAGTGGGTGGAGAGCGCGGCGCTGAAGTACCGGCACGCCGCCAGTTCGTTGACGGGCACGGCCTCGCTCCGCGGGCGCTCGGCGTCCGCGTGGAGCCGCTCTCGCGGTCCCACGAGCAGCGAGTCCTCGGAGGGGCGCGAGGCCTCACCGCGCGCCTCGCCCTCGGCGTCGAGTTCGCTCAGGCGCTGCGCGGAGAGCGCGGCGCGCACGAGGTCCACCACCCGGAGCTCCTCGACACGAGGCGGAGTGTCCGCCGCCGCGAAGCAGGGCAGCAGCGTGTCCGCGAGCGCGCCCGCCACTTCCTTCAGGTTCTCCGGATGCTTGGGAAGCTCCATCGCGTCCCAGTGCATGTGCGCGTTCTGCAGGACCACATCGTCGAGCGCCACGGCGGAGAAGTTCGCCAGCAGCCCGGCCTGCGCCTCTGGAATCGACTTCCAGGGGTCGTCCCGCAGCACCGAGCCCTCCTGAGGCGGGAGCTGGTAGAGGGCCCCCAGCTCCGCGCGGAGCTGGTTGAAGGCAGCCCGGTCCGACAACAGGTCCGCTGGCGCGGAGAGGGCCACCAGCGAAGTCGCTGGCGCGGTGCGGGTCGCCTCGGGCGCGGGGGACGGAGGCGCCGTCCCCCCCTCCTCCGTGAGGTCGCGCTCGCGGATGGAGCCAAGGGGGGCCATGACATGGACGAGCTCCGTGGCGTGAGCCTTCGACGCGAACGTCGCGCACAGGAGCTTCCCTGTCAGGCCGAGCGACGGAACCCTGCGGGAGTCGACAATGTCGAGCTTGGAGAGGGTGAGGCCGTCCACGCCGCGGAACAGGACGCCCGTGGTGCTGTCCGCGAGGTAGACATGCTTCCCATCCGCGTCGGACGTCGGGAACCGTGCCTGCCAGCCCCCGCTGGGGTCCAGCGCCTTCAGCTGTTCGAGGACGCGCAGCACCTCCTGGACCCCGGTGTCCTCCACCGCGTCCTCCATGACGAGCTGGGCCCGTCCCGAAGGGCCCGTCGTCGCGACCGTCGCCCTGGCGCCCGACGTTCGGGTCAGGCCCGGGAGGATGCAGATGTCGAGCTTCAGCCGGTGCACGAGCGTGGCATAGGCCTCGATGGCGGCGTCCGGCCGCACCGCCGGGCGGTGAAATCCGCCGCCTAGCTGGTGGAGGTGCCAGAGCATGAAGCGAAGCGGCGCCTTCTCCTTCGCTGCGTACGGGCAAGGCGTCACGGCCGGCTCACCGCTGCCCCCATCGTCCTCCGCGGACTTCGCGAGCGCCTTCAGCGCCGGAGAGATGGGAGTGGCACCGTCGAGGTTCATGGCGCCTCCCTCACGCGGCAGCGGCCTCGAGCCGGGACATCGCCTGCTGGAGCAGCCGCCCCAACTGGCGAGAGGCGTTCTCGGGCGTGGCCCCGGCGAGAGACTGGTGGAGCCAGGCATTCGCCTCGCCGCTCCAGTCAGGGCCAAAGATGACGACCAGGTCGAGGAACCGGCAGACGTCGCGCGTGGACGAGAGCGCGTAGCCGTGGGCACCCCGCACGGCCCCCCGGACCAGCTCGAGCGCCTCGGCGTCGTCGTGCTCCGCCACCCACTCCGGATGACGCTGGTTCAGATGGTCGAGGTAGGGGCGCGGGTTGCGGAGCTGGAGGTCCAGTGACAGTGACAGGAACTGCGTGTCGCGGATGGTCAGCACGTAAGGTCTCTCCGTCCGGGGGCCAGACGGCCGAGACCCTGCACTCGGCGTACCACCCACCCCTACGGAGAGCGCGTTCCGCCAGGCCCCGGCATGACGCGTCCCATCGCGACGCGCCCGCGTTCCGCGCCGACGCTCAGCCGCTGAAACCCACGTTGCATTCGGGAAGCGCCCGTCTCAACGCCTCGACTTCTTCCGGGGGAATGGAGGTCCGGTGAAGGTCCAGATGCTTGAGGCCGCGCAACCGGTGCAACCATGTCGGCAGGCTCATCATGGGCGTGGCCTTCAGGCCCAGATACTTCAAGCGTGCAAGCTGCCCCAGGGTCTCCGGAAGGACGCGGACCCCCGTGTTGTCCAAGACGAGCGACTCCAAGCCCTCCAATTGCCCGAGCTCGGGCGGGAGTGTCTCCAGGCCCGGGTTCCAGGAGAGGTCGAGCTGCTTCAGCGCCGTGAGCCGGCTCAGCGCGCCAGACACCTGCGTCAGCCGCGCGTGCCTCAGGCTCAGGCGCTCCAGCGAGGAGAACTCGCCCACCCTCTCTGGAACCACGCCGAGCGTCCGCCCCAGGAGGAAGATGTCCTTCGTGTCCCGGGGAAAGGTGTCCAGGATTGCCGAGGCCCCCTGGTCACGCGCCCTGGCGGCGGCCTCCCCCAGTGACTCCATCATCAAGTTCAACGGGTCCCCTGGCGCCGCCGCGCGCTTGCTCCCCGGCTTCGCGGAGGCGAGTTTTCCCAACGCCGCCAGCTTCTTGCCGAGCCATGACGCGAAGGTCCCCAACTCCCGCGTGGGCAAGCTGTCTTCCACCGACCAGACCACGAGAGCGTCGCCGCTGGCGCTCTTGCCGAAGCAATAGCCGTTGATGTCGTTGAGGTCCTCCGACGCGAACATCACGAACCGGTAGGTGTGCGCGCCCGCCGCACGCTCCTCGCGGACGGTCGCCCACTGGCGGCCTGGCTCGCCCATGCCTTGTGACGCCTGGAGACGCCAGCGGGGAGGGAGAAACGCCAGCCCCTTCTTCCCATTCGACACCCAGCGAAACCCCAGCGCCTCGACGAACCGCAGATACGCCTCCGGAAGCAGTGCGGACAGGTCGGGCGCATGCTCGAAGGGCATGTGCATGGGCTCCAGCTCCGCCGCGTACTGGCCCGCGGCGTCAGAGCCCCAGGTGCCCACCATGCGCGCCTCCATGTCCTGCCACGCGCTTTCGAGCGGGACAGGCGCCGCGCCTGGGTTCTTCGTTTGGGAAGTCGGGCTGCGTGGGGAGGACTTCTTCCCCTTCGCGGAGGAGGCGCCAGGGGGATCGGACTTCTGACTCGCCATGACGTTCCCTACCGCCTCGGGAGGGCACCGGCAAGCGCGCCTCGGGCCCACCAGGCGTGGGCCATCAGGCGCCGGGGTTCGGCGTCTCGAACGGGTTCAGCGTGGGCGGCTTGAACCCAGGAAAATGGGCTTTCAACAGGCCAAGCTCCGTCACGTACTTCTCCGGGTTCACATAGAAGTCTTGCTCGTGAAGATGGCGACGGACGGAGTACACGCCCCAATATCCGGTGACGACTTCGAAGTACTGCTTCAGCGTCAAGGGAATCCGGGGCAACCGCTTCGAGCCGCCATGATTGATGCGGTCTCCATCGACGTAGAACAGGTCGTAGCGTCCGTCTTCCTTGAACTTGACCGTGACGTAGGCGTCGTGGCCCTCGAACCGTTCGAGGATGCGGTGTGACTTCATCTCCGCGATGTCGTCCTCCTCATACCCATCGCACCACAGCATGTCCGTGGTGTCGTTCTCCATGAACCTGCGGAAGTCCTGGAACATGAAGTAGCCCCCGAGCCGGAGCTCGCGCGCCGGGTCCTCGACTTGCCAGATGAAGCGCAGGCCATTGAGCTCATTGAACAGCTCGAGCCACGCGTCGGGGAGCTGGAGCGCGTCGCTCTCCATGAAGCGACGCCGCTCCCGGTCCGTCGGCGGCCCGCCACAGCCTTCATGGAGGATTCGGGCACCCGCGCTGCTCAGCTGGCGCTTCACGGATTGGAATGTCTGTCGGTAGCTCAATTCTGCGCTCCAGCGAGAGTCCGCGCCCAGGACGGCCCCGTGCGTCGATGGGCGGCGCATCGACGCGTTGGATGCTCAGGGCGCGGGGGCAATCCGGTACACCGAGAACTCCTCGTCTTGATACAGCAGCGGGAGGTCAGGCTGCGGCACCGTGGCGGGCGCCGTGCCCGGCGGGAGCGGCATGCGATGCTCCTCCTCCTGCTCCGAACGCTCCACCACCGCGTGGGTGACACCAAAACGCCGGGCCAGCTCGCGGAAGCGGTCGGCGTCCGCCTTCCGGTAGCCCGCGAGGACGGCGTCCTGGCTGCCGAGCCAGGCCTGGAGCGATGACGCGCCGGGGGCCGTGTCGAACGGCTTGCAGTCGCAGAGGGCCTCCATGCGTTCGCGCCACTGACGCAGGAACGACATGCTGAAGCTGACCTCGGAGCCGTCCTTGTAGTTGGCGAGCACCTGGCGCCGGGCACCGTAGCGGTAGGCCGCCATGGCATGCGTGAAGTACGGAGGCGTGGCCACCACGGCGTCCTCCGGCAGATTCTCTCGGGACCAGGCCATGACCCGACTGCCCGGCAAGGCCTCGAAGCGGACCTGCACGGAAGGAATGGGCCAGTCGAGCAACTGCGCCGTGGTCCACATGCTGGCCACGACACCGAACACCGCCACGGCGGGCGCCCAACGCGAGGGGCTGGCCACGTCCCGCTCCGGCCCCCGCCCGAATGCCAGCGCGAGGAAGCCCAGGATGAAGATGGCCAGGTTGTAGTCCAGCACGTAGGCGACCAGCGCCAGCGCGACGAATGGCGGACGGCGCAGCGACCAGGTCCACGTCTTCACCACCCATGCCGCGCCGCAGACGGCGGCCACGAAGTTCATCAGCCGGGAGGCTTGCTGCAGGTGCAGCTGCAGCGCGGCCGGGTGCTGCAACCACTCCAGGCCCACCCAGCCCGCGAGACAGGCGATGAACGCACCCAGGACGAAGCCGACCGCCGCCCTCGGCAATACCCGGGCCTGCCACGCTCCCAGGATGAACACGAGCGGCGCCAGCCGCTCCCAGTTGTCCTCGAACGTCCACGTCGAGGGGAAGTGGTGGAAGAAGAGCTGCAGCCGGTTGAGGTGCATCCACTCTTCCGGCGCGGGAAACGGCACCCCGCCGTGACTGCCCCGCAGGAGCATCTGCGCGAGCAGCGGCGACGCGGCGAGCAGGAAGTACAGCGGCCCGGTGAACAGCGCCCGGTGGTGGCGGCGGTCCATGAGCGCGGCGAACCAGACCAGCAGCGCGGTATGGCTGGCCGTCGTCGGGTGGAGGATGAACAGGGCCCCAGTCAGCAGGAAGGCGGCGGGGAAGCGGCCGGAGGCGGCCAGCGCGAGCGCCACGAGTTCCGGCCCGAGCGCGAGGGTCCGGTTGAGCAGGTGGTTGTCGAAGGTGGGAATCCACGTGAGCGTCAGCTTCGGCGCCACCATGACCGCCGGAGCGAGCGCGGCCGCCCAGCGCCCCAGCGCCCCCGGGTAGAGCGCCCGCGCCAGGAACACCGTGCCCCAGAGGAGACCCAGCGCCGACGCGAGGTGCAGCGCGAAGTACAGCGGCTCGATGGGCACCCACTGCGTCCCCCACGCTAGCCACGTCCAGAGCAGCGAGGGATGGTGGCTGCCCGCCTCGACGAGCGGATCTCCCGGAAGGAAGCCCGGTGACTGCGCCCGCAGGACGTAGGGCAGATGGATGGCGTGGTCCAGGGTCCCGAACTCGTAGCCATTGATGAGCAGCCAGGCGCCCAGGAAGAGCCCGCTGAGGCCCGCGCCGACAGCCAGGTCCACGAGGCGTGGGCCCCACCTCCGCGTCTCGACGGGCGCCACGAGGGTCGACGTGACGAGCGCCACCGGGCTGGCGCGCTCCGCGGGGGCATCCGGTGCCGGGACGCCGGTATCGGGGTGACTCATGGGGAGACACCTCGCCCGTTTCCAGCATCAGGTCAACGGGGGTACCTCGGAAGTCACGCCGAACTCGCGCGGCACGTGATTCCAGCCAAAGCAGACGGCAGCTTACAGGTGGAGTGCCCCGCGTTACATGCCTTGAGGGTTCTCGGTCCGTATGAGCCAGGAACACGGGCATTGAGACACCTGAAACAGCGATGAACGCACGTAGGCGCATGTGCGCGCTGACCGTGACGGCGATGCAGCCCAGCCGCCACAGCGCCGAGACATGCGCCCGAGTCAGAAGGGCGCACCCTGCGTCTGGAGATCGACTTCCTTACCGCTGAGGCTGGTGCTCAGTCGGCGCAGGACCTCCACTTGCTGGTCGTGCGTCATCTGGACCATCGCGCGCCGCAGGGTCTGCCGGTCCTCGTTCGTCCAGCGCAGCGCGCGAACGGCGTGGTCGATGAGCTGGTGCCCTTCCTGGAGCGCGACGAGGCTCTGCGCGGACGGCTCTGGCGCAGGGGCCCGAGTCTCTGCATCGAAGGCGGCCTCGTCCGACCGGAGGGCCAGCTCATCGCGCACCGCCTGGACCAGTTCCGTCTTGAGTTGAGCCAGCGCTCCGGGCGCAAGTTCGGAGACAGCGCCGGCCCCGGCGACACACGGCACGCGGGCGTCCTCGCGGGACCTCCGGACGAGGTGTTCTTCGAGCAAGGCGCGCTGAGACGCGAACTCATGCAGCACGGGCCCGAGCTCCATAGCGGGCGATGGCGCGGACCACCGCCCCGCGCCAGGAATCAGAGAACCTTGGGGGCGTAGACCGAGTTCTCCTCCACTCGAATCGCGACACGCGTCCCAAAGCTGTTCCAGGTGAACTCGAGCAGCGAGTCGCCCTTGAGGCTTCGAATCGCAGTCACGAGCCTCGGGTCCGTCGTCATGTGCACCCCTTTCAGAACCGCGAAAGGGAGTCTACGGAGGGGCCTGACACGTGCCCGCGTCCCCCGCCAGGACGAACGAGGTGAACGGCGCGTCAACGCGTGCCGAACCCCAGACCCTTCGAGACCGTCCACAGCACGCGGATTTGCGTCGCCCGTTGGCGAATCGTGTCGGTTTCACTGCCGAACTCCCCCGCGCGGTTGGCGACGAAGGCCTCGAGCGCGACACCATGCACTCCGACGAGGAGGATTTCCGCGCGCGCGGTGGCGTAGGTGATGAGCTCCACGCCCTCGCCCAGGAAGGCGCCCGAGATGAGGTAGTTGCGCACGGACACGCCGATGCGCCCCACGCCCCGCCGCACGAGGCCCAGCTCAAAGGCCGTGTGCGCCCCCGGGCCGTAGTGGTAGTCGCGGGCGGACTCCGGCGAGGTCAGGCCTCCACCGTGGCCAAAAGGCACGCCGGCGATGTTCGTCGAGAGGTCCAGCGTGAGCTGTGAGGTCAGCGGGACCTGGGCCACGCCACCGAGCCCCAGGTTGACCGCGGAGACACGCAGGGTGTTCGGATTGGCGAAGTCGTAACCCGCCATCAGGCCCCAGAGCCCCTTGATGGGACCGAGCTTGAAACGGTCGCCGTAGAGGAGCCCTCGGCTGAAGAAGCCCAACGCCAGCACGTCGTTCGAGATGCCCAGCCGCGCGGAGAGGGTGAAGTAGTCGAAGGGCTGGTCGTAGTCGCCCGCGTTGAGCTGCGGTGCTCCGTAGACGAGCTCGACGCCGAAGTGTCCCTCCAGCTTGTTGGGAACATCGAAGCGCGTGCCGTCGATGTCGTTGTAGTTGTCGACGTTGCTCGTCACGCCGGCCATCAACTGGAAGAAGTTGCCCGGCACGGGCGCGAAGTCGTTCTTGCGGCGGCCAAACAGGAAGCGATTGATGCCGCCCACGGGCTCGACCAGGAGCGACACCACCGAACGCGCCACCGAGGGCTCGCCCTCGTCGAGGATGGCCAAGGCGGTGCGGTGCAGCACCTCCCCCAGCACGACGCCGCCAATGGACGTGGTGATGAAGTCATTGCGGGACGGAGACTCGTTCTCCATGAACAGCTCCCACAACACGCTGGAGGCCACCGTGAACGGGACGGAACCCCAGAAACCGAAGCCGCTCGTGCGCGCCGCGGTGTACGCCAGCGAGCCCTGATACGGGTGCCCGAACGCGTTGGTCGCGAACGCATCCTCGTCCCACACCCAGCCGTTGACGTAGAGGTTGCGGCGCATCGTCTCCAGCGAGATGTCCGCGTAGGGCTTGCCCAGGATCTTCGCCGTCCCCCAGAAGATGCCGTGGAGAGCGCCCATCTCCACGATGGGAATCAGGAAGTTGCGGCCACCTCCGTCGGGCGCGTGCCAGATGGCGCGACGCGGAGGATGCACGAGCTCAGGAAGGAGCCGCCGGGGCTCCATGGGAAGGGGCTCGACACACTCCTCCTCCTTCGCCAGCGGAGCGTCCGCGGGCATGGCGCCCGCCGCGCCCCCAGCGAGGAGCGCGAACACGAGAAGACACGGGGCGCGATGCACGAGGTGTTGACTCATGGTGTCCATCCGGCCGCAACCATCCCCAGGAACGGCCCCACGTCGCCGCGGCCGCGCGTGCGTGTTCCAGGGAATGTCCTGCGGCGAACCCGGGGCCCGAAAAGCACCGGCTTCTGCGGCACGACCCACGACGAGGCGGAGTCGCGCCTCGCATGCTGTACCAGGGCGTCCCGCACCGCGCCAGCAAAGGAGGCGTGAAGGCAGAGCGGCCTTCGCGGTGGGAGCGTCAGACACCTGACGGATGGATACGTCACGGTTGAGGGCGCCATAAGCCCGCCACCCAACGCGACAACGCCACGCTTCCCGGGCGTTGGAAGCACGCCGCCCGGGAAGCGTCGGTCCTTCGGATTATTCCTTGTTGGAGGGCGGCCTCAGCGTGACCCACTCACTGGTCACCGAGCCACCACCACCACGGCTGTGGCTCACCACCGCGTAGAAGAAGCCCGCGCCGTCGGACGCCGCGTCGACGAACCGAAGGGCCACGGTCTCGCTCGCCCGCTCGTCCGGGACGATCTCGGCGATGGGCTCGAAATCGCCCGACGCCGGGTTCGTGCTGCGCAGGAGCGTGTAGTGCTTGTGGTGAACGGCGTGGTGCCAGCTCAGCTCCACGCCCTTGTCACCCACGGGCCTGACGGCTGGCGCCACGGGCAGGGGCTCGGCGTGAGGCGGGATGACGGTGACGTCGTAGCGCACGCCACCGACCGGCTCCTTGCCGTCGAACACCTCGAAGACGTTCATCGGGAAGACGCCCTCGTGGCCATCCGACTTGAAGGTCAGGTCCAGCCGGTGCGTCACGGTCTTCCCCACGCGGAAGTTCACCGCGCCGCCATGGCCGCCGAAGAACAGCGTCGAGCCCTCCGTGCCCTCGAGCCCCTCCGCCTCGCCGCCGCTCGCCCTCCACATCTCGAACAGCTCCCGGCCCAGGTCCACCGACACGCCACCCGCGAACGGCGTGTCGGCATCGGGACGCAGGAACAGCGTCGTCATGCGCTCGGCCCGCAGGCGCAGGTCATACGTGGTGTGGCCCACGCCGCCGGTGAGCATGCGCACGACGTCCACGTTGCGCCAGGCGATGTTGTTGTTCTGGCGCGTGTTGACGACCGTGTCCGAGCCGGGGAGCTCCGGGAAGGTCATTGGATCACCCGCGGAGACCCAGCGCGCGAGGATGCAGTAGTGCCCCGGAAGCGGGACACTGTCCCACCGGACAGAGACATCGCGGACCTCGCCCGCGCTCAGGAAGATGCCGGGGACGGTCTTGAAATGGACCCAGCTGCCCGTCTCCCAGAGCGCGCTGCCGCCCGAGGGCAGGTAATACAGCATCAGCTTGCCGCTGACGGGGCCCGAGGGACGCACCGGCCCGTTGTTGCGCAGCGTGACGAAGATGTAGTTGTTGGTCGAGCCGAAGACGGGATTGGTGCTCGCGGCGCACCCCGCGGGGTTGTTGCAGATCTTGATGTCCGGGCTGGTCCAGATGTCGTAGCTGCTCGGCTCCGTGCCGTTGTCGTAGACATTGTCACGGATGTACACGTCCGAAGGCTTGCGGCAGTCGCTCAGGAAGTCCTGCACGGCCAGCCCCACGTCCGACCCGTCCGGCTGTGTCACCCGGTAGGCCCCCTGGGAGACGGTGGCGTAGTTCTGCATGATGCCGGCAATCACGGGGTTCTGCCCGCCCCAGGTGGGCACGTAGACCGCGTGAATCCGGATGTCATTGTTGGCAGCGGATTGGGCCATGGCGGAGGCCAGGGCATTGCCCGCCGAGTAGTTGTCATTGAAGCCGCCGGGCAGGTTGTCGGTGACCAGCACGACGACCTTGCGCGCCCCGGTGCGCCAGACGCCCGTGAAAGCGCCGTTCTGGAACGGACGCGCCACGAGGTTGTGGATGACGGTGTTGAGCGCCTCGTCCGAGGCCTCGGGTTCGCGCGCGCCACCGAAGGCGGTGAGGTTGTTGATTTCGGCGTTCATCAGCGCGTCGTTCCCCGCGCCCAGGTCCACGCGCACCGTGACGTCGTCCTTGAAGGTCACGAGCCCCAGCCGGTAGTCGCCATTGGACGAGGCTTGAATCTGACTCAAGAGATTGAGGAAGGACGCCTTGATGGCGTTGAGCGAGCCACCCATGCTGCCGGTATCATCAATGGCGAAGACGACATCGAGCGGACCGCACTCGCACGGGTCCACCTCGGCGGGCTTGGGTGGCACCGGCGCCGGCCGTGGCGCCGCGTGAGCCTGGGTGAACATGAAAAGGCACAGCATCGCCGCACCGAGCCACGGCATGGCTCGGGGGCGAAGCGCATGGGATTTCGACATGTGGGGACTCCCTGATACGGGGTTACCACGACATGCACGAAAGGGATTACACCTTGTCGTGGCAAGACGTCCGTGAGCAGGAAATGCGCCATCCCAAAACTGCAAGCAATTCAAGCAACGCACACTCAATGTGTAGCCATGTTCGCCACTCGCGAAGTGGGGTTGTGGTGATTCGCGTCACACGGCCGGCCCCGAGCGCCCGCGGAATCTGTCAGGTGGGCCACGACGGCATGCGCTTTCAGGGCAATTGAATCTGTCTTTGACAAGCCTGTCTCTGTTGCTGACCGGCTCCGCTCGAGACACTCCTGGCGCGAGCCGCGGCCCGCACGGTGAGCGATGGGGAAGCAACAGGCGTCTGCCCCATGGGGAGGTCCTCGCGGCCCCTCCCGCGTTATGGGGTTCCCCTGAGTTGCGATAAAAGGTGCGCATGCTCCGTTCGCGTCTCCTCGCCCTGGCTCTCCCCGTCTTCATCGCCGCCGCCTGCACTTCTCCCGAGCCGGTACCCGACCGCCCGAGCATCCTGCGCTTCGACGCGACCCCGGCGACCCTCGCGCCGGGCGAGTCCGCCTCGCTCGCGTGGGAGGTCACGGGCGCGCAGAGCGTCTCCATCAATGAAGGGGTGGGCGAGGTCAGCGGAAACTCGATGAACGTCCGTCCGGATGCGACGACGACCTACACCCTCACCGCGACCAACGAGCGCGGCAGCACCACCGCGAACACCACCGTCATCGTGACCACGACCGGGGGGACGAACCTCGCGGGAGAGCTCTCCACGCGGACGCTGCCGGCCAACGGCTCGCCCTATCTGGTGACGGGCGATGTCACGGTTCCAGAAGGAAACCGGCTCACCCTCGAGCCCGGCGTCCGGCTGGTCTTCACGGGACACTTCAAGCTCGCCGTCCATGGGCGCATCACCGCGCAGGGCACGACGGAGCGCCCCATCGTCTTCACCGCGGCCAACCCCACCACGGGCTGGGCCGGGATGCGGCTGGCCGCGACCTCGGATGACGGAGCCGACCTCCTGGAGCGCTGCATCTTCGAGTACGGAAACAAGGTCGGCGGTGAGAATGGCGCGGGCGACGAGGGCTCCTACTCCGAGAACGCCGGCGGCGCGCTCTGGATTGGCTCACGCGCGAATGTCCAGCTGAACCACAACACCTTCCGCTTCAACAAGGCGCCCGCGTTCGGCGGTGCCATCATGCTGATCGCGCCGACCAGCGGAGGTGTCGCCACGGGGAACATCTTCCACGACAACGAGTGCACGGGCCCGCGGACGCAGTTCGGAGGCGTGGGCGGCGCGGTCAACACGGCGCACCTCCCGGCCAGCAATCACTGGACGTTCCGCGGCGGCGAGTTCCGCAACAACCAGGCACCCGAGGGCGGGGCCCTCTACTTCTTCGACAGCAACGTGACGCTCGATGGGATTGCGATGTCGGGGAACACCCCGAACAACTGGGGTACGCCGGAGCCGCAGCGGCTGACGGTCATCAACACGCCCCGGTAACCCAGGCGGCGCCTGCCCTGGCGCTCCGCCACGCTTCTCGATGAGAATGCGTGGGAATGGATGACTTCTACGCGGACGTGCTCGACCACGTCGGGCGCCCGCCCCGAGAGTTCGGCTCCCTCCACCTGCATGTGGAGCCCGTGACGCGCAATCCTCTCGGACAGGCCATTGCCGTGGTGTGGCTCCAGAGCGCCTTCGAGCCGCCCGCCACCAACCCGTCATCCCTCCTGGTGATGGGACGGCAGAAGCAGGGCTCCGCGCAACGGATGCTCGGGCAGTTTCCCCTGCCCTCGCTCGCGGGAGGCCGCGTGGTGCGCTGGCGGCTCCCCCTGGAGCTGCCCCCCGAGTTCGATGAGGTCCACGTCGAGGTGGACGCCCAGCTCCACCCCGAGGCCGGGCGTGTACGGCCCGCGTGGAAGCTCTTCGACACCCTGGAGATTCCCAAGGAAAGCGACATGAAGGCCGCGTCGGGCGACGTCTCCATGGGAATCGACCTGGGCGACTCGCTGCTCAACTCCGTGATGTCCGGCGGAATGAGCGTCACCTTCTCCGTGGGATTCGGGCCGCGCGTCTCGCCCGGACTCGACCGGATGACCGTGAAGCGCCACGCGGCGGCCACGTTGCCCACGGCCTTCATCGCCGCCGTGGTCGACGGACCCCTGTCCCCCCTGACCGAGCTGCAAAGTGAGCTGGTCTGGGAGCCTGGGATGCCGCTCCCCGCCGCCAGCGCGGCGCCCAGTTGGGAGATAAAGCCCACGCCTGTCAGCTTCGCTTCTTCTCAGAAAACGGAGCGAACGTGCTTCGCCTGTGGCTTCGAAGGCCCGCGTGCGGAGTACGAGCGCGCCACGATGTGCCCACGATGTGACGCGGCGTGGATGTAGCCCCACACCGTCAAAGCCAACCCACGACGTCGGCATGTCCATCGAGCCCTCGGCGTCATCGCTCTGGGGACGCCGGTGGCTTCCGGCTCAGGGCGGTCGACGCCCGTGGAGGCCCCGCACTTCCCGGTGCGAAATGCGACTCGCGGAATTCGGGCACGTCTTCCAGGAAGTTACTCCGCCGTGAAGCAAAGTTTCGGCCCCTCTCGCATCTGCGCGAAGAACCCGTGACAATCCGCGGCATGAACTTGCGACACTCGATTTTCTCCCTGCTGATTGCATCCCTCACCTTCGTTCCCGTGCTCTCGGGATGCGATCCCAATGAGAGCGATCCGCCTCCGGATGCCGGGAGCCAGACCGACTCAGGGACGGAGCCGGACGCGGGCACCGAGCCCGACGCGGGCACTGAGCCGGATGCCGGGACGGAGCCCGACGCGGGCACCGAGCAGGATGCTGGGACTGAGCCCGACGCGGGCACCGAGCCGGATGCTGGGACTGAGCCCGACGCGGGCACCGAGCCGGATGCCGGGACGGAGCCTGATGCCGGCACCGAGCCTGATGCCGGGACGGAGCCGGATGCGGGCACCGAGCCTGACGCAGGCACCGAGCCGGATGCCGGGACGGAGCCTGACGCCGGGACGGAGCCGGATGCGGGCACCGAGCCTGACGCGGGCACCGAGCCTGACGCCGGGACTGAGCCGGACGCGGGCACCGAGCCGGATGCCGGGACGGAGCCTGATGCCGGGACGGAGCCGGATGCGGGCACCGAGCCCGATGCGGGCACTGAGCCGGACGCGGGCACCGAGCCTGATGCAGGGACGGAGCCGGACGCGGGCACCGAGCCTGATGCCGGGACGGAGCCGGACGCGGGCACCGACCCGTTCACCGTTTGCGAGGGTGAGTGCCAGGACACGTCCGTCACGATTCGACTGGGTGCGAACCAGCGCGTCCTGACCAGCGCCTACTTTGGCTATGAGGAGCCGGCGAATCCGGAGGACCCGTGGGAGCTGTGGATCGAGCTCAACAACGGCGCGCCGGGCGAGTGCCCGTCCGAGAGCTCCGAGGTGCCGCCTCAGCTCGTCAACATCTACTCCGTGAGGGTGCCAGTGGATCGGACGCCGCAGACGGGCTCCGTTCCGGGCGAGCCGAGGGCGACGCTGGTCGACTTCGAGGGCGTGCTCACCACGGCGTTCTTCCTCCACAGCACGAACCTCACGTTCACGCCCGTGGCGGCCTCGCTGTGCCCCACCTGCGTCCGGGACGGCACACCTCCCGCGTCTCACTTCGTGGCCTTCGATGTGAACGGCCTCTACGGCAATGGAGAGCTCACCGGGCACGGATACGCGACCCACTGCCCGTCGCTCGACTACTTCCAGGGCCGCTGACCCCGGTCCGGCGCTTCGGATGATGCGCCGGACCTGCCCGGGCCCTTTGCCATGGAGCCCGGGCACAGCGATTTGCCGCCCCCATGAGATGAGTCAATGGGGGCGGTGAATCAAGACGGTGGCAGCCCTCCCAAACAAGAACAGTGACGGCAACGCGCTTGCCACCTGCAACATCTGGGACGTCCCGGTGTAGGCGTTCCATGGGACAGCGGATGCGACCGTGTCTCCCTATGGGTCCATCACCCTGGTCGACCGGCTGAACACCCTCTGCAATCCGGCAACGAGTCCCCCGGCACAACTCACGCTGTACCCAGGCGTGGGACACGACTCATGGTCCCGGACCTACAGCGGCTCGGCGGGCCACGACATCCACGCGTGGATGCTGAGCCACTCGCGCGGACCCAGCCCCCGAAAGGAAAAAGCCCAGAACCCCGAATGAGGGTCCTGGGCTTCCTGGCGCGGGCCGCAGCGGGAATCGCCGCTGCGGCTCAAGCGACGTCTCAGGCCTTGTGGAAGGTCTTGGCGAGGAACTTCTCGACGCGCGACTTCTCGGGCTCGATGGTGCTCGCCGGCGAGCCCACCGCCGTGGCACCGGCGAGGGAGGGCCGCAGACCGGCCGCGATGCCCGGCTCCAGGTGGTGACGCAGGTCGAACGCCACGTCGGTCTTCATGTGGGTGCCAACACCCGCGGCGGCGTTGACGTCCGCGGAGGTCTTCCAGAAGCCATTCTCCAGGCCGACCTTTCCACCGGCCTGGGCCGCGGCGCCCGCCACGGCGCCCACGGTGGCCGAGCCGTGCAGCCGGCCCACGTGACCGCCCGCCGTGGCGTACGCGCCCGCCGTGGCGGCGGCGCCCACCTGGCCGGAGACCATCGCCGTGGCCGTCCGCGGGTCCACCGTCGCCACGCCCTCGGCGAAGGCGGTGGCCGAGGCCTTGGCGTCGCCCTTGATGTAGCCGCCCACGTGCCGGTTGAAGTCGTGGCTCACGCTCCCGCTGACCCCCACGCCCGTCTCCGCCTTGCCCGTCAGCGCCGCCGTATAGGCGTGGTCGCTCCAGTTGGCCGACACGCCGGCCTGGCCCTGCGCCTTGAAGCTGGTGGCCTCACCGGTGATGCGGCCGCTCGTCACGCCCAGCCGACCCGCGTGGACCTTCTCCATTTCGAAGGAGGCGCTGGGACCGCTCACCTCACCCTGAGCCGAGTAGTGGAACCCCTCCTTGCCCTTGTAGCTCGTGGCCGAGGCCTGCGCCGAGCCGATGTTGCCGCTCAACTGGCCGCCACCGAAGGTGTCCTTCTGGAACGGGCGGCCCGGCTTGTCGAGGAACACGTGCTGATTGGCCATGACGGGCGCCGTCAGCTTGTTGTCGCCGCCGCTCAGCATCACGTCCGAGGCCACGCCCGCGCTGTTCTCCCAGGGGCTGTAGGAGGGCTGCCCCTCGGGCATCGCCGGGTGCTTCAGGGGCTTGGAGTCCACGGCCGGCGCCGCGTTCGCGGCCGGAGGGGTCGCCGTGGGCCGGGTCGGCGTCGCGGCCGGAGGGGTCGCCGTGGGCCGGTTGGCCGTCGGCGTGTTCCCGGTGGGCCGGGCCGACGTCGACGACGGCAGCGTGTTGGCCCGCTGCGGCGGCTTGGGCTTGGACGCCGAGGAAGAAGGGAGCGTCGAAGAACGGGACGGGGAGGAACCGATGCGGCGGGCCATGGGAGACTCCTCGGGAGGTACGGTAGGGGATGGTACAGCGATGTCCCGTTGAATTGCACCCGCCATGCCATGCCTGAATCATAGGGAACGACCCGCGCAGCCTCGTGGTTTCAAGGGTTTGGCGAACAGGGCCCTGCTGGCGAAGCGACGCGACTGGTGACTGCAGTCACCAGTCCCCCAACAGCAGACACCACGCACGGCCCTGGAGCCTGAACGGCGGGGAGAGGAGCCCCCCACCCGGCCCGCTCACGGACGCGGAGCGCGCGTCTTCTCGGTGCTCGCGCGGCGGGCCCGGACCGGGGGCGCGGGGGCCTCCGGCTCGCTGTCGGGCAGCGCGTTGAGCTCGACGTGGTACGCGTCCCGGTAATCGGCGGCCCAGAACAGGGTCGCGAAGACGGGCAGGATGAACAGCCCGCCAATGATGCCGCCCGCGGTGCGCGCCCCACTCCACTGGTCGCGCCGGATGGTGACGTACTCCGGGGCGTGCCCCTCCAGCTCCAGGGTGAAGCGCTCGGTGTTGTTCACGGTCGCCGAGTCGCTGTACTCATACGGCGTCCGACCGAGAACCTCCCCCGAGCGAGACCGGACCTTGGCGCCACTGGGGCTGGAACGAATCACCGTCGAGCTCGCGCAGCCGGTGGACAGGAGGAGGACGAGGGCCGAGGAGACAAAGCGCAGCATGGGATGGGCCTTCCAATTGAGAGGTGCCGCCCTCCTGTGCAGCCCCCGGGCCCATCCCCGTCACCTGTCTTCTGGGCTACTTGCGCGCCCCCGGGCGTCCACCGGCAGAGCGCCCGTCCAGGGACATGGATTCCCGCGCCCTGCCCCGCCCCAGGGGAAGCGGTGCTGGAATCCCAACGAGGTCCTCCGCGCAGGCACCAACTCAACCCGTGAATAATTCCAGTGACGGCTCGTCCTGGACAGGCGCGGCATGAACGCATCGCAGCGCGAAGAAGCCGCCAACCCCACCTTCAGCCTTCAGGACTTTGAATGCCCTCGATTGCCCGAGCCGTGATTGCTTCATCCCTCGTCTTCTCCTCCGTCGCTTTCGCGCAGAGCGGGGGGATTCAAATGGACATCCAGACGGGTGACCACGACATGCCCTCGACGCGCGTTCGGGTGACGGGCACGGGCCCCGAGGGTGAGCAGCAGGGCGTGGACATGAACATCCAGGCTGGCGGCACGCACATGGGCGTGGAGATGAAGGTGCGGGGTGACGCCACGCATTCGGGGCGCGAGGAGAAGCACGAGCGCCGCGAGCGGCGGCGGGAGCGGCACGAGGAGCCCCAAGCCGTGCCCGTCCGGGGCTTCGCGTCCGAACCCGCCTTCCGGGATTGTGGCACGGGCGAGGACCCGGGCTGCACGATGCGGCGTGATGGCCAACTCGCGATGGACGCGGAGACCTTCCGTGGTGTGCTGCAGTCCCTCAAGAACACGTCCAACGAAATCACCCGCGAGGAGATGGCGGAGAAGATGTTCCGCCGCAACTACCTGACGGCGAAGCAGTTCGGCCGGGTCCTGGACCTGTTCTCGAACGAAATCACCCGCCTGGACGTGGCGAAGAACGCGGCGCCCCACGTGGTGAATCCGCAGCACGCGCTGGGCTTCTCCTCCAAGTGGAACAACTCCATCTCGGGTGACGAGTACATCGAAATCATGACCGCGCAGTAGTCAGGCAAGGCCAGACAGATTGTGCCGCGAGCACAATTCTATTCCCCTGTATCTGAGAGCGAAGCCTCCTTCAGCCCCTGGCATGCGCCGAGCGCGCCCGCCCCACCCTGCGTGTGGGGCGGGCGTCTTGGCGTCAGGCCCCGCTGCGAAGGCCCTGTCGATAGGGGCGCGGCTCTCCGAAACGCGGAGCGGGAGCGCGTCAGTTCTTGACGACCGTGGTGATTGTCAGCGGCGTCGCGTTACCGATGAACGCCCCCGCGGTCTGGGTGCACGGCATGGGCACCTGCGAGAAGTCCGCAGCGTAATAGCCATACGTGGAGTCGTTACCCTTCTCGTAGAACTCGTGGCCGTCCGGGAGGACCACCTTCCACACGTAGTTGATGCTCGTGTACTGCGTGGAGGACCGCGAACGGATGACGCCCGTCACCGTGGTGCCCCAGTGGTACGGAGCCACGGCTGGGACCTCGACGGTCTGCGGTGCCGGAGCCCAGTCGAACGTGTTGGAACCGCCGGAGCTTCCGCCCCAGCCGTAGATGAGGAACACGCTCGTGCCCCAGGGCAGATCATCGTTTCGGTACGTCAGGCGGACTTCCGCCTGCGAGGTGCTGAAATAACCACACGTGTTGAGCACCGTCCGTGCCTGCACCCACTGCGCTCCAGCGAGAGCCGAGGTGGAAGTGAGCAACAGGGCGAGTACGAGCGCGTGGCGTGAAAGGCGGGACATGCGAGGACTCCAGGGTGTGGTTTGACAACCTCGCCCCTCTACCAGAGCCGTGGGCCCGCTGGAACATGAGGGACTTCCCCAGGGATGGGGTGTCTCCTTTTCCAGCAACGGCATCTCTCGTCCGACTCCCGCGCTGACGACGCCCCCGTCATGGGGTGTCACGGAGGATTCGAAGAGAGGTTCTCGGGAGTAGCCAGTTGAATGTCTCCATTCTCGCTCGAGTGGCCTCCGATTCACTGTCGAGAAGAGGGATAACGAGGGGAATGGCCGCTGCACCATGGGATTGGATGCGCGCAGCAAGCGGCTCCTCCTCCTCCTTGTTGATGGCCATGTTCGTGTCCGCGACCCGAAGGATGCGTTCTACGAGTTGCTGAAGAGACTCGCAGCCCTCCACCTCCGCACCGATGGCCAGCAACAGCTCAACCATCCGCACCGCGATCATCATGGAATCATCATGATTGGACCCCGATGGCGTTTCGGCCCGGTACTTTGGATTTGAACCCGGAGCCGCTGTTCAGACCTTGGACTTCCATGCCAGAACGCCGCGCATGACCTTGCGATTCACGGTGATGTGCCTTTCCATCTTGCTCACGGCGGGTTGCGCGACCTCCCGTGCGCTATGCCCCCAGGAAGGCGGCAGGCCCTGGTACGAAGTGCAGAGCGCGCACTTCCGCATCCAAACGAACCTGTCCCCCGAAGCCGCGACCACCACTGCGCTGGAATTGGAGCGACATCGGCGCGCGCTCCTCCTGGCGTGGGGGCCGGACTTCGACCCACCTGGCACGGTGGAGGTCATCCTCCTGCGCAACCTGCACGAGCTCCGCGAGTTCACCCAGGGTCACGCCGCCGGCTTCGCGGGCACCACGGAGCGCGGCCCCCTGCTGGTGATGGGCGGCAATGGGTACCTGTTGGAGGACTCACCCGACCTGCGGCTGCAAACGCACGAGCTGGCGCATTATCTGAGCAAGTTCGTGCTGCTCCGCCAGCCGCGCTGGCTGGCCGAGGGGCTGGCGCAGTACCTGGAGACGGCGCACATCAAGCCGAGCACGAACGAGGTGGTGCTCGGCCGGGCGAGCGGGTGGGACCTGGGCTATGTGCGCGAGCACGGCTGGCTCGACGTCAGTGAGCTGTGGGCCTGGGACCAGAAGGGCCTGATGAGCCAGAGCGATCAGCAATGGCACTACGCGTCCTCCTGGCTGTGGGTGCACTACCTGTTCAACATCCACCCGGAGCGCATGGAGGCGTTCCAACTTAGGTTGGCCCGTGCCGAGGACCCGAAGAAGGCGTGGGAGGCGTCATTCCAGGGCGTAAAGGACCTGCAAGGCGAGCTGCGCACCTATGTGACGAGCGGGCGGTACAGCGTACTCACCATCCCGCTCCCCCCGGTGCCGACGCTGGTGGACGTGCGCCCGATGGAGGCCGCGGACGTGCATGCCGTCCGGGCGATGCTCTACCTGCGGTCGCCCGGAGAGCGCACGTGGGAACAGCGCCTGGAGCACGCGAAGCGAGAGGTGGCTCAGGGTTTGAAGGAAGCGCCGACGAACGTCGCCGCGACGATTCTGGCCGCGCGCATGGGTGATGGTGAAGTGGCGCTCGGAGCCGTGCGAGCGGTGGTGGAGGCCCACCCCGACAACGGCTACGCGTGGGATTTGCTGGCGGGCCAATTGAGCAAGACCGGGGAGATGAAGCAGGTCGAGGACGCACGAAAGCGAGCGGCGGAGTTGCTGCCCGATGACGCGAACATCCTGAACAACCTCGCGTGGCACTACGCCCTGACGCGGGAGCCCGCCAAGGGGCTCGCGGCGGCGGAGCGGGCGGTCGCACTGGCGCCGGGAGACTCCTCCATCCTGGACACCCATGCGTCGCTGTTGTTCCAGTTGGACCGGTGCCCAGAGGCGTTGGGTCTGCAAAGGCGCGCCATGGACATGCTGCATGAGCGGGCCCCGGACGCGACGCGCCAGGAGCTGAACCAGCGGCTCCGACGCTACCAGGCCCAATGCGGCGGCACGGCGCCCGCCGCCACGAAGTGAGCTGACGCTCAGCTTCCCGAGCCCAGCCGGGAGATGGCCTCCGCCACGGAGTCGGATGGCGGCGCGGCAGAGGCGTCGAAGAAGCGGGCCAGCTCGGACTGCGCGTCGCGGGCCTGCTTCGCGTTGATGCGTCCCTCACGCTCCAACCTCGAGACGATCTTGGAGGCGCGAGTGCGCAGAGTCTCCGGCCGCTGGGCGGGCAGCCAGCGGCGGGGGGCCGGCAACATGGCCGCGAGCATCGCGCCCTGCGCGACGCTGAGCGCTCGCGCGGAGATGCCGAAGTGCTCGCGCGCCGCGGCCTCGATGCCGTACACGCCGTCTCCCCACTCCACGACATTCACATACAACGTGAGGATGTGCTGCTTGGACAGGTGGGTTTCCAGCCGGCGCGCGAGCAGCACCTCCTTCGCCTTGCGCAGCAAGCTCCGGTCCGTGGAGAGATAGAGGTTCTTGGCCAACTGCTGGGTGAGGGTGGAGGCGCCACGTCCCAGGCGCGCCTTGCGCACCGACTGCTCCAGGGCGTTCTCCACTTCGACCCAATCCACCCCCTCGTGCCGGAAGAAGCGGGCGTCCTCGGAGGTCAGCACGGCGTCCAGCGCGTGCGGGGCCACGGCGCTCATGGCGACCCAGGTCTGACGAACACGGGGCTTCTTGCCCTCGGCGCGCGCCTCCTCGGCGCGCTGGTCCATGAGGGCGGTGGTCCGTGGGTGTTCCGTCCGCAGGATGCTGACGTCGGGCAGCCGCGCGTACTCCACACTGAGCCAGAAAACGAGCAGCAGCCACCCGCCCAGGGCCCAGCGCCCCCAACCGGAGCGGCCCGCCCTGGCGCTTCGGGCGCTGGCAGGGAGTTGCTTCGTCTTCTGCGTCCGGACGGAGGAAGTGCGTGCGGAGGACGAACGAGAGGCCATCAGGGTGCTACATGTGCCCCGGCCCACGGCTGCTGTCCAGAACACGGCCGGGCCATCGCGTTGCCTCTGACATTGGCTAGGATGTCAAATTCCATGATCTCTCTTCGAACTGCGCTCGGCGCGGGAGTCCTCGTGCTCGGCCTGGGTGGGGCGGGCCTTGCCGTCCATCGCTTCCAGGCGCAGAAAAGCGCCGAGGTCGAGGCGCGCATCGCAGCCCGCCAGCAGCCCGTCCTGATGCCAGCCCCGGGCGCCCCAGCGCGTGAGCTCCCCGTCGTTGACCCCACCGGCACCGACAAGGGCAAGGCGCCTCGCGGGCATGTGGATGGTGTCGCCCTTCGCTCGCTGCTGATTCACCGCAAGTTCGATGACCTGACGTTGGCCGTCGAGCAACTCCAATGGGGCATGGAGGCCGACCCTCGCAACGAGCAGTGGATGACGGACGGCATGGCGACGCTCGGCAACGGGGAGCCCGACTCAACGGAGCTCCTCGATGACTGGGTGAAGGCCTCGCCAGACTCGTTCGCGCCCTACATCGCACGGGGCACGCACTGGGTGACGGTGGGCCATCTTCGGCGCGGCACGAAGTTCGCTGGGGAGACCGCCGAGGCAGAACTCGCCGGCATGCGAGAGGCCTTCGCGCGTGCGATGCCCGATCTCCAACGCGCCTGGAGCCTCCAACCCAAGGCCATCACCGTGGCGCGCCCCCTCATCCACATGGCCAATTCACTCGGCGACCCCGAGGCACGTGAGCGCGCCCTCGCCCGTGCCACCGAGCAGTGCCCCACGTGCGTGGACATCCTGGCCGTCTACCTTCACAGCCTCGCCCCGCGTTGGGGCGGCAGCTACGAAAAGATGGACGCCTTCGCGGGGGCCCAGACGCGCACGCGCCCGGAGCTGGGATTCCTCCGCGGCTTCTCCGATTACGACCGTGCACGCGACCTGCCAGTCCAAAGCAAGGACGCGCAGATTCAAGAATTGCTCACCCGTGCCTTGTCGGCAGGCGACTACTGGGAGTTCCGGCTGGCACGAGCAGCGCAACTGCGCCGTGCAGGGGCCCTGGACGCAGCGCTCGCGGAGGTGAACCAGGCCGTGGCCCTGCGGCCCGCTCGCGCGTCTGTCTATTTCGAACGCGCCCGGATTCTCCGCGCCAGCGAGAAGTGGGGCCCCGCGGGAGAGGACCTCCTGCATGCGCTCCGAATGGACGCGATGGACTCGGGAGGACGCGACCTCCAGCCCCAAGTGGTGCAGGGGTTGATCTACGCGGCCTCGCAGGCGCTCAAGGCCGGACAGCGCGAGGAAGCCCTCCAACTGCTCGAGCTCGCCGGGCAGCTCGCCCCCGGCGATTCCCAGGTCACGAGGTGGCGCGCCCAGGCCGTCGCGGCGCCCCTCCCGGCGGCGGCACCAAGCGAGGCCGAGCCCACCGAGTCACCCGATGACTTCCGCGGGGTGCAGCAGCGGGACTACGCCTTGGCCCGAGAGCGGCGCTTCGCAGAGATTCTTCCGCTCTGGGACGCCTTTCTCGCGCGCAACCCCGAGCATGGGCTCGCCTACTTCGAACGAAGCGGGACGCACTACCACCTGCGCAATCTCGAGGCCGCGCTGGCCGACCTGAAGAAGGCGTGCGAGTTCGGTGTCAACGAGGGGTGCTCCCGAGCGCGCCAACTGGAGCGCGTCAGAGCCAAGGCCCGCTGAGCGGCGACTATCGACGACGCACGGCCGCATCGGACATCGCCCCTGCGCTGTGCCGGCACGCAGGCGATGGGGCGTCCCGAACGGGGGCCCCATCGCGCGCAGGTGACGTCTGCCTCAAGCGGCCTGGGCGCTCGCGCGGTGCTCCTTCATGATGCGGTGCCGCGACAGGTAGCGCTCGACAGCCTGCAGCAGGGCGTCCGGCTCACGCAGCTTGCTCAGGCAGATGGAGCGGCGGCTCTTGAAGCGCCCTTCCCCAGGGACTTCCAGGTCCAGGTACTTCTTGAACATGCGGTCCGCGGTGGTGGCCGAGGCGATCTGCTCGAACAGGATGGGCGCCTCCCACTCCCCGTAGCGCACCTGCGCGAAGTCCAGTTGCACGTCGAAGCCGGCCTCCTTGCCCTCGAACACGAGCGGCGGGAAGTGCTTCTCCACATGCGCTCGCTCCGCCTCCGTGGAGGGCTCGTAGCGATATGCGAGGGACAGGTCATGGGCCTGCGCGAACCGTGCCTCGTAGGCGCCCCACAGCCGCGCTTCGATGGCATCCGCGTCCTGAACGGTGTCCGCCCACGACGACGTCACCGGCTCCAGCAGCAACTGAACCATGTCCTCGGGATTGAGGCGGGCCCCCACGTTTTCCATGCGCGCGGCCAACGGCGGGTGCGAGTCGAAGGGATGCGGCGTCACGGCGCCCTGCAGGTCATCATGCACGGTGTCCGACTGGGCATACGCGGAGAAGCCGTGCGCCACCCGGTCCGCGATGGCCACCGTCTGGTGCCGCGCGTCCTCGGCGAAGAGCTTCTCCTCCACGCGGTCTCGGAAGCTCGCGTACGCGCCCACCTTCACCAATGAACGGGCGATGTCCTGTCCCGAGGTCACCCCCGCCGCCAACCGGTCCGCCGCCAGTTCGCTGGCGCGCCGGCTGCGGCCCAGCGACAGCTCGAACAGGCCGCGGTAGGCCATCATGAAATAGAAGACGGGCCGCGTCATGCCACCGTCGTAGAGCTGCTGCAGGTAATGGCCGAAGTGCGCGAGCTTGGGCGCCAGCCGCTTGCTGTGCCCCGTATCACCGCCCAGCAAGTGCCCCATCTCGTGTGCCAGTACCGCCTCCGCCTCGGAGCGCTCCAGCAGGCGCAGAAGGGCCAGGCTCACGTAGAGCGTTCGGCCGGTCAGCGTGCGCTCACCCACGCGCACCTCGTGCTCGGTCACGAAGAAGTTGGCGTCGATGCCCGCGAGGATGTTGTCGGGCGGCGCCGTCTGAAGCCGCTCGCAGAGCCGGCGGACGCAAGCCCACAGCTCCGGGGCGCGAGCCTCGGTGATTGCCTCGGCCTCCACGTCGAAGTCCGAGGGCGGACGGCGGAAGATGGCCATCACCACCAGGAACACCGCGCCGCCAGCCAGGAGGGCCATGATGACGATGAGCTTCGGGTAGTAGCGCTCCACCCACAGCGCCGTCATCCAATAGGAGAGCCACACGAGCAGCGCGCCCTGGCCCAACACCTGAACCGCGCTGGCGACGCGGAGCACGAGCCAGCCCACCACGAAGCTGCCGTACTGGAAGGGACGCGAGACAAACGCGGCCAGACCGCAGAGGAGCGCGACCAGGGTGGAAGCAAGCCCCAGCGCCAACAGTCCCCATGATGACAGGGACGCCCAATTGAACTGGTTCAGGTCCGCGCACGCCTTGCCCAGGCTGTTTCGGTAGCTCGACAGCTCCGGGTCACCGCTCAGGCAGGCCATGGACGCGGGAACCGCACGATAGAAGTCGAGCGCGGACTGCCGGTCCGCTTCGCTGATTTTGGTGTCGCGCCCAATCTGCTTTTCGACGGCCTCGAGAACCTGGGAGTCGAAGCGGCCCGTGGCATGGCCGGAGAACCAGACACCGAACAACGGCAGGGCGAAAAGCCAGAGCGCCGGCAGCACGTAGCTGCGGAGAAAACCGGGAGATTTCTGGGAGGACATAGGACGTGTCGACACAGTCTAGCGCACCCCGTGTCACGCGCGCGCCTCCCCCACTCCACCCGGTCCGTTCTGCTATACGAGCGCGCGTGAGCGTCGCGACCGTGGATGAAGGCCCGCTGAGAGGTCCCAGTTTCTTCCTCGACCGGACGGCGCTCCGCTCGCTCGCGCTGGCGCATCGTGGTGGTTACGGGACGGCGCGGCCCCACCCACATGTTGTCATCGATGGATTCCTGGGAACCCCGTTGGCCACCGGATTGGCCGACATCTTCCCAGGGGCCACCGAGGCGAGCTGGAAGCGGCGTGACCACCCCGAGCAGGCCGCACGACTGGGGCAGCTTCAGCGCAAGGCCTTCGAGGACGTTCCCGGGGCGCTCCGGCATCTGCTCGCGGAGTTCTCCAGCATGGCGTTCATCGATTTCCTGGAGATGTTGACTGGCGTCCAGGGGCTCATCCCGGACCCGCACTTCCGCGGAGCGGGGCTGCACCTCACATTGCGCGGTGGCCATCTGGCCCTGCATGCCGACTTCAATCGGGACCGCTTCCGCGCGCTCACGCGACGGCTCACGGTCCTCTACTACCTGAACCCCAGCTGGGACCCCGCGTGGGGTGGCGACCTCGAGCTGTGGAGCGCGGACCTCTCGCGGTGCGAAGCGCGGATTGCACCGCTGCTCGACCGGCTGGTCGTGATGGCGCACGGCGATGACCATTGGCATGGCCATCCCACCGCGCTCGCGTGTCCAGAGGGACGAGGCCGCGCCGCCGTCGCGGCCTACTTCTTCACGGCCGAGACTTCGCCTGACGCACCGGAGCCCCACAGCGCCATCTGGGTGACGCCGCGGTCCTGAGCGGTGGCTCCTGACGCACCGCATGGCGGGAACAGCTGCGTCTCAACAGAAGACGCAGCGTGCCCCCGCCCTGCCCTGTTGTCCCTGGCGGCTACTGACCGTCGAGCCGGCCGTCCAGGTTCCGATCGAGCGCGATGCGCCGGCCGGAGCCGGGCGGCACCGCGGTGAAGGTCACCTCCTGCCCCGCCGTGTTCGCCAACGCCCGGAGCGCGGTCGTGGAGAGGTTCGCGCCACCGTCATCCGGCTTCCATGTCCCCAACGCACGCTCGTACAGGAAGCCCTTCACCCGATTGCCCACCGCGGCCTTCGCCACCAGGTCGGCTTCGTAGGTCGCGCCGCCCAGAATCTTCGAAGCGAAGGGCGCTCGGGCCCGCGCAATCAGCAGGTCGATGCGAGGACCGACGGCGGCCGCGGTCGCGGCCGTGAGCGTCACCTGCTGGCCGACGATCGGTGCCAGGTCGCTGTCCGCCGCCATCATGAAGTCCTCCATCTGCCGGCGCTCCGTGTCGTTCCGGAAGCCGACCAGGGGCCCACCGATGCTGGTGTTCGAGAACACGATGGCGCTGAAGAAGCGGAACAGCGTGTCCACCGCGCCGTCATGCGTGTAACCAAAACCGCGAATCTGGTCCCCCATCTGCCCCGTCTCCGGGTGCATGAAGAAGCTGTTGTCCGGGAACCCGAACATGCCGACCTTCGTGTACATGTTCCGCACGTGGGGAATCTTCATGATCTGGCTGATGCCCTCGAAGCTGGCCCCCGTGTCGGTTCCGAAGAACCCCTGCGCGCCATCAATTACATGGCAACCGTTGCAGTTGAAGCCGTTGTCATCCCCAATTGCGATACCGTCCACGCGGCGGCTGCCGAAGTAGAAGTCGCTGCCCGCTTTCTGGGACGCCGTGAGCGAGTTGTCCAACCGGCGGATGGGGTTGGGCGGCAGTTGGACCTGGAGCTGGAAGGACGTGAACTTGTTCATCTCCGCCTCGGTGGGCATCGATGCACGGCCCAGCAACTCCGGGAACGCGACGATGAAGTTCTTGAAGGACAGGTCCTCCGCCCTCGCGTCGACGCCGAAGAAGCCGTTCGAACGGTCTCCTCGCCAGTGCATGGCGCCGCCGTTCGTCATGCCGCGCAGGGTCTGCGTCGTCATGGGCCCCTTCATCGGATGGAACTGGTTCTGATTGCCCGTTCCGTTGATGGGCGAGCTCGGGTGCCGCGTAAAGGTCCGGAAGATGCCAATCTCGAGGTCGCTCGCGAGCCGCTTGCTGATGGGGTTGCGGGTCACTGGCGCGTCGGGGTTGCCCAAATCCCAGGCGAGCTCGTCCTTGTCACCGAAGATGTGGCAACTGGCGCAGGACGCCTCACCGTTCGCCGACGAGAAGTCGGCGTCGTACAGGAACGGGCGCCCCTGGACGACGGAGGCGGGCTCCGGGTTGTAGAGCGGCACCGAGGACAGCTCCCCCTTGGTCGCCAGGTCGATGACCTTCACCGCGTTGTCGAAGCGGGTCATCACGTAGAGGCGGTTGCGCGCCTCGTCCAACACCAGGCCGCTGGGGCCACCGCCGCTCACCGGGATGTAGTTGGCGCTCGCGGTGCGCGGGTTGAAGCTGTCGCTCTCCAGCGCCGCCGTGTCGAAGACGCCAATCTTGCTCGAGCTGAAGGCCGCCACGTACAGCTTCGTGCCATCCTGGGAGACGACCATCTCCGTCGGCGTGGAGAGGCTGTGGTTCTTCACCGTGGGGTCGAAGCCGGGCTTCCCAGCCAGCTTCGCGTAGTCGATGTGCTTGTTGAGGTGCCGGGGGAAGACCGAGCCGCCAGAGATGACGGTGATGCGCATCTGCGCGAGGTTGCCTTGCACCGTGGTGCCGCCGTACTCGCCGGGGCCCTCGAAGCGGGTCAGGTTGTTGGCCTCACTGTTGGAGGCGTAGATGACGCCCGACCGCGGATTCGTGGCCAGGTTGAAGATGGTGGTCCCCACCCCCGTGAAGAAGGCCGTCTCCTGGAGCGTGTCGGCGTTGATGGCGAAGACGTCCTTGTCCGGCAGGCGCAGGCGCACGCCATTGTTGAAGTTGCGCCCGGTCGGGTCCTGCCACTGCCCCGCCGCCTGATTCCATTTGACGATGAGCGCGGTCTCCGGCGCCTTCGCGCCCTCGAAGTTCGTCGAGGGCCCGGGCAGGCCCCCCGGAAGGAGGTTGTTGCCAAAGGGAAACGTGTCGGGGAAGACGAGACACAGCCCCCGCTCGTTGAAGCCGTCACAGACGCTGTCCAGGTTGACGGAGGTCGTCTGATTGCCGGATTGGGCAATGGCCGCGTAGACGGTCTTCTTGTCCGGGCTGGTCGCGAGCCCTCGCGGCGTATCTCCAAAGAGCGTCACGATGCGCACGGGCGTCCCACCGAGGGTCGCGCCCAGCGAGGCAGGATTGAAGACCCACACGTCCGCGCGGCCCACGCCCGGCGTGGTGAGCTGGGGGTCGCCCGCGCCGGGGACTCCGGCGATGGAGGCATCGGTGCGGTGCTGACCACGGTGCGCGGTCGTGATGAAGGCATGCCCCTGGGTTCCCGCGAAGACGATGTCGCGCGGCTCGTCCCCCACCAGCAGCGTGCGGACCACCCGCGGGGTGCCAATCAGGCTGACCACACTGACGCTGTCCGACAGGTGGTTGACCACCCAGACTTCCGAGTTGCTGCGCGCGGCGACCGCGACGGGCTCCAGGCCCACGGGGACCTCGGCGATGAGCGAGAGCCCGGCGCTGGTGACCGAGAACACCTCCAACCGGTTGTCCGGCGTGTTGACCGCGAAGAGCCGCGTCCCGTCCGGAGAGAGCGCCAAGGGACGTACGTGCGCGCTGTCGAACGTGATGAACGCGGGTGACTGGGCGGCGGCCGTGAAGGCAGCCAACAACGACGCCACGGCGCACAACGAAAGGGCCTGAGTGCGCCAGCGACTCCTGCTCGCGCCCACTTGCTGAGTACCCACCATATGGCTCACCTCACGAGACGGGGAAGCGTTGCTGCCCGCGAAGTACCAGTGGGCTCCACGACATTGCCCCCGCCGAAGGGAGGGGAAACGCCCCCCGCTCCCATTCAAAGGCAGTCACCGCGGCCTTCGGGGCCGGCCCCCTCGTGCGGAAAGGCCGCGAAACCGCACATGTGGCGCATTGCAATGTGCCCTTCCCGACATTTGAGCAGGGATTGCCGCAGGGGGCTCCACCCCGATTCGCTCGTTTTCCGTGGTCTACTGACTGACGCAACCGGCCAAAGGGGTACGTGCCCATGCCGCGCCTTCGAAACGCATCGTGGAGCCCTCACGCGACGCCGCCGGGGGCGGACGACAGCCCAGGGCCCGCGGGTGAGCCGGTGTCCCATCTGCTGCCCACGAAGCTCGCGCCCCCGCGGCCGGCCTCCGTGCTGGTGCGCCTCACGGAGGCCCTGCGGCGAATCGACCAGGGGGTCCACGGCAAGCTGGTCCTGGTCTCCGCGCCCCTCGGTTCGGGGAAGACGACGCTGCTGACGCAGTGGTTTCGCGAGGCGCGCGCGCCGCACCTGCTCGCGTGGCTGTCGCTCGATGCACAGGACAATGCGCCCGAGCGGTTCTTCTCCTATCTGGCCGGAGCGATTCGCCGGGCCGCGCCCGAGTTCGACGCGTACAGCACGGGCCAGCCCGAGCACGCGACGTCCGTCATGCTGCGGAGCCTCTGGAACCTGGGCCGCGAGCTCGTCGTCGTGCTGGACGACTTTCATGTGCTGCGCGAACAGGCGCTGGTGCAGGCCTTCTCGTACCTGCTCGACCATTCACCGCCGCACGTGCACTGGGTGGTCTCCTCACGCTGCCTTCCCGAGCTGGACCTGGCCAGGCTGAAGCTCTCCGAGCAGCTCGTGACACTCGATGCCCGGGACCTGAGCCTGGATGGCGAGGCCATTCGCGCGTTGGGCTTGCGCCTGTGCGGCGCCTCGCTCACGCCCGAGGACGTGGAGTCGCTGCGTTCCCGGACGGAAGGATGGGTCGCGGGCGTCAAGCTGGCGCTGTTGTCCGCGGGCGAGCACGCGAGCGTCCGTGACACGTTGAGGAAAGCCATTGGCTCCAACCACGACGTCGCCCGGTATCTGACGGACACGGTGCTCCGTGAGCAGCCCGACGAGGTCCGTGAGTTCCTCATCCTGAGTTCGGTGGTGGAGCACCTCCACGGAGCGCTCTGTAACGCAATCATGGGCATCACCCGCGGGCCCGCCCTGCTGGCGAACCTCGAACGGTCGCAGCTCTTCATCCAGCCGCTCGATGCCGAGCATCAATGGTACCGGTACCATCCGCTGTTCCTCGACGTCCTGCGGGCGCAGCTCGCCTGTGATTTTGGAGACCGTGTCCCCGGGCTGCACCGCGCGGCGAGCGTGTGGTTCGCGGAGCACTCGCTTCCGGAAGAGGCCCTGACACACGCGTTCGCGTCGGGGGACAGGGCGTGGTGTCTCGAGCTCACCGCGCGATGCATGGAGTCGTGGATGCGCGAGGGCGAGATTGCCTCCGTCCTCCAATGGACCGCGAAGCTGACGGCCGAGGAGGTCATCCGCTCCCCCGCGCTCTGCGTGGGACATATCGCGTGCCTCATCCTGTCCCGCCGCTTCGCCCACGCGACCTCGGCGCTGAAGGATGCGCGGTACCACCTCGAAACGGCGTACCCCCTGGCGTCGCCAGAGCACGGGCGGCTGACGAAGCGGCTGGCGCACCTCGGCCTGCTGCACGCGGTGTTGTCCGACTCCGCTCCGGATTCGGGAATCGACCTGGACGCGGCTCCGGGTGACGAGGCGGCGGACGGCTTCGTCGCGGGCGCGGTCCTGGCGGCGAAGGCCTATCAGGCGCTTCGGATGAACCGCTTCGATGCGATGCGCCGCCTCGCGCTCAGCGCGCGCGAGACGCTGCAGGTGCTCAACAACCCCTTCCTCGTCGGCTACACGGACTCCCTGGTCGCGCTGGCGGACCGGGCGCAAGGGAACATGAAGGACGCCGCGGAGCGATGTGAGCAGGCCTTCGCCCGCGCGAGCCGTGGCCGGCGCAACCCCGTCTGGGCGAACGCCGCCACCGCCCTGGCCAACGCCCGCTATGAGCAGAACCGGCTCGACGAGGCCGAGGCGCTCTGCGTCGAGGTGCTTCCCCTGCTCCCGCAGGCCTCCGCGTTCGAGACCTTCGCCCTCGCCCACCTGATGCTGGCCCGCATCAAGACGGTCCGAGGGAAGTACGCGGAGGCCTACAGGCTGTTGGACTCCCTCCACGGCGTCCTCGAAGGAAGCCACCAGACACGCTTCCTGGCCCACGTGTGCGGCGAGAAGATTCGCCTGTACCTGGTCGAACAGTCGCCCGCGCGAATGCGCGTGGTGGCGCAGGAGTTCGGCCTGGGCGAGCGCATGCGGCGCGGCGAGTGGAGTGAGAAGCGATTCTACGATGAGACGTGGGAGCGGCTCGGGTTGGCGCAGGCGTGGGTGATGATGGCGCGCGGCAGGCATGACAAGGCGCACGCCATCCTGGAGACGCTGCGCGCCAGCGCGCATGAAGTCGGCTACGTGCTGCGGGAGACGGCGCTGCTGGCCGCGATTTCGGTGTGCCACTGGCGGGCCGGGGATGCGCTGGCCTCGTTCGCCGCGCTCAACCGGGGCTTCGCGCTGGTCCAGCGGTTCGGCTTCGGGCGCGGCGTGTTCGACGAGACGCCGGGATTGCAGGAGGTCGTCATCGCCGCCGCCCGACAGCGCAAGCTGAGTCACGCACTGCCGGCCCGGTACACCACGCGGTACCAGGACCTGCTGTCGGCGGGGGCCCAGGTGCCACGCGAGTTCGCGGCACCTCCCGCCGCGCCCCTGGAGCCCCTCACCGAGCGCGAGCTCCAGATGCTCAAGCTGCTCGCGCAGGGGCTGAGCAACCAGGAGATCAGCGAGCGCTCCAACGTGGCGCTCTCCACGACCAAGTGGCACCTGCGGAACGTCTTCGCCAAGCTGGACGTGACCACCCGCACGGCCGCCATCGTGAAAGCCCAGGAGCGGCTCCAGCGGAGCCTGTGAAGGGCGCGTGGAACGGGCTTCCCACGCCACCATGCCGTGTGGCAGGACCTCGGCACCATGCCCACGACCGACATCCCCACCCTGGAGACCGAGCGTCTTGTCCTCCAGGGCCACCGCATCGAGGACTTCGAGGACTGTCTCGCGATGTGGGCCGACCCCGCCGTGGTCCGGTTCATCAGCGGCAAGCCCTCCACGCGTGAGGAGATGTGGTCGCGACTCCTGCGCTATGTGGGCCACTGGGCGCTGCTCGGCTACGGCTTCTGGGCGGTGCGCGAAAAAGGCACGGGCCGGTTGGTGGGCGAGGTGGGGCTGGGTGACTTCCACCGGGACATGCAGCCGCCGCTGAGCAGCGCTGTCGAAGCGGGCTGGGTGCTGGCCTCCGGAAACCACGGCAAGGGATATGCCACGGAGGCGGTGCGCGCGGCCCTCGCCTGGGCGGACGCACACCTCCGCCCCGAGCGGGTGGCGTGCATCATCGCCCCTGAGAACACGGCGTCCCTGCGCGTCGCGGATAAGTGCGGCTTCCGACAGACGGGCCAGGGCATCTACATGGGCCAGCCCACGCTCATGTTCGAGCGCGTGGCTCCGACGGCGCAGAGCGCGCGGTGACGGCGACCAAACAGGAGCGAACCATGGCCACCCCGAAACGGCCGACACTCCAGCGCGCCACGAACCCGATGCCCGCCCAGGTCCGTGCGGCACTGGTCGAGCGCGGACCTCTCTCGCGCCTCGCGTGCCAACGCGAAACACCAGCGTCCTGCTCGGGCCGGACTTACGCCTTCGCGGGTTGTGCCTTCCCGGCGTCCTTGCCTTCATCGCGGCCATGGACGGCCGCGGGCGGGCTGGTGGCCTCCACGGCGGAGAACGTCTCCAGCACCTTGTACGTGTGACTGGAGCCGCGCGGCACCAACCAGGAGTCACCGGGGTTGAGCAGGATGACCTGCCCCTCCAGGTGCAGCTCGGCGCGGCCCTTCAGCACGAAGCCCACCGTCTCGTAATCCCGCGCCGATGCGGGCGCGGCCTCGCCGGGGGGCTCGTCTTCCCAGAGCCGCATCGACAGCCGGACGCCAGAGGCCAGGTACTTCTGCCCCATCTCCCCCTTGGGAGAGCGCCGACTCTCCACCTTCTTCACGCTGGTGTCGCCCATGCCTTCACCTCCGTTGGATGGCGGCGCACGCGCCGCGCGTCTGCCGTGAAGGTAAGGAAGGCCGCTGGCCGCCGACGGCCATCCGCCGCCGGCCGCCCGCCCGTCACTCCTGGGGCCAGACATGCGAAGGCCCCGCCTCCCCGTGAGGGAGACCGGGCCTCGGGCACACGCGGAGGTGGCCTGCGGTGTCTCAGACGGCGCGCACGTTCTGCGCCTGCAGGCCCTTGGGGCCGCGCGTCACTTCGAACTCCACCTGCTGCCCCTCCTGGAGGGTGCGGAAGCCATCCATGTTGATGGCAGTGTGGTGGCAGAACACGTCCTCACCGTTGTCCTGCGCGATGAAGCCGAACCCCTTGGCGTCGTTGAACCACTTCACGGTACCGATTGCCATGTGACCTTCTTCTTTCTGCTTCGTGGCCGCCGCCAAGGGCTGCCCGAACGACTTGTGCGGAGCGCACACCGCCCCGGCCCCTCCACGACAATCCGGCCCGGCTTTCCTGTCCACACGGGGAACGCCGTTCGGGCAAGCAGCCGTCCGCCAGCGGACAATTCATACGCCCATGGCACGCCCTCAGGCCCTCGGACGTCCGCTTCCTCTCAACCTCGCGGCGCCCTGCGTCACGGCGAGCTTCACACTTCTTCATGCCCCCCGGGCGCGGCCTTCATACCCGTCCTCTACCTTCCCGCTCGTTGTCACAGACAACGCCAGCCCCACCCCGGGCCGGCCTCATTGGGAGCGTGGAATCATGTTCGGGTTTTTCTTCGGAACGGCCTGCCTCGCCGGGCTCATCTACACCCTCCGCGGAGGACGTCACGGGCGTCACCCTTCACACCGCCGGGGCCGTTGGAGCAGCCGCGGACGGCTGCGTTGGCTGTTCGAGCACCTGGACACCTCGCCCGGCCAGGAGAAGGTCCTCCTCAAGGCCACGGACGACGTCATGGAAGCCTTCGCCAAGGCCCGCGACGAGTTTGGCCCCAGCCGCACCGCGTTGGGGACCGCGCTGCGCGGTGAGCACTTCGACGGCGGCGCCCTGCGGGAGCTGTTCGCACGCCACGACGTGGCCCTCGACAACGTGCGCCGCACCGTCCAAGGCGCGCTCGCCCAGGTCCACGAGGCGATGGATCCTCGGCAGCGCCGGGAGCTGGCGGACCTCCTGGAGCATGGCCCCGGCGCCGCGTATGGCTGGCACGGTGGACACGGCGGCTGGAACCGACGCTGCGGTGGACACGGAGGCTGGCGCGGCGGCGCGCCCTGGCGTGGCGCCGACTCGACGGGAGACGGCCCCGGCCGCTGGCGAACGGATGACTCGCGCTCGGTTTGAGACCTAACGCCCCCTGCACATCACCGGCCTTCCGAAAGAGAGTCCCCATGCGCCGCCGTCTGCTCATCGTCCTGCTCACCCTGGGCACCGTCGGAGGTTATGCCTCCGGCTTCGCGAGTGTCGCCCGCCACCGCTCCCACATGCGTCACCACTGCCACCAGGGCACCTGGGAACAAGGCCGGAGCCCGAACGGCCCCCACGGCAGGTGGGAGGCCTCCAGCCACCCAGGGGCACCTTCCCTGGCAGCCACCGTCCCCACCATCCACATCGCCCAGCCCTGAAGTAGAAAGCGGTGCATGTCCACGCGCGTCCTGCTCATCGACGACGACACCCGGATGTTCGAGCTGCTCGCGCAGTACCTCGGGCAGAACGGCCTCTCCGTCACCCATGCCGCCGATGGCGGCCGAGGGCTCGCCGCGTTGGAGGCCAGCGCCTACGACGCGGTGCTGCTCGATGTGATGATGCCGGGCATCGACGGCCTGGAGGTCTGCAAGCGCATCCGCGCCAAGAGCCGCATCCCCGTCATCATGCTCACCGCCAAGGGTGACGAGACGGACCGCGTGGTGGGCCTGGAAATCGGCGCGGACGACTACCTCCCCAAGCCCTTCAGTCCGCGCGAGCTGCTCGCCCGGCTGCGGGCCGTGCTCCGGCGCTCGCAACCCTCGTCGGTGGCGGACCGATTGGAAGCCGGCGGCGTGAGCATCGACATCGCGGGACGCGAGGTGCGTGTCGAGGAACGCCCCGTGGAGCTGACGGGGCTGGAGTTCGACCTGCTCGTCGCGCTCGTGCGCAGGGCCGGACGCGTCATTCCCCGGGACGCGCTGCTGGGAGAAGCCGGCCGCAGCGACACCGTGGTGGGCGAGCGCACCGTGGACGTGCACATCTCCCATCTGCGGCAGAAGCTCGGCGACGTGGGCACCCGGCTCATCAAGACGGTGCGCGGCGTGGGCTATGTCTTCGCCAAGGAGGGCCCGTGAGGCGCGGCTGGCGCGGCGGAGGGCCCTGGGGAGGCTGGGGCGCCTGTAGCGACCCAAGCGAGTGCGGGCACTGGGGACACCGGCGCCCGCAGCACGGGTACTGGCACATGGGGCGCCTGGGCAGCTTCGTGCGCGCCCGGCTGCACCGGCGGCTCTTCCTGTGGTTCGGCCTGTCCATTCTCGCCACGGGCGCCGTGGTGGCCACGGTGATGAGCCTGGTGGGTGGAGGCACCTGGAAACAGGAAGGCGAGCGGGTGCGGACGTTCGTGAGCCACCGCTTCGAGGAGGTCTGGGACGATCCCGCGCGGCGCGACGCGCTGGTGGACTCCATCGCGAGGGACCTACAGGTCGGGGTGGAGCTGCACGACGCCACCGGCACCCTGCTCGCCAGCACCGAGGAGCCCTGCCGGCGTCCCGAGTTCAACGTGCCCGTGATGCGCGATGGCACCGTGCTGGGCTCGGTGCGCGCGTGCTACTCCCACTTCCGCGCCAAGAGCCCGCTGAAGATGGTGCTGCCCCTCGTGCTGTCCTGCATGGTGCTGTGGCTCGCCGCCGGGAAGCTGGCGCGGCGGCTGTCGCGGCCGATGGACGAGTTGGTGCGGGCCACGTTGGACCTGGGCTCGGGCCGGTTGGATTCGCGCGCGGACATCGCGCCGCATGTCACCGGTGAGTTCGCCGTGCTGGCGGATGCCTTCAACGACATGGCCGGGCGCATCGAGAAGCAGATGGCGGACCAGCGTGAGCTGCTGGCCGCCGTATCCCACGAGCTGCGCACCCCCCTGGCCCGGCTGCGCGTGCTCACCGAGCTGCTGCGCGACGGGGGCGGAAACCCGAAGACGCTGGACCAGGTGGACCGCGAAGTCGTGGAGCTGGATGCGCTCGTCGGTGAGCTGCTGGCCAGCTCCCGGCTGGACTTCGGGCAGCTCACGCCGCGCGTGCTCGATGCCCGCGCGCTGGCCACCCAGGCGCTGGAGCGGGCGGGCCTGACAAGCTCCGTGTTGGACGTGGAGCCGGAGCACGCCGGGCTCGTGGGGGACGCGACGCTGCTGGGGCGCGCGCTGGCGAACCTCCTGGAGAACGCGCGCAAGCACGGCACGGGCGCCGAGGCGCTGCGCATCCTGGAGCGCGGGGAGCACCTCGCCTTCTGCGTGGAGGACCGTGGACCGGGGCTCCAGCCAGGCGAAGACGAGCGCATCTTCCGCCCCTTCTACCGGAAGGACTCGGGCGCCGAGGCGCGCGAAGCGGGCTCGCTGGGCCTGGGGCTCGCCCTCGTTCAGCGCATCGCGCGCGCCCACGGCGGGGACGTGTTCGCGGAGAACCGCACGGGCGGCGGCGCACGGGTGGGCTTCACCGTGCGCAAGAGCGGCCCGACCTCCCCGGAGCACCTCACCGCCGCGTGATTCGGCGCGGCGGGCACTCCCCGCGAGAGCACCCGGCCCCTGTCCGCGTCACTTCTGCGCGGACGTGTCCTCGGCCGTGAAGGTGAACGCCGTCTCCGCCGGCGCGTCCTCCGTCACCGTGACTTCGGCCGTCTTCGTGCCGAGCGTCTCGTGCCAGGCCTCCACCGTGTACGTCCCCGCGGGCAGCCCCTCGAGCGAGAACACGCCGTCCTCGCCCGTCGTCACGAAGTACGGATTCTCGTTGCTGACGACGAAGGCCGACATCCACGGGTGCACGTCACACTTCAGCTTCAGCACGTCCGCATCGGCGGGCATCGGCCGCTCCACGGGCGCGCCGGACGGCGGCTGCGCGACGTTGAACGCGGGCTTGGTGCCCACGATGCCGCGCACGTTGTGCAACGTGCCGTCGCTGTTCTTGAAGGCCACCTGCTGGCCCGCCACGGCGCCCTGGACGCGCGGCACGTAGGTGCACTTCGACTGGTCCACCACCACCGGGGTGCTCGGCGCGGCGGGCGCACCGGGGACCTTGCCCTTCACGCGCACCAGCACGTTCTGGAGGTTGCCGTCCTTCACCAGCAGGGACGCTTCCTTCGTCGCCATGCCCTCACAGGCCGGGTCATTGCTCGCGGGGATGTCCGCTGCCGCGGGCACCGTGCCGGTGAACTTCACCGTGCCCTTCACCACGCCCTTGCCCGCGGGCGCCACGGGCGCGGCGGCGGCGCCTTCGGGCGCCTGGATGGGAGAAGCGGCGTGCTCCTTCTTCTCGGAGGGAGCGGGAGCGGCGGCGGAGGGCACCGCGGCCGGTTCTTCCTTCTTGCAGGCAGAGAGGGTCAACAGCCCCGCGGTCCCCAGCAGCGTCAGGCCGAGCGTGCGCAGCGTCATCGTGCAATCTCCTCGGAAGGTCAGGTGATGCGTAGGCCCACCTCGTAGCGAAAGGGGCCTCGCATGTCCAACCCACCGGTACGCCGCGCGCGCCGCCTGCTACTCGCGGCGACTGACGCTGAAGGCGGCCAGCCCCACGAACACGGCGGCGAAGGCCAGGAGCACCGGCACCTCCAACCCCGCCAGGCCCGACGACGCCCCCAGCGCCACCGAAGCCTCCGCGCCGTACAGCGCCCGCCGCACGCCCTCCACGGAGTAGCGCATCGGGTTGAGCCGCATCACCCAGGCCAGCCAGGAGTCCACGCCCTTGAGCGGGAACACGGCCCCCGACAGCACCCACATGGGCAGCATCGCGATGCTCATCACCGCGTGGTAGCCCGCGCTGGAGCGCACCCACCACGCCAGCGCCATGCCCATGCCCGTCAGCGCCAGCGCCGACAGCACCATCACCGTCACCAACAGCGGCACGTTCAGCGTGGCCGCGCTCACGCCCGCCAGCGGCGCGAAGAGCAGGAACAGCGAGGCCTGGAGCAGCGCGATGGCCGACGAGCCCAGCGCCTTGCCCAACACCACCGCCAGCCGCGAGCCGGGCCCCGCGAGCACCGCCTGGAGGAAGCCCTCCTTGCGGTCCTCGATGACGGTAATCGTCGCGAAGATGGCGCTGAACAGCAGCACCATGGTGACGACGCCCGGGAAGAAGAACTCCTGGTAGCCCAGCCCCTGCGCGCCGTCGACGCGGAACGAGCCCGCGAAGCCCGTGCCGATGACGAACCAGAAGAGGATGGGCTGCGCGAGCGCGCCCACCACCCGGCTCGGCTGGCGGAAGAAGCGCACGATGTCGCGCATCATCAGCACCCGCACCGTCGCCCACTGGAGCGCGAGCGTCCCGGGTGGAGACACCACGGCCGGGGCCCCGGCGTTCATCGGTTCGGGGGCGGCGGACAGCTCGGCGCTCATCGACGTCTCCTCGGCGCGGGTTCAGCGGTGGGCACGTCCGCGCCCAGCGCGCGCCCCGTCAATTGGAGGAACACGTCCGCCAGCGTGGGCCGGCGCAGCGACACGGAGGTCAACCGGCCCGCCGGGAAGGCCTCCACCAGCCGGGGCACCAGGGCATGGCCTTGCGTGGCCTCCACCTGCACCCGGCCCTCCACCACCTTCGCGTCCAGCCCCAGCCGCTCGCGCAGCTCGGCCGCCAGCGACTCCGGCTCGGCGGCCTCCACGGAGAGGATGTCCCCGCCCATGCGCGAGGCCAGCGCCTGCGGCGTGTCACACGCCACCAGCTTCCCCGCGTCCAGCACCGCCAGCCGATCACACACCTCGGCCTCGTCCGCGCGGTGCGTGGTCAGCAGCACCGTGAGCCCCTCGCTGTCGCGCAGGCGCTTCAGGTGCGTCCAGAAGGTGCGGAAGGCCGCTTCGTCCAGGCCCTGGGTGGGCTCATCCATGAGCACCACGCGCGGCTGGTGCACCAGCGCCCGCGCCAGCTCCAGGCGGCGGCGCATGCCCCCGGACCAGGTGCCCACGCGCTCGTCGCCGCGGTCCGCGAGGCCGATGAGCGCCAGCATCGCCTCCACCCGCTCCCGCGCCCGCTCGCCGCCCAGGCCATACAGCCGGGCCCCGAGCATCAGGTTCTCCCGCGCGGTGAGCAGGTCATCCAGGCTGCCGCGCTGGAAGATGATGCCCATCTGGCGGCGCAGCGACGGGTCGCTCAGCGCCAGCACGCGGCCCGCGAAGCGCACCTGTCCCGAATCAGGGGACAGCAGGCCCGCGAGCACCTGGAACGTGGTGGACTTGCCCGCGCCGTTGGGGCCCAGCAGGCCCAGGATCTCTCCCGGCCGCACGGAGAGGGACAGGCCATCCACGGCCGTGCGCCCCTTGAAGCGGCGCGTGAGCCCCTCCAGCTCGAGCAGCGGTGGGGAGGCGGCGGTGGAAAGCAGGGCTTCGGGCATGAGTGGGCGTCCCCCGTGCGCCCTGGCTGCTATTCGCGAGGAACGCGGTCCAGCGCCAGCGCGGCGAACAGGCCGGTGAGGTAGATGAGTGAGAAGAAAAACGTCTGGCGGGCCCAGGTGTTTCCCAGCCGCCGGAAGAAGCCCCAGGCGCCGATGCCCAGGAAGCCCAGGCCCAACACCACCGCGGCGGCCAGGTACCAGGCGCCCGCGATGTGGAGCTGGAAGGGCAAGAGCGACATGGGAATCAGCGCCACCAGGTAGAGCACCACCTGTGCGCGGCTGGACTCATCCCCCCACTCCAAGGGCACGGAGGTGAGGCCCGCCGCCCGGTACTCCTCCTTGCGGAACAGGGCGATGGCGATGAAGTGCGGCATCTGCCACAGGAACATGATGGCGAAGAGCGCGAAGCCGCCCGCGTCCAACGTGTTCGTCACCGCCGTCCAGCCCATGAGCGGCGGCAGCGCGCCCGGCACGCCGCCCACCAGCATGGCGGCGGAGGTGCGCGCCTTCAGCGGCGTGTAGGCCAGCACGTAGCTCAGCAGGGCCACCAGCCCCAACGCGGCGGTGAGGACGTTCGCCCCCAGGGCCAGGGCCGGCAGCGACACGGCCGCCAGGGAGATGCCGAACCACAGCGCCACCGCCGGCTCCATGCGCCCGGAGGGCAGCGGCCGGTTGCGGGTGCGGTCCATGAACTGGTCGCTGTGCCGCTCCCAGTAGCAGTTGAGGGCGTTGGCCGAGCCCACGGTTCCCGCCGTGGCCAGCAGCGTCACCAGCGCGTTGACGGCGCCCATGTGGCCGGGCGCCAGCCACATGCCCCCCGCCGCGGTGACGAGCACCAGCGTGGAGAGGCGCGGCTTGGTGAGGGAGATCAGGTCGGACGCGACTGTCGGCAAGGACTCGGCACGCGCGTTCACACAGACTCCAGGGGGTTGGCACGACAGCTGGGCTGCCGGCGCGGTAACGGACTTCCCATACAGGCACCACCCGGGGGTGGGCAAGGACACGGCACCCCGGGGAGACCCCAGTGGACGGACGCCCGGCTGGCCCCCGTGATGCCCCGGGGCCTCCGGACTCCCGCCACCCACCCGGTGCGCACGGGAAGACACAACGCCCCGGGGCATAACGTCAGGATGCGGGGGACATCAACCAAGGCGACGGGGCTGACCGCGCGTTCAACTGCCCGCGCGCATCAGCCCCGCTTGTCCCGCCCCGGTGGAGCCGGGCCTGCTCAGCCGCCCGACAGCGACCGGGCCGCGGAGGCGTGCTCGCCGCTGGGGTCGCGCTTCAGGTACTCCTGGGCCAGCATCTTGGCCTTGGAGGTCTGCTTCGAGTCCTTCGCCAGCAGCGTGGCGTAGAAGTAGTAGGCGGGCGAGTAGGCCTCGTCGGCGTTGAGGGCGCGCTGGTACGTCTCGTCCGCCTTCGCCGCGTCACCCTTGCCCTGGAACACCCGGCCCAGCTCGGTGAGCGCCATGGCGGCGCGGTCCGACTGGCCGAGGAACTCCTGGCTCGCCTTCTCCAGTTGCTCCTGGGCCTTCGCCCAATCGGAGCGCTCGCGGTAGATGGCGCCCATGGCCAGCCGCGCCTCCGGGTTCTTCGCCTTGGGGTCCTTCACCGCGCGCTGGTACTGGGCCAGGGCGTCATCCAGCTTGCCCTGACGGCGGTACGCGTTGCCCAGCATGACGACCAGCTTGGGGCTGTCCCCCATGGTCTTCAGGGCCGTCTGGAGCGCGTCCGCCGCTTCCTTCTCGCCGCCCTGCTTGCCCATGAGCGACTTGGCCAGCTCGACGTAGAACTGGGCGCGCGAGCCGTCCATGCGGATGGCCTTGCGAATCTCCTCGGCGGCGGCGTCGTAGTTGCCCTCCGCCAGCAGGCGGCGGCCCTTGATGAGGTGCAGCTCCGGGTTCTGCTTGTCGAGCGAGAAGCCGGTGTCCTCGCTCTTGAGCATCTCCGCGCGGGCCTTCTCCTTCTCGACGGGCACCGCGGTGACCTCGGCCAGCTTCTGCTGCAGGTCCGGCTTCATGTCCGCCATGGCCGCCGACACGCGGCTGACCAGCAGCGAGCGGGCCAGGTGCGCGGCGGCCAGCTGCCGGGGAGACGGCGGCGGGTCGGACTCCAGCAGCTTCTTCAGCATGGTGTGCGCCAGCTCGAAGTTGGGCGAGTCCTGCTCCAGCATCAGGAGCGAGCGGCCCAGCAGCGACTCCGGGTGGTCCTTCTCATACCGGAGGGCCGAGTCGTAGTTGCGCCACGCGGCCGCATCCTGGCCCAGCCGGCGGTACACGGCGCCCAGGCTCGCGTAGGTGCGCGGGTCGTCCGGCGACAGCGTCTGCGCGCGGTCCAGGCTGTCACGGCCGCGATCCAGGTCGCCCGCGTTCATCTGGATGAGGCCCAGCGTGAGGTACAGCAGCGAGCTGGAGCGGCCCTCCGCGTCCAGGCTCTTCACCTTCTCCTCGAGCTGGCCCAGGGCGTCCTTGCCCTTGCCGCTGTAGGTCTGGATGAGCGCCTCGGACGCGATGAGGTGCGAGCTGAGCTCGCCGCGCTTCTTGCCCGCGGCCAGGTGCTCCTCGGCCTGACGGCGCGCGTCGTCGCCACCACCGTGCTCACCCCAGCGGATGGCCCAGGCATAGGCGAGGTAGCCGTGCGCCACGGAGGAGTCGGAATCCACCTCCAGCGCCAGGTCCGCGGCCTCCACCGCCTTCTTGTAACTGTCGAAGGAGTCGTGCTTGAGCAGCTCGCTGGCCGCGTCCAGGCTCTTCTTCAGCTCGCGCGACTTCTGACGGGCGTTGGTCGAGTACCAGCCATAGCCGATGGCGAACAGCGGGATGGCCACCAGCAGGCCCAGCGTCACGAACTTGCTGCCGCTGCCGCCCGAGGAGGAGCGACGGCGCGCCGCCGGCTCGTCGTCATCGTCCTCGTCCACCTCTTCCACGACCACCTGGGGACGGCGCGTCTGGGGCGCGGCGGGCTTCGCCGCGGGCGCCTCGGCGCGGGCGGCGGGCCGGGCGGGCTGCTGCGGGGCCGCGGGCCGGGCCGTGGGCGCTTCGGTCGCGGCCGTCGCCGCGACACTGGAGAGCGCGGAGGCGGACTGCTGGGTGGCGGACGGAGCCGGGGCCGCGGGGGCCGGGGCCGCCACGGGGGCGGGCGCGGCGGGCCGGGGCAGCTCGATCTTGTGCTGCTGGAGCAGCGTCACCGTGTCCGGGTCACCCGGGTCCGCGGAGTACGCCTTGAGGAGGTTGGCCTTGCCGGGCTCGGCCTCGCCCGTCTTCATCTGGAGGGCGCCGGCCATGCGCAGGGCGGCCTTGTCCTCGGGCTGCACCTGCAGGGCCCCGAGCGCTTCTTCCAGCGCCTTCTTGTCCTTGCCCTGCTCCGCGTAGACGCGGGCGAGCAGGAGACGGGGGTCCGCCGCATTCGGGTGGGCCTTCACCCCCTTCTTGCAGACGACCATCGCCTCCATGAAGCGGCCCATGCTCAGGTACGCCTCAGCGAGGGGCTTGTAGGCCGCCGACGAAGGGTCGGAGGCAAACGCGTGTTCAAGCTTCGCGAGCTCGGCCGGGCTCAACGTCTTCGAAGGGGAGATAGACATTAACGGGGGGCTGCTTAACGGGCGGGAAGGATACGCCTGACAAGGGGGGTTTTTATGGCACCCGGTACGCAGCACGTCAATCGCCGGAATCCATGTTGGAAGCTTGCGCTTGACACCGTGCAGAGCCTCCGGTACTAGCCCATCCCACTTCGGCGGCCCCAAACCGCGAAGGCGCAGCAGGCAGTGGCAGTACCGTTTATGGGGGTGTAGCTCAGTTGGGAGAGCGTCGCGTTCGCAATGCGAAGGTCGTCGGTTCGATCCCGTCCACCTCCACCATGCAGCAAACGAAGGGCCTCACGGGAAACCGTGAGGCCCTTTGCATTTGCGGGCTCTCGGCGAACTGCCGAATTGCAAAGCATCCGGGCTTTGTTATCCGGAGCCGATGACCGACCAGCCCGCCTCACTGTCGTTCTTCGCCCGCTTCTGGCTTGCCTGGCTGTGCTTCTGGCGCTGCCTCCTGTCCCGCGAGTTCGCCCAGGCCGTACTGCCCGCGAGCAAGGCGTACGACGCGGGCCAGCTCGCCCAGCTTCCCGCCGGGGGCCCTGGCCCCGCCCCGTCCCCCAAGCCGGAAGCGGTGCGCCCCGCGCCCAAGCCGGTGGAGCCGCCCGCCGCCCTGCCCCCCGAGCGGGAGCACGCCAGCGCGCTCTCCCTGCTGGGCATGCTCCAGCGCGAGGGCCGCTTCGTGGACTTCCTCCAGGAGAATGTCTCCGCCTTCTCGGACGCGGAGGTGGGCGCCGCGGCGCGCATCGTCCATGAGGGCTGCCGCAAGGTGGCGCAGACGTACCTGACGCTGGAGCGGGTGCTGCCCCAGAGCGAAGGGGACGCGGTGCCGGTCCCGGCCGGGTTCGACGCCCAGCGCATCCGCCTCACGGGGAACGTGGCCGGCCAGCCGCCCTACAACGGTGTCCTGCGCCACCACGGATGGATGACCACGGCGGTGAAGCTGCCCACCGTCAGCCCCGCCATCGACCCGCGCGTGCTTGCCCCCGCGGAGGTCGAGCTTTCCTGAGCCCGCCGTCACGGCTCCACCGCGCGAACAAACAGGCGCCTTCCAGGAGTTTTCGTCCGATATGGCCCGCTATTCCATTGGCATCGACCTGGGTACCACGCACTCCGCGGTCTCCTACTTCAATCTGGAGGAGGGCAAGCCCCGAGGCGGCGCGCAGTCCATGCTGCCCGTCCCCCAGTTGACCGCGCCCGGCACCGTCGAGGCCCGTCCGCTGCTCCCCTCCTTCCTCTACCTGCCCTCGTCGCAGGAGTTCCCGGCGGGCAGCCTCGCGCTGCCATGGAAGCCGGAGGCCAGCATCCTGCTGGGTGAGTTCGCCCGCACGCACGGCGCGAAGGTGCCCACCCGGCTGGTGTCCTCCGCCAAGAGCTGGCTGTCCCACCCGGGCGTGGACCGGCGCGCGGCGCTCCTGCCGTGGCAGGCCCCTGAGGAAGTGCAGCGGGTGTCGCCGCTGGACGCGTCCGCGCGCTACCTCCGGCACCTGAAGGAGGCGTGGGATTACACCTTCGCCCGGGAGCGCGACGAGTCCGCCAACGCCCTGGCCGACCAGGACGTCATCGTCACCGTCCCCGCCTCCTTCGACGCGGCGGCGCGTGACTTGACGCTGGAGGCGGCCAAGGCGGCGGGCATCCCCAACATCACCTTGTTGGAGGAGCCCCAGGCCGCGCTCTACGCGTGGCTGGAAGCCATGGGGGAGAACTTCCGCAAGCAGGTGCAGCCCGGCGAGGTCATCCTCGTGGTGGACGTGGGCGGCGGCACCTCCGACTTCTCCGTCATCACCGTGCGCGACAATGCGGGTGATTTGGAGCTGCTGCGGGTGGCCGTGGGCGACCACATCCTGCTGGGCGGCGACAACATGGACCTGGCGCTGGCGCACACGCTGAACCAGCGGATGACGGCGGAAGGCAAGAAGCTGGACGCGTGGCAGTTCAACGCGCTCACCTACGGCTGCCGCCAGGCGAAGGAGTCGCTCTACGCCGACGCGGCCCTGGAGCGCGCCCCCATCTCGATTCCGGGCCGGGGCTCGTCCCTCATCGGCGGCACGCTGCGCACGGAGCTGACGCGCGAGGAGTTGGACCGAGTCCTCACCGATGGCTTCTTCCCGGTGACGCCCGTCAGCGAGCTGCCGCGCACCGCGCGCCGCACGGGCCTGGCGCAGATGGCGCTGCCCTACGCGCAGGACGCGGGCGTGTCCCGTCACCTGGCGGCCTTCCTCACCCGGCAGGCGCAGGCGCTGGCGGCCAGCCCGGACGCGCCGGTGGACGTGAGCGGCAAGGCCTTCCTCCACCCCACGGCGGTGCTCTTCAACGGTGGTGTCTTCAAGGCCAGCCCGCTGAAGGCGCGCGTCATGGAGGTGCTCAACGGCTGGCTCACCGCCGACGGGGGCGCGCCGGCCAAGGAGCTGGAGGGCGCGGACCTGGACCTCGCGGTGGCGCGCGGCGCCGCCTATTACGGGTGGGTGCGCCAGGGCCACGGCCTGCGCATCCGCGGCGGCACGGCCCGCGCCTACTACGTGGGCGTGGAGACGGCGATGCCCGCGGTGCCCGGCATGGAGCCGCCCGTGAAGGCGCTCTGCGTGGCCCCCTTCGGCATGGAGGAAGGCACGCAGGCGGATGTCCCGCCCCAGGAGTTCGGGCTCGTCACCGGGGAGCCCACCAGCTTCCGCTTCTTCTCCTCGTCCCTGCGGCGCGACGACAAGGTGGGCGTCATGCTGGAGGACGTGGACTCGGAGCTGGCCAGCGGCGGGCTGGAGGAGCTGGCCCCCATCGAGACGACCATGCCGGGACAGCCCTCGGCCTTCAGTGACTTGACGCCGGTGAATCTCCAGGCGGCCGTCACGGAGGTGGGCACGCTGGAGCTCCGGTGCCTGGAGAAGGATGGCCCCGGGCGCTGGAAGCTGGAGCTCAACGTCCGCATGAAGGAGTAGAAAGCCATCCGTCAATCGGAGGCGTATGCGAATCGTTGGCATCGACCTGGGCACCACCCATTGCGCCGTGGCATCCGTGGACCCCTCGCGGGGCGCGGGTGCCGCCGTCGAGGACTTCCCCCTTCCGCAGCTCGTCCGGCAGGGCGAGGTGGCCCCCCGGGCACTGCTGCCCTCCACCGTGTACGTGCCCGCCGGCCACGAGCTGGCCGCGGACTCACTCACCCTGCCCTGGGGTGATGACGGCGGCCCGTGGGTGGTGGGCGAGCTGGCCCGCTGGCAGGGCGCGCGCGTGCCGGGGCGGCTGGTGGCCAGCGCCAAGAGCTGGCTGTGCCACCCGGGCGTGGACCGCTCCGCGCCCATCCTCCCCTGGGGCGCGCCCGCGGACGTGCAGAAGCTGTCCCCGGTGGACGCCAGCGCCCTGCTGCTGACGCACATGGCCCGCGCGTGGGATTTCGCCCACCCGGACGCGCCCCTGTCGAAGCAGGAGGTGGTCATCACCGTCCCCGCGTCCTTCGACGAGGCCGCCCGCGCCCTCACCGTGAGCGCCGCGCGCAAGGCCGGGTTGGAGAAGTTCACCCTGCTGGAGGAGCCGCAGGCGGCCTTCTACGACTACACCGCGCGCCACCGCTCGGACCTGGAGCAGACGCTCTCGAACGTCCGGCTGGTGCTGGTGGTGGACGTGGGCGGCGGCACCACGGACTTCACGCTGGTCCACGCGGGCGTGTCCCCGGAAGGGCCCATGCTGCGGCGCCTCGCCGTGGGCGACCACCTCATGCTGGGTGGCGACAACATGGACGCCGCGCTGGCGCGCCGGGTGGAGGAGAAGCTCTTCGCCGACGGCCGCCGCCTGTCCGCCACCCAGTGGACGCAGGCCATCCAGGCCGCGCGCACCGCGAAGGAAGCCCTGCTGGGCCACGCGCCGCCGGAGAAGCACGGCGTCTCGCTGGTGGGCGGCGGCAGCAAGCTGCTGGGCGGCACGCTGTCCACCGAGCTGACGCGCGACGAGGCGCAGGCGCTGGTGCTGGACGGCTTCTTCCCCGCCACCGCGCCGTCGGACCGGCCGCGCCGCGCCGCGCGCATGGCGCTCCAGGAGCTGGGCCTGCCGTACGTGCAGGACGCGGCGGTGACGCGGCACCTGGCGGCGTTCCTCGCGCAGCACGCGGCGGCGGGCTTCGCGGCGCTCGGTGAGACGGCGCCCTCCGAAGGCGCCCTGCCCCGCCCCGACGCCATCCTGCTCAACGGCGGCGTGTTCAACTCGCCCCAGATTTCCGAGCGGCTGGTGGAGGCCCTCTCCGCGTGGTGGCCGGACGCGCCGCGCATCCCCCTGCTGCGGCATGAGTCGCTGGAGCTCGCGGTGGCCCGGGGCGCCGCGTATTACGGACTGGTGCGCCGGGGCCACGGCCTGCGCATTGGCGGCGGCGCGGCGCGTGCGTACTACGTGGGCCTGCAGCGCGCGGCGGACAGCGCCGAGCAACCCGCGCTGTGCCTCATCCCCCGCGGCTTCGAGGAAGGCCAGAAGGTGGACCTGGGCGAGCGTCCCTTCTCGCTCACGCTGGGGCGGCCGGTGCAGTTCCAGCTCTACTCCACCACCAGCGACCGCATCGACAAGCCGGGAGACCTGGTGCCGCTGGCGGAGGACCTCAAGTCCCTGCCGCCCATCCACACGCTGCTCAAGGGGGCCTCCGGCAAGGTCGCCGAGGTCCCCGTGCACCTGCAGGCGGCGCTGACGGAGATTGGCACGCTGGAGCTGTACTGCGTCTCCAACGTCGCGGACGAGCGGTGGCGCCTCGAGTTCGAGCTGCGCGGCACCGGCGGCTCGCACGAGCTGACCGTCACCGAGTCCATGCCCGCGCGCTTCGTCGAGGCGAAGGACAACATCGAGCGCGTCTACGGCAACAAGCCACTGCCCATCGGTCCCAAGGACGTGAAGCAGCTCGGGCGCACGCTGGAGAAGGCCCTGGGGCCGCGCGAGACGTGGCGCGTGCCGGTGCTTCGGGAGATGTGGAGCACCCTCTTCGCGGGCGCCAGCAAGCGCCGGCGCACCGACGACCACGAGCGCGTCTTCTACAGCCTCACCGGCTTCAGCCTGCGCCCCGGCTTCGGCTACCCGCTGGATGGCTGGCGCGCGGAGCAGACCTTCGGCCTCTTCGACGCGCTGGTGCAGCACCACACGGACAAGGCGGTGTGGACGGAGTTCTGGGTGATGTGGCGCCGCATCGCAGGCGGGCTCGACGAGGCCCGCCAGCAGAAGCTGTACGCGTACCTGCAGCCCCACCTCGCGCGGAAGGTGCCGCCGGACGCGCCGCCGCCGGGGAAGCTCAAGGGCATCCAGCCAGAGGGCCTGGAGGAGATGGTCCGCACCGCGGCGTCACTGGAGCACCTGGCGCCGGGCGACAAGGCGGAGATGGGCCGCTGGATTGCCGCGCGGCTGAAGGCCGAGGCGAAGTCCGGTGGTCCCTGGGCCTGGTCCCTGGGTCGGCTGGGCGCGCGCGTGCCGCTGTACGGCAGCAGCCACAAGGTGGTGGATGTGGACACGGCCGAGGCGTGGCTCACGCTGCTCCTGGAGCTGGACCTCCGGAAGATTGACGGCGCGTCCTTCGCGGCGGCGCAGCTCGCCCGGCTCACCGGGGACCGCACGCGGGATTTGGACCCGGAGCTGCGCGAGCGCACCGCCCAGGCACTGCTCGCGGCGAAGGCGCCCGAGACGTGGGTGCGGATGGTGCGAGAAGTCGTGGCCCTGGAGGCCGCCGACGAGGCGCGCGCGCTGGGCGACACGCTGCCTGCGGGACTCCGTTTGTCCTGACTCTATCCTCGCGCCGGGGCGCCTGTACGTCAGGTGGCCCCGCGCCCCGTCCCTTCGAGCGTCACCCGAGGCAGGCCGCACGCGCCTGGACAGACAGGCTCCCGGCCAGCCGATACCGGCCTCGAGGCAAGACGCGCCGACCAATTTCACGCCCCCCGGCGCGCCCCTCGCACCGAGCGTCGCCAGTGGGGTGAGCGCGGCCTCTTGGGTCGGCGCTCGCCCATGCCGGCCTCGAAGCAAGACGCGCCGACCGGCCTCACGCCCCCCGACGCGCCCCTCACACCGAGCGTCGCCAGTGGGGTGAATGCGGCCTCTGGAGTCGGCACCCGCCCACGCCGGCCTCGGAGCGCGATGCATCGACCGCATTCACACCCGCCCGCACGCGACTGGCGCCAGGTGACGTGAGCGGCCTCTGGGAAATGCTCCCGCCGATGCCGGCCCTCGAGAGGTCCGGCGCGTCGGGACTGGAATTCGCGGTGGATCAGCCCTGCACGGCGGCGACGGGCTCGGCGGGCACTTCCGCCGGCTCGGACCGCGCGGCGTCCGTCACCACCTGGAGCACGGGGGCCGCCTCGGCCACCGGCGTCGCCGCGGTGTCCTTGGTGGCCTTGGGCTTCTTGCTGCCCGCGCCCGAGCGGCACGTGCGGCACCAGGGCTGGTTCCGGATGGCGCCATCCGCCATCTTCCGCAGACCGAACTGCGCCAGCGGCTTGAGCGTCTTGCACTTGATGCACATCAGCGAGATGAGCACCTCGTGGCCGTCCGCGTCGTAGACGGCGGACTTGCGACGCTTTCGCGGCTGGCCCTGCCCCGGTTCACGCTGCTTCGCCTTGTCAGGCGCAGGCGGCGCCATCATCGGGGTCACTTTGTAGAGCATGTCGGTTCCTCCAGCTCACGGAAGTCCGCACACGCAGGCTCTAGGCCACCTCGGAGCGAACACTCGCAGGGACTAGAGTAGGACCTCCTCCCGCCGTTGAAAACTGATCCCAGGCCGAAAAATCGGCCCCTGGAGCGATTTCAGTGTCCGCCCGCGGGATTGAGGCCCTTCGTTCAACCCCAGCGGATCAGCCCCGGGCTGAATTTTCAGCCGAGGCCCCTCTCAGCGCTCCTTCTGGGGACACTCTGCTACACCGGTGTAGCGGACACGCCCCAACGCGGGCGCCTCGAGCATGCCCCCCCGGGCTTTCCCGTAGGCCAGGAGCGCCTCGCGCAAATCGAGCCCATGGACCGGGGCCAGATCCACGCGCTCCGGGGGCAGGCCACCCGTGACGGGCCCCAGGCCATCACCACCTCGCGCGAGGAAGTCCGGCAGGGCCACTCGGTACAGACGCTCGGGCGCCAGGGGCTTGCCGCCCGTCAGCGTCACCGACCGGAGCCGCTCCGGGCCCGGGCAGGTGTTCAGCGTCAGCTCCAGCCCGGAGACCGCGAAGACAGAGCCCCTGTCGTTGGCGTGGGCGAGCGCCAGCAGCCGCGTCAACTCGGCCCCCGTCAGCGTGATGACCGCGAGCCTGTTGTCGAAGGGCAGCGCCTCGAACACCTGTCCGAACGTCAACGCCCCCGCCGGAAGGTCCGCGCGAATGCCGCCCGGGTTCATCACCCCCACGTCCGCCCGGGCCGACGCACGCAACACGTCCGCCACGAGGTTGCCCAACACCCCTTCCGCCGTGTAGCCGCGAGCCATCGGCACGGGCGCCACCAGTCCCACCTGACGGTGCTGCGCCTCGCGCGCCAGCGCCAGTGCCGCGTCGAGCAACGGCGCGACCTGGGCGTCCGGCGTCACCTGCGCCCCCAGGAAGGAGGCAGGCTCCAGCCGCACCTCGGGCTGCTCCCGCAGACGTCTGCCGTCGCAGGTGCCGGAGACGGCGTCCACCTGCGCACAAAGCGGAATGGCGGCCTGGATGCGCGTGCGCTCGGGGATGACGCGGCGGCGCTCCGGGTCCACGTACAGCTCCACCACGCCCAACGAGCGCGCCTGTCCTGTCGTCTCGATGACGGGCACGCCCCCGAAGAAGTGCCCCATCGTCTGGTGCGTGTGCCCCGCCACCACGGCGTCCACCGTTCCAGCGGGGAGCGCGTCCAGCATGTCGAGAATCTCCGCGTCGCCCCGCGCGCAGCTCAAGGTGTCGCGGGGATTGCGCAGGTCCGTGCACTTGCCGCCCGCATGCGCCACCGCCACCACGACCTCGGCGCCTTTCGCGCGCAGGGAACGGGACGCCTCCAGGGCCGAGGGCGCCAGGGGCAGGAAGCGCAGCGAGGACACGTTGGCGGGGTTCGTCACGTTCGGCGTGGACTCCGTGGTGAGCCCGAGCACCCCCACCTTCACGCCCTTCACGGTCATCAACAACGTGCCGTCGTTGCCCGTCCACGCGGGGGCCTTGCCCGTGGCGGCGTCGCGCAGGTTGGCGGACAGCAGCGGGAAGCGGGCCTGACGAATGCGGGCCTTGAGCGCGCCCAGCCCATCCTCGCCGGGGCGGAGGGCCATGGAGCCCGGGCCCTCGGGGCCATAGTCGAACTCATGATTGCCGATGGCGGCGGCGGCCACCCCCAGGTGGTTGTACACGTCGATGACGACGGCCCCCTCCGTGAGGTTGGAGGGCAACGTGCCCTGGAAGATGTCGCCGGCGTCCACCAGCACCACGCCGTCCGGGTTGTCCGCGCGCAGCCGCGCCACGTAGGCCGAGAGCGTCGCCGCGCCGCCCTCCTCCAGCACCTGCCCGTCCTTCAACGGCGTGCGGTGGGGCTCCACCTGTCCGTGGAAGTCGTTGATGCCCACCAGGGTGATGCGGACGGGCTCCGCGGGCGGGGGCACCGGACGCGGCGAGGTGCCGGCACAAGCAGCCACCCCGCACGCCAGCGCGAGGACGAAGATTCGACGAGAGGTGCGCATGCGGGCGCGCACTTCAGCGCGGCGAGCGCCCGCTGGCAACGCGCATCAGTCCCGCCGGCGGCGGCCCAGACGCGCCAGGGCAATCAGGGCCAGTAGCGCCGTAGAGGGAACCGAAGCGGAGGTACACGAGCAACCGGAGTCCTCGGGGAGCCTCCCGCCGGGGCCAGGCGCGGGCCCAGGCCCCCCCGAGATGCCTCCGTCGTCCCCCGGCCCACCATCCGTGCCTCCGTCCGTCCCCCCGTCCGAGTCGAAGCGGGTGTCGATGCGCAGCGCGGGGTCGAAGGCCTCGGCCACCGTGGCCCAGGAGGCGAACTTCAGGTTCTGCGGATTGGCGAGCGCATCGGTGCCAGCGAACACGCCATCCGGAAAGGTGGCGTCCAGCGCGGCGGAGGAGACGGCCAGGGCCACGGGGTCGTTCGCCTGGATGATTCCGTCATTGTCGACCAGTTGGAACGAGCCCACGAAGGTGCGCGCGCGCCGCTCGAAGATGGCGAACGCATCCGCGCCCGTGTCCGCGACCACGATGTACCCCTCGCCGCCTCGAGCCCGATACACGGCGACCCGGCCCACGTTGCCGGAGAGGCCCCCCGTGCCCTGGACGGCGAGCTGCTGACCGGTGAGGTCCGCGTCCGCGGCCGCCCCATAGCGCCACAAGCCCTGCCCCTGCTGGGTGACGAACAAGGAGTCGGAGTCCTCGTCCACCGCCAGACCCACGATGGGCCCTGTCGTGGTGAGGGTGCGCACCAGCGTGGCCGTCACGTTCCCGTCCTCAGCAGACAGTTGGTACTGCTGGAGGACACCCGCCGGCGTCCCCGCGAACACGAAGAACTGACCCGAGGCCGGGTTCCGGTAGAGCGCCACCGCGGAGAACTGCGCGCCCGTGACGAACGCCGCCCCGGGAGCCCCGAGCCGAACCACCCGGTCCGCCCGGTCCGGATCCACCGTGTAGGCCACCAGGCCGCTGGAGATGACGCTGGCCGCCACCGCCAACGTCTGCTGCACACCGGACACAGGGAAGCCATCCCGCACGGCCACGGCCGTCATCGGGCCGTCCGCCGTCTCCAAATCCAGCGGCTCCCCCCGGAGGCCGAACGTGGCGAGTCCCGCGTTGGCGTTGCTGTAGGCCGTGAGGAACAGGCTGCTGGCAGGTGCGCCAGGACTCACCCAGAGGGCCACGTCCTGGAGCACTCCGCCGGTGATGGAGGGGTCCGGGGTGGATTGTGACGCCGTGGCGACGGCGACCTGCGCGGACACCGGAGTGCCCAGGAGCAGAGCCGCCAGGGCGAGGGGGGTTGGGTTGCGCATGACCGCCTCCAGGTTGAGCGCTTGGGACTCCCTAACTTGGCACGGGAGCAAAGGCTTTCAAGTGGGAAGGCGCCGGGAACGGTTGGCGACAGGCGACACCGTCGGCTAGAAAGTGCGTCTTCCAGCCAACACAGAAAACGACCATGGCGACCAAGCGCGCACTCATCACGGGCATCACGGGACAGGACGGCAGCTACCTCGCGGAGCTGCTCCTTTCGAAGGGTTACGAGGTGCACGGAATGGTGCGCCGCTCGTCGGAAGAGAAGTTCGAGCGCATCCAGCACCTGCACGGGAAGATTCAGCTCCACCAGGGAGACCTGCTGGACCAGTTCTCGCTCGCGGCGCTGCTGAACCTGACGAAGCCGGACGAGGTCTACAACCTCGCGGCGCAGTCCTTCGTCCCCACCAGTTGGAACCAGCCGGTGCTCACCGGTGAGTTCACCGCGCTGGGCGTGACGAAGATGCTGGAGGCCGTGCGCCACACCCGCCCGGAGGCGCGCTTCTACCAGGCGTCGTCCAGCGAGATGTTCGGCAAGGTGCTGGAGGTCCCCCAGACGGAGGACACGCCCTTCTACCCGCGCAGCCCGTACGGCGTGGCCAAGGCGTACGGCCACCACATCACGGTGAACTACCGCGAGTCCTTCAACCTCTACGCGGTGAGCGGCATCCTCTTCAACCACGAGTCGCCGCGCCGGGGCCTCGAGTTCGTCACGCGCAAGGTCACGTACAACGTGGCGCGCATCAAGCTGGGCCTCCAGGAGAAGCTGCCCATGGGCAACCTGGACGCCAAGCGCGACTGGGGCTTCGCGGGCGACTACGTGGACGCCATGTGGCGGATGCTCCAGCAGCCGAAGGCCGAGGACTACGTGGTGGCCACCAACGAGACGCACACGGTGCGCGAGCTGGTGGAGATTGCCTTCGCGCGCGTGGGGCTGGACTGGGAGAAGCACGTCTTCATCGACCCGGCCTTCGTGCGGCCCGCCGAGGTGGACCTGCTCATCGGCGACCCGGCCAAGGCCAAGGCGCAGCTGGGCTGGGAGCCCAAGGTCCGCTTCAAGGAGCTGGTGGAGATGATGGTGGACGCGGACCTGGAGCGCGTGAAGGCGGGGCAGCGGTAGATGCGCATTCTCGTCACGGGAGCGGATGGCTTCGTCGGCCGGCACCTGTGCGCGCAGCTGCGCGCGGCGGGCGACGAAGTGGTGGAGGCCCACGGGCCGCGCGGTGAGGGTATCAACAGCAACGCCCTGCACTTCGACGTGGCCAACGAGGCCTCGGTGAAGGCGGCGGTGGCCGAAGTGAAGCCCGAGGGCGTCATCCACCTCGCGGGCTTCAGCTCGGTCGCGAAGAGCCACCACAACCCGTCGCGGGTGTTCGCGGTGAACACCATGGGCGTGGTGCACCTGCTCACCGCGGTGAGAGAGAGCGTCCCGAAGACGCGCGTCGTGCTGGTGGGCTCGGGCGAGGTGTACGGCCCCGTGCCCGAGGGCACGCGCGCCACCGAGGACACGCCCGCGGTGCCGCTGAGCCCCTACGCGGCCTCCAAGTCCGCGGCGGAGCTGGCCGCGGTGCAGTTCCACCGCAGCTACGGGCTGGAAGTCATCATGGCCCGGCCCTTCAACCACCTGGGCGCCGGACAGGACCCCACCTTCGTGGTGCCCTCGTTCGCCGCGCAGATTCGCGCCATCGGGTTGGGCACGGTGGACCCGGTGCTGCGCACGGGCAACCTGGACGCGGTGCGCGACTTCTCCCACGTCCGCGACGTGGTGGAGGCGTACCGGCTGCTCCTCGACAAGGGCGAGCCGGGACAGGCGTACAACATCGCCAGCGGCGAGGGGCGCACCATCCGGAGCCTGCTGGAGGAGATGCTGTCCCTGGCGGGCGTCGACGCGCGCATCGAGTTGGATCCAGCGCGGCTGCGGCCCTCCGACATCCCCAGCCTCGTCGGCGCGCCCGACAAGCTGAAGGCGCTGGGTTGGGCCCCGAAGTTGACCGTCACGGATGCGCTGCGTGACGTGCTCGGCCCCCGCGTGCCAGGCGCGGCCTGAGCCGGAGACCGACGCGCGCGTTTCCCCAGGACGCGCGCGCGTCGCGAAATGACGCCACGAGTGCGGGTGCGCGAGGACTCCGCGCATAAGTGCTCGAAACATGAAGGCGAGGCCGCCTTCCGGACACTGGCACCGGGGTTGCTGATGTGACGTGGGACGCCCAAGGGGGCGTCTTCGCGGCACTCCACCTCCCTCCCGGAAGTGCGCCATGTCCTCGCAGAAGTCGCGGAGCCTCCCGCGCATCAGCGCGAGCGGCAGCCCCGCGCGCCACGTCGCCATCTCGGCGAGCCACGAGCTGTTCCCCTCCGAGGATGCCGCGCTGGCGTGCATCGTCGAGAAGCGCGTCGTGGCGCATCGCCGCATGCGCAACCAGCAGCAGGGCCGGACGCTCCGCGCCCCGGTGCGCATCGCCGCGACGCGAATGGAGCGCACCCTGCAGGGTGGGGTCGACGACCTCAAGTTCCTCTACCCGCTGCTCGACAACATCCCCGCCATCGCCTTCCCCATCCTCCACTTCGCCACGTGTGGGGTGCAGGTCAGCGTCTACGGCCCGCCCGAGGTGGGCCAGGTGGTGGACGTGCTTCGCGACTACCTCCTGTCGGCGAAGGTCCTCTCCAGCCCCGCGTCGCTGCTGTACGTGCCAGAGGACCGGCGGAACCTCTCCTTCTTCCACTCGGTGCGCGGCGCCGCGGACGCCCTGGGCACGCGGGACACGGAGGCCATGGTCTGGTCGGCGGGCGACATCGTGCTCGCCTACGACGTCTTCCCCTGGCTGATGGAGCCGGAGCTCGGCCCCCACGACCTGGTCCTCAACGTCGGCGCGAGGCAGCGCGTCTTCCCGGAGGGCCAGCCCGAGCTGTTCATCGGCAACTATTACGAGACGCTCATCCCCCGGGACGGCGACCCGCGGGCGCTCGACGTGAAGGACCCGAACCTGCTCGGCTTCACGCGCGCGGGGCTGCGGGGACTGTCCCGGCTGGATGACCTGCGCGGCGCGAAGGACTCCAGCGTCTACATGGATGTCTTCCTGCGCACCGCCTGGCGGGCCCTCGCCAGCGCTCGCGCGGCCGCCTGCCTGAGCACGCTGCACTATGGCCTCCGGCGAAAGCGCGGCGCCCTGCCGCCAGGGAAGGGGCTGCGCGAAGACCACGCCAGCGACTTCGCCTCCGCGTTCTTCGGCGTCCGGGCCCGCCTCAAGGCGACCACCGTCGACCCGTTCGTCCTGAAGGACTGCGACAACCTGGAGGACCTGTTCGGCTTCTATCGCGGCCTGCTGCAGGGCATCGTCGACGAGGGCTCGACGCGCGAGGACGGCTACCGCGAGCTCGCCCGCTATTACCCCCACGCCGAGCACCTGCTGGCGCTCTCCCGCCGCCTGGAGCCGCTCTGGCACGAGCTGCCGCTGTGGCGCCACTGGCCCGAGCTCATCCGCGACAAGCTCTCCACCTGCAACCGCCGCCTGACGGAGGCCCTGCGCGCGGAAGGACTGCACGACGGGACGCCGCCCCTTCCGGAGTACTTCGCCGCCGACGGCACCTTCCAGCAGGCGCCGGCCCCAGGTGACGACCTGCCCGGCACGCGGGCCTTCCTCCGGGACGTCTACCTGCCGCGCTTCCACCACGGACGCGCCGTCTTCGGCGCGGCGGTCCAGGGAGGCCTGTCATGACAGGCCCAGCGCGCCGCATCCCTCCCTTCCACGAGGCCCAGGTCCTGGTGGTCGGCGACGTGATGCTCGACCGCTCCTGGCACGGCGAGGCCACCCGGATATCTCCCGAGGCGCCCGTTCCCGTGGTGCGCGTGAGCCGGGATGAAACGCGCGCGGGGGGCGCGGCCAACGTGGCGGTGAACGCCGCAGCGCTGGGGGCCGAGGCCACCTTGCTCGGCGTCACGGGTGATGACGCGGACGCGGACGCGCTGCACGCGCAGCTCGAGACCACCCGGGTGCGGCCCGCCCTGGTGCGGCTGAGCGGCGCCCGGACCATCACCAAGCTGCGGGTGCTCGGGACCCAGCAGCAGCTCCTGCGAATGGACTTCGAGGACGGCCTGCCGGGCAGCCGGGACGAGGCCCTCCTGGAGTTGTTCCAGCCCCGACTGGCGGAGGCGCGCGTCGTCGTGCTGTCGGACTACGGCAAGGGCACGCTGAAGACCCCGGGGCGGTTCATCGAACTGGCCCGGGCGGCCGGACGGCTCACGCTGGTGGCGCCGAAGGGGACGGACTTCACCCGCTACCAGGGCGCCTCCGTGCTCGTCCCCAATCGGAGTGAGTTCGAGGCGGTGGCGGGCCCCTGCGCGGATGACGCCACGCTGACCCACCGAGGGCTCGCGATGCTGCGAGCGCTGTCCCTCGACGCCCTGCTCATCACCCGGGGCGCCGAAGGCATGACGCTGCTTCGCGAGGGACACGCGCCCTTTCACGTGCCGTCCTCGGCCGAGCACGTGCGGGACGTCACCGGCGCGGGAGACACCGTCATCGCGGTGCTGGCGGCGGCGCTCGCGGTGGACGTGCCGTTGCCGGAAGCCGTGACCCTGGCCAGCGCCGCAGCGGGCATCGTCATTGGCAAGCGTGGCACCTGCGCGCTGTCGGTGGAGGAGCTCACGCGCGCGCTGACCGGCCCGCAGGAGCCCGCCCGAGGCGTCGTCACGGAGTCACGGCTCGCCGAACTGGTCCGTGAAGCCAAGGCGCGGGGTGAGCGGGTGGCGCTGACGCTCGGGTGCTTCGACATCCTCCACGCCGGGCACGTCCGCTATCTCGAGCAGCTCGCGAGCCTGGCGGACCGGGTCATCGTCGCGGTCAACGACGACGGCTCCGTGCAGCGGCTCAAGGGCCCCGCGCGGCCCCTGAACCCCGTGGAGCAGCGGATGCAGGTGCTCGCGGGGCTGGCGTCCGTGGATTGGGTGGTGCCCTTCTCGGAGGACACGCCGGAGCGGCTCGTCTGCCGGCTCCTCCCAGACTTGCTGGTGAAGGGCGGCGACTACCGACCCGAGCAGGTCCCCGGTCAACGCTGTGTCCGCGAAGCGGGCGGCGAGGTGCGCATCCTCGACTTCGTGGACGGGTGCTCCACGAGCGGCCTGGTGGCGCGCATCCACGAACGCGGTGGCGCGAAGACGGCGCCGACCGCTTCCCTGGAGCGCGGGTGAGCCATGGACGACCACGCCCCCTCCGAACAGGTTCGCGCCGACGTGGCCATCCTGGGAGGTGGCATCGCCGGGCTCTGGACGCTGGCGCACCTGCGCGCGCGGGGGTACGCCGCCGTCCTGTGTGAGAGCAGCGGGCTCGGCACCGGTCAGTCGCTCCGCGCGCAAGGCATCATCCACGGCGGGCTGAAGTATGCCCTCGACGGCGCGCTCTCCGACGCGAGCCAGGCCCTGACGGGCATGCCCTCCCGATGGCAAGCCTCCCTCCAGGGAGCGCGGGCCCCGGACCTGCGCGGGGCCCGTCTGCTATCGCGATACCAGTACCTGGTGGCCGGTCAGGGCTGGGGTTCACGCGTGACGGCGCTGTTCGCCAGCAAGCTGCTCCAGGGACGGGTGACGAAGCTCGGCGCAAAGGCGGTCCCGGAGCCCCTCGCCGTGGCCCTGGGCCGCTCCGCGGGGTGCGGAATCTACCAACTGGAGGAGCCGGTGGTGGACGTCCACTCCGTGCTGTCGGCGCTGGCCCACGCGAACGCGGAGGCCCTGCTGGCCATCGCGGCGGACTCCCCCCGCCTCCTCTACACCGCGGGACACCTCACCGGCGTGGAGGTGAGCAGTCCCCAGGGGCAGAAGCTCGAGGTCCGGTGCGAGCACGTGGTGCTGTGCGCGGGGGTTGGGAACGAAGCGCTCGGACGGGGAGTCCCCACCGGCGCCGCGCCCATGCAGCGACGGCCCCTGCGCATGGTGATGCTCCGAGGCGCGCTGCCGGACCTCTACGCCCATTGGCTGGGAACGGGCACCACGCCGCAGGCCACCGTCACCAGCCACCGCGACCGGGAGGGCCGCGCCGTCTGGTACGTGGGCGGAGCGGTGGCCGAGGCGCGCACGCACCAGGAGCCGCGCGCCCATGCCCGCGCCGCGCGGGAGACGCTGGCCGCGATGCTCCCCGGCGTGGACCTCTCCGCGTGCGCGTTGGCGGTCCTGGACGTGGAGCGCGCCGAGGGCCGACAAGTCGACGGCAGCCGTCCCAACGCGCCGGTCCTCCACCACGCGGGCGGAGTGACGCAACTCTGGCCCACCAAGCTCGCCTTCGCGCCGGTCGTCGCGGAGCAGGTGGCCGCGAGGCTCACCGCCGAAGACGTCAGGCCGGGCCGCCATCCCCCGCCGGATACGCGGCGCTGGCCACGCCCGGTGGTGGGCGCCCCGCCCTGGGACGAGGCGACAGCATGGCACTGACCCCTGCCCCGGGCCGCGCCTTCGTCCTGCTGGACCGGGACGGCACGCTCATCGAAGAGAAGCACTACCTGCGCACTCCCGAGGAACTGCGGCTGCTCCCACGCGCCCGGGCCGCGCTGCACCGGTTCCGCGCGCTGGAGCTGGGCGTGGTGCTCGCCACCAACCAGTCCGGGCTGGCCCGGGGATATTTCGACCAGCGAGCCCTCGATGCGATTCACGAGCGGCTTCTCCGCGAGCTCGCGGACGACGGACTGCACCTGGACGGAATCTACGTCTGCCCCCACCTGCCCGATGCGGCTTGCGCGTGCCGCAAGCCCCGTCCCGGGATGGGGCTCCAAGCGGCCGCGGAGCTGGGCATCGACCTCTCGCGCAGCTTCGTCATCGGGGACAAGCGCAGCGACGTCGCGTGGGGCCTGAACCTGGGAGCCATGACGTTCCTGGTCCGCACGGGCCACGGCGCCGTGGCGGAGCGGACACCGGGCGAACGCGCCCACCACGTCGTCGACGACCTGCTGCACGCGTCGGAGCGCATCCAGCGGCACATCCAACAACGGGGGAGGACGTAAATGGAGACAGCGCTGAAGGCAGAAGAGGACCGCTGCGAGCCGGGCACCCGCCTCGTCCGGCAGCACGTCCAGGGCAGCATCGACGCGAAGCAAGGGCTGCTGGAGCACTGTGAGCAGGACATCCAGGCGGCGGCGAGCCTCCTGGCCCAGGCACTCCAATCCGGCGGCAAGGTGCTGCTCTGTGGAAACGGCGGCAGCGCGGCGGACTGCCAGCATCTGGCGGCGGAGTTCGTCAGCGCGCTGAGCCATGACGTCGTGCGGCCAGGGCTGGCGGCCATCGCGCTGACCACGGACACCTCGCTCATCACCGCCCACGCGAACGACTTCGGCTTCAGCCACATCTTCGAGCGGCAGGTCCAGGCCCTGGGGCGCCCCGGGGACGTCCTGCTCGGCATCAGCACCAGCGGCGAATCCGAGAACGTGGTCCGCGCCTTCCGCTGCGCGCGGCTCCTGGGCCTGCGCACGCTGGCCCTCACGGGGAGCGGCGGCGGCAGGCTCCTGGGCCTGAGCGACGTCTGCATCCGCGTGCCCAGCGGCAACGTGCAGCACATCCAGGAGTGCCACATCACCCTGGCCCATGTGCTGTGCATGCTCGTGGAGCAGGGCTGGACGACTCCACTTGGCGCGGGGACGGACTGGAGCACTCGCCATGAGAAGTGACGCGACGGGCCCCCTGGAGACGCGCTCGCTCTGGCGGTTCCTCGCTGGCGACCTGCGGCCCCTCTGGACGCGGCTGCTCGAAGGCGCGGTGGCCTCGCCCACGGACACGGCGGATGACCGGCTCGTCTACGGCGTCATCGACGAGCTGCGCGAGCGCACGTCCGCGTTCCTGACGCGGCGCTACCCGGGCCTGCCCATCAACGAAGAGGGCGTGTCCCAGTGGCCTCCACGACAGGACTGCTGCGTGGTCGACCTGGTGGACGGCACCAACAGCCTCCTGCTGGGCGCGCCCCTCTTCGGGCTCCAGTTCGCCAGCATCGTGGGAGGCCGCGTCGAGGAAGCCGTCATCTTCCTGCCCACGGAGGAGCGGCTGGGCGGCGGCGGGCTGCACGTGAGCGGGCGCGGCCACGGCGCCTTCGTCATCCTCCGAGGGGAGACGGCGACAAGGCTGCGGGTCTCCCCGGTGTGGGAGCTGGCCCGGGCGTCCATCGCCGTCGACGGGACGACGCCCACCGTGGGGCGGCTCTACCACCCGCCCCTGGTCGCGGGCGTGACGCGCATCCGGAACTTCGGCGCCTTCTGCTGGGCGGGGACCCGGCTGGCTCGCGGCAACCACCTGCCCGTCAGCGTCGACGCCGTCCTCGCCATCGACAACAAACCCTGGGACCACCTGCCCGCCATCGGGCTCGTCGAAGAGGCCGGCGGACAGGTGACGTGCTTCGACGGGACGCCCTGGTCCCTGGAGCGGTGCACCGAGCTCCTCTTCTCCAACGGGCACCTCCATGCGCCCCTCCTCGCGCATCTCGAAGGCGCGGGCCTGGTCTGGAGGGAGGACGCGTGATGGCGCCCACCGTCACCGTGCTGTGTGGATGGCCGCTCTCCGGGAAGAGCGAAACAGCGGCGCGACTGGGCCCGCCGCTGGGCGCGCACGTCATCGACATCGACGTGCTCGCCAGCGCCGGCATCGGCCTGCCCGAGCCGGATTGGAAGGCCACGGAAGCGGGGCGGCAGCGGAACCTCAACCGGATGGCCATGGCCTACGAGCTGTTCCATCAGGCCGTGCGCCTCCACCTGGAAGTCGCCCAGCCACCCCGTTCGCTCGTGGCGGTCACCACGTACTCGCGGCCGTCGAGCTGGGAGTACCTGCTGCGGGTGCTCGCGCCCCACCCTCGGGCTCGGCTCAAGGTGCTCTGGCTCCGGCCCACGGATGATGCCCCCGAGGCCGTTCAAACCCTGCTGAGCCAGCGCGCTCGCGCCGGGTACAGCGGCGGCTGCACGACGCTGGATGAGTACCTGGACGTGAAGGCGCGCTTCGTCCCACCGCCCGTGCCCCATCAGGTCATCGACACGTGGTTTCGCCATGCCCCCCAGGACTGCGCGACGCGCGCCCTCGAGTACGTCCTAGCCGCCTAGGAGTCACCATGCTCTTCCACCGACGCTTCGAGCACCGCTACCCCCGCATCGTCCGCGGCAGCGGCGCCTGGCTGTACGACGACGAAGGCAACACCTTCCTGGACGCCGTGGGCGGCGCGGGCGTCGCCATCCTGGGCCACGGCCTGGAGGAACTGGCGCGGCAGGCCGCGGAGTCGATGCGACACGTCAGCTACCTGCACGGCACGCAGTTCACCACGCCGGAGCTGGAAGCCTATGGCGAGCGGTTGGTGGCCTTGGCCCCGGACAACATCTCCCACGTCCTGCTCATGGGCAGCGGCTCCGACGCGGTGGAGACGGCCCTCAAGCTGGCGTACCAGTTCCACCTGGGGAAGTCGGGGACCGGGCGCAAGCGAGAGGTGATTGCCACCGAGCCCGGCTACCACGGCGCCACCGGGCTGGCCCTGGCCGTGACGGGCAAGGCTCGGGACAGGTTGCTGTTCAGCGGCCTGCTGCGCGAGCAGCACTTCATCCCCGCGCCGGATGTCTACCGGCGGCCGGAGCAATCCGGCGAGGCCTGCGCCGACGCCCTGGAGCGAAAGATTCTGGAGGTGGGGCCGGAGAACTGCCTGGCCTTCATCGTCGAGCCGGTGATTGGCGCGTCCATGGGCGTCAGCGTGCCCCCCACGGGATACCTCCAGCGGGTGCGAGACATCTGCGACCGCTACGACGTCACCCTCATCTTCGACGAGGTGATGTGCGGCTTCGGCCGCTGCGGCACGTGGTTCGCGTCCGAGGCGTCGGGCGTCCAGGCGGACATCATCGTCCAGGGCAAGGGCATGGCCGCGGGCCTCCTGCCGCTCTCCGCCGTCTACGCCAGCCGCGCCATCGTGGAGCAACTGCACCGGGACGGCGTCAACTTCGCCCACGGCTTCACCTTCACGAACCACCCTTTCTCCGCGGCCGTGGGCGCGCGCGTGCTCGACGTGATTGAGCGCGACGACCTGCTGGAGAACGTCCAACGGCAGGGCCACGAGCTGCGCGGGCGCCTGCGGGAGCTGACCGCGTTCCCCTGGGTGGATGACGTGCGCGGCCTGGGACTCTTCTGCGGCTTCGAGCTCGTGGCGGACAAGCACACCCGGAGGGCCTTTCCCAGGACGGCACGACTGGCGGAGCAGGTGCTGCAACGGGCCATGCGGCGCGGAGGCAACTTCTACTTCTCCATTGGCTACCTGCCAGACGGCAGCGGCGACTCCATCCTGGTGATGCCGCCGTACAACGTCACGACGCCGGAGCTGAACGCCATGGTGACCGTGCTGCGCGACACGCTCGCGGAGCTGGACCCGGACGTCCGGGCCCTGGCGCGACAGTCGGCCTAGCGCCCGGGAACGACCCCATGGACATCCGAACCGACTGCCGCCACTTCAACGGCTACAAACCTTGCGGCCCCCACAAGGAACGCGGAGCGCACTGCGGGGACTGCACGGACTATCAGCCCGCCACGGGCAACGTGCTCATCATCAAGCTCCAGGCGGCGGGTGAGGTGGTGCGCAACACGCCCCTGCTGCACGCCATCCGCCAGCGCTACCCAGGCGCGCGCATCTTCTGGATGACGCACTACCCGGAGCTGGTGCCCCGGCGCGAGGTCTTCAAGGTGCTGCGCTTCGACCTCGCGGGCGTGACGACGGTGCTCGACCTGCGCTTCGACCTGGTGCTCTCCCTGGACAAGGACGTGGAGGCGTGCGCGCTGGCGAACCGCGTGGACGGCCGGGTGAAGAAGGGCTTCACGCAGAAGGATGGCGTCATCCTCCCCTTCGACGCGGACAGCCAGCGCAAGTGGCGCACGGGCGTGTTCGACGACCTGATGAAGGCGAACACCCGGCACTACGTCCAGGAGCTGTTCGACATCTGCGGCTTCCCCTTCCAGGGCGAGGAATACATCCTGCCGGACTTCACCGCGCCCCAGGTCGACTTCGCGCCGGGAAGACCGGTGGTGATGCTCAACACGGGCGCGGGGAGCCAATGGAAGCCGCGGCTCTACTCCGTCGAGAACTGGGCGACCCTCGCCCGACGACTGAAGGAGACCGGCCGAGAGGTCGTGCTCGTCGGCGGCCCCGATGAGCATGAGCGAAACCTGGAGATCTCCGCGCGGGCGGACGCGCGCTATCTGGGCGTGCAGCCCTTTGGCGGCTTCATCGGCCTGCTCAGCCTGGCCGACATCGTGGTGACGTCGGTGACGTTCGCCTTCCACGCGGCCGTGGGACTTCGCAAACGCATCGTCCTGCTGAACAACACGTTCAACCGGCACGAGTTCTTCATGTACGGGCGAGGCACGGTGCTCGAACCGGAGGTGCCCTGCCTCATGTGCTACAAGCAGGACTTCGATGCGGGCTGCGTTCAGCGCGACTGCATGGACCTGCTGTCGCCCGAGCAGCTCCTCCGCGCAGTGGACGAGGTCTGAGCGTGGCCGCCACCCGCGTCCAGGACGAGGTGGACGTCGCCATCGTCGGTGGTGGAGTGGGCGGCTGCTACCTCGGCTACAGGCTCCTGCACGACGGCGCGCTTCGTCACCTCGCGGCCAACTCGGCGTTGGCGGAGATCGTCCGGGGCCGCGAGCAGCTCCAAGTGGGCCTGTACGAGCGCACGGGGCGCCTGGGCGGCCGGCTGTGGTCCGTGCGGTTCCCCGGCCTCCCCGACGTCGCCGCAGACCTGGGGGGCATGCGGTTTCACGACTCACTGCACCTCGTCGCCGACCTCATCCGGCACCTGGGGATGTCAGGCCAGGTGACGGACTTCACGTTCGGGCAGCCGGAGAACCTCGCGTACCTGCGAGGCGTGCGCTTGCGCCAGCGGGAGCTGACAGCGGCGGCGCTCTCCACTGGCGCCGCCGTCCTGCCCTACCGGCTGCGCCCCGCCGAGCAGGCACTGGGCCCCGAGGAACTGGAGCAGCGCGTCACCCACGCGGCGCTCCCCGGCTTCGACGACCTGCGCGCGCGCTACCACACGGCCTTCGACCACCAGGACTGGGCGGCGGCGACAGCAGCGGAGCAGGAGTACCTGCAACGCAAGGACACCGCCCGCGTGGACGGAGCACCGCTGCACACACTGCCGTGGGAGTCCCTGCTGCGCTTCGTGCTCGGGCCAGAGGCCCTCCAGTTCGTGAAGGACGCGGGTGGCTACGACAACCTCGCCGCGAATGGGAACTGCGCGGACTGGCTGGACGTGCTCTTCCACGCGCCTCGACACGGCCGCTACCAGCGCCTCCTTGGCGGCTTCGACGCGCTCCCCCTGGCGCTGCATGCCCGCTTTCGCGCGGCGGGGGGCACCACCTGGCTGCACCACCGCCTGAGCCGCATCGACAGGTGCCCGGGCCCTCGGAACGCGCCCGCCTACACGCTGGGCTTCGTCGCCCCAGATGGAACCCCGACGCGGCAGGTGAAGGCGCGATGCGTGCTGCTCGCGATGCCACAAGGCGCGCTGGCGGCGTTGGCGCCAGACACCTTCCTGTTCCAGGACGCCAGGACGCGGCACAACCTCCGCAGTGTCCGCGCCATCCCGGCCGTGAAGCTGTTCCTCGCCTACCCTTTTCCATGGTGGCAGCGCGTGGGCGTTTCGCGTGGCCGCAGCACCACCGACCTGCCACTGCGGCAGCTCTGGTACTGGGGTGCTGGCGACGCGTCCCCGCAGGCGGACGGACCCGCCGTGCTCCTGGCGTCGTACACCAGCGGCACCGACACGGCGTATTGGAGCGCGCTGCGCTCCGGCGAGGTGTACCCGGATGCACCGGGGCTTCAGCGAGTCCCCGTCCCGCCCGACGCGGCGCCCGCCAGCCGAGGGATGGTCGAACGTGCCCACGCGATGCTGATGGAGCTCCACGGCATCAACGACGCTCCGCCCCCCTTCGCCGCGAGGTGCCAGGACTGGTCCGACGCTCCTCACGGAGGTGGCTGGCACGTCTGGCGCGAGCACCACCTGTCAGCAGACATCATCCCCGAGATGCGGCAGCCGCTCGCGGACGAGCAGGTCTACGTCGTCAGTGACTGCTGGTCCCATGACCCGGGCTCGGTGAACGGCTCGCTGGCCATGGCGGAGTGCACCCTGCAAGACCACCTGGGCCTGCCCTGGCCCGCCTGGCTTCGCCACGAGGGGACCCGCCTGGGGCCTCGAAGAGCGGACGCGCGAATCCCGACACGAGGAGCAGAGCCATGTCGCTGACGGTGCCCGAGGGTTACCACCCGCTCCACGCGAGGAGCGTCCCCGCCTATCTCGCCAGCCAGTCCCAGCTCGAGGGGCGGCTCGGGGGCGGCGAGGCGGACTGGCGCGTCCAGGAAGTGAGCGACGGGAACGTGAACCAGGTGTTCCTGGTCCATGGCCCGGCCGGGAGCGTCTGCGTCAAACAATCCCTGCCCTACGTGCGGCTGGTGGGCGAGTCCTGGCCCCTGACGCTGGAGCGCATCCACTTCGAGCACCAGGCGCTGCTCGAACACGGGCGTCACGCCCGAGGACGCGTCCCCCAGGTCCTCCACCATGACGCCAGGCAATATGTGCTCGTCCTGGAGTGCCTCACGCCGCACATCATCCTCCGCAAGGGAATGACGGCCGGCGTCCGCTACCCGCGATTCGCCGAGCAGATGGCGGACTACCTGGCGCGGACGCTGTTCTTCTCCTCGGACCTGGCGCTGAGCGCGGAGGAGAAGCGGCGCAAGGTCGCTGCCTTCAGCACGAACACCGCCATGTGCCGAATCATGGAGGACATGGTCTTCACCGAGCCCTACCAGGTTCACCCGCGCAACCGGTGGACCTCACCCCAGCTCGACGCACTGGCCGCCGACGTCCGCGGGGACATGCCCTTGAAGCTCGCGGCGTCCCGCCTCAAGTACCAGTACCTGACGCGCACCGAGGCGCTCATCCACGGCGACCTCCACACCGGCTCCATCATGGTGACGCCAGAAGACACGCGGGTCATCGACCAGGAGTTCGCCTTCTACGGCCCCATGGCCTTCGACGTGGGCGCGCTGCTGGCCAACCTGCTCATCAACTACTTCAGCCAGGAGGGACACACCACGGAGGCCGCGCCGCGCGAGCCCTACCAGGACTGGGTCCTGGAGACGATGGAGACCCTGTGGTCACGCTTTCAGGCCCGGTTCCTCGCGCTCTGGGAGGAGCACGGACGCGGGGACGCCTACCCCACCGCGCTGTTCACCACGGAGGCCGAGCGGCGCGGACTCACCGAGGAGCGCCAGCGCTGGCTCCAGCGGCTGCTGGGCGAAAGCCTGTCCTTCGCGGGCGTGAAGATGCTCCGTCGCATCTTCGGACTCGCGCACAATCTGGACCTGGACAGCATCGAGGACCCTCACCGACGGGCCGCGTGCGAGCGCGCGTGCGTCGAGCTGGCGCGGAGCCTCCTGCTCGACACCGGTCGTTTCCACACCCTCACCGACGTCACCGCGGCGGCGAGGGCGTTGGGGGAGCGCGCCCCGCGGCGGCGGGTGTAGCGGCGCTTGCCGCTCAGGGGACAGGTCTGGCGGCGGAGGAGGACAGCCCCCCTGCCAGCTCGTTGAACTTCTCCCCGAGCGGCCGGATGAGGCTCTTCTCAATGGCGTAGTAGCTGGAGAGCTGCTCCAGCGGAACGCGCCGCATGTGCCACCGGCCATTCAAATCACAGCCGATGGAGTTCTTCTGGAACCCGCCGCTCAGCCATCCGTCACTCTCACCCTGGCTCGTCCGCTCGATGCGGAAGTACTTCCATATCTTGTCCGCGGTGCAGACGACGGACTCGTCCGGGTCCTCGGGCCGGGGCTCGGCGACCCCGAACCAACATTCAGGGCCCGCCGCGTCACTCACATAGGCGTCATTGAACCCCAGCCATATCCAGATGAAGGCCAGCAGCTTGACGTCCCGGGTCCGGCTGTCATCCACGGCGACGCCCGCGGGGACGTGGAGCGGATCCACATAGAAGCGGCCCAGCCAGGACGGGAGCCAGAGGTAGAACGGATAGGAGCTGTCATCCGACAGCAGGTAGCCACTCGCGTTGGAGAAGAGCTTGTTCCCCGCGACGCACTTCAAGCTGATGCCATACTCGCGGATGGCGAATCGCACGCCCACGATTTCAAAGAACGAGCGGATGTCTTTGTAGTGCTCCGCGAAGTTCGAATAGCTGTCGGAAACCTGGGTCAACACCTGGGGTCTGAAGGCCATGCCCCCAAACACTGCACTCGGCATACCATCACAGCTCACACCCCAAATCCCAGTGACACAAAGCCAGACACGGAGCCACATGGCACCTGTCTGCGTCATCCGGCGACGCGCCTGCGTGCCGCGCGCAAGCGCTCCGAGCTGGCACCGCTGGCCTCCGCCCGGTCGCGCGAATAGGTGGGGAGGTAGACGTGCCTGAGATAGGCGCCGGTCGCACGCAAGTCATCCGATGGCAGGGAATGGCCCTGGAAGGCTCCCGCGGCATCGAAATATTCGGGCACGAGAGGCCCCGCGTCCTTCAGCCCGAGGCCTCGAAACTCCGCCGTCAGGCGCTGATTCAGCGAGGCGCACTTGTCACGGATGAGCTCCGGCCACCTTCGCCACAGGGGCAGCTCCGACTGAAGCGCACGGAGCTTGAGTGAGAGCCGGTACAGCAGCTCCGCATGCGGGTGGTAGTGTGCCAGCTCCCGATAGCCGGCCTCCTTCGTCGCCTTGCTGTCGACGATGGGCTGGAGGAAGGCGCGGTAGTACCCGAAGAGGTCCTCCAAGCTGTCGCCATCCCTGACAGAGAACGGGTCGGTGTTCTCCGCCTTGACGAGGGTGGGCACCCCAAAGAAGGTGGTCGCCAGCTCCGTCGCGTGGCGCCGGGACACCCCATCCCCTTCTTCCAATCTGTCGCGAACCCGCTTCAGGCCGTAGCGGAGAAAGGCCACGGTCGCCGCGGGGGAGGTGTGCCAGCACGCCCGGCCCGCGGCGCGGAGCAACACGCTCATGTAGGTCTCCCCCGGCGGCGGCTTTCGCAAGCCATCCACCTTCGTCAGGCCCCGGAGGCCCGCGCCGGTGAAGAGCAGCACGTTGGGCTCCTTGACGTCGATGACGGAACCCCACGGGTCGTCCAAGCGCAGACGGTCGAGGTAGTTGCGAGCGAAGAGCTCGGAGGTGCCTTGGGGAAAGACGACCTGCCGCGCGTTCAGGTTGAGGATGAGCTCGAAGCTGGGGAGGTGCCGGTCCGTCAGCCAGGGATAGGGATTGTACGCCAGCACCAGGTCGCCCGCGGACCAGACCACCGGCGCGTCCCGGCTGGCGGAGAGGACCTCGGTGGAGCGCTGGAACGAGCGGGACAAGGAGATGTCACCGCGGTCCTCCTCCACCGCCACGATGCGGCTCCGCTCATCGATATGGCCCTCGGCGAGGAGGAAGTCGCGGACCACCTCCACCACCTGGCAGACCTCACGCGGCCCATGGACGCTGACCTGGACACCTGCCAGTGCGTGACTCAGCAAGGGAAAGACAATGACGGGGAGGTTGTCGAGGACCGGGTAGAGGAACTTGGTGTCATCCAGCCCGCCCTCGCAGGAGCGCAACAGCGGCGTGGTCTCCAGCACGCGCCAACGGCGATAGCGCGCGGGCTGCCGCAGTTGACGCTCCCGCGCCAATCGGTCTCCCACGCGCCGCGCGACCGCCGCCTTCAGCGCGGCTTCACCCGACGCATACACCTCATGACTCGCTCCAATGGCTGCGTGCCTCACCTGCATGCGGTCCCCCAGTTGAAGGGACAAGTCCTTTCACGAATCGTGCGCGCCGCCCTGTCTACCGTTGAAGGCAGGGCAATCCACGACAGGGGCGTTCCTGGGGAACGCGGCTGCGTGCACCTGGGACGCGCGACGGCCTCGCGCGCTTGCGCCTCGAAGCCAGCATTCACTATGAGTATAAGGGCTCACACCTAAATGGTATGGGGCTTGCTCAGCGCCGCGCCCAGGTTCTCGAGGCGCGAGCCTCGGGAAACCCAAGACAACCACTACCCAAGAGGCCATCATGTATCAGCGCAAGATTTCCATTCTGCTGTCTGGCGTTGGGCTGACCCTTTCACTCGCGGGGTGCGGAACGGCGGCGAAGGACACGGTCGCGGAGGAGACGGGTGAAGCCAAGGAGGCGCTCGCGGGGCAGGTGTACAACGTGCTGGGCGACACGTCGTGTCCCTCCGGCTACACGTTGGCCTCTCCCGAGGAGGTGCGTGACAACGCGTCCACCGTGTGCGGGATGCTCGGCGCGTGGGACATCGCCCGCCTCGCGAATGGCGGCTCCATGGACGGCCCCGCCTACGGCTGTACCATTCGCACGTACGATGCGCGCGGCATGGGCAACAGCGTGTGCAAGCAGGTGCAGCAGTTCACCGAGGTCCTGGGTGATGGAAGCTGTCCCGCGGGACTCACGCTCGTGAGCCCCCTGGTCGCCCGTGCGAGCCAGAGCGACATCTGCTCGCAACTGGGGACGTGGGACATCGTCCGCCTCGCGAACGGCGGCGCCATGGATGGCCCGGGCTACGGCTGCGGCATCCGTGACCTCGACACGCGCACGATGGGCAACACCCTCTGCGCGCAGATGACCTTCACCGAGGTGCTGGGAGACACGCCGTGCCCGCCGGGGACGGCCCTGCTGTCGCCGACGGAGGCGGAGGCCCGGCAGAGCGAGGTCTGCGCGCTGCTCGCGCCGTGGGACGTCGCCCGCCTGGCGGGTGGCGGCGCCATGGATGGCTCGGGCTACGGCTGCGGCATCCGCTACTGGGATACGCGGAGCCTCGGCAACGCCCTGTGCCAGGCGCTCTAGTCGTTCGCTGACACGGCGGCACCGGGCGCGACGACGCCCGGTGCCGTCGCGAGGGCCCGCCATGCGCTTCCTGCATTGCTCGGACGTCCACATCACCGCTGACTACCGAGCCTTGCCGCTGCGACGGCTGGGATGGCGGCGCTGGCTGGCACTCCCGGAGCTGCTGGCGGGCGGCCGAGCCCGCGCCTACGACGCGGCGGCGCACACGCTCTCCGCCATCGTCCAATCGATGCCGGCGCAAGGCGCGCGGCACCTCATCCTCTCGGGAGACCTCACGTCGTGCGCGCTCGACAGCGAGTTTCAGGGTGCGCGGGAGGCGCTGGGCGCGCTGGCGGAGGACCGCGACCGCTGCACCATCATCCCGGGCAATCACGACGTGTACACGCCCGGCAGCGTACGGCACCGCCGCTTCGAGCGCTACTTCGGCCATCTGCTGGAGAGCGACCTGCCCGAGCACCAGCGGGAGGGCGCGTTCCCCTTCGTCCGGAAGGTGGCCGCGGACGCCGCCATCGTCGGGCTCTGCTCCGCCCGGGTGCCACCCCTGCCGGGCATCTCACGCGGCCGCATCGGCCCCGCGCAGCTCGACGGACTGGCCGCGGTGGTGAGCGACGGGAGGCTCGCGGGCCGCGCGCTCCTCGTCGTCGTGCACCACGCGCCGCTGAAGCCGGAAGGCACGGCCGCCACGGGTCCCTGGGGCCTGAGTGACGGACACGCCCTCTGCGAGCTGCTCCGGGGCCCTCGCTACGCCGTCCTTCATGGGCACATCCACCGGCGCTTCCATCACCCGGCCACGGCCGAGCGCCCCCATCTCTTTGGAGCAGGCTCCTCCACGCAGGCGGGACAGGAGGGCTACTGGCTCATTGATGTCGCGGCGGGACAGGTGACGGGCGGGACGCTTCAGGCGCCGCCATTTCCCGAAGCGCGGCCCAGGCCGCGAGCCGCCGATCCAGCGCGGTGAGCGCCCACAGGTCCGCCGGATTATCGGGCGCCACCAGGGCCAGAGCTCGCTGAAGCGCCGCGCGCGCTTCGACGACGCCCCACTCCGACAACACCCGCAGCGCCATCAGCGACGGCTTGCGCTCCACCAGCGCGAGCAGCACCGCCGTGACGCGCGGGCTTCGCTCATCCGCCAGCCGCTGCACCGCCTCATGCCGCACCTCCGGCGTGGAATCCGCTGACTCCAGCACCGCCGCGAGCGAGGTGAAGCGCGCATCCTCCAGCAGCGGCCGAGGCCCCGGCGGCGAGTCCCAGTGCTCCACCGTAACGCGCGTCCGGCCAAAGGCGGCGCTCTCCCGGCGCAGGCCGTCATCACCGATGAGGTCCAACATGGGGTCTCTCGACGGCGCGCCCCCTTCGAGCAGCCGATGCGCCCGCTCGGAGAGCCCGGGGGAGGCCCCCAGCAGGTGGACGCGGAGCACCGTGGCCTCGGCCGAGGGACTCTGCGAGGCGGAGACGCGGCCCCACTTGAGGAACACCTCCGCCATCCCCTCCGCCTGGATGTACCAGCGGTACTCCAGCCACACCGCGCTCGGCCGGAGCGCGAAGCGCGCGTCTTCCTGCTCGCGGAGCCTGGGAGCCCCCTCTTCCCCCCCGGTGAAGCAGCGGTCCAGCAAGCCCTGTGCGTCGGTCAGTGTCATGTGAGGAGCGCCGCGGAAGACGGCGTCCCGGCATTGTACGGCGCTTGTCAGGGATGCGCGCCGCCCTCGTTAGTGTGTTATCAACACCATCCTTTGGAGGCAGCACATGAGCGGCGCCAACTCGAAGCGCTTCACCTTCTTCTGGAGGGACCAGTCCCCCTTCTCCCAGTGGCACCGCACCGCCTTCGAGGTGGACGGCGCACGCTACGTCTGCGCTGAGCAGTACATGATGGCGGGCAAGGCGCGCCTCTTCGAGGACAGTGAGATCCTGGCGAAAATCCTCGCCTCGGAATCTCCCAAGACGCACAAGGCGCTGGGCCGCAAGGTCCGCGGCTTCGACGCCACGAAGTGGGAACAGGCGCGTGAGCAGATCGTCTACGAAGGCAACCACGCGAAGTTCACGCAGAACCCCGCGCTGCTGGAGGCGCTCCTGGGCACCGCTGGAACGGAGCTGGTGGAAGCCAGCCCCCTGGACCGCATCTGGGGCGTGGGGCTCCGTGAAGAGGACCCTCGCATCCAGAACCCCGCCACGTGGCGTGGGCTGAACCTGCTGGGCAAGGTGCTCACGAAGCTGCGCGAGGACCTGCTGGCGCAGCGCGCGACATAGCTAACCCCCTTCAGGGAAGTCGGGTAAGGGTCTGAGGGGTTACGTCATGGAGGGGGTGTCCATGGCGTGGCAGCCAAAGCACTGGACGGCCCAGCAGCTTGAGGAGCGGCGGCTTGCGGCCGGACGACTCCTGCGACGGGGGCACCTGTCGCAGGTGGAGGTAGCGCGCCGCGTGGGTGTCAGCGAGGCTTCGGTCAGCCGCTGGGCACGGCGACTGCATGATGCAGGCGGCAGTACCTGCGGGTTGAAGGCGAGGCCGCGCACGGGCCGGCCGTCGAAGTTGAGCGCGGACGAATGGCGGCAGGTGGCAGGGCTGGTACAGGCAGGGGCGCGCACCTGCGGTTTCCCTACTGAGCGCTGGACGCTCACGCGAGTGGCGCACCTCATCCACCGCACGTTCGGAGTGCGCTACCACCCCAATTACCTGGCCGAGCGCCTTCATCGGCTGGGTTTGAGTCCGCAGCAGCCCCGCACGCGGGCCAAGGAGCGTGACGATGCGTTGGTGGAAGCGTGGCTCAAGCGTGACTGGCCCCGTATCAAAAGGGGGCTCGAAGAAGCGGGCGGGCCATTGCCTTCGTGGACGAGACGGGTAGTTCGTTTCGGGCCCGCGTAGCGTCTACCTGGGCGCCCGTCGGGCACCCGCCCACCTTGCGCCGGCGTGACAAGCGGCGCGAAGTCTCCAGCATCGTCGCCCTCGTTGCCCCGTACGGCCCCGATCCGGCGCGCCTGTATTCGCGCCACCAGGAGGGAAGCTTCACCAGCCAGGACATCATCGCGGCCCTGCGTTACTTCCGCAGGAAGGTGGGCCGTCCTCTCACCATCGTGTGGGACGGTCTCACCCAGCACCACAGTGCCGAGACGCTCGACTTCGTCGCCCGCCACCCCGAGGACTTCCGCCTTGAGCGGCTGCCAGGCTATGCGCCAGACCTCAATCCCGAGGAGGGCTGCAACGGCGTGGTGAAGGCCGAGCTGCGAAATGCCACGCCCGACTCTGTCGCCGAGCTGCGCGCCCAGGCACGCGCTTCATTCGTGCGCCTGGGCCACCGCCACGACGTTCTCGCCGCTTTCTTCCTTCACGCGGGCCTGCGCCTTACCGGACTTCCCTGAAGCAGGTTAGAAGACGTAACGCACGGGGGCCTGGTCCTGGATGACCAGGTTCACCGCGCCCGACGCCTTGCCGAGCTGCGCGCCGAAGCGCTTCGAGACGGAGGACAGGTCGAAGCGCGGCCGCGCCCGCAGCATCGCCTTGCATCGGTCCCCGTGCGCGTCGTGTACCAGCACCAGGTTCGCCACCGGCGTGCCGTCCGCCCCCTGCTGGAGCGTGCCGTCCCACTCGAGCGAGTACGTGTGCTCGGCGCAGCCGCCTCCGTGAGACACCCCCAACGTGAGGACGTTGCCCTCGACGCGGACCGAGTAGATGCCGATGGGGTCCTTCTGCTCGGGCGACTTCGTCACGACCAGCGGCAGCAGGGCGCCCTCCGCCGCCTCGCCCTTCACGGGCGGCGCCTCTTCCGGCGACGACTCGCTGGGCTTCGCATCGGAGGGCGGCGCTTCCACGGGCGCCTGCGCGTCGCCGGATGGCGCATCGCCGGAAGCCTGCGCGGCGCCGGAGCTCGCGGGCGGTGCCTCCGCGGGCCCCGGGCCCGTCTCCTGCCGGCTCGCGCAGCCCACGAGCAGCCCGCACAGCATGAACCCACTCCACACGAGCTTTCGCATACGTCTCCTTATCGCCGCAGTGCGGCCTCGTAAGCCGCCAAGGTGCCCTCGGCGGTTCGCTTCCAGGTGAACTTCGCGGCCTGCGCGATGCCCCGCTCCGCCAGCGCCCGGCGCTCTTCGGGCGAGTGCAGCAGCCGCTCCAAGGCCCGGGCAAGCCCGTTCGCGTCATCGGGCCGCACGCTCAGCGCGGCGTCGCCGCAGACCTCCGGAAGCGAGCCCGCGGAGGAGACGATGGTGGGCGTCCCCAGCCGCATCGCCTCCAGCGGAGGCAGGCCGAAGCCCTCGTAGCGGGAGGGGAACACGAACACGGCCGCGCGGCGCATCAGCTCGTAGAACACGGCGTCCGACTGATAGCCGAGCGAGCGCACGTCATGGCCCTCCGAGCGCAGCCGGGAGATGCGCGACTCCACGCGGCCAGCGCCGAACCAGCTCTGCCCCGCCAGCACGAGCGACGCGGGCCGCCCCCTCAGCCGCAGCCGCTCCAGCGCATCCAAGACGAGGTCCACGTTCTTCCGGACGTCGAGCGAGCCCGCGTAGAGCACGTAGTCCTTGGGCAGCGCGAGCGCGCGCAGGAAGTCCTTGCTCGTGGCGTCCAGCTCGGGCGCATGGACATGGTCCACGCCGTTGGGCACCACCACCGTGCGCGCTTCGACCTCGGGGTGGCGGGCCAGCAGGTCCTGCCGGGTGCGCTCGCTCACACACACGACCTGGTCCGCCACCATCAGGCTGCGCGACAGCCACAAGCGGAACTGCCAGCGGAACGCCGCGGACACCGTCTCCGGCATCAACAGCGGGATGAGGTCGTGCACCGTCAGCACGTACTTCACGCCGGGCGCGCGGACGAGCGGCAGGTTGAAGTTGCCATGCGCGTGGTACAGCGATGCGCGCGCGTCCTGGAGCACGCGGGGCAGCCCCGCCAGCGTCCAGGCCGTCCGGCCCGCCTTCGCGCGAGGCGCCTCCCCCGAGGCGTTCGCGCCCACGCGGGTCAGGCGCACGCCCAGGGCTTCCAGCGAGGAGGCCAGGCAACGGGTGTACAGGCCGATGCCGGTGGTCGGCTCGTCCCAGAGTGTCGCGTCGTAGGCGATAGGTCCCATGGACACGGTGCGCCTCATACCACGCGCGTGTGATAGGCAGGGCCCGCATGGCGATCCACCAGTTGATACCGAGCTTTGTCCCCGGCGACGCCACCGGGCAGGCCGCGCTGCACCTGCAGCTCCTGCTGCGGCGGATGGGCCACGCGGGCGCGCTGTACGCGGACGAGGTGGGCCCGGGACTCGAGGGGCTCGCCCAGCCCGCCGCCCGGCTGCGGCCCGAGCCCGATGACCTGGTCCTCTACCACCACGGCATCGCCTCCCCGCTCAGCAGCAGGCTGATGCACCTGCCCTGCCGGCGCGGCATCGTCTTCCACAACATCAGCCCCTCGCGCTTCTATGAAGGGCTGCCGCTTGCGGACGCGCTCGTCGCGGGCCGCGCGCAGCTCGCCGCCATGGCCCCCTTCGCGGACGTGGCCATCGGCGTGTCGGACTTCAACGCCGCCGAGCTGCGCGTCGCGGGCTACCGGAACGTCCACACGGTGCCCCTCTTCATCGAGCCCGAGCGCTTCTCCCGCGCCAGCGCGGACGCGAAGATGCTCGAGCAGCTCTCCGGCCCGGGGCCCGTGATGCTCGGCGTGAGCCGGGTGATGCCGCACAAGCGCTTCGAGGACCTGCTCGCGCTCCACCGGGAGGTGCTGCGGCTGCGGCCCGAGGCCCGCCTGCTGATGGTGGGCGGCTACGAGCCCGGCAGCCGTTACTTCCGCATGCTGAGGAGGCAGGCGAAGGCGCTGCGCGGCGTGAGCTTCCTGGGGCGGCTGAACCACGCGCAGTTGGTCGCCGCGTACCGCTCCGCCTCGCTCTTCGTCTCCATGAGCGAGCACGAGGGCTTTGGCGTGCCCCTCATCGAGGCCATGGCCGCCGAGGTGCCCGTGCTGGCCTACGCGGCGGCGGCTGTGCCGGAGACCCTGGGCGGCGCGGGCGTGGCCTTCGACCAGAAGCGCTTCGCCTTCCTCGCTGAGCTGGCGGTGGACCTGAGCGAGGACCTGTCGCTGCGCGAGCCCCTCATCGCCGGACAGACGCGGCGGCTGGAGCACTTCTCCGCGCGCTCCGCGCAGGCCGCCTTCTCCAAGGCGCTGGAGACGGTGCTGCCGCTCCCCGCGCCTCGCAAGCCGAAGCCGTCCCCCAAGCGCCCCAGGGTCGCGTTGGTGGTGCAGCGCTACGGCGAGGTGACGGGCGGCGCGGAGAAGCTCGCCGCGCAGATGGCCGAGCACCTGGCCCCATACTGGGACCTCACCGTGCTGACCACGTGCGCGAAGAACCACCTCGTCTGGGACAACGGCTTTCCCCCCGGTCCGGACGAGGTGAACGGCATCAAGGTGCTGCGCTTCCCCTCCACGCGGGTGCGCAACATCCGCGGCTTCAACGGCCTGTCGCGGCAGGTGTTCGACAAGAGCCTCGAGCGGCTGCGGGAGGAGCAGTGGGTGGCCGAACAGGGCCCCATGTGTCCGGGCCTGTTGAACCACCTGGCCACCGAGCGCGATGCCTACGACGGATACCTCTTCTTCACCTACCTCTACGCGCCCACCGTGTGGGGGTTGCCCCTGGTGGCGGACCGGGCGCTGCTCGTCCCGACCACGCACGACGAGGCCCCGGTGCGCTTCGGTACCTACCGGGACGTGTTCGAGCGTCCGCGCGCCCTGCTCTGCCTCACGCCGGAGGAGCACACCCTCATCGAGAAGTACTTCCCGAACCATGCGCCCACGCGCGTGGTGGGCGTGGGCGTGGACCGGCCCAGGGCGGACAGCACGCGCTTCCGGGAGAAGCACGGCATCCACCAGCACTACCTGCTCTACATCGGCCGCCAGGAGCCGGGCAAAGGCGTGCCCGAGCTGCTCGCGTACCACCGCGCGCTGCGGGAGCGGTACGCCGACGCGCCCGACCTGGTGCTCGCGGGCGACACCAACATGGAGCTGTCCGGCGAGGGCGTCCGCTACCTGGGCCGCATCGAGGAGCAGGACAAACACGACGCGCTGGCCGGGGCGCTGGCCGTGGTGGTGCCCTCCCGCTACGAGAGCCTGTCCCTGCTGACGCTGGAGTCCTTCGCCCAGTCCACGCCAGTGCTGGTGAACGGGCGCTCCGACGTGCTGGTGGGCCAGGTGGAGCGCAGCGGCGCGGGCCGCGCGTACACGGACCTGGAGTCGTTCATCCAGGGCCTGCGCGAGGTGGGCGCGGAGCGCGGCCCCATGGGCAAGCGGGGCCTCGCCTACGTGAAGAAGCAGGGCTGGCCACAGGTGGTGGCCGCCTACCGGGAAGAAATGCAACGCATCCTCGAGGAGAATCGCCAATGAAGCTGCTGGGACGGGACATCCCCGCGCGGGAGCTGATTGCCCGCATCGAGGAGCGCCTGCGCACGCGCGGCCTCCCCACCTCCGAGGAAGTGGACGTGCCGCCCGAAGGCGTGGAGCCCCGGGTGGAGCCACTGACCTTCAACCTGCACGCGCTCGAGGAGAACGCGGACGCCACGCGCGCGTTGCCGCTGCACACGCACCGTGGCGGCGTGGGCCAGGTCGTGCTGCTGGCCAAGTGGGCCTTCCGCAAGTCGTGCCAGGTGTTCATCAACGAAGCGCTCGGAAGGCAGCGCGTGTTCAACGGGCACGTGCGCGACTCCTACGCGCAGCTCTCCGCCGAGGTGATTCGCCTGCGCCGCGAGGTGGAGACCCTGCGCGCCCAGACCGCCTCCACGGGCGCGAGCACGCCCCCCCTGCCCAAGGAGCGCCCGGCACGCCGCGAGGAGGCTCCGGCAACCGCCCCGGTCACAGCGGAGCGGACCGCGCCGCGGCCGACCTCCACGACGGTGGACGACGCCGTCCTGCCCCGGCCCAGGGAAAGCCGGCCCGCGTCTGGCTCCGCTTCTCAGGCTCGCCCGAAGAAGGCCTCGATGCCCGCCAGTGAAACCACGCCGGCCTCGGCCCCTCGCGCGAAGAAGCGCCAGGGGCCCTCACCGTCGCAGCCGGCGGAGTCGCAGCCCGCCAGCGCACGCGGCGGCAAGAAGCGGCGTCACAAGAGAGGTCACTGAGCAAGCCTCGAGCGTCGGCGCGCGAGGGTGGGTAATCGAGGCCCCCCTCCGACGCCCTCCGTCGCGAACAGGCACTCCCGCCTCGCCCGGGAGGTCCTGGGCACGGCACGCACCACGGTCGCGGGCGCACACCCCCGCGGCGCACTTGGACTGGCGGGTCGTGCAGTCCCATGCACGACCTCGCCCGTCACGGGCAGTCAACGCAGCCTTGCCCCTGAATGCCGTGGAGATGCAGCGGCCCGGCGCCTCCTGTCGCGAGACTGCAACACTGTCTCACGTCGGATGCCCGGGACGTGCCCAGGGCCGGGTCTCAATCCTGCCCAAGGCGTGACATGCAGAGCGAGCCGTCGCGTCGCATTGACGGCCCGTCCGCAACTGTGGTGAATCGAACACGTGCCCGCCCCCACCCTGAGTGTCACCATCCCGGCCTACAACGAGGGCCAGCGGCTCCCCCGCTTCGTCGCGGAGCTCACGCGCGTGTTCCTCGACCGGAGCGCGCCACCGGTCGAGTTCGTCGTCGTCGACGATGGAAGCACCGCCGAGCACGCCGAGTTGCAGCGCGCGAGCGTGGCGTCCGCGCAGGCCCGCTTCGTGGAGGCCAACGCCCCCCACCAGTTCACCTACGTGGCCGCGCCTCGCAATCAAGGCAAGGGGTCGGCCATCCGGCTCGGCTGGCGACATGCCTCGGCGGGAGTCACGTGGCTGGCGTTCCTGGACGCGGATGGCGCCATCAGCGCGGAGGAGTTCCACCGGCTGGTGGAGATGACCACCACGCCCCTGGCGGCGAACCTGGACGTCCTCGCGGGCTCGCGCATCCTGATGGCCGGTCGCCGGGTGGTGCGCAATCTCCACCGCCACCTGCAGGGTCGCATCTTCGCCACGCTGACGGATGCGAACTTCAAGCTGCACTTCTACGACACGCAGTGCGGCGTGAAGCTCGTCCGAGCCGACCTGCTGCGTCCGCTGCTGGAGGTGCTTCAGGAGCAGCGCTGGCTGCTCGACGTCGAGCTGCTGGTGCTGCTCAAGCGCCAGGGCGCGCGCTTCCTGGAGGTCCCCATCGACTGGGAGGACTTCGGTGGCTCGAAGGTCATCCCCGGCCTCGACGCGGCGCGCATGTTCTGGGGGATGCTGCGACTCCGGAAGCGCCTGGACCGGGTCGCCCTGCCCAAGCCCCACGGCGTGCTCCCCAGCGGAAGCCCGCAGGAACAGGCGTAGTCCAAAGCGACACCGTGTAGGCGCGCATCCCCTCTCTCGGCAGGGAGGACGCGCGCCTGTACACGCAGTGACAGGGTCGCTTGATTTCCAGACGGCGCCTCGCGAAATAGTCCTGGCCAGGAAGCCGTTGCTTCAGGTTCCTCCCACACTGTTCGTGACATGCGCGCCTTGACCGACCTGCACTCCGAAGCCGCCCCTGTCTTGACGCTGGGCCTGCCGGGCTTCTCCTTCGAGGACCTCTACCGCCCCCAGGGGCTGCGCCGGCTGGCGGAGCGCTTCGACGCCCAGCTCGCCGAGGATGAGCCCGAGCTCTTCCAGGCCTTCGAGGCCTACCGCAAGTCAGGTGGCGGCAGCGTCCAGGGCGCCGCCGAGTCGGACCTGCTCATCCGCGTCGCGCGTCAGGTGTCGCGCTTCGTCGCGCGCCTCTTCCGTGTGGAGCAGGAGCTGGGCCGGTTGTCCGGCAACCTCAAGGGTGAGCTGCCGCTCTTCGACTTCAAGCGCGAGTTCATCACCCGCCGCGTCTTCAAGAAGGGCGCGCCGGACCGTCCCACGCTGGCGGAGTTCCCCTCGCTGGACGCGCGCATGCGGCTGCTCCTCCAGCTGGGCTTTCCGGAGGCGCTCGCCACGGGGGACCTGGAGCGGGGCCTGGCGGAGTCGGTCCTCTCGTTGATGGACCTGGAGCGCCTCTTCTCCAACGCCCTGCCCGCCGAGCGGAAGGCCGAAGCAGCAGCGCTCCGGGTCCGCTGGAGCGCGTTGCGCGCGGTGCTGCTGTCCACGCCCGAGGGCAAGGACGCCTTCGGCTCCAGCCTCGTCACGCAGGGCGATGACGCCGCGGAGCTCCAGGCCGTGCGCGCGCTGCTGTCGCTGGCCGACCGCTGGACGTACGCACGAGCCCTCCATCCGGAGACGAAGGAGCTGTTCCACGCCTGGCCGACGCACCGGATTCCCAAGCCCCTGGTGTTCGACCAGCTCGTCCAGCTCCAGCGCCCGGACAACGACTTCCCGGAGGCCACCGAGGGCCTGGCGCACCACCTGCGCCACCGCGACGGCTTCAAGCTCACCGACCGCCGTGGCACCTCGCGCGACGTGATGAACGAGGTGGACTATTGCGTGCTCTGCCATGAGCGGCAGAAGGACTCGTGCACCCAGGGCTTCCCCGCGAAGGACCCGGTGGCCGAGGGCCACCACTACAAGAAGAACCCGCTGGGCATCCCCCTCAACGGGTGCCCTCTGGACGAGCGCATCTCCGAGGCCCACCTGCTCAAGCGCGAGGGCAACGCCGTGGCCGCGCTGGCCATGGTGACGCTGGACAACCCGATGTGCCCGGGCACCGGCCACCGCATCTGCAACGACTGCATGAAGGCCTGCATCTTCCAGAAGCAGGAGCCGGTGAACATCCCCTTGGCGGAGACGGCCACGCTCACGGACGTGCTCGGCCTGCCGTGGGGCTTCGAAATCTACGGCCTGCTCACGCGCTGGAATCCGCTCAACGTCCGCCGCCCGTACGCGCTGCCCTACGTGGGCCGCAACGTGCTGGTCGTGGGCCTGGGCCCCGCGGGCTACACGCTGTCGCACTACCTGCTCAACGAGGGCTTCGGCGTCACCGGCGTGGACGGCCTGAAAATCGAGCCCTTCCCCGACGAGCTGGTGGGCCGCAACGGCAACGCACTCCAGCCCATCCGCGACTGGGCCTCGCTCACGCGCGAGCTCGACGAGCGCATCCTCGAGGGCTTTGGCGGCGTGTCCGAGTACGGAATCACCGTGCGCTGGGACAAGAACTTCCTCACGCTCATCCACCTCACGCTGGCGCGCCGTGAGGGCTTCCGCATCTTCGGCGGCGTCCGCTTCGGTGGCACGCTCACGGTGGAGGACGCGTGGGCGCTGGGCTTCGACCACATCGCCATCGCGGCGGGCGCGGGCCGCCCCACCATCATCGGGATGAAGAACAACCTCATCCGGGGCATCCGCAAGGCCAGTGACTTCCTGATGGCGCTCCAGCTCACCGGCGCCTTCAAGAAGGACTCGCTCGCGAACCTCCAGGTGCAGCTGCCCGCCATCGTCATCGGCGGCGGCCTCACTGGCATCGACACCGCCACCGAGCTGATGGCGTACTACCCGGTGCAGGTGGAGAAGGCGCTCGCCCGTCACGAGAAGCTGGTGGCGCAGGTGGGCGAGGAGGCCGTGCTGGCCCGCCTCGACGCGGAGGAGCGCGTCACCTACCAGACCTTCCTGGCGCACGGCCGCGCCGTGCGTGAGGAGCGCGAGACAGCGAAGGCCCAGGGCCGCGCTCCGGACTTCATCACCCTGGTGCGCGCCTGGGGTGGGGTCAGCCTCGTCTACCGCCGCGGCCTCACCGAGTCCCCCGCCTACCGCCTCAACCACGAAGAGGTGACGAAGGCGCTGGAGGAAGGCATCCGCTTCATCGAGCGCATGAGCCCGGTGGAGGCGCTGCCCGACGCCTCGGGCGCGGTGCGCGCGGTGCGCTTCGAGCGCATGGTGACGGTGGACGGCAAGCTCAAGGGCAGCGGCCAGCTCTTCGAGCTGCCCGCGCGCACGGTGTGCGTGGCCGCCGGCACGTCCCCCAACGTCACCTACGAGAAGGAATACCCCGGCACCTTCAAGCTCGACGCGCGGGGCGAGTACTTCCAGAGCCACGAGCTGGTGGAGACGGACGCGGGCTTCTCGCTGGCGACCGTGACGGCGAAGGAGGACCCGGCGGCCAAGACGGGCTTCTTCACGTCGTACGCGAAGGATGGCCACTTCATCTCCTTCTACGGCGACAACCACCCCACCTACGCCGGCAACGTGGTGAAGGCCATGGCCAGCGCGAAGGACGGACACCCGCAGGTGGCCCGGCTGTACGCGAAGGAGGTCGCCGCGCTCGACTTCACCGACGAGTTGGCCCAGACCGCGCGTGAGGCGAAGCGCGCCGAGCACTTCGCCAGGCTGGACGAGGCGTTCACCGCCACCGTGGTCGCCGTCAACCGCCTGACGCCGACCATCGTCGAGGTGGTGGTGCGCGCACCCTTCGCCGCCAGCCACTTCTCCCCCGGCCAGTTCTACCGGCTGCAGAACTTCGAGCGGAACGCGCCCCTGGTGGACGGCGTGCGCCTCACCATGGAGGGCCTGGCCCTCACCGGCGCGTGGGTGGACAAGGAGAAGGGCTTGATGGGCACCATCGTGTTGGAGATGGGCTCATCCTCGCGCCTGTGCGCCGCGCTCGAGCCCGGTGAGCCCGTGGTGCTCATGGGCCCCACCGGCGCGCCCACGGAGATTGGCCACAACGAGACGGTGGTGCTCGTGGGCGGCGGCCTGGGCAACGCGGTGCTCTTCTCCATCGCCCGCTCGCTCAAGGCCGCGGGGTGCCGCGTCGTCTACTTCGCCGGCTACCGGCAGAAGTCGGACGCCTTCAAGCACGACGAAATCGAGGCGGGCACGGACCAGATTGTGTGGTCCGTGGACACCGGGGACACCATCGCCCCGCGCCGCCCGCAGGACTCCGCGTTCCGGGGCAACGTGGTGCAGGCCATGCTGGCCTACGCCGAGGGGAAGCTGGGCCCCGCGCCCGTCATCTCCCTGTCGGAGGTGGACCGCATCATCGCCATCGGCTCGGACGGGATGATGCGCGCGGTGGCCGAGGCGCGGCACGGCGTGCTCCAGCCGCACCTCAAGCCAGGGCACGAGGCCATCGGCTCCATCAACTCGCCGATGCAGTGCATGATGAAGGAGATCTGCGCCCAGTGCCTCCAGCGGCACGTGGACCCGGTGACGGGCAAGGAGACGTGGGTGTTCTCCTGCTACAACCAGGACCAGCGGCTGGACCAGGTCGACTTCGTCAACCTCCGGCAGCGCCTGCGCGGCAACACCGTCCTGGAGAAGGTCGCCGACGTCTACCTGGCGCAGCTCTTCAAGCAGGCCCCGCACCTCAAGCGCGTCTGAGGCGTGGGGCCCTGCCCGTCCTCACCGGCGCGTGCCGGTGAAGACGCGGAGCATCTCCTGGTAGTTCTGGATGAGCTCCTCCTCGCGCGTCAGCACGATGTCGACGTTCGCATCCCCGTAGTCGCGGCGGGCGTCGGACAGCTTCTGGAAACTCTCCACCTGGGCGCGCATCAACGCCACCTGCTCCGCCATGCCCTGCTGCTGCTCGGGGGGCAGCCGCGCCTGGAGCGCCTCCAGCTTCTTCAGCTCCTCTTCGTACTGGAGCGTGCGCCCCAGCTGGCGCTGGCTGATGACGGCCGTGACGACCTCGGCGAGGCCGTTGACGTCCGCCTCGCTCAACTTCGCCTCCTTGCGCGCCTCGGCCTCCGCCTTGGACTTGGCCTCCACCACCTTCAGCCCTTCGCGGGCCGCCGCCATGGCCTCCGGCGTGCCGGCGTCCACCAGCGCGCCCAGGTTCTGGAGGCCCTTCAGCATCGTCCCGTAGACCTCCAGCATCCGCCGCTGGTAGCCCACGTACGCGTCGAGCTTCTCCTTCGTCACCGTGTAGGGGCCCGCCACCACGGCGTCGTCGGCGGCCCCCGGCGCCTGCTCGCCCACCGGCTGGGCGGCCGGGTTCGCGACCTCCTCGGTTTTCTTGCAGGCCGAGAAGGCCATGAGCACCCACAGTCCCCACAGCAGCTTGCGCACGCGCGTTCCTCCAGAGGGAGCCATGTCAGCCTCCCGTGTATGCTCCGGCTACCTGGGCGGTCCGAGGCATCCGCCTCTGTCTGTCACGGTGGGGTTGTTCCGGCCACTGAACAATCGCCGCATTACCTTTGACCAACCCCGCCGCGCTCGTGTACGAACCGCGGTTCTGTCGAAAGCGGTGGAGGGAATTTGAGGCTTTTCCTGGTTAGGCACGGCGATGCGGACGCGGAGATCCCGGAGGGTCTCGGTGACGAGGCGCGCGCCCTCACCGCGAAGGCCCGCACCGGCACCGCGCAGCACTTCGCGGCGCTGGCCCCGCGCATGGGCCCCCTGGGGCGCATCCTGACCAGCCCGCTGGTGCGTACGGTGCAGACGGCGCAGCTGCTCTCCATCGCCGCCAAGTACGAAGGCCCGCTCAAGGTGCATCGCTGCCTGCTGCCCGACATGCCCGTGGGCGCGGTGGAGCCGGTGCTCAACGAGTTCGCGGACGAGAACCTCGTCCTCGTGGGGCACCAGCCGTCCATGGGCGCCCTGGCCGCGCACCTGCTCGGCATGCAGTCCTTCCCCAAGCCCGTCAACCCGGGCACCGTCATCGCGCTGGAGCGCGCGGAGGGGGAAGCCTCGCCGCCGTTCAAGTTCCTGTTCTACGCGGCCCCCGGCCAGCAGGTGCTTGAAGTCATCCAGTGATGGAAGAAGCCCGCTACAACCAGCTCGTCTCCGCGGCGTTCAAGCGCATCCTCGTCGCCGCGGATGACCTGGACCCCGACACGCTCGAAGCCGACAGCACCGGCGACATGGTGACGCTCACCGCGGCCTCGCGGGAGAAGTGCATCATCAACACCCAGCGCGCCGTGCGGCAGATCTGGGTGGCGGGCCGGGGCCAGGGCATCCACTTCGACTACGACGCGGCCACCGGCACCTGGAAGGACGACAAGGGCCGGGGCCTGGAGTTGATGTCGTTTGTCGCGAGCGTGGTTCGCGACATCAGCGGCGTGGACCTCGTCTACCCCGGCTGAGTCCGTCCGCTCGCGGCCTCCACCCAGTCGCCACCGGCGGCCTGCGCGCGGCGCAGCGCCTCTCCGGCCTCCTTCAGCAGGCTCCCGAAGCTGACCTGCGCCAGGGCGCCCGCCACCGGCCCGCGGCCCGGAGGGGGCTCGGAGACGGCCACGCCCACGGAGGCGCTAGCGCCCTCGAAGGCCTTCAGGGACTTGATGAGTTCGCGCAGCCGCTGCCCCACCACGAGCGCGCCGGAGCGCGGCGTGTGCGGGAGGAAGACGACGAAGCGGCTGTCGGCGAAGGGCACGGCCACGTCGATGTCTCGGACACCCGACACCAGGAGCCCCAGGGCCTCGGCCAGCGCGAGCTTCCGCGCCGCGGGGGCCAGGGACGCGGCCTTCTCGGCGAAGCGGTCGAGGTCCACCAGCAGCACCGCGATGGGGTAGCGATAGCGGCGGCTGCGCTTCACCTCCATCAACATCAAGCGCTTGAGGAACTCGAAGTCCGGGTTCGAGCCCACGGACGCCAGGTCCGAGCGGGAGATGCGGCGCCCGTCCGGCACCGGCGTGGACGCCAGCGCGGGGAATGAGCCCGACATCCGCGAGCCCGCGACAGGGGCCGGGGCCTGCGTGCTGCCAGCCGCGCCCGCGTCTGGGCCGCGCCCGGGGGACTGGGAGGCAGGGGCTTCGCTCGGGCCCACCGGTGCGCCATCCGCTGGCATCGCGGCTGACACGGGGGCGGGCTGCGCCGGCAACGACTCCGGCGTGGCGCCGTCCGTGCCCGTGGCCTCCACGGATGCGTCGCGGCCGCTCACCGCGGCCGGGGACGCATCGACGGGCTGGGCAGCGCCAGCGGCCTGTGGCTCGGTGCGCTGAGCCACGCTCACGGCGGAGGAAGGCTCGGCACCCTCCCCCTCGACGATGACGCCCACGGCCACGGGCGGCACGTCCGGCTCCGGCTCCGCGTGCAGCAGCGGGAGGCCATCATCCTCGGTGGCGTCCGGGTCGTGCGCGGCCTGGGCCGGCACCATGACCGCCTCCCGAGCGTCGCTGTCGACCTCGGAGGACGGCGAGGTAATCGGCTCCGCGTCCAGCTCCGGCGCGAGCGCCACGGAGGTACCGGGAAGCGGCGGAGGGGCGGACGAAGCGCGAGCCTCACTCGGCGCCGTGCCGCCGTCGCTGAGCGACGACGGAACCGACGCATCCACCACCCCAGCGCCGCTGAGCTGCGCCGCGTCCGGAGCGTGGCCGTCATCGCTGTGCGGCGACACGACGGACGCCCGCGTCACAACCAGCGCAGCGCCCTCCGCACTGAGCAGCGCCGCAGCGTGAGCCTCCGCGACGGCGCCCGGCGTCGAGGAGTCCACCGGGGCCCGCGCTCCCGCGGCCTCTGCGTCGTCATCGAGCGGCGGGGGAGGCGGCGGGCGTATCGCGCCAACGGCCCCTGCGTCGTCATCGAGCGGCGGCGGGGGCGGCCGCATCCCCAGGCCTCCGGGCAGCGGCAGACTCTCCGCGGTGGCCCCGAGCGACGGCCTCACGGGCAGGGCCAGCGGCACCCCGCTGAGGGTGGCCACGCGCCGGCGGGCCTCCTCGCGCTGCACCAGCAGGGACACGCACGTCAGCACCGTGGCGCGCTTCAGCGGCCCCACCAGGCATCCGTCCGCGCCCACCTCGGCGGCGCGCGTGTCGGCCTGCTCTTCATCGGGCGAGTACAGCAACAGCACCGGAGCGGCCATGCCTTCGGCGCGCACAGTCCGGCACAGCGCCTCGCCATCCAGGGCGCCCATACCGGACGCCAGCAAGATGGCGGGCGACTGCTCCCGCAGGGTGCGCAGCGCCTCATCGACGCTGCCCACCCACGACACTGCATGGCCGGCGGACTCCAGGTAGCGGCGCAAGACACCCGCCACCGGCGCGGAGGGCTCGGCGAGGATGATGGAGGGCATCAAACCTCCATGACCTCCTTCTCCTTCTTCTTCACGATTTCATCCACCTGCGCGATGCCCGCGTCGGTCTGCTTCTGCACCGTCTCGGTGATGCGCTTGTGGTCGTCCTCGGTGATCTTCTTGTCCTTGAGCTGCGTCTTCAGGGACTCGTTCGCGTCGCGGCGCAGGTTGCGGATGGCGACCTTGAACTCCTCGCCCTTGTTCTTCACCTGCTTGGCGATGTCCTTGCGGCGCTCCTCGGTGAGCGGCGGGAACGGCAGGCGAATCATCTCGCCGTCGTTCATGGGGTTGATGCCGAGGTTCGCCTCGCGCAGCGCCTTTTCAATCTCCTTGAGGACGCTCTTCTCCCACGGCTTGATGGTGATGAGCCGGGGCTCGGGCGCGTTGACGCTGGCCACGCCGGACAGCGGCGTCGGCGTGCCGTAGTAGTCCACGCGAACGCCATCCAGGATGGCGGTGCTGGCGCGGCCCGTGCGGACCTTGGTCAGGTCCGTGCGCAGGCCCTCGAGCGACTTGTCGATGCGGCCCTTCAATTCGGCGACGACGTCTCCACTCATTGCTTTCTCTCCTTGAGTGCTTGCCGGGGGGTCCGGACTCAGGCCCAGACCGTCTCGCTGCCACCCACCACCGTACCAATGTCCCCGTCACCCAACACGGCGCGGCGGATGTTCCCCTGCTGCGTCAGGTCGAACACGATGATGGGCAGCTTGTTGTCCATGCACAGCGAGATGGCCGTGGAGTCCATGACGTTGAGATTCTGCTTCAACACGTCCATGTACGTCAGCGACCGATAACGCCGCGCGGTGGCGTCCTTCTTCGGGTCCGCGCTGTACACCCCGTCCACCTTGGTCGCCTTCAGGATGACCTGCGCGTTGATTTCCATGGCGCGCAGGGAGGCGGCGGTGTCCGTGGTGAAGTACGGGTTGCCGGTGCCCGCCGCGAAAATCACCACGCGGCCCTTCTCCAGGTGGCGCACGGCGCGCCGGCGGATGTAGGGCTCGGCGATCTGCTCCATCTTGATGGCGGACAGCACCCGCGTGTGGAGCCCCTTCTTCTCCAGGGCGTCCTGCATGGCCATGCAGTTGATGCAGGTCGCCAGCATGCCCATGTAGTCCGCGCTGGCCCGGTCCATGCCCTCGGTGGCGCCCGCGACGCCGCGGAAGATGTTGCCTCCGCCAATCACCAGGGCGACTTCCACCCCGGCCTGGGCCACCTCGATGACCTCGTCGGCGATCCCCATCAGGGTGGGCGGGTGGATGCCGTACTTCCCCTCCCCCATCAGGGCCTCGCCCGAGAGCTTGAGGAGAACGCGCTTATACGGGAGCGGCTTCGTCGTGTCGGAGGACATGCGCCACCGCTTCTATCCCCCGCTCCGCGAGGGATCAACGCTGGAGTCGGCCCCCAGGTGACACATCGTCCGCTGGCGGTCGCCTGGGGAGGGGTCATCCAGACCCAAATGGAAGGGCCGCGTCGCCCGGACACCCCATGTGGGGAATTTCCGTGCGCGCGGCCCTGGTCCTGCCTGCGTTCAGGCGCGCGGCCCCCAGGGGGCCGCGGGTGCCTTACGCCTGGCCCAGCGTCTTGGCGACCTCGGCGGCGAGGTCGTCCTTCTTCTTCTCGATGCCCTCACCCACCTCGTAGCGGACGAAGCGGCGCACGGAGACCTTCTCGCCAATCTTGGCGGCGCGCTCGGAGATCATCTCGCCGACCTTCTTCTTGTCGTCCTTCACCCAGAGCTGGTCCACGAGGCAGACGCCCTCGTAGTACTTCTCCATCTTCCCGACGAGGATCTTCTCCAGCATCGCCTCGGGCTTGCCCTGCTGCTTCAGGATCTCCCGCTGGATGTCCTTCTCCTTGTCCAGGTTGTCCGTGGGGACCTCCTCACGGCGGACGAACTTGGGGCCGGCCGCGGCGATCTGCATGGCCACGTCCTTCACCAGCTCCTGGAAGTCGGGGTTGCGGGCGACGAAGTCCGTCTCGCAGTTCACCTCGACGATGACGCCGATGCGGCCACCGTGCACGTAGGTGCCGACGACACCCTCGGCGGCGACGCGGCCTTCCTTGCCCGCGGACTTGGCGATGCCCTTCTTGCGCAGCCACTCCTCGGCCTTGGCGAAGTCGCCGCCGGACTCGGCGAGCGCCTTCTTGCAGTCCATCATGCCCGCGTTGGTCCGCTCGCGGAGTTCCTTCACCATCTGGGCGCTCACTTCGGCCATTGTCGTCTCCTGCCTCCGCCTCTCCAGGGCGCAGCGCGCCGGGCGGAGCAATCCAAGTTCAAGGGGGAAACTGCGTACGAAGGAAACAGAGGCGGCCGGGTAGCAGGCCCGTCCTGGCGCCACCCGGCCGCTTCAGCACTGACGTGAGGAAGGGACGGCTACTCGGCCGCCGCCTCACCCTCGGGAGCGGCCTCGGCGGCCGGCTCGGCCGCGACCGGGGCGGCGCCCTTCATCTCAACGAGGGGACCCCGGCGGTCGCCGCCACGGTCGCCACCGCGATCCCGGCGGTCATCGCGGCGGTCGCCACGGCGCGGGCCCCGGCGGTCATCGCGGCGGTCGCCACGGTCGTCACGGCCCTCGCGCTCCTCCTGCTCGTCGCGCTCGGCGGCGCCCGAGGCGCGGTAACGCGCGGCGCCCTCGATGCAGGCCTCGGCGATCTTGGAGGTGAACAGCTTGATGGAGCGGATGGCGTCGTCGTTGCCGGGGATGACGAAGTCGATGCCGTCCGGATCGCAGTTGGTGTCCACCAGGCCGATGACCGGGATGCCCAGGCGGCTCGCCTCGTGGATGGCGATGTGCTCCTTCTTCGGGTCGATGACGAAGACGCAGCGGGGCAGCTTCGCCATGTCCTTCACGCCGCCCAGGTTCTTCTCCAGCTTCTCGCGCTCACGCTCGAGCTGGGCGACTTCCTTCTTGGGCAGGCGCTCGAAGGTGCCGTCCTCGGCCATCTTCTCCAGGCCCTTCAGACGGTCGATGCCCTGCTTGATGGTCTTGAAGTTGGTCAGCGTGCCACCCAGCCAACGGCTGGTGACGAAGAACTGACCGGCGCGCGAGGCCTCCTCGCGGATGACGTCCTGCGCCTGCTTCTTGGTGCCGACGAAGAGCACCGAGCCACCGCGCGCGGTGATGTCCGCCACGAAGCGGAACGCCGAGCGGGCCATCACGACCGTCTTCTGCAGGTCGATGATGTAGATGCCGTTACGGGCGCCGAAGATGTACGGCTTCATCTTCGGGTTCCAGCGCTTGGTCTGGTGACCGAAGTGAACACCGGCCTCCAGGAGCTGCCTCATCGTGATGCCACCGGCGGCGGCCATCGCCTGCTGCTGCGTCTGCGTGTCCTGCGTTTCCATGTTGTCTCTCCGGTTATTCCGCCACGCCCGAGCGAACCTTCCGGCCGAAACGTCCGGGAGCGCGCCTCCTCCGAGGAGGAGCCTGCCCACGGAGGCACCGGCGACCGGCACGAGCGTGTGTGTAGTGGGTACGACTCAGGGTGAACCACCCCCGACCCCAACCTTCAGGGCGGGGGGTCCTTAACAGAACCCCTCCGGGCCGCGCAAGCTTCGCCGCACCGCCCGTCCGGGCGAGAACGGCGCGCGCCGCTCCCCTGCCCTGCGGGCGTCCCGGCGGGGGCCTTCCCCTGAAACGGCACCGGCGCGGAGCCTCTTGAAGAGAGCGCCGCGCCGGCATCCTACCCGCCGCCTTCAGGAGGTCCGCGTCCTAGACGCTGGCCTCCGAGGCGCCGTGGCACTTCTTGTACTTCCGGCCGCTGCCGCAGGGGCAGGGGTCGTTGCGGCCCACCGCGGGCTTGTTGGCCGCCGCCGCCGCGGGTCGGGCGGCCGCCGCCACCGAGCCTTCGTCCAGCTTGCCGTCCGCCGTGGCGCGCCCTTCGACGGCCTTCTTCTGCTGCTGGGCGAGCTGCCGCTGGATGCGGGTGGCCTCTTCCGCCGCGCTGGAGGCGGAGCGGGGCTGCACGTGCATCAGCTGGGTGATGAACTGCGCCTTGATGGCGGAGAGCATCTGGATGAAGCCCTGGTAGCCCTCCTTCTTGTACTCCTGCTTCGGGTCCTTCTGGCCGTAGCCGCGCAGGCCGATGCCCTGACGCAGGTGGTCCATGGCCAGCAGGTGGTCCTTCCAGAGCCGGTCGATGGTCGCCAGGTAGTTGTACTGGAGGAACCGCATGAAGTTCTCGCCGAACTCCTCCTCGCGCGCCTGGAAGACCTTCTCCGCCGCCTTGTAGATGTGCTCCTGGAGCTCCTCGCGGTTGCCCACGCCCTCGAAGCCCATCTCGAGGTTGAAGGTCTCCTTCACGCCCTGCTGGAGCGCGGCCATGTCCCAGCCCTCCACGCCGCGGGTGGGCGCGTAGGTGTCGGTGAGGGACACGATGACGTCCTCCATCGCGTCCAGCACCATCTCCCGGAAGTCCGCCCAGCTGAGGGTCCGCTCGGAGCGCGTCTTCACGCGCGTCTTCGGATCCTCCTCGTACTCCACCAGCGGGATGCCGGCGCCGGAGGCCAGCACCTGGCGGCGCAGCTTGTAGATGGTGCGCCGCTGCTGGTTCATCACGTCGTCGTACTCGAGGAGGTTCTTGCGGATGTCGAAGTTGTGGCCTTCGACCCGCTTCTGGGCGCCCTCGATGGCACGTGACAGCCACACGTGCTCGATGACCTCGCCCTCCTCCATGCCCAGCCGCTCCATCAGGCCCTGGATTCGCTCGGACCCGAAGATGCGCATCAGGTCGTCTTCCAGCGACAGGAAGAAGCGGCTGCCACCCGGGTCACCCTGGCGGCCGGCGCGGCCACGCAGCTGGTTGTCCACGCGGCGCGACTCGTGCCGCTCGGTGCCGATGATGAAGAGGCCGCCCGCGTTGTGGACCTCCTCGCGCTCCTTCTTCGTCTGCTCCTCGAGCCGGGTCTTGGTCTCCTTGAACTTCTCCTCCCAGGCGGCCAGCTCCTGCTCGTAGGCCGTCAGGTCCAGCGGCTGACCTTCCGGGGCCGTGGTGGGCGGCTCGGGCGGCGCGCCCATGGCCGCCTTGGCCAGGACCTCCGCGTTGCCGCCCAGGAGGATGTCCGTCCCGCGGCCGGCCATGTTGGTGGAGATGGTGACGGCGCCCTTGCGGCCGGCCTGCGCGACGATGTCGGCCTCGCGCTGGTGCTGCTTGGCGTTGAGGACGTTGTGGGGGATGCCGCGCTTCTTGAGGAAGCTGGCCACCACCTCGCTCTTCGCGATGGACACCGTGCCCACGAGCACCGGCTGCCCGTTCTTGTGGAGCTGTTCGATCTCCGCGGCCACCGCCTCGAACTTCTCGCGCTCCGTCTTGTAGACCACGTCCTGCAGGTCCTTGCGGATGGGCGCGCGGTTGGTCGGGATGACGCGGACGTCGAGGTTGTAGATCTTCGCGAACTCCTCGGCCTCCGTGTCCGCCGTGCCCGTCATGCCGGCCAGCTTGGAGTACATGCGGAAGTAGTTCTGGAACGAGACCGTGGCGAGCGTCTGGTTCTCGTTCTCGATCTTCACGCCCTCCTTGGCCTCGATGGCCTGGTGCAGGCCGTCCGACCAGCGGCGGCCCGGCATCTGGCGGCCAGTGAACTCGTCGACGATGACGACCTCGCCGTCCTTCACGACGTAGTCCTTGTCGCGCTTGTAGAGCGTGTGCGCGCGCAGGGCCTGGTCCACGTGGTGGAGCGTCTCAATCTCGCCCGGGTCGTAGAGGTTGCCCACGCCCAGCCGCTTCTGGAGCTTCTCGATGCCGTCATCCGTGAGGGACACGGAGCGGTGCTTCTCGTCCAGGGTGTAGTCCTGGTCCGGCACCAGCCCGGGGATGACCTGGTCCACCCGGTAGTACTTGTCGGTGCTGTCCTCGGTGGGGCCGGAGATGATGAGCGGCGTGCGGGCCTCGTCGATGAGGATGGAGTCCACCTCGTCGACGATGGCGAAGTTCAGCTCGCGCTGGACGTAGTCCTGCAGGCGGAACTTCATGTTGTCGCGCAGGTAGTCGAAGCCGAACTCGTTGTTCTGCCCGTAGGTGATGTCCGAGCGGTACGCCTCCTGGCGCTGCTTGTCGTTCAGCTCGTGCAGCACGCAGCCCGTCGTCATGCCCAGGAAGCGGTAGACGCGCCCCATCCACTCCGCGTCGCGGCGGGCGAGGTAGTCGTTCACCGTCACGACGTGCACGCCACGGCCCGACAGGGCGTTGAGGTAGGTGGGCAGCGTCGCCGTCAGCGTCTTGCCTTCACCGGTGCGCATCTCCGCGATGCAGCCCTCGTGGAGGAACATGCCGCCGATGAGCTGCACGTCGTAGTGGCGCTGGCCGATGACACGGCGCGCCGCCTCCCGGGTGAGCGCGAAGGCCTCGAAGAGCAGGTCGTCCAGCGAGCGGCCGTTCTGGATTTCCTGCCGCATGCGGTTCGTCTCGGAGACGAAGTCCTCGTCCTTGAGGGCCCGCATGCGGGTTTCCAGCTCGTTGACTCGGGCGACCTTCGAGTGGGCCTTCTTCAGCTCACGCTCGTTCTTGGTCCCAATCAGTTTCTTTAGCGTCCATTCGATCATTCGGTCGGCTCTCTCGCCGGAGAATCCTCGAAGGACGGCGGCGAGTGAAGGGAAATCCCTGGAGGTGTAAGGGAGAAACGTATGGAAACCATGTGCGTCCGCCGAAACTTCCTCCCGGCCGGCCGCCCACCACGCAGCGGCTCAGAGTAAAGCGGAACCTCGCCCACGCAATGTCCCCCCCAAGAAAACAATGCCGCGGCCCCGCCCGGCCTTCTCGACGCCCTCCCCCCCGACACTCCGGACGCCCTGGAGCGCCGCCGAAGCACCCAGGCCCTGCCCCCAAGGGCAAGACCCCTGCACACACCGCGCCGCCCGCCCCCCGCGCGCCACCCCGGGCCAAACCCCCGCCCCTGCCCGGCAGCACCCTGGCCGCCCGGCCGGGGCGTTGGCTGTGGACGTGCCGCGCCGGCTTCGAGGCCCACCTCTTCGAGGAGCTGGCCTGGGCCGGCGCCGAGCCGCGCTTGCTGGGTGAGGCCCTGGTGGAGAGCGACGCCGTGTCCGGACCGCCCCCGGCCTTCGCCCGCGCGGGCTACCAGGTCGTGGCCTCGCTGACGGCCACCTCGCCCGAGGCCGCAGCGGAGGGCGCGGCACGGGCGGCCCTGTCCGCCTGCGGGCGCGCGCCCTGGGTCCTACAGGCCTTCACGCCGGATACGCCCCGAGGCAACGCCCTGGCGCCCTTCGCGGAGTCGCTGGAGGCCGCCGTCGCCGCCCGGCTGCCCTCGGCGCGGCGGGTGGAGGACGCGCAGCGGGCCCGCGAGGCGGGCGCCATGCTCGTCTCGCTGTGCGTGGCGCCGGATGGCGTGACGGTGGTGGGCGCGGTGTCCGCGCGCGAGGCCGTGTCCCTGGCCCCGGGCGGGCGCAGGCGCATGCGCAGGGCGAGCGACGCGCCGTCTCGCGCGGCCATGAAGCTGGAGGAGGCACTGGACGGGCTGGCCTTCGAGCCGGGGCGCGGCGACGTCTGCGCCGACCTGGGCGCGGCGCCGGGCGGGTGGACGCAGCGGCTGGTGAGCCGGGGCGCCAAGGTGGTGGCGGTGGACCCGGCCCGGTTGATGCCGGAGCTGACGGGGCATGCCCGCGTGAAGCACGTCCAGGAGAGCGCCTTCTCCTACGCGCCCGACGAGCCCGTCGACTGGCTCTTCTGTGACATGGCGTGGCGGCCGTTGGAGGTGGCGCAGCTCTTGGCCAAGTGGGGGCGCCGCGGCTGGGCCCAGCACCTGGTGGCCAACATCAAGCTGCCGATGAAGGACAAGAACCCCATCCTTCTGCGCGTGCGGCACACGCTCACCCAGGAGGGCGGCTGGGAGGGGCTCACCGTCCGCCAGCTCTACCATGACCGGGACGAGGTCACCGTCACCGCGCACAAGCTGAAGTGAGGCCCTGCGCGGAAGGAGAGGACGCGCTACACAAGGGGCGCCATGCCCTACCCGCTTGATGACGACACCGCCACCGCCCTCATCGCCCTGAACCCCTGGGTGCTCACCCGCAGCCCCCAGGCCCCGGTGCAGGCCGCCGTGGAGGTGCTCGTCCAGGCGGAGCAGGCCCGGCGCGGGCAGCCGGACACGAAGACGGGCGCCTTCCTGGTGCCCGCCCTCACCCAGGGGAGCCTCCTCAAGGAGGAGTACGACGTGTCCACGCACGCCCACCATGACGGGTGGCGCGTGGGCGCCGTCATCGCCGACGTGCAGGGGATGATCAACGTCAACGCCCGCTTCGGCTTCCCCACCGGCGACGCGGTGCTGCGCGCCACGGTGGAGTCGCTGTCCGCGCAGTACCCCGGCGCCAAGGTGGTGCGCATCCACGCGGACGCCTTCGCGGCGCTGTTGGTGCCCACCTCGCAGCTCACGGTGAACGAGCACCTCGCCGCGCCCACGCGCGAGCGGCTGGCCCAGGACGTCCGGCGCGTGCTGCCCCCGTCCACGCCCGACGCGGACGTGCCCGCGTGGACGGTGAGCCTGCTGGAGCTGACGGTGGACGCGCCCTCCCACTGGCAGGTGCTGGGGCCGCTGCTGTGGGCGGAGCTGGAGCGCACCCACGTCATGGAGCGCACCGGACGCGCGCAGGGACTCCAGCGGCGGCGCATCCGGCTGGACGGCGCGATTCCCGGACCCGCGACGCTCTACTGAGCTTCAGGCGTGCCCTGGCCGGCGGAGCCCCTGTGAAGCACGGGGGCTCGGCACGCCCTGAAAATGACAACGCCCCGGCACAGGGCCGAGGCGGGAAGCTGACTACTCCTCGAGGATGAACTTGCGGGGGTTCTGCCCGATGCCGTTGACCCGGACCTCGTAGTGGAGGTGCGGACCGGTGGACCGGCCGGTGTTGCCCACCGCGGCGATGTGCATGCCGCGCTTCACCTTGTCACCCGCCTTCACCAGCATCTTCGACAGGTGGCCGTAGCGCGTCTTGATGCCGTAGCCGTGGTCGATGACGAGCACGTTGCCGTAGCCGCCCTCGAGGCCCGCGAACACCACCGTGCCGTCCGACGGCGCGAAGACTTCCTTGCCGTGCGGCGCCGCGATGTCCATGCCGCCGTGCATGACGCGGTCGGCGGTATAAGGGTCCAGACGCGAGCCGAAATCGCTCGTCACCCAGCCGCGCGCGGGCCAGATGGACGGCGTGGAGGCCAGCAGCGACTTCTGGTCCTGGAAGTAGGCCTGCAGTTCCTGGAGACTCTGCTCCTGGCGGGTGGCCTCCGCGCTCAGCCGGTCCAGGCGGCTCATCAGCGCCTTGGGCGTCTCCGTGGAAGTCAGCTGCGTGAACTGCGTGTCCGTCGCCGGCGCCACCGTGCCCGCCTCGGGCTCCGTCGGGCCCATGGCCAGGTTGCGCTGCGGATCCGACAGCAGCGTCACCGCGCGCAGCTTCTGGTCGAACCGCTCCACGCGGTCCAACGTGGAGCCGATGTGCTCGATGCGCTCACGCACCGACTTGAGCTGCGAGCGCAGCGTCAGGTTCTCTTCGCGAAGGATGCGGTTCTCGGAGGCGTCCGCGGCCACCTGGAAGTAGTGGATGCTCGCACCCACACCCAGTCCCACCACGAGCATCAGCCCCATCCCCACCTGGGTGAAGAAGGACCGCTGGATGGTGTACCGCTTGACCGGAGCGTCGTGGTCCGGAATCACCATCAGTGTGAAGGACTTTTTCGCCACGGGACAGCTCCCCTGCTTGCGTGGGACTTCTGGCGAAGCAAGCTAAGTCGCTTGCTCTCGCGCAACACCTCCCCCCGCCGCCTACCCCTCCCGCTTCGTCACCCACCGGCGTTTCGACTCGGCTGGAAACGTTGGGGCAGCTACCACTCACATTCCAAGAGTGTCAAGGTCAACAGACCCGCAGGGAGGTCTGTTGGCCACGTCCAGACTCCGGGTGCGTCAGGCTTCCACTCGCACGACGATGACGGTGATGTTGTCGTCGCCGCCGCGGTCGTTCGCGAAGTCGATGAGACGCTTGGGGACCTCGTCGAAGGTCCGCGAGCTCGCCACCACTTCGTGGATCTCCCGGTCCTCCATCATGTTGGCGAGGCCGTCCGAGCAGAGCAGGAAGACGTCGCCGGGCTCTGACACCAGCCCCATGACGTCCACCTGGACCTCTTCCTCGAAGCCGACGGAGCGGGTGATGATGTTCTTGTACCGGGAGTGCTTCGCCTCTTCCGGCGTAATCATCCCCGCCTTGATCTGCTCGTTGACCAGCGAGTGGTCCTCGGAGATCTGCTGGATGAGGTCGCCGCGGATGAGGTACGCGCGACTGTCGCCCACGTGAGCGAAGAAGGCGTGCTCGTCGCGCACCACCAGGGAGATGACGGTGGTGCCCATGCCGGACAGCCGCGCGTCTTCCTGCGCGGCCGTGAAGATGGCCAGACAGGCCCGCTCCACGGCGGTGCGGAGCGCCTCCGGGATGGGGGAATCCTGGAGGTTGGGCACGGACAGGAAGGGGTTCTCCTTCCCTTCCCGCGCCCGGCGCATCTCCTTGTCGATGGTCTCCACGGCGATACGAGACGCCGTGCCACCTCCTGCGTGGCCGCCCATGCCGTCGGCGACGACGTAGAGCTGGAGCTCATCATCAATGAGGAAGCTGTCCTCGTTGTGATTACGTTTACGCCCGACATCCGTCAGGCCGGCGGAAATTATCTTCAAGCGGGAGGCCGCGGTCTGCCCTGCGGTGCTGGACACACCCAGGATGCTATGTGAGGCCCAAGGATGGGGCAAGGACACGGATGCACCGAGTGAACTTCACGCGGTGCGTCGGAGCCGGCCCCGGGGGCTCCCCTCCGGTCCGGACTCCCTGCGGGCTCGACTTCCCAGCGCCCGATGTGCGGAACGCACCAAAGCCTCGGCCGCCCCCAGCGCCTCGCGCGTCACCTCCACGCCCGACATCATCCGCGCCAGCTCCTGGGTCCGCTCCGCCCCAGCCTCCAGCACCACCACCTCGGAGACCGTGCGCTCGCCCTTCAGCCCCTTGCGGATGAGCAGGTGGGCGTCCGCGTAGGCCGCCACCTGCGGCAGGTGGGTGATGCACAGCACCTGACGGTGGCTGCTCACGTCCTTGATCATCCGCCCCACCACGTCCGCGATGGCGCCGCTGACGCCCGCGTCTGCCTCGTCCAGGATGTAGCAACCGCCCCCGTCGCTGTCCGCCAGGGCCTTCTTGAGCGCCAGCAGCAACCGGCTGGCCTCGCCGCCCGAGGCCACCTTGCCGAGCGCGCGCGGCGGCTCCCCCGGGTTGGCGCTGAAGAAGAACTCCACGTCGTCCGCCCCATCCGGGCGCAGGGATTCGGTGGGCGTCACCCGCACCTCGAAGGCCGCCTTGCCCATGGCGAGCTGCCCCAGGCCCTCGCGCACCTGCGCCGCGAACGCCCCCGCGCTGGCCGTGCGCGCGCGCGTCAGGGCCGCGGCCGCCTTGCGAGCCCGCTCCTCCACCTTGCGCCGCTCGGCGGCCAGCTCCTCCAGGATTTCCTTCCGGTTCTCCAGCGTGCCCAGCTCCACCTCGATTTCGCCCTGCTTCTTCAGCAGGCCCTCCAGGTGCGTGCCGTGCTTGCGGCACAGGCGCTTGAGGGCATCCAGCCGCTCCTCCACGTCCGCCAGCCGCGAGGGGTCCGACTCCAGCCCCTCCACGTAGCGGTTGAGCCGGCGCTGCGCCTCCTCCAGCTCCGAGAGCGCGGTGCTCAGCGCCTGGGACACGGGCTCCAGCGTGGCGTCGCACTTCACCGCCTCGTGGACCAGGCCCAGGGCGCGCCCCACCGTCTCCACGGCGGACTGCTCCTCACCGGACACCAGCAGCTCCGCCTCCGAGGCGTGCCGCTTGAGCTTCTCCGCGCCGCCCAGGCGCTTGCGCTCCGCGTCCAGGCGCGCGTCCTCACCGGCCTCCGGCTCCAGGCGCGCGATTTCATCCAGTTGGAAGCGCAGGAACTCGGCGCGCTCGCGCACCTTCGCCTCGTCGCCCCCGAGCGCCTCCATGCGCGCGTCCACCTCGCGCAGGCCCGTGTACTCCCGGAAGAAGGCGCCCAGCACCGACTCCAGGTTGCCGTACCGGTCGAGCAGCACCCGGTGCAGCCCCGAGTCGAAGAGGCTGACGTGCTCGTGCTGGCCGGCGATGTCCACCGCCCCGCGCGTGAGCTTGCCCAGCACGCCCACCGTCACCAGCGAGCCGTTGACGTAGGCCTTGCCCCGCCCGGTGCGTCCGAGCACCCGGCGCACCAGCACCTCTTCCCCGAGGTCCGGAAGCCCCAGCTCTTCCAGGCGGGCCTCCAGCGCCGGGGTGCGCGCGAAGACGCCCTCCACGGACGCCTCCTCGCAACCGGCGCGAATGACATCCGCGTCGGCGCGCCCTCCGAGCAAAAGGCCCAGTGCATCCACGAGGATGGACTTGCCCGCACCTGTCTCACCCGTGAGGACGGTGAGGCCGGCTCCGAACGCCACCTCCACCTCCTCGATCACCGCCACGTTCGAAATCCGCAGACCCAGCAGCACGCGCGCCCTCCAATGTCCGTACGACGGCTCGGGTACCTGAACACCCTAGCAGGTCCGACTGACACTGCACAGGCGTTCGGGTTGAGCGCACGGATGGCGGGCGGGAGGGGGAGGGGCCTCGTTGGGGCCCCAACCTCCTAAGTCCTCAGATTTCCGTGAAGAGTTCCTGGATGTCCTCTTCGGTGAGCGTGCGGCCCAGCTCATCCCCCTCACCGCCGAGCACGCCGGCGGCCAGCTCCCGCTTGCGGCGCTGGAGCGCGAGGATCTTCTCCTCCACCGTGCCGCGGGTGATGAGCTTGTAGCTGATGACGGCGCGCGTCTGGCCGATGCGGTGCGTCCGGTCCGTGGCCTGGTCCTCCACGGCCGGGTTCCACCACGGATCGAAGTGGATGACGTAGTCGGCCGCGGTCAGGTTGAGACCGGTGCCACCCGCCTTGAGCGAGATGAAGAAGAGCGGCGGGCCGTCGGGGTTGTTGTACTCGTCCACCTTCCCCATGCGGTCCTTGGTGCGGCCGTCCAGGTAGAGGTAGCGCAGCCCCTTCTTGTCCGCCTCCTGCTTCAGCAGCTCCAGCATCTCCGTGAACTGGCTGAAGACGAGCGCGCGGTGGCCTTCCGCCACCAGGTCCTCCACCAGCTGGAGGAAGCGCTCCACCTTCGCGCTGGGCGGCATCAGCGTGCCGGGCGGCAGCTTGAGCAGGCGCGGATCACAGCACACCTGACGCAGGCGCATCAGCGCGGCGAGGATGGACACGCGGCTGCGCTTGAAGCCCACCTTCTCGATGCTCTCGCTCACCTTGCGGCGGCTCTCGTCCAGCACCTCGCGGTAGAGCGCGGCCTGGCCGGGCTCCATCTCGCACCACGCGACGCTCTCCGTCTTCGGCGGCAGGTCCTTGGCCACCTCCGTCTTCAAGCGGCGCAGGATGAAGGGCTGGATGCGGCGGCGCAGGCGGTCCTTCGCCGTGGCGTCGTTGGCCACCTGGATGGGCTGCTCGTAGCGGTCCCCGAAGCCGTCCGCGCTGCCGAGGAAGCCCGGCATCAGGAAGTCGAAGATGCTCCAGAGCTCCGACAGGCGGTTCTCCAGCGGCGTACCGGTGAGCGCCAGACGCGTCTCGCTCGGCATCGCCTTGCACGCCTGCGCGGTGGCGCTGCCTGCGTTTTTGATGTTCTGCGCCTCGTCCAGGATGATGTAGCGGAAGCCCACCTGGGACAGCTGGTCCAAGTCCCGCCGGACCAGGGCGTAGGACGTGAGCACCAGGTCCATGCCCTTCAGGTCCTCGGCCCGCTCCTTGCGGTCCTGACCGTGCCACACCATGGTCTTGAGGCCCGGCGTGAAGCGCTCGGCCTCGCGCTCCCAGTTGGCCAGCACGCTGGTGGGGGCCACGACGAGCGACGGCTTGCGCCCCTCTTCGTTGGCCACCTTCTGCATCAGGCTGAGCGACTGGATGGTCTTACCCAGACCCATGTCGTCCGCGAGGATGCCGGACAGGCCGTGGCGGCGCAGGAACCAGAGCCAGGACAGGCCCGCCTCCTGGTAGTGGCGCAGCGTCGCCTGCAGGCCGTCGGGCACGGCCACCTTCGGCACGCCCGCCGTCTCGCGCAGCTCCAGCATCGCCTGACGCGCCTTGGCCTCGACCTCGGTGAACTCGCCCAGGTCCGCCAGCAGGTCCAACGCGACGGCCTGGTGCAGCGGCAGCCGCGTGCGCGAGCGGCCCGGCAGCGCGCCGGCCTCCTCGAGCAGGTCCGCCACGCGCTTGATTTCGACCGGGTCCGCCTCCGCGAAGGTGCCGTCCTTCAGGGGCACGAAGCGGCGGCCGGACTCCAGCCACATGCGCACCGCGCCCAGGTCCACGGCCTGGTCGTCGGTGACGAACTCCGCGTCCAGGTCGAACCACTGCACGCCGCTCATGCCCACGCGGATGCGCGGCTTGAGCTTGGGACGCAGGCGCACCTTCGGGGCCTGCACGCCAAAGCGCTCCCAGTCCTCGGGGAGCGAGGCCAGACCGCGCGCCCAGAACTCCAGCGCGATGTCGCCCCCGGCGTCGAAGGCCTGGGCCTGGGACTCGAAGCGCAGGCCCAGGTCCAACAGCAGCTTCCCCGCGGCGCGCTCCTGCTCCTCGCGGCGGCGGTACAGCTTGCGGCTGTCCCCGCCCACGCCGCTGGCGTAGCCCAGGTGCGTGGCGGTGGGGGACACCGGCACCGTCGTCTGGCCGTACTTGGCGGCGAGCTGCACCTTCACGCGCTCGGGGCTGCCCTCGAGCGTGAGCATGAAGCGCGGCTCCACGGCCTCGTCCACGTCGATGTCGTCCGCCTTCAGCGCCATGCGGAAGCGCGGCAGGTGCGCGGCGAAGAACGTCAGCACGCGGTCCAGCTGGCCCGTGGGGAAGGCCATGGTCGGCTCGAGCAGCCACTTGCGCAGCAGGCGCGGCGGGAAGTCCGGCTCCACCGGGTGGAGGTTCTGCGCCTGGATGACCCAGGTGCGGCGGCCCGCCAGGAGGATGACGTCCTTGAGCGATTGGCTCGTGTTGTCCGGGAAGAGCAGCTCGATGCGCGCGGTGGCGCCGTCGGGGCGGGACTCCAGATGAATCTGGGGCCGCACCGGCACTTCCGTGTTGATGAGCTGGGTGCCGCGGTAGATGACGCGGCGGAAGCGCAGCAGCTCCAGCGCCTCGCCCAGTTCCTCGTCCGACAGGACGATGCGCGAGTCGTAGCGATGCTCGTGACGCGACAGCTGCATGAAGACGCGCTCGTCGGCGGGCGAGATGCGGCCCCCCGTCTGGAGCAGCCGCTTGACGTGGATGGGGCCCTTCGTCTGCGCGTCCTGACGGCGCACGTCGATGACCCACTGCCGCGCGCTGCCGTTGGCGTTGCTGGCCGCGGTCAGCCGGTAGAAGAACTCGTAGTCGGGCTGAGACGACAGGCCGAGCCAGCTCTCCACCTTGGCCAGGGCCGGGAGGCTCACCGGCTCGCCGTTCGACGGCACCGGCTCCACCGGCACTTCGTCGTCGACGATGGCCTCCTTGAGCTCCGGCGCGGGCGCGACAGGCTCCGCGGGGCGGGGCTGCGGCGGACCGGGCGAACGGAAGCGGGCCGCGTAGATGAGCGCCGCGGCCACCACATGCTTGCAGTGCGGACCGCCAACGTTCCACGACGCGCAGGTGCACGTCGACGTGGCTCGGCCGTTCCCCAGCAGAAGGGCCGTCTGATACCGCTCGCCCGTCGAGCTGGCGACCTGGGCGCTGATGCGGTCGCCTTCACGAGTGAGGCCGAAGACGCGGCGCGACTCCGCCACCTCTCGCCCCTGCTTGAAGGTCGTGGGTTGGACTTCAGCCTTCAGGGCACGGAGCCACTGGGTGTCCTGAGGCGGGAGGATCTCTCTGATATCGGCGGTGGATTGCACGGCTGGCACAGGCCCCAGGCTCCAAATCGCCGGGGAACCCGTTGAACTACCACAGCAACGAGGGTCCCGGTCGCGGGAAAAATCAATGCGTCCGCCAGCGGAACCCGCCGCCGGCATCAAGCTGTGAGAGCATCAACCCCCGCCATGGCCCGGACCGTCCGCTTTCGCGCCCCAAAAACCCGCCCGCCCCTCGGGTGGGCGGCCAGCGCATCGAGCGAACGCTCCATTTCACGCCGAGAGACAGCAAAACCCGCTCGGAATGTATTGGTGGGACCTCCCGCCGTCCCGCCAGGGCAGCGGCCTGTCAGCCCGCAGGCAGAGGGGCCGGCCACCCTGGGCCCCAGGCCCCCGGCCGCCCTACCCTGCCCGCCCCAGTGGCGGCGACGACCGCCCCTCTCTTCTCCCCCATCGGAGCGCCGCGAATGCCCCTGCCCGTCACGAGCCTGACCGACACCACCCTCGTCTCGGACCTCACGGCCCGGCTCCGAGACGTCCCGGACTTCCCCAAGCCCGGCATCACCTTCAAGGACATCACCCCGGTGCTGGCGGACCCCCGCCTCTTCGGCCGCGTCGTCACGGCCATGTCCGCGCCCTTCCGGGGGCAGCACGTCACGAAGGTGGTGGGGGTGGAGGCCCGGGGCTTCATCCTGGGCGCGCCCATCGCGCTGGCGCTCAACGCGGGGTTCGTGCCGGCGCGCAAGCCGGGAAAGCTGCCGCACCGCTCCGTGGTGGAGCGCTACTCCCTGGAGTACGGCTCCGACGGCGTGGAGATGCACGAGGACGCCATCCTCAAAGGGGAGCGCATCCTCGTCGTCGACGACGTGCTGGCCACGGGTGGCACGGCGGAGGCCACGGCGAAGCTGGTGTCCCGGCTCGGCGGTGAGCTGGTGGGCTTCAGCTTCCTGCTCAGCCTCGACTTCCTCGAGGGCCCCACCCGGCTGGGCCGCGAGCGCGTGACGACCCTCCTGTCCTTCTGAACGGCACGCGCCGCGCTCCGGCGTGAGGACCGGAGCGCGGGCCTCGCGGCGACAGCTACTCCACGGGCTCGCGGATGATGGGGCCGCAGCCCATGTGCGCCGGCATGCAGTACGGGGACGGCGTGATGCCCGAACAGCACACCTGCGAGCCTCCACACGACAGGTTCGTGAGGTTGCACCGGGGCCGACACGGCGGCGCGTCCTGCCCGGGATAGTCGTAGATGCAGGTTCCACCGTTGCCACAGCTCGAGCCCGCGGGCGCACCCGGCAGGCACTGGTAGATGGCGGCCTCCTGCTGGCCCAGGGGCTCGCTGAGCTCGGACTCCAGCGCCGTGCCACCACACCCCGCGAGAAGGACGGCGACGGCGAGCACGCAGCTTCCCATCAGCGACTTCAGTTGCATGTGGACTCCTCCATGGCCCGGGCACGCCCCGGTCCTACAAGCAGAATATCAAGTATTCAATGCATTGAAGGCCGTGGCCGACTTGCAGCCGAGCGGAGAGGCCCCCTCCGTACCGCCTGCTGACATGCGGGCCAGCCCTGCGCACCCTCCGACGAGCAGCAACCAACGCTTCCACGGAGGGGACGACATGCCGGAGGTACACACCCGCGGCGGCGCCCGCATCCGCTTCGACGATGTGGGCCGTGGTGAGCCCGCGCTCCTTTTCATCCCGGGTTGGTGCACCACCCGGGCGACCTTCCAGAAGCTGCTGCCCCGCTGCTCGGCCTTCCGGCGCGTCCTGTCGGTGGACCTGCGAGGCCACGGCGAGTCCGAGGGTGGCGGCACCGACTTCGACAGCACGACCGTGCTGGAGGACCTGCTCGCGGTGGTGGAGGCCAGCGGCGCGCGACACATCGTGCCCGTGGCCATGTCCCACGCGGGCTGGTGGGCGCTCGAGCTGCGGCGGGTGCTGGGCCCCGTGCGCGTGCCCCGCATGGTGATGCTGGACTGGATGGCCACCGAGCCCACGCCGTCCTTCCTCCACGCCGTGCGCGGCCTCCAGACCGAACGCTGGGGCGAGGTCCGCGACGGGCTGCTGCAAACCTGGCTGGAAGGCCTGGACGACGCCGCCATCCGCCGCTTCGTGCGCGATGACATGGGCGCGTTCGGAGAGGCCATGTGGGCGCGGGCCGGACGGGAAATCGAGGCCGCGTATGCCCGCGAGGGCTCACCGCTGCGGGCGCTCGCGGCGATGGACCCCATGCCGCTCACGATGCACCTGTACGCGCGGCCGGAGTCACACGACTACCTGGCGGCGCAGGTGGACTTCGGCGTCGAGCACCCGGGCTTCCACGTGCTCAAGCTGCCCGCGACCAGTCACTTCCCGGCGCTGGAGGTGCCGGACATGGTGGCCGCGGGCATCGAGGCGCTCGTGTCCGCGCGGGAGGTGCCCTTCCACGCGGGCGCCGTCCCGGCCTGAGCGGGCGAGGGGCTACTTCAGCCCCAGGGCTTCCTTCATGCCATCGGTGCGCTCCCGGGCGCGCCGCAGGGCGATGCGCCGGGATTCGGGGTCCTCGGGCAGCGGCATCCACGCCAGATACCGAGCCTCGGCGCCGCCCTCGTTGGACCGCGCGCTCGCGACGACCATCGTGCGTTGCTGGAAAGCCTCCTCCCAAGGGGCGCACCCCGACATGGAGAAGGACTTCACGGTGTCGTCCTTCGCCTGCGTCCACGCGATGCAGGGGAACTCCGAGCAGTCCACCGCCACCACGTCGAGCCCCATCCCGCACTCACGGGCGGCACGGAAAGCCACCTGCTCGAAGCCCTTGGGCGTGAACGGCTCTGCCAGCCCGGGCGCGAAGGAGAGGGGCTGATCCTCGGGTGCGGCCTTCTGCGCAGGCTCGACCTGCGCCACCGCGACGGGTTCGGGGAGTCTGCGGAGAACGGTGGCCTCGGAGGGCGCCGCCGTCGGCGCTGTCGCGACCACCTCCCGCATTGGCGTCGGCGGCGGGGGTGGTGCGGCGTCAGGCGGAACGGCTGCGGCGGACGGAGCCGGGGCGGCGGCCTGCCCTGCCGGCTCCCGCGACATGCCGGAGCCTCCGCCGAACCAGACGCCGATGGAGAATGCCAGGGCCACGACGAGCCCCAGCCCCGCGAAACGGAGCAACTTCATGAACACACCTCACTCATCGAGGATGAACTTCACGGCGCGCCCCACGGGCCCGAAGTAGCCCGCGGGCACGTCCTTGCCGGACACGAGCGTCACGGCCGCCCCCTCCTTCTTGAGGACCCCGCGCTTCACCGGCGTGGCCTTCCCAGGCAGGCCGATGGAGACGGAGTAGGCGCCGGACGCCTCGCGCGTCGCCTGCACGCGCAACGTGCCTTGCCATTCAGGCCAACGAACATGGACCTCGCTTCCCGATTCGACCCGGAGGGCGGTGGTCCCTCGCCCGTCCTGCACCTTCAAGGCGACCATCTTCGCGTCGCAGGAGGCGGGCGGGTCGTTGGGCCCGCACGGCGGTGGCAGGGCCCACGTGGCCTCCGGCCCCAGCAGGAAGAAAGCGACCATGCCCCCGGACAGCACCACGGCGCGGCGGCGACGGACGGCACGTGTCATGGGCGCCACGCTACCAGCGCCTGTCCGTGCCTCCACATTCGCGCCCGTTGCCAGGAGAGGTGGGATTGACGCCCATCGCCGTCCTGTTTATAAGTTGGTCAAACAACCAATAAACAGGCCGCCATGCCCCGCCCATCCAATACCGAGGAGCGCCGTCAGCAGATTGTCGCGGGCCTGCTGAAGGTCATGTCGGAGCGCGGCTACGAACGCGCCTCGGTGGGCGAAATCGCGAAGGCGGCGGGCCTGAGCCCCGGGCTGGTCCACTACCACTTCAGTGACAAGCAGGAGATTCTCCTCACCCTGGTGGAGCAGCTCGCCGCGCAGGCTCGCCAGCGCGTGGAGGCGAAGCTCGCGCGGGTGAAGGGCGCCGACGCCCGCGCCCACGTGGACGCCTTCCTGGAGGCGTTCCTCGCCACGGGCGACGACGCGGCGCCGGGCGCCGTCGCCAGCTGGGTCGTCATCAGCGCGGAGGCCCTCCGGCAACCCGAGGTCCGCGCCATCTACGAGCAGGTGGTGCGCGCGGACCTGGAGCGGCTGACGTCCCTGGTGGCGGCCGTCACGGGCAAGCGGAAGGCCCCCGCGCTGGCCGCGGGCCTGTTCGCCGCCGTGCAGGGCTACTTCGTGCTCTCCGCCAGTGTGCCTGGCCTCGTCCCCGCGGGCTCCGCCGCCAGCACCGTGAAGCGCATGGCCGCGGGCCTCCTCGATTCGACCACGGCGACGGCGGAGGACGCATGAGGACCGCGACCAAGCTCGGGCTGCTCTCCAGCCTCTATCTGTCGCAAGGCCTCCCCTTCGGCTTCTTCACCCAGGCGCTGCCGGTGCTGCTGCGCCACCAGGGCATGTCCCTGCCCGCGATTGGACTGGCCCACCTGCTGGCGCTGCCCTGGGCGCTCAAGTTCCTCTGGGCCCCCGCCATGGACCGGCACGGCTCGGCGCGGTGGGGACGCCGCCGCGGCTACATCCTCCCGTTGCAGTGCCTCTCCGCGGGCTTGCTCCTCGCGCTCGCGCTGCCCGACGGCGGCCTGGAGATGCGGCTGCTGATGGCCGCGGTGCTGGGCGTCAACCTGCTGGCCGCCACGCAGGACGTGGCCACGGACGGCCTCGCCGTGGACCTGCTCGCGCCCGCCGAGCGAGGCTGGGGCAACGGCGTCCAGGTCGCCGCCTATCGCGTGGGGATGATTCTGGGCGGCGGCGTCATGCTGGCCGTGTTCGACGCGGTGGGCTGGCGCCCCACGTTCCTCGCGCTCGGCGCGGTGTTGCTCGCCGCCACCGTGCCCATCGCGCTCCACCGCGAGCCGCCCTCCGCGCCGCCGCCCGCGCAGAGCCTGGGCCTGCGGTGGTGGCTGAAGCGTCCAGGCGCGGCGCCCTGGCTCACGCTGCTCGTCGCCTACAAAGCGGGCGAGGCCCTGGCCACGGGCATGCTGCGCACCTACCTGGTCGACGCGGGCCTGTCGCTGACGGACATCGGGTGGATGCTGGGCGGCGTGGGCTTCACCGCGGGCCTCGTGGGGGCGCTGCTGGGCGGCGGGCTGGTGGTGCGGCTCGGGCGGCGGCGGGCGCTCCTGCTCTTCGGCGGCATCCAGGCGGGGGCGGTGCTGCTCTATGCGCTCGCCGCCCAGGGAGCCACGTCTCCCGCCGTGCTCACGCTGGTCTGCGGCGTGGAGCACGTGGCCAGCGGCATGGCCACGGCCGCCATCTTCACCGCGATGATGGACGCGTGCCGGCCGGACCACGCCGCCACCGACTACACCGTCCAGGCCTCGCTGGTCGTGCTGGCCACGGGCGCCGCCGCGGCGGTGAGCGGCTTCAGCGCGCAGGCGCTCGGGTATGCCGCGCACTTCACGCTGGCCGCGCTCCTGTGCGCCGCGGGCACGGGGTACGCCGCCCTCACCTTCCACCCGCCCCGGAGCCTCGCGCCCGAGGCCACTCCCGAGGTGTCGTGATGACCATCGCCGTCTACGCTGGCAGCTTCGACCCCGTCACGGCCGGGCACATGTCCGTCATCCGTCAGGCGGCCCGCCTCTTCAGCCACGTCGTCGTGGTGGTGGCCAGGAACCCGGACAAGCAGACGCTGCTGACGGCCGAGGAGCGCGTGGCCCTGCTGCGCGAGGCCGTGACGAACCACCCCAACGTCACCGTCGCCCATGCCCAGGGGCTCATCGTCGACTTCGCGCGCGACATTGGCGCCAGCGTCCTGCTGCGCGGGGTGCGCGGCGCCATGGACGCCCAGTTCGAGACCACCCTGGCGCAGAACAACCGGGCCCTGGCCCCCGAGCTGTCCACCCTCTTCCTCCCCGCCGAGGCCCACCTGGCCGAGGTGAGCAGCAGCGGACTCAAGGCGCGCGTGGCGCGCGGCGAGGACGTTTCGGCCTTCTGTCCACCGGCCGTCGCGGCGAAGCTTCAGGAGCGACTCGCCCCCACCCACCGGAGCCCGGCATGAGCCTGTCCTTCATCACCCTTGGTATCGGCGACGCCTTCTCCGCCCTGCGCTACTCGTCCTGCCTCGCCGTGGAGGCCGAGGGCCAGGTGCTGCTGGTGGACTGCCCGCACCCCATCCGCAAGATGATGCGCGAGGCCTCCGAGTCCACCGGCGTGCCCCTGGACGCGGACCGCGTCAGCGCGGTGGCCCTCACGCACCTGCACGCGGACCACGCGTCGGGCCTGGAGAGCCTGGGCTACTTCTCCTTCTTCGTGCTGCAGCGGAAGCTGGAGGTGCTCGCCCATCCGGAGGTCGCCCACCGGCTGTGGGAAGGCAACCTGGCCGCGGGCATGGAGTGCCTCATCGAGAAGCGCGGCGAGCCGCCCAACCCCAAGCACTTCGACGACTACTTCGAGCACACGCCGCTCTCCACCGAGGCGTCCGTGCGGCACGGGCCCTTCCTCATCGAGAGCCGGATGACGTACCACCACGTGCCCACCACCGCGCTGCGCATCCACGCGGGGGGCCGCTGCCTGGGGTACAGCGCGGACACCGCCTTCGACGAGGGCCTCATCGACTGGCTGTCGTCGGCGGACCTCATCATCCACGAGACGAACTACGGCGTGCACACGCCCTACGAGAAGCTCGCGGCGCTGCCCGCCGAGCTCCGCGCCCGGATGCGGCTCATCCACTATCCGGACGACTTCGACACCGCCGCGAGCGTCATCGAGCCGCTCGCGCAGGGACGCCACTACAACGTCTGAGACGAAAAAGGCGCCCGGGACACGAGGCCCCGGGCGCCCACTCCCGTCAGGCGTTACTGCGAGAAGATGACCAGCGAGTAGGGCCCGATGGCGAACGACGCGTTGTGCGACATGCCGTCCTTGCCGCCGCTGTAGGCGACGGTGTTGACGGTGGACGTGTTGCCGAAGTCACCGGAGTACCCGTTCCAGTCGCTGTTGAAGCGCGAGTACCAGGTGCCCGCCCGCGGGAAGCCGATGTTGTAGCTGGGGAAGTACGTCCCGCTGAAGTTGGCGACGATGACGACGTCGTCCCCGGGCCCGCCGCTCTCCCAGCGGTGGTACGCAATCACCTTGCCGGTGTTGTTCACGTGGTGGACGTTGACGTTGCCGCCGCGCAGGCCGCGCGTGTTGTTGTTCCAGTTGCGGCGCAGGCGGATGAGGTCGCGGTACAGCGTCCGGATGCCGCTGTAGGTGCTGTTCTTGCCCCAGTCCACCGGGTCGGTGTCCTGGAAGTAGCCGTCCTCGAGGAACTCCTGGCCCTGGAAGATCATCGGGATGCCGGGCGAGGTGAAGACGACGCCCGCCGCCAGCGTGGAGCGCTTCTTGGAGGCCCAGCTGCCCGCGTTGCCCGGCCAGATCTCCTCTGGCACGCGCGCCTTGCCGTTGGCCACTTCGTCGTGGCTCTCCGAGTAGATGACGCGCGCGGTGTGCCGCCCGCTGTAGCGCTGGGTGATGGCGGTGCGCACGGCGTTCATGTCGCGGCTGCTGTCGTTCTGCGCGATGACGGCCGCGCGGATGGCGTGCACGAAGTCGCCGCCCCACTGCGAGTCGAAGTCCGCGCCGCCCGCGGTGTCGGATGAGGAGGCGTTGGTGATGGCGTCACCGCCGCCGAAGTCCTCGGCGATGCTGATCTTCCACGGCTGCGTGGAGTTGATCTCCCGGTTGATGGAGCGGAACACGCGCCACGCGTCGGGGATGGCGGTGGCGTCGCTGCCATTCTGCGTGCGCATGTACTTGGTGGCGTCCCAGCGCAGCCCGTCACCCCGGAAGTTGTGGAGCAGGTTCATCATCGAGTCGCGGATGTACGCGCGAACCTCGGGGCGGCCGTAGTCCGGGCGGGTGTCGCCCCACGGCGTGCTCTTGCGCCAGTCGTTGTAGAAGTACTCGCCGCCCGAGCCCAGGCAGTCGCCGCTGTAGCACCACATGGGCAGGTCGCTGGGGCCGTAGTGGTTGTGCACCACGTCGAAGATGACGCCGATGCCACGCATGTGCGCCTCGTCCACGAAGCGCTTCATGTCGTTGGGGTGGCCGTAGGCGCTCTCCGGCGCGAACGGGAAGGCCGCGTTGTAGCCCCAGGAGAAGTCTCCCGCGAACTCGTAGGCGGGCATGACCTTGACCATGTTCGCGCCCAGGTCGCGCACGTGGTCGAGCTTCGCGATGGCGCTGTTCCAGTTGCCAGGGCCCCAGCCGGGCGCATCGTTGAACGTGCCGACGTGCAGCTCGTAGATGATCATCTCGTTGAAGCCCGGCGTGCTGAACTGCTGGGCGTTCCACCAGTACTCACCGTGGTCGTAGATGATGCTGGAGCCGGTGGAGTTCTCCTGCCACGCCGAGCGGGGGTCCGCCCGCCACGCGTCGCTGCCCCACTGGTTGCGGGTGATGAACTTGTACTTCTGGCCCTTCACCGCGCCGGCCACGTCGCCGGAGAAGTTGCCGTTGAACTCGTTGCCCAGCTCAATCCAGGTGCCCCAGCCGTTGAAATCGCCGGAGACGAACACCCGGCTCGCCATGGGCGCCCAGGTCCGGAACGTGGTGCCACCGCTGTAGACGGTGGCGCCCATGCCCGGCCGCGTGGACGAGCTGAGCTGCTGGCTGATGACCGCCGTCTCTTCCGTGGAACCCTGCTGCGCTTCGAGCGCGGACTCTCCGCAGCCGGCAATCACACCGGCCAGCAGGAGCGCACTCCACCTGTTGCTGTGCGTCATGGATGACAACCTCCCTTGGTCTGGGAGCGTCCTAGCAACCAGCGTGAATCCAGCGCAAACGGCTCTGCACGGAATCTGTAACTTTCCACCATACCGGGCCGCGTCAGATGTATCCGTCCGCGCGCGGGCGGCCGTGTGTGACACGGCGCGTGAAGTCGCCCGGCGCTCGCCATCCACCCCTGAGTGCGATAGGCCCCCAACGTTGCGTTCCGCTCTGGGAGCGCGCTGGAGAGAGAGCGACGGACGATGAAGAAGAAGACAGCGCTGGCCCGACGTGAGGCCCTCCTGGCGCTGGCCGCGGTCCTGGCCGGCGGCTGCGCGACGACCTCACCGGCCACTCCCCCGGCTCCGCCCGCTGGCGCGGTTCGCCTGACGCTGCTGCACCTCGCGGACGTCTACCAGGTGCAGGCGGTGGACGACGGCCAGCGGGGCGGCATGGCGCGCGCGGCGACCTTGCGCCAGCAGGTGCTGCGGGAGTCCCCCCACGTGCTGACGTTGATGGGGGGTGACACGCTGTCTCCGTCCGTGGAATCGCTGGTGGAGGTGGATGGCCAGCAGCTCAAGGGCCGGCACATGGTGGCCGCCTGGAACGCGCTGGGGCTGGACTACGCCGTGCTGGGCAACCACGAGTTCGACTTTGGCGACGACGTGCTGCGCGAGCGCATCCGCGAGTCCCGCTTCACGTGGCTGGGCGCCAACGTGGAGGATACGAAGGCCGGGGGGCTCTTCACCGGCGTGAAGGCGTACGCGGTGCGGGAGCTGGGCGGCATCCAGTTGGGCCTGTTCGGCGTGGTGCTCCCCGAGACGAAGACGACCACCAAGGTGGGCAAGGACACCCACTTCGGCGACGTGTGCGAGGCGGCCCAGGGCGCGGTGGCGAAGCTGCGCGAGGACGGCGCCCAGGTCATCGTGGCGCTCACGCACCAGACGGCGGACCAGGACCGGGCCCTCGCCCGCTGCGTGAAGGTGGACGTGGTGCTCGGTGGGCATGACCACGATGCGCTGGAGGACCACACCACGGGGACGCCCATCTTCAAGGTGGCCGCGGACGCGGTGGAGCTGGGCCGGCTCACGCTGGACGTGGACTCGGCGACGGCGCAGGTGCGGCAGGTGACCTGGCAGACGCTCCCGGTGACGCGGCAGGTGCCGGAGGACGCGGCGTTCAACGCGGCCATGCAGCCGTACGCGGCGCTGTTCAACAAGCTGTCCGAGCACGTGGGCCGCACGCCCGTGGCGCTGGATGCGCGGGCCGCAGAGGTGCGCACGCGCGAGACGAACCTGGGCTCCTTCGTGGCGGACGCCTTCCGCGCGGCGGCGGGCGCGGACGTGGCGCTGGTCAATGGCGGGGCCCTGCGCGCGGACGCGGTGCTGCCGGCGGGCGGCGTGACGCGGCGGGATTTGCACTCCATCCTTCCGTACGCGGACGAGCTGGTGGTGCTGGAGGTGAAGGGCTCCACGCTGCGCGCGGCGCTGGAGAATGGCGTCAGCTTGAGCCGTGAGGACTCGCGCCCGGGCCGGTTCCCGCAGGTGTCCGGCATGGAGTTCACCTTCGACGCGGACCGGCCCGCGGGCCAGCGCGTGCTGGGCGTGACGGTGGGCGGCAAGCCGCTGGACGCGGCGGCGACGTATCGGCTGGCGACGCTGAGCTTCCTCGCCAGCGGGAAGGACGGCTACGACATGCTGAAGAACCAACCGTCCACGCCCGCGATGGTGAACGGGCACTCGCCGCTGGATGTCCTGGCGGAGGCGTTCCGGACAGGCACGCCGTCACCGCATGCCCAGGCGGGGGGACGCATCTCCCGGCGCGGCAGCGGCGCGCTGGCGCCGGATGCCCGGCAGCCGCCCGCTCCGCTCAAGTAGCCGGCGGGGTACAGCGGGAGTTCCGCCTGGAGTGTGGCGCTCCCTGCTGTGAAACCAGCGTCGCGTGAAACGGAGCCCGGCATGAGCGGGCTCCTGCCCGCGACTCGGGAGTCACTCCGGAGCTGCGCCCGACGCGCTCAAGCACGGCTCCCCGCCCTGACGCACGCCGCCCCGCCCAGCCGCATGAGCGGGCTCCTGCCCGCGACTCGGGAGCTGCGCCTGACGCGCTCAAACAAGGCGCCCGCCCAACTCAGCCGAGAGAACGGGCCTACTCCACCGTCCAGCCGCGCAGGCGATACACGACGCGCCCCGCCAGCTCGCGCAGCGCGTCCGTGCTCACATTCAGCGCCCCGGCCCTCGGCAGCCAGCTCATGCGCCGCAGCGGCGAGTTGGACGCCCGCACGTCCACCGGCAACGTGTCCGGCCGCAAGCCCACCGCGGCGAAGCAGCCCGCCGCGCGAGGCATGTGCGCGGCGCTCGTCACCAGCAGCAGCGACTTCCAGCCGCGCGCCTCGATGATGCGCGCGGACTCCAGCGCGTTCTCCCGCGTGTTCCGGCTGCGCCCCTCCTGGACGATGCGCTCGGCCGGAATCCCCCACTGCTGGAGCTGCCGCGACAGGACCTCCGCCTCCACCACGGCCTCGGGCCGGGGGTCCAAGGAGCCGCCCGAGATGAGCACCTGCCGCGCCCTGCCCTCGCGCAGCAGCTCGAAGCCCCGCAGCACCCGCTCCGCCGCCGCGTTGTACTCCGGCACGCCCGCGCGCTCGGTGGCGGCGGGGTCCAACCCTCCGCCCAGGACGATGACCGCGTCATACGTGACGCCGGGCTGGAAGCGATTCACCGCCCCCGCCTCCGTCGCCCGCATCAGCCCCATGGCCACCGGCTCCGTGGAGAACGCGTACAGCACCCCCGCGCCCAGCACGCTCAACCCCCGCGAAAGCCGCGCGCGCCGGCGCAGCAGCCCGCCCGCGAGCCACAGCAGCAGCGCCCAGGTCAGCGGCGCCAGCAGCAGGTCCAACACCTTCGACAGGAGCAGGAACACGAAAGCCGTGCGCCCCTCAGCGCTCGCCCCAGTGGAGCTTCTGCCGGAGGATGGAGAAGTAGGCCACCTTCGGGTTGCGCACCAGGTTCACCCGGTTGGGCGAGCGCACCACCTCGATGCAATCCCCGCCCTGGAGGCCGTGGCCCGTCTGCCCGTCGATGGTGAGGTACGTGTCCGCCGTCTCACTGCGCAGCGTCACCCGGATGGTCCGGTCCGCCGGCACGACGATGGAGCGCTGCGTGAGCGCGTGCGAGCAGATGGGCGACAGCACCGTGCAGTCCACCGACGGATGGACGATGGGCCCGCCCGCGGACAGCGAATAGGCCGTGGAGCCCGTGGGCGTCGCCAGGATGACGCCGTCCGACTTGTACGTGGTGATGGGCACCCCATCGATGGCCGTCTCGTGGTCGGCGATGCGCGCCAGCGCGCCCTTGTTGATGACCACGTCGTTGAGGACCTCGTCCTCGATGAGCGTCCGGCCCCCCCGCAGCAGGCGGCACGTGAGCTTCATCCGGGAGTCCACCTGGAAGCGCCCCGCGAGCACCTGCTCCAGCATGGGGTCCAGCTCTTCCACCGGGACTTCCGTCATGAAGCCCAGGCTGCCCAGGTTGACGCCGAGAATCGGCACCCCCCGGCCACCCAGGAGACGGGCCGCGTAGATGAGCGTGCCGTCACCGCCCAGCACCACCATCAGGTCCGCCCGGGACACCAGCTCCCGGTCCTCCACCCGAGGCCAGCCCAGGGCGTGGGCCAGGGTGCGGTCCGCCAGCACCGTCAGGTGGGGGTACCGCTCACGGATTTGAGCCGCGAGCGCTACCGCCTCGGGCTTGTCCCTCTTCGCGACGATTGCCAGGGTCTGCACGCAACCCTGGGTTCTAGTCCAGGCGGCCCCCCGGCGCTCATGCGAAATGCCGGGGTGCCCGCCTGCTGACACACGTCAGGACGCCGCTTCGAGCGCCTCCGCGTCGTCCGCCTGGGCCACGCGGGGCTTCATCGACCGGCCAGCCACCTCGTACTGCTTGAGCAGGCGGCGGAAGTTGGAGCGGTCCACGCCCGCCGCGCGCGCCGCGCTGGAGACGTTCTGGTTGTTCTTCTCCAGCAGGGCGGACAGGTAGCGGCGCTCGAAGGCGCGCATCGCCAGGCGCTTGGCCTGGGCGTACGGCAGGTGCGCGAGGCTGAACACTTCGACGGTGGAGTCCGGCTGCGGCGCGGACTGGAAGCCCGGCGGCAGGTCCTCCACGTCGATGACTTCATTGCCGGTGAGCACCACGGCGCGCTCGATGACGTTCTCCAGCTCACGCACGTTGCCCGTCCACCGGTTGCAGGTGAGGGCCTCCATGGCGCGCGGGGAGATGCCCGTCACCTTCTTGTCGGCCTTGGACGCGTAGAGCTTGAGGAAGTGGTGCGCCAGCAGCGGCACGTCCTCGGGGCGGTCGCGCAGCGGCGGCAGGTCGATGGTGATGACGTTGAGGCGGTAGAAGAGGTCCTCGCGGAACTTGCCCTGCTCCTTGGCGCGGGACAGGTCCACGTGGGTGGCGGCGATGACGCGCACGTCCACCTTCACCGGCTCGTTGGCGCCCACGCGCTTGACCTCGCCCTCCTGCAGCACGCGCAGCAGGCGGACCTGGGTGGCCGGGGGCACGTCGCCAATCTCGTCCAGGAAGATGGTGCCGCCGTCGGCCGCCTCGAAGAGGCCCTTCTTGTTGCCGGTGGCGCCCGTGAAGCTGCCCTTCACGTGACCGAAGAGCTCGCTCTCCAGCAGCGTCTCCGTCAGCGCCGAGCAGTTGACCGCCACGAAGGGCTTGTCCTTGCGCGCGCTGCGGTAGTGGATGGCGCGGGCCACCAGCTCCTTGCCGGTGCCGCTCTCACCCTGGATGAGCACCGTGGCGGTGGAGTGGCTCACCGTCTCCACCAGCTTGAAGACGGAGCGCATCTGCGTGGACTGGCCGATGAGGTCCTCGAACTGGCTGCGGACCGTGAGGGCCTCCTCCAGCGCGCGGGCGCGGTCCTTGAGCGCCTTGCGCTCGGCCGCCTTGGCCACCGTGAGGCTGACCTCGTCGATGTTCTCGAAGGGCTTGGTGAGGTAGTCGTAGGCGCCCGCCTTCACCGCCTCCACCGCCGTCTCCACGGTGGCGAAGGCCGTCATCATGATGACCTCCACGTCCGGGCGGTCGGCCTTGATGCCGCGCAGCAGGTCCATGCCGGACAGGTTGGGCATCTTGATGTCCAGGACGACCACGTCGATGGAGGGGTCCTTGGCGGCGGTCAGGCCCTCCACCGCGTCGTCAATGGCCACCACCGGGTGGCCCTCGCGCTGGAGAATCTGCGTCACGGCCTTGAGGACGACGGAGTCGTCATCCACGACGAGGACTTTGGCGCGCTTGACTTGATTCACGGCAACCTCTCGAGCTGCAGGGGGATGGGCAGAAAAACGGTGAAGCAGGAGCCTTGGCCGACCGTGGTGTTCACGTGGAAGCTGCCCCCGTGGTCCTGGACGATGCGGTAGGCGATGGAGAGCCCCAGGCCGGTGCCTTCACCCGGGGCCTTGGTGGTGAACGACGGCTCGAAGATGCGAGGCAGGTGCTTCTCCTCGATGCCCGTGCCGGTGTCCGTCACCGCGAAGTAGCAGCGGTCGCCCTCGCGCCCCGTCACCAGCGTCAGCTTGCCCTCGAGCGTAGGCAGCGACTGGAGACCGTTCTGGAGCAGGTTGAGCACCACCTGCGCGAGCTGACCGGGGTCGCCGTACACCTTGGGCAGACCGTCCGTGAGGCCCAGCGACAGCTCCACCGTGGGCATGGACTTGAGCTGCGCGCGGAAGAGCACCGCGGCGTCCTCCACGCACTTGGACAAGTCGAAGGGCCGCCGGTCCTCCACGCGGCTGTGGCGGCTGAACTTCAGGAGGCTCTCCACGATGCGCTTGCAGCGCAGCGCGCTCTCCCGGATGAGCCCCAGCGACTCCAAATCCGCGTCGCTGCGGCCCGCGTCGCGCGACATCAGCTGCGCGAAGGCCAGGATGCCGCCCAGCGGGTTGTTGATTTCGTGCGCCACGCCGCCGGCGAGCTGGCCCACCGCGGCCATCTTCTCCGTCTCGATGAGCCGGCGCGTCATCGCCTGCTCCTCGGTGACGTCCCGGTAGGTGCAGACGACGCGCTCGTCCCCGGCCATGGGGTAGGCGGCCACCACGAAGGTGCGCCCGCCCTGGCGGACCTCGCCGCGCGCGCCCTTGCCGCTCTCCACCGCCGCCGGCAGCGGGCAGCCCGTGCACGGCTCGTTGCGGCCGAAGAGGTAGCGGAAGCACGTGGTGTCGGAGGGAATCTCCTCGATGGAGCGCCCGGCCACGTCCGCGTACGCGAGGTTCGCCCGCCGCACCGCGAAGTCGCGCGCGCGCACCACGCACAGCGGCGTCTCCATGCAGTCGAAGGACAGCTCCCACTCGCGCTTGGCCTGGCTCAGCATGCGCGTGCGCTGGGCGACGCGCTCCTCCAGGTCCGCGTTGAGCAGCTTCAGCTCCGCGTTCTGCGCCTGCGTCACCGTGTAGAGCCGCTCGTTCTCCGCCTGGAGCGCGTACTGCTCGAACGCGCTCTTCACCGTCAGCACCAGGTGGCTGTCGTTCCAGGGCTTGGAGATGAACCGGAAGATTTCGGACCGGTTGATGGCCTCTTCGATGGCCTGCTGGTCCGCCTGCCCCGTCAGCATGATGCGCTGGGCGCGCGGCGCCTGCTGCTTCACCCGGGTGAGGAAGTCGACGCCATTCATCCCCGGCATGCGGAAATCGGAGATGACGACCTCGGGCTGGAACGCCTCCACCGCCTGCAGGCCCTGCTCGGCGTCCGTCGCCGTCTCGATGTCCCAGTCGCCACGCCGGAGCACCCGGCGGATGGACTTGAGGATGTTCTCCTCGTCATCCACCAGGAGCAGCCGCCCGCGCGGCGAAACGGCCTGTTGACCGTGGACATGTGCGACTTGAGAACCCATGGATTGTTTCCGCCCCTAGACAAATGCAATGGCCCTGCCAGCAGAAACTCCCTGCCCAACAGTCTGGAATCACGGGCCTTGACATTTCCACGGCGCAAAACAACACAGGGTCCAATTAGACCCATCCCCACCAAATGGGTCAAATCAGACCCCGGGTCTTTGACCCGGGCCTAGGTTCCGGGGGGACCGATGGGGAGCTGGGGATGTAGGCAGATGCGATCCCTCCCGTCCCGTTTGGCCTGGTAGAGGGCCTCGTCGGCGGTCAGCAGCAGCTGCTCGGGGCTGAGCACCGTGCGGTGGGGGAAGCTGGAAACCCCAAGCGACGCGGTGACTTGCAGGGCCCCGTCCACCTCCAGCTTCAAGGCGCGCAGCTCCCGGCGGACGCGCTCGGCGACGGTGAGGGCCCCGGTGAAGTGCGTCCGCGGCAGCAGCAGCGCGAACTCCTCCCCGCCATAGCGGGCCACCAGGTCCGTCTCGCGCACCCCTCGGGTGAGGGCGCCGGCCACCTCGCGCAGCACCCCGTCCCCGGCGGAGTGGCCGTACTTGTCGTTGATATCCTTGAAGTAATCCAGGTCCAGCAGGATGAGCGACAGGGCGTCGTCATAACGCTGGGCGCGGCGGAACTCCTCCCGCAGCCGCTCCTGGAAGTGCCGGTGGTTGTGCACCCCGGTGAGGCCATCCGTGGCGGACAGCCGCTGGAGCTCCCCCACCTGGGTGGCGAGTGCCTCCATCCGGGCATGGACGGCCAGGGCGCGATGCACCCGGGCGAGCAGTTCTTCCGGGGCCCATGGGTCAAAAACGACCTCGGCGCCACGCCGAAGCGCCTCCACCCAGGTCTGCCGGGGTTCGGGGGGCGCCAGGAGCAGCACCGGGGGGCCCAGCGCGCCGTCCCCCGGGGTCAGCCGCTCCAGCAGCGCCAGGCTGCCAGGCACGTCCTCGCCCGGGCACAAGACGACCAAGGACACCTCTTGCGCGAGTCTCGGCACCTCCGGGCCGTGCGCGGTGATTCGGAGGGCGAAGTCCTCCGGGCCCAGGGCTCGGGCCAAACGTGGCAACGTCGACTGCGAGTCATCCACTACCAGCAGGGTGAAGGGCCTGGAGTTCACAGTGTCCCCGCAAAATGGTGCTTTCACGGTAGCACAGGCGTGCGACGAAGTGCGACCCCTACAATTGGATAAAAACCGGATTCTCTGCTAGCGAGCCGCCAACTCCGCAGGTCCGCCTCCAGAGGTCGCCCGTGGCCCAATACCCCAGCATCAGCCTCTTCTTCCCGGCGTGGAATGAAGAGGACTACGTCGAGCGCGCCGTGAGCCGTGCCCTGGACGTCCTGCCGGCCCTCACGGACGACTTCGAAATTATCGTCGTCAACGATGCTTCCACGGACCGGACCCGGGAGGTCTGCGAGGCGCTGGCCCAGAAGGTCCCCCAGCTGCGAGTCATCCATCACCCCGTGAATCTGAAGCTGGGCGGGGCGATGCGCACGGGCCTGGCGGCGTCGACGAAGGACATCGTCGTGTACTCGGACGTGGACCTGCCCTGGGACATGCGGGAGCTGGAGCGCGCCCTGCACCTGATGACGTACCTGGAGGCGGACATGATTTGCGCCTTCCGGTTCGACCGCACCAGTGAAGGTCCCAAGCGCATCGTCTACTCGTACGTCTACAACCTGCTCATCCGGTCGCTGTTCGACATCCAGATCAAGGACGTCAACTTCAGCTTCAAGGTGATGCACCGCCGCGTGCTGGAGTCGATGGAGCTGCACAGCCAGGGCTCGTTCATCGACGCGGAGCTGGTGGTGAAGGCCATCCGGCAGGGCTTCCGCGTGTTCCAGATGGGCGTGGACTACTTCCCGCGCACGCGCGGCGTGTCCACGCTGGCCTCGCCGTCCGTCATCGCGAAGATGGTGCGGGAGCTGATGGCGCTCTACCCGAAGCTGCGCTCGCCGGAGCCGCCGGTGCACCCCGTGCGGCTGCCGCCTTCCGTGCAGCAGCTCCACGTGGTGCCTCCCGGCCGCACGGCGCGAGGCTGAGTCCCTGGATGGCGCGCACGCTCACGCGGCTGGTGGTGAACGCGGATGACCTGGGGCTCCATGCCTCGTTGGACGCGGGCATCCTGCGCGCGCACCGCGACGGCATCGTCACCAGCGCGACGCTGCTGGCCACGGGGCCGACGGCCGCGGCGGCGGCGGCGCGCGCGAGGGAGGCGGGGCTCGCGGTGGGACTGCACCTCGCGCTCTCCACGCGGCTGCCCTCGGCGGCGCCCGCGCATGAAGTGCCGACGGTGGCGCCGGGTGGGCGGATGCGCGGGAGCTGGGCGGACTTCGCCCGGGCGTGGCTGACGGGGCAGGTGCGCCGGGACGAGCTGGCGCGGGAGTTGTCCGCGCAGCTCGAACGGGCTCGGGCGCTGGGCGTGGCGGTGGACCACCTGGACGGGCATCAGCATCTGCACCTGCTGCCGGGCGTGCGTCCGTTGGTGGAGGCGATCGCCGCGCGGGAGCGGCTGCCCCTGCGCTGGCCGGATGCCCTCCCCCGCCCCGGTTGGCTGCGGACGCCGGGGCCCGCGTTGAAGGCGACGGTGCTGACGGTGCTCGCGCGCACGGCGCCTCGGGCGGGCGCGGGGGTTCGACGGGTGAGCGCGGGCGGTGTCTTCGAGGCGGGGCGCTTGGATGAAGCCGCGCTGCTCGCGGTGGTGAACGCGCTGCCCCCAGGCGACTTCGAGCTGGGGTGCCACCCGGGCGAAGGCGCGCCGCATGTTCCCGAGGACCCGGTCTGGACCTACGGGTGGCAGGCGGAGCTGGAGGCGCTGACCAGCGCGCGCGTGAAGGCGCGGCTGCACGAGCGCGGTGTCCAGCTTCACAGCTACGGCACGCTGGGCTCCGCCACGTAGAGGACATGCGGCGTGGTGTAGCCCTGGCCCAGGTCCACCACCTCGCGCACGGAGAAGCCCGCGTGCTCCAGGTCGCGCGTCATCTCCGCGCGAGGCTTCAGCGCCATGCCACCGCTGGCCTTCGTGCGGCCCAGCAGCGACACCATCACCCACTCCTGCGCCAGCGCCTTGCGGTGCTTCCAGGAGCCGTCCCCTTCCACCTCCTTGAGCAGCAGCCGCCCACCGGGCTTCAGCAACCCACGCACCGTGGAGAGGAACCCGGCCCACTTCTCCTCCGGCAGCAGGTACAGCACGTCGCACACCACCGCCGCGTCGAAGCGCCCGGGTGCGCCACGGTCCAGCGTCTCCTCCACGGTGCCTTCCTCGATGCGCACGTTGGGCTGCCCCGCGAGCGCCCGCCGGGCCCAGGCCACCTTGCGCGGGTCCGGGTCCACGCCGTGCACGGTGCGACCGGGCCCCTCCAGCGCCAGCAGAGTGGACAAGAGCCCGTGCCCGCAGCCGATGTCCGCCACCACGCCCATGGGCGTCCGCGCGACCATGGCCGACAACGGCGCGGAGAAGGCCCGCGCGTGAACGTGGAAGCGCTCGGCGACGGGGAGCCCGTCGTAGCGAAGGAGGGCCTGCTCGAGGAGTGTGCTCATGAGACGTAGTAGTCCGCGCCAAAGGCCCAGGAGAGGACGAGCAGCGACGCCGCGCCCACCGCCAGCGCCCCGCGCAGCAGCATCGGCCGCGCGCGCAGCAGCATCGCCGCGGTGAGGAAGACCGGGAACGCGGACAGCAGGTAGCGCCCCATGCCCATGAAGTCCTTCGTGGACCACGCCGGCAACCCCACGATGGCCAGCACGTACACGGCATACCCCCAGCCGAGCAGCTTGCGCGTGGGCCACACCAACGCGAGCGCCAGCACCGTGAAGAACGCATGCGCCGCCAGCCGGAACGCCTCGCGCGTGTCCTGCGGGTCGAGCACCACGCGCTCGAACCAGCTCACCTTCAGCCACGTGTGCCAGCCCGGAATCTGCTCCCACCCCGGCGCGCCCTGCACCTTCACGAACGCCACCGGGTCCCCGAACTGGTGCCACAAGTAGAGCATGTACGCGCCAAACCCCAGGCCCGACAGCACCGGCAGGAAGTCCTCCGCGCTCCACTTCTCCCCACGCGCGTGCTTCCACTCCAGGCGCCGCACCAGCAAGCCCAGTACCACCGCGGGCGCCACGGGCCGAGCCGCCGTGGCCACCGCCGCCACCAGCACCGCGGGCAGCAGGTGCCCCTTCTCCAGCAGCAGGAACGCCGTCACCACCAACAGGACGAACAGCGCGTCCGAGTACATGGCGCCATAGAAGTAGAGCGTGAAGGGATAGCAGGCCATCAGCAGCCCGGCCTTCAGCGCGGTGTCCTCGTCCGCGAGCGTGCGCGCCCAGCGCGTGAAGAGAATCAGCGCCAGCGGGCCACACAGCAGCGTGATGAGCACCCCGGATTGGTAGACGTTGGGGCCCAGCGTCTCCACCGCGCGGATGAGCAGCGGATAGAGCGGGAAGAACGCCACCGAGCTCTGCTGCCCCGGCGCGAACTGGTAGCCCTCCTGGGCAATCCGCATGTACCAGCTCGAGTCCCAGGCCACCCAGCCCATGGTGAAGTACTCGTCGAGCCGGACCACGGGGTTGCGCGGGTCCTTGTGGAAGAAGCGCCAGGCCCCCGCGCTGGCGGCGGCGCCACAGGCCACCACGGCGGCGAGGACGAACAGGGCGATGCTGCGGGACGCGGAGCGTGCCATTCAGGCCGGGAGGCTCGGGCCAATGGCGGGCTCCGGTCAAGCCCGGGAGTCCTTGATACGTGGGACTCCCGGGAGCGCGGCTGGACGGCTCAGCGCGGGTAGAACGTCTTGCCCGCCTTCACCATCTCCACCAGGTGGGGCGCGGGGATGAAGCGCTCCCCGAGCTTGTCGTGGAAGTGCTCCAGCTTGCGCAGCACCTCGGCGGGGCCGCGGCTGTCCACGTAGTGGAAGGGGCCCCCGAGGAACGGCGGGAAGCCCAGGCCGAAGATGGCGCCCACGTCACCGTCCCGCGCGCTGCGGAGGATGCCCTCGCCCAGGCAGCGGATGGCCTCGTTGACCATCTGCAGCACCACGCGCTCGGCCATCTCCGCGCGGTCGAAGGAGCGGCGCTCCGTGCCATGCGGCAGCAGCGCGTAGATGGAGGGGTCCACCTCCTTCTTCTTCCCGTCCTCGTACAGGTAGAAGCCCTTCTCCGACTTGCGGCCCAGGCGGCCATCGGCCACCACCTTGTCCAGGGCCTTGGGCGCCGCCATGCGCTTGCCGAAGGCGGCCTCCATGATGGGGCCCACCTTCTGCGCCACGTCAATGCCCACCTCGTCCAGGAGGGTGATCGGGCCCACGGGGAAGCCGAACTCCACCAGCGCCTTGTCCAACTCCGCGATGTCCGCGCCCTCGCCCAGCAGGTACGCGGCCTCGTTCATGTACGGCGCGAGGATGCGCGAGGTGTAGAAGCCCGGCCCGTCGTTGACGACGATGACCGTCTTGCCCTGCTTGCGCCCCACCTCCACGCAGGTGGCCGTCACCCAGTCCTCGGTGCCCGCGTGGGTGATGATCTCCAAGAGCGGCATCTTGTGGACGGGGCTGAAGTAATGCATCCCGATGACCTGCCCCGGCCGCCGGCTGCCCTTCGCCAGGTCCGTGATCGGGAGGCTGGAGGTGTTGGACGCGAAGATGGTGTGCTCGCCGGTGACGGCCTCCACCTCCGCGATGACGCGGTGCTTGAGCTTGAGGTCCTCGAACACCGCCTCGATGACGAGGTCCGCCGACTTGAAGCCGCTGTAGTCCGTGCCCGCAGTCACCATCGCCGACTTCGCCGTGGCCTCGCGGCGCGTGAGCGAGCGCCGCTTCACGCGCTCGTCCAGGATGGACTGCACCTGCTTCATCGCCCGGCCCGCGCCCGCGTCGTCCCGGTCCTTCACGCGCACGGGCACGCCCTGGAGCACGCTGCTGACATAGGCGATGCCGCCGCCCATCAGCCCGCCGCCCAGCACCGCCACCTTCTTCACCTCGCGAGGCTTCGCGTCCGGGTTGGACGTGCCGTTCTCCTTCTTCAGCGCCGTGGTGGCGAAGAAGATCTCCACCAGCCGCTTGGAGACGTCGGACACCACCAGCTCGCCAAAGGCCTTGGCCTCGGCCTCCTGGCCCGCCTTGTGCCCGGACTCCAGGCCCACGCGGATGACCTGGAGCGCCTTCTCCGGCGCGGGGTACTTGCCGCGCGTCTTCTTCAGCAGCTGCTTGCGCGCCTGGTCGAAGAGGACCTTGCGGCCCAGCGGGTTGTCCTCCAGCGCCACCTCGGCCCAGAGCTCCTTGTTGGCCAGACCCTGGATGAAGCCCGCCAGCCCCTTGGCCTTGCCCCCCCGGGCCACGCCCTTGAAGCCCTGGCCGTGGCGGCGCTCCACCTTCAGCTTGCCGTCGGCCAGCTCCCTCGCGCGCCGCACCGCGATGTCACGCAGGATGGGCACCGGCACCACCTCGTCCACGACGCCGAGCTTCTTCGCCTTCGCGGGCTTGAGGCTCTTGCCGGTGAGGATGAGGTCCAGCGCCGCCTGCACGCCAATCAACGCTGGCAGCCGCTGCGTGCCCCCCGCGCCCGGAATCAGGCCGAGCTGCACCTCCGGCAGGCCCAGCGACGTCTTCGGGCTGTCGGTGGCGATGCGATAGTCACACGCCAGCGCCCACTCCAGGCCGCCGCCCAGACAGGCGCCGTGGATGGCCGCGACGACAGGCTTGGGGAAGGCGTCGAGCGCGTCGAAGCCCTCCTGCCCGTTGCGGCTGATGGCGGTGGCCTCCTCCGCCGTCTTGATGGTCTGCAGGAAGTCGATCTTCGCCCCGGCGACGAACGAGTCCTTCTTGCCGGACGTGAAGACGACGGCCTTCACCTCGGGCTCCCGCTCCGCGCGCGACATGACGCGCAGGAAGGCCTCGCCCGTCTCCGGCGACAGCGTGTTCACCGGGGCGTCCGGCAAATCGAAGGTGATGACGGCGACGCCGTTCTCCACCTGGTACGAGAAGCCCTGCTTCGCCTCGAGCTCTTCAGCCTTGGTGGCCATCACGCACGCTCCAGGATGACGGCGGCGCCCAGGCCGCCGGCCGCGCAGACGGTGCACAGCACCGTGTTCTTGTTCCGACGCTTCAGCTCGTTGAGGGCCTGGGTGACGATGCGCGCCCCCGTGGCCCCGAAGGGATGACCGATGGCGATGGAGCCACCCGTCACGTTCAGCCGCTCGCGGTCGATTTCACCCACCGGCGCGCTCCAGCCCGCCTTCTTCGCGAAGGCCTGCGACGCGAGCGCCTGGATGTTGCTGGCCACCTGCGCGGCGAAGGCCTCGTGCATCTCCACCAGGTCGATGTCCGCCAGCGTCAGGCCCGCGCGCTTGAGCGCCGTGGGCACCGCGTAGGCGGGCCCCTGGAGCAGCTGGTCGCCCGGGTCCGTGGCCGCGTAGGCGTGGCTGCGAAGGAAGCCCAGCGGCTCGTAGCCCAGCGCGCGCGCCTTCTCCTCGCTCATCAGCAGCAGCGCCGCCGCGCCGTCCGTCAGCGGCGACGCGTTGCCCGCCGTAATCGTGCCGTACTTGCGGTCGAAGGCCGGCTTGAGCTGGCCCAGGGCCTCCATGCTGGAGTCCTCCCGGACGATGTTGTCGCGCTCGGCCGTCTTGTCGAACTTCGGCGGCACCACGACGTGCATCACCTCGTTGTCGAACAGGCCGTCCTTCCACGCCTTGGCCGCGTTGCGGTGCGAGTTGTAGGCGATGCGGTCCTGCTCCTCGCGGGAGATGCCGTTCTCCTTGGCCATCTTCTCCGCGCTCTCCCCCATCGTCATGCCGGTGGAGTACTCGGCGATGGCCGGGGGCACCGGCAGCAAGTCCTTCGCCTTGAGGCGCTGGAAGGGCTTGAGCTTGTCCGGCAGCGAGCGACCCTTGGACGCCGCCACCAGCGCGTGGGCCAGCGGCCGGCTGGTGAAGATGGGCGCGTCCGACATGGACTCGGTGCCGCCGGCGATGATGACGTCCGCCTCGCCCGTGGCAATCGCGTTGGCCGCCGTCGTCATCGCCTGGATGGACGTGGCGCACGCGCGCGACACCGTGAAGGCGTCAATCTTCTTGGGCAGCCCCGCCGCGATGACCACTTCGCGGGCGATGGACGGCGCCGTCAGCGTGGGGATGACCTGGCCGAACACCACCTGGTCGATGACGTTCGGGTCCAGGTCCGTCTTCTGGACCAGTTCCTGGACCACCATGCGGCCCAGGTCCAACGCCGTCAGCCCGGAGAAGACGGAGCCCGCCTTCACGAACGGGGTCCGCAGGCCGCGGACGATGGCCACCCTCCGGGGGCCGTTGCGCTTCTCGCTTGCCATGTGTGCCTCACCTCCAGCGAAGTCGGGAGGCGGGCATCTAACGAGCGACAATGCGCCGCGTCAATCGTCCATTGATTCAAAAATCAATCGGTGGACACTCGCCACGGGAGGCAGCCCGTGGGGGGTGAAGGCGACCCTAGGCCCCCAGCGTGCCCTGGCGCAGGGCCACGCCGTGGCGGTGGACGGCCTCCACCAGGAACTTCGCGGAGTCCGGGTCCGTGGGCGGGAGGATGCCGTGGCCCAGGTTGAAGATGTGCCCCACGGGGCCGGCGCGGCGCAGGATGTCCTTCACGCGGCCGTCCAGCTCCTCGCGGGGGAGGAACAGGTGCAGCGGGTCCAGGTTGCCCTGGATCGCCACGTCCGACCCCAGCACCTTCCGGCCCTCGTCCGCGGGCAGCGTCCAGTCCAGGCCCACCACATCCGCGCCCGTGCTCTTGAGGAGCTGCAGGTGCGTGGACATGCCCACGCCGAACACGATGACGGGCACGCCGGTGGCCTTCAGCTCGGACACCATGCGCTTGAGGTAGGGAATGCAGAAGCGCTCGTAGTCCCACGGCGACAGCTCGCCGCCCCACGAGTCGAAAATCTGGACGATGCTCGCGCCCGCCTCCACCTGCATCTTCAGGTAGGGGATGAGCGTGTCGGTGAGCTTGCCGAAGAGGCGGTGCGCCAGCTCGGGCTGCTCGAACATCAGCCGCTTGATGAGGATGTAGCTCTTGGAGCCGCCGCCCTCGACCATGTACGCGGCCAGGGTGAAGGGCGCGCCCGCGAAGCCGATGACGGGCACCGAGTCGTTCAGCGCCTTGCGCGTGCGGCGGATGGCCTCGGCCACGAAGCCGGTGCCCTCCACGGGGTCGGGCACGCCCAGCTTGTCGATGTCCGCGGCGGTGCGCACGGGGTTGGGGAAGTGCGGCCCCTTGTCCCCGAGCTCCAGGGTGATGCCCATGGCCTCCACGGGGATGAGGATGTCCGAAAAGATGATGGCCGCGTCCACGCCCAGGCGCGTCACCGGCTGCACCGTGACTTCCGCGGCCAGGTCCGGGTGCTTGCACAGGTCCAGGAAGGCGATGTTGCCGCGGATGGCGCGGTACTCGGGCAGGTAGCGGCCCGCCTGACGCATCAGCCACACGGGCGTCGTATCGGTGGGCTGGCGGCGCGCCGCGCGGAGGAGTCGGTCGTTCACTTCGGACCTCGGAGTGGGCCCCGCTCCAGGCGAGGCGAGGGGAAACAGGTCAGCGCTGGCTCCACGCCAGCGTCTGGCGCAATGGCTCGGTGCCCTCGGAGACGACGAGCAGGCGGTTCTTACCGGCCTCCCAGTCGAACTTCCCGGAGGCGTTGTCGCGCAGGAGCTTGTACTCGAAGACGGCGCCCACGGGCAGCGACAGCGTGAAGCCGTCCGGCCCCGAACGGAGCGAGCGCTCGGGCTTCCAGCCGCCGAGCTCCGGCCCGCTGCCCACCAGACGGAGGCTCGGGTCGGCCACGGACAGTTCCACCGTGCGCCGCACGCCCCCGCCGCGCCACCGCAGGCCCGCCAGCTTCGCCGCCGCGGAGAAACCGCCGCGCGCCACAGGCGTCAGCTTCGCCAGCGCCACCTGCCCCGGGCCCACCCGCACCGTGTCCGGGGACGCGCCCGGCGCCGGCGGCGCCACGGCCAGGGGCTCCAGCCGCGCGCCCGTGAACTCGGAGGGCAGCGCGACGTCAGCGACACTGTCGCCACCGTTCACCGCGATGACGACGGCCTCCTGGGCGGTGACGCGCGCGTAGGCAAAGAGGTCTTCCCGGGCGGCGAGCACCATCGTCTCGCCACGCTGGAGGGCCTCACTGCCACGGCGCAGCGCCAGCAATCCACCAATCCACGTCCGCAGCGGGTGCTGGGTGAAGCGCATGTCGCCCCGGTTCTCCGGCTCCTTCGCGCCCGTCAGCCCCTCTTCGGTGCCGTAGGTGAGCGCCGGGACGCCCCGCGCGGTGAGCTGCACCGCCAGCGCCCGCTTCACCCGCTCCACGTCCCCGCCGCACTCGCTCATCACCCGGGGCAGGTCGTGGTTGTCCAGCATCGTCACCAGCGCGCCGGGCGCGGGGTACAGCCGGTCATTGGAGAGGACGGCACCCAGGTGCGCCGGCGACCGGTCCTTGCAGAAGACCTCCACCAGGCCGAAGGCCAGCGGGAAGTCGAACATCGTCCCGAAGCGGCCCTCCTTCATCGTGTTGGCCAGCAGCACCGGGTCGCCGTCCAGCATCTCGCCCAGCAGCAGGAAGTCCTTCCCCGCGTGCTGCCGAAGGTCGTCGTTGTAGCGGGCCCAGAAGCTCGTGGGCATGTGCTTCACCGCGTCCAACCGGAAGCCCGCGGGCTTCAGCACGTCCACCCACCGGCGCGAGTGCGCCAGCAGGTGCGCGTACACTTCTTCCTTCTCCACCGCGAGGTCGGGCAGGCCATGCACGTCGCCCATCACCAGCTCTCGCGGGTCGTTCCAATCCTGGATGGGGCCCAGGCCGTGGAACCAGTCGGGCCGCTCACGCGCCAGGCGCGTCTCCGGCCCCACGTGGTTGAGCACCACGTCCAGCACCAGGCGCATGTCGCGGCGGCGAAGCTCCGCCGCCAGCGTCTTCAGCAGGGCCTCGTCACCGAAGCGGGGCTCGACGCGGCCGAAGTCCTCGACCCAGTAACCGTGGAAGGCGCCGTACCCGTAGAACGTGTCGGTTCGCATCTGGAAGACGGGTGAAAGCCACACCGTGCGGACACCGAGCTGCTGCAGCCCGTCCAGTCGGTCGATGACGCCCTGCAGGTCTCCGCCGTGAAAGGCCTGCGCGTCCTGCGTGTCCACCACCCCGTCGTTCTTCGGGTCTCCGTTGGAGAAGCGGTCCACCATCACGAAGTAGACCGCGTCTCCCTCGGGCGGCTCCCACGAGCCGCGGTAGGGCTGGGGCGCGGGCGGCGTGCCCTTGCCCGGCTCGATGCCCGGTCCGGCCGGCGCGTTGAGCCCCGGCACCGTGCCCGGACCGCCATCCGTGTCCGGAACGAGGAAGGGCGAGGCCAGGAAGGAGTCGAACAGCCCGGCCACCTGCCCGGCGATCTGCTGGGCGACTTCCAACTGCGCGTCGTCCTCGCGCTGCTGGTCGAACTGGAGCGCCGCGCCGTAGTCCTGCGTGACGACGGTGGGCGCCATCGGCGAGTCCGCGCGCGCGGCCGTGGTCCGCACCGCGATGTCCCAGGAGAAGCGGCCGCCCACCTGGCTGAAGAACGACACCCGCGTCTCCACCAGCAGGTGCAGCGGCGCCTCGGGGGTCAGCGCCTTCATCATCTCGAAGCGGCGCTGCGAGTCGCGCACCTTCGCGTAGTACGCGGCGTAGTCCGCGTAGGGAATCACCTCCGCCCGCAGGTTGCGCCTGGCCAGGGTCTCCGCGATGCGCTGCTTCAAGCCCTCCGGCACATCCGCCACCACACCGGCCCGCCGCGCGTCATCCCGAATGTAGGCCACCGCCACCACGGTGCCGCTCGGCGCCAGGGGCGGCGGCGCCGCGCGAGGCAGACACGCCGCGAGCGCCACCGCGGCCACCGCCGCGGAGAAGGACAGCACCACGCCCCATCGCTTTCTCAGAACCATCCTTCGGCCTCAATGGCGACCACCGAGTGCCAGTGGCGCTCGGGACCGACGTAAACGTTGTACTGGTCCAGGCTGTCCACGAAGGAGTTCCCGAACGCCGCGTGCTGGCTGGAGCGCTGGAGGCCGTACAGCAGCCGCAGGCTGGGGCGCGCGTAGATGCTGCGGCCCGTGGGGTTGAGCACCACACCCGCCTTGAACTGCCAGGTGTCGCGCGTGTCACTGTCACCGAACTCGAGGCCGCGCGAGTCCGCCCTGCCGCCCGTGCTGGTGAACACCGAGTCCACGTGGTTGCGGTAGAGGTTGCCGTTCAGGCTCTTCTCACGCGCGATGCTGCTCTCCACCAGCAGGTGGACCTTGTCGGTGAGGAAGTACTGGAGACGGAGCACCGTGGAGGCGATGACGCGGTTGTCCTCGCCCGCCATGATCTTGTTGTCCAGGTTGAACGAGGTGCCGGCCCACACACCCCACAACGCCTCGAGCTTGTCGGGGATGATCTTCAGGTACGCCTCGTTGCCGATGTTGGCGTCGTAGCGCTCGTCGGTCTGGTCCGCGATGTACACGGTCCAGTCGCGGCCCCGGAAGTTCTCCTGGTAGGAGAGCATCGGGTGGCGCTTCTCGAAGGTGAGGTACAGGTTGCTCCACACCAGCGGCCCCACCCCGCCGAAGCCCACGTAGCCCATGGCCCGGTAGGACAGGGCGCTGCGCGCCCGGAGGTTCGGCACCAGGTCCTCCTGGCCGGGGTTGGCCTCGAAGTAGCGCTGCACCACCTCGCGCCGCGCGAAGTCCTCGTAGTTCACGTTCGGAGACGCGTAGAGCGCGTTCCGGTTGCCGCGCACCGCGGGCTCGTAGCCGACCTGGCCGCGGATGCCCACCTCGAGGTGGCCGGGGATGAGCCGGTAGCGGAACGACGCGGCGCCGGTGAGCACCGTGTTGTAGTTCCGGGGCCGCAGCGTGTAGCCGCTGTCACCCACCGCCAGCAGGACGTCGTAGCGGTCGCCCTGGTAGATGCCGGACAGGCCGACCGTGTCCCAGAGCAGCGTGCCGGGACGCTGGTCGTAGATGTGCAGGTCGTTCCAGCGGTCCTCGAGCGTGCCCAGCTGCCACGTCACGCGGTCCAGCAGGATGTTGCCGGCGCGGACGAAGAGGTAGTCCGCGGCGAAGTTGATGAGCGAGCCGTTGCCCGGGTCCGCGGAGCGGAAGGACGTGCCGGAGATACGCGAGTGGACCTCGGCCCACACCTCGTCGCTCCCCGGCGTGGCCTGGAGCGCGTCCAGCCGGAGGTTGAGCTCGCCGTAGGGGCTCTCGTTGAGGAGTCGGCCGTAGAGCCAGTAGTAGCCCAGCTGACCGGAGCCGCCCGAGAAGTCCGGGCGGGTCATGATTCGGAAGTAACCCGCGGCCCCGAAGCGATCTCTTGGAGCGTCGGCCAGGGCAACGAACGGGAGGAGGGTCAGCAGGAGGGCGCCGAGGCGCAATGGCAGGACTCGCATGAGCGGGCCCTGCTTATAGCGCAACCTGGCTGCCTGCCCTACTCCGCGCGCAGGATGACGATGGTTCTTTCCGGCATGCCGTACGTCGTGCCGTTCACGGGTGACGGATTGTCGAGCCACGAGTTACCCGTGGCGCGGTTGTCCAAGCCCACCGTCGACAGATACGTGGGGCTGTCGAAGTAGGCCTGCGTGTCGATGAGCCGCGTCCACTTGCGGCCCTCCGGCAGCGTGAACTCCACCGCGCGCGGCTCCATGTTGATGAGCACCAGCAACTCCGGCCCGTAGGACGCGTCGTGGTAGTGAATCATCAACTGCTTGCTGTCCCACGCCGCCTCGGTGTTCTGGGCGCTCTTCCAGGCCAGCGGCGCGCCCTTGCCGTACTCCTTCGGCGCGAAGGCATACGCGTGCTCCTTGCGCACGCGGATGGCGGCCTTCACGAACTCGAACATGCGGTGACGCTCGTCGCGCGCCAGGTACGCGCCCCACTGGTACCAGTTGAACGGGTTGTCGGAGAGCGTGGAGTAGGCGTTGTTGTTGCCCAGCTGCGTGCGCATCCACTCGTCGCCGCCCAGGAGCATGGGCGTGCCGTGGCTGATGAGCATGGCCATGAAGGAGTTGCGAATCATCTGCCGGCGCATGCTCTCCGCGCGCTCGTCCCCAATGGGGCCCCAGTTGCGCGAGCGGTTGTGCTCCTCGCCGCTGACCTTGTCGCAGAAGGGGCTGTTGGGGTTGTCGCAGCACACCGGGTTCAGCGGACCGCAGCGGTTCTGCTTCTCGTCGTAGGCGAACAAGTCATACAGCGTGAAGCCGTCGTGCACCGTGAGGAAGTTCATGGAGTGGTACGGGCGCCGGCCATTGCGCTCGAACCACTCCTGGCTGCCGTACATCAGGAAGCCGCCGTCCACCGTGCCGGGCCGGCCACACAGCGAGCCCTCGTTGGAGTTGAGCTTCCAGCCGTCCTGGTTGATGAACGCGCGCCACCAGTCACGGAAGCGGCCGTTCCACTCGTACCAGCCGTTGCCCGGCTGCGTCTGGGAGTTGGGGAACTCCCCCAGCGGCATGCAGTACCAGCCGCCCGCGCTCCACGGCTCGGCCATGATGCGGGTGTTGTACTTCTGGAGCACGGGGTCGTCGATGACGTCCTGGAGCACCGTGTTGCGCGGATCATCCCAGCGGTTGTAGTCGCCGTCGCGCTCCCCCAGGATGGGCGCCAGGTCGAAGCGGAAGCCGTCCACGTGGAGCTCTTCCACGTAGAAGCGCAGGCTGTCGATGATGAGCTTGCGCGTGGGCCGGTGGTTGGGCCGCGTCTGGTTGCCCACGCCCGTGTTGTTCCAGTACGTGCGCCGGTCCGGGTTGAGCGCGTAGTACGCCTGATTGTCGATGCCGCGGAACGAGTACAGGCCCGCGGTCTCCGCCGGGTCCAGGGACTCGAGCGGCTCGCCGGGCAGGACGTCGTCCGTCTCCAGCTTCTCGCGCCACAGCCCGCCTTCGCCGGTGTGGTTGTAGACGACGTCGACAATCACCTCGATGCCGTGCTTGTGGAGCTGCTCCACCATCCACTTGAACTCGTCGATGACCTGGTGCGGCTCGCGGTGGGCCGCGTACGACAGCTCGGGCGCGAAGAAGTTGATGGTCTGGTAGCCCCAGTAGCCACCGTCCAGCGGCTTCTCGTGGATGGGCAGCAGCTCCACCGCGGTGATGCCCAGCTCGGCCAGGTACGCGGCCTTCTCGCCGAAGCCGCGGTAGGTGCCCGGGAAGCGCACGCCGCTGGCGGGGTCGGCGGTGAAGCCCTTGGCGTGGACCTCGTAGACGATGAGGTCCTGCCAGCCGTGGCCTTCCCAGTTCTCGTCCTGGCGGTTGGCGCGCCACTGACGCTCGGCGTCGCTCCACGGATAGGTGCTCTGCACGAGCACGCTCTTGGAGGACGCCGCGTACGTCACCTCGTTGCGCGCGGGGCCGCTGGCCGTGCTGCCCTTGCTCCAGTCGTGATCGCGGTGCAGCGCCTTGGAGTACGGATCCGTCAGCAGCTTGTTCGGGTTGAAGCGGTTGCCGTAGGCGTCCGCGTCCGCCTTGAAGCCGTGGATGGAGCCCGGGAACCAGTTCGGATCATATTCCCAGTTGGGACCCCAGGCGCGGAAGCCGTAGTGCTGGCCCAGGCCCACGCCCTCCACGTAGACGCTCCACACGTCCCCGTAGCGCGTCATCTGGTAGGTGCGCGCCGGGCGGTTGCTCTCCGGATCCTCGAAGAGGAGCAGCTCCAGCCGGGTGGCGTTCTCCGAGTACAGGGTGAAATTGACCCCCTTGTCCACGAAGGTGGGCCCGATGTACCGCATGGACTCGATGTCATCCACGGAGTAGCTCGGGGCCCGGGCTTCGCCGTGGTACAGCCGGACGTAATCGCTCTCGCTACAGCCAGTGACGAGCAGGGCGGTGGACAGCGCCGCGCCCACGAAGCGGGACATTCTGGGAGTGCGCATCAGGTAGGCTGACCTCGAGGTCCGGACATGACTCGGCCCGGCAATAAAACTCCGCTTCCATAACAAGCGCCTTCCGCCCCTGACAAGGCAGCCCCCGGGTTTCCGCTCGGGAGACGCGCTCCGTTCAGTGCCTTACACGCACAGATGACGCAGTGCGTGGAACCAAGGAGGTTTGGGCAAACACGAGGCCTCCGGGTAATGTGTGCGGCCGTCTCCCCTATAAAATTCCGAGCACGACTTTGTCCGAAGTCACCCTGAGTGGGATCAAGAAGTCGTTTGGCCAGAACCTCATCGTGAAGGGCGTGGATCTTCAGGTGGGGGAAGGTGAATTCCTGGTGATGGTCGGCCCGTCCGGCTGCGGGAAGACGACGCTGCTCCGGCTCATCGCGGGGTTGGAGCAGGTGGACGCGGGCGAGGTGCGCATCGGCGGCGCCCGGGTGAATGACGTCGCGCCGCGGGATCGTGACGTGGCCATGGTGTTCCAGTCCTACGCGCTCTACCCGCACATGACGGTGCAGGAGAACCTGGCCTTCGGCCTGACGCTCCGGAAGTTCCCCGCCGCGGAGATCGCGTCGCGCGTGCAGGAGGTCGCGGGGATGCTGGAGCTGAGCCACCTGCTGGAGCGCAAGCCCAAGGCCCTGTCGGGCGGGCAGCGGCAGCGCGTGGCCATGGGGCGCGCCATCGTGCGGCGGCCCAAGGTCTTCCTCTTCGACGAGCCCCTCTCCAACCTGGACACCGCCCTGCGCGTCCAGATGCGCGGCGAGCTGGCCCGGCTCCACCGCCGCCTGGGCGCGACGATGATCTACGTCACGCATGATCAGGTGGAGGCCATGACGCTGGCCACCCGCGTGGCCGTCTTCAACGGCGGGCTGCTCCAGCAGGTGGGCCCGCCGCTGGACCTCTACAACCGCCCCGCCAACCGGTTCGTGGCGGGCTTCCTCGGCTCGCCCGCCATGAACTTCCTGGAGGCGTCGCGGGACGGCGCCCGGTTCACCGGCAAGGGCTTCACCCTCCCCTGCCCCGCGGACGTTCCGGCCGGGCACGCCCGGGTGCTGCTGGGCCTGCGGCCCCAGGACCTGCGCGTGGCGGCGCAGGGGCCCCTGGCCGGCACGGTGGACGCGGTGGAGCGCCTGGGCTTCGACGGTTACGCCTTCGTCACGACGGAAGCAGGCCCGGTGGCGGCGCGCTTCGACAAGGGCGTGAACGTCTCGGTGGGCGACAAGGTGTTCCTGGCCCCCGTGGCGGATGCGCTGCACGTCTTCACCGAGGACGGCGCGGCGGCGCTGCGCCACCCGGAGCAGCGAGCTTCGCTGGATGTCTCGGCGGAGGTGGCGTCTTGAAGCACTGGCTCGTGCTCGCGCTGCTCGCCGCGGCGTTCGGCGCGCGGGCGGCCCCGGAGGATGCCCGCCCCCTGAGGCTGTGGCACGCGTACCGGGGCGGCGAGGAGCTGTCGCTGGTCCAGGCCACGGCGCTGTTCACCGAGAAGACGGGCGTGCAGGTGGAGCTGCTCGCCCTGCCCTATGACGCGTACGCCGCCAAGCTGACCAACGCCATTCCCCACGGCGTGGGCCCGGACGTCTTCATCTTCAACCACGAGCGGCTGCGCAACTTCCACGCGCAGCACCTGGTGGCGCCCGCCCGCGGCCTCGTGCGCGAGGACTACTTCCCCAACGCCGTGGAGGCGCTGGAGGTGGATGGCCAGGTGTACGGCTATCCGATGTCGCTCAAGTCGCTGGCGCTCTACGTCAACACGAGGCTCGTGCCCCAGCCGCCCACGACGACGGAGGCGCTGCTGGAGATGCTGCCCGCCCTGTCGGACGCGGACGCGGGCCGCTTCGGGATGGCGTACGAGAGCGGCGACTTCTACTTCCACGCGGGCTTCCTCTTCGGCTTCGGCGGCGAGCTGTTCGACGCCTCGGGACGCGCGAGCTTCGACACGCAGGGCATGGCGCGCTCGCTGGCCTTCGTGAAGGGGCTGCAGGACCGGCGCTTCATCCCGCAGGAGGCCTCGGGCGCGCTGGTGAAGAGCCTCTTCAACGACGGCCGCGCCGCCATGGTCATCAGCGGCCCCTGGTTCGCCGGCGAAATCGCGCCGGAGGTGGACTACCGCGTGGTGGGCCTGCCCCAGGTGAGCGAGACGGGCATCCCCATCCGCCCCTTCCTGGGCGTGGAGACGGCCTATGTGTCGTCGCGCACCGCCAAGGCCGAGCAGGCGCAGGCGCTGGCGCGCTTCATCTCCCTGGGCGAGGCCTCGCGCGTGCGCGCCACGGTGGGCCGCCAGATTCCCGCGGACGTGGCCGCGTACACGCTGCGCGAGGTGCAGGAGGACACGCTCATCTCGTCCTTCCGCGAGGCCGCCCGTCACGCCACGCCCATGCCCAACACGCTGGAGATGGCCCGCGTGTGGGAGCCCATGAAGCTGGCGCTGCGCGCGGTGCTCCAAGGCGGCACCCTGCCGGAGGACGCGGGCGCGCTGGCGGACCGGCGCTACCGCGCGCTGCACCGTGAGCGGCCCCCCGAGGCGAGCCTGCTGCCGTGGCTGGGCCTGGTGGGCGTCATGGCGCTGGGCGGCTCCGTCTGGGTGTTGCGGCGGCCCGCGGCGACGCTGCCCTTCAAGCATCGTTACCCAGATGTTGCACAAGCAGCGGCGTACATCGCGCCCGCGGCGGCCGGCATCGTGGTGCTGGTGTTCGTCCCCTTCGTGGTGGGCCTGAGCCTGTCGCTCTTCCACCACGAGGCCGGTGAGTACTCCTTCGTGGGCCTGGCCAACTTCGTGGACATCCTGGCCAGCCGCGGCTACAGCATCACCGAGCCGCTGTCCTTCTACTTCACGCTGGCCGTGACGCTCCTGTGGGCGCTGGTCAACGTGGTGCTCCACGTCAGCATCGGCCTGTTCCTGGCGCTGCTGCTGAAGGATCCGCTGCTGAAGCTGCGGGGTGTCTACCGGGTGCTGCTCATCATCCCCTGGGCCGTGCCCAACTACATCACCGCGCTCATGTGGAAGGGCATGTTCCACCGCCAGTTCGGAGCCATCAACGGCCTTCTGGTGGCGCTGGGGCTGGAGCCGGTGAGCTGGTTCACGAAGTTCTCCACGGCCTTCGCGGCCAACGTGGCCACCAACACCTGGCTGGGATTCCCCTTCATGATGGTGGTGGCGCTGGGCGCGCTGCAGTCCATCCCCCAGGAGCTCTACGAGGCCGCGGAGGTGGACGGGGCCAGCAAGTGGACGCAGTTCCGCCACATCACCCTGCCGCTGCTGAAGCCCGCCATGCTGCCGGCCGTCATCCTGGGCAGCGTGTGGACCTTCAACATGTTCAACATCATCTACCTGGTGTCCGGCGGTGAGCCGGGCGGCGGCACCGACATCCTGGTGTCCGAGGCCTTCCGCTGGGCCTTCCAGCGCAACGAGCAGTACGGCTTCGCCGCGGCGTACTCGGTGCTCATCTTCGTGGTGCTGCTGGGCTGGTCCGCCTTCACCAAGCGCCTGACGCGGTCGTCGTCGGAGGTGATGGGATGAACCGCCCCTCGCGCTTGAAGATGGCCGCCATCCACGCCGGGCTGACGCTCCTGTGCATGGCCACGCTGTACCCGGTGCTCTGGGTGGTGAAGATGGCGCTGTCGCCCACGGACGGGCTGGCGCTCACCGCCAACCCCTTCCCGGAGACCGTCACCTTCGAGCACTTCCGTCAGGTGCTGTCGGGCACGGACGCGGCGGGGCGCTGGGTCTTCGGCCGGCAGCTGATGGCGAGCATCGTCGTCTCCGGCGCCACCACGCTGGTGGGCCTGACGCTGGCGGTGTCGGCGGCCTACGCGCTGTCGCGCTTCCGCTTCCCCGGCAAGGAAGGCGGGATGCAGGCGCTGCTCGTCACCCAGATGTTCCCGGCGACGCTGATGATGGTGCCCATCTACAGCATCCTCCAGAAGCTGCACCTGCTCGACAGCCTGTCCGGGCTCGTCCTCGTCTACGCCACCACCGCCCTGCCCTTCTGCATCTGGAACCTGAAGGGCTACTTCGACACGCTGCCTCGGGAGCTGGAGGAAGCGGCGGTGATGGACGGAGCCTCCACCTTCCAGGTCTTCATCCGCGTGGTGCTCCCGCTGGCCCGGCCCGCGCTGGCCGTGACGGCGCTGTTCTCCTTCATGACGGCGTGGAACGAGTTCATCCTCGCCGCCACGCTGCTCAACGACCCGTCCCGGTTCACCCTGCCCGTCGCGCTCCAGCGGTACGTGGGCGAGCACAAGGTGGAGTGGGGCAAGTTCGCGGCGGGCGCGCTGATCGTCTCCGCGCCCGTCATGGCGCTGTTCTTCGCTCTTCAGAAACACCTCGTCGGCGGGTTGACCGCTGGCGGCGTCAAGGGGTGATGTCGATGTCGTCTCGCAGTCTCCGTGCCCTTCTCCTCGTCCTGCCGCTCCTGGCTGTCGCCTGTGACGGCGATTCCGGCGGCAATCAGCCCACCAGCAACGCGCCCACCGTGCGGGAAGTGCAGCCTTCGGGCGGCCCCTCCGCGGGCAACACCCTCATCAACGTCTACGGCTCCGGCTTCCAGGAGGGCGCGAAGCTCTTCTTCGGCCAGCAGGAGGCCCTGCGCGTCGTGGTGGTCAACTCCCACCGAATCTACGGCTACACCCCCACCGCCACCTCGGGCGCGGTGGACGTGCGGGTGGTGAACCCGGACAACGCCTACGGCACGCTCGTGGGCGGCTTCACCTACGAGGGCGCGCCGGGCGGCCAGATCGACAATGCCGAAATCCTCACCGGCAACGTGGACGCGGTCAGCAGCGGCCAGCCGGTGGGCGTCACCGTGCGCGGCGCCGTCACCGTGGCCGGCATCACCCGCGGCGCCGGCCAGGGCGGCGGCATCCTCGCCCAGGTGGGCTTCGCCCCCGCGAACGCCGACCTGCTCAACCCGGAGAGCTACACCTGGGAGAGCGCCTCCTACGAGGGCGACTCGGACAGCCGCGAGGCGGACATCTACCAGGGCACCGTGCTGCTCCAGCCGGCCATCGGTGGCGAGAGCCGCGAGTGGGTCGTCACCATGCGCTTCTCCATCGACGGGGGCGCCACGTGGGTGATGGCGGACGGCGACGGCAGCGCCAACGGCATCTCCGAGACGATGCTGCGCCGGGTGTTCATCTCCCGGCCGCGCGTGGACTACTGCAAGCTGGGTCCGGACGGGAACAACGGGCCGCTCAACATCTTCTACCGCCCCGGCGACACGACGCTCGTGAAGGTGCCGGGCCAGGTGTACGCGGCCGGCGTCACCCAGGGTGGCGGCGCGGGCTCGGGACTGGTCGCGCAGCTGGGCTATGGCCCGTCCGACTCCGACCCGCGTGACTCCAACGCGTGGACGTGGATTGGCGCCACGTACAAGACGGACCACGGCAACAACGACGAGTGGGAAGCGGAGCTGCCCAACCCGGGCACCGTGGGCACCTGGCGGGTCGCCTTCCGCTTCAGCATCAGCGAGAACGCGTGGCGCTACTGCGACACCGACGGCGTCAACGACAGCAACGAGGGCAACCTGACCTTCAGCCTGGCCCGGCTGGGCACGCTCACCGTGGGTGACCAGGCCCCGAAGCCGCCCATCACCTGGTGCAAGATTGGCCTCGACCAGACGCCGCCCGCGGTCATCAACTACACGACCACCCAGACGACGGGCCTGAACACGGTGTACGCGCAGGTCCACCTGCCCGGCGTGACGGACCGCCAGGGCGCGGGACCGGGCCTCTCCGGCCAGCTCGGCTGGGGCCCCGTGGGTGAGGACCCTCGCTCCTCGCCACTGTGGAACTGGTCCACGCAGCTCACCTTCGACCAGGACAACTTCCAGGTGAACGACCAGTGGAAGGGCACCCTGCCCAACCCGGGGGTCAACGGCGACTACCGCTACGCGGTGCGCTTCAGCCACGACGGCGGCCCCATCCGCGTGTGCGACGGCAACGGCGTGGACGACGGCGGCCAGGAGTTCGAGCTGGACCAGCTCGGCGTGCTCACGGTGACGGGCCAGCCCGTCGTGCCGCGCGTCATCGGCTACTGCAAGCTGGGGCCGGACCAGAACTCCGAGCCGGAGTCGGTGACGTACACCACGGCCACCACGCCCAGCCGCCTCGTCGAGGCGCAGGTGTGGGTGCAGGGCGTGACGAACGCGGCGGGCCAGGGCGCGGGCGTCGTGGGCCAGCTCGGCTGGGGCCCGGCGGGAGAGAACCCGGCGACGTCGTCGCAGTGGAACTGGACGACGAACGCGACGTACCGGACGGACCTGGGCGCCAACGACGTGTACGAGGCCACCCTGCCCAACCCGGGCGTCGTGGGGACGTACCGCTTCGCCTACCGCTTCCAGGTGAACGACGGCGGCTTCCTGCTGTGCGACGCGGACGGCAACAGCGGCGGCGCCAACGGCTTCGACCCGGCGCTGACGGGCACGCTCACGGTGACGGAGGCCCAGAGCATCAACACGGTCGACTACTGCAAGCTCGGGCAGGATGGGAACACCACGCCGCAGTCCCTGACGTACCTGGCGTCCGAGGCGGCCAGCCACGTCATCGTCGCCTACGTGAACGTCACGGGCATCACCGACACCACGACGGGAGAGGTCGCGGACATCGTGGGCCAGCTCGGCTGGGGCCCCGCGGGCGAGGACCCGGCCACGTCCGATGAATGGGACTGGAGCACGTCCGCGCAGTTCGCCGAGGACTTCTACGCCAATGACCGGTACCAGGCCACGCTGCCCAACCCGGGCATGGTGGGCAGCTACCGCTTCGCCTACCGCTTCCAGGTGAACGGCGGCGCGTTCCTCTACTGCGACGCGGACGGCAACAGCACGGGCCCGGAGGGCTTCGACCCGGCGCTGACGGGCAGCCTGGCCGTGAGCCCGGACCCCGAGCCCACGGCGGCCTACTGCCGCCTCCAGAGCGTGAGCGGCACGACGGTGGGCAGCGGAGAGACGGTCAACGTGGTGGGCCGGGTCCACATCCCGGGCGTCACCGCGGGCCCGGGCGCGGGCGCGGGCCTCCAGGTGCAGGTCGGCATCGGCGCCGCGGACGCCAACGCGTCCACCCAGCCCGCGACGTTCACCTGGAAGGCCGCGGAGTACGCGAACGAGGCGGACGGCGAGGCGGACACGGATGAGTTCACCGCCACGCTGGCCCCGGCCTACACCGGCGACCGCGCCGTCAGCATGCGCTACACCACGGACGGCACCACGTGGACGTACTGTGACAAGGACGGCAGCGACGTGGGTGGCTACACCCTGGGTCAGCAGCACGCCCTCACCGTGGGCAACCACGCGGAGATTGGCTACTGCAACCTCCAGTGGCCGTTCGAAATCGCGGTGGAGGCGGAGGGTGGCGCACGGACCGTCTACGGCCAGATTTTCGTAGAAGGCGTAACCCAAGGGGTGGGCCAGGGCGCTGGCATCGTTGCTGAGCTTGGCTATGGCCCCGCCAGCAGCGACCCAGGCGTCTCGGGCTGGACCTGGGTCCCTGCCGCCTACCTGAGCGATGAAGGGGACAACAACAACGACCAGTACTCCGTGGACCTGCCTGAAGGTGTGCCGACGGGGACATCGTACGCATACCGATACTCCCTGAACGGCGGGCCGTTCTGTTACGGCGACAGAAACAACGAGGGTGGCAGCACTAACGGCTTCTCGGGCAGCGCCCTGGGAGCGGTCGTCCCGTAGGCAGGCGCGGCCGTCCGCCGGCCGCTCGGACGCCTACTGGGCTCCGGGCGGCCTTGCGGAATGATCCGAGGCGCTGAAACGTATGCTTGACAGTGTCGGATGGGGTCGGTACAAGCCCGCCTCACCGATGCGCGGCGGACGCCTGACGGGCGGATAGCTCAGCGGTAGAGCGGCGCCCTTACAAGGCGATGGTCACAGGTTCAATCCCTGTTCTGCCCAAGTAGTACCGATGTGGGGAGTTAGTTCAGTTGGTTAGAACGCCGGCCTGTCACGCCGGAGGCCACGGGTTCAAGTCCCGTACTCCTCGCCAAAAATAGAAGGGCTCGGAATCGCAAGGTTCCGGGCCCTTCGCCTTTAGGGTGAGGGCAGACGTTTCACCCTGCCGCGTGTCGTACCGATGTGGGGAGTTAGTTCAGTTGGTTAGAACGCCGGCCTGTCACGCCGGAGGCCACGGGTTCAAGTCCCGTACTCCTCGCCAAAAGAAGCCCAGCAATCCTTCGGGGTTGCTGGGCTTTTTGTTTTCTCCGTACCGTCATGTGCCCCCCATGTGCCCCTCCGGCATTGCCAGCCCGGAACGGCGTGCGCCTGCACCGCGCGCTCCCGCGCTTCGGGTGACAGGTGCGCGTACCGCAGTACCGCATCGTCATGTCGATGGTGGCATGCCCCATCAGTTCCTGGATGACCTTGAGGGGGGATGCCCCGCAAGCAGCCCCTCCCTTCCTCCGCTTTCGCGCCGGCTCAGGCGGCGGGCTGCAAGACGACCTTGGTCCAGCCGCTGTCGCGCTTGTCGAAGTTCAGATAGCCGTCCGGCGCCTTCTCGAGCGGGAGCGTGTGCGAGACGATCCACGAGGGCTTCACCTTGTCCAGGTGGATGAGCTCGCGCAGCTGGCGGTTGTAGGCCTTCACGTTGCACTGGCCGGTCGCCACGCGCTGCCCCTTGAACCAGAGCATGCCCCAGTCGAAGACGATTTCACCCTGCCTGGCCAAGGCGTCCGGGCCGCCGGGGTCATTGGGGAGGAAGACGCCCACCACGCCGATGCCGCCGGTGAACTTCACCGCCTTCACCAGGTTGTTCATCGTCAGGTTGGGGTGCTCCTTCCCCTGCGGGTCGTGCGCCTGGTAGCCCACGCACTCGCAGCCGCGGTCGGCGCCCTTGCCGTTGGTGAGTTCCTTCACCCGCTCGACGGGGTCCACCTTCGAGTAGTCGATGGGGATGGCGCCAATCTTCTCGGCGAGAGCGAGCCGGTCCGGATGCCAGTCGACGACCATCACCTTGCTCGCGCTCTTGATGGTGGCGGAGAGCGCGGCCATCTGTCCCACGGGCCCTCCACCGAAGATGACAACGGATTCGCCCGGCATGAGCCCGGCGAGTTCGGTGACGTGGTAGCCGGTGGGGAAGATGTCGGCGAGCATCACGTAGTCGAGCTGCTTCTCCTCGGCGTCCTCCGGCAACCGCAGGCAGTTGAAGTCGGCCCAGGGCACGCGCAGGTACTCGGCCTGCCCGCCGTTGTAGGGGCCCATGTCGGCGAAGCCGTAGGCGGCGCCGGCCGTCCCCGACGGGTTGGCGGTGAGGCAGAAGGCGGTCAGGCCGTGCTCGCAGTTCTCGCAGTGGCCACAACTGACGTTGAACGGAATGGCCACCCAGTCGCCCACCTTCAGCTTGTCCACCGCCGAGCCGACCTCGACCACCTCTCCCAGGTTCTCGTGCCCGAGCACCCGGCCCGACTCCATGTCGGTGCGACCTTCGTACATGTGCAGGTCGGAGCCGCAGATGTTGGTACTGCGGATGCGCACCACCGCATCGGTGGGCCGCTCAATCTTCGCGTCCGGCACCTCCTTCACACTGACCTTGTGCGGTCCCTCGTAGACGAGTGCCTTCATGGTGTCTCCCTTTGCATGGCGTTGTCGTGGTTCTCGACAAGCCTTGGCAGGAGGGCACGTCAGGACAACCCCCTCACACCTAGGGAGCCGGCCGCGCGGCGGAAGGGTGACCGATGCACTGCAGGGTCTGCCCTGACGTCTGCTGCGCCCAGGTTTCAGATGATGGGCTCCATGATGAAGGACGGCGACGTCCCGCTTGAGCAAGAGCCACTCCACCCGGTCCAACGCGTTGGCGTCCATTGGGCGCTTCACCTCGAGGCAGCCGCGCAGCAGGTGGGCAGGTCCTCCTGGTACTCGGAGGCGCCCACGCTCATCGTGCCCAGGGAGTTGCCGTGGTAGCTGTCCTCGATGGACACGAACGTCGAGCGGCCGGTGGAGGCCATGACCAACTCCGCCGCGATGCCGCCACGGCTGCGCCCCCTACATGCGCGCCTGGGGCCGGCCCATGCGCGGCACGCGGTCGCCTTCCCAGGGAAGCCCCGTCATCGGCTCGATGTCGGGCCCCACCCGCTGCTCGATGGCGGCGAGCAGCGCGTCGGCCGTGTAGGCACCGTTATGGCGCTCCCCGTTGATGAAGAAGGTCGGGGTGCCGTTCACGCCACTGCGCACACCCTCGATGAAGTCGCGCTGGACCTTCGGCAGGGAGCGGTGCTCCTGGAGGTCGCGCGTGAAGCGGCCCATGTCGAGCCCCAGGTCGGCCGCGTACGTCAACAGCGCGGGAGCCTCCAGGTTCTGCTGGTTCTGGAAGAGCATGTCGTGCATCTCCCAGAACTTCCCCTGCGCGCCAGCGGCCTCCGCGGCCTCCGCGGCCAGCAGCGCGTGCGGGTGGAGTTGGGTGAGGGGGAAGTGGCGAAAGACGAAGCGGACCCGGTCTCCGACAGCGCTCTCGAGCCGCTTCAGCTCCCAGGCGGCGCGCCCACAGAACGGACACTCGAAGTCGCCGTACTCCAGGAGGGTGACGGGGGCATCGGCCGGCCCCTTCGTCCAGTCATTGGCGTCCACGCCTCTGCGAAGGCTGCTCATGTCCGGGCCTCCGGCCGAGGTGGCTGCTGCTGTGGCAGGAAGGTGGGGAACTCCATCGGCTTGCCGGTCAGTCGCTCGAGCGCGTCGATGACGCCGTCCGCGCCGGGGTTGAGTTCGATGGGTGAGACGTAGCTCCAGTAGATGACGCCCTTACCGTCGATGACGTAGAGCGCCCGCTCGCAGATGCCGACGTCCTCCCGGTAGACGTTGTAGCGGCGGGAGGCCTCTCCCTTCGGATGGAAGTCGGAGAGGAGCGGAATCTGGATATGGAGCTCCTTCGCGAAGGCGATGTGGCTCCAGAGGGAGTCGCACGAGATGCCGAACACCTTCGCGCCGAACTGGCCGAACACGGGCATCAGCTCGTTGAAGAGCCCCAGCTCGTTGGTGCAAACGGGGGTGAAGTCCCCCGGGTAGAAGACGAGGACGGCGGGGGAGCCCTTCAGCTCCGAAAGCTTGACCCGTCGCCCATCAGGGGTGGATGGAACGTCCAGTTCGGGTGCGCGTGTACCGGTTGGCAGGCCGTGCGCGCGGACGCCCGAAGCTGGAGGAGGAGGTGCGAGTGTGGCCATGGGGTGAAGCCCCTTTCGCCATAACCTTGACCACGCGGGTGGCCAGTCCCCACCCCCTGCCATGAAGAGAGGACGAGGGCGCCCTCCCCGCTCCCCGGCCCGTTCATGGAGGAGAGAGAGGGAGCATCGCCGAGCCGAAGGACTGGATGAGCGATACGGCCCCGACCTGCCCGCCGTGCAGGCCCTGCCGCCGTCCCCTCCGATGCGGCAGGGCGAACACCGCCCGCCCCTCCCCAGCCACGCCGTGCTTCTCGCGCAACGCCGGCTCTCGGCGTGTGCTGGACTTCCGAAACGCCTAGCGCATCGAAGGCGCGTCCAACGCATTGACCACGCGGCGGACCTGACTCGCGCGCCCTTTCTCGGTCCGCGCCGTCATCGCCTTGAGCACGACCCCGTACCGCTGCGTCTTGCCGGACTCGATACGCCCGCTCGAGGCCCCCCAGCCCGCCGGCCTCAGTCGTACTTGAGCGCGATGATGGGGTCCACGCGCGAGGCGCGCAGCGCGGGCACCCAGATGGCCACCAGCCCCACGCCCAGCAGCACCAGCGGCGCGACGACGAAGGACAGCGGGTCCAGGGCGCTGACACCGTGGACGAAGCCGGACACCACGCGCGTCAGCGCCAGCGCGCCCGCGCATCCCAGCACCACCCCGCCCGCCACCGCGCTCAGGCCCTGCCGGAGCACCAGCTTCACCACCTCGCCCTGCGTGGCGCCAAGCGCCAGCCGCACGCCCATCTCCCGCGTCCGCTGGCTCACCAGATAGGACAACACGCCGTAGATGCCCACCGCGGCCAGCACGAGCGCCAGCGCCGCCATCATCCCCAGCAACACCATGTTGAAGCGCTCGGAGCCGAGCGAGCGCGCGACGTGGTCCTCCAGCTTCAGCGTCTCCATCACCGGCTGCTGCGCGTCCACCGCCCACACCTCGCGTTGGACGGCCGTGACGACGTCCGCGTGGCCCCCCTTGGCGCGCACCAGCAGGTTCTGCGGAAGCATCCGCACGAGCATCGCCGCGAGGCCCTGCGACATCTGCCCCGGCACCAGGTACATCGCCGGGGGAGACGCGTCGTTCAGGCCATCCTCGCGCACGTCCCGCACCACGCCCACCACGACGCGGGGCACCTCATCCCGAAGGGACGGCACCGTATGCGCCACCCGGATGCGCTGGCCCATGGGGTCCTCGCCCTGCCAGAACCGGCGCGCCGCCGTCTCGTTGATGACCACCACCGGCTCCGAGCCCGCCACGTCGGTCTCCGACACCAGCCGTCCGCGCACGAGGCCGATGCGCATCGCCTCGAAGTAACCCGGCGTCACGGGACGGTACTGCCCCCAACCCGAGCCAGGACCGTTGTCAGCCCCCGTGTACTTGCCCTCGATGGAGAACGACATGGTGGGACCGCTGTCCATGGGCAGCGCGACGGTGAACCCGGCCACCTCCACGCCAGGCAACGCCCGCACGCGCTCCTCCACCTGCGTCTCGAAGCGCTCCAGCGCCTGCAACGTGCCGTAGCGCGCCTCCGGGAGGGACAGGCGCAGGACGTGGACGCCGTGTGGGTCGAAGCCCGGCTGCACGCTTTGAAGCGCCAAGAACCCACGGATGAGCAGCGCCGCGCCCACCAGCAACATCACCGCCAGGGCCACCTGCCCCACCACGAGGAACGCGCGCGTGCGCCCCCCCCCCGGGCCCGTCGTCGCCCGCTGGGAGCCCTCGCGGAGCGCCATCTGGAGGTCCGTGCGCGACGCCTGCCACGCGGGCAACAGCCCGAACAACAAGCCCGTGAGGAGCGATGCGGCCAGCGTGAAGCCCAGGACCGTGCCATCGATGCCCACCTGCGCGGCCCCTCCTGCCCCGGACAGCAAGACCGAGGAGTCCGGCGCCAGCGACAACAGCCCGGGCAACACCGCCTCCGCCAACAGCACCCCGAGCCCGCCGCCCACCACGGAGAGCAGCAGGCTCTCGGTGAGCATCTGCCGCACGAGCCGCCCTGGCGCCGCGCCCAACGCCGCGCGCACCACCAGCTCGCGGTTGCGCGCCGACGCCCGCGCGAGCTGGAGGTTGGCCAGGTTGACGCACGCGATGAGGAGCACCAGGCACACCGCGCCCAGCAGCACCCAGAGCGCCAACCGCAGGTTGCCCGCGAGGAACGTCCGCAGCTCCACCGGGACGTACTCCTGCCCCACATCGAGCAGCCCCGGGTTGTCCGCGCGCACGCGCTCGCCCAGCGTCTCCAGCGCTGTCGCCGCGCCGCCGATCGTGATGTCCGGACGCAGTCTGCCGGTGACGTAGAGGAAGTTGGCGTTGGACCGGTCCGTGAGGTCGAGCTGGAGCGGCGTCCACAGATTCACGCCCTTGGGGTACGCGAACGAGGCGGGCGCCACGCCCACCACCGTGTAGGGCTCGTCGTTGAGGACGATGGAGCGGCCCACGACGTCCGGCGCACCACCGAAGCGCCGCTGCCACAGGCTCTCGCTGAGGACGACCACGCGGGGCCCGCCCGCCACGTCCTCTTCCGGAAGGAAGCCGCGCCCCAGCGTGGGCCTCACGCCGAAGGTCTCGAAGAAGCCCCCCGTCACGCGCACGCCCGGCAATCGCTCGGGCATGCCATCTCCCACGACGCTGAAGCCCGAGGCCAGCACCTCGTACGCCGTGACACGCGAGAAGGGCGAGCCCTCCGCGGACATCCATCCGTACGAGGCGATGGAGTGCGTCGCCGACCGCCCGTGGGCATTGGTGACACGCACCACCTGCATCAGCCGGTCAGGCTCCGGGTACGGCAGCGGCCGCAGCAGCACCCCGTTCACCACGCTGAAGATGGCCGTGTTCGCCCCGATGGCCAGGGCCAGCGTCAGGAGACAGACCAGCGTGAAGCCCCGGTTCTTCAGCAAGAGCCGGAGGGAGAAGCGGACATCGTCGATAAGGGCGGACACGGGGGACCTCGGGGGGCGTGTGCTCGCCCTACGGCGCACGCGGGGGCCCATTGCACCACGCTCGCGCCCACCCCTACCCTGAACCGCGAGAGCGCTGAGAACGGGTCGCTCACGGACACAGCACCTCGCGCCCATTCTCGGCATACGCGCTGCCGCTGGGGCTACCCCAGGGCAGCCTGCGGCGCGGGCTCGCGGACGAGCCGCGACTCCAACCGCGAACGCCACCGCAGGGCGGGGCGCTCCACGCCGTAATGCAGCGCGAGTGACGCGAGCAGCACCGCCACGGCGCCGCCCACCAGGGTGGCCGGGTGAAACGCGTCCATGCCATGGGGCGCCAGGAAGACGCGGACGCCGTGCTGCACGGCCTTGTGGGTGAGGTAGATGGTGAAGCTCAGGACCGCGAAGGTCTTCACGCCGGGGAGGCGGGCGCACAGGCGCGAGGCCGTGGGGCCCGACATGGCCACGAGCAACGCCGCGTAGCCCACGGCCGTCAGCGGGAACGCGAGCATCGTGTGGGCCAGGTACCGGAAGTGCTCCTCGTTCAGCCAGAACACGCCGGCCAGGAACACGAGCCCCACCAGCGCGAGTCCCCCGGCGCGAACACCGCGCGTCCAGCGCGCCCATGCCGCGGGCCGGAAGACGCGCAGGGCCGCGAGCAACACGCCGCAGGTCAGCCCATCGAGCCGCGCATACGTCGGGTAGTACAGGAGCGTGTCGTAGCCGCGCCACCCTTCATCATCCGGCCCCAGCATGGAGAAGGAGCGCTGCCACAGGACACCTCGAAGCAGCATGCCCACCACCAGCAACACCGCCGCGCCCACGAGGAGCTGAGGTGTCCGGACACGCTTTCGCAGCGCGAGCACGGCGAGAGGCAACACCAGGTAGAAGTGCTCCTCCACGCACAGCGACCACGCGTGGGAGAAGCCATTCAGGCGCAGCCCGAAGTTCTGCGTGAAGGTGAGAAAACGCCACGCGGGCGTCTCCACGGGGCGCTCACTCCAGGCGGGGACGAAGAGATACAGCGCCACGACGATGAGATAGGGCGGAAGGATGCGCAGCGAGCGCCGCAGGTAGAAGCGCTTCAGGTCCGGCGCCTCGTCCCGGGACACCGGCTCCAGCAACTGCGTGCCGATGAGGAACCCGCTCAGCACGAAGAACAGCTCCACGCCCGTCCAGCCGAAGTTGGCGAACATCTGGTAGGTCTCGAGACCTTGCGGGCGCGGGTAGTGGAAGAGAACGACGACGAAGATGGCGAGGCACCGGAGCAGGTCGAGGCCAGCGAGGTGCCGCGGTTCGGGGGTATTCAGGGGGCCGACTCTCAGCGGTGGGGATGCGCGGAATGCTAAGCCCCAACGCCTCGAGCGCGTCACCCCTCTCGCGACTTTTGACCGCCAGGCCTCGCTGAACTCACCGGACACCGCTCATCTCACGGAAGTCCCGGCCAAGGCCGGACGCCGCGGGGACTTCGCCCCTCAGCGCACCGCCACCGGGAGGACGGCGGCGGCCCGCAGGCTGGCCACGGCCTTGTGGTAGTCGGTGAGGGCGTCCACCTCGCGCACGGCGGCCTCGGCGGCGGTCTGCTCACGCAGGTTGACGAAGAGGAGCGTGCTCTCGCCCAGTTCGAAGCGGGTGCGCTCGGCCTGCTCGATTTCGCGCGCGAGCGTCAATTCCCGGCGCGCCACGTCGACGCGCTCCCGCGCCGCCTCCAGCGCCGACAGCGCGTCGCGGACCTCCACCCGGGCCCGGTCCTTCTGCAAGCGAAGCTGGGCCTCCAACCGGGCCAGGCCCGCCGCCACCTGCCGCTCGCGGCCCGTGGCGGCCCGGTTGAAGGTGGGGATGTCCAGCAGGAGCCCCACCTCCAGCTCCGGCTTGCCCTTCTTCGCGCTGCCCTCGCCAAAGTCCTTCGCGGCCGCCACGCTCACGTCCACGGCGGGGGCGCGCTGGTTGCGCGCCAGGCGGTGCTCCACGCGCTGCTGCTCGCGCGACACCTCCAGCCGCTGCACGTCCGGACGGCGCTCCAGCACGTCCTCCATCGCCAGCGGGCCCACCGCCTCCTCCGCGGCCACGGGGATGGGGAAGCGCATCGGCAGCCACGCCGGCTGGGGCAACACGGGCATCCCCTCCGCGTCGCGCAGGAACAGCGACAGCTCCATGGCGCTCTGCTGGAGCAGCCGCTCGGCGGCCACCACCTGGCCCTCGCGCTGAACCACCGCCCGCTGGTTGTCCACATGCTCGAAGTTGGCCAGGTCACCGCTCTGCACCCGCTCGATGAGCTGGGCATTCCGGGCCTGCGCCATGCGCAGCAGGTCCTGGGCGACGGCGTACCGGCGGCCGGCGGCCACCCACTCCCAGTAGCGCCACGTCGCCGTGCGAGACGACTCCAGCCGCGCCTGCTCCACCCCGAACGCCGCGGCGTCCGTGCCCAGCTCGGCGCGGGCCATGGCGGCCCGCCGCCGGTCGATGGGGCCATTGCGCAACAGCGGCACGCTGACGCCCGCGCGCACCTCGCCCAACGCGTTCGTCTCGTAGCCCTCCGCGTAGACCGGGAACTCGCCCGTGCCCAGGCGCCAGCCGGCGAAGAGGTTGGCGCCCCACAAGGGCGTGGGCTGCTCCACCACGCTCTCGACGCGCGTGTACGGGTAGCCGCCAATGGGCGTGCTCACCACCCGGCCCTTCAACGCCGGGTCGAACCCACCCTGCGCCGCCAGCAGCTCCGCGCCCGCCGCCTCCACGTCCCGGCGCGCCGCCTCGATGACGGGATAGTGGCGCTCCACCGACTCCAGGACCTCCTCCAGGGACAGAGGGGACGCCCCCTCCTCGCGCGCCAGCGCCGGCGCGGCAACCAGGCTGGCCAGCAGCGCGGCGCGCAGACTCAGCCACGTCATCCCTTGTCCTCCTTCGCCGCCTGCGTCGGCTCCGCGCTGTCCACCACCGGCGGGAAGCCGTTGAAGCGGCGCCACAGCTCGAAGCCCACCGTCACCTGGTTGAGGAACACCCAGCCGTTGACGCGGACGCCCTGGCGCAGATACGTCCCCGAGGGCCACGGGTCGCTGTTCTCGTCCGGAACCACGAGGATGCGGAACTTCCCCTTGCCGTCATCCGTGGAGTCGATGAGCGACACCTTGCCACCGAAGGTGCCCACCGCGACGGAGGGCCACCCGCTGAACTGCACCGCGGGCCAGCCCTCGAACTGGAGCCGCACGTCCCGGTGCTCCGCCAGCAGCGGCACGTCGTTGCCCTCCATCCACAGCTCCACCGCGCGCGACTCGGTGTCGGGGACCAGCACCACCAACGGGTCCCCCGCCTTGAGCATCATCCCGCTCAGGCCGCCCACCAGCCGCAAGACGGTGGCGTCCATGGGGGCGCGCACCTCCTGCGTGCGCTGACGCGCCAGGCGCACCTCCATGCGGGCCAGCTCCGCCTGCACGGACGCAATCTCGGCGAGGGCCGAGGAGCGCGAGGCGCGCGCGTCCGCCACGGAGGCGCCCACGTCATTGCCCACCCGGCCCTGGTCGGCACGCAGCGCGGCCTCCTCGCTTCGCGCGGCGCTCAGCGCCACCTGGGCCCGAGCCACCTCGGTGGCCGCGCGCACCTCCTCCAGCTCCGCCAGCTCCAGGGCGCGCGTCGCGGTGAGGCCGCCTTCGGCCAGCCGCTTCTGGCGCCCCAGGTTGAGCGTCGCGGTGCGATGCGCCGCCTCCGTCGCCTCCAGGGCGCGCTGCGCCGCCAGCGTGCGGTCCCTCGCCATGGCCACCCGCGCCTCGGCCGCGGACGTGGCCAGGGCGCGCGAACCGGTCAACTGCTCCGCGCGAGACTCCAGCGCCTCCGCGCGCGCGCGCGCCGCCTCCAGCCGCTGCAACAGCGCATCGCGCTCCAGCTCCAGCCGCGACATGAGCTGCGGGTCGTTGTCGGACAGCTCCGCGAGCAGGTCGCCCTTCTTCACGCGGCTGCCTTCGCGCACCTCCCAGCGAACCACGCGCCCTTCGATGGGGGCATGCACGAGTTGCTGCCGCTCCACCGGGGTGAAGGCCACCACGCGGCCGTGACCGACCGAGGTCTGCTGCCACGGCGCGAAGGCGAGCAACACCAGGGCCCCCACCATCGACAGCAGCACGCGCGCGAGCACATGCGCGGCACGGGGAGGACGCACCAGGGAGAGGGCGGCGCGCTCGGCGCGCTCGCTCACGAGAGATGCCTTCACGGATGAAGTCGAGGCCATGTTCAGGGCTCCTCCGGGCTCGAGCCCGCCATCAGCTCCGCCAGCGTGTGGCGGCGGGAGATGCGACGCACGGCCGCATCCTCCTCGCTGGCCAGCACCACCAGCGTCCACCGCGCCTCGGGGGCCAGCAGCGCGTCCATGACCTCCTGGCGCCCGAGCTCGCTCAGGCCCTCCAACACCTCATCCAGGACGACGAGCCGGGGCGCGCCCGCCAGCGCGCGCGCCACCATCAACCTGCGCACCTGGCCGCTCGACAGCGGCGACCCGCTGGGCCCCAGCGGCGTGTCCAGCCCGCGCGGCAGCGACAGCACGGCCTCCAGCAGCCCCACCGCCTCCAGCGCGCGCCGCGCCTCGCTCGGGCTCACCGCGGCGCGGCCCGAACGCACGTTGTCCAGCACCGAGCCCTCCAACACCTCCACGCCCCGCACCAGCGCCACCTGCGAGCGCAGCGCGCCCAGCGAGACGCGCCGCGTGTCCACGCCCCCAATCGCCAGCCGTCCCTCGGTGGGCTCGCGCAGGCCGAACATCAGGTCCGCCAGGGCGCTCTTGCCGCCGCCACTGGGCGCCAGGAGGGCCACCTTCTCCCCGGGCGACAGCTCCAGGCTCAGCCCCGCCAGCGCCGCCCGCCCGTCCCCGTGCGAGAAGTGCAGCTCGTCGATCCGCACCGGCAAGCCGTCCTTCCCGTCCGGAAGCGGCTCGCGGTGGGGCCCCTCCTCCTCCAGCGGCAGGTCCACCAGGTGGCCCAGCTTGTCCAGGGCGGCCTGCAAGTCATAGAAGGCCTCCACGTGCTTGCCGAACTTGACGAACGAGGCCAGCACCGCGGTGACGATGAGCTCGGCCGCCACCAACTGCCCCAGGGTGAGCTGCCGCTGGATGACGAGCCAGCCGCCCAGGCCCAGCAGCAATGCGCTGGCCACGACCTGCAGCCCCAGCGAGCCCACCACCTGCCGGAAGACGACGCTGAAGTGCCGCCGCCGCGCGCCCAGATAGCGGCGGGCCAACACGTCCGCCTGCTCCTCCGCGTGCGCCGCCCCATCCCGTGAGCGGAAGGCGAGCGGGTGCCGGGCCAGTTCCTCCAGCCAGGCCGCCACCGCGTACTTCGCCTTCGACTCCTCGATGGCCGTCTCCGTGCCGCGCTGGCCGAGCACCAGGATGATGAAGGCGGTCGCCGCGATCAGCAGCACGTCGAAGGCCAGCAGCACCGGGTGGTAGAAGGCCAGCACCACCATGCCGATGAGCGCCTGGAGCACGAGGCTGATGCCCTCCAGCAGGAACACCGACAGCGTCTTCTGGAGGGTGAGGACGTCGAAGAAGCGGTTGACCAGCTCCGGGCCGTAGTTCTGGTCGAACGTCTCCTGCTGCACCCGGGGGATGCGGTGCGAGGCGTCCAGCGCGGCGCGCACGAACATGCGCTGCTGGATGACCTCCACCACGTGGGTGTTGAGCGCCCGCAGCGTCGCGGCGAAGGCCAGCGCCGCCATGACGAGGATGGACAGCACCAACAGCGGCTGCAGCAGGGTGCCGAACGTCACCGTGCTCACCAGCGCCTGCACCGCGACGGGCGTGGCGAGCGACAACATGCCCGCGGCCACCGCGTAGACGAGCACCACCTTCAGGTCGTCCCGCTCCAGCCACAGCAGCGAACGCAGCCGCTGCATGGGCGTGGGGTGGTCACCGTGACCGCCCCCTCCGTGGCCGCCGCCCCCAATCCGCTCCAACGGCGCCGCGGGCACTGCCGTCGACCAATCCAAGGGCTGGGATTGGGCCGTCGCGCCCGCCATGGACATCAGCGTGGGCGCGCCCACCCAGTCCGGGTGCTCCATGCCCTGCGCCTGGACCTGCACCTGTCCGGGCCTTCGCGCGGTGACGACGCACCAGCCCTCCGCGCCCAGCGTGGCCGCGGGGAGGGACACTTCACCCGCCAGCATCTCGCGCACGGACGCGCGCTGCATCACCGCGCGCAGGCCCACCGCCTCGCAGGCGGAGGCCATGCGCTTGGGCCAGGACCGCTCGGACGCCTCGCACTCGCCCCGGGTCCAGCGCTGCACGGCCTGCGCATCCACGGTGACGCCAGCGGAGGCGCCCAGCCCCTCCAGCACCGGGAGCAACGACTCCAATGAGAAGCCCTCGGACCGCGTCAGGTTCGGTTCATGGTCCCGGGGCGTCGCCGCCTCGCTCCCATCGCGCTCCAGCAGGGCGCCTGCCCCCTGGGGCTCCGTCATCGAATGCGACATGAACCGTTCCTCTCCCTCGAAAGGGTTCCAGCTGGAGATCCCCAAAAGACCTGGGGCCCGACTCCCGGCCCGCCTTTCTGGAATGCAAACTCGCTATGCTTGATGTGCGACCGGCTATATGCGAATTGCATGTCGCGTGTCAATCGTCGTATATTCGAGGTGTGGCAGGAGCCGAGCCCATGGACCCCTTGAAAGCGACTCACTTGGAATTTCCCGCGTGGACGTTCCTCACCAATCACGCACACGTCCTGTTGTGCATCGCGGCCGACCCGGAGGTGCGCCTGCGGGACGTCGCGACGCGCGTGGGAATAACGGAGCGCGCGGTGCAGCGCATCGTTAGCGACCTGGAGGAAGGTGGATATCTCCAGCGGGAGCGCGAAGGGCGGCGCAACCATTACACGGTCCGCGGAGACCAGCCCCTGCGTCATCCCGTGGAATGTCACAGAAGTGTGGCGTCGCTCATCTCGCTCGTGGGCAGCGTGGACGCCACGCCCCCGGCCGCGCCGAGCAGGGCGGTCCGCCCGAGGCGCTGAGCCGGAAGCGCGACGCAAGCGGCAGGCACGCCGAGGCGCACGCGCATGCGCCGAGCGGAATGGCGCGCGGTCGCCTGATGATTCAGCGCACCGGGGCAGCCCGCGGCGCGGCGCGTACGGCGCGAAACCATCAGGCGGGAGGTCCACGAAGCCCGGGCAGGACGGCCACCCGGGCCGGGACGCTCAGCGGCTCTCCGCGACCTCGCGGTTCTGCCGCGCGGTGACCGCTTCAATCACCTTCGCCGGAGAGACGACCCCCTCGCGGCCGAGCAGCACCGCGGTGGACTCGCCCTCGGCCACGACCTTCCCGCGCGAGATGAACTGGTGGGTGGCGTAGAAGTGCTTTTCGTCCCAGCGCTCGATGGTCATCGACACCGTGTACTTCTGGAACGGCCGCAGCGGCTTTTTGTAGTCCATGGTGTGGCGCACGATGATGGGCGCCCACTTCTGCTGGAGCATGAGCGACAGCAGGCCCGTGCGGATGAACAGGTCGACGCGGTTCAAGTCACAGACGGTGAGGAACCGTCCGTTGTTCATGTGCAGGTTCAGGTCCAGGTCATTGAGCAGGACGCGCTGCTCCAACGTGCTCGTCAGCGCGTCCACCCGCATCTCCGGCTTCCAGAGCGAGGAGAGCATGACCCACAACATCCTGAGATAGAGATTCATGTGCTTCGGAAGGCTCCTGCAGGAAGAACGAAATGAGACGGGCCGGCGGGTAGTACCCCAGCCCCGCGGCGTGCTGGTACATGAAGCCCAGGTGCCCGCCATGCGGCGTCAGCTCCAGCCGCACATGCTCACGCAGCGCGCGGGCCTCCGGAATCGTGTCCCGGGCGATGAGCGGATCGTCCTCCGCGTTGAGGACGAGGAAGGGCACCTCGATGCCCGACAGGAACTGCTGGCTGCTGCACCGGCGGTAATAGTCCTCCGCGTCCTTGAAGCCGTGGAGGGGCGCGGTGAAGACCTCGTCGAAGGCGCGGATGCTGCGCATCCCGTTCAGCGCCCCCAGGCGTGAGGTGAACTCCGGCAGGTGGTGCTTGAGCCGGGCGACGCGCTTGTAGGAATTCAAGACGCGCAGCTGGTAGAGCTGGTTGATGCCCTCACAGGCCTTCCGGGCCGTGCTCGCCAGGGAGAACGTCAGCGACACCGCCGCCGCGGCGGACAAGTGACTGGCATTGCCCGTCTCCGCCAGGTAGCGAATCAACATGCTGCCGCCCAGCGAGAAGCCCACGCCATAGAGCGGCGTCTGGGGCTCCTGCTCCCGGAGGAAGCCCACCAGCCACGCCAGGTGGTCGATGAAGCCCGCGTGGTAGAACGGCGCTCGCCGGTTGGGTACGGCGCCGCCGCGGTGACACAGCACCGCCGCGCGCAGGCCGCGACGCGACAGCTCCGACATCAGGCTGCGGATGTACGTGGCGTTCTGCGTGCCCTGCATGCCGGGCAGCACGAGGAACACGGGCCCCGTGCCCGTCCGGTTCAGCCAATACACATCCACGAAGTCCCCGTCCGCCAGCTCGTGGCGGATGTGCTCGGTGAGCACGTCATGGCGGCGCCGGTCCAGGGCCGGGACGACGGTCTGCACGTGGGAGGAGCGCAGCCACCAGGGGACGTGGAAGACGCTCGCGGGCTCAACCATGGACGGCCCGCGTCGACGCTTCTTCTGGCAGGGGCATGCCCACCTCGGCCATGACGGACAGGTCCTTCTCCGTCAGCACGCGGGTGCGCCGCCGCACGATGTCCGCCCCCAGCACCAGGTTGAAGTTCGACACGCCGCCGTAGCGGTGATGCAGGAAGTGGTTGCGGTAGACGGCGCGCATGTAACGGGTGCGCAGCAGCCACGCGAGCCACCGGGGCGCGGTGCGCTGTCCTTCCTCGAAGGGCCGGTGCAGGTAGGGGTGGACGAAGTGGCTCATGAAGGGCGGCAGCAACAACGTCACGCACCCGGCCAGGAAGGCGATGGGCTTGAGCGTGAAGTAGAACACCGGGAAGAAGATGACCAGGGGGGCCACGAAGACGAAGACCCCCTCCCCGTGCAGCCGCGTGGCGAAGGCGCCATGGATGATGGTCCGGCCGTGCTTGCCGCGCTGGAGCAGCTCCTCGGTGAGCTTCTGCTTCTCCTCCTCGCTCCGGAACTGCGTCACGTGGTTGCTCCGGAACGTCCGCACGTGATGGATGGTGTGGTGGGAGAAGTGCGTGTTGATCATCGGCCGGAACAGCCTCGGCGCGCGGTTCCAGAAGCGCACCGCCTTCGGGCGCGCGTCGGACACGTACTCGTGCATGAAGGACTCGACGTACGAGGCAATGACATAGCCCAGCAGGAGTCCGAGAAGGACGTGGACGTAATCAGGCATGTTCAGCGTTCCTCGCCGGAGAAGGTCAGCAGGCGGCCCAGCTGACCTGACGGCTCGATGGAGGGAGGGGCTGCCAGCGGTGTCCTGGCAGGGCCCTCATGGACAGGGGGAAAGCCCGTCATCCTGCCGGTGGCCTCGTCGTACACCTTGAGGCGGAAGGCGAGCACCGACTCGCGGAGGTTCAGCTTCACGCCCTCCGCGGCCAGGCCGTTGCGCACCATGTAGTCGCGCAGCAGGTAGTTGGGAATCTGGGGCTTCAGGTGATGGACGTGGTGCAGGTTGATGGCGCCGACCACCCATTCGAACGCGCGCGGCAGGACCAGGTGGCTGCTGCCCTGGAGCGCGGAGTCCTTCAGGGACCACCGCGCGCGAGGCACCCAGTAGGGCCGCTCCACCTGGTGCTGCACGAAGAAGAGCCAGATGCCCAGCCCCGCGGCCACCTGGGTGATGATGAGCTGCACCACCAGCCACCGGGGCCAGTCGCCCAGCGCCAGGAACGCGAGGTGGACCGTCAGCAGTCCCAGGTTCGTCACCAGGATGGAGCGACGCTCCACCTTGCGCTCCTTGGGAACGATGCCCGGCATGCGGAAGCGCAGCAGGAACTGGAAGATGGGCCCTACCCCCAGGAGCACCATGGGGTGCCGGTACAGCCGGTAGCGCAGCCGCTCCAGGGGCTTGAGCGCCAGATACTCCTGGGCCGTCATCGTCACGATGTCGCCCACGCCGCGCCGCTCGAGGTCGCCGCTGGTGCTGTGGTGAACCAGGTGCATGGCCCGCCAGTACGCATGTGGCGCCAGCGTCAGGATGCCCAGCAGCAGGCCCACCCGGTCATTCGTCACGGGTCGCTGGAACAGGGAGCGGTGGGCGCAGTCATGCTGAAGGATGAAGACGCGCACCAGCACGATCCCCGCGAGCACCGCGAGCGCCACACCGAGGGGAATGGAGTGCGCGAGACATCCGTAGCTCGCGGCCGTGAGCGACATGAACGCGCCCACGCTTCCCACCAACTGGACTCCACTCCGCCAGGAATCGGGCCGCCAGCCGTGCGTGGCGGAGGCGGACACGGGTTCTGCAGTGGAATCAGGTGGCATGACGGTCCCCGGCGCCGCATCCCTCCCCAGGGGGCTGGGCTTTCTTGAATTTCGGACATAGCCCGCGTTGATTTTGGAATCAAGAATCTATGGAGGCGTGTCCACTTGACATCAGAAGAGACTCGAACCGACGTGAGGCATCCTGCGGCGGACGCGGGATGCGGGGCGTTTGCCGCCCGAGGGAGTCCGCTCCCTCGCAAGGAGTTGTCCCGCCCGCTCCCTCCAGGACGCGACCCTCGCCGTCGGCTACTTCCCCTCCGATGACCGCGTCCTCTTCACGAGAGACTCGGGAGGCAACGAGCTCACCCACCTCTACGTGCGCGCGCCCGATGGACAGGAGCAGGACCTCACGCCGGGCGACACCCATCGTGCGTCCTTCTTCGGTTGGAGCCAGGACGGCGGCGCCGTCTACGTGCTCTCCAATGAGCGCGACGCCCGGGTCCAGGACCTCTACCGCTACGACGCGAAGACCTATGCCCGGACCCTGCTGTACGCGGGCGATGGCGAGCACCTGCCCGGCGCCATCTCTCCAGACGACGTGTACCTCCTCGAACTCGCCACCCAACAGCGACGGCACCTCACCGCGCATAAGGGCGCTGCCCATTGGAAGGCGGCGACCTTCGACCCGGCCTCCTCCGCGGTGTACCTGCGCACCAACGAAGGCACCGAGTTCATCCGCGTGGAGCGCCACGTGCTCGCCACGGGGAAGCGCGAGCCGGTGGAGACGCCGAGCTGGGATGTGCTCTCCACGGCGTTCTCACGCCGTGGCACGTGGCGCATCACCCGCATCAATGAGGACGGCCGCACCACGCTCAGGGTCCACGACGTCAAGTCAGGCAGACGCGTGCACCTGCCCGGGATTCCAGAGGGGACCCTCTCCGGCGTGACGCTGTCTCGCGGCGAGAAGCGGATGGCCTTCCATGTCGACGGGGACCGGGCTCCCACGCCGTCCGGAAGAACGGCGTGCCCATCGACTCCTTCGTCCTCCCCGATGACGGGCATGGCTTCAGCAGCACGAAGAGCGAAGCGGACACCACCCTGAAGATCCTCTCCTTCCTGGACCAGCACCTGCGACAGCGGCCGTGAGGCCCGAGCCCCCCAGGAAGCATCGCCCCCGTGCCAACGGCCCTCATCCGTCGGCGGGATGTGACGCGAGGCTTCTCAGGCTGAGGGCGGGGAGCACGCGCCTCGTGACGTGGCGCCGTGCTCCTCGCCGCCCCTTCACTTCCGCCAGCCCCGCGAACGCGCCAGTGCGAAGAGGCCGCCAGCCACCACGAGCGCCAGGTGCCCCGTCCCCGTGGCGTTCCCCCGGCACCCACCGCCCTCATCCACCGCCTGCCCGTCAGCGAGGACCTCATCGGGAGGCCCCTTCACGGGAGGCTCATCCACCGGAGGCTCGTTGACCCCCGGCGGCGAATTCGCGGCCTGGATGCGGAAGGGCGCGTCGCTCATGTCCGCCACCGCCCCGTCCGTGGTGCTCGCGATGCGCAGCATCGCCTCGTGGCTGGGCACGTCGGGCACGCGCCAGACGAAGTGCCCCGTGTTGTTGACCGCGGAGGCCACCGTCACCCAGTTGGCGCTCGCGTCCGTGGAGTACGCCACGTCCAACGCCTGCACCTCGCCCAACGTGGACCATGTCACGTCCACCTCCTGGCCCGCGACGAAGGTCTCGCCGCCATTCGGTGCCTCCAGCACCAGCCGCGCCGAAGGGGCCATCGCATCCGCCATCGCGAAGTCGTCCACCAACGCCCACCCCACGCCCTCCAGCGCGACTCCCACGCTCAGGCCCTGAACGTCCGCGGGCAGCGCCATCGGCAGCTCCCAGACCGCCTCCGTCCAGGCCTCCGCGGCCGGCAAGCTCGGGCCTCGCTCCCACGCCTTCCACAGCCCATCCGCGCCCTTCACGGCCGCCTCCAGATGCAGCGCCGTGCTGGAGCGGTACCAGACGCTCACCCGCTGCCCCTGGCCCGGCGCGACGGCCGGTGCGCACGTGCCGTCATCGCGCAGCACCTGGAGCGCGGCGACGCCCGACGACGCGTCCACGCGCTCCAGCCTGTAGGACCACGCACCGGTGTGCGCCTCGGCCGAGCGCTCAGCGCGCACGGCCCCCGTCTCCGCGGGGCCCAACTGCCAGCAGTCGGGCACGCCGTCTCCATTCGCGTCGTCCTCGAGCGAGGGATTCTTCAGCGCGGCCGTGGGCTCCTTCGGCACGGGGTGCACCGCGGGCCGCACCTCGCCCCCCATGATGTCCCGCACCGTGCGCACCTCGGTCCCCAGCGGGGCGCGTTGCGAGAGCCAGCCCATGAACTCCCGGAGGACGTCCGCCTGCACGCAGTAGGTGCGCTTCGAGCAGTCCTCCGCCACGAAGTGGAAGACGACGTTCACCCAGCCGCCCCCCGCCTCCTCCGCGGAGGTCACCCACGCCTTCATCTGCTCCAAGCCGTCATCGCGCGTCACCGTGGCGGGCGTGCGGATTTCGTAGGGGTCGAAGGGTGGAATCGTCTCCGCCACCGGGCAGGAGCCACAGGTGTCCACCAGACCTCGCACGTCGCGCGCGGCGTTGTAGCCGCACGCCGCGGCCATCTGGTTCACCGCCATGTCGTTCGACCCGAAGGGAAAGGCGAAGGAGGTCGGCGAGAAGCCCCAGCTGAGCAGCCGCAGCCGGTCCTCACAAATCTCCTGCCGCTGGCCGTCGGGTGACATCGGCGCCAGCTCCACGTGGTTCAGCGAGTGTCCCGCGACGTCGTGCCCGGCCACGGCCAGCTGGCGCAAATCGTCGACCGTCATGTAGCTCTTCTGGCCTACCCGCCCGCTGATGATGAAGAAGGTCGCTTTCAGCCCCGTGGCCGAGAGCATGTCCATTACTTGTCGCTGCTCCTCGAGCCCGTCGTCGAAGGCCAAGGTGACGACCGTCCGCGCCCTTGGCGCCTCGGCGGCCCGCCCCCCTCCGCTCCACAGCCCCAGCACCATTGCGAGGAGGCAGCTGCCCGCCCGCGCGTTGAGCCTTGTTCGCATGTCCCCTCCCCCATGTTTCAGGCCACGACGCTGACTACGCGATGGGCCCTCCTCCGCCCCGCCCCTCACGTTTTGCTTCCCGGTGGAGCGCATCGCAACCAGAGGACGCCCGACAGGACGCATGTGTCCGCAGCGGTAGAGCAGCCCCCGTCGCGCCCGTCACTGCGAACGACGTGACCGAAGCAAACGAGCCCTTCGAAGAGGGGGCAAGACCCGTGGGAGAGGCGCCCGAGGGGGCGGGCGTCACCTCCTGCGCGGAGGGCGCGATGCGCGGACTACACAACCCCTTCCGTCGTGACGCTCCGGGCCTCGCGCTCGAACCGCGTCGCCCAGGGGAAGAGCGCGCTGAAGAGCGCGAACCCCACGAAGGCCGCGAGCACGTCCACGGCATAGTGGTAACGCAGCATCAAGGTGGACGCGATGATGGCCACCGCGACGGGCGCCATCAGGCGGAACCGCCGCGGATGATGGACCCGGTCATGGCGCAGCAGCACGAGCGTGATGTACGTGTGGAGGCTGGGGAAGAGGTCGTAGGTGGACGAGCCCTGGGCGACGACGGCCGCGTTCAGCCGGGTGAACAGGCCCCCTTCGACGGGCGTGGTGAACAGCTCCGGCGCGGCGACGGTGGGCCCCACCGCGGGCATCACGTAGTAACCCACGAGCCCCAGGGCATAGGCCGAGAAGACCTGGACGAAGAATGGCTCCGCTCGCGCGCGCGGGCCCAGCACGGCCCACGCCATGGCCAGATGCAGGTAGGCGTGGAACGCGAGGTAGCTCGCGCTGAAGACCTCGTTCACCCAGGGCACACTCCAGCGCTGGAGCCATGCGGCGGGCGTGGTCCCGAACAACCACAGGTCTGCCGCCAGCAACACCGCATCCCGAGGCACCAACCCGAGCGCCGGCACGGCCTTCGCCACGAAGGCATACAAGAAGAAGGTCGCCGCGTAGGCGAACAACAGCCGGAGGCGGAAGACATGCGCTTCGCCATCCCTTCGCGCCATCAGTCCCACGCCCGCCACGAAGGCCGTGATGGCCGCCAGGGACTGCAGGCTCTCGGGCGCGGTGGGCCCCGCGACGAACAGCAGCGAGAGCGTCAGGGTGACGCCGAAGAGGCCCAGCAGCACCTCATGGAGATACGGCCCCCTACGCATCCGGTGCCACCGGCCTCGCGGCGCGGATGAGCGAGCCGGAGATGACGCCCCGCACGAACGAAAAGTAGGACGGGATGAAGGGCGCACCCTGGGCGACGAGCTCCGCGCGCAGCGCCCGGTGCAACGCGGGCAGGTTGTACCAGGGCACGCGCGGATACAGGTGGTGCTCCAGGTGGTAGTTCTCGTTGCACATGAAGAAGCGCGTCACCGGGTTGGACAGGATGGTGCGCGTTCCCCGAACGGGGTGGTCGCTCTCGGCCAGGAAGGTGTGTTGGCTCATGCCTCGGACGTTCACCAACGTGTTGAGGATGAGCATTGGAATCGCCCACGCGTGCAGCAACACCTGCCCTGGAATGAAGGCCACGGCGAGCGCCACCGACACCGCGGCCAGGGCGACTTCGAGCTCAATCCACCGTCGCTCGGCGGCGGCACCTTGCCGCCATCCCAGGATGGGAATCAGGGTGATGTAGGCCGGGTAGCCCAGCAGCAGCCGGCCCCCATGCATGAGCAACTCCAGCCCGCGGCGCCCCGTGTAGTTGGCGTAGTGGTCCGGGTCCTTCCCTCCTCCCAGGTCCGCGTGGTGGCGCAGGTGGAGCACCTTGTAGGCGGCGTAGTTCTGGAGCACCGGCAGCGCGCAGAGCATGCCGCCCAGGCGGTTCAGCCAGGGCCTCCGGGCCAGGCCTCCGTGCACCGCCTCGTGCGTGAAGAGGCTGATGCCATGCAGTGACGCGGCGGCGAGCAGGTAGAGCGAGGCGCGCGCGAGCCACCCGGCGAGGGGGAGCGCTCTCGCGGCGAGCGCGACGGCCAGCGCGGCGGCCCCCAGGTAGAGCACCACGAAGACGAGCAACCGGGGGACGTGCCGGGCATCGACCTGCTCCAGCTCGCGAAGCCGTGAGGGCGTCAGATGGACTGTCGTGAGCGACATGCGCGTTCCGGAGTAGAACCATGCCATGGAATCGCTGAAGTTCGCAGTCGTCCGGGAGGACGCGGCGCTGGAGCTGGCGCTCGTGGCGCAGACGAACGCGCAGGCCGTGCTCACGGTGGCCTCTGGAGGCTGCACGCTGCTGACGCTGGCGCGGCGACACCCGGCGATGGAGCTGGTGGGCTTCGACTTCAATCCACGTCAACTCGCGCATGTCCGGGAGAAAGCGGAGGGCCTGGGCCGGCGTCCCCTGACCGACTTCAACGTGGAGTCCGAAGCCCCGGACGCGCTGAACCAGCGAGGCCTGTTCGAAGGCCTCTTCCGCACCTTGCGCCGCTTCATCGAGGAGTTCGTCGCCCCCGCGCACGACGTGGCCGCGTTCTTCGCGCCGGAGACCACCCCAGCGCATCGAGAGGCGCTGCGCGCCCGCTGGCTGGGCTCGCCCTACTGGCCCGTGGCGTTCGAACTCGCGCTGGCCACGCCGCTGCTGCACGCGATGTTCGGCCCCGCGGCGACGCAGCACGCGGAGGCCGGCTCCTATCCGGGGTACTTCCAGCGCGTCTTCGAGCGCGGCCTCCTGCGTGAAGACGCGCCCCGCAACCCGTTCCTCCAGCACGTCCTGCTCGGCCGGTATCTGGCCGCGGACGCCCCCGAGTACCTGCGGGCCACGGGCCCCGTGGCGCTGACGCTCGTACAGGGCGCCTTGCCCGACGTCCCCGACCTGGGGCGCTTCCAGGTCATCTCCTTGTCCAACATCTTCGATTGGTCGGACGACGCGCTCGTCGCGGCGTGGGCCGGGCTGCTCGCGCGTGAGGCGCGGCCCGGGTGCGCCATCCTGCTCCGGCAGCTCAACAACCGCCGGGACCTCCGCCGCTTCTTCGCACCGGCCTTCGCGTTCGATGATGCGTTGGGCGCCTCGCTGCTGGCCCAGGACCGGAGCCTCTTCTATGAACGCATCGAGGTCGGCTTCCGCCGGCCCCTCCGCCCATGAAGAATGTCCGCTTCGTCATGGCAAGGCCCGACACGCTGGGGCCGTATGTCGACCGGTTGCGCCAGTTGGAGCAGGGCATCCACTACCCGCTGGCGGATGGGGCCGACCACTTCTTCATCGACCATGGCCCCGCCTACCACCCGTTCTTCTCCTCCATGGGCGAGGCGTACTTCCTGCTGGTCCTGCGAGGAGACACGCTGCTGGGCTCGGTGACGGGCGTGGCCCGGACCGTGGCGCGGGGCGCGCGCACGGTGGACGCGCTCTACCTCTGCGACCTCAAGCTGGCGAAGGAGGCCCGAGGCGCGGGCTTGTCGACGCGGCTGTTGTTGGAGGGGCTCAAGCACCTCTTCCTCATCCCGCCCCTGCGGCGGACGCGGTTCCTCTATGGCGCGGCGATGCGAGGTGCCCGGGGCGACGTGATGCGCACGGCTCGCGGTTGGAACCCGTTGCGGCTGGGACGTCCGGCGAGCCGGCTCGCGCTCTACTTCGTGCCTCCGGCGCGGCTCGCGGCGTTGGATACACGAGGAGCCCCTCCGCCCCCCACGGGCGAAGGACTCCGCCTGGGGCCCTCGCAGGGCCGCCATCTGGAGGGCGCGGGCTGGTGCTCGACCGCGGGCAGCAAGGACCTCCAACGGCGCTCGACGGGGCGCCCCTGGCCGCTGGTCCACCTCCCGGCCTCACCCGAGACATGGACGCGGGGCTGGGGCGAGTACCTGCGCACGTGTGGCGCGGCCCTCGCGGGGCGGGGAGACGATGCGCTCGCGTGCTTCAGCATCGACGAGAGACTGGAGGACCACGTCACCTGGCTGCGGGGTGAGGGCGTCGCGCCAGACTCCGTGTGCACCGTCTATTCACTGGACCTGTCATTTCCGGTACGAACCCCCGCATGGATGCACCTTCCCTCGTCCGAAATCTGAGGCTGCGTCAGCACATCGCCGGGCTCAAGTCGGAGTGGAACGTCCCGGACGTGCCCTACTTCCGCGCGCTGCGCGAGGGGACCTTCGCGCGGGAGGACTTCGTCGAGACGCAGTGCCAGTTCTTCGCCGCGGTCGCGCATTTCTCCCGGCCCATGGCGGTGCTCGCCAGCCGGCTGCCCCGCGCCAGCCAGCGGCTCCCCCTGGTCGAGAACCTCTTCGACGAGCACGGACGCGGCGCCTTGTCACAGGGCCATGAGCACACGTTCCGGACGCTCCTGGAGCGACTGGGCGCACCGGCCGCGCAGGTCGATGCGCTGATATCCTGGCCCGAAGTCCGAGCCTTCAATCTCGCGCTGACAGGCATCGCCGCCTTCGAGGACCCACTCACCGGCCTGGCGGTGTTCGGCATCATCGAGGACCTGTTCAGCGGCATCTCCTTGGCGCTGGGGCAGAGCATCGTCGAGCGCGGCTGGCTGGACGCGGCGCGGGTGGTCCATTACCCCACGCACGCGAACCTCGATGAGCTGCACGCCGAGGGCTTCCTCCAGCAGCTCGACGCGCCCCATGCAGCAGACGCCGCGTCGGCGCAGGTGATTGAGCAGGGGCTCGCGCTGGGCGGACACCTCTTCCTGGGCCTGTACGAAGACCTCTTTCGCGCCCGCGGCCGGCGGCGTCCTTGAGCCCCCTGGAAGCGTGTCGCTCCCGTCACGCGCCCCCCGCCCTGGAGGGCACGGGACGCTCCCGGCGTTGTGCTACATACGGCCGCAATGTCCACCGAGCGTCCCAAGTACGACCCATCGTCCATCGAGCCCAAATGGCAGGCCCGCTGGGAGCAGGAGAAGACCTTCGAGGCCCGCCGTCACCCGGGCCGGCCCAAGGCCTACATCCTCGACATGTTCCCCTACCCGTCCGGCTCGGGCCTCCACGTGGGCCACCCGGAGGGCTACACCGCCACCGACATCGTCGCCCGCTACAAGCGCATGCACGGCGTGGACGTGCTCCACCCCATGGGCTGGGACTCGTTCGGCCTCCCCGCGGAGCAGCACGCCATCGAGACGGGCACCCACCCCGCCCAGACGACCGCGAAGAACATCGCCACCTTCAAGCGGCAGCTCAAGTCGCTCGGCTTCTCGTATGACTGGTCGCGCGAGCTGGCCACCACCGACGAGGCCTATGTCCGCTGGACGCAGTGGATCTTCCTGAAGCTCTTCGAGCGCGGGCTCGCCTATCAGGCCGAGCTGCCGGTGAACTGGTGCCCCGTGCTCGGCACCGTGCTCGCCAACGAGGAGGTCATCGACGGCAAGAGCGAGCGCGGCGGGCACCCCGTGATTCGCCTCCCGCTGCGGCAGTGGACGCTGCGCATCACCGCGTACGCGGACCGCCTGGCGGAGGAGCTCCAGGGGCTCGACTGGCCGGAGACGAAGGAGAAGCAGGTCCACTGGATTGGCCGCAGCGAGGGCGCCGAGGTGGACTTCGCGCTGGAGGGCCGCGGCGAGAAGCTCCGCATCTTCACCACGCGCCCGGACACGCTCTTCGGCGCCACGTACATGGTCATCGCGCCCGAGCACCCGCTGCTCGAGTCGCTCACCACCCCGGAGCACCGGCAGACGGTGCTCGCCTACCGGGACGCGGTGGTCAGCAAGAGCGACATGGACCGCACGGCGCTCACCAAGACGAAGACGGGTGCGTTCACGGGCGCCTACGCGCTCCACCCCCTCACCGGCGCGCGGCTGCCCATCTGGGTGGCGGACTTCGTGCTGGGCTCCTATGGCACCGGCGCCATCATGAGCGTCCCCGCGCACGACGAGCGCGACTTCGAGTTCGCCCGCGCCTTCGGGCTGCCCGTGGTCGAGGTCGTCTCGTCCGACGGCGAGCGCCATGACACCGCCGCCTGGACGGAAGCCGTCACCGCGGACGGCGTCGCGGTCCGCTCGGGGTTCCTCGACGGCCAGCGCACGCCTGACGCCAAGGCCGCGATGATTGCCCACCTGGAAGAGAAGGGCCTGGGCTCGCGCCGGGTGCAGTACCGCCTGCGCGACTGGGTCTTCTCCCGCCAGCGCTACTGGGGCGAGCCCATCCCCGTGTACTTCCCCGTGGAGCTGCACGCGGGCTCCACGGATCCGCGCCAGCACCCGCACACGGTGCGCTTCGACAAGCCCATCGCGGTGCCGGAGCGCGAGCTGCCCGTGCGGCTGCCCGAGCTCGAGGACTTCAAGCCCTCGGACGACCCCGCCGGGCCGCTGTCCCGCGCGCTCGACTGGCGCTTCTTCCAGAAGGACGGCCAGTGGTTCGCGCGTGAGACCAACACCATGCCGCAGTGGGCGGGCTCGTGTTGGTACTACCTGCGCTTCATCGACCCGCACAACACCCAGGCCGCCTTCTCCCAGGAGGCGTACGACGCCTGGATGCCCGTGGACCTGTACGTCGGCGGCGCCGAACACGCGGTGCTCCACCTGCTCTACGCCCGCTTCTGGCACAAGGTGCTCTTCGACTGCGGCGTCGTCTCGCACCCCGAGCCCTTCGGCAAGCTCGTCCACCAGGGGATGATTCTCGGCGAGAACAACGAGAAGATGTCCAAGTCGCGCGGCAACGTCGTCAACCCCGACGAGGTCGTCCAACGCCACGGCGCCGACGCGCTGCGCGTGTATGAGATGTTCATGGGCCCGCTCGAGGCCGTGAAGCCCTGGCAGACCCAGGGCGTCGTCGGCGTGCGCCGCTTCCTCGACCGCGCCTGGAACACGCTGGCGTTCGTGAGGGAGGAGCCCGGCGCCAGCGAGCTCACGCTCGACGAGGAGACGCTCCGGCTGCTGCACAAGACCATCAAGAAGGTGGGCGAGGACATCGAGGCGTTGCGGTTCAACACCGCCGTCAGCGCGCTGATGATCCTCACCAACCGGCTGGCGGAGATTCCCCGCGTCTCGCTCGAGGCGGCCCGGACCTTCGCGCTCCTCCTGTCGCCCTTCGCGCCCCACCTGGCCGAGGAGCTGTGGCAGCGGCTCGGGAGCGAGCGGACGCTGGCCTACGAGCCGTGGCCCACCTACGACGCCGCCCTCACCGTGGATGACGTCGTCGAGATGGGTGTCCAGGTGAACGGGAAGCTGCGCGGCAAGGTCAAGCTGCGCCGCGACGCCACCGAGGCCGACGTCCGCGCCGCCATCGCGAACGACCCCGGCGTCCTGGCGCACACCCAGGGCAAGACGGAGAAGAAGTTCGTCTACGTCCCGGGCCGCATCATCAACCTGGTCGTCGGCTGAACGGACGCGAGGACGCGGGTCCGGCGCCGGGCCCGCGTTGTGTCCACGCCGGGCCCCCACCCGTGACGCGCGAACGCCGCGGGCAGGCGGCACCGCCTTGCCTCAGGCCGAGAGCCGCCGCTGAGACACCGCGTCGAGCGGGAGGGTGATGGTGAAGCAGGTCCCCGCCTCGGCGGAGCTCGTCACGGTGGCCGAGCCCCCATGCGCTTCGGCGAGGCCCCTCACCAGGGGCAGCCCCAGGCCCCAGCCCTTCTCGGCGCTCTCCGCCGCGGACCGCGTGCGGTGAAAGGGCTCGAAGATGGTCTGCAATTCGTCGGCGGCGATGGGGTCGCCCTGATTGTGAACCTGCAGCACCACCTGATGCTCACTCGCAGAGAGCGAGACCTCAATCGGGGTGCCCGGCGCGCCGTACTTCGCCGCATTGGACGCCAGATTCTCCACGATGCGCCGCAGGCCGAGGGGGTCCGCCCGCATCTTGAACACGCCCTCGGCCTTCAGCATGAACCGCCCCGGGTACACCGCCGAGAGGTCCTCCAGGGACTGGGCGGTGACGGCGTGGAAGTCACACTCCCCCAGCTCCAGCGCCACCCGCTTCCCGGCCTTGATACGGCTGGCGTCCAACAGGTTCTGAATCATGCGCTCCGCGCGGTCCAGGCTCCCGCTCACCCGGGCCACCGACGACTGGACGCCCGGCAGGTCCCCGTGACGCCGCCCCAGCATCTGCACGCCCATCTTCGCGGCGGTCAACGGCGTGCGAAGGTCGTGGGTGAGCGCCGCGACGAACGTGTCCCGGAGGTTCTGCTCCGCCTTCAGCTTCTTGATCTGATCGCGGAGGTTGATCTCCGTCATGATGGACGCGGTCAGCTCCTGCATCACCGTGAGGTCCTGCTGCGTCCACTCGCGCACCTTCGGCTGGATGCAGCAGAACGTCCCCAGCACGTGCCCCTCCGGGTTGATCAACGGGAGCACGATGAGGGCGACGATTCCCCAGGGCCCCGTCGAAGGGTGGAACTTCAGGAACGGGTCCGCGAGTGCATTCGAGGAGATGATGGACTCGCCCTCGAGCGTGTAGCGGCACAGTGACGCGTCAATCGGCAGTTGCCGCGTCTCCCGGAAGGGAGAGGGCAGACCGAAGTCCGCCTTGAAGAACTGCCGCTCCGCGTCCACCAGCGACATGATGGTCAGCGGAACGTCGAGGAGCTGTGCCGCCAGGCGGGCGAGGCGGTCAAAGGCCTCCTCTTGAGGCGTATCCATCAGTCCGGTGTCCCGGATCGCCTGCAGCCGGTTCGGGTCCACCAGGCGGCGATTGCATCGCAGCGTCCGCCCAAGCGAAGCCTCATCCAGTTCGCCCAGAAATTTCATTGGGCGACTCTAGTTCTCCGCGCAACGACGGGACACGCGAACCCCGGGCACGCTTCCCCGTTCGTTCACCAGACTACGTGCCGGGTCGCCCTGGAGGGTTCGGGCACGGCCTCCGCCCTCACCGGACAGGGCGCCCAGCGCCAGCCCCCTGTCAGGCGTGCTGGCGAGGCCAGGGCTGGGAGCGCGTGCCAGCCGCCCAGTTGTTGTTGTAGCCGTCCCAGTACTGGATGGTGTGCAGCGCCACATCCACGCCGTCCATGCAGCCGACGTTGACGGTGGCGAACTCGCCGCCCATCGCCTCCACGAAGCCGCCGCCGAAGCACTGCACCCCGCAGCGCTTGCAGAACTTGCGGAAGTTGGGGCTGTCCCCCACGCGGTAGTCGCCCAGGTGCTCCTCGCCCGCGAGGACGTGGAGCGACTTCGGGGGAACCTGCGTCGTCGTCCCGCCCATCTTCATGCAGACCGAGCAATTGCAGCGGCTCATGGGCGCCGACAGGTCCAGGTCGGCCTCGAACTGGACCGCGCCACAGTGGCAGCTGCCCACGAGGCGCTTCAAGTGGCTGGAATTCTTGGGGAGGGTCTCGCTCATGACGGTGTGCTCCGGGTGAGTGCGTCGGATGAGGGAGTTATGGGCCTTCGCTGTGACAGGTGTATGTCAGGTTTCTTCCGAGGGCCCGGCGCGCCGCAGGCGAAGCGGGCTGCTGCTCAGAACAGGCGCAGCAGGGTCAGCGACACGGGCCCGCTGGAGAACGCGACGCCCGAGGACAGGCACTGGGGGATGCCCGGGATGTTGGTCAGGATGAGGGTCTTGATGGCGAGCGCGTTCTCATAACGGCCGCTGGAGACACGGCCCAGCGTCGTCACCACGGACTGCCCCAGCGGCTTCACGTCCAGGCCGCCCACGAACTCGATGACGCTCTGGCTGCCATCGTTCCAGGTGACGACGTTCCGGGTGGGGATGCTCGCGAGCACACAGCTGGCGGAGCCCAGGCCCTCCACGGTGAAGTTGCCGTAGTTGATGTTTTGATTCATCAAATCAATACACGACGAGAACTGCCCCGTCCCCGAGACATACACTTCCTGCGAGGCGAGGTTGATGGGGGGCGTGTAGCGCTGGCTCTGGCTGCCCAACGCACATTCAACCAGGGAGAACCCGGACTGGAGCTCCGCCGGAATCTTGCCTTCAGCGCCCTCCGCGAGCGCCGTGGTGGGCGCGGCGACGCACGCCAGCGCGGCGGCGAAGCCACCCATGAACTTGCGGATGAACGCTGCGGGGGACGGATTCCGATGCGACATGTCTGCCTCTGGGGTAACGGGGAGGCGACATATTTCGGTTTGGCATGAATTCCTACCATTGCCCGGAAGGGGGCATTTCCGTCTGGCGGTGGCCACCCACCCGCCCGTTGGAATGAGCGCGGCGCACGTCCCCCGCACGCCGTGCCGTGTCCGCCCTTCGACAGGGCCCTGCCCCTACGCCCAGGCTTTACGAACCTCCGCGTAGTAGTTGCGGAAGAACGGCACCATCACCGCGCGGTTGCTTTCGACAATGGCCAGCAGCTCCGGGGGCATGACGAACTCCTCTTCCCCCAGCGCGTCATAGAGCGAGTCGAGCAGCTGCTGATAGAAGCGCGGGAAGGAGCGGTGCCAGCCCACCTTCGGCAACCGGATGCCGTGCTCCCAGCCCATGGCCACGTAGTGCTTGAGCGCCTCGGCGCGGGCCTCCTTCAACGAGTAGAGGGAGATGGGCTTTCGCTCCGGCAGGAAGTCCTCCGCGACGAGCCCGCTCTGGCCACACATCCGCCGCGCCAGGTGCTGCCCCAGCAGCGGAGACAGGAAGAAGCCATCGCGGTACGTCCCGGTGAGCAGCCACAGGCCGTCCACGGACGTGGGCCCGATGAGCGGGCACGCGTCCACCGTCACCGGCCGGTTCCCCGCCTGCCAGCCGACGAGCTGCGCGCCACACAGGTCCTGGTCGATCTGCTCCAGGACGCACTCGAGCAGGAAGTACATGTCCGCCGGCGAGGTGCGCAGCATCGGCTTCGCCGACAGGATGTTCGTCGCCCCGAAGTAGAGCTGGCCGCCTCCGCGCGGCATTCCATGAAGCCCACACGCGAAGGCGCGGTTCGGCGTGCGCACCACGTGCTGGAGCGACGTCCTGGGCACCTCGAGCAGCAGCGACGTCCCTCCGCCGCAGAAGATGCGCGGGATGCGGCGCGCCAGGTCCGGCAGCTCATCCAGCACGGCCTGCGTGCCCACGCCCATGGCCAGCACCACCTGCGCGGCGCCCAAGGCCCGCCCGTCCTCCAGCCGGACGCCCGTCACCCGTCCGCCCTGGACCTCCAGGGCCTTCACCGCGCCGTCCACGACGGACACCTTCGGTGACTGGGACAGGGACAGCGCCAGCCCCCGCAGCAGGCGGCTGGCATCCACCGAGCCCTCACGCGGAAGGAACAGCGCCTGCTTCGGCCGGCAGTCGTCCGCGGGGTTCAGGCCCGGGACGTGGTTCGGGTCCATCAGCTCGTGGGGTTCGTCCTCCTCCTTCACCGCCGCGAGGATGGCGTCGAAGTTCTCGTCCTCGATGGTTCCGGACTTCGCGTTGCTGAAGACGATGGTGCCCGGGTTGATGCGCACCTGCGCGTCCGCGGGGAGTTCGCTGTTGAGGCGCTCCAGCCAGGGGCTCCACATCCGTGAGGCTAATACGGCCTTGGCGTGCTTCGCGCGGCCCGGCCCCGTCCGAAGCAAGGGCGCGGTCACCTCGCCGTAGCACCCGAGCATCGCGCCCGCCGCCGCGGACGCACACGCGGGACGGCTCGAGGGCCCCACCACGGCAATGCGCAAGCGGGGGTCCTGCAGCGTCAGGGCGCGCGCCGTCGCGAGGCCCAACGCGCCATTGCCGGCCACCACGATGTCATAGGTATCCATGTGCTCGAAGTCCTCGGAGACTCGGGGAGTGCAATGGGGAGGATGCGCTCGGCACGGCGGCCGCCGCGGCCGGCTCGGCTCGTGGAACGAGACAAGCGTGGACGCGGCGGCCAGACCGTCAGACAGACCTGTCGAAGGTCAGTCTTCCTTCTTGGACGTATCGTTGACGATGTACGGGGGCCACCACTGGCGCTCCGCGCTCGAACCACACGTCACGCTCGGCTCCTGAAGCAGGTCCTTCTCCGCCATCAGGTCCTTCACCGTCTCCAGCCACTGGGATCCGTTGTTCATGCGACGTCTCCTTGCTGCGGTGTGGGCTCTACCAGGGTACTGCGCACCAACGACTCCAACCCCGAACGCAACTGCCGGCGCGCTTCGTCCGGGGTCACTCTCGCGCCGACAACCTCGAGATACGCCCGCTCCATGTCTGAAAAGGTCCGCCCGTCGCTGAGCTCGAAAATCAGCCACGCGTTCAAATCCAACCATTGAATGCGCGGCGTCGCGGGTGAGAACACCATCAAGCACTCACCTTGTTTCGAGGGACGTGCCCGCAGCCCATGGACCTTCCGATAGCCTCCCTGCGGCCCGGCGAGGACGTCCCCGGCGGGCGCCTGGGAGAAGACCTCGCGGTCGACGGGCATCAGGGATTCGTGCAGCCAGCGGACGAAGCCGCGCCCCTGCGGCGTGAGCAGGTGCGCCCACTCCGTCAGGAGGTGCTCGCCCAGATAGCGGGCGCGGTCGACCGCACGTCCGAACTGGGTCGCGGTGTTGTTGTTCACCACCGACCCGGCGTGCGCGCGCGCGGCATGCACCGCCGGCTCACCGAACCGCTCGAAGATGGAACGGTCCGCCGTGAGCGCCGCCGCCTTGAACAGCGCGAGATGGACATACACGTGATAGCTGAACACGGCGCGGAAGATGGTCCACCGGATGTCGCGCCAGGGGACCTGGATGGTCTCCTCGGGGAAGGCGACCACCGCGGACGAACGCGCGGCATCGAAGAGCTTCATGTGAAGCCCCTCGTGCAGCAGGCACCCCGCGATGTCCCAGGGGTTCCCCAGCTCCTCCAGGGCCAGGAAGATGGTGGAGGGCGTCAAATCTCCCCCCGCGGCGGACAGCACGGTGCCGCCTTCCAGCCGGGCGCTGAGCAGCGCGATGGCCTCGACGTGCGTCAGCGCGCTCGCGCCCGAGTGCGGCAGCAACCGGGAGAGCAGCTCGATGGCGTCGTCGAGCTTGCGCCGCGCGGCCTCGTCGGGCGTCAAGAGGGTGCCGCCGCCCTTGCCATTCGTGCGGAAGACCTCGTCGAAGGCCCCGTGCAGCGCGCGCGAATAGGCATCCGAGGGACGGGCCACATCCCACAACCACTTCGGCGCCTCGCTTCCCACCCGGATGCGAGACGGCATGCGCGACTCGCCCAGGCCCAGCGGAAGGACCTCCAGTGCCGCCGGGAGCAGCTCCTCCAGCGGATGCGGCGAAGCGAGCTGGCCCGCCTCCAGGTCGGAGAAGGCGCGTTCAAGCGCGACCCGGACGAGCGGGTCGAAGAACACCTTGCGTGCCTCGGCGTCCCCGAGCGTCTCCACCCTGGCCGCGGCCTTCGCGAGCGCGGGCAGCCGCTCGGCGAACAACTCCAGGCCAAAGCGGTAGCGCGTCAGCACCCTGGCGAAAATCCTGGGCGAGTCACCGTAGAGCGGGTGCTTCACCAGCGCCCGGTCCGCGGCCTGGACGGTCTCCGAAAGGCGGGTCACGGCGCGCCCCCTTCGACCTGCTCAATCATCCCGCTCGACGCCAGCCCCTCGAGGGTAGGCGCCAGCTGCGCCCAGGCACGGTCCGCCCCCAGCCCCAGCGTCGCCGTGTACGACGAGAGCACCTCCTGCTCCGTCTTGCCGTCGCACAGCTCGAAGGCGAGCCAGGCCGGCAGGTTCAGCGTGACAATCCGCCGCGACGCCGGGTGCAGCGCGAACAGCACCTCCGATGCGGGTGAACGGCGCAGCGCCAGCGCCTTGCCCTGGCGGTAGCGCACCGACGAGGGCGCGCGGCTGGCGCTGGCGGCCGCTGGCGCCGTCGCGCCAGCGCCGGGCGCGGCGGCCTCCGGGACGAGCCCCTCCACCAGCGGCCGGACCGTGTCCCAGAGCCACGCGACGAGCGCCCGCCCCTGGGGCGTGAGCCGGGGAGACAGCGGCCCCGCGAGCTGCGAGTGCAGGAACGCGAGCCGCTCCTCCGCCCTCGAGTAGGGCTTCACGTCGTTCTTCACCACCGACATCGCGTGCGCGGGGGCGTAGTACTCGCTCGGCGCGCCGAACTCCGCGTGGCAGGACGGCCCCAGGTGCTCCACCGCGGCACGGAACACCTGCATGTGCGCATAGGCGTGGTACGCGAAGAAGGTGTTCGACAGCGCCGTCCGCCGCCCCCAGGGCAGGTCCACCATGTCGTCATCCGTGACGATGGCGCCCGTGCGAATCAGGTCGGAGAGCTTGAGGTGAATCGCCTCATGCAGGATGTGGCCCGCCGTGTCCCAGGGGTTCTCCAGTTCGTCCGGGTCGATGAAGATCATGCAGGGCGTCCCATCCCCGCCCGACCCCGTGAGCATCCGCCCGCGCGCGCCCCGGATGTGGGCCACCGCGATGGAATGCAGGTGATGGAAGACGCTGGTGGTCATCTCCGGCACCAGCCGGTGCAACAACGCGCACGCACGCTCCAGCCCCTCCACCATGCGCGGCGTCGGCCGGAGGAGCTCCACGGTGCTCTGGGCGCCCGGCATGAACCCGGTGCGAATGCTCTCGCGCAGCCGGATTCCCAGGGGTGACGGCGGCTCCGGCAGGTCCCAGACCCAGGTCCGCCGCGCGGGCCCCAGCGCGAAGTCCCGCGCCATGGCCCCCCGAGAGACGGCGACACCTCGCCCCGCCTCGAGCGATGCGAGGCCCTCCGCCAAGAGCGCCGGGAAGGCGTCGCTCAAGGCCCCCACGGGCCCGGCGGTCTCGAGCCGGCTGATGGCCGTCTCCAACCGCGCGCGCACCAGCAGGTCGCCGAAGAGGATGTCCACCGCCACGGGCTCCAGCGCCTCGACGCGCGGCACCAGCTCCCGCAGGCGCGCGTCCGCTTCCGCCAGGACCCCCAGGGCGAACTTGTACCGCTCGATGACTCGCAACACGACTTTCGACGAGTTGCCAAACGGCTCCTGCTGCTGAAGCCGGTGGTCGAGCTGCCGGATGACATCAATCTGATGCACGCTGCTCTCCTTGAATGACAGATTCAGAAAAATCCATTCATCGAGGCTCAGACAGCTTCGCGCCAACGTACCGACGGGCAATCCATGCCACAAGGCCATATCACCTGGCTATGACAAAGCGGCGACTGGCTTGTTCCACACCTCGCGAGCCCAAACCAGGCGACGGAATTTTCCGTCAGACATTGCCTTCGACGGAACGCGTTGCGTTGACGCAAGCTCACAAGCCCGGAGACATGACGCGACATTCCACACGCCGCCGCGCCAGCCCGGCCTCCTGGGGGCCAGGGGGCCGGGCTGACGGGACCCCAGCTCCGTCGAGAGGGACACGCCGGTCCCCACGACGCGCTGGGTCCCGCCTCCTGTAGTTGTTGGCAAGCGTCGTGCCGAAGCGCCTGGCGGCGAAGAGGGCGGGCTCACGCGCCGGAGAGGCATGCTCCTGGCAAGAAACCAAAACATTCACTGAGCAATGGCCGTTCCGGTGAGACTGACAAATTCCCAGAGCATGACACATCCATTATCAAACGGTCTCCGCGCTGCCCGCAGTCAATCACGACCCCTGGAATAGACTGACGCCACGTCCCGATGCCCGGGACCGATACACTGGAGCAAACGATGCCGACCTGGATGCGCAGCGCGGGGCTCGCCGTGGTGATGTCGTGGGGACTCGCCGCCTGTGGAGGTGTGCAGGAGCCCGAGGGGCACTCCCCCTTGGGTGAGTCCCGTCAGGAGCTCATCATCCCGTGCAGCCTCCAGGACGACTCGGGCTGTCGCAACCGCCAGGACATGGTTTGTGACTATCGCCAGAGCTACTGCGTGTCGGTTTGCAGTGACGGCCGGGTCTGCCCGACCCACCGTTATTGTTGCAACTGAAACCCACCTGAGTCGGCCCGGCCTCGGCGCCGGGCCGGCCCCTCCCAGAGCAGACACAGGGTGGTAACTCCCGTCACCAGGTGATGGCTCCCGTCACCCCCTGCTCATGGGAAAATTGCGAGGAGGACAGACGCCACGGGCGGTCTTCGCCTGGAAAGCCAGCTCTTCGCGGATGGCACGCCTCGTGCTCATCTGGATTCACATCACGCCAGGGAGTCCCCACTCACTCTCCCCCGCAGGGCAGTCCCCTCACCCTGGCGTAGGCCCTGCTACGGGAACACCCCATACACTCCATGAACCGAATGTCTGATTGGCTTTCCACCGCTGCGATGTTCGCCGGACTCGCCACGCTGACGGGCCTCCCGATGACCGCCTCGGCCGCCCCGCTCGACGCGGAGGTGGCGCCGGAGATCGTCTCCGCGATGCGCCGCGACCTGGGCCTCACCGAGCTGCAGGTCCACCAGCGGCTCGCCTTCGAGGCGCGGGCGCCCCAGTTGGAGAAGGCGGCGCGCGAGCAGCTGGGCACCGCGTTCGGTGGCGCGTGGCTGGACGCGGCGGGCAGCGCGCTCATCGTCGGCGTCACCGACGAGGCCGCTGAGACCAAGATGCGCCTCGACGGCGTGCGGACCGTGCGCGTGGCCCGGAGCCTGGCGCGGCTGGAGGAGGTGAAGGCGGAGCTGGACAAGAACGTCCAGGCGCTCTCTCCCGACATCCACTCCTGGAACGTGGACCTGCCCACCAACAGCGTCGTCGTCTACGCGGACACGTCCGGCCAGTCGAAGCGGCGCGTGGATGACTTCCTCGCGGTGTCCTCGGGCCTGAAGGACGGCACCGTCCGCGTGGTTCACTCGGCGCACGCGCCGGAGCCGGCGTACGACCTGCGCGGCGGTGAGGCGTACTACTTCGGCAACTCCCGCTGCTCGGTGGGCTTCCCCGTCAACGGCGGCTTCGTCACCGCGGGTCACTGCGGCGGCGTGGGCACCGCCACCTTCGGCCACAACCGCGTGTCCCAGGGCACCGTGCGCGGCTCCGTGTGGCCCGGCGCGGACTACGCCTGGGTGGGAACGAACGGCTCGTGGACCCCGCAGCCCTGGGTCTACAACTATGCCGGTGGCAACGTCGTCGTCCACGGCTCGAACGAGGCGGCCGTGAACGCCTCCATCTGCCGGTCCGGCTCCACCACCCAGTGGCGGTGTGGCGTGCTGCAGGCGAAGAACATCACGGTCAACTACTCCGTCGGCCCCGTGTACGGCCTGACGCGGACGAACGCCTGCGCGGCTGGTGGCGACTCCGGCGGCTCGGTCCTCTCCGGCAACCAGGCCCAGGGCGTGACGTCCGGCGTCGCGGGCACCTGCTACGACAGCAGCAACCCGCAGACCTTCTACCAGCCCATCAACCCCATCCTGCGCGCCTACGGCCTCACGCTGCGCACGTCCGGTGGTGGCGGGGGCGGCGGCCAGTCCTTCGTCTCGCGCATGAACGGCAAGTGCATCGACGTGCCCAACTCCAACTTCTCCGACGGTGTGCAGCTCCAGATGTGGAACTGCAATGGCACCAACGCGCAGCGCTGGAGCTTCGTCAACGGCACCCTGCAGGCCGGCGGCAAGTGCATGGACGTGGCCTGGGGCTCCACCGCCAACGGCGCGGCCATCCAGCTCGCCAACTGCAGCGGCAACCGGGCGCAGCAGTTCGTGCTCAGCGGCGCGGGTGACCTCGTCAGCGTGCTGGCCAACAAGTGCGTGGACATCGCGAACCACAACTCGAACGACGGCGCCCGGCTCGTCATCTACGAGTGCTCGGGCAACTCGAACCAGAAGTGGGACTACCGCTAGGTCCTGACCTCCGGCCGCCCGGGGCGCGGAGGACGCGCTCCGGACGGCGGGATGAACGGTGACGGTCAACGCACCGCCCGGGTGCCCGCCTGGTACTCCCCGTCGCGCGCGTCCACGCCGGGCGCGGCCCCGGCACACCGGTGGGGCATTTCCGTCACCTCGCGCGGCGGGGCCATGACACGCTGGCGGTTTCGGGTGCGCCCGGGCTGGCCAGCCTGGGGCACCGTGCCTCCGGAGGACGTCCATGGCCTCGCCCCTTCCTCGCCCGAGCCCGCTGCTGCTGCTCGTCCCGCTGCTCGTGGCGGCGGCCCCCTCCCCCAAGGCGCCCGCGCCTCCCCGATGGGAGGACACCCTCCCGGACACGTTCACTGGCGTGGAGCGCGTGGTGGCCGTGGGCGACGTGCACGGGGACGTGGACGCGCTGAAGGAGGTGCTGCGGCTGGCGGGCATCATCGACGCGAAGGACCGCTGGAGCGGCGGCAAGGCGCACCTGGTGCAGACAGGGGACATCCCCGACCGGGGCGACCACACGCGCGCCGCCTATGAGCTGCTCATGCGACTGGAGCAGGAGGCCCTCGCCGCGGGAGGCCGCGTGCATGCGCTGCTCGGCAACCATGAGGCCATGAACATGCTGGGGGACTTGCGCTACGTCAGCCCCGGCGAGATGGCCTCCTTCGCGGACCAGAGCCCCGAGCCCGACGCGGCGGGCGCGCCCGTGGGCATCAACGGCCTGCGCGTGGCGTACAGCCTCGAGGGCCGCTATGGCGCCTGGCTGCGGCGTCACGCCGCCGTGGTGCGCATCAACGACACGCTCTTCGTGCATGGCGGCGTCGCGCCCCAGGTCCCCGGCGCGAGCCTGTCCGACGTCAACCGCTGGGTTCGCCAGGACTTCTTCCCCGGCAACCCGCCCGGCGGCGCCAAGGATTCACAAGGGCCCCTGTGGTTCCGCGGCTACGCGTTGGGCGAGCCGCAGGAAGCCGAGCCCGCCCTGGACGCGGTGCTGCAGCGCTTCGGCGCCAGGCGCATGGTGATGGGCCACACCACGAACCGCGACGGGAAGATTCAGGTGCGGTTCAACGGGAAGGCGCTGCTCATCGACACGGGCCTGAGCACCGGGTACGGGCGGCACCTCGCGGCCCTGGAGCTGCGCGGGGGCAAGGTCCACGCCCTCTACCGCGAGGGCAAGGTGCCCCTGGAGCCGATGAAGGCGCCCGCCGCACCGCGCCCGAAGCCGCGTGGGAAGCCCTGAGCGCACGGGGGCCTCCGGTTGCACACCCGCGCGGGTATCCTGTGCAGGCCATGACACACCCGCACCGCGATGACGCTCGGCGGGCCGTCCGGGCCCGGGCATTGCAACTCCGCCTGGGAATGCGCGCTCTCGTGCTCGTCCTGATGTCCGCCGTGCTGTTCGCCGTGCCCGCCCAGGCCAGCATCAAGATCTATCCCGAAGGGGAGGCCTGGCTGTCTTTGGGCCCCTTGTTCAGCACGAGCTTCAGCCCGGACGCTCCGGGCCAGGGGGTGGGCGCCGAGGCCGCGCTCAACTGGCTCCAAGGCCCTGGCGGCGTGGGCGTCTTCGGACAGGCCCAGAAGATGACCCGAGGCAGCACCCGGCTCTGCGCCGGACTTCAGGGCCTCGTGCTCGTGGGCGGCCTGGAGCTGGGCGTCGCGCGTGAGACGGCGAGCCGCGCGCACATCGCCACCACGTCGCTGCACGTGGCCCCCTACCTCGCGTTCGTGTTCGGCACGGTGGGGCTGCGCTTCGGCATTCCGCTGTCCCAGGAACGGAGCATCGGCCTGGACGGCGTGGAGCGGACCCGACTCCCCCGCGAGGTGGGGCTCGTGCTGACCGCCAAGCTCCCCATCGCGTTGAGCAAGAACACCGTCTGGGGGCCCATCTTCCCCTGGAACTAGCGCAGCGGCATCTCATCGCGAATCCAGGCCGTGACGGAGTCGTGCCGAGGCGCCCAGCCCAGCTCCCGCCTCGCGCGCTTGCCCCGCACCCGGCTGTTGGAGCCAAAGGAGTACCGCGCGTGGCCCTCGCCCCACTCGCGGCTCGCCTCCTCCACCGTCCACGACTGGACCGGCCCCAGGTGGAGACGCTCCGCGATGGCCGCGCCAATCTCCGCGTAGGACGCCTCCCCGTTCTCCACGAAGTAGAAGGCCCCGGCGGGCGCGCGCTCCAAGGCCAGCAGGTACAGCGACACCACGTCCTCGATGTGCACGTTCGACCAGCGGTTGACGCCCTTGCCGACGATGCGCACCACCCCGCTCTTCCGCGCCTGCGCCACCAACGGCGGAATCTGCACGCTGTCCGGGCTCAGCCCGGTGCCCGTGCCGTAAATCATGGTGTTGCACAGGACGATGCCGCGCAGCCCGTCGCCCTGGAGCACGCTGTTGTCCACCGCGTGCCGCGCCCGCTTCTCCGGCTCGACGATGAAGGGGGTGTCCTCGTCGAACACCTTGTCCGACAGCACATCGCCCCGAACGTCGTCACCGATGACGCTGGAGCCGCTGGTGTGGAGCAGCGGCTTGCCCGAACCCCGCAAGCCTTCGAGGAGCGCGTTGACGCAGCCCGCGTGGTCGCTGCTGGCCGCGTTGATGACGGCGTCCGCGCGTCGGGCCTCGGCGGTCAACAGGGCGCTGTCATCAAGGGAGCCCAGCACGGGCTCGATGCCCGACGCCGCGAGCCGGTCCGCCTTGGCCGGGTCCCGGACGAGCCCGCGGATGGCGTGGCCTCGGGCCTTCAGCGAGTGGGCGAGCGAGCCACCGATGAAGCCGCTCGCGCCCGTCAGGAACAGTTGCACGCAGAACCTCCGGGTTCGGGATGCGTGCAGTCTGCGCATTCCCGGGGCCGTGGGGTACCTCGATGACGAGGCCGGCGGGGCAAGCCGCCCGCTTCAGCGCACCGAGGCCAGCCGCTGCGGCTTCGGGGAAGCCCGCCCCAGGTAGCCCTCTCCCCAGGCCTTGAGCGCCAGCACCACCTTGCGCAGGGACTCCCCCAGCTCGGTGAGGCTGTACTCGACGCGGGGAGGCACCTCGGCGTGCACCTCCCGGTGGACCAGGCCGCTGGCCTCGAGCTCGCGAAGCTGCTGCGTCAGCATCCGCGCGGTGACGCCGGGGATGCACTTGCGCAGCTCGCCGAAGCGAAGCGTGCCGTCGAGCAGGTGGTAGAGAATGAGCCCCTTCCACTTCCCGCCAATCAAATCCAGCGTGGCCTCCACGGGACAGCCCGCGGAGCAGTCGTAGGTCTTGTGCCGGGCCATTCGTTACCTTTCTGTCCCTACGTGCGAAAATAGTGCGTACTTGTCGAAGACGTCCATGGGGGCAATGGTGCTCGCAAGGAGGCCCGCATGCGAGCCATTGCCCTGCACCAGTACCTGCCCATCGACAATCCGGAAGCCCTCATCGACGTGGAGCTGCCCACCCCCGAGCCTGGGCCGGGCGAGCTGCGCGTCCGGGTCGAAGCCATCTCGGTGAACCCCGTGGACGTCAAGGTCCGCGCGCCCAAGCCGAAGGTGGAGACGGCGCCGCGCGTCCTCGGGTGGGACGCCGCGGGCGTGGTGGACGCCGTGGGGCCCGGCGTGAAGCTGTTCCAGCCGGGGGACGCCGTCTACTACGCGGGCTCCATCGCCCGGCCTGGGACCAACTCCGAGTTCCACCTCGTGGATGAGCGCATCGTCGGCCACAAGCCGCGCTCGCTGTCCTTCGCCCAGGCGGCGGCGCTGCCGCTCACGTCCATCACCGCGTGGGAGCTGCTGTTCGAGCGGCTGGGCATCTCGCGGTCCACGGCGCCAACCCAGGACACCTTGCTCATCGTCGGCGGTGCCGGGGGGGTGGGGTCCATCGCCATCCAGCTGGCGCGGAAGCTCGCGGGCGTCACCGTCGTCGCGACCGCGTCCCGGCCAGAGTCGACGTCCTGGTGCGAGTCGATGGGCGCGCACCACGTGGTGGACCACCGGCAGTCCCTGGTGCCGCAGCTGCAGAAGCTCGCGCCCCAGGGCGTCCGCTACATCGCGAGCCTGACGGCGACCGACAGCCACTTCCCGGAGCTGGTCGAAGTGGCGGCGCCCTTTGGACATCTGGGGCTCATCGACGACCCGAGCAAGCCGTTGGACATCGGCTCGATGAAGCGCAAGAGCCTGTCGCTGCACTGGGAGCTCATGTTCACCCGGCCTCTGTATGACGCGGCGGACCCGCTCGAGCAGCACCGCATCCTCAACCGCGTCGCGGAGCTGGTGGACGCGGGGACGCTCAAGACGACGATGACGCAAGACTTCGGCCCCATCACCGCCGCCAACCTGCGGCGCGCCCACGCGGCCATCGAGTCCGGACGCACCGTGGGCAAGATCGTCCTGGGTGGCTACCCTACGTCGCATGAATGAATACGAACTGATCGGCTCTCCGGGCTGTGGCTCGGCCATCATCGAGATGGCGCTGCGCATCAGTGGCGTGCCGCACCAGCTCACGGACTTGCCCTACCTGGAGCCGGGCCCCGGGCGGGACCGGCTGCTGAAGCTCAATCCGCTGGGACAGGTGCCCACGCTGGTCCTGCCGGATGGCCGCGTCATGACCGAGAGCGCCGCGATGCTCCTGCATCTGAATGACGTCGCGCCGCAGGGCCAGCTCGTGCCCTCGGCCTCCGAGCCCGAACGGGTGGCCTTCCTCCACCTCCTGCTCCGCCTGGTGGGCGCGGTGTACCCCACCTTTACCTTCGGCGATGACCCGCCCAAGTGGACGCTCGAGGGCCCCGCGTCCGAGCGGCTGCGCGACACCGTGATGGCGCGCCGCGCCGACCTCTGGCGGGAAATCAACGCGCGGGTGGCGGCGCCCCACGCGCTCGGCACCCGCTTCAGCGGCCTGGACCTGTACATCACCGTGATGACGCATTGGTGGCCAAGGCGTGACTGGTTCGAACAACACTGCCCCGCGTTGATGGCGGTGTCCCACCAGGCTGAAAAGAATCCACACGTCGCCGCCGTGCTGAAACGCCACTTCTGAACGCGCCTGGCCAGCGAATCCTCGGTCGCTCCGCAATGTATTGCTCCGCGAGCCGTAGGGCGGGAGCCCATGCCCAAGCTCCTGCCCTTGCTGCTGTGCCTTATCCCCGCGACGCTGCTCGCCCAGCCGCAGCCCCGTGAAGAATGGGTGCTCACCACGCGGGTGTACGGGAACCTCCTTCATCAACGGCTGTGGCTGGAGCGCGAAGGCACCCGGCTGCGGGGCTCGCTGGACGGGGACCCGCTGGAGGGCCAGTCCTCGGAGAGGCACCTTCGCTTCGTCGTCACCGCCAGGAGCGGCGCCCGCTACGCGTACAGCGCGACGCAGCACCCGGATGGCCTTACGGGTGAAGCCGACTGGCCCGGCACGAACGACCCGAAGGCGCGAGTCTCGCACCCGTTCACCGCACGGGCCGTCCCCATGCGCCCCCCCGGACCGCCGCGGCACCACGACTTCGAACCGACGACGTTCTCCAACACCTTCTCCGCGGACCTCCCGCCCGTGCTCACCCTCTGGCCCGGAGACTCCGTGCGCACCCGCACGCTCGACTCCGGGGGCGTGGATGCGCAAGGCGTCACCCGGGCGCTCTTCGGCAACCCGCAGACGGGGCCCTTCTACGTGGGCACCGCCGCGGACGGCGACACGCTGGTCATCCACCTCAAGCGCCTGCGCCTCAACCGCGACACCGCCGACAGCCTGGATGACCTCGTGGGCCGCGCCATGGGCCCGCGGCTGGCCGCCAAGGCACACGCGCAGGGACTGGGCAAACCCATCCGCTGGAAGCTCGACCGGAAGCGCGGCATCGCCCGGCCTGAATCACCGTCGCCGCGAATGAAAGACTTCACCGTCCCCCTGCGCCCGATGCTCGGGGGGCTGGCCGTCGCACCCGCGTTTGGCTTTCCACCCGCCTCCACCGGAGACTCCGGCCGCTTCGGCGGCAACATGGACTTCAACGAACTCGTTGAAGGAAACACCGTCTACCTCCCCGTCTCTCAACCCGGCGCCCTGCTCTATCTGGGAGATGCCCATGCGGCGCAAGGTGATGGCGAGACCTCCCAGTTCGCGCTGGAGACCTCCATGGAGGTCGAATTCGCCGTCGACGTCCTGCCAGGGAAATCCATCGCCACGCCACGGATTGAGTCGCCCACGCACATCATCGCCCTGGGACAGGCGGGTTCGCTGGATGACGCCCTCCGCGTCGCGACCGCCGGGCTGACGCAGTGGCTGGAACAGGACTACGGCCTCTCCCTCTCCGACTGCGCCCAGGTCCTCGGCACCTCGGCGCAGTTCAGGGTCGCGAACCTCGCGGGCCGGAACGTGGGGGTCGCGGCCAGCCTGGAGAAGCAACGCCTCGCCCGCTTGAAACCCTCACCGAACCCTTGAACCGGATTAGCTGGCTTCTCACCGTGAAACACAGCTCTGCCCGCGAATCCCCACCCGGCTCGGTTCCATGCGCTCGCCAATCTCTCTCATTGTCTCAAACGGGTCAGCCCCCACCCATTGATGTGCAGACATTTTTCCGGCATAAACAAAATCAATCACGCCGACCGGATTCGCGGCAGCTTCCACACACGCCGCCTCCTGCTCAGCCTGCCTGCTCATCTCATGACCCAGCCATCGGCGGACTCCCAGACCCTGACTGTCGACACCGACCGCATCGAGCGCATTCGGGATGTGTTGGCCATGATTTCGCTCGGGGAGTTCGACCCGGCGCGGCACCTCATCCCCATTTCGCGCGATGACGCGTTCTCCTCCTTCGAGGAGACCATCAACCTCTTCGCCCGCCAGCTCCACGCGTCCGTGCAGGCGAACGAGCAGTCCATCCAGAAGCTCGACGCGGCGCGCCGTGAGCTGGAGGAGAAGCTCGCCACCATCGAGCAGCAGCGCCTGGCCATCCGGGACCTGTCCACGCCCATCATCGAGCTGTGGGAGGACATCCTCACGCTGCCCATCGTCGGGGTCATGGACACACAGCGCTCCGTGGACATGACGGAGCGGCTGCTGCACCGCATCTCCCAGGGGAAGGCGCGCTGCGCCATCATCGACATCACCGGCATGGAGGTGGTGGACACGGCGACCGCGAATCACTTCATCAAGATGGTGAACGCGGCGCGGCTGCTCGGCACGTACTGTGTCGTCACGGGCATCAGCCCCTTCGTGGCCCAGACGCTCACCCAGATTGGCGTGGACCTGCGGGACGTCAAGACGCTGGGCAGCCTGCGTGACGGCCTCAAGGAGTGCTTCCTCTACCTGCGCGGGCAGAACACGCACCGGGCCTTCGAGGCCACGGGCCGGTAGCCGGGCACACCTCCTCGCGACAGCAAGTCTCCTCGGAGCCCATCATGACCACCGACTCCCCTTGGCGCGGCATCGCCGCATCTGGCGCCAGCGTCGCCTCCGTCGTTGAAGCCGTGAAGTCGTTCAGCGTGCTGCTCGGCGTCCTGCTCGAGACGATGAAGGTCCAATCGAGAGATGCGCAGGGCAACCTCGTCATCGACGTGAACGCCTGGTACCCCCTGGAGGACTACCTCCAGGCCTACAAGAAGATCGACAGCCTGCTGGGCGGCCGCGGCCTGGAGAAGGTCGGGTCCATCGTCCCCCAGAAGGCCGTGTTCCCAGCGAACATCCAGGACATCCGCTCGGCGCTGGCGTCCATCGACGTCGCCTTCCACATGAACCACCGCAAGGACGGGAGGGACATGTTCAACCCCGTGACGGGGGCGATGACGGAGGGCATCGGGCACTACACCTTCCAGGCGGTGGAGGGGAAGACCGAGGCCCACCTGGTGGTGAGCAACCCCTACCCGTGCCGCTTCGACATGGGGCTCATCAAGGGCATGGCCCAGCGCTTCGAGCCGCAAGCGACGCTCACGCATGACGCCTCGGCGGGGTGTCGCCAGAAGGGCGCGAGCGCCTGCACCTACGTCGTTCATTGGTAGCGCCGGGCCAGCGCTCAGCCTTCGGCCCGTCCTGGGGTGTGGTCCGGGTCCGGATAGGGACGGCTTCGGAGCGGCACGTCTTCATCGTCGCCCTCCGCACTGCCCGGCGTATGGCCTGGCTCCTCCTCCATGTACCGCCCCTGTCGTTCCACGTCGTCGTCTGACGGGTCGGCCAGGGGCCGCTGCATTTCACTGTCGGGCAGATAGGCAGTGGAGGCCTGTCTCGCGGCGCCGCGCGTGCGAAGATGCGGCGCTGGCAGGGAGGCACGCTTGGCAGCGACCCACGGGGCCCTTCATCGGCTCGTCACCACCACCACCGCGCTCGTTCGGAATGCCGCGGGCGTGGCCCAGACGCTGTACACGGTGCTCCGGCCCGGGCGGAAGGAGGGTGAACGGGCCCAACGCAACGCGGAGGTCCTCATCGCGGCCTGCCGCGACTTCGCGGCGCGGCGTGGGAGGCTCCCCGACGCCCTGGAGCAGTTGGTCCCTGACTTCCTCCCCGAGCTGCCCCCCGCGAAGTTCAGCGGCCCCACGTTCGGCTTCACCTACGACGTGAGCGGCGCGGAGGGAGCGCCCCGCCACGTGCTGGGCTGGACGGACCAGCTTCCCTTCGGGCGCCCCTTCTACGTCTTCGAGGAGGACCGCTGGGGCTATCTGGACTGAGGCCTGTCCAAAGGGGCCGGCGTGCGGGTGCCTCGAGTCCTCTCCGGCCCTCAGCGTCCGCGTGACGCGGCCTGGAAGGTGTCGCACGCCGCCAGGGTGCCCTGCTCCAGCCCCCGGGTGAACCAGGCGACGCGCTGCTCGGACGAGCCGTGCGTGAAGGACTCGGGGACGACGTAGCCCTGGGCGCGGCGCTGCAACGTGTCGTCACCGATGGCCGACGCGGCCCCCAGGCCCTCCTCCACGTCCCCCGCCTCCAACAGTTGCCGCTCACGCTGGGCGTGGTGGGCCCAGATGCCGGCGAAGCAGTCCGCCTGGAGTTCCTGGAGGACGGACAGCGCGTTGGCCTCCTCCGGAGACACCCGGCCGCGCAAGGACTGGACCTGCCGGGAGATGCCCAGCAGGTTCTGCACGTGGTGCCCCACCTCGTGCGCGACGACGTAGGCCTGCGCGAAGTCACCGGGCGCGCCGAAGCGGCGGTCCAGCTCGTCGAAGAAATCCAGGTCCAGGTACACGCGCTGGTCCGGCGGACAGTAGAACGGCCCCACCGCGCTCTCCTGGAAGCCGCAGGCGGATTGCACCGCGCCCGTGAAGAGCACCAGCCGGGGCTGCACGTAACGGACGCCCTCGGGCTCGAGCAGGCCCGGCCAGGTGTCCTCGGTGTCCGCCAGCACGACGGACACGAAGTCCTTGAGCTCCTCCTGCCGCGGGTCCAACGGCTGCTGCCCCGAGCCGCCGGTGCCCTGGGACACGCGGGGGTCCTCGCCGCCGCCGAGTCCCAGCTCGGAGGGGTCGCCCCCGAGCAGCAGCACCAGCAACGCCACGATGACGGAGGCGGCGCCTCCTCCCACCGCCAGCGGGCGGCCCAAGCCCCGCCGGTCCTCCACGTTCGAGCTGCGACGTCCCCCTTGCCACCGCATGCGGTCCCCTCCGTGTCCCCGGCGCCTCAAAATAAGCAGCCGGGGACACGGACATGGAGACCGTCCGCCCGGGTGGCCGGACGGACAGCGGGCGAGCAGACGTGCGGGGCCTACGGCAGGGACAAGGCCTGGACCGCGGACCGGGTCTGTCCCTCGTCCGCGGTGATGGAGACGACGAGCCGCTGCTGGCAGCCCTCGAACTCCTGGCGGAGGGCCTCGGCCGTCACGGCCTGGAGCAGCGCGGGCCGCCGGGTGACGGCGTCGGGCTCGAAGCCGCGCATGCGCGCCGTGAGCAGCGCGTTCACCCAGGACTCCGCGGTGATGAAGGAGACGGCCTGCCCCGCCAGGAGTTGCGCGCGCGCCCGCTCCAGGACAGGGGCTGGCACCTCCTTCGAGAAGGCCGCGAGCATCTCCCGAACCGATTGGATGCTCTCACCCATGCGCTGCGCATCCACCGCGCCCTCCAGGACGAGGTGGGCCGCCCCGCCCCGTCCCAGCCAGGGCTGCGCGGAGAAGCCGTACGTGGCCCCACGGCGCGAGCGCATCTCCCCCGTCGCGCCCCCGGACAGCAGGTTCGCCATCAGGGCGTAGCGGGCCTCCTGCTCCGGCGTGGCCGTGGGCAGCCGGCAGGCCAGCTGCACCTGCGCCTGGCTCGCGCCAGGGCGCGGCGTGAGCATCAGCTTGGAGGGCGCCGTGGGCAGTTCGGGGGCGGGCGGCACCGCGACGGGCTTCGGCTTGCCCCGGCTCCAGCCGCCCAGGTACTTGCGCGCCAACGCCTCGACCTCCTTCACGTCGAACTCGCCCGCGACGACGACCACGGTGTTCGCCGGACGGTACACGTCCTGAATCCAGGCCTCCGCCTCCGTCCAGGACACCTGCCCCAGGTCCGCGCCGCTCGCCTCACGCGCGTAGGGGTGCGCGCCGTAGAGCGCCTTCTGCAGGTGCCGGCCCGCCACGATTTCGGGATAGGTGTCCACCGCCTGCCGCCAGGGCAGCACCTGCTCCCGGAAGTAGCGGACCACCGCCTCGGAGGTGCGCGTGCTGTCGAGCTGTTCGGCCAGCATCGCCAGCATGTTGCCGACGTTGCCCGCCGTGCCGGAGATGCCCACCCGGAGGTGGTCGCGCCGGAACGAGCCGGAGGTGTGAAGCCCCCAGTCGCTGGGACGGCCCTCGAACCAGGACTCGCGGAAGGCGCCCCAGTTGGCGAGGTCGGCCACGCCCGGCTTGTCGCCGTACGACCAGCCTCCGCCCAACGCCGCGCCAATCCGCACGATGGGGAGCCCCGGGCGCGGGACGAGCAGCACCTCCATCCCGTTGTCGAGCTTGAGCATGTGGACGGGCGAGGACAGCGCCGCCGTCATGGACGGCGTCACGCGCTCGGCGGACGTGCCCGCGGACACCTCCTCCGTGTTCGCGTCCGTCGGGATTCGGGCCGCCACGCCTCCCGGCGTCTCCCCTGGCCGGACGACGATGGCGCGCGCCCGCTCCCGCTGGAGCCACTGGTAGGAGAAGTCCGTCACCTTGCCACCGGCGAGCCCCATCAGCGCCATCTGCGAACGGGTGTAGGAGCGCACGTCCTGCGTGAAGTGGGTGAGCAGCGCCCGGCGCTGCGTGCGCGACAGCAGGTCCTCGGACTCCAGCACCATGCCCGTCACCACCTGACGGCGCATCGACTGGAAGTCGAACTCACGGCCCAGCACCCCCCGCGCTTCAATCTCCTGCGTCCAGGCGTTCTGGACCTGGTCCAGGACCTTCCCCGCCGAGCGCGCCGGGTCATCTCCGCGGCTGAGCGTCACGCGAACCACCAGCAGCGAGGCGCGCGTCCCCGGAATCAGGTTGGTGGAGATGCCGGCGATGTCCCCGTCACTGCGCAGCGCGCCCCACAGGCTCTGGCTGAGGACGGCGCGCACGAAGTCCTGCACCGCGCTGGCCTCCTCGAAGCCGCGCGGCAGCACCCACGACAGGTACACCTCGGGCGTCGGCACCGCGGCGGTGAACGCGGGCATCGACTTCTGGGGCGGCGTGGTGGACGGCGCCGCGGCCTGGGCGGGCATCCGCGCCTCGAGCGCCAGCGGCGCGCCCGTCCCCACCCAGGACTCGGGCAGGTTCTCCCGGAGCATGGCCTCCACCGACTCCAGGTTCACGTCACCCGCGAGGACCAGCGTGACGTTCTCCGGCCGGTAGTTCGCCCGGGCGAAGCGCTGCGCGTCCGACAGGGTCAGCGCGGAGAGCGTCTCGTGCGTTCCAATGATGGGCCGGGCATAGGGATGGCCGGCGGGGAACGCCGCGGCGTGCACCCAGCTGAACACCTGCCCCACGTACCCCGTCTCGTTGCGCTGGCGGAGCTCGTTGCGAATCACCTCGCGCTCCACGTCGAAGACCTCCGCCGTCACGCCCGTGAGCGGCGAGGCCAGCCGCTGGCCCTCCAGCTTCAGCAACAGGGGGAGGGACTCCTTCGGCCCCAGCGTCTCGTAGGACGTGTAGTCCAGGCTGGTGGTGGCGTTGTAGTGGCCCGCCCCCGAGTGCTCCAGGCGCGTCCACACCGACGGGCCCCCTGCGTGGCGGGAGCGGAAGGCGAGGTGCTCCACCACGTGGGCCAGGCCCTCCTTGCCCGCGGGGTCGCTGGAGCCGCCCGCCCCGACCACGGCGACCACCGCCACCACGGGAGACCGGGCGTCCTGCTCCACCACCACGCGGAGTCCCGAAGGCAGGCGGAAGTCCCTCAGCGGGAAGGACACGTCGCGCATGACGATCTGCCCACGCTCCGGCAGCGTGGCGCACGCACTCAGCAAGAGCGCCAGGGCAACGACGGCGGCACCCGGCCGCCAGGGGGAACTCGCAAAGACTCGCGGGGGAAACATCCAAGGCTCCAGGTACGAACCCGGGAGCGACACGGAGGGGCCTCGCCCGCCGCCTCCCCCTCGGGCGAAAATGACATTCAATTGCAATGAAACAGGTACGTGACTCGGACCGCACGGCCCTCAGCGCAAGGCCAGACGGACGGAAAACCTCTACCATCCACGCACGCCCCGGACCAAGCCTGCCTGGTCGATTGGACACGTTTGAATGCCACCTGTTTCCCTGCCATCCTCGTAATGCACCACTAACGTGGAACACACTTGGGAGGCGGCATGCACATGGCACGAATCAGCGCGGTGTTGGCGGGACTCATCCTGGCGGCGGGCTGCGGAGGGACGGAGGGATTGCAAGAGCCCGGGGCCGTGGAGACCCATGCCACGGCGGAGCAGGCACTCTTCACCTGTGGAGACTGCCGGACGGAGCACACCGCTTGTATGCGTCGGGCCCGGGGTGACCTCGAGGAAGTGCAAGCTTGCCTCGACCAATACCACGAGTGCTTGGACCTGAACTGCCCCTGAGTCGTTGACACAGACACGAAGCCCGGCGCCTCGGAACGAAGCGCCGGACTTTCATTGTTGACCGCCCGCCAGACGCATCGCGGCCCCGGCCGTGAGCGATGGGGGGTGACTACATTGCGCCCGCCCGGCGCCAAGCCCTCTCCGGGGCGTGCCGGCGAAAGGGAGCAATCATGGCCTTGCAGAATGACTATCAGGACGTGCTCGACGTGGCGAAGAACGTGGGCGCCAAGGTCGAGTCGCGCGAGGAGAACGGCAAGCTCATCATCAAGGGGACGGTGGACTACGGCTGGGACCGCGACCGGATGTGGGACCAGATCAAAGCCAGGCATCCGAACTGGCAGAACGAGGTCATGGTCATGCTCACCGTCACGCACGAGACGCCGTACGGCCTGTACACCGTCAAGCCGGGCGACACGCTGAGCAAGCTGGCCAAGGACATCTACGGGGACATGAAGCTGTACCCGAAGATTTTCGAGGCCAACAAGGACCAGCTCAAGGACCCCGACAAGATCAAGGTCGGCCAGGTGCTGAAGCTGCCGCCGAAGTCCATCGCCAACGCGTGACGCCGGTGCGGTAACAGGGGGCCGCGCGACTGGCGGCCCCGTGCCCGACCGCGAGGGTTCAGCGTCCGCAGTAACGAGCCATCTCGTCCTCGAAGCCCTCTAACGCCTCGGAACGAATGGAGCGTGGCCCCGCCCGCAGCGCATTGATGAGGGTATCAGCCGGAATGCTGACGTTGATGGACGACTGTCCGTCGATGGAACGGCCTTCGATGGCCACGCGCATCTGGTCCATCACCGTGTGGTTCACGGCGGCCTCCAGGTCCGAGCAACTGAAGGCCCGCGACTCCGAGGCGTTGGCGCTCATCACGGGGCGCAGGAGTGGCAGCAACACCTCCAAGGTGGGAATGGACACGCGAAGCTGAGGCTGCTCGGCGGCCACGCGCGCGAACCGTCGCAGGTAGAAGTCGAGAATCTCGCCCGCCGCCGCCAGGTCGGGCGGTCCCACGGGAACGAAGCTGCCAAACCGCCCGGTCCTCAAGACCGCGTCGTCCAGCGCGTCGATGTGGTTCGTCGTCGCCACGACGATGCGGCCCAGACGCGTGACTTTGTCGAGTTGGACCAGCAACTCGTTCACGGTCGACTTCTCATCCGAGTGCATCTGGTCGCCCCGGCGGGACCTCGCGATGGCATCGAACTCGTCGATGACGAGCATCCGCCGCTCTCTTTCGGCGAGCCAGTTGAACTGCTCCCGGACACGAATCTGACCCCATCCGATGTACTCGCCACGCAGGTCCGACGGAGCGAGGAGCCGAACCTCCTGCTCCAACTCCCCCGCGATGGCCTTGGCCATTCGCGACTTCCCGCATCCCGGCGGTCCGAAGAACAGGATGCCCGGTGAGCGGGAGATGCCCCGCAGCCACCGGGAGTGACGCTCCGGCCAGATGACCTGCTGATCGATGCGTTGGCGCAGCTCCGCGTACCCCGCGATGTCGTTCAGCTTCAGGGTCTCCACACTCGGCGAGCGTCCCTGCTCGGGCACGAAGTCCCCCGCGGCGGCCGCTTCCGGCGGCTCCACGTCCGAGGCGCTCTCCTCCATCTGGACGCCTTCGAGTTGGAGCCAGACCTGCTCCGCGCCAGGAACCAACACCCGCCCCTGCGGCCCAAGATGCGCGGCGACGTCCGCCAGATACGGGCCGGCCCACAGCAGGGCGTCGTTGGGCACGACGAGCGTGAAAGGTTTGTCCCTGCGCCTGGCGAAAACCTTCTGATGGATGAAGTGCTCCATGGGTCCCGAGCCGCGAAGGCTCTCGACCTCGAAGTGCCCCTCCTCCTCGACCACCAGGTCGATGCGCCGGTCGTCCTCGCCCTCCCAGCCCTCCACGACCTCGAAGTCCAATTTCACCTGGGAGTCTCGCGCGAGGAGCCAATCCGCCAGCAGCGCCTTGAGCGCCAGCGACGTCTCCCCCTCGGTGCTGCCCCTCAACTTGGACGCTCCGCTCCGTGAAAGGACCGCCCCCACGCGCGCCGAGCCACGCGCGAGCATCTGTTCGGCGGACTCACGCGCCCAGACCACCAGCCGCAGCGGCGACAGCCTGGGGCCCCCATGGGTCTCGCCTGGCGCGGACATTCCGCCCAGCAGGTAGAGCAGCTTTTCGATGGCGCGCCGGCTCCCTTCCAGTTCGCCCTCGCCTTCCGCAGGAGAGAACTCGAAGAGTGGGCCTGGCCAACTCGCCTTGAGGCGCTCGAAATCGACCGGAAGCTCGGCATCACGCCGAACGGTGATGAGGTTGAGACTCCGGGGCTTCGTTTCCATCCGGCCCGTGGGTTCGTCGAGCGACGAGGGCGCCAGGTGCGTTTGGAGCAAAGCGGACGTACCGAGCCGCACCGTTGCGTCGACCTCCGTGGTGATTCGCCAGACGAAGCGTTGCGCCAAGCGGTAGGCCCAGGTCATCAGGGCCTCCCAGGTGGCTTGGAGCCAGCCCCCATCCGCCGCCGCATCGGAGAGGTGCAGGACGCACAAAAGCGGCTCCCGCTCCGTCAAAGCACGCAGCAGCGCCAACTCGCGGTGCGCGGCGAGTCCCAACGCCTGGGGCCAGGACAGAGAGGGGAGTGCAACCTGCCTCAGACGCTCCGGTGCAGGCTTGACGTCGAGCCCCATCTCCTCGGGGGCGGGAAAATCGCGCAGGGTGAGCCAGAAGCGGGAGTTTCGCCGCTCACTGTCGTCTTCCGTGTCGAGTTGCAAGCCGGCGCGCTGAAGCTGCGTACGAACCTTCCGCAGCGACTCGCTGCGCATCTGCCCCGTCGAATAGCCGAACCGGGAAACCAGGTCCGCCAGGGTCGAGGCCCCCGTCAGGCTCAACGTCGTGCTGAATGCCTTCGAGGACTGCCGCGCTTCCGCCATCGCCTCCGCGAGGCACTGCACATCATTCCGGGGAATCGTTTCACGCTGGCCATTCCGCTCTGGCCAGCGAAGCACGACGTGGTTTCCGTCACGGCGCTCGACGATCCCCACCTCCCGCGACCTGCGGTGGATGACGGTATCTCCAGTGACGACTCGCATGTTTCCCCCGGCGGTTCAGCGACGCACAGCGTGGAACGGCTCCGTCCAGCGCAGCCTACCTGCACCCGCAGCCAGAGCCGACGACCCACCGGCAGCAGGGGTCCCCACCACAGGCGCTCTTGTTCTTGTTGGAGCAGCCGCAAGCGGAGGTCGACGGGCACCAGCGCACGCTGTTTCCGTTCTCCTCGCAGGCAATGCCGTCCTTGTCCGCGTCGAGGTCCTCGCGGCACTCCGGGTCGGCGTCATAGGCCGCCTGCGCCGCGGACTGGGATGTGTAGTCGGCGCAGTTCGTGTCGGCGCAGCTCCCCGAGAAGACCTCTCCACAGGCCCCGAGCCCCACCGCCAACACGGCCATGAACAGACATGCAATGGAACGCATCCCCTGTCTCTACCGGGGATGCGCCTCCATCCCCATACCCCTGGCGGGGTATGGCCTTCGCCCGAGGCTCAGCGGGCCTGCGACGGCGTCGTCGCGGATGCGGGCTTCGGAATGTCCGCGTCCTTCAGCACCCGTCCGCGCGGCTTGCGCTCCGTCGCGTCCGTGTAGCCGCGGTCCACCAGGCCGCTCAAGTCGAACGGCACGCCCTTGGCGCGCTCCAGCTTCTCCGCGCGCGCCTCCAGCGTCTTGACCGCCACCCGCTCCTCGTAGCCCACGCCCACCAGGATGCGGTTCGAGCTCTGCGGCACGATGAACTCGGAGAGCTGCTTGAAGGACACCTGCCACGTGTGCACCATGGCGTCGTAACGCGAGTTCGGCGGGAAGGCCCACACGTTGCCCACCACCGCGCCCCGCGGCGTCAGCTTCGCGCGCACCGAGGTCAGGAACTCCGCCGTGGCCAGGTGCTCGGGGATGCTGTCGGGGCCATAGGCGTCCAGGAAGATGAGGTCATACGCGGGCCGCTTCGCCTCCACGAAGGCCCGCCCGTCCCCCACGTGGGCCTTCAGGCGCGCGTCCTCCTTGAAGCCGAAGTAGTCCTTCGCCACCTTCACCACGTCCGGGTCGATGTCCACCACGTCGATGTGCGCGCGCGGCACCACCTTGCGCAGGAACATGGGCATGGCCCCGCCGCCCAACCCGATGATGAGGATGCGCTTGGGCTCGGGCACGTAGGCCAGCCCCGCCATCGACACCTGCGTGTAGGGCAGCACCAGGTCCAGCGGCTTGCCCGGCCAGACAACGCTCTGCAGCGCGCCGGAGGCGTCGAAGCCCAGATACCGCCGGCCTTCGTCGTCCTCCGTCACCGAGACGAGCGTGTACGGCGATGCCTTCGAATACAGGACCTTGCGCGACGCGAAGGCGGAGCACGCGAGGACCACCAGCCCCACCAGCACCAGTCGCTGGGCCACTCGGAGCATGTCCATCCCTCCAAGGTACAGAGTACCTAAAAGACAGCATTTCTCTCAGGAAAAACAACAGGTTGACGCCCAAGGCCCAGAGGTTCACCTTGCCGCGCATGAGCCACGCCGAGGCGCCGCTGCCCGACAATGCCCGCGCCATCATCGACGAGGAAGAGGCCTTGCTGGCCCGTGTTCAGTCCACGCTGGATGAAGCGCGGCGCAAGTCCGCACGCGGACAGGACACGCAGGGACTTGTCGCCCAGCTTCAAGTGCTCCGCGACGACGCGTCCACCGCCGCCGAGGCGGACCTGCCCCACATCTTCTCACAGATGAATCAGCTGCGCTCCCTCATGGAGCGCCAGGAGTCCGCGAAGCTGCCGGACCCGCACGCGCCCTACTTCGCGCACCTGCGGCTGCAGGGCACGGGCGGGACGCGCGACTACCTGCTGGGCCGCACCACCTTCGCGGACGTGGGCGCCGGGGTGCGCGTCATCGACTGGCGCTTCGCCCCGGTGGCGCGCGTCTTCTATTGCTACGAGGAAGGCGACGACTACGAGGAGTACTTCGGTGAGCGGCTGGCCGAGGGCAGCGTGGAGACGCGCCGGCTGGTCGTCATCGAGCGCGGCGTGCTCACGCGCATCATCGCCGGACCGCTGGTGCTGGAGCGCGGCGAGGACGGCGCGTGGCGCAGCGTGAGCCGCGACTTCGCCACGCTCCAATCAGGCGGCGCGGGGACGGCGGCGCGGCCGGAGTTCCTCGGCACCGGCAAGGGCGCCCGCCGCATCGACGACGCGTTCGGCGTCACGGCCATGCTGGACGCCGAGCAGTACGAAGCCGTCACCACCGGCCCGGACCAGCCCCTGCTGGTGCTGGGCAGCGCGGGCAGCGGCAAGACGACGGTGGCCCTGCACCGGCTGGCGAAGCTGGCCTTCGACGAACCACAGAAGTTCCCCCAGGCGCGCATGAAGCTCATCGTCCCGGAGGAGGGCCTGGCGCGGCTGTCCCGCAGGCTGCTCGCGCCGCTGGGCCTGGGCAACGTGGCGGTGCAGACGCGGGACACCTGGCTGCTGGCCACCGCGCGCTCCGCCTTCGACATGCCGGGCATCAAGCTGTGGCACGACACGCCGCCCCTGGTCTCCCGCCTCAAGCGGCACCCCGCCCTGCGCCGCGCGCTGGCCGCGCGCGTGGGGGTTCCGAAGACAGACGCGGGCACCACGCTGGAGCGGCTGCGCAAGCGATTGGCGGACGCCTACCTGGACCGGCGCTTCCTCGACAGCGTGGTGCACGCGGCCAAGGGCGAGCTGCCGCTCACCGCCATCGACGAGACGATGGAACACACGCGCCTGCAGATGGCCACGCCGCTGGCCAAGGCGCTGCGGGACATCACCGACGCGGAGCGGCTCGTCACCGTGGACGGGCGCGCCATGGAGGAGGACACGCCGGACGCGATGGCGGGCACCGTCGACCTGGACGACCTCCCCATCCTGATGTTCCTCAAGGCCCAGCACACCTCGCTCGGCCTCGAGCGGCTGGCGCACGTCGTGCTCGACGAGGCCGAGGACTTCTCCCTCTTCGAGCTCTTCGCCGTGCGGCAACTGCTGGGCAAGGGACGGAGCTGCACGCTCGCGGGCGATGAGATGCAGCAGACGGACGCCGGCTTCGCGGGGTGGTCCTCGGTCCTCAACGAGCTCGACATCCGCGACGCCGCCACGTGCCGGCTCCAGGTCGCCTACCGCTGCCCGCGCCCCGTGGTGGAGCTGGCGCGGCAGGTGCTGGGAGACCAGGCCCCCGACACCCCCGTCAACGGCCGCGCGGGCGCGCCCGTGGGCTTCCACCACTTCCCGGACGAGGCCCAGGCGCAGCTCTTCATCGGGGAGGCGCTCCGCGACCTCGTCGCGCGCGAGCCCCATGCCTCCGTGGGCGTCATCGCCAGCAGCCCGGAGGCCGCGCAGGCCATCTACCGCGTCGTCGAGGACCAGCCCTGGGCGCGGCGGGTGAGCGACGGCGAGTTCACCTTCGAGCCCGGCGTGGACGTCACCGACGTGGGCAGCGTGAAGGGCCTGGAGTTCGACTACGTCATCCTCCCGGACGCCACGGCGCGGGCCTACCCGGTGGACGACGAGTCCCGCCGCCGCCTCCACGTGGCCGTGACGCGCACCTCCCATCAACTGTGGGTGGTGTCCTCGGGCGTGCGCTCGCGCCTGCTCACGCAGGGGGGCGCGGCAGCTCCACGGTGAACGTGGAGCCATGGCCGGGCGTGCTCTCCACCCGGATGCGGCCGTCCATGGCGTCCACGATCTGCTTCACGATCCAGAGCCCCAGGCCCAGCCCGCCGTAGTGGCGCTCGCTGGCCAGCCGCTCGAAGCGCTGGAACAGGCGCGCGCGGCCCTCCGGCGGGATGCCCATGCCGTGGTCCTTCACCGACAGCCACGCGAGCGCGTCATCCGCGCCCACCCGCACCTCGATGGGACTGCCCCGGCCGTACTTGATGGCGTTGGAGAGCAGGTTCTGCAGCACCTGCTCCAGGCGCAGCCGGTCCCAGTGGCCGGTGGCGGGGCCCTGCGCGTCCAGGTGCAGCTCACAGCCCGCGCGCGCCACGTCCTCGGAGAAGCGGGGCACCACCTCGCGGGTGAGCGCGGCCAGGTCCAGGTCCTCGCGCTCCAGCACGAGCCGGCCCGCGGTGATGCGGGAGACGTCCAGCAGCTCGCGCACCAGGCTCGACAGGCGGGAGACCTGCCGCTGCACGGCGACCACCTTCCCCGTCAGCGCCTCCGCGGACGCGGGGCCACCGCCCGCGCGCGTCTCCATGTCCCGGCGCAGAGCGTGGACGTTGAGCATCAGCGACGTGAGGGGCGTGTTCAGCTCGTGCGACGCCACGGACAGGAAGGTGTCCCGGGCGCGCACCGCCTCCTGCGCCTCCGTGTAGAGCCGCCCGTTGTCCAGCGACGTGGCCGCGCGCCGGGCGAGGTCCTCCGCCAGCCGCACGTCCGCCTCGGTGTAGCGGCGCCGTGACTCCGAGTTGAGCAGCGTCAACGCGCCCAGCACCCGGCCCCGGCTGATGAGCGGGACGATGATGTACGTGGTGATGCCCAGCGCCTCGACGGCCCGCCGGTACTCCAGGTCTCCCCCCTGCGAGGAGGCCAGCACGGCGGCGAAGTCCGGGACGAACTCCGTGGCCCCCGTGCGCAGCGCCTTGCCAATGCCGAACGGGTCCTCCAGCCGCACGGGGAAGCGGGAGTGGAAGGCCTCGCCCAGCACCTCCAGCTCCGGCCTCGCGTAGGACATGGCGGCGCGGCGCACCTGGCCGTCCGGCGTGGGCAGGTCCACCGAGCACGCATCCGCCAGGACGGGCACGGCGAGGTGGGTCAGGCGCTGGAGGATGAGGTCGTGCTCCAGCGACGACGCCAGCACCTCGCTGGCCTGGGCCAGGAAGGCCGCGTGGCGCTGCGCCCGGCGCATCTCGTCGTACAGGGCCCGGAGCGTGGCCTCCTGCTTCTTCTCCGCGGTGATTTCCCGGCAGAAGAGGACGACGCGCCCGTGGCCGCGCAGCAGGCGCAACACGAACCAGCGCTCCACCGGCACGACGTGGTTCTCGAACTCCGCGGGCTCGCCCGTCCGCGCCACCTGAAGGAAGCGGTCCTGGAAGGAGCGCTCCGTCCACTCCGGATGAAGCTCCCAGAGCACCCGGCCCAGCACGTCCTGCGCGGGACGGCCCACCAGCCGCACCAGGGCGGGATTGACGTGGAGGCACACCCCGTCCAGCGAGCAGACGGCGACCGCCTCCGGCATCTGGTCCAACAGGGCGGTATCCGGCCCGGTGGCGTCCGGCCCGAGGCGGCTGTCGCCACCAGGGTCCTGTCCGGTCAAGAGTGCGTCCACGCGGTCGGTGTGAGAACGGGCCAAGGCGATGTCCCTGCCGCTTAACATTTCCGCCGCGCCCGCCCCACTGTCACGCGCCAGAAATCTGCACGACAGCCAACACTCGCCACACTCCCACGCGGACCGCCTCCAGAGGCCCGGGCGAGGACGCCCGAGGCCCCGCGAGAATGTCCACGGCTGAACAGAGGCAGCGCCCCCGCTCAGGGCTCCTGGCGGCCCTGACGCCAGGCCTCGCGGCGACGCTCGTGGGCCTCCCGGCGCTCCAGCGCGTCCTGCTCCTGGGCCGGCAGCTCCGCCAGCCGCGTGCGGTGCATGTCGATGCTCAACTCATAGAGGCCGCGGTCGCGGTCCGGCAGCACGTCGTCGTACTGCGACAGCACCGCCTGCGAGAAGGTGATGAAGTCCTCGGACACCTTGCGGCGGTGCCCGTAGTACTCGCGAATCTGCTCCACCGAGGCCTCGGCCGAGAGGACCTTGCCGTACAGCTCGTTCCAGTGGCGGGTGGACGCCTCGCGCTGCTCCAGCACCGCCGGGTCCTTGGTGGGGGCGGCCATCTCCCAGTACAGGTTGTGCGGCAGCCTCGCGCGTATCACCTGCAGGTCCACCGGGTGCACCTTGGGCGTGTTCTCGTCCTCCACCGGCTCGGGCGGGCGCGTCAGGTCCACCGGCGCCGGCACGGGCATGCTCCGGGGCGGCGGGGCCGGCGTGCGGCCCCCATGCTGCGCCGGGGCGGGCGGCGCCACCGGCTCCGCGACGGCGGCCACCTCCGGCGAGGCAGGCTCCACCTCGGAGCGAAGCGCATACACCAGCGCCACGACGACCAGCGTCAATGCCACGACAATGCCGGGCAGGCCCTTTCTCCATGCATTCACGGCCATATGTGCCGGCATACCGCGCATGGCGTGGAGCAGCAACCACCCACCGCGATAGCGCAATGCATCACAACCATGCCGCAATGCGGCACACCTTAGCGCAATGCACCATCAAACCTCCGTCAGTTCCGAGACATGAAACAACCACAAACCTCCTGACTCGGATTCAATGCCATTGTATACACCTGATTTCCAACTAAACCCGGAGGTCCTCGAATGAAGAACCTTGTCCTGGCCGGACTCACGGCCGCCGCGCTGGTGCCCGCCGCCGCCCGCGCGGAGGCGGTGTTTTCGTCCATCGTCAACGTGGTCGTGGACGGTGGCAACAACTACAACTGGCAGAAGGTGGAGCTCCCGGGGACCAAGTGTGGCAACGGGTCCCAGTTCAAGTTCTGGGTGCACCGCACGGGCTCGCCCAACCTGATGTTCCTCTTCGAGGGTGGCGGCGCGTGCTGGGACTACGACACGTGCAGCGGGCGCGCGGGCCTGCTGGGCGCGGCCAACCCGAACGGCATTGGCGACGACTACATCACCAACTTCACTGCGAAGTACGTGTCGCCGCTCGTCAACGGCGCCGACCCGGGCCTGCCGGGCCGCAGCAAGAAGGACCTGGTGACCAAGAATTGGAACATCGTCTACGTGCCGTACTGCACCGGTGACGTGCACGTGGGCAACAACGTGGCCACCTACGTGGACTCGACGGGCCAGAACCCGCCGCTGACGTGGCACCACAACGGCTACACCAACACGCTGGCGGTGGCGAACTACGCGAAGACGCAGTTCCCCAACGTCCAGAAGATGCTGATGACGGGCTACAGCGCGGGTGGCACGGCGACGGCGGCCGGCTACTACTTCGTGCGCAAGGCCATCAACCCGGCGCGCGGCTACCTGCTCAACGACTCCGGCCCCATCTTCCTGGCGCCCAACGCGAACTTCCGCTCGCGCCGGCTGCACGACCAGATTCGCCAGTCGTGGAACCTGAACTCGGTCTTCTCGCTGCTGCCGGCCACGTTCAGCCAGAACGACTTCGGCACCATCAACCGCATGGTGGCGCAGGAGTTCCCCAACGACCAGCTCGCGTACACGGGCTACACGCGCGACTACAACTACTCCCGCTTCTCGTATGAGCGCTTCCACACGCCCAACGACCGGGAGAGCGTGCACGGCTACTGGAAGCAGGACCAGGACGCGCTGGTCGCCGAGCTGAACAAGTACAACAACTTCAGCTACTTCATCCCGCACGAGCGCGCCATCAACCAGAGCCACTGCAGCACCATCATCACCTTCATCGGCGCGCACGCCTGCCAGCAGATGGAGAAGAAGCGCCACTGGTGGGAGTACGCGGAGTTCCCGTGGTCCCAGACGTTCAAGTGCTACAGCGAGTTCGTGGGCATGGACACGTTCCTGTCGCGGTGGATCGACGGCAACCAGCGCATCCGCATCTACGAGCCCGCCAACGGCTACAACGCCGAGGACCCGGGCATGCAGATTGTCGCGCCGCTCATCAACGGCGCGCTGGGCGGGTAGTCGCCGCCTGACACCGGGCCCGGCCCGGTGACATGCCGCACACGGAGCGGGGCGCCGGGATTGCCGGCGTCCCGCTTCGTCGTTTCAGGGGCCGGGCGTCAGCCCCCTCCCCCGGCGCTGGCCTCCGGGCCCCGGGGGCGGTAGACGACATGCCGCCATGGACAACCTCACCCACGGACTGTTCGGGCTCGCCATTGGCGCCCTGCGCCCCCCCGACGTGCGGCCGGGCGCCCCGGAGCGCGCGTCGCCCACGGACCGCGCGGTGCTGGTGGCCTCGGTGCTGGCCGCGGAGCTGCCGGACCTGGACACCCTGCTGGCGCGCGGCGACGCCGTGACGGTGGCGCTCCAGGCGCACCGGGGCCTGTCCCACGCGCTCGTCTCCGCCCCCGTGGTGGCGCTCGTCGCCACGCTGGCGGCCCGCGCCGTGTTCCGGGGCGCGCGGTGGGCGCCCGTGTTCTTCACCAGCCTGGCCTCCGTCGTCTTCGCGCACCTGCTGCCCGACTTGTGGACGGGCTGGGGCACGCGGCTGCTGCTGCCCTTCTCCGACACGCGCCTGAGCCTGGATTGGACGATGGTGGTGGACCCATGGGTGACGCTGCCGCTGCTCGCCGGAGCGGTGGTGGCGTGGCGAAGGCGCGCCGCGTGGCGCCGGGCCCTGCTGGTGGGCTTCGCGTGCTCGGCGGCCTACGTGGGCCTGCGCGTCGCCACCTGGGCCGCCCTGACGCAGCGGGTGGAGGCCACCTACGCCAGCGCGGAGGCCGTGCGCGTCTTCCCCCTGCCCTTCTCCGTGATGACGTGGCGCTACGTGGCCACGCTGCCCGGCGGCGTGCTCGCCGCGGGGGACGTGCCGCTCGCGGGGCCGCCCGTCGAGGCCGGACGCGAGCCGACGTCCGAGGACGTGCTGACCGAGGACCTGCGCGCGGTGCCCACCGTGCGCGAGGCGCTGGCGTGGGCGCGCTTCCCACGCGTCAGCCTGGAGCCGCTTCCGGAGGGCGGCCAGCGAATCCGCATCGCCGACCTGCGCTACCACCTGCGCGGCGAGCCCACGCTGGCCTTCGTCATCCACCTGGACGCGGCGAACACCGTCCAACACGCCCAGCTGGAGCGCGGCGGCAGCGCGAAGGAGCTGCTGCGACGGTGGCGAGGCCAGGACACCTCCGCGGCCCCCTGACGCCCGACACACGAAGGCCCCGGCGGAAAGGACGTCTTCCCACCGGGGCCCGGACTCACGACACCGCGCCGCTCAGGTGAGCCCCGGCAGCGCGCCCGTGTAGTCGGGATTGCCGAACGAGTTCCCATTCACCCCGAAGGCCTGGGCGATGGAGACCAGCAGCTTGTTGTGCGCCACCGCGCCGCGCATGGGCGTGCGGGGCCCGCCCCAGCCGTCCAGCGGGTTGGAGCCCGCCGCGCGCACGCGCAGGAAGCGGCCCATGCGGAACCGGCCCCCCGCGCCGCCCGCGAGGACGGTGGGCACGCGCACGTTCATGTGGCCGGTCGCATCCCCCAGCTCGTTGCCCCAGAGGATGATGGTGTTGTCGAGCACGGTGCCGCTGCCCTCCTGGATGGAGCCCAGCTGCGTCATGAGGTGGGCGAGCTGCTCGGCGTACCAGCGCTGCACCCGCACCATCTTCTCGCGGATGTTGGTGCGCCGGGGCTCCTCCCGCACGTCGAGCAGGTGCGCGATGTCGTTGTGCGTGTCCTCGTGCACGCCAATCCAGGGCATGGACGGCCCCGGAATCGTCATGGTCACCACGCGCGTCAAGTCACACGCGAAGGCCCGGGCGATGAGGTCCAGGTGCAGGCGCGTCAGCGTGGGCATGTTGTTGAGGTCACCCAGGCCGCCCAGGCCGTAGGACGGCGGCGCGTTGCCACCACTGCACGCGGCGTCCGCGGGCTGGGGCGTCGGCGAGGGCGTGGGCCCCGTGCCCAGGGAGCCCAGGCGCCGCTCGATGTCGCGCAGCGACTCCAGGTGGGTCTCCAGCTTCTGGCGCTCGGCGCCCGCCAGCCGCTTGCTCAGGCGCGTGGCGTCCTTGACGAGGAAGTCCAGCAGGCTCCGGTTGCGCGCCAGCTCCCCCGCCACCGCGCCCGGGTCCGCGGAGGGCGCGGGCGCGGCGCCGAAGAGGCGCCCGTACACGTTGGCCGGGTCGCGCTCGAAGGGCACGCGCGAGCCGTTCGCCGTGAAGCTGATGCTGTTGTAGACGTGCTGGCCGCCGAACTGCTCCCAGGCGTTGAGCTGCAGCGAGCGGAACCGCGTGCCGCCGCCGATGTGGTTGCCCAGGATCTGGTCCAGCGAGGCGCTCTCCGGCAGGTGGTCACCGCTGGCGGTGCTCACCTTGCTGCCGGTGAGGAACGTCACAGGGCCCCCCTCGTGCCCCGTCAGGCCCTGCTCATAGAGCACCTGGTAGTCCAGGCCATCCAGCACCAGGAGCTTGTCCCGGTGCGGCTGGAGGGGCGCGAGCATGGAGTTGGGGAAGTCGAGCGTGAAGCCCGTCTCCGAGCCCTGCGGGTTCCAGAGCTCCGGAAGGCAGCCGTGGGAGGTGAACAGGGCCACGAAGCGCAGTGGCGGCGCGGTGCCCTGGGCGTAGGCGTTGGTCGTGCCGAGCAGGTTGGCCAGGGGAAGCGCCGCCGTCGAGCCGGCCAGCGCCTGGAGCAGTGAGCGTCGGGAAAGTTCGCGGAGCATGGTGGCTACTCGGGAGAAAGGGTACGCCGGTGGACGAAATAGGGAGACCGCACGAGGCCGACGAGCGCATCACCCAGGCGCCACTCCGCGTTGGCCCGGAAGGCGGAGCGCATGTCCGCCAGCGCGTGCTCGTCGATGGCGGCCTCGTCACGTCCCATGACGAAGCGGAAGAGCTGCAGCGGGACGCAGTCGCCCACGTCGTCGCTCGTCGCCAGGATGCGCGCCAGCTCGGCGGCGCCCGTGAAAGGCAGGGTGCCGTTTGCGAGCTCCACCGAGCCGCTGGCGTCCACGTCGAGCCCGTTCTCCACGGTGCGGAACTTGCCCAGGCCGTCGAAGTCCTCGAAGCCGAAGCCAATGGGGTCCAGCGTCCGGTGGCAGCCCGCGCAGGTGGGGTTGTTCGTGTGGGCCGCGAAGCGCGCGCGGGTGGTCTGGTCGAACACCGGCTCGGGCGGAACCAGGTTGATGGTGGGCGGCGGCGGCGGCACCTCCCGGCACAGCAGGCGGCCCAGGACGAACTTGCCGCGGCGGATGGGCGAGCTCGAGTCGAAGAGCGCGTAGGTGGCCAGCACGCTGGCGTGGGTGAGGATGCCCGCGCGGTTGGGCGGCAGCGGCAGGCGGCCCAGCGTGCCGTCCGGCATGGAGGGCTGGGTGTCGTAGAAGAACGCCATGCGCGCGTCCGCGTACGTGTAGTCCGCGTTCAGCAGCTCGCGCACCGAGCCGTTGCGCTCCTTCAGGATGTGGTTGATGAAGGCCCGGGTCTCCGCCTGGCTGGAGAATTTGAAGGCCGTGCTGAAGTCCGGGTACACCTGATTGTTCTTGTTGAGGCTGGCCTGTCCGGTGATGCCCAGCCACTCCTCCACGAAGCGGTAGAGGTGCCGCTGCGCGGCGGGCGTGTCCAGGAGGCGGCGGGCGTGCTTCTCCCGCTCGTCCGCCGAGTCGAGCTTGCCGGACTCCGCGGCGGCCAGCAGCTCCGCGTCGGCGGGCGAGGCGGTGATGGCGAACGACAGCGCCGTGGCGATTTCATGGGGCGTCAGCCGGACCACCTTGTCGGCGCCAGCCTCCGCCGCGCCCAGCTCGGTGCGGTAGAGGAAGGACGCCGAGGAGAAGATGGCCTGGATGACGTAGCGCGCCGAGGTGGCCGGATCCGTCCCCCTGCGCACCTCCTGCCAGAGCACCAGGAAGTCCGCGACCTCGTCGTCCGAGACGGGGCGGCGGAGGGTGCTCGTGGCGACCGAGCGGATGAACTTCTCCGCGCACTCCAGCTCCGGAACGCTCGCGGGGCAGGTCCACTCCGGCTGGAGCACGTTCTTGCCGACTTCCGCGATGTTGCGCGCCGCGACGGAAATCTGGTCCGCCAGCAACGAGGTGACCTGCAGCCGGTCGTGCGTGGAGAACCCCAGGATGGTGTCCTCCGGCGCGAAGGCGTACGTCATCACCAGCGGCGTGGTGGGACGGAGCAGCGCGTTGACGCTGTTGTCGTACTCGGCGCGCGTCAGACGCCGGACACGCGCGGAGGAAGCCTCGTCCACGTCGGGCGGCGCCCCAGAGGAAGACGTGCCGGAGCACGACACGGCTGTCAGCAGCAAGGCCGCGGGAACGGAGATACGGATGAGTCGCATACGCAAGGCACCCTCGAACCAGCAACCCCCAGGTGGCCCCCTCTGAAGTGCTGGCTTGACGACGATTCTAACCGCTTCACCAACACGGCCCGTCACGAATCGAGCGCAACGTGTCAGACCCGCTCTGCGTGCAGAAACGCTGCGGGATTGCACTGGGAGTGGCACGCCACCCCGGAGAATCCTTTGAATACAGACATTGCGACCCATACAGCCACCTACGTTGACACTGATTGCCTTCTGGGTGCGGGTGGACTCGGGGTGCAGGCCCACACCCGCTGAGGGGTTCAACGCGCGCGATGTTCGACGCCGTTGGGGCCCGCGACGACGACGTCCGTGGCGATGCCGAGGAACAGGCCATGCTCCACGAGCCCCGCGCGCGCCCCCAGGCGAAGCGCCAATGGCACGGGCGCGTCGATGGGCCCGAAGGCGCAGTCGAGGATGAGGTTGCCCTGGTCGGTGAGGAAGGGTGCGCCGTCGGCGCCCGGCCTCACGGTGACGCGCGCGCCGAGCGACTCCAGGTAGCGCTGCTGCGAGCGCCAACCGAAGGGCAGCACCTCCACCGGCACGTGCCAGCGCGTGCCCAGCACGGGTGACAGCTTGTGCGCGTCCACGACGATGACGACGCGGTGACTGGCCTGCGCGACGATCTTCTCCCGGAGCAGCGCGCCGCCACCGCCCTTGATGAGGGACAGGTCCGGCGCCACCTCGTCCGCGCCGTCGATGGTGACGTCCAGCGAGGGGTGCTCCTCCAGCGTCGACACGGGCACGCCCAGCGAGCGCGCCAGTGACTCGGTGGCGCGCGACGTCGGCACGCCCACGACGTCCAGGAGCTGCCCCTGCGCGCGAAGCGCCGCCAGCCGCTGGACGGCGAAGGCGGCGGTGCTGCCGGTGCCCAACCCCACCACCATGCCGGGGTGGACGCAGCGGTCCACCGCCCACTCCGCCGCCGCTCGTTTGTAGCGGGCGTCCAGCGCCCCCGCGTCCTCCAGGCTCATGCCCTCACCGTAGCGCGGAGGTGCAGGGCGCTGGCAGGCGAGCCGGCGTGCTGTCCCCTGTCCGACGCCTCACTGGCCCTTCGAGTCGCCCCGGGGCGTCCACGGCCCCGGCTCCCTCGGCGTCGTGGTGCCCTCGAAGAAACGGTAGAGGACGGAGTCATAGCCCCCGGCGCTGGGGACGCTGGACACCTGCCCCCACGTGTAGCCCACCAGGTACACGCCGCCATCGTCCGAGGTGGCCACGCCCTGCCCACGGTCCGTCGTGGGCGAGCCCACCTGCCGCAGCTCCAGCCACGTGCCCTGGCTGTCGTAGGTCGCCAGGAACATGTCGGTGCTCCCCAGCGACGACGCGCCGCCCATGGCCCCCGAGGTGAAGCCCGCCAGGTGCACGCGGCCCTCCAGGCCCACCGCCACGGACTGCGCGTAGTCCGTGGTCGCGGTGCCAATCTGCCGCGTCCAGTGCCGCTTGCCCTCGACGTCGTACTTCACCAGCACGGCGTCGTAGGAGCCCAGGCGGACGTTCCCATCCAACGCGCCCGACGTGTAGCCGGAGACGTAGACGCCGCCGTCGTCCGCCACGGCCACGCCCGTGCCGAACTCGTCGCTTCCGGAGCCGAGCTGCCGCACCCAGCGGGGCTCGCCCTGGACGTTGTACTTCGCCAGGAAGAGGTCCACGGTGTTGCCCGGGTTCGTCACCCCATCCATGCTGCCGTAGGTGTAGCCGGTGACGTAGACGTCCTCGTCGGCGCTCACCGCCACGCCCAGGGCCACGTCGCTGCGCGGCGAGCCGAACTGGCGCAGCCAGTAGGGGTTGCCCCCCGTGTCGAACTTCGCCACCACCACGTCGTAGTGCCCCTCCGGCGCGCCGCCGTCGAAGCGGCCCAGCGAGTAGCCCGCGACGAAGACGGCGTCCTGGCCTTCCTGCCGCGTGGCCGCGACGCCCGTCGCGAAGTCGTCCGTGGACGTGCCGAACTGCCGGACCCACTGGAGCGTGCCGGCCGCGTCGTACTTCGCCACGAAGAGGTCCGTGCCTCCCGCGTTGACGTAGTAGCCGAAGCTGCCCCAGGTGTAGCCGGCGACGTAGACGTTGCCGTGGGCATCCGCGGACACCGCCTGCGCGCGGTCATGCGCGGACGTCCCCAGCTGGCGCGTCCACAGCAGCTCGCCGGAGACGTCGTACTTGGCGACGAAGGCATCCTGCCCGCCCGCGGACGGCGCCCCGTCGAGCGCCCCGGAGGTGTAGCCCGCGACGTAGACGGCGCTCCCCGAGGTGGTCACCGCCAGCGCCAGGTCGTCCTGCACCGAGCCCGTCTGGTGCACCCAGGTGGACTGTCTCAGGATGGGAGGCGCCTTCGCGAGCGCGGCCACGGGAAGACCCAGCAGCGCCAGTCCCCCCATGACTCCGCACGCGATCCACCGCTGCCAACTCCAGACCATGGGCGACTCCTCGGGATGGAAGATTCTGCCCGCACTCTACGCAGCCAGCGGGCGATGAACATCCCGAACGACGACGTCCCAGGTAGGTCCAGAGGTGACGCGATGTGTTGGTATCGCGTCACGTGGCACTGCGCGTGAAACACAGACCCGGCTAGTCTGGATTAAAGGTTCCAGGTCCCGCGAACCCCGATCATGACCAGGCCATATGGGGCATCACCGACCTGGGCCAACGGCTCCTCGCGCGTGAGATTGACGGCGGGGATGTTCACCGTCGTGGTGCCGCTGCGCGTGGTGTACCGGGCGTAGGTGCCCGTCACGTAGGGGCCGAAGGACAGCGAGTCCGACAGCCGCCACTTGCCGCCCAGGGTCAGGTTCACGAACTCCGGGCCCCGCGTCTGGCTGTCGATTTCAACCGTGCCCGGCGCGGGCACCGTGAGCGGACCGGAGACGCGGTTGTTCAGGAGGACCATGCCCACGCCCAATCCCACGAAGGGGTCGAACGCGGCGTCAGGCGCGAAGTGGTACTGGACCTGCGGACCGAAGCGAAGCTGCGAGGTCGAGCAGTCGTAGCCTTCTGGACAGGTGTATGGGTTCGTCTTGACCAGCACGTGTGTGTACTGGCCAAACGCGCCGACATACCAACGCGAGCTGATGCGATAGCCCGCCTCCAGCAAGAAGGCGATGCCGCCATTGGCCGCGTCACTCAGCTTCAGGTCGCGGACCTGGCCATCCAGGCCCGCGCCGTCCCGGTACACGTAGCCCGCGCCCAGTTGGAAGGCGACGCCCACCGTGAGCTCCAGGCCGCTGCGCTCATCGCGCGGGGAGGACTCCAGAGCCTGCGCCTCCTCGGCGCTGACGCCGGTGGAAGCCAGCAACGACACCACTGCAAGGGAAGCCGACAGCTTTCGCATCATCCGCCCCTCCGTCGAGGAGGACGCTCCCAGAGCGTCACTCCGCGCAGGACAGTAGGACGGTCCGTGCGGGAGGCGTAAGGCGCGATGCGTCATGCGCCTTGCACGAAGAGATGCCCCAGGTTGTCAGGAGATTGCACAATGTGGGGCATGAACGTCACCCTGGAGCAGGCCCGTGCCCTGGATGCCCTCGCCCGCCACGGCACCTTCACCGCCGCGGCCGAGGCGCTGCGCAAGGGCCACACCGCGGTGCTGTACGCGCTGCGGACGCTGGAGGCCCAGACGGAGCTGACGCTGCTGGACCGGCGCGGCTACCGCACCCGGCTGACGCCCGCCGGAGAGCGCATCCTGGAGCACTGCCGCAAGCTGCTCGCCGCCGAGCGCGAGCTGGAGACCGCGTGCGCGGAGATTCGCGCCGGCTGGGAGCCCGCGCTGCGCATCGTCTTCGACGGCATCTTCCCCGCCGAGCCCCTGCTGCGCGTGGTGAAGGCGCTGCGCGCCGAGGGGGCCAGCACCCGCTTCCACGTCTCCGCGGAGTTCCTCTCCGGCGTGGAGGCCGCCTTCGTGCGCGACGAGGCGGACCTCATGGTGTCCCTCCTTCCGCCCACCGTGCCGGGGCTGCGCAGCTACCGGCTGCCGGAGCTCAAGGCCATCCTGGTGGCCCAACGCGGACACCCGCTGGCGCGGCGGCGCGGGCCCCTGAAGGACGAGGACCTCGCCGAGCACCTGGTGCTCACGGTGCGCGGCTCGGACCCCCGGCTCCAGCTCAGCACCGGCGTCCTGGAGACGCGGTCCACGGTGCACCTCAATGACTTCGCCGCCAAGAAGGCCGCCATCCTGGAGGGTCTGGGCTTCGGCTGGCTGCCCGAGTACCTGGTCTCCCGCGAGCTGCGCCGGGGCGAGCTGAAGGCCTTGAAGCTGGCGGGCGGCGCCACCCACGCGTTCCACCCCCAGCTCCACCACCGCGCGGGCGTGACGCTGGGGCGCGCCGCCCGCCGGGTCGTGAAGACGCTCACGGAGGCGGAATCCATCTCCTGAGTGCGCCTGGCACCAACACTTTGCGCGCGTGCTAGCTTTCCGCGCGCACCATGAAAGGCAGCGATCTCCGAGAAGGCGTCGTACGCGTGTTGAGCCGGGACCGGCAGCGCGTCCTCGGGACGGGCTTCTTCGTCACCGAGCGGCGGGTGGTGACGTGCTGGCATGTGCTCGACACGCTCCGCGACACCGAGCGGGACGCCGTCTGTCTGGAGGTGCTCCAGAGCCACGAGAAGGCCACCGCGAGGCTTCTCGTGGAGGCCTCCAGTCCCACGGAGGTCGCGGACCTCGCGCTGCTGGAGCTGACGCGCCCGCTGCGTGGCCCGTGCACGCCCCTGCCCCTGGGCAGCTCCGAGCGGAGCGCGGACCATCGCTTCGCCACGTTCGGCTTTCCCCGCGGCTTCGACGACACGGGCACCTGGGCGCGAGGAACCCTCGGCTACGCGACGGGTGACGGCGACTTCCGCAAGCTGCTGCTGCATGGCTCGGACATCCGGGAGGGCTTCAGCGGGGGTCCCCTCTTCGACGAGCAGACGCGCCGCGTGGTGGGCGTGGTGCGCTTCAAGACGGTGTCCGCGGAGGCGCGGGAGGCGTATGCGACGCCGTCGGAGCAGCTTCTGGCGCGGTGCCCGGAGCTGCGGGCCTCCGAGGACTGCCCCTACCGAGACCTCGCGTCCTTCCGGGAGTCGGACGCGCGCTTCTGGAAGGGGCGCGGCCGGGTGCTGGATGAGCAGCTCCTCCCGCTGCTCGCGCGGCTGCCCCGGTTCGTGGAGGTCTCCGGCCCTTCGGGCAGCGGCAAGTCGTCCCTGCTCCACGCGGGGTTGATTCCCGCGCTGCGGAACGGAACCTCCATTCCGGGCAGCCAGCGTTGGGACGTCCGAGCCTTCCGGCCGGGGTTGGCGCCGTTCTCGGCGATGGACGCGGCGGGGCTTCCGGCGGGTGCGGGTGTGGTCGAGCGCGTGAGGGCGTGGCGCGCCGAGCATCCCGCGCCTGGGGACCGGCTGGTGCTGGTCATCGACCAGTTGGAGGACGTGCTCCTTCGCGGCAGCGGCGCAGCGGCGGAGGAGCAGCAGCGGTTCCTCCAGCAACTCTCCGCGCTCGCGGACGAGGCCCTGCCGGTGACGTGTGTCGTGGCCCTGCGCGAAGGCTTCGACGCGGTGCTGTCACAGCGAGCGCCGAAGCTCCGCTCGTTGCTCGGCGAGCAGCGCGTCCAGGTGCCGTCGGTTCTGACGCCATCGGAGCTGCGGGACATCATCGCGGGCCCCGCCCGTGAAGTCGGGCTGCGCTTCGACCCGCCCGAGGTGGTGGACTCCATCGCGCTCGCCGCGCAGGAGGAGTTCCGCGTCGAAGCGGGCGCGGGGGCGCGCGTCACCGCGCTGCCGCTGCTGGAGGTCGCGCTGACGCAGCTGTGGCAGGCGTCGAGGGACGGCGCCATCACGCTGGAGGCGTTCAATGCCAGCGCGGGACTGCTCGGCGCCCTCGCGCGATGGGCGGATGGCGTCTATGAGCCGCTGAAGGCGGCGGAGCGGAGGCTCGCGGACCGGCTGCTGCTGGAGCTGGTGCAGTTGGGTGAAGAAGAGAGCGGACTGGAGGACAAGGGCCGCCGCGTCCCACTGGCGCTGCTGCGCGAACGCCTGGGCGAGCAGGCCGAGGTGGACGCGGTGCTCCAGGTGCTCGTCAACGGCCGGCTGCTGGTGACGGCGCAGGACGGACATCAACAGCGCGAGACGGTCGAGCTGATTCACGACGCGCTCCTCACCCACTGGCAGCGCTTCGTGAAGCTGCGCACGGAGGACCGGGCCTTCCGCCGGTGGCACGAGGCCGTGCAATCGGACGCGGAGCGGTGGCGCGAAGCCGAACGCGCGCGGCAGCGGCAGGAGGCGGAGGACCGGCTGCTGCGAGGCACGGCGCTCACGCGTGCCCAGCAGATGCTGGCGGCGCATCCGGGGCACGCGAGTGACTTGGCGCAACGGTATGTCCTGCGCAGCCACGAGGCGGAGCGGCGGCGACTCGGCAGGGAGCGGCGGAACCTGTGGCTCGCGCTGGGCGCCACCGTCAGCGCGCTCGTGCTCGGCAGCTGGCTCTATGCCTCGAGAGTGGCGTCGGAGGAACAGGCACGGCGGGCCCAGGACGCGGCGGCGCGGACCGCGGACCGGCTCTTCTGGAACCTCCGCGTCATGGAGGCCTCGGCCGTCATCGGTTTGACGCGAGTTCCAGGCCAGGAGGCAGCCGCCCTGGTCCGCGCCATCCAACTCGCGGGCAGGCCCCTGGCGGGCCCCGACGCCGCCAAGGACGAGGTGACGGAGGCGCTCACCGAGGCGACGGCGGCCTTCCTCCACGCCGCGCCCCTGATGACGGAGCAGGAGGCCCGCACACTCTCGCTGTTCTCCCCGGACTCACGCCACGTCGTCACGCGAGGCATCCTGCTGTCGCCCACCCTGCGATGGGTCAGCCGGCTCTGGGACGTCCAGACCGGGGCCCTGGTGCATGAGTTCGAGTCGGTCGAGCTGTGTCCCGAGGCCGTGAACACGTCGTGCACGGAGAGACTTCACGCGGACCTCGTCGCCGAAGACACGCATGCGTTCGGCTTCTCTCCGAACGACGGCGAACTCTGGCTCGGGGGCTTCCATGGAACCCTGACGCGGTGGAGCCCGAAGAGCCCCTCCCCCATCGTGCTCGATGCCCACAAGGCCCGCGTCACCGCCGTGTCGTTCTCGGCGGGAGGTGACCAGGTGCTCTCCGCCAGTCTCGATGGAACGGCCAGGCTCTGGGATGCGCGAACGGGACAGCTCCTGCGGGTCCTGACGCATTCAGAGCCCTGCACGCAGGCCGTGGTGTCCCCGGATGCCACCTACGCCCTGGTGGGCGGAGCGCGGCGCACGTGCCTCTACGCGCTGGGCTCGGCCGCGGCGCCCAGCCCCTGCTTCACCGCCCATGACGAAGGCCCCTCGCTCGCGTTCTCTCCCTCGGGAGGACTCGCCGCGCTGGGAGACAGCCGCGGCGACGGAGTCGTGCTCTTGGTGGACGTGCCCTCGGGCAAGGTGCGTCACACGCTTTCAGGGCTCGGGGGGCATGCGCTCATGCCGTCCTTCGAGGACGAATGCAGCCTCTCCACCTTCAATGACACCTTCACGTCGGCGTTGACCACGCGCTTCTGCAACAAAGGCCCTGGCCTCGCGCCAGGGAGCTCGACGCCCGCCCCGAAGCAGACATCCTGGACCCCCATTGGCCGCATCGGGCGATTCACCCATGACGGGCGCAGGCACTTCGTCATCACGCAAGAGCCCACGGCGGCCAACCCCTTCGTCCGGGTTCCCCAAGGCACCGCGCGCTGGATGACCCGCACCACGCCCCTGGCGGACCAACAACACAAGGGGCTCCTCTCGCCCGATGGGCGGACGCTCCTGGTGTACGACCGGCCCGGCGTCACGCGGGAGACGCGCGAGTTCACCACGTGGACCCATCACATCCCGGGGGCCATTGCCGCGTCGCCGGACCTGCGCTGGCTCGTGGTCCGAGCGGCGCAGGACGGGCGCCTCTCTCGCGTCGACATGAAGACCGGGCGGCACACCGCGCTCAGCGACTGCGTCCTCTCGGATCCGCGGCAGACCCACCCCGCTGAGTTCTCCCCCGATGGCGCGTTCCTCGCGGTCAGCTGCGATGGCAGGGCCCGATTCTGGGACACGACGCAATGGGAGCGTGGCCCCCTCGCGGCGCCGCCCCCTGTCGAAGCAGGGCTCAGCCAGTTCGCGGTCCCCGAGCACTGGCGATGGCGTCCCGCGGCCCAGGACGGCGCGAAGCAGGACTCCAGCGTCAATCAGCTCGCGCCCGGCCGGGTGCACCTGCACAGGACAGGCGACACGAACACAGGTGCGTGCCAGACACGAAGGGCCTTCCAGGCGGGCGCCCACGTCGAGTTCTCCCCCGAGGGCGCGCACTTCGCGGTCTTTGATTCGGGCTCCGTCTACCTCGGGGCAACCGCCAACTGTCAGCTCGTCCAGGAGGCCCCCCTGACTCGCAGGGTGGCAGGCTCGCTCAGGGCCGAGTTTTCGCCCGATGGAATGCGCTTCGTGACGCTCTCCCCGGAACGAGGCGTTTCGGCGCTGTGGGACTCCACCACGGGGAAGCGCCTCGCCTCATTGCCAGAGAGCCTCGGCGCCACGGTCATCGCCTTCTCGCGGGACTCGAGGTATTTCGCTTTCACGAACACCCCTGACCCGGACTGGTTGGGCAAGCCCGTTCTCCTCGATGGCATTCAGGGGACGCACATTCCGCTCCCGCCCATCGACGGCAGAGTCAAGGCCCTGTCGTTCTCGCCCACGGGCTCACGCCTCGTCGCGGTGACCGATGCGGCCCTCCACCTCTTCGACCCCAGCACGGGGACGCGCATCCGAAGCATCGACTGGCGCTCGCTCACGGGCGTCACGGTCCACCATTCGGACCACCGCTTTGGCGTCGCGGATGGCTCGGGCCGAAGCCAAATCTGGCGGACCGAGGACGGGCAGAGCGTTGGCGCTCTCCATCGGGCGCAGCGGACCGCGTGGGGCGACGTGACGCTCCAGGCCGACGCGAGCGGAGAACACATCGTGACCCTCGGCAAGGATGGGGCGTACGTGTTCTCGCTGAAGCAGGACGACCTGCTCCGACGCGCATGCGCGCTCATCCACGGACGAAGCGATGCCACGCCAGCGCGAGCCATCTGCGACACCTTCCGCGCTGCAGCGGCCCCGCTCGCGGCCGTGCCGACGCCTTGAGGAATGACGTCCCGTGACCGCAGACACCCCACGCCGCGACCCACCGCGCCGAGCGAGCCACCTCCTCCGGGACCTCTCACGGGTCCGTGAGGCCTTGCGGCCCGAAGGCGTGGAGGCGCTTGTCTCCGCGCACCTTCCGCCCTCCTGGCGGCGTCCCACCTCCGTGGCGGGCGCGATGAGCGCGGACGCGCTGCGTGACGAGCTGCGCTCGGTCCTGGCGACGGGCGCACAGGTCCTGGCGCGGCTGGAGCACGCGGGCGAGGATGCCACGCTGACCGACGTCGAGCAGGTCGCGCTGGAGACCGTGGTCGCCTTCTTCGGGCGCCCGGCGCTCGCCGTTCGGAATGGCAGCTTCGGCGCGCCGCCGGTCGGCTGGGAGGTGCTGGAACAGCACCGCGAGGACATCGAGCGGACCATCGACGCGACGGGCCGCATCGAGCTGGCGGGGAGCGGGTTGCTCGGCACGGGGTTCCTCGTCACCGAGGACCTGGTGATGACCAACCGCCACGTGGCGGTGCAGTTCTGCCGGCACGCCTCGGGCGGCTGGGTGCTGCGGCTCGGCGTGGTGCCGCAAGTCGACTGGCTGGGTGAGCACCTGCGCGACGCCCAAGCGGCCTTCCCGATTTCTGGCGTCGCCGCCATCCACCCTGTCCACGACGTGGCGCTGCTGCGCCTGGGCACCGCGAAAGGGGCGTCGCTGCGCCCTGCCCCGCTGCGCCTTGCTTCACGGGCCCCGGGGGATTCGGCGTCTCGTGCGCTGTACTGCGTGGGCTATCCGTTGAAGGACCACACCCGGACGCCGCCCGAGGTGCTGCTGCGCATCTTCGCGGACGCGTTCGGCGTGAAGCGGCTCCAACCCGGGGAGCTGCTCTCGGTCGACCCGGCCCGGCAACAGCTCGCGCATGACTGCTCCACGCTGGGAGGCAGCTCCGGCTCTCCCATCGTGGACCTGGAAACGCACGCCGTGCTGGGACTGCACTTCGGCGGAACCCGGCAGGAGAACCACGCCGTCGCGCTGTGGCAGCTCGCGGAGGACCCGCTGCTGCGCCGCGCGGGCCTCCGCTTCGACAGCCCCTGACGAACGGCTACTGCGTCACGACACCACAGGTCCCCGTCGAGTTCGCGGCGGGCTGCCCGTTCACCACGTTCCCGCTGAAGACGTTGCTCGAGGTGATGACCAGCTCTCCCGTGTTCGAGCCGCGATTGCAGGTGATGACGCCCCCGGCCCCACCCCGGTTGTTGATGAAGCGGTTGCCTCGCATGATGACCGTGCGCGAACCGCCGATGTCCTCGAGCTGGATGGCCGCGCCAGGGCCCAGCGGGATGAAGTTGCCTTCGAACAGGTTGTCCTCCAGCAAGTCATTGTCCGGCTGGAAGTAGTGGATGGCCGCGCCGCCCCCCAAATCGTAGATGCCCTGCGGATTCGGCCACGTGAGGATGGGGCGCGCCCAGAGGTTGGTCGTCAGCGAGCCACCGAAGGCCTCCACCGAGTTGCCCCGGAACGTGTTGCCCCGCAGCACCGTGTTGCGCCCATGCGTGATGCACACCGCCCCACCGCCCGACATGGAGTAGGTGCCCGGCTGCGCGAAGCGGTCCACCTCCCAGATGCGGTTGTTCTGGAAGACGGTGCGCTCCACGCGCGAGCCATCGGTGAACATCAAGTCCAATGCGCCGCAGTTCGCGGAGGACTCGTTGTCGCGGAACACCGAGTCCACAATCGTCACCGGTCCCGGGTAGAAGACCCACAACGCGCCGCGCGTCCAATCCCGGTCACCGTTGTATTGGTTCTTGCGCACCTTCTCGAAAATCATGTGCTCGAACACCGGGTGGCCCGAGCCCACGGAGTTCTCGCCGTAGAAGTTCATGCCCCACCAGCCATAGGGGTTGGTGGACGTCAGCAGCACCGGCGCCGCCGCCGTGCCGCGAACCTGGATGGCGCCGTACACGCGCACTTCCACCCGGCCCGCCTGGTGGTTCATCACGTTGTCGGGTGACTCCGCGTCCACGTCGGCCTCGGTCACCTCGGGCCGGCCCCGGAAGTCCAGGATGACGCCCGGGTCCACCGTGAGGACCTGGCCCCTGGGAATCGTCACCACCCCGTTCGCATTGCCCACCACCCGGTACGGCGAGCCCGCCACGGTGAGCCGTCCGGACAGCGTCCCCGTGATGACCGTTCCGCCATCCGCCGGAATCTCAGGCCCCGCGTCCGGCGAACCCGCGTCGGTGCCGCTGTCCGGCGAGCCCGCGTCAGTGCCACTTCCCGCGTCGGTGCCACTGTCCGGCGAGCCCGCGTCGGTGCCACTTCCCGCATCGGTGCCACTTCCCGCGTCGGTGCCGCTGTCCGGCGTGCCGGCGTCGGTGCCACTGTCCGGCGAGCCCGCGTCGGTGCCACTGTCCGGCGAACCCGCGTCGATGCCACTTCCCGCGTCGGTGCCACTTCCAGCATCAGCACCGCTGTCCGGCGCGCCGGCGTCCGACTCCGAGCCAGCGTCCGGAGCCCCCGCGTCGGCATCACTGCCCGCATCCGCCTCCGTGCCCGCGTCGGTGTCGCTGCCCGCGTCGTCATCCGAGCCCGCATCCCGCGTTCCCGAATCCGCCCCGCCATCACTCACGCCCGCGTCGTCACGCCCCGGCGGCGGCTCCTCGGGGTCCGGCGAGCACGCAGCGAGCACCAGCAACAAAGGCAACGCGAACAGCGACCGCGTGACACGGAAGGCATTCATGTCCCCTCGCGCTAACACGCGTCCGCGGCGGCTCGCAAACAGGGTCCGGACGACCCGGGGCGGGTATGCACTGCTGGGCCGGACGATGTCCGCCTGTTAGAAGCGCGCGCATGGCGAAAGACGTTCTCGTGCTCTCATATTCGGGCTGCGGCACCTGCAAGAAGGCGTTGAAGTGGTTGCAGGAGCAAGGTGTCGCGCATCAGGTCCGCCCCATCGTCGACATGCCGCCCACCGTGGCGGAGCTGAAGCAGTGGATTGGCCGCAGCGGCGTGTCGGTCCGCAAGTGGCTCAACACCAGCGGCCAGAGCTACCGCGCGCTCGGAAAGGCCAAGGTCGATGCGGCCAGCGACGCGGAGCTGGTCGAGTGGCTCGCCGCGGATGGCAAGCTCGTGAAGCGCCCGGTGCTCGTCACCGACGACACCGTCCTCGTCGGCTTCAAGCCCGAGGCCTACGAGGAGCGCTTCACCTCACGCGGCTGAGCGTCCGCAGCCAGGGCGTGCGAGCAGGCAGGCGCACGCCCCACCGCCTCTCGCCGAGCGGGGTGTCGCGTGAAGACTTCATGTCTTCATGGAGACCGGTTCACGACGTCCGCTCGGGGAGATCCTCCTGGAACAGGGAGTGCTCAACCGCGCCCAGCTCCGGGTGGGACTCGTGCATCACCACGAGGTCCACGTCCCGCTCGGCCGCGCGCTGGTGCGAGAGGGGCTCTGCTCCGACGCCGACGTGCTCCGGGGGCTCTCCGTCCAGCTCGGCGTGGACGCGGTGGACCTGGAGCGCACGCCGCCGGACGCCAGGCTGGTGAAACACATCCCCGCCCGCGTGGCCCGGCAATACCGCGTCGTGCCGCTGCGGATGGAGAAGGTCCTGCTGGACCAGGGCGAACGCGAGGTCCTTCACGTGGCGCTGCCCGCCCCCGTGTCCCTGGAAGCCGTGGACGCGGTGCGCGCGGTGTCCGGACTGCCACGGGTCGAGGCCCACATCGCCGCGGACACCGCGTTGGACCAGGCCCTGTCGCGCCTCTATGGAATCCAGCCCACGCCGGAGCCCCCCGCCCCCGCTCCGCCCGTGGCCGGAGGGCCGCTGCTGCTCTACGGCTGGCCTCCCGTCACGGCCGTGCTCATCTCCCGGCTCCTCGGGCGGCACGGCTTCCAGGCGCGGATGGCCACCCCGCTCGAGGTGCTGCACACCCGCCCGGACGACATCGTGCTCGCGCCCCTCCAGGCCATGGAGGGACTGCTGGCGGGAGAGGTCCACATCGAGGGCGAGCTCATCGTCCACGGAGGTTCGGACGACGAGGGCTTCGAGCGGGCCCGGGAGCTCGGGGCGCGAGGCTTCCTGGCCAATCCCCGCGATGAGCAGCTCCTCTTGAGGGCCGTCCGCAGGCTCAGGCCCCACCCCATGTCCGGCGGCACCGACCCGGCGTCCCACTCCCATTGAGGTGGGCACCCAGGGCCCTCGGGCCCTTGTGCACCCGGAGTGCGCGTCGGACTCACACTTCCTGAGAGAATCCCAGGACCCGATTCTCAAAAATTAATGTGCGCAAGCAACTCCGGCTTGTGATCTCGGAAAATGGGGACAGATGGCGTCCTTCCGGGCGCCGCGGAATCTCGCTGGAGCCCTCCATGTCCCCCCGCATTGGAAACCGTCCGCAGCCGCCCCCGCCGCCGCCTCCCCCGCCGCCGGCCCCGGCTCGGGCTCCCGCGCAGGGCGGACGCAATGGCCCCCGCGTGGACACCCAGGCGTCCGCGTCCGGCTCCGTGGAGCAGCCCCGGCACAACGCACTGAGCGCCCAGTCCAGCTTCACGGCGGGTGGTGCTCGCACCGACGTGAGCGGCACGGGCCCGGGCGGCATCGACACCCGCGCGCACGTCCAGGGCCCCACGTTCTCCGCGGATGCCTCGGTGGACGCGAACATCGGGCTGTCCGGCATCGACGTGAGCGTCGACATCGACATCGAGGCCAACCTCATCGAGGCGGGCGCTGGTGCCTCCAAGACGGTCGAGTTCGAGATCGCCGGTGAGGAGTACTCGGTCGAGCTGGACCTGGAAGCGCTGGGCAAGATTGGCGCCGAGGGCAGCATCGAGCTGGACCTGCACGTGGGCACCGACGGCAACGTGTCCATCAACGCCTCGGCCTCCGGCTTCGCGGGCGCGCAGGCCAGCCTGACGGGCTCCATCGAGCTGAAGCACGAGGACAACACGCTCGCGTCCGGCAGCATCACCGCCAGCGCCAGCGCGGGCGTCAGCGGCGACGCGCACGCCAACATCGGCATCAACAACGGCAACCTGGAGTTCGACGTCGGCGTGGAGGCCACCGCGGGCCTGGGCCTCGGCGTGGAGATTGAAGGCTCCGTCAACCCCGGCAACGTGCTGCGCGCCGTGGGTGAGACGGCGGCCGCCGCCGGTGGCGAGGTGCTGGAGAACGTGGTCGACGGCGCCATCAACGCGGGCGGCGCGGTGGCCGACGCGGCGGGCGAGGTGTTCAGCAACGCCGCCGACGCGGTGACGGGCTTCGTCGGCGACGTGGGCAACGGCATCAAGGACGCCTGGAACTTCATCACCTAGACGACCCGTCACCGAGGTAGCGATACCCACCTCTCGCGACCGGAGCTAGAGTCAGGGCCCATGGCCGTCTCCAAGCTGGCATCCTCCGCCGCGCGTCTCATGAAGCAGGGCCTGCTGAAGGAGGCAGCCCGTGACTTCGAGCGCGCCATCGAACAGGACCCGAAGGATGCCAGCGCCCTGCTGGGGCTCGCGCGGCTGCGACTGGCGCAGCACGACGAGCCCGCGGCGCGCGCCGTGCTGCAGAAGCTGGTGGCCCTGCACCCCACGCATCCGGAGGCGCTGAGCCACCTGGCCCGGCTGGACGCGGAGAAGGGCGACGCGCGCCAGTTGGACTTGCTGGCGGCGCTCGCCTCGCAGCCCAAGGCGGGCTACTTCGAAGTGGTCAACCACGGCCGCGCCCTGCTGGCGCATGACCGTTACGCCGCCGCCATCCCAGAGCTGGAGCGCGCGCTGCAGTTGCTGCCGGGCAACGCGCAGACGCTGACGTACCTGGGCATGGCGTACCAGGGCGACAAGCAGTTGGACCGGGCGCTGCGCCGTTATCAGGACGCCGCTGAAATCAACCGCACGGAGCACCTGCCGCTCCAGCTGGCCGCCCGCGTGCAGTTGCTGCAAGGACACGTGGGCGCGGCCATCGTGACGCTGCGGCAGGCGATCCTGCGCAGCCCCCGGGAGACGGCCCTCTTCCGGGAGTTCGCGTCGCTGTGCCTCATGGCGGGCGCCCCCGACGCGGCCATGCGCGCCGCCATCGAAATCCGCCTCCAGCTTCCCGACAGCGCGGACGCCATCTACCTGCATGGCATCGCCGCCTTCGTGGCCGGCAAGGACGAGGACGCGGACCGGATTCTCAAGGAGGCGCTCGCCAAGGCTCCGGACTCCGCGCCGGTGCGCATCGCGCTCGCCAAGGTGCGCCGCAAGCTGGGTGATGACGCGGAGGCGCAGAAGCTGCTGGAAGCCGCCGTGGCTGGCGACCCGGCAGAGGTGGGCGCCGCCAATGACCTGGCGGTGCTGCACCTGTCGCGCCCGGGAGGCGCCGCAGCCGCGCGCGCCGTCCTCGCCCAGGCCCTGAAGGCGCACCCGGACGACACGGACGTGCACCTCAACATGGCCCTGGCGCTGGCGGACAGCGACAAGGCCCAGGCCATCACGCACGCGAAGCGCGCGCAGGCCAGCCACCGCCGCGACATCCGCGAGCAGGCGGAGCGCTTGGTCACCGCGCTCGGCGGGAAGTAGGGCCCGCAGCCTCGCGCCGAGCTCCGGCCTCGCGCGGGTTGGCCCAGGCACGGACCCAGCACCGCGAGGCGCTCCGTGCCGGGCGCGTGCGGCCCCGCGCCGTTCAGCCCTGGAGCAGGCCCAGCACGCCCAGCACCTCGGGGTACACCTTGTTCGCGAAGTAGCGTCCCCCCGCGATGGTGAAGTGCACACCGTCCTCCATGCGCAGCCGCATGGGCTTGCGGAACCCGTCCACCCGGGCCTGCCGCAGCGCGCGGCCCTTCGCGTCGGTGAAGAACGGGCGCGTGTCCAGGTGCACCGCGTCCTGGCGGGAGGAGATGACCTCGCGCTGAACGGCGCGGATGAGGCCCAGCTTCTGCTCGAAGCGCTTGAGCCCGGTGGCCGGCAGCTCCAGCCAGACAATCTTCCGGCCCGGCGAGGCGAGGACGGCGAGGAACTTCTCCATGCGCTGGCGGTATCCCGCCTCCCACTCCGCCTTGCCCCAGGGGATGGGCTTGCCGCCCTGCGTGTCCTGGAGCGACTGCCCGTCGTTGCCACCGAGAATCACGATGACGACGTCCGGTTGGTGGCGCTCCACCTCCTCGCGGCCCACGTCCATCCAGTCGAAGAAGTCGGGACGGGCCAGGCCGGTGGAGGACTTCGCGCGGCGAGCGGACTGGATGCGCGGGTGCGCATCCAACTGCGCCTGGAGGTACTCACCGAAGCCGGTGGCGATGAGGCTGTCGCCCAGCAACAGCACCTTGTGCTTGCGCGCGATTTCCTGCGCGGGCGCGGCGGCTGGGAGCGGCGCGGCGGGCACAACGGCGGCGGACGAAGCCTCCTGCACGGAGGCGGCCGACACGGGTGCCGCGGAGACAGCGAGAAGGGTGACGAGCAATCGCGTGAGACGGTTCTGCATTGGCGGCCGAAAGGTAGCGACCCTTGGGCCATCCGTACATCCCCCCTCTCCGACAACCCCGGAAGCCCGCTTCAGGCGGCGCTGCTCTCCACCCCGGTGAGCGCCGGTCGCACCGTGGGCGAAACGTCCGCCCCTGTCGTCGGGCCCAGGGCCTCCAACCAGGGTTGTAGGAGCCGGGCGCAGTCCTCCGGATGGGTGAAGTACGGCACGTGTCCCGCACCCCGCAGCAGGTGCAGGGGCGTACCGGCCGGCAGTGACGCGGCGAGCCGAGTCACCGTGCCCGGCGGCACCAACACGTCACGCGTACCCTGGATGCAGACACACGCCACGGGCAGCTTCCGCAGCTCCGGCGGAGGCGCTTCGCCCCGGATCGCCAGCGCTCGGTGCCAGGTGGAGTCACGCTCCAGCGCCGTGGTGGGGACCACCTCCTGCACGCGGGAGAAGGGCACGGGCGCCCACGCGGCGAGCCCCGCCGCCACGGCGCCCGGACGGGCCCACCGGGCGATGGGGCCCATCATCCCGATGGCGAGCCCGCGCAGGCCCAGGTGCTCGGTGCGGGTGAAGGCGCCCAGGAACGCCACGCCCCGCGCGGCCCCCGCCGCCGCGAGGTGCGCGGCCACCATCCCGCCAAAGGAGCTGGCCACCACCGCGTCCAGGCTCCCGGCGGCCCGTAGCACCTGCCGGGCCAGCGCGCCCGCGCCACATGCGGCCGCGAGGCCCTCGGGGTACTCGACCAGCACGGGCCGGCACACCGGCTCCAGGCACCGGGCCAGCGCGAGGAAACCGGAGCCCCGGGCGCCGAGCCCCGGCAGCAGGAGTACCCGCGGCCCCCGCCCCTGCCCCAGCTCGGTCAATTGAACCTCTCGACGCATGCCACTCCCTCGCGAACGCGGCGGGGAACAATCGCCGGCGCGCCGATTCTGCCCCGTCCGGCGCCCCGCCTGCTCGACGGACAGGCGGACCAGGCTCACGCCCCCATCGTCCTCAGCGCGGCCACCCGTCCCAGGCCCAGGAAGGCCCGGGTGCGCTCATGGTGCGGGCTGGCGAGCACCCGGTCGGGAGGCCCCTCCTCGATGATGCGCCCGCCGTACAACACCAGCACCCGTGAGGCGAGCTCCTGCGCGAAGCGCATCTCGTGCGTCACCGACACCAGCGTGAGCCCCTCCGAGCGGAGCTGCTCCAACACGTCGATGAGCCCCCCCACGCGCTCCGGGTCCAACGCGCTGGTGGGCTCGTCCAGGAGCAGCACCTCCGGCTCCATCGCCAGGGCGCGGGCGATGGCCACCCGCTGCTGCTCGCCACCGGAGAGCTCGGAGGGGTACGCGTCCTCGCGGTGGGACAGGCCCACCTTCTCCAGCAGCTCCCGGCCCCGCTCCAGGGCCTCCTTCCGGCCCACGCCCTTCACATGCATGGGCGCCTCCGTCACGTTGCCCAGCGCCGTGCGGTGCGCGAACAGGTGCCACTGCTGGAAGACGAAGCCCACGCGGCGGCGGATGCTCCGCACCTTCTCGCCCTGCGCGCGGACGTCGCCCGGCGCCAGCGTGTCCGAGCCCACCCGCACCACGCCCGCGTCGAAGGACTCCAGCCCGTTGAGGCAGCGCAGCAGCGTGCTCTTGCCTCCGCCGGAGGGCCCCACGAGCGCCGTCATCTCGCCCGGCGCGAAGGTGGCGTCGATGCCATCCAGCACCAGCCGCCCGTCGTAGCGCTTGCTCAGCTTCTCGACTTCAATCATCCGCGCTCCAACCTCGCTTCCAGCCGCCGCGCCAACCGGGACAGGGGGTAGCTCATCGCCAGGTACAGCAGGGCGCACAGCGCGCCCGGAATCAACCAGCTCCGAACATCCACCGCCGTAATCGTCATCCGCTTGGTGAGCTCCACCACGGAGATGACGGACACCAGGGAGCTGTCCTTCAGGAGCGCGATGAAGTCGTTGGTGACGCCCGGCAGGGCCACGCGGAAGGCCTGGGGCATGATGACCCGCCGCAGCGCCAGCTTCAGCGGCATGCCCAGCGCCATCGCCGCCTCCAACTGCCCGCGCGGCACGGCGAGCACGCCCGCCCGGTACACCTCCGCCTCATAGGCCGCGTAGTTCAACCCCAGGCCCAGGATGGCCGCGCTGAGCGGCTCCAAGCGGAGCACCCCGGCCAGCCCGTAGTAGAGGACGTAGAGCTGGAGCAGCACCGGCGTGCCTCGGAACAACTCCACGTAGGCGGTGGCGAGCCGGCCCGCCCAGCCAGGCCCATACAGCCGCGTCAGCGCGAGCCCCACGCCCAGGGGAATGGCGAGCACCATGGCCCCCGCCGACACCAGCAGCGTCACCACCGCGGCCTGGAGGAACAGCACCAGTTGCCCCCAGCCCATGCGCGCCGTGTGCGTGTTCGACAAGACCTCGCGCGTCTGCGCATCCGTCCAGTCCACCATCCGCTGCTGCGCGGCGCTGTCGATGCCCCACCGCTGGAAGATGGCGCGCAGCTCGCCGGAGTGGGCGATGCGCCCCAGCGCCGCGTCGAGCGCCTCCCGCAGGTCCTCGTCCCCCTGCCGCACCGCGATGGCGTAGTAGCCCTCGCCCACGTCGCCCACCAACCGGAGCCCCGGGCGCACCTGGCCGTAACGCTGCGCGATGATGTCGTCCATCAGCACCGCGCGCACCCGGCCCTGCTCCAGGTCGATGTAGGGCTCCTCGACGCCCTCGTAGGGCACCGCCTCCACGCCGCTGCGTTGAAGCAGGTCCCACGCCAACGAGTTGGCCAGCGTCCCCACCCGCTGCCCGCGCAGCGCGGCCATCCCGGTGACGGCCGCATCATCCTGGCGGGCCAGGAGCCGCAGGTTGAAGACGTAGTACGGCCGGGTGAAGAGGATGCGGCCGGAGCGAGCCGGGGTGACTTCCATGCCGTTGAGCGCCACGTCGAACCCGCCGCGCTCCAGGGACGGGATGAGGTTGGACCAGTCGTTCTGGACGAAGCGGGCCTTCACGCCCAGCTCCCGCGCGAGCGCCTCCGCCAGTTCCACCTCGAACCCCCGCATGCCCCCGGGGGCATCCGGGTCCTCCATGGCGTAGGGCTCGCCCCCCTGCGCGTCGGCGCCCCAACGCAGCTCCCCCGTGCGGCGAACCCGCGCCAGCCCCGAGTCCTGCTCCGCTCCACACGCCGGCAACCACGCCAGCGCGAGCAGCGCCAGGACGCAAGGCAGGAGGAATGAAGCACTTCTCGTCTGGGACAGGGACGCCCTCCTGACTCGCTTGCCGGGCCCCCGCCATACGACAGGCGCCGCCCCACCGCCAGCCGCGCCTGACAACGCTTTTCCGCACGGGTAGGTCCTTGAACACGAGCCGCGGCCCGCCGGCTCGTGCCCCGGGGGTTCCCATGACGTGGTGGACGCATGCCCCGCGCTCCGCGGGCCTCGCGGCACGGGCGGCGGTGCTCGCCAAGGCCTCACGTGGTGGCTGGGAATGGGCGTGGCGCTGATGGCCATCGGTGCATTGCTGACGATTAAATGAAACCAGGGCGCAACCCGCCGCGTATGGCAGCGGGTGGAGATGAAGCAATCCCACCCACCCTGTCGCAGGTTCCGACCTGACCCCACAGTCATTTTCCAGACTCGGGGATTTTCCTTAGGAGCCCGTCTAGAGTGCGCGCCCGAGGAGCCACGTTGTCATGGAAGCGTTCAAGGTTTTGATAGTCGACGACGAGCCACCCATCGCACGCGCGCTGCAGCGGCTGTTCCGGCGAGAGGGATTCGAGGTCCAGATTGCCTTCAATGGCAACGAGGCATTGGAGCGGCTGGAGGGGTTCCATCCGGACATCGTCCTGACGGATTTCCGGATGCCAGGAATGACGGGCAGCGAGCTGCTCCAGCGCATCAAACGCAGCCATCCGCTCGCGCTGCGCCTCATCATCTCTGGCTATGCGGACTTCAAGTCCGTGGTGGCCTCGGTGAACGAAGGCGAAATCTGCCGCTTCATCAGCAAGCCCTGGGACGACGCGGAATTGGTGAGCTACCTCAAGGGCCTGCTGCGGCACCGCGAGACGATGGCCAGCCTCTTCGCCCCCTTCCGGGACGTGCGCGACGGGGTGAACGCGGAGGTGGGCCTGTCGGAGGCGTCCATGGTCCTCAAGGTCCAGGTCGCCGACCCCTGCTTCCCCGCCGAACAGGCCGTCTCCCTCATCGAGCGCTTCGCGGGGCTGCTGGCCGATGACCGCCTGAAGGTGGTGGGCGGGCTGCTCGAACGCTACGGCGGCCGCCTCTCCTTCATGGCCGACGTGGGAGGCCCCCAGCGGCTCAAGCTGGAGGTCCCCGTCCCCACCGTGGAGGCCACCAACGCCCTCCGCCCGAGCGTCCGCGACGCCTGAACTCACGGGCTCCCACCCGCGGCAACGCATCGCGTCATCCAATTTCACCGAAGGGAATTCTCCCGGCGCGTTCTCCCCCGAGCGCAGGGGGCGCTCCACGCGTGGAACGAATTCGAATGAGGGAACCAGAGGAGTCCATTCCGGTGGGCGACGGGCAACACCGCCAGTTCGAAGCGTTCGCGCGCGCGCGGCGGCCCGGGCTGGTCCGCATCGCCCGGCGGCTGTGCGCGGGCGGGGGAATCGACCCGGAGGACCTGGTTCAGGAGACGTTGGAGCGCGCGTACCGGAACTTCGACCGGCTGGCGGGGGAGAACGCGGGCGCGGTGAGCGTCTGGCTGAGCACCACCCTGAGCAACCGGTTCCTGGACCACTGCCGCCGCCGCCGCACCGAGGTGTTGGGCGCGCCGATGCTGCGCCTGGTCCAGGACGCGGACGCGCAGGGCGACGCGGCGCCGCAAGAGCGCTGGGAGCGGGTGTCCCGCGACGAGTTCCAACGCGCCATCGACCAGCTCCGCCCCCCGCACCTGCGCGAAGCCTACCGGCTGCATGTGGCGGGGTTGCGGTACCGGGCCATCGCGCAGCAGTTGCGCTCGACGGAAGGAACGGTGGGACGATGGCTCACCGAGGCGCGTCAGGCGCTGCGGCAGTTGCTGGGCGACGATGACGCCTCGCGAGAAGGCATGGCCGAGACATGAGCACCGCCTGCGACAACCTGGAGCGCTTCCTCGACGGCGAGCTGGCGCCCGCGGACGCGGAGAACTTCCGCCACCACCTGGCGCGCTGCGGGCCGTGTGAGTCGCGCATGAAGGAGCTGCTCGCCCTGGAGCTGCTCGCGGACGATGCGCTGAACACCGTGGAGACGAAGCCGGCCCGCGCCGTCACGTCCTGGCGGAACAAGCCCTGGTTGATGGTGGTGCCGCTGGCGCTCGCGGCCGGGCTCGCCGTGCTGATGCTGCGAGTTCCCCGTCTGGAGTCCGGCGCCACGGGCTCCGAGCTCTGGCTGGCCGACGCCACCACCCGCCCTCTCGAAGTCCGGCTGACCCATCCCGGCGCGGACGTGCACCGGCCCTACGAGGTGATGCGCAGCGAGGGCAACGCACCGCGGGCCCTGGCCCTTCGCGAGCTGGCGCGGCTGGAAGAGGCCGCGGACCACCGGGGCATCGCCTCGGCCTTCCTGCTCCGGGGAGATGTGGCCCAGGCCGCCGCCTTCCTCGACAAGCTGCCGCCCTCTCCGGATGTGGACACGGACCGCGCGGCGTTGGCCCTGCAACAGGGGGAGCCGGAGAAGGCGCTCGCCCTGCTGGAGCAGGCCCTGAAGACACGGCCGGGCCATGCCCAGGCGCTGTGGAACCAGGGGCTCGCGTTCCAGCGGCTGGGCCTGCCGCTGCGCGCCGCCGAGTCCTTCGAACAGGTGGCCGCCCTGAAGGAGCGCGGCTGGAGCGAGGAGGCCGCCCAGCGGGCCCAGTCCCTGCGCGACGCGGCGGTGCGGGAGCGACAGGACTGGAAGGGCATGCGGCAGGACTGCCAGCGCATGGTGGATGGCGGCGCGCCGCTCTCGCCCGCACAAGCGGAGGCCCTGCCCGGCATGGCGCGCGTGTGTCTCTACAACGCGCTGCGCGCCGCGGGCTCGCCCGAGCGCGTGGAGTCCCTGCGCCCGCTGGCGGTCGTGCTGGACCGGCGGGAGGACGGCACGCACCTGGAGGACCTGGTGCGCCACACCGCGCGGCGGGACTTCTCCGTCCGGGCGCCGCTCGCCCAGGAGTACGCGCGACTCACCCGGGGCGAAGTGAAGGGAAGTGCCCTGGAGGCGTTCCTCACGCGGCTCCGGGAGGCCCGGCAGGAGGACCTGCTCCTGGGCGCGCTCGCGTATGCCGACCCGCGACAGGCCGTGGAGGAGTACCGGGGAATCGCCCTGGCGACGAAGGACCCGTGGTTCACGCTGCTCGCCGAGGAGCGGCAGGCCAAGGCGGAGTCACCCCAACAGGCACGGGAGCGGCTCCAGGCCGCGGTGCAGGCGTGTACACGGTCGGGGCGGCAGGCCTACCGGTGCATGCTGATGCAGCGCGAGCTGGGGCTGGTGATGGCACGGCTGCACCGTCCCGTCGATGCCCACACCCACTTCCTGGCGGCGCTGCGCGGCGCGCGGGACAGCCAGGAGTGGGGCTCGCAGCGCAACCTCCTCCAGGACCTGGGGCAGGTGGCGCGCACGCAAGGCGACCTCGTGCTGGCCCGCGCGTACCTGGAGGAGTTGCTGCTCCAGACGCCGGAGGGCTGCGCGGACTCGGAGGTCGCCCTGACCAACCTCGCGCTCGCGCACCACCGGGCCCTGGACTTCGCGGGGGCCCGCGAGCTGCTCGACCGGGCCCTCCATTGCAGCCATCAGGCCTCGATGACGCGGCTGGCGCTGCTCGCCGACCTGGCCCGCACGCCGTTCCGGAAGGCCGAGGACGCGCGCCTGCTGGAGCAGGGGCTTCGGACGCTGCGGGATTCGGGCACCCAGGAGGCGGGCGACCTCGCGCTGCTGCGCCACATCGAAGGGCGCTTCTTCCTGGAGCAGGACGCGCAGCGGGGGCAGGCGCTGCTGCGACAGGCGCTGGAGGAGGCGTCGAGGCTGCCGGCGGCGGACGTGAGCGCGCGAAAGGCCCGCGTCTACAGCTACACCTCGCTCATCCTCGATGCGGGCCGGAGCGGCGAGCTGAAGCAGGGGCTCGCGCTCTTCGCCGAGGAACGCGCCCTGCCCCCGCCCGCGAAGTGCGTGCTGGGCGTCACGGTGGATGACGAGCGGACGTTCGTCGTGGCCCGGGATGAAGAAGGCCAGCTCATCGGTCACCATGACGTGGGCCGGAAATCGCCCCTGGCGGATGTCGACGGGTTGGTGCCCGAGAAGGTCGTCACCGCGCTGCGCGCATGCCCCAGCGTGGTGGTGCTCGCGCGGCCTCCGGTGCAGGGGCGCGCGGGGCTGCTCCCCGCCGACATGGCGTGGTCCTATCGGATGGGGCCGCCCTCCGCGGCGCCCGCGCCCGGCGTGGCACCGCGCAGGCTGGTCGTCACGGATGTGCAGTCCCCCGCGTCGCTGAACCTGCCCACGCTCCGTGCCTGGAGCGAGAGCGGCGCCGACCCCCAGGGCGTCACCCTGCTCCGCGGCGCCGAGGCCACGCCGCCCCGCGTCCTGCGGGCCATGCGCGACGCCACCGAGGTACAGGTCCACGCGCACGGCATCATCGACCCCTCGGTGGCGGACGCGTCCGTGCTCGTGCTCTCCCCCGAGGCCTCCAGCGGCCGCTTCGCGCTGTCGACGGGCGACCTGAAGGGACAGCGGCTGCACGGGCACCCCGTGGTGCTGCTCGCCGCGTGCTACGCGGGCCATACCAGCGCCTACGTTCATGAGAACTTCGGGCTGCCGCTGGCCTTCATCGAATCCGGTGCGCGGGCCGTCCTGGCCGCGACGCAGGAGATTCCGGACGCCGAGGCCAACGCCTTCTTCGAGCCTGTCCTGGCCCGCATCCGCGAGGGCGTCCCCGCCGCCGTGGCCCTGCGCGATGAACGCCAGGCCTGGCTGAAGCGGCATGCCAGCGCGTGGGTCCATCAGGTGCTTCTCTTCGAATAGTCACACCTTCCCCTCTCCATCGAGCACATCACCATGAAGAAGTTCATCGCTCCGCTGTCGTGTCTGGTCGTCGCGGCCACGGGCTGCACGCACACGGGCCGGACGCCGGACTGGAATCTGTCCGACGTCGTGCCCCCGGGCACCCTGGTCCGCGTCACGCTGCAGGACGCCCAGGATGCGAGCCGGCGCTCCACGTTCGTGGTGGACCCGCACCGAGATGTCGTGGTGGAGCGGCTGGATGGGCGCCGCACACTCCCGCCTACGCCCCCCAAGGCGGCATCCGAGACCGAGGCCACGAGCGACACGTCCCAAACGTCCATGTCGGGGGGACAGGTCACGGTTTCGATGATCGTCGACTGCAGAGTCACGCAGACCGCCCAGGACGGGTGCGTGGACCTGGCCATCGACCCCAAGCACGAGACGTCGGGGGACCCGAACCCCATCGTCGATCCCCGGGAGCGCCTGGTCCTCACCGAGAAGTTCGTGAAGCAGCTCGCCGTGAGCACGCTGGAGGCGGCGCACCGCAACCGCGTCCGGGTGTACGTGCCCGCCGTCCAGCGGGAGGCGCGGTAGTCCTACCAGGGGACGGCTCCGCCCGGGGCTCGCGCCGCCGCTTCCGGTGAGAGGGGCGGTCGTCCTACCCGGCGGCTCCACCCGGGGCTCGCGCCGCCGCCTCCGGCGTGGAAGGCGCGAGCCCGCCGAGCGTCTCCACATACTTCGCGGCGACTCGGAGGAAGCGCGCGCCGCGCACGCCGGTGAGGTACTGCCGCTTCATCGCCCGCGTCGCGCCCACGTAGAACATGGCGCGGCGGATGCGCTCGTTCTCCCGCGCCGAGCGCTCGCGAGCCCCCGCCATCCACTGCTCCGCGGTGTCCAGCGCGTCCAGCCCCGCGAAGAACACGATGGGGCACTCGTGTCCCTTGCATGAGAACACCGTGGTGGCGCGCACGTGGTCCACGCCGCTGACGCGGAAGTCCGTCACGTTGCGGCCCCCCTTGCCGCCGTAGGCCTCCGCGGGCACGCCCGCGCGCTTCAGCGCTTCCGTGAACTGCGAGGGCATCACCGGCGCCACCACCAGGATGTCGCTCGGGTGGACGCCCTCCTCGCGGATGAGGCGCGCGATTTCGCGAGCGACCTGCCGGGCCTCACTGGCACTGGACGCGAACCCGCGCACCTGGGGCAGCACGCCGCCGCGCTCCGTGGATTGGACCCGGAAGAGCCCCTCCAGCGTCTCCTCCGGGAGCCACACGAGCCCTTCACGCGCCAGCTCGCCCACCTTCATGTATTCGCGCATGCCCGGCTCGGCCGCGGCGTGCTGGCGCAGCGGGTCCAGCACCACGTTGAAGGCCACGTCGAGGATGTCCCGCGTGGCGCGGAACGTCTCCTTGAGCACGCGCGTCCGCCCGCGGAACGACAGCCCCTCCGGGAGCTGCTCCTTCAGCGCGTCGATGGGCACCTGGCCATAGACGTTCTGCGAGTCGTCCATGAACAACTGGAAGCAGCGCACCGCGCGTCCGTCCGAAAGCGTGTCCGGGCGCACCAGCGCGTGCAGCATGGCCAGGGCCTTGGCGTCCATGTCCTGGGCTTCGTCGACGAAGACGCCATCGAAGGACTCCGGCGCGTGGCGGCGCAGGGCCCCCACGTGCTTCACCGTCACCCGGGAGCGCAGCTCGCGCACGCGGAGCCGGCCCGCGCGCTGGGCAATCGCCTCCACGAGCAGCTTGTCCACCAGCGGCGCCAGCGCCCGGTTGAAGAAGGACACCAGCACCTGCGCCTCGGCGTGCTCCAGCAGGTAGCGCGCCACCCAATGGGCCAGCACGTACGTCTTCCCGCTGCCCGCCACGCCCCGCACCAGGTGATGCCCGTCATCGAAGCGCCGCTCGAACAGCGACACCTGCTCATGCGTGAAGAGCGGCCGCCCCGGCCGGGCCCCCGAGATTTCCGCGCCCAGGTCCACCGGCACCGGAGGCGGCGGAGGCAGCGGCGCGCGCTGCGGGACGGGCAGCGGCTCAAGCTTCAAGGGCTCCCCCGGGTGGACTCGGAGCCGAGGCAGCAGCGACAAGAACCGCTGGGGAATCGTGGCGGCGCGAGCCTCGTCGCGAGAGGCCAGCACCAGCAGGTAGTCCTTCGCGCGGCTGGCGGCCACGTTCAGCATCGGCACCAGCGTGTGCGGAGGAAACGGCCGGCCACCGGCGACGGTGTCCACCAGCACCACGTCGTACTGGGTGCCCTGCTGACGGTGGATGGTGGAGGCACTGAAGACGTCGCCGCGAAGTCCCGCCGAGTTGCCCAACCGGCGCAGCAACGCCGCCTGCGCGCGATACGGCGTGACGCACAGGACGCTGAGCCCGGAGCGCACCGCTTCCTTCGCCAGGGACACGGCGAGGTTGGCGGACAGCTCGCGTTGATAGCCCGAGCCCGTCTCCCCTCGTCCATGCGTGAGCCGCTTCGCGTCGCGCGTGAGGCCATCCAGCACCACCCAGCCCGCGCGCGTCTCGGGGAACGCCGCCACCGGGGCGGGGCGCTCGGCGCGGGCCTTCACGCCGTCACCGTCCTCCAGCGCGCCGCCGTAGCAGAAGTGGCTCACCACCTTCGCGATGTGCGGGTGCATGCGGTGCTGGGTGCGCAGCAGCAACACGTCCGCGCGCGCCGCGTCCCGCACCGCGTCTTCCAGGTGGGACAGGCCACTGCCGCGAAGCCACTTCTGCGAGCCCTTGCCGGCGCCCTCGGCGGCGCGGCTCACCGGGCCAATCTGCTTCGGGTCTCCCGCGAGCGTCACCCGCTCCGCCAGCGGCCCCATCAGCGCGGTGGCTGCGCGCGTCACCATGCCCGCCTCGTCCACCACCAGGCGCGCGAAGTGCCGCTTCCCCTCCAGCTCCGACACGAGCCGCAACGCCCGGTGCACGGTGACCACGACCAGCGGGCAGTCCCCCTTCTCCACCTCCTTGAGCGTGGGGTCCTTCACCTTGCCGCGCAGCCCGCGAAGCTCCGCCTGGAGCTTGGCCAGCTCGTGCGCCGGGCCGCCCCGCACCCGCTGGAGCACCAGCTCCCGCTCGCGCTCCTCGATGCTGGCGCGCAGCTTGCCGCCCTTGGTGTCCTCCAGCGTGACGGTGGGCAGCTTCGCCAGCGCGTCGCTCGCGCCGGTGCCGCCGCGGAAGATGCTGCGCGCCAGCGGCCGCAGGGGGATGGGCTCGCGCTCCAGCAGCGCGCTGACGCGGAGGACCAGCTCGTCCGCGGCGCGGTTGGTGGGCGCCACCGCGAGGATGCGCTCGCCGGGGAAGGCGCGCAGCGCCCGCGCGATGAGGTCCGCGACGGCCGTCGTCTTGCCCGTCCCCGGTGGCCCCCAGATGCAGCCCCAGGGCTGACGCCACAGCCGGTCCGCCGGGAGCAGCAGGTCGTCCTGGGGAGACGGCGCGACGGGCGGCGCCTCGCCACACGCCCGGCGAAGGGACTCCGCGAGCGCGTCCTGCCGCTCTTCATAGGCCGACGCCGCCGCGCACAGGGCCTCGGCGAAGTCATAGGGCCGGTAACACCAGCGGTCCGCGGACAGCGCGCGGCGGTCCACGTCGTCGCCGTGGCTGGGTGCGGCGAAGACCCGGCCCGACTCGAAGTCCAGGTGGACGACGTCCCCGCCGAAGACACACTCCTCGCCCTGGAAGCCGAGCACCGTACCGCCGGACCAGTCCGGGTCCGCCGCCGGCCTCGGGATGAGGGACAACACGCCGGGGCCCTGGAGGCTGAGCTCGCGCACGTCCTGGAGCAACTGCGCGCGGTACTGGCTGCGCTCCAGCAACAGCGCCTCGCGCAGCTCCTCGGGGAGGTACGCGGGGGGAGACCAGAGCTCGCGCCGCTTCCCACTGGCCACGGCGGCCCGCATCGCCTCGCGCTCGGCGGGGGTGACGTCCTCGGGCGCGGCGACGTCTCGCGCGGGCACGTCTTCCCTGTCCTGGCCCCGCGCCATCCTCGAGACGAGCATCGGGTTCGGCGCGCGCGCCACCTCCGAGGCACCCTCGGGAGGCACCGGCGCCTGGGGCACATCGGCACGCACCGCCGCCTCCGTCCGCCGCAGCGCCACCTCTTCCTCGCGAGGGGGCTCCGGCATCACGAGCGCGTTGCGCCAGCGAGGCACCGGACCCGCTCGCTGCGCGGGCACCGCCTCCGCGGGGGGCGCGTCGTCGTACTCGATGTGCAGCTCGCGCGTGGAAGCGGGCTCGCCGGAAGCACCCGCCTCCGACCCCGCCGCGTCACCCGCCCTGCCCCCGTCCGGCCCGCCGCTCATCGGACGCGGAGCCTCCACACCTCGCCCGGCACCGGCCCTGGGCCCTGGGCGCCACGCGGCTCCGTCACGTCTGGCAGGGCTGAGGGGGGCACCGCGGCGGCCATGGCAAACACTCACGAACCTACATTTCGCGACCTACCCACCTGAACAGGTCGCCACATGTAAGAGGGCGGCCAAGGTAGGGGAGGCCTGGATCGCCGTCAATGCACCACACTTCGGGTGCATGCGCGGTGGGTAGGAAGGCAAGCCGCCCCGGTGTACACCCTCTCCAGCCGGGCTTGCTTCCGCGCCCTCCCGATGTTCTGGGAGGAAGCCCTCGCCCCTTCACCGACATGGCCCATTCGACTCGCTACGCCCATCCCTTCCTGCCCACCACCCGCGCCGACATGCAAGCCCGCGGCTGGGAGCAGTGCGACATCATCATCGTGACGGGAGACGCGTACGTGGACCACCCGGCCTTCGGGCCGGTGCTCATCGCGCGCTTCCTGGAGGGCCGCGGCTTCAAGGTGGGCCTCATCGCGCAGCCGGACTGGCACTCGGCCGAGCCCTTCAAGGCCCTGGGCGCCCCGCGCATGTTCTTCGGCGTGGCCGCGGGCAACCTGGACTCGATGCTCAACCGGCTGACGGCCCAGAAGAAGAACCGCTCCGAGGACCAGTACAGCCCCGCGGGCCGGACGAACTGCCGGCCCGACCGCGCCACCATCGTCTACGCGCAGCGCTGCCGCGAGGCGTTCCCCGAGGTCCCCATCATCCTGGGCGGCATCGAGGCCAGCCTCCGCCGCATCGCCCACTACGACTACTGGAGCGAGAAGGTGCGCCGCTCCATCCTCTTCGACGCCAAGGCGGACATGCTCGTCTTCGGCATGGGCGAGCGGCCCATCATGGAGGTCGCGGACCGCATGCGCCGGGGCGAGCGCATCCAGGACATCCGCGACGTGCGCGGCACCGCGTACCTCATCAACGACGAGGAGATGCGCACCCACGAGGCGGACCCGGCCCGGCGCGCCGTGGACCGCAAGACGGTGGTGCTGCCGTCCTACGAGCAAGTCATCGAGGACAAGCGGGCCTTCGCGGTGATGAGCCGCGACTTCCAGATGGAGACCAACCCGGGCAACGCGCGCGCCCTGGCGCAGCGCCACGGCAACCGCGCCATCTTCATGAACCCGCCCGCGCTCCCGCTGGAGGACGGCGTGGGCACCACCGGCGCGGAAGGCACGTCGGTGGCGATGGACGAGCTGTACGACCTGCCCTTCAACCGCGTGCCGCACCCGATGTACCAGGAGCGCATCCCCGCCTACGAGACGGTGAAGCACTCCATCGTGCTCATGCGCGGGTGCTTCGGCGGCTGCACCTTCTGCTCCATCACCGAGCACGAGGGCCGCGTCATCCAGAGCCGCTCCGCGGAGAGCGTGCTGCGCGAGGTCCGCGCCCTGCGCCGCATGGGTGACTTCCGGGGCACCATCACCGACCTGGGTGGCCCCACCGCCAACATGTACAAGCTCAAGTGCAAGAGTGAGGACATCGAGAAGCGGTGCCGCAAGCTGTCCTGCGTCCACCCGGGCGTGTGCGAGAATCTCCAGACGGACCACGGCCCGCTCATCAGCCTGATGCAGGACGTGCGTAAGGAGGACGGCGTCAAGCACGTCTTCATCGCCAGCGGCGTGCGGTACGACCTGGCGGAGCTCTCGCCGGAGTACGTGAAGGAGCTGGCCGCGCACCACGTCGGTGGACAGCTGTCGGTGGCGCCGGAGCACGTGTCGCCGCGCGTGCTGGAGAAGATGAAGAAGCCCGGCATCGAGAGCTTCGAGCGCTTCCAGCAGATGTTCGCCTGCGCCAGCGAGGAAGCCGGCAAGGAGCAGTACGACATCCCCTACTTCATCAGCGGCCACCCGGGCTCCACGCTGGAGGACATGGTGGAGCTGGCGCTGTGGCTGAAGCAGAACGGGAAGCGGCCCCGGCAGGTGCAGGACTTCATCCCCACGCCCATGGCCATGGCCACCGCCATGTACTTCACCGGCCTGGACCCGCTGAAGATGGAGCCCGTCTACACGGCGCAGGGCCTGCGCGAGAAGCGGCTCCAGAAGGCGCTGCTGCTCTACTGGAACCCGGAGCAGTGGCCGCTGGCGCGCGAGGCGCTGAAGCAAGCCGGGCGCGAGGACCTCATCGGTCGCGGCCCGCACGCGCTCGTTCCGCCGGAGACGCCCGCCGAGGCCGCGCGCCGCCAGCGCGCCGAGCGCGACACCGACGAGGGTGCTTCCGCGCCGCGTCAGGCCCAGGCGCCGCGTGGCGGTGGACGCTCCCGCCCGTCCCGGCCGGGCGGGCCCCGCGCCCGCTGAGGGCCTGCCTCACCGGGCATGCCCCCGTGCCCGCACGGCCCCGACGAGGGCGGTTGAATAAACCGCCGCCTTTTTCGTCGGGCCTCCACCATGCTCAGCCTCCTCTCCGCGTTGTGGCTCGCGACGGTTCCCTTGGAAACCTCGGAGCAGCCCGTGGTTCGGCCGCCGCCCCCGCAGTGCCTGTTCGCCCAGGGGCGCTCGGTGTGCGGTTACCAATGCAAGTCCACCGCGACGCAGGCCGCATGCGCGCGGACGCCCTATGGCATCTGTGAGGTGCTGGTGGGCGGGGTGCACTGTTGGGACCCGCCCCTCGTGGCCATCCAGCACCCGCCCACCCGGAGCGCGAAGCCGGAGTGCAAGGAGAGCCGGGGACAGGTGGCCTGTGGCTACAACTGCCGTCAGTTCAACGGCGAGGTGGCCTGCAACCGGACGCCGTATGGCGTCTGCTCCACGAACTTCAACCAGTTGAGGTGCTGGGACCCGCCGGACACAGTCATCCACCAGTACGGCGCGGAGACGCCCGCCCCGCGCTGCCTCAACGCGTCGGAGACGCTGGCCTGCGGCTACGACTGCAAGGCCACGCGCACCGAGGTGCAGTGCGCCAACACGCCGGATGGCGTGTGCCGGCTCGACAACCAGCGCTTCACCTGCTTCGACCCGCCGTCGCTCCTGCACTGCGACCACAGCGCGCCGCCACCGCCCCGGCGCTGAAGTCGCACGTCCAGCGCGGGTGGCTCGGCACGCGCTGCAAGCCCGGAAGGGGAAGACAGGCCCCCCTTTGCGGCGCTTCACGGCTCCGGATAGGGTGCGCCGCCTTTCGCCACATCGCGACACACCCAGGAGCACGAAGAAAATGCCGAGGACTACCCAGGAGCAGACCCAGGAGCGCCACACGTTCCTGCTCGACCTCTTCCGCCAGCAGCCGGACGTCAGCAGCAAGGAGGCGCTGGAGTCCTTCAAGCAGAAGTTTGGCGGCACCATCAACATGAAGACCTTCAACCAGCTCCGTGAGCAGGCCGAGGACGAGGCCGCGTCCGCCGCCCCCGCGCCGGCCCCCGAGCCCGAGGTCGAAGCCGAGCCCGAGGTGGAGGCCGAGGAGCCCGAGGCCACCGTGGACGACGCCGCCGCCCGCCTGAAGGCCGCCGCCACGCCCGAGGCCATCAACGGCACCACCAGCGCCCCGGCCAAGAAGCCGAAGGCCAAGGGCAACGGCCCGAAGAACATCTTCGTGGACGCGCCCAAGGAGCACCTCACGTTCCTGGAAGGCATCATCCAGCAGTTCCAGGAGGCCGGTGCCGCCAACATCCGCATCGACCACGCCACCGACCGCTGGATGGTCGTCGTGGTGGACTCGAAGTAAGCCAGACGCCAGCGAGCCCGCGCCGCCTCACGGGCAGGCGCGGGCCCGCCCCCGAGGTGTCCTGGGAGCAGCATCGTCCCCATGTGGGAGTGGCCCCTGGCCCCCGCGTTGTGAATGAATCGCGCACCTGATGCGCAAGCTCCTCCTCGCCTCCGTCCTGTCGCTCTCCACCGCCTGCTCCCACGCGGGGCCCCCGCGCCCGGAGGCGGCCGTGACGCCGCCCGCGCCGCAGGCGCCCATCCCCGACGGATGGACGTCCTCGCTGCACCGGGAGCATCCGCTCGTGGGGCGCATCTGGGACGTGAAGGCGGCCCGCTTCGTGGACCTGGACACCCTGCGGCAGTCGCTCGCGTCGGCGCACTTCGTGGTGCTGGGGGAGCGCCATGACCAGCCCGACCATCACCGCCTCCAAGCGCGGCTCGTCCAGGGTATCGCCGCCACGGGGAGGAAGCCCGCGCTCGCCTTCGAGATGCTCGACGTGGGCCAGCAGGCCGCGGTGGACGCGTCGCTCGCGAAGGCACCGGGCGACGCGGACGCGCTCTCGACGGCGGTCCACTGGGCGGGCAGCGGCTGGCCGGACTGGGCGCTGTACCGGCCCGTGTTCGCCGCAGGGCTGGAGGCGAGGCTTCCCATCGTCGCGGCCAACCTGCCCCGGGCCCAGGTTCGCGACCTGGTGATGCGCGGCCCGGAGACGCTGGCCCCTGAGCTGCGCCAGCGCCTCGGCCTGGAGACGCCGCTCCCGGAGGCCGTGGAGCAGGCGATGCTCAAGGAACAGGAAGAAGCGCACTGCGGCCATCTGCCGAAGGAGCTGCTCGGCCCCATGGTGCTCGCCCAACGCGCGCGGGATGCCCAACTGGCGGACCGGCTGCTGAGCGCGGACACGGGTCAGGGCGGGGTGCTCATCACGGGAAATGGCCACGCACGCACGGACCGGGCCGTCCCCGCCCAGCTCGCGAGGCGCGCGCCGGGCAAGGACGTGCGCTCCGTGGCGCTGCTGGAGGTCTCCGAGGAGGCCCTGAAGCCAGAGGACTACGTGGCCTCGCTGGGCACGGCCACCCTGCCCTTCGACTACGTCTGGTTTACCCCGGCCGTGCCCATGGAAGACCCCTGCGCGGCGCTGCGCCAGCGCGCGCCGAAGTAAGGGAGCCAGCCACGCCCACAGCGCCACTGGAACCTGGTGCTCCCTCATGTCCTCGACGGCGGGCGGGTGCTGCTCACGGGGTGATGAAACGAACTCCTATTGAAAAGGGAGTCCCCGGTATGCCCAGGCAGGAAGCCCAGGCGTCACTTGTAGTCGACCCACTGCCTGTCATTCGGCGACAAGTTGGTCGAGCGCGTGAACGCCGCGCTCTTCCCCACCGCGTCCGCGTAACCGATGGTCTGGTCCAGCTTGCAATAAAGCGCGTCGTTGCCGTCCACCGAGAGGCCCTGGCAGGTCATCAGGTCGCCGAGCTTCAAAGAGGCCCCACTGACACGCCAGGCGCCGGTGCGTTTGAACATGCGGGAGGTAGGAATCTCCGCGGTGTAGCCATTGGAACGCACCGTCCCCGTGCCCTCGGCGTAGTAGAGGACGAAGCTCTTGTCCTGCCTCAGATAGACAGTCGCGGCGAACAGGTTGATGCCATCCCCCTGGGCGGGGAACGCCGCCGCGCCACCCGGGGCGCCAGCGTATTTCTCATAGGCGAACTGTGCGTAGTACTCGCTCGCGGGCCTGCCATTCACCATCGTTTCCTTGGGCGGCTCCTCGGCTCCATTCCCATCTCCGTGCCCGTCTCCATTTCCCCCTTCGTTCGGATTGGGTGGCTCCGATTCACCTCCACAAGCAACGAGAAGGACCCCGAGGGAGAGTCCAGCAAGCGCGCACGGCCAACGACTGAACGACGTCTTCACAGGATGAATCCTTTGTTCCGGTGTTTTGTTCTCGCGAGCTGCGGCCATGAACTCACGGCCCCAACAGCACGAAGCTTCCGACGAGCACCCGCGAGCGCTGTCGGCCCGCCTGGGACCTCGCAAGCGGCGAGATAATTCACGCGGAAAAACATCAACCGGATGTTTTCACAATTTGAGAACCCGAAAGAAACAAGACAACGACAACACACGCGCGCTGCGATTGGGTGGTGAGACACATGCTGAACTGGCGCCACGACCTCGGGCGGCTGGGCATCCGGGAGGATGCCCAGGGACGACCTCCACCGCGCCCTCCTGCACCTGGGCTGCAGCCGCGTCCTGGTGCGGAGACTTGTCGGGCCTGATTCAAAGAAGGTTTAAGCTGCCTCGCCCATGACGCCTTCGCTGCTCGCCGCCTCGCTGATCCTTGCCCTGGGACAAACTCCGGAGTCCGTCGCCACGAAGGCCAGTCCCCCGGACGACGCCTTCCTCCAAGCACGGTTGTCACTCCTCGCTGGGGACACGGACTTTGGCGCGCCAGATGCCAACACCCGGTTCCATGTCGCGCTGGACGCGCGCACGGCCGAACTGACCTCGGGCCTGCGTGCCGAGGCCGCGCTTTCGCTGTTCGTCAATCCATCGGGATTTCAAGGCCTCGCCTTTCAGGACAACGCCAGCTATTTCCGCCTCCGCTACCGCCCGTCCTCATGGGCCGCCCATGAAAGCCTGTCGCTGACGGCCTTCCCCGTGAGCTCGACCCGGCTCCACATGGGCTATGAGAACCCGGTGGTCTGGGGGCGTCAGACCACCCTCATACGTCGCGAAGAAGGCGGAGAGCCCGGCATGGAGCTGCGCCTGTCACGCCAGAGATGGGAGGCATTCGCCGCCGCCAAGGCCCCTCGACTGGCCAATGGCCTGACCTTGGAGCATGAGCGGCGCCTGATGTTTTTGGCGGGCGCGGGGCTGAACCTGACGCGAGCGTTTCGGGCGGAAATCCAGGCGGCCCATTTCGGCCGGCCCCCTTCGGGCGCCATGTCGGAGGGAGGCAAGGATCTCGACCTCAACACGTACGGTGTCTCGGGACGCGTGCAGTGGCGGCAGGGTGTGCCCGTGGGAACCAACGTCGACCTGGCGCTCTACGAGGGAGACCCGACCTTCTTCGAGCGATTCTTCGCACCGGAGGTCTATCCGGGAGGCTTCGGGGCGCACCTCGCCCTGGAGGGGAGTTTCGTCTCCCAACGACTCCTGGACGCGGATGCGTCCGAGCCGGGAATCACACGCCGACAGCCGGCCCACGCCGCTGCGCTGGTGGCCCGCTTCAAGTGGGACCTGCTGCGGGTCCATGCGCTCGCGTACTACAAGACGCCGGCCTTCATCTTCATCGACATGCCGGGTTTCCCTCCCGGGCTGGCGCTGAGCAACCGGATGCAACCCGCGGCGGAGCGCTCCGCCACGTTGGGGGCGGATTACCATCTGCGAGCGTGGGGCCTGACGCCCGGGCTGCTGCTACGAGCCACCCGCCCCCCGAGCCTGACGTCGGCCTTCGCGACGAGCGGTGTCCTCTCGGGACATGCCATCATTCGAGACAACCGGCTGTTAACGTTCCTGCCGGAGGGCGAGGAGCCAGGCCTCATCCTGACCACGAAGGCAACGGCGCGGTGGGACTTGGGAGAGGTGGCCGGCGTGCTCGCGGAGGTCTTCTACACGCGAGACCCGAATCGCACCCGCTTCGAGGATGACGTCACCGGCACGATGCGCGTCGTCCGCGAATCTCCACACATGGCAGGCGGCAACCTGCTGCTCCAGGTCCGCCTGTAATCACACACAGAAACACTGTTTCAAGGGACCGCCGAATATGGGTTGGAGAAACGCCGTTGTACTCGTTGTGGGACTCGGCGGTGCCGGCCAGGTCGCGGCCGAGCCCACCTTGTCCAGGGCCACCGTCAGCGCGGGCGCCCCGGTCTTCCGCGCGAGCGGAGCTGCCTCCAAGGTCCGCCGGGATGCGAACGGCCGCACGCAGTACCTCGTGGACCTGCACGACGCCGCGACGAGCCGCATGCCGGCGTCCGCCGCGCCCCCGTCGGATGGCTTCTCCAGCGACCAGGATGTGACGGCGCGGCATCTCGTCGATGACCTGCGTCTGGACTTCGGCTTCACCCCCACCGCGATGACCAGCTTCGTGGGGAGGAGCTTCACCGCCTTCCTGACGCCCGAACAGGTGGCGCGGCTGCGCAGGGACGCCCGCGTCCAGCGGCTGACCGAGAACGGCCCGGTCGAACTCAGCGCGGTGTGGTCGAACACCGGGACGGCCCCCACCATCCCCTGGGGCGTCCATGCGGTCGGAGGCCCGAGGGTCAGCACCCGCTCGCACACCGTCTACCTGCTCGACATGGGCGCGGCCCCACACAGCGGCTTGCCGTTCCTCGAACGGCTCACCGCCGTTCCTGGCCAGTCCCCTACGGGCTGCTACCCCCATGCGACCCACGTGGCGGGAATCATCGGGGCCCAGGCGACGGCCGTGCCCTCGAGCGTGGTCGGCGTCAGCTCGGGCGCGGCCATCGTCTCGGTCGCTGTCGGGCGCGGAGGAACCGCGACCTCGGGGTGTTCCTCCGAGGCCAGGAACCCCGACGTCGCCGATGTCGCCTTGGGGCTCGACCTCATCTACTCGCGCATTCGCGCGTCTGGACGTGTGGGCATCGTCAACATCTCGATGAACTCCCCTCACTTCAACGAGGGGCAGACGCTGGGCGACAAGCTGCGGATCCTGGCGACGCCGAACCCCGCGGGGGGCTACCCGGGAGCCTTCATCGCCCAGTCCGCAGGGAACAATCACGAGGACGCCTGCGGCTACGCCTACAACACCCCCCAGACGGGTGACGGCATCATGGTGGTCGGGGCCATTGACGACAATGGACAGCCCGCCACGTCCCTGAATGGCACGAACCGGTTCCGGAACGCCCCGCTGGCGGGCGACGAGCCCGGCTCCAACTTCGGCGCATGCGTCGAAATCTGGGCCCCCGGGAACGCCGTGCGGTCCACCTGGTCGGGGAACGGATACACCCACCTGTCGGGGACCTCGATGGCGGCCCCTCACGTCGCGGGGGTCGCGCTCCATCTGGCGGAGACGCAAGGCCTCACAACGCCTGCTCAAATCGAGCTGGCGGTGCGCGCCCGACGTGTCACGCTCTCGGGCTCGACCGCGACCATTCCGAACCTGAACCTCCAGGGGCCGTTCGCCCAGCCCTCGGTGGAGTGGGCCGTCGGAAACACCGCGGTCGGGCAGTTCAACCGCTTCCACACCGATACGTTCGCCGTCCGCTACGATTCGTTGGGCGCGGCGAGCTGCAACGTCCGCGCGTTCAAGAACGGGCTCGCCTGGTTCCAGCTCAACAACCTCCCGCCGAGACAGACGTTGGCCGCGAACACGCTGGCGGCAGGGCAGTACCGGTGGCGGGTGGAGTGCACGAACGCCAGTGGGACGCGAAGCAACAGCGCGGAGGCGATCGCGACCATCCGTCGCGCGGTCACAGGCGTCGCGTGGTACGTCAAGAGCACCAGCACGGGCAACGTCTGGCAAAGGTTCACCGGAGACCCCTCCGCGGTGAACCAGAACCGCTTCACCTGGGACGCGGGCACGCCAATGTCCCACCGCTACGAGAGCCTCGACGCCGACACGTGCGTGGTGACGTCCATGGGCATCCAGGGCTTCGGCAGGTATGGAGACGAACTGTGGAACAGCGGTCCCTATCCCACGTCGCTCGACTTCGGGACGCACGTCCTGCCGAACCCGCGGACCGAGCCGCCACCGCTCGGGCCCTATGACCAGATTCGCTGGCGGGTCGAGTGCAGGAACGCGGCAGGCAGCGTCATGGCGGCGACGGTCCACGGGACGCAGTCTCCCTGAGCCGGCCTCCACCGCGCCTCCGTTCCCACGCGAGGCGCGGTGTGCTCACCCGCCCCGCAGCACCACGAGCGCGCACTGGAAGTCCTCGGGCAGCGGCGCCCCCACGCGGATGAGCTGACCGGTGGAGGGGCTCGGCAGCTCCAGCATGAAGGCATGCAGCGCCTGACGCCCCAACGCCTGCGCTGCGGCATGCGTCCGCGCCTCGGGCGGGCCATACAGCGAGTCCCCCAGGACGGGGAACCCCGCCTCGGAGAGCTGCACGCGAATCTGGTGCGTGCGGCCGGTGTCCAGGTCGATCTCCAACAGGGCCGCGTCGGCGAAGCGCTCGCGGACCTCGTACGACAGCGCGGCCCTGCGCGCGGATGGCACGCGCGTGGTGAAACGCCGAGGGTCCGCCGGGTCGCGGGCATAGGGCCCCTCCAGACGCCCCTGCGCGGGGGGCTGCCCCAGCACCAGCGTCCAGTACTGCTTGTCCACGCGCTTCTCCTGGAAGGCGCGCAGGAGCGCGGCGGCGGCGACATCCGTTCGGGCGAAGGACAGACAGCCGCTGGTCTCCCGATCCAACCGGTGCACCACGCCGGGGAGCGCCTGCCCCTCCACGTCGAACGGAGGCCGCTGCGCCGCCAGCAAGCCCACCACCGACGCGGCGCGGCCTTCCGGCTCCACCACGATGCCCGGAGGCTTGTTCACGATGACCAGCGCCGCGTCGTCGTGAAGCACGGGCAGCACGGGCCCCTCCGCGGACACCTGAGGCGCGGCGCGGGGCGCGGGGCGCTCGAGCTCGATCTCCTCTCCGCCCCACAGCTTGCGCGTGGCCTGACACTTCTTCCCACGGATGCGAACCGCGCCCGCGTCAATCAAGGCCCGCGCCCGCTCCAGGCCGAGGCCCGGCACCTGCTTCGACAGGAAGCGGTCGAGCCGCTCTCCCGCGGCCTCACGAGGAACCTGGAGCTTCTGAAGTGCCATGCGCTGTGCGTCCCTCAAGCCGGCGAGCGAGTCAACGCCCACGGCACCTGCCCCGCACCTCCGCGAGCGGCCATCGCTTGCTTGCCGTGCGCGGAAAGCCCCCGGAAGATGCAGGCAGACGGCCCCCTCCCGTGAAGAACCCCTGCCCCACATGCCACGCGCCGCTTCCGGATGCTGGACCGGGCCCATGCCCCGCGTGTGGCGCGGCCACCGCGACGCGCGTGGGCGTGGACGGCCCCTTCATTCCACCAGAGCCCGACCTCTCCGGAGAATCATTGGGTGGTTTCCTGCTGGTGCATCGCATGGGGACGGACGACGCGGGCGCGCTGTACGCGGCGGAAGGCCACGCCGGGCCCTGCGCCGTCCGGGTGTTGCCGTCGCGCGTGACGGCGGACGCGACACGCCGTGCCACCTTCCACCGCGAGGTCGAGCTGCTCCGAGGCCTCCGGCACCCGGGGCTCATCCACGTCGTCTCCTCGGGTGAGGAGCGCGGCCGCTGCTGGTACGCGATGGTGCCCCTGTCAGCGCCCGACTTGAGGACACGACTGGACTGGGTCAATGCCCTGCCCTGGCAGGAGGTGGAGCGCATCGCCTTCCAGCTCCTCGACGCGCTCGGCGCCGCGCATGACGCGGGGTTGGTCCACGGCAACCTGAGCCCAGAGAGCGTCCTCGTGGGCGCGGACGGCGCGAAGCTCTGGCGATTTGGCCTCGGCGTCGTCCCCCCAGGCGCCCATGGGTACCAGGCCCCGGAACAACGTCTGCGAGGCCGCGCGGTGGTGCAGTCGGACCTGCATGTCCTGGGGCGCCTGCTGCACGAAGCCCTCACGGGCGGCGAACCTGGCAGTCAGCCCCTGCCCCGAGGCGTGCCGCGCCGGCTGCGCCGGTTCTTGAAGCGGCTGCTCGCGGAGCGCATCGAGGACCGGCCCGACAGCACCACGTCGGCGCGGCGACTGCTGAGCCAGCGCTTCCCCATCGGGCTGCTGGCCCTGGGCGGAGCGATGCTGGTCGCCCTGGGCGTGTGCGCCCTGCAAGGCACGGCCTGAACTCAGGCGCGGTGAAGCTGGGTGTCGGACATGCGGTGCTTCGGCTTGCGGCGGATGAAGCGGTTCGCGTCCCCGCGCCGGTAGCAGGTGATGAGGCGCTCCTCGTCGTTGAGCAGCACAATCCAGCCGCGCGCCTGCCGCACCACGTCCGTGCGCCGCCAGCCCCGCGGCAGGTCGCGCTCCAGCACCGTGACGTGGGTCATGCCACTGGCGCGCGTCCGGCTGCCGAACTCCAGGATGAAGTCGAGCACGTCGTCACGAAGTTGCCGGAGCGCGCTGCGCTCGACGAAGTGACGCGTGAGGGTGAACGCGGACGATTCGGGCTGACGGCAGTGGGGCATGGTGCGGACCTCCGTGTGCCCGCTAGCCATTACACGTGGCGTTCCAAGGGCCTCCGCTCGGGATTTCGCGAACTTGGACGCCGCCGTCCGCGACGCCGCGAGACAATCCGTCAATTTCCAAGCGCGCGTGTGACAGCACGGCGCACGGCGCCTCGAGGCGGGCAGTCCTGGCCCAGGATGGTGTAGACGGGGCTCCGTGAGTCCCACATCGAAGCCGTCCCCCCGACAGCTGCTCCAGGAGGCCACCCGGCGCTACGCGCGAGGGTACCGGTCCGCCGCCCTCTGCGCCGGCCTCACGCAAGCTGGCACCCATCACGTGGAGGCGCTGCGAGGCCGGGGCGCGCCGCCCGCCGAGGACACGCTCTTCGCGCTGGGCGAGCTGACCCAGGTCTTCACGGGCGCGCTCCTCGCGCTGCTCGTGGACCAGGGGAAGGCGCGGCTCGACATGCCGTTGTCGGAGGTGATTCCCCGGCCGCTGCTCCCGGACGCCGAGGCGGGCCGCATTACGCTGGAGCAGCTCGCCACGCACACCTCCGGGATGCCGCACCTGCCGCCCAACCTGGACAGCGGCGCCCAGAATCCCGAGGACCCCTTCGGCCATTACAACGCGGGCCTCTTCGGCGAGTTCCTCCGGAGCTACCACCCCGAATGGCCACCCCCGCGCCGCCACGCCGAGTCCCTCATTGGCATGGGCGTGCTGGGCCACGCCCTCTCGCGGCGCGCGGGCGTGAACTACGGCCATGCGCTGAGAGACATGCTCTTCAAGCCCCTGGGCATGTCGGACACGTCCCTGCGGCCCACCGATGAACAGGCACCGCGGCTGGCCGCGGGCCACACCGCGAAGGGCAAGCCCGTACCGGCGTGGACCTTCCCCGCGCTCCCCGGCGCGGGCGCCGCCTACTCCACCGCGCCCGACCTGCTGCGGTTCCTCGATGCGAACCTGGGCCTGGGTGACGCGGGGGTCGTGCGCGCCCTCCGGATTCCCCAAGAGCCGCGAGTGGCGGCGGGGGCCCGGCAGGCGGGGCTGGGCTGGAACGTGACGCAGGTGCGAGGCCACCCCGTGGTGTGGCGCTCCTCCGTCATGGGGGGCTACACGGGATTCATGGGCTTCGCCGCGGCGGCGAACGCGGGCGTGGTCCTGCTCGCGAACCACGGCTGGTCCTTCTTCGCCGCGCTGCGGGGACGCGTGCCCCTGGAAGCCCCGGGGCTGGAGCTGCTCTCCCGCCTCTTGCCTCCGCGATGAGCCCCCTTCGTTGAAGTCAGCGTAACTTCCGCGAGGGACAGGTGTTCCCTGGGAGCATGAACCCCAGCCTGCTCCTCGCCCTCGCGGTCTGCGCCCTGTGTGCGTGCTCGCCGGACACCGCTCCCGACGACCTGGATTCGACGCCCGACGCGGGGACGGAGGCGACTCCTGATGCTGGCGCGGACCCCGTGCCTGACGCGGGGAGCAGCGAACCCGACGCGGGCGACCTGGAAAACGCGACGGTGGTCTTCCCCCAGGACGACGCGAGCTGGCCCACGGTGGCGCCGGCCAGCGCGGGCTGGGACACGGCGAAGCTGAACGCCGTCATCGACTTCGTGGGCTCGCGTGACACCCGCGCGTTCGTCATCCTGCAAGACGGGCGCATCCTCGCCGAGCGCTACTGGGGGTTCGGCCCGAACCTGCGGCGGGACATCGCCTCCGCGCAGAAGAGCGTCATCGCGGTCCTGGTCGGCATCGCCGTGCAGAAGCAGCTCCTCACGCTCGATGAGCGCGTCTCGGACGTGCTGGGCGCGGGCTGGTCCAACGCCAGCGCCACCGCCGAGGCCCGCATCACCGTGAGACACCTGCTGACCATGTCGAGCGGCCTGACGCCCACGCTCACCCGGATGGCCGAGCCCGGCACCGTCTGGCTCTACAACAATGACGCCTACCACCGGCTGCGCCACGTGCTGGAGCGGTGCACGGGCATGGGCATCCAGGAGCTCTCCCAGGCCTGGCTGTTCCAACCCCTGGGCGCGGTGAACAGCGTCTGGCAGGCGCGCTCGGACCTCGACAGCAAGGGCCTGCCGCTCTGGGGCCTCCACATGAGCGCGAAGGACCTGGCGCGCTTCGGCCTGTTGATGCAGGCCCAGGGGCGCTGGAACGGCGCGCAGGTCGCTCCGGCGGCCCAGCTCGCGCTGGCGACGCGGCCATCCCAGACGCTCAATCCCGCGTATGGCCATCTCTTCTGGCTCAATGGACAGGCGTTCGCTCGGCTCCCCCCGGGCCACACGCGGCTCGAAGGCTCCATCATCCCCAGCGCGCCGCCAGACCTGTACGCGGGGCTGGGCCAGGATGACCAGAAGGTCTACGTGGTGCCCTCGCTCGGGCTCGTGGTGACGCGGCTCGGAGCCCAGGCGGGTGAACGCGGCGCGGAGGCGCTCTCCGATTTCGACGACACCCTGTGGGCCCTGCTCATGGACGCGCGCCGCTGAGCCCGGCACATCCAGGACCGCGCGCCCGTGCGACGCGCGGTCCCGGGCTCGGCGCCCTGGTCTACTGGACGACGCCTTCCTGCCATGACACGTCGACCCAGCGGCCCAGGCCCGAGGAGAGGAAGTTGCGGACGCGGTCCTGGAGCGAGCCCATGGGCACCGGTGCGTTGTCGAAGGCATCGTAGCGCCAGAAGCCGATGCGGCCCGGCGGCGAGACGCCCGCGTCACAGACGAAGTTGTCCACGTAGGCCACGATGGAGGCGCTGCTGGCCACGCGGCCCTCGGCCTTGTGCCAGCCCCCATAGCCGCGCGTCTTCATGCGGACGTGCGACGCCAGGTCGAACGAGTAATAGAGGTGGTCCGTCGACGAGTACGACAGGGAGATGGGCTGCCAGAAGGGGGACTCGAACTGGGCCACCATGCCCCGCGACGTCGACCCGTCCGCGCCCGAGCGGTGGATGAGTCCGGCGATGGCCTTGACCGCCTGGTCGATGAGGTCGCTGGTGATCTTGGTGATGTCTCCCGTCTGGATGACGGTGTAGATGGACAGCGCGCTCTTCAGCAGGTTGGCCAGCTCGTCCACGTTGAAGGTCGTGCTGCTGGCGTAATGGCTGATGGCGGCGGCCTTCTCGAACAGGCGAGAGCCCGCGCCGCTGAACGGCGTGCGGAAGTCCAGCGTCACGCCCTCCGCCACCTGCGCGGTGGCCCCCTTGCTCCAGATGCCGCCGGTGTCCGCCACCGTATCGATTTGCGAGGAGTAGAGGATGTCGGAGTAGAGCTTCGCGCTGCACCCGGCCGGGCACGCCTGGCCGCTGGCCGTGGAGCAGTTCATCCGCGTCCTGAACTGCGTGGTGTAGACGGCGCTGTCCGTCGTCTGCTCACGCAGGGTGCCGCTGAGGTTCTGCCCAATCTGCCCCGAGTGGGCCGCGCCCCGGAAGTGCAGTTGCCAGCCCCCTCCGCTGGGAGAAGCGGAGGGCTTGTCGAACGTGCCCCAGACCTGACAGGAGCAAGCCGTCTGCATCGCTCCCGTCTGACCCTCCGCGCCCGGCGCGCGGGCCAGCACGGACTCGGCTTCCGGCGCGAGCTCGGGCGCGTGCCGCCGGACATACGAGAGCAGGTCCACCTTCCCCGCATCCACCGCGGCGGCCACCGGGCCCGCGGCGCCCACGGACTCCGAGGACCACCGGGCCGCGATATCGAAGAGCTCGGTGGAGACCAGGACGCCCGCATTCCCCTCCGATTGCACCGGCGTCACGAGCTCCCGTGAAGCCGCCTCGTCCGGGCCTCCCTCGGGCCCGCAGCCCGCGGTCAGCAATGCTGTTGGCAACAGACCACACGCCAGGATTCGCGCAAATGCACTCATCGAACTCCGCCTCCAGGCACGACAGGTAGGCGGCGGAGGCTGCAACGACTTGCGCGAATTCCACAGCAATCCCAGTCACATCCCCGCTCGAATTGACCAGAACCCAACCTGACACGCCAAACAAAACCATTCATTCAAAATGGATTCTGTCTGACGTGTCAAATCATCACTCTCAGCGGCGCAGGGGCAGCAGTTCGCGGATGCGCGCGTCGCGCAAGAACAGCCCGGCCCAGGCGACCACGCCCACGAGGATGGGCACGATGAACGCGTCCGACGCGCGCACGTGGGTCGCGGTGGCACCGCCCAGGTAGCCCGTGATGAGGATGGCGCCCAGGACGGACGTCCTCGGCACCAGATAGACGATGAGGCACAAGAGCTCGACCACGCCAATGGGGAGCAGCACCTCCGCGGGATAGCCGAACGTCTGGAAGCCCTGGAGCACCTCGGGCGACGGGTTCAGCTTCTGCACGGCGCTCATGGCGAGCAGGGCCGCGACGAGGCCCGAGAAGATGCGCCCCAGCCAGAGCATCCACGGCTTGGAGGTGGTCACTGCGGCCTGGGGGGTGGACGACGCGACGGTCGACATGGGGGATGCGTCCTGGAGGAGAGAGGCGTGAGAGGCCCGACGATTTAACGGCCCCCGCATTTCTCCACAAGCGAAGCGCGCCTCACGGGCCCTCGGGTGCCACTCCAGCAGCGAGGCCCCTCCTCGCCATCACCTATTCGACGCGCACCGTCTACGAGCGCCCCGAGGACATCGTCGCGGACCTGGAGCGGGGTCGGCTCGAAATCAACACCGGGCATTGCGAGCACCCGCTGTGGACGCCGGAGGAGAACTGCGTCTTCCGCATCGCCCACGACGTGATTCCCTACGCCCTGTACCTGCGCCCCTTCTCGCTGGAGGGCGAGGTCCTCGCGTTCCATGACCACGTGCGACGCGCGCCCGCGGAGGCCCGGTTGGCGCTGTTCACGGAGATTTTTGGCTTCGCCGCCATCCGGTACTCGACGGGCGTCTACCCCGAGCGCCAGAAGTGCATCGTCTTTCCGGAGCTCCTCGCGGCGTACGAAGCCGCCTTCCTGCCTTCGGGTGGCGCCGCCCAAACGTGACCCGCGTCAGCGCCGGGTCGTCTTCTTGCGCGCGCTGCGAGCCGCCGCGGTGTTGCGGACGAACTGCTTGCCGCGACGCGAGCCCGCGCGCTTCTTCCGCTCCGTCGCGCGCTTCTGCGCGGGGGTGAGCTGCTCCCACGCCTGCTTCGGCAGGTAGCGCGACGTGACGGCGCCGTGGCGGGCGCGGGCCTCCCCTTCCTGCGTCTGCCACGCCTCCCGCGTCCAGGACGTGAGCGACTTCTGCGTCCCACTTCGGCCGCCCCGGTAGCCGCCCCCTTCCTTCTTGTACTCGGCGGCCACGAGCTGCGCCTTGCGCGCGCTCCATTCGCCCGCGCGGCCCCCCTTGCTGCCACGCGTGATGCGCTCCTTGATGCGCTCACGCAGCTCCGGGTCGGTGTACCGGCCACCGCTCCGGGCAGCGGTCTTCCGGGCGACGGCGCGCTTGGCCGTTCCCGACTTCCGGGGGGTGCTCCTGCTCCCGGAGGACGTTCGCGGCTTCGTGGCGGTGCTTGAGCGCTTCCTCGTGGCCATGGGCCCTCCTCGCGGTGTGTCCGCGCCAGCGGCCCCAGCAGACTGGGAATGACGCGCACCTTCCGCAAGCGAGGACTCCCGCGGGGACGCGAGGTCCTCGGCCGCTCCCCTGCCTCATCGGGGCCGGGGCAGCGCCACCATCGCCTCGGGGTCCACCGGCACGGGCAGCTTCGTGTACGAGAACACCAGCGACGTCTCGATGCGGCTCACCTCCGGACGGTTGGTGAAGGACAGGATGGTCAGCCGCCGCAGGTGCTCCGTGTCGCGACACACCACGTGCACCAGGAAGTCCGTGCTGCCGCCCAGGCAATAGACAGCCACCGTCTCCGGCAACGAGCGCAGGTGGTCTCCGATGCTGCCGAAGGCATGGTCGACGTGGAGCCTCAGTTGAACGGAGATGAGCGCCTGGAGCCCCAGCCCCAACGCGCCCGGGTCCAGCTCCGCGCGGTAGCCCTTGATGAAGCCTTCCGACTCCAGCTTCTTCACGCGCGTGAGGCACGTGGAGGGCGCCAAGCCCACCTGCGCCGCCAACTCCTTGTTGGACAGCCGCGCATCCTTCTGGAGCGCGGTCAGAATGGCGCGATCGATTCGGTCGAGGGGTGTCATGGGGGCTCCCGGTCGAATTTCATTCGGTGGATTAAGAACAACTCCGACACTTATTCTACATCCATGCCCGGATACAGAATCGCGTTGCTCGGGGTGCTCGGCGCCGGCGCAGTGCTGGCGGCCCCCGCCCCCTCGAATCCGCTGCTGGAGCCCTGGCAGGGCCCCCACGGAGGCGTGCCCCCTTTCGACCGCGTGAAGGTCGAACAGTTCCGGCCCGCCTTCGACGCCGCGATGGCGTCCTCCCGGCGCGAAGTCACCGCCATCGCGAACGCGAAGGCGCCGCCCACCTTCGAGAACACCATCGCCGCGCTCGAGGACGCGGGGCGCGACTTCACCCGCGTCTACGAGGTCTACAACGCATGGTCGAACCTGATGAACACGCCGGAGTTCCAAGCGGTGGAGCGGGAGCTGTCACCCCGGCTGGCGGCCTTCTGGGACGAGACGCCACAGAATGAGCGCCTCTTCCACCGCGTCCAGGCCGTCCACGCATCGCCCGAGCGGGCGAAGTGGACGCAGGAGCAGCAGCGGCTCGTGGATTATTACCACCGGACCTTCGTGAGCGAGGGCGCCCACCTCGACGCTCCGGGCCGTGAGCGCATGGCGGCGCTGAACCAACGGCTCGCGGCGCTCTACACCACCTTCTCCCAGAACGTGATGGGCGATGAGGCCGAAGGCGTGGTGCTCGAAAGCGAGGAGGACCTGGCGGGGCTGCCCGAGCCCTTGAGGCGGGCCGCGGCCTCCGAGGCACAAGCGCGCGGCTTGGAGGGCCGGTGGGTCGTGGCCAATACCCGGTCGGCGGTGGCGGACTTCCTCACGTTCTCCGACCGGCGCGCGCTGCGCGAGAAGGTCTGGCGCAACTACGACAGCCGGGGCCAGCGCGGCAACGCACGTGACAATCAAGGCCTCATCGCGGAGATGCTGGCCCTCCGCGCGGAGCAGGCACGGCTCCTGGGCTACCCCACGTATGCCCACCGGCAGCTGGCGCCCACCATGCTCGAGACGCCCGAGCGCGCCCTGGCGCTCCTGGAGTCGATGTGGACGCCCGCCGTCACCCGCGTGCGCGAGGAGGTGGCCGACATGCAGGCGCTCGCGGCGCGTGCGGGGCAGCGCGAGAAGCTTCAGCCCTGGGACTACCGCTACTACGCGGAGAAGGTGCGCAAGGCGAAGTACGACCTGGATGAGAGCGAGGTGAAGCCGTACCTGCAGCTCGACGCCCTACGGGAAGGCATGTTCTGGATGGCGGGTGAGCTGTTCGGCCTCGGCTTCTCGCCCGCCCGGGGCGTGCCCGTCTACCACCCCGACGTGAGCGTCTTCGAGGTGAAGGACCGCGCCAGCGGCCGGCACGTGGGGCTGCTCTACTTCGACCCCTACGCGCGGCAGGGCAAGTACAACGGCGGGCAGACGGACCCGTTCCGCATTCAAGAGCGGTTCCGGGGCACGGCGACGCCCATCGTGTCCAACGGCCTGCCCTTCGTGAAGCCCGCGCCCGGGACGCCCGCGCTGCTGGGGTGGCGGGATGCCCAGACGCTCTTCCACGAGTTTGGCCATGCCTTGCACGGGCTGAGCTCCAACGTGGCCTACCCTTCGCTCGCGGGCACGCGCGTGGTGCGCGACTACGCGGAGTTCCCTGGCAAGCTGTTCGAGCGCTGGGTGTCGACCCCCGAGGTGCTCGACCGCTTCGCGCGCCACCATGTGACGGGCAAGCCGATGCCCGCCGCGCTCCTGGCGAAAATCCAGAAGGCGGCGGCCTTCAACCAGGGCTTCCACACGGTCGACTTCCTGACGTCCGCGTGGGTCGAGATGAAGCTCCACCTGGCCGCCGAACCGCCGAAGGACCCGGTGGCCTTCGAGCAGGCCACATTGAAGCAGTTGGGGGCGCCCGAGGAGGTGGGCATGCGCTTTCGCATGTCCCACTTCGGGCATGTCTTCGCCAGCAACGCCTACGCCGCGGGCTACTACCGATACCTGTGGGCGGATGTCCTGGCCGCGGATGCGTATGACGCGTTCGCCGGCAAGACGCGGCCCCAGGTCCTCCAGGCCGCGAACCGTCTGCGGCGGCACGTGCTCTCCGTGGGCAACACCGTCGACCCCTTCGAAGGCTACCGCGCCTTCCGGGGCCGGGACGCCGACGCGGGCGCGCTGCTGCGCGAGCGAGGCTTTTCCGGGACGAAACCCGCCGAGCCAGCTCCGTCAAAACCCGTAGCACGATGAGACAGGGTGCGGGCCGACCTCCACCTCCGCCCCGAGGGAAGCACGCAGACGGGTCGCTCGCGACAATGTGTATCGCCCCCGGACGACGCACCGCGCAACCGGGCTCCGTACGAGGGAAATCAACGCATTGCGTTGCGAATTCTTGACGCAATACGACAAGGCCATGTGACACCCGGCCTCGCTTGTTTTTCCCATAATGCGGGAGGTGTCTTGATCTTCGTCTGTGATTGGCCTACGCCGTTGACTCGCGGGTCAATCCGTAACGGGCCCGCTCCCCCAAACAGGAGCCCCTCATCATGCGAAACGCTGTCCGGACACTGGTTCTGGCTGTCGCTGCACTTGGGTTGTGGGCGAAGCCCGCTCACGCGAACACGTACGCCCAGACTCGCTATCCCATCGTGCTCGCGCACGGCATGGCGGGCTTCGACTCGCTGTTTGGCGTCTACGACTACTTCTACGGCGTCGGCTCCGACCTGCGCTCGAGCGGCGCGACGGTGTACGTGACGAGCGTGCCGCAGTTCAACACCACGGAGCAGCGTGGCGAGGCGCTGCTGGCGCAGGTGAAGGACATCGTCGCGCGCAGCGGCAAGGGCAAGGTGAACCTCATTGGCCACAGCCACGGCGGCCTGGACGTGCGCTACGTGGCGGCGGTGCGGCCGGACCTGGTGGCCTCCGTCACCACGGTCGGCTCGCCGCACAAGGGCGCGGACCTGGCGGACTACCTGCGCGGCAACCTCCAGGGCGGCTCCTTCACGGAGCGCGTGCTGGCCCACTTCGCCAACAACCTGGGAACCGTCCTAGGCCTGCTGTCGGGCAAGACGAATCCGCAGAACGCCATTGGCGCGCTCGAGGCGCTGAGCAAGACGGGCACCGCGCGGCTCAACCAGAAGTACCCCGCGGGCATCCCCTCCACCAGCTGCGGCCAGGGCGCCGCGACGGGCACCAACGGCCAGCGCTACTACTCCTGGTCCGGCACGGACCCCTTCACCAACCTGCTGGACGTGTCCGACTACTCGCTGAAGCTGGCGTCGTTCTTCTACAGCGAGGCGAACGACGGCCTCGTCGGCCGGTGCAGCTCGCACTTCGGCACCGTGCTGCGTGACAACTACGACATGAACCACCTGGACGAGGTGAACCAGGTGCTGGGTCTCACCGCCTTCTTCACGAACCCCAAGACGGTGTTCCGTGGCCAGGCCAACCGCCTGAAGGGGCTCGGCCTCTAAAGGCCGTTCACGAAGGAGCGCCATGAAGAGCCGCGCCGTCATTCCCGTCGCCGCCCTGTGCGCCCTGCTGGGTGCCGGCGTCTTCTCATGGTGGAAGGCCCGGGCGACGCCCCCGCCGCCCGGGCCCGCTGTCACAACCGCGTCCCCAACGTCCGCGCCCCCGCCCCGGAGCGGCGTGGCCGTCCCACGAACACCGCCCCCCGCACCAGGCGCGGTGGACGCCGAAGCCCCGTTGCCCCCCATGCCCCACTCGCTCCAGGACACGGAGGAGGACGGCGCGGTGCGGGTGGATGCCTCGGGCCATCTGGTGGTGACCCCGGACCTCCGCCGCCTGTTCGACTACTACCTGTCCGCCACGGGCGAGGAGGACCTGTCCGTCATCCGCGCGCGCATCCTCGCCTCGCTGCGGGCGAAGGACCTGCCGGCCTCCGCGATGGACGAAGCCGTGCGGCTGCTGGACGACTACCTCGCGTACCGTGACGCGGCCCGCACCTTCGCGGCGAACCAGCGCGGCGCGGAGCAGGACCTCGGCGCGAGGTTGGAGTCCTTGAAGGAGCTGCGCCGTGAACACCTGGGCCCCTGGGCCGACGGCCTCTTCGGCGAGGAGGAGCAGGTTGACGCGGTGGCCGTGGAGCGGATGAAGCTGGAGAAGGACACCGCGCTGACGCCCGAGGAGCGCGCACGCCGCCTCGCCGAGCTGGACGACAAGCTCCCCGACACCTACCGCGCAAGCCGCGACGAGGCCCTGCGTCCGCTCCAACAGCAGGCCGTGGAGCGCGAGCTGCAGGAGTCCGGCGCGACGGCCGAGGACCTGCGCCAGCACCGGCTGGCCACCGTGGGCCCGGAGGCCACCGAGCGCCTGGAGGCCATGGACCGCGAGGAGGCCGACTGGAAACGGCGGCTCACGGACTTCCGCGCGCGGCGCGAGGCCCTGCGCCAGTCGGAGCAGGACCCCACGGCCCGGCAGGCCGCGGTGCAGCGGCTGCTGTTCGACACCTTCAGCCCGGAAGAGCGCCTGCGGGTGGAGGCCCTGGACGCCATCGACGCGGCGAACGCGCCCTGAGCGTCACAGCGCCGGGTAGTCCACGTAGCCCTGGGGCCCGGGCGTGTAGAAGCTCTGGAATTGAGGCGCCGCGAGCTCGGCGCCGCGCTGCATGCGAGACACCAGGTCCGGGTTGGCGATGAAGGGCCGGCCGAAGGAGACGAGGTCGGCCCGCCCCGCCTCGAGCGCCACCTGCGCGCTGTCCCGCGTGAAACCGCCGTTGAGGATGATGGGCCCGCCGAAGCCGTCCCGGATGACGCGCGCCGTCTCCGCGAAGCCCTCGTGGGGGTTCGACATCACGTGCACGTAGAGGAGCCCTTTCAAGGACGGCGCCAGCGCCGCGTACTGCGCCGTCACCGCGTCGTGCGGCGGGAGGTCGTTGAACGTGTTGTAGGGCGACAGCCGGATGCCCACGCGCTCGGCGCCGATGGCTTCCGCGCTGGCCTGGGCCACCTCGGCGACGAAGCGCGCCCGGTTCTCGGCACTGCCGCCATAGGCGTCCGCGCGGCGGTTGGTGTGCGGGTGGAGGAACTGCTCCAGCAGGTACCCGTTCGCGCCATGGAGCTCGATGGCGTCAAACCCCGCGTCCATGGCGTTGCGAGCCGCCCGGACGAACTCCTCACGCGTCTCCCGCAGGCCCTCGGCGCTCAGCGCCTCCGGCTCCGGGTAGGGCCGCAGGCCCTCCTGGTCGGTGTGGATCTGCCCCTCGGCGCGGATGGCGCTGGGGGCGACCGCGCGAGCGCCCCCAGGCAGGTTGTGCGGATGCGCGATGCGGCCCACGTGCATCAACTGGGCGACGATGCGGCCTCCCGCGGCGTGACGCTCACCGACATCGGCGCGAGCTACCTGCGGGAAGTCGCGCCCGCCATCACCGCGCTGCGGGACGCCGAGGCCCTGGTCGGCGAGCTCCAATCCCATCCGAGCGGGCGGCTCCGGATGACGACGCCCTTCGAGCTCGGGCAAAGCGCACTCGGGGATGTGCTGTCGGACTACGCGTCCCGCTACCCCGAGGTGCGCGTCGAAGCGGACTGCACGGACCGGCGGGTGAATCTGGTCGAGGAAGGCTACGACCTGGCCGTGCGCATCGGCCCCATGGATGACTCACGCCTCGTCGCCCGCAAGCTCGGCGAGCCGCACCGGGTGGGCGTCTTCGCGAGCCCTGGCTACCTCCAGCGCCATGGCGTCCCCGCACGGCCACCTGAGCTGGTGAAGCACCGCTGCCTGGCGATGGCCGGACAGCTCACTCCCACCACCTGGACGTTCCAAGGGGCCCGGCGCGCGGCCTCGGTCAGCATCGCGCCCTGCATCTCGGTCAACAGCTTCCGGGTGCTGGTCGCCCTGGCCAAGGCGGACCAGGGCCTCGTCCGCATGCCGAGGATTCACGCCACGGCGGCGCTTTCAGAGGGCACGCTCGTCGAGGTGCTCCAGCGCTTCGCCCCGCCGCCCCAGCCGCTCTACGCCGTCTATCCGAGCGCCCGGAATGTCTCGCCCGCCGTGCGCGCCATGCTTCAACTCCTCACGGACTACTTCAAGCAGCCGCCCTGGTCACCGTAGGTGAGCGCTGCTCACTTGCCGGGGAAGGTGTCGTACTTGATGAGCGCGTCCGTCACTTCGTAGTAATCCGCCTTGCTGCCCAGGTAGATGTGCGCCTTCTCCCGGATGCCGGTGGGTGTGTCGAGCGAACCGGCACAGACCGACATCTTCGGAGCCGGCGCTTCGTCGAACAGCACGCTGGAGCCGCACTCCCCACAAAAGCCACGCCGCACGGTGGGGGACACCGCGTGCCACTTGAGCCCGCGCTCCTCGGTGAGGCGGAAACCCTCGCGGTCCACCGCCGCGTAGGCCCCGGCGTGCCCGTGCCATTTCCGGCACTTCGAGCAGTGGCAGTACGTCACCGCCGTCAGGGGTGCACTCACCTCATAACGAACCGCACCGCAAAAGCAGCCACCCGTGTTCATGCGTCGGTTCTACACGGATGCGCGCTCGGCGTGGGCTCAATCGTCGTCGTCGTCATCGTCGACATCGACGTCCCCACCCAACAAGCCGTCGGCCCTCGCGGGCGTCGGGATGTTGAAGGTGCACGTCAACTCACTGCCATCCGCGAAATGATAGACGTAGTGGCCTGCGGCGAAGTCGCCGGTCACCTCGGCCAGCGTCACCGACCCCGCCAGCGGCACGCCTGACGCTTCGGGATAACCCGAGCCCGTGAACCCGCGGGTTCCCACGATCCCATCCCACTCCAACACCAGCGACGTCGATTCGGGCACCAGCCGCGCCCCACCATTGCCGACAAGGAGGACGGTCACCGGCCCGTTGGAAACCTTGGCGTTATCCACCAGCCGCACGAACGCGCCAAAGTCGGTCAGGCCCGCGTCTCCATTCGGGATGTAGCGCAAGTTGAGCTGAACGGTTCGATTCCCGAGGCTGCCGGAGAGCCGCCGCTCCAGCCGGGAAGACTCAACATCAATGGGCCAGTTCACACGCGCCCCCAGATGCGTGCCTCGGCACTCCCCCGTGGGGTCGGTACCACACGCCGTGGTGAGCAGGGCACTCGCAATGACGGGAAGAACCGCACGCGGAAGCACGGAGGGCATGTCTGCCATCATAGATGCGCCTGCCAACCCTTGTCGCGAACGGTTCGTCCCCGCCGTGGGTGCCCATCACCGTGATGTGCCTGCGGCTGGCCGAACGGGTTCCCCTGACGCGCGCCCGGCTGCGCTCCACCCTGGGCTGTCACGCGGGCGCGCTGGCTCTGGTCGTGCTCGGGAGCGCCGTCTTCGTCGTGCTGACCCAGGACCTCATCGGCTGGTATGGGCAGCTGCCTCACCTGCGGGAGGTTCTCGCGCAGAGCGTGGTCAACAACCTGCTGCCCTCCATCCTGCTGACCGCTGGCGCGCATGCGCTGGGGCTCGCGCGGCGCGCCCAGGTGCGTCAGCGCCGCGCGGACCAACTCCAGACACAGCTCGCCGAGGCCCGGCTCCAGGCGCTCGCGTCCCAGCTCCGGCCGCATTTCCTGTTCAACGCGCTCAACGCCGTGGCGACCCTGGTGCATTCGGATCCGGACGCGGCCGAGCGGATGCTCGCGCGGCTGGGAGACCTCTTGCGGCACAGCCTGGACTCCCACGGCCGCCAGGAGGTGACGCTGCGCGAGGAGTTGGAGGCATTGGCGCCCTACCTCGACATCGAGCGGACGCGCTTCGGCCCCCGGCTGGAGGTGGACTGGAAGCTGGCCCCGGAGGTGATGGACGCGCGCGTTCCGTTCCTCGCGCTCCAACCCCTGGTGGAGAACGCCATCCGGCATGGCCTCGCACCGCGCGCGGGGCCCGGCCGGATTGAAATCTCCGCCGAGCGCGAGGGCGACGCGCTGCACCTGCACGTGCGGGACAACGGCGTTGGACCTCCCGCCCGGGGCCCCGCCCGTGGCGGCGGCGTGGGGCTGACCAACCTGCGCGCCCGGCTGGCCACGCTCTATGGGCCCCGCGCCGCGCTGGAGCTGAAGTCCGCGACGCCGCGTGGCGCCGTGGCCGAACTGCGCGTGCCGTGGGTCCGCGCCACGAGCAGCGAGGCCGCATGAGCCGCGCCGCTTCCGCCCCCTCCTCCGCCGGCGGCACCCGGAGGGACGCCCTGAATCCCAGCGAGGCCCCTCGGTGAACGCCGGAATCCAGAGCCCGCCCCCGATGAAGGTCCTGGTGGCGGATGACGAGCCCCTGGCCCGGCAGCGCCTGCGCACGCTGCTGGCCGCCGAACCGAACGTGGAGCTGGTGGCCGAGGCCGAGAGTGGCGCGGACACCGTGCGACGGGTGCTCGCCCTGAGCCCGGACGTGCTCCTCCTGGACGTCGAGATGCCCGCCGGGGGTGGCTTCGAGGTGCTGCGCGCCGTGCCTCCGGAGTCACTGCCCGTGGTGGTCTTCGTCACCGCCTGGCAGTGCTACGCCCTGCAAGCCTTCGAGGCCCAGGCGTTGGACTTCCTGCTCAAGCCCTATGACAAGGAGCGCTTCCGCGCCGCGCTCGCCCGCGTGCGCGAGCTGGAGCCGCTGTCCCAGCGCGAGTACCTGCTCCTCCTCGGCGCCGAGGGCACGGCGGTGCGCACCGGCCGCAGCCACCGCGCCCGTGTCGAGGCCGCGATGGGGCTCATCCCCGAGGGGGCGGGCTCACGATGAGCCGCGCGCCGGGACTCCACCGTGAGCCCCGGCGCGAATCCTGAGATACTGGCCCCGTATGAGAATCTGGGTCGATGCCGATGCCTGTCCGGGCCCTGCCCGCGACATCCTCCTGCGGGCTGGCCAGCGCGTGAAGGTGCACACCGTCTTCGTGGCCAACCACGCGCTCTCGCTGCCACGCCTGGCCTACGTCTCCACCGTGCAGGTGGGCGCGGGGCTCGACGTGGCGGACCAGCACATCGCGAAGGAGGCCCAGCCCGGGGACCTGGCCATCACCCAGGACATCCCCCTGGCCGCGCTGCTGGTGCCCAAGGGCGTGGTCGTGCTGGACGCGCGCGGCGAGCTCTTCACCGAGGAGAACGTCGCCGAGCGGCTCTCGGTCCGGAACTTCATGCAGGAGCTGCGTGAGAGCGGCGTGACGACCGGCGGGCCGGACGGTTACTCGGCGCAGGACCGGCAGCAGTTCGCCGCCGCCCTGGACCGGGAGCTGTCCCGGCTCGTCAAGGCGGAGCCGAGGTAAAATTCGTACAAGTCGGCGGGCCTCGGAGAGGGCATCTTCCTCGCATGAACGAGAAAGCGCCCTCCTCCGAAACGAAGTCCTCCGAAGCCCCCCAGCTCGCCTTCGCGCTGGTGGTGAGAGACGCCCCCGCGGCGCTCGCCTTCTACACGCGGGCCTTCGGCGCGCGGGAGAAGTACCGCCTGACCGAGCCGTCCGGCCGGGTGGGTCACGCGGAGATGAGCCTGGGCGGCGTGACGCTGATGCTCGCGGACGAGTACCCGGAGTACGGCATCACCGGTCCGCAGACGCAGGGGGGCACGACCTGCTCCCTGAACCTCCGCGTCGAGGACGTGGACGTGGCCGCCCAGCGCGCCCTGGACGCGGGCGCCACCCTGGAGCGCCCCATCAAGAACGAGTTCTACGGCGACCGCGCGGCGCACCTGCGAGATCCGTTCGGCCACCGCTGGGCCCTCAACGCCCGCATCGAGGACGTCTCCCCCGAGGAGATGCAGCGCCGCTTCACGGAGATGCTCAAGGGCTGAGCCCCTCCGCGCTACTTCGACACGGATTTCACGAAGTCGGCGCGCCGCTGCACCGAGTCCAGGTTGTCCAGGCTGAAGCTGCGCGCGTGACCGATGTCCTCGCGCAGGAACGCGGCGGTGTCCTCGGCCAGGGCCTGCACGGCCTTGCGCCGCTTGGGGGCGAGCGGCGCGAAGGTGCGGAACACCACGTCATCCGCCTTCGGGTCGAACTCCCACAGCCCCACCACCTTCTCGCCGTCCAGTACGGGGCGGACGAACATGTGGGCGGCGTCCCCCAGGGGCCCGCCCTTGGAGGCGCCCCATGAGGGCACCTGGATGCCGTGGTGCTCGGGGTCCGTCACCCGCGCGGGGCCGCCGTGCGATGACACATACAGGTCATGCGCCGGCAGCAGCGACACGGACGTGGCCGGGGGCACCTTCTCTCGCAAGGAGGGCAGGACGTCCTCGGGCACGTAGCTCGGCTCCGCGCAGTCCTCCACGGCGACGGGCACGAGCCCCGCGCGCGCCACCGCCGCCTTCGCGTCGCGCTGGGAGAAGGCCGCCCACGCCGCGAAGTCCTCCACCGTGGCCGGACCGAACTGGCGGAAGAAGATGGCCGCCAGCCGCGCGTTGCGCTCCTCCGTGGCCGCGGGCACCTTGGCGCCGGTGAAGGGGTTGCGGGCCGTCACACGCCAGAGGTAGCGCTCCGTGTCCAGGCGTCCGCCCTCCATGCGGCGCTCCACCTTGCCCTCGAACTCCAGGTGGCGCAGCGCGGGCGGCAGCGGGGAGGAGATGCCTACCTTCTTGCCGGCCTCGCCCAGGCTGCGCACCACACCCGCGGGCATCGCCTTGCGCAGCGCGTCCGTGGTCAGCGGCCCCTTGCGCAGCGTGGCCAGCGCGGCCTCGGCCACGTCCGCCAGCTCCTTCTGCGTCAGGCCTGCCTTCTCGTGTTCACGCTCCGCCCGCTTTCGGTACGCCTCCTCCGCCACGCGCAAGACGAGGGGCGCGTCGGCGCGAGGCACCATGTAGATGCAGCCGCGCACCGCGGGAATCACCTGGAGCTGGCTCGCTTCGACCGCGGCGTCCAAGTGCTCCCGGCGCATCCCCGGCACCCGGGCGCGCACCGCCAGGTACACATCCGCGCCGCCCAGCGTCCGCACCCAGCCGGTGGCGGCGACCACCTCCGCCAGGGTGCCCTTCAGTGGCTCGGCCAACCCCTGCGCGCGCAGCCAGTGCGCGCGGGCGCGGTCCAGGGTGATGCGCGGCGTGGAATCAACGGATGCGGCTGCCTTGCGTGCCATGTTGAGCCTCCCACGGCCCGTCTACTTCGGGCGGACGCGTCACCTCCAGTGGCGCGGGGTGTGAAAGCCGCTGGGCACCTCGAGGGTGGAGGCAGGGACGTCAACCCCTTTTGAATGGCCACGGGCACTGGCCGCTCCAGCGGTCGGCTCCGGATTGCCGCACGTGTCGGATTCCTTCGGTTGCATTGCGGCACTGGCCGCCCCATGCAGAAACCACGGGCTCGCTTCCCCCCATACTGGCGACACACTCGAAGTGATATACACATGGAGCCAAGGCGCGTTTAGCCACGGAGTCATGCGAAAAAAGAACGACGCATTGCCCCTGTGGGTCCTCGTCGCCACCGCATCGCTGGGGTGCGCTAGCAGCGCCACCAGCACGGCGAGCCGCCGCGACACCTACGCACTGGCAAGCTGCACGGACACCGTCTCTTGCTGCATTCAGCGCAACCCGGGCATGCCCGAAATGTGCGGCCTCACGGCAAGCGAGGCAGCCGCGCACACGGCGACCCTGAATGCCGCCATGCGGCGAGCGCAAGACACGTCGAAAGGCGATGAGGACGACGGCGCCGACGATGGCTGGAGGGAGCACTGCACAGAGCAGTACGTCCGGTGCCGCGACCAGAAAAAGCCCCGATGGATTGGGGACTGCTACGCATGCTTTCGCTACTGCGAGGGACAGCGCGAGTGGCCCTTCCGTGACTGCCACCCCCGCTAGGAGCCCCCGATGCCCACTCAACGCGACTGGGATGCGGTCAAAGACTTGAGTCGCCGCATCACCGACCCCGTTCAACCCTTCCTCACGCCCGAAACGCGCGCCCTCATTGAGTCCACGGCGGACGACGTAGGGATTCCTCAAGGCGAGACGGCACAGGCACTCCAGGACGACGAAAGCGCCGCCACTCTCGTGCGGGAGATCGCGTCCCGCATCACCCAGGGCTCGCGCCGACTATCCCGCACGTTGGTCGAAGTCGACCGCCGTCGCGATGTTGGAGACGTCGATGGTGCCCGCCAACTTCTCCATGACGCCCTGGCTGTCGAAGCCGTGCCCCACTACGTGAACATCCTGAACACCTATCTTCGAGCCGTGGACGACGACTCCTGAAAGACAACAGGGGCGCAACTGACTCCCCGCGCAGGCACCGCCACCCGATTCACACGTCACAGGCTCCACCTGCGGGGCCATTCCGGCGGGGTGCGGCCTTGGACTACGGAGGCGCCATGCCCTACCTCGTCCTCGTCCGTCACGGACAGTCTCTCTGGAATCAAGAAAACCGGTTCACCGGCAGCGTCGATGTGCCCCTCACCGCGCAGGGCGCCGAGGAAGCGAGGCGCGCGGCGGCAGGGCTCCGAAAAATCCAGTTCCAGGTCGCGTACACCTCCACCCTCGTCCGGGCGTACGACACGCTGGGCATCCTCCTGCAGGCGCTCCAACAACCCGTTCCCGTCATCCGGGACGCCGCGCTCAACGAGCGGAGCTACGGCGACCTCCAGGGGCTCGACAAGGCGGACGCCGCCCGGCGCTGGGGTGACGCGCAAGTCCACGTGTGGCGCCGCTCCTATGCCGTGCCACCGCCCCACGGCGAGTCCCTGGAGATGACCGCGAAGCGGGTCCTGTCCTTCTATGACCGCGCCATCCTGGGTGACCTGCGCCAGGGGAAGAACGTGCTCGTCGTCGCCCACGGAAACTCCAACCGGGCCCTGGTGATGAAGCTGGACGGACTCACCGGGGAGCAGGTGGTGGGGCTGGAGCTGCCCACTGGACTTCCCCTCATCTACGAGCTGTCACAGGAGGGCGAGGTCCGCGCCAAGCACGTCGGCGCTCTCTGAAATCGAGACGAAAATAGGGGCTCCCCCTGCCCCCCGGAGTCATGCGATACGCACCGCCGCGCGTGGACGGCGGAGGCCGTTCCAGGGGGATTTCCGTGCTTCACCAAGGCAGACCGCACGCCTCGCCGCACCCGGTTGAATGCCGCCGGCCCTGGCGCGTCAGATGTTTCGAGCAACACGAAAGGACGCTCCCAATGAAGGCCCTGATCACCTCCCTGGCTCTCCTCTTCGCCCTTCCCGCCCTCGACGCCCACGCCCAGGCGGACATGCGCCGCCCGCCCGGCCCTCCGCCGGGGCAGCCGCAGCCGCACCGCCCGAACCCCCACGCCGGCAATCAGGTGGTCGTGGACCGCGACGAGCTGCGGCAGCGCCTGGCCCGCCTGGAGAAGCAGCTCCAGGAGGCCGAGCAGCGGATGAACCGGGAGGAGCGCAACAAGTTCCGCAAGACCCGGGAGCTGCTGAACTCGGTGCAGCAGTTGGTGAACGAGGCCCCGCCGCTCGCCGTCGTCCTGCCGCCGCCGCCGCCGCCCGCCCCGATGCCGCCCCCGCCGCCGCAGGTGCGGCCCATCTCGGAGGGTGAGCTGCGCCGCATCAACGAGTCCATCTCCCGGCACAGCTTCAACGAGGACAAGATGCGCGTGCTCAACTCGGCGACCCAGAACAACTACTTCCTGGTCTCCCAGGTGGGCCAGCTCCTCGGCCACTTCCAGTTCAGCCAGGACAAGCTCGCCGTGGTCCGGCTGCTGAAGCCCGCCATCCTGGACATGCAGAACAGCCACCAGCTCTACAGCCACTTCAACTTCTCCAGCGACAAGAAGAAGCTGGAAGAGATTCTCTCGCAGCGCTGAGCCGCGCGGCGAAGGCTGACATCACCCGGGCGCCGTGGAGTCTGCTCCGCGGCGCCCGTCGTGTTTTCAGAACGAGCACACCGGCCCGCGGAAGGCGCGCCCGGGGCGAACGGGCAGGAAGGCGCGCTCCAGCGCCTCCGACGCCTCGGCCAGCGAGCCATGCGACGCCTCGATACGGGCGAAGCGCGTCCGCATCCGGTCCAGGATGCCCGCGGGCAACAGCCGCCGCGCCAGGGGAAACACCTGCGCCTCCTCCACCGCCGTGTGCCCTCGGTAGAGCCGCAGCCAGTCCTCCGCCGCGCCGAGCATCCGCGCGGGGTCCGTCTCACCACCCCGGAGCATGGACTCCGCCGCGCAGAGCAGCGCCACGGCGTGCTCACTGCCCGTGCCGTGCTCACCGGAGACCTGCGCGAGCAGCCCCGGCGCCAGGGGCAGCCGGTGGGCGACCATGGTCTGGAAGAGCACCATCTCCTTCGCGTGGTGACTTCCGTCCACGAAGGTGAGGAAGAAGTTCGCGGCGCGCACGAAGAGCGACGCCGAGACGAACTCCCCATCCTGGCCCTTCGCCACCGCCCGCTCCAGGAGCTGCAACACCCGCTGGATGTGGCGATGCTCCTGGTTCAATACATCCAATGCGTCCATGCCCTGTCCCCTTCACACCGTGCGGGAGAAGCGGGGCCGCTCCGCCCCCGCGAGATACGTGTCGAAGACCATCGCCACGTTGCGAACGAAGAGCCGGCCCAGCGGCGTCAGCTCGAGCTGCGTGCCGGTGCGCGTCACCAGGCCGTCGTCCTCGAACGCGCGCAGCCGCTCCAGCTCCGGGGCGAAGTCGCTGGCGGCGTCCGGCCCCAGGTCCACCCAGAAGTTGCACATGAGCCGGGTGATGACGGCGCGCCGACGCTGGTCATCCGCCGTCAGCGCCAGCCCGCGCTCCGTGGCGAGGCGGCCCTGCGACACGCGCTCGTAGTAGCGCGGCAGGGCCCGGACGTTCTGTGCATAGGCGCCGCCCACGTCGCTGATGCCGGTGCTGCCAATGGCCACCACGTCCGATGCGGCCTGGACGGTGTAGCCCTGGAAGTTGCGTCCGAGCCGGCGCTCGGCCTGGGCGCGTGACAGCTCGTCATCCGGCACCGCGAAGTGGTCCATGCCGATGGGCTGGTAGCCCGCGGAGACGAAGGCCGCGTAGGCGGCGCGGAACAACTCCAGCTTGGTGCGCCCATCGGGAATCGCGTCCGCGGGCATGCGCCGCTGATGCTTCAGCACCTCGGGCATGAACGCGAAGGAATACACGGCCAGCCGGTCCGGCCGCATCGACAGCACCGTCTCCAGCGTGCGTGCCCACCCCTCCGCGTCCTGGTGAGGCAGACCGTAGATGAGGTCGAAGTTCACGCCCTGGAAGCCCAGCAGGCGCGCGTGCTCCAGCAGCGCCCGCGTCTCCTCCGGTGATTGAAGCCGGTTCGTGGCTTGTTGGACGCGGGCGTCGAAGTCCTGGAGCCCCATGGACACGCGGTTGAAGCCCAGGCTCCGCAACAGCGTGAGCTGGCCGGCGGTCGTCACCGCCGGGTGGACTTCGATGGCCACCTCCGCGTCCCGGGCGATACGGAAGCGGCGCGTGATGGCCCGCCAGAGCCGCTCCAACTGCGTCTCGTTCAGGTACGTGGGTGTCCCGCCGCCCCAGTGAATCTGGGACAAGGTGCGCCGCGCGCCGAGCCGCTCCGCCACCAAGTCCAGCTCCATCTCCAGATGGTCGATGTACCGGTCCGCCGCGCACCGGTCCTTGCTGACCACGACGTTGCAGCCGCAGTACCAGCAGAGGCTGCGGCAGAACGGCAGGTGGACGTAGAGCGACAAAGGCTCGGTGCGCTCGCGGGCCCCCGCTTGCTCGAGCCGCGCCAGCAGATGCTCGGGACCGAAGTCCTTCCGCCACTCGGGCGCCGTGGGGTAGCTGGTGTAGCGAGGCCCGGAGACGTTGTACCGGCTGAGCAGGGCTTCGGGCGGTGTCGGGACTTCGTGGCGGAGAGGCTCCATCTCACCGCGTCACCATTCCAAGCTCCGTGCCAGGATCATCCAGGAGGGAACCGGAGGCAGGGGCGCGCAAGAATTGCGGCCCCTTGCCGTGCGGGTGCAGGCCGTGCGTCGAAGCCACTTCAACCCGCGCCATTCCGGGGAGTGGAAGCGAGGAAGGACAGCCCGCTGCGTCCGCGGACGCGGTGGAGCAGGCGGCCAGCCGTGCCTCCCAGAAGCGCTCAATCCAGGTGAGCGCTTCGGAGGTGTCAGTTGCTTGAACTAGTTCGTGCTGAGCTCGTCCTGGGACGACTGGAGGCCACGAGGGCGCCGCATCCCCAGGCCGATAATCACCTCACGGGAGCGCCTCGCCATCTCGTGCAACTCAGCCACCGCGTCCTTCCGGCCGTAGGCATCTCCCTCTCCGAGCCAGCGGCGCAACTCCACCGCCAGTTCCCTCGCGGTCTGGTAGCGGGCCTCCGGGCGAGGCTGGAGGAGCTTGCGCAGCACCAGTCCCAGTCCCTGCGGCAGGGCCGCCGTCAACGCCTCCAGGTCCGCTTGTGAATAGGTCGCCGCGCGCCAGATGGCATCCTCCACGCCGACAGGACTTCCAACGAGCCGCGCCCGTTTGACGGCACGTCGAACCCGCGCGCGCTGCCTGACGGAAAGCGAGCCCTTCACCTCTTCGGTCAAGGCGTCCGGGGCATCGAGGATGTTCCTCCCCGTCGCCAGCTCGAGCAGGACATTGCCGAGCGCGTAGAGGTCCGAGCGCGCATCCACGCGCCCGGTCAGGAGCATTTCCGGAGAGGAGTAGTACGCATCCCCGTGGGGCTGGCGCACCGTGGAGGAAACGCGGCCGGGCAGGTCCGACAGGGCGAGTCCAAAGTCGGAGATCTGCACGTCGCCACCCCAATCGACGAAGAGGTGCTCCACGTCGAGCGCCCGGTGGACGATGTTGAGGGAGCGCCCCTGCGCGTCCTTCGCCTCATGGGCATGCGCCAGGGCCTCGGCGGCGCGCGCCCCCACATGAAGCGTGAAGAGGGGCGAGAACCGGCTGCCGCACTCCCCGGAGAGCGTCAACAGGGTGTTGATGCTGTGCCCCGACGGATGCTCGGTGATGACGTACCAACAGCCCTCCGCCTTGTGCAGCCCATGGACACGGAGGATGCCCGGATGGTCGAGATATGTCGCGAGGCGCACCTGCTCTTCAAGCTTCACCCGCGCCCGCTTGATGCGAGGCAACTCCATCAACTTCGGAACGCCGACCGCCTTGAGCAGCACCTTGCCCCGGATGCCGCCCTCGGCGGTGCGGCGCCGGGCCAGCAGGAGGCTCAATCCGTGGTGGACCACGCCCAGGTCTTCGCGGAACTCGTACTGGAAGCCGTCCCTCGTGAAGAGAATGGCCCCGCGTGGAAGTCTGAACTCATTTGCCGACATGCGCTTTCCTCCTCTTCGCGCAGGCCGCCCAGGCCGACGCGTCATGGAAGACATTACCCAGGGGATGGGCTGTCATGGAACGACCCTGGGAGGTCATGTCGAGCTTGTAGAGGATGAGAGCGAAATCAAACACCTACCCACTACGTCCCACGGGCTCGCTCAGGGCCAGCGGTCCACCACGGTCCCGAGACCCCGATTGGACGCCTGCACCCTGCCGTCCTTGAACGCCTCGACAGTCCCCTCGTGCACGAAGCAGATGGGGTACTCCTCCTGCCCCGGGAGCTTCACGCGGTCGTACCGGATGACGAGCGCCGGCCCATCCGCGCGCCCCATTCTGTCGGAGAGGTAGTAAGCCTTGCCGTAGAAGCGTGTCCCAGCAGGGACGACCTCGCGCTGTCGGCGATTGTTGACTTTGGGGGCAACCCCCACCACCTCCGCGCCAGCGGTGAACCACACGTTTGCAAACTGCTCTTGGCGGTCGTCGAGGTGGAGGCTGAACATGTCTCCCTCCTTCCAGTGAAGTTGCTCCCGCATGGCCTCTTCCGCGCCAGCCGGGCAGGTGAAGGCCTCGGGCCGTATCTGGGCCCCCGGACACCCCGCCGTCAGCGCCGCGACGAGCGACAGCGACGCGCACTGGACGGCGGCAACGGACTTCTTCGGCAGGCGCGGCGCACGTCCCGCAGGCGTGGCTTCGGATGCTGGGGTCTTCAAGGCGAATCCTTCCTTCGAGGCAGCGGCGATTGCAGGCCCTGGGACTGTCACGGACGAAGGGCTGGCAGGTGTCATAGCAGGAGGTGATATCTGGGGCGTTGCCGAATGGGTGGTGGCAGGAGGAGGTCGAGGGGCGACGGCTTCGCGCGACTCGGCAGGCCCGCCGGGAACACTCCCCGACGAGCGCCAGAGGGCCGCGGCCATGACGAGCGCGACAAGACAAACGATGCCTGCGAGCCATCTCCCCGCGCGAAGCGGGCGCTCCATCAGCGCCCCATGCCGCTCGAGGGGTTGCGGCGTGGAGGGCATCGTCAGCGCCGCGGGTGTTGGCCCTCCGTGGCGCTGTTCCGCAGGCGGATGGGCCGGTACGTCATACTCCGCGGAGCGCTCTGCGCGGAGGTCCGCCAGCTCGCGGCGCAGCGCCTCGGTGTCGACCGGACGCGTCCTGGGGTCTCTGGCCAGGAGAATCTCGACGAGGTCGCTCAGCGCCGCTGGCACCCGCCCATTCACCAATCGAGGGGGCGGCGGACGGAGGGCAGGACTGTTCAAGTCAAAGCGCGGACGAAACTCCGTCGGGCGTGGGTCGGTTAGCAGCTCATGGAGCATGACGCCGACCGAGAAGATTTCGTCGGCCACCTGGAAGGCGTAGCGGGCCCGGTGCTCGTCCTTGTGCTCGCGCAGGAACTTGAACTGCTCGGGCGCGCGATAGCGGTCGGTGCCTGGAGGCAGGCCCCCGTCCGTCAAGTGCTCGGCCAGGGTGTAGGTCGCGCAACTGAAGTCGATGATGACGGGCTCGCCGTCGCTCTTGCGGATGAGCACGTTGGACAGCTTCAGGTCTCGATGCAGGATGCCCCGGCCGTGCATGTAGGACAGCGCACCGGCGAGCTTCTCGAAGACGGCGACGATTTCGCGAACAGTCGGGTGCTTGCGCTCCACCCACTCCGCGAGCGTCCAGCCGTCCACGTAGTCGAGCGCGAGGTACAGGTTCCCACTCTCCGCGAGCCCATGGCCTTGTGGCCGGACGATGTGGGGATGGTCCAGCATGAGCAGCGCCGTCAACTCGCGCAGCGTCCGTGCATGGGTCTGCTTGAGGTCACCACTGGACTCCCGATGCTGGGCCACCTTGATGGCCCGGTGCCTGCCGTTCTTTTCCCCCAGGAAGACGAACGCAAAGCCTCCATCACCGAGTGGCTTGGAGACCTGCCATCCGTCAATCAACGAACCGGGCGGAACATGGAGCAGCGTCGCGTTCATTGGGAGTCCTCCACGGCGGGCTTCGGGAAGCGCACGTCTGGAATCGTGAGTCGACGGTCCCCATCCCCCCGCACTTCCAGGGTGAAGACGAGGTCTGCCTTCGTCTCTGGCACCTCTACGACCGCGAGCACACGCCCATCCTCCCCGGGAAGGATGGGCCCCGGCGCCATCGCGACGAGCCGCGCCCGCAAGTGCATGCCGGCTCGCCCCACGAAGATCGCTTCTCGGGGTGTCCAGGCGGGGTGCTTGGCGCCGTTCACAAAACTCACGTCCGCCAGAATCCACCCCGTGCCCCGAAAGGCGACAATCCGTTCCAAGTTGAACCCCTGCGCGGCATCCATCTTGCCTTTGCGGATGGACGTCGTGACGCCATTCGCGTCCACGTAGCCAAGCAGCACGAAGTCTTCCGGCTTCGGCGTCGGTGCTTCGGCCGTCGGTTGGCAGTCGGTGTTCGGCGGCTCGGGGCGCAGCACCTCAATCCGAGCGTCCACTTCGGCCGGGTCGGTCACGAGCATGAACGCGGCCCGGGTCGGCGCTCGGCCATCAGCGAAGAAGACCCCGAGTTCTTGCCGCTCCCCTTCGGCCAGATTGGCCACGGGCTGAACGATGACGGACCGCTCGCCGACATCCAGGACGCGGATCCGAGACTCGTCGAAGGTCAGCGTCTTCTTTTGGATCGGCGAGGGAAAGAACAGCAGCGTCATGGAGTCCTGCGCAACCCGGACGCTGGGCAACGGCTCGGAGGTCGTGCTGGCGATGGCGACGGAGCGTTCCCGCCTGACGCGTGCGTCCGGTGCCGGCTCAGCCTTCCCAACAGCCCCCCACATGAATCCGAGCGTGAGAGCCAATCTGAACAGTTGGAGCAACGGTGAATGACCTCCTGAGTGGGAAGGCTATCATCGCGTGCGCCCGCGCAGTGAGGCTCTTTCCGACAGCCGGAGCGGCTTCCCAATCCCTGAAACGCGTCAGGGCGCCGCGCGTCCGCCGATCTCCGGAAAGCGCTCGTAGGTCCGCTTGAGCGTGTCCAGGTGCGTGGGGTTGTCCAGGTCGAGCGGCGCGTCGGTAAGCTGCACGACCCAGCCCCCCGATGCCGTGCGCCGCGACCGTGAAAGTAGCTCGGTGTCACGGCTCGGGTCAGGGAAGCCAATGGCCTGCGCGGCGGCGGCCGACCAGTAGTTCAGCCATCCCAGGTAATAGGGAATTTCGGGCGCGCGGATGTGCTCGAAGCGTTTCAGGGCGGGCAGCCCCCGGCGCGGGGCTGGTGGCCCCAGCAGCGTGGGGGCAGTCTGATACGCGATGTCCGCCGCGGCGGCGTAGGGTGTTGCGCGTCCCCAGTGCGCGCGCGCTCCTTCCGAAACCCCTTCAAGCACAGCCGCAGCCGCTGCGAGCACAGGCTCATCCAGCGGTAGCTTCGCGTGCACCTCGAATTGGGCCTGGCCGCGAGGGCAGAAGGGGCCAGGGTTCTCCGTTCCCCATGCCGTGACGGGGTAACTCACATCCCCATTACACACCAGCGGGAAGCCACCGTCCTCAATGTGCTCCATGATCCACGCATCACGCTGCGGCAATGCAATGGGGCGTCCGCTTTTGGAAAGCCGCCATTCCAGACGCAAACCAGGAAGTGCCCTCTCCATCCCCTGAACGCTATTGATGGCGCGGGGGTCGTTGCCCACGAGCGAAGGCGCGTAGACAATCAGGGCGAGTCTTTCTTTCGGAGTCATCGTTCGCACCCTGTGACGACGACATTCAGCGACTGATTTTCTTGCAACAGCGCATCTCTGTGTGCCTCGGTACTCACACCAACGACGAATTCATATCCACATGCCATCGCAGCGTTCCTCTCCTTGCGTAGCTGCTCGACTTCTCTCTGGAGTTCCCGCTCTCGGACAAAGTCATTGTACAAGTCGAATCGATGGGTCTTGATTTCCCACAGCCTGCGCACCCCGACTTGCAGCGCATCGAAACTCACGCCGCCCACGAGTACGTCCATGCCGGGGTAACGATTGGGTGGGAACCTGTCGGCGCATTCATTATGCGGAACGTCCTCGCCCGCGTGGGGAACCGGAACAGGCTCGCAACCCGCGCGTCCAGTCCAGCCCACCGGCCCAGCTGGCACTGGAGGCTGTCCGCCCTGCCCCGCGGGCTCGGGCTTCGACGTGGGCTTGCGTTGCGCTTCGGCTTCACCGGATGCCACCTTCGTCCCCCGCGAGGTCCCCGCTTCTTCGGGGGAGGCGTGCCGCAGTTCATATGCATCCAGCGCCTCCTTGATGGCGACTCCGACCACCACTACACCGAGCACGATGACCGCGCCCACGGCAATTTCGGGAGCCGCCAGCACGCAGAGGCCAACTCCCACGGCAGCAGCGGCAGTGGAGGCCACCGCACATCTTCCCGTGGTGTCGTGGAACTCGAGCCGGTCCTGGTCAAGATTTGGATAGCACCGCTCGACCAGCAGCGGCCAAGGCTGTGACGCTTCCCGGACCACGCACCGCCCACCGTCGGTCCACGGCAGCACCGCCGCTCGCTCGAGGTTGGCGCGTCTCTGACTCCGCGTCCCACCTGCTCCGGGAGCAGATGGCGGCGTGGCGCACGCCGGGAGGAAGAACAGGAGTGCGATGCAAGCGCGGAATCGCATGGCCCCATCCTCGCAGCACAATCGAGGACTTCAACCCTACGTTCCTGGAGTCCATCAGGGCATCAGGCCCCGGAGCGGACTGGGGTGCCGGCAGCCCACGCAGCAATGCCCCACGTCCCGCTAATCGCCCCCCGGAGCCGGCCCCAGGAAGCGGGGCTGCATGCGCTTCACTTCTCCAGAGGCCGCGTCCGCCACCTCGACGGTGAACTCGAAGGGCGTCTTCACGCCCGTGTCCACCGTGATGAACAGCGGGACGCGGAAGCTCTCCAACGAACCGAGCGTCACCTGCGCCTGCGGCACCACCACCGTCGCGGGGACGGGGCTGTCCACGCGGATGGTGAGCACCGTCTCCGACGGGTTCTTGTTCACCAGGTGCAGCTCGAACTGGTTGCGCACCGTGCCCTGCTCCGCCACGTAGGGCATGCCCTGGAAGCGGAGCAGGTTCGCCTCGAAGGGCACGCGCCCCACCAGACTCACGACGAGGCCCACCACCGACACCAACATCAGCGCGCCGTAGATGAACAGCCGAGGCCGGAGCACCCTGCGCGGCTGCCCGTCCAGGCCATTGAGCGAGTCATAACGAATGAGCCCCCGCGACCGCCCCAGCTTGTCCATGACGCCGTCGCACGCGTCCACACACTGCGCGCAGGCCAGGCAGTCCATCTGCAAGCCATTGCGGATGTCGATGCCCGTCGGGCACACGGCCACACACTTGAAGCAGTCCACGCAATCGCCGCGAGGCGGCACCGGAGCGCCCGGAGCCGCCTTCACCAGCCGTCCCCGGGGCTCTCCACGCCGCACGTCGTAACCGACGATGAGCGAGTCCCGGTCCTGCATCGCGGACTGGAGGCGGCCATAGGGGCACACCACCACGCAGAGCTGTTCCCGGAACCACGCGAAGTTGAAGTACAGCGCCCCCGTCACCGCCATGGCCCACGTGAAGGCCACGGGAGACACCACGGGCCCCTGGGCCACCATGGCGACGAGCCCGCCCGCCGAGACGAAGAGGCTCAGCGCCGCGTGCGAGATCAGCAGCGACACCGCGACATACGCGCCATGCTTGAGCACCGCGCGTCCCACGCGAGCGGGCGTCCAGGGCTCACGTCCCGCCTTGAGCCTCCGCTCCCGAGGGCCGTCGAAGAACCGCTCGATGGGCCGATAGACGGCCTCCAGGAACACCGTCTGGGGACACGCCCAACCACACCAGACGCGCCCCAGCCACGCGGTGAAGAACAGCAGGCCGAAGCCCACCGACGTCACCAGGAACAGGACGCGCCAGAAGTCCTGCGCGTTGTATGTGCCGCCGAAGAGGTAGAAGCGGCGCGCGGCCACGTCCAGGTGCACCGCAGGGTGCCCCCCCACCTCCACCAGTGGGAGGGCCAGGTAGATGGCGATGAGCACCGCGAAGCCAAGCCGCCGCTTCGTGATGAACCGGCCTCGGACATCCGCCGGATGAAGCGCCAGCCGTGAGCCATCCGCGTGGATGGACGAGAGCTGGTCGATGCGTGGGCCGTTTCGCTGCGGTGCCGCCGACATGACTGCGTCCCCTCCGTGAACTACAGCTGCTCGGGTTCGCCCTGGGGCGCCTTGCCCCCGGGGACGTCCGTCCCCTTGAGCGTGAGCAGGTACGCGGTGACGGCCTTGACGCGCTCGGCGCCCAGGGTGCGCTCCCACGCGGGCATGCCCTTGGCCACCACGCCGTCCGCCACGACGCGGTGGATGGCCATGGGCGAGCCGCCGTGCATCCAGTACGCATCCGTCAGGTTCGGCCCGATGAGCCCCTGCCCCTGGGCGCCGTGACAGGCCGCGCAGTTCGCCTGGAACACCTGCTTGCCGCTGTCCAGCACGCCCGAGTCCTTGGCGAGCGTGAGCAGCATGTCGTCCGACGCGGGCGTGCTGCCGGAGGCGCGCTTCGCCACCTCCGCGGACTCGGCGGCGTACTCCCCGAGCTGGTCCGGCCCCGCCTCCGCGATGTGGAACCAGAACCAATACCCCGCGCTGAAGACAATCGACGTCCAGAGGATGAACAGCCACCAGTTGGGCAGATGGTTGTCGTGCTCCTCGATGCCGTCATAGACAGAGTGCACCAGCGACTTGTCACTCATGGCCGCCCTCCCCCCGCTCACTCAACGGCATGCGCGCGAGCGCGTCGTAGTCACCACTGCGCCGCGCCACGAACAGCCACGCGACGACGCCGAGGAACACCGCGATGAACAGGACCAGCGCGAAGAGGGGCAGCTCGGTGAGCGACATCCCCTGATAGAATTGCTTGTACATCAGCGAGCCTCCTCACTGGCGATGGTGGCCGCGGGCAGGCGGCCCGGGGACTCGGGCGCCTTCTCCGGCGGCGCGGGCAGGTCCTGCGGTCCCCGGCCCAGGCGCTGGAGGTAGGCGATGATGGCCACCATCTCCGAATCCCACGCCACCTGGACGCCCTGCGTGGCCAGGTCCGCGGTGATGACCTCCGCCTGCGCCTTCTGCCGGACCTCGGCGCCGTCCACGTCCGCGTTCGAATAGGGCACGCCCAGCCGCTGCATCAGCGCCAGCTTCTTGGGCGCGTCCTTCACGGTGATGCGCTGCTCGGCCAGCCACGGGTACGGCGGCATGTTGGAGCCGGGGCTCGTCGCCCGAGGGTCCATCATGTGCGTGTAGTGCCAGAGGTTCGGGTACTTGCCGCCCAGCCGGTGCAGGTCGGGCCCCGTGCGCTTGCTGCCCCACTGGAAGGGGTGGTCGTAGATGAACTCCTCCGCGCGGGACACGTCGCCGTAGCGCTGCGTCTCCGCCACGAAGGGACGAATCATCTGCGAATGACAGGTGTAGCAGCCCTCACGGACGTAGAGGTCGCGGCCCTGGAGCTCCAGCGGCGAGTACGGCGCCTGCGCCTGACCGTGCGCCGGCACCGCCTGCTTGAGCATGATGGTGGGCAGCAGCTCCGCCACGCCGCCAATCAAGATGGCGATGAGCGTCAGCACGGTGAAGGCCAGCGGCCGGCCCTCGATGAGCCCGAACCAGGACGGGCGGCCCGCCTCGCGGTCGCGGCGGGTGACCATCCAGGCGAACTCGCCCAGCACGACGATGGCGCCCATCAACACCAGCGCGCGCACCGGCTGCGCCCATCCCAGGAACATCGTCACCGTGAGGATGGCGATGGCGAAGATCAGCGGCCGGCCGGTGACGACCTGCACCCAGCCGGGCTTCGGCGCGCTCGCGGGAGCGGGCTCGGTGGCGGGCGCGGGCGGCTCCACCACGATCGTGGTCTCCCCGTCCACGGCCTTGCCGGCGCGGGCCGTCTTCCACAGGTTCCACGCCATCATGACGAAGCCCACCAGGTACATGGACCCGCCGACGAAGCGGACGATGTACATGGGCCGGATGGCCAGCAGCGTCTCCACGAAGTTCGGGTAGAGCAGCGTGCCGTCCGGGTTCGCCGCGCGCCACATGAGGCCCTGCGTGACGCCGCTGATCCACATCGACACCATGTAGAGGAGGATGCCCACCGTCCCGAGCCAGAAGTGCGCGTCCGCCGACCGGGTCGAGTGCAGCTTCGTGCCGTACAGCCTGGGCACCAGCCAGTAGAACATGCCGGCCGCCATGAAGCCGTTCCAACCCAGCGCGCCGCTGTGGACGTGGCCGACAATCCAATCCGTGTAGTGGCCCAACGCGCTCACCGACTTGATGGACAGCAGCGGCCCCTCGAAGGTGGCCATGCCGTAGAAGGTGACGCCCGCGATGAGGAACTTGAGGACGGGGTCCTCGCGCAGCTTGTACCAGGCGCCCTTGAGCGTGAGCAGGCCGTTGAGCATGCCGCCCCACGACGGTGCCCACAGCATGACGCTGAAAATCATGCCCAGCGACTGCGCCCAGTCTGGCAGCGCCGTGTAGAGCAGGTGGTGCGGACCGGCCCAGATGTAGATGAAGACCAGGGCCCAGAAGTGGATGATGGACAGCCGGTACGAATACACCGGCCGCTCCGCCGCCTTGGGCAGGAAGTAATACATGATGCCCAGGATGGGCGTGGTGAGGAAGAAGGCGACGGCGTTGTGGCCGTACCACCACTGCACCAGCGCGTCCTGGACGCCCGCGAAGACGGAGTAGCTCTTCAGCGGCGACAGCGGCAACGCCAGGCTGTTGACGATGTGGAGCACCGCCACCGTGACGATGGTCGCGATGTAGAACCAGATGGCGACGTAGAGGTTCTTCTCGTGGCGCTTCGCCAGCGTCCAGAAGAAGTTGATGGCGAAGACGACCCAGATGACGGTGATGGCCAGGTCGATGGGCCACTCCAGCTCCGCGTACTCCTTGGAGGTGGTGATGCCCAGCGGCAGCGAAATCGCCGCGGCGACGATGATGAGCTGCCAGCCCCAGAAGTGAATCTTCGAGAGCAGGTCCGACGCCATGCGCGTCTTCAACAGACGCTGCGTGGAGTAGTAGATGCCCGCGAACATCATGTTGCCCACGAAGGCGAAGATGACCGCGTTCGTGTGCAGCGGGCGCAGGCGGGAGTACGTCGTGTAGGGGATGCCCAGGTTCGCCTGCCACCAGGCGAGCTGGCTGGCCACCAAGGCCCCTACCGCCATGCCCACGATGCCGAACAGCACCGACGCGAGGATGAAGCGCCGGACCGTGGTGTCGTCATAGATGATTCGTTGCTGATGCACGGCTTCACTCCTGGGAAGCGGAGGACGGGGGCTCGGGGGCGCCAGGCGCCGGACGGGCGCTGTCGTCCTCGAGCGGGAAGAGCGAGAGCCGGTCGGCGTGCTCGTGGTCGCGGTGGCGCACGCTGTAGACGAACAGCAGCACCGAGCTGGCGACGAGCATCAGGCTCACGAAGACCTGGAGGACGAGGACGTTCATACCGGCACCTCCCGCAGCGGCGGCGTGGGCGTGACAGCGGCGCGCTCGCGTGAGGCGGACAGCCACCACACCGTGAAGAGCACGGTGGCCAGGCTGGTGGCGGGCATGGCCACCGCGGCGCGCAGCGGCGTCATCCACCCCGCGAGGCATACGGAGACGGCCACCCCGTTGTAGCCAAGGGCCAGCGCCAGCAGCCGCCGCACGACGCGCCGCAGGCGCACCGAGAGCCGCAGGGCCTCGCGGATGGAGCCCAGCCCTTCCCCCAGCAGGAAGAAGTCGCTCTTGCCCGGCATCACCGGACGGTCGATGGCGGGCGTCCCCGCGCAGAGCGCCCGCTCGAAGGCGAGGCTGTCGTTGACGCCGTCGCCCAGGTACAGCGTGTCCGCCGCGTCCAGCTTCGCGACGGCCTCGGCCTTGTCCTCGGGGCGCTGACCGCTCAGGGTGTGCTCGGCGGGGATGCCCAGCGCGGTGGCCATCGCATCCACACGGCCCGAGTGGTCCCCGGAGATGAGCCACACCTCGCGGCCCTCGGCCTGGAGCGCCTGGACCTCGCGGCGCGCGTCGGGGCGCACCGACTCCCGGAGCTGGAAGAAAGCCACCGGCACACCGTCCCGCGTGAGCACGGGCCCCGCCGCGAGCCCCGCACCGGAGAGGAGGACCGCCATGCGCGCCGTGGGATTCGGGGACCGGCCTCCCGCGCGAAGCGGCCCGGGCGCCACCACGTCTGCGCCAGCGGGCGATGCCGTGTCCCCGGCGTCCACGCTGGCGGCGCTGCCCTCCTTCATGGGCACGTCCGCCGCGAACGTCCGGGTCGGCACATCGGAACGTGGCGCCGCCGGCCGAGGCTCGGTGGCCCAGGCCGAGCGGCCCAGCCGCCACCGGACAACTCCGTGCATCAGCTCCAACCCCTGCCCCGCGTGCTCCGCCACCCGCGCCTCTGGATTGAAGCGCGCGCCTTCACGCGCCAACGCGGCCGCGAGGCAACGGCTCGCGGGGTGGTTGCTGCGCGACACCAGGTCGAAGGCGATGTCCCGCGTTGCGGGCGTCAGCCCCACCACGGCAGCGCGGTCCACCAACTCCAGCCGCCCCAGCGTCAGCGTCCCTGTCTTGTCGAAGAGCACCTTGCGCACGCGCGGCAGCCGGTCCAGCAGGTCCGTGCTCCGGATGAAGAAGCCGCCCCGGCGCAGGCGCGCCTGGACCAGCTCGTAGGCCAGCGGCGTGGCGATGCCGATGGCGCACGGGCACGTCACCACCAGCAGCGCCACCGCCACCTCCAGCGCCTTGTCCGGCCCGGCGGGCCACCACAGCGCGAGCCCCAACGCGGAGACGAAGAGCACCGTGACGACCCACCGGCGCGACACGCGGTCCCAGAAGCGCGTGTGCAGCGCGGGGCCGCCCGCTTCCATCGGCGCCCGGCGGAGCAGCGCCACCAGCGGCGAGTCGGTGAAGGCCTGCTTCGCCTGGACACGCACGGCCACGCGCCCGGCGTTGAACGCCCCCGCGGGCAACGCCTCGCCCTGCCCCACCGCGCGCTCGCCGGGCTCGCCCGTCATCCAATCCGTGGTCACGCGGGCGCCCGCGTCGAGCAACACCGCGTCCACGGGGACCAGGTCCCCCGACGCGATGACGAGCACGTCCCCCTCCGCCACCTCGGCGGCGCGCACGGTGGCGAGCCGCGTGCCCTCCTCCCTGCGAACGAAGAGCCCCTCCGCGCCGTCGTCGTCCAGCAGGAAGCGGCGGTTGCGCTCCAACACGCGCTGCTGGAGCCACCGCCCAACCAGCATCAACGTGACGAAGGTGTTGAGCGTGTCGAAGTACGCCAGGTCACCCCGCCCGCCTCGCGCCTGCGCCAGCGACATGCCGAACACCAGCAGGATGCCCAGCGCGATGGGCAGGTCCAGGTGCAGCACGCCGCGCCGCAAGCCCTGGAGCGCGGAGCGGAAGAAGGGCCAGCCGCCCACCACCACCACGGCGGTCGACAGCCACAGGCTCAGCCGCGTGAAGAGGCGGAAGACATCGCCATCCTCCGGCGTGAGCCCCACGTAGAAGCTCACCGAGAACAGCATCACGTTCATCGACAGCGCGGCGCAGATGCCCAGACGGATGGGCAGGTCCAGGCTCGTGCGCTCCGGGCGCTTGCGGCTGGGGCCGAAGCGGTAGCCAAAGCCCTCCACGCCGCGCAGGAACTCCGCCACGTCGAAGGCACCGCGCCGCCACTGCATCCGCAGCTTGCCCAGCGCCGGGTCCACCGCCAGGCCCGCCCCTCCCGGCTGCCGGCGGAACAGCTCGTTCATCAGCCACACACACGCGGCGCAGTGGATGCCCTGCACATCCAGCTCGAGCGCGCACAGGGGGCCCGGAAGCGACTCGGCGCGGCGGAGGAGCGGCTCCAGCCACGCGAACGCGCGTTCCTTGCGCGGCTCGGGCGCGGGGGCCGTCTTTCCTTGCGCGAGCTGGTAGTAGCGCGTGAGTCCCTGCTCCACGAGCAGGCCATGCACGGCTTCGCACCCCACGCAGCAGAAGCCGCGCGTCGCGCTCCCGGGAGGAACGGGGCTGCCGCAGTGGAGACAGGCGGCCGGAGCAGGCTCCGATGGGATGGGGGCAGGCATTCACGGTGTCACCTTGCGAACGGCATGCCTGTTGCGATGCACCGTGCGCATGTCGCTCGAACCCGCCGCGCTCACCGCCCTGCTTCGCACCACCGAACCCAGCGTCGTCGCCGGCGCGCTGGGCGCCTTCGTGGTGGGGCTCACGGGGAGCGTGCACTGCCTCCTCATGTGCGGACCGCTGGCCTGCGCGGGCCTGCCCGCCATCCCCGGACCGGAGCGGCGCAAGGCCGTCTTCGCCTACCAGGGAGCTCGCCTGGGCGCCTATGCCCTCGTGGGCGGCGCGCTGGGCCTGCTGGGCGGAGGCGTCACGCAGGCGCTGGCGGTGTCCACGCGCCCCTACCTTCCCTGGCTGATGGCGGTGGCCCTCGTCGCCTCCGCGCTGGAGCTGGGAAAGCGCCTGCGGCCGCTGCCGGGCCTGGCGAACCTCGCGCGGCACGTGACGCGCTGGGGCGCAAAGTTTTCGTGGGCGGGCCGCGCGAGCGCAATGGGTGCGGTCACCCCGCTGCTCCCTTGCGGCCTGCTCTACGGCGTCTTCGCGGTGGCGCTGGCGAGCGGGTCGTTCGGGGGCGGCGCGCGGGTGCTCGCCGCGTTCGCGCTCGGCGGCCTGCCCGCCTTGCTGGGGGCGCAGCTCCAGGCTGCGCTGTGGAAGCACCGCCCGAAGTGGATGACCCTGCTGCTCCAACGGGCGGTGCCCCTGGCGGCGGCGGCGGTGCTCGTCTACCGCGCCGTGGGTAACACCGGAGGCACGCCGAGCTGCCACTGAGGCCCCAGGCGAACGCAGGTGGCCGTCGGGGGCCAGTGGGTTCCGGGACCGGCCCACCTGTCATCCCCTTTCTTCCCGACGGCGTCATCCCCAGATTGGGACGGAGGAGTGAGCGAGGCACTGGGCCCACCGGCTGGGCGGGGAGACACACGCGGCCATCATGAAGCTCCGGCTCACACGCTTCGCAGAGCGGCTCGGCACGAGCTACTGGGTCGTCCCCGCGCTCTGCGTGGTCGCCGCCATGGGACTGTCCCAGTTCGCCCAGGCGCTGGACGCTCGCCTGACGCACCACGAGAATGACTGGTACCTCTTCCAAGGAGGCCCCGAGGGCGCGCGCTCCGTGCTGTCAGCCGTGGCGTCCTCGATGCTGACGTTCGCGGGCCTCGTCTTCTCCGTCACCATCCTGGTGCTTCAACAGGCCAGCAACCAGTACTCTCCGCGCATCCTCCGCACGTTCCTGAGGGACCGGAAGAGCCAGGTCGCCCTGGGCATCTTCACGGGCACCTTCGTCTATGCCCTGCTGGGGCTGCGCACCGTCCGGGGCACGTCGGAGCATCTGGGAATCACGAGCAACGTCCCGTCGCTCTCCGTCTGGCTCGCCGTGATGCTCGCGTTGCTCTGCGTGGGGGCCTTCATCTTCTACATCCACCACGTGGCCCAATCCATCCGGGCCGTGGTCATCCTCTCCCGCATCCACGACGAGACGTGCGAGACGCTGGAGCGCATGTATCCGGAGGGCGTCGGCCTCGACGCGGCGGACGAGGGCCATGCGGGGGGGCCCCAGGGGGCGCCCTCACTCGTGCTCCCGCATGAGGGCGGCTCCGGCGTGCTCATCACCGTGGACGAGGACCAGCTGATGACCCACGCGCGGCGCGCGGGCGTCACGCTCGCCGTGGTGCCGATGGTGGGCGACTTCGTGCCCCACGGGAGCGCGCTCTTCGAGGTCTGGGGCGACGCGGGCGAACTCGACGTCAAGGCCGTCCTGGGCGCGGTCGAGTTTGGCCGTGAACGCACGCTCCAGCAGGACACCGCCTTTGGCTTCCGACAGCTCGTCGACGTGGCCGAGCGCGCCCTCTCCGCTGGAATCAACGACCCGTCCACGGCCGTCCAGGCCATCGACCCACTTCATGACCTGCTGCGCCGGCTGGTCCTCCGGCGCTTCCCGAGCCCGCACCGGCTGGACGAGCACGGCGCGCTGCGGCTCGTCTGCCCGCGCCCCGGCTTCGACGACTACGTGCGGCTGTCCCTGGATGAGATTCGCGAATACGGCGAGGGCTCCATCCAGGTGGCCCGCCGCCTGCGATTCCTGCTGGAGGACCTGCTGCGGGTGGCGCCGGACTTCCGACGCGGGGAGCTGCTTCGCCAGCGTGCCCTGCTCGACGCCAACGTCTCCCGAGGCTTCGAGGATGACAGGGTCGCGGCGGAGGCCCGGCGCGAAGGGCCCCAGGGCCACGGGCCGCACTGAGCCGGGCCGAGGCGTCAGCGCAGCGCGGCCACCGCCTCGAGCGCCGAGGGCTCGCCCGCGACCAGCAGCGCGTCTGACGGGGTGAGCAGCCGGTCCGGGTCCGGCACGGGGAGCATGCGGTCCTGGAGCACGTCATGCACGGCGACGACGTGCACGCGGTAGCGCTGCGGCAGGGCGAGCACGCGCAGGCTCTTTCCATACCAGGCCTCCGGCACCGGCATCTCCTGGAGGCCGAACTCCGGGCCCAACTGCACGTACTGCAGGAGCCGCCCGCTGGTGATGCGGCTGGCCAGTCCCAAGGCGCTCTCCCGCTCCGGGAAGATGCTCTCGGCTGCGCCCAGCGCGTTCGCGATGCGGGCGTGGTCGTCCGAGCGGACCTTCACGTAGATGTCCTGGATGCCGGTGTCCCGCAGCGCGAGCAGCGCGAGGATGCTGGCCGAGAGGTCCTCGCCGGTGGAGACGATGGCCGCGTCCGCGCCGCGCGCCCCCACTTCCTCCAGGACCTGACGCTGGGTGGCGTCTCCCACCATGGCCTTGGACACGCGAGAGCCCAGGGCGTCCACCACCGCCGGCCGCGGGTCGATGGCGATGACGTCATGCCCCTGCTCGTGCAGCCGCGCCGCGATGACGGCACCGAAGTTTCCCAGCCCTACCACGATGATGCGCTTCATCCATGCTCCTCAACCAACGATGAGGTCTTCTTGCGCGGGGCGCACATGCCGCAGGTGCGTCCGGGCGCGCAGGCTGAGGGCCGCGAAGAAGGACAGGGGCCCCAGCCTTCCCACGAACATCAACCCGATGACTTGCAGCTTGCCCGCCACGCTCAAGGAGGGCGACACGTCCATGGTCAACCCCACCGTGCAGAAGGCGCTGACCACCTCGAAGAACACGGGCAGGAAGCTGGCGCGGGCGGCCTGCACCGACTGCGCGCCCTGGCCCTCCGTGAAGCTGAGGAGGAAGACGGCGGCGGTCATGACGCTAAAGGCAATGAGGGCCAGCGACACGGTGCGCTCGATGGTGCCCTCCGGGATGGCACGGCCGTGCAGCTCGGCGTGGCGGCGCCCTCGGATGCGTGTGAATGCGAGCGCGGCCAGCACCGCCAGTGTCGTCGTCTTCAAGCCGCCCGAGGTGGAGCCAGGGCTGCCGCCCACGACCATCAGCAGGATGGTGAGAAAGCCGCTCGCGTTGCTCAGCTCGGAGTAGCTCACGCTGCTGAAGCCCGCCGTGCGCGCCGTGGCGGACAAGAACCAGGCGTTGACCACCCGGTCCACATACCCCAGGGGCGCCAGCGTCCCCCGCCACTCGAAGAGCGCGAAGAGCAAGGTGCCCCCCACCAGGAGGACGCCGGTGACGAGCAACGCCGCGAAGGTGTGCACGCTCATCCGCCGCGAGCGCTGGCCCCGGTTGCGCCACCAGCGCAGCGTCTCCTCGCTGGACAGGTAGCCCAGGCTCCCCAGGATGATGAGGCCGGAGATGACCAGGAGCGTGAGCGGCGCCCGGTTGAAGCCCACCATCGAATCACTGAACGTGGAGAAGCCTGCGTTGCAGAAGGCGCTGACCGCATGGAAGGCGGCGTGCCAGGCAGCCTCCTTCCAGCCGAAGCGTGGCAGCCACAGCAGCCACAGCACCAGCGCCCCCAGCGCCTCCACGGCCAGGGTGAAGCGCGCGACCCGCAGCGTCAGGGACAGCACGTTCTCCCGGTGCGTGTAGTCAATGGGCGCGCCGACGATGACCTCGCTGCGAAGCGACAGCCTCCGGCCCAGCGCGCCGATGACGAGCGTGGTGAGGGTGACGAGCCCCAGCCCCCCCAACTGGACGAAGAGGAGCAGCCACAGGTGCCCCCAGCGGGTGAAGGCCGTCGCCGTGTCCACGACGGAGAGGCCCGTCACGCACACCGCGCTGGTCATGGTGAAGAGCGCGTCGAGGAAGCCCAGGCGCGGTCCCGTGTACAGGGCCGGGAGCCACAGCAACCCCGCCGTCCCCACCGCGATGAGGACCGCGAAGGAGAGCGCCAGCAGCATTGGCGGGGAGATGGAGAACCAGCGCAGCCAGAGCCAATGGAAGGGGGAGCGGAGAAATGAGTCCACGGAGCAACGCGGACCATGCTCCAGGTCGAGCCTTTCCACCAGTTTCCCACGCGCCTCCCCGGACGGGCGGCGAGGCCCACCTCACCCGCCGCGCCGCTTCGAGGCGCGGCGTCCACCCGAGGGCGCCGGCTCCTTCGGCAGGTGCCGCAAGCCCATCCATCCGAGCGCCGCGACGTGGCTCGCGACATGGTCGATGGAGAAGGAGCGCCCGTCCTCCGCCCACCACTGGCCCACCTGCGTCACCATGCCCACCAGCGCGTTCGCGTAGATGGGCGCGACCTTGGGGTTGTAGCCGGCATCCTCGAACTCGGCCTTGAAGATGTCAGAGACTCGCAGCGCCAGGTCGTCGATGACGCGCGTCAGCCCCCGCCGTCCGGCCGCCAGCGGTGAATCGCGCGTCATCACCGCGAAGCCCGCGGGCTCCTCCTTGGCGTACGTCATGAAGGCCAGCACCGCCCGCTCGAACCGCTCGCGAGGCGTGCCCGTGGCGATGCTCTCCGACACGCGCGTCACCAGGTCATCCATCTCCCGGTCCACGATGGCCGCGTAGAGCCCCTCCTTCGCGCCGAAGTGCTCATAGACGATGGGCTTCGACACCCCCGCCTTCTGGGCCACCTCCTCGATGGACGTCGCCTCGTAGCCCTTCGAGGCGAACACGCCCCGCCCGACCCCCATCAACTGGATGCGCCGATCGGCACCCGACAGCCGCTTCTTCGTCGCCACGTTGACCTCCAACCTACCCAACGGTAACTTACCCAACCGGAACCTACCAACTGGTAACCCACCGGTGGAGCTGGAGCCTGACATGTACCCCGCATCTCGCCGAGCCGTCTTGCACGACGCAGCCGCGCACCCCCTCCTCGTCACCTCCGAAACGTGGGACCGCGCTTGAGCATCCAGGTTCCAGAGAAGCCGAAGCTGCGAGGAGTCCTCCACCAGTTCGCCGCCACGGGGGCGCTGGGCGCGGGCCTGGTGCTCGTCTCGATGGCACCGACGGACCGGGCCGCGGCCGCCGCGGCGGTGTTCGCGGTCAGCCTGGTGGTGTTGTTCTCGGTCAGCGCGACCTACCACCGGGTGAACTGGTCCACGCGCGGGCGGACGTGGATGCGGCGCATGGACCACGCGTCCATCTTCATCCTCATCGCGGGCACCTATACGCCCGTCGCGCTGCTCGGAATCGCGGGGGCCACGGGTGACCGGCTGCTGCTCCTCATCTGGGCGGGCGCGCTCGCCGGCGTCCTTCAGTCGCTGTTCTGGATTCAAGCGCCCAAGGTGGTGACGGCGGCGCTGGCCGTCGCCGTCGGCTGGACGCTGGTTCCGTATTTCGAGGAAGCGCGGCAAGCCCTCACGGGCAACCAGTTGACGCTCATCCTCGCGGGTGGCGTCGCCTACACGGCGGGCGCCGTCGCGTATGCCCTGAAGCGGCCGAACCTCAAGCCCGGTGTCTTCGGCTACCACGAGGTGTTCCATGCGCTGACGCTGGTCGGCGCCGCGCTCCACTTCACGGTCGTCCTGCGGCTCGTCCGCGCCGCGACGGTGTAGGCGAGCGAGCGCTGGGCACTGCCCTGCAGGTCCCTTGACTAGAATCTGGTTCTAGAATCAGATTCTAGTCATGGAGCGCAAACGCCGCAGTGCGACGGGTGAGCAGAGCCGTCGTGCCATCCTGGATGCCGCGCTGGAGTGCTTCTCCCGGCTGGGGTGGGCCGCGACGACCATCGAGGACATCCGCAAGGTCAGCGGCGCCAGCGTGGGCAGCGTCTACCACCACTTCGGTGCGAAGGAAGGCATCGCGGTGGCGCTGTACATCGACTGTCTGCGGCTCCATCAGGAGTCGCTGCGGGCGCGCCTGGAGAAGAAGCACGGCGCGGAAGACTTCGTGCGGGCGGTCGTCACCCACCACATCGCCTGGTCCCGCGAGCACCCCGAGGCCGCGCGCTATTTGCTGCGCATGCGCCGCGAGGAAGCCGTGGCGGCGGCCGGGCCGGAAATCCAATCCGCGACCGGAGACTTCGTCCGCGAGGGCTTCAGCCGGATGAAGGACTTCGCCCAGGCAGGCGAGCTCCTGGCCCTGCCGCCCTCGGCCTACATGCCGCTGATGCTCGGGCCCGCGCAGGAGCTGCTGCGTGGCTGGGCGGGTGGCCACGTCGAGCTCAAACCCGGCATCGAGAAGGTCTTCGCCGACGCCGCATGGCGGTGCCTCCGTCCGGACGCGCCTCCCACCACCCCAACGCAGTCACTCGTCAGGAGGAAGGGCCCATGAGCACGCTCGTCACGGAAGAGACCGAAGGGTTCGTGCGGAAGATTGGACTGAACCGCCCCGAGAAGCGGAACGCGATGAACATCGCGTTCATCGAGCAGCTCTCGGCCGCGCTGGCGCGAGCGGAGGCCGACGAGCACGTGCGCGCCAGCGTCATCTTCGCCCATGGCCCCATGTTCACGGCGGGGCTCGACCTGATGGATGTGTTCCCCAGGCTCGGGGACGCGCAGACGCTGTTCAGCTCGGCGGGCATCGACCCGTGGGCGACGCACGGGCCCGCGAGGACCAAGCCGCTCATCATCGCGGTGCATGGCAAGTGCCTCACGCTGGGCATCGAGCTGATGCTCGCGGCCGACATCACGGTGGCCTCCGAGGACGCCACCTTCGAGCAGATTGAAATCGACCGCGGCATCTTCCCCTTCGGCGGCGGCACGGCCCGCTGGGTGCGGACCATGGGCTGGGGCAACGCGATGCAGTACCTGCTGACGGGTGACGCGCTCGACGCACGTGAAGCCCACCGGCTGGGGCTCGTGCAGCGCGTCGTCTCGAGGGAGGCGCTGATGGACACCGCGATGGGACTCGCGGCGCGCATCGCTTCGAAGGCGCCCCTCGCCATCCAGGCGACGCTGGAGAGCGCGAGGGCCGCCGTGCTCGAAGGTGAGCGTGCGGCCGCGGCGAAGCTCCTGCCCGCGATTCAGCAGCTCGCGACGACGGAGGACGCCCAGGAGGCCATCTCCGCCTTCTTCGAAAAGAGGCCCCCGACTTTCCGGGGCCGCTGACCGGGACGCGGGCTTCACCCATGCCATTGCAAACCGAGTTCCTACGCGGAGACGCCACCGCGCTGTCCGCGTCGGATGGCTTCTCCCTCGGCGCCACCCGTTTCGCGGCCACGGCGCCTCTTCGCGGGCGCATCCTCGTCGCGGGCGCGACCGCCGTGCCGCAGACCTTCTATGCACGCTTCGCGGCGCATGCGGCCCAGGGTGGCTTCGAGACGCTGACCTTCGACTACCGAGGCATCGGCCGCTCGAAGTCCACGCCCCTCGTGGGCTTCCAGGCGTCGTTCCTCGACTGGGCGAGGCTCGACCTGGCCGCCGCGGTCGAAGCAATCCCGGACGACGGCCTCCCGCTCTTCGTCGTCGCGCATTCGTTCGGAGGCCATGCGCTGGGGCTCATCCCCAACCACCACCGCATCGCGGGCTGCCAGGTGTTCGGCGCAGGCGCGGGGTGGCACGGATGGATGCCCCCTTTGGAGCGCGCCCGGGTCTGGATGCTCTGGAACGTCGTGCTCCCGCCCATCGTTCGCTGGAAGGGATACCTGCCGTGGAGTCTGCTCGGCATGGGAGAAGACCTGCCGCTCGACGTGTACCGGCAGTGGCGCCGCTGGTGCCAGTTCCCCCGCTACTTCCTCGACGACCCGGCCGCGCCGGAGCTGGCGCGGCAGTGCGCCCAGGTTCGAGTCCCCATCGTCGCCGTCAACGCCCTGGACGATGCGTGGGCCCCGCCGAGCTCCCGCGACGCGTTCCTGCTGAACGCCTACCCTCGAGCCACCATCGAGCGCGTGAACATCGACCCGCGCGAGCTGGGTCCCATCGGGCATGTGGGGTACTTCCGGAACAAGGCCCTCCCGCTCTGGGACCGGGCCCTGGCGTGGTTCTCCGAGCGAGGGCCTGGAGCCGCGGCGTTTTCACCCATGCACGCGCGCATTTAGACTCTCGGGGATGAAGCCACGCGAGAGCCCCGCGGCCCTTCTGATTGTTGGCACCCTCGTGGCCGCGCTCGGGCTGAGCACGACGCTCGGCATGATGAAGCCACGACCGGCCGAGGTGGCCGACACGTCCCAGGCCACCCACGACGCGGGCGACGTCAGTCCCCGGCCCTGGCCCATTCCGCCCATCCCCCTGGCCATCCTCGCCCTCGGTTTCCTCGGCATCGGCGTGGGGATGATGTGGCACGGCTTCCGGAACCTCCGAACGAACCGAGGCCTGTTGTCGGAGGGAGTCGCGGTCATCGGGCGCGTCGTCCGCATCGAGCACAAGCAACACCGGAACGGAGGCGTCTTCATCACCTATCAGTTCGCGGACGAGCACGGCACCGTGCACAAAGGCATCCACAAGGTGTCCGCGTTCGGGGATGCCCTCCTCCACGCCGAGGTGGGGCAGGATGTCACGGTGCTCTACGACGCATGGGCGCCCACCACGCACATGCTCGACGTGAACAACGTGCGCCCCGTGGACGCCCCGCGCCGTCGCCGGCCCGAGACGTCCTGACTCCGGCGGGGCTCAGACCTGCTCGGCGCGCAGCTTCACCGGGTGCTCCTCGAGCCACGCCTGGCAGCGCTCGATGCGCGCGGCTGCGGCCGGCAGGCCCATGCTCAGCAAGAGCGCGCGGTAGGGCTCGAAGGCCTCCGGCGTCCACGCGGTGAGCGCCTTGAGGTCGGCCAGCGCCACCATCTCCTCGGCCGAGCGCCCTTCGGCTTCCTTCCGCGCCGTGAGCAGCGCGGCGAGCGTCATCCGGGCGGGCTCCGCCTCGAAGGCGATGGCGGCGTCCACGTACGCCGTCTGGGCGGCTTCATCCGCCGCGTCCTTCGCCTTCTCACGCAGCCGGTCGAGCAAGCCCGCGAGGAAGTCGTCATCGAGCGCGCCCTTCACCGCCCGCATCAGCGCCGTCACCGCGTCGCGGCGCACCGAGGGCTCCGTGCCCGCGGGCAGGTTCTTCAGCGCCTGCATCGGCTCCCAGAGCGCGCAGGTGAGCCACAGCTCCTCCTCGGGAGAGAAGACGGCCGGCGACGTCGAGGCCCGCAGCCACGCTTCCACGCGGGCGGCCCGCTCCTTGGCCTCACGCGCGATGCGCTCGGCCAGCGCCGGGTCCTCCTGCACGTACTTGAGCAGCGCGGCCACGTCACCGCCCCGGGCCTGCTGGAGGGCCTCCTTCGCCTCGTCGGAGAGGGAGTCCTCCTCCAGTCCCTTCACGAGCGTCTCGTACTTCTGGGACAGCTCCTTGTGCCGGGAGCTCCACTCGCGGAACTGCACGTCGAAGACGACGTCCAGCACGGGGATGTCCTCCGGCCGGGCCTTGCCCATCCGCTTCGACGCGGACGCCAGCAGCGCGCCCACGCCAATGGCCCTCCGGTCCTCGGCGGACAGTCCTGGCGTGGACATCTTCGCCATCAGCGCGGCGCCCAGCGACGCCAGGAAGGCCGGCGTCCCCAACTCGCGGACCGTCCCCACCAGCAGCTCACGCCGGGCGGTGGAGGCGTCCTGGTCCGCGTTCTCCGACAGCCGGGCCAGCTCCTTGCCCACGTGCTCGGAGAAGGCCTTCACGTCGAAGCGCAGGCCGGGCACGGGGCCCCAGTCCGTCAGCAGGTCCGCCAGCCGCTCCAGGGCGCCGGACAGCTTGGACACGTCGGGGTCACCCAGCACTTCCATGGCCGCCTCCAGGTCGGCCCGCAGGGGCGCGGCTGGGGCGGCGGGCGGCGCGGCGCGGGCCCGGTCCTCGGTGGCATGGCAGACCTTGTACTTCTTGCCACTGCCACAGGGACACGGGTCGTTACGGCCGGGCTTCTTCGAGCTCAAGGGCACCTCAGGGTGACGCGCGGGGACAGGGAGCGTCCACGACGCCACTAGGAGTAGGCATCCCCTTGGGCGCGAATCAAGCAGCGCCTGCGTCGGAGGTCGCGTGCCGCCCTCCTGCCCCCCGCGCTGCACCCGGGAAGAAGGGCCACTTCGGAGGCCCTGATGGGCAGTCTCTCAGGGTAAAGATCCTCTCATTGTCCGCGTTCGCCCGTTGGGCAGGCACAGGAGTGTGAATCAATCCCCGCTGGCGTCGAAGGCGGCGCGCTCCGCGTCGGTGAGCGCCAGCGGCTGCGCACGGCCACTCTCCTGCGCCTTGATGCCCGCCTCCAACACGGCCTGCACCGCCACGGCTTGAATGGGCGTCACGGGGTTGCGCGCCCCCCCGTTCAGGGCATCCCGGATGCCCGCGTAGTACTGCCGGTAGTCGCCCGCCGAAGCGACGGTGGGCGAGCCCTCTTGTGCGGGTGACGAAGCCCCGTGCCAAGCGAGACCTTCCGGCGGGCCCCCCATCACCAGCCGGGGCACCTGCTGATCGCGGCCCACCGTGAGCCACGAGCCCCGCGAGCCATGCACGGCGAAGCGAGGCGTCATCGCCGCGATGACCATGGAGGCCTGGAGCACCACCTGCCGCCTCGGGTAGGCCAGCGTGTACTGGAACCAGTCATCCACGAAGGCGCCCTCTCGCAGCGCCGCGCGCGTGCCGGACACCGACTCCGGCAATCCAAACAGGTCCAGCGCCTGGTCGACGAGGTGCGGCCCCAGGTCGAACCACACGCCCGCGCCAGGAACCCCCTGCTCCCGCCACTGCGCGCGGACCTCGGGACGGAACCGGTCGAAGCGCGACTCGACATGCGCGACGTGGCCCAGGGTGCCTTCCGCCAGCAACGCCTTCAGCGCCTGGAAATCTGTGTCCCAGCGCCGGTTGTGGAACACCGAGAGGAGCAGGCCCCGGGACTCCGCCAGGGAGCGCAGCGCGCGGGCTTCGGCCAGGGTAATGGTGAACGGCTTGTCCACGACGACGTGCTTCCCCGCCTTGAGCGCGGCCTCCGCCAGCGGCGCGTGCAGGTCATTCGCCGTGGCGATGACGACCAGGTCGACGTCAGGGTGCGTCGCCCCGGCCTCATGCGAGGTGCAGAGGGTGACGTGCGGCAGCGTGGAGCGCACGGCCTCTTCCTGCCGTGAGGCCACGACCTGGAGCACCAGTCCTTCCACACCTTGAATCAGCGGCGTGTGGATGTGCCTGCCCGCGATGCCGTAGCCCAGCAAGGCCACTCGGAGGGGTGCGTGTCCAGGAGAGGAATAGGCCATGCGACACCCTACCCTCTGCGCAGGAAAGGGCAACGCCGCCCGTCGAGGAGGACGGACGGCGTCGCGTTGGGGAGCGGGCTTCCGGGGAGGCCCCGCCATCGAGGCATCCACCGCTCCCTTTTCTTCAAACCCAGCTCAGGTGTGGTGGTGCAGACTCTCCACCAGGTACGGGTCACCCACCGGCACCATCGGAGTCGAGCGCACCGTCCGCGTCACGGCCAGCGTGAAGAGCGCCGCCATGCCCACGAAGCCCGCGAGCTCGAACACGCCCAGGGCCACGCCGTCGGGCTGCCCCCCCGGCGCCACCATCAGGTACACGTCCAGCCAGCGCCCCACCAGGAGGATGGCCGCTACGCGCAGCAGGTGCGACGGATTGCGCTTCGCGGGCCGAGGCAGCAGCAGCACGAAGGGCAGCGCCCAGTTGAGGACGATGTTCGCGTAGAAGGCCACCGCCCACGTGCCGTGCGTCCGGGTGACGAAGTAGACGGTCTCCTCCGGGATGTTCGCGTACCAGATGAGCAGGTATTGCGAGAACCACAGGTAGGCCCACAGCGTGGCGAAGGCAAACATCAGCTTGCCCAGGTCGTGCAGGTGGCTGGTGTTGAGCTGCGGCAGCGCGCCCGCGCGGTGGAGCAGAATCGCCGCGACCGTCATCGCCGACACCGTGGAGCTGAGCAGGCCCGCGAAGTTGTAGAGCGCGTAGATGGTGCTGAACCAGTGCGGCTCCAGGGTCATCAGCCAATCGAACGCGGCCAGGCAGAAGGTCAGCGCGAAGACCACCAGGAACAGCGCGGACACCTTCACGTTGCGCCCCGCCAGCTCCGGCGAGCGCTCCGCGTCCTGCCGCAGCGAGATGCGCCGCAGCATCCACGTGAAGCCCGTCCACAGCGCCAGCATCACCACCATGCGCGCCGCGAAGAAGGGCACGTTGAGGAACGCGGCCTTCTCGTGCAGCAGGTGGTCCGTCTCCATCACGCCCGGCTTCGCCCACGGATACAGCGAGGCCACGAAGGGAAGCAGCGCCAGGATGGACACCGCGCCCCAGGGCACATAGGCCGCGAAGGCCTCGGGGACGCGCTTGAACACCGTGAACCAGCCCGCGTTGGCCACGTACATCAGCGCGAGGAACACCGCGCCTCCCAGGCCCAGACAGAGGAAGTAGAAGCCGCTGGTGAGCAGGCTTGCCAGGGCGCGCTCCCGGGCGATGGCCAGCCCCGCCACCAGGATGCCCAGGCCCACGCCAGCCAGCACCTGCGCCGCGCGGTGCACGGCGGGAGGAACCTCGAAGCCGCTCGTCGAAACAACGGCCTCCTCATGCGTCTCAGCGCTCATGGCACGTCCTTCCGCGCCGTCCGCGCGGGGTCCTGCAAGGTCCGGACGTAGTGGACGATCTTCCACCGGTCCTCCGGAGCCACCTGCGAGCCGTGGGCCGGCATCAGCCCCTGCCCGTGGGTGATGATGTGAAACACCTGCCCGTCCGGGAGCTGCTTCGCGCGCTCCCCCAGCAGCGAGGGCGGCATGGGGAAGCGCGCCGTGACGAGCCCGTCTCCCAGCCCCTCCGGGCCGTGACACGGACCGCAGTAGCGCGAGAACGCCACCTTCCCCCGGGCCAGGACCTCCGGCGACGCGGGATAGGGGTTCTGGACCTCTCGCCCCGCCCGCACGGCCTCCTCCGGCCCCGCGGCCAGGTGCAGCGGCTGGTGCCCCCGCGGCACCGTGCCCTTCACTGGCGCCAGCAGCGTCTTGCCGTCCACGGTGACGGGGTTCGCCGCGAAGGTGTCGTACGGCACGGAGGACACCATGTCCGGTGCGTACTCGAAGTTGGGCCGCGTCTCGTCCTGCTCGCAGCCCGCGACGCTCAGACACAGAAACGCCACGCCCAGGTGGAGCCTTCTCACGACGCCACCTCCTCCAGCAGGTCCGTCGCCACCGCGCCGTGGCGGCGCATCAGGTCCTCGGCCGCGTCCAGCTCGGACGGGGCCTCGCGCGGGGCCACCGCGATGGCGAACCGGTCATCCGTGACGCGCGGCAACACCGAGCGCCGGCTCCCCGGGAAGAGCTTCGCGCGCAGCAGGAAGGCCGCCACCGTGGACAGCGCGGCGAACAGCACCGTGAGTTCGAAGGACACCGGGATGAACGCGGGGAACGAGTTGAAGGGCTTGCCGCCCACGTTGAGCGGCCAGCTCACCACGCTGGTGTAGAGCTGGAGCGACAGCGCCAGCGTGCACCCCAGCAGCCCGCCGCCGAAGCACACCCACGTGAGGCGGCTGGGCTTCAGGCCCATGGCGTCATCCAGGCCGTGCACCGCGTATGGCGTGTACACGTCGTGGAGCACGAAGCCCGCCTCGCGCACCGCCCGGGTGGCGTCCAGCACCTGCGCCTCACTGTCGAAGTAGCCGATGAGAACCGGGGCGCTCATACGGGTGCGTCCTTTCGGGTGGCGATGGCCAGGGGCACCGCCGCGACGGGCCGGTGAGCCACGGGGTGCGGCTCCTCGGCGACAGGCTTCGCGGGCGGGTGCTGCGGCGCTTCATGCCCGTCACGAGCGAAGCCCAGCACGCTCTTCACCTCGCCGATGGAGATGATGGGCAGCACGCGGACGAAGAGCAGGAACAGCGTGAAGAAGAGGCCGAAGGTCCCGATGAAGGTGCCCACCTCCACCATCGTCGGCGTGTACATGGCCCAGCTCGACGGCAGGAAGTCGCGGTGGAGGCTGGTGACGATGATGACGAAGCGCTCGAACCACATGCCCACGTTGATGACCAGCGACAGGGCGAAGATGGCCGCGGGCGAGGTGCGGATCTTCTTGAACCAGAAGAGGTGCGGCGACACCACGTTGCACGTCACCATGATCCAGTAAGCCCAGGCGTAGGGGCCGAAGGCGCGGTTCATGAAGGCGAAGCGCTCGTAGGGGTTGCCCGAGTACCAGGCGATGAAGAACTCCGTCGCGTACGCCAGCGACACCAGGCCGCCCGTGACGATGATGATCTTCGTCATGTTCTCCAGGTGGCGCAGCGTGATGAGGTGCTCGTAGCCCAGCACCACGCGGGTGATGATCATCAGCGTCAGCACCATGGCGAAGCCGCTGAACACCGCGCCCGCGACGAAGTACGGCGGGAAGATGGTGGTGTGCCAGCCGGGGATGACCGACGTGGCGAAGTCCATGGAGACGATGGTGTGCACGCTGAGCACCAGCGGCGTGGCCAGCCCCGCGAGCAGCAGGTACACCGTCTCGTAGCGGCTCCACGTCCGGTGCGAGCCCGTCCACCCCAGCGACATCACCTTGAAGACGGCCTTGCGGAGGCCCGCCTTCGCCCTGTCACGCACCGTGGCCAGGTCCGGAATCAGGCCCACGTACCAGAACACCGCCGACACGGTGAAGTACGTGGAGATGGCGAACACGTCCCACAGGAGCGGCGAGCGGAAGTTCACCCACAGGCTGCCGCGGTCGTTCGGATACGGCATCACCCAGAAGGCCAGCCAGGGCCGGCCCATGTGGATGACGGGGAAGAGCGCCGCGCACATCACGGCGAACAGCGTCATCGCCTCCGCCGCGCGGTTGATGCTGGTGCGCCACTTCTGCCGGAAGAGGAAGAGGATGGCGGAGATGAGCGTGCCCGCGTGGCCAATGCCCACCCAGAACACGAAGTTGGTGATGTCGAAGGCCCAGCCAATCGTCTTGTTGAGCCCCCACACGCCGATGCCCGTGGCCACCTGGTAGCCGACGATGCCGGCGCCCGTGCCCAGCACGGCCACCGCGATGCCGAAGGCCACCCACCACTTCCACGTGGGAGGCCGCTCCATGGGAGCGCAGATTTCCTCGGTGAGCTGGCCCAGGGTGCGCGGCTCGGTGACGAGCGGCTCGCGCAGCGAGGACAGATGTTGGTGGCTCATGCGCCGCTTCCCGACCCGGTGTTCCGGATCTTCGTGAGGTAGGTGATGGACGACCCGATGTTCAGCTCCTCGAGCAACCGGAACGCGCGGCCGTCCTTCGCGAGCCGCGCCACCTGGCTGTCGGGGTCATTCACGTCCCCGAAGTGGATGGCCTTCGCGGGGCAGCTCTGCTGACACGCCGTCTGGATTTCCCCGTCGCGCAGCGGGCGGCCCTCGCGGTTCGCCGCGGCCTTCGTCTCCTGGATGCGCTGCACGCACAGCGAGCACTTCTCCATGACGCCCCGGCTGCGCACCACCACGTCCGGGTTGAGGACCATCCGCTCCAGCGGCTCGTCATGCGGGTAGTCGAACCAGTTGAAGCGGCGGACCTTGGTGGGGCAGTTGTTCGCGCAGTACCGCGTCCCCACGCAGCGGTTGTAGACCTGCTGGTTGAGGCCCTCGCTGGAGTGCACCGTGGCCAGCACCGGGCACACCGTCTCGCACGGCGCGTTCTCGCAGTGCTGGCACATCATCGGCTGGTGGACGACCTGGGGGTTGGCCTCGTCGCCCTGGTAGTACCGGTCGATGCGCATCCAGTGCATCTCGCGCCGGCGCAGCACCTCGTCGCGGCCCACGCTGGGGATGTTGTTCTCCGCCTGGCACGACACCACGCAGGCCGAGCACCCCGTGCAGGCGCTCAGGTCCACCGCGAGCGCCCAGCGGTGGCCGTTGTATTCGTGGCCGGACCACATGGAGAGCGAGTGCCCTCCCCCGCCGTGGCCCGCCTGCACCTCATTGCCCGCGCGAGGGTTGGCCAGGAAGGCGGCCAGCTCCGCCTCTCGCACGTGCGGGCGCCCCTCCAGCCGGTGGTGCGTCTGCGTGAGCGCCAGCGGCTGCCGCGCCCCCGTGGCCTCCACCGTGACGCCCGGCACGGCGTGGCGGGCGCGCCCTTCCCGCACCGCCGTCAGCGGGTACGCGTTGACGCCAATGCCATTCGCCACCCGGCCCGCGTGCGTGCGGCCGTAGCCCACCGGCACGGCGATGACGGCGGGGTGCGTCCCCGCCTGCACCAGTACGGGCACCGACACCGTCCTGTCGCCCGCGCGCACCTTCACCACGTCGCCGTCCTTCAACCCCAGCGCCTTCGCGCGGGCCGGAGCGATGCACGCGGGGTTGCCCCACGTCGCCTTGGTGATGGGGTCCGCCACCTCCTGGAGCCAACCGTTGTTGGCGGGCGCGCCGTCGCGCACCGCCACCGTGGGGTACAGCACCAGCTCCCACTCACCCGGCGGCCGGGCCGCGCCCTTCCAGGCCTTCGCGAGCCCCTCCTCGCGGAAGGCCGGCGCCTCGGCCAGGGGCACTGGCAGCAACACCACGCCCCGGCGAAGCGCGTCGTCCCAGAAGGCGCTGAAGGACACCCCGCCCGCCTGGGGGAAGACCTCCGCCTCCCACCGCGCGCGGAGGAAGTCGTAGTGCGGCTGGGGCGCCCCCGCCCATTGGAGCAGCGATTCCACCGCGCTGCGCGTCTCGTGCAGCGGCGCCACCGCCGGCTGACGCAGGGACACGACGCCCCGGCGCACCTCCGCGTCCCCCCAGGACTCCAGCGCCGTGGGCTCCGGCGCGTGCAGGCCCACGTGGACGACCGTCTCGTCGCGCCGGTCGCTGGTGGACAAGGTGAGCGGCACCTGCTTCAGCAGCGCGGCCAGCTCCTCCCCCCGAGGGTCCGTGTAGACAGGGTTGGCGCCCAGGAAGAGCACCGCCCCCACCGTCGCCGCGCGCAGCTCCGTCAGCAGGGCCTCCAGCGACAGCGCGTCCGCGTCCAGCGCCGTGCCGTCCGCCAGAGAGACCGTGCGGCCCTCGCTGCCCAAGAGCGCGTTGGCGGCGTTGACCAACACCTGCGTGGCCACGTCGTCTCCTCCCGCCACCACCAGGGCCCCCTGACGCTGCGCCCAGAGCGCCTCCGCCAGCTCCTCCTTCGCGGACTCCTCCAGCGTGAGCGGTGGAGCCGACGGCAGGCCGGGCAGCTCACGCCCCGCCTTCACCGCCAACCGGCGCACCAGGTCCGCCAACACGAGCCGCAGCTCGGACGGCGCCACCACGAAGCGGCGGTCGGCGGCGGCGCCCGTGAGCGTCATCATCGGCTCGACCTGGTAGTGCCGCGCCATCTTCCGCTGACCGGCCGCGTCGCGGGCCTCCGTGTACTGGCGGGTGAAGGCCACGGGCGACACCCACGTGCCCAGGAAGTCCGCGCCGAAGCTCGCGATGACGGTGGCCTTGTCGAAGCGGTAGTCCGGGACGGCGTGCACGCCGTGCGTGACCCGGTGGGCCTCGGCGATGGCGGCCAGCTCGCCCAGGGGTTCATCGCGCACGGTGCGCGCGGTGGGGTACGCGGCGAGGAAGCGCTTCACGGCCGCCTCCGCGGTGGGCCCCAGGTGCCACGGGAGCACCACGCGGATGCCCTGCCCCGCGTCGCTGGCCTCGCGCAGGGCCTGCGTGACGTCCGCGTCCAGCTCCGCCCAGGCCACCCGCTTCGCGTCCCGCGTGGGGAAGCGGGCGCGGCTCGCGTCGTAGAGCGACAGCACCGACGCCTGCCCCACCGCGCAGACGCCACCACGCGACACGGGATGTTCGTCGTTGCCCTCCACCTTGATGGGGCGGCCATCGCGCGTCTTGAGCAACAGGCCGCACCGCGCGCTGCACCCGTTGCAGGTGGACGCGTACCAGAGCGCCAAACCGGGCGTGACTTCGTCGGGCCGCGCCACGTAGGGGATGATTTTCTGAACCGGCGCGCGCTGGCAGGCCACCATCGCCGCGGCGGCGCTCAGGCCCATCAGCTTGAAGAAGTCGCGGCGACTGTTCGCATCCGGCGGCGTGGCGGCGACGCCCACGGGCAGCGGCTCCGCGAATTCATCCTGCGCCTGGGTGAGGAAGCCCGGGTCGCTCGCGCGCTCGGCCAGGCTCTGCCAGTACTTGGGAAGTGGGTCGGACATGGGTGGGACTCCTCAGCGGTGGCAGCTCGAGCAGTCCGTGGGGGGCTGCAGGACGCGGGGGGCCTTCAAGGGCTCCGGGGCGGGCACGCCGGAGGACAGGGCCAGCAGCTCGCCCGACCGGGGCGCGGAGGGCGGCGGGGCCGACACCTGCTTCGCCGCCGTCTCGCGGTGGCAGTCCAGGCACCAGCCCATCGTCATGGGCTCCTTCTGCTCCACGCGAACCATCTCCTGCACGGGCCCGTGGCAGTTCTGACACTCCAGGCCCGCGCCCACGTGGCTGGCGTGGTTGAAGTACGCGTGGTCCGGCAGGCGGTGGATGCGCACCCACGCCAGCGGCGTGTTCTCCGCCACCGCGGCGGCCACCTTCTTGATTTCAGGCGAGTCCGTCTTCACCTGCGTGTGGCAGTTCATGCACACGCTGGTGGAGGGCACGCCGGCGTGGCGGCTCTTCTCCGCGCCGACGTGGCAGTACTGGCAGTCCAGGCCGTATTGGCCGGCGTGGACGGCGTGCGAGAAGGCCACGGGCTGCTCGGGCATGTAGCCCTGCTGGTTGTTCACCGGACCGCTGCACCCGGCGAGGGCGAGCGCGGCCAGCGGGCCCAACCAGCCTGCGGCGAGGGCACGGCACGGGATGCGAGTCGAGGCGTCTTTCATGACGGGTGCGCCGCCGCGTCAGCCGGCGGTCTCCTCCCGGGGCGTGACGAGCAAGGGCGCGGTGACAGGCTGGGGCCGCGCGCGGATGAAGGGGGCCAGCGCCAGCAGCACCATCCCGGACAGGGTGTGCAGTTGGACGATGAAGGGCGCCTGCGCCAGCAGCGTCGCGTCCGGCTGGAAGGCGAACACCGACCGCAGGTACGGCACCACCACGTGGACGTACCAGGCCGAGCCCCAGCGCAGGGACACCGCCAGGACGACGCCGGAGAGGGATTGAAGAAGCAGCAGCCCCAACAAGCCAGCGGCCCCCCACTGCCCCTCGCGAACGCGGCGCAGCGTCAGGCCCGCGAGCCCCCACAGGAGCAGCAATCCCCCGATGAGGCTCACCGCCTCCAGGGTGAAGAGCCGTCCCGGAGACGCGTTGAAGGCCTGCATCGCCCGGGGCGCCAACAGCCCCAACGCGTGGTTGAGGGCCACGATGGCGGCCCCGCCGACAACAGCCCGTCCCGAGGTCGTCCAGGGCGCCACCGGCGCGGGCCTGGCCGCGGGCGCGCGCGACAGCCACCGCCGCGCCACGCCCGCCACGGCCACGCCCGCCGCCACGTAGGGGATGACGGTGAAGAAGGTGTCGCTCACGGCAGACCTCGCTTCGACGCCGCGCCGTAGGCGACGCCCATGAACCCGAGCACCGCCAGCGCGCCGACGAGCCCCAGGTAGAAGAAGTCCCGGTCCGCGCGAGGCTTGCTGCCGTCCCGCGACGCCTCCGCGAGGAAAGCCTTGAGGGCGTACTGCTCCTCCTCCTCCAGCGGCGCCTTCGCGTACAGCGCGCCCATCATCGGCGTGTCCAGCTTCGCCAGCGCGGGCCGCATGCCCCGCTCGCCCAAGCGCGCGAAGGTGAAGGTGAGGTTGGGCCCCAGCGTGCCGCCGCCCGCCACGCCCAGGCCGCGCACGTCGTGACAGCCGAAGCAGGCGGGGCCGCCCTTGGCCAGGGCCTCCGTGCCCTCGAACAGGCGGCGGCCCCGGGCAATCTCCTCGGGCGTCCCGTCCGTCCCCATCTTCGCCGCGGGCGAGGGCTTGCAACCGCCCTTCCCCTTCTGCATGCAGTCGCGAAAGAAGGCGTAGAGGGCGCTGCGCTCCTCCGACGTGAGCTGCTGGTCCGGCATGCGGATGCCGTTGAACTGAGCCAGCAGCGCGGTGGCCACCGCGTCGCCCGAGTCGATGACCTCGCCCGGACGGGTGATGAAGCGCGTCACCCACGCTTCGTCGCGCCGCTCCATCACCCCGTGCAGGTCCGGGCCCACGCGGTCGCCCTCGCCCACCGTGTGGCAGGTGGCGCAGCGCTGCGTGAAGAGCGCGGCGCCCTGTGCCGCGCCCTGCGCCGACGCCGCCGCTGGCGCCGTCAGCGCCGCCAGCAGCGGGATGATGGGGACGCGCCGCCGAGCACTTCGCGGTCGTCCTTCCTGGGCGTGTGTCCGCATCGCCGCGTGCCCCTCCTCGAAGGGAGGCCGGGCTCACTGCCCGGCACGCTCGACACGAATTGCAATGCGAAGGCCAGAATGACGAACGGCCAACACCCAGGCAGTCATGCGTGGGCGTTGGCCGTGGGAGCGCAGCATTTGCGCCGCGCGGGGTGCTTCAGCGCAGCATTTACCCGGCGCGGCTCACATCGCCGTCGAGGTGAAGACGCCCCGGCCAATGGCCATGATGCCGCCGATGATGAAGACGAGGGACACCAACACGCCCACCAGCGGCAGCACGAAGACCGGCTGCGGCTTGCGGCGGTTGATGGACAGCGTGGCCTGCGCGACGCCCGCGGCGAGCACCATCATCACGATGTGACCGATGAGCGCCGGGTAGTAGCCGCGCGTCACCAGCACGCCCACGCCCAGGAGCACCTGGAGCTGGAGCAGGCCCGAATACGCGGAGCCCAGGATGCGCCCCAGCTTGTCGAAGGGCTTCTTCGTGGCGAGCCCGAAAGCGAAGTACGCGAGGGCCAGGATACCGGCCAGCAGCACCAGATAGCGGAGCCCGGAGTGGGCGTGGAAGAGCATTCGGTCCATGGGCTCCGCTGCTTAGCAACGCCCGGGGCGCCGCGCACGTATCAAGACGGGTCCGCCTTGGGCGTCTTCGCGGTGCTGGGGGGAAGCTCCGGCGCGGAGATGAACTCCGCCGGGGGCAGCTCCCCCGTCAGGCTCTTGAGGAAGGCGACCAGGTCGTCCACCTCGGGGTCCGTCAGCGTGCGCGCCAGCTGGTGCTTCGCCATCAGCCGCACCATCTGGGGCAGCTCCACCACGCTGCCGTCATGCAGGTAGGGGCCCGTCTTCTCCACGTTGAGCAGCGTGGGCACCCGGAACTTGCCCCGGTCATCCTCGCTCTGCGTGGCGTCGAAGCGGCCCGCGTCCTTCAGCCCGGGGTAGTCCTCGATGAGGCCCAGCTTCTGGAAGGACGTCCCGCCCACGGCCGGTCCGTTGTGGCAGGTGGTGCAGCCGGTGGTGGCGAAGAGCTGGAGGCCGCGCTGCTCCTGCTCCGTGAGCGCGTCGTGCTGGCCGCCCACGAAGGCGTCGAAGCGCGACTTCGTGACGAGCTTGCGCTCGAAGGCGGCGATGGCGCGCGCCGCGTTGGCCATGCTCACCGGCTTCTTGTCGCCCGGGAAGGCCTCGCGGAAGCGCTTCGTGTACTCCGGGATGGAGGTCAGCGTGGCCAGCACGCGCTTCTCGTCCGGCATGGCCATCTCCACCGGATTGAGGATGGGCCCCGTCGCCTGGGCCTCCAGCGTGTCCGCGCGCCCGTCCCAGAACTGCGCGATGTGCCCCGCCGCGTTGTACACGGTGGGCGAGTTGCGCGTGCCCTTCAGGCCCTTGTGCCCGTCCGACAGCGCCTTGTTGTCCACGCCGAAGCTCGTCAGGCCGTGGCAGGTGTTGCAGGACACGTCGTGGTTCTTCGACAGGCGCGGCTCGAAGTAGAGCATGCGGCCCAGCGCCACCTGGGCGTCGGTGTCCTCGGGCGGGGGCGGCGCGTCCTTGCGCACGGGCAGCGGCTTGAAGAAGTGCGCCAACTGCTCGGGCGTCATCGGCTTGGGCGCGGGCAGCTTCTCCGGCTCCGGCGCGGCCACGGGCGCCGCGGGCGGCGGCGTCCGCTCACACCCCACGAGCGAACCTGCGCCCAGGGCAGACAGCGACAGCAGCGACACCCACCGGTTCCGGAACATGAGGCCCTCCATGGCCGCTCCCATTGCGCCGCGCAAGCTACCAGCAAGGGGCGCCCGAGAAACGCCGCGACGTGACAACCCCGCACGCCCGCTTTCCGAACCTATCAGTCACCGGGGTGCATTCCCCCTCGGAGAGCACCCGGACAGCCGAGGGGGGCTGCGGGATTCCCGACAGCGCGCTACCTCCACGTCTCAGGCTTCTCCCGTGCCCCAGCCAACACGACGGCGGGCGCCCGGGCACCGGCCACCGGGGCGTCACCGGGCAGGAGCGCCCCGGCGGCACGCGGTGACGACAACCCTCTGGAGGATGGATGCGGGACGACAGTGCCGGTGGACCGGTGGAGGACGTGGAGGTGCTCGTCTGCCGGAAGTGCCTCGTGAAGGGCGGCGCCCGCGCCGGGGGGATGGACCTGCCGCGCTGGCTCCAGGGCACCCTCACCGACCGCGGCCTGGGCGAACACGTCCGCGTGCTGCCCTCCGGCTGCATGAACCAGTGCCCGCGCGGCAAGGTCACCGTGCTCGTCACCAGCGCCACCAGCCGGGGCGACGCCCTGGTGACGGTGGACCCGCGGCTGCAACGCGAGGAGCTGGTACAGCTCGTCGAACGCCAGGCGCGAGGCCAGGGCACCCCGGACGTCTCCGCCCCCCAGGCCGTCGACGAAGCGCACCGGGGGACGCCGGAGCATTGAGTCGCGCCGGGCCACCTCCGGCGATGACGGACCTCCGAAGAGCAGCCGGTCCACCACGTACGACACCGCGAGCCCGGACGCCGTGCCGATGGCGTCCCACGCCAGGTCCTTCGTGGAGAACGTCGTGCCCCGGCCCAGGTCGTACAGCTCCTTGGCCACGCCCACGCCCATGGCGAGCCCCGCGCCCGTGAGCCAGCGCGCATAGGGCTCGTCGAAGAGCAGCGCGCCGCCGCCATACCCCGCGCCCGCGAGCACGAAGCACGCGGCGAAGTGCTTGGGCTTGTCGGGCCCGAACCACTCATCTCCCGAGGCCGCGTGGGCGGCGGGAGCAGTCGACACGACGAGCCACAGGCCGAATGACAGGTGTCCAGGCAGGCGCATGTCCCTCCCTGTAGCACCACACGACCCGTCAAGGCGTCCTGTCTCTGCGTGAAGCAGGGCCTGGCGCGGTCATGCGTTTTCGAGACGTGGCCCGAGTCACGGCCTATGCTGGGGACCGCGTGAGTCAGCTCGGCCCTACCTTCACCTTCCAGAAACGGGAGACCCGGCACCCGGGCCTCGACGGCGCCCGCGGGCTCGCCGTGCTGGCGATGGTCGTGGGCCACACGCTGGACGCGCTGCTGTCGCCGGCCGTTCGCGCGCACCCCTGGATTCAGACCTACTGGACCTTCCGCGGCATCACCGCGCCGCTGTTCCTGCTGGTCAGCGGGTGGGCGGTGGTGGCGGCGCTGGGCTCGCGGCCCACCGCGGCGCGCGACACGTACGGCAAGCGGCTGCGTCGCGCGCTCCTGCTCATCTTCCTGGGTTACCTCGTGCACTGGCCCGGCTGGTCCGCCGTGCGACACATGGGGTGGACCGAGAAGATGCTGACGACGGTGCTCACCTTCGACGCGCTCCAGTGCATCGGCTTCGCGCTGCTCTTCGGCGCCACGCTGCTCGCCCTGGCCCCCGCCCGCTGGGGCCGCGGCCTGGTGCTGGTGGCGGTGGTGGTGGCCCTGCCGCTGGTGTCTTCGACGATGTGGTCCCTGGGCGAAGGGCTCCCCGGCCCGCTGCGCCAGTTCATCGGCAGCGGGGGTACCAGCCGCTTCCCCTTCTTCCCCTGGGCCAGCTACTTCTTCGCGGGGGCGCTCGCCGCGCATGTGCTGAACGTGCTGCGCCCCGGTTGGACACAGGGGCTGGCGCTGGCCGTGCTGGGCGGTGGGCTCATCTGGTTCATGCGCGGTCAGCCCGCCGATTGGGGCCCCGCCAGCGCCTGGCTCGTGGCCTACCGCGTGGGACAGGGCCTGCTGGTGCTCGGCCTCGTGAACCTGCTGCCCCAGCGCGTCAGCGGGACGCTGGCCCCGCTGGGCCGCCTGTCGCTGTGGATCTACGTCCTGCACCTGCCCATCGTGTACGGCTGGGCCAGCTACTCGGGCATGTCCAGCCGCATCGGCCCCACGCTGGGCCTGCCGGCCGCCCTGAGCATCGGCGTGGGCCTGCTGCTGGGGTGCGCGCTGGTGGCCCGCATCGGCAGCTGGCTGCGGGACCAGGCCCGGCCGTGGCGCACGGGCTCCACCACGCTGGAGGCCAGCGTCGGCAGCCTGGGCTCGCGCGGCGGCTGATGCCCCCGTGAGGGCTCAGCTCCTCCGGCTGGGGCCCTCTTCCGTGAACTCGGCGTCCACCTCCGCCTGCGGCTCCTGGGGACGCCGGGCCTGGGTGCCCGCGTCCTCCTCGATGGCGCGGGTGGAGGGCGTGCGCGGCGCGGGGCCTCCCGGGAAGGGACCGCCGACCGACGTGTGGAAGCCGCCCCCGAAGGCCCCGCCTCCGAAAGACGTGACGTGCATCGAGCCGTCCCGCACCTTCCGCTCCAGCGTCCGGCGCACGCGCGCGGAGATGAGGCGGCGCACGGGGGGCAGCAGGAGCAACAGACCCATCACGTCGGTGATGACGCCGGGGATGATGAGCAGCACGCCGCCCGCCAGCACCAGCACGCCGCTGAGGATGCCTTCCTCGGGCACCTGACCCCGCGCCATGGACTCCCGCCAGTGGCGAAGGACCCGGCGGCTCTCCCGCCGGGACAGCGCGGCGCCCACCATGCCCGACACCAGCACCCAGGCGAGCGTGGGCATGGGGCCTATCTGCCGGCCAATGGCCAGGAGCAGATACAGCTCGAGGATGGGCAGGACGATGCAGGTGATGACCAGGAGTCTGAACACGCCTCCAAGGTAACCCTTCGAGAGTGAGCGTGCTGGAGAACCGGACGCGCAAGCCCCGGTCCCCCGTGCATCGCGTCAGCGCCCGCCGAGCTGGCCCACCAGGGAGTCGACCACCAGGTACAAGGCCAGCAGGATGCCCATGGCGATGAGCAGGAAACGCCCGGAGAGCTGGAAGCCCTTCGCCGTCGAGGACGACTCCATCGCGTAGCTGCCGGCACCGAGCGCGTCGGGCAGGCCCGCCACCTCACCCGCGTAGCGCGCGGTGCGGACGTACTGCTCCACCACCCCCGCGTCGTCCTGGGAGGTCAGCGGGCGGCTCAACTGGGGGTCCATCAACCGGACACCCGCCTGGGAGGCGAGCCCCACGGCCTCCGCGAGCACCTCCTTCACCAGGTCCGTGCGGTCCGAGAGGGCGATCCGCAGCTCGGTGGCCACGACCTGGCCTCCCTCCCGCAGCTCGCCGATATCGACGTCGCCATGTTTGAAGGACCACCGGCGGGCACCGTCCGGCCGGGCGGTCGCGCCCTTCTGGGTCAGGAGGGCATCCACCCGCGCCGCCTCGTAAGGCGTGCCCGGCGTCATCGTCTGGAGGAGCAACTCGTATCTCACGCGGGTTGCGAGTATACGCCGCGAAAGCCATGCCGACTTCATCCAAGCCTCCCCGCCCGCATCGAGGCGCCTCCCGGCCTCCCGCTCCGCCCCAGGGCCGGGGCCGTCCCCACGCCCGCCCCGAGAAGCCCGCCCCGGACCGCACGCAGCCCGAACTGGGCCCGGATGGGCTCCCCCAGGTGTCCCTGCTGCGCCGCGGCGTGGAGCGCTGGCAGGCGGGCCACCCGTGGATCTACCGCGCGGACCTCAACGGCGACCCGGGCCTGGCGGGCGGCGAGGTGGTGCGGGTGACGGACAGCCGGGGCTGGTTCCTCGGCAAGGCCTTCTATTCGAAGCACTCGAAGATTTCCCTGCGCTGGCTCAGCTTCGACGACGTCGCGGTGGACGCCGACTTCTTCCGGGAGCGGCTGCTGGCCGCCGACAGCCTGCGCAAGCTCGCGCTGCCCGGCGAGAAGACGTACCGGCTGGTGCATGGCGAGGCGGACGGCCTGCCCGGCCTGGTGGTGGACCGCTACGGCGACTTCCTCAGCGCGCAGTTCCTGGTCCCCGCCATGGAGCAGCGCAAGGAGCTCATCGCGGACCTGCTGCAGGCGCAGTTCAACCCGCGCGGCATCATCAACCGCTCCGACGTGGGCGTGCGCAACCTGGAGGGGCTCGTCCCGGAGAAGGGCGTGCTGCGGGGCGAGCGCCCCGGCCCGGTGTCCTTCGACGAGGGCCTGGTGAAGATGCGCGCGGACCTGCTGGAGGGCCAGAAGACGGGCGCCTTCCTGGACCAGCGGGAGAACCACGTCCTGGCCTCGCAGTACGCCCAGGGCGAGGCGCTGGACTGCTTCTCGTACGTCGGCGGCTTCGCGCTCCAGCTCGCCACGCGGGCCCAGCACGTCACGGCGATTGAAATCTCGGAAGCGGCGTCGGCGCAGCTTCGGGAGAACGCCGCGGCCAACAAGCTGAACAACCTGGACGTGGTGGTGGCCAACGCCTTCGACTTCCTCCGCGACGCGGTGGACGAGGGCAAGCGCTTCGACACCATCGTCCTGGACCCGCCGTCCTTCGCCAAGAACAAGGACGCCATCCCCGCCGCGGTGCGCGGGTACAAGGAAATCAACCTCCGCGCCCTGCAACTGCTGCGGCCCGGCGGCATCCTCATCTCCGCCAGCTGCACGTACCATGTGGACGAACAGGCCTTCGAGGACATGCTCGCCTCCGCCGCCGCGGACGCCCGCCGCCGCGTGCAAATCATCGAGCGCCGTGGCGCCGGCCGGGACCACCCCGTGCTGCTCAACCTGCGCGAGACGCGCTACCTGAAGTGCTTCGTGCTTCGGGTGCTCTGAGGCCACGGCCATGCGGACGCGGGACGACTGGGACGAGGAAGACGACGCCCCCCTGGGAGGCACCCGCGAACGGGAGCGCGCCCTGAAGGAAGTGCGCGCCGTCTACCGCCAGGCGGACGCGGCCTACGCGCCCTACTCCTGCCCGGCCAGCGGCGAGTGCTGCCAGCTCGCCGTCACCCGGCGCCAGCCCTGGTTGTGGCAGCCCGAGTGGGAGCTGCTGTCACGCGGCCGTCCGCTGCCGCCCCCTCGCGCGGATGGGGGCTGCCCCTACCTGGACGCCACCGGCCTGCGCTGCTCGGTGTACGCGGACCGGCCCTTCGGCTGCCGGACCTTCTTCTGCGAGCGCATCCGAGGGCCCTCGCGTCAACCCGCGGAGGCGGTGGCCACCCTGCTGGAGCGGCTGGAGCGCGTGTCTCAGCGCGTGGCCCCTTCACTGAAGGCCCCGCGCCCCCTGTTGGACTGGCACGCGGAGGCCTGGTCCGCCGCGGAGAAAGCTTGAATTACTTCCCTTCAAATCAAGCCTTTGCAGGAATTCGAGTCACAGAGACACCGTTGAAACATTGAAGCGATGAAACACGCCTCACCCCAGGAGTGGGAATGACGCTGGGAGTGGTATGCCAGGGGTGGGGACTCTCGCAGGCGAAGGACGCGGTACGGGTCCCCTGGCCTTCTGGAGTTCCCTGGACACCTCCGAAACCGCCAAGCCCTCCATCGTGATTTCTCCTCGTTGGCTCGTCGCACCGCAGGAATTCAAGGGAACATTGACCGCCGCGGAGGCCGCCGAGGCCATGGCCAAGGGCCTCCGCGAGTCCTCGCCCGAGGTCGTCCTGGACGTGGCACCGCTGGCGGACGGCGGCCCCGGAACGGTGGAGGCGCTGCTCGCGGGGCTGCGGGGTGAACGTCACTCGCGGGTGGTGCGGGGCCCGCTCGGCGCGCCGGTGGAGGCCCACTGGGCGCTCGTGGAGAACGGCCGCACCGCGGTGGTGGAGATGGCCGCCGCGTCCGGCCTGTCGCTGCTGCCCCCCGAGTCCCGCGACGCACCGCATGCGTCCACCTACGGCACCGGCGAGCTGATGCGCGCGGCCCTGGAGTCGGGCTGCGAGCGGCTGATTGTCGGGCTGGGCGGGAGCGCCACCACGGATGCGGGCACGGGCGCGCTCAGCGCGCTGGGCTTCCGGTTCCTGGACGCGGCGGGACAGCCGCTGCCGCCAGGGGGCGCGGCGCTGGCGCGGCTCGCCACGGTGGATGCGAGCGGGCGGCACCCCCGGCTGGGCACGGTGGAGCTGCTGGGCGCCACGGACGTCACGTCTCCGCTGCTGGGGCCGGATGGCGCGGCGCGGCTCTTCGGGCCGCAGAAAGGCGCGGACGCGGCGGAGGTGGAGGCGCTGGAAGCGGCGCTGGCGCACGCGGCCGGGGTGCTGGGTGAGACGTCCGCGGGCTGGCCCGGCGCGGGGGCCGCGGGGGGCTTCGGCTTTGGGTTGTTGGCGCTCGCCGGGGCGCGGCTGGTGCCGGGCTACGAGCTGGTGTCCCGCGCGCTGGGGCTGGAGCGGCGCGTGCTGATGGCGGACGTGGTGCTCACGGGCGAGGGCCGCTTCGACCGGCAGACGTCCCTGGGCAAGGGCCCGGGTGGCATCGCCCGGCTCGCGCGCGAGCACGGCACGCCGGTGGTGCTCTTCACCGGACAGGTGCGCCGCGACGAGGGGCTGGAGCTGGACCTGTTCCACGAGGTGGTGGAGCTGGCCACCCAGGCACGCCCGGGCGAAGACGCCGCGACGGCGCTGTGCGAGGCCGCCGCGCGGTGGGCGGCGCAGCGCCTCAAGGCGCGCTGAGCCGCGCCATCGTTGCGTGTCGAACCCACTGGGCACGCCCCGCGACATCGAGGCCCGCGAGGGGCCGCGCGGTGCCGAGAGGCGCGTCGAAGCGCGTCCCCATCGCGGCGGAGCCTCAGCGCAATACGTGCCTGAGCGGCCCACGACGGGCCGCGCAGCGCATCAACACACGCGGAGCCGCCCCACCGTCACTTGCCGTCTGGCTTGGGCGACGCGGGCGGCTTCGCGGGCGCGGCACCGGCCAGCTTCCACTGCACCAGCGCGTCCTTCGTCCCGTCGTACATGACGAGCGACGTCGCGCCCCCCGTCCACAGCAGCGCGACGCCGGACTCCGGCACGGCCCCGAGCGCCAGGGGCGGCTTCAGCGCCGCGCCCACCTGCTGTACGTAGAGGTGCGGGTTCTTCCCCGACGCATCCGTCACGCGGTAATGCACCCAGTCGTTCTCCGGGGACAGCGCCCCCAGGCTCACCGACTCGCCCGAGGCGTAGCGCGCCACCCGCGTCGTCACCGTGGGCGCGCCCTCCCACGACACCCGCCAGATGCCCGGCTCCTCGGGCGGCGGCTTCCCCTCCTCCCGCTTGGGCACCTCCTCCCGGCCCAGCGCCACCAGCGCCACCGGCAGGGCGTGATGCAGCCGCAACGACTGCACGCCGAGGCCATCCACCGCCAGCTTGCGCAGCGCGAGCGCCAGGGGATGCTCCGGCTGCGGCTTGGCCAGGTCCGGCCCGTACAGCTCCAGCGGCGCGCCGGGCCGCTGCACCGCGACCAGCCCCGCGCCCGCGTCCCACTTCACCGCGCCGACGACGGAGCCCAGCTCCAGCATGCCCACCTGCGCGCGCTTGTCGCCATTCAGGCGCCACGTGCGCAGCCGGAAGTCGATGCGGTCCTCGGTGAGGAAGTTCGTCGTGTCCTCCAGCTCCACCGCGAGCACCGGCGGCTCCGTGGACAACCACGCGCCGCGAGACGCAACCTCCTCCAGCGTCCCCGCCAGGGACCACGTCTTGGCCAGCTGCCACTTCAAGTCGTAGATGACCAGCCGCCGCGTCTGCAGGTACGCCAGCTGCGTGGGCGACGGCGGCGGCAGCGGGTGCAGCTCCCCGCCGGACACCTGCTCCACGTACTCGTCATCCAGCTTGATGCGGCGAACCTCTTCGCCCTCGAGCTTCAGCCGCCACAGCGTGTCGTCCAGGGTGATGACCGCCACCGAGTCCGGCTCGGGGATGGACGTGAGCAGCGCCACCTTGTTCCACGGGAACGGCGAGCGCATGCGCAGGGGCGCGGCGGGCCCCGGCATGCCGGGCGTCAAGCGGAGCGGGTCCTTGCTCCCGGGCGCGGCGCCTCCGGCGTTGTTCGGCGTGGGCTTGGAATCCATGAACGGGCGCTCCTACTTTGGCTTCGAAGAAGCGGTGTAGTGAATCGGGCCGCTGGCCAATCCGCCGGCCTTGTCGAGCTGCTCCAGGGGGCTCTGCAGCCGCATCAACGTCGTGAAGTTGTCCTCGAGCAAATCCACCGGCGCGCCCTTGATGGACAGGTTGCCCTGGAGCGTCTTCAGGCCCTCCTTCATCTTCGGCGCGACCTCCATCAACCGGTAGAAGCGCGTCGGATTGACGGTGGCGAACTGGGTGAAGAGGTTCACCTGCGTGGGCAGCTGCTTCTGGATGAACTCCAGGCCGCGCAGGGTGCGGCTGTACCAGTCCGCGTAGGCCACGGGCTCGGCGGTGATCATGTACCAGTCGGTGCCGAACATGACCTTCTTCAACATCCACGGGTGCTTCTGGAGGATCTCCGCGAGCAGCTTCCACTTCTCGCCATCCATCAAGTCCAGGTACGAGATGTCCGTGTAGAAGTTCTCGTACTCCTTGCACAGCTCGATGATGGAGACGATCCAGCTCTTGTCGTAGCCAATCTTCTGCGCGTCCGTGGTGACCGTCAGGCCCTTGCGCCAGTTCCAGAAGGTCCCATCGCTGGCGAAGTGCGCCAGACACAGCCGCAGCTTCGGGTGCGACTTGAGCAGCGGCCGCCACGCCTCCGGGTGCACGTAGTTCTCGTAGAAGTAGCGCATCCGGCCCGGGTTCAGCACCGCCTCGCGCGCTTCAATCGCGTCCTCGATGGCGCCCTTCGCGCGGCGGACATTCAGCGGGATGTTCCGCTTCACCCAGCTGTCCTCCACCTCCTTGAGGTGGTCGCGCGCCTGCTGGATGGCCTTGTCCGCGGCCGCGAGCTTGTCCTTGTCGGGCGCATACTTCGCGTCCTTGCGGATGGCCTCGTCCGGCTCGTTGTCCAGGTAGAAGCGCCGCTCGTGCGTGTAGAAACCCGCGGGCGTGCAGTGGGTCATGATGGGGATGTCCTTCTTCTCGCACTCACCGAAGAACCAGCTCAGGACCCCCTTCACCTTCGAGTGCCGCTCCACGGGCATGTAGCCCTGCGGCGAATACATCTTGAAGCCCAGGAAGGGCGCGGCCTGCGAGGCCGTCACCACCTTGGAGAACGGCGCCTCCTTCTTGGCGCTCTTGATGTAGCGGCGCGGCTCGAAGTGATACATCGGCAGCAGCCGGAAGGGGTTCTCCGCCGCGGCGCGCGCGGTGTGCAGCATCTGCCGCGTCCACGTCTCGTGGAGGTCCACCTCGGAGGAGCTGGCGACGATCTTCTCGCCCTGCTTGTGTGAGTCGGTGCGCCACCGGTAGGTGATGCGCGGCCCGTCCTCGGTCGACTCGGTGCTGTAGACGGGCTCGCCCTGGTAGCCGTCCAGGTGGCAGTAATCCATGTCCATGGTGAGCACCACGGACATGCCCAGATAGGACTTGCGCGCCTCGTAGTGCCCCTTCGTGGAGGGGTAGCTGCGGAAGGTCGCGGGGATCTCGTACGTCGAGGCGCCGCCCATGCCGTGGGACATGACCTTGATTTCGTCCACCACGAGGCTGTCGTTGAGGCGCACCGCCTCCTGACCGATGCGCAGCGTGGTGCGGTGCGACAGGTCCCCAATCTCCGGCGCGAGCCCGAAGGGCACGCGCGCCACCCACCACCCCAGGCGGTTGACGGTGGTGCGGCTGGTGCCCGTGTCGATGACGGCGCCCATGCCCTTGTCCGCCATCATCTGGACGATGGCGGGCATGGGCGTGCAGTTGCCGCTCATGATGTGCATGTGCGCGTCGAAGTGGACGGGCGGCAGCACCAGGGGCTTTCCCGACGTGGCGATGAGGCTCTGCGGCCCACCGGCGGAGACCTGGTTCTCGGGCAGGTCCGGGATGAGGACGCGGTCATCCGCCTTGATTTCGTTGGCGCCGCGCGTGGCGCGCAAGGCGCCGTTGTCCGGATGCTCGTAGATGAGCTTCCATTCCTTGAACCCGTACTTCTGCGCGATCGCGTCGGGGGAGTCCCCGTCCTTGACGACGTACGTTTCCATCGTGGCCTATCCGATTTGGCGCGTGAGCCCGCGCGGGCCGTTCCGCCTCAGGAACCCTTGTTGATGCGGCCTGACATCTCCGGGAAGACGACGCGGTAGTCGCCGGGTGGGACCTTCTCCACCAGGGCCTTCCCGCTCCCGTCCACGTTGCCCTTCTTGATGCTGCCGTCGGGCATGTGCAGCTCGAAGGGCTGGTCCTTCACGGGCTTGCCGTTGATGTCCTTGAGGGTGAACTCGACGTTGACGGGGTCCGGGTCCTTGAGGTGCTCCAGCTCCTCGGCCTTGCGCTTGTCGCTCTTGAGCGAACCCGCCGCCTCCATCTTCACCTTCGCGCCCTTGAACTTCACTTCCTTGCCGTCGACGGTGAGCGTCTTGAGCGCGAACGTCACCTTGCCGGACTTCTCCATCTTGAGGATGAGGTTGTCCCCGACGATGAGCGAGAAGGTGTCCGCCTTCAGCTCGAACTTCTTGGACAGGCCGGCCATGACATCGGTGACGAAGATGCCCGTCTTCTTGCCGATGTCCTCGTCCCAGTCCTTGCCGATGGTCAACGTCAGCTGGCCCTTGGTGCGCAAGTCCCACCCGCCGCCCACGTCCACCGTCTTGTCCTTGGCCACCGTCTCCTGCCGCACGCCCAACACGTGCTCGGTGTGCGCCGCGCCGACCTGCAGCGCCCGCGCGCCGCCCGTGGCCTCGTTGTAGGCCAGCGCCACGTTGACGCTGTACGCGCCGCCAATGGTGGTGGCCTTCGCCGCGCCCACGTTCTCCATGGCGCCCTGGAGCACCAGCCCGGTGAGGTTGCCGCCCACCGTCATCACCTGGTTGCCCTCCACGTCCTCGGAGTGGGACTGCGTCGTCGTGGTGGAGCGGTTGCCTTGCACCAGGAGCGTCTGGTTCTTCTCCACGACGCTCACGTCGTCCGCGCCCACGCGCAGCTCCTGGTGGCCCTCCACCGTGCGCTTGCGGTCCTTCTTCACCAGCAGGTCCTCGTAGCCCCGCACCTGCTGGTCCTTGTCGTTCTCCGTCAGCAGGTCTTCGTCCTTCTGCGCGTGGGTGAAGACCTCTTCCTGGCCCGTGGCGTCCTCCACCCGGACCTCGTTGAAGCCGTCGCTGCCCAGGCTGGAGGCGCTCTTGCGCGTGGACTTCGTCTTCTCATCCGGCAGGCCGTAGGGCACCGTGTTGGTCCCGTTGTAGACGGCCCCCGCCACCAGCGGGCGGTCCGGGTCGCCTTCCAGGAAGCGGACGATGACCTCCTGACCGATGCGCGGCAGCCACACGTCGCCCCAGGCGGGGCCACCCCAGGGCTGCCCCACGCGGACCCAGCACGACGCCTTGTCGTCGCGCTTGCCGTCGCGGTCCCAGTGGAACTGCACCTTGATGCGCCCGTGCGCGTCGGTGTGGATCTCCTCACCCGCGGGTCCCACCACCGTGGCCGTCTGCGGGCCCGCGAGCTGCGGCAACGGCGTCAGCCGCCGGGGGCGGTAGGGCACGTCCTTGGGCAGCAGTTGGTACTGGTTGCGGTAGACGCCCTGGAGCGCCTCGCTGTCCGGCGTGACGTCCGGCTGCGTGCCGGAGTGGGTCACCTCGGTGACCAGGTACTCCCCCGCGAAGGTGCCATCCTCCGGGGCCTGGACCTCCAACAGGAAGCCCGGCGTCAGGCGCGGCGCGACGCCCTGCCCCATCAACGTGCGCCCGCCCATGTTGGCCGCTTCGGACCGCACGTTCGACGCGGCCTTGCCCACGCCCGGCTCCACGTAGCCCGCCGGGTACTCGTAGAGCTCCAGCTCGGTGACGCCCTCGGGCGACTGCGCCTTGCCGGAGATGTCCAGGCTGGGCTTCTCGAAGTCGAAGTCCTTCAGGTGCACGGCGCCGGGCCGCAGGCGATGCACCAGCTCCAGCGAGGAGAGGTATTCGCCGTCCACCACCTCCTTGCCCAGGCTGGGCCGCAGCGGGAGCTGCTGCCCCTGCGGCAACGGCGCGTGCGCGCTGGGCTTGTCCCCCAGCACCAGGACGTGTCCGTCCTCCGAGTGCTCGAAGAAGTAGAAGATGCCCTCCCACTCCATCAGCCGGCTGAGGAAGGCGAAGTCGCTCTCACGGTACTGCACGCAGTAGTCGCGGGCCGCGTAGCTGCCCGACAGCGCCTGCCGCGTCTTCACGCCCGCTTCGCCCAGGACGGCCTTGAGGATGTCCGGCACCGACTTGTGCTGGAAGATGCGGCTGCGGTGCTGCTGCGTGAGGCGCCACAGCCGGGGCACCACGTGCGCGCGGTACCGGCGGCGGCCCGCCTTCATGCCCAGCGACTCCACCTCGCGCACCCAGCCGTGCACGTGGCGGGGCGCGCTGTCGCGGATGGCGATGGTGAGGAGCGCGTCCTTGCCCACGAGCTCCGAGGTGGCGATGGGCTCGCCGTCACGGGCGAAGAAGTCCACCCGGAAGTCGAAGAGGTGGCTCAGCGCCTCGGTGCCTGAGACGCCCGTGACGTAAAGGGCGTCGGCGCCGTGCGCCCCGACCTGCACCTTGAACGCGGACGGATTGATAGAAGCGGCCATGACTCCCCCTTCACCGACGCGGAGGTCCCCAGCCTCGCCGGGAACGAACGGGAGATGCTAACACACGCTGCGTACGGGGGCGTACCCACACGGCCATCGTTTCCACGCCCCGCGCCCGGCGCCTCCACGGTACCACTCCAGCGGGGTGGGCCGGCGCACTTGCCCCGGGGCGCGGGCGGCCGCGTCCCCTGGGAGCAAGGCCTTGACGGCTCAGCGCAAGGGCGCCCCGCGTGCCTCCTCGGCCGACAGGACGTGCCAGGTCCGCAGCGCGACCCGCGCCACCGTGAGGCTCACGAGCGGGCCCACTTGCTCCGCGATGGCCAGTCCCGGGGCGGCATCATCACCCCTCGCTACGGGCCGACGTCCACGCCATCCGTGGTCCGCACGACCCGCATGCCCGCGGCACGGAAGTCCTCGAGCGCCGCGCGCGCCAGCCGGGGGAAATCCAACGTGGCCGGCAACGGGTCCAACGGTGGGGCGGGGACGGGGCTCATCGCGTCCTCCAGGATGTAGACGCGCCCCATCTTCGAGGGGTCCGTCCGCTCGATGTGACGTCGCAGGTCCAGCAGCGTGTTGAGCACGCAGTGCGAGCTGGCCTGCCCGAACACATAGACGCGGTCGAAGGACATCAGGTGCTCGAAGAGGCGCGTGTTGAACGCCCCCACCGTCTGCCCCTTCACCTCCGTCACCTCGGGCGACAGCACGGAGTAGTTCTCCGTGAGCGGGTGCTCGCCCTTGAGCTCGAAGTGCGTGGGCACGTCGCGGACCAGCGCGTGGAAGAGGCTCGCCTCGAACATGGACGGCACCAGCGCGTGGCTCAAGCCGCCGAGCATCGCGTGGAAGGGCCAGACGGTGAGCACGTACCGGCCGCTCGCCTCGAGCTGCTCGCAGTAGGCCAGGCTCTCCTCGTGGAAGCGCGTGGCCCGCCACCGGCCCGAACGCACGTCCCCCGCGGTGATGGCCGTCAGCGGCGGAGGCGGACGGCCCTGCGCGTCCCGCCACCAGGAGGGATGGAAGACGTGGAACGCCCGATGAGTGTCCAGCGAGAAGACCAGCTCCGTCACGCGGTCCAGGTTCGCGTAGAGCCAACGCAACGTGCGCTGCGTGTCCTCCACCGCGCCGGGCACGAAGAGGCTGGCGCCCGGCGTGCAGAACGCCACCTGCACGTCGATGCCGAACGCGGCCACCCGCACCGCGTCCTCGCGCGCGGGGCGAATGCGGTGTTCGGTCGCGAAACGAAGGGCCTCCTCGGCCACCTCCGCGCCGCGCTCCAGGTGGAGCTGACCGACGCGGGCATCATCGTGGAAACGGGGGATGGGCAAGGGCATGTCGGCCTCGCTCAGCGCTGCTTCTGGGGAAAGTGTTGACGGTGCAGGTCGTCCACCAGCGCTTGGGTCGCGGGGGTGTAGGCCACCTTGGCTTCGGAGGCGGACTCCAGCGCGCCCACCAGCGAGGGCGCTTCCGGCGCGCTCTCCATCAAGGGGAAGTAGCCGTCCGGGACGGGCTCGCCCACCTGTCCGACGAGCCCGATGGGCCCCGAGCCGTGGCGGCGGCGGAAGAGGACGGGCTCACCCGGGATGCTCTTCTTGCCCTCGCCCAGTTCGTTGCCGAACTTCATCACCGGCGTGTTGCCCGTGCGTGACAGCTTGTAGATGGCGGCCACCCGGTCCCGCGTCAGCGGGCAGTCCGTGGTCCGCGCGACGATGTGCCCGCCGTACCCGTAGAACTGGGCGGACGGCTCCCAGCCCACCTGGCGCCGCAGCGCCTCGAACTCCCGCGTGGCCTCCGCGTCCAGGCCGTCCTCGAGGATGTTCACGGGGCGAATCCCGATGTCCCGCGCCAGCGTCACCGCGTAGAGGTACTGGAGCTTCTTGTTGCCGGAGTCGAAGCGAATGGAGTCGTTGTTGCCGGGCTCCTCGCGGATGAGCTGGAAGGCCGCGGGGATGCCGGAGGTGAGCGTGTCGAAGGTGTCCAGCAGGTAGCTGGAGCGTTGGGGCCGCCGCTCGCGCATGGCCCGGAAGGCCGCGTCGTCCGAGCCGTACCGCTGGATGTGCTCGTGGCCCATGGTGCCCACGGGAATCATCCCCAGCTTGGACGCGCCCTCCACGTTGCTGGTGCGCGTGACACCCGCGTCCTTGCAGCTTCGCAGCGCCAGCGCGTGCTGCTCCAGACAGGTGGCCGCGCGCAGGCCCACCTCGAAGATGCGCGCCGGGTCCTCGACGATGTCCACCAACTCCTTCACGGTGGCCGTCACGCGCTTCGCGTAGCCCTCCGAATCCACCGTGATGGGCACCGCCTTCACGCCCACCGCGTCGAGCGTCTCCAGGGCGATGGCCTTCTGCTCGTCGCAGGTGACGGTGGCGAGCGCGCGCGCCAGGGCGTCACGGTCCGACAGCGCCAACGTGGCGACCTGGATGCGGAAGTTGAGCTGGAGCAGCAAGGGCTCCATCCACGACACCAGGGCGGACGGGCCGCTGAGCGTGAGGATGGGCTCGCGGGGATAGAAGAGCGCGCCCTTGGGGATGGCGCGGATGCTGAGTTTCTCACGGCGGAGGATGGCCGCCTTGAAGCCCACGCCCATCTCATAGTCGTACCGGCTGAGGTAGTCGTAGTCCTCGGGCTTGGGCTCGGGGATGAGCGACTGGACGAAGGCCGCCACGTCCAGCGGCATCACCTGCAGACCGCCCCGGCGGTGCGAGTAGTAGAACGTTTCCCGACGAAGCGGCCAGCCCGCCTCCGCCATGCTGAACTTGTAGCCATCCGTCGCGAGCAGCGAGGTCGCCATCCTTGGGTCCTTCCTCCGATGCCGCGAAGAGTAAACGCGTCAGGGTTGCGTTTCCTATCCTCCCCCTCGGATTCCCCGGGCGTGACGTGAAAGCGAGGTTAAATGGAGGGGCATGGCTTCCACGCCCACCCAACGCCTGCTGACCGCGCTCGTCGCCAGTCTGGGCGTCCATGGGCTCCTGTGGCTGGCACTGGAGGGAGGGGAACGTGTCCCGCCCCCGCCCCCGCCCGCTCCGGTGGCCGCGCTCGAATGGGTCGATGTGGAGGTCGTGACTCCGCCAGTGGCCCAGGCGGCGCCCGAGCCTGATTCACGGACGCGGGACACCGCGCCGATGCCCAGGGAGGCTTCGCCAGGGCCCGCGACGCGAGCCCCCGAACCCGAGGAGGTTCCGTCCAAGCCCGATGCGCTCGCACGCGACACCACGCAGCAGCAGATACCACCCGACTCCGAGCAGCGCGCGCGCGACACCGCATCTCGACCACCGCAGACGCCTTCGGTGCCACTCGCGCGCGACACCGCATCTCGACCACCGCAGACGCCTTCGGTGCCACTCGCGCGCGACACCGCAGCGCAACCGACGCAGCCGCGGCCCGAGCCGCTCGCCAGCGGCACCACGCCCCAGCAAGCGCCGTCCGCCCGTGACAGCGCGCCCACGCTGGCGCCCCCCGCCGCAGTGGATGTCCCGCGCGCGGAGCCACGGCCCTCCGACATCCCCGTCGCAGGCTCACGGCTGTTGCTCGCGGCCCGGCAGCTCACGCCCTTGTCGACCACCGGCGGCGGCCCCGTGGCGGAGCTCGACGCGGGCGTCCCGGATGGCCGCGCCTCACCTTCCGCCCAGGCATTGGTCGAGGACATCGTGTCGGAGAGCGTCGGCCGGGGCCGGGTGGACCGGGGCCTCGTGCATCCGTATTACGGCCAGCTCGGCAAGGCGCTGATGAAGGCGTGGGACGCCGACCGCTCCGTGAAGGAGCACGGCCTGCAGGGCTACTTCGACATGGGCATGGAGCGCGGCCGGGCCTACTCGCGCGTCTGGATGGAGCGCGCCGCGGACTACGGCGCCTCGGGCTCGTTCGCAGCGAAGAATGGCCCGGGAGAGGACCGGCGCAGGCCCATCAGCACCGCCGGGGACCCCACGCTCAACGCCCGCCGCGAGCTGCGACAGCAGATGCGGCAGGAGTTCCGCACCACGCGCCGGGCCCTCATCCGCGTCGTCCAGGACGCGCAGGGGCAGCTCCTCGACGTGCAGCTCCTGGAGCCCAGTCACCAGCCCGAGGTCGACAAGGAGGCCATCAAGGACGTGCGCGCCGCGGCGGAGAAGCTGCCACCACCACCGGCCGAGGCCGTGGGCAGCAGGGTCCGCATCAGCAGCGTCTGGGAGTTCGAGCTGATCATCTCCATCAGCCCGCCCATCCCCACCTTCAGCTTCGAGTTCGACGAAGCGCTCGGCTTCATCGACACCCGACTCCCGCTGGACCGCCGCATCTACAAGCGCGTGCGGCTGGTCGAGGTCCGCTGAGTCCGCTCAGGACGCGCGGGACTTGCGCGCCGCCTTCGTCTTGGCCTTCGCCGGCTTGGCGATCTTCGCCTCCACCGCCGCGCCGCGCGTGCGCCCAGAGCGCGCCGTCGTGCTGACCTGCGGCCCGTAGATGCGCTGGTAGTCCTTCATGCTGCGCTTGATGACCTCGAGCGCCTCCGGCTGGTCGTAGACCTCGGCGATTTCGACGCTGCGCTTCCCCTCGCCCGGAATCTGCTTGTACGTGAGGAAGTAGTGCTTCAACCGGTCGAGCAGCGCGCGCGGCAGCTGCGCGATGTGCTGCAGCTCGCCGTACACCAGGTCGGACTCCAGCACGGCGATGATCTTGTCGTCGGCCTCGTCGCCATCGACCATCCGGAAGCCGCCGATGGGAATCGCGCGCACCAGCAGGTTGCCGTTGGAGATGACCTTCTCGGTCAGCACGCAGATATCGATCGCGTCGCCGTCGCCCTTGATGTCCTTCAGCCCCGTGCGCTCCGCGCAGCGCTTCGCCACCAGCTCGTCGCAGTACGTCTGGGGAATGAAGCCGTAGAGCGTGGGGCACTGGCTGCTGAAGCGCTGCGGGCGGTCCAGCTTGAGGATGCCGGACTCCTTGTCCAGCTCGTACTTCACCGCGTCCGTGGGGACGATTTCGATGTACGCGGTGACGATTTCGGGGGCGTCCTCACCCGGGGTGATGCCGTGCCACGGGTGGGCCTGGGACGTCGTCTGAATGGGCTTCTTCATGGAGTGTCTCCCGAGCGCCTGCACGCCTCGGCATAGAGTTCAGCGACCGCGTCTTCCAGCTGGCGCGTGAGCGCGTCGCGGTCCTGCATCGTCAGTCCCTGGGTGGGGATGGGCTTGCCCACCACCAGCGCCACCCGCTGCCCCCACCGCACCGCCCTGCCACCCTTGGGGAGGATGAGCCGCGTCCCCGACACGGCCAGGGGCACCACCGGCACGCCCGCTTGAATGGCGAGCGTCGCGGCCCCCTTCTTGAACGGCCGCAGCCGCCCGTCCGTGCTGCGCGTGCCTTCCGCGAAGAAGAGCACGCTCACCCGCTCCCGCAGCGCCGTGACGGCCTCGGACAGACGGGCCCGGTCTCCACCGCCGCCCGTGCGCTCCACCGGGATGTTGCCCGCGCGCCGGAGCGCCGGACCGAAGACGGGGATGCGGAACAGCTCCGCCTTCGCCACGTAGCGCGTGTGCTTGCGGATGTGGGCGAAGTTCACCAGCGCGTCGTAGTGCGACTGGTGGTTGCTCACGAAGACGACGTTCGTGTCCTCGGGCACGTTCTCCAGCCCCACCACTTCGTGGCGCACACCCGCCGACCCCAGCACCGAACGGCCCCACAACATCAGCAGGCCGTCCGCGTCCTTGGCGTCTCGCAGCGACAGCGCGGACACCAGGGGCGACATCACACCGGTGATGCCCACCGCGGCCGTTCCAGCAAATGCCGTCTGCAGGAGTTTGCGAATCAAACGAACTCGTGGGCGGGGAACAGGAGCACGTCCGAGATGCGCTGGACCCCGAGCAGCAGCATCAGGATTCTGTCGAGCCCCACGGCGATTCCCGCCGAGGGTGGCATCCGCCCTACCGCGTCAAGGAACCGCTCGTCCAGTGGGTACACGGACCGGCCCAGCTGGCGCCTGAGCGCTTGTTCTTCCATCAATCGGGTCCGCTGCTCCACCGGGTCCGTCAGCTCGGAGAAGCCGTTCGCCAGCTCCAACCCCTTGGCGTACAGCTCCACCCGCTCCGCCACCGCGGAGTCCCCCGGCTTCAGCCGTGACAGGGCCGCCATGGACGCAGGGTACTCCATCAGGAAGGTGGGCCGCTCGTGGCCCAACCCCGTCTCCACCTTCTGGAGGAAGAGGTGGAAGAAGACGTCGTCGAAGCTCTGCGCGTCCCCGGTGCGCACGCCGGCCGCCTCCGCCGCCCGCTTCAGTGATGGACCGTCCGCATGTTGACGGATGTCCACGCCGGTGGCCCGCAGCACCGCGTCACGCACCGTCAGGCGCTCGTAGGGTGTGCGGGTAAAGAAGGCGGGGTCGGCCCCGGGCTCCCCTTCGGTGGCGCTGCGGCCCGCCTCGGCCAGCGCGCCCTCCAGGTCCTCCATGATGGCGTGGTAGTCCGCCTGGGGCCGGTAGAACTCCAGCATCGTGAATTCCGGATTGTGCGTCGGTGAAACCTCGCCGTTCCGGAACACCTTGCACAGCTGGAACAACGGCCCGGCACCGTCCGCGAGCAGCCGCTTCATGGCGTACTCGGGGCTGGTGTGCAGGTAGAGCGTCCGCGCGGAGCCCACATCCGTCTCGGGGATGAAGCCGGCCTCGAACACGTTGATGTGCGGCTCCATTCCCGGGGTGGGGATGAGCAGGGGCGTCTCCACCTCCAGGTAACCGTGGGCGGCGAAGAAACGTCGCAGGGCGGAGTAGAGGGCCTGACGCCCCCGGGCGGCCCGCCATTGAGAAAGATTGGGCATGGGCACCGCGCAAGTAACATGGGGAGCCACATGCACCCAAGGATTCCCCTGCTGCTGGCGGCCTTCGCCTGCTGCCTCACCGCCTGTCCCAAGGGCCCGCCCAACGATGGACGGCAGTCCCTCACCGAAAAGCAGCAGCTCAAAGCGGACGTCGGCGCCATGGCCACGAAGGCCGAGGCCCTGCTGGAGAACCAGAGCCGCCTGGTGTGGGACTTCTGGACGGAGGGCAAGCACGTGGACGTCGCCGGGACGTACACCGGCCACGAGGCGCTCTTCACCGTGGAGAGCATCCGCCGCATCGACCGGCTGCGGCAGCTCACCGACGACGCCCGCGAGGTGCGCGCCCTCACCGCGCTGCACTCGCACTTCGCCGGGGAGTACCTCTCCCACGCGCTGGCGGAGTTCAACGACGCCGCGGCGAACCTGGAGGCGTCCCTCACCTTCACGGTGGACGGCAAGGAGCTGCGCTACCGCGACCTGGAGCGGCTGCTCGCCAACGAGCGCACGGCGGCGCGGCGGCGCGCCATGTACGCCGCGGCCACGCCCGCCATCGAGCGGCTCAACCAGACGCTGCGCCGGCGCGAGGAGCGCGCGGAGGAGCTGGTGCGCGAGCTCGGCTTCGACTCCTACGAGGCCTTCGGCAGCGAGCTGCGCCAGGCGGACCTGGGCCGCCTGAGCGTGCTGGCGGAGGAGATCCTCCAGGCCACGCAGGCCCCCTACCGCGTGGTGATGGAGCGCCTGAGCCAGCGCGAGCTGGGCATGCCCTTCAAGGACATCACCCGCGCGGACATCCCGCGCCTGTTCCGCGCGCGCGAGGTGGAGGACGCCTTCCCCAAGGGAGAGTCCCTGCTCAAGGCCCACGGGACGCTGGCGGGCATGAACCTGGACCTGTCCGAGCTGCCCAACGTCACCATCGACGCCCGCGAGGTGAAGGGGAAGAGCTCACGCCCCCTGGCGCTGGCGGTGAAGGTGCCCTCCGACGTGCGCATCTCCTTCAAGCCGGGGACGGGCGTGCTGCACCAGGCGCGCGTGCTCCACGAGTTCGGCCACGCGCTGCACGCGGCCTTCACGAAGGAGCCGCGCTTCGAGCTGGCGCGGCTGGGCAACCCCACCGTGGGCGAGGCCTACTCCGCCCTCTTCGAGGACCTGCTGGAGGACCCGGTGTGGCTGGAGGAGCACGCGGGCGTCAGCGGCGAGCAGCGCGCGCAGTACCTGGCCGCCTCCAGCGCGCACAAGCTGTACCTCATCCGCCGCGCCGCGGGCCGCCTGCTCTACCAGTTGGAGCTGCACCGCCGCGTGGAGGCGGACCCCAAGGCGCTGTACCGCGAAATCATGTCGCGCTCCGACGACATCCCGCTCAAGGACGTGGACGTGGAGCGCTACCTCGTGGACCAGGAGGACTTCTTCCAGTCCGCGGACAGCTTCCGCGCGTGGTTCCTGGCGGGCCAGCTCCAGGCGCAGCTCAAGGCGCGCTTCGGACCGGCCTGGTGGCGCGCGCCCCAGTCGGGCGCCTTCCTCAAGGACCTGTGGGCGAAGGGCAACGCCCTGTCCGCCCGAGAGGTGGCCCAGGCCATTGGCGAGAAGGGCATCGAGCCCGACGTGCTGCTGCTGCGGCTGGGCACCACGCTGCAGGTGCCCATGAAGCTCAACCTGCAGGGCGTGGAGGACGCCATCCTCCCCGCCGCGCCGGGGCTGGAGGACTTCACCCAGCCCCCGCCGGCGCCGGGGCTGGAGGAGTTCAGCGCGCCTCCCGCCCCGCCGGCCCCCAAGCCCTAGAGGCCGAAGGCCGCTTCCAGGTGCTGGCGCACGTGGGCGGGGCGCACCTGGGCATAGGCGCGCATCGCGTCCACGTGGAAGCGCCAGAGCTCCATCGACTCGGGGTAGCGCCAGCGCGCGATGTGCGCGGGCATCTCCGCCTCCACCTGCGCCTCCAGGGCGTCCAGCCGCGCCGTCACCCGCGCCGGGGCGAAGGTGTGGTCCAGGTGCCACAGGAAGCGCGCCACGAAGCGGCGCTTGAACTCCAGGTTCGTCATCAGCTTGCGAACCAGGAGGACGGACCACTCGGGCAGCGACGCGTCCGTCAGCAGGCGCGCCAGCGAGTCAGCCGCCGGGTCGCCCCAGAACGCGCCGTCCAGGTCATACAGCAGCCAGCGCCAGCGGCCGTCCTTCGCGGCGGGCCCGCCCTGCTCCGGCGCCGTGTAGCGCCAGAACTTCACGTTGTTGTCGGGCCAGTCGGTGTTGGCGAAGAAGACCTCGGCGATCTGGTAGTCGATGAAGTCATCGACGTCCATCTGCGACTCCACGTGGGCGAAGTGCTCCGGCAGGGACAGGTCGTTCGTGCGGACGTAGTCGAGCAGCGCCAGGTAGTGCGCCTCGTCGCCGTCCTCGCCGGTGTCGAGCACGCCTTCGAGCTCGAGGATGGCCACCTTCTTGCGGTCGATGCCGTGGTGCGACGCCAGGTAGTACTCGTCATACCGCTCGCGCAGCTCGTGCAGGCCCCAGTACTCGCCGTTGATGTACAGCACCGTGGGGCGGCACGCCTGCAGGTGGAGCGACGTCTCGCGCAGCAGCCCTTGCAGGGCGCAGTCGCGAATCTTGGTGGAGAGCAGGTCCTGCCCCGACGTCCGGACGATGAGCCGGGTGAACTCGTCCACCGTGGAGTCCGGGAAGACGGCCGCGCGGAACGTCTTGGGGCCCAGCTCCTCCCTCGCGTAGAGGCGCAGGCTCTTGTGGGGCAACGCCGCGCTGCCCGAGCCGTGGATGCGCACACCCGCGCCCTGGGAGAACACGGGCGTGCCCTCGGGGAGGAACCACTCCACGTGCAGGGGCCGCTCCCAGTCCTTGCCGCCCTGGTGGTAGTTCCCGTTGCCCCAGATCCACTCCGGACGCGGGTCCTCCGCGTGCGTCCGGCCGGGGACGTAGATGCCGTGCTCGAAGCCGAAGAGGTGCTCGGGCTCCACCGTGAGCGACATCACGGGCAGCGGGCCATGGGACGCACCAATGAGGTACGTCCGGGTACCGGACGCGCCCACCGGCGTGGTCCCCTCGAACTGCTGGAACCGCACCACCGACGCGCGGCCCACGGGCTCCTCGGGCGGCAGCCACAGCCACTCCACCGGCGTCTCCGGCGGGTTGGTGGGGATGTTCGACAGCGGCGCGGGTTCACCGGTGGGACGGAGCAACATCAACGGCGCGGTGTAGACGGGCGCGCTCGCCGTCGGCGGGGTGCCATCCAACGTGAAGCGCGTCACCCGCCCCTCCTCCGTGGGCAGCGTCAGCAGCGACGCGGCGTGGTAGAGCGCGTGCGGCGCTTCGAAGGCCACGTGGTCCAGTTCCAGCCAGGTACGTCCCGGCTCCCCCGTGCCGTCATGCGCCACCACCGACACGGAGCGCGTCCCGGGGGAGGGTCTCCAGCGGAGGGTCCACTGGTTCCCACGCACCTCCGCCCAGCCAATCAGCTCGCCATCCACCAGCACACCCACGGCCCGGATGGCGCCCTGGCCCTGGATGGTGCCGTGAAGGACGCCGGACGTGTTGTCCATCCCGTCGATGGTGACGTACGGGACGGACTGCTCCACGTGCTGCTGCGGCTCATCGGGCGCCGGGGCATCCCCCCGGCAGGCAGACAACGACACGGCGCACAGCAGCAGCGCCGAACGAGACATGTATCGAAAGGGACTCAAGACCGCGTCTCCCAGGGAACCAGCGGCCAGCCCGAAGGCTGGCAAGGGACGTCCGGCCCGAGGTGGCACCTGCACACCTCGCTACGTCCCAATCTCGCCCGTGGACGGGACGCGCACCTTCGGAGTGCCCTGAGGCCTCCAGTCCTCGCGCCGCGTCACGAAGGCGACATCCCAACATAACGCACAGTTCCTTGGAGGTCCATTGACCCACGGGGCAGCGCCCTGCACGCAAAAGGCCCCCGTCCGGTGTTCTGGACGGAGGCCCTGGCGCTCGACCGCGGGGGGCCGCGGGGAGGAGGACTACAGGAGCTTCATCAGCTCCGCGCGCTTGGCGTTGTACTCCTCGTCGGAGAGCACGCCCGCGTCCTTCAGCTCCTTGATTTCCTTCAGGCGCTGCGCGGGGCTGCGCGTGTCCGCCGGAGGCGCCGCGGGCGCGGGCTCCGGGGGCCGCTGCTGGTGCTGCTGCTGGTTCATGAACTGCTGGGCCATGCCGAAGCCCATGCCCATGCCCATGCCGCCCAGCGCGTTGCCGTTGCCGCTGCCGTCGCCGCCCTTGGCCATGCCCTCGGCCGCGCCGAGCATCGCCTGGCCCTGCGCGTACTGCTGGAAGCCGCCGGCCAGACGCGAGTACGCCACGTCCTTGCCCAGCTTCTTCAGCGTCGCCTCATCCTCTTCCTTGATGGAGACGTGGAAGTTGCCCATCCGCACCACGGTGAGGCCGTAGCCGTCCACGTGGGGCTTGAGCCCGGCGATGACCTCGGTCTCGATCTCCTCGGTGTACGCGCCGCTCGTCACGTCGAGCAGCGGCCAGCGCTTCTTGACGAGCAGCTCCGCGATGCGGTCGCGCGTCACCTTGAGGACCTGGTTCTTGAACCAGCCGAGCAGCTCCTCGTTGCCCGTGCGGCCCATGCCCACCAGGCCCACCACGAGGCGCTCCGGGTCCGTCACGCGGATGGAGAAGTCGCCGTACACCATGGTGCCGATGCCCAGGCCCGTCTCCGGGTCGCGCACGTCACCGATGGGCCCCCCGAACTTCACGCCGGCCACCTCGCGGGTGGAGACGAAGAAGATTTCGGAGATGAAGAGGTTGCCGCCCGTGAAACCCTCGATGAGCCGGGACAGGAACGGGATGTTGTTGGTGTCCAGCTGGTGACGGCCGGGCCCCAGCTTGCCCTCCACCTTGCCGTCCTTCACGAAGAGCGCGACCTCGTCGGCATCGACGGTGAGCTGGGTCAGCATCCGGACGTTGTTCTCCGGATACTTGTAGATGATGTCGCCCTTCGCCGTGTCCGCCCGGGCGATGAAGTTGCGCTTCGCCTCACCCTTGATGCTGTCGAAGATACCCATTGCCAGTCAGCGCCTCCGTGGCCGCGTTGGCAGCCGGTCAACCCGCACCGCCACCTCAACCCCATTTAAGAGCATGGCACCCGGGACGAAAGCGCGCGCGCTCGCGTACCGTCACCTGCTTGCAACATGCCAGTTTTACTGGCGAAAGCCTAGCCGCTCGGCCGGCCGGATGCTGTGGAAAGCGGCGGCCGGCGTCCGCTAGCCCCAGCGGCTCACCAGTCGCTCCCGGTCCAACAGGCGGATGCTGGCCCACAGCAGCAGGGCATCCAGCACCAGCACCACCGCGCCCTGGAGCAGGTAGTACCCGAACCCCGCCTTCAAAACTCCCGCCACCTGCCCGCCCACCATGCCCACCAGGGGCAGCACCACCAGGGCGGACAGCTGCTGGGCCATGCGCGCCTCGCTCACCCGCGCGGAGATGAGCACCGCCACGCCGTTGCCGAAGAAGGCGAACAGCGGCGCGATGACGAAGACGCCAAAGGTCCACAGCGCGTTCGGCATCAGCGGCATCTGCACCAGGGGCCACGCGACGATGTCCACGCCCACGCAGAACAGCACGAAGGCCGTCCAGGTGATGGCGACCGACGGCACCAGCGCCGCCAGGCTCTTGCCCGTCACCAGCTCCGCCGCCGTCACCGGGGAGGCCAGCAGCGGCTCCAGCGTGCGGCGCTCCTTCTCGCCCGCCACGCTCTGGGACGCGATGAGGATGGGCACGAACACCGGCATCACCAGGAACATGCCGAACCAGTCCGTGAGCGTCTTGTCGATGAGGAAGCGCGCGGCGCTGGCGCCCAGCGGCAGCGCCGGGTCGTAGAAGAGCGCCACGCTGCGCAGGTCCGCGTGGTTGGGTGTGCGCACGTACGTCCACACCACGCCAATGGGCACCAGCACCATGACGGCGGGCAGCACCGCCATGGACACCAGGAGCCCCACGTTCTTGCGCAGGTCCAGGAAGTCCTTCCAGAACACCGCCAGGGCCCGCTTCGGACGGAACGCCATGGGTCAGCCCCTCCCCTCGCGCAGCAGCTCCAGGTAGACCTCTTCCAGCGGGCGCTGCGTGGGCACCGCGCTGTGCACCCGCGCGCCGGCCCCCACCAGGCAGGCCACCACGTCGGGCGCGTGCGCCTCGTCCTCCAGCATGACGCGCAGGCGCGGGCCTTCCGCCAGGACGTTGGGCGCGAAGGGCAGCTGGGCCAGCGCGCCGCGGAAGCGCTCCGCCTCTCCGTCCACGCGCACCTCCAGCGCCTGCCCCGCGTGACGCAGCTCGCGCACCGGCCCCAGGACGAGCAGGCGGCGCTTCACCACCGCCACGCGCTCACACAGCCGCTCCACCTCCGCGAGGTTGTGCGAGCACAGGACGATGGTGCGCCCCTCCGACGCCAGCTCCGCCACGGCGTCCCGCACCGTGCGCGCGGACTCCGGGTCCAGGCCGCTGGTGGGCTCGTCCAGGAAGATGACCTTCGGGTCGTGCACCAGTGTCCGGACGATGGCCAGCTTCTGGCGCATGCCCTTGGAGAAGCCGCCCACCGGGTCCAACTCGCGCCCGCCCAGCCCGAAGCGCTCCAGGTAGTGCCGGGCGCGCGGCCAGGCCGCGGCCTCGTCCAACTCGTGCAGCTTCATGAAGAAGCGCAGGTTCTCCCGCGCGGTGAGCCGGTCGTAGAGGCCGGGCTGCTCGGTGAGCAGCCCCACCACCTTGCGCAGCGGCTCGCCGTCGCGGTCCACCCGGTGGCCCCACACGGTGGCCTCGCCCTCGGAGGGACGGAGCAGCCCGGTGAGCATGCGCACCGTGGTCGTCTTCCCCGCGCCGTTGGGGCCGAGCAGCCCGAAGACCTCTCCGGGCCGCACGTGGAAGGACAGCGCTTCCACGGCCACCCGGTCGCCAAAGCGCTTCCCCAACCCCTCGACGTGGATGCCGCTCAATCGATGGTCACCAGGAGGAACTTGTTGTTGATGTCGCGGTCCACCGGCGTGACGACCTTGTCCGAGCCCACCGCGGTGCGCAGCAGGTTGAGCCGGTTGTGCTCCACCAGGGCCCACGTCCGGCCGGGGCGCATCGCCGTGGCGCGCATGCGCGCGTTGGCGTCCGAGGCGCGGTACTGCTCCACCGTGTTCTGCGAGTAGAGCGTCTCGCCGCGCCAGTTCATCATGTACGCGATGATGGGCTCGCCCGGCTGGCGCTGCGCGTAGTACCGCCAGAAGAGGTCGCGCTGCGTCCAGTGGTGGGACAGGTCCACCCAGTGGCTCCAGTTGAACCAGAGGGCCATGCCCGCCGCGAGCACCCAGAAGGTGCCGAACAGCATCGCCCGCGCCCGCATCAGCGACGCCACCACCGCCATGCCGCCCGCCACCGCGAAGGTGAAGCCCAGCGACTTCTTGATGTTCACCGGCTCCGACAGCGCCTTGAGCAGCGAGTCCTCCGCCGCGGGCTGACGCAGGCCCCTCACCGCCAGCGCCACGCCCACCACCGCCAGCACGCCGGCCAGCGTCTGGAGCGACGCGCGCGACGCCGCGTTCGCCCGGAGCGACTCCCAGCCCAGATAGGCGGCCACGATGACCACCGCCACGCCCACCAGGGCCTTGGCGGACACCTGCGCCTGCGCGCTCACCGCGCCCAGGGTGGCCACGCCGCCCAGCAGCAGCAGCAGCGCCACCGCGCGGGCGCTGGGCGTCGTGCGGGCCCGGCCCTTGGCGGAGAAGGCGTCGAAGGAGAGGTAGACGCCGAAGCCCAGCAGCACCAGCGTCACCAGGTCGCCGGTCCACAGCGGACGCGAGGCGAAGAAGGCGATGGGCTTGGTCACCAAATCCTGCGGATAGGGCCGGTCGTAGTTGTAGACGAACAGGTCGGTGAAGATCTTCGGGTTCTCCGCGATGTTCTTCCCCACGAGGACGAAGAGCATCAGCCCGAAGATGAGGCTCACCGCGTGGGCGGAGATGCCCTCCTCCCACAGCCGGTCGATGAACAGCGCCAGGAGGACGGCCACGCCCGGCAGCACCGGGAACACGTAGTGGTGGAACTTCGTGGCGCTGGAGGACAGCAGCCAGAACGAGAAGGCCACCCACAGCACCGCGATGATGGCCAGGTGGTCCGCCGCCTTCTCGGAGCGAAGCTTCAGCCGCGCCACCACGGAGAAGGCCCCGGGCAGCAGCGCCACCCACGGGAAGATGGCGAAGCCGCCCTGCTCGATGAAGTAGATGAACGTGCCGCCCGGCGTGGTCGTGTGCACGCCCGCCGTGAGGCGGTTGAGGTGGTCGTGCACGAAGAAGCGGTACCAGAAGAGCTTGCCCTCGTCGTCCACGGAGCCGAACAGGGACAGCGTCAGGTACCAGGGCCCGGCCACCGCGAAGAACACCAGGATGCCCGTGCCCAGGTGCATCTTGAACATCTGCCCCCACAGCACGGGCATGGGCTGACGGCCCTCGCGCACGTCCTTGCGGAAGCTGGACTGCGTGAGCCAGCGCAGGTGCGCGTCCAGGCTGGCGCTGTCCCAGGGGATGACGGACAGGGCCGCGTACAGCGCCAGGATGACGGCGGGGAGGCCCACGCCCAGGATGCCCTTGGCCAGCGAGGCCAGGCCCGCGAAGAAGTAGAAGCCGTACCACCAGGCGGCGCGGTGCTTCGTCGTCTCATCCAACTGGCCGATGAGCGCGCACGCCATGGCGCAGATGAACGTGGTGACGAAGGGCGTGTCCGTCACCGTCTGCCGCGTGAGCAGGAAGTACAGCGGCATGGTGGCCAGCACGAAGCCCGTGGCCAGGCCCGCGCGCTTGGACACCACGCGCGCCACCGCCAGGGACAACAGCGCCACCGCGGCGATGCTCAGGAGGGCGAAGGGCATCCGCATGCCCCACTCCATGTACCGGCCCAGCACGCCCCCGGGGTTCACCGCCCCCGCCGCGTTCATCCCCAGCGCCTGCATCCACATGGTGAGCGGCGGCTTGGAGAAGAACCAGGAGCCCTCCCAGAAGGGGTACACGTAGTCCTGGCGGACAATCATCATCCGCGCGACTTCGCCGTAGTGGGTCTCCCAGCAGTCCCAGAGCCCCACCGCCCCCAGGTAGGGGAGGAAGAGCAGGGCCGCGAAGCCCGCCGTCGCCGTCACGACGCGCAGGCTGAAGGACAGCGCCAGCCACCGCTTCGCCCATTTCGCCTCGAAGAAGTCCTTGCCGAGGATGGCCTCGGAGAAGGTCTGCTCCCGCTGCTGTTCGACTTCGCTCTCCACGGACTGAAGCTCCTTGAGACGTTCCGGGCGGTGGGAGGGCCCACCCTCGGCAGGACGCGGCGTTATATCCCCGCCGCCCCCTCCGGTCGACCATGGCCATGGCCACTGACGTGAGCCTGACTGCGCGCCGCTGTGCAGGGACCTGTACACGACAGGGTGGCCAACCCCGCGAAAGCACGACTCCCCGGCAGGGGCACGGCGCTTGAAACGCCCGGCCCCGGCGATGCTTCCCGAGGCCGACGGGAGGCAGCCTCCGAGGAGACATCCATCATGCTCGCCACCGCCGTGCCCCTGGTAGGCGCCCTCTTGCTCGCGCAGCCAGGGAGCGAGGCCCCCGTCCTCCAGCCGCCGTCCTCTCCGCGCCCCGCGCTGACCTGGGGCGCCCCCACGGCGTGCCTGATGCTGCCGCCCACCCAGCACGTCCCCTCCGGAGCGTGGCGGGCCCAGTGCGACGACGACGCCCAGCGCTGCCGCGTCGCCCCCGTGCGGGAGCTGGACGCCGACGGAGTGGAGACCGACCGGCCCCTGTCGCGCGCGACGCCCTGCACCGTCTCGCTCGACGACGAGACGGCGGCGCGGGTGATGGCGTACCGGATGGAGCCCGCGCGCGTGGACGCGCCACCGGGCTGGTACCGGGACGAGCGCGGGCGGGTGATGCAGTTCAACTTCGACCTCAACCGGCGCGTGTGGTTGGGAGGCGCCTGGACGCCCATGTCCCATGACGGGCAGGTCATGAGCCGCATGCGCGCCGACTTCGGCATCGCGGTGGAGGTGCCCAGCCGCGGCGGCAAGACGCTGCACCGGCTCCGGTTCCTGGAGACCGAGCTGCACCTGGGGGTGCATTCGCTCGACCTGGCGCTGGCGCGCTACGACTTCAGCATCCAACGCGAGGACCCGCTGCTGCGCGTCACCTCCTTCCTCGGCAAGCCGAGGCGGCACGACCTCTACCTCAACATGGGGCTCTGGATGGAGGCGCTCCACCTGGAGCAACTGAAGCGTGACGGCCAGGTGGCGCGCTTCCTCTCGCTGGGCGCCTTCCATGCCGCGTTCGACCTGTGGCACTCGCGGGATTTGGTGTCCTACGTCCGCGTGCGAGCTGGCGCGGGCATCGAAAGCGACCTGGTGCACCGCTTCAACGCGCTCGCGCCCTCCGCGGCGCTGGAGGGAGACCTGACGCTGGACCGGGACGGCTTCCACCACTTCCGGATGAGCGCCGAGGTGGAGACGCTGCTGCTCGCGCCCCGGGTGGAGGGCCGTCCCCGGCGCCCCGAGCGCCTGCGGGTCCAGGCCGGCTACGAAGTCATCCTCCTGGCCATCAACGACCAGCCCCTCAGCCTGCTCGTGGACGGGCGCGGCGTGCGACGCGACGACATCGCCGGCGTCCCCGAGCGGTGGGAGTGGTCCGCGTCCGCCGGATTGCGCTTCTCTTTGTGGGCGCCCGCGCGCCGCTCCGCGCCCATCGCGGCGAGGGAGTAGGCGCGTGGTGATGCTCGGACTGGTGTTGCTGCTGGCCAGCGCCGCGCCGGACACCGCCGTCGACGCGTGCCAGGCCCTGGACTCGCGCGGCGAGCCCTACCCCATCTGCTTCGACCCGGGAGACGGGCTCGTGCTGGGGACGCGCGCGCGAATCTCCAGCGCGGGCATGGCGCGGGCGGTGCGCACCGGCGTGCACATCCGCGCGGGGCGGAGCAGCCGGAGCAAGGGCTCGCCCTGGTTCAACAACCACCGGCTGATGACCGCGGAGCTCTGGGACGGCGCGCAGCGCGGGTTCACCGTCACCGCGTATGACGGAACGCTGCGCCGGCATCTGGAGGAAGGCTTCATCCTGCTGCCCACCGCGAGGCCCGTCCGCGTCCCCTTCCCCTTCGACGTCACGGTGGCGGCGCGGCTGGGCCACCTGGAGCGCCGCTTCTGGGAAGGCGCGGGCTGGACGCTGGAGACGGGGCGCGTGGGGCTGCTGCTGGACCCGCTGCGCTCGGAGACGGAGCGGGTGTGGTTGGGCGTGGGCCCCTCCGCGACCCACGCGGTGCGGCGAGGGCGCGACGGCGAGCAGCACACGGTGGCCCCCTTCACCGAGCTGCTGCTCGACGCGGGGCTGGAGTCTGCGGACGGCCTGTCGGCGCTGCGGGCTTCGGCGCTGGCGGGCTGGAGCCTGGGCATCGAACGCGGCGTGTACTTCCGCGCGCGGGCGGACCTCGGACTGGAGCGCGTCGTGCTGGCGGTGGCCGACCAGCCGGTGGTGCTCCAGGTGGCCGGCGCCTACGCCCACCGGGACGCGGGGCTGGCCCGGCGCAGTGAGTGGACGGCGAGCGTGGGCCTCGCGCTGCGGGCCCTGGGCACGCGGAGGTGAGTGGCGCACCGGCCTGTCAGTCCGCCAGGGAGGCGCCGTCTCCTCGGCCCCGGCCCGACGCCGGGAAAAGGAGGGTGCATGGAAAGGAAGCTCGTTTCGATTCAGCGGATTGACCACCTGGAGCCCGTGTCCGGCGCGGACACCCTCCTGAAGGCACGCGTCATGGGCTGGGACGTCGTCGTGAAGAAGGGCGAGTTCGCCCCGGGGGATGCCTGCGTCTTCTTCGAGATCGACAGCGTGTTGCCAGAAGGCCGGCCCTGGGCCGAGTTCCTCCGGGCCCGAGGCTTTCGCGTGAAGACGGTGCGGCTGCGGGGCGTGCTGTCCCAGGGGCTGGCCCTGCCGACGTCGATTCTCCCAGGGGAGGTTCCGCCGCTCGGCACGGACGTGCGCGACGTGCTGGGGGTCGTGAAGTTCGAGCCGGCGCTGCCCGATACGCGCGAGGTCGCCGGGCCCTTCCCGGGGCAGGTGCCGAAGACGGATGAACTCCGGCTGCAGTCGGCGCTCGGCGTGCTGGATGAGCTCCGAGGCCACGACTTCTTCGTGACGACGAAGCTCGACGGCGCGTCCGGGACGTTCTTCCGCACGCTCGAGGGCGAGCTGGTGGCGTGCTCGCGGAACTGGGCCCTGAAGCGAGGGCCGAACCCGGTGTGGCGGGTGGCGGAGCGGTACTCGCTCGACACGGTGCTTCCGCCGGGGTTCGCCGTGCAGGGCGAGCTGTGTGGCCCGGGCATCCAGAAGAACCGGCTGGGCCTGGACGCGCTGGACCTGTTCGTGTTCAGCGTGCACGACACGCGGACGGGCCACTTCCTCGGGCACGCGGACTTCATCGCGTTCTGCGAGGCGCACGGCCTGCGCACGGTGCCCGTGGAGCACGTCGTCACCGGCGAGGCCGCACGGACCTTCGACCACGGCCTGGAGCACTACCTGAAGCTCGCGCAGGGCTTCTACCCGGGCACGAGGCACCGGAAGGAAGGCATCGTGGTGAGGCCGCTCGTCGAGCGGCGCTCACCCACGCTCGGCGGCAGGCTGTCGTTCAAGGTCATCAACAACGACTTCCTGCTCAAGGACGAGGACTGACGCACGGCGCCGGGCGCTCCCCCCAAGGAGCGCCCGGGGTCCGGCTCAGTTCGACGCCGGCGGTGGCGGCGAGGACGGCGTGAAGGCGCTGTTCAACACGTTCAACAGGGTCCCAGCCAGCGCCACCTTGGGGATGGGCACCGAGGAGAGCACAGACGTCGCCGAGTCGATGACCGCGTGCGTCTTCTGCGCCGTCGTGGAGTTGGGGTTGGAGAACACGTCCTTCGTGTTGGACAACGAGGACACCGTCCCCAGGACGTTCAACCCCGGCACGAACTTGCCCGCCGTCTTCCCGACGAACGTCGAGGGCATCGACGAAGGCATGTTGCCCGTCAGCCCGCCCTTGATGGCGCGCGCGCCCGACTCGAAGGTGTCCATCACGTTGATGGCGTTGTTCGCAGTGCCCGACACGCTGCCCACCGTGCTCATCACCGGCGTCGGCGTCTTCACCTGCTCCGGAGGCGCGTTCTTGCCCCCCACGCTCTTCGCGCCAGTCGCTCCGAGCTGAAGCGCGTTCGTCGTCCGGTCGCCGACTTCCACCAGGACCGGGCCCGGCTTGAAGTCCGACACCGGCGGCTTGACGGACGAAAAGGTCGGCTTGGCTCCAAAGATCTTCGTCATGATGTCCCCCCCTACGTGTGCCTGCAGACTACATTGGGGTTATCTGCGATGATTCTCAGGAGTTTCGCCTACATTTTCCGACTCGTTTTTTGAAGCGGGAGGGGCGGTCTCCAACACGGTCCGCAAGGCCAGCTCCGCCGCGCGCAGCCGGGCATCCTGCGGGTCCACCCTGCGCGCCTCCACCAGACGCAACAGGGCCCTCGCGACGTCACCGCGTGACAGCTCGCAACGGACACCCGCCTCCAGCGCGCCCGTGTCCGAGGGGCCATACAGCCGCGCCTCGGCGGCGGCGTGACAGCCTTCGTCCACGCGAGAGGCCTCGAGCAGCGCCCGCGCCAGCTCCACCCGCGTCTCCACATGCGCGGGAGACAACCGCACGGCCTCGGTCAGCGGCCCCACCGCTTCCCTGGGAAGGCCCAGCCGCCGAAGCACGCCCCCCAACGCGCGCAGCGGCCCCGGCGCACCGGGGACGAGCAGGGCCTTGGCACGCGCCTCGCGCAGGACGGAGGGCTCATCGAAGCGCAGCTCCGCCACCATGCGCCCCACCACCTCCTCATATGCGGGGTACGCGGCGGGCCAGGTGAACACCAGCCGGTAGACCCACTCGCCCCGAGGCACGAAGAAGGCCATCAGGTGCGTGGCGCCACCGGGTGACTCCAGCTCCGCGCGCAGCCGCTGCGCGCCCCGCCCCGCGACGCGCGTCGACACAGGCCCCGACACCCTGAGCGTGCGGCCCTCGGGCCCCGGCGCCTCGAGCACCAACACCTCCTGCTGGAACTGCCGCGCCTGCACCGAACCGTCTCCCGGCTCGCCCGCCTCGATGGCCTCCGCGGAGAAGGTCGCGCGGCCGCGCCCGGGAAGACCATTGGAGAAGGCCCGCCGCCCCTGCCCGTTCTCCTCGCTGCGCCAGTCCCGAGGCAGCGTCACCGAGATGCCGAAGCCATCATCCCGCTCCGTGCGCCAGCCAGAGCGCTCCACCACGACGGCGACCGCCAGCACCACCCCCGCCGCCACCAGTCCCACGGGCCGGAGCCAGCTCGTGGAGGCCCGCCAGCGAGGCTCCAGGAAGACGCCGGCCAACAGCCCCGCGAGCAACCCGCCGAGGTGCCCCGCGTTGTCCACGCCCACCGAGGTCCACCCCATCCAGAGGAAGACGAGCACCGTGGGCAGCGCCCCTTCTCCCGACATCCAGCGTGAGGACAGCCGCGTCCGGTGACGGCGGCCCAGCACCAGCAACGCCCCTACACAGCCGTACACCATGCCGGAGGCCCCGACGCTCACGGCGCTGGACCAGGCGAGCGAGCCCGCCATGGTGGCCAACGCCGCGGCGACCAGCACCGCCACGTAGTCCCGGCGCCTGCAGAGCCGCTCCAGGCCACTGCCCGCCGCCAGCAATACAAGGAGGTTGAGCCCCAGGTGCGCCAGGTCCCGGTGGAGGAAGTTGGCGGTGACGAGCCGCCACCCCTGCCCCGCGTCCACCACCAGCGGCCCCGCCTTCGCCCCCCACCGCAGCAGGGTGTCCACGCTCAGCGGCCCCGTGGAACGCGCCGCGGCATGGATGCCCCCCAGCAACGTGGCCAGGATCAGGGTGACCCAAGGTATCCCGGCGGGTCGCGCTTCACCGGCCAATTGACCGATGGACAACACGCCCGTCTGCCCCTCCTCCTCGGGAGAAAGTCGTGTCTTTTGAGGGGGATACATGGCTTGTACAGGGAAAGGGCGTTCTGCTATGACTGTACGCGGATCGGACCCGTGCTGAAGCTCATCATCGAAGACGACGAGGGGCGCAAGACTGTCGTTCCCTTCGTGCGTGACGAGATCACCATTGGCCGTCAGGAGGGAAACACCATCCGCCTGACGGAACGCAATGTGTCTCGTCGTCACGCACGATTGGTACGGCTCAATGGCCACGTCGTGGTGGAGGACCTGGGGAGCTATAACGGCACCCGGATCAACGGCGAGCGAATCGCGGGCCAGTCGCCCCTCAAAGAGGGCGACCTGGTTCAGATTGGCGACTACGACCTGGCGCTCCAGGCCGAGGCCGCAGCCAACGCCGCCCCAGGCCCCATTACGACCAAGGTGCCCGCCCGCAGGCCAGAGCCCCAGCCGGAGGAGGAAGACGACCCCGGCGACGACGCGGAGGAGAGCGACCATACGCCGCCCTCCCTCAGCGCCGCGGACGCCCGCCGGCACTCCACCTCCATCATCCGGTTGGATCAGGTGGAAGCGGAGCGCCCCCGGAAGGTGGTGGACGTCTCCGCCGAGGACGCCCCCCGGCTGCTCGTGCTGTCCCCGGACGAGCTCAAGGGCCAGGAGTTCGCCTGCATCCGCACGGAGCTGCGGATCGGCCGCACCGACGACAACGACATCACGTTGGATCATCGGTCGCTGTCGCGCACCCACGCCAAGCTCGTCCGGGAGGACGGCGGGGAGTGGCGTGTCATCGACATGCAGTCCGCCAACGGGATGACCGTCAACGGCGAGAACTACGCGCAGGCCACGCTCGCGACGGGCGACATCATCGAGCTGGGCCACGTGAAGCTGCGCTTCGTGAGCGCCGGCGACGCGGCGGACGACCTGGGCGCCGGCGGAGGCTCCCGTTCGAAGCTGCCGCTGGTCGCGGGGTTCATCGCGCTGCTGCTGGGTGGTGGCGGCGCGGCCCTCTACTACATGAATCAGCAGGGCCAGCAGCCGACGGAGCCCATCGCCGTCGCGCAGCCGCCTCAGACGGCCATGCCGATTCCGGACGACGCGCCAGACGCGCCCCCGCCCGACGACGCGCCGCCCGCCAACACGGTGGACGCCGTGGCGACGCCGCCGAAGGCGCCCGAGCCGCCTCCGCCTCCCCGGGGCCCCTCCATCGAGGAGCAGCGGGCGGTCGCCGACAAGGCCATCGCCGCGCGCGACTTCGATGCGGCCGTCACCGCGCTGGAAGGCATCAAGGACGCCAACGGCCAGCGCCCTCGCGACATCGAGACGCGCCTGGACGCGGCCCGCGCCGAGCAGCTGATGAAGAAGCGGCTCGACGAGGCGCGCCAGGCCCTGACGGCCGGCAAGCTCACCGAGGCGGACGACGCCCTGCGTGAGAGCGCGGCCACCAAGGCGTTCGCCAAGGAGTACGCGGCGCTGAAGGCCCAGGTCACGGAGGCCCAGAAGAAGGCCGCCGCGGCCGCCGCGGTTCCCACCTCCGGCGTGGAGAAGCCGCCCGCCCCCGTCTCCGAGGCCGCGAAGGCCGAGAAGGAGGGCCTGGAGCACATCAACAACCGGCGTTACGCCCAGGCCATCGAGCGGCTCGAGCAGTGCCTTGGCATGGATCCCAACCGCGCGGAGTGCCACCTCTACCTGGGGGTCGCCTTCGCACGGAATCAGCAGGTGGAGGAGGGTTCGAAGCACTACCGGCGCTTCATGGAGCTTGCGCCCAACCACCCTCGCTACGCCGCCGTGAAGCAGCTCGTCGACGATTACGAGCAGAAAAAGAAGTAGTGGCCCGCCGGAGGCGCCCCCGCCCCCCTGGGGACCTCCGGCCACATGTCCCTGAACTGCAGCGAGGAGACGCTGTGCAGATTCGCATCCTGGTAGTTGATGATGAGCAGGACAACTGCGACTACCTCAAGCTGGTCCTGACCCGTGAAGGCTACGAGGTGGTGACCACGACGGACCCCACCCAGACGGTGGAAATCCTCCGGGGCTCCGACTTTCACCTCGTCATCCTCGACATGATGATGCCGCAGATGTCGGGCACCGAGGTGCTGGAGCAGATTCGCAAGTACGACACCGACGTGGCCGTCATCGTCGCCACCGCGTACCCCACGGTGGACACGGCGGTCGCCTCGCTCAAGGCCCAGGCTTCCGACTACGTCAAGAAGCCCATGGAGCCGGAGCAGTTCATCACCGCGGTCCGCAACGCCCTCCAGAAGAAGGGCCTGTCCCAGGACCCGGAGGCGGACCTGCACCGCGCCATTGGCCGCACCATCCGCGACGCGCGCAAGACGCAGGAGCTCACGCTCAAGCAGCTCGCGCGGCGCACCGGCCTGTCCGTGTCGCTGCTGTCGCAGATCGAGCGCGCGGAGTCCTCGGCGTCCATCTCGTCGCTGTACAAGATCGCCTCGGCGCTGCAGCTGCGCATGGGCGAGCTGTTCGGCGACACCTGAGGTCGCCGTCGCGGTACCCCGCCGGCCGCCCTGACTAGCGGCCGGAGAAGCGGGGCGGGCGTTTTTCGAGGAAGGCCGCCCGCCCCTCCTTCGCGTCCTCGCTGCCGAAGGCCGCCGCGCGCAGGTCGCGCAGCCGGGCCCGGTCGGACGCCTCCAGCGGCGCTCGCGCCAGCCGCCCGAACGACTCCTTCATCCCCGACACCGCCAGCGGCGCATGGCTCGCCAGCGTCCCGCACAGGGCGAGTGCGCGCGCCTCCGCGTCCGCGGCGCAGTCATCCAGCAGGCCCCAGTCCAGCGCTTCCCGCGCGCTCAGCTTCCGCGCGGCGAGGAAGAGCTGCTTCGCCCGCGCCACGCCCACCAGCCGCGCGGCCCGTGCCAGTCCCTCGGGCGAGTACACGATGCCCAGCCGCGCGGGCGGCATGAGGAAGACGGCGTTGGGCGTGCCGATGCGGAAGTCGCAGGAGGCCGCCAGGTCGAAGCCCGCGCCCACCGCCGCGCCCTCCACGAGCGCCACGCTGGGCGCCGGGTGGGACTCCAGCTTCAGGAGGCACTCCACCAGCAAGTCGTCCGGCAGCCGCCCGTCCGCGCCGGGCGGCCCCAGGTGCGTCAAGTCATAGCCGGAGCAGAAGGCCCCACCGGCGCCGCGCACCAGCAGGGCGCGCACGTGGGGGGCCGGCTCCAGCGCCGCGTCCAACCGGGCCAGCAGCCCGTCATCCAGCGCGTTGCGCCGGGCCGGGTTGGACAGCGTCAACACGCGGACCCCGTCGTCGCGGTCCTCGACGCGCAGCGAGGCCCCTGACTCGACGACGGGCTCCACTGCTAGCCGAGCACCACGAGGATGTCGCCCTCGTTGACGGACTGGGCTTCCTGCACCCGGATCTCCTTCACCGTCCCGCCCTCCTCCGTCTCGACGGGCATCTCCATCTTCATCGACTCCAGGATGACGAGCGTGTCGCCCGCGTTGACCTGCTGGCCCACCTGGACCTCGATCTTCCACACCGTGCCGGTGATGTGCGCCGCTACGTCCGCCATGAATCCGTCCTCCTCAGGGGTGTTTGGGGCTGGAGCCAGGCCCCGCTACGCCGGCTTGGCGTGGTGCTCCAGGAAGTGCGTGTCCAGCTCGCCGGCATGGAAGGCCGCATCCTGCACGATGCGCAGGTGGAGCGGGATGTTCGTCTTGATGCCTTCGATGCGGAACGACTGCAGCGCCGCCACGGAGCGCTCAATCGCCTGCGCCCGCGTCTCGCCGCTGATGATGAGCTTGGCGATCATCGGGTCGTAGTTGGGCGTGACGGTGTTGCCCTCGGCGTAGCCGGAGTCCAGCCGGACGCCTTCGCCCGTGGGGGCCTGGAACACCTTGAGCGGCCCCGGGGACGGGAAGAACTTCACCGGGTCCTCGGCGTAGATGCGGAACTCCAGCGCCGCCCCGCGCCGCTTCACGTCCTCCTGCTTCACCGTGAGGCGCTCGCCCGCGGCGATGCGCAGCTGCCAGCCGATGAGGTCCAGCCCCGTGGTGAGCTCCGTCACCGGGTGCTCCACCTGGAGGCGGGCGTTCATCTCGATGAAGTACACCTGCCCGTCCGAGTACAGGAACTCCACCGTGCCCGCGTTGGCGTAGCCAAAGGCCTTGGCCGCGGCGATGGCGGCGCTGAACAGCTTCTGCGCCAGCTCCGGGTTGCGGCCGTCCGCGAACAGCACCGAGGGCGCCTCCTCGACGACCTTCTGGTGCCGGCGCTGGATGGAGCACTCGCGCTCCAGGCCGTGGATGAGGTGGCCGTGGTGGTCGCCCAGAATCTGGACCTCGATGTGCCGCGGCGCCGGGAAGTAGCGCTCCACGTACACGCCTTCCTTGCCGAAGGCGGCCTTCGCCCGGTCCGTGCACTGGCGGTACGCCTTCTCCAGCTCCGCGGGGTTGTTGGCCACCGCCATGCCGATGCCGCCGCCGCCGCTGGCCGCCTTGATGAGCACCGGGAAGCCGATGCGCTCCGCCGCCGCCTGGGCGCTGGCCACGTCGGGCACCACGCCGTCGCTGCCGGGCACCACCGGGACGCCCGCCTCGGCCACCAGCTTGCGGGCCTGGCTCTTGTCCTTCATCCGCGCCATGGCCTCGGGCGGCGGGCCCACGAAGACAATCCCCGCGTCCTTGCAGGCCTGGGCGAACTCACCGTTCTCCGACAGGAAGCCGTAGCCGGGGTGGATGGCCTGGGCGCCCGTCTGCTTCGCGGCCTCCAGGATGGCGGCGACGTTGAGGTAGCTGTCCTTGGCCGGGGCGGGGCCGATGCGCACCGCCTCGTCCGCCTCCTTCACGAAGGGCAGGTCGGCGTCCGCGTCCGAGTACACGGCGACTGTCTTGAGCCCCATGCTCCGGGCCACCACGCCGATGCGGCGGGCAATCTCGCCTCGGTTGGCGATGAGCAGTTTCTGGAACATGGCGAAACCCTTGGGGTGTAGGTGCGAAAGGGCGGCGAACCTAACCCTCGCCCCCTCCCAAGACAAGGGTGCGGACGGACGTGCAACAGGTCCCTACAGTCCAGTAAATTTGCGGGTCTACGAGGCCGTGTCGTACCTTGTTCCCCGTGACGCCCCCCTCCTCTTCAAGCCCTGGCGGCGTGGTGGATTTGCACCGCGCGCGCCGTGCCAAGCGCCTGGACCTGTACCGTGGCCGACAGGCGGACCGCGTGCGGTTCGTGCGCACCACGCTCGAGACGCTGACGCAGAGCGGTACGCTCTTCACGCAGGAAGGCACGCGCCGCGGCCTGGCCCTGCTGAAGGCGCTCCAGTTGCTGCAGCGGGCGCAGGCGCGCCTGGAGGAAGTCTCCGGCGACGGCGTGCTGCCCGCGGCCCGGCTCCCGGAGCGCGTGGACGCGCTCTATTCGGAAGTCGACGGCCTCTTCGACCGCGCGGACACCCTGTCCGGCCGCGACGAAGCCAGCGTGGCCCAGCTTCCCGGCCGCTGAGCCCCGCCGCGCACCCCTCCCCTTACGGCAGCTCCGTCTGGCCCTGCCGGCGCAGGAAGGTGGGGATGTCGAACTGATCCTCGTCCAGCGGCAGCGGCGCGTCCTTCACCACCGAGGTGCGCGCGCTCACGGACTTGGGGCTCTCCACGGGCATGGAGCGCGAGCCGCTGCTCTTCGCGGGCACCAGGCTGGCGACCTCCTCGCGCGCGTTGGCGAGCACGGACGGGCCGGGGCGGGACAGCGGCACCTGGACCACCGGCGTCGCCGTGCGGACCTTGGGCGCGTCGCGGTGGACGAAGCCCGTGGCGATGATGGTGATCTTCACCTCGTCCGCGATGTTCTCGTCGATGAGCGAGCCGAAGATGATCTCCGCCTCGCTGTCGGCGGCGTCGTGCACCAGCGTCAGGGCCTCGTTGACCTCCTGCAGGGTCATGTCGCGGCCGCCGGTGATGTTGATGAGCAGGCCCGTGGCGCCGTCGATGGAGACGTCCTCCAGCAGCGGGCTGGCGATGGCCTGCTGCATGGCGATGAGCGCGCGCTTGTCACCCGACGAGTGGCCCGTGCCCATGAGCGCGATGCCCTTGTCGCTCATGATGGTCTTCACGTCGGCGAAGTCGACGTTGATGTAGCCGTGGTACTGGATGAGGTCGCTGATGCCCTGCACGGCGTTCAGCAGCACCTCGTCCGCGCGCTTGAACGTCTCCAGCAGCGGCATGGGCTCGTTGGAGAGCGACAGCAGGCGCTGGTTGGGAATCGTGATGAGCGTGTCCACCGCGGCCTTGAGCTCCACGATGCCCTGCTCGGCCTGCTTGCGGCGCTTGTTGCCCTCGAAGAGGAAGGGCTTGGTGACGACGCCGACGGTGAGGCAGCCCAGGCTCTTGGCGATGTCCGCGATGATGGGCGCGGCGCCCGTGCCGGTGCCGCCGCCCATGCCGGCGGTGACGAACACCATGTCGGCGCCCTCGAGCACCGCGGCGATCTGGTCGCGCGACTCCAGGGCGGCCTCGCGGCCCATCTCCGGGTTGGCGCCGGCGCCCAGGCCCTTCGTCAGCGTCTGGCCCAGCTGAAGCCGGGTGGGCGCCTTGCTCGCGGCGAGCGCCTGGACATCGGTGTTGGCGGCGATGAAGTCCACCCGGTCCAGCTTGGACAGGATCATCGTATTGACCGCGTTGCAGCCGGCCCCACCCGCCCCGACGACCCGAATCTTGGCGGCCTGCTTGTTCTGATCGAACTGGTCCATGGTGGTCCTCTCGCCCGGAGTTGCGCGATGCAGCGCGCGTGCTCCCAACCTCCACAATCATCAGCAAGTCCCACGCTTTGGCAAGTATTCCGCTACGAGCCTGTAGCGGGATGCTGCGCGTCCGAGTCCTGACGCGCACTTACGCTGTCCCAGGGACGTGCAGGCGTGCGGCGCGGCGGGCGAACTTCGCCTCTTGACTCGCGATGGCCGGGACTGCGTACCGGGTCGGCTCCAGCATGCCCGAAAAAACGAAGGGTGGCCCCGAAAACTGTTTCGGAGCCACCCTCGGATGAAATCAACCGGTGTGTTTCACCGGGTATTCAGAGCCAGCGCGGGTCAGCGCGCCTCGCGCTCCACTTCGACCTTGCCCACCTTGAGGATGGTGAAGCCCACGCGGCGGTTGTTCTCGCGGCCCGCCGCCGTCTTGTTGGTGTCCACCGGCTTCGTCTCGCCGTAGCCCACCGCCTCCATGCGGCCCTCCGCGATGCGCTCCTTCACTAGGAAGGCCTTCACGTTGTTGGCGCGGCGCTGCGACAGGTCCAGGTTCTTCGCGTCGTTGCCCTGGTTGTCGGTGTGGCCCTCGATGCGGACCAGCTCCACCTGCGGGTTGGCGCGCAGCACCGCGGCCACCTGCTTCAGCAGCGGGAACGAGCGGGCCAGGATGACGTCCTTGCCGGTCGCGAAGTAGACCTTCTCCAGGATGACGATGCGCTCGCCATCCACCATGACCTTCACGGTGCCCTTGTCCGGGCAGCCGTCCTCGTCCTGGAAGCCGTTGATGGTCTCCGGTTCGTTCGGGCACTTGTCCTCGGTGTCGGGGATGCCGTCCCGGTCGTTGTCCAGGTCCGGGCAGCCGTCCTCGTCCTGGAAGCCGTCCATGTCCTCGGGCTCGTTGGGGCAGCGGTCGTCCGGGTCCATGATGCCGTCGCCGTCCGTGTCCACCGGCGGCGGAGGCGGCGCCACGTCCGGGCAGCCGTCTTCGTCCTCGAAGCCGTTCACCGTCTCCGGCTCGTTGGGGCACTTGTCCGCCGTGTCCGGGATGCCGTCGCCGTCGTTGTCCGGGTCGGGGCAGCCGTCCGCGTCCTGGAAGCCGTCCTTGTCCTCGGGCTCCGTCGGGCACTGGTCGTCGATGTCCAGGATGCCGTCGCCGTCCGTGTCCACCGGCGCCGCCTGCCGCGGCTCACGCGAGGGCTCCGGGCTGTAGCTGAAGCCCGCGAGCACCCGGAAGCCTGGCGTGCCGTAGCCCCGCGTGAGGCCCGGCCCAGCGCCCACGTGCGCGGAGAAGCCGCTCAGCGCGCGGTACTTCAGCGCCGCCAGCAGCTCCAGCGGGCGCTCCTCGGTGTTCTGCTGGTCCAGGCCCACCGCGCCCACCAGCGTGGCGGCGAGCGCCAGCGGCACCTCGCGCACGGAGAAGGGCACCTCGGCGCCCACGCCGTAGGACACCGCGTTGCCGATGTTCAGGTTGCGCAGCTGCTGCTTCTCGCGAAAGTCCACGCCCACGTTGGCGGCCACGCGAAACCGCTCGCCGTACTCCGCCACCAGGCGCGGCTGAACCCCCAGGCCGGAGCCACCGAGGAAGTCCGAGCCACCGCCCGTGGGCAGCACCACCGGCACCGTCAGCGCGAGGGCGAAGGCGCCCTCCTCCAGCAGCCGGGCCTTGGGGACCAGCCGCAGGTCACCAATGCCGCCCGAGCCGACGCCTTGCGCGAAGGACGGGTCCACCATGGGCGCCGCCTGTGAGCGCTGAATCGTCACCGGCAGCAACACGCCGAGCTCGAAGCGGTCGAACAGGCCCACCGAGCCCATCAGGTCGATGCCCACCTGGCTGCGCACCAGGGCCGTGATGTAGCGGCCCGAGCGCGGGTCCATGAAGTTGAGCGGCTTGTCCGCGTAGTTCACGGACATGCCCACGTTCCAACCCAGGTGGGAGTGCACCTGGGCGCTCTGCACGCCCAGGATGTCCTTGGAGCTCGGCCCCGGCTTGTACTGCTGCACGTCGATGGACTGCGAGGCGGACAGCGACGGCACCTGCGCCGACGCCGGAGCCGCCACCAGCAGGCCCGCCAGCGCGAGCACCGCCGCGGCCACCGCGGTGAACCCGCTGGCCCGCCCCGCCGAGCGGCGGAAGCGGCCCAGCAGCGGCAGCCCGAGCAGCAGCAGCGCCAGCGGAGCGAAGGTGCCCGCGCCGCTCGTGCTGCAGCCACGGCCGGAGATGACGAAGTCGTCGTTGCCATCCAGCGGGTTGGTGCCGCCCGCGACCTCCTCACCGTCGTTCACACCGCCGTTGTCGGTGTCCGCCTTGTTCGGGTCCGTCTCACCGTTGTCCCAGGCGCCGTTGCGGTTGGCGTCCTCGACACCGTCGAGCAGGCCGTCACCGTCCGTGTCCGGGTTGAGCGGGTCCGTCGGGTTGGCGCCCTTCACTTCCACGCCATCCGTCAGGCCGTCCGCGTCCGTGTCCGGGTTGTTCGGGTCCGTCTCATTCGCGTCGACGCGGCCGTCGTGGTTCACGTCCTCCTCGCCGTCGCGCAGCCCGTCCCCATCCGTGTCCGGGTTCTTCGGGTCGGTGGTGGTGCTCGGGTCCGCGTCCGGACGGAAGTTGGGCGAGGTGCGGTCGGTGTCCGCGTGCGCGGTCTCCAACGTGATGCCCGCCTCCGTGCCGTCCAGGATGCCGTCGTTGTCGCTGTCGGGGTCCAACGCGTCGATGAGGCCGTCACCATCCGTGTCGGTGAGGCCGTCGAGGCCGTCCGGGATGCCGTCGTCGTCCGTGTCCGCGTCGTTCGGGTCCAGGCCGTACAGGAGTTCCGTCGCGTCGTCGATGCCGTCACCGTCGCTGTCGACGTCGTCCGCGGGGTTGAGCGGATCCGTCTCGCCCGGGTCCACGCGGCCGTTGCGGTTGGCGTCCTCGATGCCGTCCCACACGCTGCCGTTGTCCGTGTCGCGGTTGAGCGGGTCCGTCGTCGTCGTCGGGTCCGCGTCCGCCACGAAGCGCGTCATGTCCGTGCCGGTGCCCTGGGGCGCGGTCAGGCCGATCTCCAGACCGTCGGAGAGGAAGTCTCCGTCGGTGTCCCAGAGCTTCGGGTCCGTCTCACCCTCGTCGACGATGCCGTTGTGGTTGGCGTCCTCGTTGCCGTCCAGGATGCCGTCGTCGTCCGTGTCGTCGTCGAGCGGGTCCGTGCCGGCGACGAGGACCTCGATGCCGTCCGGCAGGCCGTCGCCGTCCGTGTCGGGGTTGTTCGGGTCGGTGCCCAGGGCGATCTCCTCGGCGTCCGTCAGGCCGTCGCCGTCCGAGTCCGTCGCCACGGTCCAGCTGTAGGTCGCCGGCGTCGGGTCGACGTTGCCCGCCGCGTCCACCGCGCGCACCGACAGGGTGTGGCTGCCCTCCGCCAGGCCGGTGAACGTCACCGGGTCCGTGCACGGCACGTAGGCCGCGCCGTCCAGGCTGCACTCGTACGTCACCGGAGACTCATCCGAGTCGAAGTCGAACGTCGCCGTGGACGGCGCCTCCGACAGCGGCGGGCCCGAGATGATGAGGGTGTCCGGCGCCGTGGTGTCCACCGTCCACGTGTAGGTCGCGGGCGTGGGGTCCATGTTGCCGTCGGCGTCCACCGCGCGCACCTGCAGCGTGTGCTCGCCGTCGTCGAGCCCCGAGAAGGTCGCCGGGTTCGGGCACGGCGTGAAGGCCGCGCCGTCCAGGCTGCACTCATACGTCACCGGGGACTCGTCCGAGTCGAACTCGAACGTCGCCGAGTCGCTGTTGGAGAGCACCGGCGGCGTCACGGTGATGGTCGTCTGCGGCGGCTCCGCGTCCACGGTGAAGGTGTGCGTCACCGTCGAGCTGGTGTTGCCCGCCTCATCCGTCGCCGTGACGGACACCGTGTGGCTGCCCTCCGACAGGGTGTCACCCACCGGGAGCGTCCAGTTGCCGGCGCCATCCGCCTGCGTCGTGCCCACCGTCACGCCGTCCACCACCACCGTCACGGTGCTGTTCGGCTCGGAGGTGCCCGTGTACGTCACCACGGCCACGTCGAGCACCGCGCCGTTGGCCGGCGTGGTGATGACCACCACGGGCGCCGCGGTGTCCACCGTCCACGTGTGCTCGGCGGGCGTCGGGTCCACGTTGCCCGCGGCGTCCACCGCGCGCACCAGCAACGTGTGCGAACCATCCGCCAGCGGGCCGAACTGCGCCTGCGCCGGGCACGCGACGAAGGGCGCGCCGTCCAGGCTGCACTCGTACGTCACCGGGCTCTCGTTGGAGGAGAAGACGAAGTCCGCCGTGGTGGCGTTCGTCAGCGCCGGCGGGCCGCTGTCGATGGCGGTATCCGGCGCCGTGGTGTCCACGGTGAAGCTGGAGCTCGCCGGGGTGCTGATGTTGCCCGCCGCATCCGTCCCCGTGACGACGACGGTGTAGGGCCCATCCGCCAGCGTCACCGGCGGCGTGAAGGTCCAGTTGCCGTTGGCGTCGACCGGGATGGGGCCATACTCCGTGCCTCCCACGGTCAGCGTCACGGACTCGGCGCCGTCCGCCGTGCCGGTGATGGTCACCACGCCACTGTCCAGCACCGCGCCGTTCGCGGGCGAGACGATGAGCGGCGCCGCGGGCGGCGTGAGGTCCACCGTCCAGGTGTACTCGGCGGGCGTCGGGTCCACGTTGCCCGCCGCGTCCACCGCGCGCACCAGCAGCGTGTGCTCCCCTTCCGCGAAGCCCTCGAAGGTCACCACTTCCGCGCAGGGCACATAGGCCGCGCCGTCCAGGCTGCACTCATAGGTGGAGCCCGGCTCGGAGGCCGCGAACTCGAAGCTCGCCGTGCTCTGCGAGGTCGGCGTCGCCGGGCCGCTCACGACGAGCGTGTCGGGCGGGGCCGTGTCCACCGTCCAGGTGTACTCGGCGGGCGTCGGGTCCACGTTGCCCGCCGCGTCCACCGCGCGGACCATGAGCATGTGCTCGCCGTCCACCAGGCCCGTGAACGTCACCGGGTTGGTGCAGGGAGCGAAGCTTCCCCCATCCAGGCTGCACTCGTAGGCGACACCGCCGCCCTCCGAACGGAACTCGAACGTCGCGGACGTCGCGTTCGTCAGCAGCGCCGGGCCGGACTCGATGAACGTGTCGGGCGCGGTCAGGTCCACGACGAACGTGCTCGTCACCGGGCCCGCGGAGTTGCCCGCCGGGTCCACGTTGATGACGGACACCGTGTGCGGCCCTTCGTCGAGCTCGTCCGGAATGGTGAAGGTCCAGTTGCCGTCCCCGTCCACGGGGATGGGGCCGTAGCTGTTGCCTCCCACCTCCAGGTAGATGTCGCTGCCCGGCTCACCCGTGCCCGTCACCGTCGGCGTCGAGGTCGCGACCTCCTCCTGGTCCGCGGGCGAGTCGATGGTGGGGAGCTCCGGCGGCGTGAGGTCCACCGTCCACGTGTGCACGGCGGGCGTCGGGTCCACGTTGCCCGCCGCGTCCACCGCGCGCACCTGCAGCGTGTAGTTGCCTTCGTCCAGGCCCGTGTACTCCTGAGGGTCCGTGCACGGCACGTACGGAGCACCGTTCAGCGAGCACTCGTACGTCACCGGGCTCTCGTTCGAGGAGAAGTCGAACGTGGCCGTGGTGGAGTTCGTCGCCACGGGAGGGGCGCTCACGATGGTGGTCTCGGGCGGCGTGGCATCCACCGTCCACGTGCGCGACGCGGGGGTCGGGTCCACGTTGCCCGCGGCGTCCACCGCGCGCACCAGCAAGGTGTGCGAACCATCCGCCAGGCCCGTGAAGGTCACCGGGTCCGTGCACGGCGTGAAGGCCCCGCCGTCCAGCGAGCACTCGTACGTCACCGGGCTCTCGTTGGAAGAGAAGTCGAACGTCGCGTTGCGGGACGTCGTGGTGCCTGACGGGCCACTGACAATCGTCGTGTCCGGAGGCGTGGTGTCCACCGTCCAGGCGTACGTCGCGGGCGTCGGGTCCACGTTGCCCGCCGCGTCCACCGCGCGCACCGCCAGCGTGTGACTTCCCTGGCCCAGCCCCGTGTACGTCACCGGGTCCGTACACGCCACGAACGGGCCACCGTCCAGGCTGCACTCGTACGTCACCGGGCTCTCATTCGAGCTGAAGTCGAACGTCGCGCTCGTGGAGTTCGTCGCGGCGGGAGGACCGCTGACAATCGTCGTATCCGGCGGCGTGGCATCCACCGTCCACGTGCGCGACGCGGGCGTCGGGTCCACGTTGCCCGCGGCGTCCACCGCGCGCACCAGCAGCGTGTGCGAGCCATCCGCCAGCCCCGTGAAGGTCACCGGGTCCGTGCAGGGCGCGTACGGCGCGCCGTCCAGCGAGCACTGGTACGTCACCGGGCTCTCGTTCGAAGAGAAGTCGAACGTCGCGTTGCGGGACGTCGTGGTGCCCGACGGGCCACTGACAATCGTCGTGTCCGGCGGAAGGGTGTCCACCGTCCAGGCGTACGTCGCGGGCGTCGGGTCCACGTTGCCCGCCGCGTCAACCGCGCGCACCGCCAGCGTGTGACTGCCCTGGCCCAGGCCCGTGTACGTCTGCGGGTTCGTGCAAGCCACGAACGGGCCACCATCCAGCGAGCACTCGTACGTCACCGGGCTCTCGTTCGCAGCGAAGGTGAACGTCGCGTTCGTGGAGCCCGACACCGCCGGAGGGCCGCTGACAATCGTCGTGTCCGGCGGCGTGGTGTCGGACACCACGGTGAACGTGTTGGTGTTGCTGGTGGCGGAGACCACGCCCTGGAACGTGGCGTAGGCATTGACCGTGTGCGCGCCAGTCGCCAGGTCCGTGGTCGGCGTGTACGTGTAGTTGCCCGACGCATCCGCGGGCACCCGCGCCACTTCCACGCCATCCACGAAGATGACCACCGTGGAGTTCGCCGGAGCCGTACCCGAGATGACCGGACGCGGGCCTTGGGTGGACCCGTTCGCCGGCGTGACGACCACAGGGGCGGCCAGCGTCCCGGGGAAGGCGCCGGGCAGCAGGGTGATGACACCCGGGTTGCCCGGGGCCGAGCCGTACGTGGCCCCGTCCGGCGCGTTCGCCGTCGGCTGCGTACCCGCCGCGCCACCGGCCACGATGGGGGTGCAGGTTCCAGACGCGGACTGCAACAGCACCCGGCCGCCGCCGCCGCCGCCACCGGTGCCGTGCTGGTCGAAGATGGTGCTACCGCCAGCACCACCCCGGGCCGTCACGGTGTTGGCCGCGCAATTCAACGCGCCGGTGAAACGCGCGTAGATGGTACCGCCCGCGCCCGCGCCGCCCGCGGCGTCATTGCCTTCATTCAGGGCGTTGCCACCCGCAAGGCCGTTCGCCGAGACGCGACCCGCGCCCGCGAGCGAGGCGGCGCGGAAGAACACCACGCCACCACCCGCGCTGCCGGCACCGGCGTTGTCGTCGTTGCCGTGTCCCGCGCCGCCACCACCGCCCATCAGGGCGTGGGTCACCGCATCGGCCGTCAGCACCGTGCCGCCGATGCCACCCACCGCGCGAGACGGAGGAGGCTCCTCCCCCACCCACGTCCGCCCACCGATGCCGCCGGCGCCCGCGTTACTGCCGCCACCACCACCCGAGTTGTGACAGACGCCACCGCCACCCGCGTTGGCGATGTTGCCTCTGCCCGTCGTCCCCGCGGGAATCGGGAAGACGCCAATGCTGAACCGGGTGGGAACCAGCCCCTCCCCCTTCGCCGTTCCCCCCGGCCAGGGCTCGTCCAGGCCGGAGCAGGCGTCACCGTCGCCGTTCCATGCGAAGCCGCCCCGGAACCCGCGGCCATCCGCGTGGATGGCGCCCGCGTTGTTCACCGCGTTGAGCGCCAGGAAGGCGAGCACCCCGCCCGTGGTGCCGTCCCAAGGCGCCGCGGCGAGGCTGCCCGCCGCGTTCACCGTCACCGAGGTGTACTCGGGCACCCGAATGGCCTGCGCGCCCGTGGCCGTGAAGCTCCCCGTGAGCGGCTGCGTGAAGGTGAGCCGCGTCGCCGTGAGGCTCTGAATCCGCGCGAACTCCCAGCGGCCCACCGTGTTGCCCGTCAGCGCGATGGGCGTCTGGCTCCCCGAAGGCGGAATCGTCGACAGGCCCGTCGTCTGATGCACCAGCACCAGGTTGCCCACCGCGAAGCCCGTGGACGACGCCACCGGCACGAAGTTCTGCCCCGCCGGCACCGCCGCCGTCACCCGCGTGTAGGTGTTGATGACCGTGTTGGCCCCGTTCACCGTCAACGCGCCGCTCGACCCGTTCCCCAGGCCGAAGTTGTCCGCGGCGGCCAGGGCGGCCGGGCCGAGCAGGGCCGCGCACAACAGCACCAGGGGTGCGATTGCGGGCCGGATGCGTGCTCGGAAAACCCGACTGGCGAGAGGAACTTGTTTGGTCGCTTGATTCATAAACGTGGGTCGTTGGGGGGTGTGGGCCCAGCGGCAAATGCCGCACATAGCAATCCGGGAGCCAGCCTCTGTCCACTCTACGACCGTCGGTATTCCGAGGATTTCAGCGCCCTGCTTCCTGGGTTCTCCCAGCCCCTTCCGAACCCCGGATCCAGATTCCGGAACCTGGACCGATTCGCGCGTGTTGGAGGGCAACCCAGCAGGTGGTTTGACGCGTCAAATCCGGACGCTGACGCGTCAATCGGGACGCAAGGTGCGGCCCTGCGGCAACGAAAAAGGGCCCCCCTTTCGGAGAGCCCTTCGGTGACGCGGTGGGCGCTCGGCCCGGTGCGTCAGAAGATTTCCTCGAGCCACTCGCGCATGCGGCCCTTCACCTTCTTGTACACGTTCTCCTCGCGGATGCGGAACATGCGCCGGTCCAGGTGGCGGGCGCCGTAGACGACCAGGCCCACGCCGGTGGCGTACATGGGGCTCTTCACCACATCCACCAGACCGCCGATGCCGCGCGGCATGCCCCGGCGCACGGGCAGGCCCAGGACTTCCTCGGCCAGCTCCGGCATGCCGGCGAGCAGCGTGGAGCCGCCCGTAATCACCACGCCCGAGGCCAGCAGGTCCTCGTAGCCGCACTTCTGGATTTCACGGTGCACGAGCTGGAAGATCTCCTCCACGCGCGGCTCCAGGATTTCGCAGAGAATCTGCCGCCCGAGCACGCGGGGCTGACGGCCCCCGACGCTGGGCACTTCAATGGTGTCGTCCTTGTTGATGAGGGACGACAGCGCGCAGCCATACTTCTGCTTGATGCGCTCGGCCTCGTGCGCGGGGGTGCGCAGGCCAATGGCGATGTCGCTGGTGAGGTTGTTGCCGCCCAGCGCAATCACCGCCGTGTGGACGATGGAGCCGCCCGAGAAGATGGCGATGTCCGTGGTGCCGCCGCCGATGTCGACGAGGCACACGCCCAGCTCCTTCTCGTCCTCACCCAGCACCGCCTCCGCGCTGGCCAGCGGCTGGAGGACGATGTCGGAGACGTTGAGCCCGGTGCGGTTGGCGCACTTGACGATGTTCTGCGCGCTGGACACCGCGCCGGTGACGATATGGACCTTGGCCTCCAGACGGACGCCGGCCATGCCCAGGGGCTCCTTGATGCCGCCCTGGTCGTCGATGATGAACTCCTGCGGGAGGACGTGAATCACCTCCCGGTCGAGCGGAATCGCCACGGCCTTCGCCGCGTCGATGACGCGCGCGATGTCGGCCTCGCGGACTTCCTTGTCCTTGACGGCGACGATGCCCTGGGAATTGAAGCCCTTGATGTGGCCCCCGGCGATGCCCGTGTAGACGTGGGAGATCTCCGCCCCCGCCATGAGCTCCGCTTCCTCCACCGCCCGGCGGATGGAAGAGACGGTCGCCTCGATGTTCACCACCACGCCCTTGCGCAGACCCTTCGACGGATGCGTACCGATACCGATGATGTCGATGCCGCTGTCGGTCAGCTCTCCGACGATGGCGCAGATCTTCGTCGTGCCGATGTCGAGGCCGACGATGATCTCCCCCGACTTCTGCTTCGCCATGACAACCCTCCCAGGCCCCCCACTCTCGTGAAAGGGGCGCGTCCGCTTACCGCTTCGAAGCCCCGTTCCTCTCGGACACGGGGCTCGAAATCTTCACCGCCACCCAGCCGGGCCGGGCACGGTTATCCAGGTGAATGATCTCCGCTGCAAGCCCCCTCGTGCCCAGTTCGCGCCGGACACGGGCCAGACGTTGCAGCTTGACCTCTGAATCGCCTTCACCCAGGCGCACTTCCTGCCCGGACGCCGTCACCAGCGTCAGGCTCTGCGCCTCCAGACGAACCTCCGACAGCTGCTCGGCCTTGTCGGGTGACAGCCGCGAATACGCGCTCGCCACCTCCAACGCCGACCGGAAGCGCTCCCGCGCCACCGCCGGGTCCGCCACATAACCTTCCCGGTCCAGCCCCGTCACCAGGGGCAGGTCCAGGCCGTCGCCGGGCGTCACCCGCTTGAAGGGCTCGCCCTGGTCGTCCAGGACGTACAGCTCCCCCAGGACGGCCATGGCCACCGGCGTGTGCTCCGTCACCTCCACCGACACCCGGTTGGGAAACCGGCGCGTCACCTCCACCGTGCGCAGCCAGGGGTGCTGGTCCATGGCGCGCTCCAGGGCGGGCACGTCCAGCGTCCACAGGTTCTGCCCCTTCGTCAGCGCCGCCAGCCGCAGCAGCTCCACCCGCGAGGCGCGCTGGAGCCCGGAGAAGGACACCGCCTCCAGTTCGAAGGTCGGCGACGTCAGCGCCCACTCCCGCAGCGCCACCCCACCCCACACCAGCAGGCCCGTCGTCACCGTCAGTCCCAGGACCTTCAGCACGCCCGGCGCATGCGAGCGCACCGCGCCCCGGACCGCCTCTTTCTGCTGGGCGGCGTCCTGACGGCGGCGGTTCTTGGATTTTCCGAAGGCCATGGGGAGAAAACGGTTGACGCATGCTGTGCGCGGTTGGGGAGCCACGCCAGTTTTTGGCTACAGCCACGTCGCTGTAGCGCAATGCGCTGCACAAGGGGTTCGTAAATTTTCGAAGGAGGCCGACGCCAAGTTGCGCCGGACCGGAAACGACCGCTCAGGCCTTGAGACACGCCCCCAGCAGCAGGCGCTCACACAGGGCCGGGAAGTCGATGCCGCGGCCCGCGGCAATCTTGGGCAGGAGGCTGGAGGCCGTCATGCCCGGCAGCGTGTTGGTTTCCAGCAGGAACACATCGCCTCCGTCGGTGACGATGACGTCCGAGCGCGAGCCCCCGCTACAACCCAGGGCCTGGTGCGCGGCCAGACACACGTCGTTCACCCGCGCATACTGATCCGGAGGCAGGGGCGCGGGGAAGAGATACTGCGTGCCCGTGCCCGCTTTGTACTTCGCGTCGTAGTCGTAGAACTCGCGCGCGGCGCGGACCTCGATGACGCCCAGGGCCTCATCGTCCAGGACTCCACCCTGCACTTCGCGTCCCTTGACGAACTGCTCCACCAGCAGCGTGCCCGCGTACTTCGCCGCGTCCGTCACCGCGGCCTCGTAGGTGTCCCGCGTCTTGCAGATGTGCACGCCCACGCTGCTGCCTTCGCGGCTGGGCTTCACCACCACGGGGAACGGGAAGGGCAGGCTGTCCGCCGCCGCCAGCGCGGACGCCGCGTCGCGGAACGCGCGGTACGCCGGCGTGGGAATCCCGTGCGCCACGAAGACCTGCTTGGCGTAGACCTTGTCCATGCCCAGCGCGGAGGCCAGCACGCCGCTGCCGGTATAAGGAATGAAGAGCGACTCCAGCAGTCCCTGGAGACAGCCGTCCTCGCCATAGCGCCCGTGGACGGCCAACCACGCCACGTCCACCTTCTCCGCCGCCAGACGCGCGGGCAAGTCCCGGCCCACGTCGATGTCCACCACGTCGTAGCCCAGCGAGCGCAGCGCCCCGGACACGGCCTCGCCGGTGCGCAGGGACACCTCACGCTCGGCGGACATGCCCCCCAGGAGCACGCCCACACGCTTCCGCTTGAGCTCGTCCTTCGTGAAGGCACCGCGGTTGGCAGTCACAAGAAGTCTCCCAGGCGCTTGACTTCGGGTTTCATCTCGACGCCGGACTGCTCCAGCACCCGCATCTGCATGAAGGTGACGAGCCCCAGCACGTCGCGGGCGGTGGCACCGCCCAGGTTCACAATCCAGTTGGCGTGCAGGGTGGACACCTGCGCGCGCCCCAGCGAGTACCCTTTCAGGCCCGCCAGTTCAATCAGCCGTCCCGCATGGTCGCCCGGCGGGTTGGTGAAGACGCTGCCGAAGTTGGGCTGACTGAGCGGTTGTGTCCGCTTCCGGTAACCCAGGTCCGCGTCCATCACCGCCTTGGAGGCCGCCACGTCCCCCTTGCGCAGTGCGAAACGCACCCGGGTGATGACGCCGCCCGGCGGAAGCTCGGAGTGCCGGTAGGCGTGGGGAATCTCCTCCTTCGTCAGCCACCCCACCCCGTCCGCCGTGGCCACCTCCACCGCCTCGATGACGCGGAACGCCTCGCCATTCTTGGTGCCGGCGTTCATGGACACCGCGCCGCCCAGCGTGCCGGGGATGCCGGCGAGGAACTCCGCCCCCACCAGCGCGTGGGTCCGCATCACGTTGATGAGCCGGACGATGGCCGCCCCCGCCCCCAGCGTGAGCCGCCCTTCCTCGGCGCCCACGTCGGCCACCTCCGGGAAGAGGTCTCCAGGGAGCTTGAGCGTCAGGCCGGGCACGCCGCCGTCACCCACGAGCGTATTGGCCCCGCCGCCCAGCACCGACACCGGGATGCCCTCCTCCCGCGCCAGCTTCAGCAGCGCCACCAGCGCGTCGGGCGAGCGCGGGCGCACCAGCACCTCGGCCGCCCCTCCCACCCGGACGCTGGTCAGCGGGGCCAGGGGCTCGCCGGCCTTCACCTCGCAGCCGCCCAGCGACTCCACGCGCGCGGCCAGCGCCGTCTTCACGCCCGCTTCCACCATGGCGGCTAGTCCTTCGACAGGCGGGAGGTGCGCAGCAGCTCGAGCAGCTCCGGCCCCACGTGGGTGATGTCACCGGCGCCCAGCGTCAGCACCAGGTCGCCCTCGCGCAGGCGCGGCAGCAGCGCCGCCGGCAGGTCCGTGCGCTTCTCCACGAAGGTGACGTCGCGGTGGCCGTGGGCGCGGATGGCGTCCGCCAGCGCGTCACCGGTGGCGCCCTCGATGCGCTCCTCGCCCGCCGCGTAGACGCTGGTGACGAAGAGCACGTCCGAGTCGTTGAAGGAGGTGGTGAACTCCTTCATCAAGTCGTGCGTGCGCGTGTAGCGGTGCGGCTGGAAGGCCACCACCACGCGGCGCCCGAAGGCCCGGCGCGCGCCGGCCAGCGTGGCCAGCACCTCCGTGGGGTGGTGCGCGTAGTCGTCCACCACGGTGATGCCCTGCGCCTCGCCGCGCACGGTGAAGCGCCGCTGCACGCCGCCGAACTCGGCCAGCGACTCGCGCACCGTCTCCAGCGGGATGTCCATCTCCTCCGCCACGGCGATGACGGCCAGCGCGTTGAACGCGTTGTGCGCGCCCACCATCCGCACCCGGAACTCGCCCAGCGCCTCTTCGCGGCGGTACGCGTGGAAGCGCGTGGTGAAGCCGTCCAACTGGATGTTCTCCAGCCGGTAGTCCGCCATGTGCGAGCTGCCGTAGGTGACGAAGCGCTTCTCGATGCGCGGCAGCAGCGCCTGGACGTTGGGGTTGTCCAGGCACAGCACGTTGAGGCCGTAGAAGGGCACCCGGTTGCAGAACTCCACGAAGGCGGACTGGAGCGTCTCCAGGTCGCCGTAGTGGTCCATGTGCTCCGGGTCGATGTTGGTGACGATGGCGATGGACGGGTGCAGGTGCAGGAAGCTGCCGTCGCTCTCGTCCGCCTCCACCACCATCAGCTCGCTCTTGCCCAGCTTGGCGTTGGAGTCGAGCACGTTCACCTTGCCGCCCACCACCGCCGTCGGGTCCAGGCCCGCCGCGCTCAGCACGGTGGCCACCATGGACGTCGTCGTCGTCTTGCCGTGGCTGCCGGCCACCGCCACCGCGTACTTCAGCCGCATCAGCTCCGCGAGCATCTCCGCGCGGGGGATGACGGGAATCTTCCGCTGGCGCGCGGCGACCACCTCCGGGTTGTCCTTGCGCACCGCGGAGGAGATGACCACCACGTCCGCCTGCACCAGGTTCTGCGCGCGGTGGCCCTCGAAGAACGTGGCGCCCATGCGCGCCAGGCGCCGGGTGATGTCGCTCTCCCGCAGGTCCGAGCCGGACACGCGGTAGCCGAGGTTGAGCAGCACCTCGGCGATGCCACTCATGCCGATACCGCCAAGCCCCACGAAGTGGACCTGCGCCGCATGGCGCGTCTTGAAGAGACTGGGGGGCTTGTTGCGCGTCACGAATGGCTCCTCGGGGCCTTCTTCTCGGCTTCGACAGGGGTGCGCTCGCGGCCGTTGGGGCCCCACGCCTGGACCATCAGGTCCACGCACACGTCCGCCAGCTCCTTGGCGGCCTCGGGGCGGCCCAAGAGGCCCGCCTTCTTCTCCATGCTCTTGAGCCGCTCGGGGTGGCCCTTCAGCTCGCGAATCGTCTGCGCCAGCTTCTCGCCGGTGAGCTCCGACTCGCGGAACATCAGCGCCGCGCCCGCGTCCACCAGCGCCCGCGCGTTGACGGCCTGGTGGTCGTCCGTGGCGTGGGGGAAGGGAATCAGGATGCTGGCCTTCTTGCAGACGGTCAGCTCCGCGAGCGTCGTCGCGCCGGCCCGGCAGACGACCAGGTCCGCGCGGGCGTAGGCGCTGGACATGTCGTCGATGAACTCCACCACCTCCGCCTGGAAGCCCTTGTCGGCGTAGCCCTTGCGGACCGTCTCCAGGTCGTTCTTCCCCGTCTGGTGGACGAAGCGCAGGCTGTCCTTCAGGTCGCCCAGCGAGTCCAGCGCCTCAATCATCCGCTGGTTGATGCCGCGCGCGCCCAGGCTGCCGCCGAACACGAGCACCGAGAAGTGCTCGTGCGCCACGTGGCTGCGCAGGTAGTTGTCCATCAGCTTGCGGCGGATGGGGTTGCCGATGAGCTGGACCTTCTTCTCCGGGAAGAAGGCGCGCGCCTCCTCGAAGGCGATGAACACCACGCGCACGATGCGGCCCAGCACCTTGTTGGTGAAGCCCGGCAGCGCGTTCTGCTCCTGGATGGCGGTGGGGATGCCCATCAGCCACGCGGCCAGCACCACCGGCCCGCTGGCGTAGCCGCCCACGCCCACCACCACGTCCGGCTTCTGCCGGGCGAGGATGCGAAAGGATTCAATGAAGGCCAGCGGCAGCGCGAAGAGCGCCTTGAGCAGGGACAGGAAGCCCTTGCCCTTGAGGCCCTGCACCTTCACCAGCTCCAGCGGATAGCCCTCCTTCGGCACCACGCGCGACTCGATGCCGCGCTCGGTGCCCACGAAGACGACCTCGTTGCGGTGGTGCCGTGTCACCACCTCTTCCGCCAGGGCGATGCCCGGAAAGAGGTGTCCGCCCGTGCCCCCACCCGCGATGAGCACCTTCATCATGCCGCCACCTCCCGCATGTCGGTTCCCACCCGGCTGGGCCTCGCGGCCCCCTGGGTGTTCGCGCTCAACGACAACAACACTCCCGCCGCACCCATGAGCACCACCAGGGATGAACCTCCGTACGAAACGAAAGGCAGCGTCAGGCCCTTCGTGGGGAGCAGCCCCATGGCCACGCACATGTTGACCGCCGCCTGGAACGCGATGATGGAGCTGATGCCCAGGCCCAGGTACGTGCCGAACGTCTCGCCCGCCGCCAGGCTGGCCCGGACGCCGCGCCACAACACCACGCCGTACAGCACCACCAGGATGCCCACGCCAATCAGCCCCGTCTCCTCCGCGATGATGGAGAAGATGAAGTCCGTGTGGGCCTCCGGCAGGAAGAAGAGCTTCTGCCGCCCGTCGCCCAGCCCCAGCCCGGCCACGCCGCCCGAGCCGATGGACATCAGCGACTCGGCCACCTGGTAGCCCACGTCATGCCGGTGGGCCCACGGGTCCATGAACGCGAGGATGCGCTTCATGCGGTACGGGCTGGAGGCGATGGCCACATAGGCCATGGGCAGCGCCAGCAGCACCATGCCCACCAGGTAGCTCAGCTTCGCGCCGGCCGCGAACAGCAGCACGAAGAGCATGAACACCAGCAGCACGCTGCTGCCGAAGTCCGGCTGCATCATGCACAGCAACACCAGGATGCCGCACAGCGCCAGGTGCGGCACGAAGCCCACGGAGAATGTCGCCACCTTCTCCCGCTTCTTCGCCAGCGAGTACGACAGGTAGACGACCCACGCGAACTTCGCCACCTCCGCCGGCTGCAGGCCGAAGCCCGGCAGGCGGATCCACCGCCGCGCGCCACCCGCCGTGCTGCCGATGCCCGGGATGTTCACCAGCACCAGCAGGACGATGGCCGCCAGTAGCAGCGGATAGGCCCAGCGCGCCAGCCGGCGCCAGCCGACCTTCATGGCCATGGCCATGGCGCCCAGCCCGAGGCCCGCGGCGACGAGCTGGCGCTTGAGGAAGTACAGGCTGTCGCCCAGCTTGTCCTGCGCCAGCACCGCGCTGGCGGAGTACACCATCACCAACCCGAAGCTCACCAGCCCGAGCACCGCGCAAAGCAGCACCGGGTCGAAGCGCACGAGGGCGGTGGACGGAGAAGGAGGAGAAGAGCTCTTCATGCCGTCACAGCGCCTCCACCAGGCGCTTGAACGTCTCGCCCCGGTCCTCGAAGTTCTTGAACTGGTCGAAGGACGCGCACGCGGGCGACAGCAGCACCGTGTCTCCGGGCCGCGTCAGCTCCCGCGCCTTCGCCACGGCCCCCGCCAGGGTGCCGCACGCGTGGACCTCCGCGGCGCCGGCATAGGCCCGGGCCAGCGTGTCCGCGTCGTCGCCCATGGTGAGCACGCCCTTCACCTTCCCCCGCCCCGCCGCCACCATGGGCGCGTACGGCGCGCCCTTGCCCTTGCCGCCGGCGATCAGCCACACGCCGCTGGTGAACGCGCGCAGCGCCACCAGCACCGAGTCCACGTTGGTGGCCTTGGAGTCGTTCACCCACTCGACGCCGTCCAGCGTGCGCACGCTCTCCAGCCGGTGCGGCAGGCCCGGGTAGCCATCCAGCCCGGCCTGCACCGCGCCCGACGCCACGCCGCCCAGGCGCGCCAGCAGGGCCGCCGCCATCGCGTTCTGCGCGTTGTGGGCCCCACGCAGCGCGCGGTTCGTCAGCGTGTAGTGCTCGCCCAGGAACGCCAGCCGGAAGCCGCCCGGCTCCGCCACCGCCAGCCCCGCGAGCTTCGGCGCGTCCACCACCGGCGTGCCCGTGAGGCTGAAGCCGTACACCGGCGCCCTCGCGGCGCGCGCCAGGCCCATCACGTCCGCGTCGTCCGCGTTCACCACCGCGAAGTCCCCGGCCTGCTGGCTCTGGAAGATGCGCGCCTTCGCCTCGCCGTACGCGGCGTGGCTGGGGTAGCGGTCGATGTGGTCCGGCGTCAGGTTGAGGATGGCCGCGCCGCGAGGGCGCAGCGCGCGGATGCCCTCCAACTGGTAGCTGGACAGCTCCACCACCAGCGCGTCCCAGTCCGCCGGGGCCATGGCCGCTTCACTGAAGGGCCGGCCCAGGTTCCCACCCACGAAGGTGCGCTTGCCGCCGGTGGCGAAGAGCGTGCCCGTGAGCGCCGTGGTGGTGCTCTTGCCGTTGGTGCCGGTGATGCCGAACAGCGGCACGCTCGCGAGCAGCCGGCCCGCCAGCTCCACCTCGCCCCAGATGGCCACGCCCGCCGCGCGCGCGGCTTGGATTTCCGGCAGCGCCAGGGGCACGCCCGGGCTCACCACCACCAGGTCCTGCGAGGCGAGCAGCCCCGGCGGCGTGGGGCCCGACACCAGCGTGGCGCCCAGGGCCTTCACCTCGTGCCCCACCGCGCCCAGCGCGTCGTCGGAGCGCGCGTCCAGCGCCGTGACGTCCGCGCCGTGCTGACGCAGCAGGCGCAGCGCGGCCACGCCGCTCTTCGCGAGCCCGAACACCAGCACCTTCTGACCGGACAGCGCCAACGTCATGGCCGTGCCACCTCCGGGTTCAGCGCAGCTTCAGGGACAGGAGCGCCACGCCACCACAGAGGATGGAGACGATCCAGAAACGGACGATGATCTTCGGCTCCGCCATTCCTTTGAGCTCGAAGTGGTGGTGCACCGGCGCCATCTTGAAGACGCGCTTGCCCGTCATCTTGAAGGACGTGACTTGAATCATCACGCTCAGGATTTCGGCGAAGAAGATGCCGTGGATGATGGCGGAGACGACCTCGTTCTTGGACAGCATCGCCAGCCCGCCCAGCGCGCCGCCCAGGGCCAGCGAGCCGATGTCGCCCATGAAGACGGAGGCCGGGTAGGTGTTGAACCACAGGAACGAGATGCCCGCGCCCACGATGGCCGCGCAGAACACCGCCAGCTCCGCGCCGCCCGGCACCTGGAGGATGCCCAGGTACTGGTACAGCGGCGTGGCCACCAGCTTCGACACGCCGCCCGTCACCTCGTAGTCCGCGATGCTCAGCGTGGTGCCCGCCACGTAGCAGAGCACCGCGAAGGTGATGGCGGAGACGATGGTGGGGACGATGGCCAGGCCGTCCAGGCCGTCCGTGAGGTTCACCGCGTTGGACGTGCCCACGACGACGATCCACGCGAAGAAGACGTAGAACCAGCCCAGGTCCGGGTTGAACCAGCGCGTGGGGATGAAGGGCAGCGTCAGCTTCGTGTTGATGAGCAGCGTGGGCCCGAAGGAGCCATCCGGCAGCGTCCACGTCGTCAGCAGGCCGAACACGGCGACGAGGAAGAAGAAGGTCTGCAGCACCATCTTCTTGCGCCCGGCCAGGCCCTTGGAGTTGCGCTTGGACAGCTTGAGCCAGTCATCCAGGAAGCCGATGAAGCCGTAGCCCAGCGTGAGCAGCAGCATCACCCACACGGCGCGGCTCTTCAGGTCCGCGAACAGCAGCGTGCCCGCCGCGATGCACAGGAGGATGAGCGAGCCACCCATGGTGGGCGTGCCCTTCTTCTTCTGGTGCGAGTCCGGCGTGTCCTCGCGCACGTTGCTCTGCCCGTGCTGCTTCAGGCGCAGCCGGGCGATGAGCTTGGGCCCGATGAGCATGCCGAGCAGCAGCGCGAAGACGCCCGCGGCGATGATGCGGAAGGTGGGGTAGCGCAGAAAGTTGAGGACGCGCCCCGCCTCCGTGTTCTGGATGACCTCGTAGAGGAGGTACAGCACTAGTGATTTCCTCCGGGGACGGCCGAGCCCGTCAGGGCGGCCACCACCCGCTCCAGCCGCATGCCGCGGCTGCCCTTCACCAGCACCACGTCCCCTTCGCGAAGCCGCGGCGACAACCACGCCATCAGCGGCTCCACCTCGGTGAAGTGGGCGGCGGATTCACCCATGGAAGCGGACTCCCATCCCTTCAGGGAACGGGGTCCGAAAAATGCCGCCAGCGTCGCGTGCGAGGGCACCTGGCGGCCCAGGCGCGCGTGCTCCTCGAGCTCGCCCGGTCCCAGCTCCAGCATGTCCCCCAGCACCACCACCGCCCGGCCGCCCGCGGACACCAGCGTGCCCAGCGTCTCCAGCGCGGCGTCCATGGAGGCCGGGTTCGCGTTGTAACAGTCGTCGATGACCGTCACGCCGTGCTGCCCGTCCACCACGTTGAGGCGCCGTGAATACGGCCGGGCCGACTCCAGGCCCCGCACGCACTCCTCCGGCGTGTAACCCAGCGCCAGCGCCACCGCGAAGGCCGCCGTCGCGTTCTGCGCGTTGTGCGGCCCCACGAAATGCAGCCGCACCGGCCACTCGCGGCCCAGGTGCCGCACCGTGGCCACCATGCCCTCGCGGCCCAGCGTCTTCACGTCCGCCAGGCGCACGTCGGCGTGCTCGGCGCGGCCGAACGTCAGCCGCTGCGCCGTGCTGCGCTCCGCCTGCGCGGGGATGAGCGCGTCATCCACGTTCACCACGATGGTGGTGCCGTGGCCCATCTCCTGGAACAGCTCGCCCTCGGCCGCCGCCACGCCCTCGATGCTGCCCAGCCCTTCCAGGTGCTCGGGCTGGACCACGGTGATGACACCGGCATCCGGGAGGACGACGCGCGTGAGCCGCTCGATTTCCCCCGGCTGGTTCATCCCCACTTCGATGACCGCCGCCACGTGGTGCGGCTCCAGCCGGAAGAGCGTCAGCGGGACGCCAATCTCGTTGTTGAGGTTGCCCTCGGTCTTCAGCGCCGGCCCGCGCGTGCCCAGGATGGCGCCCACCATCTCCTTGGTGGTCGTCTTCCCGTTGGAGCCGCCCACCGCGCACACCGGAAGCCGGAAGCGCTGTCGGTGGTGCCGCCCCAGCGCGCCCAGCGCCCGCAGGGTGTCCTCCACTTCATAGAGGACCAGCCCTTCGGGCAGCGCGGGCAGGGGGCGCCCGCGCGCCACCACCGCGCCGGCCGCCCCGCCCTTCGCCGCGGCGTCCACGAAAGCGTGGGCGTCGAAGCGCTCACCCACCAGGGCCACGAACAGGCACCCGGGGGTGAGTGCCCGGGTGTCGGTACAGACGGTAGCGTAGGCGGCCGGGGCCGGGCCGCCACGCCGGGTCGCCCCGGTCGCCTGCACCACCTCTTCGTCGCTGAAGGAAGCTGCCATGGTGTGAGAGATGGGCGGGTCGACGGGGCGCTTGCGGCCTTGCGTTAGCCAGCGGTGCGGTTGGCCAGCGCCTTCGCGGCCACCTGCCGGTCGTCGAAGGCGAGCTTCTCCGTCCCGACCTGCTGGTACGTCTCGTGGCCCTTGCCCGCGATGAGGACGACGTCGTCCGCGGACGCCAGGCCAATGGCCTGCTCGATGGCCGCGCGGCGATCCGCGTCGACCAGGTAGCCCTTCTCACCGCTCTTCGCCTTGGCGGCGGAGATGCGGCGCAGGCCGCTCTTCTCGATGCCCGCGGCCACCTGGGAGATGATCTCCTCCGGGTCCTCGGTGCGGGGGTTGTCGCTGGTGATGACGGCCAGGTCGGCGCCCTCACCGGCCACCGCGCCCATCAGCGGACGCTTGCCCTTGTCACGGTCCCCGCCGCAGCCGAACACCGCGATGACGCGGCCCTTGGCCAGCGAGCGCGCCGCCTCGATGGAGCGCTTGAGCGCGTCATCCGTGTGCGCGTAGTCCACCAGCACCGCGGGGGCGCCGGACGGACCGTAGTTCTCCACGCGCTCCATGCGGCCGGCGACCGGCATCATCCGCTCGACGCCTTCCTGCACGTCGCGCCGCGCGAAGCCCGCGCCCAGGCCAATGCCCACCGCCAGGAGGATGTTCTCCAGGTTGTGGGGCCCCAGGAGCTTGCTCTTGAGCGGGATGTCACCCGCCGGCGTCTTCAGCACGCCCTTGATGCCCTGGAGCGAGAAGCTCACGTCGGCCGCGGAGATCTCCCCGGAGCCCTGACGGCTGAACTTCCACGCCATGCGCTTCTGGCCGCGCTGCTCGTTGTAGATGCGGCTGGCGTAGGTGTCGTCGCCGTTCACCACCGCCACGCCCGTGGCGGACAGGTTCTCCGCGAACAGCTTCCGCTTGGACTGGAAGTAGTCCTCCATGTCCTTGTGGTAGTCGAGGTGGTCACGGCTCAGGTTGGAGAAGCCCGCCGCCTTGAAGGTCAGCCCGTGCACGCGCTCCTGCGCGAGCGCATGGCTGGACACCTCCATGATGACCGTCTCCACCCCCGCGTCCACCATCTCCCGGAGGATGCGGTGCAGCTCCAGCGGGTCCGGCGTCGTGTTCGCGCACTCCACCGTCTTCCCGGCGAACTTGTAGCCCAGCGTCCCGATGACACCCGTGGACGCATACGTCGCCGAGCTGATCGCCTCCAGCAGGTAGCTGGTGGTGGTCTTCCCGTTCGTCCCGGTGAGGGCCAGCAACGTCAGCTGGTCCGCCGGGCGGCCATAGAAGTTGGCCGCGATGAGCGCCAGCGCCTTCCGGGCGCTGCCCACCTTGAAGAAGGGCACCTGCGAGGACGGCACCGGCTTCTCCGACACCACCGCCACGGCGCCACGGGACACGGCCTCACCGATGAACTGGGCCCCATCCTCCTTCGTGCCAGGAATGGCGACGAACAGGTCTCCCGGCTTCACGCGCCGCGAGTCCTGCGTCACACCGGTGACGTCAACCGCGGAACGGCCGCCCGAGGTCTGCTCGGCACCACATCCTGCGAGGACATCCGTCAGCTTCATCTCTTCCCCTTCACACGCATTGCAAGAGCGGGGCCTGGAGCGGACGCGGCCTTATTGCCGCGCGGCGAGCTCCAGCGTCACCCGGGCCCCCTTCTCCACCAGTGAACCGGCGGCGGGGGTTTGAGATACCACGCGTCCACTGCCCAACACCTGTGGCTCTAGCGCCGCGGCGAGCAGCTTCACCACGGCCTCACGTCCTACTTCGCCCTGAAGGTCCGGCACACGAACCGTGCCAGGCTCAGGGGTCTCCGTCACCGCGTCCGCGAGCGCCGTCCGGGCGGCACCGGTGGGCTTGGCCCCCGGCTTCGCCGCGGCAGGCGCGGGGGACACGGCGGCCACGGCCACCTCGGGTGCCACCGTCCGGGACGGGGGCACGGCCAGGTGGGCCATGGCGGCGGTCGCAATCTCCTTGAAAGCAGGGGCAGCCACGAGCCCCCCGTATACGTCCGTCTTCGGTTCGTCCACTACGACAAGAATCACGGCGCGAGGAGACTCGGCCGGTACCACGCCAACGAAGGAGGCGATCCGCTTGTCCGAATACCCCCGCGCCACCGGATCCGCCTTCTGGGCGGTGCCCGTCTTTCCGGCCACCCGGTAGTCCTCCATGGCGGCCTTGGTGGCCGTCCCTCCCTTGACCACCACGCTTTCGAGCATGCCCACGACCTGCCGGGCGACCTTCGTCGACACCACCCTTCGCAGCTCCGTGGGACGGTTTTCCAGCAGAACGACCCCGTCCGGGTCCACCACCTTCGACACCAGATAGGGCCGCATCAGCACCCCATCGTTCGCCAGCGCACCATAGGCCGCCGCAATCTGCACCGCGGTGGCCGTCATCCCCTGACCGAACGACTGGGTGGCCAGGGAGACCTCCGCCTTCGGGTACGGGATGACGCCCCGCCCCTCGCCCGGCAGGGACAGGCCCGTGCGCTCGGCGAAGCCGAAGGCATGATAGCCCTTCAGGAACTTCTCGCGCCCCATCGTCTGGGCGATCTTCGCCATGCAGATGTTGGAGGACACCTGCAGGATGCCCTGCGGGGTGAGCCAGCCGTAAGAGTGGGTGTCGTTGATGGTGTGGCGGCCCACCCGCCAGGCGCCGTTCTCGCAGAAGAACAGGCTGTCGGCGGTGATGGCCTTCTCTTCCAGGGCGGCGGCCACGACCATGGACTTCAGCGTGGAGCCGGGCTCGAAGGTGTCCAGGGCGGCGCGGTTGCGCATGGCCGTGCGCGAGCTGGACTCGGGCGTGTTCGGGTTGAAGCGCGGGTGGTTGGCCACCGCGAGCAGCTCGCCCGTGCGGGGGTCCAACACCACCGCCATGCCGGCCACGGCCTTGGCGTCCTCCACCGCGCGGCTGAGCGCCTTCTCCGCGACGTACTGGAGGTGCCGGTCCAGCGTCAGCGTGACGGCGGCGCCCTGGCGCTGGAGCGGATCCAACGCGCCCTGCACCAGCAGCTTGCGGCCCTTGGCGTCGCGGAAGCCGGAGGTGCTCGAGTTCTGTCCGGACAGCTCGTCCTGGAAGGCCAGCTCCAGGCCCTCCAGGCCGCGGCCGTCCATGCCCACCGTGCCCACCACGTGCGCGCCCAGCTCCCGCTGCGGGTAGAAGCGCTTGGGCTCCTTGGAGAAGCCCATGCCGGGCAGCTCCAGCGCCTTCACCGCGGCGACCTCGGCGGGCTTGGCCTGGCGCTTCACCCAGGCGAAGCGCTTGGCCCGCGACAGGCGCGCGTGCAGCTCGTCCGCGTCCAGCTTGAGCGCCTTGGCCAGCGAGCGGGACGCGGCCTTCACGTCCGGCAGCATGGAGGGGTCCACCCAGATGGAGTCCACCTCCACGCTCTGCGCCAGCGGCGCGCCCCGGCGGTCGAAGATGTCGCCGCGGCGGGCCGGAATCTCGATGTGCCGGACGTACTGGTCCTGCGCCAGGCCGCGCAGCTTCTCCTGCTCGAAGACCTGGAGCTGCACCGCACGACCGAAGGCGACGCCCAGAAGCATCAGGAACAGCCCGAACAGCAGCCGGACCCGCAGCTTCAGCCATTTCGCGTTGGGCTCGGGAGCCCGCGCCGCCTTGAAGTCCCTCACCGGCCCGCTCCGGCGCGGCCCGCCACGCGGGTGCTGGGCGGGGCGGCGGGGTCCACCGTCTCCGCGCGCGCGCCGTTGCCACGCGCCGGCTTCTCCGCCTGCAGCGACACCACGGCGCCGCCGCGCGGCATGGCCATGTTCAGCTGCTCACGGGCCACGCGCTCCAGCCGGCCCGGCGCCTTGAGCGTGGCCAGCTCCAGCTTGAGCCGGTCGTTCTCCCGCGTGAGGACACGGCTCTCCGCCTCCTCGCGCGACAGGCGGTAGCCCATGTCCACCACCAGCACCCGGCTGGTGACGTGGAGGATGCCCACCGCCACGAAGAGGGCGAAGAGGCACACGGCGGGCAGCAGGTGCAGCAGCACGCCGCCCACCGTCACGGAGGAACGCAACGCCGAGACCCGGGAGTGCAACTTGCTCATCGGAGTTTCTCCACCACGCGAAGATGCGCGCTGCGCGAACGGGGATTGGCCTCGACCTCCGCCTCGGAGGCGGCCACGGCCTTCTTCGTCACCAGCGCGAAGTCCCCCACGCCGCTGCACACGCAGATGGGCAGCCCCGGCGGACAGGTGCAGCGCCCCGCGAGCGCGCGGAACGCCTCCTTCACCCTCCGGTCCTCCAGGGAGTGGAAGGCGATGACGGCGGCGCGGCCCCCCACCTTGAGCAGGCCGGGGATGGCGGCCAGCAGCGCGTCCAGCGCCTCCAGCTCGCCGTTGACGGCCATGCGCAGCGCCTGGAAGGTCCGGGTGGCCACGTGGATGCGGTTGGGCCACGCCTTGCGCGGCACCGCCCGCTTCACGACCTCGGCGGCCTCCAGCGTGCGCGTGGGCAGCGCCTTCTTCAGCTCGCGGGCAATGGGCCGGGCGAAGGGCTCTTCTCCGTAGTCCTTGAGGATGCGGACCAGCTCGCGCTCCTCCGTGGAGGCGATCAGCTCCGCCGCCGTGGGGCCGTCCGGGCCCATGCGCATGTCCAGCGGGCCATCCTTGGAGAAGGAGAAGCCGCGCTCGGCCACGTCCAGCTGCGGCGACGACACGCCCAGGTCCACCAGCACGCCATCCACGGGGAGCAGGTCCGAGGCGACGCGGAGCAGCTCCGCGAAGTTCCCCGCCCGGCCCTGGAAGCGCGGGTTGGCGCCCAGGCGCGCGGTGGCCGCGGCGAGCGCCACCGGGTCGCGGTCCACGCCCACCACGGACGCGCCTTCGGCGAGCAACGCCTCCGAGTGGCCGCCACCCCCGAGCGTCCCGTCGATGATGACCTTCCCGTCCGCCGGCCGGAGCAGCTCCACTGCTTCCCGCAGGAGGACGGTCTGGTGCTGGAAGTCCAGAGCCCCCACAGGCCGTCAGACGAAGGGGGCCCGAGCGAGCGCGAAGGCGGCCCGGGCATCGTTCATGTGCGGGTAGATTTCGAAACAGTCGTGCGCGCCGGCCGCGCGGAAGATGGCGGCCAGGTACGGCGACAGTCCGGACAGCTTCACGTCCCCGCCGCTGCGGCGGAAGACCTCCGTGCGGGCCATCAGCGGCTTCACGCCGCGGTAGTTCAGGTGCCCCACGTCGCCGAAGTCGAGCACGACCTGACGCGTTCCGCGGTTCAGCTTGCGGCCCAGGTCGTCGCACAGCTCCAGCAGGTCCTGCTCGCTCAGCTCCCCTTCGAGCATGAGCGTCTCGACACGGCCGGCGGCCATCGCCGCGCCCGCCAACCCTGGCCGTACCTCCAGAACCTGGTTCATACGCTTGCCACCCTCCCGGTACTTCGGGGTCCTGTCGACTTTCCCGTCATGCCTGCCGAAGCTCGGCGAGCACCTTCATCACGTCCGCGGAGGTCGCTTCCTGGCGCGCTTCTTCCTGCGCCTTCGCCCATCCCTCGCGGCTCCACAGCTCGATGACCTTCACCATCCCCGCCCACACCACGTCCTTCTCCAGCCCCGCATAGGAGCGGAGCGACGGCGGGATGAGCAGGCGCCCCAGCTTGTCCAACGGGCACTCCTGCGCGCTGGCCACGTACAGGCGCATCAGCGTCTTCACCCCTTGCTCCATCGGGTTGCGCTTGGCCAACGACGCCTCGAGCGCTTCCCACTCCCGCACCGGGTAGGCGTGGAGGCACCGGTCGAGCGCCGTCGTGAGGATGAGCCTCTCGTCGTAGGCGCCCACCAGCGTGTCCCGGAGCTTCGCCGGGAGGCTCGTCCGCCCCTTCGCGTCGATCTGGTGCTCATAGACGCCTCGGAACACTCGGGACGATCCACCTTTTCAACCCGCTGAGGGATGAACCTCCACTCCTTCCCACTCCTTGCCACTACGGGCGGCATACATACGCGCCCCACCTGGGGGGGTCAAGAAACCGCAACAGGTTGAAACAGTGGTTTGTCCGCGCCGGACGTCCCGAAAGGCCGTCACACCTGAAAGGTCCAGTGTTTGGCGCGGTACGACGCCCTACCTATTGCGCTGGGGTAAACTTGAGTTCCCCCCGGACCCAGGCGCAAAGTGTCGTCTGCGTGAACACGAACGTTCGGCTGAAGGTGGCCTACAAGACGCCGCAGTCCTTGGTGGGGGAGTACACGCGCAGCGTGGGGCTGGGAGGCGTCACCTTGGAGACGCGCCGCAGCCTGCCGCTGGGGACTCGCTTCACCTTCGAGTTGCATGCGGGCGGCGTGCCCCGACCCGTGGAGGTCCTGGGCGAGGTGGTCCAGGTCATCCCTCAAGAGGAGGCCCGGCGCTTCCTGCTGACCGTCCGCTATGGGGTCAGCGAGGACCGCAGCGCCCTGGACGCCATCCTCCAGCGCATCTATTCGGCGGACGAGCAGGCGGGGCTGCGCCGCTTCCCACGGCTGCCCCTGTACCTGCGCGCCATCGAGGCGGCGCCCCTGTCCCCGGCCTTCGTCGTCCGGGACATCTCCCGGGGCGGCGTGGGGTTGGAGGTCCAGGCCCCCGCCCTGCCCCGCCAGGTGAAGGTGGGCACACCCTTCCTGCTGGAGATGGACTTCCGGGACGGGCCGATGATGCTGCACGGCGAGGTGGTGTGGACCTCATCGGTGCCCCGGAAGAGCTCGGGGACGGTGACGCCGGGCTTCGGCGCCACCTTCGGGAGGCTCCGGCCGGACATGCAGCAGCGGCTGGACGGCCTGCTGTCCCTGGCCTCGCTGCCGCCCGTCCCCTGGAAGGCCCGGGTGAGCTTCGGGATGGAGGCCGTCGCGCGAATGCCGTGACGGCCCCCGGGTCCACCGCTGGCGCGGGGGCTACACCGAGGTCAGGGGGTAGCCGCCCGAGGACTCCAGGGCGCCCACCACCGTCTCACGCAGCGCCGCCGGGTCGTACGGGGTGAAGACGTCCAGCACGTGCAGGCGCTTCAACTCCGCGTCCAGAGCGTCCCCCTTCAGCGTGGCGCACAGCGCGCGGCGCGTCCTGTCGTAGGCGCGGGGGATGGCGTCCAGGGCGTAGAGCTGGGTCATGGCCACGCGCACCGGGTCCAACGCGCCGCCGGCCGCGGCCTGCCGCGTGCGCGTCACCATGGAGTCCAGGGCGAAGGCATCCATCACCACGTCCGCCAGGGCCGCGAGCACCTCCTGGTGCTGCTCCAGCTCCGTGCCGAAGGTCTCCGCCGCCACGCGCAGGCCGTGCAGCGCCAGCCGCTTGGCGGACTCGGCGGCCACCTCCTGGGGTGACAGCGCGTCCTGGACGCGGGCCTGGGGCCGCTCGCCCCGGGCCAGCTCCTCCGCCACGTTGCCGGCCACGGCGAACAGCGGCAGGTCACCCTTCACGGCGCGCTTGAGGAGCATGCCGGCAATCAGCATCCGGTTGATTTCGTTGGTGCCCTCGAAGATGCGGTTGATGCGCGCGTCGCGGTACGAGCGCTCCACCGGGTACTCCTCGATGTAGCCCGCGCCGCCGTGGAGCTGGACGGCGTCGTCCACGAGGGAGCCCAGGGACTCCGAGCCGTGCACCTTCATGATGGAGGACTCGATGGCGTACTCCTCCACCGCGGCCAGCAGGTGCGCCTCGTAATCCGGCGCGGACTTGTCGCTCCGGGCGAGGCGCGCGTCCACGAGCCCGGCCGTGCGGTACGTCATGCTCTCCACCGCGTGGACCAGCGCCGCCATGCGGGCCAGCTTCTCGCGCGACAACGGGAAGCGGACGATGGGGGTGCCGAACTGCTTGCGCTCCTGGGTGAATTGGAGCGCGTTCTGGAGCTGGAGCTTCATGCCGCCCAGCACGCCCGCGCCCAGCTTGAGGCGCCCGTAGTTGAGGATGTTGAAGGCGATCTTGTGGCCCTTGCCCACCTCGCCCAGCTGGTTCTCCACCGGGACGCGCGCGTCCTCGAAGTAGAGCGGGCACGTGGAGGAGCCCCGGATGCCCATCTTGTGCTCCTCCGGGCCCACCGTGAGGCCCGGCGTGTCCTTCTCCACGATGAAGCCGGTGAACTTGTCGCCGTCCACCTTGGCGAAGACGATGAACACGTCCGCGAAGGCCGCGTTGGTGATGTAGAGCTTGGAGCCGTTGAGCACCCAGTGCTTGCCGTCGGCGGACTTCACCGCCTTCGTCTTGGCGCCCAGCGCGTCGCTGCCGCTGCCCTGCTCGGTGAGCGCGTAGGCCGCCACCCACTCGCCCGTGGCCAGCTTCGGCAGGTACTTCGCCTTCTGCTCCGCGTTGCCGAACCAGACGATGGGCAGCGTGCCGATGCCCGTGTGCGCGCCGAACGTCACCGACCACGAGCCGTTGAGGCTCATCGCCTCCGCGAGCAGCAGCGACGTCGTCTTGTCCAGGCCCGTGCCGCCGTAGCCCTCCGGGATGTCCACGCTCAACAGGCCCAGCTCGCCCGCCTGCCGGAGCAGCTCGCGCAGGAGCGCGTTGTCCTTGGCCTCGATGCGCTCGGACGCGGGGAGGACCTGCTCACGCGAGAACTGGAGGGCCGTCTTGAAGAAGAGGCGCTGCTCCTCCGTGAAGGCCTCCGGCGTGACGATGCGGGCGGCGCCCACCTCGTCGAAGAGAAAGGCCCCACCCGGGGGCAGCGCCTGCTGCGAGGCGGGCTTGGATGCTGCGACCATCAATGACCTCCAGGTCCTGGGCGAGTGCACCCCGCCCTGGCGCCTGAATCTAATCCTCCCTCCCGAGGAAGCTCGTGACGGCGCGGGGCCCGCCGCGTCCGTGCCGGCCCCCAGGCTCGAGGATGAGGCCACTGTCAGGTAGCGCCCCCGTGCAGGCGCAGGGGCCGAGGCCCCCTGGACGACCTGCCTTCACGGAGCGCGTGGCCCGGCCTCGAACGTGGCGCGCCCTCGACGCGGCGCTGGCGCTTCGGCCCCACCACGTCCGCGCCGGTCAACGGGCACCGGCGGGCACCTCGCGCGTGCGCCGCGGGACACCCTCCACGCGCCAAGGCTACGAACCGCCGCCTTCTTCTTCCGCCTTGGCGCGAGCCCGCTTGCCGCGCGCCACCTCGGTGGCGAGCGCCTCCAGCCGCGGTGTCCAGAAGACGCGGAACGGCTCCAGCCACGCGTCGACCTGCTGCAGGGGCGCCGGGTCGACGCGATAGACACGGCGGGTGCCCTCGGCCCGCACGTCCGCGAAGCCGCTGTCCCGGAGGACCTTCAGGTGCTGGCTGACCGCGGGCTGGCTGATGCCGAATTCGGCCTGGATGGCCTCCGTGACTTCACCCGAGGGGCGTTCCCCCTCGATGAGGAGTTCGAGAATCCGGCGTCGGACCGGATCACCCAGGACGTCAAAGGCATGCATCGTCGCGTTCAGGTCCCCGGATGCTTCACGTCAGGAGGCGGCGCGCCAGTATAGAACGCGGTCGTCCGCGCCGCGCGGGCCTTCGCCACCGCGGCATCCTCTCCCGCCACCTCGTCCGCTTGCGCCCAGCCCTCGCTGCTGGCCGTGATGAAGGCCTTCCCTTCATCCGACATCGTCCAGGCCTCCACCGCGGCCCCGTCGACAGCGGCGCCGCCGGACGCCAGGTGCTTGTCCAGGCCCTTCACCAGCGCCAGCTCCCAACCGATGCCGACGGCGCCCGGCCCGTAGTCGCCCCAATGAGGGCTGACGTGGGCCAGGTGCTCCAGCCGCAGCCGCGCGCCACCGCCCGGAGCCTCGGCGAGGAGGACCTCCACCCAGCTGACGCCCCCACCGAACTCCCACGTCACCGCCAGGTGCTTCGGCGGCTCGCAGCGGGTCACCGTCCCGCCCGCGTTGCCCTTGAACTGGTAGCGGCCGCCCAGCTTCAGGTCGCCGGACACCGGCAGGAACCAGCGCGGAAGGCGCTCGGGGTTGGTCAGCGCATCCCACAGGTCGTCGACCGTCGTGTCGTAGTCGCGCATCGCCACGACGACCCGCGCGGGTTTGCCCTCGTGCTCGCGGTGCTCCACCTCCCGCACGACGGCCCCCAGGTAACGCTCCACGTTGCTCATGCAGCCTCCAAATATAAGTTGGGACTTATATATCGAGAGACTCGAGCCTCCTGTCAACGCCCTTGGCGCGACTCGAAGCCCACCGCGCCGCGGCGTCAGCCCGCGTCGGTGGGCCGGTGCGGCGTGGGATAGACGAGGCACAACGTGTCGAACATCGGCTCGCCCGGCGCGGAGAACACCCCGCCCAGCGCCCGCGCCACCTGCGCGACCTCCATGCCGAACGAGGGCACCAGGCAGAGGTCCTCGGACGTCTTGAAGCGCCCCTTGAGCAGGCCAAGTCCCTTGCGCAGGGTGACGATGTCCTGCCGCCCCTCCCGCGCCGGCACCGAGGGGCCGTTCGCGTCGGGGCCCGGCAGCTTGCCCACGCTGGTGGTGAGCTCGAAGCCGTCTGCGCGCATGATGATGCGCAGCTTGCCCGGCGCGACCTCCTCCAACCAGGCGCGGAAGCCCGCCTCGTCGCGCAGCACCACGGGATAGGCAACGGGCCCATCCGGGTGCGCCAGCCACACGGCTGCCGCCGAATCCCGCAGCACCGCCAGCAGCTCCGACGCCTGCACCAGGAACGTGTCCGCGTCTGGCACCACCAACACGGCGCGCCCCGACACCCGCTGCGCGAGCTTCGCGGCGTCTTCTGGACGCACCAGCTCGAAGGTCTCCGCCCCCAGACGCACGCGCTCTCCCGCCAGCGTCACGCGCAGCGCCTGAGCCGGAAGCGGCTCGCCGTAGACAGGGCCCGCCACGTCCTCCGAGGGCCCCCGCGTGCCCGGCGCTGAACCCGACGCGGGCACCGCGGGCAAGGGCTCCGGCTTCAAGGACTTGAGCGGCTCGGCCGGCTTCTCCTCACGGCACCCAGTTCCGGCGGCCATGAAACATACGGCCACGACCACCTGTGTCATTTGACGCACGACGCGCACCGCCAAACACCTGCGTTGAAATCCGCCGCCAGGATGTGTCTGCCACGACCCCAAGTGGCCGCCATCCAACGTCACACATGAAGCCCCAACAGCAGGCCCTTCCCGAAGCAGGCATCCTTCGGCGCCCGGCGAGGGGCAGCAGGCGTCGGTGAGATTCTGGCGGGGGGGTATCGCGAAACGAGAAAAGGGACCCATCGACCGCATAGCCATACTTGGCGGAATTTTCCTGCGATGGCGTTTTGCCTACCCCATGATACCTTTTCCAGCCCACGCGACGACAGCGAGGGCCCCTTGGCGCAGCGGCCACCTGCGCCTGAAGGAGCTGGAACACACGTGCAGCAGCCTTCCGAAGGGCACCATTTCGGGAAGTACAAGCTGCTCGAGCGCATCGCGACGGGCGGAATGGCGGAGATCTACCGCGCCCGCATGACGGCCGCGGCCGGCGTCACCAAGCCCGTGGTCATCAAGAAAATCCTCCCGGGCTACGCGGACAACAGCGCCTTCCTGTCGATGTTCGTCAACGAGGCGCGCATCGCCGCGGGCTTGAGCCACGGCAACATCGCCCAGGTCTTCGACTTCGGCGAGGTGGACGGCGAGTACTTCATCGCCATGGAGTGGGTGGACGGCCGCACCCTGTCGAGCGTGATGCGGCGCGCGCGGGAGAAGGGCATGTACACCCTGCCCCAGCCGCTGGCCCTGCTCATCGCCGTGGAGATGCTCGAAGGGCTGGCCTACGCGCACACGCGCCTGGACGAGCGCGGACGGCCGCTCCACATCGTCCACCGCGACGTGAGCCCACAGAACGTGCTGCTCAGCTACGAGGGCCAGGTGAAGCTGGTGGACTTCGGCATCGCGAGGGCCCGGCTGGCGGGCTGCTCCGAGCCCGAGGAGCACGAGCTGAAGGGCAAGTACACCTACTTCGCGCCGGAGCAGGTCCGCGGGCGTGAGCCCGACGCGCGCTCGGACATCTTCGCCGCGGGCGTCGTCATCTACGAGATGCTGTGCGGCCGCCTCCCCTTCGAAGGGAAGATGGAGGACGTGCTGCGCAAGCTCGCCCTGGGCGACTTCCCGCGCCCGCGCGACCTCAACCCGGGCATCCCCACCGCGCTGGAGCGCATCCTCCTCAACGCCCTGGCCGTGGAGCGCGAGCAGCGCTACGCCACCGCGGAGGCCTTCGCCGAGGCCCTCACCCGGCACCTCCACACGGCCGCGCCCGACGTGTCCTCCAGCGCGCGCGCCCACTTCATGGGCTACCTCTTCGAAGCGGAGCTGGTGGGCGAGGGCCGCCCGGTGCTGCTGCCTCGCGAGTTCCTGGCCCAGATGGCCCGGTGGACGCAGTCGTCCCTGAATCGCCGCCCCTTCCGCGATTCAGCGCCGCCCGTCCGCGAGCCGTCGCCCCTCGACCTGGAGGAAGAGCGCACCCCCATCGCGGACATCGAGCTGCCCGCGGACCTGCCGCTGCCAGAGCCGACCACGGCCCCCAGCCTCCCCGCCGCCGAGCTCCGCCCGGAGCGCACCACGCTGCCCCTCCCCGTCCTGCCTGACGCGGGAAGGCCGCCCCTCTCCGGGGACATGCCCCCCACGGGCACGACGTCCACGGGCCCCTTCGGCCTGCCCTGGCCCGTGGCGATTGGGGCTCCCATCGCGGTGGCGCTGACGGCCACGCTCGCGATGTGGGTGACGAGCAGCGCGGGCACCTTCTCCGTGGAGCTGAGCTCGTCGCCGCCGGGCGCGGCCATCCGGGTGAATGGGCGGCAGCACACCGCGCAGACGCCCGCGCTCATCACGCAGCTGTCCGCGGACACCGAGCACCTGCTGGAGGTCCAGGCCACCGGCATGGTGCCGTGGAGCCAGACGCTGCGGGCCGAAAGCGGCACCACCCTGGCCGTCCATGCCCGGCTCCTGCCCCGGCGTCCCCCCACCCCTCCCGCGCACCCGGTGAATCGGCCACCACCGCCCCAGGAGGCGCGGATGCCCGAGGGGACGGCGCGGATGCCGCTGTCCAGCGTGGCCCATGCCTTCCGGGTGCCGTACCTCTCCACCGCGCAGATGCGGCTGGACCCATCCCGCACCTACAGCGTCCGCGTGGACGGCGAGGCCTCGCTGGGTGGGCCCGGCCGGGTGGAGAAGGTGGGCTACTTCCTGGAAGGCGACACGCGGCTGGCGGCGAACGAATCCTTCGGCCTGCTCGACGGCGAGGAGCGGCGGGTGCGCAACGCCTCGCGGCTCCACGTCTTCCTGCTGGACGCGAACCGGACGGACAACCACGGCACCCTGCGGGTCCGCGTCCGGGAATGGGATGACGACAGCGCCGCCATGTTCCTGCGCCTGGACGCCCGGACGCATGCGGTGAAGCTGTCGCGCGCCGACCGCTTCCTCCTGCGCGAGCTGGATGCCCAGGCGGCCTATGACGTCGTGGTCCAGAACACCGAGGAGCCCGCACACACCCGCGGCTTCGAAGGCGGCCCCGTGGGCCGGGTGCTGGGCCTGTACGGCACTGGAGCGGGCCCCGAGACGTCCGCGGGCGCCCTGGTCCTGCTGGAGGTGGGACGGCCGGTGCGGCTCCAGGGCGCCACCTGGCTCCAGCTCGCCTTCCCGGACGACCACCTGGCGGACAACAGCGGGGGCCTGCTGCTCGAGGTCTCGCCCGTCGAGGCGCCCGGCAGCCCGCCCTCCGAGCAGCCGGCATCCTCCGGGACGCTCGCCCCGTAACGGGCCGCTACAGCGGTGCAGCGACCTGTCGCCGAAAAGTTGATCAGCGAAGGCCGCCCCCTACCCTGGGCCGCGAGGAGGACTCACCATGAAGAAGCTGGTGGCGGTGGCCGTGGTCGGCCTGATGGGAACGCTGGGTTTGGCCGCGCGCGTGGACGCCCGGCCGGGAGTGGACGGCATGGAGCCAACGGATGCACAGGTCGAAGCGGCGCTGGATGCCCGGCAGAAGCTGGTGCTGAGCAAGCTCCTGCAAATTCAGCAGACGGACGCACGCACGGCGGCAATCCACCGGTAAACTCGTGGCGTCCGACGTGGCTCGGTGCTAAGCCCGAACCGCTTCCGACGTTCACCCAACTACCTCACCCGCGAGGGGGACATGCCTGAAGGGTCCGCGTCACTCCAGCTCGCGGTTGGCGACCGCGTCGTCTATCCGAACCAGGGAGTCTGCCGCGTTTCCGCCATCGACGTGAAGGAAGTGGCGGGACAGAAGCTCACCTTCGTCACGATGCGCCGCGAGGAAGATGGCGCCGTCGTGATGGTGCCTGAAGGCAAGGTGCTCGCCATCGGCGTGCGCAAGGTCGCCTCGGCCGAGGACGTGGAGGCCATCTTCGCCTTCCTCCGCTCGGACAGCGACAAGGCCGACCTCGATTGGAAGCAGCGCGCCCGCACCAACCTGGACCGGATGACCCAGGGCGGCATCATGGGGCTGGCCGAGGTCGTCAAGGGCCTCCAGGTCCTCAGCGAGCTGCGGCCCCTGCCCACCAAGGAGCGCGAGCTCTACGACAACGCCCGTCACCTGCTGGTGACGGAGGTCGCCGCCGCCCTGAGCACCGCCGAGGTCAACGCCGAGGACGCCATCGACATCGTCCTCTTCCCGCCCGGCCGCGAGCGCCCCAAGCGCACCGCCGCCGAGTTCCAGCGCGAGGACGGCGACCTGGACCTGGACAGCGACCTGCTGGGCCTGGACAGCGACCTGGACCTGCCCTCCGACGAGGAGCCCGCCGAGGAGGAGCCCTCCGAGGAGTCCGAGTCGCAGGAGGAGGAAGAGTCCTCCGAGGAGTCCGCGCCCAAGAAGCGCGGCCGTCCTCCCAAGGCCAAGGCGGAGGGCGCCGAGGGTGCCGAGCCCGCCGCGCCCAAGAAGCGTGGCCGTCCTCCCAAGCCCAAGCCGGAGGCCTCCGCCGAGGGCGCCGAGCCGGCCGCGCCCAAGAAGCGCGGCCGTCCTCCCAAGCCCAAGCCGCCGGAGGTGGAAGGAGCGCCGCCGGCCGCCCCGAAGAAGCGCGGCCGGCCCCCGAAGGTGAAGCCACCTGAAGGTGAGAGCTGACAGCCCCAATGGACCGACGGGCCCCCACGGGCGGGTGCGCAAGGCCGCACCGCCCAGGGCCCTTCCGCCGAGGTGACGCCCCGTGATTCGCGTCGTGACGCTGGACCCCTTCGACGACAAGCAACTCGCGAAGTTCAACCGCACGCTCTACACGGCGTTCGGCGTGGGCAGCGAGCACTCCGGCAGCGCCGAGGTGCCCGCGGGCATGTCCGAGCCGCTGGATGCGGAGAAGCTGATTGATGAGGTGAAGGGCATCCGTTCCTACAAGGACGACAAGGTGCTCATCCTCACCACGCGCAAGCTGAAGGACCGCGAGCTGCCCAGCGGCGTGGCCCCGACGGCGGGCTTCGCGCGCCAGGGGAAGGACCGCGCCATCCTCACCATCGCGCCCCACAAGGACCTCGAGAGCGCGTTCAAGGCGGTTTCCCGCCACGCGCTCCACCAGTTGGGCCACCTCTGGGAGCTGCATCACTGCCTGGACCCGCGGTGCTCGATGTACCCGCCCTGGACGCCGTCCTTCGTCCAGGGTGAGGCCATCTTCTGCACCTTCTGCCGGGAAAAGAGCGAGCAGAAGATCCGCCTTGCCAAGTCCTAGCGTCACGCGCGCCCTGCCCCTCGTCGAGCTGGGGGGCCTCCTCCTCGTCGCGCTCCTGTGCCTGGTGTTCCATCTGCGCCTGCCGGGCCGCCTCCCCTCGGAGGCGGACCACCGCGCCGCGGCGCAGCGGCTCCAGGCCGAGGGACAGCCCGGTGACGCCGTGCTGCTCTTCCCCTGGTGGACGGAGCGCGCCCGCGTCTTCGTGCCGCCCACGATGCCGGTGTACGGCTACCTGGGCTCGGACAAGGACGACCTGTCCGCCCATCCGCGCGTCTGGGTGCTGGGCCAGCCGGAGCTGCCCCGCTCGGACGAAGCGGGCTTCCTCGAGGCGTTCCTGCCCGGGCGCCGCGCCGTGGGCGAGACGTCGCGGCACGGCACGCTGACGCTGACGCTCTACGAGAATGGCCGCCACCGGCCCCGGCGCTTCACCGCCACGGACGCATACGCGAAGGCCCGCGTGTACCTGGAGCAGCCGGACGGCACGCGCCGCGACTGCCCCTTCGACGGCAAGGTCCACCGCTGCCCCGGCCCCGCGCACCTGTACGTGGCGCCGGAGTGGCACGAAATCCTCTATGAGCCGCGGCGCTGTTTGTGGATGCACGCGCCCGGTGGCAAGCAGCGCCTGGTGGCGGAGCTGGACGGCGTCCCCGGCGGGCTGGCCCTGCGGCTGGAGGGCGGCATCATCTTCGAGCACGCCTTCCCCAAGGACGCGCGCCTGTCCACCACGCACCTGGGCGTGGATGACGTCACGGCGGGCACGGGCCTGCTGTCGCTGGCGATTCCTCCGGGCATGGAGGGCGTGCAGAAGGCGGAGGCGCGCCTGCCCGAGGGCGCGCCGCGCACCGTGAGAGTCTGGGTGCAGGCGGACAACGCGGACCGGCGGCAGGTGTGCCTGGACGTGCTGGCCGTGGAGCCGCAGGTGGGGGTGCGAGGATGATGCGAGGACGCGCCCCCACGCGCGACGAGAAGGTCCTGGCCTGGGCCCTGTGGGTGCTGGCCTTCGCGGCGCTGTGGCTGACGGAGTCCGCGGTGGGCTACACGCGCGACGAGAGCGTCTACTTCATCGCGGCGGAGAGCTACGCGGGCTGGTTCCGCCAGCTCTTCCAGTCCCCGGCCCGGGCCTTCACCGACGCGGCCATCGTGCGCGCGTGGGACTACAACCACGAGCACCCGGTGCTGATGAAGGCCCTGTTCGGCCTGAGCCACCTGCTCTTCCATCAGGGGCTGGGGTGGATGCGCTCGGCGACGGCGTTCCGGCTGCCCGCCTTCGCCCTGGCGGCGCTGGTGCCCGCGCTGAGCTTCCTGTTGGGCAGCGCGATGTACGGCCGCGTCGCGGGCCTGTTCGCCGCCTTCGCCTTCATGCTGGTGCCGCGGCAGTACTTCAACGCGGAGATGGCGTGCTTCGACGTGCCCGTGGCCGCCATGTGGCTGCTGGTCGTCTACTGCTTCTGGCGCGCCATGGAGGACACCCGCTGGGGCCTGTGGTGCGGCGTGGCCTTTGGCCTGACGCTGGCCACCAAGCACAACGCGCTGTTCCTCCCCTTCGTGCTCACGCCCTTCGCGCTGTGGCGCGCGTGGAGTGAGAGCGCAGGTCAGCCCGAGGCCCGCGCCTGGCTCGGCCGCTTCGTGGGCGTGTTCGCCGCGGTGGCCGTGTTCTACGGGCTGCTGGTGCTGTCGCTGGGCGGCGGCGAGGGCTTCCAGCGGAAGTTCCTGCTGCTCAGCCCGCACACGCTGCTGTTCGCCGGGCTCGCGGTGGGCGGCGCGTGGGTGCTCAAGGGCGTGGACACGGTGAACGCGCCGGTGACGCGGGCGCTGGTGCCCATCGCCGCCATGGCGGTGCTCGGGCCCGTCATCTTCTACCTGCACTGGCCCTACCTCTGGCACCACCCGGTGGACCGCACCGCCTGGTACCTGGCCTTCCACGCGAAGCACAACCACTACGCCTGGTTCTATCTGAACCAGCTGTTGCGCGAGCCACCCTTCCCGCTCGCCTACGTGGTGGTGAAGACGGCGCTGACGGTGCCCACCAGCCTCTTCGTCCCCATGGTGACGGGCCTGGTGGCGCTGGTGGCCCGGGCGGTGCTCGGCACCTTCGAGAAGACGCGCGCGTGGGTGGAGCGCCCGGTGACGATGACCGAGGTGCTGGTGGGGGTGAACGCCGTCACCTCCATCCTCATCATCAGCCACCCGCAGGTGCCCCACTTCGGCGGCGTGAAGCACTGGTTCCCGTCCATGGTGTTCCTGGGCATCCTCGCGGGCGCCGCGGTGGCCCGGGGCTGCACGGCGCTGTGGGACGTGCTGAAGGCGAAGTGGCCCTCACTGCCCCAGGCGGCGGTGGCCGCGCCCGTGTTCGTGGTGCTGCTGGCGCCCGCGCTGGTGTACTCGGTGCGCGTGTTCCCCTACGGGACGGCGGCGTACTCGGAGCTCGCGGGCGGCCTGCCGGGCGCGGCCACGCTGGGCATGCAGCGGCAGTTCTGGTCCAGCCACGTGACGGGCGTGCTGCCGTGGATCAACGCCAACGCCAAGCAGGGCGCGCGGCTGTTCCTGCACGAGGTGCACGGCGGCTCGTTCCGGGACTACCAGCGCAACGGCATGCTGCGCGCGGACCTGCGCGCGGTGGGCAGCCCGGCCGACGCGGACATCGTCGCGTACCAGTACCACCAGGAGTTCCGCGAGCACGAGTTCCTCACGTGGCAGGCGTTCGGGACGCGCACGCCCGTGACGGGCCTCTACCTGGACGAGACGCCCCAGGTGGTCGTCTACGTGCGCCCGGAGACGCGGTAGCCCTTCGGCCCCGCGTCTCCCGAGACGCACCCTCAGCCGCGAAGGCTCAGGTGTCGCCGCCGCCAGAGCCGCCATTGCGCGCGGCCTTGCTGAGGTTCATCAAGTGGGCCGCTCCGCGCAGCGTGTCCGCGTCGCTGAACTGCGAGGCCCGCTGCTCCAGCCGCTTGTACTCGCTGGTCGTGACGGGCGGACGGTCTCCGTCGATGCGCTGCGAGAAGAAGGGCTGGTCGGGGTGGTCCTTGTGGAAGAAGCGCTGGTCCACGTACTCGGCCCGCTGCGTGCCGGGCTTCATGGCGAACTTCGTGTCCACGAGGACGTCCGGGTTGCCGGAGATGGCCTTGTCCGGGGGAATCATCGCCGTGTTGGCCCCGTGCGACGCGGAGGCCAGGTTGTTGGGGGACTGTGTCTTCTTGCCGCCCTCCCCGTGCCCCATGCCGTGGAGGATTTCGTACTTCGTCTCCGGCTCCGCGGTGCCCAGCTGCTTCTGGTACTGGGTGGAGCTCTTCTCGCCTCCGGTCATCTGCCCGAAGACCTTGGTGTGCTCGCCCTTGTCGCGGTCCGGCACCGACGTCTGCACCTGCTGCGGGCCCAGGCCCCGGGCGTCCAGCGGGCCGCTGGCGTAGATGCCCTTCTGGTTCGACGCCTGGCTCGCGTAGTGCGCCAGCATGTTCAGGTTGTCCGTGGGGCTGTCCTTCACGGTGCGGAGCGCCTCCATGTTGGCGGGACGCGCCGAATGCGTGTCCTGGAGCCCCACGTCTTTCGACTGCTTGAAGAGGTCCGCGTTGGAGGGACGGGGCCCGCCGGTCGCCGCCGCGCGCTGCGGCCGCGTTCTCACCGGGCCGCCGTCGAAGCTGTCCGCGGGCGCCGGTGTCGACGCGCGGCTGGAGGACGCGGAAGGCGACGGCGAGGCGGATGACCGCGGAGCGGGTCTGGCATACGGCGCAAAGCGATTCGAGGAGGAGCTGGGCTTGGGGCTCCGGGAGCCGACTTTCTTCATGGTGAAGTCCTTCAGGGGAAGAAGAGCCGAGGTGGTCGCGCGAGCTGGTGGCAGGACTTGAATCCAAATCCGTGGCGCCGTCGAGCCCCCCTCCAGGGAAGCGTCGAGGTGTCTGTCATTGGCCACTTCCCCGCACCGCGCGTTCACCCCGCACCGCGATTTCCTTGCTTCACAAAGCCTCCCATTCTCCAATCCCATGATGCGAATTCCCCTCCATGCAGTCCTCGCGGCGGCGCTCGGCGTCTCGGCTTGTGGCAGTGATTCCCCGCACGACGCGGACGAAGCACTCGCGGCCCAGGTGCAGACGGCGTTCTCGGGTGTGAATGGCACCTACTGTCTGGTCAGCCCCTACAACTGCAAGCTCCAGGCATCCGGCGGCAACCGCGTCCCCACCAACGCGCCCGAGGACGACAACTGGGGCCTGGTGACGGGCGTCCCCATCCGGGATGGAAACGGCACGGTGGTGGGCACCAACACGCGCACGAGCGCCGCCTTCAACTACGGCCAGACGCGAACCTTCGCCGGAGAGCGGCATGCCTTCGCGGTGTCGACGTCCAACTCCAGCGCGGGCTGGCTGCCCATCTCCAGCATCCTGGGGCGCACCTCCTTCGAGCAGAAGGTCGGCCACGTCTCGGCGCTAGGCGCGGGGCTGGCGAAGCTGGGCTGCTACGCCGTGCGCAACACGCATGACACGACGCTGGAGTTCAAGAAGGTCGTCTACGACAGCACGGCGACCCACGAGCGCGCCGGCGACTACCTGCCGCTGGTGCGCGCCAACGGCCAGCGCTCCGTGAATCTCGTGTTCAACGTGCCGGGCTTCGCGCTCGGGGGCCCCGCGGTGGACCACTTCCCGGCGGGCACGAAGTTCCAGCGCCTGGACGTCCCCACCGAACACGGCGTGCCGTCCATCGACATTCCCTTGTGGGTGCAGGACGGCGCGGGCCGTTACCGTCAGCAATCCGGGACGATGAAGTTCCTCTACGGCTACGTCATCGCGGCCACGGGCACCAAGCGGAACGGGTGGATGGCCTACGACGCGCTCCAGGTCAGCTCCGGCTGTCCCTGAGCCTCCGTCTCTCGTCCTCCAGGGCATGACGCCGTGCATGCCCGCGTCCGCCCGGCCGGGGTGTGCACTGGCGGTCGTTGTCGCCCTCGCGCGGCGGCACGAGACGACGTCAGACCTCCCCGGAAAACGACGCTCCGCAGTAATCTGAACGGGTTGGTGAAGGTTCTTCCACACCCCAGGAGGGACACATGAAGCGTTGGAGTGGGTTGCTGGTGGTGGCCGCGCTGTGTGGCGTGGCTTGTGATGGGAAGAAATCGACGGACAGGCCAACGCGCGCGCAACTGCGCAAGACGGGGGCGGCGACGGTGGAGGTCATCCCCTCCGAGGGCCAGCTCCCCTACTGCATGCTCTACACGGTGTCCGAGAAGGGCGTCATCCGTCAGCTCACGCTGACGCGGGAGAACCGCTCCATCCGCTGCGAGGCGAACACGCCCGTGGCGCACACGAGCTTCCGCGTCCCGTACCAGGAGGGGAAGGTGCGCATGTACATCTTCTTCTCCAACGAGCGCATTCCAGCGGGCCCCGTGGCGCAGCAACTCTACGAGCTGCGTGGCCAGGAGCGCATCAACGCCATGGACCTGCGCCTGCCCGGCCAGGTGTTCGTGGAGACGCTCGAGTTCACCCCCGAGGAGGCCGGCACCGAGGTGACGGGCACCGTCGTCGACGGCTCGAACGGCGCGGGCGCCTCCGTGCTGTCGGATGGCGGCACCGAGGGCGGAAACCTCGGCGCCATGGATGACGGCTCCTGAGCCGCCTTCCTCCGCCGTGACGTGACACCCCGGGGGAGTGCGTCCCCTCCCCCGGACCCGGCCGCGCTCAGTAGGACTCGCGCGCCATGGCCAGCAGGTCCGCCTCCGTCACCTTGCGCGGGTTGCACAGGTGCGAGGCATCCTGGAAGGCCTTCTCCGCGATGCGCGGCAGGTCCTGCTCCTGCACGCCCACGTCCCGCAGCCGCGACGGGATGCCCACGGCGGCGTTGAGCTTGCGCACCCGTTCAATGGCGTTGCTCGCGAGCACCTCCTCGCGCGCGTTCGTCGTATCGCCCAGGGCCACCGCCACCCGCGCCAGCCGCGCCGTGCACGCGGCCCGGTTGAACTCCATCACCACGGGCAGGACGATGGCGTTGGCGAGCCCATGGTGCAGGTGGGAGATGGGCGTGAGCGCGTGCGCCAGCGCGTGGCAGGCGCCCAGGCCCTTCTGGAAGGCCATGGCGCCCTCCATGGCCGCCACCATCATGTCCGTGCGCGCGGCCAGGTCCTTGCCGTCCCGGAACGCCGTCTCCAGCGAGCGGCCCACGCGGTGGATGCCGTCGATGGCCACCGCGTCCGCCAGCGGGTGGAAGCCGTTGGCCAGGTAGGCCTCCAGGCAGTGCGTGAAGGCATCCATGCCCGTGGCGGCCGTGACGCCCGGAGGCAGGCCCAGCGTCAGCTCCGGGTCGCAGATGGCGGCGCGGGGCAGCAGATGCGGACTGAAAATGACCGTCTTGCGGCCCGTGTCCTCCAGCGTCACCACGCCGGAGCGGCCCACCTCGGAGCCGGTGCCCGCGGTGGTGGGAATCGCGATGAGCGGCGGCAGGTCGTCGCGCACGTACTGGTCGCCGCCCTTGGCGTCGTCGTAGCGGCTGAGCGGCGGCTCGTGCGTGGTGAGGAGCTGAATCAGCTTGCCCGCGTCCAGCGCGCTGCCGCCTCCCAGCGCGACGATGCCATCACACGCGTGGGCGCGGTACGCCTCCAGGCCGGCGAAGACGTCGCGCTCGGTGGGGTTGGGCTCCACGCGGTCGAAGACCTCGCACTGCAGGCCCGCTGTCTTGAGCACGTCCACCACGCGAGCGGCCAGCCCCGCCTTCACCACGCCCGCGTCCGTCACCAGGAGCGGACGCTGGATGCCCAGGCGCTGAGCCTGCGCGGGCAGCCGCAGCAGCGCGCCCGCGCCGAAGACGATGCGCGTGGGCCACGCCATCTCGGTGACACGCGGCTCGGTGGGAAGGTCGAACGGCTTCATCGCGGCTGCCTCTTTTGCGCTCATATGAGCTCCAGGTAACGCTCCAACTCCCAGTTGGTGACGGCGCGCTCGTACTGGCGCACCTCCCACTCGCGCGTGCGCACGAAGTGGTCGACGAAGCCATCGCCCAGCAACTCCCGGGCGCGCTCGCTGTTCTTGAGCAGCTCCACCGCGTCCTTCAGGCTGCGCGGCAGCGGGGGCGCGTCGCTCTTGGCGTAGGCGTTGGCCTCGCACGGGGGCGGCGGCTCCACCTCGTTCTCGATGCCCCACAGGCCCGCGGCCAGGCTGACCGCCATGCCGATGTACGCGTTCATGTCCGCGCCGAGCTGCCGGTACTCCAGGCGCATCGCCTTCGCGTTCTCACCGATGACGCGGATGGCGGTGGTGCGGTTCTCCAGGCCCCACGTCACCGTGGTGGGCGCCCACGTGTTCTCCACGCTGCGCTTGTAGCTGTTGATGGTGGGCCAGTAGAGCGCGGTCAGCTCCGGCATCAGCGCCACCTGCCCGCCGATGTAGTGACGGAGCAGCTTGCTCATGCCGTCCGGCGCCTTCGCGTCGTGGAAGAGGTTGCGCTCCCCGTCCAGGTCCCACAGCGACTGGTGCACGTGCCCCGAGCACCCCGGCAGCTTCGCGTTCACCTTCGCCATGAAGCACGCGGTGACGCCGTGGCGAGCGCAAATCTCCTTCACCACCGTCTTGAAGAGCGCGGCCTTGTCCGCGGACTTCTCGATGTCGTCGTAGCGGATGGCCGCCTCGAAGACGCCCGGGCCCGTCTCCGTGTGGAAGCCCTCGATGCCCAGGCCGAACGCGTTGCACCCGTCGATGATGGCGTGCACCAGCGGCGCGTTGAGCGACGTGCGCAGCCACGAGTAGCCGAACATGCCCGGCGTCAGCGGCGTCAGGCCCTGGTAGCCCTTGTCCTTCAGGCTCTGCGGCTGCTCCTTGAAGATGAAGAACTCGTACTCGGCGCCGAAGCGCGGCAGGTAGCCCAGCGAACGCGCGCGGGCGGCGAGCTTCTGCAGGAGCTGCCGGGGGCTGGCCTCGAAGGGCGTGCCGTCCTTGTTCTCGAAGTCGAGCAGGAACGCCGCGGTGTCCGGCTCCCACGGGATGACGCGCCCGGTGGACAGGTCCACCTTCGCGTGCGTGTCCGGGTAGCCGGTGTGCCACCCCGTCACCTCGGTGTTGTCGAGCAGGTCATCGCTCAAGTCCCAGCCGAAGACGACGTCACAGAAGCCCAGGCCGCCCTTGGCCGCGCTGAGGAACTTCTCCAGGGAGATGTACTTGCCGCGCCAGACGCCATCGACGTCCACCGCGCCCACCTTCACCTTCTTGATGCCCTTCTCGTCCAGCCACCGGCGCAGGGAGTCCACGTCCGTGGCTTCTCGCGCGGCGCTCCCTCGCGCCCGGGCACGCGGCGGCTTGTCTCGCATCCGGCGGGCCATGGCGGGATGGTTGAGAACCTTCGCCTTCGTACGGGTCGGCATCGAATCAATCCCTTCTCTCGGTGGAAGACGCCTGGCTCGCCACTGGGGACTCCACCCGCCGCCCGTCCGTGCGCAGACTGGGGACGGAGGGTGGGAGGGTGAGCCAACGGGCGCCGGTCATGTGGAAACCTCGAAGCACACGGGCGCGTTCCACCACACACACTGGTCAGGAACGGACACGCGGGGCAGGACACGGTAGGAATGGGGATGGCATGCGGCAACCTGCGGCGGTGAAGAACGTCCTCTTGCTGAAAGCCGGTGATGCGGCCGCCTCCGTGCGCGTCTCCATCGGCGACTACGACCGGTGGTTTCTGCAAACCATTGGACTGTCCGGCTACCGCTTCGACGTCGTCCCGGTACACAAGGGTGCGCCTCTGCCTACCCGCGCGGACGGCTACGACGCGGTGATGATGACGGGCTCGCCCTTGTCGGTGACGGCGCTGGCGCCCTGGATGGAGCGCGCCGCGGACTTCATGGTGGAGGCCGGTGAGCGCGGCACGCCCGTGCTGGGCGTCTGCTTCGGGCAGCAGCTGCTCGCGCACGCCTACGGCGGCCGCGTGTCACGCAACCCCCAGGGCCGCGAGACGGGCAGCGTCCAGGTGACGCTCACCGAGGCCGGCCGGCAGGACGCGCTCTTCCACGGCCTCCCCGAGCGCTTCACCGTGCAGGCGACCCACGAGGACATCGTCTCTCAAGTCCCCGAGGGGGCCCAGGTGCTCGCCGGCAACGCGAACACGGCGGCGCAGGCGCTGGCCTTCCGGCCCAAGGTGCGCGGCGTGCAGTTCCACCCGGAGGCCGGCGTGGACACGCTGCGCGCCGTCATCGAGGCGCGCCGCGAGGGGCTGGACCAGGCCGCCGTGGCGCGGGGGGCCGCGCCCGGAGAACATGTCCGCCAGTTGCTGGCCGGGCTCACACCGTCTCCCTCGGGCCGCCAGATTCTGCTGAACTTCCTGGAGCGCTTCTCCTGACCTGACTGAGGCCCCCGTGTCCCGTCTCGCCCTGCCGACCCTGCTCCTCGCCCTGCTCACCAGCGCCTGTTCGGGAGACCTCTGCAGCCAGGCGCCCCGCTGTGACGGCTCGGAGGCCCTCAACTGCGAGCCCGAGTGCACCGTGGGCCCCTGCTCCAGCGGCCCCCTCCTCCAGGAGTGCACGAGCGGCACCACCTGCACCGTCGTCCCCGGCGACCTCACCGACGCGCGCTTCTACCGCTCCCGCGCCGTGTGCGCCGTCTCCCTGGACGCCTGCGACCCGGCGACCGCCGCCGCGTCCACCTGTGGAGAGGACCGCTTCGTCACCGGGTGCGGGGCCCACCGCCGCGTCATCCGCGTGTCCTGCTCCCAGTCCGGGCTCTACTTCGCGCAGGCGCCCGCCTGCTGCCAGGGCGCGGGCCCGGGCGACGGCGGCACCGACGCGGGCACGGGCGGTGACGGCGGCACCGACGCGGGCACGGCCGACGCCGGCATTTGAGGTAGAGAAGAGGCATGGCGTCGCGCTGGGACCATCTCTTCGACCTCAAACCGGTCTCCCTGCTGGACCACCTCCTGGAGGAGGTGGCGAAGCTGCTGCACAAGGATTTGCTCCAGTGGCCGCCGCCCGTCGAGGCGCTGGACCTGGACACCGGCGGCCACTTCGCGCCGCTCTTCACCGAGCCCCGCCCCCGCCCGTCTCCCGCCGTCTACCGCGAGGCCTTCCGGCTGGCGCACTGGGAGCTGTCCCACGAGACGGACGCCTACGACGACTACATGCGCAACAAGCGCTACCTGGAGCGGGGCCTGGCGCCGGACGACCGGCTGGCCCTGCTGCTCCTCAGCCGCTGGCTCACCGAGCAGATGCTGGGCCTGGGCGAGGCCACCGAGGGCCGCGTCAAACGCAAGCACATGCGCGACTGCCTGGAGCGGCTCCAGTCGAAGCTGAGCGGCATCCAGCTGCCCCAGGCCTGAGCCTCCGTGGAATGTTGAACGGGCACCACCCGTCCCAGGGCGGTCCGGCGGGGCCGTGGCGGGGGCCTCCTCACGTGGCGGCCCTTGTCACCGGGATGGCACTGCCGTAAGCCAGACGCCATGTCGCAGCAGCCCCAGGACACCGCCATCACCTACGCCGATAAACGCAAGCGCCTGCTCCTGCTGGGAGCCCTGTGGCTGAGCATGGTGCTGCTGCTGCTCGCCTTCCGCTCGGTGGTGATGCCCTTCGCCGGGGCCGCGCTCATCGCGTACCTGGTGCAGCCGCTGGTGCGGCGCATCTCCCAGGTGAAGGTGGCCGGCCGGCCGGTGCCGCGCTGGGCGGCGCTGCTGCTCATCTACGCCGGCTTCTTCGTGGGCGTGTACCTCTTCTTCGTGGCGCTGGTGCCGCAGCTCTACCGCGAGATGTCCCGCGTCAGCCGCGAGGCGGTGACGTTCGCCAACACCCTCACGCCCGAGCACGTGCAGGAGCTCGCGCAGCGCGCGGAGTCGTGGCTCAGCACGCGCGGCATCCCCGTGGCGCTGTCCAACCGCGCGCTGGAGGGCGCGGACGGGGGCAACGGCGGCGGCACCTTCGGCTTCGCGCTGGACCTGGAGCAGTTCCTGGGCGACGCCGTGAAGCGCGTGTCCATCCTGGTGCAGGAGAACCTGGGCGACATCGTCAACGTGTCGCGCAGCATCGTCACCAGCGTGGCCGCGGGCGTGTTCATGCTGTTCTTCGTGTTGATGGTGGCCGCGTTCTTCTCCATCGACGCGCAGGCCATCCGCCACTACTTCGCCACGCTGATTCCGCCCGAGTACGCCACCGACGCGCGCCAGCTCCTGGAGCGCATCGACCGCTCGCTGTCCGGCGTGGTGCGCGGGCAGGTCACCATCTGCATCGTCAACGGCGCGCTGACGTTCATCGGGCTGCTGCTGTTCGGCGTGAAGTTCGCCTTCCTGCTGGCGACCATCGCCACCTTCTTCAGCCTCATCCCGATTTTCGGCACCATCCTCAGCTCGGTGCCCATCGTCCTCATCGCCCTGGCGGACGGCTTCCAGAAGGGGGTGGCGATTCTCGCGTGGATCATCGGCATCCACGCGCTGGAGGCGTACTTCCTCAACCCGAAAATCATGGGCCAGGCGGCGCACCTGCACCCCGTCATCGTCGCCTTCTCCCTCATCGCCGGGGAGCGGCTCTTCGGGCTGGTGGGCGCGCTCTTCGCCGTGCCCGTGGCGTCCGTCCTGGTGGCGTGCTTCGACTACGCCCGGCTCAAGGCGCAGCCCGCGCCCGCCGTGGCGCTGGCCCCCAGCGGCCCGCTGCCCGCCGAGCGTCAGCCGCCCGCCGCCTGAGCCCTACTGGCAGGCCGCGGCGCAGCGCGACTCGCGGCACGTGGGGATGCAGCGCCCGCAGTCGAGGGTGCCTTCGGGGCAGCCCGAGTTGCAGGGCCCGCGGCACGTGGGCCCCTCGTCCGCGTGGGTGACGGCGGTGCCCAGTCCGCAGCAGGCGTTGGGCACGCAGTCGTCGTCGGTGTAGCAAATCTGGTCGGACAGCGTCGGGGGGATGTCCCCCAGCGGCAAGTCCCCAAGTCCGTCACACCCCACCGCGCCGCCCAGCGTCACCCCCATCACGAGGGTGAGCAGGCGGAAACATCCGTGTCTGAGCAATGTGCACTCCTTGCTCGGACCAATCTCTACCGGTTCATCGACCCGAGGAAGTCCGCATTCGACGGGGTGGGCCGCATGTGTTTGAGCACGAACTCCATGGCGTCAATCGGCGTGAACGGGTGGAGCACCTGCCGCAGGGCGGTGATGCGCACCAGGTCGCCCGGGCCCAGGAGCAGCTCTTCCTTGCGCGTGCCGGACTTGTTGATGTCCAGCGTCGGGAAGATGCGCTTCTCCATCAGCTTCCGGTCCAGGACGATTTCGGAGTTACCCGTGCCCTTGAACTCCTCGAAGATGACTTCGTCCATGCGGCTGCCGGTGTCGATGAGCGCGGTGCCGATGATGGTCAGCGAGCCGCCCTCCTCGATGTTGCGCGCGGCGCCGAAGAAGCGCTTGGGCTTGTGGAGCGCGTTGGCGTCCACGCCGCCGGACAAGATCTTGCCGGACGCGGGCACCACCGTGTTGTAGGCGCGCGCCAGACGGGTGATGGAGTCCAGCAGGATGCAGACGTCGTACTTCTGCTCGACCAGGCGCTTGGCCTTGTCGATGACCATCTCCGCGACCTGCACGTGGCGCGTGGCGGGCTCGTCGAAGGTGGAGGACACCACCTCGCCGCGCACGTTGCGCTCCATGTCCGTCACTTCCTCCGGCCGCTCGTCCACGAGCAGCACGATGAGGTAGACGTCCGGGTGGTTGCGGCTGATGGCGTGCGCGATGTTCTGCAGCAGCACCGTCTTGCCGGCCTTCGGCGGCGCCACGATGAGGCAGCGCTGGCCCAGGCCGATGGGGCAGAACATGTCGATGATGCGCGTGGTCATCTCCGACGACTCGTGCTCCAGCTTGAGCTTGCGCGTCGGATAGAGCGGCGTGAGGTTGTCGAAGAGGATGCGCTCGCGCGCCGCGTCCGACATCGGGTCCGCGAAGTTGACCTTGTCCACCTTCTGGAGCGCGAAGAAGCGCTCGCCCTCGCGGGGCTGGCGGATGGGGCCCGTCACCGTGTCGCCCGGGCGCAGGTTGAAGCGGCGCACCTGCGACGGGGACACGTAGATGTCGTCCGGGCTGGGCTGGTAGTCGCTGTCCGCGCTGCGCAGGAAGCCGAAGCCGTCGCTGAGCAGCTCCAGCACGCCCTCCGCGTGGACCTCGAAGCGCTTGTCGGCGATGCCGCCCAGCAGCGCGAAGATGAGGTCCTGCTTCTTGAGGCCCTGGTAGCCCTCGACGCCCACGTCGTGGGCCATCTTGGACAGGTCCGTGATCTTCATCCGCTTCAGGTCATTGAGCTTGATGACCTGCATCGGCTCGCCGTCGCGGGTGACCTCCGTGATGGCGGGAGCCTCGGGGGGCTCCGGAGGAGGCGGCAGGGAGGCGGCCGGCTCCTCCTCACCGGAGATGCGGGCCTCCTGGAGGTCGTCGTCCCGGACGGGACGGGAGATGGGGGTGAGGACCGGACGGGGCGGCTCGGCGGGGGCCTCCTCGGCCTCGGCGCTGACCTCGTCGTCACGGCGGGCGGCGCGGCGGGTCCGGGCGGGCTTCTCGGCCTCGTCCCGCTCCACCGTCTTCGCCGCACGCTTGCGGCGAGGCTTCTCCGCGTCCGCCTCCACGGCGACGTCGGTGTCGGCAGCCTTCTCTCTCGAAGTACGGGCTTTACGCATGTCTGTAACGCTTGGCAGGAATGAAGCGCCCGAGGACTCGGACGGGTGGAATGGCGGGGGGAAACGTCCGCGCGGCCCTCGGAAGCACCTTCCAGGAGGACGGCCCCGCCGGAATCCCAGGTCGGGACTGCGCGGGCGTGAGCCTTGTGGTTGGGAGAAGAGACGGCGCCGTCGGATACGCCTGCGCCATGAAACCGCGAGGGACGTTATTGACGGCCTCTGGGCCTGTCAAGGCATCTTGAGGCCCTCGGCACCATCGCTTCCTGGTGAGCAACACGCGCCCGGGGGCGCCCCATTTCCAGCGCGCCAGTGCGGGCCTTCTGGCGCCTCGCGCCCCGGACCGAGGACCTCGTGGGTTGCCGCGCGCCCATCGTCACTCCCAGCGACAGCCCCCCCGCCCCCCAGTCCCCTTTCCCCTGGGACGGGTTCACACACCGGCGGCGAGGGAACCTTGTCAGTCGGGAACCCTAGAGTGGCGGCCCTCAGCGGCGCGCACCGCCGCGACGTGTTTTGGAGTAAGGACCGCGAACCGTGGACGACTTCCAGAAGGCCGCAGCCCGAGCGCGTGAGCTCCACCGTGAGCTCGCGCACCACAATTACCGTTACTACGTCCTCGACTCGCCCGAGGTCAGCGACGCGCAATACGACGCGCTGATGCGCGAGCTGCAGGACCTGGAGGCGAAGCATCCGGACCTCCAGACGCCGGACTCGCCCACCCAGCGCGTGGGCGGCGCGCCGGCCGAGGAGTTCGGCGAGGTGGTGCACCGGGCGCCCATGCTCTCGCTGGCCAACCTCTTCGAGGACCAGGGCCTCATCGAGTTCGACGAGCGCATCCGCAAGCTGGTGGGCCAGCCCTCCGTCACCTACGTGTGCGAGCCCAAGCTGGACGGGCTCGCCATCGCCCTGCGCTACGAGAAGGGCGTCTTCGTCCAGGGCGCCACGCGCGGCGACGGCACCACCGGCGAGGACGTCACCAGCAACCTGCGCACCATCCGCAGCCTGCCCATGACGCTGTTCCCCCAGGACGGCGTGGAGGTGCCGGAGGTCCTCGAGGTCCGCGGCGAGGTCTTCATCCGCAAGAAGGACTTCCAGAAGCTCAACGAGAAGCGCGAGGAGGAAGGTGAGCCGCTCTTCGCCAACCCGCGCAACGCCGCCGCCGGCAGCCTGCGTCAGCTCGACCCGAAAGAGACGGCGTCCCGGCCCCTGTCCGTCTTCCTGTACGAGTGCGTCCCCACCGAGGGCGTGCCCGCCTTCAAGACGCACGTGGAGAAGCTGGAGTACCTGAAGACGCTGGGCCTGCCCACCAACCAGTACCGCCTCGCGGAGGGACTGGACGGCGTGCGCGCCGCCTATGACGCCTCCCTGAAGGGCCGCCACGAGCTGCCCTTCGAGGTGGACGGCATGGTGGTGAAGGTGGACGACGAGGACCAGCGCAAGCGCCTGGGCCAGGTCTCCAAGAGCCCCCGCTGGGCGGTGGCCTACAAGTTCCCGCCCGAGGAGGAGTCCACCGAGGTGCAGGACATCGGCATCCAGGTGGGCCGCACGGGCGCGCTGACGCCAGTGGCGCACCTGAAGCCGGTGAAGGTGGGCGGCGTCACGGTGGCGCGCGCCACGCTGCACAACGAGGACGAGCTGCGCCGCAAGGACGTGCGCAAGGGTGACACCGTCTTCGTGCGCCGCGCGGGCGACGTGATTCCGGAGATTGTCTCCGTGGTGCTGTCCAAGCGCCCCGCGGACTCCGCGCCGTTCGAGTTCCCCAAGCACTGCCCCGTCTGCAACGCGGTGGCGACCAAGGACGAGGACGGCGCCATCATCCGCTGCACGGGCGCCTCGTGCCCCGCGCAGCTGGTGGAGAAGATCCGCCACTTCGCCAGCCGCCTGGCCATGGACATCGAGGGCCTGGGCGACAAGCTGGCCGCGCAGCTGGTGTCCACCGGCATGGTGAAGACGTTCGCGGACCTCTACGCGCTCACCAAGGAGAAGCTGCTGACGCTGGAGCGCATGGGCGACAAGAGCGCCGACAACCTGGTCGCCGCGCTGGACCGCTCCAAGCAGACCACGCAGCGCCGCTTCCTCTACGCCCTGGGCATCCGCCACGTGGGGGACGCCACCGCCAAGGCGCTGGCGGAGGCCTTCCCGAAGGCGGAGCGGCTCTTCGAGGCCAGCCTCGAGGACATCTCCCGGGTGAAGGACGTGGGCCCCATCATGGCCCAGGTCATCCACACCTTCTTCCAGGAGCCCCAGAACCAGGCCGCCATCCGGGAGCTGCTGGCCGCGGGCGTCCAGCCGGCCGAGCCCCAGGTCGCCACCGGCGGCCCCTTCGTGGGCAAGTCGGTGGTGCTCACGGGCGCGATGACGGGTATGACGCGGGAGCAGGCCAAGGAGGAGGTCGAGCGCCGGGGCGGCAAGGTCGCCGGAAGTGTCTCGCGCAAGACCGATTTCCTGGTGGCGGGTGAGGATGCGGGAAGCAAGCTGAAGAAGGCCCAGGAACTCGGGGTAAGAATCCTGGATGAGCAGGCGTTCCTGCAGCTGCTGCAGGCCAATGCCTAGAGGATGGGGCGGTCCATGAGTGGCACGCGGCGAGCCTCGCTGCGCATCGAGGGCAAGGTGCAGGGCGTCTTCTTCCGGGAGAGCGCCCGCGTTGAAGCCACCCGCCTGGGTCTGACAGGCTGGGTGCGCAACCGGCCCGATGGGTCCGTGGAGGCCGTCGTGGAAGGGGAGCCCGCCGTGCTCGAGGAATTCATCCGCTGGTGTCATCGCGGTCCGTCGCAGGCCCGGGTCTCGGGCGTGCAGCGCACGGACGGCGCGGCCACCGGCGAGTTCAGTCAATTCAACGTGGAGCGCACCTCATGACGCCCTACGCGCTGGCCTCCCTGCCTTCCATGCTGGGCATCCGGGCCGGGTCCAAGGTCTCCGTCATCAACCCGCCGCGGGGCTTCGTGCAGAAGCTCAACCCGCTGCCGGATGGCGTGGAGTTCCTCATCACCGCGGTGTCGGGCCTGGATGTCATCCTCTTCTTCACCGAGGACCCGCAGGAGCTGGTGCAGCGGCTGCCCGCCCTGGCCCGCGCCATGGCCCTCACCGGGGGCATCTGGGTGTGCTGGCCCGGCGGAGAGGGCGTCCGCAAGGGCCTCTCCGAGGACTTCGTCCGCCACGCGGCCCTGGACATCGGTCTGGTGGACAACAAAATCTGCACCATCGACGCGACCTGGACGGGGCTGCGGCTGGTGCGGCGGCCGCGAGGGCGGCTGGACAAGCCCGGCGAGCGCAAGCAGGCCCCCGCCCAGGCCTGATGCCCTGCCGGGTAGGCGCCCGGCATCTGCCCGACAGTGAATGGAAGCCGTTTCTCGGCTTTACACACCCGGGGGGCCATGGAAAACTCTCCGTGTTTCTGGACGGTTGTGTGACGCCCCGCGTTGTCGGGGGTCAACGTCTGGTAGGGATTTTGACGGGTTGCGTTCCCGCTCCTCCAGACGCGCCGGTTGTACCGAGGCTCCAGTCGCCCCCCCAAGGTGGCCCACGATGGGCATCGACCGGGTGTGGATAGAAGAGCGGACGGCTCGCGCGTCGTGGGGAAGCTCGAACGCGGTGTGAAGACAAGGCCTCGCCCGGCACGGTGCCGGTCGCAATGCGGGGCGCCAATGAACTCGGAGGAGCAGGCGGTGGTCCCCTCGGTCCTCGACAGCGCGCCCCCAGCCGCACCCGGTGTGTCCGGGCAGGCGTCGTGCGCTGAAGGTCCGCCGGAGGCCGCCTCTCCCTTCGCAGCGCGCACGGAGGCGCGGCGTCTCGCCGCCGCCCGTCCGGTGAGGTCCGCCCTACCGCGCGCGCCAGCAGGATTCATCCATGAGCAGCATCCTGGTCATCAACGCCGCGGGTCGCGAGACGCGCGTCGCGCTCGTCGAGAGCGGACACATCGCGGAGTTCTACCTCGAGCGTAAGAAGGACAAGGGCGTCGTCGGGAACATCTACAAGGGCCGGGTCGTCCGGGTGCTCCCGGGCATGCAGGCCGCCTTTGTCGACATCGGCCTGGAGAAGGCCGCCTTCCTCTACGTCAGTGACGTCGTCTACGACCCGGACTTCGCGCGCGCGCAGTTCGAGCTGACCGAGGGCGAGCACGAGGACGCGCCGGACGTCCCGGACGAGTCCGAGGCCGAGGCCGCCGAGTTCGCCGCCCGCCACGCGCCCCGCCACGTCGAGGCGGAGCCCGAGGACGCCCAGGTCGAGCCCGCCACCCCCCGCCCGGAGTCGCTGCCGCGCGACACCGCCCTGGAGCTGGCCGCCAATGCGCCCGCGGTGACGCCGCCGGGCGCGACGGTGGAGCCGAAGTCCGATGCAGCGGTGACGACGGCCGAGGCGCAGGCCAGTGCGGTGACCGCCGAGGGCGCCACGTCGGCGGATGCGGCGACTTCCTCCACCCCGGCGGTGGGTGCTGGGTCGACCGAAGCCACGTCCGCGGGTGCGGCGACTGCCGAGGGGGCCTCGGGTGCGGTGACGACCGAGGGCGCCACGTCGGCGGGTACGGTGTCCGCCGAGGGTTCCTCGAGTGCGGTGCCCGCCGAAGGCGCCGCCTCCTCCGAGGGTACGGGGCGTGCCGAGGGTTCCTCGGGTGCGGGCACGATGTCCGCCGAGGGCGCATCCTCCGCCGGCACGGTGCCTGCCGAGGGCGCCGCGAGCGCCGCCGCCTCCGAGGCCGGGGCGGTGACCGCCGAGGGCGCCACGTCGGCCGGCGAGGCCACTTCCGCGCAGCCGACGGCGTCGCCCGAGGCGGCGCTGGCCCTGGCTGCCGCGACCGAGCCCGCAGCCGACGCGGCCGGGCTGCCCGTCGAGCCTCCGCCTCCCGCGGCCGCGGCGCTCGGGGAAATCATCCCGGCGCCCGCAGGCGCCGAGTCCACGCAGGCGGCCCGCCCCGCCGAGGTCTCCGGCGAGCGCCGCACGCCGCGCGAGGCCCGCGAGGCGCGTGAGCCCCGCGGCAAGGACAAGGAGAAGGACAAGGGCCGCCGGCCGCAGGAGGAGAAGCGGCGCGGCGACAAGCGCGACGAGGAGAAGGAGAAGGCCAAGCCTCGCCGCACGGACAAGATCGAAGACCTGCTGAAGGTGGGCCAGGAAGTCGTCGTCCAGATTTCCAAGGACCCCATCGGCACCAAGGGCGCGCGGCTCACCTCGCACATCTCCATCCCGGGCCGGCACCTGGTGTTCATGCCCACCGTGGACCACGTGGGCATCAGCCGCCGCATCTCCAACGAGAAGGAGCGCCGGCGTCTGCGTGAAATCGTGGACCGCCTGCGCCCGCCCGGGACGGGCTTCATCGTCCGCACCGTCGCGGAGAACGTGCCGCAGGAGAAGCTCGAGAGCGACATCCGGTTCCTCATCGAGGTGTGGAACCAGGTCGTCCGCAAGAACGAGAAGCGTGGCGGCCCCGGCCTCCTGCACCCGGACCTGGACCTCATCCTGCGCGCCACGCGCGACCTCTTCGCGCACGACGTGGAGAAGCTCGTCGTCGATGACCGCGAGGAGTACGAGCGCATCCTCGGCTTCGTCACCGCGCAGGACCCGGCGCTGAGGGACCGCGTGGCCCTGCACGAGGGCGACGACACCGTCTTCGACGCGTACGGCATCGAGCAGGAGCTGCAGCGCGCCACCCAGCGCAAGGTGTGGCTGAAGAGCGGCGGCTACCTCATCATCGACCAGGCCGAGGCGCTCACCGCCATCGACGTCAACTCGGGCCGCTACGTCGGCAAGAAGAGCCTCGAGGAGACCATCACCAAGATCAACGTCGAGGCCGCCAAGGAGATCGTCTACCAGCTCCGGCTGCGCAACATCGGCGGCATCATCATCTGCGACTTCATCGACATGGAGAAGGCGCAGAACCGCGACAAGGTCTTCAAGGCGCTCCAGGAGGCGCTGGGCCGCGACAAGGCGAAGACGAACGTGCTGCGCATCTCCGAGCTGGGCCTCGTGGAGATGACGCGCAAGCGCGTGCGCGAGTCCATTGGCCGCGTGCTCCACGAGGACTGCCCGTACTGCGACGGCAACGGCTTCGTGAAGACGGCCACCACCGTGGCGTACGAAATCTTCCGGGAGATTCGCCGCGAGGCGCCGGGCTACAAGGACTCCACGCTGGTCATCAACTGCAACGCGGAGGTCGCGCGCCTGCTCCAGGGCGAGGAGCGCAACGAGCTGCGGCACCTGATGGACCGGTACAACAAGTCCATCCAGGTCAAGGCGCAGCAGAACTACCACCGCGAGCAGTACGACATCTACGGACGCTCGGCGACGGGCCCCGAGCACAAGGTCGCCTCGTCCCCCGGCTCGGGTGACGGCGAGCTGGCCATGCAGCACCGCAAGCCCGACAGCAACGGTGGCGGCGGTGGCTACGGACGCCAGGAGCAGGGCCGGCGCGGCGGCGAGCGCGGCGGCAGGGACCGGGACCGCGGCGGCGACCGTGAACGCAATGGTGAGCGCGGCGGCGGCGGCGAGCGCGGTGGTGGCGAGCGCGCCGAGCGCGGCGGTGACCGGCGCGAAGGCCGCCGCGAGGGCCGTGGCGGCGACCGCCCCCGTGGCGAGCGCGGTGGTGGCGAGCGCTCCGAACGCGGTGGCGAGCGCGGTGAGCGCGGCGGTGGTGAGCGCTCCGAGCGTGGCGACCGTTCCGAGCGTGGTGACCGCTCCGAGCGTGGCGACCGTTCCGAGCGCGGCGAGCGCCGGGGCGAGCGCGGTGGCGCGCAGAACACGTCCGGCGCTGGCGGTGGTGAAAGCTCCGGTGGCTCGACGCCGCCCCCGTCCTCCGGTGGCGGCTCGGAAGGCTCTGGCGGCGGCACGGCCTGAGCGGGTTCGTTGATGCAGTGTAGGCCAGCGCCCTGCCCTGCCCGCATCCCGGTGCGGGGCAGGGGCCGCTGTCAGGCCCAGGGCACCGGGCCATGTCGTAGCGCCCCAGTGTCGCCCCCTGACTGGCCTTCAGACGCTGCCCACAGGAGCCGCCGCGACGCGCCCTCCCCGTTCAAGGCGAAGCCACCAGCGGCGGCCTCAGCGGCTCCGTCGAGCGCTGAGCGGCAGCGCAGGCGCACGCGGTCAGCGTGTCGGATTGTGTACGAGGCCTCTCCACCCGAAACCCGGGTGGGCTGGCTCTTGCCGGCACGGATTGGCTAGCGTGGGCGGCCATTCCTTGGGGCGGATTCCGCCGGCAAGGGCGGCCCAGTCACACATGACGTCCTCTCACACCGCACAGGTATCGCCCCGTCCGGGGCCACGTTCCCTCCGCCACCGACAGGCGAGCGCCTGCCACGGCCAGGACGCCTGAGGGCCCCGTGAAGGTGACACCCCTCCAGTGGCTCCGCAGCACCCGAGCGAAGCTGGCCATCCAGGCCGCGCGGCTCTGGGCCCCCTTGCAGCACACGCCCGTGGGCCTGTTCGCGACGGACACGTTCCTGGCCGCGAAGACGGTGGCCGAGGGCTTTCGCGGGGAGAACCTCCGGCTGAGGGCCGCCGCCCTCACCTACGTCAGCATGTTCTCCCTGGTGCCCCTGCTGACGGTGGCGCTGGTGCTGCTGACGGCGTTCCACCAAGAGGAGTTCAAGGAGAAGCTGCGCTTCGTCGTCAGCGAGGTGCTCAACCCGGGCGTGCGAGGCAAGTCCGCCGCGTTCCTCGACCGGTTCCTCAACCCCGGCAACACCATCGCCATTGGCAGCGTGGGCTTCCTGGCGGTGCTGCTCTCCGCGGGCTCCCTGCTCCGCCAACTCGACGGCGCGGTGAATGAGCTGTGGGGCATCCGGCGCCAGCGGCCCTGGCGCATCCGCCTCCTCATCTACGCGGGCCTCCTGCTCATCGGGCCATTCTTCCTCGCCGTGTCCTTCTCCGGCACGGGCAAGGTCCGCGTCTTCCTGCAGAGCCACGCGCCCTACGCCAACGCGTTCATCCTGCTGGGCAGCACGTTCATCGCGGTGGCGAGCCTGACGCTGCTCTACTACTGGACGCCCTACTCCCATGTCCGCGTGCGCTCGGCCGTCGCGGGGGGGCTGGTGTCCGGCCTGGGCTGGATGGTCGCGAAGCAGGTGTACGCCGCCTTCGCGGAGCGAAGCTTCCAGTACAACCCGCTCTATGCCTCGCTCGGCGCGCTGCCCATGTTCCTCGCGTGGGTCTACGTGAGCTGGCTGCTGCTGCTGTTCGGCGCGAGGCTGTCCTACGCCGTGGAACACGCCGCCTTCCGGCACTCCCTGTTCGCCTTCGGCAGCCACCCCCGCGCGAATGAGCTGGTCGGCGCGCGCGTCGCGCAGGAGACCACCCTCGCCTGGGTGGATGGCCTGCAGGCCCCCACGCCTCGCGAGCTGGCGACCCGGCTCCGCGTCCCCGAGTCGCTCGTCCACGAGGTCGTCGACAAGATGGTCGCCGCCACGCTGCTCGAGCGTCTGCGCAAGGGGGGCCTCCGCCCCGCGAGGGACCCGGCGGAGCTCACGCTCGCGGACACCACGCTGGCCGTCCACGGCGTGATGATCACCGGCGGCGCGGACACCTGGGACGGCCCCCGAGCGCCCGGCTTCGAACAACTGGAGCCGCTCTTCCAGGCAGCGGACTGCGCCGGTATTGACCTGTTACGTCGCACGCGATGGCTGGACCTGGTGGTGCCGCTCCGTCCGGGGTTGGCGGAGCCCGCCCCCTCCCCCTCTGTCAAAGTGGCCGCGGGGGGAAATCCGTAAAGGTTCTGGGTGTTTGGAAGCGCACCCAGCTTGCACGAAGGATGCGTTCTGTTATGTTTTCAGGATTCGACCATGGGCCAGAGCGCCCTGTTTCCAAGGGGTCACCGGGTTTGCGGGAGCGTCCGATGCTCAAGTCCGATCTGATCAACATCCTCGTCGCCAAGCGGGGCGTGACGCAGAAGCAGGCTGAGGCCACCATCGAGACGATTTTCGAGTCGATGAAGGATGCCCTCTGCCGCGGCGAGAACATCGAGATCCGCGGGCTCGGTGCCTTCCACGTGAAGAACTACCAGGGCTACCAGGGCCGCAACCCGAAGACGGGTCAGGTCATCCCGGTGAAGCCCAAGCGCGGGCTGCTCTTCCGTACCGGCAAGGAGCTCCGGGACCGCGTGAATCGTCCCGCGCCGCAGCAGGCCCAGACGGACCTGCCCTCGCTCCCCGAGAGCAAGGGGCCTGGCAACACCGGCACGGGGCTCTGAGCCCCGGCCTCGAGGCGCGTCAGCGCCCCACCGCCACCGGCGACAGCCTCCCCATGGGGCGAATCTGCAGCGCCCCATCCAGTTCGCCGTAGGTGAGCACCGCGACGTCCGGGAACGCGCCCTCGCACAACCTGCGCAGCGGCCTCCGGACGTCCGGCGCCGTCAGCAGCACCGCCCGGCCGTCTGGGGCCACCTGCCGCACGCCCTCGAGGATTTCCGCCACCCGCTCCGGGTCGGGCGCCAGTCCGCGCGGCCCCATGCCTCGCAGAACCTCCTCCACCTCCGGGTCCACCAGGTACGCGTACAACGGTCCGGTGGGCGCGAACTTGTGGCTGAGATACCGGCGAAGCGCCTGCCGGCAACGCTCCGCGAGCGCGACCGCGTCGCCCTCCGTCGTGGGCGACACGAGCGCCTCCAGGATGGCGCGCAGGTCACGGATGCTGACGCCTTCCTGCAGCAGCTTCCGCAGCACGTCCGTCAGCAGCGGCAGCGGCACCTTCTGGAGCGCCTCCTTCACCAGCACGGGGGACTGGGCCTCCAAGCCTTCCAGCAGCCCTTGAACGTCCTGCAGCCCGAGCAGGTCCGCGGCGCGCAGGCGCAGCACGGCGCGAACGTGGTCCGCGAGCAGCTCACCCGGGCGCATCACGGGCACCTGCGCCGCTTCCAACAAGGCCCGCCCCGACTCCGCGACGCGGCTGATGACCTTCCCGCTCGCGGGCTCCTTCGCGGGCTCGGCCTGGACCTGGAGGAAGACGAGCTCCTCTGGCGGCACCAAGGCATAGAGCGCACCGGGGACGACCTGGCCCCCACCCGCGGGGACCTCATCCACCAGGAGGCGGTACTCCCCAGCAGAAAGGTACGCGGCATGGGTGCGAACCCGGATGCCGGGAACCCGGACCCCCAGCTCGAAGAACAGCTCGTCCCGCACGCCGTTCAACGTCTTGTGCACGAAGGCGGCGCCCTCCGACTCGGCCAGCACCGTCAGGTCCGGCGACAAATCCAGCGTCAGCGGTGAGACGCCCACCGGCGTCGCGGCGCTCTCCGGCGGAGCGCCCGCCTTCCCGGCTCCAGGGGCCGCGCCTTCCTCCGGAGCGCCCGCCTGCGCGTCCATCTGCGACACGCCCGGTCGGCTGAGGACGAACCCCAGGCCTCCCAGGCCCGCCGCCAGCAGCAGGAACGTCAGGTGGGGCATCCCTGGCATGAGCGCCAGCGCGACACACAGCCCGGACACCACCCAGAGCGTCCGCGCCTCACCGAAGAACTGGGCGCCAATCTCCGCGCCCAGCGTGTCGTCCTCCTTCTCCGAGGCGACCCGCGTGACGACGAGGCCCGCCGCCACCGCGATGCACAACGAGGGAACCTGGGACACCAGTCCGTCGCCAATCGCGATGAGGGCGAAGGTCGACGCGGCCTCGGACAGCGACATGCCGCCCTGCAACACGCCGATGACGGTGCCACCGAGCAGGTTGACCGCCACGATGACGAGCCCTGCAATCACGTCCCCCTTCACGAACTTCATCGCGCCGTCCATGGCGCCGAACATCTGAGACTCACGCTCCAGGTCGCGCCGTCTGCGGCGGGCCTGCGCCTGATCGATGGCGCCCGCGCGCAGGTCCGCGTCGATGGACATCTGCTTGCCCGGCATCGCGTCCAGCGTGAAGCGAGCGGAGACCTCCGCCACGCGCTCCGCCCCCTTGGTCACCACCAGCAACTGCACCAGCGTCAGGATGGCGAACACCACCGCGCCGACCACGTAGTCGCCCCGGACGACGAACTCACCAAAGGCCTGGATGACCTCCCCCGCGTGTCCCTCGGCCAGCGCGAGCCGCGTGGACGACACGTTGAGCGACAGCCGGAACAGCGTGGTGAACAACAACAGCGTGGGAAACGACGTCACCTTCAGGGCGTCCTTGGCCCGGAGCGCCGCCACCAGCAAGGCCACCGCGGCGGCGAGGTTGATGGCGAGGCCCGCGTCCAGCAGCCACGCCGGTAGGGGAATGATGAGCGCCCCCAACACCGCGGCCATGGCCACCGCGAGCACCACGTCCGAGGACTTCCGCGCCTTCAACAACACCTTCACGAGGGGAATCATGACGTCTGTCTCCGTGGATGGCCGTCCAACTCCCGCTCCTCCATCGCCGTTCGCAGGACGGCTGCCGCCGCCTGGTACAGCTCCTCCGGAATGGGCTCGCCCACGTCGTAGTGAATGAGGCTGCGCGCCAACGGGATGTCACGCACCACCGGAATCCCGAGCCGGCGTGCCTGCTCCCTCAAGGCGAGCGCATCCCCCTCCTGGGCCTTCGCGACCAGGTAGGGGGCCTCACATTCCTCGGCGTCGTAACGAAGCGCGACCGCGATGTGCGTGGGGTTGACGACCACGGCCGTGGCTTTCTGCACCCCTCGTGCCGAGCCCCCCTGAGCCAACTGACGGTGCAGGGCCTTCCGCTGCCCCTTGTGCCGAGGGTCCCCTTCGCTCTCCTTGTACTCGCGCTTCAACTCCTCGCGGCTCATCATCAAGTCCTTCAGGTGCCGCCGCCGGGCCAGCATGTAGTCGCCGATGCCCAGCACGACCATCAGCCACGTCAACCGGCTCAGGAGCCCCGCGAGGTGCGTGAGAATTCCGCTCAGGCTCTGAGCCCCGCCATGCCACGCGGCTTCCATCGCGTCCGGGCCGGACTCCTCCACCTCACTCCAGACGAACAGGCCCACCAGGACGAGCACGAGCAGCGCCTTGCCCATGTCCAACCAGGGCCGCCAGCTGAACAGCCGCGTCGCCCCTGCGGCGATGCTGATGCGCTCCAGCTTGGGTTTGACATGCTCGAGGTTGGCGTCGAACCCCACCGTGGCGACCGACACCATCAGCGCCGCGATGAGCGCGCACCCCAACACCGGAACACACAGGTACGCGCCCACCCAGAGGCCCTCGTGCCAGGTGCTCATGTCCTGCGGGTGCAGGAACAGACGCTCCGTCCAGGACTTGAGCTGCTCGAATCCCTCGGGCGCCGTCATCGAGAGGCCCAACAGCCCTCCCGCCGTCACCGCGCTGGACGTCAGCATGCGGCTGCGGGGAATCTGCCCCTTCCGCCTCGCCTCACGCAGGCGCTTCGCGCTGGGCTTCTCCGTCTTCTCCCCGCTCATCGCGCCACCTCCCCCAGCACCGACAGCGCGCCGTCCACGGACATCACCCCCGCCAGCAGCCGCTCGCAGAGCACCCCGGTCCCCAGCCACAACACGGCCCCACCGCCCAGAATCTTCAGGGGCGCGCCCACCTCCTGGAGGTTCACCTGTGGCGCCGCGCGTGAGGCCACCCCCAGGAAGCAGTCCACGGTGAGCACGGCCGCCGCGATGGGCGCGCCGACCGCCAGTCCCGTGGCCATGGCCGCGCCCACCAGCACCGCGACATGCAGTGCGGCGGCCTCGGTCGGGACGAAGGCCCCGAGCCTCACCACGCCGAAGCCTCGCACCACGGCGCCGATGACCCACGGAAACAGGCTCCCCGACACCACCAACGCCACCACCAGGTGATAGAGCCCCTCCCCCGCCGCGGACTCCCGGCTCCCCGCCACCGGCAGGCTCGCCTCCGCGGACGTGCCTCGAAGCAGGTCGATGAACCGCCCACCCATGCGCGCGGCATCGAAGGGCAGCGCCGAGACCAGCCCCACCGACGTGCCGTAGACCAGCTCGCGGAGGACCAGCCCCACCAGGGCCAGCGTCGACTCGACGGGCGCATCCAGCGCGATGCCCGCCTCCACGCGAAGAAAGAGCGACAGCGCGAGCACCAGCGCCAGGCGCACCGTCGTCGGCGTGGCCTGACCGCCTAAAAGCGGGCACAGGAAGGCGATGGGCAGCAGTCGCGCGGAACACAACGCCACCACGACGACGTCGGGGCCCAAGGACTCGAGCCACGCGCGAATCGACGCCAGGTTCATGCCGCGACCTCGGCGATGAGCAGCAGGAGCTGGTGGGTGAAGCGCGTGAGCTGCGCGGCAATCCAGGGGCCGGCAATCACCAGCGACAACACCGCGGCGCAGAGCTTGGGAACCACCGACAGCGTGGACTCCTGAAGCTGCGTGGTCGCCTGGAACAGGCTCGACAGGAAGCCCACCACGAGGCTCGCGCCAATGGGCGGCAGCGAGGCCAGGACCATCAACAGCAGGGCCTCTCGCCCCAGGGTGAGCAGGACATCCTGGGTCATCGAATCACCGGTAGCCCAGGATGAGGCCGCGCGCGAGCAGCGACCAGCCATCCACGGCGACAAAGAGGAGAATCTTGAAGGGCAGGCTCACCTGGCTCGGTGACAGCGTCTGCATCCCCAACGCGAGCAGCACGTTGGCAATCACCATGTCCAGCACCAGGAACGGGAGGAAGACGAGGAAGCCAATCTGGAAGGCCTCCTTCAGCTCGGTGATGACGAACGCCGGGATGACGACGAAGAGGTCCGTCTCCTGCACCAGCGCCATCTCCTCCACGGGCCGCAGCTCTCGCGCCAGGTCCACGAAGCGCGCGCGCTCCTCCGGGCTCCCGTGCTTGACCAGGAAGGCCCGCAGCGGCTCCGACACGCGGGACGCGGCGGCGAGCATCTCCGCGCCAGAGCCCGAGGCCACCTGCGCATAGGCCACCTGCCCCGCGTCGTACATACGCTCCATCACCGGCGCCATGATGTGCCCTGTGAGCACCGCCGCCAGTCCCGTCAACACCACCGTGGGCGGCGCCTGCTGCGTCCCCATGGCCGAGCGCGCCAGCGACAGCACGACGGCGATCTTGGAGAAGCTCGTCAGCATCAACACCGCGAAGGGCAGCAGCGACATCACCGCGAGCATGCCCATCATCGACAGGGGGCTGCCCGCGTAGGACATCTTCGCCAGCGAGGCCTCCGCCGCGGAGGCCACCGCCGGCAGCAGCAGGCTCGCGCCCAGCAGTCCGCGCGTCATGGCGTCACCCTCCGCCCACGCACCTTGCGCGGCTTCGGCATGGGGCGCCGGGCCTGAGCGAGCACCTGACCAAACTCGGGCCCGCGCGAAGGCGTCTCTCGAATCTCCGCGAACGCATCACCAAAGGCCACCAGGTAGCTCCGCCCGTCCACCTCGACGAGCGCGAGGCCACACCGCTGGGACAACCCCGCCCGCGACACGACGTTCAGCCTGGGCTCCACGACGGTGCCAGGGACAACGGAGCCACGCCGGTGAAGCCACCACCCCAGCGCCGCCAGTGCCGCTGCGCCGAGCACCCACCGCGCGGCCGACACGGACGACATGCCCGTGACGGGCCCCATGATGGCCAACCCGAGGAGCAGTGCGCCCGCGACCATCAGCCGCGAGCGTGGCGTCACCCTCCAGCGCCGTGCGTTCATGAGCGGCCTCACGGCAGCAGCGCCAGGACACGGGCACCGACCTCGCCCTCGATTTCCACCAACTCGGCGCGGGCCACGGCGCGGTCCCCCACGCGCAGCAGCACCGGCTCGCTGGCGTTGATGTGCAGGGGGAGCAGCGCGCCCGGCCTGAGCGCCGCGAGCTCCGACAACGGAATCATCACCCGCGTCAGCTCGATTTCCACGTCCACGGGGAGCGGAGGCATCCCGTCCTCCGGCTTGTTCACGGCAGCCATGTCCAACTCCTGGGGAATCGCGCGCCCCTGCGCGCGGGTCAGCGAAAAGCCCTCGGCGGCGAACACGCCCGCGAGGGCGAAGCCACGCGTCACCAGGCGCCCGGGCCCCAAGAGCCGATCCGCCTGCTTCCGCACGCCTTCGAAAACGACGACGTCCCCCTCCACGAGCGCGTCCAGCGCGGTCGCGGCCAGCGGCGTCTGGCCCACCAGGCACCGGGCCTCCAACGCGGAGGCCAGCACCTCCGGCGCGATGTCCGAAGCCCGCTCCACCGGCAGCGCCTGGAACACCGTTTGGACCACCTGCGCCGGCAACAGCAGCCGCGCCCCCGCGCGCGCATCCCCCACGGACATCGACACCTCGATGCCCACCAGGGACTGCCGCGGCTCCAACCGGGCCAGCACGTCCGCCCTGCGCATCGTCACGCCCGCCAGGCGGGGACCGAGCCGCGCATGGGCCTCTCCCGAGGCCCGCACCGCGGAGAGCGCCACCAACAGGAGATACGCCAGCGTCGCCTCCTCCAACCGGGCCAACTCCGTGACGACGCCAGGACGCTGTCCCGCCCCGGCGATGCGCTCCAGCCCCGCGAAGGCGAGCGCGGGTTCCAGCTCCAGCACGGCGGTTCCGCCCACCGCCGACAACTCCAGCATCGCGAAGATCGCCGGCTCGGCGAGGCCCTCCAGGGGAGCAATCACCGTCTCCAGCAGACGGGCCTCCGCATGCACCGGGCACTGCAGCTCGCGGGTCAGCGCTTCCGCCACCGCGACAAGGGCCTGCTGTCCCAGGTCCGCGGCCTGTGGGCGCTCGGCGAGCACGAGGTGCGCTCGCGTCAGCCGCCGCGAGCCCAGCCTGCGCAAGGGGCGCGCCTTTCGAGACGCGGGCTTTTCGATACGGGTGTTCATCCATCACTCCGGGGCAGCAGCGAGACGCACCCCACCTGTGCAGGGCCCCCGCCAGGGGCCCGCCTCGTGGAGTCGCGGGTTTGGGAGCGCCAGGCATCCCCGGACGGGACGCCAGGTGCGGAGGCCGGGACGGCCCCCACGTCGAATCAGCGGGTCGCCTCGCGAATGAGGCGTTCCGCCAGCAGGCTCAAGGCGTGAGGCACGTCCTGCCGGGGAGCGCCTCGCGGCTCGGAGGGAAACAGCGTCCGGTGATACGGAGGAAGACGCCGGAGGAGCTCCCCGCGCAGCAGGGGTGAGGCCTCGCCCATCAACTGCCGCAGCCTCGCTGCGGCGTCAGGGCGCTCACCAAACTCGACGGAGACCTTCGCCTGGCGCTGCGCGGAGGGCAGCGAGGCCAGCCGCCGGAGATGCTCCGAGGCCGACGCGGCGGCCCCCGCCTCCAATCCAAACAGCAGCTCCTCCGCTCGCTCCCGTCCCAGCACCCAGGCCACCAACGCGAGCCGCTCCAGGGGCATGGGCAAAGGCGGCACCGGGCCCGCCAGGAGAGGCACTTCCTCCGTCGGGGCTTCGGCCCTGGCCAAAGCGGGGCTCCTGTCCGGACGAGGCTTGCGCCCCACGCGTGTCGCATCCATCCGTTCACTCTCCACGGGAGCCTCACGCCACCTTGCGCGCCGGCCCCGGCGACAACACCGGGCGCGCTGGCGCCGCGGGAGCCGCGGCCCTGTCGCGGTAGTGGCGCATCCGCAGCGTCACCAGCACCAGCGCCACTGAAAGTCCCGTCACCATCACCCCCAACACCGCGAGGAGGACTCGAAGCCGCGTCAGGGGCGACACGCCTGTCCCCGGGGGAACCTCCACTCGCGTGGACACCTCGTCCACCAGCAGCGAGACGGAGTCAGGAGACAGCCCCTCCACGCCTCCCGCGAGCAGCACCTTCAACGTCTCGGAGGACTGGCGCACCCGGGAAGCACTGCCCGGAGCGACCCGAAGCATGGCGGACGCCTTCGACGGCCCCGGCGCCTGCCCCACCCGGGGAGGCGGCGGCACCACCAGATGGACGCGCGCAAGCAGGACGCCTTCGACGGATTGCAGCGTCTTCTCCAGGCCGCGCTCCAGCACCCGCACCCGGCAGACGCTCTCCTCCACCGGCGTGCGCACCAGCCCGCCGCCCCCGAAGACGTCGCAGCCCACCTCGTCCTGGGGCCTCGGCAGCCCCAGCTCGGCCAGGATGCGCACCGCATCCGAGGCCTGCTCGTCAGCGACCTCGATGGACCAGGTGGGCTTCTTGCCCGCCTCCGGCACCTTGCGCGCATCGAGGCCTCGCTCGATGAGCACGGATTGAAGCGCGTTGGCCTGTCGCTCATCCAAGCCATGTTGGATGCGCTCCCGGCAGGCCGTGACACTCAGGAGCAGGAGCAGCGGAAGACAGCGACGAAGAGACGGATGCATCGGGTGCTCCTCAAACCTGGGTCTGGAGGACCTGCTTGACGCCGCCGGTCGCCTTCTCGACGACCTTGCCGGCGAGGTCGAGCTCCTGGCTCGCCCGGTAGACGTGGGCCTGCAGCGCCAGCAACTCCGCGGGCGAGAAACTGCGGCCGGACTGCGCCAGCTGAAGAATGTGGTCCAGCCGCTTCTGCGCCTGCCCCACGCGGTCCAGCACCTGCGCGGCCTGCTGCTCGCGCGCCGCCTGCACCGAATCCACATGACCGCCGGGCTTCACCTCCGCGCAGCCCGGCGCCGCAGGTCCCACCCCGTCCGCCCGCGACACACCCCGCGGCGCGGACCCAGGCGCGGCCTTCGGCGCCCCCTCGGTCGACACCGGAATCCCGGCGCCCTTCGCCGGCCCCTGCACCTCGTCCAGCACCTTGCTGAACCGCTCCCGGTTCGGTTCCACGGCGGGCGACGCGCCCGCGCCACCCACCGGTCCCAACGTGTCCATGGCCATGGCTCGCGTCGCTCCTCAGCGGATGTTGTTGATGGCCGCCTTCGCGGAGTCGTGGCGGACCTTCATGATGTTGGAGACCGCGTTGTGCTCACGGCTCTCCTTCTGCATCTCGTTCTGGAGGCTCAGGTAGGCCATGTTGAACTTCTGGCCCTCGGCGGCGAGCATCTTCTGGGCCTCGTACAGGTCCCACGCGTCCTGATTGCCGGCGGCGGCGCCCGCGCCCGAACTGCCCCCCGTCTCCGCGGTGGCGGACATGCCCCCCGCGTGCGCCTTGGGCGCCACCGCCGACACCACCGTCTTCGTGCTGGAGATGGCCGCGCTGACGATGGGCCCCGCCGGAATCATGCCGCCCACCAGGCCCGCGCCCGAGCGCACGACCTCGTTCGCCGCGCGCGCCAGCAGCGTGCCGAAGTCGTTGTGTGGCGTCTGTCTCGGGACGGTCTGGGTGATGGTCAGGGTGGGAATCCGACTGTCATTGGACACGGGCAGCCTCCTGCGGCGAGTTGCCCGGCCTGTTTCAGCGGCCGTGCCAGCGGGAAACCCCAGCAATCCCAAGCACCTGGAGGGCAGCCCACCCCCACGCGCGCTCCACGGCCCGGGAGCCGAGTCCCAAAGGCCGGACGGCGTACGTGCGGCTGGAAACTTGCGTCCGGCCCGGAGTGCCTCAGAGTTGTTGCACCCTGTTGTGTGGAGAAGAGGAGAAACCCCGGTGCGGACGACCGATGGCGGCCCCCAGATTGCCGAGCGCTTTCACCCGCGCGTCGACGCCAACCTGCCGGTGAAGGTGCTCCTCAAGGGCCGCTCGGTGGAGGCTCGCGCCCGGGACGTGTCCATGGCGGGCCTGTTCCTGATGGCCCACCCGGCGGACACCACCCGGCAGCTCACCCTCGCCGTGCCGCTGCCCGGCGACCGGGAGATCGTCACCACCTGCCAGATTCGCCGCCGCGAAGTGGACGGCGTGGCGCTGGAGTTCGGAGAGCTGGACTGGGACGACCTCATCGCCCTGGCCCGCTACCTCCACCCGCGCCTGCCCTGACGCCCGCTCGGGCTCAGGGGAGCTCGGACTTCGGCGCGGCGTCCCGGAGCCGCTCCACCAGCGACATCAGCTCCGCGCCCCGAAAGGGCTTGTGGATGTAGCCGTCCGCCCCCGCCTGGGTGGCGCTCTCCATGTCGGAGCGCTTCGCCTTCGCCGTGAGCATGTACAGGGGCACCCCGGCGGTGGCCGCGTCGCTCTTGAGGATGCGGCACACGGAGATGCCGTCCAACTGCGGCAACACCACGTCCATCAGGATGAGCTGGAACGGCCGGCTCTTGGCCAGCTTCAGGCCCTCCAGCCCCGTGGCGGCGCAGACCACCTCCACGGTGCCGTCGCTCAGCATGGAGCGCACCAACTCCCGGATGACCGGCTCATCCTCGACGAGGAGGATGTGGAAGGGTGCCTGGGAATTGCCAGCCATGGTTCTCCGGACACGAAGCCACTGCGAACGATGCCAATGTCACCCGCCGCGCGCGGTATAGCCCTCCGGGGCTCGAATGCACCAGCGGGGATGCAACGGATTGTGCAGTGCCCCCGTCTCCTTGTTTACGTAAGCCGGCCCCGGAATGGATGCCTCCCTTTCGTGCCATGCGTTGGGGTGATGGTGGACCCCTCCCGCGCGGCGGCTTGACGGTGGCGATGATGACCCGGGAATGGCCGCGAAAGTTGAATGTCCTGAGTGCCTGGCGCCGGTCGGCGGCAACGACTTCCAGTGCACGCAGTGCGGCCTGCGGCTGAGCCCCCAGCAGGCCAGCGGGGAATACGTCATCACGGAGCCGGCCATCGTCCGTGCCCTGCTGTCGCCGCCCCAACGCACCCGCCCCCTGGAAATCCCCCGGCCGCCGCCCCCGCAGGCCACGCCGCATGACCTGGCCACGGCCCGCTTCACGGTGCCCATGGATACCCACACCGTGCCGCACCTGCGCGCCGGGCTGGACGCCGCCCCGCAGCCCCTCCACCCCGTCGAGGCCCACATCGCCTCCTTCATCGACGGGGACCACGCGGTGCCCGAGCTGGCCCGCGCCGCCCCGGCGGCCACCGCCCGCGCGGCGGCCCGGAATCGCACCCGGCTCGGCGGAGGACTTCCTCCAGCGCGCCGTCCGGCGGGAGGTGAGCGCAAGGAAGCGAAGCGCGGGCTCTTCGCCCGCCTCATGGGCCGGGAAGGCTGACCGGGCCGCTCTCGCGGCTCAAGGCAGGGGGGCGTCCAACAAGCGCTCCGCCTCCTCCAGGGAGAAGGCCAGGTACGCCTCGTGCCCCACGCGGCGGCTGCTGCGCTGGAACCGCACGGCCGCCGCGATGGAGTGCCCCACCACGCGCACCACCCGGCGAAACCCGCGGGCGCGCGCCGCTTCGACGACGCGGTCGAACTGCCCGGAGCTGGACTCCGGCAGCGCCGTCACGCCGTGCAAATCCGAGAGGATGTCGAAGCCCGGCCGGAGCCGCTCCAACGCGGCCAGGGCGGCGTCGCCAATCTGGAGCGCCTCCGCGTCGGTGACGACGCCCCAGAGGCGAATCACCAGCCGGTTCTTGCCAACGAGCGCCTCGACCGAGAACACAGGGCCACGACCTCCTGGCAATACCCGCCATCCCACCGGAACGAGTCTACTCGCCGAATGGCAGGAACTTCCAGGTTTCCGCACCTGCGTGACGGGTCAGATTCCCGCCACGCCGTCCCGCTCGGCCCACCCCTCCAGGCCGTTGGGCAGCCGGATGCGCACGAAGCGGCCCGTCTCCTCGAGCAGCCGGACCTTGAGCCCCGCATGCACCTCGAAGATGGAGCGGGCGCCGGCCTGGGGCAGCTCGCGCGCGACCAGGGTGGGCGCCAGCACCACCGCCTCGTGCACCGTGGCGCCCACGTAGGCGTGCGTGGCCACCAGCAGTCCGGAGGGCACGGCGATGGCGAAGAGCAGCACCGCCAGGATGCCCACCGTCGTCCGGCGCCCGGGCGCCAACACCCGCCAGAGCAGCACCAGGGCGAAGGCCGCCACCCAGGTGCCCAGGAAGGTCCACGCCACCACGGGCCCGTCCGTGGCCGCCGCCAGCCGGGGGAGGAAGGCGTCCTCGGCGGTGGCGCCCACCACCTTGTCCACCTGCCGCGCGCGCGCCAGGGCCAGGTTGGCCTCCAGGTCCGGCGCGACGCCGCCCGCCTTCCGGGCCTGCTCCAGCGCGAGCACCGCGCGGCCCAGGTCGCCCTGCGCCAGGTGCGTGGTGCCCAGGTTGTAGAGCACGTCCGGTCCGCCCTGGCCGTTGGACAGGAGCTTCTCGTAGCCCTCCTTCGCCGCCGCGTAGTCCTCGCGCGCGTAGGCCTCGTTGGCCTTGAGGAAGATGTCCTGCGCCTCTTCCGGCGTGTAGTAGCCGCTCACGCCCAGCCCTCCATGGCCGCCGCGGCGGCATCCATGACCTTCTGACGCTCGGCCGGGTCGCCTCCGCCGCCGTAGCGGCCGAAGTCACACGCCTCCAGCACGAAGAGCACCTTGCCGCGCCGCTCCGCATCCGCGCCCGACGCGGTCAGCCGCTCCGCGAGCGCCTCACGCGTCAGGCCCACCACGGGCATGCCCAGCCGCGCCTCCAGGAAGCCGTGCAGCGCCTTCTCCACCTCGCCGTAGAAGGCCCCCACGTTCGAGCCCGACTGGAGCTTCTCGGCGTCCGCCAGGCGCTTGCGCGCGGCCTTCGCCTGCTGACGGCCGCGTCCCGCCTCGGTGCGCAGCGCCATCCGCCCGCGCACGCCGCCCAGCAGCGCCACGCCCAGCAGCAGGCCCAGCGGCGCGAGCAGCACGGGAACGAAGAAGCCCCGCTGCCACACCGGCACCCCGGGCGCGGCGAACTTCGCCTGGTAGCGCACCGGCCGCAGCCCACCCGCGGTGAGCACGTTCTTCTGCTCGTTGGCGGCGTCCGTCGAGCCCTGGGACGTCCCCGCGGACAGGGACGACGCGCCACCCGCGCCCGCCTCCACCGTGAGCGTCACCGGGTCGGTGCGCGCCACCTCGTACTTGCGGGCGCGCGGGTCGAAGTAGGTGAACTCCAGCGGGGGCAACGTGAAGCTGCCCGTGCGCTGCGGCATCACCAGGTACTCCATCACCCGCCGGCCCTGCACGCGGTGGCGCTGCTGCGACACCTTGTCGGAGGTCGTGGGCTCGTAAATCTTGAGCGCGGCGGGGCCCTTGAGCGTGGGCGGCGTGACGTTCTTCACGTTGCCCACGCCCTCCAGCGTCACCTTCACCGTGACGGGCTGCCCCAGCTCCACCTGCGTCTGGGACACGTCCATGGACAGCCGCCAGCTCCCGACGTGGGCGTTGGGCAGGTCCTTCGGACCACCCGGCGGCAGCGGCTTCACCTTCACCTTGAGCGGGTTGGAGACGCGGTGCACGCGGTGGCCCGCGAAGAGGAAGCCGGTGGTGATGTCCGCCTCCGCGGGGGTGATGGCCAGCGTGCCGGACTTCACCGGGAAGATGGCGCGGCGGCGCAGCAGGTAGGCGCGGTAGGGGATGCCATCCACCACGCGCTGCTCTCCGGACAGCTGCGTGGGGCTCTCCACCTCCTCCGTCCAGAAGCCCTCCAGCTTGGGCATGGTGACGGCGTCCACGCTGGACAGGTCCACGCGCGAGTAGATGTAGAGCGACAGCGTCACCTGCTCGCCCACGTACACCGTGTCCCGGTCCAGGCTGGCGCGGAGGAACAGGTCGGAGTCGCCGCGCGGGATGGTGGGCCGGTCCGGCTCCATCATGTCGCCGAAGGCCTCCTCCATCTGCTGCATCTGCGACTGGAGGCTGCTGAAGGGGTCCGGCTGCCGCCCACGGCCCGACTGCGCCGACGCGGGCGGTCCGCCCACGCGGCCGGCGCGCACCGTCAGCTCCACGGGCTGCGTGCGGTACGTCTTGCCGCGCACGGTGATCTCCGACGGCGGAATCTTGAGCCGGCCCGGGCGCTTGGCCTGCATCGTCAGCACTTGCCGGGTGACGTCCTGGATGACGGCGGGGCCGCCGCCGGACAGGGAGATGGAGCGCTGGCTGCTGCGCGAGCTGGAGAGGATGGCGAAGTCGTCCGACTCCGGCACCTTCACCTGCGCGTTGGAGGGCGCGTCCACCACCACCACCGTCAGGCGGAAGGTGTCCTCGGTGCCCACCTCCTCGCGGTCCACCGTCTGGTAGAAATCGAGGTCATCCGAGGCCGCCCACGCCGGCGCGGTGGCCAGCAGGGCGAACACGGCGAACACCACGCCGAGGGCGCTACCAGTCCTTCTCATTCGGCTTCCTCTGCTTCTTCTTCTGCTGGAACCGCCAGAGCTGGAGGTTCTTCTCGTTCTGCTTCATCGCGTCCAGGAGGCGCTCCGCCTCCTGCCGGTCCAGTTCCGACTCACTGGCGCCCCCATCGGACTCGGAGGCCTCCGAGTCTTCTTCTCCCGCGGTGCCGCCGTCACTGCCACCGTCCTGGGGCTCGCCCTCACCGTCGTCCTGTCCACCATCCGCGCCGCCGTCCGCGCCGCCATCGCCCTTGTCCGGCGGGCCCTGGTCGCCACCGTCCGCGCCCCCATCCGAGCCGGCGTCCGAGCCACCATCCCCGTCCCCACCGTCCGCGCCGCCGTCCTCGCCGCCATCGCTGGCGCCGCCATCCGCGCCGCCGTCTTCACCGCCGTCCGCGCCACCGTCGGTGCCGCTGTCCTGCGGCGTGCCGCCATCCCCCTTCGTGCCGCCGTCCTCGCCCGCGTCAGGACGTCCGCCGTCGCTGCCAGCGTCGTCGCCGCCGTCCGTGCCGCCATCCTGGCCCTTGTCCTGCGGCGGCGGGAGGTTGCGCAGCACCACCTCGTAGTTGTGGCGGGCCTGCATGTCCTGCGGGTCCAGGGTGAGCGCGCGCCGGTAGGACTTCAGCGCCTCCGCCCGGTCCCCGGTCGTCGCGTGCAGGTTGCCCAGGTTGTACCAGGCCTTCTGGCGCAGGTCGGCGCGGTTGGACTCCGTCACCGTGTGGAAGAGCGCCTTCGCCTCGTCGATGCGCCCCAGCTTCGCCAGCGCGTCCGCGCGGTTGAAGTCCACCACCACGTCGTTGGGCCGCTCCTTCTTCGCGGCCTCGAACGCGGCGAGCGCCTCATCGAAGCGGCCCGCCGTGTACGCGGCGCGGCCCTGCTCCACCAGCGGGTGGTCGCGCTCCAGCGGACCGGCGGCCAGCACGTGCGAGGGCATCGCCAGCGACGTCGCCAGCCCCCACGCCAGCCACTTCGTCGCGCGCGGCATCTTCCCGCTCATGGCGACGTCCTCCGGCGCGCGGACGGCCGCAGCAGCATGCCCAGCGCCAGCAGGGCCAGCCCCGGGATGGCGTACGACTGGAAGCGCTCGTCGTAGCGGACCGTCACCCGGCTCTCCAGCTCACTCTTCTGCATCTGGTCGATGCGCTCCACCACCTGCGACATGGCCACGCCGCGCGGCTGGAAGTAGAAGGCGCCTCCCGTGGCCTCGGCGATGGCCGTCAGGCCCGCCCGGTCCAGGCGCGAAATCACCGTCTCCCCCGCCGCGTCCTTCTTGTAGTCCACGAACATGCCGCGCCGGTCGAAGACGGGGATGGGCTCGCCGGACTCCGAGCCCACGCCCACCGCCAGCACCTGCACGCCCGCGTCCTTCAACTGCTCGGTGGCCTCGGACACGTCGCCCACCAGGTCCTCGCCGTCCGACAGCAGCACCACCACGCGCTCCTTCGAGCCGCGGTCCGCGTTCTCCAGCACCTGCCACGACAGCCGCAGCGCCGCGCCCACGTTGGTGCCGCCCTGGGGCATCACCTCCGGGTCCACCGCGCGCAGGAACAGCTTCACCGCCGAGTAGTCCGACGTGAGCGGGGACTGGATGAACGCGTCGCCCGCGAACACCACCAGGCCCACCCGGTCACCCTTCAGCTCGTCCAGCAGCGTGGACAGCTCCAGCTTCGCGCGCTCCAACCGGCTGGGCTGGACGTCGCGCGCCAGCATGGACTTGGAGGCATCCAGCGCCACCACCACGTCGATGCCGCGCCGCTTCGTCAGCTCGCTCTTGGTGCCACACTGCGGCTGCGCCAGCGCGAAGCCGAAGAGCGCCAGGCCCAGGCCGTAGAGCCCGCCCTGCGTCGCCGGGCGCCACGCCGACACGCCGGGCGTGAAGCGCTCCGCGTGGCGTTCGTGCAGCAGCGCCCGGATGCGCGAGCGGCGCCGCAGCGCCCCCACCAGCGCGAGCAGGCCCAGGGCCACGCCCACGAGCACCAACAGCAGGAACACGGGCTGCGCGAGCCCCGCCTGATAACCGAGCACGGTGAAGCGCCAGGGTTCCACGGGCGTCACGGGAAGACCCTCAAGAAGGAAGCGCGCAGCAGCAGCTCCAGCGCGGCGAGTCCGAAGGCGGCCAGGAGGAAGGGGTGGAAGTCCTCGCGGTACGTCGCGCTGGCCCCGCCCTCCATCAGCTTCGAGCGCTCCAGCGAGTCGAGCACCTTCTGGAGTCCCTCGCGGAGCTGCTCGGGGTCGGTCGCGCGGTAGTACTCACCGCCGGTCCGGTCCGCGATGTCCTGCATCAGCTCCGGGTTGATGGGAATCTCCGTGTCGCGCCACACGGTGTTGCCGAACAGGTCCGTGCCCTGCGGGAAGGGCACCTTGCCGCCCTTGCCCACCAGGATGGTGTAGATGGGCACCTTCAGCGCCTGGGCCATGTTCGCCGAGTCCATGGGCGAGATCTTCCCGGAGTTGTTGTCGCCGTCGGTGATGAGCACCACCACGCGGCTCTTCGCCTCCGAGTCGCGCAGGCGGTTGAGCGAGGTCGCCAGCGCGTCGCCAATGGCCGTGCCGTCCTCCAGCACGCGCGTGCGCAGCTGCTTGATGACCTCCTTCAGCACGCCGTAGTCCAGCGTGAGCGGCGCCTGCGTGTAGGCCGCGCCCGCGAACACCACCAGGCCGATGCGGTCATTCACGCGGTTGGAGATGAACTCGCTCAGCACCTCCTTGGCCACGTGCATGCGGTTCTGCGGACGGAAGTCACCGGCCTCCATCGACGTGGACAAGTCCAGCGCCACCACGATGTCGATGCCCTCCACCGACAGGTCGCGCACGCGCGAGTCACGCACCTGCGGCCGGGCGATGGCGAGCACCGCGGCCGTCACCGCCGCCACGCGCAGCAGCGGCAGCAGCGGCAAGAGGTACGCGCGGAAGCCCCGGCCTCCCTGGGCGAAGACATGCGCCGCGGAGAAGCGCAGCGTGGCGCGGGTGCGCCGCTCCCGCCACGCCTGCCAGAGCAGCAGCGGCACGAGCAGCAGCCCCCAGAGCGCCTCGGGGTTATTGAACGCGGGGAGCGGCGGCATTGTCAGAAGCCTGGGGCGGCGGTGGCGGAACGTACGTCTGGTCGATGAGCGTGTAACCGAAGGCCAGCGAAGCGCTGCAGGACTCGGCCGAGGCCTCCGCGCGCGCGTACTTCACCATGTCCGACTCGGACACGAAGCGCATCAGCGCGTCCTCGGGCAGCCCCGGCGTGGACATGCGGCGCAGCGACGCCATCAGCTCGGAGCTGGTGCACTCCAGCGCCTCGAAGGCGTAGCGCTCGCCCAGGTAGCCGCGGAGGATCTCCGACAGCCGGAAATAGAACTCCTTCACCTGGCCGCGCGCCGGCAGGTCCTCCGCCTTCAGCGCGTCCAGCGCCTTGCGCGTGCGCACGTCCAGCGGAAGCTGGGGCACCACCACCTCGTGCTTGGGCCGGTTCCTCCACCAACGGAAGAGCAGCCAGGCGAGCACCGCCGCGGCCAGCGCGCCCAGCACCGTGAGCACCAGGCGCCACGAACGGATGGGGACCTCCTCCGGCGGCTTGTAGTCGAAGAGGTCCGCGCCCTGCCCGTCCGCTTCCGGCGGCAGCGTGGACGTCACCTCCACCGCCTGCGGGGGCGCGGTGTAGCGCTGGGGGCCCTCCGGCGTGGACACGTCGAACGGCAGCGCGGGCACCTCCACCGAGCCCAGGGCGAACGCGGACATCCGCACCCGGAACGTCGTGGTGGCCGACTCCGGCCCGTCCTGGCGCTGGCGCGTCTGGTCCAGGAACTCGAAGTCACCCGTCTGCTGCGGCACCGCCAGCTCGTAGCGGTGGTCCTTCGAGTGGGTGATGACCACCTCGTAGACGAAGGGGTCGCCGATGCGGACCTGCTGGGGGTCCACGCGCACGGACATGCTCAGCGGCGAGGCCAGCGCGGGCCCTCCCGCGTCCGCCGCGGGGGCCTGGGCCCAAGCGCCTTGGGACGCCGCCAGCGCGCAGCACAGGGCCAGGAGAGGAAGGAGCCGCCTCACGCCGCCATCCTCCGGGCCCGCGCGCGGAAGAAGTTCGCGAGCGCCTTGCCGTGGTCGTCGCCCGCGCGCAGCTCCACGTGGTCCAGCTCCAGCTTCTTGAACAGCTTGCGCCGCTCATCGCGCGCGGCCTGCATGGCCCGGGCGAAGCGGCCACGCACGCGCGGGTCGCTGGTGTCGACGATGAAGCGCTCGCCCGTCTCCGGGTCCTCCATGTCCACCAGCCCCAGGCGCGGGAACGCCTCTTCCAGCGGGTCCGCCACCACGACGGGCACCAGGTCGTGCTTGCGGCCCACCAGCTTCAGCGGCTTCTCGTAGTCGCGGGCCTGGAAGTCGGAGACGAGGAACGTCACCGCCTTCCGCTTCGCCACCTGCGTCAGGTAGTTGAGCCCCACCGCCAGGTCCGTGCCCTTGCCCGCCGGCTGGTACGTGAGGATGTCGCTCACCAGCCGCAGCACGTGCGTGCGGCCCTTGCGCGGCGGCACCACCTTCTCCACCCGGTCCGAGAAGAGGATGAGCCCCACCCGGTCGTTGTTGGCGATGGCGCTGAAGGCGATCTGCGCCGCCACCTCCGCGGCGATCTCCGACTTGGTGCGCTCGCGCGAGCCGAACTCCTTCGACGCGGAGACGTCCACCACCAGCATCACCGTCAGCTCGCGCTCCTCGGTGAAGACCTTGACGTAGGCCTCGTCCATGCGCGCGGTGACGTTCCAGTCGATGATGCGAATCTCGTCACCGGGCTGGTACTGACGCACCTCGGAGAAGGCCATGCCCCGGCCCTTGAAGACCGAGTGGTACTGGCCTGCGAGCATGTCGGAGACCACCTTGCGGGTGCGAATCTCCAGCTTGCGGATGCGGCGGATGAGGTCCTTGGGAAGCACGGGGCGCCTGGCGGGCTCTTGCGAGTGAGGGTCAGGGGACTTCGACGCGGTCGAACACGCGCTGGATGATCTTCTCCGGCGTGAGGTCCTCCGCCTCCGCCTCGTACGTCATCGCCACGCGGTGGCGGAGCACGTCGAAGGCGATGGCCTTCACGTCCTCCGGCGTGACGAAGCCGCGGTGGCGCAGGAAGGCGTGCGCGCGCGCGGCCTGGGCCAGCGCGATGGTGGCGCGAGGCGAGGCGCCGAACTGGATGTAGTCCGCCAGGTCCTTGAGGCCGTACTTGGCGGGCTCACGCGTGGCGAACACCACGTTGAGGATGTAGTCCTTCACCTTCTCGTCCATGTAGATGTGGTGGACGAGCTCGCGGGCGCGGACCAGGTGCTGCAGGTCGATGACCCGCTGCGCGCGCGGCGAGGCGCCGCCCGACATCCGGTCCATGATGACCTTCTCTTCGTCGCGCGTCGGGTAGCCCACCTTCACCTTGAGCATGAAGCGGTCCACCTGCGCCTCGGGCAGCGGGTAGGTGCCTTCCTGCTCGATGGGGTTCTGCGTGGCCAGCACGAGGAAGGGCGAGGGCAGCCCGAAGGACTGGTCGCCGATGGTGACCTGGCGCTCGGCCATGGCCTCCAGGAGCGCGGACTGCACCTTCGCCGGGGCGCGGTTGATTTCGTCCGCGAGCACGATGTTGGCGAAGATGGGGCCCTTGCGGACGGTGAAGTTCGCCGCCTGCTGGTTGTAGATCATGGTGCCCACCACGTCCGCGGGCAGCAGGTCCGGGGTGAACTGGATGCGCATGAAGGTGGCGCTGAGCGAATCCGCGACGGTGCGCACCGTGAGCGTCTTGGCGAGGCCGGGCACGCCCTCCAGCAGCACGTGTCCGTTGCACAGCAGGCCAATGAGGATGCGCTCCAGCATGTAGCGCTGCCCGACGATGACCTTGCTGGTTTCCTGGTTGAGGACCTCGACGAAGCTGCTTTCCTGCTGCACGCGTTCGGTGAGCGCGCGAATGTCGGTGTTCATGTCGCCTCGTGTCGGACTGGCGGCGGGCAGCCTAGGGTTTACAGGGTATCCGGCTCAACACCGCAGAGGGCCGCGCATTCCAGTAAGTTGCCCGTCCGTCCGCTCCTCCTGGAGTGTCCTCCCCATGTACCACTCACAGCCGCCACGCCAACCCTTGTTCCACACCCGGCGGACCGCCGCGTGCTGGGGGACACCATGAAGGCCCCCTCCGTGGGGCCGGTGGAGGCCGCGCTGCTGGCCCAGCTGGCCCCGGCCGTCTCCGCGACGGTTCACTGGTTGCCGAGCGGAGGGGCCCTCCGGGTCCTGGAGGCGGGCACGGGCCCCACGGTGGTGCTGCTCCACGGGCGCGGCGGCGCGGCCACCCAGTGGTTCACCTACCTGACGGTCCTGGCCCGGGGGCACCGCGTGCTGGCGGTGGACCTGCCCGGCTTCGGGATGTCGTCCCCCACCGAGGGCCCCCTGGCCACCGCCGAGGACGCGCTGGCCTTCTTCACCGTCCCCGTCGAGGCGCTGCTGGCCCGGCTCGCCCCCGGCCCGGTGTCCGTGGTGGGCCACTCGCTGGGCGGGCTGGTGGCGCTGGAGCTCGCGCTGCGCGCCCGGGTGCCCGTGGAGCGGCTGGCCCTGGTGGACGCCATGGGCCTGGGCCCTCGAATGGCACGCAAGGCCCGCCTCTTCTTCCGTGCGGGTCCCGAGCGGCTGGCGCGCTCCCTGGGCCCCTGGGCCTGGGCCCAGATGATGCCGCCCCCTCCGACGCCGCTGGGTCAGCGGCTGGGCGCCCTGGAGTACGAGCTGCTCACCCGCCCGGATGCCAGCCCCGAGGCCACCCGGGCCTTCAACCGGCTCGTCCCCGTGACAGGGCCCGTCTTCCATCGCGCGGAGAGGCTGGAGTCCGTGACGGCGCCGGTGCTCCTCGTCTGGGGCGAGCACGAGGACACCCTGCCCGTCTCCCTCGCCGAGCAGGCGGCACGGCGCCTCCCCACCGCCCGGCTCCTGCGCCTGGACGCGGGCCACAGCCCCCACCAGGAGCGCCCGGAGCGCGTCCTCCCGGAGCTGAAGGGGTTCCTCGCCGGAGCCCCGGGAGCGTGAGGCTCGGACCCCGGTCCGAGACAGGCTGCCCGCTCGCGAGGGAGGCATTGGCTCCCGCGGCGAGGACACCTCGGGTGGGCCCCTTCCTGGGCGGGAGCCCCGGCGCGAACGGCCTGGTCGCGCCCACCTACGTCTTCAATTGACGCCGCTGCGCTTCCCAGCGCCGCCGCAGCTCGGAGCGGCGCTCCGGGTAGGGCACGTCGAGGAAGTCCACGCTGAGCAATCGCTCCGTCCTGAAGTACCGGAAGTCCCGACGCAGCTCACACCAGGCAATCAACACGCGGACGCCCGTCACGTAGCCCACGAGGAAGGGCCACACCGTGCGCTGGCTCATCGAGCCTTCCGCATCGGCGTAGTGGAGGTGGAGCTTCCGCTGCTTCCGTGACCACTCTCGCAGCCGGCTCACGTCGACGGTTCCGTCCGGCCGCCGCTGCGAGGGCGGCGGAGTGCCCACCACCGGGTCGTCGACCAGTTCGCGCAGGTGCTTGGGGACGATGGCGGCGACCTTCGCCAGGACATCTCCCGCCGCGGCCGACAGGGTCTTGTCCGCGTTGGCCGCCACCCATTGCGCGCCGAGCACCACCGCCTCGACCTCGCTCGGCGTCAACATCAACGGCGGCAGGTCGAAGCCGCGCTCGAGCACATACCCGACCCCCGCTTCTCCGCGAATCGGCACGCGACGCGCCATCAGCGCCGCGAGGTCCCGGTACACCGTGCGCTGACTCGTCTCGAGCTGCTCGGCGATCTCAAGGGCCGTCATGGGCCCCTTCGCCCGCCGCAGCACTTGCAGAATCTCGAACAGCCGGTCAGCGCGTCGCATGCGTCCTCTGCGCTATGCCATCGCGGTCAGGATAGCGCAGCTCACGAGGTTGCTGAGCAGGAAGTAGGGCGCGTTGATGACGCCATACAGGAGCGGCCGCGGGATGTTCGGGTTGATGGCCACGTTGAACACCGTGGCGGCGAGATAGCCGGCGCCGCTGATGGCGCCGAACACGAGCGCCTCCGGCATCGCGTCGATGTGAAGCGCACGCAGCAGCACCGCGTTCGCCAGCGTCACCACGAGCATGCACAGCTGGGGCCCCGCGATGAAGAGCGCCCCCGGCTTGCGGCCCGCGAGGTCGGTGCGCCCGAGCGCCAGCGCGTACGGCTTCGGGATGACCCCCAGGTACCACGCCGAGCCCAGCATCCCCTGCGCCACCACCGAGAGAAGAACCGCGAGCCCATTGAGTGAAAGCGAGAACATCGTTTGCGTCCCGTGTCGAGGTGAGACGCATGAACTACCGCCACCCTGTTGCCACCGTGGTGGCAGCAGCGCATCGCCTGCTTCACGCCGCCGGCAGTCCCCCCGTACGGGGCCGCCGCGTGTACGCGATTCACGAGCGGCCGCCTGGCGGCTACCCGGCAGGCCGGCGCCCCGACGCCGGCCGGGCAACACGGCGTGGTCCGGCGGTCGGAGCTCGTCCTGGCGGCGCTTGTCCGGGCCTTCCGGGATGGCGACCGTCCCGCTGTGTCCTCCACGGACACCACCGCCAGGGAGGCTGCCATGAATCACAAGACGCACGACGCCCATGACCACGTCCACGCCAAGGGCTGTGGCCACCCCGCCATCCAGCACCAGGACCATGTGGACTACCTGCATGACGGGCACCTGCACCACTCGCACGCGGACCACACGGACGAGTGCACCCTCGCCGAGGACGCGCGCAACCCCGCGCAATGCACGCCGAAGCACGCCTGTGGTGCCCATGAGGGCATGCACCGCCACGGCCCCGCGTGTGGCCATCCGGCCGCGCCGCACGGAGACCACGTGGACTATCTGGTGGACGGGCACCTGCATCACCCGCACGACGGCCACTGCGACGACCACGGCAAGGTGCAGCTGCTGGGCTGAAAAAGGCGCGAGACGGGGCTTCCCCCCGGAGCCCCGTCCCCGCCGAAGTCGGAAATGCAGTCTCAGGCCTGAGGCGCAGCCCCCTCCTGCGCCTGGCGGTCCACCAGCTGTTTGCGCACCTCGTCCATGTCGAGCGCGCGCACCTGGCGGATGAGGTCCTCGAGCGCGTTGGCCGGCAGCGCCCCCGCCTGCTCGAACAACATGATGCCGTCACGGAAGACCATCAGCGTGGGGATGGAGCGGATGGCGAACGCGCCCGCCAGCTCCACCTCCTTGTCGGTGTCGAGCTTCCCGAAGACGATGTCCGGGTTCTTCGTGCTCGCCTGTTCAAAGACAGGCGCGAAGGTGCGGCACGGCGCGCACCAATCGGCCCACCAGTCGAGCAGGACGATTCCCTCCTTCGAGACGATTTCCTTGAAGTTGGCCTTCGTGATGTCGGTGGTTGCCATGCCCCTGACACTGGGCCCTCCCCCCCGGAGGCGCCAGTGTCAGGGGACGGCGGGCGGGCTCAGCCCCAGATGCTCGCCCGGCCCATGAACTGCGCCAGGTCCAGCCGGTTCGACTGCGTCTCACGCTGGGGCGCCTTCGCCGTGAAGGCCTCCAGGTCCTGGAGGCTGATGTGGACCTCGTTGCTGGACTTGGACTTGCTGGCCCCCTGGTCCACCGACTTCAGCGCGGTGGGGTGGTTGATCAGGAACTGCGCCGCCTCACGGAGCTCCTTCGGCGCGCCGCTCTTCGGGTCGGCCACGCGCTTGAGCTCCGACATGCCGATGTTGTTGTCGCCCGCGCCCTTGCCGCTGCCGTTCATGCCGACGCCCTCGGCGAAGTGGAAGTGGTCCTTCAGCGTCTGGGCCGCCTTGTAGACGTCCATGGGCTCCTGACGGCTGGCGCCGAACGGCGGGCGGGACTGCGGCCCGCAGAGGTCCAGCCGCGGCGGCAGGTTGGGACGGTGCGGGTTGGGCAGGCCCTGCAGCCCCCCGAAGCCGCCGCCGCCGAAGCCGGAGCCCCCGCCGAAGCCGGGGCCGCAGAGCGGCGGGCGCTGCGGGAAGGTGGGCCGCTGCGGAGCGCCGCAGTCCGAGCCCGAGGCGTTCTTGGCGTGCGCCTGGAGGTCCGCCTTGCTCAGGTGCACCTCGTTGTTGCCGCCGTGGGCCTTGCTGGCGCCCTGGTCCAGCGAGCGCAGCGCGATGGGGTGGTCCAGCATCCACTTCGCGGCGGCGCGAACCTCGGGAGGGAAGCCGCTGTTCGGGTCCGCGACGCGCTTGAGCTCCGAGGTCCCGATGTTGTTGTCACCCGCGCCCGCGCCGCTGGCGTTCATGCCCACGCCCTCGATGGCGTCGAAGTGCTTGAGCACCGTCTGCGCCGCCTTGGACGGGTCCATCGACTGGTAGGCGGCCTGGTAGCGGTCCGTGGGGCCGCAGCCGCGGGTGTTGTTGGAGGAGATGCTGTTGCACAGGACGGACTTGGAGAGGGACAGGCTCATGGTCGTGACTCCTGGTTTCGATGACAGCGATGGTTTGGATTGGGAGCGAGTGGCTGTTTCAGCCGAAAGCCCCGAGCGCTGACTACATTCACATTCTCTGTCGGACTCGCGCGGTGTTTCCTGCGATGTTTTTATTTATTTTCCGCGCATCTCAGAGGGAAATGAACACAAACAAAGACAAACAAGCCCACCCGCGAAACGTCTAGCCATTCAAGGCAAGACATCGCGGGCGGGCTGCGCGGACCTGGTATTTCCGATTCGGACCCAGGCCACTGCAGTGGGCATGCCAGGGCCTTCCGGGGCGTCTTGGAGGGGGCGACGGGGGCGCTTCCGAGGGAGGGCACCTGAGAGCGGTCCCCAGGGGCCTGACAACCGCGGTTGTCAGGTGGCAACAACAGTTGTCACCCCCTCCCCCTCACGTGCGAGGTGGTAGCCTGCGGGCCGTGGCGGACCCAGGTGACAATGACGCGGTGCCCGACGAGCTGGTCCGGACGGCCCCCGTCCCCATCCTGCGGCGGGGTCCCTTGCGGCTGAAGCTGCTGGTGCTCTCCGGAGAGCAGGCGGGACAGAGCCACGCGCTGCGCCCCGGCACCTTCCGGGTTGGAGCGTCCTCCGCGTGTGACGTCGTCTTGACGGACCGCGTCGTGTCCCGGCAGCACCTCCAACTGGAGGTGAGCGACGAGCGGGTGGTGGCCACCGACCTCGGCTCGCGCAATGGCTCCTACTTCGAAGGGGTGCGCTTCACCGAGCTGGAGGTGCGCCCCGGCGCCGTGCTGACGCTGGGCACCGTCGTCCTCAAGGTGGTGCCGGAGGATTCGAGGGAGCGCGTCATGCCGCTGTCCTCGAGGAAGCGCTTCGGCGCCCTCGTGGGCGCCAGCGTGAAGATGCGCGAGCTGTTCACCGTCCTGGAGCGGGTGGCCGCTGGCGGCGGTGACGTGCTCGTGCAGGGCGAGACGGGGACGGGCAAGGAGCTGTGCGCGGAGGCCCTCCATCAGGAGAGCGCCCGGGCCGGGGGCCCCTTCATCATCGTGGACATCGCGGGGATTCCGCCGTCCTTGATGGAGTCCGAGCTCTTCGGCCATGTGAAGGGCGCCTTCACGGGGGCCCAGGGAGAAAGGGCGGGCGCCTTCGAGCGCGCGCAGGGCGGCACCGTCTTCCTGGACGAGGTGGGCGAGCTGCCGCTGGAGCTCCAGCCCCGCCTCCTCCGCGTGCTGGAGCGCCGCCAGGTGAAGCGGGTGGGCGCCAACGACTACCGCACGGTGGACATGCGCGTCGTGGCGGCCACGCACGTGGACCTGGAGCAGGCCGTCCAGCAGGGCCGGTTCCGCAAGGACCTCTATCACCGGCTCGCGGTGCTCAAGGTGGTGCCCCCGCCGCTGAGGGAGCGGGCCGAGGACTTGCCCCTGCTCATCGACGCCATGCTGGAGCGGCTGGGGCGGCCCCCCAGCGCCCTGTCCGAGCAGACGCGCGCGTTGATGGCGCAGTACCCGTGGCCCGGGAACGTGCGCGAGCTGCGCAACGTGGTGGAGCAGGCCATCCACCTGGGCGAGGACACCCTGCCGCCCATGGAGTCCCCCTCCGGCGCGGTGCGGGTGCCCACGGCCACGCCGGACTCGGAGCTGCCCTTCAAGGAGGCGAAGGAGCGGCTCATCGAGGTCTTCGAGCGGGACTACCTCCAGGGCCTCATCACGCGCTGCGACCGGAACATCTCTCGCGCCGCGCGGGAGGCCGGCATCGCCCGCGTCTACCTGCGCAAGCTGCTCACGAAGCACGGGATGATGCTGGTGGACGACGATGACTCACGCGACTGAGCGAGGAGAGCACACCATGCGACCGCCCCTCCGGGCCCAGCCCCTCACGAAGGAGTCCTTCGCGCCGTTTGGTGACGTCATCGGGCTGGAGCTCGCCGGTGGACACAGCGCCAATCAGGGCACGGCCACGCGCTTCGACCGGGTGGCGAACCTGTCGGGCAGCCGGCCCGAGGCGAAGCCCAACCTCGCCGTGTTCCGCTCGGTGGCGAAGACACTGCCCTTCGAGGTGCGCCTGCTGGAGCGCCACCCCTGCTCCACGCAGATGTTCGTGGCGCTCGCGTGTCAGCGCTTCCTGGTCGTCGTGGCGCCGGATGACGCCCGGGGCGAGCCGGACCTGGACCGGCTGCAAGCCTTCGTCTGCGGCCCGGGCCAGGGTGTGAACTACCGCCCCGGCCAGTGGCACCACCCCATCATCGCGCTGGAGGGGCCCGCGGACCTGTTGATGCTGGCCTGGGAGGACGGGTCCGCCCTCGACTGCGAGGAGCGGCCCCTGACCTCGTCCCTGTTCATCACGAGCGACTGAGGCGCGCTCCGCGCGTCAGTCCGCCAGGTCGTTCGCGAAGTGGAGGAGCTCGCCGGCCGGCACGGGCTTCTCATCCGGCCCGATGACCTCCCCCGTGGAGATGAGCCACACGTCCAGGTCGTCATCGCCGTCGAGGTTGGCGACACAGGCGGCCGTGATGTCGCACTCAGGGCACTCGCCCGTCACCCCCACCTGCGTGATGGCCGCAATCGGGACGTCGCCGAGCGCGATGGCCTTCAACTTCGGGTTCGTCGCGACGTCCACCCCCACCGCAACAGCGTCCGCCACCGCGGGGGCCCCCGCCGTGTCACGCAAATCCACCGGCTCGACGCCCACCAGGAAGAGCTGTTGATTGCCCCGGGGGATTTCGAAGCCCACCTTCGCGAACGCGGGCTCGTAGGCCTCGTGCTCGCTGTAGTGAGTCATCTGAGCGATGTGCCACTGCTTCAGCGATATCCTGCACATGCTCTGCATCGCGCGGCCCCGATACCGCTGGAAGCCAGTGACCGCGCTCACCATGAAGAAGAGCAGGCACGGGACGAGCAACACGGCGAGCCCTCCCGCCACCATGAGGAAGCGCTTCTTCCGGCTGGAGCGCGGCACGGAGGCCTTGTTGCCGCATGCGCATGAGACGGTTGAACCCGCCTTGAGTCCCGTCACGTCGAGCTTCGCGCCACACGCGGGGCAAGGAATGGCTGACATGGCTTGAAGAATCCCCCCTGAAGGTGTCCGCACCCCAATGCGCGGAGAGCGCGGCACCCTAACACTCCCTCCACGCCAGCGAACCCCTTGTCACCCTGCTTTCAGCAATCACAGCACGGTGTCGCCCATGTCCTCGGGACGCCCCCTGCGCCCCGGCGTCACGCCAGGGCGCCGTCCCAGGACGCGGCCCTGTCCTGCTCAGTGCGAGTGCTGCTCGCGGCTGGGCTCGCGCGTCGAGTGGATGCTCTGGTAGCCCGCGATGCACAGCTCCGCGCGCAGCGGCGCCGAGTTGTAGTACGGACCGCCGTCGTAGGGATGGTCGATGCCGGCGCGGCGGTCGGGGTGCGTATAGCCCGCGATGTGCATCATCTCGTGGATGAGCGTCTGGGCAATCTCGATGTCCCCCTGCGGGAAGAGCACGCCGAAGTTCACCCAGACGTCGTCGCCGCCCACCTCCGCGCGCGCGTTGATGCCGGCCTCGGTCGTCCCCGTGTGATGGACGTTCTTGCGGTAGGCACCGCGCAGGAGGGACTTCTCCAGGTTGGTCAGGTGGGTGCACGTCTGGATGCTGTCCTGCGCGGCCTCGTGGCGGCGCAGCGTCCGGGCCCAGTTGGCGGCAGACACCGTGGGGGCATCGGAGCTGAAGCGGTCGTGCATGCCGAGCACATCCGCGAGCACGTCACGGAAGTCCGCGTAGCCCGGGCGGATCAGGTGCATGCCATACACCTGCGTGCCGCTGTAGACGGCGGAGTGGAAGGTGGGCAGGCCCGCGGAGAAGCCATTCGCGGTGGCGTAGTCGTTGGCCGCCCGCATCATCGCCGCCGCGTCATTCACGTTGGGATAACCGATGGCCCAGCCCGGGACGTCGCGGAACTCGACGACGCTGGGGTGGAGGAAGTTGATGCTGTACACCACGCCGGAGCCGTTGTTGCCCTGCTCGAACGTGGGCAGCGCGATGCCCAGCCCGTGGAGGTTGCCGTAGTCCTGCGCGCGGCGGAACAGCTCCGGGATGTTGCTCAGCGCGGTGTTGCCCAACTGAGAGCGATACACCTCGCGGTAGTTCGCCACCGTGCCGGGCTTGAGCAGCATGGTGCCGCGCACCACGCCCCCGGCGTAGCTGGCCTCGTGGAAGTTGCCGAAGCCCGCGGCGTAGCCATGGATGCCCGCGTAACGGTTGGCCGTGCGGAAGCGGAAGTCGCTGGCGGTCTCCGTGACAGACGCGGCGGCGCCCGCGGGCTTCTCGGAGAGGACCTCCAGCTCGGGCTGCTGCGCCTCGGCGTCCAGCAGCTCGCCACCGCAGCCCAGCAACATCATCGACGCGGAAACGCACACACCCAGGGAGAAACGCTTCATCATCGAGCGCACGTTTGAAACCTTTCGTATAGAGAACCGAGCGAGGTGGGCCGGGACGATGCCCGGCCATCCATCCGTCGCTCTCAAAGCCAGATACGAAAGGCGCGGGAATTCCGGGTCGTGCGCTCGCGACGATTTTCGCGAGCGGCGCGGCCGACGTCAGTCTTCCACGTCGTTCACCACGTTCACCGGGACACCCGGCGGAACACGGGTTCCCTCCGCGTCGGTGAGCTCGCGCGTGGAGATGAGCCAGATGTCCAGCGTGTCATCGACGTCGATGTTCGCCGCGCAGGCCATCGTGAGCTGACAGTCCGGGCACGTCCCCGACACCCCCAGTTGCTGGGTGACCCAGGCGGGCAGGTCCTCCAGCAGGACAGGGCGGATGCGGTCATCCCAGGACCGGTCCACGCCGAGGCCCACGGCGTCCGCCCCCACCTCCGCGTCCCGCGTGTCGCGCGGAGCGACTGGCCCCACGGCCGTGAAGTACGCGTAGCGATTGCCCTTCTCCGGGAGGAAGCCTGCCTGGACGAGGCCTGGCGCGTAGGCGTCATGTTCCGCGTAGTGGCTGCGCTGCGCGATGAAGAAGGCCCGCAGGTTCGTCTTGCACTCCCGCTGTTTGGAGCGGACCGTCAGCTTGTTGTAGTTGGGGATGGCAATGGCGGCGAGCACGCCGACGCAGGGGCAGAGCAGCACCAGCCCCAGCGCCGCGACCAGGCCCCGAAGTGGCAGCCCCCATGAACGCTGGGGCACCACCGCCACGTTCCCGCACTGACAGGTGAGGATGACCCCCGGGCGAAGCCCCGTCACGTCAAGCAGGCTGCCGCACTTCGGGCACTCCAGTTTCGCCATGCGCTGACTTCCCCCTGGGCACGCGGGTCCGGCCCGCGAGGCCGAGCAATGTATCACGGCCACCTTGCCGGTCCGCGGACGGGCGCGGTGCTCACGGGATTGGACGCGCCACCCATCCGGACAGCTAGACTGTCGGCCCGTGCTGAAACCCTTGCTCGACCTGAATGCAACACCCGAACGGCTGCGCGCGCTCGCGGACGCGGGAGTGCTGACGCCCACCGCGCTGGAGCGCGCGCTGCACCTGTCCGTGGACACCCCTCCCCGCGCGGACTGGCGCCGCTTCCTGTCCACCACGCTGCTGGGCCTGGGCGCGCTGCTGGTGCTCGCGGGCGTCATCTACTTCTTCGCCTACAACTGGGAAGGGATGCACCGCTTCGCGAAGCTGGGGCTCATCGCGGCGGGGATTTCAGCCGCGTCGGTGAGCGCCTGGAAGCTGGGCGACACGCTCGGCGGGAAGATGTCCCTGCTGGCCGCGTCGGTGCTCGTGGGCGCGCTGCTGGCCGTGTACGGACAGGCGTATCAGACGGGCGCCGACCCGTACGAGCTGTTCCTGGGATGGACGGTCCTCATCGTTCCCTGGGTGGCGGTGTCGCGCTTCCCGCCGCTGTGGCTGCTGGCGCTGGTGCTGGCCAACACCGGAATCCTCCTCTTCTGGGAGCAGGTGCTGGGCACGAAGGAAGGCCGGGAGTTCTGGCTCGCGGTGGTGCTGGGCGGGCTCAACGGCTTCACCTGGGCCACCTATGAGCACTTCGCCAACCTGCGGGTGCCCTGGCTCCAGGCGCGCTGGGTGCCCCGCGTGCTGGCGGTGATGGCTGTGACGCCCGTGCTCATCGCGTCTGCGGCGCTCGTCATGTCGCCAGCGCACGCGGGCGCGGGCGCGGTGGCGGCGCTGCTCCTCGTCCTGGCGTCGCTCGCGGCCGAGTACGCGCTGCACCGGCACCTGCGCGGCGAGCTGTTCATGCTCACCCTGGGCGCGCTGAGCGTGATGACGCTCCTGACCTCCGGCGCCGTCAGCCTCGTCTTCGAGTCGAACCGTGACATGGAGGTCCTCGGCATCTTCGTCATGCCCCTGTTCGTCATCGGGCAGGTGGGGCTCGCCGTGTGGTGGCTGCGACACGAAGCCCGCGTCACCGGCGCCACGGAGGAGTCCTGACATGGCCCTGCGCCCCTCGTTGCAGCAGGTGCTGAACTCGCTCCAGGCCGAAGGCCACCTCACCCCCGACGCCATGGAGCCCGCCCGCGCCGCCCTGGAGGCCCACCAGCGCAAGTCCGTGGCCGTCCCCTGGTTCGTGAAGGCGTTCGCCGGCCTGGGCGCCTGGATGGCCGCGCTCTTCGTGCTGAGCTTCCTGGCCTGCACGGGCCTCTGGGAGAATGAGGTGGTGATGGGCGCGCTGGGCCTCCTCCTGTGCGCGGGCGCCACGATGCTCCGCCGAGAGGTCCCCGGTGCCTTCGTGGAGCAGCTCGCGCTGGCCCTGTGCCTGGCGGGGGCCTCCATGACGGCCTTCAGCTTCGGCAGCCTCACCCGGGAAGAGAACGTCACGGCGACCGTCGCCCTGGTCATCAGCGCCGCCCTGCTCTTCGCCAACCCGGACGCCATCCTCCGCTTCCTGAGCACGTGGGGCATCCTCGCCTCGGCGGGGTTCCTCGCGTGGAAGGCGGCGGGCGGATACGGCGTGGACCTGCTGATTCTGGGCAGCGCGGTGGGGATGCACGTCCTCGTCCTGGAGCAGGCCCGGCTTCAGCAGGGTCGCCATGGCGACAAGGTGGGGCCGATGGCGTTCGCCCTCGCGTCGCTCGTCCCGGTGGCGGTGCTCGTCCGGGGCACGACGGGGCTGTCCGACGCGGGCATCGACAGCTCCGCGAGGCTGCCGACCGGCGTGCTCACCCTGGGGCTGACGGCGCTGACGCTGTACACCGTGTGGCGGGTGTTGAAAGAGCTGCGCATCGACCCGACCGGCGTGGCCGGCGCGGCGGTGTTCGCGGCCCTGGCGCTCCTGGCGGTGCTCACGCCGAACACGCCGGCCGTCATCACCGCGGTGGGAATGCTGGTGCTCGGCTTCCACCGGCGCAGCGCCGTGATGCTGGGGCTGGCGGTGGCGTTCCTGCTCGCCGCGGGCAGTTGGTACTACTACGACCTGGGAGTCACACTGCTGGCCAAGTCGCTGGCGTTGGCGGGCGGAGGGCTCGTGTTCCTGGGCCTGCGCTCGTTCCTGCTGCGGCGCTTCCCCGCCCCGGCCACGGAGGTGCGGTGATGCTGCGCACGGCGGTCATTTTCGGTGGGCTGGCCCTCGCCCTGCTCGTCCCCACGGGGCTCATCGTCCAGGAGGAGCGCGTGCTGCGCTCGGGCCAGGTGGTGCTGCTGGAGCTGGCGCCGGTGGACCCGCGCTCGCTGCTGCAGGGCGACTACATGATTCTGGACTACGCCATCAGCCAGGCCCGGCGAGGCGACACCGACACCCTGCCCCCGGACGGACGCCTGGTGCTGAAGCTGGACGCGGACGGCGTGGGCACCTTCGCCCGCTATGACGCCCCCGAGACGCCGCTGGCCCCCGGCGAGGTGAAGCTGCGCTACCGCGTGCGCGCGGGGCGCTTCCAGCTCGGCGCGGAGTCCTTCTTCTTCCAGGAGGGCCACGCGGACCGCTACGAGGGCGCCCGCTACGGCGAGCTCCGCGTGGCGGACGACGGCGACAGCGTGCTCGTGGGCCTGCGGGACGCCCAGCGCCAGCCCCTGGGGCGCTGACCGGCCCGGTGGGCATACACGGGTCTACTTCCCCACACTCACCGTCAATCATGGAAAGGCGGGGGCTTGCTCTCCGGCCGCCTTTGGCGCATCATCAATTTGATTTCGATACTCAAAATCAAAATCAAGGATGACGACGATGGTCGGTCAGGGATGCGGCAAGACGGTGCTGGCGCGAGGTCCGTGCGCCGAGGTGACGCGGTGCTCCTGCGGGCACATCCACCTGGCCATGGGGCCGGTGACGATTCGCGTGGAGGAGGAGGTCCTCCGGGCCATTGGCATGACGGTGGCGGAGGCGCTCCAGCAGTTGGGGACGCCGCTGGAGTCGCTCTCGAGCGAGGACACCGCGCCGCTGACGATGAGCGCGCTGGCCGGCGGGTGGAAGCAGTGAGCGCCACCGGCACGTTGCGGCTGCCCCGCACGGACGTGTCCGCGCGCGTGAAGCGACTGGTGGAGCCGGAGCGCCCGGCGTCGGCGACGCAGGCCACGGGGCCCGCGCCGCTGTCGGTGCTGCTGGCGGAGGGGACGGCGAAGCTGGTGGAGCAGGCGGAGCGCTCGCTGTTCCTCCAGTCCCTCTTCGTCGACGCCTGGGAGGGCGGCCTGTATGGCCAGTACGTCCGGGCCCAGCACTACGTGAGCCACCTGCGCCAGTTGCACACGCTCTACACGGCCTTCGAGGCCGCCCTGCCCCGCGTCATGGGCACCACGCTCACGACGGCGCTGCTGCTCCCCGAGCTGCGCCTGGCGTCCGCGCTGGAGTGCGACTTGACGTACTTCTGCGGCGACGCCCGCACGGACACCTTCGCGTGCGTGGAGACGCGGCTGCACGCCGAGCGCATCCGCGAGGTCTCCGAGGACGCGCCCCACCTGCTGGTGGCGCACGCCTACGCGCGCTGCGTCCTGGACGTCTTCGCCGGACACCGCCGGGCCCGGCGAATCACCGACGCCTTCGAGCTGGCGGAGGGCCAGGGCACGTCCTTCTACGGCGCCGTGCCGGAGGCGGAGCTGGCGGCCTTCCGCGTGCGCTTCAACTCGCGCCTGGACGGCCTGGAGCTGGACGAGGACGAGGCGCGCGAGGTGGTCCAGGAGGCGCGCATGGCCCTCCGGCTCCACACGCTCGTGTGTGACGAGCTGGCCCGGGGCGCCACTGGCATGGTGGACCGGCCCCACGCCGACGCCCGGTAGCACCCGGGCGCCGCGCTTCACCTCAGGCGGCTTCGACCTCCGACAGCAAGTCGGAGAAGGGCGAGCCGTCCTCGCCCAGCGCCTTGTAGAGCGAGTCCACCTTCTCCAGCTCGCGCTTGAGCGCCTTGTGGTGGTTGCGGTTCTTCACCAGGCTCTCGCGGCCCAGCAGCTTGAAGCCCTCGTCCCGGCCCACCTGCCGGATGGCGAGCCCCAGCACCATGCCGCGGAAGGCGTCCGCCAGGTCCAGGTCCAGCGGCGCGTTGCGGCGGCGGGCCTCGGCGACGAAGGCCTGGGCCGCCGCGCGCAGCGCCTCGGGCAGCGGCCGAGCGCCGGGCGACTGCTCGTAGTCCAACGCCCGCGCGACGTGCTTCTCGTGCAGCACCAGCTCGCCCGGGGCGTCCGCGTGCTCCACCATGGCCAGCGTGTAGGCGCGGCGGACGATGTTGTCGAGCTGCCGCAGGTTGCCCGGCCAGGAGCTGCCCACCAGCAGCAGCTCCGCCTCCCGCATCAGCCGCGCGTTGCCGTCCGGCGCGCGCTCGCGGTGCCGCCGGTTGACCATGTACTGCGCCCACAGGGGGATTTCGTCCTGGCGCTCCTGCAGGGCCGGCATGCGCACCGGCAGCACGTTGACCCGGTAGTAGAGGTCCTCGCGGAAGCGGCCCGCGCGCACCTCCGCGTGCAGGTCCGCGTTGGTGCCGATGATGAAGCGCACGTCCGCCTGCCGCTCACCGGTGCCCTCGCCCAGCGGGCGGTAGCTGCGGGACTCCAGCAGGTGCAGCAGCCCCGCCTGCGCCTTGAGCGACAGCTTGTCGATTTCGTCGATGAAGAGCGTGCCGCCCTCCGCGCGGGCCACGCTGCCGGGCGCGTCCCGCACCGCGCCGGTGAAGGCGCCCTTCTTCCAACCGAAGAGCTCCGCCATCTGGAGGTCCTCGGGCACCGTCACCAGGTCCAACGTCTCGAAGGGCTTGCCGCGCCGGTTGGAGCGCTCATGGCACCAGCGCGCCAGCCGCGACTTGCCCGCGCCGGTGGCGCCGCTGATGAGGATGGTCTCATCCTGCAGCGCGAAGACGCGGAGGATGGGCAGCAGCTCCGCCATGGAGCGCCCCACCACCGGGAGGAACTCGTCCACCTCCGGCCGGGCCACGGGCCGCTGCGGCAGCCGCGCCAGGTACGGCGCCGCCACGTCCGCCAGCAGCTGGAGCCTGTCACCGGCCTCCACCCAGACGAACTCCTGGCCCATCGCCGCCAGACAGTCCGCCTCCAGGGAAATCATCCCCTCGATGGCGCCCCCGGGCGTGCGCAGCGGGAGCACGCACACGTGCGTCGCGTGGCGGCCGAGGAACCGCTGCCGGCTCTCATGGCTGTTGAAGCCCGCCAGGCTCGGGTCCCCCGTCACCGGCGCGTTGGGCGCGTGCGGCTGCACCGTCCCGACATTCACGTCGATGGAGACCGCGCACTGGTGCTCCACCACCGCGCGCCACGCCGTGGCCGAGGTGAAGAAGGGCGTCCCTACACTGGCGTCCGTAATCTCCGCCGCGCCCACATCCAGCGCGGCGAGGCTGCGGTAGGCCTCACCGGGGCGGAGGTGGACGATGCCGCGGAGCACCCGGCCTCGGGCTGCGTACCGGCTGGACGCAACGGCCTCCTGGGCAACCGCCTGCAATCGCCGAAGGGTGGCGGCCGCCGCGGTCTCGAAGTCCTTGGCTCCCCGCAAATCCGTGAGGAGCTGCGCCATCTCGTCTTGCATCCACTCGCCTCCGTCCTAGGCCCTCTGACGGGCTCCGACAGGAACCACATCAGGGCGACGGAGTGTAGCGGAGATGAAGAACGCGGAAGGAGCGGCCCCTCCTTCCGCGTTCCCGAAACTCCGATACTGCGGGGCGGCCCAGCTTCACTGGGCACCTCGACGCAGCGCCATGCGTGTGGCGTGCCAAACACTGTGTTTGCGTGATTTCACGAGGATGGCGCGTGACGGGCGCGGGAGGGCCCGCCATCTGCGTCCCAATAGGACGCGCCCGCGTCCCAACAGGACGCAGGCCCCTCAAAACCCACCATAAGTGCGCTCCAAACCCCTGAATAACGGCCTCAGCGTGAAATCTTGCGCCGTTTTTCGGGGGTGGAGGCCGTTTTCGGTGCTTTCCGCGAGGACGCAGGTCCCAGCGGCGGGGCGTCCGCGGACTGGGACGCGGCGTCCGGTTGGAGGATGAAGACGCGGTCCAACCGGAGGCTGCCGCGCTCCACGGGTGCGTCCAGGTCGTAGTCGAAGGTGAAGCAGGACAGCACCCGGAGCCCGGCGTCGCGGAACAGCTTCGCGGCCTGGGCGCCGCTGTAGGTCCGGAAGAACCACTCCGTCTCGATGAGCCAGTCCTTGTCCGGCCCGGTGACGCGCAGGCGGTTGCGCATGGCCGAGCGCCGCGCCCGCCGCTCCGGCAGCCCTTCGTTCGTGTTGCACACGACGCGGTCCTCGCCCACCTGCCCCACCCAGCGCTCGTGCTCGGGCTTCGCGCGCTCGTAGTCCGTCAGGTGGAAGCCGAGCACGTAGATGCCGCCGGGCTTGAGCAGCCGGCGCGTGCCCTCCAGGTGCTGGCGCGCGGCGGACTCGCTGTCCAGGTAACGGAAGGTCGACACCAGGCAGTGCGCCAGGTCCACCTTCCCCTCCAGCGCCGGGTCCGCGAAGGACTCCATGCGCGAGGGGCCCAGCTTCACGCGGCGGCGCTCCGCGGGGGTGAGGCGCTTGCGCGCATGGGCGAGCATCGCCTCGGAGATGTCGTACCCCACCACGCGCAGGCCCCGGCGGGCCGCCTCCTCCACCAGCCGGCCCGCGCCGCACGCGGGCTCCAGCCACACCTTGCCACCGGTGCCGAAGCGCTCGCTGAGCGCCAGGAGGAAGTCCACCTCGCGCACGGTGTCCGTGCCGAAGATGGCCTCGTAGTACTGCGGGTGCTCGTACCAGTCAGTGCGTTTTTCCATGAGAGGACGCCCGCTCGCGGGCTGGAGGCGCTCAGTGCGGGTGGTGCCCGGGGTGCCCCATGAGCCGCGCGAGCAGGAACATCAGCAGCAGGCCCGCGAAGAGCGCCAGGATGTTGCGGCCCGGCTGGTCCTTGCCGTGCCGGTGCACGTGCGGCAGCAGGTCCGACACCGCGATGTAGAGGAAGTTGCCCGCGGAGAAGGCCAGCGCCTTGGCCCCCAGGCTCTCCAGGTGCAGCATCGCGTCGAAGATGAAGTAGAGCAGCGCGCCCGCCGGCACCATCATCCCGTACAGCGTGGACAGCGAGAGGATGGAGACGCGCGAGCGCCCCTCCGACTTGAGGATGGTCGCCAGCGACAGCGCCGAGGGCACCTTGTGCGCGACGATGGCCAGCATCGCCATGCTGCCCACGCCCTCCTCCACCGCCGAGCCCAGGGCGATGCCGTCGAAGAGCGTGTGCGTGGACAGGCCGAGGAACGCGGTGAGTCCCAGCACGTGGCCCGGATGTCCGGTGTGCCCGGAGGCCGCCACGCCGTCCCCGCCCAGGTCCTCGCCCGCGTGCGCGACGAGGTAGCGCTCCAGCACCAGCAGGAAGGCGAAGCCCGCCGGCACCAGCGCGAAGGCCCACCAGCCGCCGCCGGAGTACGCCTCTGGCAGCATGTGGAAGAAGGCCGCGCCCAGCATCACGCCCGCGGCGAAAGCCAGGAAGCGCACCAGATGCGTGGGTCTATCGTTCAGGACGACCACGACCGCGCCAGCGAGCGCGCCGAGGACGATGATGAGGGAATACAGGGCCACCGTGGCCAGGACCGGCGACATGGGGCGCGCACCCTACATCAAAAAACCAAATCAGTAGCGTCGCAGCACCAGAACACCGATTCGGCCCGGCTTCACCTCGATGGGGTGCTCCGTCGTCTGCCCCCAGGCCGCCACACGCACGGTGTGACTCCCGGCGGGGACGCGGAAGCGCGCCACCTGGAACTCGGCGGGAAGGGAGAGCCAGGAGCGCAGGTCTGGCGCGTTCGCCGCGTTGAGGATGAGGAAGGTCAACACCCCCAGGTCGCTGTTCTTCGTCAGCGCCCCCACCCCCGCCGCCACGCCGGCCTTCACCGCCGCGGTGGCGAGCTGCTTCGCCAACAGGCGGCCAATCCGGTCATCCAGGTGGACCACCGCCACGTCCGCCAACGACGTCACCGTCACCGCGGCCTGGGACTGCCCGTCCAGCGCCACGCTCACCGGCGGAACGAAGCCGCGCGTCCGGTAGACGGGCACTTCAATCAAGGCGCCGCCACCGCCGCCGCCCCGGGAGCCGCGCTGCTTCTCCGGCGCGAGGCCCGCCTCCACGACGACGACGACCTGACCCTCGTCGGGCGCCAGCGGTTCGTGCGGCACGTCCGGATATCTGGCCAGCAGCTCCGCGTACATGGCGTCGCGGCCCGCCTTCTTCGCCAGGCGCAGCAGGGGCTCGGCCAGCGCCTCCTTGCGGGGCGCGATTTCGTAGGCCTTCGCGTAGTCGATGTAGGCCGAGTCCCAGTCCCGCTGGTCCTCCCGGATGACGCCGCCCAGGTAGCGCGCGATGGCGAGCTGCTCGTAGGGCTTCTTCTCCTCGGCGATCATCTTCTCCAGGCGCTCGTTGACCTGGCGGACCTCCACCATGGCCGCCTCGTCGTCACCCAGCTCGACGTAGTTGAGCGCCTGGAGCACGGAGATCATCAGCTTCTCGAAGTCCTCCCCGCGGTAGGTGCGCTGGCGCTCGTTGGAGACGAGCGTCTTCGCCTCCTCGCTGACGGACACGCTGTCGAGCTGCTCGCTGAGCCGCTCCGCCTCCTCGAGCACGGCGTTGCTCTCCGCCCACTTCCCGGCGGCGTGCAGCACCATGCCCTTGTCCATCATCACCAGCAGCTGGTCCTGCGCCGGCCCCTCCCTCGTCGCGGACTCCAGGCTCGCCAGCGCGCGCGTGTAGTCCCCCTGCTGGTACGCCGAGCGCACGCCGCGCGTCCGCGCGACGTAGTCACCCGCGCAGCCCGACGACAGGAGGAGGACGCTCGCGAGCGCGAGCGCGCCCCACCCGCTCAGGCGGATGGGGCTCCGGGAAGAAGAGGCCATGGAGCAGAACGCCCGTTACCAGCTGACGCCGCGCTTCTCGAACTTCTTGCGAATCTGCTTCTCGTCGGTCCACTCGATGAGACCGTTGCGCACGTTGCTCAGCTTCGCGGTCATCTTGTAGTAGACGAGCTTGTCGCGGCCGACCTCCTGGATGATGGAGGCGAGGTCGCCCGTCATCAGGTAGTCCACGGAGATCTGCTGCCCCGGCCCCTTGGCGGAGTTCGGGTCCACGTAGCCGGACTGCTGGTACTCGTACTCCTCCGCGATGTCCTGGCGCGCCTGCTGGTCCACCAGGCCGAAGCGGCCCGTCTGCGCCAGCGCCGTCTGAATCTTGTCGCCCAGCGAGCGCATGTCGATGTGCTCGGAGGTGCTGTTCTTCAGCTTGCCCACCAGGACGATGGGCAGCGAGCCGTCCGGCTGGGGCTGGGAGAAGCGCGGCGAGTTGGCGAGCGAGTCCGCCATCTTCTTCGCGATGAGCTGCAGGTCGTTCTCGTTGAAACGGTCCGACAGCATCTCGATGGTGTTCGGGTCCTCGTACGTGCCCCGCGTATAGGCGCGCGGCCCACACGCGGTGAGCGAGACGGCGAGGCAGGCGGTCAGCAGCAGGCGACGGGTGTTCATGGTGCGGGTCACTCCTAGTTCCATTCGCATTCGAAGCGGCTGCCTTCGAAGTTCCACTTGTAGGCGAGCACCGCGTCACGGCGGTAGCCGGCCATCAGGCGGCAGACGTTCTGCAACGACGCGCGCGGATAGTCGAAGGTGTAGCTCTGCGACCGCGACAGCTCCTGCTGGGTGAGCTGAGACGGGTGCGTGAGCGTGGGGCTCGCGCTGGCGGCCACCAGCACGTGGTGCTTGCCGTAGGTGCGCAGCGGCACCTGCCCCGCCAGTTGGACGCGGCGCACGGTGCGCGCGACCAGGATGTCGCTGCGGTCCACCGTCGACTCGTGGCTGTTACGGCGGCGCAGGAGCTCCGGGATGTTGGCGGTGAAGACGCGGGTGATGTCCCCGTCGTCCACGAAGAAGTAGAGGAAGGCCTCGCGCGCGCTGCGGCTCTCCCCGGTGAAGTCCAGCGTTACCAGCAGGTTGAGGAACCGGTTGGGCGCCAGGCCATGGCGCGACACCGCCGCGATGACATCCTTGTCCACGCCGGCCTTCTTGAGGCGGATGAGGCCATCCGCGCTGGCGTCACAGGCGCAGCGCCGCTCCTCGATCATCTTCACCAACTGGGCGGGCTCGAAGCCGGCCTGGGACAGCTTGGTCAGCTCCTCGTCGGAGAGGGGGAGCTGGTCGGAGCGCTCATAGAGGCGCGGCAGCTGGTTGGGGTCCCACTGGATGATGTTGTAGGTCTGCACGTCTCCGGCGGGAAACGGCAGGTTCACCTGCGCGCTTCCGCGGCTGGAGACGGAGACGGGCGCCTGGCTGGCGGCCAGCGCCAACGTGGCGGCGAGCACCTGGGCAATCATGTCGGGGCCTCCTGTCTAGAACTTGTAGCCCACGGACATGCCCAGCCGGTGCGTGACGCCGCCGCCGCCAATGGGGATGTCCGGGGTGTAGTTGAGGGCCATCAGGATGTTCTCGCGGTCTCCCAGGAGGACCTCGGCGCCCAGCTGCGGCGAGATGCCGAAGCGCAGCCCCTCCCCTTCCGGGATGACGATGGCGCCGGCCTTGAGGCCCGCGGTGAACACCAGCGGCCAGCCCCAGGTCCGGAAGCGCGGGCCCACCATGCCGACGAAGCGGCCTCCGTCGAACACGTACGCGCCGCTCACATCCATCTGGAACCAGTCCGCGCCCCACAGCGACAGCGTGGCGCCCACGAACAGCGGCGGTCCCTCGGGCGCGCCCCGAGGCGGCTTGCGGGAGTTGATGGCCGCGCCCCAGTCGAGCTGGAGCGACACGCTCCGGCCCCCGGGACCGCTGTAGCCACCCTTGCCGTACTCGGACTCCTCGGGCCCGTCCGTACGGCCGCGGGGCTGGGCACCGGCGGTCAGCGGCACGGTGGCAGCCATCAGCACCAGGGCCCCACACAACCTGACATGACGCATCATCTCGAAGACTCCCCCTGGCGACAGGTGCGAAATTCCCGCGCGTGGACGGCGCGGCGCCCTGAATATTCAAGACCGCATGCCCCCAGGCAAGGACTCCGCACCTGGGGCCCGGGTTTTCACGCCCGAGGCGGCGTGGGCGAGGCGGCGGGCTCCTGCGCCTCCGGGGCCGGTGGCGACGGCTCCGGCAACTGGAAGGGACGCGCCTCCGTGCGGGTGACGGGCAGCCACAAGGGCTTCGTGCGCAGGTAGGCGATCATCTTCTCACGCACCAGCGCGCGCAAATCGAAGAGCCGGCTGAAGTCCGACACGCTGACCAGCGCGCGCACCGTGAGGGTCCGGTCCAGCACGTCCATGACGACCACCGTCGCCACGCGGCCGTCCCACATGTCCTTGCCTTCGTTCTCCAGGATGCGGCGCAGCTCCACCCGGAGCGCGTCGATGTCCGTCGCGAAGTCCACCTGGAGGATGACGGGCCCCAGCATCTCCGGGTTGCCCTTGCTCCAGTTCTGGAACGGCTTGTCCAGGAACTGGGTGATGGGGATGACCAGGCGGCGCTGGTCCCACGTGCGGAGGACCACGTAGGTGAGCGTGATTTTCTCCACCGTGCCCCACTCGCCCTCGATGATGAGCGTGTCGCCAATGCTGATGGGCTGGGTGATGGAGAGCTGGATGCCGGCCAGCAGCGTGCCAATGGACTTCTGCGCCGCGAGGCCGAGCACCAGGCCGGCGATACCGGCGGAGGCCAACAGCGACACACCGACGTTGCGCACCACCTCGAACTGGATGAGCAGCAGCGCCGCGGCGATGACGTAGGTGGCCACCTCGAAGATGGCCCGGAGCACCACCAACTGCGTGCTCACGCTGCGCGCCCGGGTCGCGTCCTTCATCTCCGACGACACGCGGCTCTGCACGAAGGCGGCGGAGACATGGAGGATGCGCAGCACGGCCCAGGCCAGCGCCACGACGCTCAACGAGTAGCCGACCCGCAGGAAGAAGCCCTGTGCCGGACGCGGCAGTCGCAAGAGCAGCGTGCCCACCGCCAGGAGCGCGGAGAAGGCCAGCAGCTTCAAGGGCCCCTTCCCCGAGGACACCACGTCGTCCTCCCACGTGAACTTGGTCCACCGCGCCACCCGACGGGCGAAGGCCAGCACCAGGCGCTCCAGCAGCACCGACAGGGCCAGGCTGCCCAGCAGCGTCACCAGCAGCCCCAGCCACTGCCAGGGCTCCAGCCCCAGCACCGTGTCCTTGAAGAAGAAGGCCGGCAGGAAGCCCACCAGCCGGGGGCCGTACTCCGCGAAGAGCGGGTCCACCTGCCGCATGGTGGACTCGTTGAAGACCCAGACGAGCCCCCCTTCGGCGGGGACGCGCTGGACGCGGATGGGGATGGCGTTCCCCTGCAACGGGATGGTGCCCAGTTGGTCGTAGCGCGCGTCGGCCGGGTCGCCCTCGGGCTCCTTGCTCAGCGCGCTCACGTCCACGGGCAGCTTGCGGTCCAGCACGAACTTGAGCGCGCGGGCCAGCTGGTAGCCCCGCTCCTTCTGCTGGGCGCGGGGGATGAAGTCCAGGTCCAGGTAGTGGGCCGCCGTTTCGTAGTCCCCCCGGTGCGCGGCGGCCAGGAAGCCCTGCACGGCGGCCTGCGGCGTCTGCCGGTCCACGGAAGGCGGCGGCGGCCCGAGGCCGGCGTTGAGCGCGGCGGCAGGAAGGCTCCCGAGCAGTCCCAGGGCCAAGGCCAGGACGCGTGCTGTCTGAGTCCAACTGTCACGGTGCATCATGGCTGACTTCCATATCCCTTTTTGGATGTCTCACTGGAAAGAAGTCGGCCCCGGCCCCCCGGCGGGCGACCGTGCGGCGGTGGACACCCGAATTCGGGGAAACACCGGCACCGGGTGCACACGGGAAAGCGTTGGTGCGGCGCGTGGGGGTAGGATAGAAACAGGGACAAGGAAGGTCGCCGTGTCCGAGAAGCGAAGAATCCTCCTGATTGACGACAGCGAGATTACGCTCGCGATGGAGAAGGCCGTGCTCGAGGCGCGCGGCTACGAGGTCATCGCCACCTCGACGCTCATGGAGTTCGAGAAGACGCTCCAGACCTGGCGCCCCGACCTCATCCTCACCGACATCCACATGCCCGAGGCGAAGGGCACGGATATCTGCCGCACGCTCAAGAACGAGTACGGCACGCAGGACATCCCCATCGTCCTCTTCTCCAGCCTCCCGGACGACGAGCTGTCCAAGCTGGCCGAGCAGGTCGGCGCCGACGGCTCCCTGTCCAAGGTGAACGGGCTGGAGGCCATGGGCGAGAAGATCGACGAACTGGTGCAGAGCATCCTCTGGTGAGCCCCCTGCGTGCCCTCCTCGCCGCGGCCCTGGTGGCCGCGTCGCTCGCCGGGTGTGCACGCAAGGATCCGCCGCCCCGGCCCGTGGAAGCCGAGGCCACCTCCTCATCGAAGCCCGCCGCCGCGTCCGAAGGCGCCATCCTCTTCGTCTCCGCCGACACGCGGGGCTATCTGGGCCCGTGCGGCTGCAGCGAGAACATGCGCGGTGGCATCGCCCGCGCCGCGGCGCAGGTGCAGGACGCGCGCAAGGGCCCCCTGCCCGTCCTCTATGTGGATGGCGGCAACAGCCTCTTTGGTGAGCTGAAGCTCAAGCCGGGGCAGGTGCCGCAGGAGGAGCGCAAGGCGAAGGCGCTCGCGGACGCCATGCGGCGCATGGGCCTGTCGGTTCGCGCCACCGGCCCGCTGGATGACACGCAGGGCGCGGACTTCCGCCAGGGGCTCGGTCTTCCGGAGCTCCCTCCCGGGGCGGTGAAGCTGCTGCCCGCCGGTGCGCGGAAGGTGGGCATCGTGGCGGCGTCCACGGCCGCGCAGCTCGTCGAGGCCAGCGCCCAGGCGCGCGCCCAGGGCGCGGACTTCGTGGTGGGCCTGCTGGACGTCACGTTGGACGTGGCCCAGAAGGCGGTGGAGCAGCCCGGGTTGAAGGCGGACGTCGTCGTCGCCACCCGCACCGCCACCGAATTCAGCGGCGAGCAGAACCGGCTGGTGCGCTCGCAGGTGCCCGTGGTCTCGCTCCAGAGCAAGGGACGCTCGCTCTTGCGCGTGGACCTGGCGTACGGCGCGAAGCCGGGCGCCTTCTCCCTCCAGAAGGGGCAGGAGGACCTGGAGCGCGAGGCCGAGGGCCTGGAGAAGCGGGCGGAGCTGCTGGACAAGGACATCAACCGCCCTGGCACGGACCCGCGACTCAAGGCGCTCAAGCAGGCCAAGCGCGACGAGCTGGTGGCGCGGCGGCAGGCCCTGTTGAACACGCCGCCGGTGGCCACGGGCGCGGACAATGCCTTCACGCTGCGCTTCGTCCCGCTGGAGTCCAGCCTCCCCTCCGACGCGGAGGCCCTGGCCCTGGTCACCGCCTACGACGCGGACGTGGGGAAGATGAACCTCGCCTGGGCGAAGGCCCACGGGCAGGACTGCCCCGCGCCGCCGCCGGGGAGCGCGGGCTTCGTGGGCAACGGGCCGTGCCGCACCTGCCACGAGGAGGCCTTCCCCGTCTGGGAGAAGTCCAAGCACCACCACGCCTGGGAGACGCTCGAGCAGGCGGGCAAGCAGTTCCACCTCAACTGCGTCGGGTGTCACGTCACGGGGTGGGAGCAGCCTGGCGGCGTGTGCCGGCTCGACAAGGTGGCGGGGCGTGAGGACGTGGGCTGCGAGAGCTGCCACGGCCCGGGGTCGAAGCACGCGGACGACCCCTCCTCGCGCAACATCATCGGCGCGCCTGGCGAGAGCGTGTGCGTCACCTGCCACAACCCGGAGAACTCGCCGCACTTCGACTTCGCGACCTACCTGCCGCGAATCGTGGGACCGGGGCACGGGAAGCCGTAGTCGTCCGAGAATCCAGGGCCTCGCTCGGGTGGTTGCCCCTACTGAGGGTCCCGAATGGCGCGCACACAGCGACTCCTTGTTTGACTGTCAAGGAAAAGAGCGAATACTTCCGGCTTTCGCCCGCCTCCGGGCGCCCGTACCCGCGACTGTATGCCGCCTCTACCCCTGCTCTTGCTTGCCCTGACGTCGGCTCCTGCCACGGGACTCGCCCCGCCGACTCCGGCGCCCGCTCCCGTCGAAGCCCGTGTCCTGGCGACCAACGGGGTCCGCGCTCCCATGGGGGAGCTGCCCGCGGGGACCGTCACGCCCGCGACGGGCGGCGTGACGCTACGGGGCTCCGGCCCTGGCGTCGTGGTGAAAGCTCCCGAGGCCGCGAAGCAGGCACTCCTTGCCGCGGCGCCTTCGGCGGATGCGAAACAGCCCGCCTCAAGTCAGGAAGCCTCCACTGCGCAGCAGGGAGCCACCGCAGCGGCGCCTCCTGCGGCGGACGCCAAGCAGCCCGCATCAACACCCACTGCGAAGCAGGGAGCCACCGCTGAGGCGTCTCCGGCGGCGGACGCGAAGCAGCCTGGTTCGACCCCGGAAGCCTCCACCGCGCAACAGAGCGCTACCGCTGCGGTGCCCAACTCGGAGACGAAGGCGTCGGCACCCGCAGTCACGGCCCCGCCCGCCTCCGCCGTGGCGGACACGAAGAGCGCCTCCGGTTCGGCCGAGCCCGCCGCGACGTCCTCCACCGAGAGTGACGAGGACCTCGTGGAGCCACTGGAGCCCGGCACGGGCCTGTTGGCGGCGGACGATGCCGAGGACGACGAGGCCACCCGTGACGCCGTCGAGTCCGAATCCGCGGAGCTGGAGGAGCTGCGCGCGCTGGAAGGCGCCACGCTGGACCCGGCGTCCCGCTCCACCGCCGAGGTGATGCAGTCACTGCGGCGGCTCGGCCTGGCCAACCCGCTGCGGATGCGGATGCTGGACGCCCTCGACGAGTACACCTTCCGCGAGGACGAGGAGCTGCCGGAGATTCCGCTCATCACGGACCTGGCCTCCTTCGACGTCAGCCAGATTCAGGACCGCTACGACATCCCGGTGGAGATGCAGCCGCTGGTGGCCCAGTACGTCCAGTTCTTCCAGGGCCCGGGACGGCGCTGGTTCCGCAAGTGGATGTCGCGCGCGGCCCGGTACGTGCCGGTGATGCACCCCATCCTGGAGCAGTACGGATTGCCGAAGGACACGGTGTACCTGGCGATGATCGAGAGCGGCTTCTCGGCGCACGCCTACTCGTGGGCGCACGCGGCCGGGCCGTGGCAGTTCATCTCCAGCACCGGCAAGCAGTACGGGTTGAAGCAGGACTTCTGGGTCGACGAGCGCCGGGACCCCATCAAGGCCACCCACGCCGCCGCGTCCTATCTGAAGGACCTCAAGCGCGAGCTGGGACACTGGTACCTCGCGTGGGCGGGCTACAACACCGGCTCCGGGCGCGTGCGGCGCATGGTGGAGCGGCACGGCACCAACAACTTCTGGCTCCTGTCGGAGGAGCGAGGGCTCGCGAAGGAGACCAAGCACTACGTGCCCAAGCTGATCGCCGCGGCCCTGGTGGCCAAGCATCCGGCGGCGTTCGGCTTCAACGAGAACGAGTTCGACCCCGAGCCCGTGCTCGACTTCGACGAGGTGCAGCTCACCGACGCGGCGGACCTGGACGTCGTCGCGCGCGCGGCCGGGGTGCCCGTGAAGGTGGTGCAGGACCTCAACCCGGAGCTGAAGCGCTGGTGCACGCCGCCCGCGACGGCGAAGAAGCCCTACACGCTCCGGCTCCCCAAGGGGACGGGGACGCAGTTCGCGGAGAGCTACAAGCGCATCAGCCCCGCGGAGCGGCTCACCTTCCGCATCCACCAGGTGAAGCGCGGCGACACCCTGTCCCAAATCGCCGAGAAGTACGGCACGGCCTCCGAGGCCATCCTCCAGATGAACCAGCTCAAGTCCGCGCGGACGCTGCGCGTGGGCGGCGAGCTGGTGATTCCGATTCCCGCCGGGAAGAGCTCGGGCGGCGCGCTGGCCTCGAAGGTGGCGCAGGCCCGCCGCAGCGGCGTGGTGGTGCGGCCCCAGGACGAGGTGCCCGCGGGCGCGCCCAAGGGCCCCGTCGCGGCGGGTCCCGTGAAGAAGGAGACCATCAACGGGCGCCAGCGCATCACCTATGGCGTGATGTCCGGTGACAGCCTCTGGGTGATTGCGACGAAGTTCAACGTGTCGGTGGACTCGCTGAAGCAGTGGAACAACCTCAAGCGCCGCAACCCGACGCTTCAGGTGGGCTCCACGCTGTACGTCTGGCCCGATGGCGACAAGGCCACGCCCAGCGTGCAGGAGCGCGGCGGCACGGTGCTCGCGAAGCACACGGTGACGACCACCAAGCCCGCGGGCAAGCCCGGCAAGGTCCACGCGCTGGCGGAAGGCGAGACGCTCTGGTCCGTGGCGCAGCGCTACGGCGTCAGCGTGGACGACATCATGCGGTGGAACAAGATCAAGGACCACCGCACCCTCCCCACGGGCAAGGTGCTGCTGCTCAGCGCGCCGTAGCCCCCGGCGCGTACACCGTGAAGGCGAGCTCCGCGCCCACGGTGGCGAGTTGCCGGATGACGACCTCCGGCACGGGGAAGACGCTTGAAGAGGGCCCCATCCCCGCCTGAATCCCGATATCGAAGCGCCGCTGCGTACAGCCGTCCCACGCCGCGCGCGCCGGTTCGGGAAGGGCTTGGATGAGCCCCACGAACTCCGTCAAGGCGGCCTCCACGCACGTCGGCCAGGAGGACAGCTCCAGGCAGGCGAAGTGCGGCGCCTCGTGAAGCGCGAATGCACCCGGAGCCAGCGCGCGGACTAGGCCCTCGAGCCGGTGCGCGCTTCGGATTTCGAGGTCCACGTTCAAGAACGTCGTCGCGGAAGGGGTAGGTCTCAAAGGCAGGCCTCGTGAAGATGCGCCGGGCGAGCGGCTTGCACTGAGGCCGGGGATGACCTCATCCATCTCTTCACCGGAGTCACGCATCGCGTTCCTTCCTCCTGACGTCCCAGAGGCGGCATCAACTCCCGCTCTTGGGAAGACAGGGCGCGGTCCCGAGCGCACCTCCCAAAACACCGTCGGCCCGAGCCCTCGCCCCAAACAGGAGGCACGTCCACCGGCGGAGACACCCATCTCGCAGGAGGGCGTGGACCGGCTCGCGCGAACGCCCATGCCCCCCGCCAACGCGCGCTTCACCGGGCTGACGCAACTGGCCGACGTCGCCTCGGGAACACAGGTGCTCGGCCCGGGGAGCCGAGGTGAGGGCCTCCGTGCCGTGCAGGCCGCGCTGCTCGACATGGGCTTCGCCCTGCACGGCGGCGCGGACGGAGTCCACGGCGCGCACACCGCCCGGGCGCTGCGGAACTTCCAGGTCCATGCCGCGCGCACCTTTCCCACGGTGCTCCCCACGGGCTCGCTGGACGCCGCCACGCTGCGCGCGCTGGATGCGTTGGCGCCCGCGCCCGGGATGCGTGGCCAGACGCGCGCCCTGCCCTCCGCGTTCTTCGACGGTCAGCCCGTCCGCGTGGTGGTGGCGCTCCGCGAGCACCGGACCTTCCTCTTCGACACCCGTGGACAACTCGTGGACATCTTCCCCAACGCCACGGGCGCGGCGGCCTCCCCCACCCGCACCGGGCTCAAGGTGGTCCGCACGAAGCTGGATCAACTGGCCACCGAGGCAGCGGGCGCGAGGCTGTGGAACGACCGCCACGTCTTCGGCGTGCGCATGCTCGACCTCTCGTGGGCGGACGGCCGGCACTCCGGAGAAGAGCTGCACGGAACGAACCTGCCGTCCCTGCTCGGCGGCGACGTCTCGCATGGCTGCATTCGCCACTCGAACCAGGACGTGCGCGTGCTGCACGACGCGCTCTCCGTGGGAGACCGCGTGGCCGTCGTGGAGCACGTGGACGATCCGCACCTGGGCGTACCGCGCCCCGTGGCGTGAGCCCGTGAGCCCGTGAGCACCGGGCCCTCGCGGACATCCGCTTCAGTTGCCGGGCGCGAAGCGGAAGAGGCTCGACGCGAAGTACAGGCTGTTGCGCTGGAAGACGCCCTCGCCCGGGGTGCCCTTCTCCAGCCGGGCCTGCACGTGCTTCGGCAGGTTCGCGTAGAGGTCCTGGCCCAGCAGCTCCTCGATGCGGTCCACGGGCACGCGGTGCGAATCGAGCAGCGGAAGGATGTCCTCCTTCTTCGACGGGCCGTCCTTCACGTTCGGCACCAGGTACGCGTACATCGTGAGGTTGCCGTTCGGCAGCTCGTGGAGGACCGTCTTGAAGTTGTGCGTGGGCACGGCGAGGCGGCGCGAACCCGCGCCCGTCGTCTCGCGCTGCTCCGGAGGCAGCGGCTGCCCCTTGTCATCCAGGTACAGGTTGCCGGTGACGATATACGCCTTGCCGCCCTGCGCGTTCACGAGCCCCGAGACGCCCTGCTCCAGCGTGCGCCACACCTGCTGGTTGTGGTTGCCGTGCTGGGGGGCGATGTTCGTCATCTGGTGACTCTCGTTCATCGCCTCCTGCGTGGGCGAGTCCTCGGCCGGCTTCATGTGGCCGCGGTCGAAGCCGGTCCGCGTGTAGTCGGAGTCCGTCACGCCATCGCGGCCCAGCTCCGGGTCGCGCACGAAGGTGCTCTCCAGCCGGGACACCGTGGCCGGCGTCTCCCGGATGTCCGACGCGGACAGCATGTAGCTCACGAACGTGGGCACGTTCGCGCCCTGGTCCAGCGAGATGCGCGAGTACTCCTTCACCAGGCCGAGCGCCTCCGAACCGGCGTCGCCCGTCGCGCGCAGCGGGTCCACCTCACCGGCGGCCTCGGCCACGCGGCTCTGCAGCGCCGCCATCTGCTGGTCGGGCACCCAGCGCGTCTCCGCGTGCTTCCCGGCCTTCGAGGCCTGGATGAACGCGTCCAACTCCTCCGCGCTCAGCTGGCCATCGCCGTTGCCACCCAGCAGGTCCGCGCGCTTGGCCACCGTGGCCTGCCAGCCGCTGTCGAAGGCGTCCACGTCCACCGCGCCGCCGCCCGCCGCCGCGAGCTTCGCGTCCAGCGCGGACCGCTTCTGCTGGAGCGCCGTCGACGTCAGGTACTGCCCGTCCTCGGGCGCGGCGAGGTAGGCCTCCAGCTCGGCCGCGGACACCTGGCCGTTGCCACCGCGCGACTTGATGGGGCTCGCGGCGTCCGCCGCCTGCATCAACCCCACCTGCCAGCTGTCGTCCTTCCAGCCGAACTTCTCCTGAAGCTCGCTGATGGGCACCTCACGCGCCGTGGAGCGCCGCCAGCTCCCACCGGGCGTCGTGACGGCGTTCGTGGACGGAGCGGCCGATGCCGGGCGCGGGGGAACGGCTCGCGTCGTGGTGGGTCGCAGCGTCATCCAGAATGTCCTCGGGGCCGACGAGGAGAAGCACGAGGTGGGGCCCCGCCTCTCATCGTCGGCCGTTCGCCGCGCCGAGTTGCGTCACAGCTCGGTTTTCTCACGAAGAAGCAGCACCGGGGTGTCAGCCCACACCTGGAGTTCGGCTTATTCCTTCCGTCCCGGGACGGGGAGTGGATGCGCCGCCCCGGGCCCGGCCTTCTGGAGGGCCTGGACGATGCGGGCCTCGGCCTGGAGGCGCTCCACGTGCTCGGGGAACAGGCCGGCCTGCTCGGCCGCGAGCGCCAGGGTGACGAGGAAGGACTCGCTCACGGCCCCCTGCGCGGGCGTGGCGGGCGCGGGCGGCGTGAAGGCCGTGGCGGTGAGCACCGCCCCCGTGAAGCTGCGCACCTTCACCTGCCGGACGTCGGAGGCCCCCGCCATCGCGGACTCCAGGCGTGCCAGCGCGTCCCAGTCCGCCGCGTCGACACGCCGGAGCATGCCGGGGAGCTTGCGGCCCGGGGCATCCACCAGCCGGGCCACCTTCCCGCCCCAGGCGGCCGAGGCCACGTCGTAGACGACATCCACGTCGAGCGCCTCGGCCAGCTCGCCTTCCAACACGTCCGGAATGGGCGGCAGGCCCGGGAGGCGCTCATGCGCCGTCACCGGGGCCAGGTCGAGGGAGTACGCGAACCAGGGACGCGGGGCAGTAGGGCCAGCAGCCATGCCCCGAGTCTCAGCGGGCCTCGCCTCCAGGACAAGCGCCTGGAGGTGAGTTCGTTACTGCGACTCCAGCAGCGCCTTCAGCTCGCGCACGCGCCGGGTGATGTAGTCCCGGTCGAGCTGACGGAAGCCCTCGGGCAGCAGCTCACGGCTGGTGCACTCCTGCACTGCCACCAGGTTCTGCAGCTCGATTTCCAGCGGGTAGCTGGGCGGCACGAAGTCCGCGAGCACCGCGGCCAGGTCCTCCTTCGTCACGGCCTCGCGTCCGTCGGCCAGCGCGCGGAACTTGGAGCGCACCATGACGGCCTCGATGTCCGCGCCGCTGAAGGCGCGCACACCCTCCGGAATCAGCGTGGAGAAGGACTCGATGCCGTCCACGGAGACGCCCGTCTTCTTGGACATGACCTGGAACAGGTCGTCCCGCTCGGCGTCCGTCTGCGGATAGAAGAGCGCCAGGTGCTCCTCCGCGCGGCCCTGCCGCTTGAGGTCGATGGGCAGCAGGTCCGGCCGCGCCGTCATCAGGAACCAGACGATCTTCCCGCGGTAGAACGTGTTGCCCATGAACGAGGCGATGGAGCCGAACACGCGGCTGCTCGTCCCGGAGTCCCCGCCGGAGTCGCGGTTGCCCAGGAACGTGTCCGCCTCGTCGATCATCACCGCCACCGGCCACAGGGCCTTGAGCAGGTTGAAGATCTTCTCGAGGTTCGCCTCGGTGACGCCCTGCCACTGGCTGCGGAAGTTGAGGAACTTCACGACGGGGATGCCAATCTCCCCGGCGAAGCAGCTCACCATGAACGTCTTGCCCGTGCCCACGGGGCCCGCCAGCAGGTAGCCCATGGGCATGACCTCGATGCGCCCCTTCTTCAGGGCCGCGGCGGCCTGCCGCAGCATCTGCTTGGCCTTGGCGTGTCCGGCCACCGCGTCCAGCGTGTGCACCGGCTCGATGAACTCCAGCAGGCCGTGGCACTCCGCCTGGATGATTTCGCGCTTCTTCTCCTTGAGCAGCTCGGAGGTAATGCGCACCTCGCGCTCGAGCGCCTCGGTGAGCACGCGGTCCAGGTTGATGCGCGACAGGCCCGCCGTCATCTTCGCCAGGCCCGCCAGCGGCACGTCCGACACGGACTGGAGCCGCTTGCCCTCCAGCTTGTAGCGCACGTACTCCAGCCGCTCCTCCTCGGTGGGCAGGGGCAGCTCGATGGGCGCCACGTACGGGTTGCGGCTGATGCGCGGCGACACGTCCGCCAGGTTCTCCGCCAGCAGCACCACGGACACGTCGCCCGCGAGGAACTGCGGATCGTGCGCCCACTTGTCCAGCGTGGCCACCACGAAGCGGTCCTCGCTGGACAGGTGGCTCATCTCCCCGCCGGGGACGAGCGTCTCCGCGAAGTCGATGATGAGCGCCAGCGAGCGGCCCTCGCTCAGGCGCATGCGCAGGAAGTTCTCCAGAATCTGGAGCGCGCGGCCCGGATCTCTCGGCATCACCTTCGCGTAGTCGGTGCCGTACATGGCGTCGTAACCCGCCATGGCGCGCTGCAGGTCCTTCTGCGTCTCCGGCGTCGCCGAGCGGATGCCGGACGAGCGGTCATAGAAGATGACGTGGTCCCTGCCGCCGAAGAGTTCCTCGGAGAGGAACGTCTTGAGCGTGCCGAAGCCGCGCCCGCCGTCCTCCAACTGCAGGGGCTGCAGGTCCCGCACGGCCCCGTACAGCAGGAAGGCGCTGACCGTCTTCGTGTAGTACTTGCGGGCCAGTTGCTGGGCCCAGCGCGGCAGCTCCGCCAGCGGATCCGCCTTGTTCACCTTGCGCACCTTGCTCACGAACTCCCGCCTCCTCTCGCTCCACCGCCTGGGGAGCTGGCGCGCCCGCCCCCCAGACGGGAAGCGGGCGTTCGGCTAACGGCAGCGCGGCTGCCGCTTGAGGGAAACGCTCGCGGTGGCCGGCTCATTGCCTGGCTCCGCGTCCGGAACGTCCACCTCGGCCTCGTTGTGGCACTTCAGCTTCAAGGTGAGCTGCCGGGCGTTGGGGGACACCTGCACCACGGCGGGCGTGATGGCCCCCATGTCCTTGCCGTCCACGAAGATGGTGGCACCGGCGGGCTTGGACTCCACCTTCACCGCCAGGCGCGTCACCAGCGGCTCCAGCTTGAGCGCCAGCTCCACCGGCCCTCCGCCGGACACCGGCACGCGCTTGGACGCGGGCTTGTGCCCCGGCGCGCTCACCTCCACCACCCACTCCGTCCCGCTGATGGGCACGTCCTTGATGAACGCGGCCGTCTTGCCCTGCTCGCGCACCACGCGGCCGTCCACCTTCACCTCGGCAGACGCGGGCTCGGTGCTGAGCACCAGCGAGGCGGTGCGCACCAGGCTCTCCAACACCGCCTGCACGGGCGTGACGTCCTTGCCCGCGGCGACCTCCACCGTCTTGGTGAAGGTGTTGAAGCCCTCCGCGCTCACCACCACCATGACCTTGCCGGCGGGCACCTCGCGCAGCAGCGTCGCGCTGCCACCCTCCAGCGGCACCAGCTGCGTGTCCAGGCGCACCTGGACCCGGTTGCGGACCTCCGAGGGGACGTTCTGCAGGTCCACCAGCACGTAGCCCACGCCCGGCCCCGAGAAGGCCCACCCGAGCAGCGCCAGCAGGACCACCGCGGCCGCGGCCACCGCCCCCAGGATCATCTTCTTCCTGCGGGGGTCTTGCGGCGCGACGGCGGCCATCGACCCGGTGGGAAGGTCGTGCGAATCGTCCTCTTCGTCGTCCTCGTAGGCGGGCGCCACGGGCGGCGCCGGCCGCGGAGGCGGCTCACCCACCGTGGGGACGTCCCGCGTCATGCGAGGCAGCCCGGAGCCCCGGCTGGTCCGAGGCGCGGGCCCGGCCGGAGGCGAGGGCTGCATCTCCAGGGGCGCCAGCGTGGGCACCGACTGCTGGGGCCGCACCACCGGGATGTTCGCGTGCGACAACCGCGGCGGGCTGGCCGGGGACGGCGGCGGCAGCGGCGCGGGCGGCGGAATGACCGCCGTCCTCCCGCTCACGGGCTCCTCGCCGTCGCCCAGGTACGGCGCGGGCGACTCCAGCGGCGTCACGGCGCGGCCCACGGCGGCGCCCGGCTGCGTGGTGGGCTCCGGCGTGTCGGCGAACTCGTGGTCGCTGGAGACCAGCTGCGTCGCTCCACCCTCGTCGTCGTCCGGCGTGGGCGCGGCGGTGGCGGCCGTCAATTTGGGCAGCGCGGCCAGCGTGGGCGAGCGGCGTACGCCCCCCGGGGGCACCGCGGGCATGGAGCCCGTCATCCGCGGCTGCGGCGCCACGGGCTGCACCACCGGCACCGCGGCGGGCGGCGGCGGGGTCAACTGGATGGGGCTGTTGAAGGACGCGGCCTCCAGCGCGGCCTGCATGCCCTCGGGCGGCTTGATGTCCGCGTAGTCCAGCAGGCGCTGCTTCTCGCGCTCCACGTCCTCGGCGAACGTGGACTTCATGTACTGCGCGAGGTCCTTGCGGCTGAAAATCGTGTCGCTGGTGATGAGGAAGCGCTGCAGGTCGTCGCCCAGCTCGCTGGCGTACTGGTAGCGCTCGTCCACGTCCTTGGCCAGGGCCTTGAGGACGATGCGCTCCAGCACCTCCGGGATGCGCCGGTTGTACGTGGTGGGCGAAGGCACCTCCGCCTTGCGCACCTTCTCCAGCACGCTGAAGTCGCTGTCGCCCACGAAGAGGCGCTCGCCGGTCAGCATCTCGTAGAGGCACACGCCAATGGCGAACACGTCCGAGCGCCGGTCCAACGGCAGGCCGCGGATCTGCTCCGGGCTCATGTACCCGAACTTGCCCTTGAGGATGCCGGCCTGCGTCTTGGTCGCCTTGCCGGCCGCCTTCGCGATGCCGAAGTCGATGACCTTGACCTCGCCCTCGTAGGAGATGAGGACGTTCTGCGGCGAGATGTCGCGGTGGACGATGTTCATGTCCCGCCCCATCCCGTCCTTCTTGCGGTGGGCGTAGTCCAGGCCCTCGCACATCTTGGACACGCAGAAGGCCACCAGCGGCACCGGGGCGGGCTCGCCCTTCTTCCGGCACCGGTCGAAGATGGCCCGCATGTCCTTGCCGGGGATGTACTCCATCGAGATGAAGTAGCTCCCCAGGATGTTGCCCAGCTCGTAGATGGACGCGACGTTGGCGTGGGTCAGCTGGACGCTGATCTTCGCCTCGTCGATGAACATCGAGATGAACTCGTCATCCTCCGCGATGTTGGGGAGGATGCGCTTGATGGCGACGAGCCGCTCGAAGCCGCTCGCGCCGAACTGCTTCCCGCGCCACACCTCCGCCATGCCGCCAATGTTGATGCGGTCCAGAAGGAGGTACTTCCCAAACGGGATAGGCTGCCGCTTCGGTTGAGTGGTCGTCACGTGTGGGAGGGTCCGTTCTCCGCGAGCCTATCGATCGGGGCTCCAAGGGGTCAACCTCGTGAAAGCCCCGTCCAAACTGACCAGGCGGGCAGGCAGCGGATCAGGGGCCTGCCCGAGGGGCGCCCGCGTCCATGTCAACGGCAGGTGACGAAGGCGGCGCCAGGCTGTCCCGGAATGCGGTTCCCGGCTCCGCGTCGTCGGGGGGAATGGGCCGCACCAGGAGGAAGCGCGCCTCGCCCCCGACGGACACGATGGCCGGCGAGCCGAAGCGCTCCTCGGCGGGGAGCCCCACCAGGGTAATCCATGCCCCCAGCCGCTCGGGAGCGACGCAGTACAGCAGCGTCCCGGGCCTGACGCCGGGCGCCTCCCGCACAGGCCCGTCGCAGTCCTTCCGCACCTGGAGTGCGTATGAACCGAGCTGCTCGCCCCGCACCAGGTACGGCGGCCGGCCCAGCTCCTCCAGCATGGGTTGAAGCATACGCGGGTCATCCGGCACCTCCAGGGCGGAGGTGCGCTCCTGCGCGAGCTGGTGGAAGCGCTGGATGGCCATGGACGCCATGTCCGTGGAGGTCAGCGGCGTGCGGCTCTCCGACAGCACGAGGTCCAGGAAGAGCGCGCCCACCAGGACGATGGGCAGCAGCCGGTAGCCCTTGAAGCCCTCCTCCTTCCCCTGGACCAGGCCCACCCCGAAGGCCAGCAGGGCCAGCGTGGCCACGACGAGCACCCCGGCGGGCCGCTCCAGCGACGGCAGGGCGATGAAGGCGGAGACCTCCGCGCCGCGGGCGCGCACGGCGTCGTAGAGGTCGCCCCCGTAAATCCAGGCGATGGCGATCAAGCTCAGCGCGTTGCCAAGCAGCGTCTTGCGTGAAGGAAGTTTCATCCGGCGAGCGTGCGTGCGGGGTCGGTGGCGGCGGCGCGGCGGCTGGGGAAGTACGCGCCCGCGAGCGCGGCGACGAGTCCCAGCAGGACACCACCGGCCACCACCGGCCAGGGGAAGGAGAAGAAGCTGTCGGGCTTGAAGGGGAAGTTGGGCAGGTGGCTCGCGGCCAGCCTGTTGACGCCCAGGGCCAGCAGGAGCGCCGCGGCCGTCCCCGACGCGCCCCCCGCGAGCCCGATGACGGAGGCCTCGGCCAGGACGATGGCGCGCACGTCCGCGCGGGAAGCGCCCACCGCCTGCATGACACCAATCTCCTTGGCGCGGGCGCGCACCGAGGCGGACAGGGCATGCGCGATGTTCACCGCCGCCAGGACGCAGATGAGGATGGAGAGCAGCGCCAGCGCGGAGGTCGTGAGGGCCACGGCCGCGCCCGAGTTCTCCGCCATGCGGCGCTCCTGGTCATCGATTTCCAGCCCCATGCCCTTCACCGCGTCCACGATGGCGGGCACCTGGCTGGGGTCGGTCGCGATCAACGTGACGCCGGAGTAGTTCTCCGCGTCCATGTTGAAGGCGCGGTTGAGGCGGACGGCCGCGTCCAGCGGGATGGTGATGCCCGCCAGCAGCGCCCGGTCCGACGCGCCCACCACCTGCGCCTGCGCGGACTGCGTGGCCCCGGACGCGGACGCCGCGGCGACGTAGGAGCGGTTGAACTCCACCGGGAAGCCGAAGCCCACCAGCATGTTCGCGGACAGCTGCGGCAGCTTGCGCGCCGGGGCGAAGGTCTTGTTGTACAGCTCCAAGAGCCGCGTGGACACGAGCGCCGGAATCGGCTGCCCCTCGCCCGCGTCCTTGAACTCGCCGAGCTGCACGTCGCCCTTCACCAGCTCGGGCTCCACGCCCAGCGCCAGCACCTCCATGCCCATGCGCAGCTTGCTGCCGAAGAAGACGCCGTCGTAGCGCGTCACCGCGGGCACGCGCACGTTCATCTTCCGGTAGGCGGCCTCCACGCCGGGCAGCGCGCGCAGCCGCTCCACCGTGGGCGCGTCCAGCTTGCCGCCGCCCAGCAGCGAGCCCAGCGACACCGCCGGAGGCACCACGTCCACCAGCCGCGCGTCCGTGGGGAAGATCTTCTCCCGGATGACCGTGCCGACGCCGAGCCCCAGCCCCACGAAGAACACCAGCGCGCCCACGCCCATGGCCACGCCGAACGCGGAGAAGAACGCGCCCTTGCGCTCGCGCGCGAGGCTCAGCCGGACCAGCCGGGTCAGCGCATCCAGCCTCACGGGGCACCTCCCGCGGCCACCTGCGAGCCGGCGCGCTCCTCCACGAGCCGCCCGTCCTTGAGCCGCAGCACGCGCCCGGCCGCGGCGCTCATCCGCTCCTCATGGGTGACGCACAGCAAGGTGAGCCCTTCCTTGTGCAGCTCCTGGAACAGCGAGATGACGCCCGAACCGGTGGCCGCGTCGAGGTTGCCGGTGGGCTCGTCGCACAGCAGCAGCTTGGGTTGGTTGAACAGGGCGCGGGCGATGGCCACTCGCTGCCGCTCGCCGCCCGAAAGTCGCACCGGCGCACGGTCCTTCTTCGCGCCCAGCCCCACGCGCTCCAAGAGCGCCTCCGCGCGCTTGCGGGCATCGGCGGGCGCCGCGCCGAAGTGTGAGGGGAGCAGCACGTTCTCCACCGCGGAGAGGTTGGGGATGAGGTGGAAGGACTGGAAGACGAAGCCCACGTGCGCGTTGCGGAACCGGGCCAGGGCCTTGTCGCCCATGCCCCGCAGCTTCACGCCGCCCACGGCCAGCTCGCCGCGGTAGTCCACGTCCAGGCCGCCCAGCAGGTGCAACAGCGTGGACTTGCCGCTGCCGGACGAACCCACCACCGCGACGAACTCCCCTTCCGCCACGTCCAGCGACATGCCGTCGAGGACGCGCACCCGGGTGCCGTCGCCGTCCACGTACTCCTTCGAGACGTCGCGGGCCTGGATCACGGCGCGGCCGGAGGGGTGGAGGTGGCGGCCGCGGGCGCCAGCCGAAGGGAGAGCTCCGCCTGGAGCGCCTTCTCCTTGCGCGACACCGACAGCGTCACGGCGCGCAGGTCGTCCACGGCCTCCAGCCAGCGCACGGTGGTGGCCTTGATGGCGAAGCCGCCAATGCCCCACGCCTCCGAGGGGAGGTTGCGCACCGAGTCCGCCAGGCGCCGCAGGTCCAGCACCGCGCTGAAGGCCGCGTCCTTGCCCGCGTCCTTCAGGTCCGCGGCCACCGGCCCGTCACCCGAGGGCTTCGCGACCGAGGCCAGCGTCGACTCCAGCCGCGCCTTGGGAGAAGCCACCACCAGCCGGCCATTGGGCGTGAGCGCGAAGTGAGCGCCCTCCCCCGCGCGATAGGACGTCAGGTACACGCGCTGCCCGCTCAGCTCAGCGGGCTCCACCTTGGCGCCGAAGTCCCCGGCGATGCGCGGCAGCTGCTCCAGCGTCGTCTGCATCTTCGGCGCGTTCTCCACGTCCGCGAGCGCGACCAGGTGGATGAAGCGGAACGGGTTGGTGCGGCGCAAGTCCAACACGGGCATGCCCGCGCCCAGGTTCACCGTGGGCGACAGGGACAGGCCCACCACCGTGCCCGGCTTGAGGTTGTCGAGCACCTCCGTCTTCACGTCGAGGCCGCTGTTCTGCACCGCGCGGGTGAGGTACCCGCCCGCCAGATACGGCCACACGCCGTCGAGGTGCGACGGGTCCCCGCGGAAGTGGGCCACCAGGAAGCTCTCGGCGGGCAGCGCCGCCGCCAGGGTGCCGCTGGACGCCACCGGGTCCAGCGCGGCCAGCGACGCCTGCGTGTCCGGCCACGGCGCGTCCGCGCGCAGCGTCACCGCGGTCGCGTCGATGAGGCCCGTGAGGGTGACGCCCTGCACGGTGCCCGGCGGAACCAGCCCGGCGCCGCCAGGGAGCCAGACGTGGAAGTCCCGCTCGGCGGGGAGGCGCTGCAGCGAGGCGGCCATCACCGGCTCCTTCGCCAGCGAGCGGTCCTCGGGCTGCGTGGCGAGGGTGCCCAGCGCGGCGACGGAGGGCCCCGCGCCCAGCAGCGCGAAGCGGGTGCCCTTGATGAAGAAGATGCCCAGCGCGGGCGAGGCGGCGCCGGGACGGCCGAAGGTGACGCTCTCACCGCCGTCCACCGAGGCCTTCTTCGTCTCGGACGCGCCCAGGCGCGTGCGCGCGAAGTTGCCGAACGTCTCCTCCAGCTTGCCGGCGTCCTTCACGCCCACCACGGAGATGGCGCGGTTGGGGCCCAGGAACGCCGCGCCCGCGCCCAGCTCCGGCGCGATGCCCGCGGCCTCCAGCGCCTGCCGGCTGCGCAGGTCCACGCCAATCTGGCGCATCACCGCGGAGACGTAGCCCTCCGCGGTGGAGAAGTTCTGGAGCTGCGCGGCGAACGACGCCGCCTTCAGCTTCTGGAAGCGGGCGAGCTTCTCGCCCAGCGCGCCCAAGTCGTTGATGACCACGGCGGCCTGCGCGTCGCGCGGCAGATAGCGGGCCACGCCCGCCGTCGAGGCCGGGGCGGCGGTGTCCGCGTCCTTGCCACAACGCGAGCAGCCCGCGACGGCGAGCACGAGGAGAAGGGACGGAAGCCAGACTCGGCGGAGCATGCTGGCACCTCAGGATGCCTGGGGGTGAGAGTCAACCGATTCGTGGGCGCCGCCACCCCGGTCCAGGAGCCCGGATGATGGGCAGGCGGCGAACGGCGGGAGCCCGGGCGCGCGCGGCGCGTCACGGCCCGGGCAGGCGAGGCACCCCGGGCCCTCAACGCACCCGGCTGCCGTGGGGCAGCGGGCCGCGGGTCTCCTCGGAGAACTCGAGGAACTGCTCCATCTGCCGCACGGACTCCTCGGTGGCCTCGGCCTCCGCGCTCAGCATGGTGAGCTGGCGGTTGACCACCTCCGGGTCGCGGATGGCCACCGACTGCTCGTGGGTGAGCCGCATCAGGTCCTCGATGCCCGCCAGCTGGTGGCTCACCACTTCGCGGCTCTCGCCGGCCTGCTCGAAGCGCGCCAAGCGCTTGCGGAGGATGTCCACCCGGTTCTGCTTCACGTCCTTGAGCCGCGGGTTCGTCTCGCGCGAGAGGTCCGCCTCCAGCTCCGCCACCTCGCGCTGGAGGTGCTCGCGGTCCGAGCTGTTCAGGTACGTGCGGTACTGGTTCAGCGTGGAGATGAGCCGCAGGAAGGACGTCAGCAGCGCGTCCAGCCGGGGCTCGCTGTCCGCCTCCAGCACCTTGCCGCCCGGCAGCTTGCGGTAGTTGGCGAGGATCTTCTCCTTCAGCCCCACCAGCTGCTGATAGTGCTCGCGCTGGGAGGGCGCCAGGTCCGCCTGCAGCGCGTTGAGCGCCTGGGTCGCCGCCTCCGGGTCATGGAGCGAGTTGGCCCGCACCGCCCGCTGGAAGCGCTTCATGGACGAGACGACGCCCAGGTAGAGGCCCTCCAGGCCCAGGGCCACCAGCATCGGCAGCGGCTCGCCCGTCATGGCCGCCGAGGCGGCCGCCGTGCCCAGTCCCACCAGGTTGGCGGGCATCAAAAAGGCGGCCTTGATGTAGTTCGGCGACTTCGCCACGTCCGTCCTCCTCAGGGGCCGCGTGCTTCCGACACGTACTTCAAGGCCCCGAGGTCCTTCGTGTCCTCCGCCGGAGGCACCGGGGGGCCCTGCTTCAACTTCTGGAAGAGCGCGGCGGCGCTCTGAAACAGCTCGTCATAGGTGACGGGCGCCTCGCCGGAAAGCCCGAAGAAGGCCCGATTGTCCGCCAGCGTGGCCGGCGGCGCGCTGCGGATGGCCTCGATGGGGTCGCCCAGGTACGGCGCCACCTCCCCCAGCATCCGGGCCCCCGCCGTCGGGTCCTTCAGCACGTTCTGCCCCGTGTCGAGCAGCCCTCGGAGCACCCGGCGCACCGCGTCCGGATACCGCGCCGCGAAGTCCCCGCGCGCCACCAGCACCGTGGCCACCAGGTGGGGGGCATCCGCCGTCGTCGCCAGCACCGCGCCTCCCCTGTCCCGGGCCGCCAGCTCCACGTCACCCCACAACCCCACCACGGCGTCCGCGCGGCCCTCGCGCAGCGCCCGTCCCGCATCCAAGGTGGTGGGCAGCTCCACCCAACGCACGTCCGTGATGCGCAGCCCCGCCCGCGCCAGCAACCACAGCGCGAAGTAGTGCGAGGAGCCATACGGATACACGCCCAGCCGCTTGCCACGCAGGGAGGCGAGGTCCGGCACGCCCACCGCGGCCAGGGCCTCCTGCCCCCGGCTGCGTCCCACCAGCATCAACGTGCGGGGCGCCGCGTCCCGCAGCGCCGGAGCCCAGGCCGCCAGCCGGTCCACGGAGAGGGTGGCCATGTCCACGCCGCCGTTCTCCGCGCCAATCGCCAGCGCGTGCCGCAGGTCCTCCTCCTTGGCGAAGAGCACCGCCCGCGCGTCCAGGGCATAGGCCGTCTTCAGCAGCCCCTGCGCCGCGCCAGGCGGGGGCACCGGGTTGTCCAGCGTCGTCGCCCCGCCCGCCGCCACCAGCAGGCCCGCGGATGAGCCCCGGGGGCTGAAGCCGATGAGCACGGGGCGAAGGGGGACCGAGGCGACGTCCGCCACCGGGGCCGCCACGCCGGCCGGGAAATCTCCGGGCGACAGGCGGACGGCCACACGGGTGGACGGGAAGTACCGCTCCTGCAAGCGGTCCAGGTACCCCAGGCGCGACGCGAGCGCATAGCTCGCGCCGAGCACGCAGAGGAACAGGAAGAGGAAGAGACCTGGACCGCGATGGAGCTTCATTCAGCGGGGACTACTCGACTCCCACCTTCTTGCCGATGGTCTTCTCGGGGCTGCTGCCCACCTCGGACACCGGCGCGGGGCTGTTCATGAGCCCCATCTCCATCTTGAACTGCTTCACCAGCTCGTTGGCCTGAATCTTCTCGGCCTCTTCCTCGATGTTCGCGGCGGTGTGGTCCACCGACTCGAGGGCCATCTGCATGCGGGCCTCGTTGATGGCGGACTTCTCCTGCACCTTGCGCAGCATCTCGTCGTGCGTCGAGTCGATGCCCGCGACGGTGAAGGACTCCATCGTGTCGGCGACCTTCGCCTGCCACTTGGCGCGGCGCGCCTCGCGGATGGCGTTCATCGCCTCCTGCGTCTTGCGCTCCTTCTCGCGCATGAACGCCTTCTTCACCGACAGGGCCTTCTCGTAGGCCTGGCGCGCGGTGGCGAGCTGCTGCTCGTTGCGGGCCAGCGCCTCCTTCTCCATCTGGAGCTTGGAGGCGTACTGCGCGGCCAGGTCATCGCGCCCCGCCTGGATGCCGGCCTTCACCTTGGCCGTCAGCGAGCGCACGTCGTCCTGGTACTTGGCGTTCTCCTTCTCCAGCAGCGTCACGTTCGCCCGGACCATGGCGATGGACTCGTTCATCTTCGGGACCTGGTCGTTCAGGTCACGGACGTTCTGCTCGAGAATCAGCTCCGGGTCCTCGATGGAGGAGACGAAGAATCCGGCGAAGCTGCGCATTGCTCTCTTGAATCGTTGCCACATATCGGCGGTCTACCTCCATCCAGACCTACTTGCAGCCACCTTACACGATCCCCGGGGCGAGCAAGCAGCCACAGTCCCAACGTCTATCCACTGCTTACGCGCTTCTACCTAAGGCCATTGCGCCGCGCGCAAAAGCGTTGCGTGCCGCTTCCGCCAAGGAAAGTCGCGCCCGCTCCCGAGGCGCCCTCCCGTCCGTCCGCTTCCGCACGATAGGTCGCAATACTTGCAAGCAAGGAAGGAAGCGGGGAAAAACCCAGCTTCGTGACGTCCTTGCCTCCCGTGCCCGGCCCACTCGACGAGACAATGTCGCGGGCGATGGACGCCCAGCGGCGGAGCGTCGTGGGCGCGGGCGCGGCGGTGCGCCTGGTGGGCGCGGCCCTGTTCCTCACCATCAGCACCACGCTGTGGCTGTCGGGGGGCCGGGACTGGTCCATGTACCCGCCCGCCCTGGGGCTCTACGCGGTGGTCGCCGCGACGCTGTTCATGCTCCGCCGGCGGCGCGTGGCCCGGGGCCTGGGCGCGGTGCAGTCCCTGGTCGACGTGGCGCTGGTGTATTGGCTCCAGTCCGTGGCGCTGCCCGTGTCGCCCTTCCCCGCGGGGGTGGCGGGCTTCAGCCTGGGCCTGTTCGCGCTGGTCGTCGTGCTCAGCGGACTGAGCATGCGCGGCAGCGTCGTCTACGGCACGGCCGTGCTGGCCGGCATCGCCCAGATGGTGCTGATGCGGCGGGCGGACGTGGGCTGGGGCGCCGTGGCCATCGCCGTGGTCGCGCTGGTGCTGGTGGCGGTGGTGAGCCACTACGGCACCGGCCGGCTGCGGCACCTCGCCGTGACGCTCACCCGGATGGAGGTGGACCGGGCCCTGGAGGCGCGGCGCTTCCAGGAAGTGGAGGACGCGCGCCGCACCATCGTCCGCATGCTGGAGGAGGCGCAGGCGAAGAACGCCGAGCTCCAGACCCTCCAGCGCGACATGGAGCAGCTCACCCAGTTCCTCGTGCATGACCTCCGCTCGCCCTTGTCCGCGCTGACGCTGTCCCTGTCCTGGATGGAGCAGGAGGTGCCGCGCCAAGGCGTCCTGGGCGAGTCCGTCCGCACCGGCCTGGCCGTCACCGCGCGCCTGGACCGGATGATCTCCGACCTCATGGACGTCCCCCGCCTGGAGGAAGGCCGGCTGGAGCCCCTCAAGGTGCCCTTCCCCGCCGTCCGCGTGCTGGAGGACGTGCGCCGCTCGCTGGAGGGCGTGGCCCGCTCGCGCAAGCTGACGCTGGACGTGGAGGCCCCCGCGGACCTGGTGCTGATGGCGGACGCCGACCTGCTGGTGCGCGTGGTGGAGAACCTCACCACCAACGCCCTGCGCTACACCCCCTCGGGTGGGCGGGTGCGGCTGGAGGCGGGCGCGGACGGCGGCGGGCGGTGGCTCGCGGTGCGCAACGACGGGCCGCCCATCGCCGCGGAGGCGCGCGGGCGCATCTTCGACAAGTACGGCCAGGCCAACGCGGAGCGGGACAGCCGCCGCGGCTATGGCCTGGGCCTGTACTTCTCCCGCCTCGCCGCGGAGGCGCATGGCGGACAGCTCGCCGTGGAGGACGCGCCCGGTTGGTCCACGTCCTTCGTCGTGCGGCTGCCCGCCTGAGCGTCAGCCCGTGCGCGCCTTCTTCGGGCGGCGCTTGAGGATGCGCTCCACGTTCGCGTTCGCGTTCGCCAGCACCGACGCCGCGTCCAGCGTGGTGAGCACGCCGTCCCGCAGCACGGGCTGTCCGTCGATGAAGACGTGCGTCACGTCGCTGGCCCGGGCCGAGTGCACCAGCGGCGCCAGCACGTCCTCGGGCGTGGGGCCCGCGTGCAAGCCGCTGAGGTCCACCACGGTGATGTCCGCGCGCTTGCCGGGCTCGAGCGAGCCCACCTCGTCCTCCAGGCCCAGCGCCCGGGCGCCGTGCAGCGTGGCCATCTCCAGCACGCGCATGGGCGTCATCGCGCACGGCCCCACGCGCGGGTTGTGCATCACCGCGGCGAGCCGCATCTCATTGAAGATGTCGAGCGTGTTGTTGCAGGGCGCGCCATCCGCGCCCAGCGCCACCGTCACGCCGGCGTCCAGCAGCTCTGGCACCTTCGCGTAGCCCGAGGCCAGCTTGAGGTTGGAGCCGGGGCAGTGGCACACCACCGTGCGCGTGTCGCGGAGGATGTCCTGCTCCTCCTGGGACAGCCACACGCAGTGGGCCATCGTCACGTGCGGGCCGGACATCCCCACCGTGTGGAAGAAGGCCACGTTGTCCTCGCCGCCGGTGTACGCGCGGACGGCGTCCGTCTCCTTCGCGTTCTCGCTGGCGTGCGTGTGGATGCGCAGACCGTGCTCCTTGGCCAGGCGCGCCACCTCGCGCAGCAGCTCCGGGGTGCAGGACAGCACGAAGCGCGGAGCGAAGGCGTAGCGCAGGCGCCCGTCGTGCGTGCCGTGCCACCGGTCCTTCAGCGCCAGGCTCTCCCGCAGCGAGTCCTCGGTGCTCTCGCGCAGGCCGGCGGGCACGCCCGCGCCCGCGTCCATCATCGCCTTGCCGCCCACCAGCCGGAACCCCGAGTCCCGGGCGGACTCGAAGACGGCGTCGTAGTGGTACACGCTGCCCATGTCGAGCGCGGCCGTGGCCCCCGAGCGGATGAGCTCCGCGAAGGTCAGGTCGGCCGAGGCGCGCATGGACGCCGCGTCGTGCGAGGCCTCGAAGGGCCAGATGCGCTCACGGAGCCAGTCCAGCAGCTCCAAGCCATCCGCGCGGCCGCGGAACAGCGTCTGACAGGCGTGGAGGTGGCCGTGGATGAGGCCCGGCAGCACCACCTTTCCCGTCACGTCCACCACCCGCCGGGTGCCCCGGGGCTTGAGGCCCCGGCCCACCTTGGCGATACGGCCATCCTGGACGAGGACGTCCGCCTCCACGAGCACCTCGCGCTCGCGGTTCATCGTTACAACCGTGCCACCAGTCAGGAGCAGATCCACGGCGTGCTCAGGCTCTCTCGCTAGAAGAAGTCTTTGGTGAAGGCGTGCGGCAGCAGCCCACCCAGGGTGTAGCGCGCCTCGCCGCCCTGGGGCGTCCGGCTGCGCACGGGCAACTCTTGCCCGCCAAATTCGGCCATGACCTGCCGGCACATGCCGCACGGCGGACAGGGCTGTGGGGTGTCCACGACGATGGCCACCGCCACCGGCTGCGTGTGCCCCTGCGCCACGCCCGCGGCGAAGGCGTTGCGCTCCGCGCAGACCGTCAGCCCGTAGGTGGCGTTCTCCACGTTGCAGCCGGCCACGACGGCGCCGTCGGCATAGAGGATGGCGGCGCCCACGGGGAAGCGCGAGTACGGCACATGGGCACGCGCTCTCACGCGTGCGGCTTCCTCGAACAGGCGCTCCCAGGGAATCTCATCCGCCATGTCGCCCTCCTACTCGAAGCCGGACACGGGCCGTTACGGGCGGCCCGCGCCGCGCTGCACATCGTCCAGGTGGCGCGCGATGGCCAGCTCGGACTCCACCGGCAGGTCCACGAAGCGGACCCGGGCCGACGGGCCGTTGGCCCCCTGCGCCACGTGGAGGACCTCGCCCTTCGCTTCCACCTCGTCGGGGAGGATGGGCAGGCTGAAGCGCACTTCCACCCGCGCCCCCTGCTCCCAACCCGCGCCCGTCCACGCACAACCGCCCAGGGACAGGTCTCCCTCATGCTGCTCGAAGTCCCCCGAGCTGCCCTCCCGGCGCACCTTCAGGCGCATGGGGATCCGGGGTGAATCCCGCCGGTCCTCGGCCTTGTCGCTCATCGAGTCGTTCCTCTCGGCCATCGCCGTAGCCTCCTGCCGCTCATGCCCGCGCCACCGCCCGGGGGTGTCAAGACAACCCACGGGCCCTGGCTCCGCGAGCCCATACCGTAGACGCGCGCTGGCGTCTCGTCCGAGGTGACCCCGGCCCATCGCCCCGGCATCATACGGGGGAACACCGGCCCGCGAGGCCCGGAATTTGGGGCCCCTACCGTTCCGCAGGGGTGGGGGGCGGGGTTCAGGCGGGGACGCCCTGGTCCCGGGACACCCACCAGTCCTCGCCGTAGCTGATGCAGAGCTGCTCGCCGGGGTGGATGTCGCGCAGGGCGTGGTAGCAGAAGACGTCCCGGGTCGCCTCGCGGTGATAGGACGTATTGGGCTCCCTCGCGTGGTTGTAGATCATCCCGTAGCCCAGCACGAGCGCCACCCACTCCCCCTCCCGAGGCACCTCGTGCGCGGCCCATTGGAGCTGGAACACGTAGTCCTGGAGCTGCGGGTTCTGGGAATGCGCGCGCGGCAGCTTGACGTAGTGGCATTCCTCGATGAGGGCGCCCGCCTGGATGAAGGCGTCGGTGAAGACGCCGTAGCCCCACTCACACGGCCGGACCTTCACGCCCGGATGGATGTACAGCGCTGCGCCCTGATTCATGGTCCCCTGGCCCGAGTGGCTCCCGGGGAAGAATGGCGCCTTCCCCGTGCGGGGTGAAGCGACAAGGTGGCCGCCGTGCCCCCGGCGGCGAGGCGGGTCCGGGCCGCCTCTGTGCGCAGGTGCTTCGCGCCGCTAGAGTGCGCGCCCGAAGCCCCTCCCCGCCCACCCCCCGTCCCATTCCAACGCGCGTTGCGTGCGCGGCGGTCCACCCGTGTCTTCTCGAGCCCATGCTGTCCCAACCTGCCGTCCCTGAAACCGCCCCCGTCTGTCCCGACCACGCTGGTGAGCCCACCACGGGGACCTGTGAGCGCTGCGGGCGCTTCCTTTGCAGCCAGTGCACCCAGCCCGCGGCATCCCTGTGCGGCCCGTGCCATGCGAGGCAGCTCCGGACGCTGCCGCACACGTCGGGCCGGGCGAAGTGGACGCGCGGCGTCTTGTACGCGGGCGTCGCGGTGGCCGCCGTCACCGGGCTGCTCCATGCCTGGCTCATCCTGAACCTCGAGAACGGAAGCACGCCCTCGTTGGAGGATGCGCAGGCGTACGACTCGCTGAACGTCACGCTCACCCTGGCCAGCTCGGTGGTGATGATCACCACCGTCATCAGCTACCTGCGCTGGCTGCACCTGAGCGTGAAGACGGCGGTGGCGCTGGGCGTCAGCGCCGAGGAGCCCCGCTGGGCCGTCTTCGCCTGGTTCATCCCCTTCTACAACCTGGTCAAGCCGTACGAAGTGGTGCGCGACCTCTGGCTGAACCTGGGCGGCGCGCCCGCCCAGCGGGCCTTGCTGAAGGGGTGGTGGGCCGCGTGGCTCATCGGCAACGGCGTGTCCAACGTCAGCGCCTCGCTCTTCAACAAGATTGGTGATGGCGGCGTCGCCATCTCCACCGCCCTCACCGTGGGGATGATCTCCGAGGCCATCAGCGTCCTGTCCTCGGTGCTCTGCATCCGCGTCATCGAGGACATCGAGTCGATGATCGCCGCGCGCCGGGCGGACCTGGACACGGTCATCACCCAGGCCGAAGCCCCGCCACCCCGCGGCTGACGGAAGGCCCCGCGCCAATCCCCACTCGAGGGGCATTGGCCGGGGCCTCCGGGACCACCACGGCGAACGAGCGCCCTACTCCACCCGCTCGCGGATGAGCGGCCTGGGCGCGGGGGCCGCGTCACCGAAGTGATAGGCCGCCAGCAGGCGCGCCTTCACGTTCTCCAGCGGAGCCGCGTCGTTGTAGTGCACGCGCACCACGGGCTCGCCCTGCTTCACGGCCTCGCCCGTCTTCTTCAGCAACGTGAAGCCCACGGCGGGGTCAATCTTGCTGTCCGTCCGCTGGCGGCCCGCGCCCAGCGCCACCGCCGCGAGGCCCACGCCCTCCGTGTCGATGCCGGTGACGAAGCCGTCCCGGGGCGCCACCACGTCCGCGGTGGACTTCGCCTGCGGCAGCAGCGAGTAGTCGTCGATGGCGCGCGGGTCTCCGCCCTGCACCTGGACAATCTCCTTCAGCTTGCGCACCGCGCTGCCGTCCTCCACCACCTTGCGCAGCTTCTCGCGCGCCTCGTCGATGGTGGCGGCCTTCTTGCCCAGCACCAGCATCTCCGCCGTCAGGGCATACGTAATCTCGGTGTAGTCCTCCGGCGCGTTGCCGCGGAGCATGTCCACCGCCTCGATGACCTCCAGCGCGTTGCCCACCTTGCGGCCCAGCGGCTGGTCCATGTCGGTGAGCAGGGCCACGACCTTCTTCCCCATCTCCGCGCCCAGGCCAATCATCGTCTTCGCCAGCGTGCGCGCGTCCTCGTCGCGCTTCATGAAGGCGCCGCTGCCCACCTTCACGTCCAGCACCAGCGCGTCGATGCCCTCCGCCAGCTTCTTGCTCATGATGGAGGACGCAATCAGCGGGATGCAGTCCACCGTCGCCGTCACGTCGCGCAGCGCGTAGAGCTTCTTGTCCGCGGGGGCCACCTGCGCCGTCTGGCCAATCAGGCAGCAGTTCACCTCGCGCACCAGCCGCCGGTACTCGGACGTCGGCAGGTTGACGTTGAAGCCGGGGATGGACTCCAGCTTGTCCAGCGTCCCACCCGTGTGCCCCAGGCCCCGGCCCGAAATCATGGGCACCGGCACACCGCAGGCGGCGGCCAGCGGCGCCAGGCTCAGGGACACCTTGTCCCCCACCCCGCCGGTGGAGTGTTTGTCCACCTTCACACCCGGCGTGTCGGACAGGTCCAGGACCTCGCCGGACTCCAGCATGGCGCGGGCCCAGGCCCCCAGCTCCCGGGAGTCCATGCCCCGGAAGAAGATGGCCATGCACATGGCCGCCATCTGGTAGTCCGCCACCGTCCCTGCCGTATACGCCTCGATGAACGCGCGGATGTCCGCCGGATCCAGCCGGCCGCCATCCCGCTTGGCCTTGATGAGCTCGTAGGGTTGCACGAGGCGAGGCCATACCAGGAACCCACCCCTTCATGCACTCTGGGAAAGGGCGGGCATCTGGTAGATAGGCCCCTCATGATGCTCCGCCTCCACGTTCTGGCCCTGACCGCGCTCCTGTGCGCGTGCTCCAAGCAGAAGGAAGAAGCGCCCCCCGCCGGGGCCCAGGCCCCCGCGGCCTCCGGGAAGACGGAAAAGAAGGCCCTCCCCGTGGGCCTCGTCATCGACGTGGGCGGCCGAGGCGACCACTCGTTCAATGACGCGGCGCTTCGTGGCCTGGAGCTGTGGGCCGCCGGCAAGCGCTACGAGGGCGGCAAGTACGTGGACGCCTCGCCCGACGAGGTCCGCAAGTCCCTGCCGCCCCACCTGACCTCGGACGCCGCCCGCTTCCAGGCGCTGCCCATCCGGCCCATCGTCCTGCAGAGCAAGGCCCAGGAGGACTACGTCCCCAACCTCCAGCTCCTGGTGGACCAGGGCACCCGGCTCACCGTGGGCAACGGCTACATGCTGGCCAACGCGGTGCGCACCTCCGCCCAGGAGAACCCCCAGGCGCAGTTCCTGCTCATCGACAGCCAGGTGCTGGACGCGCAGGGCAAGGCGATGAAGCTCCCCAACGTGCGCACGGTGCTCTTCAAGGAGCAGGAGGGCAGCTTCCTCGTCGGCGCGCTGGCCGGGCTGGTGACGAAGTCGAACAAGGTGGGCTTCGTGGGCGGCATCGAGGTGCCCCTCATCCAGCGCTTCGAGGTGGGCTACCGCGCGGGCGTGAAGACGACCAACGCCCAGGCCGCGCAGGCGCTGATGTCCGTCTACACCGGCAGCTTCAACAACATGGCCGCGGGCAAGCAGGTGGCGCAGGACCTCATCTCCAAGGGCGCGGACGTCCTCTTCCACGCCGCGGGCGCGGACGGCATCGGCGTCATCCAGGCGGTGAAGGAGGCGCGCGCCGCGGGCAAGAGCGTCTACGCCATCGGCGTGGATTCGGACCAGGCGCACGTGGCGCCGGAGGCCATCCTCACGTCGATGATGAAGTACACCGACCTGGCCATCTACCAGGCGGCGAAGGACCTGGTGGACGGCTCGTTCGCCGCGGGTGAGCAGGTGCTCGGCCTCAAGGAGAACGGCGTGGGCATGGCAGAGGTGCGGGTGGACTTCCCCGGCAAGGCGGAGGCGCTCCAGAAGGTGGAGGCCCTGCGCCAGCGCATCATCGCCGGCGGGCTCCAGGTCCCGGCCCTCCCGGCGGACCTCGCCGCCTTCCAGGCGACCGCGCCCTGATTTCCCTCCAGCACATCCACAAGGCCTTCGGCACCTGCGTGTCGTTGGCGGACGCGTCGCTCGACGTCCACCGGGGCGAGCTGCTCGCCGTGGTGGGCGAGAATGGCGCGGGCAAGTCCAGCCTGATGAACGTCCTCTACGGGCTCTATCAGCCCGACGCGGGCGTGATGACGCTGGAGGGCCAGCCGGTGCGCTTCAAGAGCCCGCGTGACGCCATCGCGCGGGGCATTGGCATGGTGCACCAGCACTTCATGCTCGTGCCCACGCTGTCGGTGGCGGAGAACGTGGTGCTCGGCCGCGAGCCCACGCGCCGGGGGATGCTGGACCTGGAGCGCGCCGTCCAGGAGGTGGCCGCCACCTGCGCCCGCTACGGCTTCCAGTTGGAGCCGCGCGCCCGGGTGGACACGCTCAGCGTCGGCTCGCAGCAGAAGGTGGAGATCGTCAAGGCGCTGCACCGGGGCGCGCAGGTGCTCATCCTCGACGAGCCCACCGCCGTCCTCACGCCGCAGGAGTCCGACGAGCTGTCGCGCGTGATGCGCGGTCTGGTGGCGCAAGGGCACACCGTGGTGCTCATCAGCCACAAGTTGAAGGAAGTGCTGGGCGTGGCGGACCGCATCGCCGTCATGCGCCGGGGCCGCTGCGTGGCCGAGGTGCGCGCCGCCGACACCACCGCCGAGCAGCTCGCCGCGCTGATGGTGGGCGAGAGCCAGCGTCCACCGGCCGCAGCCACGTCGGCGACGAGGACCGAGGCGCCCGGCGAGGTCCTGCTGGAGGCGCGCGGGCTGGAGGCCTCGGGCGACAACGGGCGCCCCGCCCTGCGCGGCGTGGACCTGGAGGTGCGCGCGGGTGAAATCGTCGGCATCGCGGGCGTGGACGGCAACGGGCAGCGCGAGCTGGCGGAGGTCCTCACCGGCCTGCGCGCCTTGACGGCCGGGAGCGGCACGCTGCTGGGAGGTCCGTTGAAGGGCCTCACGCCGGCCGTGGCCCGGATGCGCGGCGTGGGACACATCCCCGAGGACCGGCACCACCGCGCGGTGGTGAAGGCCCTCAGCGTGGAGGAGAACGTGGCCCTGGGCCGGCACACGCGGCCGCCCTTCGCGAAGGGGCCGTGGATCGACTTCAAGGGCCGCCGGGAGCGCACGCGGGAGCTGACGGTCGCCTACGACGTGCGGCCTCCCGACCCGGAGGTGGCCCTGCGCGCCCTGTCCGGCGGCAACCAGCAGAAGGTCGTGGTGGCGCGTGAGCTGGATGCGCGGCCCCGGCTGCTGGTGGTGGTGCAGCCCACGCGCGGCCTGGACGTGGGCGCGGTGGCGCAGGTGCAGGCGAAGCTGCGCGAGGCGCGCGACCAGGGCACGGGCGTGCTGCTCGTCTCGCTGGATCTGGAAGAGGTGCTGGCCCTGGCGGACCGCGTCTATGTGTTCTTCGAGGGCCGCGTGACGGGCCACTTCCTCCGCCGCGAGTTCGACGAGCGCGAGCTGGGACGGCGCATGCTGGGCGCCACGGAGCCGGCCCATGCCTGAGCGTCTGAGACAGCTGCTGCCGTCGGTGCTCTCCGTGCTGCTCGCGCTGGGCGTGTGCTGGGCGCTCATCGCGCTGACGATGGAGCCGGGCACCGCGACGGACGCGTACCTGCAGATGTTGTGGGGTGGCATCGGCAATTGGCCCGCGTACCTGGACGGCGCGGCGGCCACCGTCATCACCCGCCCGCTGGGCGAGGCCGCGATGAAGGCGGCGCTCCTCACCCTCACGGGCCTGTCCGTGGCGGTGGCCTTCAAGGTGGGCCTGTTCAACATCGGCGCGCAGGGGCAGATGCTGCTGGGCGCGCTGGCCGCGGCCGTCGTCGGCGCGCACGTGACGCTGCCCGGCGTGCTGCATGTCCCGGCGGCGCTGCTGGGCGCGGCGCTCGCGGGCGCGGCGTGGGCGGGCATCGCAGGATTGCTGCGCATCTACCGGGGCGTGCACGAGGTCATCTCCACCATCATGCTCAACTGGGTGGCGCTGAGCCTGGTGGACAACTGGCTGGTGGTGGGGCCCCTGCGGGGCGCGGCCGAAGGGGGCCAGTCCATCACCGGCACCGCCGAAATCCAGGCCACCGCCGTGCTGCCCCGCCTGCTGAGCGACGGCTCGCGGCTCAACCTGGGCTTCCCACTGGCGCTGGCCGCGGCGCTGGCCGTCTGGGTGTGGCTGACGCGCACGCGCTCCGGCTTCGAGACGCGCACGGTGGGACTGGGCGTCGAGGCCGCTCGCGCCGCGGGCATCCCCGTGGCCCGCCGCATGGGGCTGGCCATGGCGCTGGCCGGGGCCATGGCGGGGCTCGCGGGCGCGGTGCTGGTGCTCGGCACCGAGGGGCGCTACCCCGGCACGCTGGGCGCCCCCTACGGCTTCGACGGCATCGCCATCGCGCTCATCGGCAACAACCACCCGCTGGGCGCCACCGTGTCCGCGCTCTTCTTCGGCGTGCTGCGCGCGGGGGGCACGCGCATGCAGCTGCTCGGCGTGCACAAGAGCTTCCCCGAGCTCATCCAGGGCCTGGCGCTGCTGTTCGTCGCGGGCCGGATGGTGTGGCTCGCGCTGCTGCGCCGGCGCAACGTGGCGCCCACCGCGGCGGCGGAGGTGCCCCGTGCTTGAAGTCCTCCACTCGCTGCTGTTCTCCACGCTGGACGCCGCGCCCGCGCTCATCTTCGCCGCCCTGGGCGCGGTGCTGTCCGAGCGCGCGGGCATCATCGCCGTGGGCACCGAGGGGATGATGCGCGTGGGCGCCTTCTGTGCGGCGGTGGCGGCGCTGGTGATGCCCACGCCCCTGGCCGTCGTCATGGGCATGCTCGCGGGCGCGGCCCTGGCCAGCGTGCACGGCTTCCTCAGCATCCGCTGGCGCTCGGACCAGGTGGTGTCCGGCATCGCGCTCAACCTGGTGGCCCTGGCCGGTGGCACCTTCCTGCTGGAGTCCCTCTACGGGCCCAACGGCACCCCGCCCATCCAGCAGCTCACGCGCTGGGACCTCCCCGGCCTGAGCGGCGTGCCGGTGCTGGGCGCCCTGTCCGGGCACTCCGCCCCCACGTACCTGGCGCTGCTCCTCCCCTTCCTCTTCCAGGGCCTGCTCCGGCGCACCCCGCTGGGCCTGCGGCTGCGCGCGGTGGGCGACAAGCCCCAGGCCGTGGCCACGCTGGGGCTGTCCGTGGCGGGACTGCGGTGGGGCGCGGTGTTGGGCAGTGGGCTCTTGGCGGGCCTGGGCGGCGCGGTGCTGTCCACCGCCGTGTTGGACCGTTTCGAGCAGCACACCCCCGCCGGCCTGGGGTTCATGGCCCTGGCCGCCATGGTGTTTGGCCGGTGGACCCCCGTGGGCGCCTTCCTCGCCGCCACGTTCTTCGCCTTCGGCAACGCGCTGCGCATCGGCCTGGTGTCCAGCGCGCCCGGCATCGTCGAGTGGGTCCCCCAAGGTGTGCTGCTGGCCCTGCCCTACCTGCTCACGCTGATCGTCCTGACGCTCCAGGGTCAGCGAAGCAGCGCACCCGCCGCCCTGGGGACGCCCTACGAGCAGGAGTCGCGCTGATCGCGAGTAAACGAATCGGGTCATTTCACACCCGGGTACAAAACGATTTAAGGTCGTGATTGACCCCGTCTGACCGAGGGAGCGCCCGCTGGCCGCGACTTTCTCCAGTGTCGCAACGATTCAACCCCCCGCCGTTACTGGGTCCTTTTCAGGAAGCTGACCCTTGGTCGATTCGACGTCACTGAACGAATTCCGGCACGAGGCTCGCATGGACACGGGGTGGTATCGGATCACGTACCGGCCTGGATTCGTGCGCCCGGGGGGAGCTCCATCCAGGCCCCGTGGGGTCCGTAGGAACTGCCTGGAACACCCGGGTGAGGCTCACCTGGTCACCATGTAGGGGTGGCGTGATGCTGGAGACGACGGAGACCGAGGTGTATCGGCCCCGGGTGTTGGCCGTGGACGTGGAGTCAGGCGGAATGGAGCGGCTGCACTCCATCCTGTCGCCCGCGGGTTACGACGTGCTGCCCGCATGCGGTACGGCCCTCTCGGCCGCGGCGATGAAGCAGGCCGCGGACCTGGTGGTGCTGGACGCGGGGCACGCGGGCACCGACGGGCTCGCGACGTACCGGCGGCTCCAGGACGCGCTCGGCGATTCGGCGCTCCCCGTGCTCATGCTCAGCCCCAGCGTGGACCGCGAGACGCGGCGCGAGGTGCTCGAGGCGGGCGTGGATGACCTGCTCATCACCGAGCCGTTGGACCCGCTGGAGCTCAAGGTCCGCGTGCACACGCTGCTCGAGCTGAAGGCGCACCGCGAGCGCGGCGGCCAGCGCAACGAGGCGCTGCAGGACCCGCGCTCGCGCTGGCTGGAGATGGAGCGGCTGGCGCGCGTGGGCACGCTGGCCGCGGACGTGGCGCAGAACCTGGGCCGCGTGGGTGAGGGCCTCCAGCAGGCGCTGGAGCACGTGCGCGCCCGCGCCGCGCAGGGCCTGCCGCCGGACGCGGACGCGCTGAAGAAGCTGGGCGTTGCGGGCGAGCAGATGCGGCTGCACGGCCAGCACCTGCTGTCCCTGGGCCCCACCAGCCCCAAGGACATCCAGCGCTTCGATTTGCGGGAGCTGGTCCCCGCGGTGGTGGAGCGGATGCGCAACGAGGGCCGCCTGGGCTCTTGCGAGCTGACGGTGCTGCTGCCCAACGAGCCCATCGCCGCCGTCTTCAACCGCCGCCAGTTGGAGCAGGTGCTCACGGAGCTGCTGGCCAACGCGGTGGACGCGGTGGAGGACGTGACGGACCGCCCGCGGCGCATCATCACCGGCGTGGAGCTGCCCGACATCTTCGGAGACTTCGGCCCGCTGCTCTTCGTCGAGGACACCGGCATCGGCATCTTCGAGGACGAGCAGCAGGCCGTCTTCGAGCCCTACTACACGACGAAGGCGCCCGAGAAGGGCGCCGGCCTGGGCCTCACCGTGGCGCGCACCCTGGTGGAAGCCATGGGCGGCGCGCTGACGGTGCGCAGCCGCGTCAACCAGGGCAGCACCTTCACGGTGGAGCTGCCCGAGCAGACGTCGTCCTGGTAGCTAGAAGCGGTACGCGACGCCGAACAACGCCTCCAGCGTGAACTCGGTGGCGTCGTAGTCCGGGATGACGGCGGGCCCCAGCCGGACGTTGAAGGTGACGCCGACGTTGCGGTTGACGAAGTACTCCAACCCGCCGCCCACCAGGACGGGGAACACCGGGCCGATTCCCTCGCCGAAGTAGACGTGGAAGGGGATGTCCAGGCCCAGGTTCACCATGACGGCGCTGCCGGCGGGGATGCCCACCACCAGGCCCACGGGCAGCGCGAGGCCCACGTCCGTGTCGCGCCGGTTGAAGTAGAAGAACGGGCCCGGCTGGAAGGTGAGCGCGAGCGAGAACTGGCGCTCCTTGATGAGCTGCAGCCGCATCCACGCCTGGAACTTGACGCCCGGGTCCGTGTAGCGGACCCAGCCCTCGCGGCCCCAGTTGAAGCTGAACTTGGCGCCAATGTCGAAGCGGTCCGAGCCGCCGTGCAGCAGGCCCAGGGAGATGCCGGGCCAGCCAATCTGACCGTGGAAGGCGGTGTTGCCGCTCCCCATGGTGTCGGCGGCCAGGACGGACCAGCCCTGTCCCCCGCGCTGCGCGAGCGCGGTCGAGGGAAGGGCCAGGAAACAAGCGAGGAGGACTCCGGGGAGCAGTCGCTTCACACGGTACCTTTCTACGAAGGCCGCCCCGGAGGGCGGGCGGTGGGTGTGGTGCTGCGTCTCTAGACTCACGCCGGCTGCCCGCGCTCACGCGCGAGCACCAGGAAAGCGTCGATGAAGCGGCCCAGCTGAGCCTCGGCGCGAACGCGGGCCTGAGCCAGGGGCTCACCTTCCGCGAGCGTCTCCTTCAGCTCGAAGTAGTACTTGATCTTCGGCTCCGTGCCGGAGGGGCGCAGCGTGACGCGGCCGCCGCTCGCCAGCTCCAGCGCGACGACGTTGGACGGAGGCAGCCCGCGCTCGCCCTTCTTGTAGTCGCGGACGGCGCGCACGGCGTCCGCGCCCACGGTGGCCGGAGGCGACGCACGGAACGCGTCCATGATGCCGCGAATCACCTGCGCGCCCGCGGCGCCGGGGAACGTGAAGTTGCGCTGCGCGCCGACGTACAGGCCATGCGCGCGCTGAATCTCCTCCAGGTAGCCCAGCACCGTGGTGCCACGCGACTCGCACCAGGCGGCGAGGTCCGCCATGACGAGCGCGGAGCCCACGCCGTCCTTGTCCCGCGTCACCGTGCCCACGGTGTAGCCGAGCGCCTCCTCGTAGCCGAAGACGAAGCGCGTGCCCTCCGCGTGCTCGCGCTCCAGCGCGCGGTTGGCGATCCACTTGAAGCCGGTGAGCACCTCGTCGTACGCGGCGCCCAGCGAGCTCGCGACGGCGCCCAGCTGCGCGGACGAGACGATGGTGGTGACGACGTGCGGCGTCCCCTGCTTCGGGCCCTGCGTGAGCAGGTAGTGCCCCAGGAGCACGCCCACCTCGTTGCCCGTCAGCAGGCGCAGACTTCCGTCCGCGTCGCGCGCCATGACGGCCAGCCGGTCCGCGTCCGGGTCATTGGCCAGCACCACGTCCGCCTTCACGCGCTCGGCGGTGGCGGTGGACAGGTCCATGGCGCCCGGCTCCTCCGGGTTGGGGAAGCGCACCGTGGGGAAGCGGCCGTCGGGCTGCTGCTGCTCGGCCACGGCGGTGAAGCGCGGGAAGCCCGCCTCGCGCAGGGCGCGCTCGGCCCAGACGCCGCCCACGCCGTGCATCGCGGTGTAGACGAGGGACAGCGACTCGGAGCCCTTGCCGTACACGCGCAGCCCCAGGATGGCCCGCAGGTAGGCCTCGCCCATGGACGCGGGCAGGTCCTTCCACAGCCCCTTCGCCCGGGCGTCGGCCGGCGTCAGCAGCGGCACCCGGTTGGCGGGCTCCACCCGCGCGATGGCGGCGGCGATGCCGGTGTCGTGCGGCGGGATGATTTGGGCGCCGTTGCCCCAGTACACCTTGTAGCCGTTGTACTCGGGCGGGTTGTGGCTGGCCGTCACCATGACGGCCGCGGCGGCGTTGAGGTGCAGCGCGGCGAAGGCCACCAGCGGCGTGGGCACCGGCTCCGGGAAGACGTGCGCGGGGATGCCCTCGGCGGCCAGCACCGCGGCGGTGTCCTCGGCCAGCTCCGCGCTCAGGTTGCGCGCGTCCCGCCCCACCACGACGCCGCGAGCCGCCACGTCCGGCACCTGGGCCTTGAGGTAACGGGCCAGTCCCGCGGTGGTGCGCCGGATCACCGCGCGGTTCATCCGGTTGGGCCCCGCGCCCAACACGCCGCGCAGCCCCGCGGTGCCGAACTCCAGGTCCTGCGAGAAGCGGTCCTCCAGCTCGGCCCAGTCGCCCTTCGCCAGCAGCGCCGCCAGCTCCGCCGCGGTGGACGCGTCCGGGTCCGCCTGCCGCCACGCCTCCGCCCGCTCCTTCAGTCCGGTGGTGTCCATGAGCCCTCGAAGCCTCGTGTAGCCGTTGAGGGCGCGCGAGGCACAGGGGCTCGCGCGCCGGTTGTTCAGGTGTAGTCGGTCAGCTTCTTGCGGGTGGCCCGGCCCTTGGGGCCATCCTTGTTGCCCTGGCACGTCACGCACAGCTCCGCGTAGGGCATGGCGCGCAGGCGGCCGAGCGGAATCTCGTCGCCGCACTCCTCGCACTCACCGAACCCGTCCGGGTCCTCGCGCAGCTTGCCCAGCGCCTTGATGACCCGGGCCAGCACGCCGTCCATGTTCCGGTTCCGGTTGGACGCGATGGCCTGCATCATCTCGTTGAGCGGCTGCTCGTCCTCGTCGCCGCCGATGCGCGCGTCATCGGTGCGGTTGGGCTCGATCTTCGACGGCGCCTTCTCCGTCAGCTCCGCGTGGAGCGCGAGCAGCAGCGCCTTGAGTTCCTCTCGCTGTTTCGCGTTCACCGTGTCCGCCCCCGTCAGTACTTCGCGGTGGAAGTCTGCCCGGAGACGATGGCCACGGACGCGGACGCGCCCAGGCGGTTGGCCCCCGCGCGCAGCATCTTCATCGCGTCATCGGCCGAGCGCACACCGCCAGACGCCTTCACGCCCACGGAGTCGCCCACCACCCGGCGCATCAGCGCCACGTCCGCCTCGGTGGCGCCCCCGGGCCCGAAGCCCGTGGACGTCTTCACGAAGGCGGCGCCCGCGGCCTTGGAGAGCGAGCAGGCGATGACCTTCTCCTCGTCCGTGAGCAGCGCCGTCTCCAGGATGACCTTCACCGGCACCGCGCCGCAGGCGTCCACCACCGCGGCGATGTCCTGGTGCACCAGGGCGTAGTCGTGCGCCTTGAGCGCGCCGATGTTCAGCACCATGTCGATTTCGCGCGCCCCGGCGCGGATGGCCTCGCGGGCCTCGAAGGCCTTGGCGGCGGGCAGCGAGGCCCCCAGCGGGAAGCCCACCACGGCGATGGGCACCGTGGACGTGCCCGCCAGCACACGCGCGGCGGTGCCCACGTGCGCGCTGTTCACGCAGACGGTGGCGAAGCCGTACTGCCGGGCCTCCTCGGCCACCTTCACCACGTCCTCGGCGCGAGCCTCGGGCTTGAGCAGCGTGTGGTCGATATACGGCGCCAGGTCCGCGGGCGAGCGGACCGTGTCCAGGTCCACCCGGGCGGTGGACGGGCCCGCCGCCGGAGCCGGAGCCCCGGGCGTCTGCCCCTCCTTCCACGCCTGCAGCTTGCGGCGCGCCTGGTCGGCAATGTCCTCGACGAAATGGAAGAGGTCTTCGGAGTCGGACATGCCCGGCCCCTTAGCCCACTTCCTCGCCCTCGGGAAGCGCTCGCGGCGGGCCCCCGAGCTTCACGCGCCCCTGGGTGCCCAGGGCGGGCGCGGAGCGGTAGAGTTGGCCCGTGATGTCCCTTGCCCGGCTGCCCGCACTCCTCGTCCTCCTCCTCGCCACGCTTCCAGGATGGGCCCTGGCCCAGTCGGGCAGCCAGTCCCTCACGGTCCACTTCTTCGACGTGGGCCAGGGGGACGCGGCGCTCGTCATCTCCCCCACGGGCAAGACGGTGCTCATCGACGGAGGCCCGCCCGAATCCCGGGCGCACCTGGAGCGCCGGCTGCGCGACCTGGTGCAGGGGCCGCTGGACCTGGTCATCCTCACCCACCCGCACCTGGACCACCTGGGCGGCATCTCCAATGCCCTGCGCACGGTGGGCGCGCGGCGCTTCATGGACCCCGGCTTCGACCACCCGAGCGAGGCCTACCGCGACCTGCTGAACGTCGTGGGCGACGAGGTGGGCCAGGTGATGAAGCCCTTGCCCGACCCCAACGACCCCAGCTCGCTGCTCACCATCGGCCTGGGGGACGGCGCCGCCCTCACCGTGCTCTGGCCCCGCGTGCCGGAGGACCCGTTCCTCAAGGGCACCCGCTCCGACCCGAACTCCAACTCCATCGTCGCCAAGCTGACGTACGGGAAGACGGCGTTCCTCTTCACCGGCGACGCCGAGCCGGACACCGAGGCCACGCTGCTGCGCAAGAACATCGACTTCACCTCCACCGTGCTGAAGGTGGCCCACCATGGCGGGCGGCACTCGTCCACCGCGGCCTTCCTCGCGGCGGTGAAGCCCCAGGCCGCCGTCATCTCCGTGGGCGCGAAGAACGACTACGGGCACCCCACCGCCCAGGTGCTGGAGCGCCTGCGCGCGCAGAAGGCCCAGGTCTTCCGGACGGACCTGGACGGCGAGGTCGTGGCCACCAGCGACGGCAACGTGGTGTCCGTCCGCGCGGAGCGGCGCGGCAGCAATTCACTGCTGGTCGCGGGCGAGGTGACCTCCGACGCCGTGGCGCGGGGCCCCATCACCCGGGGCACGCGCAAGGCCAGCACTCCGCGTGGCAGGAGCGCCCCTTCTGTCAGCTCCGACACGGACACGCGCGCGCCGACGCAACGCGGCGCCAGTGAAGGCCGATACATCAGCCTCAAGGGCAGCAAGGTGTTCCACAAAGCGTCCTGCAAGACCCTCAAGCGCTCCAAGTCGGAACGCACCGAATACGCGAGCCGCGGCGAAGCCATGCGCGAACGCCGCCCCGCCGAGGACTGCCACCCATGAGTTTCCGTCCGCGTTTCCTCCTCGCCGTCCTGCTGGCCCTGGCGGCGTGCCAGGACCCGCCCCCGCCCCCACCCGAGCCCGCCCAGGCCGCGCGCCCCTCCGCGCCCCAGCGGCGCTACTTCGGCGGAACCCCGGACGGAAAGCTGCACGTCTATTTCTTCGACGTGGGCCAGGGTGACGCCGCGCTCATCGTGTCCCCCGACGGGTACACCGCGCTGGTGGACACGGGCCCCGCCTCCGCCGCGGACCACCTGGTGAACCGGCTGCCGGAGCTGCTCACGCAGCGGCTGGACCTGGTCGTCCTCACCCACCCGCACGCGGACCACCACGGCGCGCTGGAGCCGGTCATCAAGCGCGTGGGCGCCAGGCAGCTCCTGGAGCCGCAGCTCGGCGCCACGCCCAAGGCGTACGACGCGCTGCTCGGCGCCGTGGCCAGCCAGGGCGTGGAGTTCATCTCCCCCTCCCCGTCTCCCGCGACGCCCAACGCGCTCCAGCGGCTGCCGCTGGGCGCCGGCGTGTCCCTCACCGTGCTGTGGCCCCGGGCGCCCACCGAGCGGCTGCTCGACGTGCCCGAGGCCGCGCTGGAGGCCAACTCCGTCATCCTGCGCCTCACCTACGGCGACACCACGGTGCTCTTCATGGCGGACGCGCACGCGCGCACGGAAGAGCACCTGCTGGCGCGCAACGCCCCCATGCAGGCCACGCTCCTCAAGGTGGCCGCCCATGGCACCGACGGCGCCACCAGCGCCGCCTTCCTGTCCGCGGTGTCGCCCCGCGCTGCCGTCATCTCCGCGGGCGACGGAAACCTGATGGGCGCGCCGTCACCGGCCACGCTCGAGCGCCTCAAGGCCGCCGGAACGCAGGTGTTCCGCACGGACGAACATGGCGAGGTCCAGGTGGTGAGCGACGGCAAGACGCTCGTCGTCACCCCGCAGCGGCTGCCCCCGGGCGTCCCGGAGGACACGCGCTACAGCTACCCCGGCCTGGGCGCGCCCGCGCTCGCCCCCTTGAACGCGGGCGCCGCGAAGCGGCCCTACTCCATGAGCCTGGAGGGCCCGGACACCGCGCGGCCGGGGACGCCCCGAAACACCCCGCGCCCCCGCGTCGACTCGAACACCGTGACGGTGGGCGCCTACGTGGGCAGCATCAACAGTGACGTGTTCCACAGGCCCACCTGCCGCAACGTCATGAAAATCAAGCCGGGCAACCTGGTGACCTTCACCAACCGCCAGGAGGCCAAGCGCAACAACCGGCGGCCCGCCAAGGACTGCAACCCGTGAGCAGCAAGGAGCCACACCCCATGACGACCCGGGCCACGTTGGATCGCATCGAAGAGGACGTCGCCGTGCTCGTGGTCGACGGCCGCCAGGTGACGCGTCCGCTGAGCGAGCTGCCCGCGGGCGTCCGCGAGGGCGACGTGCTGGACCTCGACACGCTGGAGGTGGACCCGGAGGCCACCGAGGCCCTGCGCAAGGAGGTGCGCAGGGCCCGCGAGAAGGCGACGCGCGGCAAGAAGCCGCCTCCCGCGGGGAACTTCGACCTCTAGGCGCTACATCGACTTGGAGAGGACCAGCGGAATCTCCAGGTCCACGTCCTCGCCCGCGAAGGCGGAGAAGACCATCCCCTTCGCGCGGTCGCGGATGCAGGTGCCCACCGGGCTGTTGCGGTTCAGGTCCTTGCGGTCGAACGTCGCGTCCTTCACCGCGCCCGAGCTGCTCACGGTGGCGGTGAGCGTCACCTTGCCGCCCTTGAAGGACGGGTTCTTCCGCAGCTCGGCCTCCACGCAGTCACGGAAGGCGGGCTGCGTCTTCTCCAGCACGCGCTCCACCTCTTCGTCGGACGGGCCGCCCACGTCCTCCGTGTCGGCGGCGGCCACTTCCTCGCCGCCGCGCACGGCCGGGTCCACGTCCTTCTTGTCCGAGTCCGCGTAGGCCGCCTTCAGGTCCGCGTCGGACAGCCCGTCCTTGGCCGCTCCGGCCCCCGCCGCGCCCGCGGGAGCGCCGGCGCCGGCCGGACGCTTGCCCTCGGCGGGAGACGCCGGGGGCTTGCTGCTCGGAGGAGGCGCGGGAGGCGCGCGGCCCATCAGCTTGTCGCGCAGGGCCCCGACGCCCTCCGGAGAGAAGACGGGCTGCTCCACCGCGTTGCCCTGGGCGTCCACCGTCTTCACCCGCAGCGGCACCACGCCCAGCGTCTCCGACAGCACGTACGCGAGCCCCAGCGGGATGATGAGGAGCAGGAGGACGAACACGGCGTACTTCCAGGCCGGGTTGCGGCGCGTCACGCCCGACTTCTTGGCGAAGTGGCGCGTGTCCTGGACCGCCTTGCCCTCCCCGTCATCGTCGCCGCCACCCAGCGCGGCGTTCGGGTCCTCGGGGTACGGCACGCCGTCGTCGCCGTGGCGCGCGTCGTCCTCGCCGTCGTTGCGCTGGTTCGGCAGGTCCAGGTCGGAGAACAGCGCGTCGTCGAGCGGCGCCGCGGTGGCCGTGGGCCGCGGCTGCGGGCGGCGGTTCGGCTGGGCCTGCGGCATCGGCTCGGGCTCGGCGGCGCGCGGCAGCGGGTCACCGAAGAAGGTGTTGTCCGGCGCGTCGTCATCGTCGTCCGGCCAGGGCTGCTCCGGCGCGGCCTGGCGCTGCACCGGCTCCGGCTCCGGCTCCGGCTCGAAGGGCTGCGGCTCCGGCTCCCGCCGGGCCGGGGCGCTCCGAGCGGGCCGCGCCGGCTCGGGGGCCACGGCCACGGGAGGCGGCGGCGGGGGCGGCTCGGCGGCGGGCGGCGGCTCGAAAAGTCCGGCCAGCTCGGGGATGTCCAGGCCTCGCTTCCAGTCCGCCATGCCCTGCTGCCAGAAGAAGCTCCGGCCATTCACGGCGCCGGTGGCCATCAGCTCGCGCAGGGCCCCTTCGTCCAGCGGGCCCTCCTGCTTGTTGCGCACCATGACGAACCAGGGGGAACCCGTGGCCTTCATGGGGGCGGCGCGCGTGGGCTCGTCGTCCCAGGGCGTTTGCAACGCGGCCTGGGCGGCGGGCGCCTTGGGCGCGGGAGCGGGGGCGATGGGAGCGCTGATGACGGCGGCCGGAGCCGCGCTTGGCTCGGGCTCCGCCAGGGAGCGCTCCTGGGCGCGGATCCGCTCCACGTCCGCGAGCGACACCACGCGGGTGTTCTCTTCTTCGGCGGGGCCTTCGACGGTGATGACGTTCTGGCAGTTCTTACAGCGGACCTTGACCGTCTTGCCGCGGACCTTTTCGTCCGCAATGGAATACCGCTTCTGGCAATTGTCGCAGGTAAAGTTCAAGAGGGGCGTCCAGCTTCCGGGGGAAAACGTGCCATGGATGCTACCGCTAGAAATCTTCCACGCAAACCACAGGTTGACTCCGTCTTGCGGCCCAACTATTGAGCCGCCCTCCCCCCTGTCTTCACTCGCCTTTTACAAAGGTGGCGAATGCCGGCGAAGGACCTCGGAACCAAACACGTCTGCTTCAAGTGCCAGACGAAGTTCTACGACATGAAGAAGCCGGACCCGATCTGCCCGAAGTGTGGGGCGGATCAGCGGGAAAGCCCGGCGCTGAAGCCTCAGCCCGAGGGAAGGCGCGGTCGTCTCGCCGCCGCCCCGAAGGTCATCGAACCCATTGAACCCGAGGAGCCGGCGAGCCGCGGGGACGATGAGGAAGAGGAACTGGACTCGTTCGATGACGAGGAATCGGCGGGAGGAGAATCCGACGAGGACGACATCTAAGGCCACCAGCAACAAGGGGCTCCACGGCACGTCGCCGGGAGCCCCTTCGCTTTTCAGGCCGTGGCGGAAACGCCGGCCCCGGCTGGGTTCAGGGGGACGTGACGGGCGTCAGCTCCACCAGCGCGCGGCGCAGCTGCTCGTACAGGGTGGGCCCCATCTCCTGCATGCCGACGGGCCGGGCCGCCGCCTTCCGGGGCGCCTCCAGGCCGCTTGCGTCGTTCATCAGGGTTGCCCGCTTCTTCGGCTGCTGCATGACTCGGCCCCCTCGTCCGTGGCGAATGCCACCTTCATAACAATATTCTGGCCGGAACGGAACCCCAGTCCCTTCGCGGCTTCTCAGTCCATTAGACGCGGAGCGCGAGAAACCTTGGACCGTCCGTGCGGCTGCACCTACTTGAGGTCGGTGGCCGCCCAGCTCGAGTCCACCTGGACCGTCTCGCCCGTACGCACCGTCACGGTGTGCGATTGCGCGGGGAGCCGCTCGTGCCAGATGACGACGGTGTGGGTGCCCTCGGGAACCTCCAGCCGGAAGCGTCCGTCCGCGGCGCTGGTGGCGAAGTACCCATGGTCGAAGGTGCGCACCCGGGCGCGCATCCACGGGTGGATGTCGCAGTGGATGGGGACCTCGCCAGGCTCGGCGGGCAGCTGGCGGCGCACCGTCATGCCTTCCAGCGGCATGGCCACGTTGAAGAAGGCGCGGTTCGTCCCCGAGGCGGCGCGAACGTTGTGGACCAGGGGGTCCGAGTTGCGGATGACCAGCGTACTCCCCGCCCTCGCGGCCAGCACGGGCGGGTCATACACACACTGCTTCTGGTCCAGCACCGGCTCCGGTGCGGGGTTGGCGGACGCGGGCAGCGCCGAGCCGTCCTTCAGGGACACCACTGCGTGGGCCACACCGCCCTCGGCGCCCACGACGAGCGAGCGCTCCTCTGTCTCCTCGCCGCACACGGAGACGACCGTGCCCGTGGTGGGCTGCCGGGCGGGCGCGGGCGGCGTCCCCGTGAGGCGGACGCGACCCTCGATGACGCCCCACTTCGTGTGCGCGGCGGGCGCGGGCGCGGCGGCGGGGGCCGTCGTGGTGGCGGGCGGCGGGGGCGCGGACTCCTTGCAGGCAGGTGCGAGCGCGCAGAGAACGAGGATGAAGGATGGACGAAGCACGCGCTCCGGTCTAACGGGTGCGTGAAGCTGTTTCAAATGCGGCATCGCGGTAAGGGCCACGGGGGATGACTCCTGGCCCATTTGGACGTTGGACCCTCATCATCCTTGTTGGTACAAGAGCTCGGCCGTTGCCGTACACGGTGCGGCCCTGTGGGAGGCAGCAACTTTGCGGGAGAAATTGAAAGCGCTGGCGGAGCTGCAGAACGTGGACCTCGAGGTCGCCTCGCTCCGGAAGGCCGCGGACGTTCACCCCCGCCAGATTGCAGAGCTGGAGCGGGAGCTGGGTGTGGCCCGCAGCGCCATTGAAGCGGAACGGGCCCGTGTCGCCGACATGGAGAAGCAGAAGGCCCAGCTCGAGCAGAACATCACGGACGAGAAGGACAAGGTGAAGAAGTGGGAGACGCGGCTCAGCGAGCAGCGTTCCACCCGCGAGTACTCCGCCCTGGCCCGTGAAATCGACATCGCCAAGAAGGCCAATCTGACGATGGCGGAGGAGCTGACGGAGCTGACGAAGCAGCTCGGCGGCGCGCGCGAGGCCATCAAGAGCAAGGAGTCCGACTTCGCCACCAAGCAGCAGGGGCTGGCGAGCCGGATGACGGAGCTGCGCGGCAAGCTGAGCGAGGCCGAGTCGCAGGTGAAGGGGCTCGAGGGCCGCCGCTCGGAAGTGGCCGCGGGCGTGGACTCCACCCTGCTCCGCCGCTACGAGGTGGTGCGCAAGAAGAAGCTGCCCGCCCTGGTCGGCGTGGTCGCTGGCACCTGCCAGGGCTGCAACATGAACGTGCCCCCGCAGCTCTACAACCAGCTCCGCACCGGCCTGGGCACGGACATCTGCCCCTCGTGCAACCGCATCATCTACGCCGTGGAAGCGCTGCAGGAAACCGCGGCGGAGAAGTAGCCGCCCGGCTTCGTGGACATGCCCGCGCCGTCCATCATCGACATCCTCCGGCACATCGCCCGTGAGGAGCCGTTGCAGGGGACGGTGCGCGAGTTCCGAGGTCTCACCCGTGAGCACCTCGGGCAGCTCATTGAAGAGGCCGCGCAGCGTCTCGCGGGTCCACCGCCCGCCGCCGCGCCCTCTGCCGTGAGCCCGCCGGAGAAGGCCGAGTCCCCTCGCGCCGAACCGGCCGTGGCCTCCTCCGAGCCCCATCCCCGCCTGCGCATCTATTCGGATGGCGCGGCCCGGGGCAATCCGGGCCCCGCGGGCGCCGGCGCCGTGCTGATGGACCCCACGGGCAACGTGGTGGCGCGGCTGGGGCGCTTCCTGGGGACGCAGACGAACAACTGCGCCGAGTACATGGGCCTGCTGCTGGGCCTGAAGCACGCGCACGCCCTGGGCGCGCGTGAGGTGGACGTCTACGCCGACAGCGAGCTGCTGATTCGCCAGCTCGGAGGGCGCTACCAGGTGAAGAGCGCGACGCTCAAGCCGCTGTACGAAGAGGCGCGGAAGCTGCTCAAGGGCTTCACCAAGGTGAAGCTCCACCACGTCCCCCGCGCGCAGAACGCGGAGGCGGATGAGATGAGCAACCGCGCCATCGACGAGCGGATGTAGCCGCCCGGCCTCACGGCACGGGCGCCCCCGCCACCGCGCCAACCGGCTTTGGACGCGGCCACTTCGACAGCGCGATGGTGACGGCCCCTGGCAACGGGGCCAGCTTCTTCACGCGGGCATAGGTCTCCGTGGAGCGGACGCCCTGGGCATCCTGGCGGCGCGCCACCACGAGCAGCAGCGCGGCGCGCTCCTCACCCCGCAGCGACACCAGGGAGTCGACGTCACGCGTGCCGCGCACCACGTCCTGGAGCTCGGCGAACCCGAGCTCCGCCCGGGACACGTCGAGCGTCCGCGCGGCGAGCGCGGAGTCACCGAGCCGCTCGAACTCCGCCGCCAGGAGGATGCCCACCTCGGAGCCCATGAAGTGGAAGGCGCGCGTGTCGGCGCTGGCGATGGGCCCCGCGGCGGCCTCGGGGCCCTCCTGCAGCGCGGCCAGAATCACCGCGGCGCTCCGCCGTGGAAGTTCGGCGGGCACCATGCGCAAGTCGTCACCAGACACGTGCTCGCCCATCGACGCCGCCAGCCACGTGCGCAGCAGGGCCCCTATCACCTTGTCCTCCACGGCGACGTGGGACACGTACTGCTTCAAGGGGGAATTGGCCCCCGTCAGGGCGAGCTTCCCGCGGAACCGCGCCAGTTGGAGCAGCTCGTTCCAGGGCGTGGGCGTCTTCGCGTCGAATGGAGGGAGCCGCTCCGCCGCGCGCTTCTCGGCCTCCTCGCGCCGTCCCAGGCCCACCAGGACCTCATCGTGCGCGTCCGCGTAGCGCTCCATGTATTCAGGGTCATCGGAGGCCAGCGCGGTGAACAGCGGCAGCGCCTCCGCCCACTGCTGCTCGCGCACGTAGAACATGGCCAGGGCGCGGCGGACCCGCAGGTCATCGGGGTGGGCGCGATACAGCGCCTCGACCCGGGCCAGCGCCTCACGGCCCGGCTCCGTCCGCGCGAGCAGGATGGCCATGAGCACGGAGTCAGGATGGCTCGCGAGCTCAGCGGTGTAGTGCGCACGGACCTCGTCGAGCCGCCCCGCGCGCCGCATCTGGTACGCCCAGAGCCGGTGTGCATCCAGGCTGTCCGGGTTGGCATCGCGCCAGTCCCTCGCGGTGGCGACGACCGCGTGACTGCCCTCCCCGTCGTCGAGCGACATCCTGGAGAAGAGCGCGAGCTCCTTGGCCTCTTTCATGTCCGGGAGGGCCCGCGCGAGGGTGTCCGCCAGGCGGTGGGCCTCCGCCGTATGCCCGGAGGTCATCAGCCAGTTGAAGCGCGTCACCCAGTCGCCATCGATTCGTCCGAGGCGGACGCGGGTGACGGCGCCGCGGGAGTTCTTGCTCATGGAGATGCGGCTCGGCGGCTCGGTCAGCACAAAGTCCACGCGCGACACCCGCTCGAAGGGTGTGCCCAGCAGGGGGCGGGGCTCCGGTTCGGGAGCCGCATTCGCGTTGCGCGAGTAGACGACGTTGGACACGTAGAGCGGCGCGGCCCCCAGGACGTTGTAGACGAAGTGCCCCCCTCCCTCCGGCAGAAGCACCATGTCCTGGGCCAGCGGCACCCCGTCGCGCGTCACCGTGATGTCCAACGCGCCTTCGGGGAACGCGCGGACCCGGTGCTCGTTCCGCTTCAGCGGGAACCGCTCGCTGCCCGCGGACACCTGGACGGTGAAGTCCAGTCCGTTGACGAAGACCACTTCCTGCACCGACGCAGCGTTGCGGAGCATCGCCACGACCGCGAGCGCACAGCCCAGGATGATGGCGAGGAACACGAGGCCCCGCCGGACAGACGTCGATGGCGCGCTCATGGTTTGGCGCTCCGAGCCAGGATGGAAGCCGTCAGCAACAAGGGACGCCGGTCACCCGCGCCGGGCAGGTGCCAGCGGTCCATCCACGCGTGGAACAAGACCTCCGTCACCTTTGGGTCCGTCGCGTCCGCAGTGAGCTCCAGGGGCGCGACGACCTCCTCGCCCCCCGGCCCCTTCGCGCTCACGCTCCAGACACGGTGCCGGTCCGGCAGGCGCAGCGCGTCGCCCACCCGGACGGTGAGGACGGGCGGCCCTTCCTTGCTGTCGCGTCCGGCGTCCACGACGAGGACGCCTCGCCCCAGCGCTTCATCCAGCAGCCGCTGCCACGCGGGCACCAACGCCACGGAGACGTCTTCTGGAATCTGTCCCCGCGACGCCTCCGCCCAGTCCACGACGACGCGGCGGCTGTGGGTGCGGGCCACTGCGTCCAGCAGCCCCGTGAAGAAGGGCAAGGACGAAGCCGCGGGGCTGCCCGGGGCCAGTCGGCTTTCGAGCCGCTCCCGCACACGCGCCAGCTCCGCGTCCACCCGGGCCTGGGCCTGGGCGGAGAAGCGGCTGTCGGGACGCGCCCGCAGGAACTTCAGCAGGGGCCCCAACTCCGAGGACTGCACCGCGGCCTGCTGCCAGGCCCGCGCCTCCGTGGCGCGGCGCTGAGGAATCACCGTGGCGCCCACCAGCAACGCGCCCAGCCCCGCGGCTACGAGCGGATGCGTGACGCGCGGCAACCGGGACCTCGGCCCGCGAACCCTGCCACTCGACGCCCCTCGCGCCAGCAGCTCCGCGGGCAGCTGCGCCATCCCCTCCTCCGCGCTCAGGAGACCTCGGCTGAGCAGCTCCAGCACGCGGCGGCGCTGCGCGACCAACCGCTCCGCGAAGTCCTTGGCGGCCCGCTCGCCACGGCAGAACGTGACGACCCGCCGGCCGTTGAAGCGCATCTCGACGAGGGTGTACGTGTACGCGCCATTGGCGTGCTGGTTCACCAGCTGAACGTCTTGCAGGTGCACCAGGGGCCACACGATGACGTGGTCCGTCATCACCTCCACCAGGTGCAGCTGATGCAGCAGGGTGAAGCGCCCGTAGGGCTGGGTCATCACCTGGAGGAACCGCCGGGCGGCGAACGCCGTCGCGGCGCACAGGCCCGCGGCCAGCACCGCGAACCCACCCCACTCGGAGACGGAGCGCTCACGGGTTCCGAAAGCGCAGTGCGCCAGGACGAAGAAGGTCGCCAGGGCCAGCGCGAAGGTGAAGGCGGCGGGCTTCACCCAGCTCCATTGGGTGCGCCAGCCCTCGGCGTCCTCCGCGCCGGCGTGAACCCACTGCTGTCCCGCTTCGGGCAGGGCCGAGATGTCCACATGGACGCCGTTCGGGAAGGCCATCTCGGCGGCCGGGGCGTCATCCGGCTGGAAGCGCCGGCCAAATTCGAGCAGGCGGTTCGCGGCATGAGACTTGTGCTGGGAGAAGAGGTGCGCGGCGGCGGCCGACACCTGCGCGCCCATCCAACGGCGCAGCTCCGGGTCCGCGCTCGCGGGCACTTCCGCGTCGAGCTCATTCAACCCAAGGGCCGCCTCGCGGTCGCGCCCATGCTCCAGCAACATCGCGGTGCGCCGTATCTTCAGCGACAGGACCTCCGTGCGAGGGAGCCCCGGGAGTGACAGGGCCTGGACGAGCACTTCGAGCGCGTCGTCCACCTGCCGCATCTCCACCAGGCAATCCGCCAGTGCGACCCGAGGGCCCACCTCCGACGGGCCGTACTTGCCCGCGCGCCAGTACGCGTCCGCGGCCTCCTTCAGCCGGGACAGGCGGTTCAATGCCCAGCCGCGGTGCATGTGGCCACGCCAGTCCTCGGGTGCGCGCTTCAGCACCTCGTCGAACTCCGTGAGCGCCGCCTCGGGGGCGCCTTCCCACAAGAAGCTGCGGCCCAGCAGCAGCCGGGCTTCGTGGAAGTCCGGCTGCTCGAGCAGCATCCGGTTCAGGACGGCGCGGCCTCCGCCCGTGTCACCGGCATCGAACAGCTCGACGGCCTCCCGGAGACGCGCGTCCTCCTCCGAGGTGCCGCCCTCCGCCTGCGCCGCGACACTCGCATCGTAGGCCTGACGTGCCTCGGGGTCGGAGAGCAGCTCGTAGGCTTCGCGCAGCTGCTTGAACACCTCCGGATGCGTCTCCGGAGGGTTCTGGCGAATGCGCTCGAAGTAGGCCTTCTTGATGACGCGCGCGTCCGCGTCCACCGCGACCCCCAGGACTTCATAGGGGCTGCGCCGGGGTTCGTCTTTCACCATCGGTCCATTCCTGGAGCGCGCGACGCCGTCTGCACGGCCCGCCACGCCTCATCCAACGTATCCACCGCGACCAGTCGCAGGCGGCGCGCCACCTCGGAAGGCAACGCCGCCACGTCCTGGAGGTTGCGCCGCGGGTGCAGCACCACGCGGAACCCTTCCAAATACGCGGCCACCAACTTCTCGTGAACGCCGCCCACCCGCCGCACCTCGCCTGTCAGCGTCACCTCACCCGTGGCGGCCAGGCGCGCCGGCAACGGGCGCTGCGCGTAGGCGGACAGCCCCGCGAGCGCCAGCGCCAGGCCACTCGACAGGCCGTCCTTGCCCACCTCGGTGTCCGTATAGTGCAGGTGCAGGTCATACCCGCGCGCGATGTCGCCCAACCCCAACAGCGGCGCTCGCGAACGCGCCGCGCTGAAGGCCACGTCGGCGGCCTCCCGGCCCTCCGCGCCCACGTGGCCACTGCTCCGCAACACGCCAGGCCCTGGCACCGCCACGGCCTCGAGCGGCGAGACTGCGCCACCGCCAGGATGCCACCCGAGCACGCCGATGCGCCCCACGGCGGGGACATCCCGCGCGAGCCCGCGACGCCGCTCGGACAGCTCCGCCTCGCGGCCCGCCGCCACGGCCGCCTCGCCCTCTCCCGCGGCACGCGCGTAGAGCGCCTGCGCCTCATCCAGAGCCCCCGCTTCGAGCCGGCAGTCCCCCAGACGCAACGCGGCGGCCCCCGGCGCCCCGGGAACCTCGAGCGCGGCGCGGCGGGCCGCTTCCACGTCGCCCTGGGGCTTGCCTTCCAGCCACAGGAGCTCCGCGCGAAGGAAGGTGGCCGCCGCCCCTGTCCGAGTGGACGCGGGCGCCAGCACGAGCTGCCGCTTCGCCTCCGCGAGCGCGCCCCGCCTGAGCGCCGCCGCCGCGGCTTCCAGCTTCGCTTCGGTCATCGCCGCGCGCGCCGTGGGCAGCGCCAGCGCCTGCGCGACCTGCTCCACCGGCGGGGCGTCCAGCATGGCCGTGGACTCGGGGAGCCCCAGCGCGGCCCGGGCACCGAGCACGTTCTCGCGAAAGCGCGCGTCCTCGGGGAACAACCTCCAAGCGCGCCGGAGCGCGGGCAGCGCCAGCGCGGGCCGGTTCGTGCGATGGCACAACCCAATCACGGTGCGCCAGTGCTCCAGCGTCTCGGGAGCAGCCTCCGTCGCCTCCAGCGCGTGCACCAGCGCGTCGTCGGGCCGGTCCTCATCCAGCAGCACGACCAACTCCGCGCGGAGTCTCGCGTCGCGGGGCGCACTGACAAGGCAATCCGCCAACAGCTTCAGCGCCTCGTCGCGACGCCCATCCTTCGACCACGCCGCGCACAGCAGCCGCCTCGCGGGCGCACCGCCGCCCAGGTCCAGGGCGCGCCGCGCGTGCTCCGCGCTGCCACGGAAGTCCCGCTCCTGGAAGAGCGCTTCCGCCAACGCGAGCCGGGGCGCGGGCTCCGAGGGGCGCAGGACCACGGCGCGTTTGAGGTCGGTCAGCAACACGCGAGGTCAACCCAGGTCGAACAGCAGGTCCGTCAACTCGGCGTCCAGGCGCGCCGCGGCCACGCGGTCCCCCTGCGCCCGAGCCGCGCGCAGGGTCTCCACCAGCGACTCCAGCCGGGGACGCACCGTGGCGGGCGCGGTCGCGAGCCGCTCCGTGGCGGCGGCCAGCAGCGCCTCGGAGTCAGCCTCCGGGGAAGCCGGCGCGGGCGCGGGCGCGGCAGTGGGCGCGGCGGCCCCCGAGCCCCACTCCCGCGACAACCGCTCCCGAGCCTCTCTCCGCTGCTCGGGGTCCAGCCGCTGCGCGCGCTTGTCCACCACGAGCACCGCCTCCTTGCCCGTGGAGACGATGCGCGTGGTGACGTCGAGGATGCCGTTGATGTCGTACGTGAAGGTCACCGCCACCTTCTCCGCGCCAGCGCGCGCGGGCGGCACGCCCTCCACCGTGTAGGAATCCAGCAGCAGGTTGTCGCGGACCAGCCGGCCCTCGCCCTGGAACACGCGAATCTCCACCGCGCGCTGGTTGTCCGCCGTGGTGGCGAAGGTCTCCGTCCGAGACACCGGCACCGTCGTGTTGCGCGGGATGAGCGGTGAGAAGATGCCGTTGACCCGCTCGCGGCCCGCCATGGCCTGGACCTCCACGCCGAGCGTGAAGGGGCTCACATCCGTAATCATGATGCCGTGCGCGGCGCTCACGGCGCCGGTCTTCAGGCCCGCCTGGAGCGCGGCCCCCAGGGCCACCGCTTCGTCGGGATGCACGCCATCACGCGGCGCGCGGCCGAAGTACTCCGCCACCAGGCGGCGCACCACCGGAACGCGGGAGCTGCCGCCCACCATCACCACTTCCGCGATGGACCCACGCGACAGCTTCGCGTCACGCAGCGCGCGCTCCATGGGCTCCAGGGTGGAGCGGACCAGCGACTCCACCATCGATTCGAACCGCGCGCGCGTCACCTCGACTTCCAGCGAGGCGGGTGAGCCCCCGCGTCCAGGCGCGAGATAGGGCACGATGACGGGCGTCGACTCCACCGTCGTGAGCGCGATCTTCGCGGCCTCCGCGGCGGCCTTCAGCCGCACCTGCGCGCCCAGGTTCCCCTTGAGCGACACGCCATGGGCCCGCTCGAACTCCTCGCCGAGCCAGGCCGCCAGCACCTGGTCGAAGTCACTGCCCCCCAACTGATTGTTACCCGCCGAGGCCTTCACGTCCAACACGCCCTGGAACATCTCCAGCACGGACACGTCGAAGGTGCCCCCGCCCAAATCGTAGACGAGCACGTACTGCTCGGCGTCCAGGTGGTCCACGCCGTACGCGAGCGCGGCGGCCGTGGGCTCGTTGAGGAGCCGCTCCACCTTGAGCCCCGCCAGCTCCCCCGCGTCCTTGGTGGCCTGCCGCTGCGCATCGCTGAAGTACGCGGGCACCGTGACGACGGCCTCCGTCACGACGCCTCCGAGCGCCCGCTCCGCGTCCTCGCGCAGCGCCCTCAGGATGAGCGCGGAAATCTCGGTGGGGCTGTAGCGCCGGTCACCCAGCGTCACGGGCAGGTCCAACCCCATGCGCCGCTTCACCTCCGCGACGGTGCGCTCGGGATGCACGAGCAACTGCGCGCGCGCCGACTCCCCCACGTGGAGCCGGCCCTCCGAATCCAGGCCGACGACGGAGGGCGTGAGGCGCTTGCCCAGCCGGTTCGGCAGCAGCGTGGGACGGCCCGAGCCGTCAAGCGCGGCCACCAGGGAGTGGGTGGTTCCCAGATCGATACCGACGACGTGACTCATGACAGGGCGACTCGGGGTCCTTGGAGAGAGGTTCAGGACTCGGGAGGAGTCCAGGGCTGGGCGGGCACGGCCGCCGCGATGGGCGCCTCGGCGGCACGGCGGAGCGCGTCCAGACTGGATTCGGGGACCCCCGCCTGACGCGCGATCTCCAAAGCACGCTCCGGCGACGCCTTCGCAATCCCAGCCCAGAAATACGAAGCAATGATTGCCGCGATGCAGAGCAGGGTCAGCATCCAGACCGGCCAGGACGCGTGCAAGCCGTTGCCCCCATGCCTCCCGAGGCCGGCAAAGAAGGTCACGACCGAGGCCACGATGAGCGCCACGCGCCCCCACGCCACCAGCACGGACTTCCAACTGAAAGGGATGGCCTGCCCGCGCCAGCCATTGCCCTCCTCGCTCATGACAAGCCAGCTCTCCAGTGGAATGAGCGGCACGAAGTTGATGTGACCGAACTTGGTCGCCACGTAGCCCAAGCCCGGAACGGCATCGACTTTGCCGAAGAGCCGCGTACCCCAGATGATCATGTGCTTCCCCTCAAAGCAGGCGCGGCACCCCCCAAACGAGCGCGCGGCGCGGCGCGAATCCTGCGGCACCGGACCGAACGCATGCAATCCCCCGCCTCAAGGTGCCCATACAATCTGCTCGAACAGGGCCCGCAGCCGGGCCCCCCGGTCCGGGTGCAGGTGAGACACCCAGGCGATGCGCCCCAGCAAGTGTGCGCGGAAATCGGGATGCCCCATGTTGTTCTGACTGTCGGGTCCTCGCGTGCGGCACAGGTGGAGGATGGCCTTGAGCCGGTCATAGTCCGCGCGCGGAACGGACGGCCGCGCGTTCACCACGACGCCCGCGAGCCGCTGCTGGGTGCTCCGCGACATCACCCGCGTCTTCCCGGCGCGCGGCGTGAAGCCCTCCTCCCGGACGATGCGGCTCACGAGGTGGAGCAGCCTTCGGGTGCGCCGGGCCAGCGCCGCGTCCCCCGAGAACGCCAGGTCATCCGCGTAACGCGTGTACCGGGCCCCCATCGCCGCCGCGAGCGCGGACAGGCGCACGTCGAGCCGGTACGCCGCGAGGTTGGCGAGCGCCGGTGACGTCGGCGCGCCCTGCGGCAGGTGGCGCGCTTCGAACCGCCGCGACCACCGCCAGCGAGACGCCGCCGCCGCGAGCGACGTGGGCGCGGAAGCCTGTGCCAGCACCGCGCCGGGCGTGCGATTCGTGCACAGCCCCGCGAGCGCCCGGACGACGCCCTCCGGATACCCCGCCGCGCGAAACACGCCCCAGATGCGCGCCGGCCGCACCGACAGGAAGAAGTCCTCCAGGTCCACCCGCACCACCACGGCCCGCCCCACGTGCGGCGCGGTGAAGCTGCGCACGCCTCGGCCCGAGACGAACCCGTGGGCCGAATCATGCGCCGGGATGCGGTCCAGGATGCCGTGGAGCACCTTCCGCTGAACCCGCGCGAGCTCCAACCCCGGGCGCTCCAGCAACCGCTGGCCCCCGCTGCGCTTGGGAATCCACGTGTAGCGGTAGCGCCGCCAACGCCCGGGCGGAGACGTGCGCTCCAGGCCCGGCGCGTCCGAGAGCCAGTCCAACTGGGCGTTCGTCACGCCGAGCCAGTCCGCGAGGTCCGCCTGCGCGGGCAGTGACGGCACGGGCCACGGCCGCCGGTCCATCCGAGGCTCGGAGACAATCCAGCGCACGATTCGCGCACGCGCCTCCGGGTTTGCGAAGCCTTGCTGGAACGCGGGGCGGGTGGCCAACAGGTCCGCGAGCAACGCCATGTGCGCGAGCGGAGCACGGGGAAAGAAGCGCAAGGCGCTCCGCGCCAGGGAGGTCACCCACGGCGCGGGGCCTCCGATGACCTCGGCGCCTCGCTCGGCGAGCCCGCGAATCGTCCACGGCCCCGCGAGGAACGCGGACGCGAGCGCCGTGGCCACCACCCGCCGTTCACTCATCCCGGACCCGCACGCCATGCGGCGGCGTGGCCCCACCTGTCCTGTCTTGCGTGGCCCGTGCCGCGGCGTGCCGCGGTCCCGGCCTCGCGTGACGGTGTGCTCCTGATGAGATGTCCCCGGGGGTACCCCGGAGAGGCAGTGGACCGCGACCTCACGGCCCCCCTACCCGCTGGGTGTCCAAGCCGCCGCATGGCGCGGCAACCGTACACGCCCAGCGAACAGAAGAGAAAGGAGCATGAACGCCCGCGCACTCCGGCCTTGCCTTGAGGCCCTGGGGTGCTTGAGTGCGCGGCCGTGACGCCTTCTTCCGATACACAGCGTGCCATCCAAGCCGTCTGGAGAATCGAATCGGCCCGGCTCATCGCGGGGCTCGTTCGGATGGTGCGCGACGTGGGCCGCGCGGAGGAGTTCGCACAGGACGCGCTCGTCGCCGCGCTGGAGAAGTGGCCGGCGACGGGCGTCCCGGACAACCCGGGCGCGTGGCTCATGGCCACCGCCAAGCGCCGCGCCATCGATGAGCTTCGTCGGCACAAGCTCCTCGAACGCAAGCACGAGGAGCTCGGCCATGCGCTGGAGTCCTTGCAAGGCACGGCCGCGCCGGACCTCGACGCCGCGCTCGATGATGACGTCGGCGACGACCTGCTGCGCCTGATGTTCATCGCCTGTCACCCGCTGCTGTCGACCGAGGCGCGGGTGGCGCTCACGCTTCGGCTGCTCGGCGGCCTGACCACGGAGGAGATCGCGCGCGCCTTCCTCGTCCCCGGCCCCACGGTGGCCCAGCGCATCGTCCGCGCCAAGCGGACGCTCGAGGAGGCACGCGTCCCCTTCGAAGTGCCCGAGGGCGAAGCGCTGGCCGCGCGACTGTCGTCCGTGCTGGAGGTCATCTACCTCATCTTCAACGAGGGCTATTCGGCGACGGCCGGCGACGACTGGATGCGCCCCGCCCTCTGCGAGGAGGCCCTGCGCCTGGGCCGAATCCTCACGGGGCTCGCGCCGCGGGAGCCGGAGGTCCACGGCCTCATCGCGCTGATGGAGATTCAGTCGTCGCGGTCGCGCGCACGCGTGGGCCCGAAGGGCGAGCCCGTGCTGCTCCTGGAGCAGAACCGCGCCCTCTGGGACCACCTGCTCATCCGCCGGGGGCTCGCCGCGCTCGAACGCGCCGAGGCCCTGGGGGGCGCCCAGGGGCCCTACGCGCTCCAGGCCGCCATCGCCGCCTGCCACGCCCGCGCGCGAACGCCCGAGGCCACGGACTGGAGGCGCATCGCCTCGCTCTACGACACGCTGGCCGAGGTCATCCCCTCCCCCGTCGTGGAGCTGAACCGCGCCGTCTCCCACGGCATGGCCTTTGGCCCCGCGGCGGGCCTCGCCCTCGTCGAGGACCTGGCCGAGGAACCCTCGCTCCGGAGCTACCACCTGCTGCCGAGCGTTCGCGGCGACCTGCTGGGCAAGCTCGGCCGCCTCGACGAGGCCCGGGCGGAGTTCGAGCGCGCCGCCGCCCTCACCCAAAACACCCGCGAGCGCGCCCTCCTCCTGGAGCGGGCCGCCGCCTGCGGGGAGGGCGCCGGCTGACAGCGGGACGTCCCCGGAGTGGACCACCCCCGCCCGGCTGTTGTAAGCGCAAGGTGCCGGAGCGGCCCGGGTGAACGCCGGTCACCGCAGTCATGGGTGGCGGGAGGAAAGTCCGAGCTCCAGAGGGCAGGGTGCTGGCTAACGGCCAGTCGAGGTGACTCGCAGGAAAGTGCCACAGAAAACAGACCGCCCGTTCCGCAAGGGGCGGGTAAGGGTGAAACGGTGCGGTAAGAGCGCACCGCGTCCGGGGTGACTCGGATGGCACGGCAAACCCCACCTGGAGCAAGAGCCAATAGGAGCGCGTCCTCGCCGTCCGGGGGACAGGGATGGCCCGTCCCATGCGTTCGGGTTGCTCGCTGATGAGGCCCCTGGGCAACCAGGGCCCTAGATGAATGTTCACCGCCCATCCCGAAAGGGGTGGGGACAGAACTCGGCTTACACGGCCGCTCCGGCGTTTTTCTCTCGCATGCCCCAGCCCCGCACCGGGGCCCGCTGCGGTTCTCCACGATGGATGGGTGGAGATTCGCGGCCGTAGCGTCGCCGGCATGCAAATGCAAACCGATTGGCGTTGGCGCAGTGGAGTCCTGGCCGCGGTCGTCGTCCTCGCGGCCTGCAACGTGGGCGGCGCTGAAGAGGAGGCGCTCCCCGTGGGACAAAGCGAGGCGGAGCTCACCTGCACGGTGAGCCAGCAGTGCGACAGTGGCGCGACCATCACCTGCAGCTCCGCCAGCGGCGTCTGTGCCTCGGGCGCGGACGGGAATGGCTGGGTGGAGTGCAACGGGAGCCGCAGCTACTGCGGGGCGCCGTGTACGTGCGAGAGCCAGCGACGGACCGCCTCTGGCGCCGCCTCATCCTTCAACTGTCCCGCAGCCTGGGGCCGCGCGACCGACGCCGCGCTCGCGGCCGCCAGCGCCCGCTGTCCCAAGGGCCTCTGCAACGTCGAGACAGCGCAGACCGACTGCATCCGGAACGACGACAACTCGATGACGGCCGTCGTCACGGCGACCTTCTCCTGCATGGGCCCGCCGACCTGCCAGTAGCCGGCGCCCTCCCCCCGGGTGCCCGTTCCGGCGCCGCTCACTGCGCCACGGGCACCTGCCCCAGCAGCAGCCGGCCCTTGCCGTCGTTGCGCACGGCGTTCGCATTGACGATACGCAGCCGCGAGTCCGTGCGCGGCTCCCACAGGCCCAGCCAGATGTTCATCGTGCGCGCGGGCGTCCCTGGCGGCACGTAGATGACGAACTCGTCCTTCACCGTCTCGCCCGGCTTCCACTGCGAGGTGGGCAGCATGCCGCCCGCGGGCTTGTGGTCCACGTTGATGCGCTCGGCGCGGCCGTCCGCGTCCTCCACGTGGACGAAGACGAGGTAGTCATCCTCCATGGGCTGGAGCACCTTGAAGTAGAGCGCCACCTTGGCCTGCTCCCCGGGCGTCAGCCGGCCCGGCTGCACGGTGGCGCCCACCAGCTCCACCTTGCCCCCCAGATTGGCCCCGTTCTTCACCGACAGGGGCGGGACCTGGGTGACGGTGACCGCGCGGCGCTCCTGCTCACTGGCGCCGCCGGGCGCCTCGACGATGCAGGCGCTGCCAAGCAGGAGGAGCGACGGAAGCAGGACAGAGGGAGGCGGAAGACGCATGGCGACCGGGTTCTACCCGGCCACGGGCGCTGCATCCACCGGCGCGTTGGTGTATGCGAGGCCGCGCACATGAAGACGCCCAACGCCCTCGACGCCCTGACCGCGCAGGTGCCGCCCGCCCCCTCTCCCACCCCCACACCGGGCGGGAATACCACGCAGCCGGGCACCGGCACCCCGCCCCCGGAGGGCTCCCCCGCAGGGGATGTCGTCGGCATTGGCGCCGCCGCCCTCTTCGTCCTGCTGATGGTCCTGGCCGCCCGGAAGCTGTTCTTCCGCAAGCGCCCCGAGGAGAAGCAGCCCACCGTCCCCACCCCGGCGGAGAAGCCCGCCCTGCCCGCCGAGCAGCCGCGGATCCGGGTGGAGCTGCCCCCCTCCGAGGCCGAGGCGGCCCGCCTGCGCGAGGCCGACGAGGCCCACGGCCGCGCCGAGGCCCTGGCCCGCCAGCGCGCCGAGGCCGCCCAGGCCGCCCGCACCACCACGGACGCCGCCGAGCGCGCCCGGCTGGAGGCGGAGGCCCGCGCCCTCAAGGAGCGCGAGGAGGAGGAGAAGCGCGCCGAGTATCGCGCCAAGAAGGCCGCCGACGACGAGGCCCGGGAGCGCCGCAAGCGTGAGCAGGCCGAGGCGGAGCGCCTGGCCCAGGAGGAGCGCGCCCGCGAGGCCGCCGCCGTCGAGGAGGCCCGCCGCGCCGAGCAGGCCGCCGCCCGCGCCAAGGTGGAGGCCGAGGCCGGCCGCACCCTGGCCCAGGGCCTGGACAAGACGAAGAACCAGGGCTTCATGGCCCGGCTCAACGGCCTCTTCGGCCAGCAGCGCCAGGTGGACGAGTCCGTGCTGGCGGAGCTGGAGGAGATCCTCTTCACCGCCGACATCGGCGTGCGCACCGCCAACCACCTGGTGGAGGTGGCCCGCGAGAAGCTCAAGCGCAACGAGCTGAAGGACCCCGAGCGCATCAAGGGCCTCATCCGCGACGAGGTCGCCCGCATCTGCGACATCCCCGTGCCGCGCTCGCTGGAAGGCGGCGGCCCCCCGCACGTCGTCATGGTGGTGGGCGTCAACGGCGCCGGGAAGACGACCACCATCGGCAAGCTGGCCGCGAAGCTCACCGGCGAGGGCAAGAAGGTGGTGCTCGCCGCGGGTGACACCTTCCGCGCCGCCGCCACCGAGCAGCTCGACGTCTGGGCCGCGCGCGCCAACGCCCAGCTGGTGAAGGGCGTGGAGGGCGGAGACCCCAGCGCCGTCGTCTTCGAGGCCGCCAAGAAGGCCAAGGAGGAAGGCGCGGACGTCCTCATCGCCGACACCGCCGGCCGGCTCCACACCAAGGCCCCGCTCATGGAGGAGCTGAAGAAGGTCAAGCGCGTCATGGACAAGGCGCTGCCCGGCGCCCCCCACGAGGTGCTGCTGGTGCTGGACGCCACCAACGGCCAGAACGCGATTCAGCAGGCCAAGCAGTTCCACGAGGCCGTGGGCGTCAGCGCCATCGCCCTGACGAAGCTGGACGGCACCGCCAAGGGCGGCGTCGTCATCGGCATCTGCGACGAGCTCAAGCTCCCCGTCGTCTGGGTGGGCGTGGGCGAGAAGGTGGCCGACCTGCGCCGCTTCGAGCCCCGGGAGTTCGTCAAGGCCCTCTTCGACTGAGGCGGGGGCTCACTGCCCCAGCAGCCCGGGGATGAGCTGCTCCAGCAGTTGCTTCGACTGGGCATCCATCTCCTGGAAGGCCTCCAGGCCCGGCAGCCCCTGGAGCGCGTCCACGTCCACGCCCTGGAGGGCCTCCAGCCCCGGGAGGCCCTCGAAGCCCCCCAGCAGTGACTCCAGTTGGGGCTTGCCCAAATCCTCGTCGCCCTTCGCATCGCGCCACCACCGGTTGCGCAGGCGCTCCAGGGCGCTCGCGTTGGCGGGGCTCGCCTTCGCCAGCTCCTTCGTGAAGCACTCCTTGCACGCCCACTTGAAGCGGTGCGTATCCACGTAGGCACGCAGGGCCTTGAGGAAGGCCGCGTCGCCCACGAGCTTCCGCGACGCGTGGTGCAGCAGGGGCGCCTTGCCGTAGACGAGCGCGCCGTACTCGAACTCGTCCGCGAAGTGGCCCGTGGGCCGGTCCGCCCGGCCGTCCTTGCCACCCGACATCCGGTACAGGTGGTACTGCCCCACCAGCGTCTCCTTTCGCGCCGCCTCCGCCGCCTTCTTGCCGTGCTTCCACTCCAGGTAGAGCAGCGCGGCGTACTGGGCCAGCGACTCGTCCACCACCGGCTCCAGGATGGGGTCCGAGCCCACCAGCCCCGCGAAGTACTGGTGCGCCACCTCGTGCGCCACCGTGAACTCCAGCGTGCGCTCCATGGCCCCGTTCATCTGCGCCAGCGCCCCGCCGCCCCGCCCGCCACCGAGGCTTCCGCCCCCCTGCCCGAGCATGCCCAGCAGCGCCTCCAGGTCCTCCGCGCCCGGCATGCCGCGAAGCATCTCCGACGCGCCCGCCGCGCCCCGGTACAGCGACGTGGCGATGGTGACGAGGCCCGGGAACTCCATGCCCCCCGCGCCACCGGACAGCGGCGCCTGCACCACCCGGAAGTGCGTGTAGGGCAGCGGGCCCAAGCGGCGCTCGAACTCCGTCAGCATGGACGTGGCGTGCTTCAACACCCGCTCCCCCGCGGCCTGGTCCGCCTCCGCGTAGTGGCTCTCCACCATGACGCCATTCACGGTGGCGGTGGAGCTCGCGTAGCCCTTCGACACCAGGATGGGGAAGTCGCGCACCGCGGCGGCCGCGAAGGCGAAGCGCACCCGGCCATCGCGCTCCGGCACCTCGCCAATGGACACGCCCGTGGCGTGCACCGCCCAGCCCCTGGGCACGGTGATGGTGGCCAGCACGTGGGCCGGCTCGTAGAGCCCCAGGTCGCCAATGCCCTGCGGGCCGTCCCAGGGCCGCCCCGCCTCGTCCATGGGTGGCACCTGCGGCACCACGCCCACCAGGCTGATGAAGTCCTCCGAGGCTGAGAAGGCGCCGTGGTCCCCACCCGAGGGGCGCCCTCCCCCCTTCCCCGCCAGCATGCCCAGCATGCCGCCAGACGCGCCGGACGTGGCCGAGGCGGCGCGAGGCACCAGCCCCTCCACCGCGACGTCCAACACCGCCGCGGCGCCGGGCGGCACGGGCTCGGCCTCCAGCGACAGGTGGTACAGCGTGGGCTCCGGCCGCTCCAGCCGGACGGGCTGGCCACCCAGCTTCGCGTCGGACAACGTCAACCGGCGCTGCTGCGCGTTGGGCGTCAGCCGCAGGTACAGCCCGGTGATGGGCTGCTTCCGGGCCAGCACCTCCACCTGCACCCGGCCCTTCACCGTGCGCGCGTCGGGGTCCACCTCCAACTGCACGCGGTAGCGTGGCAGTTCCTCCAGGGGCCCCAGCGCCTTCTCGGCGCGCTCACGCTCGGAGGGCTTCAGGTGTTGGAGACAGAGCTGCACCTCGGGTGAAATCCCGGGCTCGGGCGCGGCGGGCGCACGGCCCCAGGCCGGGCTCCCGGAGAACGCACACCACAGCAGGCACCCGTAGAGGAAGGTCCGCATGGGGCCATGCTAATTGACCCTGGCCACCCCTGCTCATCTACCCTGGACTTCTCATGTACTCTCGAACGCTCGTCCTGGCCGCTTCCCTGGGGCTGATGGCTTGTGCGCGGCAGGTGCCCGCCTCGGCCACGCCCGCCGCCTCCACCTCATCCGCGCCTCGCGCCGTTCGGCTCCTGCTGGACACTCCCGCGAAGGAGACCCACACCCTCACGAAGCTGCGCGAGGACGTGGAGGTCGACGCCACCGAGGGCGAGCGCATCCCCCGCGTCGTCGCCACCGGCCAGACGCCGGTGCTGCACCGGGGCAACCACCGGGCCCGCCTCTACGGCGATGCCCAGGGCACGCTCGGCTTCGCCGTGGACAACTTCCTCCTGCTGGAGGTGGTGGACGCGGGTGGCAAGGTGATTCGGAGCGCCACCGTGGGCTTCACCGAAGCGGTCCACATGGGCAACGACCAGGTGGACAGCATCGGGCGGCGCGCCTTCAACTTCGAGGCGGGCGAGGTGGACATCACCCACCTTCTGCCGGAGTCGGAGCCCTTCCAGCTCCGAGTCACCGCCCTGGACACCTGGGGCGTGGGCCGGGTGAGCGACGTCTACCTGGTGCTCGCTCCGGATGACCGCGCCGTCGAGGACGACCTGCGCGGCCAGTAACCGAGTCGCTGTCTCCGGCGCCGCGAGCGAGGCACCGGAGGCGAGGCCCTGGGCGCTCCGTCCCCAGCGTGGGAGCGGAGGGCCAGGGGCCTGAATCAGAAGCGGATGGCGCCAGCGGGCGCGGGCGCCTGGAGTCCCGCGCCGCCGCGCACCGAGCGCGCCCCGCCGATGACGCCGTCGCAGGGGCCTCCGCACACGTCCGTGGAGCTCAGCGGGCTGGCGCCGCTCCCCTGCGTCGCCATCACCGCGCCCACCGTGCCCGCGGCCACCACCGCGCCGATGCCGGCCCAGACGTACCACCGGCCGTACCAGGGCTTCGAGCCCGACACCTCGGGCTCCTCGGTGTCGTCCGCGAACGACAGGCCCGGCGAGGGCTCGTCGTAGCTGCGAACCTTGGAGGACGGCTCCAGCACGGGGCTCTTCGGCGCGTCCGCGCTGGCGATGGAGTTGTCCATGGCGGGCCGCAGGTTGCCCGTCACCTCGTAGCTCCGGCCCGCGAACACGGTGATGTTGTGCACGTCGGGCTTGAAGCCGGGCGCGCGGAACTCGATCTCGCGCGAGCCCGGCCGCAGCAGCACGTTCGCCTGCGGCACCGCGCCCACCTGCTGCCCGTCCACCATCACCACCGCGTCCGCCACGTCCGCCGTCAGCGTGGCGAAGCCCATGGTGGCATCCAGCGACACCAGCACCTCCGCCTGCGTCCCCGGCTTCACGTCGATGCGGCGGGTGAAGTCCGCGTAGCCCGCGCGGCGCACGAGCAGCTGGTGCTCACCGGGCTTCACCTCGACCGGGACCACGGCCGAGGAGAGCACGCCGAACTCCTTGCCATCCACGAAGAGCTTCGCGCCGCGCACGTTGCCGGTGAGGCGCACGAGCACCTCCGTCTTCACGGGCGTGAGCGGCGCCAGCAGGTCGTCATCCAGGGGCGCGGGCTTCTTGCCCTTCGCGGCGCGCGCCGGCTTCTTGGGCGCCGGCTTCGCGGGCTTCTTCTTCACCACCTTCGCCTTGCCGGCCTTCGGCTTCGACTTCGAGGACTCCGACGGCGTGGTGAGCGGCGCCAGGAAGTCGTCATCCTGCGCGAGCACGGAGGACGGGGCCGCCAGGACAGTCACCAGGGCGAAGACGAGGATGCGGTGGAGGCTCATGACGGACCGAAGGTTAGAGAGTCATCCCAAGGGAATCAAACAGAGTCCCGAGGCCTTGCGGATTGGGAGAATATCCGCGCCCCATGCACCGCGTCCTGCCCCCACTGGCCCTCGGTCTCAGCGTCCTCACCCTCACCGCGTGCCCCGCCAAGGCGCCGCCCAGGACGGAGCCCGCACCACCCCCGGCGCCCGCCGTGAAGGTCCCCCCCGGCTGCGAGCGGAATCAGGCCGGCGAGTATCACCACGCCGAGAATCCGGCCTTCCGGTACTACGGAGAGGATGACGGCGGAACACTCTCACTCGCCGTGGTGCGCGCACACGACTCCGAGGAGGTGGATGCGCCGGACTCGGGTTCGCCGTCCATCGTCCTGCAGCGCACGCCCGCGGGCTTCGTGGGTGAGACACGCGCCATCGGCTTCTCCGGCGCGGGCACGCCCTGCCCCGTCGTCTTCCCAACAGAGGTGGTGCGCTGCACCGACGCGGGCCTGACGCTGCGCTCGGCCACCAGCACCTCCATCGACGAGGACTGCCGCACGGCCCCCAAGGGCGCCGCCAGCGCCCGGATGGAGCAGGTGCTGCTGCGCGGGGCGCCGGATGCCGGCGTCACGCCCGACGCGGGGACGTAGCAACGAAGAAGGGGTGAGGCGGCGCGATGCCGGCCCCACCCCTCGCCTTCCCGGAGGAAGGAGGCCGCTCAGGCCGCGCGGCGGGGCTGCTCCTCGGACGGCTCCACCGCCGGGCTGGACTCCACCAGCTTCATCCGGCCGGAGAAGCCCTGGAGCAGGCTGGAGCCGCCGACGTACAGGAAGCCCGCCAGGAACAGCACGATGAAGGGCACCGACGTGTAGATGCGCGCGTCGATGGCGAACCACAGCGCGCCGGTGAAGTACGCGGCGAACAGCAGCTCCACGAACGGCAGCAGCGACTTACTGCCCCGGTACGCCTTCTTGACGGTGACGGCCTTCTTGCCCTCGGCGCCCGTCTTCGGCGTGCGCGCGAAGCCCGACTGCTGGTTCAGCAGCGCCTCGGCCACCGCCTTCGCGTTGCTGATGGCCATGCCGATGCCCAGGCTCATCAGGAACGGCAGGTACTTCACCCGCTCCCAGCCCTTCGCGCCGCGCTCGCGCTGCGCCGCCACGTAGAAGAAGCAGACGCTGGCGGTGGCCGTGAGGAAGAAGGGCAGGTCCAGGAACAGCGTGCCGTAGAGGCCGTGCTGGAAGCGCACCACCATGCTGATGGGCATCAGCACCGACAGCAGCACCATCAACAGGTACGCCATGTTGTTGGTGAGGTGGAAGAACGCCTCGCGCTTCACCACCAGCGGCAGGTCGCTCTTGAGGATGGTGGGCAGCAGCTTCTTCGCCGTCTGGATGGAGCCCTTGGCCCAGCGGTGCTGCTGGCTCTTGAAGGCGTTCATGTCCACCGGCACCTCGGCCGGGGAGATGACCTCGGGCAGGAACACGAACTGCCAGCCCTTCAGCTGGGCGCGGTAGCTCAGGTCCAGGTCCTCGGTGAGCGTGTCGTGCTGCCAGCCGCCCGCGTCGGAGATCGTGTCGCGGCGCCAGATGCCAGCGGTGCCGTTGAAGTTGAAGAAGCAGCCGGCGCGGTTGCGCGCGGTGTGCTCGATGATGAAGTGGCCGTCCAGGAAGATGCTCTGGGCCTGCGTCAGCAGCGAGAACTCGCGGTTCAGGTGGCCCCAGCGCACCTGCACCATGCCCACCTTGTCGTCCGAGAAGAACGGCACGGTGCGCGTCAGGAAGTCAGGGCTGGGCACGAAGTCAGCGTCGAACACGGCCACGAACTGGCCCTTCGCCAGCTTCAGGCCGTTCTCCAGCGCGCCCGCCTTGAAGCCCTGGCGGTTGACGCGGTGGATGTAGACGATGTCATGGCCCTTCTGGCGCATGCGCTCCACGCACGCGCGGGCGATGCCACACGTCTCGTCCGTCGAGTCGTCGAGGACCTGGATTTCGAGCAGGTCGCGCGGATAGTCGATGCGGCACACCGACTCCACCAGGCGCTCCACGACGTACATCTCGTTGAAGATGGGGAGCTGGATGGTGACCTTGGGCAGCGTCTCGAGCGCCCCCTTCGGCGTCGGCAGCTTGAACTTGTGCCGGTAATACAGGAACGCCATCCGGTACCTGTGCGAGCCGTAGACTCCCAGCACGCACAAGAGGCTGAAATAGACGCCCAGGAAGATGATCTCGACGGTGGTCATCGGTGACGCTCAACCCCTGCCACAGCCCAGAGGGCCTGCGGTCCTTCCGTGCGGGGCGGTCCAGCTGATTCCACCTGGCGCGAATCGCCACCGGATGGGTCGTCTGAACCCCCACATCGTATGTACCCGAAAAGACAAGGTTTTGACCTTCGGGGAGTGATCGGCGCCGGACAATAGGAATGCGTTCGAGGCCGTGTCAAACTATTCCCCGGATTTGAACGTTCCGTTCACCGGGTCCTGACACCCCGCGTCACTCCCCTCGCACCCAGCTTGTGGCCCCGGCGCCGGGGTTGAGGTGACGCCAGGGGTTGACCGACCTGAGGGGTCAGCTCACGGCGCGGCGGGGCACCGGAAGGCCTGGAACGGCGTCCACGGCTGGGGCGTCCAGGACCCCGGCCTCATCCCGGGTGGCGAGCGCCAGGATGCGCTCCGTCAGCGCGGCGAAGTCCAGGCCGGCCTGGGCGGCGATTTTGGGCAACAGGCTGGTGGGGGTGAAGCCCGGCAGCGTGTTCACCTCCAGGACGGCGTCGTTGTCGGTGTCGGAGCACAGCAGGTCCACCCGGGCCTGTCCGCGGCAGCCCAGCGCGCGGTACGCCGCCAGCGCCAGCGCCTCCACGTTGGCCAGCCGCGTCGGGGACAGCCGGGGTGGGCAGAAGTACGCGGCGCCCCCCTTGTACTTGGCGTCGAAGTCGAAGCCCTCGCGCGGGGTGGCCACCTCGCAGCTGCCGAGCACCTCCCCGCCCAGGATGCCCACCGTCACCTCCCGGCCCGCCAGGAAGCGCTCCACCAGGGCCTGGCCCCCGAAGCGGCACGCCTGCGCCACCGCCGGCACCAGCTCCTCCGGTGCGTGGACCACCGCCAGCCCCACCGAGGAGCCGCCGCACGCGGGCTTCACCACGCAGGGGAAGCCCAGGTCTCCGTGGCGCGACAGGGCCTGGCCCGCCTCGTCGCGCGCCACCGTGTAGCCGTGGGGCGTGCCCAGGTTGTGCAGGCGGAAGAGCCGCTTGGCGAAGGGCTTGTTCATGGCCAGCGCCGACGCCAGCACGCCCGAGCCCGTGTACGGCAGCTCCAGCAGCTCCAACAGGCCCTGCACCCGGCCGTCCTCTCCCATGCGCCCGTGGAGCGCGATGAAGGCCACGTCCAGCTCGGCCGCGCGCAGCGCCCGGTCCAGGCCGGGCCCCGCGAAGATGCGGGTCACCTGATGGCCCCGGGACTCGAGCGCCGCCACCACGGCCTCTCCCGTCTTGAGCGAAATCTCCCGCTCCTCGCCCCACCCGCCCATCAGCACTCCCACGCGCTTGCCCATGTCGATGATGCCTCCTGGGCGGGAGCCAAAGCACGGAGGATGCCAGACGCCGCGCGGGGCCACTGCGGCCGAGGGCCCGCTGCGCAGGGAGCGGAGGCCCGCGAATCAGGGCGAGCGGCCGTGTCCCCAAGGCCACGGCGCGGCACGGAGGCCACGGCTTCGCCGCGAGCGACCGCCGACGAACCGCCCCGAGGCATGGGCGTGAAGCGCCTACGCCACGGAAATGACGCCACCACCGACACGCGGAGACGCGGCGCGGGGCCCGGACGGCATCAGCGTGAAGCCTCGGCTCGCGGATGGCCACGCTCCAGAGGATGCCGCCGCTGGACGCCGCCCCACCGCGTGCGCCCTCAACGAGGTGCGGGCCTTCGCCGCGAGGCCCACCGCACACCCAGGCCGTACTGGAAGCGGCCCGGCACTCCGGACCGCTCCCGCCCCCACGAAGGCGGCGCCCCCCAACGAGGACGTCAGCTCGTCGGGTTGTTCGGCACGGGGTCCGTCGGCGCGGGATTCGTCGGTCCCGGCTCGCCGCCAGCGTCCGGCTCACCGGCGTCCGGCTCGCCCGCGTCGCCGGAGCCCGCATCGCCCGAGCCCGCGTCACCCGAGCCGCCGTCGGGGCGGACGCCACCGTCGCCGCCCCCTTCCAAGGGCACGCAGGCGTTGTCGACACAGGTGTAGTTGTCCAGGCACTGGAAGAGCTCGTCACACGGCTGCCCCTCCTCGTCGAAGTCGACAAGGAGGCTGCACGCGGACAGCCCGGCGCCCAGGGCCACGGAGACAAGGAGGTTTCTCAAGGGACGGCGCATGGCTAGTAGTTCCGGAGATCGTCTTCGTCGAGTGAGGGCCGCTTCTTCTCTTCCTGACGCCGCCGCTCCTCTTCCCGCCGCCGCTCTTCCTGCTCGCGCTTCGCGGCGGCATCCTCCTGCTTGCGCCGGTCCTCCAGCTCCTTGCGCTGACGCTCGACCTCTTCACGGCGCTTGCGGAGCTCCTCCTCCCGCTGGCGCGCCTCCTCCTCCTGCGCGCGCTTGGCCGCCTCCTTGTCCTTCTTCGACGAGGCGGGGGCCGGCTGCGGCGCGGCGGGCTCGGGCTGCGCCGCGGCGGGGGCCGCCTGCGCCGGGGGCGGGGGCATGGGCAGCGGCTCCCGCGTCTTCACCTCGGGGGCCGGCTCCGGAGGCACGGGCGCCGGAGCAGGCGCGGCGCGGCTGGCGCGCGCGGACGACTTGGAGCTTCCGCCACCACCACCCGCGAAGGCGAAGTAGCTGCCCACGCCCGCGGAGGCGAGGCCCAGGAGGATGCCCACGTCCGCCACGACGGCGTACGTCTTTCCGGTGCTCTTCAGGTCCTGCGCGCGGCGGCTGTTCTGGGCCGTGCGCTTGAAGTCATCCGACTTCGCGGAGGCCTCCATGCCGAAGTAGACGCCGCCGGCGAGCAGCGCCACGCCCGTGGCCATCAGCACGTACCCCGCCGTGCGGCGCGTGGAGCTGACCCCGCCGGAGAAGTGCGTGACGGGCTTGCCGCCCTGCCGCGGCGTGTCCGTGCTCACCAGCTGCGCCAGCAGCGCCTGCGCGCCCTCCGCCAGCGCGTCACCGCGCGGCACGTTCCCGAGCGCGTACGCCTGATTGTGGCCGTCCAGCACGTCCAGGCGCAGGCCCGTCACCTCCAGCGGCCCGGCGCCCGCGCCACCGCGCACGAGCAGCGCCAGCACCTGCGGCACGTCCGCGAGCGTCCCCACATCCCGCAGGGCCTTGTCGCGCTCGGGGCCGTTCGGCTTGCGCGCCACCTGCTCCGACAGCGTCTGCAGCCCCGCGAGCGAGGCCACCGGCGTCAGTGTGAGGGCCACCTCGCCCGCGCGCTCCCGGCGCTGGTTCAGCGCGTAGCCGGGCGCCACCACCGTCACGTAGTGGTCCGCCGCCGTGAGGTCGGCGACCTCCACCGGCGAGATGCCGCGGAACTGGCCATCCACGTACACCTGCGCGGGGACCGGCTCGGTGCTCACGCGCAAGGTGCTCTTGTTGCCGGCGAGCACCGCCTTGCGCTCCTTCTCCACGAAGGTCATCTCCTCCGGCGGGAAGAAGTTGGGTGAGAAGCGCGCCTCCGGGTTCAACGCCAGCGCGGTGCGAATCTCCAGCTGCGCGGCGGTGTTCTCGCCGTTCGCCACCTGGGACGCGGCCTTCATCACCCGCGCGCGGCTCAGCTCCGTGAAGCGCTGGGACAGGTCCGTGCCCTCGTAGGCGCGCACCGCCTTGTCGAAGTGCACGAGCGCCTTCTCGGTGTCGAGCTCGTCATAGGCGCGCTGGCCCGCCTTCACCGCCTCCGCGGCCTCGGCCGCGCGGGCCTGGCGCTCCCGCTGCCCCTCCACGTCCAGGGCGTCCGCGAGGCGCACCAGCCTCAGCCGGCCCGAGCCCGCCACCGCCTGCTCCGCCTCATGCGCCAGCCGGGCCGCGTCCGCGCGCGCCGCCGCGTCCAGCGCGATGGCCACCACGGTGACCGCGGGCGCATCCACGGGCGCATCCGCCGTGGCCGCGCTCAAGGCCCGGGGCACCAGCCGCGTGGACACCGGCGTCTGCGCCGCCGCGGGGCCCACGGCCAGCAGTCCCACCAGCCATCCACTCAACGCGGCGTGAGCCGCTCGCACTTTCGATGGTCGCATTACTCGTTCACCTTTGGCTCGTTGTGCATCAAACGGACTGCACGGCGAAAAGCAAGAGAGAAGGAGTCCTCAACGACCCGCGGCCCGTGCTGGCGCACGCGCGGGGGCGGAGGCCACGCCGTTCAGATAGTCCAAGGCGACCCGCAGGGGATAGTCCTCGAGCTTCGCGGTGACGTCCCAGGGCTTGAGCCCCTCGGGAAGTCCACGGGGCGCGGGCGCCGCCGGCTCGCTGGACGCCGTGGGCTCCGCGCGAAAATGCCGCTGGAGGTCCTTCTCTCGCACCACCTCGCGCGGCACCTTGCCCCCGGGCTCGTCCGGCACGAGGAAGTCCGGAGTGATGCCGCGCTCCTGGATGCTGCGCCCCTTGGGCGTGTAGTAACGCGCGATGGTCAGCTTCAAACCCGAGCCGTCCTCGAGCTCGATGACCGTCTGCACGCTGCCCTTGCCGAACGTCGGCGAGCCCATGATGGCCGCGCGCCCATGGTCCTGGAGCGCGCCCGCCACGATTTCGGACGCGGAGGCGCTGCCGGCGTTGACCAGCACCACCACGGGATAGTCCTTCTCCGTGTCGCGGTCCTTGCTGCGCTCCAGCGTGTTGCCCCGGCCATCCCGCCCCCGCGTGGAGACGATGGTCAGGTTGCCCGGGAGGAACCGGTCGCTCACCGCCACCGCCTGGTCCAGGAGCCCGCCCGGGTTGTTGCGCAGGTCGAGCACCAGCCCGCGCAGCTCCTTGCCGCCGTTGAGCCCGCGCAGCCGCTCCAGCTCCTTGCGGAGGTACAGGTCCGTGCGGTCCTGGAAGTTCTTCACCTTCACGTGGCCGATGCCGCCATGAAGCGCGCCCTCCACGGACACGATGCGGATGTGGTCGCGGATGATGGCGATTTCACGGGGCGCGGTGAACCCCTCGCGCATGATGGTCAGCAGCACGCGTCCGCCGGCAGGCCCGCGCATCTTCTGCATCGCGCGCGCGACGTCCATGCCCTCGGTCCGCTCGCCGTCGATGCCCACCAGCTCATCGCCCGCCTTGATGCCCGCGCGCGCCGCCGGCGTGTCGTCGATGGGCGCCACCACCACGATGCGCTCGCCCTTGCGCGCGATCTCAATGCCCAGGCCGCCCCACTCGCCCGAGGTGTCGATCTTCATCTCCCGGAACACGTCCGGAGGCAGGAAGACGGTGTGCGGGTCCAACGTCTCCAGCATGCCCTGGATGGCGCCGTACATGAGCCGCTGACGGTCCGGCGGCGCCACGTGGTTGTTCTCGACGTAGGAGAGCACCCGCGCGAAGGTCTCCAGCTGTCGGTACGTGGCGTCGTCGCGCTCGGGCCGCTCCGCGGCCTGCGCCGCGGGGACACACAGGAGGGTGCAGGCGGCCAGCGCCGCCCGCCACGGCTGAGAGGAACCCGTCACGTCGGTACGTCCTTTCCCGGGGAGACCCCGGAAGGCTCCGTACCAGTCTACCCGGCCCTCACAGCTCCGCCGAGTCGGCGAAGCGCACCAGGTGGGAGACCAGCTCGTCCGGGCGCTCCAACTGGGGCACGTGCCCGAAGCCGTCCACCACGCGCACCTGGGCGTGGGCAGGCAGGTGGGCGCGGTACCAGTTCAACGTCTCCGACGGGAGGAGCCGCTCGCTGCCGCCCCACAGGAAGAGGACCGGCATGGCCAGGTTGCGAACCTGCTCGGGCTCCAGGCAGGCGCGCGTCGCCAACGCCTCCGCCGTGAGCGCCCGCACGGTGGGCGTGTCGTAGAAGTGGCGCAGCTCGTACGCGAAGAGCAGCGCGGGCAGCGGCGGGCGGTGGAACAGACGCCGCGTGAAGGCTCGCGCCTCCGCGGGCGACTTCACCGCGAACGAGTTGAGCAGCGCGGTGTTCTCCGCCTCCGGCAACTGCGCGCCCGCGGGCGCCACCAGCGCCAGCGCCTTCACCCACTGCGGGTACTCCGCCGCCAGGTTCACCGCCATGGCGCCGCCCAGCGAGTTGCCCACGATGAACGCGGGCGCCTTCACCACCTCTTCCACGTAGGCGCGCAGCACGTCGAACTGGTTGCGGACACACACCTCGCCGCCGCAGTACTCGACGGAGAAGCCATGGCCCGGAAGGTCCGGCGCGTACACGCGCGAGAACCGCTTCGCCATGCCGAAGAGCGTGCGCCCGAAGCCATTCGCGGATCCGCCCAGGCCGTGCACCAGCACCACCGGCGGCCCCTTCCCCGGCCCCTCCAACGCGTAGTGATGCACGTCCTGGCCACCGACGCGCACCGTCGACGACTCGACACCACGCGCCACCAGCATGTGCCGCAGCGCCTTTTGCATTCCGCCCATCAGGTCCATGCGCTCGCCTGCTCCTCGCAGATGTGTCCCTGGACAATAACAACCCCACCGCGACTTTGCCGCATCGCGTCAGGGAGCCGGGGTCAGCCACAGGGCGGGGTCGACCGCCTGCCCGCCCTTGCGGACCTCGAAGTAGAGGTAGGCGCCCTTGAGGGAGCCGGTGTCGCCCACCTCGCCCACGACGTCGCCGGGGAACACCGTGGCGCCCAGCTCCGGGAGGATGGCGGACAGGTGGGCCATGAGCGTGTGGTAGCCATCGCCGTGGTCCAGGATGAGCAGCTTGCCGTAGCCCCGCAGCGAGCCGGCGTAGGCCACGGTGCCCTCCGCCACCGCCTGCACGGGCGTGCCCGGCGCGGCGCGGATGTCCAGGCCCTTCTGGACGGTGACGGTGTTGAAGCGGGGATTGATGACCTTGCCGAAGCCCACCTCCACCACGCCCTGCACGGGCCGGGGGAGCTTGCCGCGCAGCGCGCCGAAGCCGCTGGTCGCGGGCAGCTCCTTCAAGTCCTTCACCACCCGCGTCAGCTCCGCGTCGGCCTGCTCCAGCTCGCGCACCGCGCGCCGGGCCAGCTCCGCCTCGCCGGCGAGCGTCCCCACCACCTCCTCCAACCCCTCCTGTTGCATGCGGGCCAGCCGCTCCTGCTCCTGGAGGAAGGCCATGCGCGCGGCGAGCGACGCCTGGAGCCGCTCCAGCTCACGTATCGACTGACGCTGCAGACGCGCCACGCGCTGCACGGTGCGCAGCAGCTCCAGGTCACCGGACATGCTGGCCTCCAGGGCCCGCGCGCGCCACACCAGCGCGGCGAAGTCCTCGGCCGACAGCAGCACCTCCAAGGGACGGCGGCGCATGAGGCGGTAGAGCGTGCGCAGGCGCGGGGACAGCCGCCGCAGTTGCTGCGTCAGCGCCTCGGCCAGCACGGCCTGCTCGCGCTCGGCCAGCAGCACTCGCCGGCGGAACACCGCCAGGTCCCCCTCCAGCGAGCGCACGCGCCGCCGGGAGAAGGCGGCCATCTCCTGCATCAGCTCCACGCCCTCCAGCACGGAGAGCTTCTTCGCCTCCACCAGCGCCAGCGTCGCGCGCTGCGCGGCCAGCCGCTCCCGCAGCGCGGCCTGCTCCTTCTCCTCGGGAACCGGCGCCGGCGCGGCAGCCAGCGCCGTGGAGGCGCAGAGCCCCAGGACGAGCAAGAGGACGCGGCGGCTCATACGCGCAGGAAGCGTCCCACCGCGACGAAGCTGCCGCCCAGCCCCAGGCCACAGCCCGCGCACAAGAGCTCCAGCGCCAGCCGGGGCTCCACCCATGGCGCCGCCACGCCCGGCCCGAGCAGGAAGGCGAAGAGCGCCCCCAGCGTGGGCCCCAGCACGCGGCCGAAGGTCCACAGCCCGAGCAGCGCCACCGCCGCGCCCAGCACGCCTTGCAGCAGCCCCTCCAGGAGGAAGGGCGCCTTCACGAAGCGGTCCGTCGCGCCCACCAGCTTCTGGATTTCAATCTCGCCGCGCCGCGAATAGATGGCCAGTTGCAGCGTCGCCGCCACGATGACCACCGTGGCGCCCAGCACCACCGCGAAGGCGACCAGCGAGCCAAACCGCAGCGCCCTCGCGATGGCCGACAGCCGCTGCACCGCCGCCTCGCCGTAGTCCACGCCGGACACCCCGGGCGCGTCCCGCAGCGCCCTCGCGAGCGACTGGAGCGCCTCCGGGTTGCGCCGCTCCGGGGGCACGCGCAGCTCCAACGACACCGGCAGCGGATTCTCGGGCAGCTCGGCCAGGGCCTCGCCCAAATCACCCAGCTCCGCGCGCAGCCGGGACAGCGCCGCGTCCGGCGGCACCAGCGTCACCACGCCGCGGCTGAACGCCTCCACGTGCGAGCGCACGGCGTGGACCTCGTCCGAGTCCAGCGCGGGGTCCAGGTACACCGTCACCTCGACTTCACCGCCCAGCGAGGCCAGCAGGTTGTCCAACACCCGCGCCGCGCCCCGGGCCATGCCCGCGGAGAACAGCGCGATGGCGATGGTCGTCACCGCGATGAAGTGCACGAAGGGCGACTGCTTCAGCCCCACCGCCGCCGAGCGGCAGAAGTACGTCACCTTCGACAACGTGCTCATACCACCATCCGGCGCGCCGCCTTGACGCCGTCCTCGTCGGACACAATCTGCCCGCGCTCCAGGCGCACCGTGCGCTTCTGGTAGCGCGACAGCAGCGTCGCGTCGTGCGTGGCCACCATCACCGTGGTGCCGCGGATGTTCACCTGCGTGAGCAGGTCCATGATTTCCACCGTGAGCGCCGGGTCCAGGTTTCCCGTGGGCTCGTCCGCCAGGAGGATGGTCGGGTCATTCACGAGCGCCCGCGCGATGACGACGCGCTGCTGCTCTCCACCCGAAAGCCGCAGGGGGAACGAGTCCGCCTTGTGCTCCAGGCCCACCAGCTTGAGCATGCGGCGCACCTTGTCGCGCGCCTCCGCGCGGGGCACCCCCAGCACGTCCAGCGTGAAGGACACGTTGTCCTCCACCGTCCGGTGCGGCAGCAGCTTGAAGTCCTGGAAGACGACGCCGATGTTGCGCCGCAGGTACGGCACCGCGGACTCGCGGATGCGGGCGATGTTGCGGCCGCCCACCAGGATCTGCCCCTTGGTGGCCTTCTCCGCGCAGAAGATGAGCTTGAGCAGCGTCGTCTTCCCCGCGCCCGAAGGGCCCGTGAGGAAGACGAACTCGCCCTTCTCCACGTTGAGGTTGATGTCCGACAGCACCGGCGGGTCGCCGGGGTACGCCTTGTAGACGTGGAAGAACTGAATCATGGCGTCGCGCGCAAGGACGCCAACCTAGCACGCCCCGCGAGCCGTCCCCACGCACACCCCGCGAGAGCGGGCCGCGCCGCCACGCGGAGCACGGCCCTCACGCGCCAGCGTGCCCACATCCGGCGCGAACGGGAGACACCGGCGGAGGGGCTACTGCTCGCCCTCACCCGCCAGATAGCTGAGGATGACCTCGTCCAGGCTCTTCTCGGAGATGAGGTCCTCACCGAAGAGCGTCTCCACGCCAATCTCGTTGATCTTCGGCTTCTCCTTGAGGGCGCGCGCGGCGGCGACCTCCGGAGGAACCACGACCGGGGCGGGAGCGGCGACCGGCTGCGGGGGCGGCGCGGGGCGCGGGGCCATGGACTGGCCCGGCTGCAGCTTCACCTGCGAGGCGTCCGTATCCGCGGCGAGCTGACCCGGCTGGTAGCTGCGCGCGATGGACTCGTAGCTGTCGTACACCCCGTTGATGAGGTTGCGCAGCATCTCCTTGTGCTGCTCCTCCATCAGCTCACGCACGACCTCCGCGAGATTCTCCGCGTTGAGGATGTCCGCGTAGGACGTCTTCTTCGAGGCGAGGATGTTCCCGCCCACGAAGAGGTGCGTGATGATGTGGGGATTGTTGATGCCAGAGTCCTCGGTCTGGACGTGGTAGACCTTCCCCTTGTGCTTGATGTTGTGATTGAAGCCGGTGACGGCTTTTTCGAAGGTTTTCGTCATCGCCGAGGTCGCGGACCGTACCAGCCGCATCCGCACGACACAAGGTAAGCGTGACCTGCTCGCGCCTGATGCGTGCGATCGGCTCCCAGGCTCACCGAGCGTGCAGGCCCACGAAGTCGGATGGCAGTTCCGTTGAAAAGCTGAAAGCGGCTGGGATACGTACAGCCGGTCGGACGTGGTTCGCCACGACCCCACGAACGGTCAGGACGCCCGGATGAAGACCCAAGAGATTGAGAAGAAAGTGCGCCAGCAGGATGCCCAGGTGCTGGCCCAGGGGTACTCGCCCGCCATCCGCGCGATGGAGATTGGGGCCATCGTCTCCTTCATCGCGCTGGAAGCCGCGCTCGTGTACCGGCTGTGGGGCAGCCCCTATGCGGGCACGTGGCTGCTCCTGAGCGCCGTGCTGCTGGGCTACCTCGCCGCGGACTTCGTCTCCGGCTTCGTGCACTGGCTGGGCGACACGTGGGGCTCCACGGAGATGCCCGTGCTCGGCAAGGCGCTCATCCGCCCCTTCCGCGAGCACCACGTGGACGAGAAGGCCATCACCCGCCACGACTTCGTGGAGACCAACGGCAACAACTGCCTCATCTCCCTGCCCGTGGCCATCCTGGCCCTGTGCATGCCCATGAGCAGCCCGGGTTGGGTGTTCTGCGCGTCCTTCCTGGGCGCGATGATTTTCTGGGTGATGGCGACCAACCAGTTCCACAAGTGGTCGCACATGGACGCGCCGCCCGCGCTCGTCGGCTTCCTCCAGCGCGTGCACCTCATCCTCCCGCCCGACCACCACCGCATCCATCACACCCAGCCGTACAACAAGTACTACTGCATCACCGTGGGCTGGCTGAACAAGCCGCTGACGATGGTCCACTTCTTCCCCGCCGCCGAGCGCCTCATCACCTGGGTCACCGGCCAGTTGCCGCGCCAGGACGACATCGGCGACGAGGCTGCCCGCGCCCTGGTCGCCGCCGACAACGTGAGCGAGGCCCCCGTGGTCCAGGCCGCCAAGGAGCTCCTCAAGGCCACCACGCCGGAGAAGCCCGCCTCCTCCCGGCCCTCGGCCTGAAACGCCGCGACGCCGCGCCACCGGGTGGCCGGCGTCGCACACCGCCCGCGGCTGGAGCACCTTCGCCCAGCCGCGGCGCGTCACGCCTCAGAAGGTCAGGTCCACCTGCTCCGCGGCGGTGATGGGCCGGCCGAGGAAGCGGGCCCCCACCTCCATGAAGCGCTCCGGCACGTCGGTGACGTAGTACGCGTGGGACGGCGCGCCTTGCGCTCCCGGGGCCAGCCCGCCGCGCGCCTCGAGCAGCGTGGCCACGGCCTCCGCGGTGGCCTCCGCCGAATCCACGAGCGCCACCTCGGGCCCCACCACCTCCGCGATGACGCCCTTGAGCAGCGGGTAGTGCGTGCAGCCCAGCACCAGCGTGTCCACGCCGTCCCGGGTGAACTCGGACAGGTAGTCGCGCGCCACCAGCAGGGGGACGTCGCCCGTGGTCCAGCCCTCCTCCGCGAGCGGCACGAAGAGCGGACAGGCGCGGGCCTTGGCCCGCACCCGTGGGTCCGCGGACTCGAGCGCGCGCTGGTAGGCCCCTGAACGAATGGTGCCGGGTGTACCGATGATGCCCACCCCACCGCCCCGCGTGCGCGCCAGCGCGGCCCGCGCCCCGGGGAGGATGACGCCCACCACCGGCACGGGCAGCGCGGCCTCCAGCGCGGGCAGGGCCACGGCCGAGGCGGTGTTGCACGCCACCACCAGCAGCTTGATGCCGCGCTCCAGCAGGAACTCCGCGTTTTTCAGCGAGTAACGCGTCACCACCTCGCCGGACTTGGTGCCGTAGGGCACCCGCGCGGTGTCCCCCAGGTACACCGTGCTCTCGTGGGGAAGCCGGGACATGAGGGCCTTGAGGACGGTGAGTCCTCCAACGCCCGAGTCGAACACGCCAATGGGACTGTGGCTGCCTTGCCGCATGGAGCGTGTCCCTATCACGTTTGATGCCAGCGCCAGCGCCAGCCCACGCCGGGCCCGAAAGCACGAAGGGCCGGAGCATCCGCCCCGGCCCTCCGCTCACTTCCCCGCCTGCCCGTGGCGGTCAGTTCTGCATGACGTACACCGGCAGCGCGGAGTTCGGGCCCGGGAACTGGTGGGCCACCACGTCGATGACCGGGAGCGGATTCGGGGTGATGAACTCGCGGCCGTCGCGCCCCTGGCCGTAGACATCCACAGCGTAGCGGCCGGGCCGCAGGTACTCATAGGTCACCGGCGCGTCGTTGCAGCCGTGCCAGTCGCCCACGTCGCCGTAGACCCACTGATTGTTCGCGAGGTTGAGGAAGTTGATGCCCACCCGGTCCACGCCCGCCTCGCCGCAGTTCATCGGCCGGCCCCCGAACGAGCGCAGCTCCCACCGGATGGCGGCGCCGCCAATGGCCCACAGCTCCGCGGTGTGCGAGGTCGGCTGCCCCGCCCAGGTCTCGATTTCGCCCCCGAAGTAGTACTGGGGCAGCGCGTGCCGATCGAGGCCGAAGAACTCCACGTAGTGGAAGCCCGGCGCCAGGTAGTCCGTCTGGATGTGGTTGCCGCCCTGGCCCTCCCAGCAGTCGAAGTTCCCGCTGTCGCCGTTCTCGAACATCACGTCCACGGAGTGGATGCCGGCCTGGTTGCAGTTGAGGAGCGGGCCGTAGGGGGGAGCGAACTGCCAGCTCAGGTAGGCGAAGGACGGCGGGAGCCCCACCGGGGTCAGGTCCGCGTTCACCGTGACGTGCCCGTCCACCACGAAGCTGCCGCGGGCCTCGTACAGCACCTCGTTGGTGTAGCTGACCGCCACCAGGTGGAACGGGTAGCGCCCGGGCGCGAAGTCGTGGAGGACGATGCCGTCGAAGCCGTTGGCCTGGCAGTCGTACCGGCCGCCGTTGGCCAGCAGCTCGCCGTCGATGGTGACGTTGACGCCCCTCACGGAGCGCACGTCGTCACAGCGGAGGCCGCCGAAGCTCCAGCGGAAGGTCACATCCCCGCTGTAGCGGGGGCCATTGTTGACGACACAGCCTGGGAGGATCGCAGCCACGCAGAGGAATGCGACCAGCAACCGCGAGTTCATGGGGCACCTGTCGGTGGGGCAGTGAGGTGTTCGGCCCGTTTCATCTCCATCCGACGGGCAGCGGCGGGAATTATTCACCGCCACAGGCAATCTGACTCAAGCAACCAACCGTACCCCCATTGTTTGACCCTGTCTTATCGGAGTGTTACGCGCTGCTCCCCATGACGCCCCACCTGCCCCTGGCGCTTGGCGCCATGAACTACGTGGAGATCATCCGCGACGCCTCCCTCATCGAGCTGGCCGTCCTCCTGCTCCTCATGGGGGTCTCGGTGGCCTCCTGGGCCCTCATCGCCATGAAGGCCTCCCAGCTCAACAAGGCTCGCGCACAATCTCTCACCTTCCTCGACACCTTCTGGAAGGCCTCGCGCCTGGAGGCCATCTACCAGTCGGCGCAGAAGCTCGACGGCTCGCCGCTGTCGAAGGTCTTCTGCGCGGGCTACGAAGAGCTGACCAAGCTGGCGCAGACCAAGGAAGGCGGCAACGAGGGCGCGCTCGCCGAGCGGCTGGGCGGCATCGAGAACGTGGAGCGCGCGCTCCACCGCGCCGCCACGGCGCAAATCACGGAGCTGGAGAACCGGGTGTCCTTCCTGGGCACCGTGGGTTCGGCCTCGCCCTTCGTGGGCCTGTTCGGCACGGTCATCGGCATCCTGAGCGCCTTCAACCAGATTGCCGAGCAGGGCAACGCGACGCTGGCCACGGTGGCCGCGCCGGTGGGTAACGCGCTCTTCGCCACGGCCGCCGGGCTGTTCGCGGCGATTCCGGCGGTGGTCGCCTACAACTCGTTCGTCAGCCGCATCAAGGTGTTCGACACGGAGATGTCGAACTTCTCCGCGGACTTCCTCAACATCATCAAGCGGCACTTCTTCCGCTAGGCGGGGCCACCATGGGAATGGGCGGAGGCAACCGCGGCGGTGGCCGCACCACCATGAGCGAAATCAACGTCACGCCGATGGTCGACGTGATGCTGGTGCTGCTCATCATCTTCATGGTGACGGCGCCCCTCATCCAGCAGGGCGTGAAGGTCAACCTGCCGGAGACGAAGGCGGCGCCGGTGGAGGCCACGGAGAAGAAGCTCGTGCTCTCCATCGACGCGGGCCGCAAGGTCTACATCGGGGATGCCGAGGTGGCGCTGGAGGAGTTGGAGCAGAAGCTCGCCGCCAACGCCAAGGCGCAGGCCGACAAGGAGGTCTACCTCCACGCGGACCGCGACGTGCCGTACGGCGTGGTGGTGGAGGTGATGGCCGCGGCCCAGCGCGCCGGCATTGGCAATGTGGGGATGATCACGGACCCGTCGACGGGGGGCCGGACGTCCAACAGCGACAAGAGCAAGTCCAAGGAAGCGAAGCGCTAGCCCATGAGCCACTCCGCGGTAAGCCACAGCCTGCTCGTCACGCGCCCCACGCGGCTGTCGCGCTTCGTGGTGGTGTCGGTGGTGGGGCACGTCCTGGTGCTGGTGGCGGCGATCGCCTACGCGCGCTACTCCGCCACGCCCAAGGTGGACCTGGACACCAAGCCCATCCGCGCCACGCTGGTGCGCCTGGGAAAGCCCCGGGACTCCAAGCTGCTGCCGCGCAAGGAGCAACTGCCGCCGCCCCCCAAGAAGGTGGACGCGCCCAAGCCCGTCCCCGACGCGCCGCCGCCGCCCCCCACGCCCGCCAAGGTGGCCGTGCCCATCCCCGGCGTCCAGCCGGAGCCGTCCCCCGCCAAGCCGGCGCCCCAGAAGGGCGAGGCCACGGGCGAGGACCGGCGCAAGCGGCTCTTCGGCGCCTTCGACAAGACGGCCAAGGCCGCCGAGCCCGAGGAGGCCGAGGGCGCCGAGGACGGAGACCCGGACGGTGACTCCGCCACGGCGGAGGGCGAGCGCTACTTCGGCCTGCTCCAGTCGCAGGTCCGCCGCCACTACAGCGTGGCGGACACCATCCCTGAATCCGAGCGGCTGCACCTCAAGGCCATGGTGGCGGTGCGCCTGGGCCGCACGGGTGAAGTGCTGGACGTGAATCTCACCAAGGCCAGCGGGAACGACCTCTTCGACTCCGCCGTCGTCACGGCCGTGCGCAAGGCCGCGCCCTTTTCTCCTCCGCCGGACCATCTCCGAGACGCCCTGCAGAAGAGCGGCGTCAACCTGGTGTTCAACGCCCTATGAAAGCCCTGCTCCTCTCCCTGCTGCTGCTCCCCGTCGTCGCGCTCGCGCAGGCGCCCACCATTGAAATCTCCGGCGCCAACTTCCGGCCGCTGCCGGTGGCGGTGCCCGCCCCCCTGACGCAGAACGACGGCGCGAAGGCGCAGGCGGCGTCCTTCGACGCGGCCTTCAGCTTCGACTTGACCGCCTCCGGCATCCTCCAGGTGCTGGACCGCAAGGGCTTCACCGCGGACGCGAAGGAAGGCATGGCCGCCGCCAGCATCAACTTCAGCCGCTGGGCGGACGTGGGCGCCGAGGCGCTGGTGAAGGTGTCCCTGGCGCAGGACGCGGGCGTGCTGCGCGGGGAGCTGCGCCTGTTCAACGTGGGCACCGGCCGCGAGGACCTGAAGGTGTCCAAGGACGCGCCCGCCGAGGACGCCTCGCTGCTGGCACACCGGCTGGCGGACGCGCTCTACCGGCACTTCACCAAGGAGCCCAGCCCCTTCCTGTCGCGCATCACCTACGTGCGCAAGGCGGGCACCAACCGCGACGTCATCATCGCGGACTGGGACGGCGGCAACGCCCGCGCCCTCACCAAGGGCGGCATCAACATCCTCCCCGGGCTGAGCCCGGACGGCTCGCAGGTCGCCTTCACCACGTACCGGAAGAACCGCCCGGACATCTACGTGCAGGCGCCCGGCGGCGAGGCCCGCTCCGTCATCTCCGGTGGGCAGATGGCCACCGGCGCGGCCTTCTCTCCGGACGGCAAGCGCATCGCCTACTCGCTGGCGGAGGGCGAGAGCGCGCAGATTCACGTGGCCAACGCCGACGGCAGCGGCAACCGCGCGCTCACCGACACGCCCTATGGCCTCAACACCAGCCCCACCTGGTCGCCGGACGGCAAGCGCATCGCCTTCGTGTCCAACCGGGGCGGCAGCCCGCAGGTCTACGTGATGAACGCGGACGGCACGAGCGTGCGGCGGCTCACCTTCCAGGGCAACTACAACCAGACGCCGGACTGGTCGCCGCGCGGAGACCTCATCGTCTTCACGGCGCGCGATGAGCGCAACGCCTTCGACCTCTTCACCATCAACGTCGAGACGGGCAAGGTGACGCGCCTCACGCAGGACCAGGGCAGCAACGAGGAGCCCGCGTTCTCGCCCAACGGCCGGCTCATCGTCTTCACGTCCACGCGCAACGGCGGCTCGCAGCTCTACGTGATGACGGCGGACGGAAACAACCAGTTGCCGCTGCGCGCCGAGAAGGGCGTGTACCAGACGCCGGACTGGTCGGCGCTGCCGCAGGCGCAGTAGCGAACAGCCCCCACGGGAGCGGGCGTCACGGCCCCTCCCTCCCGGCGTGCCGCGGTCGAGGCACGCCGGCCCCGAAAGCCAGGGCCCGGACGTTCTCCCTTCCTGGCGCCCCGGGCCTGCGTGCTGGAACCGACACGCCAGAGCCCGGACGCTCTCCCTTCCCAGCAACTCGGGGCCGACGGCGGGAACGGGCAAGCCATGCCCCGGACGTCCGCCCTTCCCGGCGGCGCGGGCCTGCCGGATGGAACGCACCGGCGTTGACAGGCCGGGCGCGCTCGGTTCGAGTCTCCCGCATGAGCGCGTCCTTCCGAAGCCACTGGAGCCTGGACCCCGAGGTCGTCTTCCTGAACCACGGTTCGTTCGGGGCCTGCCCCACTGCCGTCCTCCAGCGTCAGGCCGAGCTCCGCGCCCGCCTGGAAGCCGAACCGGTGCGCTTCCTCCACCGCGAAATCGAACCGCTCCTGGACGACGCTCGCACCGCGCTCGCAGCGTTCCTCGACGCGGACGCGGATGACCTGGGCTTCGTCCCCAACGCGACTGCGGGCGTCAACACGGTGCTGCGCTCGCTGCGCTTCGCCCCGGGCGACGAGTTGCTCACCACCGACCACGAGTACAACGCCAGCCGCAACGCGCTGGACTTCGTGGCCTCGCAATGGGGCGCGAAGGTGGTGGTGGCGAAGCTGCCCTGGCCGGTGCCATCCGCGCAGGCGGTGATGGACGCGGTGCTGCCGCACGTGACGCCGCGCACGCGCCTGCTCCTGGTGGACCACGTCTCCAGTCAGACGGCACTGGTGATGCCGCTGGCGCAGCTCATCTCCGAACTGAAGGCGCGCGGCGTGGAGACGCTGGTGGACGGCGCGCACGGCCCGGGAATGCTGCCGCTGTCCCTGCGCACGCTGGGCGCGGGTTACTACACCGGCAACTGCCACAAGTGGCTGTGCGCGCCCAAGGGCGCCGCGTTCCTCCACGTCCGCAGGGACCTCCAGGACGCCATCAAGCCGCTGTCCATCAGCCACGGGCACAACTCCCGGAGGACGGACCGCTCGCGGTTCCGCCTGGACTTCGACTGGACGGGCACGCACGACCCGTCCCCCATGCTCTGCGTCCCCGAGGCGATTCGCGTCGTGGGCGGGCTGCTCCCCGGCGGCTGGCCGGAGGTCATGGCCTCCAACCGGGCCAAGGCCCTCGCGGCGCAAAACAAGCTGTGCGCGCGGCTGGGCACCCAGCCGGCCTGCCCTGAGGACATGGTGGGCAGCATGGCCACGGTGGGCCTGCCCGACGGCTTCCCGGAGCCTCCCCCGCCCCCGCTCTACGTGGATCCGCTCCACCTGCGCCTCTTCGACACGTACCGCATCGAGGCGCAAATCACCCCCTGGCCCCGGCCCCCGCACAGGCATGTGCGCATCTCCGCCCAGCTCTACAACACCCCCGCGGATTACGAGGCCCTGGGCAGTGCTTTGGAAGCGCTGCTGCGTTGAGTAGGCTGCCGCGCATGTCGCGTTTCGCCACCATCGATGTGGGAAGCAACTCGGTGCTGCTGCTCGTCGCCGAGCGCAGTCCAGACGGCCGCTTCGAGGCCGTGAAGGAGCGTGCGGAAATCACCCGCCTGGGCCGGGGCGTGGACGCGACGCGACGCCTCTCCGCCGAGGGCATGGAGGCGACGCTCCAGGTGCTGGAGTCCTTCGCCAGCGAGGCGCGCGCCCTGGGCGCCGAAGGCATCGCCGTCTCCGCCACCAGCGCCGCGCGTGACGCGGAGAATGGCGCGGAGTTCCTGGCCGCCGCCAAGGCCCGCGCGGACGTGACGGTGGAAATCATCTCCGGCGCCATGGAGGCGGAGCTGTCCTTCGCCGCGGTGCACGCGGACTTCGCGGCGGACGCCGCCGGGCCCCTGCTGGTGCTCGACATCGGCGGCGGCTCCACCGAGTTCATCTACGGCAACCGCGGCGGCCACGTGGACTTCCGCCACAGCTTCGACGTGGGCGCGGTGCGCATGACGGAGCGCTTCGTCCGCTCGGACCCGATGACGCCCGAGGACCGCGCGCGCGTCGAGGCGCACCTGAAGGAGACGTTCCGGACGCTCCCCGCGCCCCCGCCCGGCGCGGCCCTGGTGGGCGTGGCCGGCACGGTGACGACGGTGTACGCCGTGCAGCACGCCATCGACCCCTATGTCGCGGAGCAGGTCCATGGCGGCTCACTGTCCGTAGGCGAGCTGTCCTCGCTGACGGACCGGCTGTGCGCCATGCCGCTGGAGCAGCGGCGCGCCCTGCCCGGCATGCAGCCCAAGCGCGCGGATGTCATCCCCGCGGGCACGCTCATCCTGCTCGAAGCGGTGAAGGCCCTGGGCCTGGATTCGTGCCGGGTGAGTGACAGGGGCCTGCGCTGGGGCCTGCTCGCGCACCGCTTCGGAGCCGGAGCCACCTCTCCATGAACGCCCAACCCGCGGCCACACCGGCCGCGTCCGCAGCGCCCGCCGCCAACGCCGGCTATGCGCTGCTCATCCTCACCCTCATCAACCTGGTCAACTACCTCGACCGCTACATCGTCGCGGTGGCCTTGCCGGGCATCCAGCAGGAATTCGGCATCAACGACACGCAGTCCGGCCTGCTGGGCACCATGTTCATCGTGGTGTTCATGCTGGCCTCGCCGCTGGGCGGGTTCCTCGGGGACCGCTATCCGCGGCGGCTGCTGGTCGCGGGCGGCGTGATTCTCTGGAGCCTCGCCACCGGCGCCAGCGGCCTGGCCACGTCGTTCGGCGCGCTGCTGCTCGCCCGCGCGGTGATTGGCATCGGTGAGGCGGGTTACGGCGCGGTGGCGCCCAGCATCATCTCGGACCTGTACCCGCGCACCCAACGCACGCGGATGTTGGCGTTCTTCTACATCGCCATTCCCGTGGGCGCGGCGGCGGGCTACGGCCTGGGCGGGTGGCTGACGCAGGCGTACTCGTGGCACGTCGCCTTCTTCGCGGGCGGCGTTCCCGGCCTGATTCTGGGCGCCATGGCCTTCTTCATGCCGGAGCCGCAGCGCGGCGCCATGGACGGCCCGGAAGCCCAGGCGAAGCTGCCCTTCATGGTCGGCCTGAAGGGCCTGGCACGCAACGCGGCCTTCTGGGCGGTGACGGCGGGCTACACGCTGATGACGTTCTCCATTGGCGGCCTGGGCTTCTGGATGCCCACGTACCTGGTGCGTGAGCGGGGCCTGGCGCAGGACAGCTCGGGCTTCATCTTCGGCGCGATCACCGCGGTGGCGGGGCTGCTGGGGACGCTGGCGGGCGGGTGGCTGGGCGACAAGCTCGACCGCAAGCGCGAGGGCGGCGGCCTGTGGATGTCCGGCGTCGGCCTGCTGCTCGCGTCGCCGTGCATGTTCCTGGCGGTGCAACTGGACGCGGTGGGCCCCACGTTCGCGGCCATCGCCGTGGCCCAGTTCCTCATCTTCCTCAACAGCGGGCCCATCAACGCGGCCATCGTCAACTGCGTGCCGCCCGCGTTCCGCGCCTTCGCCATGGGGCTGAACGTGCTGTGCATCCACCTGCTGGGTGACGCCATCTCCCCCACCCTCATCGGCAACATCGCGGACGCGTCCAGCCTGCGCACCGCCATCGCGATGAACGCGCTGCCCGTCCTCCTGGGCGGCCTCGCGCTGCTGGTGGGCGCCAAGCTGTTCCGCGAAGCCGTGCCCCGGGAGCGTTAGCTCCGGACGGAGGCATCCAGCCGGGGCCGGTACTCATCGGCCAGGCGCTCCACCTCCGAGGCCAGCCGCTCGCCCTCCGCGAGCAGCAGCGCCTTGAGCCGTGCGCGGTTGCCCAGCGTGAAGAACACCCGGATGTCCCGCTGGAGCGCGCCCCACCGCTCGGAGAAGTAGAGGGTGAACAACGCCAGGGGCGGCACCGCCACGAAGACGGCCACCGCCAGCACCGCGCCGCCCCAGACGGCCGCCGCGGTCGTCAGCGCGCCCCACCACACCAGCGCCACCACGAAGGCGGTGAGGAACTTCACCGTCGCCTGCACGTCCAGCTCGGCGCGGCGGCTGGCGAGCCGGGGCACCTGATACGGCAGCCAGAACAGGCCCAGCCCGAGCGCGAACAGCGGCAGCCCGAAGACGAGCGCCAACAGGTTCTTCACCACGAAGGGCACCACGTTTCCGGGGCGGTAGACGAGCGCCAGGTCCTCGGGCCCCGTCGCCCGCACCAGCCCCAGCCGGTGCTGGAACGCGGCGAACTGCTCGCGGAGCCCCTCGAAGCGCTCGGGCTCCTGCGTGCGGAAGAGCTGGACGCCTCGCGCCCACAGCCGGAGCCGCTCCGCGTCGAGCGCCCCACCCTGCCTGAAGGCGAAGAGCTGCTCGGCGAGCTGCACCAGCGGGAGGTCCGCCCACTGCTCCAGGTTGAGCGTCACCGCGCGCAGTCCCTCCGCGATGCGCTCCGTCAGGCCGCGCACGGCGTCGGGCTCGGCGGCGGCGTCCGCGGGGAGGAAGGCCTGCACGTCGATGGCGGGCCCTACGTCGATGAGCACCTCGCTGCGGAACACGTGCTTCTCCGCGTAGGTGAGCCCCACGGGGACGATGCGCACGGCCGCGCCGGCCTTCGCCGCGTTCAGGGCGATGCGCGCCGCGCCCGTCTTCAGCTCGGCGAGCCCGGGCTCGGAGTGACTCTTCCCCTCGGGGAAGATGGTGATGGCGCGGCCCTGCACCAGCGCGCCCTTGGCGGCGTCCAGCGTGCCTTCGTTGCCGCCCATCTTCGTGGGGTCATCCTGCTTCCGGTACACGGGCAGCGCGTCCAGACCCTTGAGGAGCCAGCCGATGACGGGCATCCGGAACAGGGGGGCCTTCGCCAGGAAGGTCACCTTGCGCTGCGTGAGGATGAACACCAACGCCGGGTCGATGAGCCCGTTCGGGTGGTTGCCCACGAAGAGCACCGGGCCTGCCGGCTCCAGCGCCGGGGCATTCACCTTCACCCGGTAGAAGAGACGCAGGCACAGGGCCACCACTGCACGCACGCACGCGTAGAACACGGTGGAGACTGTACTCCACGTCTCAGGGATACCGGTCCACCACCTGGATGACGCCCGTGTTGTCCTGCACCACGGAGAAGCCCTTCATCGGGCTGGGGTAGGCAATCAGGCCCTCCCCGTCCCGGTCCCACCGCGCATCCAGGAGGATGCCGCAGAAGGGCACCGACGCGCCGGACTCCGGCAGGAAGATGCGGTCATACCGGCCGAAGACGCGGTGCTTCGTCACGTACAGGCGCCCGCCGATGCGCGCGCCCGGAAGCTGCTGCTCCCCGGTGTCGCGCGGCAGCGCAATCACGAAGCTGTAGTTGTAGCGCGCCGGCCCGGGGTGGTCCTGGATGGCGTCCACGATGACGGGCACCTTGTCCCCCGGCTTCAGGCCCAGGCGCTCCATCTGGAGCAAGGCGCCCCGGGGACACGTGCCCTCGGGAGGCATCCACTTCGGCCGCTCGGGCCCCGCGGCGGCGGACTTCGAATGCCCGCACCCGGCGACGGCGCCCCAGAGCCCCAAGCCCACCACCCAGCTCCGCCAACGCATGCGCGCCCTCGCCTTCCTCAGAACGTGCCGATGCTGAAGTGGAACTGCGTGGTGGCCTCGTTGATGGACTCGTCCGGGTCCAGGTTGAAGCCCACGTCGAAGGCCAGCGGACCCACGGGCGTCACGTAGCGCAGGCCCGCGCCCGCCGCGTAGCGCAGCCGGCCCGGCTCGAACTGCGTCCGGTCCAGCCACAGGTTGCCCGCCTCGAAGAACAGGCCCAGGTCCACGGAGGACAAGGCCGGCAGGCGCAGCTCCGCCTTGCCCAGGGTGAAGAGCTCGCCGCCCTGGCTCGTGGGCACCTGGCCCGCGAGGACGGCCTTCAGCTCCGCGGGGCATCCCGCGGGCGAAATCAGCGCCCGGCAGTCCCGCAGGCGCTGTTGCAAGACCCCGCGCACATCCTCGGGCAACACGCCGTCTTCCCGGAAGCCCCGCAGGCTCGACGAGCCGCCCAGGTAGAACAGCTTCGAGCCGATGGCCTGCGCCTGCTCCTCCAGCGGGAGGATGGTGCCCGCGCGCGCGGACAGCGCCACGCTCGCCCGGCGCCCCAGGGGGATGTACCCGCTCAGGCTGCCGGACAGCTTCACGCCGTCGATGGGGTACGCGTCCACGCGGTTGCCGGCGACGTCGGTGGGACGCACGCTCAAGCCCCGGGTGAACTCCGCGCTGGAGACGAACACGATGCCGCGCCGAGGGTTGGCCGGGTCGTCGCGGAAGTCGAGCGTGGCCGTGGGCCGCAGCGAGTGCAGCGCGAAGTCGCCGAACGGGTAGCGCAGCCGCTCCTGGTCGGCGCGGTTGAGCAGCTCCAGCACGCCCGCGCGCGAGCGCAGCCGGTTGTTCTCCACTTCGTAGGACAGCGACAGGTTGAGCCACGGCGCCACCGCCCAGTCCGTGGCCGCGGCCGCGGCGAATCGCGTGGAGACGTACGACGGCCGGTGGATGCGCTCGCCAATGAGGTCCAGCCGGGCCCCCACCTGCAACGGCAGCAGGAAGAACAACCGCGGCTGCGCCAGCGCGAGGTTGCCACGGCCACCGAAGCCGGCGAGGCCCTGGAGCTCCAAGTCACACCCCGGCGCCGCGCCGCCGCCCAGCCCCACCTGCTGACACGCGATGCGCCTGTCCCGGGACAGCGCCTCCGCGCCCCAGCCCGCGTAGTTGATCTTCCCTCGCGCCAGCAGGCTGAGCCCCAGGCCGTCCAGGTTGCGGTACGCCGTGTCCAGGGTGATTCGCGGACCGTCCACCAGGAAGTAGCCACCGGACACCTGGCCATCCAGCCGGGGCCGCTCCTGGACGGACACCATCACGTCCTTGGTCTCCTCGCGGCGGGTGGGGTCGGCCAGCGCCACGTCCACCTGGCGGAACACGCCGAGCCGGGCCAGGCGGCGCTGCCCCTCCGTCAGCTCGTCCAACGAGACGGGCTTGCCCTCCACCACCGCCAGGTTGGCCAACACCAGGTCCGGGTCGGTGCGCGTCAGGCCCTGCACCAGAATCTTGCCCACCTTCACCTGCGGGCCCGCGTCCGCGCGGAAGGTGACGGTCGCCTGCGTCCCATCCTCGACCACGCCCGTCTCCGTGGTGACGCGCGCGAAGAGGTAGCCCTGCCGTCCCAGCTCCTGCTCGAGCACCTGGCGCGAGGACTCCACCGCGTCGAAGCTCAGCGGCTCGCCTTCACTCACGCGGCGGCCCAGGGCCCAGGAGGACAGCCCCTGGGGCACGCCCTCGAACTCCACCTTCACCAGCTTCGCCTGAGGGCCCTCCACCACGTCGAAGTCCGCGACCGCCGTGCGGGCCTTCACGTCCACCGTCAGCCCCCGGAAGGTCACCGCCGCGGAGAGGTAGCCCTGCTCGCGGTAGGCCTCGTTCATGGCCTCCAGCGCGTCCTGCCACGCGTCCTCCACGTACACCGTGGAGGGTGGCGGCGGGGGCGAGACTCCGGGCGCGCCGAGGCCGTGGCGCCCCTCGGCATCCATCGGGTCATCGCGCATCGGCAGGTCCAGCTCCGGGCGCGTCATGCCCGCCAGCACCCGCCCCGCCAGCAACGCGCGCAAGGTGTCCGCGGGCAGCCCCGCGCTGCCGTGGAAGCGCACGTCGGTGACGCGCGTCACGTGCCCTTCCTCCACGTCGAACACCAACGCCGCCGCCTCGCCATCGGGCCGGAGCACCTCGCGGGGGCGCACTCGCACGTCGAGGAAGCCCCGGTACCGGTAGAAGGCCTCCACGCGGCGCGCCAGGCGGCCCGCGACCACCTCGTCCATGGGCTCCGAGACGTCATGCGCGAGCACGCGCTGCAGCACCTCCGAGGAGAAGTGCCGGTTGCCATGGAAGCGCAGCAGGTACTTGGGGCCCGCCGCCAATGGCACCGCCACGGACGCGAAGCTGCCCTCCACCATCACCGCGGGCGCCCCCACCTGCGCGCGCCAGTAGCCCTCTTCGCGCATCAGCGTGCGCAGCTGGTCCAGCGAGCCGGTGAGCCGCGCCCGGTCGAACACCTGCCCCGGCCGGAGCTCCAGAATCTCCAGCAGCCGGTGCAACGGGAGCCCGGGGCTGCCGGAGAAGGTCACCTGCCGCACCCGCGTGGGCAGGCCTTCCGAGACGGAGAACACCACCGCGGTGCCGTTCGTCACCGGCTCCTGCGTCACGGTGACTTTCGTCGCGTCGTAGCCCTTGCGCTGGTACGCCTGGAGCACGGCCGCCACCGCGCCGTCCAGCTCCTCCGCGTCCAGCGGCCCGCCCTCGAGGAGGCCGCTGGCCTCCAGGAGCTCGCCGTCCGACAGCACGCCATTGTGCTCGAAGCGCAGCCGCGCCAGCCGGGCCACGGGCGTCAGCTGGAACATCAGCCGCACCCCGCCCTTCACCGCCTCCGTGCGCGCCACCACGTCCGTGAAACGGCCCGTGGCCCACAGCCGCTCCACCGAGCGCCGCACCGCGCCTGGCGTCAGCGTCTGTCCCTTGCGCACCCCCACCAGCTCGCTCAAGCCCTGCGCGTCGGCGCCGCCCGGAAGGTGCAGCTCCACCGCGACGACCTCGGCGCCGAACGCGCCGCCGTCCTCGCCCCGCGCGTGCGCGGGAGGCGTGAAGAGCACGCAGAGCCCCACCAGCGCCAGCAACGCGCAGGCGCGGGCTACTCGACCTCCCAGCTCAGCTTCAGCTCGAGCCCGAGGTTTCCAAACGAGGCTTCGTTGTTCTCGTTGTCCCACTGGGCCTGCGCGGAGAGTCGGTCATCGAAACGGTACTCGGCGCGCGCCCGCGTGCCGCGCCCGCTCACGGGTTGCGTCATACCGATTTTAAGCTGCTCGCTCAGGAACTTCGACTCCAGTTGCGCGGTCGGCTCCGCTTGCCGGGTGGCGTCGTTGTAGGTGGTCGAAATCTGCAGGGACAAATCCCTCAACACCGGATTGCTGGGAAGGAACCGCTGGAGCTGCCGGTCCAGGCCCGACACGTTGAAGAGGGCCTCGGCCGCCAGGCCGGCGCCCGCCGAGGCCGCCGTGTCCTGGTCCGACGAGGTGAACCCCAGGGTCAGCAGGGAGATGATGTCCCCCTCCACCAGCGCCGGCTCGGACGACAGCAGAATCTGCGGGTCCGCCACCTTGCCGAAGGCGTGGAGCCGGACGACGAACTCCCGCACCAGAGTCTGGGCCTGGACCTCGAAGACGGGGTCGATTTGCGTGGCGTCCTGGAACTCCAGCTGCCCCTGGTTGATGGTGAAGGGGTTGTTGCGGAAGAACGCCTGGCTGCCCTCCGCCAGTTCCACCCGTCCCAGCAACCCCGGCCGCAAGTCAGTCCCCGTCAGCCGCACGTCGCCGAGCAGCCGGGCCTTGGCCAGGTTGTTGTCCACCCGGACGTCGCCGAAGTGCACGTTCACGTCCCAGAAGACCCACGGCTTGGGGGGCTCGCCGGAAGCGGACGCGGCGCTCAGCGCCGCCGGGTGCGCGGTGCGCTTCTGGAGCGTCTTCAGCAGGGACTCCACGTCCAGCGGCTTCTGGTAGCGCATCTTCACGATGTCGATACCGCCGGTGACGGTGAAGCCCTTGGGCGGCCCCACCACCTGGAGCAGGCCGGAGTAGGTCGCGGGCAGGTCCTCCGTGAAGCGGTACGGCACCTCGTCCAACTGCACGGTGAGTCCCAGCCGCTGCGGCAGGAAGCGCTCCAGGCGCACGTCGCCCCGCGCGGACACCCGGCCCTCGTTGAGCTGCCCCTGCAGGTGCTCCACCAACACGCGCTGCCCCGTCATCTCCACGCGCCCGGACATGTTGCGCACCTGGACGGGCCAGTCCCGCATCGCCAGCCGCATGTCGAACAGCTCCGCCGTCCCCATCACGGAGGGCTTGTCCAGCGTGCCGGAGGCGCCAGCGTCCACGGTGATGCGCCCGGAGGCCCGCTCCACCATGGCTGGCATCAGTGACTCCAGCAGGCGCACGTCCAGGCCGCCACGCAGCGTGACGTCCAGCCCGCGCGGGCTCATCCAGCCGCCGAGCGTCAGGTCCACGTGCTGCCCCTTGAAGCGGAAGGGCTGCACGTCCGTGCGTCCCCCCGCGTAGGCGAGCACGATGGGCCCGGCGTTCTCCCCGCGCAGGTCCTCGCGCGAGAGGGCCAGCCGCTCCACGGTGGCATTCACCTGAGAGCCCGCGGGCTCCAGCAACAGCCCCTTCGCGTTCAGCGTGCCCGCGAGCGACCCGCTGACGCCCGCCCACATCGGCGCGTCCGGCAGCAGCGGGCGAATCTCCGGGAGGGCGAAGGAGCCCTGGGCTTCATAGGGCCACCCTTCCTGCACCTTCATGAGGATGCGGCCCTGCGCGTCCCGGAAGGGGTGGCCCCACACCTCGAAGCTCTTCCCCACCATCTTCCCGGTGAGGTCCATGGCGCCCAGGTTCCGCTCGGCGAAGGTGACGCGCGGCGCGCGCAGCGTCAGGTCCACCACGGGCACGTCCGCGGTGCCGGACACGACGCCGTCCATGACCATCGTGCCTTGGATGCCCATGCGCCCGGCGAGCTCGGGGTCCACGGCCTCGGCCAGCGACAGCCCGTCTCCACCGAAGCGGTAGTCCAGGCCGCCCGCGAAGGTGAACGTGCCTTCCGCCCAGGTCCGGCCCAGTGGCCCCGTGAGGGTGGTGCGCTCCAGCACCATGGCCTTGCCATCGACGAAGCGCAGCCGGGCCTCACCGTCGCCCATGCGCCGCCCGTAGTAGGTGGTGTCCTTCAGGTCGAAGGCCACCAACCCCTCCAGCTTCTCCACCGGGCTGTCCACCTCGACACGGCCTGCGGCCGTCCCGCGCAGCGTGCCCTGCATCACCGCGAGCGAGGGACTCAGCCCCGCCACCACGTCCACCAGGTCCTCCGAGCGGCCCTGCGGGACATTCACTTCCAGGCGGAGGTTGAGCAGCCGCCCGAAGTTCACCCCGGCCTTGCCGTAGTACGGCGTGCGCCCCTTCTGCCCGGAGAAGGCGGGGAACGTGAGCACGTTGTCCTTGTAGGCCAGCTTCCCCTGAAGCACGCCCAGCGACAGGTTCCAGAACTCGAAGTCGCGGAAGGACAGGCCCGCGGCCACCTTCACGTCCGCGGCCGGGCCCGTAATCGAGTACGTCGCGCTCCCGCGTCCGGCCCAGGGCAGGCCCGCGATGTGGCCGAAGTCCTCCAGGTCCACGTCACCCTTGCCCTGGATGTCCAGGCCCAGCCCGCCGGAGAGCAGCAACGCCACGTCCGCCGTCACCCGCGAGTGGCCCGTCTCCACCGAGACGTTGCTGAAGGCCACGCGGTCCGGCTGAATCTTCACCTGCCCCTGCGCCCGGCCCTTCTCGAAGGAGAGGATGGTGAGCCCGTCACGCGGCTGCGCATCGAACGCGTGCGTGGCCAGCACGAAGCGGCCCGTGCGCAAATCCAACGGCCCCGACAGCGAGAACTTCGGCAGCAGGTTGCCCGTCAGGTGCGCGTCCAGCGTCGCCGGGAAGTCCACCCAGGAGCCCTTCACGCCCGCGCGGTCCAGGATGCGGCCCAGTGACGCGTCCTCCGTCGCCAGCGTCACCTCCAGCGGGAAGTTGGGCGTGAGGCCCAGGCGCCCCGTCGCGTGGACCTTGCCCGCGCCCACGGGGATGGTGAGGTCCTCCAGGAGGACCTCGTCGCCCGAATACGACAGGCGCGCGCTGAGGTTCGTCGGGCCGAATTGCGCGTAGCCCAGGCTGTTGCCCGACAGCTCCAGGGACACCGCGGGGGACGTCGCCTTCCCCGCGATGGAGACGCGCGACCAGAGGTGGCCCGTGGCGGGGCTGGGAATCAGCCGGGCCTGATACAGCGAGCGCAGCGGGAGGAACACCTGCGCGTCCAGGGCCAGCCGCGGCGAGCACAGCGAGTCCACGCGGCCCGACACGGTGGTGGTGATGTCATCCAGCGACACCTCCGCGCGCTCCAGCTCCAACAGGGCCTCATCCGGGTCGAGCGCGCCCGCCACCACGAGCTGCCCCAGCGTCAGCTCCCGCCCGTCCGGCCCCAGACGGATGAGCCCCCGCCGGGCCTCCACGTCGAGCTCGATGACGCCCCACTGTTCGTCCCAGTGGACGTTCAGCTCGTCCACCTCCACGCGCCGGCCTTCCGGCAGCGCGAGCCGCAGCTCCGCGCCAGCGATGTCCAGCTTCGCCACGCGCAGGCGCTCCAGCGGCTCCAGGAAACAGAAGGCCGGCTTCGGCTCCTTGGGGGCGCGCGGCTGCGACAGGTCGAGCACCACGCGCGGCCGCGACGCCGCCACGCGCGCCAGCGTCAGCCGCCCGCGCAAGGGCTGAAGGAAGCCGAGCTGCACCTCCGCGCGGTCCACCGCCACCAGCGGCGTGTCCGTCCCCGGGAGGAAGAGCGAGAAGCCGTGCACCACCACGCGGGAGCCGAGCGGATCCAACTCGCAGCGGCCGAGGCCGACATCCAACCCCGTCACTTCCGGCAGGTGCCTGCGGCCCAAGGTGCAGGCCAGCTCCCAGGACTCCGGCATGCGCAACAGGAGCACGCTCCCCGACAAGACGAGGAGCACCAACAGCAGCGCCCTGCGCGCACCGTGGCGGCTCTGAGTGGACAAAGCCGCTACAGTTTACCCAGCCCTTCGAGGTAGCGGTCGATCTCCGCGAGGTCCACCTTGCTGCTCGTCGTCCGAGGGAGCGCGTTCGCGGGAGCGCTCGGTCGCTCGGCTGCCTGCCCGGCGGACGTGTTCACCCCGAGCAGCCCCAGGTTCTTCCCGATGCGGTGGACCAGCTCCGCGGACACCGTCTGCTCGCGCGCCAGGAACGCCTCGAAGAGCGCGTTGTCACACAGGGTGTTGATGACGCGGGGTGAGCCGGACGAGTGCTGGTGCACGGCCAGCAGCGCCTCGGGGCTGAAGGGCATCCGCGGGCAGCCCGCGAGCCGGAGGCGGTGCTTGACGTAGGCCTCGGTGGACTCGGCGGTGAAGGGCTCCAGCCGGTAGCGCATGGCCACGCGCTGCGCGAGCGGCGCGTCCAGCTTCAGGTTCTTTTCAATCTCCGGCAGGCCGAAGAAGACGAAGGAGATGAGCTTGCGCTCCGGCACTTCCAGGTTGAGCAGCCCCCGGAACTCCTCCATCAGCTCGCGCGTCTCCAGCATCTGCGCCTCGTCGATGAGGACGACGGCCTTCTTGCCGGACTCGTAGATTTGGAGCAGCCGCTGGTAGAGCTGCGACAGCAGCGCCAGCTTCTCCTGCGCGGGGTTCTCCACGCCCAGTTGGAGCGCGATGCGGCGCAGCAGCCAGTTGGCGGTGATGCCCGAGTGGATGATGACCAGCAGCGCGGCCTCGTACTCGGACTCCGGAAGCGAGTCGAGCATGCGGCGGGCCAGCGTCGTCTTTCCCGCGCCGATGTCACCGACGAGGATGGACAGGCCCTTCATGTAGCTCACCGCGTGCATCAGCCGGGTGAGCGCCTGCGAGTGCTGCGCGGAGTTGTAATAGAAGCGGCTGACCGGAGCGTTGGAGAAGGGCTCCTGGGTCAGCTCGAAGAAGTCCAGGTACGTAGTCATGGGCTCGCCGGACCTCGGGGGGTGCAACTACAGGTAGCCGACCTTGCGCGCCTTGGACGCGCCAGCTGATGGAATCGGAGTCGTGGTGGGTGCCGCCGGCGCAGGCGTGCTGCTCGCCTTGGCCCCGTTGGCGGACGCCGTCGGAACCAGATCCTCCACCGGCTCCGCGGTCGCGGCAAGCCGGGACACGTGCCCGGAGACGTCGCGGTACTTCGCGTCCAGCGCGGCCACCCGCTGGTAGTGGAAGAGCGCCCGGCCCTCGTCACCCTGCGCCTCGTAGGCCGCCGCGAGCTCGAAGCCCAGCGCCTTCGCCGCCTCACCCGTCGCATGGGGGTTGCTCAGGCCCTCGCGGAAGGCCTCCACGGCCGCGGCCGCGTCGCCCCGCAGCAGCTGGAGCATGCCCATCATGGTGATGCAGTCGAGCTCGCGCTTGGTGCCCACGCTGCCCTGACGGGCCACGTCGAACTCGTGGAGCGCGTCGTCCAGCAGGCCCATTTCCTTGTAGGCGATGCCCAGGTCGTAGTGCGTGTCCACGTCCTCGGGCTTCACCACCTTGGCCAGGCTCTTCTTGAACTCGGAGAAGACCTCCTCCACCGAGTACTGGAAGTCCTCTTCGGCGGGCAGCGGGGTGGCCCCGGCATCGTCGCCGAAGTTGTCGATTTCCCCCGCGAGCTCCGCCGCCAGGTCGAACGCGTCGCGCTCGCCCGTGGTCTCCTCCGCGGGCTCGTCGGCGAAGGCGTCCGTGACGGGCTGCACGGCCGGGACATGCGCCGGCTCCGCGGGCTCGGCCTCCGCGGCGCCCCCCGCCTCCGCCGCCTCGAGCCGCTCCATCAGCTCGGCGGCGCGCGCGTGGCCCGGGAAGGCAATCATCACCGTCTCGAGGATTTCGCGCGCCTCCTCGAACAGCCCCTGGTCGAGGAAGAACGACGCCTCGTCACACTCCTCGGCCGCGGGCTCGTCTTCCTCGGGAGCGCTCTCGGCTTCGACTTCCGCGACGGGCGCGGGCTCGACCTCGGGCTCTTCGTAGGAGACCGGCTCTTCGAACGAGACAGGCTCCTCGTACGAAACCGGCTCCGGCTCCTCGGCCGCGACCAGGTCCGCCGACTCCTCCACGACGGGCTCTTCGACGACAGGCTCGTCCTCGAGGGCGACGACGGCATGCGAGGCGGTCGGCTCCTCGAACTCCATCGGGTCGCCCAGGGCGGGCCCACCGAACGGGTCCTCGTCCAGGTCCGCGGCCGTCAGCGGCGCGGCGCCCACGCGCGTGGGCACGTCCTCCATGCCCAGCGGAGGCGGCGCCTCGTCGTCGAACGTGGGGAGCTGCAGCGTGTCCGGAGAGGCCTCGTCGAGCAGCGCCTGCGTGGGCGCGTGCATCTGCGTGGGCTGCGGCTCGTCCTCGTCACCGAGCGACAGCGCCTCCATGGACGTGGCCGCGCCGTCGTCCACCAGCGACTCGTCGTCGACCGAGTACGCCGTGGCCCCCGTCAGGTCCTCGTCACCGGAAGCGACCAGGGGCTCATCGTCGGTGAAGCCCATGCCGGGCTCGTCCGACAACCCGAGGCCGCCGTCGTCCGTCACCAGCGTCTCATCCACCGACGCGGCGGCCAGGTCCTCCGGCTCCGTCGACCCGTACACCTCGAACTCACCCGAGGTGATGGCCTCGCCGACGAGCGCCTCCTCGCTGATGACGGTGGAGTCGCTGTCCTCCTCGATGACCTCGTCCGAGTCGTGCGAGGGCAACGTGGCCAGCGCCAGCTCGTCGCCCGGCGGATGAAGCAGCGCGTCTTCCGGCGGCGGCGCGACGAGAATCTCGTCGTCGCTGGAGTCCACCAGGATGGCGTCCTCGCCCACCGACTCCACCATCGACACCGTCGACGGCGCGGCGACCACGGGCCCGTCCGTGCGCAGCACGGACAGGAACGCGGGCACCTCGGGATGGGCGGGATTCTCCTGGAGGATGGTGGCCAGGTACGGCTGCGCGCGCTGGACCTCCGCCGAGCGCGTGCACAGGCGCAGCACGTTCAGCAGCTGCTCGGACGCCTGCGCCATGTTCCCGGAGGCGACGTAGATCTGGTACGCCTTCTCGTGGGCGTCGAGGTTCTCCGGGTCGACGGAGAACACCTTGCGCAGGTGCTCCAGCGCTTTGTCGTGGAGCCCGTACTTGACGTAGACGTCCGTCTCCGTGAGCAGCTTGGAGAGCTGTTCGCGCCCCATCCCCGCGGGAGGCGGCGGCGCCACGGGCGCCGGCGCGGGCGCCGCTGCGGCGGGCTGCGGGGCCGCGGGGCGCGGCGCGGGCTGAGGCGCGGCGGCAGGCTGCGGGGCCGCGGGCGCAGGCTCGGGCGCGCGGCGCGCGAGCAGGTCCGGGTCCTGTGGGTCCAGCACTTCAATCTGCGTCCAGACGGCTTCCGACTCCGTGAGCCGGCCGCGCTCCTGATGAATCTTGGCCAGCTCCTTGTAGACGGAGACCGTCTTCGACGTCTGGCCCAGGCCCTGGAACGCCTGCGCGAGCAGCGTGAGCGTCTCGACGTCGCGGCCGTCCGCCTTGAAGCAGACCTGCAGCTTCGCCAGCGCGCGCTTCTGGTCGCCGCGCTGCAGGTACGACGTCGCCAGCTCCTTCGAGAGCGGCAGGTTGTCCGGCTCGAGCGCGGAGAGGCGCTCGGCGACGCGGAGCCAGTCGTCGGCGCGGCTGTTGCGCTTGAGGTACTCGGCGGCGCGCTTGAACTCCTGCGCCGCCTCGCGCGTCATGTTCTCGCGCGCGTACAGCTCCGCCAGCTTGATCTTCGACGCCACGTTCTCCGGGTCGAGATCCACCATCTTCTTCAAGGTATCGAGCGACGACTTGGTGTCGCCCGCCTTGTCGTAGTGGTTGGCGACAATCTGGAAGTACGCCATCGCCTCGGACATCAGTCCGAGCTGCTGGTGGAGCTCCGCCAGCTTGAGGTTCACCTCGAGCAGGTTCGGATTGAGCTTGAGGACCTGCTTGTAGAGCGCGACGGCCTTCAGGAAGAAGCCGTCGGACGAGTAGCTCTCAGCGACCTTGGTGAAGAAGTGCGCCGCCTGAGGGTTGTCGTTCTTCTTCTGGTACAGCTCCCCCATCTTCTGGAGGACCCGGATGTCCTTCGGGTCGACCTCCAGGACCTTCTGGTACTCCTTGATGGCTTTGTCGTAGGCGCCCTTCGCGACGAGCTTCGCGGCGGCTTCGATGATCTTGTTCTTGTCCATCGAGCGGTGGGCTTCCAGCAGGCCGAAACCCCTTGAACTTCTTGGGTTTCCATCCTCAGTGAGGGGGAGTGTCGGAGGCTAACGGAAAGCTCCGACGCGGGTCAAGAAACGGCCCGGCTCCCCCCGGGGCCGGATCACCTGCTCGCGTGGCGGCCCGACAGGCGGGAATCCACACCAGGTGTATGGGTGCTACGGAGTCTCTTCGACGGCCTTCTTCAAGCGGCGCGAACCCGTCTCGCTCGCCAGCAGCCGCTCTACGAACCGGGTGTCGTAATTGCCCTCCTGGAAGGACTCCTCCGCGAGTGCGGCCCGGTGGAAGGGGATGTTCGTGCGGATACCCTCGACGACGTACTCGCCCAGCGCGCGCTGCATGCGGCGGATGGCCGTGGCCCGGTCTTCCGCGTGCACGATGAGCTTCGACAGGAGGCTGTCGTAGTACGGCAGCACCGTGTAGTTCTCGTAGGCCCCGGAGTCCACGCGCACCCCGTAACCACCCGGCACGCTGTAGCCGGTGATCTTCCCCGGCCAGGGCGCGAAGGTGATGGGGTCCTCGGCGTTCACCCGGCACTCGATGGCGTGGCCGCGAATCTGGACGTCCTCCTGCTTGAAGCGCAGGGGCTCTCCATAGGCCAGGCGAATCTGCTCACTCACCAGGTCCACGCCGGTGACGAGCTCCGTCACCGGGTGCTCCACCTGGATGCGCGTGTTCATCTCCATGAAGTAGAACTCGCCGCGCTCGTCGAGCAGGTACTCGATGGTGCCCACGTTGTTGTACGCGAGCTTGCGCATGGCGTTGACGGACACCTCGCCCATGCGCTTGCGCAGCTCCGGCGTGAGCGCCGGCGACGGGCTCTCCTCGATGAGCTTCTGGTGCCGGCGCTGCACCGAGCACTCACGCTCGTTGAGGTGCACGATGTTGCCGTGCTCGTCCGCGACGATCTGGATTTCGATGTGGCGCGGCTTCTCGACGTAGCGCTCGATGTAGAGGTCGCCGTTGGAGAACGACGCCACCGCCTCCGCCTGCGCGGTGGAGAAGGCCTGCGCCAGCGCGCCCGGCTCGCGGACGATCTTCATCCCCTTGCCGCCGCCACCCGCGGCCGCCTTGAGGATGACGGGGAAGCCAATCTCGCGGGCGAACGCCTCCGCCTCGCGCGGGCTGCTCACCGTGCCGGGGCTGCCGGGCAGGAGCGGGAGCCCCGCCTCGCGCGCGGCCTGGCGGGCGCGCACCTTGTTGCCCATCATCCGGAGCATCTCCGGCCGGGGGCCAATGAAGCGGATCTTGCAGTTCTCGCAGACCTCCGCGAACTCGGCGTTCTCCGACAGGAAGCCGTAGCCCGGGTGGATGGCGTCCGCGCGGGTGATCTCCGCGGCGGACAGCAGCTGCGGGACGTTGAGGTAGCTCTCCTTGGACGCCGGCGGGCCGATGCAGACCGCCTCGTCAGCGAAGCGAACATGGAGCGCGTTGGCGTCCGCCGTGGAGTGCACCGCGACCGTGGCGATGCCCAACTCCCGGCAGGCGCGGATGACCCGCAGGGCAATCTCCCCGCGGTTGGCGATCAGCACCTTCTTGAACACGTGGGTGTCTCCGTCCGGGCCGTCTCGAGGAGCGGCGCGCCCGCGAAACGCGGGCGGCGCGCGAGCCTCGATCTCAGGCCACTTCGATGCGGAACAGCGCCTGCCCGAACTCCACCGGGCGGCCGTTCTCCACGAGAATCTCCGCCACGCGGCCAGAGACCTCGGACTCGATCTCGTTCATCAGCTTCATCGCTTCGATGATGCAGAGCACCTGGCCCTTCTTCACCATGGAGCCCACGTCGACGAAGGCCGGCTGGTCCGGCGCCGGGGTCCGGTAGAACGTCCCCACGAAGGGGCTCGTCACCGGGTGGCCGGGCTTCTCCGCCGGCTTCTCGGCGGCGGGGGCCGGTGCCACGGCCGCCGCGACGGGCGCGGGAGCCGCGGCGCGCGGCGCGGGAGCCGGGGCGGCGTACTCCACCCCGGCGCTGGCGGCGACGGGTGCCGGCGCGGCATGGTGGACGATGGTCGTCTCGGGGCCCTGGCCGCGGCGGATGAAGAGCTTCTCTTCCCCGCGCTTCCACACCAGCCTCGTCACGTCCGAGGACTCGAGAATCTCCACGATCTGCCGCAGGGCATCCACGTCCAGCGACGTGCCCCCCGTGTCAGCGGCGGCGCTCGGAGCGGCCCCCGTCCGTGAGGGCGCCTGCGCTCGGGTTGTCTTGCGCTTCGTTGCCATATCTCGAGTCCCCTTCCCTCCAGTGTCGCGACCGCTACGAGCCTAGCCTCGCGTGGCCACGCGCGTGAGGTACTTGCCATCACGCGTATCGATCTTCAGCACGTCGCCCTCTTCGATGAAGAGCGGGACGTTGACGGAGTAGCCGGTCTCCAGGACTGCCGGCTTCAGCGCGCCGGAGACGGTGTCGCCGCGGATGCCCGGGTCACACTGGGTGACCTTCAGGTCCACGGAGTTCGGCAGCGTCACACCAATGGCCTTGCCATTGTAGAAGAGGACACTGACGTTGATGTTCTCCTTCAGGAAGTTCTTCGCCTCTCCGAGCACCTTCTCACCGAGGAAGGTCTGCTCGTAGTTGCGGGTGTCCATGAAGTAGAACTCCTCGCCCTGGACATAGAGGTACTGCATGTCCTTCTCCTCGATGTCGGGCTTGCCCACCTTCTCACCGGACTTCAGGGTGGGCTGGAGCACGCGGCCGGTGAGCAGGCTGCGGATCGTGGTGCGCACGAACGCGGAACCCTTGCCGGGCTTGACGTGCTGGAAATCGGCGATCTCGAAAGGCTCACCGTCGATTTCGATCTTCAGACCCTTGCGGAACTCGGACGTATCGATAACACCGGCCATGGGGACCGACTCCTTACAGACTCGCAGCTGCGAAAGCTTGAAAAGTCCGGGGTGTCTAGCCCATGCCCCCCTTCCATGGGAAGGGGAAAGCAGCGCCTGAAGCGTCGGCTGGATGACTGCTTGTCAGGGGGCGCGGCTAGAGCTCGGCCCGCACCTTGGGGGCCGTGACCCGCAGTACGTAGCGGCCCTTGCCGTAGTTGCCGTCCGCGTGCATCGCGAGCACCAGGAAGTACTCGGGCGACACCAGCCGCATGACGGTCAGCACCTTGTCGCTGTTCACGCTGACCTCGCTCACGGTCCCCGTCTTCAGGGACTCCGCGGCGTTGCGGAGCTGCGTGAGGAGGTTGGCGTACTCGACCCACGCGCCGTTGAGGTCCAGCTCCGCGCTCTCGTCCTTCTGGAAGGTGTCGACGGAGATGCCATCAAAGCCCATCACGCTGCACGCGAGGGCTCCATCCACCTGATTGACCACCGACTCGAGGTGCGTGCGAAAGGACATGGGCAGAGGCTCTTAGAAAAGCGGCCGGGGCCCGGTCAAGGGCCCCGGCGGTGTGATGCTACGCGTCGTCAGGATCCGTGCACGTAGGCGCGTAGTTGTCCTGGCCAGGAGGCCCACCACAAGGTCCGGTGGGCTCCAGGAACGTTCCTGCCGGGCACGTGAATCCAGACCGGTAGAACTGGATGGGATAGGTGATCTCGTTGGACTCCGTCTTGCCTCCTCCAACGAGCTTCCCCAGCAGCCTCATACGCACGAGGACCGTCAATGAATCCCCAGTGCCGAGGTAGCTGAGGAGCCCCTCGCGACCATTGCCGCCCAGAAGGTCCACGATGATCGAGCTGTTGGTCGTCGCATTTCCAGGCAGCACGATGTGGCTTTGGTAGACATCGCTCGTCAGGCTAGGCCCGGTCCCGACCACCTCGTAGTTCAGCTCGACATCCGTGATGTTGATGGCGCTCTGGTCACCGGTGCCAGTGAGCGGGCCGTCGTTCACGACCACCTCGCGTGACGTCAAGGTGTTCCGAACGGCGATCCCCACGAGGTATCGGCTCGAAATCGACAGGTCGAGCGCCCCGCCAGGGCTGGCAGGCCCTGTGGAGTTCACCGTGCATTGAGCCGTTGGAACAAACGCGTTGGCCACCTGAATGTTCGGGACGTTGTCAACACACCCCGTCAAGGCCAACCCCAGGGCCACCGCGAAATACATGTTTTTCATAGGCGAACGCTCTCCAGCGTAAGGCCGCGAAGGACCCCTACAGCGTCTGCGCGATGGTCTGACGATTGAGGATGCGGGGAGTGATGAAGATGAGCAGTTCCTGCCGCGCATCGCTTTCGACGTTGTTCTTGAACAAGAAACCCAACACTGGGATCCGCGACAGGAACGGCACCGAGTTGGTCTGGGTCGCGCCCCGGCGGACGTAGATGCCACCAATCACCGTCGTGTCCCCATCCTTCACGAGGACCTGGGTGTTGGCCTCCTTGCGCTGAATCGAAGGCTGCCCGTTAGCGCCCGTGCTGGAAGGATCCGGCTGGTTGTTGGCGGCGTTGATGGACATCAGAACGCTGCCGTCCTGCGTGATGTGCGGCGTCACCTCGAGGGACAGACGCGCTTCAACGAAGGTGGTGTTCACACCTTGAGCCGACGTCTGGCTGAAGGGAATGGACACGCCCTGGCTGATACGTGCCGTGTTGTTGTCCAGCGTCGTCACCTTCGGGGCGGAGATGGTCTTGACCGTGCCCTCGTTCTCGGCGGCCGACAGCCGCAAATTGAGCTGCAGCGCACCGCCCGCGGACCCGAACGTGAACCCCATGGCACCACCGATACCTTGGCCAACACCGACGGGCAGGTTCACAGCGAAGTTAGGGTCTCCGGACACGCCGGCGCCGACGCCCGGCACACCGCCCGTCACCGCAAAGTTGTTGGGGAAGATCAAGCCCGTCGAATTCCCCGTAGCGGGGCCCGCCCGAGCCTGCCCACCCCACTGAACACCCAGGGAGCGGCTGAACGTCGTGTTCGCCTCGACGATGCGGCTCTCGATCAGCACCTGCGGCGTCTGGGTATCCAAGCTCCGCACCAAGGAACGCGCTCGCTCCGTATTGGAGCGCACATCCTTGATGATGAGCACGTTGGTGCGCTGGTCCACCGTCACCGACCCACGCTCGCTCAGCACGTCCTTCACTCGAGCCGCCATTTCGTTCGCGACGGCATAGTTCACGGGCACGAGGTTGACCATCAGGTCTTCCTGCTGCTGGAGCGACTTCTTCCGCTCCTGACGCAGTCGCGCCTCTTCCTCGAGCGTCTTGAGCGGAGCAATCCGGATGATGTTGCCGAACTCCTCCTTACCCAGCGCCTTCGTGCGCAGCACGAGGTCCAGGGCCTGGTCCCAGGGAACATTCCGCAGACGGATGGTCACACGGCCGCTGACGTCATCCGCGACCACGATGTTCTTCTTGGAGATCTCCGCGATGACGCGAAGCAGGTTCTGGATATCGATATCCTTGAACTCGAAGGACACCCGCTTGCCTCGGTACCGGGCCTGTTGCGGAGCACCTTCCGCGGCATAGGCGGGAGCCTCGGTCGTGAAGCCCGCGGTGCGAGCCGCCACGGCCACCGACTCCGTCTTCACGCCCTTCACCGCCAGGTGCCAGGACAGCGTGCCGGCCTTCTGAGACAGCTTCTCTTCGATGGCGCCATCCGCGGCCACCACCAGGCGCACCTTGCGACCCTCGCCCGGCACGCTGAACGCGCTGATCATCTTCACCGGCGTTTCCAATGCGCTGGTGTCGAGGCTCCGCTCCAGGTTCTTGGGCAGACGCACGTCGTCCAAGGTGAGGACCGCGCTACGCGGATCCGGCCGGTCCACCTTCCACGCGGCCGCGCCCGTGAGCTTCATCACCACACGCCCGCCATCCTCGCTCTCCTCGAAGCGGATGTCCTTGACCTCGACGGTGGAGGCAGGGTCCGGCTTGACTTGGGCGGGACGCAGCGGTTCGTTCTCGGAGACAACCGCCACGACCGCCTTGGACTCCGTGCTGGGAGGAGCCTTGCGAGCCACCGCGCCCGCCAGCACCACTTCCAAGCCATCTCGGGCGCGATCCACCCGGTACGCGGGCATCTGACCACGAACGTCGAGAACCAGCCGGACCTTGTCGGAATGCGCGCCCACGCGAATTTCTCGCAGGGCTCCGGAGTTCACCCGAGGCGCACGCGCCGCCAGGCCAACCCCAAACAAATCGACGGCGAGGCGCGGGGGATCCGCGAGCTCCAACACCTCATAGCGAGCGATATCGCCATCGGCCCGGATGCGCAGCGTGTCGCCAGCGAACGACATGCCCGTGATCCGCTGGGCGGGATTCGCGACCTCACGCTCGTCCGCTTCCGCGGCGACCACGTTCTCAGGGAGCGCCGCTTTCGGGGCGGCATCGAGCTCGGCCTTCTTCGGCGCTTCCCGTACCGGCGCCACAGAGGCACTCGCCTGGCTTGCCTGCGCGACCGCGGGTGCGCCACCGACGGCGTCCCGCGTCGTTGACGCAGCCACCGAAGGAGCCGCTTGCGCCGGGGCCCCATCGACAGAGATGACCACGCGGTTACCATCCGCGCGGACGTCGTATTGAGAGGCCTTGTCCAGCGCCAGCAGCACGCGGCCGACGCTCGCGCGTTCGTCCGAGAACTGCGACGCCACGACCCCCGAAACAGGTCCGGAACCGTCGTGGTGGCCTTTGATCCCCGTCGCGTCAGCCGACGACAGGTCGACGACCAGTCGCTCCGGTCCGCTCAGACGAAACACGGTAAAAGTGGGTGGCCGGGTTCCGGTCACCACCACCTGGGCACCTGAACCCGTGCGGGAGACATTCAGTCCCCGCAGCGTGTTCAGCTCGGCGGCTTCCACTCTGGCACCCATCAAAGCGACCGCCCACGCGGCCGCCAACATCCACTTGCCCCTCGTCACAGCGCTCTCCTCGAGCATGCGTCCCCTCAACAAGTTGGAAGCGGGCCACCGCCCGCGGGAGCGCCTCAGAGGGCGCTACTCCCCGTAGTTCTTGCCCGTCATCATGTTGTAGGCGGGGTCCTGCTTCACATCGGGCTTCAGCTGCAGCATCACCGGGTTCTTGATGATTTCGCCATTGCCCGAAAACACCTCGGTCACCGTGACGGAATCACGAAGGATCTGCGTCACCTTGCCGCCCTGACGCCCCATGCGGGTGTTGCGGCGAACAATGTGACCTCGGCCCGCCGGGTCCTCGACCATCGCCATGGGGTTGGCATCTCCCGTGACGACAGCCACCAGCTTCAACTGGCCCAGGTCGAACGCGCACAACGGCTCGTTGCACGCGGCCACCTGGTTCGACGTCACGGGCCCCAACTCTTCCAGTGGGCTGCGGAACGGGTCCCGTTTACCCACCGGGTTGTACAGGTAAACGTACGCAGGCACCTGCGGAGCTTCCGCCGGAGCAGCCTCTTTCGGAGGCGCCGGCTTGGCAGCAGCGGCCGCCGGCTTCGCGGCAGCAGGCGGCGGCTTCGGCGTGTCGCCGCAAGCCGTTATCGCCAGCGCAAGCACGGCAGTGGTCATGGTGGCCTTGAACGTCTTCATCCTCAATCCCCTTGTCGCCCTACTTCTTGAGCGGATCAAGTTTCTATTTCTTCCCGTTCGGCGTCTTCGAGCCCGCAGCACTCTTCTGCTCGACGAACCGGAACGTCGTCGCCTGGAAGCTGCTCTTGAGAACGAGCTTCTCGTTCTTGAGCGAGGCCGAATCGAGCTTGATGTTGTTGACGTTGACGATGCGGCGCATGCTCGCCATCTCCTGAAGGAAGATGGCGATCTCGTGATAGTTGCCGCTCACCGTCATCTTGAGGGGGATGCGCGCGAAGAACTCCCCGCCGCTGACGGACTCTTTTCCAGGGGTCACGCTGGAGATTTCCAGGCCGGTCTTCTTCCCGATGTCGTTGATCTGCGCGAGCAGCTCTTCGATGTCCCGCTTCTCGGGGAGCTCGGTCAGGGCCTCCGCGAGCTTCTGCTCGAGCACGTCCATCTCTCGGCGCCGCTCATTGAGGTTCTGGGCAATCTCGCTCTTCTCCGCGAGCTCCAGGTCCAGCTTCCGGCGCAAGGACATCTGCTGCTTGATACCGTCCTCCGCGGGCTGAATGAGCATGAAGTAGTTGCCGACCGTCAGCAGCACCACCACGAAGGCCAGGCCTCCGAACTTCGTGGCCGGAGGCGCCTTGACGAACTGATCCAGGTACTTGTCCATGGCGTTGGGCCTTCTTCAGATGGAGTAGTTGGCGGACAGGGTGATCTTGAACTCGACCAACGGGACCGAGGCCGCCTGCGCGTCCACCTTCTGGGTCGCGCTGGTCAGGTCGATGTTGGTGAAGAAGGGCGTCACCTGGTTGACCGGGAATTCCTCGATGGTCGCATCCGTGGTCAGCAACTCCACGCGCGACGTCTGAGTCTCTCGGCGCTGGTCCACCAGTCGCCCCATGCCCTTGGGGGTCCACACCACCCCGTTGAGCCCGCGCATGAACTCCGCGACCTCGTCGTGGCTCACCGCCGAGCCATCAATGGAAACCGCGTTGTTGGCTTCGGTGAAGGTCTTCACCCAGACCTTCTTGGGCGTGGCGGAAGCGAGCGCGTCCAACATGCGCACCGGCCCATTACGCCCCTTGCGCAAGGCGTCCAGCACGGCCAGCTTCTTCTCCACCTCGGCCTTGCGGGTGTTGATGTTCGTGACCTCGCCGATGATCTTCTCCAACTCGGCGATCTTCGTGCGGGTCGCGGCGACGGCTCGGCGCTGCGCCTGCAGTTCGCCGTCCCGGTCGGCATACCAGAGGTAATTGCCCACCCCGGCGGCCAGCAGGGCCACGGCGAAGAGGACCAGCACCTGCCGGCCCATTTCCCGCTTCTTCACCGCCCGGACGGGCAGCAGGTTGATGCGAATCATCATGTGCGTCGTCTCCAGTGGGTGGACGGATCAGGCCAGCTTGTCGCCCGGGCGCCGCAGCGCCAGTCCCACGGCCACCGCGGCCATGGGCGCCACGTCCATGATGAACGCGGGGTCGAACTTGCGGTTGTCCACTTCGATCTTGCGGAAGGGGTTGAGAATCTCGACCGGCACGCCCGTGCGCGCCTCGATGGTCTTGAACAGCGCGGGAATCTTCGCGGTGCCACCCGACAGGTAGACCTTGCTGAAGTTCGAGTCGGCGGCGGTGCCCGCGTAGAAGTCCAGCGAGCGCTGGATTTCACCAGCCACCTGCTCGGCCACGCTGGAGAGCACCCGCTCCACGTCCTGCGGCACCACGGCATCCGCGTCCGCGCCGTTGCCGCCAATCTTCAGGGCCTCGGCCTCCTCGTAGGAGACGTTCAGCTGCTTCTGAATCTCCTCGGTGAACTGGTTGCCACCGATGGTGACGTCGCGGGTGAACACCGTCGCGCCGTTGGAGATGATGTTGATGTTCACCACCGAGGCGCCGGCGTTGATGAGGACCACCGTCTCGCGCTCGGGCACGTCGTAGTTGACGGAGAACATGTTCTGGACGGCGAAGGCGTCCACGTCCACGACCACCGGCGCCAGCCCCGCTTCCGAGACGACCGTGGTGTAGTCGTTGATCATGTCCTTCTTGGCGGCGACCAGCAGCACGTCCATCTGGCCGGTGGCATCGTTGCCGCCACCGTCGAGAATCTGCGTGTCGATGTTCACGTCCTTCACATCGAACGGGATGTACTGCTCCGCCTCCCACTGGATGCTCTCCTCGAGCTCGTCCTGGGACATGCGGGGCATCTGAATCTTCTTGATGATGACCGAGTGGCCGGACACGCCGATGGCGACGTCCTTGCCCTTCACCTTCAGCTCGGACATCAGGTCCTGCACGGCCTGGACAATGGCCGTGGAATTCATCAGCGCCCCATCAACGATGGCCTCCGGAGGGAGCGGCTTCATTCCGAAGCTGTGCAGCGCGAAGCCGACCTCGCCTCGCTTGCGCTGCTCCTTGAGGAGAATCATCTTGATGGACGTCGATCCGATATCCAGGCCGAGTACCAGTTTGCCCTTCGCCATGCGTGACTCCGTCGAGAGGCAGCCAGCGTAGCACTGGCCGTCAACCCCTCCTAAAAAGTGCCTGGAGCCCGCCTGCCCTCCGGACGGACGGGAGCCTCGCACCACCACCGCGCCGGGCCCCTCAACACCGCCGCTGAGGCCCGATTTTCCGGCCTCCGGCGCGTTCCGTCAAATCCGGCGGAAAATCTCCACCGATTCCCCTCAGCCCTGCTCCGCCTCGGCGTCCGGGTCGATGCCGAACTCCTTGATCTTGTAGAGGAGTGCCCTGTGACTGATGTCCAGCAGCTCCGCCGCCCGGGTGCGGTTCCCCTTCGTCTTCCGCAGGGCGGCCCGGATGTAGGACTCCTCCAGCTCCCGGATGGCCCGCTTGAGCGACAGGTCACCACCCTCCTGTAGCGCCACCCGCGCTGGCCCTCCCACCGGTCCGGGTGTGCGTGCGGCCCACAGCCGATCGGGCAGGTTGGATGGGAGAATGTGCGGGCCATCCGCCAGCAGCACCGCGCGCTCCATCGCGTTCTCCAGCTCCCGCACGTTGCCGGGCCAGGCGTAGGCGGTCAGGAGGGACTCCGCTTCCGGAGCGAGTCCCTGAATCGGCGGGTCGCGGTTGAGCTGCCGGTTGAAGCGGCTGATGAAGGTGCGGGCAAGGAGCGGGACGTCGTCACTCCGCTCACGCAAGGGGGGCACCCGAAGGTTCACCACGTTGAGGCGGTAGTAGAGATCCTCCCGGAACTCCCCCTTCTCCACCAGCCGCCCCAGGTCCCGCAGGGTGGCCGCGACCACACGCACGTCCACCTTCTCGACCCGGTTCTCGCCCACCGGCCGAATCTCCCCCTCTTGGAGCACGCGCAGCAGCTTCACCTGCGCCGCGAGAGGCAATTCGCCCACCTCGTCCAGGAAGAGCGTGCCCCCATCCGCCTCCGCGAAGAGCCCCCGCTTGGCGGTGCGCGCATCCGTGAAGGCGCCCTTCGCATGGCCGAACAGTTCGCTCTCGATGAGGCCCGCGGGGAAGGCGCCGCAGTTGACGGCGACGAAAGGCATCGCGGCCCGCGGACTGCGCGAATGGAGTTCGCGCGCGATGAGTTCCTTTCCGGTGCCACTCTCACCGCTGATGAGCACGGTGGTATCCACCGGAGCCAGTCGAGACACCTGCCGGAGCACCGCCTGGAGCGAGGAGCTCGCCCCCAGGATGTGGCCTTCCGGTGCCGAAGGAAGGCTGGCTTCCTTCAGCCTGCGGTTCTCCCTCAGGAGCCGCTCACGCTCCTCCGCCTTGCGGAGCACGAAGACGATCTCATCGGGTTTGAACGGCTTCTGGACGTAGTCGAATGCGCCACCCGCGACAGCCTCCAGCGCCTGCTCTTGAGAACCGTACGCGCTCATCACGACCACGGTGAGTCCTGGATGCGCCGCCAGTGCCTCGCGCAGGACGACGAGGCCGTGCTTCTTCGGCATTCGGACGTCGCAGAGCAGGACGTCGTAGTCCCGCGCGGCCAACTCCCGCAGCGCCTCGTCCCCGTCTGACACCGCGCGCACGTCATAGCCGCGGTCGGTGAGCACCAACGTGAGGATGTGGCGAATGGAGGGCTCGTCGTCAGCGACGAGAATCGTACGGAACAGGGGCATGACCGTTAGGGGGTATCTTCCACCAGCGGCGGCGAAGCGGATAGCTCCCGACCACCTAAAGTGGCCCCTCGCCTCAGGTGGTCGGCAGGTGGACGGTGAATCGAGCACCGCCCGTAGGAGGGTTCTCCGCTGTCAGTCGCCCCCCGATAACCTGGGCCAAGCGCTGGGACACCGCCAGCCCCAGCCCCGTTCCCTGCCGCCCTTTCGTGGTGAAGAAGGGCTCGAACAAGCGCGGCATGATGTCGGAGGGAATGCCAGGCCCCGCGTCGTGGACCTGGACTCGGACCTCCCCCTCCTCGGTCAGGACGGAGACGCGCACCTGCCCCACGCCATCCATGGCCTGCGCGGCATTGAGCAACAGGTTGATGACGATTTGAGACAAGGGCCCCGCGTCCGCCCGGGCCAGCACTCCAGGCTCGAGTTCCAGTGCCACGGTCACATTGGCCAACTCGGGCGAGGCACGAACCAGCCGGATGCACGTCTCCACCACGGCCCCCACGTCCACCGGCTCCAACGAGGGCGTGCTGGGACGCCCCAGGTCCAGGAGCCCCCGGATGATGCGGTCGATGCGCTGCACCTCGAACTCGGTGCGATCCAGGTAGTCCTTCAGTTCGGGCGTGGTCGCCTTGCCCCGGGCCAGTGACAGGTACCCGAGAATGCCAGACAGGGGGTTTCCCACCTCGTGCGCGACCCCCGCAGCCAGCCTGCCGACCATGGCCAGGCGCTCCGAGGCCACCAGCTCCGTTTGGACGCGCGCCAGGCGGGCGTTGGCTTCACGAAGGGACTCCATCTGAGAGCGCGTCACGCCCTGCTCAGCACGAAGCGCCTCCGCCATGCGGCGCAATGCGCCTTGCATGCGGGTCAACAGCGGCCCCCCCTGCGTAGGCACCAGCTGGGCGTCCAGTTCCAACCGACCGAACTGCTCCACCGCGGCCTCGGTCCTGCGCAATGGGCGCCCGACCGTGAGGTCCAGGACGACGTAGGCCAGCACCGTGAGCGCCACCAGGTCCAAGCCGAGCGCCAGGGGAAGCAAGGCCCGCACCTTCGCCAGGGTCTCCGCCTCGGGGCTTGCCGCGGGCGCGAGCCGACGCACCACGTCCAGCAGTTGGATGAGCACGGGCTGCACCGACAACCATGTGAGCCCCGTCGACAGCGAGCCCAACAAGAACGCCACGCTGGCGATGCGCCACTTCACCCCGCGCCCAACAGCAACGACAGGTTGGACGGCAGCACCGACGCCAACCACGGGCCCAGCAGCATGACCTCCAAGCCAGCCAGGGCCAGCCACGGCCCGAACGGAATGTTGGTGGGGCCCGGCACCCACTCTTCCTCTTCACCCTCCTCGTCTAGGGGCGCATCGGGGATGGGCTGAAACAACACGCACACCGGGAAGAGCAACACCCGCTTCCACAGCGGAAGCCCTGACCTGGCGAAGTCCCAGGTCATCGTGGGCTCGGGGTCCGCCGAGTCATCCATTGGTTCCGGCACCTCCGAATCGCCGGACGTTTCGCTCGAAGGGCCAGCGCGGCCCGTCAGCGCCAACATCAGGCTGCCAACGACAGCCCCCTGGAGCGAGGCGAGAAAGAGGATGCCGAGCAGCGCACGCCAGGAGAGAAACGCACCGAGCATCGCGACGAGATACTTGTCCCCCGCCCCGAGCGCTTCCTTCTTGAAGACCTTCCAGCCCACGTACTCCATCAACCTGAACGCCAGGAAGCCGCCCACCGCGCCAGTCGCCGCGGCCAGCAGCGCATCTGTCCCCAGGGGAATCGCCAGCAGCACGCCCGCGGCAATGCCCGGAAGGGTCAGCGAGAATGGCAGAATCCAATGGTCCAGGTCGATGAAGGTGAGCGGCACCAACAAGGTGACGAGCACCAGCGCCGGAACCAGCTCGTAGGTCCACCCGAAGCGGCGCAGGCACGCGAAGTAGAGCAACCCGGTGAGAATCTCCACCATCGGGTAGCGCGCGGAGATGGGCGTACCGCACCCGCTACAGCGGGCACGGAGCGCCAACCACGACACGACGGGGATGTTCTCGTACCAGGCAATCACATGCCCGCACTTCGGGCAGCGCGAGCGGGGACGGACAATGCTCAGTCCCTCGGGGACGCGAGCGATGACGACATTGAGGAAACTACCCACCACCAAGCCCGTGACGAACAGCCAGGCAGCGAAGAAGCCTTCCACCATGTACCTCTACTTGAAGTCGCGTCGGCTGAAGACGAAGACGGCGAGCGCCACCATCACCCCGGCGTAGCCGACTCCATAGGCCGCCGACTTCGCGATGTCCACGGCCGGCGTCATCAACTCGTAGGAAGCCTGAGGACGAAAGTTGAGCCGGGCCAGGTTGGGCAGAAGATAGTAGATGCCCTTCCCCAGCCACTGGATGAACACGGAACTCGAGCGCCCCGCCAGGCTGTAGATGTCCGCCGACAGGTGGCCCGCGAAGTAGACGCCCGTCGTCACCACGGCCGACACCAGCTGGCTGGCGAAGCTCGACATGGCGAAGCCCACGCTGGAGATGACGAGCAGCTCCACCCAGAGCATGCCCGCCGCGACGAGCTGCGGTGCCGTGACGGGCAGACCGTAGAGCGCCACCTGGGTGAAGAACACCACCGACATCATCACCAGCAGCACCGCGAGCGTCAGCATGTTCCCCGCCAGCCGCCCGACGATGAACAGGGCGCGCGACACCGGCTTCGACACCACGAGGAAGATGGTTCGCCGCTCGATCTCCCTGCTGAGCAGGCCACTGGACAAGAAGATGGCCAGAAGCACCAGCGTGAGGCACATCGCCCCAAGCCCCACGTCCGACATGACGCGCTGAAACGTGTAGACCGTCACATCGGTGACGAGCGTGGACGACAACAACAAGCCCAGGGTGAACACCGCGACGACAACGCTGACGCGATTGCGCCGGGCCTCACGAAACCCATTGAGCGTGAGGGCACCAAATTCGCGAATCATGAAATCTCACCTCCCACCGTACCGTGCCGAGCCTCCTTGAGCGCATCGAGGAACAGGTCTTCCAGCGAGTAGCGCGTCGGCTGAATCTGCGTCACCCGTCCGCCCGCTTGAAGCGCCTGCTGCAGCAACGCCTGCGCGGCCGTATCCCCCGTGCGCAGCAGTACACGGTCACCAAAGTCCTGAGCGTAGGCCAGCTCGTGGCCAAACTCCCGCAGCCGCGTCAACGACAGCCCCTCCACCGTCATCTCCACTACGGGCGCCTGCCCCGACAACAGCTCGCGGACGCTGCCCTCTCGAACACGCCGTCCGCCCACGAGGACGACGACCCGCTCGCACAGGGCCTCGACGTCCGAGATGATGTGCGTGCAGAACAGAATCGTCGTCCCCCGCTGCCGCTCCGCGAGGATCAGGTCCCGAACCTGCCGCCGCCCCACCGGATCCAACCCCGAAGTGGGCTCATCCAAGATGAGCAGCTTCGGACGGTTGACGATGGCCTGCGCCAAGCTGATCCGCTGAATCATGCCCTTCGAGTACCGCCGAATCTGGAGCTTCGCGGCACGGTCCATCTCCACCATGCCGATGACTTCCTTGACCCGTTGGTCCAGCTCATGGCCGCTCATCCCCGCCAACTGCCCCGCCAACGTCACAAGCTCCGCGCCTGTGAGGTACTCGTAAGGCGCGGGGTTTTCTGGAAGAAACCCCACCTGCCGCCGGGCATTCTCATCCGTGGGCGGCAACCCGAACAGGCGAGCGCTGCCTTCAGAGGACTGCACCAGGTTCATGAGGATCTTGATGGTGGTGGACTTCCCCGCCCCATTGGGCCCCAGCAGGCCATAGACCTGTCCGGGTTGCACCTCCAGGTCCAAGCCCTGCAGCGCGCGAACCTTGCGGTTCATCCAGAACCCCAGCCGGTACGTCTTGGCGAGTCCATGGACCTCGATCGGGATGGTGCTGCTCACGGTGATGCCTCCATGTTCGCGCGCGCGAAGTCAGTCAGTCGCTTTTGCTGTGCCGTCGAGTAACTTCGTCCCGTCGCATCCACTTCGATGTCGCCGCCCAGCGGGTCTTCGGGCACGTGGGACAAATCCCCCGCGCGCACCAGCGCCTCCACGCCTGGAGGCAGGCTGCCCACTCGCTGCAGGTATCTCTGGACCGCGGCGTCGACCTGACTCAGCTCGCGCTCCAACTCGAGCTCTTTCACCCGGCGCTCGAACAGCTCCCGGGTCTCTGGCTCATCCGCAGACTCCGCCAGGGAGCGGGCGAACTCCAGTCCCGCGTCGAAGTTACCTGCCTGCGCATGGAGTCGAGTCGCCAGTCCCGCCAGATACGGGGGCGCCTCTGGCATCCTGGAGGCCTCTTCCACGATCTTCGCCGCCCGTTCGTACTGCCGATGAAAGGTGCTGAGATTGTAGGCCAACATGATGCGCAGGTAGACGTAGTCCGGAAAGTGCTGGAGGCCCTTCTCCAGCAGCCGCGTGGACTCCTCCGCATTGAGCCACCGCCCCCGTAAGGGGTAGGCGATGGAGACACCCGCGAAGACGTAGACCTGCCGGAACCGAGGATCGAGGTCCGTCACCATGTTCGCGTAGTCGAAGATGTCCCGGTGCTCGGCGGGTGTCTTCGCCTTGCCCACGGCCTGAATCGTTTGGATCCAGTAGTAGTCGGTGACGAGGTGATGGATGGGCGCCCCCAGGGCACGCACCACCTCGAGCCGCGGAAGCAAGGGTGGAGTATGCCCCTGATAGGCGGGCCGCATCGGCGGGGCGGCAAGCGCCACACACAGCACGATGGAGACGGCGAACACTGCGGACCAGATGAGGCGACTCGACATAGCGGCAGCGGAAATCATCGCGTGCGCGACTCCCCGCTGTCAGCAAGCAAGAGCAACACTCAAGCCTCTTGCCAGGACCGCGAGGAGGCGCTCTATAAAAAAAGAGGGGCCGGCACGTAGCCAGCCCCCCTGGAACTTCAATCAACCGACAACGACTACTGGCACTCCACGTCGTTGTTCATGTTGTAGGGAACGCCTTCGGCGGCGTTCAGCTCGTCCGGCTGGAAGGCGTTGCAGTCAGACGGCGTCACGGGACCCACGGACTGCGACGAGATGAACCACTGGTCGTAGCCCGTGCCATCCGTCACGTCGTTGTCGATGTTGCCCACGGCGGTGTGCATGAAGTGCGACACGTCGACGCCGTTCAGGTTCTCCCTATAGGTCCCGGGGTTGCCGTTGTTCGGAACGCCACCGAGCACCGTCATCGCGGGGTTGCGCAGGGTGTCGGTCGAACCATCCGGCATGAAGCGATACTTGAAGGTATCGACCTCGATGATGTGGTTGGCACCGGCAGGAATGAGCGCGAGGCTGCGGTCCTGAGCCACGGCGCCCGAGCCGTTGGGAACTTCCGCCGAGATGACGTAGGCGTAACGGTTGCCACGCTCGGGCGCGAAGCCGATGGCCCCAGACAGACCCGAGTAGCGATCCTTCTCCTGGAAGTACGACTTCTGGGAGGTGAACAGACCCTTGAGGTTGGCCTTCGCCTCGCCCTGCTTGGAGCGCGCCTGGAACTTGATGAAGTTCGGGATGGCGATGGCCGCCAGGATGCCGATGATGGCGACGACGATCATCAGCTCGATCAGGGTGAAACCACGGTTCCGGGGGTTGAAGCGGGAGACGCGCATGGGGAGTCCTCTGGGGGAACAACAACGAGGGCGTGTTGCCCTGCCCTGGGCCCTTAGCACGCGGGATGCCAACCCTCCCGCCGACGAAGCGGTGAGCCAACCTCGCGGAATTGCGCATGCCAGGGCCAGGGCCCATGCATGTCTCAGCTTCGCAGGTGTCAAAAAACGGCACTTGGGGTGCCCAGAACTGTCGCTTGCCGCACGAGGCTTCGCAGGCGAGAAGCGCCAAACGCCCACGCTCAGCCGACACGGGACAACCGGATGCCCCCGCACCACACCTGGAGTGAACGCCTGGAGAGAATCCCGCAGGCGTACAGCACCGCGTTCCTCGTGTGTGCCGCGTTTCTCGTCTACGCGGGCTCGATTCCGGCGGGGTACGTTTTCGACGACGAGTTCGCCATTCTCGGCAACCCCGTCGTTCAAGGGCAGGTCCCGCTCTGGGAAGCCTTCCTCCGTGACTTTTGGGGACGGTCGCCTCACTCCCCGGATGCCATCGGCACCTACCGTCCGCTGCCCCTTCTGCTGCTTGGAATCGAGTGGCGGCTGAGCCATGGCGCAGCCTGGGCGATGCACCTGGGCAATGTCCTGTGGCACTGTGGCGCAATCGCCTGCTTTGTCCTCGCCTTCGCTCCGCTCGCGGGACGCCGCCTCGCGCTCGCAGCCGCCGCGCTCGCGTCCGTGATGAGTGCCCCCGCCGAGGCGGTGCAGGCCATCGTGGGCCGCGCGGACCTGATGTGCACGGTCTTCGTCTTGCTCACGCTCTACTTCCATCGACGGAGCGGTGCAGGGGCCACGTTCGCCGCCGCAGCGTTCTTGGGCCTCGCGCTGGGCTCCAAGGAAAGTGCGGTTGCCATCCTTCCCGTCCTTTGGGGGCTCGATCGGCTCATCCGCCCGGACAGTGGCCGGAAGCCAACGCGATTCCTGGTCTATGGCTCAGTGCTGGTGGTTTACGTCCTGCTTCGGGCCCAAGCCGTCGGCGCTACGTTTGAGCCAAGAATCGACCCACAGAGCAACCCCCTGATTCTGGCGGCCCCACTTGAACGGTTTCTTGGCGCGGGACGCATCTTCTTGGAACGCTACATCGCGGGCATCATCGATCCGGGGCGGCGCTTGTATGAGTGCTCAGCCATGGCTTGCGGTCCCGCGACTCCGGACGATGTCCTCGCCTGGGCAGGGGTCGCGCTGGCGTTGTGCCTGGTCCTCTTGCCAGTCCTGCTCTGGCGCCGAGCACCACTCGTGGCCGCCGGCGTCTTCTGGTTCATCTGCTTCTTCCTCCCGGTCTCCAATTTCCTTGTGCTCAGCCCGTCACTCTATGGTGAACGGCTGCTTTATCTGCCGATGTTGGGTGGCGCCCTTGCCACCACCACGCTGGCCGAAGCCTTGGCCAGGCGCCTTGCGCGTCCGGCGCTCGCATGGGGACTTGTAGCGACCGCGGGGCTCGCCAACCTCGCCGCCCTCCAGTTGCGCCATTGGGATTGGCGAACGGACGCCGCGCTCTACGTGAGCGCCATTGAACACGTGGATACGAGCGCCAAGGTCCACAAGAACCTGGCGGTCGTCCTCAGTCAGGAGGAAGACTGGCCCGCTGCGGAATACCACGCTCGCCGAGCCCTCGAACTCTGGCCAGACAACGTCACCACCCGGCCCATCCTCGGCGCAGCACTGGCCATGCAGGGACGCGCCGGAGAGGCGGAAGCTGAGTTTCGCCAAGCGCTTGAGGCCGCCCCGCGAGGAAGCGTTGTGTGCCCCTTCGCGATCTTCCTCGCCCGGCAGAAGCGATTCACCGAGGCGCTCACCCTGATGCATGCGCACGCGGGAGCAACCGCCAACGCTCCGGAATGCCACGGCCTGGCAGAGAAGCTTTCATCTGCCGTGGGCACTGCGCGGTAGTCGGAATGCGCTGTCGCGCCGAATCAGGACTGCCTCGGGTCTTCCAGTTCATCCACCAGGCCGTGCTTCGCGAGCCGGTAGCGGAAGGAACGGAAAGAAAGCCCGAGGAGTTCAGCGGCCCGTGTCTTCACACCATCCGTGCGCTTGAGCGCAGCCAGGAGATAGCGGCGCTCACTGTCATCCAGGAAGCGCTCCAAGCTGAAGCCAACAGGAACCTGCACATCCCCCGCTGGAATCGCGGGCTCACCTCGAAGCGTGGCTGGCAACGTTTCCGGCCCGAGCGCGTCCCCCTCGGAGAGCGTCACCGCCCGCTCGATGATGTTCTGGAGCTGCCGCACGTTACCGGGCCATGCATAGCCCGCGAGCACCTTGAGCGCCTCCTGGGTGAAGTGCAGGCCAGGCCTCCCCAGCTCATCGATGAGCCGGGCCAGGAAGTGCGACGCCAGCAACGGGATGTCCTCGGCGCGCTCTCGGAGCGGCGGCAACTCCAGCGTGATGACGTTGAGCCGGTACAACAAGTCCTCGCGGAAGCGGCCCGCCTTCACCTCCGCATCCAGATTCCGGTTCGTGGCGGCGACAAGCCGGGCCTGGAAGGGCACTTCCTGGCTGCTCCCCACGGGCTTCACCTTCCGCTCCTGGAGCACACGCAGGAGCTTCACCTGCATCGCGGGGGGGACCTCGCCGATTTCATCCAGGAGGACCGTCCCCTCCCCTGCGGAGGCGAGCAGTCCCAACCTATCGGTGGTAGCACCCGTGAACGCCCCCTTCACATGTCCGAAGAGCTCACTCTCCAAGACCCCTTCGGATAACGCAGCGCAATTCACGGGAAGAAATGGGTGTCCGGCACGCGGGCTCTTCAAGTGCAGGGCACGAGCAATCAGCTCCTTCCCCGTTCCACTCTCTCCGTAGATGAGCACGGTCGTGCGAGAGGCAGCCACCTTCTCCACGAGCCCCATGATGGCTTCCATGCGGGGACTGCGCCCCACGGCAAGCATCCCGGCGCCCGGTGCGAGCTGCGCGCGAAGCGAGCGGTTCTCCTGACGAAGGAGCTTCTTCTCCAACGCCTTCTGAACGAGGAGCCGCAACTCCTCGTTGTCGAAGGGTTTGCAGATGTAGTGGTAGGCCCCCTCACGCATGGCCTCCACCGCTGACGCAGCCGTGCCGAACGCGGTGATGACGATGACTTCGGGTGGCTCTTTGAGTGCTCTCGCAGCGCGGAGCACCTCCATGCCACTTCCGCTTCCGAGCTTCATATCCGTCAGCACCAGGTCGAAGGGAACTCCCCCGAGTGCCATCGTGGCGTCCTTGACGCTTCCCGCGCAGGTGACCTCGAACCCAGCCCGGGTGAAGAGAATTTCGAGCACGTCACGCATCGACGGCTCGTCGTCCACCACCAGAATATGCATGCGCGAGAAGTTAGCAGAGGGCGCCAAAAGCACGGAGTGGGTCCAACGTGCCGTGCTGGTGCGACTCCAGCAGCCCGCAGAGCCCAGGTGTCAAGGGACTCGCTACGCCGGTGGACGAGGGAGCGTCGGCCCCGGAGCCTTCGCATCCACCGACACGTCATGACGGCCCATGATGGATGGAGGCGCCTCCGCCTGCATGCGCGACCCCATCACATCCACGAGAGGCAGGGACACCACGAACTGCGTCCCCTTGCCTTCCTCGGAGTGAACCTCGATGTCGCCCCCATGTCCACGCACGATGGAGTGAGCGGAGGCCAGCCCCAACCCAGTTCCTCCTTCACGTGTCGTGAAGAAAGGCTCGAAGAGCCGCGGCAGATCCGCTCGGGGAATCGGGGGCCCTGCATTCCAGACCTTCAACTCTACGCGCTCAGCGCCACGTTCCAAATCCACACGGACATGCCCCCGGGCTCCGGTTGCCTGGAGCGCATTGCGTGCCAGATTGAGCAGCACCTGCTGCAACTGGTCCGCATCCAGCTGCGCACTCAGCGGCCCGTCGACCTGACGGACCTCGAGCCGGACATCCCGTGCCATGGGATCGCTTCGGAGCATCTCCATCGTTTCCGATACGAGCAGGTCCAGCCTGACCTCGCGACGAACAGGCGCTGGCGGACGCGCGAAACGCAAGAAGTCCTCAACCAGCCGAGACAAGCGGTCGGCTTCGCGAATCAGGACGCCCGTCAGCTTGCCCCTCGACGCATCCGCCCCCCCATCCTGCCCCAGCAACTGGGCGGACCCCCTCATCGCGGCCAGTGGGTTCCGGATTTCGTGAGCGAGTTGGGCGGACATGGCGCCGAGCGCAGCGAGCCTGTCCGCTCGCCGAAGCCCCTCTTCCATCCGCCGGAATTCGGTCAGGTCCTGGAAGACAATGAGCAACGCCCCCTCGCTGTCTTCCACCAGGGGAGTCGTGCTCAAGCCCAGGATGCGCTCACCCGCGGGCGTACGAACGGTCAACTCACGGCGGGAGGCCCGGCGGCCCAGATTGAGTGCGCCCGGCAACAAGCGCTCGAGCGGCCTCCCCGGTAGCGCGTCGGCCCCCAGAATCGCGCGCGCGGCCCGATTCACGAAGGTGACCTGCCCCGCGGCGTCACAGGTCACCAACCCGGACGGCATGCAGTCGAGAATCTGAGCCTGCAGTGTCTCCAGCCGGTGAAGGTCCCGCTCTCTCGCGGTCAGCGCACCGCCCGCGGCCGACAGTTGCCGGCTGAGATACCCCGCGAGCACCGCGACCAGGAACAGCGCGAGCACGTGGGAGACGAGCAAGAACGGCACATTGCGGGCGGTGAAGGGAACGCCCGAAATCCGCTCGTACACCCCGAGAACCACACCCGCGAAAAGGACCGACCCCGCCGCCGCCAACAGCAGCGCGCCTCGGCGCTCCATGAGGATGGCGCCGCTGATGACCGCCAGCGAATAGGTGAACGTGAAGGGAGAGACGCCACCGCCGGTGAGGACGACCAGGACGGTCGCGATGACCAGGTCCCCCAGGACCTGGAGCACCACGGCGGGCGCCAGCAGCCGCCCCCGCCTCACGACCACCGCGGTCACGAGGGAGAGCAGGTACACACCGCCAATGATGGCGAAGGCAATCCAGTCGCCGAGGACGGGCTCGGCACGCCCTTGTGAAACCAGCCGCAGCGCGACGGCCACCAGCGACAGGCTGGTGGCCACGATTCGAAACGCGATGAGCCACGTCAGCCTGCGACGGAGCGTCTCCTCGGGAGAACCCGAGGGAGCGCCGACCCCAGGCGAATTACTTGATGGCACCGGCCAGACCGAAGATGGGCAGGTACATCGCGATGAGGAAGCCACCGACGACGCCGCCGAGGAACACCATCAACAGCGGCTCAATCATGGCCGTGAGCCCGTTGACGGCCGAGTCGACCTCGTCGTCGTAGAAGTCGGCGATCTTGTTGAGCATGGTGTCCATGGCGCCCGTGGCCTCACCGACGCCAATCATCTGGACCACCATGGAGGGGAACACCTTCGTCTCCAGCAGCGGCCCCGCGATATTCTTGCCTTCGGCGATCTTCCCTCGCACGTAGAAGATGGCCTCTTCCACCGTGCGATTGCCCGCCGTCTTCGCCGTCACGTCCAGCGCGTCGAGGATGGGAACACCTGATGAGAGCATGGTCCCGAGCGTACGGGTGAAGCGCGCCACGGCGACCTTCCGAAGCACCGGACCGAACAGCGGCGCGTTGATGAACACCTTGTCCCAGAACTTCCGGCCCTTCGGTTGACGGTAGGTCCAGGAGAAGGACGTCACCAACACGAAGATGCCCACGAGAACGTGGAAGATGTACTCCTGCGCCAGGTGGGAGAAGTCCACGACCATCTGCGTGGGACCCGGGAGCGCGCTGCCGAAGTCCGAGAACATCTTCTCGAACACCGGCGTCACCTTCAGCAGCAGCAGCGCCGTCACGCCGATGGCCACCAAGATAACGATGGCCGGGTAGGTCATCGCGCTCTTGACCTTGTTCTTCAGCTTCTCGTTCTTCTCGCGGTAGGCCGCGAGCCGGTTGAGGATGGAGTCGAGGATACCGCCCACTTCGCCTGCGGCGCAGAGCTGGACGTAGAGCTCGTCGAAGACCTTGGGGTGCTCCTTGAGCGCATCCGCGAAGGTGCTGCCCTGCTCCACCTTCCCCTTGATGGCGAACAACACCTTCTTGAAGGCCGGGTTGTCCATCTGGGTCGCGAGGATGTCGAGGCACTGCACCAGCGGAAGGCCGGCGTCGATCATCGTGGCGAACTGACGGGTGAAGACGAGGATGTCCTTGCCTGTCACACCGCCCAGGCCCGGCATCGAGACGCCGTTGTCCAGGAGGCCCTTCTTGCGGACCTTGACGGGGTTCAGGCCCAGGGACTTGAGGCGCGCGTTGACGGCCTCGATGTCCATCGCCTCCATCTCACCCTTTTTGGTCTCCCCGCTCTTGGTCTTCGCCTCCCAGAGGAACTGGGCGGTGACCTTCTTGGGAGCTGCTGCCGACTTCACTGCTGGGGCTGCCATGAGCTGGACCTCCGCGGGTGCCGCGCCACTCTAACCGCTGTTCTCAAAATCCCGGAACTAACGACCACCCGCTCCCCCGCCTGGCCGCTGCTGGGGCATCCCGGGCAGGTTCCCGCCACCCGTGGCCAGAATATTGCGCAACTCCTCGGCGTCGCTAGAACGGCCGAAGGCCTCGTCCTGGGAGATGATCCGCCGCAGCAGCAGCGACGCCAGGGCCTGGTTGAAGGTCTGCATGCCGAACTTGGCCTGACCGACCTGCATGGACGAGTAGATCTGGTGGACCTTGTCCTCGCGGATGAGGTTCCGGATTGCGGGGTTCGGCACCATCACCTCCAGCGCCAGCACGCGGCCGGGGCTGCCCGCCTTCGCCACCAGCGCCTGGCTCATCACGCCCTCCAGCACGAAGGACATCTGTGCGCGGACCTGCGGCTGCTGGTACGGCGGGAACACGTCCAGCACGCGGTTGATGGTCTGCACCGCGCTGTTCGTGTGCAGCGTCGCGTAGCAGATGTGACCCGTCTCCGCGATGGTGAGCGCCGCTTCAATCGTCTCCAGGTCGCGGAGCTCACCGACGAGCACCACGTCCGGGTCCTGGCGGAGGATGTACTTGAGGGCCGTCTTGAAGTTCCGCGTGTCCGCCCCCACCTCGCGCTGATTCACGAGGCAGTTCTTGTGCGGGTGCAGGTACTCGATGGGGTCCTCGATGGTCATGATGTGCTCATGACGCTCGGTGTTGATCTTGTCGATCATCGAGGCCAGCGTGGTCGACTTGCCCGAGCCCGTGGGCCCCGTCACCAGGATGAGCCCGCGCGGCTTCTTCACCAGCTCCGCCACCACCGGCGGCAGACCCAGCTCCTGGAACGTCAAGATCTTGAAGGGAATGGTCCGGAACGCCGCGGCGACCGCGCCACGCTGCATGAAGATGTTGGCGCGGAAGCGGGACAGCCCCTTCACGCCGAAGGACAAGTCCAGCTCGTTGTCCTCTTCGAACTTGTGCTTCTGGGCGTCCGTGAGGATGGAGTAGCAGAGCTGCTTCGTCTCCACCGGGGTCAGCGGCGCCGTCTTCAAGGGGACGAGCTCGCCGTCGACGCGGAGCTGCGGCGGAGAGCCAGTGGTGACGTGGAGGTCGGAAGCGCCCTTCTCGACCATCGCCTTGAGGAGCTGGTGCAGGTTGGCCACGGGGGGATGTCCTTCAGGGAAACGCGGTGAGGGGGTGGGTTGACTAGAAGCGGTCCGGAGCGGTGTTACCCACCACCTCTTCCAACGTGGTGGCGCCGTCCATCATCTTGCGAAGGCCGCTCATGCGCAGGCTGCTCATGCCCAGGCGGATGGCCTCCTGCTTCAGCTCCGCGGCCGAGGCGCCGTTGATGACCAGCTCCTTGAGGCCGTCCCAGAAGGGCATGACCTCGTAGATGGCCACGCGGCCACGGTAGCCACGGTCGTTGCAGTCGCGGCAGCCGACCTTCTCGTAGAGCGTGAAGGTGCCAATCTTGTCCGGCGGAACACCGGCGTCGATGAGCGCCTGCTCGTCCACGTTCTCCGCGGGCTTCTTGCACGCCGGGCACAGGCGGCGCGCCAGACGCTGGGCGAGGATGAGGTTGAGCGACGCCGTCACGAGGAAGGGCTCGATGCCCATGTTGAGCAGACGGCTCACCGTGCCCGGGGCGTCGTTCGTGTGCAGCGTGGACAGCACCAGGTGGCCCGTGAGCGCCGCCTTGACGCCGATCTCCGCCGTCTCGAAGTCGCGGATCTCACCAATCATGATGATGTCCGGGTCCTGGCGGAGGAACGAGCGCAGCGCCGCGGCGAAGTTCAGGCCGATGTCGTCATGCATCTGCACCTGGTTGATGCCGGCGAAGTTGAACTCGACCGGGTCCTCCGCGGTGGAGATGTTCGTGTCCACGCCGTTGAGGCTGGAGAGCGCCGAGTACAGCGTCGTCGTCTTGCCCGAGCCCGTGGGCCCCGTCACCAGCACCATGCCGTAGGGCCGGTCGATGGCTTCCTTGAACCAGGCCAGCGGCTGCGGGTCGAAGCCCAGCTTCGTCATGTCGAGCTGGAGGTTGCTCTTGTCGAGCAGACGCATCACGACCTTCTCGCCGAAGAGCGTGGGGCACACGCTCACGCGGAAGTCCATCTCCTTGCCGCCGCCCATCTTGATCTTGATGCGGCCGTCCTGCGGCAGGCGCCGCTCGGAGATGTCCAGCGAGGCCATGATCTTCAAACGCGAGGTGATCGCGTTGCGCAGCTTCATGGGCGGGCGCATCACCTCGTACATCACGCCGTCGATGCGGAAGCGGACGCGGAAGTCCTTCTCGTACGGCTCGACGTGGATGTCGGACGCGCGCTTCTTGATGGCGTCCATCAGGATGAGGTTCACCAGCTTGACCACGGGCGCGTCATCCGCGGCCTTGGCCATCTCATCGATGTTCTCCGTCTCCTCCTTGGAGACCTCGATGTCGTCACCGACGTCACCGACGATATCCTCGAGCGACGGGCCCTTCTCCGCGTAGTAGCGCTCGATGGCCTCGCGGATGGAGACCTCGGAGGCGACCACCGTCTCGATGTTGTAGCCGGTGAGGAACTTCAGGTCGTCCACGGCGAAGATGTTGGACGGGTCGCACATGGCCACGATGAGCGACGGGCCGGCGCGGTTGACGGGCACCACCAGGTGCTTCTCCGCCACTTCCTTCGGCACCAGCTTGATGATGTCCGGCTCGACGTCGAAGTCCTTCAGGTTGATGGCCGGCACGCCGTACTGCTTGGAGAGGAAGTCGGTCAGCTTCGACTCCTCGATGGCGCCCGTCTTGACCAGCGCGGTGCCGATGCGCGTGCCGTTCTTCTGCTGCTCTTCCTGGGCCTTGCGCAGCTGCTGCACGGAGATGAGGTTCTCGCGAACCAGCAGTTCACCGAGTCGACCGGACATGCGTTGATGCCTCTTCCTTGAAGAAGAAAGAAGCGGGCGGGGGCCCGCCTCCGAGCTCAAAGACGTGGGAGCGATGCCCGGGTGATCCACACCCCATGGCACGGTTCCTGATTGCGAATTAGAGGGGAGCCGCGCGCGCCCGTCAAGGCGCCCTCGCCTGCTCCCCTGCTGTCACAACCCGTTGAACGGACACGGGAAAATTGCTCACCCATCCGCCCGTGCAATCACCGCCCGCGCGGACTCCACGTCGCGCTTGATCTGCCCCGTCAGCTCCGCCACCGAGCCGAAGCGCTGCTCGGGGCGCAGGCGCTCGAGGAACTGCACGCGCAGCTCCTTGCCGTACAGGTCGCCCGCGAAGTCCAGCAGGTGCGCCTCGATGGTGACCTCCGTGCCGCCAAAGGTGGGCTTCACACCGATGTTCGCGGCGCCGCCGTGCCAGGTGTCCTTTGACTCGCCCGGCAGGTGGACGCGGATCGCATAGACGCCCGGTGCGGGCCTCAGCTCATTCTGCGTGTCCACGTTCGCGGTGGGGAAGCCGATGCCCCGCCCCCGCCCCGCACCGGTCACCACCGTGCCGTCCAGGTCGAAGGGCCGGCCCAACAGCCGCCTCGCCGCGGACACGCGCCCCTCCAGGATGTACTCGCGCACGCGCGACGACGAGGCCACCACGCCGTCCACCGTCACCGGCGGCACCACGTGCACCAAGGCGCCGCGCCGGGAGGCCGCCTCGCGCAGGGTCTCCACCGTGCCCTTGCGGGCCGCGCCGTAGGTGAAGTCGCTGCCCACCACGACGTGCGCCACGCCGAGCATGTCGAACAGCGCGGCCTCGAACTCGGCGGGCTGCGTGCGCGCATACTCCCGGGAGAAGGGCTGCACCACCGCGGCGTCCAGGCCGCACTGCTCGAACAGCTCCAGCTTGCGCGGCAGCAGCGTGATGAGCTTGGGCGCCAGCTCCGGCTGGAGCACCTTCCCCGGATGGGGATGGAAGGTGAAGGCCGCCGCCCGCCCGTGCCGGCGCGCCTCCGCGAAGAGGGCCTGATGGCCCACGTGAACACCGTCGAAGTTGCCGAGCGCGAGCGCCTGTCCGGCCAGCGCTCCGCCCGCGTCCGCCACCGCCGGGAAGACCTTCATGGGCTCCCGTATACTCCAGGCCCCCGCGTTTTTCCCTGGCCAAACCCGCCGCCTCCATGGTTGGTGGCGCCCTTCCATGTCCCGCCCCCGCCTGCTGCCCGAGCCCGTCGGACTCAAGTTCGTCACCCAGGAGACCCCGCCCGACTGGGACGCGGAGTTCGGCTTCACGGGGCCGCTCGAGCTGGAGATTGGCTCCGGCGCCGGCGGCCACGCCCTGGAGTACTGCCGCCGCCACCCCGAGGTGCGCTTCGTCGCCTTCGAGTGGCGCAAGAAGTACGCGCGCGACACCCAGGAGCGCGGCAACAAGGCCGGCCTGCGCAACCTGCGCGTCATCGAGTCCGACGCCCGCTTCGTCGTGCCGCGAATCTTCGCGCCGAACTCGCTCGCCGCCATCCACCTCCAGTTCCCCGACCCCTGGTGGAAGCGCTCCCACGCCAAGCGCGCCGTGATTCAGCCCGCCTTCGCGGAGCTCCTGCTGTCGAAGCTCGCGCCGGGCGGCCTCTTCGACATGCGCACCGACGTCCAAGACCGCGGCGAGACGATGCTCGCCATCCTGGAATCCGCTGGTTTCAAGAACCCCCTGGGTTCAGGTTTTTTCCATCCCTATGACCCGGAGGAGGTCCCCTCCACGCGGGAGCGGCGCTATCTGGCCAGTGGGGAGCCCGTGTATCGGGCGCGGCTAGTGAAGCCTGCCTGACGCCCGCGATATTCGTGCTTGCCCTGCCCCTTGCATCCCGGGTGCGGGCGGTAAGAATGGCGGCCAGGCCCGCACCGCGGGACGATTGCACCCGGGGGCGAGACTTCATGGCGGATGGCGAACGGAAGAGGACGCTGGAGGTCGCCCGCCGCGCCCCGCCTGGAGCCCCCCTGAGTGGCCGCACGGTGCTCATCGTCGACGACGACCCGGCGCACGTCCGGCATGTGCGCGACGGCCTGTCACCACACGGCTACCTCTTCACCGAAGCCCATGACGGCGCCCAGGCGCTGTCCGCCATCCGCGAGTCCCGCCCCGACCTCATCCTCATGGACGTGGAGATGCCGGGCCTGGGCGGCGTGGAGGTGTGCCGCATCGTCAAGGCGAACGCGGGCGAGGACGGCTTCGGCTTCATCCCGGTGATTCTCATGACGGCGCGACAGGCCGCGGGGAAGGTGGAGGGTTTGGAGCTGGGCGCGGACGACTACCTGGTGAAGCCCTTCGACATGCTCGAGCTGTCGGCCCGCGTGAAGTCCATGCTGCGGCTGAAGGCGCTCCAGGACGCGCTGGTGGAGAAGAACCGCGAGCTGGACCGCGCCAACAAGGAGCTGGCGGCCCGGCGCGAGGAGCTGCTCGCCCTCACCCGCACGGATGCGCTCACGGGGCTGGCCAACCGGCGCGCCTTCGAGGAGCGCCTGAATGACGAGTTCGCCCGCTCCCGCCGCTACGGCGCGCCGCTGTCGCTGGTGATGCTCGACATCGACCACTTCAAGCGCATCAACGACAGCTTCGGCCACCCCTTCGGGGACCAGGTGCTGAAGGCGGTGGGCCAGACGGCGCGCTCCAGGCTTCGAGAAGTCGACATGCTGGCGCGCTACGGGGGCGAGGAGTTCATCGCCCTGCTCCCGGAGACGGGCCCCGCGGACGCGCTCCGGGTCTGCGAGCGGGTGCGCGACGCCATCGCCGCGCTGGAGCTGGTGCATGTGGGAGGGAGCGGGAGACCCCAGCCCGTGCGGCTGACCGCGTCATTGGGCGTGGCGACGGTGCCCTCGGGGGACCTGCCGAGCGCGGAGGCGCTGCTGCGGGCGGCCGATGTGAGCCTCTATGCGGCCAAGGAAGCGGGCCGCAACCGTGTCCATCAGCACGCCGCGTAACATGTCCGAATCTCGGGCTTTTCCCCGGCGGCGCTTTGACCTAAATCCCTGTCCCCATGCGCCTCTCCGCGACGATGCCCTGGCTGGTGGCCCTGGTCCTGCTGGGCCTGGGTGGCTGCAACCGGCCCCGCTTCGGCACTCCGCAGGATGCCTACACGTCCTTCCACCGGCTGGTGAAGCGGGGGGAGCTGCAGCAGGCCTGGGGGGCGCTGTCCAAGCCCACCCAGGACGCACTGGCCCAGCGGGCCCAGGTGGTGGGCGAGGCGTCTGGCGGGGAAGAAAAGCCCGAGCCCATGGCGCTCTTCTTCGCGAATGTCCCTCCCCCTCCGGATGTTACGGAGGTCTCGCTGGTCCGGGAGGAGGGAGACGAAGCGACAGTGCTCGTGCGCGCCGCAGGAAGCTCCCACGAAGTCCGGATGGTCCGAGAGCCTTCTGGATGGAAGGTCGACCTTTCAGCATCCCTCCAGCCGTGAAGCCGGGTATGCCCGGGAAACTCGCATCAGGTAACGTACGACTGTGAACGACAGGAAGACACGGCGGGTCATGCCCGCGGTCGAAGTCATCCGGCGCCCGGCATCGACGCCCGGCACGGCCGCTCCGACCCCGACTCCGGCGCCCACGCCGCGCCCCACCCCACGCCCCACGGGCGTGGCGCCCACGCCTCGGCCCACGACGGCCCCGGCCCCCCTGGCTACGCCCCGTCCCACGCCCGCGGAGCCTCCGCTGGCACCGCGTCCGACACCGGCACCGACGGCGGCGACTCCGGCTCCCACGCCCCGCCCCACGGGCATGGCGCCCAGCCCCCGGCCGCTCGCTCCCCGTCCCACGGGTGCGGGTGGTGGCGCTCCGGCGCCTGGCCGGGCTCCCGGCGGCTTCGGTGGACGGCCCGGCGGATTCCGGCCCTCCACGCCCCGGCCCCCCCCCACGCCCGAGCAGGTCCAGGCGCTGGCGGTGCGTGAGCGCGTCCCCGCGCGCATCGCCAAGGGCGAGCTGGAAGGGAAGATGAAGTGCCGCATCTGGCGCAAGCTGCACGCCGAGGAGGCGAAGCGCTTCGACCAGGTGTACGAGCTGATGGGTCAGACGCCCAGCCTGTCCCTGGGCGACGCCTTCGGCGTGCTCCAGAGCGGCATGACGGTGGCGGAGTTCATGGCCCGCAAGGAGCGCACCCAGCGCAAGGCGGCCATCAAGCAGGCGCGCGGCGAGGTGGAGAATGCCGTGGTGGCGGAGTTCCTCGCCACCCTCATCCGCGACAAGACCGAGGTCTCCGTGGTGCTGGCGGAGCGCTCCCTGCTCGACACCCTGCAGGCCGAGGAGCCCATCGCCCTGGCGCTGGAGCGCACCGGCAGGCTGGAGAAGCTGCAGGTGGTGCTCCTGTCCCGCCGCGCGGACTGGGAGCGGCTGTTGCCGGGCCTGGAGCGCGACGCGAAGCTGACGCAGAAGCCCTCGGCCGTGGCACGTCAGCCGGACAAGCGCCCCCACTCGGATCCTCGCGCCTTCCTGGACCACATCGGCACGACGCCGCGGCTGGTGCTGCGCAACGGCATCACCCTGCAGCTTCCGCTGCTGCGCGTGGGCCGGTTCGACCTGTTGCTCGGTGAAGAGGGACACGAGGTCTTCGTCCCGCTGCACGCCCTGCTCCGCTTCGAGCCCGCTCCTTCCACCCCCGACGAGAGCGCCCCCGCGGACGAGGCCTGAGGCCCGTCACCGCGGGGCGCGCGGCACCGCCTCGACTTCACCGCTGAGACCTTCATGCGCCAGTTCATCTCCCGCATCATCAAGCCCTGGCTCGCCCTGGCCGCGACGGCCGCCATGGTGGGCATCACCCAGCAGGGTTGCACCAAGTCCCCCGACGTGGAGCAGGCGCCGATCACCCCCGAGAAGCGGGAGAACGGCGTGCGCATCGTGGAGCTGTCCGTCACGGAGAAGGGCTACGAGCCCAGCCCCGTGAACCTCAAGAAGGGCGAGCCGGTGAAGCTGGTGGTGACGCGCAAGACGGACCACACGTGCGCCACCGAGGTCGTCATGGACGGCTACGACATCAACACGCCGCTGCCGCTCAACGAGGCGGTGGAGATTGCCTTCACGCCGAAGGAGTCCGGCAAGCTCGTGTACGGCTGCGCCATGAACAAGATGATTTCCGGCGTTTTCCTGGTCGACTGAAGGACGCTGGCCGATTTCTGGGCAGCGCCGCCGGGAGGAGTAGTCTCCGCGCCCTGAAATGGGCGGCGCGGCGGAGCTCTTCACCCGGCATGTCTTCCTCGACCTCGAAACCACGGGGCTGGACCCTCGTGTCGACGAGGTCATCGAGCTGGGCTGCATCTTCTTCGAGGACGGACGCGAGGTGGGCCGCTTCGCGCGCCTGTACTCGGCGTCGCGGCCCCTCCCCCTCACCATCCGGCGGCTGACGGGCCTGACGGATGCCGACCTCGCGGGCAAGCCGCGCTTCGGCACCGACCTCGCGGAGCTGCGCACGCTGCTCACCGGCTGGACGGTGGTCGCGCACAACGCGCCCTTCGAAAAAGGCTTCCTACCGGACCTGCTGGGCCCCATCCGCGCGCCGGTGCTCGACTCGTGCGAGCTGATGCACTACCTGCACCCGGAGCTGACCAGCCACTCGCTGGAGTCGCTGCTGCGCTGGGCCGGGCTCGCCCTGCGCCAGCCGCACCGCGCCGTGTCCGACTGCGAGGCGGTGTACTCGGTGCTGGTCCACGCCATGGACCGCTGCATCCGAGAGGGCCGCGGCGATGACGTGGTGGACCTGCTCGCCGCATTGGACCCACGCAAGGGCGCGGAGCTGCGGCTCGCCATGGAGGGCGTGGGCCTGACGCATGGCGCGTTCGGCGCCTTCGACTACGAGGAATGGCCGCTGGTGGACGTGCTGTCCCGCCTGGCCGCCGCGTGCCGCGCGGAGGCCGCGCCCCTCTCGCTGGAGGCCCAGGGCTTCCTGCGCGGGAAGCCGGAGCGGCGGCGCGCGGGAGGCGCGAGCGCCCCACCGGAGCCCGAGGCCGACACACCCGTGCTCCCGGTGCGTCCGGACGAGGTCGACGCGCTGCTGGGCGCGAGCGGAGCCCTGGAGCAGTCCGGTGAGGGCTTCGTGAGCCGCGCCGCGCAGCTCGACGTGGCGCAGGCCGTGGCGCGGGCGCTGTCGGACGGCGGGCAGCTCGCGGTGGAGGCCGGCACGGGCACGGGCAAGTCCCTGGCGTACCTGGCACCCGCGGCCCTGTTCGCGGCGCGCAACGGGCGCAAGGTGGGCGTGGCGCCGCACACCAAGACGCTGCAGGACCAGCTCCTGGAGAAGGACCTTCCCCGGCTGCACCGCGCCACGAAGGGCGCCTTCGGCTACGCGCTGCTCAAGGGCCAGACGAACTACCTGTGCCGCCGCCGGGCACTGGAGGCCACGCGCGTGGAGCCCGGCATGGGGCACGCCGCGCGAGCGCCTCGGGCGTACCTGCGGGCGTATCTGCGGCGCAGCGGTGAAGGCGACCTGGACCGGCTGAGTCACTGGTTCCGCGAGCGCTTCCCGGTGCTGATGGCGCTGGTGCCCGCCGTGCGCTCCGAGGCGTCGACGACGCTGGGCGAGAAGTGCCCGCACTTCCACCGGTGCTTCTATCACTCGGCCGTGGCCCAGGCGCGTGAGGCGGACGTCCTGGTCATCAACCAGTCGCTCGCCTTCGCGTGGCCCGCGCGCTACCCGAAGCTGGACCATCTGGTCCTCGACGAGGCGCACGAGGTCGAGGACGTCGCGACCACCGCCCTGGCGCTGGAGCTGTCGGACCTGGCCTTCCTCCGCCTCACCGAACGGCTTCACGGCCGGGATGGACGACGCGGCCTCTTCGCCGAGCTGCGCAAGGCCCTGAGCGCCTCGCGGCGGACGGAGACGCGTTCGTTGATGGGCGAGGTGGAGGACGGTCTCCGCCGGTTGCTCGACGACGCGCGCGACCTCGGGGCGCGGGTGACGGAGCTGTGTGAGCCCTCGGCCACCTCGGTGGGCGAGGACCCAGATGAAGGGGCGTACTCCCCGGAGCTGCGAATCACCGCGGCGGTGCGCGCCCTGCCTGCGTGGGAGCCCGTCCGCGAGGGACTGGAGGGCGTGCGTGGCGCGCTCCAGGCGCTGCATGTCCTGATGTCCGTGCGTGTACCGGCGGCGCTCCCCGAACTCGCGGCGCGGCAGCCCGCGCTGGAGCGTGAACTGTCCGGCGCCAACACGGAGCTGGGTGAGCTGGCCATGCTCGCGGGCGAGCTGTCCGGCGAAGCCGCCCCCGGCCGGTGCTACGCCGCCACCTCGGAGCCGAAGCGCCAGCGGTGGAGCCTGAGCGCCCAGCCGGTGGACGTGTCCGCCTACGTCTCGAAGGACTTCGCGGAGAGCAAGCGCACGCTCGTGCTCGCCTCCGCGACGCTGGGCACCGGCGACACGTTTCCCTTCGTGCTCCGCCGACTCGGGATGGACGGGCGTGGAGAACGCCCCGCGCCTCGGCTCGTGCGCGCGGCCACGCCCTTCAAGCTTCGCGAGCAGGCGTTGGTGGTGCTCGTCACCGACGCGCCGCGCGCGCATGAAGAGCCGTTCATCGAATGGGCCTCGCTCCGGATTTCGGGCCTGGCGCAGACGATGGGCGGCCGGTTGCTGGGGCTCTTCGCCTCCACGCGGCGCATGGACCGCGTGGGCGCGAGCGTGCGCACCCGGTTGGACCCTCTGGGCATCGAGGTGTTGCGGCAGTCGCGCGGACACAGCCGCTCCCTGGCCGCTCGACAGGAGCGCGACACCGGCACGGTGCTGCTGGGAACCAAGAGCTTCTGGCAGGGCGTGGACATCCCCGGCCGAGGCGTGGGCTGCGTGTTCATCGACAAGCTGCCGCTGGAGCCCGCCCTGCGGCCCCTGGTCGCGGCGCGCGAGGAGCCCCTGTCCCGGAACGGCGGCGAGTACATCGGCTTCCTGAACTACCGGCTGCCTCGGGCACTTTTGCAACTGCGCCAGGGCGTGGGCAGGCTCATCCGCTCCACGACGGACCGGGGCGTGGTCATCATCGCGGACCCGGGCCATCCCAGCTACCGAGCCCACTTGATGGGCGCCCTGGAGGGCTACCGCGTCGAAGCCCTTCCCTGGGCCCAGGCCCGCCTCCGCATCCACGCGATGCTGAAGGAGACGGGGCTCACCGTGGAGCCCGGGCCTGAACGCACCTGGGGTTGAGCCCTGCCTCGGTGGGGCTCAGTCCGCCAGCCGCGCCTTGTAGCGGGCATCCAGCGCGCGCAGTTCGTGGATGAACTCGGCCGGGGCCCCCGAACGCTCGGCCGCGACGAGGACGTTGGACAGGGTCCTCGCGTCCTCTTCGTTCGTCTCGCGGAGCCGGTTCACCATCTTCCGGGTCGCCTCGAAGAGCTCCTGGAGGTCATCCCCCTCGCGGAGTCCGTGCTGCGGCGGGCGCAGCCGGCCGTCGTGGACCTCCTGCACCATGCGGCGGATGCGGAAGAGTGGCCCCGCAACCTTGTGCGTCACCACGATGGTCCCCAGCGCCACCACGGCGATGAAGGCGACCAGGAAACCGCCCAGGACCCACCACGTGAGCTTCTGCTGCCGCTCCAGCTCGGCGCGCTGGGCGACGATGGCCGCACGCTCCGCTTCGTAGGCCGAATCGATGGCCTGCGCCTTCTCGCGGAAGGTCGCCTCGAACGCCGGGTCGTCCATCCGGGCCAAGAGCTCGTTGGACAGCGTGGCCCCGGACAGCTCCCGGCTGACCTCCGCCGCGCGCGAGCGGGCCTCCACCGCCGCCGCCGTCTCTTGCATCAACGACTGGGCGCCGCGGACGAGGAACACGCCGAGCAGCGCCGACAGCACGAGCGTCACGGACACGATGTACGCCGTCAGCTTGAGCTGGAAGCCCGTGTCGAGGAGGAAGTTGCGCCAGCGCCGCTTGGCGGGCGCGAGGGGCGCCGTGGTCGTCGTCATGTCTCGCTGCTCCACTCGAAGGTCTCCGCCGCTTCCTCCACCGCGCGCGGCACCAGGGCCTTGATGAGGTCCCCCGGCTGAGCGCCCGCGGCATTCACTTCCACCTGCCCCATCAGCGACAACTCCGGGTAGGTGAGGCAGACGAGCGCCACCCGCAGCCCGCCCCCTTCGGTCTCATGAAGCTCCGGCGTGATGCGGTAGCCGCGCACCCGGAGCTTCTTCAGTGTGCCCTTCGCGGCGGCCTTCGTCTCCTTTGCAGGCGCGAGCTGGGCCCCATTGCGCACCAGCCGCGAGCGCAGCCGCGCCTCCGTCGCCTTCACCAGCTCGGCGGACAGCTTGCCCGTGCGGTCCTTCACCGCCTCCAACTGCACGTAGAAGCGGGGCGGCCGGGCCTTGTACTCCTTCAGCGCCTCCACGGCCTCGCTCACCGCGGCCTGCACCGAGGCGTCCGCCTCCCCCTTGTGGGCCTGGAGGCAGTCGAGCGCGTCGAGTTCCAGCAGCTTCGCCATCCCTTTCGCGGCGGCCGCGCGCACCAGTTCGCTCTCGTCCTTCAATCCAGCGCACAGCAGCGGCAGGGCCTCGGGGTCCTCGGTGGCCCCGAGCACCAGCGCCGCCTGCGAGCGCGAGCGCGGGTCCTTGCTCTTCTGGAGCTGCTTGCCCAGGAAGCCAATACGGGAGTCACCCTGGGCCAGGGCCGCGCAAGGCGCGAGGAGCAACAGGACGAGGGCGGAGGAAAACAGCTGCATGTGCGGGAAGGGAGTCCGGAGAGTCTGACGTCGTCTGCCGATTGCCGAACACTTGCATGGCCTTGCACATGGTGGACAGTGGGTCATGACCGCTCCCGTCCTCGAGGATGTCCCACCTCGGGCGGCAGGTGTCTGCCCAGACCTCTGGCGGGCTCCACGGGCAGCGCCGGGCGGCCCCGGCCTCCAGATGGGCCCGTCCCCCTTGGGAAATGAGCCTCGGCGGTCCGCCCGGCCGGTGAACCCGGCAGGAATCGAGCCATTGGCTCGGGGATGTGGCGGTGATGGGGTAATGTGCGCAGCTCAGGAGGGCTCACCAGGTGTCTTTCACGTCCCGGTTGGAAGGCCTGCTCCAGAACGTGGGGCTGGGCGGTATCGTGGGTGAGGTGCGTGCGCGGCTCGGGCTCAAAGGGCCCCAGGACACATCCGCGCCGAGAGACGCAGACTTCCCCTCCCCTGCGCCTCGCGCGGCCCCGCAACAGACCGTGGTCGAGCGCACGCCGCGCCCCAGGCCCGTCGAGCCGCAACCCATCGACACGGCGGCCCCGGACCCCACCGTGGCCGAGCGAACGCCGCCACGCAGCGTGGTGACGGCTGACGCGGGTCCCTCCTCGGCGGACCGTGCGGCGGCATCCCCCAAGGTGGCGTCGAAGCCACAGCGCTCGGGGGCGAAAAAGAAGAAGCCCGCGACGAAGCAGGCCCGGGCGGCCTCGAGCACCAAGTCGGAGAAGCGGACGGCCCGCTCGGCCGCGAAGCCCAAGAAGCGGACGGGCACGGCGAAGGAGCCCGCTTCGGTTTCAAACGGCAATGGCGGCTCGGCCGTGGAGCAGTTGCTGGCCGCGCTGCACGGACACCCGCGTCAGCAGGAGCTCATCTCCGCGGGCAAGCAAAAGGACCAGCTCGTCCGGTCGCTCATTCCGCTCTACCTCGCGCGCTCGCTCGACGCGGACTTCGAGGTGACGTCCGGAACGACGTCCCGATTCTGGGGAGAGCTGGGCGTCACGTATGCGGCGCCCAACGCGGCCAAGGCGCTCCGGCTGCACGGCGGCTACGCCCAGGACACCCAGAAGGGCAAGGCCATCACGCCCCGGGGCGTCCAGTACGTGGAAGAGATGCTGAGCCGTTTCGGGCACGCCACGCCGGAGACCTGAGCGGCACGCCCTGCGCGTCAATGGCAGACAGACGCAGGGCTTCCGCAACCCTGGCCGGCACGCGCGGGGTCTCCAACTCCTTTGCCTTTGAACAAACCGCCCGCGCGCGGCCCGCCCGAACGACGAGGCCCGGGCCTGCGCGGACTCGGGGAGTGTCCGGCCCTCAACCCGTGTCCCGCTCGCCCACCTCCCGGGCGGCCGGGCGGGTCAGCCCGGGGTTCCAGGGGCCGTCCGCCCCCCCATGCAACCACCAAGAACTCCTGCGAAGCCGCCTCTTGTGGCATATACCCACACCATGCCTTCCGCCCTGACCGCCTCCGAGATTCGCGAGGCGTTCCTCAAGTTCTTCGAAGAGCGCGGCCACCGCCGTGTGGCGTCCTCTTCCCTCGTGCCGGCCAACGACCCGACGTTGATGTTCACCAACGCGGGCATGGTCCAGTTCAAGGACGTCTTCACCGGCCGTGAGAAGCGCGACTACCGCCGCGCCACCACGTCGCAGAAGTGCGTGCGCGCCGGCGGCAAGCACAACGACCTCGACAACGTGGGCTTCACCGCCCGGCATCACACGTTCTTCGAGATGCTCGGCAACTTCTCCTTCGGCGACTACTTCAAGGCCGACGCCATCGCGTACGGCTGGGAGTTCGTCACCAAGACGCTCGGCCTCTCCACGGACCGGCTCGCCGTCACCGTGTTCAACGGCGAGGGCGGCACCCCGTGGGACGAAGAGGCGTACGAGCTCTGGAAGAAGCAGGGCGTCCCCGCCGAGCGCCTCTACAAGCTCGGCCTCAAGGACAACTTCTGGGCCATGGGCGACACCGGCCCCTGCGGCCCCTGCTCCGAGATCCACTACCACCAGGGCGACGACATCCCCTGTGTCGAAGAGGCCGCGGGCAACACGTGTCTGGGCGTCGCGTGTGACTGCGACCGCTGGCTCGAAATCTGGAACCTCGTGTTCATGCAGTTCGAACGCAAGGAGAAGGACGCGCCGCTCATTCCGTTGCCGAAGCCGTCCATCGACACCGGCGCGGGCCTGGAGCGCATCGCGTCCGTCGTCCAGGGCAAGCGGTCCAACTACGAGACCGACCTCTTCCAGAACATCCTCGCGACGGTCAGCGAGCTGTGCGGCAAGCCCTACTCGCAGGAGACGGGCGCGTCGCAGCGCGTGGTCGCGGACCACAGCCGCGCGGCGGCGTTCCTCATCTCGGACGGCGTCCAGCCCTCCAACGAGGGCCGTGGCTACGTCCTGCGCCGCATCATGCGCCGCGCCATCCGGCACGGCACGCAGCTCGGCCTGGACGAGGTCTTCTTCTTCAAGGTCGTGGACCGCGTCATCGAGTTGATGGGCGACGCGTACCCCGAGCTCAAGGAGAGCCGCACCTTCGTGCTGGAGGTCTGCCGGCACGAGGAGACGAGCTTCCGTCAGACGCTCAGCCGCGGTCTCAAGCTCATCGAGGAGGAGCTGTCCAAGCTGCAGAAGGCGGGCGGCAAGCAGCTCTCCGGCGAGGTCGTCTTCCTGCTCCACGGCACCTACGGCTTCCCGTGGGACCTCACGCAGATCATCGCCCGTGAGCGGGGCTTCGACGTGGACCTGCCCCGCTTCGAGGAAATCCTCGAGGAGGAGGCGAACAAGAACAAGTTCGCGGGCTCCGGCGAGAAGGCCACCGGCGAGATCTACCTCAAGCTCGCGGAGCGGATCGGTCCTTCCGAGTTCCTCGGCTACGAGGGCGAGGGGCACGAGGGCGAAGGCAGCGTGCGCGCCATCGTGAAGGACGGCGTCGAGGTCACCCAGGCCAGCCAAGGCGACAAGGTCGAGTTCGTCCTGGACCGCACCCCCTTCTACGGTGAGTCCGGCGGCCAGATGGGCGACACGGGCCGCATCGTCGGCCACGGTGGCAAGGCGGTGGCGCAGGTCAGTGATGCGCAGCGGCCGGTGCCGGGCCTCGTGGTCCACTCGGTCGAGGTCACCGAGGGCACCTTCAAGGTCGGCGACATGGTCCAGGCCGGCGTGGACGTGGAGCGCCGCAAGTCCATCCGCGCGAACCACTCCGCGACGCACCTGCTGCACAAGGCGCTCAAGCTCGTGCTGGGTGAGCACGTGAAGCAGGCGGGCTCCGTCGTCGCGCCGGACTACCTGCGCTTCGACTTCGCGCACTTCTCGCCCGCCACGTCCGAGCAGCTCGAGAAGGTCGAGGACCTGGTCAACGGCTGGGTTCGCGACAACGCGGCGGCCGAGACGCGCGTCATGAACCTGGAGGACGCGAAGAAGTCCGGCGCCGTCGCCATGTTCGGCGAGAAGTACGGCGAGACGGTCCGCGTCGTCACCGTGCACCCCGAGTCCACCGAGCTGTGCGGCGGCACGCACGTGCGGCGCAGCGGTGACATCGGCCTGTTCAAGATCAGCAGCGAGAGCGGCGTGGCGTCCGGCGTGCGCCGCATCGTCGCGCTGACGGGCATCGGCGCGCTCCAGTACGTCCGCGAGCAGGAGCACGAGCTGCGCAAGGTGGCGGAGCTGTTCAAGTCGAACGCCAAGGACGTCTCCAAGCGCGTCGAGGCGACCCAGAAGCGCGTGAAGGAGCTGGAGCGCAAGGTCGAGGAGGTCGCCGTCAAGGCACAGACCGCCAGCAGCAAGGACCTGCTGGAGCAGGCGCGCGAAGTGAACGGCATGAAGGTCCTCGCCACGAAGGTGGACGCGGCGGACGACAACGTCCTGCGCGGCATGGCGGACCAGCTTCGTGACCGCATCCAGTCCGGCGTGGTCGCCATCGGCGGCGAGAAGGACGGCCGCGCCATCATCCTGGTCGCGGCGACCAAGGACGCGGTGGCCAAGGGCATCAACGCGGGCGCGCTCGTTCGCGAGATGGCGAAGGAGGTCGGCGGCAAGGGCGGCGGCAAGGCGGAGATGGCCCAGGCCGGCGGTCCCGATGCATCCAAGCTCCCGGCGGCGCTCGAGAAGCTGTACGAGCTGGTGAAGGGCATGGGCGCGGCGTGAACAACCACCGGGCCTCCGCTTCCGTGGCGCTCCTGGCAGCCGTGCTCGTTCTGGGCGGCTGCAAGGAGGAGTCCGTGCCCGAGTACCCGGGCGCGGGAGATGACCGGACGCTTCAGAAGCTCCGCCAGGAGGTGGACCGGGTGAATCAGGGTGGCCGCGCCACCCAGGGCCCCGAGGCCACGCGTGGAGACCCCAACGCGAAGCTCGCGGGCCTCGCCGCGGGGCTCAACGTGCCCGCCGAGCGCACCTGGGAGCTCCCCGCTCCCAACGACGCCGTGCGGCTGGACACCCTCTCCGTGAAGCTCACGGGGTTGGAGTCCTCGCACTCGGCGAAGGGCTCCGGGAAGATCAGCGTGACTTCCGAGGACCTGTTCTTCCGCGTGCAGTTGATGACGCACAACGTGGGCAGCACGCCCATGACGCTGGACCTGGACGGGGCGAAGCTCGTCGGCACCGAGGGCCAGTCTCATGCCGTGGCCCGTGATGCACAGGCCGTCGCGGGCACCCGGCCCCTGCGGCGCACCTGGGCCCCGGACGAGCGCACCGAGGTGGTCCTCCTGTTCGAGCTTCCTCCGGAGGCCCTCCGGGATGACGGGCTGCAGCTGCTGCTTCAGGGCTCCGGGGGGGATGCGCGGATTCCCTTGAAATGAGCGGGACCGCGTCCAACCTCCTCCCGCTTCGCATCCGCCTCCCGTACACGACGGAGGAGGAGTTCATCGAGAAGTACGGCTCGAACGTGGCGCGCGGTGGCGTGTTCGTCGCCACGCGCGCCATGAAGCCCGAAGGCACCGGGCTTGCGTTCGAGTTCGTCCTCGCGGATGGCGCCCGACTGCTTCGCGGCGAAGGCGTCGTCGTGAAGGCCCAGGTGGACACGGCGGGCGGGCGTACCGGCATGACGGTGCGCTTCGTGAAGTTGGATGCCGCGAGCAAGTCGCTCGTCGACCGGGTCGTGGCCCGGCGTACGGGCGGCGCGGAGGCGCCGCCTCCCGCGCAGGTGACGCAGACACCTTCTGCACTGGCGCCGACACGTCCGGCGCACACGTCAACGTCCCCAGCGCTGACGTACTCGCCGCCTACGGAGGTAACGCCCGCCCCTCCTGCGCCGATGAAAACCCCTCCTGCGCAGGAGAAGCTTTCACCTCCCGCGCAGGTGACGCCACAACCTCCGGCCCTGACGCCAACACCCCCTCCGGGACTCGTGCGTCGCGCACATGGGACACGGGGCCCCATTGCAGCGCGCGCCGCGTCCCCGAACGCCGAAACGACACAGGATGCAGCACGCACCGATGAGGTGGCCTCCCGTGCCTCGGCGAGCACGGCCGCAGCCCCTGCAGATTCGTCGGCAGCGGCAGCGGTCACGCCCGACAACGCACCGACAAGCATGGAGGAGCGGCCCACTGCGGGCAGTGAGCAACCGGATGCGGCCGTCCCCGCGATTGAGGCGCCTTCCCCCGCGCCAGAAGCGTTCACCGGCACCGAGGTCGCAGCAGCGTCAGAGTCCTCGTTCGGCGAAACGGGTGAGGAAGCCGCTGCGTTCCGAGACGCAGTGCCCGAGTCAGCACAGGACTCGGTGACACGAGACGCGCTGGAACAGCCCAGGGTCCTCACGCCTCGATTCGAGGCCGATTCGAACGAAGGGCTCGATTCCGCCATCGCCGCGAGGCTTGCGGAGTCCGAGACCCATCAAGCCCCCGAAGGTGTCGAAGACGAGGCGCAGCCGACTCTGGGCCCTGACAGCTTCCTGCAGCCGGGTCTGGACTCGACGGATGAACCCGCCAGCACCTACGCGGCTGGCGCTCCTGCTGCGACTGGCCTCGAGGTGGACACCCCGAGCACGGCGCAGGCCCAAACGACCGAGACGTCGGTTCACGGGAATGACGTCACCGGCGAGGAAGATGCGCACATCGACATCGAGGAAGCGCATCCTCACGAAGAGGGCACGGACAGCCAGAGTGCGGCGGCCGCCGTTGGAGACACGACGCCACCACCGAGCCCCGGCAACCAAGGTGACGCTGCAACTGATGCAGCAGTGACGTCGGCGCTGGAGGAACGCAGCCAAAGCACCGAGCACCAAGACGTGGTGGCGAGGGCCCCTGAAGTGGGCGCCCCGAGCGGTGATGAGCCAGGTGAGCCGGGGGATACGCACGCGTCCTCCGACACCATCGGAAAGAGCACCGAGTCCGACGGAAGCACCCTCACGAGCACGGCCCCCGATGCGACGTCTCTGTCCGCGCCACGACGCGAGGAGACATCAGGAGCCCGCGCCTACCAAGTGCACACCGCGGCTGCCGAAGAAACCTCCGCGGATTCAGCGACTCGCGCGAGCGCCGACGCGGATGACTCATCGGGCAAGACCGTTTCGGATGCACCTGCCGCGACGAGGTCCAGCTCGGAGTTCCCCGTCGAGGAGACGTCCGCATTCACGGCTGGCGACAGCACCCACACGAACGAGTCAGCGAACAAGCCCGCTGCGGAGACACTTTTCGCAGCGAGTTCCATCTCGTCCAACCCCGACGAGGACTCACCGGCCTCCACGGTTGGCGCAAGCTCCGACACCGACAGCGCGTCGGCCAAGCCCACCTCGAACGCCGCTGCCACTGCGGGTCACTTCGACGAGCAGCAGTCCGCCTCCGCAGTGGGCGCAAGCACCAACACAAACGCTCCCTCGGAGGAGCCCGCCGGCACGGGCCGCACTGACGATGTGACGACGACGCCCGACTCCTCAGCGTCTGCCACCTCGCGAAACTCCGTCGAACGGCAAACCGCGGCTACGGCGAGCGCCAGAGTTAGCCTTGATGATGTGGCGACCGGGCCCGCCGCCTCAGTGCCTGACACCTCGGCGACCATCGAGCAGCACGCCGACGCAGAACACCCCGCCGGTCCAGCGAGCAACAGCGCGGACACGAGTGAGGTGACGACTACGCCCGAGCCTCTTGCGCCCCCCCATCAGCACGCCGACGCGCAACAGGCCGCCGATACGACCCGCGCGAGCGCCAACACAGGCGATGGGGCGGCCGCGCCCGCCGATCCTGCGCCCACCGCCTCGGCCCATGCGTCGCAGAACGCCGACCCCACACAGCCCGACAGCGTGGCGGGCGCGAGTGCGGCCTCAGGCGGTGGAGCAGCCACCTCCGCATCCTCGGCGCCCACGACCTCGTCGCATGCCTCGCAGAGTTCCGCCGTCGAGCAGACCACCAGCGCTGCGGGCGTGAGCGCGGATACAGGTAATGGAGCAGCCACGTCCATCACCTCGGCGCTTGCCTCGCAAGGTTCCGACCTCGAGCCCCCCGTCGGCACGACTCGCTTGAGCGCGGATACAGGTGATGGAGCAGCCACGTCCATCACCTCGGCGCTTGCCTCGCAAAGTTCCGGCCTCAAGCCCCCCGTCGGCACGACTCGCTTGAGCGCCGATACAGGCGATGGAGCAGCCGCGTCCATCACCTCGGCGAATGCCTCGCAGAGTTCCGCCCCCGAGCAGCCCGTCGGCACGACTCGCGGGAGCGCCGACACAGGTGATGGGGAAGTCACGCCCGCATCTGCGGCGCCCACCGCCGCAGCCTTTGTCTCGCAGAGGTCCGACACCCAGGAGCCCGACGCCACAGCCAACGTGCGCGCTGAATCTGGCGGCGATGCGGCAAGCGGGCCCGAATCCACGGCGCTGGGCACTGCAACGTCCCTCTCGCCAAATTCCAGCGAGAAGCAGCCCACAGCAGGGCACGACGCTCTCGCGAGCACCGAAGCGGGCCCGACGCTCGACCAGGGCACGCCCCAGAGCGACGCGGCGCAGACTCAGCCGCCTCTCAGCAAAGAGCCCACGGCTCACGACGAACAGGCCACCTCGACACAAGAGCCCTCGCCCGATGGAGCGGGCCCCCGTGTCCCTTCGTCAACGGCAATCCCCGCCGCCCGCGCCGAGCCGGAGTCCACGCCAGCCGTCGCCCTCGACTCGGACGCTCCGCGCAACCGCCGCCGATCCCTGTTCGAAGTCCCCGTGCCGGCCCCCGCGTCGGCTCCCGCTTCGCCCGAGGTCGTGCTCGGCATCGACCTCGGCACCACGCAGGCGCGCGTCGCCTACGTGCAGAACGGCACTCCGACGCTCATTCCGCTGCCCGGTACCACCGCCACGGACCTCCCCGCCCTCATCGCCGTGAATGGCAACGGCGACCTCGTGGTCGGCACGTCCGCGCAGCTCGAAGGCAGCCGCGCGCCGCGCCGTGCCGTCCCCGGGCTCAAACGACTCCTCGGGCTGAAGCCCCGTTCTCCACAGCTCCGCTGGCTCGCGCCACTGCTCCCCTACCCCGTCACCACCGATACCAACGGGGACGCAGCCGTGGAGGTCCGGGGCCGCGTCATCTCCCCCACCCTCTTCACGGCCATGCTGCTTCGCGAGCTGAAGCACGCCGCCGCGACCCACCTGGGCCGCAAGCCGACTCGCGCCGTCATCTGCGCGCCCACCCACTTCACCGACCGCCAGTGCGCGGCCCTGCGTGAAGCCGCGACCCTCGCGGGACTCGACGCCCAGCGCATCCTCATCGCACCCGCTGCGGCGGCGCTCGCGTACGCGCATGGCCGGGGGCTTGCCCGCAAGCGCGTCCTCGTCGTGGACCTCGGCGGCGGTGGACTCCAGGTCTGCGTGGTGCAAGTCACGGGTGACGACCTCGAGGTCATCACCACCGGCGGAGACGCCACGCTGGGCGGCATGGACTTCGACGGCCGCATCGCCGAGGCGCTCGCCAGCGACCTCTCCGAACAGGGCGTGCCCAAGCCGGACCACCCGCTCGACTGGATGCCCCTGCGCGCCGCGGCCGAGTCCACGAAAGTCGCCCTCTCCACCCAGGAACAGGTGGACGTCACGCTGCCCTCGGGCACCGTGCCCCCGTTCAACCGGGAGCGCGTGGAGGCCCTCACCGCCGACCTCGCTCAGCGCGTCACCACCGTCGTCCGCGACGTGCTCGACTCCAATGCGCTCTCGCCGCAGGGGCTCGACGCGGTGCTCCTCGTCGGTGGGCAGAGCGCCACGCCGATGGTCCGCCGTCGCCTCGAAGAGAGTCTCGGCGTGAGCGTGCGCGATGACGTGGACGCGAAGAACAGCGTGGCCCTGGGCGCCGCGCTGCTCGGGCAGGGCTTGCTCCTCGCCGAGGCCGGCAAGCCCGCGGCGACCGTCTCCGAGGTGCTCTCCACGCCCCTGGCCGTCGCCGAGCGAGGAGGCACCTTGCGGCGCTTCCTCGAACGGAACACCCGCCTGCCCGCCACCAAGACGCTCGTGCTTGCCTGCACGCCCGGTCCGCTGGAAGTCGCCCTCTTCCAGGGGACCTCCGCGCAGGCCGGCGGCGCGGAGTACCTCGGCCGGGTCGCGCTCCATGTCGACCGCGCAGGCGAGGTGGAGCTTCACTTCGCGCTCACCGCGGACGGCGCCCTGGCCGTGGAAGCCACGCTGCCCGGCGTGAAGCGGCACGCGGTGCCATTGGGCACCGAGCCCCTGGACGACGCGGCCTTCGACGCGCTCATCGCCCGCTCTCCATGGGAGCCCGCCCCGGAGCCCCGTCCGGGAGGCCTGCTGTCCGGCATCAAGAAGCTCTTCGGCCGCCGCTGAGCCCCTGCCCACCCGTCCGGGTGGACGCCAACGCCCCTCCCGCCCCGTGGACCGATGCAGCCGAGGCCCTCCAGGCCACCGTGCGCCCCTGCGGCTCCCTCTGTAACCGGACCGACAGATGGCCAGCTTTCCGGTGACTGATTTTCCGGGGAGGGGTGCGATGCGACGTTCGATTGTGGGTGGAGTCGCCACGGCGGCGCTGGGCATGGCGGGGCAGGCGTTCGCCGTCGAGGCGCAGCAAGTGGGCGAGCGGCTGCGCGTCGAGGAGCGCCCGCTGGTGGGCATCGACGCCCGCGTGGGGCTCGGCAACTTCACCGGTGACCTGGGGCGCAACACGCGCGTGGGCCCGCTGTTCGGCATCACCGCCAGCGCCTACCCGTGGACTCACGGCGGCATCGAGGTCGGCTACGAAGGTCAGCGCCTGCCCATCCGCGACGAGCGCCTGCGGGACGGCGGCCGCGGCGAGGGCGTCTGGCGCAACAACGCCACGCTGCTCGCGAAGGCGGGCCCGCTCATCGACGAGAAGTGGCGGCCCTTCGTCGGCGCGGGCGTGGGGCTGAGCTACCTCAATCCCTCCGACGGCGCGGACGCGTACTACAACAACGACTGGCAGACCGAGCTCCCAGTGGCCGCGGGCCTGGACTTCCGCTTCGGCAACCTGGTGGCCGGTGCGCGCGCCACGTACCGCTTCGTCGGAGGGGAGGGGCTCGTCCGCAACCCCGTCACCAACGCCGACGAGAAGGGCAGCCTCTTCAACGGCAACGTGATGATTGGCGGCCAGTTCTAGCCCGCCCGCCGCGTCACCGTCCGAAGCCGTCGAGCAGCGCCTCGGGGCGGGGGTTCTTCTCCCACGCCTCGAGCACCGCTTGCGCGGGGGAACGCCCGGACGCGGCCACCTCGGCCAGGGGCTCCAGCAGCGGCGCATCCAGCGCGTCCAGCCGCTCCAGGCCCCGCCGGGAGATGGCCACCATCTCCGCCGCCAGCCGGTGAAGCTCCTGCGAGCCCATGCGCCCCGCCAGCCCTTCGCGCCGGGCCGTGTCATGGAACGACAGGTGGTCGGCGTAGCTCAGCTTGGGAAGGAGCCGCTCGGCCTCCTCCAGCGCGGTGGCGTCATAGAGGATGCCCCGCCACAGCGCGGCAAGCGCCCCCGTCATGGCGGGATTCACACAGTCCGCCCCGCGCACCTCCACCACCGTCTTCAACCGCACCTCGGGGAAGAGCGTGGACAGGTGGTCCGTCCAGTCGTTCAGGTCGGGCGGCTTGCCCTCGAAGCCGTCCTTCAGCAACTGCCGGAAGGTCATCTTCGGGTACAGGTACTCGTTGTTCCGCCGCAGGAAGAGCAGCGGCGCGTCCAGCGCCCACTCCACGTAGGCCTGGTAGGAGAAGGAGCCGTCGAAGAACGCGGGCAGGTAGCCACAGCGCGTGGGGTCCACCTCGTCCCAGACGCGGTTGCGGAAGGACATGTAGCCCGAGGGCTTGCCTTCCACGATGGGGCTGTTGGCGTACAGCGCGTTCATCAGCGGGGCCAGCCGCGCCACCACCACCGTCTTGCGGACACAGTCCGCCTCGTCCGCCCAGTCCAGCGACACCTGGCCGGTGGACGTCATCAACATCATGTTCAGCGCCAGCCGGCCGCGCTCGGGCAGCGTGCGGCGCATGATGAGGTAGCGCGTCTTCGGCATCCACGGCATCTGCGCCGTCGTGCCGAAGGGGCGGTAGCCCAGGAACACGAGCCGCAGCCCCAACGCCTCGGCGGCGGTCGACACCTCCGACAGGTGCGTGAGGTTCTCCGCGTGGGCCTCCCGCGCGGTGACGAAGGGGCTGCCGGACAGCTCCAGTTGGCCCCCGGGCTCCAGGGAGATGGTGGCCCCGCCCCGCTGCAACGCGATGACGGGCGACTCCGGCGTCTCCCGGAACGGGGTGTACCCGGCGGTGGACACCCGGTTCAGCAGCGCGCCAACGCCCTGGGCCCCATCATAGGTGGGGGGCTCCGCGCTGCCGACGGGATAGATGAACTTCTCATGCTCGAGCCCCAGCCGGTGCGCTCCGCGGGGCTTTTCGGCGGCACGGAAACCGGCCACCAGCATGTCGACAGAGGAGATGGGCTCTGAGGCCGCGCGCTTGAGGTCGAGAGACATGGGCGCGCCCTATATAACGTAGCCCTCCGGACCCGCTTTGATTTGCGCACCGGCCCTTTATGAGCCCACATTCCGCCCTCCCCCACGTCGCCCCCCAACCCCGCCTGTCCGATTTCTTCCAGGGGCTGGGGCTGCTCGGCCGGGCCTTCTCCCTCATCCTGCGCGACCGGCGGCTGCTCCTGCTGTCCGCCCTCTGCGCCGCCGTCACCGCCGTGGCCCTGGTGGGGCTCGTCTGGCTGCTGTGGACCTACGCCCCCGGCGTCCTGGGGTCCGTCTGGGCCCGCCCGGAGAGCTGGTACGGCCGGGCCGCGTGGACCACGGTGCTCGTCCTGTCCTCGCTGGTCCTCTGGGTGGTGGGCGCCAACGTGGTGCCGCCGCTCTTGCTCGCCCCGCTCCAGGACCCGTTGTCCGAGCTGACCGAGGAGGCGTGCGGCGGCGGCCCGAGCGCGGCGTTCACCCTGGCGGGCTTCCTCCGGGGGCTCTTCACCGGCATCGCCCACACGCTCGCTCGGCTGTTCTTCCTCCTCGCGGGCCTGGCCATCCTCCTGCCGCTCCATCTGCTCCCGGGCGTCGGCAGCGTCCTGTGGACGGTGCTCGGCAGCCTGTGGACCATGATGTGGATGGCGGGCGAGTTCCTCGCCGCCCCCATGACGCGCCACCTCTACCCTTTCGCGGAGGTGCGCCGGATGATGCGCGAGCGCCGGGCGCTCTGCCTGGGCCTGGGCGCGGGCATCTACGTCCTGCTCTGGGTGCCCATCCTCAACGCCTTCTTCCTGCCCGTGGCCATCGTCGCCGGCACCCTGCTCTACGGCGGCCTGCGCGAGGCCCGCCTGCTGCCGCCCCCTCCAGGAGAGTCCTCTACCGCCGCGTTGAAATAAACGCCCGGGCTGGGTGTCGAACGGGAGGAACGGGAACGCAATGCTCACCAAGGACGTTCTGCTTCACCAGCAGAGAGGCGATGCCTTGAAGCACCTGGAGCCCGTGATTAGGCTTGCCCGGCCGCTTACAGTGTTCGTCTACTCGCATAAACGGTCGAAATCTCAAGGCTTCACGCCACACCCGGGGTGCCGGACAGCATCCCAGCTTGGATGAACCAAATGCCGCGTTTCCTCCGCCGCATCACAGCCGTTGCCGTGCTCCTCGGCGCCTGGGCCCTGGTGGGCAATGACCGGGCGCCCTTGCCGCTCACCATGGGGGCAGCCGAGGCCGGTCAGGGCTCGTGGGATGGCAGTCTTCCTGCCGCCAAGGGCGAGAAGGCCCCGCACGACCTCAACAGCCTGCGCGTGCTGACGAAGGTCATCCTCTACGTGAAGGAGAACTACGTCGACCCGAAGCGGGTGAAGCCGAAGGAGATGATGATCGCGTCGTTGGAGTACGTCGAGAAGAGCGTTCCCGACGTGCTCGTGGACGGCAACGCGGAGACGGGCAAGCTCAACGTCAACGTGAACGGCAAGCAGCGCGAGTTCGACATCGCCCACGTGGACTCGCTGTGGAAGATGTCGTTCGCGCTCAAGGACGTCTTCGACTTCCTGTCGAAGAACATGCGCCCCATCGAGGACACGCGCGACGTGGAGTACGCGGCCGTCAACGGCATGCTCTCCACGTTGGATCCGCACTCGGTGCTGCTGCGTCCGGAGCTGTACCGGGAGATGAAGCTGTCCACGAAGGGTGAGTTCGGCGGCCTGGGCTTCGTCATCCAGATGCGCGAGGGCAACCTCACCGTCGTGAAGGTCATCCCGAAGACGCCCGCGCACCGCGCCGGCATCCTGAAGGACGACCGCATCAAGAAGATTGGCGAGGAGTCCACCGTCAACATGGACCTCAACGAGGCCGTGTCGAAGCTGCGCGGCCCGGTGGACAGCCGCATCACCATTACGGTGGAGCGCGACGGCTGGGAGAAGCCCCGCATCATGACGCTCGCCCGCGCCATGATTTCGATTGAGAGCGTGCAGCACAAGCTGCTCGCCAACAACGTCGGCTACATCCGCCTGAAGAACTTCCAGGGCAACACCACGCGCGACCTCGAGGCGGCGCTGACGCAGATGCGCAAGCAGGCGGACGCGAAGGGCGGCTTCAAGGGCCTGGTGCTCGACATGCGCGGCAACCCGGGCGGTCTGCTGGAGCAGGCCATCCAGGTCTCCGACACGTTCCTGTCCAGCGGCACCATCGTCGCGACGGTGGGCCTGTCCGACAAGCTGCGCGAGGAGAAGCGCGCCCGTCCGACGGAGGGCGAGGACACCTACCCCATCGCGGTGCTGGTGAACGCCGGTAGCGCCTCCGCGTCCGAAATCGTGGCCGGCGCGCTGAAGAACCTCGACCGCGCGACCATCATTGGCCGCCAGACGTTCGGCAAGGGCAGCGTGCAGGTGCTGTACGACTTCCCGGATGACAGCGCGCTGAAGCTGACCATCGCCAAGTACCTCACCCCCGGTGACGTCTCCATCCAGGAGGTCGGCATCGTCCCGGACATCCAGCTCATCCCCACCCGCGCCACCGACGAGCGCGTGGACGTGTTCGCGCCGCGCCGCTCCATGGGCGAGGCCGACCTGGACCAGCACTTCGGCAATCCGGACTCCACCACCGTGGCCAAGAAGCGCGAGGACGTGCTCGACCGCGAGAAGCCGCTGGTGACCCTCAAGTACCTGAAGGTGGACGAGAAGCAGGCGCAGGCCACCGCCAAGAAGGAGAAGGAAGAGGGCAAGGCCGCTCCGAAGACCGCCGCCAACGACAAGAAGCACGGGGACAAGGACCCGATGCTCGACGTGGACGTGGCGGGCATCGGTGAGGACCTGGACGACCAGCTCGACGCCGAGGCGCAGGAGGAGATCAAGGAGGACTTCGAGGTCCTCTTCGCCCGTGACTTCGTGCTGCGCGCTCCGGCCACCACGCGCAAGGAGCAGCTCAAGCAGGGCAAGACGTTCATCGACCAGAAGCGCGGCGAGGAAGAGACGCGCATCAACGCCGCCATCGCGGCGCTGGGGGTCGACTGGAGCGCCGGCCCGACGCCGAAGAACGTGCAGATGGCCGTGTCGATGACGCCGGGCCCGGACACGAAGATCACCGCGGGCGAGGTCATGGAGATGGCGCTGACGGCGGAGAACCGCGGCACCGAGCCGCTCAAGCGCGTGCGCGCCTGGACGGAGAGCGACAACGCGTTCCTCGACCGCCGCGAGTTCCTCTTCGGCGCGCTGGCCCCGGGCGAGAAGAAGACCTGGAAGGTGAAGGTGCGCCTGCCCAAGGACCTCACCAGCCGCCGTGACGACGTGACGGTGCGCTTCTTCGACGACAACGGCGCGCTGCCGGAGACGCGGGTGGCCGAGCTCAACTTCGTCGAGCTGCCCCGCCCCGCCTTCGCCTTCAACTGGCAGGTCATCGACGACTGCGCCACCTGCAACGGTGACGGCACCGTTCAGCGCGGCGAGACGGTCTCCGTGCTGCTCGACGTGACGAACGCGGGCTCCGGCCCGGCGCTCGACTCGTTCACGCAGATCAAGAATGGCGGCGACGCGAACATCTTCATCGAGAAGGGCCGCTTCAAACTGGGCGAGCTGAAGCCCGGCGAGACGAAGACGGCGCGCTTCCAGTTGGAGGTGAAGAAGGGCTTCAAGGGCGACACCTTCCCGCTGAAGCTGGCCATCATCGACGAGCCGCTCGAGGAGTTCGTGATGGAGAAGCTGGAGCTGCCCGTCACCGACGGCGCCGTGGCCACGCTGGAGCCGAAGAAGGGACTGGTCCGCCTGGCCGACAAGGTGGACCTCTACGGGGCGCCCACGCAGAACGCCCGGCCGGTGGCGAAGCTGAGCGGCACCACCGTGCTCGCCGCCGAGGCGGCCAACAAGGGCTTCTACCGCGTGGAGCTGGAGAAGGACCGCTTCGCCTTCGTGCGCAGCCAGGACGCGAAGGAAGTGAAGACGGGCAAGGCCACCGCGCCCAAGGCCACGCTGGCCACCCGCCACCGTCCGCCGGACATCCGCCTGGACGTGGACCCCGCCGCGGGCGGGCTCGTGGCCAACGGCGACAAGTTCACGCTCTCCGGCGTGGTGACGGACCCGAACGGCCTGCTGGACGTCTACGTGCTGGTGAACGACCAGAAGGTCTACTTCAAGGGCGTGGACCCCAAGGGCACCGAGCCGAACACGCTGAAGTTCTCCACCGAGTTCGCGCTGAAGGAAGGCAACAACAACGTGCTGGTGGTGGCGCGCGAGGACAGTGACTTCGCCAGCCGCCGCACCCTGGTCATCCGCCGCCGCCCGGCGGAGGTCGCCCAGAAGATGGCCGTCCAGGCGCCTCCTCCTGCCGGCAAGCAGCAGCCGCAGTAGGCACGTCCAGGCGCCTGCCGCCGCTTTCCGGGCGGTCTTTCCCGAGGAACTCCGCGGGAGAGGCCGCCCGTTTTGTTGACGCTCCTCGCGAGCAGGCGTTAGCGTCCGGCGCGGTGGGCGCCTCACCGGCCGGTCGCGCGCCCGGGAGGCGGTGAATCGAATGCGGACGTTCAGTCGGTGGCTGGCCCTCGCGGCCTGGGCGTCAGGGGCGTCCGCGCTCGCGGCGCCGAATGACCTGGAGATCGCTCGGTTCGGCAACCCCACGGGAGAGAACGCGGTGGCGTCCGCCGACGCGGACTTCCAGGCCTTCGCGCGCATCATGGGCGCGGCCATCACCTCGGTGAACCTGATGCCCCCGGAGACGACGGGGCACTCGGCCTGGGCCATCAACGCGGAGCTCTCCGTGGTGTCCCTGCCGGGCAGCGTGAACATCCCCACGCAGCGAGATCAGCCCTCCACGGTGCTCATCCCGTCGTTCCACGCGCGCAAGGGCCTGCCCTTCTCGCTGGAGCTGGGCGGCCGCGTCGGCTGGGTGGAGGAGAGCAGCCAGGTGGTGGCCACCGGCGAGGTGAAGTGGGCCGCCAACGAGGGCTTCACCTACCTGCCCGACTTCGGTGTGCGCGGCCACGTGACGAAGCTGTTCGGCGCGAGGGACCTGAGCCTCACGGTGATGGGCCTGGACTTCGGCGTGGGCAAGCAGTTCCCCCTGGGTGGCATGGTGACGCTGACGCCCTACGGCGGCCTGGACCTGGGCTTCGTCGGCGCGACCTCCAGCCGCATCGACTTCAATCAGGACCGGTCCTTCGACGACACGACGGGGGATGACTCGCGCGAGGCGCTGACCAACACCGCCGCGTACCGGAAGGTGGGCTTCGGCAGCAACGTCAACCAGCGCATCTACGGCGGTGTGCGGTTCATCGGCGGCGTGCTCCAGTTGGGCGCGGAGCTGTCGCTGACGCGCACGGGCAGCGTCTCCTTCCAGGAGAACGGCAACACCGTGGAGCGGGGCCTTCCCGCCGTGTTCGCCTTCAACACCACGCTCGGCCTGGACTTCTGAGCGCTACCCGGCGGGGTGCAGGGCCTGACGGACCGCCCCCGGCCGGTTGGTGATGAGGTAGCTGATGCCCAGGCGCTCCAGCTCATGGGCGCGCTGGGCGTCATCCACCGTCCAGGCCGCCACGCTCAACCCCGACGCGCGCCAGCCGGCCACCCGCTCCGGGGTGCAGGCCTCGTGGAAGGGGTGGACCGAGTGTGACGAGACGAGCGGGCTCACCGCGTAGGCCTGCACGGCCCAGGACTTGTCCGGGTCGATGAGCAGCCCCCGGCGCAGCTCCGGCGCCGCCGCCGCGAGCCGGAAGAGGCAGAGCGGGTTGAAGCTGGAGATGACCACCCGGCCCGCCAGCCCGTGCTTGCGCACCAGCCGCGCCACCCGCTCCGCGAGGCCCCCGTCGTCGGCGCGCTCACACTTGAGCTCGATGTTGACCAGGAACTGGGGTGGCAGGGCCTCCAGGACCTCCTCCAGCAACGGGATGCGGGCGGGCGCGAACCCCAGCGGCGAGCCGACATCCGCGCGCTGAAGCTTCCACCACGGCGTGAGGCGGACCTCCCACGGCAGGTGGGCGAGCCGCTCCAGCCGCTCGTCGTGGCAGACGACGACCTCCCCGGAGCCACAGAGCATCGCGTCCAGCTCCACCCCGTCGGCGCCCTGGCGGGCGGCCTCGGCGAAGGCTTCCAGGGTGTTCTCGGGGGCGTCGGCGCTGGCGCCACGGTGGGCTAGCAGGAGCATGCCCCCCAGTCTGCGCGGGTGCGCGGCGGCGTGCAGCAGAAGTCCGACCGGGCGTACAGCGGTGGACGCACGGCTTGCCTCCCCCCGCCCTTTGCTGCACTGTGCTTCATCATGCTGGGCCTCGGCCTCGGAGAAATCATCGTCCTCGGCTTCATCCTGCTGGTGGTCTTCTCGGCCGCCCGCATGGGTCAGCTCGGCAATGCCGTGGGCAAGTTCGTGTATTCGTTCCGCAAGGCGTCGCGTGGCGATGACCTGGTGGACGCGAAGCCACTCCCCCCCACGCGCCGCAGCAGCACGGACGCCGAGTTCACCGAGCCCGAGCAGCCGCGCCGCCGCTAGGCCCCTCCCTTGCCCTGACGCGAAGCCTCATGCCTGCGTCGGGCAGCATGGGGGCGTGATTCGCGCCGCCGGCGTGTGGGAACCGGGGCAAGACGTCCCTGGCGCAACAGCCTTGAGGAACGGGGATGGGCGCACAGGCCTCCGCGCCTGCGTCGCCCTGGATGCGCACGGAGCCTCTCGTGCCCGGGGCGGAACGTGCGCTCCACCGTGCGACGGGCGCACCTCCGCGGTCAGTCGTGCCCGTGCGGCCCGATGCGTGCGGGTACGTGTTCGGCGGGGAGCCCCGGCCTCTCACCTTCCGCGAGCAGCCGCGTGGCCTGCGCACGAAGGGCCGGATGCAGCGAGGCGTTCGAGACGAGCTCCCTCAAGTCCCCCGTGTTGAGCAGCGGGACGATTTTCGCCCCCGTCTCCGGAGGCAGGTACGGGTTGAAGACGAGCGCGCGCCGGACGGCATGCCGCACGGACCAGCGCGGGGACTTCCAGATTTCGAGGAGGGGCTCGGGCCGGGCCGGGCGGCGCGCGGCGATGCGGACCACCAGCTCCTCGGTGAGCCGGGGGTTGATGAGCACGTTGCGCAGGACGGTCGGGTTGCTGACGGTGGCCAGCCGGGACAGCGTGTCCGGGTCCCGGGTGAGGCGGGCCTGCTGCTTCAGGTGCCCCAGCGACTGGGAGAAGGCGTTCGCGTCCGCGCGCGCCGCGGCGTCCGCGTCCATCTCCAGCTTCGCGGGCCCCTGAACGAACAGGTCCGCCACGGTGTCGAGCGACTGCACATGCGCGAGCCGCCGCAGGGACTCCACGTGAGGGATGTGCTCGGCCTCCTGCTCCAGCGCGGCCATGAAGTCGGACAGCGCGCAGGCGGCGGGGCCCCATCCCGCCCGGGACAAGGCGATGAGCTCGCCAATCAGCTCGTTGGAGTCGAGCGGATCTCTCCAGGCGAGCTCACGCGCGGCGGCCTTGCGCCGCACCTCCGCGCCGCCGCTCAGGGCGTGGATGAATCGAGCGACGGTCCGGGCATCCTCCTGCGTGGGCATGGTGGCTCACTCGCGCTTGCGGCCCGCTTCCGCCGTCTTGGAGAGGTCGGGCTCCAACGTCAGCTCCAGCCGGAAGCCGCCCATGTCCGTGGGGTGCTCCGGAAACACGACGACGAAGGGCGCCTTCGCGCCGGGCGCCACGGAGACGGCGGCGGCGTCGATGCGCTGGCGCAGGGCCGAAGCCGACTCGGGCGTGCCGGCGGCGTAGAGTTCCTCGGGCGTGGGCACGCCGCCCACCAGCGCCTCGGAGGAGGCCACGCGCTGCTGCCCGTCGTACATCGCGGCGCGCACCCGGATGCGTGACGCCGTCCCTGACTGGTTCAACGCCTCGCCCCGGACGTAGAAGAGGGAGCGACCGTCGCGCGTCTCGTAGAGGCCGTTCGTCACGTCCACGGCCACGAGCGGCTTCTGGACAGGGACCAGCAGCGAGCGCACCGACTCCAGCGACAGGGCCGACAGGTCGACCCGGCCGTCGCGCTGATACATCCGGCCCGCGATTCCCAGCGCCGCCACCGCGACCGCCGCCACCATGAAGTTGACGACGAACCCCAGCGCCTTGCCGAAGCGGCTCGACGGCCGACGCTGGGGGATGCCCACGTCCTCGGGCCGCGCAGTGGGCTTGGCCACGGTGACCACGGGCTTCGTTGGAAGCCCGTCCATGTCCAGCACCTCGCGCTGGACACCGCTGGACGCGCCCACCCGGCCCAGCGTCACCCCGTAGTCCTGGGCCCCCTCCAGGGACGGCACATCCGCGAGCAGCGACGCGCCCGACAGGTCCTCGGAGCCGGGGTCTGTCGTCCCGAACAACGCCGCACGGCCGGTGTCCGTCGGGAGCACGCCGGAATCCTCGCCGTGCGCGCCGCTGTCCGACCCGAGGTCGAACAAGTCGCCTGGGTTCGAGGAGGCGCCGTGCCCGGCTGCGGAGTCTCCGTCGCCAGGAGCGAGGCCGCCCGCCATGTCCATGGCACCGAAAGGAGACGGACCGCCAGGCGCTCCGGCGTCACCCGGCGTCCCGACATCAATGGACGCAAAGGGGTCATGCCCCGCGGGAGACGGAGCCACGGGTGCCTTCGCGGGTGGCGCGCTCCTGTCGGGCCGAGAAGGCGGCGCGCCGTGGAGGTCGATGGACGCGAAGGGGTCATGCCCCGCCGGTGGCGGAACTGGGGGCGCCGCGCTCTTCGTCTGCGGCGAAGGCGGCGCGCCGTGGAGGCCGATGGCCGCGAACGGGTCCGCACTCGCCGGGGGTGGACTGGTCCGGCCAGGCTTTGCTCCAGGTGCACCATGCAGGTCGATGGACGCGAACGGGTCCGCATCCACCTGTGGGGCCCCCGCCTGAGCGGCCTTGGCGGGTGCCGCACCATGCAAGTCGATGGACGCGAACGGGTCCGCGTTGCCCTGGGGCCCCCCGACTCGGGCAGGCTTGGGCGCCGGGGCCCCGTGAAGGTCGATGGACGCGAACGGGTCTGCCTCACCCTGCGCAGGCGCGCTGACCGCTCCCCTCCCCGCAGGCGTGGCCCCAGGAGGGGACGCGGGGGGAGCGCCCCCCCCTGCCACGGGCAGCGTCGCGCTCCCCGCGTCGTCGATGTCGAGCGACGCGAACGGGTCCTCCTCCCCCATCGTCGGAGCCCCCGCGGGCGCGGAGGGCGCTGGCGCCACGTCGATATCGATGGAGGCAAACGGGTCGTCCCCACCGTACGAGGGAGGCTGACGTCCCGCGGGCCGCAGCACCCCGAGCGCCACCGCGCCCGTGGGGCTGGCCCCCTGAGGTGGCGGCACGGCACCCCGGCGGAGCGCCCCCGCCGAGGCCGAGGCCTCCGGCCTGGCCGGCCCCGGCTCGCCCAAAAGGTCCGTAAACGGGTCCGCCCCGGGCCGTGGCGGCGCGGGCGGCGCGGCGCCTCGGCGGGCGCTGGCAGGAGAAACGGCGGGCGGCGCGGCGTCCTGCACCGGCGGCGCGGGCCGGTCCTCCATCCCTGGGGGCGGGCCTCGAGGCGCCCCCCCCGGACCCGAGGCACCTGCCTTGGAGGGCGGCGGACGTCCAGGATTCCCCGGAACTGGCACGACAAAGGCCCCTGGGGGCGCGGGCGGCGACGCGGGCACGTCGTCCGGCAGCGGTATCCGGGTGACGCGCGTCGGCTCCTGGAAGACGCTGTCATCCGAGCCCAGGTCCCCGTCCATGCTGTTCCAGGTCGAGGAAGACGCGCTGGGGCGCCCGGGGAGGGGCCTGGTTGCCTCGACCCCCATCTCGAAGTAGCCCGGCTTGGTGAGCTCCACCGACCGGGGGTCGGGAGCCACCCCGAAGCGCGCGAAGGGGTCGGCCTGCCCGTCCGTCGAGGGAGCGGGCGGCTCAGGGGGGACGGGGGCCGCGGCCTCGCGGGCGACCCGGAACGTGTTCTGGCATTTGGTGCAGCGGACCTTGACCCCCTTCTCGGTCACCTTCTCGTCGGGGATCTTGAACCGCGTCTGGCACCGCTCACACTTGACGATCATTCAGCAGGCCCGGCAGGAACCACGAGTATAGGACGACGGGGCGGACACGCGAACCGGGTTCACGTTGCTTGCTCGCCTCCAACCCCTCTGCTACGAGAATCGCCCCTGCGAGACTCAGGCGGGGCACGTGGCTTGAAGTCGAGCCCAAAAGGGGCGGAGAGACACATGAGCGAGGCTGAGCAAGCAGGCGCTCCGAACAAGGAGCCGAAGATCATCAAGCGGTACACGAACCGGAAGCTCTACGACACCGTGGAGAGCCGGTACGTCACCCTTGATGAGATCGCAGCGATGATCAAGGAGGGCACCGAGGTACGGATTGTCGACAACCGTACCAAAGAGGACCTGACCTCCGTCACCCTCGCTCAAATCATCTTCGAGGAGGAGAAGAAGAAGAACCAGATGCCGCTGTCGGTGCTGCGGGAAATCATCCGCCACCCCGGCGAGTCCATCTCGGGCTTCATCCAGAAGGAGGTCTCCCCGCGAGTCGCCTCCATCCGCGAGGAGGCGGAGTCCCGCCTCGACAAGCTCCTGCGCCGGGACGAGAACGCCCCCCGGGCCGAAGGTGAAGCCGAGGAGCCGCCCGCCGCGGCCCCCGCCGAAGGCACGGACGCCGCGGGCCTCAGCCCGGCCGACCTGCTCAAGGCCAGCCAGCGCGCCTTCGAGGAGTGGCAGCGCCGCATCGACGAGCGCGTGAAGCACGTCGTCGAGAACCTCACCGGCAACCTCCCCGCCCTCGGCCGCGACATGGCCACGCTCACCCAGCGTCTCGAGGAGCTGGAGAAGAAGCTGGCCGAGGTCGAGCAGCAGAAGCAGCCGCCGAAGCCGGAGTAACGCCCCCGCTTCAGGCCTTGCGCGCCGCCCGCCTCCGCTTGGGGGCGGGCTCGCCGTGCAGCTCCGCCGCGATGGCCGCCAGCATCTGCGCGCCCCGGCTGCGCGGCGCGTACTCCCAGATGGTCTGCCCGTGGCTCTGCGCCTCGTCGACCTTCACGTCGTAGCCCAGCGGCGTGGCGGCCAGCGCGTCCGGGAAGTAGGCCTTCAGGCGCTCCAGAATCGCCGTGGCCAGCGCCGTCTTCCGGTACAGCGTGGGCACCACCTTCGTCACGCGGAGGTCGGGCCGCCCTTCCGCCTCGCCCACCTGGCGCACGGTGTCCGCCACCTCCGCGCAACCGTCCAGCGCCAGGTACGTCAGCGCCACCGGCACCACCACCTCCGTGGCGGCCACCAGGATGTTGCGCGTGGTGGTCCCCATGGACGGCGGCGCGTCGAAGACGATGGCGTCGTAGCCCGCGGCCTCCGCGTCGCGCAGCCGGTCCGCCAGCCGGTGGGCGCGGCGCGCGTCGGCGGCCACCACCACGGGGAAGTCCGACATCTCCTTGTAGGCCGGCAGCACGTCCAGCCCCTCCAGGGCGGAGCGCTGGACGACGTCCGCGAAGGCCACCGACGCATCCGTCAGCAGGTGGAACACGTTGCGCGGCAAGGTGCGGACATCCACGCCCAGCGCCTTGCCCGCATGGCCCTGCGTGTCCAGGTCCACGAGCAGCACCCGAAGGCCCCGCTCCTTGGCCAGCCAGGCGGCCGTGTTCACCGCCAGGGTCGTCTTGCAGGTACCACCCTTCTCATTGATGAACGCGATGCGCCTCATGGCCGGGCACTCCTCATCCACCGAGAAGGTGGTGACAACCGATTTGCGTCGTGCGGACGAACTACTTCTTCTGCGGGGCCTTCGCGGCCAGCAGCGTGTCCACCTTGCCCTCGACGGACGAGAGCAGACGCTCCAGGTCGTCCACCTTCGAACGAAGCTGCTCCAGGTCCGCGGTGGACGGCAGGTTGGCGGCGGACAGGGCCGAGCGCAGCGCGCTGTCCAGGGTGCCCTTCGCGGCCAGGGAGCGCGACACCAGCGTCTGCACCGCCGTGACGAACTTCTCGTTCGACAGCAGCTGCTGGGCCAGCTTGCCGATGCGCTCCTCGCCCGTCTCGACGAGCTTCTTCATCACCGGATTGTTCTTGAGCATGGGGAACCGCGCGTCCTCGCGAATGGGGCCCTGCCGGGCCAGCGGGAAGTCTTGAAGAAAACGCCGCACTCTGCGAGGGGGCAACGCGACGTGTCAAGCAGCGCAACAACCCGAAGCCAAACGCGTTGACTCCCGTGAACACGATTCCTACGGTTCGCCGCTCTCTTTCTATGGCCGGACTACTCGACAAGCGACTGTGGATCGTCTCCGGCAAGGGCGGCGTCGGCAAGAGCACCGTCGCCGCGGCCCTGGCCCTGCGCTCGGCGCGCGCCGGCAAGCGCACGCTGGTGTGCGAGGTGAACACGCAGGAGCGCGTCAGCCGCTTCCTGGAGCGTCCCGAGGCGGGGCCGGAGATACGCCTGCTGGAGGAGAACCTCTGGGCCGTCAACGTGCGCCCGCAGGAGGCCATGCGCGAGTACGGCCTCATGGTCCTGCGCTTCGAGACCCTCTACAAGACGGTCTTCGAGAACCGGCTGTCGCGGCAGTTCCTGCGCTTCATCCCGTCCCTGCAGGAGCTGGTGCTGCTGGGCAAAATCATGTTCCACCTCCAGGAGAAGCTCCCGGACGGGCGCTGGCGGTTCGACACCCTCGTCATGGACGCGCCCGCCACCGGCCACGCCATCTCCTTCCTCAGCGTGCCGCAGGTGCTGATTCAGACGGTGCCGCCGGGCCCCATGGCGCGCGAGGCCCAGAAGATGCGCGACCTGCTGGTGGACCCCGCCGTCACGGCCGCGGTGCTGGTGGCCCTGCCGGAGGAGATGCCGGTGAACGAGGCGCTGGAGCTGCACGCGGCGCTGCGCGACAAGGTGAGCCTGCGCACGCACGCGGCGGTGCTCAACCAGTCCTTCCCGGAGCGCTTCACCGGCGCGGACCTGGAGGCGCTGCAAGGCCACCCGGAGCTGCTTGCCGTGGCCCAGGCGCACCATGACCGGGCGTCGCAGGCGGTGCTCGCGGGCACCAAGCTGGAGCGCAACCTCCACGCGCCCGTCTTCCCGGTGCCCCGGCTCTTCACCCCCGAATTCGGGCGCAAGGCGATTGAACAGGTCATGGAGCACCTCGAACCTCTCGTGACGGGGGCCACGTGAGCACGCCCCTTTCGCCCGCGCTCGCGGCCAAGCGCGTCCTCATCTGCGTGGGCTCCGGCGGCGTGGGCAAGACGACGGCGGCGGCGGCGCTGGCGCTGCGCGCCTCCGCGGACGGGCGCTCCAGCCTGGTGTGCACCATCGACCCGGCGAAGCGACTGGCCAACTCGCTGGGCCTCACCGCGCTGGGCAACGCGGAGACGCGCGTGCCCGCCACCGCGCTGGAGCCCCTGGGCATCCAGCCCCGCGCGCCCCTCTACGCGATGATGCTGGACATGAAGCAGACGTGGGACGAGCTCATCGCCCGCGTCGCCTCGCCCGAGCAGCGCGAGCGCATCCTGTCCAACCGCTTCTACCAGTCGCTCTCCACCGCCCTGGCTGGAAGCCAGGAGTACATCTCCATGGAGAAGCTGTGGGAGCTGCGCCGCAGCAGCAACTACGAGCTCATCGTCCTGGACACGCCGCCCACCGCGCACGCGCTGGACTTCCTGGACGCGCCCAACCGGGTGCTGGACTTCCTGGACAACGACGCGGCGAAGTTCCTCCTCACCCCGGCGCTGAAGGCCGGCAAGCTGGGGATGTCGCTGTTCAACCGCGGCGGCTACGTGATGCGCGGGCTGGCGAAGTTCACCGGGACGGAGATGCTCCAGGAGCTCTCCAACTTCCTGCTCGCCATCTCCTCCCTCAACGAGGGCTTCCGTGAGCGCGCCCGCGGCGTGCGCCAGCTCCTGGAGGACCCGAACACCGGCTTCGTGCTGGTGACGAGCCCCCATCCCGAGCGCATGGACGAGGCCATCCACTTCCACAAGATGCTCAAGCAGCACCGCATGGAGGTGGTGTCGCTGGTGGTCAACCGCGTGCACCCCATGCCCACCGAGTCACTCTGGGCGGACGCGGCCACGCTGACGCCCACCCGCCGCGCCAAGGTGGAAGAGACGCTCCGCGAGCAGCAAATCATGGCCGAGCAGGACCGCGCCGGCATCGCGCAGCTCCAGGCCGCCTGCCCGGGCGTCCCCATCGTCCAGGTGCCCCGCTTCGCGATGGATGTGCACGATATCTCCGCCCTGTGGCGAACCGGACGCCATCTGGTGGGCGACGCGTCGCTCGACTGACCTCGCGGCCCCCCGCCGCCCCCAGTGCTTTCCCGTTTCACCCGGTGCCCTTGCGCACCGGGCGCACTTCTTCAGTCGTGCCGTCCACGGACAGCGGGCGGCCGGGGAAGCGCGGCGAGGGTCCACGCATTAAGCTGGCGGGCGCGGTGACGGTGGTGGGAACTCCACGGGGCGTGGTGCTGTCCGGGGATGTGGCCGGTCCAGCAGGAGGATGACGCATTGATTGGGAGCGCGTTGAAGCACATGCCAGTGCGGCGGTGGTGGTGGGTGGCGGCGTTGGGCGTCGCCGTGTCCGGGTGCCGGACGACGGGCTCCGCCGCGCGTGAGGACGCCCACGCGTCCGCGACGTCGCGGCAGGAAATCCAGTTCGACGCGGTGACGGTGACGGCCGACCTGGAGCTGGACAAGCTCAACGACGAGGAGCTGTTCGCCGGCGGCACGTCGGCCTTCGCGGCGAACGAGTTCCAGCAGGCGGCGCGCTACTTCGGCCGGCTCGCGGACTTCTTCCCGGACAGCCCGCATCGCCGTCAGGCGCTCTACAACGCGGGCCTCTCCCACCAGCGCCTCAAGGAGTGGGAAGAGGCAGGGCACCGCTTCTCCGAGCTGGCGGACCCGGCCCGGGGCCAGGGTGACGCGCTCGACGCCGCCTTCCGCGTCGCGGAGGTGGACTACCACCTGGAGCGCTACGAGCAGGCCGCGAAGGCGCTGGGCACCATCGCCGCGCGCTCGGACCTCCCCGTCAACCGCCGCCTGGAAGCCCAGGTGCAGCAAGGCATCTGCCAGTTGGAGGGCGGCTCGCCGGAGACCGCGGAGAAGACGCTGCGCAAGGCGCTCTCCACCTATGACGCCCTGGAGGACAAGGGCGAGGTGGACGACTACTTCCCCGCCCAGGCCCACTTCTTCATGGGGGAGCTGTACCGGCTCCACTACGACAACGTGAAGCTGGCCCCCTCCAAGGGCGTGGACAAGCTCTCCGAGGACCTCAACTACAAGGCGGAGCTGCTCCTGTCCGCGCAGGGCCACTACCTGCGCTCCATCCGCGTGGGCAACGGCTACTGGGCCACCGCCGCGGGCGCGCAGATTGGCGCGCTGTACGAAAACCTCTACGAGCACATGGTGAACTCGCCCGCGCCCGCGGAGCTGGACGCCAGCGAGGCCGAAATCTACCGGCAGGAGCTGCGCAAGAAGGTCCGCGTGCTGCTCACCAAGTCCATCAACATCTACGAGCGCACCCTGGAGACGGCCGAGCGCATCGGCTCGCAGAGCACCTTCGTGGACCGCACGCGCGAAAGCCTCGCCAAGGTGAAGGCCCTGCTGCTGGCGGACGCCGAGGCCGAGCCCGCGTCCTCGGCCCCCTCCGCGCCCGTGAGCGAACCGCACACCTGAGCATGAGGCTCCGCCCCAGGCTGGGCAGGCCGGGGCCCCCGGCATAGCCTGGGGCCCATGGAGCCCCTCTTCACGCCCGAGCAACTGGCGGAGATTCACGCCTACCACCAGCCCTATTACATCCGGGCCGCGGTGGAGCCCTTCGTCCGGCTGGCCCTGCTCCTGCTGCTGCTGGGCGTGCTCGTGCAGCCCTTCTACCGCCTGGCCACGGCGGCGGCGGCGGGCCTGGAGCGGCGGCTCGGCCTGCTCCGCACCGCCCCTGTCAGCCGCGCCTTCTTCAGCGCCATGGACCGGCTGTGGGGCGAGCCCGGCTGGGGCGCGGCGGTGATTTTCGCGCTCCTCACCGACCTCTTCGTGACGCTCGTCTATCTGCCGGTGGACGTCTGGTTCAGCTACACGCTCGAGCACCGCCACGGGATGTCCACGCAGACGCCCGGCACCTTCGCGTGGGACCTGCTCAAGGGCCGGCTGATCGCGGCCTTCGCCATCGCCGCGCTCGTCATCGGGCTCTTCGGCCTGGCGCGCAGGCTGCGGCGCTGGTGGCTGGTGCTGGGCGTCCCCGTGGCCCTGCTGCTGCTCGTCTCCTCCGCGCTGGACCCGTATCGCGGACGCATCTACTTCGACCAGAAGCCGCTCGCCGACGGCCCCGTGCGCGCGCGCATCACGGGGCTCATGGAGCAGGCGGGCATCGCCTTCGCCGACGTCACGGTGGAGGAGACGTCCGTGGCCTCTCGCCGGCTCCAGGCGTACTTCGCCGGGCAGGGCCCGACGCGAACCATCGTCCTCAACGACGTCATCCTCAAGGAGCTGGCCGAGGACGAAATCCTGGCCGCGGTGGCCCATGAAGCAGGCCACGTGCTGGAATCGAAGTGGCCCGCGCGCATCGCCTCGTCGCTGGCGCTCGTGGCCCTGCTCTTCGCGCTCGACCGGCTGCTGCGGCTGTCCGCGTCCCGCGGCTGGTTCGGGACCCGCCGCTTCGCGGACATCCGGAGCCTGCCCCTGCTCTCCCTGCTCTTCTTCATCGTCATGGTGACGGCACGGCCTGTCGCGGGGGCGTTCTCCCGGGAGCGGGAGCGCGAGGCGGACCGCTACGCCCTTCGCCTGACGGGCGACGTCGACGCCTTCCGCCGCATGCTGGTGAAGGCCGCGCGCGTCAACAAGATGGACCCCGAGCCCCCCCGGTGGGTCGTCCTCAAGGGCCTGAGCCATCCACCCATTGGCGAGCGAATCGCCTCGCTTCCTCCCCCGTGAAACAGCGGTCGACAGGTGGGCTCCCCCCTCCCCTTCCTTCACGCCTCGGCCCCAAGCCCACCCGTCGACTGCCGCCACGCCGGCCGCTCCCCAACAGCCGGGTGGCCCCCCAACGCCCCCACCCCGTGGCTACGGCTGCGGGCCCTCCTTCATCTTCTCGACCGCCATCAGCGTGATGGCCTTCACCAGCGCGCGCGCCCGGCGGCCTCCCGCCGTCTCGCCATGCGGGTCCGCCTCCACGGCGTTCGCCAGGTCGGTGAAGCCCTGCCGCTCCCCCTTGCGCAGGTAGAGCTCGCCGCGGTTCGCCAGCGCCACCGGGTTGTCCGGCTCGCGCTCCAACGCGGCGCTGTACTCGGCGATGGCCTCCTCCAGCTTGCCCAGCTTCTGGTACACGGTGCCCAGCGCCGCGCGCGCCGCCGCGTCCTTCGGGTTCCCCTCCACCAACCCCTCGAAGAGGATGCGCGCCTCTTCCAGGCGCCCCGCCGCCGCCAGGTCGCACCCCACCTGGGCAATGGCCTTCGCCTCCTCGAAGGTCATCCCCTCCACTTCGGCCCAGGTCATCTCGCCCCGGGCGAACGCCTTCAGGTTCTGCACCGCGCCGCGCTCCATCCGCATGGCCACCGCTCCCTCGTGTTTGATGATGCGTCCCATGGCGGCTCAGGCGCTCCGCAGGTTGGAGATGGCCGTCTTGGCCATCTCGTGGAACTTCGACGACATGTTGCTCATCAGGTCGAACATCGCCTTGCGCTTCTCGACCAGCCGCTGAAGCCGCAGCTCCAGCTCCTGCATGCTGCTCTCCAGCTTCGCGCCCGCCTTGCGGTCCGACTCGCCGGTGCCCAGCGACGCCCGCTGCTCGCGCACGTTCGCCATCTGCTCCATGACGTCGAGAATCTCCTCGTCCGTGTCACTGGAGATGGACATCAGGATGGCTTGAATCTTGTCCTCGATGCTCATGTTGGGGTTGTCGACGATGCTCCGCACGTTCGAGGAAGCGCTGCCCGTTCCGCGGCCGCCCCCCGAGGCGGAGGCACCGCGCTCGGCGTCCGCCTGCCGGAGCGCGGCCGTGACGTCCGGCCTGCCCACGATGCCATCCCGCGTGCCAATCCCCGCGGCCATCTCCAGCCGGTCGAAGTAGGCGGGGTGGTCCTTCAGGAACTGCGCGGCGCGCTTCAACGTCGATGAAGCAGCCGGGCTGCCCAGGATGGCGTCCAGGCTGTCGCGCGTGAAGCGGTTGTCCTTCACCCCCGCCGCCGTGTCGAAGGTGTCCCAGTTCGCGTCCAGGATGCGCAGGACGTCGTGATACTCGCGCAGGTCCGGATCCACCGCGCTCGACGTCGAAGGCGGCGTGCGGTCCGCGCCGGGCACGGCGCCACCACCCGAGTTGCCCCCCGTCGCCGGCGGAGGCGTGGACGTCCCGCCCCCCGGCCTGCCGCCCGTCGCCGGCGGAGGCGCGGGCGTCCCGCCACTGCCAGGCCGCGTGGGCCGGCCGTACCTCGCGAACTCCGACTCCACCGCCGTCAGCTCGCGCCGCAGGTCCTTCACGGTGAAGGTGTCGAGGTTGTACAGCGGGGAGAAGATGCCGATGCGCGCCAGCGGCCCCTGGCGGTCGAGCCGCTCGAAGAAGGCCGTGTTCTCCACCATGAACCCCGCCGCGTCGCGGAGCTGCGGCGACACGCTGGCGTCCGAGGCGATGCGCTGCAAATCCTTCTTCGACAGGACGCCGCTCTGCCTGCCATCCAGCAAGTCCAGTTGCTGGAAGTTCGCCTCCAGCACCCGCAGCGCGTCCGCGTAGTCCAACATCTTCGGATCCAACGGGCTGCTGCCCGGACTCAGGATGGGCGACGAAGAGGACGGCGCGTAGCCGTTGTCCGTCTTCGACTGGCTGGAGGTGGACGGGCGGTACTCCGTCTTCGCGGGCGGGTTCTTGGACAGCTCTTGCGCCACGCCCATGGCGCCACTTGCCGCCAGCATGACGTTGCCTGTCGCGGCGCCCGCCGCGACCTTGATGGAGTTGGTGATGAGCGGCGGCAGCCCCAGCGCATTGCCAGCGAAATCCACCACCCCGGCCATGGGGCCCGCCAGCAGGTTGGCCGCACCTTTGAGGAAGTCGAGCATGAACCCTCTCGCGCGACGGGGTTGAAGTGAACGCCGCGCTGTCGTCGTTCGGACGGGCGGTGGAAATGCAGCGGCGGTGCCGACACACGGCACGCGGCGCACCCAGCGAATTCCGGCGGTTAGCCCCCCGAGCAGCCCGGCCGCGTCCCCAGGCGCGGACGGAGCGGTCCACGGCGAAGGATTGCGGTTAAGTTGCGCCGCATGCGCACCATGGGCCTGGACCTGGGCACCAAAACCATCGGAGTGGCCGTGTCAGACGGCCTGGGCCTCACCGCCCAGGGCGTGACGACGGTCCGCAGGACCTCGCTCAAGGCGGACCTCGCCGCCCTGGCCTCGGTCGCCAGCGAGTACGAAGTCACTCACGTCGTCCTGGGCATGCCCCTCAACATGGATGGCAGTGAGGGCCCTCGCGCGGAGGCGTCCCGGAAGTTCGCGGACACGCTCGCCCAGTCGCTGGGTGTCACGGTGGAGCTCTGGGACGAGCGCCTGTCGACCGTGGCCGCCACGCGGACCCTGCTCGAGGCCGACGTGAGCCGGGCCCGCAGGCGCGAGGTCATTGACCAGGTGGCCGCGCAGTTCATCCTGCAGGGGTGGCTGGATGCCCGCCGGCCCGCGGAGTCCGACTACCACCCGGACGACTACGACCCGGAGCCGTGAACCAGGCCCCAGGGGAGTCCTTGGGCCCGCGCTCCGGGGCGGAGGACCGCGCGTGATTACGGCTGGCGGCGGTACACGTGCAGCGGCGCGGAGAAGCCCTCCAGCTTCTGGTAGGCGATGCCGTCCAGCACCAGCGAGCGGCCCTCCAGCTTCACGCCCGCGTCCTTCGAGAGGGAACCGCCGTCGAAGCGGACGAGCACCTCGGGGCGCGTCGCACGCAGGCGCTGGCGGAAGGTGTCCCAGCGCACACGCGCCAGCCGCTCCTCGGGCAGCCCGGAGAAGAAGGCCAGCTGCAGGTCCATGTAGTTCGGGTCGACGTCGAGGGCCGCGGCACCGCCCTTGGAAGCCACCTCCGTCTTCAGGAACTTCGCCACCTGCATCAGGCTGACGGGGTTCGTGGAGGTGGGGCTCACCGGCCGCAGGGTGTCCTGAAGCGGGCCATCCGAGCGGAAGGTGTAGAGCCCCATCGCCACCGGCACGGCCACCGCCACCACGGCCGTCAGCCCCGCCAGCCCCTTGCGGAGCGCCGGGCTCGCGCGCGAGCCCACCAGCCACGCGAAGCCCAGCGCGACGAAGACGGGGACCAGCGCGACCTGCGTCACGGTGAAGCGGCCCAGGGGCACGAAGGTCAGCAGGATGGACGACCGGAACGTGAAGTAGGCGGCGGGAATCACCGCCGCGGCCACCAGCCAGCGCGTGTCCGGCCGCGCCTTCCACGCGCGCACCATGCCCAACATGCCCAGGAGCGCCACCAGCGGCGACAGCGTCAGCAGGGCGATGCCCGGCCAGAACGCGAGCTGCTTCAGCCGCCAGACCACGGCGGACCCCGAGCCCACCGACGCCCGCACCCAGTTGCGGTGGAAGTCCTCCACCGCCGCCACCGGGAAGAACGGATTGCCGTGAAGCAGCTCGTTGCCCTGCATCCACAGCAGGGGGAACGGCAGGCACGCCAGCCCGAACCCCACGGCCCGGGTGAGCGACACCACCTTGTCCGTGCTGCTGAAGCACAACGCGAGCGTGAGCAGCGGGATGTACATCCACGCGTCGTAGCGGAGGGCGCACGCCAGGTTGAGCATCAGCGCCGCCGAGAACAGCGGCGAGAAGCGGTTCTCGTCCACGCCTTCCGCGTACAAGGCGAAGGTGGCCAGCATGAAGAAGAGGGACACCGCCTCGCTGCACGCCGTGGTGGCGAACTGCATGTGCATGCCCCACGCGGCGAAGCTCAAGCCCGCCACCACACCGGCGCGCCAGCCGAAGAGCCTCCGCGTCAACGCGAACAACGGCACCACCGACAACACACCGAACAGCAGGCTCACCACGCGACCCGCGACCTCCCGGTCGAACACCGACAGGGCCGCGCCCACCAGGTACAGGTGCAGCGGGCCGAACTGGTACGCGCCATCACCGTAGGCGGTGATGAGGTGCGGCGCCCGGAACCAACGCTCCGCCAGCTCCGTGCGCACGACGGCGTCACCGAAGAGGTTCTCGTTGACGAAGAACACCACCAGCCGGGGCACCAGCGTCGCCGCCAGCAGCAGCCCGACAAGCAGCCGGGTGCTCGGCTCATGCTGAGGCGCGGGCACTGCTGACAGGCCGGGTGTGATGGGGGGTGACACAGGGTGGGGTGCGGGGGCGGTAGCCATGACGCGCGGCAGAATACGCAGGCACGGCCCAAAGCCAAGCCGAGGGTCTCGGGTTCCCTGCTCGGAGAGCGCTCCAGACTTCACCGAGCGCGAACCTCTCCTGCTTCATCGGTCCAAGGAGCCGCAACCACCTCCCCGGCGCGGGACGACAGGGCGCCAGCCCGCTCCAGGCTCACCCGGGTGCGGCGGGTGACCACCAGGCGCCGGTGCCCCTCCGTGCCCAGCGCGGTGCTCGATGTGAAGACCGCCTCCAACCGCGCTGGGAACGGCTGGCGCAGGTCGAAGCGCAGCTCCCCCTGCGCCACCACCGCCGTCGTCGAACCTTCGGGCAATCGGGTGTGCACCTGGAAACGGACCCGGCCGTGGTCGCGGTGCAACGCCACCAGCTCATACGCGACGACGGCCAGGCCACTGGCGCCCAGCGTCCGGGCCACCGCCCAGCGCGCCCCCAGCCCGACCGGAGACTCCGGAAACTGCGGCGTCGCGAACCACTCCGATGACAGCGCGGTCCCCACCAACGCGTGCAGTTGGAACGACGCCCCCGAGCCCAACGCCAACCCGCCTTGGACGAGCTGCCCCGTGCCGGAGAGCACGACCGTCCCCTCGCGGCCACTCATCGCGCCCAGCATCTCCGCCAGACGCCAGGCTGGCTCAGCCCCCTCCTCGTCGACGGCGCGGACCTCGGGCCGCCCCACCCTCACCCGATAACGCGACTGTCCCCTTCCCGCCTCGGCAGCCCACGTCACCTGCAACGGCACGGAGATCTCCGGGCCGTACTCCGTGCGCGACTCCTGGTCCGCCCCACTCCCGAGCGCGGTCTCCACCTCCGGCGACACGCGCAACGTCGCGGCCTGGTCCCAGCCTGGGCGCTGCGCCAACCGAAGCACCCGCCTGGGCGACGCCCCGGCCTCCAGCAACGCCATGGCCACCGCCTCCCCTTCCACCGGGGGCGCGGCCTGAACGAGCGACCCGAGCAGACAACAGGTCACGATGAGCAAAACGGGCACCAGACGCTCCGGAATCGAACAGACCGGCGCCTCCAATGCATGGAGCGTGCACAAAGACGCACCTCGGGCGCGCGCGGCCGAAGCGTCCAGGATGCGAGACGGAGCGTGTGAAACACGCCGCTCGCGCTTCACGGACGCACACGGAAGCAGGAGCGCGAACCACGGGCCGCTCGCCTGCTTTCAACACCCCGTCGAGCGCCAGGCGGAACAGTGGCCGCTTGCGTGAAGGCTCAGCGACGACATGTGGAATGAAAGGACACGCCACCCCACAACCCGTTCGAACCCTGTCGTTGCCGTGCGCCCGGGATATGACCGTTCAGGCGTTCACTACCCCTCGCGCAGCCGGTGTGCGCCTACCCCCGTGGGCGGGGGCCCTTATAATCAAAGTGCCTTTTCACCCCGTGGAGGGGGTGCGCCTCCGGGCGTTCCATCCCTGACACGAGCGTAACGCGCGGTCCCACTCCGCGGCGGGGTCCCGAAGGGGCAGCAGGGCTGTTGGGCCTGGGACCTCGTCGGGGTGGGTGTGGAATGGCAGTCATGCCCTCCAGGTTGACCATTTTGGCCCCCTGTCGGCGCGGCTCTTCCGCGTCCCGGGTGGCTCCGAGGGAGAGACATGAAGGACGCTGAGAAGGGTTCGTGGGTCTCCAGAATCGCCGCGTTGCAGGACGCGAAGACCTACGCGGAGCTCAACTGGGAAGGCTCGTTCGAGGAGTACCTCGAGGTCGTCCGGCAGAACCCCAAGGTCACCCGCACCGCCTTCCAGAGGATCTACGACATGATCCTCAGCCACGGAAAGACGGAGTACATCGACAACAAGAAGAAGCTCATCCGCTACCACTTCTTCAGTGACGAGAAGTTCGGCGGCCGTGACGCCATCTTCGGGCTCGATGTGCCGCTGATGAAGCTGGTCAACGTCTTCAAGTCCGCCGCGCAGGGCTACGGCACCGAGAAGCGCGTCATCCTCCTGCACGGCCCCGTCGGCTCGTCCAAGTCCACCATCGCGCGCCTGCTCAAGAAGGGCACCGAGGACTACTCCAAGACGCCGGAGGGCGCCGCGTACACCTTCTCCTGGCTCATCGACAAGAAGGGCACCGACGGGCACACGGTGAAGGAGAAGATGAAGTGCCCCATGAACGAGGAGCCGCTCAACCTCATCCCCCGGGAGTGGCGCGCCAAGGTCTACGCGGAGGTGTGCCCGCCCGAGTCCGGCTACACCATCCCCAACGGCTCGGAGCTGTGCCCCGCCTGCCGCTTCGTCTTCAAGGACCTGATGACGCAGTACCAGGGTGACTTCGCCAAGGTCATGGACCACGTGCGCGTCAACCGGCTCGTCTTCAGCGAGAAGGACCGCGTGGGCATTGGCACCTTCCAGCCCAAGGACGAGAAGAACCAGGACTCCACCGAGCTCACCGGTGACATCAACTACCGGAAGATCGCCGAGTACGGCTCCGACTCCGACCCGCGCGCCTTCAACTTCGACGGCGAGTTCAACATCGCCAACCGCGGCATCATCGAGTTCGTCGAGGTGCTCAAGCTGGACGTCGCGTTCCTCTACGACCTGCTCGGCGCGTCGCAGGAGCACAAGATCAAGCCGAAGAAGTTCCCGCAGACGGACATCGACGAGGTCATCCTCGGCCACACCAACGAGCCCGAGTACAAGAAGCTCGAGAACAACGAGTTCATGGAGGCGCTCCGGGACCGCACGGTGAAGATCGACGTGCCGTACATCACCAAGCTGTCCGAAGAGGTGAAGATCTACGAGAAGGACTTCAACTCGCGCGCCATCAAGGGCAAGCACATCGCGCCCCACACGCTGGAGATGGCCGCCATGTGGGCCGTCCTCACGCGCCTGGAGGAGCCCAAGAAGCACAACCTGTCGCTGCTCCAGAAGCTCAAGCTCTACAACGGCAAGACGCTCCCCAACTTCACCGAGGACAACATCAAGGAACTGCGCAAGGAGAGCAACCGCGAGGGCCTGGAGGGCATCTCTCCCCGCTACATCCAGGACAAGATCTCCAACGCGCTGGTGAGCGACAAGGGCGAGGGCTGCATCAACCCCTTCATGGTCCTCAACGAGCTGGAGGCCGGCCTCAAGACGCACTCCCTCATCAACAACGAGGACACGCGCAAGGGGATGAAGGAGCTGCTCACGTCCGTGAAGCAGGAGTACGAGGACATCGTCAAGAACGAGGTCCAGCGCGCCATCTCCGCGGACGAGGACGCCATCGGCAAGCTGTGCGGCAACTACATCGACAACATCAAGGCCTACACCCAGAAGGAGAAGGTCAAGAACAAGTACACCGGCCTCTACGAGGAGCCCGATGAGCGGCTGATGCGGTCCATCGAGGAGAAGATCGACATCCCCGAGACGCGCAAGGACGACTTCCGCCGCGAAATCATGAACTACATCGGCGCGCTCGCGGTGGAGGGGAAGACCTTCAACTACCGGACCAACGAGCGGCTCCACAAGTCGCTGGAGCTGAAGCTGTTCGAGGACCAGAAGGACAGCATCAAGCTCAAGAACCTGGTGTCCTCCGTCGTGGACAAGGAGACGCAGGAGAAGATCGACCTGGTGAAGGACCGGATGATGAAGAACTACGGCTACTGCGAGATCTGCTCCACGGACGTGCTGAACTTCGTGGCCAGCATCTTCGCCCGGGGCGACGCGAAGGAGTAACCCCCAGAGAGAGGCGTGTGCCGTGACCTTGAAGATTCACCAGGACCACTCCCGCTTCAAACAGATCGTCCGGGGGAAGATCAAAGCCAACCTGCGCAAGTACGTGCAGAAGGGCGAGATGCTGGGGAAGAAGGGGAAGGACGCCATCTCCATCCCCATTCCCTTCATCGACATCCCCCGCTTCAAGTACGGCCACAAGGAGCAAGGCGGCGTCGGACAGGGGGAAGGCGAGGTCGGCCAGCAGCTCGGCCCCGGGGCGGTGGAGCCCGGGGACGGCAAGCAGGCCGGCCAGGGCGAAGGCGACCACGCGCTCGAAGTCGACGTCACGCTCGACGAGCTCGCCCAGATCCTGGGCGAGGAGCTGCAGCTGCCCAACATCGAGCGGCGGCAGAACGAGCGCCTCGTCAGCCAGAAGATTCGCTACACCGGCATCAACACCACCGGCCCGGAGTCGCTGCGGCACTTCAAGCGAACCTTCAAGCAGGCCCTGCGGCGGCAGATCGCCTCCGGCACGTATGACCCGGCGCGGCCCGTCATCGTGCCCACCCGCGAGGACCGGCGCTACCGCAGCTACAAGCTCCAGGACCTGCCAGAGACGAACGCGGTCATCATCTACATGATGGACGTGTCCGGCTCCATGGGTGACGAGCAGAAGGAGATCGTCCGCATCGAGAGCTTCTGGCTCGATACGTGGCTGCGGCACCAATACAAGGGGCTGGAGGCGCGCTACATCATCCACGACGCGGTGGCGCGCGAGGTGGACCGCGACACCTTCTTCCACACCCGCGAGTCCGGCGGGACGATGATCTCCAGCGCCTACAAGCTCTGCCGGGACATCATCCTGGCGGACTACCCGAAGAGCGCGTGGAACATCTACCCGTTCCACTTCAGCGACGGGGACAACTGGAGCGCGGACGACACGCGGCAGTGCATTGAAATGCTGCGCAACGACGTGCTGCCCAACGTCAACCAGTTCGCCTACGGCCAGGTGGAGTCACCCTACGGCAGCGGCCAGTTCATCAAGGATTTGCGCGAGGCGGTGGGGGACACGCCCAACGTCGCGCTGAGCGAAATCGCGGACAAGGACGCCATCTACGCGTCCATCAAGGACTTCCTCGGCAAGGGCCGCTGAACCTCAGCGTCCCTGTCCCACCGGAGCGACTGCCCGATGCCCAAGAGCCTCACCCCCCGCCTCGCCGCGCTCAGGGACGAAATCCATGGCCACGCCAAGGAGTTCGGCCTGGACTTCTTCGACACCATCTTCGAGATGGTGTCCTACGACGAGATGAACATGGTCGCCGCCTACGGTGGCTTCCCCACCCGCTACCCCCACTGGCGCTGGGGCATGGAGTACGAGCAGCTCGCCAAGGGCTACGAGTACGGGCTGAGTAAAATCTACGAGCTCGTCATCAACAACGACCCTTGCTACGCCTACTTGATGGAGAGCAACCCGGAGGTGGACCAGAAGCTGGTCATGGCCCACGTCTACGGTCACTGCGACTTCTTCAAGAACAACTTCTCCTTCCAGCACACCAACCGCCGGATGATTGACGAGATGGCCAACCACGCCACGCGGGTGCGGCGCTGGGTGGACAAGATTGGCGTGGAGAAGGTCGAGGACTTCATCGACCGGACGCTGAGCCTGGAGAACCTCATTGACCAGCACGCGCCGCACATCCGGCGCAACCCGGACCCGAAGAAGGCCGAGGACGAGCTCAAGGCCAACGAGCGCGTGGAGGGCTTCAAGGTGGGCCGCGAGTACATGCGCGGCTACATCAACCCGTCCGAGTTCCTCGACTCGCAGCGCAAGAAGGTGGAGGACGAGAAGCAGCGCGCCAAGAAGTTCCCCGAGCGCCCCCAGCGCGACGTGCTGCTCTTCCTCTTGGAGGAGGCCCCGCTGGAGCCGTGGGAGGCGGACATCCTCGCCATCCTGCGCGACGAGGCCTACTACTTCGCGCCCCAGGGCCAGACGAAGATCATGAACGAGGGGTGGGCCAGCTACTGGCACTCCACCATCATGACGCGGCGGGCGCTGCGCGATGACGAAATCATCGACTACGCGGACCACCACTCCGGCACCATGGGGACGCGCCCCGGCGCCATCAACCCGTACAAGCTGGGCATCGAGCTGTGGCGGGACATCGAGGAGCGGTGGAACAAGGGCCGCTTCGGCAAGGAGTGGGACGAGTGCGATGATTTGCGCGCGCGCCGCTCCTGGGACAAGAAGCTGGGCGCCGGCCGCGAGAAGATCTTCGAGGTCCGCAAGCACTACAACGACATCACCTTCATCGACACGTTCCTGACGCCCGAGTTCGCGATGGAGCAGAAGCTCTTCGTGTACGGCTTCAACGACAAGCGCAACTCGTGGGAGATTCTCGACCGCGAGTTCCGGAAGGTGAAGAACAAGCTCCTCCAGGGGCTCACCAACTTCGGCCAGCCCATCATCGAGGTGGTGGACGGCAACTTCGAGAACCGCAGCGAGCTGCTGCTGACGCACCGGCACGACGGCCAGGACCTCAAGGGCGACTACGCGCGCGAGACGCTGCGCAACCTGCAGTCGCTCTGGCGGCGGCCCGTCAACATCCTCACCCGGTACGACAACAAGGGCACCATGCTGCGCTTCGACGGGCAGACCCACTCGGAGCGGAAGGTGGACCTCTGAGAGGCCCCGCCCATGGGACGGCCAGAGCCCTGGCCAGGAGCGCGATGCGGGGGTGAAGCAGGCGGGCAGCCGAGCCCGGAGATTTCCGGGCGCTCCGCTGGGCGAGCGGCGGGGTGTCCACTAGACTCGGCGGCTCCCCATGCGAATCGCCCCCCTGCTCTGCCTGGCCGCCGCGCTGGTGGCCTCGACGTCCGAAGCCGCTGTCCGCTTCGTCATCAAGAACCGCCGCATCGAACCGAACCAGACGCTCGCGAAGGCGCTGCACGACGCGCAGCTCCCGGACGCGCAGGTGGCCGCCGTCATCTCCGCCCTGGAAGGCGTGTTCGACTTCCGCAAGTCCCGCGTGGGGGACCAGCTGCGGCTCGTCATGCGTGACGGCGAGCTCGACTTCTTCGACTACCGGCAGAGCATGGTGGACGAGTGGCAGGTGCGCCGCGACGGCGAGAAGTACGTCGGCAGCAAGCGCGCCATCGAGGTGGAGAAGCAGGTCGCCGTGGTGGCGCTGGAGATCCAGTCGTCGCTGTACGAGGCGGCCATCGCCGCGGGCGAGGACCCGGCCATCGGCATGGTGCTGGCGGACGTGTTCGCGTGGGACATCGACTTCTACCGGGACGTGCGCAAGGGCGACACGGCGCGCGCCCTGGTGGAGAAGTTCGTCTCCAAGGGCCGGCTGCTGCGCTACGGCGACGTGCTGGCGGCCACGTACGCGGGCGGCCTCGTGGGCAACAAGCGGGTGTTCCGCTACGTGCTCCCCGACGGGCAGCCCAACTTCTTCAACGAGGAGGGCGCCAGCGCGAAGAAGACCTTCCTCAAGACGCCCCTCAAGTACGCCAACATCACCAGCCGCTTCGGCTCCCGCTTCCACCCGGTGCTCCAGTACCTCAAGGCGCACAACGGCGTGGACTACGGCACCCCCATTGGCACCCCGGTGTGGGCGGTGGCGGACGGCACGGTGACGCAGGCGGGCTACGCGGGCGCCGCCGGCAACATGGTGGTCATCCGCCACGCCAACGGCTTCGAGACGCAGTACATGCACCTGTCCCGCTTCGGCGAGGGCGTCCGCGCGGGGGCCCGGGTGCGGCAGAAGCAGGTCATCGCCTTCTCCGGCAACACCGGCCGCTCCACGGGCCCGCACCTGCACTTCGGCCTCAAGCGCAACGGCCAGTACACCAACCCGCTCAACCAGCAGTTCCCGCGCGCGGACCCGCTGCCCAAGGAGCTGCTGCCGGACTTCCTCGCCAAGGCGCAGGAGCTCACCGGGCAGATGGAGGCCGTGTCCGTGGCCGCCGTCGCCGGGCAGGCCGCGGCCATGCCGTAGCGGGCCGCCCTACTCCCAGGTGATGACGTAGTCGGCGCCGCTCATCCCGCGCGGCGTCCCCACCACCCGGCTCTTGCAGCCGATGACGCTCAGCGCCTCCTGCAAGACGCCCTCGTGGTACTGCACCGGCTGCATGTCCCCGTGGAAGGCCAGGCGGACCTGCTTGTCTCCCAGCACGGCGTACTCGCGCCGGCCGTAGCTCACCAACGTCGAGTAGGCGGTGGGCGCGTGGGACAGCAGGCGCTTGGGGTCTCCCTTCCCGATGAGCCGGTTGAGCGTCTGCCCCACCGTGGACTGGAAGAAGTGCGTGACGGCCGCCGCGCCGCACGCGCGCACCGCGTCCTCCATGGAGCCGTAGTGCGGCGTCAGCACCTCGGACGTGGCGTAGAGCAGGCGCATGGCGTCCACGGCCGGATAGGAGAAGAAGTCCACCGGAGAGCGCTTGAAGAAGGGCTCTCGCAGCTTCGTGGCCGCCTCCGCGCCGAGCTTCTTCTCCGCGAGCATGAACACCGCGTTGAAGACGAGCCCGCGCACCGTGTCTTCGGGCCGGATGATGGCCAACCGTTGTTCAAGTTCAGTCTGCGCAATGCCCATGGCGGATTGATTTCTACATCAATCCGCCGCCGGGTTGGCGCGACATCCACCGACAGGCAGTCCGCAGCCCTTCCAGGTGAGCTGTCCCCCAGGGCGGGGAGGCGCTTTCCCGGTGCGGCGTGAGACACGGCTGCGCTAGCCTGACGCACCTTCGCGTACCCGGGAAAGCCCGGGGCTCGCGGAACCATGAACCGCAGCATCAACGTCCCGAGACTCCAGCGACATGGCCCCTCCTGCCTCCGCATCCCAGCAGCCCCGCCCCGCCCAGCCGGTAACGACCGACGACAGCGGCCCCGCCGGGCACGACGCGGCCAGCCTGCGCCGCTCCTTCCTCGACCACGTGCGCTACTCGCGAGGGAAGAACTACGAGTCCTCCACGCCGCATGACCGCTTCATGGCGCTGTCGCTCGCCGTACGTGACAGGTTGGCCGACCGGTGGGTGAAGACGTCGCGCACCTACTACGAGAAGGACGTCAAGCGCGCGTACTACCTGTCCGCGGAGTACCTGCTGGGACGGGCCCTGGGGAACAACCTGCTGAATCTGGGGATGTACGAAGCGGCGGCCGAGTCGATGCAGGAGGTGGGGGTGGACCTCTCCAACCTGCTGGAGATGGAGCCGGACGCGGGCCTGGGCAACGGCGGCCTGGGCCGCCTGGCGGCGTGCTTCATGGAGTCGCTGGCCACGCTGGCCTACCCCGGCATGGGCTACGGCATCCGCTACGAGTTCGGCATCTTCACGCAGGACATCGTGGACGGCTACCAGGTGGAGCGCGCCGACGAGTGGCTGAAGTTCGGCAACCCCTGGGAAATCGTCCGGCCGGAGAAGGCGGTGCCGGTGCGCTTCTTCGGGCGCGTGGAGCACCACCAGGGCCCGGATGGCCGCCCCGTGGCGCGCTGGGTGGGTGGCAAGACGGTGGTGGGCGTGCCGTACGACACGCCAATCGCCGGGTACCACAACAACACCGTCAACACGCTGCGGCTGTGGCAGGCGCGCGCCTCCGAGGAGTTCGACCTGCTGCTGTTCAACGCGGGCGACTACGAGCGCTCGGTGGTGGAGAAGAACGACTCGGAGGTCATCTCCAAGGTCCTCTACCCCAACGACGCGTTCCAGGCCGGCAAGGAGCTGCGGCTCAAGCAGCAGTACTTCTTCGTCGCGTGCTCCATCGCGGACATCGTCCGGCGCTACCTGAAGAACCACACGGACTTCCGGGACTTCTCGCGCAAGGCGGCCATCCAGCTCAACGACACGCACCCGGCCATTGGCGTGGCGGAGCTGATGCGCGTGCTGGTGGACGAGAAGCGCCTGCTCTGGGACGAGGCGTGGACGATTACCCAGGAGACGTTCGGCTACACCAACCACACGCTGCTGGCCGAGGCGATGGAGAAGTGGCCGGCGACGCTGTTCGAGCGGCTGCTGCCCCGCCACCTGGAGATCATCTACGAAATCAACTCGCGCTTCCTGCGGCAGGTGCAGATTCGCTACCCGTACGACCAGGAGAAGATGCAGCGGATGAGCCTGGTGGAGGAAGGGGCCGAGAAGAAGATTCGCATGGCCCACCTCGCCGTCGTGGGCAGCCACAGCGTCAACGGCGTGGCCGCGCTGCACACGGACCTGCTGCGCCGGGACGTGCTGACGGACTTCGCGTCCATGAACCCGGAGCGGTTCAACAACAAGACGAACGGCGTGACGCCGCGCCGCTGGCTGGCGTGGTGCAACCCGCGGCTGTCCAAGCTGATTACGTCGCGCATTGGTGACGGCTGGGCCACGGACCTGGACAAGCTCACGAAGCTGGAGGCGCACGCGGAGGACCCCGAGTTCCGCAAAGCCTTCCGCGACGTGAAGCGCGCCAACAAGGAAGACCTGTCACGGCACATCCGTGACCTGCGCTGGGTGCAGCTCAATCCGGACGCCATCTTCGACGTGCAGATCAAGCGCCTGCACGAGTACAAGCGCCAGCTCCTCAACGCGTTGCACATCGTGGCGCTGTGGATGAAGGCGCGTCGAGATCCGTCCACCATCATCCACCCGCGGGCATTCATCTTCGGCGCCAAGGCGGCGCCGGGCTACCACCTGGCGAAGCTGACCATCCGGCTCATCAACGGCATCGCCGAGGTGGTGAACAGCGACGCGGGCACCACGGGCCTGCAGGTGGTGTTCGCCCCCAACTACCGGGTGAGCCTGGCCGAGCGCATCATCCCCGCGGCCGACGTGTCCGAGCAGATCTCCACCGCGGGCATGGAGGCGTCTGGCACCGGCAACATGAAGCTGATGCTCAACGGCGCGCTGACGCTGGGCACGCTGGACGGCGCCAACGTGGAGATTCGCGACGCGGTGGGCGACGAGAACTTCTTCCTCTTCGGCCTCACGGCGGACGAGGTGATTGCCCGCAAGCGCGAGGGCTACCGCCCGCGCGACGTGTACAACCAGCACCAGGAGCTGCGCGAGGCGCTGGATTTGATCTCCACCGGCTTCTTCTCGCCGGAGGACAAGCACCTCTTCAAGCCGCTGGTGGACAGCCTCCTGGAGGAGGACCGCTACCTCATGCTGGCGGACTTCCCGTCGTACATGGCGAAGCAGGAGGACGTCGCGACCGCCTACAAGGACGCGGACGGCTGGGCGCGCAAGTGCATCATCAACGTGGCGCGCGGCGGCATCTTCTCCTCGGACCGGACCATCAAGCAGTACGCCGAGGAAATCTGGCGCATTCAGCAGACGCCCGTGGAGCCGTAGCGTTTGGGTTTCCCTTCCGGCCGGTGGTGACGCCGGCCGGAAGCAGGGCGGACTTCAAGGTGACAGCATCCAAGCGCTCCACCCCAGCGGTAGCGCCCCAGTCGTTCCTTGAGCTCGATGCCCGGACGCGAGATGCGAGCAGTGATGCCGCGAAGGAAAAGCCCTCGTCGGTTCTTCCTGGAGGCGTAGGCCTTGTCGCCGTGCGGTTTCCTGGGCCGGTGTCGGCGCTGGCCCGAAGGCATCCTCACCGAGGGCCTGGGTACTCACGATGTCGTCGCGCGGCGAAGAGTCTCCGAGACGGCCTCAGACTGTCTCGGCCGCGATTCTCGACTGGCACATCACAAGTTGCCAGCCGGGCTCGGCATCCGCGACAAGCCGCTCGACCTCCTTGAGGCTGGAGAGGTCGAAGGCAGGCATTTCCGGACGTCGTTCACGATCCTTGTCCGGGGCGCATCCTGTTTTTCAGGCATTTGAAATAGCCATGTCACACGAGGCATCGGCTGCGTCGTCCTGGGGATGGAACGGCACTTCGCCCCCCAGAACGAGGACCTACAAATGAAGCCCAGGATGAATGCCTTCGCGGTCGCGCCTGACGCCCTCAACCTCATGCTGGATTTCAGCAAGAAGGTGGAGGCTCTCGGCCTGGAGCCGAGCCTCTGCGAGCTCGTCAAAATCCGCGCATCCCAAATCAATGGCTGCGCCTTCTGCATCCACCTGCACACCCGCGACGCCCGCGCCCATGGAGAAACCGAGGAGCGCATCTTCCTTTTGGACGGCTGGCGTGAGTCCCCGCTGTACACCGAGCGCGAGCGCGCGGCCCTGGGCTGGACCGAGGCCCTGACGCTCATCTCCACGACCCATGCCCCGGATGAGGATTACGCTGCGCTCAAACCGCACTTCACCGAAGAGGAGATCGTGAAGCTGTCCCTCTTGATTGGCGTCATCAACACCGCGAATCGGCTCATCCTCGGCTTTCGGGCCGTGCATCCGGTGACCCCTCGCAGTGAAGCCGCCTGATTCAAATCCCGCGGACGTCTTCGACCCACTCCGCCCCCGACTGCTCCGCATCGCATACCGGATGCTAGGCACCGTCGCGGAGGCGGAGGACGTGGTGCAGGAGGCGTATCTCCGATGGCACCAGACGGATCGCGAAGCCGTGCGGGACGCCAAAGCCGTGCTCGTCCGCATGGTGACGCGCCTGTGCCTGGACGTCCTGAAGTCCGCGCGCGTCCGGCACGAGGAGTACGTGGGGACCTGGCTTCCAGAGCCCATCATCGAAACAGTGGAGGGCGATGACTTGACGCTGACCCTGATGATGGCCCTGGAGCGCCTGTCTCCGTTGGAGCGCGCCGCGTTCCTCCTTCACGACGTGTTCGCCATGGACTTCGAGCAGGTGGCGCAGGCCATCGACCGCGCTCCCGCGGCGTGCCGCCAGCTCGCCAGCCGGGCGCGAGCCCACGTGCAGGAGGCCCGGCCCCGCTTCCCCGTGACGGAGGCAAAGGGCCACGAGTTGGCCTTGGCATTCCACGCTGCGTCCCGGAGCGGCGACACGCAGGCGATCCAGACACTCCTGGCCCAGGACGCCATCCTGTACGCCGATGGAGGAGGCAAGGCGAAGGCGGTCCCCAATCCCATCTACGGACGAGAGAAGCTGGTGCGCTTCTTTGAAGGGGTGTGGCGCATTCCAGCCGTGGGCTCGGCGCACATCGTGCACGAGGGCACCATCGACGGCCTGCCCGCGTACGTCACGATGGATCCAGATGGAATGCTGCAGACCACGGCTTTCGCTGTCGAGGGCGGCCGAATCGTCGCCATCTACGTCACGCGCAACCCCGACAAGCTGAAGGGCATCCGCCGCGCGATGGTGGGCACGGCATAGGAGGCGTCGGCACGCAGCACGGCCCCTGCGAGGGGACCTTTAATGGAGTCGCTGCGTGTGTGCCGAACCCGGGGACGTGCGGCTGGCATCGTTTCAGCCAAGTGGGTGCGCGGGAAACGCGGGGCATGCAAGGGCGGGGGGTTGTGCTTCGAATCCGCGCGATGGCTCCGCTGCTGGAGGATTGGGGACGCCGTCCCCCATCCGCGACATCTGGAGACAGCGGCGAAGTCTGCGGCCACTCAATCCGCCCCCGACGGCGGCCGGTGCACGTCACCTCTGAATGTCCATCGCTTTTCCTGTCGCAGTCTCTGGAGAAAGCGCCGACAACGAGTTCGCGCAGGGCTTCATTCGGGGAGTCGATGGTCGCGCCCTCCCACGCTGGCCCACGGGGGCAATCCACCCCGCAAGCCCAACGTCCTCTCCGCGTCACCCGCGGCGGTGGCGCGCGGACCAACGCTGGCCAGTGGATGCCGCTGGCATCCAACAGTGATCACTAGACCCCGGGCGCATTGGCAGCAGGGAGCCGCCTGTTCGACGAACGGGCTTCATGCGAACGAAAACGACGCGCGTGCTGGGGGCCGGTGCGCTCATTCTCGGGCTGCTCGTGGTGAGGTCTTTCATGCCCACCGAGCAGGTTCCCTCCGGGCAGCCGTCCCTGGAGCCCGTCTCCACCCGCTCCCTCCCCTCCCGGGCCGCACCGGGAACGCCTGCCCCACCTCGCCCTGGGGTGAAGGCCGTGTCGTCGCAGGCGACCGCGTCGCCGGATGGAGAGATGGAGGCGCTGCGAGCCTCGTTGCTCGAACGCTATGGCGCGCGGCTGAGCGAGCCCTCCGTCCAGCTTCGAATGCTGGAGCAGCTCATGCGCTACTTCCAGATGCGTTCGCCGGACCGCTGGCGCGAGGCCTTGGAGGACTTCCTCTGGAAGGCCTTCCCCGGACGGTACGAGGTGCTGACCGCCCTGCTGCGAAACCGCATGGACTACGAGAAGTGGGTGGAGGCCAACGCCCCGTACCTGCGAGGACTCGATGAGAAGCAACGCCGGGCCGCCCTGCGGGATGCGCGCGACCGGCTCTTCGGCAAGGAGACCGCGCGGCAACTGTGGGCCTCGGAGCTGCGCCACCAGGCCGTCGCCGATACGTTCCAGGCGCTCGAGGCCATGCAGGGCGCGTCCCTCTCCGAGAAGCTGTCCACCTACAAGCAGCGGCTCGACGCCATCTATGGCGACGCCGCGCCGGTCCACCTCGCCCGGCATCCCCAGGAGACGATGAACCGGTTCCTGGGCCTGCCCTCCATCCAGCAGGAGCTGACGGGCATGGCGCCCGCCAAGCGCGCCCAGAGCCTACGGACCGTGCGCAAGGAGATGGGCTTGACGGAGGACGCCCTGCGCCGCTGGGACACGCTGGACCAGGCGCGGGACGCCCGCTGGGAGGCGGGCACCCGGTACATGGAGGAGCGCGCGGAGCTGGCGCGGACGCTCTCCGGAGACGACCTGGAAGCGCGCCTCCAGGAAGTCCGCTCGCGCTACTTCGGCGCCGAGGCGGACGTCATCGCCCAGGAGGAAGCCAGTGGCCTCTTCCGCTTCACGCGCCCCCGGCAATGGGGGCGCAACTGAAGCCCCGGCGCGCCGTCACGCGGCCTGGTTGAGCCACTCCTCGTACGCGCGGAAGTCGTAGTCGCGTCCCAGGAAGGCGTGCACCAGGCGGGCCGCGTCGTCCGAGCCGCCCGGCTCCAGCACCGCGCGCCGGTACGCCTGCGCGGGCTCCGACGACAGCATCCCTTTCTGCTGGAACACCGTGAACAGGTCCTTCGCGATGACGAGCGACCACATGTACGTGTAGTAGTTCGACGAGTACCCGTCGAGGTGCCCGAAGGAGAGGTGGAAGTAGGTGCCCTCCACGTACGGGAACGGTGTGAATTTGCCCTGGAGCTCGCGCACGAGCGACACGGCGTCCACGCTGTCCGGCTTGCGCCGGTACAGCTCCAGGCTCAGCGCCGCGTAGAACATCTGCTGGCGCACCCACAGCCCCTTGCCGAACTCCTCCGCGCGCCGCATGCGCTCCACCAGGTCCGCGGGGATGGGCTCGTTCGTCTGGTAATGCCGGGCGAACGTCTGGAGGCTGGCCGTGTCGCGCGCCCACTCCTCCAGCATCTGCGACGGCGCCTCCACGAAGTCCCACTCCGTGCGCACGCCCGACACACCCGCCCAGCGGGTGTGGCCGCCGAAGATGTGGTGCAGCAGGTGGCCGAACTCGTGGAGGAAGGTCTCCACTTCACTGTGCAGGAGCAGCGCGGGCTCCGCGCCCGGACGCGGGAAGTTGCAGACGAGCACCCCTTCCGGCAGCCGCCGGCCCGTCTTCCCGCTGGTGAGCGTGAACTGCGCCGCGTGCTTGTACTTGTCGTCGCGCGGGTGCATGTCCAGGTAGAAGCGCCCGCGCAGCGTGGCGCCCTCGAACACGTCGTAGGCCTCCACGTCCGGGTGCCACACCGGCGCGTCCGCGACATGGCGGTAGGTGACGCCGAACATGCGCGCCGTCAGGTCGAGCATGCCCTGCTTCACCCGCGTGTACTCGTAATAGGGCCGCACCGCCTGCGAGTCGAAGGCGTACTGCTCCGCCTTCACGCGGTCCTCCAGGTACGCCTGGTCCCACGGGTTCACGCGCTCGGCGCCGGGCTCGTCGCGGCGCTTGCGCTCCAGCAGCACGGCGTAGTCGCGCTCCATGCGCGCGCCGGACGCGTCGGCGATCTTCTGGATGAAGTCCGACGCGGCCTGCTCGTCGCGAATCATCTTGTCCTCGGTCGCGTAGGCCGCCCAGTTGCGGTAGCCCAGCAGCACCGCCAGCTCGTTGCGCCGCGACACCATACGCTGGAGCACGTCCGCGTTGGCGGGGTGGCCGCGCTGGCGGAAGGTGCGCCACATCTGCTCGCGGGCCTTCGCGTCCCGCGCGTACGTCATGAACGGGACGATGTCCGGGTAGTCCGTGGTGACGCGCACCTTCCCGTCCTCGCCCGGCGGGTGGGCCCGGACGTAGTCGTCGGGCAGTCCCTCCAGGGCGGAGGGCGGCAGCGCCTCTGTCCGCGTGTCCTGCCGGATGTTCTTGCTGAACTCCTGGCCAATGCGGACCAGCTCCTCCTGCAGCGCCTTCACCCGGGCGCGCGTGGCGTCATCCCGGTCCACGCCGGCGCGGCGGAACTCGCGCAGCACCTTCTCCATCCACTTGCGGGTGGCCGCGTCCTCGCCGGACAGGTCCAACGCCGCGAGCACGTCATAGACGCCCCGGTCCATGCGGATGTCGTTGCTGAGCGTCTCCAGGGACTGCTCGGCGGCCTCGGCCGCGTCGCGCATGGCGGCGTCCGGGTGCGCGTGACGGGCCACGCTGGCGCGGGCGCCCGCGTCGTCGAGCGCGGCCGTGGACTCGTCGTAGAGCTCCAGCACCTCGCGCGTGACGTAGGGAGGCCGGAGGGCCTTGAGGCGGGCGATTCCCTCGCGGGCGGCGGTCATGGCCGCCTCGGCGGCGCGCGTGAATTCGGCCGGCGGGCAGGTGACGAGGCGGGCAGCGTCGGGGACTTGGCTCTCTGACACAGTCAGCTCCTGAACGTGATGACGGCGAGACTCTGGCCGCGAAGTTAATGCGCCGACCGCCCGACAGCAGCAGGGATTGGCGCTGGAAATGCGAAGGCCGCCCGGCGCATGCACGCCAGGGCGGCCTCCTTGAACGGCCCGGTACGAGGGACCGGGGCTACGGCTGTTCCGTCGGGCTCTGGGAGTTCTGTGGCTGACGAACGGCGCGCGTCACGAAGTCCGCGCCGTTGTTGTCCGTGTCCCAGCCATTCCCCGCCAGGGCGTCAGCGCCGCCGACGGCCATGGTCGCGGACGTGGAGGTGGACAGGGCCTTCCGCTCGAGGCTGCCACCCACCGCGGGGTGACTCGGCGCCGCGGTGCCCTCGGGTGAGTTCCCCGTGCCCCACGCCACCTTGTCCACCGCCACGTCATTGACGTTGGTCGTCAACCCCGGACCGATGCGGACGTGTCCACCCGCGGTCGTGGACGCCGACACGTCGATCGTCGAGCCGTAGGACAGGTCTCGCGCCACGGGGCCGCTGTAGTTGGCGCCTCCCAGCAGGAAGTACCCATGGGCCCGAATCAGGGTCCCCGGAGGAATGGTGTAGCCGGCGCCGTACGTGCTTCCTGTCGCTGACTTGTACTGCACGCGCCAGTTGCCGATGTCCACGTCCGCGTTCGTCGGGTTGTAGAGTTCGATGAACTCATCGGTGGCCGCGTTCCCCGAGCCATTACCGCCGCTCACCTCGCTGATGACGACGTGGTTGGCAACGGCCGGGGCCGGCGTCACCGTCACCGCGCCGTAGTTCGGCGTGACGCCCTGGGCGACGACGCCGTCCTGGTCGCAGTACACCCATTCCTGGGCCTCGGGCGGGCCCTGGGTGAAGCGGTAGCGGAAGCCATAGGCGTAGGTTCCTGGCGCCGCGACGTTCAGCGAGGCCACCCGCTCGTCGTTGTTCTCGCCCGTGACGGAGTACCCCGCATTCGGCGCCGCCGTCACCCAGGTCCAGGACTCCGGCGCGGCGGGGTCCGTGCCGTGACCCAGCTCCGCGACGAGGTGCGGGAACCCGTCATTGCCATTCGGGTTCCAGGTGGTCACCTGCGGCTCGTAGAACTGGCTGTAGACGGAGTGAGCGGTCCCCACGCGAATGGGCGCGGAGAACGTCTTCGGGTGCTGGATGGCGCAGTAGTCCACCGGGCCGGTGATGGCCACGCCACAGCTCTCGTTGGCGCCCCCCGGCGTGCCCCGGCCTCCGCCCGGCAGCGACGCGTCCGAGTCACACCAGTACCAGGCGTGCTGACTCGCCCGCGTCCCGACCACCGCGGACGATAGGTTCATCGAGCGCCCCGTCGTCTGCGGGAAGGCGGCGGTGTACGCCACGTCATCCACCACGGTGGTCCCCATCTCGACGAAGAGGTGGCCTGCGTGGCCCAGCGTGAAGAGCGTGCCGCCGTAGCCGTACTGCGCCGTCACGCCGCCGTTGGTCGCCGCATCCGCGTTGCTCGCGGCGACGAAGGTGCCCCGCCCCGGGATGATGAGGGGCTGGTCGCCCGGCGTCAGCACGCTGAAGTCCGACACCGCGCCCGCGCCATTGTCGAAGCGGATTCGCAGGTTCGCGAGGTCCCGTGGGCCATCGACCGTGCTGGTCAGCTCCAGGTACTCGGTGGTGTTGCTGTCGGGGCGGTGCATCAGCTCGCTGATGACCAACTCCCCCGCCGCGGGAGCGGGCGCCGTGGTGCATGCGGCCTCGAAGCAGACGCCGTCCTGTCCAGGGCACACCTCGGAGGTCTCCGCGTACTCGCACGCCGCCAGGCCCGCCGTCACCACGCAGGCCTCCGCGTACGTCACGCGCGACAGGCCGTCCTCGGAGCACTCCGGCGCACGCGGAGCACAGACGATGTCCGCGCACGGCCCCGGCACCTCGATGGAGCTGTAGGAGAGCGCACTGCCGTTGTTCGCCGCGTCGAACACGCGCAGCCCGAAGTACCAGGTCGTCGCCTGCCCCACGGGCGGAGTCACCTCGAGCTCCTCCGGCGTCCCGGGGGCATCCGGCGTGGCCGTGGGAACTTCGGTGGCGTTCGAGAACGTCAGCGCGTCGAACGGCTCACTGCTGTAGCGAAGCTCGTAGCGGGCGGCAGTGCCGTCCATGCCGTTGTCGCCAGTCGCCGTCCAGCTCACCCGAACCGTCGAGCTGTCCACCAGGCCCAGCACCAACGTGGGCTGAGCGGGTGCGACGTCGTCGGTGATGGACACCAGGGCCTCCGCGGATGTCAGCGACGGGCTCGCGGTGGTCGCCACCAGGACGAAGTCGCCCGACTGGCTCACGGTGAGGTCACTGAAGGCGGCCACGCCCTCCACCGGCGGCACCGTCAGCGTGCCACCCAAGGTCACTCCGGGCGCGCTCGCCAGATGGAGCGTGACGGAAGGCGCCGTGACGTTCGCGGTGTTGCCGAACGCATCCTGAAGCGCCACGCGCGTCGCGGACAGCGGCTGGAGCACCGAGCCCGTCTCCGGCGCGGTGATGAACGCGAGCCGCACGGGCGCCCCCGCCTCCACCGTGAAGCCGAACGTATTGGACACCTGGGCAGCGGCGTCCTCGAACGTCACCGACTGTTCGCCCGCCGTCTGGAAGGTGATGCTGAACGTGTGCACGCCGTCATCCGCATCCGTGTACGTGTGCGCGGACAGCGGCTCCGCTTCCACGTCGGAGGACGAGGGCACCACGGTCCCCGCGTAGTCCGACAGCACGTTGCCGAAGCGGTCCTGCGCGGAGACCGTGAAGGCCAGGGGCACACCCGCGACCGTGGCCTCCGTCGGAGCCGTCACGTGCAAGTCCGCGAACGCCCCGGGAGAGACTGTCACCTGACCTGTCGCCGTCAGCGACGCGAGCGCGGTGTCCCGGACGGCGAGCTGCCACGCCCCCGCTGTGCCAAAACTCACGTTGAAGAGACGCTGCCCGCCATCCTCCTCCACAAACGTGTAGTCCGCGGGGAGCGTGGCCTGCGCGCCACCGGGTGCCGTGAAGTGCACGGTGCCCCGGTACCCCGTCGCGACGTTGTCGTGCGCATCCCGCAGCGACACAGTCGCCCCCACCGGCTCACCGGCGGCGACCGTGGCGGTGGACAGCGCCAGCCGCAGCTGGGTCACCGGGCCGTGCCGCACCTCGGTGCTCGCCGTCGCCGTCAACGCCATGTTACCCACGTCCCGGACCGTCACGGACCGCGTGCCCACCGTCACCAGCGTCACGGAGAACCCGCGCTGCCCCGCGTCCGCGGGCACGAAGGTGTACTCCGCGGGCAGCGTGGCCTGGCTGTCACTCGACTCGAAGCGCACCGTGCCGGCGTAGCCCGTGACGATGTTGCCGAAAGTATCGCGCGCGGTGACGGTGAGGTTCTGCGCCGTCCCGGCCTCCACGCCTCCCGCGGGCAGCGCGCTCAACTCCAGCGACGCCGCCGCGCCCGTGCTCACCTCCACCTCGATTTCACCGGTCACCGTCGGCGCGGCCAGGTCCGTCACGGTGATGCGCTGGGGCCCCGAGGTCTCGAGCGTCACGCCGTTGGTGAAGACATGGGTGCCCTGGTCCGCCGCGGTGAACGTGTAGTTCTGGGGCAGCGTGGCCGCCGTGTCGGTCGACGTGAAGCCCACCTGTCCCGTGTAGCCGGTGACCACGTTGTCGAACGCGTCGTAGGCGGTCACCTCCAGGCTGCCCGCGGCCCCCGCGGCCACGGGGCTCACGAGCCCGACGAGCCCCAGCCGGGACACCGCGCCCGGGGTGATGGTGAACTCGGAGCTCTGCACCGCGGGGACACCCGTCACGGTCGCGGTGAAGCGGTGCGTCCCCGCCTTCTCCACCACCAGCCCGGTGAAGACCGCCACGCCGTCGACGGCGGCGACCTGGACGGGCTCGAAGCTGGCTTCTCCCACCACCGAGAGGGTGACAGGCGACGTCGCCGTGGTGACGACCTCGCCGCTCGAATTCAGCAGCGACACGTGGACGTCCGGCAGCACGGCGCCCGCGACGCCCCCCTGCGGCTGCTGCGAGAAGACGAGCTGCGAGACACCCGGGTCCCGCGTCTGAATCATCAAGCTCTCGGAGCGCGCCGGGTTGCCCGCGTTGTCCACCACCTCCAACGCCACGTGGTAGTTCGTGTTGGGCTGGAGGCCCGTGATGACGGCGGACTCGGGCGTGCCGGGCTCCTGGGGGGCGCCCACGCTCACGGGCGTCGCCGCGTTGAATTCCGCCTGTGTCTCAATGGGTGCCAGCGAGTACCGCAGGGACTGGGACGCCGCCCGGCCCAGGTCGCCGTCATCTCCCACGGCCAGCCAGGAAACGGTGACGCTGTCCTCCGTGGAGGCCGTCGCGGTGAGCACCGGCGTGGAGGGGTGCACGTCGTCCACGATGTCGATTTCGGAGCTCGTGGCCGGCGTCAACCCCGGCGCGCTGGCCTGGAGTCGAACACGCCCCTCCGAGTCCACATGAAGGCTGGTGAAGGAGGCCACGCCCTCCGCGGGCGCCAACTCCGTGACGCCGCGCAGGGTCGCCCCACCGGCCAACGCCACGCTCACCTGGGGCGCGCCCACGGGCGTCCGGTTGCCATGGGCGTCCTGCAGCGACACCTGAACCAGGGACAACGCGGCGCGCACCGATGCGCGCGAAGGCACGCGCACGAAGGCCAGCGACGCCGTCGGCCCCGCCGCGACGCGTACGTCCTGCCGCACCGTCAGCCCTGTCTGCGTGGTGTCCTGGATGTCGACGCGCTGGACGCCCGCGCGCCGGAGCACGATGTCCGTGAAACGGTAGCGGCCCGCATCACCTTCGGTGAAGGTGTGCGGCGCGGGCAGCGAGGCGGCCGTGTCCGTGGACAGGACCGCCATCGTGCCCCGGTAACCACTGGCGACGTTGCCGAACGCGTCCCGCACCGTCACCTCCGCCTCGTGGCTGACGCCCGCCGGGGCGGTCGCCATCAAGCCGCTCACCTCGACCGTGGCCGCGGCGGCCGGCGTCACGTTGAACAGCGGGCTGACCGCGCCCTCGATGCCCGCCGACTCCGCTCGAAGCTGGTAGCCAGCGCCCGCGCGCGTCAGCACCACTTCCTGGAAACGGGCGATGCCCTCCACGGGCTGCGCCCGGAGCGTTCCGCTCAGCGGCGCGCCACCGGGACCGGCGGCCAACGCCAGCGTCACCTCGCCCGTGGCGGAGGTCACGACGTGACCTTCGGCGTCCTGGAACGCGACCTCCAGCCCCCCCACGGGCGCACCCGCCCTCGCCGTCACGGAGGAGGACACGAACGCCAGCCGCGCGACGCTCAGCGCCGAGAAGGCCACGACGGGGCGCGAGCCCAACACCACCGCGCCCCCTTCCGCGTCCACCGCCGCCGTCACCCGCTTCGAGCCGCCTCGCGTGGACACCACCGACGCGGTGGCCACGCCCTGGGCGTTCGTCCGCTCCGCGGGCTGCGTCACGGTGTTGCCGTCGCCGGACACCTCCACCCGCACCGTGCGCCCCTCCAGCGGGGAGCCGTCCTTGTGCCGCACCGTCACGGTGATGGTGACGCGATCACTCCCGTTCGCCAGCACCTGGGCCGTGCGGTCCACCTCCACCGAGGACAGCGTGGCATCGGGCAGCGGAATCACGGGAGGCGGAGGGGTTGGCGAGGAGCTTCCACCACACCCCACCGCAACGCCCAGGCACAGCACGCTCAGCCCCAGACACCGGGCGAGCACCAGCAGACGACGCGACATGAATGGCTCCGGCAGCAAACGGGCCCCGCATGTACGCTTCCCCTCGCGGGCCCCCAGTGCCTTCTACCAGACATCCCGCCCTGCCACGTAGGCCACCGCAGGAGCTTTGCAGCCCCAATAGAATCCGAAGGGGTCGTACGGACCCGGTGGTGCCTGCGGACGCACCTCGACGGGCAAGCAACCTCCCCGTCGAGGACGCCCCGGTCGAAGGCGGAGCCGCGGTGTCGCGGGCGTCACATCCCGAGCGCGGCCATGAGCGCGCCGCCGCCCAGCAGGGACTGGCCGCCGTCACACACCATGATGGAGCCGGTGATGTACGCCGAGCCTTCCGACGCCAGGAACAGCGCGAGCTGAGCGATGTCCTGCTTCTTGCCGAAGCGCTGGAGCGGCAGGGCCTGGGCGAGCTTGTCGCGGCCCTCGTCGCTGGGGGCGAGCCGGCGCATGCCCTCGGTGTCGTCGATGGGGCCGGGGGTGATGGAGTTCACGCGCACGCCGGAGCCGCCCCACTCGATGGCCAGTACGCGCGTGAGCATGTCCACGCCCGCCTTGGCCGCACAGACGTGGGCCTGCATGGCCATGGGGAGATAGGCCTGGGGCGCGGAGATGTTGATGAGGGACGCGCCCGGCTTGCGCAGGTGCTCGAAGGCGGCGCGGCTGATGTTGAAGGTGCCCAGCACGTCGATGTCCATCACCGCCTTGAACCCGTTGGAGGACATGCCCAGGGCCGGCGCCGGGAAGTTACCGGCGGCGCCACAGACGACGATGTCCAGCTCGCCGTACGCGTCGCGGACCGTCTGGAGGGCCTTCTCCACCGCCGCGAAGTCCCGGACGTCGGCGGCCACGCCCATGGCGGTGCCGTGCGCCTGGAGCCCCTTCACCGCGCCCTCGAGCTTCTCCACGTTGCGGCCGTTGATGGCCACCTTGGCGCCCGCCTTCACGAAGGCCTCGGCGATGCCGAGGTTGATGCCACTGCTGCCGCCGGAAATGAACGCCACCTTGCCCGCGAGCAGCCCGTCCCGGAACACGCCATCAGCCATTTGACCGTCTCCTGTGGAAGCAACCAGACGCGGACTTGAACAAACCTGCCGCACTGCGTCCACGTCCTTCGCCGGACGGACGGCGGAACCCGGGCCCGTGTGTTAGAGGTCGCGCCATGACCCGCCGCCGCCCCGAAATCCTCGCCCCCGCTGGGGACCTCGACTCGATGAAGGCCGCGCTCGCCAGCGGCGCGGATGCCATCTATTTCGGGCTGGACGAGGGCTTCAACGCTCGCGCCCGCGCGGAGAACTTCTCGCTCGCCAACCTGGCCGGGACGCTGGCGCTCGTGCACCGCGCCGGGGCCCGCGCCTACCTGACGCTGAACACCCTGGTGTTCGAGCCCGAGCTGCCCGTCGTCGAGGACATCCTGCGCCGCGTGGCCGAGGCGGGCGTGGACGCGCTCATCGTCCAGGACCCCGCGATTGCCCTGGTCGCGCGGGCGGTGTGTCCGCAGATGGAGGTCCACGCCTCCACGCAGATGACGATTTCGAGCGCGGAGGGCGCGCGCTTCGCGAGGGGCCTGGGCGCCACGCGCGTGGTGGTGCCGCGCGAGCTGTCCGTGGCGGAGATTCGCCGGCTGGCGTCGGAGACGGACATCGAGCTGGAGGTGTTCATCCACGGCGCGCTCTGCATGTCCTGGAGCGGCCAGTGCCTCACCAGCGAGGCGTGGGGTGGACGCTCCGCGAACCGGGGCCAGTGCGCGCAGTCGTGCCGGCTGCCCTACGACCTCGTCGTCGACGGCCAGACGCGCGAGCTGGGCGATGTGCAGTACCTGCTCAGCCCCAAGGACCTCGCGGGGGTCATGGCCGTGCCGCAGCTCGTGGACATCGGCGTGCACTCGCTGAAGATTGAAGGCCGCCAGAAGGGCCCGCAATACGTCGCCACGGCGGTGCAAGGCTACCGGCGGTGGGTGGACGGCGTGGCGGCGGGCACGCCGGACACGGGCGCGCTGCGCCGTGACTTGTCGGACATGACGTTGTCGTACAGCCGCGGCTTCTCGCACGGCTTCTTCGCGGGCTCGGACCACCAGACGCTGGTGGAGGGCCGCTTCCCCAAGCACCGTGGCGCGTTCCTGGGCCGGGTGGAGTCCGTGCACGGGCGAGACGTGCGCGTGGTGGACGACGCGGAGGGCCGCCCCTGGACGGGAGGCCTGGGCCAGGACGACGCGCGCGATGCGCCCGTGGGCAAGGTGTCCTCGCCGCTGGAGACGGCGGCCCCGGTGGCCGAGGACGTGTCCCCCCGGCCCGGCATGGGCGTGGTGTTCGACGACGGCCACCCCGAGGACAAGCACGAGCCCGGAGGCCCCCTGTTCCGCGTGGAGCGCAAGGGCGCGGGGTGGGTGCTGGGCTTCGGCAATCCCGGGCCGGACCTCGCGCGGGTGAAGCCGGGCCAGCGCGTGTGGGTGACGAGCGATCCCGCCCTGGTGAAGCGCACCGAGGAGCTGCTGGAGCGCGGCGAGCCGGAAGGCCGCGTGCCCCTGGAGCTGACCGTGACGGGCGCCGCGGGCGCGCCGCTGACGGTGGTGGGCCGGGCACGCGGCGGCCACGTGGCCACGGTGTCCAGCGAGGTGCTGCTGGCCGAGGCGCGTGGCGGTGGCATCGATGAAGCGCTGCTCCGCGACAAGCTGGCCGCGCTGGGCGGGACGCCCTTCCATCTGGCGGGACTGGACACCTCCGGGCTCGCGGCGGGGCTGCACCTGCCGGTGTCAGAGATGAAGTCGCTGCGCCGCAGGCTGGTGCCCGAGCTGGCCGAGGCCGTGGCCCGGGGGCCCGTGCGGACGGTGAACGCGGGCTCCACGCTGGAGTCCCTGCGCGCCTCGCTGCGGGAGCGGGTGACGCCCACGCCGCGCGCGGTGGAGGACGCGCGCTTGCTGCCGCTGTGCCGCACGGACGAGCAGCTCGAAGCGGTGATTGCCGCGGGCCAGCCCGAGGTCGAGCTGGACTGGATGGAGCTGGTGGGGCTCCAGCGCGCGGTGGAGCGGGCTCGCGCGGCGGGGCTGCGCGTGACGATTGCCACGGTGCGCGTGCAGAAGCCCGGCGAGGAAGGCTACGACGCGCGCATCGCGAAGCTGAAGCCGGACGCGGTGCTGGTGCGGCACTGGGGCGCGATGATGCACTTCCTGGAGCGGCCCCCCGCGCCCGGCGAGGCGCGCCCTGCCCTGCACGCGGACTTCTCGCTGAACGTCACCAACTCCGTGACGGCGCTGCACCTGCTCGGGCTCGGGCTGGACACGCTGACCTTCGCCCATGACCTGGACGCGGTGCAACTCGGGGCCATGTTGGAGCACCTGCCCGCGGAGCGTTTCACGGTGACGCTGCATCACCACATCTCCACGTTCCACACCGAGCACTGCGTGTACTCCCACACGCTGTCTCACGGGCGCGACTACAAGAGCTGCGGCCGCCCGTGTGAGAAGCAGCGCGTGTCGCTGAGAGACCACAAGGGCCTGGAGCACCCCGTGGTGGTGGACGTGGGCTGCCGGAACACGGTGTTCAACGCGCAGGCCCAGAGCGCGGCGTCGCTGGTTCCCTCGCTGCTGGCGCGGGGCGTGCGCCGCTTCCGCGTGGAGTTCGTGCGGGAGTCGCGCGAGGAGTCCGCGCGGGTGCTCGCCGCCTACCAGGAGCTGCTCGCGGGCCGCATCTCCCCCGCCGAGGCCATCCGGCGCGCGGCGGTGCACGAGCAGTTCGGCGTGACGAAGGGCACGATGAAGGTGCTCAACCCGACCTTCACCGTGCAGCGCTGAGCACGGCGCTCAGTGGGACGTGGGCACCGCGCGGCGCGAGAAGCGCAGCACCGCGCGGAACACGTCCTCTGTCGCGTCGGCGTCCAGGTTCAGCTCCGAGGCCCACTGACGCCGGGCCTCCAAGAGGCTCGCCTCCCGCTCCGAGTCCGGCAAGGGCAGTCCATGCTCCGCCTTCAGGCGCGCCGCCTGATGGATGAGCCGGGCTCGACGGTCCAGGAGATGAACCAGCTCACGGTCCAGCGAGTCCACGTGCTCTCGGACCTCGGCCAGCCCCGGCGGCGCGGGCACGGATGCACTCGCGCCGCCTGCTTCACACGCGAAGTGCAGCTGCGTCAGCGCCTCCAGCAGGTGCACGCGGGCATCCCGTGCGTAGGGGTTCTCCGACTGCACGACGCCGAAGAGATGCGGCACCTCCAGGCGCGCGTACTCCTCCAGGCGGGCCACGGGCTGGAAGCTGGGCGGCGCGAAGGGCAGGTCCTTCCCCGCCCCGGCCTTCAGCAGGCCGTGCGCCAGGAAGAAGGTGAGCACGTGCGTGCGCGCCATCAGCGCGTCATGGGCGTCCGGCGACAGCTCCGTGACTTCACAGCCGAGGCGCTCGAACAGGGCCCGGGCCTTGTGCACCGTGGCCGGATGCAATTCGTTCGGACACACCACCGTGCGGCGCGGCAGGTCCCCTCGGGCCAGGCTGGCCGGTCCGAACAGCGGATGCGTGCCCACCCATGGGATGTCGCGCCCCAGCACCGAGGCCAGGACCTGCACCGGCCGCACCTTGACGCTCCCGACATCGAGCACCGTCTGCGCGGGTGTCAGGTGCGGGCGAAGCGCCTCCAGCACCGAGCGCATCGCGGACACAGGCATGGCCAGGATGACGAACGTCGCGCCCTCGACGGCCTCCGCGAGCGTCAACGCGCGGAGGGCCGGGGGCACGTCGTCCTGCCCGGGGTCGAACACCCGGTGCGCGAGGCCCGCGTCCACGAGCAGCCCCGAGAGGGCACGGCCGAAGCGGCCGTACCCCAGCAACGCGATGCTTTCCGTCATGCCGCCGGACTCCGAATCCAAGGTGTTCATGGAATCCTCGCATTTCCAGCCTGCCTGACGGAAGGGCTCTGCCCCGGGGTGTCAGCGACCCTGGAACTGGGGCGTTCGGCGTTCCGCGAAGGCGGCGAAGGCCTCGGCCAGGTCCTGCGACTGGAGGAACGCGGAGTTCCACACCGCGACATAACGCAGGCCATCCGCGGTGGATTTGTCCGCGCAGTACTCCATGACCTGCTTGGCGCCCTGAACGACGAGCGGCGGATTCTCTGCGATGCGCTTCGCGGTCGCCCGGGCCTCGGCCAGCAGGGCTTCCGGCGTGGGGAACACCTCGTTGACCAGCCCCATGCGGAGCGCCCGGGCCGAGCTCACGTCGCCGCCGGTGTAGGCCAGCTCGCGCGTGTTCCCTTCGCCGATGATGCGCGGCAAGCGCTGGAGCGCGCCCAGGTCGGCGACGATGCCCACCTTCACCTCGCGCAGGGAGAACTTCGCGTCCTCGGAGCAGTACCGGAAGTCACACGCGGCGATGAGGTCCATGCCTCCGCCGATACACCAGCCGTGCACGGCGGCGATGACGGGCTTGCGGCAACGGGCGAGGCCCTCGGTGGCCTGCTGCATGTCACCAATCAGGGCCAGCAGTTTGAGCCGCTCCAGCGCCAGGTTGCTGTCGCCGGTGAGCAGCGGGCCCAGGGACTCCATCATCCCCATCAGGTCCAGGCCGTAGGTGAAGTGCTTCCCCTCGCCGCGAACCAGGATGACGCGAACGGCGTCATCCGCGTCCAGGGCGCGGATGGCCTCGGGCATCTCCCGCCAGAAATCGGGGCCCATGGCGTTGCCCTTGCCCGGCCCGGTGAGCACGAGCTCGGCGATGCCTTCGTTCTTCTCGATGCGCAGCGACTTGTAGGTGCCGTCCATTCAGCCCTCCCGAACTTCGAGTTCCTCGAACCTCACGCCATCCAACTCCAAACGCGTCACGGCTTCGACGAATCGCTCGCTCACGATGACAGTTGCCCAGCCTTGCCGGTGCCGAAACACGTCCCGGTCCTCCGGAAGCGAAGCGGCATCCAGGATGAGGGTGCGCGGCCAATCCTCCTTCCGCGCACCACACGTCAGGCACGGCGGCTCTCGCACCGCGGGCAGGCAGTCACGATGCAGCAGGCCGTGAAGCTCCAGCTGCAACTGGAGCAACGCGGGAGCCTGCTTCCCGCGAAAACGAATGGTGACGGGACAGCCTTCGAGCCCCTTCACCCCTGCGGCGACCAGCCCGCCCAATGACGCCTGTTGGACGAACAGGGAGGCGGCGTCCGACAGGAAGAGCGAACCAAACCGGCCTGAGCCCTTTCCTTCGCAGGGCCCCAACTGGGCGCCGGGCTCCAGCAGTGCCCACGAAGGCGCCAAAGGCGCGACGAGCGCCTGTAGGCGCGAGAACTCCTCCCGAGATACCGGCCAGGGGTCGGACAACTTCTCCAACTCCGTGCGGGGCAGACTGGAGAGGTCCACACACGGGTAGGACAACCAAGGGGAGCCGCCACCCGCGTGACAGCGCGAACAGGGCTCTACCCCCGGCAGGCACCACTTGTTCACCGCATCCAATGAGCCCGTGTAGGCGGACGCTGTGTCTTGATGAACTCGGTAGAACTTCAAGGTTCCTCGCGTGGCGAGTCTCCGGCCTCAGGGAGCTCGAATGGAAGGCACCGACTGATACGGCGCGAGCGGCGCATTGTAAGGCACGACAGGCCCCGTCAATTCGAAGCGGAAGATCAACTCAACCGCTTTGCGATGCAGCTCCTCGGAGGTCAAAGCGCGCCCCTGCGTCCGGTCTCGATAGTCCCTCCAAGCTTGATTCCACATCCCACCTCGCCCCTTTCCACTGTGAAGCTGGCGGTGAATGTGCTCAGGAATCAGGATGGTGAACTTGTGAATGTCCACGCCGTGCGAGCGGAACCATCGCGCGAGCTCCGGCTGCTGCGGAAACAAATGATGGTGCACGAGCTTCCCGGGACCTCGCGGAAGCGCGGGCACGAAGCCCTCCCGGTACCGGAAATGAAACGTCATCCGGGGCCGCGCACCAGCGCGAACTCCGAGGTTCCTCCATTGACGAAAGGGCGGAGCACCACGAGCGGGTGGCCGGTAAACGTTGGCCAGGACCGGCGTGAAGCCCATTGAGGCCCGCCCGTCCACCACCACGTCGCCGCAATCGAACAAGGCACAATCCCCGCCCTCGCAGGCAAGGACGACGCACTCGCCTTCGTCCGAGCGGTCACACTCGAGCGCGGAGAGCGGGCCTCCGCGTGCGCCAGGAACGGGCGCCGTCGCGGCACAGCCAGGCAACCCTCCGCACATCCACGCCAACAGCCATAACCATCCGAGGCGCGAGAAGCCCATAGGCCAGTCAATGTACTGAGACTGGCCGAAGCTCGACTCAAGAATCCTGCCTCAACGACGCGGACGGCTCAGCCGAACTCCACCACCCGCATGCCGAACAGGCGGTCCACCGCGAGGAGCAGGTCGTCGTTCACCTGCACCTTGATGGACGTATTGCCGATGAGCGCCTCGCCCTCGCCCTTGAAGAGCACGCTCACGGCCACGGGCGTGGCGCCGGCGTACTTCTTCGCCAGCTCGTGCAGCTTCGCCACCCGCTCCTCCGTGAGCAGGTCCGCCGGCACGCGCAACTCCAGGCGCTTGGTGCGCTTCTCACGCACGGCCTTGAGGCTCTGGATGTCATCGACGATGAGCTCCGGCGTGGGCGAGTCCTCGTCACGCTGGCTGATCTGCACCGTGCCGGACACCAGGATGGGGTCATCCGACTTGAGCAGGTGCTCCCAGTGCTCGAAGCCCGGCTTGGGGCCCTGCTTCGCCCACTTGCCGTCCTTGCCCATCACGTTGCGCACGCCGTCCTTGCCCGGGAAGCACACCAGCTCGATGGAGCCGGACAAGTCCTCAATCGTCACCCACGCCATGCGCTTGCCCGTCTTCGTGGGCCGCTCGCGCAGCACCGTGACGATGCCCGCCACCGTGAGCTTGTCGTCCTTGCGCGCGCGCTGCACCGCGGTGATGGGCCGCGAGTAGCGCTTCAACTCCTTGTCGTACTGGTGCAGCGGATGGCCGGACACGTAGAAGCCAATCGCCTCCTTCTCCAGCGACAGCCGCTCCTTCTCCGACCAGTCCTCCACCTCGACGTAGTCGTCCTTCAGCCCGCCGCCACCGCTCGAGGACGGACCGGCCAGCATGCCGAACAGCGAGCTCTGCCCCGCGGCCTTGTCCTTCTGGCTGGCCGAGCCGCGGTTCATCGCCTTCTCGATGGTGTCGAAGATCTGCCGGCGCGAGCGCTTCTCGAAGTCGAAGGCGCCCGCCTTCACCAGCGCTTCCATCACCTTCCGGTTCACCTTGCGGCTGTCCACGCGCTCGCAGAAGTCGAACAGGCTCTTGAAGGGGCCGTCCTTGCGCGCCTCCAGGATGGACTCGATGGCGCCCTCGCCCACGCCCTTGATGGCGCCCAGGCCGAAGCGAATCTTCCCCTCCACCGCGCCGAACTCCATGTCGGACTGATTCACGTCCGGCGGCAGCACCTCGAGGCCCGACTCGCGCGCCTCGCCGATGTGCTTCACCACCTTGTCCGTGTTGTCCTTCTCGCTGGAGAGAAGGGCCGCCATGAACTCGCAGGGGTAGTGCGCCTTCAGCCAGGCCGTGTGGATGGTGACCAGGCCGTAGGCCGCCGAGTGGCTCTTGTTGAAGCCGTACTCGGCGAACTTCTCCATCAGGTCGAAGATTTCACCGGCGACCTTGAGGTCGACGTTGTTCTTCGCGCAGCCCTCGAGGAAGCCGGCCCGCTCGGCCTGCATGACCTCGGCCTTCTTCTTGCCCATGGCGCGGCGAAGCAGGTCCGCGCGGCCCAGGGTGTAGCCACCCAGGACCTGCGAAATCTGCATCACCTGCTCCTGGTACACGATGACGCCGTAGGTGTCCTTGAGCACCGGCTCCAGCGCGGGGTGCGGATACGCCACCTTCTCCCGGCCGTGCTTGCGGTTGATGAAGACGTCCACCATGCCGGAGTCCAGCGGCCCCGGGCGGTAGAGCGCGCCGGCGGCGATGACGTCTTCGAAGCAGTTCGGCTTGAGCTTCACGACCATTTCCGTGAAGCCGCTGGACTCCATCTGGAAGACGCCGGCCGTGTCGCCCTTGGCCATCAACTCCCAGGTCTTCTCGTCGTTGAGCGGAATCTCGTGCCGCGGGATGTCCTTGTCGTGGTTGCGCTTCACCAGGTCCAGCGCGTGCTGAATCACCGTGAGCGTCTTCAGACCGAGGAAGTCGAACTTCACCAGGCCGGCCGCCTCCACCTCGTCCTTGGCGAACTGGGTGATGAGCGTCTTTTCACCCGGCGGCTGGTAGACGGGCACGAACTCCCACAGGGGCTTGTCGGCGATGACCACGCCGGCGGCGTGCATGCCGGGCTGGCGGTGCAGGCCCTCCAGCGCGAGCGCGATCTCGAGCACGTCCTTCGTGGTGACGGGCTTGCCCTCCACCTCACCGATGTTGGAGGGCGTCTCCATCATCTCCTTGAGGCGAGGCTCCATCTCGATGGCCTCCTTCAAGGTGATGTTGAGCACCTCCGGCACCAGCTTCGCGATGCGGTCACCTTCGCTGAAGGGCAGCGCGAACACGCGGCACACGTCGCGCAGCACGCTCTTCGCCTTGAGCGAGCCGAAGGTGATGATCTGCCCCACGTTCATCTCGCCGTACTTCCGGCCGACGTACTGGATGACCTCGTCCCGGCGGTCCTGGCAGAAGTCGATATCGAAGTCGGGCATCGACACGCGTTCCGGGTTCAGGAAGCGCTCGAAGAGGAGGTTGTACGGGATGGGGTCCACGTCGGTGATGCGCAGCGCGTACGCGACGAGGCTGCCCGCGCCGGAGCCACGGCCCGGCCCCACGGGGATGTTCATCTTCTTCGCCCAGTTGATGAAGTCCTGGACGATGAGGAAGTAGCCGCTGAACCCCATCTTCTGGATGACGCCAATCTCCAGCGCCAGCCGCGCCTGGTACTGCTCGCGGTCGATGGGATAGGTGACGGTGGCCGCCAGCTCCTTGAAGCGCTCGCGCAGGCCCTCGTAGGCCAGCTCCGCCATGAAGCTGTCCGGCGTGTGGCTGTCGGGCACCTTGAAGGTGGGCAGCATGGGCTTGCCCAGCTTCAGCTCCAGGTTGCACTGCTCGGCGATGCGCTGGGTGTTGTGGACGGCCTCGGGCGTGTCCTTGAAGAACTCCAGCATCTCCGTGGGGCTGGTGACGTAGAGCTTGTCCGTGGAGTGCTTCATGCGCTTGCCGTCCGCCAGCGTCTTGCCGCTGGCGATGCACATGAGCAGCTCGTGCGCCCGCGCGTCCTCGCGCTTGATGTAGTGCGCGTCCGCGGTGGCGCACAGCGGGATGTCCAGGTCGCGCGAGAGCTGGAAGAGGTTCTCGTTCGCCTTGTCCTGCTCCGGCATCCCGTTGGACTGCACTTCGAGGAAGAAGTGCCCGGGCTCGAAGATGTCCTTGTACTCCTGCGCGGCGCGGCGGGCGTGGTCCATGTCGCCGCGGAAGCACGCGCTGGTGATTTCACCGCCCAGGCACGCGGTGAGCGCGAAGAGGCCCTTGCTGTGCTCGGCCAGCACCTTCTTGTCGATGCGCGGGTGGTAGTAGAACCCGTGCATGTACGCGGTGGAGGACAGGTAGCGCAGGTTGGCGTAACCCTCCGCGTTCTTCGCCACCAGGATGAGGTGGTGGGAGACCTTCTCGGAGCGGTCCTCGCGGCCCTTCGGGCCTGCGACGTAGGCCTCCATGCCCAGGATGGGCTTGATGCCCGCGTCCTTCGCCTTCTTGTAGAAGTCGATGGCGCCGAACATGTTGCCGTGGTCCGTCACGGCGACGCTGCTCATCCCCTTCTCCTTCACCGTCTTGATGAGGTCCTTCATCCGAATCGCCCCGTCGAGGAGCGAGTAGAGGGTGTGCAGATGGAGGTGGGTAAAGGACATGGGTGCGTTCCGCTCCTGGAGGCCGGGGGGCAGTACAGTACGGCCGTGGTAGCACGCCCGCTACTCCGCGAACGCAGCTTCGTCGCCGTCACGGACGAGGCCGGAAAATCGGCCCTTTGCGACGTTCCGCCCCAGGCGGAAGACCCCTGGGGAAGCCTAACGACCCCGCTGCCCCACCGCCCGTCTCCGTGGAAGTCACGATGCGTCTTCCCACGGGGCCCCGGCGCCACCTCCCAGCCCCCTTCCCTGGCGACCAGGCGGGCTCCCCACATGCCCTCGGCGTGAGGCGCCCGTGACGCCAGCGGGCGCGCCCGGCCCGCGCTTCATACTTCTTCACGCCTCGTACAAGTGGCGACAACGCCGGCCCTGCAGATTGGCCACTGTCGCGAACCACCCCTTCGAAAAAGGAAGTGCCCTCATGATGAAGAGACTCGCCGTCGCCGGTTCCGCGCTGCTCGCCGTCGCCCTGCTCAGCGGCTTCGCGTTCCGCTCCGGCCCTCGCTGGGGCAAGGACCCCGAGCGCATCAAGCAGATGGTGACCTGGAAGCTCGACGACAAGCTGGACACGCTGGACGCCACCGAGCCGCAGCGCAAGTCCATCCACGCCGTGAAGGACCGGCTGTTCACCGACGGCGTGCAGGTGATGGAGGACCAGCGCGCCGCGCGCGACGAGGCCTTCCAGCAGCTCGCGTCGGACACGCCGGACCGGCAGAAGCTGCACGCCCTGGTGGATGCGCGCATCGAGGCCATGCGCGCCTTCGCTCACAAGGCGACGGATGCCGCCCTGGAGGTCCACGGCACGTTGACGCCCGCGCAGCGCAAGGAGCTGGCCGACGAGTTCCGCGCGCGCATGGGCCAGTAGGCCCACCGGGGAGCGCCGTGGCGCGCGGGACAGGTGAGGTGTGAGGTTGCGGGAAAGGGTGGGCGCGCGGGTGACTCGCGGCTACCTTACCCGTGTGAATTACACCGACTACGCCAAGCGGATCCGCGCCCACGGCCACCTCGCGGAGGTCTCCGAGTACGGACGGGTGACGGAGGGAGACCAGGACTACCCCCTCTTCCGGCTCATCGTGCCGGGAGAACGTTGGCTGGTCATCACCTCCGGCTTCCACGGGGAGGAGCCCGCGGGGCCGCTGACGCTGGCCGAGCACTTCCCCCAGGTGGCGGCCTACGCCCTGGAGCGCGGCGTGGGCCTGCGCGTCTATCCCTGCATCAACCCCTCCGGCTTCGAGGCGGGGACGCGCTACAACCGCAGCGGCGAGAAGCCCAACAACGACTTCCTCCGCTACGAGGTCGCCCCGGGCGAATGGGTGGGCGAGCTGCACGTGGAGCGGCCCATCCTCCGCTGGGCGCTCTACGATGGAGGCCCCAAGGAGACGCGCGCGATTCGCAACGAGCTGGCGCGATATCCCGCCCCGGCCGCCGCGCTCGACATCCACCAGGATGACTACCTGGGCGGCGCGTCGACGTACGCGTACACCTTCGGGGACAAGGCCGCGTACCGCCCGTTGGTGGAGGCCTGCGCGAAGCACGTCTCGGTGGTGCGCAGCCAGAAGGTGGACGACCACAGCTTCACCGACGCGGACGGCCTCATCGAGTACCACGACGGCAGCGTCACCGACTGGTACTCGCGCCTGGGCGTGCCGTACACCGCCGCGCTGGAGACGACGACGCCCACGCCGTCGGCGGTGTGCGACGCCGTGAACCTCATCTGGATTCGCGGCTTCATCGACCTGGCCGCGCGCGGCGGCTGAAGTCGCGACGGGCGCCCGCGTGCATCGAGTTCAGGGCGCTCGCGCGTTGCCCACCCGGCGGGACCAAAGCGTGAGCAGGTTGCGGACCACCGCCCCATCCGGAACCTCCGCGCTGGGCGGCACGTCCACCTGGATGCCCTGCGCCTCCATGCGCAGGAAGGGGCTCTCCGCATCCTCGGCCCGCATGGGCACCGTCGGGTCCGCGGGCCGGAAGCCGTAGGCCAGGGCGCGCTGCTGCACGGGCCGGCTGCGCAGGTAGCGAAGCCACTCCAGCGCGGCCTCCCGCTGCCGGGGCAACACCCACTCGCCCTGCAACACCGCCGCGGGATGGTCGCTCCAGAAGGTGAGCGGCGGGTAGAGCACCCTCAGCGCGCCCCACGGCCCCTCCGGCTGGGAGAGCTGCGCGATGGCCAGGTTCTCGTAGACGACCGCGACGTCGTAGCGGGCCGGACCGAAGCGGACCATGTCCGCCATCAGCGCGCCGGTCGTCTGCTCGAAGCGCCCCACGCCCCGCTCCAGCGCGCTCAACCACGCCTGGAACCGGGGCTCCAGCAGGTCCGCCACCGTCAGCCCGCCCTGCTTCCCGTAGAACTCCAGCGCCGCCAGCAGCAGCGCCTGGAGCCCGGAGTTGGAGTGCGTCGGGTTGGTGTGGCCCAGCTTCACGAAGCCCCACTCCGGCTTGCCGCCCACCGCGGGCCAGCCCCGGTCGCTCGAGACGGCCTCCTGGACGAGCCGCCACGACACGGCGCGGCCCCCACGGGCTCGCGTCAGCGCCTCCGCCCGGTCCTCCCACGCCACGAACACCAGCGGGGTGACGACCAGCGGTCGCGGCGCGGCGTCACCGTCGGCGGCGAACAGCGGCTCGCGCGCGGCGTCCGTCGCCCAGTCCGACTCCAGCATCCGCAGCACCGCGCTGTCCGCGGGGCTCCACACGGTGGGCCGCTCACGGCCCTCGAGGATGGCCTGCGCCGCCTCCAGCGAGCCCCGCCCCACCAGGTTCACGCGGATGAGGGGATGGGCCTTCTGGAAGTCCGCCGCGGCCTCCTCCACCCACGCCTGCTTCTCCGTGCTGTAGAGGAAGGTGATTTCGGTCCGCACGCCCCTCGGAGGGGAGACGGGCGCGCGCGCCACGGGCCGGGCCTCTCTCGGCCCCTCATGGGCGCGCCGCGAGGACAGGTAGAGCGCCCCGCCCAACGCCGTGAGCACTCCGATGGTGATGAGGACCGCGGGCTTCATGTACCGGCTCACACTTCCGCGAAGGCCTGCTCGGCGCCTGGGACGTCTTGTAGGCAGCCTGAGCGGCGCCGTTCAAGGAGGCGGGCCCTTCAAAGAATCCAGCCCCTTCGCTCGAACCGTTGGCCGCTGCACGTTTGTTTGAACTCAAAGGACATGCCAGAATGGTGGGATGACGGCAAACATTCGGCGGCTCGTGCTTGCGGGCCTGGGCACGACGGCGCTGAGCGCGTGCGCGACCAGGCCCGCCCCTCCGGTGGAGCACTACTCCCTGGGCATGTCCCGGGCGGATTACCGGAACTACAAGAAGGCCAAGGCGGACCCCTGCGCGTCCTCGGAGCCCCGCTGGCTGGCGGACGAGCTGACGACGGTCAACGGGCTGATGGCCCGCTTCCTCCGGGAGACGGAGAACATCGCCAACCTCGAGGCCCCGGACCACCCCAGGCAGTTGGCGATGATGCGGGAGGCCACCGAGTCGTTGCCGGCGGTCATGGACGTGCACCGCTACACGCTGAACCGGCTGCGGGAGTGCGGCTTCCGCGACACGGGGGCGTTCCCGGAGATTGCCCGGCGCGGACAGGAGCTGCTGCGCGAGGCCGACGCCCGGCTCGACGACGGACCGAAGGTGCTGGCGGCGGTGGCGCTGAAGGAAGCGCGCAAGCAGTGGCGCGAGGAGATGCCCGAGCGCGAGGAGTCCGCCCGCCGCACCTGGTGCCCGCCCAAGCCCGAGATTGGCCAGACGGACCTCTACTACGCGCGGCATGACGTGGATGGCCGCAAGCAGTGGCGGTTCTGTGACGGGCACCTCGTGGAGCAGCGCCCGGATGGAGAGCCCGTGCTCGTCCAGCCCGACAACCTGACGTGGCGCATGCGCCGCCGCATCAAGCCCCAGTCCTACCTGGACGCGGCGCGGGACTATCCCCTGGCGGAGATGGACCGGCAGCCGGACAGCGTGCCTGGCTCCGGCCAGGGCGCGGCCAAGAAGTCGAAGCCGTCGACGGACAGCAACGGCCCCGGCTAACCGCATGAGGGAGCGCGTGGGCTTGCCTCACGCGCTCCGCCGAGGCCCCAGACGCTCAGGCCCCCAGCCGCGTCAAACGTCCGGCGAGGTGCGCGTCGCCCGCGGCATCCACCGACTGAATCCACGCGGCCAGCGAGCCGCCCTGGGAGGACAGGTGGTCCTCCACGTGGGGGCGCAGCGACGTCCACCGCTTGCTCCAGCCATCCTCGGACGGAGCCCCCGCCTGCCCCGGCCGGTCCGCGAGCAGCAGGCCCAGGCGCAGCGCCAGCTCCGGCTGTCCCAGCTCCGTCGCCTGACGGGCCAGGGCGGTGGCCGCGGGAACGGCGGTGGGCGACTCGAGCCACACCTCGGCTGCGCGAACGAAGGCGGCCACGTCCAACACGCCGAGCAGCCCGAGCGCGTGGCGCAGCGGCAACCGGCCGTCCTTCGGCGACGCGACCACCCGCTCCATCAGCGCGGAGAAGGTCCCCGCGAGCTCCGCGTGGGCCGCGGGGTCCACCCCGCCCAGGGCCTGCAGGGCACGCCTCGCGCGGCGCGCGCGGGACGTCACCTCCCAGCTTCGCCACCCCAGCCGGGCCCGCAGCGCGGCGAGCGCCTCGGCGGCGGCCTTCAGCGACTCCGGCGTGGGCGTGGCGACGGCGACGCGACGGGGCAGCTCGGCCTTCTTCGGCGGCGGGGGCGGCGTGGGCGCGGCGGCCGCGGGTGCGCCACCCGCGGTCACCTCCTGGTAGCCCTCCCGCACCTTCTCCGCGACCTTCTTCTCGTACTCCTTCCGGGCGCCGGCCTCATCCGCGAAGGCCTTCTCCCGCCGCTGGCCCGCGGTCCCGATGCGGCCGAACGTGACGATGAAGAGGTTGCCCTGGAGCTCCGGCTCCCAGAACTTGGAGCTGCTGCCTTCGACGAACTCGAACCTGCGCATGCCTCAGAGCATACGCGACGCGGCGCTCTCGTGCTCCGCCTTCATCTCCCGGAGTCCCTCCTCGCGGGAGCGGCGGCCCTCGTACCCCAGCTCGGCGCGGGCCTTGTCGTCGCGGACCGTCACCTCCCGCCCCATGAGCAGCACCTCGGTGCGGGTGAGCGGGGGGCGCCCGGGGAGGCCGAGCGTGCCCCACAGCAGGTCGCCCACCGTTGCCACCGTCGCCGCCACGCCGTAGGGCAGCGTGCGGGAGCCCGCGTCCACGCCCCGCGCCGCGAGCATCGCGGTGATGAACGCGCGGAACTCCACGGGTTCCCCGTCGGTGAGGAAGTACGCCTGTCCGCCGCGGCCCTTCTCCGCCGCGAGCAACATGCCTTCCACGCAGTTGGCCACGTGGCAGGTGGACGTCAGGTAACGCCCGCCGCTGAACCAGCGGAAGCGCCCCGCGCGCACCGCCTCCGCGAACTGGGGAAACAGCGACGTGTCCCCCGCGCCCCACACGAAGCGGGGCCGCACGGCCACGGTGACGAAGTCCTCCGAGTTCACGCTCAACACCCGCCGCTCCGCCTCGCCCTTGGTGGAGGGATAGTCCCCGATGGGGCGCTCGGGCAGCGGCATCGTCTCGTCCACCTTCACCAGCGGCGAGCCGTCCACGAGCACGGCCTCCGTGCTGACGTGGACCAAGCGCTTCACGCCCGCCGCGCGCGCGGCCTCCAGCACCCGCTCGGTGCCGCGCACGTTCGCTTCGTAGAACTCGCTGCGCGCGCCAGCGCCCTTCACGTACGCGGCGGCGTGGAAGACGGTGTCGCAGCCCTCCATGCCCACCCGCAGCTTCTCCACGTCGGACAGGTCCCCCTCGACGGGCTCCGCGCCGGCCGCCGCCACCGCCTCCATGGCCGCGCTGGAGCGCGCGAGCGCCCGGGCCGGCGTCCCCCGCACCTTCAGCGCGGTGAGGAGGTGTCGACCCACGAAGCCAGAACCACCGGTGACGAATGCCCGCATCGACCGCACTCCCTGGTGACGTGAAGAACTGCCCCTGCTCCTACCACTTCAGGCCCGGCTCAGAACATGTCGCGCAGCGAAGGTGGCGGGCCCGCGAAGAGCGCCCCGGCCACGCGCACCGAGGCATCGTCCGCCTCCAGCGCCCCCATGGCGCGGAGGGACTCGGCGTTCAGGTGGCCCGCGTAGAGCGGGGCCAGCGACTTCACGTGCAGGCGCAGCCGCCCATCGCCCCCGCGGTGGACCTTCGCCTGCCCGTCCGCCACGTCCAGCACGTAGCGCCCGGCGTTCTCCGGGAAGAGGTCGTCCTCCACCTCCAGGTGGAGCGTCCCGGTGAGCCCCTCGGGCCAGCCACGCGCCTGCAGCGCGGACGCTACGTCCAGCACGCGCACCATCCAGTACATGTAGAGCTTCACGGAGTACGTCTGCTCACGCAGCAGCAGGAGCAGCGGGTCATCCACGCCGCCGTACCAGCTCGCCTCCATGGCCAGGGAGCGGTGGTCGCCCAGGAAGCTCAGGATCCGCCGCGCCGCGGCCGGCGTGTGGGCCACCACGTCGGTGAGGAACAGCTCCTGCTTGAAGTCCTTCACCTGCCTGCGGATGACGTAGAGGTAGCCCTCCACGCCGCCCTTCCCCTCCACGAGGTAGCCATGCGCCACCTCTCCGCGCAGGTTCCGGACGCGGCCCCACGAGAAGTCGGTCCGGTCCAGCCAGCCCGTGCGGTGGCGCGCGTACCGCTGGTAGCCCTGGAGGATGGCGGGCGTGTCCGCCGCTTCGATGGCACGCAGCGACAGCGTCCGCTCCGTGAAGTCCAGCGACGGAACCTGGACGCGAAGCTCGTAACGCGCGCCCGCGTGCTCATAGCCCACGCGCCGGTAGAGCGGCTGCGTCGCGGGGTACAGCACGGACAGCGGCGCGCCCGACGCGCGCGCCTCGCGAAGCAGGTGCTGCATGAGCCGCGTGGCGGTACCCTGGCCCCGGTGAACGGGCGACACGCCCACGCCGCCCACGCCGATGACAGGCACGCTGCGCCCGCCGTACCACTGGCCCATGGGGATGTGCACCAACGAGCCCGCCACGTGGCCGCCCTGGCGCAACACCCGCAGGTCCGACCGCGTCGTCCGCTGCAGCCACGCGGCGCTGTCCGCCGGGGACATGGCGTACGAGTGCATCATGATGTCCGCGACAGCGGCCAGCTCGCGTTCATCTCGCGGCGGCCCGAAATCACCAGCAGGCGTCGTCTCCATCTGCCCCTCCGTTTCCCGGGGACGAGGACGGTCCCCCGCGGCGGCCGCATTCTCACGACAGCCCAGGCGGCCTGTCGAGCAACTCGCCGGCACGGACAAATCCGTGGACGGCGTCCTCAGGGAACACCGGCTGCGAATGGCCGCCCTGCCCGCGCCCAGGAAGCCGACCCACCGCTTCCGCCAGAACGCGTGACGACACCCCACCGGGGGCTCCTTCCGCTGGTATCCTCACCGCGATGAAGCGCCCCTCCGAGCCCGACGCACCGGTGATGCCGTCGCTGCTCGTCTTCGCCATCGCGGTGCTGCTCTTCGGCTCGCCGCTGCGCCGGCTGTGGCTGGCGGAGGGGGCGCCGGGCTACCTGCCCTTCGTGGTGTGGCTGGGCGTCATCATCCTGGGCGGCTGGGTGGCCCACCGGAGGGGTGGCCATGACGCTTGACCTGGGCTCGCTCGTCGCAGCCTCGGTCGCGTACCTGCTGGTGCTCTTCCTGGTGGCCTACGCGGCGGAGCGCGGCGCCATCCCCGCGCGCATCACGCAGCACCCGCTCGTCTACGCGCTGGCCCTGGGCGTCTACGCCACGTCGTGGTCCTACTTCGGCAGCGTGGGCTATGCGGCGAGGCACGGCTTCCGCTACCTCGGCATCTACCTGGGCGCCACGCTGGCATGCCTGCTGGTGCCCGTGCTGTGGCGCCCGCTCTTGCGCCTGTCGCGCGAGCTCCAGCTCACCTCCCTGGCGGATGTGCTGGCCTTCCGCTACCCGGGACAGAGCACCGGCACGGCGGTGACGCTGTTCCTGCTGGCGGGCAGCCTGCCCTACCTCGCCCTCCAGGTGCGCGCCGTCGTGGAGTCCGCGCGCGTGCTCAGCCCCTCCGCGTCCCCCACCCTGGTGGGCCTGGGCTTCTGCGCGGTGCTCACCGTCTTCTCCGTCCTCTTCGGCGCGCGGCACCTCACCCCGCGCGAGCGGCATGAAGGCCTGATGCTGGCCATCGCCTTCGAGTCCGCCGTGAAGCTGGTGGCCCTGGTGGCCGTGGGCCTCTGGGCGGTGTCCAACGTGTTCGGCGGCGTGGACGGGCTGCGCGCCTGGCTGGACGCGCACCCGGAGGCCATCGACGGACTGCAGCGCCCCGCGCGGGATGCCTCGTGGGCGCCGCTGCTGGTGCTGTCCTGCGCCGCCGCCTTCCTCACGCCGCGCAGCTACCACGTGGCCTTCACCGAGGCCCCGGAGCGCGAGGGATTGGCCACCGCCACCTGGGCCTTCCCGCTGCTGCTGCTGGTGATGAACCTCATGGTGCCGCTGGTGCTGTGGGGCGGCGAGGCGATGGGCCTGCCCTGGCCCGCGGACTTCCACGTCCTGGCCGTGCCCGCCTCGGGCGGCGCCACGTGGCTGGCCTTGGTGGCCTTCCTGGGCGGCGTCTCCGCGTCCAGCGCCATGGTCATCGTCACCACGCTGGCCCTGGCGCCCATGTGCCTCACGCACCTGGTGCTGCCCCTGGGGTACGCGCGGGGCCAGCCGCACCTGTACGGCTGGCTGCTGTGGGCGCGCCGCCTGCTCATCGGCATCATCATCCTGGCCGGCTACGGCTTCCACTGGCTGCTCAACACGCGCGGCACCGGGCTGGTGGACCTGGGGCTGGTGTCCTTCGTCGCGGTGGCGCAGTTCATCCCCGGTGTGCTGGGGCTGCTGTTCTGGAAGCGCGGCACGCGCGCCGGGCTGCTCACGGGCATGGGCGTGGGCGCCGTGCTGTGGTTCTTCACGTTGGTGCTGCCGCTGTGGGCCTCGCCGGGCATCGTCGCCTGGACGCACCGGATGGCGGCGCTGCTGGGCTTCCCCGCCACGGAGCCCTGGGGCTTCGCCACCTTCGCGTCGCTCTCGCTCAACACGCTCGCCTTCGTCGGCGTGTCGCTGGCCACGCGCCAGTCGCCCGAGGAGTCCGAGGCGGCGCGGACCTGCACCCGCGAGGAGGTGGCCCCCGCGTCGGGAGGCGTGGTCGCGGGCTCGCCCGAGGAGTTCCGGCGCAAGCTGGCGCCGCTGCTGGGCGGGGAGGCCGCGTCCGCAGAGGTGGACCGCGCGCTGAAGGCCCTGGCCCTCCCCCCGGACGAGCGCCGCCCGTCCGAGCTGCGCCGCTTGCGAGACGGCGTGGAGCGCAACCTGTCCGGCCTGCTGGGCCCGGTGCTCGCCCGCATGACGGTGGAGGAGGCGCTGCGGTTGGAGCCCGGCGCGCGCACGGCCCTGGCGGAGCAGCTCCGCTTCGTGGAGGAGCGCCTGCGCGACGCGCGGAGCATGCGAGGCCCCGTGCCCGCCCTGGAGGCCGTGCGCCGCTACCTGCGCCGCATCCTGGAGGACCTCCCCATGGGCGTCTGCGCGGTGGGGCCGGACGGTGAGGTCGTCATCTGGAACGCGGCGATGGAGCAGCTCACCGGCGTGCCGGTGGGCGCGGTACGAGGCCACGTGCTGGAAGCCCTCCCCGCGGCCTGGGGCGGGCTCCTGTCCCGCTTCGCCAGCGGCGCGGACAGCGACACCGAGGTGCGGCTCACCGTGTCCGGCGTGGAGCGCACCCTCCGGCTGCACCGCTCCCGGCTGTCCCCCGCCGAGGAAGGCGGCGTCACGTCCGAGGGCATGGCGCTGCTGGTGGAGGACCTGACGGCGCGCAAGGCCGTGGACGCACGCCTGGCCCACCAGGACCGGCTGGCCTCCCTGGGCCGCGTGGCGGCCGGCGTGGCGCATGAGATTGGCAATCCGCTGACGGCCATCGCCAGCCTGACGCAGAACCTCAAGTACGACCTGGAGGACCCGGACGCGGTGCAGGAGCGCGCGGGCCTCATCCTCCAGCAGTGCCGGCGCATCGACGCCATCGTCCGGACGCTGGTGACGTTCAGCCACGAGGGCACGGTGGGCGGACAGGCGCGGCCCTTCGCGCGGGTGTCCGTGGCGCAGTTGCTCGGCGAGGCGATGCAGCTCGCCCAGTTCGCGCGCAAGCAGCGCGGGGTGAGCTTCGAGCACCGCTGTCCCGAGGGCCTGGAGGTCGAAGGCGACGCGCAGCGGCTGGAGCAGGTGCTCGTCAACCTGCTCACGAACGCGATGGACGCGTCCCCGGAGCGCGGCGTGGTGGAGCTGGAAGCGGACGTGCACGCGGGCGCCGTGCGTTTGCGCATCATGGACCGGGGGCACGGGATTCCGGCGGAGCTGGCGCAGCGGGTCTTCGAGCCCTTCTTCACGACCAAGGGCCCTGGCGAGGGGACGGGCCTGGGCCTGGCGCTCGCCGCGGGCATCGTCCGGGAGCATGGCGGAACGATGCAGGTGGACAGACGACAGGGGGGCGGGACTAGCGTCGTGGTGAGCCTTCCGGAGCCACGCCGGATGGAGTCGAGCGTGAAACCCGTGCCCGGGGCCCCGACATGAGCCGCATCCTGGTCATCGAAGACGAGCCCATCATCCGCACCGAGCTGCGCCGGCTGCTCGTGCGCGCGGGGCATGACGTGTCGGAGGCGGGCTCCGTGCAAGAGGCGGCGGGCGACTACCCGCTGGACTCGTTCGACCTGGTGCTGTCGGACCTGCGCCTGCCAGGCGCCCCAGGGACGGACATCATCGCCCTGTGCCCAGGTGTGCCCGTCCTCATCATGACCAGCTACGCCACCGTGAAGTCCGCGGTGGACGCCATGAAGCTGGGCGCGGTGGACTACATCGCCAAGCCCTTCGACCACGACGAGCTGTTGATGCAGGTGGAGCGGGTGCTGCGCGAAGGCCTGCTGACGCGGCAGAACGCGGCGCTGAAGCGGGAAGTCGAACAGGCCCACCCCGTCAGCGGCATGGTGGGCAACAGCGCCGCGATGCGCGAGGTGTTCGAGCGCGTCCGCAAGGTGGCGCCCTCCCCCGCCACCGTGCTCGTCCTGGGCGAGTCCGGCACCGGCAAGGAGCTGGTGGCCCGCGCCATCCACGCCCAGAGCCCGCGCGCCGAGGGGCCGCTGGTCGCGGTGAACTGCGCGGCCATCCCCGAGGGCCTGCTGGAGAGCGAGCTGTTCGGCCACGAGAAGGGCGCCTTCACCGGCGCGCAGGCCGCGCACCCGGGGCTGGTGGAAGCGGCCCACGGCGGCACCCTCTTCCTGGACGAGATTGGCGAGCTGCCCGCGCCCGCGCAGGCGCGCCTGCTGCGCATGCTCCAGGACGGCGAGGTGCGGCGGGTGGGCGCGACGCGGGCTCGCAAGGTGGACGTGCGCATCGTCGCGGCGACCCACCGGGATTTGCCCCGCCGCGTGCAGGAAGGCGCCTTCCGCCAGGACCTCTACTTCCGCCTGCGCGTGGTGGAGATTCGCCTGCCGCCGCTGCGCGAGCGCGCCGAGGACGTGCCCGCGCTGGCCAGGCACCTGCTGGAGAAGGCGAGCCGCAAGGTGGGCCGCCCGCCCGCGACGCTGGCCCCCGAAGCCCTGACGGCGCTGACCACGCACCCGTGGCCGGGCAACGTGCGCGAGCTGGAGAACGCGCTGGAGCGCGCCGTCATCCTCGCGGATGGCCCGGTGGTGACGGCGGGCCTGCTGGCGCTGGAGCTGCCCGACACCGGGGATGGCTTCGTGACGCCTTCCGATGCCACCGACACCGGCGCCGGCGCCGCCGAGGAGACCACCGGCTCCCCCGACTCCATGGAGGAGTACTTCCGCCGCTTCGTCCTCGAGAACCAGGACCACCTGGGCGAGACGGAGCTGGCCAGGCGGCTGGGCATCAGCCGCAAGACGCTGTGGGAGAAGCGCCAGAAGCTGGGCATCCCCCGCACTCGCGCGTGAACCACGGCGCGAGGAAGGCCGTCCATGGCCCTCCGGTCGCACGGCCACGTCCTTCAGGGGCGGTGCGTCAGCACAGCGGAACGCCCGCCATCGCCAATCGCTAGCATCCCCGCAACACACCGCAGGGGGGCGACATGGCAGAGAGCGTGCCTGTGACGAGCAGCAGCGCTGGCAATCACGCGGGGGACGTCGTCGGAGCCATTCCACGCGCGGAGTACGGACGGCTGGCGGTCCTCACCACGGCCATGCCCATGGCCGTCGTGGCCACCTGCTGGTACCTGCCACCGGGCTGGAACCTGATAGGGACCTCCGCCGCGCTCACGGGCTTCCTGCTGGTGCTGGGCAAGGCCATCTCGGGCGTGCCGCTCGCGCTCTTCATCAGCGAGCGCAACCTGATGAGCCTCTCGCGCTTCCAGGCGCTGGTGTGGACCGTGGTGGTGATGGGGGGCTACCTGACGATGACGCTCGTCCAGGTGCAAGCCAACGGGCAGACCGCGAAGGGCGTCACCATCCCCCAGGAGCTCTGGATTGCCATGGGCATCTCCACCACCTCGCTGCTGGGCACACCGCTGGTGCTGGGAGGCAAGCGCGCGCGCAGCCCGGACGAGAAGCTGGTGGAGAACACGTCCGCCCAGCTCGCCGAGGCGCCCGGGGACATCGACGCGCACCGCCAGGGCGTGCTCTACGCCAACGCCCACATGACCGACGCGCGCATGGCGGACATGTTCCAAGGAGACGAGGTGGGCAACACCGCGCACATCGACCTGGCCAAGGTGCAGATGTTCTATTTCACGCTCATCGCGGCCATGGGGTACTTCATGCAAGTGGCCATGGCGGTGATGCGCCGCGAAACGAGCGCGATGCCCGAGCTGTCACAAGGCATGCTCGCCCTGCTGGCCATCAGCCATGGTGGATACCTGCTAGGCAAGGCGGGTGACCACTCGAACTCGAAGCCCGCGTGACGCCGTGCGTGAAGCGTTACGGCGCGGTGCACAAAGCGTTACGGCGGTAACGCGCACGTCACCTTCGGTAACACCTGACGCGCCGAGCCAACCTGCAACGTCTTGAATTGCCGAGCGCATCGCGTTGGCAGACGCGTTGCTCTGGTGCGGGGCATGCGCACTGCCCCCGCACGCATGCTGTCGCTCATGGCCGCGCTCGCGGTCTGCCTGTCAGCCACTCCGTCGAGCGCATTCAAGATTCCCATCAGCGAGGAGTCCTACCTCAACGTCGCCATCCTCCTGCAGCCGCAGCTCCAGATTGTCGACAAGGGCGCGCCGTCCGGCGGCCCCGGCAGCGACATGTTCTTGCGGCGCACGCGCCTGCTCGTCTTCGGAAACATCACCCAGAAGCTGTCGTTCTTCGCCGAGACGGACCAGCCGAACTTCGGAAAGAATGGCAACTGGGACGTCGAGTTCTTCATCCAGGACGCGTTCATCTCGTACGAGGTCGCGGAGAAGGTCTGGATTGACGTCGGCATGCTGTTGCCACCGCTGACGCGCCACGTGCTCCAGGGCGCCATCGCGTTGCAGGCGGTGGACTACCACTCCAACCTGGTCCGCTGGACGCCCGGCGTGGGCAAGGTGTGGCGGGACATCGGCGTGCAGGTCCGTGGCTTCGCGGGGCCCGTGGGCTTCCGCGCCGCCGTCTTCAACGGCGTCAACGGCCAGACGGCCCCGGATGGCACGGTCCTCAATCCGGACGACCTGCCGCGCGTCACGGCGATGGCGCGCTGGAACTTCTTCACGCGGGAGGAGGACCTCTTCTTCCAGGGCATCTACTTCTCCTCCGAGCCGCGGCTGTCGGTGGGCATCGGCGCGGACTACCAGCCCAAGGCGGTGGCCACGGAGTCCGGGCTCCATGACTCGTTGGGCATGGCCGCCGACGTGTTCCTCGACGTGCCCCTGGCGAACGACCAGGAGTTCGTCGTCAACGCCACCCTCTTCCACTACCGCCAGGGCCTGGACAACCCGCAGAGCGGCACGGGCTTCTACGTGGAGACGGGCTGGCGCTTCGGCAAGCTCCAGCCGCTCATCTCCGGCGAGTACTTCAAGGCGCGCGTGAATGGCGTGGACCAGGTCTCGCTCAAGCCCGGCTTCAACATCTGGTTCCAGAAGCACACGCTCAACCTCCGCACCGAGGTCGCCGTCACGTGGTCGGGCGACCTCTCCCAGGCCCGCGCCGCCGTGACGGGCACCAGCCAACTGCAGCTCTTCTACTGACCCTCCTCCACTCCCAAGGATGACGACGATGGCCCTGACGCACGACGCGCTCATTCCCACGAAGGACGCCTTCCGCCGCAACGCCCACGTGAAGAGCCTGGAGGACTATCAGCGCCTCTACCGGCGCAGCCTCGAGCAGCCCGAGTCCTTCTGGAGCGAGATGGCCGAGCAGCTCACCTGGTTCCACAAGCCCGACTCCATCATGGACGTGGACGCCGAGCAGGTGGACTTCTCCTGGTTCGGCGGCGGCAAGATCAACGCGGCCTACAACTGTGTCGACCGGCACTCTAAGACGCGGCCCGGCAAGGTCGCCATCGTCTGGGCGAAGAACGAGCCGGGTGAGTACGAATCCATCACCTACCGCGACCTCCAGCACCACGTGGGCCGCGTGGCCAACGTCCTCAAGGCGCACGGCGTGCGCAAGGGCGACCGCGTCTGCATCTATCTGCCCATGGTGCCGGAGCTGGCCTACACCATGCTCGCCTGCGCCCGCATCGGCGCGGTGCACTCGGTGGTGTTCGCCGGCTTCTCGTCGGAGGCGCTGCGCGAGCGCATCCTCGACTCGGGCGCCAAGGTGCTCGTCACCGCCAATGAAGGCCCGCGCGGTCCCAAGTTCGTGGCCACCAAGGCCATCGCCGACGAGGCCGTGGAGGGCCTGTCCCTGGTGCAGTCCATCCTCGTCGTGCGCCGCACGGGCAAGGAGGTGCCCATGCTCGACGGCCGCGACTACTGGCTGGACGCGGAGATGTCCAAGCACCGCGGCGTCTGTCCGGCCGAGTGGATGGATTCGGAGGACCCGCTCTTCATCCTCTACACGTCCGGCTCCACGGGGAAGCCCAAGGGCGTGCTGCACACCACGGGCGGCTACCTCGTCTACGCGGCCACCACGTTCCGCTACGTCTTCGACATCCAGCCGGACGATGTCTACTTCTGCGCGGCGGACCTGGGCTGGGTCACCGGCCACAGCTACATCCTCTACGGGCCGCTGATGAACGGCACCACCACGGTGATGTTCGAGTCCACGCCCACCTATCCGGACGCGGGCCGCCTCTGGCGCGTGGTGGATGACCTCAAGGCCAGCATCCTCTACACGGCGCCCACCGCGCTGCGCTCGCTCATCAAGGAGGGCGACGCGTGGGTGAAGGAGTCCTCGCGCCAGTCACTGCGCCTGCTGGGCAGCGTGGGCGAGCCCATCAACCCGGAGGTCTGGCGCTGGTACCACGACGTCGTCGGCGAGGGCCGCTGCCCCGTGGTGGACACGTGGTGGCAGACGGAGACGGGCGGCATCCTGATTGCGCCGCTACCGGGCGCCACGCCGTCCAAGCCGGGCTCGGCCACCCTGCCCTTCTTCGGCGTGGAGCCGGTGCTGGTGGACGACGAGGGCCGCGTCATCGAAGGCAACGGCGTCAGCGGCAACCTGTGCCTGGCGCGCTCGTGGCCCGGTCAGGCCCGCACGCTGTACGGGCACCACCAGCGCTTCAAGGAGACGTACTACGCGCGCTTCCCCAACCTCTACTTCACCGGCGACGGCTGCCGCCGCGACGAGGATGGGTACTACTGGATTACCGGCCGCGTGGATGACGTGCTCAACGTGTCCGGCCACCGCCTGGGCACCGCCGAGGTGGAGAGCGCGCTCGTCGCCCACGAGGCCGTCGCCGAGGCCGCCGTGGTGGGCTTCCCGCACGACCTCAAGGGCACCGGCGTGTGCGCGTTCGTCACGGTGAAGCCGGACTGGCAGGAGTCCGGCTCCGAGCAGATGGTGGGCGCGCTCAAGGAGCAGGTCCGGCACGTCATCGGGCCCATCGCCACGCCGGACCGGGTGGTGCTGGTCAACGGCCTGCCGAAGACGCGCTCAGGGAAGATTCTGCGCCGCATGCTCCGCAAGATTGCCTCGGGCGAGGTGGAGAACCTGGGTGACGCCTCCACCCTGGCGGACCCGGCGGTGCTCGACGAGCTGCTCGCGAAGGCCACCCCCACCCAGGCGAAGCGCTGACCGGAGGAGATTCCACATGTCCACGAATCCAAACGAGGAAGCGCTGGAGGCGCTCGCGGCGGCGCGCTGGCGCGTGGCCGGGGTGCTCACGGTGACGACGCTGGTGGCCTACCTGGGCTTCATCCTCCTGGTGGCCTTCGACAAGCCGCTCATGGGGCGGCAAATCGCCCCGGGCCTGTCCATCGGCATCCTGCTGGGCGCGCTGGTCATCGTCGCGGCCTGGGCGCTGACGGGCATCTACATGCTGTGGGCGAACGGGAAGTACGACCGCGCCCTGCACCAACTCCGCGGTGGGAAGTGAGGCAGGCATGAACCCGGCAGAGACGACGACGACGCAGCTCGGTCAGCCCAACGCGACGGCCATCCTCTTCTTCCTCCTCTTCGTTGGCATCACCCTGGCGATTACGTACTGGGCGGCGCGCAAGACGAAGACGACCTCGGAGTTCTTCGCCGCGGGCGGCGGCGTGAGCGCGGCGCAGAACGGCTTCGCGCTCGCGGGTGACTACATGAGCGCCGCGAGCTTCCTGGGCATCGCGGGCCTGGTGGCCACCTCTGGCTTCGACGGGCTCATCTACTCCGTGGGCTGGCTGGTGGGCTGGCCGGTGGTGACCTTCCTCATCGCCGAGCCCCTGCGCAACCTGGGCAAGTACACCTTCGCGGACGTGGTGGCCTACCGGCTCAAGCAGACGCCGGTGCGCCTGTCCGCGGCGGTGGGCACGCTCACGGTGGTCAGCTTCTATCTGATTGCCCAGATGGTGGGCGCCGGCAACCTCATCCACCTGCTGTTCGGCCTCTCCTACGAGACGGCGGTCATCATCGTGGGCGCGGTGATGATTCTCTACGTGCTCTTCGGCGGGATGATCGCCACCACATGGGTGCAGATCGTCAAGGCGGTGCTGCTGCTGGCGGGCGCCACGGGCCTGGCGGGCATGGTGCTGGCCAGGTTCGGCTTCAGCCCGCTGCGGCTGTTCAACGAGGCCGCCACCCAGTACGGCGCCGAGGTGCTGGCGCCCGGCAAGTTGGTGAACAATCCGCTGGAGGCCATCTCCCTGGGCGTGGCGCTGATGTTCGGCACCGCGGGCCTGCCGCACATCCTGATGCGCTTCTACACGGTGCCGGACGCGAAGGCGGCGCGCAGCAGCGTCTTCTACGCCACGGGGCTCATCGGCTACTTCTACCTGGTGACGTTCATCCTGGGCTTCGGCGCGTCCGTGCTGGTGGGCCGCCAGGCGATCACCGGCGTGGACAAGGGCGGCAACATGGCGGCGCCCATGCTGGCCGAGGTGGTGGGCGGCACGGGCTTCCTGGGCTTCATCTCCGCCGTGGCCTTCGCCACGATTCTGGCGGTGGTGGCCGGCCTGACGCTGTCCGGCGCGGCGGCGCTGTCCCACGACTTGTGGTCCAGCGTGGTGCGCAAGGGGCAGGCGCCGGAGGCGGAGCAGCTCAAGGTGGCCCGGCTCGCCAGCCTCTTCCTGGGCGTGCTGGCCATCATCCTGGGCGTGGCCTTCAAGGGGCAGAACGTGGCCTTCATGGTGGGGCTGGCCTTCGCCATCGCGGCGAGCGCCAACTTCCCGGCGCTGCTCCTCTCCATGGCCTGGAAGAAGTTCACCACCTATGGCGCGGTGGCCAGCATGCTGACGGGCGCCTTCAGCTCGGTGCTCTTCATCTTCCTGTCGCCCACGGTGCAGGTGGACCTGCTGGGCAACACGTCCGCGCTGTTCCCGCTGCGAAACCCCGGCGTCATCACCATCCCCCTGGCCTTCATCGTGGGCGCGGTCGTGTCGCTGCTCTTCCCCGAGCACGAGTCCGCCGCCCGCTTCGCCGAGGTGAAGCACCGGATGCACGTGGGCGCGCCCCAGCCGGCCCCCGCGGCGGCGCCGGTGGCCTCGAAGCCGGGCTCCGACCTGCCCCACCCCGCCGCCACTGGCAGCGAGGCGAAGGCCTGACGGACGGCGTTTCATGCCCCAGGGACACGGGTCGCCTACACTGGGCCCGTGTCCAACGCCTCAGAGCAGGGGCCCAAAGAGGGCCTCCGTGGTCGGTTGCACGAAATCATCTTCGAGTCGGATACGCCGGCGGGCAAGGCGTTCGACATCGCCCTGCTGTGGGCCATCCTCTTCAGCATCATCGCGGTGATGCTGGAGAGCGTCGCGTCGGTTCGCGAGAGCCACGGCGGCTTCCTGCGGAGCGTCGAGTGGCTCTTCACGGGGCTGTTCACCCTGGAGTACCTGCTCCGGCTCTTCTCCGTCAGCCGGCCCCTGCGCTACGCGCGGAGCTTCTTCGGGCTGGTGGACCTGCTGGCGCTGCTGCCCACGTTCCTGAGCGTGCTGATTCCCGGGGCGCACTCGCTCCTGGTGATTCGGGTGCTGCGGCTGCTGCGCGTCTTCCGCGTGCTCAAGCTGACGCACCTGCTGGAACAGGCGGAGGTGCTCCTCACCGCGCTGCGCGCCAGCCGGCCCAAAATCACCGTCTTCCTGGGAACGGTGCTCACCATCGTCGTCATCATGGGCACGTTGATGTACGTGGTGGAGGGACCGGATAACGGCTTCACCAGCATCCCGCACGCCATGTACTGGGCCATCGTCACGGTGACGACGGTGGGCTTTGGCGACATCACGCCCAAGACGGTGCCGGGGCAGTTCATCGCGTCCATCCTGATGGTGATGGGCTACGGCATCATCGCGGTGCCCACGGGCATCGTCTCCGTGGAGCTGGCCGCCGCCACGCGGCACGCCGTGGACAACCGGGCGTGTCCCGCCTGTGGGCAGCAGGGGCATGACTTGGATGCGCACTTCTGCAAGCACTGTGGGCAGGGGTTGTAGGCGCGCGTCTCGCACTGAAGGGACCTGCTCGTTCGACAGGGGCTGAGCGCCATCATGGCTGGCAGGAGACCGAACCAGCGGCCGTGGACGGTCGTTTCCTCTGCGGAGGCAAATCTTCTCCAGTGGCGCCCCTGGCCATGGCGCCCTGGAGGCAACCATGCTCTTCCGCCAGCTCTTCGACGGAACTTCATCGACGTATACCGTAACCGTTCAGGGAGGGATGGGCGGTTGAAGAAGGAGCAGGCCAGCAGCCGGCGGGAGGCTTGTCGCTCGCAGACGCGGCGAGGGACATGGGACATGGCCCGTCGTGGCAGAGGTCGACCCCAAGGATGCGCGCATCGCGGAACTCGAGCGTCAAGTCGAGGAGCTGACTCGACTGGTGCAGGAGTTGCGGGAGCAGTTGCGTCGCAACTCGGGCAATTCGAATCGGCCGCCGTCGAGCGACATGCCTGGGCAGAAGGCCGAGCGGCGCAGGCCGAGCGGGAGTGGGAAGAAGCGCGGTGGTCAGCCTGGACACGAAGGGCTGACACGCGCGCTGGTTGCCGAGGAGAAGGTGAGCGAGTTCAAGCACCTCTTCCCGGCGGCATGTGAGAATTGCTGGGCCCCCCTCTCAACCGAAGGCGGCACGCGGGAGCGGCACTACCAGTCGGTGGAGCTGCCGCCGCTCAAGGCCCATGTCACGCAGTGGGTGCGCCATGGCGTGGAGTGCTCCAGGTGCCAGCATGAGACGTGGGCAAGCACCGCGCCGATTCCGAGCTCGCCCTTTGGCCCGCGGCTGTCGGCCGTCGTTGGCCTTTTGACGGGCGTCTACCACCTGAGTCGGCGCTCGGCGGTGAGGCTTCTGGGGGATGTGCTGGGCATCGACATTTCGCTGGGGGCGGTGAGCGCCGTCGAGGCGCGCGTCAGCGAGACGGTGAAGCCCGCGGTGGACGAGGCCTGGGCCCAGGTGTTGTTGGCGCCGGTGAAGCACACGGACGGCACCGGTTGGCTTGAAGCCGGAGCGGCGCGCACGCTGTGGACCATCGCCACCTCGATGGCCACCGTCTTCAAGATTCTGACGGACGGCAAGTCGCAGACGCTCGCGCCGCTCTTCGGCTCGAAGCTCGGCGTCCTTGTCAGCGACCGCGCCACCGCGCTGAATTTCTGGGCCATGCAGAAGCGGCAGGTGTGCTGGGCCCACCTCTTGAGAAAGGCCGTTTTCTTCTCGGAGCGGGACGGGCCCGCCGGAGCGATTGGGCGCGAGCTGCTCGACTACATCGGCATCCTCTTCGACTATTGGGGGCGACTGCGCAGCGGCGAGTTGCAGCGCGACGCGCTGCGCGAGCGCATGGCCCCGGTGCGCACGCACGTGGAAGCCCTGCTCGAGCGCGCGGTGGCGCAGGGACTGCCGCATGTCTCCGGTTCCTGCGAGGACATCCTCGCGCACCGGGCGGCGCTGTGGACTTTCGTCGACAGGGACGACGTCGAGCCCACCAACAACCACGCGGAGCGCGAGCTGCGGGCCTTCGTGCTGTGGCGCAAGCGCAGCTTTGGCACGCGGTGCCCCCGGGGGAACCTCTTCGCCGAGCGGGTGATGACGGTGGCGCACACCGCCCGCAAGCAGCAGAAGAATGTGCTCGAATTCCTGACGGCCTGCGGCACCGCCGCACGGACGGGGGCGCCCCCGCCCTCCCTCTTCGCCGCGCCCTGAGCGCTACGCGGCCTTCTTTCCCATTGGGAAGTAGCGCGTCGCGTTTCGCTCGCCGGCGCTGCGCACTCGGCCCTCCTTCTTCAGGCGCATCATCGGCCGGTGCAGCGCCCGAGACTTCTCGCCCATGCGAGCGGTAAGGACAGCCATCGTCTCGCCCGGGCACGCCTGTACCGCTTCGAGCAGTCGCTCTGCGAGGTCGGCGACCGCGCTTGAGGGCCGCCGGACTCCCGTCCTTCTGCGCTGCGTTGCTACGCCTGGCGAGACGCTCAGCGTTGAGAATGCACGCTCCACCGCGGCCCTCACCTGGAGTTGTTGGGCCAGCAGGTGCTCGCGAACCAGTCTTTCAATCTTCGCTTCCAGCGTCGCGGGGGTTCTCGTGTGCATACACCACGGGTTGCACACCCCGACGACGGCCTCAACACCACCCCTGAACGGTTACCGTATACCTATCTGCTCGGGGATGAGGAGCGAGGAACCGCGCTGCTCATCGACCCCGTGGCGGAGAAGGTTGAACGGGACCTCTCGCTGCTGCGGGAGCTGGGGCTCTCCCTCACCCACGTGCTCGACACGCATGTCCACGCGGACCACGTCACCGCGTCCGGGCTGCTTCGGGCTCGCACGGGCGCCAAGGTGGTCGGCGGCGCGGCCGGGGCTCCCTGCGCGGACATCCATGTCCAGCATGGCGACACGCTACGGACGGGGGCCTTCACCTTCCAGGTGCTCGGAACACCAGGGCACACCGATGACAGCGTGAGCTATCTGCTGGGAGACCGCGTCTTCACTGGGGATGCACTGCTCATCCGGGGCAATGGCAGAACCGACTTCCAGAATGGCAATGCCGGCACCCTGTACGACTCCATCACCCGGGTGCTGTTCTCGCTTCCAGACGAGACCCTCGTGTACCCCGCGCATGACTACAAGGGCATGACGGTGACGACCATCGGCGAGGAGAAGCGGCACAACCCACGCGTCGTGGGCCGGAGCCGTGAGGACTTCATCCAGCTCATGAACAACCTGGGCTTGCCCAAACCCAAGCTCATTGACGTGGCCGTCCCCGCCAACCGCGCCTGTGGCCTCGCGATGCCGGACGGCGCCCACGACCGCCTCACGCACTGAACCCGGCGAAGGCCGGAGAGCACCCATGCTCCAGCCGCTACGAAAGCACGGCACAAAAGACAGGGATGCTCCCAGGACATGCCCATTCACACACACCATCGTTCAGGGACATTCCGGCACGCAATCCATGGCCACATCTCCCCATCCACTTTCCGTGCAGTAAACACACCAGCCCCTGGCACAAACATCAGCGCACTGCTGGCCACACTTATAGCTACATTCGCCACACAGGAGTGCGTTTGGAGGGAGCTCACCACAGTCCAAAGGCTCCTTGGGTCCATCCTCCCCCTTCGAGCCACAAGCGCTCACGAGAACCAAGACCAACACCCGAGCGACTTTTCCCCATGTCATGTTCGCACCTGTTTTCCGGAGGGCATCGACAACCCCTTACCATTGGCATGAATGGCTGCCCGCCAATGCCAGGGCCGTTCCCAGGACCATACCATCTGCGACCGCAGGGCAGGTACGTTGATGCCAACCGCACAACTCGGTGAAACATCAGCGAGAAAGCGGGCCCAGGAAGTTCACTCCGCACCATGCTGGGTAGGATGCGGGTCCATGCCTCGCACTGCGCACAGGCCGCTGGAAGTGGATGAGGAGAAGCTTGTCCTTCAGTTCCCCAGCCTGGATCGCAAGGCAGTGGGTGCGTTCTTCACGCCAGCACCATTGGCGGAACGCACACTCGCCCTCGCGCTCCAGCACGTGGGAGAAGGACCGCTCACGGTGGTGGACCCATCATGTGGCGCGGGGGCCTTCCTCACCGCCGCCGCACGGCTGCGGCCCGGCGTCCGGCTCTGCGGTCTGGAGCTGGACCCCGAGGTCTCCCGCCTGTGCCAGGCCCGCGTCCCCGAGGCCAAGGTGCACGCGGGCGACGCACTCCGGGATGGCCTGGAGCCCCTCCTCGCCACCACGCCGCCGGACCACAAGGAGCTGTGGGTCGGCAACCCGCCCTACAACGGCACCTCGTCCGTGCTGAAGGACCCGGCCACCTACGCCCGGCTGCGCGCGCTGCTCCCCCTGGCGCTGATGCCCGGCACCAGCCTGCGCGACGACTTCGCCTTCTTCCTCCTCGTCGCCGCGCACCGGCTGGCCACGCGTCCGGGCGCGCTCGCCTTCATCACCCCGGCCAGCTTCCTCGACGCCTTCATGTACGCGCCGCTCCGGCAATCCCTGCTGGAGACGCTCTCCCTGCGCGAGGTCGTGGACCTGGGCCCCGGCGCCTTCGCGGGCACGCAGGTGAGGACCTGCATCACCGTGTGGAGCTCCCTCCCGGGCCCCCACTCGCCACCGCGCTTCGAGCGGCGCGGCAACGGCCAGTTCTTCGTCCCCGAGGCCCCCGAGTGGCGGCTCGCCCCCACCACCCCCGAGGCCTCCGCCCTGGACGCCCGCTGGCGCCAGAGCGGTGAACCGCTGACACGCCTCGTCCCGGTGAGCCTGCCCGGCGTGAAGACGCGCTTCGACGAGCTGCTCGTGGACGCGGACCCGGAGCGGCTGCTCACCCGCGTGAAGGACTTCGCGGCCACGCCCGAGGACGCCCTCACCGAGTTCGCCAAGGCGCACAACCTCCCCGACGCCCTGATGCCCAAGCTGCGAGCCCTGAAGGCCGGGCCGCCGCTGGAGGTGGACCCGAAGAACGTCCGGCCCTTCTACCGCTACGGCGGCGCGAGACACCGCGGCGCCGTGCCCCCCGAGGCCCGCGCGTACTGCTACCTGGACCGCAGGCTCGTCCCTCGAGGAGACCACCGGCTGCGCGGCGCCTATGACCCGCACCTGGGCGCGGTGAAGCTGCTCTTCAACGTGCGCGAGCTCCCCCTGTCCGCAGCGCTGCTGGAGGACGAGGGCTGCGTCCACGACCACCGCCACGCGCGCTTCGCCCCGCTCTACGTTCCGCAACGCCTGCGTGACGAGGGCCTGGGCCTCACCCGCTCCGTGAAGTCACTGGACGAGCTGGGCCCGCTGGTCCCCAACCTCTCGCCGCGGGGACTGGCGTGGGCCGAGAGCCTGGGAGGCCCCCTGCCCGCCTTCCGAGCGCTGGTGCGCTTCCTCAACAGCCCCGACGTGCAAGGCGTCTGGGCCCCGGCGTTCGGCGCCTCCCGGGTGGTGCCCGTCCCGCTCACGGAGGAGTGAGGACTGCAAGGCAGTTGGCTCGGAGGCTCGCTTGCTTTCCACGGCGGCGGGCACGGGCAACCGCTAGTGTCCACCTTCGCTCCGTAGCGCCCTACCCAGGAGGAAGACACACCCATGAAGATTCGAGCCCTGCTCACCGCCGTCGCGCTGACCGCCGCCGTGCCCGCCGTCGCCCAGGAAGGCGCGGCCGCCACCCCGCCGCCGGCGGACAAGAAGACGCCGCCCAAGGGCCAGACGGCCAAGGCCATGGTGAAGGACTCCCAGGGCAAGGACGTGGGCGAAATCACCTTCGAGCAGACGAAGCACGGCGTGCTCATCAAGGGCCAGCTGAGCAACCTGCCGCCGGGCCAGCACGCCTTCCACGTCCACGAGGTGGGCAAGTGCGAGGCGCCCGCCTTCACCACGGCGGGCGGCCACTTCAACCCGACGAAGAAGGCCCACGGCCTGCTGGCGGCCAAGGGCAAGCACCACGGCGACCTGCCCAACCTCTACGTGGGCCAGGACGGCAAGGTGCAGTTCGACACGTTCTCCCAGAACGGCCTCACGGTGAAGTCCATGTTCGACAAGGACGGCTCCGCGGTCGTGATTCACGCCAAGGAGGACGACTACCACTCCGACCCGACCGGCGACGCTGGCGGCCGCATCGCCTGCGGCGTGGTGGAGAAGTCGTAGTCCGGCATCACCGCGCGACGCGAATGGCGCCTCTCCCGAGCATCGGAGAGGCGCTGCGCCTCACACGTAGCCGAAGCGTCGCCGCGCGAACCACTCCGCGCCCAGCAGCGCGATGAGCGCCACCAGGTAGTACCAGCGGTCCCACAGCGGCTGGTCCTTGGCGCGCCCCACCTCCACCACGGGAGGGTCCAACAGCGGCACGTCCGGCAGGCCGTCCTGCGGCAGCGCGTACGACTTGCCGCCCGTCACCTTCGCGATCTGCGCCATCAGCTCCGAGCGCACCGAGGCGTCCGACAGCTCCGGCCCCACGGCGCGCACGGCCACCGCGTCCTCGCCCTTGCCCAGCTCCGTCTCACCCTTCTTCGCGGTGGCCAGCAGCTTGTACGGGCCTGGGTCGGGGGGCTCGAACTCCAACCGCACCACGCCGTCCGTCCCGGTGGCGCCCGTCTGCACCGCCACCGGCCGCTGCGTGGCGACGGAGAACAGCTCCACGCGCACCTGGGCGTCCTGCGCGGGCTGGTAGTCCGCCATCCGCGCCTGGACGACGACGCCCACGGGCCGGCCGGGCTCCACGGACGGCGGGTCCGCCGTCACCTTCAGCGTCGTCAGGTCCGGGTCCCTCACCAGCCACCGCAGCGCGTTGCCCCAGAAGCGGTCATACGCGCGGCTGGGCGAGCCGTCCTTGTGCGCCGCGAAGGCCCAGTACCAGGAGGCGTCCGTGGCCATCACCAGCGAGCGGCCCCGGCCGTAGTCCCACACCGCCACCAGCGGCGCGTTCTTCCCACCGGACGTCACGTGCGGGTGGTCCAGCAGCACCGTGGCGCCCGGACGCGCCTGCGTCACGTTGGCGCCGGGGATGGCCGGCAGCTCCGCCCACGCGGCCTCCGTGCTCGAGGCGCCCATGCCGATGCCCGTCACCGGGTGGCGGAGGCCCTCGGGCGTCAGCCGCGCCTTGAAGGCATCCAGGTTGGCCGGGCCCGCGGCGGCCACGGGCAGCGCGTCCATCAGCGTGGGCATGGTGGCGCGGCCCTCGCCCAGCACGCTGTCGCCGCCAATCATCACGAAGGCGCCGCCGTTGTGGATGTAGCGCTCCAGGTTGCGCTCGTACTCGGCGATGGAGAGCTGCGGGTCCGCGTGCCCGAAGTTCTGGAAGATGACGACGTCGAAGGTGTCCAGCTTCGTGTCGAAAATCTCGTCCATGGGGAACGGGATGAGGGACAGCTCGCGCTGCTCGTTCACCACGCCCGGGTCATCCGCGTGCGTCCGCAGGATGTAGAAGGACACCAGGTCCACGTTGGCGTCCTGGCGCAGCAGGCCGCGCAGGTAGCGCTCGTCCCACGAGGGCCGGCCCACCACCAGCAGCACGCGCACGCGGTCCCGAATCACCTTGAGCGTGAAGGAGCGGGTGTTGTTGTCCGCCACCGCCTCGCCCGGGAAGGTGGGCACCGTCACCGTGTAGACGAAGCGCCCCGTCTGGTCCGGCGTGAAGGTGAAGGACACGGGCTTGACGTCGTCCGCGGACTCCATCCGCACCACCTTGCTCGCGACCGTCTTGCCCTCCTGGCTCAGCACCACCGGGATGTCCTGCCCCGCGAAGCCGCGGCCGTGAATCTCCACCTCCACGGTGAGCGAGTTGCGGACGAAGGCGAAGTCATCCACCTTCAGCCCCTCCACGGCGACGTCCTTGAGCGTCTCCTGCCCCACGGTGAAGGTGGAGACGGGGACGTTGAGGTCCGCCAGCGCCGCGCGCGCCCGGCCCACCACGCCGGCCTTCAGCTCCGTGTTGTCCGCGCCGTCGCTGAACAGCAGCACGCCGGACAGCTTGCGGGAGCCCTGGCCCGCGCCCGCGGCGGAGCGCACCGCGGAGAGCAGGTCCGTGGTGCCCGCGCGCGCGGGCGTCTTCAGCGAGTCCGCCGTCGCGGGCGCCAGCTCCGGGTCGAAGCCGTACACCTCCACCGTGAAGCGGTCCTGCAGCTCCGCCAGCCGCGGTGAGGCGCGCTCCAGGAAGGCCGCGACCTCCTCGGAGCGCGTGCGCCCGCCCACCTCGGCGGGGAAGCTCATGGAGGCGGAGCGGTCCACCAGCACCGCCACGCGGTTCTTCATCCGCGCCACCTGCAGGTGACGGATGCCGGGCTCCAGCAGGAAGAAGAGCGCGGCCACGCCCGCCCCGGCCCGCAGGGCCCAGAGGAGGACACGACGCCCGCGCGAGGGCTCGCGGCGCACGCCCCAGGCGGCCAGCGCCACTCCCAGCGCCAGGCCCAGGGCGAGCAGCACCAGCGCCCACATTGGCAATGGCGAGAGGGTGACGAGCTTCCAGGCGTTGAACGTGGGGGAATTCATCCAGGCTTTCGGCGTGGGGCCGGTGCTTCAGCGCCGCTTGTTGAGGATGAGCGGCAGGTGGACGGCGTCGTCCTTGTAATCCAGGCAGAGGGCGTACATGCAGACGTTGACGCCCAGGCGCACCGCCAGCTCCCGCTGGGGCTCGCCCCCCGGCGAGACATCGAACTCGTAGTCACCCGACTCGTTGCGGCTCCACGCCCCGGCCAGGTCGTTCTGCGAGTACAGCACCGCGGCGCGCTTGCCCAGGTTGCAGCCCATCAACTGGGGCTTGTTGAGCACCCGCCCGGGCGCCGCGTCCAGCAGGAAGAAGGACTTGAACACCACGTGCTTGGCGGGCACCTCCGCCAGCGGGCTCTGCGGCAGCACCCGCGCCATCTCCCGGCGGAAGGACGCGTCGAAGCCGGCCCCGTCGCTGGCGTCATTGGCGTCCGCCAGCATGAAGCCGCCGTACGTCAGGTAGCGCCGCAGGTTGGCCACCTCCGCCTCCTCCAGCGGGGGGAACTCGCCCTCGCCGCCGAAGTAGAGGAAGGGGTACTCGAAGAGGTCCGGCGAGCTGAGCGCGAAGGGGCGCGCGTCCGGCACCACCTCCACGGAGGTGCGGCGCTGCAGCTCCCAGGTGATGCGGCGCAGTCCGGACAGCCGCGTGTCCCAGCGGCCCTTGTGCCGGGCCACGGCGGGGATGAAGCGGTTCTTCTCACCGAAGGCATGCGCCCGCCCCGCCAGCAACGGGGCGAGCGCGGCGGTGCCGAGCAGGAGATTTCGACGGGTCAGACGCCGCGCGGACATAGGGCGTATCTATATACCGTCGACGGGTACGCGCATTCCCCGGTATAGAGCCGCATCATGGCGAAAGGCGGACAGACGCCCCCGGCGCCGGGCTCGGCGGAGGTCCAGGGTGCCTGGGCCCGCCAGGAGGCGGGGGACGTGGCCGGAGCGCGGCGCGACGCCGAGCGCATCCTCGCGGGCACCCCCACCCCCGAGGACCGCGCGGAGGCCGAGGAGCTGCTCCGCCGGACCGCCACCCCGCGCGCCCTGTATGGCTACGCGCTGCTCGGCGCCACTGTCTTCGTGCTCCTGCTCGTACTCGCAATCGTCCGATACGCGTAAGCTGCGGCGGACCGCATCAAGGAGATTCAGCCATGGAAGGCCTCATCCAGGCCCTCGGGGCGTACCAGACGTTCAATCCTTCCGGCTGGGTGGCCATCTACCGGCTGCTGCCCCTGTGGGCCGGCGTCGTGTGCTGTGTCGTGGGCGTGACGTTGCTCGTGGCCGGCGGCGGCAAGCTGTTCCGCGTGCTGGCGGGCCCCATTGGCGCGGTGCTGGGCCTCTTGTGGACGCCCATCCTCGTCATGAAGCTGGGCCTGCCGGACGTGGCCCGGATGGCCACCATCGTCGCCGCCGTGCTGATGGCGCTGGGCTTCCTGCTCCCCACGGCCATCACCTTCCTGGGCGTGGGCGTGCCCCTGGGCCTGCTGGCCGGGCAGATCGCCGGGCAGCAGGACTTCCTGCTCGGCTTCGCGCCAGGCTTCCTCATTGGCGGGCTGGTGGGCGCGCTGCTGCAGCGCCCCGTGGCCGCGGTGGTGGCCTCCACGGTGGGCGCCTGGGTGTTCGTCATCGGCGCGCTCTCGGCGCTGCACCAGGTGGACGGCGTCGTCCAGGCGGTGGCCAGCAAGCCCTGGGGTGTCATCATCGCCGCGGGGCTCTTCGCCGTAGCGGGCTCCGTCTACCAGTTGGCCGTCAAGCCCTCTCCCGAGGAAGCGGACAAGCTGCGGGCCCAGAAAGCCCAGCTCAAGCAGCGGCAGGCGGAGCAACATGCGCTCGAAAAGCGGTGGGGGGTCAAGTAACCCCCGGTCCCCCGTGGCCGTGCTTTACGTCCACGGGCCCGGCGCGTAGATTCCGCCGCCTTTCCCCCCGGAAGGATTGATGGGTCAGGCCAGGCGCAAGGAGAAGCAGGACCAATCCCCCACGGAGCCCGCTCCCCGGCAGGAGCCGCCCGCGAGCACCGGGTGGGTGAAGCCAAACGGGCTGACGCGCAAGGGATGGGCCGTGCTCGTCGGCCTCATCCTCGTCGTGCAGTTCCCGCTCATCCACTACGCCCTGATGCGGGGCCAGGCGGACGTGACGGCGAAGCTGCCCTACACCCAGGACTTCTCGGACCCGGGCGTGGTGGAGCGCGACTTCTTCTCCACCGGCGGCTACTGGCGCGTGACGCAGGGCGAGCTGCTGGCCCCCGGCGTGAAGAACAACCCGCTGTGGCTCCAGGCGCCGCTGCCGGAGGACGTCGCGGTGGAGTTCGACGTGCGCTCCGAGCTGCCCGCCGGGGACATCCGGCTGGAGCTCTTCGGCAACGGCGTGGACCCGTCCTCCGGCTACATCCTGGTGCAGGGCGGGTGGAACAACTCCACGTCCGTCATCGCCCGCCGGGACATGAACGCGCCCCCCCTGGACGCGCTCAAGCGCCGGGCCGCGCGCTCCGGCGTGGACGACCTGGACCTGAAGGCCAGCGGCCTCTTCAAGAAGGACACGAAGGTGCGCGTGGAGGCGCGGGGCCAGCAGGTGCAGGCGGGCCGCACGTACCACTGGCGCGTGGAGCGCCGGGGCACGCTGCTGCGCTGGTTCGTGGACGGCGAGCTGCTGCTGGAGCTGGATGACCCGTACCCCCTCAAGGGCCCGGGTCAGGACCGGCTGGGCCTGTCCGGCTTCGAGTCCCAAATCTTCTTCGACAACCTGCGCGTGGACGCGCCGGACCGCCTGCCCTTCACGCCCGCCGCGCGCGCGCCCACGCCGCCGCCGGGCCCCTTCGCGGACGACTTCAACCGCGACACGCTGGGCGACGCGTGGAACGTCACCAACCCCTCCGCGGTGAAGCTGGTGGACGGCGCGCTGGTGGTGGAGCTGATGCACAACCGGCCGGTGTGGCTGAAGCAGCCCATCCCCACCCACGCCGTCATCGAGTTCGACGCGTGGACGGACAACCCGGAGGGCGACATCAAGGTGGAGGCGTGGGGCGACGGGCGCTCCTTCTACGCGGGCGACCTGCGGCTGCAGTACACCGCCACCGGCTACGTCATCATCTTCGGCGGCTGGCGCAACACCCAGTCCGCCATCGCCCGGCAGAACGAACACGCGAATGACCGGGCGGTGCGCAACGGCGCCGCGGTGGTGGCGGGCAAGCGGCACCACATCAAAATCACCCGCAGCGGCGGCACCATCGCGTGGGAGCTGGACGGACAGCCCTACCTCACGCTCCAGGACCCCGTGCCGTTGGAGGGGCCGCGCAACCAGTACTTCGGCTTCTCCGGCTGGAAGAACCGGGTCCACTTCGACAACTTGAAGATCGTGCCGCTCGCCCCCTAGCGGCGAAGGAAAGTCACACCGTGCGCAGAGTAGGCATCTTCGGCTGGGGCGTCGTCGCCCCCCGGTCCAGGAACATCGAGGCGTTCGAGCGCAACCTCTCGTCGTCCGAGAGCTGGCTGTCGCCCTTCAACGGGTTCGGCCCCGACAACTTCCTCGTCGGCATGCCGGAGTTCGACCTGGCGGACTACAAGCCCTGGATTGACGCGCGCTTCCCGGGCAGCCGCTTCTCGCAGCTCGAACGGAAGATGGGCCAGCCGACGCAGTTCGCCATCGGCGCCTTCATCCAGTCGCTCGCGCAGAACCCGGGCCTGGAGCAGGAGCTGCAGGCGCTGGGGCCCCGCGCGCACGTCTACGTGGGCACCGGCCTGGGCGATTTGCCCACCATCCGCTCCATCTCCCTGGACCTGTACCGCGCCCAGCGCCGGTGGGACCGCTTCTGGGCCGCGCCGGAGCGCAACAGCGCCCTGCGCGCGTGGCGCGAGTCGCAGGAGCCGCTCCCCGGGCTGCCGCCGGAGCCGTCCACCGTGGACGAGCTCACCCGCGACGAGGCCGAGGACGCGTGGTGGCACTTCTGGGCGGGCCGCTCGCCGGAGCTGCGCGAGTACCTGGAGGAGCTGCGCGAAATCGAGGCCATTGGCGTGCCGGACGACGGCGACGTGGAGTCCGCCAAGCTGGCCGTCATCAAGGAGAAGCGCACGCGCAACGGCAAGCTCCAGAAGAAGTGGATGGCGCCGGAGCCGCCGTGGAACGCCGTGTCCTCCAACGTGCTGTGGAACATCCACAACACGCCCGCCTCGCAGATTTCGATGATGGGCCGCATCACCGGCATGACGTTCGCCCCGGTGGCCGCGTGCTCGTCCTTCGGCTACGGCCTGCGGCTGGCCATCAACGCCATTCAGCTGGGCCAGGCCAAGGCCGTGGTCATGGGCATGACGGACCCGCCGCCCATGCCCCTCACGGTGGGCGGCTTCTACAACGCCCGCGTCATCTCCGCGGACGCCGCCGTCTCCAAGCCCCTCACCGCGCTGCGCGGCACGCACATCGCGGGCGGCTCGGTGGTGTGGGTGCTGGGCGACTTGGAGCACTTCACGGCCAAGGGCTTCCAGCCGCTGGGCATGGAGCCCATCGCGGTGGGCGTCACCGCGGACGCCGACCACATCATCACCCCGTCCAAGGAAGGCCCCACGCTGGCCATCCGCGAGGCGCTGGCCGCGTCCGGCTGCGCCCCCGAGGACGTGGGCAGCTGGGACCTGCACGCCACCGCCACGCCGGGTGACTTCCTGGAGGTCCAGAACCTGCGCGACGTGCTGCCCGAGCAGGTGCTGATTACGGCGCGCAAGGGCACCTTCGGCCACGGCATGTCCGCGGGCGGCGGCTGGGAGCTGACGGCCCAGTACCTGGGCTACGGCAAGGGCCAGGTGTTCCCCACCCCGCTGAAGGAAGCGGAGCTCAACAAGCAGATTTCCCGCGTGCACGGCCGCTTCGTCTTCGACGAGGCCGTGGCCACGCCCGCGGGTTGCGCGGGCAAGCTGTCCATGGGCGTGGGTGGCATCAACGCCTGCGTCATCTCCCGCCCCTATTCGAAGTAGGGGCGGGGCGCCTTCAGGCGCGGCTCAGGGGTGGGCGGCCAGCGCTTCCGCATCCAAGCGCGAGGCCGCCTCCGGGTCGCTCAGGCGGAGAATCTCCACCTCGATTTCCAAATCGCGGAAGTAGTTCTGCTGCGTGGGCAGCACGCCGCTGGCCTGGCTGCTGTTCACCGCCTGGGCGTAGTCCTCCTCCGTCTTGATGACCTTGTCCACGTAGCCCACGCCCACGGACTGCTGGAGCCGGTCGCCGCGCAGCACCCGGAGGACGGTGCCGCCGCTGGGCAGGACGATGCCGCGCACCAGGAAGCGGGACGCCGTGCCCGGCCCCAGGCTGCCGCCGCCGGAGTCCAGCCACTCCGTCTCCAGCACGTAGCGGCCCGGGTTCTCCTTCCAGGAGTAGCCATGGCTCTTCAGCACGGCCCGGACGTGGGGCCACAGCTCCGCCAGGTCCTTGCGATAGACGTGGTCGGCGGTTTTGTCGCGCAGGTAGCTCTTGCGCAGCGAGCTGGCGCAGCCACTGAGCGCCAGCAACGTGACGACGGCGAGACACACTCCCGCGAAGCGGGTGGAGCGGTTCATGTGGGGGTCCCCTTCAGGCTCGAGGAGAACGAACGGGTGCCGGCAGCATAGCGCCAGTGCCCGGCGGACCGCCCTCCCCCCTCCCCCCGGCCGTCAGGACTTGGGACTGGCGACCAAATCGAAGTCCGGAATCTGTTCGCGCATGAACTCCCGCATCCGGTTGATGAGGGCCGCCTCGATTTGCCGCGCCCGCTCCCGGCTGACGCCGTACTTGTCGCCGATGTCCTGGAGCGTCAGGGGCTCGTCGGAGGTGAGCCGGTTCTCGAAGATGAAGCGCTCCTTGCCCTCCAGCGTCTGGGCGAACTCGGCCAGCTTCTCGCGGAAGAGCGCCTTGAGCTGCTCGGCGCCCAGGCGCTCGTCCGCCGGCACGCCGCTGGACGGCAGGTAGCGGTCCGCGCGCGTGGCGCGGGAGTCCTCGTCATTGCCCAGCGGCGCGTCGATGGACATCTCGTCGTGCCCCAGCCGCTGGTCCATCTCCACCACGTCCTGCTCGGTGACGTTGAGACGCTCGGCGAGCAGCTTCGGGCTGGCCTCGAACCCCTGCGCGATGAGCTTCTCCTGCTCCTGGCGCAGCTTGAAGAAGAGCTTCCGCTGGGCCTCCGTGGTCCCCAGCTTCACCATCTTCCAGTTGTCCATGATGTAGCGAAGGATGTACGCGCGAATCCACCACGCGGCGTAGCTGCTCAGCTTCACGCCGCGTTCGGGGTCGTACTTCTTCACCGCCTGCATCAGCCCGATGTTGCCCTCCTGGACCAGGTCCAACAGGGACAGCGGGTTGCGGTGGTACTCATGGGCCAGCTTCACGACGAGGCGCAGGTTGGACGCCACCAGGCGGTAGGCCGCGTTGACGTCCCCGGACTCCCGGTAGTGCCGGGCGAGCTGGAGCTCCTCGTCCCGCGTCAGGAGCGGATGCCGCTGAACCTCGGCCATGTAGGCCTGGAGGGGGTCCCGGGGCGTGAGCCCCGCCTCGCTGGCGCGCACCAGGGACCGGGGGGGCACCAGGGGGGCGCTCAGGTCGGCCTCGGGCTCCACCTCGGCCAGCTCGGCCGCATCCGGTTCCAGGGAATCCGGGTCCGTTTGAGCCTCAGCCTCGGCCTCCGCCCCCTCGACCTCGGCGTCCACGGCGTCGCCAGCGCCCGGCGAGGCCGGCCGTTTCACGCGGGGTCGGGGGGACGTACCTTTGGTTCTTTTCCTCCCATTCGCCATGGGGGCTCCATACAGCAAAGTGCCGCGATTGTTGCCACAGGGTAATGCAGGGGCTATGCCCATGCCCGATGAGCGACATCCAAGAGCCAAACGTGCCGGGGAGTCCGGCGCCTGACGAAGCCCCGACGCGTCCCGCCGAGTACATCGCGGACATCGGCTTCGACGACATGAACCTGTCAGAGCCCATCCGCCAAGCGCTGGCGGAGCGCGGTTATACCAACCCCACCCCCGTCCAGGCACGCGCCTTCCGGCCCGCCATGGAGGGAAAAGACCTCATCGTTCGCAGCAAGACGGGCACCGGGAAGACGGCCGCGTTCGGCCTGCCCCTGCTGGAGAAGATTCCCGCCGACGAGCGCCGCGTGCGCGCGCTCATCCTCTGCCCCACCCGGGAGCTGGCCCTCCAGGTGGCGGACGAGCTGAAGATGCTCGCCAAGCACAAGGGCCTGAAGGTCGCGGCCATCTACGGCGGCGCATCCATGAAGCAGCAGGAGGACGCGCTCGAGGAGGGCACGCCCATCATCGTCGGCACGCCGGGCCGCGTGTTCGACCACATCAACCGCGGCAACCTGAAGCTCGACGCGTGCGACCACGCCGTCCTGGATGAAGCGGACGAGATGCTCAACCAGGGCTTCTACGAGGAGGTCACCCGCATTCTCGACCGCCTCCCGAAGACGCGCCAGGTGCTGCTCTTCAGCGCCACCGTCCCCACGGACATCCAGAACCTCATCGCGCGCTACACGACGAACGCGGAGACGCTGCTCTTGTCCGGCGACGTCTTCACGGTGGAGCACATCCACCACATCCGCTACGACGTGTCGGACGCCTTCCCCAAGCCGCGAAACCTCATCTACGTGCTGGAGAAGGAAGAGCCCCAGAACGCCATCATCTTCTGCAACACGCGGGATGACACGGCGCTGGTGACGGCGGTGCTCAACCGCAACGGCTTCGACGCGGAGCTCCTCAACGGCGACCTGCCGCAGAAGGAGCGCGAGCGCGTCATGGGCAAGGTGAAGCGCGGCGAGGTGGCCTTCATGGTCGCCACGGACATCGCGGCGCGCGGCATCGACATCTCCGGGTTGGAGTACGTCATCAACTACTCCCTGCCGGAGGACCCCGCGGTGTACCTGCACCGAGTGGGCCGCACGGGCCGCATCGGCAACAAGGGCACCGCCATCAACCTCTTCTCCGGGCGCGAGCTGGCGACGTACACCGCGCTGGAGAAGAAGTACGGCATCAAGTTCGACAAGCGCGAGATGCCCGCTCCGGAAGAGGCCATGCGCCTGTGGACGGAGCGCCACGTGCGCGAAATCCAGGAGGCCGCGGGCGGCTCCGTCTTCGAGGGCTTCCTGCCGCTGGCCGCGCAGCTCAAGCCGCGCGCGGACGCCGACGACCTCATCGCCTTCCTGCTCAAGTACTTCTTCAGCCACCTGCGCATGGAGAAGGCCGCCGCGGCGATGGCGGCGGAGGGCCGTGAGCCGCCGCAGGAGCGCAAGAGCGAGAGCCGCGAGGGTGGCGGCCGGCGCGAGCGCGGTGAGAAGCGTGAGCGCGGTGAGCGCCGCGAGCGGGACGACCGGCGAGAGAAGCGCGGCGAGTCCTCCGAGCGCGAGCGCCGTCCGCGCCGTGACGATGCCCGTCGCGAGCGTGGCGGCGAAGGCAGCCGGGGCGGCGGCGCCGCGGCGCTGGAGGCCGGTCCGGGCGAGGCGAAGCTGTGGGTGAACCTGGGGACGGCGGACAACCTGGGGCCGGGCAGCATCGCCACCGCCCTGGAGGACGCGGGCGCCCCGGTGGGCAAGCTGGTCCGCGCCGAGCTGCGCCCGACGTTCGCCTACGTCTTCGTGGCGGAGGACGACGCCGCCGCCTTCGAGACGCTCAACGGCAAGCAGCATGGCTCCAAGACGCTGCGCGTGGAGAAGAGCAAGCCGCGCACGGAGCGTGAGGCCACGCCCCGCCCGCCCCCGTCCCCGGACGCGGGCCCCGGCGAGGCGAAGCTGTGGATCAACCTGGGCATGGACGACGGCATGGACGAGGCGAAGCTGCCCGCCGCGCTGGAGGCCGCGGGTGCCCCGGCCGGCAAGGTGCTGCGCACGCTGCTGCGCCCCACCTACGGCTACGCGTACATCGCCGAGGAGGACGCGCCCGGCTTCGAGGCCGTCAACGGCAAGCTGCACGGCGAGAAGCCGCTGAAGGTGGAGCGTCACCGTCCGCGCGGTCAGCGTCCGGAGCGCCGTCCCCGCCACGAGGCCCTGCCGGACATCGAAGGCCAGACGCGCCTGTGGGTGGGCCTGGGCAAGCAGGACGGCCTGGACGAGGCGGGCGTCGCCGCCGCGCTGGAGGCCGCGGGCGCTCCGGCCGGCAAGGTGCTGCGCACGGACCTGCGCCCCACCTACGCCTATGTCTTCGTCGCCGACGAGGACGTGGCGGCCTTCGAGACCACGCACGGCAAGCCCCACGGCGAGCGCACGCTCAAGGTGGAGCAGGCCAAGCGGAAGTAGTCCCTCAGGCGCCGCCGGTCTCCGGACCGGCGGCCTTCCTGCGCCGCGCGCGGTGGTAGTGCGCGGCGCACAGGCCCCGGGCGAGCAGCGGCTTCTCACAGCCGGGCTCGCCGCAGCGGGCGGGCTCCGGCGGGGCGGGCGCGCTGTCCGCGCTTCCTCGCGCCGAGGGCTCGTTGAACATCACCTCCGCCACCGTCAGCAGCCGGTCCACGTCTCCGCGCGACAGGCCCCGGGAGCGGACGAAGGTCTCCAGTCGGTGGACGCCGGCGTCCTGCGTGTCCTCCAGCCGCAGCAGCTCGTACAGCGGGAGCTGGAGCGCGGCGGCCACCTGGAGCAGCGTCTCGTAGCTGGGGCTGCGCTCGCCGCGCTCCAGGAGCGAGGCGAAGGACACGGAGATGCCGCAGCGGGCGGCGAAGTCCTCCTGGGTGAGGCCCCGCCGCTCCCGGAGCGCGCGGATGCGCCGGGCCAGGCCCTGGAGGTGTCCGCTCACGGTGGAAGCGTCCGGCGGTTCGGGAGGCATGGCCATTAACTATGGTAGCGCACCCCTTCTGTTAAGGTCGCGCGCGCCGCCATCCAGGAGCTTGCCGACACATGAGCGCCGTCGAGGGTACCAACTACTACTTCCGCAAAGCCGCGCGGATCATGGACGTGGGAACCCCCATCGAGACGCTGCTCGCCACGCCGCTGCGCGAGGTGAAGGTGCAGGTCTCCATCGAGATGGACTCGGGCGAGATTCGCACGTTCCTCGGCTACCGCATCCAGCACGACAACAGCCGCGGCCCCATGAAGGGCGGCCTGCGCTACCACCCGCTGCTGGACCAGGACGAGTGCGCGTCGCTCGCGTCGCTGATGACGTGGAAGACGGCCGTGGTGAATGTCCCCTATGGCGGCGCCAAGGGCGGCATCGCCTGCGACCCGTCCCAGCTGAGCATCAAGGAGCTGGAGCGCCTCACCCGGAAGTTCGTGGACCAGGTGCAGGACGTCATCGGGCCCACCCGCGACATCGCGGCGCCGGACGTCAACACCAACCCCCAGGTGATGGCGTGGATCATGGACCAGTACTCGCGCTACCACGGCCACTCGCCGGCGGTGGTGACGGGCAAGCCGCTGGAGCTCTACGGCTCCAAGGGCCGCGAGGCCGCCACCGGCCGGGGCCTGCTCTACGTCGCGCGTGAAATCCTGCGGGACCTGGGCCTGCCGGTGAAGGGCACGCGCTTCGCGCTCCAGGGCTTCGGCAACGTGGGAGGCCACACCGCGCAGCTCCTCTGGGAGGACGGCGGCGTGGTGGTGGCGGTGGCGGACGCGCTGGGCGGCGTGCGCAACCCGCAGGGCCTGGACATCCCCTCCCTCTTCGAGCACGTGAAGCGCACCGGCACCGTGGCGGGCTTCAGCGGCGGTGCTTCGTGCAGCAACGAAGACGTGCTGGGCGCGGACTGCGAGGTCCTCATCCCCGCGGCGCTGGGCCATGTGCTCACCCGCGAGAATGCCCACGCCGTGCGCGCGAAGCTCATCATCGAAGGCGCCAACGGCCCCACCCAGCCGGAGGCGGACGAGGTCTTCGAGAAGCGCGGCATCTTCGTGGTGCCGGACGTGCTCGCCAGCGCCGGCGGCGTGACGGTCAGCTACTTCGAGTGGGTGCAGAACCTCCAGCACCTGTCCTGGGAAGAGGACCGCGTCAACGCGGAGCTGGAGAAGTCCATGAAGGAGGCCTACGAGCGCGTGGCCCAGGTGGCCCGCTCGCGGAAGGTTTCCATGCGGACGGCCGCGTACATCCTGGCCATCGGCCGTGTGGGCAAGGCCACGGTGCTGCGCGGCATCTGACGCGGCGCAACAAGCGAGCAACGCGGCGAGCCCATCCCGCCTGTCCCTTCCACCCGGGGCGCGCTTCCGATAGAGGCGCGGCCATGGTCACCCTCCAGGACATCCAGGCCGCGCGAGAGCGCATCCGCTCGGCCATCCGCCCCACGCCCTGCCCGCAGTCGGACCACTTCACGGAGCGGACGGAGTGCGCCGCGGTGTTCTTCAAGCTGGAGAACCTGCAGCGCACCGGGGCCTTCAAGGAGCGCGGCGCCCTCAACAAGCTGCTGACGCTGACGGAGGACGAGCGGCGCCGGGGCGTCATCGCCGCGTCGGCCGGCAACCACGCGCAGGGCGTCGCGTACCACGCGCGGCGGCTGGGCGTGAATGCCACCATCGTGATGCCGGAGCGCACGCCGCTCATCAAGGTGTCGCGCACCAAGGACGACTACGGCGCGCGCGTGGTGCTCAAGGGCAGCAACTACGACGAGGCCTACGCCGAGGCGCTGCGCATCCAGAAGGCGGAGGACCGCGTCTTCATCCACCCCTTCAACGACCCGCACGTCATCGCCGGACAGGGCACCATTGGCCTGGAGCTGCTGGAGCAGTGCCCTGATTTGGAGGTGGTGCTCGTGCCCATTGGCGGCGGCGGGCTCATCTCCGGCATCGCGTGCGCGCTGAAGGAGACGCGGCCGGACATCCGCGTGGTGGGCGTGCAGGCGGAGACCATCGCCAGCATGAAGGCGTCGCTGGAGGCGGACGAGCGCGTGCTGCTCGCCGCGGCGGGCACCACCATCGCGGATGGCATCGCGGTGAAGCGCGTGGGGGACCTCACCTTCCCCATGGTGCGCAAGTACGTGGATGACGTCGTCGCCGTGGACGAGGAGGAAATCGCCGCAGCCATCCTCACGCTGCTGGAGCAGGAGAAGAGCGTGGTGGAGGGCGCGGGCGCGGTGGGACTGGCGGCGCTGCTCAGCGGCGAGGTGCCCATGGCGAAGGGCAAGCGCACCGCCATCATCCTCAGCGGCGGCAACATCGACATGAACGTCATCAGCCGCATCATCGAGCGCGGCTTGGTGAAGGCCGGGCGTCTGGTGCAGTTGGAGGTGCGGCTGCCGGACCGGCCCGGCATGCTCGCGAAGCTCACGTCGCAGGTGGCCGACCTGCGCGCCAACGTGGTGGAGATCCACCACGAGCGCGCCTTCTCCAAGGCGGGCCTGGGCGAGGCCATGGTGGAGGTGACGCTGGAGACCACCGGCCCGGCGCAGATCGAGGAGTTGGAACGGACGCTGCACAAGCTCGGCTGGCAGGTGGCTCGCAAGTAGCACCGCGGGGCGGGTGGGCCTTGCGCCCGCGCGCCCGAGTCCGGCGATACTCGGGGCATGAGCCCTGCCGCCCTGCTCTCCGCCCTCCTGCTGACCGCCGCACCTCCTTCGCCCGCGCAGAAGGCGAAGTCGCTCGCCGCCAGCCGCTCCTGGGAGGAGCTCTATCTGGCCTTCTCCGCCGGAGACGCGACGGACGTTCCGGCGCCGCAGCGGGGCCCCGTCTCCGCGGCGCTGACGCAGGGCTGCGAGGCGCTGAAGGACGAGGACCCGGTGATGGCGTACTCGATGGGTGAGCGCGCCGCCCTCTACGACGAATCCGCGGGCGCGCTGCGGTGCCTGGCCCGGAGCGCGCGCAAGACGGACCAGCGGGCCGCCGCGGAGGCCGCCCTGCGCAAGGGCCTGACGAAGCACCCCAAGGACGGCGCCTTCGGCCTGGAGCTGGGGAAGCTGCTGCTGGAGGAACAGGACGCGGCGGGCGCGGTGGCGGCGCTGGAGAAGGTCCCCGCCCGCGCGAAGGAAGCGGGCGATGCGAAGCGGCTGCTCCAGCAGGCCCGCGCCAAGGCGTCCGAGGAGGGCGCCGCGCGGCGGGAGGCGGAGCGCCTGGAGCAGCGGATGAGCGGCGTCACGGGCCGGCGCCCCGGAGGTACCACGGCCGACGTCCAGCCCGCGGTGGCCGGGCAGGGCCGGAGCGTCACGCGCTCGGCCAGCCTCAACTACGAATCCGGCACCGGTCCGGACGGCATGCGGACGCGCTCGAACAGCCGCTTCGTCATCCGGTACTTCAACAACGAGCGTGATTTCGGGCAGCGCGCCGAGTACGAGGGCCGCGTCGTCGCCGCGCTGGACGAGGCCTATGACTTCACCCGCAGCATGCTGGGCGAGGTGCGCCAGGCCCCGGTGGAGGTCATCCTCTACACCCTGGCCGAGTTCCAGACGCACTTCGGCGCGACCCGGGCCCGCGCCGTGGCCGGCCTCTACGCCGACAACGCCATCCGCCTCAACGACGCGGCCGAGCTCACGCCCCAGACCAAGGCCACCCTGGTCCACGAGTACGTCCACGCCGCGCTGGACGACTTCTGCGACGGCCGTGGCAACAACCTCCCCGTCTGGATGAACGAGGGCCTCGCCGAGTACGTGGAGTGGCGCTACATGGGCGGCGAGGAGCCGAACCGGACGGTCCGCAACTACATGGCGCAGGCCGCCAAGGCGAACTCGCTGCCCAAGCTGGCGCACCTGGAGGGCCAGTCCCTCATCATGCAGCGCAACCCCGCCGTGGCCTACGCCACCTCCGCCATCGCCGTCCGGGAGCTGGTGAAGCGGGGCGGCACGGGCCGGTTCCTCACCATGGTCCGTGAGGTGGGACGGGGAAGACCCATCGACGAGGCCCTCACCGAGCACTACGGCCGGACGCGGGCGACCCTCGACGAGGACGTCCGGGCCGCTCTCCAGTAGGGGAGGCTGCCAACCGGGCCCGGGCCAATTGGTTTACCCGTTCCCAGGAGTCCCCTAGACTCGCAGCCCCCTCTATTTACGCTGCGGCGGTAGCCCGGTTGTTCGCCGTCTGCAGCAAGGTGACGGATGTCGGACACGCGCGCGGCGATGAGAGAATTCCGCTTCCTCGATGAGAAGCGGAAGCTGGGAAGCCTGTCTCCCGTGGAGGAGGCGCGCTGGATCGAGCTGCGCACGCAGCTGGGCGTGGACGACGCTCCAGCCGCGGACGCCTCCGCCTGGCAGCAACAGGCCGCACCTCAGGGCTACTACGCCGCCGACGGCCAGTGGTACCCCTACCCCGCCGGCTACGAGCAGCAGCCCCAGGGCTACTACGCCGCCGACGGCCAGTGGTACCCCTACCCCGCCGGCTACGATCCCAGCCAGGGTTACGACCCGAACGCTCAGGCGTATGCGCAGCAGGGCTATGACCCGAACGCCCAGGCGTATGCGCAGCAGGGTTACGACCCGAACGCGCAGGCGTACGCGCAGCAGGGCTATGACCCGAACGCTCAGGCGTATGCGCAGCAGGGCTATGACCCGAACGCGCAGGCGTACGCGCAGCAGGGTTACGACCCGAACGCGCAGGCCTACGCCCAGCAGGGCTATGACCCGAACGCCCAGGCTTACGCGCAGCAGGGTTACGACCCGAACGCTCAGGTCTACGCGCAGCAGGGCTATGACCCGAACGCCCAGGCCTACGCGCAGCAGGGCTATGAGCCGAATGCCCAGGGTGATGCGAGTGCGTGGCAGACGGATGCCCAGGCACAGCAGGCCTACCCCGCCGAGGTGGCGCCCCAGCCCGCGGCGGAGCCGGACAATCTCAGCCTCGCCGATGACATCGACATCCCCGCGCTGAGCGAACCGGCGCCGTGGATGACGCCTGGTGCCAGCGAACAGGCCTCGGCGCAGGCGCACGCGGAGCCAGTCAGCGACGACGCTCCCAGCGACGACGAACCGGCCGTGGAGCTGTCCGCCGAGGACGCGGTGGAAGACCCGTCCGCGTCGTTCGCGGATGTCACCGCGGATCTTCAGCATGACCCGCAGCCCGAAGCGGTGAACGTGGCGGAGGATGACTTCTCCGACGTCAGCGCCGAGCCGCAGGCCCCTGTCGCCGCCGCGCCGGAGACCTCGCTGGAGGACTCCTTCGCCGACCTGTCGATGGAGGTCGAGTCGGCTCCCGACGCGGACGCCCAGTCCTCGGTCGAAGTGGAAGTCCCCTCCTCCGAAATCGAGTTGGTGGACGGCGCCACGGAGAGCGAGCCCGTGCTGGCCCAGGAGCTGACGCCCGCGCCCATCGACGACGCGTGGGCCTCCGCGCCGCTCGCCGTCGAGGCCGAGCCGACGGAAGTCGCGGATGCCGGTGACCTCATCGACGTCGCCGCGATGGCCGAGCCCGAGGCGACTCCCGACGCGGAGATTGCCCTCGACGCCACCGACATGCTCGAAGCCTCGGCTTCCGAGCTGGAGGTCTCGGCCCGTGCCGAAACGCCTGCCATCGAACTGGATGCGAGCGCCGAGACGTTCCCGGATGCCGCCGCGCAGGATGTGCCGTCCTCCGAAATCGCTTCCGATGCGGTCTCGGCGGAGCCCGCGGAGATCGCGCTCGACGCGTCCGAGGTGAGCGATGACTCCAACGCGAGTGCGCCTGTCGCTGCGTATACGGACGCGACCGTCGACGTCACCGATGTGAGCCACCACGCGTTCGAGCCTGCGTTCGCGGAGGCGTCCAACGCGGTGGCCGGTACCTCGGACGTCAACGAGGTCGCGCCCGGTTCGCTGTCCTCGGACGCGGCATACGTCACCGACGCGGGCGCGGTGGACACCGACGCTGCGTCGGGTGTCGCCGACGACGCGCACGCTGCGACGCTGGATTCCACCGTGGCCCATGCGGACACGGCGTTGTCGAGCGACACGGAGGCTCCGCTCGATGTCGCGGACATCAGCACCGCCGATGCGTCCGTCGACAGCTCCGAAGAGGCTCCGACGGGCGATGCGCAGTACGCGGAACTGGCGCTCGAAGCGGCGGGTACAGCAGAGGCCGCGAGCGCACAGGACGACGCGCCCGCGGAGATTGCGCTCGACGCGTCCGACGTGAGCGAGCCTGCGCCCGCGGAGGCGGAGATCGCGCTGGATGCGTCCGATGTCGCGTCCGACGCGCAGGTCACGGAGATTGCCCTCGACGCCGCGGACGTCTCCACGTCCACGACGGACGACGCCCCCGCGGAGATTGCGCTCGACGCGTCCGACGTGAGCGAGAGCGTTCCCACGCTGGAGCTGGACTCGACGGAAGTCGCGGCTGAAGCGCCCACGCTCGACGGCACGGACGTCGAAGCGGCGCCCGAGCACTCCGCCGTGGCGGCGCACGACAGCGGCGAGACGCCCACGCTGGAAGTGGTCGATGTCACCGCGGACGCCACGCACGACGCGGTTTACGCGCAGACCGCCGAGCCCTTCGCGACCTCGGACGTTCCGTCCCTCGAAATCCACCCGGTGCAGGTGGGCCCGAACCTCCACGCCGACACGCTCTCGGTCGCGGGGGATCCGCCGCGCGCTGCCGCGCAGCACACGGCGGTCGCGCCATCCGCCGAGGAGATGTTCGACCTGAGCGGGAACCCCGAGGAGGCCGTACCCCTCGCGGCGGCGAACGAGTTCCTGAGCCACGGGCAGTTCGCACAGTCGGACGACCGGGGCATGGCGCTGCCGGACAGCGAGCCGGAAGCCATCGAGCTGCAATCCGAGTGGGTCTCCGCGTCCGAGCCCGCGGAGGAATCCACCACGCCCCAGTGGGACGCCGCCAACGCGCTGGCCGCGACCGCGACCGCGACGCATTCCGAAGCCGAAGCTCCCGTTGAGCTTCAGGCCGAGTGGGCGGAGCCTTCGAGCGAAACGCAAACGGAGTGGACCGCCCCCGCCGCCACCACGTCCGAGTGGACATCGACGCCGGTGACCACCCAGGCGCAGCCCGAGTGGGCCGCGTCCACGGAGACCGCAGAGACGAGCGCTCAAGCGGAATGGACCGCGGAGCCCGAGGCGGCGCAGGCGGAGTGGACCGCCGATTCCGCGGACGCGCAGCCGGAATGGGCCTCCGCCGAAGCGCCTGCCGCCGAGGCGCAGCCGGAATGGGCGACGCCGGCAGAGGCTGCTGCACCCGAGCAGGCCCAAACGGAGTGGTCCACGGGCGAAGCGACCGCAGCGACCCAGTCCGAGTGGGCGACCACCGAGAACGCCGCTCCAGCGCAGACCGAGTGGGCGACCACCGAAACGGCGACCTCCGAGCTCCAGCCCGAGTGGGTCACCCCGGAAGCCACTTCCGCTGAGCCCCAGCCTGAGTGGGCGACGGCCGAAGTCAGCGCCACCGAGGCCCAGCCCGAGTGGGCCACCTCGGAGGCCGCTTCGACCGAGGCCCAGCCTGAGTGGGCCACCGCCGAAGTCAGCGCCACCGAGGCCCAGCCCGAGTGGTCCACCCCGGAGGCTGCTTCGACTGAGTCCCAGCCTGAGTGGGCCACCTCTGAAGCCAGCGCCACTGCGTCCCAGTCTGAGTGGGCCACGGCGGAAGCCTCTTCAGGCGAAGCCCAGCCCGAGTGGGCCGCCACCGAAACACCGGCTGCGGAAGTTCAGCCCGAATGGGCCACTCCTGAAACGGCCACCATTGAGGCCCAGCCGGAATGGGCCACGGAGGAAGCGTCCACCACTGCGGCGCAATCCGAATGGGCTACAGCAGAAGCGCCTGCTGCGGCTCATTCCGAATGGGCCTCTACCGACGCAGCCGCCGCAGAGTCTCAGCCCACGTGGGCCCCCGTTGAAGGTGCAACTTCGGACCAGCAGTCCGAGTGGGCCACCACCGAGGCCACGTCGACTGATTCGAAGTCCGAGTGGGCGACTTCGGAAGCAACTCCCGCTGAGTCCCAGTCGGCGTGGGCGAACACCGCAGCCACCGCAGCGGAGCCACAGCCCGAGTGGACCACCACGGAAGCCTCTTCGGCAGAGTCGCAGCCCGAATGGGCCACCGCTGAAACGGCCACCACGGAGCCCCAGCCTGAGTGGACCACCGCTGAAGCCACCACCGCGGAGCCGCAGCCCGAGTGGGCCGCGGAACCGACCGCGACCGAGTCCCAGGCCACGTGGACCAGCGCTGAGGCGGCTGGTGCGGAGCAGCAGCCTGAGTGGGCGACCGCCGAAGACGTAGCGCCCGAGGCGCAAGCCGAGTGGTCTGCATCCACGGACGCCGCCGAGATTGAGGTCCAAGCCGAGTGGTCTTCGGAAGCGTCCTCCTCCACCGAGCCCCAGGCCGAGTGGTCCGCCGCTCCTGAGGCGGCCCCCGCGCGGGCTCCCACCGAGTGGGCGTCCACGAGCGAGCCTCTGCCCGAATGGGCCCCAGCGGAAGCCGCGGCGCCCGCTGAGCCTCAGGCGGAGTGGTCTGCCAGCACCAACTCGGCGGACACCGTTCAATCCGAATGGGCGACCGCGGAGGCATCGGCTCCCGCTTCGGACCAGGCCGAGTGGTCCGCCAACGCCGACGCCACCAACCCTGCCCAATCGGAGTGGGCGACTTCGGAAGAGTCCCCCACCATCGAAGCGCAAGCCGAGTGGGCAGAGCCCGCGGAGGCCACCAGCGCCGCCGGACACTCCGAGTGGGCCTCCAACGCGAATGCCACGGGCACCGCGCAGCCGGAATGGGCTGCGACGGAAACCGCGGCTCCCGCTGCGGAGGACTGGGCCACCAGCACCGAGCCCGCTCAGGCGCAGTGGGCCACGCCGGAAGCCACCGGGGCCCAAGCCGAGTGGACCACGGGCGCAGCACAGCCAGAGTGGGCCACGCCCGAAGCCACCGAGGCCCAAGCCGAGTGGACCACCGGCACCGACGCCACCACTGCCCAGCAGGACTGGGCCACGCCCGAAAACACCGAGGCACAGCCCACGTGGACGGCTGGCACCGACGCCACCTCCGCACAGCCGGAGTGGGCCACGGCTGAAGCCACCGAGCCCCAGGCGGAATGGGCCTCGCCAGAGGCCACCCCGGCTCAGTCTGAGTGGGCGACGCCGGAGACCAGCGCCCCCCAGGCGGAGTGGGCCACGACGGAGGCCGCTCCGGCTCAGGCGGAGTGGGCCACGGCTGAAGCCACCCCGGCGCAGCCCGAGTGGGCGACGCCCGAAGCCACCGAGGCCCAGGCCGAGTGGACTGCTGACGCCACCGCGACCGGCACGGCTCAGGCCGAATGGGCCGCGACGCCCGACACGTCCGCGCCCGCCACGTCCGAGTGGTCCGCGAGCGCTGACACGACCGGCGCCGCGCAGGCCGAGTGGACCGCAGAGCCCGCTGAGGTCCAGGCGGAGTGGTCCACGGATGCGGCCCACACGGCCCAGCCCGAGTGGACCGCCGATCCCGCCGAAGTCCAGGCGGAGTGGACCGACACCGCCACCACGTCGGAGCAGGTCCAGGGCGGCGGGTCTGCCCCCGCGGAGCCGGAGCCCGAAGCCGAGCCCATCGAAGTGCAAGCCGAGTGGGCCGAGCCCGAGGAGGCCCAGCCGGAATGGGCCACGACGGAAGACACCACGGCCGCCCCCGCGCACCAGGGCTGGAGCGCCACGCCCGAAGTGAACGGCGCGCAGCCGGCGTGGGCCGCTCCCGTCGAGGAGATCGCGCCCGAGGCCGTCCAGGAAGAGTGGGCGTCCCCCATCGAAGAGTCGCAGCCGGAATGGGCCGCCTCCGAGTCCGGCGCCACCACCCCGGAAGCCGCGCAGTCCAACTGGGCAGACCCGGCCGCCGAGCCCACGCCGGGCGCCGAGTGGTCCGCGTCGAACACGGGCCACGACGCCCAGGCCAACGCATGGACCTCCGCCACGCCGGAGACCTCCGAGTGGTCCGCGTCCAGTGACGGCTCCGCCACCTGGGAAGCCCCCGCGGAGCAGCAGCCGGCGTGGGCCACGGCGGAGCCTGAAGCCGCCCCCGCGTGGTCCGCCGAACCCGCCGCGGCGGAGTGGAGCGACGCGCCCGTCGACGTCGAGCCGATGATGGAGGCCGAGCCCGTCGAAGAGGCCTCCACCTGGGAGGCCGAGCCCATCGAGGACAGCGCGCCCGCTCCAGCGGCGCAGTGGGCCGCCCCGGCGGAAAACCCGTTCGGCGCGCCCGCGCAGGACTACTCCGAGGCAGAGCCCATCGAGGAGGCCGAAGAGGTCTCGATGGAGCTCGAGCAGGAAGTCTCGGACATCGACGTCGAGGAGGAGGTCGTGGTGCCGCCCGCGCCCGTCGCGGCGCTCCCCACGGCTCCCGCGCAGCCGGTGGTCGTCCCGCCCGCCCCCTACGCCCAGGCGGCGATGGGCGCGGCGGGCGTCGGAGCCGCGGCGCAGGCACTCCGCCCCGCCGCCGTCATCCCGCCCACCCCCGCCAACCACCTCGCCGCCGAGCGCGAGCCGCTCTTCGATGACACCGCCATCGTCGGCGGGACGGCGCTCACCTCCTTCGTGGAGGGCGAGCATCGCGTCATCATCCACACGGTGGAGGGCCAGGTGAAGCGCGGCACCATCCGCGACGCGGACCTGCTCGACGACGTCATCTCGCTGGAGCAGCAGAGTGGCTTCGCCGCCGAGCAGATTCCCGGCAAGCGCGTGAAGGCCATCTTCTTCATGCTCCCCGCGGGCGCGCGCCAGCCGCAGGCCGAGGGTCAGAAGATTCGCGTCACCTTCAACGACGGCCGCCAGGTCGCCGGCTTCTCCCAGGACTTCCAGGGCAGCACGCCGGGCTTCTTCGTCATCCCCGCCGACCAGCGCACCAACACCGCGCGCATCTTCATCTACCGCTCCAGCGTGCAGGCGGTGGCCGAGGGCTGAGGCGGGGCCCCGCCCGGGGGCATGAAGCGAGCGCGGGGCCCCCAGCCCCGCAAATGAAAGAGGGGCCCCCACCACCGTGGGAGCCCCTCTGTCATTTCAGCCCGGCGGGTGCCGGAGAAACGCTGACTACTTCTTCTCGGTCGCGGCGGCGTCGCCCTGCTTCACCAGCGACAGGTCCAGGCTCACCGTGACTTCCTCACCCACCGCCACGCCGCCCGTCTCCAGCGCCTGGTTGTAGGTCAGGCCGAAGTCCTTGCGGTTCAGCTTGGTGGACGCCGTCACGCCCGTGCGGGTGTTGCCCCAGGGGTCCTTGGACTCCTTCGACGGGCCCGTGACGTCCAGGACGACGGGCTTGGTGACACCGTGCATGGTCAGGTCGCCGGAGACCTTCAGCTTGCCCGCGCCCGCCTTCTGCACCTTGGTGGACTTGAAGGTGATCTCCGGGAACTTCGCGGTGTCGAAGAAGTCAGGCGCCTTCAGGTGCTCGTCGCGCTTCGCGTTGCCCGTGTTGATGGAGGTCGCGTCCAGCACGGCCTCGACGGTGGACTTGGTGACGTCCTTGTCGTCCAGGTTGACGGTGCCGCTCTTCACGTTGATGGAGCCGTTGACGTTGGAGACCATCATGTGACGGATGGCAAAGCCCGCGTTGGAGTGCGACTCGTCCACCTTCCAGGTGGAGGCCAGCGCCATCGACGGGAGGGCGAACATCAGGGCAACGGCGCTCTTCAGGGACGTCTTCATGGTGAGTGTGCTCCTTGGAGTGACAACGAAAGTCAGGCGCGCAGCGCGAAGCTGCGCATGGACAAGGTTCCGTGATGGAAGCCCTCGAATACGGGGGTGAGGCGGTCCTCGGGGAGGGCAGCTCCGAGGACGAAATAGAGCGGCATCAAATGCTCGGCCCTTGGATGCGCGAGCCGCGCGTTCGGTGCGTCCAACCAGGATTGAAGGCCGGTGAAGTCACGCGCCTCCAGCTTGCGGGCAATCCACGCGTCGAAGGCCTCGGCCCACGGCTCGACGGACGCGGCCTTCTCTTGGAAATTCAGGCGGCGCAGGTTGTGGACGATGCCGCCGCTGCCCATCAGCAGCACGCCCTGCGCGCGCAGCGGACGCAGCAGCTCGCCCATGCGGGCCACGTCCGCGGGGCTCGCCCCCAGCGGCATGGACACCTGCACCACGGGGAGCTTCGCCTCCGGGAAGGCGTGCAGCAGCGGCACCCACGCGCCGTGGTCCCACCCGCGCTCGCTGTCGGCCACCGTCGGCAGTCCGCCCGCCTTCAACCGCGAGACGACGTCCTCGGCCAGCGAAGGCGCACCGGGCGCGCCATAGCGCAGGCGGTAGAGCGCCTCCGGAAACCCGTAGAAATCATGGATGAGCGCGGGCTGCGCGCTCGAGGTGACGCGGACCTCACCGGGCGTCTCCCAATGGGCGGACACCACCACCAGCGCGCGCACCGGCGACTCGCCACCGAAGCGGCGCAGCGCCTGCGGATATGCATCCGAATCCAGCGCCACCATGGGCGAGCCATGGGAGATGAACGCCGCCGGCGCCACCGCCTGGCTGCTTCCCGGGCCACCCGCGCCCAGCACGCCCGCCACCCCGGCCGCCGCCGCGCCTTGGAGAACCACGCGTCTGTCGAGCTCGTCCGCCATGTCGGCCGCCTTCTAATGCAACCGCAGGACCAGGACACACAAAAGTCCAACCTATTGGATTTGCTCCCAACGTTCATCCAGCCGTGCAGAGACGCTCTCAAAACGATAGAGACTCAACTCATTCTGGAAGGAGCCGTACAGCGTGGGTGGCCGTTTCGAGTTGGACTTGAGTGAGCTGCTGACCTTCGAGCCAGGGGGCGGGCTCATCCACTTCGGAGGCCAGCGGGTGCTGCTGATGGACCCGGTGGCCCTGGGGCTGCTGCGCAAGGAGCTCATCGGGTTGATGGGGATGACGGCGGCGCGCGGCACCTTCACGCGGCTGGGCTACGCGCACGGCTGGCGCACCGCCGAGGCGATGAAGGGCGCGGTGCCCTGGAAGGATGAGTCGCTGTGGCGGCGCGCGGGCGGGCGGCTGCACACGCTCCAGGGACAGGTCCGGGTGGAGCCGGTGGAGCGCCGGGCGGACGAGGGCCCGGAGCCCTTCGCCGAGGCCCAGTGGCGTGACTCCTACGAAGCCGAGCAGCACCTGTTGCACCTGGGCCAGGCCGACCAGCCCGTGTGCTGGAGCCTCACCGGCTTCGCGTCCGGCTACATGAGCTACGTCAACGGCAAGCCCATCTACGGCACGGAGCTGCGCTGCGTGGGCAGGGGCGACGCGGCCTGCCACTACGTGGGCCGGCCCGCCGACGAGTGGAGCACCGAGTGCGCCGAGGTGCTGCGCTTCTACGAAACGCAGTGCATGGAAGGCACGCTGGCGCAGGTGACGGAGGCGCTGCGGCAGACGGAGCGCAAGCTGCGCGCGAAGCGGCAGTCCCTGGCGCGCGCGGGCGTGACGGAGGACCCGGCGGGCATGGTGGCGCGCTCGGAGGCGATGCAGCGGATCATCAACCTGGCGCGGCGGGCGGCGAAGGTGGACTCCACGGTGCTCGTCACCGGCGAGAGCGGCGTGGGCAAGGAGCGCATCGCGCGGCTCATCCACGACGAGTCCGGCCGCGCGCACAAGGCCTTCGTCGCCGTCAACTGCGCCGCCGTCACCGAGAGCCTGCTGGAGAGCGAGCTCTTCGGCCACGTGCGCGGCGCCTTCACCGGCGCCACCAGCGACAGGGCGGGCCTCTTCGAGGCGGCCCACGGCGGCACCCTCTTCCTGGACGAGGTGGGCGAGGTGCCCCCGTCCATGCAGGCCAAGCTGCTGCGCGTGCTCCAGGAGCGTGAGGTCCGCCGCGTGGGGGAGAACACCAGCCGCAAGGTGGACGTGCGGCTCGTCGCCGCCACCAACCGCGACCTCGCCGAGGAGGTGCGGCTGGGCCGCTTCCGGCAGGACCTCTACTACCGGCTGCGCGTCATCGAGCTGAAGATTCCGCCGCTGAGGGACCGCCGCGACGACGTGCTGCCCCTGGCGCGGCTGCTGCTCGCCGAGGCCGGAGAGCGGCTGGGCCGGCGGGTGTCCGGCCTGTCTCCCGACGCGGCGGATCAGCTCCTCCGCTACCCGTGGCCTGGCAACGTGCGCGAATTGGGCAACGCGGTGGAGCGCGCCGTCGCCCTGTGCGAGGGCACGCGCGTGGAGCGGGAGGACCTGCCCGAGGAGGTCCGCGCCGCGCCCCCCAGCCTGGTGCCCACGGACAACCCGCGGCGGCTGGAGGACGTGGAGAAGCACTACATCCTCGCGGTGCTGGCCCAGAATGGCGGCAACCGCGCGCGCACCGCCGAGCAGCTCGACATCGGCGTGGCGACGCTCTACCGGAAGCTCAAGCAGTATGGCCACCCGGAGGCGGCCCACTGAGCCGCCAGCCCGGCGTCAGTTGAGGTACTGGTCCCGGTCGGGCCGGTCCTGCCGCACCACCTGCAGGTGCTTGGAGCGGCCCTTCAACTGACGCTGCAGCCGCCAGTGCTGCAGGGTCAGCCACAGCTTGCGCGGGTTCGCGCCGCGCACGTAGGCGAACGCCATGCACAGGCCCAGCAGGTCCGGGACCTGCGTCTGCCAGCCCGACGTGATGGCCGACAGGACGACGAAGCCCGCGCCGATGCCCGCCAGGGCGTTACCCGAGAGCGGCAGCCCCCAGAAGTTCGTCTGCCCCCGGCCAATGGTGAGCCCGTAGGACACCCACAGCACCGACGTCATCACGTTGCCGCCGGCGTAGGCCTGCACCGTCGCGCCAGGCACGAACAGGGCCAGCAGCGTGGTCAGCACGCCCGCGCTCACGGCGATGCCCACCGCCACCATCAGGAGCCGCTTGCCGCCCCAGATGGACTCCAGGTAGCCGCCAATGGACCAGGTGATGATGGCCCCGAAGATGATGCCAATCGGGCTGGACTCGATGAAGGCGTAGGTGAGCGGCTGCCAGAGGAAGGGCCCGCGGACCACCAGCTCCGGGATGAGCAGCAGCAGGTTGCCGGACTGGGCCTTCGTCAGGTGGAACAGCACGGAGCCGGCCACCAGCGCCACCGCCAGCTTGGACGCCATGGTCTCCAGGCCGGGCAGCCCCATACCGCCGCCCCCGCCGCCGAAGCTCCGCATCGGTCGCATTCAGTACACCATCCTCTCGTTGCTCAAGAGCCGTCCAAAGGTGGTGGAACACCGCTCGCTTCGCAACCCCAAACGACGAAGGGCGCCGCTCCCCGACACACCGGGGAGAGCGCCCTCGCACACCTACGCCGCTTCAGTCGTCGCGCGGCCGTTCAGGCCTTCGCCTTGTAGAAGAGCGTGATGGTCAGACAGTGGAACTCCTTGTCGGAGGACTGCGTCACCACCCTGTCCACCACCTCGACGTGGGGGTTCTCCTTGAGCCACTTGGTGATGTTCTCACCCATGTTCTCGCGGTCACGCGCGAGCGTGGTGGAGAACACCTTGACGCCCGTGAAGCTGATAACGCCCATTCCGACCCTCGTCTAAACCAGAGATTCTGGACGTTTACCCCGAGACGATTCCGCCATCAAGAAACGCCGCCGACAATCCGGCCCTTGCGCGGCCTGAATTACCCACCCCTGGGTGGGCGCCCCGCCCTCGCACGCACTGCGAGGCCGGGGCCCTGGGACTTCACCGGCTGCTGGCGGCCTTGCGAGCCAGGCACGTCACCTCGTCCTTGCAGGCCGGGCCGATGCCTTCGGGGTGCGCCGTGAGGGGCGTCTTGTCGCTCTCCTCGACGCCGCACACCACGCACTTGCGCTTGCGGTTGCGACGCTCCGCGCGGCGCTGCTCCGCGATGGCCTTGGCCCGCTCACGCGCCGTCTTGGCGTCCACCTCGTTGCTCATCTCGCGTCCTGGTTGGAAGTCGTGTGCCATCAGAGCGCCTCGACGAGCACCGCGATGCCCTGGCCGCCACCGATGCAGGCGGACCCGATACCATAGCGGCCGCCGCGGCGCTTGAGCTCGTACACCAGGGTGGTGGTGATGCGCGCGCCCGAGGCGCCCAGCGGGTGGCCCACGGCGATGGCGCCGCCATTCACGTTGGTCCGCTCACGCGGCAGGCCCAGTTCCTTCTCCACCGCCAGGTACTGCGGCGCGAAGGCCTCGTTGACCTCGAAGAGGTCGATGTCCGACAGTTGACACTCCGCGCGCGCCAGCAGGTTCCGGATGGCCGGCGCGGGGCCGATGCCCATGACTTTGGGGTCACACCCGGAGATGCCCCAGTTGACGAGCCGGGCGATGGGCTTCAGGCCGTGCTGCTTCACGTAGCTGCCGGTGGCCATCACCATGGAGCCCGCGCCGTCGCAGATGCCGCTGGCCGCGCCCGCGTGCACCACGCCGTCCTTCTTGAAGACCTTGGGCAGCTTGCGCAGGCCCTCCACCGTCGTCTCCGGGCGGCCGTGCTCGTCGCGCGACACCACCGTCTCGCCCTTCTTCGTCTTCAGCGTGACGGGGGCGATTTCGTCCTGGAGGCGGCCCGCCTCCTGCGCGGCGGCGAAGCGCTTCTGGGTGAGGACGGCGTACTCGTCCACCTGCTCCTGCGTCAGCGAGTAGTCCACCGCGAGCTGCTCGGCCGTCAGCGCCATGGCCTGACCGGTGTAGCTGTCGGTGAGGGCCGTCCAGAGCATGTCCTCCAGGCCGCCCTTGCCCAGCGGCAGGCCCCAGCGGGCGCCGCGGATGACGTGGGGGGCCTGGCTCATGGACTCGGTGCCACCGGCCAGCACGACGGAGGCCTGCTCGGTGAGCATCATCTCCGCGGCGGTGACGAAGGCCTGGAACCCGGAGCCGCACAGCCGGTTGACGCCCAGCGCGGGGACGGCGACGGGGACGCCGGTGCGCAGGCCCACGTGGCGTGGCAGGTAGATGGCGTCGGCGCTGGTCTGCACCACGTTGCCGTAGACGACGTGCTGCACGTCCTCCGGAGACACCTTCGCCTGGGCCAGGGCCGCCTTCGCGGACTCCACCGCGAGGTCGGTGGCGCTGAGGTCCTTCAGGCTGCCCCCGTAGGTACCAAACGGGGTGCGCTTGCCGGACAGGAAGTAGATTTCCTCGTTCTTGGACACGCTCTTCATGGTGGTCGTCTACCTACTCTCATGGGGCGCGCGGTGCACGCGCGCCGTGACGTCGTGACGTGTGGGACGGCGGCCCTCAGGGCCCGCGCCGTCCGAAAAAGGCGCTGGCGACGATGGCAAGCGCGATGACGGTCCACAACAAACCTTGAAGGTTCTGTTTGCGGATTTCCTTGCGGCCAAGCCCCTGGTACCAAGAACGCCCGGCCGCCACCCGGCCTTCCCAAGTGAAGTCGCCGGCGGGCTCCAGGCCCTCCAGCCGGCGCACGTGGGCGCGCAGCAGGCGGTCGGGCGGAGCGTCCTCCAGTGAACCCGTCAGGTAGACCCCCGGAACCTCCAGCGCGGGGCGCCGGTAGTCCGCGGTGATGACGAAGCCGCCGGACGCCAGGGGGGTGAGGAGGTACAAGCGAGGGACGCCCCCCTGCCCCGCGTAGAGCGTGGCGAAGACGCGCTCACCGGGGTGTGCCCAGTCGTAGGAGCGCGTGGCGCGCTGGAGGCGCGGCTTCTCCTCGTGGCTGCCCAGCGGCACGAAGCCCAGCGCCTGGAGCTGGTTGGCGCGGCCCGTCAGCGTCAGCGGCAGGTCCATCTGGTCGGCCGGCGCTTCCGGCTCCACCCGGACGCTGGACGGGAAGAGGAAGAGGATGCTGCGCCAGAGGTTCATGGACAGCAGCACGAAGGCCAGCACGAGGCCGGCGACGGCGATGCCCAGCTCGACGAGGATGTTCATTCGGGGTGGACCTCCAGGCACAGGGAGTCCCGCGCGAGCTGCGCGCGGTGCCGCGTCGAGGAGGTCCACAAGGCGGGCCGACCGGAGACCATGGCCCCGGGACCCTAGCGGAAAGCGGCGCTGGCGTGCGCTGGCTTCGGTGCGCTAGCGCCGGGACGCGCTGGCCGGCAGGGTGCGCCAGCGCTCGAGCGCGTCCGGCGTGAGGGGGTCCTCGCCCCGCAGGAACTGCTCCAGGTGGTCCAGCGAGTCGACGCCGAAGAACAGCTCGTCGTCCGCCAGGTAGGTGGGCACCCCGAAGGCCCCGGCGGCCAGCGCCGCCTCGGTGTGGGTCCGGACCCGGTCCTTCACGGGCTGGGTCTGCGCGGCGGCCAGCAGCGCCGGAGCGTCCAGGCCCGCGGCCTGAATCGCGGCGCCCACCGTCTCGGGCGTCTCCAGCCCGGGGCCTCCGCCCCATGCGGACGCGTACATCGCGCTCACCAGCCGGGCCCGGGCCTCCAGGTCGTCCACGGCGGCCGTCACCCGCAGCGCGAGCAGCGGGTTGAACGGGTGCGCGGGAGGCGGCGCGAAGGGCACGCCGAACGCGTGGGCGATGCGCAGCGTCTGCTTGAAGATGTAGACGCGCTTGGGCGCCACCTCCGCGGGGCCGATGTTGCCCGTCGCGTTGAGCAGGCCCGCCAGCAGCACGGGGACAGGCTCCACGGTACGGCCATGGCGCGCGGCGAGGGCCGGCAGGCGCGTCCAGGCCAGATAGGCGTACGGGGAGATGTAGTCGAGGAGGAAGCGGATGGGGGCGTGGGGCATGGCCCCAAGTCTAACGCCGCCCGAATGGGCCGCACCGGCACAGGACGCACACGCCGGAAGGAGCACAGTGGCCCTGGGGTACCTCGGATGCGCGGACCGTCCTCCAGGCACGCCTCAGGCGATTTGACGAAGCTCCTCGGCCCGGCGCTGGAGCGCGCCGCGCAGGGAGCTGGTCAGCGCGAGCAGACTGGAGGCGCGCGCGTCGGTGAAGGCCGCCTCCGCCGCCTCGAGCGCCACCACCGCCGCGTCCGAATCTCGCGCGCGCTCCGCGAGCGCAAGGCGCACCAGCCCGACCTGAAGCACGTTGCCCGTCAGCTCCGCGAGCGCGAGCGCCCGGCGCAGGTGCATCAGCCCTTCCTCTCCGGGCAACAGCGCCGCCAGCGCCCGGCGGGAGAGGATTTCATCCCAGGGGTTCGCGAGCACCGGGTCGGTGGCTCGAACCAGCGCCGCCTCCGCGGCATCCTGGGCCGCGACGAGGTTGCCCTGCTCCCGCTCGAAGCGGGACTGGTAGACGCGCAGCAGCGTCTCCATGCGGATGCCGCCCTCGCGCGCCGCCGCCAGGGCCGCGGGCAGCGACTGGCGCGCCGCCGCGGCATCCTCGAACAGCACGTCGCGGCACGCCTGGTACACGCGCAGGTGACACTGGAGCCAGCGGTCCTCGGGCAGCACGCGCGACAGCGCCTCGGCGCGGGCCACCACGGCGGCCACGTGCTCGTGCTCGCCGCGCTCCAGGTAATACGGCGGCGTGAAGAGGGCCAGGTTGCGCTCCATCAACCGGGGGTTGCCCAGCCGGCGCACCAGCTCGGTCTTCTCCGTGAAGGCCGGGACGAAGGCCGCGCCGTCGCCCGTGAAGGCGGCGCGCGTCACCACCGAGAACAGGTGGAAGCCGCGCACGTCCGTGAACCCATGGGACTCCGCCACGGCGTACCCGTCGCGAAGCGCCTGCGCGTCGAGCGGCTCGCCGCGCAGCGCCAGGTTCAGGTTCATCATGTAGCCGCCCATGCCCAGCGCCCATGCCAGACGCCGCGGCAGCCGCCCCGTCACCTCGCGCAGACCGCGCAGCCGCTCCAACTGCTCGTACTGCGTCTCCAGCACGCCCGCGAAGCGGCCCGTGTAGGCGCACAGCTGCGCGGGCGCCAGCAGCGTCGCGGCGCGGTACGGCGACACCTCGGGCTGCTCGGACCGTACGCGCGCCAGCAGGTCCGAGAGGGCCTCCGTGCGGCCCACGCTGGCCAGCGCCATGGCCTGGAGGATGCGCAGCTCCGCCTGCTTCCAGAACACGTCCGCGGGAGACGAGAACGAATCCGCCTCCCGCTCGCGGAAGAGCTCCTTCAGGCGCGCGGGGCGCTCCCGCTCCGGCGCCGAGCACGCGGCCTCCAGCGCGGCCACCGCCTGCACGCGGCCTTCCGCCAAATCCACCGTGGAGGACCAGTGCTCGCTCAGCTTCCGCGCGAAGGTGAGCGAGATGGGCGGGTCGCTCGAGTACCCCACCTCCACCATCGTCACCCAGATGCGCAGCAGCAGCCGGTCGCGGCCCGGGAAGTCCGGCGCGGCCTCCAGCAACATCGCCGCTTCCTTCAGCAGCAGCGTCGCCTCCAGCAGCGCCTGCGCCTCGATGGCGGCCCGGCCCGCGTCCAGCAACGGGCCAATGGCCAGCTCCGGCTCCGACGAGCGCAGGTAGTGCCACCCCACCGTGCGCGACAGCTCCGGCCGCGACGAGTGCAGCGTCTGCAGCGCCAACGCCACGCGGCCGTGCGCCAGGCGCCGCTCGTCCTCCGGCGTGCTGTCGTAGATGGCCTGGTGAACGGTGTCGTGCGTGAAGACGTAGCGGCCCTCCACCTCCTGGAGGAACTGCCGCTCCACGATGCCGTCCAGCACCGCGAACAGCTCGCCTTCGGGCAGCTCCGCCAGCGCGCGGAGCATGGGCAGCTCCAGGCTGCGGCCCGCGGGCGCCAGCCGGCGCAGCAGCGACACCTGCTCCGCCGGGGCACTGCCCAGGCGCGCGATGACCGCGTCGTGGATGCTGGCGGGCATGGGCCGAGTGTCCAGCCCCTCCACCGCGCTCCACCGGCCGCCCACGCGCGTGAGCGCGCCCTCCTCCACCAGCGCGCGCAGACACTCGGTGGCGAAGAACGCGTTGCCCCCCGTGGTGGCATGCAGCCGCGTGACGAAGGCCTCCGGCACGCTCAGGCCCGGCAGCGCCAGCTCCACCAGCGTGCGCACGTGCTCGACGGCCAGCGGCTCCAGGTCCATGCGGGTGGTGATCTTCTCGTCCACCGTCTGGAAGGCCAGGCTCAGCCGGCTGAGCTCACCGGAGCGGAACGTCCCCACCACCATGCCGCGCGTGCCGTACAGCGCGCGGATGAGGACGTTGAGCACCTCCAGCGTGGCGCTGTCCGCCCACTGCAGGTCCTCGAAGCACAGCACCAGCGTCATCCGCCGGCCCAGGGCCTGCACCCACTCGGCCAGGGCGCCGAAGAAGGCCAGCTTCTCCTCGCCCGCCACGGGGTGGGACTCCGGCGCGTCCGGCGTCAGCCCCGGCAGCAACTGCCGCAGCTTCGGCGCCAGGCGGTCCATCATCTCCGCGGGCGTGAGCGGCACCAGGCAGCGCACCGCCTGGACGATGGGCGTCAGCGGCGCCTGTCCCTCCGCGCGGCACTGACCGCGGCCGAAGGGCAGCTCCGCCAGCTTCGCCTGCAGCTCGAACTCCTGGAGCAGCCGCGTCTTGCCCACGCCCGCCGGAGCGCCCAGGAGCACCGCGCGGGACTGGCCCCAGTCCGCCTCGGCCAGGCCGTTCATCAACGCTTCCAGCTCCGCGGCGCGCCCCACCACCTCCGGCACGTGCAGGTAGCTGGCGCGCGCGGACAGCGGCTCCTCCGGCATGGGCTCGCCGCTGGCGTGGCAGAGCGCCTCCATCAGCTCGCTGGCGTCCTGGAAGCGCTCGCGCGGGTCCTTCGCCAGCAGCAGCAGGATGATCTCCTCCAGCTGCGGGTCCACCGGGCAAATCGTGGACGGCTTCGGAGGAGGACGCGTCAGGTGGTCCGCCAGCAGCGCCGCGGGGGTGTTGCGCTTGAAGGGCAGGCGCCGCGTGGCCAGGTAGTAGGCCATGACGCCCAGCGAGTAGAGGTCCGCGCGCCCGTCGATGCTCGCGCCCCGCTGCCACTCCGGCGCCAGGTACTCCAGCGTGCCCTTGAGCCGGCCCGGGCTGGGCGTGCCCAGCTGGTGCATCACGCCGAAGTCCATCAACTTCACCGCGCCGGAGCGGGTGATGCGGACGTTGCTGGCCTTGATGTCGCAGTGCACGTACAGCCGCGAGTGCAGGAAGGCCAGGACCTGCGACATCTGGATGAGCACGCGGTACAGCGTGGCCGTGTCCAGCGGCGACTCGCGCCCCAGCGAGCTCAGGTCCTGCCCGTCCACCACCTCCATGGTGATGAAGCGGTTGCCGGCCTCCGTCATGCCCCAGTCGAAGACCTTGAGCGTGCCGGGGTGCTGGAGCTTCTTCATCGCGAAGAACTCGTGCCGGAACATCAGCACCAGCTCCTCCGTCTTGCCGGCCGTCAGGCCCGCGGGGACCTGCATCTCCTTGAGCGCCACCCGGCGGTGCTCGTGCAGGTCCGACGCCAGCCAGATGCGGCCCATGCCGCCCTCGCCCAGCAGCCCTTCCACCCGGTAGCGCCCCGTCACCACCATGCCCACGGCCAGCGAGCGGCGCTCTCCGGCGCGCGCACCCGGCAGGGTGATGGGCGTGCGAATGCGGTCCCCCCACGAACTTGGAGGACGGCTGCGCTCGTCCAGGACTGCTGTCTTCTCCTCGTCGCTCACGAAGGGGAACCGGCGGGGTCAACGAAATGCAGAAGTTAATGGGATATCACGTTTCCTTGCGACAGGCACACATCATCGGTGCCAGACGGCGTTGAGTGCAGCACCGCACCAGGGTGTCCGAGCGGCAAGCACCGGACAGCGCATGCCCCGTCTGGACGGCTGCCCGGCGGCCCTGCCCCGACCGTGCCCCGGCGTGGGTGCACATCCTCCCCCGCAGGACGCCCACCGGGACGGCGGGCCGCGAGGGTGACGGATGAGACACGGGGGCTGGAGGCGGACGTGGGTGGCGGGCGTGGGCGTGGCGGTGCTGACGGCCTGCCAGACCTCGGAGGAGACGCGGCTGGACCTGGACGACGTGGCCGCGGCCACGGTGACGCTGGAGCCGGGCCACTGCGCTGGCGTGGTGGTGGAGGACGGACGTCACGTGCTGACGGCCGCGCACTGCGTCCAGCCCCAGGACCGCCGCGTGACGCTGTCGCTCCTCGATGGGAAACAGCTCGAGGGGGACTACGTGCACGTGGACCGGGGCCGCGACATGGCGCTCATCCGCCTGGACACGCTCGCGCCGGTGCGCCCGCTCGAGGTCGCCGCGGCTGTGCCCACACCGGGGGCGCCGCTCGTCTTCGTGGGCCGCAATGACCGCCCTGGCGCGCCGCAGGAGGCACTGCTGGAGCGGCTGGCCCCCTGCCCTTCCCTGCCGGATGTGCCCGCGGCGCTCTTCACGACGGTCCGGGGTCGGCCGGGCGACTCGGGAGCGCCGCTGGTGGACGCCCAGATGCAGGTGGTGGGGCTGGTGCATGGCGGCGCGGCGTGCCGCATCGCCGCGCCCACGGCGGGGTTGGCCGACGTGGTGGCGCGGCTCTCGCGCGGGGGCCCGGCCCTGGCGAGGAAGGCCCCGCCCCCGCCTCGCTAGCCTCCTCTCCCCTCGGCGGAGCCCCCGCCGGTTGCCCCGGGCCCGAGGCGCTCCGAACTTGTGGCGGACAGGGCGCGGTGGACGCCCTCCCCACGACACACGGAGACGGCACCATGGCCGGCAAGGGCAAGAAGGACACGGACTCCTCCGGGGACGAGCGGCCCCGGGACATCGGCGATGACCAACGGGCGGGCTTCCACGCGGGGGAGAACTTCCAGCCGCGCAACCGGGGGCAGGTCGAGGATGCGTTGGATCGCGGCGCGGCGGACGTCTCGCGGCGCCTGACGCGCGAGGCTGACGCGACGCCCAACGCCGACACGCCGTGGGAAGCACGCGTGGAGCGCGGCGAGGAATGGATGACGCAGGAGGTCCCCGAACGGGAAGCGCGCGGCGACGAGGAGCCCGACTCCGCCGTCTCGCGTCAGGGCCTCGTCAGCCCGCCGCCCGAGGAATAGCGGCGCGCGCCGCCCCCCAAAGCCTGGGTGAGGGCCGCCCCCTCTTGCCCCGGGTTGGCACCCGAGGTGATGCTGGGGTCTTTCGGGGGAGAGAAGGTGCACCGGGCACCGCCGGGCGGCTGCCTCCCTGAGAGTCGGGGTCTCGTGAAGCCGAAGGTCCTCATCGTCGAGAACTCATGGACGATGCGGGAGACGCTCCGTCTCCTGCTGTCCGGCGAGTTCGATTGCACCACGGCGGCGGACGGCGAGTCCGGGCTCCAGCAGGCCCTGGCCCACCCCCCGGACGTGCTCCTCTCCGATGTGAACATGGACGGCATGGACGGCTACGCGCTGTGCGGCAGGTTCCGCACCGAGCCCACGCTCAAGCACATCCCCGTCATCTTCGTCAGTGGCTACGCCCCGCGCACAGACGGTCCGCCGGACCAGCCCGTGCCGGAGGCGTACCTCGTCAAGCCGGTGAAGCCGCCCGTGCTCATCGCCCAGATTCACGCGCTGCTGCGCCGCGAGGACACCGCCGCCCCCACCGTCCCCACCACGCAGCCCCTGTGGAAGACCTGAGCCCCGTCCGCGGATGACCGGGCGGCGGTGCGCCAGGCCCAGGGCCGACTCCGCGGGACGCACTCGCGGGCGATGGCCGTTGTTCCTCGGGGAGAAGGCCACGCACCCGTGGCGCGAGGAACGGAGCGGCGATGATTCAACTCAAGCGGGCCTATGAAGCCGCGAGCAGCACGGACGGACAGCGCTTCCTGGTGGAGCGGCTGTGGCCCCGAGGCGTTCGCAAGACAGCGCTCCCGCTCGACGCCTGGCTGAAGGACGCCGCGCCGAGCACGGCGCTGCGGAAGTGGTTTGGCCACGACCCGGCGCGGTGGCCCGAGTTCCGCCGCCGGTACGCGGCCGAGCTCGCGGCCCATCCCTCGGTGTGGCAGCCCCTCCTCGAGGCCGCCCGCCATGGCACGGTGACGCTCGTCTACAGCGCCCACGACACCGAGCACAACAACGCGGCCGCCTTGCAGCAGTTCCTCGAAGGCGCGGGGGATGCCGCGCCCACGCGAGCGAAAGCGAAGCCGCCGCGAACCTCACGGCGGCCCAAGCCGCGTCGCCACTGAACGGACAGCCTCAGCTCCCGCGGTACGTCGAGTACCCGAAGGGACTCAGCAGCAGCGGGACGTGGTAGTGCTCGTCCGGCGCGGTGAGCTCGAAGAGCACCGTCACCGACGGATAGAAGCCGCGCACGCCGAGCGCCCGGAAGTACGCCCCGGTGTCGAAGGTCATCCGGTAGACGCCGGTCTCCACGCGGGAGCCCTGGGGCAGGAAGTCGCGCACGCGGCCGTCGTCGTTGGTGACGCCGCGCGCCAGCTCCTTCCACTCCCCCGCGCCCCCCTGCAGCTCCAGGGTGATGGGGACACCGGCGGCTGGACGGCCCCGGCTCGTGTCGAGGACATGGGTGGACAGGGTGCTCATGGCGTCAGCAGCTTCTCCAGTCGGATGCGGGTGATTTTCGCCTGCTCACCGGCCGCGATGCGCAGCTCCTCGTCCGGCGCGTTGTCCATCCGCTCGCGCAGGAGTTCCAGCATCTCCGCCGCGCTCTTGCCCGTGGCGCACACCAGGAAGATGAAGCCGTAGCGGCGCTCGTACTCGGCGTTGCCGTCCGCCAGCCCCTGGAGCACCGCCTCGTCCGCGCCCTGCACGCCGCCCTGCTCCTGCGAGGACCACGACGCGGTGGACGCGAACTTCGCGCGAAGCTGGGACACGTCGCCGATGCGCGGGTGGTGCGTCATGGCCTCGCGCCAGTCCTCCGGTCCCGTCTGCTTCCAGAGCCACGCGGACTCCGAGAACAGGTGCTCCTCGTCACGGAAGGGCCGCGAGCGCACCATGCCGTCCACCCAGCGCGACGAGCCGCAGCAGCGCAGCAGCTCCGCGCGAGCCTCCGACGGCAACAGGGCGTTGAGTCGTGTCAGTCCGCTGCTCATGCCGGCCGCCCGTGGACCCGCAGCCGGCTGACGCCGCCGTCGGGGTAGATTTTCAGGCGCACGTGGGTGAAGGGCCCCTTCGCCGCCAGCTCGGCCTCGAAGAAGTGGCGGTGGTCCGCCTGGAGCTTGGTGCGCGGCAGCAGCTCCGTCCACGCGATGTCATGCGCGTTGGCGAAGTCCACCACCGGCTCCCGCAGGTAGCAGCCCTCGATGGAGCACGTGTCCGGGAAGTTGCCCTTGAAGAAGGCGGTGTCCACCTCCACGCGCTGCACGGTGCCGGGGACGGCCAGCTTCACCACGATCCAGTCGAAGCCCGGCAGCACGCGCTTGCGCCGCGTCTCCCAGCCCTCGCCCATGTTGGCCGCGCGGCCCGGGAGGATGAGGTTGTCCTTGGGGCCGAAGAAGGCGTCGTTGCACGCCATCACCGTTCCGCCGTTCGCCGCCGCCGCGAGGTCCACCGTGCCGTCCGCGCGCGACAGGCGCTCGAAGTCCGGCCGCACCTCGCCATGCACGCGGAAGCGGGCCACGCCGCCGTCCGGGAAGATGTTGAGACGCAGGTGCGTCCAGCGCTGCTCGCTGGCGATGGGGAACAGGTTGCGCGTGCCGCCCTGCAGCTTGAGCTGCGGGAGGATGGGCGTCCAGGTGGCCGCGGCGAGCGCCTCGGGCGTGGGCTCGCCCTCCAGCTCCAGCGCGTCCACCGAGGCGTACTCGGGGAAGTTGCCGAGGAAGTGGTTGGTGTCGATGTCCACGCCGCGGATGACGCCGGGCAGGCCCAGCTTGAGGATGCACCAGTCATGGCCGGGCACGCGCTTGCGGCGCGACTCCCAGCCGTCCATCCACTTGCCATTCTCCGTGAACTTGCCGGGGATGAAGATGCCCCGGCCCGGCTTCAGCAGGTTCTCCTTGCCCGCGAAGAACTCGTCACTGGCGAGCAGCGCCTGGCCTCCCACGTGCTCCGCGGCCAGGTCGATGAGCTCGGTGAAGGCAACGCGCAGCTTTCCCTCTTCGGGTGCGTGCATGGTGTTTTGTCTCCCAAGTGCTTCAAGCAGCGGCGCGCGTCCCCACGGGGCGGCGCACCCAGTGACCCACCGGGCGCGGCAACGGCTGGCCGCGCTCGAAAACCTTCGTTCCGCGAAGGAACGTCATCTCCACCACGCCCGACAACGTACGGCCGCCGTAGGGCGTTATCGGATGACGGTGTAACAGGCGCTGGGGCTCCACGGTGAACGAAGCGTCCGGGTCGAACACCACGAGGTCCGCGTCCGCGCCGGGCGCCAGCGTCCCCTTCACGCCCTCGAGCCCCACCAACCGCGCGGGAGCCTCGCACATCCAGCGCACCAGGGATTCCAACCCCAGGCCGCGCCGCTTCGCCTCCGTCCAGACCGCGGGCAGGCTGAGCTGCAACGACGCGATGCCGCCCCAGGCCGCGCCGAAGTCTCCGCGCTCCAGGTGCTTGAGCGCGGGCGTGCACGGCGAGTGGTCCGACACCACCAGCTCGATGTCGCCCTCCGCCAGCCCCGTCCACAGCCGCTCGCGGTTCTCCGCCTCGCGGATGGGCGGCGCGCACTTGAAGTGGGTGGCGCCGTCTTCAATCTCCTCCGCCGTGAAGCTGAGGTAATGCGGGCACGTCTCCACCGACACGTCGAGCCCCTCGCGCCGGGCCTCGCGCAGCACGGGCAGCGCCTCCGCCGAGGACAGGTGGACGATGTGCACGCGGCAGCGATGCACGCGCGCCAGCTCCACCATCATCCGGATGGCGTCGTTCTCCCAGCGCTTCGGCCGGGACTCCAGGTAGCCCCGGTACGTGCGCGCGTCTCCGCCGGGCGTCAGTCCCTCCACCGGCGACTCCAGCTCCGCGTGGACGATGAGCGGCACGCCCCGCCGCGCGAGGATGGGCATCGCCACGTCGAGCACCTCGCGCGTCGCGTGCGGGAACTCGTCCACGCCGGAAGGGCACAGGAAGCACTTGAAGCCCGCGATGCCCGCGTCGATGAGCGCCTCCAGCTCGTGCGCGTTGCCGGGGATGACGCCGCCCCAGAACGCGTGGTCCACGTGACACCCCTTTCGCGCCGCCTCGGCCTTCAGGTGGAGCGCCTCCAGGGTGGTGGTGGGCGGCAGCGAGTTGAGCGGCATGTCCACCACCGTGGTGATGCCGCCCGCCGCCGCCGCGCGCGTGGCCGTCTCGAAGCCCTCCCACTCCGTGCGGCCGGGCTCGTTGATGTGGGCATGGCTGTCCACCACGCCCGGCATCAGCACCTGGTCGCCCACGTCCAGCACGGGCAGGCCCGCTGGGATTTCCGCGTGAGACACCACCGCGGCGATTTTGCCGTCGCGCACCACGACGGCCGCCTCGCGCACGCCTTCGCCCGTGACCACGCGACGGCCGCGCACCACGAACTGCTCTCCACTCATGGCTCGAATTCCTTCTCGTCGTAACCCGCCAGGGACGCGAAGAACGCGTCCCGGTCATCCAGATAGAGCTGCCGCGTCACCCCGGACACGAGCCTTGGCAGGCCGTACTTCATGCCGGAGATGCTCGCCCCGCCGAAGCCCAGCGAGAGCAGGCAGCCAAAGGTGTAGTTGAAGATGCCCTGGAGCCACGGCGCCTGGCCCGGGTGCTTCTCCTGAAGCTCGAAGTGCGCGCCCAGGTACGGGTGGCGCAGCAGGTCCGCGTTCGACTGGCCCTCGGGGGGCGTGTAGCGGTCCTTCCACAGCGCGATGTCCCCGTGCAGCCCCGCCAGCTCCGGGCGCAGCGACAGGTCCGTCACCGTGCCGCTGCCGATGATGAGCTTGTCGAAGGTGAACTGCCCGTGGGGCGTGGTGACGCGCGCCTGACCGTCCACCTCCTCCGCCGAGAGCCAGGGGCTTCCGCCATGCAGGTGGAACTGCGGGAAGGCCCGCGCGCGGCTGAACGTATCCGAGGGCGGGAGCTGTCCCATCTCGATGATGCGGTGGATGAAGCGCCAGCGGTCCGCGTCCGGCAGGTCCGCGTGGTGCTTGAGGAAGCCCACGAACTCCGCCCAGCGGTACGGATTCACGTTGGGCAGCGTCTTGCGCCGGTAGAAGAGGTGCACCTCGCCCGCGCCCTGCTCCAGCGCCACCGAGGCGTTGTCGAACGCGGAGGCGCCCGCGCCGAGCACGCCCACGCGCTTGCCGCGCAGCGCCTCGAAGTCGATGGCGTCCCGCGTGTGCGCATACAGCTCGCGCCGAAGCCCGGCCACGACGGACGGCACCTCCCAGCGGCCCGACCCGTCGATGCCGGTGGCGAGCACGACCTTGCGCGCGTGCACGACGTCCGTGGTGCCCCGCCGCGTGTCCGTGAGCGGCACCGCGAAGCAGTCGTCCTCCGCGCTCCAGGCAATGGCGCCCGCGCGCGTCCCGCATTGGTAGGGGATGGCGAGCGTGCGGCGGTACCAGTTGAGGTAGTCCGCCCACAGCTCCTTGGGGATGCGGACCACGGCTTCCCAGGAGCCCTCGCCGTGGTGGGCCTCGTACCAGGCCTGGAAGCAGAGGTTCGGCAGGTTGTGGTCGGGGCCGGTCAGGTGCTTGGGCGTCCGCAGCGTGTGCATGCGGGCGAAGGTCTTCCACGGCCCGGCGAGGTCCTGCTCGCAGTCATCCACCACGAGCAGGTTGGTGACGCGCTCCCGCATCAAGCCGAAGGCGGCGGTGAGGCCGCTCTGCCCTCCGCCAATGACGAGCACGTCGAGCACGGACTGGCCGTCCCGCGTGCGGCGCGGCAGCACCCACGGCCGGCGCGGGTACTCGAGCTGCTCCAGGTCCTTGCGGATTCGAGCCTCCAGCGCGGCGAGTGCGGGGACGGATGGCGACTCGGCGGGGCTCGAAGGGACGCGCATGGCTCACATCGTACCCGCGCACCGCGTCACCAGGCCAACGGCCCCCCTGAACTCCGGGGAATTGTCAAAAACCTCAAGGGTTCACTGGAGGTTACGTCACCTTCCACGCTTCCCCAGCAGGGCCGCTTGGCTATGCTGCGCGCCCTTCGTTTCCGCCAGAGGTGAATCCGCGTGATCAACGCCCATACCCGCGTCCCGCCGCCGAAGAACGAGCCCGTCCTCTCCTACGCGCCCGGCACGCCCGAGCGCCGTGAGCTGCAGGCCGCGCTGAAGCGCATGTCCGGCGAGCAGGTCGACATCCCCGTCATCATCGGCGGCAAGCACATCCGCACCGGCAAGACGGACACGGTGCGCATGCCGCACAACCACCAGCACGTGCTGGCCACGCTGCACGAGGCCGACGCCAGCCACGCGGAGCAGGCCATCCAGGCCGCCCTGTCCGTCAAGGACGAGTGGGCCCGCATGCCCTTCCAGTCCCGCGCCGCCATCTTCCTGCGCGCCGCGGAGCTGCTGGCCTCGCGCTACCGCCCCATCCTCAACGCCGCCACCATGCTGGGGCAGGGCAAGACGGCCCACCAGGCGGAGATTGACGCCGCGTGCGAGGCCATCGACTTCATCCGGTTCAACGTCCAGTTCGCCGAGCAGATCCTCGGCTGGCAGCCGGAGGCCGCGTACCAGACGTGGAACATGACGGACTACCGCCCGCTGGACGGCTTCGTCTTCGCGGTGGCGCCGTTCAACTTCACGGCCATTGCCCTCAACCTGGCCACCGCGCCGGCCATCATGGGCAACGTGGTGCTCTTCAAGCCGTCCTCCACCGCGGCCCTGAGCGCCTGGTACATCATGGAGCTGCTGCGCGAGGCCGGCCTGCCCGACGGCGTCATCAACATGCTGCCGGGTGACGGCCCGACGGTGGGCAACCCGGTGCTGGCCAGCCCGCACCTGGGCGGCATCCACTTCACCGGCTCCACGCCGACCTTCAACACGATGTGGCGCACGGTGGGTGAGAACATCTCCCGCTACAAGCAGTACCCGCGCATCGTCGGCGAGACGGGCGGCAAGGACTTCATCGTCGCCCACCCGTCCGCGGCGGATGACCTGGAGGCGCTCGCGGTGGCCATCGTCCGCGGCGGCTTCGAGTACCAGGGGCAGAAGTGCTCGGCCGCCAGCCGCGTCTTCATCCCCGAGTCGCTGTGGCCCAAGCTGAAGCCCCGCCTCCAGGCGCTCATCAGCGAGATTCGCATGGGCGACGTGTCGGACTTCAGCAACTTCATGGGCGCCGTCATCGACGAGAAGTCCTTCAAGAAGGTCTCCTCGTACATCGACCTGGCCAAGAGCGACAGCGGCGCCAGCATCGTGGCCGGTGGCGAGGTGGACCGGAAGCAGGGCTGGTTCGTGAAGCCCACGCTGGTGCAGCTCGACAACCCCGCGCACCGCATCCTCCGCGAGGAGATCTTCGCGCCGCTGGTGGGCCTGAATGTCTACCCCGACGCGAAGTTCGAGGAGACGCTGCGCGAGGTCGACCAGGCCGCCGCCTACGCCCTCACCGGCGCGGTGTTCGCGCGGGACCGGAAGGCCATCGACACGGCGCTGCGCGAGCTGCGCCACGCCGCGGGCAACTTCTACATCAACGACAAGCCCACCGGCGCCGTCGTGGGCCAGCAGCCCTTCGGCGGTGGCCGCGCGTCCGGCACCAACGACAAGGCGGGCTCGGCCCTCAACCTGGTGCGGTGGACGAGCCCCCGCACCATCAAGGAGACCTTCGTCCCGCCCGTGACGGTGCCCTACCCCTTCATGGACAAGGACCCGAACGAAGGCACCCGCTGAGGCACGCATGAACGGCCCGTTCCCCGGCATCGCAGGCCTGGACACGTACGCGCTGGTGGACGGCGGCTGCCGCGTGGAGGTCATCCCTTCACGCGGGGCCATCGTCACCCGGATGCACGTGGACGGTGATGAGCTGCTGTACCTCGACGAGGCCACGGTCGCGGACCCGGCGAAGAACGTGCGCGGGGGCATCCCCGTGCTCTTCCCCATCGCCGGGCCCCTGCCGGGGGACACCTACTCCGTGGAGGGCCGTTCGTACTCGCTGCCGCAGCACGGCTTCGCGCGGAAGCTGCCGTGGCAGGTGCGGCAGGCCGAGGCGTCACGGCTGGTGGTGACGCTGTCCTCCAGCGAGGAGACGCTGCGCCACTTCCCGTGGCGGTTCGAGGCGCAGCTGCGCTTCTCGCTGGTGGGCACGCGGCTGACGCTGGAGTTCGAGGTGGAGAACCAGGACACGCGGCCCCTGCCGTTGCACCTGGGCTTCCATCCGTACTTCCGTGTGCCGGACGCGGCGAAGTCACAGGCCCGTGTGGACACGGACGCCACGCGCGCGTGGGACAACCGGCGGGGTCAGGACGTGGCCTTCACGGGCCTGGACCTGACGGAAGAGGAAGTGGACCTTCACTTGAAGGACCACTCGCAGCCGGGGACCACGTTGGGGCGGGGCCCTGGGCTCGAGCCCATCCGCCTGTCGTGGAGTCCGGAGTACCGCGTGCTCGTCGTGTGGACGCTGCACGGGAAGGACTTCGTCTGCGTGGAGCCGTGGACCGCCGCCAAGGGCGCGCTGGCCACGGGCGAAGCGCTGCCGTCCGTGCAGCCCGGTGCACGCGCCTCGCTCGTGTTTCACATCGAGGTGTGACGCCGTGAGGCCCTCGCCCTATGCGGACAGCGTGGGCGAGGGAATCGGGCTCCAGCGTTCACCGGAGCAAAGTCCCGCTGCACGGCGAGGCATCACGCGTTCGGTGACGCTCCGCATTGCCCACTGGATTGTGGAGAACCGCTACGTGGCTCCTCGCGCCCCACGCAAGGAGAGGGCTCCTGGCGCGACACTCGCGGGCCGCTGTTCGGAAATGTCGGGACATTCGCGTCGCAAAAACCCCCGACATTTCCGAACAGCTAGCTCCCAGGCGCCGTCCAGAGGGGCACACCGCACCGCGCTCAGCCCAACTCGCGGCGCCGCTCGCCACTTCCCACGGGCTGGATGCAGTCGACATCCGGCGACAGGAGCGGAACCGAAGTCCTTCGGGGTTCCCCAGGCGCCTACTCGGTCAACGCGAGCAACTCGCCGCGCAACCAGCGGCTCCGCGGGTCACTGTCCGCCTGCCGGTGCCAATAGACATGCAGCTCCAGCGGCGGGAACGCTAGCGGCATCGGCAGGAGGTGGTTACCCCGTTGCGCGTGCAGGTCCATCGCGCGCCGACGGGGCATCGTCAGCAGCAAGTCGGAGTCCGCGACGAGTTGGAACGCGGCCTCGTAGTGCTGGCAACGAACGACGACATCGCGCTGATAGCCCAGCCGGCTGAGCACGAGGTCCTCCACGGCCAGCCCCGTGCGACGAGACGACACGGTGACGTGTTGGGCCGCCATGTACTTCGCCACGTCCAGCTTGCGCCGACGGCGGCTCACGACGCAGAACGCATCCTTCAGCAGCGGCGCACGCTTCAGGTCCGCCCCCGTCTGCTGCTCCACGTCGATGGTGAGGTCCAGGCGCCCCGAGGCGAGGTCCCGCTCCAGCCGGGCCCTGTCCAAACGGACGCTGGAGACCCGAACCTCCGGCGCGTGCTCACGCAGCCGCGCCACCAGCCGCGGGAGGATGGACGGCTCCAGCAAGTCGTTCATCGCCACCGTGAAGTGGCCCACGTCCCGGCGAGGGTCGAAGCCACGGCTGTGATGAACCGCCTGTTCGAACAGGGCGAGCGCCGCGCGAATCTCCGGGGCCAGCCGCTCCGCGAACGGCGTAGGGGCCACGCCCCGCCCCTCCCGCACGAACAGCGGCTCGCCGAGTTGCTCCCGCAGGCGGGCCAGCGCGTGGCTCACGGCCGACTGGCTGAGGAACAGGACCTCGGCCGCCCGCGTCAGGTTCCGCTCCCGGAGCACCACGTCGAACACCCGGAAGAGGTTGAGGTCGAGCCGCGCCAGTCCGGCGGAGGCATGAACAGGGTTCATGAGGACACATGACCAACATTCACTGGATGCATCAAGCCTCCGTGCGCAGGATGAAGGCAGACCGCCAGGAGAACGTGCGATGGACTTCGAGCCGAGTGAGCGAGGCAAGGACTACCTGGAGAGCGTGAAGCGCTTCATGAGCGAGCACATCCTCCCTGCGGAAGCCCGCTATCACGAGGAGCTCCGCGCCACGGCGCAAGGCGGCGACTGGAAGACATGGCGCGTGCCCGCCGTCATGCAGGAGCTCAAGGCGAAGGCGAAGGCCCAGGGTCTGTGGAACCTGTTCCTCCCGGACGCGAAGCTCGGCGCCGGGCTTAGCACGCTGGAGTACGCGCCCATCGCGGAAGAGACGGGCCGCAGCTTCATCGCCCCCGAGGTCTTCAACTGCAGCGCCCCGGACACCGGCAACATGGAGGTGCTCTGGAAGTACGGCTCCGAGGCGCAGCAGGAGCGCTGGCTGAAGCCGCTGCTCGCCGGGGAAATCCGCTCCGTGTTCTGCATGACGGAGCCCGACGTGGCCTCGTCGGACGCCACCAACATGGCGGCGACCGCCATCGTCGAGGGTGACGAAATCGTCCTCGATGGCAGCAAGTGGTGGTCCAGCGGCCTGGGCCACCCGAACGCGAAGGTGGCCATCTTCATGGCCCGCACGCCCGACACCGGCGGCGACCGCCACCACCAGCACTCCATGGTGCTGGTGCCGCTGGACGCCCCCGGGGTGAACATCCGCCGCATGCTGCCCGTGTACGGCGACTACGACGCGCCGCATGGCCACGGCGAGGTGCACTTCGACAACGTGCGCGTCCCCCGCGACAACGTCATCTCCGGGCCAGGGATGGGCTTCGAGATTGCGCAGGGCCGGCTCGGGCCGGGGCGCATCCACCACTGCATGCGGTGCATCGGCGCGGCGGAGCGGTCGCTGGAGCTGATGATTGACCGGGGCATGAAGCGCACCGCCTTCGGGAAGCCGCTCCTCAACCTGGGGGGCAACCGCGAGAAGGTGGCGGAGGCCCGCATCGCCATCGACCAGGCACGCCTGTTGACGCTCTATGCGGCGTGGAAGATGGACCAGGTGGGGGCGCTCGGGGCGATGAGCGAGATTTCCGCCATCAAGGTCGTCGCGCCCAATGTCCTCCAGAAGGTGGTGGACGACGCCATCCAGCTTCACGGCGGCGCAGGGGTGTCTCAAGATACGCCGCTGGCGGGCTTCTTCGCCCAGGCGCGCAGCCTGCGCCTCGCGGACGGCCCGGACGAAGTGCACAAGGGGCTCATCGCCCGCATCGAGCTGTCCAAGCGGGGCTTCTCACGGAGCTGAATGCCATGGCCAATCAACGCATCTTCATCACCGGTGGTGCCAGCGGTCTCGGGAAGGCCATTGCCCTGCGCTTCGCTCGCGCGGGGTGGCAGGTCTGCATCGGCGACGTCAACGACGCGCGAGGCGACGAGGCCCTGAAGGAGCTCTCCGCCCTGGCCCCCCAGGCGCATTACCAGCGCTGTGACGTGCGCCGCGAGGAGGACCTCCAGGACGCGCGGGATTGGCTCAACGCCCACTGGGGCGGCGTGGACGTCGTGGTCAACAACGCCGGTGTCGCGCAGGCGGGCGCGATCGAGGACGTGTCGATTGAAGACTGGCAGTGGATCATCGACATCAACCTGCTGGGCGTCGTGCGCGGCTGCAAGGTCTTCACGCCCGGCTTCAAGAAGCAGGGCCACGGCCACATCGTCAACGTCGCGTCCATGGCGGGCCTGCTCGATGTGCCGCTGATGAGCAGCTACAACGCGACCAAGGCGGCCGTGGTGTCGCTGTCGGAGACGCTGCACAACGAGCTGGCGGAGTACGGCGTCGGCGTCAGCGTCGTGTGCCCGTCCTTCTTCAAGACGAACCTGGGCGACTCGCTGCGCACCACGGACCCGCGATTGGGCGCCACCATGGCACGGCTGCTCGAGCGCTCGGCCATCACCGCGGATGACATCGCCAACGACATCTTCACCGCCGTGGCCCAGCGCGGGTTCTACATCCTCCCCCACGCGGACGGCCGGAGGACGTGGCGGATGAAGCGGCTGCTGCCGCGCGAGCTCTACTCGTGGATGCTGCGCCGGAGCACCCGGGGCATGCGTCACGGTTCGCGTCCGACATCCCCCTGAGCCAGCGAGTCGCCACGCATGTCATCGACCGCCACCATCGACCCCGCGGGCGCAGTCCGACAGGGCGAGGAGCTGAACCTCCCCGCCGTGGACGCCTGGCTCAAGGCCCAGGTGCCCACGCTGGAGGGCACGCCGGAAGTCACGCAGTACGCGGGCGGCGCCTCCAACTGGACGTACCGGCTGAAGTACCCGAACCGGGACCTCATCCTGCGCCGGCCGCCCTCGGGCACGAAGGCGAAGTCCGCGCATGACATGGCCCGCGAGTACACGGTGCAGCAGGCCTTGAAGCCGGCCTACCCCGTGGTGCCAACGATGGTCGGCCTGTGCCAGGACCCGGCCGTGCTGGGCAGCGACTTCTACGTCATGGAGCGCATCGAGGGGCTCATCCCGCGAAAGCACCTGCCCCGCGGCCTGACGCTGGACGCGAAGCAGACGCGCGAGCTGTGCCTCAACGTCATCACCAAGCTCGTGGAGCTCCACGCCGTGGACCCGGCGGCGGTGGGACTCACGTCACTGGGCAAGGGGCCGGGCTATCCCACGCGGCAGGTGGAGGGCTGGTCCGCTCGCTACGAGAAGGCGCGGACCTGGAACGTCGCCGGCTTCACCTACGTGCGCGACTGGCTCAAGGCGAACACGCCCGCGGACATCGCGACGTGCGTCATCCACAACGACTGGCGCTTCGACAACGTGGTGCTCGACCCGGTGGAGCCCACGCGCGTCATCGGCGTGCTCGACTGGGAGATGGCCACGCTGGGTGACCCGCTGATGGACCTGGGCAGCGCGCTCGCCTACTGGGTCCATGCGGATGACGACTTCGTCATGCGCTCCACGCGGCGTCAGCCCACGCACCTGCCCGGCATGCTCCGGCGCGAGGAGGTGGTGGCGTACTACCTGGACCGTACGAAGCTGAAGCCCGAGAACTGGACCTTCTACGAAGTGTTCGGCCTCTTCCGGCTCGCCGTCATCGCGCAGCAAATCTACTACCGCTACCACCACAAGCAGACGCGCAACCCGGCGTTCAAGAACTTCTGGGTGCTGGTCAACTACCTCGGCTGGCGCTGCCACCGGCTCATCCGGAAAGGAGCCCGCTGATGGGCGTGGTGTACCTGGTCCGTCACGGACAGGCGTCGTTCGGCGCGGAGAACTACGACCAGCTCTCCGAGATGGGCTTCGAGCAGGCCCGGCTGCTGGGCACCGCGCTGCGCGAACGCCTTCCGCGCGTGGACGCCGTCGTCACGGGCACCCTGGCGCGTCACCAGCAGACCGCGCAGACGTGCCTCGCCGCCCTCGGGTGTGAGACCGCCTCCGTGCAGGCGGCGGGCTTCGACGAGTTCGACCACGAGGACATCGTCGCCCGGCACACGCCACGCTACGCGGACCAGGCCGTGCTGCGCGAGGAGCTGTCGCGGATGGAGTCGCCCCGGCAGGCCTACCAGGCGCTCTACCTGGAGGCCGTGGCCCGCTGGGTCTCCGGCCAGCATGACGCGGACTACCCCGAGCCCTGGTCCACGTTCCGGCAGCGCTGCGTCACCGCGCTCGACGCGCTCATCGAGCAGATGGGCCCTTCCAAGAACGCGCTCGTCTTCACGTCCGGAGGCCCCATCACCGCCGTCTGCCAGGACCTGCTCCGCATCCCGGATGAGCACGCCTTCCGCCTCAACCTGACGCTGGCGAACTGCGGCCTCACCAAGGTCATCTACAGCGCGCGGGGCCGCTACCTCTCCACGCTCAACGAGCACGTGCACTTCGAAGGTGCCCAGCGCGCCCTGCTCACCTATCGCTGAGCGGCGGTGGGCGCCACGAGCCCAGGCGGGGCCTCCTGCGCGACGCCGTCGCCGTAGCGCAGGTCCTCCCACGCCAGCATCGCCCGCTTGCGCGCGGCGCCCCAGCGGTACTCACCGAAGACACCTGTCTTCCGCAGCACGCGGTGGCACGGAATCAGGAGCCCCACCGGGTTGTCCCCCACCGCCGAGCCCACCGCGCGCATCGCCTTCGGCTTCCCGATGGCCCGCGCGAGGTCCTCGTATGTGGTCACCTCACCCGACGGCACGCGCAGCAGCGCCTGCCACACCTGCACCTGGAAGGGCGTGCCACGCACCAGCACCGACAACGGCCGCGCCGCAGCGCCCGGCCCCGAGGCGCGGAAGATGCGCTCCACCCAGGGCGCCGTGGCCTCCGAGGACTCCTCGAACGTGGCGCGAGGCCACTCGCGCTTCAGCGCGGCCAAGGCGTCCTCCTTCGACTCACCCGTGAGGAAGTGCAGGCCACAGATGCCCCGCTCGCAGACAGCGAGGAGACACGCACCGAAGGGCGACGCGTGAACGCCATACCGCACGGTGAGCCCTTCCCCGCCCAGCTTGTACTCCCCCGGCGTCATCGACGTCAGGGTGACAAAGAGCTCATGCAGCCGGCCGCTGCCTGACAGCCCCACTTCCAGCGAGGTCTCCAGCACGCTCCGGCGCTCGGCGAGCAGGCGCCGGGCCGAGCGGAGCGTATGGAGCTGCACGAAGCGCTTGGGGCTGATGCCCGCCCACTGGGAGAACATCCGCTGGAAGTGGAAGGGGCTCAGGCCCACGTGCGCGGCGGCATCCTCCAGGGACGGCTGGTCGAGCGCGTGCGCGTCGAGGTAGAGGATGGCCTGTTCGATGCGGGCGTAATCGCTGGATGCCATGCCGGTGCTCCGGGAGAAGTGCTTTCAAGTCTGGGTATGTCCGCGAGCGCACGGAGCGGCAACCCGGTTCTTGCGCACGTCCCACGCACCGGGCTCGCATGGGCGAGAAGCATCATCACCTGGAAAGGCGTTCCATGTTCACGGAGGAAGACATCCTGGCAGCGGAGGAGGCCCTACGACGCGCGATGCTGTCGAGCGACGTGGCCGCGCTCGACGCGCTGCTCTCCGACGACCTCGTGTTCGTCAGTCACACCGGGCAGCTCTTCGACAAGGAAGCGGACCTCGCGCCGCACCGCTCGGGGGCGCTGCGCCTCACGCGCCTGGACATCACCGAACAGGAGCTGCGCTACCTCTCCGCGGGCGCCGTCGTCGTCGTTCGCGCCTCGGTATCCGGAGAGTTCCAAGGAGCCCGCTTCGAAGGAGACTTCCGCTACACCCGCGTGTGGCAGGTCGTCGACGACGCGCCGCAAGTCATCACGGCCCACTGCACGGCGGTGGTGTGACACCTCCCCGTCACGCACGCTGTCCGCCAGTGCGCATGCACTGGCACCGCGGGGCGAGTGACTTGACTCCCGGAAGACGACCGCTTATCCGTTGACGCAATGACGTCGCTCAACGCCATGTGTCGAATGTCGATGCCGGGTGGGCTCATGCCCTCCAGGTTCGGCTGACGTCCGTCCCGACCCTGGCGAGCCACCGAGCCCATCCACCCGCGAGGGTTGGTGGGCTTCGTCGTTTCTGGACGCGCGCTGCCCCTCGCTCATTCCCCACCGAGGAGCAGCGCCCCATGAGTACGTCCGACGACCGTCCCCTGCATTTCGACACCCTGGCCCTGCACGCGGGCTACACGCCCGACCCCACCACCGGCGCCCGCGCGGTGCCCATCTACCAGACGACCAGCTACGCGTTCCGCGACGCCGAGCACGCCTCCGCCCTCTTCGGGCTCAGGGAGTTCGGCAACATCTACACGCGGCTGATGAACCCGACGACGGACGTCTTCGAGAAGCGCATCGCCGCGCTCGAAGGCGGCGTGGGCGCGCTCGCGGTGGCCTCCGGGCAGGCCGCGGAGACACTTACCCTCCTCACGCTGCTCAAGTCCGGTGACGAGCTCGTCTCCGGCTCCAGCCTCTACGGCGGCACGTACAACCTCTTCAAGGTGACGCTGCCCCGGCTGGGCATCCACACGCGCTTCGTGGACGCCAACCGGCCCGAGTCCTTCCGCGAGGCGATGACGCCGAAGACGAAGGCCCTCTACCTGGAGTCGCTCGGCAACCCGCGTCTGGACGTCCCGGACTTCGAGGCCATCGCCGCCGTCGCGCGCGAGGCCGGGCTGCCGCTCATCGTGGACAACACCGCGCTGTCCCCCGCGCTCTTCCAGCCCCTGCGCCACGGCGCGAACATCGTCGTGCACAGCGCCACCAAGTACATCGGCGGCCAGGGCACCTCCATTGGCGGCGTCATCGTGGATGGCGGCACCTTCCCGTGGACGAACGGCAAGTTCCCCGAGTTCACCCACCCCAACCCCGGCTACCACGGCCTGCGCTTCGCCGAGGCCTTCGGCCCCGCCGCCTTCATCCTCAAGGCGCGGCTCGAGGGCCTGAGGGACCTGGGCCCCGCCATCAGCCCCTTCAACTCGCACGCGTTCATCCTCGGGCTGGAGACGCTGCGGCTGCGCGTGGAGAAGCACTCGCAGAACGCGCTCGCGGTGGCGCGCTGGCTGAAGCGGCACCCCAAGGTCGCCTGGGTGCGCTACCCCGGCCTGGAAGATGACCCGTCTCACGCCAACGCCCGGCGCTACCTGCGCGGAGGCTTTGGCGGACTGGTGACGTTCGGCGTCCACGGCGGGAGCGAGGCCGGGCGCAAGCTCATCAACCACGTGAAGCTCTGGAGCCTGCTCGCCAACATCGGCGACACGCGCTCGCTCATCATCCACCCCGCCTCCACCACCCACGAGCAGCTCTCCCCCGAGGAGCGCCTCAGCACCGGCGTCACCGACGACCTGGTGCGCCTGTCCGTGGGCCTGGAGCACCTGGACGACCTGCTCGCCGACCTGGACCGGGCGCTCACCGCGCCCTGACGACACCCCGTCATCTCGCTGGCCACCACAACCTTCCCGGAGTGCTCCCGTGCCCACCTCCTCCGCCGCACCGGCCCCGCGCCTCTTCGACCTGTCCTTGCCTGACTTGACGCTGGAGGCAGGCGCACGCGTGATGCACCACCTCGTCCGCGGCTGGTGGTGGGGCCCGGAGGAGGACCTGCCCTGGCTGCGCTCACGCGCCCGCGTCCTCTCCACGGAGGAGGCCGACGCCAGCGCCCTGCGCGTCGTCCGCCGCACGGTGGAGGAACAGCGCGGGCTCGCCGAGGAGGCCCGGCACCGGGGCTCCGGGCGCGCGCCGGCGCCCGTACCCACGGTGCTGCTGGTGCACGCGCTCACCGGCGACATGCGGGCGGGCGGCAAGGGCGGCTGGTGGGAGCCGCTCATCGGCCCCCGGCGTGTCCTGGACCCGTCGAGGAAGCGGCTGTTGTGCTTCAACAACCTCGGCTCCTGCTACGGCACCTCGGGCCCCGCGGACGAGGGCTTCCCGCTGCGCACGGACGACGCGCGCTTCGGGCCGCCGCTGCCCCAGGCCAAGGGTGATTTGCGTCAGGACGAGCACCGCCTGCCGGCCACCCTCACCCCGTGGGACCAGGCGCGCAGCATCCTGGTGGCCCTGGACGCGCTCGGCCTGGACGAGGTGGAGCTCGTCACCGGCGGCTCCCTGGGCGGCATGGTGGTGCTCTGCCTCGCGGCGCTGGCACCGGAGCGCTTCGCCCGCATGGCGCCCATCGCCACCACGGAGTCCGCCACCGCGTGGGTGGTGGGCCTCAACCACGTGGCGAGGCAGGCGCTGCTGATGGACCCGGGCTATCCGGAGTCCCCCCGCCGGGGCCTGGAGCTGGCGCGGCAGCTCGCGATGCTCACCTACCGCGCGGAGCCCGGACTGGAGGCCCTGCAGGGCCGCCCCGCCGAGTGGTCCTCCCGCGCGCTGCACCCCATGCACAGCTACCTGGAGTACCAGGGCCAGAAGCTGGAGGCCCGCTTCGACGCGCGCGCGTACCTGGCGCAGCTCGGGGCCATGGACCACCACGACGTGTCGCGCTTCCCCGGCGGCGGACTGGCCCGCATCCGCGCGAGCGCGCTGTGCGTGGGCATCGACACCGACCAGCTCTTCTTCCCCAGCCACATGGCGGCGCTGGCGCGGCGGCTGCGGGAGCGGGGGCTCCACGCCGAGCACGCCACGCTGGCCAGCCTCCACGGCCACGACGGCTTCCTGCTGGAGTGGGACGCGATGGCGGCCCTGCTCGCGCGGGCGCTCGTGCTCCCCACCGCGAGGGCCCCCCAGCACTGGGAGGAGGCGCCCCCACGGACTCCGGCGTTCAGCCCACCTTGCGTGCCGGAGGCGTAGGCACCGCCACCGCCTCGTGGTGGGACCAGAGCGGCGGCTCCGCCTCGTGGGTGAAGGCGCGCAGCCGCCGGTACTCCGGATAGGACGCCTGGAGCGACAGCACGTCGCCGGGCCGGATGACCTCGTCGCCGGGTGGGTGCAGCGTCTCCTCGGCGCCACGCTGGAGGGACAGCGCGAGGCAGCCGAACCGGTCCCTCACCTCGGAGATGGTGAGGCCCGGCAGGCCCAGGCGCGCCTCGAAGTGCGAGACGACCATCAGGTGCTTGGACAGGTGGAACGAGTGGACGATGCGCGGGTCCATGGCCGCCAGCGCCATGGCCGGCGCCGCCAGCGACGAGCTGGAGAGCGCCTCCGCCTTGAACGTCTCGCGCACCTTGCCGCTCAAGTCGTCGTCGAACAGGCGGATGACCACGCGGATGTTCGGGTTGAGCTTGCGCGCGTCGAGCGCGATGTTGAGGTTGGCCAAATCATCGTCCGTGGCGCAGACGATGGCGGAGGCGTCCTTCACGTTGGTGCGAGGCAGGCACAGCGGGCTGCGGGTGTCGTCGATGAGCAGCGGCACCAGCTCGTCGCGCAGCGCGGACACGAAGGCCGCGTCCTCGCGCTTCTCCACCACCACCACATCCCGGCCCATCTCCCGCAACTGCGTCACCACGCGGTAGCCCACCCGCCCCGCCCCGCACACCACGACGTGGCCCTTCATCGTTTCGGAGACCACTTCAATCCACTCCTTGTCGTTCTTGTGCCGGGCGAAGAAGAGGTAGGCGAAGCGCACCACACCGTCGGCCACCAGGGCAATCCCCGTCGGGGGAATCACCACGTTGAGCAGCTCCACCAGCCAGTCGTCGACGTAGGGCAGCGACGGCTGGCCGTAGAGCAGGAAGTAGGTGTGGTGCAGCGCCTCACCGAAGTCGATGCGCTGCCCCTCCGGGGTGCGGAAGCGCCAGTGGAAGAGCAGCGGCCCGCCGAGGAACAACACGGCGGACAGCACCAGCGTGGTGCGAAAGCGCCGTACGAGCGCCCGCAGGTAGCGCAGGTTGGCCCGGAAGTGCCGGCGGGACGGCTTCTTCATGGTGGCTCCTCGACTACGACGCCGGGGTGATGCCCGTCTCCTCGGAGTTCCGCGCGCGACGCCGCTCCACCAACCACACCAGCAACACGCCCAGCTCGTAGCAGAGCAGCATGGGGCCGGCCATCAGCGACAGGTTCACCACGTCGCCCGTGGGGGTGATGATGGCCGCCGCGATGAGGCACACCACGAAGGCGTGGCGCTGGTACTTGAAGAGGAAGGACGACTTCACCACGCCCACCACGCCCAGCAGCGCCATCACGAGCGGCAGCTCGAAGATGATGCCGAAGGCGAGGATGAGCAGCAGCACCAGCGAGAGCTGCTCGTGCATGGACAGCATGGGCCGCGTCCAGCGCGCCGCGTGGTGCGCGGTGTGCGCCGTCGCCAGCTCCTTCTCCAGCCGCCACAGCCCCGCCAGCTCCTCGGTGCGCGTGGGCGCGATGCCGGCCAGCAGGCTGGCCGAGCCATCCATGGCCGCCGCCGCCGCCGCGTAGTCCTGCTTCTCGTAGGCCGTCACGGCCTCCACGCGCTTCTCCACCGCCTGCCGCAGCACGCCGCGTGACTGGGCGCCGTAGCCCACCGAGGCCGCGTCCAGCAGCCGGCCCAGGCCCTCCAGCCGCGCGGTCATCTCCACGCTGGCGGCGGGCGCCACCTGCGTCTCCGGCGCCTGCCCCGCGCCGTCGGCGCGCAGCGCGGTGCTCGTCTCCTTCGCGACGCGGCCCGCCTCCTCGGCCTCTCCCAACCGCAGGAAGCGCAGGGCGTCATCCGCGCGCAGCCGCGCCGAGTCCAGGCGCTGCTCCAGGGCGAGCGTCTCCTCCTCGTTGAGGAGGAAGGTGAACATGGAGGGGAGCACCGCGAAGTAGCAGAAGGCCGCGCCCAGGAGGAAGGCGATGGAGCCGAACGCCACGAAGGGCGCGGCGAAGCGGCGCTCCTCCGGATACAGGCCGGGCGACACGAAGCCCCAGATCTGCATCAGGATGACGGGTGTGGTGAGGAAGATGCCGCAGTACACGCCCACCTTCATCAGGACGTTCAGCTCCTCGATGCCGGACGTATAGATGAGGGAGCGGTTCTCCGGCGGCAGCGCGTCCAACACCGGCTGCATCAGCAGGCCGAAGATCGGCTTGGCGAAGATGAGCGAAACCGTCCCCAGGACGAGCACCGCGATGGTGCACCGCATGAGCCGGCTGCGCAGCTCCGTCAGGTGGTCCGCCAGACTCATGCGCAGGTCGGCGTCGGGGTTCATGGGCGGGGGGCTCAGGACTCAGCTCCGTTTCGGGGCGTTGCGCGCCACCGTGCCCGGGATGGGCGACAGCGTGGGCGAGGTGGCGGAAGAGGAGGCCGGCTCCGGCGGCGCCTCGTCCCCGGGCGCGGGCGGCTCCGCCGACGCGGCCTGGGCGGTGCCCTCGTTCGGCGGCACGTCCGCGGCGGACAGCTCCCGCGGGCCGTTGTCCCCCAGCTCCAGGACCTGCGTGGACGGCTGCGCCCCCGGAGCGGCCGTGTCGCCCTGCGGCGCCGCGCCGTTCTCGACGGGAGGCACGGGCGCGTTCGGCCCGGCGATGGACTCAGGAGGCTGGGGCGCGAACCGCGTGCCCGGTCGGATGGGCGCGGTGGGCGGCTCTCCGATTTCCTGGTCCATGGCGTAGAACTCACGCTCCACCACGTTGCGGACTTCATCCGTCTGGCGGCGGAACTCGCGCAGGAACTTGCCGATGCCGCGCGCGAGCTCGGGCAACCGCTGCGGCCCGAGAATGAGCAGCGCGGCCACCAGGATGAACACCATTTCGCCTGCGCCGATGTTGAACATTTTTCCTGACGCGCTCCCCGAAGCAGCCCGGTTTATCGCGCCCCGGGGATGCAGGCGCAACCGTTCGTCGTCCCAAAGCGCTCGCCCGCCACCCGGAATGGGCGGCAGGCAACCCCGGAACACCCTTTCATACTACGCGTGAGATTCCGCCTCGGACGACAGCGGAACACTCCCTCCAGCCAAGGATGCCACCGCCCGCGCCCGCGCCTGCTCGCTCCGCACCACCCGCCGCTCCACGACCCACAACATGGCGGGCAGCAACAAGGTCAAGGTCATGGACACTCCGGCCATCCGCTCGATGCCGCCCAGGGTGCCGTCCGGCAGGTCCGTCAGCAGCCGGGCGCTGAGGAACGCCCCCATGGCGGTGGCCATGTGCTGGACGGCGGACTGGAGCGACATGAAGCGCGCGCGCACCGCGTTGTCCGGCACCCGCGACGTCAGCGTGTGGTACGCCACGTTGCGCAGCCCCATGGCGACCATGAACGCCGAGAAGATGAGGGGCACCGGCATCCACGCGGGCAGGGCGACGAAGCCCAGATACGTGGCCAGCAGCACCAGGACCGAGCCCACCGTGCCCACCACGAAGGGGCCGTACCGGTCCACCATGGGCCCCGCCACCCGCAGCGTGGCGAAGCTGGCGATGCCGCCCACGAAGTACGGCAGCCAGAGCAAGTCCCGGGGGTAGCCCACGTTCTGCTGCAGGTAGGCGGACAGGTTGGGGATGAGGATGAAGCCCGCCATCATCACGATGGCCGTCATCAGGTAGGACCACAGGATGTCCCGGTCGCCCAGAATCTCCAGCATGCCCACCGGTCGCCGGGGCCCCGTCTCCGCCTCCAGGTGCCCGCGCACGGGCGGCAGGTAGAAGACGGCGCCCAGCACCACCACCAGGCCAATGGCCGCCACCGCGAAGAAGGGCAGGCGCCAGCCTCCGTACTCCGCCAGCTTCAGCGCCATGGGCACGCCCGCCACCGAGGCCACGGAGAAGGCGATCATCACCGTCCCCAGCGCCCGGCCGCGCCGCTCCACCGGGACGAGCTCCGCGACGATGGACATGGCCAGGGACGTCGCCGGCCCGCCGAAGAGGCCCGCCACCACGCGGGCCAGCAGCAGGGTGGACAGGCCCGTGGCGAAGCCGCCCGCGGCGGTGGCCACCACCAGCCCCAGCATGGACACCGCCAGCGCCTTGCGCCGGTCGAAGCGGTCCAGGAAGTAGCCCCCCGCGAGCCCCGCCACGCTGGCGGCGGCCGTGTACGCGCCGCCAATGGTGCCGATGTGCGACGACGCGATGCCCAGCCCCTTCGCGAAGTCGGGGCCCAGCGGCATCACCATCACGAAGTCCAGGATGTTGACGAACTGGACCGCGCCGATGAGCGCCACCACGGCGCGCTCCGAGACCTGTCGTTGTGTCGGCATGAAGACGTCTTACACCCGGAAGCGGCGAACCTCCGCACGGAGGATTTCCGCCTGCCGCTGGAGGTTGTCGATGGCCTCCTCCAGCTGTTTCACGGAGCGCGTCTGGTGTTCCGACACGCCCTTGATGGTCTCCACCGCCTTGAGCACCTGCTCGCTGCCCTTGGTCTGCTCCTTCTGGGCGCGGTTCAGGTGGGTGACCATCTCGTTGATGCTCTCGATGGAGCGGGTGATCTGCTTGCTGCCGTGCGCCTGCTCCTGGCTGCTGCGCTGCACGTGGGCGGTGAGCGCCTTCATCTTCTCCGCGCTCTTCATGATCTGCTCGCCGCCGCGGGCCTGCTCGTTGGAGGCCTTGGAGATCTGCTGCACCGACTCGCTGATGCGGTGGATGGACGCCGTCACCTGCTTGCTGCCGCGCGCCTGCTCCACCGTGGCGCGGGCGATGGCCTTCACCATCTGCGTGGACTTCTGGGTGCTGTCGTTGATCTTGCGCAGCGCCCCTTCCGCCTCACGGCCCAACTGCACGCCCTCCTCCACGCTGCGCACGCCCTGGTTCATCACCACCACGGCGTGACGGCTCTCCTCCTGGATGCTGCGGATGAGCTCGGCGATCTCCTTGGTGGACGCGCCGGTGCGCTCGGCCAGGTCCTTGATCTCCTCGGCCACCACCGCGAAGCCCTTGCCGTGCTCGCCCGCCTGCGCGGCGATGATGGCCGCGTTGAGCGCCAGCAGGTTCGTCTGCTCGGCCACGTCGTCGATGACGTTGAGGATGTTGCCAATCTCGGAGATGCGGCGGCCCAAGCTGTCGATGACGCTGGCCGCCGAGCGGCTCGTGTCCTTGATGCGGTCGATGCCGGTGAGCGTCTTGCGCAGGGACTCCACGCCCGTCTGCGCGTCCTCGAAGACCTGCTCGGACAGCCGCGCCGTCTCCTTCGCGTTGGCCTCCACCTGGCCAATGGCGGCGTCCATCTCGCTGATGGCCGAGGACGTCTCCTCCGTGGAGGCGGACAGCTCCTGGATGTTGGTGGCCACCTCCTTGATGGAGAACGTCATCTCCTCGATGGCGCTGGTGGTCTCCTCCACGCTGGCCGCCATCGCCTGGACGTTCTCCGCCACCTCGTCGTTGGTGGCGGCCATCTCCATGATGGAGGAGCTGCTCTCCTCGGCGCTCTGGTAGAGGACCTCCACGTTCTCCGCGATGCCGCGCAGCGAGGCCATCATCTGCACCATGGAGGACGACGTCTCCTCCACGCGCGCCTGCACCGTGCCCGCGCCGGACGACACCGTGGTGCCGGTGCGGTGAATCTGCTCCACCACGCCCGCCACCACGTCCGACACGCCGCGCACCCGGCCCAGCGTGTCACGCCAGCTCTGCGCGATGCGGTTGAGCGCCTCCGCCAGCTGCCCCAGCTCGTCCTGGGTGCCCACGTCCACGCGGCCGGTGAGGTCCGCCTCCGCCAGCCGGCGCGCCATGCCCATCATCGCGTCCAGCGGCACCAGGATGAACGTGCGGGAGATGAAGAAGGCCACCAGCAGGAAGAGCGCCAGGCCAATGCCGAACGCGAGCAGCACCAGGTGGCGCAGCTCGGTGACGACCGCGTTCAGGCCCGCGGTGTCCAGCACCACCAGCGCCTGCCCCACCACGCCCCCGGACAGCGTCACCGGGCGCGCCACCACGCGGTCGCCGTTGGCGAAGCGCAGGCCGTCCAGCGGCGCGCCCTGGTGGGCCTTCAGCTCCGCCTGGAACCAGGCGGGAGCCTCGCGCGGGTGGGTGGCCAGCACCTCGCCCTCGCTGGAGAGCACGGCCAGCACCTTGACGTCGTCGTCGCCCTCCCGCAGCCGCTCCAGGCTGTCGGGCAGGGCCGCGGCGGGCTGGGCTGTCAGCAGCGTGACAGCCTGGCCGGCCCGGGCGACGCCCCGCGTCTGCAGGCGCTGCTCCAGGTGGGCCTCCACGCGCGATGGAACGACGAAGTAGAGCGTCCCCAGGATGAGGGCGAGGACGAGCGCGAAGGAGCCGAGCAGCAGCCGGCGCAGGCCGGGTTTCTTGAACCGGAGAGCCAAGACGGGGCACTGTACGGAGGGAAACACCGGCAGGGCAAGAACAGGGCGTTGGCGCCGCCCGCCCTCCAGGGCGCTGACTTCCCCCCTGGCGGATGCGTAAGGTCTTCTGGATGTCCTCCACCCTGCTCCTCACGGACCCCCTCTTCTTCCAGCATGACCCCGGGCAGGGCCACCCCGAGTCGCCCTCCCGTCTGCGGCGCATCCTGGGGGTGCTGGCCAGCGCGCCGGTGAAGGGCACGCTGATGACCGCGCCGCGCTCGGCCACGGACGCGGAGCTGGCGGCGGTCCACACGCCGGAGCTGCTCGCCTACCTCCAGCGCCTCAACGGGCAGAAGGCCCAAGTCGACGCGGACACCCTCGTGTCCCCCGACAGCGTGGACGCCGCGAGGCTCGCCGCGGGCGCCTCCATCCAGGCGGTGGAGGCGGTGATGCAGGGCGAGGCCCGCAACGCCTTCGCGCTGGTGCGCCCGCCCGGCCACCATGCGGAGCCCGACAAGGCCATGGGCTTCTGCCTGCTCAACAACGCGGCCATCGCCGCGGAGGCGGGCCGGCGGATGGGCGCCGAGCGCGTGCTGGTGCTCGACTGGGACGTGCACCACGGCAACGGCACCCAGGCCGCCTTCTGGAAGCGCCGCGACGTCATGTACCAGTCGGTGCACCAGTTCCCCTACTACCCGGGCACCGGCGCGGACCACGAGGTCGGCAGGGGCCCGGGTGAGGGCTACACGGTCAACGTGGGCCTGCCGGGCGGCAACTCGGACGCGGACTACGGGATGATCTTCGAGGAACTGCTGCTGCCCATCGCGGACGCGTACAAGCCGCAGCTCATCCTGGTGTCCGCGGGGTTCGACTCGCACCAACACGACCCGATTGGCGGCATGGACGTCAGCGAGCGCGGCTTCGCGGCCATGTGCTCCGCGATGAAGTCCCTGGCGGACAGCGCGTGTCAGGGCCGGCTGGTGCTGCTGCTGGAGGGCGGCTACTCGCTGGAGGGCCTGTCGCAGTCCGTGCATGCCTGCGTGGAGGTGCTCGCCGGGCGCAAGGACAGCTTCCCCACGGGAGACACCCACGCGGACGCGCGGGACGCGCTGAAGGCCAGCCGCGACGCGATGCGGCCCTACTGGCCCGGCATGTAGCTGTACGGTGGATGGCGCACCGCGCCCCACGCCGCTGTTCATCCCCGGGCAACCGTGCGAGAAGCCCCCACCTGCACACGGGAGGACAGCATGGCGGAGACGAACTACCGGACGGCCCTGGTGACGGGCGCCTCGAGCGGCCTGGGCCGCGGCCTGGCGCTGTGGCTCGCGAAGCGCGGCGTCCGCGTGTTCGCCACGGGCCGCCGCCTGCCGCAGCTGCAAGCCCTGACGGCGGAGGCCCAGGCGGCCGGCGTCACCATTGAACCGGTGGAGATGGACGTCACGAAGCCGGACGCCACGATGGAGCGCATCCGCGCGCTCGACGCGGAGTGCGGCGGCCTGGACCTGGTGGTGGCCAACGCGGGCGTGGGCGGCACCACGAACGCCAAGCGCCTCCCGTGGGAGCGCGTGCGCGGCATCATCGACACCAACGTCACCGGCGCCGCCGCCACGCTGAGCGCCGTGCTGCCGAACATGGTGGAGCGCAAGCGCGGGCACCTGGTGGGCGTCTCCAGCCTCGCGGGCTTCCGGGGACTGGCGGGCCACGCGGCCTACTCCGCGTCCAAGGCCTTCCTGGCGACGTTCATGGAGAGCCTGCGCGTGGACCTGCGCGGCACCGGCGTGAGCGTCACCTGCATCTACCCCGGCTTCGTGAAGAGCGAGATGACGGCCACCAACAACTTCCCCATGCCCTTCCTCCTGGAGACGCATGACGCGGTGGAGCTGATGGGCCAGGGCATCATCCGCGGCGACGCGGAGGTGTCCTTCCCCTGGCAGCTCGCGGTGCCCACGCGCCTGGCGAAGGTGCTGCCCAACCCCCTCTTCGACTCGGTCGCGCGCCGGCTGCGCTGACCTTCCCTCTTTCCTTGCCCGGAGACGCCCGGTGACGACGCCCCTGCCCTTCGCCCACCGCTTCGCCCAACTGGCCGAGCAGCGCTCGCCGTTCTGCCTGGGCATCGACCCGTCACGGGACTTGCTCGCGCGCTGGGGCCTGCCCGACAGCGCGCAGGGCCTGCGCGACTTCTGCGAGCGCGTGGCCGACGCCGCGGGGGAGCGCGTCGCGGTGGTGAAGCCGCAGAGCGCCTTCTTCGAGCGCCACGGCCCCGCGGGCCTCCAGGTGCTCCAGGAGGTGATGGGCCGCTTCAAGGCCGCGGGCACCCTCACCCTGCTGGACGTGAAGCGCGGGGACATCGGCTCCACGATGGACGCCTACGCGGAGAGCCTCTTCGGCGAGGGCAGCGCCTACGCGGTGGACGCGGCCACCTTCACCGCCTACCTGGGCGTGGGCGCCCTGATGAAGACGCTGGAGCGGGCGCGCGCCTCCGGGGCCGCCGCCTTCGTGGTGGTGCGCTCCTCCAACCCGGAGGGCACGTCGCTCCAGACGGCGCGCGGTGAGGACGGCCGCACCGTGGCGGAGGCGCTGGCGGATGACCTCCGTGCCTTCAACGAGAAGCCCGGCAAGGACGCGGCGCCGGTGGCGGGCGCCGTCATGGGCGCCACCCTCCCCGACTCGGACCACGGCGTCATCGAGCGGCTCGGCGGCGCGCTGCTGCTCACGCCCGGCATCGGCGCGCAGGGCGCCGGCTTCGACGACTTGAAGCGGCTGTTCGCGGGGCGCGAGGCTCAGGTCATCCCCACCGCCACGCGCTCGGTGCTGGAGGCGGGGCCGGATGCCGCCTCCCTGCGTCAGGCGCTGGACCGGCATCTGGCGCCGGCCCGCGCCTTCCGCGCTACTGCGCGCCCATCATGAACTGATCGACGTCGACCGTGTTCTTGTCGGGCACCGCGTCCTTCGGCTCGGTGCCCTTCTTGAAGAACATCAGCTCCGAGTCCTTGGAGCCCGCGGGGGCGATCTTCCCCGTCTTCTTGTCGATGTGCAGCCGCACCAGGTTCATGGACTGCCACGGGTAGAACTCCGACTGCGGGCGGCCCTCCAGCGCGCTCTTCATGTAGTTGAGCCAGATGGGGAGCGCGGCGCGGCCGCCCGTCTCGTAGCGGCCCAGCGGGTGCGGGTTCAAGTCGTAGCCCACCCAGGCCACCGTCACCAGGTCGCGGGTGTAGCCGGCGAACCACGCGTCGAAGGAGTCGTTGGTGGTGCCCGTCTTGCCCGCAGCGGGCTTGCCCAGGCGCTGCGCGGGGCCGCCGGTGCCCTGGAGCACCACGCCGCGCAAGAGGTGCGTGAGGATGAAGCCGGCCTCCGGGCTCATCACCTGCTCGCCCGGCTCGAAGAGGCGCGCGTAGCCGGCGGCCACGCGGTCCTGCAGCGGCGCCCACGCGTCGTCGAAGGCGGTGTGGTCCTCCAGCGTGCGGCCCCAGCGGTCCTCAATCTTGCGGATGAAGTACGTGGGCTTCTTGCGGCCGTAGCGGTTGAAGGTGGCGTAGGCGTTGGCCAGGTCCACCGGGTACACGCACGAGGAGCCCAGCGCCGCGGAGAAGTCCATGTTCATGGGCGTGGTGATGCCCAGCTTCGTGCTCCACGCGGCCATGTTCTTCACGCCCACCGCGCCGAACGTCTTCACCGCGGGCACGTTCAGCGAGTTGATCATCGACGTGCGCAGCAGCACCTCGCCCTCGAACTTGTCGCTGTAGTTGGCCGGCTTCCACGACACCTTGGTGTCCGGGTCGTGCTCGACGATGGGCGAGTCGACCAGGACGGTGGCCTCCGTCCAATCCAGCTGCTCCAGCGCCGCCGAGTACACGAAGGGCTTGAAGGAGCTGCCCGGCTGGCGGCACGCCTGGAACGCGCGGTTGAACTCGTTGTCGTCGAAGTCGTAGCCGCCCACCATCGCGGAGAGGTACTGGCGGTGGGGGTCGATGGAGACGAGCGCGCTCTGCGCCTCGGGCGTCTGCTCCAGGCGGAAGAGCTTCTCACCCTCGTTGGGGATTTCGTCCGCGAGCTTCTTGTCCCACTGCTCCTTGTCGTCCGTGAGGTCCTTCTTCGTCACGTGACGCACGACGATGACGTCGTTCTCCGCGAGGGCCTTCTTCACCGACGTGATCATCATCGCCGGGTAGTAGCCCTCCGGGTTCACCTTGCGCGCCCAGCGCATGCCCAGCAGCGGCAGCCGGCCCCTGTGCGGCCCCACCTGCACGTCGGCGCCCTTGCCGTCCGAGTCGATGGCGGTGACGACGCCCACGTAGAGCCGGTTCTCCACCAGCGGCTGCGAGCCCATGACCTTCTTCGCCTTGGTGATGAACTCCTGCACGGCCTCCTTCGACGCGAGCTGCTCCACCGGGCCGCGCCAGCCCTGGCGCTTGTCCACCGACAGGAGGCCGTGCAGCACCGCGTCCTGCGCGGCGCGCTGGCGCTCACTGTCCATGGTGGTGAAGACCTTGAGGCCGGCCTTGAGCAGCACGGGGTTGCCGTAGCGGTCCACCAGGTCCTTGCGCACCTGCTCCACGAAGTACGGCGCGAACTCGTGGAACACGTCCTCCACGGGGTACACCTTCACCTCTTCGGCGTTGGCGGCGTCGTGCTCGGCCTGCGAAATCATGCCCTCCACCAGCATGCGGCGCAGCACGTAGGAGCGGCGCTTGCGGGCCGCCTCCGGGCGCAGGAAGGGCGAGTAGCGGCTGGGCGCCTGCGGCAGACCCGCGATGAGCGTCATCTCGCCCAGCGTCAGGTCGCGCACGTCCTTGCGGTAGTAGTTCTCCGCGGCGCTCTGCACGCCGTAGCTGTGGTGACCGAGGAAGACGTTGTTGAGGTAGAGGTAGAGAATCTCCTCCTTCGTCAGCGACTCCTCCAGCCGCAGCGCGAGGATGGCCTCGCGAATCTTGCGGGTGAGCGTCTTCGCGGTGGCGGACTTGTAGCCCTCCGCGGAGATGAGCACCGCCTTCGCCGTCTGCTGCGTCAGCGTGGAGCCGCCCTGGATGCCGCCGGAGCGCAGGCCCAGCTTGGAGCTCACCGTCTTGAAGCCGGCGCGCGCGGTGCCCAGCACGTCCACGCCGAAGTGGTCGAAGAAGCTGGAGTCCTCGGAGGCGATGAACGCCTGCACCAGGCGCTTCGGAATCCGCTCGTAGGGCACCACCTTGCGGCGCTCCTCGTAGAACTCACCCGCGAGCACCGCGTCGTCGGTGTAGACCTCCGTGACGATGGGCGGCCAGTACTCGTCCACCTTCGGGATTGCGGGCAGCCCGTCCGAGTACACGTAGTACAGGGCCGTCACGGCAATCACGGCGGCCGTGGCCCCGGTCAGCGCCAGCCATCCCGCGGTCTTCAGGAGGAACTTCCACCAGCGCTTGGAAGGGACGCCCTCGAGGACCAGCTTCGAGCGGCTGCGGTCAGCGGATTTAGGGTCGGACATACGCGTTTCTTTTGGGCCTCGCGGGCGTCAGGGCACCAGGGCCGCCCGCTTGAGCACATCTCGGAGTTCGACGGCGAGGGGGGCTTCGACGGCCACCTTCGCGCCGCCTTCGGGATGCGGGAATTCGATGCGCTCGGCGTGCAGGAACAATCTTTTGAGCCCCCAGCGCGCCCGCACGTCGCGGTTGAAGGCGAAGTCTCCGTACTTCTTGTCCCCGGCCACCGGATGTCCGATGGCGGCCAGATGCCTTCTTATCTGATGCGTGCGCCCGGTCTCGATGGAGCAGGACAGGAGCGCCGCCTCGCCCGACTGCTTCACGACCTTCCACCGGGTGACGGCCGCCTGCATGTTCACCCCACGACGGGCCTTGGACTCGGCCGTCTGCTGGTGCTCCGCCAGGGGCAGCTCGATGACGCCGGAGTCCCGGGGCATCTTCCCCTTCACCAGGGTGAGGTAGCGCTTGCGGGACAGCCCGTGGGTGAAGACCTCGGTGAAGTGCACCATCGCCGGGCGCCGCTTGGCCACCAGGATGACGCCCGACGTCTCCCGGTCCAGGCGGTGCGCGGGCGAGGCCGCGAAGTCGTTGCGGACGGCCTTGGGCCCCAGGTAGGCGCGCACATAGTCCACCAGCGTACCGCCGGTGATGCCGCTTCCCGTATGGACGGCCATACCACTGGGCTTGTCCACGGCCATGAGCCAGTCGTCCTCTCGAAGGATGACCAACCGGCTGGGGTCCACCGGTGGTGGTGGCGGGTCCACTTTTGGACGTTCCGCCCCCACGAGCTGCTGCTCGTCGCCGCGGATGGTGAGCACGTCTCCCTCGGACAGCAACTGCTCGGGCTGCGCACGCTTCCCGTTTACCCGCACCTTCTTGGTGCGAATCATCTTGAAGAGGTGGCTCACCGGAACATTGGGGAGCCGTTTGCGCAGGTGCTTGTCCAGCCGCATCCCGGCGGTGTCGGCTTCGATTCGGTACTCGATCATTTGTGCTGGCGCACGGACCAGACCATACGAATAATCCCGGGTCCATGGCGAAAGCCCCCAGTATCGAGAAGCTTCTCCAGAGTGGCTCGGCGGAATGGAACCGGATGCGCAAGTCCGGCCAGGTCGCCACCGACCATACCGGCGCCACCTTCACTCAACTGTTCTCCGCCAACACGGACCTGTCCGGCCTCGGCCTCATCGGCTCCGAGTGGGACCGGTGCGACCTGTCCAAGGTCAACTTCCGGGACGCGGACCTTTCCAACGCCTACTTCCATGGCGGCCGGCTCCAGGACTGCGACTTTCGAGGTGCGAACCTCGAGGGCACGACGTTCGAAAAGCTGAAGTTGCTGCGCTGCGACTTCACGGGCGCCAAGGGCCTCGACGACCTCGAGATGGACGACGTGGACATGGACCGCGTCGTCGGTCTGGACGGCGAGGAGGCCCCGCCGCCCCCGCCGCCGCCCGCCCAGGGCATCACGGCGTTCACCCGTGAGCAGCGCGAGAAGGCGCTGGGCACGCAGGCGGCCACGTTGCTGCAGGGCGACGCCCCCAACGACGAGCTGCCGCCCTTCCGGCCCCAGGACCCGCCCGGCTCGCTCTTCTTCCGCGCGCTGAAGCGGATGGGCGTGCCGCCGCTGTGGGTGTTGGACGTCCCGGGCCTGCGCCCGCTCCTGCCGCAGCGGCTGCCCCCGGGCAGCTCGCTGGAGACGCTCTACCGCGAGGCGGTGAAGACGCGGCTGGAGAACAAGAAGCCCGCGGCGGACCCGGCGGTGGTGGACCGCGCGCAGAAGGCGCTGCGCATGGGCGCCAAGGACGCCCCCGTGGCGGCCATGTACCTGCGCGAGGTGGGCGTGCTGCCCCTGTTCCGCTTCTCCGCGGCCCAGGTGCTGAAGGGTGCGCTGCGTGAAGAGGTGGAGGTGGATGACCTGACGGGCTCCATCGACCCCCGCACCACCGGCGCGCTGCTGGAGCTGCGGTTGACGCACGAAGTCGTGGAGCACTTGCAGGAGGCGCGGCGCCGGCTGGCGGCCACGCAGCTCTACACCTCGCTGCTGGAGGCCGGCTTCAACCCGGAGAACAACTGGGACGAGGCGCTGGAGTCCAGTGACGCGTCCCTGGAGCTGGCGCAGCTGGCCACGGGTGAGGACCGCAATGCCCTGCTGGAGGGCTTCCAGGTCTTCGCGGCGCTGCCGGAAGAGGCCCGGCTGCGGCGGCTGGCCTACCTGGCCGAGTCCGTCACCAACCTTGAGCTGGTGAGCCGGCTGCCGGAGGGCATGGAGCCCTCGTGGCTGACGGGGACCGAGACGCGCGAGTGCCATGAGCGCGAGATGACCTACGTCCAGTCGCTGAAGGCGGAGGAGATTCCCGCCAAGGTCGCGGCGCTGGCGAAGGAAGAGCTGGGCGTTCCCGAGGGCGAGGTCCCCGAGGAGAGCGACGGCGACCTCTTCGTCCACCTGCGCTGTGACGTGTGTGGCAAGGAGAAGCTCATCGTCCAGTCGCCGGAGGAGTAGCCGTCCGGTGAAGGTCGAGGCCCGCGGGGCCGCGGGGTCCGGGACACGTTCCGGACCTGGCGGCCCCGGGGTGTTTCCGGCGTGCGCCCGGCGCGCCGCTCAGGCCCCTGGCAGCACGTACGTCACCGGGCTGGGCAGCACCACCCGCACGGTGTCACCCGCGCGGATGACGCCGGGGCGCTCCACCCAGGCGACGAGGCCGCGGCGCTGCCAGGCCGCCTTCACGAAGCGGCTCGCCAGCTTGGGTACGTCCGGATGGTGCGCCTCGATGACGCGCCCGGGCCCCACGCACGGCTCGTTCTCCCCTTCCACCACCAGCGTCGTGTCCTCGGGGAAGAACAGCCGGGTGCCCGGTGGCAGGTGCGTCAGCCGCGGCACGCCCGACACCTCCAGGTTCGCGCCCAGCCACGTCGCCAGCACGCGCGGAATCCCCAGCGCCTCCGCGACCTGCGCGAGCTCCTCGGTGGACACCAGGGAGAATTGCCGCGTGTTGCGGATGGGCGTGCCCTTGGGGAACCACGGCGTGCGCACGTCCGCCGCGCGCGTCAGGCCCGCGTGCCGGTCCCCCTCCAGGCCCTCGAAGGACACGCGCGCCTCGGGCAGCTCCTTCGTGACGAAGCTCTTGCGCTCGGTGCACACGAGGACGCGAACGAGGCGTCCCTCCAGCGGGGGTGTCTTGCGGTCCATGGCGTCCCTCTTTCTACCCCGGCCCGCCGCGCATCAGAACAACCCGAGCTGCTGCGGCTTGCCACCCAGGGGCCGCGCGTCCATGCCCGCGTCCCGCAGCGCCTGCGCCAGCTCCTCGGCGAAGCCGTGGCACGTCAGCACCTCCCGCGCGCCCGTGGCCTTCGCGTAGGACACCAGCCCTGGGAAGTCCGCGTGGTCCGACAGCGGGAACGCCACGTCCGCGCCGTAGCGCCGCGTCGCGCCCCGGTCCACCGCCCAGCCCGTCAACACCGCCGTCGCCCGGGGCCACAGCGGCGCCAGCGCCCCACCGCGCGCCTGGTGCGGCGGGAAGAAGAGCACCTCGCCCGGCGCCACCCGGCCGTCGTAGCAGCGCAGGTTCTCAATCGGCACGCCCAGCTCGGCGTAGAGCTGCGCCACCTCGTAGATGGAGGCGTGCGCCACCAGCGGGAAGCCCCGCGCCGACAGGTGCTTCATCGCCTCCTGGCTCTTGCCCAGCGGGTAGCCGAGCAGCACCGGCACCGCGCCGCGCTCCAACTGCATCCGCAGCCACGCCTCCACCTGCCCCAGCACCTCCGCGCGCGGCGGGAAGCGGTAGCGCGGATGGCCGAAGGTGGACTCGATGACGAGCGTGTCGCACTCCGCCACCACCGTCGCCTCGGCGGTGAGCGACGGCGCCACGTTGAGGTCTCCGGTGTAGACGATGCGGCGCCCATCCGGCCGCGTCACGCGCAGCTGCGCGCTGCCCAGGATGTGCCCCGCGGGCAGCAGCTCCAGGCGGAGCGGGCCCAGCTCGAAGGGCTCGCCGAACGGCACCTCGCGCGGCTCACGCACGGGCCCCAGCCGGTGCGACATGAAGCGCAGCGTGGCCGCCGTGGCGATGGTGCTCTCATGCCGCGCGATGTGGTCCGAGTGCCCGTGACTCACGAAGCACAGCGGCGACTTCCGCTTCGCGTCCAGGGACAGGGGGGTGCCCGTCAGGTGCATCCCGTTTCGGCGCAGCTCCACACTCATGGGAAGGGCCCGGGTATAGCGCGTCCCCCGCCCCAGGGCCCGCCTCGCTTCGCGGCCCCGCCCGCCCGGCTGGAGGACAGGCCCCGGAGCCGCGCGAGCCCGGAACGCGAGGTCAGCGCGCCGGCGCCCGCGCCCGCCACCACAGCCAGGCCACCGCGCCCACCTCGGACATCAGCACCCCGGACAGGATGAGCCCTCCGCCCAGCCACTCGCGGGGCCCGAGCACCTCGTAGCCCAGCAGCACCGAGTAGACGGCGGCGAACACCGACTCGAGCGAGTAGATGAGCGCCGCGCGGACCGCCGTGGTGCGCGCCTGCCCCCACGTCTGGACGCTGATGGCCACCGCGCTGGCGAGCACGCCGCAGAGCAGCACCGCGCCCACCAGCGACGGGTGCCACACCAGCCGCCGCTCCACGAAGGGCAGGCACAGCGCGGACAGCGCCGCCACCGTCCACAGCTGCACCGCCACCAGCCCCATGACGCCCTGCTTGGGCGCGTGCCGCTCCGTGAGCAGGATGTGGCACGCGTAGGCCACCGCGCAGCCCAGGGACAGCACGTCGCCCCGAGACACGCCGCCCGTCGTCAGGCCGCCCTCCGGCTGCGTGAAGAAGTAGAGCCCCACCGCCGCCAGCCCCACGCCCAGCAGCGAGGTGAACTTCGGCGCCCTGCGGTAGACGAGCATGGACAGCAGCGGGACGAGCAGCACGCACAGCCCGGTGATGAACGCCGAACGGGAAGGCGTGGTGGTGGCGAGCCCCACCGTTTGCAGCGCGAAGGCCAGGAACAGGCACGTGCCCAGCATCACCCCGACGCGCAGGTTGCGCGCCGTCAGCAGCCGCCGCCCCGCCACCGTCGTCAGCACCACCGCGCCCACGAGGAAGCGCAGCGTGAGGAAGGTGAAGGGGTCCCCGTACCCGAGCGCGTCCTTCACCACCACGAAGGTGATGCCCCACAGCGAGGTGATGAGCGCCAGCGCGCCATCCGCGCGCAGGCGCTGCGACCGCGACGTCGAAACCGAAGCGCCCTCCAGCATGTCGGACGTCGAGGTGCTCATGTCGGGCGTTTTCACCGGCGAAGGGGGCAGCGGGCCCGCCGCCTCACGGCCCGCGGCGTCCCTGGGCGGGGCTTTCTGACGCAGCCGGGGCGGCCGTGCAACTCCCCCTCGGCGTCAGGCGCCCAGCGGGAGCTCGAAGACAACGAGCCGCGCGGAGTCCCCGGTGGCGTCCCAGGCCTCGTTGGCCTGCTGGGTCAGCTTCGCGTCCGCCCGCTGGAACCCCAGCCGCTCGAAGGTGCGCAGCGACGCCGCGTTGCCCTCGTCCACGTCCGCGTAGAGCCGCGCCTCGCCCTGCCGCCGGACCTCGGCCATCAGCACGTGCAGGATGCGGGTGGCCAGGCCCATGAGCCGGGCCCGGGGCGCCACCACCAGCGAGCGCACCCAGGGGCCCTCCAGGTTCAGACCTTCCTGACGGTAGGAGTCCACCCAGGCGAAGCCCTGCAGGCGCCCCGAGGCGTCGAAGGCGCCCGCCGCGGCGCCCCGGCGCGCCGGCTCGGGCACACCCCAGCGGTCCCGGAGCTGGCGGCGCAGGAAGCTGGGCGTCACCACCAGGCGCTCCTCGGCGAAGGCCAGCAGCGCGTCCAGGTCTCCCGCCAGCAGCAGGCGCACCTCCAGCGTCCCCACCATCCGGCGGCGCAGCGGCAGGGACCATCCGGCGTACAGGAAGTTCCGCACGTTCCGGGACACTAGCCGGGGCTGGGGCCAGGCCCACGCCGAGGAGGCGGCCTGTTGGGCCATCCACAACGCCGGGCGGAAGGGCCGGGGCAGCGGCATCACCCAGCGGCCTCGGCGGAGGGCCACCACCCGGCCCAGCGCCACGCCGCCGGGCTCGTCCGGGGGCCCCATCAGCGGCCCGGTCCGCCACGGCGCCGTGGACATCACCACGCGCGCCGTCAGCTCACCGTCCTGGCGCAGCAGCACCACATCTCCGGGAGCGAGCAGCCCGGGGCCGCAGCGCAGCACGCGCACCGAGTCTCTCGGGCGGAGCAAGGGCGAAAGGCCGCGTCCCACGCCCCGCACCCACAACCGCTGCCCCAGAGGCAGGGCCTCCACCACGTCCACCATCACCTCTGCGGAGGAGGCTTCGCGCGACGTCATGCTCCCTGCCTCACGTGCCCCCCGGCCCACGGAGCACGCGCGAAATCTACCTGTTGCCCGGTACACACACCAACCGTTGGCGGCGTGAGGAGCCTTCCGCGCGGTCCCCACGCGGCCCTGGAGCGAAATATGAGGGGGCCGCACGCGAAGCGCGAGGGAAGCGGTCATGGACACGGTGCAGGAAGGTTCGCTGGCGCCCCGGCCCGGGTGGTGGAGCCGCCACTGGCGCTGGGCCCTGCCGTTGGGGTGCCTGGGCATGCTGGCCTCGTGTGCCTGCCTGGGAATGCTCGCCGCGTACCTGGGCCTCACGTCGCTGGGCCAGTCCGAGGCCCACCGGGAAGCCGTCGCCATCGCCATCGCGGACCCGGAGGTGGAGCGCGCGCTGGGCACGCCCATCGAGAGTGGCACGCCCCTGCGCTCGTCGACGCAGCGGCGCAATGACACCGCGCGCGCGCAGTTCTCCTTGCCGCTGAAAGGCCCCCGCGGCGAGGCCACGTTGCATGCGCAGGGAGAGCAGCGCGGGGACGCGCCGTGGCGCTTCAACGCCCTCACCGTCCACCTGCGCGACGGCACCGTCATCGACCTGCTGCGCGACGCCGCTCCGCCCAGGCCCGAGCTCCCCCTGCCCGCCGAGCCGCCCTACGCGGACGAGGCGCCCGAGCCCGACGAGGAGGAAGCCCCGCCGAGGGACGCGGGGCGCGAAATCGAGCTGTAGCGCCCGCTTCAAATGCGAAGGGGCGGCGCGGGGAGGTCCCCACGTCGCCCCTCGCCTGGGGACACGCGCGTGTCCCGCGTGACTACTTCAGCTTCGCCAGCTCCGCGCGCAGCTCGGGCAGCACCTTGAAGAGGTCCGCCACCATGCCGTAGTCCGCCACCTGGAAGATGGGGGCCTCGGGGTCCTTGTTGATGGCGACGATGGTCTTCGAGCTCTTCATGCCCGCCAGGTGCTGGATGGCGCCGCTGATGCCCGCGGCGATGTACAGCGCCGGCGCCACGACCTTGCCCGTCTGACCGACCTGCAGGTCATTGGGAACCCAACCGGCGTCGCACACCGCGCGGGACGCGCCCACGGCGGCGCCGAGGTCGTCGGCCAGGCCCTCGATCTCCTTGAAGTCGCCCTTGGTGCCGCGGCCACCGGAGACGACCACGCGGGCCTCCGTCAGCTCGGGACGCGCGCTCTTCACTTCCTTGAAGTCGACGAACTTCGTCTTGGAGGCCTCGACCTTCGGGCTGAAGGCCTTCACCTCGGCGGCGCCCTGGCCACCGGCGGCCGCGGTGAACTCCGTGGCGCGCAGGGTGAGCACCTTCACCGGCGTGGTGAGCTTCACGTCGGCGAAGACGTTGCCGGCCCACATGGGGCGCGTGAAGGTGATGTCCGCCCCGCTGCCGTTGATGGCCATGACGTCGGTGGCCATGGCGGCGCGCAGACGGCCGGCCACGCGGGGCAGCAGGTCCTTGCCCTGCGCGGTGGACGCCATGCCGATGTAGTCCGCCTTCAGCTCCTGGGCGAGGGCGGCGATGGCGGGCGCGTAGGTCTCCGCCAGGTAGTGCTCCAGCTCGGGCGCGGCGCCCACGTGGACGGCCTTGGCGCCGAAGCCCTTGAGCTCGTCGGCGACCTTGGCGGGGTCCTTGCCCAGGAGGGCGATGTGCAGCTCACCACCGGCCTTCTCGGCCAACTGCTGGCCAGCGGTGATGGCGTTGAGGGTGGCCTTGCGGAGGTTCCCGTCCGGCTGCTGCTCGGCGACAATGAGAACGATTGGCATGTGAGTGACTCCGAAAAGTGGGTGCGGAAGGGCCGCTCAGACGACCTTCGCCTCGTTGTGCAGCTTCGCGACCAGGGACGGGACGTCCTCCACCTTGATGCCGGCCTTGCGGGGCGGCGGCGAGGACATCTTCAGCACCTGGATGGCCGGGGTGACGTCCACGCCCAGCTTGGCCGGCGTCAGCTCCTCGATGGGCTTGCTCTTCGCCTTCATGATGCCCGGGAGGCTGGCGTAGCGCGGCTGGTTGAGGCGCAGGTCGGTGGTGACGACGGCGGGCAGCTGGCACTCCACCGTGGCGAGCCCGTTGTCGACCTCGCGGATGACCTGCACGCTCTTCTTGTCCGCGGACAGGACGATGGCGGGGACCTTGTTCTTCTCCTGCTCGCTCTCCATGGACTCGACCTTGGAGGCGAACGTGGCCTGGCCCCAGCCGAGGAACTCGGCGAGGTACTGGCCCACCTGGTTCTGGTCATCGTCGATGGACTGCTTGCCCAGGACGACGAGGTCCGGCTGCTCCTTCTCCACGACCTTCTGGAGCAGGCCGGCGATGCCGAGCTGGTCCACCGGGCCCGTGTGGTTCACCCACACCGCGCGGTGCGCGCCCATGGCCAGGGCGTGACGGAGCTGCTCCTGGACTTCCTTGCCGCCGATGGACACGACGACGACTTCGCCCTGGTGCTTGGCGACGAGGCGCAGGCCTTCTTCCACGCCGATTTCATCGAAGGGGTTGATCTTGTACTTGAGCCCCTCCTGAACGATGCCCGAGCCATCCGGCTTGACCTTGATCTTGGACTCGGGGTCTTCCACGCGCTTGGCGGTGACGAGAATCTTCACGGCGGTGCTTCTCCTTACGGGGAGGAGTTTGGAATCTGGAAAACAGTCCGGGCGGGCCAGGTTGACTCGGCGCGCGAACGGCCTGGGTTAATAGGCATTGGCGCGTCGCGGCGGCAATGGGAAAGGCCGCCGGACGCGGTACTGCGGCGCTACTTGAACAGTTCCCGCGCGATGACGAGCCGCTGGACCTGGCTGGTGCCCTCGTAGACCTGGATGAGCTTGGCGTCGCGCATCAGCTTCTCCACGGGGTACTCCTTGATGTACCCGTAGCCGCCGTAGACCTGCACCGCGTCCGTGGCGACCTTCATGGCCATGTCGGCCGCGAAGCACTTGGCGTAGCTGGACTGGAGGGTGTTGCGCTTGCCCTCGTCCAGCAGCCACGCGCTCTCGTAGGTGAGCATGCGGGCCGCGTGGGTGTTCATGCCCATCTCGGCGATCATGAACTGGACGGCCTGGTGCTCGATGATGGGCTTGCCGAAGGTGCGGCGCTGGCTGGCGTACTCCATGGAGTGCTCCAGCGCGGCCCGGGCGATGCCCACCGAGAACATGGCCGTCAGCGGGCGGCTGTTGTCCAGCGTGGCCATGGCGATGGCGAAGCCCTGCCCCTCTTCGCCGATGCGGTTCTCCACCGGGACGCGGACATCCTCGAACGTCAGCGACACGGTGTCGCTGGCGCGCTGGCCCATCTTGTTCTCGTGCTTGCTGACGGTCAGACCCGCCGGGCGGCCCTCCACCACGAAGCAGGTGATGCCCTTGTGCTTCTTGGACTTATCCACGGTGGCGAACACCGTGTACTGCTCGGCGTGGCCGCCGTTGGTGATGAAGCACTTGGCGCCGTTGAGGACGTAGTGGTCACCCTCGCGCCGGGCCGTGGTCTGCATGTTGGCCACGTCGCTGCCCGCCTCCGGCTCCGTGAGACAGAAGGAGGAGAACTTCACCTTCTCCGCGAAGTGCCCCAGCAGGCGCTTCTTCTGCTCGTCCGTCGCGTGGAGGATGATGGGGAGGTTGGCCAGGTCGTTGGCGATGATGGACGTCGCCACGCCCGCACAGCCCCAGCTCAGCTCCTCGGCGACGATGACCTGCTCCAGGTGGGAGAGGCCCACGCCGCCGTACTCGGCGGGGATGGCCATGTTGAGCAGGCCCAGCTCCCACGCCGCCGTCAGCAGGTCACGAGGGAACGTGGCCGTCTCATCGTAGTGCGCGGCCTTGGGGCGAATCACTTCACGGGCGAACTTGCGAGCCGCGTCCTGCAGCGCGCGCTGGGCGTCGGTGAGCTGGAATTCCATGGGGCCCTCGTGCCTCCGTTGGCATGTTGACTCGGGAGTCAACGAATACATGCCACGGCGCGAAATCTCCAGCGCAACCCGCCTGGACCCCGGGGATGACGTGCCCCCATCTTCTCAAAAAGAAAAGCCCCACCCCCGGGCAGGGGGCGGGGCCTGGAAAAACCGCCGCGAAACTTGATTTTCCGGGGGGTTACCTGGCCGCCTTGGGGACCTTCTCCCAGTCCGCCAGGAACTTCTTGATGCCGGAGTCGGTGAGCGGGTGGTTGGCCAGCTGGGTGATGACGTTGTACGGCAGCGTGGCCACGTCGGCGCCCAGGCGGGCGGCCTGGAGCACGTGCACGGGGTTGCGCACGCTGGCCACCAGCACCTGCGTGTTGAACTGCTCGTAGTTCCGGTAGATCTCCAGGATGTGGGAGATGAGCTCCATGCCGTCCTGGGAGATGTCGTCCAGGCGTCCCACGAAGGGCGACACGTAGGTGGCGCCGGCCTTGGCGCACAGCAGGGCCTGGTTGGCGGAGAAGCAGAGCGTGACGTTGGTGCGGATGCCCTCGGCGGTGAGCGCCTTGGTGGCCTTCATGCCCTCCACGCCCATGGGAATCTTGACCACGACGTTGTCGTGAATCTTCGCCAGGCCGCGGCCCTCCTTGATGAGGTCCTCCGCCTCCAGGGACACACATTCGGCGCTGATGGGGCCGTCCACGATGGAGCAAATCTCGCGGATGGTCTCCTCCAGGCCCCGGCCCACCTTGGCGAGCAGGGACGGGTTGGTCGTCACTCCGTCCACGCAGCCCATGGCGTGGGCCTTGCGAATCTCCTCCACGTCGGCGCTGTCGATGAAGAACTTCATCTCGTCCCTCTCCTGAAGGTGGAATGTGCCCCGGCCGAAGGCGGCCGGGCGAGCAGGCGCGTAACCGATGGCCCCCCATGCGTCAAGGGTGGCCACCACCGGGGGGCGGAGGTAGAAGGCCGGACACCGAACATGGCCCGCCATTCCCGCTCCGCCGCCAAGAAGCCCCGCCTGCGCGCCCTCCCCGGCCGCGACGCCAAGGCCCCCGACGCTCCCTCCGACGCGGAGGCGACGCTCGCCTATGCGCGGAGCGTCCTGGAGGCGGAGGCCCGCGCCATCCTCGGCGTCATGGAGCGCCTGGGCGACGACTTCCTGCGCGCCGTGAAGCTGGTGCGCGAGTGCCGCGGCCAGGTGGTCGTCACCGGCATGGGCAAGGCGGGCCACATCGGCCAGAAGCTGTCCGCCACGCTGGCGTCCACGGGCATCCGCTCCGTGTACCTGCACCCGGCGGAGGCCGTGCACGGCGATTTGGGGCGCGTGGGGCGCGGCGACGTCATCCTCGCGCTGTCCAACAGCGGCTCCACGGAGGAGCTCCTCCGGCTCTTGCCGTCGTTCAAGCGGATGGCGACGCCAGTCATCGCGCTCACGGGCGACGCGAAGAGCCCGCTGGGGCGCGGCGCGGACGTGGTGTTGGACATCGGCGCCATCGCGGAGGCATGCCCCATGGGGCTCGTCCCCACGGCGTCCACGGCCGCGCTGCACGCGGTGGGTGACGCGCTGGCGATGACGGTGCTGCGCTCGCGGCCCTTCGGCACGGAGGACTACGCGCTGCTTCACCCGGGCGGGAAGCTGGGGCGCTCCGTGCAGCGCGTCTTCGAGCTGATGCGGACCGGCAACGCCAACCCGCTGGTGCGCGACACCTCGCCGCTGTCCGCGGTGGTGGGGGTGATGACGAAGACGCCGGGCCGCCCGGGCGCCGCCTGCGTGGTGGACAAGGCGGGGAAGCTGGTGGGCATCTTCACGGACGGCGACCTGCGCCGCCGCGTGGAGTCGGGCCTGACGGACTTCACGGTGCCGGTGCGCGAGCTGATGGGGAAGAACCCGCGCTGCGTGACGCCGGAGACGCTGGTGCTCGCCGCGGCCACGCAGATGCGCGAGCTGCGGGTGGACCAGCTCCCCGTGGTGGACGTGGAGGGCCGCGCGGTGGGCCTGCTCGACGTGCAGGACCTGCTGGCCGCGAAGTTCGTCTGATGGGGCGGCTGAGCCCGTAGGCGCCCCTGCTTCGCGCGGGACGCCTCGCGCGACATCAGGCGCTCCCGCCAGGTGGGAGTCGCCTGCCAGCCGAAGGGTACGTCTGACGCGACACGTGGCGCCTGCATCGCGCGGCGCGACCCGCGAGGTGTGCCGCGCATCCATCGCCCGGAAGGGCTGCGATGCGCGAGGCCCCGCCGGCCCCAGGCGCTACTTCAGCTTCGCCTGCAGGCTGGCCTTGTTGGGGTACTCCGGCGCGTCGGCGGCGAGCTTCGACCAGAGGGCCTTCGCGCCCTTCTCGTCGCCCTTCTCCATCAAGGTGTCGCCCAGCTTCTCCACGGAGAGCGGGTCGGACTGCACGGCCACGCCCCACACGCGCGCGGCCATGGGGCGCTCCAGGCCCACCAGGGCCCACGCCATGCCCGCCTTCGCGCGGCCGTTCTCCGGCTGGAAGGGCACCACGCGCGTGTAGTTGGCGAGCGCCTCCTGGTAGTTCCCCTTCGCCAGGAGCTCCTCGCCCTCCTCCACCAGCTTCGCCAGGCCCTGCTCCAGCTCCGGCGTGCGCTCGGTGTTCTTCACCGCGTCCACCATCTCCTGCGACAGCGGGCGGGGCGCGTCCGGCGCGGCGGCGGCGGGCGCCTGCGACAGGCGGATGCGGCGGTCCTCGGCGCGCGAGGCCAGCAGCTTCTTGCGGCCTCCCGCCTTCACCGTCTCGTCCACCAGCGCCACCATCCGCTTCGCCATGGACGCGCGGAACGAATCCGGGTGCGCGGCCACCAGCGCCTCGAAGCCCGCGCCCGCCTCCTTCAGCGCCGCGACGTCGTCACCCTTCGTCTCGAAGAGCAGCGCCGCGCGCGAGTAGAGCGCGTCCTCGTGCCGGGGCTCCACCTCCAGCACGGCGTCGTAGGCGGCCAGCGCCTTGGCGTTGTCGCTGGACAGGTAGTGCGCGTTGGCCTGCATCACCGCCACGTCCAGCACCGGCGCCAGCGCCGCGCGGGCACAGGCGGCCGCGCCCGCGGCGTCGCCCTTCTTCGCGCGCGCCTCGGCGGCCGCGCCCATCGCCTCCACCGGCATGTTCACCGTGAAGCCGCAGCCCGCGGCCTCCGCGGTGGGCACGGCGGCCTTGCCCAGCTTCTTGCGCTGCGCCAGGAACAGCTCACGCGTGGGCTTGGCGCGGGCCAGCGCCTGCTGGAGGTAGGTCAGCGCCTCCGTGTTGCGCCCGTTGACGTAGTAGAGGCGCCCCAGCGACGCGGCGATCTCGAACGTCTTCTCCCGGTCCGCCAGCCCCTCCGTCGAGTCGAGCTGGCGCAGCAAATCCTCAGCGGACGGCGGCGCCCGGCCCGTGCCCGACATGGGCGGGTGGCCCGGCGGCAGCTGCTCCGGGTTGATGCTGGGCGCCACGCCCTCGGTCGGCGGGTGGCCCTCCGGCAGGGCCGAGGCCCCCGGCCGGGCGGGCGAGGCCTGGGTCCCCGGAGGGATGACCGGATGACCGGCGGGCAGCGTCGAGGAGGGCTCGGCGGACAGCAGGGCCGCGGTGGCCAGGGCAAGGGACAGGTTCATGTGTCGTTGCTCGAGTAGCTCGCTTCGGGCCACCACGTGGCCTCGCTCCTGCGGACATCCTGCGGGGCGAGTTTCCCGAGGAGCTCCTTCACCGACATCCCCAGTACCGGATGACGCAGGTGCGGCGCCAGTTCCGCGAGCGGTTCCAGGGCGAAGCGGCGCTTGTGCAGCTCCAGGTGCGGCACCTGGAGCGTGGGGTCCGCCACCACCTGGCCCTCCCAGAAGAGGATGTCCAGGTCGATGGTCCGCGGGCCCCAGCGCACGTCCCTGCGGCGGCCCAGGTCCTTCTCAATCTGCTGGAGGATGCAGAGCAGCCGCTGCGGCGGCAGGCCACACTCCAGGGCCACCACCGCGTTGAGGAAGCGCGGCTGCGGCGGCCCCACGGGGGCGCTGTCGAACAGCGAGGAGCAGTGGAGCACCGCCACCGCATCGATGCGGGACAGCGCGGACAGGGCGGCGACGAGGTGGTTCTCGCGCTCCCCCTCGTTCGAACCCAATCCGACGTAGACGGTATCGCTCACGGCTCCAGCTCAACAGGGTTCACCAGGGTTCCGATTCCCTCCAGCTCCACCTCCACCGTGTCCCCCGCCGACAGCTTCCCCACCCCGGACGGCGTCCCCGTGCTCACGACGTCCCCGGGCAGCAGGGTCATGATGTGGGAGATGAACGACACCAGGCGCGCAGGGCTGAAAATCATGTCGGACGTGCGGCTGTCCTGGCGCACCTGCCCGTTCACCCGGCACACAATCTGGAGGTCGTCGGGCGACAGGCCCGTCACCGCCCACGGCCCCGCGCACGCGAAGGTGTCGTAGCCCTTGGCGCGGGTGTGCTGAATCTCGCGCCGCTGGACGTCGCGCGCCGTCACGTCGTTGAAGCACGTCAGGCCCCAGATGGCGCGCGCGGCGGTGGACGCGTCGGCGTTCTTCAGCTTCTCGCCGATGACGAGCGCCAGCTCCGCCTCGTAGTGCACTTCCTGGCTGGCCTTCGGGATGCGGATGGGCGAGCCCGTGCCGTTGAGCGCCGTGGAGGGCTTGGTGAAGATGAGCGGCTCGGGCGGCACCGGCTTGCCCATCTCCTCCGCGTGCTTGCGGTAGTTCTGCCCGATGCAGACCACCTTGGACGCGTCCGACGGCACCAGCAGCGTCAGCGAGGACAACGAGCGGTGGATGCCCGTCTCCTTCGCGCCGGCCCAGGGCGCGGCGGTGAGGACCACCACCTCGGAGCCCTCCACACGGCCGTGGTGGGCGCGGCCCTCGTGCAGGAAGCGGCAGTAGCGGGCGGTCGTCATGCGTCCCTCTGGAAGCCGAGCACGTCGGCCATGTCGTGGAGCCCAGGCGCGCGCCCCGCCACCCAGCGCGCGGCCCTCAGCGCGCCAGCAGCGAACTGGTCTCGGTTGGTGGCGCGGTGCGTGAGCTCGATGCGCTCGCCCTCGCCGAAGAAGTAAACGGTGTGCTCGCCCACCACGTCGCCGCCCCGGAGCGTCTGCACACCAATCTCGCGCGCCGGACGCGCGCCAATCTGCCCCTGCCGGGCGAAGGTCAAATCGTCCTGGGTGCGCCCCAGCGCCTGGGCCAGCACGTCCGCCAGCCGCAGCGCGGTGCCGCTGGGGGCGTCCTTCTTCATGCGGTGGTGCGCCTCCAGCACCTCCACGTCGAAGCCGGGCCCCAGCACCCGCGCCAGCTCCGCGGCCATGCGGATGACCAGGTTGACACCCACCGACATGTTCGGCGCCGCGACGATGGGCACCACCTTCGCGCTCTGCGCCAGCGCCTCGGACGCCTCCGGCGTGAAGCCGGTGGAGCCCACCACCAGGGCCACGCCGCGCGCGGCGCACACCTTCGCGTGGGCCACGCTCAGCTCGGCGCTGGTGAAGTCGATGACGACGTCCGCGGGCGAGGCGTCCAACGCCTGCTCCAGGCTGTCCACTACCTGCACGCCCACGGGGCCCAGCCGCGTGGCCACCCCGGCGTCCTGGCCCACCGAGGGGCTGCCCGGACGCGCCGTGCCGCCCACCACCCGCAGGTCTCCCGAGTCGCGCGCCAGGCGAAGCAACGTGCTGCCCATGCGGCCGGTGATGCCGGTGATGACGGTGCGAATCATGTCTGCCGCGCTCCAGGTGACGGCGTTCTGCGAAAAGGCTCAGCCCTTGAGCAGCCCGAGCTGGCGCATGCTGTCGCGCAGCTTCGCGGCGTTGGGCTCGGTCATCTGCACCAGGGGCAACCGCACTTCGGGCCCAAACAATCCCATGATGTGCAGGCCCCACTTCACGGGCGTGGGGCTGGACTCGATGAACAGCAGCCGGTGCAGCTCGTTCATCCGCACCTGGAGGTCGCGCGCCACCGCGATGTCGCCCTTGCGAGCCGCCGCCACCAGGTCCGCCATCATCCGCGGCGCCACGTTGGACGACACGGAGATGACGCCCTTGCCGCCGCACGCGATGAAGGGCAGCACGGTGAAGTCGTCACCGGACAGCAGCGTCATCCGGTCGCCGCACTTCTCCAGGATGTCGATGGCCCGTGACATGCTGCCCGTGGCCTCCTTGAGGGCCACCACCTCGGGGATGTCACACAGCCGCAGCACCGTGTCGGGCAGCAGGTCCACGCCGGTCCGGCCCGGCACGTTGTAGGCGATGATGGGGAAGCCCGGGTGCGCCTGGGCCACCGCGCGGAAGTGCTCCACCAGGCCCGCCTGCGTGGGCTTGTTGTAGTAGGGCGTGACGATGAGCGTGCCATCCGCGCCCGCCTCGCGCACCCGGCGCACGCCCTCGATGGTCTCCGCCGTGCTGTTGGAGCCGGCGCCACCCACCACCGTCACGCGGCCCTTCGCCTCCTCCACCACGACCTTCACGGCGCGCGCGCGCTCGTCAGGCGTCATGGTGACGGCCTCACCGGTGGTGCCCATGGGCACGAGCACGCTCGTGCCACCTTCCATCTGCTGGCGGACCAGCGCCCGGTAGGCGGACTCGTCGAGCGCTCCGTTGCGGAACGGAGTGGCCAGGGCCGTCATGGAGCCTTCGAAGGTCTTCATGACGGGGCTTATACGTTCAGGCCCGCTCACCGCGCCAGAGATCCTCGACGCGCTCCCGCTCCCGCACGACGCGCCACGCCGCTCCATCCACGAGCACCTCGGCGGGCCGCGGCCGGGAATTATAGGTGGACGACATACTCATGCCGTACGCCCCGGCGCTCATGAAGGCGAACAGCTCCCCTGCTTGCGGCAGCACCAGGGGCCGCTCCTTCGCCAGCACGTCGGTGGACTCACACACCGGCCCCACGACGTCCACCTCCACCGCCTTGCCCCGCCGCTTCACCAGCGGCTGGAAGCCGTGGTGCGCCTCGTAGAGCGCGGGGCGCAGCAAGTCGTTCATGCCCGCGTCCACCACCACGAAGTGCCGCGCGGGCGTCTTCTTCCGGTACAGCACGCGCGTGAGCAGCACGCCCGCGTTGCCCACCAGCGCGCGCCCCGGCTCCAGGATGAGCGTGGCGCCCGTGGCCCCCGCGGCGGCCAGCACCGTGCGTGCGTATTCGTCCGGCGACGGCGGCGTCTCGTCCGAGTAGGTGATGCCCAGCCCGCCGCCCACGTCCAGGTACGCCAGCGGGTGGCCCTGTGCCTTCAGCGCCGTGTACAGCCCGGCGACCTTCGACAGGGCCGCGCGCAGGGGCGCCGTCTGGGTGAGCTGCGAGCCGATGTGACAATCCAGCCCCGTGGCCACCAGGCCCTTCATCTTCTTCGCCCGCGCGTACAGCGCGACGGCCTCCTCGAAGGGCACGCCGAACTTGGACGTCTTCAGGCCGGTGGAGATGTAGCGGTGCGTGCGCGCGTCCACGTCCGGATTCACGCGCAGCGCGAACGGCGCGCGGCGGCCCAGGCGGCGGCCCACCGCGTCCAGGGCCTCCAGCTCCTCGGCGCTCTCCACGTTGAAGAGGAGGATGCCCGCGGCCAGCGCCGTCTCCATCTCCTCCTGCGTCTTGCCCACGCCCGCGAACACCGTCTTGGAAGCGGCGCCACCGGCGTGCCGGACGCGGGCCAGCTCGCCGCCCGAGACGATGTCGAAGCCGCCGCCCAGGTCGGCGACGAGCCGGAGGATGGCGAGGTTCGAGTTGGCCTTCACCGAGTAGCAGATGAGGTGCGGCCGGTCTCCGAAGGCCTCCGTCACCACCCGGACATGCCGGGTGAGCGTGGCGGTGGAGTACACGTAGGTCGGCGTACCCACCGACTCGGCGATGGCCGCGAGCGGCACATCCTCCGCGTGGAGCACACCCTTGCGGTAGCTGAAGTGGTTCACGGGACTCCGGCGTCCTCGGACGCGGGGGGCTCCGACGGCGTGAGGGGCGTCTCCACCCCGCTGCCCTCTGGTCTGGGCGTCAGGGTGGGCCCCGAGGGCGCCACGGGTCCTCGCTCCGCGTCCGTGGGTGGAGGCTGCGTCTGCGTGGCCGGCGTGGGCGCGGGCCCCGGCGGACGGGGCGGGCCCTTGATGCCACAGGCCACCAACGTCAGCGACAGGCTGGCGGCCACACCGAGCGGAGCGAGGGCGGCGCGCATGACTAGAACTGCATGCCGAACCAGGCGCGGATGGTCTGCGGCGTGTCGAGGTCGGCGCGATTCGTCACCTCGAACTCCTGCAGACCGCGCATCGGGAACAGGATGCCGTAGGCGACGCCGGCGATGAACCCGTCCTCCGTCTTGTAGTCCGCACCCACGTTGACCTCCACGCCCAGCGCCTTGCTCGTGTAGGACGGCGTGGACTCCGCGTACACGGCCTGCGAGTAGATGACGCGGCCGTAGATGTCGAACCCGTCCGTGATGGTGTACTTGGCCGACGGGCGCACGTAGATGGCGTCCGTCACGCCGACCAGCAGCTCGCGCCACAGGATGAGGTCGATGCGGTAGTCGCGGTTGAAGCGGAAGTTGCGGATGGCGCTGTCGCTGCAGCCGCCGGTGCCGCAGTTGTACTGCGGGCCCTCGAAGTCACCCGGCACCGTCTGCCCATTGGTGCCCGAGCCCTGACGGCCCGGCTGGTTGCCGAAGCCCGGCGCCTTGTCACCGGAGGCGAAGCCCAGCTCCATGTTCAGCGACAGCTTCTGGTTCAGCAGCCGCAGCTCGCCCTGCGCCACGCCGCCGAACTGGGCCACGGTGAGGCTCTGGTTCAGCGTGGGGTCGTTGATGGCGCCCACGTCCAGCGCGCGGTTGCCGATGCGGCCCAGCTGCGCGGCGACCTCGAACTCCAGGCGCCAGTTCTTCTCCTCGTACTTCAGCCAGAAGTCCGGCACGTACAGCGAGGCGTCGCGCGGGATGAAGCCGGTGCCCGGCCCGTTGGTGGTGGAGCGGTCGTACTCCCACTTCTGCTGCCGGAAGGTGAAGTGCAGGCCGTACTGGAGCACGCCCTGGTTGTTGTCCAGCTTGGAGCGGATGACCTGGTCGGTGTCGCGGCGGGCAATGGCAATCACCCAGCTGTGCGCGTCGTCGGCCTGGGTCAGGTCGACGGGCTCACCCACGGTGCCGCGGTTGTCGATGACGCCTTCCGAGTTGAAGTCCACCATCGGCGTCACGTACCAGCCCTCGAAGGGGTTGGTGACGAACTGAATGCGGTCCACGGTGTCGCCGAAGTCGCAGTCGAAGCAGGTGCCGTCGTTGCGCAGCATGCCCAGACCCCACTGGCTGCCCATGCGGCCGAAGCGCAGGATGCCCACCGGCGTCTTCACCTCACCGTAGGCGCGGCGCAGCTTGAGGGACTGCTGGAGCGCGTCCGCGAGCGGGTCCTGGCTCTCGGAGAAGATGTCGAAGATGTTGCGCGTGTTGCCGGGCAGCAGCGTGTCAGGCATGGCGCCCATCACGAAGTTGTCCAGGCCGAGCACCTCCATCTTCAACGCCACCTGCTCGGAGATGTTGAAGGTGGGCTCCAGGCGCGCGCGCATGGTGGCGAAGGACTGCGTGTTCTCCTGCGCGCTGCGGGGCGAGCGCGGGAAGAGCTCGCGGCCGGGCTGCTTGCCCAGGTCGAACTTGTAGAAGAGCGTGGGGCGGACGCGGAAGTAGCCGTCGAGCGTGAAGACCTCGAGCTTGCGCTTCTCCTCCGGGAACTCCTCGGCCCAGGTGTCCGCCGCGCCAATGGACTGCTTCGCGGCCTCGGCGCGAATCTCCTCGCGCAGCTCCTCCTTCAGCGCCTCCAGGTCCGCGCGGCTGGCGGCCTCGCGGAGGGAAGGCACGGGCGCGCTCTCCACCGGAGCGGCGGGCGAGGAAGGTGCGGACTCCGCGGGTGCGGCTTCCGCTGGCGCGGGCGGGCTACCCTCCGGCACCGGCGTCTGGGCGGTGGCCGTGGAAGAAGCGACGAGCAGCGCCGCCAGCAGGGCGTGAGACATGGGCAACGATCTCCAGGGCCGCCAGGGGGCGGCCGGGTCTGAAAGGCGGGCGATTCAAGCCATGGGACCAGGGGGTGTCAACGCTTACCAGGGTGTGGCTTCGCGCCGTCAACGGCCGGCGCCCCGGGATCACTTCGCCGTCCGCCCCCGCGGCTGGCACTTGGGGCAGAAGTGGGTGGTCCGGCCGCCCTGGGTGAAGGACTCGACCCGGGTGCCACACTGGGAGCATGGGCCGCCGGCGCGTCCGTATATGAGGAACGGGTTCTCCGAGCGTCCCTCCTCCAGGTACACCGGCTCCTCCCCTTCCTGCTCCTTGAGGCCGAAGTCGATGGAGGCCCGGATGGCCTGGACCAGCCGCTTCCACTCGTCTGGCGTCAGGGAGCCGGGCTGCCGCGCGGGGTGCAGTCCGGCCCGGAAGAGCGCCTCGGCGGCGTGGATGTTGCCCAGGCCGGAGAGGCGCTCCTGGTCCATCAGGGCCACCTTCAGGTCCTTCCGGGAGGGGCCCACCGCCGCCTGGAGCTGCCCCGCCGTGAGGCCGTCCGCCAGCGGATCCCTGCCCAGGATTCTCACCGCGTCCAGCTCTCGCAGCCGCGCGGCCGGCGCCGGCTCCAGGCGCCCGAACATGCGCGGATCCGAGAAGTGGATGACGTGGCCGTCGTCCAGGTGGAAACGGGCGCGGCTGTAGGGCTCCACCCGCCCCTCGGTGCGGCGGACGAACTTGCCCGTCATCCCCAGGTGCCCCATCAGCCCCTTCCCGCCCTCGAAGGCGAAGAGCAGGTACTTTCCCCGGCGGACCAGGGACTCCAGCCGGCCGTGGAGCGCGTCGAACCGTGGGCGCTCGGCGCCACGGAAGATGCGGGTGTTCTCGGACTCCGCGCGCACCAGGCGCCTGTCGGCGAACCAGCGCACCAGGTTGCGCCGCGCGATTTCCACTTCGGGGAGCTCAGGCATCCTGCGGGGCACATACACCGGCGGGCGGCCCCACGCACCGCTTACGTGACTGTCTGGACGCTTGCACCACGCAACCCTTGAAGGCAGGGGCCGATGTGGGCCAGCGTCCCGCATCCCCGCGGAAACGACGCGGCGTAGACCCCTGCACAGAAAGGCACCATCCGTCATGCAGCGCATCCTCGTGGCAGCACTGGGACTCACCTTGGCAACGGGCCTGTCGACGGGCTGCTCCAAGCAGCGCATCTCCGCGGAGAAGGCCGTGGCCCGCACCCTCATCTCCGACGAGCAGGAGGAGCAGCTCGGCAAGCAGGTGAAGCAGGAGCTGGAGACGAAGGAGAAGATCAAGTACGTCGAGAACCCCGCCGTCGTCGACTACGTGCGCGGCATCTCCTCCAGCATCCTCACCCAGGCGTCCAAGGACCGGCCGGGGGTGAAGTGGAAGATCAACGTCATCGACGACCCGAAGATGGTCAACGCGTTCGCCACGCCCGGCGGCTACCTGTACGTCTACACCGGCCTCATCCTCGCCGCGGACACCGAGGCGGAGCTGGCCGGCGTCATGGCGCACGAGGCGGGCCACGTGGTGGGCCGTCACTCCGCGCGCGCCATGGTGAACCAGATGGGCCTGCAGGCCATCACCCAGGCCGCGCTGGGGCAGAACCCGGGCACGGTGGCGCAGATCGCCGCGCAACTCGTGGGCGGCGGCACCCTGCTGGCGCACGGCCGCAGCGAGGAGATCGAAGCCGACGAGTACGGCGCGCGCTACGCCTCCGGCGCCGGCTATGACCCGCGCGGGCTCATCACCTTCTTCGAGAAGCTCCAGCGAGAGCAGGGCGACACGCCCGCGCTGATGAAGTGGCTGAGCACGCACCCCACCAACAAGGACCGCATCGCCAACATCCAGAAGATCATCTCGCAGAAGAACCTGCGCGGCAGCAACAGCGGCCCGGGCGGGCTCCCCGCCATCAAGCAGGCGCTGGGCGCCAAGTAGCCTTCGCGTCAGTGCAGCGTGGAGGAGCGGGAGTCCTGCTCCTCCACGGTGGGCTCGGGCTCCAATCCCCGGGCCACCCGGCGCCGCCACCGGAAGCGCGACAGCCTCGAATGCTGCGCCCCCTTCGCGCTCTTGGCCGCGCCCACCGTCTTCAGCGGCGGCTCGCTCGGAGCGGCCTCGTCGAACTCGCGCGCGCCCTTCGACTTCCCCTCCACCGAGGCGTGCTCGAGGATGGCGTTCACCTCGCCGCCCACGATGAAGATGAGCCCGGAGATGTACAGCCACAGCATGAGCACCACCACGCCTCCAATGGAGCCGTAGGTGACGTTGTACCTGCCGAAGTGCTCCACGTACTGCGTGAAGCCCCAGGTGCAGCCAAGCCACAGGCCCGTGCCCAGCACGGAGCCGGGGGTGATGTACTTGAAGCGCTGCTTCACGTCGGGCAGCAGGTAGTAGCAGAGCGCCAGCACCAGCATCACCAACCCGGCGGTGAAGGGCCAGCGCAACCACGACCACACCAGGTGGTAGGCCTCCACGAGCTGCAGCTTCCCCGCGAGCCACAGGCCCAGCCGCCCGCCCAGCAGGAACACGGCGAAGGACAGCGGGATGAGCAGCGAGCCCATCAGCGTCACCAGCATGGCCAGGCCCTGCGTCTTCCAGAGCGGCCGGGATTCAGGGACGTCGTAGGCCAGGTTGAGCGCGGTGCGCAGCGCGTTCACCCCGCGGGACGCGGACCAGAGCGTGACGACGAGACCGACCGTCAGCAGGCGCGGCTGGGGCTGATTGACCAGCGACTGCAGGTGCCCGGTGATGAGCTGCAACGCGTCCCCCGGGACCAGCGGGTGGATGCGGTCCATCATCGCGTCCACCGCCCCGGGGGCGATGGGCAGGTACGCCACCAAGGTGACGAGGAAGAAGAGGAAGGGGAACAGCGAGAACAGCAGGTAGTACGACAGCTGCGCCGCGATGTCGGTGACGCTGTCCTCCTCGAACTCCTTCACGAAGCGCCGGGCGAACTCGCGCCAGGTGAGGTGCTTGAGTCTGGGCCGCCGCATGCTCGCCTCCTCGCTCGAAGCTGCTCCGGGGACCGGAAAGTGGCGTCGGCGGAACGGAACGGCAGCAGGCGGGCGAGCGGGCGCTCGGAGCGCGCTTCGGATAGGTGACGGTGTGAGGCGAATCAGGCCACGTTGGGCGGGAGGTATTTGCCCAGCAGTGGACGAAGCCGGCCTCGCACCTCGTCGGGGATGCGGCTGCGCTCGGTGCCAATGGCCAGGGCCAGCGCGGTGTCGCAGCGGCAGGTGGCGTGGGCGTCGGCGATGCGAGCCAGCGAGCGGCGGATGAGCGCTGCGCCGCTGGCGGTGACGGCCTTGCGGTTGTGGGACACCAGGGCCAGCAGCTCATCGTGCTCGTGGCCCGGCGCGCGGGGCTGCCACGAGTCATAGTCCGTGGGCAGGGCGACCATCGCGTAGTGAAGCTCCGCCTCGCGCGCGAGCCGGGCCTCCGGCATGGCCGTCATGCCCACCAGGTCCCCGCCCCAGGTGCGGTACAGCAGGCTCTCCGCGCGCGTGCTGAGCGAAGGGCCCTCGATGCAGACGTAGGTGGCCTCGGTGTGGACGGGAGGTCCCATCGGGTCCCTGGCGCCCGCGAGCACCTCGCGCAGGGTGCCGCAGAAGGGGCTGCCCAGGTCCACGTGGACGGCGACGTCGTCGTAGAAGGTGCACGGCCGGCGGTAGGTCCGGTCGATGACCTGGTCCGGCACGACGAGTTGGAGGGGTTGGATGTGCTCGCGCAGGCTGCCCACGGTGCCCGTGGCCAGGACGTGGGTGACGCCCAGTACCTTCAGGGCGAACAGGTTGGCGCGGTAGGGGGCGCGGGTGGCGTTGTAGACGTGGCCCGCGCCATGACGGGCCACGAAGGCGACGGAAACGCCGCCGAGCTCGGTGGTGACGATGGGGGCCGCGTGGGGGCCGAAGGGTGTCTCGATGATGTGGGACTCGCCCTTGCCGGGGATGCCCAGCGCCTGGGCCAACCCGGGGCTCCCGATGATGCCCACCCTGACAGCCATGTGCCTCCTCGTGGCGCGACCACCGCGCCAGGGGACCATAACGCGCCCCCCTGGCCCAGGAACCCCAGAAGACTGGTAGTTTTCGTAATCGCCATGCGAGCTCTTCTGATTCTCGGCCTGACCCTCGCCGCCAGCACCGCCGCCGCGGAAGTCCCCTCTGGATGCAAGGAGGACTACGCGACGTGCAAGGAGGACTGCTCCATCGAATTCGGTGGCAGCGGGCGCGCCGTCAAGCAGCTCACGAACTGTCTGGCGGACTGTCAGGAGAACCTGGGATTGTGTGCGGACCGGCACTCCTCGCTGAAGGGCCTGCCTCCGGGCGTGGTGGCGGAGCCTCCGAGGTCCCGGCGGGGCAAGAAGCTGACCCGCGAGGAGGACCCGTTTGGCGACGGCGACTCGCAGTCGACTCGCAAACGGAAGTCACGGGAGGAGGACCCGTTCGGGGATGAGCGTCCGACGGGACGCAGGGAGGGGTACCGGGCCACGGACTCCGCGGTGGCGACGGAGCCCACGCGCCGTGCGCCGCCGCCCGAGCCCGTTCCTCCGCCCCCGGCATCCAGCGTGGGGACGGAAGTCAGGCGGACCGGGGTGTACCGGGCGAGTGAATCGGACCCGCCGCCCCCCCGGTCTTCGGCCCCCGTGCCCGCCGACCCGACGTCCCTGGGCGACCTGGACGGCCCGGATGACGAGCCCACGGCCGTGGCGGTGCCGGAGCCCAAGCCCGCACCGCCTCCGCCCGTCCCCACGCCTGAGCCGGTGAAGGCACCGCCGCCGGCGGTCATCGCGAGCCCGGCGAAGAAGGACCCGCTGCTCGACGAAGAGCTGCCGGAGGCGCCGGTGGTGAAGAAGCCGCAGCCGAGCAAGAGCACCAAGCCGGCGCTGCCGCCCGAGCCGAAGTACGACATCTCGGAGTGGGACCCGAACGGGGACTGAGGCGCTACGGCGTGGTCTCCGTGCCGCGCTCGAGGTCCAGGATGGCCTGCCACAGCGCGAAGGGAGAGACGCCCGCGTAGCCGCTCTCCTGGCCGTCGTTGCACTCGATGACGATCCACCGGCCGGACACTTCCTGGGCCACGTCCACCACCAGGAAGGGAACATCGAGCCGCCGAGCGACCTCTCGGCCGAGCCCGAGTGCCTCGCGCTGCTCCTCCGGCGTGAGTGTGTACGGCGTGCCTTGCCACCAGTATGGCCCCCAGCCGACGAGCTCGCCCTTCCACCAGAACGTGCGGAACTCGAAGGAGCTGGGGATGCGGTCCGGCGCGCCCTCCTCCACCCGGCGCAAGGGCCGCAGCTCACGGCACACCACCCGTTGCCAGTGCAGGATGGGGTCCTTCGCGTAGGCGTCCATCGCCTGCCGGAATTGCTCTGGCCCTTCGATGATGGAGAGGGATTTGCGGTGACGGCTCGTCTGCCGCTCACCCTTCACGAACACGGGCCACCCCAGCAGCCCCTCCACCGTCTCGGCGTCCGGCCGCGTGTCGAACCAGAAGCTGCGCGGCGTCAGGTCCGAGAGCTTCGGGTACCAGTGCGGTAGCTCCGTGGCCAGCAGGTGCTGCTCAGGGGTGTGCACCAGGTGAAGGCCGGATTCGGCCAACTCCTTGAAACGCTCCGCGTAGTCGTCCCAGACGCCCACACGCGCCACCACCTTCAGCGATTCAGGTAGCACGTAGGGTCGACGGCACGCGAAGAAACGGTCGAAGGCGAAATCGTAGATGCCCTTGCCCGTGGGCGCGGTCAGCAGCCACAACCGCGCTTCCACCTGCAGCAAGTCCTCACCTGGACGGAGCATCGGCCCAGCGTATGCGGCCCAGGGCTGGCCGCAACCCCGCGAACCGTGTGGAGAGCGGCGGACGTCAGCGCGCCTTCCGGAACGTCAGGTTGATGCGATGCGCTCCGAGTTGGGGGTGATGACCGGGCTTGAGCGGCATGACGCCGTGATACCGCAGGCGTGCTGCACCGCCCCACACGACCACGTCGCCGTGAATCAAGCGGACGCGCAGCGGCTTGTCCGCCCTGCCCTCCCCTCCGAAGAGGAAGACCGCTGGGAGCCCCAGTGAGACGGAGACGATGGGCGCGGAGAAGTCACGTTCGTCCTTGTCCTGGTGCAGCGACATCTTCGCGCCAGCGTCGTAGCGATTGATCAGACAGCTGTCGGGAACGAAGTCGGCGAAGCCAGCCCGCGAGGCGGCGGACTGCGCGAGCCGAAGGAACTCCCTGGGCATCGTTGGCCAAGGCCGCCCGTGCACCGGGTCCACCTCCGCGTAGCGATAGCCCGTGCGGTCCGTCACCCATCCCCACGCGCCACAGCTCGTCATCGCGACGGACATGCGGAAACCGCCCGGCGTCTCCATGTGGCGAAAGGGCGACGCGTCCGTGATGCATTGCAGCGCGAGCAGCAACTCCGCTTCGTGCGTCAACGCGAAGCCCCGCAGCACCTGCGCACCAGGCCCCAGGACCTCATCGCGAGGTTCGGTGCCACCCACGCTGTCGAACAGGTCCATCGTCATCCGCGTCCCTCACGCCGCATCATGGAAGATGACGCCCACTGTGTGACGGTGCCCTGAACGAATCCGGCTGACGCCGTGGCGCAGGTTCACCCGGTAGACGCCCCGCGTGCCCTGGACGGGACGGTGGTGGACCGCGAACACCACCCCGTCCCCCTGGCGCAGCGGCACCACCTCCGCTCGCGACTGCATGCGGGGCCGCTGCTCGGTGAGCACGAACTCGCCACCCGTGAAGTCCCGCCCCGGCTCCGACAACAACACCGCCACCTGGAGCGGGAAGACGTGCTCGCCGTAGAGGTCCTGGTGCAGGCAGTTGTAGTCGTCCGCGCCGTACCGCAGCAGCAGCGGCGTGGGCCTCACCTGCCCCGCCGCATGACAGCGGTCGAGATACGCCGCGTGCTCCGCAGGATATTGCACGTCGATGCCCATCGCCGCGTTCCACCGGTTCGCGATGGGCGCGAGCCTCGGATACAGCGCCTCGCGCAGCGCGGCGACCACGCCGGGCAACGGGTACTCGAAGTACTTGTACTCGCCCCTTCCGAAGCCGTGCCGCGCCATCACCACCCGGCTGCGGAACACCGCGTCCTCCGCGTACAGCGCGGCCAGGGCCTCGCATTCCGTGGACGTGACGAGCCCCTCCACCGTCGCGCAGCCCCGTCCATCCAGCTCCGTCGAGACGCGCGTCCAGTCGACCTCCGCCACCCGCTCCGAGACACCGTTCACGGACGGCGCTCGCACACGCACCCTCTTCGTGGACACAGCACCCGCCTCCTTCCCGAGAACCTCGCGGCCATGGAAGGAAGCTAATGGGGGCGTCCCCACGCGGCACTCCGGGTCTTGCTACCCGATGCGGGCCGCGGGCGCGGGTGCCACGGGAGGCGGCCGGACGTGCGCGGCCTGCGTCAACCGCACGCCCAGCAGCACGAGCCCGCCCCCCACGGCGATCTCCCAGTGCAGCGCTTCATCCAGCACGGCCCACGCGGCCAGCGCGGTCGCCGCGGGCTGCAGGTTGGAGAACACCGCCACCTTCGACGCGGGCACCTTCGACAGCGCGTAGTACCAGAGCAGGTACGCCACCACCGAGGTCAGCAGGCCCAGGTAGACGATGGAGTACCGGGCCATGGAACTCGCCGCGAGCATCGTCTGGGGCATCGCGAAGAACGGCGCCATCAACAGCATCATGAACGTGGAGGCGCTCATGCTCCACGCCGTGGCGCGAAACGGCCCGTGGATGGCGACGAACGGCTTGCCCTCCGTCGTGTACACCACCCACGACATCACCGCGCCCAAGATGAGCAGGTCGCCCACGAGCGAGCCGCTCGCGTCCGCCAATCCCCGCCCCAGCAGCAGCACCACCACGCCCGAGAACGCCGTGACGATGCCGCCCATGGCGCGGAGCGAGGCGCGCTCGTGCCCGCGCGCCAGACTCAGCAGGTACACGCCCAGCGGCGTCAGCGCGTAGAGCAGCGCCGCGTGCGCCGCCGTGGACTGCGACAGGCCATAAAAGAAGAACACCTGGTTCACCGGCCCCGCGAGCAGGCCCAGCAACAACACCCGTCCCCACTCGTTGCGCGGCGGCAGCTTGGGCCCCGGCAGGAAGCCCAGGAGCAGCATGAACACCGAGCCACTCAGCACGAAGCGCCACAGCACCACGGTGAGCGGCGGCAGCTCCGACATGGCCCGCTTGCCCGCGAGGTACGTCCCCGCGCTGATGAGGACCTGGAACATGAGCGCGGCGTAGACCGGGCCCAAGGACTGCGAGGGAGTGGACGTCAGGAGTCGAGCTGAAGAAGCGCCCATTGCGCGGCGGTACGTACCAATTCGCTCGAATCGCCGCTGAGCTTTTCCAGCAACGCCTTCGCGTCCGCCTGCTTCGCCACTCCCAACGCATACACGGCGTTGCGGCGCAGCCCGTCGTAGCGTGCGCGCGCCAGCGCCGTGCCAGGTATTAGGTGCTCATACTGTTCCAGTGTGAGTCCCGCGAGTTCGCGAACACCCAACGTCGCCACCGCGCGAGGCGCGAAGCGCGGGTGCTCCGCGAACACCGGCCGGCGGTTCAACGGACACACCTGCTGGCAGATGTCGCAGCCGAAAATCAGATTGTCGAACTTGAGCCGGAACGCCTCCGGCACCTGCTGCTCGCGGTTCTCGATGGTCTGGTAGGACAGGCACGCGCGCGCATCCACGCGGCCGTTGCCCACCAGCGCGCCCGTGGGACACGACACGAGGCAGCGTCGGCAGGCGCCACACCGGTCCGCCGCGGGGCCAGTGCCGTAGTCATCCACCTCCGCGTCCACGATGAGCGTGGCCAGCAGCACCCACGAGCCATAGGGCTCGGTGATGAAGCAGCCGTTCTTCCCCACGTAGCCCAGCCCCGCGCGCGCCGCCCACACCTTCTCCATCAGCGGGCCGCTGTCCACGCTGCCGTAGGTCCCCAGCCCGGGGAACATCACGTTGAGGGCCTTGCGGAACGCCTTCATCCGGTCGCGCAGCGTGGAGTGGTAGTCCCGGCCGCGCGCGTAGCGGGCGATGGGCGAGTCCACCGACTCCGCGTCGTCCCGCCAGTAGTTGTTCGCGAACGAGATGACCGTCTTCGCGCCCGGGAGCAGGAGCGAGACGTCGAGCCGCTCGGCGGCGCGCTCGCCCATCCAGTCCATGTCCGCCGCGTACCCCGAAGCCACCCACGACATCAGGAAGTCCGGGGGGATGGGCTCCGCGCGCGCGAAGCCCACCAGGTCGAAGCCCACCGAGCGGGCGAGGTCACGCAGATGGGCGGTGGGCAGCACGTTCACGAGGCGCGTCCGTCTACTTCGAGGGCTTCTCCGGAATCCACTTCACGTCTCCCACGCCCGCACGGTGGTTGGCCACGCGAGCGAGGACGAAGAGCAGGTCCGAGAGCCGGTTGAGGTAGACGACCACCGCCTTCGGAATCTTCCCCTCGCGCAGCAGCGGCACCGTGCGGCGCTCGGCGCGGCGGCAGACGGTGCGCGCCAGGTGCAGCGCGCTCGCGGCCTGCGTGCCACCGGGCAGGATGAAGTGCGTCATCGGCGCGAGCTCCGCCTCGAAGCCATCGATGGCGCGCTCCATGTCCTCCGCCCACTCGGCCTTCAGCTCGGGGATGTGCGCCGAGGCCTTGGTGCCCTCGGGCGTGGCGAGCACCGCGCCCACCGTGAAGAGCTGGTCCTGGAGCCGGTGCAGCAGCGCGTCCACGTCCGTGGGGCCATCGAAGCTCCGCACCAGGCCGAGGGTCGCGTTCAGCTCGTCGACCTCCCCGTAGGCGTCCACACGTACGTCGTCCTTCGCGACGCGGCCGCCACCGAACAGTCCGGTCTCTCCCGCGTCCCCGCTCTTCGTGTAGATTTTCATGTCCCGGCTTCTAACGGTGCGTGACGACTGGCGTCCATGGGAAGCCGCATCACGCGCAACATACCTGTGCGTAGCTGTACTCATTCACTCCGCGACAGGCTGCGTACGTTTACTTGAGACGGCCCCCGGCTCAGTTACATGAGCCCCATGCAGTCCTATCTGTCCCTGCTCGACCACGTCCTGCGCCACGGAGTGAAGAAGGGCGACCGTACCGGCACGGGGACGCTCAGCGTCTTCGGCCCCCAGCTCCGGTTCGACCTCACGCAGGGCTTCCCGCTCCTCACCACGAAGAAGCTGCACACGAAGTCCATCCTGCATGAGCTGCTGTGGATGCTCGCGGGGGACACCAACGTGCACACGCTCCAGGCCCAGGGCGTCACCATCTGGGACGAGTGGGCCAACGCGGACGGCAGCCTGGGCCCGGTGTACGGCCACCAGTGGCGCTCGTGGACCGCGCCCAACGGTGAGCACATCGACCAGATGAAAGTGCTGGTGGAGGGGCTGAAGAAGAACCCCGATTCGCGGCGGCACATCGTCAGCGCGTGGAACGTGGCGGACCTGCCCTCCATGAAGCTGCCGCCCTGCCACGTGCTCTTCCAGTTCTACGTGGCCAACGGCCGCCTCTCCTGCCAGCTCTATCAGCGCAGCGCGGACCTCTTCCTCGGGCTGCCCTTCAACATCGCGTCATACGCGCTGCTGACCCTGATGGTCGCGCAGGTGACGGGCCTGGAGGCGCACGAGTTCATCCACACCGTGGGCGACGCGCACCTGTACCTCAACCACGTCGAGCAGGCGAAGACGCAGCTGGCGCGCGAGCCGCGTCCGCTGCCGCGCATGCGCCTCAACCCCGAGGTGAAGGACCTCTTCGCCTTCAAGTACGAAGACTTCACGCTCGAAGGCTACGAGCCGCACCCCGCCATCAAGGCGCCCGTGGCCGTATGAAGCTGTCCGCCATCGTCGCAATGGCCGCCAACCGCGTCATTGGCGCGGGCAATCAACTCCCGTGGCGGCTGCCCGCGGACCTCGCGCGCTTCAAGCGCATCACCATGGGCCACACCCTGGTGATGGGTCGCAAGACGTACGAGTCCATCGGCCGCCCGCTGCCGGGACGCACCACCCTCGTCATCACCCGTCAGCGGGACTTCGCGCCCGCGGGCGTCCAGGTGGCGCACTCCGTGGAGGACGCGCTCGCGAAGGCCCAGGCCAGCGGCGACACCGAGGTCTTCATCGCCGGCGGCGCGGACCTCTACGCCCAGACGATGGACCGCGTGCAGCGCCTCTACCTCACCCGCATCGACCGCGACTTCCCCGGCGATACGTGGTTCCCCGATGTAGACCTCTCGGGCTGGAGGTGTGTCGAAGAGGAGCAGCACCTCGACGCCGAGCCGCCCTTCGCGTTCCTCACCTACGAGCGCTGAAGCCTTCCGTCGCCGCGTCTACATGCCAGCCCGGGCGAGGGCACCGCGAAACGGGGCGCCCGGCCATCCATCCGGCCGGGGGCCTCCCGTCCTGACGCGTGGCACGCCCTGGCGCCATGCGCACCTCCACGGCATGCAAACCTCCATGCTCACCCGCTCCGTGGACATTCCCTGGCGGACGGCCGCCCTCTCCAGCGCCGCCGTCCTCACCGCCTCGAACGTGGCCGCGCTCGTCGCCAGCTTGCGGCTCGCGCCCCTGCTGCGACACCGGATGCGGCCCCGCTCTCGCGCCCTGCCCGCGGTGGCGATGGGCGCCACCGCGCTGGGCGCCCTCGCCATCGGCGCGCTCAGCATCGGCACGCTGGCCATCCGGGCGCTGACCATCGGCAAGCTCCGGGGAGATGACTGGCAGGTGGACTCCTTGCGCGTGGGCAGCATCCACGTCGTGGAGGCCCTGGGCCCCGACGTCTCCCTGCCCGCCGGGGCATGACGCCGCCCATTTTGATATTGACTCTCAAGATTGAAAGGGCCTCCCCCCGCTGGTAGAGGGGGGGCATGAACCGCGCCGCCACCCTCCTCGTGTGCCTGCTGCTCGCCCTGCCCTTCTCGTCCCGGGCGGACGACGGCGCAGCGGACGAGCGCACGTGGCACCGGCTCATCGGCATCCTCCAGTACCTGGAGGCGGACTATCCGCTCGCCATCGAGTCGCAGTCCGAGTTCGAGCTGGAGGAGCAGAAGAGCTTCGCCGCGGAGGCGGTGGACGCGGCGCGAGGACTGGGGCCCGCGGCGGCGGCCTTCCTGCCTCGCGTGCAGGACATCCAGGCCCGCGTGGACAAGAGCGAGGACGCCGAGGGCGTCAGCCGCGACTGCGGCGAGCTGGTGGAGAACCTGGTGGTGGCCGGCGGCCTTGCCCGCAGCCCTCGCCGCCCGCCGGACCTGGAGCTGGGCAAGACGCTCTTCGCCACCAACTGCGCCGCGTGCCATGGCGCCGACGGCAGCGCGAACGTGGCCATCGCCGCCACCATGGAGCCAGCCCCGGCCAACTTCCAGGACGCGGAGCTGATGAACGGCCTCACGCCGTACAAGGCCTTCAACACCACCAGCTTCGGCGTGCCGGGCACCGCGATGCCCGCCTACCCCACCCTGTCCGAGGACGAGCGCTGGGCCCTGGCCTTCTACGCCTTCACGATGCGCCTGCCCGAGTGCGAAGGCACCCCGCCTCGCGTCTCGCTGGAGCGGCTGGCCAACGCCACCGACGCGGACCTGGTGAAGGAGTTCGGTGAGAAGAACCTGGCGTGCCTGCGCCGGAAGATGCTGGAGGCGGACGAGGAGCGCTCGCTGCTCGCCGCCCGGGAGAGCGTGCAGCAGGCCATGAAGCTGGGCGCCGCGGGCGACATCGCGGGCGCGAAGGCCGCCCTGCTGGATGGCTACCTCAACGGCGTGGAGCCCGTGGAGCCCAAGCTCAGCGCGCGCGACGCCTCGCTGACGCTGCGAATCGAGCAGGGCTTCCTCAAGGCCCGCATGGCCGCCGAGCGCGGCAGCCCGCACCTCCAGGACGAGGGCCGCGAGCTGCTGGCGATGCTGGACCAGGCGCGGCGCGACTCGGGCAACACCGCGAGCCTGCTGGCCACGATGTGGCTGACGCTGCTCATCCTGCTGCGCGAGGGCTTCGAGGCCACCATCATCGTCGCCGCGCTGCTGGCCGCGCTGCGGAAGATGAAGGCCACCGAGCACGCGCGGGTGGTGCACCTCGGCTGGATGTCCGCGCTGGTGGTGGGCGCGCTGGCCTACGTCCTCGGCCGGCACCTGCTGGCGGGCGCCGAGCGGGAGTGGATGGAGGGCATCGCCGCGCTCGTGGCGGTGGCCATGCTCATCTACGCGGCGCTGTGGCTCAATGCGCGCTCCAACATCAGCCAGTTCATGGGTGAGCTGCGCGAGAAGATGCAGGGCGCTCTGGGCCGCGGCAGCATGGTGGGCCTCTTCCTCATCGCCTTCACGGCGGTGCTGCGCGAGAGCTTCGAGACGGCCATCTTCCTCCAGGGCCTCGCGCTGGACTCCCCCGAGGGCGTGGCCTGGGGCTGCCTGGCCGGCGTCGTGGCCATCACCGCCCTGGTCCTCTTCGTCAACCGGCTGGGCTACCGGCTGCCGATGAAGACGCTCTTCAACGCGTCCACCGTCATCCTCGTCACCACCGCGGTGATGCTGCTGGGCAAGGGCATCCACTCCCTGCAGGAGGTCGCCGCCCTCCCGCTGGCCCCGCTGCCCTTCCCCTTCATCACCGTGGACATGCTGGGCCTCTATCCAGACGCCCTCTCGCTCGTTCCCCAACTCCTGCTGGGTGGCATCCCCCTGGCCCTGGTCGTGCTGCGCCGCAAGGGACGTGCCCAGCCGGTGTCCGAAGCCTCCGCCAGCTGAGGGTTTGAGCGACGTGCGACACGTGTTGCGATAACGTGTCGCAGGTGAAGCCTTCGCGAGCGCTCTCCACCGGGTTGGCCCTCCTGCTCCTCTGGGGCCAGGGGGTGGCTTGGGCACAGGCGCCCACCCCCAGCGAACCCGCACAGGCCCCCGCCACCGAGCTGACACCCCCGCCGCTGGTTCCGGCGCCGGGAGGGCTCGACGTCCCGACGCGACACGGCAGCTCCGATGACGGGGGCGCTGCGCGCCAGGAGACGGAGGGCGCCGCCGCGCCTCACGAGGAGGGCGCCGCCGCGCAGGTCCACACGCGCCCCGCGGACCCCGTCCCGCGCATCACGGTGGAGTTCGCCTCCGGCGTGGCGGGCGGTCTCGCCGCGGGCACCGCGGGACTGGTGCTGGGGTTCCTCCTCGGCTCGGCCACCGTGGGCTGTGACGAGTGCGCCATCGTCGCGGCCGTGGGCGGCGGCAGCGGCGTCCTGTTGGGCATCCCCGCGGGGACGTGGCTGGGCGGCAGGGTGATGGGCGGCAAGGGGAGCTTCCTCGGAACCCTCGGTGGCAGCCTCGCGGGATGGGGCGCCTTCGCCCTGGCCACCGCCGTGGTGGGCGACCGCGACGTCAACCCGGGCATCGGAGCGGTCCTGCTGCTGCTCCCCATCGCAGGCGCCGTCACGGGGTACGAGCTGTCTTCGCAGCGGAACATCTTGAAGGAGAGCCAACGCGAGGCCTCCAGCCAGGTCCGGCTGGTCCCCGTCGCCGGGATGACGGCACACGGCGCGCGCCTGGGACTGATGGGCAGCTTCTGATTCGCGGCCAGGGGCTCGCTGTTCGGAAATGTCGGGACATTTCGAGGGGTGCGCTCGACCGGTCGTCGCGACGGTCCGGTGGAACCCCCCCGACATTTCCGAACAGCTGACCGCGACGGCAGCTCCCGCCGTGGCGACCTCTTCGACCCGCAGCATCGCCCCGCCAAACGTGGCGCCGCCGTGGGACGCGAGTGCCCTGCCCATGAGAGGCCCGTTCAGCGGGACGTGAACAGCGCGGCCAGGGTTCAGGCCTCCGGACGCGTGCCCCCGCCCGTGTGCGGCCTGTTCAACGGAGCCCCCGCCGGAAGGGCGATGGTTTCCGCGCCCCCGCCATGCGCTCACGTCGTCCAGACAGGCCAGCCCCAGATGCTCTCCGCGCACCGGCCATGCATTCCCCCCCCTTCGATACAGTTCAGCGCCCATGCCTGCCTGCCCCTTCCGCGTCATCGCGCTCGCCGTTTTGCTCCCGTCACTGGTGACAGCCCAACCCGTGACGGACGTTCCTCGCGCGGACGCACAGGAGCCCGCCCGTGTAACGCGAACGCGGCCGTCGACACAGGCCGCCCCGCCCTTCGCCCGGGCGCACGCAACGGACGAAGAGCTGTTCCCGCTGGGCGCGCGCCTCGTGGGAGAGACGGTGGGCGGCACGATGATTGGCGCTTCGGGTCTGGCGGTAGCGTTCCTCGGCGGCGTGCTCGTCACCGACCGCGTGTCGTGTGCCTACAACGAATGCGCGAAGTCCCGGAGGACCAGCCTCCTCAGCGCAGCGGTGGGCATGGGGCTCGGGGCGGCCTCGGGCACATACCTGGCGGGCTCGCTGATGGATGCCCATGGCGGCTTGCTGCCCACGATGCTGGGCGGGCTCGTGGGAACGGGCGTACCGCTCACCGCCATCGCACTGACGGATGGCGAGCTGCCGTGGCCCGCGCTCGTCGCGGCCTACGCGGCGCCGGTGGCGACCTCCATCCTCGCGTTCGAGCTATCGCATGGCGCATCTCGGAAGCGCCGTCAAACGCCGGACACAGGGCTGACCCTCGTCCCCACCATGGCGATGGCGCCCGGCGGAGGCGCGCTCGGACTCGCGGGTCGATTCTAGGCAAGGCGCCCACGCGCGCCCGGCGGTGGCGCGCGCAGGCTCATAGGCAGGTTCCAGGTGAAGCGTCCACGCGCGCCCAGCGGTGGCGCGCGCAGGCTCACAGGCAGGTTCCAGGCGAAGCGTCCACGCGCGCCCAGCGGTGGCACGCGCAGGCTCACAGGCAGGTTCCAGGCGAAGCGTCCACGCGCGCCCAGCGGTGGCACGCTCGGGCTCACGGTCAGACTCCGAGTGAGGCGCCCCGGCGCGCCCCGCTCAAACGCGGAAGTACTGGAACGACTCCTCGCGAACGCGGCCCTCCGCCATCAACTTCTCCAAGGTGGCCAGCGCGCTGCGCTCCGCGATGGGATGCAGCAGCGGCGGCGTGTCCGCGTAGGCCAGCGACACCACCTGCGCCAGCGTGGCCCCATCCGGCGGCACGGCCTGCAGGATGAGCGCCTCACGCGCCGCCCGGTGATCCAGGTACTCCTGGAGCTTCGCGGGCCCGTCCGGAATCGGCGAGCCATGCGCCGGGTACAGGGTGCTCACGGGCACGTCCCGCAACCGCGCGAGCTGCGCGAGGTAGTCCCCCATGTGCCCCTCCGGCGGGTCGATGACGATGGTGCCCACGCCGGCCACCATGTCGCCCACCACCGCCGCGCGGCTGCGCTCGTCCACGAGGCACACGTGCCCCTGCGCATGTCCCGGCGTGTGCAATACGCGCCAGCGCTGCGGCACGCTGCCCGCGAGCTCCAGCACGTCACCGTCCTCCAGCAAGCGCTCCGCGGGATAATCCAACCGGTCCGCCGTGCGCGCATGGCACCACAGCGGAATGCCCAGCCGCTCCTTCACCGCGCGGGCCCCGCCCACGTGGTCGCCATGGTGATGCGTGAGCACCACCGCCAACGGCCGCAGCCCTTCCGCCTTCAGCCCCGACACCAGCGACAGCAGCTTCGCGTACTGCTTCACGTCCGACGCGCCCGGGTCCACGATGAGCAGCTCACCGTTGCCCAGCACGTACGCATTGGTATGCGCCGCGGGAGGCAGCGTGGGCGTCTCCAGCGCCACCACACGAACGCCCTGCTGGAACTCGATGCGCTGAGAGACGTAGCCCGGACAGAACGGAGGCGCCGACAGACGGGCCAGCGCGTCAGCCTCATCGCGGAAGGACGCCAGCACCTGAAAGGCGTGCACCGCGGGGGGATGCAGCAGCGCCGTGCCATCCCCCCAACGCGCCAGGGCATCACCGGGACGAATCCAGGCGCCCTCGGCCAGCTCTCCGGGCCACCACTCCGCCTGAGCGTCCGCAGGCATCTCCACCAGATAGAAGCGCGTGTCGAAGCGAACAGGCAGGGACGGCGGCGTCACCCACCGGCCCGCGGCGCGGAAGGCCTCCGCATCCAGCGACAGCCCCTCCGCCTTCAACAGCGCGCCCCACCCCAGTGTCCCCGCGAGCAGCGCCTTGCGCAGCGCCGAGCGCTTCGACGCGTCCAGCGCGTGCGCGCCCTCGGCCACCAGCACGCCCGTCTCCTCGAACAGCTCGCGCGCCGCCGCCGAGCGCAGGGCGGCCTCTTCCCCGCTGGCGCCCCGCACCTGGACGTCCGCGTCCGCCGCGTCCAGCTTCCCGCCGGGAAAGGCATAGAAGCCCCCCGCGAACCGGAGCGCCTTGCCGCGCTTCACCCAGTACACCTCCACCCCCGAACCCGTCCGCCGGTACAACAGCGCCACGGAAGAAGGGCGGGGCTCCACGGGGGTGTGGGTCAGGTCCAGCCCGAGGCCCAGGCCCGGAAGACGCTCGCTCATGATTCCACCGTCTGGCCGAGGAGCCGGCCCATCAACGCATGTGCCTTGTCCGCCTGGTCCGGTCGGACGTACAGCCGGACGAGCTTCACCGCGCCGCTGTAGCGTTGATACAGCGCCGTGTAACGCGCCACCTCCGTCAGCCGCCCGGTGGACGCGTCGATGATGAACAGGCTGGGCCCGCTGGAGGACGGACCGGACGTGTACTTGCTCAACACGTTTTGAGATTCAACGACGTAGTGGTCGAACTTGTGGGAGACCAGCGCGCTGCGCAGGACGTCCAGGTCGTAACCGGTGTCGCGCTCGGTGAACTGCGCCAGCAGCTTGTAGCCCTGCCGCCGGCTGATGCGCTGGGCCCACGGGTTCTTCGAGCGGCGCAGCGTGTACCAGAGCGCCGAGTCGTCACAGAGGAGGAACTCCTCCGGGTCCGAAGGAATCTCGAACTCGCCGGGCGACTCCTCGTAGTAGCGCCGCAGCATGTAGTCGAAGTTCACGGACGTGTGGTGCAGGTAGACGGACACGAACATGTGGTAGCGGCTGAGGAGGAAGTCCTCGAAGGCGAAGGCCGCCGCGCGGCTGAGCGCGAGGTAGGCCCGCCCGTCCTTCACCGCCGGATTGAGGTTGCTGACAATCCAGTCCATGTCGTACCGGCCGTAGTTCACGCCCGTATAGAACGAGTCCCGCAGCAGGTAGTCCATGCGGTCCGCGTCCAGCTCACCGGACACGATGGCGCGCAGCAGGGGCGACCAGTCCACGCCCTGGTGCGTGAAGCCCGGGTCCCTGGGCGGCTTCGCGCCCGTCACCAGCGCCACCGCCGCCATGGGGGTGATGCCCATGCCGTGGAAGTGCTTCTCGATGATGGGCGTCAGCGAGCTGTCGAGGAGGATTTTGGCCGTGTAGTCCTCGTGCGTGGCCAGCTCCCCCTCCGCAGTGCCGTCCAGCCAGGAAGGCAGGCGCAGGAGCGAGCGCTTCGGGGCGATGCGCTCCGAGGCATGGGACAGCGGCATGTGTCCCAGGTCATGGCACAGCACCGCCAGCCGCACCGCCGCGCAGAAGCGCTCGCGCACCTCCTCCGGCAGCGACGAGCGCGCGGCCACCGCGCCGAAGACGCGCGACGCCACATGCATGGCCCCCAACGAATGGATGTGCCGCGTGTGCGTGGCCCCGGGGAACGCCAGGTCGCCAAAGCCGAGCTGCCGGACGTAGCGCAGGCGCTGGTAGTGCCTGCTGTCGATGACGGCCTTCTCGGGGTCGCTGACCGGGATGGTGCCGTGGATGGGGTCACGGATGCGCATGATTCCCTTTCCATACTCCTGGTTACCCCTTCGGTAGGTCTGCAAACGTACCGCGAACCTCCCCGAGGGGCAGCCCAGGGGGTAGCCGGCCTCATGTGCGGACTGTGATGGAGGCAGGGGACGTGGTAACCCTCGCCCACCACCGAATGCACATCATCCTGCTGCACAACCGCGACCACGACCTCCTCGAGGACGACCCTGGGCGGGAGGCCCGGGAGGATGTGGTCCGCGTCGTCTCCTCCCTGGCGGACGCCCTCACCCAGGGCGCCACGCTGGCCGAGCCGCTCGCCATCGAAGGGGACCGGCTCGACTTCGTGGAGACCTTGCGTCGGCGTCAGCCGGACCTGGTCATCAACCTCTGCGAGTCCCTGGCCGCCGACAGCCGCGGAGAGATGGCGGTCCCCTGCCTGTTGGACGCGCTGGGGCTGGCCTATACGGGCTCCTCCGCGCTGTCCCTGGGCCTGGCGCTGCACAAGCCGAAGGCGAAGGAGGTCCTCTCCGCGCGCGGCGTGTCCACCCCGCCCTTCCGCGTGGTGGAGCGGCTGGAGGATGCGCTCGCGGTGGACCTGCCCTGGCCCCTCATCGTGAAGCCCGCGCGCGAGGACGCCAGCATGGGCGTGACGTCGGAGTCCGTCGTGCACGACCGCGCCGCGCTGGTGCGGGCCTGTGACGCGGTGCTCCGCGAGTTCCATCAGCCGGCCCTCGTGGAGCAATTCATCCCTGGGCGGGAAATTTACGTGCCGCTGCTCGGCAACCAGCCGCGCCAGCCGCTTCCGCTGACGGAAATCGTCTTCGGGCGCACTTTCGAAGACAGACCGAACATTGTCTCCTACAACGCGAAGTGGGAGGCGGCGTCGCCGGAGTACCGGGACACCTCCAGCGGCCTGTGCCAGGCAGATGCGGCGCTGGAGTCCCGTTGCGTGCAGGTTGCATTGGAAGCCTTTGCTGCACTGGACTGTCAGGACTATGGACGGGTCGACCTTCGGGTGTCTCCGGAGGGAGTGCCCTACGTCATCGACATCAACCCCAACTGTGACCTCCACCCGGACGCGGGGTTCGCCAAGGCCGCCCTCGCCGCGGGCATGGACTACCCGGCCCTGGCATCCCGGCTCGTGGAGGTCGCTCTCGAGAGAGCACATGGACATCCGTCCCATCGAAGAAAAGGACCGGGAGTCAATCGCCGCGCTGATTCGAAAGATCGAAACCTTCTCGCCGCAGGAGGTTGAGGTCGCCATCGAGCTGGCGAACACCACGCTCGAAAAGGGCAACACGGACTACGCCATCATCGTGGCGGACCGGGACGGCACGCTGGTGGGCTACATCTGCTACGGCCCCACGCCGATGACGGAGGACACCTTCGACCTGTACTGGATTGCGTCCGCACCGGAAGTTCGCGGCCAGGGCGTAGGCGCCGCGCTGGTGTCCGCCATGGAGGGGGACCTGCGCCGCCGCAACGGGCGCCTCATCCGCGTGGAGACGAGCGCCACGGAGGCCTACGGCCCCACGCGTGGCTTCTACGCCTCCATGAAGTACGGCGAGGAGGCCCGCATCCGGGACTTCTACAAGGTGGGGGACGATCTCATCATCCTCACCAAGCGGTTGTAGTCCTCCGGCCACCGCGTCGGGCGGGTGAAGACAACGGCCCCTTCCCTCGTTAGAAGGGGCACGATGACCCGCACGCACCGACCGACCTCCCTGGCCCTCGTGTCCCTGTGCGCCCTGCTGGTGGGCGCACCGTCCGCGCTCGCGAAGGCGCCCGCTCCGGCCGCCAGGGCCGCGCCAGCGCAGGCCCCCGTCTCGGACGTGGTGAAGGCCGCCCGGCCCCAGGGCGGCGAGTACTTCGGCCTCTACCTCATGGACAAGAAGGTCGGCTGGCTCTTCACCGACCTGGAGGTGCTCCCGGGCACGCCCGCCCGCGTGAAGACGACGAACCAGCTCGTCTTCAAGGCCATGGTGGGCTCGCGCGTCTCGGAGCGCATGCACCATGAGGAGCGCATCTACGAAGCGAAGCCCGGCGGGCGGCTGCTGTCCTTCGTGGTGAAGCAGACGGGTGACGGCGGCACGCAGACGCTGGAAGGCACGGCGGCGCCGGACGGCGTCACGGTGGTGCGCAAGCGCCCGGGCCTCGCGGACGAGACGCTGCCGAAGCTGCCGCCCGCGAAGGAGCACGTGGAGGACGCGGACCCGCCGCGCGTCGCGCTGCAGCGCAAGGCGAAGCTGACGGGCTTCTCGCTGGACGGCATGGACCTGGAGACCTACGGCATCACCACCACCGTGGAGCCCGAGGAGCAGCGGGTCATCAACGGCGTGAAGGTGAAGCTGGGCAAGTCCGTCACGGTGTCGGAGAAGGAGAAGGTCCCCGTCGTCTCCTACGTCACCCAGCGCGGGGAGATGGTGCTGGTGGACTACGGCACGACGATGCAGGCCCGCAAGGAGACGGAGGCCGTCGCCAAGCGGCTGGACCTGGTGGAGGTGTTCGGCCTCACGCGCGTGGTGCTCCCCAAGCCGCTGCCCGACGCCGCGCGCACCGTGCCCGGCAGCGTCACGCTGGTGGTGAAGGGCCTGCCCGCGAAGTTCCAGGAGCAGACGTACCGGCAGCACTACAAGGCGCAGCCGGACGGCAGCGTGGAGGTCACCCTGTCCGCCGCCGCGCCCAAGACGCGCAAGCCGCTGCCGCTGAAGGACCCGGAGGGCGGAGAGAACCTCAAGGCCACGCTCATGGTGGAGAGCGAGGCGCCCGCCATCCGCGAGCTGGCGAAGCAGCTCGTGGGCAACGAGAAGGACGCGTACCGCATCACCCAGAAGGTGAACGCCTGGGTGTACGCAAATCTAGAGAAGGACTACGGCGCCAGCGCGGACCGGGCCACGGACGTGCTCAGCCAGAAGAAGGGCGACTGCACGGAGCACTCGCTGCTGTCGGTGGCGCTGCTGCGCGCGGCCGGCGTGCCCGCCCGGCGCGTGGACGGCGTCATCTACATGATGAACCAGGACGGCGTGCCCGCGCTCTACTGGCACGAGTGGGTGGAGGCCTTCGTGGGCGAGTGGACCCAGTTGGACCCCACCTTCAACCAGCCCGTCGCGGACGCCACGCACTTCGCCTTCGGCAAGGAAGGCAACGCCGAAATCACGCCGCTCATCGGCGCGCTGAAGGTGACGGCCGTCAAGTGACGCGGCGGCGCGCCGGCCCCACTCAGGGGCCGGTGAGCGCCGCCAGCCGCTGGGACAGGACGGCCGGCTCGGTGACGGGCAGCTCGCAGACGAAGCCCCGGCACAGGTAGGCCGCGCCCTTCCCCCTCACCGGCTCACGACCCTCGAAGAGGGCCTTCAGCAAGGCGGGCACCGGCTGCCCCGTCGCCTTCCAGCCCACGGAGACGGTGGGGATGAAGGCGTGGTCCAGGGCGGAGCGCAGCGGCGCCACCTCCTCCCGCGAGCCCGCGAGCGTCACGGCCGCGGCGCCCTCCAGCAGCGCATCCGCCGCCAGCCCCAGGTAGCCGTACCCCATGGCGTTGCGCACCAGTCCCTCGCGCATGCGCGACACGTAGCGCTCCGGCAGCTCCAGGTGCCGCTTGTCGCCCGTGAGGGCCGCCAGCTCCACCTGCGCCTCCGTCAGCGTGGACGCACCGGACGGGAAGGCGTTGTCGAAGAGGCCATACGTCGCGACGACGAGGTCCTTCTGTCCCCGGGGCGCGGTGAGGTACGCCGCCTTCTCCGCATCCCAGAAGAGGTCCACGGCCCGGCGCACCAGCGCGTCCGCCGCCTCCAGGTACTTCGCGTCGAACGTCGCCTGATAGAGCGCGGTGAGCCCCGAGGCCAGATTGCCGTAGTCCTCCAGGAAGCCGTCGATGCGCGCCTGGCCCTCCTGGTACGAGCGCGCCAGCCGCGTCCCATCCCACGCCTTCGCCAGCACGAAGTCCGCGGCGTCCGCGGCCCAGCGCGCCCACTCCGGCCGGTCGAAGACGCGCGCGGCGAGCGCGAGCCCGCGAATCATCAGCCCGTTCCAACCGGAGAGCAGCTTGTCGTCCCGGCCCGGCTTCACCCGCTGCTCACGCGCCGCGAAGAGCGTTTGCCGGGCGGCGGCCAGCTCGCTCGCCACGACGTCCTCCGGCGCACCGCGCTCCTTCGCCAGCGCGTCCACGGGGACGACGACCTCCAGCACCGTGGCGCCGTGCTCGAAGTTGCCGCCGGGTTGGATACCGAAGTGGCGCAGCACCAGCTCCGCCTGGGCCTCCGGCAGCGCCGCGCGGACCTCCTCCGGCGTCCAGACGAAGAACTTCCCCTCCTCGCCCTCGCTGTCCGCGTCCTGCGCCGCGTAGAAGCCGCCGCCCGCGTCGGTCATCTCGCGGCGCACGTACGCCACCGTCTCCTCCACCACCTTGCGCCACAACGGCCGGGGCTCCACCTGCTGCGCCTGCGCGTAGAGGTGCAGGAGCTGCGCGTTGTCGTAGAGCATCTTCTCGAAGTGGGGCACCCGCCAGCGCGCGTCCACCGAGTACCTGTGGAAGCCGCCCCCGAGCTGGTCATAGATGCCGCCTTGGGCCATGCGCTCCAACGTGAGGAACACCGCGTCCTTCAACGCCGCGCCCCCGCCGCGCCGCCAGGCCCGCAGCATCAACGCGAAGTTCATCGGGTTGGGGAACTTGGGCGCGCCACCGAAGCCTCCGTTGACGGCGTCCACCTGCTTCGCCATGCCCTGCCCCATGGCCACCACGTCCGCCACCGTCAACGTGGCGGGCGCGGCCTCCAGTCCATAGGCGGCCAGCTCCCCGAGCCCCTCCTCGAACTGCGCCGCCTGGCGCTGCACCTCGTCCTGCTTGTTCTCCCACGCGTCCCGCAGCGCCATCAGCAGCCGGGGGAAGCCCGGGCGTCCATACCGGTCCTGCGGCGGGAAGTAGGTTCCCCCGTAGAAGGGCTTCAGATCCGGCGTGAGGAACACCGTGAGGGGCCAGCCGCCGCCCTGCCCCATGAGCTGCACCACACCTTGATAAATCTGGTCCAGGTCCGGCCGCTCCTCGCGGTCCACCTTGATGTTGATGAAGCCCTCGTTCATCAACCGCGCCGTGTCGGGCGACTCGAACGACTCGTGCGCCATGACGTGGCACCAATGGCAGGCGGAGTAGCCCACGGACAACACGATGGGCTTGTTCTCGGCCTTCGCCCGCGCGAGCGCTTCCTCGCCCCAGGGGAACCAGTCCACGGGGTTGTGCGCGTGTTGACGCAGGTACGGTGACGGCTCCCGGGCCAGGCGGTTGGAGGTGTCAGCTGCTGGGGGAAGCGTGGCCATGCGGACTCCGGGGAAAGGACCGGCTGTCGAGATACGAACCCGCAAGGGGCCGGGCAAGCCGAAAGCACCGGAGGGACGATGGCCAACACCGGGGTGGGCTGTGTAGCTGCGCGCCGTGTCCCCGCCGCCTCCCGCCGCGCCTCGGCCCGCATCCCCGCCGGGCCTCGGCCCGAAGTCCTGCCTCGTGTTGCTCGTGCTCGCCCTGGGCGCGCGCCTCGCCCTGATGCTCGGAACAGACGTCTATTTCGACAGCGCCTATTACTGGCAATGGGCGCGGCAGCTCGACTGGGGCTACTTCGACCACCCGCCGCTGGTGGCCTGGAGCATCGCCCTGCTGGGCATCGAAGGCACCGCCCTGTTCTGTGGCCTGGGCACGGTGGCCGCGGTCTGGGGACTGGCGCGCGACGTCCATGGTGACGCGCACGCGGCCTGGCGCGCGGCGGCGCTCTGGAGCACCGTTCCCGCGGGCGCGGTGGCGGGCGTGTGGCCCACGCCGGACTCCCTGCTCCTGCTCTTCTGGACGCTCGCGCTCTGGGCCCTGTGGCGAGAGCGTTGGATGGGCGCGGGGCTGGCTGGCGGCTGCGCGTTGCTCGCGAAGTACCCCGCGGTGCTGCTGGGCGTGGCGTTCCTCATCACCACGGCGCGCGCGCGGCGCCTGCCCTGGGGGGCCTGGAGCACCGCGGCCCTGGCCAGCGCATGTTTCGCCCCCGTGGTGCTCTGGAACGCGGAGAAGGGCTGGGTGGGCTTCACGTTCCAGCTCACCCACGGCCTCGCCCGGGGCTGGCGCAGCGGCTGGGCCACGTTCGGCGAGTTCCTCGCGGGGCAGCTCGCCCTGGGCGGGCCTGTCTTGTTTCCCCTCGCGGTCTGGTACGGCCTTCGAGGGCCCCGAGAGCAGCGCCTGCTCCGCATGGCGGTGCTGGTCCCCCTGCTGTTCTTCGGCTGCGCGTCGCTTCGCACACGGGGCGAGGCCAACTGGCCCTGCGCGGCCTATGTCGCGGTCTGCGTCGGCGTGGCGGGAATGCGGCCCCCCTGGCAACGCGCGGCGGCCCTCACGGGGCTGGCGGTGGTGCTGGGGATGGGCTCGCACCTGCTCTTCCCGACGCTCGACTTCCGCCGCGACACGGCGCTGGCCCGGACGCACGGCTGGAGCGTGCTGCGGAGACTGGCCGCGCCCGAGCACCTCTTCCCGGATTCAGACGCGCGCAACGTCGCCGCCGTGTACGCGGGCAACTACCAACTGGCCTCGCAGGTCGCGTACTACACGGGAGGCGTCACGAGGACGGGCGCCCCCGCGCGCTTCAGCCAGTACGACCTCTGGCCCGCCCCTTCGCTGGCGCCCGGTCAGGACGTGCTCTGGGTGGGCGAAGGCGGCCCCCATCCGCCCGACGAGCTGGTGTCTCGCTTCACGGCCTTGGAAGGCCCCGTGGAGCTGTTTGGCGACTTCCGCGGGAGGCGATTGCACACCTTCCAGGTGTGGCGGCTGCGCGGATTGAAAGCGGCAACACCTCCCTGAATCGCAAACACCTGGAGCCCTCGAGCGCCCGGGCTGGACGTGCCCGCATCCCCATGCAAGCCTTCAAGTCCTATCATCGGGGGTGCAGCACACATGAGAGAGAAAGACACGCAGTACATCCTGGACTGGATTGCCATCCAGGAGCTGGTGGCGGAGTACGGACAGGCCATCGACTTCGGCCGGGACACCGGCGACTGGAGCCGCTGGGTGAATGTCTTCACGCCCGAAGTCACCGCGGACTACAGCCGGCTCTTCGGCGGGGAGCCCGTCACCATGGCCCGCGAGGCCATGGCCCAGGTGGGCGGTGATGCCCTGGCGCCCTTCCACCGCGTCCAGCACGCCACCGCGAACACGGTGCGCACCCATTTCAAGAGCGACACCGAGGCGCAGGTCATGGCCTACGCGGACGTGGCCCACTTCTTCTACGCGGGCGGCGAGCAGCAGGAGTGGACCGTCGTCATCCGCTACACGCACGACGTGGTGAAGGGTGCCGAGGGCTGGCGCATCCGCCGCGTCATGCTGGACCCCCTCCACTTCCGGGGCAACCCGGTGGGCCTGGAGTTCGTGAAGGGCAAGCGGCTCGTCTGACGCGTCACTCCGCTCCGCGCGCCGCGGCACTCCTCCGCAGCGCGCCGGGCAGCCGCCAGGCCGCGAACAACGTCGCGAGTGTGCCTCCAGCGCCCGCCACCATCAAAGTCACGGGCGCGGAGGTGGCATCCAGCAACAGGCCCCCGGCGACGTAGGACAGGCCCGCCGCCACGCCAATGGCCCCGTAGAGATTCCCGAACACCCGCCCTTGCATCCCCACGGGGACCCACCGCTGGATGAGGGTGTGGCTGGCCACATCCATGGCCGCGATGCCCACGCCGCGCACCGCTTGCATCACGAACGCGGCGGACACGGCCCAGGCCAGCCCCGTGAGCAGATTGCCCACGCTGCTCACCGCGAACCCCAGCACCAACATCACGGGCATCGCCGCACGCCCGCCCAGCCGCGACATCCACGCGTAGCCCGCCACCAGGCCCAATCCCACCGCGCCCAGGAGCAGGCCGACGGCGGAGTCTCCCGCCTGGAAGGTCTCCTTCGCGAGCAGCACCAGCGCCACGTCATCCACGCCGTTGAAGGCGACCACGGCGCAGAAGCCCAGGGAGACGACGCGGGCCACCGGGGCCCTCCAGAGATAGACGAGCCCATCCCGTGCCTGCCGGAACAGCGACACCGGTGGCGCGGCTCCGTCATGAGAAGGAGGTACGGAGGGCAACCTCCGCAGCAAAGCCGCGGAGACCAGGAAGGACGCCGCGTCGATGAGCAGCACGCCGCGCAGTCCCACGAGGGGAAACATCGCCGCGGCGAGCAAGGGCCCCAGCGCCTCCGCGGCTTGAGTCCCGAACCCGACGCTGGCGTTCGCCGCCTCCAGGTCCTCGCCACGCACCAACGCGGGCACCACGGCCCGGGAGGCGGGTTGGAAGATCTGCCCCGCCACCGCTCGCGCGGCGACCAGCACCAGCAACACGGGCAGCGGCGGCAGCGTGAGCGCGATGACGGCCAGCAGCGCCGCCTGCGCGAGGTCACACACCACCATCACCCGCTTGAGGTCGAACCGGTCGCTGATGGCCCCCGTGAGCGGCCCCAGCAGCGCGGGCGCGAAGTCCCCCACGAGGAGCAGCAGCGACACGGCCAATGCCTGTCCCGTGAGCTGCGCGACATACAACATCAACGCCACGAGGCTGAGTGAATCGCCCGTGAAGGAGATGGCGCGCGCGGCCCACAGCGAACGAAACGCCGGGTGCTCCCGCAAGAGCTGGAGGGCGCCCCTCCCGCCCCCTTCCAGACCTGACTCACTCCCGGGTACAGACATGCGCCGCGCGTCCCGCCTTCCTCGCTCTGGCGGCACCGTAGAGGAGCGCTCGGGTGCGGTTCAATTCCCTCTCACCCCGGACACGGCGGGCCCCTCGCCAGGCGGCGGCGTGCCCGCCCACCCCGGGTGGCCCCGCCGCAGCAGCGCGGTGAGGCTGGCCACCAACGCGATGGTGAGCCCTCGCGCGGGGTTGGCCTCCGCCCCGCCCAGCGCCGTCGAGTTCACCGCGAACAGGCCCCACCAGAGGCTCAGGCCCCCAGAGGTCACCCCAGCTCCCGAAGCGCCGCCACGGGACGCAAGCGAGACAGCGCGCAGAGTCCCCGCCGACGCAGAGCAGCAGTCGGGCGCCCCGCCAGGTCCGGGGCCTAGGGGCAACATGCGCCAGCACGGAAGCCTCGGTAGCCTTCAACGCCACTTCGAGCGCCTGCCGTTCCCTCCGCCACGGCCGGCCTTCGACTGCCCATCCGAGGGCACGGCCTCGTCGATATACGGGGGGCCGCCCTCCGTTTCCAGGCGCGCTTCCACACCCCTGAACCGAGGTCGGCTCCGATGACACGCCCCTACAAGCCAATGAGGGGCGCTGGGCCCCCTGCGTCACTGTGCCCACAGGGGTTGCTCGCGGTGGCCTGTGCCTTCAACCTGGCGTGCGGCGAGACACCACCCCCTCCGCCATCACCACCTCCCGCGGCCCTCGACTGGTGCCCGCACGTCACGCCCGGCACCAGAGGCACGGCTCCAGCCGCCGTGGCCTTGTCCGAGGCCCACGCGCTGCTCCGCTTCTTCAGCCCCGGCCGCGGCTCCCGGGCCATTGACTCGGTGCTCGCCACCGCGATGGAAGGGAGCACGGTTGACTGGGACGGCGTCGCCCAGGCGCACGCGGACGAATTCCAGTCCGCCTGCATCCACGAGCCCCGTGACGCCACGTCGCTGTTCCCGGTCCAGGTCGAACGGCACGACACGGTCGCGCTCATCCGTCCCGGCGTGGGGGAGCCCATACTCCCCGAAGGAACCCGGGCCGTGGCCATCGACCTGCGCGGGCTGCCCGACGTGCCGGAGCTGGAGGCGGCGCTGACGCGCGCCATCGCGCTCTCCAGCAACACGCCCGCGCCGCGGGTCTCCGCGCGAGTGCGGGTCCATACCGGGCCAACAAACGAGCTCTACGCCCTCAGCTTCTACTCCAACACCACGCAACGCCTGAACGAGCCGGCCTACCCGGCCTCGGGCACGGAGGCGCTGCCGGTGGCGCTGCTGACGGACGGCCGCCTGCCTCCCGCCGCCGCGCGCTTCGTGGCAGACCTGCGCGCGACACGTCGCGCCTGGCTGTGGGGCGACGCCCTGGCGACGGCGGTCGCGGAGTCGCGCTGGGTTCCCGTGGCGCGGAAGGGCCTCTCGATTCGGATTTCGCAGCTCGAGGACGACGCAGGGCCGCTCCCCGACCGGATTCCCGCGGACGGCGCGCTGCCAATCCCCCTCTCCGAGGGATTGCGTGAGCTGCCCACGCTGGGCACGCCACCCCCTTTGGACCGGAGCGCCGAGGTGCTCCGTGAAAAGATGACGCCAAGGGCCTTTGTTTCGGGCCCCGGCACCCACCGGGCTCCCACCGCGGGCATCGCGCGCGCCGCGCTCGTCATCGTCCATGGCGCCGTCCGGCGATTCTTCCCCTACTTCCCGGTGGTGGGCGATGGCATCGACGCGCGACTGGAAGAGACGCTGGCCTCGGTGGACGAAGCCCCGGTGAACGCGCTGCGCACCGTCCAGCTCCTGCGCCGCTTCGGCGCCGTCCTCCAGGACGGACATGTCTTCGTCGAGGCCACCCCTTCTCCCTTCATTGGCACGATTCCCGTGTTGATGGAGGAGGTCGCGAACGGGGACGTGGTGGTCCGCCGCTCCCTCTTCCCGGAGTTCCGCCCGGGCGACACCCTGGTGCGCGTGGACCACCGGAGCGCAGTGGAGTGGTATGCGGAGGAGCTCACCCGGACGTCGGCCGCCACACAGGGCTACCGGCATGAGCTGGCCACCCGCCGGCTGCGTGAGTTGTCAGGGCCGCGCTCCCTGGCGCTGCGCGGCCCGGACGGCCACGAACGCACCGTGGAAGGCAGACCTTGGACCGGAGGTGACTTCAGCGAAGCGCTCGGCTCCGCGCCCTCGCGGCGCCCGGGAGGTTGGCTGAGCGACCTGGGCGCGCCCTCGCTCTACTACGTCAACATGAACCGGGATTCAGGCATGGACCTGAACGCCTACGTTCAGCACATCCAGACCGCCTCGGACGCGCGCGGGCTCGTCGTGGACATGCGTCACTATCCAGACTTCCTCGCCCACGTGCCAGTCCAGCACCTCATCCAGGATGACTTCGCCAGCCCCATCCTCCGTGTCATGCGCTGGACGGGCCCCGACCAGCACGACGTGAAGGAGGACCAACACGTCTTCACGGGAGGCGCCGAGCCCTCGTTCCGAGGCCCCATCGCCCTGCTCGTGGGGCCTCGCACCGTCTCCAGGGCGGAGCACTTCGCCACCATGCTCGTGGGGGCCCACCGCGTCCGCGTCGTGGGCCGGCGCAGCGCCGGCACCAACGGCGACATCACCCACCTGGTGCTGCCAGGGAACTTCCGGTTCGCGTTCACCGGAATGGAAGTTCTCTATCCTGACCGCTCCACCTTCCATGGCGTGGGAATTGTGCCGGATGAAGAGATTGTGCCGACGACGGAAGACCTCGCCTTGGATAGAGACCCTGAACTTTTGAAAGCAATCGAGCTGCTTCAAGCAGCCGAGTAAACGGCCGCGACGATGTATGCCATTGGCGCCTTTCGACACAGGTGCCTGAAGCGGCAGGATGCGGCTCCCCCCGTGAAAAGGAGCTGTCATGAACGCACGTCTCTTCGCTGTCGTGTTCCTGGGCGCCGCGATGTCCGCAGGCTGTGGTGAGCCCGAGGTCTCCCCGCCGGAGCCCTCGGGCGAGGGCGTCATCATCCCCTCTGCCGAGACGCAGGGAGGGTCCGACACCGTCACCGCCTTCGCGTACTGTGATGACGTCGCGACCTGGAACTCGGCCTGGGCGACGCTCGAGAACCAGGTCCTGGTGCTCGTCAACGAGCGCCGGGCCGCGGGCGCAGTCTGTAATGGCGTGGTGAAGGCTCCCGCGCCCGCGCTCACCATGAACGCGCAGCTGCGCTGTGCGGCGCGCAAGCACTCCAAGGACATGGGCACCAACAACTTCATGAGCCACACCGGCTCGGATGGCTCCTCGCCCTGGCAGCGGATGAACTGGGCGGGCTACACGTACCGCAACGCTGCGGAGAACGTGGCGGCCGGCTACGCCACCGCGGCGGCCGTGGTGAACGGATGGATGGCCAGCAGCGGCCACTGCAACAACATCATGAACCCGAGCCTCCTCGACATCGGCATCGGGTACTTCAACGCGCCCAGCAGCACGTACCGGCACTACTGGACACAGGCCTTCGGCCGGCAGTGACACCGGGCTAGAGTGTGGGCCGGGCGCTCATCCGGAGCGCCCGGTACGCCTCGCCCATCATGGACCTCACGCTCCTCTTCGTCGGCCTCATCAAGGTGGTGTTCGGCGGCCTCGTCGCCGCGCTGGGCATCTGGTTCGCGCTCCGGGGCCTGAGCCGCATCCTCGGCGCCAACCCGGCGGCGGAGCTGCGTCAGGGCAACGTCGCCGCGTGCCTCGTCCACGCCGCGAGCCTCTTGGCCCTGGGACTGCTGGTGCAGCACGCGGTACAGGCCACGTCGGACGCGGTCGACCTCACCGTGCAGAACCCGCCCATCCACCTCGCCGTGGTGGGCAAGCTGCTGGCGGTGTCCGTCCTCCACGTGGGGTTGTCCCTGGGCGTGGGCGTCACGGTGCTCGGCACGGGCGTCCTGCTGTTCGACCGGATGACGCCCGGCATCGATGAGCTGGAGGAGGTGCGCAAGGGCAACGTCGCCGCCGCGCTCATCCTGTCCGCCATCCTGCTGGTGCTGGCGCTGCTGACCGCGCCGGGCCTGCAGGCGGCGCTCAACGGGCTCATCCCCTTCCCCCAGCTCCCCGAAGGGATGCTGCGCGCGCCCGCGTGAAGACGTTCTTCAAGGTGCTGCTCGCCTTCGTGGGGCTGGCGAGCTGCTTCTGCTGCTGCGGCCTGGGCACGCTGGGGCACCTGGCGGGCATGGACATCGCCCCCGCGGAGCCGGGCCACACGAGCAGCGCCCGCGCCGTGGACCTGGGCCTGGTGCTCCTCCCTCCTGGCACCCCGCCCCAGCGGGCCCACGACTACGCCTGGCGGGCCGAGAGCATCCGCCCCCCCGAGCACCGCGTCTCCTACGGGCTGGGGGACCGGTTGGCGCGAGAGCTGACGGAGGAGCACGCGGAGCTCGGCCGCCGGCTCCGCTACCGCTCGTTGGGCAAGGAGCGCTTCACCTTCAATCCGCCTCCCGGGTGCAGCGCGGACATGCGGTGCATCTATGAGGAGCTGATGCGCACCAACGCCGAGCCCGTGCGCGCCTTGGGCGACCGGTTCGTCGCGTCCATCCAGGAGCGCAAGCTGGACGCCGCCCAGGCCACGCAGCTCATCATCGGCTTCGTGCAGCGCATCACCTATGAGCTGCCAGAGGACGAGGCGTTCGGCATCGTCCCCCCGGCCCTGGTCCCGGCGGAGAACCGCGGGGACTGTGACTCCAAGGCGGTGCTGGCGGTGATGCTGCTGCGGCAGGTGGGCATCGACGCGGTGGTGCTGTACTCGGACCCACTGGCGCACGCGGCGGTGGGCGTGGGGCTGCCGGGCAAGGGCACGGCGCTGCGCCATGGCGGACGCAGCTACCAGTACGCGGAGGTCACCGCCGAGGGCTGGCCGCTGGGCATGATTCCGCCCCAGTACGACAAGCCCCGGCTGTGGAGGGTGATGCCGCTCACCGGGGCGACGGACACGGCGGGCTGAACACCCGCCGCGTGCGTGAAGGTGGCGCTGGCGGCGCGCCCCATCCTCCAGGGTTCGACGCGAAAGCCGCCGTCCGCCGTGAGCGTCACATGAAAGAGCGCGTCGAAGCCTTCCTCGAGTCGCGGCCGCTGGAGCTGCTTCACGGTGGCGCGCAGGGCCACGTCCGGCACCCGGGCGCGTCCTACCCGTGAGGCATTGCGCGCCAGGCAGTCCTCCAGCTTCGACGCAAAGGCATACCCCACGATGTGGGCCTGATACTCTCGACCCAACGCAATGAGTGGCGCGCGCACCTCCCGTGAGGGATTGGTGTTGTCCACCACCACGGAGCGTCCCGCCGCCAGCGCCTCGGCGAGGTAACGCCGCTGGCGGGCCTCCTTCCGGACGGCGTGAGGCCACAGGTCCTTGCTGATGTGCACGTGCGTTTCCGCCAGCCGCTGCCGGTAGAAGCTGCTCTTGCCCGAGCCCTGCAGTCCCACGAAGAGAACCAGCTCCATGACGGTGCGGCCCCACACGCCGCCGCGCGGACGCGCCTGACGCCTGGCGCAACACTGTCATGCGAAAATGACAGCACAAACCAAAACACCCACCACACGTGAGGTGTTGAACAGGCGGCATCAACGCCTGACATCCCAATGAATCTCCAGGTTTGGCGCCCGCATTGACACATCAAGCTTAAGCAGACTAGCAAACCAATCTCGCTTTTCGAGGATTCAAGCGCCGTGCAGCACGGAGTGCCCTTTCCAGGAGACACCGCCATGCGTATGCCGTCCTCGTTGTCCCCGCTGTCCCTCCTCGCCCTCGGTTGGGGATTGTCCGCGCCCGCCACGGCGCTCGCAGTGAATACGCCCGACACGCGGCCCGGCGTCATCCAGCGCACGGAGGCGCTCGGCCCCGCGAAGATCCTGACCGACGTGGAGGCGAAGAAGGCGCGCCCCACCACGGGCATCGACCGCGCGGCGAGCGGCGCGTTCGCGCTCGCCACGGGCGCCGGCCACATCTTCCACCGGACGGCGCAGCCCATCCATGGCCTGCGGACGCTCGACGTGCCGCGCGCGGCGGTCCAGCTCCACACGTGGCAGGAGGAGACCGCCGACGGCCGGCGCCAGGACTACTTCGCCTACAGCCAGGGCGGCGTGGCGCTGCTGGGGCGCGTCCAGCCGACCGAGTACCTGGTGCGGCTGGAGCACGCGCGCTTCGACCCGCTGAGTGGAGCGCAGCCGCTGGTCGCGGGCCTGCTCGCCGCGGACGCGGACAACACCCTGCACCTGGTGCAGTTCCGCGCCACGCCCCTGCCGGAGTTCCGCGACGCCATCGAGGCCGCGGGCGGCAAGGTGCTGCGCTTCCTCACCGACCACACCTTCCTCGTGGAGATGAAGCCCGACACGCACAAGCGCGTCGCTGGGCTCCCCTACGTCCGCTGGGTGGGCGCGTACCACCCGGAGTACCGCACGGAGGCCGTGCTGCGTGAAGCGCTCCAGGGGCGCTCGCTCCGGCTGGAGTCGCAGCGCTACTCCATCATGGTGGGCGAGCGCGGTCCGGCGCGCCAGGGCGAGGTCGCGGCGCTGGTCCGCGCGCTCGGGGGCAAGGTGGAGCTCGTCGAGCCGGGAGGCATGCGCGTGGAGGCCACGCTCACACAGGACCAGCTGGAGCGGGTGCTGCGCTCCAACGCCGTGCAGTTCGTGGACCGGTGGGGCGGGCCGGGTGAGACGGACAACAACAACGTCCGCGAGGTGGGCGGCGCGACCTACCTCGAGCAACTGGAGGGCTTCACGGGACAGGGCGTCCGCGGCGAGATTTTCGACACCGAGCTGCGCACCACGCACCAGGAGTGGCCGACGCCGCCCCTCATCCACAGCACGAGCGCCACGGGCAGCTTCCACGGCACCGCGTGCTACAGCATCAACTTCGCCCGGGGCGTGGACGCGGACTCGCGAGGCCTGATTCCCTCCGGCCAGGGCATCTTCTACCGCTACAACGAGGCCACCCAGTTCGGCGGCACCAAGTCGCGCTACGACATCAACCGTGAGCTCACCGACCCGGCGGGGCCGTATCGCGCCGTGTTCCAGACCTCCAGCGTGGGCAGCGCGCAGGTGACCGGGTACACCACCATCTCCGCGGAGGTGGACGACTACCTCTTCAAGCACCCCATCCTCAGCACCCAGTCGCAGAGCAACATGGGCAACCAGAACTCACGGCCCCAGGCCTGGGCGAAGAACATCGTGTCCGTGGGCGGCATGTACCACTACAACAACGCCAACCGCGGGGATGACCGGTGGAACGGCGGCGCCAGCGTGGGCCCCGCGTCGGACGGCCGCCTCAAGCCGGACCTGTCGTACTACTACGACGCCATCCGCTCCGCGTCGAACTCGTCCAACACGGCCTACACCAACTTCAGCGGCACCAGCGCGGCCACGCCGATGACGGCGGGGCACTTCGGCCTGCTGTTCCAGATGTGGCACGAGGGCGTCTGGGCGGGCTTCGGTGGCGGCACGGACGTCTTCGACAGCCGTCCGACGATGGCCACCGCGAAGGCGCTGATGATCAACATGGCCTACCGCTACAACTGGACGGCGGGGGGCACCAACGGCGACCTGACGCGCGCTCGCCAGGGTTGGGGCACCGCGGACGTCAAGCGGCTGCATGACCGCGCCGACGTGACGAGCATCATCAACGAGACGGACATCCTGCTCCCGCTCTCGACGAACACGTACACCGTCAGCGTGCACCGGGGTGAGACGGAGCTCAACGTCACCATGGTCTACACCGACCCCGCGGGCACGGTGGGCGCGGCCCAGGCCCGCATCAACGACCTGTCGCTGCGGGTGACCTCGCCCTCCGGCGTCGTCTACTGGGGCAACAACGGCCTGACGGCGAGCAACGTCTCCACGCCGGGTGGCGTGTCGAACACGGTGGATACGGTGGAGAACGTGTTCCTCACCAACCCCACCGCCGGCACGTGGACGGTGGAAGTGATTGGTGACCAGATCGTCCAGGACGCGGTGCTGTCGACGAAGGTGACGGATGCCAGCTACGCCCTGGTGGTGAGCGGCGGACGCATCGTCCCGTAGCCGGGCGCTGAACGGATTGCGGTGCCGGGCCGGTTTCCCTTCGAGGGGGGCGCCGGCCCGGTGCTTTTCCGGGCCGCACCTGGGAGACTCCAGCCCAGCACGCGACGCGTGTCCCCCCTTTCCGCCCCACGACAGCGAGGCACGGACACACTGGCCCCGGCTCCTGTGCGGTGGCATGACGTGCCCATGGCACGTGACGTCTCGTTCTTCGACCAGCTCGGCTCCCTCCTCGCCCAGGAACGCGAGGCCGAGAAGGCCCGCCTGGCCGCGCTCGCCCAGAGCCTCACCCTGCACGAGCGCGAGGAACAAGGCCTGTCCGTCCTGGACCTCGAGTCCATCGAAGAAGAGGTCGGCCTGGGCGGCCGCTTCCTCGTCACGCTGGGCCGCGCGGACCGCCGCCCCCTGCCCACCCGCCTGCACAACGGCGACCTGGTGGCCGTGCTGCCCCGCCGCGCCGAGGTGAAGGAGCCCGCCCGCGCCCTCATCTCCCGCGCCACCGCCACGCGCATCCAGCTCGCCTTCGACCGCTCCCCGCCGCCCTACGTCCACGAGGGCCTCCTGCGCCTGGACGTCGTCCCCAACGACGTCACCTATGACCGCCTGCGCGCCGGGCTCCAGCGCATCAAGGCCCTGGACAAGGGCGCCGAGCGGCACAAGCGCGAGGTCCTCCTGGGCAACGAGCCGCCCCGCTACGACAAGCCCCGCGAGTTCGAGCCCACCCGGCCCCTCAACCCCGAACAGCAGGACGCCACCGCCCGCGCCCTGGCCTCCGAGGACTTCTTCCTGGTCCACGGCCCGCCTGGCACCGGCAAGTCCACGGTGCTGGCTGAAATCGCCGCCCAGGCCGTGGCGGACGGCCAGCGCCTGCTGTGCACCGCCGCCAGCAACGCCGCCGTGGACCACCTGCTGGACCTCTGCCTGGACAAGGGCCTGCGCGCCGTCCGCGTGGGCCACCCCGCACGCGTGGCCGCGCGCCTCCAGGAGCACACCCTGGACATCGTCGTGGAGTCCCACCCCGACCGCGTCGTCTCACGCGACCTCTTCGACGAGGCCTACTCCCTGCTGGGCTACGCGCGCCGCCAGCGCAACCAGGGCCGCAGCCGCGAGCGCTTCGCCAACGCCCGCGCCTCCACCAGCGAAGCCAAGGGCATGCTCGACGAGGCCCGCGCCCTGGAGCGCAAGGCCGTGAAGGCCGTGCTGGCCAACGCGGACGTCATCTGCGTCACGCTCTCCAGCCTCGACTCCGGCGTGCTCTCCGGCGAGAAGTTCGACCTGGCGCTGCTCGACGAGGCCACCCAGGCCACCGAGCCCCTGGCGCTGCTCGGCTTCCTGCGCGCGCCCCGCGTCATCCTCGCCGGAGACCCGCAGCAGCTCCCGCCCACCGTGCTGTCCCAAGAGGCCGCGAAGGCCGGCCTGGGCGTGAGCCTCTTCGAGCGCCTGCTCAAGGACCACGGCGAGGGCGTCAAACGCATGCTGCGCGAGCAGTACCGGATGAACGCGCGCATCATGGAGTTCCCCTCGAAGGAGATGTACGCCAGCGAGCTGCGCGCCCACCCCTCCGTGGCGGACCGCGCGCTGGCGGAGGTCCTCACGCCCGGCGCGGACGTGGACGCGCCGCCGGTGCTCTTCCTCGACACCGCGGGCAAGGGCTTCGAGGAGGAGGTCGAGCCCACCACCCGGAGCCTCTTCAACCCCGGCGAGGCCGGGCTGGTGGAGGCCCGCGTGCGCGCGCTGCTCGACGCGGGACTGTCCCCCCGGGAGCTGGCGGTGATTACGCCCTACAGCGCCCAGGCCCACCGGCTGCGCGAGCGCATCGAGGCGCTCAGCCCCGAAGTGGAGGTCGACACCGTGGACGCGTTCCAGGGCCGGGAGAAGGACGCCATCATCGTCTCCCTCACGCGCTCCAACAGCGAGGGGCAGCTCGGCTTCCTCAATGACCTGCGCCGCATGAACGTGGCCCTCACGCGCGCCCGCAGGCACCTCTTCGTCGTGGGGGACTCCGCCACGCTCAGCGGGCACGCCTTCTACGCCCGCTTCGTCGAAGGCACGCAGGAGCACGGCGGCTACCGCTCCGCGTGGGAGTGGCCCGACGCTCAGGACGCCTGACACCTCGGGTTGTAACAGGGTGACGACAGACCCGCCCTGGGGCACTACGCAAGAAGTGCGAGGCTTTCGGGCCAAATTTGTCGCAACTGTGCACAAAAATTGTCACCCCACACGGGGGCGCAAGCGGTGCAACGCCGGAAAATCGAGCCTTTGAGGCGCCTTCCCTGTGCGGCATGAAACATGCTGTTCCGGGGCACGGGGAGGAACCGCCACATGTCCCAGCAGGCGAATGTTACGAAGGAAAACGATGTCTGGGTTCTGCGTATCGAGAAGGACAACGGCAAGCAGCAGGAGTACCGCTGCGCCACGGAGAACCAGGCGCGGCAGCTCGCGATGATTCTCTCCCGGCCCGACACGGGTGGCCCGCCCCGGCAGCCCGCGAACCCGCGCTGAGCCCGCACCCCGCTGGGGTGTGGATGACGATTCTCCCGGGCGCGCGAACCGGGTAAGGCACGGGCAGGAGGCGCCCGTGCCCACAGCGCTTGAATCCCTCACCGTCGATGCCGAAGGCCTGGCCCTGCATGTCCGCCAGCGCGCCGCGGCCTCCGCGCCGGCCGTCCTGTTCCTGCACGGCTGGCTGGACCACTCCCACAGCTTCGACGCCGTCATCGCGCACCTGCCCGACACCTGGCGGCTGGTGCTGCTGGACTTCCGGGGCATGGGCCGCAGCGCCCATGTGGGCCCGGGCGCCACCTACCAGTTCATCGACTACGCGCTGGACGTGGAGGCCACGCTGGACGGGCTCGGCCTGGACGCGGTGCACCTGGTGGGGCACTCGCTGGGCGGCATCGTCGCGCAGGCCTATGCCGCCGCCCGACCCGAGCGGGTGAAGAGCGTGACGCTCATCGAGAGCCTGGGGCCCGCCGGAGGCCCCCCGGAGGGCGCCATGGGCCGCCTGCGCAGCGCGCTGAACGACGCCCGGCGCCCGCCCAACCGCAAGCGCTACCCCTCCGTGGAGGCCGCCGCGGCGCGGCTGCTCGAGAACAGCCCCACGCTGACGCAGGACGCGGCGCTGTACCTCGCCCGCCACGGCACCGAGCCCGTCGACGGCGGGCTCGCCTTCACCTTCGACCCGCGTCACCGGCGCCGCTTCGGCATGGGGTACGACGAGGCCCAGTGGATGGCGCTCCAGGCCCACGTCACCAGCCCCGTGCAGCTCATCCTGGCCACCCACGGCCTGCGCCACGACGACGCGCGCATGCGCAGCCGCGAAGCGGGAATCCAGACACTCGCCCATCCGCCGCTGCGCATCCCCGGAGGACACCATGTCCACATGGAGCAGCCCGCGGTCGTCGCGGAGGCGCTGATTCGTTTCATCGACTGACAACCACCTACCTGTCATCTCCGACCGCAGGACGGGAAAGTCTTTCACCCTCCAGGGTATCGCCCTTCCCCAGTGCTCCCCGGTGGACACTTCTTTCGCGCCAACCCCTTGAAATCAGGGGCACCCCCTCTCGCCTCCTGCGTTGGTACGGGAATTGATTAAGGAGCGCCCGGTGGATCACGCATCGGGACCAGGCCGGTGGGTGTGGGGGAAGGGCGAGGGAGCGGGAGATGCGGATGGGGCTGACAGGGCGTGGACTCACACTGGCGTTGCTCATGGCTCTCGGGGCGGCATGTCACGAGGGCGCGGAGACCCGTGCCGTGCAAGCCACCGCGGTGGTGGACACGGACCTCCTCGATTTTGGCGACGTGCCCGTGGGCGAGTGGCGAGAACGGAAGGTCCGCATCCGCAACGTCGGCTATGTGCCCTTCTCCGCCATCGAGGCGCTGGGCCTGGCCAACAACCCCTCCTATGAGGTGGAGCTGGGCGAGGGCGGCAACCGGGTGATGCCGGGCGAGTCCCACGTGGTGCTCGTGCGCTTCCACCCGCTCACCGAGGGCCTGTCCACGGAGACGGTGCACGTGGCCACCGACGCCAACCAGGGCGCGGAGGCCCAGGTGCAGGTGATGGGCATGGGCACGCCCACGCAGGTCGGCATCGAGCCGCCGCTGCTGGACTACGAGACGCTGGAGGTGGAGAGCGAGCGGACCCTGGAGGTGACCATCACCAACCCGGTGGACCTGCCGCTGTCGCTGTCGGTGGGCGGCACGCACGCGGAGCCGTTCACCGCGGACACCGTCACCATCCCGCCCCTGTCCTCCATCAAGGTGAGCACCAAGTACCTGCCGCGCGCGCTGGGGGCCATGGGCGCCCGGCTGGAGATTCTCTCGTGCGAGGGCTGCACGCCCTCCACCGTGGAGCTGAAGGGCAACTCGGTGGCCTCCGCCTTCGAGTTCGACCCGGCGCCCGTGCCGTTCGACCTGATTCCGGTGCACGAGCGCACGCAGTCGTTCACCCGCGCGCGCAACATCACCTGGCGCCCCGTCACCGTGGAGCGGCTGGTCACCAGCGACCACGCCTTCTCGCCCCTCTCCCGCCCGGAGGGCACCACGGTGCAGCCCGGCCAGGTGGTGGACATGCCCATGGAGTTCGCGGCGCGGTTCTCCGGCCCCAACGTGGGCGACCTCACGGTGCACTACACGTCCGACAAGGCGCGCAACTCGCAGGTGATTCTGGACGCGCGCGGCGGCCGGCCCACCATGGCCGTGACGCCGGTGGCGCTCGACTTCGGCGAGGTGCCAGTGGGCGGCAAGGTGGAGCGCGTCATCCGCATCACCAACGCGGGCACCAACGGCAACCTGCAGTTCGTCGGCGTCGCCGCGGGCGGTGACAGCCCACAGTTCAGCGTGGACATCCCCACGCGCGGCACGCAGCCCCACCCCTGGACGGGCGGCACGTGGCCCGTGCTGGAGGTGACGCCGGGCGTGCCCATCGCGCCCAACCCGGACGCGCTGGAGCTGAAGGTCTACTTCGAGCCCACCGCGGTGGGCACGTGGACGGCGTCCCTGCGCGTGCGCTCGGATGACCTGTTCAACCCGGAGCGCGAAATCATCCTCACCGGCCGCTCGCGCGCCACCGCGCCCTGCGTCTACGAGCTGGTGCCGCAGCCGATGATGGACTTCGGCAACGTCGCGCCCGGCCGCGGCGCGGTGCTGGGCTTCCAGTTCCGCAACCCGGGCAGCGCGGAGTGCGCGGTGAAGGACATCCACATCAGCAACGACGGCGGCGGCGCCTTCTTCATGCCCGGCGGCCGGCTCACCGGCGGCGTGGTGCAGTACGACACGGGCTTCAGCGCCATGGTGGCCTTCCGGCCGCCGGCGGAGGGGGACTTCACCGGCGAGCTGCAGCTCACGGTGAGCAACCCGGCCGCGCCCACGGTGCGGCTGCCCCTCAAGGGCGTGTCGCGCGCCAGCTGCCTGGTGGCGACGCCGGCCTTCGTGGACTTCGGCCCCATCCGCTACGACTGCGCCGCGACGCCACGGAAGACGTACGTGGCCAACCGGTGCAGCAGCCCCATCACCGTGACGGGCGCGGACATCGGCAACGGCACGAGCAACCAATTCTCCCTGACGACGCCCATGACGGCGCCCGTCACCCTGGCGCCGGGCGAGGGCTTCGAGCTGGAGGTCGGCTACGCGCGCAACGTGCACGGCCAGCACTTCAGCCCGCTGTACCTGCGCACGCCCAATGAGCCGGTGCCCTTCCTCGTCCCGCTCATCGCGGAGACGAACCACGAGGGCATCCAGGTGGACCGCTACACGCAGGGCACCGACAGCCAGCTGGACGTCCTCTTCGTGGTGTCCAACACCACCACCATGCAGCAGTACCAGCAGCGCCTGCAGGCGGCGATTCCGCAGTGGCTCCAGACGGCCCAGACGAACGGCGTGGACGTGCGCGTGGGCGTCACCAGCACGGGCCTGGTGGCCCGGGGACCGCAGTGTGGCGGCGGCGCCAACGGCGGCGAGGCCGGGCGCCTCTTCCCGGTGGACGGCAGCCGGCCCCGCGTGGTGTCCAGCTCCAGCCCCACCGCCGTCGCGGACCTCCAGGCCAACCTGGGCGTGGGCATGTGCCACAACCTGGTGCAGGGCCTGGAGACGATGCGCCAGGCGCTGTCCGCGCCGCTGTCCGAGCAGATGGACGACCTGCGCACGCCGCAGCCCAACGACGGCAACGCGGGCTTCGTCCGCGCCGCGGCGCGCATGGCGGTGGTGGTGCTGGCCGACGAGGACGACAACTCCGGCTTCGGCCCGGAGAGCTACATCCAGTTCCTCCAGACGCTGAAGGGCACGGGCATGTCGCACCGCAGCCAGCTCTACGGCCTGGTGCCCACCGACGCCGCCTGCGCCACCGCCGGCAGCGGCTCCGCGCGCTTCACCGCCGTGGCCCAGGGCACGGGCGGCCAGGTGGCCAACATCTGCGGCCAGAACTACCAGGGGCTGCTGGAGCAGGTCATCCAGCGCGCCGGGGAGCCCCAGGCGGACTTCCCCCTCACCGCGGACCCCACGGGCCTGGGGGAGATGGCCGTGCGCGTCCAGGGCCAGCCGGTGCCCGCGACGCAGTGGGTCTATGACGCGGAGCAGAACGCCATCGTCTTCCAGCCGGGGGCCATCCCCTCGCCGGGGCAGGCGGTGGAGGTCCGCTACCGCAGCGTCTGCGCGGCCCCGTAGCCCGCGGGCAGGAGGTCCGGGCCACCCCGGGGAAGGCATGGAAGTCCAGGTGTCAGGGGAAATGATGCGCCCTGGACTTCCGTGCCCCCGCCTCGCGCGGGTATCGTGCCGGGTGTCGTGGAAACATTCGGCCGCTACGAGCTGCTTCGGAAACTCGCCATTGGCGGCATGGGCGCCGTCTACCTCGCCCGGCAGAAGGGGCCGGTGGGCTTCCAGAAGCTGCTGGTGGTGAAGCGGCTGTTGCCCCACCTGTCCGAGGACGACGAGTTCATCGACATGTTCCTGGACGAGGGGCGCATCGCCGCGCACCTCAACCACCCCAACATCGCGCAGATCTACGACCTGGGGGACGTGGACGGGCAGTACTTCATCGCCATGGAGTACGTGCATGGCGAGGCCGTGGGCCCGCTGGGCGCCCGGGCCCACCAGCGGGGCGTCACCATCCCCCTGGGGCTCAAGTGCCGCATCATCGCGGACGCCGCCGCGGGGCTGGACGCCGCCCACAACGCGCGCAGCCCGTCTGGCCGGAAGCTGGCGCTGATCCACCGGGACGTGTCGCCGCAGAACGTGCTGGTGGGCTTCAACGGCGGCGTGAAGCTCATCGACTTCGGCGTGGCCAAGGCGTCCGGGAAGCTGTCCCAGACGATTGTCGGCACCATCAAGGGCAAGCACGCGTACATGTCCCCGGAGCAGGCCCGGGGCGAGCCGCTGGACTCGCGCTCGGACGTGTTCGGCCTGGGGACGGTGTTCTACGAGCTGCTGACGCAGCAGCGCCTGTTCAAGCGCGAGACGGAGCTGGCCACGCTCAAGGCGGTGGTGGGGACGAAGATTGTCCCGCCGTCGGAAGTGGTGCCGGAGATTCCCAAGGCGCTGGACGCCATCGTCTTCAAGGCGCTGGCCCGCAAGCGGGACGAGCGCTTCTCCACCGCGGGCGAGCTGCAACTGGCGCTGGAGGAGTTCCTCCTCACGGAGAAGCTGCCCGCGACGCTGGCCCACCTGGCGGCCTTCATGCGGGAGTTGTACGCGGAGGAGCTGGAGGAGGACCGCTTCGCCACCGAGCCCACGGTCATCAACTTCGACCCGAGGCAGGCGGCCCGCGCCCACGCCGCGAAGCCCGCGCCCCGCGCCACCGGCGGCTCCTCCTCCGCGGCGTCGCCCGTCCTCGCCGCGCAGGCGCGTCCTCCGGCGGCGGCCCGTCCACCGGCCGTGGCGCCGGGCGTGAAGCCGGCGCCCGCGAAGCCCGCACGGACGGCGACGTCCCAGGAAGCCGCGCCCGTGAAGCGGCCTCCGCCCCGAGGCCCCGGAGGCCAGGGGGACGGAGGCAAGTAGGCCCACGGTGAGAGACTAGAAGTTCTTGCCGTCCACCTTCATCACCGGCAGCCCGTCCAGTTCGATGCCATCCAGGCAGCGGACGTTGATGGCGCGCATCTCCTTGCCGTCCGGCGTCGTCCCCTTGCCGAAGGAGCGCACGCCGCATGACGCACAGAACAGGTGGTGGATGGACTTCTTGCCGAACTGGTAGTCGGTGATGTCCTCCGCGCCCGAGCGGAGGTTGAACTGCTCCGCGGACGTGAAGCTCAGCAACATCCCCGTCTTGATGCAGATGGAACAGTTACAGGACACCAGGGGCTGCGACAGGTCCAGGCTCACGTCGTAGCGAACCCGGCCACAGTGGCAACCACCCTCGTAACGCTTGGTCTCGGACATGCGCGCATCCTGCACCAGCGCGCTCGAACGAAACAGCGACGCGGAGCCCCTGACTACAGGCTCGCCAGCGCCACCCGGTAGAGCGCCCGGTAGCCCATGCGCGGGGCGGACTCGAAGCGCTCCGCGTTGAAGATGTCCTTGAGCAGGGACTGCCCGTCCGGAGACGACTGGAGGCTCAGCAGCGTCGCCTCCAGCGAGCTCACCAGTTGCGGCGGCAGGCCCATGGCCACCGGCACGCCGTCGTTGGGCGCCTCGTCGGTGTAGGCGATGAGCTCGAAGCGCCGCCCCGCGCCCGCGCCCAGCACGTCCTCCACGCCGGTGGCGAAGGACAGGCCCGTGGACGACGGGGGGCAGAACACGCTCGTGACATCCGCCTTGCCGTCCAGCACCGACTCCAGCGCGCCCTGATACGAGCCCGCGAAGTGCTGCGCGAAGAAGGCCCGCGACGGCTCCAGGCCCTGCGTCTTGAGGTAGGCGGTGGGCAGCAGGTAGCCCGCCACCGAATCGCGGTCCACCCAGACGGCGGAGGTGCCCTTGAGCCGCTCCACCGTGAGGCCCGCGCCCGCCCGGCACACCAGGGCCGCCCGGTAGGACGACATGCCGCGGCGGACACCCCGCACCACCACCCGCACGCCCATGGCCTCCATCCGCGCGCAGACGAAGGGTGGGGCCCAGGCCGCGTCGGCGCGGCCCGACAACAGGTCCTTGGCGAGCGTCTCGTAGCTGGACGCGACGTTCACCTCCACCAGCTTGCCCAGGGCGCGCTGGAGGAACGAGGCGAGCCTGTCCGCGCGCTCTCGCGCCGTCTCGCTGCCCAGCGAAGGGGGCAGCCCGAACCGGAAGGAATGCCGGGGCGTCGAGGGGGCTTGCAGGGTCATCGCCCCCCTAACTACCCCTCCCTGCCCAGGCGCGCCACTTCATCGTCGGCGAGACCGAAGGTGGCCTGGAGCATATCCAGGATTCGCTGCTCGGGATGGCTCGGCGCGCCGCCCGCGTGGGCAATCTTGGTGGCCAGCCGGAACGCCTTCAGCCGCTGGACGTGCGTCGTCAGGCCGTGGGCCAGGACCTGGAGCCGCTGCGGCAGGCCCTCGGCGGCGAGCGCGGACACGGACTCGCTCACGAAGCTCTGGGCCCGCTCCGGGCTGACGTTCTCGAAGAGGGGGTCCGCCGCGAAGCTCTCCACCAGCGCCCGGGCCTCCGCCTCCTGGAGCTTCCCGTCCGCGGCGCTCACCAGCACCATGACCTCCGCGAACAGCCGCTCCAGCGGCTCGCCCAGCGCCTCCGCCAGGCTGCCGCCGTTCTCGATGACGTCGATGATTTGCGCCACCTCGTCCTCGGAGATGCCCAGCGCGGCCTGGAACGTCTTGAGCAGCCCCAGCTCGTCGCGCGTGGCCCGCTGGTCCGCCAGCGCCACCGCCGCCGCCAGCCCGAAGGCCAGCATCCGGTTCTTGTGGTCCGGCAGCCGGCGGCGCAGCGACGCGAGCACGTCCTCCAGATTCTTGGCCTCCGACAGCCGCGCGGCGCTGGTCTCCACCAGCGCGTTGAGCTCATCCGGACGGGTGCCCTCGAACTCCGGGCGCTCCAGCACGCGGCTGAGCAACGTCTGCATCTCCCGCTGCGACACGCGCCCGTCCGCCATCGCGGCCAGCAACATCGCCTCCACCAGCGCGCCGTTGCGGTCGTTGCGCGCCTTCATTGCCTGCTCTCGAGCCATGGGCTGGCGCTCCCTTGAGTGTCCTTCGGTTCGGTCGTCGTGGCCCCCGCCTCGCTGGCTTCCAGCGGGTGGGGGTTGAGCGTCTTGTCCAGCAGGTGAGTCGGCCGCACGTTCGCCATGGCGTTGAGCACGCTCTGGCGGACGTTGGGGATCTCCTTGCCCAGCTCCTCCATCAACCGCTGCATCCGCTTGCGCTGGAGGTTCTCCTGCGTGCCGCACAAGTCACAGGGGATGATGGGGAACTGCATCAGCTCCGCGAACTTCGCGATGTCCTTCTCCGCCGCGTAGCACAGCGGGCGGATGACCACGTTGCGCCCGTCGTCGCTGCGCAGGAGCGGCGGCATCGCCTTGATGGAGCCGGCGAAGAAGAGGTTGAGCAGGAGCGTGTGGATGAGGTCGTCCCGGTGGTGCCCCAGGGCGATCTTCGTGCAGCCCAGCTCCACCGCCGCCGTGTAGAGGATGCCGCGCCGCATGCGCGAGCACACCGAGCACTGCGTCTTCCCCGGAGGCGTCTTCTCCAGGACGATGCTGTAGGTGTCCTCTTTCAGCAACTTGTAGTCGTAGCCCTCGCGCTGGAAGTACGCCTCCAGCTTGTCCGCGGGGAAGCCGGGGTGGCCCTGGTCCAGGTTCACCGCCAGCAACTCGAACTTCACGGGCGCGCGGCGCTGCAGCTCCCGCAGGAGGTGCAGCATCGTGTAGGAGTCCTTGCCTCCCGACACGCCCACCATGATGCGGTCCCCGTCCTCGATGAGGCGGTGATCCGCGATGGCCCGGCCCATGTGGCCAAGCAGGGTCTTTTCCAGGCGCTGGACGTCGTTCATCGGCGTGGCCATCCTAGCGGCGGCCCGGGAAAAAACACCTCAATCCCAAGGCCCGGTCCGCTACCCTGCCCGCCGCGATGCCGACCTACCCAGAAGGTGCCGTTGACGTAGTGGATGCCGAGGGCGAAGCGCGCGCCACCCACCAGTTGGAGCAGGCGCGTGAGATAGCGGTGGACCTGGAAGCGGATTCCATGCACGCCTTCCGCGCCCGGCTGTGCTTCCTCCAGCTCGCCACCGACGCCGAAGTCTTCCTGCTCGACACGCTCCAGCCGGGCGTGGTGCCGGACATGCTCGCCCCGCTGATGGCCGACCCGGCGCGCACGAAGTTCTTCCACGCCGCCCAGGGGGATTTGCAGTTCCTGGCCGAGGTGGGGGTCCGAGTCCAGGGCCTGTTCGACACCCACCGGGCCGCCACCCTGCTCGGCTGGCCCAAGGTGGGTCTGGCCGACCTCGCCCGGGAACGCCTGGGTGTGGAGCTGCCGAAGGAGCATCAGCAGTCCGACTTCTCCATCCGCCCCCTGCCCCCGGGCATGCGGGAGTACATCGCCAATGACGTGCGCTACCTGTGCGAGCTGGGCCGCCAGGTCCGCGACGCCTGCCGCGAGGCCGACATCCTGGAGGAGGTCCTCCTGGACTGCGTGCGCATGTGCGACGAGGCGGCGGCCCGTCCCGATGTGGGCGCGGACTTCAAGCCCAAGCTGCCCCGCGCCGGGCTGAACCCCACGCAGCTCACGCTGGCCCACGCCATTGCCCAGGTGCTGCACCGCAAGCGGCTGGAGTGGGCGGAGAAGGAGAACGTCCCCATGGGGCGGATGCTCTCCAACATGGCGCTGGGGGACATCGCGGTGAAGCTGCCCACCAACCCCAAGGAGCTGGCGCGCATGGCCGGCGTGCGGGGCTCCTTCGTGCGCACCCACGGGGACGAGCTGCTGGCGCTGGTGCGCGAGCAGCTGGAGAAGTCCCGCCGGGGCGAGCTGGCGCCGGAGCGCGAGGCCAAGGGCCCGCGCGACAGCAACAAGCGCAAGCGCGAGGAGGCCCTCAAGGCGTTCCGCGTGGAGAAGGCCACCGAGCGCAAGGTGACGCCCAGCGTGGTGCTCACCAATCCGCTGATGGAGGCGCTGGCCGCGAAGCCTCCGAAGGACGTGGAGGAGCTGGCGCAGGTGCCCTATCTCGGGGAGAAGCGGGTGCGCATCTACGGCGCCGCGCTGGTGGAACTGCTGGCGCCGTATCCCGTCCTCAACGCCTGAGGCGCGGCGAGGGCCTCGGCGTGGCGCGCCTCAGGCCTGTCACCTGTCGGTCGAGACAGACACCCCGGGGCGCGGCGGTCCAAGCCGCTCGCGCCCCTGGCGCAGGTGAGGGAGAATGGCAGACCCGCGCGCCACGTCGTGCCGCGGCTGGAGGCCTCCCTGTTGCGGCTCGGACATCTGCTGCTTCCCCTGCTCGCGCTCAGCGCCGTGGCCTGCGTGGCGACGCGGCCGCCGCCCGTGGAGTCCCCCCCGGTCGCGGTCTCCCGTCCTCCACCATCCCCCGCGCCGGAGGAGGAAGCAGCCCCGGTCCTCACCCCGCCGGGCCTCCGGCTGGCCCCGAGCGTGCGCCCGGTGCGGCAGACTGTGACGCTGGAGCTGGACCCGCGCCGGGAAGCCTTCAGCGGGACGACGGACATCGAAATCACCCTGGCCGAGGCCACCCGCGAGGTGTGGCTCCACGGCGAGGCGCTCTCCGTGAAGGACGCGGCCTTCATCGTCGCCGGCAGCCGCGTGCGCACGTCCACGCTGCCCGTGGGCGACATGCTCGCCTTCCTCCCCCGCGAGCCCGTGGGCCCCGGCACCGTCACCCTGCGCGTGACGTACACGGGCCGCGCCCTGGCCCGTGAGAGCTCGGGCATCTACCGCGAGGAGGACGCGGGCCGCTGGTACATGATGACGCAGTTCCAGCCGCTGGCCGCGCGCCGCGCCTTCCCCTGCTTCGACGAGCCCGGCTTCAAGATTCCCTGGCGGCTCACCCTGCGCGTGCGCGAGGAGGACGGCACCTACGCCAACGCCCCCGTGGAGGCCGAGACGCACGGGCCGGACGGCTGGAAGACGGTGCGCTTCCAGACGACGCCGCCGCTGTCGTCGTACCTGGTCGCCTTCGCGGTGGGCCCCTTCCAGGCCGTGGACGCGGGCGTCGCGGGCCACCACGACGTGCCGGTCCGGATGCTGGTGCCCCAGGGCCGGACCGCCGAGGCCGCCTGGGCCGCGGAGGCCACGCCTCGTCTGTTGGAGCGGCTGGAGACGTGGTTCGGCACGCCCTACCCCTACGCCAAGCTGGACGTGGTCGCGCTCCCGGGCCTGCAGAGCGGCGCCATGGAGCACCCGGGCCTCGTCACCTTCGGCGCGTCCCTCATGCTGGGCCCGGCGCAGGGAGACTCCCTGTGGCGTCAGCGCTACTTCGCCCAGACGCAGGCGCATGAGCTGGCGCACCAGTGGTTCGGCAACCTCGTCACGCCCGCGTGGTGGGACGACCTGTGGCTCAACGAGTCCTTCGCGGACTGGCTCTCGTACAAGGTCATCGCGCAGTGGAAGCCCGAGTGGCGCGGCGACGTGCGCCGCGTGGAGGCCCGAGGCGCCGCCCTGCTCGAGGACCGGCTCATCAGCGCGCGCAGCATCCGGCAGCCCATCCATGCCCCAGGCGACATCCACGCCGCATTCGACGGCATCACGTACAACAAGGGCGCCGCCGTGCTGGCCATGTTCGAATCCTGGGTGGGCACCGACACGTTCCAGGACGGCGTGCGGCGCTTCCTCGACGCTCACGCGAAGGGCACCGCCACCACCCGCGACTTCTTCGACACGCTCGCCGCCGCCTCGGGCAAGGACGTGGCGCCCGCCTTCTCCACCTTCCTGGACCAGCCCGGCGTGCCCCGCATCGCGATGACGCTGGAGTGCCCGGAGGACGGCGCGCCCCGGCTGGCGTTGGAGCAAGGGCGCTACCTGCCGCTGGGCTCCCCGGGCGTGGGCGACGCGCCCGCGTCCTGGCAGGTGCCCGTCTGCGTCCGGTATGCCGCCAAGGGCCGGGAGGGCCGGGCCTGCACCGTGCTCTCGGAGCCCACGGGCACCTTGCACCTGGACGACGCCAGGTCCTGCCCGGACTGGGTCCACCCCAACGCGGAGGGGCGGGGCTACTACCACGCGATGCTGCGCGGTGACGCCCTGGAGCGGCTGATGCGCCAGGGAGGCAAGGGCCTCACGGTGGCCGAGCGGCGCGTGTTGATGGATGACGCGCAGGCCCTGGTGGCCAGCGGCGACCTCGACGTGGCGCAGGCCCTCACGCTGGCCTCGCGCCTGCTACGTCCGGAGGACGCGGACCTGGTCATGGGCGCGGCGGAGTTGGTCGCCAGCGTGCGCGATGACTTCGTCCCGCAGGCCTCGCTGCCCAACCGGGCGCGCTTCGTCCAGAGCCTCTTCGGGGGGCAGGCGCGCCGGTTGGGCTTGATGCCGCGCACGGGCGAGAGCGAGGACCTCCGCATGCTCCGCCCCTGGCTGGTGTGGATGGTGACGAAGACGGGCGAGGACGCGCAGCTGCGCGCGGAGGCGCGGGAGCTCGCGCTGCGGTGGCTGGAGGACCGGCGCTCCCTGCCCATGGACTCCGCGCACGCGGTGCTCAGCGCCGCGGCGGCCTGGGGTGACGCGGCGCTGCACCAGCGCCTGCTCGAGGCCCTGCGCGCGACGACCGAGGACCGTGAGCGGGAGCTGCTCTTCTCCGCCCTGGGCGGCTTCCACGACGCCACGCTCGCGCGGGCCAGCCTGGCGTTGCTGCTCGCTCCGGACGTGGACACGCGGGAGGCGCTGCCCATCCTCTTCCGGCAGTTCGAGGAGCTGCCCACCCGCGCGGGCGCCCTGGACTTCCTGACCACGCACTTCGAAGCGCTCCGCAACCGGCTGCCCCGGGACATCGCGCCCTGGCTGCTCAGCCTGGGCGGCTCCTTCTGTGACGCCGAGCACCGCGAACAGCTCGCCACGTTCTTCGCGCCCCACGCCTCCGCGCTCGAAGGCGGTGAGCGCGCCCTGGCGCAGTCGCTAGAGCGCGTGGACCTGTGCATCGCCCAGCGCGAGGCGCTGCGCCCCGGGCTGGAGCGCTTCCTGAGCCGCTACTGAGTCAGCGCTTGCGCGCGAGCATCATCCCGTCGCGCACCGTCAGCAGCACGTGCTCCACGCGGGGGTCCGCGGTCACCTTCGCGTTGAAGTCCACGATGGCGTGGTCACTGGGCGACTCCGGCGCGAGCACCCGGCCCGACCACAACACGTTGTCCGCGACGATGAGCCCGCCGGGCCGCAGCAGCGGGAGCACCGCGTCCCAGTACGCGGCGTAGTTCGGCTTGTCCGCGTCGATGAACGCCAGGTCGAACGGGGCCTGGAGCGTCTTCAGCGTGTCCAGGGCCGGCCCCATGCGCAGGTCGATTTTGCGCCCGTGAGGGCTGCGCGCGAAGAAGGCGCGCGCCACGTCCGTGGCCTCGGGGTCCACGTCACAGGTGATGAGCAGGCCGCCCTCCGGGAGGGCCTCGGCCATCATCAGCGCCGAGTACCCCGTGAAGGTGCCAATCTCCAACACACGCCGCGCGCCCGTCAGCGAAACGAGCATCCGCAAGAAGGTGCCTTCGACGGCACCCACCTGCATCTGCGGCGCGGACATCCGCGAATACGTGACATCACGCAATTCATCGAAGAGGGGCGCGGGTGCCGTGGTGTGCGCGTCCGCGTACGCCTCGATTTCAGGGGGAACGAGGGTGAGCTTGGGCATGTCCTATCGATTAGCACGTACCGGAGGGCCCCCCACTTCGAGTTGCCGTCAGACGCCTCATGCATAACTTTGCTATGACTCTGGATGGAGGAGGCCTCGATGCTGGCTGCAAGAATCAGCGGTGCGCACGCGGATGTGTCCCGGTGCATCGCCGCCAGCCTCCAGTGTCAGGTGTCCTGCGAAACCGGAATGGCCCGCCGCGTGGAACGCGGGGAGCCGCTGTCCGGCGAGGTGGTACGCCTGCTCCGTCAGTGTGCCGAGCTGTGCGAGCTGAATGCCCGCGCGCTCCAGAAGGAGAGCCGGCTGGCCCGGCGCACCGCCAGCCTGTGCTTCGAGATGGCCAACCTGGTGGCTCGCGCGGCGTGGCTGGACGCCGAGGACCGGGAGGCCTACACGCTCGCGAGGGACGCGCTCCAACTGGCGCGAGCGTGCCGGCCCCTGCTGTTCTCGTACTGACACCGCCCCCGGACTACGGAGGCGGCAGCGGCTGCCAGTTCGGGTCGGGCCAGACGAAGGGATTGCCGCCGGCGCCCGGCGTCGCGTTGCCGAAGTAGCGCTGGCACCCCGTGGTGTTCCCCGGCCGCCCTTGCAGCTCCCAGAAGCCCGGGCAGACGTCCCGAGGAATGCGCGTGCGGCAGTCCGCCATGGTCCGCTCACCAGCGCCGGGCTGCGCGTAGTACGCGCTGACGAAGTTCCACGCGATGCGCTGGAGCGCCTGGACCGTCGCCGCGTTGGACCCCGTGGGCCCTGGGGCCCCCTCGGGCGACTCCCGGAACACGGACGCGTGGTGGACCGCGGCCATGAAGTACGAGCCCAGCGGCGTCAGGTGGACGTTGTCACTGAAGAGCACGTTGAGCTTCTGCGACGTCGTGCCAGTGATGCCCGGCACCTCGTTCGCGATGACTCGCTCCACCAGGTCCACCAGCGCCGTGCTCCCCGGGAGCGCCCAGACGCGGTCCGTGCGGCCCTCCGACTGCAGCGTGAGGTTCACCTTGGAAGACACACACTCCCAGGCCACGCGCGCGTTCTTCTCATAGGCAATCCACCGGGAGGGGTTGGCTTTATCGATGTCCAACCACGTGTGATAGAAATACGTCACGGATTGCGGATTCCCGGCGACCAGCCGGTCGTGAAAGTGCCGCAGGTAGCCGACGGTGTTCTCCCACTCGATGGTGCCCAGCAGGTCGTGGCGCTCGGTGATGAGGAGCGTGTCGTACTTCTCACCGGTGCCCAGGGTGCTCGGCGACAGGAGCTCCTGAACCACGTTCATGTTGGAGCCCACGCGGTTCTTGCCCTGGCGATACCCGGCCCATGCGCCGTTGCCCCAGGTGCGCACCCGCATGGGGGAACCAATCACGTTCTGCTGGTTCCAATTGAAGTCCTTGCCCCGGCCCCGCGCGATGGCGTCGAAGTGGTCGGGCATGGGGTTGTCGAGCAGGCTGTGCCCGGAGAAGAAGACCCGGGCCCAGGTGATGGGCGCGTCCGTGCCGGGTGAGCCCGCGTCCCCCGAGCCCGCATCGGGGGCACCGGCGTCCTCCGAACCCGCGTCGGAGACACCGGCGTCGTCGTTCCCCGCATCGGGCGGTTCCGCCCCGCTGTCCGGAGGCGTCACGCCTGAGTCGGAGACACCCGGCAGCCCGTCTTCCGGAAGGTCCTCATCAGACGACCCGGCGCACGCCAGTCCCAGGGAGACGAACAGGAGGGCGCACGGCCTCCATCGTGAAGCATTCATGGTGCAGGTCCTCATCGCGAAAACGGCGTGGGCATCCTACCGACCTCGATGGGCGCCGAGAACGCCTATCACTGACACTCCAGAATAGACCGAAAGCCACCATTTCAGACATCCTGGGCCCTCTCCAAAGGAGTCACGGATGAAGATGGGACGCATCGCAGTGGGACTCGTCGCGGGGCTCGTGTCGTGGGTGGGCTGTGGCGGCCAGCCGCAGGAAGAAGCCAGTCCGGCAGAGGCCGACCAGGGGCTCGAGCAGTCCTGTGTGTATGCCTATGTCGAGTGCGGCTACCGCGGCTATCAGTACCACTACGCGTGGCCCGCATCCTGTGCCGTCGGGACGTACACGCACGCGGGTGCCTTCGCGGCCTGCCACGCGGAGTGCCCCTGGATGTGCGTCGACACCGGGGATATCGGCGCGGAAGAGCCCTGAGCCCTCGCGAGGGCCTCACATCCACGATGAAGCGTGGATGAACGCGGCCGAAAACAACGGGGCGCGGAGGGGAACAGTCCCCTTCCGCGCCCCTGGGAGACAGGCCCTGCGTGACCCACGGTGGCGTCGCGAGGACAGCGCCTCAGTCAATCACTCACACACCCCGCACTGAAACGCCCTGCAGCAGGCTTCAACTGGAGCAACACAGGTGAATCACGCACCCTTGTGAGTCCAAGCCGGAGCGAGCGCTCCGCACGCCCGCTCAGAGCGCCAGGAGGACGTCCACCTGCGCCTTCAAGCCGCTGGCTTCATCGTGCTTCCCGAGCTTCACGTAGAGGTCCACGGCCTCCTGCCGCTCCTGGATTTCGCGCTGGACGAGCGCCTGCACCGCCTCCGGCGACAAGAGCAACCGGGACACCTCTCCGCTCCCGAGTCCTCCCGCGCTTCCAGCGAATACGCCATCTGTGGCGCCTGGCGCGACGCTCAGGTCCGGCGCCTCGGCGTTGTCGATGGCGGCGAGCAGCTCCCGAAGCACCGTCGTGGCCGGTGCATTCCGGGCACGCATGGCCTCCTTCAACGCTGCGCGCAGCGTCGCCTTCCACTCATTCACGGTCCTCATGATGCGCGCACAGTAGGGCCACACCGCGGCGCCCACAAGGCACGGCTACGATGTCAGAACAGCGCGGGCTGCGCGTCGTGGCACGCCAGCTTGCCAGTAGCGCTGTCCCACGCGCCCCTGTCCTGAGACTCCCATTGAGCCATCCTTCAGACGCCTCTCGGCCCGCACCGTCCCTCCGCATCAACCCGGCCTATGTGCTCGGCCAGCTTGCTCGCGCACTGACCACGGCCACGGAGAACCCGGAGCCGGAGCTCCGGGCACGCGGCAGCGCGAAGGTGGAGCAGTGGCAGAAGGTGATGGAGGGCCTCGTCTCGGGCGCGCTCCAGGTCGGCTCGCGAACGCCCGTGGCGGGCGCTCCCGCATGGGCCACCCTGAAGGTCACGAAGGGTGGCTTCGCCACGGGAGAGCTCCTCGCCGAGGGACCTCTCGCACCGCATGAGCAAGCGTGGTTGACGGAGCTCGGACCCGCGGCCCGCCACAACCCTCGCGCGGCGCTCAACGCCTACTTCCTCGGTGACGAAGGGCTCGCGCTGCTCCAGGACATGCTGGCCACCGGCGCCTACCGCGTCGACGTTCCCGAAGAAGGAGCCCTCCTCGTCGTCGCGTGGCTGCTGCGCCATGGCGACCCGGATGCGGCCCGCGCGCTCATCGAGACGCTGGCCCCCTTCTTCTCCCGGCTGCGCTTCTACCCGGTCCCCCAGGCCCCCTCCACGGAGGACGGACTGCGCGTCCATCTGCAGACCGTCGGCGACACCTCGCGGCAACTCGCGCGGGTCTCCATGCCCCTGGGCCTCGCACGGCAACATGAGTCCGTCGAGGTCTGGACGCCGCTGTACGACCAGCTCATTCAACTGTTCCGCGAAGCCGGCGCCTCCGAGGGCCCGGGATGGCAGTTCCCGGCCCCGTGGTTCGAGCGCGGCAGGCAGCTCCTCGATGCCGTGGAGCAGGCCCGCGCGCGGCATCCACTCTGCCGCTGGCCCCATCAAGCCAAGGGAAACTTCGCGAAGCTGCGCGCCATCCTGGCCCAGACGCTCCAGGCCCCCTCCGCGTTGACCGAGGGACAGCAGCGGCAGGTCCAGCACATCCTGGGCGATATCGCCCGCGCGCGTGGACTGCCCGGCAGCGAGCGGTGGGTCGCGCTTCGCGCGGAGCAGCAACGCATCGCCGCGATGCCAACGCACCAGGCCTTCGCGAAGATTCTCCAGGAGCGGCTCCTCGACTACCCGCTCCACGAGGGCGTCGATGACCTGGAGCCGGTGACGGCCCCCGTCACTGAGCCGGAGGCAGCACGCCACGGAGTGACCGAGGGCGTGGACTTCCCGCCAAGCCTGATACACAAGCTGAGTCGTTGTGAGCGAGCTTCGCTCGAGGAGCTGATCGCACGGAAGGTCATCACCTCCAGCGAGGTCCTGGCCAAGGTGCTCCCGCAGATCTCCTCGCACGTAACAGCCCAGGGCGTGAGCGACCCGGAACTCCGGCGGCTGTATGGGCACGTCTACGCGGCGTTCCGCGGGAGGCGGTCGCTGTTGCTGCTCGACCTCCAGTCCCAGGTCAAACTCCAGGAACTGCCCTGGGTCAGCGCCATCGATGAACACCGCACGCCGACCATGGGCCAGCAGGCGGTGGCGGCCCAGACGTTCGAACGCATCACCTCCGTGGCCATCTCGGCGTTCCCCGACGTCCTCATCCCCAACAAGCTGCTGCAGGAGCTGCGAGCGTTGGCGCAGGCGGCGGGCTTGAGTCTCCCGCTGGTGGATGAACTCGCGGCGGACATCTTCATGGGCACGTTCTCACCGAAGTTCGAGGACGCGGCACGGCGCGCCGCGGCCTTCGTCCATGGCCGCCTCTACGCGCGTTACTATGACCTCCCGAAGTTGCCACCGCCTCGGCCCGCTGCCGCGCGCCAGGAGCGGCCCGACTGGCGAGACGCCGAGGACTTCGCCCGGAGTTGCCTGCAACGCGCCCAGGCCGAAGGGCATCGGCCCGGAGGTGTCAGCAGCAACGGGATGGTCATCGAGCAGGCGCAAGTCCTGACCACACAGAACCTGGCCGTTCTGTTCGAAGCGCTGGACCTCACGCGAACGCTGGGGCCGCAACTACCCGAGCTGGCCCGCCGGTGCTTCGTCAGCGTGTGCCAACTGCTTCTGCGCGAGGCCCCTTACTACGCACATCGGCTCCGCCACGTGAAGAACGCCGCCTACGCGTGGCGGCACCTGGTGTTCTTCCTGTCCCTGACTCCGAAAGCCGAGCAGGAGGGCTTCGCACGCTGGGCCCAGCAGCACCTGGCTGCACAGCCTCGCGGCATCGCGGTCGCGTTCGCACCGGCGCTCACGCGGCTCCTCGCGGCGATTCAGGAGCAGGGCGCGCCATTGCCCGGCCGGGTGTTCCTCGGCTGGAGCGTGGACACGCACTGGCTCCTGAAACCCGCGAGGTGAGCGGCTACTCCCACTGCTTCTCGAGCTCCGCCCGCGAGGGAGCCGTCGGCTTGGGCCGGAAGTAGCGCTCCGGGTGATAGTCCCTGTCAGACCAGGTCACGCCCTTGCCGAAGGGGCGCACGATGCCGCGAACCTCCTCCAACGAGCGCTGACGCTCGCTCCCGTCCGTGTAGGCCTCGACGACCTGCCCGTCCTTGAAGACGGCGCGGTAGATGAGTGACGAGCGACCGCACCGGATGCCCGTGTAGATGGGCTTGTAACGAACGCCATCGACGCGGGTCAGGTGGTACTCCAGCTTGTTCCATTTCTGATTCGGCTCATGGGGGCCCATGCTGCAACGGGCGACCACCTCGGAGACCTCGCCCAGGAACGTCCGGGTATTGGCCGCGGCTTCCGGGATGAGCCCCGGAGACCAGTTGGGGTTCATCTGGGAGATGGCACCCTCGATGCTCTCGTTGAGCAGCCGCGCCAGCGTCGGGCTCGGGATGTTTCCTGGCTCCGCGGGTGGTGACACGACCGGGCTCAAGAACATGAACGCCACCGCGATGAGGGGGCCTCCGAGCCAGACCAGCGACAGCACCAACACCAGCATTTTCTTTTGAGTGGCCTGCAGCGCCATTCAGATGTCTCCACGTTCAGCACCGAGGGGCCGAACGTGCAATCCCCCCGCGAAATGTTTCATCGTTGACTACCACGAGCCGTACGACAGAGGCACGCGCTGAGTCGGCGCGGGCCTCCGTCCTCTCCTAAGCGTGCCTACGGCCGGACGAAAGTCATCGTCCAGTAGCCGTAGGTGCTCCCCGAACTCACGGCACCGCAATCGCTCACGCAATCCCCTGCCCTGACAAGGCAGCCCCCGCTGGACCTCTCACGGGCCCCATTGACTTGGCAGACACCCGCCATTCACGCCTTCGCTCAAAGCGAGACGCCGTAGAGCGCGCCGTACTTCTCCCGCAGGTACGCCAGGAAGTCGGTGTCCGTGAGGCCCTGCCCCGTCACCTGCTTCACGCGCTCCTCCGCGGAGAGGCGGAAGCCGTGCTGGTGCACGTGCGTGCGCAGCCAGTCCCGCAGCGGCAGCAGCTCGCCACGGCCGAACTGCGCCTCCAGGTCAGGCAGGTCGCGCTTCGCCGCGCGGTAGAGCGACGCCGCGTAGAGGTTGCCCAGTGAGTACGTGGGGAAGTACCCCAGCTCCCCCCAAGCCCAGTGGATGTCCTGGAGCACGCCCTGCGTGTCATCCGGCGGCGTGACGCCCAGGTACTTCTCCATGCGCGCGTTCCACGCGGCGGGCAGCTCGTCCACCGGCAGCTCGTCGCGCACCAGCAGCAACTCCAGCTCGTAGCGCAGCGCGATGTGCAGGTTGTACGTCACCTCGTCCGACTCGATGCGGATGAGCGACGGCCCCACCGCGTTCACCGCCGCGTGGAACGTCTCCACGTCCGTGCCGGACAGCGCCTCCGGGAAGGCCGCGCGCAGCGCGGGGAAGTAGTGCCGCCAGAAGGGCAGGCTGCGGCCCACCATGTTCTCCCACAGCCGGGACTGGGACTCGTGCAGGCCCATGGAAGGCGCGGCGGCCAGAGGGGTGCGGTGGTGCTCCACCGAGAAGCCCTGCTCATACAGGCCGTGGCCCACCTCGTGGATGGTGCTGAAGATGGCGGGGAACGGCGTGGCCGTGTCCACGTGCGTGGTCAGCCGCACGTCCAGCGGGTGGGTGCCCCCGGTGAAGGGGTGGATGCTCAAGTCCTGCCGGCCCGCCTCCAGGTCGAACCCGAAGTCCTTCAACAGGCGCAGGGTGAAGGCCCACTGGGCGTCCTTGTCGTAGTGACGCCCCATCAGGAAGGGCGCCACCGGCCGGCGCACCGCGCTCAGCTTGCCCACCATGGGGATGAGGTGCTCGCGCAGGGCGGACAGCACCGGGGTGAGCCGCGCCACGCGCATGCCGGGCTCGTGCCCCTCCAGCAGCGCGTCATACCGCTCCCCGTCATGGCCGTAGGCGTCCGCCTGCTCGCGGCGCAGCGCCAGCAGGCGCTGGAGCGCGGGCTGGAACACGGCGAAGCGCTTCGCCTGCCGGGCCTCCCGCCAGGCGGGGATGGCGTCACTGATGGCCCCGGCCAGCGCCTTCACCAGGGGCGCGGGGACCCGCACCTCCCGCTCCCGCTCCCGCGTCAGCACCGCCACCATGGCCCGCGCGTCGTCGGACAAGCCCTTCTGGGTGGCCGCCTGGGCCAGGGCGTCCCCCAGCCGGGGGTCCACGAGGCGCTCGTGGTGCAGCCCCTGCAGGGTGGAGAGCTGGTGGGAGCGCGCCGGGCCCGCCTTGGAGGGCAGGTACGTCTCCATGTCCCACGTGGCCAGGCCGATGAGGCCCTGAAGGTCGCGAAGCTCCTGCATCCGGGAAAGCAGCCAGGTATCCATGCCCGGAGTCATAGCCCGCTTCGCGGCGCACTATCGCGGAAGACGCACTCAGGAGTATGAGGGCTGCGCGATGGCCAACGTCATTCAGTTCTTCATGTCCCCCGACGACGAACTCGCCTTCTTCCGCTTCCTGGAGCGCTTCGTCCTGGAGGTGTACCCCTCGCGTGTCCCCCCGGACTGGGAGACCTTCCGCGCGAACATGGAGAACCTGGAGCGGCTGCCCCCGGAGGACCTCTACATGGTGGCCTCGGAGCTGGGCGCGGCCATCGTCGACAAGGTGAAGCGCGGCAAGGACAAGGGCTTCTGGCGCATCGACGAGGTGCGCTCACCCGTCATCTTCATGGAGCGCAGCCGCCTCAACGAGGAGGGGGAGCTGCTCAGCGGGAAGATGTGGGCCGAGCTGGACATCACCGCCCAGACGGGCCGGAAGAACGCGGCCCCCGACAAGTTCCGGCGCCTGTTCCTCGAGGTCGAGGAGTACATCAAGAAGTCGCACCGCCGGAGCGACCCCAAGGGCTTCTTCGTGGGCGCCAAGGCGGCGCGCCTGTGCAAGGAAGGCCTGGTGCTGCGCGACTCCGCCTTCCGCGGCGGCACCGTCGGGGTGCACAAGTAGGCCCGCGCCTCAGGGCGGGGCCACGGGCAGGGCGAAGGAGAAGGTGCTCCCCTGCCCTTCCTCGCTCTCCACGTGGAGCGTCCCGCCGTGCGCGGCCACCAGGCTCCAGGCGATGCTGAGCCCCAGCCCCGTGCCGCGTCCCGGGGACTGGCTGGCCCGCCAGAAGCGCTCGAACAGGTGCGGCGTGTCTCCGGCGGGAATCCCCGACCCGGAGTCCTTCACGCTGATGCGCACCCGCCCCGCCGCCTCCAGCCGCGCCGTCACCCAGATGGCGCCGCCCGGAGGTGTGAACTTGATGGCGTTGCTCACCAGGTTCGCGAGCACCTGCCCCAGGCGCTCGCGGTCCGCCAGCACCGCTGGCGTCTCCGGCGGCACCTCCACCGTCAGCGTCTGCCCCTTCTCCAGCGCCAGCGGCCGGAGCACCTCCAAGGATTGGCGCAGCAACGCCTCCACCGGCTGGGGCTGGAGCGCGAGCGGAATCGGCATTCCGCGCAGCCGCGCCCGGTCCAACAGGTTGCCGATGAGGCTGCTCATCTGCTGCTCGGCCAGGACGATGTTCTCCAGGTAGCGGCGCCGCCGGTGCTCCTTCTCCGGAGCGGTGCCGCTATTGAGAATCATCTCCGCGTTCAGCCGCACCGCGAGCAGCGGCGTCTTCATGTCATGGGAGACGACGGTGAGCAGCTCATCGCGCCAGCGCACGGCATCCTGCGCTTGGAGGAAGAGCGCCTCCGCCCGCTCCCGCAGCCAGACCTCCCGGCGCAGGGCGTGCTCCTTCGCCAGGGCCACCGCGAGCAGGTTCGCCACCGCGTCGAGCAGGGCCAGGCCCTCGTCCCCCAGCGCCACCGCCTCCACGTGCAGCGCGCCGAAGACGCCTTCCTTCGACACCAGGGGAAGGGTGATGGCCCCTGGCGCCTGCGAGAGCTTCGCGGCGTGAACCCCCGGGGGAGCCTCCTGCCCCTGCAGCTCCACACGCGCCTGCCCCGCGAGCCAGGCATAGGCGGAGGCCGCATGCGACAGGGCGGAGGCCGAGGGCTGCCAGGCCGTGACGACAGGCCGCTCCGGCACGGAGGCCCCATGGGCATCCACGCCCTCCAGGAGGAGCGCGGCGCGCACCGGGAGCCAGCGGGACACGCGCTCCATCAACGCGGGAAAGCTCCGCGCGACGCTGTCCGCGACACTGAGGAAGTGGCTGACCTCGTGGACGTGCGCCAGGTAGCGGCGCGCCGGCTCCCGCCCGCTCCCGCTCTGCCGGTGCCGGCCCCGGGGGGCGGGCGCGCTCCCATCCGGACGCAGGGGCTCCTTCATCGCGAGCGCTCCTGTTCGTCCTCCGTCCGCGACGCCGCGGCAGGGCCACGCTCACCCAACAAGGCCGCCCCCAACGCGGAGGACAACACCTCTCCGGTGAGGGACCCCAGAACGCACAGCCATTGCTCGACCAGGAACACCAGCGACTCCTCCAGCCGCCCCGGCTCGAGTTCCACCGCGGGCGGAGCCAACGCCCCGAAGCGCACCCCCTCCGGGCCGACGACGACCGCCGTCAGGTGGGGATGGGCCTTGGCCGCCTGCTGGAGCACGCGCTCGGAGACGGCCACCAGGGTGACCCCGCCCAGCGTCGAATGGCCACGGCCCCACAGGGCATGAAAGGCCTGCTCCGCCAGGTCCAACGCGGCCTGGGGGGACGCGCGAACGGGCCATCCCTCGCGCCAGGCGCGCACGGCGTCACGGGGTGAGAGGTTCTGCTCAGACATGCAGTGGGCCGTGCTGCGGTGTGCCGCGCGTCAGACCCCTCCGCTTAACGGAGCCCCCCACGAAAGTCCAATCGTGGGGGAACCGTCTTCCCTGCCCTTCCGGACTCAGGAACCCAGCACCATCTGGGCGGCCTGCCGGAGCTGCGGGGCCTCCGAGAGGAACTTCAGGTCCGGGTGCTTGTCCTCGGCGTGCTGGAGCGCCCAGTCGTCGCGGAAGAGCACCAGCGGCAGGCCGTCGCGGTCCTGCACCGTCTGCCGGTTGCCTTCCCAGTCGAACGACTTGGGGTCGAAGTTGGGCCCCACCACCCAGCGCGCGTGGCTGAACGGGAGCCGGTCGAGGGCGATCTTCGCCCCGTACTCGTGCTCCAGCCGGTACTGGAGCACCTCGAACTGGAGCGCGCCGACCACGCCGACGATGGGGTCCTTCATGCCCATCTGCAGCTGCTGGAAGATCTGGACCGTGCCCTCCTCGGAGAGCTGCTCCAGGCCCTTCTCCATCTGCTTGCGGCGCAGCGGGTCCCGGCTGCGGACCACGGCGAAGAACTCCGGGCTGAAGCGGGGCACGCCCTCGAACTCCACGCCGGTGCCCTCCGCCAGCGTGTCGCCGATGCGGTACTGCCCCGGGTCGAACAGGCCGATGACGTCCCCGGGCCACGCGTCCTCGATGGAGGTGCGCTCTGCGGCCATGAACTGGCTCGGCTTGGCCAGGCGGACCTCCTTGCCCAGGCGCGAGTGGTGGGCGCTCATGCCCTTCACGTAGCGGCCGCTGACCACGCGCATGAAGGCGATGCGGTCGCGGTGCGCGGGGTCCATGTTCGCCTGAATCTTGAAGACGAAGCCGGCGAACTTCGGGTTCGTGGGCTCGCGCTCGCCCTGCGTCGTCTGGCGCGACGTGGGCGCGGGAGCCAGGTCCAGGAAGGCATCCAGGAAGGGGCGCACGCCGAAGTTCGTCATCGCGCTGCCGAAGAACATGGGCGTCAGCTGCCCCGCGTCGCTCTTCTCGCGGGTGAACTCGTCACCGCCGATGTCGAGCAGCTCGATGTCCTCGTGCAGCTTCGCCAGCTCCGTGTCGGTGAGGATGGTCTTGATTTCATCCGTGTCGATGGACACGGAGCGCTCGGACACCTCCGACTCGCCGTGCGAGCCCTCGGCGGAGAAGACGTGGACGACGCGGGCCTGCCGGTCATAGACGCCGCGGAACTCGGGCCCCATGCCAATGGGCCAGTTCATCGGGTAGGAGCGGATGCCGAGCACCTGCTCCAGCTCGTTCATCAACTCCAGCGGCTCGCGGCCGTAGCGGTCCAGCTTGTTGACGAAGGTGAAGATGGGGATGCCCCGCATGCGGCAGACCTTGAAGAGCTTCTTGGTCTGCGGCTCCACGCCCTTGGCGGCGTCGATGAGCATCACCGCCGCGTCCGCCGCGGCCAGGGTGCGGTAGGTGTCCTCGGAGAAGTCCTGGTGGCCCGGGGTGTCCAGCAGGTTCACCGCGTGGTCGCGGTAGTTGAACTGGAGGACGGACGAGGTGACGGAAATGCCGCGCTCCTTCTCCAGCTCCATCCAGTCGGACGTGGCGTGCCGCCGCGCCCGCTTGGCCTTCACACTTCCGGCCAGATGGATGGCGCCGCCGTAGAGCAGCAGCTTCTCGGTGAGGGTCGTCTTGCCCGCGTCGGGGTGGGAGATGATCGCGAAGGTGCGCCGCCGGGCGACCTCCCTATGGAGCTCGTTCGTCATGACCCGGGGCCAACTATCACGGGCGGTGTTTCCTTGCAGCTTGCAAGCGGCGCTTGCCACCCGGACCGGGCCCCATGCGAGGCTGCCGACCCCCACCTACCCCATCCCCAGAGGCCAGAGATGCAACGCACCCAGCATTCCACTGGAACCCCGTGGGAGCCCGTCGTGGGCTACTCGCGCGCCGTCCGTGTGGGACCTTTCGTCTCCGTGTCCGGGACGACGGCCACCGACGCCCACGGAAACATCGTCGGCGTGGGAGACGCGTACATCCAGACGCGGCGGGCCCTCCAGAACGTCCAGGCCGCGCTCGAGGCCCTGGGCGCCCGCCTGGAACACGTGGTGCGCACGCGCATGTATGTCGTGGACATCCAACAGTGGGAGGCGGTGGGCCGCGCGCATGGCGAGGTGTTCGCCCGCATCCGCCCGGCCACCTCCATGGTGGAGGTGCGCCGCCTCATCTCCCCGGACATCCTGGTGGAGATTGAAGCGGACGCCATTGTCCCGGAGGGCGGCTGACAGCGGCCAGGCGGGCAGGCCCCGCGCCGGCTCCCCGCCGGGCCCGTCGCCACGCCCGGGAGGGGGTGGTCGACACTCCGCGCCCGCCCCACCTTCAAGGCAGCCATGGGCGTTGCCTGGAAGGACAACATCGACGTCGCCGACGCGCTGGAGCGCGTCGCGGACCTGCTGGAGGAGCAGGACGCGATGCCCTTCCGGGTCGGCGCCTACCGGAAGGCCGCGGACACCGTCGCGCAGTGGCCCCAATCCGTGGCCGAGCTGCTCGCCGAGGAGGGCGAAGCCGGGCTGCGGAAGCTCCCCGGCGTGGGCAAGAGCATCGCCGCCGCGATGACGGAGCTGATTCGCACCGGGCAGCTGTCCCTGCTCCAGCGGCTGGAGTCGGAGCACTCCCCGGAGCAGCTCCTGGCCAGCGTGCCAGGCATTGGCGCCGAGCTGGCCCGGCGCATCCACGACGAGCTGGGCATCCGCTCCCTGGAGGAGCTGGAGCAGGCGGCGCACGACGGGCGGCTGGAGCGCGTGGAGGGCTTTGGCCCGCGGCGCGGCGAGCAGGTGCGCGAGCTGCTCGGCGCACGGCTCGGCCGGGAGCGGCGCGGCGCCGCGCGGCGTGAACAGGGACGGGACGAAGGCCCTCGGCCCGACGTGGGCGTGGTGCTGCAGGTGGACGAGGAGTACCGGCGGCGCGCGGCCGCCGGGGAGCTGCGACGCATCGCGCCCCGCCGCTTCAACCCCTCCGGCGAGGCGTGGCTGCCCGTGCTCCGCCGCAAGCTGGACGGGTGGAACTTCCGCGCGCTCTTCTCCAACACGGCGCTGGCGCATCAGCAGGGCACCACCCACGACTGGGTGGTCCTCTACTACGACCAGGAAGGCGACGAGGGGCAGTGCACCGTCGTCACCGCGCACGGCGGGCCGCTCGACGGCCGGCGGGTGGTGCGCGGCCGCGAGGTGGAGTGCCTGGCGTACTACGGCGTGGAGTCCGAGGAAGTCGAAGCCCCACAGCCGGGCGCCTGAGCCACCACCGCGTCAGTCGTGCACCGAGATGTAGTGGATGAGCGCGGCGTAGAACTCGGGCTCGTCGAAGAGGTCCGGGCCCACGCCCACCACGTCCAGGTGGTCCTGCGGCACCACGCTGGACATGGACGTGCTCTGGAGGCGCGAGGGCGCGTTGAGGTCGGTGAGCGCCGGGATGGACGCGTCCTCCGTCACCGAGTCAAAGCCAAAGACGGCGTCGTGGTAGCGCAGCCGGCGGCCCATCTGCTGGGAGTTGATGCCCACCATGCCGTCGTCATCCGCCTCGTTGCGGACACCGTCGCCACAGCCCGCGGCACCGTCCTTGTCGCCGTCTCCCACGCAATAGCCATTGCCGTCGATGTCGAAGAGGTACTCCTTCAACAAATACAGCGCGGGGTTCACGTTCACCCCGTGCTGCGCGGTGATGAGGGACACATACCGCTCCGCGTACTGACTGCTCACGGGGTACTTCTCGTTGAAGACCTTCATCCCCGTGATGACGCCATCCGTCGGCGAGTAGTCGTTGTAGACGAGCTGCTTCGCCGCCGCATAGGCGTCATTCCCAGGTTCATAGACGGAGTTCCCGTAGTAGCGCGCCAGCGCCGCGATGACGCTGGTGACGCCGGGCCTCTGGTCCAGGATGTACTTCGCCACCGGCGAGCCCCGGTGCGGCGACGAGACGCTCGCCAGCACCACCACGGACGTGACACCGCGCCGCTCGCGCAGCACCCGCGCCGCCTTCCGCGCGTCGATGCCGCCCTGCGAATGGCCGATGATGCTCACCTTCGACACCCCCGCCGTCGCCATGAAGCCCTCGATGTCGTCCGCCAGGTCCAGCCCGCGCACCTCCGAGGACTGGAACGCCGCCACCTGCGCGACGAAGGCGAGCTGCCCCGGGTCGAGGTCGCTGTTGCAGTTCACCTCGAAGCGCGACTCGCACGCCTCGCCCACGAACATGCCGAAGTCATTGCCCCAGTAGTCATAGCCGAGCAGGTCATCGAACCCGCCCATGCCGTGCGCGAACACCACCGGGTGCTGCGTCTTCGCCGCGCCCGCCCAGGACACCGCCGGGAGCAGCCCCAGCGCGCCGGCGAACAGCCCTGCCATCACCCCTGCTTGAATCCACTTCATGTGATGCGCCCCCTTCGACAACCCAGGTGGCGGATTCGAGCCGCGGACGCGCGGAAGCCTTCACGGGAAAGCGAACCGCCATCACGTAGATGACAGCCGGGCCTTCACGGTGTCTCCCACAGCGCATCCGAAACCCCGCCCCGGTGACAGATGCCCCCGGGGCGGGACGCGCGTTCAAGGCGCGGGCGAATACAGCCCAGCGGCGGACAGCGTGCCGCTGGTGCCCAGACCTCCCGCCACGAGCACCCGGCCCGAGCCGTTCAACGTCACCACGCCCGCGCTGGTGAGCGCCGAGGGCAGCGTGCCCGCGCTGAGCCACTGGCCGCTCGCGACGTCGAACACCTCGGCGGAGGCCAGCAAGCCCACGCTGCCGCCACCGTCACCGCCGAGCACCAGCACGCGGCCGGAGGGCAGCAGCGTGGACAGCGGCCCGTAACGCGGGTGCTGCATGGAGGCCACGGAGGTCCAGGTACCGGTCGCCGGGTCATAGAGCTCGGCCGTCGCCAGCGCGCCGCGCGCCCCCCAGCCCCCCGACACCAACACCTTGCCCGACGGCAGCGCCACCGCGGAGTGCCCGTAGCGCGTCCCGGACAGCGAGCCCGTGGACGTCCACTGCCCCGTGGACAGGCTGTAGACCTCCGCCGTGGCCGTGTCGCCCTCCGGCGTGTTGCCGCCCACGACCAGCACCTTGCCCGACGGCAGCACCGTGGCCGTGTGGTACTGGCGGCGGCGGCTCATGGGGCTCGCGGCCGTCCACGTCCCGGTGGCCGCGTCATACAGCTCCGCCGTGGCGAGCATGCCGGAGAAGCTGGAGCTCATCCGGCCCCCCGCCACCAGCACCTGACCGTTGGGCATCAACGTCGCCGTGTGGCGCGCACGCGGGCCCGCCAGGGGCCCCGTGGTGCTCCAGCTCCCGGTGGCCGCGTCGTACAGCTCCGCGGTGGTGAGGTAGCCAGACGAATGACTCTGCCCTCCCGCCGCCAGCACCTTGCCATCGGGCAGCACCGTCGCCGTGTGGAAGAACCGCTCGTTCAGCATCGAACCCGTCTGCCGCCAGGTGCCCGTGGCCTCCGAGTAGAGCTCGGCGCCAGACAGGGCGGTGCTGCCATTGGCGGAGCCTCCCGCGGCGAGCACCTCCCCGGCGGGCAGCACCGTCAACGAGTGCTGATAGCGCGAGGACGCCATGGACGCCGTCGCGCGCCAGGGCAACACGGACGGCACGAAGCGCTCCGACGTGGCGGTGCGCAGGACACCGTCCGGACTCCCCCCCGCGACCAGCACCTCGCCCGAGCCCAGCAGCGCGGCGATGTGGCCCAGCCGGCTGGTCCCCATGGTGAAGGTGTTGGACCAGAGCGCGTTGACCGGGTCATACAGCGCCGCGCTCCGGAGGTAGGGCTCACCGCCGTCCGTTCCACCGGTGACGAGCACCTCGCCCGAATGGAGCAGCGTCGCGGTGTGCTGCGCGCGCCCGGTGGGCATCAGGTTTCCAGCGGAGGCCCAGGCGCCCGACGCCGCGTCGAACAGCTCCGAGCTTCGCGTCGCGGAGATGTCATCCACGAGGCCACCCGCCACCAGCACCTTGCCGTTCAGCAGCGCCGTCGCGGTGTGTCCCGCGCGCGGCGCGGCCATGGGCGCGGCCGGCGTCCAGAGGCCGGTGGCGGGGTCATACACCTCCGCCGTCCGCAGCACGGAGCCCCAGGCACTGGAGCGGCCGCCCGTCACCAGGACCTTGCCGTCGGGCAGCAGCGCCGCCGCGTGGCCCATGCGCTGGGTGACCATGCTGTGGGCGGGCGTCCAGGTGCCCGTGTCCGCGTTGTACAGGCGCGCCGTGCGCAGCGCGGAGCCCGTCCCGTCCTCGCCGCCCAACACCAGCACCTGACCGTTGAGGAGCAACGTGGCCGTGTGCCCCGAGCGCAGCGAGTCCAGGCTCCCCGTCGCGGACGAGGCGCCCGTGGCAGCGTCATACAGCTCGGCGGTGCCCGTGGTCGCGGCGGAGAAGTCGCCCCCCACCAACAACACCTTGCCGTTGGGCAGCAGCGTCGCGGTGTGACGGCGGCGCATGGCGACCATCTGCCCCGCGCTCAGCCACCGCGCGGTGGCCACGTCGTACTGCTCGGCGAGCGTGGACGACTGTCCACCGGCCACCAGCACACGACCGTTGGGGAGCACCGTGGCCGTATGGTCCAGGCGCTGGGTGGACATGTTGGGCGTGCTCACCCAACCCGTGGACGCGAGCCCCTGGGACTGGGCCGGTGTTTCATTCAGCGCGTCTGCAAAATCCTCGTGTGAGCATCCTACGAACACGAGCGTCATCCAGAGCGCGGCCTGACGGCCGAGCCCGCGAAGTTCAAACATGCGTGGGGGTCCTTTTTGTTACGGGGGGATGCGCGGACAGGCCGCGCCCGGCGCCTTTATCCCAGCCATGCCCAGGCGGACCATCACACCACCCAAAAGTGAACACATAAAATACATGGGGCGGAGGGCACCCACCTATGCGGGCTGAAACCCAGCGGGGTGCCGTGAGACCTGTTTCGCATTGCGTCGGCGTGACACCAGACGCGGGCGCCGGGCCCATTCCCTGGCGAGCAGGGGGGCCTCGATGCGCTGACTGAGTATTCCGAGAAAGATTCGGAAAATCTTGAAACACTTACAAAGGGTGAGTCACGGGTGATGCGACTCACCCTGAATGACAACGTCAGGGGGCCCCGCGCCCGTCGGGATGACGGGCCGCGTCAGCTGCTCGCGGACGTGTAGCGGCTGATGGAGCGCAGCCACACCTGACGCGAGCCCCAGGCGAAGAGGCCCGCGCCCACCACCGCGCCCACCAGGGACTGGGGCGGGAGCCGACCCAGCATGGCCTCGGCGGGGAACGTGGTCATCAACGCCAGCGGGATGACGAACGTGAACACCCACGTGAGCACGCCACGCCCCACGCCCTGGAAGACGTTGGATGGCCACCGCGCGAAGTCGAAGATGGACGAGAACAGGTACGTCAGGTTGTCCACCCGCACGACGAAGAACGCCGCGCTCACCGTCAGAATCCACAGCGAGTAGAGCAGCAGCGTGCTCGTGCCCAGCAGCAGCACGGACGCCAGCAGCCCCGGCACCGACGGCCACCGCCCCAGCCACGAGAAGGCGTAGATGAACAGGCCCACGCCCGTGAGCACGTTGAAGGCGCGCCAGGGCTGGAAGCGCTGCGTGGACACCAGGAACTGCGCGTCCGCCGGCTTGAGCAGCACGAAGTCCAGCGTGCCCTTGCGGATGTGCTCCACCACGCCCGTCAGGCTCGGGTTGATGGCGCCCTCGAGGACGCCCTGGAGCAGCGTGAACCAGCCCACCACCAGCAGCGCCTCGCCGAAGTTCCACCCCTCGATGTTGGGCCGCTCGCCGTAGACGACGAACAGCGGCGCCAGCGCCGTGAAGGTCCAGAAGAGCGACGTCACGCCGTCGGTGAAGAAGTCCGCCCGGTACTGGAGCGACAGCAGCCCGGACGCCTTGAGTTGAATGCCCAGCAGCCTCAGATAGCGCTTCAACATCGCGTCAGCCCCCGAACGCCGCGAAGCGTTTCACGCCCTGCGTCCACACCACCGCCGCCACCGCCCCCAGCCCCGCCACCCAGGCCCACTGCGCCAAGAGCAGCCGCACCGACTCCTCCCAGCCGAACGCGCCCGTCAGCATCTCCACCGGCAGGCCAATCTGGTAGCGGAAGGGCAGCCAGTCGATGAGCGTGCGCAGCGTGGGCGGCAGCAGCTCCACCGGGTACATGTAGCCGGAGCACACGAAGAAGAGGACCAGCCACACCTCCAGGACACGCTCACTGCTCTCCAGGAAGAAGCACAGCGCGCCAATGGCCACGTTGGCCAGGAAGGCGATGGCCCACCCACCCACCAGCGCCAGCACGAAGAAGCCCCACTGCCACGCGTGCTGGGGCACCGCCTTCGCGCCCACCAGCGCCACGCTGAGCAGAATCACCGGCACCGCCACCACCAGCCGCAGGGGGAAGTTGGCGACGCTCTCCATGCCATAGGCCCACAGCGGGGAGATGGGCCGCATCAGGCGCATGGCCAGCGTGCCCTGCTTCACCTCCCAGTTGATGAGCCACGCCGCCCACGACGTCGCGAGCTGCCGCACCGCGAAGGTGGCCAGGAAGTAGCCGACGAAGTCCGCCTCGGTGAAGCGCCCCACCGGGGCGTCGCGCGCCACGGCGATCCACAGCACCATGTTGACCAGCGGCATGGTGGTGGACAGCACCCAGATGAGCATCTCCGCGCGGTAGGCCACCGCCTCCGCGAACGCCACGCGCAAGAGCGTGGGCAGGGCGCGCAGCGTGGTCCGGGCGCTCATGCGGGCACCGGCTCCGACGCCTCGGCGCGGCGCGCCTTCGACTCCGCGAACAGCTCGCTCATCACCTCTTCCAGCGGCGCGTTCTCCACCGTGAGGTCCATCACCGGCAGCGTGGACAGCGCGCGGGTGATGGTGGCGTTGACCGCCTCCTGCTGGACCTGCAGCACCGCGCGGCCGGGCTCGTGCGTCACCACGCGGCCCAGCGGGCCCAGGCGCGAGGCGTCCACCTCCTCGGACAGCCGCAGCACCACGCGCTTCTCCGGCCGCACCCGCTGCACCAGCGCGTCCAGCCCGCCGTCATAGGACAGCAGGCCCTTGTCGATGACGATGACGCGGGGGCACAGCGCCGCCACGTCGTCCATGTAGTGGCTGGTGAGGATGAGCGTGGCGCCGTACTTCTCGTTGTACTCCTTGATGAAGGTCCGCATGGTGGCCTGCATCGCCACGTCCAGGCCGATGGTGGGCTCGTCCAGGAAGAGCACCCGCGGCTGGTGGATGAGGGCCGCGGCCAGCTCGCACTTCATCCGCTCGCCCAGGGACAGCTGGCGGGTCGGCTTGCCGATGAGGTCCCCGATTTCCAGGAGCTCGATCAGGTCCGACATCGTCTTCTTGTACTGCGCCTGGGGCACGTCGTAGATGGCGCGGTTGAGCTCGAACGTCTCCGCCGGAGGCAGGTCCCACAGGAGCTGCTGTTTCTGCCCCATGACGAGCATGATTTTCTTGAGGAAGGCCTCCTCCCGCTTCTGGGGCACGTGGCCGTCCACCGACACCTCGCCCTCGGAGGGGTGCAGCAGCCCGGAGAGCACCTTGAGCGTCGTCGTCTTCCCAGCGCCGTTGGGTCCCAGGAAGCCCACCCGCTCGCCGGGGCGGATGTCGAAGGAAATCCCATCCACGGCCTTCACCGTGGTGTAGCTACGGTGGACGAGCGAGCGAAGGGCCGCCTTCAACCCCGGCGGGCGCTTGTGGACTTTGTAGTGCTTGCGAAGGCCGCGGACGGAAATCATGTGCGACAAGGGTTTAACGCGGTCTCCCCCTGCCTGGCGACATCCCCGTTGACGCCTTGGCGAGACGACAATCGGTTGGACATGGACGCGACACGTCGCGCTCCCACAGGTGAAGGCAAGGCCGGATGAGCAACGCATACAGCAAGGACCTGGAGCGATGGATGCCGAGGCTCATCGCCGTCTGGCGCGCGTCCCGCGGACGGGGCGGCGCCGCGGGTCCCGAGACGCGCCTGACGCCCCAGGAGGTGAAGGAGGTCGCCGCCGGGGTCCGCCAGCTCTCCCTGGGCCTCACGCGGGAGCGGCAGCTCGCCGGCGCGCGGTACATGGACGACCCGAAGCTCCTGGGCGCCTACCTCCTCTTCTACTGGCCGGTGTCCTACGCCCAGGCCCGGCAGGTGCTCGGTGAGCTGCCGAGCCGCCCCCGACAGGTGCTGGACCTGGGCAGCGGCCCGGGCCCGGTCGCCTTCGCCGCGCTGGACGCGGGCGGGGGGCAGGTCACCGCCGCCGACCGCAGCAAGCCCGCCCTCACCCTGGCGCGCAGCCTGGCCGCCGAGGCCGGCGAGGCCCTGGCCACCCGCGACTGGGACCCGACGAAGAAGGGCGCCGCGCTGCCGGAGGGCCAGTTCGATTTGATTACGATGGGCCACGTCGTCAACGAGCTGTACGGCACCGGCGAGCAGGCCACGGCGCCTCGCGCGGCGCTGCTGGAGACGATTCTGGCGAAGGTGAAGCGCGGCGGCAGCCTGCTCGTGATGGAGCCCGCGCTGCGCGAGACGAGCCGCGGCCTGCTCCACGTGCGCGACGCCATGGTGGCCAAGGGCTACGCCGTCCGCGCGCCGTGCATGTACCGCGGCCCCTGCCCCGCCCTGGTGAAGGAGACGGACTGGTGCCACGCCGAGCGCGCCTGGCCCATGCCGCGCGTGGTGGAGGAGCTGGCGCGCGCGGCGAGCCTGCACAAGGAGTCGCTCAAGATGAGCTACCTGGTGCTGGCCCCGCAGGGCGAGGACTGGCCCGCGCTGACGCCGGGGCGCCTGTTCCGCATCGTCTCCGAGCCCCTGGAGGGCAAGGGACGGCACCGCTACATCGGCTGCGGCCCCGAGGGGCGCGTGGGCCTGGCGATGCAGGAGCGCCACCGCAACGAGCGCAACGAGCGCTTCCTCAAGCTGAACCGCGGCGACGTCATCTCCGTGACGGAGACCGAGCCCAAGGGCGACGGGCTCGCGCTCGACGAGCGCACCGAGGTGCGGGTGGTGGCCCCCGCGGGCAAGGGCGTGCCCCCGCCGCCGAAGGAGGACGCGCCGTCGGACCCGGGAGCCGGCCCAAGCCCGGGCGCGCCCTCCTGAGTGAAGCCGCCGGCCCCTGGCGCCCCGGGGCCGGAGCGCCCACCGGCGGGTCAGCTCCGCGGGTGGGAGTCGCTTCCCGTCAGGACGTCGCACATATAGCGGAAGGCCTTCACGCCGTCCTTCATCGCGCCCACGGAGCCCTGGACGAACACCGTGGCCTGCACGCGCATCAGCCGCAGCCGGCGCGGCGCGGGCACCTGGGGACGGGCGGCCTGGGGACGGATGAGCGAGGCGAGGTTCATGGCGTGCTCCATGGGGTGAGGGAGACCGCCTGAGTGTCCACCGCGCCGGAGGACTTCACGTTGCGGCGCGGTGAACTCGCCGTCACATCGTCCGTGGCCTGCCTGACAGACTGTGCGGCGGCCAGGGGGACCGGCTCACATTCCGGACCTCCCTGCCACCTGCGGGCAACGGGCGCCGGCCGGGGGGCCTGATAGGGTCCACCGCCCTCGTCGCCACGGAAGGACTGCGCCGTGTCCGCTCCCCACCGCTCCCCGCGTTCCCTGTATCCCCCTCTGGAGCCCTACCGTGCGGGGCGGCTGCCCGTCACCGGGGGCCATGAGTTGTACTTCGAGGAGAGCGGCAATCCGCGGGGCAAGCCGGTGCTGTTCATCCACGGCGGCCCCGGCGGCGGGACGGACCCGCGCCAGCGCCGCTTCTTCGACCCCACGGCGTACCGCATCATCCTCTTCGACCAGCGCGGCTGCGGGCGCAGCACGCCCCACGCGGGCCTGGAGGTGAACACCACCTGGGACCTGGTGGCCGACATGGAGCGGCTGCGAGAACACCTGGGCATCACGCGGTGGCAGCTCTTCGGCGGCTCCTGGGGCAGCACGCTCGCGCTGGCGTATGCGCAGACACACCCCGAGCGCGTCACGGAGCTGGTGCTGCGGGGCATCTTCCTGTTGCGCAAGCAGGAGATTGATTGGTTCTACCAGCGCGGCGCCAGCGCCCTCTTCCCCGACGCCTGGGAGTACTACCTGGAGCCGATTCCGCCCGAGGAGCGTGGAGACCTGCTGAGCGCGTACCACCGCCGGTTGATGGGCACGGACGTGAAGGCGCAGCAGGAGGCCGCGCGCGCGTGGAGCGTGTGGGAGGGCCGCACGAGCTGCTTGTTCCCCAACGCGGACCTGGTGGCGCGCAACAGCGGGGATGCCTTCGCGCTCGCCTTCGCCCGCATCGAATGCCACTACTTCGTCCACCGGGGCTTCTTGCGCAGCGACACGCAGTTGCTCGACGACGTGCACCGCATCCGCCACATCCCCGCCGTCATCGTGCAGGGACGTTATGACGTGGTGTGCCCGCCCGAGAGCGCGTGGGCCCTGCACAAGGCCTGGCCCGAGGCGCAGTTCGTCCTGGTCCCCGACGCGGGCCACTCCGCCAACGAGCCCGGCAACACCTCCGCGCTGGTGGAGGCCACGGACCGCTTCCGCGGCCACTGAGCCGCGCGTCAGGCACTCGCCGCCGCGTCGCGCCGGGCCTCGTCGCGGCGGAAGTACAGGATGATGCCCAGGCTCAGCAGCGCGCCCAGCGTCACCATGCCCTCGGCCGCGAACATGCCGGCCTGTTGTCCCCGTGCGCCCTCCACCAGCTTGGCCACCACCACCATCATCGCGTTCATGAACGTGTGGGCGCCCACGGCGAGCCAGTACCACCGCACCTCGTTCCGGATGAAACGCTGGAGCACCACCACCGACATCGCGATGTGCACCGCCATGGCCCCCAGCCGCTCATAGGCGCCCAGCAGCGGCGTCCACCACGCCAGCGCCGCGATGGTGGCCTGGGCCTCCGTGACTTGCGCCGCCTGCTCGGGATTCAGCGGCAGCGTGGAAGGATCCATCGCCGACAGCACGATGACGTTGACGAGCCCCAGCGCCGCCAGCCCGCCCACCAGCAGCGCGGACTCCAGTCCGCCGTGCCCCGCCCCGAAGCCCACCGCGTCGCGCCAGCGCCGGAAGTCCTTCAAGGGCTTGTGAAAGGCCCACAGCCGCGCCGTCTCCTCGAACAGGCCCGCGGTCAAGGACAGCACCCCCACCCACGTCCACATGAGCAGCGAGGACGCCTTGAGCGCGTCCCGCAGGAAGTACTGCGACACCTGCACCAGCGGCAGCCGGATGAGCAGTTGCGACAGCGCGAAGGCCGCCGCGCCCCAGCCCACCACCTTCCATGACGCGCCCAACCGCCGGCGCGCCCAGAGCACCACCGCCACCGGCATCAACACGTCGAAGGCGATGGCCACCGCGTAGCTGGCGACCAACTTCATGTCCACGGAGTCCATCAGGTCCCTCCCACCGCGAGCCCGGCCTCGCGGCCCCCGCGCCGAGGACACCAGCGAAGGGACCCTCAAGGCCAGGGCAAATTGTGACGCGCCCCACCTGGACTCACGGCGCCTTCGGGCTCAGCGCCTCCGCCAGCTCCGCGTACAGGTGGATGGCGCTGCGGATGGACTTCTCCCAATCTCCCAGGTGGAGGCTCTCGTTCTCCGAATGGGCATACGTGTAAGGGTCCTCCACGCCAATGAGCAGCGCGGGCACGCCGCCCAGCTCCTTGGCGAAGGGCTCCACGAAGGGGATGGACGCGCCGCAGCCCATGGCCACCGCCTGCGTCCCATAGCCCTTCTCCAGCGCGCGGAAGGCCGCCTGGAACGCGGGGTGCGACGGGTCCGTGTACCACCAGCCGGACGCGCCCTCCGTCTCGAAGTGCAGCTCCATCCCCCAGGGGCACACCTTGCGCAGGTGCTCCTTCAACCGCTGCTCCACGTCACGCGCGTCCAGGTCCGGGACGATACGGATGCCCACCCGTGCCCACGCCGAATCACAGATGATGTTGCGCGCGTCCTTCTTGCTGCTGGCCTGGATGGCGTTGATGGCGATGCTCGGCTGACGCCAGTTCATCTCCCACGGGTGCGTGCCATTGCCCAGCACCTGCACGCCCGGCAGCAGGCCCGCCTGCGCGCGGAAGTGCGCCTCGTCTCCCGGCAGCGACTGGATGCTCTGCCGCTCGCCGTCCGTCAGCGGCTTCACGCGCTCGCGGAGGCCCTCGATCGCGATGGAGCCGTCCGCGTGCGTCAGCGTGGCCAGCATGCGGCACAGCGCCATGGCCGGGTCCGGCACCGGCCCGCCCCACATGCCCGAGTGCACCGCCTGCCGCAGCGCGCGCACCTCCACATCCACCGTCACCAGGCCGCGCAGCGCGGTGGTGATGGAAGGCAGCCCGGTGTCGAAGTTGGCCGTGTCCGTGAGGACGATGGCGTCCGCCTTCAGCAGCGCCGCGTGCTTCTGGAGGAAGGCGCCCAGGAAGTTGCTGCCAATCTCCTCCTCGCCCTCGATGATGACCTTCACGTTGAGCGGCAGCGCGCCCGCGCCCTTGAGCCACGCCTCCACCGCGGACGTGTGGACGACGATGCCCGCCTTGTCGTCCGCGGAGCCGCGCCCATACAGCCGCCCCTCCCGCTCCACCGGCTCGAAGGGAGGGCTCTTCCACGCGGCCGCGTCCCCGGCGGGCTGCACGTCGTGGTGCGCGTACAGCAGCAGCGTGGGCTTGCCCGGCGCCTTGAGCACCTCGCCGTAGACGTAGGGATGCGTGCCCTCGATTTCGAGTAGCTGAACGTTTTCAAAACCACGGTCTTCCAACAGCCGTGCGGTGGCTTCCGCGCTGCGTCGTACCTGCGTCGCATCGAAGCCAGGAAATGAGACACTGGGAATTCGGACGAGCGACTTGAGGTCCTCGAGGTACGTCTGCTTCCGCGACTCGAAGTGTGAGAGAGCGTGGTCGGTGGACATGCTCACCCCTTAACCCAAAAAGGCGGGCAGGCGCCGCATGTCCCCGCGCGGATGTTGCGCGGTCCAAGTATCATCCCCCGCCATGTCCGACACCCCGACCCTGCTGCTCGTCGATGACGACAGTTTCGTGCGCCGCATCCTCAAGGACGTCATCGCCGACACAGGCATCGAGCTGCGTCTGCTCGAGGCCGCGGACGGTGAGGAAGGGCTGGCCGTCGCCGCGCGGGAGAAGCCCGCGGTGATGTTCCTCGACTTGTTCATGCCGAAGAAGAGCGGCTTGGAGGTGTTGGGCGCCATCAAGACGGTGTCACCCACCACGCGGGTGTTGGTCATCAGCAGCATGGATGCGGAGCCCGTCGTGGAGCAGGCCATGGCGGCAGGCGCCGTGGGCTTCGTGGGCAAGCCCTTCCATCCGCTCGAGATCGCCTCGGCCGTGCGCCAGGCGCTGGCTCACTGACCCCGAGGTGTCTGCGTGTCGTCTCCTGCTGTCGGTTACTGGGTAGCGGACAATCTCGGACGTGTGCTGGGGCCCCTCGCGCTCCAGGCCCTCCGGGAGTTGATTTCCTCCGGACGCTTGAAGGCCGCGGTGCGCGCCTCGCGGGACGGAACGAACTGGGTGGCGCTCCAGGAACTGCCGGAGCTGAGCGACTTGTTCGCCAGCGCCCGGCCCTCGCCGTCCGTGGAGCAGCAGCAAGCCGAGCGGCTGCGCGCGCAGATGCGCGCCATGCAGAACCTGCCCGTGCACGAAGTCTTCGGCCTCAAGCCCACCGCCAACCTGGACGAGCTGCGCCTGGCCTACTTCCGCATGGCCAGGCGCTTCACGCCGGACCACATCGCGCCGGAGACCCATCCGGAGCTGAAGAAGGTGTCGGCGGAGATCTTCGACTTCCTCTCGCGCCGCATGCGGGACGCGGAGGCCACCTGGTCCCAGGTGGCGCAGGCCGCCCGGCCGCCGCCGCCAGTCATGCACGCCGTGCCGGCCGCGCCGCCCGCCCCACCACGGCCACCGCCGGTGGTGCATGCCGCGCCCGCCGCCGTGGCGCGCGCGCCCGTGATGGCGCCTGCGCCTGCCCCGCGCCCCGTGCAGGCCGCGCCGGTGATGGCCCGGGCCGCGCCCATCGCGCCGCCGCCCGCGCCGCCGCCTCCGGCACCACCGCCCCCGGCGCATGCCCTCCGCCGGGCGGCGGCCGCGCCCACCTACTCCAGCGCCGAGTTCGTCGGACTCGAGCGCCGCTCGGACGACCGCATCCACGCGGACGTGAAGGTGACCCTGCAGAACGCGGGCATCTTCACCGACCACCGCATCATCAACCTGTCCTCTGGCGGACTCTTCATCGCCACGGACAAGCCGCTGCGGCTGGGGACGCAGGTGGAGTTGACCCTGCGCTTCGACGAGCCGTCGCGGGTGCTCACGCTCCGCAGCGCCGTCATCTGGGAAAACTCACTGGAAGACGGAAAGAACCCGCGCGGCTACGGGTTGCGTCTGAGCCACCTTCGCCCGGAGGAGAAGGAGTTCGTGCAGAAGTACCTGGCTCGCGCGAAGGAGCTGAAGAAGAAGTAGGCCCCAGCGCCGCTCAGAGCATCTGCCCCAGGAAGACGGCCCCCGTCAGCACGAAGGCGGCCATCACGGCCATGACAGCCTTCAGCTCCAGGTCATCGCGGTCCATCAGGTTCATGAAGTTCATTGTCGTGCCCTCCGAGTGTTGCCCCTCGCCCCTCCATACGGGGTGCGGGAAAACCCATTGCGTCCGTCACACCTGACACCGCGGAAGTTCGCTTGCGGATGGCGAGGCGGCCCCAGAGGATGACCGCCGTGTCCACCGACTACCGGCTGCTCGAAGCGCTGCCCATCCCCACCGCCGTCCTCCGCGGCGAGCAGGTGCTGCGGGTCAACGCGGCGCTCGCCTCCCTGCTGGGCGTCCCGGGCTCGGAGCTGGAGGCCGCCACCGTCACCGAGAACATCCGCCGCTTCGTCCCCGAGGAGCGCGGCTGGGTGGAGCCGCTGTTCGAGGCCGTCGCGCGGGGCGAGCCGCCGCCCGAAGGCCCCGTGTGGCTGCGCATCCAACGCGCGGATGGCGCGCAGCGGACCCTCTCGTTGCGGCACGCCCCCGGCGCCCAACCGGAGGAGCTGGTGGTGGTGCTGATGGAGGCGGACGCGGAGGACTCCGTGCGGCGCCTCACGGAGGCGCTCGTGGCCGCCGCGTCCACCATGCTGCGCTGCCGCGACGAGCGGTCCGTCCTGGAGACGGCGGTGGACGCCGTGTTCCGCCAGGGCTTCGCGGTGTCCGTCATGCACCTGGACGGCGACACGTTCCGGCACGGCCCCATGCGCCAACACCCCTTCAGCGAGGCCGAGGCCGAGCGGATGTACGGCATGCCCCTGCGGGACGTGCGCATCCCGGGCGCCGCCATGCCGCACTTCCTGGAGGTGCTCGAGCGGCGCAAGGCGGCCTTCCACCACGACATGCTCGGCGTGGCCCGCTACGTCCAGACGCCCGACGCGGTGGGCACCTTCCGCCGCCTCCATCCGCCCGACAGCCGGGGCCTGGACGCGCCCATCCTCGTGGACGGCCAGCCCTTCGGCGTGCTCTCCGTGCAGGGCCCCGCGCTCACCCCGGCGGGCGCCAGCACCCTGGAGCTGTTCGCGCAGCTGGTGGGCGGCGCGCTGGAGAACGTGCGCCACCACGAGACGTCCGCGGTGCGGCTGGAGGAGGTCTCCCGGCTCCAGGACGAGCTGGTCGCGCGCGAGCGGCTCGAGGTGCTGGGCGAGGCCGCGGGCGTGGTGGCCCACGAGGTCCGCAACCCGCTGGGCGCCATCCTCAACGCGGTGGCGGTGCTCCGCCGCGAGGCGCACCTGGGCCCCACGGGGCAGGCCGCGGTGGGCATGCTGGAGGAGGAGGCCATCCGCCTGGAGGACATCGTCCGGGACCTGCTGGACGTGGTGCGCCCGCTGGAGCCGCGCCCCCGTCCGCTCCAGTTGGGCGAGCTGGTGCGGCGCGCGCTGGGGCAGATGCACGGCCCGCCAGACGCGCCCACGCTGCGCTTCAGCGTGGACGAGGCCGCGGAGACGCCGTCACTCGAAGGGGATGAGACGCTGCTGCAGCTCGCGGTGACGCACCTGGTACGCAACGCGGTGCAGGCCTCGCCCGCGGGCGGCAAGGTGCGCATGACGGTGGAGCCGGCGAACGGCGGCGTGCGGCTGGTGGTGGAGGACGAGGGCCCCGGCATCCCCGACGTGGACCCGCAGCGCGTCTTCCAGCCCTTCTTCCTGACGCGCGCCAACGGCCGCGGGCTGGGGCTGGCCATCGTCCGGCGCGTGGTGCTGGCCCACGAGGGCAGCGTGCGCGCCAGCAGCCGGCCGCGCGGCGGCGCCCGCTTCGAGCTGTGGCTGCCGCTGGTGCCTAACCGTATGTCTCTCGCTTGATGCGCTTGTCCTCGATGCCGAGCGCATGGAGGTGGCCCAGCACCGTCTCCATGAAGCGCGGCGTGGAGGGCGTGCGCGTCTCCAGCGCCTTGCGCCGGTCCCAGGGGGTGATGGCGGGGCCGCACGCGTACACCAGGCACGTGTCGCGGTCCTGAATCAGCTCCTCCAGCAGCGCCTGCCCCACGCGGCCCTTGCGCACGTTGTGTCCGTAGCGCGTCTCGTCCGTCTCCCGCGTGAGCGTGTGCACCACGCGGACGCGGTCCGGGTGCAGGCGCTCCAGCGCGGCCAGCTCGTCGCCGTACAGGACGTCGCCCCAGGTCTTGCTGGAGAAGACGAAGGTGTGGCGCAGCTTCAAGCCCCGGTGGAGCGCGTCCTTGAGGATGGCGAAGTTGGGCACCGCGCCGGAGCCCGCCACCAGGTGGACGATGTGGCCGGTGCGCGCCTCCACGTCCTCCGGGAGCACGTAGGGGCCCATGAAGGCCATCACCTTCATGCGCGCGCCGGTGAGCCGACCGTGCACGAGGTAGGGCGACAGCAGGGGCGGATAGCGGGTGAGGCCGGGGATGAACTCCTCGTCCTTCACGGTGATGGCCACCAGCGGCTCGTGCGGCGCGGAGGCGAGCGAGTAGGAACGCTGCGGCTCCTTTCGCCCCTTCTGCTCCTGGAGGTAGGACGACAGGCGCCCCAGGGCGGGGAACTGGTGCGGGTCGATGTTGAGGAACTGCCCGGCCTTGTAGTCCAGCGGCGCGCCACCGAAATCGAGGAAGAGCGTTGCCGTGTCGTGCGTGTCCATGCGGACGTGGTCAACGGTGACCTCGTACTCCACGGGCTTCTTCGCGCGGGACGCGCGGACTTCGACCGAACTCATGACGCTCCCATAGCCCAACCCGCGCCCCCCTGCCGATGGCATTGCGTGGCGTCCCGCGCGCGCGGAGCCTTCCGCCGTTCTCCTTCCCGTCCCACGGTCGGAAAGCAGCGTTGGCTGAACGACGGCCCGCCCAGCGGCCGGGGCGGCGGGCGGTGTAGGTGCTGACGGACGACGGTCTTCGGAACTACATCTGCGGGAGGAACGTTGAGGGCCTGGGGGGCAACCGTCCCCCAAGCCAGAGGCAATCGACCCGTGCTGCGCATTTTCTTCTTCCTGTTGTCGAAGCTGCCCGACGGCCCCCGCCAGCAGGCGGTCCGCGTGTTGATGGATGGCGTCTGGAACGCCCTGGCCCGGGAGCAGGTCCTCGGACGGGAGAACATCCCGGACCAGCCCTGCCTCTTCATCTGCAACCACCTGTCCAACGCGGACGGCTTCACGCTGGACCGGGCCTTCCGGCCGCGGAAGGTCATCTTCCTGGCCGGGGTGAAGCTGCAGAGCACTGTGATGACGCGCCTGGCCTCGGAGACGATGGAGACCATCGCCATCCGCCCCAACTCGCCCGACATCGAGGCCATGCGGCGGGCCCTGGAGACGCTCAAGGCCGGCAAGTCCGTGCTCATCTTCCCGGAGGGCGCCCGCAGCCGCACCGGCACGCTCACCCAGGCGAAGAAGGGCCTGTCCCTGATTGCCCGGCGCGCGGGCGTCCCCGTGGTGCCCGTGGCGATCCAGGGCACCGAGCAACTGATGCCCATCAACGACTCCGACATGGGCGGAGAGCGGCTGTTCAAGGCCGACGTCATCGTCCGCTTCGGGCCTCCCTTCCGCGTGGAGGATTTGGAGGCCCAGGTGGCGAGCGCCGAGGACCCTCGGCAGGCGCTGGTGGACGCGATGATGGGCAAGGTCGCCGCGCTGCTGCCGGAGCGGTACCGGGGCGTCTACGCCGACGCCCCGGCCCCCGTGGCCTCGGCGCCGGACTGGCAGCGGCCTTCCGCGCCCGCGCCCTGAATGAGGCATTGCGGCGCGCGCCGGGACGCGGACAATGGCGCTTCCCGTGACGCGCGCCCCCACTGACGAACAGCTCTTCGTGTCCACCCTCCCCGGCCTGGAGCCCGCCCTGGAAGCGGAGGCTTCCGCGCTGGGCTGGCGGCCGCGCCTCGTGGAGGGCGGCGTGGAGCTGGAAGGCCCCCCCGGGCTGCACCAGGACGCCAACCTGCGCCTGCGCTGCGCCAGCCGCGTCCTGCTGCGGCTCGGCAGCTTCCGGGCCGGGGACTCCGACACCCTCACGGACCGGCTGAAGGCGCTCGACCTGTCGCGGGTCTGGAGCAGGGCATCAGCGCCCAAGCTGTCGGTGAGCATGCACCGCTCGCCGGTGCCGGGCCCGGAGGTCGTGTTCGACGCGGCGGCGTATGCGTGGGACCTGCCTTCGGTGGAGGAGGCGGGGCCGCTCGATGATGACGGTGGTGGCGGCGGCCTGACGCTGCTGGTGCGCGTGGACCGCGACGTGTTCACCGTGAGCGCCGACACCACGGGCGAGGCGCTGCATCGCCGGGGTTATCGCCAGGAGGTCAGCCGCGCGCCGCTGCGTGAGACGCTGGCGGCGGGAATCCTCCGGCTCGCGGGGTACACCGGGCAGGAGCCGCTCGTGGACCCGATGTGTGGCTCGGGCACCTTCCTGGTGGAGGGGGCCTGGATGGCCATGCGCCGGGCGCCGGGCGTGCTGCGCGCCTTCGCCTTCGAGGGCTTCCCTTCTTTCTCCGCCGAGGACTGGGCTCGCCGCAAGGCGCGCGCGGAGGCGGAGGCGCTGGCGTCTCCCGGCGCGGCGATTCATGGCTACGACATCAACGCGGGCTCGCTGGGGACGGCGAGACGCAACGCCCGGCGCGCGGGGGTGACGCTCGCGCTGGAGCGGCAGGACCTGCGGACGCTGAAGGCTCCGGTCGATGGGCCCGGGCTGGTGGTGGCGAATCCGCCCTACGGCAAGCGCGTGGGCGAAGCCGAGGACCTCCCCGGGTTGTACCGGGCCCTGGGGAACACGCTGCGCACGGGCTTCTCCGGGTGGCGCGCGGCGGTCATCCTTCCCGATGACTCGGGGTTGGTGAAGGCGCTGGGCCTGACGGGTGCGCGGAGCTTGCCAGTGCGCAATGGCGGGCTGCGGTGCCGGCTGCTGCTCGCGGACCTCGGCTCGCGCTGACGTCCGTTGACGTGCTCGAGGTGCGAGGCAACGTCCAGCCGTGGTAACGCAGCGCCGTGGAAACGTGGTTCACGCCCTTCGAGCCGCAGCCCCTCGCCGAGGACCTTCCCGGGCGCTTCCCTCATCCCTTCGACGAGGGTGCTCCCCATGCGCTCGCATTGCGGGCCGCCGAGACACTCCAAGCGGAGCTGCGGTCGGGGAACATCGCCCCTGGGCTACCGGCTGCGTGCCTCGACTCCGCCGAGGGAGGGAAGATGTTCGGCGTCCTCGTCGTCGAAGCTCCCGATGGACGCGTGGGCTTCCTCCGCGCCTTCTCCGGAATGCTCGCCGGACGCTGGGACGTCCCTGGATTCGTGCCGCCCCTCTTTCAACGAGAGGCTCGCGAGCAGTTGGAACCGGCGGGCGAAGCCCAGGTGAAACGCATGTGGGCGCGTGAGGAAGCATTCCGGTCCTCGGACGAGCGCACAGCTACGCAGGCCGCGCACGATGCACTGACCGCGAACCACGCTGCGGCCCGTGCGCAGATGCGCATCACCCATGAGGCCCGCCGGAAGCAACGCCATGCACGGCGCGCGGAACTCACCGCGTCAGCGGCGTTGGACGCGGAGACGAAGCGTACGGGCTTGCACGCGCTCGACCAGGAGAGCCGAGGCGACAAGGCGGAGCTGCGCAGACTGGAAGCGGCTCACGTCGAAGCGCTGCGCCTGCTCACGCCACGGAGGACACGACTGGAGCGCCGGCTGCGCGCCATGGAGCGCTTGAGGCTCTTCGTCTGCCGAGCCCTGATGAAGCGCCTGCACGACACCTACGTGGTGCCCAACGTCCGGGGCGATCGTCGGCCTCTCAGGAGTCTGTACCCTGGCGGAGAGCCGCCCTCGGGCGCTGCGGACTGCGCGGCGCCCAAGTTGCTGGCACATGCGCTCGCCCACGGACTCCGACCCTTGGCACTCGCCGAGTTCTGGTGGGGCGCGCCCCCTCCCGCCGGGGGCCGAGCCAGCGGCGCGTACTATCCCGCGTGCAAGGACAAGTGCGGCCCCCTGCTGCCGTACATGCTGGAGGGGCTGTCCGTCTCCGCACCCCGGCCCTTCGCGCCTCCCTCGCTGGCGTCGCGGGAACTGGACATCGTCTTCGAGGACGACTGGCTCGTGGTCGTGGACAAGCCCGAGGGCCTGCTCTCCGTGCCCGCGAAGGACACCTCGGTGGAGGACTCCGTGCAGGCACGGCTGCGCACGCGCTACCCCGGTGAACCGGGAATCCTGCTCGCACACCGGCTCGACCTGGATACGTCGGGGCTGCTCGTCGCCGCCAAGGACCTGCGCACATATGCAGCGCTTCAACGCATGTTCGCTGAGCGCCATGTCCACAAGCGCTACGTGGCCTGGGTCGAGGGAACGGTCGCCGGTGAGCGCGGAACCATCGACTTTCCCATGCGCGTGGACCTCGACGACCGGCCCCGCCAGATTCACGACCCCGTCCATGGAAAGCCCGCGGTGACGGAGTGGCACGTGCTCGAGCGGCGCGGCGGACGGACCAAGGTGGCCCTCTTCCCGCTCACCGGAAGGACACATCAACTGCGCGTGCACGCGGCGCATCCGCTGGGCCTCGGTGCGCCCATCGTCGGAGACCGGCTCTACGGCCACCCAGGGGCTCGGCTGCACCTGCACGCGGAAGCACTCGCATTCCAGCATCCCGTCACGGGCCAACCCATCGCGTTGGAGCGGCCCGCGCCCTTCTGACAGCATAGTTCAGTTGGGCTGAGCGACGGAGTAGCCGCAGTGGGCAAACCATCCCACGGTGTCTCCTGGAGATATGGCCGCCAGGGCCAGTTTGATGCCCTGGCGTAGTGCGGACCGAGTACGCAGCCGCCACTTGCGCAGCAGCGCCTTGAACTTGCTCCACGCCAGCTCAATGGGACTGAAGTCCGGACTGTAGGGAGGCAGGAAGACGACTCGGGCGCCTCGCGACTCGATGACGTCGATGAGTGCGCGGCACTTGTGCACGGCCAGATTGTCCCAGATGACCACCTGACCGGGTCGCAGGATGGGCACCAGATGGTCCAGGACGAAGCGGCCCCAGACTTCCAGGCTGGTGCCGCCCTCTACCTCCATGTGGGCCTCGATGCCCTGGAGCGTTAGGGCGCCGAGCACCGTTGTCACGCAGCCCCGGTTGCGCGGCACTGCCTCGCCCGTCAGGCGTTCGCCCACAGGCGCTCGCCCGTGAGTGCGGGTCATATCCGTGCGACTGCCTGTCTCATCGACCACAACGAGCGTGTCGGGGTCGACCCGCTGCATGCGGAGCGCATACGCCCAGCGCAGCGCCTCTACCGCCTCCGCATCGCGCTCGGTCGCGTGGAGAGACTTTTTTACGTGTCAGTCCCATGCGTCGCAGCGCGCGATTCACCGTCGAGTGATTGATGGAGCACCCAGTACGTACCGCGTAGACCCGCGCCAGCTCCTCGTCGGTGGTGTCGGGGTGCTCACCCACCCACTGCCGCAGAATGTCTTCGCCCGCCGCATCCACCTTGCGGGGAGCCCCGCCCCCATGAGGACGGGCGCAGACGCTCCCGCTGGTCTCGAAGCGGGCGATGTAGCGACGCACCGTGGCGTAGCCGAGCATAAAGCGACGGGCGATAGCACTCTTGCCCTCGCCCTGTTGCCAGGCCGCGATAACGCGCTCGCGCAGGTCGAGCGAATGGGTTCCAGACATGGCAGGCGTGACCTCCTCATCGGGGTAACAGCCCCGCCTGCTCACATCATCCGAACCTCGCTATGAGTTCGTGCGGACGACTGCGAGTGCGCGGGACCTGCGCCGACGCCTCCGGGGCAGGCGTTGGAGCTCGCTGTTCGGAAATGTCGGGGGTTTGGGCCAGCAAATGTCCCGACATTTCCGAACAGCGAGCCCTCGCCCCTGTCTCGACCGCCCCCTACCCGGGCATGGCGCCAGGACCTGAAGAGAAGAACTCGCGGGTGACATCGCGCCACACCGTTCCGGACCTCCTGGCCAGAAGTGGGCCCCGACCGACCAGGAAGCGAAGCACCCACCCGGAGCGAGTGCCTCACTGAGGCATGGACATCAGCGCCCGTCAGAACCCGCAGCAGGCGATGTACGCGTCCTGGCAACTGTTGCGGCAGGCCACGTCGCCATTGCAGGCGGCGAGACATGCCACGCGGTCCGGTCCGCAGAATGAAGGACAGGCCTCCAGGGGCCCCGGCACCTCACGAACCGCAACCTCGGTGGCGACGCACACGGGCTCGCCGACACGGACTTCATCCGGCGCCGCGCGCTGCGAGGCCAGGGTGACACCGGAGACAGCCAACAACAGCAACGCGACGGACACGCCCTTCTTGTTGCGCATGGGAGCCTCTTTCAGGGTTGGCACAGCGGATACGCTCGCCTCGCCACACTCTGCGAGGCACGCATCACGATGCCAAGTGCCTGCGTGGCTGCCAATTCAGGTGCGGTTCGCCCGCCACGAAATAGTGCGCTTCACGTCAGCATTGGTACATCGACTGCGCATGCACTGGCCCGCCCCGGGAAAGGGACGCGCGTCACGAGGCCAAGCGAAGCAGTGACCGGCCATCATGCGCCGACAGCCCTCCATGGTGCGGTACGACTCACGCCGAGACGGAAGACGGAAGGACTCGCTCGGCGGCGGCCCTGACGTCCGCAGCAGGAAGCAGAACCACCCGCTCGTCCCCATCCGCCCCGCGAGGCGTAGACGCGTTCGACAGAGACTCCATGGAGGCCAACAGGACCTTCGGCTCCGTCGCAGCAGCAGGCGCCCCGCCGAGGCAGCGGCCTTTACGCCCAGCCACGTGCCAGCTCGAACCGTGGTCGGCGCCCTCCACAGCGTGATGCTCCGACGGCGTGGCCGATGCCACCAGCGCCCCCGGCTCCGTCGAAACAGCAGGAGCCTCCACCGAGGCAGCGGCCTTCACGCCCAGCTCCCGCGTCAGCTCGAACCCTGGTCGGAGCCTTCCGACGCGTGATGCTCCGACGGCGCGGCCGACTCAGACGCAGACGAGTCCACCGCCGACTCCGGCTCCGTCGAAGCAGCAGGCGCCCCTACCGAGGCAGCGGCCTTCACTCCCAGCTCCCGCGTCAGCTTGGGATTCACCCCGGTCTCCGCCAGCAACCGCTCCAGTTGCACGCGTGCGCGCCGGTTCTCCCGGTGCACCCGGCGCCCCAGAATCAGCTCGTTCTTCAGCGAGTGCTCCCAGCCCGTCAGCTCCGTCACCGTCACCTGGTAGCCGAAAGTCTCCAGCGTCAGCGCGCGAATGACGTTCGACAGGTGCGAGCCGAACTCGCGCCGGTGCCACGCGTGCGCGTACAGCAGCGACAGGGTGCCGCTGCCCGTCACGACCGGCCGCTTCTCCTTGAGCTGCGCGGCGACCTCCGCCTGGCAACACGGCACCACCGCCACGTGGTCCGCCCCGTGCCGGATGGCGGCGACGAGCGCGTCATCCGTGGCGGTGTCGCACGCGTGCAGCGCCATCAGCAGGTGGATGCGCTCCGGGTACTTCGCCGTGTCGATGTGCGCCGTCTGGAACTGCATCCGGTCGAAGCCCAGCCGCTGGGCCCGGCCCTGCGCCCGCTCCGTCAGGTCCGGCCGGCCTTCAATCGACAGCAGCGCCCCGGTGTCCGCGCCCTTGAGGAACAGCTCGTAGAGGACGAAGCCCAGGTACGCGTTGCCACTGCCCGCGTCCACCATCACCGCGTTCGGGTGGCGCGCCTGGACATCCTCCACGGCCGGGCGCAGCAAGCCCATCAGGTGGTTCACCTGCTTGAGCTTGCGCAGCGCGTCCGCGTTGAGGTGCCCCTCGCGCGTGAGCAGGTGCAGCTCGCGCAGCAACGCGGGGGACTGGTCCGGCAGCAGCTCCCGCCGGACCTGCGAGGCTTTGACGTTGCGCCTCAGACGGACACCACCTCGAGGACCTCGGGAATCATCTCCCGCAGGCGCCCCTCGATGCCCATCTTCAACGTCGCCGTGGACGACGGGCACCCCGCGCACGAGCCCTTCATGTGCAGGTAGACGATGCCGTCCTCGAAGCGGTCCAGGGTGATGTCGCCACCGTCCATGGCCACCGCCGGGCGGATTTCGCTGTCCAGGATGTCCTGGATGCGGCCCTCGATGGAACCACCGGCGCCCTGCCCCGCAGCCTCGCGGGCCGCGGCCAACGCCGCCTCGTCCACCACCGGCTCCTCGGACGTCAGGTGGGTGTCCAGCGTGGACATCACCTCGTCATTGAGCTCGTCCCACTCGCCCTCTTCGCCCTTGGTCACCGTCACGAAGTTGGTGCCAATCATGACCGCCGTGACGCCGCGCACGTCCATCAGCTTGCGCGCCAGCGGAGACTTCGCCTGGGCCTCTTCGAGGTTCGTGAAGTTCACGGCCCCGCCCGCCAACAACCGCCGGTCCACCACGTACTTCAGCGTGCTGGGGTTCGGGGTCCACTCGAGCTGGATGTTCACCGACATGCAAATCTCCTTGGGAGGACTCCTCTAAGGCGCTCGCGGCCCCATAGCAACACGGCTCACAGGCTGGCAATCACCTGACCTGCTGGATGCGCTCGCCAGGAATCGTTGCGAAACGAGGGCAAAACCAGGACTCCTTGTGCATTTCGCGTAGACTGGGAGCATGTACACCCCTCGGGGCACCCCGCAGCCCTCCTTCCGACCGCCCATGCCCGTACCGCTCGCCGAGCCCCGAGTGCCCGCGAGCGTCATGGAGGGGCTCTTCGTCCGGGGGCTCCAGGCCGAGGGACGGCTGGCGCAGCAACTGGAGGCGCTGGGCTACGACAGCCGCCGGCCGGAGCTGGACTACCCCATCACGCTCTGGCAGCGCGCCGTGGCCCTGGCCCGCCAGGAGCGGTTCCCGGAGCTGAGCGACGAGGACGCCTACCGGCAGCTTGGCCGCCGGGCGGTGGACGGCTTCGCCCAGACGCTGGTGGGCCGCGTGGCCGCGGTGGCCCTGCCCATGATTGGCCCGGCGAGCGCCCTGGAGCGGCTGCCGCGCTATCTGGCGATGATGGGCCGCTCGGACGTGGACGTCTCCATCGCCGCCGAGGGCGAGCGGGGCCGCCGGATTTCGCTGTCGGACCGCTACAACCGGCCGGACGTGATGGCCGGGGGACTGGAGGGCCTGCTGGTGCTGGCCAACGCCCAGCCCCGAATCATCGTGGAGGAGCGGAGCGCGGGCGGCTACCGTCTGGCCGTGCGCTGGTAGCCCGCTGGCGCCCCCGGGAGTACCGCGTGTCCTATCCGCCCAGACTGGCCCACCTCGCCACCCGCGCCGTGGTGGTCGCGAAGCTCGCCCCCACCTACGCCCAGGCCCACCACATCGACGAGGAAGAGGCGGCGCAGCGGCTGTCCAGCGCGCTCGCCGGCCGGATGCTGCCCTCGCTGCTGGAGTCCACGTGGACGGCCATGCGCGGCACCGCGAAGCGGCTCACCGACGACGGGCTGGTGGAGAAGGTGGCCACCACCCTGGGTGAGCGGCCCATGCGGCCGGGGCGGATGGCCCAGGTGGGCCCGGCGCTCAGCGCCTTCTTCATCCTGGTGGACCTGGAGGTGGGCACCGCGGGTGACGCCGCGCGGCGGGTGATGGAATCGGACGAGGGCCGCAGACGCGGGGCCGAGGGACTGGCGGAAGCCGGACGCTTCCTCGCCGCGGAGCTGACTCGCGGGAAGTAGTCCCCGTCCGCCGTGGCAGCTGCGGGCACGCATCGTTATAGGCTCGCCCTGGCCCAGGCACCGACGATGTCCACCCCGCTCCCCACGACGCTGCGCATCCTGCGCTCCCTCGACGAAATCCCCCGCGCCGCGTGGGATGCGCTGGTGGACGCCCAGGCGGAGCCCTTCCTGGAGTGGACGTTCCTCCACGCGCTGGAGGCGAGCGGCTGCGCGGCGGCGGAGCGGGGCTGGCATCCCCGCCACCTGACGCTCTGGCGCGGCTCGCGCCTGGTGGCCGCCGCGCCCGCGTATCTCAAGGACGACAGCGACGGCGAGTTCGTCTTCGACAGCCCCTGGGCCACCGCCGCCGAGCGCGCGGGCCTGCGCTACTACCCGAAGCTCGTCCTCGCCGTGCCCTTCACCCCCGCCACGGGCCGCCGCGTGCTGGTGGCCCCGGGCGAGGACCGCGCCGCGCGCGAGGCGGAGCTGTACGCCGCCGCCCAGGAGTTCGCCCGCGCCGAGCGCCTGTCCGGCATCCACGTCCTCTTTCCCACCGAGGACGAGCTGCCCGTCCTGGAGGCCCAGGGCTTCGCGGTGCGGCTCGGCGTCCAATACCACTGGCGCAACCGCGGCTACCGCACGCTGGACGACTTCCTGGCCCGCTTCCACGCGCGGCGCCGGCACCAGCTCCGCCGGGAGATGCGCGCGCTGGGCGAGCGAGGCTTCGAGGTGCGCACGCTGCGCGGCGACGCGCTGGCGGACGTGGACGCGGACACCGTCTACCGCCTGTACGCCACCACGGTGGACAAGTATCCGTGGGGCCAGCGCTTCCTCACCCCGGACTTCTTCGCCCGCCTGCTCGCCCGCTTCCGGCACCGCTGCGAGTGGGTGGAGGCGCGCCGGGAAGGACGCCTGGTGGCCGGTGCGTTCAACTTCACCGGTGCCCATGTCCTGTATGGCCGTTATTGGGGGTGCTTCGAGGAGCACCCCTTCCTGCACTTCAACGTCTGCCTCTACCACCCCGTGGCGGAGGGCATCGCCCAGGGGCTGGCGCGCTTCGAGCCGGGCGCGGGCGGAGAGCACAAGCTCACCCGGGGCTTCGAGCCGCGCCTCACGTACAGTGCCCACCTGCTCCTGCACCCGGGCATGGACAAGGCGGTGCGCGGCTTCCTGGCCCACGAGCGGGCGGCCGTCGAAGGGAGCCTGCCCCAGTGGCGGGCCGAGACAGGTTTCAAGGAGGGGGACTGAAGGTCCCTCGGCTGTTCAGCAAGGGAGTCCGAACGACTTATGGCGCAGAAGCACGAGCACGATACCTCCGTCATCACGGAGACCGTCCCCAAGCAGAAGCTCAAGAAACCGCCGCTCTACAAGGTGCTCCTGCACAACGACAACTACACGACCCGAGAGTTCGTCGTGGCCGTGCTGAGGGAGGTCTTCCACAAGTCGGAGACGGATGCCGTGCAGATCATGCTGCACGTTCATTACAACGGTGTCGGGGTGGCCGGCGTTTATACATACGACGTCGCCGAAACGAAGATTCAGACGGTGGAGGCCGCGGCGCAGGAGAACGACATGCCGCTGCGGCTCTCCATGGAACCCGAGGAAGGTTGAAACGTGGCAGGACCGCTGATTGCCAAAGAGCTGCAGGCCAGCTTCCGCACCGCCCTGGATGAGGCGCGGAAGATGCGCCACGAGTACCTGACGCTGGAACACCTGCTCCTGGCCCTCACCAAGGACGCGCGCACGCGCGAGGTCCTCAAGGGGTGCGGAGCCAACGTGAAGCAACTCCAGGAGCGCCTGGTCTCCTTCCTGGAAGAGACGGTCGAACGGCTGCCCGAAGGCGTGGACGCCGAGCCCCAGCAGACCATCGGCGTGGAGCGCGTGCTCCACCGCGCCGCCATGCACGCGCTGTCCGCCGAGCAGAAGCTCATCGACGGCGGGGACGTGCTGGTGGCCCTGTTCCGCGAGGACGAGAGCCACGCGCTCTACCTGCTCCAGCAGGAGGGCGTCACCCGGTTGGATTTGCTCAACTACATCTCCCACGGCGTCACCAAGGACGGCGAGGAGGGTGAGGGTGAGGAGGGCGCCTCCGGCCACGCCGCCCCCGTGGGCGACGACGAGGAGGGCGAGTCGTCGAAGAAGAGCCCGCTCGAGGCCTACACCGTGCAGCTCAACATCGAGGCGAAGGAGGGTCGCATCGACCCGCTCATCGGCCGCGAGAAGGAGCTGGAGCGCACCATCCAGGTGCTCTGCCGCCGCCGGAAGAACAACCCGCTCTACGTGGGCGAGGCGGGCGTGGGCAAGACGGCCATCGCGGAAGGCCTGGCGCTGCACATCCACGAGGGCCGCGTCCCGGAAGTACTGAAGGACGCCGTCGTCTACTCGCTGGACATGGGCGCGCTGCTGGCCGGCACCAAGTTCCGCGGCCAGTTCGAGGAGCGGCTCAAGGGCGTGCTCAAGGCCCTGAAGGAGCAGCCCAACGCCATCCTCTTCATCGACGAAATCCACACCATCGTCGGCGCTGGCGCCACCAGCGGCGGCTCCATGGACGCGTCCAACCTGCTCAAGCCCGCGCTGGCCAGCGGCCGGCTGCGCTGCATCGGCTCCACGACGTACCAGGAGTACAAGTCCGCCTTCGAGCGCGACCGGGCGCTGTCCCGCCGCTTCCAGAAGATTGAGGTCGGCGAGCCCACCATCGAGGACACCGTCCTCATCCTGGAGGGGCTGAAGAGCCGCTACGAGGAGCACCACGGGGTGAAGTACCAGCCCGAGGCCATCCGCGCGGCGGCGGAGCTGTCCGCCAAGCACATCAACGACCGGTTCCTGCCGGACAAGGCCATCGACGTCATCGACGAGACGGGCTCGGCGGAGCGGCTCAAGCCGGAGGGCCAGCGCTCCAACACCGTCACGGGCGCGGACGTGGAGGCCGTCGTCGCGAAGATGGCGCGCATCCCCGCCAAGAGCGTGTCCGCCAGCGAGGGCGTGCAGCTCCAGAACCTGGAGAAGGACCTCCAGGGCGTCATCTACGGGCAGGACTCGGCCATCAAGGACCTGGTCAGCGCCATCATGCTGGCGCGCTCGGGCCTGCGCGCGCCGGAGAAGCCCATTGGCTCGTTCCTCTTCTCCGGCCCCACGGGCGTGGGCAAGACGGAGCTGGCCAAGCAACTGGCGCAGTCGCTGGGCGTGGAGTTCCTGCGCTACGACATGAGCGAGTACTCGGAGAAGCACACGGTGAGCCGGCTCATCGGCGCGCCGCCGGGCTACGTCGGCTTCGACCAGGGCGGCCTGCTCACGGACGCCGTGCGCAAGCACCCCTATGCCGTCGTGGTGCTGGATGAAATCGAGAAGGCCCACCCGGACCTCTTCAACATCCTGCTCCAGGTGATGGACCACGCGACGCTGACGGACAACAACGGCCGCAAGGCCGACTTCCGCAACATCGTCCTCATCCTCACCACCAACGCCGGCGCCCAGGAGATGAGCACCAAGGCCATTGGCTTCGGTGACCTCGCGAAGCCCGCGGACGCCACCCGCGCGAAGAAGGCGATTGAGCGCACCTTCACGCCGGAGTTCCGCAACCGCCTGGACGGGTGGATTCTCTTCTCCGGCCTGCCGCCCGAGGTCATCCTCAAGGTGGTGGACAAGGAAGTGCGCCTGCTCCAGAAGATGCTGGACGAGAAGAAGGTGAAGCTGGCGCTGACGCCCGCCGCCCGCGCGTGGCTGGCCGAGCACGGCTACGACCCGGCCTTCGGCGCGCGGCCCATGGCCCGGCTGGTGGACAACTCGCTGAAGAAGCCGCTCGCCCAGGCCCTCCTCTTCGGAGACCTGAAGAACGGCGGCACCGCCCACTACGACGTGGAGGGCGAGAGCCTCGAGCTGCGGACGGAGCCCGCCACCGCCGAGGTGGCGTAGTCCCCCTACCCGCGCTGGCCGCGGACATGACAAGGCCCCGGTCCCCACAGTGGGAGCCGGGGCCTTCGTCTTTCCAGCGGGCCCGAGGGCGCGCGCTACTCGACGCGGTAGCTCTTCACCGCGCTGGAGAGCTGCTCGGAGATGATTTGCAGCGTGGTGGCGGCCTCGCCGGTGGAGCCGATGCGGGCCACCGTCTCGTCCATCATCTTGGACAAGTCATTCACGGCCAGGGTGATTTGGTTGATGCCCACGTTCTGCTGGCTCACCGCGGCGGCAATCTGACGGACGGCGGCGGCGTTGTCCTGGACGATGGAGGACAGCTCCCGCAGGTTCTGCCCGCTGTTGCGCACCTGGGCCAGGCCCGACTCCATGCGCTCGGCGCCGCGCTCGGTGATGCGCACCGCGGCCGTCACCTGGTTGGCGATGTCGTCCAGCAGCTCGCGCACCCGCGTGGTGGCTTCGATGGACTGGTCCGCCAGGGCGCGGATTTCGCGCGCCACCACGCCAAAGCCCTTGCCGTGCTCGCCGGAGCGGACGGACTCGATGGCCGCGTTGAGCGCCAGCATGTTGGACTGGTCCGCCAGGTCCTTCACCGTCTGGGTGATGCCGCCAATCTGCTGCGTGCGCTCGCCCAGCTCGACGATTTTCTGGGCAATCTCGCCCACCTGGACGCGGATGTCGTTGAGCCCCGCCATGGTGAGCTCGATGGAGGCCTCGCCCGACTTGGCCAGCGCGTCGGCGCGCTCGGCCACCGACAGGACGCTCTCCGCCTTCTGCGCGGCCAGCATGGAGGTCTGCTTGATTTCCTGCGCCGTGACCTGCGTCTCCTGCAGCGCCGCGGCCTGCCGGGAGATGGTCTGCGCCTGCTCGGTGGAGGACGTGTTGAGGTGCTCGGTGGACTGGGTGAGCGCCACCGCCGCCTGCTGGAGGTTGACCGTCACTTCTCGCAGCCGGCTCACCATCTGCGAGAAGGAGCTGGCCAGCCGGCCCACCTCGTCCCCGCTCTTCACCTGGATGGGCCGCGTCAAGTCACCGGACTCCACGATGTGGCCGGCCACCTCCGTCAGGCTCTTGAGCGGGCCGACGATGCTGCGACCGAACAGCGCCGCCACCGCCACGCCCACCGCCACCAGCAGCACCGCGAAGCCCACCATGCGCACGCGCAGGCCGGACACCAGGCCTTCGATGTGGTCCCTCGACACGCCCACGTGCACCGCGCCCAGGCGACCACCGGCCACCGGCGACACCACGTCCAGGGCGCGCAGGCGCTGGCCGCCCGCGTCCACTTCCAGCACGGCGCCCGCGCCGGAGGTGGCGACGGCCTCCTTCAACGCCTCCGGGAAGCCGTCCGGGAAGGTGTGGGCCACCACGTTGCCGGCCGAGTCCTGGATGAAGGCGTAGGCCAGGTCCGCGTGGCCGGCACTGGAGTCCAGCATGGGCTGCAGCGCGCTGGCGCCCGCCACGACGCCCTGCTCCGCCGCCACCGCGAGCCCGCGGGCCACGTGCTGGCCGGCCCCCAGGTAGCTGTCCACCAGGTCGCTCTCCAGGCGCCGCGTGGCGACGCCGGTGAGCAGGGCCGCCGCCGTCGCGCTGATGAGCGCCGTGACGAGGACGAACTTGGGTGCCAGCCCCAGCGACTGACGGAACTGCTGCGACAGCTGGGTGGCGAAGGATTGTTGCGGGAGGCTCACGAAGTCACCGCCGGGAAAGCGACGTCAGGACGGCACCCGCCGGGAGGCGGGGTGTTGAAGCACGGACTGGGGCTCACCGGGGAGGACCTCCGCCCTCGGTGCGTCCGCCCCGGAAGGGCGCGAACGTACAGCTCTGGAGGATGAGTTCCGGCATGGACGCCAGGGGCACGCCCTGGTCGGTGGCCTTCAATTCAAGGGCGGCGCGCGGCATGCCGAAGACGACGGAGGACGCCTCGTCCTGCGAGAAGGTGACGCCGCCCGCCTTGCGGATGGCCAGCAGGCCCCGCGCGCCGTCCTCGCCCATGCCGGTGAGCACCACGCCGCCGCTGCGCCGGCCGAAGGCGGAGGCCAGCGACAGCAGCATCAAGTCACCGCTGGGGCACGGGCCGCCCCGGCTGAGCTGCAGGCGCGCCAGCCCCGCCGCGTCCACCAGCAGGTCATGGCCGTCCAGCGGGAAATACACGTGGCCGGGCTCCAGCCGCTCGCCCTCCTTGGCGATGGCCACCGGCAGCGGCGTCACCTGGGACAGCCAGCGCACCATGCCCTGCGTGAAGCCCACGGTGATGTGCTGGGCGATGAGCAGCGGCACCGGCAACGAGCGGGGCAGCTTGGACAGCACCTCCGCCAGCGCGGGCGGGCCGCCCGTGGACGCCACCACGCCGAAGATGTCCACCCGCGCGCCCGTGGGCGGCGGCGGCGCCGTGGCGGCGCGCGCGCGGCGGGAGATGACGGGCACCTCCGCCATCAGGCACACCGAGTGGGCCAAATCCCGGCCCCAGCGGCGCAGCTCCTCCGCGTTCGTCACGTTGGGCTTGCCGATGAGCTCCAGCGCGCCGGCGCTCATGGCCTGGAAGCCCAGGTCCACGCCGCGCTGCTCGGCCACCGCGCTCACCACGAGGATGCGCGCGGGGGCCTGCGACATGATGGCGGCGATGGCCCCCGGCCCGTCCAGGCCCGGCAGCAGCAGGTCCATGGTGATGACGTCGGGACGCAGCAGGCGCGCCAACTGCACCGCGCGGTTGCCGTCCCCTGCCCGGCCCACGACCTCGATGCGCGGCTCCTCCGTGAGGAGGGCCGTCAGCATGTTCGCCATGGTGGGCGAGTCGTCCACCACGAGGACCCGGATGGGGGGCCGCTTGACGCTCACGCGCGACTCCCCCGGCGGCTCATGACGTCCAGCACCTCGGCCAAGAGCCGGCCCGCGGCGCACTCACGCTTGCTCAGATAGCCGTCCGCCCCGGCCCGCAGGCCGCGCTCGCGCGCCACGGAGCTGTCGTGCGCGGAGACCAGGATGACGGGCAGCGACGCCGTCTCCGGCCGCTCGCGCAGCTTCGCGATGAGCTGGATGCCGTCCATCTCCTCCATGTCCAGGTCGCAGATGACGACGTCGTAGGTGTCCGTGGCCAGCCGGTCCAGGGCCCGCGCCCCGCTCGCCGCCAGGTGCACCGTGAAGCCGCCCGCCTCCAGCATGGCCCGGTGCAGCGCGCGCGCGGTGAGCGAGTCGTCCACCACCAGCGCCCGCCGCTGCGCCGTCACCTGCACCTGCACCGTCTCCGTCACCAGCCAGTCCGGACGGCAGATGAGCAAGAGCTCGCCGCGGCTGAGCGTGGCCGCGCCCTGCCAGGCGGGCACGTCGCGCACCTCGGACGGCAGCGGGCGGATGACCAGGTCCCGGTCCCCCACCACCGCGTCCACCACCAGCGCCACGCGCTTGCCGCCGCTCTGCACGATGAGGAGCGGCTGCCCCTCCGCCGGAGGCGCCAGGGCCCGCAGGCCGAGCCTCGCGCCCAGGTCCACCACCGACACGAGCTGCCCCTGGTACTCCAGGTGGGCCCGGCGCTTGCCCAGGCGCAGCGACTCCGCGCGCGCCAGCTGCGTGGCCTCCACCGCCAGCATCGGCAGGCCCACCAGCTGCTCCAACACGCGCACCACCAGCACCGGCGAGCTGCCCAGGTCCGTGGGCAGCGTCAGCATGAAGCGCGTGCCCTGCCCCGGCGTGCTGGCCACCTCGATGCGGCCCTGCAGCCCCTCCACCGACGCGCGCACCGCGTCCAGGCCCACGCCGCGGCCGGAGGTGTCCGTCACGTCCGTGCGGGTGCTGAAGCCCGGCCGGAAGATGAGGTCGCGCAGCTGGTTCTCGTTGAAGCGCGCCGTCTCCTCGGCGGTGACGACGCCGCGCTGCTCGGCCAGCCGGCGCACCGTCTCCACGTCGATGCCGGCGCCGTCGTCCGACGCCTCCAGGTAGAGCAGGTTGCCCTGCTGCTCCACGCGCAGCGTGAGCGCGCCCTCGTGGTGCTTGCCCGCGCGCTCGCGGTCCGCCGGCAGCTCCAGCCCGTGGTCCACGGCGTTGCGCAGCAGGTGCACCAGCGCGCCCTGCAGCTTCTCCAACAGGCGCCGGTCCAGCGACACCTCGGCGCCCACCACCGACAGCCGCGCCTCCTTGCCCAGCTGGCGCGACAAGTCCCGCACCATGCGCTGCAGCGGGTCCAGGATGGTGCGCACCGGGCGCGTGGTGATGGCCTTGAGGCCCTCCTCCAGCGCGTCCACGATGTCGCTCGTCTCCTCGCCGTCGGTGCGCAGCGAGCGCGCGGTGCCCGACAGCGCGGTGCGCGCCTCGGCCGTCTCCGCGAGCAGCCCCTGCTTCGCGAGCAACTGCGCGGCCCGCTCCAGCTCGCGGCCCCGCTCCTCCACCCGCAGGCGCACCTCGCGCAGGCGCTCCACCTCGCGCATCAGCGCCGTCACCTGCCACGCCGACACGCGCCAGCCCGCGTCCGAGGACTCCGGCATCGCGTCCGGCACCGAGACGGGCTCGGGCGCTGGAGCGGCCACGGGCGCGGACACCGCGGCGACCCCGGAGGCGCCCATCGCGGCGGCCTCCTCGGGCGGCGGCGCGTCCGCCACCAACTGCGCCAGGGCGGCGGCGGGGTCGGGCAGCGCGTCACCCCGGCCATCCGCGTGCGCCTGCGCGCGCAGCAGGAAGAGGTCCAGGCCGTGGAGCAGCACGTCCACCACGGGCCGGGGCATCTTCTGCGGGTTCGACTTCAGCGGGGCGAGCGCGTCCTCCAGCTTGTGGGCGATGTCGCTCAGGTCCTGCATGCCGAGCGACGCGGCGCTGCCCTTCAGCGTGTGCAGATGCCGGCCCAGCCGGACATAGAGCTTGGTGAGGGCGTCCGTCTCCAGGCCCTCGCGCTCCAGCTCCAGCAGGTCCATGGTGACCTTCTGGACCACCTCCTGGGCCTCGACGGCGAAGCCCGCGACGAGCCCCTGCAGCATCGGATCAACGGGCATGACGGGCTCCCGCGCCGCGCGTGGCGGAGAACAGGCGCTTCAGGTCGATGAGGTGGATGAGCTGCCGGTCCTGCGTGAAGACTTCCATCACCGCGCCCTCGGCGCGCACGCGCGCCGCCTCCACCGCGCTCACCGGCAGCGTGGTGGGCCGGGGAATGGCCTCGCAGTCCAGCGCGCACAGCTCGCCGTCCCCGCGGTCCACCACCAGCAGCACCGCCGGGTCCTGCCGCCAGCCATGGCCGCCCAGCAGCGACGCCAGGCTGAGCGCGGCCAGCACCTGGCCCTGGAAGCGCAGCACCCCGACGACGTGCGGCGCCGACAGCGGCACCGCCGACACCATCTTCAGGGGCAGCGCCGCCCGCAGCGACTCCAGGGAGAGCGCGTAACGCTCCTCGCCGAGCGGGAACTCGGCGATCCAATGGACCGCCTCCTCCACGGCGCTCTCGCCCTGCTCTCGCAGGCGGGCCGCGCGCCGCTCCAACAGCTCGCGCGCCTCCGCCTCCTGGCTCTCTTCCAACGTCCGCGGGGTGACCTTCATTCGAGCGCCCCCTGGTTGAGGTAGGCGTCAGCGGACGCCTGGTAGAATCGCGCGGGCAGGGCCTCGGGCCCATCCACGAGTTGGTCGGGCGGCAGGCGCTCCGCGCGCGTGCGCAGCGCCCGCATCAGCGGCACGGCGCCCTCACGCGCCCCGGAGCGCTCCCGCAGCAGGGCCAGCTCCAGCAGGCCCGGAAGGTAGTCCGGCGCCTGACGCACCAGCGCCTCCAGCACGGAGGAGGCTCCCACCTCGTCCCCCTCCTCGATGCGCTCCAGCGCCGTCAGGTGCTGCCGGGTGGGCGGAGGCGGCGGCGCCACGGCCACCTCCCGCGCCGGAGCGGCCACCGGAGGCGGGGGGCGGCGCACGGGCGCCACCGGGGGACGGGGCGCGGCGGCGCGGGCCGCGGCGGCGGCGCGGGCGTTCAGCTCCTCGGGCGTGAGCAGCCGGAAGGCCTGCAGCTCCGGGGGCCCTTCGCGGACCATGCCCGCGGGGACGCGGTCCACCTCGACGGCGCCCAGGAAGAGCCAGCCGCCGGGGTTGAGCGTGCGCGACAGGAGGGTGATGGCCGCGTCACGCGCGGCGGGGGTGAAGTACGTGAGCACGTTGCGGCAGAGGATGAAGTCGAAGCGGCCGAAGCGCTCGGGCAGCGGCGCCAGCAGGTTCGCCTGGGCGAAGGTGGTGATGCGGCGGACGGCGGGAAGGATGGTGACCTCGCGCTCGCCCGTCTCCGTGTAGAGCGGGAAGAGGCGCGGCGCCGACTCGCGGCGGGACCAGGTGCCGTAGGTGGCGCGGCGCGCGGCCTCCAGGCTGGCCTCGTGGATGTCGGTGCCCAGCACCTCCACGGGAAAGCCGTGGGGCACGGACGCCTGGAGACACGCGGCCAGCGAGTACGTCTCCTCGCCGGAGGCACACCCCGCGCTCCAGCCGCGCAGGGCCAGGCTGCCGCGCTGGAGCACCGCGGGCACGGCCTCGCGGGAGAGGAAGCGGAAGTGCTCCGGGTGGCGGAAGAAGTACGTCTCCCCCACCAGGATGGCCTTCACCAGCACGGTGGCCAGCGTGGAGCTGGGGTAGAGCAGCTCTCCCAGCAGGTCCGCCGGGGTGCGCCCGCGCGCCAGCTCCGAGCGCATGACGCGGTCCACCGCCTCCGCGGCGATGGCGTCCTCACGAAAGCCGGTGATGGCGGCCACCACCTCCCGCGCGCGGGTGAGGAGGCGCGGGTCGAGCTCGCCGCTCATGCGCTCCGCCTGGCCTCCGCGGCCTCCAGCATCGACGGCAGCTCCCGCAGCAGCCCCCGTGAGATGAAGACGCGCGGATCCAGGATGGGCAACGAGCGCCCGCCCTGCCGCAGCATGCCGATGAGCCCCTCGCGCAGCAGGCCATGGTCGGCGCCGCCCACGCGCTCGCGCCGGTCGATGTCCTCCGACGCGTACTCCTCCGGGTCCTTCACCGTGTCCACCGCCAGCGCCAGCGACACGCCCTCCGACTCGATGACGACGAGCATGCGCTCCACGCGCGACACCTTGTGCTCCACGCCCAGGCGGCACGCCACGTCCAGCACGCACAGCGCCGAGCCCCGGACCTCCACGTACTCCCGCAGGTAGGCGGGCCCGGTGGGCAGCGGCCGGGTCGCCGGGTGCAGCAGCACCTCCCGCACCGCGTCCAGCGGGATGGCGAACTCCAGCTCCCCCACCGTCAGGCGCAGGGCCAGCAGCGAGCCGGTGCGCGCGCGCTGCCGGGCGCTCGCCATGGCCTCGCCCACCGTCTGCAGCAGTTCGTCCGCGCGGAAGGGCTTGGCCAGGAACGTCTCCGCCCCCAGCCCCAGGCAGGCCTCGGCGCGCGACTTCTCCGAGGAGATGATGATGACGGGGATGCCCGCGGTGGCGGGGTCCGCCTTCATCCGCTGGAGGACCTCGTCCCCGTCCATCTCCGGCATGGACAGGTCCAGCAGCACCGCCGCCGGCTGCAGGCGCCCCACCTTCTCCAGGGCCTCGCGGCCGTTGCTGGCGGTGTGGATGGTGTAGTGGCCGGAGAGGATGGCCCGCTCCAGCGCGAGAATCGCGTCGCTGTCGTCGACGAGCAGCAGGGACGGCAGGCTCACGGCGGTCAGGCCTTGGTGAGGAACTGACGGACGGTCTCCGTCAGCTCGTGGTGGGACACAGGCTTCTGGATGAAGGCGTTGGCGCCGGCCTCGGTGCCGCGCTGCCGCAGGTCCACGTTCTTCTCCGCCGTCAGCAGGAGGATGGGGACCGAGCGCACCTGCGGCATCGCGCTGGCCCGGACCTCCTTCACGAAGGTGATGCCGTCCATCCCCGGCATGTTGATGTCCGCGATGACCAGGCTCACCGGCACCAGCCGGAGAATCTGAAGCCCCCGCGCCGCATCGTCGGCCTCGACGGTCGAGACCTTCAGGTTCATCAAGTAGATTTTGACGATGTTGCGAACCGTCGGGCTGTCGTCCACCAGCAAGACGTTGGTGCTGTGGGTGCTCACTGTGCGGCGGCTCCTGCGCAGGCCCGCGACGTGCGGAACGTCCTGCGAAACGTTCACGACTCTACCGTGAGGGCTCTCACGTGAGAACAGGGGGGCGGCCCGGCCCGGTATCCAGCCGGGCAGGCGGGTGTCGGATGACCTATGGGGCTGTCCCCCGAGCCCGGAGGCTCTCGGGGGACGCCTACTCGGCGGCGGGCTTGGAGCCGGGCTGGGCGGGGGCCGCGGCGGCCTCGGGCGGCACCGGGGGCGCGCCAATGGCGTGGTAGCCACCGTCCACGTGGATCATTTCGCCCGTGGTGGAGGGCAGCCAGTCGGACAGCATGGCGCAGGCCGTGCGGGCCACCAGGTCATGGCTGTCCTTGGCGCTCCAGCCCAGGGGCGCCTGGGTGCCCCAGCCCTGCTCCAGGGCCTTGAAGCCCGGGATTCCCTTGGCCGCGATGGTGGCCAGGGGCCCCGCGGCCAGCGCGTTGACGCGGATGCCCTTGGGCCCCAGGTCGCGCGCCAGGTAGCGCACCGTGGCCTCCAGGGCCGCCTTGCACACGCCCATCCAGTCGTAGATGGGCCAGGCGACGCGGTTGTCGAAGTCCAGCGTGACGATGGAGCCCCCCTGCGTCATCAGCGGCATGCACGCCACCGCCAGCTCCTTCAGGGAGAACGTGGAGATGCGGAACGCCGTCTGTGCACTTTCCCACGGCGTGTTGAGAAAGTTGCCGCCCAAAGCATCCTCGGGCGCATACGCGATGGAGTGCAGCACGCCGTCCAGCCGGTCCCAGCGCTGCCGCAGCGACGCGGTGAGCGCGGTGAAGTGCTCCGGGTTGGTGACGTCCAGCTCCAGCACCTCGAGCCCGGGCTTGAGGCGCTTGGCGCTCCGCTCGGTGAGCGACTTCGCCCGGCCAAAGCCGGTGAGGAGGATTTCCGCGCCTTGCGCCAGCGCGTGCTCGGCGATGCCATAGGCCAGGGACTGGGGGGTGAGCACCCCGGTGATGAGGAGCTTCTTGCCTTGGAGCAGCATGGAGACGGCCTCTTGCGGGAAGGGGAAAAGGACGAAACGCGCTCTCTAGCATTCCTTCTGGAAGGAACGGTTGAAGTTGCGCTCACGCCGCGCATGAATCCACCTGCTCCCCTGCAGGTGGTGTGACTTATCGCCCGCCGGGCAACCGCGACAAAAAGGTGCTGCGAAAACCCCCCAACGGGGCGCCCTTCCAGTAAAAGACGACACCGCCATGGCGAATTTCCAGGACACGTTCCTTTCCGGCGCCAACATCGACTTCATCGAGGGCCTCTACGCCCGATACCTGGAGGACCCCGCCAGCGTGGATGCGAGCTGGCGCGAGGTCTTCGACCGCAGCAACGGCGCCGGCCGACCCATCTTCAGCACCAAGCTGCTGGAGCCGGCACCGGCTCCCGCCGCGAGCAAGGCGAACGGAAAGGCCGCCAAGGCCCAGGCCCCCGCCGCGGCGCCGGTGGCGGCCCCTGTCGCCGCCGCGCCCTCGCAGGACGTCGCGGCGCTGCAGGCCCGCGTGGACCACGTCATCTTCGCCTTCCGCCTGCGCGGCCACCTGCGCGCCAAGCTGGATCCGCTCGGCCGCGCGCGCCCCGCGCTGGAGCACGTGGCGGACGTGGGCCTGGTGGATGACAGCCACTTCACCGACGCCGAGGCCCAGCAGCTCGTGGAGACCAACGGCGTGTTCGGCGACCAGCGCGTGCGCCTGGGCGACCTGCTGGCGCGCCTGCGCCGCACGTACACGGACACCATCGGCATCGAGTACATGCACATGCTCGACAGCCAGCGCCGCCGCTGGCTGATGCACCGGATGGAGTCGGTGGAGAACCGCACGGACTTCTCCCCGGACGAGTGCCGGCACATCCTCACCAAGCTGTCCTACGCGGAGGGCTTCGAGCACTTCCTCCACACCAAGTACGTGGGCGCCAAGCGCTTCAGCCTGGACGGTGGCGAGTCGCTCATCCCCATGCTGGACGCGCTGGGTGAGGTGGCCACCGGCATGGGCCTGAAGGAGATCGTCATCGGCATGGCCCACCGCGGCCGCCTCAACGTGCTGACGAACATCCTGGGCAAGAAGCCGGATCAGATCTTCAGCGAGTTCGACGGCCCCCGCAACCCGCAGGCCTACCTGGGCCGCGGCGACGTGAAGTACCACATGGGCTTCTCGTCGGACCACACCACGCGCCAGGGCAAGAAGCTGCACCTGTCGCTGGCCTTCAACCCCAGCCACCTGGAAGCGGTGGACCCGGTGGTGGAGGGCCGCGTGCGCGCCAAGCAGGACCGCGGCGGCGACACCGAGCGCACCGGCGTGATGCCGCTGCTCATCCACGGCGACGCGGCCTTCATCGGTCAGGGCGTGGTGCCGGAGACGCTCAACCTGTCCGGCCTCAGGGGCTACACCACGGGCGGCACGGTCCACGTCGTCATCAACAACCAGGTCGGCTTCACCACCGACCCGCACGACTCGCGCTCGTCCATCTACTCCACCGCCATCGCGCAGATGCTGGACATCCCCATCTTCCACGTGAATGGAGATGACCCGGAGGCCTGCGTCCACATCGCGAAGCTGGTGGCCGAGTACCGCCAGACGTTCAAGACGGACGTCGTCATCGACCTGGTCTGCTACCGCCGCTACGGCCACAACGAGGGTGACGAGCCCGCGTTCACCCAGCCGGCGATGTACGACATCATCCGCAAGCACCCGACGGTGCGCACGCTCTACGCGGCGAAGCTGGCCGAGCAGGGCAAGATTCCGGCCGAGGAGTCCGAGGCCATCAAGCAGAAGTGCCAGCAGGACTTCGACGCGGCCCTCACCCGCGCGCGCCAGGAGAGCCAGTTCAAGGAGCCCAGCGCGCTGGAGGGCCTGTGGAAGCCCTACCAGGGCGGCTCGCTGAAGAGCGCCCCGGACGTGTCCACCGCGGTGGACAAGCAGGTGCTGTGCGATGCGCTGCGCAAGCTGTCCACGCTGCCGGAGGGCTTCAACGTCCACCGCGACGTGGAGCGCACCGTCATCAAGAAGCGCCTGGGCATGCTGGACAGCGGCGAGCTGCAGTGGAGCGAGGGCGAGTCGCTGGCCTACGCGACGCTGCTCGCCGAGGGCTACAACGTCCGCATCACCGGCCAGGACTGCGAGCGCGGCACCTTCAGCCACCGCCACGCGGTGGTGCACGACGTGAAGACGGGCGAGAAGTTCGTCCCCCTGCGCCAGTTCATCAGCGGCCAGGGCAAGAACGGCTTCCACATCTACAACAGCCCGCTGTCGGAGATGGGCGTGCTCGGCTTCGAGTACGGCTACAGCCTGGACGTGCCGGACGGCCTGACGGCCTGGGAAGCGCAGTTCGGCGACTTCGGCAACGGCGCGCAGATCATCATCGACCAGTTCATCGCCGCCGGTGAGAGCAAGTGGCGCCGCCTCAGCGGTCTCACCATGCTGCTGCCGCACGGCTATGAGGGCCAGGGCCCGGAGCACTCCAGCGCGCGGCTGGAGCGCTTCCTGGACCTGTGCGCCGAGGACAACATCCAGGTCTGCTACCCGACGACGCCGGCGCAGATCTTCCACCTGCTGCGCCGCCAGGTGCTGCGCCCGGTGCGCAAGCCGCTGGTCATCATGTCGCCCAAGAGCCTGCTGCGCCGGCCGGAGGCCACCAGCAAGGTGGACGAGCTGGCCACGGGCACCTTCCAGGAAGTCATCCTGGACCGGGTGGACCCGGCGAACGTGACGCGGCTCATCCTGTGCAGCGGCAAGGTGTACTACGACCTGGTGAAGGCGCGGGACGAGCGCAAGGACGAGAGCATCGCCATCGTCCGGCTGGAGCAGCTCTACCCGTTCCCCGCGGACGCGCTGACGGGGCTCATCGCGAAGATGCCGAAGCTCGCGGAGCTGCTCTGGGTGCAGGAGGAGCCGCGCAACGCGGGCGCGTGGCACTTCATGTTCCCCCGCCTCCACGACCTGGCGTCCACGCAGTCGCAGCAGCAGGTGAAGATCGGCTACATCGGTCGGGCCGAAGCCGCCAGCCCCGCCACGGGCTTCCCCAAGACCCACGAGTACGAGCAGCAGCTCATCATCGAGGAAGCCATCCTCCGAGGGACCAAGAATGGCCGTTGAAATCAAAGTGCCGCCCCTGGGCGAATCCATCACCGAAGCCGTCATCGGCAAGTGGAACAAGAAGCCGGGTGACGCCGTCACCGCCGACGAGCCGCTCGTCGTCCTGGAGACCGACAAGGTCACCATCGACGTGCCGGCCCCGTCCGCGGGCTCGCTGTCCAGCATCGCCTTCAAGGAGGGCGACAAGGTCCGCGTGGGCGAGGTGCTCGGGCTCATCGAGGCCGGCGCGGGTGCCCCCGCCGCCAAGCCCGCCGCCCCGGCTGCGGCTCCGGCTGCGCCCGCTCCCGAGGCGCCCGCGGCCTCCGGCTCCGACGCCCGCTCCACGCCCACCGCGCGCAAGGTGGCCGAGGAGAACCGGGTGGACATCTCCCAGGTGAAGGGCAGCGGCTCCGGTGGCCGCGTGCACAAGGACGACGTGCTGGGTCAGCTCAAGGGCCCGTCCACGCCCGCCCAGGCCCCCGCCGCCCCGGCGCAGCCCGCCGGCCCCCGCCCGAACGCCGCTCGCGAGGAGCGCGTGCGGATGACGCCGCTGCGCAAGCGCGTGGCCGAGCGCCTCATCCAGGCCCAGTCCACCGCCGCCATGCTCACCACCTTCAACGAGGTGGACATGGGCGAGGTGATGGCCCTGCGCAAGAAGTACAACGACAAGTTCCAGCAGAAGCACGGCGTGAAGCTCGGCTTCATGAGCTTCTTCATCCGTGCGTCCGTCGAGGCCCTCAAGGCCTTCCCGCAAATCAACGCGGAGATCGACGGCGAGGACGTCATCTTCAAGCACTACTACGACATCGGCGTGGCCGTCAGCGGCAGCCGCGGTCTGGTGGTGCCGGTGGTGCGCAACGCGGACAAGCAGGGCCTGGCGGAGCTGGAGAAGACCGTCGGCGAGCTCGGCACCAAGGCGCGCAGCGACAAGCTGGCCCTGGCCGACCTGCAGGGTGGCACCTTCACCATCACCAACGGCGGCATCTTCGGCTCCATGCTGTCCACGCCCATCCTGAACCCGCCGCAGACGGGCATCCTGGGCATGCACAACATCGTCGAGCGCCCCGTGGCCCGCGACGGCCAGGTCGTCATCCGGCCCATCATGTACATCGCCCTCACCTACGACCACCGCCTGGTGGACGGCCGCGAGGCGGTGCAGTTCCTGGTGCGCGTGAAGGAGTGCATCGAGGACCCGGAGCGGCTGCTCCTCGACGTCTGACGTCAGCCCCGGTCTCCGGGCAAGACTTGCATTCCGGGCGGCCGGCTGGACTTCCAGCCGGCCGTTTCACTACAACTGGGAGTGTCTCCCGGTTGTCGGGGGGCGGGAAGAACGGGCGGCTCTCCTCGCGCCGCCCCGCAAGACTGAAGGAAGCGCAATGGCAACCGGTACCGTGAAGTGGTTCAACGACGCGAAGGGCTTTGGCTTCATCACCCAGGACGGCGGTGGTGAGGACGTGTTCTGCCACCACACCGCCATCAACATGGACGGCTTCCGCACCCTGGCCGAGGGCCAGAAGGTGGAGTTCGAAGTCACCCGCGGCCCCAAGGGCCTGCAGGCGCAGAACGTCCGCGCCGCCTGACGCGTCCGTCAGCCACTCCCACCGGACTGGCCGATGACACGAGGCCCGGCCCCACCACCTGGGGACCGGGCCTCTGTTTATTCAAGGCCTGACGGCCGCGCGGCCTACAGGTTGCGCTTGAAGTGGTCCATGACGCGCTCCCACTGACGCTGCGTCACGAGCGGGTCGGGCACCATGTGCGTCAGCCCGCTGAGCGGCAGCAAGTCGTGCGGCTTGCCGGCGCGGAAGAGCGCGTCGCTCAGCTTCAGCGTGTGGAAGAAGTACACGTTGTCATCCGCGGTGCCGTGGATGAGCAGCAGCTTGCCCATGGGCTTGTCCTGCTTCGCGTACGTGAGCAGCGAGCTCTTCTCGTAGGCCTCCGGGTGCTGCTGCGGCACGCCCAGGTAGCGCTCGGTGTAGTGGGTGTCGTAGTCCAGCCAGTCCACCACCGGGGCGCCGGCCACGCCGGCCTTGAAGACGTCCGGGCGCTTGAGCACGGCCAGGGCGGCCATGTACCCGCCGAAGCTCCAGCCGGAGATGCCCACGCGGGCCAAATCAATCTCCGGGACCTCCTTCGCCAGCGCCTGGATGGCGGCGGCCTGGTCTTCAATCGTGACGCCGGCGAAGTCGCCCTTCACCTCGCGCTCCCACTTCGCGCCGCGCAGCGGGGTGCCCCGGCCGTCAATCTTCACGACGAGGAAGCCCTGGTCCGCCACCCACTGCGACATCAGGTGCGCGGCCATGCTCTTGTGGACCACCGTGGTGGTGGGGCCGCCGTACACCTCGACGATGACGGGCAGCTTCTTGCCGGGCGTGAAGTCGCGCGGGCGCACCAGGGACGTCCAGAAGCGCTCGGGGCCGACCTGCCGCTGCTCCACGTTGGGGACGTAGGGCGGCTCCTGCGCCACCGAGGGCAGCGCGCCCACGCGGGTGCCGTCCGCGCGCACCACCTGCACCTGGGGCATGGCCTTCAGGCCCTGGCCGTTCATCACCACCAGCCCGCCGCTCTTGGACACCGTGCCGGACTCGATGTCGAGCCCCGCCGTCACCTTCTCCGGCGCGCCGCCCGCCTTCACGCGCCACAGGTGGCTCTGCGTGGGGTTGGGGCCGCCGTTGAAGTAGAGCGTGTCCTCCTTCTGGACGTAGCGCGCCAGCGAGCGGAAGCCCGCGTCCGGCTTCACCACGCTGCGCGCCAGCGAGCCATCCGCGTTGCGCAGCTCCACCTCCGGGCCGCCGTTGCGCTCGGTGTACCAGAGGAAGCCGCTGCCATCCTCCAGCCACAGCGGGAAGGCCTGCTCCAGGTTGAGCCACGCCTTGTCCGTCTCCGTGAGCAGCTCCTTCGACTTGCCCGTGCGCGGGTCCACCGCCAGCAGCTTCTGCTCCGTCTGCTCCCGGTTCTGCACCAGCACGGTGAGCGGGCCGCCCTTGGGCCACGCCACGGTGGCCAGGTACGGGTACCTGGCCGCGTCCCACTGCGCCCACACCGTGCGCCCGCCGGTGACGGGGCTGATGCCCAGCCGCACCTTGGCGTTGGCCTTGCCCGGCCGCGGGTACGCGAACTCCTCGCCGCCACGCTCGGGGTGCATGACGTCGACGATGGTGAGCTTCTCCACCTCCGACGTGTCCGACTCCGTGTAGGCCACGGACTTCGCGTCCGGGCTCCACCAGTAGCCGGTGAAGCGGCCCATCTCCTCCTGGGCGACGAACTCGGCCACGCCGTGCGACTTCGCCGCGGAGCCGCCCTTGGTGACGCGCTGCTCGCGGTTGGCGGCCACGTCGATGCGGTACACGTCGTTGTCCCGCACGTAGGCCACCTGCTTGCCGTCCGGCGAGAAGCGCGGGTCCAGCGTCCCCGGGCCCGTCTTCAGCTCCGTCACCTTGCCGCTGACGCGGTCCACTACGTAGAGGCGGCCGGACAGGGGCACCAGCAGCCGGTTGCCGTCGTCGGACACCTGGTAGCTGGTGATGCCCCGGGCGCTGACGCGCATGCGCTCACGGCGGGCCTTCTCCTCGGTGGTGAGCGTCTCCTCGGCGCCCTTGAGGATGGCCTCGGGCGTGAGCAGCTCGCGCGTCTGCCCGCTCTCCACGTCGAACGCGTACAGCGTCTGCACGTTGGACGTGGGCTGGGTGCGCAGGAAGAGGATGCTCTTCTCGTCGGGGGAGATGCGCACGCCGCCGGGCCGGCCGCTCATGAAGCGGCGCGTCTCCGAGAACTGGCGCAGGAAGGGGTCTTGCGACACCTGCGTCTTGGACATGGTCAGGGGCTTCTGCTCCTGGGCGTAGGGAGTGGCGCTCGCAAGCAGGAGCGCGGCGGTGAGGACGTGGCGCATGCGTCGTCGAATCCCCGCGGGAAGGGCGGGGCTCCTTTCGTGGAAAGGTGCACGGGGCAGCCTACACTCGGCGGCCACGAGGCCGGAGCAAACGCCCGGCGCGCTGGAGGATTCCCGACGTCATGGACACGGAAGACGACGCCCCGCGGCACCTGCGCCTGGCCGGCATCATCCGGCTGGGCCTGGGCGGAGGCCGAGGCCCCTCGGACGCGTACGTGTTCGACCCGCACCGGCTCGCCCTCCCCGCCTGGGCCTGCGCCCTGGGCGACGCGGGCAATCCCGCACTGTTGGTGACGTTGGACCGGCACCTGGACACCGTGGTGCCCCAGCGGCCCGCCGCCGTGCCAGACAGGTCGGCCGGGCTGCGCGCCCTGGACGAGCACGCCCGCTATTCCCTGGATGTCCGCAACTATGACCACATCCTCGCGGCCATGGAGGCGGGGCTGGTGGGTGACGCCCTCCTGATTGCCCGAACCCGCCCCCGGGGCGCCTTCACCGCCGACACCTATGTGGACACCCGGGGCCGTCCGCACCGGCTGGTGGCGGTGTCCACCGTGGACCGGGCCGCCGAGGCCTGGAGCCGCCCCGCCCCCGGCGACGCCGTGCGCGACGTGCTGGACGCCGCCGAGCGCGTGCTGCTGGACGTGGACCTGGACTGCTTCACCTCCCTGAGCGACGCCGACCCCACCACGGTGCTGCCCTGGCCCCAGCAGGTGATTCGCGAGTTCCTGCTTCCGGAGGACTCCGGGCCCTTCTGGGACGCGGTGCTGGGCAAGACGGTGGCGCTGACGCTGGCGCGCGAGCCCCACCACTGCGGCGGGCTGCTCGCGTCCGGGGCGCTGTTCCGGGACGCGGCGGACGTGCTCTTCCGGGAGCTGCTGCGCACCGAGCCGCCGTGAGGCGCGGCCCGTCCGCTACAGCGGCGTCTCCATGAAGTTGGGCCGGATGTCCGTCATCTGGCCGCCCGCGAAGGAGAAGCGGCTGCCCGGCGGCGGCCGGGCGTCGTTGAGCACGTAGCCGAAGTCCACGCGGAACGGCAGCACGTTGAACTGCGGGAAGAGCAGCCGCAGGCCCATGCCCACCGTGTGCACCATGGCGGGCCTGTCGTTGAAGGCGCTGCCCGAGTCCCAGAAGAGCACCCCGCCCAGGTGCACCGTCTTCACGACGATGGGCCGGCTCCGGTACTCCAGGTTGAAGAGCAGCAGCCGCCGGCCCGAGTACGCGTCCGCGCCCGCGCCGCGCAGGCCGTTGGCGCCGCCCAGCAGGTGGATGCGGTCGAACAAGTCGTCGATGTTCACATCCAGCAGCCCGCGCGCCACGAAGCGGCCACCCAGCACCTTGGGGGACACCTCGATCAGCTCCGCCGCCCAGCGCCGGTTGTTCCACGCGCCGCGCTCCCCCAACTGCCGGCGGATGGCGCCCGACACGGACGCGGTGGTGAGCGTGTCGCCCAGCCGCAAGCGGTAGCGCAGCGCGAGGCCGCCTTCGGCGAAGTGGCTGCGCTCACCGAACACGGGCGGCGCGTAGCGCAGCGTGGCGGAAATCCAGTGCCCCATCTGGAAGTCCTCGGCCAGGACGTACGAGTCCACGTCCCGCAGCACCTCGTAGCGCGCGTCGAAGGCGCGCAGGCTGAGGCCCACGTAGCCCGCGTCCTCGGCGCGCGGCAGGTAGTTGCGGTTGAACCACTCCGACTGCTCCGGGGTGAGCGCGGACGCCTTGGGCGCGCCGTAGCCGTAGTGGTAGGCGCCCACCGTGCCGCCGATGTTCCACTTGTAGCGCGCGCCCAGGGAGCGGGTGTACGCGAAGCCGCCCACCACCTCTTCGGTCCGGTAGACGTAGGGCACCGCCGGCCCGCCGGGGAACGGGAGCTGCCAGATGGAGGCCCCCCGGTAGACGCGGTTGGTCTCCACGTTCCAGGCCACGGAGGCGCTGGCGCTCCACGGCGTGGACAATGAATACAGCGGCCGGCTCACGGAGAGGCTGCCGCGCGAGCCCTCCGTCTTGCCACTCTCCCGCCCCTGGATGACGGCGATGGACTCGCTGAGCGACCACCAGCTGCCCAGCACGCGCGGGTCGGTGTAGCTCTGCCCCAGGCTGAGCGTGTCCTGGCGGAGGACGAAGTCCACGGCGATGCGCTTGCCGCGCCCCAGGAAGTTCTGCTCCGTGCCCTGGAGCTTCAGGTACTGGAGCAGCGAGCCCACCGCCGCGAAGTCGCTGTTGAGCCGCAGCGACCAGATGTCCTTGGTGACGGCCATCAGCGCCACCGTGTCCGGCGTGCGCCCCTTCACCGGCACCAGGCGCACCATGGAGAACAGGCGCAGGCCGCGCAGGTTGCGCGCCGTCTCCTGCGCGAGCTGCTCCGAGTAGGGCTTGCCCACCGAGAGCAGCACCTCGCGGCGGACGACGTCCTCCCGCGTCCGGGCGTGGAAGATGTTGAGGAAGTCCGGGAACGGGTCGATCTCCGCCACCACGTCCTCGGTGTCCACCAGCACCTCGGACAGCACCTTGCCCTGCGGCGAGGGCTCCAGCTCCCGGCCGTGCCGCTTCAGCGCCGCCTCGATGAGCGCGTCCTCGTAGTTCTCGATGCCCGCCGCCACGTCGGGTGACGCGGAGGTGTCGTCCGGCTCGGACGCGGCCTCTGAGGTGGCGGGCGCTACCGCGAGGACGGTGACCAACAGCAGGGCAGGCAGCGGGAGCGGCACGCGGGCATCCTGTCACGAGCGCGCCACTGTCCCCCGGGACAATGCCGCTCACTGTTACATCACCGGATTTTGGGTATTCGCGGTTGCGTCAAAATTATCCACTGGGGAAGCAACCGCGAAGCCCCGGCCGAGGATAATGACGGCATGACCAGCGTCGTCGGCCCCCGCCGCTCGCCCCTCCTCGCTCGCCCGACCACCGAAACCGCCCGTGAGACACCGTCCGCCGCCCCTCGGACGAACTCCCTGGCCACCAGCTCGTTCCAGCCCTCGCGGCCGGGACTGGAGGGCTCCACGCCCTCGATGCTGACGAAGCTCGGCGCCGTCTTCGTGCCCCAGCTCCCGACGCCGGCCGCGGGCCTGAAGGCCGCCGCGGGCGCAAGCGCCACCCCGCTGGTCCACAGCACCCGTCCCAACGCGGACATCAAGGACAACACCACCATCGAGAGCACCCTCGACGTCCCCGAGGACGCCACGGTGGAGTCGCTCAAGCTGAACCTGGACATCGAGCACACCTACCGGGGCGACCTGAAGGTGACGCTGACGTCGCCGTCCGGCAAGAGCGCGGTGGTGTCCAACCGCCAGGGCGGTTCGGCGGATGACCTGAAGGGCAGCTTCGACCTGTCCGCGTTCAAGGGCGAGCCCACGAAGGGCGCCTGGACGCTGTCGGTGCAGGACGCGGCGCGCGGCGACACCGGCACGCTCCACGAGTGGGGCCTGGACATCGTTCCCGAGACGCCCGTCACGGGTCCCGAGGAGCCGGAGGAGCCCGAAGGCGGCCTCTTCGAGGGCCTGCGCGACGGCGCGCTGCTGGACGCGCTCCAGGACTACTCGTCCGGCAAGAAGGTGGTCAGCTACAACGAGGCCCGCCGGCTGATGTTCTCCAGCCTGGACGTGAACGAGAACGGCAACGTCGTCTGCGTGTACACGGGCGCCCAGGTCAAGGGCGGCAAGATTCCCAACAACTCGGTGATGAACACCGAGCACACCTGGCCGCAGTCCAAGGGCGCCACGGGCGCCGCCAAGAGCGACCTGCACCACCTCTACCCCACCGACAGCAAGGCCAACTCGCGCCGCAGCAGCTTCCCCTTCGGCGAGGTGGTCAACGTGCGCTGGAGCCAGAACGGCGCCAAGCTGGGCACCGACGCACGCGGCCAGCTGGTGTTCGAGCCGCCCGACTCCCACAAGGGCAACGTGGCCCGGGCGATGTTCTACTTCTCGGCCACCTACAACAAGTCCATCCCCAACGACGAGGAGGCGGTCCTCAAGGCGTGGAACAAGCTCGACGCGGTGGACACCGCCGAGCTCGAGCGCAACCGCCGCATCGCCAACATCCAGGGCAACTCCAACGCCTTCGTCGAGGACCCGGGCCTCGCCGACCGGGTGAAGGACTTCTAGGCCCCGGCCGAGCGCAGCTCGCCCTGGCGCAGGGGTGGCAGCTTCTCCCCCCGCGCCACCGCGGCGACGATGCGCGCCAGCCGGTCCACGCCGTCCGACAGGGCGGCCGGCCCCGGCTGGAGGATGAGCGAGCTCTTCACCTCGTAGAGCTGATCCTCCAGCACCGCGGGCACCCGCTCCCACCCCGGGCGCGCCACGATCTTCTCCCGCTTCGCCTTGCGTCCGCACCAGCTCGCGATGACGCCCTCGGGCGCCCGGCGCGCCACCTCCTCCGGGGGGAAGATGCGGCCCTGCGCGCCCTGCGACGCGCGCGACTCGCGGCACACGTCCACGCCGCCCACCAGCTCCACCAGCTCCGAACACCAGCGGATGCCGGAGATGAGCGGCTCGTGCCACTCCTCGAAGAAGATGCGCGGCTTGCGCGGCAGCGACTCAGCCGCGTCCGCGTGCCGCGCCAGGTTCGCGGTGAGCTCGGTGGCCAGCGCCTCGGCGGCCTCGGGCCGGCCCACCAGCGCGCCCGTCAGCCGCACCGACTGGAGAATCTCCGCGATGGAGCGCTGATTGAACAGGTAGACGGGCACGCCCCGCTTCGCCAGCTCCCGGCCGATGTCCGCCTGCAAGTCGGAGAAGCCCAGCACCAGGTCCGGCTTCAGCTCCAGGATGCGCTCGAAGTTCGCGTCCAGGAACGAGCTGACCCGCGGCTTCTTGCGCGCCTCCGGGGGGCGCACCGTGAAGCCGGACACGCCCACCACCAGGTCCTCCGCGCCGATGCGGTAGAGCACCTCCGTCGTCTCCTCCGTGAGGCACACGACGCGGCGGGGATGGGGCGGCGCCGCGGACAGCAACTCGGAAAGTCGGGCATTCATGCGGAGCCGCAACCTAGCGCGCCCGCGGCCGTGCAACGGACCTGTCGCACGCGCCAGCGCGCGGTGCATGGCCACACGCCACACTCCGAGTCATGGATTCACGCACCTGTGTCGTCTGTGAAACGTTGTAGCGCCCGAGCCGGATTCTCGGCCGGTGGCGCACTGCGCCAACCCGGCAGGTCGCTTGGGAGGTGGACGATTGCAGTGTTAGCATCTGCCTCCATGTTCGACCGGCGTGTCCAGTGCCTTACCGGTCGGTGGGGGCAGTCATGATGGAGAGCAACGCCCCGACGAATGGCGCCCCACCCGACGTCGCGGACCCCATGCTGGGCCGGGTCCTCAACGAGCGCTTCCGCATCATGGAGACGCTCGGCGCCGGAGGCATGGGCCGCGTCTACAAGGCCATGCAGTCACCGCTCGACCGGCTGGTGGCGCTGAAGGTGCTCAACCCCCAGTACGGCGAGGGCAAGGACCCCGGCTTCCAGAAGCGCTTCTTCCTGGAGGCCAGCGTCACCGCGAAGCTGCGCCACCCGAACACCGTCACCGTCATCGACTACGGCAAGACGGACGACGGCATCTATTACATCGCCATGGAGTACCTGGAGGGGCTGACGCTGGGACAGCTCCTCACGCAGATGGGGCCCCTGCCCTGGCCGCGCGCGCTGAACATCACGCAGCAGATCGCCCGCTCCCTGCGCGAGGCGCACAAGGTCGGCCTCATCCACCGCGACCTCAAGCCCGCCAACGTCATGGTCCTCAACCAGGAGACGGACCATGACATCGTGAAGGTGCTCGACTTCGGCCTGGTGAAGTCCTTCACCGGTGACGCCGCGCCGGTGCCGCAGGACACGTCGCTCACGCAGGCGGGCATCATCCTCGGCTCGCCGCAGTACATGGCGCCGGAGCAGGCGCGCAACTTCGCCGACCCGCGCAGCGACGTGTACAGCATGGGCGTGGTGCTCTATCAGATGCTGCTGGGCCGCCCGCCCTTCCTGGCCTCGCAGAGCATCGACGTCATCGTCAAACACATCAACGAGCCGCCGCCCGCGTTCGGCTCGCTCTACCCCGGCCACGGCATCCCCGCGGAGGTGGAGGCCCTGGTGATGAAGTGCCTCGCCAAGGCCCCCGCGGACCGCTACCAGTCCATGGACGCGGTGCTGGACGCCATGCGCCGCACCATGTCCACGGTGGGCGTCAGCGGCGCCTTCAGCGGCGCGCGCTTCGGCGCGGGCAACGTCGGCGGCAGCGGCCCCATCAGCGGCCCCCACGGCAGCGGCCCTCACGGGGCGCAGGGCTCGGGCCCCGCCACGGTGGCGCTGGACATCTCGGTGGAGGAGGCGCCGCCGAAGCGCGGGCCGAGGACGCTGGCCCTCGTGCTCGGTGGCGCGTCGGCGCTGGTGGGCATCGGCGCCGCCATCACCCTGGCGATCCGCCCCTCCGAGCCGCCCACGCCCGCCATCTCGCCCCTGGCCCCCACGCTCGCGCAGCGCGAGCCCGCCGCCGCGCAAGCCCAGGAGCCCGCCGCGCAGCGGCCGCCCGAGCAGGGCCTCGCGGACGAGGAGCTGGACCTGGCGCCGCTGGAGATCCTCGCGCCCGCGCCGGTGCGCTTCCTCATCGTCAGCGAGCCCCTGGGCGCGCGCGTGACGTACGAAGGCAAGGACCTGGGCGAGACGCCGCTGAACCTCGAGGTGGCCCCGGATGAAAGCGGCGTGGCGCAAGCGGCGCTGACCTTCACGATGGAGGGCTATCAGCGCACGCGCTCCGTCGCCCGCGGTGCTGGCCCCGAGGAGCGCTTCACGCAGAAGCTCGTGCCCAAGAAGAAGACGAGCACGCGGCCCGGCAAGGGCCCTGACTCGTCGGCCTACAAGGACGACCCGTACTAGTGAAAACCCTGACAGCCCTCAAACGAGCGGGCCTCCTCGCGGTGTGTCTGTGCGCGGGGGAGGCCCTGGCGGACGCCCGCCTTGAGGCCCGGCGCCATTTCCGCAATGGCATGAGCCTCATCGCCCAGAAGCAGTACGAAGAGGGCATCGCCGAGCTCGAGGCCGCGTACGCCATCAAGCCGCACCCCAACGTACTCTTCAACATCGCCCGCGCGTACCAGGACGCGGGCCAGCCCTTGGCGGCGCTGGACGTCTACCAGCGCTACCTCGCCACCAACCCGCCGGACGCGGCGACGGTGCGGCCCATCGTGGTGGCGCTGGAGCAGAAGCTGAAGGACGCGGAGGCCCAGGCCGCCGCGCCCCAGCAGGACACGTCCGCCCTCCCCATGCCGCCGCCGCCGGCCAGCGTGCAGACGCAGCAGCAGCTCGCCGCGCTGCTGGAGCGGCTGGAGAGGGCCGTGGAGCGCGCGGAGGCCGTGCCAGCGGGCCCGGCGGCGCTTCCCGGCCTGGCGCCCGGCGGGGCCACGCCCGCCAGCGGCGACGACGCGGCCAGCGGCGCGGACCTGGGCGCGGTGCCCTACGAGGAGCGCGTCGTGACGGCGAGCCGCCGCGCGCAGTCCTCGTTGGAGGCCCCCAACGCCACCACCGTCATCACCGCCGAGGACATCCGCCTGTCGGGCGCCACCACGCTGCCGGAGCTCTTGCGGCGCGTGCCGGGCGCGGACGTGATGGCCCTGGGCGTGGGCAGCGCCAACGTGTCGCTGCGCGGCTTCAACCAGCGCATCGCCAACAAGGTGCTGGTGCTGGTGGACGGCCGCACGGAGTACCAGGACTTCCTCGGCCTCACCATCTGGTCCTCCATCCCCATTGGCCTGGAGGAGATTGAGCGCATCGAGGTCATCCGCGGCCCGGGCAGCGCGCTGTACGGCGCCAACGCCATGTTGGGCGTGGTCAACATCATCACCCGCGCCCCGGGCACGGGCCCGCGCGCGCAGTTCACCGTCACCGGCGGAACGGGCAACACCGCCGCGGGCTCGTTCGTGAGCCACGGCGCCTCGGGGGGCCTGCGCTACCGGGCGGCGGCGGGCTACTCGCAGACGGACAAGTGGAGCCGCGACTACGACGGCGGCCTGCCGGACATCACGCTGCGCGGCCCCGACCCGGACCTGGGCGCCCGCGGCGCGCGCGGCTCGCTGTCCGCCGAGTACACCTTCGCCGAGGGCCGCAAGGTGGGCCTCTCCGGCGGCGTGAACCGCTTCACCACGGAAATCTACCCGCCGGGCCTGCTGCGCAACTACTTCATCGACGGCCTCAACGCCTTCGCCAAGGGCGACGTGGAGCTGGGGCCGCTGAAGCTGAAGACGTTCTGGAACCACATCTCCAGCGACGCGGGCCCCCAGTACGAGCCCACCGGCCAGCGCTCGCTGGTGACGTCGCTCAGCTCCAACCTCTTCAACGCGGAGCTGCTCTTCGCGCGCGACTTCGAGCTGGGCGGCATCCACCAGCTCAACGTGGGCGTGGAGGGCCGGCTCAAGCGCGTGGCCTGGGGCGACTACCTGGGCCCGCTGCGCGAGCAGGTGCACACGGCCTTCTTCGTCCAGGATGACTGGCGCATCGTGGAGCCGCTGTCCCTGGTGGCCAGCTACCGCGTGGACCGGCACCCGCTGCTCAACCTGGGCCGCCCGGGCCTGGCGCACTCGCCGCGCATCTCCGCGCTGTTCAAGCCGCTGGAGAACCACGCCTTCCGCGCGAGCGCGGCCTCCGCCTTCCGCGAGCCCACGTTCCTGGAGAGCTACACGCAGCTCACGGTGCCCGTGCCCGGCGTCAACGGCGCCAGCTCGCTCACCACCGGCAACCAGCAGCTGCGCCCCGAGCGCCTCACCGCCTTCGAGCTGGGCTGGCGCGGCGAGTTCCCGGAGCTGGGCATCGACCTGGACGTGGCCGCCTACCAGAACACGGTGAGAGACCTCATCGGCCTGTCCGCGGTGCGGCGGCTGCCTCCGGGGCAGTCGTATGACCCGGGCACCGGCTCGTTCCTGCTGGGAACCTCGTCCTTCGTGAACGAGGACGCCATCTACACCGCGCGCGGCGCCGAGGCGGGCATCACGCTGGCGCCGGTGGACGGCCTGGGCCTCAAGCTGAGCGCGTCGCTCCAGGACATCACCTCCGACCGCGAGTCTGCGGACGAGTGCGGGCCCTGCAACCAGGCGCCCCAGTTCCGGCTGTATGGCGGCCTCACCTACCGCTCGCGCGCGGACCTGGAGTTCGGCGTGGACGCGGCCTACACCTCCGCCTCCACCTGGATTGAGCGCGAGCCCGCCGCCGCGGACCCCACGCGCATCGACCTGGTGTCCAACCCGCTGCGGGCCTACACCGTCGTCAACGCGCGCGTGGGCTACATGGCGGTGAAGGACACCGTCACCGTCGCGCTGGTGGGCAGCCACCTGGGCGGCGCGCACTCGCAGCACCCCCTTGGCAATCGCATCGAGCGGCGCGTCTACGCGACCCTGACGGTGACTCCATGAGCCGCCCCACCCTGTCCTGGAAGCGGGCCGCTGGCGGCCTCGTCCTCGCGTCGCTCCTCGCCGTGGGCTGCGAGTCGCCGCCCGTGGTGCCCACCGCCGACGTGCGGCAGAGCACGCGCACGGCGCGCATCGACGGCCACTTGGTGGTGAACTCGCGCGCGCGGGGCAACGTGGTGGTGTTCCTCTACGACGCCAACCGGCCCCCGCCGCCGCAGGGCACCGGGCGTCCCATCACCTTCACCGTCGTCCCGTCCGAGCGCGTCTTCGGCCCGGCGCTGACCGGGGGCTCCGCCGGTCCCTTCGTCGCGCCCTTCAGCTTCAGCCTGGTGCCCGCGGGCCGCTACATGCTCCGCGGCTTCATCGACGTGGAGGACTGCGGCACGGAGGCGGGCGCGTACTGCCGCCACCCCGACTTCAACCCCTGGTACGGCGTCACCGGCGAGCCCAACGCGGGGGACGTGGGCGGCGCCGCGGTGGACCCCACGACGGGCAGGCCGCTGGTGCTGGAGGTCGCCACCAACGAGGCCGGGCAGCCCCAGCCGCTCACCGGCGTCACGGTGAGCTTCTCGGACGCGGCGCGCGTGCTGCGCGACAGGCCCACGTTCCAGGTGGCGCAGGGCGACCCGCTGATGGGCAGCGGCCCGAAGACGCTGCGGCTGCAGCCGCTGGTCATCCACGACGGCGTGATGGACCAGCGCCCGGACGGCTTCGCCGTCAGCTACGTGGACGCCAACAACGACGGCATCCCCGACGACGCCAACAACGACGGCATCCCCGACCTGTGGCCGCGCGTGGTGGTGCGCAAGCTGGCGGCGGACGGCTCGAACCTGCTGGATGAGAACGACCTCAACCGCGACGGCGTGCCGGACGTGGGCGGCGTGGATTACGTGCGCGCGGACACCGGCGCCGTGGATGGCCAGCCGGACGTCGTCGTGCTCGCCGCGGGGCTCGTGCCGGACGGCCCCATCGCCGCGCTCACGGACGAGCATGGCAACCCGCGCATGGAGGGCGCCATCGTCCCCGAGCTGCAGGTGGTGGTGCGGCCCCAGGCCCTGGATGCCCGGGTGCCCGAGAACCCAGTGCCCCTGCGGGAGCTGCCCCGAGGTCGCTACGCGGTGGTGCTGATCCAACCCAGCGGTCAAACCTGGCGTGTGCCCAACGAACTGGCACCCGCCCTCGCGTCGGGACTGGGGCTTCCGGCAGTGGAAAGTCAGGCTTTCTATCTGGAGGTCCCCTGAGTGGCGGTGCTTTGACTTCGAACGCTCCATCCGCCAACATGCCCGGTGTTCCCCAGGGGACTTGCCCCTCTTGAGGTTGATGATCCGATGAAGGCCGGAACCCTCCCCGAGCCCCTCCCCATCCGCTCCGCGACGGAGACGACCCGCCCCCTGGGGGCGCGCCCCGCCGCGGGCACCGTCCCGCAGCGCGTGCTGCTGGTGGACGACAGCCGCTCCATCCGCACGCTGCTGAAGATCTACCTCATGGCCCGCAACTTCGAGTTCCTCGAGGCCGAGTCCGCCGAGGAAGGCCTCAAGGTGTCGGAAGCGGAGCCGGTGGACCTGGTCCTCACCGACTTTCACATGGATGGGATGAACGGCGCGGACTTCGCCGCGCAGATTCGCGCCAGCGGCAACCCCAAGCTGGCCAAGGTCCCCATCCTGATGATGACGGGCGACCCGAACGTGGCGGAGGTGCGCGCGCTCGGTCAGAAGGCCGGCATCAGCGCCTTCGTGCGCAAGCCGGTGAGCTGCGCACAGCTGATGACGCTGGTGGACACCATCCTCCCGCTGCCGCGCAAGTAGGCGCACCGCGCCCACGCGCGCGACTTCACGCCGGGTTCCGGGCCGCCGCAGCGGCGCGGACCCGGCGTTTGCGTATCGCCTCCCCCACGCGGAGGGCGAGCAGCACCGCCAGCACCGCGCCGTAGAGGAGCGGCTCGGTGACGTCCTTCTTCACGCGCCACACGAAGTGCACCACGCCCAGCGCCGCGGCCACGTAGGCCAGCCGGTGCAGCCGCCGCCAGCGCGGGAAGCCCAGCCGCCGCACCCAGCGCTGCGTGGACGTCACGGCCAGGGGCAACAGCAGCGCCAGCGCGGCGAAGCCCACCGTGATGAAGGGGCGCTCGGTGACGTCCGCCCACAACGTGCCCCACGCCAGGCCCTGGTCCAGCACCGCGTACACGAGGAAGTGCGCCACCGCGTACGTGAAGGCCAGCAGGCCCAGGGTGCGGCGCACGCGCGCGGGCCACGTCCACCCCGCGACGAGCCGAAGCGGCGTGCACGCCAGCGACGCCAGCAGCAGCACCAGCGCGAGCAGCCCTGTCTGGTGCAGCGCCGCTTCAATCGCGTTGGGCCCCAGCTCCCCGCGCGGTCCCTGCACGGCGAGCATCACCAACGGCGACAGTCCGCCCACGACGAGCGCGGGGTTCAACCACGGATAGGGAGACGAGGCCATGGCGCGGGGACTCAGTAGAACCGGCGCAGGTCCATGCCGGTGTAGAGGTGCGCCACCTGCTCCGCGTAGCCGTTGAAGGGCAGCGTGGGGCGGCGCTCGAAGTCGCCGATGCGCCGCTCACTCGCCTGACTCCAGCGCGGGTGCGGCACGGCGGGGTTCACGTTGGCGTAGAAGCCATACTCGCGCGGCGCGGCCAGCCGCCACGTCGTCATCGGCTCCTCGCGCGTGAGGGTGATGCGGACAATGGACTTGATGCCCTTGAAGCCATACTTCCACGGGACGACGAGCCGCAGCGGCGCGCCATTCTGGTTGGGCAGCTCCCGCCCGTAGAGCCCCGTGGCCATCAGCGTGAGCGGGTGCTGGGCCTCGTCCAGTCGCAGCGCCTCCGTGTAGGGCCAGTCCAGGAGGCCCCGGCGCTGCCCCGGCATCTGCTCGGCATCCAGCAGCGTGGTGAAGGCCACGTACTTCGCGTGGCTGGTGGGCTCCACGCGCTGGAGCAGCGCGGCCAAGGGGAAGCCCAGCCAGGGAATCACCATGGACCAGGCCTCCACGCAGCGCATGCGGTAGACGCGCTCCTCCAGCGGGAACCAGGACGTGAGCTGCTCCACGTCCACCGTCCGCGGCTGGTGCACCTCGCCGTCGATGACGACGCTCCACGGCTTCGTCTTCAGCGTGTGCGCGAAGCGGGCCGGGTCGTTCTTGTCGAAGCCGAACTCGTAGAAGTTGTTGTAGGTGGTGACGTCCTCGTAGGGCGTGAGCGGCTCGTCCGTGTCGAAGGGGCCGTGCGCCTTCACCACGGGCAGCGCCACCCGGCCCGCGTCCGGGACGAAGCGGTCCATGGGGCGCGTCTGCTTGCGGCCCAGCAGGTGGAGCCCGCCCGCCACGGCGGCGGCCGTCCCGGCGAACAGGCCCGCGTTCTTGAGCAGCTCGCGCCGCCGCAGGTACGTCTTCTCGGGCGTGATGTCGGAGCTGGGGGGCTCGGCGGGCGGCTTGTCGCTCATGGCCCCTGTATAACGGGCCAGGGCGGCCGCGCGTTACCGGGTGGCGCCTTCTTGTCCCGAAAGCGGGCTCGAGGGCGCCTGCGTCAGCGCGGCCTCCCGGGCCCGGGCGTCCTTGAGGCGCCACAGCCGCCACCAGGGCGTGCCGGGCGACTCGTGGTGCTCCCAGTGGTAGCCGAAGAAGAAGCAGGACAGCAGGGCCCACAGGTGGTTGCGCGGCAGCGTGCGCGCGTGGTGCGGCGCCATGTCCGGCGTCTCCGGCCGGCGGTGCGGCAGGTAGGTGCCGAAGTAGAAGAGCTGGAGCGTGCCCAGCACCGAGGGCAGCACCCAGAAGACGAGGATGTGCGGCTGGGACACGCCCAGGAAGAGCAGCACGTTGAACTTGGCCGCCATCACCCCAATCTGGGGCAGCGTGGTGTAGCGGGCCATGAAGGTGCCCAGCCAGGGCCAGAAGGACTGGCTTCGGGTGGAGAAGTCCGGGTCGTCCTCGCTGGTGGGCCGCGCGTGGTGGGCGCGGTGGTTCACCACCAGCCGCCGGTAGGACAGCCCCGCGAAGAGGAAGCAGGCGACCGTGCCCACCGCCTCGTTCACCCAGCGGCGGCCGGACACGGTGCCGTGCATGGCGTCGTGTCCGGTGATGAAGAGCCCCGTGCACAGCCACGCCTGGAGGGCGACGTGCAGCCAGGTGAGCGGCTCCGCCCACGGCAGCTCGGCCCGCGTCAGCGCCCAGGCGAGGTGGCCGCCCCAGGCCCCCATGACGGCGAGCGCGATGACGACGCCCCAGGGACCGGGAGGTGCGGGACGGAGTTGGCGGGCTGGAGTCTCCATCTCTCCTGCTTTCTGGCCATCGCCGGTCCGCCGCGCACGGGAAGTGACAGGCAGCGGACCGGGGCGATGCACCGGTGGCTACTTCTTCACGTCGCGGACCAGCTCCTCGGCGGTGACGTAGCTAGGCGCGATGTCCACCGGCACGCCCTGGAGGCGCTCCAGCACCCGCTGGACGGGAGGCCGCACCACGCCCTGCTTCGCCAGCAGCGCCTCGGCGGCCTTCCTGTCTCCCCGGCCCTGAATCTCCATGAGCTGCTTCGTCAGCGAGGTGACGGACTGCTTCATCTTCGCGGGCACCACGGAGAAGGTGCCGTCCGCGTTCACCTTCACCGCGCCGGTGTCGAGGAAGTGGTTGAGCTGCACGGCGATGCCCTTGCCGTGCGCCTCGTCGATGCCGAAGCGGATGGAGCGGAACGCGGAGGCCAGGAACGTGGTGTACATGGTCCGCTCCAGCGACTTGTCGATGACGCCCGTGTCCACCAGGCGCTGGAGCGCCCACAGGCCGGAGATGTCCGCCTTCGCCTCCTCGATGGCGCTGGACGCGGACTGGAGCTCCTTGCGCACGGTGGTGGCCTTGCCGCCCACGGTGATGTTGCTGGGGCCCAGGCCGTGCATCAGCTCGTGCATCAGGATGTGGGTGAAGAAGGCGTCGAAGGAGACGTCCTTCTGGTCCTGCGGGGTGAGCGCCACCTTGGCGATGGGCAGCAGCACGCGCTCGAACTTGGCCTCCTGCACGTTCTTCAGCATCACGCGCTTGGAGCCCATCTTCTCCGACACCCGCTCGTCGTTGGGCAGGTTGAAGGCCGCCGTCTGCACGCCGCGGTTGGCGTCACCGGAGGAGAACAGGCTGTTGATGACGCGGATGGGGGCCAGGGCGCCCAGCTTCGCGTTGCGCATCTTCGGGTTGATGGGGAGGTGGTCCTCCAGGCCCTGGAGCTGGCCGCTGAACTTCGCCAGCTTCTGCGTCTCCGCGTCGTCGCGCACGCCCACGAAGGCCTCGAAGGCGGCCTTGTAGTTGAACCACTCGTCCTCGTAGACCTCGTAGGGCCCGATGGTGGGCTCCACGCTGGCGTCCAGCTCCATCCACGCCACCTCGCTGGCGTAGTAGTCGTTGGACAGGAACGCGTCCGCGCGGGACGTGAGGAAGTCCTTCAGCGTGGGCTGCTGGGTGAGCGCGGCGGCCTCGCGCAGCAGCGCGGCGGCCTGGGCCAGCTCGCCCTGGTACTCCACGCTGTAGGGCACCGCGATGAAGCGGCCCTCCGGGCCCCGGCGAATCGTGGTGTAGAAGCCGGTGGCCTCCTTCTGCTGCGCCTCGGGCAGCGACTTCACCCACGCCTCCACCTCCGCCTTCGTGGCGCCAGCGGGGTAGAAGTTGGCGGCCTCCGGCTTGGCGGGCACGCCCGGGATGAAGGGCCGGGCCTCGTCGAGGCTGTTCCACGGCCCCTTGTCCAACAGGAAGGCCTGCAGCCGCGCCTGGCCCAGCGGCGTCGTGTCGTGGAGCAGGTCGAGCAGCAGCGCCTCGTTGCCCGCCCAGCGCTGCCGCAGGAAGAGCGCGTCCATCAGCTTCGACGCCTGGACGATGCGGGCCAGGGCGCGGCGCTCCGACTCGGGCAGCGCCTTCAGGTCCACCCGGAGCTCCACGGGGGCGAAGCGCGCCGTGAGGCGCTGGAGCTCCGCGGCATCCGGAAAGCGCGCGGGCGGCGCCTTCTCCGCGGCGAAGGCGGCGCCGGACAGCATCGCCGCGCCGAGCAGGGACAGGAGGGTACGGTTCATGTCCCCTTCCCTACTCCAACCCCGCCGCGCCCTCCCAGCGTTCCGGACAGGTGAAAACCCACCGTCCGACATTTCCGGGTGATTCGCGCACACCCGGAAGTCAGGGCCTTATGCCACCATGCCCGCGCCTGGATGACCCAGGTCCCCCTCCGAGGCCCCTGATGACGCCCACGTCCCGCCCCCTCGTGAAGTCCCCCTTCCGCTGGCAGTCCCTGCTCGGCGCGCTCGCCGCGCTGGCCCTGGGCTTCACCGCCACCCCAGCCCTGGCCGGAGAGGAAATCCGGGTCCAGAAGGCGGTCAGCACCACGAGCAGCCGCTACGGCCAGTCGTGGCAGGACGTCTCCATCACCCTGCTGGTGCAGAACCTCGCGTACCACAAGGAGGTCTCCGTCAGCATGAAGCAGCCGGACGGCACCTGGGCGGACCTGCCCGCCTACTACGTGGGGCCCGCGGGCAGCGGCGCCTCCGGGCATGAAATCTGGAAGGTGACGCGCATGTACGCCAGCTGGGGCGTGGACCCGCAGCCCTCGCGCGACCTGGAGTTCGCGGCCAAGTACACCGTCGCGGGCCAGACGTACTGGGACACCAACCAGTTCAACCACCACCGCGTGGGCCGCAACGACGGGCCCTACCAGCCCTACAACCCGGTGCTGGTGGCCGCCAGCTTCTGGCGGGCCAACGGGGACTTGGACGTCAGCATCGACGTGAAGAACCTGGACTACGCCAAGAACGTGACGGTGGTGTACTCCACGGACGGCTGGGCCACCGCCCACGAGGCCCCCGCGTCCTACGTCTCCGGGTACACCTCCGGCTATGCCTACATCGCCAGCCCCAACGTCCAGGGCGTGGAGCGGTGGGAGGCCCACATCCCCGCCCTCACCGGCAACGTGGTGCTCTACGCCGTGCGCTACGAGGTGGGCGGCCAGACGTACTGGGACAACAACTTCGGCGTGGACCACCAGCACACCCGCCCCTGAGCGGCCGGGCGGACATCGCGGACTCGACAAGCCGGTTTCCATGGTTAAGGGAGAGCGACGCTGGCGCTCCACCGGGCGCCCGGAGGCCCTTTTCACATGACCGTCGAGAACGTCCCCCAGCGGGAGACCCACGCCTTCCAGGCGGAAATCAACCAGCTCCTCAGCCTGGTCATCAACTCGCTCTACAGCCACAAGGAGATCTTCCTCCGTGAGCTGGTGTCGAACGCGTCCGACGCGCTCGACAAGCTCCGGTTCCGCGCCATCACGGAGCCGGAGCTGCTCGCGGACGAGCCCGCCCTGGAGCTCCGCCTCATCCCCGACGAGGCGAAGGGCACCCTCACCATCGAGGACACCGGCATCGGCATGTCCCATGACGAGCTGGTGAAGAACCTGGGCACCATCGCCCACTCCGGCTCGCGCGAGTTCCTGGAGACGCTGGCGCAGAAGGGCCAGAAGGACGTGCAGCTCATCGGCCAGTTCGGCGTGGGCTTCTACAGCGCCTACCTGGTCGCGGACCGCGTGGAGGTGGTCAGCCGCGCCGCGGGGAAGGACCAGGCCGCCTGGCGGTGGACGTCCGAGGCCAAGGGCTCCTTCACCGTCGAGCCCGCCGAGCGCGCCACGCGCGGCACCTCCATCACCCTGCACCTGAAGGAGGACCAGAAGGAGTTCCTGGGCGAGTGGCGGCTGCGCTCGCTGATTACGCAGTACTCCGACTACGTGGGCCACCCCATCAAGCTCCAGGTGAACAAGTCCACGGGCACGGGTGACGAGGCGAAGACGGAGACGTCGCTGGAGGTCGTCAACAAGGCCAGCGCCCTGTGGCAGCGGTCCAAGTCCGACATCACCGACGAGCAGTACCAGGAGTTCTACAAGCACCTGACGCACGACTGGGAAGCGCCGCTGGCGTGGACCCACTTCAAGGCGGACGGGAACACCCAGTTCACCGGCCTGCTCTTCGTGCCCAAGCAGCCTCCGTTCGACCTGGACTCGCAGCAGCAGCGCGGGGTGCGGCTGTTCGTCAAGCGCGTGTTCATCATGGACCGCTGCGAGGAGCTGGTGCCGCAGTGGCTGCGCTTCGTGCGCGGCGTCATCGACTCGGACGACCTGCCGCTGAACGTGTCGCGCGAGCTGCTCCAGGACTCGCAGGTGGTGCGCTCCATCCGCAAGCACCTGGTGAAGAAGTCGGTGGACCTGCTGGAGAAGCTGGCCAAGGACAAGCCGGAGGACTACCTCACCTTCTGGAAGGCCTTTGGCACCGTGCTGAAGGAAGGCCTCGCCACGGAGGCGGAGCACAAGGACAAGCTGGGCGGCCTGCTGCGCTACGAGAGCTCGCGCGAGGAGGGCCTGACGTCCCTGGCCGACTACGTGGGCCGCATGAAGGAGGGCCAGGAGGCCATCTATTACGTCTACGGCGAGTCCCGGAAGGCCGTGGCGGACAGCCCCCACCTGGAGACGCTGAAGCAGCGCGGCTTCGAGGTCCTCTACATGACGGACCCGGTGGACGAATGGGCCGCGCAGGGCCTGCGCGAGTTCCAGGGCAAGCCGCTGGTGTCCGCGCTCCAGGCCGACCTGAAGCTCCAGTCCACGGACGAGGAGAAGAAGGCGCAGGAGCAGCACGCCGAAGGGCTGAAGACGCTCACGGAGAAGATGAAGGACGTGCTCCAGGAGTCCGTGCGCGAGGTGCGCGTGTCGGACCGCCTCACGGACTCGCCCGTGTGCCTCGTGGTGCCCGAGGGCGGCTCGCCGGCCTACCTGGAGCGCCTGCTCCAGCAGCGAGGCCGGGGCGCCGGCATGCCGCGCGTGAAGCGCATCCTGGAGGTCAATCCCAAGCACCCCGTCATCGAGCACCTCAAGGCCGTCCACGAGAAGGACCCGGCCGCGTCCCAGGTGGCGGAGTGGATTGAGCTGCTGCACGACCAGGCGCTGCTCACCGAGGGCAGCACCATCGCCGACCCCAACCGCTTCGCGCGGCGCATGACGGGGCTGCTGACGCAGGTGGCGGCCCTGGCCGCGACGCCGGCGCCGGCCACGTCCTCGCCCACGGCGGGCTGAGACGCGACTCCGGGCGCCCCCTCTCACTTCGGGAGGGGGCCTCCCGGACGGGCCGAGCGAGCAGGCGGGCTCCGGAGCAATGGGGCAATCCCGACCCAGGCAGGGGGCCTGATTCCAGACACCGTGTCGGCTATCGTCCCTTCGCCTATCGAGGGGAGTCAGCAGACATGAAGCGAGTGGTTCTGGGATTGATCGCGGCCGTGCTCCTGAATGCGTGCGCCGCGCACGAGAAGACGGGCGACCGCGCCGCGGCCGTGGGCGACTGGAAGTCGGCGTATTCGTCCTACCGTCAGGCCGTGGCCAAGGAGCCGAACAACCCCGAGCTCAAGCTCAAGTTCGACAATGCCCGTGAGCGGGCGCTCCAGGATGCCCAGCAGCGCGCCCAGACGTGCGCGCAGGTGAATGACTGGGGCTGCGCGCTGGCGGAGTCCGACTTCGCGCTCTCCGTGGAGCCGGGCAACGCGGAGATCGCCGGGTTCCGCGCGCACGCGGCGCATCAGGTGGCGCTGGGGCAGCTGGACACGGCCTACTCCCAGGCGCAGCAGGGCCAGTATGGCGAGGCCGTCTCGCTGATGGACCGGGCGCTGCAGCTCTCGTCCGTGCCCGAGGTGTCCACGCGCGCGGAGGACGTGCGGCGCATCGTCATCACGCAGGGGCGTGTCCAGGCGGACCGGCACCTGCACGAGGGCAACTACATCGCGGCCCATGAGCTGGCGCAGCTGGTGCTGCGGCTGGACGGGTCGGCGTCCGCGTGGGCGCAGCAGATCGCCACGGAGTACGAGCACTTCATCACCGAGGAGGTCGAGCGGCTGTCGCGCGAGGGGGACTCCGCGCGGGCGCAGCGCGACTGGTTTCGCGCGCAGCAGAGCTATGCCTCCGCGCTGAGCCTGCGGCAGGGTGGCCGGGCGGCGCCGCTGGAGGAGTACGCGCGGCACATGGGCCACGCCGAGCAGCGGCTCGCGAGCCAGGACTGGAACGGGGCGGCGGACGGGTACCGCGCGGCGCAGCGCACGGGGCAGGATGACGGCTACGCCGCGCACCAGTTGGAGCGCGTGCAGCTGAGGCCCTACCGCATCGTCCTGCGCTCGGTGCTGGTGACGCCGGGGCGTCCGGATGGCCGGGCGTGGGTGGGCCCGAACAACGACATCTTCGTGCGGCTGGCCAACCGGGTGACGCAGATGGCCCAGCGGCGGCAGATGACGGACCTGGTGGTGGACCTGGCCATGAGCCTTCCGCACGAGAACCGCCCGACGCTCCGAGTGGAGGTCCTCCACCCGGACGGGATGCACCTGACGACGCAGGCGCGCAACGGCATCTACACGGCGTATGACGCCGAGTTCGTCGCCATCGCGAACGCCTTCGACGAGCGGCGGGTGATGTTCCAGGTCTTCATGGACGGCCCCAGCGGGAGCGAGCTGCTGGGCTCCACGGAGATTCCCATGCGGGAGCTCGTGGAGCACCGCGACGTGTCCCTGGATGGGCGGTCCATCCTCTCACTGAGGCTGGCCACCAGCGTGGGTGACGGCCGGGTGCCGGGGCCCTCCATCGGCATGGCGAACGTCCTGCCCCCGCTGCCGCCTCCCGGCCGCCCCGCGGGTCCGCCGGTCCACACGGCCGCTCCGATTCACTGACCTGACGGCCCGCGCCGCCTCCGCCTCAGGCGATGAGGTCGAAGTGCGCCTGGAGCGTCATTCCAGGCGTCAGAGGTGGCCAGGGCTGGCCCAGGACGACGACGTTCCAGGCGTGCCGCATCTGCCGCGCGGCACGCTCGGGCGGCATCCGGCCCACGGCGGTACACAGGCCCGGGCACAGGATGCTCCGAATGGCCTTACCTGGCCTGGCGGCGTTGTGCTCCTGCACCGCGCGAAGGGCTGCACGGAACGCCAGCCAGGCGTTCACCGTGTCCGAAACGGACATGGGGATGCGCATCGTCGGCGCGCTGATGAGCCACGGGATTTCGGCGTGCCGGGTCTCCAGGACCACCGCTGCCCCCACGGGCAGCTCCCCGTGGTGCTCCCGCCGGAGTCGCTCCTGGAGCCGCGTCTGTAAGTCCCAGCCGAAAAACTGGCTGTAGACCAGGTCGATACCGCCATCCATGTAACCAAAGCTGTTGGCCGGGCTGACGATGGCATCCGCGCGCTCCGCGAAGATGTCTCCTCCGGAGACCTCCACACCATCACAACCGAGGAACGCTCGGCGCCACGCGGCAACCATGGCGCTGTTCACGTCACGCAACTTCAGGGTGAGTGGGGGCATGAACCGGGCCTCGACGGCATCACGGATGAAGGACTGACACCGGGTCCGCGATCATGCCGGGCGAGGAAGGCGCAGGCGGAAGGTGGAGCCGATGCCCGCGCGGCTCTCCACTTCGATGTCTCCGCCGTGCGCCAGCGCGATGCGGCGGGAGACCGAGAGCCCCAGCCCCACACCAGGGATGTCCTTCGACGCCGACCGGCTGCGCATGAAGGGCTCGAAGAGGCTGGCGATGTCCCCTGGCGCGATGCCCACGCCCTCGTCCGTCACGGAGACCACCACCTCCCGGTCCGTGGCATCGAGCCGCAGCGACACCACCCCACCCTTGGGCGAGTACTTGATGGCGTTGCTCACCAGGTTCGTGAGCACCTGTGACAGTCGCGTCGAATCGCACCGCCACGGGATGGGCATCTCCGGCACGGTGTACTCGAGCCGGTGCAGCTCGCTGGAAGGCCGGTGCAGCTCCACGACCTCCTCCACGAGCGAGCGCAAGTCGCACTCCTCCAGCCGCAGCTCCAGGTTCCCCGCCTCGATGCGCGTCCGGTCCAGCAGGTCCCCCACCATGCGCTCCAGCCGGTCGACCTGATTGGAGATGCGCACCAGCGAGTCGCGGACCTTCTCCGGCGGAGGCAGCGTCTTCGCCCGCAGCAGCATCTGCGCGGACAGCTTCAACGCGTTCAGCGGCGTGCGCAGGTCATGCGCCACCCCCGCGAGGAACTGGAGCTGCCGCGCGTCCTGGCTGGTGACGGTCTCCGCCATGTCGTTGAACTCCGCGCCAATCTCCTGCAACTCCGGCGGCCCCTCGCGCCTCACTCGGGACTCCCGCCGGCCCGCCTTGAAGGCACTCAGGGCCCGGCGGATGGAGAGCAGCGGCCGGTAGATGCGCGTCTGCGCGATGGCGAGGAACAACACCACCCCCGTCAGCACGGAAATCGCGAGCAGCGTCCCGATGAGCCGCACGTTCCTGCGCACCGCCTGCGCGTCGTCGCGCGCGGCGCGGGCCCGGGCGATGCTCGAATCCATCACCGCCCGCGTCGAATCAATGGCCTTCGCCAGCCGTGTCCGCCGCTCCCCTTCCGACGCGCTCAGGTACGTCTCGACGCTCGCACGTGAGGCGGCCACCAACCCCCGCTCCGCCTCCGTCTCCGTGTACAGCTCCACGTGCGCGAGCCGCTCCGGCACCTCCCCCACCAGGTCGTCCACGTCCATGGTGGGCCCCAGCAGGTTGGGGGCGCCCATGCTCTCGACCTCGTGCGCGTACTGGAGCAGCAACAGCGTGATTTCCAGCTCCGCCGCCGCGCGCACCCGTTCCGCCGCGTCAATGAGGCTGGTGGTCTGACGCTGCAGCAGGGTCGTCATCCAGAAGAGACCACCCGCCGACCCCAGTCCCAGAACCGCGAGGAGAACTGCTCCAAGGGTGAGGAAGGTCCGCAACCGCATTGCACCCCTCCGAGGGAAGCCGCACCCTACCTGATGCGTGGCCGACGGCCACCCCCGCCGCGCATTCCCCTCGCGCATCGTCGATACGCACCCATTACCCTGCCTGCACGCCCGCTCATGGGATGTGCACTGCTGCACGGCGCGGCCTCCCAGGCGCGGGAACTCGCGGCGACGGGCCACATCCTCCGGGACACTTCACGGGCATGCGCTACGCTCCGGCGACCCCCGGAGGAACGGCGCCATGACCTTCACGCTGGACGTCAACGGCACGAAGCACGCCATCGACGCCGACGACGACACCCCGCTCCTCTATGTCCTGCGTGACGAACTGGGCCTCCACGGCGCCCGCTACGGCTGCGGCGTGGGCCAGTGCGGCGCCTGCACCGTGCTGAGCAACGGCACACCGCTCCGCTCCTGCGTCGTCCCCGCATCCACCTTGGGAGAGCGAACCGTCACCACGGTGGAGGGACTCCGCGGGGAGGACGGCTCACCGCACCCGCTGCTGCGCGCCTTCATCGCCGAGCAGGCCGGCCAATGCGCCTACTGCATCCCGGGCATGGTCATGACGGCGGCGGCCCTGCTCAAACACACGCCGCGGCCGACCGAGGCGCAGATTCACGCGGCGCTGGACGCGAACCTGTGCCGGTGCGGCTCCCACAACCGCATCGTGCGCGCCATCCAGCGCGCGGCGGAGGAACTGGCGCCATGAGTGGAGACATCAGCCGCCGCGCGGTGCTCCAGGGCTCGCTCCTCCTCGCCTTCGCGCTCACGGGCCCGCGTGCCTTGGGCGCGGCGCCGGGCGGTGGCGAGCTGCCCGGGAGCCTGCGACGCAACCGCCAGCTCGACGCCTGGATTCGCATCGGCGCCGACGGCGTCGTCACGCTGAAGACAGGCAAGGTGGAGCTCGGCCAGGGCATCCTGACGGCGCTCGGCCAGCTCTGCGCGGACGAACTCGACATCCACCTCGAGCGGCTGCACATCATCTCTGGCGACACCGCCGTCTCGCCCTACGAGGGCACCACCGCCGGCAGCAACTCCGTCTCCGAGGGTGGCAAGGCGGTGCGCTACGCGGCCGCGGAGGTCCGCGCGCTCCTGCTGCGCATGGCCAGCCAGCAACTGCGCGTCCCCGCGGAGCGGCTGCGCGTCACCGATGGCACCATCTCCGCGCCCTCGGGTGGGGCCTCCGTCACGTACTGGAACCTCGTTGGCGGCAAGGCGCTGAACCAGGCGGCCACCGGCACCGTGAAGCCCAAGGCCCCCGGCGAGCGGAAGCACGCGGGCCGCGCCGTTCCCCGCGTGGACCTCCCGGGAAAAATCTCGGGGGAGCCCGCCTTCGTCCAGGACTACCGGCCGGAGCGCATGGTCCACGGACGCGTCGTCCGCGCGCCGTCCTACGGCGCCACGCTGGAGTCCGCCGACGCCGCGACCGTGGAGCGCATGCCGGGCGTCCACACCGTCGTGCGAGACGGCGACTTCCTGGGGGTCATCGCGGCCAAGGAGTGGCAGGCCATCAAGGCCGCCTCGGTCCTGGCGCAGAGCGCGCGCTGGAAGGAACAGGCCGCCCTCCCCGCCGACCCGTACGCCTGGCTGCTGAAGCAACCCTCGCGGGACAGCGTCATCGAGGAGACGGTGCGGGTGACGGACGTCGCGCCCGAGCGCACGCTCGAGGCGCGCTACCACCGGCCCTACCAGATGCACGGGGCCATCGGGCCTTCGTGCGCGGTGGCGGAGTGGGATGGAGAGCGGCTGACCTTGCACACCCACAGCCAGAGCGTCTTCGACACCAGCGCCGCCATCGCGCGGATGCTGCGGATTCCCGTCGAGCACGTCCACGGGATGCACCTGCCCGGCTCGGGGTGCTACGGCCACAACGGCGCGGACGACGCCGCGGCCGACGCGGCGCTCCTGGCTCGCGCCCATCCCCGCCACCCCGTCCGGGTGCAGTGGTCGCGGGAGGACGAACACGCGTGTGAGCCCTACGGCTCCGCCATGGTGCTGGACGTGCGCGCGGGCGTGGATGCGCAGGGGAACGTGCTCGACTGGAACTACGAGCTCTGGTCCACGCCCCACGGCACACGGCCGGGAGGACATCCCGGCAACCTGCTGGCGGGGCGCTCGTTGAAGGCGCCCTTCCCCATGCCCACGCCGGGCGGTGGCGGGCCGCCCAACTACTCCGCGGACCGCAACGCCATCCCGCTCTACGACTTTCCTGGACGGAAGGTGACGACCCATCTCGTCACGCAGATGCCGCTGCGCGTCTCCTCGCTCCGCGGCCTGGGGGCCTACGGCAACGTGTTCGCCATCGAGTCCTTCATGGACGAGCTGGCCCACGCCGCCAAAGTCGACCCGGTGGAGTACCGGCTGCGGCACTTGCAGGACGCACGGGCGAAGGCCGTCATCCAGAAGGCCGTGGAGCGGTTCGGCTGGAGCCAGACGCCTCGGGTCCCCCATCGAGGCCGGGGCATCGGGTTCGCGCGCTACAAGAACATCGCGAGCTACTGCGCCGTCTGCCTGGAGGTGGAGGTCGACGCCACCACGCACGCCATCCGGGTGCGGCGCGCGGTGCTCGTCGCCGACGCGGGCGAAGTGGTGAATCCAGATGGGGCCGCGAACCAGCTCGAGGGTGGGCTCATCCAGTCACTCAGCTGGAGCCTGAAGGAAGCCGTTCGCCATGACGCCCGGCGCATCACCTCGCGCGACTGGAGCACGTATCCCATCCTCACCTTCTCCGAAGTCCCATCGGTGGAGGTGGAGCTCATCGAGCGTCCGGGAGAGCCCTCCCTCGGTGTCGGCGAGGCGTCACAAGGCCCCTCCGCGGCGGCGCTGGGCAACGCCCTCTTCGACGCGACGGGCGTCCGCCTGCGCGACCTTCCGCTGACGCCCGAGCGGCTGGCCAAGGCCCGCGAGGCGCGCTGAGCCGGGGCCCGCCGTCCACCCGGTGTCCTCGTCCCACGGCGCCGGAAGGTCTCGACCGGAAAGCGGTTCCATGGAAGGGTAAATCCCACAGCTGAAGGGTGCGGCGATGCCTGCCGCAGGAACATGGATGGTCGGGCCGCCATCCCAACCGGTGACACCACCGGAGGGATTGCGCATGTCGACCACCTCGAACTCGGGGAACACCCCCCTTCCGCCTGAAGCCTGGGCGCCGCTGCTGAGGCTCTCGCGGTTCGCGAGCCGGCCGCTCGAGCGCTTCCTCCGTATCGAAGCCGCCAGCGGCATCCTGTTGCTCATCGCCGCGGCCGTGGCGCTGCTCTGGGCGAACTCCCCCTGGGCGGAGAGCTACGCACATTTCTGGCACACGCCGCTGGGCATCCGCGTGGGCGGCTTCACCTTCGAGCGCAGCCTGGAATGGGTCGTCAACGACGGCCTGATGGTCATCTTCTTCTTCGTCGTGGGCATGGAGATTCGCCGGGAGATTCACCACGGCGAGCTGTCCGAATGGCGCCGCGCCGCGCTCCCCATGGCCGCGGCCCTGGGCGGGATGCTCGCGCCAGCGGGCCTCTATCTCCTTGTCGCGGGCAGCGCCGAGACGCGCTCTGGCTGGGGCGTGCCCATGGCGACAGACATCGCGTTCGCGGTGGGCATCCTCACCCTGCTCGGCAGCCGGGTTCCACCCGCCCTTCGCGTCCTCCTGCTGGCGCTCGCCGTCATCGACGACCTGGGCGCCATCGTCGTCATCGCCCTGTTCTATTCCTCCGGCATCTCTGTCACCGGGCTGCTCGTGGCCGCGCTTGGGTTCCTCGGCATCTTCGCCATGCAGCGCTTCGGGGTCCGCTCGAAGCTGGCCTACATCGTCCCGGCACTCGTGGCCTGGGCGGGCGTCTACAGCGCGGGGATTCACCCCACGATTGCCGGTGTCATCATCGGCCTCGCCACGCCCGTGCGCGCGTGGCTGGGCACGGAGGGGTTCATCACGGGGACGCAGAAGGAGCTCGAGCACCTCGCCCACGCGGGGCCGGAGACGCTCACGTCCCACCACCTCGCGGAGGCGCTGCGCCGGGTGGGGGCCGCTCGCAGGGAAGCGATGTCTCCCTCGGAGAGCCTGATCGCCGCGCTCCATCCCTGGGTGGCGTTCGGCATCATGCCGGTGTTCGCGCTCGCCAACGCGGGCGTCTCCATCTCGAGCGGGCCGCTCGACGGAGCGTCCTGGACGGTGGTGACCGCCGTGGCCGTGGGCCTCATGGTGGGCAAGCCCGTGGGGGTGCTGGCGGCATGCTGGCTGACGCTGCGGCTGAAGCTGGGGACCTTGCCGCAGGGACTGGGCTTCAGGGAGCTGGCGGTGCTGGGCGTCGTCGCGGGCATCGGCTTCACCATGGCGCTGTTCATCGCCCAGCTCGCGTTCGCGGATGCGGGGCTGCTCGCCGCCGCGAAGCTCGGCGTCCTGGCCGCGAGCGCGGGCACGGCCATCCTGGCCCTCGTCCTCGGACGGGCCTTGCTCACCGACTCGGCACGCCCCGGCGCAGCGACGACGGTGGACGAAGCGGAGCGCTCGACGGCGCTGTAGGACGTGGAGCGGTTGCGTCACCGGGACACCCGGTGCGGGAGGCCCGGGCCACGCCAGGCTGCTGGTGGCGCCTGGATGGCTCGGGCAGGATGACGCCATGAGAACGTCGATGAAGTGCGTGGGCCTGTTGCTGTTCGTCCTCGGCTGCGCGTGCGCGAGCACCAGGCCCATCCCCGCCGAGCCCGTGCCGCCGCATCAGACGTTCACGCTCGACTCCGCGAAGCTGCAGGAGCCTCGCCCCATCTACGTCTACCTGCCGCCTGGATACGCGGCGTCGGGGGACGCCCGCTTCCCGGTGCTCTACATGCCCGATGGAGGGCTGCAGGAAGACTTCCCGCATCTGGCCACCACCGTCGACACGGCCATCCGCGCGGGTGAACTGCGGCCCCTCATCATCGTGGGCATCGAAAACACCGTGCGGCGGCGGGACATGACGGGGCCGACCACGGTGGCCACGGACCGGGAGGTGGCGCCCGTCGTCGGCGGTTCCGCGACGTTCCGGGCCTTCATCCATGAAGAGCTGATGCCGGAGGTGGAGCGCCGCTACCGGGTGACGCAGGAGCGGGCCATCATCGGCGAGTCGCTCGCGGGCTACTTCATCGTGGAGACGTTCTTCCTCCAGCCGGACCTGTTCGACACGTACCTCGCCCTGAGCCCCAGCCTGTGGTGGAACGCGGAGTCGTTGGTGAACGAGGCGGGAGCGTGGCTCGCGGCGCATCCTGACGTGCGCGCGGGGATCTATCTGTCCTCCGCGGATGAGACGGACATCGGCCCCGCCGTGGCGAGGCTCGGGGATGTTCTCCAAGCGGGCGCGCCCGCGGGCCTGAAGTGGGAGGTCGAGCCCCGGCCCGACCTGCGCCACGACAACATCTACCGGCGGAGCTCGCCTGGTGTGCTGCGCAAGTGGCTCCCGCCCGTGGCGGCCGCGGACGCCACGCCCTGAGTCGGCGCGCGCCCGCGCGGCACACCGCCTACTGCGGGGGCATCTGGTTCGGATCCATCCAGGCCACCTCCCAGTGGTGGCCGTCCGGGTCGTAGAAGCTGCCGCCGTACATGAAGCCGAGGTCCATGGCCTCCGCGGCGGGCGTGCCGCCGTTCGCCAGCGCGGTCTTCACGAGCGTGTCCACCTCCTCGCGGCTGTCCGCGGACACCGCGTAGGTGCCCGCCGTGCTCTGCGTCGCGTCGTGCAGCGGCTTCTTGATGAAGTCCTTGAAGCGCGCGTCCGTGAGGAGCATCACGAACGCGTCCTCGCCCACCACCATGCAGGTGGCGTTGTCGTCGGTGAAGTCCTTGTTGAACTCGAAGCCCAGCTTCGTGAAGAAATCCACCGACCGCTTCAGGTCGGCCACGGGCAGGTTGAGGAAGAGCTTGCGGGGACGGCTGACCTTCATGTTCGCCTCCAGTGCTGGATGGTTACGAAGGCTTTGACTGCCAGGGCCGCCGGAAATCATCGGCCGATTTTCAGAAAGATTATCCGGCCTCCCCGCCCCCCTACCGGGGCAGCTCCATGGGCAGGCCGAACCGGGGGAATAGCGTCTTCGCGTCGAGGAAGTGGGTCATCGCCGCGATGCGTCCACCGGACAGCTCGAGGACGATGAGCGACCACGGGGGCAAAGGGCCACCGGAGCCATCGTCGTGGTACTGGCCAAAAGCCGGCGAGCCGCACGCGGTGGTCGGCACGAACCGGGAGCCCCGGCAGACCGCCCCCCGGCCGAGGAACCAGCCGCGAATGGATTCGTGCCCCTGGAGCCAGAGCGCGAGGGGCGGCATCGACAGGATGACTTCCTCGTGGAGCAGCGCCGTGAAGGCGGCCATGTCGTAGCGCTCGAACGCGTCCACGTAACGACTCAGCAACGCGGCCTGGGCGTCGGACTGAGGCGACTGGAGGTCGGTGTCCTTCAACCCCAGGTCCGCCACCGTCGCCCGGGCGCGCTGGAGCGCGCTGTTGACCGAGGCCACCGACGTCTCCAGCGTCTCGGCGATCTCCGTGGCGGGCCAGCCCAGGACCTCGGCCAGGAGCAGCACCGCGCGCTGCTTGGGTGGCAGGTGTTGAAGCGCCGCGAGGAACGCGAGCCGGATGCTCTGGCGCAGCGCCAGCCGCTCGGCGGGGTCCGCGTCCGAGGGCACGGCCAGGGCGTCCGGGATGGGCTCCAGCCAGCTGTCCGCGGGCAGCGGCGTCAGCGGCCCGTCAATGGAGTACGCGGGGCCCAGCTCCATGGGCCGGGCGCGGCGCCCGCTCTTCGCCAGGGCGTCCAGGCACACGCGGGTGGCGATGCTGTACAGCCAGGTCCGGGGCGAGGCGCGCCCCTCGAACCGGTCCATCGCGCGCCAGGCACGCACCAGCGTCTCCTGCACGGCGTCGTCCGCCTCTGCGATGGAGCCCAGCATGCGGTAGCAATGACCGACGAGCGCCGCGCGGTGCTCCTCGAACCCAAACGCCAGCTTCCCCGAATCCGGAAGGTCCTTCATCAAGGGGTGTCTAGCAGCCCTGACAGGTCATGTCAGGGACTGGGACAGGCGGCCCCCGTGTCGATCCACGCGCGGATGAGCTCACCAAACGCACGCTGGGTCCCTGGCACGGGCTCCAGGCCCGGCCCCGGGTCCCACCCCCACCCCACCAGCACGTCCTCGGCCATGTGGTGGTGCAGCGCCTCCAGCGACTTACCGCCGTTGCGCGCGGGGTCCTTGAGCTGCTCGCAAATCTTCCCCAGGGGCACGCCCACCCACGCCATCTCCGCGGGCGCCAGGGCCCACTTCGGATTGCCGGGCACGCCGCGCAACGTCGCACCCACCAGCGGGGTGTTTCGCTCCTGGTGACACGAAGTACACGGCAGGGCGGGCGTGCCATGTCCGGAGGGCCCTCCCGTCACCGCGGGCACGTGCGGACGCAGGTCCATGCCCTGCCGGGGCACGCCATCCGCGGGGTGGCAGTTGACGCAGCGCGGATGCGAAATCACCCGCCCCGCCTCCACGAAGAGCGCGGCCGAGCGCGCCTTCTCGTCCGCGATGGAGGCGAACGTGGACACGGCCCGGAGCGCGTTCTTCGCATCCGCGGCGGGCGGCGCCACCGCCTCGGGAGCGCTCTTCGAGGACTTGCAACCCACACCCGCGCCCAGGCTGACGGCGCCCATCACGATGACCCCGAACCCTTGTCGCTTCATGCGCGTTCCAACTCCCGCACGACGGCCTCCGCGGCACGCCGTCCGGAGACCAGCGCGCCGTCGATGGAGGCATTGTCACGGTGGTCTCCACAGACGAACAAGCCCGGCGACAAGCGCACGGACCGGCGCGGCGGCTCCAGCACCTCCGGCGGCTGCGCGGGCAGCGCGAGCGGGAGCGCATACGTGCGCAGGTGCCGCCACGTGGACACGGCGGCCCCGAACCACGCCGTCAGCTCCGCGCGGACCTCCGCCAGCAAGGTGTCCAGGTCCGGCGTGGCGCCCACCACGGAGACCGACACGAGCGACTGCCCTCGCGGCGCGTACGCGGCGGAGACCTCGCTCATCACCGCCACGTTGTTCACCCGCCCTCGGCCTTCCCCGTTGAGCAGCAACCAGGGCCCCTCCACGGGCGGCTCCGGCGCGGCGAAGTAGAGGCACGTCACGCGGTTCATCACGGGGGGCACCATGCCTGGCAGCAGCCCCACCGCGCTCGCGGGGTCCGTGGCCACCACCACGGCCCTGGCGCCAATCATCTCCCCGTCCGCCAGGCGCACGCGATGCCCCCACACGTCCGACACGGGCGCGCGCATCCGCAACAGTCCCGGAGGGAGCCGCGCGGACAGCTGCTCGGGAATGGCCCCCATCCCCGCCTCTGGCACCGTCGCGTACCCGCTGGAGAACATGCGGAAGACGAACTCCAGGAAGCGGCTGGAGGTGGACAGCTCACGCTCCAGGAAGACGCCAGCGAAGAAGGGGCGCAGGAAGGACTCCCGCATGGACGCCGTGAACCCCAGCTCCTCCAGGTAGCGCCGCGAGGTGCGCGACGGGCGTTGCCACACGTCCTCGACCTCGCCCGAGAGCGCCAGCTGCCGCAGCTCCAGCACGCGCAGCTTGTCGCCAAACGTGCCCACCGGACCGAACAGGTGAGTGAGCGCTTCCAGGGGCTTGCGCAGCGGGTCCGCCACCGTGTGCAGCCTGCCGCCTCGCCACACCTTGGCGCCGGGGATGAAGCGCCGCAGCGACAGCGCCTCCAGGTCCAGCGTCCGCCGGCCTTCCGGATACGCCGACAGGTACACCTGGAAGCCTCGGTCTAGCAGGAAGCCCTCATGGACATCCGTGCGAACCCGGCCTCCCGGTGCATCGCTTCCCTCTAGCAGCAGCACCTTCACCCGTGAGGCGACGAGCGCCCGCGCGCACGCCAGCCCCGCGAGTCCCGCACCGACGACGATGACCTCCGGATTCGGCACGCACGCTCCTCCCACTTTCTGCTCAAGAAAAGCGCCGACGCTCGCTTGATCAGCGTGGGAGGCGCAAGGGAGACTCAGTGGCGGTTGCGGGCAACAGACACTTGATGCAGTAACACGGACACTCTGGAGCGAGAGAAAGCAGGTATCCCCATGTTGATCGTGATGCGACCCGACGCGACGGCCCAGGACATCGAGCGAGTGAACGATGAGATCCGCCGTCGTGGCTGGCAACCGCACGCGATTCCAGGGGGCACTCGCACGGCCATCGGCATCACCGGGAACCCGGGCGCCGTGGAGCCCGAGCCGTTCCGCGTGCTGCCAGGCGTCGCCGATGCCGTCTCCATCTCCCAGCCCTTCAAGCTCGTCAGCCGCGAGGTGAAGCCGGACGACACGCTGCTGAGCGTGGGCGGCCTCACGATTGGCGGCGCGGCCTTCCACGTCATCGCGGGTCCCTGCTCGGTGGAGTCGCGCGAGCAGATCCTCTCCACCGCGCACGCGGTGAAGAAGGCGGGCGCCACCATGCTGCGGGGCGGCGCGTTCAAGCCGCGCACCAGCCCCTATGAGTTCCAGGGCCTCAAGGGCGACGGGCTCGCGCTGCTGGCCGAGGCGCGCCAGGAGACGGGCCTGCTCGTCACCACCGAGGTGAAGGACACCGCGACGCTGCAGGCCGTGGCGGACGCGACGGACATCCTCCAGATTGGCGCGCGCAACATGCAGAACTTCAGCCTGCTGGAGGCGGTGGGCGAGCTGCGCAAGCCCGTGCTGCTCAAGCGCGGCATGAGCGCCACCATCAAGGAGCTGCTGATGGCGGCCGAGTACATCGTCGCCCGCGGCAACACCCAGGTCATCCTCTGCGAGCGCGGCATCCGCACCTTCGAGACGATGACGCGCAACACGCTGGACCTGAACGCGGTGCCCATGCTGAAGGCGCTCTCGCACCTGCCCGTCTTCGTGGACCCCTCGCACGGCATCGGCGTGCGCAAGGCGGTGCCGGCGATGATGCGCGCGGCGACGGCGGTGGGCGCGGACGGCATCATCGTCGAGGTGCACCCCGACCCGCCGCGCGCGAAGTCGGACGGTGCCCAGTCGCTGGACTTCTCCGAGTTCGAGAAGTCCATGAACGAGGTCCGCGCCATCGCCCAGGCGATGGGCCGCGAAGTGGTCCGGCTGGGATAGGCGATGACACTCAAGGAAGCGCTGGGCAAGGTGGTGGGCCGGCGCGACCTCACCCGCGAGGAGATGACCCGCGTCATGGGTCTGATGCTCGCCGGGGAGGCTTCGCCTGCCCAGGTGGGAGCGCTGGCGACGGCGCTGAAGATGAAGGGTGAGACGGAGGATGAAATCCTCGGCGCGGCGGAGGCCATGCGGGCCTGCGCGGCGAAGCTGTCCCCGCGCGCGGAGGTGGTGCTCGACACCTGCGGCACGGGCGGTGATGGCGCGCACACCTTCAACATCTCCACCGCGGTGGCCTTCGTGGCCGCCGGGGCGGGGGTGACGGTGGCCAAGCATGGCAACCGCGCGGTCTCCAGCCGCTGTGGCAGCGCGGACGTGCTGGCGGCGCTGGGCGTCTCCATGGAGCGTCCGCACGAGCACGTGGCGCGGGACATCGACGAGCACGGCGTGGGCTTCCTCTTCGCGCCCTCGCACCATGGGGCCTTGCGGCACGTGGCGCAGGCGCGGCGGGACATGGGCTTCCACAGCGTGTTCAACCTGCTGGGTCCGCTGACGAACCCGGCCGGAGCGCGCTACCAGCTCCTGGGCACCTTCGACGGCAAGCGCGTGGAGCAGACGGCGCGCGTGCTGGGGCGGCTCGGCAGCCGCCGCGCGTGGGTGGTGCACGGCCATGACGGGCTGGACGAAATCTCCCCATGCAGCCCCACCGAGGTGGCGGAGCTGCGCGAGGACGGCACGGTCCACACCTTCACCGTGTCCCCGGCGGACGCGGGGCTGGACGTGGTGCCCCGTGAGGCCATCGCGGGCGGTGACGCAGAGGAAAACGCCCACCGGCTGCGCGCGCTGCTGGACGGCGAGCGCTCCGGGCTGCGCACCGCGGTGCTGCTCAACGCGGCGGCGGCGCTGGTCGTGGTGGGCCTGGCCGCGGACCTGCGCGACGGCGTGCGCAAGGCGGAGCAGGCCATCGACTCCGGCGCGGCGCGCGGCAAGCTGGGCGCACTCATCGACGGGGCCGTGTCATGAGCGCGACCTCGAGTGGAGGCGCGGCGCCCGGAACGTTGGACCGCATCATGGCGCGCAAACGCCAGGAGCTCGCGGCGCGTCCGCCCATGGCGCCTCGCACCCGCCCCGAGCATCGGGACTTCGCCCTCGGCCTGGTGACGCACCGGACCGGGCGTCCGCTGAGCGTCATCGCGGAGGTGAAGCGCAAGAGCCCCTCGGGGGGCGCGTTCCCCCATACCGACGTGGTCGCGGTGGCGCGGGCCTATGAGGCCGCGGGCGCGAGCGCCATCAGCGTGCTCACGGACGGGCCTGACTTCGGCGGCGGCCTGGAAGACCTCGTGGCCGTGCGGGAGGCGGTATCCGTGCCCGTGCTCCGCAAGGACTTCCTCGTGGCGGCGCGAGAAGTCGAGGAGAGCGCGATGTGGGGCGCGGACGCGGTGCTGCTCATCGCGGACGCGCTGGAGGATGGCGAGCTGCGCGAGATGCTCGCCACCGCGAAGGCCGTGGGCGTGGCCGCGCTGGTGGAGGCGCACACGGAGGCTCACGCCGAGCGCGCGTTGTCCGCGGGCGCGAAGCTGGTGGGCATCAACAACCGCAACCTCGCCACGTTGAAGACGGACACGGGCACCGCGTTGCGGGTGATGCCGGTGCTCCGCTCTCGGGCGCGCGTGCTGGTGGCGGAGAGCGGGCTCAAGTCCCTGGCGGACCTGCTCGCGGCCCGAGACGCCGGCGCGGACGCCGTCCTGGTGGGCGAGTCCCTGCTGCGCGAGCCCGACCCGGGACGCGCGCTGCGGCGCCTGCTCGGCATGGAGGACGCCAGCGAATGAGCGTCCGAGTGAAGGTGTGCGGTGTCACCCGTCTGTCCGACGCGGTGGCGGCGTGGGAGGCGGGGGTGGACGCGCTCGGGCTCAACTTCTACCCGAAGTCCCCTCGTCACCTGGACATCCCCACGGCGGCCGCCCTGGCCCGCACGCGGCCGCCGCTGGGAACGGTGCTGGGGGTGTTCGTCAACGCATCCCCTGACGCCATCCGGGAGCGGGTCCGCGCCTGTGGCCTCACGGCCGTGCAGCTCCATGGAGACGAGCCCCCGGAGGCGTGCTCGGGGTACGGCGTGCCGGTCATCAAGGCGCTGCGCATCTCGGGGCCGGAAGATGTGGCCCGGGCCCGGACGTATGTGGGCGTGGGGGATGTGGCGGGGCTGCTGCTGGACGGCGCGGCGCCGGGGTACGGCGGTGGAGGCGTGGGCTTCGACTGGTCGCTGGTCGCGGGGCTCGCGGGCAGCGGCGTGCCGGTGTTGGTGGCCGGTGGCCTGAAGCCCTCCAACGTGGCCGAGGCGGTGCGCGCGACGCGGCCGTACGGCGTGGATGTGGCCAGCGGGGTGGAGTCCGCCCCGGGCATCAAGGACGTGGAAGCGGTGCGCGCGTTCGTGCGCGCCGCGAAGTCCATCAACCTCTGGGAGTGACTGTCATGAGGACGGAGACCGCCACCGGAAGCTTCGGGCGCTTCGGCGGACGCTACGTGCCGGAGACGCTGGTACCGGCGCTGTTGGAGCTGGAAGAGGCCTATGCCGCCGCGAGCGCGGACCCGGCCTTCGGCGAGGAAGTCGCGCGCGTGCTGCGCGAATACGTGGGCCGTCCCACCACGCTGACGCCCGCGCGGCGTCTCACGGAGGCCTGGGGCGGAGCGAACGTGTGGCTCAAGCGCGAGGACCTCGCGCACACCGGCGCGCACAAAATCAACAACACCGTGGGGCAGGTGCTGCTCGCGAAGCGCATGGGCAAGAAGCGCGTCATCGCGGAGACGGGCGCGGGCCAGCACGGCGTCGCCACCGCCACCGCGTGCGCCCTCTTCGGGCTGCCCTGCGAGGTGTACATGGGCGCGCTGGACGTTGAGCGGCAGGCGCTCAACGTCTTCCGCATGCGCGCGCTGGGCGCGGTGGTGCGGCCCGTGGAGTCAGGCTCGCGCACGCTGAAGGACGCGATGAACGAGGCCATGCGCACCTGGGTGTCGCAGGTGTCGGACACGCACTACGTCATCGGCAGCGCGGCGGGGCCGCACCCGTACCCGACGGTGGTGCGTGACTTCCAGGCCGTCATCGGCCGCGAGCTGCGCACCCAGGCCCAGGCGGCGTGGGGTGGCTTGCCGGATGCCATCATCGCGTGCGTGGGTGGCGGTTCGAATGCCATTGGCGTGCTGCACCCGTTCATCGGTGACGCGAGCGTGCGGCTGATTGGCGTGGAGGCGGGAGGCCACGGGCTGGATTCGAAGCAGCACGGCGCTTCGTTGACGCTGGGGACCGAGGGCGTGCTGCATGGCTCGCGCTCGCTGGTGCTCCAGGACGCGGATGGCCAGATTCAGGAGGCGCACAGCATCTCCGCGGGACTGGACTACCCGGGCGTGGGCCCGGAGCTGGCGCACCTGGCGAAGACAGGGCGCATGGAGGTGCGCACCGCCACGGACGACGAGGCGTTGGCCGCCTTCTACGAGGTCGCGCGGATGGAGGGCATCCTCCCGGCGCTGGAGACGTCCCATGCCTTCGCGCGCGGCCGGGAGCTGGCGCGCGAGCTGGGCGCGGGCAAGCACCTGGTCATCAACTGCTCGGGCCGTGGGGACAAGGACGTGGCCACGATCTCGGCGCGGGGCGTGCCGCCGCCGGTGGGGGTGAAGGCGTGAGCGGCGAGATTGCACAGGCGTTCGCGCGGGCGAAGGCGCGGGGCGAAGGCGTCCTGGTGGCCTACGCCATGGCGGGAGACCCGGACCTGCCCCGCTCGGTGGACGTGTTCGCCGCGCTGGTGGAGGGCGGCGCGGACATCCTCGAGCTGGGGGTGGCGTTCAGTGACCCCATCGCGGACGGGCCCGTCATCCAGGGCGCGGCGGAGCGGGCGCTCAAGGCCGGCTCCACGCTCAAGCGCGTGCTGGACGAAGTGGTGCCGGAGGTGCGCAAGCGCTGCCCCGAGACGCCGCTGGTCATCATGACGTACGTCAACGTCATCATGGCCATGGGCGAGGCGCGCTACGCGAAACTCGCGCGGGAGCGGGGCGTGTCGGGAACCATCCTCCCCGACCTGCCGCCGGAGGAGAGCGCGGAGCTGCGGGCGACGTTCGACGCGGAGGGCATCGACCTGATTCCCCTCTGCGCCCCCACCACGCCCCCCGCCAGGGCCCAGGCCATCGCGAAGGAGGCACGGGGCTTTGTCTATTGCGTGTCCGTGTCAGGCGTGACGGGCATGCGCGCGGAGCTGCCGCCGGACCTCTCACAGCGATTGGACTTGGTGCGCCAGGCGGCCCCCGTGCCCGTGGTGGCAGGCTTTGGCATCTCCACCGCGGAGCAGGCACGGACCTTGTCTGCCCATGCGGACGGCGTCGTGGTGGGCAGCGCGCTGGTGCGTGCCGCGCACACGGAGGGTCCCACCGCGGCAAAGACACGCTGTGCAGACATCAAACGAGGGCTTCGGCGCTGAGCGCGGCACCGCCTGGGAATTCTCCTGGCGCTCATTCAGGGATTTCTCGCCACCCCGTATAAGCACTCCGGAACTCCGTGGACGCCCGCATCGAGCGGGCCTGTCCGCGAGGTCCTTCTTCCGGAGTGAATATGCAACAACGGCGAATGCCGTCGTGGAGCAGCTCGTTTTTACTGACTGTGGGCGTGCTGCTGGGATTGGGCTGTGGGGGTAGTGAAGAACCCAAGGTCGATGCACACCCCCAGGGTCAGTCTCAAAACCGGGGTTTCGCCCCAGACCTCGTGATTCGAGAGTTGCGCGGGCCCGCCAGCGTCCGGTTCGGTGAATCCTTCACCGCCACGGTTCGAGTCTGCAACGAAGGGACCGCCTCGACACGCGGAGCCTTCGACACCGTCCAATTGGGTTTGTACCTGTCCACGGATGCCACCCTGTCCTGGCCCGACCCAAACCAGCCGCCCCCTGCGGACCAGATACAACTTGGCATGCACAGCATCTCGATGCTGGATGCCGGCAAATGCGAGACGCGAGGATTTACCGTCAGCACCCCAGCTCCGAACCTCCCTCGCGAAGGGCTGTACTACCTGGGCGCCATCGTCGATGAGAAAGACGCGCTCATCGAGCTACGGGAAGACAACAACATCCGTGCGCAGCCCATGGGCGTCGGAGACCTTCCCGACCTTGTCATCACGGAGCTGAATGGCCCCAACAGCCTTCGCCCAGGAGATCTCCTCACCCATACCTTCAAGGTCTGCAACCAGGGCCAACGGGCATCCTGGCCAGGCATCGTGGACGTCTACCTTTCCATGGACGCCAACATCTCCATGCCAGCCCCCGGTGCGCCACCGTCTCGCCGGCAGGCCTTGCTCGACTCGATTGAAGTCCCCAGCCTGAACAGCGGTCACTGCACTGTTCGCCAGACCCTGTCCATCGGTACGTTTCCAGCTGACGCTTTGACGAATCAGCCGCTTTATCTCGGCGCGATCGTGGACGCCCAGCAGAACATCCCGGAATTGCGCGAGGACAACAATGTCTTCGTCAGCAGCCTGCTGAGCACCAGTGAGGCACCTGACCTCGTCGTCACATCCTTGGTCGCCCCTAAAAACAGCGAAGGAGGAGTCTCCTTTATCTCAGTCGTAACAGTCTGCAACAAAGGCACACACCCAGCGCCGCACTCCTTGGTCGCCTTGCATCGCTCCATTGATGGCACCTTCGCGATCCCCCCTTTTGGAGCCCCTCTCCCTTCCGGACAGGAATCCATGGGAACGGTCAACATCCCACCGCTGAGCCCAGGGCACTGCGTCACACGTGAAGTGACCGCATACGTGACAACCCCGGAGAGGTTCCCCATCAACAGAACCTACCATCTGGCCGCGATCGTCGACCCGATTCACTTCCTCCCAGAACTGAGAGAGGACAACAACATCTTCGTCAGCGGCCTCCTGGGCGTTGGGAAACGCCCCGACCTTGTCGTCACCGCAATCAAGGCACCACGTCATCTGACGCATTTTGCGCCGGCCCGGGCCGAGGTCACCGTCTGTAACGAAGGGACAGCTCCGAGTGGAGCATACACGATCGTTGAATTGGCGCTCTCCCTGGCCCCCGCCATGGACGTGCGCGATCCGTATTCGTACGACTCGAGTGCGCAGGCCCGCCTGGGATTGACGTACCTCCAAGCCATGGAGGCGGGCCAGTGCGTCACGCAAGACATCGAATTCTACGCCCGGCCGCCTGATGACGCCCCTTCGACAGTCGACACCTTCCATCTCGGCGCGATCATCCATGCGAACAACTACAACGAAGAACTGCGCACGGACAATAACACCTTCGTGAGTGGGGTCCTGGGGATTGGCGCAAAGCCAGACCTCGTCATTACATCGATCCAGGCTCCCCCCAATACCGACGGCTCCAGCGCCTTCAGTGTCACGGCCCAGGTCTGCAACCAGGGCACGACCGTCTCGCCCCCGACTTCGCTGGAGCTCACCCTGTCCACCCAACCGTTCTTGAACGCGCCCGTATCAGCAGGGCCCTTCGTGGACCCGTTCCTTCAGGCCCCCCTCGGGCAGGTAGACGTACCGTCATTGGCAGCCGGAGCCTGCAGGACACTCTCCGCGAATGCACAGGTATTGTCCTGGCCGGGCATCTACTGGGAGTCCGTCTATTACCTTGGAGCGACCGTAGACCCTGGGGCATCTCTCCAAGAGTTCCGAAAGGACAACAACACCTTCGCGAGCGGCCGCATTGGATTGGGCGGCAATCCCGACCTCGTCATCACGGCACTGTCCGGGCCAGTAAGCACGAGGAGAAATGCCACCTTCTCTTCGGCAATCACGGTTTGCAATCAGGGTACTTTGCCGTCTCCTCCCAGCCGGGCACAGGTGTACTTCTCGCTCGAACAGCATCTGGATCTGCCCCTGGCGAACGTTCCGGACGCCCCGCTACCGCCCGATCAGACACTTGCCGGTGAACTGACCGTCCCGGCCCTGAACGCGGGTCAGTGCATCACAGGACATGCCTCCAGCACGGCGAACGTCCCTGCCGATTCAACGCGCACCGCATTCTACCTGGGCGCCATCGTGAATCCACACAGAGAGGTCGAAGAACTGCGGGAGGACAACAACACCTTCGTGAATCATCGCATCGGGGTGGGCGATGCCCCGGACCTCGTCGTCACCAGGGTGTCAGGTCCGCCCAGCGTCACGGAGAATGGCCCCTTCGTCGCCCAAATCAGCGTCTGCAACCAGGGAACCGAAACCACCGGACTCGTGGTCATCGACTTGACGCTTTCCACGCGCCCGCACCTTGCAATGCCGCAGTGGGGTGGCCCTGGAGACCCGTTCCCAGCCACCCAACTGTCGGTTGGATCTGCCAGCGTGCCCTATCTGATCGCAGGAGAATGCACCACGGTCGAAGCCACGGCATTCGCGCAACGCCCCTTCGCCGCACTCAACAGCCAACCCCTCTACCTGGGCGCCATCGTCGACCCCATGAACACCCAGGTGGAACTCCTTGAAGACAACAACGTCTTGCTTGGCGACCTCATGGGCGTGGGCAACGGCTCCGACCTCATCGTCACGCATCTGAGCGCCCCTGCCAACGTCGCGGCGGATACCCATTTCCCCGTCACGTTGACAGTGTGCAACCAAGGCACACGCTCCTCCGCGACCACTCGGGTCGACGTCTACATCTCTTCCGAGCCCGAGTTGACCATGCCTCAGCTGAATGGGCAGGGACAGCAACTCCCAGCCACGCAAGCGCATGCTGGCGCCCTGAACGTTCCCGCGCTCAACCTGGGTGGGTGCTTCACAGGGACGGCTGTCGCGGTCTCCACGCTGCCATCCGCGGCACAAACCGGGGCTGCGCTCTACGTGGGGGCCATCGCCGACGGGGCCCAAGTCGAGGACGAGCTCCGCGAAGACAACAACGCTTTCATGGGGGGACGCATTGGAGTTGGGCTGGGTCCGGACCTCGTCATTACCGCACTGACGAGCCCCGCCAGCGTGCAGCCCTACGAACCGTTCTCCGTCACGGTCTCTTTTTGCAACCTGGGCACACAAGCCTCCGTCCCCAACACCCATCTGGAGCTTCAGTTTTCGACCGAGCCTCGCCTACTCATCCCCGCGAACTACTCAACGCACGGCTCCCTCCCCACAAGCCAGAGCTTCATCGACATCGTCGGTCTCCCCTCCCTGGACGCAAATGATTGCCTGACACTCCAGGTTCCGGTGACCACCCACGCGCCGCCTCCCGAAGCCCCCTCGGACGGAATGCTCTATTTGGGAGCTGTTATCGACGTTCATCAACAGAATGCCGAGCTTCGGACCGACAACAACACTTACATTGGCGCCCCCTTGGGTTATGGACACAGGGCAGACCTCGTCATCACAGCCATCCATGGCCCCGCGAGCGTCAATGCCCATTGGCATTTCACAGCAAGTGTCACTGTTTGCAATCACGGCACCTCGCCATCCGACCCTTCGAACGTCGAGATGTACCTGTCGACAACTCCCCAGCTCGCCATGCCGCAGTGGGGTGAACCGGGAATTCCCTATCCCACGACGCAGCAAGCGCTTGGCAACAGGGTCATTCCTTCGCTCGCCCCATCCGACTGCGTGAGTGTCATCACCTACAATGATGCTTTCCCACCCTACACCGCCCGGGAAAATCAACCCCTGTACCTGGGGGCAATCGTTGATGTCTACGCGACCGAGCCCGAACTACGCGAAGACAACAACACCTTCGTCAGTGGACTCATGGGCGTGGGCTCCCTCCCGGACCTCATCGTCACGTCCGTCTCCAGCCCCGCAGCCCTGAGAACAAACGAGCCCTTCAGCGCAACCGTGAGGATCTGCAACCAGGGAACGACCTCCAACAATGGCCCTGTGGACGTCGAGCTGTACTTGTCGAGCCACGACACGTTGGCGTTCCCCAGCCTGGAAGGTCCCACCCACGGTCAACAGGCCATCGGTCAGGTCTCCCTCCAGAGCCTGGAGCCCGGTCAGTGCGTCTCGCGCACCACGCAGGTCATCGCATCACTCCCCTCCGGCGCGGGCGACATCGGGCTCTTCTACCTCGGCGCCATCGTCGATCCGTGGAAGAGCCGCCCGGAGCTCCGTGAGGACAACAACACCCTCGCGGACCGGCTCGTGCTGGTGATGCCGTAAGCCAACGACAGCCGTGCCCGGCCGGGAGGTTCGCCCCCGGCCGGGGCGGCCCGTGCCCGGGGTTTGCACACATCGCCATAGCTGGGTCGGAATTAACCGATTTTCGGGCCTCAGCCTCGCTTCTTAAAGCCCTCTGGACCGCCGGGGTCGCCCGCATCGAGCGGCGCGTCCGCGCGGACATCCATCCGGAGGCACTATGCAGCAACGGCGAACGCCGTCATGGAGCAGGACGTTCCTGCTGACAGCGAGTCTGTTGGCAATCACGGGCTGTGGGGACACCCCCTCCCACACCGAGCCCCAGCAAATCAAAAGCCAGTCACAAAGCAGGGGCTTTGGCCCCGACCTCGTGATTCGGGAGATACACGGCCCCACCAGCGTCAGGATGGGGAGGCCCTTCACCACCACCGTGAGGGTCTGCAATGACGGCACGGCGTCAGCCCACAGTCCCGTGGGCCCTGTCCAGATGGACCTGTACCTGTCCGAGGACGCCACGCTCTCCTGGCCCACACCGGGCCAGCCGCCGCCCATCACCCAACTGCACCTCAGCGCGATGCAGGTGAGCCCGCTGGAGCCGGGGCAATGCGAGACGTTCGCATTCACCACGTCCGCCACACCCCCGGGTGCCCACCTGGACGGCGCCTACTACCTGGGCGCCATCGTGGATGTGCAGCAGGTCCTCGTCGAATTGGACGAGACCAACAACACCGCCGTGACAGCGATGGGCATGGGGAGCCAGCCGGACCTCGTCATCACGGAGCTGCTCGGCCCCAAGAGCACTCGGAGCCATGAACCCCTCTCGCCCACCGTCAAGGTGTGCAACCAGGGAACCGATACGTCCCCCCCGAACATCGTGGAACTCTACCTCTCCACGAATGGCGTGCTGACCCCGTCTGGTTCGGGAGGGCCGCCCCCCACGCATCAGGCGATATTGGGAGTCGTTCCGGTGCCCGAGCTGCGCCCCGGCCACTGCGCCATCCGCCAGGGGACCTTTCCCATGAGCGTGCCTCCGGACGCGGCCCCCGGACAGCCGCTCCATCTGGGCGCCATCGTCGACCCCTTTCAACACGCCACGGAGCTGAACGAGACCAACAACACCTTCGTGGGTGAGCTCCTTGGCGTAGGAGACGGGGTGGACCTCGTCGTCACCGCCATCCACGCCCCCGCCAGCGTCCGGGAGGGGGACCCGCTGAACGCCGCCGTGCGCGTCTGCAACCACGGCACCGTTCTCGCGGGGCCCACCCCCATCGACCTGTACCTGGCCGTGGACGGAGACGTCACCCTCCCCGGCAACGGCCCGCCTCCTCCTGGACAGCGCCTGGTGGGGCAGACGGTCGCACCCTACCTGAATCCTGGCCAATGCCTCACGCGTCCCATCCAGGGCGCCGCCACGCGCCCAGCCGGCGCGCCTCAGCATGGCGCCGTCGTCCTGGCGGCCATCGTCGACGCCACGAATGACGCTCCGGAGCTGCGCGAGGACAACAACATCTTCGTCCAGGGGCTCATCGGCCTGGGTGACGGCCCGGACCTCGTCGTCACCGCGATTCGCGCGCCGCCCACCGTGGACGCCTGGTCGCCCTCGACGCAAGCCAGCGTCACTGTCTGCAACGAGGGAACCTCCTCATCCTCGATGGCCACGGTGGGCCTCTTTCTCTCCATGGTGCCGTCGTTGGACTCACGGTTCATGCCGACTCCGTTCCACGCAACCCAAGCCCAGGTCGGCGAAGTGATGCTGCCCTCCCTGGACGCGGGCCGATGTGTCACGCGAGATGCGACCCTCCATGTGAACCGGCCCCAGGGAGCGCCGCCCCAACTCGAGGCGTTCTACCTGGGCGCCATCGTCGACACCTGGGCGGACGTCGAGGAGCTTCGCGAGGACAACAACGTCTTCATCGGCGAACGCATCGGCACGGGAAACCTGCCGGACCTGGTCATCACCTCCTTGAAGGGTCCCGCCACCCATAGGCGGGAAAGCTTTCCCGTCACGGCCCGCGTCTGCAACCAGGGCAGCCAGAGCTCCGCCTCGACGCAGATGGACTTCTACCTGACCGAGCATGGCTTCCTGAACGCACCGGTCGAGGGTGGCCCCTCTCCCAACACAGACCCGTACACGGCGGTGTTCGTGGGCATGCGCCATGTCCCCTCCCTGCAGCCAGGCGAGTGCGCGCCGCTCTCGGCGACGGTGGAGTCAGCGCACATCCCATCGGAGTACCTCAACCGGCCCATCCATCTGGGCGCCGTCATTGATCCGCATAGGTCCGTCGAGGAGCTCCGCGAGGACAACAACACCTTCATCGGAGCCCGCATGGGGCTGGGCGAACGTCCCGACCTGGTCGTCACCGAAATCCAAGCGCCCCCGAGCGTGAGAATCAGCGACGCCCTCTCCACCACGGTCACTGTCTGCAATCAGGGCACGACACCCGCCCAACCCTCCGTGGCGCAGGTCTACCTGTCCACCGAACCCCAGTTTTTGCTCCCCGACTGGCCTGGGCTGGGCAACCCGTACCCCTCGCACCAGATGCCCGCCGGCGACTTGAACGTCCCCGCCCTTCACGCAGGCCGCTGCTTCACGGGACACGCCCACGGCGTGGTCAACCTCCCCTCCGGCGCGCATGGCGAAGCCATCTACCTGGGCGCGGGGATCGACGTGGGCGCCACCGTCCAGGAGCTGCGCGAGGACAACAACACCCTCCTGCACGGCCGCATCGGCGTCGGGGACGCGGCCGACCTGGTCGTCACCGCCATCAACGCCCCCCCGAGCGTGTCGCGCGATGACGCCTTCACCGCGACCGTCACGCTCTGCAACCAGGGCACCTCCTTTGCGAGCAACGCGGAGGTGGAACTGTACCTGTCGACCCAGGCCACCCTGGAGATGCCTCGCTGGCACGGGCCGGGCGCCCACTTGCCCGAGACGCAGTGGACCGCCGGCCATCTGCACGTGCAGGACCTGTCGCCGGGACAATGCGTCACCCGCTCACTCATGGGCACCGCGACGCCGCCCCCCGCTGCGATGGGGAACCAGCCGCTCTATCTGGGCGCCGCCGTCGACACGATGGGCAACATCGCGGAGCTGCGTGAGGACAACAACACCTTCGTCAGCGGGCTCATGGGCGTGGGCAACGGACCGGACCTGGTCATCACCGCGGTGCAGGCGCCTCCGAATGTCTCCCCCTCCGCGACGTTCTCCACGAGCGTCACGGTGTGCAACCAGGGGACCAACACATCCACCAGCACGCAGGTGGCGCTCCACCTCGCCACGGAGGAGCGCATTGTCTTGCCGCGCTGGGGAGGACCGGGAGCCCCGCTTCCGTCGACCCAGCAGTCCATCGGAGAGATGAACGTCCCCTCGTTGAATGTGGGAAGGTGCTTCACGGGGAGCATCGTCGCGACGGTGATGCCACCTCCCGCGGCCATCCCGGGCCAGCAGCTCTACCTGGGAGCCATCGCGGACAGCGACCTGACCCAGCCGGAGCTCCGCGAGGACAACAATGTCTTTCTCAGCGGCCGCATGGCCATTGGGAACGCCCCCGACCTGGTCGTCACCTCGCTCACGGGCCCGGCGAGTGTGGGTCCCTACAGCGCGTTCACCGCCACGGCGACGGTCTGCAATCAGGGCACCCTGCCATCACCCTCCACGAACGTGGAAATCCACCTCTCCACCGAGGCCGAGCTGGCCATGCCTTCGACGTACCACCCGGGCACCCCGATGCCGGACAGCCAGGCGTTCGCTGGCGACCAGCCGGTCCCTCCGCTGGAGGTCGATGAGTGCATCACCTTGAGCGTCCCCGCCATTTCGAACATTCCTTCCACGGCGCAGCCCAATCAGCCCCTGTACCTCGGCGCACTCATCAGCCCCTACATGCCCGGAGGAGAGCTGCGCGAGGACAACAACGTCTTCGTCAGCGGGCTCATGGGCGTGGGCAACGGACCGGACCTGGTCATCACCGCGATGCAGGCACCCGTCAGTGCGTCGCTCTACGGCAACTTCACCGCCATGGTGACGGTGTGCAATCAGGGAACCCAGACCTCGAACAACACCGAGGTGGGCCTGTACTTCTCCACGCAGGCCCACATCGTGTTGCCCCAGTGGAATGGTCCGGGCGCGCCCCACCCTCGTACGCAGGAGTTCATCGGGTCCTGGAGCGTGCAGTCCCTCAATCCCGGACAGTGCGTCACGGAGCCCATCCCCGCGTCGGTGAACCTGCCCCAGGAGGCCGAGCCCCATCACCCGCTGTATCTGGGCGCCGCCGTCGATACGGGCCAGTCGCAGACGGAGCTGCGCGAGGACAACAACACCTTCGTCAGCGGACTCATGGGCGTGGGCAACCGGCCGGACCTGGTGGTCACCTCCCTCTCCAGTCCCATGTCGGTGAGGACGGGCAGCACCTTCACGGCCACCGTGCGGGTGTGCAACCAGGGCACCACCTCCACCAGCGGAGACACGAACGTGGACCTGTTCCTGTCGAGCAGCAGCTCGCTCGAGTTCCCGTATCAGGGTGGACCGGGAGGCCCCTCCGAAGGCCAGGTGTTCATTGGAGGCCTGACGGTTCAGCACCTCGAGCCGGGCCAGTGCAGCACGCGCAACACGTCCGTGAACGCGTTCACGCCGCCGGGCTCCAGCTCCATCGGGTTCTTCTACCTCGGAGCCATCGTCGACCCCTGGAGAGGCCTGGATGAGCTGCGCGAGGACAACAACGTCCTCGCGGACCGGCTCATCATGGTGATGCCGTAGTCATCCTCGCCTGACACAACGGGCCCGGCTGAGCGCACCGGCGTTCAGCCGGGCCTTGTTCCAAGCCGAGGGGCGGCATCCCTGAAAGAATGCCAGCCACTCGCCCCGCACTTCTTACACACCCGCGCGGAAGCGCGCCGCAGCGCCGGCCTGCCTTCGAGGCCCCGCCAGCGAGCAATCCAAGACACTCATCAGACTTCAGTCGCAGCGCCTCGCGTCCCGCCAGACATTCCCAGACGCCACCCTGAGACCTCCCCATGCCCTCTCGGGCACGCGGCTCATTCTCCGAGAATAATGTAAAGCAAGAGACGCACTGGCACATCCGCTGCAGCCCATCCCGCGTCCCCCTGCAGCAACGGACGTGGAGACCCCCATGATGGAGAGGAAGTGGCTCGCGCTCCTGTTCATCGGAGCCGTCTGGGCTTCGCAGGCCCGCGCCAATGATTTTCGTGCCGGCCAGTTCGTGAATGGGCTCAAGCAATACACGGTGGATGCCTATCCGGCGACCCTGCGCTTCACGCTCACCGCCACCAACATCGACCCGAGGCTCCCCTCCGAGCTGCATGCCGCGGTCGACCCCCTGCTGCAATCCTGCACACTCTCCCCGCCCCCGCCGCTCGTGGTCCCCCCGGGAGAACAGGTCCGGTATCAGTGTGAACTCCAGGTGCGGAGCTACGGAGACTGCCTCTCGATGGGCGAGAAGGACTCGAATCCCGCGACGCCGAACAACGAGGTCACCTTCACCAGCACCTTCAGCATCACCTGGGCGTCGGGCGCCAGCCATGCCGGCACCAATGTGCTCTGTCTCCCCCAGCCCAGCCTCTTCTGCGACGACACCGTCTATCTCTCCAGGACCGCGGCTTCTCCGGACGGACGGCCCACGGCGCCCTCGAGGCTCTACATCTTCGACCCCGCGACCGGCGCGCTGACGCCGCAAGGTGAAGCCTCGCTTGCCTATGACGCCCTGGCGTTCAACCACTTCGACAACACCCTGTACGCCATCGCCGCGGACGGCGTCAGCCCCCCCAGCTTCATCCGCGTTGGCTCGGATGGCGCCGCGAGCATCATCGCCCCATTGGACTCCGCTGCGCCTCGCACCGCTCTTTGGACCGCCGGGGCCTTCCTCCGGGATGGCACCTATGTCGCCTTCGAGCACGGCAGCCAGCGCCTCATCCGCGTCGACCCCACCACGGGCCAGACGCTCTCCGAACAACAGGTCTCCACCTCCTTCGACCTCCGGATGACGGACTTCGCGGTGAGCCCTCGCGACGGGCGGCTTTATGCCTTCAACAATGCCACCCAGCGGCTGACCACCATCGACCCGCACACGGGCGTGGCGACCGACGCGGCCGCCCCCTCGCGCATCGACGGCAAAGCCTCGGTGAACCCCATCATGGGCGCCGCTGTCTTCACGCGCGACGGCGAGCTTTTCCTCCATGGCGCGCAGGGACCGGACGACAACAGGACCAACGGTTTCCATGCCGTGGATGTGGACACGGGCGACCTGACCACCCTCATCAAGAGGCCAGCGCCCCCGTTCGGAGACGGGGCGATGTGCGCCTTCTATCTCTGGGGCGCGCCGCGGCCCCAGCCCGCGACCCGGGACCGGGGATTCTTCGGCGCGAGCGAGAGTGCCCTCCTGGAGTGTCTGGCCCACGGCCCCGTCTCCCTCGGCGCGCTGGGCGAGGTCTCCACCCTGTCGAGTGCACTGGGCGTCCTCTGGGCCAACCCTGTCATCGCCTCGAATCACGAGCGCCGCACACCCGTGGAGTCCTTGAAGGTCCGGACGGCGCGCGAAGCGCTGACGGCAGTCTGCAACGAGCGCTTCTTCGGCACGCCCGCGCCGAATCTATCCGCGCTGGAGGAACCAGCGGCGCTCGACCTCGAACGGATGGAAGCGCTGCGGCAGCGGCTGGAGCGCCACAACCACTCCGGCAGGAGGACCGCCATCCCCTTGCGAAAGCGAATCTTCGCGGTGGACCCGCTGCGGGCCATGGAACGCGCCGAGGAACCTCGGTTCTGACAGAGGACGACCGTCATGAAGAGTCCATCCCAGGTCCGCTGGATGCGGGCCGCGTGCGTGCTCGTGGCGATGGGAGCATCCTCCTGCGACACCAGCGAAGACGATTTGAGGCGGGCTTTGGGCGACCCGATCTTGGATGCCTTTGAGATCCGCCTCCGGGGGCAGGACGCGGTCCGGTACGAGAAGCTCCTGCTGGGCATGGGACAGGTCGACGTGACCTTCTTCGGAGAGCCCGTCCGCTTCGACCCCTCGCCCGACGCGCGCGCCATGGACCTGGCGGCCACGGACCACGCCCACCTGCTGGGCCGCTTCTTCATCCCCAGCTACATGAAGCACGTGGACATCACCGTGCGGCTGGATGACGTCGGAGCCTTCATGGAGGACGGCGCCACGGGACTCATCAATGCCCAGGCGGGAACCATTCAGTTCACGGCCACACGCAACGCCCTGGAGCAGCGCTCGCGCGTCGTCATCCACCTGCACCTGAAGGACAGCCTCTTCGAGGGCAGGGGCGGCAAGACGCTGCTCCCCGCGACCTACATCGCGTACTGACGCCCCCCGGCTCGGGACACGACTTGTTTCAAGAAGAGACGGCTCACCGCCCCGGGGTGCGCCCAGGAGGACTCTTCACGCGCCTCGGGGCGCGGCTGGCAGAATGCGCGCCATGAAGAATTCCGGGAAACAAGTGGTCCTCGTCCGGCACGGTGAGACGGAGTGGAGCCGCACGGGCCGGCACACGGGGCGGACGGACATCCCGCTGCTCGAGTCCGGACGGGAGATGGGCCGCCTTTTGGGAGCGCCGCTGAAGGCCTGGCGCTTCGACGCCGTCTACTCCAGCCCGCTGAGCCGCGCGGCGGACACCTGCGCCCTGGCCGGCTACGGAGAGCGCGCCCAGCCTCGCGCGGAGCTCATGGAGTGGGACTACGGCGACTACGAAGGTCGCACCGGCGCGGAGATTCGCGCGGAGCGGCCCGACTGGACGATTTGGAAGAACGGCGTCCCGAACGGGGAGACGGCGGCGCAGGTGGCCGCCCGGGTGGACAGCGTCATCGCGGAGGCGCTCAGGACGGACGGTGACGTGCTCATCTTCGCCCACGGGCACCTGCTTCGCGTGCTCGCCGCGCGGTGGCTGGGGCTGCCCCCGTGGGAGGGCCGCCTCTTCCTGCTGAGCACGGCGTCCATCAGCGTGCTCGGCCATGACGGTGACAGGCGGCGCCCGGCCATCGTGTCGTGGAACGACACCACCCACCTGCGCGGGTAGCTACAGCCGCCCTTCCAGGAAGTTGCGCACCAGCGCCGGCCCCTCGGGCGTGAGCACGCTCTCCGGGTGGAACTGCACGCCCACCACGGGCCGCGCGCGGTGGCGCAGCGCCATGATGAGCCCCTCCTGGCTCCACGCCGTGGCCTCCAGCTCGGCGGGCAGGGAGTCCGCCTCCACGATGAGCGAGTGGTAACGCGCCGCCGAGAACCCGTCGCTCAGGCCCGTGAACAGCCCCGCGCCGCCGTGCCGGATGCGCGCCGCCTTGCCATGCACCGGCTCCGGCGCGCGCACCACCTGGCCCCCGAACGCGGCGCCGATGGACTGATGTCCCAGGCACACGCCCAGCACGGGCACGCGCGATTGCGCGATGGCGGCCACGCTGACGCCCGCCTCGTGCGGCGTGCAGGGCCCGGGCGAAATCACCAGGTGGGACGCGCCCGAGGCCGACACGGCGGCCGCATCCATCGCGTCGTTGCGCACCACCCTCACCTCGGCGCCCAGCGTGTACAGGAGCTGCACGAGGTTGAAGGTGAAGGAGTCGTAGTTGTCGATGACGAGAATCACCGGCCACCTCCCTCGCGCGCCAGCCGCAGCGCGGCGGCCATGGCGCCCGCCTTGGCTTCCGTCTCGTCCGCTTCCTTCGACGGCACCGAGTCCGCGACGAGCCCCGCGCCCGCGGTCCACATCGTCCGGTCGCCATCCACGAAGAAGGTGCGAAGGGCAATCGCCACGTCCAGCGTGCCGCAGAAGGACAGGTAGCCCACCGCGCCCGCGTAGGGCCCGCGCCGCTGGACCTCCAGCTCGTCGATGATTTGCATCGCGCGAATCTTGGGGGCCCCGGACACCGTGCCCGCCGGGAAGGTGCTCGCCAGCGCGTCCAGCGCGTCGTACTTCGCGTCGAGCTTGCCGCGCACCTGCGACACGATGTGCATCACGTGGCTGTAGCGCTCGATGAGCATCATGTCCTCGACACGCACCGAGCCCGGCGCCGCCACGCGGCCCACGTCGTTGCGCCCCAGGTCCACCAGCATGATGTGCTCGGCGCGCTCCTTCTCGTCCGCGAGCAGCTCCTTCTCCAGCGCCAGGTCCTCGGCCTCGGAGGCGCCCCGGCGCCGCGTCCCGGCGATGGGCCGCACCACCACGTCGCCATCACGCACCTGCACGAGCAGCTCGGGCGAAGCGCCCACCAGCGCGCGGGCCTCGCCCAGCTCCACGAGGAAGAGGTACGGCGACGGATTCACCCGCCGCAGCGCCCGGTAGAGCGACAGCGGCGGCGGCGCGCCCCGGGCCTCGAAGCGGCGCGCGAGCACCACCTGGAAGATGTCTCCCGCGCGGATGTACTCCTGCGCCCGCGCCACCGCGGCCTCGTAGCCCGCCCGGTCCCAGCACGCGGTGGGCGCCGCCTCCCCCCGCATGCGCGGCGCGGGCGCGTACGCCTCCGGGGGCAACGGCTGGAGCAGCCGGTCCGCCATGGAGCGCGCGCGGGCCTCCGCGTCCTTCAGCGCGGCCTCCACGCTGCCGTGCAACGACGGCCGGGCAATGGCGGTGGCCTTGAGCGTGCCGGTGCGGGTGTCGTGCGTGACGAAGTCCTCGCACACCAGCCACTCCGAATCCGGGAAGGACCCATCGTTCGGGTGGCGGTCCGGGACGGACGGCTCCAACCACGAGAAGCAGTTGTAGCCCATGTACCCCACGAGCCCGCCGAGGAAGGGCGCCTCGCCGGGGAGCCGCGCGACGGCCAGCTCCCGCCAGAGCTTGCGCAGCACGTCCAGGGGCTTGCCGTCCCGCCGCTCCTCGCGCGCGCCGCGCCAGAGGGTGGCGCCCTCGCGGTCCAGCCGCACACGGCCCGCGGGCTGCGTCCCGATATGGCTGTAGCGCCCGAAGCGCTCGCCGCCGTAGCACGACTCGAGGATGAAGCCGCGCGAGCCACCGCCCAGCTTCAGGTAGGCCGACAGCGGCGTGTCGAGGTCCGCTGGCAGCTCCACCGACACCGGCACCGCCTCGCCCTGCTCCGCGCGCTGCCGGTAGGCCTGCTTCCGCTCCTGTGCATCCATCGTCTCTGACTCACTTCCCACCGCGCGTCACGGCAGGGGGAATGGGGTGGCCCGTCTCTCCCGGTGAAGGGATTCGCTGGCGGCGTTGAGGCATCACGACTGCAGCGGGACGGGCGCCATCCCCACGGTTATCCCCCGTCCGGGGGAGTCCTCCAAGGGGTCCGATATTCCTGTCCCCGCGAGGCGCAAGCCCCCCTCTTCCAGGGGTGGCAGGAGAGCAGCCCGGAGAGCGGCTCCCCGTGCGTCGATGTCGCACCTCGGGTGGCCCGTCGTGGAACGCCTCGCTATCTGAATAGGGCTTTGAGCGCCTCTTCTTCCGCTCCACTGATGACGGTGACGCCACAGGGGCTCTACTGCGCTCCAGGGGGCTTCCACGTCGACCCCTGGCGCCCCGTGGACCGGGCGCTCATCACCCATGCCCACGGCGACCACGCGAGGAGCGGCAGCCGGCGCTATCTGGGCGCACGGGCAGGCAAGGGACTCCTGCAGCGGCGGCTGGGCGCGGACGCCACCATCGACACGCTCGACTACGGCGAGCGGCTGAACATCAACGGCGTCACCGTCAGCTTCCACCCCGCGGGCCATGTCCTGGGCAGCGCGCAGCTGCGCGTCGAGTACGGCGGCGAGACGTGGGTGGTCTCCGGGGACTACAAGCGCGCGCCCGACCCGACGTGCGCGCCCTTCGAGCCCGTCCCCTGCGACACCTTCATCACCGAGGCCACGTTCGGTCTGCCCATCTTCCGGTGGGACGCGACGGAGCAGGTGGCGGAGGACATCCTGCGCTGGTGGGACGCCAACCGCGCGGTGGGACGCGCGTCGGTGCTGTTCTGCTACGCGCTGGGCAAGGCGCAGCGGCTGCTCGCGGAGCTGGCGAAGCTGACGGACCGCGCCGTGTTCGTCCACGGCGCCCTCCAATCCCTGCTGGAAGTCTATCGGGACGCGGGCATCCGCATGCTGCCCACGCAGCCGGTGTCGGACGTGGAGAAGGGCACCTCGTTCGCCGGGGCGCTGGTGCTGGCGCCGCCGAGCGCGGGCGGCTCCACCTGGATGCGCCGCTTCGGTGAATACGAGACAGGCTTCGCGTCGGGCTGGATGCGCGTGCGTGGCAACCGGCGCCGCCGGGGCTTCGACCGGGGCTTCGTGCTGTCGGACCACGCGGACTGGCCGGACCTGCTGCGCACGGTGGAGGACACCCGTGCGAAGCGCGTGCTGGTGACGCACGGCCATTCGGAGCCACTGGCGCGCTACCTGCGCGAACAGGGCGTGGACGCCGCGCCCCTGGCGACCCCCTTCGAAGGCGAGGCGGAGGACTGACGCGTGCGGCGACTGGCCGACCTCTACGAAGCGCTGGACCAGACCACGTCCACCAACGCGAAGGTGGAGGCGCTCGCGTGGTACTTCCAGGAGGCGCCGCCCGAGGACGCGGCGTGGGCGCTCTACTTCCTCACGGGCCAGAAGCTGAAGCGGCTCATCCCCACCAAGCTGCTGGTGGGCTGGACGCAGGAACTGACGGGCATTCCAGGCTGGCTCTTCGAGGAGGTCTACGCCTCCGTGGGAGACCTCGCGGAGGTGATTGCCCTGCTGCTGGACGCGCGGGAGCGGCCGCCGCGCACCGAGGAGCTTCCGCTGTCCGTCTGGCTGGAGCAGCGCCTGCTGCCACTGCGGCAGCTGGACGCCGCGGGCCAGCGCGAGCAGGTCGTGTCGTGGTGGCACGCCATGCCCCGGCGCGAGCTGTTCCTGCTGAACAAGATGCTCACCGGCGAGCTGCGCGTGGGCGTGTCCTCCACGCTGGTGGTCCGCGCGCTGGCGCAGGTGGCGGGCCTGCCCGCCCCCAGCGTGGCGCACCGGTTGATGGGCACGTGGACGCCCTCCGCCGACTTCTTCCGGCGGCTCGTGTCCCAGGACGTGTCGGACGGCGACAGCTCGAGGCCCTATCCCTTCTACCTCGCCTCGCCCCTGGAACAGGCGCCCGCGGAACTCGGCGCACGCCACGACTGGCTGGTCGAATGGAAGTGGGACGGCATCCGGGGCCAGCTCATCCACCGCAAGGGCAGCGTGCACCTGTGGAGCCGCGGCGAGGAGCTCATCACCGAGCGCTTCCCCGAAATCGTGGCGGCGGCCAACGCCCTGCCGGAGGGCACCGTGCTGGATGGCGAGGTGCTCGCGTATGAGGACGGAAGACCCCTGCCCTTCGCGAAGCTGCAGCGCCGCATCGGCCGGCAGAAGCTGACGCCCAAGGTGCTGGCCGAGGCGCCCGCGGCCTTCATGGCCTACGACCTGCTGGAGCTGGGAGGCGACGACGTTCGCGGCCTGCCGCTGCGCGAGCGCCGCGCGAAGCTGGAGGCCTTGTTGAAGGACGCGCCCCAGCTCCCGGTGTCCCCCATCGTGGGCGCCCAGACGTGGGAGTCCCTGGCCACGGCGCGCGGCGAGGCCCGGGAGCGCAACGTCGAGGGCTTCATGCTCAAGCGCCTGGACTCGCCGTATCTCACCGGCCGCAAGCGCGGGGATTGGTGGAAGTGGAAGATCGACCCGTTCACCGTGGACGCGGTGCTGCTGTACGCGCACCCGGGCCATGGCCGCCGCTCGTCGCTCTACACCGACTACACCTTCGCCGTGTGGAACGGGACGGAGCTGCAACCCGTGACGAAGGCGTACTCCGGCCTGACGGACGTGGAGATTGGCCGGCTGGACCGGTGGATTCGCGCGCACACGCGGGAGAAGTACGGCCCCGTGCGCTCGGTGGACCCCGAGCAGGTCTTCGAGCTGCACTTCGAGGGCATCCAATCCTCGCCGCGTCACAAGTCAGGCGTCGCGCTGCGCTTCCCTCGCATCGCCCGCTGGCGCACCGACAAGAAGCCCCAGGACGCGGACACGCTGGACTCGCTGAAGGAGCTGCTCCATGCCAGCGGGTAGACCCCGCTCGCTGCGGGCGCAGATTGCCGCCAGCCGGAAGGCCCTGCGCGCGGCCACCGAGCCTCCCGCGCCCCAGGCGCCGCGAGAGCCCCGGCGTCCTCGCGGCAGACGGACGGCTCGAACCCAGGCGGAGACCCAGCAAGCGCCCCTGGACAGGCTCCGAGGCTGGTTCCACGAGAAGGGGTGGACACCCTATCCGTTTCAAGAAGAAGCCTGGGCCGCCCACGCGCGAGGCGAAAGCGGGCTCATCCACGTCCCCACCGGCGCGGGCAAGACGTACGCGGCCTACCTGGGCCCGCTCGCGGAGGTGGCGGAGCAGGGGCAACCGGGGTTGCAGCTCCTCTATGTGACGCCGCTGCGCGCGGTGTCCCGGGACGTGGAGAAGGCGCTGAGGGAGCCGCTCGACGTGCTGGACGCGGACATCGCCGTGGAGAGCCGCACGGGAGACACGTCCTCGTCGGTGCGCCAACGCCAGCGGGAGCGGCTGCCCCAGGTGCTCATCACCACGCCGGAGTCGCTCTGCGTCCTGCTCACGCACGAGCGGGCCGCGGAGCTGTTCGCGTCGCTGCGCTCCGTCATCGTGGACGAGTGGCACGAGCTGCTCGGCTCCAAGCGAGGCTCGCAGTTGGAGCTGGCCCTGGCCCGCCTGCGCAAATTCGCACCAGGCCTGCGCACCTGGGCGCTGTCCGCCACGCTGGCCAACCTCGAGGAGGCCGCCCGCCACGCCGTGGGCACCCACCAGACGCCCACGGTTGTGAGCGCGTCGCTGGAGCGGCCCGTGGCCGTGGAGACATTGTTGCCCGAGTCCGTGGATGCCTTCCCCTGGGCGGGCCACCTGGGCTTCTCCATGCTGGCCCGCGTGGCCACGTGGTTGGACGCGGAGCGCTCCACGCTCATCTTCACCAACACGCGCTCCCAGGCCGAGCGCTGGTTCGAGGGCCTGCGCTTCGCCCGCCCGGAGTGGGAGCACCTCATCGCGCTCCACCATGGCTCCATCGACCGGGAGGAGCGCGAGCGCGTGGAAGGCGGCCTCAAGGAAGGCTCGCTGCGCATCGTCGTGTGCACCTCGTCGCTGGATCTGGGCGTGGACTTCGGTCCGGTGGAGCGCGTGGTGCAGGTGGGCAGCCCCAAGGGCATTGGCCGGACGATGCAGCGCGCGGGGCGCAGCGCCCACCGCCCGGGCGCCACGTGCCACATCCTCTTCGTCCCCACGCACGCGCTGGAGCTGGTGGAGATGGCCGCCGCCAAGGACGCCCTCCTGCGCCGCGAGGTGGAGGCCCGCGCGCCGCCCCGCAAGCCGCTGGATGTGCTCGCGCAGCACCTGGTGACCTGCGCGCTGGGAGGCGGCTTCACGCCGGACGCCCTGCGCGACGAGGTGCGCACCGCGGCGGCCTTCTCCAGCCTCACCGACGAGGAGTTCGCGTGGACCCTGTCCCTGGTCCGCGAAGGCAGCCCGACGCTGCGCGCCTATCCGGAGTTCCGCCGCGTGGTGGAGCACGAGGGCCGCTGCGTCGTCGCGGACGCGCGCGTGGCCCGGATGCACCGCCTCAACATCGGCACCATCACCTCCGACGCGGTGGTGCAGCTGCGCTACTGGAGCGGCGGCCGGCTGGGCAGCGTGGAGGAGTCCTACGTCAGCCGCCTCAAGCCGGGCGACACGTTCATCTTCGCGGGGAAGAAGCTGGAGTTCAGCCGCATCCAGGACATGACGGCCTACGTGCGGCCCGCGAAGACGAAAGTCACGCAGACGCCGCGCTGGGGCGGCAGCCGCCTGCCCCTGTCCAGCTCGCTGGCCGCCGCCGTGCGCCGGACATTGGACGCCGCGCGACAGGGCGACGTCACCTCGGACGAGCTGGCCGCCGCCTGGCCCGTACTGGACGCGCAGGCGCGGCTGTCCCGCATCCCCGCGGCGGACATCCTGCTGGCGGAGACGTGCCAGACGCGAGACGGCCACCACCTCTTCCTCTACCCCTTCGAGGGGCGGCTCGTACACGAGGGCCTGGCGGCGCTGCTCGCCCTGCGGCTCACGCGCCTGCGCAAGGCCACCTTCACCCTGTCGGTGAACGACTACGGCCTGGAGCTGCTGACGCCCGCGCCGTTCCCGTTCGACGCGGTGCTGCAGCCCTCGCTCTTCACGCGCGAGCGGCTGGAGGCGGACGTCCTGGAGAGCGTCAACGTGGGCGAGCTGTCCAAGCGCCAGTTCCGCGACATCGCGCGCATCGCGGGGCTGGTGTTGCCGGGACTGCCCGGCGCGCGCAAGTCGTCGCGGCAGGTCCAGGCCAGCGCGTCGCTGCTGCACGACGTCTTCCTCAAATACGACCCGGACAACCTCCTGCTCGTCCAGGCGCGCCGCGAGGTGCTGGAGCAGCAGTTCGAGGAAGGACGCCTGGAGCGGACCCTGGAGCGGCTTCAAGCCGCGCCGCTGGAGCTCCTCCACGTCCGCAGGCCCACGCCGCTGGGCTTCCCGCTCGTCGTCGAGCGCATCAGCGCGAGCCTGTCCAGCGAGTCCCTGCTGGAGCGGGTGGAGCGAATGAAGGAGCGATGGACTCGCGAAGATGCCAGGTCCGCGTAGCGGACACCGCGCTGGAGCTGCTCCCCGAACGGGCCCTCTATTGGCCCGAGACCGAAACCCTGGCCGTGGCGGACCTCCACTGGGGCAAGACGGAGAGCTTCCAGCAGCACGGCATCCCCCTGCCCACCGGCGTGCTGGAGGATGACCTGGCCCGCCTGTCCGCCGCGCTCACGTCCACCGGGGCCCGCCGGCTGCTCCTGTTGGGGGACCTCATCCATTCCCGCGAGGGCATCACCCCGGCCCTGGTGGAGCGGCTCGCCCGCTGGCGCGAGGCCCACGCGCACGTGGCCTGCGTGCTCGTGCGGGGTAATCACGACCGACACCTGAAGACGCTGCCCGAAAGCTGGCGCCTGGAGGTGCGGGAGACCCACGCCGACGAAGGCCCCTTCCGCTTCGCCCACCACCCGGAACCCGCGCCGGGCCGTTACGTGTGGGCAGGTCACCTCCACCCCATGGTCCGCCTGGGCGGAAGAGGCGACACCCTGCGACTTCCCTGCTTCCATGTAGGTCCCGGCGTGGGCGTGCTCCCTGCCTTCAGCGCTTTCACGGGCGGGGCCAACGTCTCCCGCCGCGCGGGCGATCGCATCTTCGCCATCGCCAGCCCCGCAGTCGTCGAGGTGTAGGGTGAGTCAGGCCAAGCGACGCAAGATACTGGGTATCATCGAAACAGATAATACCTTTGAGCGCGCCACCCACCGGGAGCGAGAGGCATGGCTCGGCAAGTGCTTGCACTGCAACGCGCACTTATGGGTGGGCCTGGATGGCGAGCCGATCAGCCGGGCCACCATCGAGCACATCCTCCCGAAGACGGCCGGCGGCACGGAGGCGCTGACCAACCTGGGCCTGGCGTGCGCCCGGTGCAACCAGGGCAAGGGCTCCCGGCATGACCTGCGCTACCACCGGGATGCCCGCGCGCGGGAGCTGGTGGAGCGGCTTCTGGCCCGCCGGCGTGAGCGCTGGCGGCAGCCTGAATCCGGCGATGACGACGACGCGCCCTGAAACACCGGGCTGATCCGCCCCGGAGGGTGCGTTTCTCAATCGGCCCTACCTCCCGCCAGAAGAGAGATTCATCACCGCGCGACCGCGACTTTCCGCCCTCGCGCGAGGAAGTGGTATCCCCCTGTCACCAAATCTGAATGGTTGACACTGCCGTGTCGATGCCCGATGGTCCCGCGCCGCATTAGGGCAGGGAGAGGAGGAGGGCCCCGCCCACGGCATTACTAATAGAGGTTTCGTTGGACGTGTCCGCTTCGCCTTCAGTGCGCCAGGAGCCACCGCCCACCCGCCCCGATGGGGCCGGGAACGCCCCTCCGCTCCCCGTGCCCGGTAACGCCCACGCCTCGAATTTCGTTCCCTTCACGAGTGCTGTTGTCGAAGCCCCCTTGCCCATGGTCCTGGTATGAGCGGCCCTCTCTTCCCACGTTGGACGAACACGGTGTCGCGGCTGTCCGCCGCGGCGCTCCTTGCCGTGCCCGCCATCGGCATCGGCGGTCTCATGGCCTACGTGCGCTCGCCGTACGTCACTGGCCAGCAGCGGCCCGTCGAACAGCCGATTGAATTCGACCACCGGCACCACGCCGGTGACGAGCAGATCGACTGTCGGTACTGTCACTGGTCCGTCGAGGAGGCGCCCTCCGCGGGCATCCCCTCCACCACGGTGTGCATGTCCTGCCACGCGCAGGTCTGGAACAAGAGCCCGTACCTCACCGAGGTTCGCAAGGCCTTCTTCTCCGACATGCCCATCCCGTGGATCCGGGTGCACAACCTCCCGGACTTCGTCTACTTCAACCACTCCATCCACGTGGCCAAGGGCGTTGGCTGCGCCACCTGCCACGGCCGCGTCGATCAGATGGCCGCCGTCGAGCAGGTCGCGCCGCTCACCATGGCCTGGTGCCTGGATTGCCACCGCAATCCGGAGCCCCACCTGCGGCCGACCGAGTTCATCACCTCGATGACCTGGACCCCGCCCGAAGACAAGGCCAAGGCCGCAGAGCTTGGCCGCCAGTTGGCAGAAGCGTACGACGTCCACTCGCGCGAGAGCTGCTCCACATGCCACCGATGAACACGAAGCGCGACGGCGCCCCGTCGCAGGACACCCCCTCCTCCTTCGCGCTCCCGGTCGTCACGGACCGGCCCGCCGCCAAGTCCGACGTCGTCGGTGAGGCGCTCGAGCACGCCGCCGCCCAGGCCTCCTCCTCCGAGCCCGGCTATGGCCAGACGTACTGGCGCAGCCTGGAGGAGAAGCTCGGCGCGCCCGAGTACCTCGAGCAGACCCGGCCGGAGTTCCCCGTGGGCGCCGACCTGGCCCCCACCGGCTTCGCGCGCCGCGAGTTCATGCAGCTGCTGGGCGCCTCCATGGCCCTGGCCGGCGCCACGGCGTGCAGCACCCGTCCGGTGGACGAGCGCATCCTGCCGTACACCAAGACGCCGCCGGAGCTCGTCCCGGGCAACCCGCTGCACTACGCGTCCGGCATGACGCTGGCCGGTCACACCTCCGGTCTGCTCATCACCGCCCGCGAGGGTCGCCCCGTGAAGATCGAGGGCAACCCGGACCACCCCGTCAACCAGGGTGCCGCCGGTGTGTGGGAGCAGGCGTTCCTCCTGTCCCTGTACGACCCCAGCCGCGCCCGCGTGCTGCGTCAGGGCAAGAGCCCCCGCGCCCTCCGCGCGCTGCGCGAGGAGCTGGGGAGCCGCGCCAACAAGGCCTCCGCCGCTGACGGTGGCAGCCGCGTGCGCTTCCTGTCCGAGCCCGGCAACTCGCCGTTCACGGGCGACCTGCGCAACCGCATCCTGAAGAAGCTGCCGAACGCGCGCTTCCACAGCTACACCGCGCAGACGCACGACTCGCAGGCCGAGGCCAGCCGCGCGCTCTTCGGCGGCCAGGCCGTCTCCGCCGTGTACGACTTCTCCCAGGCGGACATCGTCCTGTCGCTGGACGCCGACTTCCTGGAGAGCCGCCCGGAGAACCTGGGCTACGCGCGCCAGTTCGCCAACCGCCGCGACCCGAACAGCGGCCCGCTCAACCGCCTCTACGTGGCGGAGGCCCGCTTCTCCATCACCGGCGGCATGGCCGATCACCGCCTGCGCGTGAAGTCGCAGGACGTGCTCGCGGTCGCCGCCGCCGTGGCCCAGGCCGTGGGTGGCCCCGCCGCCTCGCTGGCCGGCGCCGCCGCCAACAAGGCCTCGCTGAAGTCGGACCACGGAGCCTGGATCCAGGCCGTCGTCGCCGACCTGCGCGCCGCGCGCCCGGGCCGCACCCTGGTCGTCGCGGGTGAGCGCCAGCCGGCCGCCGTGCACGCGCTGGCCCACGCCATCAACGCGGCGCTGGGCAACACCGGCACCACGGTGAAGTACGTGCAGGCGTCCATCCCCGAGCAGGACGGCCTGAGCCAGGTCCGCGCGCTGGTGGAGGACATCACCGCCGGCCGCGTGGACACGCTGGTCATCACCAGCTGGAACCCGGTGTTCTCGGTTCCGGCGGACACGGGGCTGAAGGAGCTGCTGGACCCGGCGACCAACCCCAACCGCGGCAACCTCACCGTCCTCTACACGGGCCTCTTCGAGGACGAGACCAGCCAGTACGCGGACTGGTTCGTCCCCGCGGCGCACCCGCTGGAGACGTGGAGCGACGGCCGGTCCTTCGACGGCACCGTGGCCATTGCCCAGCCGCTCATCCAGCCGCTCTACAACGGCGTGCCGGAGTCCGAGCTGCTCGCGATGTTCCTCGACGAGCCCTACCGCCCCGCGTACCAGATGCTGCGCGACTACTGGCAGGGCCAGGCCGAGGGCCAGGGTGACTTCGAGGCCCGCTGGGAGAGCTGGGTCTCCGACGGCGCCATCCCCGGCACCCAGGCCCCCGCCGCGCAGGGCTCGCCGGACTTCGGCGCCGCCGCCTCGCTGGTGACGGGCTTCACCCCGCCGGCCTCGGGCGAGCTCGAGGTCAACTTCGTCTACGACTACAAGGTCTTCGACGGCCGCTTCGGCAACAACTCCTGGCTGCAGGAGCTCCCGGACCCCATCACCAAGATGACCTGGGACAACGCCGCGCTGCTCAGCCCCGAGACGGCCAAGCGCCTGGGCCTGGAGCCCGGTGACCTGGCGGAGCTGAACTACGGCGGCCGCAAGCTGACCGTGCCGGTGTGGATCACCCCGGGCCACGCGGACGACACCGTGACGATGTCGCTGGGCTACGGCCGCGACGGCCTGCACGAGCAGGTGGCCAAGGCGGTGGGCTTCAACGCCAACGCCGTGCGCACCCTGAAGGCCCCCTGGTTCGACGGCGGCGCCACGCTCACCAAGGTGCGCGGCAGCTACAAGTTCAGCCTGACCCAGACGCACTGGCGGATGGAGAACCGCCCGCTGGCGCTGGACATGCCGCTGTCCGAGCTGAAGAACCCGTCCCCCGCGACGGAGCACACGCTCCACCGCGTCAAGGGCGAGCTGAAGTTCGGCATCCAGGACAACCTGCCCGCCTTCGACTACAGCAAGGGCCCCAGCAACCCGCAGGGCTACAAGTGGGGCATGGCCATTGACCTGTCCCGCTGCACGGGCTGCAGCGCGTGCGTGGTGGCCTGCCAGGCGGAGAACAACATCCCCGTCGTGGGCAAGCAGCAGGTCTCCGTCAGCCGCGAGATGAACTGGCTGCGCATCGACCGCTACTTCGAGGGCAGCGAGAGCGACCCCCGGATGGTCATGCAGCCCGTCATGTGCGTGCACTGCGAGAAGGCCCCCTGCGAGTACGTGTGCCCGGTGAACGCCACCGTGCACTCGGACGAGGGCCTCAACGACATGGTGTACAACCGCTGCGTCGGCACCCGGTACTGCTCGAACAACTGCCCGTACAAGGTGCGCCGGTTCAACTACCTGCACTACACGGCGGACAAGACGGCCACCGAGAAGATGCTGATGAACCCGGACGTCACGGTCCGCAACCGCGGCGTGATGGAGAAGTGCACGTACTGCGTGCAGCGCATCGAGCGCGTGCGCATCGACGCCCGCGTCGAGAAGCGCGTCATCAACGAGAAGGAGCTGAAGACGGCCTGCCAGCAGACCTGCCCCACCCAGGCCATCACCTTCGGCTCGCTCAACGACCCGCAGCAGCGCGTCACGCAGCTCCACGAGGACGAGCGCGCGTACAAGCTCCTCCACGAGCTGGGGACCCGCCCGCGCACCGCGCACCTCATCCGCGTCCGCAATCCCAACCCCGCCCTCGAGCCCGCCGCGCCCGCCGCTGCGAACCAAGGGAGCCACTAAGCCATGGCTGAAACTGCTGCCAACGCTGCCCTCGATCCGCTCGAGCCGCGTCCCCTCGTCGCGCCGCACCATGACGACGTCACCCTGACCGAGACGCTGCTGGACCATGTCTGGCGCAAGCCGGGCAAGGGCTGGTTCATGCTCTTCGGCCTGTCGCTCAGCGCGCTGGGCCTGCTCGTCATCGGCGTCACCTACACGCTGGCCCGCGGTATCGGCGTGTGGGGTAACAACCAGCCCGTCGGCTGGGCCTTCGACATCATCAACTTCGTCTGGTGGGTCGGTATCGGCCACGCCGGTACGCTCATCTCCGCCATCCTCCTGCTCTTCCAGCAGAAGTGGCGCACGAGCATCAACCGGTTCGCGGAAGCCATGACGCTGTTCGCCGTCATGTGCGCCGGTCTGTTCCCGCTGCTGCACACGGGCCGGCCCTGGTTCGCCTTCTGGCTGTTCCCCTACCCCAGCACCCTGGGCGCGTGGCCGCAGTTCCGCTCGCCGCTGGTGTGGGACGTGTTCGCCATCTCGACGTACCTCACGGTGTCCGCGCTCTTCTGGTTCGTGGGTCTCATCCCGGACCTGGCGGCCCTGCGTGACGCGTCCAAGACGAAGCTGCAGCGCACCATCTACGGCCTGTTCGCGCTGGGTTGGCGCGGCTCCGGCCGGCACTGGCACAACTACAAGATTGCCTACCTGCTGCTGGCCGGCCTCTCCACGCCGCTCGTGGTGTCCGTGCACACCATCGTTTCCTTCGACTTCGCCGTCTCGCTGCTCCCCGGCTGGCACGCCACCATCTTCCCGCCCTACTTCGTGGCCGGCGCCGTGTTCAGCGGCTTCGCGATGGTGATCACGCTCATCATCCCGGCGCGCAAGTACCTGGGGCTGCGGGACGTCATCACCGACCGCCACCTGGAGAACATGAACAAGGTCATCCTGGCGACGGGCCTGCTCGTCTCCTACGGATACCTGATGGAGCACTTCGTCGCCTGGTACTCGCAGAACCAGTACGAGCTGTGGACGTTCTACGTGAACCGCGCCACGGGCCCCTACGCCGGCGTGTACTGGCTGATGATCGCCTGCAACGTCATCACCCCGAACATCTTCTGGTTCCAGAAGTGCCGCACGAGCATCCCCATCATGTGGGTGGCCTCCATCGCGGTGAACATCGGCATGTGGTGCGAGCGCTTCATCATCATCGTCACCTCGCTGAGCCAGGACTTCCTGCCCTCCTCGTGGGGCATCTACACGCCGACCTGGGTGGACTGGTCCATCTACATCGGCACCCTGGGCCTGTTCGGCACCCTGTTCCTGCTGTTCCTCAAGTTCGTGCCGGCCGTCGCCGTCATGGAAGTGAAGGAACTCCAGCTCGAGCTCAAGCACGCCGCGCACGCCCACCACGGCGCGGACACCCACGGAGCGCACTAGAGTCATGGAAGCCACCGTTCTCGATTCCTGGGTCCTGGCGGAGTTCCCGACGCCGGACGCCCTCGTGGATGCCACCCGCCAGATGCGGGAGAAGGGCTACGAGGGGATGGACACCTACTCTCCGTACCCGCTCCACGGCGGCTCGGAGGCCCTGGGCCTGCCGCCCTCGCGCGTGCCCTTCATCGCCCTGTGCGGCGGCCTGACGGGCGTGGCCACGGCGCTGTCGATGCAGACCTGGATGAACACCATCGACTACCCGCTCAACATCGGTGGTCGCCCCCTGCTGTCGCTGCCGGCGTGGGTGCCCATCACGTTCGAGCTGGGCGTGCTGTTCGCCGCCTTCGGCATCTTCTTCGGTCTGCTGGGGCTCAGCCGCCTGCCCCAGCCGTACCACCCCGTCTTCGAGTCCGAGGACTTCCGCACCGCCTCCACGCACGGCTTCTGGCTGAGCGTCCCCCAGGCGACGGGCTCGGACGCGGCGCCGGTCATGGATCAGCTCAAGGCCCTGGGCGCGACCCAGGTGACCCTCGTCACGGGAGAGAAGGAATGAGGTGGCTCATCCCCGCCGCCGGACTCGCCGCGCTCACGGGCTGCAACGTCAGCTCGGAGTTCCTCCAGCGCATGGAGCACCAGGCGAAGTACGAGGTCTACGAGGCGTCCGACTTCTGGGCGGACGGCCGCGCCATGCGCACGCCCCCCCAGGGCACCGTCCCGCGTGAGCGCTTCGACAAGCTCCCCGAGCTCAAGGACGCGGCCCAGCGCCAGGTGGCCCTCACCGGCCGCAGCGGTGGTCAGCCCATCGCCCACGTCCCCATCACCGTGGACCAGAACCTGCTGACCCTGGGTCAGAAGAAGTACAACATCGTCTGCTCGCAGTGTCACGGCGTGCTCGGCGATGGCAACAGCGTGGTGGCGGAGAACATGGCGCTGCGCCTGCCGCCCTCGCTGCTGGACCTGGAGAGCAAGTCGGACGGCCACTTCTACATGGCCATCAACGAGGGCTACGGCGTGATGCCGTCCTTCTCGGGTGAGCTCGACCTGCGCGAGCGCTGGGCCGTGGTCGCCTACGTCCGCGCGCTCCAGACGGCCCGCAATACCCGCACGGACGGCCAGCAGCCCGTTCCGCAGGAGAACCGATGAGTCCCCCCGTCACCACCACCTCGCTCACCAGCTTCGAGCGCTACACGGCGACGCCGAAGCTCATGGTGCCCGCGTTCGCCGTGGGCATCCTGGGCCTCCTGGCCACGCTGGGTGGCTTCTTCGCCACCAGCGCCAAGGGTGAGACGGCGCACGCCTACCTGATTGGCTTCACGTACTGGGTGGGCATCAGCATCGCCTTCCTCATCATGCAGGCCATCTTCCACACGGCGAAGGCCAAGTGGCTCATCGTGCTGCGCCGGACCATGGAGACGGCCTCCGCGGTGATTCCCGTCTTCTTCGTGCTGGCGCTGCCCCTGCTGGCCATGGCCACGTACCTGTACCCCTGGTGGGAAGGGTCCGACCTGACCAAGGGCTACTCCGGCCTGGAACTGGAGCACCTGAGCCACAAGCAGCACGGCTACCTGAACAACCACCTCTCCTTCCCTCCCGGCGTGGGCCTCCGCCACATCATCTACTTCGGCGTGTGGAGCTTCGCCGCCTGGCGGCTGCGGACGTGGAGCCTGAAGCAGGACACCGAGGGCGGGCTCGACTTCACGGTGAAGCAGCGCAAGTTCTCTCCGGGTGTGCTGCCTTTCCTTGCCCTCACCATCACCTTCGCTTCTTTCGACTGGCTGATGAGCCTCACGCCGCTCTGGCAGTCGACCATCTTCGGCGTCTATTACTTCGCCGGAAGCTTCCTGGCGGCCTTCTGCATCCTGACCATCGTCACGGTGAACGCTCAGGGCAAGGACCTCTACGGCAGTCTCGTGAAGCTGGACCACTTCCACAACCTCGGCAAGCTGATGCTCGCCTTCACCGCGTTCTGGGCCTACATCGCCTTCTCCCAGTTCCTGCTGGTGTGGATCGCGAACATCCCGGAAGAGGCGCCCTGGTACGGCCTGCGCATCTTCGGCGCGTGGCGGCCGCTCTCCATCGCCCTGTTCTTCCTGCACTTCGTGCTCCCCTTCGGCGTCCTGCTGTCCCGGAAGCTGAAGCTGCAGCCCCGGAAGCTGGCCGTGGTGGCGATGTACCTGCTCATCATCCACGCGGTGGACATCTACTGGCTGGTGTGGCCGGCGTTCTCCGGTGACGCGGGCCCGACGTTCCACTGGTCCCTGTTGACGGCCTTCTTCGGCGTGGGCGGCATCGCGGTGGGCACGGCCCTGCTCCTGGCGCGTGGCCAGTACACGCTCACGGTGAAGGACCCCTACATCGCCGAGTCCTTGAGGTACGTGCAGCCATGAAGAAGACCCAGGTGGAGCTCGAGTCGCGAGTCATCGTTGGTCCGCACGGCGTGGCGGCCGAGGAAGACCACCTTGTGATGAGCAAGGTGGTGGGCATCGGCGTGGGTTCGCTCGCCATCTTCGCGGTGGGCATCGTCTGGGCCTGGCGCATCCAGGTGCAGACCATGGCGGACATCCAGCCGGACGGCCCGCCGCCGCGCCCCGCGGCCATCGGGCAGTACGAGATTGGCATCGTCAACCAGCGCCTGTTCCAGCAGGACTGGCACGCCGAGGACAAGATCAGCGGCCAGGACCAGGCGCTGCGCGCGGGCTGGGGAGACCAGCCGGGCGTGAAGCAGCACCCCGGCATCGACGCGGCGATGAAGACGGTCATCCAGCAGAAGCGCAACCCTGCGCCCACGCCGGCCCCGGAGTCCGCTCCCGGGCAGACGCCCCCCGCACCGCAGCAGTAGCCTTCACCGCTCCCCTGTCGTAAGAGCCGCCCTGCAATGATGTCCGCCCTTTCCTACATCCTCCCGCGTGCCTGCCACGCGGGCTTCCTCGCCGCGGCGGCGCTGGTGCTGGCCGTCGCGGTGCCGGCATCCGCGATGCCGGGCGCCGGGAAGACGCCCCGGGCCATCCTGGAGGCGCAGCAGGACCTGCCGCCGCAGGTGAAGGGCGTGGACGTGGAGGAGCACCTGGGCGAGCTGGTGCCCACGCAGACGCGCTTCCTCGACGCCTCGGGCCGCGAGGTGCTGCTGGGCGACGTGATGCCGAAGGCGAAGCCCACCCTGCTCACGCTCGTCTATTACAACTGCCCCATGCTCTGTAACCTGGTGCTCAACGCCCAGGTGCAGTCCATGAAGGAGCTGGGGCTGGAGCTCGGCAAGGACTACGAGGCCATCACCGTCAGCATCGACCCGGAGGACACCCCCGCGCAGAGCATGGAGCGGCGGCGGCGTCACCTGCAGTCCATGGGCAAGCCGGAGACGGCCCCGTGGCACTTCCTCACGGGTGAGGACGCGGAGATTCGCAAGCTCGCTGACGCGCTGGGCTTCAAGTACACGTACGACGAGAGCACGAAGCAGTACGCCCACGCAGCCGTGGTGCACGTGCTCACGCCGGAAGGCAGCATCTCCCGGTACCTCTACGGGACGACGTTTCCCCCCTCGGACATGAAGCTGGCGTTGCTGGAGGCGGCCAATGGCCGCGTGGGTACCAGCTTCGACCAGGTCATCCTGTCCTGCTTCAAGTATGACACCGCCAGTCGGCGGTATGGCTTCTACATCTTCGGGTTCATCCGCCTGGGCGGCATTGCCGTGTTCTGCGCCCTGGCGACGATGCTGATCTATTTCTGGAGGCGCGAGCTGAAGAAAGGCGCGGCGGCATGAGCGAGCTTCTCAACAATATCCTGTTCCTCCCGGAGGCCGCGTCAACGTTCGCGGAGCGGATCGACTTCCTGCATCACTTCGTCGTCGGTACGACGATGGTGATGTCCGCAGCGGTTGGTCTGGCGGCCCTGTTCTTCTTCTTCCGTTACCGCCGTCGGCTCCCCGCGCAGGCGACGGAGTACGTCGTCCCCACGCTGAAGACGGAGTTCCTCTTCGTCTCCGTCCCCCTCGTGTTCTTCCTGGCCTGGTTCGGCATTGGCTTCCGGGACTTCACGTGGGTCACCACGCCGCCCAAGGACGCGATGGACGTCTACGTCATGGGCAAGCAGTGGATGTGGAAGTTCTCCTACCCGGAGGGCCCCAACGGCGTGAACGTGATGCACGTGCCGGCCAACCGCCCGGTGCGCCTGCTCATCACCTCGCGTGACGTGCTCCACTCCTTCTACGTGCCGGCCTTCCGCATCAAGATGGATGCGCTCCCGGGCCGCTACACGCAGATCTGGTTCGAGGCGACCAAGCCGGGCACGTACCAGGTGCTGTGCACCGAGTACTGCGGCCTGTCGCACTCGAAGATGCTGGCCGAGGTCGTCGTGCTCCCCGAGGAGGAGTACGAGGACTGGATCAAGGAGCAGCGCCGCGGCCGCCTGCAGGACCGTCAGGACGCGCTGGCGGACAACTCCCTCGTGCCGCCGGTGGCGCGCATGGTGGAGCAGGGCCAGGTGCTGGCCGGCACGCAGGGCTGCCTCAAGTGCCACTCGGTGGACGGCTCGCAGCACATCGGCCCGACGTTCCTGGGCATGTATGACCGCGAGGAGAAGCTCGACAACGGGCAGACCATCCGCGTGGACGAGGCCTATATCACCCAGTCGATGATGGACCCGGGCGCCCACCTGGTGGCGGGCTACCAGAACGTGATGCCGACCTACCAGGGCAAGCTGCAGGGCCCGGAGACGGCCGCCATCGTCGAGTACATCAAGTCGCTTCGCACTCCGAACGTCCGCGAGGGCGCCTCCGAGGGACCCGCCTATGACGCCATCCAGTAGCATCGCAGCCCCGGGCGCCACCCCCGCGCCCGAGGAGCATCACGACCACCACCCGAGCTACCTGGTCGACGGCACCACCATCAAGTCGTGGCTGCTGACCGTTGACCACAAGCGCATCGGGCTCATGTTCCTGTTCTGGGTCCTGCTGTTCTTCCTCGTGGGCGGCATCTTCGCGCTGCTCATCCGGGTGGAGCTCTTGACGCCGGGCCCGACCATCATGGACGCGATGACGTACAACCGTACGTTCACGCTCCATGGCCTGGTCATGATCTTCCTGTTCATGATTCCGGCCATCCCGGCCGTCTTCGGCAACTTCCTGCTGCCGCTGATGCTGGGCGCCAAGGACGTGGCCTTCCCGCGCCTGAACCTGCTGTCGCTCTACATCTACCTTGGCGGCGCCTTCATCGCGCTGTGGGGCATGCTCAACGGCGGCCTGGACACGGGCTGGACGTTCTACACCCCGTACAGCGCGCACACGACGACCACGGTCGCGCCGGTGCTGTTCGGCGCGTTCATCATCGGGTTCAGCTCCATCGTCACGGGCATCAACTTCATCGTGACGTGCCACACCATGCGCGCGCCGGGCATCACGTGGTTCAAGATGCCGCTGTTCGTGTGGGCCATCTACGCCACCAGCTGCATCCAGGTGCTGGCCACGCCGGTGATTGGTCTGCTGCTGTGCCTGGTGACGGTGGAGAACCTGTTCGGGTTCGGCATGTTCGACCCGGCCCGCGGCGGTGACCCGGTGCTCTTCCAGCACCTGTTCTGGTTCTACAGCCACCCGGCCGTGTACATCATGGTGCTCCCCGCCTTCGGCGTGATGAGCGAGGTCGTCGCGACCTACAGCCGCAAGAACATCTTCGGCTACCGCGCGGTGGCGTACTCCAGCCTGGGCATCGCCTTCGTCGGCTTCTTCGCCTGGGGCCACCACATGTTCGTGTCCGGCCAGTCCACCTTCGCGGGCGGTCTGTTCGGCGTGCTGACCATGCTGGTGGGTGTGTTCACCGCCATCAAGGTCTTCAACTGGGTGGGCACCGTCTACAAGGGCGCGGTCGACTTCAAGACGCCCTTCGCCTACTTCTGCGGCTTCCTGTTCTTCACCGTGTTCGGTGGCATGACGGGCATCGCGCTGGGCACGGTGTCGCTGGACGTCCCCTGGCACGACACCTACTTCGTGGTGGCGCACTTCCACTTCATCATGGTGGGCGCGACCATCATGGCCTTCCTGGCCGCCCTCCACTACTGGTTCCCGAAGATGTTCGGGCGCACGTACCACGAGGGCTGGGGCCTGGTGTCCGCGGCGCTCATCATCCTGGGCTTCAACGCCACGTTCATCCCCCAGTTCCTGCTGGGCAACAACGGCATGCCGCGCCGCTACTACGAGTACCCGGAGCGCTTCCAGGCGCTGAACGTGGCCTCGACGGCGGGCGCGTCCCTGCTGGCGTTCGGCTTCATCATCATCGCCATGTACCTGACGTACGCCCTGGTGTACGGCAAGGCCTCCGGGAAGAACCCGTGGCGCAGCAAGGGCTACGAGTGGGTCTCCGAGTCGCCGCCGCCGACCCACAACTTCGTGGGACCGCAGCCGGTGTTCCCGGAAGAGCCCCACTTCTACGTGGACCCCAAGAAGGCCGAGGTGCCCGATGCAGTCTAGTTCTCACGCCGCCGGGGGGACGCTGCCCGTCCCCCGGCTCGCCGGCCACTTCGCCTCGCTCGAGGTGCAGAACCACGCCGCGCGCCTGGGCATGTGGCTGTTCCTGGCCACGGAAATCCTGCTCTTCGCCGGCCTGTTCATCTGCTACGGCGTCTACCGCTTCCTCTTCCCGGAGGCGTGGGCCGCGGCGAGCCGCAGCCTGGACCTGACGATGGGCACCATCAACACGGTGGTCCTCATCACCTCCTCGCTGACGGCCGCGCTCGCGGTGCACTACGCGAAGGAGGGGAAGAACAAGATGGTCGCGGTGCAGATTGCCCTCACCCTGGTGATGGCCATCGGCTTCCTCGTCATCAAGTACTTCGAGTACCACCACAAGTTCGAGATTGGCACGCTGCCGGGCCGCTTCTACTCGTACGAGGGCATCCAGCTTCCGGGCGTGCCCATGTACTTCACGGTGTACTTCTGCTCGACGGCCCTGCACGGCCTCCACGTCGTCATCGGCATGGTGGTGCTGGCCTTCTCCATGGTCCGTGCGCTGAAGAAGGCGGACTTCGGGCCGAACAACTACACCATGGTCGAGCTGGGCAGCATGTACTGGCACCTCGTCGACCTGGTGTGGATCTTCCTCTTCCCGATGCTGTACCTCGTTTGAAGGGTTCCTCCACCATGGCCATTGCCAACGAATCCCGGCAAGAAGAACAGAACATGCGCGAGGAGCACCACGGAGCGGGCCGCTACTGGCTCATCTGGGTCCTTCTGCTGGTGCTGACGGCCGTCACCGTCGTCACGGGGCGCATCCACATCCCGACGTGGGGTCTGGTGCTGGCGCTCGTCGTCGCCACCACGAAGGGCACGCTGGTGCTGCTGTACTTCATGCACCTGATTGACCACCGCGGCGCCAACCGCCTCGTGTTCGCCGTCTCCATCCTCTTCGTGGTCTTGATGCTCGCCATTCCCCTGGTGGACCTGGGCACCCGCTACCGCGGCGCCACGCCTCCAGGCTCGACGATGAGCGACATGCAGGCCATCGACATTGGCGCGGACGCCCAGGAAGGCCGCTACGGCGGCGGGCTCCGGAAGGAAGGCAAGATGGGCGAGGAGTCTGGCGCGCCCCGTCAGTAGTCACAGGAAGCCGGGGCGGCGCAAACCGCCCCACTCCACCACGCGGCGCCTGGGTTTCCCCGGCGCCGCGTTGCTTTTGCGGGCTACAGCATCACTTCGAAGTTCAGCGCCAGCGCCGTATCGGTGGGCACCTTGCCCGGCGGCGGCGAGCTGTCGTGCTTGATGAGGAAGCTGGCCCCCAGCGAGAGCTGCTTGGTGAGGCCCACGGACAGCTGCGTCTGGCTGTTGAAGAGCATGCGCGAGTCGCCGATGACGCTCACCAGCACCTCCACGTCCTCCTTGAAGAGGACGTTCTGCGACAGGCCGTAGCGGAACACCGCCCCGAAGCGGGGGCCGCCCAGGTCCACGTCCGGCAGGTCCATGCGCGTGGGGTAGTACTGGAAGCGCGTTTCGTTGGCGTAGCGGAAGGCGGCGTCGGTGCGGAGGTAGGACTCGCGGCCCTTCTCCTTCTTCTCGTCCCACCACAGCACGCCCATACCGGCTTCACCAAAGGTCCGTGACTCCACGCTCTTCACGTGGTCGGCCTCGGCACCTGCCAGCAGGTAGCCGCTGATGACCTGGGTGAAGCGGCGGTCACCGCGCAGCTCCAGACCGGCGTTGAGCGCCACCACCTGAGACTCGGTCTCCTGGCCCTCCACCTGGGGCGGACGGCTGCGGCCGTAGGAGCCGTAGGACTTGACGGCGTAGATCCAGTTGTCCGTCGTGCGCTGGGCGCTGGCCAGACCGCTCACCGTCAGGGTGGACGCGTTACCCGTCAGCGAGATGAGGCCCAGGCCCACGGTGACGTCCCACTCGCCCTTCTTCTTGTCGGTGGCGGGAGCAGCGGCGGGGGCCGGGGGCGGCGCGGAGACGGACGCGGCGCGCTCGGCGGCCTCGGCGGCGCGGATGCTGGCCTCCGCGGCGCGCTCGGCGGCGAGCGCGGCGCGCTCGGCGGCGAGCGCGGCGCGCTCCTCCACGCTGAGCGGCGCGGACTCCGCGGAAGCAGCCGCGGCGGAGGGGGCCGCCGACGCGGCGGACGTGGAAGGAGCAGGCGCAGGCGCCTGGGCCTGCAGGGACGTGGCAATCAGGAATGCGGCGGAAAGCATCGGGGTCTCCAAATCAGCGACGCCGGCGAAATCGCATGTCCGGGTTTGGAAAGCCTGTGGTTTCCCCCGACGCCGACGCAGTCCCTTCCTGCTTCAAAGGCGTGCCGTGCTTCAATGGATTCTTGGCCGATTTTGACCGAAGGGCCTGGGGCGGCCTCGGGTGGGTCCATTCACACCGCCTGCGACACGCGTCTTGCAAGAAAATCAGCGCCGAACTTCAGTCGGGGCACCGCCGTCGAGGACCTCCATGCCCCTGCGCTCCGCGCCCCTCCTGCTCCTCAGCGCGCTGCTCCTGCCCGCGCTGGCCTCCGCCCAACGCCTCACCGTTCCGGTGGACGTGGGGGTGGGCCCCGCCGCCTTCGCCTTCTTCGGCCCCGTGTTCGAGGACCAGCCCATCCACACGGGTCTGAAAATCTCCGTCCAGGCGGTGCTCGACAAGGCGTGGCTGAAGAAGAACCAGCGCCGGGTGCCGCAGCGCTACCGCAAGTACGCGTCCAGCCTCGACGAGGTCCGCATCTCCCCGTCCCTGCTCATCCCCGACACGCTCATCATCTCGCCCAAGCTGCGTGACACCGGCATGTATGGCGCGACGTGGAAGCCGCTGTCGCTGGGGGTCCCGCTGACGTCCAGCCCGGCGCGCCTGTCCCTGGGGGCGGGCTTGCTGCTGACGTACGCGTACCTGCACTCGAACACACTGCCCAACACGCACTTCGTGCGTCCGGGCGCGGAGGTGGGCGTGGATTTGGAGCTCCAGCTCTCCAAGCGCTTCCTGGTGAGCCTGGGCTGGGAGTCCGCCTTCTACGTCCCGCAGGAGCTGGGGGGCCTGGGCCTGCCCGAGCGCCTGCGCGACGGCATCTTCCACGTGGGACAGGCCTACCTGCAGCTCCACGTCCGCTTCCCCTACACCGCGCGGCTGTGAGGCGGAAGGAAGGGCGGCCGGGCGGACACCGCGCCTGCTGCGCGGCGGCGCGGGCGCGGCTACCCTCCGCCGCCATGCATCTGGTCGTTGCCAACGAAGCGCAGAAGGCCGAGCGGGACCTCTTCACCTATGCCGCGTGGGGCTCGCCCCTCACCGTGGAGCAGTTCCTCCAACGGGAGCTCCGGCTGCGCGCCCACCCGTGGTGCCGGGACGGCATGCGCACCTGGCTGCTGTGTGACGACGCGGGCCAGGTGCTCACCTCCTGCGAGACGTTCCGCACGCCCAGCGTCCTGCGGGATTCGGCGTGCCAGTCCACGCCCGGTGACAGCTTCATCATCGCCAGCGTCTTCACCGAGACGGCCCTGCGAGGCCAGGGGCACGCCACGCGGTTGATGGACCTGGTGGCCGCGGAGCTGGAGCGCACCGAGCCCCGGGCCCAGGCGGCGGTGCTCTACTCCGACGTGGGCCCGCGCATCTATGGCCGCTCGGGGTACCGGGAGGTCCCCGCCTGGGACTGGCACCTGCCCGTGCTCAGCGGCCCGGCGATGCACAAGGTGGACTCGCTGCTCGAGGACGCGGATGTGCCGGCCGCGCTCGCGCGGATGCGGCGGCCGGAGGTGCCCTTCTTCATGTGGCCCGGCGCCGAGCAGGTGGACTGGCACCTGGAGCGGGAGCGCATCTACGCGGAGCTGCTGCGCCGCCCACGCCCCCGGGCCTGCGGCGCGGTGGTGGGCGCGTCCACGGCGCTGTGGGCCATGATGGCCCGGCATGGCGAGCTGGTGGTGCTGATGCTGGACGCGCGCTCCGAGGAAGACGCCGCCGCGCTGTTGGAGGCGGCCCGGGCCCAGGCCCACAAGGCCGGCCTGTCGAAGGTGGTGTTGTGGGAGGAGCCCGACACCATGCCGTGGGTGGCCCGGCTGCCCGAGGCGAGCCGCGAGGCCCGCGACGGCTCCCTGCCCATGCTGCGCCCGCTTCGCGAGGGACTCCCCGCCGCCGCGGATGTCCCCTTCCCTCGCGCGCTGTGGGCGTGAAAGGGCCGCTAGGATGAACCGCCATGGCGAAGCGAACGCGCATCATCGAGGGCACGTGGAATTGCACTTCGTGTGACACGAAGGCGATTGCCGCCCGGCACAAGCGCTGCCCCCGGTGCAACAACCCGCGCGAGCTGACGGGGAAGGAGTCGGACTTCGACTTCGGAGACGCGGACGCCGTCACCGGCAAGTCCCTGCGCGAGGGTGTCACGGACGCGGCGGCGCTGGAGCTGGCCAGCGCGGGAGAGGACTGGTTCTGCGCCTTCTGCGGCGCGGCCACCCGGGGTGACCAGGCGCGCTGCAAGCACTGCGGCGCCGAGCGCACCGATGACGCGAAGGTGGCGCCCCGGCAAGAGCTCTCGGAGCCGCCGCCCCCTGCGCCGCCCGCCCGGAAGAAGCGGACGCTGTGGCTCGCGTTGGGCGCGCTGTTCCTCTGCTGCTTCGGCTCCAGCGTCTTCAGCATGTGGGCCAGCGCGACGCACGAGTACGCCGGCGAAGTCATCGGCACGGCCTGGAAGCGCGCCGTGGTGCAGGAGCGCTTCACGCCGGTGTCGAAGACGGGGTGGCAGGACGAGCTGCGCGCCGTGGCGCCGCGGATGCCCGTCAATGGCGCGGGGGAGCTCGCGGGCGTGGCCCACATCCGGGACTGCGTGTCGCGGCAGCGAGGCACCCGCCGCGTCGCGGATGGCACCGAACGCGTGTGCCGGACGAAGACACGCAAGGTGGCCTGCGGCACGGAGGAGAAGTGCCGCCGCAAGGACCGGGGCAACGGCTTCATGGAAGAGACGTGCGAGGACGTGACGAAGTACTGCCGCGAGTCCTACGAGGACTGTCAGAATGAGACGCGCTACCGCCAGGAGCCCGTCTACGCGCGGCAGTGCACCTACGACACCCATGAATGGAAGCCGCTGGACCGGCGCGAGCTGTCCGGCACCGACGACGCGCCCCGCTGGCCCGACCTGGCCGTGGGCAACGCGGACCGGCTGCGCCGCGAGGAGCACTACACCGTGCGCCTGCGCTATGAGAATGACGGCGCGCAGGAGCACATCCTGGAGCCCCAGGGCGAACGGGAGTTCCTCGGATGGAAGAAGGGGCAGCGCGCGAGCCTCACGGTGACGAACCTGGGACAGGTCGAGAAGGTCCTCCCCCAGTGAGTGACACGCCCGCGAAGAAGGTGGAGTGCACCTGCTGCGGCGCCTGCTGCGTGGCGCCCGACATCGCCGCGCTCGACAAGCCGCTGGGCATGCGCTGCCCGCACCTCCTGGAAGACAACCTCTGCGCCGTGTACGCGCAGCGCCCCGCCATCTGCCGCGACTACCAGCCGGATGAGGTCTGCACCCTCATCGAGGCCCCCACGCTGGAGGAGCGCGTGGAGAAGTACCTGGGCCTCTTCGGCCTCCAGGAGGAGGCGAAGGCCCTGCGTGAAGAGGGCTGTGCCTCCATGCGCATGGCCCGCCGGCTGGCGGCGCTCCCCAAGTCAGGGGGGCGCGGCGGCTGAGACGTGCCGGCGTCGCCACGACGGCGCTTGTCGTCACCGCGCGTGGGCGTTATCCCCGGGCCGTGCGATTCCAGCCCACCCAGCCCTTCGTGCCCGCGCCCGGCCTGGCGAACGAACATGCGCAGACCATCTACGCCTCGCTCGTGCGCCCCACGCGCACGCCCGCGCTGCGCCGGGAACGCCTGGAGTTGCCGGATGGCGACTTCGTGGACCTGGACGGCTTCGACGGCCCGACGGGCGCGCCGCACGTGGTGGCGCTTCACGGCCTGGAGGGCTCGTCCCAGGCGGGCTACGTCACGGCCATCCTCCGCGGCGCCCAGGAGCGAGGCTGGGGCGCCACCGCGCTCAACTTCCGCTCGTGCAGCGGCGAGCCCAACCGGCTGGCGCGCTCGTACCACTCGGGCGACGTGGACGACGCGCTGCGCGTGCTGAACGAGACGCGCGCCCGTGTCACCGGACCGCTCTTCGCCGTGGGCTTCTCGCTGGGCGCCAACGTGCTGTGCCGGCTGCTGGAGACGCTGGGCGACGACGCGCCCGTGGACGCCGCCGCGTCCGTCAGCGCGCCGTATGACTTGGACGCCTGCTGCCGGAAGCTGGATGGAGGCGGGCCCTTCCACCTGCTCTACCGCGAGCGCTTCCTGCGCACGTTGAAGCAGAAGGCCCGGCACAAGCTGCGGCACTTCCCGGGCGCCTTCGATGGCGAGGCCCTGGAAGCGGCGCGCACCATCCGCGCCTTCGACGACGCCGTCACCTCCGTGCTGCACGGGTACCGGGACGCCGCCCACTACTACGCGGAGTCCTCCTCGGGCCCCCGGCTGCACGCCATCCGCCGCCCCACCCTGCTGCTGAGCGCGGCCGACGACCCGATGCTGGAGACGCCGGTCATTCCCCCCGCCGCCACGGACAATCCCTTCCTGAGCGTCGTGCTGACCGACCATGGCGGACACGTGGGCTTCGTCGGAGGCCGGCTGCACCGCCCCGACTTCTGGGCCGAAGCGCAGGTGCTGGCCTTCTTCGACGCCGTGCGGGCCCAGCCCTCACCCAAATGACCACAGGATGCCGAGCTTCGCCGTGGGCTCGATGTCGCTCAGGCTCCAGCCATGGAAGTTGGCGGGCTCCAGCGCGTCACGGAACTGCTCATCCACGCCGACGATGCCCGGGCTGTAGAGCCGCATCACGCTGACGCCGCCCCGCACGAAGAAGGTCAAACGCCGCGGCGTCTGCCATTCGAAGCCCAGCAAGGCGCTCGCGTAGGAGTAGCCCACGCGCTCGAAGGAATGGATGGGCATCTGCGTGCGGTCCACGATGCGCCGCTCCAGGCCCTCGCCGTTCGCCGGCCGCGCGTGCCCGGCCTCCAGCGTCAGCGCGGGCGACAGCGCGCCCTTCCACGGCAGCAACGTGAGCCCCACGCGCGCGCCGGGCCGGACACCGTTGTGGGTGCCGCCGACGTGGAGCCGCAGCATGCGCGTGGGCCGGAACGACAGAGAGAGTCCCGCGCCCTCCGGCGCGCTGGCGTCCAGCATCAGCCCGAAGGGCGCCAACCGCTCCGGGTCCTGCGTCCTGCGCTGGAACCCCGCCGTCGGCGCGGTCTGCGCCGTCAGCATCATCCCCACCGCCGCCAGAGCGGACACCGCCCCCATGCACTGCCTCCCGTGATGCGACCCCGTCCCGCCCGTCCTCCCACCCCACCGTTTCGAGCGACCCCACGGGTGAAGCTACTGCGCGCCCTCCGACTTTCATCCGCGGCTCGGACACGCGATGACCGCCTGCCTGGTCAGCATTGGGCGGCGACATGACGCCTCGCCCATGCCGGGCCCCAGGCCGCGGCCCCTTCAAACGCCGGTGCGAACCCGCCGCGCTCCGCCCCCACGAAGCACAGCGGGTCCGCTCCCGTCACGCCCCCCCGTTCTGCTCCCGAACCTGTCGTAGCGCCCGGCCCTGCTGGCTCGAATCCATCGCGCTCCACCCCCATGAAGCGCGGCGACTCAGAGCCCCTACTCCCCCCGTCCTGCTCCCAGCCCCGTCCTCGAGCCTGGCCCTGCTGGTACGTCCCTCACCGACCCCGCCCCCACGAGGCGCCGCGAAGGACGCACCGTGCTGCTCCCCCCCATCCCACCGAGACCCGCCTCCCCACTCCAGGCGCCGTCCCAGCTCCTCCCGCCCCCTGCAACCCGCCACGCGCACCGGAGCTCCACCCTCACCTACCCGCCCCGTCTCCCGGTCCGCGTCGCACCGTGCCCAACGCCATAGCATTCGCCGTGCCGAGCCTGATGACAGACGAAACATGAGCTGTTTCAGCCACTTATGAAAACAGGGGGCGGACGGACGGTCTCGGCGCGGGACGGCGGCCGGAAAAAACTACGTCCGCGGGCCGGAAGGCCTGTCCTGACGTCCCAGTGCGCTGTCGGGAGGGCGACGAAACCGGAGTCCTCGCGGCGGACGCATCCAGACGTCGAACACCCCACACTCGCGAGGCGCGCGGGGCAGGCTTCGTCTCGCGCTGTTCCGTCGGGCCCTCGCCCTGGCCGTGGACTCACGAGGCGAGACATTCCGGACGACGTGGCCCTTGAACCCGTGTCCAGACGTCACGCCCCCGCGACACGTCTGGATTGGCCCCGCGTCGCCGGTGTGGCGGCTCAAGCGCGGCCGATGGGCGGGCGCAACAATCGGAGCAGCTCTTGCGCGAGCACCTCTTGCACGGCCTGATGCAACGCGGCGAGCAACTGGTGGAGCGCCTCCGCCGTGTCCCCGTGCGCTTCGACCACGCGCTCATGCTGCCCGTCGAAGATGCGCAGCCGGCCGGGCACCAGCGTGATGATGGGCTGCTCGGGGTGGCGTTTGCGCAACAGGCCCAGGAAGAGCGGGTGGTCCTCGTCCGGGCGGCGCAGGTCCACCACCACCAGGGCGGGAGGACGGGCCGCCAAGGCGGCGAAGGCATCGTCGGTGTCGCCCGTCGCGGAGACGGCGAGGTCCGGCGCTTCGAGGATGCGCCGCAGCAGCTCGCGCGAGGGGCTGTGAGGGCTGACGACGAGGACGCGGCGCATCGTGCCCTGGAATCTAGCCCTTCCAGACGGCGATGGCGGCCCCCATGAAGGCGACCCCCGAGCCCAGCACCCGGGGGAAGGTGGCCGGGCGGCCTTCGACCATCGCGTCCCACACGAGGCTGGTGATGAGCTGCGCGGCCATCAGCAGCAGCGCGGACTGCACCGCGCCCAGGCGGCTCATGGCCCAGGGCATGCCGAGCACGATGACGACGCCGCACAACCCGGGCAGCAGGTGCCAGGGCGTGAAGCCACTCAGGCGGCCCTGCCCCGCCGCGGCCTCGGGCCAGAGGCCCGGAACGGTCCGCACGGCCATGTACACCGCGAAGGTGGCCACCGTCGCCACCACCATGTTCACGAGGACCGCGCTCATCAGGCCCCACTGGCCCGCGAAGCGACGGTTGAGACCGGCCTGGGCGACGACCGCCAGGCCACACAGCATGGGAACGAGCGTGATGAAGCGCATGCGGCGCGCTGGGTACCGTGAACAGCGCCCACCTGCAAGCCTGCCTCCGAGCCCCATTGAGACTGGCGAAACCCAGGATGACCGGATAGGTCCCACCCTTCCGATGCCGTCGCCCACCGAGCTCCACTTCGACTGCGGCACCCTCGTCGCGCCCACGCTGCCGGAGGACGCGCGGCTGCGCGCCCTCTTCCAGAAGGATGGGCGCACCGGCGTGTACCGCGCGCCCGCGTGGCACTACCGCGACGTGGTGCTGCGGCTGCGAGAGCTCGGCCTGCCGTACGACGACAAGGCGAAGCGCTTCGAGCCGCTGGAGCTGCCGCTCACCTCGCCCATCTCCCCCTTCCCACATCAGCAGCAGGCGCTGGACGCCTGGACGCGCGCGGGAGGCCGGGGGCTGGTGGAGCTGCCCACGGGCGCGGGCAAGACGCTGTTGGCCGTGCTGGCCATCGCCCACGTGAAGCGCCCCGCGCTGGTGGTGGTGCCCACGCTGGACTTGATGGCGCAGTGGCAGGGCGTGCTGGCGCGGCACTTCGCCGTGCCGGTGGGCCTGCTGGGCGGCGGGGTGAACGACCGGCAGCCGCTGACGGTGACGACGTACGACTCAGCGGCGATGCAGACGGAGTTCCACGGCAACCGCTTCGGCCTCTTGGTGTGTGACGAGTGCCACCACCTGCCCGCGCCCAGCTACCGCTTCATCGCGGAGGGCTCGCTGGCGCCCTACCGGCTGGGCCTCACCGCGACGCTGGAGCGCACCGACGGCGGAGAGCGCGTGTGCGAGGAGCTGCTGGGCCCGCGGGTCCACCACACGGACATCCGGCAGCTGCAGGGTGAGTACCTGGCCCCGTACGAGGTGAAGCGCATCGAGGTGCCCCTGACACCGGACGAGAAGGCCCGCTACGACACGGCCCGCGCGCTGTACCTGAACTTCGTGCGCAGGCTGGGCGTGCCGCTCTCCGCGCCGGACGGCTGGGCGCGCTTCCTGGCGCAGAGCCAGCGCAGCGACGAGGGCCGCGCCGCCTACCGCGCCTACCGCGAGCAGCGGCGGATTGCCCTCACGTCCAGCGCCAAGCAGGAGGTGCTGTGGCGCATCCTCCTGGAGCATCGCGACGACCGGGTGCTCGTCTTCACCGATGACAACGAGACCGTCTACACGCTGGCGCGGCGCCTGCTGCTGCCCGCGCTCACGCACCACACGCCCGTGCCGGAGCGCAAGGCGTTGCTGGCCGCGTTCGCGTCGGGCGAGCTGCCCGTGCTGCTGACGTCCCGGGTGCTGAACGAGGGCGTGGACGTGCCCGAGGCCCGCGTGGGTGTGGTGCTCAGCGGCAGCGGCAGCGTGCGCGAACACGTGCAGCGCCTGGGGCGCATCCTGCGCAAGCGCCCGGGGAAGCGCGCCCTCTTGTACGAGGTGTGCTCGGCGCAGACGGCGGAGAGCAGCATCAGCGAGCGGCGGCGCCAGCACGGCGCCTATCAGGAGGGCTCCTGAGATGCGGACACGCGTGCAGCCGGATGTGCCGAAACGCGACGCCTGGGGAATGCGCTCCGGTGCCCACCTGAAAGGCCCCACGCGATGCTGACGCGCGAGCTGCTCAACTTCCGCGTGCGCCAGGGCGTGCTGCGCCCCGCCTTCGTGAAGCGCGATGACGCCGGGCTCCTCGGCTTCGCCCAGGACCTGCTCGCCGAAGTCGACGCCTCGCGCGGAGGTCAGCGCGACGACGTGGAAGAATCCCTGGGCCTCAAGGCCGGCGCCTTCACCCAACCCAAGGTGGCGCGGGGCCTCGTCAAGCTCGTGCTGGACCGGCTCCTCTTCGACGAGCCCTCGCCCGGCGTGACGGAGGCCCGCTGGGAGCGTTTGAAGTCAGCAGGGCAGGTCCTGCGCGCCCTGCCTCCCGACGCCACCGTCGAGGACTTCGAGGCGCGGCTGTCCCAATCCCTGCCCGTCTCCCTCGCCGAGGCCCGCGAAGCGCTGTACTCGGACCTGCCGGGTCACCGGCGGCTGGTGGGCTGGGACGGCGAGGCGCTCGACGCCCAGGAGCTCGTGGACCGTTACAACCTGGCGCTCGCCCAGGGCCCGCTGCTGTCCGCACGGCGCCTGCGGCTGCGCGCCCAGGCCCCCGACCTGCTGCGCGTGCGCAAGGTGCTCCGGTGGCTCAAGTTCTGCCGGCTGGTCGCCGAGGTCTACCGGGACGACGACAACTGGGCCCTCGACGTGGAGGGCCCCGGGGCGATGCTGTCCCTCCAGAAGAAGTACGGCCTGCAGTTGGCCACCTTCCTGTCGGTGGTCCCCCTGCTGGAGCGCTGGGAGCTCACCGCCACCGTGGAGCCCTCCCGGCGGCAGGCCACGCTGATGCTGAGCCACAAGGACCCGCTGCGCTCCCCGCTCCCCGCCGCGCTGGGCCACATCCCGCCGGAGGTGGCGACGCTCGCCGAGGGCTTCGAGGACGACGCGTGGGAGCTGGACCTCACGCCCCTGCCCCGGCACGTGGGCGCCTCCGGCCTGTGCGTGCCGGACCTCATGTTCCGCCACCGCGAGTCCCGCCGAGAAGTGGCCCTGGAGCTGTTCCACGCCTGGCACGCGGCGCCGCTGGCGCGCAGGCTGACGGAGCTGCGCTCGCGGCCGGATGCCGGGCTGCTGCTGGGCGTGGACCGGGCGCTGGCGAAGGAGGCGCCGGAGCGCGAGCACCTGGAAGCCCACCCGCAGGTGATGCTCTTCAACGGCTTCCCGTCGGCGCGCAAGCTGCGCGAACGCCTGGCGCGCCTGGAGGCGCCCACGCCGTGAGCCCCGAGGCCGGGAGCCGGACCTCAGCCCCGCGGCTTGAACTGCGCCGCGAGCACGCTGAGGATTCGGATGGATGTCCGGTCGAGCTGCTTGGCCCGGCGCATCAAACGCCGCAGCTCGGCGGACTCGCCGTAGTCGCTGGGCGGCTCGTTGGCCCACTTCACGTCCTGCACCGGTTTGAGCCCCAACGCTTCGTCCGCGGAGATGGAGAGCACCGTGCACAGCCGGCGGAACGTCTGGATGCTCGGCAGCATGTGGCCGCGCTCGAGCCGGCCGTAGACTTCGCTCGCGATGCCAATCCGCTCCGCCACGTCGGCCTGGGTCAGGTTCAGGCGGGTCCGGGCGAGGCGCGCCGCTCCTCCAAGGCGGGATGCGAGGGTCTTTTCCATGGGTCGTTAACCTACCGGGTCTGCACATGTCGATATGACTTGAGAGGTTGGCATCCAAGAACTTCCTGAGTAGTCTTGTAGGTAGGCAACCTCGTGCGTTTGGCCAACCACACAGGTCTCACCCCTGAAGCGAAGAACATGCTGACCTTCTTGTTCGTGGATGAAGACCCGCGTTCGCTCGCGGCGCTGCGGCGGCTCGTCAGGGACCTGCCGGGTGGCAAGCGCTTCGCCCGGTGCATGGATGAAGCGCTCGCGCTCGTGAGGGCGGAGCACCCCGCGGTGGTGGTGACGGGTGACCTGCTTCCGGATGGAGACGGGCTGGGTCTCCTCGAACAGGTGCGGGCCCAGCATCCCCGCACCGCCTGCGCGCTGCACGCGGTGATGCCGCCCCGGGTCCGGGACATCACCTGGATGGACCGGGCCGCGCCGCCCTCGGAAGTCCATGCCCTGCTGCGGATGCTGGGCGCCGGACAGGCCCACCAGCCGGCCTGAGACAGCGGCCCGTCCTGGCAGGACCTCCCAGGTCGGCCCCACTCGGAGCAGCATCCCCGGGAGCCTCGCGTTAAGGTGCGCCCTTCACGCGCCATGAAGCTCTACGCCATCAGCGACCTGCACCTGCGCCACAACGACAACCGCCTGGCGCTCCAGGCGCTCCCCGCCCATCCCGAGGACTGGCTCATCGTGGCCGGGGACGTGGGCGAGACGCTGGCGGAGATGGAGTTCATGCTGAGCACCCTCACCCAGCGCTTCCGTCAGGTCATCTGGGTGCCGGGCAATCACGAGCTGTGGACGATGCCGTCCGAGCAGCCGCAACTGAAGGGCGAGGCGCGCTACCAGCGGATGGTCAGCCTGTGCCGCGGCTACGGCGCCCTCACCCCGGAGGACCCCTACCCCCGCTGGCCCGGCCCCGGCCCCGAGCGCGTCATCGTCCCCATGTTCCTGGGGTACGACTACACGTTCCGCCCGGACCACGTGCCCGCGGACAAGGCGCTGGAGTGGGCCTGGGAAGATGACTTGATGTGCACCGACGAGGTGCTCCTCCACCCCGAGCCCTACGCGAGCCGCTCCGCCTGGTGCGCCGCGCGCGTCGCCTCCACGAAGGCCCGGCTGGACGCCCTGCCCCCGGGCTGCGCCACGGTGCTCATCAACCACTACCCGCTGCGCTACGAGCACGTGCGGCTGCCGCGCATCCCCCGCTTCTCCATCTGGTGCGGGACGAAGCGCACCGAGGACTGGCACACGCGCTACCGGGCGGAGGTCGTCGTCACCGGGCACCTGCACATGCCCGCGACGCTGTGGCGGGACGGGGTGCGCTTCGAGGAAGTCTCGCTGGGCTACCCCGCGCAGTGGAAGTACCGGGGCGTGCGCGGCCTGGACAGCTGCCTGCGCGTCATCCTCACCGACACCGCGCCCTAGAAATGCGAAGCCCCGGGCGCCGCGTGAAGCGGAGCACCCGGGGCCTCATCGGCGCGGACCTGGCCGCGCCGTCACTTCAGACTAGCGGGGCAGCGGCTCGAGGAAGGAGCCGATGAGGACGATGTCCTCGTAGCCACCCTTCGCGCCGTAGACCTCGATGTAGTAGCGGCCCGCCGGAGCGTTGGTGAGGTTGCACTTCTCAGACTGGTGGTCCTTCACGCTGCGGCAGTCGTAATCCGCGTGCGTCGGGGCCGCGCCGCGCTTGACGTAGAGGTCGGGGTTGCCCTTGCCCTCGCCCGTCTGGATGTAGATGTTGTTCTTCCCCTGGCCCGGGCGACGCTCCGGCACGTCCAGGATGAACACCTGCGAGGAGCCCGCCGCGCCCGAGAGGTTCTCGACCGCGATGCCGCTCTCCAGGTGGACGTAGCCGCCCTCCCAGGTCACGGTCAGCGTGGCGCCGGCGTACGGGCTGAAGCCGTTCACCATCACGTACCACTTGCCGTGCTGGGGCGCGGCGAAGAGGCACTCCTCGTTGTTGCCGGAGCGGTACGGACGGCAATCGTAGGTGGTGGTGGTCGGCGCGTTGGCGAACCGGACGTACATGTCCGCGTCACCCGTGCCACCCGACATGGTGAACTTCAGGTTGAAGGCACCCTCGGGGACCGTGACGTCGAAGTACTTCTTCTCGTTGCGGCCACCCGCGATGACGACGGGCTCGTTCTTGCCGAGCGGGTCGGTCTCCGGAGGCGGAATCGGGACGCTCACGCCCACGGCCCGCCAGGCGTTGGACACCGACTCGATTTCGGCGGCGGAGTAGCCCAGCTGCGCGGCGGCCTGCTCCGTGGCCGTCTTCGCGGCCTCGAAGTTGGACGACGGGACGAGCAGGTCCGCGTTGGCCTTGTAGAAGATCTGCGCGGCCTTCTGGATGCCGATGCCCGTCACCTGGATGGTGCTGCGGCCACGCGGGTGCGTGCCACCCTGCGACAGCAGGTAGAACGCCAGGTTGGAGATACCGGAGCTGTAGTGGACGCCGGTGCCCGTCTGGTAGCTGTGGTAGTGGTCGAGCGAGTCGCCATCCGTCGCCGGGTCGTTCATGTAGCGGAGGGCGTCGTTCGGGATGGACGGGGTCCACACGTCGTCGCCAATCAGCCAGTGCCGCGGCAGGACCTCGTCCGCGCCGTCGCCGTACCACTCGCAGACCGCGCCGAAGACGTCGGACATCGACTCGTTCAGACCGCCGGACTCACCCGAGTAGATGAGGTCCGACTCGTAGTCCGTCACGGCGTGCGTCAGCTCGTGCGCCGTCACGTCCAGCGAGTTGGCCAGGTTGGTCGCCGTCACGCCGTCGCCATCGCCGTACACCATCTGGGTGCCGTCCCAGAAGGCGTTCACGTAGTTGACGCGGTGGTGCACGGTGCTGATGAGCAGGCCACCGTTGTTGTCGATGGAGTCGCGGCCGAACAGCTCGGAGTAGCACTCGTAGACGGTGCCCAGGTGGTCGTAGTTGGTGTTGACCACGGGGTCCGCCACCGGCGCCTCGCCCTCGCGGCGAACGACGGGGCCCGGCAGCGCGGTGCCGTTCTGGCCGTCGTGCATGCGGCGGTTGAGGGCTTCCTTGATCTGCGGGATGCGCAGCATCACGTCGCCGTTGCGCGCGTCCACCAGGACCCAGTCGCGCACCGGCGTCTGGTCCGGCTTGGTGCCGTGCTGGACAACCTTGTACATCAGGCGCAGCTCGTCATCGATGCGCCAGTACACCAGCTCCGGGCTCTTCTCGGTGGTCCAGCCCGGCAGCGCGTCGCGGTCCGCGTCCACGGCGGACAGGGCAATCTCACCCGCGATGGTGGCCTTGAGGTCGGCCTTCAGGTCGCTGCGAACGTTGGTGTTCGCCGCGAAGACCTTGCCCTTGCGGGCATGCAGGCGAAGCTCGCCGCCCAGCACGGGGATGCCGTTGTGACGCACCGAGTAGCGGTAGTGGCTGTCACCCTGCTTGTCCGTGTAGGCCTTCTTGAAGACGAGGCTGGTCGGATCCAGGCGGAACATCGGCGCCACGGCGTCGACGACGGGGGCCAGCGCGGCGTCGTTGAGCGCCTTGGGGCCGCCCGCGGGAATCTCCGGGAGGGGAATGGCCAGGTTCGTCAGGAACTGCGGAGCATCCTGCTTGTCCTTCTGGACGACCTTCGCCCCGCTGCCCTGCACTGCCGCCTTCTCGGCATCGGTCGGCTTGTCAGCCTCCGGAGCGGGGGTGGACTCGTTGCAACCCACAACAACAGACAGCGCCGCGATACCCAGCGCTCCACGCACTTTCTTCTGCACCATGTAATCCTCCTAAGCGGAAAGATTAGGAAGGATGGTGACACAGGGCTGACGCGTATTTCAAGGTTGCGCGATTATTTCACTTATTATTCGCTTCTCAGATTTCAGTTTATTTAACGCTATTCCCACAATTTCGTGGACTTACAAAGCCTACAATGCGTGCGGGCCGGCCATCACACGACGTATCAGGTCGTCCCTTTCCGCTTCGCTTCCGTCGCGGCGACGCCAGCGCTTCGAGGAGCACGTACTGCCCTCCGGTGCGTGTGCGCGGGACTGGAATCAACGTCGTCTGCCATTACGCTTCCGCGGTGGGAGGCAACGATGCGCGCACTGCAGCTGCAGCGGCTGGACGGGCCCGAGGGGCTCCAACTGGTGGACGTGCCGGAACCCGAGGCGGGGGACTCCGTGCTCATCGACGTGGTGGCGGCCGGCGTGAGCTTTCCGGACCTGCTGCTCACCCGGGGGCAGTACCAACTGAAGCCCGCGCTTCCCTTCATCCCCGGCGTGGAGGTGGCGGGGGTCGTCCGGGAGGCGCCCGAGGGCGCGGCGGTGAGGCCCGGCCAGCGGGTGATGGCCTTCAGCTTCGGGCTGGGCGGCTTCGCCGAGGTGGCCGCGATTCAGCAGGAGATGGTGTTCCCCATCCCCGCGGCGTGGAGCTTCGAGGCCGCGGCGGGCGTGGTGATGAACTACCACACCGCGCACTTCGCGCTGCACCGGCGAGGCCGGCTGAAGGCGGACGAGACGGTCGTCGTCCACGGCGCGGCGGGAGGCGTGGGCACGGCGGCGGTGCAGGTGGCGCGCGGCGCGCGGGCCCGGGTCCTCGCGGTGGTGAGTGACGCGCGCAAGGCGGAGGTCGCGCGGCGGGCCGGCGCGGATGACGTGCTGCTGTCGACGGGGGACTGGGTGGCGCAGGTCCGCGAGAAGACGGGCGGCGTGGGCGCCAACGTGGTGGTGGACCCGGTGGGTGGCGACATCTTCGACAAGAGCCTCAAGTGTCTGGCGCCCGAAGGCCGCCTGCTGGTGGTGGGCTTCGCGAGCGGACGCATCCCGGAGGTCCCGGTGAACCGGCTGCTGCTGCGCAACATCGACGTGGTCGGCGTCGCGTGGGGCGGCTTCCTCCTGCACGAGCCGTCGCTGACGCGCACCATCGCCAAGGACCTGGAGGCCATGGCGGACCGCGGGGTGCTCGCGCCCATCGTCGGGCCGGTGTTCCCGCTGGAGCAGGGAGCCCAGGCTCTCCGGGAGCTGGACGCGCGCCGGGCCACGGGCAAGGTGGTGCTGCGCATGCGCGAGGGCTGAGCGGCCGCGCCGCGCCGCGCGTTCTCGAGCGGGAGGCCCCGTGGAGCCCGGTGACTGTCCGCCGGGCGTGCGGCCAGCCACGCGAGTCTCCACGCCACGCTGCCATCCCGCCCCGGGGGCCACCACCTTCGTCGAGGAGGTGATGGCACCATGGCGGACGACCCCTTGGACCGGCAGCACCAGCGAGAACGCGAACAGGAGCGCAAGCGGCTGCGCGAGGAGGAAGAGAAGGACCTGGACGTGGAATCCCACCGGGGACCGCGCCCCCTCGAAGGCTTCGCGGGAGGCCACACCACGTGGACGGGCCTGCAGGATGACGCGTCCGCCCGGAGCGTCCACGCGGGAGATGCCGCCGCCTCCTGGGAGGCCAGCGAACGGCAAGCCCGGCTGGAGCCCGAGCCTGAATCCCGGGATGACGACGTGGAGGCCCAGGGCCGGCGGCCCGCGCGGGAGTGAGCCGCGCGCCGAGACAGCCCCGGCGGCGCGACACCCGGGCTGTTAACCTCCGCGCGTGCCTTCCTCCCCTCCCGCGGTCACGCTCACTCCGGATGAAGCCCGGCACTACCTCGTCGGCCAGCTCGGGCTGGCGCGGCCGGGGTTCCCCTCCGGGGCGCGGGGCGTGCGCGCGATGCTCAAGGCCCTTCGCTGCATCCAGTTGGACCCGCTGGATGTGATTGGCACCAACGCGGACCTGGTGGCCCTGGCGCGCGTGGACGGCATCGCGCGGGGTGACGTGTACCGCCACCTGCTGCCGGGCCACGCCTTCGAGCACATCGCCAAGGAGCGATGCCTGCTGCCCGTCAGCGCGTTTCCCTACTACCGCGAGCGCGCCGCGCGGCTCCCCACGTGGCGGTTGGAAGAGCGGCTCGCGCGGGTGCCGGAGCCGGTGCTCCAGGCCGTGCTCGCGGAGCTGGCCGAGACGGGCCCCGCCTCCGCGAAGATGCTGAAGGACCACGGCGCCGTGGTGCCGCTGGACTGGAGCGGCTGGAAGAGCACCACGCGCGCCACCGCCATGGCCCTGGACGTGCTGGGCGCCCGCTGCCAGGTGGTGGTGTGCGGACGCGCGCCGGGCGGCAAGGTGTACGACGTTCCGCGCCGCGCCCTGCCCCGCCACGCGGACGCCGCCGTGAAGCAACCCGTCGACGCCTGGGCGCTGCTCGAGCGCGTGGAGGCCGCGGGCCTGCTGAGCCGCGCCAGCGGGGCCCACTGGTCCTCGCTGAAGCACGTGCGCACCGGCACGCTGCCGGACACGTTGGTGCGGGAAGGGCTGTTGGAGGAAGTGGCCGTGGGCGGCTCCCCCCGCCGCTACCTGGCGCCCTCGGGCTTCCGGCGCCGCGACCTCCCGGAGCCCGATGCCCGGATGCGCATCCTGGGCCCGCTGGACGCCGTGTTGTGGGACCGCGAGCTGGTGCGCGTCGCCTTCGGGTTCGACTACGTGTGGGAGGTGTACAAGCCCGCCGCGCAGCGGCAGTGGGGCTGGTACGTGTGTCCGCTGCTGCACCGCGGGCGGCTGGTGGGGCGGCTGGAGGCACGCGTTCGCGAAGGCACCCTGACGGTGGACAACGTGTGGCGGGAGCAAGGCGTGAAGCTGGACGACGCGGCGCTGGACGAGACGCTGGCGCGTCATGCGGCGGCGTGTGGCGCCACCCGCGTCAAACGGCCCCGGGCCCGCGTGGCGTGAGCGCGGCTCAGGTCAGCTCGGGCACCTCGCGCTCCAGCGTCTCCGCCGCGCGCGCGTCCTTGGGCAGCCCGAAGCGCTGGCGCGAGCACGACAGCAACTGCCCCGCGAAGACGGTGTCCTCCAGCGCCTCCTGGAAGCGCCCCGCCTGGGCCAGCGTCCGAGCCCGCTCGTCCACCAGCCGGGCCAGGATGCGCGCCTGCTCCGCGTGGGAGAAGAGGCGCACCACGGAGCGGGCGTCGAAGCACACCAGGGTGTCGAACTCCATGCCCAGGGTGGCCGTACAGGCCTCACGGATGTGCAGCAGGCTCGCGTCCAGGGAGGCCGCCGCCCGCGCCCGGGCGATGTCCGGGGCCAGGCGGCCGAGCTCACGCACGGCATTCAAGGTGAAGGCGTAACGCAGGACGGGCATGCGGATGGGGACTACACCTCAGACGCGCGGATTCATCCAGCCACCGCGTGTGTCCGGAACCACACCCGGGCCAGCCTCCCGAGAACGTCACTGGCCGGGATGAAACCCCGCCGACTACAGTTTCCCGTCGCGCGCTGGCCACCCCCACCCTGGAAGACACGAGCATGAAGGACTTGGACGCCATCCTCCGCGCACGCTCGCGCTCGCGAGGGCCGCTGGTGCTGGCCACCGTGGTCGCGGTGTCGGGCTCCGCGTACCGCCGCCCGGGTGCGCGGATGTTGATGAGCGAGGAGGGCTGGCTGGCGGGAGGCATCAGCGGCGGGTGCCTGGAGGCGGACATCGTCCGCAAGGCCTTCTTCTGGACGACCTCCGGCCCGCGCCTGCTGCGCTACGACTCCACCAGCGACAGCGAGGAGGACGAGGGCGCCTTCTCCTTCGCGCTGGGCTGCAACGGCGTGGTGGACGTGCTGCTCGAGCGCTGCGAAGCGGGCGCGGAGGAGGCCCTCACCTTCGCCGCCGAGGCCCGACAGGCGGGACGGCGGGCCGTGGTGGCCACGGTGTACCGGGGGCCGGCGAACGCCGTGGGTTCGCGGCTGCTGCTTCGCGACGACGGCACCGAAGCGGGCACGCTGGCCGGCGCGCTGCGGGACGCCGTACGGGACGCGGCCCGCGAGGCGCTGACCGCGGGAAAGACGTGGAGCGGCCCCTGCGGGGGCGCGGACGTGCTGGTGGAGGTCGTGGACCCGCCCCACGCGCTGGTGCTCTTCGGCAGCGGCTTCGACGTGGTGCCGGTGGTGAATCAAGCCGTGGGCCTGGGCTGGCACGTCACGGTGGTGGCGGACCGCCCCGCGGCGAGCCTGCGCAGCCGCTTCCCCCGGGCGCACGCGGTGGTGTCCGCGAAGGCGGTGAACGCGGTGGAGGCCCTCGCGCTGTCGCCCCGGACGCTGGCAGTGTTGATGACGCACAGCCTGCCGCAGGACCGTGAGCTGCTCGCGCGGCTGCTCCCGCGCCCGCTGCGCTACCTGGGCGTGCTGGGTCCCCGCTCGCGCACGGACCGGGTGTTGGCGGAGCTGTCCTCGGAGCCCACCGCCGCGCAACTGCAGAAGCTGCACGCCCCCGTGGGCCTGGACCTGGGCGCGGAAGGCGCGGAGGAGATTGCGTTGTCCATCATCGCGGAGCTGCAAGCCGTCGTCTCGGGCCGCGAGGGCGGCAAGCTGCGCGAGCGGCAGGCCCCCATCCACACGGCGGCGCCCCCGCCGGTGCGGAGACTCGCGTGACGGTGGGCGTGCCGCGGTTGGCCGCGCGCCGCTCGTCGCGGAAAGGGCACCCCAGCCCATGCGTCGGGGCTCCAGGCCAGGCGCCGCTGCCGCTGCCGCCACGGAGGCGCGGATGAGGGTGGGCGTGGTGCTGCTGGCCGCGGGCGGCTCGTCGCGCCTGGGTCACCCGAAGCAGCTCGTCGGATTCCAAGGCAAGACGCTGGTGCGCCGCGCCGCCGAGGCGGCAGAGGCCGTGCGCTGTGGCCCCGTCGTGGTCGTGCTCGGCGCCGCGAGGGACGCGGTGGCCGCGGAGCTGGCCGGCCTCGCCGTGCGCACCGTGGACCACGCGGACTGGGCCGCCGGGCCCGGGGGCTCACTGCGCGCGGGCCTGCGCGCCTTGACCGATGCCGAGCCCCCCGCCCTCGACGCCGTGCTCATCATGCTGTGCGACCAGCTTCGCGTGGACGCCGCGCACCTCCAGGCCCTGCTCGACACCTTCGTGCGGACACGTGCCCCCGTGGTGGCCTCCGCGTACGACGGCACCCGAGGCGTGCCCGCGCTCTTCGCTCGTGAATGCTTCGCCGAGCTGGAAGCGCTGAGCCCCCGCCAGGGCGCGCGCGGCGTGATTGCCCGGGAGCCCTCGCGCGTGGCGGAGGTGGCGCTCCCCGGCGGCGGCGACGACGTGGACACGCCCGAGGATGTCGCCCGTCTGACGTGAGCTCGCGTCCGTCACGCCGCGGATACGCGCATCGGCCCCGGGGCTGGCGGACTGGTACGGCAGTGCGTGTTGCCAGCGCCGCGCACCGTTCCCCACCTTTTCCGCGCACGAAGGTCAGCGGAAGGGGTCTCCATGTCCAAGTTCAGGTTCCCGGCGGCAGTGGCCGCCTCGGCGGTGCTGTGTTTCTCCGTGGGCTGCTCTCGGAAGTCGAAGATGTCTCACGAAGGCATGCCGCCCACCGCGCAGCAGATGCCCCAGGGACAGGACCAGCTGCCCCCCAACGCGCGGGCCGACATGAAGCGGGACTGCCCCATGGACGTGCCGGGTGCGCAGGCGCGCGCGGAGGACATCCCGGAGGGCGTGGCCCTCGTCATCGTCACGCCGGAGGCCGACCAGGTGGAGGACCTCCAGCAGCGCAGCCGCCGGATGATGCAGTTCCAGCAGGAGCACGGCACGGGCGGCAGCGGCATGGCGCAGCCGCCGGGCGTCGACTACGACGAGATGGGCGGCGCCGAGGAGCCCGGTTCGGCGGGCGCCCCGTCCGTGCCCTCCGTGGCCAGCGTGCATGACGCCCCGCAGGGCGTCGTCATCGTCTACACCGCCGTGGATCCGGCCCGGCAGGACAAGCTGAGCTCCGAAATCCACCGGAACGCCAAGTACCTGGCCACCGGCAAGTGCCCGGGCATGGCCGCGGACTGAGCCCACGCTTACGGCGCGAGGGGCCGCGCCTCGTCGTGAGGCGGGCCCCACCGCGCACCTGCGTCACGCCAGCGGAGGCAGGTGCGCGAGCAGCCGCTGCAGGTCGGGCTGCAGCTCGTCCGGCGACGCGCTCGCGAGCACGTCCTCCGGATGCGTTCCCCACGTCACGGCGTAGGTCCGCAGCCCCGCGGCCTGTCCCGCGCGCACGTCCAGCGCGGTGTCCCCCACCATCCACAACCCGCCCGTGCCCAGCGCCGCCAGCGCGTGGTGGAGGACGTCCGGCGCGGGCTTGTGCGCAAAGCCCTCCGTGCCCTGCACGTGGTGCAGCAGCGGCCCCAGCCCCATCGCGTCGACGAAGCGGCGGGCCATGTCGGGGCGCTTCGTGGTGGCCACGGCGAGCAGGTAGCCGCGCTCGCGCAGCGTCCGCAGCACCTCCGTCACGCCAGCGTAGGGCCGCGAGTTGCGGTGGAAGTGGAGGGGGTAGTGCTCACGGTACGCCGCGCACAGCGCGGGCACGTGCTCCGCCGCGGCGAACTGGCTGTACATCCAGTCGAGCGGGTGCCCGATGAACGCGCGAACCTGCGCGTACGTGGGCGCCGGCAGCCCCTGCCGCGAGAAGGCGTGCAGGAAGCTGTCGATGATGTCCGGCAGCGAGTCCACCAGCGTGCCGTCGAGGTCGAAGAGGATTCCGCGAGGAGAAGAGGCGCTCACACACCTCCCATACCGCCTCCGCCGCCCGCTGTCCTCCCTCCCCGCTCAGGGCGTGGCCTGCCGCACCGGTGAGGCGGCGTCCTTCTCCAGGACACACATCCACAGCCGGTCCTCCTTCACGCAGTGCGTACCGCGAATGGCGCGGAACTCGTGAAGCCGCTGGGGAATGGAGAGGTAGATGGTCTCCGGGTCGAGCCTGCCTGCCCGGACGTCGTCATCCAGCCCCAGGCAATACGGCTGCGCGCGTGAATCATCCAACCGCGCCACGTACCCGCTGTTGAACGTGAGCCCCAGCCGGTAGGCGCGGTACGCCCAGCTGTCGAAGTCCATGGGCCCCGCGCGGCAGCCCCGTCCGGAGCCGTCATGCATCTGCGGCGGGTAGAACACCAGGTGCTTGCGCCCCACGGCCGCCGCGCGCAGCGCCTCGGACGGCGGCACGTTCCAGGCGGGCCCGTCCTTCGCCAGATGGCCGCGCCCCAGGTTGACGTCGAAGACCTGCAACGCCAACGCGACGGCCAGCAGCGTGGGCGCCACGGTGGGCCGGGGCAGCCGGATGAGCGCGAGCGCGGAGCCCAGCGCCAGCAGGTAGTACAGCGGCCACAGGAAGCGGCCCGAGGACCGGAAGGGCTCCACCCACCGCATCACCGGCGCGTAGAGCCGCGACAGGTTCGCGATGAGCTCGCCTCGCAGGGTGATGTGTGAGGACAGGGCGAAGAAGCCCAGGCCCAGCGCCACCACCGCCAACGGCACCAGCCGGCGCCATTGCCGCGCGACGAGCGGCGCGTCCCGGGCCACCAGGATGAGCGCGGCCCAGAGCGCGAAGAGCACGCCCAGGCCCAGATAACCGAAACCCTCGTACTGGGCGCCCTGTCTCGGCAGCGTGCCGAGGAAGCGAGACCAAGAGAAGTTCTGGTAGCCCAGCGGGTTCACGAAGGCCGCCAGGTCCGCGGAGAACCCGCCGAAGGCGCCGGCCCCCAGCGTGCGGACCGTGCCCAGATACCCGAGCACGTAGAACAGCACGAGCACCACGCCCACGTTCACCCCGGCGCCCAGCAGCGGCCACCGCCACGGCAGCCTCCGCTCCAGCGCGGTCCGCGCGCACAGCGACAGCGCGAGCGCCAGCACCATGGCGGCAATCACCGGATGCACGCCCGCGGCGAACACGCACAACGCCAACGCGAGCCCCAGGGCCTGCTTCGCCTCGCGCGCGTCCCGCTGGGGAATCAGGTGCAGCCCCACCAGGAGGACCAGCGTCCAATGCGCGCACAGGGCCTCGTGCGCCATGCTCATGCGCGCCAGCAACGTGGGCGACAGCACGAGCAGCCCGCCCACCATCCACTGCTGCGGCACCGTCGCGCCCATCCGCCGGGCCACCCAGGCGGCCGAGGCGCCCTGGAGCATCAGGCACAGACACATCCACGGCCCGATGTACTGGAAGTCGACGGGCAACACCGCGGAGAACGGCCGCAACAGCAATGCCACCCAGGGAATGGCATCCATGTAGCCGAGCGTCGTCCCGAGCGGATGCAGGTAGCCTTCAATGGCGCCCAGCGGGAAGCGCAGGGGCTCGTTGCGGAAGAACAGCCAGCCCATCAGGTGCTGGCTGAAGTCGTCCCGGAGCAGCCACCCCAGCCGCGTCGGGTCCAACGCCGCCGGGCCGTACATGGCCAGGAAGGCCAGCAGGCCCACGCCCGCGGCGCCCAGCGGTCCCAGGTGGGTGGTGGCGAACGAGGAAGCCGCCGCTTGGAGGCGCCGCAGCCGCTCGGGCAGGGCGCGGCTCACGAAAGGGACTCACACGAGGCTGCGGAAGCAGAGGTGTCGCGCGCTTCGGGCATGGAGCCGCCGCTTGAAGCACAGCCATTTCCAGCGCGTCAAGCAGCCCCGGCGCAAGCAGGAGGGCCGCCAGCCTCCGGGTCCACCGCCTCCACATCGACGGGCTCCGGCGAGAGTCGCCAGAGGGCTTCCTCGATGAAGTTCGCCGCGCCTCGCAGGTCCGACGACGCGGCCTCCGGCGGCGCGCTCCGGGCCCTGGCGATGCGCTGCCGCACCGAATCGAAGGACCGCTGCGCCCGGACGGCGTCGTCTCGCGCGGCCCGCGCCTCCGCCAGGTCCACCGACGCGCGCAGCAGGTGGGCCAGCTCGCGCAGCACCGGGTTGTCGAGCAGCTCCGGCGCGCCCTCCAGCACGACGAAGCTCGCCTCCGCCGCCGAGGCATCACCCACGCACGCCTCCACCACGGCGCGGTACACCGCGAAGCGCAGCACCTGCCCGCGCGACACCCGGCCCAGCCCGGACACCGCCTCCGACAAGTGGGCCCACGCCTCGCTCCACTCGCCCAGGGCCAGCTCCGCGCGGCCCAGCTCGCCCAGCGCGGAGCCCTCCAGCAGCCGCTGCCCCAACTGCCGGCCAATCCGCGCCGCCGCCAGCAGGTGCTCGCGCGCATCCTGCGGCCGGCCCTCCTCCAGCAGACAGCAGCCCAGGTTGAGCCGCGCCAGCGCATGCCCGGCGCGGTCCCCCACGCTGGCCGAGCGCGCCATCGCCTCCTCCAGCAACCCCATGGCCTCGCGGGTGCGGCCCATCTCGCCAATCGCCACCGCGCAGTTGGTCAGGAAGCCCACCTCGAACGTCACGTCGCCCACGCCGTGGAACAGCGCCTGCGCCGCGCGCAGATGCGGGATGGCCGCCTCCGCGCCACACCGCGCCTGCTCCACCAAACCCAGGTTCCCCACCGTGTACGCGTCCAGCCACCGGTCGCCGTCGGAGGACAGCTGCCGGGCCTCGCGCACCAGCTCCCAGGCCTGGGACAGCTCCCCTTCGTGCCGGGCGACAATCGACAGGTCCACCAGCACGCGCTTCTCCCCCGCCACCGCGCCCAGCCCCCGCAGCGAGCCACGCGCCCACTCCAAATCCTTCCGCGCCGAGTCCAGGTGTCCGGCTTCCAGGAACACCCGGCCTCGCACCGCCACGGCCTCGGCCACCAACTGGGGCGACACCAGGACCTGCTCCGCCCGCTTCAACGCCGCGTCCAGCCGCTCCAGCAGCAGGCGCACCGGACCTCGGGCCACCACCTCCGGCTCCAGCGCCACCAGCGCCTCCAGGGCCCGCTCCACGGAGCGGGACGTCGCGGGCGTCACGGCCAGGGCGTTGTCACACGCGGCCAGCAGGTTCTCCCGCTCCTGCGCCAGCCGCTGGAGGGCCTCCGCGCCGCCCTGGCACCGCACCTGCGCGCGAAGGCTGCGCGCCAACGCGAGGTACCAGTCCGCGTGCCGCTCCGCGAGCGCCACCTCCGAGCCCTCCTCGCGCAACCGGACCGCGGCGTACTGACGGATGCTCTCGTACTGCCCCAGCCGCACATCGCCGCCGGGCAGCTCCGCCTCCAGCACGCGCAGCAGCGACTTGGAGCGCAGCGACTGGAGCACGTCCAACACGGCGGGCCCGTCCGGCGGCAGCCCCAGCACCACCTCCGCCGCCTCCAGCGTGAAGCCGCCGCGGAACACCGAGCACCGCGCCAGCGCCGCCCGCTCCTCCGGCTCCAGCAGGTTCCAGGACCAGTCGATGGCGCCTCGCAGCGTCGCCTGCCGCGCGCGCCCATCCCGGCGCCCCGCGCGCAGGAGCTCGAAGCGGCGCGACAGCCGCTCGCGCAGCTGGCTCACGCTGAGCAGCGCCATCCGCGCCGCCGCCAGCTCGATGGCCAGGGCGATGCCATCCAACTGACGCACGATGTCCGCCACGAAGGGCGCCTCGCTCGCGGTCAGCTCGAAGTGCCCCCGCGCCTCGCGCGCCCTCAACGTGAACAGGCGCACCGCCTCCGAACGGACCAGCTCCTCCAGCCGCGACTCGCCCTCCTCCGGCACCGACAGCGGCGTCAAGTCCAGCAGCCGCTCTCCCGTCAGCCCCAGCGCCTCGCGCGACGTCGCCAGGAAACGCGCGCGCGGCGCCATCTGCATCCAGCGGCCCAGCGTGGCGGGCACGTGCTGCACCGCCTGCTCCAGGTTGTCGAGGATGACCAGCACGTCCCCGCAGTCATGCAGCGCGCGCCCCAGCCGCTCCACCGGCTCGGTGGGGTCCCCATCCGCGCGCAGGGTGAGGCCCAGCGTCTGCCCCACGGCCAGGCACAGCGCCTCCGCCGTCTGCGCCTCGGACAGCTCACACAGCCAGACGCCGCCCTCCCAGGTGCCGGACTCCAGCTCCAACGCGCCCAGGAAGGTCGCCAGCCGCGTCTTGCCCATGCCCCCGGGCCCCAACACCGTCAGCAGCCGCGCGCCCTCCGCCAGCCAGCGGCGGAGCACGCCCAGCTCCGCGCACCGGCCCACCAGCCCGTCCTGGAGCACCGGCACGTTGCCCTGCCTGTCCCGCGGCGCGCGCGGCACACCGAAGCGGCGCTCCGACAGATGCGCGGGCAGCACCTCCACCAGCGCCACGGCGTCGTCGATGCCCTTCAGCCGGAACGCGCCCAGCGGCCGCACCGCGGGACGGCCCAGCGCCTCCACGGCCTGCGCGGCCTGCGCCCAGGCGCTCCCACTCACCAGCACCTGCCCACCATGTCCCGCGGCGGCCACGCGCGCCGCCACGTTCACCATGCGGCCCAGGTAGTCGGTGCGGCCGGAGCGCTCATCCAGGCGGCACTCGGGCTCCCCCACGTGCACGCCCATGCGCACCCGCAGCCCCCGGAACAGCAGGCCTCGCGGCCCCACCTCCTCCGCCGCCTCTGGCTGCGAGAGCAGGTCCACGGGCCAGGCCGCGCACAGCAGCGCCTCCTGTGCCTCCAGGCACCACCCCAGCGCATCCAGCACGGAGGGGAACGCGATCATGAAGGAGTCACCCTGCGTCTTCACCTCGTAGCCGGTGCTGCCCACCAGCAGCGAGCGCAGGACACGGTCATGGACCTCCAGCGCGGCGCGCATGCCCGCGCCACACCGCTCCCACAGCCGCGTGGAGCCTTGAACGTCGGTGAAGACCAGGGCCACCGAACCTTCGGGAGGCATCGTCGAGGCCACCTGCTGTTCATGGCCGGGCAGAGCCCTCAGCATGCTCGTCACCGAGCCTGCCAACCTTCTTGAGGACCCATCACCCATCGCACGCTCCTGCGATGCCAGTTCCCGCTGAAGAGATGACACCACGCGGAGCGCACGCAGCCCATGCGCGCCGGGCACATGCTCCGGGCCTCAACACAGGCAGCATCCATCAACCGACGGAAGCCCGCGGCCGCGTCCACAACGCCACGGCGCACCCGCCCCCCAAGGCACGTCCACAACGGCCCGCGGCGCGCGCGCCCACAGGGCTCGACTGTCCGCGATTGCAAACATCACCCGTGGGTGCTGGTTGACCGCACGCATCACCGGCGCAATTTTGCGCGCCGGCCACCCTGCCGCATGCCCGCACGTCTCGACTGGCCGTGACCGGAGCTCGCACCGCGAGCCGCCCGGCGACCTGGACCCACTTGGGGAGTCGATGAAAAAGCCACTGTTCGCGAAGACGTTTCCGCTGCTCGCCGTGACGGCGTTGGGCCTGACGGGCTGTGAGCCCCTGACGCCGGAAGCACCGCTCCCCGTGGGTGCCCAGGCGCAGCCGCAGGAGTCCCTCAACGGGCTGTCCTTCAATGGGCTGTCCTTCAACGGCCTGTCGTTCAATGGGCTGTCATTCAACGGCCTGTCGTTCAATGGCCTGTCGTCGACGGCCTTCACCACCTGGTTCCAGTCCAACCCCGCCCTGGCCGACATGGCCATGCGCTACGTGGTCCGCTGCGCGGTGCCCGAAGGCCAGACGCGCACCTTCACCTCGCCGTCCACCAGCGCGCAGTACACCTGGGAAGGCGGGCTGGGACTGGCGCCGGGCTGGGCGGCGGGCAACGCGGCCACGCTGGCCGAGCAGCAAATCGTCTCCGCGTGCCTGGCGGCCCATGGCAACCGGCTGGGGGAGTCGCTGCACATCTCCGTGCTCGGCCGGGACGCCGCTGGGGACGTCATCCCCTACACGGCGGAGGAGATCATCACCTACTCCCGCAAGGAGTCATGCTTCTTCGGCAACCTCTTCAGCGGCGAGGAGGGCCTCTACGTGGCCGCGGAGCGCGCGCCCCTGGGCCCCCAGGAGAGCACCTCCCGCGCGTGCGCGGGCCTGCTCGACAACGGCACGGAGACCGACGTGCCGTGTGCCCCCATGGTGCACGTGGGCGACTGTACGTCCCACTGCACGCTGGACGAAGGCGGGCTCTTCTTCGCCTCCTGCACGGCGGGCGGCGTCACCTACCTCCCCATCACCACGCGGCTGTCCCCCGCGGATGTGAATCAATGTGGGGACGGGGTGTGCCAGGCCACCGAAAGCTGCGGCACCTCCCACCGGTACGACAGCTGCGCACTCGATTGCGGCCCGTGTCCGTGAGGCGGTGAGCGTCACCTGGCTGACGCTTTTCGCAGCGCCGCCCGAGGAATGCATTGGAAGGTGCATGGACGTGACTACTTCCCTGGAACCCCTTTGCAGGTGGTTCCGCACCCATGCACCTCACCCCTCCCCACATCACCCTTCGCCTGCCGTGCGCGCTGCTCCTCGCGAGCGTGCTGCTGGCCTCGCCGTCCCACGCCCAGACCACGCCGCTGGAGGACAACAACACCATCACCGCGGGCTACATCGAGCTGGCCTACGACTTCGGCGGCCTGCTGGACCCCACGCTCACCCCGGGGGGGACCAGCGCCGTGCGCCCCAACTGGTTCGTCTTCGCGCCGCACGCCTCCCGCACCGGCGGTCAGGGCCTGCTGGGCGCGTCCCTGGCCCGCAGCATCATCCGCGTCGCGCGGGGCCAGCCCTCCCTGTCGCTCCAGCAGGCGCTGGGGCGCGTGGGCCTCACGGGCACCCTGCACCTCTCCGTGGAGCAGCTGGGCCTGCGCCTCGTGCTGTCCGGCCTGCCCTTCGACGCCGCGGCGTCGCTCGCCTCGCTCACCACGGCCATGAATGGCGCGGCCCTGCTGGACCCGCGCACGCTGTTCATCACCACGGCCCGCCTCACCGCGCTCTACGCGAGCGCGCCCGGCGTGCATCCGCTCGACAAGGCGGAGCGCGTGGTGGACACGCTGGAGCGCACGCTCAACGAGAGCAACCTCGCCATCTTCTCGGACATCGGCGGCTCGGGGCGCCTCTACATGAACTGGCGCGCGGGCGCGGGCGCGGTGACGCCCGAGCGCGTGCTGACGGAGTTCACCCTGGTGGACGCGGTGCCCGCGCAGTCCCGGCAGGCGTTCGACTACGCGCTCGCCCATGCCTTCGACACGCCGCGCCCGTTCCGGTTCAACACCCTCTTCCCGGGCATGCACTGGAAGAGCCTGCTGGTGGCGGCCTTCGCCCTGTACGAAGAGGCCCGCCTGGCGCCCACGCCCGCCGCGCGCGACGCGCTGATCGCCCTGGGCAACAACTACATCGCCTGGCGCGAGCAGCACGACATGGCGCAGCCCGTCTTCTCGCCCGCCGTCCAGCGCCCGGACGAAGTGTCGCGCGTCGAGCTGCTGCGGACCCTCACCCCGCTCCTGTCCACGGACTTCGGGACGATGACGTGGACCTACGCGGACTTCGCCTACAGCCAGGGGGACCGGGACGGCAACCCGCTCACCTCGCCGCCCACTGAGTACAACTGGGCCGTCTTCTGGGACCGCTGGACGGGCATCCTCTTCGCCTTCGACGCGGCCTATCTTCAGCCCACGGCGCTCTGGGTCATGCCTGAACCCCTGGTGGACCCCACGGCGGAAGCGAACGGAGGCTGAGCGCGCATGGGCGAGTCGGGGCCTCGGGGGGGCCGAAAGCGCGGACGGAGGGACCGGAACCACGCGCAGCGTGACGCACCGCGCGCGCCCGCGAGTCCCGAGCCAGACGGCTTGACGCCTCCGGGAGGCCAGGAGACGTTCCCAGGGCCCATGAGACTCGCTCCGTCTTCCGAGCCCGGCCGTCCCTCGGAGCAGGCCCCCCTCACCGAGTTGCCCGCCCACGCCGCCGACCAGGCCGCCCTGTCCGCCGAGGCCCGCCTGTGTGTGCTGCAGGAGATGATGGGGGAGGCCTTCTTCACGCTGGATGCCCAGGGCCGGGTGCGGGAGCTGAACGCGCGCGCCGCCGCCCTGCTGGGGCTGCCGGCCGAGCAGGTGCGCGGCCAGGAGCCCTGGCTGGCCCGGCCCGAGCTGACGGGCACGGTGTTGCACGAACGGCTGATGGCGGCGCTCACGGCGCGCGAAGGCGGGCGCTTCCTCGCGGAGCTGCCCTCGCGGATCTGGCTGGAGGTCACCGTCCGCGCGGTGGGCGACGAGACGTGGGTGCTCGCCACGGACATCACCCAGCGGCAGCACGCCGAGAGCGAGGCGACGCGCATCGAGGAGCGCTTCCGGCAGATGGGCGAGCGCTTCCAGGTGGCGCTCGACTCCGCGCAGATGGCCGTCTGGGAGACGAACCTCGTCACCGGGCAGGTGTTCCGCTCCGAGGCGCATGACCGGCTCTACGGCTACGCGCAGCCGCAGGCGGTGTGGACCCACGAGATGTTCCTCGCCTCCATCCATCCGGATGACCGCGCGGAGGTGGAGGCCCAGGTCGCCACGCTCTCCACCCAGCACGTGGACGCCTACACCTCCACCTTCCGCACGTGCTGGCCGGACGGCAGCTGGCACTGGCTCACCAGCCGCGCCCGGGTCATTCGCGATGCCTCCGGCAACGTCGCCGTGGTGCGCGGAGCCATCCTGGACATCACCGCGCTGAAGGAGACGGAGGCCGCGCTGCAGGAGGCCGTGCGCACCCGGGACGACTTCCTGTCCATGGCCAGCCATGAGCTGCGCACGCCGCTCACCTCGCTGCGGCTCCAGGTCCAGACGCTGCGGCGCCTGGGGGACACCACCCCCAACCAGCCGCTGGGCTCGGACAAGGTGGTGGGGAAGCTGGACAACACGGAGCGCCAGCTCCGCCGGCTGGGCGCGCTGGTTGACAACCTGCTGGATGTCAGCCGCATCCAGACGGGCAAGTTGGACTTCCAGTTCTCCGAAGGGGACCTGGCGCAGGTGGTGACGGACGTCGTCTCCCGCTTCACGGAGGAGGCGCGGCTGGCGGGCGTGGCGCTGGACACGCACGTGGAGCCCTCGGCGCGGGGCCGCTTCGACCGGCTGCGCATGGAGCAGGTGCTGAGCAACCTGCTCAGCAACGCCTTCCGCTATGGCGCGGGCAAACCCGTGAAGGTGTCGCTGACGTGTGAGCCCGCGGCCATCCGCGTCGTGGTGCAGGACAGCGGGCCGGGCATCCCCGCGGCGGACCGGGACCGCGTCTTCGAGCGCTTCACGCAGGGCGACAACGCCCAGCGGCGCGGCGGCCTGGGGCTGGGGCTTCACATCGTCCGGCAAATCGTCGAGGCCCACGGGGGGCGCGTCCACGTGGAGGAGACCCCCGGCGGCGGCGCGTCCTTCGTGGTGGATTTGCCACGCGAGGCCTGACCCGCGGGCACCCCGCATATCCTCCGCTTTCTTACACGTGACGCCTTCCGGGAAGGACTTGGCGCCGGAACGGAATCAGGACTCGGGCATCATTCCGTCACGGTTCGGCGTGCGACGGAATGTTCCGCGCCCGTCGTCATGCGCGAACCGGCGCTTTCGTCAGGGGTCCATCCGATGTGGATTGAGAGCATCATCCTGCCGGTCGAGGACGACTCGGCGCCCTACGTCCCCGCCCCGCAGCGGGACCGGCGCAGCGGGCTCCCCGTCGCCATGGCGGAGAGCCGCAAGCTGCGCGACGCGGTGCAATCCTTCGTGAGCGCCCACGACTTGTCGGACGGCGTGAAGTGGCTCAGCGAGCCCGGCATCCTCCCCCTCCTCACCCTCCACTGCACGGACTTCGCGTTGGCGAAACTGCGCGAGGCCCCGAACTTCGTCGTGGGCAGCGCCGCGCCCATCGACGCCTACCCCGCACTGGTGGGCATGCACGGGCCGATGACCGCCGAGGCCCTGCGCGCCGCCCCCACGTCCCACGCGCGGCGCTGCGTCTGAGCCCCGGTCAAGGCGTGGGGATGTGCCGGTAGCGCGCCGCGCAGAGCTGGTACACGGCGTACCCCACCAACCCCAGGGCCACGGCGCCCAGCAGCCAGGGCCCGAAGGGCTGCGCCGCCAACGTGCCCAGCGCTTCGCCCAGGCCCCCCGCTTCGCCGGGGTCCGCGTTCAGCGCGGCCTGGATGAAGAACCAGCCCACCAGCAGAAACACCACGCCGCGCGAGGCGACCCCGGCCTTGCAGATGCGCTCCACCCAGGTCCGTCGGCGCGCCGCCAGTCCGGACAGGGTGAGATTGTCCAGCATCTTCCCCTTCCAGGCCCGGTAGAACTGGTAGCCCGCGAACGCCATCACCGCCAGGCCCACGAGCACCACCAGCACCTGGCCAAAGGGCTGTGACAGCAGCTTCGCGGTGAGGCCCTGGTTGCCGCCACCGCCGCCGCCACCACGGCCCCGGAGCAGGTTGAAGGCCGTGAGCGCGAGGCTGGTGTGAATCACCCCGCTGCCCGCCAGGCCCACGCGCACCGCCAGCCCCTTGCCGGAGCGGCCCTTGTCCTCCAAATCCCACGCGGCCTGGGCGAAGCGCCACAGCGCGAACGCCAGCAGGCCCACGCCCAGGAGCACCAACAGCACCGAACCGAAGGGCTGGCGCGCCACCTCCGCCACGGCGCCATGGGTGTCCGTCGCCTGGCCGCCCTCACCCGCGGCCAGCATCAACGCCAGCGCGCCCACCACGGCGTAGACGGCGCCGCGCGCCGTGTAGCCCGCGCGAGCCGCCCACTCCACGCCGCTTCGGCTTGCTTCCCGCCCCGCCCGTGCCGCCCTTTGGAGGTCGGGCCGACGCAACGTCCCGGTCGCCATGTGTCGTCGTTCCTTTCCGGTGCCATTCCCTGTTCCGAGCAGGAACGATGCACATGGCCCCGCCGCCCCCCAACGGGCGCTCGCCTGTCTGCCCGCTCAAGACTCCAGGACACTGTCCCGGCTCAGCCGAAGCGCGCCTGGAACGCGCGCAGGTTGGGCCCATCACCGCCGCGCTCGTAGACGGCGAAGACGACCTGCGTGAAGGCGCCGGGGAGCGCGGCCAGCGCGAGGGCGAAGGCCTCGGCGACCTCGACGGGGTCATTGCGGAACACGCCGCAGCCCCACGCGCCGAGCACCAACGTGCGGTGGCCGTGGTGCGCGGCCACCCGGAGCACATTCAGGGCGCGCGCCTGGAGCACCGCGCGGAGGCGCTCCTTCACGCCCGGGTCGCGTGAGAGCGCCACGCCCGCGTTGGGGGCGGGCGCGGTGAGGATGGAGACCTGGAAGGGCTGCTCCAGGAACGCCAGGGACTCGTCCCGGAAGAAGGGCACGTCCGGCGAGTAGATGAGGTGGTCCGTGTAGAGCGGTGAGCGGTCCGCGCGGTTGGCGTCGTAGTAGTCGCGCTGCGTGAGCAGGCACGGGTACAGCGCCGAGCAGCGCGCCAGGTCCTCCTCTTGCGCCTTCGCCTCCCCCAGGAAGCCGCCACCGGGGTTCTTCGCCGACGCGAAGTTCAGCGCGCCCACGTGGGAGGCGCCCGCCTCCACCAACCGGCGCGCGGCGGCGCCGGCCTTCTCCGCTGTCACCTCGATGCGAGCTCCGGACGGCGGCGGCACGGGCACGGGGTCCACCGCCAGGCCCGAGAACTCACCCGGCCGGTACAACACCGTGCCTTGAACCGCGCGTTCAACCGAAGCGACCAGCTCCACCCGCTGGCCCGAGGGCGCCAGGTAGTGGCCCCGCTCGATGACGTCCAGCGTCTTCCGTCCAATGCCCCTGAGCGACATGTCGTGTGTCCTGTTCACAGGCCCGCGCACCAGCGCGCGGGCCTTCGTGTCCATAAAACACGAACATATCCAAGGCATCCTGACAGGCGCGTGGCGACCGCGCGCGACCTCAGTTGCAGCCGATGCGCCGCGTGCTGACCACCACGTTGTCGAGCCACGTCTCGGAGCCGGACGGCCCCAGTGGGTGGACGAAGCCGTAGCCCACGGAGACGTTGTTGAAGGCGCGCATGCCGATGTTCGTGAAGTCATGGGCCAGCACGCCGTCCACGTAGACGCGCGTGTTGCCGTGCGTGCTCGACGCGCTGTCGCGGCGGACCTCCCACTCCAGACACACCCACCGCCCGGCCTCCATGCCCACCTGGATGGGCTCGGGCTGACGATTCCAGCCCTGCCCTTCGCGGAAGGACCAGTCATCCAACGCGAAGCCGCTGTCCTGCATCACCTGAAGCTCGAAACCTCCGAAGTCCGAATCGAAGTTGGAGAGCACGAAGAAGGTGCCCATCTGCCCGAACATCCCCGGCAACGAGCGCATGTAGACGTGCGCGCGAACGAAGAGCCGCGTGTCGAACGGGTCGATTCGCCGCCGCAACCGCGCGATGGCGCCGCCCGGCTGCACCCGCTCATCGCGGCCGTCCTCGGTGGTGATGTGCAGCGCGCCCGCGCCATTGCGCGTCCGCGTGCCATCCACCTGGAGGGTGGCGTGCTCCGTTTCGACCGTCCAATTCGGGGGCGTGGAGGCGCCCTCGTCGAACAACTCGCAGAGCAGCGCGCCCTCGGGACAGGTCCCGGGCTCGGTGCTGGGGCCCGGATAATCGTCCCCCGCGTCGACACCGGCGTCGGTGCCCGCGTCCGTGCCGGCGTCGGTGCCCGCGTCCGCGCCGGGAGGGTTGTCATCCCCCTCCTCCGAGCACGCCGGCAGCACACCCAGGGAGAGGACCGCGAGGGGCAGCAGCAGAGACTGCTTGAAACGCATAGGTTCAGGTATCCGGCAGCCCGCGGGGCCGGGCGTGCGATGAGAGAGCAAGGTCGGACGGAGTCCCCGGACCAACGCCGACTCAGGGAAGCCTGATCTTCCCTGTTCTCGGCCGCAAGTGCCGACGCGAAGTCACGCCGATTCCGTGACGCGGCCCGCGATTCCATGCAGGAATCCCCCGTCAACACCAGACGCGAGGGGTCACGATGAAGCTCTTCTACACACCGGGCACGGGCTCGCTGGCGCCCCACATCGCCCTGCGAGAGGCAGGCCTTGACTTCCAACTCGAGCGGGTCAGCCTGCGCACCAAGACGACGGAGTCAGGCGAGGACTTCCACGGCATCAACCCCCATGGGTACGTACCGGTCCTCCAACTCGATGACGGCGGTCACCTGACGGAAGGCCCCGCCATCCTCCAATTCCTCGCGGACCTGGCTCCCAGCCGGAACCTGGCGCCCGCCAACGGCACGTTGGAGCGATACCGCCTCCAGGAGCTGCTCAGCTTCATCGCCACCGAGCTCCACAAGAACTTCGCGGTGCTCGTCGACGAGGCCTATCCCGAGGAAGGCAAGCGCATGGCTCACGAGCGGCTTGCCCGCAGACTCCGCAGCATGGAGGCGCGGCTGGCGTCACAGCCCCACCTCATGGGCACGGACTTCACCGTGGCGGACGCCTACCTCTTCACCGTGCTGAGTTGGTGCGCGTACCTCCAGGTCGACCTCTCCCCCTTCCCCGCGCTCAGGTCCTTCCAGGCCCGTGTCATGGAGCGCCCGCAGGTCCAGGCCACTCTCAAAGCAGAAGGACTGCTAAAATCATGAATTCCTTTATCAAACTGCTAGTCCAGGACGCCAGTCGCTCCGCGGTGTTCTATGAAACCCTCGGCTTCGAACGAGTCTCCGTCGAGCCACCGTTCATCCACCTTCGCTGGGCGGATGCCATTGACGTGTACCTGGTCACCCCACCTCCTGGGTTGACGTTGGAAGGACAGCGGGGATTGGGCACCTTACTGGGCTTTCGCACCCCCGCCCCCACGGGCGTCGACGACGTCCTGCTCCGAGCCCAGAGCTTGGGCGCACACGTGGACGGTCCCTCGGTCCAACCCTGGCATACCCGTGAGGTCATCGTCACCGACCCGGATGGCTACCGGCTGAACTTCATCGAGCCTGCCTAACGCCTCGCCACGCATTTCAAGCCACACATCCAGCGGGTTGTGTGGCTTGGTCGAAAGTCGGACTTCCAGGTTGACACGACCATCACTTTAAGTAAAAAAGTGATCACCCAAGGAGAACACTCTCGTCCTCACTCGTGACGCTGAGAGTCATTGGGCCGCATCGCGGAGATGAAAGGTCAGGGTTGAGACTGACCTACTGGCACGGGCAGATGGCCTTCGGCTCGCATGAGCTGTCGTTGTCATCTGCGCGTGGGGGGAAGTTCATGCGCGAGAGTCCAGACATCGAGAGCCACTCTCCGCCTCCCGTCCTGGAGCGAGCCATCTTCGGCTTCATGGCGAGCCATGTGCTTTTCGCCGCGGATGACCTGGGGGTGCTGGACCTGCTCGCGCAGGGAGAAGCCTTCGAGAGCACCGCGCTCGCCACGAAGCTGAGCGTCTCCGAAGAGGCCCTGGACCGGCTGTTGACGGCGCTGGTCGGCATGGAGCTGCTCACGCGCGATGGCGGTGGATACCGGATGCCTCCACAGATCCGCCCCTTCCTCTCGCGGTCGCACGGCCTCTACTGCGGTGGGCTCTTCCCTCTGCTGAAGCACTTCTCGATGCGCACCTTCATGCACCTGGGCGACGCCCTGGTGGACGGAGCGCCGCAGTGGAAGAAGGTCCTGCCCGGCGAAGGCGCGGCGCCCTTCGACCTCATCTACCAGGACGCCGGGGCCCTGGAGCGCTTCGCCCAGGCCATGTGGAGCCTGGGCTATCAGGCCGCCACGGAGTTGGTGAGGCCCCTGGCGCTGGAGCGGGGCGGGCACCTCGTCGACCTGGGCGGAGGCAGCGGCTCGTTCGCCGTCGCCGCGCTCCAGCAATGGCCCGCGTTGACAGCGGACGTCTTCGACCGGCCCGCGATGGAGTCCACCGTGGCGCGTCAGCGAGACGCGCACGGGCTCGGTTCGCGGCTGGGCTTCGTCGGCGGGGACTTCTTCCAGTCCGGACTGCCTCGCGCGGACCTGTACGCGCTGGGCTTCATTCTCTCGGACTGGACAGACGCACAGAGCCTCCCACTGCTGCGCGCCATCCACTCGGCGCTCGCGCCGGGCGGGCAAATCCTCATCCTGGAGCGCCTCTTCAATGAGCAACGCACAGGCCCGCTGCCCACCGCCCTCATGGACCTGTGCATGTTGCTGGAGACCGGCGGCAAGCACCGCAGCGCTGCCCAGTACCACGCGCTCCTGCGACAAGCGGGGTTCTCACCGGGCCCCGTCCATCACTCCAGTTACGAGAAGCACATGGTCGTCGGCATCAAGGCTTAGCCACACATTTTCGACATCCGCGAGGCTTTCGATGATGGAGCACCACGAGTACCTGGTTCTGGGCGCAGGTCCCGCCGGGCTGCAGGCGAGCTTCTTCCTCAAACAGAACGGCCGGGACTACCTCGTCTTGGAGCGCGGCGGCCAGGCGGGGACCTTCTTCGCCACCTTCCCGCGTCACCGCAAGCTCATCTCCATCAACAAGGTCTACACGGGGCACGACGACCCGGAGCTGAACTTGCGTTGGGATTGGAACTCCTTGCTGTCCAATCACGAAGGACCGCTCTTCAAGGACTTCTCCCAGAACTACTTTCCCCACGCGGACACGATGGGCGCCTACCTGGCGGAGTTCACCCGCCAGCACGCGCTGCAGGTCCAGTACGGGGTGGACGTCACCCGCATCCAGCGCAACGGCCACTTCGAGCTGACCACCGCCGAAGGGAAGACGTACACCTGCGACAAACTCATCGTCGCCACCGGAGTGTCCCGTGAGAACACGCCGGACATCCCCGGCGTGGAGTTGGCGGACCGCTACGGCGCCATCGACCTGGACACCACGGCGTTCCGCAACAAACGCGTCCTCATCCTCGGCAAGGGCAACTCGGCCTTCGAGACCGCCGACCACCTCATGGAGAGCGCCGCGCTTCTCCACCTCGTCAGTCCCCGGCCCATCCGCATGGCCTGGCGCACGCATTTCGTGGGCGACCTGCGAGCGGTCAACAACAACCTGCTCGACACCTACCAGCTCAAGATGCAGAACGCCGTGCTGGACGCCAACGTCCTGGGCATCAACCGCGTGGGCGACCAATACGAGGTCACCTTCCAGTACTCACACGCGGGCGGCGAGGTGGAGACGCTGCGCTACGACCGCGTCATCCTCTGCACCGGGTTCAAGTTCGACAACACGCTCTTCGACGAGGCCTGCCGCCCCGCGATGACCGTCTGCCGCCGCTTCCCCATGCAGACAAGCGAGTGGGAGTCGGTGAATGTCCCCGGACTCTTCTTCGCCGGCACCATCATGCAGATGCGGGACCTCAAGAAGTACATGTCCGGCTTCATCCATGGGTTCCGCTACAACATCCGTGCGCTGAGCCGGCTGCTGGAGGCCCGCTATCACGGCAAGCCCTGGCCCATCTCCCGCACCGTCTCGGGCCCGGAGGAAATCACCCAGTGGCTGCTGGACCGCATCAACGGCACCTCCTCCCTCTGGCAGCAGCCCGGGTTCCTCTGTGACGTGCTGGAGCTCACGGGCCCGGAGCGAGGTGTGGGCCGTGAGGAGTTCCCCGTCGACTACACCCGCGAACACCTGGCCCGGCAGGGCGCCGAGCTGCTCGTCCTCACGCTCGAGTTCGGCCAGTCCGCGGGGGCGGACCCCTTCGCCAGCGAGCGCATCCACCGCGCGGACGTGAACCGCGCGAAGGAGAGCGCCTTCCTCCATCCCATCATCCGCCACTTCGTGGACGGCCGCGTCGTCGCCGAGCACCACATCATCGAGGACCTGGCCGCCGAATGGCGTGAACCCGAGCATCTGGAGCCCCTGCGCGAGTTCATCCAGAAGGTGCTCCAGCGCGCCGTGCCGCCCAGCCTCCCCATCCCCCGCCCCGCGGCCGCCCTGTCGTACTAGCCGCTGCTCCGACCGAGGCCGCCATGATTGACTTCCACGTCCACTCCGGTGACTTCTTTCGACTCCGCGACGACATACAAGGACTGCTCACCCGCCGCCCCCTCGAGGAAGGCGAGGACATCACCCGCCTGTTCTCCCACCCCGCGGAGCTGGAGCGCTACCTGCGCCGCCATGGCGTCCAGCGCGCGGTGATGCTCGCCGAGTGTGGCCCGGGCACCAACTTCTCCATCGACAGCGAGATGATCGCCAGGAAGACGCGGGGCTCGGACTTCTTCATTCCTTTCGGCAGCATCAACCCGAACTTCCATGACGTCCGGAAGGAGTTCGACAAGAGCCTGGCCCTGGGCATCCAGGGCTTCAAGTTCTACCCGGCGGACCACGCGTTCGACCCCTACACCCAGGACATGTGGGCCGTGTATGGCGAATGCGAGCGGCTGTCGCTGCCCGTCATCTTCCATACCGGACACACCGCGCAGCGGGACGCGGAACAGAAGAACATCCAGCCCTCGGACTTCGAGCGCATCGCGGAGTCCTTTCCCCGGCTGAGCCTCATCCTTGCCCACGCGGGCAAGCCGCTCTGGTACCAGGACGCGCGCGCGCTCGTCCTTCGCTACGAAAACCTCTACGTGGACACCGCCCTGGTCCCGCTCACCGAGCTGCCCACGGTGCTCGGGGACCTGCGGGAGATTCGCCACAAGGTCGTGTTCGGCTCGGACTGGCCGGTGGTGGGCAGCTACAGCAACCTCATGCACCAGTTGGAGCAGGCCCATCTGCCTCCGGACATCGCCGACGACATCCTCCACGGCAACGCGAACCGGATTCTCGCGCGCGTTGGCAGAGCCTGAGCCGCGCTCCCCGCAGCCCCACTCCCTTCAGGGTCTCCTGCCATGTACAGCGACCTGCACCCCGTCACGTACTACTTCTATCCGTTGCTCCAGGGCGACTATGCCCCCGGCTCCCACCAGGGCTTGCTCGACGCCATCCTGGACACGGAGGTGCCCAAGCCCGCGGAAAGCCTGCTCTACATCCACATCCCGTACTGCCATGATTTGTGTCAGTTCTGTCCGTTCCACATCAAGATCGCGAACGGCGAGGATGTCTACGCGCGCTATACGGACAGCCTCTGCAAGGAGATGGAACTGCTGGCGCGCCGTCCGGCCATCGCCCAGCGCACGTTCTCGGCTGTGTACTTCGGCGGTGGCTCTCCCTCCATCCTGCCCGTCCCCCAAGTGCGCAAGCTCCTGGAGAGCATCCACCGCTGCTTCAAGCTCGCCCCGGACGCGGAGCTGAGCTTCGAGGGGGAGCCCCGCACGCTGAGCAACCCCGAACTGCTGGAGCTCCTCAAGGCGTGGAAGGTCAGCCGTCTGAGCTTCGGCCTGCAGACCTACGACGAGGTCCAACGGCAGCGCTTCCGCATCGTCGCCACGTTGAAGGACGTCGAGCGGGTCACCGAGAACGCCCGCCGGCTCGGCTTCCACGACATCAACGTCGACATGATGTACGACCTGCCGGGGCAGAACATCACCCGGCTGAACGACGACCTCGCGGCCCTGCGCGCCGCCGACTTCGACAGCGTCGATTACTACAACCTGCACTACTACGCGTTCCCGAAGAAGTTCCGGGCGGCCATGGACACGGGAGAGATTCCTCCCAAGCCGGGCGTCGACATGCACATGGCCATGAACGAGCACATCCGCTGGCGCATGCGGGAGCTCGGCTACAACGCCGTCGCCGACCAGGTCTTCTCCAAGCACGGCAAGGTCTGCGAATACTTCCGACTGCTCTGGGGCGGCGGAGACGGCGACCATGCCGCGGAGACGGTGGCCGTGGGCTCGTCCGCGCGCGGATACCTCCAGGGTGTCTCGTACATGAACACCGGCGAGGTGAACACCTATACCAACCTGGTGGGCCAAGGGGTGCTGCCCGTCGCCAAGCTGTCCGGGGCGCTGGCGCGGCCGGAGAACCGTGGCGCCGTGTTCATGCCCAAATTCTTCCGCATCGCCAAACGGCACCAGGCCGCCATCGACAGCATCCCCGCGGACGTATGGCAGGCCTGGCAGGAGTGGGGCCTCATCTACGAGACCCCCGACACCTGGGAACTGAGCGAGACAGGCAAGCAGTGGACGACCAACATGATGCTGGATGCCTTTGACGCCACGCAGCGCCAGGCGGCGGGCGTCTCCCTCAACGCACTCGAAAAAAAGCCTGGCGTGCGCACCGGCACCTTCTGACCCGACACCATGAGCACCGGAACCCAATTCAAGGACATCTTCAATCGCGAGGCCATCCTCGACCTCTCGCGGCGCGCCGTCGCCGCCGCCCCCGGCGTGGACAGCCGGCGCTTCGTGCGTGAGGCCACCCACGGCCTGGAGTCGCTCGAAATGAAGGACCGCGTCCGGCTCCTGGCCCGGACGCTGCGCGCCCACCTCGCGCCGGACTACCCCCGGGCACTTGAACAGCTCGAGGTGCTCGCGGGCTCGGAGCAGGGGCCGCTCACGCCGCTGCGAGGCTTCCGCATCTGGCCCCTGTGCCACTTCGTTGAGGACTACGGGCTCGACCACCTCGACGCGTCCATGCGGATGATGCGCCTGCTGACGACCCGGTTCACGTCCGAGTTCGCCATCCGGCCCTTCCTGCTGCGCTACCCGGAGCAGACGCTGGCCTACCTGCATGACTGGACGAAGGACCCCGACGAGACGGTGCGCCGGCTCGTCTCCGAGGGCACCCGCCCACGTCTGCCCTGGGCCCAGCGGCTGCCCGCGTTCCAGAAGGACCCCACACCGGTGCTCGCCCTGCTGGAGAAGCTCAAGGCGGACCCGGCGCTGTTCGTCCGCCGCTCGGTCGCCAACAACCTGAACGACATCGCGAAGGACCATCCGGAGCGCGTCGTCGACGTCGTGCGCCGCTGGTCCCGGGAGTCACCCGCCCCCGAGACGCAGTGGCTCATCCGCCATGCCAGCCGGACGCTCGTCAAGCAGGGCAACCCCGGCGTGCTCGAGGTGCTCGGCTTCACCCGAAAGCCCCGGCTGGAGCTCCAGGCCTTCAAGCTGGCCTCCAAGGCCGTCCAGCTCGGTGGAGCGCTGCAGCTGCATGTCGAGCTGCGCTCCAAGGCGCGCAGCGACCAGAAGCTGGTCATCGACTACCGCATCCACCACCGCAAGGCCTCCGGCGAGCTGTCTCCCAAGGTGTTCAAGTGGACGACGCGCCAGCTCGCCGCGGGCGAGCGGCTGGCGCTCCAGCGCGTCCACAAAATCCAGCCCATCACCACGCGCCGCTACTACCCGGGCCAGCACCGGGTCGAGCTGCTCGTCAATGGACAAGCGCTGGGCAGCCACGAGTTCACGTTGAGCGTTTGAGCCCCCTCTCGCAGCAGCAGTCTCACCCCCGCAGCAGGAGACCCAACACACCATGTATCTGACTTTGTCTGACCAGGCCCAGGCTGGGAGCATTCCCCCCGAGCGGCTCCACGCGAAGGTCCTGGCCTCCGTCATGGGCAACCTCGCCGTGGACTTCGTCACGGTGTCCAAGGACGCCCCCGGCGCCGCATCCGTTCCCGTCAACGCCGTGGTCAACAACCTGACGCACGACCCCGGCTCGGCCGTGATGTTCATCGCCTTCCAGCTCGACGCGGGCAAGGGTGAGCCGGAGGTGCGCCGCTACGTGGACGCCCGCGCGCCAGCGCTGGCCAAGCACGGCGGCAAGGTGCTGCTCAGCGGGCTCACGCCGCGCACCGACGGCTGGCTGTTCGACGGCTTCGAGCTGGTCCAATTCCCTGCGCCGGACACCATTCGCACCCTGATGGGCGACCCGGATTACCGGACGCCCGACATCCAGGCGCTCTCGAAAATCTTCTCCGGCAGCTTCGCCATGCTGCAGGTCGCGGTGAGCTGAACCCGCCGTCGCAGCAAGGGGCTGGTGGCAGCGCCGCCAGCCCCCCCTCCTCCCTGATGCCACGAGGCGCCGCCATGTCCCGCACCGCACCCGGCCCCGAGGGCCATCTCCTGCTGGGAAATGCCCGTGAGTTCCGAGACCACCCCCTGGACCTCATGATGAGGTGCCGGCGGCAATACGGAGACGTCGTCCGGTTGCGGATGGGTCCGGTCGCCCTGCATCTGGTGTTCAACCCGGAGCACGTCGGCCGGGTGCTGGAGGGCGCAACCTTCGGCCGCAGCGACGTCGCGTCGATGTTCGAGCCGCTCCTGGGTGGCAGCATGATCATCGCCGACGGCGAGCCCTGGCGCAGCCAGCGGCAGGCCTTGGCCCCGACCTTCGCCCGGGAGCGCTTGAAGCAGTTGGCCGGACGCTTTCGCGAGGCCGCGGTGGACCTGGTCCACCGCTGGGAGGAGGCGCTGCGGCGGGGACTAGAGCTCGACGCGCAGCAGGAAATCACCCGCTACGCCCTGGAGACCATGGCCATCTACCTGGTGGGGCGCAGGTTCGATGCCCAGGAGTCCGCGGACATCTCACGCGCCTGGTACACCTGCCTGCGGAGCATGGCCGACCGGCTCTCCGCCATGGTCCCCCTGCCGGCCTGGCTGCCCACGCCCAGCATGCGGCGCCTGCTGGCCGCGGAGCAGGACATCTCCCGCATCATCCTCCACCACGTCCAGGAGCGCCGCCAGGAGCTGAAGCCCGAGGACCGCGGCGACTTCTTGTCCGTCCTGGTCCACACGCCCACGCCCGAGGGACGCAAGCTCACGGACGCGGAAATCCTGGCGGAAGCCAAGGGACTCTTCCTGGCGGGCTTCGACACCGTCGCCTCCGCCATGAGCTGGACGCTGCACGCCTGCGCCGCCCACCCCGGGGTTCAGCACCGGCTGCGCGAGGAGGTTCGCGCCGTGGCCCGGGACGCATCCCCGCTGGGCGGCGCCGTCGCGGACATGCCGTACTTCCGCCGGGTCTTCAACGAAGCCGTGCGGCTCAACCCGCCCCTGTGGATTGTGGACAGGAAGGCCCAGGAGGACGTGGAGCTGGGCGGGTTCCACATCCCCAAGGGCTCCAACATCATCACCTGCCCCTATGTCACCCACCGGGACCCGGCCTACTGGGAGGACCCGCTGGTGTTCGACCCGGACCGCTTCCTGCCGGCCCGTTCGGAGGGCCGCCCGCGCTACGCGCACTTCCCCTTCGGCGGCGGGCGCATGAAGTGCATTGGCGTCGGCATGGCCATGATGGAGGCGCAGATTCTCTTCACCGAGCTGCTGTCGCGCTTCCGCGTCGAGCTGTCACCCTGGCGGCCGGTGGAGCTGGAACCCACGCTGGTGCTCAGGGCCCGCGCCGGACTCCACCTCAAGCTGTCGCTCGCTGGCGCCGAAGGCCCGCCCATCACCACTTCGTCAACGGTCCCGCCCCTGGGCGCCATCGCCTGACGTTCGCCCCGCCTCAACGGCTGTTCCCACCCGGAGGGAGTTACCGTGCTCAACCTGCTCCTCGTCGACAACATCGACCTGCCCCTGCAGACCGCCTACAAGTTTCCCCACGCCAGCCCGCCCATCGGCCTCCAATATCTGGCCGCGTACATCAAGCAGCACCTGCCCGAAGTGGCCTCCGTGAAGGTGATGTCGCTCCCGCTCGCGCTGCTGGAGCAGAAGGGGCATCCGCTGGAGGTCGTCCTCGAGGAGCTCCGCGGCCAGCGCTACGACATGCTCGGCATCCGGTCGCTCACCAGCGGCCGTGACTTCATGGAGATTCTGTCGAGCAGCGTGAAGAAGGAGTTCCCCGAGCTGCCCATCATCGCCGGGGGACCCTACGCCTCGGACTCCGCGGCGCTCATCCTCAAGGACCACCTGGGCGTGGACTACACCGCGAGCCAGGAGGGCGAGGAGGTGTTGAAGCAGTTCATCGAGGCGCGCCTCTTGGGCCGCGGCGAAGTCGAGAAGGTCCGAGGCCTGGGATTCCGCCGCGAGGGGAAGGTCATCATCAATGCGCCCATGCCGTGGATTGACGACGTGGACACCATCCCCTTCCCCGACTACCAGCACATCCACCTCGACCGGTTCGCCCTGGTCGAGAACCCGATGCGCATTCCCAACCAGGAGACGTGGACGTCGCTGTTCACCCAGCGCGGCTGCCCCTACCGCTGCACCTATTGTCACGAGGGCTTCGGCAAGCTGAGCCGAGAGCGCAGCGTGCAGAACGTGCTGGACGAAATCTTCTGGCTGCATGGGGAGAAGGGCGTCACCCACTTCGCCATCCTCGATGACATCTTCAACATCCGGAAGGACCGCGCGAAGGAAATCATGCGCGGCGTCGCCCGCTCCGGCATCAAGGTCCGCTTCTCGTTTCCCAACGGGCTGCGCGGCGACATCATGGACAAGGAGCTCGTGGACCTGATGGTCGAGGCGGGGACGGTCTGCATCCACTACGCCGTGGAGACGGCGACGCCCCGGCTGCAGAAGTGGATCAAGAAGAACATGAAGATGGAGAAGCTCGACCCCATCATCGATTACACCGCGCAGTACGACATCCTGCTGCGCGGCTTCTATATGGTGGGCTTCCCGGACGAGACGGAGGAGGAGCTCAAGGCCACCATCGACCACGCCATCCGCAGTCGCTTCACGGAGACGTACTTCTCCATCCTGTGCATGTGGCCCGGGACGAAAATCTACGAGGCCGCGGTGCAGGACGGCTTCATCCCCGAGGGCGCCTGGACGAGCGCCACCTCGCATGACGTGAAGGACAACGGCTTCCGCTATCCCGCGGAGCTGATGGTGTCCGAGCGGCTGCGTGGCTATGGCCACACCCACTTCTCCAAGGAGCGAATGAGCCGAAACTTCCGCATCTGCGGCGCGCTGGGCATCGACCGGGCGCACATCATCGAAAAGGAAGTGAAGTACGCCCAGTTGCTGCGCGACGGGTGGAAGGGCTCGGGGCCTATTCCGTATGCCCCCGAGCCGTTCATCGTCGACACCCTGCTCGACGTGGGGGACGGCAAGCTGGCCGCGGACGCGGCGCACGGCCTCATCGAGCGCTACCTGACCGATGGCACCACCGTGAAGCCTGGCATCCAGGCCCCCGGCGTCACCCCCGGATACGTGAGCGGCGGGGGCCAGGCACGGGGGGTGCCCGCGGCGCACTAGGCCCCCGTCTGGTTTCCCTGTTCCACCGTCGCGAAGGAGCGCAGCCATGCTTCGAGGCCGTGCCTGTGTCCTGCACCCGTACCCCAACCGCTACCTCATCGACAGCCTGAACCAGGCCCGGCTCGACGTCGTGCTCGTCAGCCCCCGGGACGCCGTGCCCCCGGGGGCACGCGTGGCGACCATCATCGACGTGCCCCTGCATGACGAGCCCGCCGTCCTGGCCGCGGTCACGGCGAGCCACCGCGAGCAGCCGCTCGAGCTCGTCCTCCCGCTGTACGAGGGGTGCACCCACTTGAGCGCGACCATCGCCGAGAAGCTGGGACTGCCAGGCAATGCCCGCGACGCCGCGGAGGCCAGCCGCAACAAGTACTTCGCCTATCAGCGCTGGTCCCAGGCGGGCGTCAGCGCGCCGCGCACCCTCCCCCTGCTGGAGCTGGAGGGGGCCGCGGAGGTCATCGAACGGGAGCTCGGCTTTCCCGCCATCGTCAAGCTCGCTGACTCCATGAACAGCCAGGGCGTGGGGCTGGTGCGAAACCCGCGGGAGTACGACGCCTATCGAGACATCCTGCGAGACATGTTGTCCCGTCCGGTGGACATCGACATCCAAAGCGACCGCAACCGCCTGGCGTACGGCCGCGGCGAGGTGAAGGTGATTGCCCAGGAGTTCTGCAAGGGCACGGAGGTCAACGTCGACATCCTCATGGGGGGCGGCGAGTACACCGTCGTCGGCATCTTCGAGAAGGCCCCGGCCATGGGGCCCTGGTTCGCGGAAACGATGTCCGTCTCCCCCACCTCGTTGGGACCGGAGAAGGAGGAGGCCCTGGGCCAGTTGGCCATCGACGCCGTCAAGGCGCTGGGGGCGACGGTGGGCGCGGCCCACGTGGAGATTCGCTACGGAGAGGAAGGCCCCAAGGTGCTCGAGGCCGGCCTGCGGCCCGGAGGCGGCTACACCATGCAGGCCATCGAACACCTCACGGGCCACAACATGCCCATCGAGGTGGCGCGCATGATGAGCGGGGCCAAGGCCCCCCGCATCGTTCCCCAGCGGAAAGCCGCGCTCTACGGAGGCGTCGTCTATCCCTACAGCGGGACCTTGAAGAGCGTCACCGGCCTGGAGGTGTTCCAGGACATCCCGGGCCTGATGACGCATGTCGTGCTGCACAAGCCCGGAGACAAGGTCTACGCGCTGCCAGAGTCCGCGCAGCCGCACCTCACCTACTACCTCATCGGGGGCGAGACGCGGGACGAGGTGCTGGCGCTGCACCGCCGCATCCAGGAGTCCATCCGCCTGGAAATCGAGCCCCTGCCTTGAGGGACTCCAGCCCCGACGAGACGGCGCGTGCCTCGCCGCGTGACAACTGGGAGCAGTGGCACGGCGCCCTGGCACAGGTGGTCCAGGTGATTACCCAGGCCCGGCAGCAGGCGGAGTCCCGGCCCGTGCTGACCGCAGAGCCGTCCCTGCGCGAGCACGCCACGCACCCGCGTCCGTTGCCGGACGAAGCCAGCGCGCTGACGGCGGCGCTCCAGGAGGCGGAGGCCCTCATCACCGCCGGGCACTGCAACTTCGCGCACCCGCGGTACTTCGGCTACGTCTCCCCGCGCCCGCTCCTGGAGCCCCTGCTGGGGGACCTGCTCGGCAACGGACTCAACCAGGTGCCAGGCGCCTGGCGCGGCGGCGCTGGCGCCACCGTCATCGAGGCCGAAACACTCGCGTGGCTGGCGGACTTCGTCGGCTTCCCACGGGGAGAGGGCAGCCTGCCCGGCGGCATCTTCGTCAGCGGTGGCACGCTGGCCAACGCGAGCGCGCTGAAGCTGGCCCGGGACACCGTGCTGGGTCGCCACGTCCAGGCGCGAGGGCTCACCAGCCTGGGCGTGCAACCCACGTTCTACCTGTCCCGGGAAGGCCACTTCTCCATCTGGCGCGGCCTGGACCTGCTGGGCCTGGGACGGGAGTCCGTGCGGTTGATTGAAGTGGACGCGGCCGGACGCATGGACGTGAGCGCCCTGGAGCAGCAGCTCGCCCGGGACCTCGCCCTGGGCTGCAAGCCGGTGTGCATCGTGGGCACCGCGGGCACGACGCCCACGGGCGCCGTCGACCCCCTGGACGCGCTCGCGCGCGTGGCACGGCGCCACCAGCTCTGGTTCCATGTGGACGGGGCCTCGGGCGCGGCGCTCGGCACGCATCCCGCCTGCGCCCCGCTCTTCACGGGACTGGCCCAGGCGGACTCCGTCACTGTCGACCCCTGCAAGTGGATGTTCCAGCACTTCGGGCTCGGCGCACTGCTGGTGCGTGACGGGCGCGAGCTCTACAAGAGCTTCACCGCCACCGGGCACTACTGGGAGGAGCTCGGCGAGTTGGACCTGTTCCAGATGAGCCCCTACGGCACGCGGCAATGGCGCTCGCTGGGCCTGTGGCTGACGCTGAACCACCTGGGCAGGCACGGGCTGCAAGCGCTCCAGGGCCGCCTCCTGGACGCGACCCAGCACCTGGCCCGGCGGGTCCGGGAGCACGCCGGGCTGGAGCTGCTCATGGAGCCCACGCTCCCCATCTGCTGCTTCCGGCTCCGGGCGGACACCCCTGAGGCACGCAACGCTCTGAACACCGCCGTCCAACGGGCCGTGGTCGCCGAGGGCCACAGCTACATCACCCTCATGGACTGGCGGGGTGACGTCTACCTGCGCGTGGCCATCAGCAACTACGTCACCGAACCCCGACACCTGGACGAGATGCTCGCCGCCGTCCTCCAGCAGGCCCACCGCGTCCAGCCATGACCCTGGCGCCCGCCCGACAGCCCGCCGTGAGGCTGGCCCTGGCCGCACGGTCCATGGCGGGCCTCGGGGTCATGGTGCTGGCATGGGACCTGGCCCTCTACATGTCGGGGGCCCCCCTGTTGCCCAGACCCTGGCATGTCGTGCTCGGCATGGCCGAGCTGCTGACCCGGGGCGTGCTCCTGAAACACGTCGCAGCGTCGTTGTTCCGCGTCACCTGGGGCTTCCTGCTCGCGGTGGCCGTGGCCGTCCCGCTCGGCTTCCTGCTCGGCCGGAACCAGCGCGTGGGCAAAGCCCTGGCGCCCCTCATCCATTTGCTGCGGCCCATCAGCCCGCTCGCGTGGATTCCCATCGCCATTCTCTGGCTCGGCGTCGGAGACCCGCCGGCCATCTTCATCATCTTCCTGGCCTCCACCCCCCCCCTGGCGCTCGCGGCGATGAACGCCGCGCGCAACGTGCCCCAGGTCTATGTGCATGCGGGGCGGAACTTCGGCCTCGGGCCCCGCGAGCTGTTCCTGCGCGTCCTGCTGCCCGCCTCCGTTCCCGAGCTGCTCGTCGGCCTCCGGCTCACGCTGGGCATCGCCTGGCTCGTGGTCGTGGCCGCGGAGATGATCGCCGTGAACTCGGGGCTGGGGTTCCTCATCGTGGACTCGCGCAACGCGGGCAACCGCTACGACCTGGTCGTGGCCGGAATGGTGCTCATCGGCGTCACCGGGCTGCTCCTGGACCGCGCGGTGGTGCGGCTTGCCCGAGGCTACCTGCGCGGGCGGGACATGGTTGGAGATGCCTCATGAGAAGTCAGAACGCCGCGAAGCGGCTCGACGTGGCAGCCCCCACTCCTTCCCCGCCCTCCCAGGCCCAGCCCGCCAAGCTGAGCGTCGCCGGCCTCACGGTGACCTTTCCCGTGGACGGCACGCACCGCACGGTCCTGGAGGCCATCGACTTCGAGTGCCACGAGGGTGAGCTCGTGTGCCTGCTGGGACCGTCCGGCTGTGGCAAGTCCACGCTGCTCAATGTCATCGGCGGCTTCCTGAAGCCGACGCAAGGCCAGGTGCTCATCGATGGAGCGCCCGTCACCGGCCCGGACCCGCGGCGCATCTTCGTGTTCCAGGAGCGCGGCGTCTTTCCCTGGCTCACGGTGGAGGGGAACATCGGCTTTGGCATCCAGCACCTTCCCGCGGAGGAGCGCCGCCAGCGTGTCGCGCACTACGTGGAGATGGTGGGGCTCCGCGGGTTCGAGCGCGCCTACCCCGCGGAGCTGTCGGGCGGGATGAAGCAGCGACTGGAGGTGGCGCGAGCGCTCGCGGTCGGCCCCGACATGCTCTACCTGGACGAGTCCTTCGGGGCCCTGGACTACATCACCCGCCACAACCTGCGCCGGGAGCTCCTGCACCTGTGGGCGACGGAACGGAAGACCATCCTCTTCGTCACCCATGACATCGACGAGTCGGTCCAGCTCGCCAATCGCGTGGTGGTGATGGCCGCGCGCCCGGGGCGCATCCAGCGCGTCGTCGACATCGACCTGCCATACCCCCGGGACATCAGCTCGGCCCGTTACCTCCGCTACCGCGACGAGCTGCTCGAAGAGCTCGGCCTGGCCCACCAACGTTGAAACACCTCCCCATGGGCGCCTCGCGAAAAACCCTGGAGACCCTGCTGCTCCCCGCGCTCACCGGCGGCGTGCTGCTCGCGGTGTGGCACGCCGCGGTGGTGCTCACGAAGACGCACATCTTCCCCTCGCCCTGGCAGGTCCTCCTGGGCATTCAGGAGCTGGCGGACCAGGGCCGGCTGGTGCCGTACGTCCTGGACTCCCTGAACCGCGTGCTCACGGGGTACCTGCTCGCCGTGGCCGTGGGCCTTCCGGGCGGCCTCGTCTTGGGGCTGCATGCGCCCGCTGCCCACGTCGCGGCTCCCGTCATCCAGTTGCTGCGCCCCATCAGCCCCCTGGCCTGGATTCCGGTGTCCATCATCCTGTTCGGCATCGCCAACACGGCGACCATCTTCCTCATCTTCCTGGCGTCGCTCTTCCCCATCACCCTGGCGACGATGGACGCCGTCCGGAACGTGCCGGCCATCTACCTGCGCTCCGGACAGAACTTCGGGCTCGGACGGTACGCCCTGCTCCGGCGCATCATCCTTCCCGCCGCGCTCCCCCATGCGCTCACCGGCCTGCGTCTCAGCTTCGGCATCGCCTGGCTCGTCGTGGTGGCGGCGGAGATGATTGGCGTCGACTCCGGCCTGGGCTACCTCATCATCGACGCACGCAACGCCGGCAAGCGCTACGACCTCGTCGTCGCGGGCATCCTGCTGGTGGGCGGCATCGGGCTGAGCCTCGACCTGCTCATGCGCTGGCTGGAGCGCGCTCGCGCCCTGCGCTGGGCCTACCAGCGCGACCCCTGACCTGCCCTTCCGCCTCCTGGAGACACGATGACCCCTCGCAAGCAAGCCGCCGCACTCGCCCTCTGGACGCTGGCCATCACCGTGCTGCATGTGAGCCTCAACGTGCGCTGGGACGGCGTCATCAACGACTTCCGCCCGGAGCAGGAGCGCAAGCTCAACGTGGCCTACATCCCCGTGACATGACACCTCACATGCCCGGTGACGGACTACATCGCCCGCCATTCGCTTGAGCAATACCTGTTCATCCCCCGGATGTTCCAGGGGTTCCCGGAGATAAAGGAAGCCCTCATCTCCAACAGGATTCAGGCGGGTTTCCTGGTCGCGCCACTGGCCATGGCCCTGCGGTCGCAGGGCGTTCCCATCAAGATTGTGTTCCTGGGCCACCGCTACGGCAGCGCGGCGGTGGTCAAACGGGGAGGCCCCGTGAAGAAGGTGGCCGACCTGAAGGGGAAGACTGTTGCCATTCCCAGCCGCTATTCGGACGAGCGGCTGCTGCTCTTGCGCGCGCTCGACGCGAACGGGCTGCAGCCGGGTGACGTGCGCACGGTGGAGATGGCGCCTCCGGACGTCGCGGGCGCGCTCGCCTCGGGCGCCATTGACGCCTTCGTCATGGGTGAGCCCTTCCCCTCCCAGGCGGAGATGGGGGGCTTTGGCGAGGTGCTGTTCCACGCCCGGGAGTACTGGCCGGACTACATGTCCTGCGTGCTCGTCGTGCGCGAGGATGTCATCGAGAAGCGGCCCCAGGCGGTGCAGGTCCTGGTGGATGGCATCGCCCGCTCTGGCATGTGGCTGGACGAAGGACAGACCGAGCGGGAGTACGCGGCGGAATTCGTGGGGCGCTACTACTACAACCAGCCCCCCGAGTTGCTGAAGTGGGCCCTCACGCGGCCCTTGGACCGCGTCCGCTTCAACCCCTTGCTGCCACGCAGGGACGACTTCCAGATGGTGCATGACCTGATGCGCAAGTACGGCCTCCTCGACCAGCCCATCGCGTTCGAGGAGTACGTGGACATCCGCTTCGCGGAAGGGGCCATGGCCGAGACCGCCTGGGACTACCCCGTCGGCCACGGCCGGATGGACCCGGGCCGCATCCCCGATTGAAGGACCGGCGGCCCACGGGCCGCAGGCGCACGCTCGAAGTCGACGTCACACACACCGCAGCACCCTGGGGGTCCAACGCGATGAGTACCCGACTCAACATGCTGTCGCCCGAGGTCCGTGACAATCCGTATCCCTTTCTGGCGGAGCTCCGGCGCACCGCGCCGGTGGTGCAGGTGGAGCCAGGAGGAATGTGGGCCGTCACCCGCTACGAAGACGCCCAGTACGTCCTCAAGTCGACCCACCTGTTTTCATCCGAGGGGCTCAGGCTGGCCATGGACCCGGCGTGGCTCGGGCGCTCCAATCCCATCGCGGAGTCCATCATCTTCCTGGACCCGCCCAAACATGGTCGTCTGCGCACGTTGGTGGGACGTGTTTTCACGCCCGCCACCCTGACGCGTCTGGAGCCGCGCATCCGCGCCGTCGCCGATGCGCTCGCCACGAAGCTCGTGGAGAGCCGGACGGTGGACTTCGTGGACGCCTTCGCCATGCCCATCCCCGCGACGGTCATTGGCTGGTTCCTGGGATTGGATGCCTCGCTCCAACGGCATTTCAAGCGCTGGTCGAACGACATCGCCGCCATCGGTGGTGCCCGTCCGGAGGACGTCGAGCTGATGGCACAGTGCCGGCGGACCATCGAGGAGATGGAGCAGTATCTCCAGGGAGTGCTCTCGGACCGGCGGCGCTCCCTGGGCGATGACCTGGTGAGCGACCTCATCCGGGCCCGGGTGGATGGAGAGTCACTGACGGACTCGGAGTTGATGGGCTTCCTCTTCCTCCTGCTGGTGTCCGGGCTGGAGACGACGGCGAACCTGCTCAGCCAGAGCGCTCGCGTCCTGGCCATGCACCCCGAGCTCTTCGCCCGGATGCGCGAGACGCCCTCGCTCATTCCCCGATTCATCGAGGAGACGCTCCGGTTCGAGCCCACCGCGACGGCCACGCTGAGAACCTGTACGGAGGACACCACGGTGGCTGGCGTGCACCTGCCCCGCGGCTCCACCGTGCTCGTCTCCCTGGCCTCAGCGGCGCGTGACGAGAATCATTTTCCGGACGGAGACAGCTTCATCCTGGAACGCGAGGGCTCGCCCAGCCTCTCCTTTGGCCACGGCTCCCACTTCTGCCTGGGGTCGATGCTGGCCCGGATGGAGGCCCGGGTCGCGCTCGAGGCGCTCGTCGCCAAGGTCCACCGATTGGAGCTGCGCACCGAGCAGGTCGACTGGACGCCCTCTCTCACCGTGCGAGGCCCCCAGACCCTGCCTGTCGAAATCTTCCCGCTCTAGCGCACATCGCAGCCACTCGGCGCGGGCCGCGGTCCCAGGGCCGCCCGCGCCGCGGCCCCGGATATACTGGCAATCCGTTGATATCAGGAGGTCACATGCGAGGATTGCTAGGAGCGGTACTGGCTGCCGGACTGCTGATTGGATGTGGCGGTATCGAAGACGTCGCGGAGTCCGCGGGCCCGCTGGGGCAGGACGGGCGTGGCGAGGTCGAAGCGATGGCGTGCAATGACTGCGGTTGGCTCTACAACCGCTGCATGCGCAACGCGCCGACGATGGAAGCCGCGGAGCAATGTGAAGAGTCGCGGCTGCTCTGCGAGTTCACTTTCTGTCCATGCCCGGGACTGGGCTGTCCCAGCGCGCGGGCGGAGTGAGTTCGTAGCGGCGTGATGTCCTCGCGCCTGCACGTCGGCATCGAGGACGCCGGACGACGTGCGGGCGCGGAGCTTCAACCCACGCCTGCTCGCCGCATCGAGCGTCGGCGTCCGGCAGGTGCCTCCCCAAGCGGCTTCACCTCGCGAGCGGACCGCACGGGCCCAAGCCGTGGAAGCGGCACGCTTCGCACGTTACGGTGCGGACTCGCCGCCCCATGGAATCCCGCGTCGCAGCCCTCTTCACCCACGTCCGCGAGCACGCCGAGAACCGCCCTGGCGTCTACCGGATGCTCGGGCCGTCCAACGAGGTGCTCTACGTGGGCAAGTCGGTGCGGGTGCGCACGCGGCTGTTGTCGTACTTCCGCGCGGAGGAGCACGAGAAGGCCGCGGAGATCATCGCCCACGCGCACCGCATCGAATGGGAGTACACGCCCAGCGAGTTCGCCGCGTTGCTGCGCGAGTTCCGGATCATCAAGTCGCAGCGGCCCCTCTACAACGTGGAGCACAAGCGCGACCGGGGCCACTGCTTCATCCATCTCACGCGAGAAGCCGTGCCGCGCCTGCGCGTGGTGTCCCGCGCCAATGGCGAGAGCGGCGACTACTACGGCCCCTTCCACGGCAGGAGCGCCGTCTCCGACGTCGTGCGCGCGGTGAGCGACCTGCTCGAGCTGCGCGACTGCGCTGCGGACACGCCGATGCGACTGGCGGACCAGGGGCTGCTCTTCCCGCTGAAGCAGGAGCCGCTGTGCATGCGAGGCCAGCTGTCACGCTGCCTGGCCCCCTGCGCTTCGGGATGCACCCATGCGGAGTACGGGGCGCGCGTCGCCCAGGCCCGAGCCTTCCTCGAAGGCACCTCCGACACGCCGTTGACGCTGCTGCGCGAACGCATGGCGATGGCGGCCCGCCGGCTCCAGTTCGAATACGCAGCGGAGCTGCGCGACAGGGCCGAGCGGCTGGAGCTGATGCGCGGCTGGGTGGTGGAGTTGAGCCACATGCTCAAGCGCCTCACCTTCGTGTACACAGTGCCCGGGCACGGAGGCGATGACCGCGTCTACGTGGTGCGCCGGGGCAGCGTGCGCGCGGAGATGCCCGCGCCCTTCACGACTGAACAGCAACAGGCGCTGGAAGCGACAGCCCGCGAAATCTTCGAGCGGCCCGAACCCGAGACACTCGGCTTCCGCGCGCACGAGGCGCAGGAAGTGATGCTCATCGCGCGATGGTTCCGGCTCCATCCCGAGGAGCTGCCTGAAAAGCCCTGCCCCTCCGAAGGGCCTTTCGTTTGACACGGGCCTCTCGATGACATTCATGAGGCGGCTCGTCAGGACCGCCTCGGTAAGGCGGCGTTCCCGAACCCCGCCTCAATCACAGTAATACGTCGGGGCCAGCTCCAGGACGCGCTGCTCCGCGACGGGGGAGAGCGCGCGCAGGCGTGAGAGGAAGAGGGGCGCCTTCATCCCCATTCCGATGAAGCCCCAGACATACGAACGCTCCTGGGACTCGGACAGGAGCCTGTGTTCCTCTGGGGTGAAGGTGCGCCCCACCGCCTTCTCCAGCGTCTGGAGGTCGAGCGCAAGCTGGGCGTTCAACGTCCCCCGCAGCGCCTGGAGCAGTTCCCCATACTCCGAGAGGGCCTCGTCCAGGGTATCGGGCTCCTGGGCGAGGATCTTCTGCGCCTCCAGGAAGTCCAACCGGGTGTGCTGCGCCTCCTCGAGCCAATGGTGCTTGAGCAGGTTGCAGAACAGCGGGTCCAGCGTCTCCGTCTTGTTTCCGCGAACCGTCTCCAGGTAGTGCTGCTGCGTCATCAACTCCAGATGCAGGTTGAAGAGGAGCACCCCCAGGTTCGACTTCGCCATGATGGCCCGTGCCACCTCGACGTGGTTGTCGAGCAGGGCGGGGACCACCTTGAACCCTCGGGCGAACGCGCCGGTGAAGCGCGCGAAGAGCTGCTGGTGCTTCAGCTCCTCCTCCGTGAAACGAAGGAGCGCGCGCATGTGCGTCGCATTCCCATGCAACTCCAGGCTGGCGCGCTGGGCGGCCAGGGCCACCGCGTACTCCTCCAGGAACAGGAACAGGTGCGCATAGCTGTTGGAGCGGATGTGGTTCAGCATCAGCCGCTCCTCCGCGCTCAGGAACGGAATGGCTTCCGTGCCTGTCAACGCATCCGAGAGGAACCGGTGGCTGAAATCCAAGACCGTGTCCTTGGGAAACAGCTCATCCAGACGCCAGGACACCTTCTCCGAGCTCTGGATACAGGACTGATACTCTGGAGTTTGATTCAACATTCCATTCGCATGTGAATCACGGATTTGCATTTTTCAGGTCCGGGCAGGAGCGCCGCGCGCTCAGACGTTGATGCTCTGGGGGATGGCCGAGCGGAGGAGGGAGGAATAGGCTGACATGCGGGCTGATGCGGCTGCAACGCCAGTGCCAGCCGATTCCAGACGGAGGATGCCCCGTCCTCGCGCGTGCGAGCGGACGCCATCCTCCAGCGAGCACCTCGTGCGGGGCTCCCTGGGGTGGGAGGCGCGACTCAGCGCATGGACCCAAGCGTCAAGGGAGGAGTTGCCGTCGGACCTGCGCCGTATCAAGGCGCATGCATGACACGTCATGGGGTGTCGCTGACGTGTCAATGACGGGTACAGCCATCCGCTCCCTTGAACCTCGGCGGTTGGCGGCGCCCAGGCTGTCGATGCCGGGCATGGGAGCGGAGCCCTCGGGTCGAAGCAGGAAGGCCCAGCGGGCCTCCGCGCTGCCTCAGCCCCGGGGAGCCCTGGGGCGGGGACATCTCCCGCCCCGGGGCGCGCCGATCAAGGCTGCAGCGCCTTGCGCTCCTTGGCGCAGACCTGGACCAGCTCCAGCATGCTCATGCTGGAGCCACCGACGTCGAACTTCTGATTCTTGAAGTCGGGGTACCGGTTCTCGAGGATGCGCCCCTCCGCGATGCAGTCGTTGAGCTGCGCGAGTGCCTCGCTCTTGCGCCCCTTGGAGAGGTGGGCCTTCGCCGCGTCGTAGGCCTTCCGCTGGCCCTCCTGGAACCGGAGCTCCACGTCGACCCGCATCAGCGGCGCCTGCAGGGCCTCGGCCTTCTGGGAGCACTGGCCCATCACCTCCTGGGGCCGGGTGGGGCTGCCGTCCACGAGCACGTCGACCATCGCGAGGCTGGCGTTCTCCTTCACCATCCGGGCGCCCTCGTCCTGGCACGCCTTGAGCTTCTCCGCCGCGCTCCCGTACAAGGCCCGGCGCTTGCGCAGGTCCGAGGAGGACGCGGCGGACGCCGCCGCCTTGCCCGCGACGTCCAGCGCCTCACCCGTCACACGGCGCAGCGTCCTCGCCTGCTTCGCGAACTCGAGCGCCTCGACCAGCTTCAGCCAGTCCGCGCGCGACCGCTCGGCGGCCGCCGCGTAGCCCGCGTCCTGCCGCTCCAGCGCCGCGTGCGTCTCGAACAACTGCATGACGTCGTCCACGCTCTTCGAGGCGGTCTCCACCTCCGCGTCGGTCGCCGAGATGGCCTTGGCGACCTCCAGCTTCTCCTTCGTGGTGGCCAGCCGGGACGCGAGCTGGCTCCGGGCCTCCGCCGCGGCCAGGACAATCTTCCGCCGGGTGATGCGGTCGCTCAGCTCCGCCATGCGCTCCTTCGACTCCTTGGCGTACAGGGCGTAGTCACGGTCCTTCTTGACGAAGGCGGCGCCGGCCTCGAGCACCACGCCAATCTGCTTGACGGCGTTCTCCGCCTCCTGGAGCTGCGCCTCCGAGGGCGTCTCCTTCTGGACCTGGGAGACGAGCGCCACCGCGTTCTTCCGGGCCTCGTCCACCTTCGCGCGCTGCTGCAGCAGGTCGACCTCGTACCGGCGACGCTCCATCGTCACCCGCCCATCCTTGAGCAGTTGCCGCGCCTCCGCGGCGGAAGGGCTGATGGCGGGGTTCTTCGCGTGGACCGTCTCGAGCGTCTTCTCCAGGACGACCATCGCCGTCTTCGCCTCCTCGAACTGCTCGGCCGTCACCGACCGCTTCTCGACGTTCCGCAGCGCCTGGATCACCTCGACGCGCGCCGCGTCGAGCGTGCGGACCTGGAGCGCCACCTCCACCTCGACGAGCGTGTTCTTCACCTCGGTGAGGTACTGGCCAATGGCCTGGCTCCGCGCCGCCTGCGGCTCGTACTTGTCCACCAGCTTCCGGACGACGAACGCCGCGGTCTTCGCCTCGGCGAGCTGCTCGGGCGCGGGCCGCTTCGCCCGGAGCGCCTTGGCGGACGCGCGGAGCTCCTCATGGGCGGGCTCCAGCTCCACCTTCACCCGCGAGACACCCGCCTGCACCACCAGCTCATCCATCCGGCGCTTGGCCTGGGTGACCTCGGCGCGGCCCTTCTCCGCCTCCGCGCGATAGGCCTTGTCCTGCGCCTCCAGCGGCCTGCCCTCGTCGAGCTGCTTCTGCAGCGCGTCCACGGCCCTGTCCGTGGCCGCGAACTTCTCGTCCGACCAGGCCTTGCCCACCTCGGCGAGCGCGCTCGCCAGGTTCTTGCGGCTCGCGTCCAGCAGGCCCCGCTGCTTCTGCGCCGACAGCTGCAGCCACCGCTCGTCGAGCGTCTTCCGGTGCCGGGCGAGCGTCGCCTCGACCTCGGTGAGGTACGTGGAGAACTTCGGATCCTGGCTCTTGAGGGGCCGGCCCTCCGCCGCCAGCTTCTCGAGCGCGTCCACCGCGGCGCGAGCCTCGTCCAGCCCCTTCGAGCCCGGGTCGCCCTGGCCGAGCTTCGTCATGCGCTCGTTCAGGGGCGCGAGCGAAGCGTCGATGCGCCGGCGGTACTCGTGGATGTGGACCTTGGCCCGGCGCTCGTCCACGTACTCACGCTGCGTCCGGAGCTGCTTGCGCGCCGCCAGGACCAGCTTCGCGTACTCGAGGTCCTCCGTCTCGAAGCTCGCCCCGGCATCCAGCGCGACCTTCAGCGCCTCCACCGCCGCGAGGGCGGCCTCGAGGTCGGCGTTTCGCGGCGGCTCCACTTCGATCCGCTGCACCGCCGCCGCGAGGTCCGCGCGCGCACGCTCCACTCGCTTCGAGGCCTCCCCAATGGACTTCGCGGCGCCAGCCTCGGCGGACGCGGCGAAAGCCTCGGTGGAAGCGAAGATGAAGAACCCGAGCAACACCAGCCTTGAAGTGCGTACCATTCACGCAAACCTACTACAGCGAGGCGCGAGCGCCTCACAGAGTGTCCGCGCCGCGCCACGCATCGGACAGGAGGGCCTCCAAGGTGGGAGCACCGAGGTGGCCTCGTGTCCGGACAGGACACGTACCGTCACGCGCCCGGAAGCACCGGAGTCGTGGCGGCGGACAGGCCGGAGCGGCATCTCTCGAACGCAGGCGGCCTTGTGCTCGCGCCCAGCGCCACCCGCCGTCGGGCCCGGGCTCGATGACGTGGGCGCCCCGTTCAGCGACAAGCCGCTGTCACGCGCGAGCTACACCTGACGGTGGGCACGAGGCCCGCGGGAGGAGAAGCACCACCCGCGGGCCCCGGCACGACAGGTCTCAGCAGAACCAGCCGTTCTGCACAACACCATCAACGCCACAGCCGCCCCAGGCGTGGCCGGAGACCCACTCGCTGCCACCGCTGTAAACAGTAAAGGTCTGCCCTGTCGTCAGCGTACAGGTCGAGCCGTTGGGGCGGCGCACCGTCAGGTCCCTGGCGCAGACCTCGAGCCGCCTGCCATTGTCCCACGCCGTCGCGTAGTAGTACGGGCCCGCCATCGCGAACACCGTGCCTTCGCCATCATTCTGAGACGCGGGCGCCACCGGCGCTTCCTGTATGGACTCCGGAGCGTGCTCCTCGCCTCCACAGCCAACGAGCAGGGCGGTCGCAGCGAGCATGGATGCAATCAAACGCATGGGGATACTCCAGTGGGGGTGTGCATGCTTGGCCGGAAATTCCGGCTAAACAACTTTAAGGCAGGATTTGACGCCTGCCAATGCAGCCACGGTCTGGGCAGCCCCTGGAACGACCTGTATCCAACACCGTCATGCGTCACCTCGCCCTGGAACCCGGAGGAGTCCCGCGCCACGCGGCGAGAAGGAGCAGTGCGTTCAGCAAGCGTTGTCGTCGGAAATCACGGGAGGGTGCTTGGAAGGGACAGGGTCCGGCGCGGAGGCCCGGGCGCGGGGCGGCATTTGATGGGTTTCCGCTTCCCCCTATGTCTGGAACTACTCCGAGCGCAGCGCCTCGGCGGGGTCCACGCGCGCGGCCCGGCGCGCGGGCCCGTAGCTGGCCAGCACGGCCAGGATGACGAGCACTCCGCACACGCCCGTCAGGACGAGGGGGTCCGTCGCGCTCACCTCGAAGAGCAGCGCGCTCAGCACCTCTCCCAGGGACACCGCGCCCAGCAAGCCGAGCACGATGCCCAGCGCCGTGAAGCGCAGCGATTGGAACACCACCAGCCCCGCCACCTGCGCCGCCCTCGCGCCCAGCGCCATGCGGATGCCCAGCTCCCCCCGCCGCTGCCCGACGATGTAGGAGATGACGCCGTAGAGCCCCACCACGCTCAACAGCAACGCCATCCCCCCGGCGATACCGAGCAGCAGCAGCGTGAGGGACGCCCGCGCCACGGACGGCGACCTCGCCACCACGCGCTCCATCGCCTGCGCGTTGGCCAACGGCACCGCGGTGTCCAGCTCCGCCAGGATGCGCCGCACCTCGGGGATGAGCGGCTCCGGGCTCGAGGTCCCCGTGCGCACCACCACGCTCACCGACCGGCGCGGCCCCCACAGCGGAAGCCCCTCCGCCGGCGCGAGCGGAAAGAACACCGCCTCCGAAGGCGGCTTGTCCAGCCCGTGCGCCCGCAGGTCATCCGTCACCCCGATGACGCGATAGTAGGGCGGCTCGCTCCCGTTGCCCCGGATGCCCTTCCCCAGCGCGTCCTGGCCCGGCCAGAGCCGCTCGGCGAGCGTCTTCGTCACCAGCACGCCATCCGCGTGCTGGTCCAGGTCGTCCCAGGTGAGCTCCCGCCCCTGAATCAGTGGAATGCCCAGGGCCTTGAAGTATCCCGGCCCCACCACGGGTGAGGCGATGCACGGCAGTTGTCCCAGGTCCACCGGCATGCCCTCGGCGGCAACCGCGGCACACTGCTCGAAGTTTCGCAGCGGCAGCAAAGTGGACAGGCTGGCGCTCGTCACGCCCGGCAACGCCTCGATGCGTGAGAGGAATTCGCGGTGAAAGCGATTCACCTCGTCGTAGTTCGTATAACGCGTCCGAGGCAGCACGATGTCGAACGTGAGCGCGTTCCTGGCCTCCAGCCCCGGGGCCACGCGGTGCAGCGTCCAGTAACTGCGCAGCATCAGCCCCGCGGCGGCCAGCAGAATCACCGCCAGCCCCACCTGCGCCACCACCATTCCCCCGCGCACCAGGTTGCTCCGGCGCGAGGACGTCAGCCCCCTGCCCGACTCGCGCAGCCGCGCCAGGTCGCTTCCGGTCCAAAGCTGCGGGAAGAGCCCCAGGACAATCCCCACGAGCGCGGCCAGCCCTCCTGCGAACACGATGCCGTGCCCATCCAGGCCCACCTCCCGAAGGCGGGGGAGCCCCGACGGCTCCAGCGCCACCAGCAAGCGCAGCGCCCCGTGCGCGAGCAACAGCCCCAGCGCGCCCGCCAGCAGGCACACCAACAGGCTCTCCGTCAGCGAGTGCCAGGCCAGGTCCCACCGCCCGGCGCCCAGCGCGGAGCGCACCGCCACTTCACGCCGGCGCGCGTCCGAGCGCACGAGGAAGAGATTGGCCACGTTGGCGCACGCGATGAGCAACACCAGCCCCACCGAGCCGAGCAGGACCCACAGCACCCGGTCCGCATCCCCCACCACGTGCCGCGCCAACGGCGTGACGCGGGTGCGGAACCCCGTCTCGCGCATGAAGGACTCGGTGTACGCATCCGGGAAGAGCTCCGGCAGGCGCGTCGTCAACGTGGCGAGCTCGGCCTGCGCCTGCGCCACGGTGACGCCGTCCTTCAGCCGCCCCAGCGTGCGCACCCAGTGCGAGTTCTCCGGCGGGCGCGACGGGTCCAGCCGCAGCGGCGCCCAGACGTCCACGGTGGCGGCATCCGGCAGCTGGAAGCCCTTCGCCATGACGCCAATGATTTCCGTGGGCACATCGTCCAGCCGAATCGTCGTCCCGAGCACGCGCGGGTCCGCGCCGTACTGTCGCACCCAGAAGTCATGGCCCAACACGGCGCTGCGCGGTGCGGAGGGGGCATCCAGGTCCGGCGTGATGAGCCGGCCCAGCGCGGGCCGCGCGCGCAGGACCTCCATCAACCCCGCAGACACCCACGCGACATCCACGCGCAGCGCCCCCGTCTCGGTGGCAAGACTGCCGTTGCGCGCATCGAGCGCGCCCAGCGAGGCGAACCCCTGGGCCTGCCGCGTGAAGAGGAAGAAGCCGGCCTCGGACAAATCCCAAGGGGCGTTCGCCGCGAAGCCAGGCACGGGGCTGTCGAGCAGGACGAGCTGCTCGGGCTCCGCATAGGGCAGCGGGCGGAGCATCACCGCGTCCACCACCGAGTACAGCGCCGTCGTCGCGCCCAGCCCGAGCGCCAGCGTGAGCACGGCCATCAGCGTGAAGGCCGGGGTGCGAGACAATGAGCGCAAGGCCTGACGCGTCTCGCGCGCTACGACATCCCAGAGCTCCGTACGGCGCCGCTGGCGTGCCATGCCCGCGTCAATCCCGCGGGTCTGCTCCTGGTAGGTCCTCACGCTGCCGAAGCGCTCGAGCGCCTTCTCGCGCGCCGCCTCGGGCGACAGCCCCTGGGCGATGTATTCGTCGGTCCGCATGGCGAGGTGGAACTCCAGCTCCTCCGCCACGTCCGCCTCCAACTGCCCACGCCGCACGAGCATGCGCAGGGCGTGGTACCGGTCTTTTATCCAGGGCATGGGCGTGCGTCCCTTTCTCAGGCGCCCTGCGCCGCGGGCCGCGCGTGGAGCACCTTGGCCACGGCCTCCGTCAGCCGCTCCCAAGAGGAAGACTCCTCCTGGAGCTGCCGCCGCCCCTCCGCCGTCAGCGTGTAGAACTTCGCGCGGCGGTTGTTCTCCGAAACGCCCCAGTCCGCGGTCACCCAGCCCCGCCGCGTCATCCGGTGGAGCGCCGGGTACAGCGAGCCCTCCTCCACGCGCAGCGCATCGTCCGTCGTGCGCTGGAGCCAGCTCGCCACCGCATACCCATGCAAGGACCCACCCGTGAGCGCCTTGAGAATGAGCATGTCCAGCGTCCCCTGCAGCAGATCGATTCGCATTAGCTCCCCTAGAATATCTAGGGAGAATGCCGACCCTCCCCTAGAACGTCAAGGGGAGTGAACGCTCCGCTCTTGCGCGAGGAGAATCAGCTTGGACCGGCTGGGCACCGCCAGTTTGACGAACACCCGCTTCAGGTGCGTCTTCAACGTATTCAGCGAGCTGCCCATGTCTTCCGCGATGGTTTGGTTGTCCCAGCCATTCAAGACACGCTCCACCACGTCCATCTCGCGGGGGGTGAGGCGCTTGCGCCAATGGGCGGGCGCCTGGGCGCCATGAGACACCTCCTGGAACAACAACGCCCAGGGCGTCCTCCCGGGAGGACCTGGCAAGCGAAGGAAGGTCACCTTCAAGCTGCGCCCCGGCCGCCAGAAGGTCAGGACGTCCTGCCCTGAGAGCATTCGCTGACCTGAGCGACCGAGTCCCTCCAGCGCATCCAGGAGCACCTGCGGCAATCCAAAGCGGCCACAGGGTGCATCGGGGAACCAGTGATGGAGCAGCGCCGTGGAGCGGGGCGTGCGCATCAGCTCGGCGTGGGGAGGGCTCAGCACGATGCTTTCGAGCCCCGTGTGCCGGAAGAGCTGCTCCAGGAGGTCTCCCTGCCGGGCCATGTCTCCCAGCATGAGGCAGTTGCGGACCGTTCTCGCCAGGATGGGGGTCAGGCGCTGGAGGAAGGCCTGCTCCCGCGAGGTGAAGGCCTTCCGCTTGTCCCGGTACAGGGTGAAGCCGCTGTGCCAACCCAGCCCCATGTCCAGCGCCACCGACATCACGCGCTCCACCCGCATGTTCAGCTCCAGGCAGTGCGAATACATGGCGGTGTTCCACATCGCCTGCCGCGGCAGCATCTCGGAGTCTCGCAGCACGGTGTTGGGCTGCTGAATCACCGCGGAGCTCACGAAGCACTCGTCTGAAATCTCCGGGTAACGGTCGAAGAAGGCCTGAGGCATGTCCTGGACCATGGGCCAGTCATACTGATGGGGCTCGCCGGGTCTGGACACGCAGAGCCCGCCGAAGTCCGCGGCCAGCACACGTGACAGAATCTCGTAGGAATTGGAGAAGACCTCCGACAGGTCGAGTGAGCTGCTCAACGCGGTCATCACCTCCAGGAGAACCTGCTCGCCCTGACTGGAATCCCACGGCCCCTTCGCGCGCATGACGTTCCTCCATGTCTGGCTTCAAGCGGCAACACGCCGTCGACATTGTTTTTACCATCGCGGGTGCTGACGGCGTCACCCCTATGGGTGATGCCCGCGCGCGACAGGCCCACGTACGTTTCGCGCCTCAAGCGCCCAGACCTGACCGAGGCGCCTGAAACCCAAGGAGAAAGCCCATGCGAAACCCCCTGTTTGCATCCGTCCTGGCCGCTGGTGTTCTTCTGCTCGCAGGCAAGGCTCAAGCCCTGCCGGACGGCTGGTCCACGCAGGAGACAGACAACCGGGTCACCCTCTTCGACCACAATCGCGAGGTTGTCTGGGTTGGATTCCTGGACGATGACGGGATCTGGCATGAGTCGACCCACGCGCCCAAGCGCCCCAGCACGGGAGACAAGGGCGGCACGCTGGGCGGCGTCCACGTCGCGGCGGACCATGTCCGGGTCAACATCGCCCGGCCGGTGGCTGGCATCGTCGTCATTGACGCGACGACGCAGCACGTCGTCTTCGAGCTCATGGGCGGCCTGGAGCCGGGAGCGGCCGTCAAGATTCCCACGGACAAACTCGGCGACACCGTGCAATTGCTGGCCACCGTCGATGACCGGGGCACGACGCTCGACCTCGCGTTCTTCAAGCGGATGGGGGCCTGCAGCAACAAGTCCTCCTGGACCAGCCGCTGACGTCGGCGCCGGCAGCGCCCGAAGCCCTCGGGCTCCGGGCGCACGGGCACACGACACGCGCACCTCGGCGCGCGGGCGTGAAGGCAGACAGTGGGCACGTGATGCCAGCGTCCCCTTAGGCCATCAATACCACATATCCATCTATTTCCTGGGGCCCTTCCTTTGCCGTATGACGGAAGGCAGCCCAGATGACCGACGACACCCTCAGCGCCGAACACGCCCCCTCTTCCGAAAGCGGACCGGGCGCGGCAACGCTGGTCCTTGCCTTTACGCGTCATGCCTTCATCGAGGACGAGCGACATGCGCTGGGAAGCGGCGCGACGCTCGTGGGGCGTGGCGCCCCCCTCTTCTCCCGGGTGGCCCTGGACGACGCCCGGCTCTCCCGGGGCCATGCGCGCATCGAGCGCACGGGGGGCACCTGGTTCGTCGAGGACCTGGGCAGCCACAACGGCACCCGCCTCAACGGCCAGCGACTCCTGGGGCGCGCCCCGCTCGCGTGGGGGGATGTGCTTCGGATGGGGGACACGCTGTGTGTCTTCGCCGAGGCCGCCGAGGCGCCGAATGACGAACCGCCGGACGACGGCCTGGTGGGCCGGAGCGCCGCGCTGACGCGGCTCCGCCGCGACCTCGAGCGGGCCGCACGGTATGAGCAGTCCGTGCTCATCCAGGGAGAGACGGGGACGGGCAAGGAGGTCGTGGCGCGCGCGCTCCATGAACGGAGTGGCCGCGCGGGGCCCTTCATCGCGCTCAACTGTGGAGGCGTCGCGGAGAGCGTGCTGGACAGCGAGCTGTTCGGCCATGTGCGCGGCGCGTTCACGGGCGCGGCGGCCTCCCGGGACGGCCTCCTGCGCGAGGCGCACGGGGGCACGCTGTTCCTGGACGAGCTGGGGGAGATGCCGCCCACGCTCCAGGTCAAGCTGCTCCGCGTGCTGGAGACGCGGCGGGTCCGCGCCCTGGGCGGCGCGCAGGAGGTCCCCATCGATGTGAGGGTCCTCGCGGCCACCCACCGGGACCTCGTCTCCCAGGTGAACGAGGCCGCCTTCCGCGCGGACCTCTACGCGAGGCTCGTCCAGTGGCGCCTCCTGATGCCCCCGCTGCGTGAGCGCCGCGAGGACATCGCGCCGCTCGCGCGTCACCTGCTGAGGCGAATGAAGGCCGAAGCCCGGCCCATCGACGTGGGCCTCGCCGAGGCGCTGCTCCTGCATGAATGGCCGCTCAACGTGCGGGGCCTGCTCAACGTGCTCTCCATCGCGGTCATCGCGTCGGATGGAGGACCGCTGACGCGGGGAGAGCAGGTGGAGCACGAGTTGCAGGCGGAGCAGCGGATGCTGGCGTCCAGGCACGCCGAGCCGCCGTCCGCCGAGGAGTCCTCCTCCCAGCCCCCGGCTCCGCGCCCCGCGCGCGCCGTCGAGTCCAGCCCGCGGGAGCTGGAGCACCACCTGCGCACCCACCAGGGAAAGGTCGCGGAAGTCGCCCGTCACCTCGGGTGCTCGCGGCAGCAGGTGTACCGGTGGATTGAAGACTTCGGACTCGAGCTGGACCACTACCGCGCGCCCCCGCCGCGCCTCAGTTGAGACATCACCAAGGGTCCCATGCGTCCTCTGATCCCCCTGTCGATGATGGCCTGGATGGCGACGCTGAGCGCCAAGGACTGTATTCCGCCCACGGCCTTCGAGCCGCGGGTCCAGGGCGCTCGAGTGACCGCGCCCCTCCAGCCGGCGCACGTCAATCCGCAGGCCCCCAGCATCACCGGCTGGACGGGCCTCGATGGCGGCAGCGTCTTCTTCCCGGAGCCGTTCGACGGGGGCGCCGGCATCTGGAAGGGGAGCGATGGGAGGGAATACAAAATCATCGAGAGTCCCCACGAGGACCCGTGCCTGCCCCCGGTCCTTCAAGACGCGGGCGCCCGGCTCAAGCTCTATACCGTCATCGACCACGACAGAGGCATCAACGTCTGCGAACGCACGGGCTATCGCACGCAGAACCCCGCTGAATGCTCACCCGACGCAGGCGACTTCTATCAAGGGAAGGCCGTCATCATGCCCGGGTGCTGGCTGCCGGACGGGGGCTTCCACGACGGAGGCGGCGGCGCGCCGTGCTTCACCGCGAGCTGCACGACGGGGGCGGTCGGCGTCTGTGCGCATTGGGGCTACCTCCCGAATCAGGAGTGGGATGGAGGCCCCCCGCTCGCCAGGCTGTTCCAGGCGTGTGTGCGGGCCGCGCGCGCCGACTACAACGGCGACGGCGAGTCCTTCACCTGCCAGGGCACCTACGTCGACTTCGTCGACGGATATGGCATCCAGACCCAGGACACGTTCAACGGGGAGCTGCCCCCCCTGCTCTTCGAGGCTGCCTGGAGCGAGCAAGGCGCCTTGCCTTTTGGAGTGACGCCGAGCGGAGAGGGTTGTGTGCGGCCGCGCTACGCCCCAGCCCCCCTTTCGAAAATCCGAGGGGCGCCCGGCGCGTGGCTGAAGGCGAGCTACGACTGCCAGCAACCCGGTGACGCGGGGACCCCCTTGAAGGACTACTTCGATGGGGGCGTGCCCTTCCTGCTGCTGACCCAGACCTGGAGGAACAAGTACTGCGTCACGGGCACCCAGCCGGGTGACGAGCTCCGCACCCACTGCCCCGCGTGCACCGGGGAGCCCCTGGGGCCAAGGACCTGTCACGGGGCGGGCTGCGCATCCACTCCGCTGCCTTGAGCGCTCCGGGGACAGAAGGCTGGGAGCCGCCCCCGGCATTCGACGAGTACCGCCTCGTCCGCCTGCTGGGCCAGGGTGGGATGGGCCGCGTCTACCTGGCCGAGGACACGGCGCTCCAGCGTCGGGTCGCCATCAAGTTCATCGGCGCGGAGCGGGCCGGCCCGAGCCAGCGTGAGCGGCTTGTCGCCGAGGCCCGAGCGCTCGCGCGGCTCCGTCACCCCAACGTGGTGACGGTGTACCGGGTCTCGGAAGTGGGCGCCCAGCCCTATCTGGTGCAGGAGTTCCTCCCCGGCGTCTCCCTGCGGGAGCTGCCCACGCCGCTTGCTCCAGAGCGCGTCCTGGCCATTGCCCTGGGACTGGGACGGGGGCTGGCCGCCGCGCACCGCGCGCAGGTGCTCCACCGCGACATCAAACCGGACAACGTCATGGTGCTGCCGGAGGGCGAGGTGAAGCTCGTCGACTTCGGGCTCGCCCTCTCCTGGCATCCGGCTCCGGAGGACACAGCGCCCACGGCCCGGTCGTCGGTCCCCATCGCGGGCACGCGTGGGTACATGGCGCCGGAGGCGCTGCGTGGCGAACCGCCCGGCCCGCGAGGAGACGTCTATGGCCTGGGCATGGTGCTCCACGAACTCTTGGAGGGACATCGTCCGTTCGACACAGCGACCGCGAGCGGAGCGGCGGACGCCCCCCAAACGCCCGAAGCGCCCCCGGCCAGTTCTGCGCCGCTGGGAAGCGGGCTCGGCGGTGGCCTGCGCGCCATCATCCTTCGGTGCCTCGAATACGACCCGGCACGCCGCTTCGCCTCCGCCGATGCGCTGTGCGAGGCGCTCGCGCGCCTGAAGGAGGACGGTGACGCGGTGCCGGTGCCCCCCGGCAATCCCTATCGCGGGCTCCAGGCCTTCGACGCGGAGCATCGGGCGGTCTTCTTCGGACGCGGCGCGGAGGTTCGCGCCATTCACGAACGGCTGCGCTCCCAGGCGTTGGTGCTCGTCGCGGGGGACTCGGGCGTGGGCAAGTCCTCGCTGTGCCGGGCGGGCGTGGCGCCGCTCGTCGCGCAAGCGGGGCTCGGGGACGGCTGTGCCTACTCCGTGCTGTCGCTCATGCCTGGGCGCCGTCCCCTCACGGCGCTGGTCGCCGCGGTGGCGGGCCGGCTCGGCCTGTCCGAGGCGCTGCTGGCGGCCCAGGTGCGGCACGAGCCCGCGGCCATGGCTCGGGCGCTGCGCGCCGCCGGGCCCACGCGGGGCACCCTGCTGTTCATCGACCAGCTCGAGGAGCTGTTCACCCAGAGCGAGCCGGACGAGGCGGCCGCCTTCACCCAGGTGCTCGGGCACCTGGCCATCCTGGCCCGGGGCGTGCGCACGCTGGCCACGGTGCGAGGGGACTCCTTCACGCGGCTGGCGACGCTGCCGGGGCTGGAGGATGAAGTGGCGCGCGCGCTCTTCCTCGTCAAGCCGCTGGGCCCGGAAGGCACGCGCGAGGCCGTGACCGGCCCCGCGCGCGTGACGGGCGTCGCGTTCGAAACGGAGGCCCTGGTGGACACGCTGGTGGCGTCCTCCGCCCAGGCCCCGGGTGGACTGCCCATCCTCCAGTTCACGCTCGCCGAGCTGTGGGATGCACGCGACCGGACGACCCAGTCCATCCGCGAAGCCTCGCTGGAGGCGCTCGGGGGCGTGGCCGGGGCCCTGGGCCGTCACGCGGACGGCGTGCTGGCCGCGCTGTCTCCCGCTGCGCGACTGGCGGCGCGCGGGCTCCTCTTGCGGCTCATCAGTCCGGAAGGCGCCCGGGTCCGGCGGACCGCCGGGGAGCTCGGCGCGGAGACCTCCGCGAATCGCGTCGCGCTGGAGGCCCTGGTCCGGGCGCGGCTCGTCGTGGTCCGGCGGGACGGCGAGGCGCACGTCCACGAGGTGGCGCACGAAGCCCTGCTCGAAGGTTGGTCCACCTTGCGCGGGTGGCTCGAGGCGGCCCGTCAGGAGCGGCAGGTGTTGGAACGGGTGAGGCTCGCCGCCGCCACCTGGGAGCGCGCGGGCCATGCCACTTCGGCGCTGTGGAGCCGGCGTGAGCTCGCCGGGGTAGCGGCGGCCGGCGAGCTCGCGCTGACCCAGCGGGAAGCAGCGTTCCTCAAGGCCTCGCGGCGGGCGCTCCGGCGCAGCTTCGCGCGGCGCCTGGGGTTGGCGCTCGCCGTGCCGCTCACCGCCCTGGCAGCGGGCGGCGCGGCCTGGCTGAAGGGCCGTCATGCGCTGGAGCGCACCGTCCAGGCGCACCTGGACGACGCCCGGACGTCCCTCGTCGAAGCCCGGACGCATCATGCCGAGGCGAAGGCCACTCGCGCGGACGCCTTCCGACGCTGGGACGCGCGAGGGGAGCGCGCCCTCACCGGTGCGCCAGCCTCCGATGAGGGCGCGGAGCCCGAGGCGTCGTGGACCGAGGCTCGACAGCGCGATGGCCTCGCGGACGAGGCCTATCAACGTGCCACGCAGGCGCTCGACACCGCCTTGCTGTTGGACGGCTCGCGGCGGGAGGCGCGCGGACTGCTCGCGGAGGTCCTGACAGGACGCATGGAGCTGGCGGAGTGGTTCTTTCGTCCCGGGCAGCGGCGCGAGGCCCTGCGCAGACTCGCGAGCCTCGATGACGACGGCACCGGCCAGCGCCGGCTGCTCGCACCGCCGGTCCTGGACCTCGCCACGGAGCCGCCGGGTGTGGAGGTGCTGCTCCAGCGCGACATGGGCGCACCCGGGGCGCCCCAGCTGTCCGAGGGCCGCTCCCTGGGCCCGACGCCCATCGCGTCGCACGCGCTCGAGACAGGCCCGGGGTCGTATGTCCTCACCTTCCAGGCGCCGGGCCTGACGCGCACGGTCCTCCCGGTGGTGCTCGCCTCGGGAGAGCACCTCCAGGCGCGCGTCCCCCTGCCACGGGCGGCGGACATCCCGGAGGGCTTCGTCTACATCCCGCCGGGCCGGTTCCTCTTCGGCAGCAGCGACGACGAGGCCCTGCGGCGCGAGTTCCTCCAGGCGCCCCCGCTGCGGCAGGTGACGACCGAGGGGTACCTCATCGCCCGCCATGAGGTGACGTTCGCCGAGTGGCTCGCGTTCCTCGACGCGCTGCCACCGGACGCGCAGCGGCGGCGAACGCCCGGCGTGCGGTCAACGGCGGGCGCGCTGGCGCTCACCCGGGAGAAGACGGGCTGGCGGCTCATGCTGCAGCCCACGCAGCACCCCCTCTCCGCGCGCAGCGGCGAGCCCATCCGCTACCCGGGCCGCACACACCGGGCCGTGCAGGACTGGTTGCGCTTTCCCGTCTCGGCCATCTCCCTGGAGGACGCGCGGGCGTACCTCGCGTGGCTCGACCGCTCCGGGCGCATCCCGGGAGCCCGGCTGTGCTCCGAATACGAATGGGAGCGCGCGGCACGCGGCGCGGACGCGCGCCTGTTTCCCATGGGCGACACGCTCGCACCGGATGACGCGAACTTCGATGAGACGTACGGCCGCCAACCGCTGGGCTTCGGTCCCGACGAGGTGGGCGCCCACCCGGCATCCGCCAGCCCCTTCGGCGTGATGGACCTGGCCGGCAACATCATCGAGTGGGTGAGGTCGGTCCGCGAGCCCGGAGAAGCGGTGGCCCGTGGTGGGTCCTGGTACTACGACCGGATCTCCAACCGCTCCAACTCGCGGATGCCCAACGAGCCCTGGCTGAGGGACATCCGCATCGGCCTGCGCGTCTGCGCGCCCGCACCGGCTCCGCGTCACGACCCGCCACACGATTGAGGCAGCCCGCGTCCGGACATGTCCGGACATGTCCTGGACGGGCGCGAGCACACGGCGGCGCCACCGACGCCCCTGCCCTCGCCGCGCCGGGGCGGGCTGGCACAACGCGTGCTCATGGGAAATCCGAGCCCACGGAGGGCTCCTCGACCCCCAGAGAGGTTTCCCCCATGCAGCAGAGCAAGCTCCTCGGCCTCCTCTTCGTCCTTCCGATGTTGATGCTCAGCACCTCCGCCCACGCCTTCAACATCAATGGGACGTACAAGTCCGAGAGCGGTGAGTTCGTCCTGACCATCACCCACTCCAGCGACTACGACGGCTCGTTCAGCGGGACCTACGACACCTTTTTCACGCCGGTCGGCCCGTTGAGCATCCCCGTCTCGGGGACCTTCCACTTCGTCAACAACCCCGACGGGAGCCTGGTGCCGCTCGCGCTCAAGTTCTCCTCGACGATGCGGCCCGCGGGCTGGCCCTATGTGCTGGTGGACGCCTGGTCGGGCATCCTCAAGGCGCCCGGCGTCATCTCCGCGACGGGCGTGAGGACCTTCCTCCCCGCGGGAGGCCCGGGCGAGCTGTCGAGCCTCGGAACCCATACCTTCAATTAGCGACAGGAGCCGCGCACCTGCGAGCGGAGGGGCCGTGTGTCACGCGCCTCTCCGTTCAGGGCTGCCTACATGAGCCAATCCCAATCGGTGTCGTCCAGGAGTGCAGCCTGAGCGCTGCGCCGCCGGGCGGAGACCTCCTCGCGCCAGGTTCCCCGTCCGCCCTGGAGCGGCCAGGCCCGTGAGACGGTTCCCTTCGGGTCCGGGGAGAAGCTGAGCAGCAGCATGCGGTTGACGCGGTCGACGGTCTCCGTCGTTGCGCCGGCGCGAAGCTGAAACTCCGCGCTGAACAGGGCGCCCGCCTCGCGGGCGGCGCTCTCGGGGCGAGGCCGGACAATGAAGGGCCACAATCCCAGCAGCGGAGGCGGGACGCCTTCGAGCAGCGCGGCGTGCAGCCGGTCATGGCCGTCCAGCACCACCCACTTCGCGAGGATGTCCACGAAGAGCAGCAGCACGGGTGGCAACGTCCCGTCCCTCGCGCGCTTTCGCCAGCTCTTCACGCGACCGTCCTCGGGCGAGGACAGCGCGCGCAGCCCGAGCATCCCGCCCGGCCGCTGCTCCGGAAGCGGGTCCCACCAGTCCTCACGCCATGCGCTCCGGAACCGCGTCAGGCTGTCTGGCGAGTGCGGTGGCATGGGAGGCTGACCGAAGCCCCACTCCATCGGGGAGACGGGATGCCGCTCCGCCTTCTCCGCCGCGATGGCCCGCACAGGGCGCAGGCACCACTGGCCGGCGTGGAGGACTGGCAGGGGCGACTCGACGAGCGCACGCGCCGTCCGCCAGCTCCAGGCCTCCCACCACGCCTCGGAGCCAGGAGAAGCCTCCACGGCGCGCACCTCGGGTGCGGACAGGGGCGGCAGGACGACAGGAGCGGAGGCCACTCCCCGGACGAAGACGGAGCGGTCCCAATAGGAATCGATGCGGGTCCAGAGCAGCGTCTGTCCCATGCCGCGCAACCGGATCCGGTAGTCCGGAGCAGCGTCCAGATGCACCGACGGCCGTTGCGCCCAGCGGCCCGTGGAAGGCACGTGCAGCAGGAGGCCTGGGCCTGGAGTCTCCAATCCCCAGGTCCGGGTATCATCGGCGACGATGGAGACTCCTGGGTTCATGCACCGCGCTCCTCACGAGGCCCGGTATCCCTTGGGCTCCTGGAGCGTACCTTGGGAGACGCAGGTGCCGCCCATGGCGCGCTCGAGCCGAGAGGGCTCGGGGAGCAGCGAGGAGGCGTCAGCCCCCCGTCCGAGCCTCTTCCGCACGCAGTCTTTGAGCGAAGAACGCGAGGATCTCATCACGCGCCGCCAGGGTGGGCTCTCCTGCCGCGTCGATGAGGTGGGCCGTCACGACGCTGTGCGGGCTCCCGACCACTTCCGCGAAGAAGGGTGGAGGGTTCGGGTGGGCCGCGGATGAAGGCAGCACCCGCCCGACGAAGCGGTCGCCCAACGCGGCGGAGTACGCCTGGAACCGCTGGGCCGTGCAGAACCGGTCTCCGTCGAAACGATAGGCGAGCACCGTCAGGTCCTCACGTTCGAGCCGCGCCCTCACCTCGGCCGCCTCCGCGGGCGCAATCTCGAGCCCCCCCGGGTCGTTCAGCGGCAGCGACGGCTGACACAAGACCGGCGCGAGCATCGCGCGCTCGAGCATCATGCTGAGCGCGAAGTTCCCCGTGAAGCACATCCCGATGGCGCCGACCCCGGGCCCGCCACACTCCCCATGGGCGAGGCTCGCCAACGCACGCAACCACTGGGTGACGGGGCTCGACGCGTTCGACGCGAACGCCCGGAACTCCGCGCTCACGCACGCGCGCTGCATCACCGCGCGCCCCTCCCCCGCGAGCGGATAGGCACCGTCACGACCGAAGAGGGATGGCATGTAGACCGTGAAGCCCGCGTCCCGCACCCAGCGGGCGAAGCGCGCGACGTGCGGACTGATTCCAGGCATCTCGGCCAGCACGATGACCGCCGGTCCGTGGCCGGCGACATAGACCGTCTTCTGCGTCTCCTGAAGGGTCACGAGGCGCCGCTCGAAATCATCGAGCGGGTCATCAACCCCCACGTCGCTCACGCGCGTCATGCGGCCTCCTTCACCACGACGAATGGACAGATCCTTGCGAGAATCACCAGCGTGCGCCTTCGCGTCTCCATGAACCCAGGATGCGTGAGGCGACACGCGAGGCCCAGTGGCAGGATTGACGGTGTTCGGTCTATTCTTGCCACATGATGACGCACCTGGTGTTCGACGGGGTCGCGGATGGTCCGCTGGGCGTCGCCTTGGACGTCATGAGCACCTCCGCGCGTCTCCTGCGTTCGGGGCTCGTCAACGTCCCCGCGACGGAACGGGCCGTGCGCCAGCGCGTGGTTTCGGTGGACGGAAAACCCGTCCGTACGGGCGCCGGACGCCTGCTGCCAGTCGACGGCGCATTGACCGCGCGAGGGCTTCACGAGGGCGACGTGGTGGCGATACCGGGGCTCGGGGCCGCCACCGAGGCCCAGGCCGCCTCGCTCCTCGAACGGCCCGACATCCTGCGAGGCATCGCGCTCCTCGGACGCCTGCGTCCGAAGGGCGTGGTCCTGGCGGCATCGTGCTCAGCGACGTTCGTGCTGGCGGCGTCCGGCGCGCTCGACGGGAAACACGCCACCACCACCTGGTGGCTCGGCACCGCGTTCGCGCGACGCTTCCCGCGCGTGAAGCTGCGAGCGGACAAGATGGTCATCGACGCAGGGGGCGTGCTCTCCGCGGGCTCCGCGTTCGCCCACGCGGACCTCATGCTCGCCATCGTGGCGCGCACGGTCAGCCCGTCCCTGGCGCACATGGTGGCGAGGTACCTGGTCCTGGACGAGCGAATCTCCCAGGCGCGCTACATGGTGACGGAGCACCTTCGCAGCGCGGACCCGACCGTTCGGCAGCTTGAAGCCTTCGTGCTGGCGAACATCGAGCGTCAGGTGTCGGTCCACGAGATGGCGCGTGCAACGGCCACCTCGCCACGCACCCTCGCGCGAAGGGTCGAGGAGGCGCTCGGCACGACGCCCCAACACCTCGCGCAACGGCTGCGGGTCGCACGCGCGATACAGCTGCTCGAGACGACCCGCGACTCCGTCGAGAGCATCGCCGCCCGCGTGGGCTACGCCGACGCGGCCGCATTCCGGCGCGTCTTCCGGCGCGAAACCGGAGGCGCGCCCCGCGCTACACGGAAACCCGCCGCGGTAGACTCGCCTCCATGAAGCTCACGGGGTGGTGCCTGAGCGCCCTGCTCGCCTTCGTGGCACAGGCCTCAGCAAGTGCAGCCGGGCCGAAGCCCGAGAAGGCCCTGGTCTTCAACCTCACGCAGTGCGGAGGCTTCCTGGGAGAAGCGCCTCCTTCGAGCTGTGTGGAGCACGCCACCCCGGCCGCGTGCATCAAGGGGTGGGTGGAAGCCCAGCAAGCGCACGAACGAAGCACGAGCCGGGCACGCCCAGCGCATGAGCGCGAGGGCGCCGCGCCCGCGGACTGACGCGAGCGAGGTCCTCCCGCGGCCCGTTCGCGCCGGCAGGTCCGCACCGCGGAGGCCTGGTGGTTTGTACGTATGCAAAGCACCTGTCCATCAGCGCGGGTGTCAGGGACGCGTCGTATGACGGCGGCGTTCCGCCACCCGCACGGCATGGACAAACACCAACGCCGTGCTCCAGTGTGCGCGACACCAACACGCCTGCTCCGAGGAGGAAGGCATGAGGACGAAGCTCGCCGCGCTCACCCTGGTCGCATCCCTGTTCGCGTCATCCGCATCCGCCGCGGTGACGGTGCGCTACTACAACCGCGATTCGCGAGGCCACACGTGGTCCGTGGTCTGTAGCGGCGTGAAGACGTCGGTGACGTTCGGAAAGAGCCAGACGGCCTCCGTCACCATCCAGGGCTCCGGGCCCTGCTCTGTGAAGACGGACGCGGGCACCGTGGTCCTCAAGGGCGGAGAGGACCTGGAGATCAAGGACGGCCGCATCCAGGTGAAGTGACGCCTCCCCCGGCCATCCGCCCGCCTGGTCGCCACCTTCACCCAGAGCCACTTAGATTAAGTCCGGACGTTTTTAACCTACTTCAGCGCCGAATTAACCTAGCCAATATTGAATCTAGCCCGAACCCGCACCATACTGCATTGCGTCAGTCTTCCAGGCGGAGGCGCAATGAAGAAGTGGTTGGCGGTGGCCCTTCTGGTGGGTGTGGGTGTGGCGGGCTTGCTGGTGAAGCCAGCGGAGCAGGTGACGCGGGGGGAGCCCATCAACACGGCGGACACGGCGTGGCTCCTCACGGCCACGGCGCTGGTGCTGCTGATGACGCCGGGGTTGTCCTTCTTCTACGGCGGCATGGTGCGGCTGAAGAACGTGGTGTCCACGCTGCTTCAGAGCTTCATCGCCATGGCGGTCATCAGCCTGCTCTGGGTGGTGGTGGGCTTCAGCCTGAGCTTCGGTGAAAGCTTCCACGGGCTCATCGGCGACCCGCGGACCTTCTTCATGTTCAGCGGCGTGGGCGGGGACACGCACCCGGACCTGGCGCCCACCATTCCCCTGATGCTGTTCGCGCTGTTCCAGCTCAAGTTCGCCATCATCACCCCGGCGCTCATCACCGGCGCGTTCGCGGAGCGCGTGCGCTTCAAGGCGTACGTGCTCTTCATGGTGCTCTTCACGCTGGTCATCTACGCGCCGCTGGCGCACTGGACGTGGCACCCGCAGGGCTTCCTGCGCACCTGGGGCGTGCTCGACTTCGCGGGCGGCACGGTGGTGCACATGTCCGCGGGCTTCGCGGCGCTGGCCGGCGCGCTGGTGCTGGGCCGCCGTCAGGTGCACGTGGAGAACGCGGCGCACACGCCCGCCAACATCCCCTTCGTCATGCTGGGCACGGGCATGCTGTGGTTCGGCTGGTTCGGCTTCAACGCGGGCTCGGCGATGTCCGCCTCGTCGCTGGCCACGCTGGCCTTCGCCACCACCAACACCGCGTCCGCCGCGGCCATGCTGGGGTGGATTGCCTTCGACTGGCTGCGCGGCCGCAAGCCCAGCGCGATGGGCGCCTGCATCGGCGCGGTGGTGGGCCTGGTGGCGGTGACGCCCGCGGCCGGCTTCATCACCGTGGGCCAGAGCATCGTCGTGGGCCTCGTCGCCAGCTTCGTGAGCAACGCGGCGGTGCACTTCAAGAACCGCACGTCCGTCGACGACACGCTGGATGTCTTCCCCTGCCACGGCCTGGGCGGCGTGGTGGGCATGGTGCTGACGGGCGTGCTGGCCAAGGACGTGGGCCTCATCCATGGCGAGACGCGCACCTTCATGATGCACATGCTCGCGCTGGTGCTGGTGTCGGCGTTCTCCTTCGCTGGCTCGTACCTGCTCTACAAGGTGGTGGACCGCATCGTCCCGCTGCGCGTCACCCGCGAGCACGAAGACGAGGGCCTGGATTTGAGCCAGCACGGCGAGACGGTGGGCGAGTCCGTCATCGCGCCCGTGCCGCAGCCCGCGCGCACCGAGACGGCGGCCGTCGCCACCGAGCCCGCGCGGGCCGACAGCGTGCCGCAGCCGGCCTGAGCGCCCGCGATTCACGCCGCCGCTCGGAAGCACCGGGCGGCGGCCTCACCGCCGCGGCCAGACGGCACGACGCCGCGCGAAACACGGGCGCGGCCTCCGCCACACCGCGCGGAGCACCTGTCCAGGGAGGCCACCGTGCCCGGCTCGGCCCTCCCCGGCAGGGTCAGCTGCTCTTCTTCCTCGCGGCCGTCGTCCGGCTCTTGCGCGCGGCCCCCACCTTCACGGAGACGACCTCGGGCATGGGCCCCGTCGTGGGCGCGCCCGTCTCGCCGTTGGCCTTCTGCCGGCGCTTCAGGCGGCGCGGCGGCAACAGGTCCGGCTCACCCGGCACCTTCTGGGCCAGGAAGATGGCGGCATCCAGCTTGTAGAAGCTCCGCGTCCGGTACCACGCCAGCGCGGACTCGTTGTTCTCCGCCACCTCCAGCACCAGGTGCGTGCAGCCGCGCGTCCTGGCCAGGTGCTGGAGCTGATCGAGCATGAAGCTGCCCACGCCCCGGCCCTGGTAGTCCGGGTGGACGGCCAGCTCCTCCACGAAGAGCGGCCGCATGCCCCGCTTCTCGAACCAACGCGGGTTCACCCAGTTGTCATCACCGGTGGCCTCGAAGGCACACTCCGAGTAACCGACGATGCTCCCATCCACCTCGTAGAGGAGCTGTTCAATCCACTCGGAGGTGTAAACTTCCAGGAAGCGCCGCTTCGAGCGGGGCCGTTGGTACTCCACCGTCTCCCGGTTCACGTCGCGGAAGACGAGCTTGAGGAACTCCCAGGTCCGGTTCAGGTCGCGCCGGTGGATGCGGCGAACTCGGACTTCGAGTGAGTCCGGGGGTTTGGGAGTCTTGGCCTTCGGCATACGCCCGGCTCCTTAGCAGGCCCACGGAGGGACGCCCAGTCTCGTCGCGTGCCACGCCCCGGCTGGGTGCTCTGCGACATCAGGAGGGTTGCCTCGCGGGGGGGTGGGAGGATGGAATGGGCGAAGTTTCCCCGAAATGCCCTGCCTGTGAGCTCCAACCCCATGACCCGACCCGCTGACGGGGACCTCCGCATCGACGAGGTCCTACGGAACACCTACCGGATTGTCTCCCTGCTGGGGCGGGGTGGGATGGGTTCCGTCTACCTGGCCCAGCACCTGCGCCTTCCCGGCAAGCAGGTGGCGGTCAAGGTGCTGCGCGGCGGCGACCACCTGACGCCCGAAATCTTCGCGCGCTTCCGCCGCGAGGCGGAGATCGCCTCGCGCCTGGGCCACCCCAACATCGTCGAGGTGCTCGACTACGACACGCTGGAGAACGGCAACCCGTTCCTGGTGCTGGAGTTCCTGCGCGGCGAGAGCCTCCAGTCCCGGCTGGAGCGGGGGCGCCTTCCCATGGAGGACGTCGTCTCCTTCACCCGGCAGATGGGCTCCGCGCTCCAGGCGGCGCACGGCGCGGGCATCGTCCACCGCGACCTCAAGCCGGCCAACGTGTACCTGGTCCCCACCGACTCCGGCGGCGTGGTGGGCGAGCGCGTGAAGCTGCTCGACTTCGGCATCTCCAAGGTCCTCAGCTCCCAGACGGTGCAGACGCAGGAGGCGACCATCATCGGCACGCCTCAGTACATGTCGCCCGAGCAGGCGCAGGGGAAGAACCGGGAGATCGACGCGCGCACGGACGTGTTCGCGCTCGGGTGCATCGTCTACGAGATGATGGCCGGCAAGCCCGTGTTCGGCTCGGGCAGCCTGGCGCAGATGATCTTCCGCGTCGTCTACGAGCCGCCCGAGCCCCTGGCCCCGCTCTGCCCCGAGGCCTCGCCCGAGGCCATCTCCGCGGTGATGCGCGCGCTCGAGAAGAGCGCGAACGACCGCTACCCGGATGTCGCCTCCTTCGTCTCGGACCTGACGGGCACCCCGCTGCACTCGCTGTCCTCCACCTTCGGGGGCCAGCCCGCGCCGCGCCCCCAGGCGCCCGCGTCCGGCATCGCCCTGCCCTCCGAGGGCCCGGCCTCGCTGTCCTCCACCTTGCCGCCCGGGAGCCTCAAGGTGACCCCGGACACGGGCCGCGAGGGCTTTGACTCCACGCTGCCCCCCGGCACGGGCCGGCTGGACCTGCCGCAAGCCACGCCCCAGCCCCACGGCTTCAACCCCGCCGCCACGGGGCAGATGGGCGCCGTGCAGCCGCAGCCCTTCAGCCATTCCTCCACCGGTCAGATGGGCGTCGCGCAAGCCCAGGGCTTCAACCCCGCCGCCACGGGGCAGATGGGCGCCGTGCAGCCCTCGTCCGCGATGGACCCTCCGGGCCTGGAGCCGACGCTCATCTCCAAGCAGGTCCCCGCCCTCCCCGCGCCCGAGCGCCCCGCGCAGCCGTCCACGGCCGTGAGCGTCCCCGTGCCCATCCCGGGCAGCGAGGCCGTCGCCGCCGCGGCGCTGCTGTCGTCCTCGACGCCCGCGTCCGCGCCCAAGGGAAAGGGCGCCGTCATCGGCGTCACGGCCGCGGTCCTGCTGGCCTCGAGCGTGGGGCTCATCTGGTGGATGAAGGGCGCGAGCGCCATCGAGGTCACGCCCCCGCCCCCCGTGATGGACACCCGTCCGACGCCGGATGCGCCGCCCGTCGCCAACACGCAGCCGCAGCCGTCGGACCCGCAGGCCATCGCGCCGCCGCCGTCGAATCCGCAAACCGGCGCGCAGGGCGTCCAGCAGCCGCCTTCCGACGCGCCGACTGGCACCGACGCGACGGACACGGCGCCCGTGGGCGTGGTCGCGAACACGACGCCCGACAAGCCCGTGACGCCGCGCACGCCCCGCACCGAGCCCAAGGAGGAGCTGCCGGAGCAGGTCCGCAAGCTCCTGAAGGAAGGCGAGAGCGCGCTGGCCTCGGGTGACGCCGCCCGGGCCATCTCGCTGGCACGCAGCAGCCAGCGGGCGCAGCGCTCCACCGCGGCGTACTCGCTGCTCACCCGCGCCTACTGCCAGCAGAAGGACCTGGGAGGTGCCGTGAGTGAGTGGCCGAAGGTCGCGTCAGCGGAGCGTGCCAAGGTCCGGAAGTTTTGCCAGAAGCACGACATCGAGCTCTGAAACAGCGGGCCATCCGCGAAGGGGGGCCCTCATGCATCACGAGGTGATTCGCTTGAGAAACATGGTTGCAGTGATTGTCGCCGCGGTCGCGCTGGGAGCCTCGCAGGCCCTGGCGGCCGCGCCGGTCGAAGCGGGCAAGGTGTATTCCGGCTCGGAGGGCGAGGAGGTGGCCGTGGTGCCGCTCACGCCCCGCGCCGACAAGAAGTTCCTCCTTCGGGTGAAGGGCACGAGCTCCGAGTTCGACAACCTCGTGTTCCCCTACGAGCAGAACGACTGGAGCACCCGCAGCACCGAGCAGTTCAACTACAGCACGAAGTGGCACGGCCGGAAGTACACGGCCCTGCACGTGCGGGACACCCGCTACGAGCTCTACGTCCCGGGCCGTCAGCGCCCCATCCGCCTGAGCTACGACGAGAAGAAGACCGCCGCGCTGAAGCCGGAAGAGGTCTACGCGCAGCACCAGAAGCAGATGAAGGACGGCACCCTGACGAAGCTGATGGCCTTCGACCGCAAGGGCGAGGAGTCCGGCCATGACAAGGAATATGCCGCCAGCCTCCTGGAGATGAACAACGCGTGTGGCACCTCGGTGACGGCCCGCATCGACTGGAGCAGCATCGACGAGGACCAGCTCAAGGAGCTGAGCATCTCCAGCTTCTGCGGCACGCCGCTGAACGTGCTCAAGGACCTGTGCGGCGCGTCCGCCATCGCGAAGCAGACCGTCCAGGAGAAGGTGAAGCGGGTCAGCTGCCGCTTCGGCGCGGGGCTGGAGCCGAAGCTCGAAGCGGACCACGTCATCTGGACGACGAACCGCGACGTGTCCAATCAGGAAAAGTTCGCCACCAAGTACTTCAAGCAGAACCTGTAGTCGGAGCCTTCACGATGCGATTCCAGCGTTTCGCCCTCGCGGCGATGTCCTTCGCGTGTACCGCCGCCATGGCGGCCGAGCCCATCCAGCCCCCCTGGGGCAAGGAGTCGAACCTCGGCGAGAAGATGATGTTGGAGGGCACGTCGGTGTGCACCGACGGCAAGGGCCACTTCGTGGCGCTCACGCCCGACGACGAGGACACCAACGCCGTCCTCTACTACGGCGATGGGAAGCAGTTCGTGCAGGTGGCCCACCCGGGCCCCTACACCTCGCCCACGTCCTTCCTGGACCCCCGGTTCTTCAACAAGGGCGCCAACCCCAACTTCCGTGGCATCGACTGGCGGGTCATGTCGGAGGTGGAGATCGACCGCAAGGAGCGCACCTGCAAGCTGCGCTGCGGTGAGAAGGACATCCCCCTCACCATGCTGGAGGGCGAGCCCGCCGCCGAGGTGCTGCGCAAGTCCACCTACCAGCCCAACCCGCAGAAGTTCAGCCCCTACGCGCTGCTGCGTGACACCAAGGGCGTCTACTACTTCGTGGACCGCGGCTTCCACGAGGCCGAGAAGAAGAACTACCGCGTCTTCATCGGGCCGCGCGGCGGCCTCAAGGCGCAGAAGATGACCAACGTCATCTCCGACTCGGAGGGCGAGATCTTCTCCACCAAGCGCGGCGACCTCCGCCTGCTGCTCGACAAGGCGAAGCCCGCCCTGTGGATTGAAAACACCAAGCGCCGCCACGAACTGCGCCAGGTGCCCGTGGATGAGAACCTGCCGCTCATCTACAACGAGCTCGGTGTGTACGAGGGCGTCCGCCTGGGCACGCCCTGCGACGACCAGTAACCCTCCGCGATTCCCCGCGGCCCCTCGGGCCGGGAGCCCGCGTCACCTGACGCCCTCCCGGCCCGTCGTGTCTCCAGCCTCAGCGGCTCACCGCCGGGGCAGCGCGGCCTTCAGCTGCGCGACGCTCGCCTTCAGCTCCGCCAGCTCCGCCTTGAGCGCGTCCACTTCGGTGCTCTTCGCGTGGAGCTCGCGCGTGCGCCGCTCCAGCGCCTGGATGGCGGCCATGTTCACCCCGTCGATGTCGAGCATGCCGATGCTGGTGTCGTCGGTCCCCAGGCCGAACGCGGCGCGGAAGTCCTGGGCCACGGGCCCCAGGTGGCGCACCTGCCCGTCCTCGCCCTTGTAGCGCCAGGACGCCACCGGCAGCCCCGCCACCTTCGCCAGGAGGGCCTCGCCGTCGACGTCGCGGAAGTCCTCCTTCATGTTCCGGTCGGACGTGCAGGAGAACACGCCCGAGCCCGCCGGCAGGTCGCAGCCCGTCGACAGGGTGGCGCTGGTTCGCAGGCGGACGCCTCCTGACGCGCGAATCATGAACTGGTTGTCCGCGGTGCTGGTGGCCGTGAGGGTGGTCGACTCGTCTCCCCAGATGAAGGAGCCGGTCCGTCCCCCCGTGGACACGCGATAGCCCAGCGCGAAGCTGTAGTTCCCCAACGCCTGGGTGCGGTAGCCGAGCGCCACGCTCCCCTGCCCCGTCGCGCTGTTGGTGTACCCCATGGCCGTGGAGGTAAAGCCGCTCGCGATGTTGGACGCGCCACTGGAGAAGCTCGCCGTCCCAGTCGCCTGATTGGCCGAACCGAAGCACGTGGCCACCGTGCCGCTGGCGGTGCACAGGTCACCGAAGGCGAAGGTACCGTACGCGCTGGCCCGGGTCCGGTTGCCACCAGCCCACGAGTACTCCCCCACGTTGGCGTCGTCCCACTCGTCCATCGCGGTGCCCACGCGGAACGCGCCACGTGCCGGTGCCCACATGAGCCGCGTGCCGGCGCCGCCGCTCATGGGAAGCGGACCCTCTTGACCCGACACGTGTTCGCCTCGTGACAGCAGGCCACCGCCGGAGTCCACCGTGAAGAGTGGCAAGGCGTCCCAGACGGGCGCGGCGGCGTGGGTGTTCGTGACGCGGAGCAACGGAACGGCGGGCGCCACCGCTGCGGTCGCGTCGACAAACAGGCCGGACTTCGTGCTGGCCGGTCCGGCGAGCGACAACGAGGCGTCCTGGGGCTGCGTCCCGTTCTGGATGTAGCCCTCGCTGCCCGGGAGCGGCGGGCGCGCGTCACTGAGGCGCGGGTCGTTCCCCTCCACGACCGTCCCCGGCCCCGCGCCATAGGCGACGCTGACCACGTTGCCGTCGCTCAGCTGGAGGCCCGAGCCCACCTCCCAGCTCTGGGCGGGCGGTGACTCCGAACCGCACCCCGTGGTGGCCAAGGTGATGCAGCTCAGCGCGGCGAACACACGTCTCCCCTGCATGGCGTCTCCTGATGTCGAGTCCGGGTAGAAAACGACCTTGGTCGTTTTCCTTCGAGGCAAGGTCCATACTCCCACGGGGGGATTCCGGAGCACCCAGACCTTGAGTGAACCTCGGGTCCACCCTGGCCGCCCACTGCGGCCACGCGAGGGGGGAGCACCGATGCAGCCAGCCGTCTGGGCCCTCGGGGCCGTGAGTCTGGTGATGTCCGGGCTGTTCCTCGTCACCGCCCTGCGGTTGGCGGCGGTGCGGAAGCACTTCAAGCCAGTGGTCGACGTGGAGGCAGAGTGCCAGCGCGTCACCGCCGAGCTGGCTCGCGAGAAGGCAGAATCCGCCCACACCCTGGCCGCCGAGCGCAACCGCGTGGCCGCCGAGCTCGCGCGCGCGAAATCCGAATCCATCCAGGCGCTGGCGACCGAGCAGCGCCGGGTCACCGGGGAGCTGACGCGAGCCCGGGAGGCCGCGGACGTCGCCATCCGACACGCGCAGGCGGAGCTGGCACGCAGGAAGGACGAGAACGAACGCTCCCTCGCCCAGGAGCGAAATCGGACCCAGCGGGAGCTGACCCGGCTCCGTGAACAGGCGGAGGCAGCCGCGCGCGAGGCGGAGACACGGCGTCAGCAGGCCCAGACCGAACGCGCCCGGCTCGAGGGCGCCATCTCCCGCCTGAGCGAGGAGCTGCGGCCTTTGGAAGAGGAGTCCGTCCTCCGCTCGTACGGGCACTACAAACCCATCTACAACTTCTCCACATCGGAGAAATACGAGAAGCGCCTGAACGTCATCCGCGAGCGGCAGAAGACGATGCTCAAGGACAAGAAGGCCGCGTATTGCACCGCGGAGTGGGAGGTCAACGGCAGCAAGGTGGAGGGTCGCAAGCAGACGGAGCGCACGCTGAAGCTGATGCTGCGCGCCTTCAACGGCGAAGCGGACGCCTGCGTGGCCAAGGTGACGTACAAGAACGTCAAGGCGATGGAGGCGCGCATCCAGAAGGCGGCCGACGCCATCACCGACCTCGCCAAGATTCAGGAGTGCTTCATCGACGCGAAGTACGTGAACCTCAAGCTGGACGAGCTTCACCTCGCGCACGAGTACGAGGAGAAACGCCAGCAGGAGAAGGACGAGCAGCGGCGCATCCGCGAGCAGATGCGCGAGGAGGAGACCGCGCAGCGCGAGCTGGAGCGCGCCCGCCTCGACGCCGAGCGTGAAGCACGGCGCGACGAGGAGGCCCTGCGCAAGGTGCGCGACGAATACGAACAGAGCTCCGGCGCACAACAGCAGAAGCTGCTGGCGCGCATCGCCGAACTCGAATTGCGGGTCGCGGAGGACCAGGAGCGCACGCGCGTCATCTCCCTGGCGCAGCTCACCCGCACCGGCCACGTCTACGTCATCTCGAACGTGGGCTCGTTCGGCGAGGGCATCTACAAGGTGGGCATGACGCGGCGGCTCGTCCCCCAGGACCGCATCGACGAGCTGGGCGACGCCTCCGTCCCCTTCGAGTTCGACGTCCACGCCATCATCCGCACCCAGGACGCGCCCCGGCTGGAGGCGGAGCTGCACCGCACGTTCGCCCACCGGCGCGTCAACCGCATCAACGAGCGCAAGGAGTTCTTCCGGGCAAGCCTGGACGAAATCGCCAAGGCCGTGCGTGAGCACCACGGCGACTTCGAGTTGACGCGCGTGGCCGAGGCCGCCGAGTACCGCAAGTCGCTCGCGCTCGACGAAGAGGAGCGCCAGTCCGCGGAGGGCAAGGCGCAAGCGCCCCGCCCTCGGCGCGATGCGGTGGCGTGAATCCAGCCGCTTCGACGCAACAAGCCAGAGCGCCGGCGGCCAACGCGCTGCGTCTATCGCGTCACGCGGAGGTGTCAGGAAGCCGCACGCACGGCGCCCGTGTGCGGCCTCCGCTCGTTGGCATCCCAAGGAGCCGCATCCGTCCTCGCGGTGACATGCGCTTCGACCGGAGGCACTGGGACGGAATGGGAAACGTGGCATGTTGCGCCGCCATGGCCGTCAGCGTTTTCGACCTCTTCAAGATTGGCATCGGACCTTCCAGCTCGCACACCGTGGGCCCCATGCGGGCCGCGCGCACGTTCGCGCGCAAGGTGGCGGACGCGGGACACCTGGAGCGGCTCACGAAGCTCAAGGTGGAGCTGTTCGGCTCGCTGGGCGCGACGGGCAAGGGACACGGCAGCGACAAGGCGGTGGTGCTCGGGCTGCTCGGCGAGACGCCGGAGGGCGTGGACGTGGAGGCCGTGCCCGCCTTGATTTCGCGCTGGCGCGCGGAGGGACGGCTGTCGCTGCTCGGCCAGCGCGACGTGACGTTCCGCGACGGGGAGCACCTGGTGATGCACCGCCGGCGCTCGCTGCCCTTCCACCCCAACGGCATGCGCTTCACCGCCACCGGCCCCGACGGCGTGGAGCTGCTGTCCACCGTCTACTACTCCGTGGGCGGAGGCTTCGTCGTCGACGACACCGCGGCGGCCGCGGGCAAGGACCCGCTGACGAAGGACACCACGCCGCTGCCCTACCCCTTCCAGTCCGCGGCGGCGCTGCTCGCGCACTGTGAGCGGGAGCGCATCAGCTTCAGCTCCGTCATGCTGGCCAACGAGAAGACCTGGCGCGACGAGGCGGAGATTCGCGCCGGGCTGCTCCGCGTCTGGGACGTCATGCAGGCCTGCGTGCGCCGCGGCTGCACCAGCGGCGGCATCCTCCCCGGCGGGCTGAAGGTGGAGCGCCGCGCCGCGGGCATGTACCAGAAGCTCATCAGCCGCCCCGAGGCCGGGCTCACCAACCCGCTCACCGTGCTGGACTGGGTGAACCTCTACGCGCTGGCCGTGAACGAGGAGAACGCGGCGGGCGGACGCGTCGTCACCGCGCCCACCAACGGCGCGGCGGGCATCATCCCCGCGGTGCTGCACTACTACTGGCGCTTCGTGCCGGGCGCGAACGAGGACGGCGTGGTGCGCTTCCTGCTCACCGCGGGCGCCATTGGCGTCCTCTACAAGGAGAACGCCTCCATCAGCGGCGCCGAGGTGGGCTGCCAGGGCGAGGTGGGCAGCGCCTGCTCCATGGCCGCGGGCGCGCTCACGGAGGTCATGGGCGGCACGCCGCTCCAGGTGGAGAACGCGGCGGAGATCGCCATGGAGCACAACCTGGGGCTCACCTGCGACCCCATTGGCGGGCTGGTGCAGGTGCCCTGCATCGAGCGCAACGCCATGGCCTCCGTGAAGGCCATCAACGCCACGCGCATGGCGCTCTCCGGTGACGGACGCCACTTCGTCAGCCTGGACAAGGTCATCCGCACCATGCGCGACACCGGCCGCGACATGAAGGACAAGTACAAGGAGACGGCGCGAGGTGGCCTGGCCGCCAACGTGCTGGAGGTGGCCAACCTGAGCGTGGGCCTCCCGGAGTGCTGAGCCACGGCCCGCCGCGGCCTGGCGCTCACGCTGTGGGTGTCTTGCGTTGAGCGCCATCTGGCTTCTAAGACGCGCGGCAGGCGCGCGGCCGTCCCCAGCCGCCGCTCAAGGACCCACACCCATGCTCAAGAAGATTCTCGTCGGCCTCGCCGCCGTCATCCTGCTGTTCGTCGGCTTCGTGGCCACCCGTCCTGGCACGTTCACCTACCAGCGCAGCGCGGTGCTCCCCGTGTCCGCGGACATCGCCTTCGCGCTGGTGAATGACTTCCACCGTTGGACCGAGTGGTCCCCGTGGGACGGGCTGGACCCGCAGCAGCAGCGCACGTACTCCGGCCCGGAGTCGGGCACGGGCGCGGGCTATCACTGGGTGGGCAATGACCAGGTCGGGGAAGGCCGGATGACCATCACCGACAGCAAGCGCGACGAGCAGGTCACCATCAAGCTCGAGTTCATCAAGCCCTTCGCCGCCACCAACGACACCTCCTTCACCTTCAGCGCCGCCGAGGGTGGCACGCAGGTCGTCTGGGCCATGTCGGGCGAGAACAACTTCATCAGCAAGGCCATGTGCCTGTTCATGGACATGGACGCGATGATTGGGAAGGACTTCGAGAGGGGCCTGGCGGCCATGAAGGACGTCGCCGTGGCGGACGCCCAGAAGCGCGCGGACGCCGAGGCCGCCGCGCGGAACACCGAAGACGCCCCGGTCGTGGCCGAGCCCGCCACGCCGTGATGCACGCCTGACGCTCCCGTGGAGGCAGGGCCACGCGGGAGCGTCACCAGCGAGAACCGCGCGATCGTGGACACTGCCACGCGCGCGGGCACCTGTTCGCCCCGGGAAGTGCCGACTCGCGGACGTCCCCACCGCCTGACGTCCCCGGGCTGGACGTGACGCGCGTAGACGGCTACCGCGCCTCCACGGCGCCTTCACCCCTCTCGTTGGCGACAGGCCCCCATGAAACTGCGCAAGCCCTCGGCGAAGTCCCGGCCCACCACGCTCAAGGTCGAGAGCCTTGAACCCCACCGCATGCACGCGGAGGGCAAGGTCCTCACCACGGACCAGGGCATCCCCATCTCCGACACCGACAACTCGCTGAAGGCGGGCGTGCGCGGCCCCACGCTCCTGGAGGACTTCCACTTCCGGGAGAAGATGATGCGCTTCGACCACGAGCGCATCCCGGAGCGCGCCGTCCATGCGCGCGGCTCCGGCGCCCATGGCTACTTCCAGGTCTACAAGTCACTGGAGAAGTACACCCAGGCCCGCTTCCTCACCGACCCGTCCCTGCGCACGCCGGTGTTCGTGCGCTTCTCCACCGTGGGCGGCTCACGCGGCTCGGCGGACACCGTCCGTGACGTGCGCGGCTTCGCCACCAAGTTCTACACGGAGCAGGGCAACTTCGACCTGGTGGGCAACAACATGCCCGTCTTCTTCATCCAGGACGGCATCAAGTTCCCGGACTTCGTCCACGCCGTGAAGCCGGAGCCGCACAACGAAATCCCGCAGGCGTCCTCCGCGCACGACTCGCTCTGGGACTTCGTGTCGCTCGTCCCCGAGACGTCGCACATGGTGATGTGGCTGATGTCCGACCGCGCCATCCCGCGCAGCTACCGGATGATGGAGGGCTTTGGCGTCCACACCTTCCGGCTGGTCAACGCGGAGGGCAAGGCGCACCTGGTGAAGTTCCACTGGAAGCCGCTGCTGGGCAACCACGCGCTCGCCTGGGACGAGGCGCAGAAGCTGTCCGGCAAGGACCCGGACTTCCACCGCCGCGACCTCTGGGACGCCATCGAGGCGGGCGACTTCCCGGAGTACGAACTGGGGCTGCAAATCGTCCCGGAGGGCGACGAGCTGAAGTACGGCTTCGACCTGCTCGACGCCACCAAGCTGCTGCCCGAGGAGTTGGTGCCGGTGCAGCGCGTGGGCAAGCTGACGCTCAACCGCAACCCGGACAACTTCTTCGCGGAGACGGAGCAGGTCGCCTTCTGCGTGGCCAACGTGGTGCCGGGCATCGACTTCACCAATGACCCGCTGATGCAGGCGCGGCTGTTCTCGTACCTGGACACGCAGCTGACGCGGCTGGGCGGCCCCAACTTCGCGGAGCTGCCCATCAACAAGCCGGTGTGCCCCGTCACCAACCACCAGCAGGACGGCTTCGGGCGGCACACCATCCCCACGTCGCGGGCCAACTACCACCCCAACACGCTGGGCGGCGGCTGCCCGGTGCTGTCCAACCCGGCCATGGCCTTCCACCACCGCCAGGAGCGCGTGGAGGGCCACAAGATTCGCGCGCGCAGCAACAGCTTCAGCGACCACTTCAGCCAGGCCACGCTCTTCTTCAAGAGCCTGTCCAAGCCCGAGCAGGAGCACGTCATCGCCGCGCTCGAGTTCGAGATTGGCAAGGTGGAGCGCGTGGAGATTCGCGAGCGCGTGGTGAACCAGATTCTGGTGAACATCGACGCGGCGATGGCCGTGCGCGTGGCCCGCGCGGTGGGCGTCGAGCCGCCCAAGGCCACCAAGCCGCCCAAGGCCAAGGCCGCGGGCAAGAAGGGGGCGCCGTCGGTGGACGCGTCTCCCGCCCTCAGCATGGAGAACTCGCCGCACGACTCCATCAAGACGCGGAAGATCGCCGCCCTGGTGTCGGACGGCTTCGCCGGCAAGGAGCTGGACGGCGTGCGCAAGGCGCTCGCGGAGCGCGGCGCCACGCTGGAGGTGGTGGGCCCCACGCTGAGCCCGGTGACGAGCCTGGAGGGGCGCGAGGAGCGGCCCCTGCGCACCTTCGCCAACACGTCCTCGGTGACGTACGACGCCGTCTACGTGCCCGGCGGCGAGCAGAGCGTCGCGGCCCTGAAGCGCGTGCCGCAGGCGGTGGACTTCGTGCGCGAGGCGTACATCCACTGCAAGGCCCTGGCGCTGTCCGCGGACGCCGTCCTGCTGCTGAGCGCCGCGGGCGTGGACGACCTGGAGCCGGCCCCCACGAAGGGCGTGGAGGCCATGCGGGGCGTCGTCCGCAGCGCGAAGACGGAGTCGAAGGGCTTCGGGCAGCTCTTCGCCGAGGCCATCGCCAAGCGCCACTGGGAGCGTGAGCGCCCGCTGGCGTAGCTCAGCCGCCCGCCCCCATCCGGCCCGCGAGCAGCCCCAACGCGAAGGCCAACACGGCCAGGAGTCCCGCCCACAGCGGCGGGACGCCCTTCGTCCGGGAGCGCGCCGCCGGGCCCTGGACGCGGACCGCCCCGGCTTCCTCCGGGACGATGACCCGGACCTTGATGACGGCCTGGAGGAGCACCGCCTCCACGTCGTTGAGGAAGCGCTCGTACTCCTCCGGCTGGAGCTCCAGCGGCTCTCCGTGGTGGTCCTCGTAGCGCCGGGCCACCGACTCGAAGTTGCGCAACTGCGCCTCGCGCTTCGACACGTCCACCCAGCCGCACGTCAGCGAGGGCCCGCTGCCCTTGCGGGGCACCAGGGAGATGGCCTGCCGCGCGAGCTTTCCGCCCGCGGTGCTGGGCCCCTCCGGCTCGTCGATGCGCAGCACGCGGTGCGGCCCGCGCCCGTACATCTTCTTCGACAGGGCCTCGCGCAGTTGCTCCGCGAGCAGCGCCGAGTGGTTGGCGAACATCGTCCGCAGCGCGGGCGCCTCGTCCGCCGCCGCCACCACCTTGGCGCCCAGGGGCTCCAGCGGGCTCAAGCGCACCACGCCCAGGCTGGCCGGCGCCTCGCTGGCGCGCGGGGAACTGGCGCGCTTCTCCCCTCCCGCCGCCAGCCAGCCCGTGGGCTTCGCCGGCGGTCCACCCGCGCGCGCGGCGGGCAGCTTCTGGGGCATGACGTCCGTCTGCACCTCCGTGGCGGGCGGCGGTGGCGGCGCGGCCCGGGCGGACTTGCCACGGGCACGCGGCTTCTCGGACCGGGGCGCGGGCGGCGCCTCGTCCTCGGGCGCCATGAGCGTCTCCTCGGTGAGCGGGTCCACGGGCCCCATCCGCGTCTCCTCGAAGACGGGCTCCACGGGTCCCATCCGCGTCTCCTCGGGGCGCGTCAGGAGCGGAATGTCGCGCGTCGCGTCCTCGTCCTCGTCGAGCGAGCTGTGTCGCGCGTCGGAGCGCCCCGGGCGACCGGGTCCCCTGTTCCCGTCAGGCATGTCCGTCCCTCACCCGGACGAGCATACTTCAAGGCCCGGAACGCGCTCCTTCATGGACGTCCGGGCCTTTCGTGCCCTCCCGCTCAGGCCCCCGGCGCCGGGGCCGGCGTCTCGCCGCGAGGCAGGACGGCCTGCGCCATCAGGCTCAGCACCACCACCAGCGCGCAGCCGATGAGGTTGAACCAGAGGTAGCCGATGTCGGAGAGGAAGAAGAGGCCAATCACAGCCGTCTGGGAGATGACGGCCGCGGCGAACACGGCATGTCCGCGCACGCGCTTCACGAAGAAGGCCACCAGGAAGATGCCCAGCACCGTGCCGTAGAAGATGGACCCCAGGATGTTGACCGCCTGGATGAGGTTGTCGAGCAGCGACGCGAAGGTCGCGAAGCCCACGGCCACCAGCCCCCAGAACACGGTGAACAGCTTCGAGGCCACCAGCACCTGCCGGTCCGAGGCGTTCTTGTGGAACACGCGCCGGTAGAAATCCACCGTCGTCGTCGCGCCCAGGGCGTTCAACTCGCTGGCGATGGACCCCATGGCGGCGGCCATGATGACCGCGATGAGCAGACCGAACAGGCCGCTGGGCAGCCAGCGCTTCACGAAGGTGATGAAGATGTAGTCGGAGTCCTTCGTCTCCGCGCCCGGCAGCGCGCGGACCACCATCGCCTTGGCCGCCTTGCGGACCGCGCTGGCCTCCTGCTCCGCGCTCTGGAGCAGGGAGCGTGACGTCTCTCCGGCCACGGCATCCCCTGCGTCCACGGCCGCGAGGTAACGCTCCACCTCCGCGCGCTTGCGGGTCTGGACCTGCTCCCACTTCGACTCCAGCGCGGCGTACTCGCCGGCCTGCTCCGTGCCCTGCACGCGCGTGCGCAGCGTCTCGTTGAAGAGCAGCGGCGGCGTGATGAACTGGTAGAAGGCGAAGACGAGAATCCCGACGAACAGGATGAGGAACTGCATCGGGATTTTCAGCACGCCATTGAAGAGCAGCCCCAGCCGGCTCTCGGAGACGGAGCGCCCCGACAGATAGCGCCCCACCTGCGACTGGTCCGTGCCGAAATACGACAGGGACAGGAAGAGGCCCCCCGTCATGCCCGACCAGAAGTTGTAGCGGTCCGACATGTCGAAGTCGAAGCTCACCACGTTCATCCGGCCGAAGGCGCCCGCGACGTCCACCGCCTTGCCGAGCGACACGTGCTCGGGCAGCCGCCAGATGATGACGAGCGCCGCCACCACCATGCCGCCCATCATCACCACCATCTGCTGCTTCTGCGTCTGGCTCACCGCCTTGGAGCCGCCCGTCACCGTGTAGAGGATGACCAGCGCGCCCATGATGATGACGGTGGGCTCCAGCGGCCAGCCCAGGATGGCCGACAGGATGATGGCCGGCGCGTAGATGGTGATGCCCGCCGCCAGGCCGCGCTGGATGAGGAAGAGGAAGGCGCCGAGCAGCCGCGTCTTCAAGTCGAAGCGCGACTCCAGGTACTCGTACGCGGTGATGACGTTCAGCCGGTAGTAGATGGGGACGAAGACCGCGCTGATGATGATCATCGCGATGGGCAGTCCGAAATAGAACTGCACGAACCGCATGCCGTCTTCGTAGGCCTGCCCGGGCACGGACAGGAAGGTGATGGCGCTGGCCTGCGTGGCCATCACCGCCAGGCCGATGGTGGGCCACTTCAGCTCGCGGCTGCCGCGCAGGTACTCCTCGCTGGTGCCCGCGCCCCGGGACTTCCAGAGCCCCCACCCCACGATGAACGCCGTCGTCCCGATGAGGACGAACCAGTCGAGCCCCGTCATGCGTACACCTCGGTGAGCACCCACCCGATGGCGACGAACGCCACGAAGGTGCCCATGACCAGGATGTAGATGTTCCGCCACGAGCCGAGCAGCGGCGGGGCGTCATCGAGCTCGGGCCGGGGCGCGTTGGCCTCGTCCGTGGGCTCACGGGGCGTCAGGTTGGGGGCAGTGCTCATGGAGACAGGATGTTGGCCAGAAGCCGGTAGGCGCCGGGGACCCCGGCGGGGAGCTGACGGAAGAAGGAGAGCCCCGTGTAGACGAACGTGCCCTTGCCGTGACGGGCGACCAGCAGCGCGCCCTGGAGCGGCGCCTCCCCTTCGTCATGCAGGGAGAACACCGGGCGGTAACGGTCGTCCCACGACGACGCGAAGTAGAGACCGCGCTCCTGGACCCAGCCCGCGAAGTCCGCGGGCGTCAGCGCGTTGGGCGCGCGCAGCAAGGGCTCGTCCGGGGACAGCGGCGTCATCACCGCGTTCTCGTCCGTCACCCGGTCGCGGCCAATCTCCAGCGGGAACGGGCTCACCAGCGAGGTGAGCGGCCCCACGCGGCTGTTGGTGTTGTACTGGACCACCAGCCTGCCGCCACCCTCCACGTAGCGCAGCAGCCGCTCCCGGTGGGCGTAGAGATGCGTGTTGGCGTTGAAGGCGCGCACGCCCACGAGGATGGCGTCGAAGCGCTCCAGGGGCTCCAGCGCGAGCCGCTCATCCGGCAGCAGCGTCACCTCGTAGCCCACCTCGCGCAGGCTCTCCGCCACGCGGTCCCCCGGGCCGGGGATGTAGCCGATGCGCTTGCCCTTCGTCGCCAGCGTGAAGGGCACCAACGTGGCCACGGACGGCTGACGCACCGTCAGCGGCGGGATGTGCGCGTAGGACACCGAACGGGCCATCCACGACCAGGCGCGGTCCCCCGTGTCCACCCAGGCGCGCAGCGCCGCCTTCTCCGTGCTCCCTCGCGGCGGCGTCACCTGGAAGCGCAAGGTGCGCTCGTCGCCCCGCGCCGCGAGCTTGAACTCCACGGACGCGGGCTCCACGCGCCACCCCTTCGGCGCCTCCAGCCGGAGCGTGCCCGGGGCGTTGTCCATCCCCGCGGTGACCACCACGTTCACGCCCCGGCTCTCGCCGTTGGGGAACATGATGACGTCCCGCGGCAGCGTCGCCGTGACGGGCGGGACGACCTCGAAGTCACGGTAGAGTTCGCCACGCACCGGGTCCGTCCAGACGTGGACGACGGGCCGGACGGCGCGGAACCTGCGGCCCGCCACCTCGTACTCGAACGTCACCTCCAGCGCGGGTCCGCCCTCCGGCTGACCGGTGAGCGCGCGGTCCTTCTCATCCAGGACATAGAGGCCGCCGCTCACGGGCTCGCGGAGCCAGTACGGCGTGGAGATGGGCGCCGACTCCGGCAGCGGCACCGAGCGCTTGAGCTTCACGGGCGCGTTCTCGCCCAGCGCCTGTCCCACGGCCTCGGGCTTCGCTCCCGGGAGCGTCAGGCCCACCCACTTGAGCGAGGCCGGTGAGCGGTTCAGCGCCACGGCCTCCACCTCCACGGCGGCGCCGGGAACGCCCATGGGGCTGGTGGCGCGCGCCTCCAGGAACAGGCCAGCGCACGCGGCGATGAGCGCCTCCGTCTCCCGCAGCTTCACGGCCTTCCCCGGGTGGGAGTCCGGCAGCGCGGTCAGCGCGTCGTGCACACGGACGAGCGCGGGCAGGGAGCGGTGGGGCGCGGACACATCGAAGGACTTCGCCGCGGCGTTCACGGCGCGGGCCACGGCCTCGCTGCCCTTCCAGCGCTTCCACGTGAAGTCGAGCCCCTCGAACACGTCCCGCTTCGGCAGCGTCCCCGCCAGCGGCGTGAAGTACTCCATGCTGGGGCCGCGGTCCGCCGCGGCGCCGAAGCCCTGGCTCTTGTGCTGGCTCCGGCTCTCCGCGGCCACCTCGCCCCACGAACGCCCGAGCAGCGCGTCGTAGCCCCCCACGTCCAGCCGCAGGTAGCGGGACAGGTCCTCGTCGGGCTTGAACCACCATTGAGAGGCGTTCTGCAGCAAGCGGTCCGCCTTCCACGGCTTCACCTCGCGGAGCTGCTCGGGGAAGCGCTTCGGATCCGCCGCCGCGACGAAGGCCTCCGCCGCCAGCAGCGCGGAGGCCGTGTGGTGTCCGTGATTCGGCGGCTCCGTGGAGAAGCGGGTGATGATGACGTCCGGCTGGAAGCGGCGGATGGCGAGCACCACGTCGGCCAGCACCGCGTCATGTCCCCAGATGCGCAGCGCCTCCTCCGCGCTCTTCGAGTAGCCGAAGTCACGCGCCCGCGTGAAGAACTGCTCCGCGCCATCCACGGTGCGCGCCGCGAGCAGCTCGTGCGTGCGGATGAGCCCGAGCAGGGCGTCCTGCTCCGTGCCGATGAGGTTCTGCCCGCCGTCGCCCCGCGTCACGGACAGGTAACCCGCGCGCAGTCCCTTGGCACCCACCAGCCATGCGAGCAGGCGCGTGTTCTCGTCGTCCGGGTGCGCCGCGACGTACAGCACGCTGCCCGTCACGCCCAGCCGCTTCAGGCCCGCCGCGATTTCGCCCGCGTGTGGCTGCCGAGGAGGCTGAGCCACCGCCGTCGACCCGAATCCAAGGCTCATGGCCAGCGTCATTCCCAGGAGGAGCAGGTTCCGCATCCGGGCGGACCCTATAACAAGGCTCTCGCGTGCGCGCGGACCACGTGCGCGGTGAGGCCTCGCATGCCGACACGCTCGCACCCGACGTGCAGGCATGCACTTCTGGTGGCGTGCCAGCGGCGACCTGTTATCACGGCATGCCGTGACGTCCTCGTTCTCGACCGCGTGGCTTCGTGGAGATGCGGCAGCGCTCTCCTTCCTTCCCGATGACTACCGACACCGAGACGCCCGCGCCCGGGCCGTGGACGCCGCCGCGTCGCGCACGGTGTCCCCCGCGCTGCTCGACGTGCTGCGCGCCCAGAACGCGCGCCTCGCCCCCAGCCCCGCGCGCGAGCACCACCTGGCGCTGCTCGCACAGCCCGGCACCGTGGTCGTGGTGACGGGACAGCAGATGGGGCTCTTCCTGGGCCCGCTGTACACGCTCTACAAAGCGGCGTCCGCCATCGTCACCGCGCGGGCGCTTCAGGACGAGACGGGCCGGCCCTGTGTCCCACTCTTCTGGCTCCAGACGGAGGACCACGACCTCCCGGAGATCGACCACTGTGTCATCCCTCGTCCGAGCGGAGGGCCCTGTCGTCTGGCGCTCGAGCTGAAGGACGCAGCAACGTCTCGAGCGCCCATCGCCCACTGTCACCTCGGTCCGAGCGTCCTCCCCGCCCTGGCCACCCTCCGCGCCGAGCTGGGAGACGAACCCCACGCCGAGGAAATCCTCGCCCTGCTGGAGCGGGCCTACCGCCCGGAAGCCACGCTCGCGGGAGCCTTCACCGACGTCCTCTCCTCCCTCTTCGCCGAAGAGGGGCTCGTCTTCATCGACCCGCGTGACGCGCGCCTGGCGCCGCTCGCCGCGCCCGTGCACCGCTTCGCGCTTCAAGAAGCCGCGGCCCTCTCCACCGCGCTCGCGGGACGGGTGGAGGCGCTCACCGCCGCGGGCTACGCCGTGCAGGTCCACGTCCGCCCGGGCGCGCCGCTCAGCTTCTATTCGCCCGAGGCGCTCGACGGCCCCCGCTACCGGTTGGATCCGGCGGGCCCCGGCACGTGGAGCCTGGTGGGCCATCCGGAGAACGCGACGCTCACGGGCGATGCGCTGCACGCCGCGCTGGAGCACGAGCCTCACCGCTTCACCACGTCCGCGCTGCTGCGGCCCCTCCTCCAGGACACCTGGTTCCCCACGGCCGCGTATGTCGGAGGCCCCGGCGAGCTGGCCTACTTCGCGCAACTGCCGCCGCTCTATGCCCACGCGAAGCAGCCCATGCCCCTGGCCATTCCGCGCTCGCGCTTCCGCGTGCTCGATGACCGCACGCGCCGCTGGCTGCACACGCTGGCGCTCCAGCCCGACGAGGTCCAGGTGCCCCGCGAGGCCCTGCTGACGAAGCTGGCCACCCGCGACGCCCCCGAGCCCCTGGCGTCCCCCGAGTCCCTGGAAGCGCGCCTCTTCGGCGCCTTCTCCGCGGAGCTGGAGCAGCTCGCCGGGCAGGTGACGTCCGCGGACGCGAACCTCCAGGACGCCGTCCAACGCACGCGGGCCACGGTGCGCGTCGCGGTGTCCCGGCTGACGGGCCGCTACCGCCGCGCGCTCGCCCGGCGCGACACCACGGCCTCCGAGCGGGTGGACCGGCTGCGCGCCTTCCTCTTTCCCCATGACGCGCCCCAGGAGCGCGTGCTCGGGTTGCCCTACTTCGCCGCTCGCATTGGAACGCGTGCCTTCACGCGGCAGGTGCTGGAGGCGTGCGTGCCCTTCTCCGGCGACTCGAAGGACCTGACCCCATGACGGCTCCGGCCACGACGTACGGCATCGACGTCCTCGCCTTCGGTCCGCATCCAGACGACGTGGAGCTCTTCTGCGGCGGGCTCCTCGCGAGCCTGGCCGCCCGGGGCCACCGCACCGGCATCGTCGACCTGACGCGCGGCGAGAAGAGCTCACGCGGCACGCTGGAGTCCCGCGCCGAGGAGACCCAGGCCGCCAGCCGCGCCCTGGGGCTGGCCCACCGGGAGAACCTGGAGCTGCCCGACGGCTGGGTCAGTCCGTGGGCGGGCTTCGACACGCCCGAGCCCGAGCGCGCGCGCACCGCCGCCGTGACGCGCGTGGTGGAGGCGCTGCGGCGCCTGCGCCCGGAGCTGGTCCTCGTGCCCTGGGAGAAGGAGCGGCACCCCGACCACGAGGCCACCAGCGCGCTGGTGACGCGGGCCCTCTTCTTCGCGGGCGTGCGCAAGTTCGACGCCGAGCCCACCGCGGAGCCCTTCACGCCCCGGCAGGTGCTCTACTACCCGCTGCGGCACCTCGCCGAGCCCAGCTTCATCGTCGACGTCTCCAGCGTCTACGAGCGCAAGCTGGCGGCGGTGCACTGCTACGCCAGCCAGGTGTTGCCCCGGCCGGAGGCGCCTCCCACGCTGGTGGGCTCGCCGCTGTCGCTGTCCTCGCTGGAGGCCCGGGACCGCTTCTATGGCGCGCAGATTGGCGTCACCCATGGCGAGCCCTACGTCGTACGTGAGGCATTGAGCGTGACGGACCCCGTCGACCACTTCCGCAGGAATAGCTTCGCCCGGCCCCTGTTCTTCCCGGCACGCTCATGAACGCCCCGCTCAACGTGGCCATCACCTGCTTTCCGACCTTCGGCGGCAGCGGCATGGTCGCCACGGAGATTGGCCTCGCGATGGCGGACCGGGGTCACCGCGTCCACTTCATCGCCCGAGACCTGCCCGTCCGCCTCCACGGCGCGAACCGGAAGGTCTTCTTCCACGAGGTGACGGAGACCGACTACCCGGCGCTCCAGCAGTCCAGCACCTACCCCATCGCGCTGGCCTCGAAGATGATCGAGGTCGCCAACTACGAGCGGCTGGACATCCTGCACGTCCACTACGCCGTACCCCACGCCACCGCGGCGTGGATGGCGCGCGAGGTGCTGGGCCACAAGGCGCCGCGCGTCGTCACCACCCTGCACGGCACGGACACGACGCTGGTGGGCATCGACCCCAGCTACCTGCCGATCACCCGCTTCTCCATCATGCGCAGCGACGCGGTGACGGTGCCCTCGGCCTACCTGCGCCGCGCGACGTGGAAGGGCTTCGACATTCCGGAGAGCGTCCCCATCGACGTCATCTCCAACTTCGTGGACACCGCGCGCTATGCGCCGGTGAGGGACCGCGCGTGCCTGCGGCCCCTCTTCCCCGCGCTGCGCGAGCCCGAGCCGGTGCTCATCCACATCTCCAACTTCCGGCCGGTGAAGCGCATCGCCGACGTGGTGGCCATCTTCACCGAGGTCCACAAGCGGCGGCCCTGCCGGCTGGTGATGATTGGGGATGGCCCGGAGCGCTCGCCCGCGGAGCGCATGCTGCGCGAGAAGGGACTGGAGGGCCGCGTCGCCTTCCTGGGCAAGCAGGACCGCTTCGAGGAGCTGCTCGCGGCGGCGGACGTCTTCCTCCTCCCCAGTGAGCAGGAGAGCTTCGGGCTCGCGGCCCTGGAGGCCCTGAGCTGCGGCGTGCCCGTGGTGGCCAGCGACCTGGGCGGCATCCCCGAGCTCGTGACGCAGGGGGAGACGGGCTTCCTCGCCCCGCTGGGCGACGTGCAGGCCATGGCCCAGCACGTGCTCACGCTGGTGGAGGACGCGGAGCGCTGGATGGGGTTCTCACGGCGGGCGCGGGCTCGGGTGCTGGAGCACTTCCAGAAGGAGCCCGCCATCGACCGCTACGAGGCGCTCTACCGCCAGCTCCTCGCGAGGCCCCGTCATCGCTGAGGGGCCTCGGGAGGCAGCGGGCTACTTCTTGTTCTTCCACTCCGCCAGGGCCTTCGAGACCTGGTCACGGTAGAAGAAGTTCTTGTCCTTCTGGCCCAGGTCCCACGCGGCCTGCGCGGACTTGCGGGCATCCGCCCACTTGCCCATGCTCGACAGGACGCCCGCGCGCACCCAGTGGTTGTACCAGGTGGGGTTGGCGGCCACGGCCGCGTCCGCGTGCTTCAGGGCCGCCGCGTAGTCCTTGGAGGTCTCCGCGATGTAGGAGGCCGCGCTCGCGTGCATGCCGGCCGTGTTCTTCTGCGCCTGCTCGATGTTGGCCTTCGCCAGGGCGGCCGTGTCCACCTGGATGGGCACGGAGACGCGCAGCTTCTCCCACTCCAGGTCCAGGCGCGTGCCGTTGTCCGTGGTGTCGGAGAAGACGTACGTCAGGCGCTCACGCGACGGAATCTCGGTGGTGGTGGCGCTGACCGAGGCCACGTCCTTCGCCGCGTCGTACGGCGTGCCGCCGCGCCACAGCCCCAGGTCGGTGTTCAGCATCACCTTCCAGCCCTTCTGCGAGGGCAGGCTGACGATGGCGTACGAGCCCGCCGGGACGGCCTTGCCGCCGAAGGTGACGGGGTGGCTGAAGGTAATCTTCGTCGCCGCGTTGGCGCCGCTGCGCCACGCCTTGTCGTTGGGAACGAGCTCGCCCCAGACCTTGCGGCCGTTCACGGCGGGGCTGGAATATTCGATGGAAATCTCGGAGACGCCCACCTCTTGCGACACCTTCGCCGCGGGGCTGGGCGCGGGCAGCTTGAGCTGCGCCATCGCGGGCATCGCCGTCAGGGTCATGAGCGCGGAGGCCATACAGCCGAGAAGCGTGTTCTTCATCGTCCTCACTTCGTCCTTTCCGACCTTAGGGTCGCAGAGCCGGCGGAGTGTATAGACGAGGTCTCGCTCCACCTCACGTTCCACCTTGGCCTGCACCGCGTCATGCGGCGAGCATCCAGGGAGGGGCTCGGGCGCCCACTACACACGAATGGCGGTGGACATTCCGTGACATTGCGTGGTTCCCCCGCGCGCCCACACTGGCCATGCTGCGCGCCGAGGAGTCCCATGAAGCTCACGCGGCTCGAGGTCCACCACTACCGGAACGTCGTCCCTGGCACCTCGTTGGTGTTCAGCCCTTCTTGCAACCTGGTGCTGGGGGAGAATGGCACGGGCCGGACGACGTTGCTGGAGCTCATCTCCACGGTGCTGGGGTCGGACTTCTCCGGCCTCATCCACGAGCCGTTCGCGCTGGAGTACGACCTGGCCTTCCCGGGCATGAAGCTGCACGTCTTCGCCCGGAACGAGCGCAACGCCCCGGAGCCGGACGCGGACGCCCCGCCGCGCAAGGGCGCGGAGCTGATGCCGCTGCGCACGCCCACGGTGCCCGAGTCCGGGCTGCACCCGCGCATCGAGGTGGACGTGCGGTTCCATTCGCCGTCCGCGCGGCTCCAGATGCGCGCGGACGCGGCGGGCATCGACTGCAAGGTGGACGGCGAGGCGGTGTGGTCGCGGAGCATGCACTGGTCGCTGCTGGACCGGTCCGTGTGGACGCTGCTGTTCATGACGGCGCAGTTCATCGACGCGGGCATGAAGGACCGGCTCAAGGAGCTGCTGCGCCGCACCTTCCTGCTAGCGCCGCAGCGCTTCGATGAAGCCCTGGGCATGTTCGAGCGCATCGGCGCCATCCGCTACGCGATGGAGGTGCGGGACGGCGAGGTGTTTCCCCTGGGGCTGATGGCGCTGCCCACGTGGATGCCGGGCTGGCTGAGAGAGCGGATGGAGCAGCCGTCCGCGCCCGACGTGCTGGAGCTGACGCACGACGCGCGGGAAGGCAGCTTCCTGGCGAAGTTCGTGGCGCTGGCGGGCTTCGCGTCCGGGCGGTTCCGGGTGGAGGTGGTGGAGAAGCGCTCGTTCGAGAACGGCGGGCGCGTGGGGTTTGGGGGATTTGGGTTCCACTTCACGCGGCGCGATGGCCGGGAGCTGACGCACGCGGAGCTGGGCTTCGGGCAGAAGCGGCTGCTGTCACTGCTCTACTACCTGGATGTGAATGAGGACTTCGCCATCGCGGACGAGCTGGCGAATGGTCTGCACCCGCGATGGGTGGAAGCATCGATGCGCGAGTTGGGGGGGCGGCAGGTGTTCCTCACCAGCCAGAATCCGCTCCTCTTCGAGCACACGCTCTTCCCGTCCGCCGAGGTGCTGCGGGCGTCGCTCCTGCTGTGCGGCAACGCTCCGGAGGACGGACCGGAGCGCATCGCCTGGACGAACCCCACGCACGAGGCCGCGGGCAGGCTCTTCGACGCGCACGGTTTGGGCGCGCACCCGCTGGCGGAACTGCTGCGTCAGCAGGGGCTGTGGTGAGCGCTGACGCGAGCCCCGTTAGTTCTGGCATCAACTTACCCAAATCCTCAGGCAGGGGAGGTCAATATGCATCTCCCGTGGATGGGTTTGAACAAACCCACTTTGCGGAAGCGCTAGGAGCCTGTCGCGGTAATCGCGAAGGGCCCTTGCCCTGCAGGAGTTGAGGGGGCTCAATGCCCCCATGAGCAAGAAGTTCCGCCCCTGGAATGTGCAG
>BNCN01000002.1:0-762938 GCA_014656495.1 Comamonas sp. KCTC 72670
CTCATCGCGGAGGTGACCGCCCGCTCACGCCAGCAGCGCCGCGAGCGTGAACGGCGCAAGCGTGAGGCATCCCTCGGGAGCGGCGGCTAAACCGGAAGCGGATGCGTTGTGGGGAGACTCAACGATGCCTGATGTCTGGTGTTCGGGAAAGGTGCGCCGCGCTATCTCGACCGGATGCCTGTCCTTGCGCGGGATGTGTCTGGGAATTCCGGGAAAGGGTGACGCCTGTCAATGGGGTGTCAGACGTCACCCTGGATGTCACACGCTCACCGAGTCAATCACTCCGAGTACTCGTACGTGTGGACGCGGCGCCATTCACGGTTGTAGGTGTGGCGGCGGGTGAACCAGCCGCTGTGGCAGCTGCCGGTGTTGCTGGCGCGATAGCCGTAGACGTAGCCGTTGTTGAAGAGGGCCTCGAGGCGCGGCGTGCCGGGCTGCTCACAGTTCTGCCGGACGCGGACGGCCTGGTAGGCGGCCTCGGCGTTGACCTGCTCCTGGCCCTCGAAATCGTAGAGGGAGTGGACGCGGGTGGCGGGGTAGGTCGCCAGGTCGCTGGTCTGCGCGGCGTCGGACTGCGCGAGGAAGGCCTGCAGGTGCGTCAGGGTGGCGGCCTCGGAGGTGACGGCGCCCACCAGCCGGTGCACGGCGCCGTTCGTGTCGGAGAGCGCGGTGCGGATGGCGGCGATGCCCGCCGAGCCCTGGTAGACGGAGGTGTCGCCCCAGGTGAAGCTGATGGCGTTGCCCGCGCTGTAGGCGTTGAGCGCGCAGGCGCCGTTGGCGCCCGCGGTCTCCACGAGGATGACCTTGCGCAGACGGTACTCGGGCTTCACCAGCGCGATGCACTCATCGCCGGGGAGGCCGTCGTAGTTGCCGGCGGGGAGCACGGCCTCGACGATGTTGTACAGGCGGAACGTGGGGTCCGTGGCCTCCTGCTGCTGGGACTCGAGGACTTCCGTGTCCTCCCCTTCGGCGCCGAGACAGCCGGTGAAGAGGGTCGAAGCCAGGACGAAAGACGACAAACGGAGGGAGGTTCGCATAGCCGGGAAAGCTAGATGCAGCGCTCGGTGAAAAGCGAGCACTTGTATGCATGTGCAAACATTGGCACGTGCCTGTTACGCACTGACACGCCCGGTAGCGAACTTGATGTGACGGCATGTCTCACGGCTGTTTGAGACATTCAGTGGTGCTGAAGACTTCCCTTGTCTGTGTTCCCGGGCGCCGGCGTGTGTGCCCGGGAACACATGTCACGGCTACTTGCCCCACTCCGTGTGGACGAAGCCCGCATCGGGCCGGTCCTTGCGCTGATACGTGTGCGCGCCGAAGGCGTCGCGCTGGGCCTGGGTGAGGTTCTGCGGCAGCTCCGCGGTGCGGTAGCTGTCCAGGTACGCCAGTGACGCGCTGAACACGGGGACGGGGATGCCCACGCGGGTGGCCACGCCCACCACCTGGCGCCAGGCCGGCGCCATCTTCTCCAGCACGGGAGCGAAGGCGTCGGACACCATCAGGTTGGGCAGCGTGGGCTGCTGCTGGAAGGCCTCGCGCAGCGGCGTGAGCAGCTTCGCGCGGATGATGCAGCCGCCCCGCCAGATGCGCGCGAGCTCCGCCAGGTTGATGTTCCACCCGTACTCCTGCGACGCGGCCTGGATGAGCCGCATGCCCTGGGCGTACGTCACCACGCGCGCGGCGTAGAGCGCGTCATGCGTCCACGCGGCGAGCTGTGCCTGCTCCTCCTGGGTGAGCCGCGCGTCGGGGCCCTTCAGCTTCGGGGCCGCGGCGACGCGCTCGTCCTTCATGGAGGAGAGGATGCGCGCGTCCAGCGACGCGGCGATGGAGGGAATCGGCACGGCCAGGTCCAGCGCCACCTGCACCGTCCACTTCCCGGTGCCCTTCTGGCCGGCCTTGTCGAGAATCAGGTCCACCAGCGGCTTGCCCGTCTCCGGGTCCTTCTGGCGCAGCACCTTGATGGTCGTCTCCAGCAGGAAGGACCCGGCGATGCCGTGGTCCCACTGGGAGAGCAGGTCCGCCAGCGCGTCCGCCTCCAGGCCCAGCCCGCGGCGCAGCACGTCGTAGGTCTCCGCGAGCAGCTGCATGTCGGCGTACTCGATGCCGTTGTGCACCATCTTCACGAAGTGGCCGGCGCCGTCCTTGCCCACGTAGGTGACGCAGGGGCCCAGGTCCGTCGTCGCGGCGATGGCCTCGAACACCGGCCGCACCTGCTCATACGCCGCGGGGGCGCCGCCCGGCATGATGGACGGGCCGTGGCGCGCGCCCTCCTCGCCGCCGGACACGCCCACGCCCAGGAAGTGGAGGCCCTTCGCCTTGCACTGCTCCTCGCGGCGGCGCGTGTCCTGGAACCAGGAGTTGCCGGCGTCCAGGATGATGTCGCCTTCGGACAACAGCGGCGTCAGGCGCTCCACCATGGAGTCCACCGCCGCGCCCGCCGTCACCATCAGCAGCACCTTGCGCGGGCGCTCCAGCCGCTGGACGAAGTCCTCCAGGGAGGCGGTGCCCCAGACCTCGGGGTGCCCGTGCTTCTGGTGCAGCTCGTCGATGCGCTCCGGGTGGCGGTCCCACACGGCGACCCGGAAGCCGCGGTCCGCGATGTTGAGGGCGAGGCTCGCCCCCATGACGCCCATGCCCGCCACGCCAAACTGCGCGCCCTTTGCCTCACTCATCGTCGACTCCTCCTGAAGGTCTCAGTCATGGCCCTCACCGCCCGGCGGCGGCGGGGTCCAGCATCCACTCCGTGTTCGTCACCCGGGCCACGGGGAGGCTCGAGTCTCCCGCCAGCGCCCGGCGCACCGTGTCCCGCTTGCCCGCGCCCGACACCAGGGTCAGCACCTGCCGCGCGGCTTGCAGCACCGGCAGCGTCAGGGTCAGCCTCCAGGGCGGCGGCTTGGGGCCCACCACCGCCAGCACGCGCTGCTCGTGCTCCTCCAGCGCGGCGTGGCCGGGGAAGAGGCTGGCCGTGTGCCCGTCATCGCCCATGCCCAGCAGCACCACGTCCAGCACGGCGGGCAGCCTGGCCGCGTAGTCGCGCGCGGCGTCGTCGCGGTCCTCGCGCTCGCCCTCCATCCGGAAGACCTGCGACGGGGCCAGCTGGAGCGGGCGCAGCAGCGTGTCCTCCACCAGCCGGTAGTTGCTCTCCGCGTGGTCGGGCGGCACGAAGCGCTCGTCCACGAAGTAGATGTCCACGCGCTCCCACGGGAGCACCCGCGTCGCGAGCGCCCGGTACGCGGGCCCCGGCGTGCTGCCCCCCGACAGCGCGAGGCTGGCGCGGGGCTGGGCAGCGAGCGTGGTCTGCAGCGCGTCCGCCATCCAGTCCGCGGCCTGCTGGGACAGGGCGCCGGTGGGGACGACGTGCGTGCGCGGGGCGCTCACAGCGCGGTCCACCGGCGGCCGTCCCGGGCCAGCAGCGCGGCGGCGGCGTCCGGGCCGGAACTGCCCGGCTTGTAGGGGTGCGCGGGGCCGCCCTCACCCGACGCCAGGGCCTCCAGGATGGGCGTCACGTAGGTCCACGCCTGCTCCACGCTGTCCTTGCGGGCATAGAGCGTGGCGTTGCCGCGCATGCAGTCCAGGAGCAGGCGCTCGTAGGCCTCGGGCACCGGGCGCTGGAACGTCTCCTCGTAGTTGAAGTCCATGGTGACGCCCGCGATGTTGACGTCCTCGCCGGGGACCTTGGACTCGAAGGAGAGCGCGATGCCCTCCTGGGGCTGGATGCGCAGCGTGAGCACGTTGGGCTGCAGCCGCTGGCAGGTGGCGTTCTCGCCGGAGAAGAGGCTGATGGGCACCGACTTGAAGTGGATGGACACCTCCGTCAGCCGCTTCTTCAGGTTCTTCCCCGCGCGCAGGTAGAAGGGCACGCCCGCCCAGCGCCAGTTGTCGATGTTCATCTTCATCGCCACGTAGGTCGGCGTGCGCGAGCCCTCCTTCACGCCCTTCGCCTGGAGGTAGCCCTCGTACTGGCCCACCACCACGGCGCGGGAGACCTCACGGCCCTCCAGCGGACGCAGCGCGCGGAACACCTTGTTCTTCTCGTCGCGGATGTCCTCGGCGCCGAAGGACACCGGGGGCTCCATGGCGCACAGCGCGAGCACCTGGAGCAGGTGGTTCTGCACCATGTCCCGGATGACGCCCGTCTCGTCGTAGAAGCCGGCGCGGCCCTCCACGGCCAGCGTCTCCGCCGCCGTGATTTCCACGTGGTCGATGTGCTGCCGGTTCCACAGCGGCTCGAAGATGGCGTTGGCGAAGCGGAAGACGAGGATGTTCTGGACCGTCTCCTTGCCCAGGTAGTGGTCGATGCGGAAGATCTGCCGCTCGTCCAACACCGACGCCAGCTCGTGGTTGAGCGCGCGGGCGCTCTCCAAATCCCGGCCGAAGGGCTTCTCGATGATGAGCCGCTGCCACGGCTTCTGGTCCGCCTGCTCCTGGCGCTTCAGCAGGCCCGAGTCCGCCAGGCCGTGCAGAATCTGGGGGAAGGTGGAGGCGGGCGTGGCCAGGTAATAGACTTGGTTGCCCTGGGTGCCGAACTTCTGGGCCACCCGGTCGAGCTCCTCGCGCAGCCGCGCGAAGGACTTCGGGTCGTCATAGCCGCCGGAGATGATTTCCAGCCGCGGGGCGAAGTCCTTCCAGACCTGCTCGTCCAGGGGCTGGGTCCGGGAGAACTTCTGCAGGGAGTCCTTCACGTGCTGCCGGAACGTCTCGGTGTCGCCCTCCGAGCGGCTGAAGGCGACGACGGCGAAGTTCTCCGGCAGCAGGTGGTCGCGTGCCAGCTCGAACAGGGCTGGGAACAGCTTGCGCTGGGCCAGGTCCCCCGTGGCGCCGAAGAGCACCAGCGCGCAGGGGTCCGGCCGGCGGGCACGGACCAGCGGGTCGCCCTCTCGGGGGTGGGTCTCGATGTGCAGGCCCTGATGCGCGTCCATTCCGTTGCCTCCTCCGGTTTGGGTTCGGCGGGCACCTTACGCCGCCTGCGTGGCCGCCGGGCAAGTGAGTGTGCGGGCAGTGATGCCCGTGTGACGTCTTCCCGGGGTGCTGCCTCGCGAGGTGCTGCCCGCTGCGCTAACGGTGGGGCGCCGGGCCCGCCGCGCAAGTCGAGGCGCGAGCCGTCGAGCGAAGGCCTTGCCGCGGTGAACCGGCACGCCTGGTCAGGAGGGCGGCCTGTGGCGTGATGGAAGGAAGCGGCGCCTGGGCTGACTGGAAGGTGGTATGCAGGGCACCTCGCCATGAAGTACGCCGTCACGCTCTGGTTCTGGGTCGTCTTCCTGCTCACCGCGCCGGTGCTGTTCACCCTGGGCGCGCTGCTGCTCGTCGTCACGTACCCGTTCGACCGGGACCGACGACTGCTGCACTCCCTGGTGTGCCGGTGGTGCTACGGCCTGTGGCTGCATGCCTCCCCGGGCTGGCGCACGCGCATCGAGGGCCGGGAGCTCCTTCCCAAAGGACCCTGCGTCATCGTGGTGAACCACCAGTCCGCGGCGGACATCCTCGCCGTCATGGGCTTGTTCCACCCCTACAAGTTCGTGGCGAAGGCGTCGCTGTTCTCGCTGCCGCTCGTGGGGTGGATGATGACGCTGCTGGCGTACGTGCCCATCGTCCGGGGCTCCTCCACCGCCATGCACCAGCTCCTGGACCCGTGCCGCCGCTGGCTCCGCCGGGGCATGCCGGTGCTCATCTTCCCGGAGGGCACGTATTCGAAGGGCGGTCAGCTGCTGCCCTTCAAACGCGGCGCCTTCCAACTCGCGGTGGAAGAGCACGTTCCGGTGGTGCCCATCGTGGTGGAGGGCACGCCGGGGTTGCTGGACGGTGACGGGCCCTGGATGAGCCCCACCGCGTCCATCCGCGTGCGCGTGCTCCCCGCGCTGCCGCCCGAGTCGTTCGGAGCGGACCCGCAGGAGCTGGCCGTCCGCGTGCGCTCGGTGTTCGAGGAGACGCTGGCCGCCACCGGCTGAGGGTTGGGGGCGCGTGGACGCCCGCGGCGGAATCCCGCCACGGTGCAAAACCACCGCGACCCCAGACCTGGCGGGCGGTATCGGGCGCCGCTGACAGGGCGACGTGGTGTGCGGGTATCCTCTCGGGCCATGCGCTCTTCCTGGATGTTGCTCGGCTTGTTGGGGCTGTCTTCGCCCGCGGTGGCGGCGGTGCCCTCGGGCTTCGTGGAGTCTCCCTTCACCTCCAACTCGTTGACCCAGGCCACGGGGATGGCGTGGGCACCGGATGGCTCCGGCCGCCTGTTCATCATCCGCAAGACAGGCGAAATCCGGGTGGTGTCGCTGAAGGACGGCCAGCCCGAGACGCAGCCCGGCAACACCACGCTGGTGACGCGGGTGTTCGCGACCGAGCCCAGCGTCTACACGAACAGCGAGTGCGGTCTCATCGGCATCGCGTTCGACCCGAACTACGTGGTCAACCGCTACGTCTATGTCTTCGTCACCGTCTCGGCGACGGAGCAGCAGATTGTCCGCTACACGGATGCGAATGGGGTGGGCGCGGCGCGCACCGTCGTCGTCAATCGGTTGCCCACGCGGGGCGCGAACCATGACGGCGGCGCCGTGGGCTTCGGTCCGGATGGCAAGCTGTACTGGGCCATTGGAGACTTGGGCAACGGCACGGGCGTGAACGCGGACCTGACGTCGATGGCGTCCAAGGTGAGCCGTGCGAACCTGGATGGCACGCCCGCCAACGACAACCCCTTCAACGATGGCGTGGGCCCGAACAGCGAGTACGTCTGGGCGCGCGGCTTGCGCAATCCCTTCACCTTCACCTTCCAGCCCGCCACCGGCGCGTTGTGGGTGAACAGCGTGGGCACGGGCTACGAGCAGGTCTTCGTCGTCGGCCGCAGGAGCCACGCCGGCTACTCCGACTACGAGAACAACCAGCCCGCCGGAAACGACTTCATCACGCCCGTCGTGAAGTACCGCACCAACGGCGCCGACACCCGCAACCTCACCTCGGGGGGCGCGGTGCGCGCTGGCGGCGTGGCCACCTTCACCACCACCGGGAACCATGGCATCCGCAAGGGTGAGTTGCTCACGCTCGCGGGCGTGGGGGACGCGAGCTTCAACGGCCCGCTGCGGGTGGCCAGTGTGCCCAGCAACACGACCTTCACCGTGGCGCAGCCCTCGCTTCCGGATGCGGCGAGCGGCGGTGGCACGGCCACGACGCAGCGGCTCGGTGGGTCCATCACCGGTGGCACCTTCTACGATTCGACGCTGTATGGCGCGGAGTACCAGGGCAACTACTTCTTCGGGGACTACAACTCCGGGCAGCTCACGCGTGTCACCCTGGAGCAGGACAACTCGGTGGCCACGGTGGACGAGTGGGCCACGGGCTTCAGCTCCCAGGTGGACATGGCGGTGGGCCCGGACGGCGCGCTCTACACCATCGGCGTGACGGGCGGCACCCTGCGGCGCATCACGCCCGCGGCGCCGGGGCAGAAGCTGGTGGTGTCCGGCCTGTATCCCCGCGTGGAGGAGGGGGGACGCGCCGCCTTCACGGTGAGCCTGGCCGAGGCGCCGTCCTCCGAGGTCGCCGTGCAGGTGTCCCGCGCGATGGGCGGCTCCGAGGACCTGAGCGTCGTCAGCGGCGCGGCGCTCACCTTCACCGCGGCCAACTGGAACGTTCCCCAGGTGGTGACGCTCACCGCGGTGGAGGATGAGGACACCGAGCCGGATGTCGCCACGTTCATGGTGACCGCGGCGGGGCTGGAAGACGTCTCGGTGGTGGCCACCACCATCGACAACAACTCGCCGCGCCTGGTGTTGAGCGCGTCCCAGGTGGCGGTCGTGGAGGGCGGGACGGCGACGTTCAGCGTGTCGCTGTCACAGCGGCCCCAGCGCAACGTCACGGTGAACGTGACGCGCACCCGGGGGGACGAGGACATCACCGTCCAGTCCGGCGAGACGCTGAACTTCAACGTCTCCAACTGGAGCGCGCCCCAGGAGGTCACCCTGGCCGCCGCGCCGGATGCCGACAATGAGGACGGCGTGGCCATCATCACCGTGTCCGCCCCGGGCCTGGACGCGCGGGAGGTGGAGGCCACCGAGCAGGACACGGACCCGCTGCCGCCCGTCATCCTCTCCGAGCCGGTGACCGCCGCGTTCGTGGGCAACCCGTACCGCTACGAGGTTCAGTCGAGGGCCCGTCCCGCGGCGACCCATGCCCTGCTGACCGCGGTGCCTGGCATGAACATCGATGCCACCACGGGTGTCATCACCTGGGAGCCCACCGAGGTGGGCGCGGTCGAGGTCACCGTGCGCGTCGGCAATGGAGTGGCGCCGGACGCGGAGCAGTCCTTCGTCATCACGGTGAACCCGGACTCGCCGCCCGCCGCCATCCTCACGCGGCCCGAGGACGGTGAGCACGTCTCGGGCGCCACGGCGGAGTTCTACGGCGACTGCGTGGATGACGTGGGCTGCACCCACGCGGAGTTCTACGTCGACGACGTACTGCGCTACACCGACGTGCAGATCGGGAATCACTTCCACTTCGGCGGTGAGCACAACCGCTGGGACACCACGGAGTTGACGCCGGGCTGGCACCACGTGCGCTTCGTCGTGGTGGACACCGCGGGACAGTCGGGCTCCGCCGAGGCCACGGTGTGCGTGGGGGACGCGCCCTGCGGGCCGCTCCCGTCCGACGCGGGCACGGACGCCGGGACGGACGCGGGCACGGATGCCGGGACGGACGCGGGCACGGATGCCGGGACCGATGGGGGCTCGCAGCCCCCGCCGCCCAATGAGCCGGGCGGCTGCGACTGCAACGCGATGCCGCTGGCGCCAGTCGCCTGGGGCGCGCTCGCGTGGCTGGCGCTTCAGCGCAGGCGGCCGCGCGTGCGCTGAGCGCGTTCAGCCGTCACGACGTTCGCGGCGCCCTTCGACCGCCTGGTCCAGGGCGTCGCTGAGTTCGAGCGCTGGAGTCACCAGGGCCTCCAGCGTCGCGACGCTGTTCGGCAAGCCTTGATGCCGCGCCGTGAGCTGCGTGTCCTCGATGCTGAAGGAGTCGAAGCGACGGCGGAGCACCAGGAGTTGCCGCCGCACGTCCGGTGTTCGCAGCACGGCCCGGACCTCGTCGGAGAGGTTCTCCAGCTCGAAGGCGTTGTCGAGCTCCGCGTCGCCGACCTCCTCGTCTCCCTTGCCGAAGACCTTGAGAACCTTGCGGCCGAGCTTCTCCGGGCGAATGCGCGTCATGGCCGGAAGGGCCTCGCCGAGCTCCAGGGACACCACGGCATAAGGGTACTCGCGCCCGCGAGTGTAGCTGCCCCTGCGGATGTACTCGGTGCGAATCTGGAACCGCTTCCGCCCGTGGAGGCCGTCGATGGACCACCGGTTCCATGAGGCGGTGATGTCCCAGTCCCGACTGGCCGCGAATTCCCTCCAGGCCCGGTCCCTGCGCTGGTGGTCCTTCCAGTAGACAACGCCAAAGAGCCCCAGCGCGGCGAGGACGAGCAGGTACGGAACGAGCGATGCCAAGGTGTCAGAGCTCATGCGCCGGCGGCCTCCGGTGTGGCGTCGCCCTCGTGCTCGTGGGACGCGTCACGCGAGGACGGCATGGCGTCCGCCAGCTCGCGCACGGGCGCCAGCAGGGTGTACAGCGCGATGGTGGTGCGGGGGACGTCAATCACCTCCGCCGTCAGCTTGCCGTTCTCGATGGTGAAGGTCTCGAAGCCGCGGACCAGGTTCAGCAGCGGCCGGTGCAGGCGCCCGCCGAGCAGCAGGTCTCTGGCCTGGGGCGTGACGTTCTTCAGGTCCAGCGCGGCGTCGAGCTGCGTGTCCCCAATCTCCTCGTCCCTCACGCCAATGAGCTTGCCGAGCTTGTGGGCCAGCTTCTCGGGCCGGATGGTCACCTCGCGGGGAAAGCGGGGGCCCAGGTCGTGCCGGATGATGGTCACGATGTGCCGGTACCTGCCGAAGCCCCGGTGCTCGGTCTCGACGATGAAGGGCCGCCCGGCGTGTTCGCCGTCCAGCCTCAGCGTTCCAATCAAGTTCATGAACCCCGGCTGGAACTCGAAGCGCCAGCCCCGGCTCGCCGCGAAGTCCCCCCACACCTTGATTTGCCGTTTCCAGATTCGCCAGTAGTAGGCGCCGATGAGGGACACGATGGCGAGGCCCACCCCGAGGAAGGTGGCGAAGATCTTCACTTGGAGGATGGTCATGACCGGCAGCATCCCTGCTCGGGCCGTATCGGCCAACCCCCTCCGCGCGTGAGGGCCCACTCGCGGGACGTGGCGGGGCGTCCTCTCCAGAACGGCGTGGATTTTCAAGAACTTGCGCGCATGTCAGACGGAGGGAGTAAGGGAGCAGGCGCACGCCGCTTGGAGCGAGCCGCCTCCTTGATGGAGGCTGCCCGCCGGCCAGCGCGCCACGGGAAAGAGGGAGGGTGAACGCCTGATGCGCCTGTTGCACACGTCGGACTGGCACCTGGGACACACGCTGTACGACGTCTCGCGGGACGCGGAGCACGCCGCCTTCCTGGACTGGCTGTTGGAGACCCTGGAAGCGGAGGCGGTGGACGCGCTGCTGGTGGCCGGGGACATCTTCGACACGGCGAACCCCAGCGCGGACGCGCAGGCGGCCTGGTACCAGTTCGTCGCCAAGGCGCGGCGGCGCCTGCCCCGGCTGGACGTGGTGGTGATTGGCGGCAACCACGACTCGGCGGCGCGGCTGGATGCACCGGACCCGCTGTTCGCGGCGCTGGGCGTGCGCGTGGTGGGCGGGCTGCCTCGCTCCCGAGGGTTGGTGGACCTGGAGCGGCTGCTGGTGCCGCTGCACGACGCGAAGGGGCGGGTGGGCGCGTGGGTGGCGGCGGTGCCGTACCTGCGGCCCTCCGACCTGCCTCCGGTGCCGTTGGACGCGAGCGACCGGCTGGTGGAGGGCGTGCGCACGGTGTACGCGGAGGTGCTGGCCGCGGCGCGCCGCAGGCGTCAGGCGGGGCAGGCGCTGGTGGCCATGGGGCACTGCTACATGACGGGCACGGAGCTGTCCGTGCTGAGCGAGCGGAAGATCCTGGGCGGCAACCAGCACGCGCTGCCCGTGGAGCTGTTTCCGGAGGACGTCGCCTACGCGGCGCTGGGGCACCTGCACAAGGCGCAGCGGGTGGGGGGGCGCGAGGGTGTGCGTTACAGCGGCTCACCCCTGCCGCTGTCGCTGTCGGAGGCGGGCTACCGGCATCAGGTGCTGCTGGTGGAGTTGGAGGGGGAGTCGCTGGGCGAGGTGCGCTCGCTCACCGTGCCGCGGACCACGGAGATGATGCGCGTGCCGGGGCGGGACGCCGCGCCGCTGGAGACGGTGCTCGCGCTGCTGGAGGCCCTGCCCGCGGACGAAGAGGGCGCGCTGGACTGGCGCCGGCCCTACCTGGAGGTGTGCGTGTCGCTGCCCCGTCCAGAGCCCGCGCTGCGGCACAAGGTGGAGAAGGTGCTGGAGGGGAAGGCGGCGCGGCTGGTGAAGCTGACGCCCGCGTACACGGGGACGGGGGGCGCGCTGGCGGAGGTGCAGCCGGGGCTCTCGCTGAAGGAGCGCACGCCCGAGGACGTCTTCCGCGCGCGCTACGCCCGTGACTTCGAGGAGCCTCCCGCGCCCGCGGTGCTGGAGGCCTTCCATGCGTTGCTGTCCGACGTGCAGGAGGAGTCGCCGTGAAGGTGCTCGCGATTCGCGGTTCCAACCTGACGAGCTTCGCGGGGGACTTCGCGCTGGAGCTGGACCAGCCGCCGCTGGACCGCCTGGGGTTGTTCGCGATCACCGGCGCGACGGGCGCGGGCAAGAGCACGTTGCTGGATGCCTTGTGCCTGGCGCTGTTCGACCGCACCCCCCGCCTGGGAGGCCGGGGCGGTGTGCCCGTGGGCCGCGCGGACGAAGAAGAGGAGGCGCGGCTGTCCGCCTACGACGTGCGCGGCATGTTGCGCCGGGGCGCGGCCGAGGGCTTCGCGGAGGTGGACTTCCTGGGCAAGGACGGGCGGCGCTACCGGGCGCGCTGGTCGGTGTGGCGCGCGCGCAACCGCGCGGAGGGGCGCTTCCGTCCCCAGGAGATGCAGTTGATGGATGTGGCCACCGGGCAGGTGACGGGCCGCACCAAGAGCGAGGTGCTCACCGCGATTCAAGAGCGGCTGGGGCTGTCGTTCGACCAGTTCCGCCGCTCGGCGTTGCTGGCGCAGGGGGAGTTCGCGGCCTTCCTCAAGGCGGATGCCAGCGAGCGCGCCGAGCTGCTGGAGCGGATGACGGGCACGGAGGTGTACAGCCGCCTGTCCATCGCCGCGCACGAGAAGAACAAGGCGGAGCAGGAGGCGCTGGCGAAGCGGGCGCAGGGGCTGGCGGCCATCGCGCTGATGCCGGAGGCGGAGCGCGTGGCGGCGGAGGCGGCGCTGGGGGAGGAGTCCCGGGCGCGGCAGGCGGTGGAGGCGCGGCTCAAGGAAGCGGAGGGCGCGGCGGCCTGGCACGTGACGCGAGCGGGGTTGCGCGGCGCGGAGCAGGCGGCGGAGCTGAAGGCGCGGGAGTCTCGGACGGCGCTGGACGCGGCGGGCCCTCGTGCGGCCCGGCTCGAGGAGGTCCGCGAGGCGGAGGCCTTCCGCGGGCCGGTGGCGGCGGTGGAGACCGCGGAGCGCCGGTGGGCGGAGGCGGAAGCGGCGCAGGTGGCGCGGGCCTCGGAGGTGGAGACGGCGCTGGCGGGGGCCTCGGCGCGGCAGGTGGAGTTGTTGGAGGCGGGGACCGCGCGGGCCACGGCGCAGGAGTCGGAAGTGGCGGCGCGCCCCGCGCTGGAGGAAGCGGCGCGGCTGGACGCGCGGCTGGATGGTGTCTCGCGCGAGGCGGCGGAGGCGCGCGCGCGCGCGGAGGTGTCCCAGGCGTCGTTGGACAAGGCCCGGGCGGAGCTGGAGTCCGTGCTCGCGCGGGAGGCCGAGGCCCGGGGCGCTGCGGAGGCCGCGCGGGGCTGGCTGACGGACAAGGCGCACTGGGTGGCGCTCACCAGCGAGTGGCCGCGCTGGCAGCGGGAGCTGGAGCGCTACGAGGCGGCGCAGGTGGAGCGTCGCAAGGCCCGTGAAGAGTCGGGACGGCGGCTGAGTGAAGTGGAGGGGCTGCGCGAGGCGGTGGGCCTGCGGCGCGAGGAGCGCGACGCCACGGCCCGCGCGGAGGAGATGGCGCTGGCGGCCGCGACCCACGCGGAGGCTACGCTGGGGACGGAGACGGGCGCGGAGCGGCGGGCGCTCCGGGAGCGTCTGTTGGCGCGGCAGGAGGCCGCGCGGGGGCTGAGGGTCGCCCACGAGGGGCTCGTCGCGGACGAGGCCGAGGTGCGCGCGGCGACCCGCGAGGTGGCGGCGGCGAAGGCCGAGGCCGAGAGCGCCGCGGCGGAGGCCCGTGCCGCGGAGTCCCGGAGGACGCAGTGCGAGGCGGCGTTGAAGGAGGCGCAGCGGTCGCTGTCGCTGGCGCAGGCCACGCAAGGGTATGCGTCCCACCGTGCGCTGCTGCGCGAGGGAGAGGCCTGCCCCCTGTGCGGCGCGGCGGAGCACCCGTACGCGCGGGAGGCCTCCGCGCTCGATGGGCTGGTGGCGGAGGCCGCCTCGCGCGTGGAGGCGCTGGAGCAGGAGCGGACCGGGGCCACGCAGGTCGAGGTGGCGGCGAGCGCGCGGAGCGCCGCGGCCAGCGCGCGCGAGGGACAGGCGGAGGCACGCCGGCAGTCCGCGGCGACGCGGGCCGCCGCGCACGCGGAGGACTGGGCGAAGGGGCGCACGGCGTGGACGGACGCGGTGCGCCTCGGCTCGGATGGACAGGGGGCTGAAGGGCTGGAGCAAGGCACGGCGGCTTCAGCGCGGCGGCAAAGCGCCTCGCGGGCTTCGGTGCGGGCCGGTGGCGCTGTTCCGGTGGCGCTGCCCGGTGCCGATGCGGCGCTCGCGGGTCGCGACGGGCTGTCTCGCCCGGGTTTTGCCGCGTCGGAGCCACCGGCCGTCGGGGGCTCGCCTGAAGCAGGTTCGTGGCTGGACGCGGAGCGGGTCGAGGTCTCGGAGCGGCTCACGGCGCTGAAGGACGAGGAGCAGGCGGCGGAGTCCCGGGCCCGGACGGCGCGCGAAGCCCGCGCGGCGCTGGAGACGCAGCGCACGCGGCGCGAGGTGGCGGCGGAGGCGCTGCGTCAGGCGGAGGAGACGCTGTCGCGCGCGGAGACGGTGCTCAAGGATGTTCACGCCCGGCTCGAGGCCGCCGAGCAGACGCTGCGGCAGGTCATCGCGGAGGTGTCCCCCGTCTTCACCGTGGACGCGGGGTGGGACCGCAAGCTGGAGGAGGACCCGGCCACCTTCCGGCGCAAGTGCGGCGAGCGCGTGGTGATGTGGAAGGGCAAGGAGGACGCGCGACTGAAGGCCGAGGCGCGCGAGGCCGAGGAGCAGCGGCATCGCGCCCGGGCGCAGGGGTTGATGGAGGTGAGCGCCCGGCACGCCGAGGAGCACCAAGCCTTCGCGGCCCGCAAGGAGCAGGAGCGCGGGGAGCTGGCGCGTGCCCGCGCGGCGCTGCTGCAAGGCCGCCCCACGGCCGAGGTCCGCGCCGAGTTGCAGTCGCGGCTGGACGCCACGGAGGCCGCCTTCGAGCGGGCCCGTGAGCGCGCCGAGGCGGCGAAGCAGGCGGTGCAGGTCGCCACGGCGCGCGCCGAGGACGCCGTGCGCACCCGGGCGGAGGCCCTGACCCTGCGGGAGTCCGAAGCCGCCGCGCTGGCGGCTCGGCTCTCCGAGAAAGGCACCACGCTGGAGGCCGTCCGCGCGCTGCTGGCCCACGACGCGGCCTGGCGCGAAGCGGAGGCGCGGGCCCTGGCCGCGTTGCGTGAGGCGCTCGCCCAGGCCACCGCCGTGCTGGCGGAGCGTGGCGAGCAACGCGCGCGGCATGAGGCCTCGGGTCCTCCCGCGTTGTCCGAGCAGGAGGCGGGAGAGGCCCGCGAGCGCCTGCGCGCGGAGACCGAGGCGCGCCGTCACGCCGAGGCCACGCTGCACGCGCGGCTGGAGGCCGACGACCGCGCGAGGGCGCGCCATGGCGCCGAGGCCGCCGCCCTGGAGGAGGGCCGCCGCGCGGCGGAGGTGTGGAAGGTGCTGGGCGACCTCATCGGCTCGCATGACGGCAAGCGCTTCAAGGTCTTCGCCCAGAGCCTCACGCTGGACGCCTTGCTGCTGCACGCCAACGCGCACCTGCGCGAGCTGGCGCGGCGCTACCGGTTGATGCGCGTGCCCGGGCACGACCTGGACCTCCAGGTGGTGGACGGCGACATGGGCGACGAGGTCCGCAGCGTGGCCAGCCTGTCGGGTGGCGAGAGCTTCCTGGTGTCGCTCGCGCTCGCGCTGGGGCTCGCGTCCCTCTCCTCGGAGACGACGCAGGTGGAGACGCTCTTCATCGACGAGGGCTTCGGGACGTTGGACCCGGAGACGCTGGAGGTGGCCCTGGCCACGCTGGACGCGCTCCAGGCCACGGGCCGGCAGGTGGGCATCATCTCCCACGTCAGCGGCATGGCCGAGCGCATCGGCGTGCAGGTGCGCGTGGTGAAGCAGGGCGGCGGACGCAGCCGGCTGGTGGTGGAGGGCGACCTGGGCATGGTGCCGACCACCTCGGGGCAGCAGGTGGCGTGAAGGGCCGCGCGGGCTCAGGTCTCCATCAGCCCGCGCACCACGGCGGCCACGGCCAGGGGCGTGGCCACGCGGTCGTCGCTCAGCGGCGCCAGGGCGCGGGCGAACTGCTCCGCGGAGCTGAAGCGCTGGGAGGGCACGGGCGCCAGGGCGCGGTCCAGCACCAGCGCCAGCGCGTCGGACACCTGGGGCACCCGCATGCGCACCGGCGTCACCCGGCCACCGCGGATGGAGGACTCCACCTGCTCCTCGGGCCCGGAGGGGAAGGGGGACTCCAGGGCCAGCAGCTCGTAGAGCAGCACCGCCGTCGCCCACAGGTCCACCGCCACGGACACGTCGCCCGCGAGCAGCTCCGGGGAGCGGTAGTGCTGCTTGCCCAAGCGCCGGATGTCCTTCACCGCGCCCGCGCGTGAGCGGGCCACGCCGAAGTCCGTCAGCTTCACCTCGCCCGTGCGGGACAGCAGCACGTTGTGCGGGGACACGTCGCAGTGCACCACGCCCAGCGGGCGGCCAGTGGTGCTGACGGCGTGGTGCGCGTGCGCGAGGGCCTCCAGCACCTGCCGGACGATGAGCACGGAGATGTCGATGGGCAGCTCGATGCGGCGGCGGCGGCACCGCGCCAGCACGCGCCCCAGGTCCGGCCCCTCCACCAGCTCCAGCGCGAGGTAGCCGCCGTCCGGCAGCTCGCCGTACTCCACGAAGCCCACGATGTAGGGGTGGCGCAGACAGCGGGCGAGCTCCGCCTCGTGCAGGAGCTGCTCGTGGGCCTCGGGGTCGCGCGTGCGCTCGGGCCGCACGCGTTTGACGGCCACGTGCTCACCGGCATGCGGGCCGTGCTTCATGCGCGCGAGGAAGACCTCCGCCATGCCACCGCGCCCCAGCCGGGACATCAGCTCGAAGCGGCCGTGGTCGCGAGGCCAGGTTTCCCGCACTTCTTCCATGTTCAGGCCAGGCCGCCCGCGAGGCTCGCCAGGTACGTGTCCAGCGTCTGGGAGAACGTCGCGTCGTCATTGAGGAACGCCAGGCCCACGCCGCCCGTGTAGGGGTCGTCCACCACGTGGACCACCACCGCGTCTCCTTGCAGGCGCTCGCCGTTGGGCAGCTTCACGTCCACGGTGACGACGCTGTCGGGCAGCGGCCGGTGCGCGGTTCGCACGAAGAGGCCGCCGTTGGAGATGTTGAGGGCATGCTCTCGCACGAAGTCCAGCTCGGTCCGGAACTCCATCTCCAGTTTCACCGCGAAGCGGCGTCCCCGTCGCTGCGGACCGTCAGTCAGCTGGACAGGCACCTGGTGAGACGGGCTGCTCGCCGGGGGCGCGGGGACCTCCGCGGGGGCGCTCGGCGGAGGCGCCGCCTTCGCGGTGCCAGGAGGCGTGGCGCCGCTCCCCGGCACCACCGGACGCTCATTGCTCACCGGCAGGGTGGACAGGTGCTGCTGGAGCGCGCGAGCTGCCACGGAGCGCTCGTCACCCCGGTAGGTGGTGCCCCCGCCAAAGGTCGACGCGCGAAAGGCATCGCGCTCCAGCTTGGGCAGACGCCACAACTCCACGAAGGTGCCTCCGCTGCGCTTGGCCTCCTCGGCCAGCTTCTCCACCGCGGAGCGCGGGTATCCCGGCGCCTCCACTTTCAATTCAATGCCCGCGTCCTCCGGACGCAGCGACACCACGAGTTGGAGTGACTGCGCGGAGGTGAGCACCTCGCCAATCCCTTCCACCCAAGCTGCCACGCGCTCCGGGGGAGCCGAGCCATTCCACAATGCCGCAAGACCGAAGACGGGCACGGGCGGGACGATAACCGAGCGCTTCAAACCCGCGAACCCTGTTTGCCAACAGCGTGGACGCAATCTCATCGCGTCACTGGACTGGGATCATCCGGACCCGGACTCAGAGTTGCCCCAGGGGGAGTAGGTGCTCGGAAAATCCCGCATTGTTCTCTACAATGGAAGTCTGCTTCGACTCACCCCCCCATCTGGAGTCGGAGTCATTGGAGTCAAAGACGATGCGCAACTCCTTGATGCGGTACTTCACCTGCGCGTTGCTGGCAGCGTCGTTGCTGACTGGCTGCAATGGTGGAAATGATCCTGACCCCAACCCACAACCGAATGCAGACGGTGGTGGTGGTGGTGGCGGCGACGGCGGTTCGGATGCGGGTCCTGGCGAAGAGGACGCTGGCATCATCCCGGACCCCGACCCGGATCCGGGCCGTGTGCCCACGGACATCGACGACCCGAACAACGCGAACAAGGACTCCGACTGCGACGGCCTGACGGACGCGGAGGAGTTCTCCACCGTCTATCCCGGTGGCCTGAAGACGGACCCGGGCCTGCGCGACACGGACGGCGACGGCATCCGCGACGGCGTGGAGCTGGGCCGTACGACGAGCGTGGACCCCAACTGCAACTTCCCCGGTGACCAGGACCCGACCACGCGCACCTCGCCGGTGCTGGCGGACACGGACGGCGACGGCATCCCGGACGGCCTGGAGGACCTCAACCGCAACGGCCGCAGGGACCCCGGCGAGACGGACCCGAACGCCATCGACTCGGACGGTGACGGCCTCGCGGACGGCGAGGAAGACGCCAACCGCAACGGCGTGGTGAGCCCCGGCGAGACGGACCCGCGCAAGCGCGACACGGACGGCGACGGCCTGGATGACGGCCTGGAGGTCCGCACCGGCACCGACCCGCTCAACCCGGACACGGACGGCGACACGTGCAGCGACGGTGAAGAGGACGTCAACCGCAACGGCATCGTGGACAACAACGAGACGGACCCGCGCGTGGCGGACTGCGCCGCCTCGGTTCCGGACTCCGACTTCGACGGCATCCCGGACCACATCGAGATCGCGACGGGCACCGACCCGAACAACCCGGACACGGACGGCGACGGCATCCCCGACGGCGTCGAGGACAAGAACCGCAACGGCCGCGTGGACTCCGGCGAGACGGACCCGCGCCTGCGCGACACCGACTGTGACGGCTTGCTGGACGGCCCGAGCCGCGACGGCTTCCTCGGTGAGGACCTCAATGGCAACGGGCGCGTGGACCCGGGCGAGACGGACCCGACCAACCCGGACACGGACGGCGACGGCCTGCTGGACGGCCTGGAGCTGGGCGTGACGACGGCGCAGGCGCCGCGTCAGGACTGTGGCTACCAGGGGGATGCGGACCCGACCACCACCACCAACCCCCTGAACCCGGACACGGACGGTGACGGCATCCAGGACGGCGCCGAGGACGCCAACCAGAACGGCCGCGTGGACGAGGGTGAGCTGAACCCGAACGACCCCAGCGACGGCGCGGCCAACACGCCGGCGGGCCAGGCGTGCCGGACCTCCAACCTGCGCACGGTGACCTTCAAGGAGGAGAACGGCGGAGACCTGCGGCTCGCGCTGCCCTCCACCTTCACGGACGCGAACCTGCGCACCATCCGCGACGGCAACAACGGGGTGGGCATCATCGGCTGGGACGCCACCAAGCAGGTGACGGTGATTGCGTACAAGCGGGGCCGGGTGGGCTCGTCGACGACCCCCACGGGCGACGAGGCGGGCATCCGCACGGCGTCGTTCAACTCCGCCACGCGTGACTTCCAGCAGACGTTCAACACCTGGGATGGCTACGCCGCGCTGTCCGCGCGTTACGCCATCTCCGGCAACGCCGACCTGAAGACGTACACCAACACGCTGGTGCGCTCGCTGGTGCCCGGGAGCACCGGAGAGCTGACGGGCACGGCGGGAATCACCGGTCCGTTCACCATGCAGGCGCAGTACGTCCACCGCTCCGACCAGAGCGTGGTGGTGGTGCTCGCCATCACCCCCACGTCCCGCTACAACGAGGCGGGCAGCCTCTTCACGACGGCGGACACGGCGGGTGGCTCGGCGCTGGCGCAGTTCGGAGACACGGACGCGGTCCAGTGCGAGAAGTTCACCGTGCGGCGGGCGATGGTGGACTTCATCTTCGTGGTGGACGACAGCCTCTCCATGGCCTCGTCGCAGCAGTCGCTGGCCAACGCGGCCACTGCGGTGGCGGACAAGCTCGCCAACGCCACGCTGGACTGGCGCTTGTCGATGGTGACCACCACCTACACCTACGGAAGTGGGTCGAACGCGGGCTTGCTGCGTGGCTTCACGCAGAACATCAACCAGTTCCGCGCCTGGCTGTCGCAGAACAGCACGTGCAGTGGCGGCCAGTGCTCTGGCATCACCATCCCTCCGGGCTCCGAGCCGACGACATGTTCCGCCAACGCCCAGTGCTGGGTGGGGCAGAACGGCAACGGCACGGAGCGGCCGCTGCAGGCCGCGCGCGCCGTCATCAACCTGCTGGCCTCCACCGGTGGCACGCCGGAGACGCGCTTCCGCGCGGGCGCCAAGGTCGTGGTCGTCATCCTGACGGACACGCGGGACCAGTCCTCCGACACCGTCAACACGTACACCCAGTACTTCCTGGGGACGGGCAACCAGGTGGAGACGAACCGCAATCCGCTGAATCAGCCCATCGACGTGCACGGCATCCTCTGCCCGCATGAGAACGCCACGGCCGATTCCAGCACCTGGTGCCAGAACCAGGAGGACCCCCGGAACCCGCGCCACCTGGACATCATCCAGGCCACGGGCGGCGTCTACGGCTCCATCCGTGACTCGGCGTCCATCACCACCACCATCAACGCCATCATCGACAGCGTCATCGCGTCGGTGGGTTACCGGACGCAGAAGCCGCCCATCGGCGCCTCGCTGAAGGTGGCCATGGACTCGGTGGCGAACGCGTCGCAGTGCCCCACGCCGGCGGACCTGCCGCGCAGCCGCACCCACGGCTTCGACGTGGACGGCATCAGCCGCGCGGTGTCGTTCTTCGGCGGTTGCCGTCCGCAGACGCCGGGCACCACCCAGGCGGCGCTGTCCTACCGCTACTGGACGGACCGCACGCCGAACCCGGATGGCATCGCCGCGCCGTGCGCGTCTGACCCGCACCACGACCCGAGCGACCCGGACTTCTGCGAAGGCAAGCTGACGTGCAACCGCACCACGGACCGGTGCGAGTGCCCGTCGGACTGCGGCGGCGGCGGTGCGCCGGGACAGATCTGCAACACGGACCCCGCGGTGTGCGCCTTCACCTGCGCGCCGGACTGCGGCGGCGCGTGCGGCACCTACGAGACGTGCAACACGGACACCTGCTCCTGCACGTGCCGCCAGTCGGCCACCTGCGCCCCGGGCTACACGTTCAGCCAGGACGCCTGCGGCTGCGTGTGTGACACGGGCGCGCTGAGCTGCGGTGACCGGTACCAGCCGGACGCCAACGCCTGCGCCTGCGTGTGCAAGCCGGACTGCGGCGGCTGCGGTCCGAACGCGACGTGCAACCAGAGCACCTGCGCCTGCGAGGGCATCATCGGCTGATGCCGCGTGAGCAGGGTTGAATGAAAAACGCCCCGGGGCCACACGGCTCCGGGGCGTCTTCATTTCAGGAGGCCACGCCTCCGCGTTACGGCTTCGCGGCCTTCACCGCCGCCAGCCCCTCGGGCGCGGCCTGGATGCGCAGCACGGGGTAGACGCGGAGCTGGGTGTCGCGGGCCGGGTGGCGCTCGTAGAAGAAGCGCAGGCGGGCGCGGGCGTCCTTGGCGAAGGCCGGGTCCTTCAGCTTCGCGTCCCACTCCGCCTTCACCGTGGCGTCCTTCGCGAGCAGCTCCCGCGCGAAGGGCTCCAGCACGTAGTCCTCCACGTACTCCTTCTGCTCGAAGTGGGCGTTGAAGAAGCCCCACGACAGCAGCGAGTCCGCGCCCTGGGGCTCGAACAGGTGGGCCACCAGCTCCACGCCCTTCTGGGCCACCGGCACGTACAGCGTGCCCGCGGGCAGGGCCTGCGTCTGGGGTTCCCACGCGCCCTTCACGTTGAGCGTCTGCCGGCTCTCCACGGACTGGGTGCTCCACTTCCAGTCGGTGGTGCGGAAGCGCTCCACCTGCGCGCTGGCCACGGGCCGGGTGACGCGCTGCGAGCGGAGGCCATGCGCGGCGAGCTTCGCCTCCACCCAGGCGGCGTGCGCGGGCGGCACCAGGTAGCCGCCGGTGGGCAGCGTGGCGGTGAGCACGGGCTGAATCGTGTCGAAGTAGGGAACCTTCCAGACCTGGGGCTTCGTGTCGTCGTAGCGAATCCACGTCTGGCCGGAGAGGTCGGACGCGCCGCGCTCATACGCGTAGCCCCGGAAGTCGATGGGGCGGCTCTGCTCCGTGTTCTTCCACGCGAGCACCACCTCGCGCGCCTTGCCGGCCGCGGCCTCCGTGTCCGCCGCCTTCACCGCGGCGCGCAGCGCGGCGCCGTCACGCGCCACCAGCCGCAGCAGGCCCGCCACCACGTCGCGGGTGGCCTTCACGCGCTCCGCGTAGGGCTTCCAGGAGTGCGTCTCCACCAGCACACCGAAGCGGCGGTGCGCGGCCCAGTAGGCGTGGCTGAAGCGCGGCGGCGGCACGCCGTAGGCGAAGCCGGAGCTCGGGTCATCGTCCTCGATGAAGGACGGGTAGAAGGGCACGGGCAGGTGCTTCTGGGACTCCAGCTCGGTGAAGAGCTCCTCGCGCAGCTTCACGCCCAGCTCGCGCAGCGGCGCGGGGCCGGACTGCTGCGGCTCCAGGCCCACGGACACGTCGTGCTCGAACTTGGCGCCGTTGGTGGCGTGCAGGTCCGCGTAGACGAGCGGGTCCCACGCGTGGAGGTACTTCAGCAGGGCCACCATCTCCGGGGCCTCGGCCTTGGCGTAGTCGCGGTTGAGGTTGAGGTTCTGCGCGGTGGCGCGCCAGCCCATCTCCACGGGGCCGTTCTGGTTGGGCCGGTGGTTGGGGCCGAAGCGCTCGTGGCCGTCCACGTTGAAGACGGGCACGAAGACGGCGGTGACGCGCTTGAGGACGCCGGGCTGCTCCTTGCCCGCGAGCAAGTCGCGCAGCAGCCAGAAGCCCGCGTCCTTGCCGTCAATCTCGCCCGAGTGGATGCCGCCCTGGAAGAAGACGACGGGGCGCTGCTTCTTCGCCGCGGCGGCGGGGGTGAGCGTGCCATCCGCGCTGGCGACGAGCGCGAGCAGCGGGCGGCCCTCCGGCGTGGTGCCAAGCGTGTCGCAGCGGACCTTGCCGGGATACGCCTTGGGGAAGGCGCGGCAGAGCGTCTCCACTTCCGGGTAGCGGCCCGTGCGCGTCCACCCACTCTGTTCGGAGACGGTGGTGAGCGGCGGTGCCTGATGCAGCGTCAGGGCGAGGAGGGTGGGCAGGAGCATGCCCCTCCCACAACATAGGCCTTGATGGGTTTCAACCGTGGCGCACGGTGCGTGTTCCACCCACCGGCAATACCTCGACGCGCTCCTTCGCCAGTCCGCGCCGGGTCCACTCCGCGTCCAGGCGGCGGGGCGGCTCGTCCAGGGGCTCGTCGGTGAGCTTGAAGGTGCCCCAGTGCATGGCGAAGAAGCGCGAGGCGCCCAGGTCCTCGAAGGCCTGCACGGCCTCCTCGGGGTTCATGTGCTGGCGGCGCATGAACCACGCCGGGTCATACGCGCCAATGGGCAGCAGCGCGGCGTCGATGCCCGGGTAGCGCTGGCCAATCTCCTTGAAGCCCTCGAAGTAGGCGGTGTCGCCGGAGTGGAAGACGCGGGCATTGGAGCCTTCGACGATGAAGCCGCCCCACAGCATCTCGTTGACGTCGTTGAGCCCGCGGCGGCTCCAGTGCTGCGAGGGCACGAAGTGCACCGTGACGTCGCCCACCTTCGTGGCCTGCCACCAGTCCAGCTCGGTGACGGACAGGCCCGAGCCCCGGAAGACGGGCAGGTGGCCCAGCCCGGTGACGATGGGCGCGCCCACCTTCTCCAGCGTGGGCAGGTCCAGGTGGTCGTAGTGGTTGTGGGAGACGAGGCTCGCGGTGATGGGCGGCAGCTTCTCCACCGGGACGCCGGGCGGGACGTTGCGCCGGATGACGCCGCTGATGGTGTCGCGCAGCACGGGGTCGATGAGCAGGGACACGCCGTCCAACTGGACGAGCCAGCTGGCATGCCCCAGCCACGTCAGCCGGGCACCTTCACCCGCGGCGGGCGGGGTGGCGAGCATCGCGAGGTCGGGCTCGACGCGAGGCACGTCGGCGCGGGCCGGAGCCTTGCGCCGGCGGCCCGCGAGCTTGTCCGCCACGGCCCACTTGAAGACGCTGCTGAACGGCTGCGGCCCGGTGCCATCGAGGTTCTTGAACCGCAAGGCCATGTGCTCGCTCCTTCGCTTGGTAGGGGAGGGCCCCTCCGCCACGTGTGCCCAAGTCATGCTCAGGCACGGCGTGGAGCGCAAGGAGGACGTGCGCGTCAGAAGGCGGGCACCACCGCGCCGGCGTAGCGGGACTCGATGTGCTGGCGCACCTCCTCGGAGTGGAGCGCCTTGACCAGCGCACGCACCTCGGGGCGGGCCTCGTCGCCCCGCCGCACGGCGAGCACGTTGGCGTAGGGGTTCTGCTTCGCGGACTCGCGAGCCAGCACCTTCGCGTCCAGCCGGAGGTGCTTCTGGGCCTCCAGGAAGTAGTTCCCGTTGATGACGGCGGCGGCCACGTCCTCCAGGGTGCGCGGCTGCTGCTCCGCATCCATCTCGCGCAGGTCGAGCTTGCGCGGGTTGCCCACCACGTCCCTCACCGTGGCCGTGGCGCCCGCGTCGTCACGCAGCCGCAGCAGGCCCTGCGTCTCGAGCAGCCGGAGCGCCCGCGCCAGGTTGCTGGGGTCCGCGGGGAGCGTCACCTGCGCGCCCTCGGGCAGCTCCGCGAGCTGGCTGAACTTCGTGGAGTAGAGCGCCAGCGGCTCCAGGTGCACGGGCCCCGCGCTGGTCAGCGCGAGCTTTCGGTCACCGGCGAAGCGCTCCAGGTAGGGCACGTGCTGGAAGTAGTTGGCGTCGAGGTCTCCCTCCGCGAGCGCGATGTTCGGCTGGAGGTAGTCGGTGAACTCCACCACCTCCACGCGCACGCCTTCGCGCAGCGCCACGACGGCGGCCGCGCGGAGAATCTCGCCGTGGGGCACCGGATTGACGCCGACCTTCAAGGCGCGGGTTTTCGAGGACTCGCCCGAAGACGCCTCCTGCTTCTGGCAGGCCGCGACGAGCAGCGCGCTCACGGCCAGCAGGAGCGGAGTGAACAGGGACCGCGCAGGGGACTTCATGACAGAGGGCTCCAGGGACTTCGGGAAGGAATTCGTTTCAACGGGAGGCCCGCGCGCTGGCGGGGTCGAAGCGGGAGGCCAGGGCGTCACCGAGCCACTGGACGAACTGCACCAGCACCAGCAGCACGGCGAGGCAGCCCACCATGACGTCGGTGCGGAAGCGCATGTAGCCGTACTTCACCGCGAGGTCGCCCAGGCCGCCGCCGCCCACCGCGCCCGCCATGGCGCTGTAGCCCAGCAGGCTGATGACCATGAGCGCCGTGCCGCGCACGAGCGAGGGCAGCGCCTCCGGGATGAGCACCTGGAAGATGACGCGCCGGTGCGTGGAGCCCATGGCGATGGCGGCCTCCACCAGCCCGTGCTCCACCTCGCGCAGGCTCTGTTCGACGACGCGGCCCATGAAGGGAATGGCCGCGACCACCAGGGGGACGATGGCGGCGGTGGTGCCGATGGTGGTGCCCACCAGCAAGCGGGTGAGCGGGACGATGGCCACCATCAGGATGATGAACGGGATGGAGCGGCCCACGTTGACGAGCGCGCCCAGCACCCGGTGCAGCGCGGGGCGTTCCCAGAGCCCGCCCCGGTCGGTGATGACCAGCAGCACGCCCAGCGGCAGGCCCGCGAGGATGACGAGCAGCGCGGCCACGGACGTCATGTAGAGCGTCTCCGCGGTGGCCACGCCGAGCATGCGGGGGAGCTGGCTATCCATGGGGCACCTCCTCGGGCGTCAGGCCCTGCTCGCGCAGGTAGGTGAGGGCCTGGCTCACGGCGTCGGCGGTGCCCTGGAGGTCGAAGAGCAGCCGGCCCACGCGGATGGCGCCCACGCGCTCCACGGCGCCCTCCACCAACAAGGCATCCACGTCGAACTGGCGCGCCAGGGTGGCGAGCAGGGGCCGCCGCGCGCTCTCACCCGCCACCGTCAACGCCACGCGCCGGCCCGTGGGCGCCTCCGCTCCCGAGGCGAAGGGCGGGAAGCACAGCGCATGGAGCCTCGTGCCGGGGCGGGCGAGCAGCTCCGTCACCTTGCCCTGCTCCACCAGCCGTCCGCGCTCCAGCACCGACACCGAGTCGCAGATGGCCTTCACCACGTCCATCTGGTGGGTGATGAGCAGCAGCGTCACGCCGAGCCGGCGGTTGATGTCGCGCAGCAGCTCCAACACCGAGCGCGCCGTCTCCGGGTCCAGCGCGGAGGTGGCCTCGTCGGAGAGCAGGACGCGGGGCCGGGGCGCCAGTGCCCGCGCGATGCCCACCCGCTGCTTCTGTCCCCCGGAGAGCTGAGCAGGATGGGCCAGCGCCTTGTCGGACAGCCCGACGAGGGAGAGCAGCTCCTCCACGCGTTCGCGCACCTGGGCGCGTGGGAAGCCCGCGACCTCCAGCGGGTAGGCGACGTTCGCGGCCACCGTCTTGGACGGGAAGAGGTTGAAGTGCTGGAAGATCATCCCGATGCCCTGGCGCGCCTTGCGCAGCGCCTCGGGGCTCAAGGCCAGCAAGTCTTGTCCATCGACGTGGACGGAGCCTTCGCTCGGTCGCTCCAGCAGGTTCGCGCAGCGGATGAGCGTGGACTTGCCCGCGCCGCTCTGTCCCAGGACGCCGTGGACTTCACCCGCCTCGACCCGGAGGGAGACGTTCCTCAGCGCGGCGACTTCGCGCCCGCCCGCCGTGTAGACCTTGCTGACACCGCGAAACGCAATCACGGTGTGCCGCTCCGGTGGGGCGGGGGGCGCGCGGCGTGGGAAGGCCGCTCATTCGTGTCCGGGATGCCGCACATGGACTGCTCCTGGGAAACCGCGTCGGGTGAGAGGGGGACCGCGCGCGAGTGCACGCGGCGGGCGGCCCGGGCCTGGACGCGCCAGGGGAGGGCCGGTCCAGGGGACCATCGGTTCGTGGGGTGAGGGAGGCTCAGCGCACGCGAACGGACGGACCCGTGGAAGCATGACAACACATGCCTCCGAGACAGGGTCCGAACATGGCGCAACCAGTGAGCATCGGCGCAGACAGGTAATGGAGCTGACGCGGCCTGTCAACCTGACGGCCTAGGCCGCCACGCGCAGCGCCTTCGCGAACGCTTGGGCGAGGTCCTCTTGCAGGTCTTCCAACTCCTCCAGGCCCACGGAGAAGCGGATGAGCCCATCCGTGATGCCTCGGCGCTCCCGCTCCGGCGCGGGGATGGCGGCATGTGAGTGCCGCGCAGGGACCGTGACGATGCTCTCCACCGCGCCCAGCGACACGCCCAACAGTGGGAGCTGGAGCGACTCCACGAAGGGTGCCGCCAGCGTGTCCCGCGCCAGCCGGAACGACACGACCGCGCCTGCGTCCGGGTAGAAGACCTGCGCCACTTCCTGTCTGCCGGAGAGCCACTTCGCCAACGCCTTCGCCGTTCGGACCTGCCGCTCCATGCGGACCTGCAAGGTCTTGATGCCCCGCTGGAGGAGGAAGCAGTCCTGGGGACCCAGCACCGCGCCCACCGCGTTCTGGAGGAAGCCGAGCTCCTGCGCGAGCGCGGGCGTCCGCACCGCCACCGTCCCCGCGATGACGTCGCTGTGGCCGCCGAGGTACTTGGTAGCGGAGTGGATGACGATGTCCGCGCCCTCGGTCAGCGGGCGCGACAGGCACGGAGACAGGAAGGTGTTGTCCACGATGAGCAGCACCCCGTGTTCCTTCGCGATGCGGGCCATCGCGGGGACGTCGGTGCGCTTGAGGAAGGGGTTGCTCACGCTCTCCACGAAGAGCGCCTTCGTGTTGGGGCGCAGGGCCGCGCGCACCGCGTCTGGGTTGCTGGTGTCCACGAAGGTGGCCTGCAAGCCGAAGCGGCTGAAGACGCGGGTGAGCACCCGGTAGGTGCCGCCGTAACAGTCATCCGTGACGACGAGGTGGTCGCCCGCGCTGAAGAGCATCAGGACGCTGGACACCGCGGCCATGCCGGAGCCGAAGGCGAACGCCGCGGCGCCCTCGTCCAGCGCGGCGAGCACGCCCTCCAAGGCCTTGCGCGTGGGATTGCCGGAGCGCGCGTAGTCGAACTCGCCGGGCGTCTCCAGGCCCGGCTGGTCGAACATGGACACCTGGTAGATGGGGACGGCGGCGGCGCCCGTCGTGGGGTCCTGCTCATGCCCCGTGTGCAGCAGACGGGTCGCGAAGCGCGTGGGCCAGGTCGGCGATGATGTCATGGGAGTCCTCGATTCCTACGGAGAGCCGGAGCAGCCGGTCGGAGATGCCCAGCGCTTCCCGGCGCTCGGCGGGGATGTCGGCGTGGGTCTGGGTGGTGGGGTAGGTGATGAGCGTCTCCACGCCGCCGAGCGACTCGGCGAAGAGACACAACTGCACGGACGCGAGCACCTGGGGCACCAGGGCCGCTTGCGTGACGGTGAAGGACAGCATGCCGCCCAGGCCGGGATAGAAGACGCGCTCCACGGCGGGATGGGCGCGCAGCCATGCGGCCACCTCGCGCGCGTTGGACTGGTGCCGCTCCATGCGCAGGGCCAGCGTCTTCAGGCCGCGAATCACCAGGAACGCGTCCTGCGGACCCAGAATCGCGCCGATGCCGTTCTGGATGAACGCGAGCTTCTCGCCCAGCGCGGCGTCCTTGGCCACGAGCGCGCCCGCGACGACGTCGTTGTGGCCGGCGAGGTACTTCGTCGCGCTGTGCACGACGAGGTCCGCGCCCAGCTCCAGCGGGCGCTGCAGCCACGGCGTGAGGAAGGTGTTGTCGACGATGAGCAGCGCCCCGGCCTTGCGCGCGATGTCCGCCAGCACGGCGAGGTCCGCCGTGCGCATCATCGGGTTGGTGGGCGTCTCCACGACGATGGCCCGGGTGTTGGGGCGCAGCGCGTCCCGCACGGCGCTGGGGCGCGAGGTGTCCACGAAGGTGCAGGGCACGTGGAGGAGGCGGTCCACCAGGCGGTAGGTGCCGCCGTAGAGGTCCTCGGTGAGCAGGACGTGGTCCTCGGGTCCGAAGAGCTGGAGCGCGCAGTGCAGCGCGGCCATGCCGGAGCTGAAGGCGAGCCCGCAGCTGCCGCCCTCCAGCCGCGCCAGCGCGTCCTCGAGCGCCGAGCGGGTGGGGTTCTTCGTGCGCGAGTAGTCATAGCCCGTGGACTGCCCGAGCGCGGGGTGCTGGAAGGTGGCGGACTGGTAGATGGGGACGGAGACGGCGCCGGTGGCGGCATCGCGGCGCACGCCGGCATGGACGAGGGCGGTGGCGAGTTTCATGGAAGGGCTCCTGCGAAGGCGCGCTCAGCGGCCCCGCAGCGTCTGGGAGATGCGGAGGATGTCGGCCAGCACGCCGGAGGCGGTGACGGCGCCGCCCGCGCCCGCGCCGCGCACGGTGAGCGGGAAGTCGTTGTGGCGGGTGGTGGTGAAGGACACGAAGGACTCGGAGCCGCGCAGGTCCGCGGCGGGGTGGCCCGCTTCGATGCCCACGGTGCCTACGCGGATGACGGGGCTCCCGGTGCCCGCCTTGGACGGGTCGATGCGGGCCAGGTAACGCGGCACGGTGCCGCTCTGGTGGCAGCGGGCCACGCGCTCCTCGAAGTCGGCGTCCTGCTGCGCGAGCTCCTGGAAGAACGCGTCCACGGACGTGCCGTCGCGCGTGGTGACGAAGGGCTCCAGCGCCACGTCGTCCAGCGAGAGCGGCAGCCCCAGCTCCCGCGCCAGGATGAGCGCCTTGCGCGCGACGTCCGTGCCGCTCAGGTCCTCGCGCGGGTCGGGCTCCGTGTAGCCCCGCTCGCGAGCGGCGCGGACGGCCCGGGACAGCGGCACGCCCGCCGTCAGCTCGTTGCAGATGAAGCCCAGGCTGCCGGACAGGGACGCGGTGATGAGGTGGACCACGTCCCCCGTGCGCACGAGGTTCGCCAGCGTGTCGATGACGGGCAGGCTGGCGGCCACCGTCGTCTCGTAGTGGTACGCGACATGGTTGCGCCGCGCCGTGGCCAGCAGCGCCTCGCGTGCGTCCCACGGCAGCGCCAGCGGCTTCTTGTTCGCCGCCACCACGTGGATGCCGCGCTGGAAGGCCTCCGTGTAGAGCGTCTCCAGACCGCCCGCGGCAGTGCAGTCCACCAGGATGGGCACGGGCAGCCGGCGCAGCGCCTCCAGCAGCGGCACCAGGGAGCGCGTCTCCGGAGCCTCGGGCGTCTCGCGCGCGAGCCGCGCCTCCAGCCCCTCCAGTGACAACCCCGAGGCCTCGAAGAGGGCCCGCTTGCTGTCCGCGATGCCGACGACGCGCAGCGCGATGCCGTGTTTGTCGCGGAGCAGCGCCTGCTGCGCCCGAAGCTGCGCCAGGAGCTGCCCGCCCACCGTGCCGTGGCCGAGGACGAAGAGGCTCACCTGTTGGTGGGCCAGGTTGAAGGCCGCGTGCGTGGTGCGCGCCGCGATGGCGGTGTCCGCCGCGTCGACGACACACGAGAGCGAGCGCGAGCTGGCCCCCTGGGCGCTGGCGCGCACGTTGACGCCCACCGCGCCCAGGGCGCTGAAGAAGCGTCCGGCCACGTTGACGCCATGGCCCATCGTCTCGGCGACCAGCGTCAGCAGCGTCACGGGCTGGCGCACCTCCAGCGGCTCCACCTCCCGCCGGGACAGCTCCTGCGCCAGCTCCGAGGCGAGCACGGCCCGCGCGCGCTCCGCGTCGGCGCGGGGGACGACGACGGCCAGGGATTGGCCATTGGCGGACTGCGCGGTCATCCACACCGTCACGCCCGCCTCGCGCAGCGCGGCCAGCACCCGCTCGCCGAGCTGGAACTGGTCCGACAGCTTGCGAACCTCGATGCCGAGCAGCGCCAGGTCCTCGCGCGTCGCGATGCACGCGGGGCGCTGGCCATCCCGTGAGCCGATGGCGTCGATGAGCGTGCCCGGGTGCTCCGGCTCCATGGTGTTGCGGATGCGCAGGGAGCTGCCGGACTCGATGAGCGGAATCATCGTGCGCGGGTGCAGCATGCGCGCGCCCACCGCGGCCAGCTCCAGGCCCTCACCGTGGGTGAGGTGCGCCACGGGGTACGCGTCCGTGACGAGGTCCGGGTCCGCCGTGTGCAACCCGAGCACGTCCGTCCACACGGTGACCTCCGTCGCGCCCAGGCCCTGGGCCACCAGCGCGGCGGTGTAGTCGGAGCCATTGCGGCCCAGCGTGGTGGTGCGGCCGTCTTGCGTCGCGGCGATGAAGCCGGGGATGACGGGCACCTCGCCGCCCCACGACTCCGCCGCTCCCTGGAGCCGCTCCCGCGTGCGCACCAGGTCCACGCGCGCCGCGCCGAAGCGGTCATCCGTCACGAGCAGTTGCCGCGCATCCCGGAACGCGGCGGCGGTGCCGTGCGCGGTGAGCAGCTCGGCGAGCAGCGTCGCGGACACCACCTCTCCGAAGGACAGCACCCTGTCTCGCGTGGGGGCCGAGCACTCGCGCGTCAGGGAGATGCCCTGGAGCAGTTGCCGCAGCGGCGCGAGGAGCGCATCGACACGCTCCGCCAGCACGGTGGCCCATGAAGGCACGAGCGCCGCGGTGTTGGCCTTCGCCAGGTCCGCGATGCGCGTGGCCACCTCAAGAGCCCCCTCCAGGTCGCCCTCCGTGGCGAGGCGGGCCGCGTCCAGCAGCCAGTCGGTGGTGTCGCCCATCGCGGAGACGACCACCGTCAGAGGGCCGCGTTGCGCGTGCTGTCCAATCAGCTCGACGACCTGGCGGAGCCGCGCGGGCGCGCCCACGGACGAACCTCCGAACTTCATCACCTGCAAAGACGTGCTGCTCATGGAGAACCTCGAACTCGAACGGGCCGCGTGGCCCTGCGTCGCGAGCGAAGGGCAGACATGGCTCCGCGCTCCGGGCACACGCCGGCCGGACGCGGCGCGCAGGCGCCCACGGCAAGAAGGAAGAAGGTGCTGGGGAGGGAGCCCTGGCGGGCTAGTGCATGCCGCCGGGCCGGCGCATTCGATGCGCTGCGAGGACGCAGCGGTTCATGCGCGACGTGGGAGCGGTGGCGGACGGTGCGGAGCAGGTGGATGGAACCACGGAGGTCCTCTCTCACCGAGTGCGGGAGGGGTCCTCCGGCCTCGGACACTTGGATTGCTCGTGGAGCCCCTGCTCCCCGAGCCGCATCGTTTGGACACCTTGGAGGTCCGACTCCAGGTTGTCGGGCCACCGCGCGAGGCGGGGCCGCTCTGGATGCTGCGGACGAAATAAGCGTGGACCCGGGTGTCTGTCAATGCCTCGTGTGGTTTCACTTCAGTCACGGCATCTTCCCCTCACGTCAGGATTTGATGGGAATGCCCGGTGCCCAGGACGCGCATGGTCGTCAACGCATTGAAAACACGCGCGGAGATGGGCAGATGACTCGGAGGAAGGAGCACGGCGTGACGCGGACCGGGGACCTGAGCGACGAGGTGGTGCGTGCGTTGGTGGACAACCACCGCCAGTTCCTCGGCTTCCTGGAGCGGCGCGTGGGCAGCCGCGCCATCGCCGAGGAACTCCTCCAGACGGCCTTCGTGAAGACGCTGGAGAAGGGTGGGGCGCTGCAGGACGGCGAGGGCGCGGTGACGTGGTTCTACCGGCTGCTGCGCAACGCGCTCGTGGACCACTACCGCCGGAGCGCGGCGGAGGGGCGCGCGCTGGAGCGCGAGGCGCGCGAGGTGGAGGCGACCACCGTGGACGTGGAGCTGAAGCAGGCCGTCTGCGCCTGCGTCGGCGGGTTGCTCCCCACGCTGAAGCCGGAGTACGCGGACATCCTCCGGCAGGTGGACCTGGAGGAGCGCGGCGTTCCCGAAGTCGCACGCGAGGCGGGCATCACCGCGAACAACGCGGGTGTGCGACTCCACCGGGCGCGGCAGGCGCTCAAGAAGCAGCTCGAACGAAGCTGTGGCACCTGCGCCTCGCATGGATGCCTGGACTGCTCGTGCAAGCCCGCTGGCCAGGGAGACGAGCGCTCCGTGGGTTGCATTACGAGCGCCTGAAATGCGCTTGCGCCCGAGGCGGCGTCCTCGTTAACTCCCGCCCAGGTGCCGAGGGGCGCCTGCCCGAAAAGACGACGTCACCCTCGCTTCTCCCGGCAGCTCGACAGTTCTCGATGAGTTCCTTCCACGGCCCACAATCGGGTGAGGGCCGGCGCCAAGGGACTTTTCATGGGAACCGACGCCTCCTCCGCAGCGCCCCTCTCCCTCCAGGAATGCAAGGTCCGCGCGTCCATCCTGCTCAAGGATTTGGACTCGCCGGATGCCGCGCGCGCCGCCAGGGCCGCGGAGCGGCTGCGCGTCCTGCCGGGCTTCGCGGGCCTGTCCCTGGGTGAGGTGCTCGCGCGCAAGGAGACGGTGCGCCGCAAGCATGCGCTGGCGGTCATCGCGCGTGAGCAGGGGCACGCCACGTGGGTCGAGCTGAGGGACGCCCGCGAGGGTGAGGCTGGCACACCCGGTGTCGACTTCGAGCACCTGCTCTCGCGCGTCGGTGGCGCGCATCTCAACCGCTGGTTCACCTCCCACGCGGAGGCCGCCGCCTCACTTCGGGCGGAGGGCGGCTTTCTGTTTCCGTACCGTGCGCAGTTCTTCGTCTGTGAGGCCAGCCTCCTCCGCGCGCTGGGCGTGGACCCCACGGACGCGGACTGGGCGCGCATGGGCCATGACTGGATGGCGCCGCGCGATGCGGAAGCCCAGGCCCGGCTCGCCGCGAAGCTCGCCCGGCGGGCGGCGTCACACGTCTCCCCTTCTCCTTCTCAACCGAGGTCCCTCATGTCCGCAGATGAGTCCGCGCAGGTCCCTGGCCGTACGTCCCGCCGCTCCGAGCTGAAGCGCTCCTACAAGGAAGCGCCGCCGCCCATGGGCGTGTACGCGGTGCGGTGCCTCGCCAACGGCAAGGTGCTGGTGGGCGCGAGCGCCAACGTCCAGGGCATGCTCAACCGCATCCGCTTCGAGCTGACGACGGGCATGGACCGCCTCCCCGCGCTGCTGGAGGACTGGCGACGTTACGGCGCGGAGCAGTTCACCTTCGAGGTGCTCGACGTGCTGAAGCCCTCCGAGGAGCCCGGCGTGGACACGAAGGAGGAGCTGGCGGTGCTGGAGGCGCTCTGGCTGGACCGGCTGAAGCCCTTTGGTGAATCCGGCTACAACACGCGCGGCGCGTGAGGCCACGCTCGCCTGCTGTCCCGCAGCCGGTGCGCCTCCGGGGCTGTGACAACTTGCCACGTTCCTCGGGGGGCGGGGCTGGGCTACGCGGTGGGGGCCTCTCCCCACCTCTGGAGTTTGAAATGCCCCTCCCACGCCGCCACGCCGCCCGCTGTCTCTCCGCCATGCTGTTGGGAACCCTGGGGTGTGGCATCGGCTCGGAGCCGGACGGCATCGAGGTGGTCATCCCCTTCGAGGCCCGCGTGGGGAGCGAGCCCTTCGCGTGTGGCCGGGTGTACTCGGGACTGGGGACGACGGGGACGACGTACGAGCCCATGGAATACCGGCTGTACCTGCACGACCTCCGACTGGTCACCGCCGCGGGCGCGGAGGTCGCGCTCAGGCTGGACCAGGACAGCGTCTGGCAGCGCGAGGGGACGGTGCTGCTCGACTTCGCGGACAAGTCGGGGCTGTGCACCAACGGGACGCAGGCCACCAACCATCTGGTTCGGGGGCGGGCGCCCGCTGGGGAGTACACGGGCGTGCGCTTCAAGGTGGGGGTGCCGGCGTCCCTCAACCACCTGGACGCGTCAACGGCGCCGGCGCCGCTCAATGACATGAGCATGTTCTGGAGCTGGCGCTCGGGCTACCTGTTCATGCGCATCGAGGGGCGGACCGAGGGGCTCACCGAGGGCCACTTCATGCACCTGGGCAGCACGAACTGCGCGCCGCCTCCCGAGGGCCAGACGCAGGGGACCGCGGGGTGCGAGTTCGGCAACCGCCCCGAGGTCGCGCTGGACGCGTTCGACCTGGAGCGCAGCAAGGTCGTGATGGACCTGAAGGCCTTCTACGCGGGCACGAATCTGGATGTGAACGCGAACGTGCCCAACACCGCCATCGGCTGCATGTCGCAGCCCACCGACCCGGACTGCATCGACGTCTTCGCCCGGCTGGGCCTGTCGCACCCGGGACAGCCCCAGGCGCCGGGCCCGCAGTCGTTCTTCCAGGTGGAGTAGAGGGCCCATGTCTCGTCGCGCGAGTGGATTCACGAAGCTGCTGGCGGTGGTCTGGTTGGCGGGGGGGTGTGGCGGAGCGTCCGCGGGGAGCGGTCCGGAGCCCTATGACTGGCGGCTGCCGGCGGGGTTCCCCACGCCGCGGGTGCCCGCGGACAACCCGATGACCGAGGCCAAGGTGGCGCTGGGGCGGCGCCTCTTCTACGACGTGCGCCTGTCCCAGAACGGCACGCAGTCCTGCGGCTCCTGTCACGAGCAGGCGCGGGCCTTCACCGACGGCCTCGTCGCGCCCGTGGGCAGCACCGGGCAGCAGCACCGGCGCAACTCGCAGGGGCTGGCCAACGTGGTCTACGCCACGAGCTTCACGTGGGCGAACCCCACGCTCACCTCGCTGGAGTCGCAGGCCCTGGTGCCCTTGTTCGGCAAGGAGCCCGTGGAGCTGGGCTTCGGCGACCGTCAGGACGAGCTGCTGGAGCGCCTGCGCTCCGACCCTGAGCTGGTGGCCGCGTTCGCCAAGGCCTTCCCGGAGGCGCCCGAGCCCGTCTCCGTGGCGACGCTCGCCCGGGCGCTGGCGTCCTTCCAGCGCAGCCTCATCTCCGGGAACGCTCCGTTCGACCGCTATGTGTACGGCAACGACGCCAGCGCGTTGTCCCGGGAGGCGCGGCGCGGCATGGAGCTGTTCTTCTCGGAGCGGCTGGAGTGTGACCACTGCCACTCCGGCTTCAACTTCCAGGACGCGACGGTGCACGAGGCGACGTCCGAGCCCATCCTGCCCTTCCACAACACGGGGCTGTACAACGAGGACGGGCAGGGGACGTATCCGGCGGAGGACCCGGGGCTCATCGAGCTGACGGGCCGCGCCGAGGACATGGGGCGCTTCCGCGCGCCGTCGCTGCGCAACGTGGCCGTCACCGGCCCGTACATGCACGACGGCAGCCTGGAGACGCTGTCGGACGTGCTGGACCACTACGCGGCGGGAGGGCACGCGCGGCTGGTGCGCGGCGGAGAGGCCAGCCCGCTGCAAAGCGGCTTCGTGCGAGGCTTCACCCTGACGGCGCAGGAGAAGGAAGACGTGTTGGCGTTCCTCGAGTCGCTCACGGACACCGCGTTCCTCACGGACCCGCGCTTCTCCGACCCCTTCGCAACCCCCTGAGGCCCCGCGCGCGCCTCAGGGCTCCTGGGGCGCGCGCAGGCGCTCTTCCGTCAGGAACTGCTCGTCCGTCAGGGTCTGGAGGAAGGCGAGCACGTCCGCCATGTCCTCGGGCGTCAGCGGGAGGCCGGGGGGCTGGCCGTCCTGGAGGAACGCGGCGTCGAGCGTGGTGGAGGACACCATGCCGCCGCGGTAGTGGGCCAGCACCTCCTCCAGCGTCGCGAAGCGGCCGTCGTGCATGTAGGGCGCGGTGACAGCCACGTTGCGCAGGGTGGGCGTCTTGTAGTGGCCCGCGTCCTCCGGGCGCTGGGTGACGCGCCCGCGTCCGCGGCTCTCCGCCTCGTCCTCGCCAAAGGCCTCGTCCGGATCCAACCCGTTGTTGTGGTAGGCGTTGTCGGTGAAGAGCTCGGTGCCGTGGCACGGCGCGCAGTGGCGCTGAACGAGCGCCAGCCCGCGTTGCTCCTGGGGCGCGAGGTGCGCGCCCGGCTCGCCCCGGCGCCACTGGTCATAGCGGGAGTCCGCGGAGACGAGCGTCCGCTGGAACTGCGCCAGCGAGCGCAGCAGGTTGCTCAGCGTGAGGCTCCCGGGGCCGAAGGTGGCCTCGAAGCGCTCGACGACCTCGGGCTGCGCCTCCAGGCGGGCCATCATGAGGGGCAGCTGCGTGTTGCCCATCTCGTCCGGATGGGTGAGGGGCGCCAGGGACAGGGACTCCAGGTTCTTCGCGCCGCCGTCCCAGAAGAGGCCGTCCATCCACGCCAGGTTGATGAGGGCGGGGGCGTGCCGCGCCAGGGGGCGCCCGCTGACGCCGCGCCGGGTGAGGGCCGCGTCATCCGCGAAGGCCCGCGCTGGCTCATGGCAGGTGGCGCAGGAGACCTGGCCGTTGGAGGACAGCCGCGGTGAGTGGAACAGCCAGCGCCCCAGGGCGATGCCCTCGGGCGTGAGCGGGTTGTCCTCGGGGGAGGGGATGACGGTCATCCCCTCCGGGAGGTGCCGCGGGAAGGGCCCGCTTTCGATGTCGAAGGGGCCCTCACCACACGCGCCCAGCAGCAGGGCCAGCAATGGCGCGGCCAGGCGCCTGGGCGCGGTGGGCTTCATCGGTCGGGGTTCTCCACCGACACCACGGAGAACATGCCGGCGAAGTTGTCGGACAGCGTGGTGCTCGCGGCGCCCTGGCTGGCGCCGATGGTGGGCGTGGTGGCCGGGTTGAGCGAGGTGAGCAGGTTCGCCACGTCGGCGCGCAGGTTCACCGTCAGGCGCTTCTGCGAGTTGACGGTGACGGCGGAGTCGAACGCGAACTCGACGGTGCGGTAGTTGGCGTTGGTGCCGGTGTCCCAGGTGAAGGTGTTCTGGGCGCCGCCGGCCGGCTGGAAGGTGCCGTGCGTCTTGGTGAAGATGTAGCTGGTGAACCACATCCAGCTCACGGACGTCATGTTCTGGAGGATGTGCAGCTCACCCGACTGGCGGCTCAGGTTGTCGTTGTAGGTGGGGTCCACGCCGATGCTGAAGCGGATGCCGGCGTACGCGCCGGCGGGCACCGCGCGGGCCAGGACGCTCTCACGGCGGTTGGCGGGCAGCGTGACGGGGTCCACCGTGCCTTCCACGGACTGCGCGTTGATGACCTCCATCAGGTGGTAGCTGTCGGCCAGCGCCGCGGTGGAGCCGTCCTGCTTGAGCAGCGTCACGTTGGAGAGCCAGTAGCGCACCTGGGAGAAGCTGACGGAGGCGCCGCCGGACGTGGTGTACGTCTGGCCCAGCGTGAGCGGCGTGCCGCCGAAGACGAAGGCCGCGTTCAGCTCCAGGCTGCCGTCGGTGGCGGCCAGCTTGGCGCGCAGCGCGTCGAGCTCCGAGCGCGCCGCGGTGAGCTGGGTGTAGACGCCCTCCCAGTCCTGGGACTCGAGGAGCGCGCGCGCCTCGGTGAGCTGCTGGGCGATGTCCGCGAGCTGCGCGGACAGGGCCTGGTTCTGCGCCTGATTGGCGTTCGACTCCTGCTCCTGCTGCGCGAGCTGGGCCTTGAGCTGGGTGACCTCGGTCTCGAGCGCGCCGACCTGCTGCTCGAGCTGCCGGCGCTGGTTCTCGACCGTCTGGAGCTGCTCGTCGGTGGCGCCATCGTCGCCACAGGCCGGCAGCGCGAGGAGGGTCAGCATGGCCAGGGCGAGCATCCGGCCCATGGCGGGGAATGAAGAGGCGGGGGTGTGCATTTTCATGGCGCGGCACTTTGCGCTGGCTCGGGCGCGCGCGGACTGTGGCGTTTTGCCGCGCGGCATCTTGTCGCCCGTGCGGGGTGGCCTCTCCGCCACGCCGGGGCCGTGTCCCCATTGGGGGCTCATCGCCCCAGCTTGAACGCGACCTTCGCCGTGTCCGGTGGGGCCTCGCCAATCGTGAAGCGCAGCTCCCAGCGCCCTGGCATGAACAGGTCCAGGTCGGTGACCTCGAACTCGCCCTCCTTCAGGGCGGTGACGCGGGGGCGCTCGGAGATGCCGTGGCCCATGGTGGGCATCCAGGGCTCCACGCCCAGCGTCCCCTGTTGCATCGGCTTGCCGGTGGTGGCGTCCGTCACGCGCACCGTGAAGCGCTGCGGGCCGCGCTTCAAGGGGGCGGCGGCGGAGCGCACCGTCAGGTGCCACCGGCCCGACGCGCTCTGCGTCGTCCCTATCGTCGTCTCGGTGGCCGCGACCTTCGCGGGCTCGGAGGCGGGCGGCGTCGCCAGCGCGGGCGCGGCCTGCAGCAACATCCACATCACCAGTTCCTTCATGTCGGCTCCCAGGTGCTGGCGCGGCCAGCGTGCGGCCTCACGGTAGCGGCCTGTCGCGCGCGCCCCGTGTGGCAAGTTGTCACATGCGCTCCCCCGCCGCGGCCCGCTTGAGGGGCTGCGACAATTCACCGCTCCGGACGCTCGCGCGCCTGGGGCAAGGTCCGCGGCATGGACGCACGTACCCAACCGCCCGCGCCCCGCTCGGGGGCGCCCGTGACGCTGTGGCTGCTCACGGTGCTGGAGGCGCTCGGCGTCGCCGTCTTCGTGCTCAGCTGTGTCGCGATGCTCGGGGTGGCGGGCTTCAAGCTGCTGAGCCTGCGGGGCGGCGAGCGAGCCAGCGCTGCGCTCCCGCTCCCTCCTGTCTACGGGCGGCTACCCGCCTTCACCCTGCCGGACGGCCGGGGCGCGCTCCTGGAGGGCGCGCACCTGCAGGGCCACATCACGCTGCTCCAGTTCTCCCGCGTCGCGGCCTCGCGGCCCGCGATGGAGTTCGCCTCCGTGCTCCAGGTCCAGCAGGCGCTCGTTCGCGCTGGCGTTGCCGCGGACGTCATCCTGGTGGCGGTCGCGCCCGAGCCCACGCCCCCGGTGGAGCCGCTTCCCGGCGGCTGGCGCCAGGTCTGGGACGGCGCCGCCCTGGAGCGCTCCGCGCGCGTCCTGGGGAGGGCGCACCTCGCCGACGACGCGGAGCGATTGCTCGTGCTCGTGGACCCGGTTGGCGCGGTCCGCGGCATCTACGCGTCCTCCGCGGACGCGCCGGACACGGCCTGGAAGGTGGAAGAGGACGCCCGCTGCCTCAGGACCTGTGGCCCTTTTCGCTGAGCACCCGACATGAACGACACCCCCTCCCGCGCGCAGCATCCCTGGCATCGCCGTCCCGCCTTCAGGCGAGCGCTCCTCCTCGCCGTGTGCGCCCTGTTGGTGGCGGGCGCATGGCCCTGGGGGCGGGCCCAGCGTGACCGTGCCCGCGCCGCGCGCCTTCCAGACCTCGGGGCGTTGCCGGCCTTCACGCTCGAGGACCAGGACGCGCGCGCCTTCTCCGAAGCCCGGCTCCTGGGGCACGTCGTGGTCGCGGACTTCTTCTTCACCCGGTGCCCCACCGTCTGCCCGTTGCTCACCGAGCGCATGGCGCGCCTGCAGCGCCAGGCGCGCGAGCGGGGCGTGCCGGTGCACTTCGTCTCCTTCAGCGTGGACCCGAACCACGACACGCCCGAGCGGCTCACCGCCTATGCGCGGGACCACGCCATCGACACGCGTAACTGGGCGCTCGTCACCGGGCCGCTCGACGAGGTGGAGACCACTGTCTTGGAGGGCTTCCGCGTGATGATGGGGCGCGGCCCGGACGCGGATGAGGACGACTTCCTGTCGCTCTTCCATGGCGAGCACTTCGTGCTGGTGGACGCCGCGGGCCGCCTGCGCGGGTACTACCGCGTGACGGACGACCCCGAGGGCATGACGCGCCTCCTCGAGGACATCGCGGCGCTGGCGGCGGTCCGCGGCTGAGCGGCCCGCGCGCCGCTCAGCGGGCCTGGGGGGCCGGGTGGGCGGCCCAGGTGTACCCGCCGCGCGGGCGCGCGAACGGCGTCGCGGTCCGCTTCCCGCGGGAGGCCCCCAGCCGGACCAGGGCCCGCTGAATCGTCGAGGTGCTCACCGCCTCGGCGTGCTGTTCGGCGTAGGCCATGGCCAGCGCCTGGCAGGTCCAGTCCGGGTGCTGCTCCCGCAGGCGGCGGACCCGCTCCAGCTTCACGTCGTCGAGGAGGGGCGGGCGGCCCCCGCCATGGGGGCGGGGCGCCACCGAGCCGGTCTGACGAAAGCCGCGGATGAGCCGTTTGACGGTCGCGCTGCCCACCTGGAACTTCTGGGCGATGGCCTCCAGGGGGACGCGCTCGAACCGCCACGCGTCCACGATGCGTTGTCTCAGGTCGATGGAGATGGGGGCCGACATGCGCGTCCTGGGGCGGTGTTTGCCGCGAAGGCGTTGCACCAGCGGTTGAGAGGAGCCGCGCTCCAGGCGCTGTGCGACGGACCCTGGACGACGCCAACCTCCACGTCGAACATCGGAACCTCTCACTCGCTCCCCTAACGCAGCCCGGCGGAGGCGTCACCGTGGCGTTTCGTCGCGCCTCGAGGCGCGTCATGGGCAAGCGGCGGCGCGGCCGCGACAGTGAATCCGGCTACACTGCGCAAGCCGCGTCAGGTCAAGCCCGCCTGCTACCCCTCATCGAGCAAGCAATGGGGGTCGTGGCAACTTGCTACGTGTTCACTCCGCGGGATTGCGTTACGCGGAGACTCCATTCCAAGGGAGCCCGCCATGCCGTCCGTTCGTCGCCACGCCGTCCGTTCCTTCCCTTTCCTACTCCTGGGTGTCCTGGGCTGTGATGGCGAAGAAGCCCGAATGGACGTGGCCATCCCCTTCGAGGCGCGGGTGGGCAGCGAGCCCTTCGCATGTGGCCGGACCTATACCGGGGTGGGGACGACGGGGACGACGTACGAGCCCATGGACCTGCGCGTGTACATTCACGACGTCCGGCTCGTCACGGCGAGCGGAGACACGGTTCCGCTGGCGCTGACGGAGGACCGCCGTTGGCAGACCCAGGGCACGGCGTTGCTCGACTTCGCGGACAAGGCGGGGCAGTGCACGCAGGGCACGGAGGCGATGAACCTGCGCATCACGGGCACCGCGCCAGTGGGGGAGTACACGGGCCTGCGCTTCAAGCTGGGCGTGCCGGAGACGCTCAATCACCTGGACGTGTCCACGGCGCCCGCGCCCTTGAATGACACGAGCCTCTACTGGAGCTGGCGCTCCGGCTATCTCTTCACGCGCATCGAGGGCCGGACGACGGGGCTGCCCGAGGGCCACGTCATGCACCTGGGGAGCACCGACTGCGCGCCGCCGCCGGAGGGGCAGACGCAGGGCACCGCGGGGTGCACGTTCGGCAACCGTCCGGAGGTGGCGCTGGACTCGCTGAACCTGGAGTCTGGCAAGGTGGTGCTGGACCTGGGCGCGCTCTTCGCGGACTCCAACCTGGACGAGAACGCGAACGTGCCCAACACCTCCGTGGGGTGCATGTCGCAGCAGTCGGACCCGGACTGCGCGCCCATCTTCAGCCGGATGGGGCTGACGCACCGGAGTCAGGTGTCCGCGCCCGGTGCCCAGGTGTTCTTCAAGGCGGAGTAGAGGGAACCTCATGACCTGGCGCGCGGGAACTCGAGTGGGGCTGTTGACGGCGCTGGCCTGGCTGGGCGCGGGCTGCGGCGGCGATGCGGCGGAGCCCTATGACTGGAAGTTGCCGGCGGGGTTCCCCACGCCGCGGGTGCCCGCGGACAACCCGATGACGGAGGCGAAGGTCCAGCTGGGGCGGCGGCTGTTCTACGACGTGCGCCTGTCCCAGAACGGCACGCAGTCCTGTGCGTCCTGTCACGAGCAGGCGCGGGCCTTCACGGACGGCCGCGCCACCTCGGTGGGGAGCACGGGGCACGTGCATCGCCGGAACTCACAGGGGCTGGCCAACGTGGCCTATGCCACGAGTCTCACGTGGGCGAATCCCGCGCTCACCTCGCTGGAGTCCCAGGCCCTGGTGCCCTTGTTCGGCAAGGAGCCCGTGGAGCTGGGCTTTGGCGACAGGGAGCCGGAGTTGCTGGAGCGGCTGCGCTCGGACGCGGCGTTGGCGGCGGAGTTCCGGGGCGCGTTTCCGGACGCGGTGGAGCCGGTGTCGTTGGCCACGCTGACGCGCGCGTTGGCGTCGTTCCAGCGCTCGCTCATCTCTGGCGGCTCCGCGTATGACCGCTACATCTATGGCAATGAAGTGGAGGCCATGACGCGGCAGCAGAAGCGGGGCATGGAGTTGTTCTTCTCGGAGCGGCTGGAGTGTGACCACTGCCATTCCGGCTTCAACTTCCAGGACGCCACGGTGCACGAGACGACGTTCGAGCCCATCCTGCCCTTCCACAACACGGGCCTGTACAACGAGGACGGGCAGGGGACGTATCCGGCGGTGGACCCGGGGCTCATCGAGCTGACGGGCCGCGCCGAGGACATGGGGCGCTTCCGCGCGCCGTCACTTCGCAACGTGGCTGTCACCGGCCCGTACATGCATGACGGCAGCCTGGAGACGCTGTCGGACGTGCTGGACCACTACGCGGCGGGAGGGCACGCGCGGCTCGTGAGCGGCGGAGAGGCCAGCCCGCTCCAGAGTGGCTTCGTGCGAGGCTTCACCCTGACGGCTCAGGAAAAGGAAGACGTGTTGGCGTTCCTCGAGTCGCTCACCGACCCGGGCTTCCTGACGGACCCGCGCTTCTCCGACCCTGCCAACCCACAGTGATGGGGTTGCCTGCACCCGGTTCCAGTAGGGGCAAAGCGTGGGGCGGAGCGTTTACAGGCAAGGCTTTTCAAAGCTTTAATGCCAGCGGCACCGGCAACGCCTGACAAACGGCGTTCCAGGACCTCACCTTCAGGGAGCGCGGAACATGGAGAGCTATTGGCAGGCGGAGATGCAGTTGCGGCAGTGCCTCAAGGCCTCGGCGTATCAGCGAGGCTTCGCCGCGCTCGGTCTGTACGACCAGCCCTCTCCGAACTTCCCTGACACGCACCGGTACACCATCAGCCAGGAGGACTTCGAGCAGCTCGCGAAGTACTTCAAGGGACTTCAGTCCGACCTGGAGTTCAGCTCGGTGTACCCGAAGGAGGAGTTCCGGTTCGAGGTCGCCTCGTCGGGCAGCACGCAGGGCGTGATGGACCTGAAGATCTCCCCCATCTCCGGGCTTGGCTCGTCCGGAAAGACCATCTTCAACTACCACATCGGCGTGGCCTGACTCGCAGGCGCGGACCGCCGAGGGGCCATGGGCCTCTTGGCGGTGGACGCGCCCGGCCTCACACGCTCGCGACAGGCTCCGCCGCCACCGCCTGCACGCGGCGCTGCTCGTTGTAGACGGACAGCCGCAGCGTCAGCACGTACGTGACGCAGCAGGCGAGGACGGCGGGCGGCCCATACGCGGAGCCGAACACCTCCAGCACCAGGGCAATGGCGGCCAGCGGCACGCCCACCACCGCCACCAGCGCGGAGGCGATGCCCACCACCACGAACACCGTGACATCCGCCGTACCCGCCCCCACCAGGGAGGCGAGGAGCTGCGCCGTGGCCGCGCCGGACACGCCGCCCAGCACCATGCTGGGGATGAGCATGCCGGCGGAGCCGCCCGACTGCACGGTGAAGCCCGTGGTGAGCAGCTTCCCGCCCACGATGAGCAGCAGGAACCACCACTGGGTCAGCGGCCCCGGCGTGCCCGCGAGCAGCTGGGTGATGGTGTGCTCGCCCATGCCCAGCACGTGCCGGAAGTCCATGCCGACGCCGTAGAAGAGCCCCCCGGCCACCAGCACCGTGCACAGCGCGCCCATGGCGCCCCGGAGCACGGGGCTGACGTGCTCCACCACCTGGCGCGTGTGCTTCATCGTCAGGCCGAACAGCAGCGCGATGGGCGCGGACACCGCGACCGCCACCAGCGCGGTGAGCCCGTACTCCCCCAACGTGTACGTGTGCGCGTGAGGTGGCGCCACGAAGATGGGGCGGAAGCCATAGAGCCTGTTGTTGAGCGCGTAGGTGATGACGGCGGCCAGCAGGCAGTACGCCAGCTTCCGGTAGACGATGCGGTTGCCGTAGACGACCTCGAGCGCGAAGAGCGCCGCGGCGAAGGGGGCGTTGAGCAGAGTCCCCACCGCCGCGGTGATGCCCGCGAGCTGGCAGGTGCGCAGCGTGTGTTCGGATTGCGCGCGCGTCAGCCGGGCCACGCCCGCGCCCAGGGACTCACCCACCAGCACCACCGGGCCTTCCAGGCCGCCCGACGCCCCGGTGCCCAGCGTGAGCAGCGTCGCGAACGCCTTGCGGAGCGCGAGCCGGATGGCCGGCAGCGAGTAGCGCGGGCGTGGGTCGTCCGCCGGGTCCTCGTAGGTGATGTGGTAGTTGGACAGCGCGACATTCACACCGTCCGACGCCACGTCGCTCCACCCGGGCCGGCGGTTGAGAAACCCGCGCAGCAACCCTCCCAGCAGCAGCACCGCCGCGAGCACCAGCGGCGCCCACCAGTGGACCCGGCCCGAGGCGAACGCGAGCAGCGTGTCACTGGTGGCGTGGACGCCGTAGCGCAGCGCCGAGCACACGCCCCAGATGAGCACCGTCCCCAGCACCACCCGGCCCACCGTGCGGAGCACCGTGTCCCATGAGTCGTGAAGGGCTCGCTGCTCCTCGTCCAGGGGTTCGCGACGGCCTGCCATGGCGGGAGGCTACGTTGTTTGTGCCCGAAGTAAATGCCCGTGGACGCAGGAGGAATTACCTCAGGGAGGACACCCTGTAAGTGCCGGCCGGGTGCTTCGTTGGCCTGGGCGAAAGGAGCGTTCCTCGCCATGTCCCAACCCCATTCGCGCCCCCACGCGCCCCATTCCCCGCCGCTTGCTCCCTCTCCAGCCGGAGGGGCACCCGCCACGGACCCCGTCTGCGGCATGCGGGTGGATCCGGAGGCCCCGAAAGGGGGCCACTGGCAGCACGCGGGCCGCACCTATGTCTTCTGCAACCCGAAGTGCCGGGAGCGCTTCCGCGCCGACCCGGAGCGGTACCTCTCGCCATCGGCCCCCGCGCCGGAGCCCGCCGGGCCTGGCGCCGTGTACGTCTGCCCCATGGACCCGGAGGTCCGGCAGCCGCATCCGGGGGCCTGCCCGAAGTGCGGCATGGCGCTGGAGCCCGAGGCGCCGCCCCTGCCGCGGACCCACGTCGAATACGTGTGCCCCATGCACCCGGAGGTCGTGAAGGACGGCCCGGGGAGCTGCCCTGTCTGTGGCATGGCGCTGGAGCCGCGCACGGTGCTGCCCGAGGAGGCGCCAGACCCCGAGCTCCAGTCCATGCGGCTGCGCTTCCGCGTGGGCTTGGCGTTCACCGTGCCCCTGCTCGTGTTGGCCATGTCGGACATGATTCCGGGGCAGCCGGTGCAGCACGCGGTGTCCGCGGGCGTGCTCGCCTGGGCGCAGCTCGTGCTGGCCACGCCGGTGGTGCTCTGGGCCGGGTGGCCCTTCTTCCAGCGAGGCTGGGCGTCGGTGCGCAACCGGCACCTGAACATGTTCACCCTCATCGCGCTGGGCACGGGCGCGGCGTATCTCTTCAGCGTCTTCGCCACGCTGCTGCCCCAGGCGCTGCCGCAAGGGCTGCGCACGGGGCACGGCGGCGCCGCGCCGCTCTACTTCGAGGCCGCCGCCGTCATCGTCACCCTGGTGGCGCTGGGGCAGGTCCTGGAGCTGCGAGCGCGGCACGCCACGTCCGGGGCCTTGCGCGCGCTGCTGAGCCTGGCGCCCGCGGTGGCCCGGCGCATCGGGGCGGAGGGCCATGAGGAGGACGTCCCGCTCGCGCTCGTCCAGCCCGGCGACACGCTCCGCGTCCGCCCGGGCGAGAAGGTCCCCGTGGACGGCGTGGTGCTCCAGGGCGCCAGCGCCGTGGACGAGTCCATGGTGACGGGCGAGTCGCTCCCGGTGGAGAAGGGGCCGGACGCGCAGGTGACGGGCGGCACGGTGAATGGGACGGGCTCGCTGGTGATGCGGGCCCAGCGGGTGGGGCAGGACACGCTGCTGTCGCGAATCGTCCAGCGGGTGAGCGAGGCGCAGCGCACGCGAGCGCCCATCCAGCGGCTCGCGGACAAGGTGGCGGCGGTCTTCGTGCCGGTGGTCATCGCGGTGGCGGTGGTGACGGCGGCGGTGTGGGCCCTCTGGGGGCCGGAGCCCCGGCTGGCGCACGCGGTGGTGAACGCGGTGGCGGTGCTCATCATCGCCTGCCCCTGCGCGTTGGGGTTGGCCACGCCCATGTCCGTCATGGTGGGCACGGGGCGCGGCGCCCAGGCGGGGGTGCTCATCCGCGACGCGGCGGCGCTGGAGCGGCTGGAGGCGGTGGACACGCTCGTGGTGGACAAGACGGGCACGCTCACCGAGGGCAAGCCGCGCCTGGTGACGGTGATTCCCGCGCGGGGCTTCGACGAGCTGCGCCTGCTGCACCTGGCCGCGAGCCTGGAGCGTGGCAGCGAGCACCCGTTGGCCTCCGCCATCGTCGCGGGCGCGAAGTCGCGGGGGGCGCTGGTGTCTCCGGTGGAGGACTTCCGCTCGCTGACGGGGAAGGGCGTCACGGGGCGCGTGGAGGGGGCCCAGGTCGCGCTGGGCAACGCGGCGCTGATGGAGACGCTCCCGGTGGAGGTGGGCTCACTGGCCCACCGCGCCGAGGCGCTGCGGGCCGAGGGGCAGACGGTGGTGCTGGTGGCGGTGGACGGGCAGGTGGCGGGCGCGCTGGGCGTGGAGGACCCGGTGAAGGACTCCACGCACGAGGCCTTGTCGCTGCTGCGCGCGGAGGGGCTGCGCGTGGTGATGCTCACGGGGGACAGCCAGACGACGGCGGACGCGGTGGCGCGGCGCTTGGGCATCACCGAGGTCATCGCCGGCGTGCAGCCCGAGGCGAAGGGCGACGCCGTCCGGCGGCTTCAGGGCGAGGGCCGGGTGGTGGCCATGGCGGGGGACGGCGTCAACGACGCGCCCGCGCTGGCGCAAGCGGACGTGGGCATCGCCATGGGCACGGGGACGGACATCGCCATGGAGAGCGCGGCGGTGACGCTGGTGAAAGGGGACTTGCGCGCCATCGCCCGGGCCCGCCGCTTGAGCCAGGGCACGCTGCGCAACATCCGGCAGAACCTCTTCTTCGCCTTCGTCTACAACGCGGTGGGGGTGCCCCTGGCCGCCGGGGCGCTCTATCCCGTCTTCGGTCTGCTCTTGAGCCCCATCTTCGCCAGCGCCGCCATGAGCCTGTCGTCGGTGTCCGTCATCGGCAACGCGCTGCGGTTGCGGAAGCTGAGGCTCTAGGTCGCGAGGTGGGGGAGGCCGCCTGCCCCGGGCTGCCTGCCTCGGGCACATGGCGAGCGGGCCCCTCCGGGCTCCAGGAATGGGGCTCGGGGGATGCCCACCGTTGAGGCCCAACCCGATGACTTGAAAGGTGGAACCCATGGCCCCCGCCGAGGTGATGCCGGTCGATACGGACATGCGCCAGTGCATCGAGGACTGTCTAGCCTGTCATCGAGTCTGCCTGGAGACGCTGACGTACTGTCTGGAGCAGGGGGGCGAGCACGCGGAGGCGAAGCACCTGCGCCTGCTGATGGACTGCGCGGAGATGTGCCAGACGGGGGCGAGCTTCATGCTGCGTGGCTCGGAGCTCCAAACCCGGACCTGCTTCGCGTGTTCGGAGGTCTGCGCGCGCTGCGCGGAGTCCTGTGCGCGCCTGGGCAAGGACCCGAGAATGAAGGCGTGCGCGGACCTGTGTGCCCGGTGCTCGGGGTCCTGCTGGCGGATGGGGGGCGGGGTCATGCCGCAGACGCCCAACCCGGAGGCCGCGCAGCGCGCCGCGGACCTGCCCGCGTAGCGGAGGGCATCCAGGTGTCCAGGCGCGCCGGGGCGCACATGGCGGAGCCCTTCACTCGCGGTCGAGGCCGATTAGAGTGCGCTTCATGAGCACTCGCGAGGAGGGGCGCACCGCTGGTACGCCCGCCGGACATATCTCCGTCGTCCACCTGCCCAACGCCTGGTTCATCCTCTGTGCTTCGAGCGAGCTGGGGGACAAGCCCCTGGCCCGGACGCTCCAGGGCTCGCCCCTGGTCCTCTTCCGGGGCGAGGGCGGCAAGCCCGCGGCGCTGGTGGATCGCTGCCCGCACCGCAACGTGCCGCTGTCACTCGGCCGGGTGAAGGAGGGGCAGCTGCAGTGTGGCTATCACGGCTGGCGCTTCGACGGCGCGGGCCAGTGCCGCGCCATTCCGGGCTTCGTGGGCGAGCCGGGGGCCCGTGCCCGCTGCGCCACGGCGCATGCCACGCGGGAGCAGGACGGCTTCATCTGGGTCTACTCCACGCCCGGCGTCGAGCCGACGACGGAGCCCTACCGCTTCCCGCTGTTGGAGGCGCGGGAGTACTCCACCGTGCGCCGCATGCTGCGCGCCCCGGGCTCCCTGCACGCCACGCTGGAGAACACGCTGGACGTCCCCCACACGGCGTACCTCCACGGAGGGCTCTTCCGCACCGAGGAGAAGCGGAACGAGATTGAGGTCGTGGTGCGCCGGAGCGCGGACAAGGTGGAGGCCGAGTACATCGGCGAGCCGCGTCCCAGCGGCCTCGTGGGCCGGCTGCTCGCGCCGGGCGGCGGGGTGGTGCAGCACTTCGACCGCTTCCTGATGCCGTCCATCGCGCAGGTGGAGTACCGCATCGGGGACACCAGCCACATCCTGGTGACGTCGGCGATGACGCCCGTGTCGGAGTGGGACACGCTGGTGTTCGCGGTGGTGACGTTCCGTCTGCCGCTGCCCCGGTGGCTGGTGCGCGCGGTGCTGCCGCTCATCATGCCCGTGGCGCTCCACATCTTCGGGCAGGACGCGCGCATCCTCAGAAAGCAGACGGAGACCATCCGCAGCTTCGGCACGGAGGCCTATGCCTCCACGGAGATCGACGTGCTCGGCCCCGGCATCCTCCGCCTGCTGCGCGCCGCCGAGCGCGAGAAGCCCGGCGCCGTGGGCGACGCGGTCCACGAGACGCGGCTGAAGATGCGGACCTGAGAGGGATTGCGCGGCCGCGCCTCAACGCAAAACGTGCGAGGGACTCACGGGTGACGTGAGCCGCCTCGCACGCGGGTAAAGCCTTGCGTCAGGAGATGCCCGTGCGCAGCCGGTTCCAGTCGAAGTTGGGCGCGGGGTCGTTCTTGCGGCCCTTGGGCACGGCGACGTCGGCGTGGCCCACGATGTTCTTCATGGGGATGTTGTGCTGCTGCTTCAGGTACCCGGTGAGCTGGGTGAGCGACTTGTACTGCGCCTCGGTGAAGGGCGTCTTGCCGCTGCCGTCGTTGACGATTTCGATGCCGATGGAGCGGCTGTTGATGTCCGAGGGCACGCCGTGCAGCTCGCCCTTGCCCGCGTGCCAGGCGCGCTTGTCGTCACCGACGAGCTGATAAATCTTGCCGTCGCGGTCCACCATGTAGTGCGCGGACACCTTGCTCTGCGGGTTGCGCATCCACGCCAGGTCGCCCGCGCCGTTGTTGGACGCGGTGTGGTGCATGACGATGGTGTCGATCTTCGTCCCGCCGCGCGAGTTCTGGTTCGGCGAGGGCGCGCTGATGACCGCGGGCTTGGTGAACTTGCCGCCCGGCGTCGTCGGCGTGGTGGGCGTGGGGCCGCTGGAGCCCAGCGCCTTCTTCAGCGCCGCGTGCGTGAGGTCGCCGTAGAAGCCGGTGGCGGGCAGCTTGTTGTCGGCCTGGAACTTCTTCACCGCCGCTTCCGTCTGCGAACCGAAGGTGCCCGGGCCCGTGTTCACCTGCGCCCGCGTCATGTAGCCCACCTTCACGAGCGCGTCCTGGAGCTGCTTCACCTTCGGACCCGTGTCTCCCTTGCGGATGCCTGCCGGCGGCGCGGAGACCGAGGCGGCGGTAGCGGCGGTGCGGGAGGCCTGCGCCGAGGGGGCGCGGAACACGGACGAAAGCGAGGGCAGTCGCATGAAGACTCCGGGGGATGAGGTGAGGTGAACCTGCCCGGATTATCGACAACCAATCCCCGGGAGTTGCGTAACTCCCGGGTCACAACCTGGCTGTCTTAATTCAATCGGATTGCATTCCTTCAGGCTGTTTGGGGCTTGGCGGGGAGCGGGCGCTCACCGGAGCCCTCCTCGGGCTGCTCCTGGGGAAGGTGGCGTTTCTTCCAGAGGGCGAAGATGGCCGGATACACGGTCAGCTCGAGTAAAAACGACGTCACGAGTCCGCCCACCAGCGGCGCCGCGATGCGCTTCATGACGTCCGCGCCCGTGCCGGTGCTCCACAGCACGGGCAGCAGGCCGATCATGTCCGTCATCACCGTCATCAGCTTGGGACGGATTCGACGCGCCGCGCCATCGACGATGGTCTCCGTGAGGTCGGCCATGGAGCGCAGCCGGCCTTCCTGGTCCGCCTTCTTATGGGCGAGCGTGAGGTAGAGCAGCATCACCACGCCCGTCTCCGCGTCGAGCCCGGCCAGCGCGATGAGGCCCACCCACACGGCGATGCTCATGTTGTAGCCCAGCAGGTACAACAGCCACACGGCGCCAATGAGGCTGAAGGGCACCGCCAGCAGGACGATGCCCGTCTCCACCACGGACTTCGTGCTGAAGTAGAGGAGCAGGCACACCAGCAGCAGGGTGACGGGGATGACCACCTGGAGCTTCTCGGTGGCGCGCTCGAAGTACTTGAACTGGCCGCTCCACTCCACGCGCACGCCCGTGGGCGTCTTCACCTCGCGCGCCACCACCGCCTTCGCGTCCTTCACGTAGTCCGCGATGGGCCGCTCCGTGTCCACGAAGACGTAGGTGACGAGCTTGCCGCCCTCGCTGCGAATCATGGGGGGGCCCTGCACGAAGCGCACGTCCGCCACCTGGGTCAGCGGCACCTGGGCGCCGGTGGGCGTGGGCACCAGCACCTCCTCGAGCAGCTCGGGGCTGTCGCGGTACTCGCGCGCGTAGCGCACGTTGATGGGGTAGCGCTCGCGGCCCTCCACCGTCTGGGAGATGTTCTCCCCGCCGATGGCGCCCATCACCACCTCGTTGACGTCCTTCACGCCCAGCCCCAGGCGCGCGGCCTCCTCCCGCTTCACCGCGATGTCCACGTAGAAGCCGCCGGTGGAGCGGTCCGCGAACGCGCTGCGCGTGCCGGGCACCTGCGACACGGCCTTCTCGATGGCGACCGCCGTCTGCTCCAGCGTGTCCAGGTTGTCGCCGAACACCTGGATGCCCAGGGGGCTGCGGATGCCCGTGGCCAGCATCTCCGTGCGCGTCTGGATGGGCATCCAGAAGATGTTGGGCATGCCGGGGTACTGGAGCGTCTCGTCCATCTCCGCCAGCAGGGCCTCCCAGCTCAGGCCCTCGCGCCATTCGGCCTTGGGCTTGAGCACCACCGTGGTCTCGAACATGGACAGCGGCGCGGGGTCCGTGGGCGTCTCCGCGCGGCCCGCCTTGCCGAAGACGCTGACCACCTCCGGGATGCGCTTGAGCTGCGCGTCCATGGACTGGAGGATGCGCGTGGCCTCGGTGATGGACATGCCCGGCGGCGAGGTGGGCATGTAGAGGATGGCGCCCTCGTTGAGCGGCGGCATGAACTCATGGCCCAGGCGCAGGAAGGCCGGCACCGTCAGCGCCATGGCCACCACGGACATCGCCACCACCGCCTTGGCGTGCCGCACGACGAAGCGCACCACCGGCACGTAGAGCGCCACCAGCCAGCGGTTGAGGGGGTTCTCGTCCTCGCGGCGGATGCGTCCGCGGATGAAGAGCACCGCCAGCGCGGGCGTCAGCGTCACCGCGAGCACCGCGGCGAAGCCCATGGAGTACGTCTTCGTGTACGCCAGCGGCTTGAAGAGCCGCCCCTCGGTGGCCTCCAGCGTGAAGACGGGGAGGAAGGCGACGGTGAGCACCAGCAGCGTGCCGAAGATGGAGGGCCCCACCTCCTGCATCGCGGCGATGATGACCTCGCGCCGCTCGCCAGGACGTCCCTCCGCCTCCCACGTCTCCAGCTTCTTGTGGATGTTCTCCACGATGATGATGGAGGCATCCACCATGGCGCCAATGGCGACGATGATGCCGCCCAGGCTCATGATGTTGGCGGTGAGCCCCTGGTAGTACATGGGGATGAAGGCGAGCAGCACCGCCACGGGCAGCGTGAGGATGGTGACCAGCGCGCTGCGCGCGTGCATCAGGAAGAGGAAGATGATGAGGCTGACCACCAGCATCTCCTCCACCAGCGCCCGGCTGAGCGTGTCGATGGACTCCTCGATGAGCCCCGAGCGGTCATAGGTGACGACCAGCTCCACGCCCTCCGGCAGGCCCGCGCGGACCTCCTCCAGGCGCTCCTTCACCGCCTCGATGACGGACAGCGCGTTCTCGCCGTAGCGCATGACGACGATGCCGCCGGCCACCTCGCCCTTGCCGTCCAGCTCCGCCACGCCCCGACGGATGTCCGGCCCCAGGCTCACCCGGGCCACGTTGCGCACCAGCACCGGCGTGCCGTCGTCGCTCACCTTCAGGGGGATGCTCTCGATGTCCTGCGTGGAGCGGATGTAGCCGCGCCCGCGGATGACGTGCTCGTGCCCGGCGATCTCCATCACCCGGCCGCCCACGTCCTCGTTGGATTCGCGGACGGCGCGCGTCACCTCGCCCAGCGTCACGCCGTAGGCGCGCAGCTGGTTCGGGTCCACCTGCACCTGGTACTGCTTCACGATGCCGCCCACGCTGGCGACCTCGGCCACGCCCGGCACGCTGGAGAGCGCGTAGCGCACGTTCCAGTCCTGGAGGCTGCGCAGGTCCGCGAGCGAGTGCTTGCCGCTCTCGTCCACCAGCGCGTACTCGAACACCCAGCCCACGCCGGTGGCGTCCGGCCCCAGCGTGGGCGCCACGCCCGCGGGCAGGCGGCCCCGCGCCGTCTCCATGTATTCGAGCACGCGGCTGCGCGCCCAGTACATGTCCGTGCCGTCCTCGAAGATGACGTAGACGAAGGACATGCCGAACATGGACTGGCCCCGCACGGCCTTCACCTTCGGCGCCGACAGCAGCGACGAGGAGATGGGGTAGGTAATCTGGTCCTCGATGAGGTCCGGCCCGCGCCCCATCCACTCTGTGAAGACAATCACCTGCGTGTCGGACAGGTCGGGAATGGCGTCCAGCTTGGTGCCGCGCACGGCGTGGATGGCCCAGGCCGCCAGCGCGCCCACCAGCAGCAGGGTGAGGAACGGGTTGCGCGCGCAGGCCCCGATGAGGCGGCCGATGACGTTCTGCTCGCCGGGCTCAGTGGGCTGCATGGCTGCCTCCGAAGGCGTCCGTGGCGGAGCGGATGCGGCTCTCCGCGGCGATGAGGAAGTTGCCGCTCGTCACCACCACGTCTCCGGGGGACAGGCCCTCCAGCACCTCGTAGGTGCTCTCGCCCTTGAGGCCCAGCTTCACCTCCTGGGGCCGCAGCCGTCCTTCTCCCAGGTCCACGAAGACCAGCCGCCGAGGGCCGGTGTAGATGACGGCCGAGTCGGGAATCTGGAGCCGCGAGCCGCCCTTCATGACGAAGCGGACGTCCGCGTACATGTCGGGCTTCAGCTCCAGCTCGGGGTTGGGCAGCTCGACGCGGATGCGGCCGGTGCGCGTGGCCCCTCGCAGGGAGGGGTACACGTAGCCGACGCGGCCCGCATACGTCTTGCCGGGCAGGTAGGGCAGGGTGACTTCCACCGGCTGGCCGGGCTTCACGCGCGCCAGGTCCTGTTCGTACACGTCCGCCTCCACCCAGACCTTCTCCAGCGGGGCGATGCGGAACAGGCGCTCGCCGGCCTTCACCGCCGCGCCCTCGACGATGTTCTTCTCCAGCACGTAGCCGCTGGCGGGCGCCAGGAAGGGCATGTTCTCCACGGGCTGCCCCCGCTGGGCCACGCGCTCGATTTGCGCGGGCGACAGGCCCCACAGCTCCAGCCGCTTGCGCGCCGCGCCCACCAGGGACGCGTTGGCCGCGCTCTGGCTTTGACGCGCGAGCAGGTACTCCTGCTGCGCGGCGTAGAGCTCCGGGCTGTAGAGGGTGAAGAGGACCGCGCCCTTCTTCACCGGCTCGCCCGTGGCGTTGACGCGCAGCTCGTGGATGTAGCCGTCCAGCTTGAGCGTGACGTCCACCAGGGACTTCTCGTCGAAGGTGACGCGGCCGAGCGCGCGCAGGGACAGGTCCATGGGCGCGGCCTTCGCGGGGGCGGTCTTCACTCCGATGCGCTGGCGCCGCGCGTCGTCCACGAGGATGACGCCGCTCTCCAGCTCCGCGCGGGTGACGGGCGTGAGGTCCATGCCGCAGATGGGGCACGCGCCGGGGCCGTGCTGCTTCACGGACGGGTGCATGGGGCACGTGTAGTGCGCGACCTCGCCTTCACCGTGGGCGCCGGGCGCCGAGGCCGCGCGCCACTCGCTCGACGTGCCACACGCGAGCATGCGGCGGCCCATGTAGGGGTTCTCCAGCTTGGGTTCACGCTGGAGCCATTGATTCACCCCGTCCACCATGGGGCACTCGAAGACATGCCAGCCTTCCTGGAGCCGCGGGTCGGCGGCGGCCAGGGCGATGAGGGCCTCGCTCAGCCGCGCGAAGGGGATGCGCGCCGCCTCGGCGTCCTTCGCCGTGGCCAACTGGGACGCGGCCTCCTCACCTTGATGGAGCCAAGCGGCCAGCGGCGCGGCGTCACCGTGGGTGGCCTCCGCGGCCTGCTGGAGCGCTGACTTCAGCTCCCCGGCCCGGGTGGGGAGCCCCTCCAGGCTGTCCTGCGCGAGCAGGGCTCGCAGGGCCTCGTAGGACTCGAAGGCCGCGCGCGTGTACTCCAGCGCGGGCGCGGGCAGGGGCGCGGCGTGCGCGCCATGAGGCGCGGGCGCCTTGCCCGTGTGGGACGTCGCGCCCGAGAACCAGCCCACCAGGGGCTTCCAGGCCACGATGAGGAGCGCGGCAATCGCAATCAGGCCCAGCCAGGGGCCGATACGGCGGCGGGTCGTCGGGGGGCTCATCGCGTCTCTCCGTTCCGGGGGAGCCCCGGGATGTGGCCCAGGGCCCGGTCGAGTTCCGCCTGGCGGCGCTGCACGTCCGCCCGGGCTGTCTGTTCGCGCAGCTCGACGCGGCGCAGGTTGCGCTCCGCCTCGATGAGGACCTGGAAGCCGTTCTTGCCGCTCTCGAAGCCGGCGCGCGCCGCGGCCACCTGGTCCCGCGCCGCGGGGGCGAGCCGCTCCTGGAAGAGCGCCACCACGCGCCGCGTCTCCTCGGCGCGCGAGCGGGCCTGCTCCACCTCGACGCGGATGTCGTCGATGAGCTGCTCCTCCTCCTTCCGCAGGCGCTTCAGGCCCGCTTCCGCCTGGTGCACCGCGGCCTTCCGCTTGCCGAAGTCGAGGGGGATGTTGACGGTGACGCCCGCCATGAACTGGTGGGGCGTGTCCATCCACATGGAGTTGTACGAGCCCATCACCATCACGTCCGGGTAGTAGTCGCGCTTCGCGAGCCGGACGGCGGCCTCGCCTCCGCCGAGCCGCGCGCGCAGGCCCTCCAGCTCCGGCCGCAGGCGCAGCGCCTCGTCCTGGAGCTGCTCCGCGGACAAGGCCTCCGTCGCCAGCGCGGGCAACGCCTCCGGCACGGGGGGAAGCGGGGCCTGGGGCGCGCGGTGCAGCAGGCCGTTGAGCTGGGCGCGCAGCCGCTCACGCTCGGCCTCGAACATCACCTGTTCGCGCAGCACCTCGCTCAGCTCCACCTCGGCCTGGAGCGGGTCCTGCTGCGAGGCGCGGCCGGTGACGTACTGCGCCTCCGCGCTCTTCTTGAGCTGCCCGAGCAGCCGCAGGTGCTCCTCGGTGACGGCGAGCGAGCGCTCCACGACGAACAGCTCATCGAAGAGCGTGGACGCCATCAGCGCCAGGCGCAGGCGCATGGCCTCGCGGTCCTCGCGCATCGACTGCGCCTCCGCCAGCGCCATCTCCCCGCGCAGGCCGCGCTTGCCGGGGAAGGGGAACTGCTGGCTCAGCTCCACGGACTGTCCGAAGCGCCCGCTGCCCGCGATGCTCAGCGGCGCGACGCCGTAGGAGAGCATCGGGTCCTCGAGCGCCGTCTCCCGCGGGTAGCGTTCGAGGCTGGCGCGCCACGCTTCCCGGGCGGCCTCCAGCGAGGGATTGCGCGCGAGCACCTGCCGCACCAGCTCCGCGCGCTCCAGCACGGGCGCGCCCGCGAAGGGCTCCGCGTCCTGGGCCCGAGGCGCCTGCCGCGCGACGGCTTCGAGTTGGGATTGATACCGCTGCTCACTGGCTCCGGCGGCGCCAGCGCCCAGCCACACGGCGGCGCCGGTGGCGAGCACGGCCCGCGTCGCGGACCGCTTCCAGCTTCGATGGGACGACATGACTTCCTGCTCCAGATGACGGGAATCGGACCTGTCGCCGGGAGGAGGACGTCACCGGCAACAGGCGGAATCCGGCCGGTGGACACACGTCCACCCGCCAGGCCTCAACGCATGCGGGCCGGACGTCTCAGATGAGATAGGAGCAGTGCTGGCGGTACAGCGGTGGCGCGGTTGCGCGATGCACGCCCCGGGTGCGCACCCACGACGACGGCAGGGCCTCGGGCGCCGGAGGCACCTGGACCCCCGACTGGGGAAGCAGCGCCACGGGTGTCAGCGTCCACGACGGCCCGGCGCTCGCGGTGACGGGCTCGGGCGCGGGGAGCCGGACGGCCAGCTCACCGCAGCAGTCGTGGTGGTCGACGACGATGGCGGCTTCCGGGCTGCTGGCCGGCGCGGCCTTCGCGCGCTTCGCCTGATGGCAGGCGCACGTCAAATCCAGCTTCACGGTGCCCTGGCAGAGATGGAACAGCCCCTCGGCCGCCCCCGCGATGGGAGGCAGCCCCAGGACCACCAGCAATGTCAGGACTCGGAGGAGCATGACCGTGGGCTTGCCCAGCAGATAGCGCGGGATGCCGGGGCACGCAACCGCGCGCGAGCCCCGTCATTCCCGCGGGACGTCAGGCCGCGCCGCGTGCGGGCACGGGCTTGGGCTGGATGAGCTCGGTGGAGAAGTAGCGCTCCATGCGGTCGGGGAACACCGTCACGACCTGCGCGCCGGGGCCCAGCCGCTTCGCGGCCTCCACCGCGGCCACGTAGTTGAGGCCCGACGAAGGCCCCACCGGGAAGCCGCGGCGGATGAGCGCCCGCGCGGTGTTCATGGCCGCGTCATCCGACACGTCGATTTCGACGCGGCCCGGCATGTCCGCCTCGCGGTACAGCCGCGACATCCCGTCCACCACGCCCGGGACGCGGGGGCTGAAGCTGCAACATTCGACATCGCAGCCGAGCCCGGCGATGGGGCGCGCCACGAAGGCCGTCACCGGACAGCCCGCCTCCGCGAAGGCCTGGTACAGGCCCACGACGGTGCCGCCCGTGCCCACGCCGCTGACCACGCCGTGCACCAGTCCGCCCGGCACCTGCGACAGAATCTCCTGGCCTGTCCACACGCGGTGGGCCTCGGCGTTGTCCAGGTTCTCGAACTGGCGGGGCGCGAAGGCCTTGCGCTCGCGGGCCAGCTCCTCGGCCTTCACGATGGCGCCCCGCACGCCGGCCTCGCGCGGCACCAGCACCACGTCACCGCCGTAGGCGCGGATGGTGAGGATGCGCTCGCCCGTGACGCCCTCCGGCATCACCGCGGTGAAGCGCAGGCCCATCTGCGCGCAGGCCAGGGCCAGGGCGATGCTCGTCGAGCCGCTGGAGGCCTCGATGACCTCTCCGCCGGGGACCAGCTCGCCCTGCCGCCAGGCCTTCTCCAGCATGTAGCGCGCGATGCGGTCCTTGGTGGAGCCGCTGGGATTGAGGAACTCCAGCTTGCACCAGATGGTGGGGCCCTCCTCGTGCAGACGCACGGGGACGAGCGGAGTGGGACCCACGGCCTGGAGGAAGCGGCCGTCCGCGGGAAGGGGGCGACAGGGAGGGCGCATGCGGCATCCCTACCGCGAAACGCCGCCTCCGGCACCGGTCATGAATATTTTGCCGGGTGGCGGGCCTCCGCCTGTCTGCCCGCCCAGACAGGGGGCGTGTTGGAGTCCGTATCATCTGGCGTTCAGTGAGAGGCGCGGCTACGAAAGAGTCTCGCCCGTTCTCCCACATGACCTCGACACCCCCGCTCATCCTCAACGTCAATGACGACGTGGCCAGCCGCTACGTCACCTCGCGCGTGTTGGGCCTCGCGGGGTTCCGCGTGGTGGAGGCGGGCACCGGACATGAGGCGCTGGCCCTGGCGAACGAGGAGACGGACCTCGTCATCCTGGACGTGCGGTTGCCGGACCTCAGTGGGATGGAGGTCTGCCAGCGGTTGAAGGCCACGCCCCGCACGCAGGGGGTGCTCGTGCTCCACCTGTCCGCGCAAGCGGTGGGGCCGGGAGACCGGGCGCAGGGTCTGGAGCATGGCGCGGACGGCTACCTCATGGCGCCGGTGGACCCGGAAGAGCTGGTGGCCCAGGTCCACGCGCTGCTCCGGCTGCGCCAGGCGGAGCGCGAGGTGCGGGAGCTGGCCCGCGAGGTGGCGCGGCAGCGGAAGCTGCTGGAGCTGGCCACCTCCTCCGCGGCGGACCCCATCGTGCTCTACGACGAGACGGGGCGCGTCCTGTCGGCCAACCAGGCCTTGTACGCCTCGCGCGGGAGCCGCGCGGTCCACGCTCCGGGCAAGACGCTCGACGGGATGCTGGCGGAGGACCCGGCGTTGGGGCCCTATCTCGAGCTGGTCCGGGCGGCCCTTCGCACGGGCGAGGTCCAGCGCGGCACCATCACCCTGGACTCGGACCGGGGGACGCGTCACTTCGACGTCGTGCTCTCACCCACGGTCGGCGCCAACGGCGAGGTGCTGGCGGTGATGTCCGCCATGCGCGACGTCACGGCGGCGCGCAGCGCGGAGGAGTTCCGCGAGCAGTTCATCGGGATGCTCGGGCATGACCTGCGCAACCCGCTCAACGCGTTGTCCATGTCCGCGCAGCAGCTGCGGCGCAAGGGCGGGTTGGATGAGCGCCAGGGAATGCTCACCGAGCGCATCCTCACCAGCGCCGACCGCATGGACCGGATGATCCGGCAGTTGCTGGATTTCGCGCGCTCGCGCCTGGGCGGGGGCATCCCGGTGGTGCGCGCGCCGGGGGACGTCTTCGAGGTGGTGCGCCGCACCGTGGATGAGCTCCGCGCCAGCCACCCGGGCCGGGTGGTGTTGCTGGATGCGCGGGGGGATGGTCAGGGCAAGTGGGACTCCGACCGGCTGGAGCAGGCCGTGGGCAACCTCGTGGGCAACGCGCTGAAGTACAGCCCCGCGGAGAGCGCCGTGTGGGTGGGCGCCGAGGGCTCCGAGCGCGAGGTGGTGTTGCGCATCCACAACCACGGCTCGCCCATCCCCGCGGAGGACCTGCCCCATGTCTTCGGCGCCTGGCGCCGGGGCCGGCGCACGGTGAATGACGCGGCCGCGCCCAGCGGCTTGGGGCTGGGGCTGTACATCACCCGGCAGATTGTCCGGGCGCATGACGGCGAGGCGCAGGTGGCGTCCAGTGCGACGGACGGCACCACCTTCCTCATCCGGTTGCCACGATGATGACCATTTGACGAATGGGGCACGTCGCGACTCCCGGATTGGGGTTGCCGCTGCCACCTTCCATGCATGGCGTCAGAGAAGCTCATGTTCGCTCAGTCCGTGGAGGCGCTCTTCGTTCGGGCGCTGGGGCCGTATCTCACCCGGGATGGACGCCAGCGCTTGAAGGCGGTGGGGCTCGACCTGTCGGAGCCGCTGCGCCCTCAGTACACACTGGAGCAGTGGCGCGGCTTCCTGCGCGTGGCGGCCCAGGACATCTTCCCGGAGCTGCCGCCCCACGAGGCCAGCTTCGCGCTGGGCGCGCGCTTCCTGCAGGGTTTCCGACAGACGTCGGTGGGCCGGGCCAGCATGCAGTTGGTGACGCAGCTGGGACCCCAGCGCACGCTGGAGCGTGTTCCGTACAACGTGCGCGCCGGCAACAACTTCAATGAAGTCCGCGTGGAGGAGTCCACGAAGGACAGCGCCACGCTGTGGATGAAGGATGTCACGGCGGACACGCCGGACTTCGCGGCGGGCTTCCTGGCGGAGACGCTGCGGTCCGCGGGCGCGGGGCAGGTGGCGGTGGTGCCCATCGCCTTCGACGGCACGGCCGCCACGTTCCGCGTCACCTGGACGAAGGCCGCCAGCCGCGCGCCCGTGGCGTCGGCGGGTCCCCGCCGCATCTTCTGAGCGCGGCGCCATGACACGCCCTGGGAAGGCCGCGCTGGCGCCCTGATGCGGGGGGCGTTGGTGCTGGCCCCGGGCCTGTCCCTGTCGCACGATGCCGTCCGGACGCGCTCACCGTTCGGAAGGACGTCACCCCATGGCCCGGTTGCTCGTCGAGGACGTCCACGTCCGGCTCGGCGCGAATGACATCCTGAAGGGCCTCACCGCCGACTTCCGGGACGGCGAGGTGGTGGCGCTGCTGGGGCGCTCCGGCAGTGGCAAGTCCACGCTGCTGCGCGCCGTCGCCGGGCTGGAGACGCCGGCGCGCGGGCGCATCCACATCGGCGAGCGCACGGTGTTCGACGCCGCGGCGAAGGTGAACCTGCCGCCGGAGCGACGCGACCTGGGGCTGGTGTTCCAGTCCTACGCGCTGTGGCCGCACAAGACGGTGTTCGACAACGTGGCCTACGGCCCGCGGCTGCGCAAACAGTCGCGCGAGCAGGTGGCGAGCGCCGTGCGCGAGGTGCTCCAGGGCGTGGGACTGGAGGGCTACGGCGACCGCTTCCCCAGCCAGCTCTCCGGTGGCCAGCAGCAGCGCGTGGCGTTGGCGCGGGCGCTCGTCTACGGGCCGCCGCTGGTGCTCCTGGATGAGCCGCTGTCCAACCTGGACGCGAAGCTGCGCGAAGAGGCGCGGGTGTGGATTCGCGCGCTCATCAAGCGGCTGGGCCTCACCGCGCTCTTCGTCACCCATGACCAGGTGGAGGCCATGGCCATCGCGGACCGCATCATGCTGCTGGACGGCGGGCGCATGGTGCAGGACGGGACGCCGGAGCAGCTCTACACCCAGCCCCAGAGCCTCTTCGCCGCGGACTTCATGGGCGTGAACAACACGCTGCCGGGCCGCGTGGTGGAGCGGCGTGACGGGGAAGCGCGGCTCCAGGTGGGCGGCCAGTCGTTGTGGGGACAGCAGCGGGGCGGCGGGGACGGTGGCGGCGAGGCCACCGGCGTCATCCGCGTGGAGGCGCTCCAGCTGGCCTCCGGTCCCGGCGAGAACCGGCTGCCCGCCACCCTGGCGGGCTCCCTCTACGTGGGTGGGCGCTGGGAGCACCAGTTCCAGCTCGAGGGACAGACGCTGCGCGCCACCACGCGTGAATCCCTGTCGCCCGGCGCGTACACGCTCGCGTTCCCCAGGGAGCGGCTCTGGATTTTCTGACGCGTCAAAGGTGGGCCGTGATGTGTCAATGATTGGGCGGTGACCTCCCGCGGGCCTCGCTTCGTCGTGGGTGTGCCGTGATTTGGGGGAGATGGGCTTTCAGGGCGCTGGCTTGGGCAGTGCATTGCGCAGGCGCACGTCCGCGCGACACCGCTCGCGAGAACGCCACCCAAAACCAGGCCACCCCCACATGAGCATGTACGACGACTTGTTCTTCCGGACCAACCTCAACGATACGGGGCAGCTGCCCATCCCCTCGCCGGCGTATACGTCTCCGGACATCATTCCCTATGGCATCACGCCCACGCCGCGGCCGAAGGAGTTCTTCGCCGAGAACTACGCCAATGACGTGGGGCAGAACCTGCTGGAGAACGCGGACAACTACATCTACCTGCGCGCCAAGAACCTGGCGAAGGAGTCCCGCAGCGGCAGCGTGTGGCTGTATGCGTTGAAGGCCAACCTGAACCTGTACCCGGATTTGTGGAAGAACTACGCGCTGCAGACCAGCGACAAGAATGTCGACAACAACAGGCTGAATGTCATCAGCGCGGAGTCACGCGGAATCGCCGTGACGGACAACCCGTTCGTCTGGCGCGCGCCCTCTCCGGACCACTACTGCCTGGTCTCCCGCGTCGTGACCGACGAACACCCGAGCGAAATCCCCGACGTGCAGCACGTCACCGACTTGACGGAGTTCATCCTCGACAACCCGGGGTTCGGCTGGCGGAACGTCACCATCGTGTCGGCGGACAAGCCGGACACCACGACGAAGGGCATCCACTTCGTGCAGGGCACGGAGGCCGCGACCGTGACGTTCGACATCCTCTGCACCAACGTGCCCGAGGGCGCGCTCGTCGAGTTCTCCGCGGGGACCCCCGGCCCCTCTCCCCTCATTTCCGTGTCGAAGACGCCGGTGGGGCGCTCCTTGCCGGACGATGAGGACAACTACAACTGGCACACGGGCGTCGACTGCCACGTGCCCGCCGGCTACGAGACGGACATCGACTACTCCTATTGGTCGAACGGCACCACGCCCGTGCCGGGGATGTCCATCACCATCCGGGCGGTGAACATCGTCTCCGACGACCACCGCCTGTACTCGCGGCTCTTCACGCCCCAGCAGCTGGGCATGTCTCCGGAGCGCTGCGCGGCGCTGGGGAACAAGCGCGGCATCGTGCTGGGTTCGCACACCACCGTGTTCCGCTGAGCCCGGGGCTCACGCGAGGTCCTGACCGCGGCCACCGGGGGCTCCTCCCGGTGGCCACTTCGTTTGGGGCCATGAGAAAGGCCACCGGCGTGGGAGCGAGGTCCCACGGCCGGTGGCCGTCACACGCGGGGGCCGCGGCTCGAGTCAGCGCTTCGTCACGCGCGTCTCGCTGAGCACCAGGGACCAGTTGGACAGGACCTCGGTGGGCTGGTTGGGGCCGTAGGTCTTCACCCCGGGGTTCGTCTTCATGTTGAGGTGGCTGCTCATGTAGATGAGCCGCTTCATCGCGGGGCCCGGCTCCTGGGGCTTGCCCTGGTCGTTCTGGAGCGCGTTCTTGAACCGCGCGCCGAGGTAGCCCGGGGGGATGCTCTGGTAGTTCAGGCGGAGCCGGATGGACGCCCAGTTGGGAATCGCGGACAGCGGGACCTGGTACACGAGGTTGTCCTCGCCCTCGGCGGCGCGGGCATTCGTGTCGTTGGGGTAGTCCGGGTCGCTTGCGACGCTGTCGTCATCCGGGCCGAGGACGGTGCTCAAGGGCTCGGTGAGCCGGGCGAGCTGGAGGAGGCTCAGGCCGAAGCGCATGTCGCCCTCCTGGCGGAGGCTCGGCGGCTTCCACCCCACGGGCAGGATGCGGTTGTCCTTCACCTCCGCGAACTGCTGAAGCTCCAGGCTGGTGACCTGCTTCGCATCGTCGATGGCCCGGACCTCGTAGATTTGAACCTGGTCCTGCCCCTGGATGCGCTGGTAGTGGGGCTGCAGCCGGGAGGGGTCGGTCGTGAACTCGCTGGCGAGGATGTTGCTCCCGTCCTGCGCGCAGGCCCCGTCGCAGATGGCGCCCTGCGCGTTGGGCTGTCCAGACGCCCAGAGCACCTTCCCCTGTCCGTCCAGGACCTCGAACTGGATGAAGGCCCTGCGGAAGCCGGCGCCGCTGGGGAACTTGTGGCCCGCGTTGTTGATGACCTGGACGGGCACCGTCAGCGTCGTGCCGTCCGTGGTGTAATTGCCGGCCACCAACTGCACCGCGGGGAGCTCCGGGTTGTAGGTGCCCTGGGCCGTGCCATAGGCGAGGTCCAGGATGGACTGCTCGGCGTTCAGCAGGTTGTTGGCGAACACGTAGTCCCGGGACGCGTCCGCGAGCCGAGGGAGGGTTCCTTCCGGGAACTGCACGAAGATGAAGAGGTCATCCAGGTTCAGGACCTCGTTCTGTCGCGCGCTGTAGGTCAGCCGCAGCTTCCGGACGCCCGGGGCCAGGGGCTGCGTGGCGCGCAGGGGCAGCCAGCGTGAGGTCCCCGCGGGCGCCTGGAGCGGCGCGGACGTGGCCACCGTGGCGCCCCGGTCATCGAGGAGCTGGAGGGTCAACTGTCCGCAGGAGATCCGGTCGCAGTAGGCGGTGGAGCCCCAGACGACGTTGGCGTTCGCGCCCGCCTGGTCCACCCAGCGGGCCTGGTCCGCGGTCAGGGTGAGGTCCAAGGTCGCCTGGCCCTGTGTGAGCTGGAAGAAGGACTGGCCGTGGCTCGGGTGGACGGTCTGTCCCACGGCGCCGGTGACGGACTGGACGGCGGTGATGGCGCTGCCGGGAGCCCAGCCCACCAGCGGCTGCTGCTCGGCTCCGGGATTCAGGACCAGGTTGGGCGTGCGGTTGCGAATCGCCTCGGACTGCAGGAAGGGCGGAACGCGCGAGTCCGGAGACAGGTAGAAGTCCAGGCCGAGCACGTCCGGGAACTGCTGGAACATCTCGTGGACGAACAGGTTGATGCCCAGCAGCGTGTGCCGGTTGTAGTCGCGGGAGCGCGCGTCGGGGCTGCCGACGAAGTAGGGCGCGAGGTCCTCGTTGTATTGCGCCACGAGCACCCGCTTGTCGTGAGGCGAGGCGGGCGCGGTGGGGGGCATGTGGCAGCTCTGGCAGGTGGTGTTGCCCTCCGGGTAGCCGCTGTTGAGCCATTCGAAGTACGTCGTCTGCTCGTAGGCCAGCGCGACGCAGGGGTCGTTGAGGAAGTCTCCCTTCGCGTCGAAGGTCTTCTGTCCGGGCGGACAACTGACCGGGCGCTCGTAGCCGCTCAAGGCCTCGGAGATGGGCATGCCCTGCCGGTAGTTGCTGGGCACCTTGGGCAGGATGACGACGTGGCAGGCGCCGCAGACCGTGGAGTCGCGCAGGTAGGTGTGGCCGCTCACGTTCGTGGCCGTCTCCAGGCTGAGGCCCGCCGCCGCCATGGGCGTCGTGTTCAGCTGCGTGTCCGGTCCGACGACGGCGCCCGGGCGCAGGTTCATGGAGGAGGTGAAGGGGTAGGGCGGCGGCGCGACGGTGCCCTTGTCGCGCTGGTACACCAGCCGGTCCGCGACGCCGCTGCCATAGATGGAGGCGTCGCCGTCCCCGTAGAAGAGGGTGTAGTCGGTGCCGTTCCAGGGCTGCCCCTGCGTCGGCGCCATGGAATGGCAGACGCTGCAGGACAGCCCGTCGCGCCCCAGCGCGCCGTAGGTCGCGTACTTCGCCTGCCTGTAGGGGGCATCCGGCTGCGTGTTGTCGTAGGCCGCGCCCTCCGGCGTCGCGTAGAGGAAGCGGTGGTCGAACGCGAGGTTGTTGCCATTGGCCTCCCGCTGGGCCGGGGGCGAGTGGCACCGGAAGCAGAGGTTGTCCACGCTCGCGGGCGCGTGGGGGGAGAGCCCGCGCGTCGTCTCCACCTGCGCCAGGAAGACCGGGTCCCTGCCCGCCAGCGCCTTGATGGAGCCGCTCCAATCGCCGAACAGGGACCAGTTGGCGGCCAGCTTCTGGGTGTTGGCGCCGCCCTCACTCCAGAGGGTGTCGACCGTCGGCTGCTGCCAGAACGCCATCTCCGGAAGGTCGGTGCCCGCCTTCTTCCAATCCGTGTCATGGCAGGACTGGCAGACGAGCGAGGCGTTGAATTTCCCGCTGCCGAGCTCCAGGCCGTTATGGGCGATGTCCAGGCTCCGGTTGGGGAGCTTGAGCAGGTCCGCGCCGCGGGTGCGGGGGAGCTGGACGCCCAGCTGCTTCGTGTAGAAGTCGAGGAACGCCTGCGCGTCCGCGCTGGACTCCTCCAGCGGAAGCGTCAGCGAGTCCCCGCGAGGAAACACGGGGTAGGGCGGTGGGACGAGCCCATCGGGCTGGACGTCCGCGGTGGAGGCGTCGGCGGTGGCTCGCACGGGCGCCTCCGTCGTGGCGCCTCCGCCCCAATGCCAGACGGCGACGGCCACCGCGACGAGGCTCGCGGCACCGCCGAGGGCCATCACGTGGCGTGGAGACTGCGTCTTCATGGGTTCACCTCGGGGAAATGGGGCGGGCGCGGCGGTGGGAGGGGCGGGAGGTGGTGGGGCAGGGCCTCCCACCGGTTCTTCCAGAAGGGCGCGCCGGGCCACCGCTGCTCCTGGCGGTAGTAGTGGCCGCGCGTGCGCTGGTGGTCCTGGAAGCGCTCGTGCAGCGTGGACGCGTAGGCTTGCAGCGCGTGGGGCGCGCCGCGCAGGTGCTGCTCCAAGGCCTCCGCGGCCAGCAGCGCGCTGTCCAGCGCCTTGGAGATTCCCTGGGACGACAGCGGGTCATAGGTGCAGGCCGCGTCACCCACGGCGAGCCAGCGCTCGCCGTGCAGCCGGTCCAGCTCGCCGACGAGGACGGGCACGGCGGTGAGCGCGTCCCCGGTGAAGTCACACGGCTTCAGCCGGGCCAGGGTGGCCGGTGCCTGTTTCAGCAGGGCCATCCAGGGCTCGGGCGTGGCCCAGCGCAGGCCGCGCAAGGAGTCGCCATCTCCCACCAGGGCGACGACGACGCGGCCGCCGGGGAGCAGCGCCGAGTACCACCAGCCCTCCTCGCAGGACTCCACCATCGCGTGGGTGGAGAACGTCTCGCCGGTCTGGACCTGGAAGGCGCCAAACATGGCGAAGCAGCGGTCGGCCACGCGGCGCCTGGCGCCCTGGGCAGTGGCGAAGGGCGCCTTCCACCCCGTGGCGTCCACGACGAAGCGCGCTCGCAAGGTGCAGGCCCGTCCGGGGCGCTGGGAGAGAAAGAGCCGGAAGCCGTCGGGTCCCAGGTGCTCCGAGCTCAGCAGGGTCGTCTGGCGAAGGACCCGGGCGCCCTGCTGAATGGCCTCCAGGCTCAGCCGTTCGTCGAAGCGCGTCCGGTCCAGGTGCCAGGCGGAGCCCCAGGGCGACATCAGGGTGTCGTGGAAGCGCGGCTCCGGGTGGCCCCAGCACGAAGCGGTGCCTCGCGACGCAAGGTGTCCGTCCCGAAGGAAGGAACTCCAGGCGCCGAGCCGCGACAGGGGAATCCGCACGTCGGGCGGCAGCGTCTCTCCCACCCGGGGGGTGTCGTAGGCGGTGCGCTCGAGCACCGTCACGGAGAGGTACGGCGCGCGGTCTCTCAGGGCGATGGCCATCGCGGTCCCCGCGGGCCCGCCGCCGATGATGGCCACGTCGCAAGTGGGCTCGCTCACGGGGTGCCCGCTTTCGGCGTGCTGGGAGGCTGCGCCGCGCCGGGCTTGTACGTCCGCTCCACTTCGATGAACTGGGGCGCGGGGGGCATGCCCGGACCGGACTCAGGCCCGCGTTCCACCGCGGGGGCATCCGACCTCCGGAGGATGAAGCCCAGGCGCTTCCAGTGGAAGACCATGTCCTCGTCCTTCACGAAGTTGCTGTCTTCGGGCCGCGTCCAGTAGCCCTGCTGCCACTGGTCGTTCTCGTCCAGGTAGTTGACGTAGTAGGGCCGCTGCGCGGGCCACCACCACAGTGAGTTCCCCTGGATGGGCTGGTTGGCGCACTCGTTGAAGTCGGCCTGCCAGGGCTGCGCCATGTACTTGCTGGCATCGCCGGGCTCCAGGCCCTTGCCGTCATTCGGATTGGTGTTCCACTGGAGCCCATGGCCGCTGGGGGGCCGGTGCTTGAACCGGATGCCCGCGGCCGGGTCCTCCATGAAGAAGTTCGCGTCCCGGGCAATCCACGTCACTTCGATGCCCGGGCAGAAGGCGCCGCCCACGCAGTTGTCCAGCACCGCGCGGTCCAGCCGTGCGCCGTCGGATTCGGGGGCCGGTGGCGGGCCGTGGTCGACGCGCCCCTGGCTGTATTGCTGGAGGAAGAAGTACTGCGTCTCCGTGAGGCTCAGGAACGTGCGGGGGCGGTAGTCCGAGAGGGGATTGTCTCCGGCCATCTTCGGCATCAAGTCGGGCGTGAAGACATTGACGTCCTGGGGGTTCCGGATGTGTTGGATGAAACGGGGCGGCAAGGCCCCTCCCTGGAAGGCATCATGTTTGCCATTGCCCAGGGGGCCGATGTCGGAGACCCACTCGTACGCGGCGGGCCGGCTCAGGATGGGGAGGATGTCCGCCTGGAAGTTGGGCGTGTACGCGTCGTTGAACGCGCCGCCCTGGTAGATGTCCGGACGGAGGTTCCGCGCCCGGACGAACGTGTCGAAGAGCGTGTCGTAGAGGCTGATGATGTTGAGGATTTGGGGGGCATACGCGGGCGGGCCCACGAACACCCAGGCCGGGAAGTCGACCTCGTGCTCGCTGCCATCGTCCATGACCAGCGTCGCGGTGACGGGGCCGTCCGAGACATCGTCCCACCAGAAGGGGTTGTTGGCGTAGGCGTCGAGCCGGGGCTGGGCGTAGGCGTTGTCGGTGATGAATTTTCGGACGCCCGGGGCCTCGCCCTGAAGGAGGCCCGACGCCGGGTCCGCGAGCACGGCGTCGATGGCCGCATCGAACTGCGCCTCGGTGTCGTAGCCGATGTCCGCGATGGCCTTCAGCGCCTGGAGGAGCTGGGTCAACCTGTCCTGCGACCCGTCGACGGCGGCGAGCAGGTCTGGGTTGTCCGCCCAGTCCGACAGCAGCGAGGAGGTCAGGTTGTAGTGCGTGGAGGCCCCGGACTTGCCGTATCCGCCCAGCGTCAGGAGGTAGCCCTGCCCATCCGCGATGAGCTGTCCCAGCGTGGTGATGTCGCTGTTCTCGGGGACGAGGTTCGCGGGAGGGAAGGAGGTGGCGTAGCCGCCGGGGGCGTTCTTCCCGAAGTCAGCGGTGGTGGACAGGCCCTGGTCGCCCCTGCAGGCGACGCTGCGCGGCCCCGGGTCGATGATGAGGCTGCCGCGCTCGTCTCCCTGGACGATTGGGTTTCTCAGCGGATGTGGCTTGAGGGGCGTGCCTTGGGGCTCGTAGTTCCCGTCCGCGCCCAGCTGTTGCTGGAACTCGTACCAGGCGGCCTTCTTGTTGGCGAGGTGGACCGTCCAGCGGATGTCCTTGATGCCGCCTTCACCGGGCTGGACGCGGCGCCCGTTGGCACCGGGCGCGTCGTAGGCGTGGATCTGGAAACGCGCCGCCTGCCTTCGCATGGCCTGCTGCCCATCGCGGAAGACGGTGACGTCCCCGCCACCCAGCTCCTGCGGCAGGCCCCCCGCCTCTTCCGGGCCCAGGTAGTACTCCTCGCTGTCTCCGACGCGGGCCACGCCGATGGCCGGGTGAATCTTGTAGGTTGTGCTCATGCCTTCGCTCCTCGCGGTGGGGCGTCAGCGGGTGCAAGGCACATTCCCCGGAAGCAGGCGGGTGGGATTCCAGGGGGCGTGTGCTTTTTACGAGCGAAGTCTGTGTTTCGGGCGTGTCAGGCATTGTGGATGACGTGTCACGCATGGGAGATGACGCGTCAGCGTTCTGCCCGCACGCGGAGCTTGCGGCCCGCCGAGGCCCCGCCTGCGCATGCCGCACTCGCGGTGGAGGACTACCCACGGAGTTCCGTCGCGTTGACGCCGGGCTGTACCTGTGTTCAGGCTAGGTCTGGAGGTTCCGCATGGCCCCGCAAATCAGCCTCGACTTCGTGGCGGAGTCCGCCGCGCATCCGGCGTTGGCGCCGTTCCATCCGGTGGTGCGCCGCTGGTTCGCGGAGCGACTGGGGGAGCCCAGCCGCCCGCAGGTGGAGGGCTGGCCGCTCATCCAGGCGGGGCAGGACGTGCTCATCGCCGCGCCCACGGGCAGCGGCAAGACGCTGACGGCCTTCCTCGCCGCGCTGGACTCGCTGTTCCGCCTGGCGCTGGAGGGCACGCTGACCGACTGCACCCAGGTGCTCTACGTGTCGCCGCTCAAGGCGCTGGGCAACGACGTGCAGAAGAACCTGCTCCAGCCGCTGGAGGAGCTGCTCGCGCGCGCCCGCGCGGAGGGCTACCAGCCGCGGGAGCTGCGCGTCCAGGTGCGCAGCGGCGACACGCCGGCCTCCGAGCGCGCGCAGATGGTGCGCCGCCCGCCGCACATCCTCATCACCACGCCGGAGTCCTTCTATCTCTACCTGACGGCGGAGAAGGCGCGCGCCACGCTGCGCTCGGTGCGCACCGTCATCGTGGACGAAATCCACGCCCTGGCGCGTGACAAGCGGGGCAGCCACTTCGCGCTGTCGCTGGAGCGGCTCAAGGCGCTCACCGACGTGCGGCCCCAGCTCATCGGCCTGTCGGCGACGCAGAAGCCGCTGGACGCCATCGCCGGGTTCCTGACGGGCGCGTCCCACCAGGACTGCAAGCGGGTGGAGGTGGGCCACCTGCGCCCGTGGGATTTGACGCTGGAGATTCCGGACGCGGAGCTGTCGTCGCTGGCCAGCCACGAGATGTGGGGGCAGGTCTACGACAGGCTGGTGGCGCTGACGGCGGCGCACCGGACCACGCTCGTCTTCGTGAACACGCGGAAGATGGCGGAGCGCGTGGCGCACGACCTGGGCGAGCGCCTGGGCGAGGGCACCGTGGCCGCGCACCACGGCAGCATGTCGCGCGAAATCCGGCTGGCGGCGGAGGAGAAGCTGAAGTCCGGGCAGCTGCGGGCCATGGTGGCCACCGCGTCGCTGGAGTTGGGCATCGACGTGGGCAACGTGGACCTCGTCGTGCAACTGGGCAGCACGCGCGCCATCGCCGTGCTGCTCCAGCGCGTGGGCCGCGCGGGCCACCACAAGGCGGGCATCTCCAAGGGCATCCTGTTCGCGATGACGCGCGACGAATTGATGGAGTGCACCGCGCTCCTCAACGCCGTGCGCGAGGGCGACCTGGACGCGGTGCGCATCCCGGAGAAGCCGCTGGACGTGCTGGCGCAGCAGATTGTCGCCGCGTGTGCCTGCGAGGAGTGGGACGAGCGCGCCCTGTTCAGCCTCTTCCAGCGCGCGTATCCGTACCGCGACCTCACCTGGGAGGAGTACCAGGGCGTGCTGGAGCTGCTGTCAGAGGGCGTGGCCGCGCGCCGGGGCCGTGCGGGCATCCACCTGCACAGGGACCGGGTGAACCAGCGCCTCAAGGGCCGGCGCGGCGTGCGTATCACCGCGCTCACCAACGGCGGCGCCATCCCGGACACCTTCACCTTCAACGTCACCGCCGAGCCCGAGGGCAAGGTGGTGGGCACGCTGGACGAGGACTTCGCGGTGGAGTCCTCGCCCGGGGACATCTTCCTGCTGGGCAGCACCGCGTGGCGCATCCAGCGGGTGTCGGGCAGCACGGTGCAGGTGGAGGACGCGCGCGGCGCTCCGCCCAACGTGCCCTTCTGGCGCGGTGAGGCCCCGGGCCGCACGGACGAGCTGTCACTCCAGGTGGGCCGCCTGCGCGAATCGCTGCTGACGCGCGACGACGCCCCGGAGTTCCTCGCCAAGGATTTGCGCATGCCGCCGCCCGCGGTGGAGGCGTTGATGGGCTACCTGCGCACCGGGCAGAAGATGCTCGACGCGGTGCCCAGCAACACCACCATCGTGGCCGAGCGCTTCTTCGATGAAGCGGGCGGGATGCAGCTCATCATCCACGCGCCCTTCGGCAGCCGCATCAACCGCGCGTGGGGCCTGGCGCTGCGTAAGCGCTTCTGCCGCTCGTTCGACTTCGAGCTCCAGGCCGCGGCCACGGAGGACGGCATCCTCCTGTCGCTGGGCGAGCAGCACTCCTTCCCCCTGGCGGAGATTTTCGACTTCCTCCACCCGGACGGCGTGGAGGAGGTGCTGGTGCAGGCGGTGCTCCAGGCGCCGATTTTCGGCACGCGCTTCCGGTGGGTGGCCACGCGGGCGCTCGCGCTGAACCGGATGATGGGGGGCAAGCGCGTGGCGCCCAACCTCCAGCGCGCGCGCAGCGAGGACCTGCTGGCGGCGGTGTTCCCGGAGCAGGTGGGCTGCCAGGACAACCACGGCGGTGGTGACCTGGAGCTGCCGGACCATCCGCTGGTGAAGCAGACCATGGATGACTGCCTGCGCGAGGCCATGGACGTGGACGGCCTGCGCGAGGTGCTGCGAGGCATGCGCGATGGCCGCATCCGCCTGCTCGCGCGCGACGTGCCAGAGCCCAGCCTCTTCGCGCACGCGATGATTCACAGCCAGCCCTACACCTTCCTGGACGACGCGCCGGCGGAGGAGCGCCGCGTTCGCAACGTGGCCCTGCGCCGCGCCATGCCGGTGGAGGACGTGACGGCCTTCGGCGCCTTGGACGCCACCGCCATCGCCACGGTGGTGGCGGACGCGGCCCCGCCGATGCGCGACGAGGACGAGCTGCACGACGCGCTGTTGCAGTTGCTCCTGCTGCCCGAGGCGGAGGTACCGCGCGGCATGGCGACCCCGCTGTTCGAGCAGGGCCGGGTGGCGTGGATGGACCTGCCCGCGGGCCGCTTCCTGGTGTCCGCGGAGCGGGGCAACGCGCTGCGGGTGCTGTTCCCGGACGCGCCCATGCAGCCGCCCCTGCCCGTGCTGGCGCATGACCGTCCCGTGGAGCGGGACGCCGCCGTGCTCCAGGTGGTGCGCGGGCGCATGGAGATGCTGGGGCCCACCACGGTGGCGGAGCTGGCCCGGCTCGTCGTCCTGGACGAGGACTCCGTCAACGCGGCCATCCACCAACTGGAGTCCCAGGGCAACGTGCTGCGCGGACGCTTCCGCCCGCTGGAGCTGTCGCTCGCGGATGGCGCGAGCCCTCCGCTGGAGTGGTGCGACCGGCGGCTGCTCCAGCGCATCCACCGGCTGACGGTGGGGCGGCTGCGCAAGGAAATCGAGCCGCTGAGCGCGCAGGACTTCATGCGCTTCCTCTTCCGGTGGCACCACCTGGAGGAACTGGACGCGCTGCGGGGCTCCACGGGGCTGCTGAAGGCCGTGCGGCTGCTGCAGGGATACGAGGCGCCGGCCTCCGCGTGGGAGCGCTTCCTCCTGCCCGCGCGCATGCGGGGCTATACGCCGGACCTGCTGGAGCGGGCCTGCTATGCGGGTGAGGTGGCCTGGGGCCGGCTGACGACGAAGGAGGCGAAGCCGACGCCGGGGCCTCGTCGAGGCGCGCCGGTGACGCCGCCGGAGCCCGCGCCTCCGCGCTCCCGCGCATCGCCCACGCGCAACGCGCCGCTGACCTTCACCTTGCGCGAGGACCTGGAGTGGATGCTCACCGCCGCCCGTCCTCACGCGGTGCTGGCGGATGGCGACGTGTGGACGCCGCCGGATTTGAGCGTGGCCGCGAAGGACGTGGTCGCGGTGCTGGAGCGGCGAGGCGCCTGCTTCTTCCAGGACCTAGTGTCCCGGGCCCGGCGGCTGCCCGCTGAAATCGAGGACGCGCTGTGGGAGCTGGTGGCGCGCGGCCTGGTGACGGCGGACGCGGTGCAGAACCTGCGCGTGCTCCAGAGCCCGGCGCACCGCAAGCGGCAGAAGCTGCTCCAGCGCGGTGGCCCGGGCCGCTGGAGCCTGCTGGCCCCGGCCGAGCCGAAGTCGCAGGACGAGGTCATGGACTCGCTGGCCCGCCTCTTCCTCCAGCGCTACGGCATCGTGTGGCGGGACCTGGCGATGCGTGAGTCGCTCGCGCCCACGTGGCGTGAGCTGCTCTTCGTGTACCGCCGCATGGAGGCGCGCGGCGAGGTGCGCGGCGGCCGCTTCGTCGCCGGCTTCGTGGGTGAGCAGTTCGCGTTGCCAGAGGCCGTGGACATGGCGCGCTCGGTGCGCCGTCAGCCGCCATCCGGCGTCCGGGTCCAGGTGTCGGGTGTGGACCCGCTCAACCTCACGGGGGTGGTGACGCCAGGGCCCCGCGTGCCGGCGATGCCCGGCAATGTCGTGACCTACGTGGACGGTGTCCCCCGGGATGTCGGCGCACTGGACGATGCGGCCGACGGCAACGTTGGAGAGGACACGGAAGGTGGGGGCGAGGCGATGGCGAGCTGAGCCGCGGCACCCTCGTCACGAGGAGCTGCTAGGGTGCCCCCCTTCGTTTTTTTCGAGGGGTCGTCCGCATGCGTCGCCTGCTGCTGCTGGGACTGTTGCTGCTCTCCGCCACCTCCTGCTCTGGGGACGAGGCGCCACCGGACGAGCCGACGCCGACCCAGGGGCGCATCCGAGGAGTGCTGACGCCCTTCCGCAGCAGTGAGCGGTCCACGGAAGGAGAGGGCTCCCGGACAGTGCGGTCACCCTTCCGGGCCGGTGAGCTGGAGGAGCTGAAGCAGACGCTGCGCGAGCTCCATGCCCGCCGCGTGGATGCGGAGCGGCAGGCGCGGAAGGTGCCAGGGCTCCCCATTGTCCAGGCCGAGCCGCGCGCCGAATCGCACGCGCTCGCGTCGAGCGAGGACCCTTCGATTCCCGGGGACCTCATCCTGCGCTTCGAGGAGGCGGGCCTGTCGCCGGAGCGCGTGCTGGAGCGTGTGAAGCGCCCGGGCTTCCGCGCGGTCCACAAGGGTTACGCCAGCGAGTACGTCCACCTGGTGGGCTACGAGGCCCTGGACGGCAAGGCCGTGACGGCGGCGAAGACGCGGGAGTGGGCGTCACAGCTCGCGCGGGTGCCTGGCGTGCGGTACGCCGTCCACAACGCGCGGATGCACGGCATGGCCGCGCCGAACGACCGGGGCTACAGCCTCCAGTGGCACTACCCCACGCTCAACCTGCCGGCCGCGTGGGACCTGGTGCAGGACGCGTCTGGCGTGGTGGTGGCCGTGCTCGACAGCGGCATCGTCTCCCACCCGGACCTGAACGCGAACGTGCTGCCGGGCTACGACATGATTTCGGACCCGGAGAACGCGGGCGACGGCGACGGTCGGGACAACAACCCCCGGGATGAAGGCGGCGATACGCCCAGCGGCGGCTCGTCGTGGCATGGCTCGCACGTGGCGGGCACCATCTCCGCCGACACGAACAACGAGGTGGGCGTCGCGGGCGTGGCGTGGGGCGCGAAGCTGCTCCCGGTCCGGGTGCTGGGGCGCAAGGGCGGCACCGCCTTCGACATCGCCGCGGCCATCACCTGGGCCACGGGCGGCGTCGTGCCGGGCGTGCCGCCGAATCCGAATCCCGCGAAGGTGGTGAACATGAGCCTGGGCGGCGCGGCGCCACCGCAGCAGCTCTACCAGGACGCCATCGACGCGGCGGTCGCCCGTGGCGCCATCATCGTCGTCGCCGCCGGCAATGAGAACGTGAACGCGCGCAACACCACGCCGTGCAATCAAGACAACGTCATCTGCGTGGGCTCCACCAGCCTGGCCGGGCAACGGAGCAGCTTCTCCAACTTCGGCCCCAACGTGGACGTGGTCGCCTCCGGCGGCGAGATGCGCGAGGACCTGAACGGCGACGGCTACCCGGACGGTGTGTTGTCCACGGTGTTGGATGACAACGGGCAGCCCGCCTATGCCTTCTCGCAAGGCACCAGCATGGCCGCGCCCCATGTCGCGGGCGTGGTGGCGTTGATGGCGGCGGCGCAGCCGAACCTGACGGCCGCGGTGGCGGAGAGCACGCTCAAGGCCACGGCCACGCCGCTGACCAGCGCGCAGTGCCCGGAGGGGTGCGGCGCGGGGCTCGTCAACGCGCGTGCCGCGCTGGCCCGCATCGCCAACGTGGACCCGGGCTCGCTGGACCCGCAGCTCAACGTGACGACGTCCACGCTGTTCTTCCGCGGCAGCGGGACGCAGCAGTTCACCGTCAGCAACGTGGGCGGCAACCGCGGCGGGGATTTGACGGTGACGGCCACGGCCAGCGGTCCCAACGCCTCGGCGGTGTCGTTCCCCCAGGGGAACGCGGTGCGGGTCCCCGCGTTCGGCTCGGCGTCGCTGAGCGTGGCGGTCAATGCCTCGGGCCTGCCGCCGGGCGACACCGTGGTGCCGCTGAGCCTCACGGGCTCGGGGACGGCGGGCTCGGCGACGGTGGCGGTGAAGATTGGCGTGGGGAGCGGGGCCGACGACAAGGACGCGGTGGTCGCGTTCGTGTGGCAGGACGCGCGGGGGGAGTGGCAGGCGTCGGAGAACGCCATCACCGTGGCGCGGGCCTCGGCCAACTATGCGTACAGCATCAACCTGGCGCCCCGGACGTACTTCGCGCTGGCCACCATCGATGACGACGACGACGGGAACTTCTTCGAGGCCGGCGAGCGCACCGGCTACTGGCGGAACGTGGATGCCTTCGAGCCCCTGGTGCTGGAGCGGGGCGCCACCTTGTCGGACGTGAGCTTCGACCTGATTCCGCTGGCGCCCATCGATGATGATCCGGCGCTGGTGGTGGGCAGCGCGTGTCGCTCGAACACGGAGTGCCCGGGCGGCGTCTGCGTGACGGAGTATCCCGGCGGTTACTGCACCATGGACTGCACCCGGTCGGCCTGCCCGGCGGGCTCGCGTTGCTACATCGTGGACCCGTCCACGGGCCTCAAGGCGTGTCTGGCCACCTGCACGCGGCAGGTGGGGACGGGGCAGGGGGATTGCCGCACGGACTATGTCTGCTACAGCGACGGTACGGGCTCGGGTGCCTGCCAGCCGAGCTGCTCGGCCATGGACCTGCTGTGGTGCGGCCCGCAGCAATGCCAGCCCAACGGCTTCTGCGGGTGAGGCTCGGGTGCCCGTGTCCAGGGCGCCCGAGGGGTGGGGAGGTGGACACTTGGACACAGTTCCAGGTTTCCTCTCCGAGGCGATGGAGGCATCTTGCCGTCACCTTGGCCCTGATGCAGCGACTGAAGAGTGAAACGCGCCCGCACCACGAGCGCACCGAGGCACAGGTCCGCCTGATGGATGCGGGCCTGACGCGCTTGGCGTACCGGCGTCACCTGGAAGCGCTGCTCGGCTTCTACGCCCCGCTGGAGGAGAAGCTCGCCGCCTTGCCGCTGGCGCAGGTCCCGGGACTCGCCATCCAGGAGCGTTGGAAGCGGGCCCTCCTGGAAGAGGACCTGGTCGCGTTGGGGCATGACGCCCACTCGCTCGCCCGGCTGCCCCGCTGCCAGGACCTGCCGGCCCTCCCCGGTCTGCCGGAGGCCCTCGGATGTCTCTATGTGTTGGAGGGCTCCTCGCTGGGGGGCCAGCTCATCCTCCGGCACCTGCGCCGTCAGTTTGAAGGCGAAGTACGGCCCCTCACGTTCTCCTTCTTCAACGCTTATGGAGACGCGGTGGGGCCCCGCTGGCGCGCCTTTGGAGAGGCCGTGAATCAGGCCTCTGAGGTGGCGGCGGATGAATCCTTCGACGCTCGAGTGGTGAAGGGCGCTCAAGAAACCTTCGACACCTTCGCAGCATGGCTGCGGCACGAGCAGCCCCATGCCTCACTCTCCGCCTGACATCGACCTGGGGGCGTGTGACCGGGAGCCCATCCACCTGCTGGGGGGCATCCAGCCCCATGGCGTGCTCGTGGCCTTTCATCCTGGGTCCGCCCGCATCGAGGTGGTGAGCGCCAACGCGGAGGCGCTGTTGGGCCGGCCGCCCTCCGCGCTGCGCGGCCAGTCCATCACCACCGTGCTCGACCAGGCGGCCTTGCATCGCGTGCGCGCGAACTCCGCCGCCGGGCCCGTGGCCGTTCAGGCCGGAGGCCGAGCGTGCTCCGCGCTGCTCCACGACAACAACGGCCTGTCCGTGCTGGAGCTGGAGCCGCTCACGGAGTCGGTGGCCCAGGCGGACGAGGCCGCGCTGTCCGCCATTCACCTGCTGGTGTCGCCGCTCGGTCAGGTGCGGAGCGCCTCCTCGCTGCTTCAAGCCGCGGCGGACGGTGTGCGCGCGCTCACGGGCTTCGACCGGGTGATGGTGTACCGCTTCCACGCGGACTGGCATGGCGAGGTGGTGGCGGAGAGCCACGCCGACGGCGTGGACAGCTTCATGGGCCTGCACTACCCGGCCAGCGACATCCCCGTTCAGGCGCGAGCGCTGTACCGGCGCAACCCGCTGCGGCTCATCGCGGACGTCCAGGCGCGGCCGGTGGCGCTGGTGCCGCCCACGCTGCCCGAAACGGGCGCGCCGTTGGACCTGTCCGGGGCCGCGCTGCGCAGCGTGTCCGAGATTCACCTCGAGTACCTGCGCAACATGGGCGTGGGCGCGTCCTTCTCCGTGTCGCTGTTGAAGGACGGGGAGCTGTGGGGCCTCCTGGCCTGCCACCACCACGCGCCGCGCCTCGTGTCCGCCACCCGGCGCCAGGCCTGTGAGGTGCTGGCGCGGATGCTGACGCTCCAACTCGGCGCGGAAGAGCGGGGCGCGGACGCGGCGTCACGGGCGCACCGGGCGACGCTGCTGGCGCGGCTGGTGACGGGGCTGGGCGAGGACACCTCGCTGTCCGCCGCGCTCCAGGCGCATGGCGAGTTGCTGATGGACCTCACGGGCGCGACCGGCGTGGCGCTCCTGCTGGGCGAGAGCCTCGCGCTGGAGCAGGGTGAGCAGCCCCTCCTCCTGGGCCGGACGCCCTCCCGTGACGAGGTGCTGGCGCTGGCCGCGCGGTTGGCGGAGCTGCCGGGCGCGAGCGCCACCGTGCACACCGAACGTCTGGCGTCATTGCACCCACCCTTGGCCGCGCGCGCGGACGTGGCCGCGGGCCTGCTGTCCGTCCGGCTGGACCCCCAGGCCCCGCGCTTCGTCTTCTGGTTCCGCCCCGAGGTGGCGCGCACCGTCAGCTGGGCCGGCGACCCGAACAAGCCCGTGCGGCCCGCGCCCGGCGACACGCGGCTGCATCCGCGGGCTTCGTTCGAGGCGTGGCGGGAGGACGTTCGCGGCGCGAGCCTGCCGTGGTCCTCCGCGGACGTGGAGGCGGCGGAGTCCTTCCGGGGCGCCCTGGTGGGCGTGGTGCTGCGTCACGCGGTGGAGCTGTCCCGTCTGTCCCGTGCGCTGGCGCGCTCCAACGCGGAGCTGGAGTCCTTCGGTGGCACGGTGGGGCACGACCTGCGCGAGCCCCTGCGCGGCATCCAGCAATACACGACCTTCTTCCTGGAGGACCACGGCGCGTCGCTCGCCCAGGACAGCCGTGAGCAACTCCAATCCGTGGCCTGGCTCGCCCGCCGGGCCCAGGCCTTGTTGGAAGACCTCTTCGAATACAGCCGGCTGGGCCGCATCGAGCTGGCGTGGCGTGACGTGGACATGCAGGCGCTGATGCACGACGCGCTCGCCGTCGTGTCCTCCCGGTTCGAGGAGCAAGAGGTGGAGGTTCGCCAGCCGCGCCGCCTGCCCCGCGTCGCGTGTGACGAGGTTCGCATCCGCCAGGTCTGGGAGAACCTCCTGTCGAACGCGGCCAAATACCAGGCCCGCCCTCCCCGCTGGGTGGAGGTGGGCTACTTCGGGCCGGGGGAGGAGCGGCCCGAGGCGGCGGCACGGCATGACGCTCCCTATGTTTTCTACGTGAAGGACCCTGGCATCGGTATCGCGCCGCGCTTCCACGAAGCCATCTTCGACATGTTCCGCCGGTTGCACCCCGCGAAGGACTACGGCGGCGGGACGGGCGCGGGGCTGGCCATCGCGCGGCGCCTGGTCCGGCTGCACGGAGGCGAGCTCTGGGTCGACTCCTCGCAGGGCCAGGGGGCCACGTTCTATTTCACCCTGGGCCGAGGTCCGGCATGAGCATGCTCCGCCCCTTGCTGCTGGTGGAGGACAGCGACGCGGACGCGGTCGCCCTGGAGCGCATCGCCCGGCGGCTGGCCGTCCCCGTCTCGGTGGTGCGCGTGCGAGACGGCGAGAGCGCGCTGGACTACCTGCACCGCCGCGGGACGTTTGCGGGAGCGGCCCGGCCGGCCCTGGTGCTGTTGGATTTGCACATGCCCGGGATGAATGGCCGCGAGGTCCTGTCGCAGCTCAAGGCGGACCCGGAGCTGCGCTGCATTCCGGTCATCATCTTCTCCTCCTCGGAGAACCCGCTCGACGTGGAGGGGGCCTATGAAGATGGCGCCAACAGCTACCTGTTCAAGCCCGAGCCCGGCGAGGCGCTTGAGGCCGCGGCCCGGGCGCTTCAGGCCTTCTGGCTCTCCGCCGCGAGGCTGCCCGAGAAGACAGGGACGGCGACATGAGTCCGGCCCTTCGAATCCTGCTCGTGGACGACAGCCCGGCGGACCGGTTCGCCGTGCAGCGGGCCCTGGAGCGGGATGAGGAGCAGGCCTGGTCGATGGAGTCGGTGTCGTCGGCGGAAGCGGCCCTGGCGCGCATCGCCGAGGACCCGCCGGACGTGGTGCTGGTCGACTTCCACCTGCCCGGCATGACGGGGCTGGAGATGCTGCGCGAGCTCCAGGCCCTGGGCCCCGCGCCGCGTCCCGCGATGGTGATGCTCACGGGCAGCGGCAACGAGCGGATCGCCGTGGAGGCGATGAAGTCCGGGGCCCAGGACTACCTGGTCAAGGACGCCTACAGCGCGGAGCGGCTCCGCCGGTGCCTCCGGGCCGCCGTCGACACGGTGCGCATGAAGCGCGAGCTGGAGGAGCGCCGCATCCAGACGGAGCGCGCGGAGCGGGCCGCGCGTGAGGCGTTGGCCGTGCGGGACGAGCTGTTCTCCCTGGCCACGCACGACCTCAAGGGCCCGCTGCAAATCATGACGCTCAACGCCCAGTTGCTGCACCGCCAGCTCGCGAAGAGCAAACTCGGCGCGGCGCAGCTGTCGCGGCTGGAGCACATCACCCGCGCGGCGCATCGCATGGGTGAGCTCATCGACCAGTTCCTGGAGACGACGCGCAGCGAGGAGTCATCCTTGAACCGCGAGCCCATGGACCTGCTGACGCTGGTGCGCTCCAAGGTGCATGCGCTGGAGGCCTCGGGCCGTCACCACTTCGTGCTGCGCTCGGATGGGGGCGACTTCACCGGCGACTGGGACACCCGGGCCCTGGAGCGCGTGCTGGAGAACCTGCTGGGCAACGCGGTGAAGTACAGCGCCGAGGGCACCACGGTCACCGTGACGCTGGCCTCCGAGGAAACCCACCCCGTGGGCCACGTCCGGGTCCAGGTCACGGATGAAGGCATGGGCATTCCCTCCGAGGACCTGCCCTTCGTCTTCGAGCGCTTTCGCCGCGGCCGGAACGTGTCACCGGGCGTCACCGGCAGCGGGGTGGGCCTGGCCAGCGCCCGCCGCCTGGTGGTGCTGCATGGCGGCACCATCCACGTGGAGAGCGAGGAGGGGCGCGGCGCCACCTTCATCGTCAGACTGCCACGCGGTGCGCAGCCGTTGGAGGGCCTGCCCGACGCGGAGCCCCTCACGTCGTCCACGCCGTGACGGCGTGTCTCAGGGAATGGCGGGGACGCTGCCGCGCAGCATGAAGAACACGACGACGCCCGTCACCGACACGTAGACCCAGATGGGCGCCAGCCACCGCGTCACCTTGCGGTGCCGGGCGAAGTCCTTGCGCCACGTGAAGTAGAAGGCCACCAGCGCCATGGGCACCACCGGCATGGACAGCAGCACGTGGCTGGCCAGGATGCTCAGGTACAGCCCGCGCCAGTCGCCCACGTACCGCGTGTCGCCGTGCACGAAGTGGTAGGCGAGGTAGCCCACCAGGAAGATGGCGGACGCCGTGAAGGCAGACACCATCAGGTATTGGTGGACCTGCCGCGCGCCCCGCTTGATGGCCACCCAGCCGCCGACGAGCAGCACCGCGGCGGTGGCGTTGAGCCCCGCGTTCACCGCCGGGAGGAAGCGCAGATTCACGCCCTCCACCGGGCCGCCGCTGCGCACCATCAGAATCCAGCCAATGAAGGCCAGGGCGAGCGCGGAGACCACCGCGGTGAAAATGAAGAAAGCCCGGTCACTCACCCGGGGCTGAAGCGCGGCAGGGGCGGCGTTCGACATGGTGCGTCCTATCTCCCGGGCCGGGCATCGTTGCAACCCCCTCCTAAAGGAGCGACACCATTGGGGCCGCATGTCGGATAACGTGTTTCATTAGGGGTTACTGGATCTTGAAACGGTAATTCCTGCATACTGAGAGCGGTCTCCCCCGACCCCCCATCCGGAGGTCCCCCGTGCTCCGCGTGCGTTACCTCGCCCACCTGGCGAGTGCCGCCTTGCTGCTGGCCTTGCCAGCCTCCGCTCAGGAGGAGGCTGTCTGTTCACCAGTGGTCACCAAGGTGCCCCTGGAACGACATCTGAGGCAGCTGTCCCTGGACTTGCTGGGCCGCCCTCCCACCTACGAGGAGTACCAGGCCGCCCAGGCCAAGGGCTCCATCGACGCGGAGGACATCCGCGCGATGATGACGAAGGAGGAGTTCAACGCGCGCATCCGGCACTACCACCGGTCGCTGCTGCGCTCGAACCTCTCCAGCAGCCTCAATAACAACCAGAACTCGCGCGTCACCGGAAACGGCATCGCCACGGCGTATGGCGTCGCGGGCAACCCCGCGGCGACGCTGCGCGGCGCGAATGGCGCGACGTGTAATTCCGACATCGCCCAGAGCGAGTGTCTCACCGCGCCGCAGCCGGACGCACACGCGGCGCCGCTCACCGCCCAGCCGCGGACCAGCTGCTACGACGACTACGGCGTCCCCCTGGCCGTCAGCTACGACTACGACACCAACTTCTACGCCTGCCAGCCGCTGGAGCCGACCACGACGGGAGGCACGGCCCGCTGCTCGGACCTGCAGAACACCAGCCACCCGCAGCACAAGTACCTCTTCTTCTGTGACCAGCGCGGCTCGGGCACCAGCGCCGGGGCCTTCATCTGCAAGCCGGACCCCGCCAAGGCGACCACCGCGGCGCTGACGGTGGAGCAGCTGAGCGGCACGCGCGTGGTGGCCTTCGCGCACCCGAACCCGGACTCCCGTCCCGCGCTCACCGAGCTGAAGCGGTGCACGCTGGACCTGGAGCTGCGCAACGGCCTCAAGGGCAACTACGGCGTGCAGCGCGGCTGCGTGCTGCGCGAAGGCTTCGTGAACAAGCCCGCGCCGTACTGGGCCACGGAGCTGACGCCGGAGACCGTGAAGGTGTGCGCCATCGACGCGCAGGAGCGCAACCACAACCCGTGGTCCATGGCGTCCTGTGAGACGTCCCGCTTCTCGGGAGACCGCACCTGCGGCTGCGGCGTGGGCATGCGCCGCTGCGAGGTGCCCGCCATCGCCGCGCAGAACATCCGCGACGTGCACACCCTCCGCGTGGCCGCCTTCAATGACGAGCCCCTGCGCATCGCCGAGGCGGTGGTGCAGCGCGACGAGCCCTACTTCAACATCCTCACCACGCGCCGCTCGTTCGTGAACGGCACGCTGTCCTCGTACTTCCGCGACGAGCAGGGCGTGGGCGTCTTCAACGTGTCGGCGCCGGCCTCCAAGGGCGCGGTGCCCACGGTGCCCTTCAATGAGTCGGACGCCTGGGTGGAGTACACGCGGGCCGAGGGCCACTCCGGCGTGCTCACGACGCCCTCGTACCTCTACCGGTTCCCCACGCACCGCGCGCGCGTGAATCACTTCTACGAGGCCTTCCTCTGCAAGACGTTCGCGCCGCCCACGGGGGCCTCGTCGCCCGCGCCCGAGGACGCCTGCAACCGCGAGAACAACCTGGCGGTGCGCTGCGGCTGCAACTACTGCCACGCCACCATCGAGCCCACGGGCGCGCACTGGGGCCGCTACGCGGAGCGCTCCGCGCAGTTCCTGTCGCCCGACCAGTTCCCCCGCTTCGACCCGAAGTGCCGGGACTGCGCCCTCAACGGCGACACCAACTGCGGCGGCGAGTGCAGCCAGTACGTCATGCAGGCCTACGACGGTGACGGCGCCAGCAGCCTGGGCATGCTCAAGACGTACCTGTACCGCACGTCGGACGAGGAGCAGAACATCGAGGCCGGTCCCGCGCTGCTGGTGCAGAAGATGCTCCAGTCGGGTGACCTCGAGCGCTGCACGGTGAAGCGCATCTGGAACGAGTTCCTGGGCCGCCCGATGACGGCGGAGGAGCAGCGCATGTACCTGGCGCCGTTCGCCCAGGACTTCGCGCGCAATGGCCACCGCCTCAAGGCGCTCATCGAGCGCGTGGTGACGTCCGACGCCTACCGGAGGATTGACTGATGCGCCGCCTCGTCTTGACCGCCGCGCTGCTCGCGCTGGCCACCGGCTGCACGAAGGATGACACGCAGGCCTCGGACGGCGTCATCGAGCCCATCGCCAACCCGCACCAGCCGGGGGACTTCATGCCCCTGCCGGACCCGGAGGCCCAGGCGGGCAGCGTGGGCCGCGCCCCGCGCCGGCTCACCGTGTCCCAGTTGGACGCCGCCATCATCGAGGCGGTGGGGCAGCGCTGGACGGACCTGGACTCGCGCGCCACCTCCATGGGGCGCGCGGACTACGCCCTGGTGGTGAGCGAGAACACCGAGCCCAACCTGGTGTTCGCCAAGTTCCTGGAGGACGGCGCGCGCAAGGTGTGCCTCAACCAGGCCAACGCCGAGCTGCGGATGACGGACCCGTCGGCGCGCACCCTGGGCCGGCTGATGCCGGAGACCTGGACGGACCTGACGCTGATGACGGACGCGGAGGTGCGCGCGCAGCTCGTCTACATGTCCACGCGCTTCTGGGGCTCTCCGCTGGCTGGCGAGGAGCTGACGAAGTGGACGTCCCTCTTCACGCAGGCCGCGGCCCGGGTGAAGACCCTTCCTGCTTCCAGGCGCCATGAGACGTTGGCCGTGGTGTGTATCGCCATGCTGACCGACCCGCGCTTCATCACCTACTGACGCTCGGAGTGACAGCGATGAAGAAGAACCGCCACGACGAGAACTGCTCCCACGGCCGCCGCACGTTCCTCAAGGCCGCCACGGGCTTCATGGGCTCCACCCTGCTGGGGGGCCTGCCCTTCCGCGCCTTCGCGCAGGCCGCGGAGATGGCGCCCCCCGACCGCTGCTTCGTCTTCGTCTACTTCAGCGGTGGATGGGACCAGCTGCTGGCCTTCGACCCGAGGGACCCGACCGAGTTCACCGCGGACCGCGCCTCGGAGACGAAGATCCTCCCGGGGTACGATCAGATCAACGACTCGCGCTTCGAGGCCCGGCCGCTCATGCCCGCCGAGCGCGCGGGCGCGGGCCGCTCCAACATCGACTTCGGTCCCGCGGTGGGCACCCGGCTGGCCGCCCACTACGACTTGATGACGGTGGTGCGCGGCATCAACATGAACACGCTGGGCCACGAGGTGGGCTACCGCTACTTCCTCACCGGGAAGATGCCCATTGGCAGCGCGGCGCGTGGGTCCTCCACGGCCACGGAAATCGTGGGGCAGATGAAGCCGCGCGTGCCCATCGCGTCCATCTCCTACAACGTGGAGTCGTACAACGACCGCTACGGCGGCTACGCCAACGCGCTGCGCGTCAGCCGCCGGGACGACCTGCTCCTGACGCTGCGGGGCAGCTCGGACACGCTGGACAGCGAAATCGAGAAGCAGTTGCTCGACTTCCGCGGCCAGCCCATCAACTGCGAGCAGGCCGCCTACGGCACGCGCGGGGTGGGCACCACGTACGCGAACAGCCAGGACCAGATGCGGCTCATCCAGTCGCAGGGCCTGGACCGCTCGTTCGACTTCCTGGCCGCTGCCAGCCAGCCGCACGGCCCGGAGATGGCGGCCATTCGTTCGCAGTACAACCTGGCCAACATCAACGACGTGAATGGCGAGCGCGGCCGCGCCGCCACGGTGGCCACCGCGCTGAAGAAGGGCATTGCCCAGTGCGTGACCATCAACCTCACGGGCGGCCTGGACACCCACTTCGGCAGCCAGCTCACGCAGGCCAACAACCAGCGCCGCGGCTTCGACGCCCTGGCCATGCTGGTGGAGGACCTGCGGGCCAGCGCGCACCCGTCGGGCGGCAACTTCATGGACCACACCACCATCATGGTGTTCTCCGAGTTCTCCCGCACGCCGCTCATCAACAGCTCCGGCGGCCGTGACCACCACCTGAGCAACTCCGCGCTGCTGATGGGCGCCGGCGTGAAGCACAACTTCGTGTACGGCCGCAGCGGCGACATCGGCATGGCGCCGGGCACCTTCGACCTGCGCACCGGCGCGTCGGACCCGAACGGCGAGAACATCCTCCCCGAGCACGTCATCGCCACCGTGCTGGCCTCCGCCGGGCTGGATTACAGCATCACCCGCGTCGACCCGTTGCGTTCCATCCTCGCCTGAGCCGTCCATCCGCATGCGCATCCAACCGAGGGCTTCCGCCTCCGTCGTCTTCTCCCTGCTCTCGCTCGTGGTCCTGGGGGCATGCGGAGAAGACGGCACGCTTCCGCTCGACACACCGGAGCTGACGCCCTTCCAGCCGGCCCAGGTCCAGTCCGGCACGGTCCTGGCCCCGGTCTCCGGCTTCGCGGACCAGTCGGGAGGCGGCATCTTCGCCAACGCCTCGCGCGAGCTGGTCCGGCTGCGGCTGGATGGCTCGCGGGGCGCCATGGCTCCGCATCCGGGCAACACGGCGGAGGCCGGCGCCATCAACGGCGTGTTCCGCCTGGGGCCGCACAGCGCGCTGGTGGAGGCGCAGAACGGCCTCTTCCTGGCGGAGTCGGGCTGGCTCATCGAGCCGCCCTGGCGGGAGGCGCTGGGGGCGGGCGTCGTCACCACCGCGCAGTCCGCGGACGGCGCGGTGTGGCTGGCCCATGCGCGGGGCCTGTTCCGGCTCCAGGAGGGCACTCTCGCCGAGCTGAAGGTGGACGGCGCGTCGCTGACGGGCATCACCTCGCTGGCGGCGGCGCCCTCGCCGGAGAACGCGCCGGGCGTGTGGTACCTGCGCGAGAACACGCTGGGCGTCGCGGTGGCCCTCAGCACCACGAACTACCGGGTGCTCACCACGGCCGCGCCCCTCAAGGAAGGCGAGACGCTGAAGTCGCTGGCGGGCATTGGCCCCGCGGTGGGCACGGCCGGCGAGCTGTGGGCGCTCACCAGCAACGGCCTGTTGCGGCGGACGCGGGATGGCTGGCGCCGCGTGGAGCTGGCGCAGCGGCCCGACCAGTTGGTGGGCGCGGGCCGCTTCCTGTGGGCGCGGTCCGGCAGCGCGCTGCTCCTCCATGACGCGGACGCCAACACCTGGAGCGTGGCCGCGGACGCCACCTCGGGCGACTTCCAAATCCTGGCCATGGACGAGAGCGGCTGTCTCTGGGTTCAGCGGGGCGGCCAGTCGCTGGCGCTCAGCCGCGCGCTGGTGCCCCGCCTGCAGGGGCTCCACCAGGGCATGCGCATCGTGGAGGACGGGCTGGTGGTGCGCGCGGTGATGCCGCCGGGCCCGCCGCCCGCGAGCGTCGCCTTCGCGCTGGGCAACACGGAGATTCCCACCGAGGCGCCCGACTACAGCCTGGGCGGGCTGGAGGCGGACGGCACGCACCGCGCCTATTCGTTCGCGACGCTGGAGGCGGGCCGTTACGTGCTGTCGGTGGTGGCGCGCTACGAGGACGGCTCCGAGGCGCGGCGGTCGGTGCCCTTCGACTTCGCCCCGCTGCAGTCGGGGCCGCTGAGCTGGGACAAGGACATCCGCCCCATCCATGAGTCGCGGTGCCGCAACTGCCACAACACGGCCAGCGCGGCCCGTTCGCTCGACAGCTATGAGCTGTGGCGAGCGAACGCCCCCATCATCACCGCCGCCGTGCGGGACCAGCGGATGCCCGCCGACGGGCCCATGGACCCCGAGCTCATCAATCGCATCCAGCGCTGGGCCAGCTCTGGCGCCAGGCCCTGAAGCAACGCGCCGTCTCCCCCCGAGGTACCTGACATGACCCGACTGTCCCGCGCGGCCCCCCTCGTCGCGCTTCTCGCCGCGGCCTGCTCGGACGACCCCGCGCCCGCGCGCGTGGATGATCCGCACCAGGCGGACCAGTGCACGGGCCTGGCGGCCCTGACGCTCACCGCGCAGCCTCCGCGCGTGCGCGTCTCGGGGCTGGTGAACATGGTGGCGACGGGAGGCAGCGGCCACTACCGCTTCCTGCTGGAGCCGGGGGGCTCGTCCGGCGAGTTGGTGGCGAACCGGCTGGTGGCGGGCCGCACGCCCGGCACCGACACCGTGGTGGTGGAGGACGCGCGCTGCCCGGGCGTGAGCGCCACCACGCAGGTCAGCGTGACGGCGAACTTCAACGTGGCCCCCGTGCGCGCCGAGCTGCGGCCGGGCACGTCCTTCCAGGTCGCGGCCGATGGCCTGCTGGGCTCCGCCACCTACGTGCTGTCGGGCAACGGCTCCGGCGCCACCGTCACGCCGGGCGGCGTCTACACGGCGGGCACCGCCGAGGGTCTGGACGTCATCACCGTGCGCGACAGCCAGTCCGGTGACGAGGCGGTGCTCCAGTACCAGGTGCACAACAACGCCCGGCTGACGGGCGCGCCCGCGTTCCTCGCGGTGCCCTCCGGCTCGTCGGTGCCGCTGGCCACGCGCGGTGGCAGTGACCGGGTCAACTGGACGAAGGAGTCCGGCCCCGGGACGCTGTCGGGAGGGCGGCTGACGCTCGAGCCCGGCGCCACGGGCGCGGTGGTGTTGAACGCGGCGGACCCCTTCACCGGGGACACGGCCCGCGTGTCGGTGCGCGTGCTGGATGAACTGACGCGTCCGAGCCTGCCGCACGGCCGGCTGTCGGATGTGGCCACGCTGGTGACGGCGGACTTCGACGGCGACGGGTACCTGGACCTGGCGGTGGGGCAGCGCGAGAGCGACCTGGAGCAGCCCACCGGCGGCGCGGTCTTCATCTTCAAGGGCAGCAGCGTGGGCCTGCCGGCGCAGCCCACCTGGGTGCTGACGGGCTCCACGGAGACGGCCCAGTTCGGTGACACGCTGGCCGCCGGTGACCTGGATGGCGACGGGCGCGCCGAGCTGCTGGTGTCCTCGCCGGGCGCGGACGTGGCCGTCACCAACGCCGGCGCGGTGTACCTCTACACCTTCCGCAGCGGTGCTCCCGCGCCCCTGCGCCAGCAGCTCACGGGCCTGCTCCGCAACGCGGCGTTCGGCTCGGGCATGGTCATCGCGGACTTCGAGGGCGATGGCGATTTGGACGTCGTCGTCGGCTCGCCCCTGGGCGACCTGGCGCCCACCAACGCCATCCGCAACCGCGGCACCATCGACATCTACGCGTCCAGCCGGGGCTCGCCGGTGCCGGACGTCCCCACGGTGCGCCTGGGCGGGTGGGACCTGACGGAGGACGGCGCCCTGGTGTCGCGCAGCAACTCGGAGCTGGGGCGGACCCTGGTGACGGGGGACCTCAACGGCGACGGCCTGGTGGACCTGGCGGCGCTCAGCCGCGTCTCCCGCTACAACGCGTCCGGGGCCGTGTCGGGCTCGCAGGTGGCCATCTCCGTCTTCCTGGCGCGCCCCACCGGCGCGCGCTTCCGGGCCTCGCCGGACGTGTACGTGCTGCCGGCGAACCTGGCGGACAGCAACGAGGGCACCTGGCGGCTGGACGTCATCCCGGGGGACGCCTCGCGGCCGCCGCTGCTGCTGGCCATCGCGGACCGGGCGGACTCGCCGGACCTGCGGACCAGCGGCGGTCTGCAGTCGGGCACTGACTCCGGCGGGGCGCTGCTGTTCGACCTGACGGGCTACTCCGCCACGGCGGAGCCCGCCAACCGGCCGCCGCAGGTGACGCGCGAGCAGGCCTACGCGCGCATCTACGGCGAGGCCGGCGGCATCCAGGCGGGGCGCAGTTGGGCCGTCATGGACGTGGATGGCGAGCCCGGCCCGGAGCTGCTGCTGGGCGCGCCGTATTCGTCCGCCCCGTCAGGGCAGGGCAACGCCACGCTGCGCTGGAGCGGGAAGGTCCTCGTCTATCCCCTGGCGTCGCTCGAGAAGGGCAGCGTCATCAACCGGCCGCTGACGACGCTCAACGGGACGGCGGCGTCGGACACGCTGGGCGCGGGGCTCACGACCTGGGGCCCGGCGGGCAACCCGTCGCTGGTGGCCTTCGCGGGCCGGTCCTCGTCGGAGCAGGGCGCCTTCACCGGCAGCGTGGAGGTCTTCCATCGCGAGGGCACGTCGCTGGCGGAGTGGACGCGCAGCAGCATCAAGGTGCCAGCGAAGCCGAGCGTGGAGCGCTTCGGCGAAGCGGTGGCCATCACCCTGGGCCCGCAGGGCCGCCCGCTGGTGCTGACGGGCGCTCCGGGCTGGTCCGGCCCTGGCACCAGCAATGATGGCAACGCGCTGGCCATTGGCCGCGCCTACGTGCACGACGCGCGCACGCCAGGCACGGCGACGGTGGTGGAGGAGGGGCTGCCTTCGCCGCATCGCGCGGGCCGCAACGTGGGCGTGGACGTGGACTTCACCGACTTCAACGGCGATGGCCGACCGGACATGGTGGTGGGCGCGTCCAACTTCTACGTGCCGGGCACGGGCACGACGGCGTCGAACAACGAGCTCAACAACACCTACGCCTCGGTGCGGGCCGCGTGCGTCACCTCCGGTAACCAGTCCACGGGCGGCGCGCTCGTGTCGCTGGGGCAGGCGGACGGGACGTTCACCCCGGCGTACCGCCTCTTCGCGCCCTTCCAGATTGAGGGCTGCACGCCGGAGACGGACGCGACGTGCCGCCGCTCCGCCATGGGGCGCGGCGTGGTGGGCGGCTTCGACCTCAACGGCGATGGCCGCCAGGACGTGGGCCTGCTGCGCAGCAACGGCATGGACGTCTTCCTGGGCCGCGCGCCGGATGACGCGTCGCTGGAGAAGCTGACCATGGCGTGCGACCCCGTCTTCACCTGGCCGTCCATGGGCATCCAGACGTCCTCGCCGGTGTCGCTGGGCGACATCAACGGCGACGGCTGTGACGACGTCGCCTGGCGCTATGCGGCGGGCGCGCGCGCGGGTGTGGCCATCCTGCTGGGCTTCGACGAGGGCGGCGCGCGCTGCGGCGGACGCCGCACGGCCACGGTGTGGCGCATCGCGGGTGACAGCGAGGTACAGCTCACCAACATCGGCCTGGGCCTCAGCATGGTGCGGGCCGGCCGGTTCCTGGGCGACACGCGCGACTTCATCGCCATCAGCGCCACCAGCGTCCCCTTCAACGGAGTGACGCAGCCGGTGGTGCTGCTCTTCGACACGGCGACGCTGCGCAACCGGATGCAGGCCTTGCAGACCGCCGGGCAGCCGCTGGTGGTGGGCGCGCTGGGGGACGGCCTGGACCCGGTGGTCCTGGTCCACCGGCACCGCGCGGTGAACTTCGGCACCCAGCTGGCGGGTGGCTTCGACCTGACGGGCGACAACATCCCGGACCTGCTGGTGTCGGCGCCGGGCGCGTCCGAGGCCTCCGACGGCGGCGGCGCCGTGTTCCTCTATGCCGGCGGCGCGGGCCAGACGGGCGCGCTGTCTCCGTTCCTCATGGTGGTGGGGGATGGCGCGGAGCGCTCGGCGCTGGGGCATGACCTGGCGGTGATGCGGGGCGGTGGCGGCTCGCCGCCCATGCTCGTCGTGGGGGCGCCGCGCAGCTACCGGACGGGGACGCAGAACGGCACGGCCTTCGTGTTGCCGCTCGGCTTCTGACGAAGTCACACCGGGAGGCTGTTGGGTCCCCGCTGGGGCTGGGGCTAATCTGTCCCCAGACTCAGCGTGGGAGTCCCATGGGCCTGAATCAGGAGTGGCGTCACGGCGAGCAGCACGCGTGGTTCGAGCCGCCGGACATCCTCTGGGCGCGCTTCCGGGGCGCCCTGTCCCTGGAGACCTCCATCTGGTCGTGCAGCGTCTATGAGGCGCTGGCCCGGACGCAGCGCTTCTACCTGGCCGCGGACATCGCTGGCTCGCACCTCAGCCCGGAGTCGCGCCGTTACCTGGTGGACCACGCCAAGGCGGGCTGGTTCCGCGGCGTCGTCTACATCGGCGCGGGGATGGAGCAGAAGGCCACCACCAAGAGCCTCATGGTGGGGGCCATGTTGAGCGGTGGCATGCGGCTGGACATGGTGTACGTGGACACCGCCGAAGAGGCGCGTGCCTGGATTGCGCGGCACCGCGAGGCGGCGGCGCTCACCGGCTGAGCGCCAGCGCCGTCACCCACGTCCGCAGGCCGCCCCGGCGAGGTGACAGCCCTGCTGCGAGGCGCCTGGCCCATGCGCATCATGTGGAGCCAGGAGGCGGCATCGCATGGGGGCCGAAGCCCTGGGTTGGTTCAGTTCGTTCGTGCTGCTGTTGACCATTGGCAAACAGGTCCACACGCAGTGGCGGTCAGGCTCGAGCGAGGGCGTCTCGAAGTGGCTCTTCTTCGGGCAGATGACCGCGTCCGTCGGCTTCACCGTCTACAGTTGGCTGGTCGGCAACTGGGTCTTCGTGGTGACGAACGGACTGATGCTGCTGAGCGCCATCCTGGGGGCCGTCATCGTCCAGAAGCACCGGCGGGCCGCGCGGAGGCGGCGGGCGCCGCGAGCACAGGCCTCTTCCACCGCCGCTCACGCCTGAGCCCCCAGGCCTTGGCCGTCCGGCTGCCCTGGAGGCGGGCGTGCGGTGGCGTCCGGCGGTGGGTTGGTTTGCGGGAACAGCCTTCTCACATTGCCCGAGCCCCTTAGCGCAGGAGTTCGACATGGCCGACAAATCCGAAGTGGCCCGGCTGCGCAGCCTGGCCCAGCTCGACGCGGATGCCGTGGGTGCGTACGACGCGGCCCTGGCGCGAATCCCCGAACCGCTGGTGCGTGAGCGGCTCAATGGATTCCGTATCGACCACGTGCGCCACGTGCAGGACCTGAACGCGCTCATCCACGAACTGGGCGGGACGCCGCTGGAGCTGCGCCTGGACCTCAAGGGCACGGCGATGAAGGGCCTGACGGCCGTCTCCAGCATGATGGGCACCGAGGCGGCGCTGGTGGCCATGCTCGGCAACGAGGAGTTCTCCAACCGCGCCTACGACGTGGCCCTGCGCTTCGACTGGCGCCCCGACGTCCGCACCCTCATCGAGAAACACCGCGAGGACGAGCGGCGCCACGTGATGTGGATTCGCGAAGCGGTCCGGACGCGTCCCTGGGAGCGCGCCTCCGCGTCCGCCGCGGAGGGCTCCGAGGCGCCCGCCTGAGGCCAGGGCCGTCCTCCGGGGCCGATATGTCCGCGTCACAACCTCGTTTACGCTCCCGCTGGGGTTTTGCGAGGAGACGGGACGTATGCGCTCGGTGGTCTACGCGGCGGTGATGTTGGCGGGCCTGATGACGGGCTGTGCCACCACTCAGGGAAGCACCTTCAATGACCTCTTCATCCCGGATGGAGAGGCCATCTACGAGCGGCCCCTGGAGGAGTTGTGGCCGGAGGTGCGGACGTTCTTCACGGAGAACAACCTGCCCTTCCGGGAAGACCGGGGGAGCCTGGTGCTGGAGACGGAGTGGCGGCAGGAGTTCGGCGGCTCCAGGGTGGCGGGCTTCTTCCACCGCTACATGGTGCTGGGCAAGCGCGAGTCGCCCACCCAGAGCAAGCTGTGGATCATCCGCATCACCAAGAGCGTCAACAACGCGCTGAGGGCTCCGGGCAGTGAGCTCGACTGGGGCGTGTCCCGGGTGTCCCAGGGTGGGGGTGGGGATGATGTGGGCGTCGCGGGACTCTCTGTCGAGGACTTCGGGGCCTACCAGGGTGCTCCGGTGGGGGAGAACTCCTTCATCGCGGGTTCGGGCCAGGGCTCGCGAGACCTCGTCATGGAGTGGCGCGTGTTCCGCTTCGTCTCGCCCAAGCTGATGAAGGAGGAGAACGCTCCCCAGCCGGTGAAGGTGGCCATGGCGCTCAACGCGAAGGCGCCCGCGGGGGTGATGGACTTCGAATGCGGCTTGCCGATTCTGGGCCTGGGCAAGCAGGTGAAGCCGGGCGCTGTGTTGCTGCTCGGGGAGATGCACGGCACGCAGGAGGTGCCGCGTTTCATGGCCCAGGCCGCCTGCCAGACGGCGGTGGCGGGCACCCCGGTGACGGTGGGGCTGGAGCTGCCGCTGGAGAACCAGACGCGCATCGACGCCTTCCTGGACAGCGCGGGCGAGGAGCATGACTGGCTGAAGCTGATGGAGGCGCCGTTCTGGCGCAGCCCGTACCCGGACGGGCGCAGCAGCGAGGCGGTGGCGAACATGCTGGAGCAACTGCGTGAGCTGCGCTTCCGCGGCCTGGACGTGGACATCTTCGTCTTCGACCACCCGAAGGCCCAGGGGCAGGCGCGCGAGGACGCGATGCACGCCACCGTGCGGCACCAGGTGGAGTCGAGCCCCAAGCGCTTCCACGTCATCCTGTCCGGCAACATCCACTCGCGCACGAAGAAGGGCCTGCCGTGGAACAAGGACTTCAAGCCCATGGGGCTGCTGTTGAAGGATTCGCTCGGCAGCGTGGTGTCACTGGACATGGCGTACAACAGCGGCTCGGCGTGGATTTGCGCGGTGGACAGCCAGGGCGTGAAGGACTCGCTGGACTGCGGCGTGCGTGAGGCCAAGGGCCGCGACAACGGTGACCGCTTCTTCCTGCACACCTGGGGAGGCACGAATGGCGACGGCTACCATGGCGTCTTCTATGTGGGCCCGGTGACCGCGTCGGTCCCGGCCGTGCAGAAGGGGCTGGGCCGTCCGGGCGCCAACGACAACTCGGCCGCTCCGGTGGAAGCGCAGCCCGCCGAGGTCGCGACGCCCTGACGTCTGGCATTCCACGGGGGGCGCGGCGGCTGCTGCGCGCCCCGTGGCGCTGGCGTAAGTTGCCTGGGTGAGCGACATCACCGTCTATCAGCCGGAGCTCCTCTACACGGGCGGCCGGTTCCACGAAGGGCGCGTCCTCGCGGTGGACGCGAAGGGCCACATCCTGGACCTGGCCGAGGTGCCAGCGGGCGCGCGCACCGTGCCGCTGCCAGGAAGGGCCTTGCTGCCGGGTTTGGTCAACGGCCACTCCCACGCGTTCCAGCGGCTCATCCGGGGGCGCACGGAGTACGTGGCGTCCGGCCGCGAGGCGGATGACTTCTGGAGCTGGCGCGAGGCCATGTACCGCGCCGCCGAGTCCCTCAGCCCCGAGGACCTGTACGTCGCCTCACGTCAGGCCTTCGTGGAGATGGCGCTCGCGGGCATCACCACCGTGGGCGAGTTCCACTACGTCCACCACCAGCCGGATGGGACACCCTACGCGGACCGCAACATGCTGGCGCACGCGGTGATTCGCGCGGCCCGGGACGTGGGCCTGCGCATCTGCCTGCTGCGCGTGGGCTACGCGCGCGCGGGCCACCAGGTGGCGGCGAATCCGCGGCAGCGCCGGTTCATCGACGCTGATGTGGAGACGTTCCTCGGCTCGGTGGAGTCGCTGGTCCGTGAGACCCAGGGTGACGCGGAGGTGAGCGTGGGCATCGCGCCGCACAGCGTGCGGGCCGTGCCCCGGGCGTGGCTGGCGGCGCTGGCGGCGTCCTCCACGCGTCGGCTGCCCATCCACATGCACGTGGCCGAGCAGCCGAAGGAAATCGAGGCGTGCCTCGCGGAGCATGGCCGCCGGCCGGTGGAGCTGTTGGCGGACCTGGGCCTCTTGGGGCCGGGCTTCACGGCGGTGCATGGCGTGCATCTGACGGACGCCGAGGTGGTGTTGTTGGGTTCGTCCGCGACCACGGTGTGCGCGTGTCCCTCCACGGAGCGGAACCTGGGCGACGGCATCGTCCCCGCGGACGCGCTGGTGAAGGCGGGGGCGCGCATCAGCCTGGGCTCGGACAGTCAGGCCACGGTGGACCTGCTGGACGAGGCGCGGCAGTTGGAAGGGCACCTGCGCTTGTCCCGGCTGCGGCGTGCCGTGTTGGACCCGGGCGGTGGCGCCATGGATGGGCTGGCCGCGCGGCTGTTGGGCATGGCCACGGTGGATGGCGCGCGCAGTCTGGGATGGGCCGGTGGCGTCCTGGAGGCGGGGGCTCCCGCGGACTTCTTCACGGTGGACCTGAACCATCCGTCACTCGTGGGGGCGCTGCCCGCGTCGCTGCTGTCCTCCGTCGTCCTCGGGGCCGAGAAGGCCGCGGTGCGCGACGTGGTGGTGGCGGGGCGCGAGGTGGTCCGCGAAGGGCGTCACGCGCTCGCGGAGGAGAGTGGCCGGGCGTTCCAGGCGTTGTCGCGCGCGCTGTACGCCTGAGCGGTAGGGCTTCAACGATATGGCATCGCGGCGCGGCGCGTTCTCCCTCCGGGATTTCATCCCAGGAGGGGCCGATGCGCTCGATGGTGTACGCGGTGTCCATGTCGTTGTTCTTCCTCACGGGCTGCGCGGCCCGGCAGGGAAGTACCTACAGTGACTTGTTCACTCCAGATGGCGAGGCCATCTACGCGCGGCCCCTGGAAGAAGTCTGGCCGGAGGTGCGGACGTTCTTCACGGAGAACAAGCTGCCCTTCAAGGAGGACAAGGGGAGCCTGGTGCTGGAGACGGACTGGCGCCAGGAGTTCGGCGGTTCTCGGATTGCGAGCTTCTGGCACCGATACATGGTGTTGGGGAAGCGCGAGACGCCAACGACGAGCAAGCTGTGGATCATCCGCATCACCAAGAGCTCCAGCACCGCGCTGAGTCCGCCAGGCCGAGAACTTGATTGGGGACCGAGCCGTAGCCTCACTCAAGGGAGTCTCGAGGAGCGGCTGGATGCCGCGGCGACGGAGGGGCTGATGGTGTCGTCAGGAGGGCCCGCGGCGGACCCCCTCCTCAGCGCGGAGGACTGGGGGGACCGTATGAACGCGCCAGTGGGGGAGAACTCCTTCTTCGCGGGCTCGGGCCAGGGCTCACGGGACCTCGTCATGGAGTGGCGGGTGTTCCGCTTCGTTTCCCCCAAGTTGATGCAGGAGGAGAACGCGCCCCAGCCGGTGAAGGTGGCGACGGCTCCCAACGCGAAGGGGGGCGCGGGCTCCATGGACTTCGAGTGCGGCCTGCCGATTCTGGGTCTGGGCAAGCACGTGAAGCCGGGCGGGGTGCTGCTGCTGGGCGAGATGCACGGCACGCAGGAAGTGCCTCGCTTCGTGGCGCAGACGTCCTGCCAGTCCGCGGTGGCGGGCACTCCGGTGACGGTGGGGCTGGAGCTGCCGCTGGAGAGCCAGTCGCGCCTGGAGGCGTTCATCGACAGCGCGGGGGAGGAGCATGACTGGCTGAAGCTGATGGAGGCACCGTTCTGGCGCAGCCCGTACCCGGACGGCCGGAGCAGCGAGGCGATGGCGAACATGCTGGAGCAGCTGCGCCAGCTCCGCTCGCGGGGCCTGGACGTGGATGTCTTCGTCTTCGACCACCCGACGATGCAGGGGCAGGCGCGTGAGTCCGCGATGGCCGCGACGGTGCGGCACCAGGTGGAGTCGGGCCCCAAGCGCTTCCACGTCGTCCTGTCGGGCAACATCCACTCACGCACGAAGAAGGGCCTGCTGTGGGACAAGTCCTTCAAGCCCATGGGGCTGTTGCTGGAGGACTCGCTGGACAGCGTGGTGTCGCTGGACATGGCGTACAACAGCGGCTCGGCGTGGATTTGCGCGGTGGACGGTCAGGGCGTGAAGGACTCGCTGGACTGCGGCGTGCGCGAGGCCAAGGGCCGCGACAATGGCGATCGCTTCTTCGTGCACACCTGGGGTGGCACGAACGGAGATGGGTTCCACGGCGTTTATTACGTGGGCGCGGTGAACGCGTCGGCGCCGGCGGTGCAGAAGGGGCTGGGGCGTCCGGGGGCGAACGACAACACGGTGTCCCCGGCTGCGGAGGCCCGGCCCCAGGTGGCGGCCGTTCGCTGAGTGGACATGGGGGAGGGTAGGGCCTTTCGGGGGCTGGCGTGCCGTGGCATGACCAGCCCCTGGAGGTCTTACCCATGAGTGACACGCTGCCCGCGCTGCGGGCCACCCTGACGGAACTGGTCGCGATGGACACCACGTCCTCGCGTCCCAATGCTCCGCTCATCGACTATGCGCAGGCCCGCTTGGAGGCGGCGGGCTTCAGCGCGGAGCGCCAGAAGTTCACGGACGACGCGGGCGTGGAGAAGATCAACCTCGTCGCGGTGAAGGGCGGCAGCGGCCGGGCCGCGCTGGCCCTGGTGGGGCACTCCGATTGTGTTCCGTATGACGCCGCCTGGACGGACGCGCTGCGGCTCACGGAGAAGGACGGTCGTCTCTACGCGCGCGGGGCCTGTGACACGAAGGGCTTCATCGCCTGCGCCCTGCACGCGGCCCTCAATGCCCAGCAGGTGAAGGCGCCCCTCATGGTGGTGCTCACCGCGGATGAGGAAGTGGGCCTGACGGGCGCCAAGAAGCTGGTGGAGGCGGGGCTGGGCCGCGCGCGGCACGCGATTGTCGGCGAGCCCACGCGCCTCATCCCAGTGCGCGCCAACAAGGGCTACTGCCTGGCGGAGGTCGAGGTCGTGGGGAAGGAGGGGCACAGCGCCTATCCGGACTCGGGGGCGTCGGCCATCTTCCGCGCGGGCCGTTTCCTCCAGCGCCTGGAGCACCTGGCCCTGACGGTGCTGCGCGAGGACCGCGACGAGGGCTTCCAACCGCCCTTCACCACGGTCAACGTGGGCACCATCCAGGGCGGCAAGGCGAAGAACGTCATCCCCGGCGCCTGCCGCTTCGTCGTGGAGTGGCGGCCCATCCCCGGTCAGCCGCCGGAGCGGGTGTCCCAACTGCTGGAGACCATCCGTCAGGAGCTGGTGCGTGACGAGCCCGCCTTCGAGGCGCGCATCCGCGTGGTGCGCACGGACCGGGGTGTGAATACGCGGGCGGACGCGGAGGTGGTGCGCTTCCTCGCGGAGGCGAGCGGCAACGCGCCGGAGACGGTGTCCTTCGGCACGGAGGCGCCGCAGATGACGGAGCTGGGCGCGGAAGCAGTGGTGTTCGGCCCCGGCGACATTCGCGTGGCGCACCAGACGGGCGAGTACGTCCCGGTGGAAGACCTGGTGCGCTGCGAGGCCATCCTGGCGCGCGCCGTGGCCCACTTCTGCGGCGGAAACTAGCCCCAAGGCGCTTGCTGGGAGCCTCGCCACGGGGCCGGGCTCCCGTGGCGCGCGCTGGGCACAACGCCACGCGGCCGGGCGCTCCCATGGCTTGTGGAGGCAGGCCGCTGTGCCCTCACGCGCTCCGTCGCCTCGGCGGCGGAGCGGCCACCGCGGCGCTGAGGGCTACGCCTGCGGCAGCGCGCAGTGGCCCAAGTCCCTCAGCACCTTCTTGGCCTCGGCGATGAGGTCGTGGCCGCTGGCGCCCTGCGGCGCGCGGGCGATGAGCTTCATGTCCGGCGTGAGGCGGTAGACGCCCTTGGAGCGCTGCACCAGCCCCGCCACCTTGGGGCCGTCCAGCAGCGCGTCCGCGCCCAGCGTCACCACCAGCCGGGTGGTGCCCACCTCCAGCCCGCGCAGCCGCAAATCGCGCATGTCGATTTTCAGCAGCGTCAGCTCGGACAGGTGGTCCACCTCGTCGGGGGCCTCGCCGTAGCGGTCCACCAGCTCCGCGCGCAAATCCGTCACCTCGTCCGGGTGGCTGGCCTGACTGAAGCGCTTGTAGAAGACGAGCCGCTGGTGGACGTCGCTGACGTAGTCATCCGGGATGAGCGCCGGCATGGGCAGCGTGACGTCCGGCTCAATCTGCACCTTGGGCGGCTGGCCCTGCATCTCCGCGACGGCCTCCTCCAGGAGCTGCGCGTACATGTCGAAGCCAATCTCCGCGATGGCGCCCGACTGCTTGTCGCCCAGCAGGTTGCCCGCGCCGCGAATCTCCAAGTCGTGGCTGGCGATGGAGAAGCCCGCGCCCAGCTCGGTGAAGTTCTGGAGCACCTCCAGGCGCCGCTGTGCGTCCTTCGTCACCGCGCGCCGTGACGGCACCAGCAGGTACGCATAGGCGCGCTCCTTGGACCGGCCCACGCGGCCACGGAGCTGGTAGAGCTGCGCCAGGCCGAACTGGTCCGCCCGGTTCACGATCATCGTGTTGGCGCTGGAGATGTCGATGCCGCTCTCGATGATGCTGGTGCACAGCAGCACCTGGTACTTCTTCTCCGTGAAGGCGAGCATCACCTTCTCGAGCTGCCCCTCGCCCATCTGCCCGTGCGCCACGCCGATGGTGACCTGGGGCACCAGCGTGCGCAGCTGCGTCTCGATGGACGGCAGCGACTCCACGCGGTTGTGGACGAAGAACACCTGACCGCCGCGCGCCACCTCGCGTTCGATGGCCTCCTTGACGACCTGGTCCTCGTACTTCATCACGAAGGTGCGGATGGCCCGGCGGTCCTGCGGCGGCGTGGCGATGATGCTCATGTCCCGCACGCCCGACATGCTCATGTGCAGCGTGCGGGGAATGGGCGTGGCCGTCAGCGTGAGCACGTCAATCTGGGAGCGCCACTTCTTGAGCGACTCCTTCTGCTTCACGCCGAAGCGCTGCTCCTCGTCCACAATCATCAGGCCCAGGTCCTTGAAGGCCACCTCGCCGCCCAGCAGCTTGTGGGTGCCGATGAGGATGTCGACCTTGCCCTCCTTGGCGCGCTTGAGGACTTCACGCACCTCCGGCCCCTTCTTCAGCCCGGAGATGACCTCCACCGTGACGGGGTAGTCCTTGAAGCGCTTCTTGAAGGAGAGGAAGTGCTGCTGCGCCAGCACCGTGGTGGGCACCAGCACCGCCACCTGCTTGCGGTCCAGCGCGGCCTTGAAGGCGGCGCGCATGGCCACCTCCGTCTTGCCGTAGCCCACGTCGCCGCAGACGAGCCGGTCCATGGGCTCGGCCTTCTGCATGTCCGCCAGGACGTCTTCAATCGCCTTGGCCTGGTCCGGCGTCTCCTCGAACTCGAAGTCCGCCTCGAACTGGGCGTAGTACCGGTCCGGCGCGCTGAAGGCGTGGCCGGGGTGCGCCTTGCGCGCGGCGGCGATCTGCAGGAGCTCCGCCGCCATCTTGAGCAGCTGCTCCTTGACGCGCTTCTTCGTCTTCTCCCAGCTCGTGGTGCCCAGCTTGTCGAGCTGCACCTGCGTGGGGTCGCCGCCGGAGAACTTCTGGATGAGCCGCATGCGGCCCACCGGCAGGTAGATTTTGTCCCGGCCCGCGTACTCCAGGACGAGGAAGTCCCCGGGCACGCCGTTGACCTCCATCTTCGTCAGGCCCGCATAGCGGCCGATGCCGAAGTCGGTGTGGACGATGAGGTCGCCTTCCTTCAGGTCCCCGAAGCCCGAGCCGAACGCGTCCAGCTTCTTGCTGCGCCGGGGCCGCCGGCGCGCGCGCACGCCGAAAATCTCCTCGTCCGCCAGCACCGCGAGCCCGCCCGGCCCGTCCACGAAGCCGTGGCTCACCTCGCCCGTGAAGAGGTGCGCGCGGATGGAGGGCTCGTACAGCGACGCGGCGTCCACCAGGGGCTCGGTGTGCACCTTCACCGCCACGTTGCGGTCCATCAGGAGCCGCTTCAGCCGGTCCGCCTGGCTCAGCGTGCCACACGCCACCACGCAGGCCATGCGCAGCTCGCGCCACCGCTCCAGCCGCTCCACCAGCGGGGACAGCGCGCCCTCCTCGCCATGGTGCGCGAGGATGGCTTCACGCAAGTCCTGCGTGCCGCCGAAGGTGAAGTGCACCGGCGGGTGCTCCGTCTGCGCCAGCGACAGGCCTCCACCTTCCATGACGCGGAAGCCTCGCAGCCGCTGGGCCACGTCCTCGCGGGCGAGGAAGTGCTCCAGTGGGGGACAGGTGAGCTCCTGCCGCGCCTCGGCCGCCGCGTAGGAGCGCTCCAGCTCCTCCCACAGCGCGTCCACCGCGCGGTCCTGCCCCAGCGGGTCATCCACGTAGAAGACGGGCGCGTCGGGGCCCCAGTCGCGCAGGAAGTCGAACACCGTGGACAGCCCGCCCTCGAAGAAGCCGGGCAGCAGGCCCTCCAGGCCGAAGCCGGGCAGGCCCTCGCGCAGCGTCTCCAGGTGCTCGCGCAGCTTGATGGTGGGCAGGTTGATGCGGTCGGCCACCGCGCGGGCGGCGGCCTCGGCGCGCGGGCGCGTCTCGTCGGTGAGGAGCACCTCGCGCGCGGGCACCAGGTGCACGTCCTTGAGCGCGTCCACCGTGCGCTGGGACTGCGGGTCGAAGGAGCGGATGGACTCGATGGTGTCGCCGAAGAACTCCAGGCGGACGGGCTTGTCGTAGAGCGGGCTGAAGACGTCCAGCAGGTCGCCGCGCACGCTGAAGGTGCCCACGTCCTCCACCAGCGGGCTGTTCTGGTAGCCCATGCGCACCAGCCGGCGCGCCAGCGAGTCGCGGTCGAAGTCCTGCCCCGCGGCCACCTTCGCGGACAGCGCGCGCATCATCTCCAGCGGCAGCACGCGGCGGTACAGCGCGCGCACGGACAACACCAGTGCGGGGAAGCGCGTGCCCTGGCCCACGTGGAAGAGGGCGCCCAGCCGCTCCGTCACCACGGCCGCGTCGGGGGACACCTCGTCGTAGGGGAGGGCCTCGTCGGCGGGCAGCCGCAGCACGCGCGGCTCCAGCAGGCTGCCGTGGCCGCCCAGGAAGAAGGACAGGTCCGCGGCCAGCGCGTCCGCGGCCTCCTCGTCCACGGCGACGCAGACCAGCGGCACCTTCAGCCCGGCATGCAGGCGCGCGAGCACATGCCCGCGCGCCGCCCCCTTCAGCCCTTGCGTGCGGACGCGTTGGCCCGCCTGAAGCGCTTCGACCACCTGGACGAATGGGTCGCCCGCCGCACCGCCGTCCTGCGTCTGTGTGAAGGGAGTGTCCATGAGTGGACCTTGAAGGCCCCGGCGTAATTAAAAGCCGCGCCGTGTCAGGTCAACGACGGAGCGCGACAGGTGTCAGACAAAACAGGAGAAATCGGAAGCACTGGTTAGCTCGGGCACTGTTCAGCCACCCCGGGGACCGGTTGGCCGCACCCCCAGCTGCGGGGTTAGGTTGACTCACAACGGCAGCATCGGGGGCCACGCCGACATGTCATCTGGCCGTGGAATCAGCAGGTGCCTGGGCACCGGAGAAGAAGAGGTCCCGTCGTCGGAGGCGGTGGCCGTTCTGCGGAGTGTGCGTTCCGAGGTGGGCGGCATCGTCGACTTCGAATGTGCGTCCGCGAATGCCCAGGCGGAGCGCTGGCTCGGAGGTGAGGCGGGCCGGCTGGTGCATCATCGGTTGTTGGAAGGAGCGCCTTGGAGCTGGGACGGCGGTCTGTTCGGCGCGTGTGTCCGCGTGGCGACGCGCCGGGTGCCGGAGGTGGTCCGGGTGTCGCGACAGTCGACACTGGGCACCGTGTGGCTGCTGGCGAGGGTGTCGCCGTGTGATGACGGCGTGGTGCTCTTCCTGGAGGACCTCACCGAGCGCATGGCCGCGGAGGAGGCGCTGCGCAGGGACCATGACCTGCTGCACGCGGTCATCGAGAGCGCCACCGACGCCATCTACGTGAAGGACGTGTCCGGGCGATACATCCTCATCAACCCGGCCACCGCGAATGCCTTCCACCGCGCGCCGCGCGACATCCTCGGGCGGACGGACGCGGAGTTGCTGGGGCACGAGCGCGCCGCGCCGACGCTGGCGCATGACCGCGAGGTGATGCGCTCCGGACAGACGGCCACGTACGAAGGCGCGGAAGGCGGACCGGGGACGGACCGCATCTGGCACACGACGAAGGGCGTGCTGCGGCGGGGCGACAACACCGTGTACGGCCTGTTCGCCATCTGCCGTGACGTCACCGCCCGGCGCCGCCAGGAGCTGGAGCGCGAGGAGGAGGCGCGCTACCAGGAGCGCTTCATCGGCGTGCTGGGACACGACCTGGGCAACCCGTTGGCCGCGGTGCGGCTGTCCTCGGCGGCGCTGCTGGCCCGCGAGTCGCTGCCGCCCGAGGTCCGGCGCGTGGTGGCGCGCATCGATGGGAGCGCCGAGCGCATGGCGCGGCTGGTGAAACAGCTGCTCGACTTCACGCGGGCGCGCATGGCCGGAGGCATCCCGCTGCGTCCGCACGAGGTGTGCATGGTGGACGTCTGCCACCGCATCATCGCCGAGCTGGAGCCGGCACACCCGGAGTGCAGCGTGCGCCTGGAGGTGGACGGCGAGTCACGCGGCGTCTGGGACGAGGAGCGCCTGGGGCAGGTGCTGTCCAACCTGGTGGGCAATGCCCTGCAGCACAGTCCGGAAGGGGCGGCGGTGCGCGTCCGGCTGGCGGCGAAGGACCCGCTCTTCCAGCGCGTGGAGATCCACAACGGTGGCGCGCCCATCCCCGAGTCGCTGCGCGCGCGGCTCTTCTCGCCGTTCCACGGGGTGCCTCTGGAGCCCGGGCAGCCGAAGCCGAAGCACCAGGGCCTGGGGTTGGGGCTCTACATCGTCTCGCAAATCGTGACGGCGCACGGAGGCTGGCTCGACGTGGCGTCGTCCGCGGAGACGGGGACATGCTTCTCGGTGACGTTGCCCCGTGTCACCCGGCCGCTGGGGGGGCCGCCGGGCAAGGGAGCGTGAGGCGCGGAGCGCGCGTCTAGCGCATGCCGAACTTCACGGCGGCCTGGAGGCGGAGGACGTCGGTCAGCGCGCCGGGGTCCACCAGCTCCAGGGCGGCCTGCTGGGAGATGCCGGCGTACTGGCGCTTGCGGTAGTCCTCCTCGTCCTCCTCGCCGCCCTTGCCTCCCTTGTCGCCCTTGTCATCGCCGCCCTTGCCATCCCCCTGAGGGCGCAGGGACAGCGGCTGGGCCGGAGACAGGCCCTTCTCGATGTGCACCGAGGACAGCGCGTCCGCGCGCAGCGAGGTGAACAGGCTGGCCATGGAGAGGCAGAAGACGACGGCGACAGTGAGGTTCTTCATGGGGGGGCTCCGTTTCTCTGAGGGGGATGACGCGGGGCTTCGGGCCGAAATTCAAGGGGGGGCTGGGGCCTTCAGGGTGCGGATGTATCCCACCAGTGCGTCCATCTGCGCCGGGGTGAGCTTGTCCTTGAAGGGCTTCATCAGGCTGTTGCGAGGGTCGCCCTCGGCGATGACCTTGCGGAGGGCGGCGTCCGTCCGGGCCTGTTGCCAGTCCGGGCGGCTCATGTCGCCCATGGACGCCTTCTGGCCCATCTTCGTCTGCGCCTTGCCGTCACCGCCGTGACACACCGCGCACTTCGCCTTCCAGACGTCGGCGGCGCTCTCCGCGCCCGCGCTGGTGGCCAGGCCCAGGGACAGCAGCAGGACGAACCGCTTCATCATCGTCGGAGGCTCCTCGCGGACGGACGGCGCACCGGGCCTCGAGGGCCCGGGCCGAGCATACGCCGAAGCCGGGACTTCGCGCGCCGCGTCTACTGGCAGCCTGGTGTGGAGGCGTGCTTGTCACAATCCACGGCGCGTACGGACGCCGTGAGCTTGTCCGTCTGGAACACCAGCTCCGGCTTCCACAGGGGGGTCTCCGGCGTGCCGTGGTTGCGCAGCAGCACGAGCCGCTCCGGGCCAGGCGCGTCCTCCGACGGCTCGCAGGGGCGTCCACCCGCCGGGGAAGGCGCGACGATGGGGGACCCGGTGCCCGTGGCGTCCGTCCAGCACAGCCCCGCGAGCCGCGTCACGTCGAGCTGCGGCGGAATCCTCAGCTCGGGGCCCACTTCCGGGCACTCGCAGCCGCCCACGTTACAGAGGTTGTCCAGGCACGCCGCGGTGGGACAGAGGGTGCCCCAGGCGTCACTGCACGCCAGCGACTCCCACCGCATGTAGGTCACCTGCCGGCCGTCCTCGTCCACGACGGCGGTGTTGAGTCGCACGGGCTGGCGGGTCGAGCGCGCCTTCTGACGCGCCTCCTGCATCATCAACACCAATTCCCGCTGCGCGCCGCTGATGCGCTGCCGCTCCGTCATGCCCTGGAAGCTGGTGACGGAGAGGGTGGCGAAGACGCCGATGATGGCCACCACCACCATGACTTCCAGCAACGTCACACCCTGGTTGCGCGAATGCATGTCATTCCCCTCCCACGCCCACGAAGGCGAAGTTGCGCGGCGCCAGCCGGACCACGTTATGCCGGCGCTTGAAGCCATCCTGGGGGTTGCCGTCATCGTCGACGCCGCCGGCGGCTTCTTCACCCGTCAGCTCCACGCGCTGGGAGCGCGCGGTGATGGACAGCTCCACCAGCCGCACATGCCGCATCAGCTCGTCTCCCGCGCTGCCCGGACCCCGGTCGGGCGGGGTGGGCACGCCGGGGTCCCAGGTCCAGGTGACATGCGCGGCGCACGTCCCCTGCGTGCAGGTGTCCAGCGAGGGGCGGTTCGCGCCAGGGTCCGGGAAGAAGCGCACGGGCGCGTTCACGGGGCCGCCGGGGTCCATGACGCCCAGCCGGACCTGGAGCCGCTCGATGTCCTGGGACACCGGGCCGTAGGCCGCGGGCCCGGAAGGCCCATCCACGTCCACCTCCAACACGGGCCGGCCCTCCGGCCAGTTCACCCGGTATCCGCGGCTGGTGAGCGGGAGCAGGTAGATGGGGTTTGTCTCCGAGACGTTCCAGGCGCCCCCCGCGACGGCGGCGTTGGGGTGGCAGTTCCCCTCTCCGGGCGCGGGCCTGCCGGGAATGCCCGGGCTCCACTCCACGCCCTCGTTCACCCGGCTCGTCACCTGGCCCACGCAGGCCCAGCCGCGCGAGGTGTTGCTGCCTGGGCGCACCACCGCGATGAGCGCGTTGTCGAGGAAGGCGGGCGGCGGCCGCATGAGCTCGGAGATGCACAGCCGGGTGTCCGCCCACGCCGGCCCGCCGCCACCGGAGCCGCAGCCGGTGAGGAGGACCATGCGGCTCGGGTCCGTCTCCCAGACCTCGAGCGCGTCCGACAGCAAGTTGCCGTCGAGGGGCGGAATGAACGAGGGGTCGCCCGAGAACTCCTCGCGGGTCCGGACCGTCACCGCGTAGAACACGTCGGGGCCCCCCGCGGGCCGCTGGCCCCCGGTGAGGGAGAGGCTGCCGATGCCGGCGCCCGCGCGCTGCACGCTGAACGCAATCAAGTCCCGTGCGGCGCGGCCGGTGTTCTGGGTCTCCATGATGCGCTCCTCCAGCAAGCCGCGGCGCTGGAGGTGGACGCCCACGCCAATGGCCGCGGCGAGCACCAGCATCGACATGCTGGCCGCCACCATCAGCTCGATGAGCGTGAAGCCTCGGGGGAGGGGGCGACGCGGGCGGTTCATGGGGCCATCCGGGTCTGCAGGGCGACCGCCCGGCGAGGTGCATCGGGCGCTTCCGCCCAGCTCACGGTGACGCGGACGTTGACGACCTGGTCCAGGGGGAGCTGCGTGCCATGGGGCGCGATGGCGCGGGTGAGCGCGGGCGCTCCTTGTTCACCGCCCTCGAACGGTGGGTCCACGTCCAGCGCCAGGTCATAGCGCAGGTGCGGGGCCGCGTTGGGAGGGGGCGCGGTTTCGCGCATGCGCCCGTTGGCGGACCACCACACCGGGCGCACGGAGTTGTCCAACTGCTTGATGTTGGCGCATGGGTCGCTGACCGGCTCGCCCGCGCAGCGGAGGTTGACCACGCGCTCCAGCTCCTGCTCGGCGATGAGGGTCGCCTGGTTGAGGTTGTTGTTGCGGCGGTTGTGCCGCGACGCCGTGAGCAGCGTGAGGAGGATGCCCAGGATGCCAATCATCAGCACCGTGGCGGTGGCCATGGTCTCCAGCAGGCTGAGCCCGCGGGTGTGCCGCCCAAGCGCGCGGGGGCTCATGGCACCACCTCCCGGACGCGCGAGCCGGACTGCACGTCCCAGATGAGGACCTTCGAGTGGCTCCTGGGGGATTCGGAGGTGGGGTTGTTGTACGTGGAGTTGCCCAGCGACCGGACCACGCCGTTGTTCACGATGAGCAGGTGGTTGTCGTACAGCACCGGCGCGTGCGTCGCGTGCCCGCCCAGGTCCGTGCCGTTGCCCGCGAGCGGCGCGCCCGCGCTGCTGAAGGCGAAGACCTTGCCGCTGGTGTTGCTGTCCAGGTCGCACGCGCTGGCGGCCCGGCCCACGGCGGTGGTGGTGAAGACGCCGTCCTGCGTGGTGGAGACGCCGCCCCAGACGACCTGTCCCTCGCCCAGCTCGCGCGCCCACTCGAACTGTCCCGGGCAGTTGGCGCCAGGGCGCGCCGTGGGCACCGGGTCGCGGTCCTCGAAGGCCATCAGGTGGTAGCGCGGACGGGGCGTGGCGACGTCGTCCGGCTCGTTGGCGATGTCCGGGTTGTTGGCGGTGCCGAAGTACAGCCGCACGCGGCGTCCGCCGCCGTCCTGCACCACCGAGGCGGAGATGGTGGAGAAGATGCGCTGGCTCTGGGCGTTGCGAATGCCGGGCACGGTCTTCGCGTTGGCGACGACACAGGAGGCCAGCACCTTGCCGAGCGCGTGAGACGACCCCGTGTTCGAGTGCGTGGGGTTGATGCGATAGATCTTCCCCGACGTGGACGGGACGTAGATGACGTCCACGTTGCCATCGCCGTTCACGTCGAGCGGGATGGGCTCTCCGCCGATGCCCTCGTTTGCGTCCGCGGTGCCTCCCAGCGTGACGATGCCCGCGAGCTTCGCCTTCGCGCCGCTGCCCTCCACCTGGGCCGGCAGGCCCGTCTTCATGTCGATGAGGTAGACGGTGCCCACCGCGCCGGTGTCCGGCACGTAGTCCGTGCCGAACACGGAGACCCACTTCTTGCCTCCGTTGTCACCGAAGTCCATGCGCACGATGGAGGGCGCATGGCGCGAGCCGCGGGTGTCCGGCCTGGCGGTGCTGCCGGGGAAGACGCTCACCAGGGCGCGGCAGGCGCCGCCCGTGTCCGTGCAGGGCTCGCCCGACGCGTTGTTGAAGCGGTCCCTGCGCATGTCGAACTCCCACAGCGGCGTGGGGTATTCGGGGGCCAAGGGGTTGGTGACATCGAGCGCGAAGAAGACGCTCTGCTTGGGGCCGGTGGCGCTGGCGAGCACCGTCTTGGCGCCCTCGTTGCGCCCGGCGCGAGGCCGCCACGCCTCGGCGGTCTCCCGGGGGTTGTGGCCCCGGTCCGGACGGTAGTCGCTGCCGCGCAGGTCCACGTCCGCCACGGAGGGCGTGGCGTCCATGGTGGCGCGCTCGGTGGAGAACGCATCATTGGCGCGGCGGTAGTTCTCCACGTAGTAGGGCAGCATCCTGGACGGCAGGTAGGCGAACAGCTCCCGGCCTTCACCGTAGTCATGGGCGCTGCCGCAGTTGCCAGTGCGGCCGAAGTAGCCCTGGTACTCCCTGCGTCCCTGCGTGCAGGGGTCGTCACCCGTCTGGAAGGAGCCGGTGCCCAGGGCGTGGAGGTAGCCCTGCGTGGTGCCCACGTACGTCACCGTGGGGCGCGACGCGATCCCCGCGCTGAAGTGGTTGAGGAAGCGCTCGCGCTCCGCGTTCAGATTGCTGCCCTCGAGCAACCAGGCCGGGATGCTGGGCGGGCCGATGACGGCGGCCGTGGACAGGTTGATGCCGCCCAGCGGCCAGGTCCGCATCCGGTTGCGCGGGACGGTGGAGACGCGGTCCTCCCAGCCATAGAGCCAGTCGCGCAGCGCCACCCGGTCATCCGCGGTGCAGCCGTTGCGCTGGTCCAGGTCGTACAGGTACACGCTGCCATTGCGGCGCGCGCAGTACGTGTCGGGGAAGAGCGGACTGGCGGCGTTGTTGCGCGCCATCAGGTCCTTCACGTCGACCCTCAGGCCCGTGTCGGGGTGGAGCGTGAAGAGCCTGCGCGCATTGAGCGGCTCGCCCCCGTTGAGCTCCAGTGTGCCCATCAGGTCCCGCAGCCACGTGCCCGTGTCCCAGACCTCCTGGGCGGGCGTGTACGGCGCCAGGTCGGCGGGCTCGTAGAGCTTCTTCAGGTAGAGGTGGCCCCGGTCGATGGTGTCCGGGCGGTTGTCGTAGGTCCGGATGGAGACCTGGTCCACGCCACCGTCCGCCACCCAGGCGCGTCCGGGGGTTTCATACACGCCGTGGACGACGGCATTGGCCATGGGGATGAGCGACGCGCGGCCGTACTCGCCGCTGCGCTGGGCCTTGTAGGAGACGTTGATGTTGTGGATGGTGGGCTGGCACGCCTCGCCCGGGCTCTCCATCACCGCGCGCCAGCAGAGCTGCGTTCCCACGCGGCCCTGCTCCAGGAAGTCCTGGAGGACGGCCGTCTCGTTGCGCACGCCCCCGTCGCTGTTGGGGATGGGGACGTTGAGCCAGTTGGGCGACGGGTTGTCGACGAAGGTCGGTTGGGCGGTGTTGCAGGGCTCCTCGCAGACCTTGCAGTCCAGGGCCACCTGGTAGGTGATGTTGGGGCGCTGCTGGCCCGTGCCGCCGTCCGGCAGGGGGACGGTGCGCGAGCAGGGGTTTCCGGTGCCGCCATCCGCCACGTAGTAGGGCTGGTCCTCCACGGTGAACGTCACCTCGGTGATGGTGAAGTCCATGGAGATGTCCGGCGAGATGTCGGACACCACGTCGGAGCGGAAGGAGCCGTTGTTCTGCTTGTTGATGAGGATGACGATGTCGCTGTAGGTCCGGTCACCGCCCGCGTTCTGGTCTTCCCATCCGAGAATCCAGACCAGCGGGTTGTCACGCGGCGCGCCGACCAGCGTGTGCGCCGCGCGGCGGTTCACGGCGCGGACGTTCTGCGTCTGGTCCGGTGGGAAGGTGACGCGGCCGTAGGCCGGGTCCGCCAGCAGCCGGTAGTAGGCATTGCCTCCCAGCCAGTTGTTGCTCAGGTTCTTCCGGTCCACCACGAGCGGGTTGAGGCTCTGGTGCAGGTCCATGTTGAGCGGCGTCTTGGTGAAGAAGACGTTGATGTCGCCGTGCATCCACAGGTCGCACTGCACCTCGCGCGCGTCGCCCGTGGGACGTGTGATGAGGCATGAGTCCGTCGCGGGGCCGTAGATCTGCTCCACGTAGGTGACGAGGAAGAAGACGATTTCACGGTTGCCCTGGAGCCGCCCCATGGGGACGATCTGGTCTTCCGCCTTGGTGATGGCCGCGCTCGGGTTCCTGCCGGTGATGACACGGCCCGCGCTGTCGAAGGCGCTGGCCTTGTAGTCCGGGATGCCGTCGCCTTCGGCGATGGACCTGTCCCAGGCCGCTCCAGAGCGAATGACCTGCCCCTGGTCATTGACCGTCCAGCCCTGGCGCGGTGCGAGGCACTCGGCGGTCGCCGACTGGCGGCACTGGTTGTCGTCGTCATCCGTGGACAGGAAGATGATGTTTCCGATGCCATGGTTGCCATTGAGCGGGTGCTTGGGCTCCAGCAGGTTGGGGATGTGCGGGAACAGGCCCCGGTCGCTGAAGTAGGTGTCCACGCCCGTCTCGTTGGCCATGTTCTGACGGAGGACGAGGGTTTGGCCGTAGTAGGGGATGGACTCGGCCACCAGGAGGTCGGTTCCGAAGTCGCGGACGGCTTGTCCCACCACGCCACCGGTCGTGGGCCGGGCGGGGTAGTCCGACAGGGCTTCCCAGCGCCGCGGGCCCTGGTTGGCGCGGTAGCTGCGCGCACCATCGCACCGCCCCGTCAGCAGGTCGGGCTCGCGCAGCCTCACCGAGCCGCCGCCGTCCGCCCGTTGGTGGTCGAAGAGGCGGTTGCAGCGCGGCCCATCGCTCCCGCCGATGTAGCGCGCGGGGTCGGGGTTGACGTTGTAGAGCGCCTCGTGGAAGTCGGGCACGCCGTTGTTGTTGGCGTCGACCAGCGTGTCGTCGTCGGAGTTGTCGGGCGTGCCGTTGTCGTTGATGTACCCGCCGGCGATGAGCTCGTCGTAATAGAACCAGCCCAGCGTGCTGGAGGCGCCGTTGCCCGCGCGGTCATCGACGATGAGCGCCGTGAGGTCCTGCTCGAAGGGCAGGATGATTTTCTCCGGGTTCAGGACGTTGAGGTTGGTGTTGAGCCGCAGCTTGGGCGGGTTGTCATCGGTGACGATGATGGCGCTGGGGATGCCCGCGTCCTTGCTGAAGTCGGGCTGCTTGTCCTGGTCCGTGGTGTCGATGCAGAGCGCGAGGCTGCTGACGCCGCCGTCCGTCCCGGCATTCGCGCCGCCACCGCCTCCCGCGCCCTGTGCGAGCACGGCGCCGGCCGCGACCACCGCCCCCGCGGCGAGCCAGATTCGAATCCAATGCATGGTGTCCCCCCTGACGACCGTGCTTCAGGGCCGCCCGATTCCGGTGAAACGAACTGCGGTGGATGTCCGTGACTTCAGAAAACAGGGATGCTGCTTCCGGAGGTGCCGTTGCCGCGGCAGCCCAGCTTCGTTCCGTAGCTGCACGACAGCCCGCCGGGCGTCTCCCGGTGCTCCAGCAGCGAGCGGACGATGGTGCGGTACGGGAGCCCCGCGCCCATGGGCTGAACCTCGCCCACGGACACCAGCCAGATGCGGCCGTTGTTGTCGGTGTTGCGGTCCGCGTCGTCGTCATCGTCCACGACGAAGACGCGGAAGGAGACATTGGCGGCGTCGGGGTAGTCCTCGATGCGGACGCCGTCCGGGCCGGTGATTTCCCGGTTGGCCGTCGCCACGCCGTCATCGACGGCCGTCCCGCGCGCCAGCGTGTACTCCGTGCGCGGGATGAGCTCCCGCCAGGGGATGCCCCCAGCGGCGACGTCGGGCAGGCCCGGCTCGTTCACGACGGCCAGCCGCTCCAGGACGTTGCGGGTGTAGGGCTGTCCCGTGCCCATGTTCGGGTTGGGGATGTTCATCATCGCCAGGACGACAGCGCGCCCCTCGGCCATGCCCGCCTCGGCGGCGAAGAGGGCCTCGCGCGAGCGGCGCTCATGTCCCTGCACCGTGCTCTCCGTGGTCACCGCGCGGAGGGACACGAGGACGCCGGCCGTGACGAGGGCGATGAGGCCCAGCGCGAGCAGCAGCGTGAAGCCTCGCTGTGCATGCGGGGCACGCATGGGCTTGCGGGTCGGATGACAGCGCACCGGGGACTCCTTGCCCTGGAGGGCAGCAGGGAAGCGCAGGTGTTTGTCTCAGCAATCTCCAGGCCCGGTTTCGCGGTGCGTCCCCGCCAATACATCCAGCCGCTTGGCCTCACCCCTGGGTAAAGCCTGACACGCAATCGCACGACACGGATTGCGGACCTCGCAAAAGTTGCGAGTCAGCGACAAAGTAGGACGTGTTGTGTGTCTCGCCCTGCGGGGCAACGTCTGTGGTTGCCGCCCGACAGTGACACGCGCGGTGTTTATCGGCCGGGGCCGCCCGGCCAGAACGCGACGTCGCGTCCAGGAGCGTTCAGCCAGACGGATTGGAGGAAGCGCACGGCGTTCCGGTCCGCCGTGTCATTCCGGGTGGTGAGGGCCTGCGCGGCGCCCAGCACCACCAGCACCGCGAGCGCGGTGCCCAGGGCGGGCGCCGCGGGCCACGTCTGCCCGGGCTTGCGCGCCAGTCTCACGAACACCCAGGCGGCGGTGCCCAGCAGCAAGGCCATCAGCGCCGTGCCCGCCGCGCCCGCGGGGAGCCCGATGAAGGTCAGCGGGCCGGGGGGGACGTAGCCGGTGCGCAGCAGGGGGAGCGCCAGGGCGCCCACGGCGTTGGAGACGTCGTCCGGGATGTAGTTGATGAAGGTGGCCACGCCGGTGGCGGCGATGGACACCCCGCACAGCATGGCGGCCCCGCCCAGGGCCCAGGCGCCTCGGGAAGCCGCGCGCAGCCGCTCCAGGCTCAATCCCACGGGTAACAGGAGGAAGGGCACCAGGCCGGTGAGGTGGCGGGGGCCCGTCGTCCAGCCCCACGAGTCATAGGAGAACGACGAGGTGAAGTACGTGTAGCCCGCCATCAGGGCCAGGCCCAGCCACGCCACCGCGCGCGCCTCGGAGGACTGGCCACGGCGGCGCCACAGGAGCACCAGCCCCGGCAGCGCGAGGAGGAGGAAGGGCGCCAGGGTGAACAGGCCCCGCAGCGGGGAGAAGAAGGACAGGCCGAAGGCGCGCGGGTCCGGCGTGCGGATGCCGAGGAAGCCGCCCAGGTGCCACGGCTGGTACCCGGCGTCGTTGAGGTACTTGTAGCCGCTGGCCAGCGGGTGCCCGAAGGTCGCCTGGTGGTAGGCCATCAGCGCAATCAGGAAGGGCAGCGCGCCCAGCGTGGCCAGCCCCGCGGCCCGGCCCAGCCGTGTCCAGCGCACGCGCGCGGGGGCGTCCTGGAAGGCGAAGGTGAGCACCGCGTAGAGCACCAGCCCGAGCACGCCCATGGCGCCGGTGTACTCGGCGGCCACGGTGGCGCCCGCGCAGGCGCCCGCGACGAGGTAGCCGCGCTCCCGCCACTCGCCGCGCGCGCAGCGCCACAGCGCGTAGAAGCTGGCGAAGAGCAGCACCGCCGTCGTCTGGTGGCTCATGAAGAGCAGCGAGTAGCTGAAGGCCAGCGAGCCCAGCCCGTACGTCACCGTGAGGGCATCCGCGACGAGCGGCTCCAGGTACGCACGCAGGTAGCGGCGCACCAGCCACAGCAATCCCAGCGTGGGCAGCACGGTGAGCAGCAGGCGCGAGAAGAAGACCAGCGGCACCTCGGGGACGGCGTGGCGGTGGCCGCCGCCCAGCGCGCGCATCGTCGCGTACAGGGGCACCGCGGCGAACGACAGCAGCGGCGCCTTGCTGGGGTAGTACTTCCCGTCCTTCACCGACAAATCGCCGACATAGCCGTAGTCGCGCAGCGCGCCGTTGATGTTCAGCGTGCCGTACTCCACCAGCGCGCGCGTCTGCCACAGGCGGCACAGCTCGTTGGGCGAGCGCAGGCCCGGGTGGTACGGGAACAGCAACACGTACAGCGCGATGAGCGCCGCCCAGACCGCGCGGGGCGCGCCCGCGGTGCCGGGGTTCACGGCGTGGCGCTCGGCGGGGAGCTCCGAGGCATGCCAGCGAGACGTGTCGACGGGCGAGCGCTGCGTGTTCATGGTGGGGCCCTGCGGCGCGGATTCAGTGGAAGGACGGGACGTCAGGCCCCCGCGAGGAGGCCACGGCCAGGTCTCACGCGTCGGCTCCGGTGGAGCGGGCCACCGCGAAGAGGCTCATGCCCACCGGCAGCTTCACGTGGGACTCCGCCTTGGCGATGAGCGGGGCCAGCGTGTCGTAGATTTTCAGCTGCAGCTTGGGCACCGAGCGGCGGCGCAGCAGGCGGCTGTTGATGAACCAGCCGGGCAGCCCCGCCAGGTTCATCCACTCCAGCGTCTCCACCTGGAAGCCGTTCTCCTCCAGCACCGCGCGCAGCGTGGCGGGCGTGTAGCGGCGGTGGTGGCCCACGGCCTCGTCGATGGCGCCGAAGAGCTGCTGCAGCGCGGGCACCAGGATGACCACCCGACCACCCGGCGCCAGAATCTGCCGGAAGCGGCGCACCGCGGACGCGTCGTCCGGGATGTGCTCCAGCACGTTGGAGAGGACGATGGTGTCCAGCTTCTCCTGCTGGAGCGACTCCCAGTCCGCCAGCGCCACGTCGGACAGGTAGGGCCGGATGTGCGGCTTGCCGCGGAACAGGTTCTTCAACCGGTCCACGTAGAAGCGGTCCACCTCCAGCGCGATGAGCAGCTCCAGGCCGGACTCCAGCTCCCGGGTGATCGTGCCGATGCCGGCGCCAATCTCCAGCACGCGGCGGCCCAGGTGCTCGCGGAAGCGGCGGCCCAGCCACTGGTTGTAGTGGACGGCGCCGTCCATGCGCTCCAGCGTGGTGTAGCCCTCGTGCTGGTTGTCCGCGTCATCGCGCACGGTGGCGTAGCGGACCAGGGTGCGAAGGCGGGACAGGTGCGCGGCGGGCGTGCGGCGCGGCACGTCGCTGGGGGGCAGCGTCACCTCGGTGAGGCGGAACAGCTGCGCGGCCAGCTTCACCACCAGCTCCGCGTCCACCGCGTCGTCATCGCTGGTGAGCGCGACGGAGCGCAGGGCCTCGGTGCGGAAGGCGCGCAGGCTGGTGAGGGGGTCGGTCAGCGGCACGTCCGTCACGAAGCGGGTGAACTGGCCCAGGGCCCGGTCCGCCAACAGCTCCGGCGCCAGGCCCTGCGCGGTGCGCAGGCCGAAGACAGCGTCCGCGGTGTCCGCCTGGATGGGGCGCACGAGCGACTCGTAGACGTCCTGGGGATACGCGGCCTCCGGGTCCTGGAGCACCGTCACCGCGCCCGTCACCTGGGCCAGCGCGGCGCGGATGGCCGCTCCCTTGCCGCCGGACACGTTGAGCACGCGCACCCGGGGCGAGCCCGCGGTGGTGACGGAGCCCTCGCCCGCGAGGACGGCCTCGGCGCCGGGCGGCAGCGCCTGGGCGAAGCGGGAGACGGCGTCCGCGGTGTCGGGCGAGAAGGGGAGGACGAAGGAGAGCGAAGGCGTCACGCCGGGCTCAGTAGCACAGCCCACGCGAGCATGCGCGTGGGGCGTCCCTCAAGCGTGGATGGGGGGCGTCCAGGCGGCCGCGGAACAATGGACAACCCCCGTGGGACACGGCACGCTCGTTACGATTCCCGGACGTGTGGGTGAAGGTCGGCCGGATGCCGCCGGGCCCTGGAACCGCACAGGGGCCGGCAGGGAGACGTGACGTGGATGGAACCGGTTTCGACCCGGCCAGTGGCGCCGGCGGTCTGACGCCCGCGGGGCTCATGCAGCACCTGCGCGCGGTGTGGCGCCGCAAATGGGTCGTGCTGGGCGTGGCCGTCGTCGTGGTGGCCCTCACGGCCGCGTACACGTTGCGCCAACCGAAGCTGTACGCCTCCAGCGCCTCGCTCATCATCGACGTGATGGCGCCTCGCTTCCTGGACGGGGAAGTGAAGGAGGTCATGGGCGAGGAGCGCAGCAACTACTGGTTCAACAAGGAGTACTACGCCACGCAGAGTCAAATCATCACCTCGCGCGCGGTGGCGGGGCGGGTGGTGGACAAGCTGGGCCTGTCCACGGACGCGGGCTTCCTGGGCGTGGCGCACGTGGTGGACGAGAAGCAGCGCTTGCAGGCGATGCAGGGCATGGACGCGGTGTCGCTGCTCCAGTCGCGCATCCGCGTCATCCCCGCGCGGGACTCGCGGGTGATGAACATCGCGGTGGATGACTTCGACGCGCAGCGCGCGGCGCTCCTGGCCAACGAGGTTGCCGCCGCGTACATGGCGGAGAACCTGGCCCTCAAGCTGCGGACCACGGAGGACGCGCGCGACTGGCTGGAAGGGCGCCTGTCCGAACTGGAGTCGCAGTCCCGCTCCAGCGAGATGGCCGTCTACGACTTCAAGAAGGACGCGGACATGCTGTCCACGTCGCTGGAGTCGCGGATGAGCATCGTCAGCGAGCGCATCAACAGCTTCAACATGCGGCTGACCGAGGTGCGCATCCAGATCGCCGCCCAGCAGGCGCGCGTGGAGGCCATCCACCGGCTGCGCAAGGCGTCGCCGGAGGACGAGACATGGGCGGAGGCCCTGTCGGGCGGCAACGAGGGCCCCATCCAGGACCTGCGGCGCAGCTACACGGAGCTGCGCATGTCGTGCGCGGAGCTGGAGGAGCGCTATCTGGCCGAGCACCCGAAGCTGCTGGAGTGTCACCGCAAGCTGTCGGTGGTGCGCGAGGACTTCCTCAAGAGCCTGACCAACGTCGTGCGCGGCGCGGAGACGGCGCTGGCGGAGGCGGTGGCGCAAGAGAAGAACCTGGTGCGGCTGTTGGAGGCGGAGAAGGCGGAGGCCTTCCTGGTGAACAAGAAGGCCATCGAGCTCGACCGGCTCACGCGCGACTCGGACAACAACCAGCGCCTCTATGAGCTGGTGGCCAAGCGGCTGAAGGACATCGAGCTGTCGGGCATGTTGCGCACCAGCAACGTTCGCGTGCTGGACCCGGCGCGGCCCGTGATGACGCCGGTGAAGCCGCACGTGCGCCGCAACCTGGCGTTGGGCCTGGTGATGGGCCTGCTGGCCGGGCTGGGCGTGGTGCTGCTGCTGGAGTTGCTGGAGAACAGCGTGGCCACGCAGGCGGACGTGGAGGACCGGCTGGGGCTGGCCTTCCTGGGCGTCATGCCGCGCCTGGATGGGAGCAAGGCGCCTCGCGACCGGGACCTGCACGTCCACCGCGAGCCGAAGTCGATCGCCGCGGAGTGCTGCCGCGCCATCCGCACGAACCTGTTGTTCATGTCGCCGGACAACCCGTTCAAGACGCTGGTGGTGACATCCAGCGGTCCGCAGGAGGGCAAGTCCACCACCTGCGTCAGCGTGGGCGTGGCCATGGCCCAGAGCGGCAACCGGGTGCTGCTGCTGGACACCGACATGCGTCGGCCGCGCCTGCACCGGGCCTTCGGTGTTCCCAACGAGCTGGGCATCTCCTCGCTGGTGGTGGGCGAGGGCACGCTCGACGCCGCGGTGAAGAGCACCGAGGTGCCCGGCCTCTTTGTCCTGCCGTGCGGCCCGATTCCACCCAACCCGGCGGAGCTGCTGCACACGCAGGCCTTCACGGACCTGCTGAAGGCCGCCTCCGAGCGCTTCGACCGCGTCATCCTGGACAGCCCGCCCATCAACGCGGTGGCGGACGCGGCGGTGCTGGCCACGAAGTGTGACGGCGTGGTGCTGGTGCTGAAGGCGGCGAAGACGAACCGCGAGTCGGCGCGGCGCGCGCTGCGCTCGCTGGCGGACGTGCAGGCGCGCATGTACGGCGCCATCCTCAACGACGTGGACTTCACGGCGCCGCGGTACGGCGACTCGTATCTGGCCTACCAGGGTTATGGGCAGTACGGGGAAGAGCCCAAGGACGGGGTGGCTTCGTCGTGAGCGTCCCGTTGGCGGGGGCGGGCCTGCGGGTGCTGCACCTGGGCAAGTTCTATCCTCCCGCCTCGGGCGGCATGGAGTCCCACGTGCAGACGCTCGCGCGGGCGCAGGCGGCCCTGGGCGCGCAGGTGGAGGTGCTGTGCGCCAACCACGCCGTGGACGGGCAGGGCACCAGCCACGAGTTTCACGGCCGCAGCCCCACGCGTGAGGACTGGGATGGCCTGGTGCGGGTGACGCGCCTGGGCCGGCTGGCCTCGGTGGCGCGCATGGACGTGATGCCGGACCTGCCGCGCGCGTTGAGCCGCGCGTTGGAGCGGGGCGTGGACGTGGTGCACCTGCACACGCCCAACCCGACCTGGGTGCTGGCCCTGGACGTGGTGCGCGGGCTGCCGCCGCTCTTCATCACCCACCACAGCGACGTCATCCGGCAGAAGGTGGCGGGCGCGCTCTTCAAGCCCTTCGAGGCGCTGCTCTACGCGCGGGCGCGGCGGGTGCTGGCCACCAGCGAGGCCTATGTGCCGGGCTCGCCGCTGCTGCGCGCCTTCCGGAGCAAGGTGCGGGCGCTGCCGCTGGGGCTGGAGTTGACGCCCTACCTTCAGCCCTCAGCCGCCGCGCGTGATGCCGAGGCGCGCTGGCGTGACGAGGCCGCGGGGGGCCCGCTGTGGCTCATGGTGGGGCGGCTCGTCTACTACAAGGGCTTGTTCACCGCGCTGGAGGGCCTGACGCGTGTCCCGGGCCGGCTGGTGGTGGTGGGGCAGGGGCCGTTGGAGGCCGAGGCGCGGCGACGCGCTCGGGCGCTGGGCGTGGAGGGCCGGGTGACGTGGGCGGGGTATCTGCCGCCGGACGCGCTGGCGGGCGCGCTTCGGGCCGCCACCGCGCTCTGGTTCTGCGGCAACGCGCGCAGCGAGGCGTATGGGCTGTCGCAAGTGGAGGCCATGGCCAGCGGGAAGCCCGTGCTGAACACGGCGATTCCCCACTCGGGGGTGGCCTGGGTGAGCCTGCACGAGCAGACGGGATTGACGGTGCCCATGGACGACGCGGCGGCGCTGGCGGCGGCGGCGCGGCGGCTGGTGGAGGAGCCCGGGCTGGCGCAGCGGCTGGGGCACGCGGCCCGGGAGCGCGCCGTGGCGGAGTTCCGGCATGACGTGATGGCCTGGCGCAGCCTGTCGCTGTACGCGGAGGCGCTGGGCCGGCCCGCGCCCGTGGCGGCGCCCGACACACGCCGTCTGGCGGAGACCGCATGAGTCCCCCGATGCGCGTGCTGCACATCTACAGCGGCAACCTCTACGGGGGCATCGAGGCCTTCCTCCACACCGTGGCGCGGACGCGGGGCCTCCAGCCCGGACTCCAGCACGAGTTCGCGCTCTGCTTCGAGGGCCGGCTGGCGCGCGAGCTGCGTGAGGCCGGCGCGGAGCCGCACCTGCTGGGCGCCACGCGGGTGGGACGTCCCCTGTCGGTGTGGCGCGCTCGGAGCACGTTGAGGGCGCTGCTTCGCCGGGGCGGCTACGGCGCGGTCATCTGTCACGCCATCTGGCCGCAGGCGCTGTTCGGACCGGTGGTGCGCGCCGAGGGCGTGCCGCTGGTCTTCTACCAGCACGACGCGCTGAACGGACGGCATTGGCTGGAGCGCTGGGCGCGCGTCACCGAACCGGACCTGGTCATCACCAACAGCCGCTACTCCGTGGGCACGCTGGCGCGCGTCTACCCCAACGCGCCCTGGAAGCTGGCGTACTACCCCGTCCTCGCGCCGGCACAGCGCGGCTCGCGGGAGGAGGTGCGCGCCCGGCTCCGCGCCGAGCTGGGCGCGAGCGAGCAGGACGTCGTCATCGTCCAGACCAGCCGCATGGAGGCGTGGAAGGGACAGCGGCTGTTGCTGGAGGGGCTCGGCCGGCTGCGGCAGGTGCCCGGATGGCGGGCGTGGGTGGCGGGCGGCGCGCAGCGGCCAGAAGAGGAGGCCTACCTCGAGGGATTGCGCGCGCAGGCCCACGGTCTGGGCCTGGGCGAGCGGGTGCGCTTCCTCGGACAACGCTCCGACGTGCCGCGCTTGCTGCGGGCCGCGGACATCCACTGCCAACCCAACCTGGGCGCGGAGCCCTTCGGCATCGCCTTCGTGGAGGCGCTGCAGGCGGAGCTGCCCGTCGTCACCACGGCGATGGGCGGGCCGCTGGAAATCGTGGATGCCTCCTGCGGTGTGCTCGTCCCACCGGAGCCTGGGGCGCTGGCCGAGAGCCTGCGACGCCTCATCGAGGACCCGGCGCTGCGAGCCCGATTGGGCCAAGGCGGGCCGGCGCGCGCCGAGGCCCTGAGCAGTCCCGGTGCCTACCTGCGCGACCTGGAGGCGGCGCTGCGCTCGCTCACCGACGAGGGTCCGCGCGCGTGAGCGGGCAACGGTCGCACGGCACGGCGGGGCTCCAGGGGCCCGGGGTGCTGCGGCGCCGCTACGTGCGCCGTGCGCCGGGCGCTTCACGGGAGGCGACGCCAGAGGGCGCGGTCGTCGCTTCCCGTGGCGCGAGCGCCGGGGGCGGCCTCCTGGCGTCGGGCCAGTTGGTGCCGCTCTTCGTGGGCCTGCTGATGGTCTGTCAGGTCGCGCTGCTGGTGGAGGCCCTCGCGCCGCTGCGGGTCGTGGTGCGCGTCCTCGCCTTTGGCGTCAGCTTGCTGTTGCTCGTGTTGGTGCGGGGCAAGGGCCTGGTGCATCCGGCGCTGCCCTTCGTCCTGGGGGCGCTCGGCTTCACCGCGCTCCAGTTCGTCAATCCCGGCACGGGCGCGCCGCTGGCGGCGGTGGCGCAGGTGGGCATCCAGTTGGCCATCGCCGCGCCGTTGCTCTGGGTGTCGAGGCTGTCGCTCGACCTCCGGACCTTCCGCCGCACGCTCGCGCTGCTCTTCCTGTTCAACGCGGCCAGCGCGGGCGTGGGCGTGCTCCAGGTTTACTTCCCGGGCCGCTTCCAGCCGGCGCTCTCGTCCGTCGTCTCCGGCCAGGGCGAAGGGTACGTGAACAGCCTCCAGTTCGAGACGACGGATGGCGCGCGGGTGTTCCGGCCCATGGGCCTGACGGACATCCCGGGCGGAGCGTCCACCGGAGGCTTCTATGCCGTGCTGCTGGGCGGCGGCTTCCTCCTGTCCTCCCGGCGCGGGCCGTATCGACTGCTGAGCCTGGGCGGCATCCTGGTGGGCCTCTTCAGTCTGTACCTCTCGCAGGTGCGCGCCATGGCCGTGATGTTGGCGGTGTGCCTGGTGGCGCTCGCGGCCGTGCTCGCGCTGAGCGGGCGGTTGGGGCGGCTCCTGGCGCTGCTGGCGGTCGTCGGCACCGCGGGCGTGGCGACCTTCGGCTGGGCCGCGGCGGTAGGCGGTGGGGCGGTGGTGGACCGCTGGTCCGCCCTCTTCGAGTCGAATCCCGAGGACGTGTACCAGCGCAACCGGGGCTACTTCCTGACGGGGACCTTCGACACCCTGCTGCCGGAGTATCCGCTGGGCGCGGGCCTGGGCCGTTACGGCATGGTGAATGCCTACTTCGGCGACCCCACGGACTTCGAGCGGCCGTCGCTGTGGGCGGAAATCCAGTGGACCGCCTGGGTCTACGACGGGGGCATCCTGGTGCTGCTCCTGTACCCCACCAGCCTCCTGGTCTCGCTGTGGTGGGCCTTCCGGGTCGCTCGCAGCCGGGAGGACCCGGACCGCGAGTTCTGGCTTTGGGGGGCCCTGCTCTTCGCATACAACCTGGGCGCGCTGGCGCTGACCTTCAGCTACCCGTTCTTCATGAGCCAGACGGGCATGGAGTTCTGGCTGCTCAACGCGGCGCTCTTCAGCGCCATGTCCCATGCGAAGACCGTACACGCTCATCGCCGGTGACTTCGTCGACACCGGAGGAATGGACCGCGCCAACCTGGCGCTGGCGCACTGGCTGGCGCGGCAGGGCGGCCCCGTGCGGCTGGTGGCACACCGGGTGGCGGACGTGCTGCTCGGCTTCTCCAACGTGCGCTTCGTGCGCGTGCCGAAGCCGGGCAACGCGTACCTGCTGGGCGAGCCGCTGCTGGAGGCCGTGGGTCGCGCGTGGGCGCTGCGTACCCGCGCCGAGGGCGGGCGGGTGCTGGCCAATGGCGGCAACTGCCCGGTGCCCGCCGCCAACTGGGTCCACTACGTCCATGGTGCGTATGTGTCCCAACCGGCGGGCGGCGTGCTGCGCCGGCTCAAGGGACGGGTGAGCCACCGCGTCTACCTGCGAGGCGAGCGCCAGGCGCTGCGGCGCGCGCGCGTCATCATCGCGAATTCGGAGCGCACGCGGGAGGACCTGGTGGCGGCCACCGGCGTGCCCGCGTCCCGGGTTCGCGTCGTCTATTACGGCTGCGACGCGGAGCGCTTCCGGCCCGCGTCCGTCGAGGCGCGGCGCGCGGCGCGGGAGGCGTTGGGCTGGCCCGAATCACGGCGCGTGGCGCTCTTCGTGGGCGCGCTCGGGGACCGGCGCAAGGGGTTCGACACGCTCTTTGATGCCTGGACCCGGCTGTGCGCGCGCGGTGATTGGGACCTCGACCTCAAGGTCGTGGGCGTGGGCACGCAGCGCGAGGCCTGGTCGCGGGAAGTGGAAGCGCGAGGGCTGGGCGCGCGCATCCAGTTCCTCGGCTTCCGCAAGGACGTGCCGCTGCTGATGTCGGCGGCGGACCTGCTGGTGGCGCCCACGCGGTACGAAGCCTACGGGCTGGGTGTCCATGAGGCGTTGTGCGCGGGGTTGCCGGCGTTGGTGAGCCGCGGGGCCGGCGTCGCGGAGCGCTATCCGGCCGCACTTGGCGGATTGCTGCTCGATGACCCGGACGACGTGGACGGGCTGGTGCGGCGCCTTCAGGTCTGGCGCGAGCACGAAGCGGCCTGGGCACCGAAGGTGGCCGCGCTGTCCGAGACGCTGCGGACGCAGCACTGGGATGGGATGGCGGCCTCCATCGCGGACATCATGGAACGGGAGGGGTGAGGCGTCAGTCCTGACGCTTCCCGTCCAGCACTGCGTCGAAGAAGTCCAGGTGGGCTCGCGCGACCACGGGCCATGCGAAGCGCGTGACAGCGCGCTCCCGCCCGCGCGCGGCCAACTCCTGTCGTCGTTCGGGGCTCTCCAGCAGGCCCGCGAGCGCGCGGGTCCATGCCGCCACCGAAGCCTCCGGCAGCACGAGGCCCGCGTCGCCGACGGTGCGCGGGATTTCTCCCGAGTCACTGCCGAGCACGGGCACCCCACACGCGAAGCCCTCCGCGAGCATGCGGCCGAACTGTTCCCGCCATCGCGGAGTCGTCTGGCTCGGAGCGCACAGCAGGTCCATGGCATTGAGCGCGCGGGGCACGGCCGTGTGCGAGACGCCCGTGAGGACCCGCACGCGGTCGCCATGTCGCGCCGCCCAGCCTCGCAGCGCGGCCTCCATCGGACCGCCCCCCACGATGAGCGCGCGCCAGGGCGTGGTGAGCGCGTCCAGCGCCGCCATCAGCAGCGGGACACCTTTCTCCGGCACGAAGCGGCCGAGGTACCCCACCACGGGAGGACCCGCTGGGGTCCATCCCAGCTCTTGGTGCAGGGACTCGCCCGAGGCGCGGTCCGGCTGGAACAGCTCCACGTCCACGCCCATGGGAATGAAGCGTGAGGGACGCTCCGAATAACCAGGACGGGTGAGGAGGTTGTCCCGCACGGTCTCGCCCCAGGCCACCCAGCCCGCGGACCGCTGGACGACGAAGCGCTCCGCCTGCGCGAAGGGCGGCGGGTAGCGCTTGGACAGATTCTGCGCGCTGCAGAAAACGCGCGGCACGTGACGTGGGGTGAGCAGGGCGGCTTCCAGTCCGGCGAGCACGTACGGCTCTTCCCAGATGTGCACCAGGTCCGCGCCGCGCGCGAGGTGCGTCCGGAGCTCCGGGCCGTAGACGAACGTGTGGAGCGAGCGGCTGAAGAACGCGCGAACGCCTTCGGTCCGCGCGGCTTCGCCGGGTTCGAGCCGCAGCGTGAGCGGGCTCAAGTCTCCGTGGAAGAAGCGGGGCGCCAGCGTGGTGACGTCCCACGTGCCTTCTCCCACGCGCGCCATCTCGTTGGCGAGGCGCCGGTTGAGGCCAACGACATAGGAGTGGGAGAGGGTGATGAGCCTGCGTGTCCGCTTCACGGGATGGAGACTCTCATGGGGAGGAGGTGCCGGGCACGAGCGAGCGGTACACGGAGAGAATCTCGCTGGCATAGCGGTCTCGCGAGAATCGCTCCGCCGCCGTCTTTCGCGCGGCGGTGCCCATGCGTCCCCGGAGCGCCGGGTCCTCCAACAGCGCGCGCATCGCACGGACGAGCGCGTGAACGTCACCCGGGGGAATCATGAGCGCGTCCACGCCGTTCGTGAGCACCTCCGCCGCGCCGCTCGCGCGCGAGACGATGGCGGGCCGGCCACAGGCGAGCGCCTCCGCGATGGTGAGGCCGAAGGGCTCCCTGCGCGTGCTGGCGTGAACGAAGACGTCCAGGGCGCGGTACACGCGGTCGGGGTGGGACTGGAAGGGCACCAGCCCCATGCGGTCCGAGAGTTCCCGGGACGCGATGAGCCGGCGCAACTCCTCCTCGGAGAATTGCGAGCCCGGCGTCTGGTAGAGCGGTGCGCCCACCAGGAAGAAGCGCACGGGCAGGGCGGGGTGCAGGCGCGTCAGCGTCGCGGCGGCCTCGATGAAGGCGTCCTGCCCCTTCCACCGGGCATAGGTCGCCACCAGCCCCACGCGGAGCGTGCCCGCTGGCGCCACGGGGAACCCGGCGAGTTCGTCCAGCCGCGTGCCTTCGGACGGGCCGGGTGCGAAGTGCGTGAGGTCCACGCCGTTGTAGACGACATGCACGGGCACCCGGAACAGCACCGACTTCGCGTCATCCCCCACCGCCTGGGAGTTGGCGATGGCCGCGTCCGCGAGGGGGGAGAGGACGCGCAATGCGCCGCGCACCAGGGGACGGTCGCCCAGGAAGTCGTGGATGTGCCACACCCGTTTCAGCCGCAGGCCCGCCGTGGCGGCGCTGAGCAGGTGCGTCTTGATGCCGTTCGAATGCACCAGGTCCGGCGCCACTCCGAGCACTTCCCGGCGAAGCGCCCGCCCATGGTCCGCGAGGAGGCCGGGCGCGGGGGCGAGCCGGCGGGCGAAGCGCAGGGCTTCGAGGGGGCCGCGCCCGCGCAGCGCGCTGTCACCCAACGAGGACAGGTGTGCGGGCAAGGGGAGCAGCCGCGCGTCCACGCCCAGCGCACGGGCTTCATCGAGCAACGGCCCCGCGGTCCCCGCCAGCAGATGGAGCGACAGCGCCGCGTCCTGCTGCTTCAAGCACGCCATCAAATCCAGGAGCGCGCGCTCGGCGCCGCCAAGGATGCCCACGGGATTGAGGAAGAGGACGCGCACGGCCCGGGGACCGAATCAAACACGTCCCGTGGGGTCAAGGCATGCCGTCAGAAGATGGCGGGCAACGGACGCCCCCTGGGGTGCGCCCACGCGCGAGTCACCGCCTGCGTCCGTCCAGCAGCCCGAGGTAGGCGTCCAGCACGGTGCGCGTATGGGCCTCCCAGGTGAAGTGCGCGGCACGGGCCAGCCGCGCCTCACGCGAGGGTTGCCCTTCCGGCGCCGTGAGCACGGACGTCACGGCCTCCGCCCAGGCGGGCACGTCGCCCACGGGCGCGTAGGTGCACGCGTCTGCTCCGACCTCGCGCAGCACGGCCAGGTCACTGGCCACCACGGGCGCGCCGCAGGCGAGCGCCTCGATGATGGGGAGCCCGAAGCCCTCCGCTTCGCTCGTCACCAGGACGGCCGACGCGCGCCGGTACAGTCCCGCCAGCGTGCTCCGGTCCTGTCGGGCAGGCTGGAGCAGCGCGTCGCCGATGCCCAGCGCTTCCACTTGCGCGCGTTGGGCTGTCGTCAGCGCGCCGCCCTGTTGCACCAGCCGCAGCTCCGGTCGGCGAGCTCGCAGCGCGGCGAAGACGGCGAAGAGCACATCCAGGCGTTTGCGCGGAATCGCGCTACCCACGTGGAGCAGATAGGGACGGCCGCCCAAGGGCGCGAGCACGGCTTCGCTCAGGTCCTCATGCCCCGCCACGGGCGCTGGCCGGTACTCGGGGGAAACACCCAGGGGGGCCCAGACGAGCCGGGACTCAGGCACCACGCCGTGCGACAGCAGCTCCGCGCCCACTGCCCGCGAGTTGTGGAACACGATGGCGGCCCGCTCCAACCCCGAGAGCTGAGTGCGGGCCATGGCGCGGAACCACGCGGGGCGTCGCTCACGCTCCGGCTCCAGCACGGAGCGGAAGGCATCCAGGTCGTGGCAATAGACGCCCGTGCGCGCGGCGGGCAGTGCATGCACGAGCTGCGCGTACGAATGGTCCACGATGTGGAAGGCGTCGTACTGGCGGCGAGCGAGCAGGGCCCGGCCCGGGTAGAGCCCGAAGCGCGTGAGGAGCCGGTCCGCGTTGAAGGCCACGTTGCGCGTGCCGACGCGCGGGAGCCGCCGCAGCACGGAGGGCATCCTCGGACGGAGCGCCCGTGCGTGGACCTGCGGCGTCAGCGCTGTCAGCCCGTCGAGGAGGGCCTCACCCACCAGGTCCATGCTGGGCCACCCCTCCTCACGAGGGTCCATCAGCAAGGCCAGCCGTGGTGTCGTCATGGCCGCCCGGGGTTGAGCAGGGTCTCCACCGTCCGCTCCAGGGAGAAGCGCTCGCGGTAGACGCGTGCGGCGCGCTGGCCCAGCGCACGCCCCAGGTCCGCGCGAGCCAGCATCGACTCCGCGCGTTCCACCAGCGACGCGGGCGCGGTGCCCTCCGCCAGGGCCACGGCATCGAGCGATGGCCACAGCGGCTCGGTGAGGTGCCCGGTGTTGGTGACGACGGGCACGCCGAGCGCCAGTCCCGCCATGACGGTGGTTCGCCGCGTGCTCACGCCGTCCGGATACGGCTGCAGGAGCACGTCACTCGCGGCCAGGTGCACAGCCAGGTCCTCGATGGAGAGGGAGTCACGTGCCTCCATCCGGTCGCGCAGGCCAGGATGCCGCGCCGCCACGCCTTCGACGAACGCGCGGCTGCCCCGGCCCAGGAGCAGGGCCCGGCGTGTCGTCTCGCGCTGGAGGAGGGGAACCAGCGCGGCCTCCAGCGGCTCGGCGATGAGCCGCCCGTAGGTGCCGAAGTGGCCCAACCACGCACCCGCGCCGAGCTTCGCGCGCAGCGCCTCCACCGCATCCGGGGACACCTCGACGGGCAGGTTGCTCGGGACCGGGAGCCAGCGTGCCCGTGGGCGCACGCGTCCGGGCAGGTGTTCCGCCCACTGGGGAATGGAGACGAAGACCTGGTCCGCGCTGCTCGCCACCAGCCGCGCCATCAACCGCGTGGTGCCCGCGAGGATGTGATGGCGCCAGGGCGCGAGCGGGCTCCAGGGGAACACCACCTCGTGGAAGTAGACCCACCGCTCGTCACGCAGGCGCGCGGCGAACCACGCGCAGAAGGGGACGTTCATCGCCTTCAGCCCCAGGGCATGTGGCACGTACTGGAGCAGCAACCTCCTGGGGCCGGGGCAGGCGTCCAGGCCGCGCGACAACGCGGGCAGTCCTCGGGGCGTCAGGAGCCCGGGGACACGGTGAATGGTGACGCCGCCTTCGTCCTGCACGCCGCCCTCGCCGGGCGCCCAGACGTGGACATCCTGTCCGGCGCGGGCGAGCGCGTGGCTCACCTGTCGCGTGTAGTCACTGACGCCGCCCGGGCTGGGCGGGTACTCGCCGGTGAGGATGTGCCACGTGGGAGCGGAGGACGCGGCGGACATGCGGGCTCAGGAGGCTTCCATGTCCCGGATGGCGAGGAGCTGGAACGCGTGGCGGGGCCAGCGCGTGGCGAAGGGCTCGGTGAGGATGGACAGGCGGCTGCCGAGGCGGTGGGGCCGGATGCTCGGAATCGCGTAGTCGCCGCGCAGGGGCTTCCAGCCGCTCATTCCGGTGACGTGGTAGCCGCGCAGCTCGAAGTCGTAGACCTCCCAGCCCGAGCGGTGCACCTGGTGGATGTTGCTGTCCCACTCGTCCTGGGGAAGGAAGCCATTGGGCGTGAAGAGGATGACGCGCTTGCGGGCCATCGACTCCATCATCTCCAGCAGCCGGAAGCCGTCCTGCTTCTCGAAGTGCTCGATGACGTCCAGCGCGATGACGGCGTCGAAGCTCTTCGGCCCGAAGCGCTTGCCCGCCTCCAGCAAGTCCATGCAGTGGTATTCGCGGTGGATGCCCGCGGCCCGGCTGCGCTCGATGCTGGTGGGGTGTCCGTCCACCCCCACGGTGTGCGGGAGCAGGTGGGAGAAGCTGTGTATCGGCGAGCGCGAGCCACAGCCGATGTCCAGCACGCTGTCACACGTGCCGACCAAGGCCTCCTTCAGCGTGCGGTGGAGCACCTCGTGCTCGCCCACGAGGACTTCGCGCTTCAGGAACTGGAGGAGCTTTCCGCCGGAGAGCATGCGGGCGGACCGTAGCCCCGGGGCTCCAAGCAGGGCAACCCTGGCGCGACCCCCCAGGCAAGCGAGCGCGCCTGGACGCCATGCGGGGTCCTCGCGTTGCTTGTGGGCCCGGAGCGCTGTCGCTAGCATTTCCGCTCCTGCGCGTGCCCGCGCGCTGGCCTTCCCCAAGTCCCCGGAGCGGGCCGCCCAGGACCATGACCGCGACCGCCGCCCCCGAAGCCACCGCCGTTGACGTCAAGGCGCGCGCCTTGAGGGGCATGGTCGTGCTGGCGCTGCGCACCGTGGCGTCGCAGGGCCTGCGCGTGGTGAGCGCGCTGTTCCTGTCCCGGCTGCTCTTCCCGTCCGACTACGGCCTGTTCGGCATCGTGTCCTACGCGGCGTCGCTGGGCGTCTTCCTGGGCGACCTGGGCCTGAGCGCGGCGCTGGTGCGCCAGCCGCACGAGCCGACGCGGGACGAGACGTTCACCATCTTCTGGTGCCATCAAGCGCTCACCGCGGTGGTGGTGGCCACCGTCTGTCTGCTGGCCCCGGCCCTCACGCGGGGCTACGCGCTGGGGGACGGCGCGGTGCCCATGGTGTGGGCGCTGGCGCTGGGGCTCTTCCTGTCCTCGCTGCGCGTGATTCCGCTGATGGCCCTGGAGCGCCAGCTGGCGTTCCCCGTCATCGCCCGGGCCGAGCTGATTGAAAACGTGGCGCAGGTCCTCACCACCATCTCCTTCGCGGCGCTCGGCTTCGGCGCGTGGGCGCTGGCGCTGGGCGGCCTGGTGCGCGGCGGGGTGGGGCTGGCGTGCATCGTGTGGGCGTCACCCTGGCGGCCGCGGGGACACTTCCGCGTGGAGGTGCTCAAGCGGCTCCTGGGCTTCGGGCTGGCCTTCCAGCTCCCGCCGCTGGTGGCCGCGATGGTTGCGGGCTGGGTGCCGCTGGTGGTGGGGCACCTCCTGGGCAAGGAGGCCGTGGGCCTGGTCAACTGGGCCTGGGCGCTGGCCTCCACGCCGATGATGCTGAGCGTGGTGCTCAACCGCGTGGCCTTCCCGGCCTACTGCCGCCTCCAGGATGACCCCGCGGGCTTCGCCGAGTACCTGCGCACGTCGCTGCGCCGGTTGTCCGCGGTGCTGCTGCTGGCCATCCCCTTCGCGGTGCTGGTGATGCCGGTGGCGGTGCCCTTCTTCTTCGGCGCGCGCTGGCAGTCCGCGGTGGTGCTGGTGCAGTGGTTCATCATGGAGTGCATCCTCACCACGCTGGTGGGGCTGCTGGCCACGGCGCAGAACGCGGGGGGCCGGCCCTGGGAGCGGCTGGCGGTGGTGGTGGCCGTGGGCGTGGCCAAGTGGGGCCTGGGCACCTGGGCCATCCAGCGCTTCGGCCTCACGGGCATCGGGCCCGCGGGCATGCTGGTGGGGCTGGGCGAAGTGTGGGTGACGGCGTGGCTGGTGCAGCGGCTCAACCCGGCCATGGGGGGGCTGGCGCGGCAGGTGGTGGAGCCCCTCCTGACGCTGGGCCTGGGGTTGCTGGCGGCGTGCATGGCGGCACGGAGCCTCGTACCGGAGGGCGTGTGGGCGCAGGCGTGTGCGGGGGCGGGGCTGTTCAGCGCGTGGGTGCTGGTCCGCGAACGGCTGCCCGGGACGTTGCCGGTGCTGGGCGAGCTGCGGCACATCCTCGAATTCGTCCGGGCACGGAGGGCCGCGAGGCCCGCACCCGTCAGCCCGGCCTCGACGTGAGCGGAGCGCGGGAGTCCTGATGAAGAAGCCCGACCTGGTCATCTCCATCGTCAATCACAGCAACCCGGAGTTGCTGCACGACTGCCTGCGTACGCTCCACGCGACGACGCGCGACATCACCTTCGAGGTGTGGATTGTCGACAACGCCACCGGCGGGCGCGGCGTGGACGCCATGCGGCGCGACTTCCCCCAGGTGCGCTGGCTCTTCAACACGGAGCGGAAGGGCTTCTCCGCCAACCACAACCAGGTGCTCCGCCAGGCGCGTGGGCGTCACTTCTGCATCTTCAACGATGACACCATCGTCCATGAGGGCGCGTTCGACGCGCTGGTCCGCTTCATGGATGAGAATCCCCGCGTGGGCATGGCGGGCGCGCGGCTGTTGAACGGGGACGGCTCCATCCAGAACTGCACCTTCCGCCCCATGTCGCTGGCCGGGCAGCTCTTCGACATCGTCTTCCTGCCGCGCACGCTCCACTTCCTCAAGCAGCTCTCCGTCGACCCGGCGCAGTACGGCCACGAGGAGGCGCGGGTGAACTGGGTGTTGGGCGCCTGCATCGTCGTGCGCGAGGAGGCGCTCGCGGAGGTGGGGCTGCTGGACGAGGCGATGTCCCCGCTGGGCAACACCGAGGACACCGACTGGTGCGCCCGGGCCTGGCAGGCGGGATGGGAGGTGGCCTTCTGTCCGGAGGCGGTGATTACGCACCTGACGAGCCAGTCCTTCCGTCCCTCTGCAATCGGTCCGGACAAGGTGCGCATCGAGCTGTGGCGCACGCGGCTGGCGTACTTCCGCAAGCACCATGGCCGGCTGCATGAGGCGGCCCTGCGCGCCATCCTGGTGGGCACGCTGCCGTACAACTCGGCGGTGTTGACGCAGACGCTGCTGCGCGGACGCATGAGCCTCCCGGAGTACCGCAAGCAGCTGTCCACCTTCATGGGCATCTCGCGGATGGGCTTGAGCGCGCGCGTATGACGCTCCGCTTCTCCGTCATCATCCCCACGTACAACCGCGCGCGCCTGCTGGAAGCGGCGCTGGACAGCGTGTTCGCGCAGGAGGAGCAGGACTTCGAGGTGCTCGTGGTGGACGACGGCTCCACCGACGACACGCTGGAGACCCTGGCCCGGTACGGCGAGCGCGTGCGGGTGCTTCAGCAGCGCAACGCGGGGCCCGGCGCGGCCCGCAACCTGGGCATCCAGGCGGCCCGGGGCGAGTACGTGGCCTTCCTGGACAGTGACGACCTGTGGTTCCCCTGGACGCTGGCGACCTATCGGCGGGTGCTCGAGGAGGCTCCGGGCACCTCGGTGGTCCTCGGCTCATCGGTGGACTTCTCCCAGCCCGAATCGCTGGCGCGCGTGAAACGTGAGCCGCTCCAGGTGCTGCGCTTCGCGGACTACCTGGCGAGCGCGAGCGACAAGACGCCCCGCACCGCCTGCGTGCTCGCGGTGCGAACGGAGGCGCTGCGCCGCGTGGGCGGCTTCACCCACGCGCGCATCAGCGGCGAGGACTATGACCTGCTGTACCGGATGGGCACCGAGCCGGGCTTCGCCTGGGTGCGCGCGCCCGCGGTGGTGGGCTACCGCAAGCACGCGGGCTCGACGTCCACGGGCATGGAGTCGGCGTACCGGGGCGCGGTGTACCTGCTGGAGCAGGAGCTCCACGGCCGCTACCCCGGCGGCGATGCCCGCAGGCGCGAGCGGTTGGAGATGCTCCTCTACGGCGCGCGCCACGTGTCGCTCTGGCTGTTGTCGGAGCGCCGGGAGGGCCTGGCGCTGGACCTGTACCGGCGCGCGCTGCCGCCGCACTTCGAGCTGCCCCGCTGGCGCTACATGCTGGGCTTCCTGCCGTGGACGCTCGCGTCCGCCGTGCGCCAGCGGGTGCTCCGCCGCTGAGGCCGGACGCTCAGCGCCCGCCGCCCATCAGCCCGCCCAGCAGTCCTCCCAGGCCTCCACCGCCGGGCGTGTTGCCTCCGCCTCCGCTCCCGCCGCCGCCGCCGCTCAGCAGCGGGACCACCGAGAGGATGCGGCCCACCAGGGCCGGGTCCAGGCGCGACTTGAGGAAGTTGAGCAGCAGGGGCGCCACCAGGGACGCCTTGCTCGCGTCGACGTTGAAGCGGCCCAGCAGCGACACCATGGCCGCCACATCACCGGCCTGGCCCAGCGCGCTCATCATCCCGCCGGTGCCGCCCTCCTGGCCGGACATGAGGTTGCCCAGAGCCCCCATCAGGCCGCCTCCGGCATCCGGCGCCGTCTGCGGCGCGGAGGTGGTGCTGGGGGCTTGCTGCCAGCCCTCCATCTCCGGGATGGCCTGGCCCATCTGGTCCGAGGCCTCGGGCCCCAGCTTCTCCTTCACCGTGCCCTGCACCAGCTTCAGCAGTGAGCCCGCCAGCCCTTGCGCCTGCGTCCCGTTCACTCCGAGCTGCTGTGACAGCTGTCCGATGAGGTCCATCCCAGGTCCTTTCCTGTCGCGCGTCCGTGCGTGGAGCGCCTTTCTAGCGGGCCTCGCGAGCAGGCGCGGAGGCGTTGGTAGGTAAGCGTTGCTCACGGACAGGCCGGGAGGCCACAGGGGCCGGGGGCTCCCCCGCCTGTCCGCCCCCTGCGGCGCGCTGGACAGGACTGCGCATCTTCGCCTGGAGGCGCGGACGCGATGCCCACCCACGGCCGGAGGCGGGAGATGCGGGAGCCCAAAGCGGCGGAGCCAGGACGCAGGAAGGCGAGGGGCCCGAGCACCGAGGAGTGCTGGGGCGGGGTGGACCTGGGGGGCACGAAGATCGAGGCCGTGGTGGTGGACCGGGCCGGCTCCGTCCTGGGAAAGATGCGCCAGCCCACGCCCTCCGACGGCGAGCCCGGTGACGTGGTGCGGGCGATTCACGAGACGCTGGAGGAGGCCGCCCAGTCCGCGGGCCTGACGACCCGGCAGCTCCTGGGGGTGGGCGTGGGGGCGCCCGGCGCGGTGAACGCGAACGAGGGCACCCTGGGCCACGTCAGCAACGTGGGGCGGGGGTGGACCACGCCGTACCCCGTCGCCGGTGACTTGAGCGCGCGGGCGGGGTGCCCCGTGTCGCTGGGCAACGACGTCCAGGTGGCGGTGATGGCGGAGTACCGGCTGGGGGCGGGGCGGCCCTACCGCTCGCTGCTGGGCGTCTGGTGGGGGACGGGCGTGGGCGGGGGGCTGGTGCTGGACGGCGTGCCCTGGCGGGGGCGCGGCGCCGCGGGCGAGGTGGGCCACATGGTGGTGAAGCCCGGCGGCGCCCGGTGTGGCTGTGGCCGCCGGGGCTGCCTGGAGGCCTACGCGGGCCGCGCGTCCATGGAGCGCCGGGCGCACAAGGCCGTGCGCCGGGGTGAAGAGACGGACCTCTTCGAGTGGATGCGGAAGAAGGGCCGCTCCCGGCTGACGAGCAGCATCTGGGCCCGGGCGCTGGCGCATGAGGACGCGCTGGCCACCTGGCTCATCGACCGCGCGGTGCGGATGCTCGGGGCGGGGCTCGCCTCCGCCATCAACCTGCTGGATGTGGAGGCCGTGGTGCTCGGTGGAGGGCTGGGGACCCGGCTGGGTCCCGAATACGCCAGCCGCATCCATGAGGCCATGCGCCCCCACATCTTCGTCCCGGAGCGCCAGCCCCCCGTGTGCGTCGCCGAGCTGGGGGAGCTTTCGGGGGCCATTGGCGCCGCGCTGCTGGCTCAGCCTCCGATGAAATGAGGCGCTGGCCGTGAGAAGGCGCTCCGCTGGGTGCCTGCTCGCACGCAGCGTGGCAGCCCGCGCCGGTTGGACCGCAGTCTCATGGAATGCCATGCGGCCTGTCAGGTAGGCTCCGCGACTTCATCGTCACGGGTCGATCGGAGGGACCTGTCGTTGGTACGCCGTCCAAGGATTCCCCAAACCCTCTTCTTCCAGAAGCCGCGCTCCAACCTGTGGCCGTTGGTGGGTGTCCTCCTGGCGTCGGTGGTGCTCGTGGGCGTCATGGAGTTGACCATCGCGGTCTTCTCCTCGACGGGGCTCGAGAGCATCGCCCAGCGCAACGCCTTGTCCATGCTCCTCAGCGTGGGCGTCATCTCGGCGGTGATGAGCCTGCTGTGGGCGGTGACGAACCGGCTGGGCATCTCCCTGGCCCTGGTGGCGTCGGCGATGCTCTTCACCCTGACGCTGCACATCCGCAAGGTGCAGCTCATCGACCGGCCGCTGATGCCCTGGGACTTCCTGGAGTGGCGGCAGGTGACGTCGCTGGCGCCCACGCTGGTGCCGGGCGGCGGCGCGGTCGCGGCCATCGGCTCGGGGCTGCTCATGGTGGCCGTGCTCGGCCTCATGGCGCGCGGGGTGGCGCGGGGGCAGCCCCGGTATCCGCTGCCCAAGGCCGGGCGCCGCAACGTGGCGCTGGTGGCCCTGGCCTACCTGCTGGTCATCATCTTCCAGCAGCACCTGCCCATCCGGCGCGCCTTCAACCGCTTCGGCATCTACCACCAGGTGTGGGACCAGCGGTCCAACTTCCAGATGAACGGGCTCACACTGATGATGCTCTGGAACTGGGAGGGGCTGCGCCTGGAGTCCGGCGGGGACTACTCCCAGGCCCAGGTCCACGCGGCGTTGGGAGGCCACTCCGGGGCGGCGCCGGCCGTGCCCGCGGAGCCCGTGGACGTCGTCATCATCATGGCCGAGTCCCTGTGGGACCCGACGCGGCTGGGCCTCACGTTCAGCGAGGACCCGCTGCCCTACCTGCGCTCGCTCATGCAGGACCACAGCTCGGGCCAGTTGGTCAGCCCGGCCTTCGGCGGCGGCACGGCCAACGCGGAGTTCGAGCTGCTCACGGGCATGTCCTCGGCGTTCGCCCCCGAGGGCTCGGTGCCCTACCAGCACTACGTGTTGAAGCCCGTGGACGCGCTGCCCTCGCTGTTCCGGCGCGCGGGGTACCGCACCGTGGCCATCCACCCGTTCCACGCCTTCTATTGGAGCCGGGACGTGGTGTACCCGCTGCTGGGCTTCGACGCGTTCCAGTCGCTCACCGACTTTCCTTCGCCCCGGCTCGAGGGGCCCTGGGTGTCCGACGAGGAGGTCGTCGACCGCATCCTCCAGGAGCTCGCCGACGAGCGGCAGCCCCGCTTCCTCATGGCCGTGACGATGTCCACCCACGGCCCCTACAACCTGCCCCTCACCGGGGAGGAGAAGATTGAAGTCCAGGGTGACCGGCTGTCGGCCGACAGCCAGCTCTTGCTGAAGAACTACGTGCACAAGCTCCGGCAGGCGGACAAGGCGCTGGAGCGGCTGCTGCAGCAGTTGGCGTCACGCAAGCGCAAGACGCTGGTCGTCGTCTTCGGTGACCACCTGCCGATGCTGGGGTCGGATTACGCGGCCTACCGGGAGGCGGGGTACTTCCACGAACCGTGGACGGACTCGCAGCGCGAGCGCATGGCCGAGGTCCCCGTCGTGCTCTGGACGAACTTCGCCACGCCCCGGGAGGACCTGCACCTGAGCATCAGCATGCTCTCGCCGCGCATCCTCGAGCTGGCCGGGCTGCCGCTGCCGGGGTTCTTCGCCTTCGTCTCGGAGATGTCCACGGTGCTCCCCGTGGTCCGCAGAGACGTGCTGCGCTCCGCCAAGGGCGAGTACCTGCCCGTGGACAAGAAGGACGCGGGGACCGCGGAGCCGGGCTCCTGGGAGGACTGGCTGCGTCGCTACCGCCTGCTCACGTATGACCGGCTGGCGGGAGAGAACTTCAGCGCGGCTCAGTCTCAGGGGGCGGTGTCCGCGGACGCGCCGTGACGGCGGGCCTCTCGCGGAGTGCCCACGCGGGAGGCCGGTCCTTGCGGCGCAAGGCGGGCTTCTCCACCCACCGCCACGACAGCGCCGCGAGCAGCAGCACGCAGGGGAAGGCCGCCGCCGCGTTCACCCACCACGCCGTGGGGCCCAGCAGCGCGGAGACGGCTTGCTGGACGGGGAAGGCGTAGAGGTAGAGGCCGTAGGAGAGGTCCCCCCGGCGGCCGAAGTCCGCCAGCGGTCCCAGGGGCAGGAAGGCGAGGTACAGCACCACGTACGCGCCCAGCAGGCCGGTGGCGATGCGGCAGCCGTACCCCAGCCGGGCCGTGACGAGCCACCCCACCGCGCAGGCCACGGCGGCCCACGGGTTCATCCGCACGCGCGCGCGCCACAGGTACAGCGCCGCGCCGCCGCCGAAGTACAGGTACAGCTCCGGCCAGAATCCCAGCCGTCCGGTCACGAAGGTGGCCGTCGCCGCCCCCACGAGCCCCAGCGCCACCATGCCCTTGCGCAGCAGGCCCGCGAGCCCCAGCGCCAGCGTCAGCAGGTAGAACCCGACCTCGTACTTCAACGTCCACAGCGAGCCGTTGATGGCGTTGGGGTAGGGATTGGTCTCGAAGACACCGGGCAGGTGCCATTGGAGCCAGTGCAGCGTGAAGTTGCTCGGCAGGTACCGCCACGTCTCCGGCGCCGCGAAGTACGCGCTCAGCGGCAGGCGGGTGAAGGCGGGCCCGAGCACCAGCGTCGTCAGCACCAGCATCAGCCCGAGCCCCGGGAAGATGCGCAGCACGCGCGCCCACGTGAAGCGCACCGGGTCGGGCGTCCGCTCCCAGCTCCGGGTGATGAGCACCCCGCTGATGATGAGGAACACCGCCACGCTCAACCGGCCCAGGGACAGCTGCCCCTGGGTGAGCGCCTCCAAGGGCTCTGGCGTCCCCGTGCCTTCGCCCAAGGGGAAGGCGTGGCTGAACAACACCCCCGCCGCCGCTGCGAAGCGCAGGGCGTCCAGGTTGTTGCGGCGGGAGTCGAGGCACGCCTGCAACGTGGGAGAGGAGGGAACGGACATGGTGCGAAGGGCCGGGGTATTCTCACCCACGCGGGCGGGCCCTGAGAAGCACCGGCGCTGTGCCCAGGTCGTTCATGACGGCGAGACGGGTTCGTTCGTACCCGCACGTCCGCGCTTCTCCGCTCGCGCCCGCCGGACTAGAAGGCCGTCCGCCGTTGCCTGCCTGGCCGGGGTGCGGGGGCCACACGCCCATTGCTTCACAAATCTATCGCACCCTGGCGTGCATTGACGCGTGGAGCCGCGGGCCTTCACGATGGGGGGACGGTGCGCGTCCCATGATTACGCTCTTGGTCGCCTTCTTCGTCTCGCTGATGGTGGCCCTGGCGCTCACGCGGTTCGTGCGCGACCAGGCCCATGCGTGGGGCTGGTTGGATCAGGCGAACTCCAGCCGGAAGGTGCACGTGCGGCCCATCCCCCGTCTGGGTGGGGTGGGCATCGTCGGTGGTTTCTTCGCGCCGCTGTGCGCGCTGTTCCTGGTGGACTCGGGCGTGGGGCACCACTTCCGTTCGCACACGGAGCTGGTGGCGGGCCTCTTCCTGGGCGGCGCGGTGATTGTGGCGCTGGGGCTCTACGACGACCTGCGGGGCGCCGGGGCGCGGTTGAAGTTCACCGTCCAGTTCGCGGTGGCGTTCGGGCTGTATGCGATGGGATTTCGCATCGACGTCATCGCCAATCCCTTCGGGCCGGAGCTGGTGCTGGGGGCCTTGAGCCTCCCCTTCACCGTGCTGTGGGTGGTGGGCGTCATCAACGCGCTCAACCTCATCGATGGCCTGGATGGGCTCGCGGGCGGCGTGGCCTTCTTCGGCGTCAGCACCAACTTCATCCTGGCGCTCTCGCGCGGCGACGTCTTGCTGGCGCTGCTGATGGCGGCGCTGGCGGGGGCCATCCTCGGGTTCCTCGTCTTCAACTTCAACCCGGCCTCCATCTTCATGGGGGATACGGGGAGCATGTTCCTGGGCTTCGTGCTGGCGGCGGTGTCCATCAAGACGAGCACCAAGAGCGGCACGGCGGTGGCCATGCTGGTGCCGGTGATGGCGCTGGGCCTGCCCATCATGGACACGCTGCTGGCCATGGTGCGGCGCTCGCTCATGGGGCGGCCCATGTTCAGCGCGGACCGCGAGCACATCCATCACCGGCTGATGAGCCGGATGGTGCTCAGCCACCGCTCCACGGTGTTGGTGCTGTACGGCGTGTGTGGCCTCTTCGGGCTGGTGGCGCTGGCGTTGAACTTCGCCAACAGCGCGGAGAGCGCGATGCTCCTGTGCTGTGTGGGCGCGTTCATCGTGTTGCTGATGCGCCGGCTGGGCTACCTGGACCTGCACCGCGCGAAGAACATGCACCAGCTGCGTCAGCGCAACCTCTGGCTGCGGACGATGGTGAAGGACGTCACCCGCGCCGTCCGGACCTCGGGGTCGCTGGAGGGCGTGTGGAACGGGGTGCGTCCCCTGGCGGACGCGCTGGGGCTGGCGCGCCAGGAGCTGCGCTTCCAGCGCGTCTTCGAGACGGGGCTCTCGGACGGCATCGTCTTCGAGGCCCAGCGGCCCTCGGGGCCTGGGATGCCCTTCGAGGTCAGCATCGCCATCAAGGACGGCGGTGAGGTGCTGGGGGCCATGCTGCTGGTGTGGCGCGATGGCCGGTCCGCCATCAACCGCGACGAGGAGCTGGCGCTGGAGCAGGTCGCGGACGCGGTGGCGGAGAGCGCCGCGCGCCTGCGTCCCCGTGTGAGCGCGGAGCCCGGCCGTCTCGTCGCGCTGAGGAAGTGATGCCGGGTGGTTCGATGCCCGAGGGCGCGGGTGCGCTCCACGCGCTGCTGCGGGCATGGCCGGTGGTTCCGGCGCGCGCTGCTCCGGAGGGCTCGGAGGCGGATGGGTTGGTCCGCTCGGCGGTGGGGCACGGGCTGGTGGGCTTCGTGGACCATGCCGTGTCCCGCGCGGGCTGGGCGTTGCCGGAGGCCGCGAGGACGTCCCTGCGCCGGGAGGCCCTGGGGAACGCGGCGCGGGTGCTGCGGGTGAAGACGCTGCTGCTGCGGAGCCTGGGGGCGCTGGCGTCCGTGGGACAGGTGCCCGTGCTGCTCAAGGGGTACGGGCTGGCGCTGCGGCTGTACCCGGACCCGCTTCAGCGCGCGACGACGGACGTGGACCTGCTCGTGGCCCGCGCGGACGTTGGCGCCGCGGTGCAGGCGCTGGTCCGCATGGGGTTGTCGGCACGGCGGGATGATGGCGCCCGCCATGGCGAGGAGGACTCCCACCACCTGGAACTCGAAGGCCCCACGGGGCTGGTGGAGCTGCACTTCCGCGCGCTCGCGGGCTGGGGCGAGGCGCTGGAAGGGGACGCGCTGCTGGCGCGCGCGGAGGCGGGGACGGTGGACGGGCGCGCCGTGCGGTGGCTGCGGCCCGAGGACGAAGCCGTGTACCTGGCGCTGCATGCGAGCAACCACGCGTTGCAGCGTCTGGCGTGGCTCTTCGACCTGAAGTTGCTGGCGCTGTCGGAGGCGCGGCTGGACTGGCGGACCGTGGTGGAGCGGGCTCGGGGCACGGCCTTCCCGCATGCCGTCTGGTACGCGTGGGACGCGGCGCGGCGGCTGCTGGCGGCGTCTGTTCCAGATGAGGTGTTGGAGGCGTTGGCGCCGCCGCGTTGGCAGCAGGTGCTCGCGCGGCGCTTCTTCTCCGAGTCGAGGCTGTTGAGCGCGTCATTGTTGGAGCGCCGCGCCGAATGGATGGCGGCGAAGCTGCTGCTGGCGCCACGCATGGGCTCCGTGGCCCGGTACGGCGTCCGGCGCGCGCGGAACGCCGTGCGAGCCAGTTGGCTGCGTCCCTGACCTCGGCCCGCAGCCTGGCTACGCCCGCCCGGCCCACAGGCCGTGGAGCGGCCGTCCAACGGCTTCCTCCGGCGCCTCCCAGAGGGTGCTGCTTCGTAGGTGGCTGAATTCCCTGGGCTTTGGGGCGCGCACCGATGCCGTGTCGATTTTCTCGGGGCCGTGTCGATCCGCGTTCGGCTGATTCGTCGCCATTTCAGAACGGGGCGGTGGCCCCCAACCGAAAGGACGAAGCGATGAAGGTCATGGTGCTCGTGAAGGCGACGAAGAACTCCGAGGCCGGTGTGATGCCCGACGAGAAGATGTTCGCGGCGATGGGCAAGTTCAACGAGGAGCTGGTGAAGGCCGGGGTGATTCTGGATGGCGATGGCCTCAAGCCGAGCAGCGCCGGCAAGCGCGTCCGGTTCTCGAACGGAACCAAGCGCGTCATCGACGGCCCCTTCGCGGAGACGAAGGAGCTCGTGGCCGGCTATTGGATCTGGCAGGTGAAGTCGATGGACGAGGCGCTGGAGTGGGCGCGCCGTTGTCCGGACCCGATGCCCGGCGAGGAGTCGGACCTGGAGCTCCGCCCCTTCTACGAGATGGAGGACTTCGGCGCGGAGTTCACGCCCGAGCTGCGCGCCCAGGAGGAGAAGCTGCGCGCTGAGTTGGAGCAGCGTCGCGGCTCCTGAGCCGGCGGAAAAACGGGGCCGTGGAGCGACGCCGCTCCACGCCCCTTTCACCATCAGCTCAAGGGCACAGCGGGCTGCCGCCCAGGCCGGGTCCGCAGCCCTGGCCCACGCAGTACCGGGGCCCGCTGTCGACGACCTGCTGTCCGGCCGAGTCGCGCGGCACCTCCACGGTGCAGCGTCCCTCGGCCTGGTTGCCGGACGGGTCCGCGACCACGTAGTGCACCGTGTAGACGCGGCCATCGCCGGCGTCGTCGCGCTCGGCGCGGAGCTGCACGGACGTGGCGTTCACCCGCACGTCGATGTCGTCGCAGGTGGTGCCGTCGCAGATGCCCGGGACGTCCTCGGACTCATCCGACGTCACCCGGAGGATGCGGCCGTACCGCTCCAGCGGCAGCTCACCCATACACGCGTCCCTCGCCGGGGCCGCGCACTCCGCCAAGGTCACCGTGCGGTACTGGTGGTCCGCCGGCCACAGCCGCTTGCCCCGGGAGGCACCCGGCACGGGCGCGCGGGTGTCTCGCACCGTCACGGAGAAGGCGCAGCCACACGCGTTGCCGGAGCCGTCCGTCGCGTTGCAGTCCACCACCGAGCGGCCCAGGGGGAACCGGGAGCCCGCGGGCGGCGTGCACTCGACCTGCACCGGACCGCAGTTGTCCTCCGCGCGGGCCGTGTACGTGGCCTCCGCGCCGCCGCCCACGCACTCCAGCACCTGCGGACCCGGGCAGACGATGGACGGCAGCGTCGTGTCCACCACCGTCACCTTGGCCGTGCACACCGCGCTGTCCTCGCCGTCGAAGGCCGTCAGCGTCACCGGGTGACGACCGAGCCCGAAGGAGCCGGAGCCCGACTGCGTCACGGTGAAGGGACCGGGCTGCCCATCCGGATCGTGACTGCCGTCATCCACGCTGGCCCGCGCCCGGCACTGGGCATCCGCCTCCACCGTGACGTCGCGGCACAGCGCCACCGGCGGCACGTTGGGCGAGCACTCCATCTTCACCTGGGCCCGGGTGGTGTTGTTGTCCTCGCGGCACTCCAGCTCCCGTCCGGTGCCGGTGCCATCGTCATCCACCGACGCGAACACCAACACCCAGCCACCCGGAGGCGCATCGAGCGCAAGCTCCACGGAGGTCTCCGCGCCGGCGTCCAGCGTGTGCGGCACCGTGGCCACGCCGAGCAGCGCGCCGCCCTCGTCCATCGCGTCCAGGTAGAAGGCCACCTTCACGCCCGCCGAGGCTGGCGCATCGCCCTGGTTGCGCACCCGGGCCTGGAGCAGCACCGCGTCGTCACCCGCGCAGGTGGACGTTATCTGTCCGATGACGAGGTCCGGCGCCGCGAATGGCCGCACGCTGCCCGTGCCCTGGCTGTTGGTGCGGAAGGTGTTGAGGCCCGGCGCCAGCCAGTTGCTCACCGGGCGCGCGGGGAGGGTGCCGTCGTCATTCACGTTGGTGACGGAGTACGCGTGCTGGTTCCAGATGCGGCGCGTGTTCACCCAGCCGTCCTTGCGGTCGCGGTACACGCGGATGCCCTGGAAGCTCCCGTAGCCGCAGGCCGTGTTCTGCGCGACGACGATTTCGGCGTTGCCGTCGCCGTCCACGTCCACGACCACCGGGTTCTCGTACGCGGTGCACGAGCTGTGCGGCGCCTCGAAGCGGACCTCGCCGGTGACGCCGTCGTAGATGCGCAGCGCCGTCTCGTCGGCGTAGACGACCTCGGCGCGACCGTCGCCCTCGAAGTCGAAGGTGGACGAGCCCGTTCGGTTGGAGCTGTGGTCCCGCGTCGGGCTCAGCCACTTCAGCGTGCCGTCCGCCTCGAACACGGCGTAGTGGGACGCGCCCGCCACGCCAATCTCGGGCTGACCGTCACCGTCGAAGTCCGCGATGTTGGGCGGCCCGCCCACGCCGCCGCCCGGGTGCTGCACGGTCCACTTCACCCGGCAGTTCGCGTCCATCAACGACACGTGGCCGTTCCACACCACCACCACTTCGCCCTCGGGGCCGGCGTCGAAGTTGCCCACGCCCGACAGGCCACCCTGGCCCAGCTCCGAGGCCTTGCACTTGAGCGTGCCGTCATGCCGGTAGATGGCGCGGCCGTTCACCACCTCCTGGAACCCGTCGCCGTCCAGGTCCACCGCGAAGGAGAGGGGGCCGGTGGCGTCGGGCGGGCTGCCCACGCCGTCGCTGCCCACCCAGCGGAGCGCCCCGGTGCTGTCATAGACATGGTTGCCGGCGATGAGCTCCACCGAGCCGTCACCGTCCAGGTCCGCCAGGGACACGCCGCCCCAGTCGAGCGGGGGGCCGTCCGCGCGGAACTTGAAGGCGCCGGTGTGCTCGAAGCAGATGATGCCGCGGGCGCTCTCGGGCACGGTGCACAGCTCCACCTTGCCGTCGCCGTCGATGTCGCCCGCGGCGACGGTGGCCGAGCCGCGCGTGCGATAGGCCGGGTCGGTGACGGCCCACAAGTCCGCGCCGTCCGCGCCGCTGATGGCGCGCAGCACGCCGTTCGTCTTGAAGTTCCAGCCCTCGAAGCTGTTGAACACGACGTCGGGGATGCCGTCCTGGTTGACGTCCACCACCACGGGCGTGGTCTGCACGTTGAGGTGGGTGGGCATCAGCGGGCTGGCCGTCCAGGCCCACTCCACCTCGGGCTCGAAGTGCGGTTCGAAGGGCGGGCGCACCTCGCACCGCGCCGCGGATTCGTCGACGGTGCTGCTGTTGTACGTCGGGGGCTCCTCGGGCGCCGTGGTGCTGGTGCATGCCGCCAGGCCCAGTGCGCCGAGCGTGAGCCACCGGCCCTGCCGCCCCTCCGACTTTCCTTGCTGCGCCATTCCGCCTCCTCGAATGCCTGCCCGGCCCGCGACGTACCGGGCGGCCCAGGTATTCACTCGGATGGGTTCGGCGACCCACCCCCCAGGGTTGGCGGGTGTCGGATGTTCATCCCTGGCGCTTGGGAGTGACGGGTGGTTCACACAGGAGGGACGTGTCGCGGGCGTTGCAGGGCATGCGCCCGGACCGTTAAAGGGGGGGCCCATGTCCGCCGCCAGTCTGCTCGACACCTTCCGCGTCCTCTCCTCGTTCGATCCGCCCCGTGGCGCGCTGCGAGGGGCGCCGTGGGAGGAGTACGTGGACTGGGCCATCGTCCAGGGCCTGGCGCCGCTGGCGGCCTACAACCTGGAATACCGGTTGGGCGCGGGCAACGCGCCGGAGTGGGCGCGGGACAAGCTGCTGAGCATCTACCAGGGCTCCGTCAACGACAACGTGATGAAGCTCGTGAACTTCAAGCGCATCGTGGGCGCGCTGGAGGGACGCAAGCTGCTGCTGATGGGCCCAGCCTCCTTCGCGGACACGCTCTATCCCCACGTGGGCTTCCGGCCCGTGCCCGAGCTCCAGATGCTGATGAAGCGCCTGGACGTGGAGGGCTTCGCCGGCTTCCTGGCCAACCACGAGTTCGCCCCGGAGCCCGACACCGAGAACAGCGGCGCCACGAAGGTGGTGTCGGATGGGCGCACCGTCATCCTGCTCTACTCGGACGTGCTGGGGCCTCAGCGCCGCGAGCAGGCGGCGGGCATCCTCGAGCGCGCCAAGCCGATGCGCGTCTACGGCCCCTCGCTGTTCCGGCCGGACCTGGAGGACGCGGTGCTGCTGGCGGCCATGGAGCACGCGCGCCAGGGGTACGCGGTGCCGTGGGTGTCCTTCATCGACCTGCGCGAGCTCGTCACCGGGGCGAAGTGGATGGGCGGCGTGTACTCGCGTCCGCTGGATGTCCCGGCGCTGCTGGCGCGGGCCAAGGAGTGGCGCCTGGAGCGGGCCCTCTACACGTCCCTGTCGATCGTCACGCGCCTGTTTCCGGAGGCCGCCCAGGACGCCACGGCCGCGTTGCCGCCGCTGCGCCGGGCGACGCGGGAGCTGCTGGACAGGACGGTGGTGGGTCCTGTCTGCACCCCCGGACGGACGTCCGCCCTCAAGGGGATGGAGCGGGTGCGCCGCTTGCTCACGGGTCAGTAAGGCTGGCTGCTCGACGGGCATGCCGCGAGGGCCGGACGGGCTTCCTTTCGGACTCCCTCCCGGCGTATGAGTCCTCCAAGAGACATTCACTGGGGCTCCCTCAATGCGTATTGCCATCATCGGAACCGGCTACGTCGGCCTTGTCGCGGGCACCTGCTTCGCGGACTCGGGCAACGACGTCACGTGCGTGGACATCGACGAGCGGAAGATCCGCATGCTCCAGGCGGGCGAAGTGCCCATCTACGAGCCGGGTCTGGAAGAGCTCATCAAGAAGAACGTGCGCGAGAAGCGCCTGTTCTTCACGCGAGACCTGGCCGAGGCGGTGACGAACGCGCAGGTCGTCTTCATCGCCGTGGGCACGCCCGAGGGTGAGAGCGGCGACGCCGACCTCCAGTACGTGCTGGCCGCCGCCGCGCAGATTGGCAAGGCGATGAAGCAGTACACGGTGGTGGTGGACAAGAGCACCGTGCCGGTGGGCACCGCGGACAAGGTGCGCGAGGCCATCCGCGCCGTGACGGACGTGGAGTTCGACGTCGTCTCCAACCCGGAGTTCCTCAAGGAAGGCGCCGCGCTGGACGACTTCCTCAAGCCGGACCGCGTCGTCATCGGCGTGGACTCCGAGCGCGCCCGCAAGGTGATGGGCGAGCTGTACTCGCCCTTCGTGCGCACCGAGAACCCGGTGCTGTTCATGGACACGCGCTCGGCGGAGCTGACGAAGTACGCGGCCAACGCGATGCTGGCCACGCGCATCTCGTTCATGAACGACATCGCGGCGCTCTGCGAGAAGGTGGGCGCGGACGTGGACTTCGTGCGCAAGGGCCTGGGCTCGGACAAGCGCATCGGCTACCCGTTCCTCTTCCCGGGCGTGGGCTACGGCGGCTCCTGCTTCCCCAAGGACGTGAAGGCGCTGGTGGCCACCGCGCGTGACTACGGCCTGGAGCTGGACCTGCTGCGCGCGGTGGAGCGCACCAACGAGCGCCAGAAGAAGCTGCTGGTGAACAAGGCCACCAAGCACTACGGCTCGCTGGAGGGCCGCAAGTTCGGCGTGTGGGGCCTGGCCTTCAAGCCGAAGACGGACGACATGCGCGAGGCGCCGTCCATCGAGGTCATCGAGGGCCTCATCGGCAAGGGCGCGCAGGTCATCGCGCATGACCCGGTGTCCCCGCACACCGCCAAGCGCGTCTTCGGCGAGCGCATCCGCTACGCGTCGGTGCCCTACGAGGCGCTGGAGGGCGTGGACGGCCTCTTCGTGGTGACGGAGTGGAACGAGTTCCGCCACCCGGACTTCGAGCGCATGAAGTCGCTGATGAAGTCGCCCGTCGTGTTCGACGGCCGCAACGTGTACGACCCGGCGCGCATGCGGGAGCTGGGCTTCACGTACTACGGCATCGGCCGGCGGTAGCGGTGAGCGGTGGTCGTTCGCTCGACGCGCTCACGGGGCTGCGATTCTTCGCGGCCCTGCACGTCGTGTTGTTCCACTTCGCGGCGCCCACCCTGGGGTCGGCGCCGGAGGTGCTGCGGAACTGGGTGGGCGCGGGTTACGCCGCCGTGGGCGTCTTCTTCGTCCTGTCCGGCTTCGTGCTCGCCTGGAACTACCTGGACGCGGAGGGGCGCATGGAGACGCCGCCGCGCGCCTTCTGGGCCGCCCGCGTCGCCCGCGTGTACCCCGTCTACGTGCTGGCCTTCCTCCTGGCCGCGCCCACCACCATCGCCGCGTCCGTGATGGACAATGGGTGGCTGGTGGCCGCTGGCAAGGCCACCATCGGCGGGCTGTGCACGTTGGCGCTGGTCCAGGCCTGGGTGCCCGTCGTGGCGCTTTACTGGAACCCCCCCGGCTGGTCCGTGGCCGTGGAGGCCTTTTTCTACGGGGTGTTCCCGCACCTGGCGCGGGGACTGCCGCGCCTGCGGCCCTCGGTGTTGCCCGCGGCGCTGGTGGGGGCGTGGCTGCTCGGGTTGGCGCCGCCGGTCCTGTACCTGTGGCTGGACCCGGACCGCGTCGCCACCGTGAACGCGGGGACGTGGACCACCTGGTTGGCGGTGCTCAAGTTCAACCCCGTGATGCGGCTGCCGGAGTTCGTGTTCGGCGTGTTGCTGGGCTGGTATTTCGTGCGTGCGCGGGCGGCGGAACCGGCGAAGCAGGGGCGTGGCGCGGCGCAGGCCCTGGTGGGCGGAGCGCTGCTGGTCGCCGCGGGGATGGCTGCTCCACGGATACCGTTCCCCTTGATGCACAACGCGCTGCTGGTGCCCGCCTCCGGGCTGCTGGTGTACGGGCTGGCGAAGGGAGGGGGCGCCCTGGGCTGGCTCCTCTCCCGGCCGCTGCTGGTGCGATTGGGGGGCGCCAGCTACGCGCTCTATTTGCTGCAGTACCCGGCCTCGGAGGCGGCGAGAGCGCTGGCGCTCTGGGCGGGGTGGAGCCCCGCCGTGGCGCAGTTGCCCCTCCTGCTCGGGCTGGCGGTGCCCGCTTCGCTGTGGGTGCACCTCTACGTGGAGACGCCGCTCCGAGCGCGCGTCCGCGATGCCCTCGAGCCCTGGGTGGAGGAGGTTCCCCAGGCATCCACGAAGCCGTTCGTGTCCGGGGCCTGAGGGGCAACGGCCCCCTCACGATGTGAAACGTGCGAGGCCCGGGGGCGCCTCAGCGCGACAGGCCGCAGGCGCGCTTGCCTTCCTCGGTCTCGATGGCGCGGCAGTCGCAGCCCTCCACGAGCTCCTCACACACGGCCTCGTCCTCGGCCGTGGGCTCCACGCGGTTCTCCTCCTGGCCCGCGCGCCGGAGGCAGAGCTCCTTCTCCACCGAGTTGATGGAGCAGTCGCACAGCTTCTCGGACAGCTCGCGGCAGGCGCCCTTGCAGCCGGTGAGGCCGGAGAGGGCGGAACAGAGGAGGGCGGCGGTGACGATGAAACGGCGCATGGATGCGGCGAACATGCCAGAAGGTCCCCTGGATGCAAGCCGGCATCGAGCCCCGCGTGCGGGGGCGGATGCTAGGGTTGGCCGCCTGCTTCGCCCCAGGGGGAAATGCCACCCATGTTGTCACTCATCGCCGTCGCACTGCTGGCCACCACGCCCACGCTGGCTTCTCATTCCTTGCTGACGCCGTCCGAGGCGCGCGCCGTCTCCGCCCGCCTGCTGGTGGCCCAGGCCCCGGAAACCGAGCGCCCGGAGGTGGACGCGCCTTCCGACACGCCAGCGCTCCGGCAGGAGGACCTCGACGCCCGCGCCCGCGAGCTGACGCTGCGGATTTCGAAGCTGCAGAGCGAGATTCGCACCATCGACACCAACTGGCCCACGGGCTCGCTGGTGATGGCGTATTCGGGCTACGTGCTCGCGCCGCTGCTGCTGTTGGGCATCCCCCTCATCATCTACGGGGTGAGCACGTCCAGCGACGACAACCGGGGCGCGCTGGTGGCCCTGGGCACGGGCCTGTCGGTGGGTGGTGCCGCGGGCGTGGGGTTGCTCATCGCGGGTATCACCCACGGGAGCAGGCGCGCGGCCGTCAACCGGGCCCACCGTGAGCAACTGGTCAACGAGCGCATCGAACTGGAGGACGAGCTGCGCGACGTGAAGGCCCGCCGCGATGCGCGCGGTGCGTTGCAGACGCGGACCTGGACGCCGCGTCCCAGTCTGCCGCTGGTCGCCTTCGCGTTTTGATGTCGGCTATCGAGCACGGCCGGTCCCCTGGCGGCTCGTACTGGAGGCGGGGGAGCGGGCCGGGGCGGAGGGTCCTGTGATACTCCCCGCATCCGTCTCCGCATGCCTCGCGCCTCCCGCAGCACCTCCCGTTTCACCTTGTTCGCCGAGGCGGCGCTGGCGGCGCTCGTCGTGGTGTGTCCGCTGGCGCTCGGGGGCGCGGCGCCGTGGCTGCTCTGGCCGCTGGTGACGCTGTCCGGCGCGGCGGCGGTGCTGGCGGCCGTGGGCGCGAGGCGGCAAGGCCAGTCGCTGCGCGTGCCGCTGCTGGCGGTCCCCCTGGCCGTGGGCGCCGGGCTGTGCGCGGCGCAGCTGGTGCCCCTGCCGGCCATCGCCTTGGAGGTGCTGAGTCCGGAGGCCGCGGCCCTGCGCGAGTTCGCGCTGGTCCCCCTGGGACTGGAGCGGGCCCGTCCCATTTCGCTCGACCCGTCGGCGACCTGGCGTGAGCTGGCGAAGCACCTGTCGTACCTGTTGGCCTTCCTCGCGGCGGTGCAGGTGTGCCGCGCACGGGGCAGCCGGGAGCGGTTGCTCGCGGCGGTGGCGCTGACGGGCGCGGGGCTCGCGGTGGTGGGCTGGGGCCACGCGTTGTTGGGCGTGAAGTCCCTCTTCGGGGTGATGCCCTGGGAGCACGCGCAGCCCCCGTTGGTGACGCCGTTCGGCAATCCGAACCACCTGGCCGGGTTCCTCGGGCTCGCCTCCACCGTGGGTGTGGGGCTGGCCTTCACGCGCAGGCACCAGTCCCGTGCCTTGCCGTACGCCCTGGCCGCCGGGGCGTCGGGCCTGGGCGTGGTGATGACCCTGTCGCGTGGCGGCATCGCCTTCTTCGTCTTCGGTCAGGCGCTGTTGGCGCTGTTGTTGCTGCGCAGGCGCCACGGCTCGGGCGAGGGGGCTTCGCCCGTCTGGGCACGGAGCGCCGCGGCGCTGTTGGGCCTGCTGGCCGTGTTGATGGTGGGCGCGTACTCGGTGGCGGATGGCCTGTGGGCGGAGGCGCGCACCGCGAACAGTGTGGAGAAGCTGCGCCAGTCCAAGGTGGCGCTGTGGCCGATGATGGCGGAGGCCGCGCGGGCGTTTCCCCTGCTGGGCATGGGGCGGGGGGCTTTCGAGGCCGCGTTCCCCCGATACCAGTCGGAGCCCAACCCCAACACCTTCACGCACCCTGAAAACGGGGTGCTGCAAGCCGCGGCGGAGCTGGGCGCGCTGGGCCTGGTGTTGCTGGCGGTGGCCGTCTGGGGCTTCCTGCGCTTGCTGCGGCGCGAGGGGCTGGAGACGTTGGACTTCGCGGCGCTCGCGGGCGTCGCGGCGTTGGCGCTGCATGACGTGTTCGACTTCAGCCTGGAGTTGCCCGCGTGCGCGGTGGCGGCGCTGGTGGTGCTGGGCGCGGTGGCGCGTCCCCGCGAACGGGCCTCCGAGGACCCGGCGTGGTGCTTGAAGCCCTCCGCGCGGGTGATGGTGCTGGGGCCGGTGCTCACGGCCGTGGCGCTGGTGGCGCTGATTCCCGGCCGCCACCGTCTGGGGGATGCGGAGGCGGAGTTGGTGACGCACGTCACCTCGGGGGCGTCGGCCCAGGAGGTCCACGCGCGGGGGCTGGCGCTGGTGGACCGGCATCCGGCGGACTACCTGTTGTACCGGTTGATGGCCTCGGCGCATGCGGCGCGGGGGCGCGAAGGGGCGGGCGAGGCCCTGGCGCTGGTGAACCGGGCGCTGTACCTGGCGCCGCTGGACGCGAGCTCGCACCGGGTGGCGGCGCGCGCGCTGCTGGCCCTGGGCCGGAGCGGGCAGGGCTTCCTGGAGTACCGCCTGGCGCATGAGGCGGGAGACACCTCCGTGCTGCTGGGCGAGGCGGTGCCGCAGGCGCAGACGCTGGCGTCCCTCAGGGTGTTGACGCCGGAGGTTCCGGCGACCGCGGTGCGGCTGCTGGACGCGCTGGTCAACACGCCGGGCCGGGTGGAGCTGGCGCTGGAGTACGCGCACTGGGCGAGGGCGCACTTCGCCGGGCAGCCGGAGGTCGCGGCGCTGTGGGGGCGCGAGGCGCGGTTGCGCATCGTGCAGGGCGACCTGGCGGCGGCCGAGGCTGCGTGGGGCGAGGTGGAGCGGCTGGCGCCGGACGCCCTGGACACGTACCTGCTGCGCGCGGAGGTGCTGCGTGCGCAGGGCCGGCGCGAGGAGGCCCTGCAGTCGCTGGAGCGGCTGCTGGCGCGCTTCCCGGGCAACGTGGCGCTGTCCTTCCAGTTGGCCTCACAGCAGTTGGACGCCGGGCTGACGCGGCGGGCGCGCGACACGTTGCAGGCGTTGGCGCCCTTCATCACGGACTACGCCCAGCGGGCGCGGTTGCTGTCCCTGGAGGCGGCGTGCCTGGAGCGCGAGGGCCTGCTGTCCCGAGCGCTCGAGCGGCGGCAGACCGCGGCGCGCCTGGTCCCTGGCGCGGACGCGTCCTTCGCCGTGGCGCGGACGCAGGAGGCGCTGCGCCGATATGACGCGGCCGCGCGCTCGGTCCACGAGGGCATGCGGCATCTGCCCACGAACGCGCGCGCGGAGGCGCGGGCCTGGGCGGCGCGACTGGAAGCCGCTGAGCGCGAGCGGGTGGAGTCGCGGCGCAAGACGCTGACGGACGACCCGCGCGCCGCGGAGCTGGAGTACTTGCTGCGCGGTCATCCCGACGAAGACGGTGAGGCTCGGGACGCGCGTTAGGCGGCCCGGGCCTCTGGGTGCTTTCAGGCGTGGGCGTGTGCTTCTTCCACGGGCCTGGAGGGCGTGCTGGTATCGCCCGCCGTCGGGTGCTGCTCCTCCTCGATGAATGACGCCACCAGGGGCCACTCCAGGGTGGCGAAGTCCTGGAAGCGCATCTCGAGCGTCTCCTCGTGGGAGCCCGCGCGGAAGAGCAGCCGGTCGGCCAGGCTGAGCGACTCATCGACGGCGACGGGCAGGCCGTAGAGCTCTCCGAAGGGGGGCTCGGCGCCCAGCTCGCAGTCCGGGAAATGACCGGAGAACTCCTGCTCGGTGGCGAGGCGGACGTGCCTGACGCCCAGCATGTCGCGGACCTGGTGAAGGTCCACCGAACTCGCCGCGGGGACGACGACAATCCAGGGTTGCCGGTCCGCCATCACGATGACGGACTTGGCCACGCGCCATCCGGAGACGTGCAGCGCTTCGGCGACTTCTTGGGCAGCCACGGCACGCGGGTGCCAGTACCGCTCGAAACGCACCCCGTTGCGGCGCAGGTAGTGCTGTATCGCTTCGGGTATCATGTGGAATCTCACCTCCTTTCCAAAGAAGGTGATGACCCGAAGCGGCTACGACCACGGGCGCCCGCCATACTCGGGCTCACAGCCCGCTGACGAGCCCTGGAACGCCCGTCCGTAGGGCAGCCGGTCGAGCGGCTACACTCCGGGGCATGATTCGGCTCCTATGCCATGTCGCTCTGCTGCTCTACGTAGGGGGTGCGCTCGCGTGTGGCTCTTCATCACCCGCGACACGTGGCTGGGACGCCGCCGTGTGGGACTCGGGGGCCGACGGTTGTGCCGTTTCTTCCGAAGGGCGTTGTGTCGTTCTCGCGTGTGACGAAGGCGCGTGTGGCCTGTTCCTGTGCGGTGATGCCGATGAGGGCGCGTCTTCGCTCGCCGTGGAGAAGGCTGTTGGCCGGCCGGCGTTCAGGGGGCCCGGCACGTACCGGAACTGGTGGCAGCGCCGCACGGGGATTCGACCAGACGCACAGCCTTTGGCGGTGGCATCGGTGTCGCGCCGTTACCCGGTCTTCGTGCCGGCGGTGCCCAGGCCGAGAGGGAAGCTCATCAAGCACCACCTGTTTCCTCAGGAGCCACGGCTCGCCGCCTGGTTCCGGGCCGCGGGCATCGACATCCATCAGTTCACGATGGTCGTTCCTGAGCACGTCCATTGGCGCATCCACAGTGGCAAGGGGATGGGGCCCGGGGGCGCTTGGAACAATGCATGGCGGCAGTTCGTGATGGCCAATCCTAGACCCCCTTCGAAGGACGTCATCATGCGGCACGCCATCGAACTCGCATTTCGCTTCGAGCTTTCGGGGCCCGTGGTGCCCTACAACGTGCCCATAACACCTGGGATGAGCGGTTCTCGGATAGAAGCCTTGTGAGCGCGAAGCCCGTCGAAGGGGAGGAGACGCATGAAGTTCTTCCGACTCGAAGCGGACACGTCGTCGCGCTACACCGGTGACCTGAGTCGTGCCGCGCACCGGTGGGGGCTCCCAGGTGTGGAGCCATGCCCGACATGCGGTGTCGGAGGCGGTTGGGCTGGCATCCAGTATCCCTGTGCCGACCTCTCCGAACTGCTCCAGGCCGAATTGAAGCAGCTCTCGGACCCTTGGCCCGTGGCCTTCAAGGACTTCGTCAAACTGCGCGAGCGCGTCAGGCCCCACGCACCCGAGGGCGCGGTGCTGGAGCCGGGCACTCGGCTGGGGCCGCTGGTGGGGGCGGCGTCCGGAGCGTTCGGGCCGCTCTCATTGCAAGACTGGACGCCCGTGGCGCGAGCCGATGCCCTGGCCGCGATGCAGGAGGCCGGGCTTCGGGGGCTCATCGGTGGCCCTGTCGAAGTGACGTTCCGTGCCCGGAATGCCCCCGTTTTGCGCGAGCTCCAATTGGAACTTCACGGGCGGCTTCATGAGGCTTGCTTCCCACATCCGCGCCGCGGCCCCTGTGGGACGTGCGGGAGCGAGGACGCTCAGGCGTTGCCAGCGGCGTACTGGCTCGCCCGCGAATCGCTGCCCGCGCACCTGGACCTCTTCCGACTGAGGGATTTCCCCACGCTCGTCATCGTGACCGAGCGGATGGTGGAGGTGACGGGCCGCCTGAAGCTCGACGGCGTCACCTTTCGCCCCTTGGAGACCCGCTGAACTGGCGAGTCCTCCTCCCTCACTGCTGGAAGTCGTACACGCTGCCCAGGTTGAGGATGCGCGTCAGCTCATCCAGCGCCGTCATCGTCTCGCGCGCCAGCTGCGGGTCCTGCAGGTCCTTGGGGCGCAGCACCTCGCGGTAGTGCCGCCGCACCCAGCCCGCCAGGGAGTCATGCAGCGCGGGCGTGTAGAAGACATCCGCCTTGATGGCCCCACGCTCCTCGTCCGTCAGCCACACGCGCTGGCGCAGGCACGCGGGCCCACCGCCGTTGTTCATGGACTGGCGCACGTCCAGGTAGTGCACGGCCTTCACCGGCGTGTCCTCGGCCACCACGCGCTCCAGGAACTGCCGCGCGGCGGGCGTCTCCTGGCTCTCCACCGGCGCGACAATCGCCATGGTGCCGTCCGGCAGCGTCAGCACCTGCGAGTTGAACGGGTACGCCTTCACCGCGTCCTTCACCGGCAGCTCCGCCTGGGTGGCCACCACCGCGCGGAAGTCCTGGCCCAGCTTCTCGCGCAGCACCGCGAGCAACCCCGCGTGGTCCACGAAGGCCAGCTCGTGCAGCATCAGGAACTGCGCGTTGCCCACCGCGAGCACGTCCGTGTGGAACGCCCCCGCGTCGATGCCCTCCGGGTGCTGCTGGGGGAAGAGCACCGACTTCGCGTCCAGTTGGTGCAGCCGCGCCAGCGCCTGGCTCGCCTCCAGCGTCTGCCGGGCCGGGAAGCGGCTGGGGCCCTGCACGTCCTGCCACGCGCTGCGGCCCCAGGCCAGCAGGTGCAGGCCCGGATGCCCGGGCGTGGCGAGCCGCGTGTGGTTGGCCGCGCCCTCGTCCGCGAAGTGGCTGCTGCCCGGCAGCGGCGCGTGCACCGCGAAGTGCTTCTCGTTCGCGAAGATGGCGCGCAGCACCGAGTGCGTCGTCTCCGCCTCGATGGCCCGGTGGTACATCTGGGACAGGTTGGCCGGCGTCAGATGCACGCGCCCGTCCGCCGTGTCCGCGCTGGGCGCCACCGTGGCCGCGTTCGCCGTCCACATGGAGGACGCGCTGGACGTCAGCCGCAGCAGGTGCTCCGCCTCGCGCGAGGCCCGGGTGATGACCTCCTCGTCCGAGCCCGTGAAGCCCAGGGCCCTCAGCGCCCGCAGGGAGGGGCGCGGCTGGGGCGGCAGCACGGCCTGGCCCACCCCCAGCCCGGAGACGAAGCGCATCTTCTCCAGTCCCTGGAGGGCCGCGTCCCGGGGGTGGCTCGGCTCACCCACATGGTTCTGCGACGCCAGGTTGCCGGGCGAGAGGCCGCCGTAATTGTGGGTGGGCCCAACGAGCCCGTCGAAGTTGTATTCGCGCATGGGATATTGAACGCCTCGTGGAGCGTCCACCCTTAGCAAAGCGTCTCAAGCGTTTCCTCCGCTACGTGCTCATCCGGGGCGTGCTGTTGCTCCTTCAACCTCTGACGTTGGGGGTGGCCCGGAGCCTGGGTGCGCGGTTGGGCGCGCTGGCCTACCACCTCGCCGGGGGGGAGCGGCGCAAGGCCCTCAAATCGCTATCCGTGGCCTTCCCGGAAAAGTCGGACGCGGAGCGGGAGGCCGTGGCCCGCGAGGCCTTCCGGCACCTGGCGGCGGCCGCACTGGAGGTGGCCTGCACCGGCGCCCTGGACGAGGCCCTGGAGCGCCTGGTCGCCTGGCCGGACGCCGACCGGCAGGTGCTGGAGACGGCCCTGGCCCGGGGCAAGGGCGTCGTCTTCGTGTCCGGGCACGTGGGGAACTGGGAGCTGCTCGCCCGGCGGGTGGCGCGCGCGGGGTACCCCAGCCAGAGCATCGCCAAGGAGACCACCGACCCCCGGCTGACGGAGCTGGTGGGCCAGTTCCGGGCCCGGGGTGGGGTGCGCAGCATCTGGCGCGGCCAGGAGGGGGCGGCGCGGGCCATGCTGCGCGCCCTGCGCGGCGGCGAAATCCTCGGCATCCTCATCGACCAGGACACGAAGGTGCAGTCGCTCTTCGTGCCCTTCTTCGGCCAGCTCGCCGCCACGCCCCGGGCCGCCGCCGACCTGGCCCTCCGCACGGGGGCCTCGGTGGTGACGGGCTTCTGCCACCGGGACGGGGAGGGCTACCGCCTGACGATGGAGGAGGTCCCGGTGCCCCAGGACGCGGACCGCGAGGCGGCCGCCCTGGCCCTCACCGCGGCCCTGTCCACCCGCATCGAGGACGCCATCCGGCGGGCCCCGGCGCAGTGGGTGTGGATGCACCAGCGCTGGAAGACGCGTCCACCGGTGGGCTCGGACGTGCCACTTCCGGAGGCGGCGCCCGCTTCGGCTGGGTGATAAGGAAGCCCTGTGTCACGTCTGCTCGCCGTCAGCCTCGTCCTCCTGGTGTCCGCCCCCGGCTGCAAGCCCGGAGCCGGCGCGGGTGCGTCCGAGGCCCAGCCGCCCCCGGAGGTGGTGCTGCACGGCGCCCGCCTGGAGTCCTTCGAGGGCGAGCGGCTGACGCGGTCCGGCGCCGCGGAGCAGATCTCCTACCAGCGCACCACCGGCGACGTGTGGGCCACCAACGCCACCCTGCGGATTCCGCCGGGACAGGCCGGCGCGGGGGCGCCTCCGGGGACGGAGGGCGGCGTGGAGGTGAGCGCTCCGAATATGGAGGGCAGCCTCGCGTCCAAGCAGGTGGTGGCCTCGGGCGGTGTCGTCATCCGCACCGGGAAGGGCATGGAGGCCCGCACTCCCCGGTTGACGTACGACGCCACCACGGAGCGGGCGCATGGAAACGAGGGCGTGACGGTGAAGGGACCTGACTACCGGCTGAGGGCGGACCGCTTCGAGCTGTTCTTCCCGGACGAGACGTTCAACTTCGCGGGCTCGGTGGAGACCGTGGTGGGAGCGCCAGAGTGATTGAGTTCCTGGTAACGGCCTTCTTCGTCGCGCAGCCCGCGCCCGTGCTCGCCGCCGCGCCCGCGCAGGGCACGCCGCCCGCCGCGGTGGCCCCGGCGCAGGCGGCGGGCGCCCGCGCCCCCAACCCCCTGGGCGGCGCCAAGGACCTGAAGGAGCCCGTCCAGATCAACGGCGACAACGTCACCTTCCAGAAGTCCCAGGCCACGCTGACGGGCAACGTGAAGGTGAAGCACCGCACGCTCGACTTGAAGTGCGACCGGATGACGGCCAACTACACACCGCAGCGCGAGGTGACGCGGGTGGTGTGCACCGGCGGCGTGGAGGCCGTGGACGGGGACCGCCTGGCCCGCGGCGAGCGCGCCGAGTACGACGTGCCCAGCGGCGTGCTGGTGGTGACGGGCTCGCCCGAGGCGCGCCAGGGCACCACGCACATGCGCGGCACCAAGGTCCGGCTGACGCTGGGCAATGAACGGTTGGAAGTGGAGAACGCCGTCATCGTCTTCGAGTCGCTGCCCTCCAACCCCACGCCCGCCAAGCGCAAGGGGCGTCCGGCCCCGGCCCGCCCGGCGGCTCCGTCCGCTCAGGGAGGCTCGCAGCCATGAGCGCGAAGCTGTACGCGGAGGGCCTGGAGAAGACCTTCCGCCGCCGCAAGGTGGTGGGCGGCGTGTCCTTCAGCGTGGCGCCCGGCGAGGTGGTGGGCCTGCTGGGCCCCAACGGCGCGGGCAAGACGACCAGCTTCAACATGGTCGTGGGACTGGTGACGCCGGACGCGGGACGCGTGCGCATTGGGGACGAGGACCTCACGCACCTGCCCATGCACCGCCGCGCCCGCAGGGGTGTGGGCTATCTTCCACAGGAAGCGTCCGTCTTCCGCAAGCTCACCGTGCGCGACAACTTCCTGGCCGTGCTGGAGCGCCAGAAGGACCTGGACGCGAAGGCCCGCGGGCAGCGCGCGGACACCCTCCTGGAGGAGTTCGGCCTCACGCACGTCGCGGAGTCCCTGGGCGAGACGCTCTCCGGCGGCGAGCGCCGGCGCGCCGAGATTGCCCGGAGCCTCATCCCCCAGCCCCGCTTCATCCTCTTCGACGAGCCCTTCGCCGGCGTGGACCCCATCAACGTGGGCGACCTCCAGCGGCAGATCTTCCTCCTGCGCGAGCGGGGGCTGGGCGTCCTCATCACCGACCACAACGTGCAGGACACCCTGGGTATCTGTGACCGTGCGTACATCATCGCACAGGGGCAGATTCTCGAAGAGGGCACCCCGGCGGAGATCGCCGCGTCTCCCAAGGCGCGCGCCGTCTACCTGGGCGAACGGTTCCGCCTCCAACAAGCGCTGTAAGGACGGCTGGCCACCTGTCAGAGGCGTGCTTAGAATAGGTTGGCCCCGCTTTTGCGCCGACCTGTCAACGCGCATGTGACACCCTGAGTGGTTCCAAGCTCTCGGATTCCTTGTGGAATTCTGAGCATGCAAGCAAGGGACCCTCGTTTCGGGGCTAGACGAAGTCAGGGCTCCTTGTTACGTTGGCACGGTCTTTGATTGTGGCCCTCCGTCCGAGGGACCAAGTCAACCCTGGAGACCCCGTCTCATGGCGATGGAACTGAAACAAAGCCTGAAGCTTGCCCAGCAGCTGGTGATGACGCCGCAGCTGCAGCAGGCCATCAAGCTCCTCCAACTGTCCCGCATGGAGCTGCTCGAGCAGGTCCGCGAGGAGATGGAGCAGAACCCACTGCTGGAGCAGCCCGACGAACAAGCCCCGGGGGACGTGGGAGACAAGGAACCCGGTGAAGCCTCGCTAGAGGCTGACAACGTGGAGATGCCGAGGGACATGGACCTGCCCTCGGCCACCAGCGACACCGCCACGGAGTTCAAGGCGGACGGGGAGGGCCCCCCGGAGATCGACTGGGAGCAGTACCTCAACAGCTACCAGTTCAACGAGCCGACCACCGCCTCCAACAAGGGGAACGTGGCCACGGACGACATGCCGTCGTTCGAGGCCAACCTCGTCAAGAAGGAGGACCTGGTCGACCACATCCAGGAGCAGCTGGGCACGCTGCGCCTGAACGACGCCGAGCGCCGCATCGCGATGCTCATCCTGGGCAACCTGGATGACGACGGCTACCTCAAGCTGCCGGAGGTGGACGGAGATCCGCTCATCCGCCTGGCCAACGAGGCGGACGTGCCCATGCACGTCGCGGAGCGCACGCTGCGCCGCATCCAGATGTTGGACCCGCGCGGCTGCGGCGCCCGTGACTTGCAGGAGTGCCTGCTCATCCAGCTCCAGGGGATGAAGGAGCCGCACGCGCCGCTGCTGGGCCTCATCATCAAGCGGCACATGAAGTACCTGGAGAGCAAGAACCTGCCCGCCATCGCCAAGGACCTGAAGGTCACCTTGGAAGAGGTGGTGGAGGCGGTGCGGCTGCTCCCGAAGCTGGACCCGAAGCCGGGCCGCAACTTCAGCGGGGACGACGCGCAGTACATCACCCCCGACGTGTTCGTCTACAAGATGGGGGACGAGTACACGGTGGTGCTCAACGATGACGGCCTGTCCAAGCTGCGCATCTCCGGCACCTACCGGAACGCGCTGAAGACGGGCGCGGTGGGCCCCGGCCAGACGAAGGACTTCATCCAGGACAAGCTGCGCAGCGCGATGTGGCTCATCCGCTCCATCCACCAGCGGCAGCGGACCATCTACAAGGTCACCGAGAGCATCGTGAAGTTCCAGCGGGACTTCCTGGACAAGGGCATCGCCCACCTCAAGCCGCTCATCCTCCGGGACGTGGCCGAGGACATCGGCATGCACGAGTCCACGGTGAGCCGCGTCACCACCAGCAAGTACGTGCACACCCCGCAGGGCATCTTCGAGCTGAAGTACTTCTTCAACTCGTCCATCGCCCGCGTCTCCGGTGAGGACACCGCGAGCGAGGCGGTGAAGCACCACATCAAGCAGTTGGTGTCGCAGGAAGACGCCCGCAACCCGTACTCGGACCAGAAGATTGTCGAGCTGCTGCGCGCGCAGGGCACCGAGATTGCCCGCCGCACGGTGGCCAAGTACCGCGAGGTGCTGGGCATCCTCCCCAGCAGCAAGCGCAAGCGGTACTACTGAGTCCGCGGGCTGTGGCGCGCCGCTTGTCCGCGGCGCGCCTGCGTGGGCAGAGTGGCGCCGCATGAGCGCCACCCCTCCCTCGGACTCCGGCATGCCTCGCCGTGAGTGCGTGCCCCTCGTCGCCCCGCCCGTCACGCTCGAAGGCAAGCACGTCCGCCTGGAGCCGCTGCGCCCGGAGCACGCGCCGGCCCTGGCCGCGCTGTGCGAGCCGGACATCTTCACGTGGTTCTCCCGGGAGCTGCGCACGGAGGCGGACGTCGCCGCCTTCATCGACAGCGCCTGCCAGGCCGCCGAGCAGGGGAGCGAGCGCCCCTTCGTCATCCTGGAGCGGCGGACGGGCGCGCCCGTGGGCAGCACGCGCTTCCTCGACATCCGTCGCGACGACCGCGCGCTGGAGATTGGCTACACGTGGCTGGGCCGGCGGGTGTGGCGCACGCCGGTGAACACGGAGTGCAAGTACCTGCTGCTGCGTCACGCCTTCGAGTCCCTGGGCGTCATGCGGGTGCAGCTCAAGACGGACCAGCACAACGCGCGTTCGCGCGCGGCCATCGAGCGGCTGGGCGCCCGCTTCGAGGGCGTGCTGCGCAACCACATGCTGGTGCGCGGCGGCGTGGTGCGCGACAGCGCGTACTACAGCGTCATCGACACGGAGTGGCCGGAAGTGAAGCTTCGCCTGGAAGGGCTGCTCGCCGCGGACGGGGCGGGGGTATAGGGTGCGCGGCGCATGAACCCCTTACTTCGTCGCAACCTTCTTCATGTCCCGGCGGGGGCCGTCGTCGCGGTGGGCCTGCTGTCGGGCTGTGGCAGCAGCCTCACCTCGGAGGTCGTCGACCTGGCGTCGATGGCGGACCGCACGCTCGCGCTCTCCCAGTCGGACGTGGATGTCTTCGAGGGACTGGACGAGCCGGGCTCCCACCGCGTCACGGTGACGTTCTCCTCGGCGGCGGGGGGCAGCTGCACCGAGCTGCGCGAGGGCGTCACCGCCACCTTCAACGGTCTGCCGATGACGCTGGAGCGCGGCGGCGTGGACGGCACCGCGGGCCGCGACGTGTGCGTGCCCACGCGGGCCTACTACGACTTCGACCCCAACATCTGGGAGCGGGAGCCCACGGAGGACGCGCGCATCGTCCTCCAGGACGGCACGCACACCATCACCCTGGTGACGAAGGGCGGGAAGGCCAAGCGCTTCTTCTCCTTCCAGGGCCCCGGCTCCGAGGACCGGCTCACGCGCGGCCAGCCGTACGCCTTCCGCTGGATGCCCGAGGGCGAGGTTCCGGGCCCCATCACCGCCACCCTGCTGCGCGCGGGCGGGCTCGCCACGGCGACCGTCCCCACCACGCAGGACGAGGGCACCGTCAACTTCAGCCTGCTGCAGACTACGCCGGTCGCCGTCCACCTGCTCACGCTGAGCGGCACCGCGCCGGGCACGGTGCTGGAGTGCACGGGGGTCGCCGGGTGCTCGGCGGCGGTGTTCCACTCCGAGGAGCGCGTCGTCAACGTGCAGTAGGGGCTGGAGGGCGGACAGGGGAGCGGGCCCGGAGCGCCCGGGCTCGATTGCCGCGCCATGACGCAGCCCCCACCGTGCCTGGGTACTTCCTTTCGGAAAGGACCCTCACATGGCTCAGACGACGCGGAGACCCCGTCGAAGTTCGGCGAGGACTCGCCCATGGGCCGCCCCGCATAGCCCGCGGAGCTGACGCGGCGCGTGACGCGGCCGAGTCGTCACCGGCATGGCCTTGAAGGAAGGGCCATGCCAGTGACGTGGGGTGCAGGCGGGATGTCCTCCCTCGGACGGGTGGTGTGTCCGGGAACAGGTAACCTGGCGGGGTGGGTTGCTTTCCAGGGCTGGGAACGTTTCAGATCCGTCACGGAGCTCACCTCTCACCCTAGGAGGCAGCCACGCATGCAGTTCAACATCACCTTCCGTCAGTTCGGGGCGTCGGATTCCCTCAAGGAGTACGCACGCGAGAAGGTCGAAAGGGTGAACCGGCTGCTGGACCGTGCCGGCGAGGCCCATGTGGTCCTGTCGTTGGAGCGACACCTGCATCACGCGGACATCACCATCCACTCCGGCGCCTGGGTGCTCCGGGGCCGCGACAAGAGCGATGACATGTACGCGTCCATCGACCTGGCGATGGACAAGATCGAACGCCAGCTGCGCCGCTACCGGGACAAGCTGAAGACGCACCATGGCCGTGAGCGCGTCCACCACCGGCAGGACCTGGTGGAGCAGCTCCGGGTCCGCCACGCCGTGTTCGAGCTCCCGGACGTGGAGGAGCTGACCTCCCTGGCGGAAGCCTCCGCCGCGAGCGAGGCCGCGCCCAAGCCCGCGGTGGCGGCGGCGCCGCCTGCCTCCGCCCAACCCCGCGCGTCGCGCGAGGTGCGCGCCACCCACCTCACCGTCAAGCCGCTGTCGGTGGATGATGCGGTGATGCAGATGAACCTGATGGACAACGACTTCTACGTCTTCCACAACGTGGAGTCGGAGTCGCTGTGCATCGTCTACCGGCGCAAGGATGGCCAGTACGGCCTCATCGAGCCGCACGCCCCGGCGGTCGCCGCCACGGGCACCTGAGCGGCCCGCCGCTTGACGTCGTGCGCCGTCACCCCACAGGAGGGTGACGGCGTGTGGCGGCGCGAAGGCCGCCGTGTCCCGGTGGCGTCACGCCGCCACGCCCCCAGCGGATGCCGTGGCCGTCGAGGCGTGGGTCCCGCGCCCGGTGGCCGCGCCCGCCAGGGGAGGGCTCACCCGGTGCGTCACGCCGGGCGCTGAAGCTCCTCACCGTCATCCAGGCGGCCCGCCCTGGCTCGGCCTGTCGACAGCGCCTCGATGTCGATGACTGTCGACAGGAGAGGACGCTTCATGGGAAGTCCCTGCGTGCTCGGGGCGGAGGTCGTCGCCACCCGGAGCGCGCGGGCAGATGAAGCCCTTGTCGCACTGAAGGACGGGCTTCCCTTCCGCGTCATGATGCGCAGTGAGCGCGGTGCATGCGCATGATGACAGGCCACCCTTGCGCTAAAGAGGGGTGAGGAGTAATTGCCGCCAACCAGGAGCGCCAGCGCGGGAGCGTCAGTGAGAATCGCCGAGTTCCTCAGCCCCCAAGCCGTCATCGCCGACATGCAGTCGCGGACGAAGCCTGAAGTGTTGCGCGAGCTGAGCGCCACGTTGGTGCGCGCCCACCCGCAGCTATCCGCGGACCGGCTGGTGGAGGTGCTGCGCGAGCGCGAGAAGCTGGGCAGCACCGGTATCGGCGAGGGGGTGGCCATTCCCCACGGCAAGCTGCCGGGCATGGCGCAGCTCCAGGCCGCCTTCGGCGTATCCCGCGCCGGCGTGGACTTCGAGGCCATCGACGGCAAGAGCACCCACCTGTTCTTCGCGCTGGTGGCGCCGGAGAACAGCGCGGGGGTCCACCTCAAGGCCCTGGCTCGCATCTCCCGGTTGTTCAAGAATCCCCGCTTCCGGGCCGCCATCCTCGAGGCACCCACGGCCGCGGACATCCACGCGCTCATCGTCCAGGAAGACGCGCGGCCTTGAGCCGGGCGGCGTTCCGGGGGGAACATCCGCACCATGGACGTCGTCCTGAGGCCCATCAGCGACCGCTTCTTTCATGAACACCTGCTCCCCTTCTTCCGGAGGGCCATGGGGGACGCCCCCGGCGCGCTGGAGTCGCTCCAGGAGCAGTTGGGGGATGGCCAGGCGCGCATGCTCTGCGAGCGGATGCTCGCCACGGCGATTCCGGGCGGGGTGCGCTCCCTGGACGCGGACCCCTGGGCGGACCTGGTGGACCGGCTCGTCTTCCTCCCCTGGACGGAGGGGCCCTCCGGCTGGGAGGTGGGCGACGCGGAGCTGGGCTACGCGGACGGCTGGGACGAGGCCCTGCACCTGGCGCTGATGGTGGAGGAGGCGAACTATCCCTACTGGGACGCGCGCGCCGCGCGTGAGGTGAGGGATCAGTTCCGCTTCCGGCCTCGCGAGGACGTGGGCCTGGCCTCGCTGCTCGCGGGGCAGTGGGAGCCCTTCCCCGAGTTTCCGCCCGACCAGGTCTTCGTCACGCAGGGCCGCGGCGAGTACTCCCCGGGCGAGCGCTACGCCTTCGCGGACTGGGCCTGGCGCCCGGCGCGCAAGGTGGCGCACTGGCAGGTGAACCTGCCGCGCAAGCTGGAGCGGCTCCTGACGCGCGAGCAGGAGCGGATGCGCCTGCCGTCGCTGCCGGAGAAGGACGAGGTGCTCGCGTACTGGCTGGGCAAGCAGGCGCAGCCGCCGCCGCTCACGGTGGCCTTCTCCGGGCTGGGGCCGCGCGCGGCCAACTGGATTCGCGAGCTGGGCTCGCTCACCGCGCACCTGCGGGGCGCGGCGCTGGCGAAGCAGGGGCTGGCGGCGCTGGTGACCAAGAGCTCCGGCGTGCGCATCTAGCCCTTGGGCGCGGCCGGGCCGGGGCTCTCCAGCAGCAGCGTGACGGGCCCGTCGTTGACGAGCGCCACCTTCATGTCCGCGGCGAAGATGCCGGTGCCCACGTTCAGCCCGCGCTGGCGCAGCGCCTCACAGGCGCGCTCGTAGAGGGCCTTGGCGGCCACCGGCTCCATCGCGTCGATGAAGCTGGGCCTGCGGCCCTTGCGCGCGTCACCATAGAGGGTGAACTGGCTGACGACGATGAGCTGCCGGGACGTGTCCTCCAGGGACAGGTTCATCTTCCCCGCGGCGTCCTCGAAGATGCGCAGCGTGGCCAGCTTCTCCGCCATCCACGCCACGTCCGCCTCCGTGTCGCCCTTGCCCACGCCCAGCAGCACGAGCAGGCCCGGGCCGATTTCGCTCACGCGCTGGCCCTCCACCGTCACGGACGCCTCCAGCACGCGCTGCACCACTGCTCTCATCGAAGTCACCTCGTGGACAGGCGTGTTTCACTGGGGGGCCGCGTCAGTCACGCCGTTACAGTTGGAATGTCAGGTTTCTGCCTGCTGGTAGAGCGAGCGCCCAGACGTGGACTCAGGGCGTCTCTCACCCTTGCTCGCCTTTTGCCCCGTTCCGCATAATGGCACCTGACTTCCCCGGAGAGAGTGTGCAGGTCCATCGAGCCAGCTCCATCTTGGCCGCGTCGGCCATCATTTTCCTGTCGCTTTCTCACGCCGCGCACGCCGCGCCCGCCCCGGATGCGAAACGGGCGGACCGGGAGGCGCTCAAAACGGCCCTGCTGGAGGTGCTCCAGCGCGCGCCGTTGAAGGCGAGCCGCATGGGCGTGCTCATGCAGAGCCTCGACGACGGCACCGTGGTGTTCAGCCACAACGCCGACGAGCTGCTCAACCCGGCCTCCAACGTGAAGCTGGTGACGTCCGCCGCCGCGCTGGCGTCGCTGGGGCCCGAGTTCCGCTACGACACCGAGTTCCTGGTGGAGCCGGAGCTGGGCGCGGACGGCAAGGTGAAGACGCTCTACGTGCGCGGCAAGGGCGACCCGTCCATGACGACCGAGCGCCTGTGGGGCATCGTCGCGGAGCTGTGGCACGCGGGCGTGCGCGAGGTGGGCGAAATCGTGGTGGACGACTCCTGGTTCGACGCCGAGCGCACGCCGCCCGGCTATGACCAGGAGGACACGGACCGCGCGTACATGGCGCCCACCGGCGCGGTGAGCCTCAACTGGAACGCGGTGGCCATCTACCTGCGGCCCGGCAGCGCGCCGGGCGCCAAGGGGTCGGTGGAGGTGGAGCCGCCCAGCGAATACTTCGTGGTGGAGAACCAGCTCACCACCGGCCCGCGCCGCGCCCGCCGCGTGTTCGTCAAGTCGGACGCGGTGGGCCTGCAGCAGAAGATTGTCGTGCGCGGTCAGCTCCCCAACGAGCGCGGCGGCGCCGTCAGCGTCTGGAAGAAGATCGACAACCCGCCCATGTACTTCGGCCAGTCGCTCAAGCAGATGCTGGCGACGCGCGGCGTGAAGATGAAGGGCAAGGTGAAGCTGGGCAAGACGTCCACCAAGGCCCGCATGCTGCACGTGGCCCAGTCGGACACCTTCGACGTGCTGCTCAAGCGCCTCAACAAGCTCTCCAGCAACTTCGTGGCCGAGCAGCTCCTGAAGACCCTGGGCGCGGAGCTGCGCGGCGCGCCGGGCTCCTTCACCAAGGGCGTGGAGGTGGTGGAGCAGTTCCTGGAGCGCGACGTGGGCATCCCCCGCGGCACCTACGTGATGAAGAACGGCAGCGGCCTCAACGACGCCAACCGCTTCTCCGCCACGCAGCTCAACCGCCTGCTGCGGCACATGGTCCAGCGCTTCCCCTTCGCGCCGGAGTACCTGTCCTCCGTGCCCATCGCCGGCAAGGACGGCACGCTCAAGTACCGCTTCGAGGGCAGCGACGCGGTGGGCCGGCTGCGCGCGAAGACGGGCACGCTGGAGAGCGTCTCCGCGCTGAGCGGCTACGTGACGAGCGCGGGCGGCGAGCGCTTCACCTTCTCCATCATGGCCAACGACTTCGCGGGCCGCGCGGGCCCCATCGTCGCGGGCCTGGACGCGCTGGGCGCGGCGGTGGCCGCCACGGGCTCCAGCCTGGGGCCGTCCACGGCGGTGGCCGCGCTGGCGGACGGCAGCCGTCCGGCGGGGGGCCTCAACGACGTGGCCGCCCGCATCAAGACGTACCTGGAGCTGGGCGCCCAGCGCGACCAGCGCAACATCGGCTTCCTGCGCACGGCGTGGCGCAGCGAGCGCGACCCGGCCGTGCGCGCGGTGCTGGCGGAGGGGCTGTACCAGTCCAACCCGCACGACTACCTGGGCGCGCGCACGCTGCTGGACAGCTATTCGGCCACCTCGGAGGTGTACGGCCGGCTGCGCGAGGTGGCGCGGGTGCTGTCGGTGGAGGTGCCGGGCGTCAGCAGCATGGTGGAGCTGGCCGCGGGCGGTAACGCGGAGGCGCTCGCGCGCGTGCTGGAGCTGGCGGGCGCGGCGGGCTCGGATGCCCAGTCCCAGGCGGAGATGGCCGAGGCCCTGGGCGAGGTGGCCCGCACCGCCCCCGAGGAGCTGGTGGTGGCGCTGCGCGCGGCCAGCACCGGGGACCGGGACGCGTGCACCACGCTGCTGGCGCGGGCGCTGGTGCAGGCCGGCCAGGCGGACCACCCGTTCTGGAAGTCCCTGCGCCGCACGCTGGGCGCGTCCGACGCGCGGCTGGCGTCGTTCGCCAAGGGCCTGGACTCCACGCTGTCGCAGAAGGTGGCCGAGGCCAAGGCCCCGCCCCGGACGCCCGCGGGCCTCAACGCAGTGGAGGTGGTGGCGCCCGCGGGCAACGCGCCCGACTCCTCCACCGCCGACACCCGCCCGGGCGGGTAGTCCCGGGCCGCCGTTCCTCTCATGGGTTCCCCACGGCCAGGAGTGCCTCCCTGGCCGGAGGGCGGTCGGGCGTCCGACACCCGGGAAGCGGGCCGCTTTCTGGCTGGGTGTCAGTCCCCACTGCTATAGGTGGGAATCAAACCCGGCGGGGCGTCCTTGCCGGGTCGTAACCGGTCCTTGGTGGACCGGTTCTCGTGAGAAAGGAACGCAGTCATGGCTGGAGGCGTGAACAAGGTCATTCTCATCGGCAACCTGGGGGCGGACCCGGAGGTCCGGTTCACTCCCGGTGGGCAAGCGGTGGCGAACTTCCGCATCGCCACCAGCGAGAGCTGGGTCGACAAGAATGGCCAGAAGCAGGAGCGGACCGAGTGGCACCGCATCGTCGTCTGGGGAAAGCTCGCGGAGCTCTGCGGCGAGTACCTGAAGAAGGGACGCCAGTGCTACGTCGAGGGCCGCCTGCAGACGCGCGAGTGGACGGACAAGGAGAACCGGAAGAACTACACCACCGAGGTGGTGGCCAACGCCGTGACGTTCCTGGGCGGTGGCGGGCGTGACGCCGGAGACGGCATGGGCGGCGGTGGCGGGGGCGGTGGACGCCGGCAGTTCTCCCAGCAGCGCGGGGGCGACAACAACGACTACGGCCAGCCGCCTCCGGACGACATGGGCGGCGGAGGCCACAACGGTGGCCCCGGCGACGACGACATCCCGTTCTAGTCCCGGCCCCGGCTGACGCCGTCGGTGCCCTGGAAATGAAACCGGCCGCTCCCCGGAAGACTCGGGGGCGGCCGGTGGGCTTTTCAGCACCTGGAGGCCCCGGCGCGCGCGGCGCCGAGGCGGGACGTCACGGAGGGGTGGCGCCCACGGGGCTGAAGGCGGCGCCCGCGGTGTAGAGCGCGTAGATGACCGCCCAGCTCATCGCCGTCAGGACGAGGAACAGGATGATGACCACCGGCTCGAACTTGCGCATGGAGCGCTCGCTGGAGAGCAGGCCCCAGCCCATGGCGAAGCCCTGCAGGCCGTTGGCCAGGTGGTACGAGGTGCCCAGCGTGCCCAGCAGGTAAACCACGAGGGTGGGCAGGTGGTAGCGCATCTCCCGGGCGATGTCGTCGAACGCCTCCGGGTGACCCAGCACCAGCCGCGGGTAGAGGAAGGCCAGCCAGATGTGGGCGCCCAGGAAGGCCAGCACGCCCACCGCGCTCAGGCGCTGGAGGAGGTACTTGAGGTTGCCGTAGTTGTTGTAGCGGACGTTGTTCGGCTTGAAGCTGAACAGGCGGACGATGCCCCAGCCGGTGTGCATCAGCAGCGGCAGCAGGACGATGACGAACGTGAAGACCTGGGAGAACGGGTTGGCGTAGGTCGTCACCGACTTCTGCCAGGCGTCCGCGCCGTTGAAGGCGGAGAGGTTGTCCCACAGGTGGTTGACGACCCAGAAGGACAGGGGCACCACCGCGAGGAACGAGCCCAGACGGGACTTGAGGAGCGGTGTCTTCGTTTCTACGGCGGCGGCGGCTTGGGTGCTCATCGAATCTCCAGCGGCGGCGCGCGGGCGTCTTGCCGCGTCCACGTCGAGGGCAGGTGACTGTCGGACGGCGGTTTATAGCCGTTCCAGTGCCGGGGCTGGATTTCTTCCGCACCCCCGCATGCCAGCACACCCACACGGAGGCATAAGGCTGACCTTATGCGTCACCCCGGGCCCTCCTGCTGGCCGGCGGGCGGGCGGCGGGGTTCCCGCCTTCTGACGTTGGCGGGCAATGCGGGCTCGGGCACGCTAGTCGCAATCGATATGTCCGACGAGCTTGTCAGTGGATTGTTGAAGAAGACGGACCTGCGCGTGGTGTTCGCCTCCACCCCGGAGCTGTCGCGCCAGGCGCGCGCCACGCACGGCACGGCGCCCGCCGCCGCCGTGCTCCTGTCGCAGGCCCTCACCGCCGCCGCCCTGATGGGGGCCCTGCAGAAGAGCGATTCGCGCATCAACATCCAGTTGGAGTGTGATGGGCCGTTGCGCGGGCTCTTCGTGGACGGGGACACCACCGGGCTGGTCCGCGGGTACGTGAAGAACACCCTCGTGGAGTACAGCGGCGGCGGCGGCCAGTACCACTGGCGCCCGGTGCTGGGGAACAAGGGCTTCCTGTCCGTGCTGCGCGACCTGGGCGGGGGCGAGTACTACCGCTCCTCGGTGGAGCTGGAGGCCTTCGACCTGGCGGGGGACCTGGAGCGGTACTTCCGTCAGTCGGACCAGCTGCCGTCACACGTGATGCTGGCGCAGCTCCCCGAAGGCGGGGACGCGGAGCCCCTGGGCCACGTCGCCGGCCTGCTCGTCCAGCCGCTGCCTGGCGCGGACCTGGAGGCCTTCGCGGCGCTGGGCGAGCGGCTTCGCCGCGACTTCGAGCCGGCGTTGAAGGCGCATGGCGCGGAGGGGGCCTCGGCCATGCTGCGCGCGCTGGTGCCCGACGAGGACTTCGAGGTGATGTCGCGCTACCCGCTGCGCTTTGGTTGTTCGTGCAGCAAGGACCGGGTGCTGCGCGCGCTCCTGGCCATGGGCCGTGAGGAATTGACGGACCTGTTGGAGAAGGAAGGACAGGCGGAGGCGACGTGCCAGTTCTGCACGACGCGGTATGTCATTCCTGGCGATGAAATCCGCGGCATGTTGGAGCGCGGCGCCATTTGACTTGGCTCGGGCGCGACGATACTTGCCGCGCGCCATGAGCTACTTCACGCAGTTGCTGGAGGGCGGCTACGAAGCCGTCCACCTGTTGAGCGATTCCAAGACGGGGTTGCGCGCCATCGTGGGCATGCACAACACGCGGCTTGGCCCTGGGCTGGGCGGCACCCGCGCGCTGTCCACCTATACGAGCGAGGAAGAAGCCGTCGCGGACGCGCTGCGGCTGGCGCGCGGAATGACATACAAGGCCGCGCTGGCCGGGCTGCCCCACGGCGGCGGCAAGGCGGTCATCATGCTGCCGCGCGGCGGCTTCGACCGTGCAAGGCTTTTCGAGTCGTTTGGCCGCGCGGTGGAGTCGCTGGGTGGGCGCTACATCACCACCGAGGACAGCGGCACCAGCCCGGATGACATGGAGCACGTGCGCCAGCACACGAAGTATGTCGTTGGCCTCAAGGAGCGCAGCGGAGACCCGTCGCCGGTGACGGCGTATGGCGTTGCGCGCGCCATGGAGGCCACGGCGAAGCACGTCTTCGGCAGCCCGGACCTGAAGGGGCTGCGCGTCACCGTGCTGGGCGTGGGGCACGTGGGCATGTACCTGGTGAAGGAGCTGCACCAGCGCGGCGCCAAGGTGTGGGTGAGCGACATCAACCCCGCCAGTGTGGAGCACGCCGTGACGCACTACGGCGCCACCGCGGTGGACGCCGACGCGCTGCATCGCATGGAGGCGGACATCTTCGCCCCGTGCGCGCTGGGGGGCGCCATCAACGACGCCACCCTGCCGCTGCTCAACGTCAAGGCGGTGTGCGGCGCGGCCAACAACCAGCTGCTCACCTCGCGTCACGGCGAGCACCTGGCGCGGCGGGGCATCCTCTACGTGCCCGACTACGCGGCCAACGCGGGCGGCCTCATCAACGTGGCCCAGGAGTGGGCGGGGTATGACCGGGACAAGGCGTATGCCCGCGCCTCGCACATCTTCGACACCATCGACACGGTGCTGAGCCGGGCGAAGGAGTCAGGGCAGCGGCCCGAGCAGGTGGCGGACCGGATGGTCGAGGAGCGGCTGAGCGCCTGAGCGCCGCGGTGCGCCGTGCGTGTGTTGCCGCGCGACAATGTCACTCCATGAGGTGTGGCCGGATGTGGCCACCGTGCGGCCCTTTGAGTATGACGGGGCCGCACACACCCCAGCCGGAGTTCACCGCCGTGGCGACCAAGCGGGCAGCGCCCGGGCCCAAGGCCCCGAGCAAACCCACCGAGAAGGCCTCTTCGAAGAAGTCCTCCGCCCCCGCGTCGCGGGGGAAGGCGGAGAAGCTCGTCTCCATCCCCGAGGACCTCGTGCTGGCGCCCCAGGTGGAGGCGCCGCGCCAGCCGACGGGGAAGGACCAGTCGCGAGGCCGCTCCGCGTCCTCGGGGGTGAAGGAGCTGACCTGGAAGGAGTTCGACCGCGCGGTGCAGCAGCTCGCCGGCTCCATCCAGGAGACCTTCGAGCCCCAGGTGGTGGTGGGTGTGGCCCACGGCGGCGTGTTCGTGGGTGGGGCGCTCGCGGGCGCGCTCGGCTGCCAGTTCTTCCCGGTGCGCATCAGCCGCCGGAGCCGGGACCGGAGCAGCGCGGCGCCCAAGACGTCGAAGGCGCCCCAGGTCTCCGGGGAGATGCCGCCCGAGCTGAAGGGCCGCCGCGTGCTGATTGTGGATGACGTGGCCTCCAGCGGCGACACGCTGGAGCTGGCCACCGCGCTGGCCCGCGAGGCGGGCGCGAAGAAGGTGGCCACCGCGTGCCTGGTGACCAAGCCGGGCGGCTTCTCGCCGGACTACTCCGCGCTCTCCACCCCGTCGCTCATCGTCTTCCCGTGGGATTACGAGCCGTCCACGGGCGACGTGCGCTTCGACGAGGACCCGGACAAGGCCGGCGCATGAGCCCTGGCGCGGTGACGCCATGATTGTCGGGACGGCGGGCCACATCGACCATGGCAAGACGTCCCTGGTGAAGGTGCTCACCGGCATCGACACCGACCGGCTGAAGGAAGAGAAGCGCCGGGGCATCACCCTGGAGCTGGGCTTCGCGCACCTGACGCTGGATGACGGCGCGGTGGCGGGCGTGGTGGACGTGCCCGGCCACGAGCGCTTCGTGAAGGCCATGGCCGCCGGCGCCGGCGGCGTGGACCTGGCGGTGTTGGTGGTGGCCGCGGACGAGGGCGTGATGCCCCAGACGCGCGAGCACCTGGACATCTGCCGGCTGCTGGGCGTGAAGGCGGGCGTCGTCGCGCTCACCAAGTCGGACACGCTGGCGGAGCTGGGGCCGGAGTGGCGCGCGCTGGTGGAGGCGGACCTGGCCGCGCTCACGGTGGGCACCTTCCTGGAGCAGGCCCCGGTGGTGGCGTGCTCGGCGAAGTCCGGCGAGGGCCTGGGCGCGCTGCGCGCCGCGCTCACCCGCGCCGCGGCGGCCCTGCCCGAGCGGCCGTTGGAGGGCCCCGCCTTCCTCCCGGTGGACCGCGTCTTCACCCTGAAGGGCTTTGGCACCGTGGTGACGGGCACGCTGCTATCCGGCGCGCTGGCGGTGGAGGACGCGGTGTCGCTCCTGCCGGGCCTGCCCGGACCGCTGCGCGTGCGCGGGGTGCAACGGCACGGTGAGGCCGTGGACCGCGTGACGGCGGGGCAGCGCGCGGCGTTGAACCTGGTGGGCGTGGAGCCGGAGGCGCTGCACCGGGGCATGGTGCTGGTGCGCGCGGGCGAGCTTCCCGAGACGGCGATGCTGGACGTGGCGCTGACGCTGCTGCCCGCGGCGCCCGCGCCTTTGCCGCGCCGCTCGAAGCTGTTGTTGCACCTGGGCACCGCGCAGGTGGAGGCCACGGTGGCGCTGCTGGACGTGGAGCGCCTGGAGCCAGGAGAGACGACGCTGGCGCAGCTGCGGCTGGCCGCGCCCGTGGGTGCGCTCGTGGGCCAGCGCTTCATCCTGCGGGGCGCCCGCGCGCTGCCGGGGCGTGGGGCCACGGTGGCGGGCGGGCACATCCTCTCCATCGCCTCCGCGCGGCGGCGCAAGGGCGGCGCGGCGGTGGTGGCGCCCCTGCTGTCGGCGGACCCGGGCGAGCAGGTGGCGTGGCTGCTGCGGCAGGCGGGCTACCGGGGCTTGACGCAGCCGGAGCTGTTCGGCCGCTCGGCGCTGGGCCCTCGCGTGCTGACGCGCGCGCTGGAGTTGCTGGGGGCGCGGGGCGGCGCGCTGCTCATCGACCGGGAGCGGCGGCTGTATCTCTCCGGGGACGTCTTCGAGGGCTTGCAGGGCCGGGCGCTGTCACTGCTGGCCGCGTTTCATGAGCGCGAGCCCCTGCGTGACAGCCTGTCCCGTGAGGAGCTGCGGCAGCGGCTGTCCGCGACATTGGATGCGCGGGTGTTCCAGCGCGTGTTGCAGGCCCTGGTGGAAGGAGGGCGGGTGGAGCTGGAGCGAGAGGGGGTGCGCCTCAAGGGGCGCGGCCGCACGCTGACCCTGGGAGAGAGCGCGGCGCGGACGCGGCTGGCGGCGGAGCTCTCCGCGGCCAGCCTCGCGCCGCCCACGCTCGCCGAGCTGGAGCAGAAGCTCCAGGTGCCAGAGGCCCGGCTGAGGGAGTTGCTGGGCGTCCTGGTGGCGGAAGGCGCGGTGGTGCGCGTGACGGAGGGCCTCTGGTTCGAGGCCCGGGCCTTGGCGGCCCTGCGCGAGCGGCTGGTTGCCCACCTGCGCGAGAAGAAGGAGATTACCACCCAGGACTTCAAGGAGATGGTGGGGCAAAGCCGCAAGTTCGTCATCCCCCTGTCCGAGTACTTCGACCGTGAGAAGGTGACGCTCCGGGTGGGCGAGAAGCGGGTGCTGCGTCGCGGATGAGTACCAAGCGCTACAACGAGGCGGACCTTCGTGCCGTCGTCGAGCCTTTCCGCAACCCCGTGGTGGTGTTGGCGGACGGGCGCGTGCTCGTCGCCAACGACGCGTACGTCAGCATGGTGGGGCTGGCCCGGGAGCACGTCGAGGGCCGCTCCGCCATGGACTTCGTCCAGCCGGAGGACCGCAGCCGCCTCATCGAGCGCTACCGGCGGGTGGAGGCCGGCGCCCCGCTCGACGCCAGCGCGCAGCTGTTCCAGGTGCCGTGCGCCAACGGGGTCACCCGGGAGGTGGCCGTGCTCACGTCCCGGCTGGAGCTGGAGGGCGGCGCCACCGCGCTGCTGCTCAACTGCATCCCCACGGAGGGCCGGCCCCCCGAGATGTCGGTGGCCGAGCGGCTGGTGGAGACCTCCGCGGGGCTGGTCTCCGCGCACTCGGAGGACGCGGTGCGCCGCGTGGCGCTGAAGGGGCTGGAGGCCGCGGGCTTCCGGGCCCGGCTGCTGCGCTGGGAAGGGGAGGGGCTGGTGGCCCGCGACGGCGCGGCGCTGCCCTCGGACGCGCAGCTGGGGCTGGAGTCGCTCGCGGACGGGCGGCCCATCTTCGGTGGCGCGGAGCAGTCCGCCCCCAGCCACGTCTATCTGCCCGTGGGAGGGCCTCAGGCCGAGGTGCTGTGGGTGGAGGGCCATTGGGTGGCGCCGCACCATGGCTCGGTGCTGATGCTCTTCGCCAAGGTGGTGAGCGCCGCGCTGACGGACGCGCGGGTGCAGGCGGACAGCGCGCGCAGCCGCTGGGAGATGGAGTCGGTGGCCCAGGTGGCGCGCCTCGTCGCGCAGCCCTCGCCGCCCTCGCAGGAGGACTTCCTGGCGCGCGTCGCGTCCCTGCTCCAGGCCAGCGCCGCGGCCTTGCATGTGTCGGTGCCGCCGGAAGGCACGCTGACGCTGTCGTCCCACGTGGGCCTGGAGGACGCGACGGACACCTCGCGGCTCACGGCCGTGCTGGTGGGCGGCGCGGAGGGCGCGTTGTCCTCACCCGCGCAGGAGGCGTCGCTGGCGGAGCTGTCCGGTGGCCGGCTCGGCGTGGGCGCGGTGGTGCGCCTGACGCGCGGAGGTGAGGTGTTCGGCGCGCTCCAGGTGCTGCGAGCGCCGGACCACCCCTTCGACGCGCGGGAGCTGCAGCTGCTGGGCACGTTGTCGGAGCTGTTGGTCTCGCTGCTGGAGCAGCGCCGCCTGCGCACGGAGTCCGCGCGGCAGCTCTCGGAGACGCGCCTGCTCCTGGACCTCGCGCGCACCACGTCGGGCGTGCTGGAGACGTCGAGCATCCTGGACGTGGCGGCGGACTTCCTCGTCCGGCTGTTGGACGTGTCCAACTGCTACATCCTCCTCTACGACGAGAGCGCTCGCCTGCTGCGCGGCGCCGCGGCGTCCATCGCTCACCGGGACTTCTTCCGCACCGTGGTGCTCCCCCTGCACGGAGACGGGCTGACGGCGCGCGTGGCCCGGGAGCGCAAGCCCATCGCCGTGGAGGACGTGTCCACCGCGGAGGGCGGCTTCAACCCGGAGCTCGCGCACCGCTTCGACGAGAAGGCGATCCTCGCGCTGCCCCTGACGTCGCGCGAGGAGCTCATCGGCGTGGTGGTGGTGGACGACACGCGCGGGCCGCGGACCTTCGGGCCGGAGCTGATTGAGCTGGCGGAGGCCACGTGTGGCCAGCTGGCGCTGTCCATCGCCAACGCGCGCCTCTACGAGTCGCTGTGGGCCAGCTACGCGGAGCTGGCGGCCACGCGCGCGGAGATGGTGAAGCGGGAGCGGCTGGCCGCGCTGGGCGAGCTGTCCGCGATTGTCGCCCACGAGGTGCGCAACCCGCTGGGCGTCATCTTCAACGCGGTGGCGTCGCTGCGCCGGCTGCTGGTGCCGGGCGGGGACGCTGCCATGCTGCTGGACATCCTGGGCGAGGAGAGCGACCGCCTCAACCGCATCGTCGGCGACCTGCTGGACTACACGCGCCCCAGGGACCCGGTGCTCCAGCAGGAGGATTTGGGGCGCGTGCTCCAGGACTCGCTGGAGGCGGCGCGCATGCAGGGCGGCGGGGCGGACCGCTCCATCCTCATCCAGTCCGACGTGGAGCCCGGGTTGCCGCCGGTGCCCATGGACCGCCGCCTCATCCGGCAGGCGCTGGTCAACGTGGCCGTGAACGCCATCCAGTCCATGCCGCAGGGCGGGCTGGTGCAGGTGCGCGCGCGCCGCGAGGCCCACGCGGGCCGCGAGCAGCTTCGCATCGACGTGGTGGACCAGGGCCCGGGCATCCCCGCCGAGCTGCTCCACCGCGTCTTCGAGCCCTTCTTCACCACCAAGGCGCAGGGGACGGGCCTGGGGCTGGCCGTCGTCCGACGCATCCTCGAGGAGCACCGGGGCGAAATCGCCGTGGACAGCGTCCCGGGGCGCGGTACCACCTTCACCTTCCGGCTGCCGTTGTCGCAGCCTCCTTCCTTCCCATGACCGAAGCGAACACTCCGCCGAGCCGAGGCAGGCTCCTCGTCGTGGATGACCAGCGCAACATGCGCGCCACCACCGCCCTGCTTCTCCGGGCGGAGAACTACACCGTCTTCGAGGCCGCCACCGGCGAGGAGGCCCTGGCCCAGCTCGCGAGCGGCAGCATCGACCTGCTGCTGACGGACCTGAAGATGGAGCCCATGGACGGGCTCACGCTCCTGCGCCGCGCGCTGGAGGTGGCGCCCCGGCTCCAGGTCATCATGATGACGGCCTTCGGCTCCATCGAGAGCGCCGTGGAGGCCATGCGGCTGGGGGCCTACGACTACGTCACCAAGCCCTTCAAGGAGAGCGAGCTGCGCTACCGCGTGGAGCGCGCCCTGGAGCGCGCGCGCCTGCAGCGCGACGTGGACAACCTCACCACGGACTTCAACCAGCGCCACGGCCTGTCCGCGCTGGTGGGCCGCAGCACCGCGATGCGGGAGCTCACCACGCGGCTCATGCGCGTGGCGCAGAGCGACGCCACCGTCCTCATTCAAGGCGAGAGCGGCACGGGCAAGGAGCTGGTGGCCCGCGCGCTCCACGCGCACAGCCGCCGCAAGGTGCGCTCCTTCGTGCCCGTCAACTGCGCCGCCATCAGCGAGTCCCTGCTGGAGAGCGAGCTCTTCGGCCACGCCAAGGGCGCCTTCACCGGCGCGGTGAAGTCCCGCCGCGGCCTCTTCGAGGAGGCGGATGGCGGCACGCTCTTCATCGACGAGGTGACGGAGACCAGCCCCACCTTCCAATCGAAGCTGCTGCGCGCGCTCCAGGAGGGCGAGGTCCGCCGCGTGGGCGAGTCCACCGCGCTGCGCGTGGACGTGCGCATCGTCGCCGCCACCAACCGCGACATCGAGCTGGAGGTGCGCGACAAGCGCTTCCGCCAGGACCTCTACTACCGCCTCAACGTGGTGGCCTTGCGCGTGCCGCCGCTGCGGGAGCGCCTGGAGGACGTGCCCGCGCTGGCGGAGCACTTCCTGGAGCGGGCCAACGCGCGCAGCCCCAACCCCAAGCGCCTGTCCTCCTCCGCCGTGGCGCACCTGATGAGCTACGGCTTCCCGGGCAACGTCCGCGAGCTGGAGAACCTGGTGGAGCAGGCCGCCGCGCTCGCGGAGGGGGAGGAGCTGCTCCCGGAGGACTTCCCCCTGCGGCAGGGCCGCATGACGCCGGCCCACGGCACCCCCAGTGTCGCGTTCCTGGACGGACAGGGTGGGGGACTGGGGCGCACGGCGCAGGCGGGGCCCACCCTGGCCCAGGTGGTGGAAGAGGCGGAGCGGCACGCCATCACCCAGGCCCTGGAGCGCCACGGCGTGGACCTGGCGCGCGTCGCCGATGAGCTCGGCGTCTCCTCCACCACCCTGTGGCGGAAGATGAAGCGGCTCAACCTGCGGCCACCCAGCGAGCTGGCCCGGGAGTAGCCCTGAGGTAGGAGGGATGCTCACCTATGTAACTTTCCCGCGGCCATGGATTCAGATCCGAAATGGCCGGGTTCATAGGTGAAAAAGAGAACCCGCTGAAATCACTGGCCTTTTTCACATCTGAAACCCCATTGCAGCACTGAAATGGAGCCAGGGGGCAGGGCCAGCGTCAGTTAGTGCTTCAAGTGCTTGAGAAAACTAGAGTTTCTCACCGCGAGGCGGCTGGCACGGCGACTGCTAAAGGAACACGCGGGACACATCGAAGCGAGGCTGAAGGCGGTTCCCCCCCACCCCTTCAGCACTTCCGGTGAGTCACCTTGAGAAGACCCGCGGCCCGGCACCTCTTTAGGGGTGTCGGGCTGCCTTCTTTTCAGCGTCTGTAAGCTCCGACAGCACGCGACGAAAGGAAGCGCAGGTGGGTTCATCGGAATCGACGTGGGTGGTGCGTCCGGGCCGGCCAGGGGACCACGCCGTCTTCGCCCGGCTCTTCTTGGAGCTCGGGGTGGATGACCCCCCACCTCCCGAGCCCGTGTGGGCGGCGGAGCTCGCGCCGCGCGCCCTGCTCGCAGAGGGGCCCCTGGGGGTGGAGGCCTACGCCGTGGCGGAGTCCCTGGGGGCCTTCGGGTACGTGGGGCAACTGGTGGTGGCCCCGTCCGCCCGAGGAAAGGGGCTGGGCCGGACGATGATGGCGCACCTGGCCGAGCACCTGCTCGCACAAGGGTGTACCCGCTGGGCCCTCAACGTGAAGCGGGACAACGTGCCCGCGCTCTCGCTCTACACCTCGCTGGGCATGACGCCGGTGCGTGAGGCCACCACGCTGCGGGTGACGCGGGCACACCTGACGGCGCTCCCCACCGCTTCACCCGAAGGGCGCCTGGTGCCGGTGACGCTGGAGGACTGCGAGGTGCTGGCGGAGGCCTTCCGGATGATTCCCGGCAAGCTGGCGGGCTTCATGGGGCGGGACTCGCACCGGTTGCTGGGCCTCGTCGACCCGCGGGCGCCTGGGCGCCGGTGGCTGGGGATGATGGACCTGCGCGCCTCCGGGCCCACGCTGTTCCCCTTCTTCGCGGCGTCCCCCGCGCACGCGCGGACACTGCTGGAGGACGCCTTTCGCCAGGTGGGGGAGGGCGTGTCCGCCTTGAATGTCGCGCTGACGGACGACGCGCCCCTGCTGCGACTGCTCCGTGACGCAGGGGCGCAGACGCGCCTGGAGACCTTCCAGATGCAAGGCCCGTTGGCGGCCGCCGCACCCTGACGGCCGCTGAAAACACGACGCCCGCCCGGGCACGAAGCCGGGGCGGGCGCGAAGTGACATCCGGGCCGCGGTGCTACTGGCCGAAGATGCTGCTGGCCTGCTCCAGCCACGCCATGACGGGGCCGGGGATGATGCCCAGCACCACCACGCCCAGGGTGGAGACGACGAGCGCCAGCTCCGTGGACCAGCTCCGCTCGAGCGTCTGCGCGCCCTCGGGGACGGGCCGCATGAACATGTAGACCACCACGCGCAGGTAGTAATAGACGCCCGCCGCGCTGGACAGCACGCCGACGATGGTGAGGCCGATGAGGCCCGCGTCCACGGCGGCCTGGAAGATGAGCAGCTTGCTCATGAAGCCGATGGTCGGCGGGATGCCGCCCAGCGACAGCATGAAGGCCGCCATCGCGAAGGCCCAACCCGGCTTGCGCTGCGCCAGCCCGCTGAAGCGCTCCAGGTCCCAGGCGGTGCCCTTCTCCTCGTCCTCGCGGCGCTCCAGGACGGAGATGATGGAGAACGCGCCCACCGCGCTGAACGTGTAGGCCAGCAGGTAGTAGAGGATGCCGCGCAGCGCCTCGGAGCGGGCGATGTCCAGCGGGGTGCCACCCGTGAGGGCGGACGCGCCCAGCAGGCGGAACTGCTCGCCCGGGCCGGTGACGAAGAGGGCGGCCACGCCCACCAGCAGGTAGCCGGCGTGGGCAATGGACGAGTACGCCAGCATGCGCTTCACGTTGCGCTGCGGAATCGCCAGCAGGTTGCCCGCCACCATGGTGAGGAAGGCCAGCACGGAGAACAGGCCCAGCAGCATCTGCGGGTCCACGCCCTTGCCCACCATGAAGAACACGCGGACCATCGCCGCGAAGGCGGCGGCCTTCACGCCCGCGCTCATCAGCGCGGTGACGGGCGTCGGCGCGCCCTCGTAGACGTCCGGCGTCCACATGTGGAACGGCACGGCGGCCACCTTGAACGCGAAGCCCGCGCCCACCAGGATGATGCCCGCGTACACGAGGCCCGGCTGCTTCGCGATGGCCGAGGCCAGCGGGCCCGCCATGGCCGTCAGGTGCGTGGTGCCGGTGGCGCCGTAGAGCAGCGCCGCGCCGTAGAGCAGCACCGCGGAGGAGAAGGCGCCCAGGATGAAGTACTTGAAGCCCGCCTCGCTGGGCCGCGTGCCGCGCCGCAGGTACGACGTCAGCGCGTAGGTGGCGATGGAGAGCACCTCGACGTTCACGAAGAGCGTGATGAGCTCGTTGGACATCGCCAGCAGGCTCATGCCCGCCGAGGCGAACAGCATCAGCGCGTAGAACTCACCGCGCTCGGCGCCGCGCTTGCGCAGGAAGCTCACCGAGCTCAGCGTCGCCAGCGCCAGGCCCACGCACACCACGAAGGTGAGGAAGCTGGAGAAGGGGTCCAGCACGCCGAAGCCGAGCATCACCTCTTGCGGCGGCTCGAACATCAGCGACAGCGCCGTGGCGCCAGCGGCCACCGCCGTCACCACGGTGAGCACCGCCTGGTACGCGCGCGACGCCGTCGCGGAGAGGAACACCTCCGACAGCAGCAGGATGGAGGCGCCAACCACCATGATGATGGTGGGCAGCAGCGGGAGGAAGTCTGCCAGGCTGAGATTGGGCAGGTTCATTGTCGGAAGCTCTGGCGGCTTACTGCCGCGGCGAGGGAACGGCCGGGGCAGCGGCCAGCGGGACGGGCGCGGACGGCGCGGCGACGAGCGGGCTGGGCAGGGACATCACCTCCACCCGGAGCCGGTCCACTTCGAGCGCCGCACCCGGCGTGCCCACGCGAGCGCGGGCCAGGAAGCGGTCCGTGGAGGGCGACAGGCGGTCCAGGAAGGGCTGCGGCTGCAGACCCATCACCAGGACCAGCGCGATGAAGGGCAACACCGTGAGCCCCTCGCGCAGGTTCATGTCGGTCAGGTGCTGGTTCTCCCGGTGCGTGAGGCCCCCGAAGAACACCTTCTGCACCATCCACAGCATGTAGGCCGCGCCCAGGATGACACCCAGCGTGGCGAAGGCGCCGAACACCGCCGTCAGGTGCGCGTTGCCCGCGGCCTCGCCCAGGTCGCTCTTGAAGGTGCCCAGCAGGACGAGGAACTCACCGATGAAGCCGTTGGTGCCCGGCACGGCGATGGACGAGAAGGTGATGATGACGAAGGCCGCGGTGAACACCGGCATCACCTTCGCGATGCCGCCGTAGTCCGCCATCAGGCGCGAGTGGCGCCGCTCGTACAGGAAGCCGAACAGGAGGAACAGCGCGCCCGTGGACACGCCGTGGTTGAGCATCTGGTACGCGCTGCCCGTGGCGCCCTCGGCGGTAATCGCCAGGATGCCCAGCATGCAGTAGCCCAGGTGGCTGACGGACGAGTACGCGATGAGCTTCTTGATGTCCCGCTGCGCCAGGCACATCAGCGCGCCGTACACGATGCCAATGACGGCCAGCGTGGCCAGGAAGGGCCGCGCCTGCTGCGTGGCCACCGGGAAGAACGGAATCGCGTAGCGCCAGAAGCCGAAGGTCCCCATCTTCAGGGTGACGCCGGCCAGAATCATGGAGCCGGCCACCGGCGCCTGCACGTGCGCGTCCGGCAACCAGGTGTGCAGCGGCCACATGGGGACCTTGACCGCGAACGCGATGGCGAACGCCGCGAACAGCCAGGGGCCCCAGGTGTGCAGCGTGGCGGCCAGCCCGGTGAGCGACTCGCAGTTGCCCTCGGTGGTGCACGCGCTGAGCTGTTGGTTGGCGCTCAGCAGGCCGTTGTAGATGCTCGCGTAGTCGAAGGAGCGGGCACCCACCGGCGCGCTGATGAAGTACACGGCGATGATTGCCACCAGCATCAGCAGCGAGCCGGCCAGCGTGTAGAGGAAGAACTTCACCGCCGCCATCTGGCGGTCCTCGGCGCCCCACACACCCACCAGGAGGTACATGGGGATGAGCATGGCCTCGAAGAAGATGTAGAAGAGCAGCACGTCCAGCGACACCAGCGCGCCCAGCATCGTCGTCTGGAGCACCAGCAGCGCCAGGTGGAACTCCTTGATGCGGAACTTGATGTACGTGGTGGACGCGAGGACGACCAGGGGGCCCAGGAAGACGGTGAGCAGCAGCAGGCTCACGGCCAGGCCGTCCACGCCCACGTGGTAGCTGGTGCCGAACAGGTCGAACCAACGCGCCCGGTACTCGAGCTGGAACTCCGGACCGCCCGGCACGTAGGCCATGTACGCCCAGACGCCGAACACCAGGTCCACGACCATGGCGATGAGCGTGACGGTGCGAATCTGGCCGTTCTCGCTGGCGGGCAGCATCGCCACCAGCGCCGCGAACACGAGCGGCAGGAAGACGACGAGGTTGAGCAGGTGGGTGTCGAAGAAGCTCATTGCATCACCTGGATGAGGGCGTAGACGACACCGCCCAGCAGGGCGATGGCCATCACGGCGGCGTAGGCCTGGGCGTCGCCGGACTGCACGTACCGGAGCGCGCTGCCCACGCGGGCCGTCACCCACGCGGTGCCGCGGACCGCCACGGTGTCGATGACGAGCGCGTCCACCACGCGGAAGAGGAGGAAGCTCATGAACTTCACGGGACGGATGAGGATCAGCTCATAGAGCTCGTCCACGTAGAACTTGTTCTGGGCCGCCCGGCGCACCGCCCGGGCGTAGGCCGGAACCGGCTGGCCCACCCGCGCGGGGAAGAAGACGCGGTACAGGTAGACCGCCAGACCGCCACCGGCCAGGGCCACCGCCCAGGCCTTGAGGTAGTCCGGGAAGACCTGGGGCCGGCTGGAGTCGAGCTGCACCAGCGTGCTGGCCTCGGCGATGCGCTTGCTCGCGCTGAACACCGGGCTCAGGAAGTTCTCCAGCACCGGCTGCGCCGTCATGTCGAAGAAGTTGATGCCGAACGCGTACCGCGCGGCGAGGACGCTGAGCACCGCCAGGACCACCAGCGGCAGGGTCATCTGCCAGGCGCTCTCATGGGCGTGGGCCACCTTGGCCTCCTTCGAGCGAGGACCCTCGAAGGTGAGCAGGTAGGCGCGCGTCATGTAGAAGGCCGTGGACGCGGCGATGAGCAGGCCCAGGTAGTAGACGACGCCGCCCACCCACTCCAGGCCCCCGAGCTTGTTGAGGTGCGCGCCATGGAGGATGGCGTCCTTCGAGAAGAAGCCGGAGAGCGGGACGATGCCGGTGATGGCCAGCGTGGCGATGAGGAACGTCGCCCAGGTCCAGGGCATCTCCTTGCGCAGGCCGCCCAGCTTCTTGATGTCCGTCTCGTCGCCGTTGCCGTGCATCACGCTGCCGGCGCCGAGGAAGAGGCAGGCCTTGAAGAAGGCGTGCGTCATCAGGTGGAACACGGCAGCCCAGAAGATGCCCATGCCCACGCCCATGAACATGATGCCCAGCTGGGACACCGTGGAGTAGGCGAGCACCTTCTTGATGTCGTCCTGCGCGAAGGCGATGAGCGCCGCCAGCAGCGAGGTGAGCGCGCCGATGATGGCGATGGTCGCCATGGCGGTGGGGCTCAGCACCAGCAGCGCGGACATGCGGCTGAACAGGTAGACGCCGGCGGTGACCATCGTCGCGGCGTGGATGAGGGCGGAGACCGGCGTCGGGCCGGCCATGGCGTCCGGCAGCCACACGTACAGCGGCAGCTGCGCGCTCTTGCCCGCCGCGCCCAGGAGGAACAGCAGCATGGCCGCCGTCATCACGCCGCCGAAGGTGTAGCCCTCCAGCGGGCCCGCCTTGATGGGCGTGCTCAGGTCGACCTGGTCCACGTTGGTGTCCACCAGGCCCTCGGCCATCTTCTCCAGGCCCTTGAACGTCACGGGGCCCTTCTGCGCCAGCGCGGCCTTGTAGTGCTGGGCCGTGGTGCCCGCGGTGCTGTAGTCCGAGGCGTTCGCCTGCTGCGTGAAGGCGGAGACCAGGAGAACCAGCAGGAAGGTGGCGATGAGGAACGCGAAGTCACCGATGCGGTTGGTGACGAAGGCCTTGCGCCCGGCCCAGGCCTTGGCCGGGTCGTCGTACCAGAAGCCGATGAGCAGGTAGCTGGCCATGCCGACGCCTTCCCAGCCCACGAAGAGCAGGATGAGGTTGTCGGCCAGCACCAGCGTCAGCATCGCCGCGACGAAGAGGTTCAGGTACGCGAAGAACCGCCAGTACGCGGCGTCGTGCTCCATGTAGCTGGTGGAGTACAGGTGGATGAGGAAGCCGACGCCGGTGATGATGAGCAGCAGGATGCCGGACAGATGGTCCACCATCAGTCCGAAGTTCACCCGGAAGTCGCCCACCGAGAACCAGGTGCCGTAGTCGTACGCGAGCGCGTAGCGCACGAAGTCCCGCTCGATGCCGAACGGGTTGGGGAAGAGCGCCGCCAGCCGGCCCGTCTCGGGGTTCTGGTGGCTGGTGGCCCAGAAGGCCAGCACGCTCAGCACGAAGGAGCCGGCCACCGCCGCGCACGCGACGAGCTGGACGTTGGCCCGGCCCATCATCTTGCCGAACACGCCGCAGATGAACGCGCCGAGCAGGGGCAGGGCGATGATGAGCCAGAGGGACGGGGCCAGGATGTCTGGCGCCACGGGTGCCGCCCGGAAGAATTCGACGAGAGTCATGACAGTGGCTCCTGGGGGCTCAGTGCTTCATCGTCCGGATGTCTTCCACCAGGACGCTGCCCCGGCTCCGGAAGACGGCGATGACGATGGCCAGACCGATGGCGGCTTCCGCCGCCGCCACCGCGATGACGAAGAAGGCGGACACGTGGCCGAGGTCGTCACCGCGCATGCGCGCGAAGGCCACGAACGTGAGGTTCGCCGCGTTGAGCATCAGCTCCACGCACATGAAGATGACCAGCGCGTTGCGGCGGACGAGCACGCCGAACATGCCCATGCAGAACAGGGCGGCGGCAAGCAGGAGGTAGTAGGTGATGGGAACCATGGGCCGATTCGGGGCCTCGCGGGCGGCTGCCTGCGCCGCCATCTAGCACAGATAAGTTGTCCGGAATGGGCGATCAGATTCGCGACTTGGCCACGACGACGGCGCCCACCATGGCCACCAGCAGCAGCAAGCTCACGGCTTCGAAGGGCAGCAGCCAACGGGTGAAGATGACCTCACCCATGGTCGCGATGGTGCCGAAGCTCGCCTGGGCATCCAGGCTCAGCGTGGCCGGCTCGGCCGGCAGCTTCAGCAGGATGATGGCCAGCACGGCGAACAGGCCCACCGTGGCCGCGCCGCCCGCGACACGCGCCAGCGTGGGCTTGCCGCGCGTCGGCGACTCGCCCAGGTTGAGCAGCATGATGACGAACAGGAAGAGCACCATGATGGCGCCCGCGTACACGAGCACCTGCATCACCGCGATGGTGTGCGCCCAGAGCAGCACGTAGATGCCGGCCAGGAAGAAGAACGTGGACACCAGCGCCATGGCCGAGTTGATCGGGCTGCGCGCGAAGATGACCGTTCCGGCCGACAGCAGCGTCAGGAGCGCGAACGCTCCGAAAAGAACGAGCTCGATGTTCAAGACCAGTCTCCGAACGAACCCCAGGGCTTGTCGCCGAACGGGCAGCGGTGCTCACGGATGTGGGCCTCGAACTCGTCCCGGAACCGCATGAGGAACGAGTGCGTGGGCAGCGCCGCCGCGTCACCGAGCGCACAGATGGTGTTGCCCAGGCCGATGGGCGGGTACGGGGCGATGGACGACGCGACGTTGGACAGCATGTCGATGTCGCCCGGCTCGCCGCGGCCCTCTTCAATCTTGCGCAAGAGGCGCGTCTGCCAGGGCGTGCCCTCGCGGCACGGCGTGCACTGGCCGCACGACTCTTCCGCGTAGAAGCGGGCCACGCGCCACAGGCTGCGCACCATGCAGGTGGCGTCGTCCATGACGATGACGCCGCCGGAGCCGGCCATGGTCTGCTTGACCTTGAGGGCCTCGAACTCCATGGCCACGTCCAGCTCGTCCGCGCCCAGCACTGGCGCCGAGGAGCCGCCCGGAATCACGGCCTTGACCTTGCGGCCCGCGGGCATGCCCCGGCCGTACTTGTCGTCGTAGATGAGCTCGGCGAGGGTCGTGAACATCGACACCTCGTAGACGCCCGGCCGGTTCACCGTGCCGGAGAGGCAGACGAGCCGCGTGCCGCCCGACTTGTCGGTGCCCAGCTTGGCGTAGGCGTCCGCGCCCTGCTGGAACACGGCGGGCACGCTGGCCAGCGTCTCCACGTTGTTCACCACCGTGGGGCAGCCGAAGAGGCCCACCACCGCGGGGAAGGGCGGCTTCAGGCGCGGCCAGCCCTTCTTGCCTTCCAGGCTCTCCAGCAGCGCCGTCTCCTCGCCGCAGATGTACGCGCCCGCGCCGCGGACCAGGTAGCAGTTCAGCTCGTAGTCCTTGCCCAGGACCTTCTTGCCGAAGATGCCCGCCTTGTAGGCCTCGTCGATGGCCGCCTGCGTGCGCTCCGCCGGGAACTTGAACTCGCCGCGCAGGTACACGTAGCAGGTGTGCACGCCCAGCGCGTAGGACGCGATGGCGATGCCCTCCAGCATCATGTGCGGGTCGTCTTCCAGGATGTAGCGGTCCTTGAACGTGCCCGGCTCGGACTCGTCGCCGTTGACCGCCAGGTACTTGGGCTTGGGGCTGTCCTTGGGGACGAAGCTCCACTTGAGGCCCGTGGGGAAGCCGGCGCCGCCGCGGCCGCGGAGGTTCGACTTCTTCACCTCGTCGATGATGGCGGCGGGCTCCATCTGGAGCGCCTTCTTCAGCGCCTCGTAGCCCCCCCGCTTGCGGTAGCTGTCCAGGGTCCAGGACTGAGGCTTACCCCAGGCCGCCGAGATGATCGGTTCGATCGTCTTTGCCGTAGAGGCCATGTCGATGACGTCCTAAGCCTAAGAAGGGTGGGGGAGGTTCAGCTCAACTTGGCGAGGATGGCATCCAGCTTCGCCTTCGTCAGGCTTTCGTGATGATCCTCGTTGATCTGCAGGCAGGGCGCAGTACCGCACGAGGCCAGGCACTCGGTCTCTCGCAAGGTGAACTTCTCGTTCGCTTCACCTGCCTTGAGGCCGAGCTTCTCCTCCAGGTAGGCGAGCATCTTCTCCGCGCCCCAGAGCGAGCAGGACAGGTTCGTGCAGACGTCGATGACGTACTTGCCCGGCTTCTTGAGGTGGTACATCACGTAGAAGCTGGCCACTTCCATGGCCCGCTCGGGAGTGACCTCGAGATGCTTCGCCACCAGCCGCAACCCATCCGGGGGCAGCCACCCCTTGATTTCCTGGAGCAGCCGCAGCGCTGGGAGCATGCCCGCGCTTTTGCGATCCGGAGGGTAGTGGGAGATGATCTCCGCGATTCCCGCGTCGAACGTCTTCTGCTCTTCAGAGGTGAACAGGGGCTCCGCCATGGCGGGCCGGTACGTATTGCCCCAATGGCTACGTTGTCAACATAAACCCTCGAAGCTACACTGGGTTGCCATCAGCAAATTGCCGAGCGATTTCAAGCCCTTGTTATGAACCCGGGTCCAGAGGACAAGCGCCAGCACCCCCGCGTCCCGGCTGTGCTGAGAGTGGACTACACGGACGGGCGCCAGGCCCGTGACGTGACGGAGAACCTGTCCCATGAGGGCCTGTTCGTTCAGACGGACCAGGTCTTCCGTCTGGGGGACGAGGTCCGGCTCGCACTTTCTTTCCCGGGCCTGCTGGATCCGGTAGAAGTCAGCGGAACCGTGGCCTGGACGCGGCCGGCGCGCCCCGATCAGCCCGCGGGCGTCGGCGTTCGCGTGGAGCGCGAGCAGGACCGACGGAAACTGGGTGACATCTTGAGTGCGGCAGGAGCAGACAGCCACGCGTCCCACGTCGAGCACGAGGGGTACCGTGTGCTCATCGTCGAGGACAACCCGCACATCATCGAGATGTACAGCTACGTGCTGAAGAAGCTGGCCAGCGGTGAGCTGCACGGGAAGGTGCCCCTGGAGGTCCACTTCGCGCCGGACGGGCACCACGCGCTGCAGATGCTGCGCGAGGACCGCTTCAACCTGGTGATGACGGACCTCTACATGCCGGTGATGGACGGCTTCGCGCTGGTGGAGCGCATGCGCGAGGAAGAGGCGCTGCGCGCCATCCCCATCATCGCCATCTCCGCGGGCGGCAAGGAGGCGCAGGACCGCGCCATGCAACTGGGCGTGGACATCTACCTGCGCAAGCCGGTCCGCTTCGTGGAAGTGCTGGAGACGGTGAAGCAGCTCTTGCGCATCAAGTAGGGGCGCGTTTTACGGCCAGTCATCCGTTGAGCGCCGGCGTGGGGACCGCATAGAGTCCCCTTCCCATGCAGAAGCCCGCCCTCAATCGCGATACCGTCAGTGGCGAGGCGCTGTTCATCCTCCGGAACCTGAGGGAGAACGGCCGTCTTGGACGCTCGAACAAGCTGGCCGACGTGAAGGCCGCCCTCGAACCGTCCGTGTCGCTCGAGTTCGACAACTACTTCTTCTTCCTCCGGAAGTTCCACTACATCGCCATGGACCGCGAGGCCCAGCTCAAGCTCACCGAGCAGGGCGAGCAGGTGGCGGGGGGCGAGCTGAACGAGCGCTTCTCCCTGGAGGTCGGTGAGTTCTTCGCCGATCAGCTCGGCGCCGTGGTGGGCACCCCCGAGGAGCCCATGGGCGGCGACGAGCCCCTGATGGTGCCGCCGCCTCCGCCGGAGCTGCTGCTGGACGAGACGGAGGTGGAGGCGCACCCGACGCCGGGCCCCACGCCCGCCCCGCCGCCCATGCCGCCGGTGCGCAGCTCGCGCTCGGCCATGCCCGCGTTGGATCTGGGCACGCCGCCCGGGGCCATCCCCATGCCGCCGCCCTCGGGCGCCCGCCCGGAGCCCGCCGCCGAGCCTCGCCGTGAGGCCACGGTCATCGTCCAGGGTTTCCCCCCGGCGTCCGCCGCCACGCCGTCTCCCACCCCTTCCGCGCCTGCCGCCGCCCCCATGCCCGCTCCCGCCGCGCCCACCCCCGCTCCCGCAGCCGCCGCGCCCGCCGCCTCCGCTCCGAAGGGCTCGGAGCTGGATTTGCGCTACCAGAAGTTCGACCCCATCGGCACCGGGCCGCTGGGCACCGTCTTCAAGGGCCGCGTCACCGCGCTGGGGTTGGACATCTGCCTCAAGGAGCTGAAGGACATCTTCGGCTACTTCTCCTTCCTGCAGCGGGGCGAGGTCCTCAAGCGCCTGAAGAAGGAGCTGTGCGCCCAGGCGCAGGTGCGCCACCCCGGCGTGGTCCAGGTGGTGGACCAGAACGTGGAAGCGGCGCGGCCGTACTTCGTGCTGGAGCTGATGCAGGGCAGCCTGCGCGAGCGGCTGGACGCGGGCGGCGGCAACGGCGTGCCGGTGCCCTTCGCGCTGCGCGCCTTCCTGCAGATGGCGTACGGCCTGCGGGCCGCGCACGCGGCGGGCCTCACGCACCACAACATCAAGCCGGAGAACGTGCTGTTCGACGCGTACGGCAACGCCAAGCTGGCCGACTTCGGCCTGGGCCGCGTGGTGGAGGTGGACTCCACCAAGGGCATGCCCCAGGTCTTCGTGGGCACGGGCGGCATGTCCTATATGGCGCCCGAGCTGATGAACCGGGGCGGCAAGGAGCCGGGCCCCGCCGCGGACGTGTACGCGCTGGGCATCCTCCTCTACGAGATGCTGACCGGGCAGATTCCGGGCCGCCGCTCGCCGCTGCCCTCCGAGGTCAACCCGGAGGCCCCCAGCGGCCTGGACCAGCTCTTCGACAAGGCCACCCAGGACAAGCGCGAGCAGCGCTACCCGGACGTCGACGCCATGCTGGAGGACTTCTACAAGGCGTTCCCGGAGAAGGAGTTCCTCGGCAAGGGCGACCTCATCATCTCGTCCGACACGCCGAAGGAGTGACGGCCGGGCGGCCGGGCCCCGGCGCACTCGGGGCTCGCCGCGCACGCGGCGGACTGCCAGACTTGGCGGGGCCATGACCTCGCCCTCGTCCGAAAGCGTGCTCATCACCGTCGCCGGGAAGGACCAGCCCGGCATCACCTCGCGCTTCACCGGCCTGCTCGCGGAGGCGGGCGCCGCGCTCCTCGACGTGGAGCAGGTGGTGGTGCGGGGGCGGCTCACCCTCTGCCTGCTCGCGCGGCTGTCCGGGGACACGGGCGCCGTGCTGGAGCCGCTGGTGGCCGCCGCGAAGACGCTGGGCGTGACGTTGGACGTCGAGCCCGTCACCGCGCCCGCGTCCGTGGACGGCGAGGGCTCGCGCTTCGTCGTCACCGCCGTGGGCCGCGCGCTGGGGGCCGGCGAGCTGCACGCGCTGACGCAGGTGCTGGCCGCGCACGGCGCCCACGTGGAGCGCATCACCCGCACCAGCGAGCCGCACCTGGGCGCGGTGGACATCCACCTCGCCCTGGCCGCGGGACAGGCGCCGGACGCGCTCAAGCAGGCGCTGCTGGAGCTGTCCATGAAGTCGGGCGGCTTCGACGTGGCGCTGCAGCGCGAGAGCCTCTTCCGGCGCGGCAAGCGGATGGTCGTCATGGACATGGACTCCACGCTCATCCGCATCGAGGTCATCGACGAGCTGGCGCGCGCGCACGGCGTGGGCGAGCAGGTGGCGGCCATCACCGAGCGCGCCATGCAGGGGGAGATGGACTACGACGAGTCGCTGCGTCAGCGCGTGGCGCTGCTCGCGGGGCTGGACGAGTCCGTGGTGCACCAGCTCGCGGCGAACCTGCCGCTGACGGAGGGCGCGGAGACGCTGGTGCGCGCGCTCAAGCGGCTGGGCTGCCGCACCGCCGTCATCAGCGGCGGCTTCTCCGTGGCGGCCGAGGCGCTCAAGACGCGGCTGGGCATCGACGTCGCGCACTCCAACGTGTTGGAGGTGAAGGACGGGAAGCTCACCGGCCGCACCGTGGGGGCCATCGTCAACGCGCGGCGCAAGGCGGAGCTGTTGGCGTCGCTGGCCCAGGCGGAGGGAATCCTGCTGGACCAGGTGGTCGCCGTGGGCGACGGCGCCAATGACCTGCTGATGCTGGAGCGCGCCGGCCTGGGCATCGCCTTCCGGGCGAAGCCCAAGCTGCGCGCCGCGGCCGACACGTCCATCTCCGCGGGAGGCCTGGACACCATCCTCTTCCTGCTGGGACTCACCGGCCGCGAGCTGCAGGAGCTCGGCTGAGGACGCGGGCTACAGCCGCATCCTCGCGGCCAGCTCGCGCTGTTGAAGCGAGCCCTTCTCCAGGAGCAGCTCGAGCAGCGCGCGCAGAATCTTGGAGCTCTTCTCCTGGTTCATCTGCACCGTCTGCAGGCGCTTCAGGTCCTCGTCGCTCCACTCCGACGTCGGCGCGCCGCCCGCGAGAATCTCGTCGAGGATGTCGGCGGCGCTGGCGTTGCTGCTCGGCGCGGGGGCGCGCTCCGCGGCGCGAGGCGGCGGAGGGGGCGCGGCGGCGGGCGCGGGCGGGGTGATGTCCGCGATGCGCTTCACCACCGTGTTGCCGCTCATGTCGACGACCTTGAACTCGTCTTCATCCGAGGACGTGTCCTCGTCCGACGAGCGCTGCTTGCCGCCGAAGCGCGTGCTGACCACGGGCTCCTGGCCGCGGTAGTGGCGGAGGATGGCGTGCTCGATTTCGCGCTCGCCCGCCACCATGACGACCACGCGGGCGCGGCTCTTCGCCGCCACCTGGTCCAGCGTGACGAGGTCCGTGGGGTCCGCCATGGCCAGCACCAGCGTCTTGCCGTTGTCCTTCAGCGACACGGGGAAGACGGCCTTCTGCTCGGCGAGGTTCACGTCCACGCGCGCGAGCGCGCCCGCGTCACGCGTGACGTTGCCCAGCTGGATGCGCTGCATTCCCAGGCCCTGGCAGATGGCCTCGGTGATGACGTCATCGGTGGCGAGCCCGAGGTCCGCGATGATGCGCGAGAGCCGGCCTCCCCATTGGTCATGGGTGGCCAGCGCGCTGCGCAGCTGCAAGTCGTCGATGACGCGTGCCTTGACGAGGATGTCGCCAATGCGATTCCGGGAAGGAGAAGCCATGGCTCCGCATTCTACCGTCTAGATGCGCGGACGCTGAGTCCGCGATGAGGAGGCCTGCCATGCAACCCTTCGCGGAAGCCGCCACCCAGCAGTGTCCCTATTGCGGTGAACAGGTCGAGGTCGCCGTGGACCCCATCGGCGTGGCCTCGGAGTCGTACATCGAGGACTGCCCGGTGTGCTGCCGTCCGTGGACGGTGCAGGTGTCCCGCGACGAGGAAGGGTACGCGGTGCAGCTCGGGCGCGACGACGATTGAGGCGGCCTGGCGGGCGGGCAGGCAGGCGCGAAGCAGGGCCTCGCGCGGGGCCGCGGGGCGTTGCTTGACACGTCCCGAAGCATGGTTCTCTTGAGTCTTGTGAGGCGGCGCTGGAGCCCCGGTGGGGGGCACCGCGGCGACCGCGAACCTGAACCCACACAAGCACAGTCATGCCGTGCGTCCGCGAGGGCGACACGAACAGGAGACGACCATGCAGACTCGCAATCCGTTCAACTCCGCCGTGGTGGTGAACCCGCTGATGCGCGACGTGGACGCGCTCTTCCGCGAGCTGACGCAGCCCATGTGGCGTCAGGCGCCGCGGGAGCGCACGCCGGCCGCGGACATCCTCGAGTCCGAGAGCGGGCTCACGCTCCAACTGGACATGCCCGGGCTGGAGGCGAAGTCCATCCAGGTGACGGTGGAGAAGGACATCCTCACCGTGCAGGCGGAGCGCAAGGCCGAGCCGCGGGCGGAGGGCGTCAACGTGCGCCGGCAGGAGCGCGCCTTCGGGACATTCGCCCGGTCCTTCGCGCTGCCTGACACCGTGGACGCCAGCAAGGTGGAAGCGCGCTACGAGCAGGGCGTGCTCACGCTGACCTTGCCTCGGCGCGAGGAGAGCAAGCCTCGCGTCATCGAAGTCAAGGTCCAGGGCTGAGGCCCCGGGCGCACACCGCTGGCCAGGGAGGTCACCTGCCTCCCATCATCACAACCCCTGCCAGGGCTTCCGCGGACAGAGGCGGAAGCCCTGCCTGTGCTACCGCTTGGCGCTGAGCGCCATTGGCACGCGGAACAGCTCCAGCACCTGCTGGACGTCCAGCGGCTTGGCCAGGCACGCCAGCGCGCCGGCCTGCTTGGACTGCTCCACGACCTCGGGCGTGTGCGCGGACGTCATGGTGATGAGCCGCACGCCCTCCATCTGCTTGCGCGCGCGGATACGGCGGCAGACCTCGAGGCCGTCGATGTCCGGCATGTTGAGGTCGATGATCATGCCGTGCGGCTTCTGCTCGGACACGAGCAGCAGGGCCTCCACGCCGCTCGTCGTCGTCTGCAGCTCCACCTGGGCCGCGAACGGCTTGAAGGCGCGCTTGATGGCGTCCAGCACCGGGCGCTCGTCATCCACCGCGAGCAGGCGCACGGTGCCGCTTCCGAGCTCCTCCGGCACAGGCATCTGGTGCGTGATGAGGAAGGTGCGCAGGTCCGCCGACCGCACGCGGCGGTGGCCGCCCGGCGTCCTGAAAGCCATCAGGATGCCCCGGTCAATCCACTTGCTCACGGTGGACGGGTCCACCTGAAGCAAACGACTGATGTCGTGCGTGGTGTAGAGCTGGTCCGTCATCGCCGTACTCCCCTCTTGCTGCATCATTCCGCTGCCCATGGAACTATTCACCTACCTTGAACACGGGTTTTCTTCAACCTTACTGAGTACCGCGCCTATCAGACCCTCTCATCAGACCCACTGCGTCGTCCCAGCGGCCACTGGCCTTGAGACACAGTTCCACGAGCTCACGAGCGGCCCCTCGGCCGCCAGGATTCTGGGTAACGAAGTGGGCCTCGTGGCGCACCTCGGGGACCGCATCCGCAGGACAAGCGGAAAGAGCCACCATTGAAAGTGGGCCCAGGTCGTTGTGGTCGTCACCCATGTAGGCGCAGGCGTCCAGGGGCACGTCCAGTTGGGCGACCAGCTCTTTGAGCGCGGCCGACTTGTCACGTCGGCCCTGGAACACCGCCGCGAGCCCCAGCTCCTTGCCGCGCTTCTCCACGATGCCGGAGGTGCGGGCGGTGAGGATGGCGGCGGGCAGGCCCGACAGGCGGGCCATGACGAGCGCGTGGCCGTCCTTGACGTCGAAGCGCTTCATCAGCTCGCCGTCCTGGCCGTAGTAGAGGCCCCCGTCCGTGAGGACCCCGTCCACGTCGAAGACGAGCAGGCGCACGCGCGCAGCGCGGGACGTGAGCTCTTCCTTTCCCAGTCTGGAAGGGGCTTCCGTCACCATGGCTTGCTCGACTCCTGTGTGCGCTGACGCATCAACCCGGCTCGTGTCCCAAGACGCGGCGGATGCTCAGCACGTTTCGTACCACGTCCTCGAACATCTGTGGATTCAGCGAACACGGACCGTCACACAGGGCACGATCCGGATCTTCGTGGACTTCCGTGAACAACGCGTCAATCCCGGCGGCCGCGGCGGAGCGCGCGAGCAATGACACGAAGCGGCGTTCGCCAGCCGTCTCGCCGTTGCCGGCGCTGGGGAGCTGCACGGAGTGGGTGGCGTCGAAGCAGACGGCGAGGCCGGCGTCGCGCATCTGCGCGAAGCCGCGCATGTCCACCACGAGGTTGTTGTAGCCGAAGGTGGAGCCGCGCTCGGTGACGAGCACGTTGGGGTTGCCCGCCTCGAAGGCCTTGCGCGCCGAGTGGACGATGTCCTTGGGCGCCACGAACTGGCCCTTCTTCAGGTTCACGCCCTTGCCTGTACGCGCCACGGCTTCCACCAGATCCGTCTGCCGGCAGAGGAACGCCGGTATCTGGATGATATCCACAACTTCCGAGGCTGGCCCGACGTGACTCGTTTCATGGACGTCCGTGAGCACCGGAACGCCCACTTCGTCGCGGATCCGCTTCAGGATTCTCAGGCCTTCCTTGAGACCCGGGCCTCTGAAGGATTTCCCGCTGGTGCGGTTGGCCTTGTCGTAGGAGCACTTGAAGGCATACGGGACGCCGAGCCGGCCGGTGATTTCCTTGAGCAGCCAGGCGTGGCGCAGGGCCATGTCCTCGGACTCGATGCTGTCCGGGCCGGCGATGACGAACAGCTTCTGTCCCTGGCCGACCTTGAAGCCACACAGCTCGATGGGGGTGGGGGCACTCATGCGGTCACCTGACCGGCCGCCGCGTCCCGCTGGGCGAGCGCCGCGCGGATGAAGCCGGAGAAGAGGGGGTGGGGTGCGAAGGGCTTGCTCTTGAACTCGGGATGGAACTGGCAGCCGACGAAGTAGGGGTGGTCGGCCAGCTCCACCATCTCCACCAGGTTGAGCTCGGGGTTGGCGCCGGAGATGACGAGCCCCGCCTCCTGCAGCTTGCCGCGGTACGCGTTGTTCACTTCGTAGCGGTGGCGGTGGCGCTCCTGGATGGTGTCCTGTCCGTAGAGCTGGTGGGCGCGGGTGCCGGGCTTGAGCGCGCAGGCGTAGCTGCCCAGGCGCATGGTGCCGCCCTTGTCCTGCACCTTCACCTGGCTCTCCATGAGCGTCACCACCGGGTGCGGCGTGTGCTCGTTGAACTCCAGGCTGTTGGCGTTGGCCAGGCCCAGCACGGTGCGGCTGAACTCCACCACGGCCATCTGCAGCCCCAGGCAGATGCCGAAGAAGGGGACCTTCTTCTCCCGCGCGTAGCGCACGGCGGAAATCTTGCCCTCGGTGCCGCGCACGCCGAAGCCGCCGGGGACGAGGATGGCGTCCACGCCGGCCAGCATCTTCTCCGCGCCCTGCTCCTCGACCTCCTGGCTGTCGACGAAGTGCAGGTTCACCTTCACGTCGTTGGCGATGCCGCCGTGCAGGAGCGCCTCGTTGAGGCTCTTGTAGCTCTCCGTGAGGTTGACGTACTTGCCGACGATGGCGACGCGGACCTGGCCGCGCGCCGGCTCGTACACCTTGCGGATGATGTTCTCCCAGCGCTCCAGGTGCGGCGCCCGGCTCCAGATGTTGAGGACCTCCGCGAGCCGCTCGTCCAGGCCCTGGCGGTGCAGCTCCAGGGGCAGCTCGTAGATGCTGCGCACGTCCGGCGAGGTGAACACGCTGCGCGTGTCCACGTTGCAGAACATGGCGATCTTGTCCTTCATCTCGCGGGAGACCTCGCGGTCCGTGCGGCACACGAGGAAGTCCGGCTGGATGCCGATTTCGCGCAGCTTCATCACCGAGTGCTGCGTGGGCTTGGTCTTCACCTCGCCGGCCGCGCCGATGTACGGCAGCAGCGTCAGGTGCACGTAGACGACGTTCTCGCTGCCCACGTCGTAGCGCATCTGGCGGATGGCCTCGAGGAAGGGCAGCGACTCGATGTCGCCCACGGTGCCGCCCACCTCGACGATGACCACGTCCGCGTCCTGGGCCGCCTGGCGGATGCTGGACTTGATTTCGTCGGTGACGTGCGGAATCACCTGGACCGTCTTGCCCAGGTACTCGCCCCGCCGCTCCTTCATGATGACGGCGTGGTAGATGCGGCCGGACGTGAAGTTGTTGAGCCGGCTCATCCGCGCGTTGGTGAACCGCTCGTAGTGGCCGAGGTCCATGTCCGTCTCACCGCCGTCCTCGGTGACGAACACCTCGCCATGCTGGAACGGGCTCATGGTGCCCGGATCCACGTTGATGTAGGGGTCCAGCTTGATGAGGGTGACGGCCAGCCCGCGGTTCTCGAGCAGGGCGCCGATGGAAGCCGAGGCGAGGCCCTTGCCGAGGGAGCTGACCACTCCGCCCGTCACGAAGATGAACTTGGTTTTCTTGGAGCGCATGTCCCGTTCTGCCAACTGAGGCAGGGATGCGTCAATTATTCTGTTTTCGGTGGACGGCCGCCCGCTGGGAGCCTGGGGGGCGGCGTCAGTTGCCGTCCCAACCACCGGGGCGGGCGACCGCGAAGTCCTGGGCGGTCGGCTGGCCGACGCGGAACTTGCGCAGGTCGCAGTTCCGGCAGCTCCACCCCTCCCAGCCGCGCTTCACCACCAGGTGCAGGCAGGCGTCGTAGTTGGGGCAGAAGAGGTTGCGCTGCGTGTCGACGGCCTCTTCGTCACGAAGGGCGGTGGGCAGCGGGCTGGGGCATGGGGTGATGGACACGGCTGTGACTCCCGGAAGAAACGTGTTGGGTCGGCCTCCCCCTGGCGCGCTCCGAACAGGAGGGGCGGTCCGGCATTCCCGAGCGTCCGTAAAAAGGCCCGTCCCCCTCGCGGGAAACGGGCCCGGAACTGCCAGCGTCTGCCACCGCCTCAGCGCCTTTTCAGGCCACCGGAGCGGAGGTGGACGCCTTGGAGTTGCTGTCGTTCAAGGCATCACCTCCTTTCGGAGCCCCAGACTTAATCGGGCCGGGAGAGCGCCGCCACTGTCGCTGGGTGCAGGGCGGAAGCCGTGTGGGCACCAGACGTTCAAGCTGCGACAAACTGCCGCTCCACCAGGCGCCGGTACAGGCCCTCCTGGCTCATCAGGGAGGCGTGGGTGCCGCTCTGGATGATGACGCCGCCGTCGAGCACCAGCACCCGGTTCGCGTTGGCCACGGTGGACAGGCGGTGGGCGATGATGAGCGTGGTGCGGCCCTGCATCAGGCGCTCCAGCGCGTCCTTGACCAGGTGCTCGCTCTCCGCGTCCAGGGCGCTGGTGGCCTCGTCGAGGATGAGCAGCCGAGGGTCCTTCAGCACCGCGCGGGCGATGGCGACGCGCTGCTTCTGGCCGCCGGACAGCTGCACGCCGCGCTCGCCCACCTGGGTGCGGTAGCCCTCCGGGAAGCGCTCGATGTACGCGTGGGCGTTGGCGGCGCGGGCGGCCTCCTCCACCTGGGCATCGGTGGCCTCGGGGCGGCCGTAGCGGATGTTGTCCGCGATGGAGCAGGAGAAGAGCTGGGGCTCCTGCGCCACCATGCCGATGTTGCGGCGCAGCCACTCCGGCTCCAGGGCGGTGAGCGGGTGGCCGTCCAGCAGCACCTCGCCGCCCTGCGGGTCGTAGAAGCGCGACAGCAGGGAGGCCAGCGTGGACTTGCCCGCGCCGGAGGGCCCCACCACCGCCACCACCTCGCCCGGCCGCAGCTCCAGGTCCAGCCCCTGGAGCACCGGCACGTCGGGCCGGGTGGGATAGGCGAAGTGGACGCCGCGGAACTCCACGTGGCCGCGCAGGTCCGTCAGCTGCTCGCCGCCGGCGCGGATGGCGGGCTTGCGGTCCAGGAGCTCGAAGACGCGCTCGGCGGCGCCGCTGGCGCGCATGAAGTCCGCCCACAGCTCCGCGATGCCGCTGAACGAGAAGGCCACCAGCATGGTGTAGATGAGGAACGAGGTGAGCGAGCCCACGGACAGGCTGCCATCCACCACCAGCCGGCCTCCGTACCACAGCACCGCGGCGATGGAGCCATACCCGGCGATGGACGCGGCGCCCAGGAACACGGAGGACTGGAGCGTGCGGTCCCTGGCCAGCGTGAAGGAGCGCTCCACGGCGACGCTGTAGCGCTCCACCTCGTGGCGCTCCGCGGCGAAGGAGCGCACCGTGCGGATGCCGGACAGGTCCTCCTCGGCCACCTCGCCGCTGGCGGCGAGCGCGTCCTGCACCTGGCGGGAGATGGCGCGCACGCGGCGGCCGTACAACACGGCGCCAATGGCCACTGGCGGGATGACGGTGAGCATCACCAGCGTGAGCTGGAAGGACGTGTAGAACAGCAAGGCCACGCCGCCCACGGCGGTGACGGCGTAGCGCAGGAACATGGACACGTTGGCGGTGACGGTGTTCTGCAGCACCGTGGTGTCCGACGACAGCCGGCTGGTGAGCTCACCCGTGCGGCGGGCGTCGAAGAAGCCCACCTCCTGGGACAGCAGGGCGCGGAAGAGGTCCTTGCGCAGCCGCGCCACCACGCGCTCGCCGGCGGTGTTGAAGAGGTAGGCGCGCAGCGCCATGGCGAGGCCCTGCACCACGAACACGGCGAGCATCACCAGCGCGAGCCCGTCCACGACCTGACGGTTCTTGGCGTTGAGGGCCTGGTCCACCAGGTCGCCAATGGCGCGGGGATAGACGAGCGTTGCGCCGCTGCTGATGAGCAGGAAGACGGTGGCCGCGGCGAGGGGCACCACCTCCGGGCGCGCCAGCATCAGCAGGCGGCGCAGCGTCACGCGAGGAGGGGGACGGGCTGTCGAAGCTTTCTCGGGGGAAGACACCGGCGGAGACTAACGCGAGCGTCCGGGCAGTGCACTGGGCGCCTGCGTGTGTGCTGAAGGGGTATTAATCCTCTCCCCAGCAGCTCAGCCGTCCACGTCAGGGGGAGTGCCATGGAGAAGCGCGGATTCGGGAACACGCGGGTCGCAGTGCCCGTCCTGGGGCAGGGGACCTGGCAGATGGAAGCGGACGACCGGGCAAGCGCCCTGCGCGCCCTTCGCGCGGGGTTGGACGTGGGGATGACGCACGTGGACACCGCCGAGCTGTACGGGCATGGCCAGGTGGAGGAGGCCATCGTCGCCGAGGCCATCTCGGGCCGGCGGGACGAGGTCTTCCTCGTGTCGAAGGTGATGCCGTCCAACGCGACCTATGCGGGGACGCTCGCCGCGTGTGAACGGAGCCTGAAGCGGCTGCGCACCGACTGGCTCGACTGCTACCTGCTGCACTGGCCCGGTTCCCACCCGCTGGAGGAGACGGTGCGCGCCTTCGAGAAGCTGGTGGCGGACGGGAAGATTCGCGCCTGGGGGGTGAGCAACTTCGACGTGGAGGACCTGGAGGAGGCGCTCGCGCTGGCGGGCCCGGGGCGCATCGCGTGCAACCAGGTGCTCTACCACCTGGAGGAGCGCGCCATCGAACACGCCGTCCTTCCGTGGTGCGAGGCGAACGGCGTGGCGGTGGTGGGCTACAGCCCCTTTGGCAACGGGAGCTTCCCGCGGCCCGACAGCCGGGGTGGGAAGGTGCTGGGCGCCATCGCCCGCGCACATGGCGTCACGCCGTATCAGGTGGCGTTGCGGTTCCTGGTGCGCCGGCCCTCGCTGTTCGCCATCCCCAAGGCGAGCCGGGAGGCCCACGTGCGCGACAACGCCGCCGCCGCGTCGCTGGTGCTGACCGCCGAGGAGCTGGCGCTGCTCGACCGCGCCTTCCCGCTGGACGCCGAGCCGTCGTCGCTGCCCGTCATTTGATGCCGGCGGCGAAGGACTTCCGGAAGGCGGACACGGTGGGCTCGCCCGGGCCCACCGTCACCGTGCCCGTCTCACCCTCCACGGCGGCGCGCGTGTCGCGGCCCTTGAGGAAGCGCACGGTGGTGATGCGGCGCAGCACCTCGCGTCCCTGCTCCTGGGCCAGGGCGCGCAGCGCGTGGCTGGTGACATTCACGGCCGACTCGAGCGCGCGCCGGCCCGGCTCGTCGTCCAGGCCCACCCAGTCCACCTCGAAGCGCAGGGGCTTGCCCCCCAGCGACATCTCTCCCGGCCAGAACTGCTCGGTGAGGGCGTGGGGCAGCTTCTCCAGCAGCGAGACGAGGTCCTGCCGCGTGGGGTTGGGCCGCACCAACTGCGTCAGCTCCAGCAGCTTCTCCGCGTGGCTCACCGACACCGCGACCACCGTGGCGAGGTCCACGTAGGCCACCGACTCCGAGCGGCGCAGGCCCTCCTTGCCCAGGGCCAGCAGCACCGATTCGCGCGGGATGTAGTCCACGACCTCGCCCGTCAGCGTGTGCCCGTGGGACAGGTGCAGGGTGGCGGTGATGGTGGGGACCTCCTCGCCCGTGCGGGCGCGCGTGGCGACCGTCCCGAGCTGCTCCAGCACCCGCTCCACCTTGCGCGACACCAGCCGTTGAACGCCCTCCATGTCCTCGTCCTCCTGCTGCGTCCTGCGGGTCTCTTTGGGGCGCTCCGTCTTCACGGGCGCGGGGGGCCTGGGCGCCGCGGGGCTCTCCGCCGGAGCGGGCACCCGGGCCTCCAGGGGAAGGGCAGCGTCCGCGGGGTCGACGGCCGGGGCGGTGGCTCCCGCTCCGGGAGGAGCCGCTGGCGCTTGCGAGGTGCCGGCCTCCGCGTCCTCTGTCTTGCCCCCGCCGAAGACGTTCTTGAAGAAGCCCACGCTCAGCCCCCTCTCGCGCGGAGGAGGGCCTCGACCTTCTCCACGTCACCGGGCACGTCCACGGCCACCGTATGCGAGGCGACCTTGGCGCAGCGGATGGGGATGCCGTGCTCCAGCGCGCGGAGCTGCTCCAGCTTCTCCGCCTCTTCCAGGGGCGTGGGCGAAAGCTTCGCCAGCGCCAGCAGCACCTCGCGCCGGTAGCCGTACAAGCCGATGTGGCCCCACCGGGGCGCGGACGCGCCGGGCTCGCGCAGGTGGGGCACCAGGCTGCGGCTGAAGTAGAGCGCGTCGCCGTTGAGCGCGAGCACGGCCTTCACCACATGCGGGCTGCTGGCCTCATCGGCCTCGAGTGGCCGGACGAGGGTGCCCATGCGCACGGCGGGGTCGCTGAAGAGGCCCGCGAGGCGCTGGAGCGCGGCGGGGTCCACCAGGGGCTCGTCTCCCTGGACGTTCACCCAGATGTCGATGTCTGGACGTTGGAGCGCCACCTCGGCGACCCGGTCCGTTCCGGTGGCGCATGCGGGGCTGGTCATCACCGCCCGGCCGCCGAAGCCCTCCACGGTGGCGCGGATGCGCTCGTCATCGGTGGCAACCCAGACCTCGTCGAAGGCCTGGGCTTCCTGGCAGCGGCGCCAGACGTGCTCGATCATTGTTCGCCCGGAGATGATCGTCAGCGGCTTGCCTGGGAAGCGGGTGCTGGCATGTCGGGCGGGAATGACTGCAACAGTCCGGCAAGATTGCATGACCCCTCCGTCTATCAGGTTCGCGACGAATGCCGGCCCCCGGGATTGGACATTCGCATCATCGGACACTGGCCAGCGCGGCTCCAGTGCCTAGCTTTGGTCGCAACATGAAGAAGGTCATTCATATCGTTGGGGCGCGTCCGAACTTCATGAAGGTCGCGCCCATCTATCGCGCCATCGCCGAGCGTACCCCGTTGGAGCAAATCCTTGTCCACACGGGGCAACACTACGACGCAAAGATGAGCGACGTGTTCTTCGCCGACCTCGGCTTGCCTGCCCCAGACGTTCATCTGGGCATTGGGTCAGGCAGCCACGCACAACAGACGGCCAAGATGATGGTGGAGCTGGAGAAGGTCTTCCTGGCCCACCCGCCGGCGCTGGTGTCCGTGGTGGGCGACGTCAACAGCACCATCGCCGCGGCGCTGGTGTCGTCGAAGCTGGGGATTCCCCTGGCGCACGTCGAAGCGGGCTTGCGGAGCTACTCGCCGCACCAGCCAGAGGAGATCAACCGCATCGTCACCGACCGGCTGTCGGACCTGCTGCTGACGCCGTCGCGTGACGCGGACGCCAACCTCATCAAGGAAGGCACCGACCCGGCCCGCATCCACTTCGTGGGCAACGTGATGATCGACTCGCTCTTCGCGTCGCGGGAGAAGGCCGACAAGCTGCCCGTGCTGAAGGACCTGGGGCTCATCCCGCACGGCTACGCGGTGTGCACGCTCCACCGGCCCTCCAACGTGGACGACCCGAAGCTGCTGGGCGGACTGCTGTCCGCGGTGGCCCACGTCGCCACGCGCCTGCCCGTCATCTTCCCGGTGCACCCGCGCACGCGGAAGGTGATTTCGGAGCAGGGGCTGGACTCCTGGTTCGAGCAGAGCCCGAACCTGCGGCCCGTGGACCCCATGGGCTACCTGGACTTCCTGGCGCTCACCTCGAAGGCGCGCCTGGTGCTCACCGACTCGGGCGGCCTCCAGGAGGAGACCACCGCCATGGGCATCCCGTGCCTCACCCTGCGCGAGCAGACCGAGCGGCCCATCACCGTGGAGGAGGGCTCCAACGAGGTGGTGGGTACCGACCCGGTCCGCATCCGCCTGGCGGCCGACAAGGTGCTCGACGGCCACGGCAAGCAGGGCCGCGTCCCGGAGTTCTGGGATGGCCGCGCCGCCGAGCGCATCGCGGACCTCTTCGCCAGCTTCCTCGGCGTCGAGGACCAGCCCATCCAGGCGGCCTCGGCCTGAGCCTGATGGCCTGACGGTGCAGTGGACGGGCCCTGGGCGTTCCGGGGCCCGCTCTGGGCCCGCCGTGTTAGAGCACGGACAGGCCCATGCACCGTGAGCAGCCAGAAGAAGCCCCCGAGGGCTACGTCGACATCCGCTACGTCGTCGAGCCGAACTACGCCGGCTGGCGGCTGGACGCGTACCTGGCGCAGAAGATTCGCCGCATGACGCCCGAGCGGCTCCAGGGCGTCATCCTGCGTGGCGTCATCTGCGACGAGCGCCGCCTGAAGCCCTCCACGCCGGTGTACCCCGGGCTGTCCTTCCGCCTCCGCCGCCGCGCGAGCGAGGAGCCGCCCACGCCCACGGAATTGCCCGTGGTGTTCCAGGATGACTGGCTGCTGGTGCTGGACAAGCCCGCGGGCCTGCCCATCCATCCCTCCGCGCGTTACCACAAGGGCACGCTGGTGACGCTGCTGCGGGAGCGCTTCGGTGAGCGCTTCGCCGAGCCCGCGCACCGGCTGGACCGGGAGACCAGCGGCCTGGTCGTCTGCGGGCGCACCACCGAGGCCTGCCGGGTGTTGGGGCGCCTGTTCGTCTCGCGCGACGTCCACAAGGAGTACCTCGCGCTCTGCGAAGGCCACCCGCCCGAGGACACCTTCACCGTCGATGCGCCCATCGCCGAGGGCACCGAGCTCATCCGCATCGCCGTGCGCATCGACCCGGTGGCGGGGAAGGAGAGCCGCACGCGCTTCCAGGTGCTCCGCCGCTTCACCCGTGACGGGGCGCCCTTCGCGCTGCTGCGGTGCTTCCCGGAGACGGGGCGCCAGCACCAGATCCGCATCCACCTGCACCACGCGGGGCTCCCGCTGGTGGGCGACAAGATGTACGGGCCGGACCCCGGTTACTTCGACCGCTTCAGCAAGCGCAGCCTGGAGCCGGAGGCGTGGGAGCGCCTGCGCCTGCCCCGGCACGCGCTGCACGCCGCGCGCATCGTCTTCCCGCATCCGGGCTCGGGAGAAGAGGTCGCCTTCGAGGCGCCCCTGCCGGCGGACCTCGCGGACTTCATGGGCGAGTAGGCGCTGGACGCACGAAGGCCCTCGACCCGGCGGTGCGGGCAGAGGGCCTCGTGGGGGAGGTGGGCGTCAGGTCAGGCGGTGAGCTTGCTCGGCTCGGACCGCTCCTCGCCGAAGTCGCCGATGAGGTACTTGCCGGAGAAGCACGCGGTGCAGAAGCTGCCGCGCTCCGGGTCGCCCACCGCGCGGCCCAGGCCCTCCTGGGAGATGTAGCCCAGCGAGTCCGCCGTCACGTACGTGGCGATCTCCTCCAGCGTGTGCGTGGCGGCGATGAGCTCCTGGCGGCTCGGCGTGTCGATGCCGTAGTAGCAGGGCCACTTCGTGGGCGGCGAGGAGATGCGCAGGTGCACCTCCACCGCGCCCGCGGCCTTGATCATCTTCACGATCTTGCGGCTCGTGGTGCCACGGACGATGGAGTCGTCCACCACCACCACGCGCTTGCCCTTGAGCACCTGGCGCACGGCGGACAGCTTCAGCTTCACGCCGAAGTGGCGGATGGACTGCTGCGGCTCGATGAAGGTGCGGCCCACGTAGTGGCTGCGGATGAGGCCCACGTCGTAGGGGATGCCGCTGGCCTGCGAGAAGCCGATGGCCGCGGGCACGCCCGAGTCCGGCACCGCGATGACCAGGTCCGCGCCGGGCGCGGGCTGCTCCTTCGCGAGCTGCCGGCCCAGCTCCTTGCGCACCTCGTACACGTTGCTGCCGAACAGCGTGGAGTCCGGGCGGGCGAAGTACACGTGCTCGAAGATGCAGCGCGCCTGCCGCGGGGGCTCCGCGAAGGGCTTGCTGGTGCGCATCAGCCCGTTCTCGACCACGAGCAGCTCGCCCGGCTCCAGCTCGCGGACGATTTCCGCCTCGATGAGGTCCAGCGCGGTGGACTCGCTGGCCAGCACGTACGCGCCCTCCTTCATCCGCCCCAGCACCAGCGGCCGGATGCCGTGCGGATCGCGCACCGCGACGAGCTTGTTCTCCGTGAGCACCAGCAGGCTGTAGGCGCCCGTCACCTTGCGCAGCGCCTCGACGATTTTCTGTTCGAAGGTCGGCTGCTTGGAGCGGGCCAGCAGGTGCAGGATGACTTCCGTGTCCGCGTCCGACTGGAAGATGGCGCCGTCGGCCTCGAGCTGCTGCTTCAGCTCGGCCGCGTTCACCAGGTTGCCGTTGTGCGCGATGGCGCACTGCCCGCCCGCGTACTGCACGAACAGCGGCTGGGCGTTCTTGAGCGCGCTGCCTCCCGCGGTGGAGTAGCGGACGTGCCCGATGGCCGCCTGCCCTGGCAGGCCGGCGAGCACCGGGACGTCGAAGATGTCGGCGACGAGTCCCATCTGCCGGTGCGCACGCAGCGCCATGCCGTCAGAGGCAACGATGCCCGCGGACTCCTGCCCCCGGTGCTGGAGGGCGTGCAGTCCCAGGTACGTCAGGTTGGAGGCCTCGGCGTGCCCCACGATTCCGAAGATGCCGCACATGGCGCGCTGCCTTACTCCTTTCGAGCGGTGAGCGGAACAGGAACGCATGCCCCTCTGGTGGGTATTCCACCCGACGCCAGAGTCGTTTCATGTGGGCAGTCAGGCGTCCCAAAGCCCAGCCCCTGCGGGTAGTCTGGCCCGAGCATGGCTTCCTCGCGACTGGCACGCTGGCGTTCCTTGTTTCCCCTGGTGTTACTCACCGCGGGCGCCGCATATGCCCTGGCGTCCTGGAACTGGTGTGGCAGCTGGGCCGAACGCGCGCCCGTGCTGGTGTCGCGGGTTCAAGGCGAAGGCCCCCTGCGCGCGGGCGCGGCGAAGGTGGCGCTCGCGCCGCCCTTTCCGGTGGTGGTGGCGGGCTACTCGCCGCCCCGGCCCGAGGCGGGGCAGGCCGACGTCCCGCTCCATGCGCGCGCGGTGGTGTTGGAGGCGGGGGGGACGCGGGTGGGGGTGGTGTCGTTGGACCTGCTGCTCGTCCCGGACGTGCTCGTCACGCGCGTGCGCGAGCGGGTGAAGGCGGCGGGGTTGAGCGAGGTGCTCGTGCTCGCCACCCACACGCATTCATCGCTGGGCGGGTATGACCCGCGGCTGGTGGCGCAGCTTTCGGGCACGGGGCGCTACCGCGAGGACGTGGTGGAGGCCATCACCGCCGCCGCGAGCGACGCGCTGTCCCGCGCCGACGCCGCGCTGGCGCCGGTGTCGCTGGAGGTGGGCGAGGCGCGCGAGCCGGACTTCGTGGCGTCTCGCAGCGGCGGCAAGGTCCCGGATGGGACGCTGACGCGCGCGGTGCTGCGGGGGGCGGAGGCGCCGGTGGCGGAGCTGCTGTTCTTCGCCGCGCACCCGACGATGGTGCCTCGGCGCCGGGCCTTCGTGGACCCGGACTACCCGGGCCGGCTCAGCGCGCTGCGTGAAGACGAGGGCAGCGGCGTGACGCTGCTGTTGCAGGGGGCGGTGGGCAACGCGTCGGTGGCGTACTCGGAGGGGGAGGGGCTGGAGCGCGTGTCGGGCTTCGCGCGGGCCCTGGCGGACCTGGCGGGCAACGCGCCGCTGGCCCCGGTGGGGGAGACGGTGCGGCTGGCGCTGGCGCGCGCGGACGCGGCGATGCCCCGGCCGGACTCGTCGCGGCTGGTGCCGGCGCTGACGCGGGCGGCGGGCGACAACCTGCTGTGTGATTCCGCGCCCCGGCGGGCGGAGGTGGCGGCGTTGTCGCTGGGGCCGCTGAAGCTGGTGGCGGTGCCGGGCGAGCCCAGCGTGGCGGCGGGCTCGGAGCTGCTGCGGCGCACGGGGGCCACGGGCGTGCTCGGGCTAGCGGACGGTTACGTGGGGTACGTGGAGACGGCGGCGAACGTGCAGGGCGGCCTGGGCGAGTCCCGGCGTCAGTACTTCGGGCCCGCGCTGCTGGAGCGGCTGAGCGTGGCGGCCGAGCTCGTGGCGGGAGCGGCCGGCTTCACGAACTAGCGGGCCGGGCGCCGCGGGCCCGAGGGCTTGCGCGGCGCGGCCGGTCCGGTTCTGGCTAGAACTTCTCGAACTTGGAGTCCTTCTTGCGCTTCTTGAACAGGAGCGCGGTGCGGCCCAAGAGCTGCGCGAGCTCCGCCTGGGTGCCCTCGGCGATGCGCTGGGCGGCCTCCTGGCGCGTCTCCGGGCCCTCGTTGACCTTCACCTTGATGAGCTCGTGGTCCTGCAGCGCCTGTTCGACGGCGGCGATGACACCTTCGGTGACGCCGGCCTGGCCGACGATGACCACCGGTTCCAGGTGGTGTCCTAGCGCGCGCAGATGGCGGCGTTGCTTCCCAGTGAGCGGCACGTTGCTTCTCTCCTTCATGGTTTCGGGTGGGGCCTCCAGGGCCCCGAGGTGAGGGGGCGCACCCTACTTCTTCTGCGACGCCATGCGGACTTCTCGCTGCGCGTCGATGTGGTCCGGCTGGAGCTCCACGGTGCGCTTGAAGTGCTTGAGCGACCCGGAGACATCCCCGGTCAGCTTGGCGATGACCCCGAGGAAGTAGTGCGCGGGCGCGCAACGCTCATTGCGCCGGATGGCGTTCTGGATTTCCCGGAAAGCCTCGGGCTGGGCGGCCTTCTTGTCCGCCGCGGTGAAGAAGCGCGCGTAGCCCCGCCACGCGTAGAACTCCGCTTCCTCCGGGTTCAGCTTGATGGCCTCGTCGAGCATCTTCACGGCGTCCGGGAACTTGCGCGCCTTCACCAGGATGCAGGACTTCTGGAACAGCTCCTCGGCCATGAGGATGCCGTTGATGTCCACGCCGTCGCCGCTGCCGCCGCTCTTGAGCTCCTCGATGTAGCTGGCGCGGCTCTTGTCGTCGGAGAGCGTGCGGTAGGCGTCGCCGATGTACGCGAAGACCTCGGCCTTCAGCTTCTCCAGCTCCTGCGGCGCGCCCTGCGGCAGCGTGTCCGGGTGGTAGAGCTTGGCGAGGCGGAAGTAGGCGATCTTCACCGCGCTGGAGTTCGTCTGCTCCGTCAGCCCGAGCCGCTGGAAGTGGTTCTGCTGCTTCATCGCGGTGGTGAGCTGGCGCAGGGCGGGAATCTCGTCCGCGCCGGGCGCATTCGCGGGCGCGGCGGCGGGGGACTGCGGTGGACGCGCGGCGGTGGCGCCAGGGCCCGCGGTGGGCACGGGGCTCGCGGGACGTGCTCCCGGGCCCGCGGTGGGCACGGGGCCCGCGGGACGTGCTCCCGGGCCCGCGGTGGGCACGGGGCTCGCGGGACGTGCTCCCGGGCCCGCGGTGGGCACGGGGCGCGGTGCTCCAGGCTGCGCGCCCACGGCGCCGGGACCGGCGATGGGCTGGTTGGGGGCGGTGCCCGCTGGGCGCGGGGCTCCCGCCGCGCTGGGGCCCGAGGTGGGCGCACCCGCCGTGCCGGGGCCCGCGATGGGCTGCCCGCCCGCGACGTTGGGGGCCGGGGCCGCCGGACGCTGCGCGCCCGCGATGGGCTGTCCGCCCGCGACGTTGGGGCCTGGCGGGCGCTGAGCGCCTGCGACGGGCGGGCCTCCCGCGATGTTGGGCGCGGTGCCAACAGGAGACTGTGCGCCCGCGACGGGCTGTCCGCCCGCGATGTTGGGCGGGGTGCCCGCGGGACGCTGAGCGCCAGGGATGGGCTGGCCCGTGGGGTGTTGCGCGCCGACCGCGCCTGGGGCCGCGGGACGCTGTGCCCCGGCGCCGTGCTGTCCCGGCATCCCAGCGGGCTGTGCACCAGGGGCTCCAACGTGTTGTCCCGCGGCGGTGTTGGCTCCGCCAGGACGCTGCGAGGCGCCGGTGGCCTGCTCGGCGCCCGGGGCGGTCCGGGCCTGCCCGGCGAACGACACCGCATCCAGCTCCTTGAGCAGGAAGGCGAGCCGCAGCAGGTGGTCCGCGTCCTGCGCGAAGTCCGTCAGGAGCTGCGCAATCGAGCGCACGCCGTCGATGACCGTGAGCGCGCGGACCTCATGTGGCGTGAGGCGCAGCTCGCTCGCGGCCACGACGCCGCCGGACTTCATGATGGGGAGCGGGAGCACCATCGTCAGCCTGCGCTTGAGGTCCGCGGAAGGGATGCGGCGCACCGTGTCGCTCAGCACCGCCCACCGGTTGCCCAGCGGCATCGCCTTGTTGGCCGGCAGGTCTCGCAGCTCGAAGGTGAAGGTGCCTGCCTCCGCCTTGAGGCCCCGGCCCAGGATGCCCGCCGCGCGCTGCGCCAGGAACGCGAAGGCCGTGGCGGGCTGGAGCAGGCCCAGTCCGAAGAGCGCGGTGAGCAGGTCTCCGCCGAAGCGCTCCAGGGAGGGCTCGGCCTGCTGGAGTTGCGCGGCCGTGAGCAGCTGCGCCGCGATCAAGGACGGCCCGAGCGCCTCCTCCGGGTGCGTCGAGTCGACGAACTCGGGGTTGCCCTTGCGGAAGTGGATGTGGACGGCGCGGTCCGCCAGCGTCAGCGTGAGCAGGCCCGTCTGCTCTCGCGCGGCGATGCGGCCGTAGAGGCGGATGGGGGAGAACTGCTCCAGCGGACCACGCGCTGGAATCTCCGGCGCGGCGTCATCGCCCTCCACCGCGGGGACGGCCACGGGGAGGGGCGCGGGATGCGGGGCGGGGCTGGCCGTGGGCGCCGCGGCGGGTGCTCCCGGTGGACGTTGCGCAGCGGCAGCGGGAGGCCGCGCCTGCTGTGCGGGAGCCACCGGACGTCGAGCGGGGTCCACGCCGGCTCGCGCACCCGGGCCCGCCATGGGCGCCGCGCCAGGGCCCGCCACGGGCCTCGTGCCCGGGCCGGCGACTGGCGCCGCGCCAGGACCCGCCACGGGCCTCGTGCCCGGGCCGGCGACTGGCGCCGCGCCAGGGCCCGCCATGGGCGCCCCGCCAGGACCCGTCATGGGTGCTCCACCTGGGCCTGCCACAGGCGCTCCGCCCGGGCCTGCCATGGGCGGCCCACCCAGCGTCGGCGCGCGGCCCCCTGGAGGGACGGCCGCCTGGGCACCTTGCGAGGAAGCCGCCTGTTCCACCGAGGCGGGCGCTCCCGGGCCCCACAGCTCACGCGGGACGACGTCCCGGGCTTCGGGGAAGCGCCAGGGAAAGGCGAAGTTGAGCCCGTCCTCGGACATCTGGAGCCGGCCCTGGATGGAGCCGCTCTCGATGAGCAGTTCGATGGTCGGCAGGGTGAGGGGCCCCCACATGGTGCCCCTGTCGTTGCGGACCCAGTACTGCCGGACCTCACCCTCCGCCATGCGCGGCCTTGCTCCTTCGTGCTGCGAGAAAAGCGAACCCTACCGCTGTCCTCCGGCACATCCAAGCGGACGGCCGGAGCGCCAGCCCCTTACTTCGACTCAGGGCGCCGCGCCATCCAGCGCCGCCAGTCCGAGCGCCGCCAGACACGCCGTGTCGGCCTTCTGTTCAGCCGGCGGGTCGAAGCAGTGGACCTCGCTGTCGAAGACCTTGCACACCCCGTCCGGGGTGGCCGCGCACGCGGACTGGGTGAAGGCGGTGGCGCAGGCGTACCCGCACACCGGGCCCCGCTCGCTGTTCTTGCACTGCGGGGTGGGCAGCTCGCGCTTCCAGGCGCACAGCGCGGCGGGCGGCGGGTCGAAGCAGGTGACCTTGCTGCCCGCGACCTTGCAGATGCCCGCGGGCGTCCGGGCGCAGCGCATGCCCTCCGCGGACTTCATGCAGTTGTAGCCACACGTCGACTCCACGGCGTTGCTGTGACACTCCGCGCGGGGCGTGTCCTTGCCGTACACGGCGAAGACGACCGCGGATGGGTCGAAGCACTCCAGCTCGCCGCCGCGGCTGCGGCACACGCCCGCCGGGGACTGCGCGCACTTCACGCGCCCGGGCTGCGTCACGCAGTTGTAGCCACACGCCACCGCGCCATCGACGCTCTGACACTCGGGCTTGGGCAGCGCGTCGCCATAGGCCTTCCGCACGTGCGCCGGCGGGTCGAAGCAGACAGCCTGTCCGTCAATCACCTGGCAGTGGCCCTGCAGCGTCTGGGCGCACCGCACGCGCTGTCCGTCCGACAAGCACTTGTAGCCACAGGACACCTTGCCGTCGATGGAGCGGCAGGTGGCGGCGGAGGGGTCCTGTGGAATCGGAACCGAGCCCAGGGTGAGCGCCAACGTGGTGATGAGGGTCGCGAGCACGGGGACCTCGGCGGGGGGAGTGGGGGCGTCCCGGCATTGACGCCCAAGGCAGGCGATGACGCAAGAAGCGGGCGGTGATGGGCGGCGGCCCGGGCCCGTGATACCCAGGCGCCGCCCGCGAGGAGGTCCATCCCGGTGGACGTGGACGTCAGCACGCTGCACCTCATCCTGCTGTGCCTCGCCGCGCTGGTCGCGGGCATGGTGGACGCCATCGCGGGGGGCGGCGGGCTCATCTCGCTGCCCGCGCTGCTGGCCGCCGGACTGCCGCCGCACGTGGCGCTGGGCACCAACAAGGGCCAGTCCGTCTTCGGCTCGTTCGCCGCGCTGGTGCGCTTCTCGCGCGCGGGCCTGGTGGACGGGACGCTGGCGCGCACGACGTTCCCCTTCGGCCTGGGCGGCGCCTTCGCGGGGGCCGCGCTGGTGTTGCTGGTGTCGCCGGAGGTGCTCAAGCCGCTGGTGCTGGTGCTGCTCATCGCGGTGGCGGGGTTCCTCGCCTTCCGCAAGGCGCCGCGCCCGGGGGACACGCCCGAGCCCCGCCCGCCCGCGCGGGCCCGGGCCATTGGCGCGCTCATCGCGCTGGCCATCGGCACCTATGACGGCTTCTTCGGGCCCGGGACGGGCACCTTCCTCATCGTGGCCTTCTCGTCCCTGCTGGGCCACGGGCTGGCGCGCGCGTCCGCGGACGCGAAGGTGGTGAACTTCGCGTCCAACCTCGCGTCCGTGGCGCTGTTCACCCTCAAGGGCGTGGTGCTGTGGAAGGTCGCGCTGCCCATGGCGGGCGCGCAGTTCGCCGGCGCCTACCTGGGCGCGCACCTGGCGGTGCAGGGCGGCGACAAACTGGTCCGCAAGGTGGTGCTGGGCGTGGTGCTCGCCCTGGTGCTCAAGCTGGGGCACGACGTGGTGACGGGCTGAGCGCCCGTCACGTCACGCCATCACCTCAGCCGATGTGCACCAGCAGGGCCTCGCCGCGCGTGGCGACGGTGGCCACGAACTTCTGGAGCTCCTCGAAGTAGGAGACGAGCTCCTCCAGCGGGTCCACTTCCGTCTCGGGCTCATCCCAGGTGCCGGGGTAGATGTCCTGGGCCTGCATGGCGGCCGTGTCGTAGCGCGAGCGCAGCGTCTTCTCCGTCACCCGCTGGAGCGCGGTGGACAGCGCCTTCACCTGCTCGGCGGTGAAGATGCGGGCGGTGCCCTCGTCGGAGGGGATGTCGCCCACGTCCTCGCCGCCGCGCACCAGGAAGTCCAGGGGCGCGGCGCCTTCCCACGGCGTGCCGGTCAGCAGGTACTGGAGCCCGTGCCACGCCTCGCCGATGTCCAGCTCCAGGAACGCCGAGCCTTGCGCGTCACCGAAGTCCTCCTCGTCGTCGAGGAACGCCTCCAGCGCCTCGGGCGCTCGAAGCAGGGCGACGCGCTGGGCCTCGGTGACGGTGCGCAGGGAGCAGAGCATCTCCATCGCGCTACTCCACCACCACCAGCTTGGCGTTGTTCTCCACGGGGGTGCCTTCCTTGGCGAACAGCTCCGTGACCTTGCCGGCCTTGGGGCTCTTGAGCTCGTTCTCCATCTTCATGGCCTCCACCACGACGAGGCCCTGGCCTTCCTTCACCTCGTCGCCGACCTGGACCAGCACCTTCACCACCTTGCCCGGCATGGGCGCGGTGACGAGCTGCTTGCCCTCCACGGAGAAGGCCGCGTTGGCCGCGCGCAGCCGCAGCCGGCGCTCGTCCGCCACGTCGATGCGGTTCACCTGTCCGCGCAGGAGCACGCCGAGCTCGTCGCCGTTCTCCTCGAACTCGACGTTGTACGACTCGCCGTCCACCAGCATGGACAAGGTGCCGTGCTCCAGCTCCAGCGCGTCCACCTGGTACGTGGTGCCGTTCACGGTGATTTTGTACTGGTCGTTCCCCAGGGGCTCCAGGTCCACCGGAGCCGCTTCCTTCTGACCCTGCTGCTTCGCGAAGTAACGCATGGAAGTCCTCAAGGGCTGGGGGTTAGCGGCGCGTGCGCAGCGCCTGCTTCCACGGGGAGACGCCGCCGTTGCCCTGGCCACCGTTGGCGGCGGGCAGCGTCTTCAGGCGCTTCTGGTCCTTCTGGTACGTGTGCACCACGCTGGCCAGCAGCGCCATCTCGCTCAGCTTCGGGTCCTCGGCGCCCAGCAGCGCGTCGTGCTGGCGGGTGAGGAAGCTGGTGTCGTAGTCGCCCTCGATGAACTCGGGGTTCGCCAGGATGGCCTTCAGGTAGCGGATGTTGGTGGTGATGCCCTTCACCACGTACTCGGACAGCGCGCGCTGCGTCCGGGCAATCGCCTCGCGCCGCGTGGGGGCCCACACGGACAGCTTGGAGATCATCGGGTCGTAGACATTGGGCACGGTGTACCCGGGGAACACGCCCGAGTCGTCGCGCACGTTGGGTCCACCCGGCACGCGCAGGTAGGTGATCTTGCCCGGGCTGGGCATGAAGTTGCGGCTCGGGTCCTCGGCGTAGACGCGCACCTCGATGGAGTGCCCGTTCGGCCGGGGCGCCTCGGTGAGGCCGAGCTTCTCGCCCTCGGCGGCGCGAATCTGCATGGCGACCAGGTCCAGGCCCGTCACCCACTCCGTCACCGGGTGCTCCACCTGGAGGCGGGTGTTCATCTCCAGGAAGTAGAAGTTGCGGTGCACGTCGACCAGGAACTCCACCGTGCCGGCGCCCACGTAGTTGACGGCCTTGGCCGCCTTCACCGCGACCTCGCCCATCTTCGCGCGCAGCTCCGGCGAGAGGATGGGGCTGGGCGTCTCCTCCACCACCTTCTGGTGACGGCGCTGCGCGGAGCACTCGCGCTCGTTCAGGTGGATGGTGTTGCCGTACTGGTCGGCGAAGACCTGGATCTCCACGTGGTGTGGCTTCTCCAGGTACTTCTCGATGTAGACGGCGTCGTTGCCGAAGGCGTTGAGGGCCTCGCTCTTGGCGGCGCGCCACGAGGACTCGAAGTCCTCCATGCGCTCCACCTTGCGCATGCCCTTGCCGCCGCCGCCGCCCGCGGCCTTGAGCATGACGGGGCAGCCAATCTTCTCCACGTAGGCGCGCGCCTCTTCCACGGTGGCGACGGGCTCGGTGGTGCCGGGCACCACGGGCACGCCGGCCTTGATCATGTTCGCGCGGGCGCGGGTCTTCTCGCCCATGGAGTCCATGGCGGAGGCCGGCGGACCGATGAAGGTCAGCCCGGCGGACTCGCAGGCGCGGACGAAGGAGGCGTTCTCGGACAGGAAGCCGTAGCCGGGGTGGATGGCATCCGCGCCGGCCTGCTTCGCGGCGTCGAGGATGCGCTGCTGCACCAGGTAGCTCTCACGCGAGGGCGGGGGCCCCACGAAGATGGCCTGGTCGGCCGTGCGCACGTGAAGGGCGGAGCGGTCCGCCTCCGAGTACACCGCCACCGTGGCGATGCCGAGCTCCTTGCAGGTGCGCATCACCCGGATGGCGATCTCGCCGCGATTGGCGACGAGCACTTTGCGGATCTTGGGCATGGGGCCCGTCTAGCACGGGGCGCCCCTGTTTGCCGCCTCTACTTCCGGGTGTTGAGGTACTGCTCCATGTAAGCGCGGGCCTGCGAAAGCTTGGCCTCCACGAAGCGGTCGTCCTCGTCCGGCTCCGGGGGCTTGGGCGGACCCGACTGGCTGGGTTCGTTTCCGAAGTCCACCGCGGCGGCCAGCAGGTTGCGCGCCGTGTTACCGCCGCCGAAGAGGCGGGCCAGCATGCCCGTCTCCACGTCCAGCCAGCGCGCCGCCTGCCGCAAGACGTCCAACACTTCACCTTCCACGGCCTTGGACGGGCGGCCCGGGCCGCTGACACACGCGCGGGCGTAGCTGTGCTCGCGGTCCACGAAGAGGCCCAGCGCGCGGTCCCGGAAGTCCTGCGCCAGCGCCTGACTCATGGCGTCCAGCTGCTCTTCCAGGAAGGGCTGTTCGGACTTGCGCGCCTTGCGTCCGGGGGCGGGGGGGAGCTCCAGCTCGACGGCGTGCCAGCCCGCGTCGGCCAGCCCCTCGGGCGGAGGCTCCACCCACTTTACCTCGGGCGTGGCGAGGTCCACCGCTTCGCAGACGCGCTTGAGCGTCTGCCGCAGGGCGGTGAGGTTTCCTTCGACGTCGGAGAGAAAGAGGAGCAGGCGGCGGTGGGACAAAATGGTGATTCCTTTCCTGGCCCCTGTAAGCCCGTTCGTCACCTCCAAATTTCCCGAATCGCGCGTGCCTGCCTGCCCTCCGGACAGCAGAGAGCGGGCAGGCGCGGCCCGGAATCCCCTCAGAGGGGGATGTTGCCGTGCTTGCGGGGGAGGTTCTCCTGGCGCTTGTCCTTCAGCAGCTCCAGGGCGCGGATGAGCTTGGCGCGCGTCTCCTCGGGGCGGATGATTTCGTCGATGTAGCCCAGCTCGGCGGCCTTGAACGGGGTGGCGAACTTCTCGCGGTACTCGGCCGTCAGGCGGGTGCGCTCGGCGGCGGCGTCCTTCGCCTTGAGCAGCTCGTTGCGGAAGATGATGTTGACCGCGCCCTCGGGGCCCATGACGGCGATTTCGGCCGTGGGCCAGGCGAAGTTCATGTCCGCGCGGATGTGCTTGGACGCCATCACGTCATACGCGCCGCCGTAGGCCTTGCGGGTGATGACGGTGACCTTGGGCACGGTGGCCTCGGCGTAGGCGTACAGCAGCTTGGCGCCGTGGGTGATGATGCCGCCCCACTCCTGGTCGGTGCCGGGCAGGAACCCGGGCACGTCCACCAGCGTGACGAGCGGGATGTTGAAGCAGTCACAGAAGCGCACGAAGCGCGCGGCCTTGATGCTGGCGTCGATGTCCAGCACGCCGGCGAGCACCGCGGGCTGGTTGGCGACCACGCCCACGCTGCGGCCGTTCATGCGCGCGAAGCCGATGACGATGTTCTTGGCGAAGTGCTCCTGCACCTCGAAGAAGTGCTTGTCGTCGACGACGGCCTTGATGACTTCCTTGATGTCGTAGGGTTTGTTGGGGTTGCTCGGGACAATCGTCTTGAGCGACTCCTCGGCGCGGAACGGGTCGTCCTCACACGGCTGGACGGGCGCCTCCTCCTGGTTGTTGGAGGGCAGGAAGGAGAGCAGCTCGCGCGTCATCACGATGGCGGCCTGCTCGTTCTCCGCGGCGAAGTGGGCCACGCCCGACTTCTGGTTGTGCGTGACGGCGCCGCCCAGCGCTTCCTTCGACACCTCCTCGTGCGTCACCGTCTTGATGACGTCCGGGCCGGTGATGAACATGTACGACGTGTCCTTCACCATCATGATGAAGTCGGTGATGGCCGGCGAGTACACCGCGCCGCCCGCGCACGGACCCATGATGAGCGAGATCTGCGGCACCACGCCGGAGGCCAGCGTGTTGCGCACGAAGATGTCCGCGTAGCCGGCGAGGCTCTCCACGCCCTCCTGGATGCGCGCGCCGCCCGAGTCGTTCAGGCCAATCACGGGCGCGCCCACGCGGGTGGCCAGGTCCATGATCTTGCAGATCTTCTGCGCGTAGGCGCCCGACAGCGAGCCGCCGAAGACGGTGAAGTCCTGGGCGAAGACGAAGATCTTGCGTCCTTCCACCGTGCCGTAGCCGGTGACGACGCCGTCGCCCGGAATCTTCTTGTCGCCCATGCCGAACTCGCTCGAGCGATGGGTGACGAACTTGTCCAGCTCGCAGAACGAGCCGGGGTCGAGCAGCAGGTCGATGCGCTCGCGGGCCGTCAGCTTGCCGGCCTCGTGCTGCTTGGCGATGCGGTCGGCGCCGCCACCCAGCTCGGCCTGCTTCTCCATCTTCTCGAGACGCGCGCGGAGGGGGTCCTTCTCGGGAGTCTGGTCCATGGGGCCGCGTCTAGCATGATTGGGGCGGGGACGCGCCCCCCGGATTCCGCGCGTCCATGGCGGGACGCATGGCGTCGTCAAGCGCGGCTTCCACCGCCGCCAGATTCAGGCCGTAGCGCCCCCGGACCTCCTCCAGCGGCGCCTCCCACATCCGCCGCCACGGCGCTCCAAAGAGGAGCTGGGCCCGCTGCCCCAGCAGCCACCCCCGGACGATGGCGCGCATGCGCACCTCGCGCTCGGAGAACGCATAGAGGAGGGTGTTCGTCAGCCCGCCGGCGAGCACCCCCAGCGCGAAGGGGCTGCCCACCTGGGCCAGGCTGAAGGCCTGGATGCCCAGCTCGCCCGCCACGTCCGTCGGGAAGCCGGTGAGGACGTGCCAGATGTCGTGGGACTCGAGCAGGTGCGCCCTGACGTACTCCTCGTCGGTGTGCGCCTCCAGGTAGGGCAGGGCGTGGGGATCCAGGTGGTTCACGTCCAGGTGGTGCGCGAAGGCATGTCCCAGGGTGTGCGGCGGCAGCGCGCGCAGCGTGGGCAGGTGGAGCATCCCCACGCGGGGCCGCTCGACGAAGGCCTGGGCGGCCGTGGCGTGGTGCATCAACCGCTCCACCAGCCGCCGCATCGCCACGGGGGGCGCGATGGCGGAGGCCAGACCCAGGACGTCCTGGAGTTTCGCCGGGTCCCTGACGGCCCGTGTCAAACGCCAGACAGTTCGCGCGGACGCGACGGGATTCCACATGGGAGGGGCCTCCAGCGGGGGACGCAGATGCCGCGGGGGCCAGCGTAGGCGGGTTGGGGCGGGAGCGGGGCCGGGTGCGCGGGCCCCTGCTCGGCGGCGGACATCTTCGGGGCCGGGACCGGGTGCACTCAGGGGGCGGGCGGGCGACCGGGCCGTCCCCGGGCCCGTGCGCGACGCGTGGGTGGGATGGAATTTGAGGCGACCAGCTCAAGGAGGGGCGTCATGCGTGCCGCGCGAGGTTCCTTTCAAATCGGTTCGTTCCGCGGCATTCCCATCCGCGTCCATTTCTCGTTGGTGATTGTGTTGCCGGTGCTGGCCTTCCTGTTCGGCGGGGCCTTCCGGCGCGCGGCGGAGGTGGCCGAGGTCCCCTCGGAGCGGCTGAGTGGCTCACCCGCGCTGTGGGGCCTGGCGGTGGCAGTGGGGCTGTTCGCGTCCGTGTTCGTCCACGAGCTGGCCCACACCGTGTACGCGCTGCGCCGGGGCGGGACGGTGCGCTCGATTACGTTGATGATGGTGGGCGGCGTGTCCGAGCTGACGGAGGCGCCGCCGCGTCCCCGGGACGAAGCGCTGATGGCCGCGGTGGGGCCGCTGACGAGCATCCTGCTGGCGGTCCTGCTGGGCGGCGCGACGTGGCTGCTCCAGGAGGCGGGCTCCTTCAACGCCCAGTTCGCGCTCTTCTACATGGCGAGCCTGAACCTGTTCCTGGGCGTGTTCAACCTGCTGCCCGCGTTCCCCATGGACGGCGGGCGCATTGTCCGCGCGTCGCTGACGGGGCGGCTGGGCGCCGTGCGCGCGACGCAGGTGGCGTCGCTGCTGGGGCGCGGCTTCGCGGTGCTCTTCGGGGTGTGGGCGGTGCTGTCGTTCAACCCGTTCCTGGCCGTCATCGCGTTCTTCATCTTCATGGGCGCGCAGGGCGAGGCGCAGCAGGTGCGGATGAAGGCGACGCTGGAGCGCGTGCCCGTGGCCGACCTGATGACGCCGCGCCGCGTGGGCGTCAGCGCGGGGGCGTCGCTGGAAGAGACACTGTGGGCGCTGCGTCGCGAGCGGCTGTTGCTGCTGCCGGTGACGGAGGGCGACAGGCCCGTGGGGCAGGTGGCGCTGGAGGTCGTGCGCAGCGTACCCGATGCGGAGCGGATGACGCGCACGGCGCGCGAGGTGATGCAGCCCGCGGTGGTCGTGCGTCTGGATGAGGACGGCTGGGTGGCCCTGCGGCGCATGGCGGAGGAGGAGGTGCCGCAGCTCGTCGTGGTGGAGCCGGATGGGACGCTGGCGGGGACGCTGGATGTGAATGACGTGCAGCGCGGCATGACGCTGTACCAGGCTCGCGAAGAGCGCCGGGGGCGGCGGGAGTCGAGGTGGCAGCAGGAGCGGCCGGCGTAGGCGCGCGGGGCTCGCGCATTCCAGCCCGCCTCTCGGAGCACCCCGCTGGGAAGGGCCACCTCCGTGCCAGCGGACGACGAGGCCGCGCCGACAGCCTGCTGGCGGGGGCGCCTCGCAACCCGGCACGTCGAGTCTCCCTTTGCTCCACCTACCTCGTGAGTTACATACACGGGGCATGGCGACGTCCGGGACAGGCGCTGACGCGGCAGGCGCACGGGGGGCTTCCGCGCCCACGCGCCCGTCCACCGCGAGGTCTCCGTCCTCCGGGCCGTGCCAGGTGGGGGCATGGGCGGCCGGAGCAAAAGGAGGATGGCTCGCGAACGAAGCCCGTGTAGGCTGCTATTCGTGGAAAACGAGCTATCCTCGCATGTCCGCCCGCTGCGTGGTCCCCTGGCCGCCGTCGCCCTGTCGGCGCTGGGGTGTAGCGGGAGCGCGCATTCCACCGCGTCGCAGCCGCCCGTGTATCTGGCTCAGTCGCAGTGCGGCCCCACGGATTCAACGGTGAGCTGCTGCGTGAAGACGCATCCGGCGACGCCCGAGCGCTGTGGGCTGACGGCCTCGGAGCTGCGCAAGTACCTGGCGCCGATGAAGGCCGCCGAGGCCGCGGCCGACGCCAGCGCGGACACCCTTCCTGAATGGAAGCAGGTGTGCATCGACGCCTATGCCCTGTGCCAGGAGCAGAAGTGGTCTGGCTCTTGTTACGACTGCTTCCGGTACTGCGAAGGCCAGCGTGAGTGGCCCGTGGACAAGTGCCGCCGTGTCGGGAAGGGCGAGTAGGGCGATGGCCGAGTCGATTGATTGGGACCCGGTGCGTGAACTCGCGCGGCGCGTGGATGAAGGGGAGTCGCTGTCCTTGACGGCCGAGGTCCGCGGCTTGCTGCACCGCTCCGCACGGGAGGTGGGCATTCCCGATGAAGAGGCTCGGGCCGCCGTGTCCGGTGTCGCGACGGCGACGGACCTGCTGCTGGAGACGCGCCGCCGTATTCGTGACGGCTCGCAGCGCCTCATGCGCGCGCTGACGGGCGCCCGGCGCCTCCGGGAGACGGGGGACATCGCGGGTGCGCGCGCGCTGCTGGAGGGGGTGCTCGCCGTGGAGCCGGTGCCGCTCTACCGGGAGCAGGCTGAGATGGCCCTCGACGACCTCGTGTGAGGCGTGCGTTGCGCGCAGCGCTGCGTGCCCACGGGCAACACGGCACTCAGGCCGCTTCCGCGCTCATGCCGTAGAAGTGCTGGCTCAGCTCCGCCTCGCTGTTGAAGCGCGGGTATTGGCCCTGCTTGAGCGACGCTGCATCCGGAAGCGCGTTGGCGTGGGTGCGTTCGAACATGTCCGCCAGGAACCGCGCATAGGCCTCTCGCGGCGGGACGCCCGGGTAGAAATGGTTCAACGCGAGCCCCACGATGTTGACCCGCAGCACCGTGGGCCCTTCTCCCGCGTCGCCCCACGAGACGACCAGGTCGGTGAGCACCGTTTGTCTCGGCGGCGTGCCCGGCGGTCCGGCAAGGGGCAGCAGGCCCACGGCGATGGCCAGCACCTCGGTCATGGCGAGCGTCCGTCGCTGGCCCGTGGTGGCCTCGACACTCAGGGCCATGTCCGTCATTCCCACGATGCGGCAGGGGATGATGCGCGGCGGCGCGGGCGGAGTCTCCACGGCGGCCGTGGGCGCGGCATCGCGCCGCCTCCAGGCGTTCTCCTCCGCCAATCGCGCGACTTCCGCGTCGAGCTCCTGGACACGTCCCGCCAACGCGGCCGCTTCTCCCGTCAGCCGTGGCTTCGCCAGCGCCAGGTACTCCGCCGCCCGCTCGGGGTCCTGCGTGCGCGCCAGCCGCAGCTCCGCCGCGCGGATGAGCGCGCGCACCGCGATGGCTCCCGAACCCGAGCCCGCCACGCTGTACAGCGCCTCCGTCGTCTCCGAAGCACCTGGAGGCGCGTCCTCCGCATCCATCGCCTGCGCGAGCCGCCAGGCTGAGGCGGGCCGCACCGTGGCGACGGTGAACAGCGGGCCCAACGCCTCGATGGCGAACCACACCGCGTCCGTGGACGCGCGGCCCGCGAGCGTCAGGAGCCCGCGCTCCACCCGCGCCATGCCCGTCTCCGTCTCCCCGTTCTCCAGCTCCATGCGGCCCAGCGCGAGCAGCGCGTCCACCTGGTCCGGTTGGCTCTTGATCAGGCGCGTGAAGCCATCGCGCGCGGCGTCGAGGTCACCCCGGTCGAGCGCCGACTGGGCCTCCGCCAGCCGCGGGTCGGCCACCCAGCCGCCCTGCTTCGCCGCCAGCGCGGGCGCGACGACGCGCTCCTCCAGGCTCGTGATGCGCAGCAGCGATGCGCCCGCGAAGCCGAAGACGAAGCCGCCGATGTGCGCCATCACGGCCACGCCCGTGTTGTTGCCCCAGACGAGGTAGTTGAGCACCTCGTTGCCGAACCACAGGCCCGCCCAGAGCCAGCCCGGCACGGGGAAGGTGCCGCGAAAGATTTTCAGGAGCCAGACGAAGTAGCCGATGCGCACCCGCCGCTGGGCGAAGCGCAGGCAGAACGCGCCCATGCACGCGGCCACGGCGCCGGACGCGCCCACCATCAGCGCCTCGGAGGAGGTGTCGAGCGCGTAGTGGGCCACGCCCGCGAACAGGCCCCCCGCGAGGTAGAAGCCCGCGAAGAGCGGCCGTCCCCACGCGTCCTCGAGCAGCAGGCTCGCGATGTAGAAGAACAGCAGGTTCCCCAGCAGGTGCATCCACCCGAAGTGCAGGAACATGTACGTCAGCCAGCCGGGCTGCACGAGCCCGCGCGCGGGGACGAGCGAGAGGCGCCACAACAGGCTCGACTCCTGGCTCGCGAGCAGCTCCTGACACCGCTCGTCCAGGGCCTGCTGGCGCTGGGCGACGTTGACGAAATCGGTGGGCGCTTCGATTCGCGCGCGCAGCCGGGTCACCAGCTTTCGGCCTCCCTCGGAGAGGAGTCGCTCGCCACAGGCGGGCGGGAACTCCAGGTCCGGGTGCACGAGCGACTGCTCCAGCATGGACCGCAGGTCGCCTTCGCCGACGCCCAGCGGTTCGGACGGAAACACCCAGGTGATGAAGAAGACGACGGCGCAGAGGGCCGCGATGGTGATGGAGACCCGAGGCAGCCTGTCCAGCTCGGTTTCATCCACCCCGAGGGGCAAGAACATCATCATGACTGGGTCCCCCTGTGCCGCGCGCCAAGGCCGTCACGCGGCGTGTCCCCGGCATATCACGGGGACGTCTTCGGCTACGGCGCGGGCAGCACCCAGTTCATCGAGACGCGGTGGCCTCCGCCGGGAGCGCTGTCCATCCACCCGGTGATGCGCTCACTGCGCGCCAGCAGGGGCCCCAGCTCGCTGCTGGCCGCGAAGAGGGCGGCCATCAGCTCGTCCGACAGGATGTCCGACAGGGAGATCTGCGACAGCCCTCGCGCCACCTTCTTGGGGTCCACGGCGAACTCCACCGCGCGCTCCTGCTTCGCGCTGGCGTCGGTCAGCGCCGCCACGGTGGCCTGCGTCACCGTCTCCTCGTTGCCGACGACCAGGTGCTTCCCCTGGAGCCGCACCAGCACGTTGCCGCCCTTGAGCGGGAGCAGCCAGCCGTCCTGCAAGACCTTCACGTCGGGCAGTTGGCTCAGCGGCGCCAGCGCGGACCTCACCGCCGCCGCGTCCTTCACCTCGGCGGCCACGGCCTGACGCACCGCGAAGAAGCGGGTGGTCATCGAGCGCAACGAGCCGCGCACCTGCACGTGGTCCATGTTCACCAGCAGGTTGCCGGTGAGCTGCTTCGCCACGGCCTTCGCCATCGAATGCAGCGAGTCCTTCGGGCACGCGGTGCACAGGGCCTGGAGCACGGAGCGCATCGTGTCCACCGTGTCCGTGACGCCCGCCGGTGAGACCGAGGCCCGCGAGAAGAGCAGCCCGTCCAGCTTCGCCGCCGCGTACGGGCTGGTGCCCTTCGCCTGGAAGGCGGGCAGCCGCAGCTTCGTCGTGACGCCCTCCGCCTGGAGTCCGTTGGCGGTGCCGTCCAGGCCCACCACCGTGGTGCCCGACACGACGTAGGCCACGCCCGGCAACTTGCCCAGCCGCGCGTCCGGCGCGGGCGTCTTGCCCACCAGCCGGACCGACTCCTTGAGCAGCGCGGCGCCACCACGCTCGATGGCACCGAAGGCGCAGACCTCCTTGCCCTTCAGCGCGTAGCCCATGCTGCCCCCCATGTCGCGCTCGACATGCAGCGTGGTGACGCCTTGCCGCGTGGTGGGCTTGGCGTCGGTGCCTCCCGCGGCGGTGATGGCCGCGGCGGCCTTCTCCTGGAACACCTTGGCGTCCGACACGCGCATGCACGACACGCGACCGTCCTCCCGCATGGACACGGTGGCCGGGCCGGACGGGTCCAGGCCCAGCTCGGACAGGGACTGGGGCCGCGTGGGGTCGATGACGAGGAAGGGGTGCAGCTCCGAGCGCCACGCCGCGGGGCGCAGCAGCGCCGCGTGCTGGCCCGCGCGCTCCATGAACGCGGCCAGGCCCGTCAGCGCGTCCACCTTCGGGACATGGACGAGCGTCTGCGCGGACGCGGCGGTACGGGGGGCGGGGGCCGCGGCCAGGGTGGCGGCCAGGACGAGCGAGGAGAGCATGTCTCCGTGAGAACAGCCGGGCTCCCACGCTGTCAAGGAGGACGCGGCGGGAGCCGCTCCGTGGCGGAGGCGCCGGTCCTCACGAGGGTGCCTGCCCGCCAGGCACGCGGCCTACAGGCGGCCGGCGTTGGCCCACTCAATCATGCGCTCCGCCAGGGCCTCGGCGTCGCGGCGCAGGTGCGCGAGCTGCAGCACGTGGTCATCCGTGCACGCCATCGCCATGCGCAGCGCGAGCGTGTCCGCGAAGCGCAGCACCTGCGCGATGCTGATGCAGTCGCGGTCCTCGCTGGCACCCGCGAAGCGCGCGGCGTCCGCGTCCATGGTCAGGCCCTCCGCCATCAGCGCCTGCACCAGCGCGGCTCGCGCCACCGGGTGCTCGTACTCCGCCACGTCGCGGAGTTGACGGCGCCACGGCTGCGACTCCCAGCGGGTCAGCGACGCATCCTTGCGGACCTGCGCGGGCTTGCGCTGCGCGCGCGTCCAGAACCCCTTGGCGAACACCGGCCTCGAAACGTTCAGCTCCATCACTGCCCCCTCTCCACTACGGGGTCCGACCACAGGCATGAGCGACATGGATGCTGCTCCATCGGTACCGCGCGTGCTGCTTCCGGGGCCTGCCTGGCGCGGTGGCGGGCGGCCTCGTCCCCATGCGCATTAATACGGCGAACCGGCATTTCCTTGACTCACCCCAAGGCGCCAAAGGGTTTCATCCGCACGCCATCGCGACGTTGACAGCGCGAGATTCGCTCGGGACAGTCGGCGCGCCATGCCGACCTACCCCTCCACACCCCGAGAGGCGTTTCACCTGCTGCGCGCGCTGTCCGAGGACCTGTCCCACGTGGACCGCCGTCCTCGCGCCCTGGCCGAGCTCCGTGAGCTGGCGGAGCTGGCGCGCCATCAACCCGAGACGGCACCGTTGCGCCTGGTGACGGTGACGGTGGCGGTGGGCGCCTCGCAAGAGCGCCTGGAGCTCTTCCTCCTGCCGTCCATCTTCGCGCCCGAGGCCTGGGCGTACACCTTCCTGGAGGGGCTGCTGAGCGTCCCGTTGGACGAGTACGCGGGCAAGCGGCTCGTGGAGGTGGGCGCGGGCTCCGGCTGGATTTGCATCGCGCTGGCGAAGTTCACCCGGCTGGCGCACGTGCACGGCGCGGACCTCAATCCGCACTCGCCCGTGGTGGCGCGCTGCAACGCGTGGCTCAACGGAGATGAGTCACTGGCGTCCCGCCTGTCCTTCGGGGAGAGCGACCTGTTGCGCGGCATACCGTCGGATGCCCCGTGGGACTTCGTGGTGGGCTGCATCCCTCAAGTGCTGAGAAGCGAGGAGCTGCCGACGGAGCTGTCGCAGGCGGATGAACAGGCGCTGTACGACTTGTCCAACTACTGCACGCTGCAGAACGTCTACGAGGACCACTTCGGTCTCGGGCTCATCGCGCGGCTGTTGGACGAGGCGCCCGAGCGGCTGTCGCCCACTGGACGGCTGCTGTTGAACCTCGCCGGCCGGCCGGGCCGCGTCATCATCGAGCGGATGTTCACCCGCCGGGGGTTCAACACGCGGGTGCGCGTGGCGCGACGGGTGATGCAGGCGGCGGACACGGACATCCGCCCCCTGGTGGCGCTGGAGCAGCGCACCGGCCGCGAGTTCGAGTTCTTCATGGAGGCGCGCAGCCCCGAGCCGCTGCGGGCCTCCACCGCGCTGGGGTGGCTCCAGGCCGGGCACCCGGTGTGGCACGAGGTGGCGGTGTGGGAGGCGCAGCTCGCGCTGCCCCGGGAGACGCTGGCGTTGCGGGCCGCGCTGCGAGCGCTGGGCGCCTCCGCGTTGCAGGAGGAGCTGGACCTGGGCGCGGCGTCGGCCGAGCAGCTGGGCTTCGCCGCGGAGCTGGCGGCGCGGCTGGCGCGGGGGCCGCTGATGCCCTACGCGCACGAAGCGGGGGACCTGTCCTTCCGCCGGCAGCTGGTGCGCTACCTGGACCGGTACTTCGGGCTGCGGCTGGCGGAGGAGGAGGTCTTCGTCGCGCCCGAGCGTGAGCAGGCGGTGTACTCGCTGCTGATGGCCACGTGTGACGTGGGTGACGAGGTGCTGGTGTCGCGCAACCTCCACCCGCTGTACGCGCGGGCGTTGGAGAAGGCGGGCGTGCGCGCCACGGTGACGCACACCTCGCTGGCGGAGATTCGCCGGCTCCTGTCCGCGTTCGACGTGAAGATGGTGCTGCTGACGGTGGAGAAGGGCGAGCGCACCAACCTGTCCGTGCTGCGGGACATCCTCGCGGAGGCGGCGCGGCGGGGCATCTGGGTGGTGCTGGACGAAAGCGCGTTCTTCAACATCACCGGCGGCGTGGAGCCGCACACGCTCTTCGAGTTCCTGGCGCGCGAGCCCTACACCCCCAACCTGGTGGTGCTCTACGGCCTCATCAAGAACGCGGTGTGGCCGGACCTGGAGCTGACGCTGCTCATGCCGGTGCCCGCGCCGCTGCGGGGCGATTTGGAGGCCGCGGCGGAGGTCACCTACTCGCGCATCAGCACCCTGGCGCAGTGGTTCTATGAGCGCACCTTCGCGGACCTGCTGTCGTTCCGCATCTCCTTCACGGAGCCGGAGGCCCCCGCGCCCCGGCGCGCGCCCGCGGTGCCGCTGCCCCGGTCGAAGCGGATGGCGCGGTTGATGTCCTTCCCCGCCTTCGCGCCCAAGGTGTTCCACGAGGGTGACCCGGACCTGGTGCGGCTCGACTACGGAGAGAATGAGGGGCCGCTGCCGCAGCCGCTCGTGGAGGGCCTCATCGCGGCGGGGGTCGCCCCTCGCGAGCCCGCACCGCAGACGGGGCTGGCGGAGGCGGTGGCCTCCTTCCTCCTGGAGTCGCGCGCGGCGCGTTACGCCACGGACGAGCTGGCGGTGGCACCTGGAGTCTGGCCGCTCATCCACCACCTGGGCGTGGCGCTGCGTCAGCGGCTGGGACGTGCGCCGCGCGTCTACATGGCGACGCCGTGCTACGGCGTGCTGCCGCCCACCTTCGTCTCCGCGGGCTGTGACGTGGAGCTGGGGCCGCTGTCGGGGCTGCTCGCGCGGCGAGGGCAGGGTGGGGGCGCGCCGGACGCCATCGTTGTCTCGCAGCCGTCGAATCCCTCGGGCGTCTATCTGTCGCGCGAGGAGCTGGTGGCGCTGGCCACCTATGTGGTGGAGCAGCGCTGCTTGCTGGTGTCGGATGAAATCTTCGGGCTGGTGAACCTCACCAGCCCCACGGCGGAGACGGTGCCCAGCCCGGTAACGCTGGAGGGGGCGGTGCCGGGAATCGGCGCCCGCACGGTGCTGCTCGGGGGCCTGTCCAAGGAGTTCGCGGCCGGTGGGCTCCGCGTCGGGTGGCTGGCGGCCAAGGACCGGGCGCTGGCCGCGGCGGTTCGTGACAGTGGTCCGGGGGTGCTTCATCTGGTGACGGCTCGCGCGGCGGCGTACCTCTATGCGGCCTACGCGCGCAGCCCGGAGGGGCAGTTGCTGTACCCCGCACGGCACAAGGCGCTGCGCACGTTCCTGGTGAAGATGCGGCGGGAGCTGGGGGAGAAGCGCGAGCTGCTGGCCGGAGCGTTGCCGGGAGACGGCCGCTTGGACACGGGCGACGCGGGCGGGCTCTTCCTGTCGCCGCGCGTGACGGCGTGGCTGGGCCGTGAGGTCGACGGTGTGAAGCTCACGCCGGAGAACCTGCCTCGCGTGGTGTACGAGCACACGCACGTGGTGCTGAATGGTGGCGCGTGGTGCGGCGACACCGAGCGGGTGCGCGCCGTGTTCTCCATTCCTCGCGAGGCGTTGCTCAAGGCGCGCGAGCAGCTCCTGCGCTTCGGCGTGAAGCTGCGGGGTGGGGCGGGCGAGGCCTGACGCGAGCGAGGCCCTGCGCCGGGCGCGGCACCTGCGAGGCCTCCCGCAAGCGATGCCCCGCACGGGCAGTGTCCAGGCCCGTGCGCTCACCCCCGACCGGAAGGCGGGTCGCGAGCGGAGGGGGTGCCCGTCACAATCCCACCCCCTGTCACCGTCACTGCGTCGCGGTGCCAGCACCGGGGGGCGTGGGATGGTCGAGCCGGCGCAGCACAACGCCATCGAGCTGGTGAACGTCTTCAAGTCGTTCGGCGCCCAGCAGGTCCTGCGCGGCGTCAATCTGGTGGTGCCCACGGGGACCACCTGCGTGCTGCTGGGCGTGTCGGGCTCGGGCAAGACGGTGCTGATGAAGCACATCGACGGGCTGCTGCGGCCGGACCGCGGCACGGTGCGCGTGGATGGCGAGGAGCTGGCCTGGCTGGACGCCGCGGGGCTGGAGCGCGTGCGCCGCAAGCTGGGCATCCTCTTCCAAGGAGGCGCGCTGTTCGACTCGCTCACCGTGGAGGACAACGTCTCCTTCCCGCTGCGCGAGCGGCTCCACCTGGTGGAGAGCGAGGTGCGCGAGCGCGTGCAGCGGGTGCTGTCCCTGGTGGGACTCGAGGACGCGGCGAAGCTGCTCCCGGGCGAGCTGTCCGGCGGCATGCTCAAGCGCGCCGCGTTCGCCCGCGCCGTGGTGCTGGAGCCGAAAATCCTCCTCTATGACGACCCCACGGCGGGGCTGGATCCGCTGCGGACGCAGTCCGTGGTGGATGTCATCCTCACCGGCAAGCACCGGCTCCAGGCGTCGGGGCTCGTCATCACGCCGGACGTGGCCTCCGCCTTCCAGGTGGGGGACAGCCTCGCGCTGCTGCATGAGGGCCGCATCGTCGAGCATGCCCCGCCCGAGGCCTTCCGGCAGTCCCAGCACCCGGCCGTGCAGGCCTTCCTCCATGATTGGTTGTCACGCCGCGCCCGGGCCTCGGGACACGGCTCACCGCTCCACACCTGAGCGGCGCGGGCTGTTCATCCAGGAACATTCACCCTGTCCTGTCGCTGGATGGGCGTTAACCTGTAAGTCCAGCATCATCAGTAATCCCTGTGCTTTGGTCGCATGGGGGAGGCCGAACGAAGGACCCACGCATCCGGGGGGATGCCACATGCCCAATCTGCTCGACATGCCTCGCCAGGCATTGATGGACCTGCGTTCGCGGCTGAGCCACTCGTCGCTGGTGTCTCAGTTGCCGCGCAATGTCGTGCCGGACAGTCTGTCGCTGTCCAGCCCCGCGCCCCAGGACTTCGCGCTCGCGGACCCCGAGCGGGTGGAGGCCTGGCGCAAGGCCTGTGAGCGCTATGTGCGGCCCGGGCAGGTCGTCATGGACGCGTGCACCGGCACGGGCCTGCGGACCTTCCTGGCCGCCAGCCGGCGCCCGAAGAAGCTGTACGCGGTGGATGGCTCGCGGCTGCTCGACACGGCGCAGTGGGTGGCGCGGCGCAACGGGCTGGAGCACATCGACTTCGTGCGCGCGCACCCCTGGCAGTTCCAGGTGCCGGAGAAGGTGGACGTGCTGCTGCACGAGCTGTTGGGCGACGCGCTCTTCGACGCGGGGCTGGTGCCTCGCGTCCTGGATTTGCGCAACCGCGCGTTGAAGCCCGGGGGGCGCATCCTCCCCAACCGCTTCGAGGTCTTCGTGGAGCCGGTGCAACTCCGGGACGAGGCGTGCATCCCCTTCATCTGGAGCCAGCGCTTCCCCAGCGTGGACTACAGCTGCCTGCAGACGCTGCGCGAGGCGATGAACCCGTCCTACTTCACGCGCGTCATCCGCTCGTATGAGGTGGACCACCTGCTGTGCGACCCGGAGCCCGCCTTCGCCTTCGACCTGGAGACGATGGTCGCGGACGGCCTGCCGCACCGCGTGCGCTACGCCAGGCCGGTGGTGGAGGAGGGCCGCGTGGACGGCTTCTGCCTCTTCTACAAGGTGGCCTTCGACGCGGAGCTGTCCTTCAACGTCTCGCCGCTGCGAGGGCAGAACCACGCGGGGATGATGCTCTTGCGCGTGGACTCGCGGGAGTTCGAGCGCTTCGACACGCTGTCCTTCGAGCTCGAGATGGTGGAGCCCGCCGACGTGCGCACCTGGCGCTGGCAGTTCACCTGAGAGCAGTGCCCCCGCCCGCAGTGCTGGCGGGTGGACAGCGCTGACGCCGCGAAGGGTCCACGGACCTGGAGGGCATGCCTAGCTTGCGCCGAGGCATGTCCTCTTCCCGATGGGTTCCCGTCCTGCTGTTCCTGGTGCTGGGCTGCGTGCCGCTCGCCGCCGCCCAGACGTCCTCGCAGCGCCCGCGCACCGTGGCCGGGGTGTGCGGCGCCACCAACTGGGCTTGCGTGGCCGAGTGCATCGACGCCGAGTGTGTCGACACGTGCATGCGCAAGGACTGTGAGCAGGCCCTGGCGCGCCTCAAGGCGTGTACGCGCAACGCGGGGTGCGCCGCGCACGATGCCCAGTGCGCGGCCCGTGCGTGTCAGCCCATCTGTCAGCGCTCGTTCGAGCCCGCTCCGCCCAGTCCGGAGAAGGACGTCCCGTCGCCCTGCGATGGCGTGAGGGCGCCGGGCGCTCCGCCCCCGAAGGACCTGGTGGGGACGTGGTCGCTGGTGGCCGCCAGCCTCCCCGATGTGGAGACGGCGCAGGAGGAGCGCATCGAGGCCCAGCCCCGCTCGGACTATGCGCGCTCGCTGCAGGTGACGCCCACGGGCTGCTTCGTGCTGCGCACGTCCCTGGAGGCCGCGACGCTGGGGGAGGGCAACTCGCTGGTGGTCCGCGCGTGGGGCACGGTGGAGGTGGCCGGCAAGGGCCGCATCCGGCTGCGAACCCGGGACGGGCAGGCGGTGGGCCCGGTGTGTGGGGACAAGCGCGTCATTCCGCTGTCGGGGCCGAAGGTGAAGTTCCAGGGCGGCGCCTACGACTGGGATTTGGAGGAGGGGGTCCTCACCCTGATGGTGGAGGACGCGACGAAGCAGACCTTTCAGTTCGAACGCGTGAACCCGGAGGGCGGAAAGAAGTAGAACGGCCCGCACCGGGAGGTCGTGAGTCATGGCGGCGCAGGAGCGGATGTCGAGCGTGGATGCGCTGTGGTTCCACATGGAGGAACCCGCCAACCTGATGATGATCACCGCCGTGCTCTGGTTCGAGGGCCGGCTGGATTTCGACCGGCTGAAGGCGGTGGTGCGGGAGCGGCTGGTGGAGCGCTACCCCCGCTTCCGGCAACGCGCGGTGCCGGGCCTGCTGGGCCTGCCGCACTGGGAGGACGTGCCGGCGCTCGATTTGGACGCGCACCTGTCCTGGCTGGAGGTGCCTCCCCCCGGAGACCGCGCCGCGTTGGAGTCGCTGGTGGGGCAGTGGATGAGCACGCCCCTGGAGCGCTCCCGGCCGCTGTGGCAGTTCCACGTGGTGACGGGCGCGCACGGCGGTGACGTGCTGCTGGCGCGTCTGCACCACTGCCTCGCGGACGGCATGGCCCTGGCGCGGGTGCTGCTGACACTCACGGATGGCGCGGAGGCGTCCGCCGCGTTCGAGATGCCCGAACCCGGGCCGAGGCCGGAGCGCGGTGGACTCGCGAGCTGGGTCCAGGGCGCGCGGGTGATGGCGGGCACCGCGCGGGCGGTGTGGCGCAAGGGCGCGGAGCTGGCCGCCGAGCCGATTCTCGCGGGGGACCTGCTCGTGCAGGGCGCGCGGGGCGCGGCGGCGATGGGGAAGTTGTTGATGACTCCGCCCGACCCGCGCACGTCGCTGCGAGGTCCGCTGGGGACACAGAAGCGCGCCGCCTGGTCGGACCCGGTGCCGCTGGAGCGCGTGAAGGCGGTGGGCCGCGCGCTGGGCGGCACCGTGAACGACGTGCTGCTCACGGCGGTGACGGGCGCGCTGCGGCGCTACCTGGAGTCGCTGGGCGAGCCGCCGGAGGACCTGCACGCGCTGGTGCCCGTCAACCTGCGGCCCCTGGATGCGCCGGTGCCGCGCGAGCTGGGCAATCACTTCGGCGTGGTGTTCCTGCGCCTGCCCGTGAGCCTGGGCACGCCGCTGCGCCGGTTGCAGGAGCTCACCCGGCGGATGGAGCGGCTGAAGCGCTCGCCCGAGGCGGTGCTGACCTTCGGCGCGTTGGAGTTGCTGGGCCACACGCCCGCGGCCCTGGAGCGGTGGGTGGTGGACACCTTCGGCTCCAAGGCGTCGTTGATCGCCACCAACGTGCCCGGTCCGCGCGAGCCGGTGTCCCTGGCGGGGACCCGGCTGGAGGGGCTCACGTTCTGGGTGCCGCAGACGGGACACCTGGGCCTGGGCATCAGCCTCTTCAGCTACGCCGGACAGGTGACGGTGGGCATCGCGGCGGACGCGGGCCGTGTATCGGACCCGCATGCGCTCATCCAGGCCTTCCATGAGGAGTTGGACGCGCTCGCGACCGACCCGGATTGACTCCAGGGGCTTCGTGTCTAGAACGCCGTGGCGCGCGCGGCGTGCTCGCAGCGGTCGATGTCCGCCGCGATGAACGCCAGCTTCTGGCGAATCCCGTCCACGGCGTCCCCGCCGAGCGGCAGGCGCAAGGGCGCGTCGGGCCCCAGGGGCCGCGCGACTTCGTCGACGATGACGCGCGCGGCCTTGGCGGGGTCACCCGGCTGCTGACCATCGGCCTGGGCCACCCAGGTCCGGACGGCGCCCGACGTCGAGGCGTAGGCGGGGTGCTCGGGCATGCGCCGGAACGGCTCGCCGAACAGCGAGGTGCGGAAGGTGCCGGGTTCGACAATCAGGACGCGCACGCCATGGGGGCGAAGCTCATGGGCGAGGCACTCGGAGAACCCTTCGAGCGCGTGCTTGGCCGCGCAGTAGGCGCTGAAGCCGGGGGAGGTGCTGAGCGCCGCCATGCTCGACATCTGCACCACGGCTCCCGAGCCCCGCTCGCGCAGGTGGGGCACCACCTCACGCGTGAGCCGCGCGGCGCCGAAGAACATCACCTCCAGGGTGTCGCGCAGGGCCTCATCGCTCGTCTCCTCGACGGCGCCAATGATGCTGAAGCCCGCGTTGTTGACGAGCACGTCGATGCGGCCGAAGCGCGCGAGCGCCTCCGTCACGGCGGCTCGTGACTGCGAGGGCTGGGTGACGTCGAGAGGGAGCGCGAGCACGCGGCTGGGGGCGAGGGCGACCAGGTCCGCGAGTGACTCGGGTTTGCGCGCTGTCGCCACGACGGCGTCGCCACGGTCCACGGCCTCGCGGACGAGCACGCGGCCGAAGCCAGACGCGGCACCCGTGATGAACCAGACCTTGGCGGAAGCAGGGAGGGCAGGAGCGTTCTTGTTCATGTTCGCAACGTAACCGCCGGGCCCCGCGCGGATTAGCGCTGGCCCCCGCCATGGAGTTGTTAGGCGTGCTAACAAATCGGGCCATGAGCGAGGACTTCGCCGGGTTACGAGAGCTCCTCCTGGTCGCGGAGAAGCGCAGCTTCACGGCCGCGGCCGCGGCGTTGCGGGTCACCCCGTCGGCGGTGAGTCAGGCCATTGGCGCGCTGGAGGAGCGCTTGCGCATCCGGCTGGTTCAGCGCACCACGCGCAGCGTGAGCCTGACCGAGGCGGGGGCGCGCTTCGTCGCCGAGCTCCGTCCGGCCATGGAGAACGTTCACGGTGCCTTCGCGGTGCTCGAAGACGCGAGGGGCCGGCCTTCGGGGACGCTGCGCCTCAATGTCCCCCGGCTGGCGCTCGGGCCCGTCATCAAGCCGATGCTCGGGCGTTTCCTCACCGCGCATCCCGAAGTGCGCATCGACGTCACGCTCGATGATGGCTTGAGCGACATCGTCGCGGAGGGGTGCGACGCCGGCATCCGCCTGGGAGAGCGGCTCGACCGGGACATGGTCGCGGTGCCCATCACCGGCAGCTTGCGCATGGCCGTGGTCGGCGCGCCCGCCTACTTCGACGGGCATCCGAAGCCACGGCACCCGCGTGAGCTCGCCGCCCACGACTGCATCAATTACCGGCACGTCACGGGCCGCCACATCGCCCGCTGGGAGTTCGAGGTGGAGGGCCGCGAGCTCACCGTCGCGGTCGACGGCCGCGTCGTCACCAACGACAACGAGGTGATGGTGCTCGCGGCGCTCGACGGGCTGGGGCTCGCCTACGTCATGGAGCACTCCGTGGCCGAGCACCTCGCGGCGAAGCGGCTCGTCCGGGTGCTCACGCGCTACTGCCCGAGCTTCCCCGGGCTCTACCTCTACTACCCGAACCGGAAGAACCTCGCCCCCAAGCTGCGGGCGTTGGTCGACTTCCTGCGCGTGCGTTGAGCGCGGCGCCCTACAGCAGGCCGTACTCCTCCAGCTTGTTGTAGAGCGTGCGCCGGCTGATGCCGAGCAGCCGCGCCGCCAGCGTCCGGTTGTCCCCCGCGCGCTTGAGCGCGTCCGCCATGGCCTGCCGCTCCATCTCCTTGCGCTGGGATTCCAGCGTCCGGGCGGAGTCCGCGGCGGCGGTGGCGAACACGGGCACCTCGGCGGCGCTCACCGCGCTGGGAGCAGGGGACAGCCCCGGCTGCCGCGCCAGCTCCTGGAACACCTCCTGGCCGCCCAGCACCTGCGTGTCCGAGAGCACCACCAGCCGCTCCAGGAAGTTCTGGAGCTGGCGCACGTTGCCCGGCCACGGCTGGGCCCGGAGCGCCGCGAGCCCGTCCGCGGTGAGGGTGAAGGGCGGTCGCCCGTTCGTCTTCGCGTGGGCCTCGAGGAAGTGCCGGGCCAGCGGCTCGATGTCGTCCGGGCGCTCGCGCAGCGGCGGCAGCCACACCGGCACCACGTTGAGCCGGTAGAAGAGGTCCTCGCGGAAGCGGCCCTCCTTCACGCGCTCTTCCAGCGGCTGGTGCGTGGCCGCGACGAAGCGGACGTCCACCTTCACCGTCTGCGTGCCGCCCAGCCGCTCCAGCTCGCGCTCCTGGATGACGCGCAGGAGCTTCACCTGCACGGCGGGGGAGATGTCCCCCACCTCGTCGAGGAACAGCGTGCCGCCGTGGGCCAGCTCCACGCGCCCGGGCTTGCGCGTGGCGGCGCCGGTGAAGGCGCCCTTCTCGTAGCCGAACAGCTCGCTCTCCAGCAGCGTGTCCGGCAGCGCCGCGCAGTGCAGCTTCACGAAGGGGCCGTCGCGCCGGGGGCTGGCGTCGTGCACGGCCTTGGCCGCCAGCTCCTTGCCCGTGCCGGACTCTCCCCGCAGCAGCACCGTGGCGGTGCCGGCGGCGGCCTTCGCGAGGACGGCCTGCACGTCCGACATGGCCCGGCTGGAGCCGATGAAGCCGCCGGTGGCCCGCGCCTGCTGGCGTCCGTCGTCGCGGTGCGCGCGCAGCAGGGCCTTGCTGACGGTGAAGAGAATCTCCTCGCGGTCGAAGGGCTTGAGCACGAAGTCCGCGGCGCCCGCCTTCATCGCCTCCACCGCGAGCGGCACCGTGCCGTGCGCGGTGAGCAGGATGACGGGGATGTCCGGCCAGCCGCGCGACACCTCCGCGAGCACCTGGAGCCCGTCCATGCCGGGCATGCGCACGTCGCTCACCACCACGTCCACCGGCTTGCTGGCCAGCAGGGACAGGGCTTCTTGCCCATCCCGCGCCGAATACGTCGTCAGGCCCGCCTGCGTCAGCAGGGCGCCCAGCACCTTGGCCACGGCCGGGTCGTCGTCGACCAGCAGCACGGTGCCCTTCAATGACTCGTTCACGCGGCTTCCCCCGCCTCTTCGCAGGCCCTGCTGTCGTCAATGGCCGGCAGGCGCATGCGAACCACCGTACCGCGCCCCTCCCGGCTTGTCAGGAGCACCTCGCCGCCGTGCGCCTCCACCACGCGCCGGACGAAGGCGAGCCCCAAGCCGCTGCCGGTGGCCTTGGTGGTGAAGAAGTCGTCGAAGGCGCGCTCGCGGGTGCGGGCGTCCATGCCTCCTCCGGTGTCCTCCACCTCCAGCGCCACGTCCGCGCCGTCCCGCAGCGCGCGCACGGTGAGGGTGCCGCCCTCCGGCATGGCCTCGCAGGCGTTGCGCACCAGGTTCTCCAGCGCGTTGGCCAGCAGGTCCTGGTCCCCCGCGCAGGCCGGCAGGGTGGGGGCCAGCTCGCGCAGGATGGTGACCTTGCCGGGGCTGGCGAAGGCCTGGAGCGACAGCACGCCCTCCACCAGCCGGTGCAGGTTCACGGGCCGTGGCAGGGGCTCCACGCGCGCCAGCCGTTGATACGTGTCCACCACGCGGTCCAGCCGCTCCACCTGCTCCAGCAGCAGGTCCAGGAACTCGCCGTGCCCGTCCCAGGGCCGCCCCTGCGCGTGCTCGACCTTGAGGTACTGCGCGGCGCCCTTCATCGCGGCGATGGGGTTCTTCAGGTCATGCGCCATCTGCGCGGAGAAGCGGCCCAGCGTGGCCAGCCGCTCCAGCCGTTCGTTCCGGCTGACGTAGGCGGTGACGCCCCGGCGCGTCGCGGCGACCAGGGCGAACGTCACCGCCGTGGTGCAGACGATGAGCGTGCCCGCCTGCGCGACGAAGAGCCGCACGACGGCCAGATAGGCCATCACGCCCAGCCCCGCGATGCCCGCCGCGTGCAGCGCGAGCCGGGGCGCGCCCAGGTCGTCGCCGAAGAGCCCGAAGCGCAGCGCCGCGGTGGCCATCACCGGCAGGCCCAGGAGCGTGCCCACGTGGCCCAGCCGCACCATCTCCAGACCCAGCTCCGCCGCCAGCTCCGTCATCAGCAGCGCCACCACCAGCGTCAGCCCCAGCAGCACCAGGCCCGCGCGCGCCCGCTCGTCCGGATGGCGCGAGCGCAGCACGTGCAGCCCCAGCAGCGCGAAGGCCCAGCCCATGACGAGGACGGTCAGCACGGTGACCGTGAGCCCGAAGCGCAGCGTGAGCAGGTGCGCTTCCAGGGACGGGGCGAACAGCGCGACCAGCATGGCCAGGGCCAGCACGCCGAAGACGGCGTAGGTGCCGTACATGGCCCAGGCGAGCCCGCGCCGCCGCCCCACGAAGGTCAGGATGAAGTGCAGCGTGAAGGGCACCGTCATCAGGCCCGCGGTGAAGCCCACCAGCCGCCAGCCGCCCTCGTCCGCGCGGACCCCCGCGAAGCCGCAGAAGTTCCACGTCGACAAGGCGATGCACAGCACCGACAGCGGCAGGGCCAGCGGGTTCTTGCCCACGCGCGCCAGCGCCAGCCCCGCCAGGGCGAGCTGGCCCGCGCAGGCCACCAGGCTGATCCACATCCCACCCGTCATGGGGCGCTCCCGAGGCGGCGACTAGAGCATGCCGAGCCGGCGCGCGTTGGCCGGCTCCACCGCCGCGGCTTCCCAGCGGCGCACCGCGTGCTCGCGCTCGGTTTCCGGGGCGTCCGCGTAGTACCCCAGCGTGTCGTGCAGCGCGCGGCTGAGCTCCTCGATGGCGGCCAGCCGCACGTCGAGCTCCCGGTGGCGGAGCGCGGAGATGAGCCAGTCCGCGCGGCGGCGGCTGCGGTTCTCCGCCCACCACGCCGACCACAGGCGCGGGTCGAACCCCAGCGTGGCGCGCGTCACCTCGCGCAGCGCCTCCGAGGCCGCCTGGGCGCACATCTCGTCGTCGCCCCCCGTGAGGCGGATGAGGCCCTCAATCGCGTCGCGGTCGTGCAGCGTGCCCAGGGCGCGCGCGGCCAGGGAGCGGCGCAGCGGGTCCTGGCTGTTGAGCTCGTGGCGGAGGTCGCGCAGGGCGGCGTCCAACCGGGGCAGCTGCTTGAGCGCGGCGGCGGCCACGCGCGCGGCGCTGGAGATGTCCGGCTCCAGGTCGAACAGGCCCCGCAGCACGCCGTCCACCAGCTCCACGTAGGGCAGGTTGCCGGCGGTGAGCAGCGCGAAGTAGCGCGTGTCCGCGTCCTGCGAGTCCAGCAGCGGCGACACGGCCTGCGCGGCGGGCCGGCCCAGGCGGGACAGCGCGCCGGGGATGGGGCCCAGCTCGTCCGCCTCGGGCAGCTCCACCACGGGCAGCCGGCTCCAGGCGGTGGGGCCGGGGAAGTGTTGCGCGAGCACGCGAGCGCTGGCCTCGGGCGAGCGCGCCAGCTCCGCCATGGCGTTGGCGCGCTGCGCGGCGTCCGGGCCCGTGAGGCGGCGCAGCAGCGGCGCGAAGTCCGGGGGCGGGCGCTCCTCCTGCGACTGGGCGCGGGGCGGCAGCGCGGCGGCGCGGCCCATGTTGCCGGTGGCGCCTCGGCCGAAGAAGGGACTCCAGCCCAGCCCGGCGACCACCGCGGGCGCGGGAGCGGGCGCGGTGGCCACGGGCAGGTCCACGTCGATGGTCAGCTCCTCCTCGTCCGGCGTGCGCAGCTCGGCGCGCTGCTTGCGGAAGAGGATGAGCTCCTGGAAGGCCGCCGGCAGGTCCTGGCAGAACAGGATGTAGTCGGACAGGCGGCGCTGGCTGATGGGCCGCTGGCCGCAGTCACCGTAGAGGATGGCCACGAGCCGGCCCTTCACCTCCACCGGGTACAGGAAGACGGTGCGCGGCGCCTGGCGGCCGAACAGCTCCAGGTAGTGCCGCGTGAGCGCGTCCGGCGGCAGCGGGCCCGCGTAGCTGCCTCGGGTGACGGCCACCGTGCGGAACACGCTGCTGGCGTCGAGCGGGATGGACACCTGCGTGAGCGCTTCGCCCAGCATGCCCTCGCCGCGAGCCTCCAGGCCCGTGGCGCCGCCCCGTAGCACGGCGAACGCGGCGACGTAGTCGAAGGTCCGTCGGCCGAAGCGCAGCGCGACGTCGATGAGGCGGTCACGGTCCTTGGTGGCTTCCTTCAGCGCGGCGCGCGCCTGGGCCAGCGTCCAGTCCGGCGTGGCGTCCTGGCCCGCGGCGGTGGCGGCGGGACGGGGCTCCGGCGGTGGGGCGGACGCGGCCGGCTTGGGCCGCGCCGGAGGCGGGGCCTGCGTGGCGCCGGGGTTGGGGAAGACGAGGAACGCGGGCTCGCTGCGCGGAGGCGCCGCGGGCTTGGGCGGCGGCGCCACGGGCGTCGAGTACTGCAACGTGGGCGGCGCGGCCGGCTGCGCGGCGGCGGGCGGCCACACCTGCGGCGGGGCTGAGGCGGCGGGCGGCGCGGGGGGCCAGAGCTGAGGCGGGCCCGCGGGCGGCGCCACCGGCGCGGGGGCTCGGGCGCCCTGATGCGAGGAGGCTGCGGCGCCCTGATGCGAGGAGGCTGCTGCGCCCTGATGCGAGGAGGCTGCGGCGCCGTGATGCGAGGAGGCTGCTGCGCCCTGATGCGAGGAGGCTGCGGCGCCGTGATGCGAGGAGGCTGCTGCGCCCTGCTGCGCGGACGGTGCCGACGCGCCGGTTCCGGATGGCGTGAGGACAGGCGGTCCACCGGCCGTCGCTTGGGGCGCGGGCGGCTGTGCGGGACGCGGTGCCTGCGGCACGCTTTGGGCGGCTGCGCCCGCGAACGGCAGCACCGGAATCTGCGCGGAAGGCGGGTTGGCGCGCTGCGCGGGGCGCGCGGGGGCCTCGGCCTGCGGCATGTTCAGCCGCAGCGGTGCCCGGACGAACGCGGGGGGCCCGGGCGGCGGCGGAAGTGGCTCGGGCGTGGCGGTGAGGGCCTCGGGGGGCGGGGGCGGCGGACGCACCGCGGCCGACGACGCGCTGGGTTGCGGCTTCGCGGCGCTGGGCGGCGGCGCGCTCACCTCCACCGGAAGCGGCTCCTCCGCGACGGAGCGGGCCAGCCGCTCCACCATGTCCACGCTGAGGGACTCTTCGTCGGCTGGGGGCGGCGGCGGTGGCTGGGCGGCCTGCTGGGCTTCCGGGTCCAACGACGCGGCGAGCCTGGCGAAGCGCGGGGCCAGCGGCTGGCGGTAGATGGTGGAGACCCACTCGCGGACGCGGACCTCGGTGGCCACCCACAGCTCGAGCGGCTTCCCCAGCAGGAAGCCCACCTCGTCGAGCTCCTTCTTCGGCACCGGGTAGCCGCTGGCGACGTGCAGCGTGTTGCCGTCGAGCGACAACGGCACCACGCACAGGCGCTCGGCGATCTTGGGTGGGATGAAGGAGGCGACTTCGGGATTGGGCTCGAAGTCCATCAGGTTCACCGGCATGAAGCCGGAGACCTCTCCGAGCATCGCGAGCACATCCTGCTCGGAGGCGACGCCCTGCTCCAACAACACGGAGTCGACTTGCCCGCCCAGGGACTGGTGCTGGCGCAGCACCTCCCCCGCCTTCTCCTGGGTGAGAAGCATGCGCGAGACGAGGAACTGGGCGAGACGGGCGGGCATGTAGGGCGCGGCATCTTACGGCCGCGGCCGCAAGGCACAATGAGTCGGGGGTTCAGCTGGGTTGGACGACGAAGGTGGACGTCAGCTTGTCATGAAGCGTCTGCCCGCGCCGGTCGAAAAGCGCCATCCAGAAGCCACCGAGGAAGAAGACGAAGGACACACTGGCCAGAAGGGCGCGCAGGATGGCTCGCCCCGGCGCTGGCGCCAGGCCATGAGTGTCGACCAGCCGAAGTCCCAGGAGCAGGCGGCCGAGCGTCCTGCCGTTCCAGAGGAAAGCGGCGACCGCGCAGTATACGAGCGCCAGGACCAGGACGAGGAAAAACCCGGGGATGAGGATGGTGTGGAGGGCCCGCAGCCACGACACGAACGCGTCGAGGCCGGACAGCCCCGCATCGGGCGACTTCATCCCCGTCACGGAGGAGGCGAGGGTGATGTAGAGCGCCGCCACGCCCGCGATGGCCGCCGTGTCGACGGAGAAGGAGAGCAGGCGCCGCCACAGCGCCGCCGGGCGGGCACGGACCTCCGAGGTCCCCGAGGCGGACTTCGTCTGGGCGGGGGCCACCCGGATCGCCTCGGAGCGGGCGACGCCCAGGGACACACCCGGGAGGAGGGGCTCCATCTGAGGCAGGCTCGAGGGAGCGGCAGGCTGCTCCATCTTGGGCAGGCCCGAGGGAGCAGGCGCGGCGGGCTGCTCCATCCGGGGCAGCCCCGAGGAGGCGACGGCCTGCGCGGCGGGCTGCTCCATCCGGGGCAGTCCCGAGGGCGTCGCGGGAGGTGTTGCCTGCGCGACGTGCGCCGGCCCGACGGGGGCAATGGACGGGGCCGCCATCTGTGCGGGAGCCTGGGGGCGCGGCGCCGGAGACACGGGCGGCGTGCCATAGGCGGGCGTCAGCGGTGAGCCGGTGGCAGCGGCGGCCGCGACGCGAGGCTGCGCAGGCGGAACCGCACCCGCTGCCGGCTGCGAGGGAGCGGCTGCGCGAGGCTGCGCGGCGACACCCGGCTGCCCTGCGTGGGCCTGCGCGGAGCCAGGCTGCTGGGCGGGAGCCGCGGCGCGGGGCGCACCGGCACCCGGAGCCGCGACGCGAGGCTGCGAGGGCGGAGGCGCACCGGCTGCGTGCTGCGAGGGAGCGGCTGCGCGAGGCTGCGCGGGAGGTGTCACACCGGCTGCGTGCTGCGCGGGCGCCGCGACGCGAGGCTGCGAGGGCGGAGGCGCACCGGCTGCGTGCTGCGCGGGCGCCGCGACACGAGGCTGCGCGGGCGGAACCGCACCCGCTGCCGGCTGCGCGGGAGCGGCAGCGCGAGGCTGCGCGGACTGTGGCGCACCGGCGCCAGGCTGCTGCGCGGGAGCGGCTGCGTGAGGCTGCGCGGCGCGGAGGGCCGCGGCACCGGGCTGCTGCAGCGGACGGGGCTGCGCGGCGCGAGGTGCCGCGGGGCCCGGGAGGGGCGTGGAGAGCGGCGCCACGGAGGGCGGAGGCGGCGGAGCGTGCTGCGCCAGGTCGGCGAAGGCCGGCGTGCCCGGGAGCGTGGACACCTCCTCCGGGCGCGGCTCGATGCGGCGGTCGATGCGGATGTCGCGATCGAGCAGGCTGGGCAATCCCGGCGAGCGGGCCGTGACGGTGTCACAGCTGGGGCAGTCACCCACGGGTGGAAGCACGGCACCGCACTTGAGGCACTTGGACAACGGACTCCTCCGGCTGGACGACTGCTACATGAAAAAACAGGCATGAGCCGGGGGCAAGAAAAGTGCGAGCCCCCGAGGTCCCTCGCCCGAGGAACCGTCAGGGGCTCGTCATGAGTCATGCGCGCGTCCGACAGGGGACGTGGCGTGGAGAGTCCTTCACTCTCAGGCATGTACCCGTCGCCGGCCCGCTGCGCCCACCAGCAGGAGCACGACGATTGCGCCAATCACCGACATGATGATGCCCGAGGGCCGGATTTCGAAGAGCCGCCCATCGCGCTGGAACAGCGAGCCGACGAGGCCGCCCACGAGCGAGCCGACCATGCCCAGCAAGGTGGTGGCGACGAGCCCCATGCTCTGCTTCCCGGGGAGGATGGCGCGGGCGATGAGACCCGCGATGAGGCCGATGACGATGAATGCGATGATCCCCATGAGTGTCTCTCCTGTGTTGAGGGACCACACGGGGTCCCCTTCGGCAGAAAAGTAGGAATCATCTTTGGACAGTGTGAACCGCCCTCTCCGGGCGGTCGGCAGCTCCCCTGCTATCCGAGTTCGCCGTCGAGGTGCATCATCACAGCGAGCGCCGCGAGCGCCGCCGTCTCGGTGCGGAGGATGCGCTTGCCCAGCGTGACAGGCCGCGCGCCCAGGGCCATCAACGTGTCCACTTCCTCACGCGCGAGTCCTCCTTCAGGGCCAATCACCAACGCCACGGGCGTGCCGGCGCCCGCTGCCCGGAACGCCTCGCCCAGCGGAACCGCGGACTCCTCTTCATCCAGCACCAGCAGCACGGTGCCCGCCGTCAGCGAGCGCGCCGCCTCCACCAGCGGAGCGGGCGTGGCCACGCGCGGCACGTCGTTCCTGCGGCACTGACGGGCCGCCTCCTCGACAATCTTCGACCACCGCGCGGTGCGCTCCTCCGCCCGCTTGGGCTCCAGCTTCACGACACTCCGCGCGGTGGCGACGGGATGGAACGCGGTGGCGCCCAGCTCGGTGCCCTTCTGGAGCACCAGCTCCAGCTTGTCGCCCTTGGGGAGCCCTTGAAGCACGCTCACCTCACGGCGCGGCGGCGCCACGCGCGCCGTCCCCAGCGTCACGCGCACCGACTCCGGGGTGACCTGGGCCACGCGGGCCTCGAAGCCGCGGCCCTGCCCGTCGAAGAGCTCCAGCGCGTCACCTTCCTCCAAGCGGAGGACATGGAGGAGGTAGTGGCGGCGCTCGCCCGTCAGCTCCACTTCGGTGGGCGCGGGCTCGGGCAAAGGGGCGAAGAGGCGGACCAAGGCAGTCTCCAGCGGCGCGGGGCGCGTGGACTCTGGACCCGAGGGCCGCCCACTTCAAGGCGTGGAGGGCGCGGGCGCGAAACCGCCGCGGGCCAGGAGTCCCCAGGCCAGCACACCGACCCAAATCGTCCGCGTGACACCCTCCCGGAAGTGTTAGAATAACGTGTAATTCGAGATTGCGCCTGCGCCCGCGGGTTGTCCAGGTTGGGAGCGGAGGGCTCCACCCGCCGCGTCGTTTTCGAGGTCGCTTGGGAGTGCGGATGTTGACGTGTGTGAGGGCGGCCATGGCCGTGAAGCCCGCGTGCCGGCACGCGCAAAAGATGCGCTGGCCGTGGCCGGCACGCGGCTCGCTGAGTCCCTGGGACTTGAGGCACGATGGAGCCCCGGTGCCGTGAGTCCCCTCCGAGGAGTGACACCCGGAACGCAGCGCGCATCTGGCGCGCCACGGCTCCTTGAACGCCCATCCCTCACGGGACTGGAAGTGGATGTCACCATGCGCCGACGCGACAACGTCTCTCCCCACTCCAATGAAGCGTTGGTGTTGGCGACCAGCTCGCTCCAGGGTGAGCGCCGCGTGGCGATTGTCCGCCTCGTCGTGGTGCTGATGATGTCGGTCAGCCAGGTCTTCATCGCGTGGGGCGGTGGGAAGACGTACTCGCCGCCACTGGATGGCCTGCGCCTTCAAATCATTGGCGCCTACGTCTTCTTCTCCATCGTCGCCATCATCGTGCTGCTGTTCCAACGGCCCGAGCCGCAACGGGCGCGGTGGCTGCCGGTGCCCACGGCGTTGGCGGACACCTGCTTCTTCTCCTTCATGGCGTGGCACACGTGGCGCCTGTCCGGCGAGTTCGACGCGGGCATGTTGTGCGCCAGCCTGGGCATGGTGCTGGCCTTCTCCGTGGTGCGCTACTCGTGGTGGCACGTGCTGCTGTCCACCGTGCTGTCCAGCGCCGCGTACGCGCTGCTCGCCTGGATGACGGGGCATGGCTCGGTGGCGCGCGTCAGCTTCGTGCTCATCTGCTACGCGGCGTTGGGCGCGCTCATCGCGCTGACGAACTCGGACGTGGGCGGCATGTTCCTCAACCTGCGGCGCCGTGACGGGCTCTCCCGCTTCCTGCCGAAGCAGGTGGTGGAGCGGGTGATGCAGTTGGGGGACGCCTCGCTCCAGCCGGTGCAGCGGGACGTCACCATCCTCTTCAGCGACATCCGCGACTTCACCGCCTTGAGCGAGGCGCTGGACCCGGGCGAGGTGCTGGCGTTCCTCGACGACTACTTCGGGCACATGGCGCACATCGTGATGGCGCACCACGGCATCGTGAACAAGTTCCTGGGCGACGGGATGCTCGCGTGCTGGGGCGTGCCGGACGCGCGCGAGGACCACGCCGAGCTCGCCCTGCGCGCGGCGCTCGACATGCGGGCCAAGCTGGAGGACATCAACGCGCAACGCATCCTGCGCGGGTTGTCACCGCTGCGCATCGGCATTGGCCTGCACACCGGCATGGTGGCGGCGGGCATGCTCGGTGGCGCCGAGCAGCACGAGTACACCGTCATTGGCGACGCGGTGAACCTGGCCTCGCGCGTGGAAGGGCTCACGAAGTCCCACGGCGTGGACATCCTGGTGAGCGAGCGGACGTGGATGATGGGCGGCGGCCACTTCATGGGCGAGCGCCTGGGAGAGGCGCAGGTGAAGGGCCGGCGGGAGTCGGTGGTCCTCTATTCGCTGCTGGGGCCGCGCACGGCGGAGACGCCGGAGCCCGTGCTCCGGGCCGCGACGGGCACCTGAGGCGCCGTCACGGCCCGTTGAGCCGGAGGCTCACGCGGGTACAGACGCCCCGTGCCCCGCCTTCACCTCGGCGAGCAGGGACTGCTTCAGGCCCAGGGAGAAGAGGGCCACGGTGAGCAGGTACACCGGCTCGATGAAGAAGAGCAGTGGCCCGCCCAGGGACAGGCCGTGGGTCTTCTTCTCGAAGACGACGTGCGCGCCGACGACGAGCGCGAAGCGCACTGCCATGACGCCCACCGCCACCGCGACGGCGGTGCCCGCGGGGAAGCGCGAGACGACGGCCTCCGCGGCGAGCAGGGTGGGCGCCAGCGGCACCGCCATGAGCAGCCCCGCCGTCCACTCCAAGGTGACGGCGTAGAGGACCACGGCCAGGAGCAGCCCATGGGCCGCCGTGAGCGTCACCTCACCCACGGGCAGCCGGAGCAGGCTGAGCGGCACGAGCAACGCGAAGATGAAGAGATAGGCCCCCACGAAGTGCGCGGCGCGGCTGACGCCGTTCTCGTGCAAGGGGAGCCAGACGCGCAGTTTGTCGGCGAAGCTCGTCATGACGTGAGGATTACGCGCGGACCGGCGTGGACGACGTGGCCTGCTGCTGCGGCTTGAGGACGTAGTCGCCCAGCAGCACCGCCACGAAGAAGAGCGGGCCCACCAGGGCGTGGACCAGGTTGGTGAGGAAGGAGGGCGACTTCTTCTCCCACACGCTGTGCCCGGCCAGCTGCACCAGCCACGCGAACGCCGCCACCGCCACCACGCTCCACGTGGGCATCATCCGGCCCACCGGGAAGCACGCGGCCATGAACAACACCACGATGAGGCCCAGCTTCACGTCGGCGCGGAGGTACCAGACGGCGGCCAGCGCCAGCACCACCATGCCCAGCGTCAGCGAGCCGCCGGGAATCGCCGGCACCGCCAGCAGGTGCACCCAGTCCAGCATGGCGACGATGTGGAGCACGATGAGCGGGATGGCGACCTTGTGCGTCAGCCGGTTCGTCGGGTGCTGATGCGAAGAGTAGTACTCGTCGAAAAGAGCGGTGACGTGGGGCTTGAGCATGGTGTCCTCCGGAAGCGAAGGGGTGTGGAGGCTCCGCAGCGTAGGGGAAGTGGCGCCAGGTTTCCTGGCCGCGGGCGCCAATCTCCTGGCCCAAGGCGCCAGTGTGGGCGCCGGGGCGCGGGCCGCGGGGTCAGTCCGCTTCGGTCCGTTCGCGCCAGACGCGGGGCGTCATCCCCGTCCACCGCTTGAACGCGCGGTCGAAGGTGCTCAGCTCCGAGTACCCGAGGAGGAACGCCACCTGGCTGACGCCGAGCTGGGCGTCGCGCAGGTACTCGAAGGCCAGCTCACGGCGCACCGCGTCGACCTCGTCCTGGAAGGACGTGCCCGCCTCGGTGAGCCGGCGTTGGAGGGTGCGGGAGCTGACGTGGAGCCGCTTCGCCACGTCGCCCATTTGGGGTGCCCCGTCGCTCAGCGATGAGCGGACGGCGTCACGCACCTCCCGGACGAAGGGTGGGGCGGGGGGCTCGGCGGGGGGCGGCGGGCTGGGGACGCCCGCGGCGCGCTCCAGGACGGAGAGGAGCACGGGGTCGGCGTCCACGATGCGCAAGGCCAGCGTGGCGGCGTCCAGCGTCAGTGCATTGCGGCCTTCGCCGAACGCCGGGGTGACGCCGAAGTGCTCCACCAGGGGGCGGACGTCGGCGGGCGCGGGGTGCGCGAAGGCGACGTCGCGCGGATTCCACGCGTGCGCGGTGAGCTGCCGCCCAACGTGGACGAAGAGGGCCAGGCCGTACTCACTGGCGTGGCGGCCGTAGGCCAGGGGCTCGCCGGGGATGCTGTAGATGAAGGTGCCGCTGCCGTCCGGGGCGTCCTGGAAGGAGGCGTGCCACGTGGGCTCCAGCAGGGCCATGTAGCGCGCCAGGGCGCGGAAGGTGTCCCGCACGGTGGGCGAGGCCCGGGCGATGTACTCGACCAGTCCGTAGTTGCCCCGGGGGACGCGCTGCGCGACGTGGAGCCCGAGGAAGGCGTCTCCCGACAGGGCCTCGGCCGCGTCGAGGAAGGCGTGGAGCGTGGCCAGGGGGAGGGTGACCTCGGGGAGCTCACCCGCGTTGGCGGGCAGGCCGAAGCGCTCCACCAGCGGGGTCGGGTCGTGTCCTGTCGCGCGCAGGTACGCGAGCAGCGGCCCCACGAGCTGGGAACGGACATCGGCCGGCGGCCGGGATGGGGGCGGCGTCTCCACGGGCGCGTGACGCTAGCAGCGTCGCGGCCCCGGGGCCCATCGTGGGTTGCTTCCGGGCCGGCTTCGTCTGCGCCGTGTCCCGGAGTTGGTTCAGCGCCAGGGGCCGCTGGGTGCCGCCCGCCGGTGTGAGAGGGCGCCCGTGGGCGCTTGGGCGGCCTGGGGTATATGCCCTGGCATGGACAACCTGGCTCACTCGCTCGTCGGTGCTTGGATGGCGGAGGCGGGGCTGAAGCGCACCACGCCGCTGGCCACTGCGACGCTGGTCATCGGTGCCAACCTGCCGGATGTCGACGCTGTCTTCGCCCTCGGTGGTTCGGATGCGTCCCTCTACTGGCGCCGGGGTTGGACGCACGGGGTGCTGGCCTTGAGCCTGTGGCCCTTCGTGCTCACGGGGGTGATGCTGCTGTGGGACCGGTACGTGCGCAGGCGCAAGCACCCGGAGCTTCCACCGGCGCGCGTCGGGCCATTGCTCCTGTTGTCCACGCTTTCGGTGCTGAGCCACCCCGCGCTGGACTGGCTCAACACCTACGGCGTCCGGCTGCTGATGCCCTTCGATGGCGCGTGGTTCTACGGCGACGCGCTCTTCATCATCGACCCGTGGGTGTGGCTGCTCGCGGGGGCCGCCGTCATCATGGCGGACGCGCGCACTCGCAAGTCAGCGGCCGGGTGGTGCGTGCTGGGCGCCGCCTCCACCGCGCTCATCCTGTTCCCCGCCTTCGTCCCGTGGCCGGCGAAGGCGCTGTGGTGCGTGGGCGTGGCCGCCATCCTCTGGCTGCGGCTGCGTGGAACGCACATTCTCTCCGCGCAGCGGGTGGCCACGGTGTGCGGCGTGGGGCTGGTGCTCTACCTGAGCGCCATCTTCGTGGGCTCGCAGGTGGCGGCGCCGCGCGCGATGGCGTGGCTTCAGGCGCAGAACCTGTCCGTGGAGCGCACTATCGCGGGGCCTCTGCCGGCCAACCCCTTCGTGCGGGACATCATCGCGTTGGGGCCGGACCGCTACCACTTCGTCCGAGCCGACTTCCTGGCGGATGCCGAGAGCCGCTTCCGCATCAGCGACCCCAGCGCGCCGCGTGAGCCCCAGCCAGGGCCCATCATCGAGGCCGCGTTGTCGGCGCCGCAGCTTCGCGGACTGGCGAACTGGCTGCGGCTCCCCACGTATCAAGTGGAGGAGCAACCCGACGGCTGGCGCGTGACCATCCGGGATGTCCGCTACTCCCGCATGCAGAGCGGAGGGCTGGGCACCGCCGTCGTGGAGTTGGATGCGGCGCTGCGGCCGCTCCGCGTCGCGCAGTAGGAACGTCATCTCCGTGGCCCGGCTCGCCCTTCCGAGGGCGCGGACGGTGCGCCGGGCAACACACGGTGCGGTGCCCGGCGCTCCAAGGCGCCATCCGCCTCAGCGCTGCAGCTCGATGCGCACCCACTCGCCCTGGGTGGCGCCGGGCAGCACGGTGAGGCCCAGGTTGCGGTAGGCGGCCTCCACGTCCTCTCGCTGGTGCGCCAGCACGCCCGCCAGCACGAGCCGGTCCTTCGTCTTCGCCACAATCAGGGGCGCCAGCTCGATGAGGGTGTTGGCCAGGATGTTGGCGAGCACCAGGTCGAAGGTGCCCTCCACCTGCGTCAGCTCCTTGCCGGACACCTCGATGTCCGGGGTGCCGTTCTCCGCCTGGTTCTCCTGCGCCAGCTCCACGGAGATCGGGTCATTGTCCGTGGCCACGGTGCGGCCCGCGCCGAGCTTCTTCGCGGCGATGGCCAGCACGCCCGTGCCGGTGCCCACGTCGAGGACGGAGGCCCCCGGGTGCTCGGACATGTACGCGTCCACGGCGGCGAGGCACAGCGACGTCGTCGGGTGGTCACCGGTGCCGAAGGCCATCTTCGGTTCGATGATGAGCTGCACGGTGCCCGCCGGGGCGTTCGCCTTGTCCCAGGGGGGACCGACCCACAAGCGGCCCACGTGCACGGACTTGATGAGCGACTTCCACTCGTTGCTCCAGTCCTGCTGGGGCTGCTCGTCCAGCGTGAGCTTCGCGTCGGGATGGGACTCCTTCACCTCGTCGAGGGCGGACTCGGCGGTGTCGCGCTCGTCGAAGTAGGCAATGACAATGGCCTCGCCAGGGTTCGGTCCGCGCACGCCCGGCATGATGGGCCCTTCGCGATCTCGCACCTCGAGGCCCAGCGCGCCCGACTCGTGGAGGAGGTCCTGTACGGCCTCGGACGCTTCCTCGGGCAACTCCACTGTGAGTGACAGATAGGTCTGGGACATGCGGGCCCTTTAATCCCGCCGTGGCTAGCGTGGAAGCGCCGTGAAACACCTCTTTCGCTGGTGGCCCTGGGTCTGCCTGACTGCCTGCTCCGGTCCGGAAGCACCGGATGCCTTGGTCTGTCGGGATGTCGTCGTCCGCCTCTGTCAGACGGCGGCCTGTCCTGGCGTGTCCGCGCAGCTCGTCCCGGGGGAGGCGTGTGAGTCCACGCTCCTCCAGCGGACCGGGTGCGAGGACGACGCCTTCACCTTCGCGGACCCGACCCGGGAGCGCGTCCTGCGGTGCCGGGAGGCCCTGCTCAGCCGGGGGCCCACCACGGCGAACCCTCCGGCCTGCTCGGACGCGCGGCGGTTTGTCTCCGAATGCCCGGACGTGGCGGGCTTCTTCTGGGAAAGGCAGCAGCCATGAAGCGCCTGGGCGGGGTGGTGTTGGTGGCGGCGGTGGGGTGCACGCCCCTGGACGTGGAGCGGCGCACCGAGCGCGGGCCGCTCATCCGCACCTATTCGCAGGAGAAGGCGCTGAACGAGCGCATCCCCTTCGCCACCACGCAGGTGCAGTGGCCCCGGCTCACGCTGGCGTTCTCCTCGGCGGACATCTGCCGCGCGGAGGAGCATGGCGAGTACGCGGAGGACGTCATCTCCACGCACTACTCCCGGGGCGCGGCGTCGGCCGTGAGCATGGGCGGCATCTTCACGGTGCTGGGCGGGACGCTGCTGGCGGGCCGCACGTGGTTCTCGGATTCACCGAACCGCACCGCCATCGACGAGCGGGGCCGCTACGGCGCCTCCAGCCGGGACGTGGCCACGGGCTGGGGCCTGGGCCTGCTCATCGTCGGCGTCCCCGCGGTGGTGGCCGGCATCGTCCAGTTGAACCGGAGCGGCGAGACGCGGGAGACGCGCAAGGCGGATGAGCTGCTGTCCCTGCGCGAGGTTCCCTGCCAGGCGAAGCCCGTGGACGGCGTGGTGGAGCTGGCGGGAGGAGAAGGGCCGCAGCCGCCGCCCCGGCTCACGCTCAACGGGGCCCTGGTGCTGACGGCGGACGAGATTCGGGAGCTCTCCTTCGTCGGACTGGCGCTGGATGGGATGCCGGTGACGCTGCAGGAGGAGGACTTCGACCGGCTGGAGACCTTCCGCACCTGCGCCACGCTGCTGGCGTCGCCCGTGGACCCTCAGACACTGGCCGGAGAGGCCCGCACCCAGCCGGACCGGCTGCGCATGAAGCGCGAGCTGGCACGGAGCTGCGCCCAGCTCCCAGGTGCCCCCACGCAGCCGCTGCTCGACGCCATCGAAGGCGCCCTCGGGAGCACCGCCCTCTAGGGACGGCGTGTCCTCCCGAGGGACACCGGGCCGCTACGGCCCGACGATGGCCAGCGCGCTCCGGTCGAAGTCGATGACCTTGCGCGCCACCTCTCGCACATCCTCCGCCGTCACCGCGGCGACGTGCTCGGCGTAGTGCAGGAAGTTGTCCTGACCCAGCCCGTAGCAGGCATCCAGCCCCAGCAGCGCCGCGCGGGCGCCGTTGCGCTGCAAGCCAATCTCGTGCGTGCCAATGAGGTGCTGCTTGGCGCGGGCCAGCTCGTCGGCGGGGATGGGCTCGTCACGCACGCGCCGCAGCTCCTCGCGGATGCCCTCCAGCGCCGCGTCCACCTTCTCCGGGCTGGTGCCCATGTAGACGGCGAAGAAGCCCGGGTCCACGCCCTCGGAGGCGAAGGCGCTGACGCTGTAGGCCATGGAGCGCTTGTCCCGCAGCTCCACGAAGAGCCGCCCGCCCTGGCCGGACAGCACCGTGGAGAGCACCTCCAGCGCGTGCCGCCACGAGTCGCTCACCCGCGCGCCCGGGAAGCCGAGCACCAGGTGCGCCTGCGCCTTGGCCAGCACCTTCTTCTCCTGCCGGGGCCCGTCCATGGGCGGCTCCACCGGCACGACGGGCGGCCGGGCCGCCTTGCCGCGCGGCTTGCCGAAGTACTCGTGGGCCAGCGCCATGACCTCGTCCACCTTCACGTCGCCCACCACGCTGAGCGTGAGCTGCGACGGGTCCATGTACGCCGCGTGCCACGCGCGCAGGTGCTCCGGCGTCAGCTTCTCCACCGACGCGTGCTCACCCGAGGTGGGCATGCGGTACGGGTGCGTGCGGTACAGCGTCTTGCCGAACAGGTCGAAGGCGACGCTGGAGGGCTTGTCCTCGCGGGTGAGGATGTCCTGGAGCAGCAGCGTGCGCTCGCGGGCGACCTCGGCCTCGGGGAAGGACGGGTTCAGCAAGCAGTCGGCCATCAGCCGGAAGGCCGGCTCGAAGTGGCGCGAGAGGAACTCGCCCCGCAGGCCCACCGAGTTGCGGCCACCCTGGCCACCCAGGCTGCCCGCGTACGCGTCGATGAGGTCGGAGACCTCCTCCGCGTCATGCGTCGGTGTGCCCCGCGTGAGGCAGCGGGTGAGCAGGGTGGTGATGCCGTTGTCCTCGGTCGTCTCGTAGCGCAGGCCACCCTGGAACACGGCGCGGACGGCGAACAGCGGCACCGCGGGCTCCACGCGCACGACAATCGTCGCGCCCGAAGGCAGCTTCTCCGTGATGATGTCGCTGGGTCCCGCGCTGGTGCCCTTGAGGATGCGCACCGGCGAATCACTCACGGCCACCTTGCGCGGCTTGCGCTCGGAGGGCGCGGCGGCGGGCTCGCGGCTGACGGCGTCCAACACCTCGTGGACCTGGGCCTCCGTCAGCGGCGTGCCCTCCGGCAACAGGCCCGTGACGACGGCGCGGTCGAAGCGCAGGTAGCGCTCGGCGGCGGCGCGCAGGTGCTCGGGCGTGAGGTTGCGCACGGCCTCGTAGTAGCGGGCCTCCGCCTCCAGGCTGCCCATGCCGGACTGGTAGAAGCCCATCTTCCGGGCCATGCCCTGCACCGTCTCGCGCTGGTACACGGCCTCCGCCTCCACCAGCGCCTTGGCCGTGGCCAGCTCCTCCGCCGTCACCGGGATGGCGCGCAGCGTGGCCAGTCCGCGCGCTGTCTCCTCGAGCGCCCGGAGCGCGTTGGCGGGCTGCAGCGTCGCCGACGCGGAGAAGATGCCCGGGTCGGTGGGCGTATAGGCGAAGGTGTGGATGTCGTTGACCAGGTGCAGGCGGCGCTTCACGTCGCGCACCAGCCGGGAGGAGTCGCCCTGGCCGGCGATCATCGCCAGCACGTCCAGCGCGGGCACGTCCGCGTGGTCCGCCTGCGGAATGCCGAAGGCCAGGTGCAGGTACGCCTCCTTCACCTCGTCCGGGCGCAGCAGGACGCGGCGGCCCGTGGCCTCCGGCTCCTGGGCGCGCGCCACGCGGCCGTCATACGGCCGGCCCCAGTCGCCGCCGAAGATGTCGTCCACCCACTCGCGCAGCTCCGCCTCGCGCAGGTCGCCGGCCACCGACAGCACCAGGTTCTTGGGGGTGTAGTGCCGGTGGTAGAACTCCAGCACCTTCTCGCGCGTGAAGCTGCGCACGCTGGCGTCCGTGCCGATGACGGGCAGCCGGTAGGGGTGCACCTGGTACGCGGTGGAGAACAAGTCCCTCGACGCGCGGCGAGAGGGCGTGTCCTGGCTGCGCTTGATCTCCTCGCAGACCACCTCGATTTCGCGGGACAGCTCCCCCGCGTCGAACGCCGAGCGGCGGACCGCATCCCCCAGGATGTCCAGGCCCATGCGCGCGAACTGGCTGGCGATGACGATGTGGTAGACGGTCTGGTCGTAGGAGGTCCAGGCATTGATTTCGCCGCCATGGGACTCCACGTCGCGGGCGACCTCCCCGGGGCCCCGGCGCTCGGTGCCCTTGAAGAGCATGTGCTCGTGCAGGTGGGCCAGTCCCGCCTGGTCCGGCCGCTCATCGGCGCTCCCGGCCTTGACCCAGACCTGGAAGGCCGCGACCTTGGCGGCGTGCTGCTCCTCGAAGACGACGGTGAGCCCGTTGGGTAGCGCGTAGCGGATGGCCATAGAGAACGTCCGAAGCTGTCACTCGCTCACCCGGAGGGCAAGGCGAGGTGTGATGTTTTCCCTCACTGGCTAACGCCCGGGAGGCTCGGCGTCGAGGAGACTGTACGGCTGCCGTCTGACCGGATGGATGGACTTCGGACGCGCTCCTGCCCACGCGTCTCTGGTGGTGCGCGCGTCCGGGGGGTAACCTGCGCTTGCCCATGCCGTCACCTCCGGAAGAGGTGGATCCGCTCGCGGACCTGCGCGACAGCCTGGACCTGGAGGACACCGGAGTCACCGCGGCCCCCGCCGCGCCTGCTCCCGTGGCGTCCAGGCCCTCGCCAAAGCCACCGCCCTCGGCCCCACCGCCCGCCGCACCGCCTCCGCTGCCCCGCCGTCCGGCCGCCCCCCTGGCCGCCGTGCCCAAGGCCCCGGGTGCGTCCGCGACCCCGAAGGCGCCCGCGTCCGCGACCGCCCCCACGCCCGTCCCGGTGGCCCGCACCGCCCGCACGCCGGGGAATGATCCATTCGGCGAGCCGCCCGAAATCCGCATGCCCATGGGGGGCTCCCCCGAGGACAAGCTGGAGTACTTCCGGGCCGTGGTCCGCCAGAAGACGGAGACGCTGGCCCGGGCCCGCACGCTGTACGCGGAGCGCGACGGCGAGCTCAACGGCGTGAAGCAGTCGCTGACGCTGGTCCGCAAGGAGCTGGCCGAGTCCAAGGCCCGCGTGTCCGCCTTCGAGGAGACCCTGGCCCGCGAGGCCGCGGAGTCCAAGGCGCGGTTGGCGGCCCTCCAGGAGGAACTGACCGCGGTCGAGGCGGACCGCAAGGACCTGTCTCGCGCGCTGGCCGAGGTCGAATCCGACGTCCCGCGCTTCACCGCGGAGCTCCAGGAGGAGCGCGAGGCCCGCGGCGCGGTGGCCGAGGAGCTGATTGGCGCCAAGGAGGCCCTGTCGCTGGCCCAGGACCGCGTGGCCGAGCTGGCCGCGGAGAAGTCCGAGGCCCAGGGCGCCCTGGAGGCCGTCCAGGAGCAGTACCAGCAGGCCATCGCGGACGTGGAGCGGCTGACCTCGGAGCTGGAGGCGGCCACGGCGGAGAAGGACTCGCTGGGGCTGCGCACCGGGCAGCTCGAGGCCGCGCTGACGGAGGCCCAGTCCGGGCTGAGCGCGCTGGAGAGCGAGAGCGACTGGTCGAAGAGCTCGCTGGAGGAGGCGCAGGGCCGCGCGGCCACGCTGGAGGCCGAGCGGGACGAGGCGCGCAAGCGGCTGGCGGTGGTGGAGGACGGGCTGCGCACCCTGCAGGAGCAGGTGGCGGAGCTGGAGCGCGCGCTGGCGCTGAAGGACGCCGAAATCGTGGGCCTGCGCGCGGCCCTCACCGCGCGCACCACGGAGGCCGCCGAGCTGCCCGTGCTGCGCCAGGCGCTGGAGTCGCGCACCGCGGAGCTGGCGCAGCTCAAGGCGAAGCTGGAGGCGGAGGCCGCGAAGGCGGCGGAGCGCTCGCAGGCGCTGGAAGAGGGCCTGGCGCAGGCCAGTGAGCGGGCGCAGCTCGCGGAGGGCGAGGCCGCCGCGCTGAAGGAGGCGCTGGAGGCCGCCGAGGTGGAGCAGGTGTCGCTGCGCGACCGCATGGAAGCGGACGCGGCGGCGCTGGGCGAGGCGGTGCAGCAGGCCGAGACGAAGGTGACCGAGCTGACGGCGGCGGTGGAGGCCGCCCACGCGGGCCAGGAGACCTTCAAGGAGCAGCTCGCCGCGGTGGAGCTGAAGGCCGCCACCAAGGACGCCGAGCGCGTGGGCCTGGCGGCGCGCGTCTCCATGATGGAGGCGGCGTCCGGACAGCGCGAGGCGGAGCTGGCGCGGCTGCAGGCGGAGGTGGCCAAGGCCCAGGAGGCGCTGTCGCTGGAGCAGGCGCGGCGGGAGGCCGCGGAGGCCGAGCGCACCGACGCGGAGGTGCGGGCGGCCCAGGCCGAGGCGCAAATCGAGACGCTGACGGCGGGGCAGGGCGGCGCGGAGGCCCAGGTGGCCGCGCTCACCGAGGAGCTCGAGGCCGCGCGGGCCGAGGCGGACAAGGTCGAGCGGCTCCAGGGCCGGCTGAAGATGATGGAAGGCGCGCTGGAGGCCGCGAAGGCGCAGGCCGCGGCGTCCGGCAAGTCGGACGCGGCGCGCGCGGCGGTGGAGGCGCAGCTGGCGAAGGCGGAGGCCGCGCTGAAGGCGGGCGAGGAGAAGTTCGCCAAGGCGGAGGCCTCGCTGAAGGCCGAGCGCGAGAAGCTGGCGCGTGCCGAGTCCTCGCTGAAGGCCGAGCAGGACGCGAAGCAGGCGCTCGCCACCCAGCAGGCCCCGCCTCCCTCGTCCGGAGGCGCCGCGCAGGCCCCCTCCGACTGGGAGGCGGAGCGCGAGCAGCTCAAGGAGGACGCGGCCAACCTCAAGCGGAAGCTGGTGGCGGCCGAGGCAGCGCTCGAGAACGCGGCGGGTTACAAGGCGAAGATTGCCCGTTTGGAGGCGCAATTGAAGGGCAAGAGGTAGAGGTTTCCCCTTCATGCCTTTCGACGCGCCAGTGGATGTCCTCACGGGAATGCCGGCGGCCCGCTTCGGGCTGTACCTGCACTTCCCGTACTGCCTCGCGAAGTGCCCGTACTGCGACTTCGCGGTGGCGGTGGCGCGGCAGGTGCCCGAGGAGCGCTACGCCCGCGCGGTGCTGGCGGAGCTGGATGCCCGGCTGGCCGCCGACCCGGCGCTGGCGGAGAAGCCGCTCGAGTCCATCTTCCTGGGCGGGGGTACGCCGTCCCTGTGGCACCCGCGCTACGTGGCCCAGGTGCTGGATGGCATCGCCGCCCGGCTCCGGGTGGCGCCCGGCGTGGAGGTCTCGCTGGAGGGCAACCCCGAGCGCGCCGACGCGGAGCGCTTCGCGGGCTACCGCTCCGCCGGAGTGAATCGGTTGTCCCTGGGCGTGCAGTCCTTCCAGCCGGAGACGCTGAAGGCCCTGGGGCGCGCGCACGACGCGGCCATGGTGGAGGAGGCGGTGCGGGCGGCGCGCACGGCGAACTTCCCGGCGGTGGCCATGGACTTCATCTACGGCGTGCACGGGCAGACGGTGGCGCAGGTGGAAGCCGATGCGCGCCGGGCGGTGGCGCTGGAGCCCGAGCACCTGTCCACCTACGCGCTGACGGTGGAGCGCGACGTGCTGGCGGAGGACACGCCGCTGTCGAAGCGCCTCAAGCGCGGCGAGCTGGAGCTGCCGCCCGACGACACCGTGGTCGACATGGCGCGGGTGGTGCGCGAGGTCTACGGCGCGGCGGGCCTGCACCGCTACGAGGTCTCCAACCACGCGCGGCCGGGCTTCAGCTCGCGGCACAACGCGCTGTACTGGACGGGCGGGGAGTACCTGGCGCTCGGCGTGGGGGCCACGGGGATGCTGCTGTCACCCGAGCCGCACCGGTACGTGAACCTGCGCAGCGCGGAGCGCTACCTCGTGGAGGTGGAGGCGGGGCGGCTGCCGGAGGACGGGCGCGAGGCGTTGGGGCCGCAGGAGCTCTTCGCGGAGCGGCTGGCCATGGGCCTGCGGCTGGTGTCCGGCGTGGACTGGGAAGCCGTGTGTGCGCGGTACGGTCAGCCGGTGGCGCCCCGGAGGGCGGAGGTCACACGGCTGGTGGAGCACGGCTTCGCGACGCTGCGGGACGGGCGTCTGGCATTGACGGAGAAGGGGGCGGACGTCCATAGCGCGGTGTGCGCGCGGCTCCTGTAGGACGTCCCCGCCAGGGTGGATTCGAGAGGCGTATGAGCAAGTGGATTCTGTGGGTGTTCCTCACGCTGCTGACGGGCAGCCCGTTCCTGTCGCTGGGCCTGATTCTCCTCCTCGTCCTGGTGGCGGACCGCTTCACGTGGCAGGTGCTGCCCAGCCCGGTGCGGCTCATCAAGCGCTTCCAGCGCGCCGGGGAGCTGGCGGGGACCATCCTCACCAACCCGCATGAGCGCCGGGCGCGCCACGAGCTGGCGGACATCCGCGTGGAGCAGCGCCGCTACGCCGAGGCGGTGGACATCCTCCGCCCCAACCTGGAGGCGGGCGACGACGACGTGGACACGTTGTACCTGCTCGGCGTGGCGTACCTGGGCGCGGGCGACGCGCAGCGCGGCGAGCTGCTCCTGGACGAAGCGGAGAAGCTGGACTCGGGGCACAAGCTGGGCGCCATCCACCTGGAGCGGGGCCGGTTCCGGCTGAAGCGCGGCGATGTGCCGGGCGCGGTCGAGGCGTTGGAGCGCTACTGCCAGGCTCGGCACGGTACCGTGGAGGGCCGGTATCTGCTGGCCAAGGCCCTGGGCCAGTCGGGCAAGAGCGCCGAGGCGAAGCGGATGCGGGACCTCGCCTGGCAGGAGTACGTGGCCGCCCCCCGCTTCCACCGCCGCCGCGAGCGCAAGTGGGCCTGGCGCGCGCGTCCGAGCCGCCCGCTGATGTACGCCGCGGCCGTGGCCCTGGTGTTGGGCACGCTGGCGTCCATGTTGCCCCGGTTCGGAATGACCCCGGAGCCGGGTTACGGCGGCCGCTACGGGTATGACGCGTACGGCGAGCCTCACAACGCAACGGGGATGGAGGAGTACCTGGGCGAGTAGCTAGTCTTCGCCCCATGTTCTCCACGCCGTCGCAGGTCCTCCGCCAGCGCGAGGGAGTGCTGGCCGATACGCCGTTCCCCCTGCTGCTGCACGCGTTGATGCGGGAGGAGCGCACCTGCACGTTGGAGTTGAAGGTCCGCCAGCGGGAGAAGCGCATCGTCTTCGAGGACGGTGCGCCCGTGGCGTGTCAGTCCAACCTCCTCCACGAGACGCTGGGCAAGTACCTGGTGGAGAAGGGGAAGCTGTCGGAGACGGACTACCAGAAGGCGCTGGCGGAGAGCATCTCCGCCGAGGTGCCACTCAGTGGCCTGTTGGTGCAGAAGGGCCTCATCAGCCCGTTCGACCTGTACAAGCAATTGCAGGCGAACCTGGCGCACAAGCTGCTCGACTGCTTCCGCTGGGTAGACGCGAAGTACCGGCTCATCGCCGACGTGGAGCCCCCTGACGCCAGCGTGCGGACCAACACGGGGCAGCTCATCCTCACCGGCGTGGCCAGCGTGATGCCGTTCGACGCGGTGGCCACGCACTTCACCTTCACGGACGAGCGGCGCTTCGGGCAGATGCCGGGCGTGGAGGCGGGGCTGAAGCTGTCGTCGAAGGACGCGCGGCTGTTCCAGGCGCTGCGGCAGCGGCCCACCTTCGGTGAGCTGCTGGAGCGCACCGGCTTCGACACGGAGGTGGTGCTCCGGCGGTTGTACGCGCTGTGCCTGCTGGAGGTCGCGGGCTTCGAGGAGGACGTGGACGCGAAGGCGGCGTCGCTCAGCGCCGCGAAGGCCGCGGCGCCCGCCGTCGTGCAGGCCCCCGAGCCCGTCGCGCCGCCGGTGGTCCAGGCGCAGCCCCAGGGGACGCCGTTCTCCGACGAGGACGAGGCCGCGCGCAACGCGCTGGTGAGCGCCTTCATGGCGCACCGGAGCAAGGACCCCTTCGCGTTGCTGGAGGTGCCGGAGGACGTGCAGCCCGTGCCGCTGCGCAAGGCATTCCTGTCCTGGGCGGACCGGCTCTCCCCCTTGCGCTTCCACACGCCGGAGCTGCGCGAGAAGGCGGAGGTCCTCCTGGCCGCGTACGCGAAGGCCTTCGGCGCGCTGTCGGACGCGGAGCAGAACCTGCTGTGGCGCAAGCGGCGCGCGGCGCTGCGGGAGAAGGACCGGGGCACGCGGCCCACCACGGCCGAGCAGTTCCGCATCCGCACCGACCTGCTGGACGCGACCACGCAGTTCGACGAAGCGAAGCGCCGGCTGTCCGCGCGCAACTTCGCGGGGGCCTTCGAGTACTTCGAGTACGCCTGTGACATCGACCCGAAGCCGCTGTACCAGGCCTACCGCGCCTACGCGCGCTACCTGATGAAGCCGGAGTCCCACGGGCGCCTGGCGCAGCAGGAGCTGCAGGAAGTGCTGCGGCAGGAGCCCTCGCTGGAAGAGGGCTGGGCGTTCCTGGGCGAAGTGGCCCAGGGCGAAGGCCAGTGGGCCCAGGCCGAGGACGCCTTCCGCAAGGCCTTCAAGCTGAACCCGAAGAACCGCCGCTACGTCGAAGTCATCCAGGAAATCGTCCGGCGAAGGTAGACGGACGCTCGTCTGTCTGCCTGCCTTTGGATGCGTGTCTGGTGTTGGTTTTGGTGCCCTTCGCGGGCCTGCGGGGTCGTGTCTGTTTGATGAAGGACAGTGCGCGCTTGTAATTGCCAGGCAGGCGTGGGTGGGGTTTTCCTTTTGATGGGGAGTGCTGGGTAGTCTTTGCCTCCATGAGCAGCCTTCGTGCGAGGAGTCAGTCTGGCCAGGCGGCCGTCGAGGCTGCCATTGTCCTGCCCCTGTTTGTCTTTCTGATCCTGGGCATCCTCCAGCTCGGGCTGATGCACCAGGCGCGGCTGTTGACCAAGTACGCGGCCTACAAGGCCGTGCGGGCCGGGTCGCTGAACAGCGCGAAGGTGGAGGAGATGGAGAAGGCCGCGCTCGCGGTGCTGCTGCCGCTGTTGAGCGTGCCGACCAGCGGCTCCGGGACTCTCGCCCACATCCCCCCGGTGGGTAGCGCCTCGGAGTTCCAGCGGAAGTGGCAGGACCTGCAAGGCAACCGGATTCCCAACACCTCGCTCAAGCACGTCGAGGTCACCGTTTGTGGGCCCACGCGGGGCGATGTCGGTGGTAGCGGTCCGGAGCTGGATTTCGATGACCCTCGGAACACCACGCCCACCGGTTGGCAGGAGAGCCAGCGCACCAAGCTGCGCGTCCAGGTGACGTTCAACTACCGAATGATCATCCCCTTCGCGGATTGGGTCATCTACCAAGCCGCGCGCAATCGTGATGTTCCGAAATTGATGCGTATGCGCGGCAAGAAGCCTCCTGTTGAGGTGCTTGACGAGGACAAGGACCGGTCGGAGGCACAGTTGGAAGAGGCGGCTGGCCGGCGCATCTACGTCGCCCCCATTCGTGCCACCTACACCATGCGAATGCAGTCGAATTTCTTCCTCAATCGAGCAGCGCTTCCCGGGAGCAATGAATGCGTATTCCCATTCAGCTACGAAGACGGCCCGTGAACGCCCCCGCGCGGCGGCGCGCGCAACGGGGGCAGGCCATCATCTTGGGCTCGCTGTCGTTCCTGGTGCTCGCGTTGATGGTGACGCTGAGTTTCAACCTCGGTCATGCGCTGCGCCAGAAGATGGGCTTGCAGCAGCACAGTGATGCGCTGGCCTATTCCATGGCCGTCCTGGAGGCCCGGGCGCTTAATTACTATGCAGTCAGTAACCGCGCCATCGCTGCTTCCTATGTGGCAATGAATAGCGTCCATGCGTATATGGCGGCGGCGAGCGTGACGGGGCAGATGATGCGGGCCTCGCAAAAGAACTTCAACGATATCGCGGCGATGGAGGCCTTGCGGTGCGCCTCCTGCAAGACCTGCTTCATCCATTGCATCCACGCGCTGGAGGCGCGGCAGATCGCCGGCAAGTTCGGCAGGGCGGGGCGCGATTACGACCAGAAGGTCCGAGGCCTTGAAAGCAACTTCAACTCCGCCGTGCGAGGCCTGGACGTCATGGTGGACAACCTCCATGCCTCCCAGCGCACGCTCCATACGAGGACGCGCCAGGCGGTTCAGGATGGCCGGAGCTCTGGGCTGGACCAACTGATGCGGTTCAGCGCGCCGGACGCGAGCAACCTGTCGGACGCGGTCGGAGGGCTCAACGCCAACGAGTTCGACTGCGCCGTGGACGGGATGGATTGCAGGGGCAGCGTCGCCAGTTCGTCCGCGCAGGCCCGGGCCAAGGTCATGACGGAAATCGCCAATGCCACGCGTTCGGGCTGGCCCGCGAGCCGTAAGCACAAGAAGGGTTTTGGTATCAGCGTCCAGAAGCCCAACTACCTGCACAGCCAGTTCTTTCAAGAGCTGCGCGACATCCCCAATCGGGGCACGTATGTGGTCACCTCCCATCAGGGAACGGCGAAGACTGTCGATGGTGCGAGAGACGTCGATTCGCCCGGCCAACGGGACCAGAACCCAGGGCGCGTCAGCGCGGCGCAGGAAGAAGGCTCTATCTTCCACCAGTGGCGTGATGGCTTCGGGACGAATGACTATCTGTCCAGGGTCTGGAGCGACGCGAACGGTGGAGGGCACGACCCCAATGGCGCGCACTCCGGTTCGCACACCTTCCAGGGCGTCAACGCCAACTCGTTCGCGAGCTGTGCCCGAACCGGTAACTGCTTCATGAAGTTCCGCGCCAACCCGTCATCCGCCCGGGACTGGGGGCAGCCTCGCGTGTACAGCTCCCTCACCCGGCCACTCCGGATGGGCGACCCCTCACGCGCACCATGGGAACTCAACGCCTCCGCGCAAATCCGCATCGGCCACGGTGAGCAGGGCGAGGCGTCTCTGTCCCTCGCGGCGCAGGAGGGCGTGGTGGTGTCGAAGGCGCTCGTCTACTACCACCGCTTCGGTCCGAACGGCTGGCGGGAGGCCCCCACGCTCTTCAGTCCCTACTGGCGCGCGAAGCTGCACCCCATCTCCAGCGAGGAAGCCGCGGAGGTGCTTGATGCAGCGGGCAATTCGGATGGCGCCCGTCTGGCGCGGGTCCCGGGGGTGTCGCTGTGAGACTCGCTCAGGTTCGAGGTGCCGCTGCGGTCGAGATGGCGATCTGCATGCTCGTCATCGTCCCTGTGTTCATGTACTCGCTGTTCCTCTTCGACTTGCTTCGGCACACGCTGGATGCGCAGGAGACCGGGCTCTCCACCATTTGGGACTACAGCGTGCTGGATTACGCGAAGAAGCCCGAGTCGGTCCCCTCCGAGGGGGGAGGCACCACGACGGAGGCCTTTGCCGGCTTCGGGATGGCGCAGGGCACCGCGCGGCAGATGTTCTGCGACCATGAGTCGGGCCTGGACAGCTACGACCCCGGTCCGGAGCGCGAATGTGGCCCTAACCTGGAGGACCATCACACCGACGTGGTCGCGAGCGCATGCTGGCTCAACCCAGGCGCGCAACAGGTTCAGTGCTATCTGGATGCCAACGCCGTTGGGGCATTTGGCGTGTCGCTCCACCAGTCGTACATGGACACCTTCCAGCGAGGCGGGCTCATCCGCTGCGATGCCCGGCTGGGCGTCCAGAACTACCTGCTGCCCGAGGAGTTTCTCCCTGAGTTTTCGAAGGTGAAGATGGCCAAGGAACTGCAAAAGGGCCGCGTTCACACCAATGCGCAGGCTGGCCGCGCGGAGGACAACGAGCATGGTGCCAGCAACGTCTACCTGTTGCCTTGGGAGCGAATCGCGCTCCTCACCGATACATGGGCGCTCAGCGCGTCGGTGAGCATGCGGCCGGGGTACCGCCAGGAAGAGGCGAGCTCGAACCTTCAAGATCAGTCAGAAGGGCTCTACGCGCGAGTCGTCCAGCTCTACCAGAATCAGGAGAACATGGGCTTCACGCAGATGTCGAACGCGTCCGTGTCCCTGGTCGGCCGGGCCATCAGCTCCAATCTGTTGCACACCTCTTTGCGGCTGTCTCCAGGCCGCTATGACGCGCCCGGAGATGACCCCCGTCAGCCCAGCCTCGCCATCATGCCCCAGGAAGGGGACAGCGGCGCCGAGGAGGAAATTGAGCAGCAGCGAGGCCGGCATCGCTACTTCAGCAACGAGTGGCGCGACTGGGGCAGCAACAACAACGAACGCTCCTACCAGGGCCGAGGCAACTGGTACCTGGGCTGCGCGAGAGAGGAATCGTGCTGATGGCGGGTGTGGCCACGAGCCTGACGATTCGCCTGCCGGCGTTGTTCTTCTCGGTGGCGGTGGTGGGCGCCCTCATCGGGTTCTCCTGGGAGCACGCCGTTCACCGTGGCGGCTCAAGCGAGAATGAATGGAGTCCACCAGGGCTGGGCGCGGACGGGTCGCCGTCATCCGGCGAGGACTGGATACACACGCCCGAGGACGTGGCGGTGTTGAAGCGGGCCCTGGAGCACTTCCCGCCCTATCCCAAGGGCAGCCGCCCGGAGGCGCTGGCCGCCGACTATCTGGGCGCCGGTGCGCCCATGGCGGTGGCTTGGTTCTCCACGGAGGACTCGCCCGCGCAGGTGTTGGAGCACTACGCGCAAGTGCTGCTCGACAAGGGGCTCCCCGTCCTGCGTCAGGAGTACGAAGGGCAGGGCGGCTATGTCGGTTACTGGAGCCCCGCCACCGAGGAAATCCGGCTGGTCTCCACGCTGGCCCAGGGCGGCGAGACGCTGGTGTTCGTCTCTGCGGGACAGGTGGGCCCCCTGTTGGAGCGCGCCGCGACCGTGCCCGAATGGCTGCCCGTCCCCGCCAACCTCCAGGAGACGCGCACGGTGAACTTCAACCTGGAGGGCACCTCGCACCACGTGGTGACGGGTCAGCTCCAGGAGGGTTCTCCCTCCACCGCGGCGGAGCGCTACCTCGCGCAGTTCCGCGAGAAGGGTTGGACGGTGGGAACACCCGAGCCGATGGCGGCGACAGGCGTCGCCTTCGAATTCGTCCGGGAGTCGGTGAGTGGCCGCGCGGTGCTGCGCGAGCACTCGCGAGGCCCCGGTGTGGAACTCCATCTCACGTTGCTACGCCGGAGCGTTGGCCCATGAGGAAGTCCCTGCGTCCGTCGCGGTCCGCCCGCGGCCAGTCCATGGTGGAGTACGCCATCGTCAGCGCGGCGCTGCTGGGCATCTCCACCGTGGGGTGGCCCTTCCTAGTGGCGCTGTTGAACGCGCTCCACCGCTACTTCAACTCCATCTACTACGTCATCCAGGCCCCCATCTGAGCGACGGGGGCCCGCGGGCTACGGCGTCACCGTGGTGACGAACTCCGCCTTGCCCCCGGAGACCTTGAGCACCACGGCCTCCTTCACGGCGTCGCGGTTGGCGTCCAGGGTGATTTTGCCCGCCACGCCGGGGAAGTCCTTCGTCGCGGCGATGGCGTCACGCACGGCCGGCCCGCTCAGGTCCGGCGCGCGCTTCAGGGCGTCAATCGTCACGCGCGCCGCGTCGTACGCCAGCGCGGCCACGCTGTCCGGCACGCTGCCGTAGGTCGCCTTGTAGCGGGCCAGGAACTTCTGGAGCACCGGGTCCGGGTTGTCCGGCGAGTAGTGGTTGGAGAAGTAGCTGCCCTCCAGCGCGGAGCCGCCCAGCTCGTACAGCTTGTCGGAGTCCCAGCCGTCACCGCCGAGCAGCGGCACCTTGAGCCCGACTTCCCGCGCCTGCCGCGCGATGATGCCCACGTCCGTGTAGTACCCGGGGACGAAGACGGCGTCCGGCTTCAGCCGCTTGAGGGACGTCAGCTGCGCGCGGAAGTCCGTGTCGCCCTTGGAGTAGCTCTCGTCACCGGGCACCTCGCCGCCGAACTCCTTGAACTTGGCGGTGAACACGTCCGCCAGCCCCATGGAGAACGCGCTCTTGTTGTCCCGCAGCACCGCGACGCGGGCCAGCTTCAGGTTCTCTCGCGCGAACTTCGCCATCACCAGCCCCTGGAAGGGGTCGATGAAGCAGACGCGGAAGATGTAGTCGCCCTTCTTCGTCACTTCCGGCGCGGTGGACGTGGGCGTCACCATGGGCACCTTGCCCGCCTGCGCCTTCTCCGCCATCGCCATGGAGACGGACGAGGCTGCCTCGCCCAGGATCGCCACCACCTTGTCCTGGGTGATGAGCCGCGTCACCGCCTGGGCGCCTTCCTCGGGCCGGCCCTGGCTGTCGTACACGCGCACCTGGAGCTTCTTGCCCTTCACGCCGCCGGCCTCGTTGGCCTCTTTCAGCGCCAGCTCGATGCCGTTGCGCGCGGAGACGCCGAAGGTCGCCTCGCTGCCCGTGAGGCTGCCGACCTCGCCCAGCAGAATCGTGTTGGAGTCCACCGGAGCGGCCGGGGCCCCGGTCGCCTGTCCCTCCGGCGAGGGCGCGGCGGGGGCGGGCGCGTTCTTCTTCTCGCAGGCCACCACGGCCAGGGCCAGGGTCGCGAGCAACATCAGGGGACGGCGCATCGGCAAGGTTCCTCCGGGGGACGGTGGCGTCACCCTATCCCTCTCCCCCCCGCCCTCCAACCAGCGGCGCTTCAGGGAGGGATTCGAATTGCAATGTGGACTGAAAAGGTCCTGATTACGTAAGAGGTCCCCCGGGGCCGAGGATTTTCGGCGCCTGCAACCCAGAGAGGAGACACCCGCACCCATGCTCCGGATGAGCAAGATGACCGACTACGGCATCGTGCTGATGACCGAGCTGGCTCGCGCGGACGGTGACACGCGCACCACCCGTGAGCTGGCGGCGCGTACGCACGTGCCACTTCCCTCGGCCAGCAAGGTGCTCAAGAGCCTGCTTCAGGCAGCGCTCGTGGTGTCACACCGTGGCGCCAACGGCGGCTACGGGCTGGCCCGCCCCGCGGGTGAGCTGTCACTGGCGGAGCTGGTCGCCGCGCTCGAGGGGCCGGTCGCCCTCACGGAGTGTGGCGTCCACACCTCCGGCGGTGCGCCCTGTGACTTGGAGCCGGTGTGCCAGGTGCGGGGGCACTGGCGGCTCATCAACCACGCCATCCAGGACGCGCTGGGGAGGCTGACGCTGGCGGACCTCATCGCCCCCGCGCCGCGTGTGCCCGAGCGCCTCGTGGGCCTGGGGACACCCTCCCGCCCGGCGGCTTCCCCGGCCGCCAATCTTCCCGCTTCCGCACCCGCGACAGGAGTCCGCTCATGAGCACCGACACCCTCCAGGAACTGACGCGCCGCCCGTACGCCGCGGGCTTCGTCACCCAGGTGGAATCGGACACGTTCCCGCCGGGGCTGGACGAGGATGTCATCCGCCAGCTCTCCGCGAAGAAGGAGGAGCCGGAGTTCCTCCTCGACTGGCGCCTCAAGGCCTTCCGCCACTGGAAGACGATGCGGGAGCCCACGTGGCAGGCCGTCACGTACGCGCCCATCGACTACCAGGCCATCCGCTACTACTCGGCGCCCAAGCAGAAGCCGGTGAAGGCCAGCCTGGACGAGGTGGACCCGGAGATTCTGCGCACCTACGAGAAGCTCGGCATCCCGCTGCACGAGCAGAAGCTGCTCCAGAACGTCGCCGTGGACGCCGTGTTCGACTCGGTGTCGGTGGCCACCACGTTCAAGGACAAGCTGGCCAAGGCGGGCGTCATCTTCTGCTCGTTCTCCGAGGCCGTGCGCGAGCACCCGGAGCTGGTGAAGAAGTACCTGGGCACGGTGGTGCCGTTCTCGGACAACTACTTCGCCGCGCTCAACTCCGCCGTCTTCAGTGACGGCTCGTTCGTCTACATCCCCAAGGGCGTGCGCTGCCCCATGGAGCTGTCCACCTACTTCCGCATCAACGCGGCGGAGACGGGCCAGTTCGAGCGCACGCTCATCGTCGCGGAGGAGGGCTCGTACGTGAGCTACCTGGAGGGCTGCACGGCGCCCCAGCGCGACACGAACCAGCTCCACGCCGCGGTGGTGGAGTTGGTGGCGTTGGACAACGCGACCATCAAGTACTCCACGGTGCAGAACTGGTACCCGGGCGACGCGGAGGGGCGGGGCGGCATCTACAACTTCGTCACCAAGCGCGGCATCGCGCACCGGGCGGCGAAGATTTCGTGGACGCAGGTGGAGACGGGCTCGGCGATTACGTGGAAGTACCCGAGCGTCATCCTCAAGGGGGATGACTCGGTGGGCGAGTTCTACTCGGTGGCGCTCACCAACAACATGCAGCAGGCGGACACGGGCACGAAGATGGTGCACATCGGGAAGAACTCCCGCAGCACCATCGTGTCCAAGGGCATCTCCGCCGGCCGCGGGCAGAACACGTACCGCGGGCTGGTGAAGGTGCTCAAGAGCGCGGAGAACGCGCGCAACTACACGCAGTGCGATTCGCTGCTGCTCGGTGACAAGTGCGGCGCCCACACGGTGCCGTACATCGAGGTGAAGAACGCGTCGGCGCAGGTGGAGCACGAGGCGTCCACGTCGAAGATTGGCGAGGACCAGCTCTTCTACTGCCGGCAGCGGGGCATCTCGCAGGAGGACGCGGTGTCGATGATCGTCAACGGCTTCTGCCGCCAGGTGTTCAAGGAGCTCCCGATGGAGTTCGCGGTGGAAGCGCAGAAGCTGCTCGGAGTCAGCCTGGAAGGGAGCGTGGGGTAGGTATGGCGCTTTTGTCTGTTCGCAACCTGCACGCCCGCGTGGCGGGCAAGGACATCCTCAAGGGTATCGACCTGGAGGTCGCCCCCGGCGAGGTCCACGCCATCATGGGACCCAACGGCTCCGGGAAGAGCACGCTGGCCAGCGTGCTGGCGGGCCGTGACGGCTACGAGGTGACGCAGGGCGAGGTGCTCTTCGACGGCAAGCCGCTCTTGGAGCTGTCGCCCGAGGACCGCGCCGCGGCCGGCGTGTTCCTCGCGTTCCAGTACCCGGTGGAGATTCCGGGCGTGGGCAACATCCACTTCCTGCGCACCGCGCTCAACGCGCAGCGCCGCGTGAAGGGGCTGGAGGAGCTGGACGCCATGGACTTCCTCCAGTTGGCCAAGGAGAAGTCGAAGCTGGTGCAACTCGACGCGGCCTTCATGAACCGCTCGGTGAACGAGGGCTTCTCCGGCGGCGAGAAGAAGCGCAACGAGGTGTTCCAGATGGCGGTGCTGGAGCCGCGGCTGGCCATCCTCGACGAGACGGACTCCGGCCTGGACATCGACGCGCTGCGCACGGTGGCGGGCGGGGTGAACGCGCTGCGCTCGCCCGAGCGCGGCATGGTGCTGATTACGCACTACCAGCGGCTGCTCGACTACATCGTCCCGGACAAGGTGCACGTCATGGCGGCGGGCCGCATCGTCCGCTCCGGCGGGCGCGAGCTGGCGCTGGAGCTGGAGGAGAAGGGCTACGGCTGGCTGGGCCTGGAGGGTGGCAAGGCTGCTTCCGCGGCGGGGGCACGCCGATGACCGCCGGTCTGGCGCACTACCTGGACGTGGCCACGCGCTTCCAGGCGTCGCCCGAGCAGGCGTCCGCGCCGCAGTGGTTGAGGCACCTCCGCGCGGAAGCGCTGGCGCACTTCGAGCGCCAGGGCCTGCCCACGACGCGCGACGAGGCCTGGAAGTACTCGCGGCTGGCGCCCATCACGGAGGGCGCGTTCCAGCCCGTGGTGCGGGACGCACGCGACGCGGCCCACCTGGCTTCAGTGGTGGAGCGGCTCTCCCTGCCGGGGCCCCGGCTGGTGTTCGTGGACGGGCGGCTCGCGCCGGAGCTGTCCTCCGTGGCGGGGTTGCCGCGTGGCGTGACGTTGAAGCCGCTGCGGGACGCGGTGCGCGAGGACGGCGCGCTGCTGGAGTCCCTGGTGGGGCAGCGGGCGCTGGCGAAGGAGCACGCCTTCACCGCGCTCAACGCGGCGCTGCTGGAGGAAGGCGCGCTGCTGCGGCTGGCGCCGAGCGCGCTGAGCGAGGTGCCCGTGCAGTTGCTGTTCCTCACGCGGGGCGAGGGCCCGGTGCTGTCCAGCCCGCGCATCCTCGTGGACGCGGGTGAGAGCAGCGAGGCCACGCTGGTGGAGACGTACGCCAGCGCGGGCCCGGCGGGCGCGGGTTCCGGGGCGACGTTCACCAACGCGGTGACGGAGGTGACGCTGGGCGACAACGCGAGCCTCCACCACTACAAGCTCCAGGCGGAGGCGGACGCGGCGCTGCACATCGGCGCGCTCCACGCGCGGCAGGGACGTGACAGCCGCTTCGCGTCGCATGCCTTCGCCTTCGGCGGCGCCATGGCGCGCAACGAGGTCCACGCGGCCTTCGCGGGGGAAGGGGGCGACGCGACGCTGAACGGCCTCTACGTGGGGCAGGGCGCGCAGCACCTGGACAACCGCACGGCGCTGGACCACGCGGTGCCCCGCTGCACCAGCCGCGAGCTGTACAAGGGCGTGCTGGATGGCCAGTCGCGCGGCACCTTCCACGGGCTCATCCGCGTGCGGCAGGACGCGCAGCGCACGGACTCGCGGCAGCAGAACCGCAACCTCCTGCTGTCGGAGACGGCGCAGGCGGATGCCCGGCCGCAGTTGGAGATTTTCGCGGACGACGTGAAGTGCGCGCACGGCGCGGCGGTGGGGCGGCTGGACGCGCAGGCGCTGTTCTACCTGCGCTCGCGCGGCGTGCCCCGGGCGGAGGCGGAGCGGCTGCTCACCTACGCCTTCGCGCGCGAGGTGGTGGAGGCGGTGCCCGCGGGCCCCGTGCGGACGAACATCGAAGCGCTCCTGGCCCTCAAGCTGCCGGGCGCGGCACTGCGGGAGGTGAAGGCATGAGCGGCTTCGACGTGAAGCAGGTCCGCGCGGACTTCCCCATCCTGCATCAGGAGGTCCGGGGCCGGCCGCTGGTGTACCTGGACAGCGCCGCCACGGCGCAGAAGCCGCAGGCCGTCATCGACGCGCTGGTGCGCTTCTACCAACATGACAACGCCAACGTGCACCGCGGCGTCCACGTGCTCTCCGAGCGCGCCACCGAGGCGTATGAGGGGGCCCGCGAGACGGTGCGCCGCTTCATCAACGCGCAGGACGTGAAGGAAATCGTCTTCGTGCGCGGCACCACCGAGGCCATCAACCTGGTGGCGCAGACGTACGGGCGCAAGCACATCGGCGCCGGCGACGAGGTGCTCATCACGCAGATGGAGCACCACGCCAACATCGTGCCGTGGCGGATGCTCTGCGAGCAGACCGGCGCCGTGCTGAAGGTCATCCCGGTGGATGACCGGGGCGAGCTGATTCTCGACGCGGTGGACGCGCTGCTCACGGAGCGCACGCGCATCCTCGCGGTGACGCACGTGTCCAACGCGCTGGGCACGGTCGCGCCGGTGAAGGCGCTCACGCGGCGGGCGCACGCGAAGGGCATCCCCGTGCTGGTGGACGGCGCGCAGGCGGTGACGCACTTCCCCGTGGACGTGCAGGACCTCGGCTGCGACTTCTACGCCTTCAGCGGGCACAAGATGTTCGGCCCCACGGGCATCGGCGTGCTGTACGGCCGCAAGGACCGCCTGGAGGCGATGCCTCCCTATCAGGGCGGCGGCGACATGATCCTCTCCGTGACGATGGAGAAGGTCACCTACAACCGGGTGCCGTACCGCTTCGAGGCGGGCACGCCCAACCTGGAGGGCGCGGTGGGGTTGGCGGCGGCCATCCGCTACCTGGAGTCGCTGGGGATGGAGAACGTCGCCGCGCACGACCGGGAGTTGCTCGCCTACGCCACGCAGGCGCTGGAGTCGGTGCCGGGCCTGCGCATGGTGGGCACGGCGCGCGAGAAGTCGGGCGTGCTGTCCTTCATGCTCGGGGACATCCATCCCCACGACGTGGGGACCATCCTGGACCGCGAGGGCATCTGCATCCGCACGGGGCACCACTGCGCGCAGCCGGTGATGCAGCACTTCAAGGTGCCCGCCACGTCGCGGGCCTCGCTGGCGCTCTACAACACGCGCGAGGACGTGGACGCGCTCGTTCGCGGCCTGCACAAGGTCCTGGAGGTGTTCCAGTGAGCTCGGATGACTTGAAGGACCTCTATCAGGAGGTCGTCCTGGAGCACTCCAAGCGGCCCCGCAACTACCGCGTGGTGGACGGCGCCACGGCGGAGGCCGCGGGCCACAACCCGCTGTGCGGCGACCAGCTGGTGGTGACGCTGAAGGTGGAGGACGGCGTCATCAAGGACGTGGCCTTCCAGGGACAGGGCTGCGCGATCTCGAAGGCGTCCGCGTCACTGATGACGGGCGCGGTGAAGGACCGGACGCGCGCGGAGGCGGAGGCCCTGTTCGAGCGCGTCCACAAGCTGGTGACGGAAGGTCCGGAGTCGGTGGACGTGGAGGCGCTGGGCAAGCTGGCGGTGCTGTCGGGCGTGAGCGAATTCCCCGCGCGGGTGAAGTGCGCCAGCCTGGCGTGGCACACGCTGCGCGCGGCTTTGGAGGGACGCGGCGAAGCCGTGTCCACGGAGTAGGCGTGGAGGGGCACATGCGAGGAATGATGGTGGTGCTGGAGCGGGACGTGTCCGCGACAATCATCCCCAGCGGAGACCGGGTGGTGTTGCCCGCGGGCGCGGAGCTGCGCGTGACGCAGACGCTGGGCGGCAACATCACGGTGCAGGACCCCTACGGTCAGCTCTTCCGCGTCGACGAGAAGGACGGCGGCGCGCTGGGCGAGGAGTACGCGCCCAAGGAAAGGGCCGCGGGCGACCCCAGCGAGTTCAACGAGGAGCAGGTCTGGGAGCAGCTCCGCACGGTGTATGACCCGGAGATTCCGGTGAACATCGTCGAGCTGGGGCTCGTGTACGCGTGCACGGCGGAGCCGCACCCGGAGGGCGGTCAGCGCGTGGACATCCAGATGACGCTCACCGCGCCCGGCTGCGGCATGGGGCCGGTGCTCGTGGAGGACGTGCGCACCAAGGTGGGCTCGGTGCCCGGCGTGAAGGAGACGCGCGTCGAGCTCGTGTGGGACCCACCCTGGGGCCAGGAGCGCATGTCCGAAGTGGCGCGGCTCCAACTGGGTTGGATGTAGCGGGGCGAAGGCCCTCGGCGTCCGGCCTCGCCAAGGGCCGGCGCCCTCAGCGCAGGGCGAGCCGCCGCGCGCCCACCCCGAGCGCCGCGGTGGCCAGCGTCCCCGCGAGCAGCCTGGGCCAGAGCGCGCGCGCCACCCGCTGCCGCTGGGGCATCACCGGAGCGCGCGCCACCACGTCGGGCATCTTCTCCATGAAGAGCTCCACCATGCCCTTCACGAACGCGAACATCTGACGCGGGCCCGGGCTGGACACCCAGTTGCCATCGCGAAGCACCGCCTGGTCCACCCACCGGCCGCCCGCGTTGCGCACGTCGTCACGGATGCCCGGCCAGGACGCGAGGACGCGGCCTTCCACGAGGCCTGCTGAAATCAGGACCCAGGGCCCGTGACAGATGACGGCGATGGGCAGGTCCAACGCATCGGCGTCCCGCACGAAGTCCAGGGCGAGCGCGCTCTGCCGGAGCAGGTCCGGGTTCACCAGCCCGCCCGGAATGAGCACCGCGTCGAAGTCCGCGGCCTTCACCTCGCGGAGCGTCGCGTCCACGGCAATCTTCTTGCCCGGTATCAGGTGGTTCATCCCGCGGATGCGCCCCCGGTAGGGCGACACAATCGTCACGTCGGCGCCCTGGCGCTCCAGCTTCTTCACCGGTGCCGTCAGCTCGATTTGCTCGAAGCCATCCGTGACGAGCACCGCCACCCGCAACCCCTTCAGTTTCTTCATCGCGCTCACCTCGCTGTGTGTCCGCACGCTCCGCCGTCTGGACTCTGTGCATTCCCTCCGTGGCCGCGCATGCCCGGGGAGGCAGGCAAGGAGGCCCTGGCCCACACCCTCCGCGAGGACACTCCCTCGGGACGGTGCGTTGTGCCGCCCTGGAGGGCGTGCTACCGACGGAGCGCTCTGGAGGTCTCCCGCATGCCCGCGTCGTTTGCTTCACTTCGCCGTGTTCTCGCCATGGGTGCCGTGATGCTCCTCGCTCCTCAAGGCTGTAGCCACACCGGTGCTGCTCGTACGGGCAGCGAGCAGGCCACCTCGGAGGGCGCGCCCGTGCGCAAGCCGAAGTGGGGGCTCGTCATCCATGGCGGCGCGGGGGTCATCTCCCGGGAGAACCTGTCCCCCGAGCGCGAAGCCGAGGTCCGCGTCGCGCTGACGCAGGCGCTCCAGGCGGGGCACACCGTGCTGGCGCAGGGCGGCTCGGCCCTGGACGCGGTGTCCGCGGCCGTCCGTGTGCTGGAGGACTCTCCGCACTTCAACGCGGGCAAGGGCGCGGTGTTCACCCATGACGGTGTGAATGAGCTGGATGCCGCCATCATGGATGGCACGACGCGCAAGGCCGGCGCCGTGGCGGGTGTTCGGCATGTGCGCAATCCCATTGAACTGGCGCGGCTCGTGATGGAGAAATCCCCGCACGTGATGTTGGTGGGCGAGGGCGCCGAGGCCTTCGCGAAGACGCAGGGTGTGACGCTGGTGGACCCGAAGTACTTCTACACGGAGGACCGCTGGCAGGGCCTCCAGCGCGCGCTGGAGAAGGAGCGCGCGCAGCCTCCGTCCTCGTCCGTCCAGCCCGGGTATGACCCGGTGACGGGAGACCACAAGTTCGGCACCGTGGGCGCGGTGGCGCTGGACCAGCACGGTGGGCTCGCCGCGGCCACGTCCACGGGCGGCATGACGAACAAGCGCTTCGGCCGCGTGGGGGACTCGCCCATCATCGGCGCGGGCACCTACGCTGACCCGAACTGCGCGGTGTCCGCCACGGGCCACGGTGAGTTCTTCATCCGCTACACCGTGGCGCGCGACATCTGCGCCCGCGTGGAATACCAGTCGCTGCCGCTCCAGGAGGCGGCGCGTGTCGTCGTCAACGACGTCCTGGTGCAGGCGGGCGGCGAGGGCGGCGTCATCGCCATGGACCGCGAGGGGAACATCGCGATGCCCTTCAACTCCAGCGGCATGTACCGCGGCCACGTGGGCGAGGACGGTAAGCCCGTCGTGGCCATCTTCCAGGACGCGGTGTCGGGTACAGGCGCGAAGTAGCGTGGAAAAACGCCCGGCGGGTTTTCAAGAAATCCGCCGCGCGGTGTCATCACGGACATGCGCACCGTCCTGATGACCGTTCTGGGCGCCGTCCTCCTGGGCGGCCTCCCCCTGGCCTGTGACACCGGCTCCGAGGACACCCGCGAGGATGGCGGCGTCACCCTCCCGGATGCCTCGACCCAGACGGACGCCGGTGTCCCCGACGCGGGCGCACCGGAGGACGGCGGCGCCGACGCGGGCACGCCCGAGCTCACGGTGACGGTGCTGAGCACGGGGGAGGCCACGCTGGATGGCGAGGTGTGGCCCTACCAGTTGCTGCGCCTGGAGGAGCCCGGCAAGGCCGCTTCATACGCACAGTGGTTCCCGCCGAAGAAGCCGGGCACCTGGCCCGTCATGGTGCTCACGCGTCCGTACGACGGCGTCGCCTGGACGGGCGAGGCGGTGGACGCGCGCTGGGCGGCGCGGCCCAACGGGCTCTACCTGGATGACAGCGAGCCGAACTTCGACGGCGGCGCGCACTACATCGCCTACTCGCAGAGCACGCCGGAGAGCATCGCGTCGGAGTCGTTCCTCTACCTGCGGCACGACTTCGGGGTGCTGGCCATCTTCGGCCGCTTCTACGCGGGCGGGGACATCCAGAACGACCGCGACGACATGGCCCTGGGCATGCGCTTCCTCACCGTGGCCGAGGGCGTGGACCGCGCGCGCATCGGCATCTTCGGAGGCTCCTGGGGCGGCTTCAACGCGCTGTACGCCGCGGTGGATGCGCCCGCCGAGGTGCGCCCGAAGGTGGGCGTGGCCCTCTATCCGCTGTCGGACTTCGAGCACCAGGTGAACTACCTGGACGCCGTCGTGCCCTCGCGCGTGACGGACCCGGTGATGCGGGGCCACTACGAGACGTTCTTCGAGCCGTACTCCCGCCGCATCTTCGCCACCACCGGCGGTCGCCCCCACGCGCCCGGAGCGGACTACCACCGGTGGACGGCGGCGCACCTGGCCTCGAAGCTGGAGGTGCCCTTCCTCGTCATCCACGAGGACCGGGATGCGCTCGTGCCCTACGAGCAGACGCAGTCCCTGGTGGCGGCGGCGGGCGCGTGGGTGTCGCCGCTCTACGTGATGCACGGCGCGCCCGCGGACTGGAACACCTCACCGCTGAGTCATGGTCCGTTGGTGGAGGCCTACGTGGGGGCGCTGATGCCCATCTACCTGGGGCACCTGCTGACGGAGCTCGGGGCGCCCACGCAGGTGCTCGCCGTCCCGTACCTCCAGACCCACCTGCGCACGTACCTTCAGGACGTGCGCGACCTGAAGCGGCAGGGGCTCGACATGGAAGGCGCCGCGCCGAGGTTGCGCACGCTCACGGATGCCCGGGTGGTGCTGGTGGAGGTGAGCACCGGCCGCATCGTCCTGGGCGCGGAGCTCGTGGCGGAGGAGGTCAACGCCGTGTGGGGGACTCCGTACACGGCGGCGACCATCCGGGACGCGCTCGGGGTGGGGTTGCCTCCCTGAGCGCGCCCTGAGACGTCAGTCCCGGCCGCCGCGACGTCCGCCGTCGCGGCGCGGCCCGTTGTTCGAGCCGCGGTGCTGCTGCCCACCGGGCGAGGCGCGGTGATAGCCACCGTTGCCGTACCGGTTGTTACCGCCGCCACGGTAGTGCTGGCGCACCGGGCTGGGGCCCCGCCGGTGGTGGTTGTTGTAGTGGTACACGTGGTGGCGCACCGCCGGGTACCGGCGCCAGCTGTGCGCGAAGTAGTGCGGGTGCCGGCGCGTCACGGTGATGCTCGCGTGGCGGTAGACGGGGACCGAGATTCGCACCGAGCCCCGGTTGGCCCAGCCCCCCGCGGAGAAGTACCAGGACGGTCCGCGCTGCACCCACCGGGGCGACACGTAGACGAAGCCGGGGCGGGGCGGGGCGGCCCACATGCCGCCCACCCACACGTAGCTGGCGCCCGCCCAGTACCAGTAGCCCGGCGTCCAGACGTACGAAGGGGCCGGAGGCGGGGGCGCGTGCTCGACGCGCAGCGGCGGCGGGGCCTGCTGCGAGGACAGCTCCTCGCTCGTCACGGCGATGGGGAAGTCCACCACCGAGGAGTCATGACGCGCCCAGCCACCGGACACCCACCGCCACATCCGGCCATCCGGCTCCCAGTAGCCGTTGATGAACCGGTAGCCATCCATGGGCGCCAGCCAGGTGCCGTTGTTGAAGCGCCACTCGTTGCCGTCCCAGTACCAGTGGCCGGAGGCCCACACGGCGCCCGCGAAGGGCCGGGCCGAGGCGTTCTCGGCGGGGAGCTGGGGCGGGGCGTAGGGCGCCATGGGCGCCGTATCGTCGTCCTCGAACTCCGTGTCGTCGTATGCGTACTCGGCGTAATCCGGGTCCGACGCGGGGACCGGTGCGGTCTGCGCATGAACCATTGGCGCCGCCAGCATGGCCACCAGACAAGCCCACCATCGAGGAGTCATCGCGTCATCTCCGTGGGTTACCAGACAGAAGTTGCCTTCGGTCCCCCTGGAACCCCGCTGTGCGGGGGGCCGTTGCTGAAAAAGACGGGGGACCTCCGGGCTTATTCATCCCCGGGCTAGGGCTTCACCAGGACCAGCTCCCGCGTCTGGATGAGGTCCACGTCGCCCGTGAATCCGGAGAACACCTCGTACTGGTTCGGGGCGATGCGGTTGCGCGGCAGGCGCAGCGACTCGGTGACACTCAGGGTGTTCCCGTCCTGCTTCTCCGCGCGGGAGAACCGGCCGAAGGTGTTCTTCGCCTGGATGTCCGCCTGCGGGTCCTCGAGCTTCCAGCCCTGGGGCATCGTCAGCGTCACCTGCGTGCGGCTGGCCTCGGTGGTGTCGACGTAGAGCGGCGTGCGGCGGGTGCTCAGCTGCACGAAGCGCCGGCCTAGCTGCGCGGGGAAGGTGAGGGGCCCCAGGGCCATGCGCTGGCGGCCCTCGGGGCGGCCGAAGCGCGGCACGGTGAACTCGTAGCGCAGCACGAAGGGCGCGCCGACCTTCTCCTGGTTCTCCAGCTTCACGCTCGACAGCGAGGCGCCGCCGAAGTACCGCGCCACCGCGCCCTGCAGGGCCTGGTTGCGGCTCTCCGCCGACAGCTGGTTGAAGGCCTCGGAAATCTGCGCCGCCTCGAAGCCGGAGTACGTCTCCTCGCCCTGGCCGCTGAGCGTGCCGTCCTCGGCGAGCTTCAGCGTCAGCTTCACGTCCTTGCCCGGGACTTCCTTCATGGCCGGCGTCTGCACCCGCTGGAGCGGACGGCCCGGCTCCGGAATCAGCCACGCCTCCAGGCCGCCCATGGCCAGCTCCGGCAGCTCGCCGAAGGGGCCGTAGCGCACGGAGGTGTCCACCCACACGGGCTCGCTGCCCGGGACTTCCACGCGCAGCGCCGCGTAGGGCAGCAGCGAGTCGTAGGGGAAGGTGTAGGGCGCCGGGTCGGTGTTGAAGGTGCGCACCGCCACCACGCGCGAGGGGATGCCCAGCGCCTCCAGGCCGGCCTTCATCACCGTCAGGCGGCTGCCCCGGTCCTGTGCCACCGTGGAGGCCGCCGTCTGGCTCAGGCTCGCGTCGCGGCCGGAGAAGCGGCTCATCACCGCGGCGTGCAGCGCCTTCACCGCGTCCAGGCCCGTCTTGCCCTCGGCGGCCTTGCGCGCGAAGGCGTCCACCTCCGCCGTGCGCTGCCAGCGGTCCTGGAAGGCGTCGCCGTAGAGCTTCACCAGGCCCTCGTTGCCGGTGGTGCCCGCGCCCACGATGACGAAGGGCAGGTACTCGTTGGCGGAGGGCGGCGCGTCCGGCTCCGGGATGAAGGGCGGCACCCGGCGCGTCTCGAAGTGGAACACCTCCACGTCGCCGCTGACCTTCGGCTCGGGGGCCTTCATGCCGTGGGCGTCCACCTTCATGCCCACGCCCTTGGGCGCCACCACCGTGTACGTCACCCAGGCGTTCGGCTGGTTGGCGATTTGAAAGTAGAAGGCGGACGCGGTGAAGCCCGGCTGCGCGGGGCCGCGCGGCGGCTCGGCCAGCAGGTACTCCACCTCCACGTAGTCGCCCACGGCCACGCCCGGCAGGCTCACCGTGTCCTTGCCCTCGATGTTCTCCGGCTCCAGCACCCGGCCGTCCGCCTTCAGCGTGCGCAGCGCCAGCACCTGCGCCCCGCGCGGCACGTTCACCTCGGCGATCTCCTGCACGCCCGACTGCTCCAGCGCCTTCTGCACCGTGTGGATGCGGTTGACGATGCTGCCGTCGGGGTAGACGCGCACCGCCGCCGCATCCAGGACGAAGGCCGCCGCGCTGCCGCCGCTCATGGGCTCCGCCTCGTAGGCGCGGATGGCCTCGCGGCCGTCCACGGCGTGCTCCTGGAGCAGCTCGCGGCCCGTCTTCGCGCGCTCCACCGCGCGGCGCAGCGACAAGTCATCTCCCTCCATGGCCAGGGCCCGCTCGCGCAGCGCGAGCGCCTCGGCGGGCTGGCCCGCGTACTCGCGCACGTCCGCCATCCGCTTCACCAGCTCCGCGTTGCGGGGCCACACGGTGGCCAGCTTCTGGAGCACCGCCGTCGCGTCGTCGAAGCGGCGCCTGGACACGTAGAGGTTGGCCAGCGTGTTGCCCAGGCTGATGCTGCTCGGGTCGCGGCTCAGCAGCTCCGCGTACAGCTTCGCCGCCCCGTCCGTGTCGCCGCGCGTGCGCGCGTGGTCCGCCTGTCGCACCGCCAGGGCCGGGCAGCCCTGCAGCGCCGTCAGCAGCTTGTCGCCGCGCTCGGCCGCGTCGCGGCGCCGCGCCAGGTTGTACTGGAGCGCCAGCGCCTCGCACAGGCCGGGCTGGGCCTCCAGCGCGGCGGCGAGCGACTCCTCCGCCAGCGCCTCCACCTCCAGCGCCAGCGCCGCGCGGGCGCGCAGCATGAACACCGGGTGGCCGGCGGGCTGGGCGACCTCGGAGGCCGTCTTCAGCACCTCCATCGCCGGGGCGGGCTGGCCCTCGTCCAGGAACAGCTCCGCGCGCAGCAGCAGCGCCGCCACGTTGCCGGAGTCCTTCGCCAGCAGCGCCTCCAGGTCCCGCGTGGCGCGGCCGCGGGCCACCTTGGACGGCACGGTGCGGTCCGCGGACGCCACCTCGGCGCGCAGCCACAGCAGGGTGGGCGTGTTGGCCTCCACCGACGCCATCAGCCGCCGCGCGCCGTCCGCGTCTCGCTGGAGGCTGTCGCGCACCGCCAGCACCACCGCGAGCAGCTCACCGGCCTCCGTGTGCAGCGCCGTCTTCACGCTCTCCGCGGTGGCGAACACGCCGGGCGTCTCGTCGGAGACCTGGGCCTTGCTGCCCCAGGCCGTGGGCGCGGGGCCGGCGGCCGGGGTGAAGCGCACGGCGGAGGGGCGCCCGTCCACGCGCAGCAGCGCGAAGGTGAGCAGGCCGGAGGTGCTGCCCTTGAGCTGGCGCACCAGGAAGCGGTGCTTGCCCGCGCCGAGCTGCACGGCGCGCGCGGTGACGGTGGACGTGGCGCGCTGCCAGGCGCGGCGCTCCATCAGCGGCGCGCCGTTCAGCACCACCTGGTGCGAGGTGCCGCTCACCGTGCGCGCGACGTAGAGGCCCGGCTCCGTCACCTCCGCGTCGAAGGCCTGCACGTAGTTGTCACCCCGGCCCGGCTCGCCCGTCAGGTCCATGCGGCCGTCCGGCGCGTCCAGCGTGCGCACGGGCAGCGGGCCGAAGGCGCCGGTGAAGGGGCCCGCCAGCGAGCCGTTCTGGTGGATGGGCGTGCTCTCGTCCCAGGCCAGCAGGTGGTAGGGCGAGAAGGGGCCCACCAGGGACACCTTGTTCACGCCGCCCAGCTCCAGCATGGCCGCGTCGCGCGCCTGCGCCTCGCCGCGCACCACCGCCACGGACATGCGCGCGCCGCGCAGCAGATAGGCGGCCTCGCCCGTCGCGCCCGCCGCCAGCGCCCGGTCCACGCCCTTGAGGATGTCGTCGTCCAGCGCCCGCGACGTGCCCACCGAGTCCAGCACGTGCCGCGCGGCGACGGCCGCCAGCGGGTGCTTGGGCGCGCGCGCGGCCAGCTCCAGCGACGCGGCGAGGGCGCGGTCGGGGCGGCCCGCGCGCCGCGCCATCAACGCCTGTCCGGCCAGGGCGTAGACGTCCCCCGAGTCCCGGGCGATGGCGTCGTCGAAGCGTTGCTGCGCCAGCGGGGCGTCGCCCGCGACGAGCAGGGCGTGGAAGCCCGCGAACGCGAGCGTGCGGGCCTCTTGGGTGCCCTTCTGCGCGCGCTCCGCGGCGGTTTCGAGCACGCGGGGCGTCGCCGTGGGGGCGGAATGGGAGCAACCCGAGAGGGCCGTGACGAGTGCGAGCGCGGCGATGCCAAGTCGAATGGTGCGCATAGGAGGGGCCAGGGATAGTGCAATCCCTCGGCCCTGGCCATATTCCCCTGCGCGAGAGTGTCCGGACGCGCGCGGCCGGACGCTTTATCGCCGCTTGACGGGCGTCTTGGAGGGGGCCTTGGCGGGCTGCTTCTTCGGGGGCGGGGGCGGCGGGGGTCGCTTGGCGGGCACCACCGCCTTGGCCGGCGCCGCGGCGACCACGGACTTGGGGATGTCCGGCACCGGCGCCGTCGTCCCCGGCGGGGGCGCGCGGCGCACGGTGTAGAGGAAGCCCTCGGCGCGGCAGGTGCCCTCGATGCAGCCGAAGGCGGGCACCGGCGCGTCACCGAAGTGCTCCATCCAGCCCGGCCCCAGGTTCAGCGGCTCGCCAATGGCCCGCTGGTCCTTGCCCTTGCCCAGGTAGCCCTGCATGACGCCGTCGGCGTCCACGCGCAGCTCCAGGGCCGCCTCGCCCTCCGGAGAGGCCAGTCCCAGCATGGTGCCGCGCCGCTCGCCCAGCGCCCACTCCAGGCGCAGCGGCGCGCCCGCGCCGTCGTGGATGAGGGCCACGTAGCGCCCCGTGCTGCCCTGCAGCAGCAGCGCGGCCGCGGGGGCCTGCGCGGAGGGGCCGTAGAGCATGTGGTAGGCGCGGCGCTTCCACGTGTCCGGCGGCGCGTCCGCGCGCACGCGGGCGCTGAGCACGGCGATGTCGCCGTCCAGGCCCACCACGTCCACGCGGGCGCGGCCCACGCGCGTCTGCGAGCGCTCCTCCACCGGCGGGAAGACGATGGCCTTCGCCTCCGCCTCCACCGGCCGCCCGGCCACCAGCAGCGACGGCGCGTCCGGCCCGTCACCCACGGACACCGTGCGCTTCTCCGAGCCCGTTTCGATGCGTCCGGGCATGGACCGGGGCGAGGGCGGCCCCAGGTCCGCGTTCAGCGCGGCGCCGGGTTGGGGCGCCACGGGCCTGTCCCCGCTGCGCAGCCACTCCCGGCCCAGCACCGCCAGCGCCGCCAGCACCAGCAGCACGGCCGCGGTCTGCAGGGCCCTTCGCACCACCTTGCGCACGCCCTGGCGCACGCGCTGGAAGTGCGTCAGCTTCACCGGCGCCAGCGAGGGCAGGCTGCCGGGGACGAGCAGCTCCAGGTCCGAGATGAGCGCGCTGACGGAGGGGTAGCGGTCCTCCGGGTCCGGCTTGAGGCAGCGGGTGACGATGGCGTCCAGCCGCGCGTCCAGCCCCGGCTTGCGGCGCGACGGCGGGTCGAAGGTGCCCAGCGGCACCTCGCCGGTGAGCCACTCGTAGAGGATGACGCCCAGCGAGAAGATGTCCGCGCGCGCGTCCGCGGTCTTCGCGTCCACGCGCTGCTCGGGCGCCATGTACGACAGCGTGCCCATGGACACGTGCGTGGAGGTGAGCGCGTAGCGCGAGGACGGGCTCGCGTCGTCCAGGAAGGAGGCGAGCCCGAAGTCGGACACCTTGGCGATGCCGCCGGCCTGCTGGTCCAGCAGGATGTTCTCCGGCTTCAGGTCGCGGTGGATGACGCCTCGGCCGTGCGCGTACTCGATGGCGCGGCAGATCTGCAGCATGCGGCGCAGCGCGCCGAGGACGTCCAGCTGCGGCTCGCGAATCAGCTCCCGCAGCGACGGCCCATCCACGAACTCCATCACCAGGTAGTAGGTGGTGTCCGTCTTCCCCTTGTCGACGATGGAGACGATGTGGGGGTGGCTGAGCGCGGCGAGCGCGGCGGCTTCCTTCTGGAAGCGCGCGATGAAAGACGGGTCCTTCGCCAGCTCGGGGTTCAGCAGCTTCACGGCCACCGTGCGGCCGAGCGAGAGCTGCGTGGCCTTGTGGACCTCGCCCATGCCTCCGCTACCGACCAGCTTGTCGAGGTGGTAGCCGCTGATGAGATCCGGGGAGCGCGGCCGGCTGATCGCGGTGGGGTCGATTGAGGACATGGCGGTGAGCGAAGGGGCGGCCAGGGTAGCAGAAACCCGGCGCTGGAAAGTCCGCTCATGCACGGGTCGGCATTGCCCCCCGGCAAGCCGTCAGGCGCCCCACCGGGCAGCCGCTCAGATTCCGGACAGCGGCGTGCGGCTCACGGCCTGGCGCAGGCTGTTGCGCACCTGGTCCAGGGAGGAGCGCATCTGCCCGTGTCGGACGGACGCCGCCACCGCGCGGCCCAGGGACTTGAGGAGCGTGACCTCCTCGGGCTTCCACGCGCGGGGACGGCGGCAGTCCTCGAAGGCCACCATGCCCCACCACTGCTGCCGGGAGGGGTTGATGGGGCACAAGAGGATGGACTGCGTTCCCTGGCGCTCCAGCAGGTCCTTCATCATGGGCGGCGCGTCGCGGGTGGGGCAGGCCACCACCATGCCGGCCTCCAGCATGTCCACCCAGCCCGGCGCGAACTCGCGGAAGGAGAAGGCCCGCATCACCGGGTTCGCCAGCGGCGACGGCGTGGGCGCCTCCGCCCAAGCGTGCCGCATGTCCGTGATGAACCGGCCGTAGGTCCCCTGGACGCGGTTCTCCAGGATGTACGCGCGGTCGACGCCGAGCGCGTGCCCCACCATGCCCAGCACCTCGGCGCCCGTGCTCGGGCCCAGGCCCTTCTCCAGCAGCAGCTTCGAGGCTTCCGACACCTTCGAGAAGGCTTCGATCATTGGGGGTTGTCTCCAGCGGCGGGGGGACCGCGTTCATTCGAGTTCCGCCCCTGTCTGGGACGGTCAGTGATTCACTGAAGTCGTATTAAGCAGGATTCTTCTGTTTCTGTCAAATCTCACGTTCACTGGACGGATTGACGACTCTGCTTTGAGTATGACCCGGATGGGTTTTCCCAGACCTCGAAACACATTTCGAGAGGGTGTCTCAGAAATCGAGGGAATGTGGGTTTTTATAGACCCACAAAAGAAACAGGGGTACCTCCGTGGAAGAGGTACCCCCGTTTCCCGGCTTTAAAAGCCGATAAAGCTGATTACTTGGTGGCGGCGGCGGTCGAGCTGGCCTTCTTCGCCTTCTTGCTCTTCTTGGCGGGCTTGGCCTCGGGAGCCGCCTCGGCCGTGGGCTCCTTCGGGGTCTCGGCGGCATCCACGGCGTCCACCTGCGCCTCGGCGGCGGGCTGCGCTTCATCAGCGGGCGCGGCGGCGGGGGCGGGGGTGTTGGCGAACGCGGTGGCAGCGGCGAGGAAGGCAGCGGCGAACACGGTCTTCATGAAATGCTCCGTTGGCGACAGACGGCGTGGGAGTACGCCGTCCCAGCGGGCGAGGGCTTGAGCAGGCGCCGTGCCATGGCGTCTGTCAGAGGGAGCGCGTTGGGCGAGCGTGCTGTTCGTGGGGAGAAACTCCGCAGTTGGGGCTCCGACAATGGGGGCCCGCTCCCCAGTCAGGCAGTTGCTGCTTTGACGATGACGGAGCAGTTGAGCAAGCTGCACGCGTCATCCGGTTACACGGTGTCGGCCCGGCGCCCTCGCCGCGCATGTCGCGTGGTCATGGTGTGGGAGAGATGGTTCATGCGGTTCTTCTGTGTCGCGACAGCGTTGGCCGTCCTGGGTGCGGGTTGCGCGACGGGAATCCCGCTCGAACGGCTGGAGGCCCAGGTCATCGAGGCGGACCGGTGGCGTCGCGAGTACGAAGCCGAGCGCGAGCGCACCGAGTCGTACGCGCTGCGCATGGCCCAACTGGAGTCCGCGCTGGAGCGGCTGCGGCTGGAGCGCGCGGAGGCGGAGCAGGGCCGCGTGGCGCTGCTGGAGGAGCTGGTGCGCACCGAGGCGGACCGGCACGCGCTGGAGGAGCACAACACGCAGCTGCTGGCGCTGGAGCGCGAGGTCAACGAGCTCAAGGAGCTCAAGGAGATGCACGAGGAGCTGTCGGACGTCTGGTACGAGTCCGCGCTGGAGCGGGCGCGGCGGCGGCTGAACAATCCGCCGCAGCCGGCTGCTCCCCCGGCTGCCGGGAACGTCCAGCCCACGTCGCCCTGACGCCCCGGCTGACGCGCGGCGCCGAGCCCTCGTGATAGAGGAACGGCGTGGCGAGCTCCCGCATCCCCATCCGCGGCTACCGGGCCGGCTTCTTCTTCGTGGTCGTCCTGCTGTCGGCCGTCACCGCCTTCACGTTGTGGACGGAGGTTCGCACCGGGCGGCAGGTGGACGGGCTGGTGCAGGAGGCGCTGGAGCGGGCTGGCTCCATTGGCCGCATCCGCGTGGACGCGCTGTCGCTCGAGTCCGCCATCGAGGCGCACATCCGCGCCACCGGTGACGCCGAGCGCCGCGCCGCGGACGCGGTGATGGAGCAGATCCTCGCCGACATCCGCACCGCCTCGGAGGCGTACACGCGCAACCTCCAGCAGGGGGAGAAGGCGCTGTGGTACCGCTTCAACGCCGCCTGTCAGGGCCTGGCGGACCAGGTCCGCGCGGCGGCCGTCTTCTCCCAGCGCCGCGAGGCGGAGCGGGCGCGGCGCCACCTGGCCGAGCGCATCCGCCCGCTGGGCGCGGAGCTGGACGCGCTGGGCGGCGCGCTGGAGGAGGAGAACGCGGCCGAGGCCCGGCGGCTGGTGAACCGCTTCGAGGACCTGCGCGTGCGCAACACCGCCCTGGGCGCCGGCGCCACGCTGCTAGCCATCCTCCTGTCGCTGCTGGTGGGCTGGCGCGTCACGTCTCTGCTCAAGCGCCAGGAGGCCATCATCCAGGGCCAGTTGGAGGAGCTGGGCCGCCACAACCAGGAGCTGGACTCGTTCACTCGCCGCGTGGCGCACGACCTGATTTCGCCGCTGGCGCCGCTCAAGGGGTACCTGACGCTCATCCGCCGCACGGGCGCGGTGCAGGACGCGGGCGCGCTGGAGATGCTGGCGCAGTGCGAGTCCAGCGCGGTGCGCATGGGCGAGCTCATCGAGGCGCTGCTGCGCTTCTGCCGCGCCGGCACGCGCGGCGAGAGCACGGTGGGCGAGCTGGACACGGCCGTCACCACGGTGCTGCTGGAGGTGGCGCAGACGGCGGCGGCGCAGGGCGTGGCGCTGGAGCGGGACTTGTCGCCCGGCGTCGCGGTGGACTGCCCTGGACAGCTGCTGCAGGTGAGCGCGCGCAACCTGCTCACCAACGCGGTGAAGTACACGGCGGGCCGGCCCGAGCCGCTGGTGAAGGTGCGGGTGGCCACCGAGGGGAACATGGCGGTGCTGGAGGTGGTGGACAACGGCATCGGCATGGCGGCGGAGACGCAGGCCTCGCTGTTCCAGCCCTTCTTCCGCGCGCCCGAGGTGCGGAGTCTGCCGGGCCACGGTCTGGGGCTGGCCACCACGAAGCGCGTGGTGGAGGCGCACGGCGGCACGTTGGTGGTGCGCTCGGAAGAAGGAAAGGGGACGCACGTGGTGGTGCGTTTCCCCCGCGTGGTGCGCCCGGCGGCGGGCACCGGCGGTGACCCCAACGCGACTGCTACCGCCGGAATTCGCAAGGTCGGCACATGAGCTCAGCCCGCATCCTCGTCGTCGATGATGACCCGCAGGCCCGTGACCTGCTCCAGCGCCTGCTGGGCCCCCTGGGCGCGGTGACGCAGGCCCCGGACCCTCGCCGCGCCACCGAGCGCATCGCGGAGGGCGCCTTCGACCTGGTCCTCACGGACATGGCCATGCCCGAGCCCGGGGATGGCCTCAAGGTGCTCCACGAGGTGAAGACGCAGCTCCCGGACACGCCGGTGGTGGTGGTGACGGCCTTCGGCAACATCGAGGGCGCGCTCGACAGCATCCAGCAGGGCGCCTTCGACTACCTGGCCAAGCCCTTCGACGTGGACGCGATCCTGCGCGTGGCGCGGCGCGCGCTGGAGCAGAAGCGGCTGGTGGAGGAGAACCGCTCGCTGCGCCAGCAGGTGGAGCGGGGCTCGCCGATGCTGGTGGGCCGCAGCGCCGCGCTGCTGGAGGTGTACAAGCAGGTGGCGCGCGCGGCGGCCAGCAACGTGCCGGTGCTGATTACGGGCGAGACGGGCACGGGCAAGGAGATGGTGGCGCGCGCGCTGCACAAGCGCTCGCCGCGCATGAACGGGCCCTTCATCCCCGTGGACTGCGGCGCCATCACGGAGTCGCTGATGGAGAGCGAGCTCTTCGGCCACGCGAAGGGCAGCTTCACCGGCGCGTCCGGCACGCGGCGGGGCGTCTTCGAGGAGGCCAGCGGCGGCACGCTCTTCCTGGACGAGATTGGCGACGTGGGCATGAAGGTGCAGTCGCAGCTCTTGCGCGTGCTCCAGGAGGGCGAAATCCGCCGCGTGGGCGAGAGCATCCCCGTGAAGGTGGACGTGCGCGTGGTGGCGGCCACCAACAAGGACCTCAAGGCGCGCGTGGCCGAGGGGCTCTTCCGGGAGGATTTGCTGTACCGCCTGGACGTGGTGCACCTGCACCTGCCGCCGCTGCGCGAGCGCAGCGAGGACATCCCCGCGCTGGTGGAGCACTTCGCCGGACGGCATGCGCGCGGCGGCGTGCGGCCGGTGGTGACGCCGGAGGCCAACGCGCGCCTGGCGGCCTATGACTGGCCCGGCAACGTGCGGCAGTTGGAGAACGTGGTGGCCCGGGCGCTGGCGCTCAACGTGACGGGCGTGCTGGGGCCCCAGGACTTCCCGGAGCCCATTGGCGACGCGTCCACCCCGAAGATGGCCGGACTCGCGGGCGACATGCCGAGCCTGGCCGAGCTGTCGCGCCGCTACGCCGCGCAGGTGCTGCAGCACGTGGGTGGCAACAAGAGCGAGGCGGCGCGGCTGCTCGATGTGGACCGCAAGACGCTCTACAAGCTGCTGGAGGCCGCGGAGGGCGAGTCGTAGCCGCGCTCGCCCGGGGCCTGGGTCAGCTCACGACGCCGAGCATCTCTCGAATCTGGCGCAGCAGCTCGATTTCGGCCGCGTGCACGGTGCCGTCGCTCGTGATGAGCGCCTTGGCCTCCTTGATGACGGCGGCCGGGTCGCCGCGCAGGATGCCCATGTTGGGCGGGGGCAGGGGCTCGCCATTCTGGAGACAGCGCGTCAGCGCGGCCAGCTCCGGCAGCGGCACGCTCATGCCGCGCGCGGTGTCCATGATGTGCTCAATCTCGGAGCGGGCGACGCTGCCGTCGACGGTGGCGATTTGAAGCAGCAGCTTGAGGACTTCGACGTGGAACTGTTCGGGACCCATGCCCTTCAGGCTGGCCTGTCCTGGAACCCACGTCCACCTTGTTGCGCCGGGGCCGGCCCGTGGACCGGGCCCCATGACGCATCGCGTACGGCTCACCAGTTGGTGTGCTTGTAGTCCTTGAAGAAGTTGCCCCAGACGAACTCGCCCGCGTTCTCCGACGCCATGATGGGGTCCACCACGCGCGCGGCGCCGTCGACGATGTCCAGGGGCGGCTGGAAGTCCAGCTCCTGCACCTTGCGCTCCGCGTGCTGCGCGGGGTCCTCGTCGGTGACCCAGCCGGTGTCCACCGCGTTCATGTAGATGTTGTCGCGGGCGTAGTCCGGCGCGGAGGTCAGCGTCATCATGTTGAGCGCCGCCTTCGCCATGTTCGTGTGCGGGTGCTTGTCCGTCTTGGTGCCGCGCGAGAAGCTGCCCTCCATCGCGGAGACGTTGACCACGTGGCCGGGGGACGAGCGGTCCCGCATCATCAGCGGCTTCAGCTTCCCGCAGAGGATGAAGGGCGCCACCGCGTTGATGAGGTGGACCTCCAGCATCTCCGCCGTCTGGACGTCGGCGAGCTTCAGGCGCCAGGAGTTGGTCTCCCGCAGGTCCACCTGCTGCAGGTCCGCGTCCAGCTTGCCCTCGGGGAAGAGGGCGCGCACGTCGCCCTCGTGCTCCAGGGCGTAGGGCAGCATGGACAGCGCCGCGGACGAGTGGATGCCCAGCGCCGCGTCGCCGCTGCGCCAGGTGGTGGTCAGCTCGGAGCCGCCCGCCGCGCTGCCGGAGCCGAGGGCCGCGGGCTGCACGGTGGCGACGCAGGCCTCATGGCCCGACAGCAGCGCGCGCGCCGCCTTGGGCAGCTCGTCGCTGTGGCGCAGCTCGCCCGGCAGCAGGTGGCCGTAGAAGCCCGGCGGCCGGCGCACCGTCTGCGCGGCGTTGTTGATGAGGATGTCCAGCCGCTGGTGCGTCTGCTCGATGTACCTGGCGAACAGCTCCACGCTGGGCGCGTGCCGCAGGTCGAGCCCGTGGATTTGCAGCCGGTGGGACCAGTCCGCGAAGTCGGGCTCCTGGACGTAGCGCTGCGCGGCGTCCTTGGGGAAGCGCGTGGTCGCGATGACGGCCGCGCCGGAGCGCAGCAGCATCAGGGACGCCTGGTAGCCAATCTTCACCCGGGCGCCGGTGATGAGCGCGACCTTGCCGCTCAGGTCGGCGCGCTGGGTGCGCTTGGCGTAGTTGAAGTCCGCGCACTCGATGCACATCGCGTCGTAGAAGAAGTGTAGCTTCCGGTACTCGGCCTTGCAGACGTAGCAGCGGCGGGGCTGCTCCAGGATGCGCTCCGGCCCGGCTTCCGTGGGGGGCGGCGGCGGCAGCGCCGGCACCGTGAAGATGGCGGAGCGGCGCAGGGTGCGAATCTCCGTCGTCGCCCGGACGATGCGGTCGTGCTCGCGCTTGGTCTTCTTCTTGTCCCGGCGCAGCGCCTTCTGCATCCGGGACTTGGTGTCGCGGTCCGGGTGCACCACGCGGCCCGCCGCCGCGAGGAAGGCGATGCGGTCCTCCTCGGGGAGGGTGGCCATCAGGAAGCGGTCCGTGGCGATGGCCTCGAGGAGCTGGGTGGCGCGGCGCACTTCGTCCAGGGACAGCGGGGCGGGCGGCGTTTCGGATTCGGGGGGCGGAGCGGTCTCGGCGAGCTTCATCTCCCCCGCTGCATATCTTCCAGAGGGGGAGGGTGGAAAGAGGGGCGAAGGTCCAGGGCTCGGCGGGAGGGGAGGCGGCCACCCTGGCGCCCGGCACCGTGGGGCGATGCCTCCGGGGCGGAGGGCCCTTCTCGCGGCGCGGCGTCCTGGGGCCGCGGCCCGTGCTCACGAGCCCGCGCTCAGTCGTCCACGAGAAGCCACTCCCGGCGCGGTGTCGTGGGTCCGCGGCCCGTGCCCACGTGGGGGTGTCTCACGGTGTTTCATGAAACGGAGACGGAGCCTCCCATTCCGTTGCATGTGACAAGCGCCGTTGAGATGGCACGAATTGCCCACTCGCACGGAGCCGCACGCAGGCGCGCGCACCGTGGCCGACGTTGAGTGTGTCCGCGCTCCTCCGTACCGTGTCGGTTCCATGCGACGTTGGCTTCCGCTCGTTCTGCTGCTGCCTGGAATCGCCTGCACGCCGCCTCACGGCCCGGAGGACCCCACGCCCGCTGTCTCCAGGGCGCGCGAGTCCCTGGCGCCAGGGGCGGACGTTCAGAAAGGGGCTGCGCCCACACGGGACAACCGCGCCGGCGAGGCCGTGACGGATTGGGCCCCGCACGACCCGCCTCGGAGTTCGTCGTCCGCGCCGGAGAGGCCCATGGCGCCTCCGGACTCGGCTCCCGGCTCGGAGGCCGCGACGGGGATGGCCTCCACCACGCCGGACCCGGGCCAGCGGTCGGTGTCGTCAGCGGGGGCGATGCCCGGCGGGGCCCCGCTGGCGAGCGCCTCCGCGATGAACCCGGCGTCGCCGGGCGTCGCCGCCACTTCGGAGGCGCTCTACGCGGCCTGGCAGCGCACCCGCGCGGATGCGGGGCTGGACGGAGGCTCGGAGGTTTCCGCGAAGCAGCATCCCGGCGGAGGCGACCCGACGCGCCAGCAGGCGGCCCTGGGACACGGTGACGTGCCCGCCTTGTCCATCGACCCCGCGCTGGACGAGCCCGTGCCGCCCGAGGACGAAGCGCTGCTCCTGGGTGGCGACGTCTCTCCCGAACAGCTCACCGTCATCCCCGACGCGTTGCACCCGGGCGAGGAACTGGTGCTCGGTCCGGACGGCGAGCCCATCGACGACGCGGAGTCCCTGCTCGGCCCGGACGGCGAGCCGCTCGACGACACGGAATGGGCCCTGGGCCCCGACGGCGAGCCGCTCGAGGACACGGGGCTGGTGCTCGACGACACCGACCCGGAGCGGACGGGCGCGGACGCGGGGACCGGCCTGGCGCCTCACGCCATCCCCTTCGCGCCCGACGCGGGCTCGCTGCGCGTCCGGCGGTCCATCGTCGTCCGGCAGGAGCCTCGCCAGAAGTCACCCGCCCTGGGCACCGTGGCGCAGGACATGCGCGTCCGTTGGCAGGGGGAGACCGCGATACGCGGGCCGGACTGCGAGGCCTGGGTCCAGATAGAGCCGCGCGGCTGGGTCTGCGAACGCTACCTGGAGCCCAACTTCCGCGAGCCACGCGTCCGTGAACTCCCGAAGCTGCGCGAGGGCGAGCTGACGCCCGGTGTCTACGCGAGGGTGGTGGGCAAGCGCGTGCGCGCCTATCCGAGCCTCGCGCTGGCCCGCGCCCGGCGCAAAGGCGTGCTGCTGAAGGGCTCGGTGACGGTGCAGCTCCGAGGGCAGGTCCGCATCCGCCGCAAGACGTACTGGCGGACCGCGGATGGCCAGTACCTGGAGGCGCGCGTGCTCCGCGAGTACAGGCCCTCTGCCTTCGAGGGGGTGAACGCGGAGGCCATCGCGGAGCTGCCCCCGACGTTCGCCTGGGCCCAGTCGCGCGTCCGGCCCTCGGCTTCCGTGGAGGTGAGGGCCGCGCCCGACGCGAAGGCCGCGAGGGAGACGGTGTTGCCGCCGCGCACCCTGGTCGCGGTGAAGGAGCTGTCCGAGGACGGCCACTGGGTGAGCATCGCGGAGGGGCACTGGGTTGCGCGGGATGACCTGCACGTGGCGTGGTTCACGCACGCGCCCCCCGAGGTGGCGCCGGGCTCCCGCTGGCTGGACGTGGACCTGGATGCGCAGGTGCTGGTGGCCTACGAAGGCGAGCGCCCGGTGTACGCGACGCTCATCTCCTCGGGGAAGCAGGGCACGGACACGCCGGAGGGGCTGTTCCGCATCTGGATCAAATTCGCGGAGGCGGACATGACCGGCAGCGGCACCGCCGGCAATGAGACCTACCGCGTGGCCACCGTGCCGTGGACCATGTTCTTCCAGGACGACTACGCGCTGCACACGGCCTACTGGCACGACCGCTTCGGCGAGCCGATGAGCCACGGCTGCGTCAACCTGTCGCCCAAGGACGCGCGCCTCCTCTACGCCTGGGCCGCGCCGGAGGTCCCCACGGGCTGGTCCATGGTCCACGCGACGGCGGACACGCCGGGCTCCTGGGTGCGCATCCGGGGGCAGGCGCGGCCCACGGGCAAGGCGGCTCGCAAGGTGGCGGTGGCCTCGACGCAGGTGGGCGCGCCTTGAAGCGCGCCCGCGCCGTCAGCCCACCACGGACACGGTGACGCGGCGCCGGTGCGGTGACGTCCGGTGCTCCCAGACGTAGACGCCCTGCCACGTCCCCAGGTCCGCGCGGCCGTCCTTCACGGGGATGTTCAGCGAGTTCTGCGTGAGCACCGTGCGCACGTGCGCCGGCATGTCGTCCGGCCCCTCCGCGTCATGGACGAAGAGCGGGTCTCCGTCCTTCACCAGGCGCGAGAAGAAGGACTCCAAGTCGCGGCGCACGTCCGGGTCCGCGTTCTCACACAGGAGCAGCGACGCGCTCGTGTGGTGGAGGAACACGGTGCACAGGCCCTGCCGGGCGCCGCTCTCCGCCACCGCCCGCTGGACGTCCGCGGTGATGTCGGTGAAGCCGCGCCCCCGGTTGGACACCGTGAACTCCCGCGCGTGGAACATGGCTCAGGGCTCCTTCACGCGCGCGGCGAGGAAGGCGGCCAGGGCCTCCAGCTCCTCGGTGACGATGGCGTGCGGCATGTCGTAGGCGTGGAAGTCCACCGTGAGGCCGGATGCCACGAACAGGTCGCGCAGCCGCTCCGCGGAGGACAGGGGCAGCAGCGGGTCGCCGCGTCCGTGCGCCTGGAACACCGGCAGGCCCTTGCGGCCCTCGGCGCGCTTGCGCCACTCCGGCTCCGACGTCAGGGTGCCGGAGAGGATGGCCAGGCCCGCGACGGGCTCGTCGAGCCGCAGGGCGACGTCCGTGGACACCATGCCGCCCTGGCTGAAGCCACCCAGGACGATGCGTCCATAGGGCAGCTTCATGGTGGTGCTGACCGCCTCCACCACGCTCATCAGGGCCCGTCGCGCGGCAGGCATGCCCGGGGGGACGTCGCGGGCGAACGCCTCCCAGTCGCGCTGCTCCCCCCGCATCACCGCGTCGGGCAGGGGGAACCAGGCGCGCCCTCCGTAGGCATACGCCAGGGGCGCGCCCGGGAAGACGAACCGCACGCGCTGCGCCAGCACGGGCTGCAGCGCCATCAACTCCGGCCCCAGGGGCACCAGGTCGGTGGCGGGTGCGCCCAGGCCGTGGGAGAGGATGACCACCAGGTCGGGCGTCGCGCCCTCGGGGAGCGCGTCGACGATGCGGCAGTCCAGCTCTCCCAGCCGGGCGGCCACGTGGTGCAGCTTGCGCTCCATCGTCACTTTCCCGCGGGGGCCTGGTCGCTCATGGCGATCTTCTGGATGACCACCGGCTCCAGGGGCTTGTCGCGGCCGTCACGCTGCACGTTGGAGATCTTCTCCACCACGTCATAGCCGGACACCACCTCACCGAAGATGGTGTGGCGGTTGTTGAGGTAGTCCGGCGTGGAGGTGGTGATGAAGAACTGGCTGCCGTTGGTGCCCGGGCCCGCGTTCGCCATGGCCAGCAGGCCCTTCTTGTTGAAGGTCCGGCCGCTCTGGAACTCGTCCTCGAAGCGGTAGCCCGGGTCGCCGCGGCCGGTGCCCGTGGGGTCGCCACCCTGAATCATGAAGCCCGGAATCACGCGGTGGAAGATGACACCGTCGTACAAGGGCTTACCTTCGACGCGCTGGCCCGTCTTGGGGTCCGTCCAGGCCTTCTCGCCCGTGGCCAGACCCACGAAGTTGGCCACCGTCTTGGGCGCGTCCTTGGAGAAGAGGCGAACGACGATGGGGCCCTGGTTCGTCTCCAGCGTGGCGTAGACGTCCTGGCCGGCCTGGACCTTCTGGGTCCACTCGCCCGAGGCGGCTTCGGCCGGGGGCGCCGCGGCCGGGGCGGCGGGGGGCGCCGGGGCCTTCGCCGCGGGCGCGGCGGGCGGCGGCGTACCGCCCGTGGACTCCTTCTTGTCGGAGTCCTTGCAAGCGGTGAGGGAAAGGAAAACGAGGGCAGTCGTCAGGAATCGGGTCCGCATGGCGCGCGGACATTAGCCCAAGTCTGATGGATTCCAGGGGCTTGCGTGGAGGGGCGCCGGTTTCTGTCCGGTACTGGGAGTGGAAATCGGCACGGTCTGCGAGTCCGGACGCAACTCTTTTCCGGATTTGCCGATGATCGGGCTAGAGCATTCGCAAGCCCTTCAAGAATTTCGCAGGAGCACACCCCATGGCGCCTCCCATTCGTCGCAACGAGCCCCGTCCCGTTCCGCCGCCCCCCGCGCCGGCACGCCCGGCTCCGCCGCCCCCGCCGCCGCCTCCGGCGCGCACGGAGGCCCGTCCGGCGCAGGGCGACCGCTTCGAGGCCGCCGCGGGACAGGTGGCCCGGGCCGCCAACGGCGTGCGCTCCGTTTCGGATGGCATCGCCGCCACGCAGGTGCGTGACGCCTTCGGGCCGCGCCGCTTCGGCCCCGTCAACCTGCCGGGTGGCAGCGGCCGCGTCGTCGAGGGCGCGAACACCGCGCTGTCGCGTGGCGCGGGCGCGGTCAGCCTCGCGGCCAACGTCGCGCAGCTGCCGGGCGCGGGTTACCTCGCGGCCCGTGACGTGCGTGAGGCCATCCGCAACCCGAACGCGGACACCATCCGCCAGGCGGCGGGCTCCACGGCGGGCGCCGCCTCCACGGCGCTGACGGCGACGCGGGACGGCCTGAACCTCGCGGGCAACGTCAGCAACTACCGCGCCGCCACCAGCGCCGCGCGCACCGCGTTCACCGAGGCGGCCCCGGACGCCGCCCGCGCCGTGGCCAACCGCGTCGCCACCACGGCCGCCAACACGGCGCTGGAAGGCGCGTCGCGTCAGGTCGTGCGCCGCGCTGCCGCCGAGGTCGCCGAGCGCGGGCTGGAGGGCGCCGCGCGCGCCGCCGGCACCGCCGCGCGGGGTGCGCTGGCGGGCGGTGGCACCGCGGTGGCTCGCGCCGCCGGCCGCTTCGCGCCGGGCCTCAACGTCGCCATCGCCGCCGCGGACACGGCCGTCGCCGTGAGCACCATCGCGGACCCGAACGCCTCGGCGGGCAAGAAGATTACCGCGGGAGTGACGGCGCTGGGCTCCATCGCCGCCGCCACCAACATCCCGGTGGTGAGCCAGGTGGGCGCGGCCGTCTCCACGGTGTCGAGCTTCATCGGCTCCTTCTTCTAAGAAGCGCCGCGTCGTCATTCCCAACGCTCCGGGGGGCTTCGGTCCTCCCGGAGCGTTGTGCTATCCGAGGGGGACGGGAGCGAGAACCATGACGACCCATGACGAATCGCAGGGTGGCCGTAACAACGCGCGTCCGCTGGCCGAGCTTCACGCGCTGGGCATCATGAAGAAGATGCCGGCGGCGTTGCAGCTCGACAGCACCGAGCCCGTCGACCTTCCCACCGTCACCGCCCCCTCGCTGGAGGGCATCTCGGTGGCGCAGGTGGCTCCGGCGCCGCTGACCGAGCAGGACCTCGTCGAGCGCTTCGATGCGCTCCGCCGCAAGCACGCCGACCTCCGTGAGCGTCAGCCGGGCGAGGAGGTGGCGCTCGAGGACGACGTGCTCCTGGACGTCCTGGGCTACGCCAACGAGCGGCTGATTCCCTACTCCGCCAAGGAGAGCTGGTGGGCGCGCGTCGCCGCGGACCCGGTGGTGCCCGGCTTCTTCGAGGCGCTGGTGGGCGCGAAGGTGGGCCAGTCCTTCGTCATCGAGCTGACGCTGCCGGAGCACTACCCCGTGGAGGCGCTGCGGGGGCAGGCCGCGCGCTTCCTGCTGGAGGTGAAGGCTGCGCGCGAGCTGAAGGTGCTGGATGACGACGCGCCGGAGCTGCTGTCGCGGCTGGGCATGGGCTCCATCACGGACGTCATGCGCAAGCTGGGGGACGAGCTGGCCCAGGAGCGGCTCGCGGAGGCGGACCGGCTGACGCAGGAGCGCGTCATGGACGTGCTGGTGGAGCGCACGCCGGTGGAGTTGTCCGCCGCGCTGTTGGACGAGGAGATTCGCCGGCGCTGGGCGGACTCCGAGCGGCCCATCCTCCTGCGCAAGGACTTCCAGCAGGACGAGCTCCAGGCCGCGCTGGAGGGCTGGCAGGGAGATCCGCTCACGCGCATGGACGCGGCGTACCGCATCACGCTGGCGCTGGCCCTGCGCGCCATCGCGGAGCGCGACGGCGTCCAGCCGGACCGCGCGGCCACGGAGGCCATGCTGACGGACCTCGCGAGCTTCACCGGCGTCTCCCGGGAGGAGATGGGGCGCACGGTGAAGGAAGACGCCGCGCTGGCCCGCCGCCTGTTCGAGATGGCGCTGCGCACCTCCATCATCGACCACGTGATGAAGCAGGTGACGCTGACGCCCGCCGCGGCGTGAGGCTCAGCGCGTCTCCAGGGCCAGGGCGACCATCACCTCGGTGACGTCACCGGGGTGGTAGCGGCCCAGGCCCGGCAGGCCGCGCATCGCGGCCTCCGCGTGGTCCATGTCATCCAGCCGCACCATGCGCGCGCCGGGGACCTCCGCGTCCACGGCCGTCACCATGCCGTCCGCCTGATAGCCGTAGCGCTCGTGCAGGTAGCGCTGGAGCGGGTACAGCGTGGAGCGGCGTGACAGGCGCGAGGACGCCAGCGACACGGTGGGGATGCCGGTGGGGTAGGGGTGCCGCTGGATGAAGGCCTGCCGCTGGAAGTAGGACAGCTCCTCCACGGAGCGCGACACGCCGTGGAACAGCAGCGGGAACGCGAAGTCGATGACCCGCCGCAGCTCCGGCGTGGTGGCCAGGTCGTGCGCGATGGACGAGCCGCCATAGGGCGCCTGCAACGTCACCACCGCGCGCACCACGTGGCGAAGCTCGGGGTAGAGCGCCAGCGTGGCGGTGCACTCCACGCCGCCCTTGCTGTGGCCCACCAGCACCACCGTGCGGCCGAAGTGCTCCGCGTCGAGCAGTGCCTCGCGCAGCACCGCCACGTTGTCCGTGAGCAGCCCCTCCGTGTCCACCGCCGCTTCGCGCACGCTCAGGCCCCGGCGCTCCAGTCGCTGCACGTTGTCGAGCAGGTAGCCGGGCAGCTCGTCGCCCAACATGCCTCGCACCAGCACGTATTGGTGGTGCCTCGCCTCGTCCGGCAGCACCGGCTCGCCCTCGCGCACCTTCGCGAGCAGCGCGCGGAAGCGGGGCGTGATGTCCTCGGGCGGCAGGGACAGGGCCGCGCGCTTCAGCCAGCCCGCCATGCCCGCGCAGCCAGGGCCCCACCAGCGCTCGGCGGGCGGCAGGCCGCGCAGCGTGCGAGCGAGCCGGGTGATGGCGCCTGGCGCGGGTTGCGGGGTGTGCGGCGGCGGGGGTTCGAGCAGCGACGGCGTCATCTCTTAAATGAGCGTAGCGGGAACCGAAAGCCGGATGCCAACACGGACGGTGCAGGCGCCGTGGGAGGCACTTGGGGCGTACGTGAGGGAGGGCCCGTGGTAAGAAGTCGGCGGACGGGAGGATTCCGAAGCTGACCACCGGACAGGAATGGCTGGTTGACGCCAGCGGCTGCGTACCTGGCAGCCTCAAGGACGCGGCGGCGCTGGCGGCGCTCTTCGAGGAGCTCATCGTCGTGCTGGACCTGAAGGTCGTGGGTCAGCCGCAGTGGCACGTGTTCCCGGAGCCCGGTGGCATCACCGGCCTGACGCTGCTGGCCGAAAGCCACCTGGGAATCCACACGTTCCCGGAGCACGGCTTCGCCGCGCTCAACGTGTACTGCTGCCGCCCGCGGGAGCGTCCGGACTTCGAGGCGCTGCTGGCGCGCCACCTGGGCGCGGCGACGTGTGTGGTGCGTGAGCTGAAGCGGGGGGTGACGGCGTGACGCAGGGGAAGTGTCCATCGTGCGGCGCGATGGTGGAGTTCACCGCCGGTTCGGCGCAGGTGGTGGTGTGCGACCACTGCCAGACGGTGGTGGCCCGCAAGGGCCTGGACTTCGAGTCCCACGGGAAGATTGGCAGCATCGTCCCCACCGACTCGCCGCTCCAGCTCCGGGCGGAGGGCCGCTTCCAGAAGGCGGCGTACACCATCGTCGGGCACCTGCAGAAGGACCACGGCGAGGGGCCCTGGGACGAGTGGTACGTCGAGTTCCAGGACGGCCGCACCGCGTGGATCAGCGAGTCCGAGGGCGTCTTCCACCTCATGTTCGACATGGGGGCCGAGGACGGCGTGGCCCTGGAGGACCTGCACCCCGGTGAGCGACTGCACCTGCGGGACCGCGCGTGGATCATCGAGGAGCGGGGCCACGGCCGGGTGACCGCCGCCGAGGGCCAGTTCCCCAGCGACCTGGACCCCACGCAGGACGCCTGGTACGTGGACGCCACGGGCCCCAAGGGCGCCTTCGTCACGCTCGACTTCGGCACGCGCGGGCACACCCCCGAGGTCTTCATGGGGGAGGCGCTGAAGCTGGCGCAGCTGGGCATCCCGGCCGGGCAGTTGCGCCCCCGCGTGCGCAAGGTGGCGCTGCAGCAGGCGCGCTGTACGCAGTGCAACGGCAACCTGGAGCTGCGCGCGCCGGACAAGACGCTGCGCGTGGCGTGCCCCTACTGCGGCGCCCTGCTCGACGTGCGCCAGGGGAAGTTGTCCTTCCTCCGGCTGCTGGAGAAGCCGGCCCGCCCGCTCAAGATTCCGCTGGGCGCCAAGGGCAAGCTGGACGGCACGGAGTGGATTTGCATCGGCTTCCTGGAGCGCTCGTGCACCGTGGAGGGGATTCGTTATCCCTGGGAGGAGTACCTCCTCTACAACGCGGAGCGCGGCTTCACCTGGCTGATGAACTCCAACGGCCACTGGGTGTTCCTCACGCCGCTGCCCGCCGGTGAGGTGTCGCTGGTCCCGGAGGTCTCCGCCTTCTACGAAGGGCGCCGCTACAAGTGCTTCCAGACGGTCACCGCCGTCACGGACCTGGTCCTGGGGGAGTTCTACTGGACGGTGAAGGCGGGCGAGCAGGCCCATGCGGCGGAGTACGTCGCGGCGCCGTACTCGGTGAACGTGGACTCCACGGACGACGAGGTGACGTACACCCACGGCGAGTACCTGAAGCCGGAGGTGGTGCAGGAGGCCTTCCGGTTGAAGGCGCCCCTGCCCGCGCCGGACGGCGTCGCGCCCAGCCAGCCCAACCCGCACCACGGCGGCCTGCGCTCCTCGTTGATTTGGATGGGCATCTGGATCGCCGCGCTGTTCGTGGTGTCCGCCGTCATCACCGGGCGGGCCTCGAACACGGTGGTGCTGAACCAGGTGGTGACGGTGCCTCACACGGCGAACTCGGGCACGCCCACGGCGATGAACTTCAGTGAGCCGTTCGAGCTGACCAAGCGCGGCAACATGAAGGTGGAGGTCCAGGCGCCCATCCTCAATGACTGGCTGGGCATCCAGGGCGACCTGGTGAACCAGGACACGAACGAGGTGGTGAGCTTCTACGAGGAGCTGAGCTACTACCGGGGGACGACGGACGGCGAGTCCTGGTCCGAGGGCAGCACGCGCGGCAGCACCTACCTGTCGCCGTTGCCCGCCGGCAAGTACGTGCTGCGCACGACGGCGTCCTTCACGCCCGAGCCGGGCCGGCCCAGGGACCGCAGCTTCAACGTGACGCTCACGCACGACGCGCCCCAGGGGACCTGGTTCTGCCTGGCGCTGGGGCTGATGGTGCTGGGGCCGGTGTTCGCGGTGTTCCGCTCGCACGCCTTCGAGACGCGGCGCTGGGCGGAGAGCAACGTCTAGGATTCAGGGACCACGGCCAGCGGGAGGCGTGTCATGAAGTGGTTTGGAGGACTGGTGCTGCTGGGATACGCGGCCCTGACATTGTCGGGCTGGTCTCCCTTCACGAAGGAAGAGCGGGACCGGGTCCCGGGCAACGTGCGGCGTGGGCCGGGCGGCGTCCTGCTGTGGACTGGCGGCTACATGGGAGGGAAGTGATGTTGTTACTTGGCGTGGTGGTCAGCGTTCAGGGTGTGCTCGCGAGCATCATCTACTCGCTCATCGGTCTGGCGGTGTTCGTGGCGGGCTTCTACGTCATCCGCCTCATCATGCCGTTCGACGTCCACAAGGAGCTGGAGGCGGACCAGAACACGGCGGTGGGCATCGTCATCGGCTCGTTCATCATCGGCCTGTCCATCATCGTGGCCGCGGCCATCAGTGGATGAGCGGCGCGCCCCGCCTTCACGTGCCTTCGAAGTGAAGTGACGCCTTGAACAAGACGCTGCTGTACATCACCGTCATCGTCATCGCGACGTGCGGGCTCATCTATGAGCTCGTCGTCGGGGCGCTCGCGAGCTACCTGCTCGGCGACTCCATCACCCAGTTCTCCACCGTCATCGGCGGCTACCTCTTCGCCATGGGCATTGGCAGCTACCTGTCGCGCTATGTCGAGCGCGGGGTGGCGCAACGCTTCGTGGAGGTGGAGCTGGCGGTGGCGCTGCTGGGCGGCATCTGCGCGCCCATGCTGTTCCTCACCTTCACGCTGACGGACCTGTTCCGCGTGGCGCTGTATGGCAGCGTGATTGCCATTGGCGCGCTGGTGGGCATGGAGATTCCCCTCCTGCTGCGCATCCTGAAGGACCAGCTCAAGTTCAAGGATTTGGTCAGCCAGGTGCTGTCGCTGGACTACGTGGGCGCGCTCGCGGCCAGCGTGGCCTTCCCGCTGCTGCTGGTGCCGAAGCTGGGCCTGGTGCGCACGTCCCTGCTGTTCGGCGTGCTGAACGCGGCCGTGGCGCTGTGGAGCACGTGGCTGCTGGCGCCGCTGCTGGGCAACCCGTTGCGGCTGCGCGTCAAGGCGGTGGGCCTGACGGTGCTGTTGCTGGTGGGCTTCGCCATGGGCGACCGGCTCACCACCTTCTACGAGGACCAGCTCTACGCGGACGAGGTGGTGCACGCCTCCAGCTCGCCGTACCAGCGCATCATCCTCACGCGCGGCAAGCGGGGCTTCTCGCTGTTCCTCAACGGCAACCTCCAGTTCGCCAGCCTGGACGAGTACCGCTACCACGAGTCCCTGGTGCACCCGGCGATGGTGCGCGCGGCGAAGGTGGAGAACGTGCTCATCCTGGGCGGCGGGGACGGGCTGGCCGCGCGGGAGGTGCTGCGCTATCCGGAGGTCCGCTCCGTCACGCTGGTGGACCTGGACCCCGCGATGACGCAGCTGGCGTCCCAGTTCGAGGAGCTGGTGAAGCTGAACCGCCAGTCGCTCAAGGACCCCCGGATGCGGGTGGTGAACGGCGACGCCATGCAGTTCCTCACCGAGGGCACCGCGCTGTACGACGTGGTGATTGTCGACTTCCCGGACCCGAACAACTTCGCGCTGGGGAAGCTGTACACCACGGGCTTCTACAAGCTGCTCAAGAAGCGCATCGCGCCGGACGGCGTGGCGGTGGTGCAGAGCACCAGCCCGCTGTTCGCGCGGCGCTCCTTCTGGTGCGTGGAGACGACGCTGAAGGCCTCGGGGTTCTGGACGGAGCCGTACCACGCGCTGGTGCCGTCCTTCGGCGAGTGGGGCTACGTGCTGGTGGCCAGCGAGGCGCCGGGCCGGCACCGGCCGCTGCCCGAAGGGCTGCTGTTCCTGGATGACTCGACGATGGAGTCCCTCACCCAGTTCCCCCGGGACATGGCGCCCCTGCCCGCCGAGGTGAACCGGCTGAACAACCAGGTGCTGGTGCACTACTACGAGGCGGAGTGGCAGCGGTGGAACTGACGCGGCGGGAGCTGGTCGCCGCGTTCCTCGGGACGGCGGTGGCGGCCAGCGCGTGCCGGTCATCGAGGCCGCGTGCGCGCGTGCCGGGCGCTGTGGTGGACAAGGTGGTGGAGGTGGGCCACCAGCTGCGCGGCGGGCCGCTGCCTCGCGCGGAGCTGGTCGAGCCCGTGGAGGTGCTGGTCGTGGGCGCGGGCGTGGCGGGCCTGTCCGCGGCGTGGCGGCTGGCGGCGGCGGGCGTGCGCGGTGTTCGCGTGCTGGAGCTGGAGGCGGAGCCGGGTGGCACGTCGCGCTCCGGGCGCAACGCCGTCTCCGCGTATCCGTGGGGCGCGCACTACCTGCCGGCGCCGCTGGAGGACCGGGGGCCGGTGGTGCGGCTGCTGCGGGAGATGGGCTCGGTGTCCGGCGTGGACGACGCGGGCCGCCCGCACTTCGAGGAGTCGCTGCTCATCCACGAGCCGGAGGAGCGCTTCTTCTACCGGGGCCACTGGTACGAAGGGCTGTACCTGCACGCGGGGGCCAGCGAGGCGGACCTGGCGGAGCTGCGGCGCTTCGAGGCGCGCATGAATGGCTTCGCGGCGGCGCGCGACGCGAAGGGGCGGCGGGCCTTCGCGGTGCCGTCCGGGCTGTCCAGCGACGACGCGGAGTGGACGGCGCTGGACGCGCTGAGCATGGCCGCGTGGCTGGAGCGCGAGGGCTTCCGGTCAGCGCGGCTGAAGTGGGTGGTGGACTACGCGTGCCGGGACGACTTCGGCACCACCTCCGAGCATGTCTCCGCGTGGGCGGGCATCTGGTACTTCACCGCGCGGCAGGACGGGAATGGGGAGCGCAGCGAGGGCTACCTGAGCTGGCCCGAGGGCAACGGCCGGCTGGTGCGGCAGTTGGTGTCCGCGCTGCCGCACGGGGCGCTGGAGCGCAACGTGCTGGCGCACACGGTGGAGCCCGTGGAGGGGGGCTGCCGGGTGGACGCGGTGGACGCGGCCACGGGCAAGCCGAGGGCCTTCCTGGCACGGCAGGTGGTGCTGGCGTGTCCGCGCTTCGTGGCGGCGCACGTGGTGGCGCCGTGGCGGCGCGAGCGGCCCACCTGGCTGGGCGGCTTCACGTACGGCCCCTGGGTGGTGGCGAACCTGACGCTGTCCTCGCCGCCGCGCTCCCGGGGCTTCCCGCTGGCGTGGGACAACGTCTTCTACGAGAGCCGGAGCCTGGGCTACGTGGTGGCCACGCACCAGACGCTGCGTCAGGACGAGCGCGGGCCCACGGTGCTCACGTGGTACCTGCCCATGGACGGCGCGGACGCGAAGGCGGAGCGCGAGAAGGCGCTGTCCGCGACGTACGCGGATTGGGAGTCGCTGGTCATGGCGGACATGGTGCCCGCGCACCCTGGCATCGAGGCGCAGGCGCAGCGGCTGGAGGTGCAGCGCTGGGGCCACGCCATGGTGCGGCCCACGCCCGGCTTCATGTGGGGCGAGGCCCGCAAGGCCGCGGCGGAGAGCCTGGGGCGCACGCTGCACTTCGCGCACTCGGACCTGGGCGGCATGGGCCTGTTCGAGGAGGCCAACTGGTTCGGCGTCCGCGCGGCGGAGCGCGTGCTGGCGGAGCTGGGCCGGCGCGAGGTGAGCTGGCTGTAACGGCGGTCCGCGTGAGCCATGCGCTGCCTCGCCCGGCCGTGCCCGGCTGGGGGACAGGGGCCTGTGTCGGCTGGCGTGTGCATCTCCCTCCTCGGGGACCCAGGGTGCGTTCATCGCCCGGCGTTCCCTGGGAGGCCGCACCATGTCGCTCAAAGAGTATTCGCCCGGCGCCGCGTTCCCTGGCGTCATTGGCCGCACGGACGAGGAGTCTTCTCCCGCCTGGCCCGCGCCGCTGCGCGCGGAGCCCGGCGCGCCCAATGTCCTCTTCATCGTCCTGGACGACACGGGCTTCGGTCAGCTCGGCTGTTATGGCTCGCCCATCCGCACGCCCAACCTGGACCGGCTGGCGCGGGGCGGCCTGCTGTACAACAACATGCACACCACGGCGCTCTGTTCGCCCACGCGCTCGTGCATCCTCACCGGCCGCAACCACCACCCGAATGGCATGGGCGCCATCACCGAAATCTCCGTGGGCTATCCGGGGCGCAACGGCAGCATCCCCTTCGAGAACGGCTTCCTCTCCGAGATGCTGGCCGGGCACGGCTACAACACGTACTGCGTGGGCAAGTGGCACCTCACCCCCGCCGAGCAGACGAGCGCCGCGGGCCCCTACTCGCGCTGGCCGCTGGGCCGCGGCTTCGAGCGCTACTACGGCTTCCTCGGCGGAGACACGCACCAGTACTACCCGGACCTCGTCCACGACAATCATCAGGTCCGCCCGCCGAAGACACCCGAGGAGGGCTACCACCTGACGGAGGACCTGGTGGACCGGGCCATCGGCTTCGTCGCGGACGCGAAGCAGGTGGCGCCCGACAAGCCCTTCTTCCTCTACTTCTGCACGGGCGCGATGCACGCGCCCCACCACGTCCCCAAGCCGTGGGCGGACCGGTACCGGGGCCAGTTCGATGACGGCTGGGATGCCTACCGGGAGAAGGTCTTCCGGCGCCAGCTCCAGACAGGCGTGCTGCCTCCCGGCACTCGGCTCTCCCGGCACGACCCGGACGTGCAGGACTGGGACAGCCTGTCCGCGGACGAGCAGCGGCTCTACGCGCGGATGATGGAGGTGTTCGCCGGCTTCCTGGAGCACACGGACCACCACATCGGCCGGCTCCTCCAACACCTGGAGGAGAGCGGTGAGCTGGAGAACACGCTCATCATGGTCATCTCCGACAATGGCGCCAGCCCGGAGGGCGGTCTGCACGGCTCCGTCAACGAGCTGAAGTTCTTCAACAACACGCCCGAGTCGCTGGAGCAGAACCTGGAGGCGATGGAGGGCCTGGGGGGGCCTCGCTACTTCAATCACTACCCCTGGGGCTGGGCGTGGGCGGGCAACACCCCGTTCAAGCGGTGGAAGCGTGAGACGTACCGGGGCGGGACGTCGGACGCGTTCATCGTCCACTGGCCCCGCGGCATCCAGGCGCGCGGAGAGGTCCGCGCGCAGTACTGCCACGCCATCGACATGGTGCCCACGGTGCTGGACTGCCTGGGCCTCGAGCCCCCCGCGTCCATTCGCGGCGTCTCCCAGGCTCCGCTCCATGGCGTCAGCTTCCGGCACACCTTCGGGGACGCGGACGCGGAGAGCCGCCATCACACGCAGTACTTCGAGATGTTCTGCCACCGCGCGCTCTACCACGACGGGTGGCGGGCGGTGTGTCCGTTCCCCGGGCCCTCCTTCACCGAGGCGATGGGTGGGTTCGGCATGATGAACATCTCCGAGGCGCGACTGCGCGAGCTCGACGCCCAGGGCTGGGAGCTGTACCGCGTCGACGATGATTGGACGGAGACGCGGGATGTGGCGGGCCAGGAGCGCGACAAGCTCATCGAGATGATTGCGCGTTGGTACGTCGAGGCGGGCCGGTACGACGTGCTGCCGCTGATAACCCCCTCGCGTGAGCTCTTCGCCGTTGAGCGGCCCCAAATCGCCCGGGAGCGGGAGCGCTATGTCTACCGGCCCCACACCTCCCCCGCGCCGGAGAACGCGGCGGTCCACGTCCTCAACCGGGCCCACACCATCACCGCGAAGGTGGACGTGAAGGACGGCGTGGAGGGCGTGCTGCTCTGCCACGGCGGCTTGACGGGCGGGTATTCGCTCTTCGTCCAGGACCGCAAGCTCCACTACGTCTACAACTTCGTCGGCGAGAAGGAGTTCCACCTCGAGTCCGCCGTGGAGGTGCCGATGGGGCCCTCGGAGCTGCGCTTCGAGTTCCTGCTTACGGGCGCTCCCGACTTGCCCGCGGGACGCGGCGCTCCAGGCCAGGGGCGTCTCTTCATCAACGGCGACCTGGTGGCGCGGAGCGACATCCCGGAGACGATGCCGCTGGTCATCAGCCTGGGCGAGGGACTGACGTGTGGCCGGGATGAGAACTCAGCCGTGAGTCAGCGGTATTCGCCACCGTTCGCCTTCCGGGGAGGAACGCTGGTGGAGGTGGTGGTGGACGTGTCCGGCGAGCACCTCCACGACCCGGCGACGGAGATGAGCACCGTCATGGCGCGCCAGTAGTCCGCGAGGGGGTGCGAGTCACGGTGACGATGATGATGTCGTCGCGCCGGCTCAGGGCCACGAGCTCGCTCGGGCCCGGCACCACGGGATGGCGGGTGGCCCCACCGCCGACGCCCCCGGGGAAGTACAGCGCCCGGTCGTCATCGACATAGAGGACGGGGATATGACTCCCGGCGGCCTCGACGTCCTCGGGCGCGAAGACGTGGACGCCGCGAGCAGCGGGCGCCCCCGGTACAGGGGCGCATCCGACGGTCATGAATAGCAACAAGCAAAGCCAACGGCGCATGGACGCACTCCGTGCCTTCGGCTCGGCGCCGGGCACTCGACAGACCAGAGCTTCGCGCGGCGAGGGCCGCGTTTCAGGGAGGACGGGTGACGTCACAGCGCCCGGAGGCGCTGCGAGAGAGGTCCTCCGCCACGGAGCGGAGGACGGTGCCGGTGAGGGTGGAGCCCTCCTCGACCGGCGTGGGTTTGCCCTGCGTGAGCCATGCGGCCACGCGGCCCAGGCTGGCCGCGGTCACCACCTGGAGACGGACGCTGGCGCGCACCTCGAAGCGCGCGTCCGCGTCCGGCCGTTCGGCGAGCGTCCAGGCCACGCGCTCCAGGGGCATCACGGAAGCCCCGTCGGGCAGGGGGCGCTGGTCCAGCAGGTACACGCCGTTCCCGAAGGCGAGCACCTGCGTGAGGCGGGTGGAGTCGACGCGAGCGTCGAACCAGAGCGCGTTTCGCCGCCACAGCGTCAGCTCCACTTCCAGCTTCCCCGCCATGCCCAGCCGCACCAGCCGGTCCAGCTCCAGCGAGACGAAGTCGAAGGCCTCGGGCCGCACCATGACGCGCCGCCCGGACAGCGTGGCGGTGCAGGTGGTGCGCGGCTCCAGGGCATGGGCCGCGGAGGCGAGCAGGCCCGTCACGGCGAGGAGCGCCGTGCCGAGCCTTCGTCCCCAGCGTGTGAGTGCTCGGTCCATGCGCGTCAGAAGGTGCGCTGGAAGAGGAGCCGGGCCTCGGGCGCGGCGGTGGCGCGCTCATCGGTGCGCCACGCGACGTCGAAGCGCACGCCGTCGCCCAGGTGCAGGCTGGCGCCCAGGCCCACGCGGGCCTCCGTCCACGCCGTGTCCGTCCGCACCGAGCCCACGTCGGCGAAGAGGCCAATCGCGTCCCACCGGTACTCCGCCGTGGTGAGCACGGACACGTCGCCTCGGAACTCCTTGAAGCCGTAGCCGCGCAGCGCGGTCCACCCGCCCAGCGCTTCGCGCTTCTGCTCGGGCAGGTTGCTGCCGCCCGCGGTGCGCACGCGCAGCGACAGGCCGGACTCCCAGCCCGTGGGCACGTCCAGCGCGAGGTCGTTCACCAGCTTCCAGAATCGCTGGTCCCCCCCCGCGCCGCCAGGGCCGTTGCCCACTTCCAGGGTGAGCAGCCCCCGGAGCGAGGCGCGGCGGTCCCAGTCCCCGCGCTGGTCGAAGAGCGTCGTCTCCGGCGTGCGGAAGAGCGAGCCCACCTGGGTGGAGGCGGGCGTGCCGCTGGCGTACTCCAGCCGCACCACCACGGAGTCGAAGCGGCCTTCCGTGACGGGCGTGTTGGTGAACGGCGCAGAGTCCCGCCGGAACAGGCTGAAGGGCGGGGCGAAGCTGCGCATCGTCTCGTAGCGGTCGCTGCGGTACTCGACGCCCGCGAGCCAGTCCTCCGCCCACCGGAAGGTGGCGAAGGCCGTGACGCCCCGGCGGCGGAAGTACTCGCGGTCCGGGCGGTTGATGAGGGCGGAGTAGAGGGACGAGTCGATGTCGCCCAGGCGCCACCGGTCCAGCGTGTCCGTGAAGTCGTAGGCCTGCGCGCCCAGCTCCGCGAGCCTCACCCCGGGGATTTGCACCTTGGCCCCGCCCAGCAGGTTGACGCGTCGCTGCCGCCGCGTGCCTTCCGGGTCATTCGGCAGGTGCTGTCCGCCCCAGCGGAGCGGGATGGTGAGCGCCGCGTCCAACGTGGTGTGCACGCGGTCCTTCGGGTCCCAGAAGCGGAGCCGGCCCGACAGGCCCGGCGAGAAGCCCGTCACCTGGGTGTGGTCGGGCAGGAATTCGCCGTCGAAGTCCGGCTGACGCGGGCGCAGGTGCACGACCACCTTCTTGCCCTCGATGCTGATGCCCTCGTCGTCGTGACGGCGGTCCCACCAGTCGGCGAACTTCTGCCAGCTCAGCTCGAACTCCACCTTCTCGCGGTTGCGCTCGCGGCGGCGGGGCTCCTCCTGCGTCTGATAGGTCCGGCTGCCGTCCGGCTCACGGACCTCGACGATGCGTGCGCGCCGGGTCCGCGTGCTCGCGGTGTCGTCCAGCTTCGCGGGCTGCAGGAACGGAAGCCGTGACTCCAGCCGCTGCAAGGCGCGCTTCGCGTCGCTGCGCAGGAACACCGTGCCGGGCTTCAGGTCGAGCGCCGCCTGGACGCGCGCGGCGATGTTCGCGTCCACGCCCCGCACCTCCACGCTCTCGATGCGGCCTTCATCCACCTTGACGACGAGCCGGCCGTCCGGCGTCCACACCGCGGAGAGGCTCGCGAGCAGGTAGCCCTCATCGCGCAGGTCCTTCAACGTGCGCTCCAGGGCCTGCGCCACGCCGCCCAGGAGGATGCCGGGCTGCAGCGTGTCCCGCTCCAGCCGCGCCAGCCAGTCCCGAGGCGGGTACGGCGGCGGGCAGGGGCGGACGACGGACAGCGTGCCGCGCCGTGAGTCGACGCGCAGCGTGGCGGTGAAGGACTCATCGTCAGCGTCCTTGCTGGCGACGTGGTGCGGGAGGCGGAGCAGCTTCTCGCTCACCTCCCGGGGCTGGATGTCCTGGAGCCCCTCCACCTCCACGGCGGTGACCACGGGGTTCTCCTCCAGGTGGACTTCCAGCACGGCGGGGCCCGGCGTCTCGGAGACACGCACTCGGGGCTCCACGCGGGCGAACAAGCCGGAGCGCGCGAGGCGGCGGAGATAGAGGTGCACCTCGCTCCCACCCAGCGGCGCCTCCGAGTCCGCGCGCGGCGCGCCGATGAGCGTGCGCACCTGCGCGTCGGTCAGCCAGCGGAGCCCCTGCAGCTCGATGCGGCCCGGGGTGAGCGAACGGCCATCCACGGTGAGCTGCATGGGGACGAGCACGTGAGCGTCGTTCGTCTCCTCGTCCTCGGCCTCGAGGTCGTCGGGGCATTCCCTCCGCGAGGCGTCCACCTCCCGTGCCCGGGCGCGGACCGGCTCGGACGGCGCGGCTTCGCGGGCAGGAGACGGTGCCGGGGCCGCGGGCCCGGCTTCAGCGGCCGGAGCCGTTGACTCAGGCGCCGCGTTGGCGGGCGCTGACGGCTCGATTGCGGGCGGAGGCGTTGCGGTCGTCGTTTCCTGCGTCGGAGTGGCCGGCGCCTCGGACGGAGGCGCGGGCTGGGCGGCGGCGACTGCGGAGAGGATGCATGTGAGGAGCGCGAAGCGGTTCATGCGCGAAGGGAGAGCACGCGCCGTTCCACCCGAAGGTGTGGGGCAAGTACTTGAAAGGACGAGGGCCAAGCAGCCCGTTCGATGTCATGGAGACATCCGGATGTCGAGTCGCGATGTGATACTGACATCGCGCGCATCGAGGTGACCTGATCAATCCTTCTTCTGCGCGCTCTGAAGTTTCAAGAGCGACTCGGTGAAGGCGAACAGCGCGTCGTCATCGGGCCGCAGGTTGCTCAGCAGGATGACGGTGCGGCCATCCTCGAGGTCACGCCAGGCGACGGTGCGGTAGGCGCCGCTCGTTCCGTCGTTCGTCGCGAGGGTCCGAGGGGCCTGGCCTTTCGTCTCGAAGGTCCGAACGCGACCGCCCAGGGCGTACGCGGATTCGGGGCGCTCAACCGTCAGCAGGGCCTTTCGGGACGCGGGCGACAGGAGCTTTCCCGACAGCACGCCATGGTTCAGGCGCAGCAGGTCCTCGGCGGTGCTGAAGAAGCCTCCCGCGGACACGAGGTAGTTCGGGAGCGTGTACACGCGACGTTCCACCTTGGGGGCCAGGGCGCGGTAACCCAAGGCGAGGTTCGGAACGTTGCCGGCTTCACCCGCCGCGATGCCGCTCTCCGTCATGCGCAAGGGCTTGAACACGAGCCGTTGCGCGAGCTGCGCGTAGCCCTGTCCGGAAACCCGCTCCAGGACGGCCTGCACGAGAATCCAGTTGGTGAGGTTGTAGTCAAAGCGCGTGCCCGGCGTGAACACCAGGTCCCCGCTGGCGTACCGGGTCACGGCCTCCGCCATGGGGCGTGTCTCTCGCTCGATGCTGGGGTCGTTCTTGGCCGCGGCCATGAGCCCATTGGGCAGCCCGCTGCCGTGGCTGATGAGATGGCGCAGCGTGAGCTGCTTCCCCGTGTCCGCGCGGTACTCCGGGAGGTAGGTGAGGAGGGGCTCGTCGAGCGCCAGCTTTCCTTCATCCACCAAGCGGAGGACGACGATGGACGCGAGCCACTTGCTCACCGAGCCCACGAAGAAGCGGCTGTTCCGTTGGAGGCGCTTCTTCGATTCGGCGTCCATGACTCCGAAGGCTTCGACGTACTCCGCGCGTCCGCCTTTCCCCGTCAGCACGACGCCATTGAAGCGCGAGTCCGCCACGAACCGGCGGACCTGCTCCTGGGGCTGGTCCGCCGCATGTACGGGAAGTGCGATGCCCAGGCTGACAATCAGTCCCAGGCAGGTCACGTTGGTGGGGAGCACGGGCAAGAGGCACCTCGATGGATGGGCGCTGCGGACGGTGGGCCGAACCTCCCGCGTACGCCAGAGGACTCCGCCGATTGCATGAGCCCGGCTGGGACGACGTGCTTGGCGGACACAGAGCGGCTGCCGCGGGACAGGGGCGCGATGCGTCGCGGCGAGTGAGTCTGAGCTTGGGGCTTGTTCTGGGACGGCGGGTTTGGGGAGACCCACTCCAGAGAGGTAGATGTGTCTGGTTGTCCTTTTCTTGCCCCGCGTGTGGAGTGCGCTAGCAATCCTTGTCATCTGGGGAGGGAATCCAAATGTATGAGTATCATGTGGACGCGTTCGTGCCGCCCGCTGCTGGCTGTGGAAGCGCGGAGAGCGGCTGGAGCCCGAAGCGTTGCGGAGACTTCGCGCAGTTTCTGAACAACTACGCCGCGAAGGGATGGAAGCTGCATTCCAGCGAGTATCGCCAGGTCACGATGAACAAGGGGTGTGGGAGCAACACGGGTTCGTGGCTTGTCTGCGTCTTCGAGCGGCAGATGCCTGAATGAGCTCGGTCCCTCCCTGGGAGGGGAATGCATACTCCGCGTTGGCGCTCCATCCTCCGCAGGAGCGCCAGCCTGGAGACGCTCAGTCGGCGGAGGCGTCACGTTTCCCGTGGTGGCTCAACCCGCTGGCCTGGCTTGCCGTCGCGCTCATCCTCATCTACCGGAGCGCCGTGCCGACTGCCTGGAAGCGTCAGTGCATCTACACGCCGACGTGCTCTCTGTACGGGTTGCGCTCGATTCAGAAGCACGGATTGTTTCGAGGCGCCATCCGGACTTTGAGCCGCATCCGGCGCTGCAACGGCGTGCTGTACCTGGGCGGGCCGGACGCGCCGTAGCTTGTGGCGCATCAGTCATTGCCGCGGGTGGACTCCGCCTCGTGCTGAGTCCACCCCCCGGGAAGTGGGTTCAGGTGACGGGGAGTCCGAGCGCCTTGATGCGCCGGTAGAGATTGCCCCGGTCGACCTGGAGCAGCCGCGCGGCGCCGGCGATGCTCTCGCCTTCCTGGAGCGCTGCGCGAATCAGCTCGCGCTCGAAGTCCTCCACGTGCTCACGGTAGTGCTTGTCGCCCAGCCGCGGGCGGCTTGCGGTGGCTGCGGCCTGGGGCCCGGCGACGAGCTCCGGCCCGAGCGTCAGGGGGCCTTCGCCCCGGAGCAGGTTGAGGCGCTCGATGAGGTTGCGCAGCTCGCGCACGTTGCCTGGCCACGCGTAGGCGCGCAGGGCCGCCTCCGCCCCCGGAGCGAGCACCAGCGGGACCTGATGCCCCGCGAGCTCCGCCGCGAAGGCACGCGCCAGCGGCAGCAGGTCCTCCGGGCGCTCCCGCAGCGGTGGAATGGGGAGCGGCATCACGTTGAGGCGGAAGTAGAGGTCCTGACGGAAGCGCCCCTCCTTCACCGCGCGGGCGAGATCCTGGTGCGTGGCCGCGAGCACCCGCGCGTCCACGGGCACGGGGAGGCTTCCGCCCAGGCGCTCCACTTCCTTCGTCTCCAGGACGCGCAGCAGCTTGGCTTGAAGCTCCAGCGGCATGTCCCCCAACTCGTCGAGGAACAGCGTGCCGCCGTGCGCCTGCTCGATGCGGCCCGCGCGCCGTGACAGCGCGCCGGAGAACGCGCCCTTCTCGTGGCCGAACAGCTCGCTCTCCAGCAGAGTGGAGGGAATCGCCGCGCAGTTGACGGCGACCAGCCGCCCCTTGCGCCCCGACGCGAGGTGCAGCGCCCGCGCGACGCGCTCCTTGCCCGTGCCCGTCTCACCGGTGATGAGGATGGCGGTGTCGCTGGGGCCCACCCGGGCGATGAGCTGGCGCAGCGACCCCATGCTGGGGCTGTCCCCCACGAGGTGGCCGGGCCGCGCCAGCGCATCCAGCAGCCGCTCGCGTTCCTCTTGAAGCGCCCCCAGCGCCAGCGCGTTCCGCATCGCGGTGACGAGCCGCTCGGGGGACGGTGGCTTCTCGACGAAGTCCGTCGCGCCCAGCCGCAGGGCCTGCACGGCTTCGGCGGGAGAGGCCTCGCCGGACAGCACCACCACGGGCAGCGGCAGCGGGCGCGGCAGCCGCGCGAGGAACTCCAGGCCCGTCTCACCCGGCATGCGGATGTCGAGCAGCATCATCGCGGGCGGGCCCTCGGGCGCGTCGAGCAGCCGGGTGGCCTCCGCGGTGGAGCGCGCCTCCACGGGCGTGAAGCCCTCGTCACTGAGCAGCCCGCGCAGGGCCTTGAGGACGCCAGGGTCGTCATCGACGACGAGGATTCGAGGTCCGGGCTTCATACGTGGGCGGGGGGCGTGAGGGGCAGGTCCACGCGCGCCAGCGTACCGCCACCCGGCGCGGGCTCCAGGCGGAGCGCGCCGCCGTGCTCGTGGACGATTTTCTGGGAGATGGGCAGGCCCAGGCCGCTGCCGCCGGGCTTGGTGCTGAAGAGTCCGCGCGTGAGGGCGGGGCCCTCGAGGACCTCGGTGATGCCACTGCCTCCGTCCCTCACAGTGACGCGCACGCTGCTGGCGTCCATCGGCTCCAGCGCGACGCGGACGGGCAGGGGGCTGCTGGCGGAGGCCTCGGCGGCGTTCTTCACCAGGTTGCCGAAGAGGCGGCGCAGGCCATCCGGGTCCGCGCGCAGCGTGGCCTCGGGCCCCGGGAGCAGCTCCACGGGGACGGGCGAGGTGCCCTCGTACAAGGCGCACACCTCGGCCAGCAGGGGGCGCAGGGGCACGTCCTGGAAGCGCGGCGTGGGCAGGCGCGCGAAGGTGGAGAAGCTCTGGGTCATCCGCATCAGCAAGTCCACCTCCTCTTGGAGAAGCGCTACGGCCTCGGTGATGCGGGTGGCGTCTTGGGGCGTGGCCGCATCCGTCCGGGTCAGACGGGCGAGCGACAGCTTCATTGCGGTGAGCGGATTCTTCAGCTCGTGGGCGAGCGCCCGGGCCACGTCCTGCCAGGCGGCGATCTGCTCGGCGGACTTGAGGCGCTCGCGCTGCGAGAGCAGCTCCTGGCCCATCTTGTTGAACTGGCCCAGGAGGAACTGCAGCTCGTCGCGCGGCGGCTCGGGGGCGTCCAGGCGCACGGACAGGTCTCCGCGCGCGTAGGCCCACATGCCCTCGGTGAGGGTGCTCACGGGGCGCGTGAGGGCCCGGCCGAGCAGCACCGCGGCGACCGTCAGCGCCGCGCCGGAGAGGAGCACCAGCCCGGTGATGAAGGCGGGCACGCGGCGCACCAGGGCCGCCCGGGCCAGCTCCGCCTGCGCGAGGTTGAGCCGGGCCTCGTTGAGCGCATCTCCGGGCAGCTCCCGCCGCGCCAGCTCCGCGGACACCTCGTCCAGCACGCCCTCCACGGGCGCGACGGACACCGAGAGCACGCGCTCCAGCGCGCCCTGCGCCAGCGCGCCGAGCAGCACCAGGGGCACCCACCCCGCGAGCAACATCACCACCAGCAGCCTGCGGCGGAAACGGGAGGGCGGGAGTGGGAGGTCCGCACCGGGCGTGCGGGCCCCCTCGGGCGCGGCGGGTGGCATGGCCCGGTTCATACCGCGTCCAGGACGCGGTGTCGGCATACGCGTCCGGGGCGCGGAGTCGGTGGGCTGCGTCCAGGGCGAGGTGTCGGTGGGCCGCGTCTGGGGCGCGGAGTCGGCATACGCGCCCCAGACGCGGAGTCGGTGGGCCGCATCTGGGGCGCGGTGTCGGCATGCCACGTCCAGGATGCGGTGTCGGTGGGCCGCATCCGGGGCGCGGTGTCGGCATGCCACGTCCAGGACGCGGTGTCGGTGGGCTGCGTCCAGGGCGAGGTGTCGGCATGCCACGTCCAGGGCGAGGTGTCGGCATGCCACGTCCAGGGCGCGGTGTTGGCATGCCACGTCCAGGTCGCGTCGTCGGCATGCCGCGTCCAGGTCGCGGAGACTCTGCTAGGCTGCGCGCTCCGATGGCTCGACTCCTCGCGCCCTCCCAGGGCTGGCTGTTCAGTCCGGGTGTGGATCTGTTCGTCTTCGCGGGCAGCGCGCTCGTGTCCGTGGCGTTCGTGCTCGCGGCGCCGTGGCTCGGCGTTGCGGGGGAATCGCCGCTCTGGGCGTGGCTGCTCTTCGTCGTCTGCGTCGACGTGGCGCACGTCTGGTCCACGTTGTTCCGCACCTACCTGGACCCCGAGGAACTGCGGGAGCGGCCCGGGCTCTACCTGGGCGCGCCCCTGGCCGCGTACGGCGCAGGCGTGCTCGCGTATCTCGCGTCGCCGGGCACGTTCTGGACGCTCTTCGCCTACGTCGCGCTCAGCCACTTCGTGCGTCAGCAGTACGGCTGGGTGGCGTTGTATGACCGCAAGGCGCGTGTCTCTCCGCTGGAGCGACGCCTGGATGCCGCGGCTGTGTACGCCGCGACGCTGGGCCCCGTGGTCTGGTGGCACGCGAACCTGCCCCGGGGCTTCTCGTGGTTCGTGCCGGGGGACTTCCTGGCGGGCCTGCCGTCCTGGGTGGGGGCGGCGGCGCTGACGCTCCACGCGGGCGTGCTCGCGGCGTGGGCCGGCTTCCAGTCCCTGCGCGTGGTGCGCGGCGAAGGCGTGCAGGTGGGCAAGGTGCTGCTGGTGGTGGCCACGTGGGTGACGTGGTTCGGCGGCATTGTCGTGGCGAATGACGACTTCAGCTTCACGGTGATGAACGTGGTGCTGCACGGCGTGCCGTACTTCGCGCTGCTGTTCCGTTATGCGCGCGGGCGGCTCGCGGAAGGGGGCTACGGCGCGGCGGGGGCGTTGCTGCGCGCGGGGCTGCCGGGCTTCCTGCTGTTCCTCGTGGCCCTGGCGCTGGCGGAGGAGTTCCTCTGGGACCAGGCCGTGTGGCGCGAGCATGCGTCGCTGTTCGGCGCGAGCCGCGTGACGCTGCCGCCAGACGTGCTGGCGCTCGTGGTGCCGCTGCTGGCGCTGCCTCAGGCCACGCACTACGTTTTGGACGCTTTCGTGTGGAAGCCGGGCCGTCAGCCCGCGCTGCTGTCGCGCTTGGGCTGGGCACCGGTGGACATTCGACACCCGGGGCGACCATTGGGGGCGCCACACGCTTCGAGCATGGTCATTCCTGCTCGGAATGACTAATGCAGAAGGGGCCTATGTCCCGACTCCTGCTCGTTTCGAATCGACTCCCTGTCACCGTCAAGGTGGAGAAGGACACCGTCTCCGTGGTCCGCAGCGCCGGAGGGCTGGCCACGGGCCTTCGCCGTCCGCATGAGCGCTCGGGTGGGCTGTGGGTCGGCTGGCCCGGGGACGTCTCCCGTTTGTCGGAAACCCAACGCGCGCGCGTGGACGAGCAGCTGGCCGAGCTGCGCTGCGTGCCGCTCACGCTGTCCGCCAGCGAGGTGAGCCGCTACTACGAGGGCTACTCCAACCGCGTCCTGTGGCCGCTGTGCCACTACATGCTGGACCGCATCCCGCGGCAGGACCGCGACTGGGAGGTGTACCGCAAGGTCAACGAGCGCTTCGCGGACCTGGTGGCGAAGCACTACCAGCCCGGTGACACCATCTGGGTGCATGACTACCAGTTGATGTTGGTGCCCGGGATGCTGCGCCAGCGCCTGCCCGGCGCGCGCATCGGCTACTTCCACCACATCCCGTTCCCCTCGTCGGAAATCTTCAGCACGCTGCCGCGCCGTCACGAGCTGCTGAAGGGCTTGCTGGGCGCGGACCTCATCGGCTTCCACACGGTGAGCTACGTGCGCCACTTCTCCGGCGCGCTGCTGCGGCAGCTCGGGCTGGACACGGACATCGACCGCGTCATCTGGGAGGGCCGCGACGTGCGCGTGGGGGCCTTCCCCATGGGCATCGACGCGGAGGCGTTCGAGTCCCTGGCGGGGGACGCGGGCGCGGCGGCCGAGGTCGCCCAGCTGCGCAGTTCCGCGGAGGGGCAGCGCATCCTCCTGGGCATCGACCGGCTGGACTACACCAAGGGCATTCCCCGGCGGCTGTTGGCCGTGCAGCGCGTGCTGGAGCGCACGCCCGCGTGGCGCGGGAGGCTGCGCTTCATCCAGGTGGCGGTGCCCAGCCGGACGCAGGTGGAGGCGTACGCCAACTACCGCGAGTTGGTGGACGAGCTGGTGGGCCGCATCAACGGCACCTACGGCACCGTGCACAACGTGCCCGTGCACTACCTCTACCGCTCGTTCAACGAGCGGCAACTGGCGGCGCTGTACCGGGCCGCGGACGTGATGCTCGTCACGCCGGTGCGCGACGGCATGAACCTGGTGGCCAAGGAGTTCTGCGCGGCGCGGCCGGATGACGACGGCGTTCTGGTGCTCAGCGAGTTCGCGGGCGCCGCGGCGGAGCTGGGCGGCGCGCTCATCGTCAATCCCTACGACGTGGACAACATGGCGGACGCCATCGAGAAGGCGCTGGGGATGGCGGAGGAGGAGCGCGCCACCCGCATGCGCACGCTGCGCAAGCAGGTGAAGTCGCGCGACGTGCATTGGTGGACGTCGTCCTTCCTCGACCGGCTCCAGTCCCTGCCCACCGTGCCGGAGCGAGCCGAGGCGGGCGCCCCGGAGGCGCTGGAGCGGATGAAGCAGGCGCCGCGCCTGCAACTGCTCCTCGACTACGACGGGACGCTGGTGGGGTACGCGCCCCGGCCCGAGCTGGCGGCGCCCGACGCCGAGCTGAAGGACTTGCTGGCGAAGCTCGTGGCGAAGCCGGGGGTCTCGGTCAGCATCGTCAGTGGCCGGCCGAAGGAGACGCTGGAGGCGTGGCTGGGCGACTTGCGCCTGGGCCTCTACGCGGAGCATGGCCTCTGGTCGCGCCCCTCGCCGGGCGACGACTGGCGGATGCTGGAGGGCGTGAGCTTCGACTGGAAGGAGCGGGTGCGGCCGGAGCTGGAGGCCTTCTCCGCGAGGGTGCCGGGCTCCTTCGTGGAGGAGAAGACGGCGTCGCTGGCGTGGCACTACCGGCTGGTGGACGCGGAGTTCGGCGCGCTCCAGTCGCGGGAGCTGCGGCTGTATCTCGCGGAGAAGTTCGCGGGGCAGTCCATGGACATCCTGCCGGGGGACAAGGTGGTGGAGATTCGTCCCCAGGGCGTCCACAAGGGCCGCGTGGTGGGCGAGGCCACGCGGGGCGCGGCGCCCGGCTCGCTCGTGGTGGCGGTGGGCGATGACCGCACGGACGAGGACCTCTTCGCGTGCATCCCGGAGGGCGGCCTCACCATCCACGCGGGCAACAAGCCCACGCGCGCGGCCTTCCGGGTGAAGGGGCCCGCCGAGGTCCGAGCGCTGCTGGCGGGTGTGCTGGCGTCGTAGCCGCCGGTGCCTCGCGCCCGCCATGACGGCGGCGGGCGCGGGCCTTCCCGCGGCGTTACGGCGTCGAGGACGCGGTGCGGTTGGCCGCGTTCTGGATGAACACGCGGCGGCCGAAGGCGCGGTCCACGCGGCCGAGGAACTCCCGGAACGCCGGGTAGTCGTCCGCGGACACGCGCGCGGTGGTGAGGGCCACTTCGCCCTCCGCCACGAGCTTGCCGCCCTCCAGCCGGTAGCTCAGCTTGATGTGGCCGAACTTCGTCGTCTCCTCCACCGCCTGCGGCAGCTCCGCCACCGTCCAGCCGGGGGGCAGCGCGTAGCGGAGCAGGAAGCCGTTGGTCCACGGGCTGGACATCACCAGGTCGAAGCGGCGCTCCGACAGCGACGCGTAGGCCTGCTGGTAGGTGCGGCCCGTGCCGAAGGGCAGGAAGCGCATGCCGTTGGGCAGCACCTCCGAGTAGCGCGGGATGCTCATCTTGAAGTCCAGCGCCACCTGGTCATCCAGGCGGGTGGTGTCGCTCAGCTTCACCTCGTGCACCGTGAGGCCGGGGAAGCTCTGCGCCCAGGCGCGCTCGAAGGTGGACTTGCGCGTGGCCTCCGGGCGGTAGGCGCGGCGGTAGTCGGGCGCGTGCTGGCCGCCCACCGTGCTGGCGCCGGTGATGTCCGCGCCGCCGTCGGCGCGCAGCCCCACGTCCAGGGAGATGCGGGTGGCGTTGTCCTGCGCCTTCGCCTCCGGCGTGGTGAGGAAGGTGCTCTTGCCGTTGGGCTCCACCACCAGCACGTTGGCCACGCGGTCCGCGCTGGGCAGCTCGTTGGCGCCGTGGAACTCGGCGGTGCCGTCCAGGTACAGGTCGAACTTGGGCACGTAGGCGATGGCGTGGTTGAAGGCCGCCAGGCTCGCCGGCTCCTCGCCAATGGAGCCCAGGTTGCGCATGCGCAGCAGCACCAGCCGGCTCTCCACGCCCGCCACCTGGAGCATGGAGTGGATGAGGCTCGCCTTGTCCTTGCAGTCACCGAAGCGGCGCGCGAGCACGCGGTCCACGCGGTAGGGCTTGAAGCCGTGGATGCCGAACTCCAGCGCCACGTAGCGCGTGTTCGTCACCACGAAGTTGTAGATGGCGCGCACCACCGCCAGCTCGTCCTTGCGGTCCACGCCCTGGAGCACCTGGTCCACCGTCTGACGCAGCTCCGCGTTGGGCTGGAGCTGGTCGCGCACCAGGCCCCACCAGTAGCGGCCCACCTGGTCCCACGTCTGGTACGTGGAGACGTGGAGGTTCTGCGCCACCTCGGCCCAGCCGGGCATGCCCGGCTCCGGCACCACCTTGGCGACGTGCTTCGCGTTCCACCGGTACAGCACGCGGCCGCCGTCGAGCGTCTCCTGCGCGTTCTCCAGGCCGGTCAGCTTGCTCTTGTTCCAGTACAGGGGCCGCGCCTTCGGCATGTCCACCAGGTACTGGAAGCGCACCTTCGGGTAGATGCCCTGCACGCTCTCCACGTCACCCCAGTAGTCCGACAGGAGGTTGTCCTGCGCGGTGTCGTCCAGGCGGTACGTCAGCTCCAGCGTGTCGCCGGCGGCCAGCGAGGGGAAGGACAGAATCTTGGCGCGGGCGTCGTAGTACATGCCCGTCCATGGCTCGTTGATGTTGCGCTCGTTCTCCCCGTAGCTCTCCACCACGGAGCCGTCCGCCTTCACCACGCGGGCGCGCAGCACGCGCACCTCCTGGCGGTCCGGCGAGTAGGTGACGGGGATGGTGCGGAACGCGTCCACGCCGCGCGAGTTGAAGACCTTGATGACGCGCTGGTGGATGCGGCTGGACAGGCCGCTCTGCTGCACGCGCACGTAGGTGTTCTCCACCAGGTACAGCGCGTCCTCGTGGACGTAGGCCTCGGACTCCTTGGCCAGCTCTCGGGCGTCCATCAGGTACTGCATGCCGGCGCCCGTGCTCTCGCCCTTGAGGGTGCGCAGCGCCTCCTTCAGCCCCGGGTTCTGCGGACGCAGCACGAGCGAGCGCTCGAAGGACGCCAGCGCCGGCTCACGGCGGCCGGCGGCCAGCAGGGCGCGGCCCTCGCGCTCGTACACCTCGGGCTCGTCCGGCGACAGCGCGCGGGCCTCGGCGAAGAGGGCGGCGGCTTCGTCCACCGAGCCGTTGCTGGCCTTCAGCTCGGCCAGCCGCACGCGGGAGCCGTTGTCGAAGGGGTTGAGCGTCACCAACTGCGCGTACTCGCGCTGGGCGGACTCCACCTGACCGGCCTCCGCCAGCAGCGTGGCCAGCGTGTGGCGCATGCCGGTGTCGTCGAAGCGCAGCGCCAGCACCACGCGCATGCGGTCCATGGCCTCGCGGTTGCGGCCGAGCTGCCGGGACACCTGCGCCGCGGCGCGCACCGCGCGGGGCACGCGCGGCTGCATGCGGAAGGTCTCCTCCACCACCGCGTGGGCCTTGGGGCGTTCACCCAGCGCCTCGTACGCGCGCGCCAGCAAGAGCCGCGCGTTGACGTCATCCGGCGTCGCCTCCAGCACGGGCGCCACCAGGGGCAGCACGCGCTCGGGGTGGCCGCGGTCCAGCTCGTGGTCCGCCAGCGCCACGCGGGCCTCCGGCAGTGCGGGGTCGGCCGCGATGGCGGCCTCCAGGAAGCGGCGGCGCTCGTTCAGGTCATCCCGCTGCGTCTGCGCGGCGAGCAGCTGGAGGCGGGCGTCCTTCGGCGCTTCCTCCGCGGCGAGCGCGGCCTCCGCGCTGGCGGTGTGCTCGCGCTCGTCATAGGCGCGGAAGAAGTTCAGCACGCGGGCGTAGTCGCCGCGCAGCGCGGCGTCCGCCGGGTTCTTCTCCACCAGGGCGCGCAGGGCCGAGGTGAGGGTGGGCAGCGGCTGCGGCTGCGGCGCGATGCCCCGCTCCAGGGCGGGCGCCTTCGCCGGCAGCGTGGCGCGCACGTTGGTGGACTCCTGACGGAGGTAGAAGCCCAGCGGGCCGGACTCCTGGCACACCTTCACCAGGACGCGGTTGAGGCCCTTGCGCAGCTTCACGGACACGCGCGTCTGGTCCGGGCGCGGCAGGTTGTAGCGGTCCTCCTTCGCGGCGAGCTGCCCGTTCACCCACAGGCGGAACGCGCCGGAGGTGCCCACGCCCAGCGACACGCGCGACTCCTGCGGCGCCTCCAGCCAGGTGACGGCGTAGGCCACGGCCTCGCGGTTGGGGCGGATGGCGGTGGCCAGGTCGATGTAGCCGTTGGCGGTGTTCGCCGTCAGCTTGCGCCAGGTGGCGTCGCCGCCCTTGGCGGCGGGGTAGGTGGCGGACAGGTCCAGGTTGGCGGCCTCGGGGCCGAAGTCGGTGTCACAGCCGGCCTTGCCCTCGTTCTCGAAGCCGCCGGTGACGTAGTAGTCACCCACGTAGCCCAGCCACTGCTTCACCTCGTTGGCGCGCACCAGCCGGCCCCGGGCGCGCTCGGTGTCCAGCAGCAGCATCTGCGCGGTGGCGCGGGTGTTCGGGTCCGAGCTGCGGCGGGACGCCACGTAGGCGTAGGTGCTCAACAGGGGCGTGAGGTCCTCCACCTCGTCCACCAACGCGTGCATTCGCAGCAGCAGGGCGGCGCTTCGAGGGGAGGAGGCCTGCTTCATCGCCTCGGCCGCGTAGGCGCGGGCGGTCTCATCCGCGGCCGGCTTCGCCTGCGCCCAGAGCGGGCAGGTGAGCACGAAGACTGCGGCCAGCACTGTGAAGCGGGACATCCGTTCTCCTGGGTGGGCGGCTACGGTGAGGGGCGCCAGCCCCGGGCGGGGGGCATCGACGCGGATGAACAGGCGAACCCTTCCGGGGCTTCCCCTGCATGTGGCCCCGGGTGCCGGACAGGCAACCGAAAACATCACGCAGGATACGATGAAGGCGGGGGTGTGGACAGGTGCGCGCTACTCCGGGACGGGCAGGATGACGCCGAAGTGTTCGACGAGCGCGCGCCGCCAGTCATCCTCGTTCGGGAGGGGCTGTTCGGTCCGCTGCGTTCCCCGGGTGAAGACGCACATGCCCTCCTTCACGGTGACGCGGCCCTCCGGCGTCAGCCGGGTGCACAGCCGGCGCTGGGTGAAGTGGGAGTCCGGTGAGGTCTGGTGGTGGTGGCACATGCCCGCGAAGTCGGTGAGCTGGCGGGGCACGAGCGACAGGCTGTACTGCGCCTCCCAGCCCTCCGGCGTGGAGGCATCGCGCCACAGGATGAGGCGGTCGCCTTCGGGGGCCAGCCGGTAGCTACGCCCGGAGCGCACCTGGACCTCGCGGCTGTCCAGGTCGAGCGGCTCGGTGAAGCCCTCCCCGAAGCCGACATCCGCCAGCCACCGGCCCTGGCCGTCCTCGACCTGGAGGGCGAGGTGGTCGAACTCGGGGCCATAGGTGCCGCTGCCGGGGGAGGTGGCCACGCCCGCGGACAGCAGCGTCACCCGGTGGCCCAGCGCCTTCAGCAGCTGGGCGAAGAGGCCGTTGAGCTCGTAGCAGAACCCGCCGCGCCGCTGGACGACGACCTTCTCGAAGAGGGCGTCGGTGTCGAGCCGGATGGGCCGCCCGAGGTGGATGTCGAGGTTCTCGAAGGGGACTGTCTCCAGGTGGGCCCGGTGCAGCCTGCCCAGAGGCTGCTCCGCGCCCACGCCGATTCGCTCCAGGTAGCGCGCGACGTCGAACATGCGGTGACTGTGTCACGCGCGTCGGGCGCGTGTCAGACCTTGAAGTGCCGGATGGCGGTGGCGCCCGCTGCTTCTCCGGGAGGGACGCCCGCCGCCGCGGCGGCCGCGGCGCTCGTGGGGGCGCTCCGTGGCACGAGTGCCCGGACGGTGGCGATGGCCGCCGCGGCATCCTCGGAGGCCCCCGAGGCACGCAGCTCGCTCGCGTCCGAGAGGGCGACGGAGATGGGGTGTGCCATGCCCACGCTGAGGCTGTTGGCGGCCAGGTCGACCTGACCGGCGTTGATGCCCAGGGTCGACGCGCTGGCCGCCGCCGCGACGGCCCGGTTGTTGGCGGGGCCACCCGGAGCAAGCTGGGTGACGGCCATGGCCGCGGCGACGGCCGCGCTCGCCTCCGAGGACGCGCCCGCGAGCAGGGCGGTCTGTGCGTCCGTGGCGGCGGCGACCACGCCCAGGGCGAGGGTCCCCGCGGCGGCGTTCGCGGCTGCCGGCGGTACGCCCGCGGCCGCCGCGGCCGCCGCGTGGCATTCGGCCGTCGCGGCCACGGTGGGTAAGGCCAGCGCCGCCGCGGTGACGAGGGTGTCGGCCGCCGCCACCGCCGCGCCGGCCTCCGCGCTGGAGTTCGCGACGACGGTGGCCGCCACGGCGGTGGCCCCGACCGCGGGCACGGGGCCGGCGACCAGGGCGGCCGCGGCGGCCTCCGCGGCCACGGCGGCGCCTCCCACGGCGGCGGTGACGGAGGCGGTGGCCGCGGCGTAACAGACGGCGGCGTGCACGGGGTTCGCGGGCGCCGCGCCCGTGGTGGTCAGGATGACGGACGCGGCGGCCACGGCGGCGGCGGCCTTGGCCGTGGAGGCGGCGACCGCGGCGGGGATGTTGCCTGGGAGAGGAGGGATGCCGACGCCGGCGAGCGTGCGCTCGCAGACTTCCACGGCGAGTGTGGCGACCAGGGGGACGGTGGCCGCGGCGGCGGCGTGACAGATGCCCGCGTCCGCTGGCGCGCCGGGCGTCAAGCCCGCGTGGGCCACCGCGAGCCGCGCCGAGACGACCGCGGCGATGGCCGGCAAGCTGATTCCCGCCGTGCCCATGAGCTGGAGATAGTTCGCGGCGACAGGGGGCCCTGCGGCAATGGCATTGGCCACGGCGTCCAGGTACGCGGGATTGGGGGCCCCCGCGACCATGGCGGAGATGGCGGCCACCCGGGCGGCGACGGCCGCTGGCAGGTTCGCGCCCAGGGCGCAGGCGTGGGCGCTTCCGATGACCGCCGCCGCGAACGCATCTGTGGGGAGGCCCGCGCTCGCGGCATTGGCGCCAGCGGCCGCACTGAGGATGTGTCCGGGGACCTGCGCCGTGGCGGCGGCGATGGCAGCCCCGACAGGCTCTCCGCACGACACCGCCACGGCCGCCAGCAGCGCGGCCAGGTCCGCGGCGGGCAGTCCCATCCCCAGCACCGCCTGGTGGGCCTCGGCGACGGCGGCGGCGGCGGTGTTGGGCACCATCGGGCCCGCGAGCAGCATGGCGCCAGGCGAGAGGGGGGCCCCGTGGAAGACGTTCCCGCGCTCCATTCTCGCGGGCCACCAGGCCCTCAGGGTCGCCGCGGCCACGTGGATGCAAGCCGTCGTCGCGTGGGCCGCCTCGACCCCGGCGCTCGCCGCGGCGGCGAAGGGCACCGCGGCTCGGGCCGCGGTGGCGTACGGCACGGCGTGGCGCGCCGCTCTCACCGCGGGGAGGCCCTCACGGCCGAGCCGCGCGGCGGCCACCGCGGCCAACGGGGGGGCCGCGGCGGCGGCGGCGGCGGGGACCACGCCCATGGCGGTGGCGACGGCGGTGGCCGGCGCGCCGCCGACCGCGAGCGCCCTCGCCACGGCCACCTCACTGCAGCCGTGGCAGGTCCGGGAGAGCGTGCCCGAGGCGGCGGAGACCGGACGCAGCGGGCCTTCGTAGAGGAACCCCACTTCCCATCCGAGCGCGAGGTGCCCGCGGGGGCTGTCATCCGGCTGGGCGCTCTGGTCCGCGTGGACGCTGGTGTTGCGCCGGAAGTCCCATCCCCGCCGACGGTACTTGTCGATGGCGAGGTGGGCGGGATGGCCCACGCCTTGGGAGGGATACCGGTGCGCGAAGGGCGGGACGGCGGCGGCGCCGCCCGTCTGGATGCCGACGCCATAGGAGTAACCGATGCGGTTGGCGGGGTCGTGGGGCAGTCCGGCCGCGGCGGGCGCGCCCGCGGCTTGTCCGTTCTGCGCCGCGCGCGCCGCCTCGACGACGGCCGACACCGCATCGATGGGCGCCGCGGCGCCGAGGGCCGCGAGGGCGGCGGATATCTCGACCACCGCCAAGGGAAACTGCGCCAGCGTCTGACCGCGTGACACCATCGCGTCCAGGACGACCTCGAGCGACATGGGGACGGGCGCGAAGGCGTTGACGATGGCGGAGGCCGTGTTCAGCGGGTCGATGGGCGCGCTCTGCGCGAGCCCCAGCGCGCCTTGCACCGCCGCGAGGGGCGGGTTGGGGATGGCGCCGACCGCGGTGACGAAATAGGGATGGGTCGCGGGCGGGAGGTTCGCGATGCCCGCCCCGGCGAGGACCCCCGCGGTGGCAGGCGCGCCAGCGATGATGGCCATGTGGGCCGCGGTGCCAATGGCCGTGGCGACGGCCGCAGAGACGGCGCCGCCCGCGGCGATGCTGCGCCGTACCGCGACCGCGGCGGCGACGGCCTGCCACACCGGTTGGGGCGCTCCGGGGCGCGCGGCCACGTGAATCCGCTCCACCGCGCGCCGCGTGGAGGTGACGTGCGCGGCGAGAGGGGGCGCCGCCTGCGCCACGACGGCCGCCGTGGCGGCCCGGACCACTTCGGGACCGCCAGGGACGGCGGTCACGGGGCCCAATCCAGGCACCATCGCGACGCCGCCGCCGCCCAGCGCGGCGGTCACCGCGCCCCACGCCAGGGCCGTCGCGCCCGCCAGCGCGCCCGGTAGGGCGCCGCCCGTGGCCACGTTGGCCAGCAGCGTGAACTGCGCTTGCGGTGTGCCGGGGGCGCCTGCTTCCAGGACCACGGACGTCGCCGCGGCGACGCACACTTGCAGCGCGGTGCCACCCACGATGGACGCGGTGTCCGCGGCGTGCACCGCCACCGCGGACAGTCGCGCCAGGTTCGGGGGGAGTGGCGCGGGGAGCGCGGCCGCAGCCGCGGCCGCCGTGGCGGTCCTCCGGATGTTGGAGCCAGGGAGGGCGGCGACCGCGTCATGCGCGGTCGCCGCCGCGCGAGTCGGCAGCGTGTTGGGCGCCCACGGGATGTTGGCGGGGTTGAGCGCGCTGGAGCCCACCTTGTTGGAGCCGTGGTGGGTCGCGGTCAGGCTGACGACGACGGGCGGATGGGCGACGGTGGCGAAAGGAAGCACCACGGCCGCGCCGGGGGCCCCTCCTCCAGGGGGGACGAAGGGCCGCCGCTGGGCGGGAATGAACTGGTAGTTGACGTCCCCGGTGAGGAGCACGAAGCGCTCGTTGGCGTGGTAGGGCGCCTCGCCTTGGAGGGGTTGTGGCAGCGCGGGGGCCACCGCGTTGCAGACGGCCACCGGATTGCTGACGCCCACGGCGCGAGCGACCTCTCCCTCCAGGGACAGGCCGGGGATCGCGGGCAGCAGCGGGAAGGCCTGGGTCCGCGCCACGGCCCTCACCGCGGCCCGGACGGACTCGGCTCCGCCCACCACGCCCGTGACGGCTCCGGCGCCCGCCACCGCCCCAATGGGGTCGGGTGGCGGGGGCATGAGGGCGCCCTGGATGAGCGCCAGCGCCACGGCGGGAGCGCCGAGGGGCGGCAGCGGGGGGCCTCCCGCCGCTGCCTGTCCAATCGCGGTGTAGGTCCCGAGCGCGGTCCCTGGCGCGCCGTTCGCCACCACGATGGCCGTGCCGGCGGAAGCCGCGAGCTGCGCGAGGGTGCCCCCGGCGAGCGCCGCTGCGTCCGCCGCCATCTCCGCGGCGAGCCCCAGCAGCGTCGCCGTGGCGGGGGCCAGCGCGGGTTGGGCCACGGCCACCGCCGCGATGATGAGCCGTTGCCGGGCGGTGAGCAGCGCGCCGGGCGTCCCCGGGCCCACGGCAGCCAGGGCGGCGCCGGCCTGCCGCCGGGCGAGGAGCGCCGCGGGGTTGGGGTTGCCTCCACCGGGCTGCATCGCCGCGAGGAACGCGGGCAGGCCCGCGACCATGTTGGGGAGGTTCGGTCCGTTGAACGCCGCGCCCACCCAGCCCGGTGGCGCGCCGCCACCAATGGTGACGAGACGGCGGCCCGCGCCACCCAGGTTGTTGGCGTCGCCCGCCGCGGGCCCCGCGGGGACAGCCCCCACGCCGGCCGCGTCTCGCACGCAGACGTACACGGAGAGCCCGGAGTTGTTGCGCGGGTCCGAGCCCTGGGCGAGCGGGTTCTGGTTGTCGCGGTAGTTGCGTTCGACGAAGCCCCACGGAAACCGCATGTGGCTGCCGCCCGGGCGGTTCCAGGAGCTCGGTGTGCCACGAGGCTGCGCGGCCGTTCCAGGCCGGCCCGAGGCCGTCCAGATGTGGAACTCCCCCCCGTCATGAACCACCCGCGCGACGGTGTCCCGGCACACCGCGGTCCCCATGTGTTGCTGGGGCGCGAGCCATCTGCAGCGGAAGGACTCCGGGTAGAAGCGCCCCAGGTCGCAGTGGTCCATGTCCCAGTGGGACAGGATGATGAGCGGCCCGTTGCACAGGCACGGGCCCACGCAGTGGCCCTGGGGAATGAGGGGGAAGGTGGACTGCTGTCCGTTGGCCGGGCTGCCGAAGTCGTAGAAGACGATGGCGCGGCCCTGATTGTCGTACAGCACGGAGCACGAACCCTGGCCCACGTTGAACAGCCCGACGAACGGCGCGAACGCGCGGTTGGGGTCCGACGCATCCATCGGGTTGGGCGCGCCGCTGCCCACGTAGGCGTGGGCGGTGGGCGGCGGGGCCAGCGGCGGCCGTGAAGGGGGTGTGCGTTGCTGGACGGGCACCCTTCCGCCGGAGGGGATTGGCGCGCCCGCCCCGGCGAGCACGAGCCCCGGGGGCGGCGGCATCCAGTCGTCGAAGAACTCCACCACCTCCTCGGTGATGGTGCGCGCGTGCTGGGCCCACCGGCGGACGGCGGAGCGCATCCGCTCGATGAGCGCCGAGGTGGCCACGCGGGCCGTCACGGGAATGGGGAGGGGCGCGGCGGGGATGCCGAAGGGGTCCTTCAGCGGGGGCTCGGGCGTGGGGCTCCGGCCTCCGCCACCAGGGCCCCCCGGGCGGGGCGGCGGTGGCGGCAGGGGTGGTTCGGGGAGGGGGAAGTGGAGGAGCTTGAGGGCCGCCTGCGTCAGCGCGCCGCCGGAGCTGTCCTCCACGAAGACGAAGCGCCGCATCCACCGTTCCACGGGCGGCGCATCCGTTTCCGGAGTGAACCCCCGCACCACATGGACGCCCGCGCGCCGCACCTGTCCGCCGCGCACGAAGTCGTCGTCGGGCCGGGTGCTCTCCGGCGCGGACTGGAGCTCCAGATGGAACCAGTCCGTTTCGTGGAGGTCATCGCGCAGCGGGTCCCCCGGCGCGAGCTCGAACTCGAACACGGACACCGGCGCGAAGTCCCTGCCCCCGTCGATGACGCGCCGCAGGAACCAGTAGTAGACGACATAGAAGATGGTGAGCTGCTCTTCCGTCTGGGCGTCGTGGATGTCCTCGAAGCGCCGGCCGTTGATGACGGCGTTGAAGAAGGAGAGGAAGTCGCCCGGGTTGAAGAGCTTCTCCAGCTCGCTCCAGACCTTGTCCATCCAGTCCCGCTCGACGCACTCCAGGCGCACGTAGAGCGGGTCATCCGCCTCGCCCTCCGCCTCCGTGACGAACGCGTAGTAGCGGCCGGGGAACCGGACGTTGAGCGTGTTGATTTCGCCGCCCCGCGCGACATGCCCGACGCGAGGGCGCCGGGGCGGCGTTTCGGGGGACTCGCGCTCAGGCACCGTGGGCCTCCCGCAGCTTGCTCCGCGTGGCGTCATCCACCGTGCCCGTGGGCATCATCCCGGCCTCGGCTTGGAAGCTCGCGACGGCGGCGGTGAGGGCGTCCTCCTCCGTGGCGTCCTCCGCCAGGAAGCCCAGGTTGACCAGCCGCGCTCGCAACCCTTCATCGGTGCTGATGGGCTGGAGCGTGCCCAGCGACAGCGTGTACTCCTCCCCGCCGACCTCCAGCTTCGCCTCTCGGGTACCGGGAGGAATCCCGCAGTCGATGAGGCCCTGGTCGTTCGTCTCGCCTTCGTGGACGACCTGCCCCAGGGTGAGCCGGTAGGGCACGCGGGTCCGAGGGGCGCCGTTCTCGTGCAGCCGCAGGCGGAATCGCTCGGGGATGCCCTTGAGCTTGAACGTGTGGGTGCGGCCCGTCGCGCAGGGGACGTGCCGGGCCTCCTTGTCCGGGAGCGCCACCACGTCACCCGGCTTGAGGACGTGCGGGCTGGTCCGCTCCTGGCGCAGCGCTTCGTTTCCAGGCGCCTCCCAGACGCGTTGGGGGCTCAGCCCGTGGGCATGGGCGATACTGGAGACGCAGTCGCCTTCTTCAACGGTGTAGGTGCGGGCCATGGCGTGCCGAGTCACGGACCCATGCAGCGCATGTGCCGCGCGCGTCCGGCGGGATGCCAGGGCCGCGCACGGCGAACGCTGATGCGAGCGCGTCGCGGCGGGACGCAGGTGCGTCGCGCCGTGACGCGCCGCTGTTTCAGCGGACCTTCTTGAGGAAGTCCCGGACGCTCTGTTCGTTCAGCCGGGCGGACGCGCCGCACAGGCGGATGGACTCCAGCGTGGTGGCGAGGGCGTGCGAGGCGTTGTCGAGCTTCGCGATGCGCGGCGTGAGGAAGGCCTCCACCTCGTTGGCGCTCTGCTCGCTGCACAGCGTGCCCGTCAGCCCGATGAGGGAGGCGACCTCGTCCGAGCGCATCCGGCTGGCCAGCGCGTCGAAGTGCTCCTGGTAGAACGCCCAGGCGAGCGCCCGGGTCTCCGCCTTGGTGAAGGCCCCCATGAGGATGGGGCGGGTGTCGCGCACGTCGAACTCGTTGCCCACCACCAGGGCCAGCGCCTCGCGCATCAGCGCCGGGTCGCGGAAGCCGCCCAGCGTGCCGAAGACGCGCGAGCGCTCGGTCCGGTCCTCCGTCGCGCGGGCCCGCGCGAGCAGCGTGTCGAAGAACGCCTTGTCGCCGTTGCGCGCCGCCACCGTGAGCGCGAGGGACACGGCCTCGGGGTGGACGGCCTTGCGGTCCACGAGCCACGCCTTCACGAGCCGGTTCGCCTCACGGACCAACGCCGGGTCCTGGCCCTGCAGGGCGGCCAGCGCCAGCAGCCGCGGACGCGAGGATTTCACCGCGTCGTCGTCGCCCGGGCGGGGCTCCCAGCCCAGGGCCTTGGCGCGCGGGCCGTACAGCGTGGCCACCCAGGCGCGGAAGCGCGCCCGCTCGTCGGTGGACAGCCGCTCCTCGTCGACGGCGTACAGCAGCCGGGCGCCGCTCTGCACGATGATGCGGTGGTCGTCCTTCGCGGTCGAGGGGACGTGGCGCAGGGCATCTCCGAGCGGCAGGTCGCCCCGGTTCGCGGAGGCCTCCATGTCGGAGAGCAACATCATGCGCTCTCGCACCGTCAGGGCGCCCTTCGGCGCGGCGGCCACGCGGTCGAGCTGCTCCCGCGTGTACCCCGCGCGGTAGTAACCCGTGCCACCCGCGTTGAGCAGCACCCACGCGGGGCAGCGCGTGTTGGGCAGCGCCAATTCGCCGGTGGCCTCGGTGAGGAGCGTGCACGCGCGCTCGGACGCCTTGCCCGTGCCAGCGCGCACGCACACCGGAACGGACCACGTCTGCGCCGCGCTCACGGTGGAGCCCGCGGGGACATAGCGCTCCTGCGCGAGCTTCAGCTTCGCGGGCGCGCCCGGTTGGCACTGCAGCTCGGCGGTGATGCGCGGGGCGCCCGGCTGGTCGATGAAGCTGCGGAACGCGCGGGCGACCTCCGGCCCCGCCGCGGCGCTCAGCGTGCTCGCGAAGTCGTCCGCCGTCGTCGTGCCCCAGGCGTTCTTGCGGATGTGGCCGCGCAGCAGCTCGCGCATGCGCTCCTCGCCCAGCCAGGACTCGAACATGTCGATGATGGCCGAGCCCTTGGCGTACGTGGTGCCGTTGTCGAACGCGCCCAGGACCTCGTCATGCGTGTTGGCCGGCTTGCGCACCGGCAGGGAGGCGGCGAGCGAGTCCGTGTCCAGGGCGAACAGCGCGGACTGGGTGTGCTGCTCCAGCGCGAACTCCCAGCTCGGGTCGAAGCGCTCCACCGTCTTGCGGTCCAGCCACGAGGTGAGCGACTCGTTGAGCCAGATGTCGTCCCACCAGTTGCAGGTGACGATGTTGCCGAACCAGTAGTGGCCCAGCTCGTGGTTGGCGATGTTCACGTACCAGCGGCGGCGCGCGAGCGTCTCCTCGCCGGGGCGGATGAGCGTCAGCGGCTGCCCGAGCGCGACGAGGCCCGGGTGCTCCATGGTGCCCCAGTAGCGAGGCACCACGGCCACGTCGAGCTTCTCGTACGGGTACGTCATGTCGAAGTAGTCCTCGATGAGCGAGACGATGCGCGGCGTGACGCTGGCCGCGTAGGCCGTCTCGGCGCCCCGGCCGCGGGGCACGATGAAGCGCAGCGGCGCGGCGTTGCGGCCCGCGGTGCCCGCCTCCACGATGTCGAAGGGGCCCACCACGAACGCGACGAGGTAGCTGGGCATCGGCTTGCTCTCGGCGAACGTGACGCGCGCCAGGCCGCCCTCCAGCTTCTCGCGCGAGACGATGGGGTGGTTGGCGAGCGCGACGTGCTCCTCCTTCGCGGTGATGCGGAGGGTCCACGGCACCTTGAAGCCCGGCTCGTCGAAGCAGGGGAAGGCACGGCGCGCGTCGACGGGCTCGAAGAAGGTGTAGAGGTACGGCTCGCCGCCTTCCTCCACGGCGTAGAGGCCCTGGCTGCGCTCGCGGTCCACCTGGCCGGTGAAGCTGAGGTGGATGCGGGCCTTGCCGGGCGCGACGGCCTCGGGCAGCAGCAGGCCCAGGCGCCCCTCGCTGGCGGTGACGGGGCGCGCGTCCAGGGTGCGTCCATTCGTCTCGACGCGGGCCTGGGTGATTTCCAGGTCCTGGCCGTGCAGCCAGATCTGCCGCACGGACTCACGCACGTCCACGTCGATGGCGACGCTGCCCGAGAACGTCGGCTCGGCGGGCAGCAGCGTCAGGTCCAGCGCATAGCGCGTGGGCTGGACCGACTTCGGCAGTCGCAGCTCGGGAGGCTGGGCCTCGGGCCACTCCGGGGCCGCGCTCACGGGCGCGGCGGGTGGCGCTTCGGGCGCATGGGCACAGCGGAGGACGGCGACCGCGACGAATAGGGGGATGAGCGAGCGCATGGGGCGCGACGCTAACCCCAGGCGGCCGGAGGGCCAGAGTCTTGAAGTATGGCCGGGTGCGGCATCTCGCGGCTCTTTCCGGCTTGGCTCCGCTCAGGGGACGGCCCACGTTGCTCCTGAAGGGGCTCCCTGTTTGGCCTTCAGTGCCCATGGCATGGGGAATGCCGCGCGAGGAACCTTCTCACGATGCGTCAGGTGGGCATGTCTGCGTCATGGTGTGTGGCTTCACCCGCGCGGCGGCTGCGCTGGACGTGTCGGGTGCGCGTGCCAGCATTCTCTCGGCATGCCTTGCCATGCGGCATGCGCGGGGGGGAGGAATGCGTGCTGGCCTTTGGGTGATGGGCGTCGCCCTTCTCGTCGCGGGCTGCGCGGGGATTGATTCGTCGACTCGCAGGGACACGCTCCCTCCGCGTGCGGCGCTTTCGAGTGAGCGGTGGACCACTTCGAGTGAGGGCCCCGAGCGCGGGCACGAGACCGAAGCGGCGGATGAGGCCTCCAGGCAGCCGCTTCACCGCCGCCCGCTGTTCAGGGAGGGAGTTCACCTCGGAGGGGCGCGCGGGCATGTGGACGTGTTCGACGTCCTGCTTCGTGAAGCGGGACTCGAGGCGCGCGACGCGCGGCCTGTCGTGGGTAGCGTGCTCACCCCGGCGCACGCGGCGCGCCTGCTCCAGGCGCTGATGGGGAGGGAGGTGACGTTGGGCCAGTTCCCGGCGCGGCTCGCGGTGGGCTTCCTGCTGCGGGAGGTGTTGGCCACGGGCGAGGTGTCGCGGGCCGAGCTGGCGCGCCGGGTGGAGCGGTTCAGGCACGTGGCGGTGCTTCGTCCTGACGGGCGCCTCGCGTGGGTGCGCAGCGGGCGGACGCAGCAGCGGGTGGCGCCCGTCGAGTGGAGGGACGGTGCCTTCCGCGCCCATGGCTTCGAGTTGGGCCGATTCTACGACGGGCGGACGGGTGCCTTCCGGTTGCTGAATGACGAGCTGCGGGAGGAGAGCGGTTTCCCACTGGCGGACGTCCACGATGACGCGGACGTCATCAGTCGCACGCTGGATGGGGCGGAGGAAGCCTTCGTCGGGCTCGCCCTCGCGGTGGGGAAGCTCTTCTCGACGTCACCAGCGGACAGCCTCGCGGCACTGCGGGAGATGCCCGCGGCCGTGGTGGCGCTGTTGAAGTCGTCTCCCGAGTACTTGGAGCGCTTCCGGTACATGACGCGAGGCGAGCAGGTGCAGGCCGTCTCCATGCTGGTGACGAACCTCATCGCCACATGGGGGACGGCGTCCGCCGTGACGCGCACATGGGAGGGGGCGGTGCTCGCCACGGCGGAAGTGCCAGCGCTCGTCTTGTCCGCGCAGGGCACTATCGCAATGCGAATGGTCGCGGCGCCCGTGGGGCGTGCGGCGGCGGTGCTCGGCGGCGGGCCTGGAGCGGCCCTCATCCTTCAGCGGGCGGGCACCGCCGCGAAGGATGGCGCACCGTCGAAGGGGCCCGGCCAGTGGGGGCCCGCGAAAGAGTCACTGACGCCCCGCGCTCGCCGCTACCAGGAACAAATCACGGGGCATTCAGCGGACGAGGCATACTGGGTTGGAGGCGTGAAGTTCGACGGGTACACGAAGGGCGTCCTGCTGGAGGCGAAGGGACCTGGCTACGCCAATTTCTTCGATGCGTTCGACCCGAAACGTTGGTTCAGGAACTCAGGGGCGAAGGCGCTTGTCGAACAGGCCGATCGACAATTTCGAGCTGCCAACGGGGTAAAAATCCGGTGGCACGTTGCTGAAGAGCGCGCTGCCAGCGCGATTCGGAAGCTTCTGCGGGATAACGAAATTGAAGGTATTGAGGTCGTCTTCACACCTCCATTTCCTTGAAGGTGAGCGCTCGTGGGTGACACGTATTACGCCGGTGGGTATTGGGGACCTCGCGAGGAGCCGCCAGAAGCCTGTGCTCAACGATTCGCGAGCTTCCTGAAGGGGCTCGCTGTCACCGATTCCTCCTTCACGCAGTGGTACGAAACGGCGAAGTCGCCCAAAGCGTCATTGAGCCGCCCACTTCGGCCCGATCTGGACGAACTCACTCGGTTTGTCCGGAAGAACAAAGACCCTGTGTTCGACGAGCTTGGGTTCAGCCTCGGCGGATGGAACGGCGCGCCCACTGCACAGGACGATGGTGGTTTTTTGATCCGGTGTGGGAGCTACGACTCGCGGACAATCAACCGGTGCGTGTTCAGCTTGCCTGAACGAGGGGCGAACGCGGACCGTGTTTTGAATGCATCCGTGTTGTCGAACACGCTGCGAGTAACGGCTGCCGCATGGGATCCTGATTGGGGCGTGGCCATGTCGCACGGACACCGTGACATGGTCGAAGCCCAGCGCGTCCCGAAGTCGCCATATGTAGGCTGGGTGACGTACCTCGCACTGCATCGAGGTCCGGTACCGGCTCTGCCAGCTCCGGTTCGAATCGAGCCGGTGGCGGACAAGGGCACGCTCATCATCCTCACGCCCGAGCGCTTCACTGTGGGCAATCCGGAACATGTGGCACTCGCTGAGCGGGTGCGAGAGCTGCTGGGGCAAGCTGGGCTCTTGGAGCCACTCCAGGCTCAACCGCAGGCTTCAGGCTGAACTCGAGCAGTTTCGACCTGACGGACAGTGCTCGCTGGGTGTCGTCCGCTCACTCCAGGGTGAAGGCCCGCGCCAGCGTCAGCATCTCTACGTGTGTCGCGCCAGCATCTCGCAGCGCGGAGGCCGCGGCTCGCGCGGTGGCGCCAGTGGTGAACACGTCATCCACGAGCAACACGCGCTGCCCCGAGACGCCCGAGGACGCGGTGAAGGCACCCGCGACGTTCTGGGCCCGCTCCGCCTCGCTCAGCCCCACCTGCCGCTGCGTCTCGCGCTGCCGTGTCAGCAGCCCCACCGGCGCCTTCCGTCCCGTCGCCCTCGCCAGCGCGCCCGCGAGGAGCTGCGCCTGGTCGTACTTGCGCGCGTGGTAGCGCCGCTTGTGCAGGGGCAGGGCGACCACCAGCTCCGGCGCCTGTGCCAGGAACCCGCGCGCCTCGCCCGCGAGCAGCTCCGCCAGCGGCCCCGCGAGGTTCGGGTGGTCCTCGTACTTGAACCGGTGGATGGCGCGCGCCACGGGCCCTTCATGGGCGAACGGCGCCCAGGCGCGGCTGAACGGCGGCGGCGAGGCCCGGCACCGGGGACATGAAGCCCCGGGGAACGTGCCGGGCTCCGCGCAGGTGCGGCAGCACGCGGGCGGCAGCCGCTCCAGCGCGGTGTCACACGCCTCGCAGAAGAAGCCCTCCGGGCCCGGCAGCACCTTCGTGCAGGCGAGACAGGAAGGGGGATACAGCAGGTCCAACAGCGCCTTCAGCACCGGCCGCATCCCCCGCGTGTCACGGCAGCAGACCCTGCCGGTTCATCTCCTTCGACTGCGGCAGCCCCATCACCTTGCACAGCGTGGGCGCGATGTCCGCGAGGATGCCCGGGCGCAGCTTCTGTCCCCGGAAGTCCGGGTGGATGAGGTGGAAGGGCACCGGGTTGAGCGTGTGCGCGGTGTGCGGCTCGCCCGTCTCCAGGTCCACCATCTGCTCGCAGTTGCCATGGTCGGCGGAGATGGCCAGCACCCATCCGTTGCGCTCGCACGCCTTGCCGAGGATGCCCAGGCACTCGTCCACGACCTTCACGGCCTTCATCGCCGCGTCCAGCCGGCCGCTGTGGCCCACCATGTCCGGGTTGGCGAAGTTCACCAGCGCGAAGTCGTACTTCCCCGAGTCGAGCCGCTTCACCAGCTCCGCCGTCACCTCGTACGCGGACATCTCCGGCTTCAAGTCGTACGTCTTCACGTCGCGCGGGCTGGGCACCAGGTGCCGGTCCTCGCCCGCGTAGACGACCTCCCGGCCGCCGTTGAAGAAGAACGTGACATGCGCGTACTTCTCCGTCTCCGCCGTGCGGAACTGGCGCAGCCCGTGGCGCGACAGCAGCTCCGGGAAGATGTCCTGCGGCTGGTCCGGCTCGAAGAGCGCGGGCAGCTTGAACGTCTCGTCGTACTGGGTCATGCACACGTAGCGCCCCAGCCGCAGCCCGCCCCGGTCGAACTCCTTGAACTCGGGGAACGCGAGCGCCTGCGTCAGCTCCCGCGCCCGGTCCGCGCGGAAGTTGAAGAAGAGCACCGTGTCGCCGTCCTGGATGCGGCCCACCGGCGCGCCGTCACGGCCTGCGAGCACCGTGGGCTTCACGAACTCGTCGGTGACCTTCTCCGCGTACGACGCGCGGATGGCGCTCAGCGCGTCCGGCGCCTTGGGGCCCTGGCCGAACACCAGCGCGTCATAGGCCAGCTTCACGCGGTCCCAGCGCTTGTCGCGGTCCATGGCGTAGTAGCGCCCGCTCACGGTGGCGATGCGGCCCGTCTGCGTCTCATGGAGGAAGCGCTCCAACTCCTCCACGTAACCCAGCGCGCTCTGCGGCGGCGTGTCACGCCCGTCCAGGAACGCGTGGACATAGACGTGGGCCACGTTGCGCTCGCGCGCCGCCTTGAGCAGCGCGAACAGGTGTTCCATGGAGGCGTGCACACCGCCTGGGGACACCAGCCCCAGCAGGTGCAGCGCCTTGCCGTCCGCCTTCACGCCGTCCAGGGCGGCGCGGAGCACGGGGTTCTGCGCCAGCTCGCCGGACTCCGCGGCGCGGTTGATGCGCACCAGGTCCTGGTAGACGATTCGCCCCGCGCCGATGTTGGTGTGGCCCACCTCGGAGTTGCCCATCTGCCCCTCGGGCAGGCCCACGGCCAGTCCCGCCGTCTGCAGCTCGGTGAAGGGGTAGGGGGCGGCCAGCTTGTCCAGGTGCGGCGTTCCCGCCTGGAGGATGGCGTTGTTGTCACGCTCCTGGCGAATACCCCAACCATCCAGGATGCAGAGCAGGACCTTGTGCGCGGGCGTCATGCTCCGAACCCTAACCATGCAGGCGCCAGACGGGAGAGGACAAAAAGCGGGAGGCGCCTACTGGTACTCGCGGAAGGTTCCACAGGGCACGAAGCCCAGCCGGGCGTAGACCCCCTGCCCCTGGGCGGAGGCCTGGAGCGTGGCTGTCCGGTAGCCTGCCGCCCGGGCGTCCAGCAGGGGCGCCAGCGTGAGCGCCGCGCCAATGCCACGCCGCCGCGCATGACGCACCGTGGCCACCGAGTAGAGCCCCGCGACGCCCGACGCCCGATGGCACTCGCTGGCGGAGACCGGCTCGCCGTCCAGGTAGCCCACGAAGAAGCGGATGGGGCTGTCCGGCGCGAGCGCGGCGCGCGCCGTCCGCGCGTAGAACGCCACCACGTACGGGTCGGCGGGCTCCCAGTTCGCGGCGATGACGCGGGCGAAGTCCGCCAGGGTGCGTTCATCCTCCGCGCGTCGAATGTGCAGCCCGGGAGGCAGCGTGAGCGCCGGCAACCGGGACAGGTCCAGGGCCATGCCCAGCTCCTGCTCCGCGTTCACCAGGCCGTGGGCCGACAGGCGCGCGTCCAGGTCCTCGGGCAGGGCGTCCGGCCCCACCCACCACGCGAAGGGAGAGGCCTTGTCCCGGAAGTGCGAGACGGCGGCGGCGATGCGCGCATCGGCTTCATCGCGTGCGAGACGGGCGCGGCAGACGACGTTGAAGGTGTCGCAGGGCAGTCCGGAGTCGACGAGCAGCAACCCGGGCGTGTCCTGGACGATGGCGCCCGGGAGCCTCCGGGCCAGGTACGTCATGTGCTCCGCCTGGTTCGCTTCCATGGCGGACCGCACCTGCGGCGAGTCGGGTTCGAGCGGCGTCTTCATGGGGGAACCCTATTCCTGCCGCGCGCGCGTCTTGTACGTCAGCACGGGCGCCAGGGTCGCCACCACGCGCACCAGCCCGGCCTCCACCAAATCCGTCACCACTCGGTCGATGGGCTTGTACGCGGGAGGCGCCTCCTCGAAGAGCAGGTCCCGGTCCTCACACACCACGTGGCTCTTGAAGGAGGTCCGGGTGAGTGACTCCGCGGTGAAGCGCTCGCGCATCCGCTCCCGGGCGGCGCTGCGCGTCCACTTACGGCCCGCGCCGTGCGCCAGGCTGTGCGCGCTGACGAGTCCCTCGCCCGTGGGAATCACCAGGTAGCTGAGCGCGCCCCGGCTGCCGGGAATCACCACCGGCCCTTCGTCGGACGGCGCCGCGCCCTTGCGGTGCAGCCACTGCGTCCGCAGCGCGTCACGCCGAGGGGTGACGCTGTTGTGGCACACATCGAGGACGCGGTGTCCCGTGGCGCCGATGCCCTCCAGCATCCTCCGCGCCACCAGCGCGCGATTGGCGCGCCCCCAGGCCACCGCGTGGTCGTGCCGCGTGAGGTAGGCCTCCGCTTCCGGGGTGCCGTCCGCGAGTCCCCCCGCCGCGTGGCGGTCGACGTGGGCGCGGAGAATCGCCTCGCCCAGGCCTCTCGAGCCGGAGTGGGCCAGGAGGAGCAGCCGCTCCGCCGACAAGCCCAGCGCGTCGAAGACCCGCGCGTCGTGAACCGCGTCCACTCGCTGCAGCTCCGCGAAGTGGTTGCCGCCGCCCACCGTGCCCAGCGCGGCCTCGAAACCCGAGGACTTCACGCCGTGCTCCTGGAGAAAGCCTTCCGTGTCACCCGCCCACGGACCTTCCAGGTCCAACTTGCCTGCCCAGCGCTCCGGCTTGGCCTTGCGCGCCAGCAGGTCCACGCTCCACAGGCCCATGCCACAGCCGATGTCGCTGCCCACCAGATAGGGATAGAGGAAGCCCTCCGACAGGAAGGCCGCGCCCACGGGGGCGCCCTTGCCAGGGTGGAGGTCGGGGAGTCCCACCGCCAGCGTCATGCCGGGGAGGCGCGCCATGGCCTCCAGCTGACGGACGGCCTCGCCTTCCACCCAGGATTGGGCCGAGGCGATGACACGCACGCTCGCGGGCGGCGTGGAGGGGGAGAGGGTTTCAGTCGAGGCTTCGGTCCGCATGCGCCGGTGGACGGCACCCGCGCGCCACGCCTGACGGTGGTGCCGGGCGCCCGAGCCCGGCCGCCTACTTGTGGTACGGCTCGCCCTTGAGGATGGTGAACGCGCGGTAGAGCTGTTCGATGAGCACCACGCGCGCCAGCCGGTGGGGCAGCGTCATCTTCGACAGGGACAGCGTCAGGTTCGCCGCGTCCCGCACGCGCGCGTCCAGGCCCTCGTCACCGCCAATGACGAACAGCAGGTCCTTGGCGCCCGTCTGCGCCTTGCCGACGTAGCGGCTCAGCTCGGGGGAATCGAGCAGCGAGCCGCGCTCGTCCAGGGCCACCAGCCAGTCCTGCGGCTTGCGCCTGGCGAGAATCGCGTCGGCTTCTGCGGCCTTCGCGTCCCCGGGCTTGAGGCGCTTGCCGCTGGCCTCGGCCAGCTCCACCAACTCGAAGCGGGTGTAGTGGCCCAGGCGCCGGGCGTACTCCTGGACCGCGGGCTCGTACAGGCCCGAGCGGTCCTTGCCGATGGAGAGGAGCCGGACCTTCACCTCAGGCCAGCTTCTCCCGCGACGCGTCGGCCCAGAGGCCCTCCAGGTCGTAGTGCGAGCGCAGGTCCGCGAGGAACAGGTGCGCCACCACCTCGCCGTAGTCGAGCAGCACCCACTGGCCCGTCTCGAAGCCCTCGGTGCCGATGGGACGCTGGGGCTCGTCGCCCGTCTTGAGCTGCACCTGGACGTTCTCCGCCATGGCGCTCACCTGGCGGTCGCTCTCGCCGGAGGCGATGACGAAGTAGTCCGCGTAGGACGTCATCCCGCGTACGTCGAGGATGACGACGTCCAGCGCCTTCTTGTCCACCAGCAGCTTGCCGATGCGCTGCGCCAGCGCCTTGGCGGCCGGGTTCTCCGCGGGGCCCGCCTTCTGGGCGGGTGCGACTGGGAGTTTCGCCTTCTTCTTCTTGGCGGGCGCCTTCGCGGGCGCCTTCTTCGCCGAGCTCTTCTTGGCGACGGGGGCCTTCTTCTTGGCGGGCGTCTTGCCCGACACCGTCTTCTTCCGGGCCGCCGGGGCCCGGGTGGTGGTCTTTTTCGCGGTCGTCTTCTTCTTCGTGGCCATGTGCGGCGCACCCTACCGCACCCTTGGCAACACGGAAGCGGTCCTCTATCTGCTGATGTCCATGAGCGACGCCCGGCTGGAACAGTTCAAGAAGATGGTGGCGGACTTCCCCGACTCCCCCATGAGCCATTTCTCCCTCGGGAAGCTGTACCTGGAGCGGCGGCAGTACGCCGAGGCGGCGGCGGCCCTGGAGTCCGCCGTCCGGCTGGACTCCACCTATGCGGCCGCCATGGTGGCCCTGGGGGACGCCTGGGCGGGGGCCGGGGAGGCCGCCAAGGCCCGCGAGGTGCTGACCCGCGCCAAGGAGCACGCCCTGGCCCAGGGGCACCCGGGGCTCGCCGAGGAGATCGACGAGCGCATCGCGGACCTGGAGTAGCCCCGCGCCTCAGTAGCGCCAGGTGAGGCCCGTGCTGAAGACCTGGCGCGTGTAGGTGAGGTCGTTGCGGGGCAAACGGGTGCTCCACACCCCCCACGCCATCTCGAAGTCCAACGTGTCCGTCAGGGGGCGGGCCAGCTTCAGGGAGAGCGAGTTCTGCCCCTCGTCCTCCTCCACCAGGATGATTTCGGGGGAGAGGTAGATGCCGTCCGGGTACGCGGTGAGGCCCAGGGAGCCCTGCGCCAGCAGCGTCACCCGCCAGGGCAGGCGGACGCCGGCGTTGACGGCCAGCCGGTGGCGCTGGAGCGTCTCGCCGTAGCTGTTGGAGGAGAGCTCCTGGAACACGTACGTCGCGCCCAGGGCCACCGGGCCCCGGTACGTGTACGCGGCGCCCGCCGTCAGGGCGCCGTCCTGGCGCCGCCCGGGGAGGACGCCCGAGGAGCCGCCCGAGCCCGGTGGCCGTGCCCGGGGCGCGGTGCCGAAGCGGCGTGAGTTCCAGTCCCCGAAGACGGACAGGCTGTGCCGCCGGTCGAAGCGGTAGCGGCTGAGCACGCCCACCTCGGGGCCGCCGAAGTTGGCCGTGGGGTCCGGCCGGTACACGAAGCGCCGGGCGCCCGCGCGCACCCGCAGTGCCAGCTGGACGTCCGGCGCGTACTCCAGGAAGGCGGTGGTGCCCAGGTCCGAGTACGAGCGTGAGCCGCCGCGCCGGTCCTTCGCGTGGCCCTCCAGGCCGACGCCCAGCGACGTGCCCAGGGCGCGCGAGGCCTCCACCGCGCCGGACTGAACCAGCGTGTCCTCTTCCCGGTACTGGAGGTACTTGCGCGCGCCCAGCTCGTAGCGGCCCACCAACTGCGCGCGGTCGAAGGTGCCGCGTCCCTCCGCCGAGCCCAGCAGGCTCAAGGCGAGGTCCCGCGTGGGCGCGGCCGTAAGGCGGTCCGTGAAATCCCGAGCCGCGTTGGTGTCCAGCATCAGCCGCCCGGTGCCCCTCAACGCTCCTTCCCACTCGGCGGCAGGGGCGCTGCCGGCGGTGAGCAGGACGAGGGTGACGAGCAGCGGTGCGAAGGAGCGGGCCACGGCGCGCGCACCATACCCCGTCCCCGGAGGGCCAGGGCGGCCGTCCGGTCGCTCCCGGCCGTGACGGCGCCCCGGGCGGCCCGTTACATTGGACGCATGCGCCTCGTGTCCCTCCTGGCGGCGGCAAGCCTCGGCCTGGCTGCCTGTGCCTCCTCCTCCTTCACCACCGAGGTGAGGGGGGAGTCGACCGTGCCCGCCGGCCCCCCTGGCGTCGAAACGCCGCTCAACGGCTTCCCCGCCATCAGCAGCTTCGCGGGGATGGATTTCGACAAGAACCAGGACTTCAAGAACCAGGGGATTCGCAAGAGCGAGGTGACGTCCGTCAAGGTGGAGTCCCTCACGCTCAAGGTCCTCAGCCCCAACGACCAGGACCTCACCTTCCTCGACGGGGTGGAGTTCTACGCCCGGGCCGGGGACCGCGAGGCGCGCATCGCCTCACGCCAGAACATCGCGGACGTGGAGTTGCGCCTGCCCAACCCGGTGCTGTCGCTGCAGGTGGAGAACGTGGAGCTCCAGCCCTTCGTGGCCGCCCCCACCATGAGCATCATCGTCCGCGGACGCGGGCGCATGCCGGAGCGCGAGGTGCGGCTTCAGGCGGTGGTGAAGCTCCAGGTGGAGTCGGGGCTGCTGTAGCGTCAGGGGTCGCCCATCTCCTGGGCGCGGCGCTCCAGCTTCGTGGCGCGGCCTTCCAGCTCGCGGGCCAGCGCCTCCAGCCGCGCGGCCTCGGCCTCCATGGCCGGCAGGTCCACCGCGCTGCCCGCGGCCAGGTCCTGCGCGCGCTGCGTCTCCACATGCGGGCGGCGGTCGGTGGCCCGGGTGGATTGCATGGGGAACGCCGGGCGGTCCGGCCCCGGCTCGCCCCCCTCGTTGGGCCGGCCGCCCACGTTGGGGGCAGGCGGGGGGCCCGCGCTGTCCTGGAAGGCGGGCGCATTGGGCTCGGCGCGCTCCACCTGGAGCGTGCGGTCGCTGCCCATGCGCATGCGCAGCCGCCGGTCCTGGTCGTCGAACATCGACTCCTCGCCGAGGAAGTCGTTCATGCGCCGGTCCAGGTCGCGCTCCTCGCGCACCTCGGTGATGCGGCCCCGCAGCGCCTTCAGCCGCTCCCGCACCTTGTCCTCGGTGTCACGCAGCGTGTCCGCCTGGGCCAGCAGGTCCTCCGGGTCATCGCCCCCGGCGGAGGCCCGGTCCATCGCGGGTACTCGGGACGCGGGCAGCGCCGCGCGGACCGCCTCGCGCTCGGCGCGCAGCGTGCGCATCGCGTCCAGCAGCGTGGCGCGCTGGCCCCGCTCCGTCGTCCCGTCCCAGGCGAGCCGCAGCCGGGCCAGCTCATCCGACAGGGCGGTGTGCAGCGCCAGGTGCGCGCGCTCCGACGCTCCCTCCGCCGCGACCACCGCTTGCGCCAGGCCCGTGAGCTGACCGCTCAGGTCCTGCGAACGACGCAGCGCGGCTTCCAGCTCCGTGCCCACCGTCAGCCGGCCGCGGTGCTGCGCCTTCAGCGCCTCGATGCGCGTCGCCAGCCCGTTGAGCTCCTCGCGCAGCGTCTGCTGCTGCCCCCGCAGCGCGCGCGTCTCCGAGCGCGCCGTCTGGGCCCGGCCCCGCATCGACTCCAGCCCGGACGCCGCCTGGCCGGGCACGGCCAGGACGAGGCTCAGCAGGAGGACGAGGGGGCGGAGGTTCATCAGGGGCGCTCTCGAAGCAAGGCAGGTGCCAGCCTGCCTGCCCGACTCCGGGCGGGGGGGCTGCCTGGACCCCAACAATTCCGGACACCTGGAACGTCCAGGAGGGAAGGGGCGAAGGTGGGACACCGGTGAAAAGTCATGGGGGGCGGGGGCGGGTGACGGATTTTCGAGGCTCAGGGCTCCTCGGGGGGCGTCCCCTTGGGCAGGAAGCCGTACTTCTCCAGTTTGTAGTACAGCGCGGAAGTCTTGATGCCCAGCAGGCGGGCCGTCTCGGTCTTCACGCCGCCGGCCTTCTCGTAGGCGCGGGCGATGAGCTGCCGCTCCAGGTCCTCCAGGATGTCCGGGAGCGGGCGGTCGCCCTGGAGCACCGGGAGGCCCGCCTCCACGCGCGGCGCGCCGTGGGCGGTGAGGTGCGAGGGCAAATCCAGGTCGGTGAGCAGGTCGCCCTCGGCGAAGACGAGGGCCTGCTCGATGACGTTCTCCAGCTCGCGCACGTTGCCGGGCCAGGCGTGACGGGCCAGGGCGCGCAGCGCGCTGTCGTCCAGGCCCGCGACGCGCCGGTTCACCCGCACCGCGTGCTTGGCCACGAAGTGCCGGGCCAGCAGGGTGATGTCCTCGGGCCGCTCGCGCAGGGGCGGCAGCACCACCGGGACGATGTGCAGCCGGTAGTAGAGGTCCTCGCGGAAGCGGCCGGCCTTCACCTCGGCCTGGAGGTCGCGGTGCGTGGCGCTCACCACGCGTACGTCCACTTTGAAAGTGTCCTCGCCGCCCACGCGCTGGATTTCCTTCTCCTGCAGCACGCGCAAGAGCTTCGTCTGCACGGAGGCGGGAATCTCGCCAATCTCGTCCAGGAAGAGCGTGCCGCCATCGGCCAGCTCGAAGCGGCCCAGCTTGCGCTTCACCGCGCCGGTGAAGGCGCCGCGCTCGTGCCCGAACAGCTCGCTCTCCAGCAGCGTCTCCGCCAGCGCCGCGCAGTGCACCACGACGAAGGGGCCGTCCTTGCGCGGGGAGCGCTGGTGGAGCATGCGCGCCACCAGCTCCTTGCCGGTGCCGCTCTCGCCGCGCACCAGCACGGTGGCGTCGCTCTGGGCCACCTTGATGACCTGGGACACCAGCTTCTGCATGGGCTCGCTGTCGCCCACCAGGCTGCCGTGGGTGAGCGCCGCGTCCGAGTCATGCGCGGCGGTGCGCGCCGTCAGCCGCTCCACCTGCTTGCGCGTGGAGGCCAGCTCCAGCCCCTTGTCCACCTTGGCGCGCAGCACCTCGGGCGGGAAGGGCTTGGTGATGAAGTCGTAGGCGCCCTCCTGCATCGCCTGCACCGCGGTCTCGATGGTGCCGAAGGCCGTCACCACCATGACGACGGCGGCGGCGTCCTGGGCCTTGAGCGCCTTCGTCACCGCGATGCCGTCCATGCCGTCCATCTTCAGGTCGGTGACGACGAGGTCGAAGGGCGCCTTGCGGTACGCGGCCAGGCCGTCCTGGCCGCTGCGCACCGCGGACACGGCGTGGCCGGCGCGCGTCAGGGTGACCGTCATTCCCTCCCGCAGCGTGTCGTGGTCGTCGATGACGAGGATGCGCGCCATGGTGTGACTCGTGTCTCCCAGTTGCGCCGGTCCGGCCGTTCCGGGGCGGACGCATGAGAGCACATCCGGCTGGGGCCACTCCACTCGTACGCGGCGCGCGACCTCGCCGCCCGTCGTGCGAAGGGGCTGGCGCCGCCCGGTCCGGAGCAGTACGGGGAGGCCATGGAAATCACGGCCACCTCCCTGCTGGACCTGCTCGCGCCCCACGTTCCCGAGGACGCGAAGGAGCGCGAGGACCTGGAGCGGATGCGTCATTTCGCCCAGGCGCTGGCGCAGCCCTTCTCCCGGGCGCAGCTGGAGGCCCACTTCACGGGCAGCGCGGTGGTGGTGGACCCCTCGGGCACCCGTATCGTCCTGTTGCATCACCGCAAGCTGCTGCGCTGGTTGCAGCCCGGAGGCCACGCGGATGTGACGGACGCGGGCAGCATGGCGGCCACCGCGCTGCGAGAAGCCCGCGAGGAGACGGGGTGCCGCGTGTCGCTCCATCCCACCGCACCCCAGCCGCTGGACGTGGACATCCACACCATCCCCGCGCGCCGGGACGAACCGGAGCATCACCACCTGGATGTGCGCTTCCTCGTGGTGGCGGAGAACCCGGAGGCCCTGGTGCACGACCCGGCGGAGTCCTTCGGCGCGCAGTGGCTCACGTGGGACGAAGCCCTGACGCGCGCGGACGAAGCCCCGCTGCGCCGGATGTTGGAGAAGGCCCGGAGGCATGTGGCGCCGTCCCGCTGAAGCGGTGGGCGCTGGACGCGCTCACGCCCCCGGGGTCCGGGGCTCTGTGGGGCCCCGGACCGAGCCCGGGCGTCCGCGCCCTGATTTGAAACAGAATCTGGAAAACACGGCCTGATTGCCTTTGGGCCGCTGGTGCGGGCGGAAAGCGATTGCGACCATGCCCCCTTGCTTGGGCGGGTGAGGGAGGCCATGCCGGCCTGTCACCCGCCGGGAAGCAAGGAGCAGCCCCATGCCGTCCGTCGTTCAGGAACTGGCTCACCCGGAAGCCGCGGCCCGCCGTTACAGCCCTCCCGCGCTCACGCCCACCGCGCACCCCCTCTGGCTGGAGTCGATGCTGGAGTCCCTGCGAGAAGACTGGGACACCGCCTGCTGGCCGCGCTTGTTCCGGGACACCGCCGACGGCAAGCGCCCGCCGCTGCGCCAGTGGCAGCGGGTGTTGTCGAACTTCTTCGTCATCGTGGAGTCCTTCCCCAAGTACATGGGCCTGTCGCTGGCGAAGACGACCTACGGCCAGCGCCCGGGTGACGCGAGCGCCCGCCGCTGGCTGCTCCAGAACCTGGGCGTCGAGGCGAAACACGCCGAGTGGTACATCGACTGGATGCGTGGCATTGGCGTGGACCCGGACACCGTCTTCGCCCAGCGGCCCCTGCCGGAGGTCCAGGCGCTGCACGCGTACCTGCTCGACATCTGCGCGCACGGCACGCTGGCCGAAGGGGTGGCCGCGTCCAACTGGGCCGTGGAGGGCATCACCGGCGTGTGGACTCGCGAGGTGGCGGAGCCCTTCCGCGCCTATGCCGAGGAGGGCGCGCGCATCGACGCGCACTCGATGATGTGGCTCAAGGTCCACGCGCGTTATGACGACCTGCACCCGGAGGAAGCGTTGGAAATCATCAAGCTGTCCGCCGACGCGGGCGCCGGTGAGCCCTTCCGCATCCAGGCCGCCGCGCGCACGTCGCTGCGGATGTACGCCGCGGCGCTCCAGGCCTGCTGCAACGGCTGAATCGCGCGACACCTGCGCACATCCCTCCGGGGTGTTGCTTTCGAGCGCGCGTCCCGAGGCCGTTGCACGACGCGCGCTCTGTCCGGAAGGCGGCAGCTTCCTCGAGACCACCCTGTCCGCTTCGCGCGGAGAGTGAGGTACTCGCGACAGAGGACACCCGGCTCCACCCGAGCGGTGCGAGCACGCGGCCTCGGGGGGATGTGACGCATGAGTGCCGAAGACAAGGTCATCCAGGAGTACCGGGGACGTGCGCTCAAGCTGTTCATGTTGTGGGTGCTGCCGGTGGCGCCCATCGCCGCGTATCTCAATGGCATGGCCATGGGCGTGGCGGGCTGGTCGGGGCTCATCGCCGTGGCGTGGGTGCTGCCGCCCATCATCGTGGGGTTGGGCATCGCTTATCCCGCGATGATGCTGCACCTGCTGGTGGACGGCGCGCTGCGGTCTCGCCCCCAGGACGCTCCGGGCGAGCGGCTGACGCGCATCCTGCGGCTGCCCTGGCGCGCGGCGGTGGCCACGTCGTGGGGCGCGTGGACGGTGGGCGGCATCTGGTTCAGCCTCCACGTGTGCCTGCTGTGGCAGAAGGACTTGTCCCAGGTCGTCGTGGGTACGCTCATCGGCGTCTGCTTCGGCGTGGTGCTGGGCTTCCCCATCAGCGTCTCGCTGGAGAAGCTGCTGCTGCCGCTGGCGTTGGAGGAGCAGCGCAAGGACCCGACGCTGGTGGTGAAGGGGGGCGGCTTCTTCTGGCCCCGTCAGGCGTGGTTCATGCCCACGACGTTCATTGGCTCCAGCCTCTGCGCGCTGGTGCTGAGCGGGTGCGTGGTGCTCGTGAAGCTGCAAGGCGTGCGGGACGCGCTGCACACGTCCCTGGTGGCCGAGGGCGCGCACGGCTCGGCGGCGACGTTGATGGACATGGGCGGGATGCTCGCTGGGGAGCTGACCTTCGGTCTCGCCTGGGTGGCCGGGCTGTTGGCGATTCCCGCCGTCACCACCTGGATGCTGGCGCGCCGTCAGTCCAACGCCGCCGGCGCGGTGGGGGCGGCCATCGAGTCGCTCGCGGCCGGGCGGGTCATGTCGCCCGCCTGGGTGTCCACGGATGAGATGGGGGACCTGTCGTCCGGCATGAACGCGGTGCTGGTCCGGCTGCGGCAACTGCCGCTGTCGCTGAATGACTCCGCGACGCGGCTGAGCGGCGCGGGGCGCCACCTGCGGGAGTCGCATGGCGAGCACCAGCAGAGCCTGGTCCGGCAGGCATCGGCGCTGCACGAGGCGCAGATGACGTCCGAGGAGATTCGCCGCACCTCGCTGATGGCGGTGGAGCGGGCGGAGGCGGTGCTGCAGGTGGCTCGCCGCTCGGAGGTGCTGGGGCAGCAGGGCGAGGCCGCCGTGGAGCGGAGCCTCGCCGGGCTGACGGACATCCGCCGCGTGGTGGACGGCATCCAGGACCGGCTGGTGCGGCTGGCGCAGAGCACCACGCAGATTGGTGAAATCACCGAGTCGGTGAAGGACCTGGCGGACCAGTCCCACCTGCTGGCGGTGAACGCGGCCATCGAGGCGGCGCGCTCGGGGGAGCAGGGCCGGGGCTTCGCGGTGGTGGCCCGCGAGATTCGCGGCCTGTCGGACCAGTCCATCCAGGCGACGCGCCGCATCCGCACCATCCTCCAGGACATCAGCAACGGCATCCGCGACGCGGCGAAGATGGGCGAGGCCGGCGTGCAGACCATCGGCACCGGCCTGGACCAGATGCGGGCGTCGGGTGACTCGCTGCGGGAGCTGTCACGCATCGCGCAGGAGAACTCCGCCGCCGCCCGGCAGATTGCCGCCGCGGTGACACAGCAGGACGCCGGCTTCGCGCAAATCTTCGACGCCATCGCGGACCTGTCGCAGCTCATGGACGCCACGCTGAAGCGGCTGGAGTCCACGCAGGAGGCCACCAACACGCTGGCGGTGGTCTCCGACGAGGTGACGCGCATGGCGCGGCAGTTCAACGCGGCGGGATGAGGTCTGGAGGCACCACGCCCAGGGGCAGCGTGAGGATGAAGCGCGTGTCCCCGGGCGCGGAGGTCAGGCTCAACATGCCGCCGTGCGCGAGCGCAATCTTGCGCGCCAGCGGGAGGCCCAGGCCGGTGCCCTTCTCGCGGGTGGTGAAGAAGGGCTCGAAGATGCGTTCGCGCTCGGGGGCCGGCACGCCGGGCCCGGCGTCGCGGACCTGGATGGTGTACTGGCCGCCGTGCGCCGCGCCAGACACCTGCACGCGGCCGCCCTGCGGCGAGGCCTGCACCGCGTTCTTCACCAGGTTCACCAACGCGGCGGTCAACAGGCTGCCGTCCGCTTCCAGCACCGCGGGCGCGGCGTCGATGTCCACGGCGACGTTCCGGGCGCTGGCCTCGGCGGCCATCAGCTCGCAGGCGATGGAGAGCAGGGAAGGGGCCTCCACCGGCGCCCGGGCGAGGGGCTGCTCCCGGGCGAAGGCGAGGAAGTCCTCGACGATGCGCTGGAGGTAGGCCACCTCGCGCTGGATGCGCTCCACGTGCGCGCCGGCCTCGTCGTGTGCGCCGGCTTGCAGGTCTTCCTTCAGGATGCCGGAGAAGAGGGCGATGCCGCCAATGGGGTTGCGCACCTCGTGCGCGACGCCCGCGAGCATCATCTTGAGCTGCCGGTCCCGGCTCTCCAGGGCGCCGCGCATCTCCTCCAACTCGCGCGCGAGGACGCCGATTTCCAGCGTGGGCTCCGGAGGCACGGGCGTGGTCAGGTCGCCCCGGCCGATTCGCAGCGCGGACGTCATCAGCCGCCGCAGCGGCCGGGCGAGGCCTCTCGCCGTCACCACCGCGATGAACGCGAGCGCGCCCAGCGCCACCACGCCCAGGGTGACGAAGGTGCGGGACAACTGCTGGAGCGATTCGAAGAAGGCCGCGCTGCCCTCCACGCCCACGGCCCCCACCACGCGCCCCTCGTACCGGATGGGGGCGTAGCCCGTCTTGTAGAGGCGCCCGTCCGAGCCGGTGAAGAGGACCTGGCTGGCGACGCGCTCGCCGGAGAAGACGCGGGTGAGCTCCAGCCGGTCGCGGGCCAGCTCCGGCATCTCCGTGCCCACGGGCAATCTGCCTCCCACGTCCACGCGCACGCGGCCCTGCGTGTCCACGGCGTAGACGCGGCGCACACCGCTGGCCTCGGCGACGCTTTCGAACAGGCGGACGAAATTCCGCCACGTGCGCGTGCCGGTGACGTCGTCGCCCGGCTCGATGGTGAGCAGCCGTTCGCCGTGGACCTGCGTGGCGGTGGCGGCGGCGATGGCACTGAGGCTGGTCCCCAGCTCCTCTTCCAGGATGGCCCGCGCGAGCTGGTACACGGCCGTGCCCGCCACCGCCACGAAGAGCAGGGTGGGCACCAGGAAGGCCACCAGCAGCCGCGCGGAGAGCGAGCCCAGCGCGTCACGCCATCGCGAGTTGTTCCGGGGGCCAGAGGGCATGTGTGGACATGGACTCTATCCGAGCACCACGTCCGTAACGCGCAGCCGCTCGTCGGGCCAGGGCTTGCCGGCGGCGGTTGGGTGTGCGTAGTTTGGCCTCGGCGCCTCACGGCGCTGTCCCATGACCTCCGCTCGCTAACCCAGCACCTGTGTAGGACCGCCCTTGCCGCTCCGGCCACTGTGCCGTGGCGTCGATATGGCTGTGTCCCAGGTGCTTGGGTCTCCGTGGTGTCCCCAGTCGTATTCCCTGACCTGAATGCCCTGCGCCCTGGCGCACGCGGCATGGAGAACACGTATGCGAAAGCTCAAGTACCACGTTGCCACCAGCGTCGACGGTTTCATCGCCCATGAGGACGACACGTACGGCGCCTTCATGCAGAAGCGGCTCATTGAAGACAGCGAACACGTGATGGATTTCGTCGCGTCACTGGCGACCTACACGACGGCGCTCATGGGGCGCCGGACCTACGAGGTCGGCCTCAAGGAGGGGGTGACGGACCCGTACGCGAAGATGGACACCTACGTCTTCAGCCGCACGATGAAGGCGAGCCCGAACCCACGGGTGAAGCTGGTGTCGGATGACGCCACCGGTGAGGTCCGGCGTCTGAAGGCCCAGGAGGGCGGTGACATCTACCTGTCCGGCGGCGGCGCGTTCGCGGGGTTGCTGTTCGCCGAGGGGCTGATTGACGAGCTCCTGCTCAAGGTGAACCCGTTGATTCTTGGCGCGGGCATCCCGCTGGTGTCGTCGCTGCGGACCGTGGTGGACCTGGAGCTGAAGTCCACCAAGGTCTACAGCAACGGTGTGTTGCTGCTGCGCTACGCCGTGATGCCGAAGCAGGCGTAGTCGGCCGCGGAGCCACTGGGGCGCGTGTCCGAAGGATTGGGACACGCGCCCTCGCGGGGCTACCGGAGGAAGGAGTCCCTCACCGCGTCCAGCAGCGGGTTGGCGCCCGTGGTGGGGTTGGTGCAGCCCTGGTTGATGGTCCAGATGATGGTGCCACCAAAGCCGTGGTCCTTCGCATAGGCGCCCTTGGCCGCGATGGCCTGCGGGCCGTCGTAGGAGATCCACCGCACGGTGCCGTCCTCCACGGGCGTGTTGAAGGTGAGGTAGGTGGCCGCGGCCACCGCGTCCCAGCGGTACGTCCCCGACGCGGAGAGCTGCTGAATCTTCCTGTAGGTGAAGGAGTTGTCGCTGCCCACGTAGTCGGACCAGTTCGTGAAGTTCTGGTAGGGGCCGGTGATGTTGCGCCAGGCCATGCCGTAGAACGGGATGCCCATGCCCAGCTTCGCCTTGGGGATGCCCGCGCGGGCCCAGCCCTGGAGGCTGGAGGACACGGACGTGGGCCGGTTGCCGGACTCACCGTAGAGCGCGGACGTGTACCAGGACTGCCAGCCGTCCCACGGGCCAATCATCTCGTAGGACATGATGTTGATCTGGTCCAGGTAGGGCGCCAGGTTGGCGAACCACGGGTCCGCGTCACTGGCGAAGTTGCTGTTGATCCACCCGATGGGGAAGGTGAGCAGCATGTTCGGCCGCGCCGCGCGGAGCTCCTTCACCAGCGCGAGCAGGTTCGGCTTGTCGGCCGCCTCCACGGGCTCCCAGTCGATGTCGAGCCCGTCGTAGCCGAAGGTGTCCATGGCGTTGAGGAGGTTCTGCACGAACCTCGCCCGGTTGGCGTTGGAGGCCGCGGCCACCCAGCCCGCGTGCTCGCCCGCGCCGCCCACCATGATGATGGCCTTGCGCCCCGCCGCGTGCGCACGCTGGGCCAGCGTCCGCGCGATTTGCGGGCCGTTGTTGTTGTCGAAGGCCGTGTTCAGCGTGCCATCCGGCCTGGGCGTGACTCGGCCGACGATGATGTGCGTCAGCGCGGTGAAGTCCACCTTCTCCGGCGGATACAGGTCGGCGTTCCAGCCGGTGTAATAGCCGGACACCCACTTGCCCGTGGCGGGCTGCGTCGCCGTCACCGTGACGGTGGCGGTCGCCTTCTGGGTGGCGTCCGCCTGGCTGGTGGCGATGACCTGATAGGTGCCCGCCGTCGAAGGCGCCGTGTACTGGCCGCCGCTGGTGATGGTGCCTCCAGCGGGGCCCTGCTGCACGGACCACGTCACGCCGGTGTTGGTGCTGCCCGTCACCGTGGCGGTGAAGGCGCGTGAGGCGCCCAACGCGAGTGACGCGCTGGTGGGGCTCACGGTGATGGCGACGGGCTGCTGCGGGTTCTGGACGGTGGCGGAGATGGGCGAGGAGCGGAGGCCCTCGGCGCTGCCGCTCACCGCCGTCACGGCGTACCAATACGTCGCGCCCGCGGTGAGGCCGGTGTCGCGGTACGTGGTGTTGGTGAGCGGTGACGCTGTGCGCTTCGAGTACGTGCCCGTCTGCGAGGTGGCGCGGTAGACGTGATACCCGGTGGCGCCGCTCACACCGTTCCACGTCAGGGAGACGTCCGACGCGGAGGCCACTGCCTTCACGTTGCCGGGGGCGGGGAGCGTGGCCGAGCCCAGGCGCAGGCTGTCGAACGTCATCGCCGGCAGGTTGCGGCCCGCGCCTTCCTGGATGGCGATGCCATCCATCGTGACGTTGGCGACGTTGAGCGCGGTGAGGGGCACGCGGCAGCGCGTCCAGGCGCCGGCCTTGATGGTGCCGCCGTCACAGTAGCGGTTGATGGAGATGATGGGCCGGGCCTGGTTGCCCACGGTGGCGTACGCGGTGAGGGCGGGGTTGGCGGTGGCGCCGCCGTGGACCTGGAACTCGATGAACTCGAGCCCGGTGGTGGAGACCCCTGGGTGGTGGAGATAGAGGCCGGTCCACGGGCCGAAGGTCACCGAGATGGCGCGCGTGCCCGAGGCCACGGGCGAGGTCGCCGCGAGGTTGCGGGTGGCCCAGGACCAATCCACCCAGCCCGGTCCGAGCGCGTCCTCGTAGAGCGTCGTCGCGTCGTCCGCCACGGCTTCCGCATGGACGGGCGTGGCGTCCTCGGAGGCGGAGTCCCGCGGGGACAACCCCTCCGCGACGGATTCGTTGCTGCATGCACTGAGCTGCACACTGACTGCCAACATGAACCACGTGAAGTGTCTTTTCATGGCGCTCCCGTGGCCAGGGGTGAGAGCAGGCGCGGCCTCATGGGCCCGGCGCCGTCTCGTCTGTGCCCGCCGGGAGTGGCGGGCGCTCAGAGACCTGGCTGTCTGCGCGCAGAGACACCGCGTGCAGGCATCGGCTTTCAAGCCATGGGGTGCGGTGTTTCAGTACTTCGCCGGTCCGCCGGGACGTGGAGCAGCCAGCAGTGCGTGCGTCCGATGCACGAGTGCGCTGAGCCTGTTTACTCGACGAGACACCGGTTGCCAGGGCTGCCGCATGAAGACGTCGTCATGAGCAAGGCCCTGGCGACCTGGATGCCAAGCCTCTTCGTGAAATCGTCCAGGGCCACGGTCTCCCAGTGCATCGGCCAGGAGTCCGCTGGGCTTGCTCCCTATGTGGAAGCACAGGGAGTGGATGTTCGCGCTCCAGCCCGTCCCGCTCAGTCGAACATCGCGACCAGCGCGTCGCCGAGCGTCTCCACGCCGACGACCTTCATCTTCGGGCCCGCGTCCTCCAGTCGCCGGGCGCTGCCCGCGGGCATCACCACGCGCTGGAAGCCCATCTTCGCGGCCTCCGCCAGCCGGGGCTCCACTTGCCCCACCGCGCGCACCTCTCCCGCGAGGCCCACTTCCCCCAGCACCAGCGTCTTCGGGTCCAGCGGCCGGTTCTGCAGGCTGCTCACCAGCGCCGCGCACACCGCGAGGTCACACGCCGGCTCCGTGAGCTGCATGCCGCCCGCCACGTTGACGAAGAGGTCACAGCCCACCAGCGGAATCTCCTCCTTCTTCTCCAGCACCGCGGCCAGCAGCGCCACGCGGTTGCCGTCCACGCCAATCGCCGTGCGCCGCGCGGTGCCGTAGCCCGTGGGCGCCACCAGCGCCTGCACCTCCACCAGCAACGGCCGCGTGCCATTGAGCGTGCTCGTCACGACACTGCCCGACTTCCCCACCGGCCGCTCCGACAGGAACAGCGCGGACGGGTCCGGCACCTCCGCGAGCCCCGCGCCCTTCATCTCGAAGACGCCAATCTCGTTCGTGGAGCCGAAGCGGTTCTTGTGCGCGCGCAGGATGCGGAACGGGTGGCCGCGCTCGCCCTCGAAGTAGAGGACCGTGTCCACCATGTGCTCCAGCACGCGCGGGCCCGCGATGGACCCTTCCTTCGTCACGTGGCCCACCAGGAACGTGGGCACGCCCGTGCGCTTCGCGTAGGCCATCAGCCGGCCCGCCACCTCGCGCACCTGGGTGATGCTGCCCGGCGCGTTGCCCAGCTCCGGCAGGTACATGGTCTGGATGGAGTCCACCACCAGCGCCTGCGGCTTCAGCGCCTCCGCCGCCGTCAACACCCGCTCCGCGTCCGTCTCCGCGAACAGGTGGATGGTGTCGCCCTCCACGCGCAGGCGCTCGGCGCGCATCTTCGTCTGGCGCAGGCTCTCTTCACCGGAGACGTAGAGCACCGGCCCATGACGCGCCAGCTTGTCCAACGCGGCCAGCAGCAGCGTGGACTTGCCGATGCCCGGGTCTCCGCCCAGCAGCACGATGGATCCGCCCACCACGCCGCCGCCCAGCACGCGGTCGAACTCGACGATGCCCGTGCGGCGCCGCGTCTCCGTCTCGCCGCTCACGTCCTTGAGCAGCGTGGGCCGCGCCGCCCCGCCCGAGGCGCCCCACGCGGGACGCCGGTCATCCGCCTTGGGGTCCGACTCCTCCAGCAGGGAGCTCCACGCGCCACAATCCGGGCACTTCCCCAGCCACTTCGCCGTTTTGTACCCACACGCCTGACAGGTGTAGTGCGTCTTCGCCTTCGCCATGGGTTGGGTGAATAGCGCGGAACCCTGACGTTTTTGCGGCCTTACAGGCAGGCATGACCGCAGAGCAGGCAGGCGTCATGTCAAGCCCGTCACGCCAAGTTGTACGAACGGGTGGGGCAGCCCAGTTTTGCTTCCAGTGGGCGACGCACCCTGCGCCGCTAACCAATCAAGGGAGGTAGTCATGGGGATTATCGCGTTCCTGGTCATCGGCCTTCTGGCGGGTCTCATTGCCCGCGCGCTCATGCCCGGCAACCAGTCCATGGGGCTGATCGCCACCACGCTGCTGGGTATCGCCGGCTCCTTCGTGGGCGGCTTTATCGCGTCGCTGTTCCGCAGTGACGGCCGCGTCTTCGACCTGCACCCGACGGGTCTGCTGTTCTCCGTCCTGGGCGCACTCCTGGTGCTGTTCCTGGTCGGCCTGGCGGGCAGGGGCCGCCGCGTCCACGTCTAATGCCGCGCGTCGTCTGACGCGCTGACCCCTCCCGAGGGGAGTTGGGCCCTGGAAAGTCGTCAACCTGTCTGCTCGCAGGCGTTGACAACTTTCCGGGGTCCGCGCACGTTCGGGCCCTCATTCGTCCGCAGAGGAGCCCATGCCCGACACCGCCACCGTCTCCAGCGAGTCCTTCTCCGGCCACGCCCACGTCGCCGCGCCGCCGCCTCCGGGCGTGGACGTGCGCCACGACTGGTCCCTGGCCGAGGTGAAGGCGCTCTACGAGCTGCCGCTCCTGGACCTGGTGCACCGTGCGCAGACGGTCCACCGGGCGGTGTTCGTGGACAACAAGGTGCAGCTCTGCTCGCTGCTGTCCATCAAGACGGGTGGCTGCCCGGAGGACTGCTCCTACTGCCCTCAGGCCGCGCGCTACAAGACGGGCGTCAAGGCGGAGAAGCTGATGGCCGTGCCGGAGGTGCTGGACGCCGCGTCGAAGGCCCGCGCCGCCGGCGCCACCCGCTTCTGCATGGGCGCCGCGTGGCGCGAGGTGAAGGACGGTCCGCAATTCGACAGTGTGCTGGAGATGGTGCGTGGCGTGCGCGCGCTGGGCATGGAGGCGTGCGCCACGCTGGGCATGCTGTCGGAGAGCCAGGCGAAGCGCCTGCGCGAGGCCGGCCTGTCCGCCTACAACCACAACCTGGACACCTCGCCCGAGCACTACGGCGACATCATCTCCACCCGCACCTATGAAGATCGCCTGCGCACCCTGAACCGCGTGCGCGACGCCGGCATCTCCGTGTGCTGCGGTGGCATCATCGGCATGGGCGAGTCGGTGGAGGACCGCTGCAACCTGCTGCGCACGCTGGCCAACCAGGAGCACCACCCGGAGTCGGTGCCCATCAACGCGCTGGTGGCCGTGGAGGGCACGCCGCTCCAGTCGCAGCAGCGGGTGGAGACGGTGGACATGGTGCGGACCATCGCCACGGCGCGCATCCTGATGCCGCAGTCCATGGTGCGCCTGTCCGCGGGCCGGCAGCAGATGAACGAGGAGGCGCAGCTGTTGTGCATGATGGCGGGCGCCAACTCGCTCTTCTTCGGCGAGAAGCTGCTCACCACCGGCAACCCCGAGTACACCCAGGACATGGCCCTGCTGGAGAAGGCGGGCATCCGCCCCCTGGAGCCGCGTCAGGAAGGTTGAGGCACCGTGAGCGATGACACCGTCGCGGCGGCGTGGGCCCGGGAGGACCTGGAGGCCCTGTCCGAGCGCGGCCTGCGCCGGTACCTGGAGCCCCTGGATTCACCCCAGGGGCCCGTGGTCCGCGTGGGAGGCGAGGCGCTCGTCAACTTCGCGTCCAACGACTACCTGGGCCTGGCCTCCTCGCCCACCGTGCGCGCCGCCGCGCTGGCCGCCGTGGAGCGCTACGGCGTGGGCACCGGCGCCAGCCGCCTGGTGGTGGGGGACACCGCCGCGCACCACCGGCTGGAGGCCCGCCTGGCCGCCTTCGAGCGCGCCGAGGCCGTGCGCCTCTTCAACAGCGGCTACGCGGCGAACACCGGCATCATCCCCGCGCTGGTGGGGCCGGGGGACGCCGTCTTCTCCGACGCGCTCAACCACGCCTCGCTCGTGGACGGCTGCCGCCTGTCGCGCGCCCGCGTCTGTGTCTATCCCCACGCGGACGTGGAGGCGCTGGAGCGCGCGCTCGCGCAGACGCCCGCCCGGCGCAAGCTGGTGGTGACGGACACCGTCTTCTCCATGGACGGCGACACCGCGCCGCTGCGCGACATCGTCGCCGCGTGCCGGGCCCACGGCGCCGCGCTGATGGTGGACGAGGCGCATGCCACCGGGGTGCTCGGCACGCGCGGCGCGGGCCTCTGCGACGAGCTGGGGCTGGAGGCGGCGGTGGACCTGCGCATGGGGACCTTGAGCAAGGCCCTGGGCGTCATGGGCGCGTACGTGGCCACCTCGCGCGCGGTGGCGGACCTGCTCGTGTCCCGCGCGCGGCCCTTCGTGTTCTCCACGGCGCTGCCCGCGCACCTGTGCGCCGCCGCCGAGGCCGCCGTGGACGCCGTGGAAGGGGACCCGCCGCTGCGCGAGCGGCTGTGGCGCAACATCCGCCGCTTCGCGGAAGGCCTGCGGGGCCTGGGGCTGCGCGCCGAGCCTCGCAGCGCCGTGTTCCCCGTCATCCTCGGCGAGCCGGAGCGCGCGCTGCATGCCGCCAGCCGCCTGCGCGAGGCGGGGGTGCTGGTGAAGGCCATCCGTCCGCCCACCGTCCCGGAGGGCACCAGCCGGCTGCGCTTCTGCCTGTCCGCCGCCCACACCGTGGGCCACGTGGACCTGGCGCTGGAGGCGCTGCGCGCCGTGGGAGTCCACCGTGGCTGACACACCGAAGCCGTTCCAGATTTTCGTCACCGGCACGGACACCGGCGTCGGCAAGACGCAGGCCTCGTGCGCGCTCCTGTCGCTGCTGGCGGACGCGGGGCTGCGGCCCGAGGGCTTCAAGCCCTACGAGAGCGGCTGCGAGTCCCTGCGAGCCCCCACGGACGCGCTGGCCCTGCGCGCGGCGGCGGGCAGCGCGCTGAGCGTGGACGCCGTGTGTCCCCACCGCTTCCGTCTGCCGGTGGCGCCGGGCGTGGCCGCCAGCCGCCTGGGCCGCGAGCCGGACTGGGACGTCACGCTGGCCGCGTGGCGGCGGCTGCGCGGGGGCACCGCGGTGGTGGAGGGGGCAGGGGGCCTGTTCGTGCCGCTGGACTCGAAGCACGACGTCATCGACCTGATCGCCACGTTGCGGCTGCCCGTGCTGCTGGTGGCGCGCGCGGGCCTGGGCACGCTCAACCACACCGCGCTGTCGCTCCAGGCGCTGGCCGCGCGCCGCATCCCCGTGCGCGCCGTGCTGCTGTCGCGCGGGACGGGCGCGAAGGACGTTTCGGTGCGCGACAACCGGCGGCTGCTGGAGGCGCGCCACGGCGTCCCGGTGCTGGGACCGGTGCCCTATCTGCCCGACGCGCGGCGGCGCCACGCCGCGTTCCGCCGCGCGCTGCGGCCGCTGCTGCCCTGAACGCGCGGAGGCCGGAAAATCGGCCTCCGGCGCGTTTCCTTCCGAGGGCCAGTGCTACAGGTCGCGCAAGTTTTCGGGACATGCGGCCGTGAAATGGACGTGCCGTTTTTTCCGCGCGAGAACGCCTCACGAATGGCGGACATCATCGATCTCACGTTCCTCGCGGACGTCCGGCGGCTGTACAAGAAGCTCATGGACCAGAGGGGGCTTTCTTACTTCCTGCAAAAGGAGGGTCCCCGGCTCTTCCACATCGAGCCCTCCAAGGTGGAGCTCGTGCTCCGGACCGCACTGCGCACGCGCGACCCTCAACTTCCCCGGCCCCACGACAAGGCCATCGAGCACTGCCGCAAGGAGGTTCGCCGCGACCTGATTCGTCGTGTCGCGAACGCCATGCTGCAAACGGGCCTGTGAGCCGTTTCTCCGCGCGGACGGACTTCGCTCGGACCCCCAACCCGCTGGCGCTGGCGCTCGAGCGGCACCGCGCCAGCGGCCGTCCCCTGCGGGACCTCACGGAATCCAACCCCACGCGTGTGGGGCTGCCCACGCCGGACGCGGCCCCGCTGGCCGCCGCGGGCGCCTTCACCTACGAACCCGAGCCCCTGGGCCTCCTCACCGCGCGACAGGCGCTGGTGGCGGACTTCGCCGCGCGGGGCGCGCAGGTGGCCACGGGGCACCTGCTGCTGACCTCCAGCACCAGCGAGGTCTACGGCTGGCTCTTCAAGCTCCTGTGCGAGCCGGGGGACAACGTTCTCGTCCCGGCCCCGTGCTACCCCCTCTTCGAGCACCTCGCGCGGCTGGAGGGCGTCCAGACGCGCTCCTACCCCCTGCCGCGGGCCCACGGCTTCGGCCTGGACGCGGAGGCCGTCGGCGACGCGGTGGACGGCCGCACCCGCGCGGTGCTGGTCGTGAACCCTGGAAATCCCACCGGGCACTTCCTGCACGAAGGGGAGCTGGCCGCGCTGGCGGAGGTGTGCGCGCGCGGGCGACTGCCGCTCCTCTGCGACGAGGTCTTCTCGCCCTTCGCGTGGGACGCGCGGGGGGCGCGCGTGGCCACGGTGGCCGGGCGCGAGCTGCCCATGCTCACCTTCGCGCTCGGTGGGCTCTCCAAGTCCGCCGGGCTGCCCGGCCTCAAGCTGGCGTGGACGCACGTGGGCGGGCCCGCGGCGCTCCGGGATGAGGCGCTGGCCCGGCTGGAGTGGCTGGCGGACGCCGTGCTTCCCGTGGGCACGCCCGTGCAACGCGCGCTGCCGGCGCTGCTGGCGCATGCGCCGCGCTTCCAGGCGGCGGTGCTGGAGCGGGTGAGGGGCAACCGCCAGCGGCTGCTCGCGGCCCGGCCTCCGGGCGCCCCGTGGGACGTGGTGCCGGCGGAGGGCGGGTGGAGCGCGGTGCTGCGGATTCCGAGGGCGCCCGGCGAGGAGGCCACCTGCCTGGCCCTGCTGGACGCGGGCGTGGCGGTGCAGCCGGGCTACTTCTACGACTTCGGCGGCGGCGCCTTCCTCGTGCTGTCGCTGCTGCCACAGCCCGAGGTGTTCGCCGCCGCCGTCGAGGTGCTCGCGCGGACGCTGGGGCCCTGAAGGCCCCTCACGTCACTGCGTGGGCGGGGAGATGAGCTGCACCGTGACGAACTCGCCGTCCTGGACGCGGAACAGCTCGTACTCGGACGGCGCCTCGCCGGTCGAGTTGAAGTTCAGGTTGCCGCTGGCGCCCGTCACGTCGATGACCGTCCCGTTGCGGAGCGCCGCGCGAGCGCCCGCGAAGCCCTCCGTGCCCAGGTTGAACGTCTGCGCGGACTCACCCGGAGGCGGCGTCACGAGCGCCAGTCCGTCCGCCATGCGCGCGCCGGTGATGGGCTGCGGGTTGTTGACGTCCGGACCCGCGGCATACGCGGCGCCGAGCGCCACCAGGTACATGGCGTCATACGCGTGCGCGGTGAAGGAGTACTGGCCCGGGTCCGTCTGGTAGGCGGAGCGGAAGCGCTGGGCGAACAGCTGGTAGACGAGGTCCGGACGGGCCTGGGCCGGAGACGTGCCGTAGGAGCCGTTCATCAGCGACGCGTTGGTGCCCAGGGAGGTGAAGAGGCCCCGGTCCTTGCCCGCGTCGGTGAAGAACCAGCGCTGGGTCGTCCGGCCGGAGCGGATGGTCTCGTTGATGATGCGCGCGTTGTCCTCGGAGAAGCCGATGAGGACCTCGACGTCCGGCACGTCCTGGGTGATGCGCCGCACCACGTTGCTCACGTCGGTGCTGTTGCGCGCGTACTGGGAGGACGTGACGCTGCGCAGGGTGGAGTCGATGCGGCCGAGCGTCACCGCGAAGAGGCCCTGGCCGTAGGCGTCATTCACATAGCTGATGCCCACGCGCGAGATGTCGTTGAAGGGCGCGCCGTCCACGGGGATGCGGCCCTGGAGCAGGTCGGCGATGATGCGGCCCTGGAGCACGTCGGACGGCGCCGTCCGCCACACCAGGCCCGCCGTCGTGCCGTTCTGGTCGTTGATGGTGGCGATGTCCGGGCTGGTGCCGCTGTAGGTAATCATCAGCACGCCAGCGGGCACGGTGAGCGACGACACCGCGAGCGCCTGGGCGCTGCTGGAGGTGAAGATCATCGGCACCTTGCGCTCGTCAATCAGCCACTGGGCCTGGAGGGCGGCCCGGGCCGGCTCGGAGCGCGTGTCGCAGATGTGGAGCACGAAGGGCCGGCCGTTGATGCCCTCGCGCTGGTTCACCTCGTCGAGGGCCAGCTTGATGGCGTTGAGGGCCTGCACCTCGGACTCGTCCGGGCCCTCGGCGGTGCTGAGCGGCACCGCGGCGCCCAGGGCGATGGCGTTGCTGGAGGAGGCGGGGCCGTAGATTTCGCCGCACCCCTCCGGCTGCGGCAGGCAGTAGCCCGCGTTGCACACCTGCGCGGTGCCGCAGTCCGAGGACGTCTCGCACTCGGTCAGCCCGCTCGCGGTGGTGAAGCTGCACCCGGCCATCAGCAGGGTGCTTCCCATCATCATCAGTCCCAGCGCGCGCATCAGAAGCTCACCGCCATTCCCGCACCCGCGCCCTTGGGCGCCATCGTGACACGAACCTCGCCCGCGGCCGGGGGGCCTTCCTTCGGATAGAGGATGATGGCGGTGATGGCACCGGCCAGCCCCACGCCGAAGCCGATGTCCGCCAGCAGCGCGCGGCTGCGCGTCTTGTCGGCGAACTCCTCCTTGGTCTCCACCCGGGTGGCGCCGTCGAACTGCTCCCGCGCGTCGCGCGCCTGCATGCCGAACAGCACGCCCGCCACCACGCCCGCCACGCCCACGCCGCCCGCGGCGAAGGCGCCAATGCGCTGGCGCTTGTAGGACGTCAGCGCGCGCTGCAGCTCCGCCTCCTGCTGACGCCGGCTCTCGTCCTCGGCGCGGCGGGCCGCGAGCTGCTCCTCCTCCGCCTGCTTGCGCGCGGCGTCCGCTTCATCCTGCAGCCGCTGGCGCTCCGCGTTGGCCGCGGCCGACGCCTGGTCTTCCTTCTCGATGAGCACCCGCAGCCGGTCGATGCTGCGCGCGCTGCGCTTGAGCAGCGTGGGGTCCGTGCCGTCGGTGGCGCCGACGTATTGCTGGTACCAGCTCACGGCCTCGCGCAGCTCCCCCGCGTTCTCCAGGGAGATGGCGATGTTGTAGATGAGCCGCGGGTGGGGCTGCGCCTCGTGCGCCTTCTTCAGCGCCTCCGCCGCCTCCTGGTACTTCCCCGCCTGATAGAGCCGCTCGCCCTCCTTGATGAGGGCCGCTGCATTTTTCCCGCGCTGCGCGAACGCCACGGGCGGCGCCAACGCGAGAATCACCGACAACACGAAAGCCAGTCTCATGACCTGAGAGCCTAGCGCGGAGACGCCGGGAGGTCGAAGTGCTGACTTTTACTTCCTGTGAAAACGCGGAAGGCCGCCCCCGCGCTCCGTATGAGCGGGAAGCGGCCTCGCGGTGTTTCAGGGTGCTACAGGCGGCCGGAGACTCAGTGGTCCAGGCGCGCCATCAGCAGCTTGCGCTGGAGCATGAGGGCGTCGGGCGCCTTGGTGCCCAGCTGCTCGAAGAAGACCTCCTGGCTCTTGAGCTCGGACTTCCACTCGTCCTCCTTGATGGAGGTGACCTCCGTCACCACGTCGGAGGCGAGGTCCAGGCCCTTGAGGTTGAGGCCCTCGTCGGCGCGCGGCACCCAGCCCAGCAGCGTCTCCTGGGTGGGGACGCGGCCGTGGACGCGGTTCACGATCCACTCGAGCACGCGCATGTTCTCGCCGAAGCCCGGCCACATGAACTTGCCGTTCTTGTCCTGGCGGAACCAGTTGACCTGGAAGATCTTGGGCAGCTGCGCGATGTGCTTCTGCATGTCCAGCCAGTGCTGGAGGTAGTCACCCATGTGGTAGCCGCAGAAGGGCAGCATGGCCATGGGGTCGCGGCGCACGACGCCGACCTTGCCGGTGGCGGCGGCCGTCGTCTCGCTGCCCATGGTGGCGCCCAGGAACACGCCGTGGGTCCAGTTGAAGGCCTGGAGCACCAGCGGGACGGTGTTGGAGCGGCGGCCACCGAAGATGAGCGCGGAGATGGGCACGCCCGTCGGGTCGTTGGCCTTGGGGCTCAGCGCCGGGTTGTTGGACATGGGCGCGGTGAAGCGGCTGTTCGGGTGCGCCGCCTTCTCCGTGCTGCCCTTCTTCCAGGGGCGGCCCTGCCAGTCGGTGAGCTCGTCGGGGACCTCGCCGTCCTTGCCCTCCCACCACACGTCACCGTCGGGCGTCAGGGCCACGTTGGTGAAGATGGTGTCCTTGGAGATGGACTCCATCGCGTTGGGGTTCGTCTTGTAGTTGGTGCCGGGCACCACGCCGAAGTAGCCGGCCTCCGGGTTGATGGCGTACAGGCGGCCATCCGGACCGGGGTGCATCCACGCGATGTCGTCGCCGACGGTCTCAATCTTCCAGCCCTTGTACTCGGGGGGCGGAATCATCATCGCGAAGTTCGTCTTGCCGCACGCGGACGGGAAGGCGGCGGCCACGTACGTCGTCTCGCCCTTGGGGCTGGTGACGCCGAGGATGAGCATGTGCTCAGCCATCCAGCCTTCCTCGCGGCCCAGGTAGCTGCCGATGCGCAGGGCGAGGCACTTCTTGCCCAGCAGCACGTTGCCGCCGTAGCCGGAGCCGAAGCTCCAGATGGTGTTGTCCTGGGGGAAGTGGCAGATGTAGCGGCGGTCGGGGTCCACGTCGCCGGTGCTGTGCAGGCCGCGGTTGAAGTCGTCGCTGTCACCCAGCATGTCCAGCGCCTGCTTCCCCATGCGCGCCATGATGCGCATGTTGAGCACGACGTAGATGCTGTCGGTGAGCTCCACGCCCAGCTTGGTGAAGGGGCTGCCGATGGGGCCCATCGCGTAGGGCACCACGTACATGGTGCGGCCCTTCATGCACCCGCTGAACAGGTTGCCCAGCTTGGTGTACGCGGCCTCGGGCTCCATCCAGTTGTTCGTCGGGCCCGCGTCCGTCTTGTTCGGCGTACAGATGAACGTGAGGTGCTCCACGCGCGCCACGTCGTTCGGGTTGGAGCGGTGGAGGTAGCTGTTGGGGCGCTTCTCCGGGTTCAGCGGGATGAGGATGCCCTCCTGCACCGCCTGGTCCGTCAGCCGCTTCTTCTCGGCCTCGGAGCCGTCACACCAGACGATGCGGTCCGGCTGGGTCATCTCGGCCATCTTGGCCACCCAGGCGAGGAGCGTGGGGTTTTTCGTGGGGGCCTGCTGGCCCTCCGCCGCAACTTGCGTCGAAGCCATGGATTCGTCCTTGTGGTTCATGTCTGGAGACAGGCCCCAAACGTTCTGGAAGGGGGGCGCAAATGCAACCTGCGACCGGCCGCCCACCTTGGTACCGAACAGGCCGCTCCTAATTCCACTTATCAGAGGCCGGGCATTCAGTAGTGGACGGCGCACTGCGCCACGGGACTCGCCTTATCAGCCTGGCGAATACAGCTTGGCGCGGGCCTTATGACCATCGCCATCGTCCTGGGTGTCGTCGTTGTCGCGTTGGTGCTGTTTTCGTTCGATTCGCTCCCCATCGAGGTCAGCTCGCTCGTGGTGGTGTGCCTGCTGGCGCTCACCGGCGTGCTCACGCCGGCGCAGGCCTTCGAGGGGTTCAGCAACGACACCGTCATCTTCATCTTCACGTTGTTGGCGATGACCCAGGGGCTCGCGTCGACGGGCGTGGTCCAGTTGGTGGGCCAACGGTTGTCCTTCTTCGCCCGCTTCGGCCATCAGACGTTCGTCCTGGCGATGATGGTCGCGGTGGCGGCCTTCTCTTCTGTCATCTCCAACACGGTGACGACGGCGGCCTTCCTGCCGGTGGCCATTGGCGCCGCGCAGCGGGCCAAGGTGCCCAAGAGCAAGGTGCTGCTGCCGCTGGCGTACGCGTCGATGCTGGGCGGCATGATCTTCCTCTACGGCACGTCCACCAACCTGGTGATGTCCGCCGCGTTGCAGCGGATGGGGCTGGAGGGCATCGGCGTGGCGGAGCTGGCGCCGGTGGGGTTGCCGCTGGCCCTCATCGGCATGCTCGTGGTGGTGCTGCTGGGGCCGCTGCTCCTGCCCTCGCGCGAGGGCCAGGGCGCCATGGAGGACTGGACGCTGCGCGACTACCTCACGGAGGCGGTGTTGCCGCCGGACTCGCGCTACGTGGGCAAGGAGCTGGGGGACATCTCGGAGGGGCTGGGGCTGCGCGTCATCGGCCTCGTCCGGGACGGCGAGGCGCTGCCCGCGCTGCCCGGCCACCGGCTGCGCGGTGACGAGCGGCTGCTCATCGAGGGCAACCGCGAGGCGATCCTGCGCGTGAAGGACCTGCGCGGCATCGAAATCCGTCCGGACGTGCGGCTGTCCGACGCGGAGCTGAGCGTCAAGGACTCCATCCTCATCGAGGCCAGCGTGCCCCCCGACAGCCCGCTGGTGGGGCGCAGCCTGAAGGAGACGCTCTTCATGGAGCGCTACGGCATGGTGGCGCTGGGCCTGCACCGCAAGCCCGCCATCCAGCGCGTCACCAAGCTCCAACTGCTGGGGCGCACCTTCGGGGAGCGCTCCCTGTCCATGCTGCCGCTGTCGGTGGGCGACGTGCTGCTCCTGCGCGGGGCGCGGGGCAAGGTGGACGAGCTGGCGCGGGGGGGCAGCCTGACGGTGCTGGGCGGGCATGAGTACCAGCCGCCGCGCTACGGCAAGGCGCTGCTGGCGGTGGTGCTCTTCCTGGGCGCGCTGGGGGTGGGCTCGCTGGGCGTGGTGCCGCTGTCGGTGGCGGGCCTCACCGGCATGCTGCTGATGATCGCCACCGGCTGCGTGGACCCGCGCAGCGCGTTCCGGGTGGACTGGCGCGTGGTGCTGCTCATCGGCTCCATGATGGCGCTGGGCCTGGCCATGGAGGTCAGCGGCGCGGGCCATTTCCTGGGCGACCACGTGGCGAAGCTGGGCACCTACGGCGGCCCGCGGATGGTGATGGTGCTGTTGATGCTGCTGACCATCATCCTGTCGGCGCCCATGAGCAACCAGGCCGCGGCGCTGGTGGTGCTGCCGGTGGCGCTCAACGCCGCGCAGCAACTGGGCGTGGACGCGCGGCCCTTCGCCATGGCGGTGACGCTGGCGGCGAGCTGCTCGTTCATCACCCCGCTGGAGCCCAGCTGCGTCCTGGTCTACGGCCCGGGGCACTACCGCTTCACGGACTTCTTCCGGCTGGGCACGCCGCTCACCGCGGTGCTGGTGGTCATCCTCGCGGTGGCGGTGCCCTGGGTGTGGCCGCTGGAGAAGGGCGCGTCACCGGCGCCGGTGGAGCGGCGCCCCGTGGTGCGGCAGCTGACGCCCACGCCGTGACGCCTCAGTGGATGGCGGCGCGCAGGCCCACGTCCACGATGACCTGGGCCTCGCGCGCCAGCATCCACTCCAGCCGCTCCTTCACGCCGGCCTCCTCGCCGCCGCACGCGGTGACGGCCAGCCGGTAGAAGAGCGACTGGTGGCCATCCTCGGACTGCGCCAGCTCGCCGTAGAAGCGCGCCAGGGCGGGGTCGGTGAGGCCTTCGGCCAGCAGGGACAGGCGCTCGCAGGAGCGGGCCTCGATGACGGCGGCCACCAGCAGCCGGTCCATGCGGCGCTCGGCGGCGGGGGTGCGAATCAGCTTCTGGAGGCCCTGGGCGTACGGGTCCCCCGCGTCCTTCGTCAGCGTGAGGCCCCGCGCCGCCATCAAGTCCAGCACGCGGGCCAGGTGCGCGCTCTCCTCGCGGGCCAGCCGGGCCATCTGCGCGGGCAGCCCGGGCAGGTCCGGGTAGGCCTGGAGCATGGACAGCGCGTTGGCGGCGGCCTTCTTCTCGCAGTGGGCGTGGTCCACCAGCACCTCGTCGAACCGCTCGAGTGCCAGGGGCAGCCAGCGCGGGTCGGTGGCGGCGTGGAGGATGACGGGGCCCTCTCCAGAGAGGGGACGGCGGGAAGGCGTGGGACGGCTCATGCGCGCGCGGACTGTACGCGGCCGGGGCCTAGTCCACCAGGACGAGCCGCCACGTCCGTCCGGCCAGGTAGCCGACCTTGCGGGCGATGCGGGCGGTGCTCTCGTCCCGCTCGTCGATGCGCAGGGTGAGGCGCGGCAGCGAGGACAGCAGGTGGCGGGAAATCTGGCCCAGGCACAGCAGGGCGTGGCCCTTCTTGCGCTCGGCGGGCAGCGTGTAGAGGCCCTCCAGCTCCGCGCCGTATTGGGAGCGGCTGCCGATGTCCACCTTGAACACCAGCGCGCCGTTCTCCTCCAGCACGTAGGTGCGGCGCTGGCGCACGCGCTGGATGACGCGCGCCTCGTAGAAGCGCGGGTCCTCCGCCATCGGGTCCCGCTCGTGGACCTCCCGCACGTAGCCCTGGGCCAGCGGCAGCAGCCGGGGCAGGTCCTCTTCCTTCGCCAGCCGCAGCAGCGGGTTGGTGAAGGGGCCCAGGTCGTCCGCGGACACGCTGAACAGCCGCTGCGTGCGCGACAGGCGGGGCTTGCCCGGCGCCAGGCTGCGCAGCAGCGCGTCCACCGCCGCCTTGTCGCCCACCGTGGAGCGCAGCTTCAGGCTCGAGGACAGCGCGTCCGCGATGACGCTGGTTGCGGTGGCGTCGCTCGCGCTGGGCACCACGAGCCCGCCCTCGCCGCCCACGAACACGGCGGCGGTGAGCGCCTTGCCGTCGAAGCGGCCGTAGAAGGCGAAGGGCACCCGGCCCCGGGGCGCGATGCCGAACTCCTCCAGCAACCCCAGCAGGTAGAGGTTGTGCGCGGGGTCCTTGGACAGCAGCCCCCGCAGGGCTTCCGCGTCATGGGGACCGAGTTGTTCGACGGTAACGGGCATGAAGGGTCGGGGGCTCCGGCACCTTACGAAAAACCGGGCCCTACCGGCCAGTGTCCCCAGGCACCCGGAACTCGAAGGGGTAGACGACCTGCGCCTTCCCGCCGCCAAAGGGCGCCGGGAAGCGGACGTCCAGCAGCGAGTCGAGGGCGCACGCCTGCACGAAGGGGTCCGGGATGGTGCTCGACACCAGCTCGCCCGCGCTCATGACGCCGCCTGCCTTCCCCGCCTCCACGGTGAAGCGCAGTTTCACTGTCTGAGGACCGCGGTTGCGTTGTGCCGCGTCCTCGAAACATTGCTGCACGAGCGGAGTCACGGCCTGGATGGCGGCGCGGATGTCGTCCGCGTGGATGCGGCCGGAGGTGGACTCGATGACGGGCTCCACCTCCACCACGCGCCGGGGGTCTCCCGACGGCGGAGGCGGCGTGGGCACCACGCGCTGGGACGCAGGGAAGGAGGGCGGGGGCAGCACCGGCGGGGGCGCTGAATCCGGCGGCGTCAGGCCCGGCGTGGGGAGGGCGCGCACGTCGGGCTGTGGCGCGGCGGGGGGCGCTTCGACGGGCGGCTCGGGGGCTGGTGGGGGTGGCTCGACGTGCACGGGGCGCGTGAGCCAGTAGGAGAGGGCCGCGCTCAGGATGAGCACGCCCAGGCTCACGCCGGGAATGACGAGCCAGCGGATGAGTGACGACCGGTCGGACATGGGCTCCTGGAGGATATGCCTCCAGGACTCATTCGCACGAACGTTGCTCTGGCTTGCCCTGCGTGCACTGGGCCAGCGGCGCGAATCGTGCCTCGGCCTCCGAGACCGCGGTGTCCACGGGCTTGTCGCACTCGGCGGTGGCGATGCGGCCCTGAATCTCGAAGAGCCGCAGCACCTCGTGGCACCGTGACTGGAAGTGCTTCACGCCCTCCTTGAACAGCGGACGCATGACCTCGGGGTTGAAGCCGTAGCCGCTGGCCGTCTGCAATTGCGAGTCCGGGCGGAACATCCACGCGGAGCGCCAGCTGGAGGCCACCTGGTCGAAGCGCGCCGAGCCCAGCCACATGCTGGTGGCGGCCTTGAGCGCGCCGGGCTCGCGGGGCACGAAGCCGGTGCCGGTGCGGCGGCAGAAGGCGTTGGCGCTGGCGGTGTCCGTCACGTTGGCCAGGCGCTGCACGCAGACGTTGTACTCCGCGAAGCGGCGGCCCACCGCGGCCAGCTCGCCCTGCTGCACCTCGCCCACGCGCGGCTGGGCGACGAACAGGTCGATGGTGCGCATCAACACGCTGACGGCGTTGCCCGGCGGGTTCTCCGGTGACGGCTCCACGCCGCCGGTGGAGATGACCAGCACGCGCTCGGCGCCGCGCTGCACGGCCTGGAGCAGCGGCAGGCCGGAGCGCACGCCGCCGTCATAGAAGCTGCCCTGGACGCGGCCGGTGCGCGACGGCAGCCAGGGCACCGGGTCCGCGAGCACGGGCTCGACGATGGAGGCGACCACGCCGTGGATGAGGCCCTCCACGCGCTGCTGGGGCGTGGCGCTCGGGTCGAAGTTCGTCGGGTCCTGGTCGCTGATGCCGAAGACGTCACCGGTGTCGAAGTCCACGGACACGGCCACCAGCTCCGTGCCGTTGGTGAGCTGCTCGGGGACCACCGCGGCGCGCAGCTTGCCGTAGACGCCGTCGAACTGGACCAGGCCGCGCAGGTCCGAGGCAATCTTCCAAATCCAGGTGTTGTTGACGCAGTACAGGTCCGACTCCACCGAGCACGTGTAGTTGCTGATGAGCAGCGCGCGCGCGGCCTGTTCGTGGCCCGGCGTGTGGAACAGGTCCACCAGGGTGCTGATGAGCGCGCCGGTGCTGGAGCCCGCGGCCAGGTCGATGCGCGCGTCCCCGCAGCCCTCCGGCGCGGGCTTGCCACGGCACTGCTCCAGCACGCCGAGCAGCCGCCAGATGGCGCCCGCGCTGAACGCGCCGTTGGCCCCGCCGCCGCTGAGGACAATCGCGTTGGAGGGGCGGCCCAGCTGGCGGTTCCACTTGCGGGCGCTGATGTACTGCGCGGCGGACTCGGCGCCCTCGCGGATGCCGCGCGAGAGCACCTGGAGGGGCACCGTGTCCCCCTGCGCGTCCCGCAGCGCGGACAACGACGCGGCGATGCCCAGCGTGTTGGCCAGGAAGCGCGCGGCGTCCACCTCGCGCGGGGCGGGGCGGGCGGGGTCCACGTCCGCGGGCAGCGGCGGCACTCCCCACAGCGGCGTCTCCAGCACCACGCGGAGGAGCTGCTCGTAGCACGCCTCGTTGCTGCCGCCGGCCGCCTGCTTCAGGCAGTCCAGTTGCTCCAGGATGGGCTGGGGCGCGCTGCCCAGGGCGGACATCCACCGCGCGGCCTCGGCGGGGTCGGCGTAGGCATCCACCAGGTGGCTGCGCGTGAGGCGCGCGGCGCGCTCCTGGATGGGCACGGGGAGCGGCGCGGCCTTGGGGTCCCCGGGCGTGTTCAGCGCGTTCAGGAGGTAGCCCGTGCGCAGGAAGCAGCCGCTCGACAGGGCCGCGAGCGCGCTCAGGCACAGCAGGTACGTGGTGCTCCGGTTCATGTGCGTCCCCCCGAGAGGCGCGCCGGGCGAGGCGCCAGCGCGGGAGGGCGCCGGGGCTCGTGCCCGGCGCCGCGTGGGCGGAGATGTTAGCGCAGGCTCGCGAGCAGGAGCGCCGGAGACTGTAGGGATGCGGACGGCGCGCGGGCACCGGAGTGGGGCCCACGCGCCGTCGTGGTGGGGGTCCTACGGATACACCTCGCGCCGAGGACCAACGGGCTCGGTGGGGCGCGGAGGCGGGGTGGTGATGACGGCGCCCTCGGCGGCGATGCGCTGGCGGCGGCTCACGCCCACGGTCCCGCCGAGCACCGCGGCGATGAGCCCCAGCAGCAGCGAGCCGAAGATGCCCCAGAAGACGCGGCTGGTGGGCTCCGCGGCCTGGAGGGCGCCCTGCTGCACCTGCTCGCCGACCTGGCCGACCTTGCCCCTGAACGCGGTGAACTGCTGGTTCACCCGGTCCGCGATCTCCTCCGAGTCCTGCCGCGTCAGGCGCGTGTTGTCCGCGATGGAGGAGACGAGCACCTCCCGGTCGAGCTCACCCGTGCGCAGGGCCGTGGTGAGGGCGTCGGAGGTGGCGGCCTGGAGCTGGTTGGCGGTGATGGTCGGCTTGCCCTCCGCCTGGAGCCGCCGGTTGATGGGCGCCAGCGCGTCGTTGGCATCCAGCCCGAAGGCCTGCGCGGCCTGGCCACCGCCGGAGGCCGCGCCGGCCACCGCCGCGCCCGTGGCGCCCACCACCGCGCCGCCCGCGCGTAGCACGGTGCCCAGAATCGTGGAGAGCAGCATGCCGAAGAGGGCGATGCTCACCAGCGTCGTCAGGCCCCACATCACCGCGCCGTGCAGCGCGCCCCCGCCCTTGTCCAACCGGCCCGCCGAGCGCGCGGCCACGAAGCCGCCGCAGAACAGCGCGATGAGGGGCGCGATGACGCTCCAGATGCCGGTGCCGATGCCCGCCGCTCGGACGCTGGACGGGTTGTTGGGGTCCACCGAGGAGAGGCCCAAGGCCAGTCCGAGCGAGTAGAGGAGAATCCACAAGCCCATGGCGACGAATGCGCCGCCAAAGATGGCGCCCCAGCTCAGCTTGTAGGGATTGCCCGCGACGGCGGGGATGACGCCGGGCGCTTGGTTCTCGACGATGGCTGCCATGGTGCTGCCCCTCCTGATGCGAGGGAGCGCCCCTGCGCGCAGAAGACGCTCATGTTCGCGGCAAACATGGCCATGGGGCAGGGGGACGCACGATTCCGGCATGCCTGAGCGCCCCCACGCGAAGGAGGGCGGGGCCGTGGCTCCCCCCTGGCCGAGTGCCTCGGGGTGCGTGGCCGGGTTCACTCCAGGCCGAGCGCCTGTTTCAGCGCGGCCTCGCTGGTCGTGACCGGCGAGCGAGGCAGCGCCTCGGCGCGAAAGCTCCGCACCAGCTCCGTCAGCGTCACAGGCGCTCCGTCGCCCAGCCCGCTCCAAGCGGCGAGCAGCCCCAGCACGCGCTCGGGAGGCACGCCCCGCTCGCGGAGCTCCGCGAGCGCGAAGGCCCCCTCGCGCTTGGCGAGCCGCTTGCCATCCTCCCCCAGCACCAGCGGCACGTGCAGGAAGTCCGGCGCGCGCAGCCCCAGCGCCGTGTAGAGCTGGAGCTGCCGCGGCGTGGAGGACAGCAGGTCATCGCCGCGGAGGACGTGGGTGATGTCCGTCGCCGCGTCATCCACCACCACCGCGAGCTGGTAGCTGGCCACGCCGTCGTTGCGGCGCACCACGAAGTCACCCACCACCGCGTCCACGTCCTGCGCAGAGGGCCCTTGCAGCCTGTCCTCGAAGCGCACTTCACCGGGGCGCGCGCGAAAGCGGTACGCCGGCGCGCGGGTGCGGGCGCGCTCGGAAATCTGCTCCCGGGTGAGGCGCGCGCAGGTGCCCGGGTAGCGGGGCCCTTCGTCGGAGAGCCCGTGCGGGGCGCTGGCGGCCCGCGCAATCTCCGCGCGGGTGCAGAAGCACGGATACACGAGGTCCTCGCGCTCCAGCCGGGCCTGCGCGTCGCGGTAGACATCATCGCGCTGGCTCTGGAACAGCGGCGTCTCATCCCAGTCGAGCCCCAGCCACGCGAGGTCACGCAGCAGGTCCTCCACGTACTGGGGCTTGCAGCGCGCCCGGTCCAGGTCCTCGATGCGCAGCAGGAAGTGGCCTCCCGCCGCGCGCGCCTGGAGCCAGCCGAGCAGCGCGCTGCGGATGTTGCCCAGGTGCATGCGCCCGGTGGGGCTGGGCGCGAAGCGTCCTCGGAGGGAGGAGGCAGGCGTGCTCGCGGTGCGGGTCATCGTCGCGGGGGACGATAACCGACGCGGAGGCGCGGCGCAGTGTCCCTGGCCTGCTTCGTCGACGCTCCCGGGGGCGGATGCTACGTTGGTCGAGACTGGCGGAATCCGTTGATGCGCATCGCCCATTGCTCTGACGTCCACATCACCGAGAACTACTTCTCACTGCCGCTGCACCGCCTGGGTTGGCGCCGCTGGGTCGCCCTGGCCGAGCTCACCGTGGGCGGCCGTGCCCGGCGATACGCGCGCGCTCCCCGGGCGCTGGCCGCCATCGCCAACGAGGCGCAGGCGCGGCAGGTGGACCACTTCATCCTGTCGGGCGACCTGACGGCCTACGCGCTGGAGGGAGAGTTCCTCGGCGCCCGGCGGGCCCTGGGCGCCCTGGCGGACGACCCTCGGCGGTGCACCGTCATCCCCGGCAACCATGACGTCTTCACGCCGGGCAGCCACCGCACCGGCCGCTTCGCGCGGCACTTCGGTCACCTGCTGGAGAGCGACCTGCCCGAGTACCGCCGCGAGGGGGCCTTCCCCTTCGTCCGCCTGGTGGGCGCCGAGGCCGCGGTGGTGGGCCTGCTGTCCGCCCGCGTCCCCCACACGCCCGGTCTGTCCTACGGCGTCATCGGGCAAGCCCAGTTGGAGGGGCTGGCGGCGCTGCTGCAGGATGCCCGGCTGGAGGGCCGCGCCGTCCTGGTGACGGTGCACCACGCGCCGCTCAACCCGAAGGGACGCCCGGACCGTTGGCACCACGGCCTGCGGGACGCGGACGCGCTGCTGCGGCTTTTGCCGGGGCCCCGTTACGCGGTGCTGCATGGCCACATCCACCACCGGTATCACCACCCCGCCACCGCCGAGCGGCCCCACATCTTCGGCGCTGGGTCCTCCACGGAGGCCGGGCGTGAGGGGTACTGGGTCATCGACGTGGCGGAGGGGCGGATAGCTGGCGGCCAGCAATACACGCCCGTTCTGTGACAACACCGCCCGGGCGGCGCTAGAAGGTCGGTCCATGACGGACATCACGCTGGAGGAGTACAAGGCGCTGCGCACGCTTCACCGCGCCGTGGATGACCTCCTGGAGGAGAGCCTGCGGGAGCGCGAGACGCTGACGCGGACCTTCCAGCGCTGCTTTCCGCCCGTGCTCTCGCTCACCGGCGCCAAGGCCGTGGCCATCACCACGCGTGACGAAGAGCTGGTGGAGCAGACGTGGAGCGAGGGCGACTGGAGCGACCGCCATCCCGGCGCGCTCCTGGCGGAGTCCACGGGCGTGCGCCGCCTGGGCGCGGACACGCTGGTCAGCCAGCCGTTGGATGTCGCGGGCAGCCGCGTGGGCACCTTCGGCCTGCTCTTCCCCGGTGACGTCACGGCGCCTGTGCCGTCCGCGCGCCTGTTGCGCATGCTGGACACGGTGGCCGAGCAGCTCGACACCGTGCTGTGCCTGGTGCACACCGCGTCGGAGAAGCACCAGCTCATCCTCCAGTGCAACCGCCACCTGTCCAACCCCGTGTTCGAGGCGGGCATGGACCTGGCCGTGCTGACGCTGTCCCAGCACGTGCGCCTGCCGGGCTTCCTGCTGCTGTACCGGGACGCGGTGCAGCCGCACGTGTTGCACTACCGCACGTACCGGAGCGGGCACCTGGAGTTCGAGAGCGGCGAGCAGCCCCACGCGGGCTTGGAGGCCGCCATCCGTCAGCACGGCCCCCGGCTGCTCCAGGGCGAGGAGGCCGCGCTGCGGCCCCTCTTCACCGGCCGCACCACCGAGGCCGTGCTCATCTCCGGCGCCGCGGCGCAGGGGCCGCTGGGGAAGATTGTCGTCTGGAACGACGAGGGCTTCTCCACGTACGCCATGGACCTCATCCGGGTGCTGGCGTCCACGCTGAGCCAGCGCTTGCAGGACTACCACCGCGAGCGCATCCACCTGTCGCAGTTCTTCCCCAACGCCGTCATCGACGCGCTGCTGCAGGACCCCGCCTATGCCCAGCACCTGCGGGCGCAGGACCAGGAGGTCGGCATCCTCTTCGCGGACATCAACGGCTTCACCCGCATCTGCGAGCAGGGCTTCGACAGCCCGCGCAGCATCGGCCGCTTCGTGGACGAGTGGAGCCAGCGCGCCGTGGGCTGCATCTGGGAGCACGGCGGCGTGTTCGACAAGATGGTCGGTGACTGCGTCATCGGCCTCTTCGGGCCGCCGTTCTTCAAGAACTCGCTCCAGGCGCGCGCGCGGGACGCGGTGCGCGCCGCGCGGGACATCCAGGCCTTCACCGCGTCATTGGGCGCGCGCGAGGAGGTGGCCGCGCTGTGCGAGCGCGTGAAGCTGCCCGGCCTGGGCGTGGCCGTGGGCGTCAACCTGGCCCACGCGAACTGCGGCCTCTTCGGTCCCAACCGCCAGTACACGGCCTTCTCCAGCGGCATGAACCAGACGGCCCGCCTCCAGTCACTGGCGGGCTTCCGGGAGACGCTGGTGATGGACAGCGTCCACGACACGTTGAAGGGCTCGGACGAGCCCTTCTTCCGAGGCCTGCGCTTCGGGCCCCTGACGGAGACGCACGTGAAGAACGTGGCGCAGCCGCTGCGCCACTACCGGCTGGAGCCGTTCACGCCTTGAGCGGTGGCCCCGCGTAGCGCCGTGAGAAGTGGATCCAACGGCGCTCGTCCACCTCCACCTGCCACTCGGAGTTGGGCGTCAGCGGCAGCCGCCGTTTGAGGAAGCTCTCCAGATGGTCCGCGGCCTTCACCGGTGTCAGCCCCGGCGCGCGGAACGCGATGTGGAGGAACACGTCCAGCGTGGCCGCCACGTCCACGGAGGCGCAGATGCGCAGCGACCCCACGCGGCGCTGATAGAGCGTGTTCTGCCCGGGCCATGCCGCCGGGTCCGTGCTGGTCCTTGTCAGTGACAGCCAGTTGTACGGCTTGAGAACGAAGTCGAGCAGCTCGTTGCTCGCCTCATCCACCGTTGCGTGCTCCTGGATGGAAAGCATCGCCCACCTCCCCGGGGAAGCCGATGGAAAGAATGTGCCCATGGCCATGTCGCGTGCAAGGGGCACCACCCGTAATCGTCAGGGCCGTCCGCTACCGACACGACGCGCCGCATGGGGTGTACCGCTGGACCCTGACAGCTGCGAACCCTCGCGTCATGCCGAGAGCTTGTGCGTCACGCACGAGAAAAGCGACTCCGCGCGGGAACGCACGCAGGGTCCGTGGTGTGGCGACCGTGCGAGCAGGGGCCACCCCCACTCGCGACAGTGGACTCGTACCTCGGGCTCGTTCGAACGGAAGGCTCGGGCCCTCGTGTGAGTGCCCGCCTCGCGGACGCACGTTAACGGACGCGTGCGCGCGGGACGGAAGGCGAAATCAGGCGCTGGTGGGAAGTGAACGGCGCGTCCTTCGCTCCACCGCGGCCTTGAGCTGCCCACAGCCCGCGTCGATGTCGATGCCGCGGCGCTGACGCACCGTGCTGGGCACCGCGTAGGACGTGAGCACGTCCTGGAACGCGCGCACGGACTCGGGCCGGCTGGGGCCGCCGTCGTAACCCACCGTGGGGTTGAGCGGGATGACGTTGACGTGCGCGTCCATGCCGCGCAGCAGCTGCCCCAGCGTGTGCGCGTGCTCGGCCGTGTCGTTGCGGCCGGAGATGAGCGTCCACTCGAAGAAGATGCGGCGCCCGCGCTTCTCGCTGTAGTAGCGGCACGCGTCCATCAGCTCGTCCAGGGGCCAGCGGCGCCCGACGGGCACCAGCGCCGCGCGCTCCGCGTCGGTGGCGCCGTGGAGGCTGACGGCCAGGTGGATGGGGCGCTCCTCGTCCGCGAGCCGCCGGATGCCGGGCACCACGCCCACGGTGCTGAGCGTGATGAAGCGCGGCCCCATGGCGAGCCCCATCGCGTCCACCAGCACGTCGATGGCGGCCATCGTGTGCTCGTAGTTGTGCAGCGGCTCGCCCATGCCCATGAGCACGACGTTGCGCAGCGACTCGCCCGCGTCCCGGAGGACGCGGTTGACGTGCAGCACCTGCCCCACGATTTCGCCGGGCGTCAGGTGGCGCGACAGGCCCATCTGCCCCGTGGCGCAGAAGACGCAGCCCATGGCGCAGCCCGCCTGCGTGCTGATGCACACCGTCGCGCGGCCCTTGAACCGCATCAAGACGGTCTCAATCGTCTGGCCGTCGTCGAGCCGCAGCAGCAGCTTGTGGGTGAAGCCGTCGCTGCTGAAGGACTCGTGGTGCACGCCCAGGTGGCTCAGGCGCGCGCGTTCGCGCAGCGCTCGCACCAGCTCCGGCTTCAGGCCCTCCAGCTCATCGAAGGAGGTCGCGTGCCGGCGGTACAGGGCGGTCCAGAGCTGGTCCCGGTGATAGGCGCTGAAGCCCCAGCCAGCGAGCAGGGCTCCCAGTTCGGGCCGCGTCAGGTCGTACAGGTTGGTGAGCGTGTCGGACGGCATGACCAGGATGCGAGATAACACACCCCGCCCGAACGCACCTGGGCACCAGGGCCTGCGTGGACATTGACCCTGCCCTGGAGGGTGGTCCCGGGCGCGCGCCTGGGGGCCGGGCAGGCGGGCTCCCGGGCCCCGGGCGGAAGCAGGCGGCCATGCCTACCTTGGCCCCTCATGGGGACGGCCATCCATCAGGAGGAATTTCTTCCAGAGGACCACGCGCGCTTCTCCCAACGACTCGTGGAGAGCCTGGAGGCGCTGCGCGCGTTGCTGTCGCGGCCAGGCTTCGGCGCGGGCCGCCCCACCGTGGGGGCCGAGCTGGAGGTGTACCTGGTGGACGCGCTGGGCTTCCCGCTGCCCGTGAACCGTCAGGTGCTGGCGCGGACCGAGGACCCCCGCGTGACGCTGGAGCTGGACGCCTTCAACATGGAGGTGAACCTGCGGCCGGGGCCCCTCGCGGGCAGGCCCTTCACGGCCCTGCGGAAGGAAATCGAGAGCGCGCTGGCGGCGGTGCGCAAGGGCGCCGCGACGCAAGGGGCGCGCGTGGCCGTCATCGGCATCCTCCCCACGTTGCGCGAGGCGGACCTGGGCAGCGGCGCGCTCACGGCCGAGCCCCGCTACCGGGCCATGTCGAACGCGATTCGACAGCGGCGGGCCGCGCCGTTCCAGGTGGCCATCCGGGGCGAGGAGGAGGCGCTGAACCTCACCTGGAACGACGTGACGCTGGAGGGCGCGAACACGTCGCTCCAGTACCACCTGCGCGTGACGCCCGGAGACTTCGCGCGCATGTACAACGCGGCGCAGCTCGCCACCGCGCCGGTGCTGGCGGTGGCGGGCAACTCGCCGCTCTTCCTGGGCCGGAAGCTGTGGGACGAGACGCGGGTGGCCCTGTTCCGGCAGGCGGTGGATGACCGGGGCGAGCCCGGTGAGGGCGGCTTCCAGCCGCATGCGCGGGTGTCCTTCGGCCACGGTTGGGTGCGCGAGAGCGCCTACGAGCTCTTCGCCGAGTCCGTGGCGCTGCATCCGCCCATGTTGCCGGTGACAGGGGACGAGTCGCCGCGCGAGCGCGTGGCGGCGGGCGAGGTGCCGGGGTTGGAGGAGCTGCGTCTGCACCAGGGCACGGTGTGGACCTGGAACCGCGCCATCTACGATCCGAAGGAGGGCGGCCACCTCCGCATCGAGTTCCGCGCGCTGCCCGCGGGGCCCACGGCGGTGGACATGGCGGCCAACGGCGCGTTCCTGCTGGGACTCACGTTGGCCTTCGCGGAGCGCGTGGACGCCTTGCTCCCGGCGCTGCCCTTCCTCCATGCCTACGGCAACTTCATCCGCGCGGCGCGTCAGGGGCTGGACGCGGAGATGTTGTGGCCCGCCGACGCGGCGCCAAGCCCTAAGCCCGTTCGGGTGACGGAGCTGGTGTCGCGGCTGCTCCCCGAGGCCCGGCGAGGATTGGTGGACGCGGGCGTGGACGCGGAGGAGGCGGATTCGTTGTTGGGCATCATCGAGCAGCGCGTCGCGGCGCGGCAGACCGGCGCGGTCTGGCAGCGGCGGATGTTGGCCCGGTTGGAGGCGCAGATGCCCCGGCAGGACGCGCTGGCGGCGATGCTGGAGCGCTACCTCCACCACGCGGAGTCGGGCGAGCCCGTGCATCGGTGGCCCGTCGATTGATGGGCGCCGGAGCGGGCCGGCTCGAAAAAGCGCGGGCCGCATGAATATCCGGACGTCTCCTGCGTCGCGGAGCAAACGGCTTGCCTCCGGGTGACTCCATGCGACGCCTCCTCCTCGCCTCCTTGTTGGCCTTGTGCGCGTGTTCCACCACCCGCGGCCGGGCGGACGCCCTGGCGCAGGAGGGGCGTTACGTGGAGGCCGCCTCCCTCTACGACGACCTCGTCCGTCAGAATCCGCGGGAGCCGGAGCTGCTCCAGATGCGGGAGCGCGTGCGTTCGCAGGCGCTGCTGCAAGGGCTGGAGGCCGCGCGAGCGGCGCGTCAGGAGGGGCGGGATGACGACGCGGAGGCGGGATTGCTGCGCGTCCTCGGCCACCGGGCCGCGTGGGGGACCAAGCTCAGCGCGGGGATGGAGCGCTTGCTGCGCGATGCGCTGGAGAGCACCCAGCGTCACCTCGAACGCCGGGTCGGTGTGCCCGCCCAGCAGGGACATGCGCTCACCGCGGAGCGGGCGCTGCGGCGCAGCCAGGGGCTGCTGGCGCATCCAGCGCTGGCGAGCCTCGCCGTCGACATGGAGGCGCGGGTGCAGGCGAGCGGGAAGGCGTCCTGTCAGCGGCTCAAGGACCTGCGCTCGGACGACCGTCCTCACTGGGGCGAGCTGGTCTTTCGCTACTGCGACCACTGGGGGGTGCCCGCTCCCCGGCCCGCCGACGTGCCCGGGGTTTTCGGGGCCATCGCGTGGGAGGGCTCCGTGGAGGGCTTGGATGCCGCGCGACAAGCGCAGCTCGAGGCCCGGCTGATCCAGGTCTTCGAGTCCTCGCCCTGGTACGCGGCGGATGCCAGCGCGCGGCCCGTGTTCGCCCTGGGCGGTCGCTTCGTCACCGAGCAGGCGTCCCGCAGCGTCGAGCGGACCGCGTCGTGGACGGAGCGCGTCCCCTACACGGAGGAGGAGACGCGCACGGAGTTCGTCACGGAGGTCCAGGTTGCCTGGGAAGACGTCATCGACTGGGATGGCACCCGCCGGTCGGAGCTGGTGACGAAGCACGTCCCGACGACGCGGACCTACACGGTCCCCGTCACCGGTCATCGCCACGTCGCTCGGACGTTCGAGTTCCCGGCGCTGCGGTTGTCGCAGGCGCACCGCGTCGTGGTGTCATCGTCGTCGGTGTTGGATGCGCGTCGCGAGCCCTTCACCGTGACGATTCAGGACCAGCTCCACGAGTCTGGCTACGCGCATGACGTCACGTTCGGAGATGCGAACGTGTCTCCGGAGCGCCCGGACTTCACCTCCGCCGAGGCCTGGCTGGACACGAAGGTCGCGGCCCTGGAGACGACCTTCTCCGAGCGGCTCGTCGCGTACTGGCTCGAGTCCTACTGTTCCTCGCCTTCACTCACCTTGGATGAGGCCGCGCGGTGCGTGCGCGCGGGCGGCGCGACACCCGCGCAAGCCGTCCGGGTCCTCGCGGACATCCTTGGCGCGGATGCGACCCATGTCCCCGCGCTCTTCGCCTCGCCATGACGCGGTGTGTGGCTTCGCGAAGTCCACTCGGCGGGTAGCATTTATGACGGTCCAGATTGTTATGGTGCTCTGACCTGGAATACCCGTGAGCGCGGACTGTAAAACCAGTCAACCCCGCGCTGGTAGGTGGCTTCCACCCAGAGGACCGTATGCATCCGACCGACGTCCGCTGCCGTAGTCCCCGTAGGACCCTTGCGATGTGGATGGCTTCTTCGCTCGTGCTCGCCGCGTGCGGAGGACTGGAGGCGGAGCCGCTCGAGGACGCCGAGTCCCCGGCCGTGACGTCCCAGGCCGTGGTGTCGCCGCCCACGGAGGAGGCGGACCGGCGCATCATCGTCTATCAGACGACCTCGCTTCAGCTCATGCGCGTGGACAAGAAGGGCACTTCGCACCTGGTGGCGCAGCGCACCGGCGCGCCCGAGGTGTCTCGGGACGAGAAGCGCGTCGTGTACGCGAAGCTGCCGGACGCGTATGTCGCGGGCGACGCGGTGCGGAGCTCGGAGCTCTACGTGCTCAACGTGAACTCGGGCAAGTCGGACCGGGTGACGCAGGGCTTCGATGACGGCGAGCCGCTGTGGTCGCCGGATGGGCGCGTCGTGCTGTTCCAGTCCACGCGCCGCTCGGGCGTGCCCGCGCTGTGGCGCGTGAAGGAGAACGGCAAGGACCTGGTGCAGGTGACGAACAAGGGTGGGGCGACGCAGATGAGCTCGGCGTACATCCCCAACCCGGAGCGGGGCGGCACGGTGGAGTGGGACGCCGACCGCCGCATCATCGTCTACACGACGACCAGCCTGCGGGCGGGCGAGGACGGCGAGGTTCGCGTCATCGCCTTCGACCGGAACTACGACGTGGCGTCCGCCTCCAGCCTGGGGCAGGGCTTCGCGCCGCGGTGGACCGAGCGCGGCACCGTCGTCTACTCGCGCAACGAGGGTGGCCGCGTCGTCACCGTCGAAGCGCGGGTGGACTGAGATGCCGTGAGCGCGCCCGTGCCGCCTGCATGGCACACGGGCGCGTGTGGGGATGCGCGCCGCGCGGGCTCCTGAAGGCGATGCCCCGGGCGGCCGCGCCAGGAGGCGAGGGCGGCGCGAGGCGTGCCTCGTCGGAGGCCTGGTGCGGCACGCGGCGGCTCACCCCTCGTCGTCCGTCCCTCGCCGCAGTCCCAGCATGCGCCGCAGCTCGCGCGCGGACTGGCGGCTCACCTCCACCGCGTGCCCTCGCAGCGTGCGCGCCAGATAGCCACCCGTGTCCAGCGGCTCCAGCCGCGCGACGTGCGTGAGGTTGAGCAGCGCGCGCCGGTGGACGCGGTGGAAGTGCTCGGAGGGCAGCTTCTCCACCAGCTCGTTCAGCGTGAAGTCGGTGAGGAAGTCGCCCTGCGTGGTGAAGAGCGTCACCAGCTCGTCCTCCAGCGCCGCGTGGGAGATGCTCTCCGTGTCCACCAGGACGATGCCCTGCCGCGTGGGGATGGGCAGGCGCCCCAGGCTCCGGGGCATGGGGTTGGGCGCCTTCGTCGCGTGGCTCGCGGGAGGCACGGCCGCGCCGCGTGAGCGCACGCGCTCCAGGGCCTTCTGGAGCCGCGCGGGCTCCACGGGCTTGAGCACGTAATCCACCGCGCCATGCTCGAAGGCCTGCACGGCGTGCTCCGCGTGCGCGGTGCAGAGGATGACGCGAGGGCCCGACTCCGGCATCAGGGCCAGGGCATCCAGGCCGCTGAGCCCCGGCATGTGGATGTCCAGCAGCACCACGTCCACGCCGCCCGCGCGCACCGCGGCGAGCACGGCGTCGGCGTCCGCGGCTTCGCCACAGACCTCCGTGTCCGGAATCGCGGTCAGCAGCCGCGACAGTCGCTTGCGCGCGAGCAGCTCATCGTCGGCGATGAGCACGCGCAATGGGGAACTCATGTGAGGACTCCAGGTTGAGGGCCTGTCCGGGGAAGGGTGACCGTCACGCGGGTGCGCGCGTCATCACTCACGAGCACGAGCCGCGCCGCGCCGCCGTAGGCCAGGGCGAGCCGGCGCTCCACGGTGGGCAGGCCCGCGCTGCCTTCTCGGGGGCCTCGAGAGCGGCCGGGGTTCTCGAGGGTGACCACCACGCCGTCGCCGTGGGAGGCCACGTCCAAGGACAGGTGTCCGCGATGCCCGGCGGCGGGGCCGTGTTTCACGGCGTTCTCCGCCAGCGGGAGCAGCACCAGCGGTGGGACGGGGACCTCGCCCACGCCGGGAGCGACGTTCATCGAGAGCTGGAAGAGCTCGGGGTCTCTCAGCAGGTGCAGGTCGAAGAGGGTGCGGAGCAGCTCCAGCTCCTGCGCCAGGGACCAGGTGGCGCTGCGCACGCCCGCGAGCACCGAGCGGAGCATCGTGGACAGGCGCAGCACCGCGGCCTCCGCCACGGCGCCGTCCTCGCGGCACCACTCCGCGATGGCGTTGAGCGTGTTGAAGAGGAAGTGCGGGTCCAGGTGGCTGCGCAGGGCCAGGAGCTGCGCCTGCTCGGCCTCCAGCGCGAAGCGCGCGGCGCGGGCGCGCTCCCGGGTGAGGCTCTCCTCGAAGCCGATGTCGCGGCCCAGTCCCCAGCCGCCCACCAGGAAGAGCGCGCCGCAGACGGCGAGGTTGGTGGGCTGGGTGAGGAAGGTGGGGCCCAGGTTCAAGAGCTTGGGCACCACGAAGCCGGAGGTGAGCACCACGCCGCTGCCCACGGTGGCGTAGAGCAGGAGGCGGATGCCGCCGTGGCTGAGGTCCAGGCCCTCGGGGAAGAGGACGCGGTAGGAGACGGGCGCCACCGCGACGAAGAGCAGGCACATCAGGAGGCCCAGCGCGAACGCAGAGGGCGGGTCGCTGAAGCGCACCTGCGCCGCGATCAACGCGACGGAGACGACGAGGATGGGCAGGAGCCGCCGGGGCTCCACGAGGGCCCGCAGGGTGGCGCGGACGATGGAGCCCTCGGAGATTTCGAGCATGCGCCCGGGGAAGCCTACACCGCCGGTCGCGTCACTGCGCGGGGCGCTCCTCCAGCTCCGTCTCGAAGGCGTCGAGCAGCATGCTACCGGCGAGGACGACGGGGAAGAGGAGGATGGCGGCGACGACGAGGACGGGGGAGGGGAGGGCGAACATGGCGGGGGGCTCCTGACTCCATGAAGCATGCACTGCCAGTCTGACGTGGCTTCCTGGTTTTCGCTGACGCCTCCGGCCCGAGCGGTCGCTCCCCGACAACGAGCGGTCGCCGAGGTTATTTCCGAACGCTGTCCTCGTCCGTGAGGGCATCCGCGAGCCGAGCCGCGTTGCGGATGCAGTCGTTGAGGCCAATGCCCTTGTACGCGTTTCCCGCGAGGTGCAGGCCGGGCCAGCGTTGAAGCGCCGCGTCGATGCCCGCCATCCGCTCCAGGTGTCCCACGTTGTACTGGGGGATGCCGCGCGGCCAGCGGAACACCTGGGTGAAGGTGGGCCGCGCCGTCACGCCCGCCAGGGCGCGCAGCTCCTCCATCGCCAGGGCCGTGAGCGCCGCTTCGTCCTGCCCCACCAGCTCCGGCTGCCGCGCGCCGCCCACCATGCAGGTGTAGAGCACGCGCCCGCCCTCGACGCGGAAGGGGAACGTGGTGGACGCGTGGATGGCGCCCAGCAGCCGCCGCTTCTCTTCAAACGGCACCAGGAAGCCGAAGCCATCCGGCGCGGGCGTCGTCCCCGCGTCGAAGCCCAGGTGCACCACCGCCATGGGCGCGTAGTCGATGCGCGCCATTTGCGCCGCGAGCGCGTCATCCAGGGGCCGGAGCAGCTCCGCCGCGACGTGCGCGGGCACCGCCAGCACCACCTGGGACGCGCGCAGCTCCGCGCGTCGGCCGTGCTCCTCGACGCTCAGCTTCCAACCGCCGTCCACGCGCGTCAGGCCCTCCACCTTCGCGCCCACGTGCGCCGCGTCTCCCAGCGACGTGGCCAGCGCGTCGATGAGCACCTGGAGGCCACCGTCGAACGTGCTCAACGCCCCGCTCAGCTTCGGCGCGGCGCCCGCGGAGAGGGCCCGGCGCTGCACCTGCTGCGCGCGGATGGCGCCCAGGATGAGGCTGCGGTGCTTGCGCTCCAGGTCCACCAGCATGGGGAACGTGGCGGCGACGCTGAGCCGCTCCACGTCGCCCGCGTAGATGCCCGTCTGCACCGCGTCGAGCAGCACCCGCGTGGCGGTGCGCCCCAGGTGACGGCGGCCGAAGTCGGCCAGGGACTCATCCGTGCCCGCGGGGGCGCGGCCGGAGAACAGCTCGCCCGCGACGCGCAGCCGCGCGCCCAGCGGAAGAATGTCCGATGCGAGAAACGCGGGCGGCGAGGCCGGCACCGACCGGAGTCGCCCACGCGTGTAGACATAGCGACGCTTCGCGGAGGGGTCCGCCACCCGGATTCGACCTTCCAGGTTCAGCGCCGCCGCGAGCTCGCGCGTGGCCGGCTCGCGGTCCAGGAAGCTGTTGGGGCCCTGCTCCACCAGGTAGCCGTCACGCGCATGCGTGCCCACCGCGCCTCCAAGACGGCCGGAGGTCTCCAGGAGCACGGCATCCGTACCGCGCGACCGCAAACGATGCGCGACGGCCAACCCCGAAATCCCACCTCCCACGACGGCGACATTCATTCCGTGTGTCCTCGGCATGTGGTGCATCCGGTTACCAGCGTGCACTCCCCGGCCGTCAACAGGCGTGTTTTGCCAGCGCGAGGCATTCAGCGCGTTAATGCCATGCATGCGCTACGTCATCACCGGAGCGAGCAGGGGGATTGGTTTCGAATTCGTCCAGCAGCTCCTGCTGCGGGGCGATACCGTCGAAGCCGGAGTCCGAACGCCGGAGGGTGCCCGGCGGCTGGAGTCCTTGAAACACACCGCGGGCAACCGCTTGCGCATCCATGAATTGGACGTGGGTGACGACGCCAGCGTGCGCGCGTTCGCCACCAACGTGTGTACCGGCCCCGTGGACGTGCTCATCAACAACGCCGGTGTCTCCGGCTTGTGGTGCGCGCTGAACGACGTGGACTACGCGGACATGGCTCGCACCTTCTCCGTCAACGCGCTGGGCCCGCTGCGTGTCACCACCGCCATCCTGCCGGCCTTGCGGCGGGGCGCGCTGCGGCGGGTGGCGCACGTCACCTCGCGCATGGGCTCGCTCGCCGCGAACACCGACGGCGGCGCCTACGCGTATCGCGTGTCGAAGGCCGCGCTGAACATGGCGGTGCGCACCCTGTCCACGGACCTGCGCGCCGAAGGCGTCGTCACCGTGCTGCTCCACCCGGGCTGGGTGCAGACGGACATGGGCGGCCCGGACGCGACGCTGCCCGCGACCGACTCCGTGCGCGGCATGCTGCGGGTCATCGACGGGCTGAGCCCGGAGCACAGTGGCCGCTTCTTCGACTACCAGGGCGCCGAGGTGCCCTGGTAGCCGTCCGGCGCGTCACGGATAGAGCAGCTCCGTGCGCCAGCCGCCGTCCTCGCGCAGGTACACGTGCCGGTCGTGCAGCCGGCTCTCCTGCGCGTGCCAGAACTCGATGCGGTCCGGCACCACGCGGAAGCCGGACCAGTGCGGCGGGCGCGGCACGGACTGTCCCGCGTACTTCTGCTCCACCTCCGCCACCCGGGCCTCCAACTGCTCGCGCGTCGCCAGCGGCTGGCTCTGCAGGCTGGCCCACGCGCCCACCTGGCTGCCGCGCGCGCGGCTCTGGAAGTACGCGTCCGCCTCCGCGTCCGTCACGCGCTCCACGCGGCCCTCCACGCGCACCTGTTCGTTCAGGGGCTGCCAGTAGAAGCACAGCGCCACGTGCGGATGGGCCCGGGCCTCGCGGCCCTTGCGGCTCTCGTGGTTCGTGTAGAACACGAAGCCGCGCGCATCGAAGTCCTTGAGCAGGACGACGCGCGCGCTGGGGCGCCCGTCATCCCCCACGGTGGCCACCACCATGGCGTTGGGGTCCACGGCAATGGCCTGCTTCGCCCGCTCGAAGAGCTCCGCGAAGCGCTGGATGGGGTCTGGAGGAATCATCACGCGGTGCAACATAAGGGGGCGGAGGCGGCGGTGCACCTTCGCGGTTGACTCGTCTGGCGCACACGTCAATGTGCGCACATGAAAGTCCTCTTCATCTCCTCGGAGGTGGCCCCGTTCTCGAAGACGGGGGGCCTGGGGGACGTGGCCGGCGCGCTGCCCGCCGCGCTCGCCTCGCTGGGCCATGACGTCAAGGTCGTCACCCCTCGCTACCGCGACGTCCGGGGCGCGGAGCGGCTCGTGCCCACCGGGCAGTCCCTGCTGCTGCGCTTCCCCTTCGGGGAGCTGTCGGGCCCCATCCTCTCCGCCCGCCTGGCGGAGCGGCTGGAGGTGCTCTTCCTGGAGAACGAGGCCCTCTTCGGCAACCGCCACGGCCTCTACGGGGATGCGTCGGGCCCCTTCGCCGACAACCACCGGCGCTTCGCCTACCTCTGCGTGGGCGCGCTCCAGGCGGCGCAGCGGCTGGGCTTCATCCCCGACATCGTCCACGCCAACGACTGGCAGACGGGGCTGGTGCCCGTGGCGCTGCGGCGCGGCTTCCAGGCGGGGCCGCTGGCGAACGCGAAGAGCGTCTTCACCATCCACAACCTCGCGTACCAGGGCCAGTTCTCCAAGGACGTGATGGGCGATTTGGGGCTGCCCTGGGACTTGTTCACCGCCCACGGTGGGCTCGAGTTCCACAACACCGTGAACTTCCTCAAGGCGGGGCTCGTCTTCTCCGACGCGCTCACCACCGTGTCGCCCACCTACGCCCGGGAAATCCAGACGCCGGAGCAGGGCTACGGGCTGGATGGTCTGTTGCGTCACCGCGCGCACCGGCTGCACGGCATCCTCAACGGCATCGACGCGCAGGAGTGGAACCCGGAGGTGGACCCCTTCCTCCCGGCCCGCTACAGCGCCTCGGACCTGGCCGGCAAGGCGGTGTGCAAGCGCGAGCTGCTGGGCCGCTTCGGGCTGGAGGACACGCAGGCGCCCGTGTTCGGCTTCGTCACCCGGCTGGCGTGGCAGAAGGGCGTGGACCTGCTCCTGGAGGCGCTGCCGGCCGCGCTGCATGCGGACCTCCGCGTGGTGGGCGTGGGCAGCGGCGAGGGGCCCCTGGAGGACGGGCTGCGGGCGCTGCAGGCGCGTTACCCGAAGCAGGTCTCCGTGCACCTCGGGTTCGACGCCGCCCTGTCCCACCTGGTGGAGGCGGGCGCGGACTTCTTCCTCATGCCCAGCCGCTACGAGCCCTGCGGCCTGAACCAGATGTATTCGCTGCGGTACGGGACGGTGCCCATCGTCCGGGCCACCGGCGGCCTGGTGGACACGGTGGAGGGGGGGCTGGACGGCAACGGCATCCTCTTCGAGGCCTTCCACAAGGCGGCCCTGCTGGCCGCCTTCCGCCGGGCCCTGGCCCTCTACGCGGACCCACCGCGGCTGGCCGAGTTCCGGCGCCGGGGCATGGGGAAGGACTTCTCCTGGAGCGCGTCCGGCCGCCGGTACCAGGCCCTCTTCAACGAGGTCGTCGCTGAATAGTGGGTGCGGACGGAAATTCGCAGTAGAGTTGTGCCGTGGCGGATGCTCCGGACCTGGGTGGTTACGAGGTGGTCGGCCGGTTGGCGGTGGGCGGCATGGCGGAGGTGTACCAGGCGCGAGCCCGGGTCACCACGCAGCGCTCACCGGGTGAACCGGACGAGATTGTCATCAAGCGGCTGCACCCGTCGTTTCGCGGCGATACCGCTTACGTCAAGTCCTTCGTCGACGAGGCGAAGCTGACGGTCCGCCTGCGCCATCCGAACATCGTCCGCACCTACCGGCTGTTCAAGGCGGGGCCGGACTACCTGATGGTGCAGGAGCTCGTGAGTGGCCGGACGCTGGGCTACATGCAGGAGCTGCTGACGAAGGCCGGCGCGGCGATGCCGCCCGAGTCCGCCTGCTACATCGCGTGGTGCCTGCTCAAGGCGCTGGACTACATCCACCGGGCGAAGGTGGGGGAGAACGGCGCCACCATCGTCCACCGCGACGTGAATCCGGCCAACCTGCTGCTGGGCATCAACGGCGACGTGAAGCTCACCGACTTCGGCGTGGCGGAGGTGGAGGGGCTGATGCGCGGCGACTCCGGCGCGCTGCGGGGCACGCTGCCGTACATGAGCCCGGAGCAGGTGCTGGGCCTGGCGGTGGACGCGCGCACGGACCTGTACGCGGTGGGCATCGTCCTCTGGGAGCTGTGGGCGGGCCGCCGCCTCTTCGCGGGCGAGCACGAGGCGGAGCTGATGCACAAGGTGCGCGACGCGCGCGTGCCGCTGTTGTCCTCGGTGTCGCCGGAGCTGCCGGACTACGCGGTGCAGGTGGCGCGCAAGGCGCTCTTCGCGGACCGGGCGCGGCGCTTCCAGACGGCGGCGGAGTTCATCAAGGCGCTGGAGTCCCTGGCGCGGCGCGCGGGCTGGCCCCTGACGGTGGAGGCGCTCCAGCCACTGCTGGGCGGCTGAGATGCGTTCGCGCCGGGCCGTCGTCGTCGGTGGACTGCTGGCCAGCGCGTGGGTGTCCGGGTGTCTGGGCTCGGTGCCCTTCCGGCCGCGCGCGTATGACGAAGCGGTGCGCGTGGTGGGCTTCCAGGTGGACTTCCAGCCGGACGGCACCGGCGTGCTGGACCTGGACCTGGAGGTGCGAAACCCCGCGTCGGACGCGGCGACGCTCGCCGCCGTGGACTTCACGCTGCGGGTGGACGGGCGCCGCGTGGCGGTGGGCACGCAGCAGGTGGCCGCGCCCCTCGCCGAGGATGGCAGCGCGCCGCTTCGAGTCCTCTTCCCGCTGGCCAGCGGACGCGCCTCGGGCGGGCTGGAGCCGGTGCGCCGGCGCGTGCAGGTGGAGGGCGGCGTGGTGCTGCGCTTCGGCGGCACCGAGCGGCGGGCACCCTTCCAGGCCGAGCGCGTGATGCCGCTGGCCTGGGCGCCGCCGCTGGAGGGGGAGTGAGGCGAGGTCCCCCCTCGGACCTCAGGCGAAGCCTGCTCATTCGCTGAGTATGTATTCGTCCGTTGCGGTTGATTGATGAGCCGTGTCAGCCTGCTGGCATGTTTCGTTCTCGACGATTCAGGTTTCCCCTCTCCATGGCCTTGCTGGTCTCCTCGGGCGTCCTGGCCGCGGAGAAGCCCCCTCCCGCCGAGCCGGCTGGCCCGGCACGCAAGGTGGATCCGACGAAGGCGCAGACGGAGGAGTGGCTGCGCGAGCACATCGAGGCGTGGAACGACTCGGAGGTGCACGTCACGGTGAAGGACTGCCGCATCATGGTGTTGGACAAGGCCCGTGAGCGGACGGAGATCGTCGACCTGCGTGGCTTGCTGTTGCCCATCGAGGTCATCCGCCTCAACGGCGGGAACGACGCGACGTTGCGGCTGCGCGTGAAGCAGAAGCACACGGGGACGTACTCCATGTTTCGCAAGTGCAGCGCGGAGAACCGCTTCTGCGCGGAGCCGACGGGCAAGTTCCAGAGCCTCCCGTATGTCGACCTGTCGGTGACGTCGGTGCGGGACTTCATCTCGGGACGGCAGACGGATGTGGACAAGAGCGTGCGGCTGGAGCGGGCGCTCGAACACTACTCGCGGCTTTGTGGAGCGATGGAAGATGCGCGCAATCGGCTCTTCTAGGCTGGGGGCCGCGGGGCTCGCGGTGATGCTCTGCGCGCAGACGGGCTGCAGCACGACGTCCGAGTACGTCCGCGGAGAGCGCCTGCGGGAGTCCACGCTGGGGCAGACGCACGACGACGCGCTGGAGGCCGTGGTCGACGCCGCCTACGCGGGTCGCGTCGCGGTGAAGCGCACCACCTGCACCGAGCTGTCCACCGAGTTCAGCAAGAAGCGAATCGACACCACGACGAGCCCGCCCATGGGGTCGCTCATCGTGGGGCTCGCGATGCTGGGCGGCGGACTCGTCCTGTTGTCTCAGTCCGACTCCGACGACTCCTCGGACGGGTGGGACTTGCCCATGACGTTCGGCGTGACGCTGTCGCTGGCCTCCATCTACCCGCTGGTGACGGCCCTCACCGACGAGGATGTCAGCCGGGAGGAGGTCACCACGGGCGAGGTCGAGGAGGAGCGCTCCCGGCACTGTGAGGACCGGACCTTCGCGCTCGAGGGCCCCCAGCAGTGGAGCGTCACGTTGGGGGGCGCGCGGCGGACCGGGCGGACGGGCGCGGATGGCGTGGTGGCGTTGCGTCAGCCGCTGACCGAGCTGGTGGAGGAAGGCATCACCGACGAGGCCGGCGTCCGCCAGCTCGTCGCGGGGCGGGGCGTGGCCTACAGGCTGGAGTTCGAGCGCGTCCGCGCCGCGGACTTCCGGCTGGACTCCAAGGCGCTGCCCGACGCGTACTTCCAGCGCTTCGCGGACCGGTACGGCCGGCAGCTCGGCGGCGGCGACCGCGCCCGCTTCGAGAACTGCGAGCTCATCGCCAAGTCCGCGCGCGAGACGCTGGAGTGCTACTGGTCCCAGTAGCGCGCGGCGCCGGGCCTCCCGGAGGCCCGGCGTTCCACGCTGTCAGCCCTTGGCGGAGGGCTGCTCCTCGCGGCCGTGCTCGCGGCCCAGGCCGTCGCGCGCCTCGGCGGGCTTGCCGTCCTTGGTGGTGATGCCCGACTTCACGCGCGTCATCCGCACGCGGTCGATGCGGGGGCCCTCCTTGGAGGCCACCACGAACTGCCAGCCGTTGTAGGCGAAGCGCTCGCCCACGTCCGGCAGGTGGCCGGCCATGGAGGAGAGGAAGCCGCCCAGCGTGTCGAAGTCGCCTTCGGGCAGAGGGAAGCCGAACGTCTGCGTGAAGGCGTCCACCTCCAGCGCGGCGTCCACCAGGAAGCTGCCGTCGGCGAGCTTCTCCACCTGCTTCTCCTCCACCTCGAACTCGTCGCCGATGTCGCCGACGATTTCGCGGAGGATGTCCTCCAGCGTCACCACGCCCATGAAGCCGCCGTACTCGTCGACGACGATGGCCATGTGAATCTTCTGCTTCTGCATGTCCCGGAGCAGGTCGCCAATGGGCTTCATCCACGGCACGAAGTGCGCGGGGCGGATGATGTCGTGCAGGACGATGAGCTCCGGGTGCTGGAGCAGGGGGATGATGTCGCGCGCGTGCAGCACGCCGATGATGTGGTCCACGTCATCCCGGTACACGGGGATGCGGGAGTGGTTCTCCTCGGCCAGCAGGCGCAGCAGCTCTTCCGGCGTGACGGTGATTTCCACCGTGACGACTTCCGTGCGCGGCACCATGACGTCGCGGCAGCGTTTGTCGGACAGCTCGAAGATGGAGCGGATGAGCTGCGGGGCGCTCTTGTCGACCTCGTTCTTCGCGGCCTGCGCCGCCAGCAGCTTCTCCAGCTCCTCCAGCGGCGGGGGCGGCGGCTCGAAGCGCAGCGTGCGGCCGAAGGTGCGCGCCATCACGTTGAGCACCACCATGGCCACGCGCATGGGCGGGTACATCACCGCCACCAGCAGCGACACCAGGCCCGACAGCCGCAGCGCCCAGCGCTCCGGACTGCCGTTGGCCAGCCCGCGCATGGTGACGTCCATCAGCGTGGCCATGACGCCCACCAGCAGCGCGCCCGCGGTGACGGTGGCCAGCTGCAGCCAGACCGCCTCGCCGTAGCGGCTGAAGTCCAGCATGCGCGGTGGAACGAAGGCACCAATGGCCGCGGCGCAGAAGCCGCTGAGCACCATGCCCAGGCGGAGCGCCGTGGCCACGGCCTCACGGTCTGTCTTGTGACGAAGCACCCGGCGACTCGCGCGGCTCGGCTGCGCGTTCGCCAGTTCCTGTGCGCGCAGGTCGGACACGCCGTAGAGCGCGGACTCCGCCGCGGCGACGAGTGCCCTGACGAAACACAGCGCCAGGCAGGCGACCCAGAGGGTCCAGGTAGGCATAGAGCCCTGTTCTTATCCCGTGCTAAGGGTCCACACCACTGCGCTGGAGCCCTGATGTCCGCTCGCATGTACGCCGTTGGAGCACTCCTGGCCTGCCTCGTCCCGGCGCTCGCGCGCGCGTGGCCGGTGGACCTGGTCGTCCCGTTGGAGCCCGGGAAGGAGCGCTTCCACAAGCTCGACACCGTGGATTGGGTCCAGGTGGCGGATGCCTCCATCGCGGAGGCGGAGTTGCTGCCCGGGAGCAACGAGCTGTTGCTCACGGGACAGAAGGAGGGGCGGACGCTGCTCCTCCTGTATGCGCGGGGCCGCTTCGCCGTGTGGCGCCTCACCGTGGGCTCGCCGCCGCCGGAGGACCCCGCGCCGAGGCTGGCCGCGGCCCGCGCGGCGTGTCCGGACCTGAAGGCGACGACGGGCGCGGAGCGCTCCCTGAGCGCTTCCGTGAAAGACTCCGCGTGCAGGGTCGCGCTGCTGGAGCTGCTGAAGACGGACGCCTTCGTGGCCCGGGAGCTGGAGCTGACCTTCGAGCTGAACATCCTCCAGGAGCAGCTCGTGTCGATTGGCGAGGGGCTCCAGCCGCTGGGGTTGGAGGCGCGCTACAGCGGCGCGGGCGTGGTGGTGTCGGGCTCGGCGAGCACGGAGGGGCACCGCAAGGCGCTGTGGGAGTTGTTCCACCGCTCCGTGGGCCGCGTGCCGCTGGACGACCAGATTCAGGAGGTGAAGCCACCCGAGCCCGCCGACGCGGGCGCGCCAGACGCGGCCACGCCCGCGGTGGCGGCCGAGCGCGAGATTCCGGTGGAGGTGCTGCCTCCGCCGAAGAAGTCGCGCAAGCGCTGAGGCCTTGCGCCTTGGCGTGCCGCGGGCTTGCGGTATGACAGGAGGCTCCCTGACTTCGTCGCGGTGCGCGTGCCGGCCGCGGCGGCTTTCCGAGGAGGAGCTTGATGGAGCTGGCAGTCCGGTGGACCCCGCGGACGTGGGGATGGGCCCTGGCGCTGTTGCTGCCGCTGACGGCGTCCGCGCAGTTCGATGACGTGGACGGCTTTCCGTCCGCCGAGCCCGAGCGCGGCTGCCCGAAGCGCCCGGACGTGGTGCCCTTCACGGCGCGGAACCTGGTGGGGCTCAAGGGGGCCGGCTGGCTCGCGCATCAGGCCGTCATCCCGGAGTCGAAGGACACCTACTTCCCGGAGTCCGAGCGCGACCGCTCCGGCGTGAAGCTCGTCCAGGAGGAGGACCTCCGCAAGCTGGGCGCGCCCGACCGCAACGTGCCGCTGTGGGTGTTCGGCAAGGCGGACGCGGCGCCGTGCCGCGCGGTGCCCGTGACGTGGTGGGCGGTGCGCATGGGCACGGACGCCGACCGCAAGACGTACCTCATGGCGGAGCTCCAGGTGGCGTGTGACGTCCTGCCGCCGGGCCGACTGTCGGGGACGCCGGTGGCGCTGCGCCAGAAGGACGCGCCCACCGGCTGCAAGCTGCGCCGCACGGACGACAGCGCCTCCAGCGACGACGGCCGCGGGCTGCCGCTGGAGCTGTCGGACGCGTTGCCCGAGCGCGCGTGTGAGGCGCCGGAGTGCACGCGCAAGTGGGAGATTTTCAGCAGCCGCTGGGATGACGGCAGCGCCGTGTTCGACATCGCCGTGTCGTGGATGAAGCGGGGCGGGAAGAAGGACCCGTGCGAGTGGGAGACGGAGGACGCCTCCATGTTGCTGCTGCGGAGCGCGGGCTCGCTGGCCCCGATGCCGCTGCGCGGCGGCGGCGCGTACTTCGGCGCGCTCTATGACAGCACCGGACTGCGCACGGTGCTCAGCCGCACCCTGGGCACGCTCAACGTCCACGACGCCGCCAAGCCCAAGCTGGCGCCGAAGACGGTGCGCTACAGCAGCCCCTCGGAAGAGGAGCTGCTGAACGCGAAGCGCACGCTGTCGCCGTGCAAGAAGTAGGGCGCCGCCCGCGCGGAGCACGCCCCGTGTCATGGGCGCCGTGCTCCGGCGGAGCGGGGGGAATCAAAGCGCCTGGGACTGCTCTGCCTTCCACTGCTGCGCGCGGACCGTGAGCTCCTTCTTGAGGAAGGGCTTCAGCCTCGCGCTCCAGTAGTGGAGGGAGAGCCGGTTGAGCCCCGGCTCCTGCTTCCCGTTGAGCACGATGCCCGTCTCCGTGTCCTGCCACGTGGAGGCCAGGGCGTAGTCGTAGGACGAGGTGGCGGCGTCCACGCGCGCGTTGGCTTCCCGCTGCCGGCCGAAGCTGTCCACCGCCGGGGTGCTGGGCCGGTAGCCGCTGCGCGCCGCGTGGTAGTTGTCCGAGGCGACCGCGAGGTTGTTGGCCAGCTCGGCCAGCGCGAGGCGGTTCGCCGCGTCGATGGCGCTGTCGCTCCGGGAGGCGGGCTTGCCGTACTTCAGGGTCAGCAGCTCCTCCACCTGATGGAAGTGGTCGCGAACGGCGCCCGGCGAAGGGAAGTGGAGCTCGACGCCGGCGAGCTGCCCCTCGACGAAGAGGTACTGGACGAGCGCGGGGCGGTCCGCGATGACGCTGGTGACGCCCAGGTCTCCCCACGCGTTGTGCTGGACGGCGCCTGGCACCACGGCCAGGACCTCCTCCTTCGTCATGCCCCAGCGCGTGTTTTGGAACCCCGTCATGCTGCGGTAGTCCTGGCGGGCGCCCAGCTCGCGCTCGGCATCCATCTGCCGGATGGCGTCCCGGCGCTCGATGAGCGCCTGGTGCTTCGCGGACGTCCCGCAGGCGGTGGCGGCGAGGCAGAGGGGCAGCAGAAGGGTGGGGCTCCAGCGCATGGGGCGGCTCCTCGGGTATCGGGTCCGTCCGGGCGACGGGCCCGCCGCTCCCGATATTCAAAGGGGCCCGTGGATTCCCGAACGCGCCCGGCGCTCACGCCGGCGCGGGGGCGTCTTCCGTCCACGCTCCGCGCCGCGTGGGCTCCTTCAGCGCCTGGGCGAGCGCGGCGAGGAAGCGCTTGCGGGGCCAGTTCACCGCGCCGAAGCGGGCCAGGTGCTCCGTCTCCACCTGGCAGTCGATGAAGTGGAAGCCCCAGCGCTGGAAGCGCTCAACCGCCGTGGCGAAGGCGACCTTCGACGCGTCCGGCGCGTGCGCGAACATGCTCTCGCCGAAGAAGGCCGCGCCCAGGGACACGCCGTACAGGCCGCCCTGGAGCTCGCCGTCCGCCCACGCCTCCACGGAGTGCGCGAAGCCGGCCTCGTGCAGCGCGACGTAGGCCTCCCGCATCTCCTCCGTAATCCAGGTGCCGGCCTGGCCGGGACGGGGCATGCGGCCGCACTCGGTGATGACGCGCCGGAAGGCCGTGTCGTAGCGCACCTCGTAGACGCCGCGGGCCATCGTCTTTCGCAGCGAGCGCCCCGTGTGGAGCAGGTCCGGCGTCAGCACGAAGCGCGGGTTGGGCGAGTGCCAGAGGATGGGCTCGCCCTCGCTGTACCAGGGGAAGATGCCTTGGGCGTAGGCCGACAGCAGCCGCTCGGGCCGCAAATCTCCCCCCACGGCGACCACGCCGCTCTTGTCGGCGCGCTCCGGAGGCGGGAAGAGCTCCGGGTGCTCGTCACTCAACAGATAGATGGGCACAGGTGCGCCACTCTACCGGGAGACGTTCAGCTTCACCTCTCCCGTCAGCGAGTAGGGGACCCGCAGCAGCGGCCCGGTGACCTCGCCCGTCACCCCATAGGGCAAGAGCCCCTTGGCGATGAGCGCCTTCACCTCGGGGCCCCAGGTGTCCGGTGTCACCGTTAGCTCCACCGGATAGACGCCGGTGGCGGACGCGTCCACGGTGTCCGCCTGCGCCAGGGTGCCGCTGTCCAGCGTCTTGCCGGCCACGGTGGCCGTCCACGTCAGGCCCTCCAGCTTCAGCGGGAAGGGGTTGGGGTTGCGCACGCCCAGGCGGAGGTTGAGCTGCACCTCCTCGGACGAGTAGCGCGCCCCGTCCAGCTCCTCCACCACGACGATGGGCAGCCGGGGCACCCGCGCCGCTCGGCTGGCGGCGAAGGGAATCGTCTCCTCGTGGTCGCCCGAGCGCACCACCAGCGTCCCCCTCAGCGCCAGCAGCAGGGTCCCGCCCTGCTCGCTGAGCCGCGTCAAATCCTGGGCGCTCTTCACATAGGGCGCGCGCTCCTCGAAGGCGATGTCCGCGGGGACGCCCGGCTCCAGCGGCACGTCCAGCTTCGCCGTGCCCGTCTTCACCACCTGCCCGTCGGCGACGAGCTCGTAGTCCGCCCGCTCCACCACCCCCTGGGCGGGGCTGGCCACCTGGGCCTGGTAGCGTAGGGTGGCGTCCGTGAGGCCCTGGGCGGACACGAGGGTCTGCTGGGCGGTGAGCACGGCCGGAGCCGCGGGCCGGACGGGGGCGGAAGCACACCCGGCACAGAGGGACAGCACCACGGCCAGTCGGAACATGGGCGAGCGCAAGCGCATGACGCTAGACAATCTGGCCACCCCAGCACGTCGCCTCAAGGTCTTTTCCGCTAGACTGTCCACCAGCCGTGGCCCGACGCCGCCCCAACTTCAACAAGACGCTCCGCTCCCTCATCCGGGACATCGCGGCGAAGATGCCGGAGTTCGGGCATGTGAAGGCGGGCCGCATCCTCGTGGTGGCGGGGGAGGCGCGCCGGGCCTCGCGGGGCACCGTGAAGCCCCTGTGCTTCCGGGGCGGCAAGAGCGCCGACCGCACCGGGCGCCGCAAGCCCATCATCCGCATCCGGGGCAAGCGGATGCTCTACTGCATCACCCTGCGGCCCCTCTTCTTCCGCGGCTCCACCGCCCAGGCCCGCGTGGAGACGGTGATTCACGAGCTGTTCCACCTGTCGCGCCGCTTCGACGGGACGCTGCACTCCGGCCGGCGCCACGCCGTGCTCGGGCGTAACTTCTCCCGCAAGCTCAAGCCGCTGGTGCGCCGCTACCTCAAGCTGTGTCCTCCGGAGCTGCTGACCGCCATGGCCCACTCGGGCGAGGTCCGCATCCTCCAGTGGCTGGAGCGGCCCGGCCCCGCCTACCTCCCCGGCACCCACCGCCGCGTGCGCAAGGTCTACACCGAGGAGCAGCTCTACTCGGGCGTTGCCCGCATGGTGACGCCCAAGGTCCGCCTCGCGCGTGAGGCCTCCGCGCGCCCCAAGGTCCACTGAGCGGCCTCGCCTGGGCGCTCCCCAGGCTGCACGGGGTGGCGCCCGCGAGGTCTCCTCGCGGCGTCTCGGCACGCCCCTCCAGGGTTCACTGGGCGGCGGCTCGCGCGCACCTGCGTTCGCATGGCGACGGTTTTTTCGCCAAGGGATTGACTTTGAGAATCACTATCAATATCGTCCTTCCCGTTTCGAGCCAGGAGCGGCGGATGCGCGACGGTTGCCACAGTGAAAGCGGGGCGGAGGAGCTGCGCTGTCTGTGCGGCAGCCTGTTGGCGCGGCTGGTGCCGGCGGGCGTGGAGTTGAAGTGCCGCCGGTGCCACCGGACGCGGGTGGTGCCCCTGACGCCGCCGGAGGGCGGTGGTGGTGCGCAGGTCAGTGGCCACGGCCGCTGACGTGTGAGTCGTTCCCCGGGCCCGAGGCCCGGGTGCAGTGAGGTCTGTTACCTGCGGCCCGAGGCCTTTGAGCCCAGCGCCCTACAGGGCCTTCCGCGAAAGGCCCCCGGCCTTGCGCCGGAGGACGCAGCATGTCGTGGCGTGGGTGTTTGCTCTTCGTGGCCTGTGCCATGCCCGGGTGGGCGTGGGGCAGCGGCAGTGAAGCGCCGGAGTCGGAGGCGCTCGACGTCCCCGAGGCGCGCACGGTGGTGACGGCGTCGCGTTCGCCGGAGCGGCTGGAAGACTCGGCGGTGGCCACGGAGGTCATCACCCGTTCGGACATCCTGGCCAGCGGGGCGCGTGACGCGTCGGAGTTGCTGGCCGCGCATCCCGGGCTCCAGGTGACGCAGACCTTCGCGGGCGCCACGGTGCAGCTCCAGGGGCTGGCGCCGGAGTACGTGCTGGTGCTGGTGGACGGTGAGCGCGTCGCGGGCCGGGTGGCTGGCAGCGTGGACCTGTCGCGCCTGTCCACCGAGGACATCGAGCAGGTCGAAATCGTGAAGGGCCCCTCGTCGGTCCTCTATGGCAGTGACGCGGTGGCTGGCGTGGTGAACCTCATCACGCGGCGCGCGCGACGTCCGCTGGGCGCCGAGGTGCGCGCGTCGTACGGCTCCATGCAGCGGCTGGAGCTGGACGCCACCGGTGAGGCGAAGGGGGAGGACTGGGGCCTGCGCATGAGCGGCGGGCTCGCCCGGCGCGACGCGTACCACCTGGACCCCACGAGCATCGGCACCACGGGCAGCAGCCTGGACGGCGTGGACCTCTCCGCGGGCGGCGACCTGCGGATGGGGGCGGGCACGGCGCTGCAGGCCAACGCCACCTATGCGCGGCGCGTGCAGCGCGGCGTGGACGTGGGCGTGACGGGCGCCATCTTCGACCGCGCGAGCCGCGACGACTCGATCTCCACGCGCCTGTCTCCCACGTGGACGTTGTCCGACACCGCGAAGCTGCGCGTGGACGGCGCGTATGCGTGGTTCAACCGCCGCTACCTGAGAGACCAGCGCCGCTCCAACGCGCTGGACACCATCGAGGACACCCGCGAGCAGCAGGGCCGCTTGGGCGCGCAGCTCGACGCGAAGCTGGGTGGGAGCCATGCCTTCGTGGCGGGCGTGGAGTTCCTGGGGGAGTGGCTCCGGGCGGACCGCCTGGGCGAGGACGGCATTGGCCAGCGCGCCCGCGCGTCGCTCTACCTGCAGGACACCTGGACGTTGGTGCCGCGCCTCAAGCTGACGCTGGTGCCGGGCGCGCGCGTGGACACGGACACGCAGTTCGGCACGGCGCTGACGCCCCGGCTGGCGGCGCGCATGGACCCCGTCACCTGGCTCACGCTGCGAGGCAGCTACGGCTGGGCGTTCCGGGCGCCGGGCTTCCAGGAGATGCTGCTCGACTTCGAGAACCCCACCGTGGGCTACATGGTGCGCGGCAACCGCGACCTGCGGCCGGAGCGCTCGCGCAGCCTCAACATGTCGGTGGAGGTGAAGCCCGGTGAGTCCTCGCTCATCTGGGTGAGCGCCTTCCAGCACAACCTGCACGACATGATTGGCGTCTCCACGGAGATGGTCGGTCCGCAGCAGATCTTCACCTACGTGAACATCGAACGGGCCCGCGTGCGCGGCGGTGAGGTGGGCGTGCGTCAGCAGCTCCCCGGGCGCATCTCCGCGGAGCTGGGCTACTCGCTCACCGACGGCCGCTCGGAGGACACGGGGCTGGCGCTGGAAGGTCAGGCGCGGCACCGGCTCACGGCGCAGGCCACCTGGCGTCACCGCGTGTCGGGCCTGGAGGCCTGGGTGCGCGGCGCGCTCGTGGGGCCTCGTCCCTTCTACCCGGACACGGACGGTGACGGCGTCGCCAACCCGTACCAGTCCCGTTCCTACGTCACCGTGGATGCCCGCCTGGGCTGGCGCATGCGCGAGGAGCTCCAGCTCTTCGTACTGGGCACCAACCTCGCCAACGCGGGCAACCCCTCGGACCTCCCCATTCCTCCGCGCGCCATCCAGGCCGGCATCTCCGCGCGCCTCTGACGCTTCCTCCTCCCTCAACCCCTCTCCAAGGAGTCACCATGTCCCGCTTCGCCTCCCGTTCCTCGTTCCTGGGCCGCGCCGCCGCCGCCCTGCTGCTGGCCGGCTCGCTGTCCGCTTGCGGCGACGACCTCTCGCTGCCCCCCAACGACACGGAGAACCCGGACCCGAACGACCCCCAGAACCCGGACGAAAACGCGCCGGTGAACGGCACGCACATCACGCACGTGTCCAATGGCGACGGCTCGTACACCACCACCGTGAATGCCACGAGCAGCTCGGAGTGGATTGCCCTGGACCTGGACCACGGCACGCAGGTCAGCAAGGCGACGGACGCCGCCTGGGACGTGGCCTTCCAGCGCTTCAACATCCTCTCGCGCGGCGGCGTGAGCGGCAGCGGAAACGTGGCGGTGGCGGTGCTCACCGAGACGGACTTCGCGCAGGTCACCCAGGCGCCCGCGGATGGTTACCTCGCGGACGCCGAGGACGGCCCGGACCGCGGCGAGGACCCGGACAGCGCCTTCAACGTGGGCGACGGCTGGTACGCGTACGACATGTCGACGCATGCGCTCGCCGCGCGTCGCAACGTCTACGTCGTTCGTTCCGACGAGGGCGCCTACTTCAAGATCGCGATGCAGTCCTACTACGACGACGCCGGCACCCCCGGGATGTTGTCGCTCCGCTGGGCGAAGGTGCCCGGTCCCACCTCGGGCGGTCGCGCGGTCGCGCAGCCGTCCGCGCACTGAGCAGTCTCCCTTCTCCTGGTGTCCAACATGATTCAGACCGCGAACTCCGAATCCGTCTCCGAGCCCTCCCGCCTGCGCCAGCGCTGGCAGACCCTGCGTGAGGAGCAGCCCCGTACCCGCATCCGCGACGCCGCGGAGCAACTGGGGGTCAGTGAGGCGCAATTGCTCGCAACCGGCCTGGGCGAGACGGTCGTCCGGCTGGACCTCCGGCTCGACGCGCTCCTGCCCCGCTTCGAATCGCTGGGCCGGGTGATGTCCCTCACCCGCAACGCCCACGCCGTGCACGAGAAGCGCGGCACGTGGCGCAACGTCGAACTCCACGGCAAGCAGGGACTGGTGCTGGACGAGGACATCGACCTGCGCCTGTTCTTCTCGCGGTGGACCTTCGGCTTCGCCATCCGCGAGCCGCACGGTGACGGCATCCGGCGCAGCCTCCAGTTCTTCGACGCGTCGGGCATGGCCATCCACAAGGTTTATGTGGAGGAGGCCGGTCGCGAGGAGACCTTCGACGCGCTGGTGAAGGAGTTCACGCACGCGGAGCAGTCGCCCGTGCTGGACATCGTTCCGGCCAAGGCCCCCACGGCCCCCAAGCCGGACAGTGAGATTGACGCCACCGGCCTGCGCGAGGGCTGGCGCGCGCTGCAGGACACGCACGAGTTCTTCATGCTGCTGAACCGCTTCGGCGTGGCGCGCACCCAGGCGCTCCGGCTGGCGCAGCCGGAGCTGACCACCGCGGTGTCACCGTCCGCGCTGACGTGGGTGCTGGAGAAGGCGTCCGCGGCGGAGCTGCCCATCATGATTTTCGTGGGCAACCCGGGCTGCATCCAGATTCACACCGGCCCGGTGAAGAACGTGAAGCCGATGGGGCCGTGGATGAACGTGCTGGACCCGGCCTTCAACCTCCACGTCCGCGCGGACAACGTCGCCTCGGCGTGGGTGGTGCGCAAGCCCACGCGGGACGGCGTCGTCACGTCGGTGGAGCTGTTCGACGCCGACGGTGAGAACATCGCGCTCATCTTCGGCAAGCGGAAGCCCGGCCAAGCCGAGTCGCCCGAGTGGCGCGCCCTGGCGGAGGCGCTGGCCAAGGCCATTCCCGCGCGGGAGGTGGCGTGATGGTCCTCGCGCGCGGAGTGTCGGCGGTCTTCCTGGCGGTGGCCTCGCTCGCGCACGCGGCGCCGCCCGCGCCCGCGAAGCCCCAGGCCGCCGCCACGGCGCCAGTCAGCGCGGCGAAGCTGGTGACGATTGGCCCCGCCGTCACGGAAACCGTCTTCGCCCTGGGCGCTGGCGGGCAGGTGGTGGGCGTGGATGACACCAGCCTCGCGCTGGAGTCCGCCCGGAAGATGCCGAAGGTGGGCTACCAGCGGGCGCTCTCGTCGGAGGCCATCATCGCGCTGGGCACGACGCGCCTGCTGGCCTCGGAGGAGGCCGGTCCGCCGGGCGTGCTCGAGCAGCTCAAGGCCGCGGGCGTGGAGGTGGTGGTGCTGTCGAACAAGCCCACCGTCGACGCCACGCGCGAGCGCATCCGGACGCTCGCCAAACACCTGGGCAAGGTGGAGCAGGGGGAGGTGCTGGTGAAGCAGCTCGACGCGGACCTGCGCAAGGCCTCCGAGCGCACCGCGGCGCGCAAGGACGCGAAGCCGCCGCGCGTGCTGGGCCTGTATGCGCGGGGCGCCAACGTCCTCATGGTGGCGGGCGCGGGCACGGCGGCCGGTGAGCTCGTCACGCTGGCGGGGGGCGTGAACGCCATCGCTGGCTACGGGGGCCACAAGCCGCTGACGGCCGAGGCGGTCATCGAGGCCGCGCCGGACTTCATCCTCATGCCCGCCAGCTCCCTGGAGCCCATGGGCGGCGAGGCGGGCCTGGCGAACACGCCCGGCTTGTCGCAGGTGAAGGGCTGGCGGCTCATCACCGTGGACGACGTTCACTTCATGGGCCTCGGCCCTCACCTGGGGGGGGCCGTGGGCCGCTTGCAGGATGGGTTCGTCGCCCCGGCTCGGGACGGCAAATGAGCGCGTCGGGGATTGCGCCCGTCTCCGCGACGTACCCTCCGAAGGAGCACGTCACCTCGGTGGCCCCGCGTCCGTGGCTGCCGTTGACGCTGCTGCTGTTGGGGGTCGTGCTCCTGTCGCTCGCCGTGGGCGCGGTGTCGGTGCCACCACTGGCGCTGGCGGGCAGTCTGTTGGACCTGGTGGGCCTGGATATCGGGCACAAGCTCGAGTCCGTGCAGCAGGCGGTGTTGTGGTCCATCCGCCTGCCGCGCGTGGCGCTCGGCATCATGGTGGGCGCGGTCCTGGCCACCTGTGGTGCCGCGCTCCAGGCGCTGTTCCGCAACCCGCTGGTGGAGCCGGGCCTGCTCGGCACCTCCAGTGGGGCGGCGCTGGGGGCGGTGACGGCCATCGTCATGGACGTCGCGCTCAGCGCCCATCTAGGCCCGCTGCGGCTGTTGGCGGTGCCCTTGGCGGCCTTCCTGGGCGCCCTGGGGGCGACGCTGCTCGCGCATCGGTTGGGCGCGGGCGGGGGGCGCACCGAGACCGCGCGCATCCTCCTGGCGGGCGTCGCCGTCAGCGCGGGCGCGGGCGCGGGCATCGGGCTCCTCACGCAGTTGGCGACGGACGCGCAGCTGCGCTCCATCACCTTCTGGAGCTGGGGCAGCCTGGGCGGTGCGTCGTGGCAGGTGGTGGGCGCGGCCACGGTGCCGTTGCTCGTCGCGCTGGCCTTGTTGCTGCGTGAGGCGCGCACGTTGAACCTGTTGCTACTCGGTGAGCGGGAGGCGTGGCACCTGGGCGTGGACGTGGAGCGGCTCAAGCGCCGCCTCATCCTCTCCGCCGCGCTGGGCGTGGGCGCGGCGGTGTCCGTGTCCGGCGTCATCGGCTTCGTGGGGCTGCTGGTGCCCGCGCTGCTGCGGCTGGCGCTGGGGCCGGACCATCGGCGTTTGTTGGGGGCCTCGGCGCTCCTGGGGGCCTCGCTGCTGGTGGGCGCCGACCTGCTGGCGCGCACGGCGGCCATCCCCGCGGAGCTGCCCGTGGGCGCGCTCACGTCCGTGTTGGGCGTTCCTGTCTTCATCGCGCTGCTGTCGCGCAAGGGGGCCGCATGAGTCTGGAGGTTCGCGGAGTCGAGGTGTGGCGCGGCCGGGGTCGCACGCTGGGGCCCCTGGACCTGTCCGTCCAACCCGGTGAGGTGCTGGCCGTGGTGGGCCCCAACGGCGCGGGCAAGTCCACGCTCTTGTCGGCGATGACGGGCGAGCTGCGCTGCACGACGGGGGAGGTGCTCCTGGAGGGCATCCCCCTGGAGCGGTGGCGTCCGCGGGACAGGGCGCGGCGGCTGGGGGTGCTCCCGCAGGAGTCGTCCCTGGGCTTTGGCTTCACGGCACTGGAGGTGGCGCTGTTGGGCCGCAGTCCTCACGCGAGCCGTCAGGAGGGCAGCGCGGACCTGGCGGCGGCGGTGGCGGCGCTCGATGCCACGGACACGCGGCATCTGGCGTCTCGCTCGTATCTCACGTTGTCGGGCGGCGAGCGGCAGCGCGTGCAGCTCGCGCGCGTGCTGGCCCAGCTCTCCGAGCCGGTGGCGTCCGGGCACCGCTATCTGCTGCTGGATGAGCCGACGGCGAGCCTGGACTTGTCGCACCAGCACCTCGTGCTGGAGGCGGCGACGCGCTTCGCCCAGGAGGGCGGGGCGGTGCTGGCCGTGTTGCACGACCTCAACCTCGCGGCGCGGTATGCGCACCGGCTGGCGGTCATCGCGGGGGGCAGGGTGGTGCAGTTGGGCTCCCCGGCGCAGGTGCTGTCGCCGGAGCTGGTGGCCCGGGTCTTCGGGCTGCGGGTGCAGGTCGTGGAGTGGCCGGGTTCGCCCGGACCGCTCGTCATTCCAGAGGGCCGAGCGCCGCTGTCTCCGTGAGCGCGCGGCCCTCGATGGGCTTCAGCTCTCCGCGGGAAGGGTCCCGGACGCGTGGTGCCCCTCCACACCACGCCCGATGGCCGAGGACCTTTCCCGCGGAGGGCGCCGTCTGGCAGGCGGCGGTGCCGAGTTCGAGCAGGCCATCTCTCGGGTGCCAGGTGAGGACTCCGCTCGTTCCCGGCTCGCTTCGAGCGAGCACCCGCCCATCCGACGACACGATGACGGCGGGCCCCGCGAGTGATGCGCGGACGGCGGGCACGCGCTGCTCCACGGCGCGCAGGATGACCGCGCCCACGGCCTGCTCCCACGCGAAGCGATTGCCCACCAGGGGCAGGTCGCTGGCGAGCACGGCGATGAGGTCGCCTCCGCCGGCCTGTCCCTCCAACGACGTGGGGCGGCTGAAGGCCTCGTAGCAGATGAGCGGGATGAGCCGCCGCCCCGCGACGGACAGCAGCGGCGGTGCCTTGCCGGGCGTCAGCGGCTCGCCGCGACCGCGCAGCCCCAGGAAGACGCGCTCACCCACCGGGACGAGCACCGCCTTGCCCCGGCTCGCGAGCAGGCGCCCCTGCGCGTCGAAGGCGCCCGCCGCGGTGAGGTACTGGCCTTCCGTGCGCAGCGTGAGGCCCGCGAGGCTCGCCACGGGCAGGGGCGTGTCCGCGAGCGCGGCCAGCGGTGTCGGCTGGGGCAGCGGGCCCTCTGGGAGGCGCTGGTTGCCGCGCACGGTGCTCTCGGGCCACACGAGCAACGACGTCCCCTCGGGCGCCGTCCCTGGCACGTGCGCCAACGAGGCCAGATGCACCACGCCCACGCCCGACAGTGCGTCGTCGACGGGCGGCAGCGGTGGCACCAGCGCGAGCGCGCCCAGGACGAGCCCCGCCGGCGCGAGCAGCCGGGGTGTGCGCCGCACGGCGGCCTCGCCCACGCTGATGGCGGCATGGAGGCACAGCAGCAACAGGGGCCACCAGCCGACATGGGCCAGCGCCCGCAGCATCGAGGGCTGTGCCCACTGGGAGTGCAGGACCTGCGTCATGGAGAAGCCGCAGAGGGCCTCCGCCACGGCCTCGCCCAGGGCCCAGGTGAAGGGCAACCAGAGGCGGGGCGGCCACCTGCGCGCAGGGGTCAGGAGGAGCACCATCGACGGGAGCTGCGCCGCCGTTCCCGAGACGACCCACCCGAGCGCCGCCAGCGTGAAGTCGGCCCCTGCCACACCCGGCGCGAAGTGGTGGGCCGTGTCCACCCACCAGTGCAGCGCCACCGCCTGCCGCACCACCGCCGCGAGCGCGAGCAGCGCCACGGCGCGAAGGCCGCTGGGGGACCGGTGCACGGCCACCGCCACGCACGCGACGCCCAGCCACACCAGCGGCTGGGCCGTGGGGAACAGGAAGGCGGCGCCTTGCAGCAGGCCCGCGAGCAGCGCGAGGAGCAGGTTCATGGGCGGCGGAAGCGCTCCGGGGCCACCGGTGCCAGGGCCGAGGCCTGGGTGCCGGGGAGCTCCACGCTCACCAGGTTGGGCAGCTTTCGCACGAGGCGCGCCTCCAGCGCGTCCACGCTCCAGTCCTCCAGCATGTCATGGGCCTGGTTGAGGACGTCCGGGTCCAGCCGCCAGCGTGTCAGCGGCTTGCCGGAGCGCGTGTGGACCCGCTCCGAGCGCGCGTCGGCGGTGCCAGCGAGGAAGAAGCCCTCTTCGTAGCGCAGCCCGTGCGGCGGCAGCTTGTAGGTGGCGGCCACCACGAGCGCGCCGGGGAGCGCGTCGGCGAGCGCATCCAGCAGCGGCAGGGAGAAGCCGTAGCAGGTGTCCAGTACGATGAGCTCCGGGCGATAGCAGGCCGCGACGCGCGCCAGCGCCTCTGGCCCCGCGTGGAGGTACTGCGGCGGCAGGCTGTGGCCGGAGACGATGAGCACCTCCGCCGCGGCCTTCCGGGGACATGAGAAGTCCTCCAGCGCGACCTCTTCGCACGCGCCAGCGGATTGGGCGCATGGCGACTTCTGGAGGAGCTCCGAGTCCAGGCGGGAGAAGACGGAGACGACGCGCGGGACTTCCGTCGCCGCGCGTCGAGGGGGCTGCTCTGATGAACAGGCCACCCACGGGAGCAGCAGCCCTCCGAGGACTCCCTTCCAGCCGAGATGGGATTGGGGCAGGGCAGGCATGGGATGCTGTTTCCCGTGGGCGAGGAGGGGGCTACTTCCAGCAGGCGCAGCCGACCTGACGGCAGTAGTCGCGGCAGTAGGTGGACATGCCGTTGTTGGTGTTGCAGCCCTTGCGGGTGTACTCGCTGCTGCAGATGAAGAAGGAGCCCGCCAGCCACACGACGACGACGACGGCCGCCGCTGCCCCACCCCTGCCGGTCTCACTCTCGGGCAGGTACTGGTAGAGGGTGTCGAGCAGGACCGTGAGCGAGTACTCGGACACCGGCGCCATCACGCCCGTCTTGTGGAGGAGCTCGGCGGCCTGCCGCTCGTTGTGGGCCAGGGCATTGCCGACCCGCACGGTGCCGTCCGCGTTGAAGGTCATCCGCTGCGTGCCCGCCTCGGTGGCGATGATGGCCTCGCCCGTCTCGTCATGCATCTGGTAGACGCTTCGGCTGCCGGTCTGCTCGTCGACGATTTGGATGACCGTGACGCCGTCGCCGCGCGTGAGCTCCTGGCGCAGCATGAACGAGAGGGTCCGAGGCGCGTCCTCCTCACTCAGCCTGACCTGGACACGGCCGAAGCGCTCGAGGCTGTCGTCCACCACGCGCGCCGGCTCCACGTCGCGGTGGACGATGCGGCTCGCCAGGAGCCGGGTCTTCTCCATCGTCCAGGGGCTGGTCTGGGGGCTGCGGCTACAGCCCGCCTGGAGGGTGAAGATGCTCAACATCATCAGCGTCAGGGCGGATTGGAAAAAGTGACGCCCAGCAGCGGAAGATTGGGATGACATGGGGTGGGGCTCCTCTCGGGGTGAACGGCCCTTGCGCCTCGCGGAATCGAGGCTCCGGACCACGCATCCCCGGAGCACGCCACATGCCAGCTGTCTGTCTGAGCTGGCGTCCTCTCTGTGATTCATCGCTTGTGACAGGTTCTGCTACGAGGAACAGGGCGCTGTTGCATATGGGGATACAGTGAGAGGAATTGCCGCGTCTGGATGTGGGCGAGCGCCGCACCGATTCCGACGTCTTTCTTTGGGGCACGGTTGTTGGCCGGTGCTTGCCTTGGGGCAGACGCCCCTTCCCTGGTGCGCACGCAGGTGGAAGCCTTGCTCGTGCGTGCGGGGGCCCGGGATGGCGGGGCGGCCCACGCTGGATGGCGCGCTGTTCGGAAATGTCGGGGGTTTTGACGCCGCAAAAGTCCCGACATTTCCGAACAGCGAGCGCATGGAGGCCGCCCGGGAGGAGGGCGCTGCGCGCAGGACGCCGTTGCGGTAGTGACGATGCATCGAGGAGCCACGTTGGAGACTGTCGCGTTGATCTGGGTGTTGTCGTCCGCGTTCCTGCACGCCGCGTGGAACGCGCTGCTCAAGCGACACCCCAACCCGGAAGTGGGCGTGGTGAGCGTCATCTCGGTGGTGGTCGTGGCAAGCGGTCTCTGGGCACTGGGGATGAGCGGACCGGCGTTCTCCAACGCGCGCGGCCTGGCCTGGGCGCTGTGGGCGGGCGTGTGCGAGAGCCTGTACCTCTTGGGGCTCGCGCGCGCGCTGAAGCAGGCCCCATTGGGGCTCGCCTACACGGTGTCGCGAGGTGGCGCGATGGTGCTCGTCTGGCCGGTGTCGGTGCTGTGGCTGGGGGAGTCCGTGTCGTCCTGGACCGTGTCGGGCGTGGTGCTGCTCGCTGGCGGGCTCGCGGTGATGAACCTGTCGCGTCCCACGGGGCCCACGGGGGCGGGCGTGTCGTGGGCGGCCGTGTCCGCGGTGGGGATCGCGGGTTACCACCTGAGCTACAAGATGGCGCTCGGCGAGGGGGCGCAGCCTCCGGCGTTGTTCGCCACGGGGCTGCTCGTCGCCCTGCCAGTCCTCATCTTGGAGCGAGGGCGCCAGCAGGGGTGGGCCGTCTTCCGGCATGAGGTGGTGCAGGCGCCAGGGCTGGTCCTGATTACAGGGCTCATCTCTTCTGTGTCTTTCGGCCTGCTCCTGACGGCGCTGGCGAGCGGTGGGGCGGGCGCGGTGCTGACGCTCCGCAATACCTCCATCGCCTTCGCGCTGATGCTCGCCGCGCTCCAGGGCGAACGCCTGGGGCGGCGGCAGCTCGCGGGCGCGGGGCTGGTCGCCGTGGGCGCGGTGTTGCTGGGCGTCCCGGCGTAGGTTCAGTCAACACAGCGCCGCGCCGATGTTGGCGGAGCCTGGGGCAGGAGACTGCCCTCTGGTGCGCCGCGGCCCGTGTCCCCGCGTAAGCGCAGGGCCGTGCGTGCGCCGTGGCCGCGGGTTGGCCTCCGGCGTGAGCTCGCGGGCCATGCGTGCGCCGCACGGCCCGTGCGTCAGCAGCCTACGGCGTGGGCGCGGACGCCGTCAGCCGGCCCAGCGCGGCCTTCGCGTCCTCGTGGTCCGGCTGCAATTGAACGGCCATCTTGTAGGCGTCGCGCGCCTCGGCGGGCCGCTTCGTCGCCTCCAGCAGCTGTCCCAGCGCGTTGTGGGGCTCGGCGAAGTTCGGGTCGGCCTGGACGGCGCCACGGAAGGACTTCTCCGCGCCCTTCGTGTTGCCCTGCTGGTACAGCGTGTGGCCCATGTACAGCAGGCCGAGCGGATGGCCAGGGTCCACCGCGAGCACGGACGTCAGCACCTTCTTCGCCTTCGCGCCGTCACCGCCACGCAGGTAGATGAAGCCCAGCTCCGCGCGGGCCTCCAACTGCGCCGGGTCCTTCGCCACCACGGCCTCGAGCTCCGCCACGGCCTGGTCCGGACGCCCGCGCCGGGAGTGGACGATGCCCAGCCGGGCCAGCGCCGCGGTGTCGGCCTCCTCGCCGTCCTTGGGCTTGAGCAACCCTTCCGCCGTCACATAGTCGCCCATGGCGAGCAGCAGGTCCGCGAGCGCCAGCGTCACGCCGCGGTGGCCCGGCTCCTCCTTGAGGAGTGTCTCGTAGAGCGGCCGTGCCTTCGCGCCCACCCGTTTCTGCGCGTACACGTTCGCGAGCGCCAGCCGGTTCTCCACCGTGGGCGCCAGCTTCACGCCCTCCTCGTACTCGGCGATGGCGCCGTCCAGATCGCCCTTGGCGCGCAGCGCCTCGCCGTACGCGGCCCGGGCGCTCGCGTCCTTCGGGAACGCGGCCACGGCCGTCTTGAGCGTGGCCACCGCCTCGTCCGCCTTGCCCAGGCTGAGCCAGGCGCGCGCGAGGCCCTGATACGGCTCGGTGGTCGCCTTGCCGTCGTCGGCCATCTTCTCGATGGCCTTCTTGAACGCCTCCACCGCCTGCTTCTTCTTGCCCTGCGTCAGGTACAGGTGCCCCAGCTGCGTGTACGGCCCGCTGGAGCGGCGGGGCTCCAGCACCACCGCCTTCTCGAAGGCCTTCAGCGCCCGGACGTTGTCGCCCAGCTGGTAGTACGCCAGCCCCAGGTTGAACTGGGCCTCGGCGAACTTCGGGTCCGCGGCGATGGCCTTGAGGAACGCGTCGGTGGCCTTGCGCGGGTCGCCCTTCTCGTTGAGCGCCACGCCCAGGTTGTTGTGCGCCCAGGCGTGCTTGGGGTCCGCGGCGAGCGTGCGCTGGTACTCGGCGATGGCGCCGTCCAGGTCGTTCTCCCGCATGAGGAGCACGCCGAGGTTGTAGTGGGCCTCGGTGTCGCCCAGCTTCTGGCGGGTGGCCTCGCGCAGCGTCTCCTTGGCCTCTCCGTTGAGGCCCTTCTCCGCCAGGGCCTTGCCCAGATTCACCCGCGCCACGTTGAGCTTCGCGTCCAGCTTCAGCGCCTCGCGGTACGCCTCGATGGCGTCATCCGTGCGGTTGGCGCGCTGGAGGGCCTCGCCCAGGTTGAAGCGCAGCTCGGCGTCCTGCGGGGACAGCTCCGCGGCGACCGCGTACTGGCTGATGGCCACGTCGCGCTCGTCCAGCACGCGCGCCAGCAATCCCCGCTCGGCGCGGAGCGTGGCCTCTTCTGGGAACGCGGCGATGGCGGTGTCGAGCACCGCGCGCGCCTGCTCCGGCTCACCCGACAGGCGCAGCGCGCGCGCCAGGGCCAGCTTGGGCGGAATCAGGTCCGGCTCCTGGGCCACCAGCTTCTTGAGCGGCGCCACGGCCTTCTTCGGCGTGTTGAGCGCGAGGAAGGCGGTGCCCAGGCGGTAGAGCGCGTCCGCGTCGTCCGGGGACGCCTCCAGCCGGGCGCTCTCCACGGCGGCGGTGCGCTCCAGGGCCGCCGTGTCCGGGCTGGCGGGCTGCGCGGTGAGCAACTGGAGGACCAGGATGCTGGCAGTCGTCATTTATAGGTTCTCCACGTAGGGACTGGCGCGCGCGTCGAAGGTCTTCTTCGCCAGCGCCGCCTTCTTCGCTTCCCACGCCTCCCGCGCCGTCTTCTCTTCCTTCTCGTCTCCGGCGAGCCCGGCGCGCTCCTCCTTCACCTCCGCCTTGCACTCGGAGACCTGCGACTCGAACTTCTTCGGGTCCAGGCGCTCACTGCCCTCGACCTTCGCCTTGCGCGCGGCCTGGAGCCGGGCCAGCTCGAACTCCGCGAAGGCGCAGCGCAGGGCCAGACGCTCCACGTCGCGCAGGCCCACGGTGAGCCGCTGCCGGGCGCGCAGGTAGTCCACGCGGGCCTCGGCCTCGGCGATGGCCAGCTTCGCCACCTCGCGCGACACCTCGTCCGTGGCGCGGTCCACCTCGTCCTCGGCGGCCTCCTTGCGGGAGCGGGCGCGGCGGATGTTGTCGCGGGCGCGGCCAATCTCGTTGTCGGCCTCGTCCACCTTGTCGATGGCGAGCGCGAGGTTGTTCTCCGCCTCCAGCAGCTCGATGCGCGCCTCGTAGGGGAGCTTCCTCTCCATGGCGTCGGGCACGCGCAGGCTGTAGCTGGGGCCGCAGGCGGAGAGGAGGGGGAGGGTGAGCAGGACAAAGCGCTTCATGGAACCGTCGCCTCGAAGCTTCCGAAGATGGTGCGCCCGGAATAGGTGTGGGTGCCGTTGACGAACGTGACGTGGAACTCGCCGGAGATGCGCTGCCCCTGCTGGCCAGGCAGGGCCTTCACCTTCAGGCCGCCCACCCGGAGCTCCGGAAAGGTCCGCGCCGGCTCGTCCAGCACGTTGCGGCCCACGGCGCCGCGCTGGGCGCCGCTTGCCAGGACTTCCGCGAGGTTGACGTCGAGCGGGCCGGTGTAGCCCTCCGGGAGCAGGTCCGCCACCCGGGCGCTGACCTTCAGCACGGTGTTGGTGCCCGTGCCCTGCTGCGTGACGAAGCTCACGGCGAGCTCGCCCTCGGCCAGCTGTGCCTCCGCGCGGTCGTAGTTCAGGTCGAGCAGCGACGTGACGCTGCCCTCCAGCCGGCCGCCCTCGCCGCCACAGGCGCAGAGGGCGGCGGCCAGCGCGGCGCCGAGCCACGATGCTCGCGCGGGCCTCACTTGCATGCCTTCCACCCGCCGTCCACGTCGTTGCCGGTCAGCGAGGCCACGTCCTTCAACACGGCCAGCTCGCGGCGGGCGCCGTCCACGTCACCGAAGCGGCAGCGCAGCGCGGCGAGGTTGAGGCGGGCCTTGCCGAACGTCGGGTCGGAGTCCATGGCGCGGCCGTACGCCTCGCGCGCGCCCATGGCGTCACCCATGTTGAGCAGCGCCAGCCCCAGCGCGGAGTGCGCCGAGGCCCGCGTGTCCTGCAGCTCGGTGACGCGGCCCAGCGTGAGCTGCGCCATGCCGTACTGCCGCGCGTCCAGATAGGCCAGCCCCAGGGCCTCCAGCGCCTCCGCGTTGAGCGTGCGCTCGGCCTTCTTGCGCAGCTCCTCCAGCGACGCGGGCTGCGTCGGCGCTCCCGGCTGCGGCACGGGGAGCGCCGCCGTCTCCGTGCGGCCCCGGCAGCCCACCACCGCGGCGCTGAAGACCTCCAGCGACTCGGCGCGGGACAGACAGGCCTTGAAGGCCTCCTCGGAGCGGGCCTTGAGCGGCGTCACCTGCTCCTTCACCGCGGCCCGGAACTGCTGCGCCTCCGCGGCGGAGAGGCCCGCGGGGACGGCCGTGCCCTCCACCACGTCCGCGATGTGGCCGTAGGCGAGCGCCAGCTTCCACAGCGAGGCCACCGCCCACTCCGCGTAACCCAGCGACGCGGCCTGCGTGTAGATGCCCTCCAGGCTCTGGAGCGCGGCGACCTTCTCCTCCACCTGGTCGGCGGGCAGGTCCTTGTAGCCGCGGTAGAGGATTTCGCCCAGGTACCAGAGGCCCTTGGCCGCCTCCTCCGTGCCGCCGTTGGGGCCCTGCACCGCGGTGGTGAGGGTGGCGACGAGCGCGTCGGCGGACGCGGTGGGCGCGGTGGTGGCCTGCACCTCGGCCAGCACGGCCGCGGCGGCGGCGCTCTGGCGGTCCAGCTTCAGCGCGGACTCGGCCGCCGTCTTCGCGCGGGCGTAGTCCTTCTGCTTCAGCCGCGTCTCCGCGAGCATCACCAGGACCTCGGGCTTGCGCGCGCCGGCCATGTCGGCCGCGGCCTCCAGGTTGCGGGCGGCCTCCTTGTACTCACCCAGCGCCAGCCGCAGCCGCGCGCCCGCGAGCCAGCCGTCCACCGCGGCGAAGTCGCCGCCCAGCTTCTGGCCCACCTGCTCGAACCAGCTCGCCGCCTCGCCGAACGCCGCGGCCTCCGCCGCGTGGCGGCCCAGCGTGAGCAGCACGTCGGACAGGTACTGGCTCTTCGGGTAGTCCTGCACCAGCTTGGCGCCCAGCTCGCGCTCGGCCTGCATGTCGCGCTTCTCGCGCGCCGCGGTGAACGCGCCGTAGAGCGCCTTCTCTCCGATGTCGGAGTTCTTGTTCTCGTCGGCGACCTTCACCAGGCCCTGGATGACGTCGCCCGTCTCCTGGGCGCTCTGGAGCGCGAGCTCGTCCAGCGCCTCGGCGCGGCTCTGCGTGAGGATCTTCTGCACGTCCGCGCGGAAGCTGGCGGGCAGCGGCGCGCCGAGCAGCTTCTTGCCCGTCTCGTCCAGGCCCTTGAAGTCGTTGAGCTGCCGCAGGCTGTCCAGCGCGAGGTTGCCCGCGACGGGGGCGTCCTTGTGCTGCGGGTGGCTCAGCGCGAAGGCGGTGAAGAGCTCCGACGCCTTCGGGTACTCGCCGTCCTCGTAGTAGGCGCGGGCGATGTTGAACTTCACCACCAGGGCGTTCTCGCTCCGGGGGTAGCGCGACACGAAGTCGGCGCCCAACAGCTTCATGGCCTGGCGCGCGTCCGCCACCTCGAAGGCGTTGCGCTTCTGCGCCTCCTCGGGCTTGAGCGTGGAGAAGTGCGCGAGCAGCGCGGCGTTGAGCGCCTCCTCCTCGCCCTTCGCGTCCTTGGCCTTCACGTGGTAGCGGGCCAGCTCCTCAAACTGGCGCGCGGCCTCGGGGTATTCGTTGGCGGAGAACAGCGCGTCCGCGCGGTTCTTCATCATCGTGCGCACGTGCTGCTCGGGGCGGAAGAGGCCCAGGTACGCCTGATAGGCCTCCGCCGCGCTCAGGTAGACGGCCCGGTCGTTCTTCTTCTGGGCCTCCACGTGGAGCAGGGTGGAGAGGTCGCGCGCCATCTCCTCCAGCTCCACCAACTGCTTCTTGCGCTCGGTCTCCTGCAGCTCCGGGTCCGTCTTGCTCTGCACCGCGGCGCGCACGAGGATGCGCAGGTCCTCGGGGTCCGGCAGCACCTTGCCCTTGGAGGCCTTGATGGCGTCGTAGAGCTTCTGGCCGCGCTCCAAGTCCAGCTCGGGGTCGTGCTGAATCTCCATCAGCTTGCGCAGCGCGGGGATGGCCCACTCGTACTGCTGCTTGATGAAGTAGCGGTTGCCCAGCTTGTCCAGCGCGAGCGCATACGTGGCGCGGCTGTCGCTGAGCTTCTCGAAGTAGTTGAGCGCGCCCTTGGGCGGCTTCGCCTCGGTGTAGCTGTAGACGAGGTCGAGCAGGGCCTCTCGCTTGACGTTGAGCGCCTTCTTCACGTCCACGCCGGGCAGCGGCGCGCTGGCGGCGGCGGCCTCGAAGAACGTGACGGCCTCCGCGTGCTTGGCCTGATTCACCCGAATCCAGCCCATCTTGTAGCGGGCCAGGTCGTGCACGGGGGACGGCGGCGCCTCGAGGATGGCCTGGTAGTGCTTCTCCGCCTGGCCCAGGTCGGCCTTGTCGAAGAAGTGGTCGCCCAATATCTGCTCGGACTCCAGCCGCAGCGGGCTGCTGGGGAACTTGCGCGTCAAATCGCCCAGCGTCTTGAGCATCTCGTCGAACTGGCCGAGCTCGCGCTGCTCGTGCGCCAGGTAGAACGTCACCTGGTCGCCGTCCTTGAAGTCCGGGTACTCGCGCAGCAGCCGGTAGTACATCTGCACGGCCTTCTGCTTCAGCAGCCGCGTCTCCGGCGAGACGATGGCGCCGCTGGCGCCCTCCGGGCGGGACTCCGCCTGGAGGTAGTACACGTAGCGGCTCTTCTCCACGTAGAGCTCGGCCAGCCGGAACTGGAGGTCCGGCAGGTAGGGCGCGTTGCGGCTCTTGGAGATGAGGCGCTCCGTCTCGCCGATGGCGCGGTCCACCTTGAAGATGTCGCGCTTGAGCTTGGCGATGAGCTCCTCGCGCTCCTTGGCCTTGGAGACGATGGGGTTGGTGCCAGGGCCCGCGCGGCCCGGCCCACCGGGGGCTGCCGCGAGCAGGGCGGCGGCAATCAGGCCCGTCAGATGGGCGGTCATGGCGTCTCCTCGATGCAGCGGCTGTCGATGCGAACCCGGTAGGAGCGCAGCTCGTCGTTCCAGTACTCGCCGTCGAAGCGGTAGGCCGCTTGCGTGGGCGACAGAATCTGTTCGTCCTCCGGCGCGACAATCCGCGCGCCCTTCTTCACCCGCTCATACAGCTTCAGGCCCACTTCGTACTCCATGAGGCGCACCTGCTCGGCGGCGCGCAGCAGCGTGTCCGCTTCCTGGCGGACGGCCTCGGCCAGCCGCGCGTCGTGCACGCGGACCGCCTCGGCGCGGGACAGGCCATACAGCTTCATCAGGTGCGAGAAGAGGCGGTCGCCGAAGCTGCCGGCGTAGCGGCCCAGCCGCTCTCCCTCCGTCTCCAGCGTCTCCAGGAACCGCGCGGCGCGCTGGGTGGTGCCGTGCGCGTTGGCCGCGCGGCGCAGGCGCGCGTCCTGGGTGAGGTCCTCGCGGTTGCGCACCGCCTCCAGCGAGTCGGCGAAGCGCCGCGTCAGCTCCTTGGCGGCGCGCTTGGCGGGCAGGTAGTGGCACAAGTCCCGGTAGATGAGCGCGCGCAGCAGGTACTTGTCTGGCAGGAACTCGTCGCGGAAGGAGGGCGCGTCCAGCGTGGTGAGGATGCCCAGCGACGCGCGCAGCTCGCCCAGCTTGTAGCGCGTCCACGCCTCTTCCAGGTAGAGGCTGGCGCGGCCCGGGTCCAGCTCCGGCAGCTTCACGCGGTCATAGGCCTCCAGCGCGCCCTCGAACTCCTTGCGCTCGTAGCGCAGGCGGGCCACCGCGAGCGCCGCCTCGTTGCGCGCCTCGCGGGTGAGCTTGGTGTCCTCGGACAGGGCGAGGAAGTCGGAGATGATTTCGTCCGACGGCTCCTTGATTTGCTTCAGGCGGGTGACGAGCAGCGCGAACTTCGCGCGGCTGGCCTCGGCGCTCGTCTCCGACAGCTTGGAGAAGTGCGTGTTGGCCCAGCGCTCGTTGCCCACGCGCAGGTCCACCAGGCCCTGCTGGTAGTGCGCGTACGCGCCCGTCTCCTCCGGCAGGAAGCCCAAATCCAACGCGCCGAAGACCTGCTCGTCGATCATCACTTCGTCGTGCGGCCGGTCCGTCAGCTGCTTGAGCGCGTCCAGGGCGCGCGGCAGCGCGTTGGGGTTGGTGCGCTCCCGGGCGATGCGGGCCAGGTACGAGGCGCCCGCGTGCGTCAGCCCCAGGTCGATGAGGCTCTTGGCGAGGAAGTACTGGCCCCAGGCGTAGTTCTCGTCCGTCTTCGGGGCCGCTTGCAGCCAGGCGTAGAGCGGCCCGGCGGCGTCGCGCGGCTTGCCGTCGAAGTAGGCCTTGAGGGCCTTGTCGAACACGGCCGGGTCCACCTTCTCGGGCACGGGGGGCGGGGCGTCCGCCGGAGCCGCGGGCTTGCTGGCCTCGGTCTTGGCGGCCGCCGGAGCCGGGGCGTCCTTCGCGGCGGGGGCCTTGGCGTCGGCGGGAGGCGTGCCCTGCGCTGGCGCGGGCGCGGTGGACGGCGCGCCACCCGCGGGCTGCGCGGCGGCGGGCGCTGGAGACACGAGCAGTGCGGCGCTGGTGAGCGCGGCGATGAGCGAGCGGGAGGTCATTCCGTGGCGCCGAAGTTGAACGCGGTTCCGAACTGGATTTGCGGCACCTGGATGACGCGCGAGGGGCCCGTGAAGACGGCGTTGTTCGTCACGTCGAGCCGCAGCGACAGCGTCTTGCCGGTGAAGAGGCGCACGCCCAGGCCCACGTTGACGCCGGGCCGGAAGCCGCCGTCGCGGTCGAGCTTCACCACCGTGCCGCCGCCGAGCAGGAAGGCCTCGACGTGGAGGACGGAGGCGTTGAGGAAGGCCATCTTCCCGTAGAGCGGGCTCCAGATGAGGTCCGAGCCCACCATCCACTGGACCTGGTCCTGGAAGGCGGCGGCGTTGGGGGACGTGTTGAAGTCCCGCTCCAACTGGCGGCGCAGGCTCGTCTGCAGGTTGTAGCTGTACGTGCCGCGCCCCACCTGCCACGCGAACGTGTCATTGAAGTGGTACGTGTACCCGACGGTGCCCACCAGCCCCTTGTAGTAGGCGTTGGCCGGGAGCACGCCCACGCCGAGCATCAGCTCGTGGTGCATCCGGAACCGCCGCTCCTGGATGGCGGACACTGCGCCGGGATTCTCCAGCGCCTCGGCCTGCGCGCGGACGAGTCCGGGCGTCAGGAGCAAGAGGATGAGCAGGGCGTATCGCACGGTGGGGGCTTCCTGGGGGAGGACGGGAACAGGCGCTGGCTTCGGGCCGCGTCAGTAGCCGACCGAGTTGAAGAGGAACGGGTAGGTGATGATGACGACGCCACCCTTGGGGGCGGGGAACGTCCACGACTTCAGGTTCGAGAGGATGCAGGACTCGACGGAGGCATTGCGCAGCGTGGAGGACTTCGTCTTGGCGGCCACCACGCGGCCGTTCGTGCCGATGGTCCACTCCAGCACCACCTTGCCCGCCAGGCCCGGGTCCTTGAGCAGCGCGCGCTCGTAGCAGCCGTGCACCTCGTTGAGGTGGCTGTTGATGACGCGCGCCACCGCTTCACGGTCCACGGTGCCCTGGGTGGAGGCGATGCTGCGGGCCGTGGCGCGGGTGACGGTGCCGCCCACCTTGCCCTTGCCCACGCCGCCCGCGCCCAGCGCGCCGATGCCGCCGCCGCCCTTGCCGCGCAGCAGCTCCGCGCCCAGCGTGGCGCCGCCGCCCTTGCCACCGCCGCCCAACCCGAAGGTGCCCAGGCCCGCGTTGGCGATGGGCGCCTTCCCGATGAGGCCGGACAGCTTGTAGTTGGAGTTCTTCACGTTCTTGCTGCCAGGACCGCTGCCCAGCTTGTCCACGGCGGCGAGCAGGTCGTTCGTCGCGGGGCCCGCGGCGGACAGCTTGGCCAGCGCCTTGAGCGCCTTGTTCTGCGGCGCGGCGGCGGCCACCGCCTGCTCGGGCTGCTTCGGGGGCGGCGTCTTCTCCACCGGCTTGGGCGGGGCCTTCTCCGCCACCTTCTCCTTGGTGGGCTTCTTCGCCTGCTCCTTGATGGCCTCCAGCTTCTTCTTGGCCTCTTCCTTCTTCTTCGGCTCGGGCGCGATGAGGCGCAGCGCCACCGGCGGCAGGCTCTTCTGCTGGAAGTCCGCCAGTTCGGGCCGGTGCGGCTTCATGACGAGGAACGCCGCCATGCCGGAGGCGAAGAGGCCCAGGAGCGTCAGCGTCAGCCAGGGCAGGCCCTTGAGCGGATTGACGAAGACGCGCGCGGGCTTGGGCGCGGCGTAGGCCACCAGCGACATGTGGCCCTGCGTCAGGCGCGCGGCGGTGCCCTCGCGCAGCGTGACGAAGCGGCGGCTGCCGTCGGACTCCAGCGCCGCGCCGGTGACCGGGGCGAAGCGGCCGTCACTGTTGCTGCGCTCCACCTCGGTGCCCGGGGGAACGAAGACGCGGTAGGCGTTGTTGAGGGACTCGGCCAGCGTGAAGGGCGCGCCGTCGGGCAGCGTGAAGCCCCACAGGGGCATGGCCTCCTTGAGCTCCAGCGAGGCCTGCACCGGCTTCTTCTTGTCGGGCGCGAAGCGGCGCGCGTCGCGGCGGACGGCGCCCCAGTACAGCTCCAGGTAGAGCTGCGCGGCGCCCTTGCCCGGGGCGATGCGCGGCGCATGCGTGGGCCGCGCGGCGGTGGCGGCGCGCTCCTCCTGGAGCAGCGGCCCGGTGGGCTCGGGGAGCGGGTCGATGGCGAGGTCCGCCATCAGCTCGTCGGCCAGCCGCAGGCCCGAACCGGCGGGCGCCACGGGCGTGGGCTCCGGCGCCGCGCGGCGCCGCACCGAGGGCATGGTCCCCGCGGGAACGCTCGCGGGCGGCTGCTGCGGGATGACGGCGGGCTGCGCGTGGGCGTGCGCGGCGTGGCCTCCCCCGGCGTGGACCTGCTGCGCATGGGCCACGGGAGGAATCACCGCGGCCGGAGGGGGCGCGTGGGCGACAGGCGGTACGGAGGGCTGCGCGTGACCAACAACGGCATGGCCAGGGTGCGCATGCGCCGCCCCGGCCTGCGCGGCGGCCACGGGCGGCACCGCCGGAGACACCGGGTAGGCCACCTGCGTGGCGACGGGCGTGGGCTGCTGCGGAACGCGCGCGGCCGCGACGGTGGCGGCCGTGGGGGGCGGCACGGGGGCTGCGGGGCGGAGCTGCCGCGCGGGCGCGGGCTGCGGCTGCACGGCCGGCGCTTGCGGCGGCGGCGCGAACGGGTCGGGCTGCGCGGCCGCGTACGCCGGGGGCGCGGCGGGCGGCGTCGCGCCGAGCAGCGCGGCGACCTCGGGCGGCGGCTGCGGCTTGGCCTCTTGTGGCCTCTGCGACAGCACGCGGGTCTTCAGGATGAAGGGGCCGCAGAGGACCTCATCCACCGGCCGGATTTCGCAGGCGGAGACGCGGTGTCCATTGACGAAGAGGCCCGTGCCGGAGCTCGCGTCCTGCACGGCCGCGCGGCCGTTCTGGAAGTAGAGCAGCGCGTGCCGCGGCTCCACGGACGGGTCATCCAGGCGCAGGTCCGATGCGGGGTCCGAGCCGAGCGCATACGTGCCCGGAACGAACACCTCGGTGCCCACGAGGAGCCCGTCGCGGAGGATGACAACTTGCAGGACGCTGGGCTGACCGCTCAACGGTGACGCTCCATTCAAGGGCGGGTGGCGGTGCGGCCTTAGGGGTCGTACACCGTGGAGAGCGTTTCGGAGCGGAAGCTCTCGCGCTCGCGGATCATCGACCGCGTCTTCAACTCCTTGCGGTCGTAGAGGTACACGGCCCCGGACTTGTTGGTCTGTCCCTGGATGAGCCGGTCATCGAAGTCGATGCGCGCCGGGCCGCGTTGCGGCAGCGCCGTGGACGCGGCGGATGTGTCGCCCGTCACCGGATCCACCACCGAGGACCCCTTGGTCTCGATTTTCGGCGGGGCCTTGGGGGAGGCCTTCTTGGCCGCCTTGGGCTTCGTCGCCCGCGCCGCGCGGTTACGGCTCTGCGCCCAGGCGTCGGTCGGAGCCATCAGCGTACCGATTCCGAGGAGCTGGGCGACAGCCATGCAAAGGAGGAAGCGTCGCATCATCAACAGGTTAAGCGATGCGTGTACCGAGCTGTCAACGCACACGCCGACACCGAAATGACGCTCTGAGCGCACAGGTGTGGAGGGCACTCCACCCCATGTGGGGCGCATCCTCCACGGTGAGGCCCAGTGTTCCTGGGACGCTGGAAAGATGGCGTGCGATGCTTCGTTTCAAGCTTGCTGGCTCGACAGGGAGGCGTGGCTCGAATTCGCCCCCGCGCTGGTGACGATGGTGGATGCTCCGGGGTGGAGGTGACGGAACCGGATGGGCAGCTCTCGCAGGCGCGCCGTGCTCGTGGCGTTGACGGTGGCGGCAATCGCCGTGGGCGGGTGGGTGATGTCTCGGCTCGGCGCGCCGTCAGCGACGCCCCCGGCGGCCTCCGCGCCGGCGCCCAGGCTGCTCTCGGTGGGCCCCCGGCTCACGAGCAATGAAACATCCCAGCCGCTCTCCATCCAGGGCGAGCACCTGGTTCCTGGCCTGTCATTGGCGCTGGGGCCGCCGCTGTCGAGACACCTGCCGCTCACGGTGGTGGACGCGGCCCAGGCCTACGCGCGGTTGCCGCCGGACCTCGTGTTGCCGGAGGACCTGCCGCAGGCGGTGGTGGACGTGCGGCTGTCGTCGCCTGACGCCGCGCGCCCTCCCGAGGGCTCCGCGCGCCTCACCGTGGTGAACGACGCGGCCTTCACGGACCTGACCGCGATGGTGCCGTCACCGGATGGGCGCACGCTCTTCCTCGCCTCGGCGCCCACGGACACGGTGTTCGCGCTGGAGGTCGACACGGGCCTCGTGGAGCGGCTCGCGACGGGGGACGGGCCTTCGGCGCTGGCGGCATGGACGGATGGCTCGGGGCGGCCCTGGCTGGGCGTGGCGCATCGATATCAGGCGGAGCTGTGGCTGTATCCACTCGACACGCCCGCGCGGGAGCACCGGGTGTTGCCCGCGCCCCTGGGCGCCGAGGGCCTGCTGGTGGATGGCGTGGGGGGCGTGGCCTTCGTGGCCGAGCGCGTGGGCGACAGCGTCCAGGCGCTGTCGCTGGAGGACGGGCGGGTGCGATGGAAGACGCCCGTGGACCCGAACCCGCGCGCGCTCGCGAGGTGGAAGGACCTGCTGGCGGTGGGCAGCCTCCAGACGGGGCAGCTGGAGTTGTTGCGGCGGGAGGACGGCGCGCCGGTGTCCACGGTGGTGCCGGGGCCGGGCGTGGCCATCGTCGGGGGCAACACCGAGCGCTTCCGGGCGCAGGTGATGGGCGGCAAGGCGCCCCGGTTCCTGGTGGCCAGCGAGCGGCTGGGGCATGTCTTCATGTCGAGCCTGGGGCCCAACGTGGGGCCCAATCCCCAGCGCATGGAGGTGAGCGCCAACAGCGGCGTGTCGGTGGTGGAGCCCTCGCGGGGCGTCTACGTGCGCCACCGGGGTTTCGGCGCGGGGGGAACGGAGGGGCTGGCCTTGGACGACGCGGCGGGGCTGCTCTTCGCGGCGGACGTGGGCCTGGGGCGGGTGCGGGTGCTCGACGCGCGGGCGCTCGTCGCGAGCGACGCGGCGGCGCGAGGCGCGGTGCTCCAGGAGGTGGCGGTGATGCCGCCCGAGGGCACGCCTCGCATCCGGCCTCCGGAGGACTTCTCGACGAAGGGCCGGGCCGGGGAGGAGCTCCATTCGGGCCCGAGCGCCGTGGCCCTGTCGCCCGACGCGCACACCCTCTACGTGCTCAACCGCTTCACCCGGACGGTGGCGGTGGTGGACGTGCGTGAGGCGAGGACGGGCCGGGCGCGTGTGGTGCGACAGCTCCCGGTCGAGACGTCTCGCGCCCAGGCCAAGCGCAGGCTGGGGCAGGTCCTCTACTACGTGGACCTGGGGCGCACGGGCATCACCTGTGACGGCTGTCACATCGAGGGCCACACGGGGGGCGTCTTCTACGAGAAGACGCAGCCCAACCGCATCTACCGCTCGACCACGCTGCGCGGCAGCCGCGACACGCCGCCGTACTTCACGCCCGCCAGTCACATCAGCCTCATGGACACCGTGAGCTTCGTGGGGGGGCGCAACCGGTTCCACAACCCCGCTCCCTCGCCTTCGGAGGTGGAGGCGCTGGCCCTCTTCAACGCGCTGGTGGTGACGCCGCCCAATCCCTATCGGGACGCAGCGGGGGCGCCGCTGGAGACGGTGGCGTTGCCGGACGGCGGGGCAGGGCGACCGGCCCGGGGCCGCGTGCTGTTCGAGGGGAAGGGCGCCTGCGTGACGTGCCACCCCGCGCCGCTCTACACGTTGGACCAGGACCTGGAGACGCGGGGGCGGTACCTCGACGTCGGGACGCCGGTGGCGTTGCCGCTGCGGCTGGAGCAACAGGACCTGGCGCCTGGCGCTGCGACGCCCTCGCTCGTGGGGGCCTGGGACGTCTGGCCGCTCTTGACGAGCGCCACGGCGGGGTATGGCGTGAAGGACGACCGCCTGGTGGTGGAGACCCGCTTCCCGCTGCGCGCGGTGCTGGAGTCCTCGGGCGTGAAACATGGCGACGTGGGCGCGCTCACGCCGGAGGAGCGCGACGACCTGCTGGCCTTCCTCCTCACCTTGTGAGCCGCCCTCGGGACGGCGGCGCGACACCATCGTCACCCGGTTGCTCACACCCGGAGGGCGCCGGGGTTCACGGCCCCGCCGGGTGTGTTCGCGCCCGTTCCACGGGGGGCCGAATTCTCGGCCGTCGCTGTGCCACTTGCGCGGCCCTTGCGGGCTTTGTGTCATGGGCGCTTGCGTTGTCACCACGGCCTAAGGTGTACAATCGGACTGATGCGCGCCCTCTCGCGGTCTGTCTGGCTTCTCATCCCGGTGCTGCTGCTGTCGTGTTCCGACGCGGGCCTCTATGCGCTCAATGGCCGGGGGCCGGGCGGGAAGGACCGCGCCAGCTTCGCGGGCACCGTCTGCATGCCGCTCGCGGGCGGCGAGGCGTTCCCCACCAAGGTGATTTTCGCGTTGCAGGGCGGTGAGGGCGTCGAGCGCGAGCTGGTGGGCTACGCCACCGAGGCGCTGTCCACGCTCTCCAGCCGCTTCTCCGGGCCCTTCGTCAAGTTCAGCCTCGTCGCGTACCACACCGTGGCCACCGGCCTGCTGGGCAGCTTCTCCGACGCCACCGACTTCCAGGCCGCGCTGCCGCGCTACGCCACCTATCAGGAGTCCGGCCCCGTGAGCGTCCGCGCCGCCCTGCGGCTGGCCAAGACGCTGCTGTCGGGCGACATGCAGACGTCCTGCCGCGGCGAGGTGGCGCGCACGCGCTACGTCGTCGTCGTCGTCGTGCGCAGCTCGGACACCAGCTGCGCGAACCCCGCCTTCAACGTGGGGCTGGACTCGCGCTGCAGCGCCCTGGGCAACACGACGGCCTGCAGCGAGTGCGAGCTCACCGCCATCACGGGCGAAATCAAGGCCCTGGCCACGCAGTTCAGCGCGGGCGAGGTGGTGGTCCAGCCCATCTACGTGCATGGCGAGACGTCGGACCCCGTCACCCGTCAGCACGTGGCGGCCATCGCCGCCGCCGGTGGCACCGAGCCACTGGAGGCGGACCTGGGCGGCCTGTCCGGCGCGCTGACCAACATCCCGTACGCCGCGCGGACCAACACCCTCAAGCTCAAGCGCTTCTTCGCCTACAACCGCAACGTGGTGTCGCGCGCCGGGCAGGTGCTCATCGACAGCGACGGGGACGGGCTCCCTGATATCGACGAGGAGCTGCTGGGCACCGACCCCCTGCGCCCGGACACGGACCAGGACGGGTTGATGGACGGCATCGAGGTCCGCATGGGGCTGAACCCGCTGGTGCCGGACGTCATCAACGGCTGCAACGTGTCCCTGGACGAGGACGGCGACCGGCTCAACACCTGCGAGGAGCGGGTGCTCGGCACCAACGCCTGCATCGGCGACACGGACGGCGACGCGCTGCCCGACCTGGTGGAGGCGCTCGCCATGACGAACCCGCTCATCCCCGAGGACCTGCTGGACTCGGACCGCGACGGCATCACCAACGTGGCGGAGGTGGAGGCGCACGGCGACCCGCTCAGCGCCGACCTCGAGTTCCACCGGGAGCGCGGCTACGGCTACGAGCTGGTGGAGACCACGCCCACCGCGGATGGCCGCACCTGCTACCAGGTGCGCGTGGAGAACGTCACCGTCGTGCCCACACGCGAGCGGCCCCACCCCTTCATCCCAGGCGAGGTCATCCGGGCGGGCACCAACGAGGTGTACCTCTACCTCCAGGCCGGCCGGGACAATGATCCGCGGGGCGCGGGCATCGGCTCGCTCCTCATCCAGGAAATCCAATACAGCGAAGCCGGGGGCCGCCTGCCCGCGGGCATCATCCCGCTGTCGCCGGAGCTCTTCATCCCCGGGACCTGACGCAGGCTTGAAGTGTGGGGTCTACCCCTCGACCCCTCTGAGGACTGCCCCCCACATCTTTTGTCCGACGTGCCCCCCGACGTGCTCAACCTGCTGACATTCCAAGGCTTCTCCCAAGTGTCAGGTACGGATCGTTCCTTGCTAGGCGCTCCGTGCTGAAAGGAGTCACCATGACACGCGCTCGTTTCGCTTCGGTCCTCACGCTGGGGGCCTTCCTCGTCTTCGGCCCCACGGGGGCGCTGGCTCAGTCCAACAACAACCCGGACAACCCGGAGTGCCTCGGGGACCGTTGCGGCATGCCGCTGGAGGTGGGTGGCGGCTGTGGCTGCGGCGCGGGCGGCAGCGTGTGGGTGAACTACACGGACGACGGCGACACGCTGTCGTACACGGACGACGCGGACGGCGACGGCCGCGCGGATGACCGCGACAACTGTCCCTTCGTCTCCAACCGCGACCAGGCGGACGACGACGGCGACGGCGTGGGCAACGCGTGCGACAACTGCCCCACGCTCTCCAACTTCCAGCAGCGTGACGCGGATGGCGACGGCATCGGCGACGACTGCGACCCGGACCAGGACAACGACGGCATCCCGAACGAGCAGGACAACTGCCCGCTGGTGCCCAACCCGGACCAGTCCGACCTGGACAGTGATGGCCAGGGCGACGTCTGCGACCTCGACGACGACGGCGACGGCGTGCCGGACGGCGAGGACAACTGCCCCCGCGTCTACAACCCGGACCAGGTGATGCCGGCGGACGTGTCGCAGTGCCGCGTGGACGCGGACGGCGACAACATCTCCGACAGCAGCGACAACTGCCCGGGCGTGCCCAACCCCGACCAGCGCGACACGGACGGTGACGGCGTGGGCGACGCCTGCGACCCCGACATGGACGGCGACAGCGTCCTCAACGCGCAGGACAACTGCCCGCTGGTTCCCAACCGCGACCAGCGCGACGACGACCGCGACGGCATTGGCGACGCGTGCGACACGCGCTACTGCCTGGTGACGAACCCCGAGCGTCCGGACGACTGCCTGGACCCGAAGGCGCCGTTCACCGTCAGCGCCGGTGGCCTCTTCCGCGCGGAGAAGGCCGGCATCTCCATCCGCCCGCCGCTCTTCGCCAACCGCAACGGCGCGGCCATGGAGTACGAGTGGGCGGTGGTGAAGCGTCCCTCGGGCTCGACGGCCGTGGTGGAGCGTCCGCAGGGCGCGGTGACGCTCAGCCGCGACTGGCAGTACATGTACGTCGACGGCAGCGTGCCCACCTTCGTGCCGGACAAGCGGGGCGAGTACCAGCTCCAGGTGACCGCGCGCCTGGCCTTCTCCGACCGCGTGTTCCCCAACCAGCGCGTGTCCACCTCCACCCTCACGCTGCTCGTGGGCGAGGATGATGGAGACGGCGGCCCGAACTGCAGCGCCGTCCCCGCGGGCTTCAGCGCCACCGCCCTGGGCGCCGCGCTGCTCAGCGTGCTGATGCGCCGCCGCCGCAACCAGCAGTAACCTCGTCGTCCCCCCACCAGGAGGTCCCTTCCGCATGCGCCGCCTCGTTCGTACCTCGCTGCTCGCGGCGGGCCTCCTGGCCTCGGGCCTGTGGTCCTGCTCGGACGCCATGCTCGAGTCGCGCGTGGACGCGCTCTCCAACCTGGATGACCGGCTGACGTTGCAGGGGCGGGTGTGTACGCGCCCGCCCAGCCCGTCCGGCTTCCCGGTGAAGGTCGTGGTCGTCATCGACGAGTCGGGCAGCATGTGTGTGTCCGACCCGCCGGGCTCGCAGATGGACAGCGGCTTCTGTCAGCGCCGGGAGATCCTGGACATCATCCCGGAGGGTGTCACCGAGCCCGCGCGCGTGCGCGCCCTCAAGCGGCTGGTGCAGCAGTTCCGCGCGGTCAACGCGCAGGGCGGCAACGTGCAGATCTCCGTCGCCCCCTTCGAGACGAACGTGCGCAACGTCTGGCCGCCCACCACGACGGGCGACCGCTTCGCCCGGCCGGACAACAACATCGACAGCTACATCGAGGGGCTGCAGAGCCAGCTCGGCAAGGGCACCGACTACCAGGGCGCGCTGTCGTACGCGTACAGCCTCATCTCCAGCGACATCAACGCGGTGTCGCAGTCGAACCCGGAGCTGCTGCCGCGCACCCGCTACGTCGTCGTGTTCCTCACCGACGGCACGCCGTATCCGCGCTGCTCCGCCACCGACAACCTCAGCGTCTACGCGGACCCGGACAACCCGGACCTGACGTGGGCGGACTCGCTGACGGACTTCTGCAACCTCACCAACACCACGGACCAGATTGATGGCTTCGAGGTGGGGACGGACCGCAACCAGAACTACCAGCTCTTCAGCTACGTGCGCCGGCTGATGGAGCTGAAGGACCAGCACAACGTGGGCGACTTGCGCATGCACACGGTGCTGCTCTTCAACCAGGAGGCGGTGCGGGCGTGCGGCCCCATCTGCCAGGACATCTACGGCGTGTACCCGGGCGTGGAGCCCGCGCAGTACCCGGAGGCGGCGAAGAAGATCGCCGCGTGGCTGCTGCGCCGCTTCGCGGACATGGGCAACGGCGTCTACCAGGAGTTCAACGACACCGGCGAAATCTCCAACCTGGGCCTGGGCGCGCTGGACTACTCGTCCTTCGCGTCGCGCAACGTGATGAAGACGTTGATGGTGGAGTCGCTCAGCTCCCTGCCCGGGGAGAATGGCCGCGTGCTGGACAGCGACGGGGACGGGGTGCCGGACTCCATCGACAACAGCTTCACGCTCAAGACGAACACCTTCGTCGCCGACAGCGACGGGGACTGCCTGGACGATGGCTTCGAGCACCGCCGCCAGGACCAGGGCTTCCGGCCGGCGAACCACATGGACGCGCGCGGCTGCAATCCGGCCTCGCCGCTGACGCCCAACTGCGTCTGCCGCGACACGGACGGTGACGGCCTGTCGCAGTTCGCCGAGGACTTCCTTCGCACGCGCCCCGGCATCGTGGACAGCGACGGCGACGGCGTGCCGGACGGCATCGAGGCGCGCTGGGGCCTCAACCCGCTGGAGAACAGCGTGGCGGGCCTGGACACGGACGGGGACGGCATCCCGGACGCGCACGAGCTGCGCGCGGGCAGCGACCCCACGCGCCGCGACAAGGCCTTCTACGAGCGCTTCGGCTACCAGTACGAGACGCGCATCGCCGAGGTCCGTCCGGACGGCAGCCTCTGCTACGACTTCACCATCTCCAACCTCCAACTCGTGACGCCCCCGGACCGCGCGGGCGTGAAGCAGGGCTACAACCTCTTCAAGGTCTGGTTCGCCGAGGCCCCGGAGAGCGGCGTGAGCACCGACTACGGCGTCTGGCGCACCGCCTGCGCATGGGCGCAGTACGCGCCGCCCAGCGTCCGCGTCCCCGTGGGGCCCGAGCTGGTGTTCCAGGATGGTGACTTCCGCAGGCCCGACACCTTGAGCAATCCGTGGAACAACCAGACCGACTGCGTCGGAATCCCGCCCTCGGGGAGCGCCAATCCGTGAGCCGCGCCGTCCGCGTATTGGCAGGGGCGTTGGTGGCCGTGGTGCTGGTGATGGCCTGTACGGACTCGTACCTGTACGACCCTCGCCGTGACACCGAGGTGCCCGTGGACCGGGCGGTGACGTTGGAGGGCCGCTTCTGCACGGTGGGCAGCAACGAGGTGGTGCGGCCCATCAAGCTGGTGGTCGCCATGGACGCCTCGCAGTCCATGCGGGTGAGCGACCCGGATGGCGCGCGCGCCACCGCGCTGGTGGAGCTCATCCAGAACCTGCCCAGGGACCCCGAGGTGTACCTGGCGGTGGTGCTCTTCGCGGGCAGCACCACGGCCTTCCTCACGCAGCAGCCGGGCAACCCGCCCCAGGACGGCTTCGTGCAGGTGTCGTCCATGGATGACGCCGCGCTGCGCCGCCTCTCCGAGCAGCTCCTCACCTTCCGCAACCCGGACACCTCACCGAACCGGGACTCCACGGACTTCGTCAAGCCGCTGTCGGACATCTACTCGCTCATCAACACGGACATCGCGCGCAGCCGCCTGGACCCGGGCGGGCCGCAGGCGCTGGCGCAGGCGCGCTACTCGGTCATCTTCCTGTCGGACGGCAAGCCCACCAACGACCAGGACGACGAGCTGCTCCGTGGCGACGCGGTGGTGCGCCTCCGCCAGCTGCGCGACCTGGTGGAGGACGTGCGCGTCAACACCGTGCACGTCTTCAACCCCACGCAGCCGGTGTCGTCGGTGTGTGACTTGACGGGCGACGCGGGCTGCCCGCTGCTCATCATCAACCAGAACGCGGACCGGCTGGAGCAGATGGCCACGCTGGGCGGTGGCAACTTCCGCGACTTCCGCAACAACGAGCCCATCAACTTCCTGGACTTCACCTTCGGCCAGGTGCGCCGCGCCTTCATCTTGAAGGAGATGGTGGCCTTCAACTTCTCCGCGCCGCCCGGCAGCCCGGTGGGCGAGGCGGACTCGGATGGAGATGGCCTGACGGATGCGCGCGAGCTGGAGCTGGGCACGGACCCGCACAAGGTGGACACGGACGGGGACGGCTTCAGCGACGGCGTGGAGGTGTACTTCCGCGACCGCGGCGTGGACTTCAACCCCACGCAGGTGGCGCTGCCGGACGGTGGCGGGCTGGACCGGGGCTGTCCGCCCGCGCTGCGCGGCGTGGACTCGGACTGTGACGGCCTGCTGGATTGTGACGAGCAGTTCATCGGCACCAACGCGACGCTCGCCGACAGCGACCGGGATGGCATCCCCGACGGCATGGAGTGGCTGGGCGGAACGCAGGGCTCCAGCAACGACCTGGACGAGGACCCGGACAACGACGGGCTGACGAACCGCATGGAGCTGCGGATGCACATGCGGCCGTTGGTGGTGGACTCCGCGGAGCTGTCCACCAGCGCGTACCGCTACGCCTTCGAGGCGGATGGCGCGCCGGACTCGCGCGGCCGCCAGTGCTACCGCTTCCGCGTGGAGAACGTCCTGCTCGCGCCCACCCTGGCGTCCGCGGACGACGCGGGCGTGGTGCAGCGCGGGGCGGGCTACAACGACATCGCCATGTCCATCGCCATGGTGCCCGCGGACGACCCCACGGCCCGGACGCTGGTCCGCACGTTCCGCGTGAATGACGTGCGCTACCCGGTGGGCGGCATCAAGTCGCCCGCCGACGGCATCATCCGCGTGGAGCCCGAGCAGTTCGTGGAGGGCTGCCCCGGACGCCCCGACGACTTGTCCCAGACGCCTTGAGAAACGACGCCATGCCCACCTTCGTCCGTCTGTTGCCGCTCACGCTGGCCGTCCTCGCCGCCTGCAAGTCCGGAGGCGACGACACGCCGGATTCGGGCACCACCGTGGTGGAGGACCTGTGCAACTCGCGCGAGGAGGCGCTGTCCCAGCCCGAGTGCGAGCTCAAGCCGGGGGAGCCGCTCGAACGGCTGCTGGCGCTGGAGACGGAGCCGCGGGGCGGCGACCAGGACTGGTACCGCATCGTCCTGCCGCCGGGCACCAACGCGCGCACGCTGCTGAACGTCAACGGCACCTACCTGGCGTCCAGCACCGCGGTGAACCTGTCCATCACCGTGCTGGGCACGCTGCCCAACGGGCAGGAGGGCGCGCTGGCGAAGAAGGAGGACAAGCACGGGCAGGGCGCGCCGCGTCCGGTGGACATCGTGCTGCCGCTGCGTGACGGCATGGGCGGCCAGACGCTGCTGGTGCTGGTGCAGGACGCGCCGGATGTGCCGTCGCGGCCCAACTTCGACGCGCGCAACAAGTACCGGCTCTCGGTGCGCATCGACCAGAACCCGGACGAGCAGGAGCCCAACGACACGCCGGAGACGGCCACGCCGCTGGTGCTGACGCAGTCGGGGGAGATGTTGATGGGCGCGACCACCGGCTACCTGGCCACGGACAATGACGTGGACCACTACGCCTTCGACCTGGCGGCGGGGCAGGTGGCCTACGTGCACATCATCGCGCCCAACCTGGAGTCCGTGCCCAACTGGCGCCTGTCCTACGAGCTGTGGCGCCCCACCCGCAGGGAGGGGCAAGTCGACATCCGGGAGAAGGAAGACGAAGGCGTGGTGCTGCCGCAGGTGCGCGGCGGCGAGCTGGCCACCGCCCGCAAAATCCAGGCGGGGCACGCGGGGCGCTGGACGCTGGTGGTGAAGGGCTACCGCGGCATCAATGACCGGGACACGGCGCAGGGCGACCTCACGCACGCCTACGAGGTCGAGGTGCGCGTGATGGAGGAGGAGGACGCCCAGGACCGCGTCGCGCCTGGAAACGACAACGCGCAGCATGCCACGGTGCGCAGCCTGGAGTCGGCCACGCCCGGTGGGGCCGGCGCGTCCGTGGCCATCACCGGCCGCCTGGGCTACGTGTCGGACCGAGACTGGTATGACGTCCGCCTGCCGGCCTTCAGCGTGCCCACGCTGCTGCGCTACCGGCTGGTGCCCCTGGAGACGGGGGGCCGCTTCCCGCCGCTGCCCGCGACGCCCTCGCGGGTCGTTCACGTGTTCACGCTGGTGAACACGGGCGCCACCCTCGACGACTGGCGCGAGAACTGCGCCACCAACGCCGCCGTCTGCCCTCGGGACTTCGGCGAGAACCCCGACGCGCGAGGGCTGGTGGACCGCTTCTGTCGGCGCACGGACCTGCCCGCGCCCATGTGCGTGCATTCGTCGCGGGAGGAGGTGGTGGACAACCCGCGCTTCACCGCGCTGAGCAACTTCCGCGGCGTCATCCCCGTCCCGGCGCACAGCGGCGCGCTGAGGTACTTCTTCCTGGTCCAGGACAACGGTTCGTGGACGGACGACAAGGACTACCGCCTGGAGGTGAGCTGGGAGCCGGAGGACGCGGACGAGCTGTCCCGCTACGTCAACGGCGTGGAGGCCCCGGTGTCGCGGACGATGGCCTCCACCACGGCCTTCCCCGCGCCGCCCGACACGGCGGAGTTCTCCGTGACGGGCCAGCTGTCCCACGGCCACGGCCGTCTGCGCAGCGGCACGGACCGCGTCAACGGGTTCGGCGTGCGCGGCCCGGTGGACTATGACGCGGTGCCGTCCGATGTGGACTCGTACGTGTTCGACCTGCCCTCGGTGCCGCCGCCGGAGGACCGGACGTGGCTGCTCCAGTGGGAGGTGGCGAAGCTCACCGATGGTGGCACGCCGCATGGGCTGGCGCTGGACCTGACCTTCTGTGACGGGGACCGGCTGGACAGCGGCACCTGCACGCCGGTGCGCACGGGCAACCGGGGGCCGCTGACGCTGGGCTACCGCTCGGACGCGCTGCGCGCCTGGCACACGCCGGCCAACGCGGGCACGAGCAGCCTGCAGCCGCTCTACCGTTTGGAGGACCGGCCCAACTCCACCGTGGTGACGTTGGCGCCCTATGCCTGCGGCTGCCTGGAGCGGCGCTTCATCCGCGGCGGCACCCTGCGCGTGGACGTGACGGCGTCGGAGCGGCTCGACTACGAGCGGGTCAACTACACGCTGCGCACCGGCCACGGCGACTATCCGCAGAGCTACCCGGTGGATGGCGGGACGACGGTGTCGTGTCCGGTCGTCACGGACGGCGGGACGACGCCTGACGGGGATGGCGGCGTCATCCAGAACTACGCGGGGGGTTGCAACTTCACCTTCCAGCCGTGAGGCGGGCGACGCGGCGGGAGCGTGGGCTCCCGCCGGACCACGCGGACCTCAGGGCGCGACGCCCAGCCCGTTGAGGGTGATGACCTTCTCGCCGGCGTTGGCGGCATTCGAGACGATGGTGACGGTGCCGTCGTATTCCGTGTCATCGGTGGGCAGGAAGGCCACCGTCAGGAAGGCGCGCTCATACGTCTCCAGGCGCAGCGGGGTGCCCGGGGTGAAGCCCTCGGGGACCTGGAGGGTGAAGACGCGCGGCCCCGCCAGGGTGATGGCGGTGATGTCCAGCGGGTCCAGGCCCCGGTTCTGGATGGACAGCGAGTTGTAGGTCGTCTGGCCCACGTAGGTGCCGTGGTTGAACTCACGGTTGAACGTCAGGGCTTCGCGGTCGATGAAGAGTGTGGGCGCCTGGGGAAGCTCCGTCTCGTTCCCACAGCCAGCCAGGGCGAAGATGATGATGGGGAGCCAACGGTTACGCAGTCGCATGGACATCCACTCCTCGCATGAGGGTCTGAAGATGACGCCGGTTGTAACAGTGTTTGGTCGCAAGGCCCAGGCGGCCGCGGTGTTGTTGTTGGCGTCGCTCCTGGGGGGCTGTGACGGCACGCGCGAGGACTTCATCGGCGCGCGTGTGAGGGATACGTGTGGTGAGGCCTGGCCTGTCTGCGACCGGGTGGCGGGCTGTATCCTTGGCTCGGAAAGTTATTCAGAGGGCCGCTTCCCGGGCCGGCAACAATTCATCGTCCAGCTCAAGGAGGCGTCCACCGTGCGGGTGAGCCTCTTCCTGGAAGACGCCACGGCGGCGGGCCGGGAGACGGTGATTCAATTCCATGAGGAGGGCTGCCGGGCGCGCATCCGCCGCGCGACGGAGGGCCGCGCGGTGCTGGACCTGATGGAGCGGCAAGGCGCCTTCACTCAGGAGGCGGAGCTCACCGGCGTGGGGGACCACCTCATCGAAGTCGAGTCCGACCTGCAGGCGCGCTACATCGTCAAGGTGGACGTGACGCCGCTGCGCATCCGCTAGCGTCCGGCCTTGAGCTTGCGCACCAGGTGGTCCGCCACGCGGAAGCTGTTGGCGCTGATGGTGAGCGTGGAGGGCACGCTGCCGCCGGTGGGCATGAAGCTGCCGTCCACCACGTAGAGGTTGGGCACCTCGTGTGCCCGGCAGTGCTTGTCCAACACGGACGCCGACGCGTCGTCGCCGAAGCGGCAGGTGCCGTGCTGGAGGATGGACGTCTCGCCCGTGGTGGTGCCGCGCTGGACATCATCCGGGTCCAGGCGCAGGAGCACCTCCTCCCCGCGCTCCACCAGGAAGCGGGTGGCCGCCAGGTCCATGGGGTGCCGGTCCACGGTGATGGCCGCCACGGGGATGCCGTACCGGTCCTTCACCCCGTCCTCCACGCTGACGTAGGTGCCCGCGGTGGGGAGGAACTCGGCGTACACCTCGAACTGGAGGATGCGTGAGTCGCGGTACTCGCGCATCTTGTCCTTCAACGCCTTGCCGAAGAGCGCCTTCTCCCCCTTGCCGGCGAGCCCCACCGCCGCATGGATGGGATTGGGGTGGGCCCACATGAAGCCCAGCGTGCCGCCCTTGCGGAATCCGTAACGCGCGTCCGGCAGGAGGTAGAAGTCCTGCAGGCTGCGGTTGACGAACGGCGAAGGGTCCTCGAGCCACGGACGCGCGGCGGACTGCTTCGACCGCCGGAAGGTGGCGTGGGATTCGCCAAAGGAGCTGAAGGTGAGGTTGCGCCCCACCAGCCCGCTGCCGTTGGCCAGTCCTTTCGGGAAGCGGCTGGAGGTGGAGTTGAGCAGCAGGCGCGCGCTCTCCACGGCGGTGCAGGAGACGATGATGACCTTCGCGGGCTGCTCACGCGCCACGCCGTCCGCGCCCAGGTAGACGACGCTCCGCGCGCGGCCCTGCTTGTCCACCTCCACCGTGCGCGCCATGCAGCCGGGGCGCAGGTCCACGTTGCCCGTGGCCAGCGCGGCGGGGATGAGGCTGGCATTCGTCCCGCTCTTCGCGCCCGTCTCACAGCCGTAGCTGCCGCACAGCGCGCAGTACGAGCACGGCGAGCGGCCCCGGTAGGGTTTGCTGAGGATGCCGCGCGCGGTGGGCAGGGAATGCCAGCCCATGGCGCCGCACGCCTTGTCGATTTCCTTCGCCACCGGGTGCACGTCCAGCGGCGGCAGCGGGTAGGGGCGGCTGCGAGGCTCGGCGAAGGGGTGGGGGACGGACTCGCCGGAGACGCCCAGCTCCGCCTCGGCCTTGTCGTAGTAGGGCGCCAGCTCCTCATAGGAGATGGGCCAGTCCGCCACGGTGCTGCCGGGCACCGCGCCCAGCGTGGAGCGCAGCCGGAAGTCCACGGGCTTGAGCCGGTAGAAGAAGCCGCTCATGTGGACGGTGCCGCCGCCCACGCAGTTGGCCGTCCACGCCGCGCTCGTCTTCTCGTAGCGGCCCGTCGCGCCCTGGCGCGCCAGGTGCGGCTCCTCCCACGGCACCGGCATGAAGAAGTTCCGGCGGCTGTTCAGGATTTCGTCGTGGATGAAGTCCTTGGGTTGGTAGTGCGGGCCCTTCTCCAGCACCACCACCTTGAAGCCCGCGCGGCCCAGCTCCAGCGCCATGGGCGCGCCACCCGCGCCGCTGCCGATGATGCAGACGTCCACCTCGGGCTGGCTCACCGGTGCACCCCGCATTCCCGCAGGCACTTGGGCCCGTCGTATCCCTCGGGCGGCGCGGACGCCACGGTGCCCACGGTGTCGAAGCCCATCAGCCGCCAGCCCACCTTGCCCTTGTTGCCGCCATAGGACGGGTCGCCGAGGAAGCCCTCCAGCGTCATCACGGTGAGCAGCTCGAAGAAGTGCGCCTCGCCGCTGCGGGGCCGGCTGTCCTTGAACAGCGTCAGCAGCGCGTCCTGCTGCTCGGGCGTCAGGGCGGCGAAGCCCGTCTGGTGCATGCGCTGGGCGCGGCGCTCCAGGGCCGCCACGCCGGAGAGGAAGTCCTCGCGCACCGGCTCCAGCTCGGGTGTCTGGAGGATGCGGTCGATGTAGACGGGGACGTCCGCGTCGAGCGCGCCCGGGTCTTCGTCGCGCGGGAGGATGCGCTCGGTGGCGGCGGCCACCACCGCGTACTCGAAGGCGGAGAAGGTGCGAGGCGCCTGCCCGTCCTGCTTCGCGGCCAGGGGGCCGGTGTCGCCGGCGGGCGCCGTGTCCTTCGACTCCGAGGAGCGCTTGCAGGCGGGGCCGAGCAGCACCACGCCTCCGCCCAGGAAGGTCAACCGCTGGATGAGGGAGCGCCGGGACAGGCGCCCCCGACTGGAACGCGCACGTGTCATACGGCGCGCGAGCCTAGCGCACGAAACGGCTTCGCGCTGGCGTGATGAAACATGCTCGGCTGCTCCTCGCCACGCGGCGCTGGCGTAGGATGCCGCCACGACGTGCAGGGCCGACAACACACGAGGAGTGGCACATGAAACGGCATGCCTGGGCGCTGGGCCTGGTGCTCGCGCTGGGATGTGGCAAGGACACGAACCCGACGCCCCCTGACGCGGGTGGCAATCCCGACGGCGGCCCGAGCGGGGACTCGCCCTTCGCGAAGTTCGTGGTGGACCCGAGCGAAGGCCAGTTCGACCCCATCTCCTCCATCGCCATGGCCGTGGGCCCTCAGGACCGCATCGGCATGGCGTACTTCGTCCGCAACGGCACGCGGACGGAGAACGTGGAGAACATGGACCTGATGTACCGCGAGTTCAACGGCGGGCAGCTCGGCGCGGCCGAGCGCATCCAGACGGTGCAGCGTGTGTATGGCGTGTCCGTGGCTTTCGGGCCGGATGGCCAGCCCGTGGTGACGTACCTCGGCGGTGACCGGGAAGAGCCCTCGTCGTTCTGGTTCCAGAGCGACCTGGCGGTGTCCTATCGCAGCGCCTCCGGCGCGTGGACGGAGCGCATCGTTGTGAGGCGCTCCAATGAGGCACAGCCCGTCAACCCCGTCACGGACGTGGGGTTCCTCGTCGGGCTCAATCCCGCCATCGTGTTCAACGGAAGCGAGGCCATCGTCGCCTATCGGGATGGGCAGAACGGGCAGTTCGCGCGACAAGACTTCCAGTCCAGTGACCTGGAGATTGCCAGCGGAGGTCCCACGAACTGGCAGCGCCGGGTGGCGGTGTCCTCCGGCGATACCAAGCTGGGTTATGGTGGGCACATCGACATGGTGATGGCGGGCTCTCAGCCGGCTCTCGTTCACGACAAGGCGCCAGAGGCCGCGCACGACACCGGCACGGATGTGCACTTCCAGCGGCGCAATGCGGACGGGCTCACGTGGTCGCCAGTGATGCGCGTGCAGGCGGTTCCCAATACGCAGCTCGGTGCCTCGCTGGCGTATGACTCGACCGAGGGGTTTGGCATCGCGGTGCTGAACCGGAACACGAACACGCTGACGTACACGGAATGTGCTGATGCCTCCGCGACGTCCTGCACGTCCGAGCGGGATTGGTCCATGCCGGACCCTGTCTTCAGCAACGGCACGGGCGGCTGGTATCCGTCGCTGGCCTTCGACCCTGTCCACCACGAGCCGTCCATCGCCTTCTACATCTGCGCGCTGGAGCCCGGCCGCAACGATACGAACTGCAACACGGTTGATGACGCGCTCGTCATCTCCACGCGCATCGCGGGCAACTGGCGGGAGACGGTGGTGGACGAGGGCGGCGGCTGGTCACCGAAGCTGGCGTACCTGTCCAATGGCAAGCGCGTCGTCCTGTACCGGGCTCCGGTGGTGGCGCCGGACAAGGGCGTGTTGAAGCTCGCGGTGGAGCGATGAACCGCGCGTTCCGGACGCTCGCCGCCGTGGGAGTGGCGGCCTGCGTCTCCGGTGCGGGGCTGGCCGCGTGCGGGCTCGCGGACAACACGCTGGCGGGGAGTGTGTCCGAGCTGTTCCCGCTGGACGTGTCCCGCGTGGAGGCGCTGCGCAACGCGGAGGCGTTCCAGGTCAGCTACTACCGGAACAACGATTTGGACGTGGACCTGGTCGTCCGCCTCACCGTGTCCACCGAGGGCCTGGAGTTGCGTCCTGGCGCGAAGGTGGACCTCGCGGGCACCACGCCCTCGGGGCAGGCCCGGGCCACCGTGGTGCACCTCGGCGCGGGTGAGCCCGCGCGCGTCTTCGCGCCGGTGCAGAAGGGGGACCTGCAGCTGGAGTCTGGAGGCAACCCGGGCGAGCCCACGCGCGGGAACTTCTCCATGTCCTTCGTCCGGGGTGACGGCTACGGCGCCGGCCGCAACCTGGAGGGCGCCTTCTCCATCGTCACGCAGGACGCGAGCTTCGGGCCCGAGCCGGGCCAACTGCTCGACGGGGGCGTTCCTCCCCCCGACGCGGGCACGCCTCCGGACTAGCGGAGGGCGCCGGGCGCGCCGGGCGGGTCGCTGTTCGGAAATGTCGGGGGTTTCGTGTCGCTCAATGTCCCGACATTTCCGAACAGGTGGCGGCCGCGGTGACTACCGGGCCACGCAGGTGTTGCTCGCGAGCCCCTGGGCCACGGAGGCCTGGGCCACGGTGTGCTGGGCGAGGGCCTGCGCGCCGCCCTCTTCGTAAACGCGGCGGGCCACGGCCAGCGCGTCACGGGCGTGGACCGTCAGGGTGGTGCCGGTGGCGTCGGTGATGGCCACGTCGCCGTCCACGGCCTCCTGGGCCTGGAGGAGCAGCGCGCCCGCGTCGTCCCGGACGACCATGCCGTCCTCGAGCGGCTCGAAGTAGCGGACCATCGTCTCGTGGCCCTCGCGCGCCAGCTCCATGCGCATGACGCCGCTCTCCACGTCGCGCGACAGGCGCAGCGTGTCGGTGGGGCTCAGCTTGACGATGCGGGTGTTGCCGTCGCCGCCGTCCGCGCTGGCGACCGGGTTGCTGCCCGTCCAGAACTCGATGCTGTTGACGACGATGGCGTCGATGAACACGCCCAGGCCGTAGACGGGGATGATGCTCAGCACGAGGAACATCAGCCACTGCACGAACTTGTTGCCGGAGATGTTCTTGTTGAAGTTCCAGATCTTCTGCGTGAGCTTGAACTGGCCGAAGCAGCCAGTGGCGTGCATGGACATGAAACCGGCGAACAGGATGGCGAGCCAGGGAGACGGACGCTTCATTCTTGGCGACTCCTAGAGGGGGGAGGCTTGACTCCGTGTGCGCCGCGAACATGCCACGGCCCGCACCTCTGTCACGAGCCGCTTCCGCACACCGTCCGCTGTTGGCCAGTCGGGCCCGGCCGAGTGTTGCGGGCGCCTCAGTCCGTCTCGCTCTGAACGAGTCCGTATTTGTGGAGCAGGGAGTACAGGTGCTTGCGGTCCAGCTCGGCCTCGCGCGCGGCGCGGGCGATGTTGCCCTTGGCGCGGCCCAGGAGCCGGGTGAGGTACTCGCGCTCGAAGGCGCGGATGAGCTCGTCCTTGCAGACCTTGAACGGGCCGGTGAACTCCACCGGGAGCGAGTCGCCCGCGGCGGCGGGGGCCTCGCGGGTGAACTCGCGCAGCAGGGTGTCCCCGGCCAGCTCGGGGATGTCCACCATGTGCCGGGCGCGCTCCAGGGCGTTGCGCAGCTCGCGCACGTTGCCCGGCCAGGTGTGCCCGGTGAACTGCTCGCGGATCCGCTCCGGCAGTCGGGGCCACAGCCCCTCGCCCGCGAAGGCGTCCACGAGCAGGGGGATGTCCTCCTTGCGGTCTCTCAGCGACGGCAGGCTGACGGTGAAGACGGAGAGGCGGAAGTAGAGGTCCTCGCGGAAGCGGGCCGCCTGCGTCTCCGCCCACAGGTCCTTCTTGCTGGCGACGATGATGCGCGCGTCGAAGGAGATGGGCGAGGACGCGCCGAGCCGGCGGAACTCCCGGTCCTCGATGGCCCGCAGCAGCTTGGGCTGGAGGTCCAGCGCGAGGTCGTCGATTTCGTCCAGGAAGAGGGTGCCGCCGTTGGCGCGCTCCAGGCAGCCGATGCGCTGGCTCACCGCGCCGGTGAAGGCGCCCTTCTCGTGGCCGAACAGCTCGCTCTCGATGAGGGAGTCGGAGACGCTGGCGCAGTCGAACACGACGAGCGGCCCGGTGGCGCGGGGGCTGAGCTTGTGGATGGCCTTGGCGGCGGCGCCCTTGCCGGAGCCCGTCTCGCCCACCAGCAGTAGGGTGGAGTCGGTCGGGGCGATGCGCTGGAGCAGCGCGAAGATCTGCCGCATGGGCAGGCTGCGGCCCACGAGGTCGCCCAGGCGGTCCTCGAGGATGGGCTCCACCTGCACGGGGGAGACCTGCGGGCTGAAGCGCAGCCGGACGTCGCCGACCTCCAGCAGGGCGCCGGGGCGGAGGAAGGCCTCGCGCACCTGGGCGCCGTCCAGGAAGGTGCCGTTGGTGGAGCCCAGGTCCTGGACGAGGAAGCGGTCCCCCTGGCGGCGCACCACCAGGTGGTTGCGGCTCACGGTGGGGTGGTCGATGACGACGTCGTTGTCCGCGGCCTTGCCCACGCGGAGGGCTTCGTTGGCCAGGGGGAAGACGGTACCGGCGCGCTCGGTGTCCAGGAGGACCAGATGGAAGAGCTGCGCGGAGAGCCGCTCGCCTTGCGTCCGTGCGCCAATGACGGTGTGCGAAGGGATGGGGGCGGGGGGAAGAGCGGGCATGGCCGGCGGGGATTCTAGGACGGCTTGGCGCTCCGTGGTGACTTCCTGTCCCATGGGACGATGCCCGCCCAGCGGCCAGCCGTGCGCGGGCGGGGCCCAGGGCCGGTCCGGGATGACTCCAGGCCGCCTCGTGGGCCGCCGGGGCCGAGCCGCAGCTCGCCTGGAAAGGCATCGGAGCGCTGGATGCGCGCTATCGGCGGACCGTGTGTTGGCTTAGGACCCGGGGCACCATGGTTGGAGGCATCGCGCGATGGTGAAAGTGAGTACCCCCAGGCCGACCGCGCCGGAAGGCCGTGGGGCCTCTCTGGTGGCCGCCTTGCAACGCGATTTGTCGGGCACGCTCCGGATAGGGACGGTCTTCGGTGTGCTGGGACTGGTGGCGGTCATCGCGGGCTGGACGTCCCCGCAGGAGCTGGTGGACGCCGGACGTCGTGAGTTGTCGCAGCGCGTGTTGCTCGTCCTCTTCGGGGTCGCCGGCATCCTCGGTGGGGTGCTGTGCCATTGGCTCGCCCCACGAGACATTCGCAAGCTCATCGAAAGTGTGGAGTCGGACGAGCGGACTCCGATGCTGATGTCGGTGGAGCGCAAGAGCTACGGGAGCGGCACGGACGAAATCATCCACGTCGTGGCCACGCTGTACAGCCCGCGCTCGCATCGGATTGAGCTGCGAGACATCCGTCTGCGGAGTGGGAGCGGGCTCTTTGCGTATCCCCACGAAGAAGGCGTCTCCAAGGTTCCGGTAGAGGTCTATGGCCGGCCCGGGAGAGGGCCCGTGGTCATCGACGCGGGTTGGGGATTCCTGCTCCCCGCCCGCAGGACCCATCCTGGGTTCACGTCCGCGCGCGAGGCGAAATGACGACGGCCGGGCTCCCGTGAAGGAGCCCGGCCGCCGCCCGTGTGTTGCCGTGCGAGGTTCCGCTCAGTCCCCGGAGTAGATGCCCAGGGTGCCCGGCATCACCGTGCCGTCGCTCAGCGTGGAGCCCTGGAAGGCGACCAGCATGCGGCGGCGCGGGCCGGAGCGGTCCACCTGGATATCCGGCACGCGCATGGAGGACAGCTCGCGGCCAAGGACGGAGACCCCGTAGTGGGCGACCGAGCCGCCCTGGACGCGGGAGAGTCCGCCGCCCCAGCTGTGCCCGGCCCAGATGCTGCCGTTGACCGGGTCCGCGGCCACGCTCGCCACGTGCGGCGCGGCCAGCTCGTTCTTCAGCGTGCGCACCACCTGACCGCTGTCGTTGAGCTCGGCGATGCCGTGGGCGAAGGAGCCCACCCAGGCCGAGGAGCCCACGACGGCGATGCCGGAGACCAGGTCATCCGTGCGCTGCTCGGGGCGCGAGTAGCGCTCCTCGCCCACGGCGTCACGCCAGATGTCGATGCGGTTCCACGCGTAGGCGGGCTGCTCCGTGCGCTTCTGCCCCTCCCAGAAGTTCCGGCCGACGGTGCCGTAGAAGTAGCGCGTGGTGCGGTTGGCGCCGCCGACCCAGACGTCTCCGTCCGGGCGGACGCCCAGGCCGTAGTACGCGTCCGTGAGCAGCGCGGTCTGCACGCTCCACCGGCTCCGGTCCTCGCCGTACTGGGCCCGGTCCGCCGTGGGGTTCGAGTAGATGTACGCGTTGACGCCGGGGTGGGAGTGCTCCTCCACGCCCGAGCACGCCAGCTGGCCGTTGCAGGTGGGGTTGCCGGGGTGGTCCGCGCGGCCGCGCGCGAGCCCGTGGTTGGCGCCGAACCAGACGCTGTTGGTGTTCGCGTCATAGGCGATGCGCCAGATGTTGCAGAGCTTCTCGCGGCCCTGGGGCTCATCCCGGACGACGCCGGGGCCCGAGGAGATGTCGTAGTGCACCACGGCCAGCGTCCCGTCCGCGCGCAGTGACACGCGGTCGGCGTCGCCGCTCTTGTAGCGGGCGGGGTCCGGCACCCGGCTGTCCCAGTTGTTCTCGCAGTGGAGCGCGCCGTCGCCCGGCATGCCCTCGTAGCCGACGAAGACAGTGTCGTCCCACGCGCCAGCCACGGAGATGACCTTGAGGTACTTCTGGCCCGGCGGCTCGCTGCCGTCCGGCATGTAGCCATAGGGCCGCAGGCCGTCCGCCATGGTGTAGCGCCGGAAGGTGCGCTCGCCCTTCTTCATCAGGAAGAGCCCCTCTTCGCCGCCCGCCACCCAGATGTTGCCGGAGGCATCCGCGCTCACGCCGTAGAGGAAGCGAGGACCGCCGGCGTCGCGACCGAAGAACTCCCAGCCCGCCGAGGAAGGCGTGGGCAGCGGCACCTCCACGGGGCCGCCGTCCGGCGTGCCGCCATCATCCGGAGTCCCCCCGTCATCCGGCGTGCCGCCATCGTCCGGCGTGCCACCGTCGTCCGGCGTCCCCGAATCGGGCTCGGGTTCACCGCCACCATCCGGGATTCCAGGCCCGGCATCCGGCGTACCCGAGTCTGGCGTCCCTGCATCGCCTTCCGGGCCCGTGGGGGATTCCAAGGGTGGGGTGTCCAGGTCCTCGCCGTCCCCCGTGCCGCTTCCGGAGCCACAGCCCGTCGTCCACACCGCGCCCGCTACGAAGAGCGCGCCCGCCCATCCCCATCCGCGCTTCATCTCGTCACCGTTCCCTGCTGAAAAGCAGACGGGCCCGAAGTGGGCCGTCATGTTCAGCCCCACCCGTTCGCAAGGACGGTGCCAGCACGTCCCCGCCTGGACGCGGGGTGTGTGCGTCGTGCGCCGGACAGGGTGTGGGCAATCCGTTTCCCACCGTGCGTACGTGCCTGTCCCGGGCGGGGCGGGATTCGTGCTACTTCCTAGTGGGCATGGGTGGTCATGACGCGCGGGGCCGGATGCCACTTTCTCTCGTCGAGCAGGAGCCGGACCTCGTTTTCTACACACGCCAGGCGGCCGAGCACGGCGGCCCCGTGTTGGTGCTGGGCGCGGCCAATGGCCGGGTGGTGTGGGCCCTGGCCGAGCATGGCTACGCGGCGGTGGGGGTGGATCCGTCGGAGGTGATGATCCGCTCCGCCGAGGAGCAGCGCGCCCTGGTGCCCTCGGAGGTCGCCCAGCGCGTCCGCTTCGAGGTGGCGGACCTCCGTTCGCTGCGCCTGTCCGAGCGCTTCCCCCTGGTGCTCGCGCCCCAGCACGCGCTGGGGTTGATGCCGGGCCGGGAGGACCTGGAGGCCCTGCTCGCCACCGTGCGCCACCACCTCACGCCGGACGGCTCCTTCGTCTACGACGTGCTCAACACGCCGCGTGAGCCGGTGCTCCCCCGGGACGACGAGGCCCCCAGCGCCGGCCTGGAGCCACGCCGCCCGCTCTTCTCCCGCCACCTGCGAGAGCGACGGCCGCCTGGAGGCGCCAGCGCCATTCGCCGCTTGAAGCTGCGGCACTTCTCGCCGGAGGAGCTGGACGCGGCGCTCACGTCCGCGGGGCTCGTGCCCCGCGAGCGTTACGGCCGCTTCGACGGCAAGCCCTTCGACCTGGAGGACTCGCGCCACATCGGCATCGCCGGGCCGTGAGCGTCAGCGCTCGAAGCGGTAGCCCAGCCCGCGCACGGTGAGGAAGTGGCGGGGCGCCTCCGGGTCGGGTTCGAACTTGAGGCGCAGCTGGCGCATGAAGTTGTCCACGGTGCGGGCGCTGCCCTCGTAGTGGTAGCCCCACGCGCCGGACAGCAGCTCCTCGCGGGTGAAGGTGCGGCCCGGGTGCGCGAGGAAGTGCGCGAGCAGCTTGAACTCCTGCGCGGTGAGCTCCACCGGCGTCCCCGCGCGCGCCACGGTGCGCGCGGCCATGTCCACGCTCACGTCGCCGAACGTCACCGGCGGCGGCGAGCCCGCGCCCGCGGACGGGTAGCGCCGGCGCAGCACGGCCTTGATGCGGGCCAGCAGCTCCTGGAGGCCGAAGGGCTTCACGACGTAGTCGTCCGCGCCCAGGTTGAGGCCCAGGATCTTGTCCGTCTCCATGCCCTTGGCGGAGAGCACGACGACGGGCGTGTCCCGGCCCCGCTGGCGCAGCTCCTTGAGGACCTCGAAGCCGTTGAGCTCGGGCAGCATGACGTCCAGCACGATGAGGTCCGGCGCCTCGTCCAGCGCGCGGGCCAGGCCGGTGCGGCCGTCCTGGGCCTGGAGGACCTCGTAGCCCTCGAAGCGCAGGTTCATGGACAGGCCGGTGAGGATGGACAGGTCGTCCTCCACGACCAGGATGCTCCGCGTCTTGTCGCTCATGCCTTCCCCGCCGCAGGGAGGTGGATGGTGAACCGGCTGCCCTTGCCGGGCTCGCTCTGCACGGAGATGCGGCCTCCGTGGGTTTCGATGATGCGCCGGGCAATGGCCAGCCCCAGCCCACTGCCTTCCGTCTTGCGCGTGAGCAGGTTGTCCACGCGGTAGAAGCGCTCGAAGATGCGCTTGCGCTCCTTGGCGGCGATGCCCACGCCGTTGTCCTCCACGGACAGGTCCACCCCCTTGCCGGCGGCGCGTGCCAGCAGGGTGATGCGCCGGTTCTCCGGCCCGCTGTACTTGTAGGCGTTCTGCAGCAGGTTGAGCAGCGCGCCGGCCACCGCGGCCCGGTCCACGTCGACGGCGGGCAGCCCGTCCGACACGTCCACCGTCAGGTCCACGCCGTCCTCCATCCGCTGCGTGCGGAAGGCCTCCACCGCCGCGCCCACCAGCTCCGGCACCTGCACGACTTCACGCTGGTACACCTTGCGGCCCCCTTCGATGCGGGCCCAGTCCAGCACGCGCTCGACGAAGATGGACAGCCGCTCCGTCTCGCGCATCAGCAGGTTGAGCACCTCCTGCATCTGCGCCGGGTCCTTCAGCCGGCCCAGGGCGAGCGTCTCGATGAACATCCGGATGGACGTCAGCGGCGTGCGCAGCTCGTGGCTCACCAGCGACACGAAGTCCGTCTTCATCCGCGACAGCTGCGCTTCGCGGTAGAGCGCGCGGCCGGTGTAGACGACGCCGAAGGTCAGCGTCAGGTAGAACAGGCCCAGCAGCACGCCGTACAGCACGCGGTTGCGCGTGGACGCGCGGGCCACCGGGTCCTCGCCGGTGGGCAGCACCACCAGCCGGAAGTCTTGCAGGGGCGAGGAGAGCACCCGCTCCGCCAGTCCCGTGGGCCCCAGGGCGCTCGCGCGGGCCTGGGCGACCTCGGACACCAGCCGGCCCATCAGCCCACCTTCGGAGACATCCCGGGGCACGGGCAGCAGCGCGAAGCGCACGGGCTCGCTGCTGACGGCCCGAGGGTCCACGCGCTCGGCGAGCTGCGCCTCCAGGGCCTGCACCGACAGCCGGACGCCGTACACCACGCCGCCCCGCCGCTCGGCGGCCACCATCACCGCGCGCCCTCCGGCCGTGAGGGAGAAGACGGTGGGCTCGGTGGGCAGGCCGCCCGCTTCTGGCAGCACAGTGGTGAGGGCCTCGTTCAGCTGGGCGTCCTGCGTGCGAATCTGCCCGTCCGCCATCTGGAAGGCGCCTCCCGGTTCGGAGACACGCGCGCCGTCGGGCAGCACGAACTGGAGCTGCCCATCCAGTTCCTCCAGGCTCGCCGACGCGAGGATGCGCGGCAGCTCCTCCGAGAGCGACTCGAGCGTGCCGCGCCACGCCGCCTCCAGCCGTTTCTCCACGGCCGCGCGCTCGTTGATGATGGCCACCACGCCGAAGCCGGACAGGCCCGCGGATGGCAGGACCACCAGGAGGATGAGGAGGGCGAACGTGCGCCGGAAGTTGAGGAAGCGTGGGGGTGTGCGGGACACGGCGCTTCTCCTTTACTCCCACCCGGCGCCACACGCTCGTGGCGTTTCATCCCGGGGGCTGACGCGCAGTGTCCACCACCCACCCCCGGTGTGCGGACGGCATCGACTTCGGGAGCGTTCTGGTGCAAGCATGGGCGGTCGCGGGGCAGGCGTGCGACGTGGGCCGGCCGCCTTCTTCTCCGCTTGGGACGCAGCCGCCAGGAGCCCGTCGGGGCGGGGGCCGCGAGGAAGGAATCCCCACCATGAGACGGCGGATACGGGCGGCGGTGCTGGCGTCGGTGCTCGGGTTGTCGGCGTGTGAGGACCGCGAGCCCCAGGCGACCTGGACGCAGGCCTCGGGCTCGGTGGCGCTCAGCCGGGATGATGCCTTCCTCTACGTGGTCGACGCCGACAACGGCATCCTCGCCGTGTTGGACACGGCGCGTCGCGAGAAGGTGGGTGAGGTGAAGGTGGGCCTCTTGCCCGAGCGCGTGGCGGTGGGGCCCGACGACACCCTCTATGTCTCCAACCGGGGCTCCCGCAGCGTGTCCGTCATCCGCCGGGGGGACTGGAACGAGGCCGCCCGCATCGCGGTGGGCGTGGAGCCCGTGGGGTTGGCGGTGGCGCCCGCGGGGGACACGCTGTACGTGGTCAACAGCACCGCGCTGGACACCTCGCGGCACGGCACGTTGATGGCCGTGGACACGCGCTCGCTGGCGGTGCGCTGGGAGCTGCCGGTGGGGGACGAGCCCCGCGGCATCGCGCTGGTGGACGGCGGGCGCCGCGCGCTGGTGACGCGCTTTCGCCAGGGCGACATCGTCTCGGTGGATGTCTCCAGCGTGGACCGGCCCCGGGTGGTGCGTGAGGGCACGGACCTGTACGCGCGCGCCAACCTGCCGTCCGGGACGACGGCGTCGCCCTCGGGGCTGGAGCCGCTCCCCCAGTCCCCGCTCGTGAATCCCCGCTTCCATCCCCGGAGCATGACGACGCTGTCGGTGACGCCGGATGGCGAGCGCGCGCTGGCGACGGTGATGTGGGCCCGCGAGGACCCCCTGTCGCCCGATGGCGAGCCGACCCCGCCCTCGGGGGGCTCGCTCTACGGCGGGGGAGGGCCCTGCAACACGGGCGGCGTGGTGGCGCCGGGGCTGGTGACGTTCGACACGGACACGGGCTCGCCCCGCGTGGATGACCTGGACCAGTGCCGCCCGCCGCCGGACCTGCCGCCGGACTTCGCGCCGTCCACCATCATCAGCCCCGAGCCGACGCACCCCATTCAAGGGCCGGTGGCGGCGGTGGTGGACCCCACGGGGCTCTGGGTCTTCGTGGTGAACCGGGAGACGGACAACGTCGCCATCATCCCCACGGGGCGCCGCTCGGGTTCAGACCTGTTTCCGAGCATGGGCAGCACGGTGCGGCAGCTCGTGCGCGTGGGCTCCGGGCCCACCGGCATCGCGATGACGCGGGATGGGCGCAGGGCCTTCGTCCACAACGCCTTCGACCACTCGGTGACGACGCTGGTGAATGACGGCTCGGGCAGCACCGCCAACGTGCGCGCGGACGGGCCGGCGGTGTCCATCGCGGGAGACACCCTGGCGCCGCATGAAGTGGCGGGGCGCAAGCTGTTCTTCAGCGCGTTGGACTCGCGCATGGCCAGCACCACGGTGGGCGCGTCCTGCGCCAGTTGTCATCCCGACGGCCGCGAGGACGGCCACGTGTGGGGCTTCCCGGACGGGCCGCGGCAGACGCCGAGCCTCGCGGGCCGCGCCATGACGCAGACGAGCCCGTTCCACTGGAGCGGCGAGTTCTCCACGATGCGCGACTTCCTGGACGCCACCGTCCGCCACCGCATGGGCGGGACGGTGCTGGACGGCGTCATGGTGGCGCAGCTGTCCGACTTCATGGACGTGCTGCCCGCGCCCGACAATCCCCACAAGCGCGAGGGCCTCACGGAGGCGCAGGCGCGCGGCGCGGCGGCGTTCCAGAAGGCCGCGTGCGACTCCTGTCACGAGGGCGCGCTCTTCACCAACAACGCGCAGGCGGACGTGGGCACCTTCGTCACGACGGGCCCGTTGCAGGACAACGCGGCGGTGCGCAAGCAGGGGCTCAACACGCCGTCGCTGCTGGGACTGGCCCGCACCGCGCCGTACCTGCATGACGGCAGCGCGGTGTCGCTGAAGGACCGGCTGCTGCAGGGGCGCGAGTCGAACCGGCACGGCATGACGGCGCGGCTCTCCGACGCGGATGTCGACGACCTCGTGGAGTACCTGCTCTCGTTGTAGTCAGGGCGCGCTCGCGCCGTCCGCTTCGCCCGCGTCCGCCTCGTCGCCCGGGGCCGTCCCCGCGTCGAGGATGGCGGGCGTGGTGGCGATGAGGGCGGAGCGCGCGACGTCCACGGCCCGCTCCGTCTCTCCGCCGAGCCAGGTGACGACGACCGCGCAATCCGTGTCGTCGTCCCACGCGAGGACCTGGGACATGCCCTGCGCGGGCGTCCGCCGCACCGCACCGCGGCCGAGCGCGGGGACCTCCACGCCGCCTGCCTCGAGCGTGGGCGCCATCAAGGCGTGGACGTCCGCCTTGGAGTAACGGGTGTTGCAGTCCCAGGTGATGGAGACGGCGACGCCCGGCTCCGACTCCGAGCGGAAGGCGCACAGCGGGGCGCACGTGGGGCAGCTGCGCTCCTGCGTCAGGGTGAAGCCGGGCAGCATCAGCTCGCGGTCGTCGGTGGGGAGCAGCGCGTCACAGTCGGGCAGCGCCGTGCGCGCGACGGGGGGCGGGGGGCTGCCCGCGTCCTCCGCGGGCGGGTCCGCGGGGCGGCTTCGGCACCCCACCAGTGCCAGTGCCATGACGAATGCCGCGCGCCCTCCAACCCTCATCCCGTGTGACTCCCTTGTGCGCTTGCCGAAGCGGCGCGGATGGTAGACCGGAGGCTGTCCCGCGCGGGCACGTTTCCCACACGCCGCTGACCGCTTCCTGACGCGGCGGCGGTCAGGGGGCCGGGCAGGCGAGCGGGCCTCGTGCCTTCCGAACCCGGTGGACTAAGCTGCCGCCCGCTCCCATGGCCTCCGCCCGCCCGCTCGCCCTGCTCGTGCTCGCCCTGACGGGGGACGTCCAGGCGCGCCCGGAGCCAGGGGCCCCGACGCCGCCCGGTCCGGAGGCGCCGGCTGGCGGCGCGCCCGCCAGGGAGGTCCCCGCGCCACCGCGAAACGCGGCGCCGGATGACACCTCCTGGGAGGCCTTTCCGGGGGCCACGGCCGTGCCCCAGGCCCAGGAGGACGCGGCCGCGCTGCCCCGGATGCCGGAGGTCCCCCCGCTGGTGCCCGTCAGCGACGTGCCCTTGCCCGAGCCCCGGACGGAGCCCGTCGCCCCGCCGCCGCGCCCGCCCAACCGGGTGAGCCTGCTGGGCGCCCGGACGGTGGGGGCGGGAGGGATGGCGGCCGGGGTGTCCCTGGGCTTTCCGTCCGTGTCGGGGCGCGTCGCCGTGGGGCTCGCGCGCCGCGTGGACGCGCTGGTGGGCCTGGACAGCGTGTATGGGCTGATGAACGAGCTTCGCGTCGGCGCGCGGTGGATGGTGCTGGACGGCGGCGCGCGGTGGAGCCTGGGCGTGGCGGTGGAGGGCAGCCACGCCTTCTTCCTGCGGCCCGCGAGCGTGGAGGAGCGGGGCGCGCGTTACGTCAGCGGCCGCCGCAACTGGAACGTGCTGCCCGGCATCGTGGGCACCTTCCAGTTCGCGGGGACCCGGGCGCCGCGGCTGTTCCTCGACGCGCGCTACCTGCTCGCGCTGGACACCGAGCCCGTCCAGGGCGCGCCGCTGGGCGGGCTGCCTCCGGACGTGGAGTTCTCCAGCGCATTTCCCATCCGGGTGGGCGCGGAGGTCCCCGTGAGCGAGAAAACGTCCTACGCTGTGACGCTGGGCGGGGACATCCGGACCCGGCCTGGCGATGCGGACTTCATGCCCGTCATCTCCTTTGGCGTCGTCACTGGTTTCTAGCGAGGTCTTTCATGCGTGGCAGTGTCATTGGCTCCGGCTCCTTCGGTACCGCCCTGGCGAACGTGCTCGCGGTGAATTGCGAGGAGGTGCGCCTCTGGGGACGGGAGCCGGCCGTCGTGGAGGCCATCAACACCCAGCATGAGAACCCCGCGTACCTGAAGGGCATCCCCATCTCGGAGCGGGTGCGCGCGACGAACGACCTCCAGGAGGCGCTCGCGGGCTCGGAGCTGGTGGTGCTGGCCACGCCCAGCCACGCCACGCGCGAGGTGGTGGCGAAGGCGCAGGCGTTCCTGCCGCGCCACGTGCCCATCGTCACGGTGTCGAAGGGCATCGAGAACGGCACGCTGCTGACGATGACGGAGCTGCTGGAGGACTGCCTCCCCGAGGAGTTCCACCCGTACCTCGCGGTGCTGTCCGGCCCCAGCTTCGCCAAGGAGCTGGCGCGGCGCATGCCCACGGTGGTGACCATCGCGTCGCACTGGGACAAGGTGGCGGTGCGCTGCCAGAAGGCGCTGCAGACGGAGACGTTCCGCAGCTACACGTCCACGGACGTGGTGGGCGTGCAGTACGGCGGCGCGTTGAAGAACGTCATCGCCATCGCGGCGGGGATGGCGGACGGGCTGGGCATGGGCCACAACGCGCGCGCGGCCATCATCACCCGCGGCCTGGCGGAGATTACGCGCCTGGCGGTGCGCAAGGGCGCCAACCCCCTGACGCTGTCCGGCCTGTCCGGCATGGGCGACCTGGTGCTCACCTGCACCGGCGAGCTGAGCCGCAACCGGCACGTGGGCATGGAGCTGGGCAAGGGCCGCAAGTTGCCGGACATCCTCGCGGACATGAAGGAAGTGGCCGAGGGCGTGAAGACGGCCCGCAGCGCGCACGAGCTGGAGCAGAAGACGGGCGTGGAGCTGCCCATCTGCCATCAGGTGTACCTGATTGCCCACGAGGGCAAGAGCGCCCGCACGGCGGTGGTGGACCTGATGACGCGCCAGCCGAAGTCCGAGCTGTCGGGCGGCTGACGCGCGTCAATAGCGGCGGGCGGCGGCTTCCGGCGCCGCGCCGCGCACGCGCCACACGGTGAGCCGCTGGGAGTTGGTGTGGCTCACCACCAGCCCCTCGTTCTGCATCTGCTCCAGCAGCCGGTTCGTCTTGAGCCGGTCCAGCCCCACGGACTTGGCCAGCAGGTCACCGGGCATGCCGCTGATGTTGCGGCGCAGCTCGTTGACGATGGCGCGCTTGAACTCGTTCTTCTGCAGGCCGTCCAAATCCTGCGTCCGCCAGGCCTGGAGGATGCCCGCGGCGATGAGGACCAGCGTCAGGATGGCCAGCGCGGGGTAGATGATGTGGCTGTTCTGCTCCAGCAGCTCGAAGTACTTCGGCGACAGGGAGGACACAGGCTTCGCGTAGTCGTCGGGAGCCTGGGCGAGCAGCAGCGGAAGGGGCGAGAGCGTGGAAATCGACACGGCCCCCCGACTCTACGGGGAGCCGTGCCCGCGCGGCAACCGCCGGACCTCAGACGGCGCCCATGGACTCGGTGGCGCCCTCGGCGAACAGCGTGGTGTCCGCCTTGGCCAGCAGCGTCGCCAGGCCCTCGCGCGTCGCGGCGCTGATGGCCACGCCGCCCTGGGTGCGCAGCAGCGCCTCCACCTCGTCGGGCGGCAGCAGGTCCGCCTTGTTCCACACCATGAGGCGCGGCTTCTCCATCAGGTCCAGCGAGTCGAGGATGTTCTCCACCGCCTCCACCTGCGCATCGCGCGCGGGGTCCGCCGCGTCCACCACGTGCAGCAGCAGGCTGGCGTCGTAGAGCTCCTCCAGCGTGGCGCGGAAGGCCGCCACCAGGTCCTTGGGCAAGTCCCGGATGAAGCCCACCGTGTCGGTGATGATGACCTCGCGCTCCTGCGGGAAGCGCAGCCGCCGGCTGGTGGGGTCCAGCGTGGCGAACAGCTTGTTCTCCGCCAGCACCTCGGCGTTGGTGATCGCGTTGAGGAGCGTGGACTTGCCGGCGTTGGTGTAGCCGACAATGGAGATGACGGGCAGCTCGCGGCGGTTGCGCTGGGCCCGGCGCACGCTGCGCTCGCGGCCAATCGCGTCGATGCGCTTCTCCAGGTGGGTGATGCGCTCGCGCACGCGGCGGCGGTCGATCTCCAGCTTCGTCTCGCCAGGGCCCCGGCCGCCGATACCGCCCATGAGCCGGCTGAGCGAGTCGTCGCTCTGCACCAGCCGTGGCAGCCGGTACTTGAGCTGCGCCAGCTCCACCTGCAGCTTGCCCTCGGCGCTCTGCGCGCGCTGCGCGAAGATGTCCAGGATGAGCTGCGAGCGGTCCAGCACCTTGAGGCTGGTGGCCTCGCCGATGTGCCGCCCCTGGGACGGGGTGAGGTCCTTGTCGAAGATGAGCAGGTCCACCATTGCCTGCATGGAGCGCAGGTTGAGGTCCTCCAGCTTGCCGCGGCCAATGAGGTAGCGCGGGTCCGCTTCCCGCTTCACCTGCAGCACCGTGTCGATGACCTCCACGCCCGCGGTGCGCGCCAGCTCCTTCAGCTCCGCCAGGCTGGACTCGGCCCGGGCGCGGTTGCCGTCCAGGCACACCGCCACCAGGATGGCCTTCTCGCGGCCGCCCACGCGGCGCGACGCCGCCTTGCGGTTGAACTCCTCTTCCAGCGCGCCCAGCGTGTCCAGCAGGTCGGGCTGCTCGACGTGGACGGAGGGGAGCGTCTCCACGTGCCAGAACTCGCCGGTGCCGTTCTCCGGGACGAGGTAGCCGTAGTGCAGGACGCCGGGCAGGCCGTCGTCGCCCACGCCAATGGCGGCCACGCAGTCCAGGCGCAGCAGCGCGAGGTCCGTGAGGTCGTCCTTGGTGAGCGGCTCGCCCTTCAAGTGGGTGTGGATGAGGCGCAGGCCACGCAGACGAATCTGGCCCGCACGGGCGCGGCCGATGTCCGGCAGCTCGAGCTTGTGGGCGTTGCCCACGACGACGTGCTCGATTTCGCCCTTCCGGTTGACGAGCACACCCACCTGCCGGTTCGTCTCACGCGACAGCTCGGTGAGGTGCCGGGCGAGCTCGGGCGACACGATTTCGTGCGGGGGGACGCGCCGCCGGAAGGTGTTGCGCAGCCGGTGCTGCTCGCTCGACTTGAGGCCCAGGGTGTTGCCGTAGATTTCCTTCAAACCTTGCTCTCCTGGCGGAGGCAGGGGCCCCCACCGCTTGACGATGCGACTTTACGACCGCGACCGTGGGGAAAACACGCCGGACGCGCGCGTCTTCCGTTTCTGACCTACGCTGGCGCCCCGTGAGTTCGATTTCCACTGGACGCACCGCCCTGCGCACCGCCCGGCGCGTGGTGGTGAAAATCGGCACCAACGCGCTGACGAACGCCACCGGGCGCTTCAACCGCACCCACTTCGATGCGCTGGGCCAGGATTTGTTGTGGGCCGCGCAGGACCGGGAGCTGGTGGTGGTGTCCAGCGGGGCCATCGCCTTGGGCGTCGAGCGGCTGGGCTTGCCCTCGCGCCCTCGCGACATCCCAGGCAAGCAGGCGTGCGCGGCGGTGGGGCAGAGCCGCCTGATGCAGGCCTACGAGGAGGCCTTCGCCGCGCGGGGCCAGCCGGTGGCCCAGGTGCTGCTCACCCACGAGGACGTGCAGGAGCGCCGCCGGTACCTCAACGTGAAGCACACGCTGGAGCGGCTGCTGACGTCCGGCGTCATCCCCGTCATCAACGAGAACGACACCGTCTCCGTGGACGAGCTGAAGTTCGGCGACAACGACACGCTCGCGGGGCTCGTCGCGGGCGTGGTGGAGGCCGACGCGCTCGTCCTCTTGTCGGACGTGGAGGGGCTCTACACCGGTGACCCCCGGCGCGACGCGGACGCGGAGCTGCTGTCCACGGTGATGCAGGTGACGCCGGAGGTGCTGGCGCTGGCCACGGGCACCACCAGCGGGGTGGGGACGGGCGGCATGAGCACCAAGGTGCGGGCCGCCGCGCGGGCGTCCGAGTCCGGCATCCACTGCGTGATTACGTCCGGCGCCGTGCCGGGCCGCCTGAGGGCGGTGCTGGAGGGCGAGGCGGTGGGGACGCTCTTCGAGCCCACCGGCTCACGGCGCAGCGCGAGGGCCGCGTGGATTGCCCATGCGCTGCGAGCGCGGGGCACGCTCACGGTGGACGCGGGGGCGCGCGAGGCCATCGTCAGTGGCAAGCGGAGCCTGCTGCCCAGCGGGGTGCATGCCGTCGAAGGCGACTTCGGCCGCGGGGACCCGGTGGACCTGGCGGACGCGCACGGCGCCGTGTTCGCGCGGGGGCTGGCCGCCTACGACGCCAACGAGCTGCGGCGCATCGCCGGGCGGCACACCGCGGACATCGAGACGGTGCTGGGCTACCGCTACCTGGACGAAGCGGTGCACCGGGACGACCTGGCCGTGCTGTAGGACGCTCCGGCGCGGCCTGCTAGATGGAGGACGTGGACACCGACTTGCCGCTGCCCTCGGTGAGCTGCATCAGCGCGCGGAACTCCGGCGAGTCCACCCGCATCAGCAGCAGGGACACCTCCAGCTCGCCCGGGACGCGGCCCAGCTGGAGCTTGCGCTCCTGCCCGTGGAGCAGCGCCAGCTCGGAGTGGCCCTTGGCCTCCGGCAGTTGAAGGTCCAACTGGAGGAGGAAGGACTGCCCCTCCGCCCGGGGCGTGAGGACCAGGCGGTAGTCGGGGCTCGGCGCGCCAGGACGGCGGCGCTCGGCGCGAAGGGTGCGGCCCGTCTCGCCCAGCAGCTTGGGCTGCGCCACGAGGCGGCCGTCGCGGCGGACCTCCACGGCGAAGTAGAGGGGCTCGGCGCGCACGGGGGCGGGGGCCGCCATGGAAGAGACACCCACGAGCATCGCCAACCCGGCCACCACGTTACGGACGAGGGAGATGCGGTTCATCGTGAGGTCCCTTCGGAAAAGACGCCCGCCGCTTCGGCCGAGCGGCATCCGGACAGGCATTCCCCGTCCACGTCCTTTCCACTTCCACGGAATGTCCCAGGAATAACCCAGATCATGCCCCGAGTGCGAGCCCCCCGATGGGGTCCGTCCCGACCGGACTGACGACAGGCGCACATACAAATGAATACCTGCTTGCCCGTTCAGCTGGGTCCGGCTATCTCGCCGGACGCGGACGGACGGCCCGTCTGTTCTACACCCGCACGTCCACTTCTTGACCCCCCCGGGTCCGCCCGTCATCGTCGCCGCCCTTTCCCATGGACCGCACCGAACGCATCCTCGACCTCGTAGCCCTCCTGCTCGACGCGCGCGAACCCATTTCGTGGGCGGAGCTTCGAGAGCACTTTCCTGGTGATTACGGCGGTTCGGATGACGCCGCCGAACGGAAGTTCGAGCGAGACAAGGCGGAGCTCGTGGAGCTCGGCTTTCCGCTCACGTACGTCCAGGGGGACGACGAGCGGCGGGACGGCTACATCGTCGACCGGGACGCCTACTACCTCCCGGAGGCGGACCTCTCGAAGGAGGAGCTGGCCGTGCTCTACGCCGCCGGCTCCGCGGCGCTGGCCTCGGGCGCGTTCCCCGGACGGGACGACCTGGCCCACGCGCTGCGTAAAATCGGCTTCTTCGCCGGCCAGTCGCTCCCCACGCCGCGCGTGCGGATGGAGCTGGGCTCCGTGCACGAGGGGCAGGAGAAGGAGGTCTCCGCGCGCCTGGAGCAGCTCTGGGATGCGTGCGCGGCCCGCAAGTGGGTGGAGGTGACGTACGCCAGCCCCAAGCAGGCCGGGACGACGCAGCGCCGCGTGGACCCGTATGGCCTGGCCCTCCGCCGTGGCGCGTGGACGCTGGTGGGGTTCTGCCACCTGCGCGGCAGCCTGCGCAGCTTCCACGTCCACCGCGTCCGCGAATTGAAGGTGAACACCGCGCGCCCGCGCACGCCGGACTTCCAGGTGCCCGCGGACTTCTCGCTGGACGCGCACGTGGCGTACTTCCCGTGGCAGCACCGCTTCCATGAGCAGATGGAGGTGGAGCTCCACCTGTCGGGCACGCTGGCGTCGCGCGCGGCGAGCCTGTTGCCCGGCGCCACGCTGGAGCCCTTGGAGGCGGGGGCGGTGATGGCCCGGCTGCCGGTGACGTTCCTGGATGGTCTGCTGCGCTTCTGCCTGGCGCTGGGGCCGGATTGCCGCGTGGAAGGTCCGGAGCGCGCGCAGGCGCGGCTGCGGGAGATGGCGTCGCGCATCGTCGCGCGTCACGAGGATTCGCAGGACACGGTGAGCGCATGAGCAACGTCCACGAGCGGCTCCGCCGCCTGCTTTTCCTGGTTCCCTACGTGTCCAAGCACCCCGGCGTCACGGTGGACGCGCTCGCGCGCGCCCTCAACGTGAGCCGGGAGGACCTGCTGGACGAGCTGGACCTGCTCACGTGCGTGGGCCGGCCGCCCTTCAACCCGGACGACTACATCGACATCTACGTGGACAATGACCGCGTCTACGTGGACCTGGATCAGCGCCTGTTCGCGCCGCCCCGGCTGACGCCCGGCGAGGCCGCGGCCCTGGCCGCCTCGGCGGAGCTGCTGCGCCCGGCCACGGGGGACGCGTTGCAGAGCGCCCTGCAGAAGCTGGAGCGCGTGCTGCCCCCGGCCACGCGGGAGCGCTACCGGGAGATGTACCGGAAGATCGACGCGTCCACCGAGGCGCCCCAGGCCCTGGGGCCCCTGACGCGCGCCATCATCGAGCGGCTGGAGGTGACGTTCGCCTACGCCAGCCCGGGCCGCTCGCCGGAGCCACGCACGGTGCGGCCGTACGAGCTGCTCAGCCACCGCGGCCAGTGGTACCTGCAGGGTTACTGCCATACCCGTCAGGATGCCCGCCTGTTCCGGCTGGACCGGATGGAGGACATCTCCATCACGGACGTGGCCTTCCAGCCGCCCGCGGACGCCCGGGCGGACGTGCCCAACCCGGCGCGGGGGCTCACCGACGCCTCGGTGCGGGTGCGCTTCTCCCCGGTGGCTGCACCCTACGTGAAGGAGCGCTTCGGTCAGGACGCCCGGCCGCTCGCGGATGGCGGCGTGGAGGTCCTGGTGGCGGGGGACAGCGAGCGCTGGCTGACCCAGTGGGTCCTGTCCTTTGGCGGCGAGGCGGAAGTCGTGGAACCCTCCACCGCGCGTGCGGCCGTTGCCCGAGCGGCGCGGGCCTCTGTAGGATTGTAACCCCCCATGCCTTTCCAGCTGACGATCTCCGAGGGTAGAGAAGCCGGCAAGGAGTTCGTCTTCGACCAGGACTCCGTTCTCATCGGCCGTTCGACGGATTGTGACGTCGCGCTGTTCGATCCGGGTGTTTCCCGGCGCCACTGCCGCATCTTCCTCGACGGCGATGCCTACGCCGTCGAGGACCAGGGCAGCGCCAACGGGTCGCTCGTCAACGGCAGTCCGGTGAAGACGCAGGTGCTCGAGGACGGCGACAAGCTGACCCTGGGGCCGGTGACGTTCGTCTTCGCCATGCTGACGGACGAGCCCGCCACGGGCGAAGAAGAGCTCCCCGCGGGCGCCCAGGAGGGGGATGGCAGCACGCGCATCGTCTCCCTGGACTCCCTGAAGCGCCAGCGCAACAAGGGCCAGGCCCTGGCCCCCGTGGGCGCGGCCCAGGAGGAGCTGGACGAAATCCGTGAAGGCGCCACGCGCTCCAACCTGCGCGCGCTGCGGCCGGTGTCCCAGGAGAAGAGCGGCTCGCGGCCGGCGGCCATCGAGCGCGCCACGCCCGCGGCGCCTCCCGCGAAGCGGCCCGCCAGTTCGCCGCCTCCCGCACGGGCCCGTCCGGCGCCCTCGTCGGGTGGCGGTGGGCTCTCCGCGGCCGAGCGCGCCCGCATCCGCCGCGAGTCTCCGGGCGTGGTGTCCAGCGCGAAGCTGTTCTGGGCGGACGCCAGCCAGGGCCTGCGCACCGGCATCATCAGCGGCGGCGTGGCCATGGTGCTCGCGCTCTTCGGCGTCCTCTACTGGCTCGTGCTGAGCGGTGACGAGGGCGGGCCGGCGGGCGAGGAGCCCTCGGTGCTCAGCGGTCAGCCCATCCGCGACGTGTTCGGCCTGGGGCCGAACGTGACGTGGGAGCGCGCCGACATGAAGGTTTTCGAGTGGGAGTACACCGCCGCCACGCGCGCGGTGGTCATCCTCCACTACCAGGCGCAGGGCATCTCCAAGGACGAGGTCGTGGTGAGCGTCAACGGCGTGGACGTGGGCAAGGTGCCGCCCGACACGCTGGCCAGCCAGGACCGCGCCATCGAGCTGATGATTCCGGCCCAGCACCTGAAGAAGGGCGAGCCCAACCGCATCATCTTCGACAACGTGAAGAACCCGCCGGGCGAGGACCCCTGGGCCATCTGGAACATCTGGGTGGAGCGCGCGCTCCTACCGGACCTGCTGCCCGAGGAGCTCGTTCGCGAGGCCAACGAGTACTACAAGCGGGGCCGCACGAACTTCGACCGGCCGGACATCGGCGCCCGCAACCGCTACGAGGCGTGGAAGTCCTTCCGCGTGTCGTGGCTGATGCTGGAGGCCCACCCGGAGCCGAAGCCGGACCTCTACTACGAGGCCCAGGAGCGCATGAAGGCGGCGCAGCAGGAGCTGGACCGGACCTGCGCGAAGCTGCTGCTGGAGGTGGAGGGCTACTACAACCAGGGCAACTACAAGGGCGCCTCCGCCACCCTGGACCACGTGAAGGAGTACTTCCCGGAGTTCGACCAGCCGTGCGCCACGCGCGCGGAGAACAAGCGGGCGGAGTACGGCCTCTAGGCTCCTCCCGGCGTCGCTCCGGGGGAGGGAAGTCACGCGGTTGCCCCGTCCGGTGCCAGACATCCGCTGGCACCGGAAGGGGGGCTGCGGAATGCGCCGGGTTGCCGGTGGACGTGGGCATCCGCACCGTTAGGAGGCCATGCGTGACCAGGAGGCGTTGACGGAGCAGTCGGGCGAACGGGACTCGGGTCCGCGTCGGGCCGTTCCCACGCCGCCGGGGCCGGTGCCCGAGCACGGGCCGGTGTGGAGTCCGAACGTCTCCGGCCTGTTGCTGTCCCGTTACTACCTGCCCCGGCGCCACGCGGTGCTGCAGGGCAACGCGTGCCAGCTGCTGCGCGACGGCGTGGAGGCCTACCCGGCGATGCTGGAGGCCATCCGCCGGGCGCGGCGCTACGTCCGGCTGGAGACGTACATGTTCGTCTCCGACGCGGTGGGCGAGCTGTTCGGCCAGGCGCTGGCGGAGGCGGCCGAGCGCGGCGTGCACGTGAAGGTGCTGTACGACGCGGTGGGCTCGTGGACGAGCCGCCGGAGCTTCTTCGAGTCCCTGCGCGCGCGGGGCGTGGACATCCGCGCCTTCAAGCCCTTCAGCCTGTCGCGCGGGCTGCGGCACCTCTTCCGGCGGGACCACCGGAAGATCCTCGTGGTGGATGGCGAGGTGGCCTTCACCGGCGGGGTGAACATCGCCTCGCACTGGGCGCCGGCGGGCCTGGGCGCGGCGTGGCGGGACGACGTGCTGCGCATCGAAGGGCCCGCCGTGCATGAGCTGGAGCGGTGCTTCTCCGCCACGTGGCGGATGATGTTCCAGGGCCGCTTCCACCGGCTGACGCAGCGGCTGGAGCGGCTGCGGCGCCGGCCCACGCGGCGCGGGCAGGTGGGGCTGGCCGTGCTGTCCAGCCGGCGGAGCATCCACCGGGCCTATCTGCACGCCATCCGCCGGGCCCGGCGCAGCGTGCTGGTGGCCGCCGCCTACTTCATCCCGGACCGGCGCATGGTGATGGCCCTGCGCGAGGCCGCCCGCCGCGGCGTGGAGGTCCACCTGCTGCTCAACGCCCGCAGCGACCACCCCCTCCTGGAGTTCGTGGCGCGGGCCTTCTACGAGCGCCTGCTGGGCTCCGGCGTCCGCATCTTCGAGTGGCAGCGCGGGGTGTTGCACGCCAAGACAGCCGTGGTGGACGGGGTGTGGGGCACCATCGGCTCGTTCAACCTGGAGCGGCTCAGCCTGGCCTTCAACCACGAGGTGAACGCGGTCTTCGCGGACCCAAGCTTGGGGCGCCAACTGGAGGAGTCATTCCGCAGCGACTGCGGCGACTGCCGGGAGGTCACCTTGGCCGAATTCCGCCGCCGCCCCCTCTGGCAGAAGCTCCTGGAGCGGGTGCTGTATTCGCTTCGCAAAATCATTTGAGCCAGGGCCCGGCGGGCGACCAGCCTGACGCATGGTTCATATGAGCGCTGCTGCACGCGCGGGGCCCGAAGCGTCCGGCCTTGGATGCGCTCGCAGGAACCCTTTGCAACGCGTCAAAGGGGGGCCTAGAAGTTGCCGCATCCCGCGCAAGGAAGGACGGCAACACACATGACCGACAGTTTCGGTACGAAGTCCCAGCTCAAGGTGGGGTCCGCCACCTACGACCTCTTCAGCCTGGGCAAGCTCGCCAAGACCCACCCGGCGGTCAACCGCCTGCCGTTCTCCCTGAAGGTCCTGCTGGAGAACCTGCTGCGTCACGAGGACGGCCGCGTGGTGAAGCGCGAGCACGTGGAGAAGATGCTGGCCTGGGACCCCAAGGCCACCCCGGACGTGGAGATCTCCTTCCATCCGGCCCGCGTGCTGCTCCAGGACTTCACGGGCGTGCCCGCGGTGGTGGACCTGGCGGCCATGCGCGAGGCGCTGGCGTCCATGGGCGGCAACCCGGACAAGATCAACCCGCGCAACCCCGCCGACCTGGTCATCGACCACTCGGTGCAGATTGATTCCTTCGCGACGTCCGCCGCGTTCAAGGAGAACGCCGAGCTGGAGTTCGAGCGCAACCGCGAGCGGTACGCGTTCCTCCGCTGGGGCCAGAGCGCGTTCAAGGGCTTTGGCGTGGTGCCCCCGGACATCGGCATCTGCCACCAGGTCAACCTGGAGTTCCTGGCGCACGTGACGTTCCGTCAGGGCAGCACGGTGTACCCGGACACGCTGGTGGGCACCGACAGCCACACCACGATGATCAACGGCCTGGGCGTGGTGGGCTGGGGCGTGGGCGGCATCGAGGCCGAGGCCGCGCTGCTGGGCCAGCCGATCACCATGCTGATTCCGCAGGTGGTGGGCTTCAAGCTCCACGGCAAGCTGCCGTCGGGCGCCACCGCCACGGACCTGGTGCTCACCGTCACGCAGATGCTCCGCAAGAAGGGCGTGGTCGGCAAGTTCGTGGAGTTCTACGGCAGCGGCCTGAAGAGCCTGTCCCTGCCGGACCGCGCCACCATCGCCAACATGGCGCCCGAGTACGGCGCGACCATCGGCTTCTTCCCGGTGGACGAGGAGAGCCTCAACTACCTGCGCTTCACCGGCCGCCCGGACGACCTGGTCGCCCTCACGGAGGCCTACGCGAAGGAGCAGGGCCTGTGGCTGCACGCTGACGCCGAGGAGCCCCTCTTCAGCGACACGCTGGAGTTGGACTTGTCCACCGTGGTGCCCAGCCTCGCGGGCCCCAAGCGCCCGCAGGACCGCGTGCCCCTGCGCGACATGAAGTCCGGCTACGAGAAGTCGCTGGTGGAGATGCTGTCGGCCGGCAAGAGCAAGGGCGGGGACGAGGAGGGCGGCAAGGGCAGCGCCGCGCCCGCCGCCGCGGTGCCCCCCGAGCGCCTGGCACAGACGGTCACGGTGAAGAACGGCCGCCAGAGCTACCAGCTGGGCCACGGCGCGGTGGTCATCGCGTCCATCACCTCCTGCACCAACACGTCCAACCCGGCGGTGCTGGTGGGCGCGGGCATCCTGGCCAAGAAGGCCGTGGAGCGCGGCCTCAACCCGAAGCCGTGGGTGAAGACGTCCCTGGCCCCCGGCAGCCGCGTGGTCAGCGAGTACCTGGCCGACGCCGGCCTGCTGCCGTACCTGGAGGCCGTGGGCTTCCACATCGTGGGCTACGGCTGCACCACGTGCATCGGCAACTCCGGCCCGCTGACGGAGCCCGTGGCCAACGCCGTCACGGAAGGGGACCTCGTCGTGGCCGCGGTGCTCTCCGGCAACCGCAACTTCGAGGGCCGCATCAACCCGCACGTGCGCATGAACTACCTGGCCAGCCCGCCGCTGGTGGTGGCCTACGCGCTGGCCGGCGAAGTGGGCATGGACCTGGACATCGAGCCGCTGGGCCTGGACCCCAACGGCCGCCCCGTGTTCCTGCGCGACATCTGGCCCACCAACGAGGAGATTCAGCAGGTCATCCGCACCTCCGTGAAGCCGGAGCAGTTCCGCAGCCAGTACGCCAACGCCATGGAAGGCGACGCGCTCTGGCAGCAGCTGCCGGTGGGCAAGGGCTCCACGTTCCAGTGGGACGACGCGTCCACCTACGTGCGCAAGCCGCCCTTCTTCGAGAACCTGCCGAAGGAGCCCAAGCCGACGCAGGACATCCACGGCGCGCACGTGATGGCGCTTCTGGGTGACTCCGTCACCACGGACCACATCTCGCCCGCGGGCAACATCGCGAAGACGAGCCCGGCGGCCAAGTACCTCATGGCCAACGGCGTGGAGCCCAAGGACTTCAACTCCTACGGCGCGCGCCGCGGCAACCACGAGGTGATGGTGCGCGGCACCTTCGCCAACATCCGCCTGAAGAACCTGCTGGTCCCCGGCGTGGAGGGCGGCGTCACCGTCCACATCCCCACGCGCGAGCGGATGAGCATCTACGACGCCTCCATGAAGTACCAGGCGGAGGGCACGCCGCTGGTGGTGCTGGCGGGCGCCGAGTACGGCACGGGCTCCAGCCGCGACTGGGCGGCCAAGGGCACCATGCTGCTGGGCGTGAAGGCCGTCATCGCCAAGAGCTTCGAGCGCATCCACCGCTCCAACCTGGTGGGCATGGGCGTGCTGCCGCTCCAGTTCGAGGCGGGCCAGGACGCGCAGTCGCTGGGCCTCACGGGCCACGAGAAGTACGACATCACGGGCGTGGCGCAGGACCTGGCGCCGATGAAGAAGCTCACCGTGAAGGCCACGGGTGAGAACGGCACCAAGGAGTTCACGGTGGTGTGCCGCATCGACACGCCGAACGAGCTCGACTACTACCGCCACGGCGGCATCCTGCAGTACGTGCTCCGCCAGCTGGCCAAGGCCTAGCGCGGAGAGGAAAATCCGGCGTCCTGCTTTCCTCGGCGGGCGCCGGTAGCACCGCGGCCCGGAGTCGCCCTCGTGGCACTCCGGGCCGTCGTGTCTTCACGGCTCGCGCAGGCGGGCCCACGCGGCGCGGTAGCGGGCCAGGCGCTCGGCGTCCTTCGTCGTCACCGCGGCCAGCCGCCGCACGTCCATGTTGTCCTCCAGGTCCGCCAGCTTCACGCGGCGGGCGAGCGCGTGCGGACGAATGCGCTCGATGAAGGCCTCGTACGTCTCGCCCTCGCGGCGGGTGAGCGCGTCCAGCGCGCCCAGCACGGCGTCCGGATAGCCCAGCGTCCGCAGCTTCTCGAGCGTGTAGGGCGTGTCCTCCACCACGTCGTGGAGGATGGCCACGGTGCGTTCCTCGTCCGTGTCCAAGCGCATCATCACCCGGAGCGGGTGGAGGATGTACGTCTGTCCGGCCTTGTCTCGCTGGCCGTGGTGCGCGGCCACCGCGAGCGCGATGGCGTCTTCGAGAGCGGGCATGCCGCCCTTGTAGCGCCGGACGCCCTCCCCACGCGAGCGGGGAGGGCGGGGTCGGGCGTCAGCTCACGGCAGGCAGCGCTCCGCGCTGACGTGGCGGCACGCGTGCTGGTCCTGGGTGAGGGGCAGCTCGTACACGTTCTGCAGCACCTCGCTGTTCTCCGACACGTCCACGGAGGTGGCCTGGCGCTGTCCGGGCTCCTGCATGACGGCGCTGTACTTCACGCTGCCCGTGGGCGAAATCATCACCGCGGTGGCGGGCTCGGGGGGCGGCGACAGCACCGAGCGCTCCTGGAAGCGGGCGTTGTCGAAGGATGCGGCGCAGTTGGGCAGGCCGCTGAGGAAGTCCGCCTGGTAGAAGCGGGCCCGGGCCGCCGTGCTGCTGCACACCTCGCCGTCCTGCGAGGGGTAGATGACGTTCCACAAGGTGCAGCTGGCGACCGTGGCCGCGCCGCCCGCCGTCTTGTGGGTGAGGTTGTCCGTGTACTCCAGCATCCACCCGGCGCCCTCTGGCTGCGCGCCCGGCGCGGAGCACGCACCGGCCGCGTTGCAGGTGATGTTCGTCACGTCCACCAGGTCGCCGCTGGTGCCATTGGCGCTGGTGCGGTCGGTGAGGCGGGCCGAGTCGAACTGGAGCGCCGTCATCTGCCCCTCCGCGGGGGCGGTGGCGTCCTCGGCGAATGTCTGGCCGCTGACGCCGTACACGCGCACGCCGTAGAAGCGGTTCTTCCCGATGTCGTTGACGTTCCGGGTCAGCTCCAGGTCGCCATAGTTGGGCGCCACGTTGCTCACGTCCTGGCAGCTGAAGTTGCCGGAGGCGTCCCGGCCGCACTCCACGCGGGCGGGGCTGAGCGACGTGTAGTCCTGCGGCGCGCCCGGGCACGCGCGGGCCTCGTACCGGTTGAAGCGCGCCGTCACCACCGTCTGGCCCGGATTGCCGCAGGCCGGCTGCGTGGCCACCGCGCGCGTCAGCGTCGTCTGGGCCAGCTCCTTCTGGGTCCACTGGTGCCGCGCCTGGGCGATGTTCTGGTCCAGGCGCTGCACGCGGTAGTCCACCTCCACGTTGCCGCAGCCGTAGCGCGCGCAGGCCTGCGGGTTGTCGAAGCGGCAGATGCCGGCCTCGTCGTCCAGCAGCGCGTAGCGGTCACCGGTGCCCACGAGCGCGCGCATGGCGCCCGTGCCCGGTTGGATGCCAATGGAGGGCACGTAATAGAAGGGCCACGTGCGCGACAGGGTGTTGCCCTGCAGGCCGGAGCTGCCCGCGGCGTCCCGGTCCATCTGGAAGGCGCGCGCGGCGCTCCAGTTGCGGATGAGCCGGGTGCTGGGGTCCAGCGCGCCGGGCACGGACATGCGCGCCACCCAGAGCTGGCCGCGCATGTCGCCGAACACGGCGGTGTCGAAGAAGCCGTCCTGCTGCACGCTGCCCGCGACGCCGTAGTCCACCAGGGCCACCGGCGCCGCCACGCTGTGGGTGAGGTGGCGGGCGGGCTGGTTCTGCTCGCCGCTGGCGCTCGGGTCGTACTCGAACTTCCACCACAGGTTGTCGTTGCGGCCGTTCACCTCGGGGGACCACGCGTCCACCAGGTAGATGCCGCGGCCCTTCTCCTGGCCGGGGGACCAGCCGCCCGACAGGGCGACGACCCACCGCTCCTGGGTGTTCACGCCGTAGCGCGACACGGGGCCGGGCGTGGTGCCGGCCTCCACCAGCACGGGGCCAATGGGCGGCGGCTTGGGGCTGAGGGAGAAGAGCGTCTTGCCGAAGAGCGCGGCCTCCGGGGAGTCCGGCTGCGGATACATCCACTGCATGCGCGGGGCCTCGAAGCGGTTGGAGGACGGGCTCGCGCGCAGCTCCAGCGCCAGGTAGTGCACGCCGCCGCGGCCCTCGGAGATGACGGCCATCGTGTGGAACTCGGTGGACTGCTTGATGCCGTCCGGCGTCGAGCCGTCCGAGCCATCCGCCCACACGTCGCGCACCATGATGTCGCCGTCCACGTAGTACTGGTGGCCGTTGGCCATCTCGTGCAGGCGCGACAGCAGGTCGGGCGGGATGAAGGCCCACTCCTCCTCGCCGGTGCTGGGCGTGTACTCAATCATGGGCAGGCCGCCCTCGCAGTTGTCCGCGCTGGCGGTGCTGTCCCGGAAGGCGTGCAGCATGCCGTCGTTGGCGCCCACCAGCACCAGCTTGTCGCGGCGGCGGTAGCGGTGCAGGTACGCGTCATAGGCGTCCACCTGCACGCTGTTGCCGCAGCGGTTGATGGTCTCCTGGGCCAGCGGCGTGGGGGACACGCCCAGCTGCTGGCTGTAGAGCGTGCGCGCGCACTGGTTGCTCATGCCCAGGTTGCACAGGAACTTGTCCATGGGCGGATCCACGAGCACCGGCGCGGAGTGGAAGATGTCGCCCAGCACGGAGCGGCGCACCTCCGTGCGGTTGCCGTTGCCGTCCTCGTCCGCCAGGTCCTGGCCGCGCACGTACTGGATGAGCGTGCGCACGCAGAGGTCGTTCAGCCACGTCTGCGCCGTGGTCATGTTGTTGAACGTGGGCACCGTGAGGCCCATGGCCGAGGCCGCCTGCTGGTGCGTCAGCTTGAGGCCCGTCAGCAGCTTGCCCGGGTCGATGTCCACGGGGGACACCGACGTGATGGTGGGGCACACGGGCGTCCCGAGGATGCCCAGGTAGCTCTTGAGCTGTTCGCGGTTGGCCACCGTGAACTCGATGGGGCCTCCCGTGTTGTCCGCGGCGGTGATGCGGCCGTCCCGGTTGGTGTCCAGCACCGTGTAGATCTTCCGGCTGTCGAGCGTCCGGGCCATCAGCGCGCGGCGCGCCTCCCAGAACTGGTTGGCCGGCACGTTGCCGCCGTCCTTGACGAAGTTGCCGCCCGTGTCCTCGACGACGATGTCGCCGTCGCGGTCGACGACGAAGATGTCGTCCAGGTCGCCGTCGCCGTTCTTGTCCACGCCCTCGACGAACTCGTTGAACTGGTTGAAGCGCCACAGGTCACCGCGCCAGGCGCTGTCCCCGGAGGCGGGCGACATGCGCGGCATCAGCGCGCTGAGGGTGGAGCTGCCCGTCTGGAACGAGGAGATGGCCGCGGCGGCGAAGGCGATGTTCCGGTTCTGCACGTCGTCGACGATGGACTGGAGCGCCGTCTTCAGCTGGCTGGAGTTGGTGGCCGCGTAGAAGCGCCCGCCGCCCGCGTCGGCGGTGGTGCGCAGCAGGTTGAGCGCGGGCGTGTTCGTCAGCGCGAAGCCCACGGTGTAGGTGGCCACCTGCTGCGTGCCGGGCAGCTCCGGCCGCAAGTCGTGGGTCCACATCCACCGGGCGATGCGGTGGATGTGGCTGTTCGAGCCGCCGCTGGTGGCGCCCTGGGCGGCCGCGGAGCAGTTGGCACAGGGGACGTTGAGGTCACGCACCGCCTGCGGAACCTGGGCGCCGTTGCCGCTCGGCTCGTTGGGCTCGCCGTCCGTGAGCAGAATCATGGCGTTGAAGCCGCAGGAGAAGCAGGTGGAGGCGCGCCCGGGTGAGGACTCGTCGTTGAAGTTCGAGTCGCGCAGGTAGTTGTTGCCGAACCAGCCGGGGAAGGGGTCGCTCCCGGACGAGCGGAAGTACGTGCTGGCGCCCCACATGACCTGCGTGAGCGGCGTGCCGGTGTTGAACTGCAGGCCGTTGCTCATCTTGTTGAGCAGGTTGCTGCGGTGGTTGTTGCGCTCCGGGACGCTCATGGACTGGTCACACCGAGGACCGAAGCGCTCGAAGCGCACCACGTCCTGGCCGCTCCACTTCACCGTGCCGCTGGCGCCGCTGCCCGCGGAGAACGTCATCACACCGAAGCGCGTGCGCTCCGAGTCCTTGAGCACCTGGCTGATGACGTTGACGGCGGAGTGGCCGCGCGGCGAGTAGAAGTTGAGGAAGTTGCCCGTCGCGATGCGGCGGTTGGAGGCGAACTGGAAGTAGCCCTTGGTGGCCAGGCACTGCGCGCAGGCGGCCCGCGCCGTGGGACGGCCGCTGCCGTTGCCGGCGCCAATCACGTCGGTGCACGCCGCCTCCGCGGACCCGGAGATGACCGTGTCGGGCGGGTTCTGGTCGAAGCGCACCGGGTTGTTGCCCATCCCGAAGCTGATCTGCGTGCCGCTGCCGGTCCCGTCGAAGCGGTAGTACCGGTCGGGGACGAACCAGGGGGAGTTCTGGTTCGTCAGCGACAGCCACATGCGCGGGTACTCGACGTTGGGGTCGTAGTTCAGCGCGTCGATGTTCTCCTGGCGGCAGCCCGGGTTGGTGCCGTTGCTGTTGTTCGAATAGCTGTGGGTGTTGCTGTTGCTCCACGCGATGGGCCACCACGCCATGGAGCCCGACGTGTCCAGGATGAGCAGGATGTTGGGCGGGCCGCTGGGGCTGGTGAAGAAGCGCTCGTCGCTGCCGCGCGCGGGGTTCATCAGCGCGTCCAGGCGGGACGTCGACTGGAGGGAGCAGGACGCTGGGTCCTGCGCGAGCGCGCTGGGGGCGGCGAGCAGCGCCGCCACGGCCGTCAGGATGGAGAAGAGTGCCTTCATGGGGGGCTCGGGGAAGGGCGGGGGCGGAAGGGTCAGATGCCGAAGCGGAAGACGAACTCGGTCTCGGCCTGTCGGCCGCCGGGCTCGCCACACATGACGACCACGCGGTAGTAGCTGCCGCCGGTCGTGCCTTCTCGGAGGGTGTTGGCCGCGTCGCTCACCTGGTCCTTGCCGCTGCTGAAGGAGGAGGACGCGAGCACCGCCGCCGTGGGGGCGGACGCGGTGTCGCCCACGTGGGCAGTGCGCATGGTGCTGCGGTCGGCGACGACTTCGTCGTCCATCAGCACCTGCTCCAGGTTGATGCTGGTGACGGGGATGGCGCCGGCGCCGAACACCTTGAGCCGCGACAGCAGGTGACGCCGGGCGGTCTCCGCGCAGGCCTCCACGCGGTCTCCCCGCATCTTGGACACGGCGGCGGACTGGTTGCGGCCCGTGAAGGTGATGGCGCCCACGACCAGCATCAGCAGCACCGTCAGGGCAATCAACGTGATGGCCAGGGCGCTGCCCCGGCGGGAGGCGGAGGAAAAGGATGTCATTGGACTAGCCTCCCCAGACGTTCTTGATGTCACCGGCGACGCCGGGGGAGCGCAGCTCCGGGATGAAGAAGGCGCGGGACGTCATGTTGGGGATGCGCACGGACGTCTCCACGGTGGAGCGGAAGAACATGTCCTCGCCTGTCACGGGGAAGGCGTTGATGAGCTTGCGAGGGGCTTCGGGCTTGCCGGACGGGCGGTGGCGCGCCGAGCGCACCGTGAGCCCCACGCTCACCGAGCGGATGTTGGCGGGGTTCATGTTGTACCGAAGCGGTGCGTCGTAAGGGGTGCTGTACGTGGGCGGGGGGACGTCGGCGTCGTACTTGGGCAGCACCACCGCGTCCTCGTCGCCCAGCACCCAGCCCTCGCCGCTGCCGACGGCGCCATCCGGCGCGGGGAGGCCGGCGCAGCACGCGGAGTTCGCGGGAGGCCGGTTCATCAGGTAGGCGACCTGGAAGGCCTCGACGTCGGAGGCAATGGGGTCGAAGTCGGCGTTCTCGGCCCAGCCGTGCTTCACCACCAGGTAGGGCCGTCCGCCGTGCGCCTCCACCCGCAGCCGCTTCTCCTGCACCAGCATGACGAAGGGCGCGCGCGTCGAATCCGCCATGCAGCTTTTGGGCGCGTCCCCTGGCTGGCCCGCGGGGAGCGCGGCCTCGAGCGAGGCCGTGGTGGCGTCCGCCGTCACGTCCGCGGCCAGGCGGCCCAGGAAGAACTCCTGTCCGCCGGGGCAGGCCACCATCAGCGCCTGGCCCTGGCGCAGCGCCTGTCCGAAAGTGGCCGCCGGCTCCAGGTCGAGCCGGTAGGGCGGCGCGCCCGTGGAATCGAGCTGGCCCCTGCGCAGGTACACCGGGTCGCGGTAGCGGAAGGCGAGGTCGTCCGTGACGAAGCTACCCCAGTCCGGAACCTCCTGCGTGAAGTTGTCCTTGCGCTCCTCGGGCAGCCCCGCGGTGTCGAAGTTGAAGGCGATGGCCGGGTCCAGCCCATAACCCGCGTAGCGCAGCGTGTGGTTCAGGTAGTCCAGGCCCACGCGGCTGCCTTCGACCGCCGTCTTGGAGATGGTGTTGTTCTGGAAGATGTCGTTGACGGCGATGATGGTGCCGGCCACCGCCAGCAGCACCACCGAGGAGACGGTGACGCCCACCAGCAGCTCGATGAGCGTGAAGCCGCTGGGAGACCTGTGCCGGGGCCTCTTCACAGCTCCACCCCCGCGCCGTTCTCCACCGGGTTGTAGAGCGCGACGAACTGCTTCACGAAGCGGCGCTGGCCGGCGTTGGGGAAGGACACCACCACCGCCACCGAATCCACGGCGGTGTCCGGCGTCCACACGAGCACGCGGCGGTAGTAGGTCTCGTTGTCTTCCCAGTAGCCCGGCACCAGCTTGAGGAGCGGGTCCGCGGCGGCGCTTTCGTACGCGTCGAGGTCCACCACGCACGCGTTGGGGAGCGCGGAGAGCCCCCCGGACAGCTCCAGCGTCTCCGCGGCGCTGCTGCAGCGCGCCTGGGTCAGCGGTCCCGCGCCGGTGAAGAGGCGGGTGCGGCCCTGGATTTGAAGCCCCGAGCGAACCTGCGCCGCGATGGCGGCCGCCTGGGACAGCCGGTTGGCGGCGGCGTTCTGCTGGCTGGCGAAGATGAGCCCGCCGAAGACACCGCTGACGCCAAAGGCGAGGACGGCGGCGGCGGCCATGCCTTCAATGAGGGTGGCACCGCGCTGGGCACCGCGACGGGACGAGGCAGTCATGTGCTTCATCGGTTGGTCCTCGAGTCGACGAAGCCGACGGGCGCGGAGATGGCGAAGACGTACTCGCGCTGTCCGTCGGTGGAGAGAAGGGCCAGGGACGCGGCGCGATTCACCGCGCCGTTGCCGGCGGAGATGACGGGCTGGCCCGCGCCGTCGACGAAGCGCGCCGAGCCGTCACTCCGGAAGACGATGGCGCCCCGCCGTGGCGCGCCGCTGCAGAAGCTGCAGTCCGAGACGGGCAGGCCGGTGAAGATGCCGTCCCATTCCATGTTGCCGCTGGCGCCGAAGCGCACGGTGCGCTGCGTGTAGCGGTCCAGGTACATGGAGTCCAGCAACCGCCCCTGGTCCGCGGGGGGCTGGACGTTCTGCGGAGGCTCGAAGTTGCTGAAGCGGAGCTGCCCGGCGGGGCCGGCGGCGTCGCCAAAGCCCCGCGTCGTGTCCTCCACGAGGAACCAGGCGCCATGGCCCGCGCCGGCGTCTCCGTCCGGGTTGATGTCCGGATAGATGATGAGCCACACGTCGGACTGGCGGTCCACCGCGCGCGCCCGGGCCTCCGCGAACGCGCCGGACAAATCCGCGGCGGCGTTCTGCGGGCCGGTGCGCGCACTCAGTTGGGCGTAGCCCGCGTACGCGAGCGCGGCCAGCACCGCGAGGATGGCGAGGACGATGCTGACCTCGAGCATCGTCAACCCGCGAGCGGCGCGGCGGCTCACTGGCCAACCTCCACGCGCACGCTCAAGGGGCGCTTGATGCCCTCCCGCCACACGAGCACTTCCGAGACACCCAGCTCCAGGCCCTGCACCATCACCTGGTTCGGCTCGCCGACGGACGCCTCCACCAGGCCGGGCTGCTGTACGAGCACGCGCTCGACATTCTCGAGGATGAACTGCGTCTGCTGTCCCGGCGGGACACGCACCACGATGCCGGACGGCTCCGCGGCCTTGGCCTCAGCGGCGTAGTCCACCGTGGACGCGGCGCTGGGGGCGGGCGCGGTGGTGGACTCGGAGGCCGGGGCGGGCTGGGCCCACGCGATGGAGGCGGCCAGCGTCAGCGCCAGCGGGGCCCATCGCGACCGACGGGGAAGAAACGGCGAAAAGTCCGTGAGCAAGGCCATGGGGGGATGTCCTGCGAAGACAATGGCCCCTGGGGGCTGGGGCGAGTGAGACGCACGGGGTGTTTGCACACCTCATGCCTCCCTGGCGCCTCGGCCAAGCACTGGATACTCCTCGGAATTTTGTTGGGGAGGGGATGGCGGGAGGGGCAGCCGACCTCGCAACGTCTGCGAGCCCGCAAACTTTAGGCACACCCAGGCTGCTCAGGGACAGGTGGACTGGAGTCCGAACAGACCCGGGTCACCAGCCGGATTTGCTGCTTCTCATGGCTTTCTTTTCAGACGTGCGCTTCTTGCCTTCCAGGCGACGCCGCTTCGCGCCGGCGGTGGGCTTGGTGGCCCGACGCACCTTGGGGACGAAGGTGAGCACCTTGAGGCCCTCTCGCAGGCGCTCCAGGGCCACGCCCTTGTTCTGGAGCTGGCTGCGGCGCTCGGTGGCGCTGACGGACAGCTCCGTGGGGGCGTGGGTGAGGCGCACGCCGCTGGCGGTGGTGTTGCGGTGCTGTCCGCCCGGGCCGGAGGCGATGAAGTAGTCCACCTCGCACGCCTTCAGGAGGGACTCGTCGTCCAGCTTCAAGGCGTCCAGCGCGGCCTGCCGGCGGGCGGGGGAAATGCTCATGGTGGCTCTCAAGGTAACCCTCCCGGGCCCTTTCGTGCACCGATGCCGTGCGCGCAGCCCCCGGCGCCGGACGCGGGTCCGCGCCGGGCCTGACGCCGGATTTCACCCGGGGCCCAGGTGGCCTGTGAAGCGAGGTGGCGCGTGGCCGCGGACCGAGCGGCGGCGCGGCTGCTTCGGCCTAGCGCACGTTGATGGAGAAGCCCGTGGTGGCCTGCCGCCCATCCTCGCTGGTGGCGACGATGCCGGCCGCGACGGGCACGCGCGTGATGCCCCGGTCGGTGTCGACGTACGGCTCCACGAAGGTCTGGTCCGCAGGGATGGTCACCTCGGGCATGGAGATTCGGCGGGTGGGGGAGTCCAGGGAGACCGTCACGGGGCCGGTGAAGCCCTCCGCGCGCGTCACGGTGATGCGCACCTTCGCGTTCTGTCCCGCGAAGAGGTTGAGCTGCCGCGGCTCCACGGTGATGGAGAAGTCCGGCTGGGGCGCGGGCGGCGAGAGGATGACCAGGAAGAGGTTGGCGCTCGTGGCGAACGTCTCCGCGGCGTTGGTGGCGAGCACCAGCGAGCGGAACAGCCCGCGGGCCTCGGTCTCCGGCGCCACCGTGTACGTGGGGGTGGCGGTGACGGTGGCCTCGCCTTCCGGGAGGATGATCTCCGGCGAGAGGCTGACACCCTCCGGCGCGTTCGAGAGGCCGATGCGGTACTGGCTCTGGTCATCCCCCGTCCGCTGCACGGTGATCTCCACCGGCAGGCTCTCCCCCGGGATGGCGGTGAGGGTGTCGGGGAGGCCGAAGCTCATGCGGAAGAAGGGGCCGTCACTGCCGCAGGACAGGGCCAGCGCGCAGCCGAGCAGCGCGAGGCTCCGGACGAGGGGGCGGCGAAGGGGGAAGGTCATGGGCTTGGGTCTCCTGGTGCGCGTCAGCATCGGTCCCCCGTGGCACCCGGGCAAGCGACGCCAGGGCAGGCGAGCTCAACCGAACAGCGCACGGGCCACTTCGTAGGTGCCCACATGGGCATCAATCGTCGCGGAGAGCGGCTTCGCATAACCCCCGCCCAGCGTGAGCACCACGGGAATGCCTCGCTGGCGCGCGGCCTCCAAGACGAGCCGGTCCCGTTCGCGCAGCCCCGCGTGGGTGAGGGAGAGCCGCCCCAGCGCGTCCTCCGTGAGCGGGTCCACGCCCGCCTGGAAGAAGAGCGCGCAGGCTCCGGCGCGGTCGAGCACCTCGGGCAGGTAGAGCGCCAGGGCGTCCAGGTACGCCGCGTCCCCGGTTCCGTCCGGCAGGCCCACGTCGAGGTGGGAGGGCTGCTTGCGGAAGGGGAAGTTGTTCTCGCCGTGCATGGAGAAGGTGAAGACGGAGTCGTCCCCGGAGAAGACGGCGGCGGTGCCGTTGCCCTGGTGCACGTCGAGGTCCACCACGACGGCGCGGCGCAGCTCGCCGGTGGCCTGGAGCGCGCGGATGGCCACCGCGATGTCGTTGAAGACGCAGAAGCCCTCGCCATGGTCGGGAAAGCCATGGTGCGTGCCGCCGGAGAGGTTGCCGCCAATGCCGTCCCGCAGCGCGGCGCGGCCCGCGTCGAGGGTGCCCGCCACCGCGGCGGCGAAGCGCTGGACCAGCGCGGGAGACCACGGGAAGCCGAGCCGCCGCAGCTCCGCCTCGGTGAGGGTGCCGTGGAACAAGGCGTCGAGGTAGCGGGGCGTGTGGACGCGCTCCAGGTCCTCGCGGGGGCAGGGGGTGGACTCGGTGATGTCCGCCGGGGAGAGGACGCCCCGCTCCAGGAGCGCCTCGCGCAGCAGGCGGTACTTCTCCATGGGGAAGCGGTGGCCGGGGGGCAACGGGACTTCGTAGCTGTCCGAATGGAAGACGCGCACGCGGGCCAGCCCTAACGGGCGTGCGGGGCGGGTGCAACCCGGCAGGTGCGTGAGAAATCGACCAGGGGCGTAGACCTTTTGGCGGGGCTCCGCGTTTCACCATCAAACGCGCACGTAGCAGCCTTCCCTTGGAGAACGTCATGGACCTCAAGTCCCTGTCGCGGGCCGTGTTGTCGGCCGCGCTCGCCACCACCTTGTCCGCGGCTCCCGCCCTGGCCCGAGAGGCCCCCGCGGTGGACACCGCCCGCAAGCCGGCTCCGGCCATCAAGGACCCGAAAGTGCCCAAGCCGCCGTCGGCGACGCCCGCCGTGGCGCCGCAGGCGAAGGACCCCCAGGACGCCCAGGCCCAGGCGCTGTCCGCCAGGCCGCGCATCGAGGTGGTGTTCGTGCTGGATACGACGGGCTCGATGAGCGGTCTGCTGGAGGGCGCCAAGCGGAAGATCTTCTCCATCGCCTCGCGCATCGCGCAGGGGCGGCCCACGCCGCACCTGAAGGTCGGCCTGGTGGCGTACCGCGACGTGGGCGACGACTACGTGACGAAGCGCTTCGACCTGAGCGACGACCTGGACACGGTGTTCGCGAACCTGCGCAAGTTCGAGGCGGGCGGCGGCGGTGACCACCCCGAGCACGTGGGCCGCGGCCTGGGCGAGGCGGTGTCCAAGCTGTCGTGGAGCCAGGACCGCTCGGTGATGAAGGCCATCTTCCTGGTGGGCGACGCGCCCCCGGCGCAGCGCAACGACGACTGGGACTTCAAGCACTGGTCGAAGAAGGCCAAGGAGAAGCACATCGTCGTCAACACCGTGCGCTGCGGCCACGATGCGGAGACGGAAGTCTCGTGGCGCTACGTGGCGAAGCTGACGGATGGCACCTTCGACTCGATTGACCAGTCCGGCGGCATGGTCGCCGTGGCCACGCCGTACGACGCCGAGCTGTCGAAGGTGAACGCGGAGCTGGCGTCCAAGACGCTCTACACGGGCCGCAAGGAAATCCAGGCGGCGAACCGGGCTCGCGCCGAGTCCATGGCGGAGCTGGCGCCGGAAGCGGCGGCCGAGCGCATCAGCTTCATGAAGAAGATGCGCGGCACGGGCTCGGCGGCGGCGCCGTCGAGCAGCGCGCCCAAGGCGGTGGGCGGCGCGGTGGACCTGGTGGAGGCCCCCTCGGCGCTGGCGAGCGTGAGCGCGGACGACCTGCCCTCCGAGCTCAAGGGTCTGTCGGCCGAGGCGCAGGCCGCCAAGGTGAAGCAGCTCTCCGAGGAGAAGAAGACGCTGGAGAAGAAGGCGGAGAAGCTGGCCGCGGACCGCGACGCGTGGCTCGCGAAGAACGCCCCCGAGAAGGAGGACGCCTTCGATGCCAACGTGATGAAGGGCGTGAAGGCGCAGGCCGCGCGGCACGGCATCGCGTACTGAGCGCCAGGCACAGTCCGGGGGGACAGGACGCCGCGGGCCCAGCCTTGGGGGCTCGCGGCGTCTTCGTGTCAGGCGTGGGCGCGCAGGAACTCCCGCGGCGCCGAGGGGCCGGGTCCGCGCGTCACTCCCGCGTCACCGCCCGGAGCACCACCTCGCGCCGCCGCTCCAGCAGCCGCTGCGCCAGGGGCAGCGCGGCCCGGTACAGCGCCACGTTGAGACCGGCGGCCAGGACGAGCAGCCCCACCGTGGTCCAGGTGGGCCCGTCCTTCCCGGCCAGCTTGAGCGCCCAGCCGAAGGGCATGCAACCCACGCTGGCCGCGACGATGCCCAGCATGGAGGCCGTCAGCGGAATCTTGTCCCGCCGCTTCAGGCTCGCGTGGAACTTCACCGGGAAGTACAGCGACAGGAAGTTGCCCGCGGCCAGCAGCACCGGCACCACCGCGAGCACGGCCGCCATGGCGCACAGCAGGTCCACCGCCGTGCCGAAGCCGAAGTACACCCGGTAGAAGAGCGCCACCAGCGCCGCCATGCCGAGCGCCGCCGCGCCCTGGACCTGGTTCTTGGCGCGCAGCACGTCCGCCAGATCGAGGGGCGCCGCGAGGAACGCCGCGAAGCCCTGCCCGTCATACGCGAAGGTGTTCTGGGAGAAGGTGGAGGCAATCACCACCGCGCCGTAGATGCACAGGCCGCCCATCAGCCACGCGTCCGCGGAGCCGCCCAGGACGAACACGAACAAGTCCCGCCCGGACAGCAGCTTCAGCAGGATGGCGAGGATGAAGGGCACCGACGCCAGCAGCCGCGCGCGCGGGTTGCGCCACAAATCCAGCGCCTCGCGCGTCACCAACGTGCCATAGCGCGTCCGGGTGGTGGCGAAGGGGTTGCTGTCCTTGGCGTCCTTGCGCTGCCCGCCCGCGCGCCCCGCCTGCCGGTGGAAGCGCATCAGCAGCGCGTACGCCACCGCCATGCCCACGCCGGTGAAGAAGAGCAGGGCACCCGCCTCCACCATGGCCACCCGGGGCCGGTGCCAGGCGAGGTTCGCCAGCCCGTCTCCGAACAGGCCCGGGGGCACGCGGCCGAGCGCCAGCGTCGCGTTGATGATGATGGACATGTCCAGCGCGCCCACGCCGGCCTCGCCCACCGCCGTCAGCCACGAGGTGTCGATGGGCGGGATGAACGACGCGGCCAGGAGGAACAGCGCCAGGCCGCCGCCCATGATTTCCGCGCTGTGCTTCTCGCGCAGCACGTTGATGACGGCGTACAGGGCCACGCGGCTCCAGGCCGCGCACAAGAGCGCGAAGAGGACGTAGAGGACCACCGCCATCCACGGCATGTACAGCGTGTACGTCGACGCGAAGCCCAGCGCCGCCCCGGTGAGCGGCGCGTAGAACACCAGCGCGCGCGGCTCGAAGAGGCTGGCCACGGTGGACGCGATGAGCAGCCGGAAGGGGGAGATGGGGAAGGCCGCGTAGCGGCTCAGCTCGGAGTGGTCATCCACGCCTGCCGACAGCAGCGGCCACGTCACCCACACGGAGAAGGTGACGAAGCACAGCAGGTTGAGGATGAAGAAGGGCCACACCTCGCTGTCCGCGATGGTCCGCATCCGCATCAGCGCGAAGAAGGTGAGGCCCAGGAAGAGGCCTGGCGCGCTGGACGCGATGAAGGCGGCCACCGCGAGCAGCCGGCTGCGCCCCGGCCCCTGGTTGAGTCCGATGTCGAAGCGCAGGCCCCACAAGAGCCACAGGTGCCGGAAGAAGCCGGGCACGGCGGGGCGGCTCATGCGGACTCCCGCTGCAGCGCCGCCACGGGCGCGGGGGCCTCGCCGTAGAAGGACAGGCGCGCGTTGCGCGAGGCCGGCACGGAGATGAGCTTCTCGAACACCGCCTCCAGCGACGGGCATTCATAACGCGACAGCAGCGTGCCCACCGGTCCCTGGTCCAGCATGCGCCCGCCGCGGATGATGCCCGCGTGGGTGGCCAGCCGCTCGGCGATCTCCAGCACGTGCGTGGTGAGCAGCAGCGTCACGCCGCGCCGGCTCAGCTCGCGCAAGAGCTCGCGGATGACGCCCGCGGCCAGCACGTCGATGCCCTCGAAGGGCTCGTCCAGCAGCACCAGCTCCGGTGCGTGGATCAGCGCCGCCGCGATGGCGAGCCGTCGGCGCATGCCCTTGGAGTACTCCGCCACCAGCGCGCCGGCCTTGTACGTGAGCTCCGTCAGCTCCAGCAGCTCGGTGGCACGGGCCGCGGCCTCGTCGCCGTCCAGCCCGTACATGCGCCCGCAGAAGGTGAGGTATTGCCGGCCGGTGAGCCGCTCGAAGAGGCTCAGCTCCTCCGGCACCACGCCCACGCGGCGCTTCACCTCCATGGGCCGGGCCACCGCGTCCACGCCGAGCATGCGGATGGTGCCCGCGTCCGGGCCGTACACCCCGGTGAGCAGCGCGATGCTGGTGGACTTCCCGGCGCCGTTGGGGCCCAGGTACGCGTAGAAGGCGCCGCGAGGAATCTGCAGGTCCAGCCCGTTGAGCGCGCTGAAGTTGCCAAAGCGCTTCTGCAGGCCACGGGCGTCGACGGCCAGGTCATCGGAAGAAGAGGGCGTCATGGAATGCCCTGCATCTGACCCGAGCCCGGCACCAGGGGACAATCCCCACCCGTCATCGGGAGGATGTCCGCCGCCCTGGCAGGTCCCGTCTCAGTGGACGAACGACATCTCCGGCGGACCGGCGATCTGCTGCACCGTCATCCGCACCTTGTCCAGGTCCACGGGCTTGGAGATGTAGCCGGCGGCGCCCACCAGCTCGGCCTCCCATTCGAAGCCGTAGCCGGAGATGATGATGATGGGCAGCCCGCGCGCGCGGGGCATCTTCTTGAGTGCGTCGAGCAATCCCCAGCCACTCATGACAGGCATCCGCAAGTCGAGCAGCACGGCGGAGGGCATGTCTCCCTCCAGCAGGTCCAGCGCTTCACGGCCGTTGGCCGCTTGAACCGTGGGATAGCCCATCTCCTCGAGGGCATCGCAGATGAGCGTGCGGTGGCTCGCGTCGTCGTCGACGACCAGGATGTGGGTCATGGCAGGGCCTCGGGGAAGCAGCGGCTGGTGGGTCTCTCGCCGCGAAATTCTATGGGCAGGATGATGGGAACTCCTCTTCCATTCCGGAAGGGGCTGCGGCGCTTTTCAACAGCGAACGGCCCACGGGGACAGGGCTTGAATCCCGGGCGTTTGCGACGCAAGGCCTCACGCTCCGTAAAGGCGCAGTGCGTTCTGCCCCAGGATGCCGGCGAGCTGGGTGTCCTCCAGCTTCATTCCCAGCAGCGTCCGCAGCTCCCGGTCCCACGCGTAGGGCAGGTTGGGGAAGTCCGTGCCGTAGAGGATGCGTTCGGGCCGGACCTCCAGCGCGCGGCGGGGCACGGGCACCGGGAAGTACTGGGCCAGGGCCATGGTGGTGTCCAGCCAGAGGTTGTCGTGGCGCTCCAGCAGCCGGGCGTACGCGTCGAACTCGTCCGCGCCGAGGTGGGGCACGCACAGCTTCAGCGTGGGATGGTCCTTCAGCACACGCTCCACCCGCTCGGCGGCGCAGAGCGCGTAGGTGTCACGGGGGTAGTGGGGGCTGGAGGGCTCCCGGCCCGCGTGCATGACGAGGGGCCGGCCCGCCTTCGCGCACGCGGCGTACACCTCGTGCAGGTGCGGCGCGTCGGGTGAGAAGGCCTGCACGTGACAGTGAATCTTCACGCCGCGCAGGCCGGCGGCGAAGGCCTCTTCCAGCACGGCCGTGGCCTCGGGCTCGCCCGGGAGCACGGTGGCCAGCCCCAGCACGCGGGGCTCCTCGCGGGCCACCTCCGCCACGTAGGCATTGAGCGCGCGCGCCATGCCCGGCCGGTGGGAGTAGTGGAGCGCCACCACCCGGCTGACGCCTCGTGAGAGGAGGAAGGACAGCACCTGCCGCGTGTGCAGCTTGTAGCGGATGGGCCAGCCGTACTGGTCGAACCAGCGCCACACCGCCTCGAACACCCGGTCCGGGAAGAGGTGGACGTGGGCGTCCACCACGGGCGGCAGCCCCTCCGGCAGCCTCGGGCCCTCCGCGTCCTGGAGGCCGGGCATGGGCATGGCGATGCCGGCGTCCCGCCACGCGGGCGCGGAGGCCAGGCACGGGGCGGGCGAGTCGGCGTCAGCGTCCGTCATGGCGAAGACGTCTACGCCTTCTTGGCGCTGTCGTCCTCGTCACCGTCCGTCCGCCGCAGGTACGTGTTGTGCGTGTAGCCCTGGCGGGACAGCCGCTGCGCCTCGATGGCGTCCGCGACCTTGCCGCACACCTGCCCGAGCATCCGCAGGGACTCAGCCAGGAGTCGCTCGGCGTGGTCCTGGGCGTCGGCGGCCTGGATGGTGGTGCGCTCTTTGCGGAACAGTCCGGGCAGCTTCATCTCCCTTGAATCATAGGTGACGCACTGCTCCCGTGCCACCGCCCTGGAAGGCAGCGCTTAACCGCGTTGACGGCCACCGGAATTTACATTTTTGAGCACTTACCGCCGCTCCCCCGCCTGGATGCCTGCCATGTGTGTCCGTAACCCCTTGGACTCCAAGGCTTTTAACGAATTTTCAAGAGGGGGGATGACACGGAGTTAATCCGGCCCTACATTGGGTTCCGTTGGATTTACGGCAGAGGAGCTGCGCATGGCTTACGACGGCGAGCTGGTGAAGATGGAGAACGGTCGCTGGGCGCGGTTCCAGCGGTGCCAGGTGTACCGCCCGGGCGTCGAGGACGCGGGCGAGACGATGCTGCTCATCGCGGTGGAGCTGGAGGAGCGCTTCCAGCGCCAGCTCGACGCGGCGGCGGACTCCCTGGCCCAGTACCGCCTCCAAGGCGTTCCCGTTCAGGTCCGTTTCGACGCGGACGCGCAGGGCATCACCCTGCAGCCCGAGCAGACGGTGTCCGCACCCGCGGTGCACTGAGCGCTGACGCCGCGTGAGCGGTGGCCGGTCGATTTGACGGATTCACAACACCCGGGGCCTCGCGATTCACATCGCGGGGCCCCTCGTTTTTACACCGCCTGACGAGGGGCGTCAGGCGTCGTCCAGCCAACGGGTATAGGCCTCGAAGCCGTAGTCCCTGCCCAGGAATGAGCGCACCAGGTCCGCGGCATCCCGTGAGCCACCGGGCCCGAGCACGGTGTCGCGGTAGCGCCGGGCGGTGGCCGGGTCCATGAGGCCGCGCTCCAGGAAGGGCGTGAGCAGGTCCCGGGCTATCACCAGCGACCACAGGTAGGCGTAGTACGCGGACGAGTAGTAGCCGTCCAGCTGGACGAAGGAGAGGTGGGTGTAAGTGTCGTGCAGTGCGGGGAAGGGCATGTACCGCTCCTGCAGGGCGTTCACGCGCGCGGTGGTGTCCATGCCCGCCGGGTTGCTGGCGTGGAGTTGGAGGCTGACGGCCGCGTAGAAGAGCTGCTGGCGCAGCCACAGGCCCTTGCCGAAGGCGTCCGCGCGCCGCATGCGGGTGATGAGCTCGGTGGGCAGCGGCTCGCCCGTGTCGATGTGGCGGGCGAACGTCCGCAGCGACTCGGGCCGCCAGGCCCACTCCTCCAGCACCTGGGCGGGGGCCTCCACGAAGTCGCGCTCGGTGCGTGAGCCGGACAGGCCCGCCCAGCGCGAGTGGCCGCCGAGGATGTGGTGCAGCAGGTGGCCGAACTCGTGGAAGAAGCTCTGCACCTGGGTGTGCTGGAGCAGCGCGGGGTGGGCGCCGGGCCGGGGGAAGTTGCTGGTCATCACGCCCTCCGGCAGCGACCTGCCCGCGCGCCCGGTGGCCAGGTCCCACTGCGCGGGGTGGGCGTACTTGTTCGGGCGCGAGTGCATGTCCAGGTAGAAGCGCCCCATGCGCGTGGGGCCCTCGTAGACGTCCCAGGCCTCGATGTCCGGGTGCCACACCGGCGCGTCCGTCACCCGGCGGTAGGTGAGCCCGAAGAGCCGCGAGGTGATGTCCATCACGCCCTGCTTCACGCGCGTGTATTCGAAGTAGGGCCGCAGCTCGCGCGAGTCGAAGCGGTGGCGCTCCGCGCGCACCAGCTCCTTCAGGTACGTCTGCTCCCACGGCTCCACGCGCTGTGCACCGGGGACGTCGCGCCGCTTGCGCTCCAGGAGCGCGGCGTAGTCCTCCTTCACGCGCGTGGCGGTGGCGGTGGCGAGCTGCTCGATGAAGTCCTCGGCCACCTGCTGCTGGCGGATCATCTTGTCCTCGGCCGCGTAGGCGGCCCAGCTGGGATAGCCCAGGAGCGTGGCCAGGTCGTGCCGGGCCTGGAGCAGCCGCGACAGCGTCTCCAGGTTGCGCGGGTGGCCGCGCTGATGGAGCGCGCGCCAGAGCGCCTCCCGGGCGCGGTCGTCGCGTGCGTACGTGAGGAAGGGCAGGTAGTCCGGCGGGTCGGTGGTGATGCGCACCGTGCCGTCGGGGCCGGGCGGATGGTTGCGCACGTAGTCCTCGGGCAGGCCGTCCAGCGCGCCCGCGGAGACGTCCACGTGCCGGATGTCCTCGCGGATGTGCTGGCTGAACGCCTGGCCCAGCCGCGTGAGGGCGTCATGCAGCTCGCGCAGCCGCGCGCGCGTCTGGGCGTCACGGTGCACGCCCGCGCGCCGGAAGCCGCGCAGCACCAGGTCCACCCAGCGCCGGGTGGCGGTGTCCTCGCCGCTCAGGTCCAGGCCGGCCAGGGCCGCGTACACGCGGGGGTCCAGCGACACGTCCGTGCGCAGGCGGTCGGCGTCTTGCGCGCAGCGGGCCGCCGCGTCGCGGAAGTCCGCGTCCGGGTGGGTGTTGGCGCCGAGGCCCGCGCGTCCGCTGGCGTCGTCGAGCAGCGCCATCGCGTCGTCGTAGGCCGTGAGGGCCGGCGCCGGGGCCCGGGGTGTGGGGAGGGCCAGCAGCGCCTCGATGCGCGCGCGCGCCTGCGCGATGTCGCGCAGGCATTCGGACAGGAACTGTCCCGGGGGGAGGCTCAGGTGACGGCCCGCGTCGGGCTCTGGCGGCGACTGCGGGCCGAGCGGTGGCGGCGCCCCCTCCGATGACGCGAAGCGCTGCGCGGAGGACAGGCCCGCGCAGCTCGCGAGCGCGAGGCTGACGATGAAAACGACCAAGCGGTGCAAGTGCCACTCCCAGCGCGGGTGAGGGGGCAACGTGCGCGGGACAGGCCTATTTCCGCGGCGCGCTCCTGGAGGGAATGACGAAGAGCGCGCCGATTCCTGCAACATTCCGCCACGAATGCCGCCGACCCGGGTCAACTCTCCGGGGCCGAGAAGGCGCGGGACGCGTGCGTCAGTCGCCCACCTGGAAGAAGCGGGCGGCGTTCTCGTGGGTGATGCGCCGGACGATGCGCTCGGAGAGGCTCGCCTTGGCCAGCAGGTTGGCGGCGCGCGCCAGGCCGAGGATGTCCCCGGCGCCGTCGCCCGCATCGGAGTTGAGCACCAGCCGCTCGCTGCCCAGCCGCCGCACCAGGGCCACGGCGCGCTCGGCCTTGAGGGCTTCCGGGTGCAGCGTCAGCCCCGCCCAGTGGCCCACCTCCAGGATGGTGCGCACCGTGCGGGCGTTGGCGTGGTCCACCAGCGCGCGCGAGGGCAGCAGCCCCGACTGCCGCAGCAGCGTGAGGATGCGCCGCGTGTGGCGCTCCTTGTCGGTGGTGGGTGTGTGCACCACCACGCGCAGCTTGAGGCCGCGGGCCAGCGCGAGCTGCTCCAGGAAGGCCTCCTCCTCCTCCTCGCCGCCCGCGTGCAGGCCCGTCTCGCCGAGCGCCACCACGCGCCCGCCCTGGAAGTAGCCGGGCAGGGCGGAGAGGACCTCGGACAGGCCGCGCCGGGGGATGCAGCGGGGGTGGACGCCCAGCGCCGCGTACGCGCGGATGCCCAGGCGCTCCAGCCGGGGGAGCTGCCGCTCCACCAGGTCATCGAAGTGGCGCAGCAGCGCCTTCGACGTGGGCTCCGGGAAGTGGTGCGCCACCACCAGCGCCCGCTCCACGCCGAAGAAGCGCATGGACTCCAAATCCTGGTCGCTCAGGCTCTCCGGGTGGAGGTGCGCGTCGAAGATGGGCGGTGGCGTGGGCACTGCTCAATCCTGCCCCAGGGCGGCGCCCTCGTTGCGGGGATCGCTCGCGGAGTAGCGCAGCCCCGTCTTCGGGTCGCTGTAGACGGCCTCCGCGTCGCCCCATTGCTCCACGCGGCGGACCTTGTGGCCCTTGGCCTCCAGCACGGACAGCGTCGCCGGTTCCAGGCCCCACCGGTCCACCCACAGCTCGTCGGGCAGGTACTGGTGGTGGAGGCGGCCCTCGTTCACCGCGCGCGCCACGTCCATGCCGTGGTCCACCACGTTGCTGATGACCTGGATGACGGTGGTGGGGATGGTGGAGCCGCCCGGGCTGCCCACCGCCAGCATGACGCGCTTCGGGTCGTCCTTGGCGAACACCAGCGTGGGCGACATGGAGGACAGCGGCACCTTGCCCGGGGCAATCGCGTTGGGCTCGCCCGTCACCAGGCCGTAGGCGTTGGGCACGCCGGGCTGCGCGGCGAAGTCGTCCATCTCGTCGTTGAGCAGCACGCCGGTGCCCTTGGCCACCACGCACGAGCCGAAGCCGTAGTTCACCGTGGTCGTCATCGCCACCGCGTTGCCGTCCTTGTCGATGACGGAGATGTGCGTGGTGTTCTTCTTCTCCGGCTCGGGCGTCAGGACGGAGGGCTCGTCCGTCAGCGTGGAGCCTCGGACACCTTCCTTCGGCGCCAGCAGGGACGCGCTGGGCGTGGCCTTCTTCGGGTCGATGGAGCCCGCGAGGTCCGCCACGTGGCCCGCGGACACCAGCCGCGCCAGGGGCACGTCCACGAAGTCCGGGTCCCCCAGGTACTTGGCCCGGTCCACGTACGCGCGGCGCACGGCCTCCGCGTAGAGGTGCAGCGCCTCCGCGTCCCGGAAGCCGAAGCCCTGGGGGCGAAGCTGCTCCATCGCCGTCAGGACCTGGATGACGGCCACGCCGCCCGCGCTCGGCGGCGGCATGGTGAGGATGCGGTGGCCCCGGTACGTGCCCTCCAGCGGGGTGGCGTTGCGTGTCTTGTACGCGGCGAGGTCCTCCTGCGTGAGCACGCCGCCGCCCGCCTTCACCGTGGTTGCGATGGCCTTCGCCACCGGCCCCGCATAGAAGGCCTTGGCGCCGCCCTTCGAGATGGCGGTCAGCGTCTTCGCCAGGTCGGGCTGGCGCAGCACGTGGCCCACCGGGGGCGCCTCCCACTGGCCCTGCGCGTTCTTCACCAGGAACACCCGCGCGGCCTCCGCGTCGCGGCTCAGGCACGCCAGCCGGCCCTCCGCCATGGCGCGGTAGCGGGGCGTCACCCACAGGCCCTTCCTCGCCGCCGCGATGGCCGGCGCCAGCACCACCGCGGGCTTGAGCTTGCCGTGGGCCTTGAGCAGCTCCAGGTAGCCCGCCACGGCGCCCGGCACCGCCACGCTCAGCGCGCCGTCCGTGGACAGGCCCGGTACCACCTGTCCGTCCTTCACGTACATGTCGCGCGTGGCCGCCGCGGGCGCCACCTCGCGGAAGTCCAGCACCTGCGTGGCGCCGCGCTTCCCGTCGTGCACCAGCGCGAAGCCGCCGCCGCCAATGCCGGAGTGGTAGGGGCCCACCACCGCCGCGACGAAGGCCGCCGCCACCGCCGCGTCCGTGGCGTTGCCGCCCTTCTCCAGCATCTCCAGCGCCGCGGCGCTGGCCTGGGGGTACGCCGTGGCCACCGCGCCACCCCGGTACGGCCGCGCCGCCTGCGCCGCGCCGGCCACCAGCAACGCCGCCACCACCAGCCCGCGCCACGTCGCCGCACTGCGGAAGCTCGTCTCCTTCACGGGTTCAGCCCTCCTCGCATGCTCGGAACAGTCCATCGCTGGCTTTCGTCCTGGGTGATGTGTTACCCGGGCGACAAAAGCCTACCCTCCAGTCCAGCGACTGAAGGGGACCAGACGGACTACATGTGTCCCGGTATGCACGAAGCGTATTGCCGGGACCAGGGTTTCAACTGGACGACATTTTTCTTCTTGGATTGTTCCCGTTCGGCGTGCATCCTGGTCCCATCATGAATCGCGTTCGGGGGAGCGTATGAGCACGCCAGCCATGCCCGAGAAAAAGACGTCACCTGGCGCCGCGCCCACCGCGGCCGAGGTCACGGTCTTCTTGAAGCCCAGCTTTGGCATCACGGTTCAACGCAACACCCTGTGCGTCTCGGTCAGTGCCAGGGCACGGCCGGTGGACACGACTCCGCCTTCTGATCCGCGCGCGGTTGACGACTCGATTCCCTGTCCCTAATTCTCCGCCGCATGAGCGTTCTGGCGGCGGTGGTGCTGTGCGCGGGCAAGGGCACGCGGATGAAGTCGGAGAAGGCGAAGGTCCTTCACCCCATCCTCGGCCGGCCCCTTTGCGCGTATCCCCTCAAGCGGGCCCTTGAACTGGGCGCGACGTCGGTGGTCCCCGTGGTGGGCCACCAGGCGGAGGCGGTGGAGAAGTCGGTTCGCGCCCTGTTTCCGGACGCGCCCCTGCGCTTCGCGCTCCAGCGCGAGCAGCGCGGCACGGCGGACGCGGTGCGCTCCGCCGAGGAGGCCCTGAAGGGGTACTCCGGGCGGGTCCTCATCCTCTACGGCGACGTGCCGCTGCTGCGCCGCGAGACGCTGGAGGCGCTGCTGGCCGCGCACGACCAGGCGGGCGGCAAGCTGGCCATGGTGGCCACCACCCTGGAGGACCCCACGGGCTACGGCCGCGTCATCCGCGAGGGTGGCAAGGTGACGCGCATCGTGGAGCACAAGGACTGCACCCCGGAGCAGCGCGCGGTGCGCGAGTGCAACGCGGGCATCTACTCGGTGGACGCGGACTTCCTCTGGAAGGCGCTGGCGGAGATCAAGCCGCAGAACGCCCAGGGCGAGTACTACCTCACGGACCTGGTGGAGATGGCCGCGAAGCTGGGCCCGGTGGGCTCGGTGGACGCGGACGCCACGGAGACGGCCGGCGTGAATGACCGGGTGGAGCTGGCGGCCCGCGCGCGCGTGCTCCAGCAGCGCATCAACGAGGCGCACATGCGCGCCGGTGTCACGCTGCTGGACCCCGCCACCACGTACATCGAGGAGGGCGTCACCGTCGGCTCCGACACGGAGGTGGGCCCCAGCGTCACGCTGGCCGCCGGCACCGTGGTGGGCAAGGGCTGCTCCATTGGCCAGGGCAGCGTGCTGCACGCCTCCACCGTGGCGGACGGCACCGTCATCAAGCCCTACTCCGTGCTGGAAGAGGCCCGGGTGGGGGAGCGCAACGTCATTGGCCCCTTCTCGCGGCTGCGGCCCGGAACGGAGCTGGCCGAGGACGTGCATCTGGGCAACTTCGTGGAGACGAAGAAGGCTCGCATCGGAAAAGGTTCGAAGGCCAACCACCTCACCTACCTGGGTGATGCTGTCATTGGTTCAGGGTGCAACGTGGGGGCGGGCACCATCACCTGTAACTATGACGGGGTGAACAAGCACGTCACCGAGCTGGGTGACGGCGTGTTCATTGGTTCCGACACGCAGTTGGTCGCGCCCGTGAAGGTGGGCGACGGCTCGTATGTCGGCGCGGGCACCACGGTGACGAAAAATGTGCCTCCCGGGAGCCTCGCTGTGTCCCGTACGCCACAGGTGACCAAGGAAGGTTGGGTGGCCACCAAGAAGGCGCGGCAGGCGAAGGCACGGGCTGGCTAGGCGGCGCGGCTCTTGCTTGGGAACCAGGCAGAGCGCTGCACGGCAGGGATGTAGGGGAATCCCGCGGATTGCTCCGGCGGGCGTGGGCGTGAGAGAGAGGTGCAACTATGTGCGGGATTGTTGGTTACGTCGGTGACAAGGAATCAGCCCCCATCCTGGTGTCGGGCCTGAAGCGGCTCGAATACCGTGGCTATGACTCGGCGGGCGTGGCGGTGCTCAACCAGCGCAAGCTCAACGTCGTCCGGGCCACGGGCAAGCTCCGCAACCTGGAGAACCGGGTGGTGGCGGACCAGCCGCCCGGGAACATCGGCATCGGCCACACCCGCTGGGCCACCCACGGGCGCCCCTCCGACGAGAACGCGCACCCGCACACGTACAAGGACGTGGCGGTGGTGCACAACGGCATCATCGAGAACCACCTGGCGCTCAAGGAGCAGCTGCGCGCGCGCGGGCACGTCTTCTCCTCGGAGACGGACTCCGAGGTGTTCGCGCACCTCATCTCCGAGGAGCTGGAGCGCGGCCTGGAGCTGCCGGACGCGGTGCGCGCGGCCATCGCCCAGGTGAAGGGCACCTACGCGCTGGCCGTGCTGACGGCCAACGACCCCAGCCGCATCGTCTGCACCAAGGACGCCTCGCCCATGGTGCTGGGCCTGGGCCAGGGCCAGAACTTCCTGGCCAGCGACGTGCCGGCGCTGCTCGAGCACACGCGCGACTTCGTCTACATGGAAGAGGGTGACCTGGCCGTCATCACCGCGGCGGCCGTGGACATCTACAACCGCCAGGGCCAGAAGGTGAACCGGCCCACCCGCCGCATCGACTGGACGCCGATGATGGCGGAGAAGGGCGGCCACAAGCACTTCATGCACAAGGAAATCTGGGAGCAGCCCCGCGCCGTCGCGGACACGCTGCGCGGCCGGATGCTCCTGTCGGAAGGCGACGTGCACTTCGAGGGCTGGAACCTGTCGGCGGAGAAGGTCCGCTCGCTCACCAAGGTCACCATCCTCGCGTGCGGCACCTCGTGGCACTCCGGTGTCGCGGGCAAGCACATGATCGAGTCGCTGGCGCGCCTGCCCGTGGAGGTGGAGCTGGCGAGCGAGTTCCGCTACCGCGACCCCATCGTCGACAACACGCACCTGGCCATCGCCATCAGCCAGTCGGGTGAGACGGCGGACACGCTGGCGGCCTTCAAGGAGGCCAAGGCCCGCGGCGCCACGTCCATGGCCATCTGCAACGTCATTGGCAGCGCGATGACGCGCGAGGCCGACTTCTCCGTGCTCACCAACGCGGGCCCGGAGATTGGCGTGGCGTCCACCAAGGCGTTCACCACGCAGCTGGTGGCGCTGTACCTGCTGGCCGTCAAGCTGGGCCGCATGCGCGGCACCCTCTCCGTGGAGGCCGCGCAGGAGCACCTGACGCACCTGACGAAGGTGCCGAAGATGATTGAGGACGTGCTCAAGTGCGAGCCCGCCGTCACGCGCGTCTCGCGGGAGTACATGAACGCGCAGGACTTCCTCTTCCTCGGCCGTGGCCCCATGCACCCGGTGGCGCTGGAGGGCGCGCTCAAGCTGAAGGAGATCTCGTACATCCACGCGGAGGGCTACGCGGGCGGCGAGATGAAGCACGGCCCCATCGCGCTCATCGACGACAAGATGCCGGTGGTCGTCATCGCGCCGAAGCAGCCGCACGTGGCCTACGAGAAGATCATCGGCAACATCGAGGAGGTCCGCGCGCGCGGTGGCAAGGTGATTGCCATCATCGACGAGGACGACGAGCACGTGGCCACGCTGGCCGACCACGTCATCCGGATTCCGCCCGCCTGCGCGCTGCTGGCGCCGGTGGTGGCCACCATCCCCTTGCAGCTGCTCGCCTACCACGTGGCGGACCTGCGCGGGAATGACGTGGACCAGCCGCGCAACCTCGCCAAGAGCGTGACGGTGGAGTAGCCGCCGTCTGTCTTTCGGTGTGAGGCATCAGAGGCCCGGGCTCCCTTCAGGGGGGCTCGGGCTTCGTCGTTGGGGGCTCCCGTTGGCCGGTGGATGTTGCGGGGGCGTCTGGCTTTGAACCCACCCTGGGGGCGTGGCTACAGTTTCCGCCATGCCCGACGCGCCGCGCATCCAGCCGCCTTCGCCGCGGACCCTCGAGGGGGAGGACGCTGCGCCGCGCACGGACGTCTCGCCCTGGATGCCGCCGGACGACGACGCGCCCACGCTGCCGCCCACCGGGGGCCTGGCGCGGCGGCGGGGGAAGCCCACGCCCCACCTGGATTTGCCGCTGCCGGTGCTGGTGCTCATCGAGCAGGCCCGGGGCGCCGACGTGGCGCTCCGGCCCGGGGTGGCCGAGCGGCTGAACCTCCAGCTGGCCCGGATGGCCCAGTCTGGCGGGGACCGGCTGGTGGCGGACACCTTCTTGCGGCTGCTGGAGAGCGGGCGGCTCTCCGGGCTGGTGGATTCCCAGGGGCGCTCCTGCCGCGCGGCGGCGGTGGAGGCCCTCCTGTCGCTGGGCTTCCCCTATGCCCTGGAGGTCCGGCCCGAGGACCTGGAGCACCAGCGCGCCAACGTGCTGGCGCAGCAGAAGAAGGGGCAGGTAAGGCCCTATGCGTCCCTGGCGGTGGCGGTGGGAGGTTTGTGGGTGCAGTGGCTGTATGAAGCCCTCCGTCCTTCCAAGGACGCTGGCCTGCTCACCTCGCAGGTGGGTTTGATGCTGTTGGCCATGGCCGCCTTGTGGCTTGCTCCGCCCCGGACGCCCGTGTACCGCGTGGGCATGCTGCTCCTGGCCCTGGTCTCCCTCGTCGGGGTGGCCTTGCCGCTGCTGGCGGGGGCGCCCCTGGGGGTGTGGGCGGGGGTGGCGGGCCTGGTGGCCGCCTTCCTGGCTGCCCTCCGCGAGGGCTGACCCCGCAGGATGCAGCACGGATGTCAGAGGGGTGGACTAGGGTCTACCCATCGCGTACTAAAAGCGCGTTCAGGTGAGCCGGGGTGGCTCGCCAATACAAGGAGCTACGAGCAATGGCCGTGAATCAGGAGAAGGAAAAGGCGATCGAACTGGCGATGTCCGCGGTGGAGCGCCAGTTCGGCAAGGGGTCCATCATGCGGCTCGGCAACGACGAGCCGCTGATGCGCGACGTTCAGGCCATCCCGACGGGCTCCATCTCGCTGGACATCGCCCTGGGCGTGGGTGGCGTGCCCAAGGGCCGCATCATCGAAATCTTCGGGCCGGAGTCGTCCGGTAAGACGACGCTGTGTCTCCACATCGTCGCGGAGGCGCAGAAGCGCGGCGGCATCTGCGGCTACGTGGACGCGGAGCACGCGCTGGACGTGGGCTACGCGCGCAAGCTGGGCGTGCGCACCGATGACCTGCTGCTGAGCCAGCCGGACACTGGTGAGCAGGCGCTGGAGATCGCGGAGATGCTGGTGCGCTCGGGCGCCATCGACGTGCTGGTGGTGGACTCGGTGGCCGCGCTCGTGCCGAAGGCGGAGCTCGAGGGTGAGATGGGCGACGCGCACATGGGTGTGCAGGCCCGCCTCATGAGCCAGGCCTTGCGCAAGCTGACGGGCACCATCTCCAAGAGCCAGACGTGCGTCATCTTCATCAACCAGATCCGCATGAAGATTGGCGTGATGTTCGGCAACCCGGAGACGACGACGGGCGGTAACGCGCTGAAGTTCTACGCGTCGCAGCGCCTGGACATCCGCCGCATCGGCGCCATCAAGAATGGCGACAACGTGGTGGGCAGCCGCACCCGCGTGAAGGTGGTGAAGAACAAGGTCGCGCCCCCGTTCAAGGAAGTCGAGTTCGACATCATGTACGGCACGGGCATCTCCCGTGAGGGTGACCTCATCGACCTCGCCTCCAACGAGAACATCGTGGAGAAGAGCGGCAGCTGGTTCTCCTTCAACGGAGAGCGCATCGGCCAGGGCCGGGAGAACGTGAAGGACTACCTGCGCGAGCACCCGGACGTGATGAAGGACATCGAAGGCCGCGTGCTGGAGAAGTACGGCATCGCCAAGGGCCCGGGCGGCGCGCCGGCCGCCGCGGCGGAAGAGGCGCCCGCCGAAGGGGGCAGCGAGAAGCGCGGCCGCGTGAAGGCCGTGAAGTAGCGCGCCCGCTGAACCGGTGTTTCCCGGTTCAGCGCGAGAAGTCAGAGGGCCGTCCGCCGCGAGGTGGACGGCCCTTTTGCTTGGGGTCCGTTGTCGGCTCCGGGCTTTCCGTACCGGGCGTGGGTGACACGGCGCGTTGTCATTTCATTCCGTGGGGATGTTTCCTGCTGAGCGGAAGGGCGCTCTAGACTCGCGGTCCTGTTTCCTTAACCCGCGCAACCCGGAGTGCCGCCTTGTTCGACCGATTCAAACGCCGCAGTTTCCTCCAGGCCGTCGTCGCCGTTGCCGCGACCACGGCGTTCGGATGTTCCGACGACGAGACGTCCTCGGATGCTGGCGAGAAGTACTTCCCGCAGTCGGTGTGCTCGGGGGATCCGCGTCCGGACAGCGTGGTGCTCTGGGTGCGCGCGGTGGACCCGGACAACGCGGGCGCGAACACGTCGGTGCGGCTGGAGGTGTCCACCAGCGAGTCGTTCAGCAGCCTGGTGCTGGACCAGACCTTCACCGCGCAGGCGAGCTTCGACCATGCGCTGAAGGTGAAGGTCACCAACCTGTCGGCGCGCACGACGTACTACTACCGCTTCAGCATCGACAAGGCGGGGCAGCGCTTCACCTCGGCGACGGGCCGCACGCGCACCGCGCCGAACGCCAACGACGACGTGCCGGTGAAGTTCGTCTTCGCCAGCTGCCAGGACTACATTGGCCGCTACTTCAACGCGTGGCAGCGCCTGCTGCAACTCGACGAGGACCTCGACTTCGTCGTGTTCCTGGGTGACTACATCTACGAGACGACGGGCGACGCGTCCTTCCAGTCCGTGGATGGCCGTGGCGTCGTGTTCAGCGAGCCGGAGAAGGCGCTGCGTCAGGGCACGGGCCTGACGGCGTTCTACGCGGCCAACTCGCTGTCCAACTACCGCGACCTCTACAAGAACCTGCGCACGGACAAGCTGATTCAGCGCGTGCACGAGCGCTACGCGTTCATCGTCACGTGGGACGACCACGAGTTCTCCGACGACTGCTGGGGCGACGTCGCGACGTACACGGACGAGCGCGTCGACGAGAAGCAGACGGAGCGCCGCCGCAACGCCGAGCAGGCCTTCTTCGAGTACATCCCCATGGACCACGGCGCCAGCGGCGCGGGCGCCATCGACATCAACGCGGTGGTGAACCAGCCCACGCGCATCTACCGGGACTTCGAGTACGGCCGGAACCTGAAGCTGCTGGTGACGGACACGCGCACCTATCGCCCCGACCACCTCATCCCCGAGGACGGGTACCCGGGCACGGTGGCGGTGCCGGCGGAGCAGCTGGCGCTCGTGCTGCCGTCGCTGCCCGCGCCCGTCCAGGCGCAGCTGCAGTCGGACATGTTCGCCTACGTGGACATCGATGTTCCGGCGCTCGCGCCGTACAAGCAGATCCTGATGGCCGTGTACGTGCAGCAGGCGGTCGCCGCGGGCCTGTCGCAGGAGGACGCGGGCGCGAGGGCCGCGCAGTGGGTGTCGGGCAACCTGGCGCTGCTCTATGTGAATCAGGTGGTGGCCGCGGTGAACCAGCAGCGCGTGGCCGCGGGCGAGTCGGCCATCCCGGCCATCCCCGCCGCGGGCGCGTCGCGCGGTCTGGCCTACGCGCACATGGGCAAGACGGGCCTGTTCGGCATGCAGGGCTCGCGCTACGTCGTGGTGAAGCCCATCTTCGACCTGTTCGCGGCCATCAAGTACATGGGCTCGCAGGGCGCGTCCGAGAACATCTTCGGCACCGAGCAGGAGGCCTGGCTGCGCCAGGCGATGACGGAGTCCACCAGCGCGTGGAACATCGTCGTCTCCTCCATCTCGCTCACGTCCATGGTGTTCCAGCTGAGCGACAAGCTGGACGTCCCGGACCTCACGCTGCGCCAGGACTTCTACTTCAACGTGGACCAGTGGGACGGCTTCCCCACGAAGAAGCAGGAGTTCTTGAAGTTCCTGCGTGACAACCAGGTGCGCAACCCGCTGTTCATCTCGGGTGACATCCACGCGTCCTTCACGTCCGTGGAGTCCGGCATCCCCGCGCTGACGGCGCCGGGCATCTCCTCTGGCTCCATCAAGGAGCTGGCGGGCCTGGCCGTCATCGGCGCCGGCTTCTCGTCGGGCAGCACGGTGTACAAGCACATCGTGACGAACCTGAACGAGTCCCTGGCGGAGGGTAACCCCGGCATCTCCTTCGTCGAGGGTGACGCGCACGGCTTCGTGGTGCTGGAGGTCAACGGCACCGAGGCCAAGGCCGCCTTCCACCTCATCCCGAGCACGGAGATCGCCAAGGACTACTCGCTGCGTCAGGACAGCGAGCTGACGGCGCAGTTCAAGCGCTTCAACTACGTCGTCCGCGACGGCGTCATCACCGCCGCCTGAGACGCGCGAGCCTCACCGTCACGGTGAGGGGCGAGGGCCGCGCCGGGAGCCTGTCTGGGGCTCCGGGTGGCGGCCCTCGGCCGTTTGGGGGCATGTGGGGGCACGGTGTAACGTTGAGGGCAGCATGTGCATCCACGTCCGCTCCAGCGAAGAGTCCACCGCGTGAACCGATGGGACTGTGTCAGGCGCGTCCTGCGTCCGGTCCGGGGGCTGGCGGTGGGCGCGGCCTTGCTGGGCGCTGCGGGGGCGCTGGCGGCCACGCCGGGGCAGGCGCAGCGCTCCAGCCCCTCCGGGACGGAGCCGCTCGTCGGCGTGGTGGTGGCCCGTCACACGTTGGACCTGACGGCGCAGCAGGATGGCCGGCTGCAGGTCCTCAAGGTGAACCTGGGTGACCGCGTCACCTCCGGGCAGGTGCTGGCGCAACTCGAGCTGGAGCCGCTGCAGTTGGAGGTGGCGGCGCGGCAGGCTCAGCTCCAGGCGGCGCAGGCGGAGGTGAGCCGCACGGAGTTGCTGCAGCTCCAGGCGCAGCAGCGCCTCAAACGTGAGCAGCGCATCCAGGCGTTCACCGCCGCGGAGGCCGTGGAGACCGCGGAGACCGAGGTGGCCCTGGCGAAGGTGAACGTGGAGCTGGCGCAGGCGCGGCGCGCGGAGGCCAAGGCGGTGCTCGACGCCGCGAACCGGAACCTGGAGCTGGCGAAGCTTCGCGCGCCCTTCGCGGGCCGCGTCACCGAGCTGTACCAGGTGCCCGGCGTCACGGTGGGCCGCGCGACGCCTGTTTTGCGCCTGGTGAGCGAGGAGCTGAAGCTGCGCTTCGCCGTACCGGAGCACGTCGCGCCCAGGCTTCGCTCGGGGGCGCCGGTGCGGGTCCATCTGCCCGCGCTGGGCTTGACGCTGGATGGCGAGGTGGACAGCCTCGCGCCCGAGGTGGACGTGTCCTCGCGGCACCAGAAGGCGGAGGCAACGCTGAGGTTGGACGGCGCGCTGCGCGACCGGCTGGCGACGGGCCTGCTGGCGGACGTGGAGCTGGCGCCTCCGCCCGTGTCTCGGCAGACGCCGTGAGGGCGGCCCGTGGCGTCGAGGACGGCGGGGCCCGCCCTCATGGATGCGCGCACGGGGTGACGCCACCGGCGCGCTGAGGGGCTCCTGGCGCCCAAGCCCCGGCGCCAGGGCGCGTCACCCCGCGAGCTTCTGCTGGAGGCCGTGGGCCTGATGCGCCACCGACGTGAGTGGCGTTTCGCGCCGGGCGCTCATGCCCCGGCGCCAGGGCGCGTCACATCGCGAGCTTCTGCTGCTGGAGGACGCGGTCCTGATGCGCCACCAGCTCGCTGTAATGCCCCTGGAGCGCCATCAGCTCATCGTGGCGTCCCTGCTCCACCAGGCGCCCCTGGTCCATGACGAGGATGAGGTCCGCGTCCCGGATGGTGCTCAGCCGGTGGGCAATCACCACGCGCGTGCAGTTCAGCTCCGCGATGGCGTCCTGCACGGCCCGCTCCGTCTTCGTGTCGAGCGCGTTGGTGGCCTCGTCCAGCAGCAGGATGGCCGGGCCATGCACGAGCGAGCGCGCCAGCGCGAGCCGTTGACGCTGCCCCCCCGAAAGGGAGCTGCCCATGTCGCTGAGAATCGTCTCGTACTTCATGGGCATGGCCATCACCTCGTCGTGAATTTGCGCGCGACGGGCGGCCTCCAGCACCTGCTCCAGGGGCAGGCTCGGGTCGGAGTAGGCGATGTTCTTCCGGATGTCGCCCTGGAAGAGGGCGGGGTTCTGCAGCACCACGCCCATCTGCCGGCGCACGTCCCGCAAGTCCAACTCCCGCAAGGAGATGCCGTCGTAGCGGATGTCCCCCTGCGTCGGCAGGTACAGCCCGAGCAGCAGGTTGGCCAGCGTGGACTTGCCCGCGCCCGAGCGGCCGACGATGGCCACGAACTGGCCGGGCTGGACGTCCACGCTGATGTCCTGGAGCACGTGCGTGGCGCGGCTGCCGTACTGGAACGAGACGCCGTCCACCTGGATGCCGCCCTGGAGCTTGTGCGCGCGGCGGGGCGTGTCGTCCGTCTGCTCCGGCTTCGCCTGGAGGATGTCGTCCACGCGGTCCAGGTAGCTGCCCACCAGTTGCAACTGGAACGCGGTGGCCACCAGGTTGGAGATGGGCGTGAGGAAGTTCCCCGCCAGCGCGTTGATGGCCAGCATCTCGCCCAGCGAGAGCTGCTGGTGCTCCAGCACCAGCCAGGTGCCCACCGCCAGCGTCGCCAGCGGAGACGCCATGCGCAGCGTGGCGGTGAAGGAGTCGGTCAACGCGGACAGTCGGCCGCGGTCCAACGACACGTTGAGCACGTCCACGTAGAGGTTGGACCAGTGCTGCACGGCCCGGTCCTCCAGCCCCATGGCCTTGAGCGTCTGGATGCCGTTGAAGAGCTCCACCTCGTAGTTCTGCGCGCTGGCGTTCACCTCGAGGCTGCGTGACATCAGCTCCCGCTGGCGCTTGCGCGCGAACAGGAAGACGAGCACCTGCAGCAGCGCCAGCCCCAGCACGACCAGGGCCATCTGCCAGCTCCCATAGAACAGGAGCACCAGGTAGATGCAGACGAGCGCTCCATCCAGCACGGCGGACAGCGCGCCGGAGGTGAGCAGCTCTCGCACCGTGGCGTTGCTGTTGAGCCGGCTCATCAAGTCGCCGGCCGAGCGGAGCTGGAGGAACGAGAAGGGCAGGCGCACCAGGTGGTCCAGGAAGCCCACGGTCATCCGCGCGTCCAGGTACGTGCGCAGGTGCAGCAGCAGGTGCGAGCGCACCAGCGACGCGACGAACTGGAAGATGACCAGTGCCCCCATGCCCGCGGCGAGGACCCCCAGCAGCGAGACGTTGCCGCTGGGGACCACCCGGTCCACCACCGCGCCGGTGAGGGACGGCAGCGCCAGCGCGAACAACTGGAGCAGCACCGACATCACGACGATGCGCCGCAGCGTGGTGCCGCGCTCGGTGATGAGCCGCAGGTAGCGGCGGGGGCCCGGGACGGTGCCACCCGTCTCGAAGGTCTCCGACGGCTCGAAGAGCAGCGCGACGCCCGTGAAGGACTTGCGGAACTGCTCCATGGGCACGAGGCGGCGGCCGAAGCCCGGGTCCACCAGCTCCACGCCCTTCGACGTCAGCCGCTCGAAGACGACGAAGTGCCGGAACTCCCAGTGCAGGATGGTGGCGGGGTCCAGCAGGTGCAGCTCGTCGATGTCCACCCGCGCGGCGCGGCCCACCAGGCCGAAGCGCTGCCCCGCCTCGAGCAGGGCCAGCGCGCTGACGCCTCGCAGCGTCAGGCCCGTGGCGGCGTGGACCTCGTCCAGGCTGACGCGCCGTCCCCAGAAGCCCAGCACCATGGCCAGGGACGCGGCGCCGCAGTCGGCGGCCGTGAGCTGCGCGATGAAGGGGACGCGCTTGCGCCGCAGGTGCTCGCCAATGCGGGCCAGGGCGGGGAAGCGGTCGAACAGGGAGCCCGCGGAGTCTTCTTCTTCAGCCACGGTGTTTTCCGAAGAGTTCGAGCACGGGGAACAGGGTCAACCATCCGTTGCGGATGCGCACGCGCACCCAGGCGACGCCGGGCATGCCCGTGTAATAGGGGTAGCTGCGTCCATCCACGTCGAAGGTCGCGCCGGGCAGCCGGCCCTCCACCGCCACGTGGGGCCCCTGGAGCGGCAGCGCGTCTCCGAGCCCCGGCCCCAGATAGCGCCGCACCTCGGCGGGCCCCACCAACTCGTCGCTGACGGACGTCACCTGGAAGTACTGGTACGCGTAGGGGAAGCCGGAGACCTCCATGCGAATCTGCTGTCCGGCCTCCAGCATGGGGCGGTACTGGCCGGGCACGAGCGCCAGCGCGAAGGCCTCGGAGCCCTCCTGGAGGATGGAGGCCACCGCCTGCCCGGCGTTCAGGTATTGGTTCTCCCGCACGCGGACGTCATAGACGCGGCCACTGACGGTGGCCCGGAGCACGCGCTCCGACAGCCGCGCCTCGCTGAGGTCCACCTGGCTGCGCAGCGTGGAGAGCGCCTGTCGGGACATGGCGTCGAGCGGGTTCAGCAGGCCCGCGGCGAGCTGCGCGCGGAACTCCTGCGTCATCCGGCTGCGCTCGGCCTGCTCCACCGGTGAGTGCAGCTCCACCAGCGGCTGCCCCGCCTGAACGTACTGGCCCCGCTCCACGAGCACCTTGCTGACGCGCCCCGCGGACGTCACCGTCAAATCCTCCAGGCCGCGGACCTGGATGAGCACGGGCCCCGTCGCGTAGTCGTTGATTTCGACGACGGTGAGGCCCACCCCCAGCACGAGCGCCACCACGAGGATGAGCCAGTACGTGGCGCGCGCCCAGAACGGCTCGATGCGGAGCAGGTTCCCCCGGACCTCGGGCTTGGCGTAATGGTCGAGCGCCTCCTGCCGGAAGAGCGATGACTGGTGCGGATTCTGGCTCATGGCGGACGTGGACCGGAGATACGGGACGATAGCGAATGTCCCGGCTTGGACCAAATGGCGCGCCCGGCCGTTTGATGGCCAGCGGGGCGCTGCCGGTGGTCGGCTGGCGTCATGTTGTTTTCACGCTGAGTCCGCGACACCACGCATCTTGCGTGCCACGCATGAGCATGAACAATGCACCGCGTGATACATGAGTCATTGTCGACTATTAACGGGCTCCCTTGAATTGCTGATTGGTGCATGGGAAGGTTTTTCAAACCCATCATGGAGGTCACAATGGCTGCACAGACTTCGAAGAAGCTGTCGTTGAAGAAGGAGACGCTTCGGGTGCTGGAGGGCAGTGACACGTCGATGCTGGAGGGGGCTGTCGGCGGCACCGGCGCGACCATGACCATTGGCACCACCAGCCTCCTGACGGTCACCATCGCCGAGACGCTCAGCGCCGAGCACTGATGCCCGCCGTGGAGCCACCCTGGGTTCCAGCCGCGCGCCCCCTCCTCGGGGGCGCGCGGTGTCTGTCTATGCGGGGGCGCCGCCGCCATCTTCCGCCTTGCGCGCCCGTGCGAGGCGCGAACGATAGAGCCGGGCCAGGAAGTCATAGAGGATGAGCTCCTGGGCGCGCTGGTCGCTGGGGAGCATCCGGTTGACGTGCATGTGCAGGAAGCTGTCGGCCAGCCCCGCCACGGGCACGGTGAGGCGTCCCTCCCGCTCCGCGGCGAGAAGCTGCTCGGCGATGGGGCGCAGCCGCTGGGCTCGCCGCTCCAGGACGTCGAGCGCGGCCTGCCAGGGGCCCTGATGTGACGACGTCAGGTCGAGCAGTTGCTCCAGCTCGCGCCGCTCCTGGCGGAAGCGCTGGCTGAGCTGGTCCTCGAAATGCGCGTTGACGTGGAACTCGGCGCCGAAGCCGCGGCGGCACCGGGTGGCGACGCCCAGCTTCGCGGGCAGGGACAGGCCCAGCCCGCCCAGCAGCGTGTCCAGTCCCAGCAGCGCCAGCTTCCACCGGGCGCTGGCGCCCGCGTCGCCGGGGTACGCCTCCAGCAGCGCCAGCACGGCCTCGCTGTCCGCCGCGAAGAGCTGCTCGGACAGCTCGACTCCGGCGGGGCCTCCGTAGCGCTCCACTTCGCGCTCGTAGGTGTCGAGCTGGAGCTTCCAGCCCTCGCCGGAGTCCAGGGCGCTGGCGCACGCCGCCATCAACGCGGGCAGGGCCTCCGCGTGCAGCCGCTCCGGGGCCCCCCGCAGGCGGACGCGCAGGTGCCAGTCCGGGTCTCCGTAGCGCAGGAAGAACGCGTGGGAGATGGCGCCCGCCGCGCTGAGTCGCCGCAGCATGGGCGCGAGCGTGAGGGTGAGCAGCCGGTCCGCGGTGGCCGTGCCGGTGTAGAGCTTCGCGTAGAGCCACTCGGAGCCAGGCGGGAATGTGCGGCGCACGGTGGTCGCGGGCGCGGTCCGTGCTCCAGCGGTGGCGCGCGAGGGCTCGCGGCGGTGGAAGGGGAGCACCACTTCGTGGTGGTAGCGGCCATCCGGCCCCGTCACGCAGAGCTCCTCCGGCGAGGGATACAGCTCTTCCAACTGCACCCCCGCGGTGCGCTTGCGCGTGAGGTGGACGAAGGTGTCCACGCTCAGCGCGTTGTCGAGGTCGATGGGGAGCTGGTTGTCGCCGTCGTGAAGGTAGACCCAGCGCGGCAGGCGTGATTCCTGCCGGAAACGCTGAACGGCCGCGTAGCGCGCGCTGCCTCGCTCCGCGCCCCAGGTCTTGATCTGCTCCGCGGTGACGTTCCACTTCGCCAGCGACAGCACCGCGCGTCCATGCACCACACGAGGGAGGAACGGGGCCTGGGCCAGCGGCCCCCAATTGAAGGCCAGGTTTGCCACGCCCTGCTGCTGAAGCTGTCCCAGCAGGCGGTACGCCCCGAGGCCGAATGTGAAGTAGTCGTGGGCGTGCGTCAGCCGGGGGATGACCTCGCGGCCCAGCTTCCGCGAGCGGAGCACGAGCCTGCCCTGCTCCACGGAGAGCCACAGGTCGGACAGCTCGAGCTGCTGCTCCTCGGGGACGCCGGATTGGCCCAGGAAGACGAGGTCATGTCGGCGGAGCGCGGGACGGCAGATGACGTTGCCCATGCGGCCCTGCGGCAGGTGGACGACCTCCGCGAAGATGGCGTCTGGCCGCAGGGCCTCCTCGGTGCGAAGGTGGTCGCGCGTCGCGGCCTCCAGGTCCGCGTCCGCGTGGCAGAAGCGCCCCAGCATGACCGCGCCGGACGGACCCGCGAGGCTCTCCAGGAAGATTCGGAAGTCGCCCCGGTCCACATGCTCGGCGCTGGCGCTCACTACGGCGGCGACGATGGAAAAGGTGTCTGGAAGCGGGGGCGTGCCCTTCGTTTCCAGGGTGCGCAGATCGTCCTCGGTGAGGACCAGCTCTTGGGACTGCGTGCGCCAGCAGGACTCCAGCCGTGTCAGCAGGTGCGTCCACCTCGGGCTGCTGGGGAATCGTCGGCCGCCATCGTTGCGCGGGAACGCGAACCCCTGGAGGAGCGCGCCGGTGCCGCTGCCGGTGCCCCCCTCCAGTGCGAAGCCGATGCCCGTGTCCTCGTCCAGCGCCTCCAGGAGGGGCACGGCGCGGTCTTCATAGCGGGCCAGGAAGCGCCGCTGGAACCGGCCAATGGGCGTGTCCGCGCCCGCGCTGAGGGCGATGCGGTGGAGCGTTTCGATGGCGCCCTGACACGCCTCCACCACCACCGGAGACAGCGTGGCCTCTCGCGTGGGGCGGACCATGTCGACCTGGAAGAGGCGGGGCAGCTCGGCGGGCACGGGCAGCCCCTCGAGCAGCCGGGCGACGTCACGGTACGCCTTGTCGGGGACACCGGGGGGCGCGGCGTCGATGCGGCTCAACGCTTCGTGCGCCGAGGCCAGCTTCGCCCTCGTGGGCTGGAGCGCGGGCACGTCCTCGGCCTGCTTCAGCAGGTAGGGGACGGGCTCGGGGCCGGTGAGCGTGGGTGCCCACATGGAGACCAGTACCTGGGATTCAATGAGCTCCAGGATGAAGTCGCGGGCATCCTCCAATCCGATTTCAGGGTCGCCCTGGATGAGTGCCTGGGCTAGCGCCTCCAGGGAAGCGCCGCCGCGGGCCCGCGCCAGCGTGGCCTCCAGGTAGGATGAGGGCTCCACCGCCACCAGGTGGTAGGTGCGCGAACGGCCGGTGTGTCGCATCTCCATGTAACGGAGTCGGCCAGCAGCCAGGTACAGGCTGGAGTTGGGGACGTAGCGGAGCGCGCTCCGGACGGCAGCCTCCTGTTGGACCTTCTCCACGAGCGCGCAGACGTAGTCCATGTCCAGACGGGTGTGTCGGCGCAGGTCCTCGCGAGGTGACAGGCACAGGCGTGTCGCCGGGCCAATACGGCCCACGGAGAGCCCCGCGAACAGGCCGAACGGCGTGCTACGGCCGGACATCCGCGCGAAGTACCGCACCAGGGTCCGCTCCACCTTCACGCCCTGGTCGGAGTCGGGTGTTTCCTGCCAGTAGTGCAGGCTCTCCACGAGCGTCGGCGAGGCGATGAAGAGCGCCTCCCGGATGAGCGGGTCTTCCACCCACTGACGCAGCCGGGCCCGTAGGTGATGCTGGTCCCGCTGAAATGCCGCTTCCAGCGTGTCGGGCGCGGCGCTTGGGGCCTCCAGTCCCTCGCTCCAGGAAGTGAGGGTTTCGAAGGGCAGCAGCGGGGTTCTCAGGACGAAAAAGCCCGAGGTGTCGAAGAGGGATGCGCGCCCGGAGGGCGTCCGTCTGGCCTGAGGCCCGCGCGTGTCGGACGAGGTTGAAGATCGAGGGGACATAGGGCTGGCGCCGTGACTCGGAGTGGGACCCGCCGTGGGCGGTCGTGTCGCTGCGCACTTGCACACTGTAACGTATTGAGTCATTCGAGAGGGTTGGTGCCACTAAAGACTACTCAGTGTCGCCAGCTCCCGGTGTGCAGTGCTTGGCTTGTGGTCCCAAGAGTGTCTGAGCTAGGGTTGGCGATGCCGTAGCTTTCGGTGAAGTCTTGTTTTTCCATTCACGACAGGAATCATCAAGATGAACGTTCAGGCCCCCAAGAAGCTGTCCCTCAAGAAGGAAACGCTGCGTCAGATTGATGCGACGCAGCTGGATGGCGCGGTCGGCGGGAGCACGCCCGTTTGTATCACGGTGACTATCATCATCAGCGCGACCATCAACAGGGAGCTGAACGACCAGTATTGACGGGGGCTGCGCGGGAGCCTTCATTCCTCCGCGTGAGCCAGTCCCTGGCTCGCGGTACCCGGCGGGTGGTTTTTTGGGAGTGTCGTTTGTTGACCGGTTCTCCTGAAAAACCGCCTGCCGCTTGATTGGAAAACTTCCACTGGGCTATCCTTCTTGAGCCGTGCTGGCCGTTCGCGGTGCGGTGGTCGCTCACACCCCGAGACATGGAGACGTCAGAATGAGTGCTCAGTCCGCGAAGAAGCCGTTGCTCCGGAAGGAAACGCTGCGCCAGCTCGATACCGCGCAGCTCGGACAGCTGGAGGGGGCCGTGGGCGGCATTACGCCCACCATCGTCTCCGCGACGCTTGTGATTGCCGCCACGGTGGCCATGACGCGTGACTCCGGCGAGGGCTGAACCACCGTTCTCAAGGATGTCTCGACGCGTCGTGTCGATGTGTCAGTCGGTACGCAGTAACGCCTTCTCCCAGACAAAGGAGTTCCCAGAATGACTGCTCAGACCGCGAAGAAGCCGTTGCTCAAGAAGGAAACGCTGCGCCAGCTCGATACCGCGCAGCTGTCCCAGTTGGATGGCGCCGTCGGCGGTACGACCCCGGCCACCGTCACCATTCCGCTGACCATCCTCACGAAGGAAATCATTGAGGACATGCTGTAGCGCGTCGCTAAGCGTTTGTTTCAATCAAGCCGCGGGCTCTCCGAGCTGGGCCCGCGGTTTGTCTTTGCGCTTCCCCAGGTGATGCGCGAGGTGGTCCTCGGGAATTCCGGGAGGCGCCACGGCGGTTGGTGCGCTAGAAGCGCGGCATGGCGCCCGCTGCTCCCGAATCCCAGGTCCGAATCGTTCCCGCCCTTCCGGAGCACGTGGACTTCTGGCTGGAGATGCGCGCGGCGCCCGGCGCGCGGCGCTTCGTGGACACGGAAGAGGACACGCGGGAGCTGCTCCTGCGGCGCATCCTGGAGGCGGGGGCGCTGGGTGAGCCCCGCGCCCGGAGCTTCCGGTGGTTCGTGGAGGTGGAGGGCCAGCTCGCGGGGACGGTCTCCGCGCGGGACTTGTCCCGCATCCACGGCCGCGTCGAGTTGGGCTACATGCTGGCGGACGCGTACCACGGCCAAGGCCTGGGCACGCGCGCCGTGGCGCTGATGCTGGAGCAGCTCTTCACCCTGCCGTGCCTCCAGCGGGTGTGGCTCACGACGTTGGTGGAGAACATCGGCTCGCAGGGCGTGGCGCGCAAGCTGGGCTTTACCCTGGAGGGGACGCTGCGCGGGCACTGCCTGTTCCAGGGGCAGCGCAAGGACCAGCAAATCTGGGGCCTGCTCCGGCCCGAGTGGGAGCTGCGGCGCGCGTCGCTCGGGTGAGGCGTCCTCACGCGCGGCATCCGTCGCGGGCTGAGCGCTTCGAACGGCCGGTCTCTGGGAGCAGCGTGGGGGGCGGGTTATAGAAGCGGCGCCATGCATCCCTACGCCGCTGAGCTTTCCCAGGAGCTGGGCCTGAGGCCCGAGCAGGTGGACCGGACCCTCGCGTTGCAGGAGGACGGAGCCACGGTTCCCTTCATCGCGCGCTACCGCAAGGAGGTCACCGGCGGTCTGGATGAAGTCCAGATTCAGACCCTCCTCGACCGGGCCACGGAGCGCGCGGAGTTGGATGCCCGCCGCGACACCATCCTGCGCTCCATCGAGGAGCAGGGGAAGCTGACGCCGGAGCTGTCCAAGGCGCTGAAGGCGGCGAAGACGCGCACCGAGCTGGAGGACCTCTACCTCCCCTACAAGCCCAAGCGCCGCACGCGCGCCGCCATCGCGCGGGAGCGGGGGCTGGAGCCGCTGGCGGACCTGCTGTGGAAGCAGGACGGCCGGCGCGGCGAGGACGTGTCCGCGCGCGTGCGCCCCTACATCAACCCGGAGAAGGACGTGCCGGACCAGGCCGCGGCGCTCGCGGGCGCGCGTGACATCTGCGCCGAGCGCGTGGCGGAGGACGCCGGCCTGCGCCGCGAGGCCCGTGAGATGAGCGCCCGCCGGGGCACGGTCCGCTCGGACGTGGTGCCCGCCAAGAAGGGCGAGACGACCAAGTTCGAGAACTACTACGGCCACGAGGAGCCGCTGACCCAGGCCCCCTCGCACCGCGTGCTGGCCCTGCTGCGCGGCGAGGAGGAGGGCGTGCTGAAGGTGAAGCTCTCCCTGCCGGATGACGAGGTGAAGGGCTTCCTCGCCGGGCGGGTGGTGACGAAGCCGCAGTCGCTCTTCGCCCAGGAGCTGCGCGCCGCGGTGGAGGACAGCTGGGACCGGCTGATGGGCCCGTCACTGGAGGCGGAGCTGCGCGCGGAGCTGAAGGAGCGCGCGGACAAGCAGGCCATTGGCGTCTTCGGGGAGAACCTGCGGCACCTGCTGCTCGCGCCGCCCGCGGGGGCGCGCGCTGTGCTGGCCCTGGACCCGGGCCTGCGCACGGGCACCAAGCTGGCGATGATGGACGTCACCGGCAAGGTGGTGGAGACGCTGACGCTCTACTCGGAGCGGGGCGCGGACGAGCGCGCTCGCGCGGCGAAGCTGCTGTCCGCCGTGGTGCAGAAGCACAAGCCGGAGCTGATCGCCGTGGGCAACGGCACCGGCAGCCGCGAGGCGGAGACCTTCGTGCGGGACACGCTGAAGGCCCTGGGCTCGCAGACGCCGGTGGTGTCCGTGAGCGAGCAGGGGGCATCCATCTACTCGGCCTCCGAGGTGGCGCGCGACGAGTTCCCGGACCTGGACGTCAGCCTGCGCGGCGCGGTGTCCATTGGCCGGCGCCTCCAGGACCCGCTGGCGGAGCTGGTGAAGATCGACCCCAAGAGCATCGGCGTGGGGCAGTACCAGCACGACGTGGACCAGGGCCTGCTCAAGAAGAAGCTGGGCGAGGTGGTGGACTCGTGCGTCAACGCGGTGGGCGTGGACGTGAACACCGCGTCGCCGCAGTTGTTGGAGCACGTGTCCGGCGTGGGGCCGTCGCTGGCGAAGAAGCTGGTGGCGCACCGCGCGGCGAAGGGTCGCTTCACCACCCGGCGAGAGCTGCTCAAGGTGAGCGGCCTGGGCCCCAAGACGTTCGAGCAGGCCGCGGGCTTCCTCCGCGTGCGCGGCTCCGAGCCGCTGGACGCGAGCGCCGTGCACCCGGAGCGCTACGCCGTGGTGGAGCGCATGGCGAAGGACCTGGGCGTGGCGGTGGGCGCGCTGGTGGGCAACGCCGAGCTGGTGCGCAAGATCGACCCGAAGCGCTACCTGGGCGCCGACCTGGGTGAGCTGACGCTGAAGGACATCCTGGCGGAGCTGGAGAAGCCCAGCCGCGACCCGCGCGGCGACTTCACCGCGCCCCAGCTCCGCGAGGACCTGCGCTCGCTGGAGGACGTGAAGGAGGGCATGGTGCTCCAGGGCGTGGTGACGAACGTCACCGCGTTCGGCGCCTTCGTGGACGTGGGCGTGCACCAGGACGGCCTGGTCCACGTGTCGCAAATCTCCACGCGCTTCGTGAAGGACCCCTCGGAGGTGGTGAAGGTGGGGGACCGGCTGACGGTGCGCGTGCTCACCGTGGACCTGGCGCGCAAGCGGCTGGCGCTGTCCGTGCGCGCGGTGCAGGAGGGCGGCGCGCCGCAGCCGTCGGGCCGGCCCGCCGTGGGCGGCGCCACGGGCGCGGGGCGCATGACGGAGCGCGGCGGTGGAGGCGGCGGTCCTCGTCAGGGGGCGCGTCCCTCCGGTCCTCCGCCGAAGGGCCCCACCAGCTCGGGTGAGAAGAAGGGCCCGGAGCCCTTCAACAACCCGTTCAGCAAGCTCAAGCGCTGAGGGCGCCGGGGCCGGTCACTTCTTCACGTCGATGGAGAAGGGCCGGACCTCGCCCGCCAGCACCTGATTGCGCGCCAGCAGCTTCGCGAACCGGTCCGTGCCATTCCGGGTGTCGAACCGGTTCGCGATGTCCCGCGCCTGCCCCAGCAGCCACGCGTGCAGGGCGCGGACCGGGTAGCCTCCGTCCGCGGTGTACTCGGGATAGGCCTTGGGCAGCCGCAGGCTGACGGTGTCCCGGTCTCCGGCGGCCAGCAGCCGCTCCAGCAGCAGGGCCGCGGCCGTGTAGAAGGTGAAGCGGTCCCGGTAGCTCGGGTGGTCCAGCGCCCAGCCCAGGTGCTTCTCCAGCAGCGTCAGGCCGCGCGAGAGGTTGTCCGTCAGCACCAGGAACTCGATGTGCTCGCCCACGGTGGCGAGGAACTCGCGGTTCTTCGCAATCATCGCGTAGCCGCGCCGGTGCACCTCTCGCGCCTGCTCCAGCTCGCCCAGCTTGAAGAGCGGGTAGAGCACCGTGCCCAGCGTGAGGTGCGGAATCTCCGCGCAGGACTTGCGGCCATCCAGGATGGGCCGGGCCTTCTGCAGCACCTGCTTCCACTCGCCCTTGTCGACGTGGTGGTCCAGCTCGTCGTCCAACTCGCACACGCGGCAGTCGGTGAGGTGGTCGCGGTGCGCCTGCAGCCACGCGTTCCACAGCCGCTCCACTTCCTCGGCGGCGTCACCCATCTCCCGCGCGGCCTGGTAGCGCAGCTTCAGCACGGCGCGCGCGCCCGAGTCCGAGGCCTTGTAGCACTGCTCCACGTCCTCCAGCGCGTCGGTGATTTGCTTGCGGGAGATGTGCGGGAACTCCTTGATGCGCCCCACCACCCACTTCTGCTTCCAGAGCATCTCCTCCGGGTCGAAGCGCTTGGGGTCCTTCTTCTGCTGGCCCCGGCACCACGCGAAGGCGACCAGGGCCTTGTCGGGGAACCCGCCGAAGGTGGCCGCGTCGATGAGGGCGTCGCGCATCCGGTAGCCCAGGGCCACGTCCTTGTGCGTGTCCGCCAGCCGCACGGCCTCCTCCAGCAGCCGCACCTTGCTCTCGCCCTCGGAGAGGTCGTGTGCCTCCTCGAACAGCGCCTGGACCTGCTCGCGCCAATCTCCCGCCATCAGTGCAACCCCCGGGGCCCGCCGCCGCCGCTGCCTTCTCCACCGCCGCGCCCTGGGTCGCCTCCCAGTTGCGCGGAGATGAGGCCGAGCAGGCCTTGGTTCAGCAGCACCATCTCCTGGGCGTTCAGCGGGTGGTGACCCAGGAGTAGCGCCTGCACGTAGAGCATCTCCACCGACAGCTTCATCAAGTCCCGGTCCGCCACCGCCGACAGCCGGCGCACCACCGGGTTGTGGAGGTTGAAGCACAGCTGCGAGGGCTCGCCGCCCGCCGCCGCCATCAGCCCGTCCAGCACGCCCGCGTAGAGGTCATCCGACTCCTCGCGGGCCCGCTCCGCGTCGCGGCGGAAGGCGCCCTCCGCGTCGGAGCTGTAGAGGGTGGGCACCTCCGCCGGGAAGAACTTCTTCACCACCGCGCCGCAGCGGAACGGCGCCAGCACGCTCTCCGCCACGCGCAGCAGCGGGTAGGTGGCCTCGCGCTCGTCCAGCGTGAGCTCCTCGAAGCTCTGCGGCAGATCCGCGGAGGAGAACAGCTCCACCTGCACGTCCGGCAGCACCTGCGGCAGCTTCTCCAGCAGCGCCGTGTCGTGCGTGTACGCCGCGTTGATGATGCACAGCCCCTGCGCGCCCGCGACCTGGGCAATCTGCCGGAAGCCGTCCATCGTGGGCGTGTAGCGCACCACCGCGTGCGCGCGCCGGTAGTCCGCCAGCGTCATCATCCCCAGCGACGTCTCGAAGGGCAGCCAGTGGATGACGAGCCGGTAGAAGTCGTCGTCATCCAGCGCCAGGGCCTTCACGCTCAGCCCGTGCAGGGCAATCAGCCGCTGGAGCGCGCGCGGGTCCTCGCGGGCCAGCTCCATCAGGTAGGTGCGCAGCCCCTGGCCCAGGGCCTCCCGCGCGGCGGCGAGCGCGTCGTCCTCGTAGAAGGACTCGCGGCTGGCGGTGGGCCGCAGCGCGTTGGCGTTCACCACGCACTTCACGAAGAAGGCCCACTCCGGCAGCAGGTTCTCCGCGCTCTCCGACAGCAGCATGTGCTTGAGGTACACGCGGTGCTTCTGCCGCGAGTTGAAGTGCGGCGAGGCGGGCAGCACGAAGGCCACGCCGTCCACGTCGCCCGCGGTGGAGCGCAGCGGGATGCAGTCGATGAAGTCGGTGTCGAACAGCTCGCGCCCGTAGGCGAGCAGGGCCTTGCGCCGCTCCGACGCGCTGTCGAACGCGCGGCGCCACGGCGCGCCGTTGGCGTCGATGCGCTCGCGGCCCTGGTCCGTGGTGAGGTGGATGGGGAAGGGGAGCAGGCCGCCGTAGTGGCCCGCGAGGTTGCGCAGGCGCGTGGGACTGAACCAGTCCGTCATGTCCGGGCGGGCCACCAGGAAGACCTGCGTGCCGGGCTGGGCGAGCGGGTGCTCGGACTCCCGCACGGCGTACGTGCCGTCATGCCGGCCCCGCCACTCCAGCGTGCGCCCGTCGCCGCGCGCCGAGCGCGTCACCAGCAGCAGCTCGTCACACACCATGAAGCACGACAGCAGGCCGATGCCGAACTGGCCGATGAAGTCGTTGCGGCGGGCCTCCAGGGCCTCCCGCTTGGAGGACTCACCGATGGTGGCCAGGAAGCGGTGGATTTCGTCCTCGGTCAGCCCCACGCCGTCGTCCGTGAAGAGCAGGGTGGGCGGGCTGCCGTCCTGCTTCTCCATCAGCTCCAGGTGGACGGTGCCCGCGTGGCCGGGCTCCAGGAGCTGGCGGGCGCGGATGGCATCGGTGGCGTTCTGGAGCAGCTCGCGTACGTAGACGCCCGGGGAGCTGTACAGGTGGTGAGACAGGAGGTCGATGACCCCACGGAGGCTGACTTGAAATCGGTGGTCCACGTGCCGCCGACGTTAGCGCACGCCCCCTGTCCTATCGACAGCCGAATCGTGCTTGAGACGCGGCGCCGGGTTGGGCATCCATGGCGAGCCCTCGAATGGCCGCCCGGTGGATGGCGGGGGGCGGGGCTCATCACACAACAGGAGTGAATGCATATGCGGATGACGTTCATGGCAGGGATGGTTGGCGCCGCGATGACGTTGGGTGGAGCGGCCCTGGCGCAGGGCGCCCCGGCCCCGGCGAAGGTCGCGGCCACGAAGGCCCCGGCGGTGGCCGCCACGGGCAAGGCGGAGGCGACGTGGTGGGGGCACGCGGCCTTCATCATCCGCAGCCCGGGCGGCGCGGTGATTGCCATCGACCCCTGGCTCACCAACCCCAAGGCCCCGCAGGGCGCCGCGCAGCCGGAGGCGCTGGACGCCATCCTGCTGACCCACGGCCACTTCGACCATGTGGGCGAGGCCAAGGCCCTGGCGCAGAAGACGGGCGCGAAGGTGTTCGGTTCCTTCGAGCTCATCAACCTGCTGGGCCTGCCGGAGGCCCAGGCCGTGGGCGCCAACGCGGGCGGGACCTTCCAGGTGAAGGACGTCACCCTGCACCTGGTGGAGGCGGTGCACTCCAGCAGCTACGCGGCGGACCCCAAGGCGCCAGCGCAGTACGCGGGCGCGCCCCTGGGCTACGTGCTGGAGATGGCGAACGGTCCCACCCTGTACCACGCCGGCGACACCGGCCCCTTTGAGGGCATGTCGCTCATCGCCACCCAGTTCAAGCCCACCGTGGCGCTGCTGCCCATTGGCGGTCACTTCACCATGGGCCCCGCGGAGGCCGCCCAGGCGGTGCGCCTCTTGAAGGTCAAGAGCGTGATTCCCATGCACTACGGCACCTTCCCGCTGCTCCAGGGGACGCCGGAGGCGCTCACGGGCGAGCTGAAGAAGCTGCGCAGCACGGCCAAGGTGGTGACGCCGGAGCCCGGCGCGGCCACCGCGCTGTAGGCGGCGCGCGGATGGTTGGGCCCGGTAGAAGTGGCGGTTCTACGGCCGCTGACTTCCGGGCCTTGACCCTGTCCTCGGGCCGAGTGGAAACCCGAGGGCGGCTGGGTTACATCCCGCTCCTCTCTCCGCCGTGGGTGTTTCCGGCGGCCCGGGGGTGTTCCCGTGTTGGACTTCAGCAAGGCAGGGTGGCTCATGCCACTCCTGGCGGAGACGGTCGCCTTCGAAGCGGGCGCTCCAGCTCCGTGCGCGCCGCCGCTGGGCTCTGGCCGGGCCCGGGCCCGCGCGTACCTGCGCCGCACGCTGCGCGCCAGCGGCCTGCTGTACGGCACGCCCGCGGATGCCCCGTCCGCGGCGGAGGTGACGCCGCCCACCGAGTTCGAGGCCCGGGCGCTGGAGGACCAGCTCTTCCGCGCCGTCGTGCGGACGCTGGCGTTGATGGCGCTGGAGCTGGGCCGGCTCGTCGGGGCTCCGACGGGGCCCCGCGCCGAGCAGCTCCTGGTCCTGTTCGCGGTGCTCACCGGCGAGCTGCCGCTGGCGGAGGCGCTGGCCGCGCGGCTGGCCTCGGGGCGTCCGGTGCCCCGGCGGTGGGCGCTGAAGGTGGAGGCGGCGCTGGCGAAGCGCTCGCCGGTGCTGGCGGGGGACCCGGTGTACGGGCTGGTGCTGCACAACGGCGCCCAGTACGCGGACGCGCAGCTGTTCTGCCGGCAGGCCATCGACTACTTCTCGCGGGGAGCGCTGCACCGCGAGCGCGCGCAGCGGCGGCTGGACTTCGCGGCGCGGCAGAAGGCGCTGCTCGTGGATGTGCTGACGGGGCTCGCGTGCGTGGACCGGCCGCCGAGCCTGGCCGCGCGCCGCGCCATCCTGCGGCAGGTGGAGGACCTGCGCCTGCCCGCGCCGCTGACCTCCGAGCTCAAGGCGGCGGTGAAGCAGTCCTTCGCGCGGCGCCGCCCGGTGCGGGACGTGGTGCGGCAGGTGCGCAGCGTGGACGTGAGCCACTTCCTGCTGGAGCAGGCGCTCCTGGCCGCGTTGGTGGATGGCCGGAAGACGCGGCGTGAGCGCGTCTTCCTCCGGGAGCTGGCGCAGGCGCTCCATGTCCCCGACGCGGCGCTGCACCGGTTGGAGCTCGAGATGGCGGAGTTCTACGCCCGCCACCGCGCCATCGTGGATGTCTTCACCGTGTCCGACGCCGCCAGCGCCATGGGCGAGGACCTGGTGGCCGGCATCCAGGAGACGCTGGAGCGCAACTTCTACCGGCTGATGCAGGAGGCACGCGAGACGGGGGACCTGGCCGTGCTGCTCACCAAGGCGGCCCGGCGCCAGACGCTCACGGGAGACGAGCGCCAGCGCATGCGCGCCCAGCTCATCGACGTGGCGAAGGCGATTCCCGCGCTGGCCATCTTCGCGGCGCCCGGGGGCATCCTGCTGCTCGCGGCGCTGGCGAAGGTGCTGCCCTTCAGCCTGCTCCCCAGCGCCTTCCAGGAGCCGGAGCCCGCGCTGGATGACTTCGACGAGCTGGGCTCGGAGCGAGAGGCCGGGTAGCGCCTTTCGTCGAGTCGACAACAGGGGAGGGCGTCGCCCTGGTGTCCGGCACCCGTCGAGGGCGGCGCGCGCCTCTGGAATGTCGATGCGCACGCACGCGAAGGCCGGGCCGTGATGTGGCGCGGTTGTTAGATTGCACGCCCGAGCACCCCGTCACGCCATGGGCCCGCTGCGTCACCACCTCCGCGCGTTTCTCCGGGTCGAGCCGGGGCGCCCCGCCTACGGCGCGGGCCTTCGCGCCGCGCTCGCGGTGGGAGGCCCCATGGCCGCCGCGGCGCTGCTGCACCTGCCCGCGGCCACCTGGGTGGGCCTGTCCGCGCTCTTCGTCGCCCTGGTGGACCGGGGCGGGCCCTACCGCTACCGCGCGTCCACCATGGGGGCGATGACGCTCCTGGGCGCTGTCGTGGGGCTCTCCGCGGCGTTGCATCTTCCTCCCTGGGCCAACGTCGCCATCACGCTGCTGTGGGTGACGGCCTGCGGCTTCGCGCGCTCCTACGGAGACACGCCGGGGTTGATGGGCGTGGTGCTCGCGAACTACTTCGTGGTGTCGCTCGCGATTCCCGCCAAGGACCTGTCCGACGCGCTGCTGCGCTCCGGCCTGTTCCTGGTGGGCGGCGCGTGGGCGATGTTCCTCGCGTTGAGCTTGTGGCCGCTGTTCCCCTACCGGCCGGCGCGGATGGCCATCGCCCGGTGCTACGACGCGCTGGCGGACCACGCGGAGGAGGTGAGCCGCTGGCCGCTGGAGGGGCTGCCGCCGTTCGCCGCGGAGGTGTTGCCGGAGGCCCCCCCCTGGCAGGCGCGGGTGCGTCAGCTCATCGAGCAGTCCCGCACCGTGCTGGCCTCCACGCGCATGGGCCGGGCGGGGGAGAGTGGCCGGGGGGAGCACCTGCTGGTGCTCCTGGAAGGCGCGGACGCGATGCTGGTGACGCTCGTCGCGCTCACGGAGATGCTGGAGGTGGCGCCCACCGAGCCGCGCTTCCACGCCGCTCGCGCGGAGGTTCAACGCGCGTTGGCGGAGCTGGCCGCGGACTTGCGGCGCGTCCGGCTCGCCCTGAAGCAGGGCACCGAGGTGAGCGACCGCCCGGGCTGGAGCGCCGAGCGGGTGATGCGTGCCCTGGAGGCGTTGGACACCGGTGGGGACGTCCCGGCGCACGTGCGCGCGGGTTACCACTACATCCACACCTTGCTGGACCGGCTGCGCGACTACGCCCACGCCACCGTGGACGTGGCGGCGCGGCTGGAGGGAGGCGCTCCCGTGCCGGAGACGCTGTCGCTGCCCACGCGGCCCGCGGACGAGGCGCCACGGCAGCCGCCGTGGGAGCCGCTGCGGGAGAACCTCAACGTCCGCTCCGTCATCTTCCGCCATGCGCTGCGCATGGGGTGCGTCGCCGCGGCGGCCATGGCGCTCGTCGAGGCGCTGAATCTGAACCACGGTTACTGGGTCATCATCACCATCACCGTCGTGCTCCAGCCCTACGCGGGGCTCACCTTCCAGCGCAGCCTGCAGCGCATCGCGGGCACGCTGCTGGGCGCGGCGCTGGCGGCGGGGCTCGTGGCGCTCGTGCGGGACCCGTCCATCATCCTCCTGGCCATCGTGGTGCTGTTCGCCGTCGCGATGAGCGTCCAGCCGCTCAGCCTGTCCGCGTTCCAGGTGCTGCTCACCCCGGCGCTGGTGCTGCTGGCGGAGCTCCAGACGGGGGACTGGGAGCTGGCGGGCGTGCGCATCGTCAACACCGTGCTGGGGGGATTGATTGCGCTGGCGGGGACCCGGCTGCTGTGGCCGAGCCCGGAGCACCTGCGCCTTCCGGACCAGGTGGCCATCGCCCTGCGCGCGGACCGCGACTACCTGATGGCGGTGGCCTCCTCGCCCTCGGACGCGGAGCCCTCCGTGCGCGCGGCCCGGCGGAAGATGGCGCTCGCGCTGCTGTCGGCGGAGGCGTCCCTCCAGCGGCTGATGGGGGAGTGGCGCGGGCCTGCCAGGGAGCTGGAGCCGGTGATGGCGCTGCTCGTCTACGCGCGCCGGTTCACCTCGGCGGTGACGACGCTGGCCGCCAGCCGCGGCGAGCCGGCCGCGCCCCGCGAGTTGTCGGGCGTGGTGCGCTTCGCCGGGGGCGTGTTGGAGGAGCTGGCGGCGGCGGTGGAGCAGCAGCGGCGGCCCGCGCCCATGCCGGCACCGGTGCCGGTGGGCGGGGCGGACCCGCTGGTGCGAACGCACGTGGAGAGGTTGTTGCGGCAGCTCACGGTGCTGCACTCCGCGGCGGAGCGGATTCCGCCCTTGTCGCCGAGGTAGCGGCGGCGCCGCGCATCCACCTCGGAACCGGCCCTGGGCGCGGACACCCAGGGCCGGGTTCCGAGGTTCAAGGCCGGTCGAGCGTGGTCACCAACCGGCGCAGGTCCTCGTTGACGCTGACCAACTGGGTGTTGCCCTGTTCCTCCCGGAGCTGCTTGCGCAGCTGCTCCAGCGACGCGTCACGCACCTTCTTCGTCGCGTCCTTCGACCCCTCCAGCAACCACGCCACGGAGAGGATGAGCGCCAGCCGCGCCTCGGTGTCGCGCTCGCCCAATCGCGTGGCCAGCGCGCCCGCGTGCTCGGAGGCGCCCGAGCGGCCCACCTCCAGCGCCGCGCGCTCCAGCATCCGGGGCTCCGCCTTCTCCATGCGCTGCACCCAGCACGCCGCGTTGCCGGTGCACGCCTGCGCTGCCTCCAGCAGCTTCGCTTGTCCGGAGATGGCGTCCGCGCGCTTCTTGCCCAGCGCCGCCGGGTCGTCGCAGCCGTCGTCCTCCGCCTGCTTGCAGTCCGCCGCCGTGCGCGCCGGCTCGGCCGCGGCCAGCTTTTGAATCAGCGGGAGCTCCCGGGCATCCCCCAACATGCCGATGCCCTTCACCGCCGACTCGCGCGCGTACCAGTCCCCGGTGCCCGCCGCCTTCTCCAGCGCGGGCAGCGCGTCCCGCCCGCCCAGCCGCACCAGCGCCCGGACGTAGGCATCCCGCACCGTGGCGTCCGTCTCCGACGCCAGCCCGGCCAGCGGCTTCACCGCGTCCTGCACCCGCATGCGCGCCAGCGCGTCCGCCGCCTGCATCCGCACCAGCGCCTGAATCTGCGGGTCCGGGTTGGTGAAGGTGAGCTGCTTCAACAGCGCCGCCGCCGCGCGCTTCTCGCGCAAATCGCCCAGCACCGTCGCCGCCTTCATCGCGTAGCTGGCGGGGTTCACGCCGTTCGACTTCGCCCACTTCAGCAGCTCCTCGTCCTGGCCCTCCAGCGCGGCCAGCAGCGCGTCCGACGCGGGCGCGCCCAGCTGGTACAGCGCGAAGGAGCTCTCCACGTAGAAGGACTTGCCCTTGCGCTCCTTGGTCAGCATCCGGACCAGCGCGGGCGCCGCGCGGGCGTCACCGATGTTGCCCAGCGCCTCGATGGCCTTCTTGTTGAGGAAGGGCTCCACGGATTCATCCGTCGCCAGCGCGATGATGGGCTCCACCGCCTCCTGGGCCTTCATGTCGCCCAGCACATCCATGGCCTCGATGCGTGAGTAGTTGTCCCGCGCCTTCAGCAGCGGAATCAGCGCGGGGATGGCGCGGCGGTCGCCAATGACTCCCAGGGTCGAGACGATGGCCTTGTTGGCCAGCTGCGCGGATGAATCATCCGCGGCCGGGTCGATGGCCTTCATCAGCGGCTCCACCGACGAGGGGTGATGCAAGTCGCTCAGGGCCCGGGCAATCGCGGCCCGGACCTCCGGCTTGCGCTCCGTCTCCAGCTTTTCGTGGAGCATGGGGAGGAAGCCCTCGTTCATCTTCCCCGATGAGCGCAGGGCTTCAATCATCCGGATGCGGTCCTCCGCCCTCCGGCTTTGTTGGAGGTTGGACTCCCAGTACTCCGGGGTCGCTGGGTCCCCCTTGCACCCAGCCAAAAGCGCGAACGAGAGCGCGACACACAACGCGGTCAGAGAGCGGGTCATGCGATCTCCACGGCGGCTGCGAGGTTGTCCTGTCTTCCGTGTAAACCTCGCACGAGGAAGGAAGCAAACCGCTGCGGGCACCTGGGGTACGCTGGTCAACGACATGTCCGATGGGAATCAAAAGACGGTGCGCCCGAGCCACGTCCGCCGGACGTACATCCTGGACCGGCCGTTTCAGCTCAAATACATCCTGCTGCTGGCGGGGATGGGCGCCGGCGGCATCTTCGTGTTCGGGCTCCTGGCGCACCGCGTCCATGTGATGTCCGTGGCCTCGGGGATGGACGGTGGGCAGACGCTGCTGTGGCTCACGGTGCTCGGCGCCCTGGGCACGGCGGTGGTGATGGGGCTCTTCGGCCTCGTCTTCACCCACCGGGTCGCGGGTCCCGTCCACGTCATGAGCCTCTACGTGGCGGCGCTGGCGGCGGGCCGCTATCCTCGCATGCGGCCGCTGCGGCGCGGGGACGAGCTCAAGCTGTTCTTCGACCGCTTCAGCGAGGCGGTGACGCGCATCCGGGAGCGCGAGGCGGATGAGGCCTACGCCCTGGAGACCGTGCTGGAGGCGCTGCGGCCGGTGGCCACCACGCCGGAGGCGCTGGAGGCGTTGGGCACCCTGAGCGCCCTGCACACGCGCAAACGTCAGGCAGTGGACAATCCCACTGGGAGCACCTTCAAGTCCGTGGCCTGAGTCGCCCGGCGCAGGAGAACCGCAACACCATGAGCAGACCCCGCATCGTTTTCATGGGCACGCCCGAGTTCGCCGTGGCCTCGCTGGCCGCGTGCTTCGAGCTGGGCGACGTGGTGGCCGTCGTCACCCAGCCGGACAAACCCAAGGGCCGCGGCAACACGGTGACGGCGCCGCCCGTGAAGGAGCTGGCCCTGTCTCGCGGCGTGCCCGTGCTCCAGCCCACGAAGCTGCGCACCCCGCCGTTCGCCGAGGAGCTGCGCCAGTACGCGCCGGACATCTGTGTGGTGACGGCCTATGGCCGCATCCTCCCCAAGGACCTGCTGGAGCTGCCCACGAAGGGCTGCGTCAACGTGCACGGCTCGCTCCTGCCTCGCTTCCGGGGCGCGGCGCCCATCCAGTGGGCCATCGCCCATGGCGACACGGAGACGGGCGTGTCGTTGATGGTGATGGACGAGGGGCTGGACACCGGCCCGGTGCTGGCGATGAAGCGCCTGCCCATCGCCCCGGACGACACGAGCGCCACGCTGTACCCGAAGCTCGCCGCCCTGGGGGGGGAGGTGCTGCGCGAGTTCCTGCCCGCCTACCTGAGCGGGGAGCTGAAGCCCGTGCCGCAGCCTTCCGAGGGCATGGTGCTGGCCCCCATCATCGAGAAGGACCAGGGACGGTTGGACTTCACGAAGCCCGCGGTGGAGCTGGAGCGGCGCCTGCGGGCCTTCACGCCATGGCCCGGGGCCTTCACCACGCTGGGCGGAAAGCTGCTGAAGGTGCACCGCGCGATGGCCAGTGGTGGTAGTGGCACTCCCGGCACGGTGCTGGCGTCCGGACCGGACGGCATCGAGGTGGCATGCGGCGAGGGTTCGCTGGTGTTGCTGGAGCTGCAGCCGGAGGGAAAGCGGGTGATGCGCGCCGCGGACTTCCTGCTGGGGAACAAGCTGGTGCCGGGCAGCCAGCCCTTCGCCGGGGCCTGACGGGAGAACGGGTGATGGGCATGAAATTGCTGGTGTTGCACGGACCCAACCTCAACCTGCTGGGCGTGCGGGACAGCGCGTCCGGCGGGCGGCTGGAGGACCTGGACGCCGCGATGCACGCGCGCGCCGAGGCGCTGGGCGTGGAGCTGACGGTGGTGCAGTCCAACCACGAAGGCGACCTGCTCGACACGCTCGGCAGTGAGCTGGAGGAGCTGGACGGCATCATCATCAACCCGGCCGGCCTGTTCGGCTCCTACGCCCTCAAGGACGGCCTGGAGGCCGCGGGCGTGCCCGCCATCGAGGTGCTGCTCAAGCCCCCCGCGCGGGAGTCCGTGGTGGGCGAGGCCTGCGTGCTCCAGATTCATGGCGGTCCGGGCTTCGAGCCCTACCTCCAGGCCCTGGAGACCTTTGGCAGCGGCGTCTTCTCCGCGACGTTGCCCGCGCCGAAGAAGCCGCAGGCGCGCAAGAAGGGCGGCGCCACCAAGGGCGCGAAGGTGACGCCCATCACCGTGCTGAAGCGCCCGCCGCGCAAGGACGGGGCCACGGATACGGCCCGGTCGCTGGCGCGCGCGGTGAAGACGGCGGGGCCCACGAAGACGCTGGGCCGCAAGCTGGCGCCAGTCGAGGACCTGCGCGCGGCCCGCCAGGCGAAGACGCTGGGGCGGGGTGCTTCGAAGGGGCTGACCCCCGCGGCGGACCTGCTCACGCGCGCCCTGGTGCGCCAGAAGATTTCAGACCGGCTCAAGGGGCGGCTCTCCGCCGCCGAGCTGGCCACCTGGGCCCGCTCCCAGTACCAGGCGGTTCAGCGCGGCGCGCCCGCGGAGAACGGCCACCGAGACCTGCTGGAGGAAAGCCTCCAGAGCCTCACCCTCTCCAACCTGCCCGCGACGCGGCTCTCGGATGAGCAGCTCGTGGAGCTCCTGACCCGGCTCGACGAAGGATGAACGCCCGCGCTCTCGCCATCCAGGTCCTCGCGCGTGTCCGCGCGACGGATGCCTACCTCAACGTCGTCCTGGACACGCAGCTGTCCGAGTCGCCCCCGAAGGACCCGCGCGACGCCGGGCTCGTCACCGAGCTGACCTACGGCGCCACCCGGCGGCAGCTCGCGCTGGACTACGCCATTGCCCGCTTCGCCGACCGGAAGCTGGACGCGCTGGAGGACAAGGTGCTGGCGGCCCTCCGCATTGGCGCCTATCAAATCTTCCACACCCGCGTGCCCGCGCGCGCCGCGGTGGCGGAGACGGTGCAGGCGCTCAAGGAGCTGGGGCTGGCCCGCGCCTCGGGCTTCGCCAACGCCATCTTGCGCAAGCTGGCGGAGCTGCCGGGGCCGCCGCTGCCGCCCGTGTCCAACCTGGCGCACCATCTGTCGGTGCGCGAGAGCCATCCCCAGTGGCTGGTGGAGCGCTGGCTGCGCCAGTTCGGCCGCGAGCGCGCCGAGGCCATGCTGGTGGCCGACAACCAGTCGCCCGCCGTGGTGGTGCGCGCCAACACCGCGAAGGTGACGCGCGACGCGCTGCTCGCCCAGCTCCAGGAGGTGGGCGTGGAGGCGACGGCGACCACCGTGTCGCCGGTGGGCATCACCCTGCCGTCCGTGGGCCGCGTGGAGGACGTGTACGGCTACGCGGAGGGCCTGTGGCAGGTGCAGGACGAGGCCGCGCAGCTCGTGGGCGTCTACGGCGCGATTCCGGCGTCGGCGCGCGTGCTGGACGCCTGCGCGGCGCCGGGCGGCAAGGCCTGCCACCAAGCGCAGGAGCACGAGGTCGTCGCGGTGGACCTCCACGCGCACAAGCTGCGGAAGATTGAGGCGGAGGCCCGCCGCCTGGGCCTGGAGTCACGCCTGAAGGCGTTCGCGCACGACGCGGCGGAGCCCTTCCCGGAGGCCTGGGGCGAGTTCCACGCCTTCGTGGTGGACGCGCCGTGCTCGGGGCTGGGCACGCTGCGCCGCCACCCGGAGCTGCGCTACCGCCGCAAGGAGGAGGACATCGCCCGGCTGGCCACGCTCCAGCGGCGCATCCTGGAGAACTGCCAGGAGGCGGTGCCGGCCGGGGGTCTGCTCGTGTACGCGGTGTGCACCATGGACCCGCTGGAGGGGCAGGACCAGGTGGAGATGTTCCTGCGCAGCCACCCGGAGTGGACGGCCGAGCCGCCCGTGCTGCCGGGCCTCAAGCTGCCGCTGACGCAGGCGTACCTGCGCACGCTGCCGGGGCCGGAGGGCTTCGACGGGTTCTTCGCCGCGCGCCTCCGGAAGCTCTACTGACGGGGCTCAGGCCTCGTCGGCGTGCGGCAGGTTGGCGGCGGCCTTGAACGCCTCCAACACCGCCGCGGAGGCGCGGTCCAGGTACTTGCCCTTGCGGATGAGCAGGCCGATGGGGCGCGACACCGGCCCCTCCGCGAAGGGCTTGGCCACCAGCGTGCCGCCCTTGATTTCACCCTGCGCCGTGGAGATGGGGAGGATGGCCACGCCCAGGCCCATCTCCACCGCCCGCTTGATGGTCTCCACGTTGTCCATCTCCATCACCGGGTTGATGTCGATGTTCTTCTCGCGGAAGAGCCGATCCAACGCCTTGCGCGTGGGCGCCTCGCGGTCGAACGCGATGAAGGGCACGCCCGACAGCGCGGTGAGGCTGACCTTCTGCTTCGTGGCGAAGGAGTGCCCCGGGGCGCAGACGACCGCCAGCTTGTCGTCGCGGAAGGAGAGGATGTCCACGCCCGCGCGGGGCTGCGGGTAGGCGACGATGCCAATCTCCGCCGCGCCCAGAATCACGTCGTCGTACACTTGGTCGTTGCGCCGGTAGTTCAGGCGCATGTTCACCTTGGGGTGCGACTTGAGCAGCTGCTTCTGCACCGTGTTCAGCTCGTGCAGACCCACCGAGTAGATGGTGGAGACCGTGGTGGTGCCCGCCACCTCGGTGGCCTGCTCGCGAATCTCCTGCTCCACCTCGGAGAAGCGCGCGAGGATCTCCTTGCACCCCCGGAACAGCCGCTCCCCGGCCGGCGTCGGCGTCACCTGCCGCGCGCTGCGCGACAAGAGCTTCTGCTCGTACCGGTTCTCCAGCGCGCGAATCTGCTGGCTCACGGCGGACTGGGTGACGTGATTGAGCTGCGCGGCGCGGGAGAACGAGCCGGTCTCGACCACGTCGCAGAACATCTTCAGGGATTCGAGCTGCATAAGGTCGTCTCCTACCCCCAAACCCAATGATTAGGCCAGAAGTTAATTAGAACGCCTTTCCTTCGCGGGCAAACTACCTAACCCGGTTGGTGTCCGGTGGGCCAGTCATCGGGCGACGGGGGGATTGCGGTCGGAGCTCAAAGGGCCTCCGGGCCCTCGGGAGGCGGGCGGGGGCGGAGGAGGACGAAGAGGGAGGCGGCGAGCGCCGTCATCGCGCCCCCGCCGAGCGCCTGGGTCCGGCCTACTTCCCGGGTGGCGTCCCGGACGAGCGCGCACTCGGGCCCGGTGAGGCCCTCACAGGCCGGGGTGACGAAGAGGTTGCCCAGGCCCACGGCGAGCAGTCCCAGGCCGCCCAGGAGCAGGCCGGCGAGCAGGCCCGTCGCGGCGGAGCGTCCCAGGGACGGCCGCGGGGGAGGGGAGGGCTCCGGGAGGGAGGGCATGCGGGCAGCTATAGCCGTGAGCGTGGGGCGGGCTCAACGGGGCCTGGGCCGGGCGCGTATGCTGCCGGGCATGCGAATCCTCTACGGTGTCGTCGGCGAAGGCATGGGCCATGCGACGCGCTCCCGCGTCCTCCTCGAGGAGCTCACGAAGGAGCACGAGGTCCACATCGTCGTCTCCGGCCGGGCCCAGGACTACCTGGCCAGGCGCTTCCAGAACGTGCACGGCATCTGGGGGCTGACGCTCGCGTACGAGGGCAACTCGGTGAAGAAGTGGCAGACGGTGCTGCAGAACCTCACGGGCGCCGTGAAGGGCTGGCCGCAGAACATCCGCCAGTACTTCGAGCTGGTGGACGACTTCCGTCCGGACGTGGTGGTGAGCGACTTCGAGTCGTTCAGCTACATGTTCGCGAAGACGCACCGGCTGCCCGTCATCAGCGTGGACAACATGCAGGTCATCAACCGGTGCAAGCACGAGCCGGCGCTGCTGGCGGGCTACGAGGACAGCTTCGAGACCTCGCGCGCCATCGTGAAGGCGAAGCTGCCCGGGGCCTTCCACTACCTCGTCACGTCGTTCTTCTACCCGGAGGTCCGCAAGCGCCGCACCACGCTGGCCCCGTCAATCCTGCGGCCCGAAATCCTGGAGGCGAAGTCCGAGCCCGGCGAGCACCTGCTCGTGTACCAGACGTCGACGACGAACACGGCGCTGCCGGACATCCTCAAGGCCGCGGGCATCCCCTGCCGCGTGTACGGGCTGCGCCGGGACCTCACCGAGGACCTGGTGGACGGCAACCTCACGTACCGGCCCTTCAGCGAGACGGGCTTCATCGACGACTTGCGCACCGCGCGGGGCGTGGTGGCCAGCGGCGGCTACACGCTGATGAGCGAGGCGGTGTACCTGCGCAAGCCGGTGCTCAGCGTGCCGCTGCTGGGCCAGTTCGAGCAGGTCATCAACGCGCTCTACCTGGAGCAGCTCGGCTACGGCATGTACGTGAAGGCGCTGTCGGTGGACGCGATGAAGGACTTCCTCACGCGCATCCCCCGCTGCCAGCAGGCGCTCCAGGGCTACGCGCAGGACGGCAACACGCGGATGCTGGCCGCCCTGCGCGAACAGCTGTCCCTGGCCTACGAGCACCGGGGCCACTGGGCCATGGAGATGGCCCAGGACTGACGTGACGGACGTCCGGGGGGGGCCGTCAGTGCAGCGGCACCCCGGTCTCGTTGTTGCGCTCGGCCGCGCGGCGGGTCAGCTCGGTGAGCCAGGACTGCGTCAGCGGCGTCTCGCTCTGGCTGCCCGTGTAGCGGTCCTGGCTGCTGTCCTGGGGCATGAGGCTGTTGGCCCAGGCGGTGAGGGTGGCCGTCAGGTTGGGCGCCAGCGCGCGCCCGGCGGAGGCCAGCTTCGCGGGCAGGCCCAGCAGGGCCTCCGCGTCGCCGCGCCGGCACGCCTCCAGAATCTTGCGGGCGGACTGCTCGGCGCTCAGCGAGGTGACGGGCAGCGAGTCCCCCGTGGTGAACCACGCGTACTCCGCCTCGTGGTTGCCCTTGAAGTACGCGTTGCGCGGGCTGCCCGTGCGCATCAGCCCCGGGCACACCGTGGTGACCAGGATGCCGTCCTGGCGCAGCTCCGCGCGGAGGCCGTCGGAGAGGCCCACGAGCGCGAACTTGCTGGCGGAGTACGGCACCAGGTGCGGGACGCTCACCTTGCCGCCCACGGAGGCGACGTTGACGATGCGGCCCTTGCCGCGCCGCTTCATCTCCGGCAGCACGGCCAGCGTGGTGTACAGCGGCGCCCACAGGTGCGTGTCCATGGCCTCCTCGAAGTCCTCCAGCGTCATGGACTCCAGCGGCCCCACCTGGATGATGCCCGCGTTGTTGATGAGCACGTCCACCGCGCCCCAGCGCTCGTGCACGGCGGAGACCATGGCCTCCACCTGCACCGGGTCCCTCACGTCGCAGGGGATGGCGTACACCTCGCCGCCGGTGCGCTCCAGCTCCTCGCGGGCGCGCTCCAGCGTCTGCTCGTCACGGCCGCAGATGGCCACGCGCGCCTCTTCCTTCAGGAGCTGACGGGCCAGCACCAGGCCCAGGCCCCGGGAGCCGCCGGTGATGAGGACGGTGCAGTCCTTGAACTGGAAGCGCGAGCGCAAGAGCCTGCGCAGGCCGAGCGCCGCGCCGATGCCTGCCGCGGCCACCGTGCCGAGCGAGAAGCGGGGAGCGTCTGGATTCTTGCGGCGAGTTGCCATGGTGGACTCCTGGGTATCAGGGGGCGTGCGCGGGCGCCGCGGCGCTGGATTGGACGAAGTGCTCCAGGACTCGCCGCGCGTGCTGGGAGGCGTTCTTCCCGGAGAAGTGGTGGCGCAGCCGGCCCGACTCCGCGTCGAAGAGCAGCCACGCGGGCGTCTCCGCCACGTCGTAGGCCCGCGCCATGGAGCCGTCGTCCACGGCGATGGGGTGGTACAGCCCGTGTTTGCGCGCGAAGGCCTCCACCGCGTTGGTGTCGCGCAGCTCCTTGTCGGAGGCGGTGACGTCCACGCTGATGACGCGCAGGCCCCGGGGCGCGAACTCCGCGAGGATGCGCTTCACCGCGTCGATGTCCGCGTCGCTCCCGCGCTGCTTGAGGGAGAAGAAGTGGAGGAGGACGGGCAGCTCGTCCAGCTCGGACACGTGGACGGGTGTGTTGATCCACCCGCCGTCCGGGTCCAGCAAGGTGATGGGGATGTCGAGCTTGGGCATAGGGGCTCCCACGTGGCCTGGAGTTGGAAAGGACGCGACTCAAGCTAGGCACGGGCCGTGGCCGCCGGGCGCCGCTGGACGGCAGGCCGTGAAGCAGGCAGACATGCCCGCCATGCGCATCCCCGACTTCAAGCTGGAGCGTTACTTCGCGCGCTGGGAGTTCGCGGCGCCCTACCTGCTGTGCTCGTCGGACATCGAGGGCTGGCGGATGCAGGACCTGCTGGCGCTCGCTGGCCCGGACGCGCGCGCCCGCTGGGACGGGCTGACGCTGGGGTACACCGAGTCCACGGGCCTGCCCGCCCTGCGCGAGGAGATTGCCGCGCTGTACCCCGGCCTCGCGCCGGACCAGGTGCTCACCTTCGCGGGCGCGGAGGAGGCGCTCTTCGTCCTCGTGAACGTGCTGCTGGGCGCGGGCGACCACGCCGTCGTCACGTGGCCCGGCTACCAGTCCCTGCACGAGGTGGCGCGCGCCACCGGCGCGGACGTGACGCTGCTGCGGCTGCGCGAGGAGGACGGCTGGGCGCTGGACCTGGACGCCCTGCGCCGCGCGCTGCGGCCCGAGACGCGGCTCTTGGTGGTGAACTTCCCCCACAACCCCACGGGCGCGCTGTTGGACCGCGCGACGTTCGACGCGCTGTGCGAGCTGTCACGCGAGCGGGGCATCCACGTGTTGTCCGACGAGGTGTACCGCCTCTTGGAGTACGACGCGCGCGACACGCTGCCGCCCGTGGCCAGCCAGGCCCCCCAGGGCATCAGCCTGGGCGTGATGTCGAAGGCGTTCGGGCTGGCGGGGCTGCGCGTGGGGTGGCTGGCCTGCCGTGACACGGACCTGCTCCGGCGGTGCGCGGCCTACAAGGACTACACCACCATCTGCAACAGCGCGCCCAGCGAGGTGCTGTCCCTCATCGCCTTGCGCGCGAAGGCGCAAGTGCTCGCGCGCAGCCGCGCGTTGCTCGCGGAGAACCTGGCGCTGCTGGATGCCTTCTTCGCGCGCCACACGGACACCTTCCGGTGGGTGCGCCCGCGCGCGGGCAGCGTGGCCTTCCCGAAGCTGCTGCGCGAGACGCCGGTGGCCCACTTCACTGAAGCGCTGCGCGAGCGCGAAGGCGTGTTGCTGCTGCCCGGCGACGTCTACGACTTTCCCGGCAATCACTTCCGGATGGGGCTGGGCCGCTCGAACCTGCCGGAGGCCCTGGCCCGCCTGGAGCGCTTCGTGGCCGACACAGCGCGTTGACGGCGGGGCGAGAAAGTGTCGCGAATCCGCGGGAGTCCATGGGGCTGATGCGCTGCGTCAGTTCTCGCGCGCACTTCCGGATTCCCATGACCTCGACCTTTTACACCTCACGCCTCTAGAGTACGCCTCCCTGGCAGGTCCCCCACCTGTCGGGCTCCCCCCCATCGGTAGCGCTGGAGGCGCTCTACATGAAGAAGCTCATCGGTACGGTCATTGCCGCCGCCACGATGTTGGCGGGCCCGGAGGCCGCCGCGGCCAACTACACCCTGTGGATTCACGGCCGCAACGGCGGCACGACGCAGGTGGGCAACTACAACGACTTCAGCTACTGGGGCCCCGCGAGCACCGCGGCGGGGGTGAACAAGAAGGCCGTCAACTGGGATGGCCGCCAGCGCATCGGCTCGCAGAACTACATCATCCGGGACGCGCTGGATTGCTTCTGCACGGGCGACAACTGGTGCTACATCGCCGCGCACAGCGCTGGGAACCTCCAGATTGGCTACGCGCTGTCGCTGTACGGTGGCTCGGAGCGCCAGGTGAAGAACGCGTCGCCCAACGCCAGCGGCGTGTGCGGGAACGTCAGCGGCGGCAGGACGCAGCCAGGCTGGAACATCAAGTGGGTGAACGTGGCGTCGGGCGCGGCGGGTGGCAGCGAGCTGGCGGACGTCGGTGAGTGGGCGGTGAGCGAGCCGCTGGTGAGCGACCTGGTCACCACCACCTCGCGCGCCATGTACAACCACAACACCACGCGCAACGTGTGGTTCTACATGTTCGCGGCGGCCAAGGGCACGTTGTACTCCTTCATCCTCCCGGGCCAGGACGACGAGGCGGTGGCGTATCACTCGACGGGTGGCGTGTCGGGCAACGCGGGCAGCTCGCAGTGCAATCCCGGGGATTGGTTCTGCGGCGGCACGTTGAGCCTGGGCACGGCGGCGTGCAGTGACGGCCGCGCCAAATGGAGCTTCCACACCGTGGAGCTGCGTGACGACCGGGAGGCGTACAATCACTCCGCCGCCGGCAGGTGGGGTGGCATCATCGCTCCCGTCCGCGAGGACGTCGTCAAGTACGCTTACTGAGTCTGCCAACCCTCGAAGCACCATGACTCCGACCGGTACCCCTTCCGCGCCGCGTGCGCGCCGTGCCTTGTGGGTCATCCCCTCCGTCCTGCTCCTCCTGCTCGTGCTGGGAGGCGTGGGGTGGTGGTGGCTGAACCGGTTGGGGGCGGCGTCCATCGACCGGGATGCCGAGGCGTTCGTGGCGCCTGGGGCGGCAGCTCCCGCTCCTGGGACGGCGCCGGGCGGCAGGCGCGCGCCGTCCAAGGGGCCGGTGCTGGGCGTCGCGGCCCAGGGGCAGGCGCGCAGCCCGGAGGCGGAGCGGCGCGCGGCGGAGCGTCAGGTGTGGGAGCAACGGCTGGCGCGCGCCAAGGAGACGCTGGCGTCGTACGTGAAGGCGACGCGTTATCCGCCCGAGTCACGTCCCGCCAGCGAGCATCCGGACCAGATGGAACTCGCGGAGCCGGAGCGCACGCGCCCGTTGAGCCGCGACAACTCGGACGTGCAGCTCCGGTTGAAGCAGGACCGCGTGTTCGTCGTGGGGGACGAGGTGGTGCACTTCTTCGTCGGCTGCGAGGACGCGCGGCGCATGCCCCGGCCCTGCCAGGTGGTCTCCGCGTCCGCGCACGAGGCCGAGCACGTGACAGGCTCGGGGGGCGTGGCCCCCATGCCCCTGGCCTTCAGCGACGACGGCACGGGCGGGGATGCCCTCTCCAGCGATGGCACCTTCACCATCCGGTTCCAGCCGTCGAAGCAGGGCTTCCCCATGTACTCGGGCACGCTGCGCGTCGACGTCCAGGTGCGCTCGGGGAAGACGGAGGGCAGCGCGTTCTTCGACATCATGTACACGCCGTCGCCGCCGGCGAGGTTCACCGGCCGGGTGCGCGAGGCGCTGGAGCAGGGCTCGCTCCAGCTCTACCTCGGGATTCGCGTCCAGAAGGCGGGACGGTACGTGGTGGCGGGCCGCGTGGATGACGAGAGCGGCATGCCCTTCGCGCACGTGTCCTTCAACGAGGAGCTGCGGCAGGGGGAGCAGGAGGTGAAGTTCACCATCGCCGGCAACCTCGTGCTGGATGAGGTGCCCACCTTCCCGTTGAAGCTGCGGGACGTGGAGGGCTTCCTGCTCAAGGAGCGGGGCGACCCGGACCGCGAGCTGATGACGAGCCTGCGGGGCTACGTGCACACCACGCACGACTATCCCGAGTCGTCCTTCTCCAACGCCGAGTGGCAGAGCGAGGAGCGGCAGCGCTACCTCGACGAGCTGAACCGGGACGTCCACGAAATCCTGATGCGGCTGGAGACCTACGCCGACACCCCGGCCCCACCGCCTCCGTGAGCGGCGGGGGACGTCAGGGCTCGGGCGGCGGCTCCGCTGACAGGGACTCCGCGACCACCTCGACACCCTGCGAGGCGAAGGCGGCGGACACCGGCGCGCTGGCCGCCGCGGGGTTGGCGGCGATGGAGCTCAGCACGCCCGCGACGGCCGCGTCTTCCACGGACGGCTCGTCCGGCACCATCAGGCCCAGGTCGAGAGGATCCGCGAGGAACGCATCCGGGCCCGCGGGGCTGACCGCCGGGTCCAGGGCCTGCCGCGCGGCGAACTGCTGTCCGTAGGTGGCCGCGTAGGCGCTGCCCAGCGCGAAGCCCGCGGGCGCGTCGTCGATGCGTGCGTCTCCGGCGGCGGCGCTCGCGAGGTCGGCGGGAACGGCATCGATGCCCGCGGCCTGGGTGGCGTCGTTCGCCGGAGCGCCGAAGTCCGAGGCGTCCACCGCATCCGCGGCGAAGACGTCATCCGGGCCCGGGAAGAACGCGCCCGGCGCGAGCGGGGGCGGTCTGCTGGCGGCGCTCGAGAGGCTCGCTTCCTCGAAGATGTCTTCCAGCCCCAGCTCCAGCGGCGCTTCGTGCTCCACCTCCGAGCCGGGGCCGTTCAGCATGAAGAGCACGTCCTCCGCCTCGATGGGCGTGGGCGCGGTGGAGGTGTCCAGGTTCTGCAGCTCCCAGGCGGCGGCTTCCGGTGAGAGCAGGTCGCTGCCCATGTCCTCCGCCGCGGGGCCACGAACCGGCGGCCGGTACTGCGCGCCTCCCACGGCGTCGCGCGGCGCGCCGAGCGCGGACGGAAGCTGCGAGCCCAGCAACTGCGTGTAGCGCCGCGGCGACGCCTCGAAGGAGCTCTCTCCGGCGAAGACGCGCAGGTGCTCGGGCGCCTCGGCGTCCAGGGCGTCCACGCCCGCCAGCTTCGGCGCGTGCGCGGCGAGCGACGCGTCCAGGTCATCCACCTCCGCCTGGAACTCGCTCTCGTCGGCATAACCGCGCCGCACCGCGGGCACGGGTTGCAGCGGCTCGCGCGGCGCGAGCGGCGACACGGACTCCACGTTCGTATCGAGCCGGGCCCGGGAGATGGCGCTGGAGATGCTCGCGGTGATGCGACGGATGGACGACATCGAGTTCTCCCCTGCGGCGCACACCCCGGGCCGCATCGTCATTGTCGCTCCGTCCCCCGAGAAGTTGCCACGCCCCTGGCCCCGGGCGGCGCGGGCTCGTCATTTCGTTGCATTGGTATTCGCACACCCTGGTGGAAACGACCTGCCGGGCGGGCGCTTCCCCCGGAGGCGCTGTGGAGGGCGCTCCCCGGTGTGGGGGCGCGACCCCACGTTGTGTGGGTTGTTGACGAATGGAGGGCACTTGCAGCGTCCGCCAGTGGACGGTGAGGCGTGGATGGCGCGGTGCCGTGGCAGTCCCTCCCCAGGAATCCATCGATCCGGGATATCCGTAGCTTGCGCCCGTTGGGGGAAGGGCGCTGGCCTCCCGCTTGCTGGTGGGAAGCCCGAGGAGGCAGTCATGAGAATGGACAGCGCGGGGCAGACCCACATCGGGCGGCGGCCGCACAACGAGGATGCGTTCTGCGTGGCGCCGGAGCTGGGGCTGTTCGTGGTCGCGGACGGGCTGGGCGGACAAGAGGGGGGCGAAGTCGCCAGCCGGTGTGTCGTGGACACCTTCGTGGGGTTCGGCCTGCGGCTGGGGCAGGACCGGGACTCGATGTGGCCCACCGTGCCGGACCCCCGGCGCAGCCGTGAGGAGAACCTGCTGGCGGCGTGCTCGGCGCTGGCGCAGCGCAACCTGCAGGCGCAGCGCGTGGGCCGCCTGCGGGAGATGGCGTCCACCGTGGTGGCGCTGGCGGTGAGTGAGAACGGCGCGGCGGTGGCGCACGTGGGGGACAGCCGCCTGTACCGGCTGCGCGCGGGGAAGCTGGAGTCGCTGACGCGTGACCACTCGCTCATCGAGGAGCTGCGCGACGCCGGCATGGAGCCTCCTGGGGGCTCTGGAAACCTGCGGCACCTCATCACCCGCGCGCTGGGCACGGACAACGCCGAGCCCACCGTGCAGCGGCTCCAGGCGGAGCCAGGGGATGTCTTCCTGCTGTGCTCGGACGGGCTCTACGAGCCGCTGGGCGTCGAGGGGTTGATGCGGCGCCTCACGCTGTCCACCGCGCGCGAGGTCTGCGACGCGCTGGTCTCCGACGCGTATGAGGCGGGCGGCAAGGACAACATCACCGCGGTGGTGCTGCGCGTCGCGGAGGCTTGAGGCTCCTTCAGAATCCGACGCCGAAGGAGAGGCTGGCCGAAGGCAGCCAGGTGTCGGCGGGCTTGATGAGCTGTGGGGCGTACGGCAGCCACGCGAGGCTGAGGTTGAAGTCGCCCACCAGCTCGAAGCCCGAGGCCAGGGGCCGCAGGAAGCGCAGCCCGACGCCCCCCTCGGGCCCGGTCGTCGCCACGCCGCGCCGGTCGGTCCCCTTGAACTGGAACCCGGGGTCGTCGCGGCCCACCTGCGCCTCCGCGAAGCCTCCCGCGAGGAACGGCTGCAGCGTGCCCCAGCGCGCGATGTCGAAGCTCGCCAGCCGCAGCTTCGCGCGGAAGTGTGCCACCTCCGGTTCGGGGTCTCCGTGCAGGAAGCCGCTGCCGGTGCCGCAGCCCTCGAGCGCGAGGAAGGCCACCGGGGACAGCTCCATGCAGAGCTCCGGACGGCCATTGCCGTTCGCCGTGGAGCCGCCCACGCGCAGGTTGATGTAGTTGCGCGAGGTGAACGAGCGCTCGGCCCGCGCGCGGGCTTCACCCGAGACTTCCTCCGCGCGAAGGCCCGTGGGCACGAATGCGAGCACGGCCAGGACTGTCAAAGGGGCGGACGGGCGCATGCGCCACACGCAAGCGCGTGGCTTCCACACCGGTCAATGCAACGCCAGGGCGACTGTCCATGTCTCAGCGCGCGGGCATGGCCGAAGACGTAGGCAGGCGCCGTCGGTGTAGGTCCCGCGACGTGTCATCCGCGCCGTCTCCGGGTCATTCCTGATACCGGATGATCCACGCTCAACAGCAAGGCCTTCTCGGGATAGGCTGGAACTCTCCCCACTGGGTCCCCCCGCCCATCCCCTGGCCTTGTAGCGAATGACGCACAGCCTTGCCGCGCGCCTGACCACTGCCCTTTCCCTCGTCATCCTCGGCCTCTCCGCATTGAGTGTCGGGCTGACGTCCATCTCGCTTCGCTCGTGGTCTCACGAGGTGCTCACCTCGCGGCTGGCCCAGGACGAATCCGCCTGGAGCCGCGTCATCGCGCACGAGGCGCGAGAAATCACCACGCTGGCGCGCGTCGCCGCGGCGAGCCCGGCCGTGTCGTCGCTGCTGTCGGGCGACGCGGTGGAGCCCGCGTCACTCCAGGCCGCGCTGCGTTCGCAGCAGGCGCTGCTGGGCGTGGACCTGCTCGTCGTGTTGGACGCGGCGGAGGGCGTGCGCGCGAGCATCGCCTCCGGGAGCGTGGCCGGGCTGGCGTCCCTGGTGAAGCAGGGCGAGCCGCGGGTCGTCCTGGTGGGCGGCGCTCCGCATCACGCCGTGTCGTGGCCGGTGGAGGCCGCGGGCCGCACGGTGGGCTACGTGGTGTTGGGGCGTGGGCTGGGCGAGCAGGCGCTCCAGGCGCTGCGCGACGAGCGCGGCGTGGAGGGGGTGCTGACGGTGGAGGAGGCGCCCGTGGCGCACGCGTTGAGCGCGGTGTCCGCGGAGTCCCTGCTCGCGGCGCTGTCCGGGAAGGGGCGGCCGGATTCGGTGAAGGTGAGCGGCGTGTCGCTGCACCTGCGCCGCGTGGAGGTGGGGCCGGGCGTGGAGCTGCTGCTCACGCGCGACAGCTGGAAGGAGGCGGCGCAGTACCGCGTCTCGCTGCTGCTGGTGGTGCTCCTGGGCGTGGCCGTCACGGCGGCGGCGGGCACGGCCATCTTCGTGCTGGTGCGGCGGATGACGGAGCCGCTGCGTGAGCTGACCGCGGCCACGGCGCGCATGGTGTCGGAGGGTGACTTCCGGGCGCGCCTGGAGGTGCGCTCGAAGGATGAGATTGGCCAGCTGGCCGCCTCCTTCACGGAGCTGATGGCGCAGCTTCGCGAGCTGCTGATGGCCCTGCAGCACTCCGCCGAGCAGCTCGAGACGGCGTCCACGCAGCTCACCGAGTCCGCGGCCGTCCAGAACGAGGCGGTGTCCCAGCAGGCGGTGGCGCTGCACGAGACGCAGATGGCGGCGCAGCAGCTCCAGGAGGCCTCTCGCGCGGCGGCGCGCCGCGTGGAGGTCATCCTGCGCGAGGCGGACAAGGCCAGCGGCTTTGGCGAGGCGGGTGAGGCCGCCGTGTCCGGCAGCGTGGGCGGGCTCACGCACATCCGCTCGCACGTGGAGCACATTGGCCGCACCATCGCGGAGCTGCACCAGCGCACGCGGCAGGTGGGGGACATCACCCGCACGGTGAAGGACCTGGCGGACCAGTCCAACGTGCTGGCGCTCAACGCCTCCATCGAGGCGGCGCGCAGCGGTGACTCGGGCCGCTCCTTCGCGGTGGTGGCGCGGCAGATGCGCTCGCTGGCGGACCAGTCCGCCGGAGCGACCACGCGCGTGCAGTCCATCCTGGGCGACATCGGCCGCGCCATCGCGCAGACGGTGAGCACCAGCGAGGGCGGCGCGCGCGAGGTGGAAGGCGGCCTGGAGCAGGTGCGCGCGGCGGGCGAGAGCCTCCGCTCGCTGGCGGGCATCATCCAGAACAACGGCAAGACGGTGCGCAGCATCGCCGACGCCGTGAGTCAGCAGGACGCGGGCATCGCGGAGCTGTTCGCCGCGCTCAGCTCCATGGCGGACCTGGCGGACCAGATTGTCGACCGGATGGCGGCCAGTGAGCAGTCGGCCATCCAGTTGTCCGCGGCGTCCGCGGAGCTGAGCGCCATCGTCGGGCGCTACCGGCTCTAACGCACCGCCTGGGCGGGCGCGGCCTCGGGCTTCGCCTGGCCCGAGCGCGTGTTGCCGCCGCCCGCGCTCACCCAGCCGCCCGTCGCGGGCTCGGTGGGCGCGGCGAGGTCGAAGGCGCGGATGCTCATCCGCAGCGTCCAGTCATTCTCCGCGTTCCAGTTGGTCCACGCGCCCAGCACCACGCGCCCTTGATGCAGCGCGGGCGGGGTGATGTAGGGCGCCTTCCCCGGCAGCGCGCACGCGGACAGCTCCTGCCCGTCCAGGTCCAGCTCCCGCAGGAACGTGCCGATACCCGCGTCCTCGCCCGTGCAGAGGTTCTCCCCGCATTGCGCCTCCACGGGGCGGTCCACCAGCAGCAGCGAGTCGCGCTGGGTGAGCAGGGGGGACATGGGCCAGGCGCCGACGGCCCGGTGCCACTTCACCGCGCCGCTCTCGATGTCCAGGCCGTAGAGGAAGGTGTCACCCGGGTGCGTGGTGGTGGGGCAGCCCTCGGTGGTGCACTGCAGGTCCGGCAGCACCAGCATGCGCCCCGCCTGCATCGCCGCGCGGCCGAAGGGCGAGCTGGAGCGGCCCAGCGAATAGTCGAAGGACTCGGAGGAGGCCGTGGCCAGCGTGGCGCGCGGCGCGCCCGTGGCCGCGTCCACCAGCTCCGAGCGGCCCAGCAGCAGCGTGCCGTCATCCACCGCGGTCGGGTCCAGGACGCCCTCGCGATGCGTGCGCCAGCGGAGCTGACCGTCCGCGGAGAACGAGAAGAGCTCCGTGGTCTGCTCCAGGACGTTGGAGGCCCCGGCGTAGATGTTGCCGTCCGTGTCCACCACGAGCGGCGCGTAGACGGGCGGCATGCGCACCTGCCACGCCACCGCGCCGGTGTCCGCGTGCACGGCGACCAGCAGGTCCTCCGCGCCCACGTCACCGAAGGTGTCGTGCACCACCGCGACCAGGTAGGGCGGGCTGCGCACCAGCGACTCGACGCGCAGCGCGTGGTGGGCCTCCGGGTTGGGGTCCTTCACCGCGCCCAGCGAGACGCTCCAACGCGCCTGTCCCGTCGCGCTGTCCATCGCGGTGAGCAACGCGAGCCGGCCCGTCACGAAGAGCTGTCCGCCGTCCACCGTGTGCACCGCCCAGGCGCCGGGTGGGGGGAGGGCGCGCTGGTAGCGCACGGCGCCGTCCCGCGTGACGGAGACGAGCTGGCATGCGAGCTGGCTCGGGTCCTTGTCCACCCAATAGCTGCTCTCGCACTCGGTCCAGTAGGTGTTGCCGTCCGCGTCCATGGTGCCGCGGAAGTCCACCGTGTGGTTCCACGCGGCGTCATGGCTCCAGGCGAGCCGCGCCGTCCCCTCGGGGCCGGAGCACGCCGTGGCCGCGGTGGGCGGCGGCGCCTGCGTGTCCGGTGTGGGCCCAGGTGCCGGTTCGTGGGTGGGGCCTTCGGAGGACGGCGTCTGCGCCTCGCCCGGGGGCGCTTCCGCGGGGGCCCATCCTTCGTCCTCGGGAGAGGAGCAGCCCGCCCACAAACACGCGCCCAGCACCACGCTTCGAAGTCGACTCACGCCCGCCTCCTGACACCTGCCCACCTCCCAGCTTGTCGCTGGGAGGGTCGGGCACAGTGGGGATGGGATTCCCCCGGCGCAACACACCCCGCCAGGGGCGGCGGAGGGGCAGGCAGTCAGGCGGATTGGGAGTGAAGTCTCAGCCCACTTCCCCGCCGTCGATGGCGTAGGCCGACCCAGTGATGCCGCCGGCCGCGTCCGACGCGAGGAACAGGCACAGGGCGGCGACCTCCTCCGGGGTGATGATGCGGCCCATGGCGTTCATGGAGGCGAGGGCTTCGCGCGCCTGCTCCTCGCTGCGGCCCGTGGAGGCGCTGATGGCCGACGTGGCGCCGGCGAACATGTCCGTCTCCACCCAGCCCGGATTCACGATGTTCACCGTCACGTGCTTCTTCGCGTACTCGGTGGCGAGCGCGCGCGTCAGCCCCAGCAGCGCGTGCTTGGAGGCGCAGTATGCGGACGTGTACTTCACGCCGCGCACCGCGGCCATGGAGCCGATGTTGATGACGCGGCCACCGCCCGCCTTGGCCATGGCGGGCATCAGCTCGCGGCACAGGAGGAAGGGCGCCGTGACGTTGACGGCCATCACCCGGGCGAGGTCCTCCGTGCGCGTCTTGTTCAGCGGGGCGGAGACGGTGATGCCCGCGTTGTTCACCAGCACCCGGGGCGGGCCCTCCGCGAGGATGCGCTGGCTCGCGGCGAGCAGCGCGGCTTCGTCGGCCACGTCCACCGCGTGTGGGCGGATGCGCTCGCCGCCCTCTTGCTGGAGCGACGCCAGCGCGTCCGCCGAGCGCGCCAGCGCCCACACGTCGTGACCTTGCTTCGCGAAGGCCAGCGCCACGGCGCGGCCGATGCCCCGGCTCGCGCCCGTCACCACCACCGACTTCTGGGTCGTCGTCATGCGGCCAGCCTAGCGTCCCGACCGCACGCTGGCATCAAGGTGTGCCCAGTCCCTGGACGGGCGCCGCGGCCCCGGGCGTGGGCAGGGCCTCTTCCGGGCGGATGCGCTCACCCATCCGCTCCAGCCCGTTCCCCGCGCGCGCCCGCGCGTGCACCTGGGGGTAGTCGTCGAACGCGGTGCCGAGCCACCGGTCCAGCATCGGCGTGAAGAGGCCGTAGTGCCCCTGGTAGCGCGCGTGGTGCAGGGCGTGGAAGGTGGGGGTGAAGAAGAGCCGCCCCGCCCACGACGCCACGAAGCGCTCGGGGAGCCACTCCGTGTTGCCGTGGCCCAGCACGTTCAGCGTGTAGTTGGTGAGGATGTAGAGCAGCACCCCGGCCTGGGTGACGGGCATGAACGTGCTGGCCGCGGCGACGAACAGGAAGCCGCCGCCCAGCAGGACGAAGCGCTCCATCAGGGAGAAGGACAGCGAGGTGAGGGGATTCGTGACCTGGGCCACGTGGTGCTGGGCGTGGACCCAGTACAGCGCGCGCGTGTGCATCAACCGGTGCGTGACGTAGAACCACACCTCGAACATCACGAACATCCACGCGAAGGTGAGCAGCGTCGCCTGCCAGGAGAAGGGCGCGAAGCGCGCGTCCTGGTACATCCGGAAGGCGGTGATGAGCAGCGCGTCACCCACGATGACCGTCAGCGCGGCGCGGGCTTCGCTGCGCAGCTGTCCCGGGGCCAGCGCGCGGCGGTACACGCGGCGCCGTTGGGCCGCCTGGAGCTGGGACACCTTCCAGCCCAGCGCGACCCCCAACGCCTTGATGGCGCCGGAGACGGCGAGGACGAGGGGCAGCAGCCTCAGGAATCCCTGCACCATGGGTACCTCTCCTCACCCGTGGGCGCGGCCCCCAAGGCCGGCGGCGGATGGGAGGAATCATCGGCACGGCCGTGGCGGGCAAGGCAAGCCAGGCGCCGCGTCACGAGGACAGGGCGTCCTGCCTCGCGGCACGGGGCGTCGCGGGCGTGACTCGCCGGACGCCGCGTCGCCGCGACAGCGGGGAAGGCAGGCCCCCCCACCGTCGTGACGGGCGGGGAGGGGACCTGCGAGATTCGGTTCAGCCGTTCTGGGCTTCGTCGCTGCCCGGCGCGGGCGCGGCGGCTTCGCCTTCGGACGGCGCCTCGGACGGCGCGGCGGCCTCGGACGCCTCGCCCTCCTCGGGCTCGTCGGGCGTCTCGACCGCGGTGCCAGAGGCCTCGGCGGCCTGCTGCGCCTTGAGCTCCTCGTCGTTCATGAAGCCGACGGGGTTCTCCTTGCGGTTGAGGAAGCGCACCGACTTCTTCGACAGCGCGAACATCTGCTCGGCAGCCGAAGAGGGCACCAGCGAGTGCTCGATTTGCGCGGGCTCGGGGCGCTCCACCACGCCGAGCTCGCCCTCCTCGAGCTGCTTCGCCTGCGCGGGGCTGAGCTCCAGCCGCCGCAGCTTGCCCTTGCGGGTCATGAAGTAGAACGCCGTCTCCCCCGGCTCGACGGGAATCTGGGAGCCCAGCACCAGCTCGCGCAGGGCCCGGTCCAGCTCCACCTGCCGCTTGGACTCGGCGCGCTGGTAGGCTTTGGAGCCCGGCATGGGGGGCAGCTTGGGGATGGCCCGCTCCGGCGCGGCCGGCCGGCCGTGCTGGGGCGCTCCGCCGTGACGCGGGGGGCCGAAGCCGCCACCCGGACGGCCTCCGCCCTCGCGACGGCCGCCCTCGCGGCCACCGCTGGGACGGCCTCCGCCGCCGCCCTCGCCTCGGGGCGGGCCGCCTTGTGTCCGGTTGTCATCACGGCGGGGAGGAGGACGGTTGGCGCCTGAACGCCCGCCGTCCTGGGGACCCGGCCGCCGGGCTTCCGCCTGGCTGGACTTGGTCTCCACCTTCTTGGCCTGTTCCTCGGAGACGAGGCCCGCCTTCAATAGCTTGTCGCGCAGGTTCTGCATGAGTTGGGCGTTCTATCCCTTGCACGGCCGCACGCAAGCCACTGCTTGCCGCTCGTGTATGCCCCACGTAACTTGCCGACCCTGTCGTACCCTCCCGGAGGAGTCGTGAGCCGTCTGAAGAAGTCCGCCTTCACCTTTGCCGTGGCGCTGGCCGCCGCGGGCTGCTCGGACCCGGTCGACAAGGCGGCCAAGGCACGCATCTTCTCTCCGGAGGACCCCCCGAAGGTCGTCGCGTCCGCCCAGCAGAAGCTGCCCCCCGAGGATGTCGCGGACAACCCGCAGGTGGCGCGCCGCATCCTGGGCATGGACGCCGCCGAGGTGACCGAGCGGCTGGGCCCCCACCGCTACCAGGCGACGCTGGGGTACGAGTGGACCTCCGAGGCCTCCATCCCCGTGAAGCTCACCGAGACGCGCACCTTCCGCGCGGGCCCGGGCGGCGTGAGCGGCGACTTCCACGGCGTGCTGGAGAACTCCCGGGACCAGGGCCTGGAGGTCATGCGCGTGGGCGGCCAGGTCTTCGCCCGCAACCGCTATGGCCCGTACCGTCAGCGCCTCCGCGACCGCGGCATGGCCGAGCGCACCCGCGCGGAGCTGACCGGCGCCATCCGTGACTTCGACAGCCTCTTCCAGGGCCGCCTGAAGCTGACGCCCGAGGGCACCGTCACCCACGAGGGCCGCACCGCCTGGCGCTACGTCGTGACGCTCGCGCCCGCCTCGGAGGGGGCCGCGTCCCGCCCCCTGCCGCCCTCGCCCCAGGCCAAGAAGGGCGCGGACGAGACGACCGTCCGCCGGGCCAACTTCTTCACCCACCGCCTGCCGCGCTCGCTGGACGGCGAGGTGCTGGTGGATGCCGCCACCTCCGTGGTCCTCAAGGCCCGGCTGGACGGCCGCATCGGCGTGCCCGGCGAGAAGACGTCCGAGGCCGCCGAGCTGCGCATGACGCTGGAGGCCATGCTCTCCGAGGTCGGCAAGGACCCCAGGCTCCAGTCGCCCGAGGAGTTCCTCCCGGACGCGGACAAGCCCCAGGGCATCGCCGACGCGCTCGACACCTTCGGCCTCAAGCGCAAGAAGGGCGCGGAGGCGGCCGGTTCGGATGCGCCGCCCGAGCCCGAGGACGAAGAGGGCACCTGAGGCGGCCGAGGGGCCCGGGCGACCCGGCCCCGCGGGCCCGTTTCCGGGTGAACGTCTGGCTGGGACTCCAGGGTTTCCCTGGGAGCGGTGGGGGACGTGCGCGCTACATCCCGGCAGCGGGATGTTGGAAGAAAATTTGCGCTGACTCTTGCGTCCTCTAGAATCCTCGACGGTTGCGGCCCGGACGCGTCCGACATGCTCGGATGTTCAGCGGGGCTTCACAGCAAGGGAGCGGCGATGGAGCGCAAGGTCGGAAGTAGCACGGTGACGGCCAAGGAGGTCAAAGCGGCGCTGGAGAAGACGCGCACGCTGTCGGCCGAGGAGGAGAAGGTTCTGCGCATGCGCCATGGTGCTGGCGCGTCCAGCAGCCGTGCGCCTCTGGCCCGTGCCGCGGGTGACAACGCGGAGCTGGCGGATGAGCTGCTCCTCATCGAGATGCAGCTGATGAAGGCGATGCGCGCTCGCGCGGGTGGCAAGCCCGCGGCGACCGCCAGCAGCAAGCCCGTGGCCGCCACGCGCGCGCGGGACGCGGCCGCCAATCCGACCAAGGACAAGATTGTCCGGGCGCTCCGCAAGAAGAAGTAGCCGTCTGGCGGAGCCCCACTACCGGTTGAGGATGGCCACGAGGCGCTCCCCGGCCTCGGGCAACGCCAGCGGCGTGCCTGACGTCTCCGTGGCCAGTCCTTCCGCGTCGTCCGTCCCCCCACGCGCGTACAGCCCCTTCAGCCAGGTGGCCGCCGCGGGGTTCCTCCAATAATCCTCGTCGAACCGCTCCGTGAGGCGCGCGGTGAGCTGGGTCTCCAGGGCCCAGGACCGCAGGTAGTGCGCCACGTACAGTTGCGGGTCCACGTCGTGGAGGAAGAAGCCCGGGTGGGGTTCGACGAAGAGCGCGTGGCGCTGGCCGTCCGCGTATTCGTCCGCGCGCTCCGCCGAGGCGCCCTTGCGCGTCAGCGACAGCTCGTAGGACAGCTTCGCGGCGTGACGGCGCAGCAGCGCCAGCGCTTGGAAGGCCGCCAGCCGCACCGTGTCCCGCGCGGCCATGGTGGGCAGGCCCAGGTAGCGCTTGTGCCATTCGGGGGACAGGAGCACCCGCTCGAAGACGGCGGCGTGGGCTTCCGTCACCGAGGCGTCGCCCAGGCGGCGCAGCTCCATGGGCAGCGTGTCCGAGACGTGCGCGCGGTGCTGCGCGTGGCCCATCTCGTGGAGCAGGCCCGCGAGGCCATCCAGGCCGCCACGTGGCTGGAGCACCAGCCGGATGTCGTCGGGTACGCGCACCACGGCGACGAAGGGGCGCGACGCCTTTCCGGGCCGGTCCTCGTCGTCGATGCGGATGCGGCCGCCCGCGTTGGGCGTCAGGCCCCATTCGCCCAGCCAGCGGACCACGGCGGGGAAGGCGTCCTCGCGCCGGAAGAAGCCGTCCATCCAGGGCGCCTGGAGCGCGGCCTGGAGGTCATGGCGGCGCGCCTCGCCCGAGGGCAGCGGGCGCAGCAGCGGGTCCACCTTCTTGAGGACGTACGCGAGCACGTCGCGGTAGGCGTCCTCCGTCTTGGCGAGCAGCAACTGCGCGGACTCGGCCAGCTTGGTGAAGTCGATGCCGGTGACGTCCTGACGCAGGGTGGGGTAGTCCTTCGCGCCCAGTTGCTCCGCCGCGTGCAGGGCCGCCTCGCGCCGGTCGCCGTAGCGGGTGCGGTTCTGCCAGAGGAACTCGCCGGTGGCGCGCTCCAGCAGGGCGCGGCGTGCCCGGCCGGGTTCGCGCGGAATGCGGGCCAGGGCCTCTCCGAAGGCGTACGTCTGGTCATCCACCGTCAGCCGAGCCTCGGCCTCCAGCGAGGCGATGGCGTCCACGTGCCGGGCGGCGAGCGCGTCCTCGACGTGCGAGGCCACCACTTCGCGCACGAGCTGGATGCGGCGGGCGGTGAGGGCGTCGTTCTTCGAGCGCGCCTTGGCGAGCGCCTCGTTGGCGGCGGAGAAGGTGTCCGGCGAGGACAGGGCGGGGAAGGAGGCGAGGAGCTGGGCGGCGGACGACTCCGGCGGGAGCCCGGCGCCGTTCCGGTAGTGCAGCGTGGCGAGCTCGGCGAGGAAGTCGTCCAGCCGCGTGCGCACGGAGTGCAGGGGGCGGTCCATGGGGGCGCGGAAGGTAACAGGAAGCAGGCGGCGCGAAAGGGCGATGCGCGCGTAGAGTGCCGCCGCATGACATCTGAGCCTGGCGCGGGGATGGGAAGCGGGGACGCCGGGGCTCGGTGTGTCCGCGTCCGCCCGGTGGGCATGACGCCGAGCGGGGTGAGGGCATGAAGCGACGGACGTTCCGGGTGGAAGGGGCGTTGGTGGGGAAGGCCGTGGCCGCCGCGGTGGCCTCCGAGCTGGGCCTCGCGGAGCCGCGAGCGCGCGAGCTGGTGGACGTGGGCGCCGTCTATGTGGCGGGCAAGCGCAGCCGTGATGCGAAGGCGCGGCTCGCCGCCGGTCAGGTGGTGACGGTGGTGCTGGAGGAGGGGGGGCAGAGCTCCCTGGCGGAAGCCTCCCCCGCGCCCGATTTGCGCGTGCTGTACGAGGACGCGGACGTCATCGCCGTGGACAAGCCGGCGGGCGTGACGGCCCAGCCCACCGAGGGCCGCGTGGGCGGAAGCCTGGTGGACCTGGTGGGCGAGAAGCTGGGGCGCGCGGCCGGGCTGGTGCATCGCCTGGACCGGGAGACATCCGGCGTGACGGTGTTCGGGAAGAGCGCGGAGGCCACGTCGGCGCTCGCGGCCGAGTTCCGGGAGGGGCGCGCGCGCAAACGCTACGTCGCCGTCACGGGGCCTGGGCTGCCGCCGAGTGGGACGGTGGACCTGCCGTTGTCGAAGGACCCGTCGCGTCCGGGGCGCTGGCGGGCGACTCGCGCGGCGAATGGCGTGCCCGCGCTGACGGACTTCCACACGCTGTTCACGGGGCCGGCGTTCTGTGTCGTGGAGCTGCTTCCGCACACGGGGCGCACGCACCAGCTTCGCGCGCACCTGACGGCGCTGGGGGCTCCGATTCTGGGGGACGCGCGTTATGGCGGGCTGCCCCGGGCCGGGGGCGTGGAGGCGGCCCGGTGTCTGCTCCATGCGCAGGCGCTGGAGCTGGGACACCCTCGCACGGGGAAGGTGTTGCGGGTGGAGGCGCCCGTGCCGGAGGACGTGATGCGCTTCTTCGCCGCGGCGGGCCTCCCGGAGCTCACGGGGCCCATCCGGGCTTGGGGCCCGGCGGGGGATTGAAGCGTCACGCCGCGCAGGTGAAGTCGCGCCCCTCCACCCAGCCCCAGCTCAGCAGGTCCTCGCGAATCTCCGCGCGGGCCCAGCGGACACCCACGCAGACCAGCAGGTGGCTACGCCCCGGTGGGCCGAGCTCCTGGGGCGCCACCACGGGGATGCCGTGGATCTGGGTTCCAATCTTGCGAGGGTGCACCTCCACGTAGCGCTCCACGCGGGCGCCTGCTTCGTGCAGGAAGGACGTCAGCGTCTTTCCGCTCGGGCCCGCGCCCCAGACCGTGCAGGGGCGGCCGTCCGCGAGGGGCCCTCGGCCTCGCGTCAGGTAGCGCGCCTTCATCCACATGAAGCGCTTCAGCGCGTAGCGCGGGTCTGTGCGCGTCATCCGCCCGTGGCTATCGCGCCAGCGCAGCAGGACCTCGGGCAGGTTCTTCAAGGCGAAGCCGTGGTCGAGCAGCTCGAGCCAGAGCGCGTAGTCCTCGGGGAAGTCTCCGTCCTTCCATCCGCCCACGGCGACCAGGGCGTCCCTGCGCAGGCACGCCGAGGGGTGGCACAGGGGACTTTCGATGAAGCGCTCGCGGTCGAGCCGCTCGGCGGAGGTCAGCCCGTTGATCCACGTGGCATAGGCCTGCAGCGAGGGACTCACGGGCTGGTCCTCCCGGAACAGCTCCACGGCGGTGCCCACGCCCGCCAACTGGGGGTCCGCGTCCAGGGCGGCGAGGCTGGTCTCCAGGCGCCGGGGCAGGGACTCGTCGTCGGCATCCATCCGGGCGACATAGGGAGAGGTGGCTCGCTCGAGCGCCAGGTTCAGCGCCGCCACCAGACCTCGGCCACCGCCGTCAAGGACTTCCACACGGGCATCTTCGGCGGCGAGGTCGTCCAGTACCTCTCGTGTGCGGTCGGCGGAGCCGTCGTCCACCGCGAGGACCCGGAGGTCGCGCAGGGAGCCTTCCAGGAGGCTGCGGACGGCCCGCGCCACGGTGGCTTCGGCGTTTCGAGCGGGCAGGAGGACAGTAACAGCCGGAACGGGCATCGTTGTGTAGACTGCCGCACCCATGGGTGGCGTGAGAAACGGCAAGAACGCCGGCGCGCCGGAGCCCGCAGCGGTCCGACAGGAGGCGCTGCAGCCCGGCGCGTCCAGCGGCAAGGCCGAGGTCGAGACAAGCGAGGTCGTGGACGGGCACTTTCGCGCCGCCGCGAGACTGTTGCGTGAAGGCTCCGCGGCCCGGGCGTTCGGTGAGCTGGCGCGTGCCAGCCGCTCCCTGTCGATGACGCCGCGACTGGCCGCTGGGATTGTGCGCATGTCGCTGCTGGCGGGCACCGAGGCTGCCGCCATCATCTTGCTCGAAGCGGCCCCCACGACGGCCTTCAGCCGCCGCGCGGTGCAGCGCCAGCTCGCGAGGGTCCTGCGGCGCGTGGACCAACTGCCTCGCGCCATCGCCGCGCTGGAGGCGCTCCTGTTGGAGTGGCCCGAGGACCGACGTGCTCACCGCGTGCTCCAGGTTCTGCGCGCGAGGGTGTCGGGCGAACGTGGGGCGGCCCCTGGGGACTCGGGCACGGCGGCGCAAGGTGTGCTGGCGAAGCTCCCTGCGCGCAAGGACGGCGTTCCGGAAGGGGCGTCGTGGGAGTACGACGACGGCGTCTATCTCATCGAAACAGTGATTGGGCCGCCGCTGGCGGCGGGGACTCCGGCGGGAGCTCAAGGTTCGGTGACGGTAGGCGCGGCCACTCGGGCCGAGCCCTCGGTGGTGGTGGCAGGGGCGCCGCAAGTTGGTTCGCGCACGAGCGACGCGGAGCTGCCTGCGCTCGGGACGGCGGTTGGTGACGCCACCGCTCCGGTCGATGCTCCGCGCAAGAGCGCGACGGAGCTGCCCGCGGTCTCGACGTCGCGTGTTGACGGCACGGCCCCGGTCGATGCTCCGCGCAAGAGCTCGACGGAGCTGCCCGCGGTCTCGACGGCGCGTGTTGACGCTCCGCCTGGTGTTCCGCGCACGAGCGCGACGGAGCTGCCCGCGGTCTCGACGGCGCCTGGTGACGCCACTGCCCCGGTCGATGCTCCGCGCAAGAGCGCGACGGAGCTGCCCGCGGTCTCGACGGCGCCTGGTGACGCCACCGCCCCGGTCGATGCTCCGCGCAAGAGCGCGACGGAGCTGCCTGCGGTGGAACTGCCGCCGGTCGTTGTTGACGCTCCGCCTGGTGTTCCGCGCAAGAGCGCGACGGAGTTGCCCGCGGTGGAGTTGCCGCCGGTCGTTGCTGCCGCTCCGCCTGATGTTCCGCGCAAGAGCGCGACGGAGTCTCCCCTGGTTGGGACGTCCCCCTCCGTTGCCGGCGTGCGCCCGAGAGGCCCCCGCGAGAGCGGGACGGAGCTGCCTGCGGCGAAGCTGGCGTCTATCGCTTCGGATGGCCCGACGGGGGCGCCACCTGTGGCTTCTGGCTCGCGGCCAAGGGTGGAGGTGCCGGCAGGCGCAGCGCCTGAGTTGGGGGGTGCCCGAGCGCAGGTGCCCACGCCGGACAGAGCCCCGCCGAGCACGCCGCTGGAACCTCACAAGACGGTGCTGGAGATGTCGGCGGTACAGGCTCCCGTCGCGGAGGCCGCCAGGACCCACGTGGAGCTGCCCGCGGTCCAGGTCCCTGTGGCGGAAGCTGCCAGGACTCAGGTGGAGCTGCCGGCGGTACAGCCTCCCGTGGCGGACGCCCCCAAGACGCAGGTGGAGATGCCTGCGATCTCCCTACCTCCGCATGCGTTGGGCTTCGAGGGGCGCAAGACGGAAGTGGAGCTGCCCGCGCTGGGCGCGGATGCACTCGTTCCTCGTACCGAGTCGGCCCGTGAGTTCGCGCCCAAGCTAGAGGCCCTGTCCGTTCCCTGGGCGGATGGCCCGGACGAGGACGACAGGGCCGCATCCCTTCGAAGTTCGCGGCCCGCCGCGACCTGGCGCGACGACTCCGCCTCGGACGAAGTCACCTCCGAGGCCCAGCCGTTCCACTTGGGCGAGGTCGCCGCTCCCGTCCCGTCGCGCGCGGCTGCGCCCGCGAAGGTCGAGCGCCGGAAGACACCGGCCCCTTCGGAGTCGCTGCCTGCTGTCGCGCCCAAGGTGGCGCCAGGCGTCGACTCGCGGTCGGGCACCATGGAGGTGTCCCTGGCGGAGCTGGAGGCGGTGCTTTCCGGTGCCGCCGCTGCACCGGCGTCCGTGGCGCCCTCGGAGGCTCGCCCCGCGGCGCACGACGATGACGGTGCGGAGCTCACGCGTTCGCAGAAGATGGAGGCCCAGCTCATCGCCCGAAGGGCCTGGGCCGAGCTGGCGCAGCTCTACCTCAAGCGGGCGGACCAGGCGAAGGACGCGACCCGTCGCGCCGAGGCGCTGACCCGTCTCGCGGAGGTGATGGAGAACGAGCTCCATGACCCCGCCGGGGCCGCGCGGATGTACCGGGAAATCGTCGACCTGACCGGCGACCGCGCGGCGCTCCGAGACCAGGTGCGTCTGCTCGCGGCGCGGGGGGACGCATCGCTCGTGCGTCGCGCGCTCGATGAAGCCATTCGCCGGGCCCCCAGCGGCCGGGCGCGTGCGGGCGCCTTGCTCACGCGTGGGGAGCGCTGGCTTCACATGGGCGAGCTCAAGAAGGCTCGCGCTGATTTCGAGGCGGCCGAGTCGCTCTCGCCGGGCCTGTTGCCCGTGCTCGCGGGGCTGCTCCGTTGTGTGCCCGATGCTGAGCGCGCCGGCATCGCGGAGCGCCTCCGAAGCGCGCTCGCGCCGATGGCGCGTCGGACGCCGGACCGGGTGGAGTCGCTGCGGGTGCTGGCCCAGGTCGCGGAGGAGTCGCTGCGCAACCCGCGGCTCGCGCAGTGGGCTTGGAGCGAGGTGCTGGCGGAGAGCCCCGACAGTGAGCAGGCGCGTGTGCAGCTCACGGCGCTCGCGCGGAGGCTCGGGGACACAACGGTGCTGTCGCAGTTGCTCCGCGCGCAGCTCGTGCAGGAGTCCCGTGGCCCCGCGGCACGACAGGCCCGGTTGGAGCTGGTGGCCACGTTGGAGGCGAAGGGCGACGCGGACGCCGCGCTCGATGAGCTGCGGCAGGCGGTGCGCTACGAGCCGGGCCACAAGGATGCCTGGTTGATGCTCGTGGAGCGGCTGCTCCAGCGCGAGCACCTGGGCGAGGCGGCCTGGGCGCTCGAGCACGCGGCCACCGCGACCGAGGACGAAGAAGAACGGGAGCAGACGTGGGACCGGCTCGCGCGGTTGTGGCGCGAGGTGCTGGGCAATCCGGAGCGTGCGCAGGTCTACGCGCGTCGTGCGGAGGGGCTCCGTCAGGCGCGCGAGGAGCGGGAGCTTCCTCCGCCCGAGCCCCCGCGCTCCGCGACTCCGCGTCGTGAGCCAAGTGGTCCCCGGGCGCCGCTCGTCCCGGCTCCACCCGCGCTGATGCAATCTCCCGCGAACGTGGAGCACCTGGCCAATGAGGTCACCTCCACGACGGATCCGGGAGCGGCCGCCGCTGCGCTGACGCCACCAGCGCCCGAGCCACGCAGCCTCGCGTCCGCATCCGGAAACGCGCCGGCGCCCGTGCCGCGCAATCCCGCGTCTGCGTCCGGAAACGCACCGGCGCCCGCGCCTCGCAATCCCTCATCTGCGCCCGGAAACGCACCGGCGCCCGCGCCGCGCAATCCCGCATCTGCGTCCGGAAACGCGCCAGCGCCCGCGCCACGTCATCCGGCCTCGGTTCCTGGAGCCGAGGCAGCGCTTTCGTCGCAAGATTCAGTCGCGGAGCCGGGGAGCGCCGCAGCGCCTGCTCCGCGCGCTCCATCCGCAGGTGCAGGACGCTCGGGAGCATCGGCATCGCGCGACCCCGCCTCTGCACCGGGAAGCGCCCCCGCGCCCAAACCGCGCAATCCCGCCTCGGTACGCGGGAACAAGCCCGCGCCTGCGCCCCGGGCACCTGCGGACAGTGGCGACGCCTCGGCGGCCGCAGGCTTCTCCTCTGAGCCCGCGCCTCGGAGCCCACCGTCGACACCGGGAAACAAGCAAGCCCCCGCGCCCCGGGCACCTGCGGAGAGTGGTGACACCGTGGACGCAGCGGGCTTCCCCGTCGGGCCCGTGCCCCGGAGCCCACCGTCGTCACCGGGGAACAAACCCGCGCCCGTGCCGCGAGCCCCCGCGGGAAGAAGCGAGACCGTGGATGTAGCCGCGGTCCCCGCGCCACGCAATCCCGCCTCGGTCCCCGGGAACAAGCCCGCGCCTGCGCCTCGGGCCCCCGCCGCGAGCGGCGACACCTCGGACGCGGCGGGGTTCTCCTCGGCACCGGCCGCGCCGCAGGCTCCCGCGCCTGCTCGGAGAGAGCGGGCCTCCTCCCGGGCGGCATCGCCCGGACGCGACGCGGAGCCCGCCGCACGACAGGACGCGAACGACCGGAGTCCGCAGCGCGCTGGCGCCATCGACCTCATCACGGGCGAGGTCGTGGACTTCGGCGCCGTGCCGGTGGCCGAGACGCGAGTCATCTCCTGGGAGGCACCTCCGGGCCGCATGGACCCCGTGCGCCGTGTCGTGCGCGGCGCGCGCCCCGAAGGGACCATGGCGGCCCCAGCACCGGGTCGGACGTTCATCGCGAAGCCCCCTGCGTCCCCCGAACCCCCCAAGCCCGCGCCCGCCTCCGGCACCGCGGAGCCCCGCGAGCCGGCGGCCCCCGCGCCCGCCTATCCGCCCTCCCAGGACACCGAGCCCGACGGCTTCCGGCACATCCGCGAGCGCCCGCTGGAGGCAAAGCCGTACCGCGCGCTCGCCGAGTACTTCGACCATCGCGGCGACCCGGACCGCGCCTCGCTGATGCGCGAAATCGCCGACGCGCTCGACGGACTGGAGACCCCCGCGCCGCGCGGCCAGCGTCCGCCGCTGACCTCCGATGAGCGGGCGGGCCTGCGTCACCCGGGCCTGCGGACGCCGTCCGGTGAGCTGCTCGCCTGCACCGGAATCGCGCTCTGCCGCTTGTTCCCCGCCGAGGGCCGCGCCGCTGGCTCCTCGGAGCTGCTGCGCGCCACCGCGGGCCCGGCGGCGCCCGCCGTGCTCGACGCGCTGCACACCGCCGCGCGGATGCTGGACGTCCACCTGCCCGAGCTCGTGCTCGCGGAGGATGACGGTCCGCCCTTCACCGCCGTGCACGCGGGCCACCCGCGCCTGCTCGTGGGCCGTCTCCTCCTGCGTGAGCCCATGCCCGCGCCGGAGCTGCGCTTCCACGCGGGGCGCGCCCTGCTGTCCCTGTCTCCGGACCTGCTGGCGCTCCGGGCGCTCAAGGGGCGTCAGCTCTTCCGCGCCCTCGCGTTGCTGTCCACCGTGCTCAAGGACCCACGGGCCTCCGGAGAAGAGGCCCGCGTGGTCCGGGAGTCCCTCTCACCGAAGGCCCTGGAGCGCGCCGTGGCCCTGCTGGAGCCGGGCACGCAGAACTTCAAGGCCTCCGCGCTCGCGGACGCCGCGCGAGACTCCGCGAACCGCGCGGGGCTGGTGGCCTGTGGCAGCATGGGGCCCGCGCTGACCGTGCTGCGCGCGCGCCGGGACAACGAAGCGGAGCTGGTGGAGCTGCTCCGCTTCGCGGCCTCCGAGCGCTACCTGCCGCTCCGGGCGCCGCGCTGATTCAGTTCATGTTCAGCTTGATGGTGAGCGCCAGCAGCCGCCCCTTGGGGCCGCCGAGGTCATGCCGGTAGGCGACGTCGATTCCGCCGCCACCCTCGGACATGAAGCCGAGCCCCGTGCTGACCTGGGACGTGCGGGTGAAGCCGTCATACGTGTAGCCCGCGCGGAACGGGAACACCTGCCCAAGGATGTACTCCATGCCGCCGTGGTACGTGAACGTCGTCGCGTCGTTCGTCGTGAAGTCCGCGCGCACGTCGCCCGCGAGCGTCAACAGCCCGTTCATCACCCCCACGTGCGCCGAGTAGTAGCGGGTCAGCTCCTCGTTGCCCGTATCGACGAGGTTGTGGGCGGAGAAGCCCGCCATCAGCGACTGGGTCAGCCGCAGGATGACGCCGGCGTCACCCGTGACGGAGTTGGCGAACCGCGACTGGCCACTCATGCGCAGGTAGCGGACCGTGGCGCCGAGCATCAGCATCTCGTTGACGGGCAGGCCCACGCCCAGGGAGCTCAGGTGCGCGCTGGCGCGAGCGCCGCCGCGGCCCACGCTCACCCAGTGGTAGTCGAGCCCCATGCCCAGGCGGCTGGTGGCCGCGTCGATGACGGAGACCCCGAGCTGGCCCTCCTTCTTCTCGAGGTCCCAGGCGCCGGTGCCTTCGAGGCGGTAGGACGGGAAGAGGACCATGGCGGCGGGGTTGCCCATCATCGCGTCCCCGCCCAGGCCCAGGGCCCGGTAGGCGCCGCCCATGCCAAAGGCACGCGCGCTCATGACATCCCGGAGGTCCTCGGCCGGCTGGGCCAGCGAGGTAGTGGACACACAGAGGGCGAGCAGCACCAGGGAACGCAGCGACATGACATGAGCATCCTATCCGGCTTGATGGGGTCAGACGCCATCAATAGATTCGCAGCCCTCATGGCCTCCAAAACCTCGAAGGTAGAGCCCCTCATCCGCAAGTGTGTCATCCCGGCAGCCGGCCTGGGCACGCGCTTTTTGCCGGCGACCAAGGCGGTTCCCAAGGAGATGCTGCCCATCGTCGATACTCCGACGCTCCAGTACATCGTGGAAGAGGCGGTCTCCGCGGGCATCGAAGACGTCGTGCTCATCAATGGCCGCGGCAAGAGCTCCATCGAGGACCACTTCGACATCGGCTTCGAACTGGAGACCACGCTGCGCGCGCGTGGCAAGGAGGGCGAGGCCGACAAGCTGCGCGCCATCGCGGACCTGGTGCGCGTCGTCAGCGTCCGTCAGAAGGAGCCCAAGGGCCTGGGCCACGCGGTGCTGTGCGCCAAGAGCGTCATCGGCAACGAGCCCTTCGGCGTGCTGCTGGGCGACGACATGATTGACGCCGAGGAGCCGGGAATCCGGCAGCTCGCTCGCGTGTACCGCCAGTACAACCAGGCCGTCATCGCCCTCATGGAGGTGCCCGACGACGAGACGCACATGTACGGCATCGCCGCGGGCACGGACCTGGGCGACGGCGTCATGCGCATCGAGCGCATCGTGGAGAAGCCGAAGAAGGGCACCGCGCCCTCCAACCTCGCCGTCATCGGCCGCTACGTGCTGCCGCCGGACATCTTCCCCATCCTGGAGAACCAGACGCCGGGCGTGGGCGGTGAAATCCAGCTCACCGACGGCCTGGCCACCCTCCAGCAGCAGCAGGGCCTCCTGGGCTACCGCTTCAAGGGCCAGCGGTATGACGCCGGTGACAAGGTGGGGTACCTGAAGGCCAACATCGCCTACGCGCTCAAGCGCCCGGAGCTGCGCTCCGGCCTGCTCGAGTTCATGCGTGAAGTCGTGAAGACGGAGAAGCCGTGAAGCGCACCGTTGCACTCCTCGCCGTCCTGGTCTCCTTCGCCGCGGGCGCCTACGTGCTGCCCGGAAGCTCCATCATCCGCCGCATGGCGGCGGAGCGCGCCGAGCAGCGGCTCTCCACGTTGCGCGTGGAAGGCTCCCTCAGCTTCGGCGGAGCCTCGGTGAAGGAGGCCGGTTCCGCGCTGGGGACGTCCACGGACCGCCCGGAGGTGCAGGGGGACGGCGTGCTGTCCATCCGCGCGCCTGGCCGCTGCCGCTTCGAGGCCTCGGTGGCCGACGGCAGCAGCCCGTCCGCCGTGGTCCAATCCGGAGGCCGGCGCAAGGCGCAGGGCACCGAGATTCCCGCCATGTCGGTGCTCGTCGCGCAGGTGTGCCCGCTGCTCGCCACGGGCAGTGGCAACGTGCAGGAGGTGAAGGAGTCGGTGCTGCGGCACCTCCAGAGCCTCGGCGTGGAGACGGGCCGCACCGGCCTGGCGCGCCTCGGCGGCGAGGTCACCTATGTCCTCGGCGAGATGGCCGAGGGGCGTCCGCAGTTCTGGGTCTACAAGGATTCCTTCCGCCCGGCGCGCCTCCGCTACACGGACGCCTCGGGGACGGCCTGGGATGTGCGCTTCCTCGACTACAACTCGCCGGCCACCGGTGAGCTGATGCCGCGCACCATCGAGGTCTGGCGCGGCGGCCAGCGCAACCTGCGCTTCACCGCGTTGAAGGGTGACAGCCGGGCCAACGTGCCCGACTCGCTCTTCACCCTGTAGGCCGTCAGGGCCGCCGGGGATGACGCGCCCCGGCGGGAACGGCACTTTCCTGAATTCCTTGCGGCGTTGGGGGTGGCCATGAAGAGTGTGGCCCCGCCAGGCCGGGACTCTCCCCGGCCCGCCGCGAAGAGGAATCTCACATGAAAGTGTACGGCCACCCGATGAGCACGGCCACGCGCATGGTCCTCACCACCCTGGCGGAGAAGGGTCAGGAGGCCGAGCTCGTTGTCATCGACCTCGCGAAGGGCGAGCACAAGCAGCCCGCGCACGTGGAGCGTCAGCCCTTCGGTGTCATCCCGGCGTTCGAGGACGACGACGGCTTCCGCGTCTATGAGTCGCGCGCCATCATCCGCTATCTGGACCGCAAGCTGCCGGGCGCCGCGCTGACGCCGTCCGACGCGCGCGCGTTCGCGGCCATGGAGCAGTTCATCAGCGTGGAGCACAGTTACTTCACACCCGCGGCGATGAAGGTCATCTGGGAGCGCCTCTTCAAGCCCTTCTTCGGCGGCGGCGCGGCGGACGATGCCCGCATCGACGAGGGCATGAAGGGCGTCGAGCGCGTCCTGGGCATCGTCGACCCGGTGCTGAGCAAGCAGCCGTACCTCGCGGGTGAAAGCTTCTCGCTCGCGGAGGTCTGCTGGATGCCGTTCATGGAGTTCTTCGTTGCCGCGGGCGGCGGAACGCTCCTGGGCCAGCACAAAGGGGTGGCCTCCTGGTGGGAGCGCGTCAGCGCCCGGCCCTCGTGGAAGAAGGTCACGGGCGCCTGAGTCCCCGGTGGTGCCCTGACGTCCTGGGGTTCCGTCTTCCGGCGGAGCCCGCGGGACATGTCAGACCCTCCCTGCACTGTGGACCCCGGTAGCAGGACGGCTGGGGTTGGGGTGGCGGTTGAAGGGAGAGTCATGGAACAGCGACCCTTGTGGAGCGGGGAGGACGCGGCGCCTTCGAAGGCCCCCACGACGCGGGGTTCCAGGACGGTGCGCACCTCCGGTGTGAAAAGCCGCCGGGAACTGTCAGAGCCCGCCGTCGCCGCTACAGTGCGCGCCGAAGTGAGCGCTCCCGTCCTGGCCTCCATTGCCGTTGGCCGCCCCGTCCGGGGCGAATTCACCTACACCTTGCCGGAGGAGCTGGCGGGCCGCTTGGAGCCCGGGCAGCGCGTGCTCGTGCCGTTTGGCCGAGGCACGGCGCTGGGCTTCTACCTGGGGCCCGCGTCCCCGCCGCCGGGCGAGAAGGTGAAGTTGAAGGCCGTCCAGCGCGTGCTGGAGGACTCGCCGTCCCTGCCCAAGGACCTCATCGCGTTGCTGCGCTTCGCGGCCGTGCACTACCGCTACCCGCTGGGTGAGGTGATTCGCGGCGCGCTTCCGCCGGGCCTGTCGAAGGCCGTCGAGGAGAAGGAGGCCAAGCCGGACGTGCAGCACTTCGCGGTGGCGCTCGTGAACGAGGTGCCGCCGGAGCTGTCGCGCGCGCCCGCGCAGTCCGCCGCGCTCGCCTACCTGCTGGCCGTGGGAGGCCGCGCGCCACTGGAGGAGGTGGCCCACGCGATTCCGGGGGCGCGCGAGACGCTGAAGAAGCTGGCCACGCGCGGCTTCGCCAGGCTGGAGGAGAAGACGGTGGAGGCCGGGGTGAAGGAGGGCCTGATTCAGGGCCGCCCGGACCACCTCACGCCGGAGCAGGCCTTGGCGGGCCTGGCGCTGCGCGCGGCGCTGGACGAGGGGGCCTTCCAGCCCTTCCTGCTTCACGGCGTCACGGGCAGCGGAAAGACGGAGGTGTACCTGCGCGCGGCGGAGCATGCGCTGACGCTGGGGAAAGGCACCCTCATCCTCGTTCCGGAAATCGCGCTGACGCCGCAGCTCGTGGGGCGCTTCCGCAGCCGCTTCGGCTCGGAGGTCGCGGTGCTGCACTCGGCGCTGAAGGACCGGGAGCGGCTCTTCCACTGGCAGGCGCTGCGGCGGGGCGACGTGAAGATCGCCGTGGGGGTGCGCTCGGCGGTGTTCGCGCCGGTGGACAACCTGGGCCTCATCGTCGTGGACGAGGAGCACGACCCCTCCTTCAAGCAGGAGGAGAAGCTGCGCTACCAGGCGCGCGACCTGGCCGTGGTGCGCGGCAAGCAGGCTGGCGCGGTGGTGGTGCTGGGCTCGGCCACGCCCGCGCTGGAGACGCTGGAGAACGTCAACCGTGGGCGCTACCGACTCCTGGAGCTGAAGCACCGCGTGGATGACCGGCCCATGCCCTCCATCGAGATGGTGGACCTGCGCCTGGAGCGGCCTCGCGAGGGCGTGGTGACGGAAGAGGCGCCCATCCTCAGCCCGCCGCTGCTCACCGCCATGGAGGAGACCCTTGGCCGAGGCCAGCAGGTCATCCTCTTCCTGAACAGACGGGGCCACAGCACCGTGCTCCTGTGCGAGGTGTGTGGCCTGTCGCTCAAGTGCAGCGAGTGCGACGTGTGCCTGACGCACCACCGCTCGCAGAGCCGGGTGGTGTGTCACTACTGCGGCCTGGCCATGCCCGTGCCGGACCAATGTCTGGAGTGCACGGGCCCCCTGCTCAAGCTGGGCATCGGCACCGAGCGCGTGGAGGCGGAGGTCCTGGACCGCATCCCCACGGCGCGGGTCGCGCGCCTGGACCGGGACTCGGCCAGCAGCGCGGAGCGGCTGACGGAGATGCTGGCCTCGTTCGCGCGCCGGGAGCTGGACGTCCTGGTGGGCACGCAGATGGTGGCCAAGGGGCACGACTTCCCCGGCGTGACGCTGGTGTGCGTCGTGATGGCGGACACGTCCCTGTCCATCCCGGACTTCCGCGCCGCCGAGCGCACCTTCCACCTGCTCACCCAGGTCGCCGGCCGCGCGGGCCGGGGCAAGGACCCGGGGCGGGTGCTGGTCCAGACCTACAACCCGGACGCGGAGCCGGTGCGGCGGGTGCTGGCCCACGACTTCAGCGGCTTCTCGACCCAGGAACTGGAGTGGCGCAAGGCGCTGGCCTACCCTCCGTATTCGCGCATGGCCGCCGTCCGCCTGGAGGGGGAGCACCCCGAGCAGACGGCCAGCGTGGCGCGTTCCCTGGGGAACCTCGTCTCCCGGAACATGCCTCCCGCGTCCGCGGGGGTCCGCCTGCTGGGCCCGGCGCTGGCGCCCATCTCCCGAATCCGGGGCAAGACGCGCTGGCAGTTCCTCCTGAAGGGGCCGACGCATACGGCGCTCGCCCCGCTGCTCGCCCGGGTGGAAGCGGCCCTGGCCGAAGTTCCTTCCACCGTGAAGGTCGTGATCGACGTGGATCCGGGAGCCATGCTGTAGACTCGTGGCCCCCCCATGGGCGCACCGGTCCTTCTCGTCCACGACGACATCGCCAATATCGCCGCCGTGCGGCGCCTGCTCACGCGTGACGGCTACGAGGTCATCCTCGCCACGTCCGCTGCGGATGCCCTCATCGCGTACGGGCACCACCTGCCCGTGCTGCTCGTGCTCGCGCCCGGCGTCGAGAGTGGCCGCGGCCACCTGGTGCTGGAAGAGCTGCTGCAACATCCGGATGGCAAGTCGGCCCGGGTGCTGCTCCTGGGCGAGCCCATCCCCGGCTTCAGCGCCCCCGTGGCGCCGCTGCCGCTGGAGGGCGCGGCCTTCATGTCGCTGGTGGACTCCCTGGTCCGGGCCCCCGCGGATGCGGCGGATGCCTGGTACGTGGTGGAGAACCGGCAGTTGCCCGTGTCCCCGGGGAGCGCCGAGGGGGCGAGTGGGGCCGAAGGCGAGACGTGGCATGCGACGCCGCCTCCCGCGGTAGCCGGGGACCCCGCGTTGGCGAACGCGCTCTTCGGCGACCTGGCTCCATTGCACCAGACGGACTGGGAGCTGGCGGCGATGACGGACGCCGAGCGCACCGCCCACGTGGCGGAGCAGCAGCGCGAGCGTCACGGTGTCCCTGGTCCAGACACGGCCGTGGCTTCCGAGGTGGACGCCCCGGCGATGCCCTCGGACGGGGCCGCTCCGGTGTCACCGGAGGACTCGGCGGATGGGTGGGGTGAGCCATCCGCGGATTCGGACTCGGATTGGGGGTCGGCGGTGAGCGGGGCGGAGCCTGGGGCCTACCCCGGGTTGTCGCAGGGGCACGCCGCGGAACCGGAAGGCATGGAGGCGGAGCTGCGGGCTCAGGCGGAGCGCCTGGCCGACCTCGACGCCGCGTCTGAACCGGAAGGAGAGGTGCCTCCGGCCGGTCAGCTGGCCTGGACGGAGGAGCCTGTCTCTCAGCCCGCGCTTGCCTCGGCGGCGGCGCCTCGGCTTGGGGACGAAGGCTTCTTCGATGTCGACACACCCGCGCCCGACGCGTGGGATGCCCTCTCCGAAGCAGAGGCGGAGCTGGCGGCCATGCGGGGCGGTCCTGTCGCCACGCCGTTGTCCGCTACGGAAGGTTCCCCCTGGACGGAGTTGCCTCCCGACCCGGAGATGGCGTTCGCCGGCCAGTCGCCGGAGGCGTCGTTGGATGGGGCAGGGGATGCGTCCGGCGATGCCGCATCCGGGTGGGAGACCTCGGCGTCGAACCCGGGTGCTGCCTGGGCCGCGTCGGATGCCTCCGCGTCGGGAGCGGAGTCTGGTGACTCCTGGGACGCATCGGCCGGGCCTGAAGTCGGGGCCACGTCGGATGATTCGTGGGACGCACCGGCCGGGCCTGAATCAGGAGCCGCGTCGGACGACTCTTGGGACGCATCGGCTGCATCTGACGCAGGACCCGCGTCTGATGATTCGTGGGACGCACCTGCCGGGCCTGAATCAGGAGCCGCGTCGGATGATTCGTGGGCCGCATCGGCCTCGGTCGATTCGGACGCGGCTTCCCCGGATGCTTCCTGGGAGGACGATTCGGCCGCCTCGGCGTCGGTCAGTTCCTTGGGAACGCCGCCCGCTGCTTCTGCGCCGGGTGGCGCGGCGAAAACGGAGTCATCCACGACGGGGTCGGAGGACGCCTGGGGGACGGAAGCCGCCCTCGGTGACTCCGCTGACGCGTCGGAGCCAGACGCCGCGGCGGTGTCCGCATCCAATTGGGAACTGCTGGAGGCGGAGCTCCAGGCCGCTGCGTCAGGTCAGGCGGATGACGACGCCGAGACCGGTTCGGAGTCGGGCGCGGAGCCCTCGCCCGAGGAGCGCGTTGGCGACGGTTGGTTCGACCCGGAGCCGGAGTCTCCCGCTCCCGAGCCGAGCGTCGGCGCGGACTGGTTCGACTCGGAAGCCGAGGCCGCTCACTCGGAGGGGGCCGTGGCCGGGCCCGTCGAGAGTCCCCCCGGGGCGCCCGCCCCTGGCGGCTTCGCGGTGCCCGCGCTGATGGCGCAGTGGCAGGCCCAGCAGGAGGAGGCTGAGCGCCAGCTCGAAGAGGCCCACGCGCGCGTGCACTCCGTCTCCGCGGCGCTGGAGCAGGAGTCCGCGCGCCGCCGCGAAATGGAGCAGCAGCTCCAGGCGCTCCAGGAACGCCTCGTGGCCGAGGAAGAGGAGCACTCGCGCGAGGCGGTGCTTCGTGCCGAGGCCGAGGCCGAACTGGAGACGCTCCGGCAGCGCGAATCCGAGGCCCAGGCACAGCGGGACTCGAGCGCGTCCAGGGATGCTGCGGCCAAGGCCGTCCTGAGTCGAATCGAGCAGTCCGCGGGCGATGTCGACGCGCTCTCGGCGCTGCGCGCGGAGCTGGAATCGCAAGTCACGCTCCGCACGGAAGCGGAGGCCTTCACGGCCGAGGTCGAGGCCCTGGCTCGGCAGGCCGAGGATGCACGCGCCGAGGCAGAGCTCCGTGCCATCGACGCCGAGACCCGCGCGGATGCGGAGGCTCAGGCGCGTGAGGCCGCGGAGACGCAGGCCGCCGCGGCGACCCAGGCGCTGAAGGCACTCGAAGCGCGCCTGGAGGCCGAGGCGGCGGGGCGTGTCGTCTCGGAGGTCCGTGCGGAGTCGGAATCGAAGGCGCGCGAGGTCGCGGAGCGCCGGGTCGAGTCGGCCGAAGGCCAGACGTCCGTATCGGAAGCGCGCATCGACGCGGAGACCCGCGCGCGCGAGGCCGCGGAAGCCCGCGCGGAGGTCGAGTCGGCGGCACGGCTCGAAGCCGAGATGCGCGCGCAGCAACTGGCGCACGCCCATGCGGAAGCCGAGGCCCGCGCGGAGTTGGTGGCTCGGGAACACGCCGAGGCGATAGCCCTGGCCCAGGCTGAAGCGGACGCGCGAGTGGATGCGGAAGCGCGGCTGGAGGCCCTCACGGCGGCGCTCGCCGAGGCGGAGGCCCGGGCGCAGGGAGATGCGGACACGCGCCTGGCCTCGGCCGCTGCCGCGTTGGCCGAAGCGCAGGCTCGGGCCGAGATCGAATCCGTGGCGCGCGCGGAAGCGGACGCGCGTCTGGAGGCCATGGCCACCGCGTTGGCGGAGGCGCAGGCGCTGGTGGAGATCGAATCCGCCGCGCGGGCGGAGGTGGAAGCACGGCTACAGGCCGCGGCCACCGCGTTGGCGGAGGCGCAGGCGCAGGCTGAAATCGAGTCTTCGGCGAGGGCGGAGGTGGAAGCGCGCCTGGAGTCCGCGGCGACATCGCTCGCCGAAGCGGCCGCCCGCGCGGAGATTGAGTCCACGGCACGCGTCGACGCGGAAGCACGTGCCGACGCTGAAGCGACGGCCCGCACGGAAGCCGAGGCCCGAGCGAATGCAGAGGCGACGGCCCGCACGGAAGCCGAAGCCCGAGCGAATGCAGAGGCGACTGCGCGTGCCGAGGCCGAAGCCCGAGCGAACACGGAGTCCGCCGTAAGGGCCGAGGCCGAAGCCCGCGCGAACACGGAGTCCGCAGCAAGGGCCGAGGCCGAAGCCCGCGCGAACACGGAGTCCGCAGCAAGGGCCGAGGCCGAAGCCCGCGCGAACACGGAGTCCGCCGCAAGGGCCGAAGCAGAAGCCCGTGCGAACGCCGAGGCCGAGGCGCGAGCCGAACTCGAGGCCCGCCTGAGCGCGGAGACTGACGCCCGGATCGAAGCGGAAACGCGCGTCACTGCAGAAGCGGAGGCCCGCGCGAACGCGGAGGCCACCGCCCGAGCCGAAGCGGCAGCTCGAATCGAAGCCGAGGCCCGAGCCAACGCCGAAGCGGCCACCCGCGCCGAAGCCGAGGCCCGCGCCGAGAGCGAAGCGGCCGCACACGCTGACGCCGAGCGCCGTGCCGAGAACGTCGCGCACGCCCGAATCGACGCCGAAGCCAGCGCTGAGACCGCGTCCAAGGCCCGGCTCGACGCGGAGGCGCGCGCCGAGAGCGAGTCCAAGGCACATCAGGACGCCATCGCCCGCGCCGAGTACGAAGCCGAGGCCCGGGTCGAAGCCGAAGCCCGCGCCGAACGCGAAGCCAGGCTCCGTGCGGCCATCGAAGTCCGTGCGGAAGGCGAAGCCACGGCCCGCGCGAACGCGGAAGCCCGCGCCGAGCGCGAAGCCGCGGCCCGGGCCGAAGCCGAAGCCCGCGCCGAGCGGGAGGCCGCCCTTCGCGCAGAGGCGGAGACGCTCGCGAAGGCTGAAGCCGCGACACGCGCTGAACTCGAGACACAGGTCGCCGCCGAGACCTCGCGCCGCGCCGAAGCCGAGGCCCGCGCCGAACGCGAAGCCGCGGCTCGCGCCGAACAGGAGTCCCAGCAGCGAGCCGAAGCCGAGGCACTCGCTGGAAGGGAAGCCGAGCAGCACGCGGCGGAGAAGGCCCGAGCCGAGGCGGAAGCGGCGCACCGCGCGAGCGTCGCGGCGCAGGCCGAAGCCGAGGCCCAGCAGCGCGCGGAGCTGGAGGCCCGGCTGGACGCCGAAGCCCAGAAGCGCGCCGAAGCCGAAGCGCGCGCCGAGGCCGCGCTGAAGTCCGCCACCGAGGCGGAGGCGCGCGCCGAGGCCGAATCGAAGCGCCGCGCCGAGTCCGAAGCCCGCGCACAGCAGGCCACCCAGGCCGAAGCCGAGGCGGCCACCCGCGCGAAGACCGAGGGCCGTCATCGCACCGCCCTGGAAGTGCGCCTGGACGCGGAGGCCAGGCAGCGCACCACGTTGGAAACGCGGCTCGAGGAAGAGTCCCGGGCCCGGAACGAATCCGAGTCCCGGCTGCTCGCCGAGAACGCACGCATCTCCGAGGAGCTCGCCGAGCTCCGGCTGGAGCACCAGCAACTGCGCGAGCACCTGTCGAAGGAGCGCGAGTCGCGCGAGTCCGTCGAGCAGTCCCTGGAATCCCTCCGCGAGGAGAAGGCCCGGGTCGAAGCCGAGTCCGTCGCCCAGCGCGAGCAGGCCGAGCGTGAGCGCATGGAGTTGGAAGAGCGCGCGCTCCGTGACGCCGAGGAAGCCGCCGCACAGGCGCGAGCCTCCCTCCTGCCGCTGGAGGCCCCTCCGGGCCGGCCGGAGCTGGCCGTGGCGCGCAGCGGGAGCGTCACCCAGGACGGCCTGACGAAGCTGGTGCTCCGTCTGTGCGAAGCCCGCATGGAGATGCGCCTGGAGCTCAAGGTGATGAACGCCCTGCGCGTGCTCTGGTTGAGAGACGGCACGCTGGTGGGCGCCGTCTCCTCCGCGCCCGGGGAGTCGCTGGTGGACCGGGCCCGGGCGGACGGCCTCATCGACGCGAGGCAGGAAGGCGAGCTGCGCCTGGTGCGCAGCGCCACCACCGCCGCGCTCCTGGAGGCCCTGCGCGGCCGGGGCTACCTGCGCGAGTCCGAGGCCGTGCCCCTGGTCCAGCGCTACACCGAGCAGGTGTTCCTGGACGCGCTGGCGGAGCCCTCGACGCTGTACCGGCTGGTGCCAGAGCCGGCCCCCCACGAGGTGGCGCTCGCCGCCGCCACGCGGCCGCCGCTCCACCTGCTGGCCGAGGCCCTGCGCAACACGCTCACCTCCGACTCCCTCCTCGACGCCGCGGGCGGCCTGCGCGCGCGCGTCACCCGGGGGGACCTCCACCTGGCCCCGGACGACTTCGGCCTGCCCCCCAGGGACCTCCAGCTCCTGTCCCAGGTGGACGGCGAGCACACGTTGGAGGCGCTGCTCCTGGGCGCGGGGTTGCCGCAGGACTCGGCCCTGAAGTCGCTCGCGGTGGCGCGGACGCTGGGGCTCATCTCGCTGGCGCCCGGCGGGGACGAGGACGAAGCCGGCGACCTGCCTCCCGAACTGGACGTGCGGCGCCTGGAAGCCAAGTTCGAGGAGATTCAGGACGCGGACTACTTCACGGTGCTCGGGCTGACCCGCTCGGCGGGCGGCGAGGAGGTCAAACGCGCCTACGAGCTGCTGGCCGCTGAGTTCCACCCCCTGCGCTTCGCCGGGCACCCGGACCCAGCGCTCCAGCACCGCGCGCAGCAGATTCGCGGCGTGCTCGCCGAGGCCGCGCAGGCGCTGGCCGATGACCGACTGCGCGCGGAGTACGCCCGGAGCCTGCTCGACTGACGTGCTTCGGACGGACGGGCCACCGGGCGCGGGGGAAAGCCCGCCCGCGGTGGTTGCCCGTCCGCTCCAGGACGGTTAAGACGGCGGCCATGGTCCGCGAGATCCTCATCTGGCCCGACCCTGTCCTGAAGCAGAAGGCCAAACCGGTGGCGAAGGTGGATGACTCCATCCGCACGCTGGTGAAGGACATGTTCGAAACGATGTACTCCGCCGAAGGCGTGGGCCTGGCCGCCCCGCAGATTGGCGTGCTCCAGCGTGTCATCGTCCTGGACACGACGCACGCCCAGCCGGAGCTGAAGCCCGTCGCGATGATCAACCCGGAGATCATCGCCATGGAGGGCGACACCACCTACAACGAGGGCTGCCTCTCCATCCCCGGCGAGTCCGCCGACGTGGACCGCGCCGCCGCCGTGACGGTGAAGTTCCTCGACCCGGACGGCAACGAGCAGACGCTGCGCTGCGAGGGACTGCTGTCCATCGCCGTGCAGCACGAGGCGGACCACCTCAATGGCACCGTCTTCGTCGACCACATCTCGTCGCTGAAGCGGGAGTTCATCCGCAAGCGGATGAAGCGCCTCAAGACTTCGCGCGAGCAGGGCGCGCCGGCTTCTCCGTAGGCGCGTCTACCGGCGGGGCCTTCACGCCCTTCTTGGGGCAGAGGTCCGCGACGACGCAGCGGGCACAGTCGGGCGAGCGGGCGAAGCAGGTCCGCCGTCCGTGCCACACCAGGAGCTGGTGGCCCAGCGTCCACCGCTCCGGCGGCAGCACGGCCTGCATGTCGGCCTCCACCTTGTCCGGGTCCTCCTTCGTGGTGAACCCGAGCCGGTAGGCGAGCCGCTTCACATGGGTGTCCACGGGGAAGGCCGCGTCGCCCCCCAGGTGGATGCACACCACGCCCGCCGTCTTTCTCCCCACGCCCGGGAGCTTCTCCAGGGTGTCCCGCGTGAGAGGGACCTGCCCGGCGTGCTCCGCCACCAGGGCCCGCGCCGCCGCGACGATGTTCTTCGCCTTCGCGCGGTACAGGCCACAGGTGCGGATGAAGGGCTCCACGTCCGACGGTTCTGCTTCCGCGTAGGTCTGGGCGGAGGGGAAGCGCTGGAAGAGCGCGGGCGTCACGATGTTGACGCGTTTGTCCGTGCACTGCGCGGAGAGCATGACGGCCACCAGGAGTTCCAGGGGCGTCCGGTAGTCCAGCTCGATGCGGGCGTCCGGCATGTCCGCGGCCAGCCGGTCCATCACCGTCAGCGCGCGCTTTCGCTTCTCCGAGACCGTCTCACGTCCAGGCACGGCGCCGTTGTATGTCACACCCGCCAGGAGCCCAAGCACCACCCGTGGGGACCTGGCCATTCGGGGAGCCCCCATGAAGCGCATCGACTTCCGTTCCGACACCGTCACCCAGCCCACGGCCGCCATGCGGCGCGCCATCGCCGAAGCGGAGGTGGGAGACGACGTCTACGGCGAGGACCCCACCGTGCTCCGGCTGGAGGCCCGCGTCGCCGAGCTGCTCGGCCTGGAGGCCGCCGTGTTCGTGCCTTCGGGCACCCAGGCCAATCAGCTCGCCATCGGCGCGCATTGCCGCCCCGGGGACGAGGTGCTCACCGAGGCGGGCAGCCACATCCTCCACTACGAAGGCGGCGCGGTGCCCGCGTTGTGGGGCGTGCAGCCGCAGCCCTTGCCGGGACAGCGCGGCCTGCTGACGCCCGAGGCCGTGAGCGCGGCCGTGCGCGAGGACAACATCCACAACCCGCGCACGCGCCTGCTTTCGCTGGAGAACACGCACAACCGGGGCGGCGGCGCGGTGTGGCCCGTGGAGCGCTTCCGGGCCGTCGTCGAGGCGGCGCGCAAGGCGGGGCTGGGGGTGCACCTCGATGGCGCCCGGCTCTTCAACGCCAGCGTCGCGCTGGGCGTGCCCGCGTCGGCGTGGGCCTCCGGGACGGACACGACGGCGGTGTGCTTCTCGAAGGGGCTGGGCGCTCCGGTGGGCTCGGCGCTCGCGGGCCGCGCGGACCTCATTCGCGAGGCCCGCCGGCTGCGCAAGCGCCTGGGCGGGGGCATGCGGCAGGCGGGCATCCTGGCCGCGGCGGCGCTGTATGCGCTGGAGAACCATGTGGCCCGGCTGGCGGACGACCATGCGAACGCTCGCCGGCTGGCGGCGGGGCTGGCCGAGCTGCCGGGCGTGAAGGTGGACACCGCGAGCGTGGAGACCAACATGGTCTTCGCCGAGTTCCCCCAAGCGGTGCACGAAACCCTGGCGCTGCTGGAGCGCCACGGCGTGCTGACGAACCCCGCGGGCGCGCCGCGCACGTTGCGGCTCGTCACGCACCTGGACGTGTCCACGCGCGACATCGACGAGGCCGTGTCCCGCATCCGCCGCGCGCTGGCCTGAACGCGAGTCCCACCGGGGTGGTGCTTCTGGACACCCGCGGCCTCCCACGCCGGGTGAAAGGCGTGTCCGAGAACACCCGGGCACGGACGCGCGGCGTGTGAGGAGCGCATCGGACGGGGCATGGTAGGCTTCGGGCGCCGTGCGTCGCCTGAGCCTCTTTGCCCTCGTCACTGCTTGCGCCTGCGCCAACCGTGGCGCGGAGCCGAAGATGAGCTTCGAGGAGCTCTACGCCTCCGCGCCCTCGCGTTCCCTGGGGCCGGAGTCGGAAGGCGCCTCGCCGCGGTTGCGCCACCGCGCGCCGGAGTCGCCCTCGGAGCTCCATGCCACGCTCGCCACCTTCTCGACCCAGGCGCGGGCCCTGCGTCAGCAGGTGGCGCGCGGCGGGGTGATGCCGGCGGCGCAGGTGGACAACTGGGAACAGGTGAACCTCGCGCTGGACGGCTTCCTGCGGCGCCCGGTGGCGCACGTGAACTCCGGCGACCTGCTGCGGGCCCAGAGCCTCCTGGAGACCGAGCTGGAGCGGGACGGCTTCACCTACGGCGACATCCCCGCCTCACTGGCGGAGGCCGTGGTGCTGCGCGTGGGGCGGCTGGCCGTGCGCACCGCGGAGCTGCGCCGCCTGGAGCAGCCCCCCGAGGAGGCCGAGGACGCGCTGCCGCGCTTCTCCTGGCCGCTGGAGCCCGTCTCCGTCACCAGCCTCTTCGGCTACCGCTGGCACCCGGTGACAGGCGTCCACCGCCGCCACCTGGGCATCGACCTGAGGGCCACGCAGGGGCAGCTCATCTTCACGGCGGACAAGGGCGTCGTGCTCCGCGCGGGGCGCAACGGCGACCACGGCTTGCAGGTGGAGGTCCAGCACGAGGGCCGCTGGGTGACGCGCTACAGCCACCTGTCCCGCATCCTGGTGGAGCCCGGCGAGGCCGTGGAGCGGGGGAACGCGGTGGGGATGGCGGGGGAGACGGGGCTGGCCACCGGCGTCCACCTCCACTTCGAGCTGTGGCTCGACGGCCAGCCGATGGATCCACTGGAAGCGCTGGGGGACGCCGAGCCTCCTCCGGAGCCCGGCGCACCGGTGGCCCAGGGGTACCCCGCAATGCATCAGGGGCGCCCCCTTGCGGGAGAGCGCCCCTGAGCGAGCACGCCGGATGGGGGCTCAGAGCGAGTTCTTCAGCTCCTTGGCGGGCCGGAAGCCGATGGTCTTCGACGCCTTGAGCTTCATCATCTCGTTCGTCTGGGGGTTGCGAATCTTGCGCGCCTTGCGCGAGCGAACCGACCAAGTCCCAAAGCCGGGGTAGCTGAAGCGGGCGTCCTTCTTCACCGCCTTACCGATGTTGGTGAAGACGATGTCGAGAATCTGCGCCGCTGACTTCTTGGTGAGACGTGTCTGCGCCGCCACCACCTCGACGAGTTCTGCCTTGGTCATTACGCCCCTCCGTCCGTTGTCTGGCCTTGAAGTGCTTTAACCCGGCCGGTGGTAACAAATCGCTCTTTTCCCTGTCAATGCCGACCGGGATTTGGAGCCGGAAAATCGGCCTCCGGATGAAAAGTTGGCCCTCTGAAACACAGGGCGTAGGAAGGGTGTGGCGCGCCTCTTCCGATACATCGTTGCAAGCCACTCACGGTGAATTGGAAAAAGCTGTGTGTGATCGCCGTTTGACGAAAGTCTTTGAGATATTGATCGTTTGCGAGGCTGGTCTGATCGCGTCTGCATGCGGTCCTGCGGAAAGCCGCTAGGATGCTTGCTTGCGTGCATTTTCGAACCGTCTTGCCGCTGATCCTGCTGCTGTCCTGCACCTGCCGGAGCCCCGCGCAGCGTGAGGCCGCGCCGTCCGCGCCGGCCCCTGGCGAGCTCTGGGTAGCTCCTGGCCGGGAGGGATCCGGTGATGGCTCCCAGGCCCGCCCCCTGCGCTCGTTGAGCGAGGCCTTGGCCCGGCCCGGCCCGCTGACCGTGCGGCTGGCGCCAGGGCGCTACCGGGGCCCTTTCGTGCTGCCGCCGGGGACCCGGTTGGAGGGCTTGGGGCCCGGCGTGGTGCTGGAGGGCGGAGCCCCGGAAGTCACGGTGCTCCAGGTCGGGGCAGGTGTGGCCGTGTCGGATGTAGTGGTCGAAGGGGGCGAGGTAGGCCTGAGTGTGGCGGACGGAGGTCAGGTGCGCCTGGCGCGAGGGACCTTCCGGGGGCAGCGCCTGGGCGCCGTGAGGGTGTCTGCCGGGGCTCTGGACGTGGAGGGCTGTCAGTTCGAAGGGAGTCCCACGGCGGCGGTGGGCGTGCTGATTGAACGAGGACCGTCACCCAGGGGGGACACCCCCTCGGACTCGGAGAGCGCACCCGCTGGGGCCACCCCGGAGACCCTCGACGCGAACCGAGTTGCCGGCGCTGGGGAATCGACCGGCGCGGAGGCTCCACCCGGGGCCCCTCCCGGCGGTGACCCCCATCTCGGAACCCAGGCGCGAGCCCGCATCCGCTCCAGCACCTTCACCGGCCCCTATCGCCGGGCGGTCCGAGTTCGCGGCGCCAACAGCCAGGTTGTCGTGGAGGACACGCGCTTCTCCGGGCCGGCGACCGCGGTGAGCGTGGATGAGGCACGCGCAGAGGTGCGCCGGTCCACGTCGGAAGGTGGAACGGCCGCGGCCTTCTCCGTGATGAACGGCACGCTGGTCCTCGACGAAGTGAAGGTGACGGGCCACGAGTACGCGGTGTCCGCGATGCAGGCCCGCGAGCTCGAGGTGCGTCGCTTCACCTCGGTGCGTGCCGTGCGGGCGGGCATGGGCCTGACCCTGTCAAAGGCCCGCCTGCGGGACATCGTGGTGCGGGACAGCGGGGAGTATGGCGGGCTCCAATTCATGGGCGGAGACGTGGATGCCGAGCGCGTCCGCATTGAAGGCGCGGCCGAATACGGCCTGATGGCCATCCGAGGAAAACTGCGACTGCGCGACGCGACCATCGAGCGGGTGCGCACCTCGGACGGCATCGCGGGGGATGGACTGCATCTGCGTCAGCTCCAGGCGGACGTGGACGACGTCACCGTGCGCGACGCTCAGGGCACCTGCGTGCTGGTCGCACAAGATGCGCGCGTGTCCCTGCGTGCCGCGAACCTGCGGGGATGCGGAGCCGCGGGCCTGGTGGTGGACACGTTGGCGAGGCTGCGCGCCTCGGACGTGGAGCTCCACGGGGCGGCGACCGCCCTGGGCGTGCTGGGCGAGGGTGAGCTCCACGTGGATGGGCTGACCGCGCGGGACCTGGTGGAGGGGTTCGTTCATGCGGACTGCGGAGGCGCCACGCAGGTGCGCCTGCGAAACGTGCGCACGGAGGACACGAGGGGGCTGTCCGCCGCCTGCGTCCAGCGTGAAGGGCCGTCTCCCGGGCCTTCGAAATAGGCGAGGGCCTCAAGGCACGGTGCGCTCAGGCTCCCGGGGCTCCTCTTTCACCGCGTCTGGCGCGGGCTCGGTGATGGCCGTGAGGAGCGGCGAGGCATGCTTCTCCAGCCACTCACGAATCACGGGGTAGACCTCCGTCGGCGCGCCCGTGCCGAAGACGAGGTCTCCGTGCCCGTAGTTCATCTTGTCGCCATGGTCCGTGCCGAAGATGTGCAGCGTCCGGTCGGGCGCGGTCGCGAGCGCGAACTGGGCCTCCACGTTGGCCGCGGTGGCGAGCCGGTCCGAGCTCCCACCCATGATGAGCAGCGGCAGTTGGAGCTGGGTGATTCCCGCGCGCCAGTCCTTCGTGCGGTCGAATGAGCGGAACGCATCGTGCTCAATCCAGTCCTGGAACTGGAGCAGCACCTTGCGGCTCATCGACGACATCATGTTCGCGTAGACCTGCCGTTGGATGCGCGGGGGAATGTGCTCGGGGTTCACGAGCAGGTCCGAAAGCGGCAGCGTGACGTAGCCCAGGAACGGCGCGAGGCTGGCGCTCATCCACTCCTGCCGGAAGCGCGCGGGCCAGGCGGCGCGAACCCCCATGGAGACGAGCGTGCGCAGGAAGGTCTCCGACTTGAAGTGCACCGGAGCGCCCAGCGCCAACAGCCCCGCCAGCTTGTCCCCCAGCGCTCCCTGCGCGACGGCGTAGCCCACGAGCCCGCCCAGCGAGTGCCCCAACCAGAACGCCTGCTTCGCGCCTGTCTCCTTCAGGGCCAGCTCGAGCAGCGCCGGGCCGTCCTGGAGGATGTGGTCATCGATGGTGAAGTCCGTGTACCTCCGTCCCCGGGGCGGCTGGCGCGAGTGCCCGGTGCCGCGCCACTCCACGCTGAAGCAGTCGAAACCGGCCTCGGCCAGGTAGTGCGCGACGGAATAGGGGGGCTCGAAGTCGAAGGTGAACCGGTTCGCCGCGAGCCCATGGCACAGCAGCACGGGCTCCTCGAAGCGGCGCACGGGGGCGCGGCGGACATGCACCACGAGCTCCCAGCCGTCCTCGCAGCGGGCGCGGAGCTCCTGGGGCAGCTCGGTGCGGGGCCGGTACCAACGCCGCACGGCCGCGACCCAGACGGCGTTCCACAGTACGAGTGCGACCCCAGCGCCCAGTACCCACACTGCCCACCGCGAAGCGTCCATGCGACCTCCTTTTCAAAAATAAAACCCTGCTAAGGTCGGTTCACCCGCCGTCCTGCCGCCGGGAAGTCACGGCCATCAGAGGAAGTCGAGGGAATGATGAAGTTGCGGAAACTGATGTTCGTGCTGCCGAATCTCTTTACCGTCACGTCCATTTTCTGCGGCTTCTACGCCATGACGTTGTGCACGGGGGATGCGGAGCCCGTGCAGCTGTACCAGGCCGCTGTGGCCATCTTCTTCGCCATGTTCTTCGACGGGTTCGACGGCCGGGTGGCGCGGCTGACGAAGACGCAGAGCGACTTCGGCGTCCAACTCGACAGCCTGGCGGACGTCATCTCCTTCGGGGCCGCGCCCTCCCTCCTGGTGTACAAGTGGGCGCTCGAGCCCCTGGGCTTCGTGGGCCTCTTCATCGCGTTCTCGTTCGCCGCGTGTGGCGCGTTGCGGCTGGCGCGCTTCAACGTGCTGGCGGCGCGCAATCCCCACGGGGGCGGTGGCAGCTTCTTCGTCGGTCTGCCCATCCCCGTGGCGGCCGGCATGCTGGTGTCGGTCATCATCTCGCACCACGCGGCGACGCAGGGCGAGCCGCTCGCCGAGGGCGCCGTGGTGCCCCTGGCGGTGGCCGTCGCGGGCCTCTCGCTGCTGATGGTGTCGACGGTCCGCTACCGGACCTTCAAGGACACGCGGCCCAACCGAAAGAGCGCGCTGGCCCTCATGCTGGTGGTGCTCGGCGGTACGGTGATTGCGACGCAGCTCCACCCGGCCTGGGTCCTGGTGGCGTGCTGTGGCGCCTATCTCGCGCTGGGGCTGGTGGAGTCCGCGGTCCTGGTCCGGAGCCGGCTGGCCGCTCGCAAGGTCGCGGCCCCGTGCTCGGTGGCGGCGGTCGCGGTGGCGGCGGTCATCGACGACGAGGGCGAGGAAGAAGAAGAATCCGAGCCTGGCCAGGGCTCCGACGGGCCCGCGTACCTCTGACGCGGCGGGGCGGGGTGCTCCCTGGCCGGTCCCCATCCGGACCGAGGGGCGCCGAGCCAGCCCCCCTCTTCGAGCCGTGCCGAGGCGTCCGGCTGCCGCTAGGATGCGCGGCCCATGCGCGTCGAGCTGCTGTGCACCGGGGACGAACTCGTCACCGGCTTGATTACGGACACGAACAGCACGTACCTGGAGGCCCGCCTCTTCGACCTTGGCATCAAGGTGGAGCGCGTGGTGCTGGTCGGGGATGTGCGGGCGGACATCACGCAGGCGCTGACGGAAGCCGCTTCGCGCGCGGACGTGGTGGTGGTGTCGGGGGGCCTGGGCCCCACGGCGGATGACTTCACGCTCGAGTGCGCCGCCGCGGCCGCGGGCGTCCCCTTGGCGGAAGACCCGCGGGTGCTGCAGTGGCTGCAGGAGCGCTACGCGGCGCGGGGGCTGTCCCCCAACCCCAGCGCCCTGCGCATGGCCCGTGTCCCCCAGGGCGCCGAGCCCGTGCGCAACCCCGAGGGCTCGGCGCCGCTCGTCCTGATGAAGCTGGGCGGGGCCCAGCTCTTCTTTCTGCCCGGTGTGCCCCGTGAGTTCCGCGCGCTCCTGGAAGGCGAGGTGCTGCCGCGCATTCGCGCCGCCCTGGACGCGCGACCCGGCCGGACGCACCGGGCCTTCCGGCTGCTGCGCACCGTGGGGGTTCCCGAATCGGAGCTCGACCTGGCCGTGGCCCCCATGGCGCAGCGGCATCCCAGCATCGTCTTCGGGTTCCGCACCCACGCCCCCGAAAACCACCTCAAGTTGATGGCCGAAGCCCCCTCTCAGGCCGAGGCCGACGCCGCGCTCGCCGCGGTGGAGCAGGAGTGCCGCCAGGTCCTGGGGCGCCGCGTCTTCGGCGCGGACGCGGAGGGGTATGCCGCCGTGCTGCTCGAACTGCTCCGTCAGGCGGGTGCGACACTGGCGGTGGCGGAGAGCTGCACGGGAGGGCTTATCGCCCAGCAGCTCACGGCCGTTCCGGGCTCCAGCAGCGTCTTCATCGGCGGCGCGGTGGTGTACTCGGAGAAGATGAAGTCCGCCTGGGTGGGCGTCCCCGCCGCCGTCCTCGACCGGCACACGGCTGTGTCGCGTGAGACCGCCATCGCCATGGCGGAAGGCGTGCGCGCCGCCTGTGGCACGACCTACGGCCTGTCGGTGACGGGCTACGCGGGGCCCGGAGGCGGCACGCCCGCGGACCCCGTGGGCACCGTCTACTGCGGCCTCTCCGTGCCCGGTGCGCCCGCCCGTTGTGAGCGCATCTCCGTGACGGGCGACCGCGACCGCGTGCGTCTGTTCGCCGCCTCCCACACGCTCGAAATGCTGCGGCAGCACCTGCTCGCCGCGAGTCCCCTCCCATGAGCCGCTCCAAGTCCAAGCGTCCCCGTTCATCTTCCACCGAGCCCGCGACCGTCAGGCCGGCCGCCGCGGAAGAGGCCAGCGCGGCCCCCCCTGTGTCCTCGCCTGTCGCGACGGCCGCATCCCTGCCCGCCGGGGAGCCCTCCGTCGGGCCGGAGCACACGCCTTCTCCGGGTTCCGCGCCCGTCCGGGCTCCGGCCCCATCGGGCCAGATGCCGCTCAGCGCCTTGCGCCTGTGGCTGGCCGCCTACCGGGTGGAGGTGGTGCTGTTCCTGGTCGCCTTCGTGGTGCTGGCCAGCTTCAGCTCGCAGCGCTTCCTGCGGCAAAGCGCCGCGCCTCACTTCGTCTACCAGGCCCAGGCCTGGCTCGAAGGCCGGCTGGACGTGGATCCGCAGGTGCTGCCCAACATGGAGGACTGGGCCTGCGTTCGCATGGTGGAGGGCGACAAGGTCCGGTGCTCCGGGCGGCCGCTCCCCACGGACCGCTGGTTCGTGAGCTTCCCGTCGTTCCCCGCGGTGGCGATGCTGCTGTTCGTCGCGCTGCACGGCTATCAGTTCAACGACACCTCGTTCGGCGTCATCGTGGGCGCATTGGCGGTGGCGCTCTTCTATTCGCTGCTGCGCTTCCTGGCGAAGGACGGGGAGACGGCGCGCAACCGCCAGGAGAACGTCGCCCTGGCGCTCATCCTCGCCTTCGGCACCTTGTTCTTCTACTGCGCCATCCGAGGCGAGGTCTGGTTCAGCGCCGAGGTCATGGGCGTGGCGCTCACCTGCCTCTACGTGCGCAACGCCGTCCGTGCGCGCCACCCGCTGCTCGCGGGCCTGTTCTTCTCCATGGCAACGCTCACCCGGACGCCCCTGGTCTTCACCGGGCTGTTCTTCGTGCTGGAAGCGCTGTGCCCGGGGCCTGAGTCTCGGCTCGCGCAACTCAAGGCCCTTGCTCGAAACTGGCAACCCGCCGCCAGGAAGCTGGGGCTGTTCACCTTGGGCGCCTTGCCGCTCGCGGGGCTCGCGGCCGCATACAACGTCTACCGCTACGGCCGGCTGAGTGAGTTCGGGCACGCCTACCTCTTCAACAACCGCGTCAACGCGGACATCGACCGGACGGGCCTCTTCAATTGGGAGTACCTGCCGCGGAACCTGGAGGCAGCCTTCTTCAAGCTGCCCACGGTGTCCTTGTCGCCGCTGAAGCTCGCCTACGACCCGCACGGCCTGACGCTGCTGCTGACGCTGCCGTTGCTCGTCTTCCTGCTGGTGCCGAAGACGCGTCCTCGCCTGCACTGGCCGGTGTGGCTCACGGTGGCGGTCTGCGCATTGCCCGGGCTCTTCTACCAGAACACCGGTTACATGCAGTTCGGCTTCCGGTTCAGCCTCGACTACACGCCCTACCTCTTGATGCTCTTCGCGCTGGGCGGTTGGTCCTTGCGCAGCCGCGCGGTGTTGGCCGCGGTGTCGCTTGGCGTGTTGGTGAACTTCTGGGGCGCCGTGGCCTTTCGTGGCTACACGGAGCTTGTCCGGAACTGGTAGCCACTGGGGCCTCACGGGCTTGAATCCTCCTGGCGCCACGCGCAGATAAGAGACGTCATGCAACCTCCCACCGGACAGCCGCCTCCTGGCAAGCGTTGGCACACCCGCGAAGACAGCGGCATCCGGCTCGATGCCTCGATGCGTTGGTGGCACGACGACGAGCCCATTCTTCACCCCAAGGTCATCGAGCTGTTCAACGCGTCGCTCGTCCAGGACGAAGCGGGCCGTTACCAGCTCCGCATCGGCAATGACTGGTGCTTCGTCCAGGTGGATGGCGCGGCGTACGAGGTCCGGACCGTAGACGTCACGCCTGACGAACGGGTGTCGGTGCGGTTGAGTGACCGCACTGCGGAGGCACTGGACCCAGCCACCCTGCACCTGGACCCCGAGGGGGTGCTGTCCTGCCGCGTGAAGCAGGGCCAGGCCCGTGCCCGCTTCTCCCGCGACGCCCAGTACCAGTTGGGGCAGCTGTTGGAAGAAGGGGAGGGCGGCACACTCGTGCTGTGTGCTGGCCAGCGCAAGGTCCCCGTCCCCGTCGCCCTGGACGCACTGGCGCCTTCCTAGGCCGCGGCCTCCACGGGCGCGGAGGGGGTGGTCGCCGCGGGCGCCCCCGTGAGCTCCTTGCCGAGTGACTCCAGCACGTCCGGATGCTCGCGCAGCCACTCCGCGGCGCGCTCACGCCCCTGTCCGATGCGTTCCCCGCGCAGGCTGAAGTGGCTGCCGGATTTCTCGATGAGCCCCGCGGCCACGCCCAGGTCGAGCACTTCGCCCACCCGGTGGATGCCGCTGCCGTACATCAAGTCGAACTCCGCTTCCTGGAAGGGCGGGGCGACCTTGTTCTTCACCACCTTCACGCGGGCCTTCGAGCCCACCACGGCGTCGCCCTCCTTGATGTTGCCCGTGCGGCGAATCTCCATGCGCACGGACGCGTAGAACTTCAGGGCATTGCCGCCCGTGGTCGTCTCCGGGTTGCCGAACATCACGCCAATCTTCATTCGAATCTGATTGATGAAGATGATGCACGTGCCCGACCGGCTCACCGCGCCCGTGAGCTTGCGCAGGGCCTGGCTCATCAGCCGTGCCTGCACGCCCATGTGCGCATCACCCATCTCGCCTTCGATTTCAGCTCGCGGGACCAGGGCCGCCACCGAGTCGACGACGATGAGGTCCACCGCTCCCGAGCGCACGAGGTGCTCGGTGATTTCCAGGGCCTGCTCACCCGTATCCGGCTGCGACACGAGCAACTCCTCCACGCGGACGCCCAGCTTTCGTGCGTAGGACACGTCCAGGGCATGCTCCGCGTCGATGAAGGCCGCCACGCCGCCCGCTGCTTGCACCTGGGCAATTGCGTGGAGGGTCAGCGTCGTCTTTCCGGACGACTCGTTCCCGAAAACCTCCACCACCCGTCCGCGCGGGTAGCCACCCACTCCCAACGCCCGGTCCACGCCCACCGAGCCCGACGGGATGACCGCCACCCTCTGCTCGCGGGACTCGCCCCCCAACGTCATTACGGAGCCCCGGCCGAACTGCTTCTCGATGCTCGCCACCGCCGCCGCCACTGCCTTCAGCTTCTCCGCCAGCTTGCTCATGGTGTCTGCCGCTCCCTCGCCGCCCTGCCTGGATTGAGTGCTGCGCTGCCGCCAGACGTTCTTGCGTCAGGCGGCCGCAGTGAGCAGGCGAGTGAGCAACGGCCGTGCCGTACGGTGCTCGCTCTAGCGAGCCAGCTGGAGCGCGTGAACAGGCGTCCAGATGCGCGGCTGTGCGTCCCGTGCGGTGGAGTGTGTGGACGCCGCTTCAAGGGTCGCATGAGAAACACGCATGGGCGCCCGTCCTGTGGCGCATGGTGCATGGCGCTTTGCGTTGAAGTTGCCGAGGGCAGGCATGACCTTCTCCGCGTGAGCCCGAAATCAAAGCGCGAAGACCTGCCCCATGTGGTCATCCTCGGCGGTGGTTTTGCCGGCCTCTACGCCGCCCGCCACCTCTACAAGGCGCCCGTGCGCGTCACGCTGGTGGACCGGCAGAACCACCACCTGTTCCAGCCGCTGCTCTACCAGGTGGCCACCGCGACGCTCAGCCCGAGTGAAATCGCCGCTCCGCTCCGGGCCTTGCTGGGCCGTCACCAGGTGGGCGTGGTGCTCGCGGAGGTGACGGGCGTGGACACCGCGGGCAAGCGGGTCCTGCTCTCGGATGGGGAGCTGAAATACGACTACCTCGTGGTCGCCACGGGCGCCACGCACTCCTACTTCGGCAACGACCAGTGGGCCGCCTTCGCTCCCGGATTGAAGTCCATCGAGGACGCGGTGGAGATTCGTCGCCGCATCCTGGTGGCGTTCGAGCTGGCGGAACGTGAGCCGGACCCGGAGATTCGTCGCTCGCTGCTCAACTTCGTCATCATCGGTGGTGGCCCCACGGGCGTGGAGCTCGCGGGCTCGTTGGCGGAGATCAGCCGCCACTCGCTCCCGGGAGACTTCCGCAACATCGACCCGAAAGAGGCGCGCATCATCCTCATCGAGGGGGTCGACCGGGTGCTGCCCGTCTATCCCGATGACTTGTCGAGCAAGGCCCGCCGCACGCTGGAGAAGCTCGGGGTCGAGGTCCGGACGGGCGCTCGGGTGACCAACATCAACGCGCAGGGCGTCTTCATCGGAACCGAGTTCATTCCGGCGAGGACCGTGCTGTGGGCCGCGGGGGTCGCGGCGTCGCCGGTGGCTCGCTCGTTGGGCGTCGAATTGGACCGTGCCGGCCGGGTGCACGTGACGCCCGAGCTGACGGTGCCGGGCCACGATGACGTCTTCGTTGTCGGAGACCTGGCGTCGCTCAAGGACGCCAAGGGTGAGCCCGTGCCTGGGCTGGCGCCCGCCGCGATGCAGGAGGGCAAGCACGCGGCCCACAACATCCGCCGCCGCTTGCAGGGCAAGCCCATGGAGCCCTTCAACTACTGGGACCGCGGTTCGTACGCCGTGATTGGCCGTGGGCACGCGGTGGGGATTGCGTTCCGTCGCTTCAAGCAGTCGGGCTTCAGTGCCTGGATGGCCTGGCTGCTCATCCACATCACCTTCCTCATCGGCTTCCGAAGCCGGCTGGCCGTGCTGCTCGACTGGGCCTACTCGTACCTGACGTTTGGAAAGTCGGCGCGCATCATCACGGGGCCGTCGCCTCGGCTCGACCGGCTGCAGCAGGCCCCGTCGCTCCCCGAGGGCGGCGGCACGTCGTCGCTGCCGGAGTCCCACTATGCGCAGGCCCAGGCTTCCCACGCGGAGCCCGCGACGCCCGTCACGCACTGATGTGGCGGGCCTCGGAGGCCCTCAACCCTCGAAGTCTTCTAGCGGGCCGGCTTGCCCCGAAGCGGCGAGCCTGCGCCAGGCGGCATCCTCCTGCTGCGAAGCGGGGCTGGGCCCCTGGCGCTTGCTTTGAAGCCAGTCTCGCCGGTCCAGCATGCGGCAGTTGATGGCGAGCTGCATGTCGACGTCCTCGATGCGGCCATGCCCTTCGAGGTCCGCCCGCGTCAACGCGAGCTTCATGATGCGGTCGTGGGCGCGCGCGGACAGGCCGAACCGCTTCATCGCGAGCTGCAGCATCGCCTCCGCGCGCTCGCTCATCACGCAGTGACGGCGCAGCAGGTGCGCGGGCAACTGCGCGTTGCAGTGAACGCCCGGCTCGTCGCGGTAACGGGCGCGCTGGCGCTCCCGCGCGGCCTGGGCTCGCTCCCGGTAGTAACGGCTGGGAGGCTCATTGGCGGATGCGCGGGCCATGTGATGGTACTCCACCGGCCGGGTCTGCAAGCTGATGTCGATGCGGTCCAGCAGCGGACCGCTCACGCGCGTGTGGTAGTCGAAGACGCGCTGTTCTCCGCAGGTACAGGGGCGGTTCGGCACGTTGTAGTAACCACACGGGCACGGGTTCATCGCCGCCACCAGCATCACCCGGCACGGATAGGAGATGTGCTGATTGGCGCGCGCCAGGTGGATGACGCCTTCCTCCATGGGCTGGCGCAGCACCTCGAGCACGTTCCGGCGAAACTCCGGAAGCTCGTCCAGGAACAGCACGCCATGGTGCGCGAGGGACAGCTCCCCGGGGCGCGCCGAAGGGCCGCCGCCCACCAGCCCCGCGTCCGAGAGGGTGTGGTGGGGGGCACGGAAAGGCCGCTCCCGCATCAACGAGTGCCCGTCCCCCAACAGGCCGAGCACGGAATAGACCTTCGTCACCTCCATCGCCTCTGCGAAGGTCATCTCCGGGAGGATGCCGGGCAGGCGCCGGGCCAGCATCGTCTTGCCGGAGCCAGGAGGCCCGGACATCAGGATGTTGTGGCCTCCCGCCGCCGCGATTTCCAAGGCGAGCTTCAAGTCCGCCTGTCCTCGGACATCGGACATGTCAGGGGCTTGCCCCACAAAGTCCGAAGCGGCTGAAGCCTCGCCCGGCGCGTAGGGCGCGATGCGGCGCGCGCCCGTCAGGTGGTCCACGGCGTCCCTCAGGGTGTGGACAGGAAAGACGTGCAGGCCCTCCACCAGCGCGGCTTCCGCCGCGTTGACCGCGGGCACCATGACGCCCTCGAAGCCGCCGCTCAGCGCCGCCACGGCCAGCGGTAACACCCCCTTGATGGGACGGATGGCGCCATCCAACGACAGCTCGCCGCCGAAGAGGAGGCGCCCCAGCGGGCCTTCATCCAGCAACCTCGCCGCCGCGAGCACCCCCAAGGCGATGGGCAACTCGAAGGCCGCGCCTTCCTTCTTCAGGTCCGCTGGCGCCAGGTTCACCGTGATGCGCTTCTGGGGCAGTTCGAAGCCCGTGTTCTTCAGCGCGGAGATGACGCGGACCTTCGACTCACGGACCGCACCCTCCGCTTGCCCGACGACGCTGAAGTAGGGGAGGCCGAGCGCCATGTCGACCTCGCACTCCACCAACACCACGTCGATGCCCATCAACGCCCCCGACCGCACCCTCGCCAGCATGTTCCACCCTCCCGCCGTGTCGCCGGAGGCTGCTCAGCAATGGCTGTACCGGAGCCCACCCGAGGCGTAGGCCCCGGGCCGCCAATCTCACGCGGCGGATGCCCATCCCGGCGCGCGGAAGGTGGATTCCAGACAGGGCGCATTTCTGCACCCGGGGCTAGCCATGCCCCTGACGAGTCCGGTAGCGTCCTCCCACCTTGGGGGACACGATGGGGGCAAAGGTCGCAGTGGAATCGGGGGATGGTTATCAGCGCCGGCAGGTCCGCATCCGCAGGGCGGACATCAAGCGCGGCCAACGGATGAAGGTGGCATTCGGAGTGTTCCGCTTCTGCCTCTACGGCATGGTGGGACTCAGCTCCGAAATCTTCTTCTACAACCTGGTGCGGATTGCCCAGCACGTGCCGCTGCTGGAGGCGCTCTTCCGCTTCCAGTGGCGCGTGGATGAACGGCTGGGGCTCAACGCCATCTGGGACACCCCCATCGTCACGGCCTACGGCCAGTGCTCGCTGTGGATGTTCCTCATCTACGGGGTGGCGTGCTTCTGCTTCATCGAGCCGCTGTACCGCCGGATGCTGTACCAGCACGTCGGCTTGCGCGCGGCCGTGTATGGCGTGGTCATCTTGCTCTTCGAGGGCTTCACCGGCGTGGTGCTGGAGCGGCTCACCGGCTACCGCATCTGGTTCTACGCGGATGAGGGCGCCATCCTCTGGCAGATGACGTCGCTCTACATCCTGCCCATCTGGATGGTGACGGGCCTGCTGGCCGAGTTCATCTACAGGGAGCTGATGGATCCGGACCTGCTGGCGGCCTTGGAGTCCCCGCTGCCCGCGACCCCGGAGGAGACCGAGGCTTCGTTCCAGCTGATTCGGTAGACGCAGGCGTGGCCGTCGTAACCGGACATCTCGATGAGGATGTCCTGGGCGCCGGCCACCCGCAGCCCCGCGTGGATGATGCCCGCGGTGAAGGCGGGGTAGGGGCCCACCTCGTTCATCCAGAGCTCGAACTGGGTGGGGCCCAGCTCGCGCAGCTTGGACTCGGTGTAGTTGTTGCCGGCGCGGAAGTTCTGGGTGGCCCGCATCAGCGTGCGCCGCGGGCCCAGCACGCGCAGCAGCGACAGCACGGCGCGGCCCAGCATCGTCTCGCGGAAGCCCTCGATGTAGGCCTCGCCCAGCTTTCCGGTCCCCTGCTCGAGGGGGAGCTGCGGGTAGAGCTCTTCCGAGGTGATGCGGAGGAACGTCATCCACGCATCGAACGCGTAGGCGGGCCGGAGCTTCTGGTCCACGTCGAGCCCCGCCTGGCGCAGCCGCGCCTTGCACTCGGGCGTCAGGCGCCCGTGCAGTGCCCGCAGGTACAGGGCTTCGATGGTCTGCTCGAAAATGAGAAGCTCGTCGGCCATGAGGAGTGAACTCTAGCCGACGAGCCTCTTGATGTGAACCGAGTACCCACCCGGAGCGTAGGGTCCGGATGGGGAACGGTCAGGGTGTCGGTGCCGGGGTCGGCGTGTCGACGGAGGTGCCTTGGATGATGGCGTTCTGCGGGAGCTCCGTCGCCATGCCGAGCACCTTCGCCCCGGCGGCCTTCGCTCCGTCCAGCGCGGTGATCAACCGGCCGTAGTTGGTGGCGTCATCCGCCATGAAGAAGACGACCTTCTCGTCCGCCTTCTTCGCGGCCAGCATGCGCTTGAGCCGCGCGACGTAGTCAGCGGGAGGAATCTTCTCCGTGTTGATGGAGTAGCCGCCGTCCTTGTCGAGCTGCACCACCAGCTGCTGGTCGTTCGGGTCCGGAGGCGTGGGATCCTGCTCCACCTCGGTGTCCGGCACGCGCACCACGATGTCCTTCTCGAGGAGCGGGGTGACGACCATGAAGATGATGAGGAGCACCAGCACCACGTCCACCAGCGGCGTGACGTTGATCTCCGAGTTCGGCTGCGCCTGGGGCTTGACCCACTGCCGTTGCTTGCGTCCAGCCATTACTTCTTCTCCTCGACGCCCAGGGAGATCTGCTTGGCCTTGGACTTGCGGGCCACGTCCAGAACCTTGCGCACGTCACCGACGCTGATCGCGTTGTCGCCCTTGAGCAGGATCTTCTTGCCCGGGTCCTTCAACATCTCCTCGGTGAGCTTCTCCTGGAGCCCCTGCTCATCCACCTGATCGTTCTCCACGAACACCTTCTTGTCCGGGGTGATGGAGAGGATGAGCGGGTCGGCTTCCTTGCCTTTTCCTTCCTTCTCGATCTCGGTGGCCTTCGGAAGCTCCACGGACTTACCGCGCTGGAGCATCGGGGTGACGACCATGAAGATGATGAGGAGCACTAGCACCACGTCGACCAGCGGCGTGACGTTGATGTCGCTCTTGACGCCCCCCTTGGGGCCTGCTGACATTCCCATGTCTTGACCTGTTTCCTGGTAAGGAGGTGCCCGCCTTCACGGAGCGTCTCCAGCCCTCCGAATAAGAGCTGGAGACGGGTTCACGGGAAGGGCACGGGTCGTCCCCGGCCTCGCCCGTGACGGCTCAGGCCGCGTGCGAGGAGTGCGCGCCACCACCCATGTGGCGGGCAACGACGTCCAGGAACTCGTTGGACGACTCGGAGATGTCCACCGAGCGCGCGTCCACCCAGCCCTGCAGGAAGTTGTACGCCATCACGGCGGGGATGGCCACGAGCAGACCGAAGGCGGTGGTGATGAGCGCCTCGGCGATACCGGCCGAGATGGTGCCCAGACCGCCGGAGCCGGCCGCCGCCATCAGCTGGAAGGCGTTGACGATACCCATCGTCGTTCCGAGCAGACCGACGAACGGCGCCGTGGAGCCGACCGTGGCCAGCAGGCCCAGGCCGCGCTTCATGCTCTGGACCTCGCGCTGCGCCTGGCGCTCGAGCGCACGGGCCACGGACTCCACCGCGACGTCCTTGTTGTTCGGGCTGATCCGGTACGCCGTCAGGCCGGAGTTGATCACGCGTCCCAGGTGGCCCACGTCCTTGCCCAGGTTGGTGTTGGCGGCCGTGGTCAGGTCACCCTTGGCCAGGATGGCACCCATCTTCGCGGCGAAGTTGCGGCTGTCAGACCGCGTCTTGCGGAAGACGATCATGCGCTCCGCCATCACGACCAGCGAGGCGATGGACATGACGCCCAGGGTGAAGATGATCATACGGGCGAAGAGGCCCGTGTGCTCCCAGATTTCTGCGAGAGTGAATTGCATGGTTGGGTTGAGCGCTCCTCCTCACGAGCGCGGGGTTGTCGGCGATACGGCTCTAAACGACGCGCCCGGAGTCAGCGCGGCAGCTTGAAGTTCAGGGTGAAGGTGTAGTCCACCTGCACGGGACGGCCCTGGAACGTGACGGGCTTGTAGCGCGACGACGCCAGCGCGTCCAGGACAGCCCGGTCCATGTGGGGCAGGGGCTTGATGATCCGGCAGTTCTCCACTCGACCTTCCACGGTGACGATGCACTTCACGATCATCGTCCCCTGGACGCGAGCCTCGAGCGCCTCTCGAGAGTACTCGGGCTGAGGACCCGACAGCTTCTCCGGGCGCGTCATTCCCGCGCCGAAGGGGAGCACGTCGGTTCCCGTTCCGCCCAACTGGCCGCCCACCACGCCGCCAATCACACCACCGACAACGCCACCGACGACGCCACCGACCACGCCGCCTTCCACACCGCCTTCGACGGCTTCCTCACTGGCCTCTTCTTGCGCGGGAGGCTCGTCGGAGGGCTCCACTTCCTTGGGCGCCTCCTTCGGAATCTCCTTGGGCTGGACGATGGCGTCCGGCTTCTTGGGCTTCTTCGGCTCCGTCTTCGGCTTGCTGGAAGAAGCGGGAGGCGGAGGAGGGGGAGGAGGAGGCGGAGGCGGAGCCATGGTCGCCTTCAGCGTGACCTCAATCTCCTTCTCCTCCAACGGGGGCGGACGCGTCGACAGCCAGACGGCCAGTCCGAACAGCGCCACATGGAGGATAACCGAGACAGTAGCCCCGACGCCGAATCGCGACTTGGGCCCCTGACCACGGTCAAGGACTGAATCGAACATGCACTAGACTCCTCTTCACCAGTGGACACCCATCGACGTCACACCGCCCGGATGAAAGGGCGCGCTACCATACAGAAACGCGTTCCGGGTTCAAGCAAGCATGGTCGACGGTGGCGGCGTGATCGGGCAATTGCCCCACTGGTTACCAAAAAGCAACGGTCTATTGACAACTGCTAGACCTCGGATATTTTCCCGGGTCATTTTCACTTGCAGCCCACCTTGGAGGGGTCTGGTATGCACTTGAACCGAGTGCTCCGGGAAACCGGAGTTGTTGTCGCCGCAGGTCTGCTGTACGGATCGGCGGCTTTCGCCCAGTCGAGCGTGATCATCGGTACCGTGATCGACGCTCAGAGCCGGCAGCCTGCCGCTGACGTCGTTGTGACCGCCACCTCGCCCAACCTTCAGGGTGAGCAGACGGTCGTCACCGACGCGCAGGGTAACTACCGCATTCCCCAGTTGCCCCCCGGCGACTACACCCTGCGGTTCGAGAAGGAGAGCTTCAAGCCGTACGCTCGCTCCGCGATCCAGCTGCGCCTGAACCGCACGATCCGCGTCAACGTCGAGCTGCTCCCCGAGTCGCTCGGTGAGGTCGTGGAAATCGTCGGCGCGCCCCCGACCATCGACGTGGGTTCCACGACGATGGGCGTGAACGTCGACCAGGAGTTCATCAAGCGCATCGCCGTCGCGCGTCCGGGTGGTAAGGGCGGCGCGACCCGCTCCTTCGAGTCCCTGGCCGAGCTGGCGCCTGGCGCCCAGAACGACAACTACGGCGTCTCGATCAACGGCTCGACCTCGCCTGAGAACGGCTACGTGGTGGACGGTCTGTCCACGAACGACCCGGCCTTCGGCATCAACGCGAGCCCGCTGAGCATCGAGTTCGTTCAGGACGTGAACATCATCACCGGCGGTTACATGCCGGAGTTCGGCCGGTCCACCGGCGGCGTCATCAACGCGGTCACCCGGTCGGGCTCCAACGAGTTCCACGGCTCCGTGTTCGCGAACTGGACGCCGGGAACGCTCGAGGGCAACCGCACGCAGGTTCGGTCCGAGGGTACGGTCATCACCGGCCTGAACCAGCTGCAGAACCTGGGCGACTTCGGTGCCACCCTCGGTGGTCCGATCCTCAAGGACAAGCTGTGGTTCTTCGCCGGTTTCGCGCCGTCGTTCACGCGCTACCAGCACACCCGCACGCTCAACACGCTGCGCCTGGATGACGAGGGCAACCGGGTTCGGGACGAGGCCGGTTTCTCGCAGACCGACGTCATCCCCGGCTCCGCCCGGAACTACTACGCCGACTCCCGTACCGTTCAGTACATGGGTAAGTTGACGTACCTCATCAACCAGGACCACAACATCTCGCTGGCCCTCAACGGCACCCCGTCCTCGACGGGTGGTCTGGGCAAGCTGGCGATTGATCCTCGCTCCGGTGGTCTGCCGGGCGTGCTGGCCTCGCGGCCGGGCGACTTTGGTCTGACCGAGACCAACGCGAACACCACGTCGCTGGCCCTGAAGTACGCCGGTGCCTTCGCGGACAAGAAGGTCCTCGTCGACGCCAACCTCGGCTGGTTCCACCAGACCGCGTCCACCCTGCCGGGCGACGGCAGCAACCTGGGTGACCGCACGGGCCTGGCGGGCTACTCCCGCATGGCGTACATCAACCCCCGTCCTCTGACCCTCTTCGAGGGCCTGCCCGCGGGGCAGGAGGCGGCTTGCGGCAGCACGCCGGAAGAGCAGCTGGCTCGCTGCCCGGTGACGGGCTACACGGTCGGTGGTCCTGGCTTCATGAGCGATCAGACGCTGGATCGCTACCAGGCCAACGCCAAGGCCACGTACCTGCTGAACGCCCTGGGCACGCACGTGTTCAAGGCCGGCGTCGACGTCGAACTGCTGTCGTTCGACCAGACGAAGGCGTACGGCGGCGGCGTGTACTTCCAGGAGGGTGGTTCGTGGAGCCCTGCGACCCAGGGTCCCCGCGCGGTGCACGACGTGCGTCGCTACGGCTACCAGACCGGTCCTGACTCCGCGGTGACCCAGTTCACCCAGGTGGCCAAGACGACCAGCACCACGGTCGGTGGCTTCCTCCAGGACTCCTGGTCCATCGCGAACCGGGTGACCCTGAACCTGGGCGTCCGGTACGACGTGCAGGCGCTCTACGGCGGCAACGGCGATCTCTCGCTGCTGCTCGGCAACCAGTGGTCGCCGCGCCTCGGCGCCATCGTGGACCCGTTCGCCAACGGCCGCGCCAAGGTGTTCGTGAACTTCGCCCGTTACTACGAGCAGGTTCCGCTCAACCTGATGGACCGCGCGTTCCCGGGTGAGAACCGCATCGGTGCGCGTCGCTTCCTCGCGGAGCCCGGCGAGGGCTCGGCCACGCGTTGCGACCCGTTCACCTACGAGAGCCAGCAGGCCACCTGCCAGGGCGACGGCAACCTGCAGTCGATCCCCGAGAGCAGCCGCAACGTGAACCGCTTCTACACGGGCGGCACGGCGGCGGGTACGCCGGTGGATCCGGACATCAAGGCCCAGTCCTCTGATGAAATCGTGGTCGGCGCCGAGTACGAAGTGCTGGCGAACACCCGCCTGGGTGCGAGCTACACGCACAAGAACATGAACTCGGTCATCGAGGACATGAGCCGCGACGACGGCAACACGTACTTCCTCGGTAACCCGGGCAGCGGCTTCGCCCAGGAGTTCCCGACGCCGGTTCGTAACTACGACAACGTCACCGTCTACCTGAACCGTACGTTCTCCGACGGCTGGCTCGCCCAGGCCAACTACACCTGGTCGCGCCTGTACGGTAACTACCCCGGTCTGTTCCGTCCTGAGACGGGCCAGCTCGACCCGAACATCCTCTCGGACTTCGACCTCATCGAGCTCCTGGAGAACCGCACGGGTCTGCTGCCGTTCGACCGCACGCACCAGATCAAGATCTTCGGTGCGAAGGAGTTCAACATCTCGAACGCCCTGTCGGCGAGCGTGGGTGTCTCCTACCGCGGTAACTCCGGTACGCCGATCAACTACTGGGGCCACCACTGGGCCTACGGCTCGGACGAGTCCTTCGTCCTTCCCCGTGGCGCCGGCGGCCGTACGCCGTGGATCAACACCATCGACTCCAACATTGGCGTGAACTACCGCGTCAGCAAGGACAGCGTGGTGTCGTTCACCCTGGACGTGTTCAACCTCTTCAACTTCCAGGGCGTGAACTCCGTCGACCAGACGTACACGGTGCGTGACATCAAGCCCATCCCGGGTGGAACGCCGGCCGACCTGGAGAACCTCCCGGGCCGCGTGGTCTTCCAGGACCAGGCGCCGCGTGACGAGCCGTTCGGCAGCGTGGACGGCGACGTGAACCCGAACTTCAAGAACCCGACCTCGTACCAGGCGCCCCGTCAGGTTCGCTTCGGCATCCGGTACACGTTCTAATCCCAGGCCCACTCACGGAATCGGAACAACAGTCAAATGACCAAGAACATCGTCAACACTGCGTTGGTTCTCCTGGGCGCGGGAAGCCTGATGACGGGCTGCAACTTCGAACAGCCTGACCCTGGCTGCTTCGTGCAGGAGTCCCCCCACTGGGCCGTGAAGTACGATCGCGTCCAGGAGGGCCGGGATGCCTCTGGCAATGCCTGCGACACCGTGGCGCCGCCCGCCGAAATGATGGGCGTCTACCGGTACATCGATCTGCAGAACGGGACCGCGAAGCTGGCGCTCCGTCCTCAGACGCTGGCGAGCCGGGGTGCCGTGGACGACTCCACCGACCAGAGCGAGCAGACCGCAATCGGCGCCCTGGCGACGGAGCGTGACGCGGAGGACTTCTGCGACGCGCCGAGCTTCCCCGCGGCTCGCGTCAACGTGGCCTCCCCCGCGAACCAGATCGTGTACCAGTACTCCAACGTCCGCGTGTACTCGGCGCCTTCGTCTCCGGGCACCCAGCTGACGGGCGAGCTGACCTACACGAACAATGGCTGCACGTCGACGTACGTGATCAACGCCATCTGGCCGGCCGTGGGTTGCGACCCTGACTCCGACGCCCCGATGGACAACTGCGGTCCGGGCTCCGGCCTGAACCCGGAGTTCGCGGCGACGTGCATCACCACCGCGAACTGCGCGATCTTCGCTGGCGCGGCCAACTGCTGCGTGCCGACGAACCAGGTCCCGTCGTTCAAGTAGTCAGAAAAGTCGTCTGCTGAACCGCGCCACCCGACCTGGGTGGCGCACCTCGGCCCCGGCGGTCTCTCCCCCACACGGGAGTGGCTGACCGGGGCCGCGGTGTTTAAAAGGCTGGACCTGTTTGGAGGCACATGGAGGGCCGTTACTCACTCATCGAGCGCGTTCGCAGCCTGCTGGCGGACGAAGAGGGCACGCTGCACAAGGCGGCGCCCTACCGGGTGGCCCTCTGCTACCCGAGCCCCTACCACGTGGGCATGAGCTCGCTTGGCTATCAGGCCATCTACCGCGAGATTCACTCACATCCTGGCGCCACCGCGGAGCGGGTCTTCCTCCCGGATGATGTCGAGGCCTTCCAGCGCACGCGCACGCCGCTGTTCACGTGGGAGTCCCAGGCGGACGTCGCGGACTTCGACATGCTGGCCTTCTCGGTCGCCTATGAGCTGGAGCTGACCGGCCTGTTCTCCATGCTGGAGCTGGCCAAGCTGCCGCTGCTGGCGGAGGAGCGCCGGGACGGCCGCTATCCGCTCGTGGTGGGCGGCGGTCCGTTGACCTTCTCCAATCCTGATCCGCTCGAGCCCTTCGTGGACGTGCTCGTCCAGGGCGAGGCGGAAGACCTCATCCATGTCCTCATCGACGCTGCGGCTTCGATGGAGCGCGAGGCGCTGCTGACGCACCTGTCGCGCATCCCCGGCTTCCGAGTCCCGGGGCGGGGTGGGGCGCGCTATCACGTGGCGAAGGCGACGGACTCTCGGCTGCCTGCTCGCTCGCAAATCATCACGCCCCACACCGAGCTGCGCTCGATGTTCCTCATCGAACCGGAGCGGGGGTGCTCTCGAGGCTGCCATTACTGCGTCATGCGGCGCACCACGAATGGCGGCATGCGCACGGTGCCGCCCGAGCGGATTCTGTCACTGATTCCCGAGCATGCCCGGCGGGTGGGGCTGGTGGGCGCGGCCGTAACGGACCATCCGCGCATCGTCGAGTTGCTCCGGACCCTTGTCGACGCCGGGCGGGAAGTGGGCGTGTCCTCCCTGCGCGCGGACCGACTGACTCAGGAGTTGGTGGATCAGCTCCGGCGCGGAGGCGCCACCAACCTCACGGTGGCGGCGGACGGGCCTTCGCAGCGGCTTCGGGACATGGTGGACCGGAAGCACTCGGAGGAGCAGATTGTCCGGGCCGCGACCTTCGCTCGTACCGCGGGGATGAAGCAGCTCAAGGTCTACAACGTCGTGGGGTTGCCGACGGAAGAGGACGCGGACATCGACGAGCTGATCCGCTTCACCGCCGAGCTGTCGCGCATCCTGCCGGTGGCGCTGGGCGTGGCGCCCTTCGTCGCCAAGCGGAACACCCCGCTGGATGGCGCGCCCTTCACGGGCATCCGCGAGGTGGAAGGGCGGCTGGAGCGGCTGCGCAAGGGGCTCCGGGGGCGAGCCGAGGTGCGGCCCACGTCCGCGCGCTGGGCCTGGGTGGAGTACATGCTGGCCCAGTGCGGGCCGGAGGCGGGGCTGGCCGCCATGGATGCCTGGAAGGCGGGTGGCAGCTTCGCCGCGTGGAAGCGCGCGTTCGCTGACCGGGACTGCGAGCCGTATCTGGCGCGCCGGGTGGAGGATGGGCGGCGCAACCCGGTGTTGTGGCCCACGGTGCCCCGGGTGGCGCCTCCGGCGTCCGCCGCCTGACGTGAAGGTGCACGTGGAAGTGCACGTCCGCCTCGGGTTCCGCTAGAAGTCTCCGCTGGCGCGCCGATGGCCGGCGTCCAGGGCAGCGGAGAACCAGGTGAGCACGCAGCGAGTGGACAAGTCGTGGCAGCAAAAGGGCCTGAAGGAGTACTCGACGGAGGCCCTGCTCGGGACGCTCGGCCACTATGGCATTGCCGTGGGCGAGGACGACTTCCGCAAGCTGGCGGAGACGTCCTTCCCGCTCGGGATTGCCCAGCAGTGGCGGCAGAGCTGGAAGGGCACCGGCCCCTTCAAGGACTTCGTCGTGGGGGCGGCGGTGGAGCTGTGGAGCCGCTGGCTTCCGGACCGTGTGGCCCCCATGGAGATGGCGGACACCCTGGCGAACCTGATGCAGCAGCTGGCGCTCCTGCTGGATGGCAAGCAGGACGCGGCGGTGGATGCGGCCTTCGAGAAGATGAACGCCGTGCGCGGGAAGATGCCGCTCGACGAGAAGGGCGCGCCCCAGGAGCGCTTCATGCGCGAGGCGCTGGCGCCCTTCACGGAGAAGCAGGCGGAGGTCTTCGACAGCCTCGCGGAGGCGCTGGCCTCCTCGGGCCAGGTGGCGCACGCCGAGTCCTTCGCGGACCTGGAGGAGTTCCTCCTGCCGGAGCGCCGTGGCATCTCGAAGGCCATTGTTCGCGCGGCCCGTGGCGAGCTGGAGCCCGCCACCGCGGACATGGTGAAGCTCACCGAGGACACCGAGCGCTCGCCCATCGCCCGGCTGCTGGCGGTGGATGGCCTCATCCACATCAAGGCGCATGGTCAGGCGGCCGCGGCGGCCCGCACCCTGCTGGCGTCGGCGGAGCAGGGCGGTGACCTGCACCTCGCGCTGGACCTCGTTCCCCGCCTGGAGCACATCTACAAGGCGCAGAACGACCGCGAGTCGCTGCTGGAGCTCATGGGCATCGCCGAGCGGCTCGAGGCGGCCCACGACAAGATTCACCCTGGGCACCGCCGTCACCGGCACGGGCGCTGAGTCGCTCGCGGGAGGAGGGGCTTTCTCTGCCCCTCTTCCCCTGGCGCGGCCGTGTGGCGAGTTGGCGATGCGCGCACCCGGGGGCATCCTCCGTGCGGTGCGCGCGCCCTCCAAGCGGGCGGCCGGCAGCAACGGGAAGCGTCAGTGAAGGCAGGCGCATCCGCCACGCGGTGCGCGCGCTCCACGCAGGGAGAGGGCCCCCCAGGAAGCGGGGCGCGATGCTCCATGCGCCTGGCGTCGTACGGCCCTCGCAGGCGGAAGCGCATGTGAGAGCTCCACGCCCGCACGGACCCCGCGCCAGGGCCCGCCAAGGTCCGGCTCACTCCCGCGCGCGCGTCTCCGGCGCCTTGGCGTCTTCGGGAGCCGGCGCCTCGTCCTCCCCGGCCTCCTTGGCGCCGCCTCGGCGTTTCAGGGGCACGCGGAGCACGCCCGGGACACCTTCCGCCACGTCACGCACGGAGACCACGGCGCCCACGGTGGTGTAGCGGATGGCGCCCGTCTGCGTGAAGGCGTGCTTGAGCGGGTACTCCTTCGCTCGCGGGAGGAACCAGTCGCGCGCCGCCTTCAGGGGCACCACGTGCAGCTCGCCCTGCGAGAGGAACACGTACACCAGCAGGTCCGCGCCGCTGTAGAGGAAGCAGCCGGGGGTGTCCTTCTCCAGGTTGGACACCAGCTCGAAGAAGTAGCGGCGGCGGGTGGCGTTGCGGTCGCCCTTCACCTCGATGCCGCGCACCTCACCCGAGGGCAGCTCCCAGAGCAGGTCCACGCCACGGTGCTGGAATCGCGGGTCCAATTGCACGTCGTGCACCCGCGAGCCCGGCTCTGTCTCCAACATCCATGCGCGGGCGTGCTGGACGGCGCGGTCCGCCGCGCTCTGCACGCCGCGCATGCTGAAGCTTCGTGCCATGTCGTCTCAGCGCCGAAGTTCGACGCCCGTGGCCACCAGCTGCACCTCGCGCGGCTTGCCGTCGGTGCCGCGGGGAACGATGGCGCCCTCGGACTCGTAGTGCTGGGCGCGGCTCTCGGTCAGCTCGGCCACCTTCACCACGCCCTCCACGCGCGCCTGCGAGCCCGCGGAGTCGAGCGGGACGAAGAAGCCGTAGTCCTTGAACGTCACGCGCACGCCCGGGGCCTTGTCCTCGCCCGACGCCGCCAGCTCCATCCAGCAGCCCTTGCGCTCACAGGCCTTCCGGACCTGGCCCTCGATCAGCACCGTCTTGCCGTCGTGGGCCTGGGGCTTGGCCAGCACGTCCGCGAGCTTCACCGTCTTGGCGCCCTTCTTGATGGGCTCGCCGCGGGTGAGCTTCCAGCCCGTGTCCTCAGCAGGCTTGGCGGACGCCGGCGCGGGCGGGTGGTGGCAGTCGGCCTCGGCGGCCTTGCCCGCCTTGGCGGAGGACGTGTCACCCGCGAAGGCGACCAGGGGAACGGCGACCAGCAGCATCAGGGACGTGCGGAGCGTGTTCATACCTCGCCCGCTTAGCCAAAAGTCTTTGCTCCGGCAAGGCGACGCCCGTACTAAAGTCCGTCCATCCGCACACGCCCACGAGGTGCGCTTGAAGGTCTTCATCCCCCCCCGCAACCGTCGTTTCAGCACCATCGACGCGATGGGGCTCGCCGGCATCGTGGGGCTGCTCGTGGCCCGCTACATCCCGGTGGCCCGCATCATCCCGTTCTGGGGTTGTGTGCTCCGGGAGCAGACAGGCTGGCCCTGTCTCGGCTGCGGTCTCACGCGCGTGGCGGACCGGGTGTCGCACCTCAACTTCGCCGGGGCCTGGGAGGCGAACCCCCTGGGGACCATCGCCGCCATCCTGTTCGCCCTGGCGGGGGTGGTCATGGTGCTGCACATGGTGTTCGGGATGCCCATCCCCCAGGTGGAGCTCTCGCCCCGTGAGTGGAGCGTCCTGGGCGTGCTGACGCCCATCGTCCTCCTGGTCAACTATGCCTACGTGGTGGTGAAGACGCGCTTCCCCCACCTGCTGCTGTAGCCTTCCACTTCGTGACCTCCGCGCTCGTCCTGCTGGGCTACCTCGCCGGCTCCATTCCCTTCGGTGTGTTGCTGACGCGGTGGCTGCGCGGCGTGGACGTGCGCAAAGGCGGCAGCGGGAACATCGGCGCCACCAACGTCACGCGCGTGGCGGGCAAGAAGCTGGGCGCGGTGGTGCTGCTGCTGGACGCCCTGAAGGGCGCGTTGCCGGTGCTCCTCGCGGTGCGGTGGCTGCCGGACGCGCCCGTGGTGCACGTGTCGGTGGGCCTGGCCGCGGTGCTGGGGCACATCTACCCGGTGTGGTTGAAGCTCCAGGGCGGCAAGGGCGTGGCCACGGCGCTGGGCGTGCTGGTGGTGCTGGTGCCCCAGGCGGCGCTGGCGGGCGCGGTGGCGTTCATCGCCGTGTTCGCGCTGTGGCGGGTGAGCTCCCTGGGCTCGTTGGCGGCGGGGGCCACGGCGGTGGGCACCTCGGCGCTCACCGCCCGGGCCGTGGAGTACGCCGGCCTCTCAGCCCTCCTCTTCGCCCTCATGCTGTGGACGCACCGGAGCAACATTGGCCGGATCGCGCGGCGCACCGAGCGGCGCTTCTGAGCCGGTGCCGGTGTCTCCGCGCGCGTTGCCGCCGTCGGGCGGCCGGTAGCCCAGCAGCGAGCAGGCGATGGGGCCGTTCCAGAGGTCCTTCTTCGCGGAGGGGCGCGCGTGGAAGGCGCTCTCGAAAGCGGGGTTGCCGCAAATCACCCACACGCGCCAGCCCGGCACGCGCAGCGACTCGCCGAGCTTGAAGTAGAAGCTCTTCATGCCCTTCTGGCCGCCCGTGCCCAGCCGGTCGCCGTAGGGCGGGTTGGTCACGATGAGCCCGCCGGCGTCCGGCAGCGGAGGGAGCCGGGTCGCGTCCCCTTCGGCGAGCTGGATTTCCTCCGACAGCCGCGCGGCGCGCACGTTGCGGTCCGCGGCCTCCAGCGCCTCCGGGTCCTTGTCGAAGCCGAGCAGGGGGACTTCCACCTTGCGCTCGTTGCGGCGGGCGTCCGCGCGCATGTCCGCGAGCAGCTCCCGGGCCCGAGCGCCCATCTCCGGCCAGCGCTCCACCGCGAAGTCCCGGTTCAGTCCAGGCGCGCGCCGCCGGGCGATGAGCCCCGCTTCGATGAGCAGCGTGCCGGAGCCGCACATGGGGTCCACCAGGCCCTCCGTCCCCGTGTAGTTCGCCGCGCGCAGCACCGCCGCGGCGAGCGTCTCCTTCAGCGGGGCGGGCGTGGGGCGCACGCGGTAGCCGCGCCGGTGCAGCGGCTCGCCGCACAGATCCAGGGACAGGGACAGCGTCTCCCGCGCGAGGTGGGCCACCACGCGGACGTCCGGGTCGCGTGTATTCACATCCGGCCGGGCCTTCTGGGTGTCGCGCAGCCGGTCGACGATGGCGTCCTTCACCTTGAGGGCCACGAAGCCGGAGTGGCTGTGCTCGCTGTCCTTCAGCGTCGCGTCCACCGCGAAGGTGTGCTGGGGGGTGAGGTGCTCTTCCCAGGGGATGCTGGCGGCGGCTTCGTACAGGCCCTCCGCGCCGTGGGCCTCGAAGGCGCCCAGCGGGTAGAGCACGCGCATGGCGATGCGGGACCAGAGCGCCACCATGAGCGCTTCGTCGAGCGTGGCCATGAATCGCACGCCGCCGCGGTCCTGGCGGATGCGGCGGGCGCCGAGCTCCTTCAGCTCGTCGGCCAGGAGGTCCTCGGTGCCGCGGGCGGCGGTGGCGAAAAGGGCGATGCGTTCAGCCATGGGACACCGCCCATAGACGAGCCGGGGCCGCTTGGGAACCTGCATCGCGTCGTTTCATGTGCCCACCACCTCGTAGAGGCTGAAGGTGGCGTCCTCCTGCTGGGCGCTCGCCTCCCGGGCCCGCTGGAAGTCCTCCGACTGGAAGTAGGCCCGCATCGACGCCTTGTCCCGCCAGCGCGTCACCAGCATCAGCTCGGGTGGGCGCTCGAAGGAGCGCAGCACCTCCAGGCCCAGGAAGCCGGGGTACCCGTCCACCGCCCGGGTGCGTTCCTGGAAGCGGGCGACCAGGCGGTCGGCCTCTTCGGGCGCGGGGCGGAAGCGGGAGATGGCGACAAGCATGAACGGGCCTCGCTGGAAACAGAAGAGGGCGTCCGGGCCGAGCCAGGACGCCCTCGTGAAGGAGAACCGCCAGGGCCGCCGCCTCCCATCCCGACCGGGGGGCGCGGCGTCCGGGCCTTACATCGCGCCTGCGCCGGGCATGTCGCCCAGGCCGCGGATGAGCACCTCGCGAGGCTTGGCGCCGTCAGCGGCGCCCACCACGCCGTCGCGCTCCATGCGCTCAATCATGCGCGCCGCGCGGTTGTAGCCGATGCGCATCTTCCGCTGGAGCATGGAGATGGAGACGGCGCGCATCTCGCTGACCGTGGCGAGCGCCTGGTCGTACAGCTCGTCGGACAGCTCGTCCTCCTCGCCGCCACCCTCGACGTCCTCGTCACGCGGCTTGAGGATGGACTCGTCGTAGACGGGCTTGCCCTGGGCCTTGAGGTGGTCCACCGCCTTCTTGATTTCGTTCTCCGACACGAAGGCGCCGTGCACGCGCTGCAGGTGTGCGCTGGTGGGCGGCATGATGAGCATGTCGCCCATGCCCAGCAGGGCCTCGGCGCCCACCGTGCCCAGAATCGTCATCGAGTCCGGCTTCGAGCGCAGCATGAAGCTGACGCGCGTGGGGAAGTTGGCCTTGATGACGCCGGTGACGACGTCCGTGGACGGGCGCTGGGTGGCGACCATCAGGTGGATGCCGGCGGCGCGGGCCATCTGCGCCAGGCGGGCCACGTAGGTCTCCACCTCGCGGCTGGCCACCATCATCAGGTCGGCGAGCTCGTCGATGATGACGACGATGTAGGGCAGCTTCTGCAGCTGCTTCTTCTCCGGCGTGGCCGGCTCGCTGGCCTCCAGCGCTTCGGTGTCCTCGGCCTCGGCGTCCAGCTCGGGCGTCTCAGCGTCCGCGTCGTTCGCCTGCGCGTCGAGCAGGTCGTCCTCGTCATCGCGGGGCGCGGCGACACCCAGGCTCTCGCCGCCCGCGGGCATGGAGGACTTGGGGCTTTCGCCGTCGAGCACCAGCACGTTCTTCGGCTTGGCCTTCTTCTTCGGCGGCTCGGAGACCGTCTTGACCTCGACGGCCGTGCTCTCCACCAGCTTGTTGAAGCCGGCGATGTTGCGCACGCCCGCCTCGGACAGCATCTGGTAGCGGCGCTCCATCTCCTCCACGGCCCAGCGCAGCGCGAGCGCCGCCTTCTTCGGGTCCGTCACCACGGGCAGCAGCAGGTGGGGGATGCCCTCGTAGACGGAGAGCTCCAGCATCTTCGGGTCCACCATGATGAAGCGGACCTCCTCGGGCGTGGCCTTGAGGAGGATGCTCATGATCATGGAGTTCACCGCCACCGACTTACCGGAGCCGGTGGTGCCTGCGATGAGCAGGTGGGGCGCCTTGGCCAGGTCGAGGACGTACGGCATGCCCTCGATGTCCTTGCCCACGCACATGGTCAGCTTGCTGGCGCCCTTGTTGAAAGCGTCCTGCTCGGCGATCTCCTTGAGGTAGACGGTTTCGCGGTCCCTGTTCGGCACCTCGATGCCCACCACGCCCTTGCCGGGGATGGGGGCGACGATGCGCACGCGCATGGCTTCCATGGCCATGGCGAGGTCGTCCGCGAGCGCGGCGATCTTGCTCACCTTGATGCCGGGTCCCGGGAGGAACTCGTACATGGTGACGACGGGGCCGGGGCGAATCTCCACCACCTCGCCGACGATGCCGAAGTCCGCCAGCTTCGCGCGCAGCTTCTCCGCCGTGGACAGGTAGACGTCCTTGTCCAGCGCGGAGCGCTCCGTCTTGTCGCACTCGAGCACGTCGAGCGGCGGCAGCGAGAAGCTCTTGCGGTCGCCCACGAACTCGAACTGGTCCTGGCTCCGCTTGACGGTGGGCTTGGGCGGCGCCTTGGGCTCCACGATGAGCGGCATGCGCGCCAGCGCGGAGGGCTGCGCCGGGACGATGTCCGCCGGAGCCGCGGGGGCCGGGGCCGCGGGCAGCTGCGCCACGGGGGCGGCGATGGCCGGGGCCATGGGCTCGGGCTCCACGGCGTCGTGAGCGACGGGCGCGGGGCCGGTGACGATGTTCGGCTTGCGGCGCGAGCGCGGCGGCTCGGCCGTCTCCGCGCCCTCCGCGCCGATGAGGTTCGGCGAGGGGGGCAGGAAGGACGCGGCCCAGGCGGGGTCGGCCCCCAGGCCCAGGGCAGGGCGCTTCTCCGGCTTCGCGGGCGCCTTCTCGGGGAGGGCCAGCACGGGCGCGGGGGCGGGCGGCAGCGACTCCGTGTCGCGGACCGGCGGCAGCAGCTTCTTCTCCAGCTTCTCGGCCTTCTCGCGTTCGCGGGCCTCCTTGAGCGCCAGCTTCGCGGCGGCGGCCTCGTCCTTCTCCTGCTGCTTGGCCAGACGGAAGGCCTCTTCGGCCATGGCCTCGGCTTCGGCGGCCTCCGCCTCCTCGGCCAGGCGCTCGGCCTCGGCGAGCTCTTCCTCGTCGGCCTCGAGCTGCGCGAGGAAGGCGGCCTCCTCCAGCTTCTCCTCGGCGGCGCGCTCCTGGCGCTCCTTGTAGGCGACCTTCTGCGCCTCCCAGAAGGTGTGGAAGGACTCCTGGAAGCGGCGGCCCAGGACGCACAGCCCGGCCCACGCCAGCGAGCACAGCTTGATGAACGTGTACTGGGTGCCGACGATGAGGGCGGCCGCGCTGATGGCGGTCACCAGGATGACGGTGCCCACGGTGGAGAACAGGCTGGACATGACGCCGCCCAGGCCCGCGCCCAGCGCGCCACCCGGCGGGTGGGCCCAGCCCTTGTCCCCGGCGAACATGAGCTGCGCCAGCACGGCCACGCTGACGGTCAGCAGCGCCAGGCTGATGATTTGCGGGCCCCGCTTCCGGTCCCTGCTGCCCACGAAGAGCACCATGGCCGTGTAGATGCCGCCCACGGGGACGAGGTAGGCACAGATGCCCAACAGTCCGCGCAGCGACTCGGCGATGAGGTGCCCCATGGGGCCCACCGCGTTGTTGAAGCCCGGTCCCACCCGGTCCTTCGCATCGAAGGTGGCGACCGCCAGCAGTGAAATCAACGATGCGGCCAGGATGAAGACGCCGGTGATGGCGCGGGTGGTGACATCCCCGCCCTTGCCGGCCTTCATCCGCTTGTCCGCCAGCGCCCTGCGGCGCGTCGCGATTTCCTGCCGGGACAGGACCGCCTTCTCCGCCCGACCCTTCTTCGCCGTCATGTCCGTCTTCCCTCTGCGCGTCTCAGCCGCGTAGCGGGCTGTAGCAATGCCCGCAGCGAGTGTAGGGAGGGAGGGGGTCCGGTCAATTTTCCAGCCCCGGACGGGGTGCCTACATTTCGGCTGCGCCCCTCCTCAGAGGGGGTATGTTGCCGCCCAGCATCGTCGCCCGGACGCGCACGCCGCGCGGCGGCGGGACTTCGTGGAGGAGCATCACAATGGCCGACGCCCGAACCGAGAAGCCGTCATCCACCGAGGAGGAGTACTTCGCCCGGGAGGAGATTGAGAAGAAGCGCAAGATGGCCCTGGAGCAGGCCGCTGCGAACGCCGCGCAGCAGCGCGAGGAGCTCAAGAAGCTCCACTGGATGAAGTGCCCCAAGTGCGGTCTGGACCTCCAGACGCTGAAGCAGGGCAAGGTCGAAATCGAGACCTGCTTCAACTGCCACGGCATCTTCCTGGACGCCGGTGAGCTGGACCAGCTGGTCGAGCAGCACGGCCACGAGGGCAGCGGCAAGGTGATGGGCGCCATCCTCAACCTCTTCAAGAAGAAGTAGGTCCATCCATGGCCCTCACGCTCGAGCAGGTGCGCCATGTGGCCACGCTGGCGCGGCTGTCGCTGACTCCGGAGGAGGAGCAGCGGTTCACCACCCAGTTGTCCGCCGTGCTGGACGCGGTGGAGCAGCTCCAGACGCTCGACGTGGAGGCCGTGGAGCCCACGTGTCACGCGACGCTCACGTCCTCCCGGCTCCGCGAGGACGTGATGCGGCCGTCGCTGCCGCCAGAGAAGTCCCTGGCCAACGCGCCGGCGAAGTCGGGCACCGCGTTCGCCGTGCCGAAAATCATCGAGTAGCCCCGGAGGCCCCACGTCATGCAGCTCACGGACCTCACGATGTTGGAGCTGGCGGAGAAGCTGGCCGCCAAGGACGTCTCCTCCGAGGAGGCCACCCGCGCGAGCCTCGCGCGCATCCAGCAGGTGGACCCGAAGGTGCGCGCCTTCCTCCGCGTGGACGAGGCCGGCGCCCTGGCCGCCGCCCGCGCCAGTGACGCGCGCCGCGCCGCGGGCAGCCCCGCGGGCCCCCTGGACGGCGTGCCGCTGGGGCTCAAGGACCTGTTCCTCACCGAGGGCGTGGAGACCACCGCCGGCTCGCGCCTGCTGGAGGGCTTCGTTCCGCCCTACGACGCCACGGTGGTGCGGCTGCTGAAGGAGGCGGGCCTGCCGCTGGTGGGCAAGCTGAACCTGGACGAGTTCGCGATGGGCTCCTCCAACGAGTCCAGCGCCTACTTCTCCTGTCACAACCCGTGGGACCTCTCGCGCACGCCGGGCGGCTCGTCGGGCGGCTCGGCGGCGGCGGTGGCGGCGCGCGAGGTGCCGGGCGCGCTGGGCACCGACACGGGCGGCTCCATCCGTCAGCCCGCGGCGCTGACGAACACCGTGGGGTTGAAGCCCACGTATGGCCGGGTGTCGCGCTACGGCGTCATCGCGTTCGCGTCGTCGCTGGACCAGCCGGGGCCCATGACGCGCACGGTGGCGGACGCGGCGGCGCTGCTCCAGGTGATTGCCCGGCCGGACGCGCAGGACGCGACGTCCTCGGACGCGCCGGTGCCGGACTATTCGGCGGACCTGGAAGCGGGCGTGAAGGGCCTGAAGCTGGGCGTGCCGCGCGAGTACTTCACCGAGGGCATGGACCCGGAGGTGGAGGCCTCCATCCGCGGCGCACTGCGCGAGTACGAGCGGCTGGGCGCGACGCTGGTGGACGTGTCGCTGCCCCACACGAAGTACGCGCTGGCCACGTACTACCTCATCGCGCCGGCGGAGGCGTCCAGCAACCTGGCCCGCTATGACGGCGTGCGCTTCGGCAAGCGGGCGCAGGACGCGCGCAACCTCCGGGACGTGTACACGCTGACGCGCGAGGAGGGCTTCGGCTCGGAGGTGAAGCGGCGCATCATGCTGGGCACCTACGCGCTGTCCTCCGGCTACTACGACGCCTACTACCTGCGCGCGCAGAAGGTCCGCACGCTCATCCGCGAGGACTTCACGCGGGCCTTCCAGCAGGTGGACGCGCTGCTGTCGCCCACCTCACCGGTGCCGGCCTTCAAGCTGGGCGAGAAGGTGGAGGACCCGATGGCCATGTACCTCATGGACATCTACACCCTGCCTTGCAACCTGGCGGGCCTGCCCGGCCTGTCGGTGCCCTGCGGCTTCACGAAGGCGGGCCTGCCGGTGGGCCTGCAGATTCTGGGACGGCCCTTCGACGAGGCCGGACTGCTGCGCATCGCCCGCGCCTACGAGCGCGAGCACGACTTCTTCCGCCGCTTCGCGCCCCTGTAGGGCCCGCGAGCGCACGCTTTGGTGACACCGCCATGCCCGTGAGCGATTTCCAGCCCGTCATTGGCCTCGAGGTCCACGCGCAGCTCCTCACGCAGTCCAAGATTTTCTGTGGCTGCTCCACCGCGTTCGGCGCCGAGCCCAACCTCAACACCTGCCCGGTGTGCCTGGGCATGCCCGGCGTGCTGCCGGTGCTGAACCAGCGCGTGGCGGAGTTCGCCGTGCGCACGGGGCTGGCGCTGGAGTGCACCATCCGCCCGACGAGCGTCTGGAGCCGGAAGAACTACTTCTATCCGGACCTGCCCAAGGGCTACCAGATTACGCAGTACGACCAGCCCATCTGTGAGCACGGGCGGCTCGTCATCGACACGCCGCAGGGCGAGAAGACCATCCGCGTCCTCCGCATCCACATGGAGGAGGACGCGGGCAAGAGCGTGCACGACGCGGGCGGTGGACAGAGCCTGGTGGACCTCAACCGCGCGGGCGTGCCGCTGCTCGAAATCGTCAGCCACCCGGACCTGCGCGACGCGGACGAGGCGGTGGAGTACCTCAAGGCGATGCGGGACGTGCTCGTCTACCTGGGCGTCAACGACGGCAACCTGGAGGAGGGCAGCTTCCGCTGCGACGCCAACGTGTCGGTGATGCCCAAGGGCTCCACGACGTTCGGCCAGCGCTGCGAGCTCAAGAACCTCAACTCGTTCCGCTTCCTGAAGCAGGCCATCGAGTACGAGATTGCCCGCCAGGTGGACGTCATCGAGTCGGGCGGCAAGGTGATTCAGGAGACGCGCCTCTGGGATGTGAGCAAGGGCGTCACCCGCTCCATGCGCGGCAAGGAGGATGCGCATGACTACCGGTACTTCCCGGAGCCGGACCTGCCGCCGCTGCACGTGAGCGCGGAGGCCATCGACGCCGCGGCGAAGGCGCTGCCGGAGCTGCCACGCGCGAAGCTCCAGCGCTTCACGACCCAGTACGGACTGCCCGCGTACGACGCCCGCATCCTCACCGCCGAGCGCCCGCTGGCCGACTATTTCGAGTCCTGCGCGGGGCACTACAAGGACTACAAGAAGCTCTCCAACTGGTTCCTCGGCGAGCTGATGCGCCTGCTGAAGGAGGAGGGCACGCCGCTGTCCGCGCTGCGCTTCACGCCCGTGCAGCTCGCGGAGTTGTTGGGTGCGGTCGACCAGGGCACGGTGTCCGCCAACGCGGGCAAGGACGTGCTCGGGGAGATGTTCCGCACGGGCAAGGCGCCCGCGGACATCATCGCGGAGAAGGGCCTGGCCCAGGTGAGTGACACTGGCGCCATCGAGGCGGTGGTGGACGACATCCTCGCGAAGAACGCGGGTGAGATTGAGAAGTACCGCGCGGGCAAGAAGCAGGTGTTCGGCTTCTTCGTGGGCCAGGTGATGCGGGCCATGAAGGGGAAGGGAAATCCCGCGCTGGTGAACGAGCTGCTGAAGAAGAAGCTCGGCGACTGAGAGGACCTTGCGAGTGCGGCGCCCGATTGCTCAGGGGCGCGGCACCGTTGCCTGCAACACGGCCTCGTCCCGAGGGGAGGCGGTCTGGGCGAGGATGCGGATGGTGCCGGACGGCGTGCGCTCCAGGATGCGCGAGACACCTTCGAACCGGGTGCCCAGCACATCTCCCACGCCCTGTGCGCTCACCACGTAGCGTACGCGCTGGAGCGTACCGAGTTGGGCGGGGAGGCCCGCGTCGGACACGTCTGCTGCGCTCGGGTCGAGAACATCGGGTGAGGCGGGGTGCGCGAGGATGTCCACGCCCAGGGCGTCCAGGTACTGCGCACAGGGGACGAACCAGGGCTCCTCGCGGGTGGCCGGCCTGGCGTGGCCGTCGTAGCCGATGAGCGTCCCGAGCCTGCCGAAGGGCGTGGAAAGGACGGTCAGGTCCTCCGGGCGGCCGGGGCTGAGGTGCAACACGTCCTCTCGCGTGGGCACCAGGTTGACCTTGCGCGTCGTCGCCACGCAGCGACCTTCAGGCGAGAAGGTGTAGCTGGTGTTGTACGTGCGCGCCCCGTACGGCTCGAAGTCGGGCGTGTCCGGGCCCCGGCGGCTGGCGGGGAGCAGGGCGCTGCCGGCGACGACCCACAAACCGAAGTCCCGGGCGATGCCGGCGAAGGTGTTCCACAGCGTCCGGTGCACCAGCGCCGCGCGCGCCGCGTACACGCATTCCCGCAGCGTGGGCGGATGGTGCGTGCGCCAGGCGTGCCAGACGTCCCAGGCCTCGGCGCGCGCCACGCGCTTCACCGCGTCCTCGAATGACTTCTTCCCGCGCACCGCGGAGACGTGGCCCTGGAAGAGGAGCGCCGCGCCCACCGCCTCGGGCCAAACGGCGAGGGCCGGGTGGAGTGGCTGTCCCGCCGCGTCCCGGGCGCGCAGGGCATCCACCCTCGCGGCCAGTTCCCGATGCCGCGCGGTGAACGTGGCCGCGAAGGCGAAGTCCTCCAGCGAAACGCGAGGCTGGACGGCGAACAGCTCGATGGCGTCGGTGGCGGTCGTCACGCGGCGCTACTTCAGCAGGCCATTCTCGCGCAGGCGCTGCTTGAGGAAGGCATCCGCGGTGATGGGCGCGTGGCGGGCCGGGGTGTCGGCCGTCTGGGTGCAGGGCAGGGCCTCCAGCACGCAGTCCGCGTAGGGATGCACGAAGAAGGGCATCGAGTAGCGGACCGTGTCGTCGTCCTTGCTGCGCGGATTCACCACACGGTGCGTGGTCGCGGGGATGATTTCATTCGTCACGCGGCTGAGCATGTCGCCCGAGTCGACGACAATCTGTCCGCGCAGCGTGTCCACCGGCAGCCACTCGCCGTCCCGGGTGAGCAGCTCCAGTCCGGACGCGGTGCCCTCGCAGAGCAGGGTGATGAGGTTGATGTCCTCGTGCTCGGCGGCGCGCACGCCTCCGGGGATGAAGCGCTCCTTCAGCGGCGGGTAGTGGATGACGCGCAGCACGGAGTTCCCATCCGTGGCCATGTCCCGGAAGGTGTCGCGCGCCACGCCGAAGTACTCGGCGATGGCCTGGAGCATCACGCCGGCGGCGCCGTCCAGCGCGTTGAAGAGCGACAGCGTGTGCTCACGGAACGACGGCACCTCGGTGGGCCACACGTTGGCGCCATAGAGCTGGTGGTACTTGTGGCTGGAGGGCAGCTCGCGGCCCACGTGCCAGAACTCCTTCAGGTCGCCCACCTTGCGGTTCTTCGCGTGCTCCTGCCCGTAGCCGATGTAGCCGCGCTGGCCGCCGTGCGTGGCCTGGGCGTACTGGGACTTGGTGGCCTCTGGCAGCGCGAAGAAGCGCTCCACGTCGCCGTAGGTGCGGCGGATGAGGCCATCGTCGATGCCGTGGCCCTCCACCGTGACGAAGCCGAACTCCTTCAGTCCGTCGCCGAAGACCTGGACGAAGCGGGCGCGCTCCTGCGGGGTGCCGGCGGTGTAGTGGGACAGGTTGACGACGGGGATGCGGCGCGGGACGGGCGACATGGCGGCGCACTCTACCCACCCTGATGGATTGTCGGCACGCACAGCGTCCGCCAAAGGACCCTCGTCTGCGACCCTGGCACCGGGGGTGCGGCACAAGCTGACATCCGCCCCCATCGCCAGTGGAACGCGGTGCTCCCGGGTTCCATGGTGGCCGCGCGGTTCGTGGGGGGAGGCGGATGCCCGACGTGAGCAGCGGTGGAGTCTGTGGGGCGTGTGGCCGGCGGCATGTGACGGGGGCCACGTGTTCAACGCTGGTGCGCGCGGAGGGGAGGTGCGGCCCGGCCGTGGAGGCGGAGGACCCGCTGGTGGGCGGCCGGTGTGGCAGCTTCCGGCTGGTGCGCCGGCTGGGCCGGGGCGGCATGGGCTCCGTCTACCTGGGCGAGCACGTGTCCATTGGCAGCCGGGTGGCGGTGAAGGTGCTGCACGCGCACCTGACCATGTACCCGGAGCTGGTGCAGCGCTTCCACGCCGAGGCGCGGGCGGTGAACCTCATCGGCCACGAGAACATCGTCAGCATCTTCGACATGGATGCCACGCCGCCGCGGCCCTACCTCATCATGGAGCTGCTGGATGGCGCCCCGCTGTCCGCGTGGGTGGGCACGCCGCTGGCGGCGAGCGCGGTCGTCTCGGTGCTGGCGCAGGTGTGTGACGCGCTCCAGGCCGCGCACTCGCGGGGCATCGTTCACCGCGACCTCAAGCCGGACAACATCTTCGTGTCGCGCCGCAAGCGGGGGGCGCCCTTCGTCAAGGTGCTGGACTTCGGCATCGCCAAGCTGGGGGACGCGCAGATGCCCCAGACGCACGCGGGCATCATCGTCGGCACGCCCGAGTACATGGCGCCGGAGCAGTCCCTGGGGCGTGGCGTGGACGGCCGCGCGGACCTGTATGCGCTGGGCGTCATCGCCTACCAGTTGCTCACCGGCCGGCTGCCCTTCACCGACGAGGGGATGACGGCGCAGCTCGTGGCCCACCAGCTCCGGACGCCGCCTCCGCTGCGCTCGGTGAATCCCTCCGTGGCCGCCCCGCTGGAGCACGTCATCCTGCGGGCCCTGGCCAAGAAGCCGGAGGACCGGTACCCCTCCATCCAGGCCTTCCGGCACGCGCTTCAAATCGCGGTCGCCGAGGAGGGGCAGGGGATGGCGCGGAAGGAGAACCCGGCCCTGCGTGGCGCGCCTTCGGCCCTGAAGCCCATTGCCAGGGGACGGCCCCAGGTGGGCTCCCGCGAGGAGGCGGTGGCCGGCTCGCAGGTGGTCCCGTCCCCCCGCCGTCCGGCGCAGGCCCCGGCGCCACGGGCCTCCCTCGTGGAGCTGCCGGTGCAGGTGGTCCTGCGCCCCGGGGAGAACCCCGTCCGGCTCGTGGGCAGCGGCCTGTCCCGAGGTGGACTCTTCCTCCAGGGCGGTCACATCCTCCCGCCGCTGTGCGCGCGCCTCCCCCTGGTCCTGGAGCTGGAGTCGGGGCCCCTGTCGGTGCTCTGCGAGGTGGTGCGGCTCGTCCCGCCCGCGCAGGCCCGTGTCTGGGGGATGCCCACGGGCTTCGGCGTCCAGTTCGTGGAGGCCACCGCGGTGCTCAAGGCGGCGGTGGACGCTGTCCTCCAGAAGGGCACTCCCGTGCAGTCTCCCCAGTCCCGCCCCGCGGTGGAGGACCCCGCGGTGGCGCGCACGCTGGAGGCCTGGCGCCGGCGCTCGGCGGGGGACGCGTACGCGGTGCTGGCGCTGGCGCCGGACGCGGACATGGGCACGGTGCGGCTGCGCACGCGGGAGGCCTGGCGCTCGCTGGAGGTGCTGGAGCGCAAGCCCCTGACGCCCCCTCAGCGCGCGGAGGTCGACGCGCTCCGCATCCGGGTCCGTGAGGCGGCGGAGGCGCTGGGGGCCACGGTCCAGCGGGCCCTCTACGACGCCTGGCGCGGCAACCACCGTGGGGTCGCGAAGTGCCTGGAGGCGGGGCTCACGGCCGAGCAGCTGGAGTCCCTGCGGCGGGAGTTCCTGGCGCGCAGGCCCCAGGCCATGGGGTCGGCGCGGGCCCACTTCCAGTCCGGGGGCGCGCTGGAGCGCGAGGGCCACCTGTCCCAGGCCCTGGAGCAGTACGAGCGGGGCTTGAAGCTCGCGCCGCTGGAAGTGGACATGCTCCAGCGCTACAGGCGGCTCCGGCGGGTGCTGGGCGGGCGGAGTCCGGCGGGGGCCGGACATGAGAGGGCCCGGTCTCCCTGAGTCAGGAGCCGGGCCCGGAGCGACACGACGGCGTGAGGCGGGCTCACGCCACGGTGGCTACTCCTCGCTGCTGTTGGCGCAGCCGTCGCTGAGCGTGAAGTCCAGGCAGGACTCGAGCTCGTTGGCCCAGGCCTCGATGGTCGCGCTGCGGCACTGCGAGACGCCGCTGATGCAGTCCGCCGCGCGACGCAGCTTGTCCTTGTCGGCGTCCGTGCAGCGGTCGAGCGACTCCTTGCACTGGTTGATCTCCTCCTCGCCCAGGCGGAGCTCGGAGATGAAGGGGCTGATCTCCGGACACCCGTCGACCTTGCCCGAAAGGGAGCTAAATGAATCCGCGAGGTCCTCGCAGAGGTCGCCGTCACCGCCGCAGCCGGCGCCAAAAACAAGAGAACTGGTGGCCACGAGGCCGATCAGGAGCTTCTTCATGGTGGTTCCCCCTCGGGACGAGGTAGTCGGGCTGGGCCGCGGAAGGCGGTCGGAAGCCCGCTTTCCGAGTTAGCATTGCCCCAGGGGGTCCGTAAACCGGCAGGGAGTCGCGGTCTGATCCTTCAACCACCTTGACTCCCCAGGGTATCTCCCGTAAATCCCGCCGCCTTTGGCGCGATTGGATGGTCCACCCGTCCGAAATGCGCGGTCGATTCCACGGGTTGACCCAACCCGACAGATGACAGGGGTTTGACGATGTACGCAGTGATTCGCACGGGCGGGAAGCAGTACCGCGTCGCCGAGGGCGATGTGGTCCGGATCGAAAAGATCGCGGGCGACGTCGGCGCCGAGGTGACCTTCACGGAAATCCTGATGCTCGGTGGTTCGGACAGCCCGAAGGTGGGCCAGCCGACCGTTTCGGGCGCCAAGGTGGTCGGCAAGGTCCTGGCTCAGGACAAGCACCGCCGCGTCCTCCACTTCCGGAAGGAGAAGGAGGGCTGGACCCGTCGCCGTGGTCACCGTCAGCCGTACACCGAGGTGAAGGTCACCTCCATCGCCGGTTAGTCCGGGCGGTTTCACCTCAAACTTCAGGAGTACGGTGTCATGGCTCATAAAAAAGGTCAGGGTTCGTCGCGCAACGGTCGCGATTCCAACCCGCAGTATCGTGGCGTGAAGGTGTACGGCGGTGAGACGGTGTCGGCGGGCAGCATCCTGGTCCGTCAGCTCGGCACGGTCATCCACGCCGGCTCCAACGTGAAGCTCGGCCGCGACTTCACCCTCTATTCGGTGGTGGACGGCGTGGTGAAGTACGAGCGCCTGGGCCGCGACCGCAAGAAGGTCTCGGTCTACCCGGTCGCCGCCGAGCAGGCGAGCGCCTGACGGCTGGCCGGCCCCCTGAGGCCGGCAACCGTGCGGCACCCACGAGCGGGTCGCTTCTCCAGTCCACGCGCCCTTCCGGCAGCGGGATGCGAGGGCGGCCCGCTCTTCGTTTATCCAGGAGTTCCAGATGAAGTTCGTCGACGAGGTCCGCATCTTCGTGAAGGCGGGGGACGGCGGTAATGGCGCTGTCTCGTTCCGGCGGGAGAAGTACATCGAGCGCGGTGGCCCCAACGGCGGGGACGGCGGCAACGGTGGCTCCGTCGTCTTCGTGGCGGATCCGCAGCTGACCACGCTGCTCGACTACCGCTACCAGCAGCACCACCGCGCCAAGAACGGCGAGCACGGCATGGGCAGCGACTGTAACGGTCGCGCCTCCGATGACATGGTGCTCAAGGTGCCCGTGGGCACGCTGGTGAAGGACGCCAACACGGAAGAGCTGTTGGTGGACCTGAGCGAGGCCGGCCAGCGTTGGGTGGCGGCGAAGGGCGGGCGCGGCGGCCTGGGCAACATGAACTTCGCCACGTCCACGCGCCAGACGCCCCGCTTCGCCCAGGACGGGACGAAGGGCGAGGAGATCACCCTCCGGCTGGAGCTGAAGCTGCTGGCGGACGTGGGGCTCCTGGGCTTCCCCAACGCGGGCAAGAGCACCTTCATCTCCCGCGTGAGCCGGGCGCGGCCGAAGATCGCCGACTACCCGTTCACCACGCTGGTCCCCAACCTGGGCATGGTCCAGTACAAGGACGGCCTGTCCTTCGTGATGGCGGACATCCCCGGCATCATCGAGGGCGCCAGTGAGGGCGTGGGCCTGGGCCACCAGTTCCTGCGGCATGTCGAGCGGTGCAAGGTGCTGATCCACCTCATCGACATGGGCGCGGAGGGCGAGGGCCGCGCGCCGCTGCACGACTTCGACGTGCTCAACGCGGAGCTGGCCAAGTACAGCCCGGAGCTGGCGTCCAAGCCGCAGGTGGTGGCGGCGAACAAGCAGGACCTGCCGGATGCCCAGGCGCGGCTCGCGGACTTCACCGAGGCGCTGCGGGAGCGCGGCATTCGCGTCTACCCCGTGTCCTGCGCCACCGGCGAGGGCATGCAGCCGCTGATGGACTCCGTGGCGGAGGTGCTGTTCACGGGCCGCACGGACAAGCTCCAGGTGGAGCCTCCCGCGAAGGCCGCTCGCGCGAAGAAGGCCGCGCAGGGGGCGTCCAGCGCATCGGGAGCTGCTCGCAAGTCCGGCGCCGCGGCCGTGAAGCCCGCAGCGCGCAGGTCCGACGCCTCCGCCTCGAAGAAGGCGGCGGGGACGGCCGGTTCCGCGGCGAAGAATGCCGCTGGGAAGTCCGGCGAGTCCGTGAAGAAGGCCCCCGGCAAGGCTGGCGCGGCGAAAAAAGCTGCGGGCAAGTCGGGCTCGGCTGCGAAGAAGGCCGCGAGCAAGGCTGGCGCCACGGCGAAGAAGACCGCTGGGAAGTCCGCCGCCGCGAAGAGCGGTGCTGGCAGGGCTGGTGCGTCCGCGAAGAAGGCTGCGGGCAAGTCGGGCTCGGCTTCGAAGAACGGTGCTGGCAGGGCTGGTGCGTCCTCGAAGAGGGCCGCTGCTGGCAAGGCTGGCGCTGCGGCGAAGAAGGCAGCGGGCAAGTCGGGCTCGGCGGCGAAGAAGGCCGCGGGCAAGTCGGGCTCGGCCGCGAAGAAGGCCGCGGGCAAGGCTGGCGCTACGGCGAAGAAGACCGCTGGCAAGTCCGGCTCCGCCGCGAAGAAGGCCGCTGCTGGCAAGTCCGGGGCTTCCGCCAAGAAGTCTCCGGCGCGCAAGTCGGCCGGCGGGAGGCGCTGAGTCCATGTCCGGTGGTGGCGGGCGCTACGAGCGTTACGAGCGGGAGCAGTTCGAGCCGGAGCAGCTCCTGCTCGACGTGCGCAAGGAGAAGATTGATCGCGTCGTGAGTCACCGCACGCGCAACTTCACGGTGGTGCTCGACCGGCTGGAGGACAGCTTCAACATGGCCGCGGTGCTGCGCACCTGCGAGTCCATGGGCGTGCAGGAGGTCCACATCGTCGTCAACCCGGAGGCCCCCTTCATCCCCAACTCGAGGGTGGCCCAGGGCTGTGACAAGTGGCTGGACGTCAAGCTGTACAAGACGTTCACCGAGTGCCGTGAGCACCTCAAGTCACGCGGCTTCTCGCTGTACGCGTCCGCCATCCAGGACGGGGCCACGAGCCTCTACACGCTGCGCTTCGATACGAAGATGGCGCTCGTCTTCGGCAACGAGCGGTACGGCGTGAGCGAGGAGGTGCTGAAGGGCGTGGATGGGACGTTCTGGGTGCCCATGAAGGGGTTCAGCCAGAGCCTCAACATCTCCGCCGCGGCGTCCGCCTGCATCAGCCGGGCGATCGCCTGGCGGGACGAGCACCTGGGCCAGTCGGGAGACCTGTCCCCCGAGGATGCCCAGGCCCTGAGGGAGCGCTTCTACGTGCTGGCCATCAAACAGAGGAAGCGCATCTTCAAGAAGGCCCCGTGAATGCTGGGGCGCAGGCCCCGTCGGGATGGTTTAGATGGACACTGCGGGCCCCCAGGGCCTGCCTGGAGATGCACGCCATGTTCCTCGAAGCCCTGCTCGCCACGCTCCTGTCCGCCCCCGCGACCCCCGCCGCCGCCGCGCCCGTGAAGGCCGCGCCCGCGGCGCAGACGGCTCCGGCCGCCGCCGCTCCGAAGGCGCCCCAGGCCGCCGCGACCACCCCCGAGAAGCCGGCCATGACGCCGGAAGTGAAGTCCCTGGTGGACCGGATGCAGGCCTTCTACGAGAAGACCGGCGACTTCCGCGCGGGCTTCCGGCAGGACTACAAGTACAAGACCTTCCGCCGCACGCAGACCTCCGAGGGCGTCGTCACGTACAAGAAGCCCGGCCTGATGCGCTTCGAGTACCAGAAGCCCTCGCCGCGCACCTTCGTGCTCGCGGGCAACAAGGTGTACGCGTACGACCCGGCCGCGCAGAGCCTCACGGTGGCCGCCGTGGACACCAGCCAGCTCTCCGCGTCGGTGACGTTCCTCTTCGGCCAGGGCAAGCTCGCGGACGAGTTCTCCATCACGAAGGGCGCCTGCAAGGACTGCAAGGGCACGCTGCTGGTGTTGGATCCGCTGAAGAACGAGCCGCGCTTCCGCCAGGTGCGCCTGGAGGTGGACCCCGCCACGGCGCAGGTGCTGAAGAGCACGGTGGTGGATCCGGACGGCAGCGAGAACACCATCTCGTTCCTCAACCTGAAGACGAACGTGGGCCTCGACGCGGACAGCTTCAAGCTGGACGTGCCCGACGACACCCGCGTGGATGACTTCACCAAGTCCAAGAAGCAGTAACCTGGGGAACGTGCGTCGCGCGTTCCTCGTGCTGGGATGGTTGGGGCTGGCGGCCGGGGCCGGGTGTCACCGGGCGCCCGCCGCGGGCCCCTCGCGTCCACGCGGCTTCCAGGGGCAGACGTTGCCCCTGTTGGCGTCACCCGCCTTGCGGCTCACCGTGGCGGGCCGGTTGGGCTCGCGGCCGGTGCCCGTGGTGCTCGACGTGGCGCGGCCGCTCTCGCTCGTGGCGCGAGGCTGCTTCCAGGGCGAGCCGCCGGCTCCCGAGGGCACCATCCGCACCCCGGAGCCCGCGGGAGGCTTCCGCTCCTGGCCGGTGGTGCCGCTGCCCGCGTTCTCCGTGGGGCCCGTCCCGTCGCCCATGAAGACGGCGGGGCTGTCGGGCGAGAAGGCGTGCGCGGTGACGTTGGGCGCGGATGTGCTGGAGCCCTACGCGCTCACCGTGGACCCCTTGCGGCGGGAGGTCACCTTCACGGCCTCGCGGCCCCGCGCGGACTACGCGGCCGAGGCGGCCTCCACGGAGGCGTCTCGCGAGGTCCACGTCCTGGACCTCAGCCGCGAGCCACTCGGTGACTGGCCCCTGCTGGCCGCGCGGATGACCCAGGAGGGTGCGGAGCTCACGGGGCCGTTCGTCCTCGGCACCCGGGAGCCCTTCTCCCGGGTGTCCGTGCGGCTCGCGGAGGCGCAGGGGCTGCAACCCCTCGAAACCACCGCCAACCTGCCGCCGAGGACCTTCGCGCTGGACGCCGTGGAGGTGGCCGACGGCGTGGGCGTTCGCCCGCTGGTGGTGGAGGCGGCCGGGCGGTGGGACTCACCGAGCAGCCTGGGCCGCTTGGGTCCGGACGTCTGGGGCCGCTTCACCGCGACGCTCGACGCGAAGGGTGGGGCGCTGGTGCTGCGGCGTCCGCGCCTGGGGCCCGCGGAGGACTCCTCCGTGAGGCACTGCGCCGCGCCCGATGGCAGCTTCCGAGAGGAGGCCTGCTACGGCCTGCACGTCCGCCGCGAGCCCGACGGAAGCCTGTCCGTGAGTGGCGCCGTGTACCGGGACTTGCCCGAGGGCGGGCGCCTTCATCTGGAGCCGCTGGGGCCGGACGGGCAGAAGCTCGCCTCGGGCTGCGGCGTGGGCCTGAGTTTCCCCGCCACCAGCCGCGGGCTGACGACGCAGCACCGGCTGCCCTGGCGCTCGCTGACGCAGACGCTGCCTGCCTGCCACGCGGTGCTGTCCGCCGCCCGTGACTTCACCCTGGCCCTGTTCGAGGAAGGCCGCCAGCCCGAGTGCCCCACCGCGTGTGCCTTCGTCACGGAGGCCGCGTCACGCCGCACCGTCTGTGAGTGCCAGCCCACGCCCCTGGGCGAGGGCGTGGCGGCGCCGTCGCGGGGGGCCTCCTCGCGTGAGCCCCCGCCTGAGGAGCGGGAGTTGGAGCCCGAGGACCCGCGTTAGCGTTGCCTGGACAGGGGACGGGGTGCTGCGTTCTCCTCTGCCGCACATGCGACCGTCTCCCACCGAGTTCGACCACCAGTACACCGAACAGCGCCGCTCCATCGAGCTGGCCCGCCGCTACCTGGAAAAGGAGGGCGTCACGCGGATGTACGACGCCCTCTCCAAGGAAGTGGAGCGGGGCCGGTTGTCGGTGCAGGACGCGAGTGGCGCCATCCGCTTCGGACTGCTGGCCATCATCGAGCGCGTGGCGGAGCGGGTGGGCTACACGCGCTACATCGACATGCTGAAGGATTCGGAGATGCTGGACGCGCTCCGCTTCATGCTCGACGACATCTGCCGCCGCAAGGGCGTGGACACCTTCGAGTTCCGCCAGCAGTGGGCCCACACCAACCTCCAGGCCGTGCTGCGCGACTGGCACCTGGTGGTGCACGAGGAGCGGGGCCGTCACCGCTACGAGGTGGCCGCGGACCTGGCCCGGCGCCTGGTGAGCGAGACGCCCGGGACGCTGCAGGCCGAGACGCTCAAGCTGCCCACCGACTCCTTCGTGTTGCTCGTGTCCCCCGAGGCCGGGCTCATGGGGCTGGGGCCGGAGGGCACGCCCGTGCCCATCACCGAAATCTACGCCGTGGAGTCGCCCGCGCCAGAGGGCAAGGCCTGGTACCTGTGGCTCAGCATGCGGGACTCAGCGAACCGCGCGGCCCGGGCGCTCATCAACGTGTACCTCCAGGATGGGCGGACGCTGGACGACGCCATCGCCTTCACCCGGGAGCAGGGTGGACCGCAGCAGGACAAGGGCTGGGAGGATTGCTGCCGGCTGCTCGCGGGCGTCGCGAAGCACGTGGCCGAGGGCGGCCCGGTGCGCGAGGTCTGGTACGACGCCACCGCGCGGGAGCTGCACGAGAAGCTGGCGGCCACGCCGAAGACGGCGAAGGCCGACCGGGAGAAGCTGCGTGAGCGCCTGCGGGCCGTCAGCCCGGGACGCACGCTGGTGCTGGAGGAGCCCTCCCGCTGAGGAGGGCTCCCGCGGCGTCCGGGGCCTTCGCGCTTACTCCGCGCGGGGTGCCGGGCGCTGCAGCTTCGACAGCGGCACTGGGGCGGGGTGCGCGTCGCGGGCGGTGAGCTCGCGGTCCTTCGGATCCGGGCGCTCCACCACGCGGGCCACCAGGTCGTAGTCGTGCGCCTCCGTCACCTCCACGGTGACGATTTCGCCCGGGTACGCCATGCCGTCGTTGATGTAGACCATGCCGTCGATGTCCGGCGCCTGGCCCTGGTGGCGGCCCACCAGCAGGTGCTCCGTCTCCGGCGCGGGGCCTTCCACCAGCACCTCCAGGCGCTTGCCCACGAGCTTCTTGTTCTGCTCGCGGTTGATGCGCTTCTGGATGGCCATGATTTCGCGCCAGCGGCGCTCGATGGTCTTCTGCGGCACCTTGTCCGGCAGGTGGTAGGCGGCGGTGCCCTCTTCGTCGGAGTACTGGAAGACGCCCAGGCGCTCGAAGCGCTGCGTCTTCACGAACTCCTTCAGCATCTCGAAGTCCTCGTCCGTCTCACCCGGCAGACCGACGATGAGCGAGGTGCGCATCACCAGGCCGGGGACGCGGTCGCGCAGCTTCGTCAGCAGGCCCTTGAGGAACTCCGAGTTGCGGCCGCGCTTCATGGACAGGAGCAGCTTGTCGCTGACGTGCTGCACCGGCATGTCCAGGTACCGGGCAATCTTCGGCTCCGAGGCCATCACGTCGATGAGCTCGTCCGGGAACACGCGCGGGTAGGCGTAGTGGAGGCGGATCCACTTCACGTCCACCTGCACCAGCGCCTTGAGCAGGTCGTGCAGCTTCGGCTTGCCGGGCAAGTCGTGCCCGTAGGCCGTGAGGTCCTGCGCCACGAGGTTCAGCTCCTGCACGCCGCTCTCCGCCAGCTGCTTCGCCTCGGCGACCACGTCGTCGATGGTCCGCGAGCGCTGCCCGCCGCGCAGGGTGGGGATGATGCAGAAGGCGCAGGCGTTGTCGCAGCCCTCGGACACCTTGAGGTACGCCGTGTACTTCGGCATCGAGTTGATGCGCGGCGTGTTGGCGTCGTGGATGTAGTCGGGGTCCGGAATCACCTGACGCGGCGAGGCCTCGGCGGCCAGCAGGTCACCAATCTGGGCGTACGCGCTGGTGCCCAGGAAGTGGTCGACCTCCGGCATCTCCTTCGACAGCTCGTCGCCGTAGCGCTGGGACAGGCAGCCTGTCACCACCAGCGTCTTGCAGGCCCCGGACTTCTTCAGCTCGGCCATCTCCAGGATGGAGTCGACCGACTCCTGCTTGGCGGGGCCGATGAAGGCGCACGTGTTGACGACGATGACCTGGGCGTCGGACGGCTCCTGCACCAGGGTGTAGCCGCGGTGGCGCAGCGTGCCCAGCATCACCTCGGAGTCCACCCGGTTCTTCGGGCAGCCGAGGGTCATCATGTACAGGCTCTTGGGGGTGGTGGTTTCCACTGCGTCTACCGCTTTCCGAGTTCGGTTCGCGAGAAGTGGTTCCCACTCCAGGCGAAGTTCATGGACGTGCCGTTCGAGTAACGGATGGACAGCACGCCCTCTTCATCCAGCTCCACCGACGACGTGCGCCCCAGCGCGCACGTAGCAGCCGGCCACTCGAGCACCCGCCGGGCCGTCTTCCCGGTGACGTGGTAGAAGCCCAGCCGCAGCTCGTCATCGGCGTCACATTGACCCGCGACGGCATACGGATTCTTCCCCGTCACCACCGTCACGATGCGGCCGTCGTCCGGCAGGCTGAGCGTCTCCGGCACGTTCAGGCCGACGCTCGACGGGTTGACGGCCTCGGGAGCGACCAGGCTGCGCAGGGACGCGGGCGTCAGCGCGTCGTCGCCCTGGGCCCAGGCTGGGTAGCTCATGTAGTCCCAGCCCAGCCAGCCGTCCTGGCGCGGCTCGAGCGCCGTCACCGTCTCCGGCGGCTTGAGCTTGAGGCCCTTGCGCGGCTCGTCCGACAGCCGGAGCGCGTCGCCCACCATGGTGCCGCTCTGGCAGTTGGAGATGGAGGACACCTTGCTCTCCGCGCTGTCCCGGTCCTCGTAGGTGAGGCACAGGTCGAACACGAGCGGGTCCACCGCGGGGAAGCGGGGGAAGGCGCGCACGGGCACCGACGCCATCAGCAGCAGCGTGTTGCCCTGGCGCTGCACGGCCGCCGTCACCAGGTCCTGGGCGAACTGCGGCGTGCCGCTGTCCGCGCCCGAGGCCCGCTTGCCATCGAAGGCGAAGCGCCACGTGTAGCCCGTGGAGGTGGGGCCGGTGTTCGGGAAGTAGAGGGACAGCGTGAGCAGGTCGCCGGCCTGGAGCTGGTCGTCGGTGGCCTCCACGCCCACGTAGAGCGTGTCCTTGCGCGCGCCCACCTTGGCGGTGAACGACGCGGTGGCGCCCTCCGCGGCCACCGGCTTGAGCGTCAGCGGCGAGGCGAAGGCCTTGAGGCCGCCCTGGATGCGGGGCGGCTTGGCCAGGGACGGGACCGGCTTGGAGGAACGCTCCGCCTGGGCGGACGCGACGCCCGGGGCGCAGAACAGGAGGCAGAAGGACAGGGCGGCAGCGCGCATGGGCCTCTTCAATCGCGGAAGTTGGTGAACTGCATGTCCAGCTTCAGCCGGTCCTGCTCCTTGCGGAACAGGGCGATGGCCGCCTGGAGGTCATCCCGGTTCTTGCCCGTGACGCGAAGCTGGTCGGCCTGGATGGAGCCCTGGACCTTCATCTTCGAGTCCTTGAGCAGCTTCACCAACTCCTTGGACTTCTCCACGGGGATGCCCTGCTGGAGCTTGATGGCCTGCTTCACGTTGTGAAGGCCCGTCTTCTCGATGTCGCCATACTCCAGGGCGAACAGGCTGATGTTGCGCTTGGCCAGCTTCGCCAGGAGGACTTCCTTGGCGGCCTGGACGCGGTCCTCGCTGTTGGCCTTCACGGTGATGGCGGTATGGTCCGGGGCCAGCACCACGTCGGCGTGGGTGCCCTGGAAGTCGTACCGGGTGCTGATCTCCTTCTTGGTCTGGTTGACCGCGTTGTCGAGCTCAGCGAGGTCGATTTTCGAGACGACGTCGAAGGATGGCATGGGTGGCGGCCCTTACCATACCTACACCCGGACGACCAAGGGCACCACCAGGGCGCGCTTGGACGTGTGCGCCTTGAAGGCCCGGCGCACGGCCCGGGTGAGTTCCTCTCTCACCAGGGCGTCATCGCCCCGCAGGGTGGGGGACAGTTCCTCGAAGTGCGTCAGCGCGTCCCGGGCCACCCGGGGCAGCAGCGCCTGTTCGTCCACGGACAGGCCCTGGCCGGACAGCTGGGGCCCCGCGACGATTTTTTGGGAGTCCCGCTGGAGGACCACCACCGCGGCCACCATGCCCGTCTCCGACAGCCGGACGCGCTCCTGGAGCGTGTCCTGCGTGAGCAGCCCGCTGCCGAACCGGTCCTTGAGGACGCGGCCCACGGGCACGCTGCCGGTGAAGCGGCCCCGGCCCTCCTCGAACGTCACCACGTCACCGTCCTGCGCCAGCAGGCACTGGGCCGGCTCCAGGCCCGCCTCGCGCGCGGTGAGCAGGTGCTTGTGCAGGTGGCGGCCCTCGCCGTGGACGGGGATGAAGTGGGCGGGCTTCACCAGGTCCAGCACGCGCCGCTGCTGGGGTTGGCTGGCGTGGCCGGAGACGTGGATGCCCGGCTCCACCTGGGCGTAGGCCACGCGCGCGCCGCGCCACAAGAGGGCGTCGATGAGCGCGCCCACGGTGCGCTCGTTGCCGGGGATGGGGCGCGAGCTGAGCACCACCAGGTCGCCGGGATTCAGCCGCACCGGTCCCTCTCCGGATGCGAGCTGGGACAGCCCCGCCCGGGGCTCCCCCTGGGCGCCGGTGGTCAGCACGAGCACGCGCTGGGCGGGCAGGGCCGGCACGGTGTCCACGTGGACGAAGAGCGAGTCGGGCACGTCGAGGTAGCCCAGCTGCCGCGCCATCTCCACGTTGCGGAGCATGCTGCGGCCCTGGAGGGCCACCTTGCGGCCCAGGCGCTCCGCCAGCGCGAGCAGGTGCCGGACGCGGTGCAGGTTGGAGGAGAACAGCGCCACGACGATGCGCCCGGTGGCGCCCTGGAAGAGGCGCTCGAAGGTCTGCTCCACCACGCGCTCGCTGCCCGTCTCCTCCTTCACCTCGGAGTTGGTGGAGTCGGAGAGCAGGCACAGCACGCCTTCCTCGCCGGCCTCGCCCCAGCGCTCCAGGTCCGTGCGCAGTCCGTCAATGGGGTCCGGGTCCAGCTTGAAGTCCCCGGTGTGGATGAGCGTGCCCTCGGGCGTGCGCAGGATGTAGCCCACCGCGTCCGGCACCGTGTGCGTGACGCGGCTGGCCTCCACGCGGAAGGCGGTGCCCACGGTGAAGGGCTCGCGCGGCTCGATTTCGCGCAGGTCCGCCTCGATGCCCAGCTCCTCCAGCCGGTGGCGCGCCAGGGCCAGCGTGAAGCGCGTGCCGTAGACGGGGACGGGGACCTCGGTGAGCAGGTAGGGCAGGGCGCCCAGGTGGTCCTCGTGGCCGTGCGTCAGCAGCACGCCCTGGAGCTGCGCGGCGTTCTGCTTCAAGTGGCTGAAGTCCGGAATGATGATGTCCACGCCGGGCATCCCCGCGGAGGGGAACATCAGCCCTGCGTCGATGAGCAGCATCTCCCCACGGCAGGCGATGACCATGGAGTTGAGGCCGATTTCGCCCAGGCCGCCCAGGGGAATGACGTGAAGCATTGGGTGAAGTCTAAAGACTCACCTCGCCTGCCGCGTCGGAAAGTGACGGGCGCGCCGCGAATGGCGTGAGGGCCGCCTGGCTGTGCGGCTGCACGGATGGCGACCGCGTCAGACGCGGATGGGGACGCCCCGCCCGGACTCCGTCTGGAAGAACCGGTCCGGGAGGGGCAGGCCCGTGCCCTCACGGACGGGAAGGGACGGCGTGAGCGGGGCCGTCCGGCCCGGCGCGGCGGTGCCTCGGCGGGGCGGCGCGGGACGGGTGGGCCGAGGGCTCACGGACAGGACGTGCATGACAACCTCCGGAACAGGCGGGGCGGGCCCGCGGCGGAACGCTCTCGGGATTGTCGAAGCGGCGGCTGAAAATGTGCGCGGAGAGGCGTGATTTCCAGACACCGCGTGTCAGCGCCCCCGGCGCCGGAGGGTCTGCAACCAGCCCCGGACGTCGCTGGCCTCGGTGGCGTAGGTGTTCTCCTCGGACGTGTAGAAGTGGAGGGCCTGGGTGGCCAGCCCTCGGGCCCGGGGGCCGTCCTGCTTCGCCAGGGCGCGGGCGAGGGCGAAGCGCGTGCTCGCGAGGTCCTCGGCGGGGCCGGGGTGCTGGGTGCGCAGGGTGAGCGCGTGCTCCAGCATGCCGCGGGCCTCGTGCGTCTTGCCCACGGCATGCAGCGCCAGCCCGAGCGTGGTGAGCGGCGCCGCCGCATCCGGGTGGTTCTTCTGGATGGCCTCGTAGGCGGCGAGGCTCCGGCGGGCGTAGTCCATCGCGTCGCGCGGCTTGCCCTCGCGCAGGGCCAGCGCGCCGAGCAGCGCCAGGTCGGTGGCGGTCTCCGGGTGCTCGGGGCCGTAGGCCTTCAGGTCCACCGCCAGGGCGCGCTCTCGTAGCGGGCGGGCCTCGGCGAGACGGTCGAGCGCCTCCAGGGCCTCCGCGAGGTTGTTGAGGGGGTAGCTCAGCGTGGCGCTGTCCTGGCCCAGCGCCTGTTCCTCCAACTGGATGGCGCGGCGGAGGTAGGGGAGGGCCTCCTCGAAGCGGCGGACGATGACCAGGTGGTAGCCCATGGCGTTGGCGGCCATGGCGGTCTGCGGATGCTCCGGGCCGAGCACGCGCTCCGTGGTCTCCAGCACGCGGTGCAGCAGCCCCATGGCGCGCTCCGTCTCGGGCGTGCGCGACAGCGCGGCGGCTTGATTGCGGAGGGACTCCAGGGTGAGCAGGTGCTCGGCGCCCAGTTCCTTCTCGCGCAGCGCCGCGGACCGGCCGAAGGCCTCCGCCGCCTGGGCGTACTGGCCTCGGAGGAAGGCGTTGCGGCCCAGACTTGTTTCGAGCAGGGCCTCCAGCTCCGAGGCGCCTCCCGCACGCTGGATGGATGAGCGCGCCTGCTCAACGCTCCAGGACTCCAGCGTGGGCTCCGAGGCGACGGTCGTCACCAATCGCGCGGCGGCACGGGCCGCGAGCTGGTCATGCCGGTGGGCCTGCGCGGTGAAGAGCGCCTCGCGCAGCGCGGTGGAGGCACGGGCGTCATCTCCCGCGACGAGCCCGAGCCGGCCCTCCAGCTCCAGGGCCTCCGCGAGCACCGGCCCATAGCCGAGCGCGCGCGCCTCGCTCAGCACGGCCTTGGCCTCTTCCTGGGCCTGGGGATAGCGGCCGGCGTCCACCAGGGCCGTGGCCCGGTCCACCCGGGCTCGCAGGGCCTCCACTTGTTGCCGCTGCCCGGCGGGCTCCGACAGACCTCGCCAGAGCGAGTCCACGTCCGCGCACGCGGAGACAGGCGGCAGCCGCTGGGCCGCGTCGGGCGCCGCGCCGAGCGCCTCGGCGTCCGTCTGCGCGAGCACGCCCGTGAGCGCCACCAGGGCCGAGTGGCGACGGTCCAGACACGCCATTCGCAGCGCGAGCACGTGGTCGGACTGGAGGCCCTGGACGTGTGTGGCCTCGCAGGCCTCGCGGTGCATGCGGGTCCACTCGTTCGAGAAGCCGTCCAGGGTCGTCGCGACGCGTTCGAAGGCGGCGGCGGCGTGGGGCTTGCCCGTGGCGGCGAAGGCCTTCTGGATTTCCGCCCGGCGCGCGGCGTCCCAGATGCCAGACAGCCGGAACTCGGCGTCCGGGCAGGGGCCATCGCGGTGCGAGAACACGAGCAGCCACGTGACGGCGACCACGCTGTTGAGCAGCAGGGAGGCGCCGGCCACCGCGCCACGGCGTCGCCAGGCCGCGGAGGGGTCCAGCCCCAGCGCGTCCAGCAGCACGCCCATGGACGGGAAGCGCGCTTCGGGAGACGGGGACAGGCCCCGGGTGACGGCGCGCAGCACCCACGCGGGGACGCGGCTGCCTCGTGGGGGCGGACGCACGCGGCCCGCGCGGGCCTCGTCGAGGTACTCGTCCGGGCGCTTCCCGTTGAAGGGGAGCTGTCCGTAGAGGGCTTCGTAGAGCGAGGCGCAGAAGCTGAACTGGTCGCCGCGCGCGTCGATGCGCCCGTCCTCGTGCTGCTCGGGCGGCATGTACGCGGGCGTGCCCATGACGAGCCCGGCCTCGGTGAGCGCCGTCTGGAGCAGGTCGTCCTGGGCGAGGCGCGGCAGCGCGGGCGTGGTGCCGCGTCCCGCCTCGGCCGCGTCTATGTCGGCGGTGGTGCGCGCCAGCCCGAAGTCCGTCACCTGCGCGCGGCCCTCCTTGCTGACGAGCACGTTGGCGGGCTTGAAGTCCCGGTGGACCAGCCCGGCTGCGTGCGCCGCGGCGAGCCCTCGGCCCGCCTGACGGAAGATGCCGAGCACCTCGCGCCAGGTGCGGTGTTCGGCGCGGAGCCAGTGGCGAAGGGACAGGCCGTCCACCCGCTCCATGGCGATGAACACGCGCCCCGCGAACGTGCCTGCGTCGTAGACGGAGACGACGTTCGGATGGGACAGCCGCGCCATGGCCTGGGCTTCGCGCAAGAGCCGCGACGCGCCGTCCGAGCGTGCCGCAGGGTTGGCGTCCGGGTGCAGCAGCTTGATGGCCACGCGCCGGTGCAGCTCCGGGTCATAGGCGCTGTAGACGGCGCCCATGCCTCCGGCGCCCAGCGTGTCGAGGATGTGGTAGCGGCCCACGCGGACCTTCGCGGAGTCGCGGGGCTCCGTGTCCTCGGGGTCCTTGCGGACGGCGCCGCGGCCCGCCTTCCCGGGGCCAGAGGCCGGTGCCTTCAAGGGCGAGGGCGCCATCGGGATGGACAGGGTGACGCGAGAGCCGCGCGCTTCCGAGACGGACGCACCGCCATTCGGGGCCGCCACCCACTTCGCGCCCGCGCTGATCACCTGCGCGCCCGCGAAGGACTTGCTGCCCGCGGCTTGTGCGGACGGCGGGCTCGGGGCGTGGGCCCTGCCGCCAGCGCTGGGCACCGCCGCGTGGGCGGGCGGCACCATGCGCCCACCCGGGTCCCGAGGTGGCTCGGGAGGTGGGATGGAGACCACTGCCGGAGGCGCGGGAACGGCGGGCGCGGCGATGGCGGGCGGCGCGGGAATGGCGGGGAGCGCGGTGAGCGGGCCACGCGTGAATGGCTCAGGGGACACACCGCGCGCAGGGGGCTCGGAGGATGCGCCGCGTGCAGGGGGCTCGGTGAGAGCGCCGTGCCCGGGGGCCTCTGTGCGAGCGCCGCGTGCAGGGGTCTCAATGCGAGCGCCGCGCCCGGGAACCTCTGTGCGAGCGCCGCGCCCGGGAGCCTCTGTGGGAGCGCCACGCTCGGGGGCCTCCTGCGGCGGGACCGCGAGATCTGTTTGCGTCTCCGTGGGAGGCCGGGGAGGCGGCGGTGGTCGGCCGACACCCCGGTTCGCCACCCGGATGGGCTCCGTGGGGAGCACATCATCCTCCTCGCTGCCCATCGCGGGAGTCGCGAGGTCCGTCGAGACGGAGTCGCTGTTCGCCGACCGCAGCGCGGCCGCGCCGGGGGGCGTCACCCGGGCCAGCAGCCGGGCGCACTTGCGGCAACCTTCAGCGTGCCGGCGCAGGGGACTGGATTCAGAAGCACGAAGCTGTCCAGCGGCGAGCGCGCGCGCGGTGATTTCGTCGAAGCAGGACACGGAGGGAATGTTCTCCCACGCTCCGTGTCCCCGAAAAAGGGGGGCCTGCATCCCCAGGGCGCGTCCACCGCGGACTCTCTACTTCTCGACAAGGCTTGCACGTGCTGCCATGGGGCTTGTCTGATTGCGTCATTCCGGAGCCCCAACGTGTCCCACACTGCGCCCTCGCTGGAGCTGTCCAAGCCCCCCTTGCTCGCCAGGGAGTTGCTGCGTGCCGCCGTGGCGCGCAGACCCTCTCGTCCGGGGGAGGTGCCCCGGCTGGACGTCCGCGTGCAAGGCTTCACGCCTGACGCCAGGCAGCTCGCGCGTTACCGGGAGGTGTGTGGGTTCTCGGAGGATGGCGACCTGCCTTTGACGTTCCCGCAGGTGTTCGCGATGCCGCTGCACCTCACCCTGCTCAACCACCCCGCCTTTCCCTATCGCCTGTTGGGCATGGTGCATGTGCGCAATCACATCCACCAGCGCCAGCGCCTGGCCGCGGGGGCCCGCTACGCCATCCATGCGTGGGTCGAAGGCCAGCGCGAGGCACGGCAGGGCCGTGAGTTGGACTTGCACACGGCGGTGGAAGAGAACGGCACCCTCGTGTGGAGCGCGGTCACCACCATGCTCCGCCGGCTCCCGGGCATGGGGGAGCGTCCGCGGGAGGCTTCGCGCGCTCCCGCCACGGACGAGGCCCAGCTCTTCGCGAACAGCCGCCCCGCCAACTGGTCCGTCCCGGAGAACGCGGGCCGCCGGTACGCCCGAGCCTCGGGGGACTACAACCCCATCCACCTGTACGGCTTCACGGCGAAGCCCTTTGGTTTTCCGCGAGCCATCGTCCATGGAATGTGGACGGTGGGCCGCTGCGTGGCGGAGATGGGCGAGGCCGCCGAAGCGCCCGCGCTCACGCTCACCTCGGAGTTCCGCCGGCCGTTGCTGCTGCCCTCGCGGGTCATCTTCCAGACCGCGCCGCAAGCTGGGGGCGGCGTGGCCTACCGGGTGGTCGCCGAGGACGGACAGCCGCACCTGCTGGGCCGCCTGTCTCCCCCCGAGGCGTCGCCCTCGCCGTGACGCCGCACGGGGCCGCGCGCGGCAGGCCGCGGGCCTCAGTGCGGCAAGAGCACGATGTCATCCAGGTACACCACGGGCTGGTCCGTGCCGGAGTCGTCCTGGAAGTAGATGTCCCGCAGCGTGCCCGTGCTCGCGCCGATGCTGGCGAGGGGGATGCTCACCTGCTGCCACGTGCCCGGAGCAATGGCTCCGCCCAGCGCGGTGTCCAGGCGGATGCTGCCCAGCACCTGGGCGCCATCGTGGAGGACCAGCCGCACGGCTTGTCCCCCCACGGTGCCCCCATGCACCCAGAGACGGAGGGACTGGTGCTGCGACAAGTCCAAGCCTGGGTGGTGGAACATCAGGCCGTTCCAGGTGTCCGGCTCGAAGCGGATGGCGGACGTGCCGGAGTGCACCACGTTCGTCTCGTCGAGCGAGTGGTCCGCCCAGCTCCAGTTGGCGAAGCCGTTCTGCAGCCCGTCGGTGTAGACGAAGAACCCGGCCGTCAGGTCGGGATGGGTGCGCCGCTCCGTCAGGGCCACGCCCTCGGACAACGTGACGGTGCGCACGCCGCGCGTCTGCACGTAGTCGAGGATGGCCTCGAAGTCGGATGTGACGTACTGGGTGTCGCGCGTAGGGGTGTCGTTCGTGAACTCGTGGAACACGAGGATGAGCCAGCTCTTCTCGGAGAGGGCCTGGTCCACCCAGCCCTGGACCGTGCTGACGGGGACGCCGCGGGCCACGTCATTGGCGCGAAGCTCGTAGATGACGGTGTCCCGGAAGTTGCGCCCCGCGTTCACCGTGCGACTGCTGGCGTAGTGCTGGCGGATGACGTCGAGGACCGGGCCATTTTGGAGGCCGTAGGGCACCACGAGGTTCGGGACGGCGGGCAGTCCGAGCGCGGTCTCCAGCCAGGCGCGGGAGTCCTGGAGCTCGGAGAGGAGCTGGGCGGGGGTGAGCGAAGTCAGGTCCGGGTGGGTCAACGTGTGGCTGGCGATGTCGTTGCCCTCGGAGATGAGCGTCTGGGCCTGGGTCAGTGTCATGTATCCACCCCAGCCCTCGGCGATGGCGCGGGTGACGAGCCCGTAGGTCGCGGGGATGTCTCGGGTATTGAGCTCGGGGCGCGCCAGCGAGTACTGGGTGGTCCAGCCGTCATCCAGGGTGATGGTGACCATGCCCTCGGTGAAGGGCTTCGCGGCGGACGCGGGCCCCGCCAGCGTCAGGAGCAGCAGTGTGACCAGGCCTTTACAAACCCTCAGCGAATCGGACATGGCGTTCCCCCCACCGCATCGAGTCAGCCCAAAGCGGTATGGCAAATCCGATAACAGACGCGGCCAACGCCGGGCAACCGGCCGGGCCCGTGCGGGACGCCGCCTCACCGAGGGGGGAGGGCGGTGCCGACACCCGTGCGGGGCGGGGGATTCGAATAGGACGCCCCCGTGTTCGTCCGAGTCACCGTAGGCCCTTGAAGAAGGAACCCGCTGCATGAAGAAAGTCGCCGTGCTCGCATGTCTGTTGGGTCTGTTGGGAGCGATTCCCGCACAGGCCGCCGAGCTGAAGGACGTGTTCGGCCGTGAAGTCCCCGTTGGGAAGGGCCGGCCCACGCTGGTGCTGTACGCCAACCGGGGCTCGCGGGAGGAGCTCCGTCAGCACGCCTACTCGTTCATCTACGACTTGCGCGAGGAGCGGCCCATCGTCCTGATTCACGTGGACCTGCGGGACGTCCCGGGGCTCTTCAAGGGCATGGCGCGGGGCGAAATCAAGAAGAGCCACCGCGAGTCCATCGAGCACATGAAGAACATCTTCCGCCAGCACGGCGAGTCGCCGCCGCAGGAGCTGGAGGCGTCTCTCTACATGGTCGCGGATTCCAAGGGGGAGCCGCACCAGTCCATGGGGCTGCGGAAGGGCTTCGACCAGGTGGTCGCCCAGGTGCTGAGCCCGTCGGGGCAGGAGGTGGCGCGTGGCCCCTTCCCGGAGAGCGCCCGCCGGCTCGGCGAGTCCATGGCCTCCGCCTCGGAGGGCCTCTCGACGCTCCGAGTCGTGGACATGGCCCGCTGAGACCGCGCCCTCAGGTACTGGTCGGGGTGGCCTCCGCGGGGGGCCGTGAAATCCATGCGGCGATGAAGACGTCCAGCTCGCCGCGCAGCACGTCCTTGACGCGCGGGGTGCCCGCGCCGGTGCGAGGGTCCTCCACGCGAGGGCTCCGGCCCAGGTAGTACCGCCGCGCCTCGTCCGTGTTGCTGCCCTGGCCCGAGACGACGCGGGCGGCGATGTCCTTCAGCTCCTCCACCTCGGCCGCGCCGGCCAGGGTGAGCACGCGGCCGGAGGACTCGTCCTTCACCGTCACCTCGGTGCGCACGCGTTGCAGGTAGGCGCCCTCGTGGCTCTTCATCGGGCGGCCCTGCACCTCCAGCAGCTCCAGCTCCTCCTGCGTCATGGTGCCGCCGCGGTGGACGCGCACGTAGGCGCGCTGGCGCTTCTCGTCCTCCAGCCGCCGGTGCATGCCCGCCTCTCCCGCGAGGAAGCCGTAGGCGCCGGGGCCCGCGATGCGCACGACGACGCGCGCGGGCTCCTCGGCCTCGGCCACGGCGATGGCCTCGTAGCCTCGCCGCTGGGCCCAGCCCAGGTACATGGTGGCCAGCTCCTGCACCCAGGTGGCCTGGGACTCCGCCGAGTCACTGGCGCAGATGTCCACCAGCGCCTCGGTGTCCTGGGTGGTTGCGCCCGAGGCGTGGAGGGCCTCCGCCATCTGCACCTCGCGCGCGACGTCCTCCACCTGCCGCGCGGCGGACGCGAGCTGTACCTCGTTCTTCGCCTCGCGCACCAGCCGGCGCGCGAAGAGGCAGGCGGCCTCCAGGCGCTCCTGCTCGTTGAGGTGGGCCTCCACGGCGCGGAAGGCGCGGATGACTTCCGCCGCGTGCGTGGGGTCGTCCCAGAGGTTGGGCGCCTGGGTCTCCGCCAGCAGCGCCGCGCGCCGGGTCTCCAACTCGGAACGCCCCGCGGACTCCGCCAGGGCGCGGGCCTTGCCCACCAGCCGGTCCATCTCGAACAGGAGCGACTTCCTGTCGAGCCGCCGCTTCACCGGGGCCGCGCGAGCGGACGGCAGCAGCAACTGCGCGGTGGGGGAGGGCGGCGGCGCTGCGGGCTCCGCCACGGCGGTGACGCGGCCTCCCATCCGAGCCTCGACCCGGACGGGCGTGCCGGGGGGCAGCGGCCGGCGGGCAATCTCCACCGCCAGCGCGGCGGTGAGCGTCTTCTCGATTTCACGCTGCAGGTAGCGCGCGCCGAACTGCGGCGAGTAGCCCCGCTCCACCAGCAGGTCCACCACCGCGGGCGTCACCTCCACGTCCAGGGCGCGCGCGCGGATGCCCTCGCGTTGCAGCACGCGGCCGACCTCGCGCTGGGCAATCTTGCGGATGTCCACCTTGGACAGGGGGCGGAAGTGGCAGATGGCGTCGAAGCGGTTGAGGAACTCCGGGCGGAAGGCCTCGCTGATGCGGCGGTCCACCTCGGGGACCATCTCCTCCGCGCGGCGCGTGCCCGTGAAGCCCATGCCGGACTCGCGGTACACCTCCGCGCCCACGTTGGACGTGGCGACGATGAGCGTGTTGTTGCACGACACCGTCTCGCCGGCGCCGTTGACGAAGGTGCCCTCGTCGAAGAGCTGGAGGAAGCGGTCGTGGACGCTGCGCGCCGCCTTCTCGAACTCGTCGAGCAGCAGCACGGTGAACACCTTGCCGTCGAGCAGCGCGCTCAGCTCTCCGCGCCGCGTCTCCAGGGCTGGGGCCCAGGACGCGCCGAACGGGACGCTCTCATCTCCGTCGTTCGGGTAGTCCGCCATGTTGAGGCGCACCAGCCTGTCCGCCGAGCCGAAGAGGTACTCCGCCAGCAGCTTGGCCAGCTGCGTCTTGCCCACGCCCGTGGGCCCCGCGAAGAGGAAGACGCCCAGCGGACGGCGCGGGTCGTTGAGGCCCGCCTTGAGCAGCGCCACCGAGCGCAGCACCGCGCCCACCGCGTCCGTCTGACCGAGGAGCCTCTCGCCGAAGAAGCGCTCCGTCTCATCCAGGTCCAGGGGCATCGCGTCGTCCACGACGAAGCGAGGCAGCCTCGTGGCCGCGCAGAAGCGGCTGAGCACGTCCTCCGGACCCACGTGGTCCTTGGCCGCGCTCGCCGCCTCAGCCGCCGTCTCCTTGAGCAGTTCGATGGCCTTGCGCGGCATGCGCTGCGCGAGCAGGAACTTGGACGACAGCCGCAGCGCCAGGTCACACGCCGTCGGGTCGATGGGCAGGCGCAGCTCGCGCTCCAGCTCCTCCGCGACGCGGCCCAACACCCAGCGCGCCTTCTCCGTCGTGGGCTCGTGCAGCGGGAGCAGGTGGAGCCGCTCGGCGAGCGCCTCATCGGAGCGGAGCAGCTCCTGGACGCGCTTGGGCTCGGTCTCGAAGATGAAGCGCAGACCGCCGGTGCGCAGGCCTCGCACGGCGACGGGGGCCAAGGGGCCGCCGAGGGCCGCGGGCAAATCCCGGATATAGACGATGGGGCGGGGGTGCCGGGCCAGATAGGCCAGCAGCTCCTCGAAGCTCTCGGCGGCCTGACGCTGGGTGCTGCGCGCCAGGATGTTGGCGACGGAGACCTCCACCAGCCGGGCGTTGGCCAGCTCGGCGTCCACGCGGCCCTCGGCGATGCGCCGCGCCACCTCTTGCACCAGGGCGCTCTTGCCCACGCCGGGCTCACCCGCCAGCAGGGGGTGCTTGCCTCCACGCGTCAGCAGCCCGAGCACTTCCGTCACCGCGGCGTCCACGCCGTGCGCGGCTGGCAGCTTGTTCTCCCGTGCCAGCGCGGTGAGGTCGCGGTCGATGAGCCGCTCCTGGTCCTCGCTCTTCCTCGTCGCCATGTCGTGTCAGCCGCCCCCTCGCCGGGAGCGCACTCTAACCCCGCTCGACGGCCGAGGTGAGCGCGCAATCCCGGTCAAATGCATGCCACGCAGGGGAGCGGCCGTGACGGCACCACTCACGGAGCGGGTGGTGGGGCCATCCCGGGCTGGGCCGGGGGAACGGCCCGGAGGTATTCGTAGATGGCCTTCAGGTCCTGGTCGCGCATCTTCGCGTAGATGGGCCAGGGCATCACCGGGACGATGGCACCGTGTTCACGGCCCGTCCGCATCAGGGTGAGGAACTCCTCGTAGGTCATTCCGCCTGGGAGGCCCTGGGCATCCGGCGTGATGTTGGAGGAGACGATGCCGGGGCCGAAGGGCCTGCCCCCCGCGAGGAAGTTCGTGGTGTTGATTTGTTCGGGCTGTCCCTGGAAAGGGTCGCCGCCGGGGAGGTAGCCCGGCTGGGTGTGACAGTCGCTGCAGCCGGACTGGGCGTTGACGATGTAGCTCCCCAGTCCCACGAGGTTCGCGTCCAGGCCCTCCATCTTGAGGGCCACGGGGGAGATGCGCATCCCGATGTCGATGCGCTCCTGGTCCTCGGCTCCCACGGGGACTTGCGACTGTTCGCCCTCGGGGGGCTCATCCAGGACCGCGTCATCCGAGCCGCAGCCGGTGCTCGCCGCGATACCCAAGCACACCCAACCCACCACCCATCGCTCCCACCGCGCATGCTTCATGTGGATGTCTCCCTGCCTGGCCGGGATGGCCCGGACGCGGGAGCGTAGGAATCTGGGGTGGTGCCGCCATGCTGCGTGGGGGTGTCGCTGACCGTCGCGTCGCGCACAATCCCGCGACGCGGGGGGCCCGGTGGGGCAGGCAGAGCGGAAGCCGGAGGACTCGAACCTCGGGCCGGAGACCCGGCTCGCACCCGTTAGCAGCGGGGCCTGGCGCCATCGCCAGTTCAGCTTCCGAAAAATGCCAGCAGCGTTCCGCCTGCTGGCGCGCGGGGCGGCCGATGGGGTGGGAGCCGCCTCTGGCGGACTCCCGGACCTCCGAATGTGTCCGCCACCGGGGCGGGACACTCAGGAGGCGGAAGCCACCTCGGGTGGCTCCCATTTCCCCTGCGGCCTTACTCCTCCAACTCCACATGCCAGTAGGCGACGTCCCTGAGGAACTTCGCCCACGACATGGGCATGCCCTTCTCGAACATGAACGTCAGGTGCATCGACTCGGGGAGCTTGCGCGGCTTCCCGGGCGTGGTGCGCAGGGCCATGCGCGCCTGCTCCGGCGTGCGGTTGCCCTTCTTCTGATTGCAGGGCACGCACGCGATGACGATGTTCTCCCAGCTCGTCTTGCCGCCTTGTGCGCGCGGCAGGACGTGGTCGTACGTGGCCTCCGGGCGCGTCACCTTGAGGCCACAGTACTGGCAGCGGCACTTGTCGCGCAGGTAGACGTTCTCCCGGCTGAACTTCACGCCCTTGGGCCGCCGGCGCAGGCCGCGGATGAAGCGGATGACGGAGGGCATGCGAATCTCCACCGTCACCGAGCGCACGAGGCGGTCCTCGTACTCCTCGACCACCTCGACCTTGCCTTGGAAGATGAGCATGACGGCCCGTTGCCAGGGCACTCGGGCGACGGGCTCGAAGGATTGACTCAGGACCAGCGTCTCCATGACACGGAGCCTCTTGGGGTTGTGCCGGAGACGGGAGTCGAACCCGTACCCTCCAGGTTCTCGACCTGGTGCCTCTACCGATTGGGCTACCCCGGCGGGGGTGAAGTGGATTCGCCGGGATTCGAACCCGGATCCCTCGGGTGCAAGCCGAGTGCTCTCCCCTTGAGCTACGTACCCATGTGCTGCGCGAGCAGGCCGCCAGGGAATCGAACCCTGCGTGCGCGGATTTGGAGTCCAAGCTGCTCCCAAAGCGCGGCCTATGAAGAACTGCTTGCTGCTGGAGTGCCGGCCCCCGGAGTCGAACCGGGTCCTCCTGTGCTTCAAACAGGCGCGCGGACCGCCTACGCCAGACCGGCGAACACGACGAACCCCGGAGGACTGAACGCCGAGAGGCCGGGTCCCCTGGATGGGAGCCCGGCCTCTGCGTGGCGTGGCGCTTCGGTGACGGAGCGCGAGCGTCAGCAGGGGGCGGGCGGATGGCCGCCAAACGGGGCAAATCCCACGAGGCACTTCGATTCAATGCTCGCGAAGGAGCCGGAGGCGGCGTCGAACTGGGGCCAGAGGTTGTTACGATGGCTGCGCTGCATCGGGTTCGTCCGCACCGTCAACGTCGTCATGGTCGCCGCTCCTTTCATCGGGTTCATACGGTGGTGGATTTTCGTCCCTGACACGACGCGGTTGTTTCTTGGGAGGGGCTTCGTGGCCCTGCGCGTCCAGTCCGACGTATCCTGGGGCCTTATCCTCGTTCAAGGATCCACCCGGTGAAGCCACACACGCTCAAGTCGCTCAAGAAACAGAAACTCATCAAGAAGGCGGACGAGGACCTCGACTTCAGTGAAATCGTCCAGGACGAGGACATCAGCGACTGCCTTGATGAGGGCGTGTGGATTCATGAAGGCGATCTGACCCTCGACGGCGAGCTCTCCGTCACCGAGGGCGCCTTGATCGTTCGTGGCAACCTCACGGTGAGTGAGTCGGTCTCCACCGACGAGACCGGAACGATCGTCGTGACGGGCGACCTTGCCTGTCGGCATCTCTACCTCGAAGGCAACCTCGAGGTGCAAGGAAACGCGAACGTGCGCGGTGTCGTGTATGGCTTCTACGAGGCCGGGTGTTCTCGCGTCATGGGCACGATGAAAGCGCGCATCGGCCTGTTTGGAAACCATGATTGGGAGTGCGATGACGAGAGCTACGAGACCCTCGCGCGCTTCTCGAATAACCACGAGTTGCATGAAGGCGATCCCGAGGCGCTGCGCAAGGCTCTTGGCGAAAAGGCCTTCGCCGGTCTGGGACGCATGATGGGTCTGCGCGAGGATGAGGCGCCGGAGGCTGCCAACAACGCGGCATGGGGCCTCGCGCTGCTCAAGGACCTCTGAGAGATAGCTCCTCACGCAGAGAGTCGCCTGTGTTTCCCCTGAGGTCTCGACATGCGCGAAGTCTCGAAGCCCACCTTGATTTTCTCGCTCTGCGCCGTCGGCATCATCATGGCCGTGGGAGCGATGTGGTGGACAGGCAGGACGCACATCCTCGTCGTCAATGCGTCGGAACGAGCGCTGCGGAGTCTGGAGGTGAAGTTCCCGGGACGCACCTGCCGTTACGAAAACGTCGCCCCACAAGCCGAGGTCCCGTGTGAGGGGCGGGCGGATGGGGATGGCTACGTCGAGGTCTCGTACCGTTTCGGCGAGGGGGCCGAACTCGGCGTGTTTTCGACGGAGTATGTCAATTCAGCGCTGGGATGGCGGGGCTCCCTGGTGCTGCGGCCCGATGGCACTGTCGACGCCATCAGGGATCGGTAGCGCCTTCAAGGTGTCCCCTGTGTCACGGGGCAGCGCTGGTGCGTCGACCCATTTGCCGCGGCGCCAAGGGTTCCCTTCGGCCCTGGGATGGTTTGCGCCCCATGTCCGACAGAGAAGCCCGACAGTTCGTCCTTGAGGCATTGCCGCTGGCGCAGGTTCTCCGAGGTGGGGAACGCGTGCAGAGGCTCCCGAGCACGCGCAGTGAAGCGCCCGGGGCCCTTCATGCTCATCCCACTTTGCGACGGAAGTGGAGCGCCTGTACGCCGGACTTGAACGGCTGCGTCGAGAGGAACTCGAGATGCCGCGCACTCGACAGGCCATGGAACAACGTCGGCCCGCGGCCACTGATGACGGGATGAACGACGATGCGATACTCGTCGATGAGCCCCAACTCCTCGAGCGCAGCCGCGAGTTTGGGCGCTCCGACGAGGACACCCCGTGCGGTCTTCGCTTTCAGCTCAGAGATCGCCTCGCGAAGATCGCCCTCCACCTTGATCGTGTTCTGCCACGGAAAGTCGCTCCGTGAGTTCGACACGACGTACTTCGCCTTCGCCTCGAGCTTTTGTGCCCACGCTCGCATCGCGCGCGGCGCCTTTTCGTCGCGTGCCACCGCGGGCCAGGCTCCCTCCATCAGCTCGTAGGTGTTGCGCCCGAAGAGCATCGCCCCGCTTTGGTCCATGAGCTGCGTCCAGTAGTCGTGCAGCTCGTCGTCGGCGATGCCCTGGGTGTGGTCGATGCACCCGTCCAAAGTCACGTTGAGACCGAAGGTAAGGAGGCCCATGGCGCGGGACTCTACAAAAGATGCGTCCAGCGCACAGGAGCCCGATCCATCGACGCAACACCCCATCCCCGGTGGGCATCGACACCAGAAGTTTGACACCGTCGACGCGGCCACCCCGCCCGGCTGCGCGAGGACGCGCGGGAAACAGACCTGAACGCTGCGCTTCTCCTTCGCCACTGCGCACTGTCCGCGACATCCAAGGCGGATGCTTCTGGCGATGGTCGGCCGAACATGGTGCCCTGCCTGCTCCTCGACCCGGATGCAGCCTGCCGAACTTGCATGTTGGCCCAAGTAGGAGGCGCGGCATGCAGGAACCAGGAGTGAAGTTGACGGAGGCCGACAGGGCAGCGCAGGACGCACTGATGCACCGCGGACGTGAGTCCGTGCGGGTTTTGAAGCGAGCGCGCGCCCTGCAATTGCTGGGTTCGGGGTGGATGGGCGTGGCAGCAGCTGAAGCCGCTGGCCTCGCGCTTTGAGCTCTGCATGCACCCGCGGAGCGCTGTACGTGCCCTGTCGCTCCGGCTGGACGACTGTCACGTCGAGTTGGAGCGACCGGTTGCAATTCCCTCCACACAACGTGCGGGAGGGCCACGGAAGCGGGTGACGCTCATGAGGTGCCCCACCTCTGGCGTTCGCGTTGAATGCGGAGGGGTCCCCCGTTTGCCAGGGAACGGGGCGGACAAATGCCTTTCAAAATCCGGAGCGCCGGCCTCCATTCATCTGACGACGCTGCCCACGCCATCTGGAGGAACACCTTGAGCCTGCTGCTTGCCCTGAGTCTCGTCGCGCCCACGGCGCTTGCCCAATCGCCGTCCTCGCCCCGTGATGCGACCGTGCGGGTGCGCATCGAGACGGACGCCCCCGAGGTCAGCCTCTTCCGCGTCACGAGCGAGGGGTTCGGCACCATCGCCACCACGGGAGGGGCGGGCACCGTGGGCATCATCTACTACCAGCGCGAGTGCACGATGCCCTGCGACGTCACCCTTCGCGACCCGACGACGGACTTCTTCATCGCGGGATCTGGCATCACGCCCTCACGGCGCTTCACGCTGTTGGACCACGGGCGGGACGTGTCCCTGAAGGTCGACCCGGGCAGCTCCGGACTGCGAACCACCGGCTGGATCGCCACCATCTTCGGCGTCTCCTTGGCGGTGGCGGGTGGGATGACGATGGCCCTCGACAGCAAGATGTCCTCCGATTCACCCCTTCCGAGGGACAACACCTGGCGCAAGGTGAGCATGGGCTCGCTGATTGGTGGCGGCGCACTGCTGGCGATTGGACTCCCCCTCTTCATCTTCAACGGGACGGATGTGAAGCTCGCTCCGAACAAGCTGACGGGGAACCGGGGATTCGACCTCTGATACAGAGTTCCCCCGGATGAGCCACCACCAGCACGCCCGCGTGTCCTCATGACCTCACCCCTCTTCCTGGGGGTGGTCCTCCCGCTCCTCGCCACCGCGTCGCCAGCGCCTTCGTCGGCGCGGTGGGGACTGCATTGGAATGCGCCCTCGGAGTGCATCCAGGCGGCGCCCCTGGCGCGAGCGGTGGAGGGTCGCCTGGGGCGCCCCGTGTTCGGAGCCCTGCCAGATGTGCTCATCCATGGCGTGCTGGAGCCGGCGTCCTCATCGGGGTGGTCCGCGAGGCTCACGCTCGTGGACGCTCGGGGTACCGTCCTGGGCAGCCGCGACATCGACACCGCCACGCCCGCATGCGCGGACATCGAGCGTCGGCTCGTGCTGGTCCTTGCGTTGATGATCGACCCGGAGTCCCTGCATCCCCGGGAGCCCGCCCCGGTGCCCTCGGAGGTCGTGCCTCCCGCCGAGGAGGCACCACCGCTCCCCGAAGCGCCCGACACGACGGTGGAGGAGGGCGTCCCCGTCGAGGCGTCATCCCCACCGACTCGCGCGGCGCCGTGGCCGGGTCGCTCGACGGTGTCCGTCTCCGCGCTGACGACGACGGGGTTCTCGGACGGCCTCGCATGGGGAGGCCGCTTGGGCTGGCGGGGGGCGGGGAGCGTGACGTGGCTCGTGGGGCTCTCCGTGGTGCCTTGGGCCCGCTCGGAGCTCGAGGACGGGCGGGTGGGCCTGCTGCTGGCGACGCCCGAGGTGGGGTTGTGCCCGCTGGTGGTGGGCGGCTCCGGATGGGAGGTGTCCACGTGCGCGGCGGCGGCGTTCTCGTTCGTGATGGCGGACTCAAAGGGTCCGGCGGTGGACGAGGTGGACTTGCTCATCCGAGGTGAGGCGGTGGCGCGAGCCCAGCTGGAGCTGCGACTGGGGCGCGCCACCGCGTTGCATGTGGGGGGAGGCGCCGCGGTGGGGTGGCTGCGTCCCACGTTGCCGATGACCTCCGCCTGGGAGGGGCGTTTGGGGGCGCCGTGGCGCGCGTTCGTCGAGCTGGGACTGTCGTTCCGGGGGCCCTGAGTCCCCGGGGGCGGGTAGCGCTTCACCTGGCGCCGGGAAGCTCACTAGAGTCCGCCGGCCCCGGACTCCCGCGCGATGCCCCCCTCTCCCCAAGCCCTGCCCGCTCCCGAAGGGGCGGAGCCGCTCGACTTCGAGCGGGTGCATGCCCAGCACGCGGCCTTCGTGTGGCGCACGCTGCGGCGCATGGGTGTGAGGGAGGCGGACCTGGAGGACGTCTGCCAGGAGGCGTTCCTGGTGGTCCATCGCCGTCTCCCCGAGTTCGACCCGCGCGCGCCCGTGGCCGCGTGGCTCTTCGGCATCTGCATGCGATTGGCCTCGGACCATCGCAAGAGGGCCCACGTCCGGAGGGAGACCCCCGTCGCGGAGACTCCTGACGAGGCCCGTCCCCCCGAGCAGCTCGAGTCCGTGGCACGCACGCAGGCGCGGGCCCGGTTGGACCGCATCCTGGATGCGCTCGACGAGGACAAGCGGGCGGTGTTCGTCCTCTTCGAAATCGAGCAGTGGGCCATGGCCGACGTGGCCCAGGCGGTGGGGTGCCCCGTGCAGACCGCCTACGCGCGGCTGTACGCTGCGCGCAAGCAGGTCCAGGAGGCCGTGGCCCGGTTGCAAGGAGGCGAGAGATGAGGACGCCCGAGCCTGTGCGACTCCTGGAGGAGTCCTCCGCTGCCTCGCCCGAGCTGCGCGAGCTGCTGGGCTCCGCCCTGAGCGATGGGCCCTCGGCCGCACAGCTGGCGTCCCTCGCGGCCCGATTGGCGCCACTCCAGCCGCCCCCGGCCCCCGCGGCTCCCTCACCGGCTCCGGTGGCGCCCGCGTCCGAGCTGCTCGCGGGCGGCGCGACGGTGGCCACGGGACTCAAGCTCAAGGTGCTCGTGGGCGTGGCCGCGCTCACGGGGGCCGTGGGCTCCTTCCAGGCGGGCCGCGTCTACGAGCGCGCACAGCCTCCGACGGTCGCCCAGGCCCAGCGGGAGACGCCGCCGGTGGAGCGTCCACGGAGCGAGGTGCCGGCCGAGGTCGTCGTGTCGGCGCCCCCCGTTGTCGAAGCGCTCACTCCGAGTCCCGAGCCCACCGCCATCGTGGAGCGTGCGCCGTCTCCCGTCGCGCCTCGGACGAGCCCGATGCAAGTCCGCCAGAAGCCCGTCGTGGAGACGCCGCCGAAAGCTCGCGCCACGAGCCTGGAGGACGAGGAGCTGCTGCTCATCGATGACGCCCACCGTGCCCTCCAGCGAGGCGCCGCCGAGGAGGCCCTCGTGCTGCTGCGAGGACACGCGTCCCGGTTCCAGGCGGGCACGCTCGCGCAGGAGCGAGAGGTGCTCGTCATCGAGGCGTTGGTCCTGCTGGGCCGCCGCGCGGAAGCCCAGCAACGCGCCGAGGACTTCCAGGCGAAGTACCCGACGTCCTCACACCTGGTTCGCCTCCAGAAGCTGCTTCGTCCGCCAGCGCTGGAGTGACGAGGTGTTGGAGGCCGCCCTTGAGCTCATGGGCGCCGCGAATCCGGCCACGTGGCGTGCAGGCGGCCCAGCGATCTTCACCGCGAGGTCCGTGTAAAACAAAAGGGCCCGACCGGTGGGTAGGGCCCTTCGTTCAGCTCCCCAGGAGGGATTCGAACCCTCGACCCCGCGGTTAACAGCCGCGTGCTCTGCCAATTGAGCTACCGGGGAATGCGAAACCTCCGGAGGGAGTCGAACCCTCGCCTCCCGCTTCAGAGGCGGGTGCTCGACCGATGAGCTACGGAGGAGTAAAATCTGGGTGGCAGGATTTGAACCTGCGGCCTCACGGATCCGAACCGTGCGCTCTTGCCAGACTGAGCTACACCCAGAAAGTGATTGAGCTGCCGGGGCGCTGCGATACCTCCGGAGGGATTCGAACCCTCACCATCCGCTTAAGAGGCGGGTGCTCTACCAATGAGCTACGGAGGCGTGATGTCTGGACTGAGCTGCGTCCAGGAAGCGTGACTGTGAATGGGGACGCTGGGAGTCGAACCCAGCGGGCCCTGGCGGGCTCCTGCTCTACAGGCAGACGCGTCTTCCGTAACGCTCTACGTCCCCGGAAGGCAGGGGGCCTGGAAAGACTGAAGGCCGGGTCCCCTGGTGGGAGCCCGGCCTCTGTGATGCGTGGCGCGCCCGTGTCGGGAGCGCATGCGTCAGCAGGAGTCGGGCGAACTGTAGGAATACGTGCGGAAGCCGCCAACGAGAAGAAACGGGGCCGCGTCGATGTTGAACTCGGGGTTGTTCGGATACTGACCGCGCTTCGGCTGCTTCAGCGACATCTTCGTCATGGCCACCGCTCCTTTCATGGGGGAAGAGACGCTGCGAAAATGCGTCCCTGACAGGCCTGCACGGAAAAGAGCGTTGGGGGACGGCTGTACCCTGGTTCCATCGGTGTTGACGCGCGGCGCTCAGCCGGACGTGGGTTCATTGTCGAGACGCACCCGCTCGCGCTCGCTCTTTCGATACGAACCAGGGCGTTCACCGCGAAAGCGCATGAAGGCGCGGCTGAAGGAAGGGACACTCTCGTAGCCCACGCGCGCGGCGATTTCGTCAATCGAGTGGTCGGTGTCACGCAAGAACTCCGCCGCGCGGGTAATGCGCCAGCGAGCGATGTATTCGAGAGGTGGCTCTCCGACGAGGTCGGTGAAGCGCGCCGCGAAGGTGGAGCGTGAGAGCCCCACGCGCGCGCCGAGCGACGCGACGGTCCACGGGTCGCCCGGCCGCTGGTGGATGAGCCCCAACGCCTCGCGGATGGATGCGTCGCCGAGCGCGGCGATGCCGCGGTGCTTGCATTCATGTCCCGGCGGCCCGCTGTTTGCGGCAAGCGAGCGCAGCGCCTGGATGAACAACACGTCCGCCAGTCGCTGAAGCACGAGCAGGCTCGCGGGGCCGGGCTGTGCCGCTTCGGCGAGGAGGAGCTGGAGCGTGGCCGCGACCCAGGGCGCCGTCGTGCGGTCATTGGGGCTGAGTGTCACCACGCGAGGCAGGCCTGACAGAAGGGATGGCGGGCGCCCCCCGAGGTCGAAGAATCCGGTGATCAGCGACGTGGGGGCTCCCGTGCCCCCGATGTGCCTCGGGCCAGGCTCCGTGCACCGGCTGCCATCATGGGCGTCGAGCGGCAGGGTCGTCGCGGCGTCGCGAAGGACGTGCTCCGTTCCATGGGGGAGAAAGGCCGCGTCTCCGACGGAGAGCTCGATGGGCTGCTCGCCGTCGACCTCGAGCCGGGCCGCCCCACGGGCGATGAGGTAGAAGATGGCCCGCTCATGCGCCCGGAGCCTAAATCCCCACGGGGCCCGCGCCTCGATGCGCTTGTAGAGCACGTTGCGCAGGAGCGAGACGCCCAGCACGTCCGCCAGGGCATCGCCGCGTGGGTCTTCGAAGTCCAGCTCAAGCGGACGAACAGATACTTTATTCGGACGACGTGGCATTGAGCGTCCATAACGCGCCCCGTATCTAAAGGCCAATCTCGTTGTGCGCGGCCCCCGCGTCGGGGGACGAATCCGCGCGCCGGAAAGGCACGTCATGTCTGAAGCCCGTCACGAGGAGCTTTCGCTCCTCTTCCGAGACGCACGTACGCACAATGCCTGGAGCGACCGCCCCGTCGACGACGCGCTCCTCTCACGGCTCTATGAACTCGCGCGAATGGGGCCCACGAGCGCGAACACCCACCCGATGCGGATGGTCTTCGTGAAGAGCGCCGAGGCGAAAGCGAAGCTCCTCCCCGCGGTGATGCCGCTCAACGTCGACAAGGTGCGCACCGCGCCTGTGACCGCCATCGTGGCCTATGACACGGAGTTCTACGAGCAGATGCCTCAGTTGTTTCCAGCACGCCCGGAGATGCGCGAGTTCTTCGCGGGCCTGCCCGAGGACGGCCGCACGAAGCTCGCGGAGCAGGGCTCGTTCCTGAGCGCGGGCTACGTGATTCTCGCGGCGCGGGCGCTCGGTCTCGACGTCGGGCCGCTGGGAGGGTTCGACCCGAAGTCGGTGGACGCCGCGTTCTTCCCTGACGGCAAGTGGCGGAGCCTCCTGCTCTTGAACCTCGGTTACGGCGATGCCGCCAGCCTCTATCCGCGGAACCCACGGCTCGCCTTCGAGCAGGCGTGCCGGGTGGCTTGAACCGCCCGTCAGGACATGACCGAACTCAGGTTCACGATGGAGTCACGGCGGGTGCCGTGCTTCGTGAAGTCCTGAATGGCGCGGGCCAGGGTGGCGGCGAGCAGTCCGAGGAGGGGCAGGTGGGCGCCGCCTTCACAGGTGGCCTGGCCCGGCGTGTCCTCGGCGTCCGGGACGAAGTGCTCATCCCAGCGCACCAGACCGAAGGTCCCGTCGCCGCTCACGGCGCCGTGGACCAGGGGCCTTCCCGCGCGGCGTGCGAAGTCGCTGAGCAGCGAGCGGCTGTCACGGTTGTCCATGCAGTCCACCAGCAGGTCCGCGCCACCGCACAGCGCCTCGACGTTGTCCCGGGTGAGGCGCACGCCGTGGGCCTCCGGCTTCACGCCGTGCAGGTTGAGGAACTGGAGCTTCAGGGCCTCCGCCTTGTTCTTGCCCACCGAGGGCTTCACGTAGGCCTGGGCGAGCAGGTTCTTGGACTCGACCCGGTCGAAGTCGACGAAGACGAGGGTGGCCTCCAGGTTGCGGCACAGCACCGCCGCGGTGGAGCCAATGGCGCCCACGCCACAGAAGACGATTCGCATGGCGTGTCCTCAGCGGGCACCGAAGGGGACCTTGGGGCGCAGGTAGATGCGCTCCTCGCCCCGGGCGCCGCGGAACCGGTCCACGACGAAGTGCGCGAACGCCTCGTGGTGAAGCTGGCTCAGGTGCAGGCCGGGAACTCCGCCCGAGCGGACCAGCTCCGTCGCGATGCGCCGGATGTCCGCGTCCGCCACGTGGCCATCGAACTCCACGGGGACATCCGCGGACCTTCCGTCATAGGTGATGTTGAGCGTCGCCATGGGCTTCCGTGCCTCCTGTGCATCCCCCCCGGTGCACGAAGGCGTACCGGGTGGGGCTTCACGCCGGGACGGCCATGGAGACCTCCTCCTGACGGCGGGGCCGAGCGCGGGCGAGCCGCGTCCGCGCTTCGGCCTCGAGTTCCCCCAGAAGGGCTACCTCGGATGGGACTATCGCTGCTCGCTGCTGCTGACCACGGCGGGCTTGGGCAGGAAGTCCTTGATCTGCACCACGGGCAGGCCCGGAATCGCGGTGATGAAGCCCGAGTACGCCATCAGGTTGGGCGAGCACCAGCCCGGGTTCTTCACCGTGTCGGACGTGGCGTTGGTGAACACGGCGTCGGCCACCGCGGAGGGCGTCGCCGTGGGGTTCACCTCCAGGAACAGCGCGGCCAGGCCCGTCACGTGCGGGGTCGCCATGGAGGTGCCGCTGAGCTCCCGGCTCTCCTTGTCGCCGTAGTGCCAGGACGACTTGATCTTGTTGCCAGGCGCGAAGACGTCCACGCAGTCACCCCAGTTGGAGAACGAGGCGCGCTTGTCCTTGTCGTCCGTGGCCGCCACGGTGATGGCCTCGGCCGTGCGCGCGGGAGAGTGCTTGCACGCGTCGCTGTCCTCGTTGCCGGCGGCGACGACGTAGGTGATGCCCGCGGCGATGGAGCGGCGGACCGCGTCGTCCAGCGCGGGGTCCGTGTCGCTGCCCAGGCTCATGTTGGCGACCGCGGGGGACACGTGATTCTTGGTGACCCAGTCCACGCCCGCAATGACGCCAGACGTGGAGCCCGAGCCGTCACAACCCAGCACCCGGACGGAGTGGACAATCGCGTTGCGGGCCAGTCCGTAGGTCGAACCCGCCGCCGTTCCCGCCACGTGCGTGCCGTGGCCGTTGCAGTCGTTGCCGCGCATGCTGTCGCCCACGGCGTCGAAGCCGACGGAGGCCCGGCCGCCGAACTCGCGGTGGGAGAAACGGACACCCGTGTCCAGGATGTAGATGTGGACGCCCTGGCCCGTGGCGCTGAACGTGTAGAGCCGGTCCAGCGGCAGCTTGCGCTGGTCCATCCGGTCGATGCCCCAGGTGGGGCCTTGCTGGCTCTCCGCGATGGTGACCACGCCGTTCTCCTGGACGTAGTCCACTGCGGGGTCGTTGGCCATGGCCCGGGCCTGCGCTTCTGTCATCTTGCTCGCAAAACCACGCAGCGCATTCTCATACATCGCGAAAGCGGTGCCGCCGTAAGCCGTGGTGAGGTCCGCGGTGGCTTGTCTGACTTCAACCTGCTCCAGGCTCTGCGCGGGCGATTTCAGGACGACAATGTATTCACCCGGGATCTTCTTGCGCACCGTGATGAACTTGCCGGCCAGCTTCTGCCCGACGGTGGGCCTGCCGGCCGTGCGGTCCTTGCAGGGGACCTGTCGTGACGCGCATGCCCCCATCAGCAGCATCATGGTGACGGAGACGAACAGATTCAGTGTGTGTCGATTCATGTTTTACCCAGAGGAATTGGTTGTGATGGGTAAAACGGGTGTACATCAAAAGCGGTTTTTTCCTGAATAAGGCCGGAGGGATGAGACTCCGGTTCGTGATTGAACACGTCTGAGGGCCTGCATCGAAGGCGCCCCGTCACCAGATTGGCGCTGGAGGTGCGCTCGGATGGAGCGACAGGCGGAGGCGGGGCGTTGGGACGTGACGCCCGCGGAAGCGGTGGAGCTGCAACGCCAGCTGCGTGAGCGGTTGGTGCTCCGTCCCCCTCCTGGCTTGAAGGTCGAGCGCATCGCGGGCGCCGACATCTCCACCGAGAAGTGGAAGGACACGGGCTTCGGGGGCTTCGTGGTGCTGGACGTGGCTTCGCTCCAGCCGGTCGCGCAGTCCGGCGCGGCGGTGACGCTGCGCTTCCCCTACGTTCCGGGCCTGTTGTCCTTCCGCGAGCTGCCCATTCTGGAAGTCGCCTGGGCGCGGCTCACGGTGCGCCCCGAGGTGGTCATCTTCGATGGTCATGGCACCGCGCATCCGCGCCGCATGGGGATTGCGTGCCACGGAGGATTGCTGCTCGGCGTTCCGTCCATTGGCTGCGGGAAGTCCCTGCTCGTGGGGACGCATGGTCCGCTGGGCGAGGCGCGAGGCTCCACCGCGCCCCTCATGCACCGGGGCGAGGTCGTGGGCATGGCGGTGCGCACGCGCAAGGGCGTGCAGCCCGTGTACGTGTCCCCGGGGCACCTGATGGACCTGCCCACGGCGGTGGAGCTGGTGCTCGCGGTGAGTCCGAAGTTCCGCGAGCCGGAGACCACCCGGCACGCGCACCGACTCGTCAACGCGCTCCGTCGCGCGGACGGCGAGGCCGCGGAGGTCGAATAGCCGGTTGCCCCTGATTTTGACCGCTGCGCCAACCGCCTCTATGTCCCAAGAGGGCCTCGGAAGCTGGGAGTCCCAAGGAACGGCGGCTCGGGCGTCTGTCTGCCGGGTCGCCCTTTTCCGCCAGTGCGGACTGGCGGTAGCACCCGGAACCGTGGAGCGGGCTGGGGTCAGGGTGGGAGCAGCCATTGGGAGCGCCCATGCGGAGGTTGTCGTCACCTTGGAGTGAGCTGGCGTCGCACTACGCCGTGGTGGTGGTGGGGTCGGGGTACGGCGGGGCCATCTCCGCGAGCCGACTGGCGCGCGCGGGCCAACAGGTCTGCGTGCTGGAGCGGGGCCGGGAGCTGCTGCCCGGTGACTACCCGCGCACGGACACCGAGTTCATGTCCGAGTTCCAGGTGCACTTCGACCCCGAAGCCGCCGCGTCCGTGGGCAGCCCCACGGCGTTGTTCGAGCTCCACCGGGGCGGGGACGTCTCCGTCGTCACGGGCTGCGGCCTGGGCGGCACCTCGCTCATCAATGCCAACGTGGCCATGCGCCCGGACCCTCGCGTGTTCCTGGACACGCGTTGGCCCGAGGCGTTTCGCGAGGACGTGGACGGCCTGCTCGAGGACGGCTTCGCCTGGGCCGAGCACATGCTGCGCCCCTTGCCCTATCCGGAGTCAGGGCCGTCCCTGGCCACGCTGGCCGCGCTGGCGCGCTCCGCGGAGAAGCTGGGGGGGACGCTCCGCCGGCCTCCCTTGACGGTGACTTTCGAGGAGGGCGTCAACGCCGCGGGCGTGCGTCAATCCGCGTGCACGTTGTGCGGTGACTGCATGACGGGCTGCAACTTCGGCGCGAAGAACTCCGTGTTGATGAACTACCTGCCGGACGCGCACCGGCACGGGGCGAAGCTCTTCACCGAGGTGGGCGTGCGCTACCTGGCGCGCGACGGCGCGCGGTGGCGCGTGTACTACCGGCCGATGAACGCCGGCCGCGAGCGCTTCGAGGCGCCGGACCTGTGGGTGACCGCGGACCAGGTCATCCTCGCGGCGGGGACGATGGGGACGGCGGAGATCCTGCTGCGCTCGAAGGCGCTGGGGTTGTCCGTGTCGGGCCGCCTGGGCCAGCGCTTCAGCAACAACGGGGACGTGATGGCCTTCGGCTACAACACGGACGTCCCGGTCCATGGCATCGGTCTGGGCGGAGCGCCCTCCGCCGGGCAGCAGCCCGTGGGGCCCACCATCAGCGGCATCATCGATGACCGGGCCACGCTGCGTCAGGAAGACGGGATGATCGTCGAGAACGGCGCCATCCCCGCCGCGCTCGCGCGTCCCGTGACGGCGCTGCTCGCCGCGGCCTCCGCCGTCGCCGGGGAGGATACGGACCGAGGTGTCCTGGACCGCGTGGAAGAGCTGGCGCGCATGGCCGACAGCGCCGTACGCGGGCCGTATTACGGCGCCATGCGCAACACGCAGACGTTCCTCGTGATGTCCCACGATGACGGCGCGGGTGAGCTGCGGATGTCCGGCGACAAGGTGCGTGTCTACTGGCCGGGCGCGGGTCAGCAGGCCGTCTTCACGCGGGTGGATGAGCGGCTGCGGCGCGCCACCGAGGCGCTCGGGGGGACCTTCGTCCGCAACCCGCTGTGGAACAAGCTGACGGGCCACGAGCTCCTCTGCACGCACCCGCTGGGCGGGTGTGCCATGGGTGAGCGGGCGGAGGAGGGCGTGGTGGACCATGAGGGTCGCGTCTTCTCGGGACAGGAGGGCGTCGCGGTCCATGAGGGGCTCTATGTCAGTGATGGCTCGGTCATCCCCAGGCCGCTGGGCATCAATCCGCTGCTCACCATCTCCGCGGTGGCGGAGCGCACCGTGGCGTTGATGGCGAAGCGCCATGGTTGGAGCGTGGACTATTCGCCCGTCCCCGAAGCGCCCGCGCCTCGGCCCGCGCAGCCCCTGGCCGTGCAGTTCACCGAGACGATGTACGGGTACATCTCCGAAACGGACAATGAGGATTTCCTCCGGGCGGGGGACCCCGCGCGAAGGGACACGTCGCCGTTCCGCTTCATCGTCACGGTGGAGTCCCGGGACTTGGAGGAGACGCTCTCCCATCCGCTGCATCCCATGCAGCTGTCGGGCTCCGTGGTGGCGCCCGTGCTGTCCTCGCGGCCGATGGCGGTGGAGCGCGGCGTGCTGCACCTGATGACCCATGAGGGGGCGCGTCCCGGTGGCCGGCGGATGCGCTATCAGCTGCCCCTGGTCACCGAGTCTGGTGAGCGCTTCTTCGTCGACGGCTACAAGGACGTCCATGACGACGAGGGCCCGGACCTGTGGGTCGACACCACGCGGCTGCTGGTGTCCATCTTCCGCGGCGAGGATGACTCGGGGCCCTGCGTTGCCCGAGGCTACCTGCGGCTGAACGCCAAGGACTTCGCCGTGCAGTTGTCCACGCTGCGGGTGCTCCATGCCCAGGGCACACTGCAGCGGCTGGGGGCGCTCGCCCGCTTCGGACGCTTCTTCTTCGGAGAACTCTTCGAGACCTACGTGCGCAGCAAGGCGGCGTAGCGAGCGGGGAGGCGGCGGCACGGCCTCCGTTCCGCTGCGTCGTGCTCCTTCCTGACGCCGTGGGCACCGTGAGGCCCACACGACTTTCTTCAGGAAGGACAGCCCCCATGCCCAATGACCGTGAGCAGGGAAAGGGCGCTCCGCAGGGCGGCGAGCGCCCGGCCAGCCGCCGGGATACGCCCATCGAGGTTCGCCGGAGGTTGCGGCACGAGTCACGCACGAGCCAGACGTACGCGGCCTTCCTCAAGCATCTGTGCGAGCGGGGCGGCATGTCTCCCGCGGTGGCCGAGAAGGCCGCCGTGTCCGTCCTCTGTGCGTTGGAGCAGCGAATCCTCAGTGAGGAGGCAAGCGACCTGGAAGACCAGCTTCCGCGCAAGCTGACGCTGCTCCTGCACCGATGCGAGAAGCACGAGGACGAGCTGCCGCCCAAGTTCCATCGCGAGCACCTGCTCCGCCGCGTGGGCGAGGACCTGAGCCTGAATCCGGACGCCGTGGAGCCCGTGGTGCGGGCGGTGATGGACGCGGTCCGCGACCAGATTACGGAAGGGGAGGGGGAGGACGTCATGGGCCAGCTCCCTCCGGACATTCGCGACCTCTGGACGCGGACCGTGTGAGCGGCTCAGGCCAGGCCGCTGGGGGTGTGACGGATACCAGAGGCGCTGCGCAGCGCCGCCGCCCACCAGGGCTCGTCCACCACCAGCACGTCCCGGTCTCCTTGCCGCGACACCATGCCCTCGGGCGCCACGACGGAGAAGCGCAGCGGCTTGCCGAGCGCGGAGGTGAGCGCCGACATGGTGCTCTCGTCCTCGGTGGAGAATCCGAGCGGCCCGTCGGGGTGGCTGTGCGCGACTTCCTCGAGCACGTCGCGAAGCCGCCAGATGGCCTGCCAGCGGCTTCGCGAGTCCGGCATTCGCGCCGGGCTGTTGGACTCATCGCACCACAGCACTTCGCCGTCGTGGCCAATGAGCATGCAGACCTCGTGTGGGGACATGACCTTCTCCTCAAACGTGCCGGGTCACCACCAGCAGGTTCGTTTCAATGGCTTCTCGGATGACGGACGGCAGGCTCTCCAGCGTGACATTTTCATCCGCGCCGGCCAGGCAGATGCCCGCGTCCAGGACCTGGAGCGAATCGGCCGCGACGATGGAGACGAAGCGCTCTCCCATGAAGGCATACGTCACCTCCAGCCGCTGGCCCTCGAGCCGCCGCTGGTCCAATGGGCGCGCCCCCGCGTTGAGCAGGGCCCGCTCGGCCCGATGCATGCCGTCATCACCGGAAGGACTTCGTCCACGCCGCATCTCCAGATGCGCGACGCGCCGCTGGGCTTCCGTGACGAGGCTCGCGGACCGCTCCCGCCGCTCCGCGGCCTCCCGCTGCTGCCGCAACCGTTCCGTCTGGGCCGCGCGTTCCTGGCTCAGACGGCGCAAACAGTCCTCCGCCGCGACGCGGCCGCCCTCCGCCACCGCGAGAATCTGGCCGCGGACCTCGGCGGGCGCGAAGCGGATGTCCAGGTCGCGCGAGACGCGCTCCAGCAGTGCGTAGCCAAACGCGGCCCGTAGCGGGGCGCTCACGCCTGGGACGTGGCCCAGGGGCTGGGCCTCCTCCAGGGCGATGCGTGCCGTGCCCTCGGCCTCGCCCTCGAAGTCCACGCTGTCGAAGAGCAGGGTGCCGTCATGCCAGCGGCGCGCACTCACGGGCGCCAGGCGCGGCGGTTCTTCCTCCGGCATCAGCTCCAAGGGCTCCGCCACCGCGCCTTCGCGCACCAGCCGGCGTCCCCAGGAATGGCCCCGCACGCGCGGCAGCGTGTCCAGACCTTCGGGCTCGGCGGGCTCACGGGGCGTGGCGTCGCGGCCCTTCACTTCGAAGCGCCACCACCCCGGGGAGACCGGGGTGGTGACACGGAGGCGCCGCGAGGCCGAGTCCACGGTGCCGCCGCCCAGATACGGCAGCACCACCGACTCCACCTGTCCGAGAAACTTCCGGTAGTCCACGGCGCCTCCTCCTTCCTTCGACACAGCTTGGGTGTCACGCCACCTTGAGCAGCGGCGTGCGCATCACCCGCTCCACCCAGCCGGACTGGTGGGCTCCCGGCAGCGTCGGCGCATCCATCAGCGCCTTGAGCACCCGGGGGACCTGGTACGGGTCATCGAACTGCTCCACGTTCACTTCGCTGAACGGCACCTGCAACTGCGTGGCGCAGGTTCGGACCGTCGACCCCCGCGCATGCGCCACCGACACCAACAGGGCCATCGCCGACACCGGGATGCGGAGGTCCCGGAATGCCCGGGCGAACTGGTCGCCTGCCTCTCCGGCCTCGTCTCCCACCACGATGACCACCAGCTTCGCGTCCTCCGGCATCCGGAAGCCGGCACGGTGCAGCGCGTACACGCCCGCCGCGTGCGCCGTTCCACCGGACGCCTTCAGTCCCGCCAGCATGTGCTGGACGGCGAGACGCGAGGCGGCCTTCGGACGGAGCACCGTGCCCAGGGTGTCGAACGCGGCGATGTGCAGCTTGTCCATCGGGAAGCCCGCGAGGATGCGCGACAACGCCTCCTTCGAACTCTCGATGGCCCCCTCCATGGAGCCCGACTTGTCGATGAGGAACATCACCCGCACGTCGGTCTCCGCCGTCGCCTCCGCCACCGCCTGCCGTGCCGCGTTGTCGCTGGCCTCCTCCAGCTTTCGCCGCAGCACCTCGCTGCGGACGTTCTTCGCGATGTTCAGTGCCCGCTGGTCCGTGGAGGTCTGCACGGCCTTCTCCCAACGCGCGCGGATGTCCGCGTCCGTCAGGAGCCCCAGCTCCTCGAGCGTGGGCGTCATCAGGCGAAGGTCCCGGTCCGACAGCGAAGGCAACAGCGCCGCCATGATGGCCGGCGTGAGGCCCACGTCCTTCGGCAGCCGTCCCACGACCTCCTTGTAGGAGAGGCGCTCCAGGGCGATCCACTCGCAGATGTCCGCCTCCGACAGGCCGTCGAAGCGCTCGCGCTTGACCAGCGTCAGGCCGTGCAGCCCCACCTCGCGGTGGCCCTGCGCGGACTGCTTCTGCTTCCAGCCGAGCACCTCGAAGAAGCCCTGCGTGCGCGGCTTGTAGCCCGCCTTGCGCGCCAGCTTCTTCAGCGTCTCCTTGTAGCCCGCCTTCACCAGTCCCTGGAGCATGGGCAGGTTGGCCTCGCGCGCCGCCAGCCACTTCGACGCCACGCGCTTCCAGCGGCCCAGCGGCGCCTTGCGGGACGCCGGGTCACCAAAGCCCGCCTCGCGGTTGAGCCGCGCGATGTCCGGGTGCTCCAGCAGCTCCGCCACGCGCAGCACCGCCTTGGGCGTGAGCATGCGCGTCGACTTGCGCTCGTAGTGGAGCACCATCGCCTCGCCAATGGCCCGCCAGTCGTCATCGTGGAAGGCCACGCCGCCCTGGTCGTCGCGCACGGGCTGGCCCGCGTGCTCCTGCACCAGCATGAGCGCGCACGTCGCGACCTTCAGGTCACGCCAGTCCGTCTGCGTCAGCGCGTAGGACGCGAAGTGCGCCATCAGCTCCGCGTTGAGCTTGTAGATGGCCAGCAGCTGCCCGTAGAGCTTCACCGCGGCGGGGACGAAGAGGCCCGGCTTCACCGGACGCCCTCGCTCACGCTGGAACGGGGTGGCGTGCGCCGCCGCGTGCCAGGTGCCATTCATGTCCAGGCCGGGCCGGTTGTGCCACAGGTGCGCGGAGCCCCCGAGCACCAGGTCCAGCAGTCGCTCGGCGGGACCGCGCTGCGACTCGGGCAGCAGCGCGTTCGGGTTCTGCGTCTGGGTCGTCATGGTGTCCCCCCTTTGGGACATGCCGCGGGTCAGGCGCGGGGCGGCCCACTCGCGACGAGGCGAGCGGAGTGCACCGCGCGTGGACGCACGAGGGCCTTGCGCCTTGGCGAAGGCCGCCCGTGCGAAGTGAGGATGGGGAGGAAAGGGTGCGCCCGAGTGACGAGGCCGTTTCTTGGATTAACGGTCCCAGTGCTCTACCGCTGAGCTACGGAGCCACAGATGGCTCCGGCGGGATTCGAACCCGCGACAGCTGTATGGCGTGTTGGGCCCCGTCGGCCGGGCGCGAAATCGATTACGAGAAGACGGACACGTCGCCGTGGACCGGAATCCGGGCCACGCTCTTGCCGCTCCGGTACGCACTCCGGGCCGGCACCGAGACGAGCTCCCAGGTGGGGAGCACGACCGCCGTCAGGGAATGTCCGTACACGCAGCCGGTGTCGATACCCACGGCGTATTCGGTGACGAGCGGCGCGTCGAAGACGGTGTGTCCGAAGATGACCCGCTCCGGGCCCTTCCAGTGGTGTGTCCAGAAGGTCCAGCCCTCGGGCGCCTTGGACGGCCAGTAGCTCTTGGTCGCCGGTGGCCGGATGCACTGGGCATGGAGCAGGTGGTACGAGTCCTGTTTCTCGACGGGCAGGTCCGGCAGCATCCCCGCGTGCACGACGATGGCGTTGTGCTCGGGCAGCCGCAGGTAGTGGGGCAGCCCGGCCATCCACGCGTAGTGCTCGGGTTCGAGCACCCGGCGCGTCTCGAGGTGGTCGGGGAGCAGCCGCGCGTCCGCGCGGTGGCGCTGCTGGAGGTGCGTCTCCTCGTGGTTGCCGAGGATGGCCTCGTGCCGCATGGCCAGCTCCACGCACTCTCGCCGCTTGGGGCCGCGGTCCACCAGGTCACCCGCGAAGATGATCCGGTCGTTGGACGTCGCGCCCACCTTGTCGAGCAGCTCCACGGCTTCGTCGTGACAGCCGTGAAGGTCTCCAATGACGATGGTGCGGCGGGACATGACGCGAATCCTCTGAAAGAAAAAAATGAGCGCCCGAGTGAAGAAGCCGGTGGCTGATTAACGAAATCAGTGACGGACCACCCGTCAACGCCCGCCCGTGGGGCAGGTGTGTGGAGTCGAACCACGGCTTGTAGGGCCGCTTCGGCCAGGCGCTCGAAAGCGATGGGGCCGAAGACGCGGGCCCTCGCTGTTCCTGACAGGTGGATTTTCGGGGCCCATTTCGGCCAGGGCCGCCGTATCTATTTTCGTCAGGAATCCCGCGCGGCTCTCGTCCAAAGCCGTGGGTGCCAATTTGTCCGGTGATTTCGCTGGGTTGGCGCCCCCTGCTTGTCTCGGAGGCTGCCTGCGGATGCCAACGTGGTACCTTGCCGCGCCACATCCCCGAAACCCAACATCCCGGGGTGACTCCCCCGGCGCAGCCCCCAGGTCCTTCCGGTGTACGAGCAGCTCACGGATGACGAATTGTTCGCGGAGGTGGTCCGCCGCCGCGCCACTGGCGAGCCTGTTGGAGGCCCGCTCGGGGCGCTGGTACAGCGGTGGGCCCGTCCGTCCCGGTACGTCATCAGCAAGATTCAGGCGAGCTACGGCCGTGGGTCCCCAGCGGACGCGGACGAGCTCTTCCAGGACGCGGTCGGGAAGTTCATCGACCGGGGCCTGGACCAGTTCCGCGGCGTGTCGGAGCAGATGCCCGGGCGGAGCGCGTCTCCCAAGACGTTCTTCCTGCGCATCGTCAAGCACGTGGCCATCGACTTCTACCGGAAGCACCGCGAGGAGCTCGCGGCGCCCCCGTCGGACCCCGATGACGCCATGGAGGAGCCACCCTCCCAGGTGGCTCGCGCCGTCGAGTTCGGGAAGCGGCGTGAAGAGCGCGCCGAGGCCCAGGAACTGTATTGGGCGGCCTATGCCCGCCTCCAGCAGGAGCACCCGAAGGAAGCCTCGGCTTGGGACCTGTACCACCACGAAGACGTCGAGGATCACGAAGAGTGTGCCCGGCGCCTGAACATCACCGTGGTGAACAGCTACAAGCGCGTCAGCCGTGCGCAGGCCTACCTCAAGCTCTACCTGCTGGACCTTCAGCGCGAGTCGCATGGGGAGGAAGCGTGAGCCGCCTCCTCCCCCGCCACACCCGGGGTACCCAGGAGGAATGAACCCATGATTGTTGGAGATACGCTGTCCCGCTATTCCGCCCGCCGCTCTCAGCTTCTGTCGGGCACGGCTTCCACCGGTGAAGTTCTCGAGGCCGCTGGCGACCTGCTTCGCCGCCGCTCTCGGTTGGAGACCGAAGGTGTGGACGGTGCCCTTCGGGGCCTGGGTCGACCGCAAGTCGAAGCGTGGTTGAAGGCGCAGAAGCCACAGTCCCTTCAGCCTCAGCTCCTGCGGGCCGCGGAGGAAGCCGTGGAGGTGGCGCTGGACGGGGGCGAAGAGTCCGACATGTGGCGTGCCTCCGCGCTGGAGGGACTTTCAGCCCGCGACCGGGCCGCCTCCGCCGCACACGCCCTGGCCGTCTGGGAGGGATTTCACGGCGCCCTCGACGGCGAGGCCGCGCAGCTCCGAGCGCGCTTCCTCGCCGCGCTCCAGAGTCTCGATTCCGCGCTGCGTTCCCGGGCGCGTTGGTTCATCCCCCTCAATCCGCAGCGCCGGCAGGAGCGCGAGCTCCTCGAGCCCGCCGAGCAGGACGCCGCCTGGTGGTTTTCCGCGCGCGCCGGCTGCGATGACCTGGTGGCCACCTGGACGTCCGCCACCCCTCCGCTGACCGCCCATCTTCAAGCGTGCGAGGACTGCCGCGCGGACATGGCGGACGCCGCCCCGGTGGACGCCCCCCCGCGCAGACACCTCACCGCGGATGACCTCTGGCGCCTCGACATGGGGATGCTGTCCGAGGACGAGCGGACCCGTCTGGATGCGCACACGGCGCGCTGTGGCGAATGTGCCCAGGCCGTACTGGCGCTCGACGAGGGCGAGGAGGCCATCGACGAGGCCCTGGACATGGAGGAGGGCTCGGTGACGCGCTCCGCGCGCACGTCTCGCGCGCCCGTGTCACACCGCGCGTCGGCCGCGCGCCTTCCCGAGCACCGTGAAGTGTTGGAGGAGCGTCGGGATTTCCGCGTGGTGCTGGTGCGTGAGCGTCAGCGCGTGCGTCTGCTGGTGCAGCCGCTTTCGGGGCGGACGGTGACGGCGGCGGTGTTTCTCAGCCCGGGGCGTCCCTCGCTCAAACCGGCCCAGGGGCCGGAGGGCCTTGCCTTTGATTTGACGACCGCGTCCTCGACGGGCGCGCGCTCTGCCCACCTGTCCGTGCAGGCGGGGAGCGAAACGCTGGAGCGCGACTTCGCCTTCTGACGGAAGGCGCCGTGCTCAGGCCCGGGCCCGCTTTCACGGGCCCCGCGCGCTCACGGCGGAACGGTGGAGGTCCGCTCGGTGCCCAGCGTCTCGCGGCTGCGGACGGGCGGCTGCTGACTCGGGAGTCCCCGGGCCGGCGCCGTGGGGCTGAAGCCATTCACCAGGAAGGACATGACGAGCTGCGCGCTGGGCGGCCGAGTCCCCAGCGCCGCGCCGCAGATGTCCAACTGGTCCACCACGCGGGCGCCTTCCTTGCGCTGGTAGCGGTTGCACGTGCTGTCCGACGGGGCGCTCGAGTCGCGCGCCAGCTCGCGCGTGAGGCGGCCCCAGCGCATGCTGAGCTTCTCGGGCGACATCTGGATGTCCACGGCCTCCTTGCCCCAGGTCCCCTCGATGCGGGTGAAGCGCCCGCCGGCCCTCAGCCGCAGGTCCAGCGCGCGCTGCCCCAGGGTGCCCGTCACCGCGATGCCGTGCTCGTACACCTCTTCTCCGAGGATGCTGACCCAGACGCCGTCCTTGCGCCGCGTGTACGGCTTGTCCGCCGCGATGCGACCCTGGTTGAACCAGACGTCGCCGACGCGACCCAGCGGCAGTGCGTCGTTCTTCGAAGTGGAGACAGGTGCTTCCTCCAGGCTCGCCGGGCCGTTGGCCGCCACCACCGGCCGTGAGGCCAGCAGGTCCGTGACGGGAACGGACGCGTCCACGACGTCGAAGCGCACGCCGTCCAGCCAGGCCCGGCCCGTGCCGCTCATGATGAGGCCGGCCATGATGGTGGTGGCCTCCTTCGGGACGTCCAGCACCACCTCGTAGCGCTTGCAGCCCGCGGTGCCCACCAGGGCGCGCGACTGCATGTTGTCGAAGGCCAGGGGCTGCTTCGGGTCGGGCCCCTCCACGCGCATCCACAGGCCCGCCCAGCCTTCCACGTCCTTGATGCGGAGCGCGGCGGAGAAGCGCAGCCGCTTGCCGCGGAAGTCCTGCGCGCCAAAGGCCTGCATGAAGGTGCCGTAGCCGTTCTCGTCCGGCGACAGCGAGCGGAGGTAGGCGCTGCGGGTGCCCTCGCAGGTGGCGGTGGTGTCCACGCCCGCCTCGTAGCGCTTGGGGGCGCTCTCCGTCACATACCAGCCCATGGGCAGCTTCTGGGCGCTGTCCATCGGCTGCGCGCCGGCCCCGGTGGAGGCCAGCGCGAGCAGGAGGGCAGCGAGTTTCTTCCGGAAGTCCATGACGGGAATCCTCACAGCGACACGGGACGGCGCGCGCTCAGCGCGCCCTCGGGGAGGCCGGTGCGGGCCTCGTAGCGCGGAACTTCACCCGTGCCCCATGGATACTGGACGAGGAGCCCCCGCTCCTCGGCCGATTGCGTGCAGGACGCCTGCGTGGCCAGGTCCGGGCAGGCCACGACGATGGTCCGTGGCTCCCCGGCCTCCACTTCCAACCCCGCCAGGGACGGTGGGGTCGGCGTCGCGATGGCGTCCGGCGACGTGGAACGCTGGCCGCCCGACAGCAGGACCAGGGCGAGCGAGGCGGCGGTGGCCAGGGCCGCGCCCACCGCCACGCGCCGCGTGTCCCAGCGGGCAGGACGGAGGACCGGCGCCTCGCGCGGGAAGGCGCTGGCCACTTCCTCGAGCTGTTCCGACAGCAGGGCCTCTTCCTGGAGCAGCCGCGCGCAGGGCTCGCATTCCAGCGTGTGCGCCTCCAGGCTCGCGGCCTTCTCGGGTGCCAACGCCCCCAGGATGTACTGCTCCGCGGCGTCGCGGGTGAGGTGGGGCTTAAGCATGGGGTTCCTCCTCGAGCGCGGTGCGCAGCTTCTTGCGGACCTCGCACAGGATCTGCCGCACGCGTTGGACGGACAGGCCAACGCGTGAGGCGACTTCGGCATGGGGAAGCTCCTGCCCATCACAGGCGAGGAGGAAGACGTTTCGCGCGCTGGGGGACACCTGCGCCAGCGCGGCATGCGCCCGGGAGAGCTGCTCCTCCGAGAGCAGGCGGCGCTCCGCGGACACAGAAGGGTCCACCGGGTGGTGACGCTCGGGCAGCTCGTCCACCGCGCCGGTGATGGATTCGCGGCGCGCGCGCCGTGCGTCGTCCGCGGCCAGGAAGGCCGCCTGGGTGAGCGCGAGGTTGGGCAGGCGCAGCTCCGTCAGCAGCCCGCGCTGCTGTTGCTGGATGAGCCGTGCCCAGGTCTCCTGCGCCAGCTCCTGCGCCCGGTCCACCCGGACGCCTCGGGCGAGCAGCGATACCACGACGCGGCGGTGGTGGCGTGCCACCAGCACGTCCCAGGCCGCCCTGTCACCCGCCAGCGCGCGCCGCGACAGGAGGGCTTCATCGCCTCCCGGCGCGGTCGCTTCGGCGGGCTCGTCGGCTTCCTTGGACAGTCGCAGCGTCGTCATCCGCAGGCCCTGCACGGCTGCACTCATGCCGTCTTCCCGTCGCTCAAAGGCTCCTGGGGGGCTCGCCGGCGCCCCAGTGCCCCCAGAACGTACGTCCGGGCCGGACATATCGCCGGAGGCTGGGAAGATGTGAGGCGGAGTGGGCAAGGGTCAGTTGACGGCGGGGCTTTCTCCAGAGGCCCAGCGGGCGTTGGAGAGTTTCACCACGCCCTGGCAGCGGGCGCACACACGGCCCGCCTCGTCGTACAGGCGGGCGGTGGCGAAGAGCATGGACGCCGTCTGGCTGTCGATTTCAGACTCCACGCGGATGCTGTCGCCCGTGACGGCGCGCTCGAAGCTCATGGAGAGCTGCACGGTGGCGCAGCGCCGGCCTGGGTCGACCAGGGCCCCTGTGCAGCCAATGGCGTAGTCGAACAAGGCCGCGAGGATGCCGCCGTTGACGGCGCTGGCGGTGCCCGCGCCGCCCCGGTGCTCGGGGCGCACCTCTGGGATGCTGACGACCACCTTGCGGCCCTCCGGGAAGCTGAGGCGCGCGCCGAAGAGGCGCAGGGTGAGGCTCTGGGAGAACTGCTCTGCGTAGCGGTCCAGGTCGGCCTGGGAGGGCCTCGAAGGGGCGCCGGACGGGGAGTCGGACATGGAGGCGCACCATTATATAAGCGCGCGGCATGCCTGAGGGGACGGGCAGCCAGGCAGGGGCACCAGAAGGACGCCCATTGCCGGGAGAAAGACGTTAGAAGCATCGGCTCCCTTCCGAATGTCTCCCGCGAACCCACACGAATCCGCCCTCCTCGAAGACCTCAACGCGCCCCAGCGGGAGGCCGTGCTGCATGGCCATGGCCCCCTGCTCGTGCTGTCCGGTGCGGGTAGCGGCAAGACGCGCGTCATCACCCGGCGCGTGGCGTACCTGGTGAAGGTCCACGACGTCTTCCCGTGGCGCATCCTGGCCGTCACCTTCACCAACAAGGCGGCTCGGGAGATGCGCGAGCGCCTGGCGCAGCTGCTGGGGCCCCAGGCGAACGAGCTGGTGGTGAGCACGTTCCACTCCGCCGCGGCGCAGATTCTCCGGCGCGAGGCGGAGCACGTGGGGCTCACCCGGTCGTTCGTCATCTACGACGACTCGGACCAGCTCAACGTGGTGAAGCGCGCCATGCGCGAGGCGGGCATCGAGTCCATGCAGCCGCGCGAAATCCTCCACCGCATCGACCAGGAGAAGAACGCGGCCCGGCTTCCGGAGCAGATGGAGGTGGCGCCCGGCGACGAGCGCGGCCTGCTGGTGCGCAAGGTGTACGCGGCCTACCAGGAGCGGCTGCGCGCGGCCAACGCGGTGGACTTCGGAGACCTGCTGCTGTTGCTGGTGAGCCTGTTCCGCAAGCGGCCGGACGTGCTGGACAACTACCGGCGCCGCTTCCACCACGTGCTGGTGGACGAGTTCCAGGACACCAACCCGGTGCAGTACGCGCTGCTCAAGCAGCTGGCGCCGCCGCCGTCCGCGAACCTGGTGGTGGTGGGCGACGACGACCAGTCCATCTACCGGTGGCGCGGCGCGGACGTGGACAACATCCTCGGCTTCCCGCGGCAGTACCCCGGCGCGAAGGTGGTGAAGCTGGAGCAGAACTACCGCTCCGACCAGAACATCCTGGACGCCGCGCACGAGGTCATCCGGAAGAACACGCGGCGCATGGAGAAGAAGCTGTGGTCCGAGCGTCCGCGGGGCCAGACGCTCAACCTGCTGCTCAACCGCGACGAGCGGGCCGAGGCCCAGGAAGTGGCCCGGCAGATTCTGGCGCTCCAGCGGGAGGGCTTCATCAAGCTCTCCAGCATGGCCGTCTTCTATCGGGCCAACGCGCAGAGCCGCGTGCTGGAAGAGGCCCTGCGGCTGGCGCGCGTCCCGTACACGCTGGTGAGCGGGCGCAGCTTCTATGACCGGGCGGAAGTGCGGGACGCCTCCGCGTACCTCCGGTTGATGGTGAATCCGCGCTCGGACGCGGACCTGCTGCGCATCATCAACATCCCGGCGCGTGGCATTGGCGACACCACGGTGGAGCGGCTGACGGACTTCGCCAACACGCGGGGCGTGAGCCTCTACGAGACGCTGTCCCAGCCGGAGCAGATTCCCGCGCTGAACAGCGCCGCGGTGAAGCGCCTCAAGGGCTTCCGCAACCTGCTGGAGTCCCTGACGTCCTTCGCCCAGACGAACGAGGACGCCGCGGGCGCGGTGGACCAGATGCTTCGCGAGACGAAGCTGGTGGAGACGCTCCTGGCCGAGGGCAGCGACGAGGCCCAGACGCGCGCGGAGAACCTCCGCGAGTTCCTGGGCGCCGCGCAGGAGTTCGACCTGAACCGCGCCGCCGCGGCGGTGGCGGCCGCGGCGAATCCCCCCGCCGCGGTGCCTCCCGAGGTGGACGCCGCGCCGCTGACGGCGGACGTGCCGGCGCTTCAGGCGTTCCTGGAGCAGATTTCGCTGGTGGGCGAGGCGGACGCGGAGGTCGGCGACGGCCGGGTGGCGCTGATGACGCTGCACGCGGCCAAGGGCCTGGAGTTCGACGCCGTGTTCCTCACGGGCATGGAGGAGAACGTCTTCCCGCACTCGCGCGCGGTCAAGTCGGAGTCCGCGTTCCTGGGCGACGACCTCCCCTCGGAGCGGGAGCCCTCGGAGGAGATGGCCGAGGAGCGGCGCCTCTGCTACGTGGGCTTCACCCGCGCGCGGAAGCGGCTCTTCGTGAGCCTGGCGCAGTGCCGCTCGCTGTTCGGTGAGCTGCGCTACAACGCACCCAGCCGCTTCCTGGCCGACGTGCCGCCGCAGTTGTTCGGCATCAGCGAGCACGAGCTGCCCGAGGCGCCTCGGCCCATGGTGCCCTCGACGCCTCGCAGGCGGACGTGGGACGACGATGACGGTCCCCGCATCGACCGCTCATACTCACAGGCGCCGGACATGGACGGCGTGGGTGGGGACGTGCGCGGCATGCGCGTGCGCCACGAGCAGTTCGGCGTGGGCCGCGTGGTGTCCGCGGACGGCAACGGACCGAACGCGAAGGTGACGGTGGAGTTCGGCAACGGCGTGGGCCTCAAGCGCATCATCGCCCGCTTCCTGACGCCGGGCTGAGCGCGGGCGGGCCTGACAGCACGCGGGCTCCAGTGGCAGAGTCGGGGGCGTGAGACTCGCCTCGCTGACCGGGTGTCTTCTGCTGTGGTGCCTCGTGGGCTGCTCGCGAGGCTTCTCGTCGCGGGAGCTGGGCGTGCAGTACGAGCCGCCTTCGGGCATGGGCTTCCGCTCGGTGGAGGCCGGGCCTCCGGCGCGCGCGCTCTTCGAGGGTGGGCTGGAGCTTCGCTCGGTGCGGGGTGTGCCTCCCGAGGTGGCGGCGGGCGCCGAGGCCGTGCTGGCCGCGGCGGGGCTCTCGCTTCCCGGGACGCTGCTCCAGGACTCCGAGGGGACGCTCCCGGCGGGGCCGGTGGCGCGCTACGAGTTCTCCCAGGCGAACGGCGCGCGGACCCTGGTGTACTTCGTGCCGGGGAAGGACGACTTCGTGCTCGTCCTCTTCTCCGCTCCGGAGCGCGATTACGGGGCGCTCTCCGCCCGGGTGGAGCGCTCACTCTCGACGCTGCGGCGACTCTGACGCCTGCCGCGACGTGCCCTCAGGGGTCGGAGGGCCGCACGCGCCACGACAGCACCCGGCCGTCGAGCCCCAGCACGATGACCTGGTCGTCCATCACCACGGGCTGGGTCCTCAAGGGGGTATCCGCCCTCACCGAGAAGGCCTGCTCCCACGTCGAGGACTTCAACGCGAGGAGCCGGCCCTGCCGCCCGCTGGTGGGCACCATCAGCAGGTCGCCCCGGACGGCCGCGACGCCGGTGAGGAGCGGGTCGGGCAGCGGCACTCGGACGAGCTCCCTCCCCGTGGCGGGGGCCAGCCCGACCAGTTCGGGGGAGGCCCCGCTCGCGCCCACCCACAGGATTCCCAGGGCCAGCGAGGGCGGGCCCGTCATGCGCTCGGCGGGAGTCTGTTCCCAGCGGACAGCCCCATCCGCGGCGTTCAGCGCCACGACGCGGCCCTGGCCGGTGCTCACGTAGAGCGTGTCGTGCCACAGCAGCAGCCCCACCACGTCCCGCACGTCCTGTTGCCAGCGCTTCGCCCCGTCCTGGGTGGCCAGGGCCATCAGCCCCGCATCCCCCAGCGCCACCACCAGCATTCCGTCATGGACCACCGGGGTGGGGTAGCCCCGGGTGGCCGCCGTCGGCTCCGGCTTGCCGGGCGGGGGCCGCTCCCAGTCCGTTTTCCCCGTCTCCGCGATGAGTGAGCGGACCGCGCCATCCGGTGCCACCAGGAAGATGGATTTTCCCTCCGCGTCCACCACGGGTGCGGTAAGGACGGGGGGCTCGCGGGTCAGCCGCCACAGCTCCGCGCCGTCCTCGAGCGACAGCCGGACGAGTCCCCCGGCCACGGTGCCCGCGATGACGGTGCCGCCGAGCAGGGCCGGCCGGGTGGCCACGTCCCGGTCCAGCGCGGCGCGCCATCGGACGCGCCCGCTCCGGTCAAGACGGACGACGGTGCCAGCCTCGTTGGCCGTGAGGACGCCGTCCGCCAGGGCCACCAGTCCCGCCCGGGACGACGCATCCGTGGAGTACTGGAAGTCGCTCTTCGCCGGTTCCCGGCAGCCCATGGCGGCCACCAGTGTCAGCGCCAGGGCGGGGAGCAAGGCGGTGCATGGACAGGCGCGGGACGACATGGTTTGGAGGATGACGCAAGGAAGGAACTTGGACCATGCCTACCATTCGAGATGACGAGATTCCCAGCGCCACCGGCATTCCTTCGTCCGCCCGGCGGACGGACTTCATGCCGCCGCCCACGCTGGCGGTGACGGAAGAGCTGCTGCGCGCGCTGCCCAAGACGGACCTCCACTGCCACCTGGACGGTTCGATGCGCCTGAAGACCATCCTGGAGCTGGCCGAGCAGCAGAAGGTGAAGCTGCTCGCCGACACCGAGGACGGGCTGGCCAGGGCCATCCACATGGGCGAGGTGTGCAAGAGCCTGGAGGAGTACCTCGTCGCCTTCGACGTGACGCTCTCCGTGCTCCAGACGGCCGACGCGCTCTACCGCGCCGCCTACGAGCTGGCCGTGGACGCCGCCGCGGAGAACGTGCGCTGGCTGGAGGTGCGCTACTCGCCCGCGCTGCACCTGCAGAAGGGCCTGAAGATGACCACGGTCATCGACTCGGTGCTCGAGGGCCTGCGCACCGCGAAGCGCGAGACGGGCATCAAGTGCGGCGTCATCGTCTGCGGCATCCGGCACATCAACCCGCAGACGTCCATGCGGCTGGCGGAGCTGGCGGTGGCGTACAAGAACCGCGGCGTCATCGGCTTCGACCTGGCCGGCGCGGAGGCGAGCTTCCCGGCGAAGGACCACCGCGACGCCTTCCAGCTCATCCTCAAGAACAACGTCAACTGCACCGCGCACGCGGGCGAGGCCTACGGGCCGGAGTCCATCTCCCAGGCCATCCACAACCTGGGCGCGCACCGCATTGGCCACGGCACGCGGCTGCGCGAGGACGGGGACCTGCTCAACTACGTCAACGACCACCGGATTCCGCTCGAGGTGTGCCCCACCTCGAACGTGCAGACGGGCGCGGTGTCCAGCCTCGCGGCGCACCCGCTGAAGTTCTACTTCGACTACGGCCTGCGGGTGACCATCAACACGGACAACCGCCTCATCACCGACACCACGGTGACGAAGGAGCTGTGGACGGCGCACTCCGAGCTGGGCTTGTCGCTGGACGACCTGACCACCATCCTCGTCTCCGGCTTCAAGAGCGCCTTCCTGCCGTTCCGCGAGAAGCAGGACATGCTGCGCGCGGTGAACGAGGAGATTGCGCAGACGCTGGCCGCCTTCGACCAGAAGCGGCAGGTGCTGAAGCAGCCGGCGTGATTGACGTGACGTCCCGCGCTCCGGCCCCACACGAGGTGCAGCCGCCTCGTGGGGCCGGCGCGGGCCGCGAGGAGGTGGCACGTGGACCTGGAGCTGGGTGGCAAGGTGGTGCTGGTGACGGGGGGCTCGGAGGGGCTGGGGGCCGCGGTGGCCCGGAGGCTTGTCCGGGAGGGGGCGAAGGTGGCCCTGTGTGCCCGCGGCGCCGAGCGCCTGGAGGCCACGGCCGCGGCGCTCCGCGCGGAGGGCGGTGACGTTTTGACGGTCCAGGCCGACGTGTCTCGCGCCTGGGAAGTGGAGCACTTCGTCGACGCCGCGCATGCCCGCTTCGGCCGCATCGACGCGCTGGTGAACAACGCGGGCACCGCCGCGGCCCGGCCCTTCGCCTCCGTGAGTGACGCGGAGTGGGAGGCGGACCTCCAGCTCAAGGTCTTCGCGGCGATTCGCGCCTCCCGGCAGGCGCTCCCGTTCCTGAAGGAGTCGGGGAGTGCCTCCATCGTCAACGTGCTGGCCATCGCGGCGAAGACGCCGGGGGCCAACTCGACGCCGTCCTCGGTGTCGCGCGCGGCGGGGTTGGCGCTGACGAAGGCGCTGTCCAAGGAGCTGGGCCCGCACGGCATCCGGGTGAACGCGGTGCTGGTGGGCATCATCGAGAGCGGCCAGTGGGTGCGCCGCGCCCAGGAAGTGGGCAAGCCGGTGGAGTCCTTCCAGCAGGAGATGGCCCGTCACGCGGGCATTCCGCTGGGGCGGGTGGGCAAGGCGGAGGAGTTCGCGGACACCGTGGCCTTCCTGCTGTCCCCGCGCGGCGGCTACATCAGCGGCGCGGCCATCAACGTGGACGGCGGCCTGTCCACCGTCGTGTAGCGGCCGCCGTCAGGAACGACCCGAGTGCCCGTGCGTGCACGGTGAGGACGGCTTCGCGCCGTCTGGCGACCGCGGCTGCTGACCCAAGGTCCCTCACCTCTCCGTCACGTCCCCCGGCGTGCCCGTCCTCGGGCCCCGGGCATTCCTGAGCTGAGCCATGCAGCCGAAATTGAACCGGCTTCTCCGGGCACTCGCCCGCGAGGGGCTCGAGGTGGCCTATGACGGCCGCATCTACTCCGTGCGCCTCCAGGGCAACGCGCATTCGCCGCCCGCCGAGGTGCTTCTCCCGCCGGACCTGCCCGTGGAGGGCAAGGCCTTCCGGCAACTCGCCCACCTGGCCGCGCTGCGGCACCCTGCTGGCGGAGAGGTCCTCCGCGTGCGCGCCACCCCGGACTTCCATCCGGGCGATTCAGGTGTGGCCATCGGCTCGGTGCTTCACACGCGGGGGCTCGTCGTCCCTGGCGCCATCGGCACCGACATCAACTGCGGCATGCGGCTGCACGTCGCGGACCTCTCCGTGGAGGCCTTCCTGGCGAAGCGCGACGCGTTCGTCGAGCGGATGAAGGGCCACTACTTCTTCGGCACGCGCGACGTGGCCATGTCCTCGCGGGCGTCCGAGGCGCTGCTGCGCGACGGCGTCCCGGGCTGGCTGGTGGAGACGCTGGAGCGTCCGCTCGGATGCGCGGGGCAGGCCGACCTGGCGCAACTCGACGCGGAGGCGGCGCGCATCCACCTGGGCGGCGGGCTGAAGGGCCATCCCTCCTGGGCGCCCGAGGCCCTCACGCGCGAGGGCGTGGTGCGGGACGCGGGGCTGGCCACCATTGGCGGCGGCAACCACTTCGTGGAGGTGCAGCGCGTGGAGGCCGTGGAAGACCGGAGCCGCGCGTGGCGGTGGGGTGTTCGCGAAGGGCAGCTCGCGTTCATGGTTCACTCCGGCAGCCGCGACGTGGGCAAGCACGTGGGCGTGGCCTGGCAGGAGCGGGCGCGAAAGGCGTGGCCCCAGGGCACACCGCTGCCGGACAGCGGCATCCTTCCGCTGGCGGATGAGCGGCTCGTTTCGGAATACCTGGAGGCCGAGGCCACCGCCGCCAACTACGCCTTCCTCAACCGCTTGCTCCTGGCGGAGCTTTTGCGCCAGACGCTTCGCGAGCTCTTCGGGGACGTGGAGGCGCCGCTCGTCTACGACGTGCCCCACAACCTGACGCTGCCCCATGACGGGGGCTGGCTGGCGCGCAAGGGGGCCTGTCCGGCGGGGGTGGAGCAGCCGGTCATCATCCCGGGCTCCATGGGGGCCACGTCCTTCCTCATGGTGGGGTGTGGCGAGGCGCGGGCGCTGGAGTCCGCGTCCCATGGGGCCGGCCGCGCGCGCTCACGCTTCTCCCTGTCCCGTGGAGGCGCGGACCACCGTGATTCCGCGCTGGGCTTGACTGGCGTGGACTGCGTCACGCTGCGCGCGGAGCGCCGCGTCGAGGAGGCGCCGGCGGCCTACAAGCCCATCCGGCCGGTGGTGGACGCGCAGGTGGAGGCCGGCATCGTGCGGGAGGTGGCCCGGCTGGCGCCCCTCCTGACCTTCAAGGCATGAGGGCGGAGAGACCCAGGGGGTGTCATTTCCCCCTGGCGTGCACTCCAGACTCCGAGTGGAATGGCCGCGCGCGGGCTCGAGGGCCCGCACACCATTCACGCGGCACAGAGGGGTATTGGGGACCATGGAGAACACCTACGGAGCAATGAACTCTCCCGGCGGCGCGGGCGCGAAGGAAGCCGTCATGCTGCCGGCCATCCTGCTGATGGTCCTGTCCGCCATCGCGTTGCTGCTGGGGCTCATCAACGTGCTCCAGGCGTTCGGCGGAACGGACCCCGCCGTCATGGACGCGCTCGACAACCCCGAGCTGCCCGAGGGCGCCCGGCAGATGATCGCCGGGATGACCACCACGGGAGGCAAGCTGCTCCTCGCGCTGCCCATGCTCGCGCTGCACGGCCTGGTCTTCTTCGGCGCGCTGAAGATGAAGAACCTGCAGAGCTACGGCCTGGCGATGGCCGCCGCCATCATCGCGGTCATCCCGTGCTGTGGCCCCTGCGTGTGTCTGTCCATCCCCGTGGGCATCTGGGCGCTGGTGGTGCTCAACAAGCCCGAGGTGAAGGCGGCCTTCACCTAAGCCCCAGTGTGTCCCGGCCGCTGCCTTGGGGGCGCGGCCGGGCGCTGCTTCTGCATCCGCACACACGCCAGCTTCACCTCGAGCGTGAGCGGGCGCAGCGCCGCGTGCACGGTGGCGTACCCGTGCCGCTGGTAGAAGTGCTCCGCGTTCAAGCTGGCATCCAGCCCGAGCAACGCCGCGCGGCCGCGCCACACGGCGGCCTCCAGCGCCGACAGCAGGGTGGCGCCCACGCCGTGGCCCGTCTCCTCCGGCGTCACGTAGAGCGCTTCCAGCTCACCCACGCCCGTGTCCACCTGCCCGAAGCCCACGGCGCGGCGGCCTCGCTCCGCCACCAGCACCGTGCGCGGACGGTCCGGACGCAAATAGCCCTCCGGTTTCAACAGGCGCACCCACGTCCTCACCTCGTGAGGGGCGTAGGCGCGCTGGCACAACGCCTCCACGGCCTGGGTGTGGATGCGCCACAGCGTGCGCCGGTCGGACTCCCTCGCGGGCCTCAGGTGGAGTCCGTCCGCGCCCATGGTGGACTCAGGTCACCTTCATGCCCTTGGGAATCACCACCACGCCGCCGGACGTCACGTGGAAGCGCCGCTTGTCCTCCACCGGGTCGAAGCCGATGGTCATCCCCGGCGGAATCTCCACGTTCTTGTCGATGATGGCCCGGCGGATGCGGCAGCGCCGGCCGATGGTGACGTTCTCGAAGAGGAGCGAGTCCTCCACCTCCGAGTACGAATTGACGCGCACCTTCGGCGACAGCACCGAGCGCCGCACGCTGCCGCCGGAGATGATGCAGCCCTCCGCCACCAGCGTGTCCATGGCGTGGCCCACGCGGTTGTTCTCCTCGTCCGCGAAGACGAACTTCGCCGGCGGGTAGTTGTTGGGCTGGGTGAGGATGGGCCAGCGGTCGTTGTAGAGGTTGAACGTCGGGTCCACGTCCACCAGGTCCATGTTGGACTGGTAGTAGACGTCGATGTTCCCCACGTCCCGCCAGTAGCCGCGCTCCTTGGCTTCCTGGCCCGGCACCTCGTTCTGGGCGAAGTCGTACACGTACACCGGCGCGCGCTTGTAGAGCTCGCTGATGATGGACTTGCCGAAGTCGTGGGCGCTCGTCTCGTTCGCCGCGTCGCGCACCACCTCCTGCACCAGCACGTCGGTGGAGAAGAGGTAGTTGCCCATGGAGGCCAGGCACATCTTCGGGTTGCCCGGCATGGGCGGCGGGTCCTTGGGCTTCTCCAGGAACTGCCGCATGCGGCCGTCCGGGCCCACGTCGATGATGCCGAACTCACGCCCCTGCTCAATCGGGACGGGAATCGCGGCCACCGTGCACGCCGCCTTCTTCGCGCAGTGGAAGTCCAGCATCTGGCGCGTGTCCATCCGGTACACGTGGTCCGCGCCGAAGACGAAGATGTGGTCGGGCTCCTCGTCGGTGATGATGTTCAGGTTCTGGTAGATGGCGTCCGCGCTGCCCTTGTACCAGTCCAGCCCCGTGCGCATCTGCGCGGGCACGGCTTCCACGTAGTGGCCCAGGAAGGCCGTCATCCGCCACGCGCGGGACAGGTGGTTGTTGAGCGAGTCGCTCTTGTACTGCGTCAGCACCTTCATCCGGTACACACCGGAGTTGGCGAAGTTGGAGAGGACGAAATCGATGATGCGGTAGCGGCCCCCGAAGGGGACAGCGGGCTTCGCGCGCTCGCGCGTCAGGGGCTCCAGGCGCGTTCCCGCGCCGCCAGCCAGAATCATCGCCAGGACTTTGGACATAGGTGTTCCGGACGTTAGTCGTCCCCGGAGGGCCGGCAAGGGCACGTGTGCCTGCCTGCTTCCCACCGTTGAGTGCCCAACCGCCCCGCTGGGGCGTGCTGAACGGCACGGAACACCGGATGCCCCGGGTCCGCGGGGCCCGCCCAGGCCCCGGTCCGTCCGGCCGCCATGTGGGAGAAACGCCGCCAGGGGCCGAAGAACCGGCTCCTGCCGCGTTGCTTGGCGTCTGCCGAGGCTGTCGTGATAGCCTCGAATCCGATGGCCGGCGACGAAACCCGCGTCACCAAGATTTCAACGCTCAACGTGCATGCCCACCGCAGCACGGAGTGTTGCCTCGTGCAGATTCACGGACCGGAGCTCGGCAAGAAGTACCTCATCGAGGATGCCGAGCTCACCATCGGGCGTGATCAGCACAACCACATCGTTGTGGACCTGGACAACGTGTCCCGCCGCCACGCCCGGATTCTGGGGCGTGGGGGGAAGATGCTCGTCGAGGACCTGGGCTCCACCAACGGGACCTTCCTCAATGACCAGGAGGTGCTTCAGGCCTCGCCGCTGCGCAGCGGGGACCTGGTCAAGGTGGGGGGCTCCATCTTCAAGTTCCTCGATGGCGACAACATCGAGACCCAGTACCACGAGACCATCTACACGCTGACCATCGCGGACGGTCTCACGGGCATCAACAACAAGAGGTACTTCCTGGAGTACCTCGAGAAGGAGATGGGCCGGTCGACGCGGTATCAGCGCTCGCTGACGCTGATGATTTTCGACATCGACCACTTCAAGCAGATCAACGACGTCCACGGCCACCTCGCCGGGGACTACGTGCTGCGGGAGCTGGCCCAGTCCATCAAGCGCCTGGTGCGCCGGGAGCAGTGCTTCGCCCGCTACGGCGGCGAGGAGTTCGCCATCGTCCTGCCCGAGGACGGGCCGGACAAGGCGCGCCTGTTCGCGGAGAAGATTCGCCGGCTCATCGAAGGGAAGGCCTTCGTCTACGACGACAAGGAAATCCCCGTCACCATCTCCATCGGCGTGGCCGAGCAGACGGCGGACATGCTGGAGCCGACGCACTTCATCAAGGTGGCGGACGCCAACCTGTACAAGGCGAAGAAGTCCGGCCGCAACCGCGTGGTGGGCTAGCCATGGCCGCGAGCGCGGGTGACGCGGGGCCCTCCTTCCTCGCGCGGCTGGTGCTGGTGCTCCTCGGCTGCGTCTTCCTGGGCGCGGCCTGGGTGTGGAGCCACCGCTCCGAGCCTTGGGCCGCGCGCCTGGTGGACAACGCCCAGCGCACGGTGGGCGTGCAGCACCGGTAAGGCGCCGCGAGCCTCGCGGCGCACGCGGAACTCGCGGCCGCTCCGTTGGGGACGCACCGGCGCCTGGCTGCCGCCGCGGTGGGCACGACGCGGCCGCTCCGTTGGGAGGCACTGTCGCCTGGTGGCCGCCGCGGTGGGCATGACGCGGCCGTGCCAGGGGCAGGGCGTCCATGGCGTGGACGCCCCGCGGGTGGCTCAGGTGTTCTCGCGCAGCTCGGCCAGCCGGCCCTTGGTGCCGGGCAGGCACGTGGGCGGCATCTTCCCGTAGATGTGCTGCACCGTCTCGGAGAGCGTCTCCGTGATGTCGCGCGCGCGGAAGCCGAGTTCGGCCTCCGCCTTGGCGGCGTCCAGCCAGAACCAGTGCTCGCCGATGTCGATCTCCTGCGGGTCCAGCGTGGGCGTGGTGCCGCGCACCTTGGCCCAGCGCTCCAGCAGCTTCCCGCCGAGCACGTTGAGCTGGGACGGCAGCTTCAGCTTCGGCGCGGGCACGCCGGACAGGCGCTCCAGCCGCTGGAAGAAGTCCGTCATGGACAGATTCACGCCCATGAGGTGACGGCCGTAGAGCTCGCCCCGGGTGAGCGCCTGGACGAAGGCGTCCGCCGCGTCGCGCGCGTCCACGAAGGAGATGCCGCCGCCCGGCATGACGGGAATCTCGCGGTTGAGGAACTTCACCACCGTCCACGTGGAGGACAGCCGGTCATCCCCGGGCCCCATCAGCAGGCTGGGGTTGAGCACCACCAGGGGGATGTCGTGCTTGCGGCAGTACGCGAGGGCCAGCTTCTCCTCGTAAATCTTGGACAGGTAGTAGGGCCAGCGGCCCACCACCGTAATCGGGTAGTCGGCGCTCTCGTCGAGCACGCGCCGCTCCTTCGACACCGCGATGGTGCCGGAGGTGGAGGCCAGCACCACGCGCTTCACGCCGGCTTCGCGCACGTCGCGCAGCAGCTCGCGGGTGCTGTCCACGTGCAGCTCGAACATCTTCCGCGCGTCCTTCGGCTGGAAGGAGACGAGCCCCGCCAGGTGGTAGACGGCGTCCACGCCTTCCAGCGCGCGGCGGACCGCGTCCCGGTTCTTCAGGTCCCCGGGCACGTACTCCGTCCCCGCGTAGGGCGCGCCCGTCGGCTGCGAGCGGCCGATGAGCCGCACCTCATGGCCCGCCGCCACCAGCCTGGGCACCAGGTGCGTGCCCAAAAAGCCCGTGCCTCCCGTTACCAGCAGCTTCACGAGTCCTTCCCTTCCGTGGCCTTGGAGCGGCGGGTGCTGGGCGGGGGCAGGTCCACCCGCTCCAGGTTCAACACCTTGCCGTCGCGCAGCGCCCGCATGGCGTCCTCCGCGATGCGGGTGACGTAGCGGTAGCCCTCCGAGCGCGCCATGCCCTGCACGCGCGTGCGCAGGTCCGCGTGGCCCAGCACCGGGCCGATGTTCACCCGCAGGGGCGTCTTCGTCCTCGGCAGCACGCTGCCCTTGGGCAGGGCGTCGAAGGCACCGCCGATGTAGAGCGGCAGCACGTCCGCCTGGAACGTGAGCGCCAGGTAGCCCAGCGTGGACTTGAACTCCATCAGCTCGCCGGTGGTGGAGCGCGTGCCCTCCGGGAAGATGAGGACGTTGTAGCCCTGCCGCAGCGCCTCACCCGCCATGCGCAGCGACTCGCGCAGCGAGCCCTGCCGTTCGATGGGAATCAGGTTGGTGAAGTTCTCGAACCACGCGCGCTTGAGCGGCGTGTTGAAGAAGTAGTCACGCGCCGCCAGCGACACCAGCCGCTCGCCTTGCTCCTCCAGCGCCACGCGCACCAGGCCCGCGTCCAGGTGGCTGGAGTGGTTGGCGATGACGAGGAAGTTGCGGTTCTTCGGGACGAAGGGCTTGCCCGTCACCTTCACGTCGAACACGCCGCCGTAGAGCACCTTCTGCCCGAAGGACAGGAGCTGCCGGCCCACGTCCGCGACGACCTCGGGGACGGGAATCTCCACCTCTTCGGCGCGCTCGTTCTCCTTGGAGATCTCCTTCGCGCGCGTCTCCGCGGTGGGGCGCTTGCCGGAGGACGCCACCACCTTGCGCAGGTCCTCCACCGTCTGCACCTGCGTGAGGTCCTCCACCGCGGGCAGGGGCACGCCGGCGGCCTCCAGCGCGGAGGACAGCTCGGTGAGCATCAGTGAGTCGAAGCCGAGGTCGCCGCTGAGCAGCGCGTCCGGGCGCACGTCGGCCACCGGCCGGTGGCTGACCTCCGCGATGAGCGGGAAGAGCCAGTCCCCCACGCCGCCGGTGCCCGGGTTCGCCACCTTCTCGCGCGCCTTGCTGGCGCTGGCCGCCATGCGCTCCTGGCGCTTGAGCTCCTCCACCACCTGCTTGCGCTTCACGCTGCGCTTGGCGGTGCGGGGCAGCTCGCCGTCCCACAGGCGCAGCACCTTCACGCGCCGGTAGAAGGGCATGCCCGCGCCCACCTTGCGGAAGTGCTCCTCCAGCTCGCGGCGGACCTCCTCGCGCGGGCGGTCGCCGTAGTCAGGCACGCACAGGCACGCCACCTTCTCGCCGCCCGCCTCGTCCGGCAGGCCGACGATGGACAGTTCCTGGATGTGCGCGTGGTCCTGGTACAGCTCCTCCAGCTCGTCCGGGTAGATGTTCTTCCCGTTGTGGTCGATGATGACGTCCTTCGCGCGGCCCACCAGGTACAGCTGGCCCTCCGCGTCCAGACGTCCCAGGTCGCCCGTGTGCAGCCAGCCGTCCTTGAGCACCGCCTCGGTGGCCTCGCGGTCGCCGAAGTAGCCGGGCATGACGTTGGGGCCCTTGGCGAGCACCTCGCCCAGACCGTCGTTGTCCGGGTTGAGGATGCGCAGCTCGATGCCAGGCAGCGCGCGGCCCACCGTGCCGGGCTGGCGCTTGTTGCCGGGCTTCGTCACCGCCAGCACCGGCGCGGCCTCCGTCAGGCCGTAGCCCTCCGTGATGTTGAAGCCCAGCTCGTGGAAGGCCTTGTGCACGTCGTCTGGCAGCGCCGAGCCGCCCGACACGATGACCTTGATGCGGCCGCCGAACTTGCGGTGCACCGGCCAGAACAGCAGCTTGCCCAGGTTGATGTTGTTGCGGTTGCGCAGCTCACCGTGGGTGGCCAGCAGCGCCTTGAGCGCCTGTTCGATGAACGGCGGGCGGCTGGCGAACTCCTGCGTAATCTTGCGGTGCAGCAGCTGCCACAGCGCCGGCACGCCCACCATGGCGGTGATGCGGCCCGTCTCGAACACCTCGCCCAGCCGGTCCGACGTGAGCTCGTCGATGTACGTGATCTCCGCCCCGCGCCAGAAGGGGGTGAGGAAGCCCGCGGCGAACTCGAAGGTGTGGTGCAGCGGCAGCACGGACAGCACGCCGTCGCCCACGCCGATGTCGAAGGTCCCCGCCAGCTTCGCCACCAGCGAGGCGAAGTTGCGGTGCGTGAGCATCACGCCCTTGGGCGTGCCCGTGGTGCCAGAGGTGAAGATGACGCTGGCCAGGTCGTCCGCGGCGGCGGACTTGCGCACCTTCCCGATGCGGTCCGGGTGCGCCGGGTCGCCCGTCATCGCCTCGGCGAGGCTGGCCACGGTGACGCCGTCACCCAGCGCGGCGAAGAGGCCGGGGAAGTCGCGGGCCGCGTCCTCGGACACGAGGCACGCGCGCGCCTCCGCCCGGCGGGCGATGTTGACCAGCTCCGCCTCGCTGAGGCCCGGGTCCACCGGGACGACGGTGGCGCCCGCGCGCAGGATGCCGAAGTAGGTGATGCCCCACTCGGGCCGGTTCTCCGACACCAGCAGCACGCGGTCGCCGTGCTGGATGCCCTTGGACAGCAGGAAGCTGCCCACGCGCGAGGCGTAGCGGTGCACCTCGCCGTAGGTGAAGCGCTCCTCCCGCTCGCCCGCCACCATGCGGAAGGCCACGCGGTGCCGGTACGCATGCACCGTGGCCTCCAGCAGCTCCAGCAGGTCGCGGTGCGCGGGGATGACGGTGCGCTTCTCGCGCTCCGACTCCATGCCCGGGAACACCCACTTCTCCAGGCCCGGGAGGTGCGTCCCCAGGAAGTACTCGCGCCAGTCGATGTGCTCCGGGTCCCAGGGCACCTTCAGCCGGTCCGCGTGCGCCATGCGCGCGTAGACGGAGCGCGTGTTGTCGCAGCGGAAGACGTAGCGGTTCTCGTAGAGGAAGGGGAGGAACAGCTCCGTCAGGGCGATGATGCCCTGGGCGTTGTCGTCCACCTCGTCCAGCGACACCTTCGCCTTGTCCAGCATGGCCTGGACGGCGGGCGCGCCCCACGCGGGCCGCACCTCGTCGATGGCCTTCTTCAGGAAGCGCGCGCCGCGCGACAGCATGGGCGCGCTGAACAGCTCGAACTCCTGCTTGCTGACCGGCTGCGGCTCCACGCGCGAGCGCAGCTTGTTCATCAGCGCGTTGCCGGACTCGCGGTTGCGGTAGTAGCGGCGCCGGTACAGGCCCACCAGCTCCACCGAGCGGCCGGCGTAGAACGGGTTCTCGTCGCCGGAGGCGAGCTGGTAGACGCGGCGCTCCTCCACGTCCATGGCGTGCGCGGTGATGCCGATGGTGGCGCCCGCCACCTGGTCCACCGGGATGATGTCCAGGATGGTGCTCTCACCGGCGGGGATGCCGCCCGGGCCCTTGATGCCGGCGAAGGCCAGCGGTGCGGAGGTGGTGAAGCCCTCGTTCCAGCCGGGGAAGGGGAAGTGCCGCGCGCTCTCCACGATGGAGGGCCGGACGATGGAGTAGCGCAGGCCCGGCGTGGCCGCGAGCACCTGCTCACCCAGGGACTTCGTGTACGTGTACGTGTTGGGCCAGCCCCAGTGGGCGGCGCGCTCCATGCCGGCGCGCACCAGCTCGCCGCTGAGCCACAGCTTGCGCTCACGGCCCACGGCCAGGCGCAGCGTCTTCTCGTCGTTGGGGTCGCGGCCCTCTTCCTCCAGCCGGTCCAGCGCCTTCTTGCGGAAGGTGGACGCGAGGGCGCGGTCCTCGGCCTGCTCGCGCAGCCGCGCGACGATGCGCGCCGAGTCCTGCAGCTCCTGCTCCAGGCTGAAGTCGCGGCCGTCCATCTCATCCCGCTTGGGGAAGTAGCCGCGGATGTCCTCGTCCTCGAAGACGAGCCCGCTGCGGTTGCCCGCGACGAAGGCCGTGGACATGTGAATCAGCGGCACGGACCAGCGCAGCGCCAGCTCCGCGGCGAACTTCAGGCCGTGGGTGTTGACGTTGAGGCCCACCTCCAGCGACGGGTTGAAGGACACCAGGCCCGCGCAGTTGATGAACGCGTGCACCTTGCCGGTGAGCGCCTCCACCTGGGCCTCTTCCAGGCCCATCCACGGGTCGGTGATGTCGCCGTCCAGCACCTCCACCTTCTCGCGGATGAAGGCCAGCGCGCCTTCGTCTCCCAGGCTGTCGCGCAGCGGCTGGAAGGGCTCGCTGACGGCCACCTTGTCGAAGAAGCGGCGCTCGGCGGAGGCGGCGCTGCCCTTGCGGACCAGCACGTACAGCTTGTCCAGGTCGTTCCCGTAGCGGGTCAGCAACATGGACAGCGTCACCTTGCCCACGAAGCCGGTGGCGCCCGCGAAGAGCAGGCGCTTGCCGGTGAAGGTCTGGGTGACGTTCAGCTCGGGAAGGGGGGCCATGGGCGTCCTCACTTCACGTCCACCATCACCGTGGGCGCGATGCGCAGCAGGCTGATGGTGGCCGAGCGGCCCATGAACCCGCGGGCCTCTTCGATGGCCTCGGTGAGCGTGTCGGTGCGGTCCCAGCCCATGAGGGCGGGGACGTGGTTGTTCTCCGCGCCGGCGACAATGACCTTGCCCACGTGCTGGCGGCCATTCTCACCCCAGTACCACATGTAGAAGGGGTGCACGCCGTGGTAGGCGTTGCCCTTGCGGTACAGGTGCACGTAGCTGGGGTTCTCCGCGAACTCGCGCTCGTACTTGTGCTCCAGCTTCATGGAGTCGCGCGTCTCCGGCAGCAGCCGGTGGAAGAACTCGATGTAGCTGGGGTGGTGCTCCGGGTCGAACTCGTCGTAGGCCGGGTGGAGGAGGATGAGCACGCCCCCCTTCTTCACCAGCGGCACGCCGCGGTTCAGGTTGTAGAAGTAGCCCAGCCCCATCACCTGCACGAGCAGCGGGTTGAGGATGGAGTTGACGCTGTACGGGGAGATGAACGGGATGGGGAAGATGACGATGTCGCTCTGCCCCTCCACCGGCACCACGTACTGCTTGTAGCTCGTCTCCAGCGTCTTCGCGTGTGTGGGCTCCGTCGCGCCGGCATAGACGCCCGTGACGTCGTAGGGCGCGGGGATGGAGTTGAGCACCTTGCGCGCCGCCGCGCGGGGCACCTTGGACAGCGCGAAGCGCATGGCCTGGAACTTCAGCCGGTCCGCCTCCGTGTAGTCCTCCTCCTTCTTCGCCAGGAAGTCGGTGGGGCCGCCGAACATGCGGTTGTTCAGCGCCGTCTCGATGTGGAAGACCTTCAGGTGCTTGTCGATGTTGCGCCCGATGCGCTCGTTGCTCTTGTAGAGCGCGCTCGTCTTCGGCTCCATGTAGCTGTCGGAGTCGCGGATGGTCTTCGGGTTGTGGTGGTGGCGCAGCGACGCGTAGTTGGACACGCCGGTGCCCATGGACTTGTGCCCGCCGTTCATGGGCACGAAGTTCACGTTCACGTAGACGATGAGGTCGCTCTCCGCCACGCGGCGGTTCACCGACACCTCTTCACCGTGGGACGTGCGCTCCAGCGCGACCATCCCGTCCGGGTCTTCCGCGTCGTGGTTGTAGTAGCGGTCCGGGTAGTAGGCGTCGAAGATCTTCTCGCCCACCATGCGCTTCATCTCCCCTTCCGTCATCCGGCGGTGGAGGGCGTTGGCGATGACGAGGTGGATGTCGTCCACGCCGCTGTCGGCGGCCAACTCCAGGACGATTTCCAGGATGGTCTGCCGCACGTCCGGCGTCACCATGGGCGGCAGCGGCACGCTGATGTCGTCGATGACGCACGTCAGCCGCATGCCCGGCTTGAGCAGGGCGTGCAGCGGCTCCATGCCCTCCGGGTTGTTGATGGCGTAGCGGATGGCGGCCTTGACGTTGGGCACGCCGGCCAGGGGAGGGCGCGGGAAGATGACGCGCGTGCCCACGGGCAGGTCTTCCTGCAGGAAGTTCTCACCGTGGAACAGCACGCGCGGGGGGCTGCCCTTCTCGGTGATGACGACCTGGCTTTCCTCGTCGTACAGCTTCTGGAGCGTCTTGAACGGGCGCATGGAGATGGGGCTCTTACTTGAGGTCGAGGATGGGCCAGTTGTAGGCGCGCGCGATGGAGCGCAGCCGCAGGTCCGGGTTCACCGCGGTGGGGCGTCCCACCACCGCGAGCATCGCGTAGTCAGAGGCGCTGTCGGAGTAGCCGTGGCACTTGTCCAGCGACAGGCCCTCCTTGGTGCAGTAGGCGCGGATGGCGTTGGCCTTGTTCGCGCCTTCGATGATGGGCGGAATCACCTTGCCCGTCGCCTTGCCGCCCACGAACTGCATCTTGTTGGCGATGAGGTCGTCGGCGCCCAGGTGCCGGGCCAGGGGGCGCATGGTGAAGTCCAGCGCGCCGGTGACGAGGACAATCTTGCAGCCGCTGCGGCGGGCCTGGTCGATGAGGTCCTGCGTCTGCTCGAAGAGGGCGGGCTGGAGCACGTCCTCGAACATGTCCTCCGCCACGGTGACCAGGCGGTCCTCGCTGAGGCCGGCGTAGTACCGGTAGAAGAACTCGTTGAACGTCTTGCGATCCAACGCGTCCATCACGCCGAACAGGGGCACGCTGAGCGCCGTGCTCAGGGTCCGTCCAGCCATACCCAGGACGGAGCCGCGGTTCATCGCGTAGTACGCGTAGACGTGGACGACGTTCGTCTTCACGAGCGTCCCGTCGACATCGAAGAAGGCAGCTTTCGCGGACATGGGCTGCGGGCTTCCTGACACTCCAGAGGGGGTGAGGTCAACGATGCCGGGATGCGCGGGAGGCCACCCGGCGGCTCAGGGGGAGAGGGCTACAGCCACCCCTTTTCCCGGTACCACAGTGCGCTGCGGCGAATGGACTCCACCGGGTCATGTCGGGGTTGAAAGCCCAGCAGGCGTTCGGCCTTGGCCCCGGAGCAGGTCCAGGCGGGCGCCAGCAACTGCCGCGCCATCTTCCGGTTCAGCGCCAGCTTCCGGCCCGTCACCCGGGACACGCCGTCCGCCGCCGCCGCCAGGGCCTGGAGCACGCCCGGACGCAGGCGCACCGTGCGAGGCGTCAGCCCCAGCGCCTGGGCCCCCACGTCCTGGATGCGCTCCAGGGAGAGGGGCTCACCCCGGCCCGCGCAGAAGAAGGCCTCGCCGAGCGCGGCCGGGTGGGTGGCCTGGAGCAGCAGCAGCGCCACCACGTCCTCCACGTCCACCAGCGTCAGGGGCCGGGGCCCTCCGGCCAGCTCCAGCCGGATGCCGCGCTGTGCCAGCTTGAAGAACGCGAGGTTCTCCTTGTCCCAGGGGCCCATGATGCGCGGCGGGCGGCACACCGTCACCGGCAGCCGGTCCGCGTAGGAGAAGGCGATGCGCTCCGCCTCGGCCTTGCTCTCCCCGTACCATTCGTAGGGCTGGAAGGCGTCCTCCTCCACGTGGGGCCGGGTGGGGGTGGAGGGGCCGCAGGCGGCCAGCGAGCCCGCAAGGACCAGCCGGGGGCGGTGTCCGACGGCCACCATGGCGTCGCAGAGGTGCCGGGTGCCCTCCGCGTTGACGCGCATGAAGTCGTCCCGCGTCGCGCCGCGGCGAACCCCCGCCAGGTGGAACACGACGTCCTGACCGGCCACCGCGGCCGCCAGGGTGGCGGGGAGGGTGACGTCCCCCTCCGCCCGTGTGTACGCCACCCCCTCGAGCCCGGAGGCGTCTCCTCCAGGGCGCAACAGGCATGTGACCGCGTCTCCGCGCGCCGCCAGGGCCTTGGCCAGCCACGTCCCCAGGAACCCGCCAGCACCGGTGATGAGGACTCTCATGACGGCATTTCATCCAAAAAAACACACCCCGTCCGCAAGGAGAATCCAGCGCGAGCTGGGGCCACGAGGCGCTCCGATAAGGTATTTCCCGAGGGAAGATAGCGCGCCGGAGCCTGATTTTCGGGCCCCGGGGGCGTTCCCGAGGGGAAGGCGCTGGATCATGACGTGCGCGCTGGAGCCTGATTTTCGGGCTCCAGCGGCGTTCGGAGTGGGGCGCTCAGAGGGAAAAACGCAGGAGAGGGCTGTTTTTCGGGCTTGGGCGTGCTACTTCTACGCCGCATCGGCTGTCGCTTTACGCAAGCAACGCCGTACAACGTCCCCTTCGGAGGGGAGGAGACTCAAGACGAATGGCCGCCAAGAAAGCTGCTGCGAAGAAGGCTCCCGCTGCGAAGAAGGCCCCCGCCGCGAAGAAGCGCACGCCGAACGCGTCGTTCATGAAGGAAATGACGCCTTCCGCCGCGCTCGCTGAGATCGTCGGCTCCAAGCCGCTTCCGCGCACCGAGGTTGTCAAGAAGCTCTGGGCCTACATCAAGAAGCAGGGCCTGCAGGACGCGAAGAACAAGCGGCAGATCAACGCCGACGACAAGCTCAAGCCCATCTTTGGTGGCAAGAAGAACGTCACCATGTTCGAGATGACGGCGCTGGTGAACAAGCAGCTGAGCTGAGCACTGGCCGGGGTCTCCCGGTGGCCGTACTTGGGGCTCGCCGCGCGACGCGGCGGGCCCCTTGCATTTCCAGGGGTTGGGCGCTGGCGCGGAGCGTTGGATAGAGGGCGGACGCCGTACTGCGTGCTGGCGGCGCGCGCGCGGGCGGCCTACCTCTGCACCCCATGCTGCTCGACGCCTTGGAAGAAGAGGGTTCCGTCTCGAACGGGGCGGGTGGCGCCACGATGTCCTCGGAGGCGCTGGCTGAAGGGCTCTACACCCGTGTCCAGGAGGACCTGGAGACGCGGCCGCACACCCCCCTGTCCACGTACCGGGTGCAGTTCCACAAGGGCTTCACCTTCGACGACGCGCGGCGGGTGGTGCCGTACCTGGCCCGGCTGGGCGTGAGCGACCTCTACGCCTCGCCGTACCTGAAGGCCACGCCCGGCAGCACGCACGGCTACGACTGCGTGGACCACCAACAATTGAACCCGGAGGTGGGCACGGAGGCGTCGCACGCGGCGTTGTGCGCGGCGCTGCGCGAGCGGGGCATGGGGCAGGTGTTGGACGTGGTGCCCAACCACATGGGCATCGAGCGGGACAACCGGCTCTGGCTCGACGTGCTGGAGAACGGGCCGTCCTCCGTCTACGCGAAGTTCTTCGACATCGACTGGTCGCCGGTGAAGGAGGAGCTGCGCAACCAGGTGCTGCTCCCGATACTGGGCGACCAGTACGGCATCGTCCTGGAGAAGGGCGAGCTGCGGCTGGCCTTCCAGGACGGGGCCTTCTACCTCCGCTACTACGAGCACACGCTGCCGGTGGCGCCGCGCCAGTACTCCCGCATCCTCCAGCACGGGCTGGAGCGGCTGGAGTCCCGGCTGGGTGGCGAGCACCCCCACATGGTGGAGCTGCTGTCCATCCTCACCGCCATCGACCACCTGCCGGGGCGCACGGAGGTGGAGCGGGCCCGGGTGATGGAGCGTCACCGGGAGAAGGAGGTCATCAAGCGCCGGCTGGCCGCGGTGACGGCGGAGAGCCCGGAGGTGCTGGCCTACATCGAGGACAACGTCCGCGTCTTCAATGGGGAGCCGGGCAACCCCCGCTCGTTCGACCTGCTCGACGCGGTGCTGGCGCAGTGCAGCTACCGGCTGGCGCACTGGCGGGTGGCGGGCGAGGAGATCAACTACCGGCGCTTCTTCGACATCAACGGCCTGGCCGCCCTGCGCGAGGAGGACCCGGACGTCTTCAAGGAGGCGCACGCGCTCATCTTCCGCTGGCTGCGGGAGGGGCTCGTCACCGGCCTGCGCATCGACCATCCCGACGGGCTCTTCGACCCGACCGCGTACTTCCTGGACCTGCAGGAGGGCTACTTCGTGGAGCGGGCCCACGCCCTGTTCCTCGAGTCCCACGAGGAGGATGACACGCGCTGGCCCGCGGTGGAGGCGTCGCTGCGCGAGCGCTGGCGCGCGGAGGTGACGCAGCACCCCGACAGCGCGCTGCGCAAGGCGCTGTTCGTGGTGGTGGAGAAGATCCAGGGCGGGCGCGAGCGCATGCCCGAGTCCTGGGCCGTGCATGGCACCACCGGCTACCGCTTCGCCAACGCGGTGAGCGGCCTCTTCGTGCAGCCGGACGCGGAGAAGGCGCTGACGGAGACCTACGAGCGCTTCGTGGGCGGGCAAACGGACTTCGCGGAGCTCGTCTACCAGAAGAAGCTGCTCATCATGCGTGTGTCCATGGCCAGCGAAATCAACGTGCTGGCGCACGAGCTCAACCGCATCTCGGAGATGAACCGGCGCACGCGCGACTTCACGCTCAACTCGCTGCGGCGCGCGCTGGTGGAGTTCATCGCCCTGTTCCCCGTGTACCGCACCTACGTGGACGGCTGGCGCCCGGAGCTGGACGCGCGCGACGTGCAGTACATCGAGTGGACCATCCAGCGCGCCAAGGAGCGCAACGCCACCACCAACGCCTCCATCTTCGAGTTCCTGCGCGACGTCCTCCTGCGCCGCTATCCGGAGCACGCGGACGCGCGGGAGCGCGCCGAGATGCTGCGCTTCGCCATGAAGCTGCAGCAGGTGACGGGGCCCGTGATGGCCAAGGGCCTGGAGGACACCGTCTTCTACATCTACAACCGGCTGGTGAGCCTCAACGAGGTGGGCGGGGAGCCGGAGCGCTTCGGCGTCCACGCCAACACCTTCCACCTGCGCAACCAGGAGCGCGCGGAGCGGTGGCCGGCCAGCCAGCTCACCTCCAGCACGCACGACACCAAGCGCAGCGAGGACGTGCGCGCGCGCATCAACGTGCTGACCGAGGTGCCGGAGGAGTGGCGCAAGCGCGTGAAGAAGTGGGCCCGGCAGACGGAGAAGGCGGTGTCGCAGCTGCCCTCCGGGCCCGCGCCCACGGCCAATGACGTCTACCTCTTCTTCCAGACGGTGGTGGGCGCCTGGCCCATGGGGGCGTCACACTCCGCCGAGGCGCTGGGGGACTTCCAGCGCCGGGTGCGCGAGTACATGGGCAAGGCCATCAAGGAGGCCAAGGTCCGCACCTCGTGGACCAACCCGGACAGCGCCTATGACGACGCGGTGGCGCGCTTCGTGGACGCGTGCTTCGACCCGAAGGTGTCCGGCGGCTTCCTGGAGGACGTGCGGGACTTCAAGCGCGCCATCGAGCGGGCGGGGCAGCACAACGCGCTGGGCCAGCTCCTCCTGAAGCTGGCCTCGCCCGGCGTGGTGGACACCTACCAGGGCTGCGAGCTCTGGGACTTGTCGCTGGTGGACCCGGACAACCGCCGGCCGGTGGACTTCGTCCAGCGCGCCCAGCTGCTGGAGTCGCTGGATGCCGAGGCCGCCAGGGACCGCGCCGCGCTGAGCGCCCGGCTGGCGGCGGACATGGACACCGGCCACGTGAAGCTCTACGTGCTGGCGGAGGCGCTGCGGCTGCGCCAGCGCCAGGCGACCCTCTTCCGGAGCGGCGGCTACCGGGCGCTCGAGCTGACGGGCCCCCGGGCGCGAGCGGCCGTCGCCTTCGCGCGGGAGCATGGGGAGGCGGTCATCGTGGCCTGCGCGCCGCGTTATACCCAGTCCGCGCTGGAGTCCCCGGAAGGGCTGGCCGGCGCCTATGGCAGCACGTTCCTCGACCTTCCGGAGGCATATGCGGGCATGATGTTCCGCGATGTCTTCACCGGACGTCAGGTTCGGCCTGAGCCTGGACCGGGCGGCGCGGTGCTGCCCCTCGGGTCGCTCCTGGCGGAGTTTCCGGTGGTGTTGCTGGAGAGGAGCGCCGGATGAGGAGGGCCGAGGTGCTTCCAGGGAAGCCGTATCCCCTGGGCGCCACGTTCGATGGGCACGGAGTCAACTTCGCCGTTTTCAGCGAGCACGCGAAGAAGGTCGAGGTCTGTCTCTTCGACCCGGAGGACCCCGCCAAGGAGACACGCCGCTTCCCCCTGCTGGAGACCACCCATCAGGTGTGGCACGGCTACGTGCCCGGCCTGCAGGCCGGAGCCCTCTATGGGCTCCGCGTCCACGGGCCCTACGAGCCGAAGAAGGGGCTGCGCTTCAACCCGCACAAGCTGCTGGTGGACCCCTATGCCCGGGCCATCCACGGCAAGGTGGACTACGCGGCGCCCATCTACGCCTATACGCCGGGGGCGAAGGAGGATGACCTCACCTTCGACGCGCGCGACGACGCCGCGGCCGTGCCCAAGGGCGTGGTGCTGGGCGAGGACACCTTCGACTGGGAGGGAGACGCGCCGCCCGACGTGGCCTGGCACGACACCCTCATCTACGAAGTCCACGTCAAGGGCTTCACGAAGCTGCACCCGCGCGTGCCGGAGGCCCTGCGAGGCACCTACGCGGGCCTGGCCCACCCGGCGAGCATCGAGCACCTGAAGAAGGTGGGCGTCACCGCGGTGGAGCTGCTGCCCATCCAGCACATCGTCGACGAGCCCTTCCTCATCCAGCGCGAGAAGGTCAATTACTGGGGCTACAACACGCTGGGGTTCTTCGCGCCGGACGCGCGCTACAGCGGCTCGGGTTCGCTGGGCGGGCAGGTGGACGAGTTCAAGCGCATGGTGAAGGCGCTCCACCGCGCCGGCATCGAGGTGCTGCTCGACGTCGTCTACAACCACACCTGTGAAGGCAACCAGCTGGGCCCCACGCTGTCCTTCAAGGGCGTGGACAACGCGGCCTACTACCGGCTGACGGAGAAGGACCCGCGCTACTACATGGACGTCACCGGGTGCGGGAACTCGTGGAACGCCACGCACCCGTACGCGCTGAAGCTCATCGCCGACTCCCTGCGCTACTGGGTGGAGGAGATGCACGTGGACGGGTTCCGCTTCGACCTGGCCACCACGCTGGGGCGCGACAGGCACGGCTACGACACCCGCGCGGCCTTCTTTCAAATCATCCACCAGGACCCGGTGCTCAGCCGGGTGAAGCTTATCTCCGAGCCCTGGGACGTGGGCGACTTCGGCTACCAGGTGGGCAACTTCCCGGTGCTGTGGAGCGAGTGGAACGGCAAGTACCGCGACACCATCCGCCGCTACTGGAAGGGCGATGACCGGCAGGCCGCGGAGATTGGCTACCGCCTCACGGGCAGCTCGGACCTGTTCTCGCTGTCGGGGCGCAAGCCCACCGCGAGCGTGAACTTCGTCACCGCGCACGACGGCTTCACGCTGCACGACCTGGTCACCTACAACGAGAAGCACAACGAGGCGAACGGCGAGGAGAACCGGGACGGCGCCAACGACAACCACTCCTGGAACTGCGGGGTGGAGGGCGAGACGGCGGACGCGAAGATCAACGCCCTGCGCGAGCAGCAGAAGCGCAACTTCCTGGCCACGCTCTTCCTGTCCCAGGGCGTCCCCATGCTGGTGGCCGGCGACGAGATGGGCCGCACCCAGAAGGGCAACAACAACGCCTACTGCCAGGACAACGCGCTGTCGTGGGTGGACTGGGAGCTGAACGACACGCAGCGGGAGCTGCTGGACTTCACGTGCGCCCTGACCAAGCTGCGGCGTGAGCAGCCGGTGTTGCACAAGCGGCGCTTCTTCCGCGGCGCCCATATGTGGGACAGCGAGCTGAAGGATCTGGCGTGGTTCCGGCCCGACGGCAAGGAGATGCGCAAGGACGACTGGGAGAAGCCCTACGTGCGCTCCCTGTCGTTCCTGCTGGGCGGGGACGCCATCGCCGCGCCGGACGACGAGGGCAACCGGATTGTCGGGGACACGGTGCTGGTGCTGATGAACGCGCACCACGAGCCCATCACCTTCATGCTGCCCGCTGTCGAGTGGGGGGCGGACTGGGAGCTGGTGGTGGACACCGCGGTGTGTGGGGAGTCGCCACGCACGCACACGCCGGCGGGGGGGAACGTCCAGGTGGTGGGCCGCTCCCTGGTGGTGCTGCGCCGCCCGGCGACGGAGTAGCCCCTCGTTTCAATGCAAAGGGTCGACGCCCGGTCGGCCCGCCAGTAGGGTGCGCCCCGCCGTACCCTGCAACAGGATTGCTACGTGAATACGCAAGTCGCCCTCTGGGTGGGTTTCAACGTCTTCGTCCTCGCGATGCTCGCGCTGGACCTCGGTCTGTTCCGTCGCAAGAGCGCGGCGGTGACACCGAAGGAGGCCGGCCTCTGGACGCTGGTGTGGATTACCCTCAGCCTGATTTTCTGCGCGGGCATCTGGCACTACCAGGGCCCCACGGTGGGCCTCCAGTGGCTGACGGCGTACGTCGTGGAGTACGCGCTCTCCGTCGACAACCTCTTCGTCTTCCTGATGGTGTTCAGCTACTTCCGGGTGGCGCCGGAGCACCAGCACCGGGTGCTCTTCTGGGGCATCATGGGCGCGTTCGTCATGCGCGCGGGCCTCATCATCGCCGGCACGGCGCTGGTGAAGCAGTTCCACTGGCTCATCTACCTCTTCGGCGCGTTCCTCGTCTTCACCGCCGTGAAGATGCTGGTGTCGAAGGACGAGGAGATCGACCCGGAGCAGAAGGGCATCGTGAAGTTCGCGCGGCGGGTGCTCCCCGTGGCGCGCATGGGTGAGGGCAGCCGCTTCACCGTGAAGGAGGACGGCCGGCGCAAGTTCACGCCGCTGTTCATCGTCCTGATCGTGGTGGAAGCCACGGACCTGCTCTTCGCGCTGGACTCCATCCCCGCCGTGCTGGGCATCAGCCAGGACGCCTTCATCATCTACACGTCCAACGTGTGCGCCATCCTGGGCCTGCGCTCGCTGTTCTTCGTCGTGGCCAGCCTGATGGACAAGTTCCACTTCCTGAAGCTGGGGCTGAGCGCGATTCTGGGCTTCGTGGGCGTGAAGATGCTCATCACCTTCTTCGACATCCACCTCCCCATCGGCATCTCCCTGGGCGTGATTGGCGGCGTGCTGCTGCTCGCCATCCTCGCCTCGCTGGTGTGGCCCAAGCAGCCGGAGCCCGGACAGGACCGGGAGAGCGCCAAGACGTGAGCCAGGAAGGCCCCGGGGGTCGTCCAACCCGGTGTTTTCCTTGCAAGTGGGTGCCGTTACCGCCAAATCTGGGGGCATGTCCTCCAGTGCGACGACCGACGGCATCCGCATCACGGTGAAGCCCGCCTACTGGCCGGAGCGCAGCGCTCCGGAGTCCGGGCAGTTCGCCTTCATGTACACGGTGGAGATCGTCAACGAGGGCGACGCGCCGGCGCAGCTCAAGGCCCGGCACTGGGTCATCACCGATGCCTCGGGCAAGGTGGAGGAGGTCCGGGGCGAGGGCGTGGTGGGCCGTCAGCCCCACCTGGGGCCCGGGGAGCGGTTCGAGTACACGAGCTGGGCCATGCTGCGCACGCCCTTCGGCACGATGCGCGGCAGCTACGACATGGTGCGGCCGGATGGCACGCGCTTCGACGCGCGCATCGCCGAGTTCGCGCTCACCCTTCCCAACGCCCTGCACTGATGCCAACGCCGACTTCGAAGCGAGGGCTGCTGCTCATCAACCTGGGCACGCCGGACGCCCCGGAGGCGGCGCCGGTGCGCCGCTACCTGCGCGAGTTCCTCAATGACCCGCGCGTCATCGACATCCACCCGGTGGCCCGCTGGGCGCTGCTCAACCTCGTCATCCTCCCGGTGCGCCCGGCGAAGAGCGCGGAGGCGTACCGCAAGATTTGGATGAAGGAGGGCTCGCCGCTGCTCGTGTACAGCCAGGCCCTGGCGGACCAGGTGGCCCAGCGGCTGGCGGGGGAGTACGAGGTGGCGCTGGGCATGCGCTACGGCTCGCCGTCCATCCCGGACGCGGTGGCGTCCCTGCAGGCCCGGGGCGTGTCCGAGTTCACCGTGCTGCCGCTGTACCCGCAGGAGGCCACGTCCTCCACGGCGTCCTCGCTGGCGCGCACCTACGAGGTGCTGACGCAGGGGTGGGACGTGCCCTTCGTCCGCGCGGTGCCGGCCTTCTACGAGCACCCGGGCTTCCTGGACGCCTTCACCACCGTGGCGCGGCCCGTGATTGACGACGCGCGCGCGGACTACGTGCTCTTCAGCTTCCACGGCCTGCCGGAGCGGCACATGCGCAAGAGCGACCCCACCGGGGCGCACTGCCTGGCCAGCGCCTCCTGCTGTGACGCCATGACGGACGCGAACCGGCACTGCTACCGCGCGCAGAGCTACGCGACGGCGCGGGGGCTGGCGCAGCGGCTGGGGCTGCCGGCGGACGGTTGGAGCGTGGCCTTCCAGTCGCGGCTGGGCCGCACGCCGTGGGTGAAGCCGTACACGGACGTGGTGCTCCCGGAGCTGGCGAAGAAGGGCGTGAAGCGCCTGGCGGTGATGTGCCCGGCCTTCGTGGCGGACTGCCTGGAGACGCTGGAGGAGATTGGCCTCCGCGCGCGGGAGCAGTTCCTGGAGGCGGGAGGGGAGTCCCTGACGCTCGTCCCCTCCCTCAACGCCCACCCGGCCTGGGTGGACGCCGTGGTGCAACTGGTGCGCGAGTCGGACGGTCCGCCGCCTACTGCTGCGGCTGGGCCGTCGGCGCGGGCGGGGGCCTAGGCGCGGAGCCCGCCGGGGAGAGGCGCAGCTTCAGGCCGCCGGTGGGCACCTGGAGCGCGGCGGTGGGGAAGCCACCCTTCGTCACCGTGGTGACGGTGCCTTCCCACGAGCGCCACTGCCCGGCCTTCACCAGGAACTCACCGCGGCCGGTGATGGTGACCTCGGCGCTGGCGTCGGCCTCCGGCGTCGGCTTGCTCTTCGGGTTCTCCGACGCGGCCTCCGCGTCCTCCTCGGCGGCGCGCGCGGGCGAGGTGGGCGGGGCCTCCTTCGCGCGGAGCTTGCCGCCCAGCTTCTCGGAGATGTCGTACTCCAGCGTGGCCACCTGCTCGCCACCGTCGGCGGCCGTGAGGCTGGTGAGCTTCACGCGGTTGCGCCGCTCGGGCTGGCCGGGGATGAACTGCGTGCCCAGCTCCTCGGAGAGGATCAACTGGGTGCCGAGCGCCCACGTGTCATTGGGGCCCACGGGGTCCCGGGGCAGCTCCAGCACCAGCGTGGCGATGTTCCGGGTGGCGCCCTGCAGGCCGTCGAGCACGAAGCCGCGCTCGCTCAGCGTGCCCACGTCGACGTCCGCGGTGCTCCCGTCGGGCGTGACGCGGAGGCGGTAGTCACCGGAGTCGGTGAGCTCCAGCGCGTAGGTGACGGCGCTGGGCAGGGGCGCGGGGGGCGGGGCCTTGGGGGCGGCCTTGGCGGCCGGCTTGCCCTTGCCCTTGGCGCCCTTCGCGGGCGGCGCTTCCTCGGTGCTCGCGGCCGCGGTGGCGCCGCCTGTGCGCTCCAGGTCGAGCCGGTAGGCCGTGGACGCGCCCTGCGCGAGCTTCCACCGGAGGAGGACCTTCGACGGGTCCACGGGCGGCTCCGCGGCGGCGGCGGGCGCTTCCGCGGGCGGAGGAGCATCCTTCATCCCCGGCGGGCGGGGAATGGGCTCCATCTGTCCTCGAGGCTCTTCCTTACAGGCGGTCAGTGACAGGGCAACGACCAGGCCAAACACGCTTCGCTTCACGCGGGGACGCTCCTTGGCAGCCTTGGCGGGATATCGAAGCAAGCGAGGTCATTCAAGTACGTCACCCGGCCGCTCCGAGGCGAAAGGGGCGCGGGGGATGCCGACCCGCGTCTTGACGCGACTGGCAATCTCTGGTCGCGGTGTCTCCGCTGGCTACACGGAAAGTGACGACGTGCGGGCGGGCGTCCGCTCTGTCCGCGTGCCACCGCCCCGCTTGCGTTTCGTGGCTGCTTTGCGAAGAAGCGGGGGCATGTCCGCGCCGCGCGATACGTCCGTGACTCCCTTGTTCGATACGGCCAGTGACGCGCTGGCGTGGCTGCGGGCGCAGGGGCTCGAGCACCTGTCGCGGCTGAGCCTGGCGGTGCTGATGCCGCTCGTGGACGCCGCGTACCTGCCGCAGGCCCGGCCCGTGCTGGCCCGCCGCCGGCTGGTGGAGCTGTTGAGCACGGATTCGCTGGCGCGCTGGATGACGGAGTCGATGCCGTCGCCGCGGATGAAGGAACTGCTGCCCACGCTCGCCTGGCGCTTCGTGGAGGCCGAGCGGCTGGGCGTGGAGGCGTCACGGGCTTCGCTCGAGGAGCGGCTCGCGCCGCCGGTGGACTCACGCACGCACCGCGTCCATGGCCTGCTGCTGGCGCTGCGCGCGCGGGTGCCGGTGGCCGTCGCCCCCCGGCCGATGCAGGCGCTGGTGCCGGACTTGATGCAGTACGACGCGCCGCTCCCGGGCTTCCGTCTGCGAGAGACGCGCATCTCCGAGCTCCCGGTGGGCGCGCACGCGGGGTTCATCCTCCCCGAGGCCCGGCTGATTTTCTCGCCCACCGAAGTGACGGGGGACTGCACCTGCGGCGCGACGTTCTGCGTCCACCTGCTGGCCGTCATCGACACGGCGCTGCTGTGGCTGCGCCAGGGTTGGACGGAGACGTTTGGCGAGGAGCTGGAGGAACTGGTCCGTCCCGGCTGGGAGCGCGCGCTGCGGGCGCTGGAGCGGGCTGTCGATGACAGCCCCGGTGGGCCCGGTGGTGGCGAGGTGTCCTGGCGGCTGGACGTCATCAACGGGTACGGCGTGGAGCTCGCGCCGTACGTGCACAAGCGCAACAAGAAGGGGCAGCGCAGCACCGGCGCGAAGGTGAGTCGGCGCAAGCTGTTGCAGGACCACGGCTCCCAGTTGTCTGCGGCGGACGCGCGGCTGGCGGCGTTGCTGCCGGAGTCGGAGGCCCCCGCGTCGCGCGCGCTGCTCTTCGAGCTGGTGGGCCACCCGCGCATCCACCTGGATGAGAATCCGGACCTGCTGGTGCGCATCGAGCGCGCCAAGGTCGGGCTCGTCGCCGAGGACCGGGATGGGGTGGTCATCGTGAGCGCGGGCGTGGACGGGGCGATGCTGCCCTCGGCGATGCTGGAGCGCGTGCGCCGGGCGCCGCCGGAGGAGGGGCTCTATGTCTGGGATGACAGCCAGCGGGTGCTCACGGTGTTGGACGCGGGCCCCGAGGTCCGCGCGCTGCTGTCGGCGCTGAACCGCCACGGCAACGCGTTTCCTCCGGAGAGCCACGTCGCGCTGCTGGACCAGTTGTCGAAGCTTTCGCTGCGCGTGCCCGTGGCCCTGCCTCGCAGTGTCATGGGGGAGTCGGTGCCGCTGCGCTACACCTCCGTGGTGCGCATGGAGGCGCATGCGAGTGGCGCGGTGCGCGTGGAGCTGCGCGTGAGGCCGCTGGCGGACAGCCCCACGTTCATTCCGGGGGAAGGGGCTCGGGATGTCCATGTCCGGCGCGGCACGGGCGCGGTGCACGCGGTTCGTGACTTCGTTCAGGAGCGCTCGATGGCGGAGTTGCTCCAGGCGCGGTTGCCGCTGGATACGGCGGAGCCCGAGGAGCTGCCGTTCACGTTCCGCTTCACCAGCGCGCAGGGCGGGCTCGCGGTGCTCTCGGAGTGTACGGAGGTGGAGCCCCGGCCGGAGCTGGAGTGGGTAGGGGCGCCGGTGCGGCTGTTCCACGCGCCTTCTCCGCAGGCGCTGAAGGTCATCCTGGAGCGGAAGCGGGACTGGTTCGGCGCGCTGGGCGGGCTCGCGGTGGAGGGGGAGCGGGTGGAGCTGGCGCGGCTGCTCGATGCGGCTCGGCGCAAGGAGCGCTACGTCCAGGTGGACGCGACCTCGTACGTGGAGATTGAAGGCGCGCTGCGGGAGCACCTGGAGCGGCTCGCGGACCATGCGCATGCCACGCGGCATGGGCTGGAGCTGGGGCCGTCCGCGGTGGAGGCGGTGAAGGCGCTCCAGGACGCGGGCGCGGACGTCGAAGCGGACAGGACGTGGCAGACGCTGGTGGAGCGCATCTTCGCGGCGAAGGAACTGAAGCCTCGAGTTCCCGCCGCGTTGAAGACGTCGCTGCGTGACTACCAGTTGGAGGGCTTCCGCTGGCTGACACGGCTGGCGTCGTGGGGCGCGGGTGGGGTGCTCGCGGACGACATGGGCCTGGGCAAGACAGTGCAGGCGCTGACGATGCTCCTGGACCGGAGCAAGCTGGGGCCCGCGCTGGTGCTGGCGCCGACGTCCGTGGCTTTCAACTGGATGGAGGAGGCGAAGCGCTTCGCGCCCTCGCTGCGGATGACGTCGTTCTCGGAGGTGTCGGACCGGGGGCAGACGTTGGAGAAGCTGGGGCCCAAGGACGTGCTGGTGCTGAGCTACGGACTGCTCACGCGGGACATCAAGCGGCTGTCGAAGCTGCGCTTCGCGACGATTGTCTTCGATGAGGCGCAGACGTTGAAGAACGCGACGACGCATCGCTTCCGGGCGGCGCGGGCGCTCCAGGGGGATTTCAAGTTCGCGCTCTCCGGCACGCCGTTGGAGAACCACCTGGGCGAGCTGTGGAGCTTGTTCGCCGTGGTCTTCCCGGGGCTGCTCGGGAGCTGGGAGGCGTTCCGCTCGCGCTTCGCCGCGCCGATTGAGCGTGGCGTGGACCCGACGGCGGCGCCGGCGCTGGCCCGGGTGCTCCAGCCCTTCCTGCTGCGCAGGACGAAGGCGCAGGTGGAGGCGCAGCTTCCGCCTCGGACGGACATCCGGGTGCCGATTGTCCTGTCGTCGGAGGAGTGGGCGCTCTACGAGGACGCGCGTCTGGCTGCGCTGTCCGACCTGGAGACGCGCAAGCCGGTGATGAAGGAGCAGGAGCGGCGCATCGAAATCCTGGCGGCGCTCACGCGGCTGCGGCTCCTGGCGTCCCATCCCCGGCTGTACGACGCCGGGTCGAAGCTGGAGTCGGCCAAACTCGAACGCTTCATGGAGTTGGTGCGGGAGCTGCGCGCCGAGGGGCACCGTGCTCTGGTGTTCAGCCAGTTCACGTCACACCTGGCGCTGGTGCGCGAGGTGTTGGACGCTGAGGGGATTGATTACGAGTACCTGGATGGGCAGACGCCCGCGGGGGCTCGGGCCGAGCGCGTGCGGGCGTTCCAGGAGGGCGATGTTCCGCTGTTCCTGATTTCGCTCAAGGCTGGAGGCTTCGGGCTGAATCTCACGGCGGCGACCACGGTGATTCATCTGGACCCGTGGTGGAACCCCGCCGTGGAGGACCAGGCCTCCGACCGCGCGCACCGGATTGGGCAGGAGCGGCCGGTGACGGTGTACCGATTGGTGACGCGGGGGACCATCGAGGAGCAGATGCTGTCCCTGCACGAGCACAAGCGCGCGCTGGTGGCGGGGGTGCTGGAAGGGAAGGACGCGGCGGGACGGCTGTCGACGCAGGATTTGCTGGGACTGCTGTCTCAGCGGCTGGCGCCTCCTGGAGAGGAAGAGGCGCCTCGGACTCGGCACTGAGCTGCGGCGGTCACAACGTGAGCCATCCCCACAGGTCCTCGGTTCTCGCAGGGAACCCGGGATCGAAGTAGTGCGCCGCGCGCAGCGCGCTGAGTGCTCCGAGCAGGATGAGGCTGGCGACTCCTGTTACGGCAAGAGAATGCCATCGATCTGCTTTCAAGCAGAGCCAGGCGAAGGCCACGGTTGAGAATGTCCCTCGTAGTGGCCACCAGAAGAATACGGAGTCAATCAAGGAGCCCACTGCGGAGGGCTTCGAAACGCCGAGCCAGATGATGAGTACGGCGGCAGGGGCGTACCGGATGAATTCGATGATCACAATGCCAGTCCAGAAGGACTTCGGCTCCGTTCTTCCGTACATGTAGACCGCCACGAGTTGCGCGATGCCTACGGCGACATCCGCCTCGCCGCTGCCGACGCCCATACAGTCTCCGTGACCACCGGTGAAGGTGTAACCCAGTCTCCATTCTGACGCGTGCTTGACCAAAGCCTCGATGAGCACGACTGTGAGGAGCGCGGTTACGGTCCATCCAAGAATCGGAAGCCACTCCGAGCGGAGTTTCGCCAGCGAGGTGTTCGTGGTCGCGGAGGGCTCCATTTGGGAATTGTACTGCAGTCCTTCCTCCGGGGCGAGCGGCCTGGAATCAGAGAGCTGTCACAGTTGGAAAATCTGGTCGAAGGTTTTCCAGGGGAGGATGGGGTTGATGTGAAAGTCATCCCATCGCAGGCTTAGAAACCAAAGCAGTATGACGCTCATGATCGCCGAGGCAGTCATTTCACGGGGGCTTGGACCCTCTCGCTTCAGGCGGAGCCAGATAATGGACCCCGTTGAAATGAGGGCCCCCGCCATCCACCAGAAGACCGCGGAGTTGAGTGGCCTCTCTATTGGAATAGGGATGGCCACGGCGGCCCATGCCATCATCGCGGCAGCAGGGGCGACCTGCACGAAGTTGGTGGTGACGATGCCAGTCCAGAGTGCCTTGGGGCCCTTTCTGCCACACAGGGCGACGGCCAGGATTTGCGTCAGGCCATGGAGGACATCGGAAGCCGACGACCCGACGCTAATGCAATCGCAGTTTCCCCCGGTCATCGTGTAGTTCGTCAGGGCGCCGGTCGCCGCCAAGACTCCAAAGCTTATCGCGACAGCAACGACGGTCCAGCCGAGCCAGCGACCCCATTCAATGGGGCGCGCCATCCGTGGCGAGGCTGCGTCCGTCGAGAGGCCCATGGGCGAAGTATAACGCGAATTGAGCTTGCCCCACGTGAACGAGTCCAGTCCCCCTGTCAATCGTAGGCCGACTGCGGCTCTGCTCGAACACGTGCATCGATTGCCTCCGCGTCCTGTCCGATGACGACCCGCCAGTCGCCAGTGCTTACCGCGCCGAGGATCGCTTCTGCCGCCTCCTTGGCTGACAAGGGCTGATAGTTGGCGAATAGCGAGTTGAGCGCACGTCGCCAAGAACGAGGCGGCGCCGGCATCTTGGTCCGGACGTGTCCTGGCATGACCAGCACCGCGGAGACATGAGGGGCGTGCGTGCGAAGATCGACGAGAAGCGACTCTGTGAAGCCTCGGATCGCGAACTTCGCCGATGAATATGCCGTATGCGGCGAGCCCGCACCCAAGCTGGCCCAGAGTCCGTTCACCGAGGACGTATTGACGATGACACCCTGTTCCGCGGCGATGAGCATCGGGAGAAACGCTCGGGTGCAGTAGTAGGTGCCGAACCAAGACACCGCGAACGTCCGCTCCCACTCGTCGCGCGGTCCGGCGACAAACGAGCCGCCACCCACGACGCCCGCGTTGTTGAACAGAAGGTGGATGGCATCCGTTCCGTGCTCTCTGGCGACTTCCTTCACGAGCCGCGCAACCGAATTTTCCTCGGACACGTCGTGCAGATGCGCAGTCACGGATACGTCCGGGTTGAGCTTCCGTGCCCGTCGAACCGCTGCTTCCAGGCTCTTGCGGTCGACATCGCAAGCCGCGACATGTGCACCTCTGCTCACCAACTGAAGCATCAGCTCAAGACCGATGCCGGCCGCGCCGCCTGTCAGTACAGCAACGCGGTTCTGGAATGTCGCGAACGCAGCCATCTCAGATACTCCCCTCGTTGAAGGTTTCGAATCCGTGGGCCTTGCCCGCGCGCTCGACAATCGGCAGGCGTTCGAGCCCACTGTCGGCCCCGGCGATGAATCTATTGAGGCTGGCGGTCATGTACACGAAGGCCTTCGGAGAACTCAGAGGTGTTCGGTCACCCGAGAGAATGGGGCGTCCCACCGCAGGTTCACGTGAGCGCCCCCATCTTCGAAGTTTACGTCGTAGGTTCTATGAAACGAACACCTGTCATCGCGAGTTGCCGCACCACGGTCACCATGCGTTGGCTCGCGATGATGAGGGTTGGCCAGTCCGAGAGTCTGAAAAGGTCGGGTGCGTCTGACATGGCGCGGACAGTGAACTTTTGCGACCGAGGCTGCGTGTTCCGGGATGAACCGCACTTGGGGCACAAGGCGTTCTCTCGCGGACTCACGTGATCAACGTGAAGCCGGCCATGTAGTTTCAACTGTAGGGCGAGCAAGTCTGGTGGCGACTTTCCGCGAAACTTCACGTCCATCGGACAGCCCGACAGTCCTCGAAGGCCTTCACCTTGAAGGCGTTCCAGTGCTTCACGCCGGATGTAGAGGGACCAGGGATTCTGCAGGAAGAGGTCGCCGAAGGTGCCTGTGCCCGTTCCAGTCGGAGGCCCGAAATCCGCTCCAGGCTCCAGTCGAGCTCCGTCGGGAACGAATGGGCGGACCAGGTCTCTCAATCGGCGGAACTCTTCGATGCTGACCTGCCGCCCTGGATTCGCGAGGGCTGTTCGTTCTGGAAGCTCCGAGAGGTCGACACATGGGTACTGGAGCCCCGCGCATCCGCCTGTTGAACCGCAGGTCTCGCAGGCGGTCACACCCGGAAACCCCCATGGGGAGCGGACGCTCAAGTTTCCGGTGAAGCCCGCGGCTCTGTCTTCTTCGACGACATAGAACTTCACGGGCTCAGCCTCCTCGCGCGACGCCCTTCATCGCCGGTAGTAGGGCATGACCTTCTCCGTGAGTTCAAAGCGGAAGCTCAGATCGCCTGCATGGCGATAGATGACCTCGGGTGGCGGTGGATATGGCGGGGAGCACCGCCGGTTGATTCGTCTGCGCGCCGCGCCTTCTCTTGATGCCGCTGTTTCTATTGGGCTTGGCGCTTGTAGTGGCTCAAGGGGAGAGAAGCTTCGCCCCGGAGACGACGACCTGTCCGAGCCAAGGAAGGGGACCACTGATGTCGTAGGTGGCTCGATGGCTGAGAAGTCCCAGGAGTGTGAGGCTCGCGAGCCCTGAGACGAACATCATTCGCCAGCCTGGGCGGTCTCGCTTCATGCAGAGCCAGATAATGGCAGCGCTCGCAACGAGGGCCCGCAGCGTCCACCAGAAGTACGCGGTGTGGTGTAGACGGCCTATCTCGAGCTGAGAGAAATTTGCCAGCCATGCGAGTAGCGCGGCGGAGGGCATGTATCTGAGGAATTCGCTGGTGACGATACCCGTCCAGAGCGCGTTTGGACCTCTCTTGCCATGCCTGATGACGACAAGGGGCAGCGCAATGCAGATGAGCACATCTGGAAGCGCATAGCGCTCGAACATGCATTCCCATCCGCCAGTGAGCGAGTAGCTTGGCCCGAAGTGAAGGAACTCTTCGAGGACGACGATGGCCATGCTGGAGAGCCAGGCCCAGCCGACCCAGCGGCACCATTCAGGGATGCCTGTTCTCAGCGAAGTAGCGGAAGCCTGCGGAGAACCCATACGCGGAGGATACCAATGGCCATCAGCTCAGCACCAGACGCCGCACGGATGAAGCGGGCTCGGGCAAGGCCATGGGCCATTCCGGATTCATGACGTGCAGGTATTCGCCAGACCCTGCACGAAACGCGATGCTGTAACGATAGCCCCAGTCTTTTGGGGAGAATCGCTACCCGCGCGGAGCCGCAGCGCGCGACAGTCGGTCCCGGACCGCGATTCCCAGACCGCTCTCCGCGGGCAGGCACGCCACCAGGACGTCGTGCCCCTGTGCATCCGCCTCACGCAGCCGGGCGTACAGCACGCGTGCTGCCTCGGCGGGTACAGTCGGCACGTCAAAGCGTGGCACATCGGGCGGCAACGCAAGGCTCGCAGGCCCGAGTACGCCCACTCGCAATCCCTGTCCGCGCAGTTCCTGGACTCGCGCCACGGCTTGCCCGGGCTCCGTCAGCACCACGCCCGCTCGCGGCGCATAGTGCGACTCCAACGAGCCCGACACGCGCACCGTGGCCGACGTGCGCACGGGCACCTTCCGCCCCAGCACCCGCTCCACGTCCTCCGCCGCCAGTCCGCCCGGCCGCAGAATCGCGGGCGCCTCGGAGCTCAGGTCCACGATGGTCGACTCCACGCCCACCGTGCACGGACCTCCATCCAGGATGAAGTCCACGTCGCCGCCCAGGTCCTCGCGCACGTGCTCGGCCGTGGTGGGGCTCACCTTGCCGAACCGGTTCGCGCTCGGCGCGGCGAGGCCTCCGCCCAGCTTCCGCAGCACCGCCAGCGCCACCGGATGGTTCGGCACGCGCAGGGCCACCGTGTCCTGTCCGCCCGTAATCGCATCCGTGGCGCGCGCCGTTCGCGGCAGCACCAGCGTCAGCGGTCCGGGCCAGAAGGACTCGGCCAGCTTCCGCGCGGCCTCCGGAACCTCGCGGGCCCAGGCCCCCAGGTGCTCCACGCCCGCGATGTGGACGATGAGCGGGTGGGTGGCGGGGCGGCCCTTGATGGCGAAGACGCGGCGCACGGCCAGCTCGTCCTCCGCGTTGGCGGACAGGCCGTAGACGGTTTCCGTCGGCAGGGCAACGACACCGCCGTGCCGCAGCAATTCCACCGCGCGTTCAAGGGACTCTGGAGCAATCATGCGCGGCCGCACTGTCGCCCCAGGAGGGAACATGGGCAAGTCGCACGTCTTCGATGCACGCAGCAGAATGCCGGTTTCCGCCACCGAACTCTTCGCCTGGCATGCCCGGGAAGGGGCGTTCGAGCGCCTGGCTCCTCCCTGGGAACGAACCGAGGTCGTGGAGCGCACGGGCGACGGCATCCGCACCGGCGCCCGCGTCGTCGTCCGGATGCGCGTGGGCCCCGTCCCCCAGCGCATGGTGGCCGAGCACACCGCCTACGTCGAAGGCGTGATGTTCCAGGACACGCAGGTGTCTGGCCCCTTCACGAAGTGGGTCCACTCCCACCGCATGTGGCCCGAGCCCGCCACGTCCACCTCCGTCTTGGAAGACGAAGTGGAGTACGTCCTCCCCGTGGGCCCGCTGGGCAACCTCTTCGGAGGCGGCTTCGCGCGCCGCACCCTGGAGCGGATGTTCGCCTACCGGCACCGCATCACCCGCGAGGACCTCAAGCGTCACGCCGCCTTCGCGGACCAGGGGCCGCTCACCATCGCCGTCACCGGGGCCTCGGGGCTGGTGGGCTCGTCCCTGGTGCCCTTCCTCACCACGGGAGGCCACATGGTGAAGCGCCTGGTGCGCGGCAAGGCGGACGCCTTCCGGAACGAAGTCGCCTGGTCGCCGGACCAGGGCGAGGTGGACACCGACGCGCTGGAGGGCGTCGACGCCGTGGTGCACCTGGCCGGCGTCAACGTGGCGGGCCAGCGGTGGACCCCCGAGTACAAGGACGCCATCCTCAAGAGCCGCACCCAAGGCACACGCACCCTGGCCGAGGCCCTGGCGCGGATGAAGCGCAAGCCCAAGGTGCTCGTGTCCGCGGGCGGCAGCAGCATCTACGGCGACCGCGGCGACGAGCTCCTCACCGAGGAGAGCAGCACGGACGGGAAGGGCTTCCTCTCCCACGTCGCGCGGGAGTGGGAGGCCGCCGCCGCGCCCGCCGAGGCCGCGGGCATCCGCGTGGTCCACCTGCGCATCGGGCCCGTGCTGGACGCACGCGAGGGCGCCCTGGCGAAGATGGTGCCCGCGTTCCTGGCCGGGGGCGGCGGGCCCATCGGCTCGGGGCAGCAGTGGATGAGCTGGGTGTCCCTGGAGGATGTGCTCGGCCTCATCCACTTCTCCCTCTTCACCGAGGCGGCGCGCGGGGCCCTCAACGCCGTGGCGCCGGGCGCCGTGAAACAAGGGGACTTCGCCCGAACGCTGGGACGGGTGCTCCGTCGGCCGGCCGTCTTCCCGCTGCCCGCCGCCGTGGTGCGCACGCTCTTCGGTGAGATGGGCCAGGAGGCGCTGCTGGACGGCGCGCGAATCGTGCCGCAGGCGGCCCAGCGGCTGGGGTTCGCCTTCCTCCTCCCTGACCTGGAAGGCGCGCTGCGGTTCACGCTGGGTCGCACGACGGAGGGCCCTGAATACCGCCATTCTTAGCGAGTCCGGCGCTTGACAATCCCCTCCGCTGCGCCAGAAGGAGCGACGCATCCGAAGGGGAGAGGACACCTGATGATTCAGGTCGAAGGGCTGACCAAATATTACGGTGAGCACGCGGCGATCCGGGACCTGGCCTTCACCATCAGCCAGGGAGAAGTGATTGGCTTCCTGGGCCTCAACGGCGCCGGGAAGTCGACGACGTTGAAGGTGCTCGGGTGCGTGCTGCTCCCGACCTCCGGCCGCGTCGTCATCGATGGCCACGACGTGGTGAGCAATGCCCACGAGGTCCGCCAGCGCATCGGCTACCTGCCCGACGTGCCTCCGCTGTACGACGAGATGACGGTGGGCGAGTACCTGGCCTACGTCGCGCAGTTGCGAGGCGTCACGGCCCGCGACACCGCCAGCCGCGTGGGCGAGGCCGAGGAGAAGACGGGGCTTCGCGACGTCCACGGCGAGCTCATCTCCACCCTCAGCCATGGCTACCGCCAGCGCGTCGGCGTGGCGCAGGCGCTGGTGCACAAGCCCGCGCTGCTCATCCTCGACGAGCCCACCAGCGGGCTCGACCCCCGGCAGATTGTCGAGATGCGCGACGTCATCCGCGGGTTGAAGGGCGCGCACACGGTGCTCGTCTCCAGCCACATCCTCCCGGAGATCTCCCAGACGTGTGACCGGCTGCTCATCATCCACAAGGGGATGTTGGTGGCGCAGGGCACCGAGGAGGAGCTCGCGGCGAAGATGGGCGGCCGGGGCTCCATCGAGCTCGAGGTTCGCGGTGACAGAGCCCGCGCCGTGGAGGTGCTGCAGGGCTTCGGCGCGGTGGAGGTGGACCGCGCGTCGGACGGCGTCGTCGCGCTGACGGTGCGGGCGTCTCCGGAGCAGCGTCCCCGCGTGGCGCAGGCGGTGGTGGGCGCGGGCCTGGAGCTCTTGCGCCTGGACCAGGGCGCGGGCCAGCTTGAATCCATCTTCCTGCGGCTCACCCACGGCCAGGAGGTGCGCGCGTGAAAGCGTTGCTCATCGCCCGCCGCGAGCTGTCCGCGTATCTGCGCACGCTCAGCGGCTACATCATCATCGCCGTCATCCTCGCGTTGAACGGCCTGTTCTTCAACGCGTACGCCCTGGGCGGCGCCAGCAAGCGCTCCGCCGAGGTGCTGTCGCAGTTCTTCTATTACTCGAGCGGTTTCACCATCGTCGCCTCGGTGTTCATCTCCATGCGCCTCTTGGCCGAGGAGCGGCAGACGGGCACGATGCCCCTGCTGTACTCGTCACCGCTGAGGGACCGGGACATCGTCCTGGGCAAGTTCCTCGCGGGGCTCGCCTTCCTGGCGGTGTACGTGCTGTGCACCGTGTACATGCCGCTGCTCGTGCTCGTGAATGGCAAGGTGTCCTTCGGCCATGTCGCGGCGGGGTACTTCGGCCTGCTGCTGCTGGGCAGCGCGTCGCTGGCGGTGGGGACCTTCGGCTCGGCGCTGGCGCGCAACCAGCTGCTCGCGGCGATTACGTCGGCGGTGATGCTGGTGGCGCTCATCCTGTGCTGGCTGCTGGCGCGCATCACCGAGCAGCCGCTGGCGGATGTCTTCAGCGCGATGTCCCTGTGGAATCAGCACTTCCCGCCGTTCCAGGCGGGGCTCATCCACGTGCGTGACGTCGTCTACTACCTCGTGGTGACCTACGTGGCGCTGTTCGCGGCCACGCGGGTGCTCGAGGCGCGGAGGTGGCGATGAGCACGCGTCCTGTGAGCGGGGGACTTCCCGTGACGCTGGCCTTCGTCTCGGGCCTGCTGGCCATCTTCATCGGCGAGCGCATCTTCGGCATCGGCACGGGGCGCACCGCCCTGTCCGGGCTGGGCGTGGCCATGGCGGTGGGCGCGGTGCTCTGGCGCTTCCTCCGGCTGCGCGCGGCCAGCGCGGACCGGCGCGCGGTGGAGGCGTGGGCGCTGGGGTTGTATGGCGTGGGTCTGGCGGCGCTGGTGCTCTACTTCCTCCAGTCCGACGTGGGCACGGGCCTCTTCGGCGGGCCGCTGTCGCAGAAGTCGCCGAGGCTCGCGGTGTCGCTGGCGGCGCTGTTCCCCGCGCTGATGGCGTGCTGCCTGTTGCCGCTGGCGATGGTGGAGGTGGCCGCCGCGGCGATGTCGCGCGCGCCCGTGCTGGAGACGGGGCGCGTGCGCAGCGCGCTGTACTCCGGGCTGGGGCTGGCCTTCGTGCTCATCTTCGCCTTCGCGTCCATGTTCGTGGCCACGCAGGCCGACGCGACGTGGGACCTGTCCTACTTCCGCACCGCGAAGCCCGGGGAGGCCACGCGCAAGGTGATTCGCGGCCTCAATGAACCGCTGAACGTGACGCTCTTCTTCCCTCCCGCGAACGAGGTGGGCGAGGCGGTGGGGCAGTACTTCCGGGACCTCGCGGTGGAGAGCCCCACGCTCCTCAACGTGCAGCGCCTGGACCAGGCGGTGGAGCCGGCGCGCGCGAAGAGCCTGGGCGTCCACAGCAACGGCACCGTCGTCCTGGCGCGCGGGGACCGGAAGGAGCCGTTCACCGTCGGACTGGAGATCGAGCGCGCTCGGGGGCAGCTCCAGCGGCTGGACCAGGAGATTCAGCGCCGCCTGTTGACGGTGGCGCGGCCTCGCCGCGTCGTCTACTTCACCTCCGGCCACGGTGAACGCGCCGAGTCGCGCGCGGTGCCGGGCGAGACGGCCCGTCCGTCCGTGGAGAAGCTCAAGGAGCTGCTGCGCGCGCAGAACGTCGAGGTGCGGCCGCTCGGAGTCTCGGAGGGGCTGGGCACCGAGGTGCCGCGTGACGCCTCCGTGGTGGTGGTGGCGGGCGCGACGCGGGCGTTCCTCGCCGAGGAGCTGAACGCGCTGAATGAGTACGTCAACCGGGGCGGCCGGCTGTGGCTGGCGCTGGAGCCCGAAGGGCCGGACTTCCAGCCGCTGCTGGAGCCGCTGGGGTTGAAGTTCCTCAAGACGCCGCTGGCCAATGACCAGGTGTACTTCCGCACCACGCGGCAGCAGAGCGACCGGGGGAACCTGGGGACGGCGACGTTCTCCTCGCACCCGTCCGTCACCTCGCTGTCCTCGCTGGCGGGACAGGCGCCGGCCGTCTTCACGGGCGCGGGCGCGCTGGAGCAGGTCCAGCCGCCGCCGAACGGGCTGGTGCAGGACGTCTCCGTGCGCGCGCACGGCGCCACGTTCGCGGACACCAACGGCAACTTCACGCTGGACGCGAACGAGACGCGGCGGCCCTGGCCCCTGGTCATCGCGGTGGAGAAGCCCGCGCCCCCGGGCCAGGCGTCGATGCGCGCCGTGGTGATGGCGGACGCGGACGCGGTGAGTGATTTGCTCATGGGCAACATGGGCAACGCCTACCTGGCGGTGGACACGCTGCGCTGGCTCACGGGCGAGGAGGCCATCTCCGGCGCCGTGTCGTCGGAGGAGGACACGCCCATCCAGCACACGCGGGAGCAGGACGCCGTCTGGTTCTACGCGACCGTGTTCCTGGGCCCCGCGCTGGTGATGGCGGTGGGCTTCGTGATGACGCGCCGGCGGGGACGCCGCGCGCCCCGCGCCGCGGTGGCGGGAGGTGAGCGATGAAGGTTCGGGACCTGGCCCTGCAAGGGGCCCTCGCGGCGGCGGCGCTTCTGGCCGCGTTCGTCGTCTGGCAGCGCGAGCCCTCCGCGGGCCCTGGCGAGGTGACGGTGGTGGACGCGCCGGTGCGCGCCCTGGACAGCATCCGCTACGAGGACGACAGCCGCTTCGTGGACGTCTTCCGGGATGCGAACGCGAGAGACCGGCTCTGGGTGCGTCTGGGCCACAAGGCCACGAAGATTGGCTCGGCGGGCACGGAGGACGCGGGAACGCCCGCCACCCCCGAGCCGCTGCCTCCGCGCGAGCTGCGTGGCAACGACGTCGCGGACAAGGTGTTCTCCCGCTTCGCGCCCCTGCGTGCGATGCGGGCGCTGGGCGAGCTCGACGCGAAGAAGCTGGAGGAGGTCGGCCTCTCCACGACGCAGCGCAAGCTGACGGTGACGGTGGGCGGCAAGTCACGCGTGTTCACCCTGGCCTCTCCCGCGGGGGGCTGGGGGACGCCGTACCTGCGCAGCGAGGAGGATGGCCGCGTGTACCTGCTAGGCCCGGCCTTGCTGCCGGACCTGGAGAACGCCAACAGCCGGCTGGTGGACCGCCGGCTGCACACCTTCGACCTGGGCGACTTCGACGCGGTGGTCGTCTCCGCGGGTGGCAGCTCCCGCGCCTTCAGCGCCACGGGCAAGGCGCCGGGGCCGGTGTCGCTCGCGCCGGAAGAGGCTCCGGAGCGTCCGGATGAGTTCGCGCGCAACTGGCATGACCGCGTGTGGCGGATGATGCCCATCGACTTCCTCGGCCGCGACGAGCTGCCGGCGGGTGGCGAGCCTCGGGAGGTCTTCCGGGTGGAGTACCGCCGCGCGGGCGCGCCCGTGGGGCAGGTGACGGTGGCCAAGGGCGAGGAGGGTTTCTTCGTCCGGACCGAGCACGCCACCGGCTGGGCGAAGCTGCACGCGGGCGTGGACGCGCTGGCGGAGGAAGCGGCGCGGGTGACGTCGCCCATGTCGGCCGCGTCGGGGAAGTAGCCTCAGGTCCCCACGGCGTCCGCGTCACCCAGGCCCAGGCGCACGTCCACGAAGCTGTACGGCGCCCACGGGCCGGTGTAGCGGAACGCGTAGGTGTCCGAGCGCGCGGCCAGGGAGCGGACCTTCTCCTCGAAGGCCTCCAGGCCCGCGCGCTCGACGAGGAACGCCGCGTTGAGCAGCATCCGCTCGCCCACGGGCGGGTGCTCGTGCGTGGCCGCGGCGCGAGGGCTCAGCCCGTCCACCAGCGCCCGCATGTCTCGCCGCGCGCGGTCCTCCACGGCGGCGTCCAACCGGCGCTCGTGTTCGGCCTCCGGCTCGTCCGGAGCGCGGGCCAGCCGGGCGTCCTCCAGCACCAGCCGCTGGACGAGGTGCTCCCGGTGGAAGAGCACCTTGAGGCCCAGCTCCACCTTGCCCTCCAGGGCGTCCAGCACCTGGGTCAGCTCGCGGTGGGCGGTGCACAGCAGCTCCTGGACCCGGGCCTCGGAGGCCAGCACCGTGCCGAAGGCCACCGGGAGCAGGGTGTGCTCGCGCAAGAGGGCCTCGGTGACGCGCTGGTGCCCGAGCAGGTGCGCCCGCGTCGGGTCCACCACCCAGCCTGGCGCCAGGGACACCAGGGCCGCGAGGCCCTCCGCCCTCACCGGGTACACCTCCGTCGCGGGGACGCCGACGCCCATGCGCCCGAGGTCCAGGTCCCCCGCGTCGCGGACGATGCCGTAGAGGTACCGGGGGCCCTCGAGGGGCAGGTGTGGCGTGTCCGACGGAGGCTGGCGGGACTTCGAGGGGACCCGCTCCGCGGAGGCGCGACTGGCGCTGCGAGCCGTCCCCTTCCGGGGCCGTGTCGTCCGGGGCATGCGCTTCACCTCGATGGGGTGCCTCCGTGGAGGGCGAGCACGCGGCGGACTTCGTCCACCAACGCGTCCGGCAAACAGGGCTTGGTGACGAAGGAGTCGCAGCCGGCGCCCTTGGCCTCGTCGGACTGGCCCGTCATCGCGTGACCGGTGAGGGCCACCACGGGGATGGTGCGCGTGCGGTCGTCGTTCTTCAGCCGCCGCGTCGCCTCCCAGCCGTCGATGATGGGCAGCGACAGGTCCATGAGGATGATGTCCGGGTGCAGCTCGAAGGCCTTGTCCAGGGCCTCCTGGCCATTCTTGGCCTCGGCCACGCGGAAGCCGGAGAACTCGAGGTACTCGGCGTACATCTCCCGGGCATCCTGGTAGTCGTCGACCACGAGCACGAGGGGCTTTTGTGTCTCGGTTGGGTTCGTCATGCGCGCCTCGCGCGTCGGGGGAAGTGCAGGGTGAAGGTCGAGCCCTCGCCCTGGACGCTCTGGAGGGTGACTCGACCCCCCAGCATGTCGGCCAGGCGACGGCAGATGGAGAGACCCAGCCCCGTGCCTCCATAGGCGCGGGTGGGCGAGCTGTCTACCTGCTGGAAGTCCTCGAAGATTTTTTCCTGGTTCGCCGGGTCGATACCAATCCCCGTGTCCGTCACGGAGATGGCGATGGTGGAGGTCGCCGGCACGTATTCGGCGAGCACCTCCACGGCGCCTTCGTGGGTGAACTTCAGCGCGTTGGACAGCAGGTTGAGCACGATTTGTTTCACCTTCTGCCGGTCACTGTGCACGGCGGGGACGTGCGGGCCCAGGTGCGTGGACACCTTCAGCTTGCTGCGCGCGATGATGGGGTCCATCTCCGCCATCACCTCCTGCAGCAGCTCCGGCAGCCCGAAGTCGGAGAGGTTCAGCGGCATGCGCCCCGCCTCGATGCGGGTGATGTCCAGAATCTCGTTGATGACCTCCAGCAGGTGCCGGCCGTTGGAGTCGATGCGCGTGAGGTTCCGCTTCTGCGCGGGGCTCAGCTCGCCCGACACGCCCTGGAGCAGCATGTTCGTGTAGCCGAGGATGGCGTTGAGCGGCGTGCGGAACTCATGGGACATGTTGGCCAGGAACTGGGACTTGGCCGCGCTGGCCTGCTCCACCTGGATGGCCTGCCGGCGCAGCATCTCGTTCTGCTCGGCCAGCTCCGCGGTGGCGGCCTGCACGCGCGCCTCCAGGTGGACGGAGCCCTCCTTCACCCGCTCCAGCAGGCGCGCCTTCTCCAGCGCCTCGCTGCGGTCATGGAAGAGGGTGACGATGCCCGTCAGTTCACCTGAATCGCCCAGGACCTTGCTGGCCACGGCCTCCATGGGCAGCGTGGCGCCCGTGGCGGGGTCCACCAGGGGGAGCTGGCCGCGCCAGCGCGGCTTGCCGCCCGCGTCTAGCAGGTTGGCCAGGAACGACGAGAAGCCCGCGTTGTTGGAGCGCAGCCGGCGCAGCGCGGCCTCGCCGCTGTCCGGGTGGGTGGCGAAGAGCTTCTCCGCCGGTCCGTTCATCATCACCATGCCGCCCGCCGGGTCCGACAGGATGATGGGGTCGGGCACCGAGTCGAGCACCCGGTCCAGGCGGTGCCGCTCGCTGCGGGCCTCCCGCTCGGTGGCGCGCAGGCGGCGGTAGCTCTCCCCCAGCGCCTGGGTGGCGCGGCCCAGGTCCGTCACGTTGCGCAGCACGCTCACCAGCACCTCGCGGCCGTCGGGCTCCACGACGGGGGTGCTGACCACCTCGAAGAGCAGGTCGATTCCCTCGACCGGGTCCACCAGCGGCACCTCCCGGCGGCGCACGCCGGCGGCGCCTCCACTGGCGAAGCTGGCCAGCGCGGCGGAGAACACCTGCTGGTTGAGCTCCGTCGCGCGGCGCCTGCCCTCGCTCGCGTCCGGGCCCGCGACCAGCAGCAGCTCGGCGCGGGTGTTGACGATGTGCGGCCGGCCCTCCAGGTCCGTGAGCAGCACGGGGTCCATCACGGTGTCGATGATGCGGCGGAGCAGCTCGCCCCCCGCCCACGCCCGGGGCACCGCGGGCAGCAGGGACGCCAGCCGGGGGCCGAAGAGCGTGCTCACCCACGCCACCTCCGGAGGCAGCATGGCGCTGTCCGCGGAGAGCAGCAGCACGCCCACCCCGGGCGTGCCCGCGCGGCCCAGCGGCACCACGAGGCAGGCCCTGTCCGGCAGCGGGGTGCGCGGCGGCGTGAAGAAGCGGGGCGTGCCCTGCCGCAGGACCTCGGTGAGCGGGGACTCCATCACCGCCGAGTCCGGCTCCAGCGCGGCGCGCTCGGCCTCTGACAGCCCCCAGGCCGCCAGGCACTCCAGCCGGCCGATGCCAGGCGCGCGGACGACGCAGGCGGCCACGTCCGCGTGCCCCTGCCGCGCCAGCCACGCCACCACGCGCTCCGCGCACGGGCGGGGGTCGTCGCAGGCGAGCAGCTGCTCGGCCAGGGCGAGCCGTGCCTCGAGGTCCGGCGCGGACGTGGGCGTGGGCAGTGCGACGGGAGAGGCCACTGCGTCAGGCTCCGCGGGAATGAGGGGCGTGGGTCCGGAGCTCCACGGACTCCACCACGATGGGACAGTGGGACGCGGAAGGCCAGTGCCGGAGGCTGCGCTCCCGCGCGCTGGCGTTCCAGCGCAGGCCTCGGTCCAGCAACCGGTCCAGGACGTCGACGAGGCTGGCGCTCCCTGCCAATCTTTCCACGGGCATCGTCGAGGCTCCTCGGGCTCGGGACTCCGGGTTTTTGTAACGCGCGAGGGCAAGTCACCCCAGAACAGGGTTGCCCGCACCGTGCTTTGCGAACACCCAGGAGCCCGCTCTGTTCGCTCCTGCACATCCGCGCCGCTTCGAAGCAGGGTAGGCAACCGGCCGCGCGGATGCCACCCGTGGCTTATCGGCCCGGGGGCCCGTTCCTAGTCTTTGGGCCATGGACGAAGAGCAACGGGCGCACAGGTCGCTTTGGACGGTGACGGCGCCGCCGCGCGACTTCCCGACGCTGCCGGGCGATGTGACGGTGGACGTGGCCGTCATCGGTGGGGGCATCGCGGGGTTGACCACGGCGTGGCTGTTGAAGCGCGCTGGCAAGCGCGTGGCGGTGCTGGACATGCACCGCATCCTGTCGGGGCAGACGGGGCAGACGACCGCGCACCTCACGGAGATGCTGGACACGCCCTACGCCACCTTGCGGAAGGACTTTGGTGAGAAGGGCGCGCAGCTCGCGGCGTCCTCCAGTCGGGCCGCCATCGAACAGATTGCCTCGGTGGTCGACACGCTGGGCATCGACTGTGACTTCCAGCGCGTGCCCATGTTCCGCTACGCGGAGACGGAGCGGGAGCTGGCGGACCTGCACGATGAGCTCGCCGCCGCGCGCGAGGCGGGGCTGCTGGCCTCCTTCACCCGCGAGGTGCCCCTTCCGTTTCCCGTGAAGGGCGCGCTGCGGGTCGAGGACCAGGCGCTCTTCCATCCTCGCAAGTACCTGCTCGCGCTGGCGGACCAGCTCCCGGGCGACGGCAGCCACGTGTTCGAGAACACGCGGGTGACGGAGATTCACGACGGCGCGCCCTGCCGCGTCGTCACCGACCGGGGCACCGTCACCGCCGCGGCGGTGGTGGAGGCCACGACGACGCCGCTCAACCGCGTGGCCATGCACACCAAGCTGTATCCCTACCGCACCTACGCGGTGGCGGGACCGCTCAACGGGCCGCTGGAGCCCGGGCAGTACTACGACAGCCAGGAGCCCTATCACTACATCCGCACGCAGCAGGTGAACGGGCGCGCGTTCCTCATCGTGGGCGGCGAGGACCACAAGGTCGGCACGGACGAGGACACCGCGAGGCGCTACGCCGCGCTGGAGGCCTACACGCTGCGGCGCTTCCCGCTGACGGAGATCACGCACCGCTGGTCCGGTCAGGTCATCGAGCCCGCGGACGGGCTGGCCTATATCGGCCGCAACACGGCCAGCCGCCACGTGTACGTGGCCACCGGCTTCTCCGGCACCGGCATGACGTTCGGCACGCTGGCGGGGATGATCCTCTCCGACGCCATCCTGGAGAAGCAGAACCCCTACGCGGCGCTCTACGCGGCCACCCGGGTGAAGCCACACGCGGGCGCGAAGGACTTCATCCAGGAGAACGCGGAGGTCGCCTTCCACTTCGTCGCGGACCGCCTGTCACGCCCGGACGGACACCGGCTGGCGGATGTGCCGCCCGGTGAGGGCAAGGTCCTGGAGGTGGATGGGCAGAAGGTCGCCGTCTACCGCGCGGAGGATGGCACCGCGCACGCGGTGTCCCCCGTGTGCACGCACCTGGGCTGCCACGTTCATTGGAACGGCGCGGAGCGCTCCTGGGACTGTCCCTGTCACGGAGGCCGCTTCAGCCCCACCGGCAAGGTGCTCAATGGGCCCGCCGTGAAGGATTTGCCCACGAAGAAGCTGCCCACCTGAGCGGTGGGCCGTCGTCACGTCGTCCGACATTTCTCAACACAGGGAGAGGGTGCGCCATGAACGCAATCGAACTCTTGAAGCAACAGCACGACGAAGTGAAGAAGCTCTTCAAGAAGTACGAGAAGCTCTCGGAGGGGGCGGAGGTGAAGCGCCAGGAGCTGTTCGAGATGATTTCGGACCGGCTGAGCGCGCACGCCGCCATCGAGGAGCAGTACTTCTATCCAGCGGCGAAGGCCCTGGACACGGAGGACCTGCTCCGTGAGGCCGCCGAGGAGCACCTGTCCGCCAAGCGGCTCATCGCCGACCTGCTGGACCTGGAGCCCTCCGACGAGGAGTTCGACGCGAAGATGCAGGTGCTCCAGGAGCAGATCGAGCACCACGTCGAGGAGGAGGAGGGCGAGCTCTTCAAGAAGGTGCGCAAGATGATGTCCACGGAGCAGCTCGTGGACCTGGGCGTCCAGATGCAGCAGGAGTTCGAGGAGTTGATGGAGGGCGAGCCCCGCAACCAGGTGCCCGCCGAGACGGACCACGCCGCGCCCATCTAGGCGGACGGCGCCGCAAGAATCGGGTTGCGCGCGGAGGGCGGGGCGGCGGCATCATGGCGCCGCCCATGCCGCGTCCGCCCCCCGACGAGATTCGCTACCCCCGCTACTACACGCCCGCGGTTCGCCGCGCCCTGGCTCGCGCGGACCCGGCGATGGGCGCGTTGATGAAGCGCGTGGGGGCCTTCAAGCTCCAGGTCCGTCCGCTGCACAGCCCGTTCGGCGCGCTGGCGGAGTCCATCGTCTACCAGCAGCTCCACGGCAAGGCCGCCGCGACCATCTTCGGCCGCGTGTGCGAGCGCGTGGGCTCCGGCAAGAAGTTCACCCCCGAGGCCCTGCTGGCCGTGCCGGAGGCGTCGCTCCGGGAGGCGGGCCTGTCCGCCAACAAGCTGGCCGCGCTCCTGGACCTGGCGCGCAAGACGCAAGCGGGCACGGTGCCCACGCTGGCCAAGGTCCGGCGCATGGACGACGCCGCGCTCATCGAGCACTTCACCCAGGTGCGCGGCATTGGCCAGTGGACCGTGGAGATGCTGCTCATCTTCCAGCTCGAACGTCCGGACGTGCTGCCCGTGGATGACTTCGGCGTGCGCAAGGGCTTCATGAAGGCTTACGGCCTGCCCGAGATGCCCAAGCCCAAGGCCCTGCTGGCGTACGGTGAGCTCTGGCGCCCGTGGCGCTCGGTGGCGAGCTGGTATCTCTGGCGCGCCTCCGAGCTGCCCGCGGAGCCGCCCGCGGAAGGCTGAGGCCGCGCGCTCAGGCGGTGTTCAACGCGGAGCGCGCCGCGGGCTGCTGGCGGCGCAGGGGCACCAGCAGCCCCAGGAAAGCCACCGACAGGACGATGCCGAGCAGGAAGACGCTCGCGTAGCCCAGGCCGAGCCCGTGCCGGGGGTCCGCGAGCCAGCCCGCCAGCGGGCCCGCGGGCGCCTTGCCCCAGACCTCCAGACTGGCGAGCAGCGTGTAGTGCGTGGCGCCGATGCGCCGGTCCACCCGCGACATCATGAAGGCGAACATCACCGTGGTGAGCGCGCCGCCGAAGAACTCCTCGGCCATGGTGACGGCGATGATGCTGCTGTCCGTGACGCCGCCCGTGGCCAGCAGCCACCGCCCCACCAGGGGCACCACGCGCAGGGTGGCGGTGAGGCCCACCGCGCCCAGGAGGGACATGCGTGAGGCCAGCAGCCCTCCCGCCAGGGAGCCCACGATGGAGGCCGCGGTGCCCCAGGTGCCCACCCACAGGCCAATCTGCGCGGGCGTGATGCCTGAATCCACGAGGAAGGGTTTGAAGAGCACGTCGGACATGCTCTCGCCCAGCTTGTACGTGGCGATGAAGAGCAGCAGCCAGCCCGAGCCCGGGAGCAGCAGCGCCTGCTTGAGGCGCTGGAACAGCTCGCGCCAGTCCGGCTCCCGCCGCGCGGACACGGAGGGCTGGGGCTCGCGCGAAGCGGGAGGCGCTTCGCGGGCGAAGATCGTCAGGACGAAGGCGCCCAGACACAGCAGCGCCATGGCGATGAAGAGGCCCTGCCAGCCGATGCGGTCGCTGGCCCACACCAGCAATCCACCGCCCGTCAGCATCCCCAGCTTGTAGCCCACCACCTGCGCGGTGTTGCCCAGGCCCAGCTCGCTGGGGCGCAGCGTGTCCACGGCGAAGCCGTCCACCGCGATGTCCTGCGTGGCGGCGAACAGGTTCATCAGGAAGATGAGGCCGAGCAGCCAGGGCAGCGAATCGTGTGAGGACACGAAGGCCGCGGCGGCGCACGTCACGGTGAGCCCCGCCTGCATGGGCAGAATCCACGACTTGCGCCGGCCCACGCGCTCCGAGCCGTAGCGGTCCACCAGCGGCGCCCACAGCGCCTTGAAGGCCCAGGGCAGCCACAGGGCACCCAGCAGTCCAATGGTGGTCAGCGATACGCCCTGCGAGCGCAGGTAGACGGGCAGCGCCGTGGACTGGAACCCGAAGGGCAGGCCCTGCACGAAGTAGAGCACACCCAGCAGCGCGAGCCGGGACGCGGGAAGTCTCATCGGCGCCCAGCATAGAGCGGGGACGACCCGAGCGTTGAAGTGTCCGCCTGTCTGGATGTCCGTGGTGCCGTGTCCACGGCTGTGCAGGGGAGCCCTGCGTCTCATGGACGGAGGGCAGGCACTCCCTAGTCTCGTCCTCCCCCAGGCCGGGACCCGGCCTCATCTTGCTCCGGCCGCGGTTGGCGGCCGGGGCGCGTGGAGCACGATACCATGCAAGAGCAGCAAGCAGGATTGACGGCCGTCTCGAGCGACGAAGCGGCGCCCAGGCCTTCGTTGCGCGTGCTCGATGTGATGGCCCTCACCGTGGGCATCGTCCTGGGCGCGGGAATCTTCAAGGCGCCCTCGTTGGTGGCGGCGCAGTCCGCCAGCGCGGAGGCCATGTTGCTGACGTGGCTTCTGGGCGGCCTGGCCTCGTTCGTGGGCGCGCTGTGTTACGCGGAGCTCGCCAGCGCGTGGCCACATCCGGGCGGGGACTACCACTACCTCTTCCGCGCGCTGGGCCGGGGCCCGGCGTTCCTCTTCGCCTGGGCGCGATTGACGGTCATCCCCACGGGCTCCATCGCGCTGCTGGCCTTCGTGTTCGGTGACTACACCACGCAGCTCCTGCCCCTGGGGCCATACTCGTCCGCCCTCTACGCCGCCTCGCTGGTGGTGGTGCTGACGGCGGTGAACATCGCAGGGCTCCGGCAGGGCACGCGGACGCAGAACCTGCTCACGGCCCTGGAGGTGCTCGGCGTGGGGGCCGTCATCGTCGTGGGGTTGCTGCTCGCGCCCGCGCCGTCGCCCGTCGAAGCCGCGCCCGCCGCGTCCGCGTCCGCGGGGACGGCGTGGGGGCTGGCCATGGTGTTCGTGTTGCTGACGTACGGCGGTTGGAACGAGGTGGCCTACCTGTCCTCGGAGGTCCGAGGCTCCCGGCGCACCATCGCCTGGTTGCTGCTGGCGTGCATCGGCCTGGTGACGGCGCTCTACCTGCTCGTCAACGTGGCCTATCTGCGCGGCCTGGGGCTGGCGGGCATGGCGGGCTCGAAGGCGGTGGCGGCGGACCTGCTGCAGCGCTCGGTGGGGAGCGCCGGCGCGGTGGTCATCAGCGTCATCATCGCCATCTCCGCGCTGACGTCCGCCAACGCGACGGTGCTGACGGGGGCGCGTACCCATTACGCCTTCGGGCGGGACAGCGTGCTCTTCAACGCCCTGGGGCAATGGCATGAGAAGTCCAACGGGCCCTCGCGGGCGCTGCTGGTGCAGGGGGCCATCTCCCTGGTGCTGGTGGGCCTGGGGACGCTGACGCGCCAGGGCTTCGAGACGATGGTGGAGTACACCGCGCCCGTCTTCTGGTTCTTCTTCCTGCTCACCGGCGTGGCGCTGATGGTGCTGCGCGTGCGGGAGCCGGACGCGCCCCGGCCCTTCCGGGTGCCGCTCTATCCCCTGACGCCGCTGCTCTTCATCGGCGTGTGCGCCTACGTCCTCTATTCCAGCTTGGCCTTCACCGGGCTGGGCGCCCTGGCGGGGCTCGCCGTGCTGGCGACGGGCGGCGTGCTCTTCGCCGTGGAGCGGGCGCGCACGCGCCGTGAGCCGCGGGGCGCCACGGCCAACACTTCCGACACCTCAACGACTCCCAGACTGCAACGACCGAAGGAGGCGACATGAAGCGACAGATGGTGGTTCTCGCGCTCACGATGGGGACGGTGGCGGGCGCCGCGGGAAGTTCGACGGCGCAGCAGCAGGTGACGGTGCAGGTGGTTCGCGGCCCCTCTGGAAGCGGCGCCCAGGCACCCGACGTTCCCTACGTCCCCACGCCGGAGCCGGCCGTGGACGGGATGCTGGCGCTGGCCGGCGTGAAGCCCGGGGACACTGTCTATGATTTGGGCAGCGGGGATGGACGCATCGTCATCTCCGCGGTCCAGAAGCACGGAGCCAAGCGCGCGGTGGGCGTGGACATCAACCCGGAGCGCATCTCCGAGGCCAACGAGAACGCGAAGCAGGCGGGCGTGAAGAACAAGGTGGAGTTCCGCGAGGGGGACCTCTTCGACGCGAACATCGGCGATGCGTCGGTGGTGACGCTCTACCTGCTGCCGTCCGTCAACGAGCGGCTCAAGTCGAAGCTGCTCGCGGAGCTGAAGCCGGGCACGCGCATCGTGTCGCACAGCTTCGACATGGGGGATTGGGAGCCCACCAAGACGGTGCAGAGCGAGGGGCGGACCCTGTACCTGTGGGTCGTCCCCGAGCGGGACACGGGCGGGGCGCCGAGGTAGCCGCCGCCGTCGAGCGTGTCTCGTCCCGGCGCCCCCTGAGTCAGGGCGCGCCGGGGCTGACGCGGCTCAGGGCGCGGGCTGCGGCTTGCCCGGCGTGCGCGAGTGGTGGAGCACCATGGCCTCCAGCCGCGACAGGGCCTTGTCCAGCGTCTCCATGGAAGGGCCGAAGGACAGGCGCACGTAGCCGCGGAAGCGCGAGGGCCGCGCGCGGCGCTTGCCAGGATTCACATCGAAGAACTCACCCGGCACGGCGATGATTTTCTGCTCCAGCGCGGCGCGGAAGAAGCCCATGCCGTCGTTGAGCGGCGCGGGCAGCCCGGACACGTTGCCCCAGACGTAGAAGGTGCCGTCCGGCGCGCGGTCCGTGCGGATGCCGATGCGCTCCAGCCGGGAGTGGAAGCGGTCGCGCTTCTCCCGGAAGGTGTTGTGGATGGCCATGGTCTCCTGCACCACCGGCTCCTCCTGCAGGAGGGGAATCGCGGCGCGCTGGAGCGGCCGGCTGCCACCGCCGTCCAGGAAGCTGCCCGCGCTGGACACGGCCTCGATGACCTGACGCGGTCCCACCGTCCACGTCATGCGCCAGCCCGGATAGCGCCAGTTCTTGGTGAAGCCGTCGAACACGACCACCGGGTCCTTGTTCACGTCCTCCACGTAGCGCGCGGCGCTCTCCACCGGCAGGTGTCCGGGGCGGCCCGTCCAGATGTAGTGCGAGTAGAACTCGTCGACCAGCAGCGTGCACTCGTGCTCGCGGGCCACGCTCACCCAGCGCGCCATCTCCTCGCCGTGCACCAGCTTGCCGGTGGGGTTGCAGGGGTTGGAGAACAGCAGCGCGGACAGGCCGCGCCCCTGGACCTCGCGCCGCAGGTCCTCGGCGGTGAAGGCGTAGCCGCGCTCGCCCTCCAGCAGGATGGGGATGGCGGTGAACGCCTTGAAGACGTCCAGCAGCTCTTCGTACGCCGTGTAGTCCGGCAGGAAGTGGCCCAGGTTGATGGCGCCCAGGCTGGCGGCGGCGCGGGTGAGGGCGGCGCGGCCTCCGCCGGAGAGGCACACATTCTCCGCGCTGTACTGGCTGGGCATGCCCCGGCGGTAGAGCCGGTTGTAGAGGCTGGCGATGGACTCGCGCACCTCCCAGAGTCCGGCAACGGGCGCGTACTCCATGTCCGCCACGTCGATGGTGACCTGGTTCAGCCGGGGTGGGGCACCGGGCAGGTCCCCCGTCTCTGGCTGGCCCTGGCCCAGGTTGCACCACTCCGGGTCGCTGGAGCGGTAGCCGCGGCGGGTGGCCTCGGCGGTGACGAAGATGACGCCGGTGCGGGGCACGGCGCGGAATGCCGGAAGGGAGACGTCGTCGCTCACGGCGTCCACCCTAGCGGAAGTCCGGCGCGGGCGCGCTGCCTCCGCGTGGCCCGCTCAGCGCACGATGGGCACCGTCACCGGGTCCAGGTCGTCGACCGTGACCTCGGCCTTGCCCACGCGCCACAGCACGGGCTGGAAGCGGGCCGCCACGCGCCGCCCGTCCGCCGTCTCCAGCACCGCCAGGCCTTCCTTCGGCAGGTACTCGCCCATCTCGTAGTGAAGCCCCGTCAGCGTGAGGCGGTCGGTGCCGTGCGGCCCCGTCAGCTCGCCCGGGCCGTCCAGCACCAGCGACGTGCCGCCAATCACCGGCATGCCGGCTCGCATGCCCACGCGGCCATCGACGTGGAAGGTGTGGCCCTGGCGCCCGGGGACGCCGCCCCGAACGTCCGCCCACAGGCGCGTCTCATCGCCGCAGGTGCCGTAGCCCACCTCCGCCTGGAGCGGATGCCCGTCCACCGTCAGCCCGCGGAGGTCCGCCTCCACCTCCATGCGGTCCTCGCCGCCGCGGTAGAGGAACGCGGCCTGTCCGGCGAAGCGCAGGCCGTGCACGTCGCAGCCGCCTTCGTCGAAGGTGAGCACCACGCGGTCCGTCACGCTGTCATGGGGCTCCACCGTGGCGCGGGCGCAGGTCCACCGCGTCCGCACGTCCTGTGCGGCGGCGCTCAGGAAGGCGCGGCGGGGCTCGCCGCAGGTGTACACGGGCAGCACCCCCAGGGCCTCCATCGCGCCACGCACCTGATGCGAGGCGGCCACCACGCGCTCCACGCGCTGGCGGGCTGCGTCCACTTCTTCCTGCGTGGGGGCTCCGCCGCCACAGGCGGTGAGGGAGACGGCGGTGAGGGCAAGGCAGGCGATGCGTCGCATGGGCGCTTCTCCAGGGGTTGCTCGACACCGCGGCTTCGCGGCGAGTCTTCCCCGTGGAGAGCAACCGTCATGCCCGGTGCAACCTCGCGAGAACACGAGGCGCGGCCGGGACAGGGGCCGGGATGTGCGTGCAGCGGTGTGCACAACCCCGGCGGTCCCGTCCGGGTCAGGCGGTTCAGCCCTCGAGCGAAGCGCGCAGGAACCACGCGTGCTTCTCGAACTCGGTGATGATGTCCGTGGCGAGGCCCTCCGAGTCGGAGTCGCCGTTCTCGGTGAAGAGGGCGCGGCTCTTGCGCAGGCCGTCCAGGTAGATCTCGATGCGCTCGGCGAGCAGCTTCACGTGCTCCATGTCGCGCGTGGTGTCCTGCGGATACTCCGGCAGGCGGCTCGCCTTGCCCACGTGGCGGCTGGTGCCGTAGGCCTTGCCACCCAGCGTCACCGCGCGCTCGGCGATGGAGTCGTTGTGCGTGGCCAGGCTCACCGCGAAGGTCTCGAACAGCGGGTGCAGCGAGGCGAACTGCGGGCCCTTGATGTTCCAGTGCGCGACCTTGATTTGCGAGTGCAGGTCGAGCCCGTCGGCGAGCCGCTCGTTGAGGGAGTCGGAGATGGCGGCGCGGGCCTTCTCGGGCAGGGGGCTGGGGCTGCGGTACATGGTGTCTTCCTTTCGGGTGTGCGTGTCGTGTCTGGCAGGTTGGATGCGCGGCGGCCAGAAAGGGAGCGCCCCCCGGCGTTTCCACCGGAGGGCGCTTGAAACTTCGGCGATGCCTCGCGACAGCGGGGCTTAAGACTCCAGCCCCACCGCCGCCGCGTTGATGACCGACGCGATGCGAATCGCGTCGTGCACCTGGTCCTCGGAGAGGCCGCCCTCGAGGACGACCTTCTCATGGGACTGCATGCACATCTCGCAGCCGTTGATGGCGCTGACGGCGAGGCAGACCAGCTCGAAGTCCACCTTGTTCGTCAGCACCTGCGCGAGCCGGTTCATCCGCAGTCCGGCGCGCTTGGTCGAGTAGGACTCCTTCCCGATCATGTGCCGGAAGCGGTAGTACACATTGTTCATCGCCATCAGCGACGCCGCCGCGCGCGCGTCCTCGATGACAGGCTCGGGATTCGCGAGGGCCTTCTTCGCCTCATTCAGCATGGCCTCCTTCAGCCGCTCGTTCCGAGCGGTGAAGGCGCATGCCACGGCCACGCCCCACCGCTGCTCCGCGGTGAGGCTGCCGCCTTCCAGGACCGCCTGGAGGTTGAGGCGGGTGTCCTTGTGGGAGTCCGCCAGTTCCGAGCGGACGACTTCGAGCGAGGCCATGGTGATTACCCCGCCTTCGACAGCTTCTGGGTCAGGGTCTCCTCACCCTTGGTCCAGTTGCAGGGGCACAGCTCGTCCGTCTGGAGCGCGTCCAGCGTGCGAACCGTCTCGGAGACGTTGCGGCCCACGGACAGGTCGTTGACCGTCACGTGGCGGATGATGCCCTCGGGGTCCGCGATGAACGTCGCGCGGAGGGCCACGCCCTCCTCCTTGTGGAGGATGCCCAGCGCGTTGCAGAGCTCGTGCTTGAGGTCCGCCAGCATGGGGAAGGGCAGGTTCTTCAGGTCCGGGTGGTGCGTGCGCCACGCGTGGTGCACGAACTCGCTGTCGGTGCTCAGGCCGAGGACCTGCGCGTCACGGTCAGCGAAGTCCTTGTTCTTCTTGCCGAACTCCGCGATCTCCGTGGGGCAGATGAAGGTGAAGTCCTTCGGCCACGCGAACAGGACCAGCCACTTGCCCTTGAAGGTCTCGTTCGTGATGTCCTGGAACTCCTTGCCCTTCTCCAGGGACACGGTGGCCTTCACCTTGAAGTTCGGGATCTTGTCGCCAACGGTCAGCATTACGGCTCCTTGGGTTGGGGGCCCGGCGGTGAGCCGACCCCAGTGAATGTGTTCTGTCCTACTGCTTAGCAGTCACCGTGCCAGGGTTTCGAATCAATGATTCCAGGGGGTTGGACTTCACCCCCGCTGGGACGGTGCCGCTGGCTCGGTGTCTAACGAAATCTCGGTGGGGCTCGCCACTGCAATTTCGGTGGAACGGACAACGGGGTGCGTCAGGTCGCTTGCGCGCCGGCCGAGCGCGGGCGGCGCAAAATACGAAATGCCCCGTGAGGTTGCACCCGGCACGGACAGCCCGACGCTCGATTGTGCAGCCGCGAACGCGTGCTCCGCCCGCCTACAACAGGGGACATGGGAGGCCGCATGCCGGAGCACACGGGGATGGCGCCGCGGGGCCCGGGCCAGGGCTCCGGCCACACCGGAGTCGCTCCGGTGCGCGCTGGGACACCCCGTGGATGGGTCCGGCACCTGGCTCGATTCGAACGAGTCGAACGGTGATGTCGGTCCGCGCGTCCGGTTCCGGGGCTCGTGGGCTCACTGGCGTGCTACGTGAGAATCCACTGGGATTCCAGTGGGTTGGAGGCGCGTGCGGGGTGCGCCCCGAAATCTCGGTGGCGGCGGCACTGCAATTTCGGTGGAACCCTATTATTTCGTACCCATGCAGGACGACATCTCAGGCGCCATCAAAGGCCCGAAGGACGCGCAGGACCTCATCGAGCTGGCCACCGCGGAGGACTCCGTGGGGGACCTGCTCCGCCGGGGGCTCGACTGGCTGACGCGGGTGGTGCGCTTCGACCTGGCCACGGTGTTCCTGCTCAAGGAGGGGCGGCTGGTGTCGGTGGCCGCGCGAGGGCCGCTGGCCAACGCGAAGGTGCGGCAGCACTCGCTGAAGCTGTCGGAGTTCCCCTCGCTGCGCCAGGCGCTGGAGACGCGGCGGGCAAAGGCCTTCACGGAGGATGACCACGCGCACGGCGACGGCGACCCGTTCGACGGCGTGCTGGATTTGCCGCCGGGGCACTCGTGCATGGTGGTGCCGCTGTGCGCGGGCGAGCGCTGCTACGGCGTGTTGTCCCTGGACCGCGCCGAGTGCGAGACGTACCCGCAGCCCGTCGTGGACCTGGTGGAGGTGTACGGGCAGATGCTGGCCACGGCGCTCCAGTCCGCCGAGCAGCGCGTGACCTTCGAGCGGCTCCACCGGCAGGACCACGAGCACGCGAAGCTGCTGGAGGCGCAGCTCGGAGGCGACTCGGAGGGCATCCTCGAGACGTCGCGGAGTCCGGTGATGCGCGACCTGTCTCGGCGTGCGCGGCAGGTGGCGGAGACGGACACGCCGGTCTTGATTACCGGTGAGACGGGCACGGGCAAGGAGCGGCTGGCGCGGGCCATCCACCGTTGGAGCGCCCGGGCGGACCAGCCCTTCGTCACGCTCAACTGCGCGGCCATTCCGGAGGGGCTCCTGGAGAGTGAGCTGTTCGGTCACGTGAAGGGCGCGTTCACCGGCGCCACGAAGGACCGGGCCGGGCGCTTCCAGATGGCGCACGGGGGCACGCTGCTCCTGGACGAAGTGGGCGAGTTGCCCTTCGACCTGCAGGCCAAGCTGCTGCGCGCCCTCCAGGAGAAGACGTTCGAGCCGGTGGGCAGCGACAAGACGGTGCGCGCGGACGTGCGCATCCTGGCGGCCACGCACGTGGACCTGCAGCAGGCCATCGCGCAGAAGCGCTTCCGTGAGGACCTCTACTACCGGTTGAGTGTGTTCCCGCTGCGGCTGCCGCCCCTGCGCGAGCGGCGTGAGGACCTGCCGCAGCTGTGCGACTTCCTCCTGGAGGAGCAGTCGCGCCGGACGGGGCGCCGGGGCATGCGCGTGACGCCCGAGGGGCTGGCGCGGCTGGAGACGTACGGGTGGCCGGGCAACCTGCGCGAATTGGCGAACGCGCTGGAGCGGGCCACCATCCTCACCCGGGGCAATGCGCTGGGGCCGGAGGCCTTCGACATGCCCACGCGGGGGGCCTCGGTGGCCGCTCCTTCCGCGGAGCCCGTGGCCTCCGTGGCTCCCGCCTCGAGTGAGCCGAAGCTGGCGCCGGTGCTCACGCTGGCGGCGGTGCAGCGCGAGCACATCCTGCGGGTGCTCACGCTCACCCGGGGCCGCGTCTACGGTGAGGGCGGCGCGGCGGCGCTGCTGGGTCTCAAGCCGTCCACGCTCCAGAGCCGGATGAAGAAGCTGGGCATCGCCCGGCTGGAGCAGTTCGTCGTCGACGAGGCGTGAGCCCGTTTCGGCTCACGCCCTCCCGAAGGCGGCGATTTCCTCGAGGCTGCGCCGGCCGCGGGGCAACCCCGAGGCCGGGTGAGGCTTGGGACGACGCCTGCTAGCTGACCCGCGGGGCCTGCGGCGCCACGGGGTAGGTGCCCCGCTGGCCGAAGGGCGGGTCGAACAGCGCCGGGTCCGACTGCCGCGAGCGGAAGAGGTCGACGATGTAGTTCATCCGCTGGTCCAGCTGGCTCCAGTCCTTCGCCCCGGTGCCCTTGAGGCTGTCGGGGCTCTTGTCGAGCTGGTCCAGGAGCACGCGCAGCTCGGGGTTCTCGATGGTGCGCAGGTGCGGCGGGAAGATTGTCGACTCCATGCCCGCGGGCGGCGGCAGGTCGTTCCCCAGCTTCAGCGCCTCGCCCGGCACCGCCAGCTTCATCATGTGCTCGGTGGCCAGCCGGCGGAAGACGCTCGCGGCGCCATCCACCACGGGGTTCAGCGCCGCGTCCACCAGGCCCGTCTTGAGCGCCGCCTTGCCCGCCAGGTTCGCGGGGAAGGGGAGCGCGTTGATGTGCGCCTCGATGGTCTGCTTGAGGATGCCGCGGAAGGTCTCCTTCACCGGAGCGTTGAGCGCCTTCTCGACGTAGGGCTGCAGCCGCGTCTGCTCGTGCAGGCCCACCTTGTCGTTGGCCAGCAGCATCAGCTCGGCCTTCTTGTTCGGGTCCTTCTCGAACATGGCCTGGGCGTAGTGGCCGAAGGCTTCCTTCAACACCGGCTTGTCCGCCGGGAAGCCGTTCAGGTACTGCGCCACCTTCGCGGCGTCATACTGGGTGTCGCCCTGGAACGTCTCCACGAAGCGGGCGAACTCCTGGCCCACTTCCTCGAACACCACCTTGTTGCCGTCCGCGATGGACTGGCTGACGTTCTGGAGCGCCTGGTTGCCCGCCGCGGCGATGTCGCCCAGCGGCAGCGCGGGCAGGCCCAGCTTGCGCAGCAGGTCATCCACCTTGGACAGCGGCCCCATCACGTTGTCCGCCTGCTTGAGCGCGTCCGTGAAGAACTTGGGCATGTCCTCGCCGCGGATGCTCACGCCGGCCTGCTTCGACGCCCAGGTCGCGAAGGTGGACCAGTTCGCGTTCTCCGTGCCGAGGAGCTGCCCCATGGCGTTGGACAGGTCCGAGTAGCCTTGCGTGATGGCGTAGTTGCGCGCCACCGGGTCCTGCATGGCGGCGATGTCCCGCACCTGCGCGGCGGTCGGATAGCTGCCCGGGGTGACCCGCGAGCCCTGCGCCGCCGCCGTGGGGCTGTTCAGCGCCACCAGGGGCTGCCGCGAAGCCGGGGACTCGAACTGCGACACCCCGGACATGCCGGGCCGGTTCGTCCGAGCCTGGGGCTGGGGCTTCACTTCGTTGCGAGCGGGACGCGGCGGCTCACGGGGCTCGGTGGGACGGGCCGGGGCGCGGGAGGAGATTCTGGGGGGCGACATGTCTTCTCAGTATCGGCGGAAACCGGAAGAAGTTGCGTCCGCTGGGACGGAGCGTGAAACACACCCTGCCCGGGAGGAAGTCCGGCTCCGGGCTTGCTGCCGACGTCCCGGGTGCGGCCGTTCCACGGGCTGTCCTCGCACGACGCCCTGACGTTCAGGCGACCCGGGGGGCGGGTGCCGGGGGCACCCCGGGGTAGGTGCCGGCGCGGCCGAAGGGCGGGTCGAACAGCGCCGGGTCCGACTGCCGCGTCCGGAAGAGGTCGACGATGTAGTTCATCCGCTGGTCCAGTTGGCTCCAGTCCTCCGCGCCGGTGCCCTCGAGGCTGTCGGGGCTCTTGTCGAACTCGGCGAGCAGCGCGCGCAGCTCGGGGTTCTCGAGGGTGCGCAGGTGCGGCGGGAAGAGCGTCGACTCCATGCCCGGAGGTGGTGGCAAATCGTGGCCCAGCTTGAGCGCGCCGCCGGGCACCGCGAGCTTCATCATGTGCTCGGTGGCGAGGCGGCGGAATGCACGGGCCATGGCGTCCACGACCGGGAGCAGCGCCGCGTCCACCCCGCCCGACTTGAGGGCCGCCTTGCCCGCGACGTTGGCGGGGAAAGGGAGCGCGTTGATGTGCGCCTCGGTGGTCTGCTTGAGGATGCCGTGGAAGGTCTCCTTCATCGGAGCGTTGAGCGCCTTCTCGATTTGCGGCTGGAGCCGCCGTTGCTCATGCAGGCCGACCTTGTTGTTGGCCAGCAGCATCAGCTCGGCCTTCGTGTTGGCGTCCTGTTCGAACATGGCCTGGGCGTAGTGGCCAAAGGCCTCTCTCAGCACGGGCCTGTCGACGGCGAAAGCACTCAGGTATTGCGTCACCTTCGCCGCGTCGTAATGGCTGTCGCCCTGGAAGGTGTGCACGAAGCGTGACAGCTCCTGGCCTACTTCCTCGAACACGCGCTTGTTGCCTTCGGAGATGGCCAGGCTCACGTTCTTGAGCGCGTCATTGCCGGCGGAGCCGATGTCGCCCAGCGGCAGCGCGGGCACACCGAGTTTGCGCAGCAGGTCGTCCACCTTGGACAGCGGGCCCATGACGCTGTCGAGCTTCTTGAGCACGTCGGTGAAGAGCCTGGGCATGTCCTCGCCGCGGATGCTCACGCCGGCCTGCTTCGACGCCCAGGTCGCGAAGGTGGACCAGTTCGCGTTCTCCACCCCGAGCAGATGCCCCACCGCGTTGGACAGGTCCGAGTAGCTCTGCGTCACCGCGTGGTTGCGCGCCACCAGGTCCTGCATGGCGCAGATGGCCCGGATGTCCTCGGCGGAGGGATAGCTGCCCGGGGCCACGCCCTGCCACGGAAAGCAGGCTTCGACGGCGGACGGTGGCTCCGGTGGTGGGAATGAGGCCAACAGCTCGGGCTGGGAGACATCATGCGAGGACGCATGTTCCGAGGTCCTCAGCTCGTTGCGAGGAGGACGCGAGGCCTCCCCGGTCTCCGAGGTGGGGGCGGGGGACTGGGTGCCGGTGGAGGGCGTCTTCATTCCCCTAGTATCGATGGAAAACCGGAAAAGTTCTGAGCCCTGCCCCGCGGGGCATGTCGGACCTCTGAGGTAGGAATGGGTGGACATGCTGTTGCAGGTGGGGTTCCACTTGGGAAGGGCAGGGCGGATGATGGAGTGGTGGGAGGCGGTTGGCCTGGGGAGTTCCAAGATGGGGAATGAGACGAAGCGGCCTGCGACCTACGACGACCTGGTGGCGTTGCCCGAGAACATGGTCGGGCAGATTGTTGATGGAGAGCTCATCGCGCAGCCGCGTCCGGCGAGCCCGCACGCGGTGGCGCACTCTGTTCTTGGGGGACTGCTGCTCGCCCACTTCCAGGTGGGACAGCGTTCCCCCGCGGGCTGGTGGATTGTTTATGAGCCTGAGCTGCACTTCGCTCAAGACGTCCTGGTCCCGGATATTGCCGGATGGCGCCGCGAGCGCATGCCGATGATGCGGCATGTTCCGTTCTTCACGCTCGCTCCCGACTGGGTGTGTGAGGTGCTGTCACCGTCGACGCGGAACCTGGACCGGAATCGCAAGCGGGAAATCTACGCGCGTGAAGGCGTTGGGCATGTGTGGCTTGTGGACCCTGCCGCTCGGACGCTGGAGTCCTTCGCTCTGCGGAATGGAGATTGGGTTCCGCTGGGCCAGTACTTCGGGATCGAACGTGTTCGAGTGGCACCGTTCGAGGAGCTGGAACTGGACCTGGCGCTGTTGTGGCCTCCAGAACTCGAGGTGCGTGAGCCGGGCGAAGACGGCGCGCTCTATGGGGAGTGACGCTCGCCGAGGCCCAAGCGCTCCGCGAACTCTCGCCACGCGTGCCGTGCCTCGTCGAGGCTGACTCCCTGGAACCGGACCGGCGTTCCGGGACGCCGTGCGCACAAGGTGCCCCAGTCGGCGCGGATGACGGTGGCGATGAGCGGATAGCCCCCTGTGGTCGGATGGTCCGGGCCCAGCACGATGGGTGTGCCCGACAGCGTGACTTGGATGGCGCCCCGCACCATGGGCCGGGACGTGCCCGCGCCTTCGTCTCCGTGGGTGAGCGCTGGGCCTTCGAGCCGCATCCCCACGCGGTCGCTCGACGCGGAGACGGTGAAGGTTGCTGACAGGAGCGTGGCCACGGTGGCTGGCTCGAAGCGGCGCGTGTCCGGTCCGAGCGTGACGCGGATGGGCGCCGCTGTGTCGAGCGTGTCGCCGAGCGCCTGGAACGACGCGGGCGCGTTCGCGGCACCGAGCGGAAGCGTGTCCCCCGCGCGGAGGAGCCGGCCCGCATGTCCGCCCAGCTTTGCGACCAGGAGCGTGCCGCGTCCTCCCAGGACCGCGGGGACCGCGAGGCCGCCCTCCACCGCCACGTAGCGCACGCTGCGCGTCTCGGGGGCGGGGACCAGGAGACTCTCGCCGTCCGCCAGGGTGTGGATGCGGCCATCCACGGAGACGCGGAGCGGTCGTCCCCTGGCGCGCAGCTCCACGCGGCCAAAGGCTTCCAGGGCCGCCGCCCAGTGAGGGTTGCCGACGGTGCGATTGGACAGGGCCAGCAGCTCCGGCACCAGTGGCCCTCCGGGCGGCACGCCGTGGTGCATCTGCCCTGGGCGTCCTGTGTCCTGCACCGTCACCGGTGCGCCCACGCTGATGATGTCGAGCGAGCCCGTCATCCGCCCACCTGCTCGAAGCGCACGCGGTCTCCGAGCTGCAGCGCCGCGCCCTGCTCGGGCGTGAAGGCCGTGAAGTCCAGCGCGGTGCCGATGAGGTTCCAGCCGCCCGGTGACGCGAAGGGATAGACGCCGGTGCGCTCTCCGGCGATTCCCACCGCCAGGGCGGGGACTCGGGTGCGAGGCGTGGACAGCCGGGGCACGGCGATGCGCGGGTCCACTTCTCCGAGATAGGCGAACCCTGGCAGGAAGCCCACGCAGCGCACGGTGTACTCGCGGGCGGTGTGGCACCGGGCGACCTCGGCCTCCGTGAGGCCCGCGCGTGCCGCGACCGCGTGCAGGTCCTGCCCGTCGTAGCGCACGCGAATGGTCGTGAGGGGCCGCTCCCCATTCGTCGGGGGAACGCGCAGCAGCCGCGCCAGCGCGAGCCTCGGCTCCTCGGGAGGGGCGTCCGGGCGGAAGTACACGCAGGCGTGTTCCTCGGTGATGACGGCGTCCAGCACCCGCGGCAGTGCACTCAGCGCATCCCGCGCCGCGCGCCGCTCGATGCCTTCGGGGAGCACCAGTCTCAGGGCGCCATCGCCGAGCGGCTCGGAGGGCAGGGCGAGTGCGTCCAGCGTGGCGCGGACCTCGCGCGCCAACTCCACGGCGCCCGGCGTGTCACCGTGCACGCAGACGGTGTCCACGTTGCCGCTCGTGGCGAGCCGGACGGTGTTGGCCCGCGCCAGCGCGTGGTCCGTCAGCACCGCGCCCGGTTGTCCGCGTGGAATGAGCGAGCCATCCGGCAGCGTGCCCCGGTCCGCGAAGCCCTCGCGCGCGTACGAGAGCCCCGCTGCCCGGGCCGCATCGCGCAGTGCGCCCGCGCCCGGCCCGATGAGGGTGACGTCCGTCCCCAGCGCGGACACCACGCCATCCACCACGGCGCGGGCCAGCGCCGGAGCGGCATTGGCCGCGTGGTACAGCGCGCCGTGAGGCTTGGCGTAGCGCACGGGCAGCCTGCGCTCGGTGGCGAGGGCGCGGAGCCGTGCGCACTGGGCCTCGATTTGGTTCCGCAGTTGCTCCGGCGTCACGTCGAGCGCGCGGCGGCCGAAGCCTTCCCGGTCTTCGTAGGACGGGTGCGCTCCGGCTCGGGCGCCGTGCCGCTCGCACAGCTCCAGGGCGTGGCGCATGGAGGCGTCATCTCCCGCATGTCCGCCACAGGCGATGTTGGCGATGTGCGCCAGGGCGTAGAGCTGCGCGTCTTCTCCGGGCAGTTCACCCAGGTCGACGTTGAGGAGGCACTCCGTCATGCGGCGCACGGTACGCGAGCGGCGCTTCGGGTGCAGCCATCCCAGAAGCCGGAGGCGCTGGCGTTCCATCGGACGATGGAACGGGAAGTCTCACGCACCACCCCGGGGCTGGGGCCGGTTGGCACCGGGGTGGTACGCGCCCGGACGGGACGCCTCGACGAGGCACTGTCCGGGAACCTCCACCCTGGATACGTCCACGGGGATTTTCCCCGGTCATTTCCAGGACGTTTCCCGGCGGCTTCAGCGCCCCTTGGAGGGCAGCGTGTTCGGGCCGCCCGCCTTCACCCAGCGCACGAGGGCCCTCGCCGTCTGCTCGTCGATGAGCTCCGCGTAGGTGGGCATGGGCGTACCGGGGAGGAACTGCTCGGGGTTTCGCACCCAGCGGACCAGCTCGGCTTCGCTGCGCGTGGCCACCTTCTCGAGCCGGTCGTGATAGCGGGCGCCCGGGGCATGGCAGCTCGCGCAGCCGAGCTTCGTGAAGAGCGCGGCGGCATCCACGGCAGGGGCTTGGGGGCGCGGCTTGGGCGCGGGCTTGCGCGTCACGGGCTTGGGGCCCGTCGCGTGGGCCGTGACTGCTTGGGCGGGCGCAGACGATGCGCTGGCGCTCTGCTGGGACGACGGGCTCGGCTGGGTTGGAGCCACTGCCTGGGCGCCGCTTGCTCCGTGGCTGCTCTCCTGAGACGACGCGATCGGCTGAGCTGGAGCCGATGCCTGAGCGCCGCTCGCCCCGTGGGTGCCCTCCTGTGTCGACGGGCGGGGCAGGGCCGGAGTCGATGCCTGAGCGCCGCTCGCGGTATGGACACTCTGCTGTGTCGACGGGCTGGGCTTTGCCGGAGTCGATGCTTGAGCTCCGCTCGCGGCATGGACACTCTGCTGTGTCGACGGGCTGGGCTTTGCCGGAGTCGATGCCTGGTCGCCGGGTTCCTGGGGCGCCGTTGGAGGCGGCGCGGGCGCCTCGTCTTCGCGCTCCTCATCCTCGCCAGACGCCTGCGTCACCCACTGGGGCCGCACCGAGTTCGCGGTGAGGCGGGGCCGCGCGTCCTTCACGGCGTTCTTCTTCGCGGGCACCGAGCGCAAGTAGTCGTAGAGCGCCTGGGCCTCCACGTCGTCCATGCCGCGGAAGCGAGGCATCGGCGAGCGCAGCACGGAGCCATCCGGCGCGAGCCCATCCCGCACCGCCCGCGTGAAGTCCTCCAGCGTCCAGTTCGCCAGCCCCGTCTCATGGAACGTGATGTTGCTGGAATGGACCTTCCGTCCCTCCGGGTCGACGAAGGCCATGCCGCCGGCGAACACGTCGTCCCCCTCCGTCTTCCGGGGACTGAAGCCATCCGTGTGGCAGGAGGCGCAGTCGTAGACGTCATGCGCCATGTAGTGGCCGTACTCCCGGCTCGCGGACTTGGGCGGCACGGGGATGCCCGAGGCGGGCCGCTCCACCGGTTCATTGCCGGTGATGAAGCGGAAGCCGATGCCACCGAAGAAGCTGAACTTCGACGGCGGCGCGGGCTCGGCCGTCGGCGTGAAGAGCGGATGTCCGGAGCGCATGAAGCCCAGCACCGCCGCGAGGTCCGCGTCGCCCATGCCGTAGCTGGGCATCACCATCAGCCGCCCGTCCCGGCTCACGCCGTAGCGGATGGCCCGGGCCAGCTCCTCGTCCTTCACGGCGCCGATGCCGGCCTCCGCGTGCGACGTGAGGTTCGCCGCGTGGAAGCGCCCCATGTACGAAGGCAGCTCGCGCAGCGGCGCCCCGGCGACCGTCTCCGCGTCACCGCCCCGGTGGCAGGACTCGCAGCTCGCGTGAAAGATGGCGGCGCCTCGCTCCAGCGCGGCGGGGGACAGGTCCGCGCGGATGGGCGGGTAGGGGGCGTGGACGGTGCCCGCGCAGCCCGCCATCAGGCTGGCTCCCGCGAACAACGTGCTCCTCACTGCGTCCTGGAGGGTTCGGCGCATGGGCGGCCCTGACGCATATCGCATCCGCGCCGGGGACGGAAAACCCCCACCGCCGTTCGCCGAGGACATCCCGCGTCACGTGAGCTCCGCCGCGGCGCGGCAGCGTGGCTACACTCCCGGGCACCATGACGCGCCCGCTCGAGTCCTACCGCGACCTGTTCCCCGTGCTGCGGGAGCAGCTCTACCTCAACCACGCCGGGGTGGCCCCCACCAGCCTGCGCGCCGCCGAGGCCGTGCGTGGCTGGATGGAGGACATCGTCCACCACGGCATCAAGCACGAGCGCGGCTGGGAAGCGCATACCGAGCGCGTGCGCGGCCTGGCCGCCCGCCTCATCAACGCCGAGCCCGGCGAGGTGGCCTTCGTACGCAACACCAGCCATGGCCTCGGTCTGGTGGCGGAGGGCCTGGACTGGAAGCCGGGTGACGAGGTCGTCGTGGCCTCCTCCCTGGAGTACCCCTCCAACGTCTACCCCTGGCTGCACCTCAAGGACCGGGGCGTGGTGGTGCGTGAGGTGGAGACGCCCGAGGGCGGCGTCACCCCGGAGGCCGTGGCCGCGGCCCTCACGCCGCGCACGAAGCTGGTCGCGGTGTCCTCGGTGCAGTTCGCCACCGGCTACCGCACGGACCTGGACGCGGTGGGCGCCTTGTGCGAGCGGGCCGGCGTCCTCTTCTGCGTGGACGGCATCCAGAGCGTGGGCTGCATCCCCGTGGACGTGAAGAAGAGCCGCATCCACTTCCTCAGCGCGGACAGCCACAAGTGGATGCTGGGCATCGCCGGCATCGGCTTCGTCTACGTGGCCAAGGAGGTGTTGCCCCGGCTGCGCCCCGTGCTCGTGGGCTGGCGCAGCACCACGGACGCGTGGAACTTCAACCGCAGCCACTTCGAGCTGCGCCCGGACGCAGGGAAGCTGGAGGAGGGCAGCGCCGCGTACACCGGCATCTACGCGCTGGGCGCCGCGCTGGAGCTGCTGCACGAGGTGGGCATCGATGCCATCTCCACGCGCATCCGCGAGCTGCTCGTCCAACTGGAGGCGGGGCTGCGGGGGCTGGGCTGCGACGTGGGGCCCACGCCGGAGCACCGCGCGGGCATCCTCACCTTCCTGCCACCGGAGGGCGACGCCAAGGCGCTCGGCGCGTGGCTGGCCGGGCGTGACGTCGCGCTCTCGGTGCGCCGCGGGCGCGTCCGCCTCTCACCCCACTTCTACAACCTGCCCGAGGAGATGGACCGGCTGGTGGAGCTGGTGCGGACGCACCGCGGCTGAGCCCGCTACTGGGCGGGGAACAGCGACTCGATGGAGAGGTAGCGCTCGCCCGTGTCGTAGTTGAAGACGAGCACGCGGCTGCCGTCGTTCATCTCGCCCAGCTTCTGGTTCACCGCGGACAGCGCGGCGCCGGAGGAGATGCCCACGAAGATGCCTTCCTCCCGCGCGGCGCGGCGGGTGAACTCGAAGGCGTCCTCCTCCGCGACCTGAATCGCGCCGTCCAGCGCGTCCTTGTGCAGGTTCTTCGGGATGAAGCCGGCGCCGATGCCCTGGATGGGGTGCGGGCCCGGCTGGCCGCCGCTGATGACGGGCGACTTGGTGGGCTCCACGGCGAAGACCTTCAGCTTCGGCCAGACCTTCTTCAGCTCCTCGGCGCACGCGGTGATGTGGCCGCCGGTGCCCACGCCCGTGATGAGGTAGTCGAGCCCCTCCGGGAAGTCCTTCAGGATTTCCTGCACCGTGGTGCGGCGGTGGACCTCGATGTTGGCCTCGTTCTCGAACTGCTGCGGCATCCACGCGTTGGGGACCTGCGACACCAGCTCGTTGGCGCGGGCGATGGCGCCCTTCATGCCCTGGGCGCGCGGGGTCAGCTCGAAGGTGGCGCCGTAGGCGGCCATCAGGCGGCGGCGCTCGATGCTCATCGACTCCGGCATGACGAGCACCAGCTTGTAGCCCTTCACCGCGGCGACCATGGCCAGGCCGATGCCGGTGTTGCCGCTGGTGGGCTCGATGATGACGCTGTCCTTCTTGAGCAGGCCGCGCTTCTCCGCGTCCTCAATCATGGCCAGCGCGATGCGGTCCTTGATGCTGCCGCCCGGGTTGGCGCGCTCCAGCTTCACGTGCACCGTCACGCGGGACGGGAACAGGCGGTTGATGCGCACGTGCGGCGTGTTGCCAATGGTCTCGAGGATGTTGTTCGCCTTCATGTGGGGGGCCTCGTCGGGTGGGTCAGATGTGGAACTCGAGTGCGTCCAGCGAACCGTCCGCGCCGCGCTGACGCACCTCGCTGCGGCGGGTCACCACGGATTGAGAGGGGATGCTCTGCGTGAGCCAGGCGTTGCCGGCGATGATGCTGCCGCGGCCCACCACCGTCTCACCGCCGAGGATGGTGGCGTTGGCGTACACCACCACGTCGTCCTCGATGGTGGGGTGGCGCTTCTTGTCCGTCAGCCCCTTCTCCACCACGAGCGCGCCCAGGGTGACGCCCTGGTACAGCTTGACGTTGTCGCCAATGAGCGTCGTCTCACCGATGACGACGCCCGTGCCGTGGTCGATGACGAAGCGCCGGCCAATGGTGGCCCCCGGGTGGATGTCCACGCCGGTCCGCTGGTGCGCGTACTCGGTGAGCAGGCGGGGCAGCAGCGGGAAGCCCAGCGCGTGCAGCGCGTTGGCCACCCGGTAGATGGCGATGGCGTAGAAGCCGGGGTACGTGAGGATGACCTCATCCACCGTGCGAGCGGCCGGGTCCGCCTCGAAAATCGCGTCCGCGTCCTGACGCAGCCAGTCGTAGAGGCCGGGCAGGCGCTCCATGAAGCGGGCGGGGAGGTCCCGTTCGATGCCGGGGTAGAGCGGGGCCAGGGCATCCCGGATGCGGTGGAGGCTGGCCTCGACGGTGGTGACGTCCCGGCGGACGGCGGCGGCGGTACACTCCAGCCGGTCCGCGAAGTGGGGGAAGAGCAGGCCCAGCACCTGCCCCACGAACTCGGGGGCGGCGCGCCGTACGTCGGCCGGGAAGCAGTGGCGCTGCCGGGCTTCCAGCAGGGCTGCAACCAGCCTGGCGTTGGAGTCGTCCATGAATCTCAGTTTCTAACGCAGTGCGTGGCCCGGCTGCACGGCGGAATGGCCGATTCCCGGGTGGACTGTTGGTTGCTCCAGGAGTCCCTGGGTTTCGGACCCACGCCGCCAGTGCGAGGCGCTGTCCTCCCAGCAGGCACTCACGGCCCCCGGCTGGAGGGTGGGGCTCGGGGGCGCTTGCCGCGTGCAACCGCCAGCGGGACGATGCCGCCATGGCCCCAGCCCCGCTCCTTTCCTATTCCCACGGCACCAGCACCACCCCGCTGTTGGGGGAGACGATTGGCCAGAATCTGCGGCGGACCGTCGACCGGCACGGCGGCCGGGAGGCCCTGGTGGTGGCGTCCCAGGAGTACCGGGCCACGTACCAGCAGCTCTGGGCGCTCACGTCCCAGGTGGCGCGCGGGCTGATGGCGCTGGGCGTCGAGAAGGGGGACCGGGTGGGGCTCTGGTCCCCCAATCGCTTCGAGTGGGTGGCCATCCAGTACGCCACGGCGCGCATCGGGGCCATCCTGGTCAACATCAACCCGGCCTACCGCACCACGGAGCTGGAGTACGCGCTCAACCAGTCCGGCGTGACGGTGCTGGTGCTGTCACGCGGCTTCCGGCAGACGGACTACCGGAGCATGGTGCAGGAGGTCCGGCCGCGCTGTCAGGGCCTGCGCCAGGCGCTGGTGATGGAGGACGACTGGCAGCGGCTGCTCGAGGGGGCGAAGGACGTCTCCGAGGACGCGCTGGCCACCCGCGAGGCGTCGCTCCAATTCGATGACCCCATCAACATCCAGTACACGTCGGGGACGACGGGCTCGCCGAAGGGCGCCACGCTGTCGCACCACAACGTGCTGAACAACGGGTTCTTCATCGGCGAGGCCCTGCGCTACGGGCCGGAGGACCGGGTGTGCATCCCCGTGCCCTTCTATCACTGCTTCGGCATGGTGATTGGCAACCTGGCCTGCACCAGCCACGGCGCCACCATGGTGATTCCGGCCGAGGCGTTCGACCCGCTGTTGGTGCTCCAGACGGTGCAGGCCGAGCGCTGCACGTCGCTGTACGGCGTGCCCACCATGTTCATCGCGGAGCTGGACCACCCGCGCTTCGGTGAGTTCGATTTGTCGACGCTGCGCACCGGCGTCATGGCCGGCTCGCCGTGTCCGGTGGAGGTGATGAAGCAGGTGCAGTCGCGCATGCACATGCGGGAGGTGACCATCTGCTACGGGATGACGGAGACCTCGCCGGTGTCCACGCAGAGCGCGCTGGATGAGCCGCTGGACAAGCGGGTGTCCACCGTGGGGCGCGTGCATCCGCACCTGGAGGTCAAGATGGTGGACGCGGGCACGGGCGAGGTGGTGCCCCGGGGCTCGCCGGGCGAACTGTGCACGCGTGGGTACAGCGTGATGCTCGGGTATTGGGCCAACCCCGAGGCCACCGCCGCGGCCGTGGACGCCGCCGGGTGGATGCACACGGGGGACCTCGCGGTGATGGACGATGAGGGCTACGTGAAGGTGGTGGGCCGCATCAAGGACACCATCATCCGGGGCGGTGAGAACATCTCCCCGCGTGAGGTCGAGGAGTTCCTCCACACGCACCCGGGGGTGAGTGAGACGCAGGTCATTGGCGTGCCGAGCCAGAAGTATGGCGAGGAGGTGATGGCCTGGGTGCGCGCGAAGCCCGGCGTGACGCTGACGCCCGAGGAGCTGACGGCCTTCTGCACCGGGCGCATCGCGTCCTTCAAGATTCCCCGCCACTGGAAGTTCGTGGACGCGTTCCCGATGACGGTGACGGGGAAGGTGCAGAAGTTCAAGATGCGCGAGGCGTCCGTCGTGGAGCTGGGGCTCGAGGACGCCGCGGCCATCAAGACGGCTTGACGCGCGTGGCGCGCTTGCGGGCCGGGGCCTTGGCGCGGGGCTTCTTTGTCGCGGCTTGCTTGTCGGAGACGGCCTTCGCCCGAGGCTTCTTCGCCGCCTTCTTCAGCGCCGCCCGGTTGGCCGCGTCCACCGCGCGCCGGGCCCACGGGAGCAGCGCGTAGGCGTCATCCGCGGCGTCCGCGGGCGGCGTCCAGTAGCCCATCTCCACCGACTTCTCGCCACCGTCGTAGACGAAGGGCCGGCACCCGGCGGCCTGGAAGTCCGGCTTCGTGACGTCATCCACCTTCAGATAGAGCTGGCCGCCACCGATGAGCCCGAACATCCGGCCGCCCAGGTAGACGCCCCAGCCGCCGAACATCGACCGCGCCTGGATGGGCCCCACCTTCTCCAGCAGCTCCAACGTGTACTCAACGAAGCTGTCCATCCGGGCCATCGTGTCGCTCCATGTCTCGGGGGCTTGGGGAACGCGAAGCCACCGCGCGCGGCACGCTAGCGCACCCGCGCGCCGGGAGAAGCCTTCCTCGCGCCCCAGGGCTCAGGCATGGCGCGGACGCTCTCCACGATGAACGACTTGAGGGCCCGCGCCGCGGCCGTGAGGTAGCCCTCGCCCCGGTGGAGCAGGGCCACCTGCCGCTTCATGCCCCCTCGCGCCAGCGGCACCACGTCGAAGCCCTGCGAGTGGTGGTCCCTGGCCATCAACTGAGGAACCATCGCCACGCCCAGCCCGCGCTCCACCATGCGGCGCATGGCCTCCGCGTTGTCCGTCTCCACCGCCACTCGGGGCGTCACGCCGCGTGCCTCGCAGGCGGCCTCCAGGGCCCGGGTGCCGCTCATCCCGGGAATGACGACCCAGGACTCCTCCACGGCCTCGTCCAAGGTCACCGCCTTGCCCAGCCGGGTCAGCCGGTGGCCACGGGGCACGGCGAGGACCAGGGATTCCTCCCACAGCTTCTGTGTCACCAGGTCCGCGCGCCGCACCGGCAGCGACACGATGGCGAGGTCCAGCGCGCCGCGCGCCACGGCCTCCTCCAGCGCGGGCGCCAGGCCCTCGCTCAATCTCGGCCGGACCTCTGGAAAGCGCTGAGCGAAGGCCGGGACGATGTCCGGCAGCAGGTACGCCCCCACGGTGTGCAGCGTACCGAGCGCCACCACGCCGTGCGGTGTCCCCGCCAGCCGCTCCAGCTCCGAGGTCCCCGCCGTCAGCGCGTCCACTGCGCGCTGCGCATGGGGCAGGAACCGCTCCCCCGCGTCCGTCAGCACCGCGCCGCTCGGTGTGCGGATGAGCAGGCGAGTTCCCAGCGCGGCCTCCAGGGACTGGAGCTGCCGCGACAGTCCGGACTGGGACAGGCCCAGCCCCTTCGCGGCGGTGGCGAGGCGCCCCGCTCGGGCGACTTCGAGGAAGGCTCGGAGCTGTTCGGAGGTCATGCGGATTCCGCAACAAGTCTATGCGGAAGATGCGGTTTCCGCATGGGCGCCCGGCGCGTACAGATCGGCGATGGACGGAAGCGGCATCACAGTGGAGCAGCCCCTGGTCAGCGCGCGTCCGGGCACGGCGCGGCGGATGGCGACGGGGGCGGTGCTGTTGGCCCTGGTGGTCAGCGCCTTCGAGGGCACCGTCGTGACGAGTGCCATGCCCACCATCACCCGGGAGCTGGGGGGCCAGCACCTGTACTCGTGGGTGTTCTCCGCCTTCCTCTTCGCGTCCACGGTGGGGGTGCTCATCTCCGGCAAGCTCGCGGACCGGCTGGGGCGCAAGCCGGTGTTCTTCGCGGGCATGGGCTTGTTCCTCGTGGGCTCGGCGCTGTGCGGTCTGGCGCAGTCAGTGCCCGGGCTCATCGCCTTCCGCGTGCTCCAGGGACTGGGCGCGGGCGCGCTGCAGCCCACGACACTCGTCATCTCCGCCGACCTCTACACCCTGCGCGAGCGCGCCGCCGTGCAAGGCATCTTCACCGGCGCCTGGGGCGCGGGCAACGTCGTGGGGCCGCTCATCGGCGGGTGGCTGGTGATGCACGCTTCCTGGCGCTGGGTGTTCCTGGTCAACGTGCCCGTGGGCCTGTTCGCCGCGGCGCTGCTGTACTTCTCGTACCGGGACCCGCCGCGCCGCCGGGACGTCCAGGTGGACCGCTGGGGGCCGGTGCTCGCGGGTTCCTCCGCGGCGCTGTTGTTGTTCTCCCTGGAGCCAGGGGCCGCGAGCCTGCGATGGCTGTGTGCGGTGGCGGCGGTGGGCGCGGGCTTCCTGTTGGTTCGCCACCAGCGGAAGGCCGCGGCGCCGTTGCTGCCGGGCGAGCTGCTCAAGGACCCCGCCGTGCTCAGTGGCATCGCGGGCGGCATGGCCAGTGGCGCGCTGCTGTACAGCATGGCCGCCTGGGTGCCGCTGTGGATGACGGAGCAGGGTGGGCACACGCCGCTGGCGGCGGGGCTCGCGCTGCTGCCCATGCTGCTGGGCTGGTCCGTGGGCTCCACCTTCGGCGTGAAGTTGCTGGTGCGCGGAGGGATGCGGTTGAGCGCGGGCGTGGGCTTCGCGGTCGCCGCCGTGGGGGCCGCGTGGCTGGCGCTGGCGGCGGCTCGGGGCTGGGGCGTGCCGGCGGCGCTCGCGGGGCTGGCGGTGCTCGGCCTGGGGCTGGGGCCCGCGGCGAGCACGTCCCTGCTGGGCCCCCAGTCGCGCGCGCCCTGGCACCACCGCGGCATCGTCACCAGCACCGTCTACGCCACGCGGCTGCTCGGAGGCTCGCTGATGGTCGCCGCGCTCGCGCTGGCGAGCGGGCACTTCGCACTGCAGTTCGCCATCGCCGCCGGGCTCACGGCCATCGCCGCGCTCGTGCTGGCCCTGGCCGCCCCCGGACGCGCGGAGGCGTGAGTCCGCGGAGGGGCTCGCTCAGCTCCGCGCCGAGGGCCCGACTCCGGCAGGCGGTGCCGATGTCGCCCCCGTCAGCGCCAGGGGCCACAGCTTCGCCAGGGCGGAGCGCAGCTCGGCGGCGCCCCGGTAGCGGTCCTCGGGGCGCTTCTCGAGCAGCTTCAGCACGACGCGCTCGTAGGGCTCGGGCAGGTCCGGCCGGAGCGTGCGCGGCGGCACCGGGCGCTCCTGCACGTGCAGGAACATCAGCGGCACCGGGTCGGCGTGGCGGAAGGGAAGCTGGCCGGTGAACAGCTCGTAGGCCACCACGCCGAGCGCGTACAGGTCCGTCGCCGGTGACACCGCCGGGCTGCCCATGACCTGCTCCGGCGCCATGTACTCCGGCGTGCCGAGCACCGCGCCCTGCGCCGTCGTCCCCATGACGTGGGTGCTCTTGGCGAGCCCGAAGTCCATCAGCTTCAACACCCCGGTCCGGGTGACGAAGAGGTTCGCGGGCTTCACGTCGCGGTGGAGCACCCCTCGGCTGTGCGCGTGCTCCAGCGCCACCGTGGCGTGGGTGAGCCAGCGCAGGGCCTCGGCCAGCGTGGGGCGGCGCTCCAGCAGCCGCTGCCGCAGGTCGGCGCCGTCCAGCAGCTCCACGGTGAGGAAGTGCCGCTCGCCGTCCACGCCCACGTCGAAGACGCGCAGGATGTTGACGTGCTCCAGCGCCCGGGCGTGCTCCACCTCCTGGCGGAAGCGCGCCACCAGCGCCGCCTCCGCGTGCGGCACCGCGAGCACCTTGAGCGCCACGCGCGTCTCCTGCTGGAGGTCCGTCGCTTCATAGACGGTGGAGCTGCCCCCGGCGCCGAGCCAGCGCTCCACGCGGTAGCGCCCCGCCACCGACTGACCGGGCACCAGCCCTCGCATGACGCTGGGGGGCGCCGCGGGCACGGGGATGCCCTGGAGCAAGGTTCCGTGGGGCGACATGGGCGTCACCGGCCGCAGCGTCTCCGCCAGCGAGAGCGCGGGCGGTGGCGTGACGGGCCGCAGCGCGGACTCCGGTGGTGTCGGGTGGGGGAGGCGGGGGCCTCGGGCCTCGGCCTTCAGGGCCGCCGGGGGCGGCGCCGCCCGAGGCTCGGGCTCCAGCGTGGCGCCCCCCAGGTACGCCACGCCCTCTTCGTCGTCGGTCGAGTGCAACGCGGCCTCCCTCGTCGGCTTCGTCGCGGCGTGGGGTTCAGGGGTCCAGCAGCGAGACGTGGGACGGTGCCCCCACGCCTTCGATGTCCAGGTGCGGCGTGGGCAGGTTGTACTCGGACGCGGCGCTGGTGGCCTCGACGATGATGGGGCCGGCAATCTCCGGCGGCTCGCCGTGGCACAGCAAATCCACCACGTGCTCCACCGTCCACTTCCCCATCCGCGTCACGACGAGCCGGGTGCCGTCGTACTGCGCCGTGTCCGACAGCTCGCGGCTCGCCGCCAGCTTGGCCTCCACCGAGTCACCCAGGTAGCCCCGCGCCAGCGACAACACCCGGTCCAACACGGCGTTCCAGGCCTGCAGGTGCGTCTTGTCCTGGGCCTCGTCCATGATGTCCAGGCCCACCTGGAGCTTCTCCATGCGGTCCAGGAACTGCTGCACCAGCGCGCCCCGGATGAGGCGGCCGTGCTGCGGCGCGATGATGTCCACCCCCGGCTCCAGCTTGCGGATGGCCGCCACCGTGCGCTGCAGCGCCGCGTTCACCGGCATGTAGATTTGGTGGAACGCGCGGATGCCCGCCCAGTCGGACTCGTCCGCCCACAGGCCCTTGGCGTTGGAGTCCGTGAGGCCTCCGAAGAGGTCTCCGGTGAAGAGCACCCGCGTCTGCGGGTCGTACAGCATCACCGCGCCGCGGAAGTGGCAGAAGGGCGAGGGCACCGGGAGCAGCCGGTGGCCCGTGGGCACGCTGAGCCCCTGCGCGAACTTCTCCGTGGGGATGAAGCGGTGGCGCGGCAGGTTCTGGTGGACGATGAGCCGCCAGGTGTCCTCCGAGCAGAGCAGCCCGGCCCGGGGCGCGTAGCGCGCGGAGATGATGCTCGCAGACGAGCCCACGTCCGGGTCCTGGTGGTTGATGAACATGGCGGACAGCCGCTCCATGCCACCAATGAGCGACGTCACCTTGGTGTGGATGGTGGAGAAGTCGCTGCTCGAGCCGGGGTCGACGAGGAGATTGAACTCCGTGGGCCGCTGCGTCTTCTTGTCCGTGCCGCGGAAGCGCAGCAGGTAGGGGTTGGCGTAGAAGATGTTGCCGGGCTCGCGCTTGCCCACCCAGAACGTCTCGGGGGCAATCTCCACCGGCACGAGGCGGAGGTCGGAGCTCTGGCTCGGGCTTGGGACTGGGGCAACGGTGCTGCTCATGGGCGCGGCGTTCCTTCCCTCTCTGGAGTGGATGCCGCGGCTGCGTAGCAAGCCCCGCGCCGGAGCCGTGCTCCCAGGGCATGCGCCCCCGCGCGCCGGGCCCCGCGCGCAGCTTCTGCGCGGGCGAGGGGTGGGGCGCACAATCTGCGTCCCGGCGCGGGCGCGCCGTGCATGGGCGCGGGAGGCGTGGCAGGCTCGGGCGCCTCCACCGCGCGCCCGTCCATGCCCGACCCGTCCGTCCTCGCCACCTGGGGCCTCCCCGGGCTCTTCCTCATCGCGATGCTCGCGGGCTCCGTGGTGCCGGTGCCGTCGGAGGCGCTGCTCGCCGCGCTCGTCTATGGGGGGACGCCGCCGGTGACGGCCATCGTCGTGGCGACCACGGGCAACGTGCTGGGGGCGCTGTCGCTCTACGTGCTGGGGCGGTGGGTGGCCATCGGCGGTGGCGGACCGCTGGGGCGCTGGTACGCGCGGCGGCGCATGAAGGAAGGCCCGCGCATGCAGCGCATCGAGGCGTGGACGCGGAGGTGGGGCGCCCCGGCTCTGGTGATGTCGTGGCTGCCCGTGGTGGGGGACGCCTTCGTCATCGCCGGTGGCATGTTGGGCGTGCGCCCGCTGCCCTTCGTCTTCTTTGTCACGCTGGGTAAAGGCTTGCGTTACCTCGCCGTGGCGCTGTCGGCCGCGGCGGCCCTGTAGCACCTCGCTCTGACGTTTCACCCATGTTTCACGCAACGTTGCAGCGCGCCGGTCGATAAACGAGACGGGTGAACGACGCATTCCCGGTGAATCGGGTAGCGTGCGGATGGCTCATCCGACCTCTCAAACGCTCCTTCCCGGGAGCAGGACCGGACATCGTGCGAGACAACGCAACTTCCTCAAGGCTCGTGAAGTCGAACTGGCGGCGTCACGCCGCCGCGCTGCTCCTGGCCGTCCTGGCGGCGTGTGGTGGCGAGGACCTGTCGCGGGAGGCCCCGGCGCTCGACGAGGCCGCGGTCGGACAGCGTCAGGACGCGCTGGGCGACGTGCGGCTCCGGCTGCTGGCGGCCAACACGTCCAGCGGCAACGGGCAGGACTATGACTTGGGCCACGGCATCCGCATCTTCCAGGGCACGGACGCCGACGTGGTGATGATTCAGGAGTTCAACTACCGCTCGAACTCGGCGGCGGACCTCCGGGCCTTCGTGGACACGGCCTTCGGGCCGCAGTTCCACTACTACCGGGAGGGCGGGGCGCAGATTCCCAACGGCATCATCAGCCGCTACCCCATCATCGCCTCGGGCGAGTGGGACGACCCGTACGTCTCCAACCGGGACTTCGCCTGGGCCCGCATCGACGTGCCGGGGCCCAGGGACCTCTGGGCGGTGAGCGTGCACTTCCTCACCACCAGCAGCGGCAACCGCAACTCGGAGGCCGTGAGCCTCGTCAGCCGCATCCGCGCCAACATCCCCGAGGGCGACTACCTGGTGGTTGGCGGTGACCTGAACACCAGCAGCCGTAACGAGTCCGCCATTGGCACGCTGTCCCAGGTGGTGCGCACCGCCGGTCCGCACCCGGCGGACAAGAATGGCAACACCAACACCAACGCGGGGCGCAACAGCCCCTACGACCACGTGCTGGTGGACAACGACCTCTACGCGCACCAGACGGCCGTCGTCATCGGCGGCAGCTCCTTCGCCAACGGCCTGGTGGTGGACACGCGCGTGTACACGCCGCTGAGCGACATCGCCCCCGCGCTCTCCGGTGACAGCGGCGCCTCCGGCATGCAGCACATGGCCGTCATCAAGGACTTCCTCATCCCCGGAGACGCCCCCGTCCTCACGCTGACCGCGCCCAATGGCGGCGAGAGCTGGGCCGCGGGCAGCGTGCGTGACATCACCTGGACGTCGTCTGGCGTGGCGAATGTCCGGCTGGAGTACTCGCTCAATGGCAGCACGTGGACCCCCCTCGTCGCCAGCACCGCCGCCGCCGCGGGCAGCTACGCCTGGACGGTGCCGGCCAGCGCCACCACCGCCGCGCGGGTCCGCGTCAGTGACGCGGCCAACGCCAGTGTCAGCAATGCCAGTGACGCGCCCTTCACCATCACCGTCCCCTCCACGGGCGGGACGGGCCAGGTCCTCATCAACGAGGTCCTCCTCAACGAGCCGGGCTCGGATGTCAGCGGTGAGTTCGTGGAGCTGGTGAACACCGGCACCACGGCGGTGAACCTGAGCGGGTGGACGGTGTCCGATTCATCCAGCGTCCGTCACACCTTCCCCAGCGGAACGTCGCTGGCGGCGGGCGGCGTCATCGTGGTGTTCGGCGGCGCGGCGGGCATCCCGGCCGGCACGCCCAACGCCGTGGCCGCCTCCACGGGCACCCTGCACCTGGGCAACAGCGGCGACACCGTCACGGTGAAGTCGAACACGGGCACGGTGGTGGACTCCTCGGTGTTCTCGTCCGGCTTGAGCGGCACGGACGGCGTGTCCGCCAACCGCAGCCCGGACGTGGGCGTGGGGGCTCCCTTCGTGCTGCACACCGCCCTGTCCAGCCTGAAGGCCTCGCCGGGGCGGCGCGTCAACGGCGCGTCGTTCTGAGCGGCCGGCGGTGACGCACAGCGGCCCTGCTTCCCTTGACTGGGAGGCAGGGCCGTCTCGGTTTCAGGCCGCGCTCAATGGCTGTCGGGCGGCGTGGGCGTCAGCGGCACGTGCTCGCGCGTCTCCGCCGAGCGCACGGAGGGCCGGATGATGAGGCTCTCGGAGCCGCTCGGGACGCCCCCGCCCGGCGTGGCCGGGTCTCCGGGACGCGGCGTGGGCCGGCCGTAGTCGCGCTCGTAGATGCGCACCAGCGCCAGGAAGAAGGCCACGATGAGCGGCCCCAGCAGCAGGCCCACGGTGCCGAACGCCGCCAAGCCTCCGAGCAGCGCGAAGAAGACGATGGCGCCGTGCTGGTGCATGCCCCGCTTGGCGAGCAGCGGCTTCACGATGTTGTCCACCAGCCCCACCACGACGGTGCCCCAGATGGCGAGGAACAGCGCCGCCCATGGGTGGCCGCTGAAGAACATCAGCGCCGCGGCCACCAGCACCACGATGGCCGCGCCCACCGCGGGGATGAGCGCCAGGAAGAAGGCCACGCCCGCGAAGAAGAGCGAGGCGGGCACCCGCGCGATGAGAAACCCGATGAGCGCCGCCGCCGCCTGCACGCCCGCCGTGGCCACCGACGACACCAGCACCGCCACGGAGACGCTGCGGAACTCCCGCAGGATTTCACCCGTCTGCCCCCGCCGCAGCGGGGACACGCTCTCCACCCACGACACCAGGCGCGCGCCTTCCGTCAGCAGGAAGAAGAGGGCGATGAGCATCATCACCGTCTGGAAGGCGATGGAGCCCGTCGCCGCCACCACGCCTGTCACCGCCCGCGCCGCGGTGCCGCCCTGGCTGCTGACCTGCTGCTGGAGGGTTTCATCGAGCTGGGCCTGCTCCAGCGGGATGCGCTCCAGCAGGCTCTCCACCGGTCCGCGCACCGGCCCGGGCATCTTGCCGATGAGCCCCTCCACGCCCTCGCGCTGCACCGTGTCCGAGACGAACTTCACGCCGTCCGACACCTCGGTGACGACGAAGGCCGTCAAGCCGCCCAGCGGCACCAGCAGGGCCAGGACGACACCCGAGACGATGAGGCCCGCCGCCAGGCTGGAGCGTCCGCGCAGCTTCCGGCTCAGCGAGGAGTAGATGCCATAGAAGGTTCCAGCCAGGACGGCCGCCAGGAAGAACGCCTTGGCAAAGGGCCGGACGACCAGCGCCAGCAGGATGATGGAGAGAATGATGAGTCCGGTGAACACCCGCCGGGCGGTCTGCTCGGTTGCCATACCCGTCAAGGTAGGGCTGCCTCGAGGGATGGCCAGGGACGGGCGGCGCCTCTGCCTGACCGCCTGCTGTCCCACCAAGAAGGCTTGGGCCTGGCGGGAGGGCGGCTAGAGTGGCCGCGCCATGCCGCCCTTCGAATCCACCCAGTTCACCGTCTGGCTGCTCCAGGCGCTCTGCGCCAGCTTCCTGGCCATCCTCTTCCTCCAGTCCGGGCTCGACAAAGTCGTGGACTGGAAGGGCAACCTGGGGTGGCTCACGGGCCACTTCGCCAAGAGCCCGCTGCGAGGCGTGGTGCCGCCCATGCTGGCCACCATCACCCTGCTGGAGCTGGCCGCGGGCGCGCTCAGCGCGGCGGGCCTGGTGGCGCTGGTGGCCACGGGCAGCGCGGCGCTGGCCTTCTGGGGCGCGCTCCTCTCCGCGGTGTCGCTGGTGGCGCTCTTCTTCGGCCAGCGCATGGCCAAGGAGTACGCGGGCGCCGGGGGCCTGGTGCCGTACTTCCTGCTGGCGCTGGTGGCCGTGTACGTCACCCGCCTGGGCTGAGCGTCAGAGCACCTTGCGCGTGGGGACCAGGGCGTTGGCGGACAGCAGCCCCGCCACCAGCGCCACGGCCACCATCAGCATGGAGAAGGCCGTGTCCACGCCGGCCACCACGTCCCGCTCCAGCAGCGAGGACAGGCTCCGGAACCCGACGCTGCCGGGCACCAGCAGCATCAACCCGGGGACCAGGGTGGTGATGGACGGCTGGTTGCGCAGTCGCGCCAGCGCGTTGCTGCCCATGGCCAGCAGCAGCGCGCCCACGAAGGCGCCCAGCTGCGCCCCCAGCAGCAGCGCGCCCAGGCGTGCCCCGGCGAAGCCGAAGGTGCAGGCCCCGGCAATCCAGCCCCAATCCCGGGGGCGGGCCCGGAAGAGCACGCACACCGCGAAGATGGCCACCAGCAGCATGGGCACCTGCGTCCAGTCCGGCAGCGCGGGCGGCAGGGGCGCCACGGGCGGCGCCGGCAACACCCCGGACAGCCGGCTGCCCAGCGCCACGCCGAAGCCGAGCTGAAGGAAGACGAGCGCCGCCGCGGTGAGGCGCGAGGTGCCGGAGATGAGGTTGCGCGTGGCCAGCTCGTTGATGGCCACCGTGAGCGACAGGCCGGGCAGCAGGACGATGAGCCCCGCCAGCGTGGCCACCTGCGCGGACAGGGGGCCCAGCAGGCTCGCGGCCAGCGCGGCGATGGCGGAGGACAGGATGGCCGCCACGGGCTCCAGCACGCGCGCCGTGGTGGGCTGCTGGCGCGTGAGGACCGCCAGGACGCCGATGAGCAGGCTGCTGAAGGCCGCCACCGCCATCTCCTTGAGCCCGCCCCCGAAGAGGCGGCCCGCCGCCCCGCCCGCCAGCGTCCAGCACAACAACTGGAGCGCGGGGCCGAACCGCTCGGCCTGGGCGAGGATGGCGTCCACGCGCCGGGTGCCCTCGGCGGGCGGCACATTCCCGTGGATGACCTCGTCCGCCAGCGTGTCGAGCAGCGTCAGCCGCTCCAGGTCCATGTCACCGGGCTCCACGCGGATGAGCGAGGTGCGCAGCGCCTCCGGCGGCCCGAAGGACGAGAAGATGGACGTGGGCGTGGAGAAGAAGCGCCCCTCCAGACCAAACCGCTCCGACACCCGCTGCATCAGCCGCTCCAGGCGGTGCGCGGGGGTGCCGTAGCGGTGCAGCGCCTCGCCCAGCCGGAGGGTGAAGGCGACGGCGGCGCCCGGCGGCGGTGGGTGACTGGCGGCGGAGAGGAGTTCAGGAGGGACGGCCACGGCGGCGCACATGGCAGAGGCTCCAGGCCGAGTCAAACGCCCCCCTTTCCGCGGGCAGCCGCCCGCCTGCCCGTGCGTGCCGCCTCGCGCCGCCCAGGTCGCGGTTCCAGGGCGGGCCACTGCTTGGCATGCCGCCCATTCATGCGTTTTCCCCGGTTCCGTTCGTCCGGCGCTCCCGGGCTTGGTGCATGGAGCCCGCGGTCCGCTTCCCAATCCCGCGGCACGCCTGCCCGGCGAAGCGGGAGCAGCGCGCTCCGAGGCCGCCTTCATGGCGGTGGGCGTCGTGGGTTTCCTGGCAGGCCCCCGCTCAGGGCTTGATGAGCCGGCCGAGCACGAAGCCCGCCGCCACGCACCCCGCGATGAAGAGCCCGGGGCGCTCGCGCACCTGCGTCTGCGCGTCCTCGAGCAGCTCCCCGGTGGTTTCGTTCTCCAGCCGTTCGGACGTGCGGCGGAGCAGCCCCGCAGCGCTGCCGAGCAGCGGTCGCGCCACCTTCGCCTCGTCCCTGTTCGACAGGCTCTCCAGCGTGGAGACGAGCCCGCGGAGCCCCTTGGCCATGTCTCCTCGGCGGCTTTCCACCTGGTGATAGACGCGCGCCTTCGCGGCGCTGGCCAGCTGCTTCACCGGGTCCTTGCCCGCCTGCCCGAGCCCGGACGTACCGATTTTCGTAATGCGGGAGCCTTCCTCCGAGCGCTGCCCGTATCCGCTGCCTTCAATGCTGCCGTCAGTGACGCTGCCCATGCTCACGCCTCCTGCTTTCGCTGGGGAGCTGCCGCGAGGGCCCCACCGGCCATCGAGCTCCCGTGTCCTCGCCCTGAAACGTAGACATGACGCGTGGCCGGTCCGGACGGTGCCTGATACGCAGGCCGGGTGGGCGGTGAAGGGCGCGGGCGAAGGTGGCCGGAATGAGAGAGGACGTGGGCGGATGGCGCGCAAGCAGCGGACCCCGAGGTGGCTGGAGGCGGCGCGGCGGCGGGGGGCGGAGGACCTGCAGCCCTCCGGCAAGCCGGACTGGTTGGCGAGGGCGCTGGGGAAGGCTGGGGTGATGCCTCGCGCCCAGGCGGAAGCGGCCATCCGCGAGGGGCGGGTGACGCTGGACGGGCGCGTGGAGCGCGAGCCCTTCGCGCCGGTGCGCGCGGGGGTGGAGGTTCGGGTGGACGGGCAGATGCGGAGCCTGGATGCGCCCGTCTGGGCGTTGATGCTCCACAAACCCGCGGGACGGGTGGTGCACGGCTCCGACGCGGAGGGCGTGGGCACCGTCTTCGAGTGGCTGCGTGAGCGCCTCACCCCCGCGCTGCTCGGCTATGAATGGCTCGCGGTGGGGCGTCTGGACCGGGACACCACGGGACTGCTGCTCTTCACCAACGATGAACGGCTGGTGCGGCACGGGACGTCACCCGAGCGGCATCTCGCCAAGCGCTACGTGGCGGCTGTCGAAGGGACGCCGGACGAGGCCGCGCTGCGCAGGCTGCGCGAGGGCCTGGTGCTGGAAGACGGCCCGACGCGGCCGGCCGGCGCCCGGTTGCGCGCTCCGGACGTCGTGGAGCTCACCCTGACGGAAGGACGCCACCACCAGGTGAAGCGGATGCTGGCGGCGGTGGGGCATCCGGTGCGGACGCTGCATCGCGAGGCGGTGGGAGGCGTGACATTGGATATCCCCGAGGGCACCTGGCGGCGGCTGGAGGACGACGAGGTGGCGCGAGGGCTGGGGTTCGCTCCCGGGTGATGGGTTCCCGAGGCCCTCGTGGAACTTCAGCGCGCGCGCTCCGCCAAGGCCTCGACGCGCGCGCGAAGGTCCTGGGCCAGCGCCAGGCTGTCCGGCAACGCGCGGTCCATCAGCCGTGGCACGCCCGTGGCGAGCATCGCGGCGTTGGTGAAGACACACGCGCTCACCGCCGTGAGCTGGTCGAAGGGGAGGGCGCGCTCCACGACAGGCAAGGTCCCCACCTGGCCGGCCTCCAGCAGCACTTCTCGGACAATGCCTGGCAGGCACGGCGCGGACAGGGGCGGGGTGACGAGCGCTCCGTCGAGCACGCAGAAGAGGTTGGCCGTGGGCAGCTCACAGACCTCTCCCGCCTCATTTCCGAGCAGGGGCATCCGCTCCATGCGCGCGTACTGGCGGAAGTAGGAGAGGCCCTTGTGGTTCAGCGTGGGGTCTCCCCGGCGGTAGGCCCCCGGCTCCCACGTGTCCAGCACGCGTCCTTCACCTCGCAGCCGCTCCGCTTCGGCCGGGGGCTCGCGGAAGGTGAGCAGGACATGGCCGTCACTGACCGACACCTTGCCCACACCGCGGAAGTCCGGCCCGAGCGCGGCATCGGCTCGCAAGCAGCGTTGGAGCGTCTCGCGGACGAAGCCATCCGAGAGGAGCTCATCCGGGGGGGGCCGCACCGCGTGGGGAAAGGCCGCGAGGCTCGACCGCAGTCGCACGAGGTGCCGGGCAAGGAACCAGGGCGCTCCGGACTCGATGCGGAAGGTGGTGAAGAAGCCCGCGCCGAAGAAGAACCCCTGGGCGAAGTCCTGCAGCCGCAGGTCTTCCCAGCGCCGCACCGCTCCGTCCACCGCGACCGTGGAGAACATGCGCATGACCTCCGCGCTCAGCGCGCGGGCTCCAGGAAGTTGGCGAGCAGCCGGGGGCCCTCGGGCGTGAGGAACGACTCGGGATGGAACTGCACCCCCTCCAGCCGGGGCAGGTCGCGGTGCCGCAGCCCCATGATGAGGTCATCCTGCCAGGCCGTCACTTCCAGGCAGCCCGGCAGGTGCTCCCGCGCCACGACGAGCGAATGGTACCGGGCGGCGGTGAACGGCGTGGGGAGCCCGCGGAACACCCCCTCCCCCGAGTGCGCGATGGCCGCCGTCTTGCCATGCACGGGCACCGGGGCGCGGACCACCTTCGCGCCGAACACCTGCCCCAGGCACTGATGGCCCAGGCACACGCCGAGCAGGGGAATCCGGCCGCCGAAGACGCGGATGAGCTCCATGGACACCCCCGCCTCGTTGGGTGTGCACGGCCCGGGGGAGATGAGGATGTGGTCGGGCCGGAGCGCCTCCACCTGCGCCACGGTGATGGCGTCGTTGCGCGCGACCTTCACCTCCGCGCCCTGCGCCCCCAACGCCTGCACGAGGTTGAAGGTGAAGGAGTCGAAGTTGTCGATGAGGAGAATCATGGCGTCCTCCCCACGGCGGCCAAGGCGAGGAGCTGGGAGCGCGCCTTGTTGAGCGTCTCCTTGTACTCCTGCCGCGGCTGCGAGTCGTGGACGATGCCTCCCCCCACCTGGGCATAGGCCCGGCCATCCTTCACCACCAGCGTGCGGATGATGATGTTCAGGTCCAACTCCCCGGTGAACGACAGATACCCGAGCGAGCCCGTGTAGAGGCCCCGGGCATGCGGCTCCAGCTCGGTGATGATCTGCATGGTGCGAATCTTCGGCACGCCGGTGATGGTGCCGCCGGGGAAGAGCGCGCCCACCACGTCCAGGGGCTCCACGTCCGGCGCGAGCTGCCCCACCACCTCCGACTCGATGTGGAGGACATGGGCGTACTCGACGATGTCCATCAGCCGGGTCACCTCGACCGAGCCGTAGGTGCAGACCCGGCCCAGGTCGTTGCGCTCCAGGTCCACCAGCATCGCGTGCTCGGCGCGCTCCTTTTCGTTGGTGCGCAGCTCGTGAACGAACCGGGCTTCTTCCTCCGGTGTCCCCCGCCGGCGCGTGCCCGCGATGGGGCGCGTGGTGGCCCGGCCTCGCTCCACGCGCACCAGTCGCTCTGGGGATGCGCTGACGACGTGGTAGCCATTGCCCTCTAAGTAGCTCGCGAAGTGGACGGGGTTGATGGCGGACAGCGTCTCGTAGAGCGCGAGCGGCTCGCCGGGAAAGTCCACCTCCAGTCGCTGCGACAGGTTGACCTGATACGTGTCGCCGGCGCGGACGTACTCGCGCACGCGCTCCACCGCCTCCAGGTAGGCTTCCTGGGAGAAGTTGGAGCGGTACGTCGCGCCGGGCGAGTCCTGGGGCGGCGGCGGTGGCGCCGGTGTCGCGACGGCTGCGTGGACACAGGCCTCCAGCGCATCGAGCCGGCGCTCGCAGTCCTCCCAATCCGAGCCCGAGGCCACCAGGAGCAGCTGGCCCTCGTGGTGGTCCACGGCCATGAAGGTGTCGATGAACGACAAGGCCATGTCGGGCAGGCGCAAGTCGTCGCGCGGGTGCCGCGGCAGGGTTTCGAAGCAATGGGCGGCTTCGTAGCCGAAGAAGCCCACCGCGCCGCCGCAGAACAGGGGCATCCCCGGGGGGCGCACGCCGCGCCACCGGCGCAGCAGGCTCCGCAGCACGCCCAGCGGCGCTTCAGGCTGGGGCACCTCGTCGATGAAGCACTGTCCTGCCTTGGCGATGAAGCGGAGGAAGGGCCGCGCGCCGAGGAAGGAGTACCGGCCCTCCGCGCTGACACGCGTGCTCTCCAGGAGGAACCGGTCTCCCTGGGGAAGCGCGCGCAGCAGGTCCACGGGGCGCAGCGTCCCGAGCGGACGCTTCCGCGCCACGGGCACCTGATTGTAGCCCTGGGCAACGAACGCCTCGAAGGACGCCCGGTCCGGAAAGCAGGTGGCGGAAGGTGGCCGGTGCATGTCGAGGCGCTTGATACCAGGAACCACGCCTCGCAGACCCAGAACCCGTCAGCCCTCCGGGGATGGGCGGGCCGTGCGGGCGGCTCGGCGCGGCGCTTTCAAGCGTCCCTTGCCTGGCAGGTGGCGGAGGGAGCGGCTCCTCCGCCGCGCCGCCGAAGGCGCGGAAGGATGCAACCGGTCCCAGCGTGTCCTCGGCGGGGTCCATCCGAGGGCCGCCACCCCCGTCGTCGCCGTTGTCGTCGCCGGGCGTCGAGTCACCACCGCCGTTGGAGGTCGCGGACGCCACGGGAAGGAGGGCCCGCCAGACCGCCTCCGCCGAGGCCTGAACCTCCTCGTCCGTCACGTCTTCGCCCTGTCCCGCCCGGCGCACGAGTTCTCCGAGCACACCCCAGACGAGGCACTCGTGGACGCGGGTCCTTCCGGGTTCGAAGGCGCCCTCGCGCTCCCCCTGGGCGAGGACCTCGAGCACCTGTCCGCGAGTGGGGCTCCCTTGATCGGCCCTCGCGTCAGCGCCATCCCGGGGAATCGGGTGCAGGAACGTGAATCCAAAGAGATGCGGCTGGTGCAACGCCCATGAGGCCAGCTCACACCAGACGCTGAGGAAGACCGCGCGGAACCCAGGCCTGCGCCGGTTGCCATCCGCCAGTTGGTAGGCGACGGCCCCTACGTAGGACAGCTCCCGTTCCGTGAGGTTCCGCACGGCCTGGGCGAAGCCCTGTTTGCTGCCGTAGTGGCGGTACATCGTGCCCACGGAAAGGCGCGCCGCCCGGGCCAGCTCCTCGGCCCGGACGTTGTCATAGCCCCGCTGTGCCAGCAGCTCCGCCGCGTCGCGAAGCCCGAATGCCCGGATGTGGTCCCGCGTGTACATGCGCCCGTCCCCTGTCGCCGTGGCTGCCTGCGTGGAAGGAACGTTCCTTCCACGCAGGCATGTCTACAGGGAGGGGCTGACATGCCCTGGGGCGTCAGCGCGAGCCGCTGGCCTTGGGCGCTTGGGCGCCGCCGCTGCGTTCCAGCGAGCGCCGTGCTTCCTTGAGGATTTCATCTTCGGGGAGCTGGTCGGTCTTGATGACGGAGCGGTCGGCTTTGAGCTGTTGCACCTGTCCGTCGCGCAGCGCGTGAAACTGGCCCAGCCGCTGATTGGGGAGCTTGGCGTCCGCGTCGACCCGGGCCTCGTTGAACATGGGCTTGAGCTTCCTCAAGGCCACGTCCTCCTTCACCCGGCCCACGAACCAATTGCGCACGTTCTCCCGGCATTTGTAGTCGAGGTCTCCCGGGCTTTGCGTGGCCAGCATCACCCCGACGCCGGCGGAGCGCGCGCGCTTGAGCAGGTCCTCCATGGGTTGCTTGGTGGCGGGTTTGCTGGTCGCGGGCAGGTACATGTCCGCTTCGTCGAACAGGAGCACGGCTTGGAGTTGGGATGCCGGATGCTGACTGGCCCAGCGGTTCGTTTCGAGCAGGAGCTGTGACACCCAGAAGAGGATGCGGGCGCTGTCACCCAGGAACTTGGTGCTGATGATGCTGAGCCGCGTCTTTCCTGGAGTCGCCGCCGCGCCGCGCCCGAGCAGTTCATCCACGTCGAGGCGTTCACCTCCGGCGGCCAGGAGGGGACGGATGTTGAGGCGAAGGATTTCCAGGTCCTGGGCCAGCTTGGAGAAGGTTTTGGGGGGGAGGCCGCCCGCTTCTCGGAGCAGGGACTCGTCCTGGTCGGCGACGAACTGTTGCACCATCTCCAACGAGAGGTCCCTGCCCAGCGGGCGCTGCACCAGCAGCCGCAGGGCTTGGGTCAGCAGGGCCCGGGCCGCCCTGTCCGTGGGGCTGGTCTTGTAGTCGAGCATCCCCGCGATGGCATCGGCGGCCTGCTGGACGCCTTGTTCACGGTCGTCCGGCGCGAGGGCTTCAAGGCCTCGCGGAATCACGGGGATGGCGAGGGGGCGTCCGTCGGAGCGGCCCGGGGTGTAGAGCGCGACCTCGACCCGTTCCCGCAACAGGCGGCGCCGCTCGAGCAGCGTGGGGTCCGACAGAGGGGCTTCCCAGTCGCGTTCGCGGGCATACGCCGCGAGGTCGCCCTTCCGGTCGATGAGGATGGCGGGGATGCCCCGAAGGAGGAGTTGCTCCAGGATGTTGAGCGCCAGCGTCGTCTTGCCGCTGCCAGTTCCCCCGAGAAAGGCGCTGTGTCGCGTCAGCTCCGCGGAGGGGTCCAGCATCACCGGCTGGGAGAAGACGCCCTCCGACGCGCCGATGCGCAGGGGGCCCGTGAGCGACTCTGAGGGGGCGGGGGACTGGGAACCCGCGACGGGGGAGGGGGGGCGCGCTCCGACATGGCCCAGTGGGTTCGGTGTGCCATGGGCGGGAGTGGCCGTCCGCACCGTCGTCAGCATCGTCGACGCGATGGTCAGGTTCTCCAACGGGTCCTCCGCGGACGCGCGGCCGGCTTTCTCCTTCTCCGGTTCCCGGTGTGGCGAGCCAGCCGCCTCGTCGGTCGCTTCATCCTGGTTCTGCGCTGAGGCACGTTCGTTCTTCTTCTCGGGACTCCGGCGCGCGGACGTGCCGGCCTCGTCCAGTGCGTCAGGCGGGGCGTTCACTGAAGCGCGTCCGTTCTTCTTCGCGGGTTCTCGGCGCGAGGCGGCGTCGTCCACGTCCGCCGCCTTCGTCTCGGCACCCGCTGAAGTCCCCGGATTTGCGCCGGCGCGGAGCTCCGCGGGGACCTCGGGTCCGAGCTTCAACGGGGTTGCGCTGTCGAACATCTCCGCCTGCCCTTTCGGGCCAGAAGTCGAGGCCGTGCCGCGGGCGCCCACCTGCCCGAGGGAGGTCGCTGCATCCGCCTGGCTCGCGGGCTTCGGGGGCTTGGGGCCAGACGGAGGATGTGGGGCGTCGAGTTGTTCCAGGCCGAGGATGTCACTGACGGACTTCAGCCGCGTGACGGGCCTGGCGGTGCGGCTCCATTCGATGAGGGCGGCCTCGCCCGCGTGCTTCTCACCGAAGCTGCGCAGGGCGACGAGGTCGCGCAGCTCCGTGTCTCCGACGATGACACGGCGGCCGCCCTTGCGGAGCAGGACGCCAATCTGCTCGGCGACGATGGTCCCGGTGGAGGAGGGGAACTCGGACGTCCGGACGAGGACGGGCGTCCTTCCCGCCGCCTTCTTGAGCGCATCCGTCATCTGGCGGCCGAGGCCACCGCCGCGCGGGCTTCGGTCACACAGCGCGACGAGGAGCTTGCTCCCCTCGGGGTGGACCTGGACATCCAGGATCTCGTTGTCCTTGGGCTTCACGGCGAAGCGGGGCGTACCGCCCAGCTCGCTGCTGCCCGCTTCGATGGCCCAGGCGAGCAGGGCCGCGACATCCGAGGCCTCCTCGGGGAGGTCCGCCTTGAACGCCGCGCGGAAGTCCGTCCAGAGCTGGTCCATGTTCGGCGTGCTCTGCTGGGGGAGCACCTGGGGCTTCCTCGCATCGGCCTGTGGGCGCTTGAGCGGGAACTCCGGGGGGAGCTTCTGGTCCTGGATGGCGCGGTCGCGGTAGCGGCGGCACTCGTTCAAGACGTCGCGGGCACGTCCTCCGCCGAGCACCTCGAAGCCTTTCGCCGGAAAGGGCCACGTCGGGTCCGTCCGGCTGACGGTGGCGCCGCGCTGCTCGAACAGCGACTGCAGCCGCCGGGCCGCGAGGTCTCGGGCCGTGTCGGCCGTCACCGTCTGCTCCAGTATCACCGGCTCGGGGTCGTTCTCGATGCGGTCCACAATCGACTGATTGAGGAGCGGCCCCATCTTCGTCCAGTAGTCCGAGAGGCAGCAGAACACCACGATGGAGCGGGGCACGCGGCTGGCGATGGCCGCGAGGCTGTTCATGGCGCGGCGGAACGAGCCCTCCATCTGTGGTCGCTGCTCGAAGTCGCTGACGTCCTCCACCTGGTCCACGCAAATCACGAGCGCCTGCTCCAGCGCCCCCATCAGGCGCCCCAGATGCTCCACCATGCGCGTGGGCGCATCGTCCGCGGTGCGTGGAATCAGGTTCCCGATGACGTTCCGGTCCGCTTGAGACAGCTCCTCGCAGCGGAGCCAGTGAAAGATGCGGCGGTTGAGGCGCGGGTCGCGGCGTTGCAGGTAGATGAGGGCTCGAAGCAGGTCCACCTCCACATGCTGGAAGCGCGAGTCTCCGAGCAGCTCGTCCGCCACCGCGCGGATGGTTCCGTGGAGTTCCTCGTCCTCGAGGACCTTCTCGTCCGGGATGAGGGGCGCGAAGGCGCTGTTGCACTGGGCCATCAGCGCGTCGGAGAGGTGCATCAAGCCGCTGTCGTCATCGTCGCCCGCCAGGTCGAAGGGCTTGTCCAGCGAGTCGATGAGGTTGGACAGGATGTAGCGGTCGTACTGCGCGGCATCGACGGTCATCGGCATGTAGCCGACGAAGCCCTTTCGCTGGCCGTGCGCGAAGTTGCGGAAGGCGCGGACCAGGTGCGTCTTGCCGCTGCCCGAATCTCCGAGGAGGAGCAGCAGCTTGCCTGAATCCGGAGGCGTGTCCGAGGTGGCCCGGTCGAGCAGACGCTTGAAGGCGCGGCGCGCCGGGGCGTTGAGGGCCTCCACGTCGAACGGGTCCGCCTGCCAGATGTGCTGGCCCTGTTCGACGCTGCTGAAGACCTCGCGGGTGTCGTTGAGGAAGATATCGAGTCGAGGGTCGTTGGCCACGGGACGCTCCTGGAAGACGGGCTAGACGACGACGAAGTGGAAGCGGGCGCCGAACGAGCGGACCTCGGACTCGGCGACGTCCTTGGGGTCCATGGCGGACACGAGGTCCGCCCGGCTCAGCGACAAGCGCCGGCTTCGGTTGGCCTCCAGCAGCGCGGCGTCGAAGGCCTCCCGGTCGCTCCACTCGGGCTGGAGGGCCTTCCACACATGCGAGATGAAGACCTTGTTCATGCCGAAGCGCCCCGTGGGCAGGGCCCGGGCCACCGTGAGCACCTGCTCGGCGAACGACGCCTCGGCGGCGTGGGACGTCGACGCTGTCTCGGCGGGCTCGGACACGGCGTCCGGAACCGTGGGCGTGATGGTGACGACAGGCGTCGTTCGCGCGGTGATTGCGGGGGCTGGCGTTGCCGCTGGCTCCCGGGTGCCCTTGTCGGGGGCGTCAGCTGGCTCGCTGGCTCCTGCCTCGGCGTCCTCGGAGAGGGCCCACTGGCGTTGCAGGGACAGCCGCAAGGCCTCCGCGTCCGCACGGGTGGCGCCGGCCGCGCGGGCCGCGAGCTGCTCCAGGGCCTGTGCCGGAGCCTTCGTGTCCGTATCCAGCAGCTTGCCGAGCAGGTGTGCCTGCACGGCGCTCAGCGTGAAGGGACGGTCCGTCTCCACACCCAGCTGGCGCCACAGCAGGCGGTCTCGCGTCTGCGCCAGGGTGAGGCCTTCCTCGGCGTCCAGCGCATGGGCCCGTTGTAGCGCGGCGGCCCGCACCCCGTCCGCATCCTTCATGCGGCCCAGCACGGCCTTCGTGGGCGGAAGGCCCAGGCTGTACGCCACCAGATAGGTGGCCTTCAGCTTCCTCCACGTGAGTTCGCGCGGCGGCTGCTCGAGCTTGAGGAACCGCAGCACCTGCGTCCGTCCGGCGGGCGTCAGCTCCAGGGCGCTGCGAGCGCGGGGCGCGGCCTGGCCCTTCTCCAGCAGCGCCGCCAGCAGCGATTCGAACCGAGCCTTCCATTCCGCGCGGCTGAGCTGGTGCTCCACGAAGGGCCGGAGCGCGGCCTCCAATTCCTTGCGCGTGCCGCGGCGCTCGGAGCGGGTCATCAGCCATGCCAGGGCCATGCCTGAAAGGCGGTGGTCAGCGCTTCCCATTCGGTGTGTCCTTCCCGGTGAGCTCACCCCTGCGGGTGGCAATCAACGTGTCGAGGGTTTCGAGAATCTCTTCCAGCCGGGCCACCACGTCGTCCGCGAGGAAGCGGACCACCCAGAAGCCCGCGCACTGGAGCGCGACGTCCTTGCGACGGTCCCTGCGGAAGCCGTCGGGGTTGCGGAAATGGAAGTACCCGTCGATCTCCACCGCCAGCCGCAGCTCGGTGCAGAGCAGGTCCACTTCCAGGGCGCGGGCACCCTTGCCCGGGTTCACCCGGCCATTGAGGACGAAGAGGCCCTTTGTCCCGGCGTGCTCCTGGAGCCGGGCGTGCAGGAACTCCTCGGCCTTGCTGCGCGCCTGGCCGTCCGCCTCCGCGTAGACGGAGGCCAGGGTCTGGACCGTTGAGTCGTAGAGCTGGACGACCTGTTCGGAGGCGCCTTCCTGCCGGAGCCGCGCACGCGTGGTGTCCACGGCGGCGCTGGCGGAGCCAGGCAGCGCCACCGCCACCTGGGGCGCCAGGTCCAGCCGGCCCTCCCGCAGCATCGCGAGGGCGTGGGACTCCTCCCGTCGCAGGTGCTCGGCGAGGGTTTCGGGAGCGAGCACGCAGCCCGTCGTGAGCGCGGGCGCCGCGGCGCACAGGGCCGCCGCGGTCCGGACCGCCCGGAAGTCCGAGGACCCAGCCCTGACGCGGAGCGCCGGCGTGGAGCCCTCGGGGACCAGCGCGAGCAGGGCCTGGAGCGCTGGCAGTGGCGCGCGGGCAATGGCCCGTTGAACCACCTCCGGCATCACCCCCGGCACCGGCGCCGCCGGGGCTTCCAGGAGCGCCTGACACAGCTCCCAGGTGGCCGCATGGGAATGGGGCGGCGTCAGCCCTTCCAGCAGCACCCGGCGCTCATGGGCCGTCTTGCCCTGGAACCGGGGCACGCGTCCGCGGCCCTCGGGCTGGGCCCGGATGACGAAGGCCTCCGCGTCCTCCACCAGGTCCCTTTCCCGGGCCAACGCCGAGGCCCAGGCCGTGACGACGCTCCGCACGTCATCACCCTCCACGATGACGACGCTCGTGCCGCGCCGTTGAATCCATTCTGTCCAGACGGTCAGCGCCTGCTCGGGCGGACCGACGAGCGTGCTCAGTGTCGCAATGCCTTGCGCGCGCCGCTGTGCATGTCGGTCCAATGCGTCGAGAAGCGCCGCATCCAGTGATGGCTGCAAGCAATTTCCCCCAAGGTCGCGTGGTGTTGGCCCTGCGCGATGGGTTGGAAGCCTGCGCTCCTCGTGGACCTCAATGCAACCCCCGGAGGAGGTATGGACAGATGCAATTCATTGTGCTGGGGCGGCTCGCCGAGTCAGTCATTACTTCGCGAGGTCTTCCAAGCCCCAGTCATGACAACACCAGACACTGTCACGAAGACTCACGGGTCCTCGACACCCAGGGCCGTGCGCAGCTCTGGCAGCCGCGCGAGTGGCACCGCGCCGAAGACGAAGCGGTCCGGCCTCACCACGGCGATGTCCGCGCCATGCCGCCGGAACCACTCCGACAGCCTCCCGGTGTGGTCCTCCACGCCGTCCGCGTCCCGGACGGGAACGCCCGCGGAGTGCACGGTGAGGGCCCGGCCGCCCAGCGCGTCCGCCAGCTCCCGCCCCACCTCGCTGCCCATGCGGCAGCCTCGGCTCAGCACCGCGAAGCCCGGACCCAGACTGTCATCCAGGAGGTGCTCCTGGCCGGACGCGGAGCGGACGCGGGGCTGCGGCAGATAGCTTCCCTCGGCGGCCTTCCGGCCCGAGCGGCGGCCTCCCAGCACCCAGCCCTCCTCGATGGAGGGCTCCGGCTTGAGCGGGAAGCCCTCCACGAAGCGGCGCGCGGAAGGGATCGCCTGGAGTCCCCTCAGCAGCGTGTCGCGCACCCAGGCCATGGGTCTGCTGCGCGCGTTGAACACGGAGCCCAGCCGCGCCGTGGCGTCGAGCAGCGCGTGGACATGGGGTCGGCGCTCGACGGTGTACGTGTCCAGCAGGGCCTCCGGCGCGCGCCCCTGGAGCACCCACGCCACCTTCCACGCGAGGTTCGCCGCGTCGCGCAGGCCCGAGACCAGGCCCTGGCCCAGGAAGGGAGGCATCAGGTGGGCCGCGTCTCCGGCGAGGAAGGTGCGGCCCACCCGCCAGTGCCGCGCCACCACGGAGCGGACGTTGTAGAGCTGCGCGCGCTCCACCTTCACCCGGTCCGGATTCACATACGGGCCCATCAGGCGGCGGATGGTGCCCGGCTGCATCATCTCCTCGCCCGTCTCGCCGGCGCGCAGGCGGAACTCCCAGCGGAACTGGTCCACGGGCCCGCGTCCGAGGAAGGCGGGCCGCTCCGGGTCACAGACGACGTGGCACTCGGCGGGGGCGTCCTCCTCGGCCACGGTGCCGGAGATGGCAATCCAGGGCTCCTGCGCGCCCTGCTCCTCCAGGGGGACGCCCAGCTGCGCGCGGACGGTGCTCCGCCCGCCGTCGCACGCCACCAGGTACCGGCCGTGCACCGTGTGCCGCGCGCCCGTGGTGGGCTCGCGGTAGCGCACGGTGACGCCCGCGCCGTCCTGCTCGAGCGACTCCACGTCGGTGCCGGTGCGCAGCTCGGCGGCGGGGAAGCGCGAGAGCCCCTCTCGCAGGGCCTGCTCCAGCAGCGGCGGAGAGAAGGACCACATGGGCGTGTAGCCGAAGCCGGAGTCGGCCTCGCCCAGCCGCACCTGCGCGATGGGCTGGCCCCCCACGCCGGAGAAGGTGACGTGCCGGCCCTGGCGCAGGCCGGGCTTCATCGCGTCGATGAGGCCCGCCGCCTGGTAGATGCGCAGCGCCTCGTCGTCACAGGAGAAGGCGCGGGGCTGGCCGTGAGGGGCGCGCTCCCGCTCCAGGACGAGCACCCGCACGCCCTGCAGGCCGAGCAGGTTGGCGGTGAGGATGCCCACCGGCCCCCCGCCCGCGATGACGACATCCACCTCCTCGACGTCCGCTGACATGGACTTCCCCCCGGAAGCAGGCCCGCTGGAGGGGGAGTCTAACGTTCCTCGCCGCCCGAGGGGAGGATGGGGGCGGATTCCCGGTAGATGCGCAGCGTCTCCGCCACGCTGTGGCGATATTCGAAGCCCGTGGCGTCCAGGAACCGTCGGTTGTCCACGACGATGGGGAAGCGCAGGTGGTCCAGCGCGCCCACGGACAGGCGGGGGAAGCCCGCCCGGCCCAGCAGCAGGGCCAGGAGCGGCGCGGGCAGCGGCACCCCGGTGCGGCCCGTCTCCCGGACGATGACGGACAGCGGAATCGGCGGGGGGCCCGCAAGGTTGAAGATGCCCCGGACCTGCTTCTCCAGCGCGAGTGTCAGCGCGGTGACGACGTCATCCTCCTGGAGGACATGGAACAGCGGGTCATACCCGAGCACCAGGGGCACGCGCCGGCCCTTGAGGAAGGACGACAGCGTGCCCGTGCCCGGAGCGCCCAGCGTGTAGGGCAGCCGGAGCACCGCCGTCGTCATCTTGGGCAGCCGCCACAGCGCGGTGGCGGCGTACAGGTCGGCGGCCACCAGGTCCGCCAGCTCGGGGATGGCCTCCAGCGCGCGGGGCGGCTCGTCCTCGGAGTGGTACAGCGGCGAGTCCGGCGCGGCGCCGTAGAAGGTGTGCCGCCCCACGAAGAGGACCTGCTTCACGCCGTGGGCGGCGCAGTGGTCGAACACCGCCTTGGTGCCGTCCAGGTTGATGCGCCCGCGCTCCTTGCCCGGCACCGTGAAGGCGGTGACGGTGGCCATGTGCACCACGGCCTCGGGCCGCCAGCGCCGGAACACGTCCTCCGCGGCGCGCTTGCGCACATCGCCCCGGTACACCTGGATGCCGGCCTCGCCCGCCTCCGGCCAGGGCCGCGTGTCGATGCCCGCCACCTGATGCCCCCGCGCGTGCAGGTGCAGCGCGAGCTGGCGGGCGATGCCTCCGGAGATGCCGGGAATCAGCACCCTCATGGCAGCAGCTTCCTTCCGAGCCGGCGGTCCTGCCGCTGCGCGCGGCCCCGCTCGATGAGGCCCGCGATGCGCTGCTTCACCTTCTCCACATAACCCTCGATGACGTGGTCCTCCTCGTCTCCGGTGCCGTGGAAGACGAGGGGCTCGCCGTAATGGATGTCCAGTTGCACCGGCATGGGCAGCGGCAGCAGGTACGGCGTCAGCGGCACGTAGGGCACGCCGAGCAGCTTGCCCAGGGTGTACGCGTTGAACACCGTGGGGACGGCGGAGCCGCCGCCCAGGAAGGCGAAGGGGATGATGGGGGAGCGCGTCTGGAGCGCCAGGCGGACGAAGCCGGTGCCGAAGTCCACCAGCGAGTAGCGCTCGTTGTAGAGCTTGGCCGTCCCGCGCGCGCCCTCGGGGAAGATCATGAGCAGCCGGTCATCCTCCAGCAGCCGCCGGGCGTGCTCGGGCAGGCCGATGAACTGGCCGGTGCGGCTGGCCCACAGCGAGGAGACGGGGAAGTTGTGGAGGAAGCGCTCCACCATGCCCTGCGCCAGGCGAGGCGGGTCCATCTCCAGCATGGTGGAGGTGAGGACCATGGCGCCGTCCACCGCCACGCCGCCGGAGTGGTTGCCCACCAGCATTCCCCTGCCCCGGGGCGGGATGTTCTCCACGCCATAGCAGCGGACCCGGAAGTAGTAGCGGTAGATGGCGCCGAAGACGCGCAGCGCGTGTTTCACATGGGACTTGGAGATGCCGTACGGGTCGACGCCGAATTCGTTGAACGGCAATTCCAGCCGGTCCACCCGGGCATTCAATGAGTCGTTCAGGGCCACGGCCTGGCACCGTAGCACTCCAGCGCGCTCCACCCCTCGGGTTTCCTCACGGGGGCCGTTGGGCTCCCGCCGGGTGTTGGGCCATACTCGCGCGAGCTCCCCCAGCGCCCTCTTCATGACACTGCCCGAGTCCGCCCCCGCGCCGTCCCCCGCCTTCGTGCAGCAGCTCAACTTCCACGCGCGTGACGCCAGCAACGAGGCGGCGGCGCTCCAGGCCGCCGTGTCGCTCGGCCTCTTCGAGCACCTGCCCGAGGCAGGCTCGGCCGAGCCGGTCTCGCTGGACGCCCTGGCGAGGGAGGTGGGCGGGGCCTCACGAGGCGTGCGCGCCGTCGTGGAGCCCCTGGTCGCCCTGGGCTTCATCCACCTGGAGGATGGCCGCGGCTACGCGCTGCCTCCGTCGACCGCCGCCTTCCTTCGGGATGCCGCCTTCGTCGCCGGGCTGAGGGAGGCGCGGCGCTGGTGGCATGCCCTGGCGCTGTTGCCCCAGGCCGTGCGCGGCGGCGCGGCGGTGGCGTGGGGCGGCGAGACGTGGGACGTGCTCGGCGCCTACCGCGCGCTGTTCCTGGCGCCGCCTCCGTCGTTCCCGAACGCGGAGGCCCGGGACTTCCATGACCGGTTCGCGCGCAACCCCGCGCGCACGCTGGCCCTGGTGACGGCCGCGGAGCTGGGCGTGCTGGCGCGGCTCGTCCAGGGGGGCTCGCCGCTGGAGGGGCTCGCGCGGGAGGTGGGCGCGGTGCCAGAGGCGCTGGAGGTGCTGCTCGGCACCCTGGCGGCGATGGGCATTGCCCAGGCGCGGGACGGCGGCTGGGGCCTGACGGAGGCGGCGGGGCGCGCGCTGGACGCGCAGAGCCTCCCGTACTTCCAGCGGGCGCTGCCCGCGACCATGGCCTACTGGGAGGCGCTGGGCCACCTGGACGAGGCGGTGCGCGAGCAGCGCTTCCGGTTGGACCTGCGGGAGCCAGAGACGGCGCGGCGCATCTACCAGGAGAACGCCTCGCGCATCTCCAGCATCTTCGCCTCGCACCTGCGGCTGAGCCGGCAGGCGGCGGCGTTGGTGCGCAGGATGCGGCCGCTGGCGGAGGCGCGGGTGTTGGACGTGGGCACGGGCTCGGGCGTGTGGGGCGCGGCCTTCGGACTGGCGGACCCGTCCTCCCACGTCACCTACCTGGACTCGCCGCACGTGCTGGACGCGGTGCGGCCGCATCTGGCGAAGTTGAAGCTGGAGGCCCGCTCGCACCTGTGGGCCGGGGACTGCCTGTCGGTGGACTACGGCGAGTCCCGCTTCGACGTCATCCTGCTGCCGCAAATCATCCCCGCGCTCCCGCCCTCGGAGCTGCCCGGCTTCTTCGGCAGGCTGGCGCGCGCGTTGAAGCCCGGAGGGCTGCTGCTCATCTCCGGCTACCTGCTGACGGACCGCCGGGATGGCCCGTTGGACGCGCTCTACTTCTCGCTGCGCCGGTACGTGACGAACGAGGGCGACGTCCTGTCGCTCCCGGAGTTCCGCGCGCTGCTGGCGCCCGTGGGGCTCACCGAGGCGCGCGCCTTCGACATGCCCATCCAGCAGGTCGTCATCGCCCACCGAGGCGACGTCGCGTGGGCTGACGCCGCCTCCGCGGGGTGATTCACGCGGAGGCCGCCGCCATCCAGCAGGTCGTCATCGCCCACCGAGGCGACGTCGCGTGGGCTGACGCCACCTCCGTTAGGTGATTCACGCGGAGGTCGCCGCGCGGCGCTGGGCCGCGCTGGCTTGGATTCCCGCCCGGGTGGCTCAGCTGCCGCGGGCTTCCACGCTGGCGGGGCGGGTCGCGGGCTCCGCGGACGCGAGCTCGGTCGGGAGCGTCACGCCCGGGCGCGCGGCGAAGATGAGCTCTTGCGTGGGCAGAGGGATGCAGACCGACTGCGTGAGGCCCACGGCCGACAGCAGCTGCGCGTACTCGGACGCGGACAGCAAGTCGCCCTCGTTCGTCATGAACCGCCGCAGCCCGAAGTAGAGGTGGTCCAGCGGCCCGTCGCGGCGCTCGTTGAGCACGTACTCGGCGATGAGCAGCACGCCGCCGGGCCGGAGCGCCTTCGCCACCCGGGCGAAGAGGCCCGGCAGCATGTCCGGCAGCAGCACGTTGAGGACCTGGGGGAGGATGATGACGTCGAAGTCCGCCTCGCCGAAGTCGTGGGTGAAGAGGTCGCCCGGCCACAGCCGCGCCCGGTCCGAGACCTTCACCGCCTGGATGTTGCGCTGCACCTGTTCGAGCACGACGGCCTGGTCGAAGTAGGTGACGTGGGTGGTGGGGGTGGCCCTCGCGAAGGCCGAGCCCCACACACCCGAGCCCGTCCCGATGTCGAGAACCTGGGCGCCTTCGAGGGGCCGCGTCTGCGCCAGCGTCGTGGCGGCGCGGCGGCTGAGCTGGAAGTGCGAGGCGAACACCGCGGTGAGCTGGTTCGAGTTGTCCGCGTAGAAACGCTGGCTCACCTCGGGGTTCTTCAGGTCCAGGATGAAGCGCTCATGGCGCACCGTCTCCTCCAGGCGTCCCAGCGCCTCCCAGTACCGCGCGGAGACGGACAGCGAGCGCACCAGATACGCCAGGGCCTTGCCATCCAGAAGCTGCCGCGCCGGCGGCGACAGCGTCCATACGCCGCCGTCCACTTCCCGCACCAGGTCCATTCGGGCGAGGACGTCGAGCAGCACGCGCAGCCCCTGGGGGTGCGTCTGGGTGAGCTCGCCCAGCGCCTCCTCGGTGCGCGGCGCCGAGGCCAGTTGCTCCAGCACGCCCAACCGGCCCGCGGTGACGAGCACCTGGTGACGGGGCGCGCTGCGCGCGAAGCGGTCGAAGAAGTCCTCCGCCTCGGGCGAACCGGTGCCCATCGGCGCGTCCACGAAGAGCGTCCGGAGGTGGCCCAGCACATCCCAGTCCTTCCCTGCGTGCGTGACCGGGCCGCCGTGTTTCACGGCGTCATCCAGCAGGCCGTGCGGCTCCCACCAGGGCACCTCCGCCCAGAGACTTTGATGGAAGCCGGGTCTGCGCAGAAAGCTCGCCGTCTTCCAGGACAAGGCGAAGCGCCGTGCGTCATCCATGTGCACGAAGCCCATGCTCGTGAGCATCTCCAGGAGGGCCCGGAGCCCTCGCGTCGACACGGAGAGTGCCTCTGTCAACACGTGGAGGGGCTTGGGTGTATCAACGCCTTCCACGGGGAGTGCGTCGAACAGCCCCAGCCGGAGTGAGGCTTGGAGCAGCGCGGACTCATTGGAGGCGTTGCGGGCCCAGAAGTGGAGTGATTGCGCCAGGGGGGCTCTCGGGCTCGACGTCATGGCCGGAAGCTTCGACCCTTCGCGTCCGTGGGCGCAACGGGGCAGGGCGGCTTGCCTCACCTGGAAGGGTTCTTTATCGTCCTGCTCCCTGCTCCCTGCTGTCCGGTTGATTGTGCCTGCGGGCACCGGGTCCACGGCCTGTGGGGCGCCCGCATCACGAGGAGTCGTCGGTGGCGCTGGTGTCATTCGCCTTCCACGGTGTGCTGGCCCGGCCGCGGAGTTGGGTGGTGGGGCTGCTGGCCGCGGGCAGTGCGGCCCTGCTCACGCTGGGCGTCGCGCTGGTGGGCGGCATCTCTGACGGGACGCGTCGCAGCCTCATCGAGAGTGGGACGGGCGACCTCCAGCTCTACAACGCGACCTCCACGGGGACGCCGGTGGTGGTGCAGGACTCCGGGGGGGCGCCCGAGCTCCAGCCCATTCCCGACTTCGCCAACGTGGAGGCCCGGGTGCGCGCCGTGGACGGCGTGCGCGAGGTGGTGCCACTGGAGGTGGGCGGAGCCTGGGTGTTTCGCGGCAACTACCTGGATGAAAAGCTGTCGTCGGTCCGCGCGGTGGCGCGCGAGCCCGCCTCTCCGGCGCGCGAGGCCCGGCTGGCGTTGCTGGGCGCGGACCTGGAGCGCACGCTGCGTGACGTGGTGCGTGATGACGGCCGCCGGGCGGAGGCCTTCGCGTTCCTGAAAGAGGACGAGGCGCGGGAGGACCGGCTGGCGTTGGAGGCGGTGGCGGAGCCCGCGTTCTGGGAGCGCTTCCGCGCCGAGCCCCTGGAGACGCTGGAGTACCTGGAGAACCGCGTGGCGCGGCAGGTGGGCGAGGGGGCCTCCATCGACGTGGAGTTCCTGGCCTCGGACCTGGCGCTGTTCCCCCGCGCCTTTCCCCGCTTCGAGCTCGTCAGCGGCAGCCTGCCTCCGCCGGGGCAGCGGGGCCTGATGCTGGGGCAGGGCCTCTACGAGCAGCACTTCAAGCTCCCCGTGGCGGCGCTGCTGGACACCCTGCATCGCGAGCGCTCGCGCGGGGCCACCTTCGCGCAGGACGAGTCCCTGCGCACCGTGGCGGAGCGCTGCCTCGTCGAGCTGCCGGACCTGCTGGCGCGTCTGGACGCGGAGCGCTCCCAGGCCGTGGCCCAGGCCCTGGGCACGCTGCTGGGTCATCCGGGCGAGGTGGAGCCGCTGCTGCGCGAGTTCCTCACGCTGGACGACGCCAACTTCGACGCGCGCTACCAGCAGTTCCAGGACGTGCTGGCGCCGCACCTGCCGCTGTATCGCGTGCGGCCGGGGGACACGCTGGTGCTGATGAGCCCCAATGGCTCGCTCGGCGTCACGGGCGTGCCGGTGCGCGTGTGGGGGACCTTCCGCTTCAAGGGATTGGGTGGGGACCTCAGCCGGGTGAACTCGCTCGGGCTCCTGGACCTGGTCACCGCGCGCTTCCTCGCCAACCGGAGGACGCAGGCGGAGGACGAGGAGGTCCGCAAGGATGTCGAGGCGCTCGGCCTGGCCCAGCCCATGGCCCCCACGGACCTGGCGCTGCAGCCCGCCGCCATCATCGAGGCGCCGGAGCCCGGCGGTGAGGGCCCTCCGGGAGCGGCGCCCCCCGTCTTCGCGCGGCACGAGGCGTTTCCAGAGCACTTCACGCCCGAGGCGATGCGGGGTGGTGGCGTGTTGCAGGCGGCCCTGGTGCTGGAGCCCGGGGCGGACGCCGGCGCCGTCGCGGAGCGCATCGACGCGCTGGCGAAGGAGACGGGCGCCCCGCTGGCGACGGTGGACTGGTCCGAGGCGGGAGGCCTGCTGGCGGGCGTGGTGGGTATCACCCAGGTGGTGCTGCTGGCGCTGGCCGCGCTGATGTCGCTGTTCGTGGTGATGGTCTCCGGGAGCACGCTGCTGCTGCTGGCGCGGGAGCGGGTGGGCGAGGTGGGGACGCTGCGGGCGGTGGGCATGCAGCGCCGGGAGGTGTTCGCCGTGCTGCTCTGCGAGGGGCTCCTGCTGGGCGTGCTGGGCGCGGGCCTGGGCGTGGGGCTCGGCGTCGCGCTGCTGCGGCTGGTGGCGGGCCAGGGCCTCCCGGTCCGGGACGAGTCGCTCCAGGTCTTCATGGGGGGCAATGTGCTGATGCCTCAGCTGTCCGCCACGGCCGGGGTGGTGGTGGTGGCGGTGGTGGGCGCGGTGGTGGTGGCCGCCTCGCTGGTGCCCGCGTGGCGTGGCAGCGCGGTGCTCCCCATCGAGGCCATGCGGAAGCGGGAGGACTGACGCCATGCCCACCCTGTTCCTGCTGGCCCTGCGCAACATGTTCGCTCACCGGGAGCGGGCGCTGCTGTTGCTCGCCATCGTCGCGGGCGCCAGTGGCGTGCTGGTGCTGTCGGTGGCGCTGACCGCGGGCGTCGCGGCCTCGCACCGGGCGGCCATCGCCACCTTCCTGAGCGGCGAGCTCAACGTCGGCGGCTACTTCAAGGTCCACCCCGACAGCATCGCCCCGGTGATGGGGGACGCGGCCCGGGTGCGCGAGGTGGTGACGCCGCTGGTGCCCGACGGCTGCGCGCTGCGCGAGCGTGGACGCGGGCGCGCCACCGTGGGCGTGGGGCGCCGCCGCTTCGAGTCGTACCTCGTCTCGGTGGACGTGGCGGGGGAGCGCGGCGCGCCCGGCGGCTTCCGCATGAAGGAAGGCAGCCTGGACGCGCTGGCGAAGGCTCGGACGGTGGTCCTCTCCTCCACGGTGGCCGAGCGGCTCCAGGTGGGGCGCGGGGACATCGCCACGCTCTTCGCGCAGCCCGCGGGCTCGCTGCGGCGCAACGCCGTGGACGTGGAGGTCGTCGCCATCCTGGAGAACGCCGGCCTGCTGGGCGGCTCCTCCGGCATCCTCGTCTCCAATGACACGCTGCGGGAGCTGGAAGGCTACCGCCCGGGCTCCGCGGGCGTGTTGCAGCTCGTGTGTCCCGTGGAGTCCCGGCCCGACGACCCGGACGCGCTCGGCGGCATGTGGCGGGACGCCCTGCGCACCTCGGGCTTCGAGGTGCTCCCCGCGTTGAACGAGGCCTACGGCGACAAGCTGGGGCCCATGCTGCGCGAGGGCTGGCGGGGCCAGCGCCTGGACGTCAGCACGTGGCAGGACGAGTCCGCGTTCCTGTCCTTCGTGACGAATGGCCTGGCCGCCCTGTCCGTGCTGCTGGGGATGGTGGTGCTGGGCGTCATCGTCGTGGGCCTCTTCATGGCGTTGAGCGTGGCCGTGCGCGAGCGGACGCGGGAGATTGGCGCCCTGCGTGCCATGGGCATGCAGCGCGTCTCCGTCGTCGGGCTCTTCCTGTTGGAAGGGCTGCTGCTGGGCTTCGTGGGCTCGATGAGCGGCGCCACGCTGGCATGGGCCCTGTGCGGCCTGCTCCGAGGCCACGTGGCGCTGCCCGCGCCGCTGGTGAATCTGTTCTTCAGTTCCACGCTGCCGTTGGAGGCGGGGCCGGGCGCGGCCGTGCTCGCGGTGGTGCTCGTCACGGGCGCAGCGGGGGTCGCGGCCGTCCTGCCCGCCTTCCGTGCCGCTTCGCTCTCACCCCGGTCCGCCATGGAGTCCTTGTGAGCCTCTTGTCCTCGTCCCTCCACGGGTTCGCCGCCGCGTTCTCCCTGTTGGTGTCCGCGCCGATGGTAGCCGCCGCCGCGGAGAAGGCGCCTGTGCCCGCCGCCGCGCCCCAGCCCTCGCCGGTGGAGGTGCTCAAGCAAATCGACGCGCGCATGTCCTTCCAGAGTGACTACCGGGGGACGGTGCGTCTGCGCGAGCTGCGCAAGGACGGCACCGAGCACCTGATGGAGCTGGAAGTCTATCGGCGCGACTCCTCGCGGGACTTGCTCATCTACGTCACCAAGCCCCGCCACCTCGCGGGCGGCGGGTACCTGCGCATCGGCCGCAACCTCTGGGAGTACGAGGCCTCCACCGGGCAGTGGCAGCGCACCACCCAGCGGGGCAACATCGTCAACACCGTCTCCTGCGAAGAGGACTTCGACCGCTCGCAGTTGGCGGAGAACTACGACGTGAAGGACGAGGGCGTGGAGGTCGTCAACGGCACCTCGTTCCGCAAGCTCCACCTCACCGTGAAGAGCGGCCGGCTCGTGTCCTTCGAGCAGCTCCGGCTCTGGGTGGACCCGAGCTTCAACATCGTGAAGCGCATTGGCTACGCGCCGTCCGGGCGGGTGCTGCGCTCCGACGTGATTCGCAGCTATCAGGCCATCAAGGACCCGCTGGCCGCGAAGGTTGTCTATCCCTACAAGGAAGTGCTCGAGGTCGAGGAGTCGACGGGCTCGCAGTTCACGGTGCGCTACGACGACGTCGTGCTGGGCGCGCTGAGCCCCAACATGTTCACGAAGACGTGGCTGGAAGGGCGGGTGCGCTAGGCCGCGCGCCCCGCCCGCGTCTCCCTACTTCGGGAGCAGGGCAATCAGCCGTCGCGCCAGCTCCTCCACCACGGGGGGCCGAATCAGGGTGGCGTGGGCGCCTGGCAGCGTCACCAGGTCGAGCTGCTCGCGGGGCAGGTGTTGCTCCCAGCCGAACGTCTCGTTGCCGAACTCGGCCAGCGTCGCGGCGCTGCGGATGAGCAGCGGGCGGACGGACTTGGGCGCCTGGACCTTCCACGCCGCCGCCTGCGGGGTGAGCACCTCGGCCAGCACGCGGCCGACGCGGGCCAGATCCTTGCCGGAGAAGTGCGGCGACGCCAGCCCCGTCGCGCGGGCGCGCTCGGCCACCCGCTCCCACTGCGCCTCGGGGGACAGCGGGGCCAGCTCGTCAGGCAGTTGCGCGTCGAACACGCCGAACACCTCGGAGATGGCCAGCACGGGCTCCAGGTGCTGCGCGGGCATCGTCGCGCGGATGATTTCCGACGTGAGCGTGTCCACCACGGCGAGCAGCTCCACCTTTTCACCCTGGGCTTCCAACGCCGCCGCCACGCCGATGGCGGGGTAGCCTCCAAAGGAGAAGCCGAGCAGCCGGTACGGGCCCTGCGGCTGGATGGCGCGCACGTCCCGGGTGTAGGCGGCCACGCGCGCGTCGAAGTCCGGCAGGGGCCGGTCGGGCGCCAGCGTCTCCGGTGCCTGCACGCCGTAGCACTGGAAGTGGGGCTCCAACTGGGGCACCAGCTCCCGGTAGTGGTAGACCTCGCCGTCTCCGCCGTGGAACAGGAAGAGCGGCACGGCCGTGTCCGGCAGGCCTCGGCTGGCCAGCCGGACGATGCTGCCAGGCGTGGCCTCTTCGTTCAGGAACTCCTGGATGGCGTCCACGGAGTCCTTGAGCACCGAGCTCTGGAACAACAGGGCCAGGGGCAACGGCACGCCGAACACGTCCTCGAGCCGCGCCAGCAGCCGCATGGCGAGGATGGAGTCTCCTCCCGAGGTGAAGAAGTCGTCGTCCACCGTGACGGTGGGCCGATCCAGCACCTCCTGCCACAGCCGGTGGAGGGTCATCTCCAGCGTCGAGCGGAAGGGCGTCTCCATCCGCGGTGTCTCCACGTCCGGAGGCGTGGGCGCGACGGGCGCGGGCGCTGCCGCCGCCTCGGGGGACGGCAGCGCGTGCCGGTCCACCTTGCCGTTGGCGTTGAGTGGCAGCGCGTCCATCACCACGAAGGACGCCGGCACCATGTAGCCCGGGAGCCGGGCGACGACGTGCTCGCGGAGCGCCTGCGGCGTCACCCCGGCGACGGGGGCCTGCACGTAGGCGCAGAGGGATTGGACGCCCGCGGCGGTGCCGTGCGCGACGACGACGGCCTCCTCCACGCGCTCGTACCGCCGCAGACAGGCTTCGATTTCCGCGAGCTCGATGCGGAACCCGCGAATCTTCACCTGGTGGTCCGCGCGGCCGAGGAAGCGCAGCCGCCCGTCAGGCTGCAGCCGGGCCAGGTCTCCCGTCTGGTACATGCGCGCGCCGGGCGCCCCGGAGAACGGGTCTGGAATGAAGCGCTCGGCGGTCGGCGAGGGCGCCCCCAGATAGCCACGGGAGAGCGCGACGCCGCCGATGTACACGTTGCCCGTCAGGCCCGGCGCGACGGGTTCCAGGTGCTCGTCCAGCAGGTAGAAGCGCACCTGGGGGATGGGCCGGCCAATGGGGAAGGTGGCGGCGCTGCCCACGCCCTCGTCGCCGGGGATGTCGCAGGTGGCGGAGGTAATCGTGCACTCGGTGGGGCCATAGACGTTGACCCACGGCGCATGCCCGCCGCCCACGCGGACCCAGGCCTCATACGTCTCCCGCTTGAGGACGTCGCCTCCTGGCGCCAGCAGCCGCAGCCGCGCGGGGAGCCGCTGCCCCATCGTCTCCATCTGCCGAATCCACTCCTCGATGTACGTGGGGGGCAGGCTGATGATGCTGATGTCCAGCGCTTCGAGGAGCGGCGTCATCGCGTGGGCGGGCACGAGCCCGCTTCGCAGCACGACGGTGCCGCCCGTCGCGAGCGGCGGATAGAGGTCCTCGGCCGCCGCGTCGAACGTCAGCGGCGCGAACTGGAGCATCCGGTCGCCCGGCCGCAGCCCGAAGCGCTCGGCGATGGCCAGGTTGTGGTTCACCACGGAGCGGTGTTCCACCATCACCCCCTTGGGCTCGCCCGTGGAGCCGGAGGTGAAGACGATGTACGCGAGCTGCGCGTCGAACACGGCGCGAGGCCCCGGCTCGAGGTCCTCCGGAACAGCGTCCGGTCGCGGTGGCACCTCCACGCGCGGCACGAGCCCCTGGTGCTCGGCCAGCACGGCTGCATCCACCCAGAGCCGCTCCAGGCCCGTGCGCTCCACCACGGTGCGCTTGCGTGCCTCGGGCCACGTGGCGTCCAGCGGCACATAGGCGCCGCCGGCCTTGAGGATGCCCAGCATCACCGCCATCGCCTGGGCCGAGGGCTCCATGATGATGCCCACGCGCTCCTCGGGACGCAGCCCTTGCTCCACGAGCCGCCGCGCCAGGAGGTTGGCGCGGGCGTTGAGCTCCGCGTAGCTCCAGGTCGTCGCGCCATGCGCCACCGCGGGCGCCCGGGGCGTGCGCCGCACCTGGGCCTCGAAGAGGGTGTGGATGCAAGCGCCCGGCGCAATCGCCTGGGGACCTCCGTCCAGCGCCGCGAGCACCTCGGCGCGTTGCTGGTTGGACAGCATGGTGAGCCGGGACACGGGCGCGTCGGGTGCGCGGACCGCGGCGCTGACGAGCTGTTCGAAGGCGCGCGCCATGCGCTCCCCGGACGCGGGCGTGAACAGGGCGCTGTCGATGGCGACCAGTCCTTCCAGGGCGCCGTGGGCATCCTCGACCAGGCTGACCACCACGTCGTAGGCGGGGATGACGCCGGGCACGTCCAGCTCCGACACCGCGAGCCCGTCCAGGGAGGCCATGCCCGCGGCCTCCATCATCAGCAGCGCCTGGGCCAGTGGCGGGGCCGTGCGGGGGCCCTCGGGAAGGAGGGCATCCGAGATGCGCTTGAAGGGCACGTCCTGGTGCGCGGCGGCGTGGGCCACCACCGCCTGCGTGCGTTGCAGGAGCTGTCGGAACGACGGGTTGCCCGACACATCCGTGCACAGCGGCAGCACGTTGGCGAAGTACCCGACCATCTGCTCCGTCCGCGGCAGCGTCCGGCCGGAGAAGGGAGACGCCACCACCACGTGCCCCTGGCCGCTCATGCGGTGCAGCCAGGCCTGCATGAGGGCCAGCACCGAGGCGAAGCGGGAGACACCTGCTTGCCGTGACACGTCCTTGAGCGCCTCGGCCTCGCGGGTGGGCACGCAGACGCGCACCGCGTGCATGTTGGCGTTGAGGGCGGGCGCGCGACGGGGGAAGTCCAACGGCAGGTCCAACACGGGCGGCGCGTTCGCGAGCGCGTGCCGCCAGGAGTCGAGGCCCGCGTCTTCCCGCTTTCGAGCCTCCTCGCCGCGCTGGGACAAGGCGACGTCGATGTACTGGAGCGGCGCGGGGGCCAGCAGTGGCGTCGCACCGGCGAGGGCCGCGCGGTAGGCGGCGCCCAGCTCACCCATGAACGCACGGAGCCCCAGTCCATCGGTGACGAGGTGGCTGACCGCGAGGAGGAGCACATGCCGCGTGCCGTCCGCGTTCATGCGGAGCAGCTCGAAGCGATACAGCGGGCCTTGTGCCACGTCGAAACGCAGATGGTCGTGCCGGTTCAGCGCTTCTCGCGCCGCCACCTCGGCCTCGCCGGGCGCCAGGTGTGACACGTCCCGAGAAACCAGGATGGGCTGAGCCGTGGGACACACCCGCACGAAGAGCGAGCCGCGCTCCTGGACGAACACCGTGCGGAGCGTCTCGTTGCGCTCCACCACCGCGGAGAGCGCCGCCTCCAGCGCGTCGACGCGCAGCGAGCCTTCGAGCACCAGACCCAGCGTCAGGACGTAGGGCGGGGCCTCCGGAAGCTGCAGTGCGTACCAGAGCCGCTCCTGGACATTCGATGCGGGCAGCGCCTCGGGCCGGGGCGGGGCCACGTCCGGGGCGCGCTCGTCGGCGGGAGGTGCGTGGGAGATGGCATGCGCGAGCCCGGCCACCGTGGGGTTCGCGAAGAACGCGCTCAGGGCCAACCGCACGCCCAGCTCCTGCCGGACGCGCGCCACCAGTCGCGTGGCGCTCAAGGAGTGTCCGCCGCGCGAGAAGAAGTCGTCGTCGCGGGAGACCTGCTCCACGTCCAGCGCCTGGCGGAACAGCCGGGCAATCAGCACTTCGGTCGGGCCTCGCGGCGGTTCGCCCTCCACCGCATCGGGCGTGGCAGGCAGGTCGCGGAGGTCCAGGGCCTTGCGGTCCACCTTCCCGTTGGCATTGAGCGGGAGCGTGGACAACAGCACCACGCGGCCGGGGACCATGTAGGCGGGCAGGTGTTGTCCCAGCTGCGCTCGCAGCTCGGAGGCCTGGACCTCCGGCGCGCTGGGGACGACCCAGGCCACCAGCTCCTTGTCGCCAGGGCGCCGCTCGCGCGGCGTGACGACGCAGGCGCGCACCGAGGGCAGCGCGGACAGCGTGGCTTCAATCTCCGCCAGCTCGATGCGCATGCCGCGCACCTTGACCTGGAAGTCCGCTCGCGTGACGAACTCGAGCGCGCCGCCCGTGCGCCGGCGCCCCAGGTCTCCCGTTCGGTACAGCCGTGCCCCGGGCTCGCGTGAGAAGGGGTTTGGAACGAAGCGCTCCGCTGTCAGCTCGGGGCGGTGGCGGTAGCCCCGTCCGACGCCGAGACCGCCGATGTAGATTTCGCCCACCACGCCGGGCGGCACGGGCAGCATGGCGTCGTCGAGGACGTACACTTCCATGCCGCGCTTGGGATGGCCGATGGGCGTGCTGCTGCCTTCGGGGGCTTCACGGAGCAGGTGCAGCGTCGCCGTGTCCGAGCACTCCGCGGGGCCGTAGGCGTTGACGAGCGGCACGCGCGGATACCGCGCGAACCAGGTCCGGCAGACGGCGGGCGGCAGGGCCTCGCCAATGGTGGCCATGCACCGCAGTCGGGAGAACGCGGGCGCGGCGTGGGCGGTGTCCTCCAGCAGGGCCTGGAGCACCGAGGGGACCAGCTCCACGATGGTCGCTCCGGACGCCTCCAGCTCCGCGGCGAGCTGCTGCGGCTCCCGGGCGACGTCATCGGGAATCAGGTGCGTGGTGGCGCCTCGCGTGAGGGCGCCGAGCATCTGCCACACGGAGATGTCGAAGCTCAACGCGGCCGTCTGCGCGACGACGTCGTCCTCGCGCACTCCGAGCCCCTCGCACATTCCGGCGATGTGATTGTGCAAGCCCCCGTGGTGGACCATGACGCCCTTGGGCACGCCCGTGGAGCCCGAGGTGAAGAGCACGTAGGCGAGTGAGTCCGGCGTCGCGCGGTGCTCGAGGGGCTCGGTGCGCTCCGCGTCGCAGCCGTCCAGCGAGAGGCGTTGGAGCCGCGTCTCAGGGGGAAGCTGGCGGAGGGCCTCCTCGACCTGCTGCTCGAAGCCTCCCGTGACGAGGAGGAACGGCGCCTGGCTCTCCCGGAGAAGCTGGGCCAGGCGCGCGGGCGGCAGCCGGACATCCAGCGGGAGGTGGGCACCGCCCGCGGTGTGGACGGCGAGGATGGCGCGAACGAGCGCCTCGTCCCGGGGCCCGACCACGGCCACCAGCGACTCGCTCGTGACGCCCTGGGCCACCAGCCGCCGGGCGGCCCGGTTCGTCCAGGCGGAGAGGTCCCGATAGGTCCAGGCCCCACCAGGGAAGGACAGCGCCACGCGCTCGGGGACACGCCGGGCCTGTTCGGCGAAGGCGTCATGCGTGCATGTGGTGGGCGGTGGCACGTCGATGAACCGGGCCTCTCGCAGCGCGGCTTCGCGCTCGTCACCCGTGAGCATGGCGAGGCGGGACACCGGCGTGTCGGGCGACTGGAGCGCGCCTTCGAGAAGCTGGAGGTAGTGGCCCAGCATGCGCTCGACGGTCGCGGCCTCGAACAGCTCGGTGTTGTAGCCGATGTTGAACGCGAGTCCGCTGGAGTCCTCGGTCGCGAACAGGGTGAGTTCGAACTGGCTCGTTCCCGTGTCGAGCGACAGGGACTGCGCGTTCAGCCCGGGAAGGACCTCCCCCTGGACGTCATCCGCCCGGTTCATCTCGAACAGGACCTGCACGAGCGGCGAGTGCCCCAGGCCGCGTTCCACCTGGAGTGCCTGAACCACCCGCTCGAACGGCGCCGCCTGATGCGAGATGGCTTCCAGGACCGTGGTGCGCGCCTGCGCGAGCAGCTCCGTGAAGCTCAGCCCGTGCGTGACGCGCCCCCGCAGGACGACGGTGTTGATGAAGAGTCCGACGACGCTCTCCGTGGCGGGGTGCGTGCGGCCGGAGACCGGGGTTCCGATGCAGAGCTCGTCCTGTCCCGAGTATCGCTGGAGCAGGGCGGTGAAGGCTGCGTAGAGCGCCATGAATGGCGTCACCTGGTGTCGCTTGCAGGCTGCATCCAACGCTCGCGACAAGTCCTCGGAGAGGTGCCGGCGCTGGCTGACCGCACCTCGGTCACCCAGGACCGCGGGCCGGGGCTTGTCCCACGGGAGCGCGAGCAGTGAGGGCGCACCGGCAAGCTGCCGCTTCCAGTAGTCGAGATGAGCCTCCTCGTGCGCCCGAACCTGGGACGTGCGCTGCCAGGAGGCGATGTCCGCGGCCGTGTGCGCCACAGGCGCCAGCGTGGGTTGCTGATGCTGTCGAAGCGCGTCGTACGCAAACCACAGTTCTCGGTTGAGGACGTCGAGCGACAGTCCGTCGACGAGGATGTGGTGGAAGACGAGCAGCAGGACATGGTGCGCGTCGCCGAGACGGAAGAGGTGGAAGCGGTAGAGCGGTCCGTGCTCGAGAGAGAAGGTGCGAGAAGCCTCCTCTCGCATCCTGTCCCAAGGGAAGTCGGTGACGTCCTCGACATGAAGGACGGTGGAAGGAACAGGCGTGACGTGAAGCGAGGGCCTGCCTTCCTCGGAGACGAAGACGGAGCGAAGGGAGGCGTGCCGCTCCAGAAGGAGGCGGAGGGCCGCATCGAGCGCGTGGAGGTGGAGAGGGCCGCGAAGCTCGACGGCTTCGGGGATGTGGTAGGCGCGCAGCTCGGGCTGGAGTTGGTGAAGGAACCAGAGGCGCTCCTGGGAGAAGGAGGGGAGGAGCGGCTCGGAGGTGGGCCGAGGCGAGGGAGAGGGGAGCGGCGGGACGCGCGCGAGCTGGTGAGAAGAGATGACGCGAGCGAGGGCCTCGACGGAAGGAGCCGAGAAGAAGGAGGCGAGAGGCAGCTCAACGCCGAAGGACTGCCTGAGTCGTGAGACGAGGCGAGTGGCGGTGAGTGAGTGGCCGCCGAGGGAGAAGAAGTCGGCGTGGCGAGAGACGCGGTCGAGTCCCAGCACCTGGGCGAAGAGAAGCGCGAGCAGCTCCTCGACGGGCCCGCGCGGAGGCTGGTGCGAGTCAGCGTCAGAGACTTGAGGAAGCGGCAGGGAAGCCAGTGCGGCACGGTCGACCTTGCCGCTGGAGTTGGTGGGCAGCGCCTCGAGGAGGAGGAGGTGCGAGGGCACCATGGCGTCGGGGAGAGAAGCCGCCAGGGCACGACGAAGGGAAGGGACGTCCGTGTCCGGGCTGGCGAGGAGGTAGGCGACGAGCGTCACCTCGCGAGGAGGCGCGGAGTGGGCGACGACAGCGGCCTGCCGGACACCGGGGAGACGGAGGAGCGCGGCTTCGATTTCCTCGAGCTCGACGCGGACGCCGCGCACCTTGAGCTGGAAGTCGGTGCGTCCCAGGTAGGAGAGCGT
>BNCN01000002.1:763101-969165 GCA_014656495.1 Comamonas sp. KCTC 72670
GGGGATGAAGCGCTCGGCGGTGAGGTCGGCGCGGCCACGGTAGCCCCGGCCCAGGCCCTCTCCGCCGATGTACAGCTCGCCCGGAACGCCGATGGGCGTGGGCTGAAGCGCGTCATCGAGCACATAGAGCAGGCACCGCTCCATGGGGGGGCCCAGATTCACCGGCGTGTTCTCGGAGCAGAGCGTCGCTGTGACACCCATGGTCGTCTCGGTGGGGCCGTAGCTGTTGACGAGGAGCGTCTTCGTCAGCGCCAGCTGTTGCACGAGACGATCGGGCAGCGCCTCGCCGCCCGTGACCAGGACGGACAGTCGTCGAATCGCGTCGAGTCCGCCTGGCTCATCCATCGCCGTCGCTAGTGAAGAGGGCGTCGTGACGATGTGGGTGATGCCGTGTTCGACGATGTCCCGGCCCAGCCCGAGGGGCCCGACCTGACGCAGCACGACACGTGCGCCCCGCGTCAGGCTGAAGACCAACTCCTCCAGGTGCATGTCGAAGGAGATGCTGCTGGAAGCCGCCCAGCAGTCTCCCGGAGCGGGGCGGTAGTGCGCGTCGTAGGCATCGAGTGCGTGGACGAGGTTGCGCTGCGTGAGCTCGACGCCCTTGGGCGCTCCCGTGGAGCCCGAGGTGTAGAGGACATACGCGAGGTGCTCCGGCCGAGCCGGGACGGGCGTGGCGAGGGCCGCGTCAGGACGCGTCGCATCCTGAGGCTCGACAATCGGGACGCCCGGGCCTTCGTCATCGAAGAACGCAGGGCGCGAGAGGATGAAGAGGGCACCCGCCTGACGAACAATTCGCGCGCGTCGAGCCGCCGGGTGCGAGGGCTCCAAGGGAAGGCACGCTGCGCCGGAGAGGTGAACGCCGAGGAGCGCGATGACGATGTCCGCGGAGCGTTCGAGGCAGACGCCGACGACCGTCTCAGGCCGAGCCCCCAGCGCGGCGAGGTGCGAAGCGAGGCGTGAGGCCCGAGCCGCGAGCTCCGAGAAGGAAAGCGAGCCCTCGGGCGAGACGAGGGCGATGGCATCCGGTGTCCGGGCCACCGAATCGAGGAACAGGGAGGCGAGGGTGGCGCCGCGAGCAAAGGGAGCCTGCGCGGCGTTGAAGTCGACGAGCACCTGCTGGCGCTCCTCCGTACTCAACAAGGAGTGCGCCGCGACAGGGAGGCCAGGCCGCGCCAGCGCGTGCTCGAGCAGCCGTAGATAATGGGTGAGCATCCGCTCGGCCGTGGCTGGCTCGAACAGCTCGGTGTCGTACTGGAGGAAGAGCTCAAACCCCTCGGCGCTCTCGGAGACGCTCAGGCTGAGGTCGAACTGGCTGGTGTGGTTGTCGACGAGGAGGGGCCGGGACGCGAACTCGGAGAAGCTGGAGCCCAGTGCCTGCTCCGTCCGGTTCAGGTCGAACAGGACCTGGAAGAGCGGGGTCTGATTGAGGCTGCGCTCAATCTGCAGGGCATCGACGACACGTTCGAAGGGGGCCGCTTGGTGCGAGAACGCGTCCAGGGCGGTGGTGCGGACCTGCGCGAGGAGGTCGGCAAAAGTGGCGCGCGTGTCGACCCGGGTGCGCAGGACAAGGGTGTTGATGAAGAGGCCGACGACATCGTCCGTGGCGGGGTGCGTGCGCCCCGAAACCGGGGTGCCGACACAGAGCTCCTCCTGTCCTGAGTATCGCTGGAGCAGGGCGGCGAAGGCGGCATACAGCGCCATGAACGGCGTCACCTGGTGCTGGAGGCAGACCGAGGCGAGGACTTGTGTGACGGCGGGTGCCAGCCTGAGCGGGCCCTGGATGGCGCCGCGGTGCGCACTCACCTGGGGGCGAGGCTTGTCGAGCGGGAGCGTCAGCAGGGCTGGCGCGCCACGGAGTTGGTGCTTCCAGTAGTCGAGGTGCGCGTCTTCGTGGGCCCTTACCTCCGGCGTGCGTTGCCATGCGGAGATGTCGGCGGCGTTGAGCGAGAACGCGGGAAGCGAAGGCGTTCGCTGCTGAGACAGCGCGGAGTACGCGAGGGCGAGCTCGTGGAGAAGGATGTCGAACGAGCGCCCGTCGACGAGGATGTGGTGGAAGACGAGCAGCAGGACGTGGTGCGCGTCGCCGAGACGGAAGAGGTGGAAGCGGTAGAGCGGCCCGTGCTCGAGAGAGAAAGGGCGAGAAGCCTCCTCTCGCATCCTGTCCCAAGGGAAGTCGGTGACGTCCTCGACATGAAGGACGGTGGGAGGAACAGGCGTGACGTGAAGCGAGGGCCTGCCTTCCTCGGAGACGAAGACGGAGCGAAGGGAAGCGTGCCGCTCCAGAAGGAGGCGGAGGGCCGCATCGAGCGCGTGGAGGTGGAGAGGGCCGCGAAGCTCGACGGCTTCGGGGATGTGGTAGGCGCGCAGCTCGGGCTGGAGTTGGTGAAGGAACCAGAGGCGCTCCTGGGAGAAGGAGGGGAGGAGCGGCTCGGAGTGAGGCCGAGGCGAGGGAGAGGGCAGCGGCGGGACGCGCGCGAGCTGGTGAGAAGAGATGACGCGAGCGAGGGCCTCGACGGAAGGAGCCGAGAAGAAGGAGGCGAGAGGCAGCTCGACGCCGAAGGACTGCCTGAGTCGTGAGACGAGGCGAGTCGCGGTGAGTGAGTGTCCGCCGAGGGAGAAGAAGTCGGCGTGGCGAGAGACGCGGTCAACCCCCAGCACCTGGGCGAAGAGAAGCGCGAGCAACTCCTCGACAGGCCCCCGCGGAGGCTGGTGCGAGTCAGCGTCGGAGACTTGAGGCAGCGGCAGCGAAGCAAGTGCGGAGCGGTCGACCTTGCCGCTGGAGTTGGTGGGCAGCGCCTCGAGAAGGAGGAGGTGCGAGGGCACCATGGCGTCGGGGAGAGAAGCCGCCAGGGCACGACGAAGGGAAGGGACGTCCGTGCCCGGGCCGGCGAGGAGGTATGCGACGAGCGTCACCTCGCGAGGAGGCGCGGAGTGGGCGACGACAGCGGCCTGCCGGACACCGGGGAGACGGAGGAGGGCGGCTTCGATTTCCTCGAGCTCGACGCGGACGCCGCGCACCTTGAGCTGGAAGTCGGTGCGTCCCAGGTAGGAGAGCGTGCCGTCCGGATTCCAGCGGGCCTTGTCGCCGGTGCGGTAGAGGCGGGCACCCGGGACGTCACTGAAGGGGTGAGGAATGAAGCGCTCTGCGGTGAGGTCGGAGCGGCCACGGTAGCCCCGGCCCAAGCCCTCTCCGCCCGCATAGAGTTCGCCGGGAACTCCCACGGGGACGGGGTGCAGTGACGCGTCCAGGACGAAGATCGGGCAGCGATCCATCGGACGGCCCAGACTCACCGGGCGATGAGGCACGCACACGTCGAGGGCGATGCTGACGCTCGTCTCGGTGGGCCCATAGGCGTTGACGATGCGAGTCGACTTGAACGCCAGTTGACGCACGAGGCTGTCAGGGAGGGCCTCGCCGCCGGTGACGACCACGGACAGTTTCCGAAGGGCCTCGGGAGCACCGGGCTCCTCGAAAACGGTCGCGAGCGAAGACGGCGTGATGACGATGTGGGTGATGCCGTGTTGGTCGATGTCACGCCCCAGGCCGAGCGGCCCGACCTGGCGCAACACCACGCGCGCGCCACGCGTCAGGCTGAAGAGCAGCTCCTCCAAGTGCATGTCGAAGGAGATGCTGCTGGAGGCCGCCCAGCAGTCTCCTGGCGACGTGGCGTAGAGGGCGTCAAAGGCCTCAAAGGCGTGGACGAGGTTGCGCTGGGTGAGCTCGACGCCCTTGGGAGCCCCCGTGGAGCCCGAGGTGTAGAGGACATACGCGAGGTTCTCTGGCCGAGCCGGGACGGGCGTCGCCAGCGCTGCACCAGGGCGTGAAGCGTCTTGCGGCTCGACCAGGGGAACGCCCGGGCCCTCGCCATCGAAGAACGCAGGGCGCGAGAGGATGAAGAGGGCACCCGCCTGACGAAGAATTCGCGCGCGCCGAGCCGCCGGGTGCGAGGGCTCAAGGGGAAGGCACGCCGCGCCCGAGAGATGGACGGCGAGAAGCGCGATGACGGTGTCCGCGGAGCGCTCCAGGCAGACGCCGACGACCGTCTCAGGCCGAGCCCCCAGCGCGGCGAGGTGCGAAGCGAGGCGCGAGGCCCGATCCGCGAGCTCCGCGAAGGAAAGCGAGCCCTCGGGCGAGACGAGGGCGATGGCATCCGGTGTCCGGGCCACCGAGACCAGGAAGAGGGAGGCGAGAGTGGCGTCGACGTCAAAGGGGGGCTGCGCGGCGTTGAAGTCGACGAGCACCTGCTGGCGCTCCTCCGTGCTCAACAGGGAGTGCACCGCGACAGGCAGACCGGGCTGCGCCAGCGCGCGCTCCAGCAGGCGCAGGTAGTGGGCCAGCATCCGCTCGGCCGTGGCTGGCGTGAACAGCTCGGTGTTGTATCGGAGGTAGAACGCGTAGCCGCCTGACTCTTCGACCGCGGTGAGGCTGAAGTCGAACTGGCTGGTGCCGTTGTCGACGAGAAGGGGCCGGGACGCGAGCTCCGAGAACCCGGAACCCAGCGTTTGCTCATTCTGGTTCAGGTCGAACAGCACCTGGACGAGCGGGGTGTGATTGAGGCTGCGCTCGACTCGCAAGGCGTCGACGACGCGATCGAAGGGGGCCGCCTGGTGAGAGAACGCGTCCAGCGCGGTGGCGCGGGCCTGCGCGAGGAGGTCGGCGAAGGAGGTCTGCGGCTCGACCCGGGTGCGCAGGACGACGGTGTTGATGAAGAGGCCGACGACGTTCTCGGTGGCGGGATGCGTCCGGCCCGAGACGGGCGTGCCGACGCAGAACTCGTCTTGTCCTGAGTACCGCTGGAGCAGGGCGGCGAAGGCGGCATACAGCGCCATGAACGGCGTGACGTGGTGCTGCTTGCCGGCGGCGTCCAGTGCGCGTGCGAGTTCTTCGGAGAGCCGATGCCGTTGGCTGAAGGCGCCACGGTCGCTCAGGACCGCGGGTCGAGGTGCATCCGTGGGCAGCGTGAGCAGGCTCGGCGCGCCCGTCAGTTGCCGCTTCCAATAGTCGAGGTGCGCGTCTTCGTGAGCCTGCACCTCGGGCGTTCGCTGCCACGCGGCAATGTCCGAGGCGGTGTGCGCCACGGGAGGAAGCGCGGGTGGCTGGTTCTGGCGAAGGGTGTTGTAGGCCAGCGCCAGCTCCCGCTTGAGGACATCGAGCGAGAGCCCATCGACGAGGATGTGATGGAAGACGAGCAGCAGGACGTGGTGCTCGGCGCCGAGACGGAAGAGGTGGAAGCGGTAGAGCGGCCCGTGCTCGAAGGAGAAGGGGCGGGAGGACTCCTCCAACATCCGGGCATGGGGCAGGCTCGCGGCCTCACCTGCGTGAGGCTGCGCGTCCTCGACCTGGAGAACGGTGACCGGAATGCGCGTGAGGCGAAGAGCGGGCCTGCCTTCCTCGGAGACGAAGACGGAGCGGAGGGAAGCGTGCCGCTCCAGAAGAAAGCGGAGGGCCGCGTCGAGCGCGTGGAGGTGGAGGGCGCCGCGAAGCTCGACGGCTTCAGGGATGTGGTAGGCGCGCAGCTCGGGCTGGAGCTGGTGAAGGAACCAGAACCGCTCTTGGGTCGCCGTTGGCACCCCTGGTTCTTCTCCATCGCCGTGAGCAGGCTCCGGCAGCGGCGGGACGCGCGCGAGCTGGTGAGAAGAGATGACGCGGGCGAGGGCCTCGACGGAGGGTGCAGAGAAGAAGGAGGCGAGAGGCAGCTCGACGCCGAAGGACTGCCTGAGCCGTGAGACGAGGCGAGTGGCGGTGAGTGAGTGTCCGCCGAGGGAGAAGAAGTCGGCGTGACGAGAGACGCGGTCGAGTCCCAGCACCTGGGCGAAGAGAAGCGCGAGCAGCTCCTCGACGGGCCCCCGCGGAGGCTGGTGCGAGTCAGCGTCGGAGACTTGAGGAAGCGGCAGGGAAGCAAGTGCGGCACGGTCGACCTTGCCGCTGGAGTTGGCGGGCAGCGCCTCGAGAAGGAGGAGGTGCGAGGGCACCATGGCGTCGGGGAGAGAAGCCGCCAGGGCACGGCGAAGGGAAGGGACGTCCGTGCCCGGGCCGGCGAGGAGGTAGGCGACGAGCGTCACCTCGCGAGGAGGCGCGGAGTGGGCGACGACAGCGGCCTGGCGGACACCGGGGAGACGGAGGAGCGCGGCTTCGATTTCCTCGAGCTCGACGCGGACGCCGCGCACCTTGAGCTGGAAGTCGGTGCGTCCCAGGTAGGAGAGCGTGCCGTCCGGATTCCAGCGGGCCTTGTCGCCGGTGCGGTAGAGGCGGGCACCTGGGACGTTACTGAAGGGGTGGGGGATGAAGCGCTCGGCGGTGAGGTCGGAGCGGCCACGGTAGCCCCGGCCCAGGCCCTCTCCGCCGATGTACAGCTCGCCCGGAACGCCGATGGGCGTGGGCTGAAGCGCGTCATCGAGCACATAGAGCAGACACCGCTCCATGGGCTGTCCCAGGTTGACGTGCGTGTCCACGGTGCAGCGTTTCGCCGTGACGCCCAAGGTCGTCTCGGTGGGACCGTAGCTGTTGATGAGGAGCGTCTTCGTCAGCGCCAGTTGCTGCACGAGGCTGTCGGGCAGGGCCTCGCCGCCGGTGACGACCACGGACAGTTGCCGGAGGGCCTCGGGGGCGCCGGGTTCCTCGAAGGCCGCGGCCAGCGAGGACGGCGTGATGACCATGTGGGTGATGCCCTGCTCGACGATGTCTCGGCCCAGGCCCAGGGGGCCCACGTGACGCAGCACCGCGCGAGCGCCCTGCGCCAGACTGAACAGCAGCTCCATCATGTGCATGTCGAAGGAGACGCTGCTGGTGGCGGCCCAGCTGTCCCCTGGCGACGTGGCGTAGAGGGCGGCGAAAGCGTCGAGCCCATGGACGAGGTTGCGCTGCGTGAGCTCGACGCCCTTGGGCGCGCCCGTGGAGCCCGAGGTGTAGAGGACATACGCGAGGTTCTCCGGTCGAGCCTCCACGGGCGTGGCCAGCGCGGCGCCAGGGCGTGAAGCGTCCTGAACCCCGACGAGTGGCACACCGGGGCCTTCGTCAGCCCAGAGCGCGGGACGCGAGAGCAGGAGGAGGGCGCCGGACTGGCGAAGGATGAGGGCGCGCCGGGCAGCCGGGTGCGCGGGCTCCAAGGGAAGGCACGCCGCGCCCGAGAGGTGAACGCCGAGGAGCGCGACGACGCAGTCCGCGGAGCGCTCCAGGCAGACGCCGACGACCGTCTCAGGCCGAGCCCCCAGCGCGGCGAGATGTGACGCGAGGCGCGAAGCCCGGGCCGCGAGCTCCGAGAAGGAAAGCGAACCTTCGGGGGTGACAAGGGCGACGGCGTCCGGCGTCCGTGCCGCCGAGGCCAGGATGCGGGAGGCCAAGGTGGTGGCACCGTCGAAGGGCCGCGTCGAAGCGGAGCGCCCGCGCACCAGCTCGTGTTGCTCGGCGCGAGTGAGCAGCGAGAGCCGCGAGATGGGCGTCTCTGGCGCATGCACCGCATCGGTGAGGAGCTGGAGGAAGTGAACCTGCATCCGTTCGACCGTGGCGTCGTCGAACAACTCCGTGCGGTAGCGGAAGAAGCAGTCGTAGTGCTCGCCGGCCTTGTACACGAACAGGGCGAGGTCGAAGGCGCTGGCCGCCGGAGCGAGGTGCAGGTCCTCCGCGCTCATTCCTGGAAACGCGGACGACAGCGGGTGCTCCCACCGGTACATGTCGAACAGGACCTGGAACAAGGGCGTCTCGCCAATGTGCCGTTCGACCTGCAGCGCGTCGACGACGCGGTCGAACGGAGCCTGCTGATGGGTGAAGGCCTCCAGCGCGGTGACGCGGGCCTGCGCGAGCATGTCGGCGAAGGACGCGCGCGCGTCCAGGCGCGTGCGCAGGACCACGGTGTTGATGAAGAGGCCCGCGACCTTCTCCATGGCGGGGTCGGTGCGGCCCGAGACGGGGGTTCCGACACAGAACTCGTCCTGCCCGGAGTAGCGCTGGAGGAGGACCGCGAAGGCGGCATACAGCGCCATGAAGGGCGTCACATGGTGACGCCGGCACGCGGCGTCCAGTGCGCGCGTGAGCTCCCGGGAGAGCCGCTCCCTGCGCGTCACGGCACCGCGGTCGCTCAGGACGGCGGGGCGCGGCTTGTCCGTGGGCAGCACGAGCCGAGAGGGCGCCCCGGCGAGCTGCTGCTTCCAGTAGGCGAGGTCTGCCTCCTCGCGGGCTTTCACCTCGGGGCCTCGCTGCCAGGCCGCGACATCCGCCGCATCCCATTCCGGGTCAGCGAGCGCGGGCGCCTGCTGGGCGCGGAAGGCCTGATACATCACCCCCAGCTCCTCGAAGAGGATGCCCAGCGTCGCGCCATCCATCACGATGTGATGAATCACCAGCAGCAGCACGTGATGCTGGGCGTCCAGGCGGAAGAGGACGAAGCGGTACAGGGGGCCCTGCTCGATGGAGAAGGGGCTCGAAACCTCCTCCTCCATGCGGCGCCACACCCGGGCCTTCGCCTCAGCGGACGCGGAGAGGTCCTCCACGTGCAAGACCGTCGAGGGCACGTCGAGCCGCGGGCCCGGGACAGGACGTCCCTCCTGAGACGCCAGGGGGGTGCGCAGCACGGGGTGCCGCTCCAGCATCTGCCGCAGCGAACGCTCCAGCGCTGGCACGTCGAGCTCGCCCCGGAGCTCCACGGCCTCCGGGTGGACATAGGCCCGCAGCTCGGGCTGGAGCTGGTGCAGGAACCACATGCGCTCCTGCGACGGCGTCACCTGGGCGGCGGACCCCTCGGGTCGGCGAACCAGCCCCGGGAGGGGCGCGATGTCCGCTCGGGTGTGCTTGGACACTTCGACCGCCAGGTCCATCACGGTCGGCGAGACGAACATGGCCGCCAGCGGCAGATTCACGCCAAAGGTCTGCCGGACCCGGGCCACCAGGCGCGAGGCGCTCAGGGAGTGGCCTCCCAGGGTGAAGAAGTCCGCGTCGCGCGCGACCGCGTCCAGGTCGAGCACCTGGCAGAAGAGCTGGGCGAGCAGCTCCTCCACATCGCCGCGCGGCATCTGTCCAGGCGCGAGCGCCGCATCCTGAACGGGAGGCTTCAGGGCCGCGAGGGCCTTGCGGTCCACCTTGGATTGCGGCGTGAGCGGCAGGCCCTCCAGCACCACGATGACCGAGGGCACCATGTACTCGGGGAGCTGCTCCGCGATGGCGCTGCGAAGCGCGCCCGGCTCAATCACCTGACCCGTGGCCGGCACCACGTACGCCACCAGCCGCTTCTCACCGGGCGTGTCCTCGTGGGCCACGACGGCGGCCTCGGCCACGGACGGGTGGACATGAATCGCCGTCTCCACTTCGGGAAGCTCGATGCGGAAGCCGCGGACCTTCACCTGCGCGTCCAGCCGTCCGACGAACTCCAGCACGCCCTCTTCGCGCCAGCGCACCAGGTCGCCGGTTCGATACAGCCGCGCGCCGGGAATCCCACTGAACGCGTCCGGCACGAAGCGCTCGGCGGTCATCCCGGGCTGCTCCAGGTAGCCGCGCGCGAGCCCCACGCCTCCAATGTACAGCTCACCCGGCTCGCCCCTCGCGGTGGGCCGGCCCTCGGCGTCGAGCAGGTACAAGCGCGTGTCGCCAATGGGCCCGCCAATGGGCACCGAGGTGCCCGCCTGGCTCGCGTCCCGCATCGGATGGCAGGTGGCGAAGACGGTGGTCTCGGTGGGGCCGTAGGCGTGGACGACGCGGATGCCCAGCGTCTCCAGCACGCGGCGGAAGTGCGGAGGGGATGCGACGTCGCCCCCCGTGAGCACCTGCTTCAGGGGCCGCAGGACTTCCAGGTCGTGCTCCACCACCTGGGTGAAGAGCCCCGTGGTCAGCCACAGGGTCGTCACCCCTGACTCCCGCACGGCGCGGCCCAGTTCCTCGAGCGAGGGCGCTCGCGGCGGCATCACCACCAGCCGCGCACCATGGAGCAGCGCGCCCCAGATCTCGAAGGTCGACGCATCGAAGGAGAGCGGCGCGAGCAGCAACTGGGTCTCGTCGGGACCGAAGGCCGCGTAGTCGACCCCCAGCACCGTGCGCAGCACGCCCCGGTGGGGGGTGCCCACGCCCTTGGGCTTGCCCGTGGAGCCGGAGGTGAAGCACACGTACGCGAGCGTGTCTGGCAACGCCCGCGAAGGAGGCGTCTCGGTGGCCTCCTCGGAGAAGGTCACCGCGTCCAGCAGCAGCGTCGTCAGCCCGTCCGCCGGCAGCCGGGGCAGGTTCGCCTGCGTGGTGACGAGCACCTTCGCGCCGGTGTCGGCCACCATGGAGACGAGCCGCTCGCGGGGGTAGGCGGCATCCAGCGGGACATACGCGCCACCCGCCTTGAGGATGGCCACCAGGGCGACGATGAGGTCCAGCGAGCGCTCCAGGGAGAGCGCCACGCAGGTATCGGTGTCGACGCCGTGCTCGCGCAGGCGCCACGCCAGCTGGTTGGCGCGGGCGTCGAGCTGCCGGTACGTGAGCCGGTCGTCTCCGAATTCGACGGCCACCTTGTCGGGGAAGCGGGCCACCACCTGGGAGAAGGCCTCGGGCAGGGTGGTCGCGGAGAGGAAGGGTGCGGTCATGGACGAGGTGCCGGTACGGAGGAAAGAAGAGGTCACAGACGCAGGCGGAGGTTCAGGCCCACTCGGAAAAGGCCCATGTCCTCGCGGGGCAGCTGCGCCACGGTCGGGTCGGGCTGGAAGCGGAACTCGCTGCCGCTCGCGCCGAAAGGGGCTTCCACGAAGCCCGCCACGGCCACGTTGTCCTTGCTGAAGCTGAGGTCGAGCCGGCCCAGGTACGACGCGTCACTCACGTTGCCGAGCGCCGTGAGGGACACGGTCGGCTCGTAGTTGCTGCGGGCGGTGACGGACAGCTGCGCCAGGCCATACATGCGCCCGAAGAACAGCGGGCGGTAGTCACCCGTGGTCTGCAGCCAGGTGAGCAGACCCCGGTCATCGGAGCCGAGCTGGTTGTAGAAGCCCTCCAGCCGGAGAACCGTGCGGTAGGTGTCGGCGACGCGGAGCTGCGCGGCGATGCCGCCGCTGGCCTGGACCTGGAAGCCCGTCCGCGGACGCACGACGAAGCCCTCTTCGCCGCGGGTCCAGAGCCGCAGGTCGGAGTCCTGCACCAGCGCCACCTCGGCGTTGAGGTCGAACACGCCCACGCCCAGCGAGTAGTCCAGGCCGTAGCGGGGCCGGCGCCGCTCCAGGAAGGCCGCGGTGGCGATGAGCTCGCTGGTCCCCAGCGCGACCTCCGCCCGGACCGCGCCGCCGTACCGGATTTGAGACAGGCCTTGCCCGGGCGTGTCCTCCAGCGTCGCGGTGCCCACCACCCACAGGTTCGCCGCGAGCGACTCGAAGGGGATGTTGACCTTCACCATGTCCACGCCCGTGCGCAGGTCGAAGACGCCCAGCGGGTCGGGATTGGGCGCGCGCAAAAAGTCGGTGGGGTTCCAGATGCGCGAGCTGCCCCACTTCACGTGCTGCCGGCCCGCGGTGACGAACACCTGTTCGAACAAGCCGAAGTACAGCCACAGCTTGTCGAGGTTCGTCTTGGGCGTGGAGAAGTTCGGGTCCAGCGGGTCGTAGATGAGCCGGCCCACGACGTAGGTGCGCAGGTTCTCCTGCGGCCGGAAGTCGAGGTAGACGTCGACGAGCGCCGGGAAGACGGGCTGCGCCACCGTGGCCGCGTCCGAGGCGCGCCGGGTCAGCAGCACGTCCGCGCGCTGGAAGTAGTAACCGCCCAGCGTGAGCACGTCCGGGCGCACCGTGCGGAAGGTCTCCGGCTGAGGCGTGTCCTGGGGCTCGTTGAGCGGCGGAGGGCCGGTCGTCGCCGTCCCGGAGGCAGGGCCCGCCTGCACGGTGTCCTCACCGGCGATGGTCGCCGGACGCAGCTCGGTGAACTGCGAGGTGTTCGTCTCCGGCTCGGAGACCGTCTCCGCCGGTTGCGGCAGGGTGGGGGCGTCATCGACGGCCGCGATCTCCACCTGCGCCGGCGCGGGGCCGGTCACATCCACGCTGGCGCCGGACGCCGCCGTGAGGCCGTCCGAGGGCTCCGGCAAGGCCCCGGGCGTGGGCTCCTCCCAGACCTCGGGCGGCGCGATGTCCGCACTGCGTGCCTGGCGCCCGCGCCCGCGCGGCAGGTACGCAAGCGATTGCACGCCGCCGTCGCTGAAGAACACCGCGAGCCCCCGCGAGACGTAATGGAAGTAGGGCTCGTTGCGCGATGAAACCTTCACCTCATAACAGGAGGCCTTGCGGGAACCCGAATGTGAGCATCCAGGTCCGAACATCCGCTCCACCTGGGCACGCGAGGGCACGGTGCCAGGAAACACATCGATGCGGCGCAGGCGTCTGGACTTCGGCTCCAGGTAGACGTGCGCGCGCCGCGTGCCCGAGAGCGCCTCCTCTCCCTCGTAGATGAGCACGTGCTCGCCAGGCGCGGTCTGCTCCCGGGTGGGCTCGCCGAAGAGGCTCCGGACCTGCTGCTCGGTGCTGGTGCCGGGCTGTGCCTTCTTCCATGGCTCCGCGAAGGCCAATCCTCCGGAGAGGATACTCAGGAGGGCCAGGAGACGGATGAGGGGGGCGGGCATGGAGGGTTGCCAGACTCTAGCGTACCCTCACGCAAGCGCGTCATCGGCGCCTCCGTGTTACCTGTCGAATGCCCTGGCTACACTGCCACTGCGCGTTGCATCGCGTTATGCATGTTTCATGGACACATGACATGCGTCCCATGGGTTGACATACGCCCCTGGGTTCTCCGAGCATCTGCGCGCTTCTCGAACGGAGGATTCATGGCTTCGGAAGAAACGCTGTCGCGCGCTGCCGCGGTTGAGTCGTCGGTTGCCTCCACCTCGCAGGAGGCCGCGGCTCCCGCGGAGAAGCTCGATGAAATCGAGGAGATCGATTTCCTCCTGGAGGAAATCGAGAGCAAGATCGCCCCGCTCGCACTCGCGTGAGCATGGACCGCGACGTTCGTCCGTACCACGAGGCCTTCGCGCCCTTCTGGCACCCCGTCGCCTTCTCCAGTGAGCTCCGGGAGCGTCCGCTTCCGGCACGGCTCCTGGAGACGGACCTGGTCATCTGGCGCACGGAGGCCGGGGTCGCCGCGACTCAGCGCTACTGTGCTCACCGTGGCGCGGACCTCTGCGGCGGAAAGCCCGTGGCGGACGGGCTCCAGTGCGCGTTCCATGGCTGGACGTACGGGCGGGATGGACGCTGCGTCCGGGTCCCCTCGCAGCCCGCCGCCCCCATTCCAGACAAAGCCCGGCTTGCCTCGTATCGATGTATCGAGCGCTACGGCCTTGTCTGGGTATGTCTCGCCTCCGAGCCCGCCGCGCCCCTCCCTGAGTGGCCGGAGCTGGAGGATGGCAGTCAGGCCGTCGTGCCGCTGCCGCTGCTGGATTGGGATGTGTCCGCCGGGCGCATGCTGGAAATCGTCCTGGATGTCGCCCACCTGTCGTGGGTGCATGACGGCACCTTCGGCAACCCCGCGCAGACGGAGGTGCCGGACTACGCCGTCGAGCCGCTGTCCGGGGGCCTGCGCGCGCAGATTCGTTATCCCGCCTTGTCGCCGAGCATCGACGGCGTGCCGCCCCGGGTGGACCGCACGTCGTTGACCTATGAGGTGACCTTCCCGTTCACGGCGCGGCTGCACTTCAAGCCGACGCTGTTCTACACCCACGCCGTCTACGCGGTGGCCTCGCCCGTGTCGGAAGTGAAGATGCGGTGTTTCTACTTCGCGTCGTATCACCCGAAGATTCGCAACTTCGCTGACATGTTCGTGAAGTCGGAGCTCGCCATCCTGGAGCAGGACCGTCGCGTCGCGGAGGCGCAGTCTCCCAAGGCGCACCCGCTGGACTTCGCGGGAGAGGTCCATGTGAAGGCGGACCGCCTGCCCATTGAATACCGCCGCGCCGTGGCCGCCCTCCGCCGGGGGCAGCCGTTGGCCGGACCTGTCATGGAGTGAGGGACGCCGCATGCACCCAGGGGGATGGAAGGTCCGCGTCGCGGCCGGGGCACTGATGCTGGCGGGCGTCGCCTGTCCCAAGTGTGAGACGGACCCGAAGCGCGAGCCCGCCGCGCCGCCGTCCGAGGCGAAGGCGCCCGAGGTGGACGCCCACGCGGCGAGGCTGGAGCGCGGGCGCTATCTGGTGGAGGCGGTGCTGGCGTGTGGGGCCTGCCACTCGGAGCGGAACACCGCCCAATATGGAGGCCCCGTCCAGGGCGCGCCGCTGGCGGGGGCCTGTCAGGGGCCCGAGTGGGGCTTCCCGGGCCGCGTCTGCGCGCCCAACATCACCTCGGATCCGGAGCACGGCATCGGCCGTTGGACGGACGAGGAGCTGCTGCGCGCCTTGCGCGAAGGGAAGGGGCGGGACGGCCGGACGCTGTTCCCGTCGATGCCCTACCTCGTGTGGCGCTCGCTCTCCGACGACGACGCGCGCGCCGTGGTCGCCTATCTGCGTCAGGTGCCCGCCGTCCCTCGCGCCACGCCGCGCACGGAGATTCCCGAGGCGGTGTACGCCGACATCCAGGAACTGGCCCAGCCGCTCGAGGGCCCGGTTCCGGCCCCGGAAGCGAACGCCCGGGGGGCGTACCTGGCCACCATCGGCCAGTGTGCCCTCTGCCACGGGGGAATGGGGCCGGACGCCCAGCCCTACGCGGGGGGCGTCCCCGTGCCCACGCCGTACGGTCCGGAGACGGTGCCGGGGCTGCTGCCGCACGGCGACGTGCTGCGCGGGCTGGGAGAGGACGCCTTCGTGGCGCGCTTCACGGCCTGGAAGGACGTGGCCCCCGCCCCCAGCCGCGAGGGCCAGGTCAACAAGCTCGTGATGCCCTGGGCGTTCTTCGCCCGGATGCACGACGAGGACCTGCGGGCCGTGTACCGCCACCTCCAGACCGTGCCGGCCCCGCCCGGAACGGCGGCTCAGCCGGGAGAATGACGCCGCCGGTTGTTGGCGTCTCTCCAGGTTGAGCGATAAGATTCTCAGATTCTTACCTGCCTGATGCCCTCCCCGACCCCCAGGGGGGCCCTGGGCCCGAGTCCTCATGATCCGCCCCTTCAAGACCCTGGTCCTGGCACTCCCCGTGCTGGTCCTCTCCTCGGGATGCAACCTCTTCGACATTTCCGACGCGGAGGGGACGCGCGGCCGCGGCGCGACGGCGTTCGACCCGTATGCGAGCTCCGCCTCCGGCGCCATCTCGCTGTCGCTGATGGCGTTCAAGGGCTGCGCAATCCTCCCCAGCGGTGAACCGGTGACCAAGGGCGGGCTCGACCTGCCTCAGTACCCGGACGAGTGCCTCTTCCTCAATGACGGCTTCCCGCTGCCCGCGGCGACGCGGCCTCCGACGGCGCGGCTGACGGTGAGCCCGGGCCAGCTGTACTTCCTGCGCGAGTTCTCCGTCATGGACACCGTGCAGAACGTCCACACGGACTTCAACGACCGCCGCACGCCCGCCGCCTGGGCCCGCCTGCAGTCGGACTTCAAGGACCTGGACTGGTCCGGGCTGACGACGGGCGTGGATGACTGGGTCCTGCTGGAGCCCGGCGTGTTGCAGCGCGAGACGCTCTACGAGAACGCCGCGTGGATGATTTCGAACGACGACACGTTCCTGCTGGAGGTGCTCGACGCCGACGGCAACGTGCGCGCCTCGGAGACCTACCTGCGCACCGACTTCCTGTCGGAGAGCAGCGCGGCGGGCCGCACCCGGGTCAGCTTCAGCGTCTCGGGGCTCGCGCCGCCGCTCTTCCCGGGTGACCCGGTGCCCAGGGTCGGCGTCACGCGCGAGTCCATCGACTACGTCACGTCGGTGAAGGTGTCCTTCGCCAACTCGACCAATCCCTTCAAGTCCTTCGCGATGCCGCAGTTGACGGGGGAGGGCGTCATCCGCGTCACCTGGAGCCTGCTGCCCGGCAAGCCCTTCCACTTCCCCATCACCTTCCTCCCCGACTCCGAGCGGCCCGCCACCTGCTTCGAGGTGGGGCCGGACGGCCTCCCCACCGACGTGCCGACGACGTGCGGCTTCGGTCTCAACCAGACGCTGAAGCTGGCGCGTCCGCAGAACGGCCGCTTCCACCTGCCGGGTGAGAACATCGACTTCGTCGTGTCCCTGCAGGATGGCGACGGCCACGCGCTGCATCCGCGCGACTCGATGCCGTCCTTCCGGGAGTTCATGGCCGAGGACTCCAACGGCCTGTCGTACTTCAACAGCTACATGCTGGTGAACTGGCTGGACGGCAGCGCCACCGAGTCCGGCTACAAGGTGGTGGGCCCGCTGCAGGACCTCACCGTGGTGAATGGCTCGTACACGGCGCCGTACTTCTCCTTCCCGAACGCCTCTGAGCCCGCGTACTACGTCCACCCCGCGGCGGCCTTCCGCCCGGGCGGCCACGAGCACCGGCCCACGACGCGCTACAGCGTGCCGCTGCCTTCGGACGCGAAGCCGGGCACCTACGCCATCCTCCTCAAGGGACACCGCAACTACCTGGGCGAGCGGCTCAACCGCCTGGACCCCTTCTTCTTCCAGGTCGGGCAGGAGACGCCCACCACGTATCCCGGCCGCATCGGCAACTGCCAGGTGTGTCACAACGGGGCGAACTCGCTGAGCAACGTGCACCACGGCGTCTCGGTGGACCATGTGGAGACGTGCAAGGTCTGCCACTTCGACGACACCGTGGGGCACTCGTCGGACTTCATGCACCGCATCCACATCAACTCGCGCAAGTACGCCCAGAACAAGGGTGACTGCACGGTGTGCCACCTGACGCGCGAGAGCGCCCTGCGGCCCAGCCTCATCGCCTGCGCGGGCTGCCACCCGGGCACGCACGGCAACGAGTTCAAGTACCTCGAGTTCCAGAACCTCACGTCCCCGCCGAACATCTACGGGAACTGCGCCAACGCCTGCCACCTGGCGACGCCGCCGACCGAGCATGTGCTGCCCCCCCGGTGAACCCCATGCGTGACTTCGTGAAGGCCCGTTCTCTCGCCGCCGGATTCCTGCTCGCGTCCGCCCTGGGCGGCTGCGCCAGCGACGCGCCACCTCCCGTGGACACGGGGGTGGGCGCGCCCATCGCGGACCTGCCCGAGGGGCAGGGCACCGTGTCCGGGTTGCTCTATGACCCGGAGGCGTTCTTCATCCACATGCTCACCTTCCCGACCGAGCCGGGACAGGAGGACATGGCGCCGCCGCCCGCCCTGTTCGATGGCACGCCGTATCTCGTGTTCTCCGCCATCCCGGGCGCGCAGGTGCGCCTGAGCTCGCCCGGACTGCCCGACGTCTCCAGCGGCCCCTCCGCGTTCACCGGCCACTGGCAGGTGAATGGGGTGACCCTGAGTGACGGCCTGCCGTACATCGCGGAGGCCATCCCCCCCGCGGAGGGCGTGACGCTCATCCCCGGCGCGCCCTTCCCCCTGCCGCCCACGGACTACTTCCCCACGCGGACCCTGCGTCCCATCCAGGTGAACGTCTCGGAGTGCAGCTCCCAGACGGCGCTGATGGTGGGCAACACGGGCGGGCTGGACGCGGTGGCCCAGTACCTGACGATGGAGGGCACCGAGACGACGGTCGCGGACCTGCTCGACCCGGCGAAGACGGGCGGCGTGGTGCTCTTCTGGGTGCACGCGCCCAGCTTCTATTACGACTTCTTCCTCATCCCGCAGGACAGCGTGGCGGCGGAGTCGAGCGCCGGCCAGGTGATTCCGCTGATGTGGGCGCCGCCGGAGGGCTTCCCGGGGCAGTCGCCCATGGGCTTCTTCGCGATGCCGGGGCCGGTGAGCTTCCTGGGGTACTTCGCGCTCGTGCTCCCGCCGGGGCAGACGGAGCCCGTGACGGTGAGCTTCACGGACATCTACGAGCCGGAAGAGGGCGAGGAGCCAGGTCCCTTCGGCCCTCGGCCGCTGCCGATTCCGCCGGCCGTCGTGGCGCCGCATCCGGGCGTGTCCGTGCAGCGCGTCTTCGCGTTCCCCAACATGGCGCCGCCTCCGCGGGACCCGCTCGAGGACCCGGGGTATCCGCCCATGGACGAGCGCTGGCGCTGCGAGCCGCCGTTCCCCCAGGAGTAGCGTCGGCTCAAGGCCCCGGACTGACGCGCAGCCCACGGAAGCGCACCGTGGGCTGCCCGAAGGACACGGGCAGCGGGCCGTGGTCCAGCTTCCGGCAGCCGCGCGTGGCGAAGAGGTTCTTCGCATCTGCGCCCACCGCGTCGATGGCGGCCAGTGCGTCCAGCCCGTTGCCTCGGAGGATGCCGGGGCCCACGCGGCGGCCCGGGCGCCCGTCCCGAATCTCCCGGGCCTCCACGATGTAGAAGCTGAAGTCCCCTGACAGCAGGTCCATCTGCCGGGGCAGCAGGTGTTGCACCAGCAGGCCGTGGGGGAGGTCCGCCATCAAGGCGTCGAGGTGCCCCGCGTGGGGCTCCACGCGCGTGTGCGCCATGCGCGGCAGGGGCGGGTGCCGGTAGCTGACGCGCCGCCCGTGTCCATTGGGCGCGCGGCCCAGCGCCACCGCGCTGCGAGCGTCCAGCAGCGGCGCGTCCACGTGGCCTTCGCGCAGGAGGGTCACGGGTTGGGCGGCGTGGCCTTCATCGTCCCACGCGAAGCCGAGCGCGCCGTGTCCGTCGGTGGGGTCATCGGAGACGGTGACGTGCGCGCCGGCCACGGCCTGTCCCAGGCGCCGGGCGAGATAGGAGCCTCCTCTCGCGACGACGTCGCCTTCGAGGGGATGGCCACAGACCTCGTGGAAGAAGCAGCCGGACGCGGCGCCCGGAGGGAAGACGATGGGCAGCACCGCATGCGGGCAGGGGAGGATGGGGGAGGTGTCGCGCAGCTCGCGCACCATGCCTTCGACGAGCGCTTCCAGCTCCGGCTGCGCGGCGCGCAGCTTCGCTCCATCAGGCCAGGCCGCGCAGCGCCACAGCTCGGCGATGCCCGCGCCGGTGTCGTGGAAGGCCTTCACCTCAAGCACGGCGTGCCGTTGCACGTTCTCCCGGACGTGCGCGGCGTTGGCCACCAGCGTGCGCCGGTCCACCTCGCGCAGCAGCACGTCCAGGTGCGCGGCGCCCGCGGTCCGGGCCGTCTCCACCAGTGCCCGGACGAGCGCGAGGGTGGGCTCCATGTCACGGGGGAGCGTGCTGCCCGGGTCGAGCAGGCGCCAGGCTGGAGCCTCCAGCTTGCTGGGGAGGACGCCGCGCCGCGCCGCGGTGCCCGCCACGGGGGACCATTTCCAGGACATGCCCTCCGGGCCTGCTTCACCCAGGGACCATCCTCGTTCGAGGACGGGGGCGACGACACGGGGCCCCGAGCGCTGGTGGACGACCTCGGTGACCTCGCGCCGCTCCACGAACCCGTCCACGCGTGTGTCCTCTGACCGCCAGTGACTTCGGTTGATTGACCGTGCTGCGGGTGCGGCTCACTCCGTGGCGCCTCGAGGGGAAGCATACGCCAGCGCGTCCGGCGTCCCCACACACGGAGGGCGAGAGGGGGCGCTCCGTGCATGGCGGCAGACCGGTATCCTCGCGAGCAGGGCCGAGGTTTCACGAGATGCGGCAGCGGATGCCGGGCGGTTCATAGGATGATGGCGCGGCGCCAGTGCGAGGGACTGAAGCGCACCTCGCAAGCAGGCCCGGCGCACTTCGGGAGGCGGTTGCGGATGCAGGGAGGTTCCAGGGATGACGGTGCGCGGCGCCCGTGCGCGGGGCTGGAGCTGACGGCATGGCTTGCCTCCGCCAGCGAGGCCCTGGACGCCTTCGCACGCGACGACACCGCATCCGACGCGGAGCTGTTCCTCGGCGCGGAGCGCAGGCTGTCGCTCGAACATGACGCGAGCACCGGCGTCTCCACCATGAATCAAGGCGAGTCCGCTGAGGCCACGGCCCGCGTCGGCGGAAGCGCCCGCCTGGGCGTGCTGTCGCTCCCGGCGGATGACGCAGGCGGGCTCTCACGGCTACTCGAACAGGCCGCGCGGCTCGCGACGCCCGGACGCGCCCTGGTTCTTCCGTCATTGTCCGCCGAGGACACGGACCTTCCCACCGGCCCCGCCGCGCTCCAACCGGAGGCCGCCCGGCGCCGGATGGCCCACGTCATCCAGTCCGTGGTCCCCCGGGGCAGCGTGGTCCAAGCTGCCGTCCTCACGCAGTCCTCGACGTGGCGGGCCGTGGTCCGCGCGAGCGGCGTGCGTCGCGCTCGCACCGAGTGGCGCGAGGACCTCTTCGTTCGGTGTGAAACGCCACGCGGCGCGGTGGTGGACGCGGTGTCACTCCCTCCGGACACGGACGACACGGTCTTCACGCCGCTGCGGCTCCGGCTCGCGGAGGCGGTCGACGCCCTGACGGGCCCCATGGAACCGGTGGACCGGAGTCTCCCCTTGGTGCTGAGGCCGGCGGTGGCCGCGCCCCTCGCGGCGGGACTCATCTGGCTGCTCCGGGGTGACATCGCCGCCGCCACGCCCGCGCTGGCCCGGGCCGCGGGGCGCAAGGTGTTCCCCTCCGTGCTGGGCGTGGTGGACGCCCCGGACCATCCCGCGGGCACGCGCCGCGTGGACGTGGACGACGAAGGCGTTCCCACGACGTCACTGTCCCTGGTGGAGGAGGGCCGGCTGAGAGGCTTCCTTCACGCGGCGGACACCGCGGCCCGGCTCGGTGCGCCGCTCAACGGACGTGGCTTCCGCCCGGCGCCCGGCGCGCCGGCCCCCGAGGCCGTGAATCCCTTCATCGTGCCGGCTTCGGCCCTCGCCTTGCCCGCGCACCACACCGAGCTCGTGGCGCGCGTGGAGACCTTCACCACCATGTCCCGGCCCGGCGTCATCACCCTGGTGGCGGGGGGCTGGGAGGTGCGCGATGGCCAGCGCGTGCGGCGGGTGGCGCCGGTGGAGCTGGAGCTCCCGGTGTTGGAGACCTTCCGGGCCCTGCGCGACGTGGGCGCGGACCTGACCTTCTTCCCCACCGCGGAAGGCTGTGGCACCCCGACGCTCGTCTTCCCACCCCTGCTGGCGACCACCTCGGGAGAGCAGGCAGGCGGGTGACACGTCAACGCCCGGAGGGCCAGCGTGGGCCCGTTGGGCGACGTCAGGCCGCTTCCCCTGCGGGCAGGACGCGCGTGGGCCCTGAATCCAGTGCATGCTGCGCGCACGGCGCCGGGCGGGTGGAGTGGAGCCCGAGGGGCCTGGGTGTGGCGTCACGGGAGGACATGGATGTCGGGTCAGTCGCTGGCGGCGAAGATGTTGGAGGGTGCGCGGGAGTGGGCCAAGCGGCTGCCGTCCGCCCTCTCCAATGACATGGCGGTGGACGTGGGCCGCAAGCGCGTGCGCCTGTCCCACGCGCGCGTGGAGACGGTGGTCCGCCAGCTGCTGTCCCGACTGAAGAACTTCGAGCTGCGTGAGTGGTCCGCGCGCGACGCCGTCTACGACGTCCGCTTCTCCGTCCACGGCTGGAAGCTGCGCGTGGAGACGGCGCTGGAGCGCGTGGAGCTCGCGTCCGGGCGCTACCGGCTGTGGCTGAGGACGCCGGGCGTGGTGGAGCTGGAGCAGTCCCGCACGGCCTCCTCGCTGATGATGGGCGTGCTCCGCGCGGGGGCGGGCCGGGCGGCGATGCGCGTCCTCGCGGAGCGCCTGCTCCCCCCTGGCATCCGCTGGGATGGGCAGGTGCTCCAGGTGGAGGGCCCCCTGCCGGAGGAGGGCCTGCTGCCCGCCCGGCTGTTCGACTCGGCCTCCCTGGCCATGGCGGCTGACCATCAGCCGGAGGGCCTCTGGCTGTCCGCCGAGGCCTGGCCCGGGTTGATGGACCTGCTCCAGGTGGTGTTCGGCACGGAACTTCCGCGCACGCCCCCGAGCCTCTAGACGGCTCGCCGGAAGTCCCGCCTGGGGCTCGCCTCCCGCCTCTCCGGCGAGGAAAGCGACGCGGCTTCGTCCCGGATATCACCCTCCGGGACGCTCCCCGAAGCCGCGGGACGCACCCACATTGGCTGAGACTCAGGGGATGTTCCTCGGCGCGGTGGAGGCGCCAAGGGGCTGGAATTCTTCGGTTCGACGTCGCGTTTCCTTCACGCGGCGAACAGCCGGTGGAGATTGGGGGCTTTCCACATTCGACATGGGCCCCTCGACAGGCTAGAGGCTACCTGTCCCGTGGTTGGGACAGTCAGCGGCCTCGCGCCGCACGTAGAAAGAAGAAGAGAATATGGCAACTGGCTCCGTGAAGTGGTTCAACGACGCAAAGGGCTTTGGTTTCATCGCCCAGGACGACGGGGGACCTGACGTGTTCTGCCACCACACCGCAATCCAGACCGATGGGTTCCGCACGCTGGCAGAGGGCCAGAAGGTGGAGTTCGAGACTCGGAAGGGCCCCAAGGGCCTCCAGGCCGAGAACGTCCGCGTCGTTGGCTGAGAGCTCGGCTCCAGCACGCACCAGCCCGGTCTCCTCGCGTGCGAGGCCGGGCTTTTGTTTTCCTCTCCTCTTAAGGAGGCGCAATGCAAGGAAGATCCACGAAGCGTCAGAAGGAGCAGGCGCGCAAGCAGCACCAGCAGGAGAAGGACGCCAAGCGCGAGGAGCGCAAGAAGGTGAAGTCTGAGCGCGGACCGCGCCAGCCCGGAGATGTCGATCCCGACATCGCGGACATCATCCCCGGTCCGCAGCCGCCGCTGGAGTACTGAACTCCCGCGGAGCGCAGCCCAGGGCACGCCACGCACCGTGGAGCGCCCAGGGCATCCCTTCCGGGAAGGCGAGGACGCCCCCCGGGAGGACGCAGTATTCGCCTCCCCCGAGCGCTCCAGGTGAAGCCCACCCTGGATTCAGACGCCGGGAGGCCCTGGTGAACCCACCCCCGGCATCCCTCAAGGTTGCAGCGTGCGCACCACCTCCGCGCGGGTGATGTGGTCCAGCCGGAAGTGCCGCCGCTCCCCCGTCTTGACGTCCTCGCCCTCCACGCGCGTCTCGTGCCGGTTCATGATGACGGACAGGACGCGCACGTCTCGCACCGTCTCGATGAAGTTGCTGTCGACGTAGGTGATGCGCAGCGGCTGCTGCTCGAACCACGCGCGCTCCAGCGCCTCCCGCACGGGCTTCTTGCTGGGCAGCGCCGGCACGCCGATGAAGGTCAGCTCCCGCAGCCGCGTGAGCAGCTCGCGCTGCGCGGACGTGGACAGCGCGGCGCGCACCTTGTCCAACGCGGACTCCAGCGTCCCCGCGAAGGGCAGCAGCCGCATGTCGATGGCGAAGCGCCCCAGCGCGACGATGAGCGCCGCTTCGCGCGCGGTGAAGTTCACCGGCGGCAGCGTGTAGCTGCGGTCCAACGCGTAACCGCCTCCGCGCCCGCGCTCCGCTGACACGGGCAGTGACGTGGCCCGCAGCGAGTCCAGGTCACGGTAGATGGTCCGGATGGTGACGCCGAACCGCTCGGCGAGCACCTCGGCGGTGACACCGGTGCGGCGGCCCCGGAGGTATTCAGCGAGGGCGAAGAGACGCTCGGTGCGCTGCATGGTGGGGAAACCTGACATACCACTGTCACCCCCCGCCCCCAAAATGACCTGATGCCTCCCGAGCCACGCGCCTTGCATCCCACGCCCCGAGCGGCTTGCATCGCGCGCGTTCGCGGTACGCACGCCCGGAGGGTCTCCATGGAGGACGAGTGGCTCTGGGGGTGGGACCCCACGCCGGGCATCGTCTCCGTGTGGGCGGAGCCCGACGGCCGCGCCTACGTCTGGCGCCGCATCCCGGAGACGCGCGAGCTCGTGCGCGAGGACGTGCGGTTCCGCCCGTGGCTGTTGCTCGCGTCGCTGGAGGACCTCTCGCACCTGGGCTCGCGGCTGCGGCCGGAGTCGGAAGGTGCCTCGCGCTATCAGGTGACGTGGCAGGAGCTCGAAGGGCCCGGGGCGCTGCGCTACCTGGTCCGTGGGGATGACAGCAGGGCGCTGGCGAGCGCGGTGCTGGAGGGCGCGTCGCGCCGGCTGGGCCGGCCGGTGGGGCACTTGAAGGAGCTGGGCGCGAACGCGTCGCTCGTGCTGCCGCCCGAGGAGCAGTACCTCGCGACGTCCGGCCGCACGTACTTCCGCGACCTCGCCTTCGACGACCTGCGCCGCATGCAGTTCGACCTGGAGACCACCGGCCTGGACCCGGCGCACCACCGCGTCTTCCTGGTGGCGCTCCGGAGCCCGGAGGGTGAGACGGAGACGCTCGAGGCGCAGGGCGACGACGACTCGGCGGAGGCGGACCTCCTGTACCACCTGGCGGAGCGGGTGCGGGCGTGGGACCCCGACGTCATCGAGAACCACAACCTGCACGGCTTCGACCTGCCGTTCCTCGCCCGGCGCGCCAGGCACCTGGGCGTGTCGCTGGCCCTGGGCCGCGGAGGCGCACCCGGGCTGCGCCATCGGCCCTCCGCGCGAGGCGCCGCGCTGGGACGGCCCGTGCCCGGCGCGCCACCGGACGCCATGCGCCGCGCTCGCTACACGGTGCCCGGGCGCGAGCTCATCGACACGCTGGACGCGGTGCTGCGGCACGACTTCTCCACGCGCGACTTGCCGGGGCATGGCCTCAAGGCCGTCGCCCGGCACCTGGGCCTGGCGGGGCCGGAGCGTGAGCACATCCCCGGGGCCCGCGTGTACGAGGTGTTCCGCACGGACCCCGCGCGCGTGCGGCGCTACGCCCAGGACGACGTGAAGGAGGCCGCGGGGCTCGCCAGGCTCCTGGGGGGCGCGGCCTTCGCGCTCGCGAGGATGGCGCCGCGCCGCTACGAACGGCTCGCGGACGCGGGGCCCGCCACGGGCGTGTTGGACCCGCTGCTCGTCCGGGCCTACCTCCGCCAGGGCGCCGCGTTGCCCGCGCATGAAGAAGGGGATGGCACCTCGCACAGCGGCGCGGCGCTGCACCTCTTCGCGTCCGGCGTGGCCCGGCGCATCGTGAAGGCGGACGTCGCCAGCCTGTATCCCTCGCTGATGCGCCAGTACCGCATCGGCCCCAAGCGGGACCGGCTGGGCGTGCTGCTCGCGCTGGTGGACCGGCTGGTGGACCAGCGGCTGGCGGCGAAGGGGCGGGCACGCGCCGCGGCCGCGGGCTCACCCGAGCGCTTCACGAACGAGGCCCTGTCCGCGGCGATGAAAATCGTCGTGAACTCCGCCTATGGCTATCTGGGCGCGGTGGGGCTCACGCGCTTCTCGGACGTGCACGCCGCCAACGAGGTGACGCGCCAGGGCCGCGCGGTGCTGGGCCTGCTGTGCCGGGAGCTCGCGCGCCGAGGCGTCACGCTGCTGGAGGCGGACACGGACGGCGTGTACTTCTCCGTGCCGGAAGGTTGGGAAGAGGTGGACGAGCGGCGCGTCGTCGCGGAGGTCGCCGCGCTCCTGCCGCCCCGCGTGCGCTTGGAGTTCGACGGGCGCTACGCCGCGATGCTGTCGCACGAACCGAAGAACTACGCGCTCCAGCCCTACGACGGGCCGCTGGTGCTGCGCGGCGTGGCCTTCCGCTCCAGCCGCGCGGAGCCCTTCGGCGAGGCCTTCCTGCGGCGCGCGTTGGGCTGCCTGCTGGCGGGGGACATCCAGGGCATCCGCGACGTCTACGTCTCCACGGTGATGGCGCTGCGCCGCAGGCAGCTGCCCACGCCGCAGGTCTGCGCCCAGGTCCGCCTGACGAAGACGCACGCGCAGTACCTCGCCATCCGCTCGCGTCGCCGCGAGCTGCCCTATGAAGCCATGCTGGCGAATGGACGGCAGGACTGGCCCCTGGGCGAACAGGTCCGCGTCTACCGCGCGACAGGGAGCCGGGCGGGGTTGCTGCCCATGCCCGAGGCGGACGACGCCGCCGCGCCCTGGCCGCGGGACTACGACGTCGAATACTACGTGCGCCTGCTGCGGGAGACGTTCGCCGCCAGGCTGGTGCGCGCGCTGGAGCCCGGAGACTTCAGGACCGTGTTCGACGACCCGGGCCAGCCCTCGCTCTTCGCGCCCTCGTTGGCGGACGCGAAGCCCATCCTCACGGTGCTCACGGCGCCCGAGGCGCCGGAGTCTCAACCGTAGAGGGCCTGCCGCTCCAGCACGACATGGCGCGCTGGAGCGGCACGCCGGATTTCACGGCGTCCCGGTGGACGGCTCCACGGACGCATGGGCCGGAGGCGGCATCGCCTGCGGCGCCAGGGCGGAGCGCTGCAACCAGCCCGCGAGCCCCAAGAGCACGAGCCCGGAGGTGCGCAGCGTGCGCAGCAGCTCCTGGCCCTGCGCCGCGTCGCCGGGCAGCAGCGAGGCCAGCCACACGCGGGCGTCGTAGAAGAGCCACATGGCGCCGGAGATGCCCATGGCCCACCACACCCAGGCCAGCTTCCCGCCGCGCAGCATGTACGCCACGCTCAGGATGGGGGCCACCAGCAGGATGGTCGTCATGTCGGCCAGCGTCGACGCGAGGCTGATGACGGCGGACATGGTGGCGATGCTGGAGGTGCCCAGGTGCCGGACCTCGGCGGCGAGCACGGGCAGGCCCACGGCCAGCGCGGCCACGGCCGTGACGGCCCACAGCGCGTTGCCGCGCGCGGTGGAGGGGGGCTGGAGGCCGGACTGACGGTACGTCATGGCCAGCAGGATGAGCGCGTACGTCGTGGACACGTTCGCCAGCACCACGACGACCATGCGGTAGGGCAGCAGCGGGCCCTGCGTGAAGGGCACGTCCGGGACGGCGTGCAGCCAGTAGCTGCGCAGCGCGGTGCTGACCAGCGACAGGAACGCGCCCGCGGCGAGCCCGCCCCACACCTTGCGCAGGTAGTCGCCGGACTCGAACGAGCGCGCCGCGGCGAAGGTGCCGAACACGGCCAGCAGCCCGCTGCTCCAACCTGCGATGTCATGTACGAGCTGAAGCCGGTGCGGCTCGCCCAGCGCGGCGGCGGCCGCGAACGCGTGCGCGAGCTGGAGCACCAGCACGGCCGCGAACCAGGGGACGATGCTCCCCGCGGCCCGGTTCGACGAGGGAGCGCTCATCGCAACTTCTCCAGGGAGGCTGAAATCTCCGCGAGGATGACCTTCGCGTGGAGGGCCCCGATGAAAGTGTTCAACATGGGCTTGAGGCCTTCGAGCAGCTGCGGCAGGTCTTCCCGCTTGAGCTGCTCAGGGGGCTTCTTCAGGGTCCGCAGCGAGGCTGTCTGGATGGCCATCTTCGCGGTGAAGGCCCCGAGGAGCGGTTCCAGGTGTTTCACGAGCGTGTCGTGCCAACCGGCTGGGGAGGTCTGGGAGGACGAAGGAAGAATCGCGCCACCTCCTGGTGGAGCCTTCCAGCGTAGGCAGATTCCGTCCAGGTGACGAGTACCCTCTTGAAAATCGGCCCCCAGTTGTCTTGGTTTGCCCGGAGAGCCTGAAGTTGAACGGCTCGCGGCGCAAAGCCATCCGGCGACGACCGAGCGGGTTGCCGGGGCCTTGAATCTTTGGCAATCGGGAGTCGGGAAGCGCCGTAGTGGCTCCATCATTCGACGAGTCGTCACGTCATCCAGGGGAGGTCCGATGAGAAAAGTATTCGGAGCGGTAGCACTGGCCGCGTTCACCGGCTGCGCGACCACGCAGGAAGCCCAGAAGCCGGAAGCGCCGCCCGCCGTGGAGACGGCGAAGCAGGAGGCCCCCGCCGAGCCGCGGTCGAAGCTCCAGGTCCCCGTGGACTACTACAAGCTCGACAACGGGCTGAAGGTGGTCCTCTCGCGCGACAGCTCGGCGCCCAAGGCCGTGGTCGCCGTCTATTACAACATCGGCTTCCGCATCGAGCCGAAGGACCGCACCGGGTTCGCGCACCTGTTCGAGCACATGATGTTCCAGGGCTCGACGAACCTGGGGAAGATGGAGTTCATCCGCCTCATCCAGAAGAACGGCGGCGTGCTCAACGGCTCCACGCGCTTCGACTTCACCAACTACTTCGAGGTCATCCCCTCCAACGCGCTGGAGCCCATCCTCTGGGCCGAAGCCGACCGCATGCGCGGCCTGGACGTGACGGAGGAGAACCTGAAGAACCAGCAGGGCGTGGTGACCAACGAGGTGAAGGTCAACGTCATCAACCAGCCCTACGGCGGCTTCCCGTGGCTGGACATGCCGCAGGTGGCCAACAGCAACTGGTACAACGCCCACAACTTCTACGGCGACCTCAAGGACCTGGAGGCCGCGTCGCTGGAGGACGTGCGCAGCTTCTTCAAGACGTACTACGCCCCCAGCAACGCCGCGCTGGTCGTCGTCGGTGACTTCGAGCCGGAGCAGGTGAAGGGCTGGATTCAAAAGTACTTCGGCCCGCTGCCCACCGTGGCGCAGCCGTCCAAGCCGGACATCTCCGAGCCCCGCCAGACGAAGGAGAAGCGGCACGACAAGCAGGACACGCTGGCCCAGCGGCCGGCGCTCGCGGTGGGCTACCACATGCCCGACGTGGGCACGCCCGAGTACTTCGCCATGGCGCTGGTCGACGAGGTGCTGCTGCATGGCAACGACAGCGCGCTCTACCAGCAGCTCGTGCAGAAGAAGGGCCTGACGGGTGACGTCGCGGGCGGGGTGAACCAGTTGGGCAACCACTGGAACTACAACGGCCCCATGCAGTGGACGGCCTACCTGTTCCACGACACGGACACCCCGACGGACACCCTCCTCCAGGAGTTCGACGGCGTGGTGGAGCAACTGCGCAGCCAGCCCATCGACGCGGCGACCCTGGAGCGCGCGCGGGTGAAGGCGCGCTCGCGCCTGTACGGGCAGTTGGAGGGCTTCCTCGGCTTCGGCCGCGCGGACCTGCTGGCCTCCTTCGCGCTCTTCTTCGACGACCCGGCGCGCATCAACCGGCTGGAGTCCGAGCTGATGAAGGTGACGCCGGCGCTCATCCAGAAGACGGCCCAGGAGTACCTCCGCAAAGAGAACCGCACGGTGTTGACGGTGACGCCCGCCGCGGCGACCGCCTCCAAGACGCAGGCCCCCTGAGGACATGCACCCATGACCACGCACGCAATTCGCACCCGCTTTGTCGCGCCCGCGCTGATGGTGCTCGGGATGCTGTCCGTTCCGGCCTTCGCGTCCACCCCCGCGCCCGCCCGGCAGCCCGCTCCGGCCGCCGCGGCGCCCAAGCCCTTCAAGGTCCCCACGCGCACGGAGTTCAAGCTCGACAACGGGCTGGAGGTCTCGCTGCTGCCCTACGGTGACATGCCGAAGGTCGCCCTCCAGTTGGCCATCGACACGGGCAACATCCACGAGAAGGCCACGGAGACGTGGCTGGCGGACCTGACCGGCAAGCTGCTGTCGGAGGGCACCACCACCCGCTCCGCCGAGCAGATTGCCCAGGCCGCCGCCAGCCTGGGGGGCTCGCTCAACATCGGCACGACGATGGACCAGACCTTCATCGGCCTGGAGGTCCTCTCCGAGTCGGCGCCGGACGCGGTGGCCCTCATCGCGGACGTCATCCAGAACCCCGCCTTCCCGCCCGCCGAGGTCGACCGCGTCAAGGGCGACCTGGTGCGGGAGATGGCCATCTACAAGAGCCAGCCGGGCACCCTCGCCAATGAGCGCCTGCTCCAGTCGCTCTACGGGGACCACCCGTATGGCCGCTACTTCCCGCCGGAGGCCCAGCTCAAGGGCTACACGGCGGAGGCCGTGCGCGCGCACTATGACGCGAACATCGGCGCGGCCCGGGCGCGGCTCTACGTCGTGGGCCGGTTCGAGCCCGCGCAGGTGGAGAAGGCCATCAAGGACGCGTTCTCCGGCTGGAAGGCCGGCCCGGCGCGGCTGAAGAACCCGCCCAAGCAGAGGGTGGCGAAGGCGGTGCAGTTCATCGACCGCCCCGGCTCGGTGCAGTCCACGGTGCGCGTCGCGGTGAAGGCCCTGCCGCCCTCCCACCAGGACTACGTCAAGCAGACGGTGCTCAACACGCTGCTCGGCGGCTACTTCAGCTCGCGCATCACCGCGAACATCCGCGAGGCGAAGGGCTACACGTATTCGCCGTACAGCGAGGTGTCCGCGCACCTGGACGACGCCTACTGGGTGCAGAACGCGGACGTGACGACGGCCGTCACGGGCGAGTCGCTGAAGGAGATCCTCAGCGAGGTGGCCACCCTGCGCAAGACGCCGCCTCCTGCCGAGGAGCTGAGCGCCGTGCAGAGCTACCTGGCGGGCACCTTCCTGCTCCAGAACTCGTCGCGCGGCGGCATCATCAACCAGCTCCGCTTCGTGGACCTGCACGGCCTGCCGGACGCCTACCTGCAGAACTACGTGCAGTCGGTGATGGCCGTCACGCCCGAGGACGTGCAGAAGCTGGCCGCGAAGATGCTGACCCGTGAGGCGATGACCTTCATCGTCGTGGGCGACCAGAAGGTGGTGGCGCCGCAATTGAAGGTCGTGTCCCCCGCGCTGAAGTGATGTCCGCGGGAGGCGGAGGCCATCCCGGGCCTCCGCTTCTCCCTGGCTGAAGCGTTGAGTGTCTCGCGCCCTCGTGCCTTGATGCGCGGCCATGTCCCCGCTTCAGAAGCTGCTCGATGAAGGCTCGCTCCACCCGCACTGCGGCACCGCCGCGCAGCGAGCGGCGCTCAAGGCGAAACTGACGAACGCGAGTGCCGCGGAGGTGGTCTCCGGAGACTTGAAGCTCTCCGAGGGGGATGACCGCGTCCTCGAGGCATCCCGCGTCGTGGTGAAGGGCAACCTCGTCCTGGAAGACCAGTCCCGCCTGCTCATCGCGGGAGACCTGGAGGTGGAGGGCAACATCATCCACGAGGGGCTCGACTACGCGCTGCTCTTCACCGGGGGCTCGCTCTCCGCGAAGAACCTGCTCTTCCACGGCGAGTTGGTGGCACTGGGCCCCATCACCGTGCGGGACGTGGCGTGGACCTACTACAACGACTGCTCGACCTACGCGGATTCTCTGAAGGCGAGAATCGTCGTGGCGGATGACCGCTTCGACGCGGTGGACGCCGTGCAGGCGGAGCATCACTTCCACGGACACCCCAGCGCCATGGCGGCGGCGCTGTCGAAGCTGCTGGTTCCGGACGTGCTGGACGGCAGCGGTTGGTCCTACCGAGAAGTCGCGAAGCACCTTCTTCGCGGGCAGGACCTGCTTCGCTGAAGGGCTTGGGCGCGGCGCACGGTTTCGTTAGCGTGCGCGCATCATGGCGAACACATCGAATGAGGGCGCGGTGGCGGCAGCGGTGGAGCGGCTCAAGTCCTTGGCGGAGGAAATCGAGGACATGTCCGTGGAGTTCTCCGCGCCCGTGACGGCCGCCGAGGTGGCGAAGCTGGAGAAGAAGTTCGGGCTGAAGCTGCCCCCCAGCTACGTGCACTTCATCAGCACCTACGGCGTCTTCAAGGTGCTGCACGGCGGGCGGGAGCTCATCGGCATGGAGGAGCCGGAGTTCCTTCGCGCGGCGGCGCCGGACCCGTCGGACGCGGTGGACGGCGAGGAGCCCGAGGTGGAGGAGGCCATCAACGAGGCGCTCTTCTTCCAGCGCGCGGATGACGACGCGGTGGACAACTTCTGGTGCTTCAACCCGCGTGACGTCACCCCGGAAGGGGAGATGGGCGTCGTCGGCTACTACCACGACGAGGTCTTCGAGCTGCCCAAGCTCCTGGGCACGAAGAAGGCCAAGCACTTCCAGGCCTTCTCGGAGCACATCGTCGAGGTCATCGACGAGCTCATCGAGAACTTCGCGGAGGAGTAGGGGCTCGCCGTTTCCGGCGCTGGAGCCCTCCGCTCGCTCCAGCGCCCGGCGTGTTCACCGCGCCGCGAGGTGCGGCATCAGAGGCAGGTGACCAGGCCGTCGTAAATCGTCGTCTGGGTGCGCGGCAGCGTCGCGTAGAGCGGCGCGTTGCCGGCGAGCGCCGCCAGGAACTTCTGCATCGTGGTGCGCGGCGCCAGCGGGGCCTGGCAGGTCCAGGTCCGGGCATCCACCGTCACGACGCCCGTCGCCGGGTCGACCTCCTCGTTGCTGGCCGCGAAGACCCAGACGCACTGGCCCATCCGGCCCGTCAGGGCATGCACCGAACAGCGGAAGCGCAGCGACTCGATGTTGCTGTATTCGCCTTCGCAGAACGTGTCGCCACAGATGTCGTCGAAGTTCTGCTTGAGGTTGCGCGTGAGCTGGTACCACGCCTCGATGTCCGCCTCCGACGTCAGGTAGGCGGAGACGTCCACATATTGATTGTCCACCTTGCGCTCGGACGCGAGGGCGGACAGCGGGGCAAGGACAGACAGACTCAGGGCGGCCATGGAAACCGTGGAAGAGAGGGGCATGGTGCCTATTTAGTCCTTCCCCTCTATTTGCGAATCCGCCGCCATGGCCTGACACGAAGTTTTGACTGCACTCCGACAGAAATTCTCCATCCCAGTCACCCCGGCCGGACCCCAGACCTTGGAAGCCTGGGCTCCGGCCGGGGGAGGGCCGCCTCAGTCCTTCTTCAGCTGGAGGAGCTCCCAGCCGCCGTCCGGATGGAGGTTCATCGGGTTCGCAGTGCCGACGTAGAGCGACTTCTTCCCGCTCACCATCGTGCGAACGCCATAGTTGGTGTTGTTGCCCAGGCCCCGGAGCGACTCCGCCACCGCGCTCTGGTTGCGGTTCTCGAAGCGGAAGAGGTCAGCGCCCTCCTTCGGAATCGCGATGTTGAGCACCCGCAGGAAGTGGTGGTGGGCCCGGCGCGCGTCCTCCACGGAGTGGAGGCTGGAGGCGATGGCGGGCGGCGCCATGGGGGGCAGCGTCACGCCCCCGATGGCCTCCTGCAAGCCCACGCGCGCCACCTGGCTCCAGTCGAAGGTGCCCAGGTACAAGTCTTTGTCGTGGACCTCCATCGCCCACGTATAGGCGTTGAAGAAGTTGCCCAGGCCAGACGAGCCCCAGCGCGGCTCGGGCTTCTCCAGGCGGTTGCGATAGAAGGCGTTGAACCCGATGTTGTAGCCCTTGGTGATGGGGGAATACCGGGGCAGATACTTCTCGCCGTAGATGACGCGCACGTGCTCGTTCTGGTTGCCCAGCTCATCACTCTGGAAGACGGACGTGGAGCGGTGCGTGCCCAGCGCGGTGTTCAGCAACTCCAACCAGTCGAGGCTGCCGCTGCCGTCCGCGTCCAGGTCCAGCAGGCCCGCGGCATGCGCGCCCAGCGCCACCGACGTGGCGAGGAAGGGGACGTGCATCGTGCCCCAGTACAGCCGCCCGTCGAACGACGCCACCGCGCCGCCGCCCGTGGTGGCCGCGGCCACCAGGTCCGGCTCGTAGTCGCGGATGTCCCAGACCTTCCTCCAATGGGTGGCGTCGTCGTCGTCCAGTCCGTTCTGCTCCAACCGGGGGCTGCGCCACACGCCCATGAAGCGCGCTGTCAGCGGCGAGGGGGAGCCACCCGAGAGGAAGGTGGGCCACGTCGTCACGTAGATGCGGCCGGCGTGCTCCACCAGGTTGGCCACCTCCGCGTCCGTCTGTCCGACGACCTCGAAGTTGAAGAGGACGGCGGGGTTGGTGGACCGCTGGCCACGCCACCGGAGGACGGCGCCGCCAGGGGCGTTGCCCACCACCTGGCTGTAGGCGACGCCCGTGTACAGCGCGCCGCGGACATTCACCCACTCGCGGATGTTGCTGTACTGCGGGAAGTTCGTCGCGCCGAGGAAGGCCCCCGTCTCCGAATTGAAGGCGAACAGGTTGATGCCCGCGATGAGGCTGGGGCCCGCCAGGAAGACGACGCCGTCCTGCGCGCCCGCCGAGCGCAGGCCCACGGTGGAGCGCCGCAGGAGGTCCGCACCGGCGGGCAGGCTCCCGTTGAGCGACGACAGCACCCCCGTATCCAGCCGGTAGCGCTGCAGGTCGGGCGGGCGGAAGTCACCCGTGCCGGACTGGCTCGCCCCGAACTCGCACACCCAATAGGGGTTCTCCTGGGGCGTGGTGGCGCCGAGGAAGCCCTGCTCCACCAGGCACAGCGTGTTCGCCACCGTGCCGAACCACAGGGACCGGTCCGCCTGCGCCAGGCCCCAGACGTAGGCCTGGTTGCGCTTGGGCTTCGTGCCCGGCGCGCACGGAGGCTGGGTGATGGGGCCGCCAACGGAGGAGAAGCACTCATCCACCGCCGCCTTCGCGAGCAGGTTCCGCTCCAACTGGGGACGCGTCCAGATGCCCTTGTCGCCGTTGATGAGGAATCGCTCGTAGGTCCAGAACTTCACCAGATTCAACGTCGGCAGGGCGCTCACGCCCACCGTGGGGTACAGGTCCAGCTCCCAGGCCACCTCCTGCTCGGAGGGGACCCGCGGCAGGTCCACACCCACCGGTTCAGCTTGTGACGCCAGGCTTGCCTGGGTGACTTCCATTTCCTCGGACTCGGTGGGCACTCCACATCCCGAGACGACGCACATCCCCACTGCCCCCGCCACTGACTTCCATCCGTAACGCATCACCGTCTACCTCCGTGTGCTTCCTGGGCCCGCTGTGGACCGCGGAGTGCCCGGTGTGGGCAATCACGCAGCCACCGTGGGCGACCGGGAGCAAGCCGGGTGCCGCGGCCTGGGTTGTCAAGGGCGGGTAAGGTGTCTCCACCACGAGGGCAGGCGAGCGCTCTCCACCGGCCCTGGGAGACAGGTGCCATGCTCGCTGGTCAATGGCACCTCGAGGAGGGACTCCCCGCGGCTTCTCAATGACGGGCCGCGGGACCCCATGCGCGGTCACCCAGGTGGCCTCTAGGGGAGAAAGGCGCCCTTCACCGCGTCGAGCAATGGATTGGCGCCCGTGGCCGGATCCGTGCACCCCTGGTTGATGGTCCAGATGATGGTGCCACCGAATCCGTTGTCATGGGCGAAGGCGCCCTTGGCGGCGATGGCCTGAGGCGAGTCATACGAAATCCACCGCACGGTGCCGTCCTCCACGGGAACGTCGAAGGTGACATAGCTGGCCTGGGCCGCTTCGTCCCAGCGGTAGGTGCCCGTCGCCGACAGCTGCAGAATCTTCCGGTAGGTGAAGGAGTTGTCGCTGCCCACGTAGTCGGACCAGTCCGTGTAGGGCTGGTAGGGACCGGTGATGTTTCGCCAGGCCATGCCGTAGAAGGGGATGCCCATCCCCAGCTTCGTCTTGGGGATGCCGGCGTTCACCCAGGCGTTGAGGCTGGAGGACACCGACGTGGGGTGGAGGCCGGACTCGCCCGTCAGCGCGGACGTGTACCAGGACAGCCACCCGCCCCAGGGCCCCGTCATCTCGTAGCTCATCACGTTCATCTGGTCCAAATAGGGCACCAGGTTGGTGAACCACGGGTCCGCGTCCTCGGGGAAATTGCTGTTCACCCAGCCAATGGGCATGGTGAGCAGCATCTGGGGGCGGGCCGCGCGCAGCTCCTGAATCAGGGCCAGCAGGAAGGGCTTGTCCGCGGCCTCCACCGGCTCCCAGTCGATGTCCAGGCCGTCATAGCCAAAGCTGTCCATGGCGTTGAGGAGGTTCTGGACGAAGCGCGCCCGGTTCGCGTTGGACGCGGCGCCCACCCAGCCATCATGCTCACCGGCCCCGCCCACCATGATGATGGCCTTGCGGCCCGCCTGATGGGCGCGCGTCGACAAGGTGCGGGCAATGGCGGGCCCGTTCGAGTTGTCGAACTGGGTGTTCACCGTGCCATCGGGCCGGGGCGTGACGCGGCCGACGAGGATGTGCGTCAGCGCGGAGAAGTCCACCTTCTCCGGCGGGTACAGGTCCGCGTTCCAGCCCGTGTAATAGCCGGACACCCACTTGTTGCCCGGCGGTGGCTGCGTGCGTGTCACGGTGACGGTGGCCACCGCGGACTTCGTCGGGGCCGCCTGGCTCGTCGCCGCCACGTGATAGGTGCCTGCGGTCGCGGGCGCGGTGTACACGCCGGCCGAGGTGATGGTGCCCCCCGCGGCGCCCTCCTGGACGGACCACGTCACCGCGGTGTTGGTGCTGCCCGTCACCGTGGCGGTGAAGGTCTGCGTCCCCCCAGCGGGCACGGTGACGGACGCCGGGTTGATGGACACTTCCACCGGTGGCGGCGGCGCGGCCAGCCCGCGCACGCCCAGCTCGTCGAAGTAGAGCGTGGGCAGGCGAATCCCGCGCCCTTCCTGAATCACCAGACCTGTCAGCGCCGCCCCCTGCGGCACCAGCAGGGACGTGGGCACGTCACACGTCACCCAGGTGTTGGCGCGGATGCGGCCCCCCGTGCAATACGGGCCCAACTCGGTGCCAGGGGTGAAGGTGCCGTTCACCACCGCCCTCGCCAGCAACACCGCGTTGTTGCCCGCGGTCCCGCCATGCACGCGCACCGTGAACGTCGCCCCAGGATTCACGGTCAGCGGGGACGTATTGAAATACAGCCCCTCCCAGGCGCTCATCGTCGTGGAGATGGAATAGCGCCCCGCGGCCACGGGGGAGGTGTTCGTGAGCGAGCGCTGGGACCATGAGTAGTCCTGCCAGGGGGCTTCCATGGCATCGCGGTAGATCCAACTCGTCGTGACGGGAACGACGTCGGGCGAGACTTCCGCCTCTTCCGCCCATGCCGCGTTCCCACCCGTGGCCATGACCAGGGCCATCCATGAAACCAATCCTACGACCAACCGGTTCATTCGCTTCTCCTGTTGAGACCCGCTGTAATTCATCAGTGAGACAGGCAGGGCCGTGTTACAGCGCCCAGCCGCCTGACTGAGATTGACGGGCCAAGAGCAACCTGGGGGAGGAGCCCTGCATGGCAAAGCCCTCCCGGAGGTCACTTCAATCACTCTCAATCCAACAGTGGGGATGTAATGAGACATCGGGACGCGGTGCGTCGAAGCAGTGTCTCAATGTCGTCGCTCAGGACATGAGCAGCGATGGAATCCCGGCACTCCCGCCGCCCGGCGCCGCGCGGGCCTTGCCCTGTGTGGCGGCAGTGGCATTGTTCGGCTGGGATTGAATGAGGCTGAGTTGTGTTTGTATGTCCATTGCGAGTCCACGCAGGCGGGAAAAAACAAGCCCGGGTCCACCTGATGGGCGGGCCCGGGCTGGCGCTGCGGGGCGGAGGCGGGGCTTCAGCGCGGCGGCGCGGTGCGCGGTGCCTCCGCCAGTCCGGTGGTCACCACCTGGGACTGCGCGCCCGCCAGGTCCGCGTTCCAGGCGAACACGGAGACGCTGCCGGCCCTCGCCGCCCGAAAGGAGAAGGTGCCCTGGGCCTGCGCGTTCGCGATGTCGAGCTCCGCCACCGCGGGCCCCTCGCACCGGGCGCTGGCGAAGAACTGGATGCCCGCCGCCGCGGGGCCCAGCGCGGTGAGGTTGAGGGCCGTCTCCGCTGGCCGGGACAGGTTGCCGTCCGCGTCCTGGGCCTGGAGGATGAGCGGGCCGGAGCAGGCCCCCACGGGGACCCGCCGTGAGGGCGTGAAGAAGACCAGGGTCGTGGCGGCTCCCGCGGCCACGTCCACGGTGAAGGTGGCGCCGGGGAGCGTCGCCGGGTCGTACCCGGCTCCGGTGATGGTATTGGAGTGGATGATGTTGCCGGTGCCCAGGTCGGCGATGGCGGCCTGGTACACATACCCGTTGGTGACCCGGTCGTGACGAAGCTGGTTGTTCACGACGGTGATTCGCGTGGCCGCTGGAGGCGGGCCCCCGCTCGCGTTGCCCTGGGCCAGGTAGATGCCGATATCGTTGTTGAACAGGGTGTTGTCGCGGATGGTGAGACCTGACGACAGGGGCCCGCCGTGCAGCGCGCCTCCGTGGACGAGGATGCCCGCCGCCACGCCCGCGCCCGTGTATGTGTTTCCGACGATGGTGTTGGCCACGACGGTGCCCGTGGCGCCCAGGCCCAACTGGACGCCCGCCTGCACGAGGGTGCCGAGCGGGCCCTCGCCGATGATGCGGTTGCCGGTGATGTTCGCCACGACGGTGCCGGTGACGGCGATGCCCGCCTTCTGGTAGCCCGAAAGGACGCTGTCCACGATGTCGACCGTGGAGGGCTCCGCCACCGGGCCCGTGCCGCGCGCCACGATTCCCACGCCCTCCTGACAGGCGCGGTCACCTGCCCCATGGCGGATGTTGAAGAGCTGCGTGCGGGTGACGCTGCCCGAGGCGTTGTCGTACAGGATGCCGGCGAGCAGGTCGTCGCCGGTGTTGCAGCCCTCCGTGAACTCCAGCATCACCAGCGTCAGGTCCCTGTAGGACGCGCGGGCGCCGCAGTTGCGGGCCATGGGACCCAGGAAGTTCGCCGCCGGGCCGGCCATGGCGGTGACGGTGTGGCCCGCACCGTCGAGCGTGTAGCCCTCCGGGATGTAGAGCGTGGAAGGGGTGACGCAGTCCTCCAACAGCGTCAGGACGCTGTCCTGCTCGGCCACGCGGCAGGGGATGAAGCCACAGGTGGGGGCCTGGAAACCTTCATGGAGGATGGGCGCCGTGTTGCCTGTTTCGTGGGTGTGAATCTCTGCGGTATCGCTGTCTCCATCCATGCAGCCCCCTGCGGGGGCGGCCAGCGCGCCCGCCAGGAGGACCCTGAAATACATCCACTTTTGCCTGCCCATGCCGTGTTCCTTCCACTGCGCGGTGCTCCGTTGGGAGGGCATGGATAGTGTGAGTCCGTGCAGGGCAACATGGACTCCACGGACGGGGTCGCCGCTGGCGCTGGACAGTCGTTCGTGCTCCGGACCGTGTATGATGATGGGGGCATGACGGATGTGATTGCACTGCGACGGTCCGCGAGCCGGGAGACCGTGGGGAGATACCGCCATGAAGTTCGTGGACCTGCCACGCTGGTTTCGCTTCATGGGCCTCGTCCTGCTGGCCGCCGCGGGCTGCCGCCTGGAGGAGTCCCCGCCCGTCGCGCTGGAGCCGTCCGCGTCGGCTCGGGTGTGGGTGGTGTTGCCGCGCTCCCTGGCGGCCACGCCCGTCGTGGAGGTTCGCGCCACCCTCACGCCCGCGCGGGGCGCGGAGGCGGGCGCCGCGCTCGGCGGTGGTGAGGGCCTGTGGCAGGGGCTGGTGCGCGGCGTGGCCTCGGGCGAGGCCGCCCAGGTGCGCGCCACGGTGGTGGGGGAGGGCGGCGAGGTCGTCGCGCGCCTGGACGTGCCGGGGGTGGGCCTGCGGGCCCACCAGACCTCCCTGGCGGTCCTGGTGCCCCGGCCGGTGGACTCGGGGCCACCGGCCACCCCTCGGGCGCCCCTCATCGACGCGGTGCTGGCCTCGCTCGCGGAGGTGCCACCCGGAGGCGACGTCTCACTCCAGGCGGTCGCGGAGGACGCGGCCCCGGGGGGCACCCTGGCGTTCGCCTGGAGGGCCTCGGATGGAACCTTCAGTGATGCCGCGCGGGCCGCGCCCGTGTGGACGGCGCCGGAGGCTTCGGGGCCCGTCTCGCTGTCGCTCCAGGTCACGAACGCGGCGGGCGTCAGCGCGGTGCTGGACTTCTCGCTGCGGGTGGCCCGGGACCATGGCTTCGGGGTGGAGGCGGACAGCCACTTCAACCGCTCGCCGCTGCTCGTGGAGCTGGCGTCGCGGCCGTCGCGGGAGGTCCCCTTTGGAGACTCCGTTCAGCTCCAGGCGCAGGGCTGGGATGATGACGGTGACGCGCTCACCTATGCCTGGACGGCGAGCTGTGATGGCACCTTCGACGATGCGGGGGCCGCGTCGCCGCGCTTCACGCCGGCGTCGCCTCCAGACGGTGTGTGTGGGGCGTGCCGGTTCCGCGTCACCGTCCGGGACGGCTGGGGAGGCACGCGGGACGGGACCTTGGACCTGTGCGTGGTGCGGCGGCTGCCGCCCGTCATCGTCTCCACGGCCCAGTCCCAGGGGGCCGCGCTGGGCGCGGACGTGGTGCGGCTCCATGCGGTGGCGGAGGACCCGCAGGGTGGGGCCCTCACCTTCGCGTGGACGACGAACACGGGCCTGCTGGGGCCTCCCAGCCAGGTGGGAACCCAGGGCGAGGTGCGCTGGTCCGAGCCCTCATGCGTGCCCGCGGACCGGGAGCCCACCGTGCGGCTCACCGTCACCAATGCCGCGGGGCTGAGCGCGACGCACACCTATCTGATTGGCTGGGAGGGCCGCAGGTGTGGCGCGTTTCCGCCCTGCCCGGCGCGGATGGAGCGTGCCCGGGTCGTCCTGACGGCGGACTGCACGACGGAGGGCACGGTGCATGTCCCGGACGGCTTCACGTACGACGGCGCGGGGCACGTGGTGACGGCGGTGGACCCGGAGGGAGGGCGCTTCCTGGGCGCGGTGCTCCGCAACCGTGGGGACACGGCCCACGTCCATGACGTGACGGTGCAGGCGCGCGGACTGGCGGAGTCCGCCTGCGACGGCGGCGAGGACGCGCTGAGTGGCATCCGGTTCGTGGGGGCGAGCGGCTCCATCACCGACAGCCGGGTGTGGGACTTGCGTCAGAACGCGGAGCAGGGGGCGTGTCAGGAGGGCGTGTCCATCGAGGTGCGCCACGCCATGGACGCAGCCGACGTGCGCGAGGTGGAGGTCCTCCGCAACCACGTCGTCGGCTACCAGAAGGCGGGCATCGTGGGGTCGGGGCGGGTGGTGCTGGCGGTGGAGGGCAACGGGGTGGAGGGCGGCGGGCCCAGCGCGCACATCGCGAGGGTGGGCATCCTCTTCAGCTCGGGCGCCACGGGGCGCGCGGTGTCGAACCGGGTGGTGGGGCACGCCTACACCGGCTCCGGCTTCGTGGCCTCGGGCATCCTGGTCGTGGGGGGCCCGCACGTGGACGTGCCGCTGTGCCAGGGCATCGTCATCCAGGACAACACCCTGGAGGCGAATGACATCGGCATCGACCTGTCGCAGGCGGCGGCTGACGGCGGTCCGCTCGCGCACTCCACGGAGCTGGTGGTCCTGGAGAACACGCTGCACCATGACGCGGTGGTGAATGGCTTTCCGTATCAGGCGGCCATCTCGGACCTGGGCGGAGCCAACCTCATCAGCCGCAATCGCATCAGCGGCGCGGGGTATGACCGGGCCACGGTTCCGGGCAGCACCTTCGACGTGGACGTGGTCGCTGGCGCGGCGGCGCGGGTGGCCTTCCTGACGCCCGCGCGCGAGCTGGCGGCCGGTGCGTGCTCCGACGCGCTGGTGGTGCAGAGCCAGGACCCGGTGGGCAACCTGGCGGCGTTGGCCTCGGCCTCACTGCGGGTGGAGGCCCAGGGCGCGGTGGGGAATGTGTCCTTCTTCCAGGACGCGGCGTGTACGCAGTCGCTGCCCCTGCTGGGCGACGGCAACGTCGTGTCCCTGGAGGGGCCGCAGCAGGAGAGCGTGTTCTACTTCCGCGCGGAGCAGGCGGGGGCCCTGGAGGTGCGCGTGTGGGGAGACGGCGTGAGCGCCACGCAGGCGCAGGTGGTGCGGTAGGCCGCCTGCGGGTTCGCACGGGGCTGCAACAGCGCTCTCGCCTGGGGCTCCCTTCCGCGCCTCCTCACCGAGGACGACTCCCTGGATGACGACGCCCTGGTGCGCGGAGGGCTACGTCAGGGCACGCAGGCCGGCCCGCAGGGCGTCGACGTCGGTCTGCGCCAGCAGCCGCCGGGTCTCCTCGTTCATTCGCTCCCAGTGGGGCAGCGCGGCGCGGAGCAACTGGAGCCCGGCGTCCGTCAGCACCAGCAGCCGTCCCCGGCGGTCCGCGGGGTCGACCGTGGTCTTCAGCAGCCCGCGCTTCTCGAGCGGCTTGAGGTTGGCGGTCAGGGTCGTCCGGTCCATGGCCAGCAGCTCGGCGACGGGCCCGAGGGACGGCGGCTGGGGACGGTTGAGCGACATCAGCAGGGAGAACTGTCCATGGGTGAGGCCCACGGGGCGCAAGGCTTCATCGAAGCGCCGCGCCAGGGCCCGCGCGGCCTGTTGGACGGCCAGGCACAGGCAGTTGTCACGGACCTGCAACGTCGTGGCGAAGGGGACGGCTCGGGACATTGACACGGGTCATTATGTTGATATCAACCTTTCTTGTCAAAGCAGAGGCGCCATCTGGAGGGATGCCATGGCCTATATCGACGGATTCGTGTGTGCGGTGCCCGCGGCGAACAAGGATGCCTATCTGAAGCTCGCCCTGGCCGCCGCGCCCATGTACCAGGAGTTTGGCGCGACGCGCTTCGTGGAGAACTGGGGCGAGGACGTTCCGGAGGGCAAGGTCACCGACCTCCGGCGCGCGGTGAAGGCGCAGCCCGACGAGGTCATCGTCTTCTCCTGGATTGAGTACCCCGACAAGGCGACGCGTGACGAAGCGAACGCGAAGGTGTTCCGAGACCCCCGGATGCAGGAGATGGGCGCGCACATGCCTTTCGACGGGAAGCGGATGATCTACGGCGGCTTCGTTCCCAGCCTCCATGGGCGAGGCGAGGGAAAGACGGGCTATGTCGATGGCTCCCTCGTCCCGGTTCCGGCTGGGAACAAGGAGGCCTATCACGCCATCGCCTCCAGGCTCGCGGCGGTGCTCGTGGAGCATGGCGCGCTGCGCGTCGTTGACGCGTGGGGGGATGCCATTCCGGACGGCGTGGTCACGGACTTCAAGGGCGCGGTGAAGGCCACCGGTGACGAGCAGGTCGTCTTCGCCTGGGTGGAGTGGCCGTCGAAGGAGGCTCGCGACGCGGGGTGGGGGAAGGCGATGTCCGACCCGCGCATGCACCCGGACACCGCGCCGTATGATGAGGGCCGCCGCGCCCATGGCGGGTTCGTGCCGCTGATGGACGCGTCATTCTAGTCAGGGGCGGATGACCAGACGGGCGGCGTCCTGGACACCGCCTGTCGCCTGGGGTCGAATAACGTGACAGGGCAAGGGAGGCTCCGCGAGTCCTCCGGCAATTCCGCGCGCATTGCCAGTCCTTCACCGGGTTTGTCATGACTTCGACCCCAGCCGGCCCCGCCTACACCCTCCAGACGCCGCGCACGCTGATTCGTTGCTGGTCACCCGGTGACGCCGCGCGTGCGCTCCGCGCCATCGAAGCCAATCTCGAACACCTGCGCCCGTGGATGCCGTGGGCGGGGCAATACCCGATGAGCGTGGCGGAGCAGGCCTCCGCCCTGCGGCGCTTTCGCGGCCTCTTCGACCTGGGGCAGGACTTCACCTACGCCGTCTTCGACCGCAGCGGGACGGAGGTCCTGGGCGGCTCGGGGCTGCACCCACGTGTGGGGGAGGGGGCTCGGGAGCTGGGCTACTGGATTACCACCGACCACATTGGAAAGGGATTGGCCACCGAGGTCGCCGCGGCGCTCACGCGCGTGGCCTTCGAGGTCGAAGGCATCCGCCGCGTCGAGATTCATTGTGACCCGCGCAATGTCCGGAGTGTCGCGGTGGCGCGGAAGCTCGGCTTCACGCATGAAGGCACCCTGCGCAAGCGCTTGATGGCGCCCGACGGTGTGCTCCGCGACACCCTGCTCTGGACGCTGCTGGCGGAGGACTATCCGTCCAGTCCCGCCGCCGCGAGCGCGCTGGAGGCGTTCGACGTCCTGGGCCAGAAGCTGTTGTAGGCCCGGGCCTCGGGGCTCGGTCGTGTCCCGTGGGGAGCTCAAATGGCTGGGCCCCCGGGCGTGCCGGCCTGGAGGTCGCTGCGGCCACGGAGGGTGGTGACTGCGAACATCAGCAGGGAGTCCAGTCACCAGGCCGGGCTGGGCTTCGTCTTCCTTCCGCCGCGCCTGAGCTGAGGGATTTCAGCAGGTTGTCGGCATGGGGAGCCGAGGTGGGAGCTGGCACGACGCCTGCTTTACGTACCGGCATCCACCCTGAGCCGAGGACCCCACTCATGGCGCTCTCCCCCGTTTCCCGTTCGTTCGTCTCCAGCCCTTCCTTTCAGCGCGCCTCCGGAGTCGAGCGCCCCGCGAATGTCGGGTCGTCCGCCACGGGCTCCCGGCAGCTCGAGCCGCTGCGTCAGCTCCTCCAGATGGATGGCTTCGATGGGCCGCAGGGCGCGGCGAAGGGAAGCGGCGTGGAGGCGCTGGCGCAGAACTTCGCCCGGCTGGCCCAGGTGCTGACCGACGCCACGCGCGTCCTGGGGGCCGAAGGCGCTCAGCGTCCCCCGTGCGGTGCCTCGCCCGCGTCGAACGTGAAGGGCTGCAACGCCGCGTCCCTGGGACGGGGCGTGGACGGGTTCGACTCCGCGCCGGCCGCGCCCGTGGCTCAGAACGCCGCCGCCGCGCAGTCCGCTCCCGTCGCGCCGACAGCGCACTCCGCGCCGGCTGCTCCCGCTTCGCAGACCCAGCCCGTCGCCGGTGTCGGAGACTCGCAGGGCGTGCCGAAGAACGGCAACACCATCACCTTCAAGAATGACGGCACCACGCCGATGACCATCAAGTTCACGCCCAACGCGGGGGAGAAGGAGCTCGACTCCATCACCCTGGAGCCGGGCAAGACGCAGACGGTCCCGTTCCCGGAGAACTGGTCCGGCAACTTCCGGAGCACGGCGGGGGATGGCACCGCGGCCACGCTGGGCGAGGTCAAGTTCGACGGGGGCTTCGGCAAGACGTACTACGACGTGAGCTACATCGAGGGGAACAACGCCTCCATGACGATGCAGCCCGAGGAGGGCGGCCGGGTGTCGGGCACGCACGACGACCTGCTGTCCGCCGCGCCGGATTCCATCAAGGCGCGCAACGCGGATGGCTCCGTGTACGGCATCAAGAAGAGCACCACGTCCAACGTCCTGGACTCTGGCGTGGTGGACTACTACCGCAAGCACGTGGGCGCGGATGAGGGCTACGTCATCCCCACCGACGACGCGAGCACGCTGGGCAGCAGCGACAAGAACCTCGTCGTGAGCATGAAGAACCTCGTCTGAGCGGCGCCTGCCGACCGCCTCAACGCCAGGGGGCGCGCCAGCGCCTCCGTTCGCCCAGGTACCAGGGCGCGTTGATGACGACGACCCGGGGCCCGCCACGAAACAAGAGCATCATCTTCAAGAGCGTGGCGGTGTGGCTGGGCAGGATGAAGTGATGCCAGCGGCGCTCGACGAGCTCCGGCACCAGGACCGCGATGAACCGGTCCGGGTGCGCCGCGGAGAGGCGCTGGACATACGCGAGCAGCGGGTCGACGACTTCCCGGTAGGTGGGCACGAGCACGTCCAGCCGCGGCACGGGAAGGCCCGCCGCACGGAGCGGCGCGGCCACCTGCCACTCCCAGCGCCGCTTCAGCTGGCCCGGCGCGTCGGGCTGTCCCACGACCTGCACGGCGTACACGTCCGGCGACATGGACAGCGCCAGGTGCAGCCCCTTCTGTGTCACGGCGTCCAGGCGTCGCATCGGCACGACGACCACCGGCGCGGCGAGCGGCTTCACCGAAATCGGGTGCTGGGTCTCCGTGGCCAGCCGGACGCGCTCCGCGTGGCGGCGTGACGCCTGGAGCAGCAGGTAGGTCAGGGGAATGAAGATGACGGTCAGCCAGGCGCCCTCGGCGAACTTGGCGGTCGTCACCACCCCCAGGGCCGTGGCCGTGCAGGCCGCGCCCACGCCGTTGATCCACTGGAAGCGGCGCTTGCCCCGCCCGCCCATGCGGCGCCAGTGCATCACCATGCCGAGCTGGGACAGCGTGAAGGCGGACAAGGCGCCCACCGCGAACAGGGGAATCAGGTGGTCCGTGACGCCTTGGAAGAGCACCAGCAGCGCGGCGGCCATCAGGGACAGGGTGACGATGCCCGTGGAGTAGACGAGCCGCTGGCCCACGTGCGCGAAGGCGGCGGGCAGGTTGTTGTCGAGCGCCAGTGCCCGGCACAGGCGCGGGAAGTCCGCGAAGCTCGTGTTGGCGGACAGGCAGAGGACCAGCACGATGCCCGCCAGCGTCACGTAATAGAAGACGCCACGTCCGGTGATGGCCGCGACGACCTGGGACAACACGCTCTGATATCCGGCCTGTCCTGGCGGCGTCGCGCCAATGCCATAGGCCTGACTCATCCACGCCAGGCCGCACAGCAGCAGGACCAGGATGCCCACGATGCCCACCAAGGTCTGCCGGGCGTGGTGCACGCGGGGCTCGCGAAAGAGGGGAACGCCGTTGCTGACGGCCTCGATGCCCGTCATCGCCGTGCAGCCGTTGGCGAAGGCATGCATCAACAGCCACAGGCCCGCCGTGGCCGTGCTCTCCGGGAGCCTGGGTGGCGCCGCCACTGGCAGGGGATGGCCTCCGGACATCACCACCTTCCAGGCGCCGATGAGCAGCGTGATGCCCAGACAACCCACGAACAGGTAGGTGGGCAGCAGGAAGGCCGAGCCCGCGGCCCGGATGCCTCGCAGGTTCATGACCATGAGGAACGCGAGCAGGAGCAGGCACAGGGACAGGGTATGGGGGAGCAGGCCGGGCACGGCCGACACGAGGGCCCCCACGCCGGCGGAGATGGCCACGGCGACGTTGAGCACGTAGTCCAAGGCCAGCGCGGAGGCCGCCAGCAGCCCCGGCCGCAGCCCCAGGTTCGCCCGGGCCACGGAGAACGAGCCGCCGCCGTCTGGATACGCGGCGAGGGTCTGCCGGTAGGAGAATTGGACCACGAGCAGCAACGCCACGATGAGGCTGGTGAGCAGCCCGATGTAGCGCGGCCCCCCGCTGCCCAGGACGAGCAGGGCGGTGAGCGCGGCCTCGGGGCCGTACGCCGCGGAGGCCAGCGCGTCGAGTCCCAACACGGGGATGCCGGTCAGCGGGCCAATCTTCTCCTCTTCCGCCCGCTCGTTCGGGATGGGCCTGCCGAACAAGAGCCGCCGCAGGGACATGCCTGGAAGGTAGTGCCGGAGGCGCGATGACCCCGACAGTCGGCGTGCCATGCGCCCGGTGCCCGTGAGGGCCGCCGTCTGTCGGGTTCCCGCGGCTTCGCCACCGCGGGCACTTTTCCCACCCGTGGGCATTTCCAAGTCCGAGGGAAGCGTTTGTCCCGGTCATCTGGGAGCGCGGCGGTCTCGGGTAGCCCCTTGACCCTCCTGGTGGACCCCCTGTGTTGCTCCAGCCGCGCCGGGCGGGGCCTCACAGTAGGTCGCCGTTTTCCTCACGGAGCCCGCGGAGGCGTGAAACCTACCTCCCATGGGGAATCCATGTGACGGACGCGGTGGCCGCGCTGAACACCACGGATTGCTCCCTTGTCTCGTCGCTCATCACCCCCGCGCCGACGGGCCCCGTCCAGACCGAGGATGGGCAGCGCTTCGAGCTGCGGCCGCGCGGCGCCTCTGTGGAGGGCTACGACAAGCTGGAGCTCCCCATCGGTGCCGTTCGTGTGACGGCGGTGGACGGCGCGCCGCTCAAGGTGCAGCTGACGCAAGAGCGTGTGGACGTGGCTGGCGCCGACCACGCGCCGGTGACCTTCGAGGCGCCCGTGCACGAGCTGTCGCTGCGCGGCCGCGCGGTGGTGCAGCTGGATGTGGCGCGCTCCCTCGTGGACCTGGGCAGCCACCGCCTGCTGCTCCCCAACGGCATCGTCAACTACTGAGCCCGCTTCCCCCGGGGGCGCTCCATCCGCCAAGGTCCGCTTGACTGTCCGTCGCCCATGCCACATATGAAGTGGCATGAGGCGCGACAGCAGGCTCTCCGTCGCCCTGCATGTCCTCCTGCACATGGAGGACATGGAAGGCGCCGTGACGTCCGAGGCGATGGGGCGGTTGTTGAAGGCCAATCCCGTGGTGGTCCGGCGGACCCTGGGCGGATTGAAGAAGACCGGAATCCTCGCGTCCCTGAAGGGGCATGGCGGAGGCTGGACGCTGGCCCGCCCGCTCGAGTCCGTGACGCTGGAGGACGTCTACGCGGCGGTCGGCGCCCCCACGCTCTTCGGAATTGGCCCGCGCGACGAAAGTCCGGGGTGTCACGTGGAGCAGACCGTCAACGCCGCGCTGCAGGCGTCACTCGACGAGGCCGCGGCGCTCTTCCGCCTGCGCCTGCGGGGCCTGTCCGTGGCGGACCTGGGGCGCCGTGTCCGCGTGCGGGATGCCCGCGCCGTGAAGAAGGGCGCCAGGCCGCGGAAGTGACGGGCTCGAGCGTCTCGATTCCCGCAGACCGTTTCCTCGCTGGGAGAGCACACCGATGGCAGACATCACCCACCGCACCGTCACGACGAATGGCATCAACCTCCACATCGCCGAGGCGGGGAAGGGGCCGCTCGTGCTGCTGCTGCACGGCTGGCCGGAGTCCTGGTACTCGTGGCGCCATCAGCTGCACGCGCTCGCGGAGGCGGGCTACCACGCCGTGGCGCCGGACATTCGCGGCTATGGCCGCAGTGACAAGCCGGAGGCCATTGAGGCGTACAGCATGAAGCACCTGGTGGGTGACGCGGTGGGGTTGCTCGACGCGCTCGGTGAGCAGACCGCCGTCGTCGTTGGCCATGATTGGGGCTCGGCCATGGCCTGGAGCTGCGCCGCCCTGCGTCCCGACCGCTTCCGCGCGGTGGTGGGCATGAGCGTCCCGCACCTGGGGCGTACGCCCCTGCCGCCCACGCAAATCTTCCAGCACGTGTTCGGCGAGAAGTGGTTCTACATCCTCTACTTCCAGACGCCCGGGGTCGCCGAGGCGGAGTTCGAAGCCGACGTCGGCAAGACGGTCCGGGCGATTTTCGCGGGGACGCCTGGCTTCGACTCGGCGAATCCCGCAGTGCAGGCGAAGAAGAAGGGAGACGGGTACCTCACCGGCCTGGCGGCGCCCACCACGTTGCCGTCCTGGCTCACGGAGGAGGACCTCGCGTACTTCGCGGCTGAGTTCTCCCGCAGCGGGTTCCGGGGCAGCCTCAATCGCTACCGGAACATGGACCGGGACTGGCACGAGCTCCCCGAGCTGGCGACGGCGGTCATCCAGCAGCCCGCGCTCTTCATCATCGGTGAGAAGGACCCGACGCGGGCCTTCGCTCCGGTGGACCCGATGAAGGCCCTGGTGCCGAACCTGCGCGATCTGCTCGTCCTGCCGGGAGCGGGACACTGGATTCAGCAGGAGCGCCCCGACGAGGTGAATGCCGCGCTGCTGTCCTTCCTGAAGGCGTTGCCTGCCTGACGGGCGCCGGGACGCTGTGCTGCTCCTGCGGTGTCTCCACTGTGCGGTGCGCCCTGGCACCCCGTGGAGCCGCGGCGGGGATGCGCTAAAGGTGAGCGCAGTCGGGACGGAGGCTGCGCTCATGGTGATTTCAGGCAAGTGCCACTGCGGCAATCTGGCGTTCACGCTCGTGTGGGAGCCCAGCCCCGAGGCGATTCCCGCCCGGGCCTGTGGCTGCTCGTTCTGCGTCAAGCACGGGGGCGTGTGGACCGCGTACCCCGCGGGTGCTCTCGAGGTCGTGGTCCAGGACCCGGCGCTCGTGTCCCGGTATGCGTTCGAGACCCGGACCGCGGAGTTCCACACCTGCTCCCGGTGCGGCGTCGTGCCCGTGGTGACGAGCCGCATCGATGACCGCCTCTACGCGGTGGTCAACGTGAATGCCTTTGACGGGCTCGACCCGGCGCGAATTCGCCGCGGCGAGGCGGCCTTCGATGGCGAAGACACGGCGACGCGGCTCGCGCGGCGCAAGCGGAGCTGGATTGCCAACGTGACCTTCGTGGAACGGCCATCCTGAACGCCTGACGGAGTAGGGTGCCGTCCATGCGCGGCGCGTCTGGCGGTGGAGCGAAGATTCTCGCGGCGGTCGGGGCCGCTGCGGCGGTGGGCTACCTGCTGGCGCTGGACGTGGCCCGCGAGGACGTCCGGGTGGTCACCAAGGCCCTGCCCATGCTCTGCCTGCTCGCGTGGCAGTGGCCCCCGGAGGGGCGCTACGGGCGGTGGATCTTCTCGGGGCTGGCGCTGTCGCTGCTGGGCGACGTCCTGTTGGACATGGGACCGGGGCTGTTCCTGCCGGGCCTGGGCGCGTTCCTGCTGGCCCACGTGAGTTACGCCGTCGCGTATGTCTCCGCGACGCGCCGCCCGTGTTGGGGCAGGGCGCTCCCCTTCGGGCTCCTGGCCGTGGGGGCCAGCGTGTTGCTGGGCCCCTACCTGGGGGACATGACGCTCCCGGTGATTGCCTACGTCCTCGTCATCTGCACGATGACGTGGCGCGCGTCGGCCATGCTGGGGAGCGCGGCGTTGGGTCGGCGGGCCCAGACCTTCGCGCTCGTGGGGGCGTTGATGTTCGCCGTCAGTGATGGCGTTCTGGCCATCCGGCTCTTCGTGAGTCCGCTGCCGGGGTCGAACTACGCCGTCATGCTGCTGTACTGGAGCGCGCAGCTGTGTATCGCTGCCTCGGTTCACGCGGCGGCGACGGTTGACCGCACGGCGTCTCAGTCCGCCGCGCTACAGCGCTCCTGAAGTTTGCCAGCGCGGCGTCACAAATCGAGACATGGGCGTGATTCAGGGGGGAGGCTCGCTCCCTTCCAGGGCCTTGAGCGTGCGCTGGTACACGTCCAGGTCCTGGTCGCTGAAGAGGACGACCGTCACGCGCCGCAGTGACGGTTGCCGCTGGAGGGCCGCGCGAATCTCGCGCAAGGCAATCCGGGACGCTCTCGCGATGGGGTAGCCGTAGGCGCCCGTGGAGATGGAGGGGAAGGCCACGGTGTGGAGCCCGTGCTGCTCCATCAGCGCGAACACGCTTCGGTAGCAGTGGGCGAGCAGGGACTCTTCTCCGCTTCCGCCGCCCTGCCACACGGGCCCCACGGCATGGATGACATGGGGTGCGGGCAGGTTGTGGCCACCGGTGATGCGCGCCTGTCCCGGAGGACAGCGGCCCAGCGTGCGGCACTCGGCCAGCAGTCCCGGGCCCGCCGCGCGGTGGATGGCGCCATCCACACCGCCGCCGCCGGACAGCGCGGAATTGGCTGCGTTCACAATCGAATCCGCCTGGATGCGGGTGATGTCGCCTCGCACCAGCTCCAACCGCTCGTCACTCACGATTTCTCTCCCGTGCTCACGCTGCGTTCCCATGGCGAAATCCCAGGGCGACGGTCCATGGGCGCTGGCCTATCCTGACGCGATGACGAACCTTCTCAGAGACAGCCTGCTCGGGCAGCTCGACATCGCGTGGGCGCTCACGAGTTACCACTTGGAGGGATTGACCACCGAGGACTGTCTCCGCCGGCCGGGGCGCGTCGGACTGCATGTCCACCGCGGCGAGGACGGCCTCTGGCTCGCGGAGTGGCCGGAGCACGAGGGGTACGACCTGGGGCCCGCGAGCGTCGCGTGGCTGACGTGGCACCTCGGCTTCTGGTGGTCCATGGTGCACAACCACTCGTTCGGAGACGCAAGCCTGACGCGCGAACAGGTGCGCTGGCCCGGCACCGCCGACGAAGTCCGGGCCTGGGTTGCACGCTGCCACGCCGACTGGCGCGCCGAGGTGGAGCGGCTCACGGACGAGGACCTCCGCTCGACGGAGCGGACCCGCTGGCCCCTGCAGGGCAAGCCCTTTGGCGACATCGTCGCCTGGGTCAACCTGGAGCTGATGAAGAACGCCGCGGAAATCGGCTACGCACGCTTCGTCCTGGCCGTGGCACCTACAAACGGCACGGGTGTGTGATGTCTGGCCGCGCGCGCCCGCATGCCTGAAAGGGAGACTTTGTTGGCGAAGTGCCAATAATATGAGGCCATGGCTCTTCCCGTGCGCGCCGCGCTGCTGCAATCCCCGAAGGGGCCGTTCGTCATCGACGAGGTGGAGCTCGAGCCCCCCAGGGCCGGCGAGCTGCGGGTCCGGGTGGTGGCGAGCGGCATCTGTCACACGGACCTGACGTACCGCGCAGGCGCCGCCCGCTTCCCGTTCCCCGCCGTGCTGGGCCACGAGGGGGCGGGCTGGGTGGAGTCGGTGGGGGCGGGCGTGACGGACTTCGCGCCCGGGGACGCCGTGGTCCTCAGTTACTACGCCTGCCGGGCCTGCCACCCGTGTGCGCGGGGGCACCCGGCCTATTGCCAGCTTGGGGCGGCGGCGAACCTGTCGGGCGCCCGCCCTGACGGCTCCCTGCCCATGCGGTGGCGCGGCGAGCCGGTGCGCTCGAGCTTCTTCCATCAATCCTCCTTCGCCACCCACGTCCTCGCGCACCAGCACAACGCGGTGAAGGTGGACGCCTCGGCGCCACTGGCCCTCTTCGCGCCGCTCGGCTGTGGGTTCCAGACAGGGGCGGGCGCGGTGCTGGAGTCCTTCAAGGTTCAACGGGGCCAGCAAATCGCTGTCTTTGGCGCGGGCGCCGTGGGACTGGCGGCCGTCATGGCGGCGCGGGTCGCGGGGGCGGAGCGCATCGTCGCGGTGGACCTCCGCGCGGAGCGGCTCGAGCTCGCGCGAGAGCTGGGCGCCACGGACACCTTCCTCGCGAGCGAGCCCGGCCTCCTCCAGACGCTGCTCAAGCGCACCCGGGGCGGCGTGGATTACGCCTTGGAGTGCGTCGGCTCGCCCACGGTGCTTCGTCAGGCGTTCGACGTGACGCGGCCCCTGGGGACCTGTGGTTTGCTGGGGCTGCCCGACCGCGACGGGGCGGAGGTGTCGCTGTCGATGCTGAGCGTGCTCTCCGGCAAGCGGCTCGTGGGCATCCTGGAAGGAGACGCCGACCCGAAGACCTTCATCCCCAGGATGATTGCGCTGCACGCCGAAGGGCGGTTCCCCGTGGAGAAGCTGAGCCGGCCCTATGCCTTCGAGGCCGTCAACGACGCGGTGCACGACATGGAGTCGCGCACCGTCATCAAGCCCGTGTTGTGCATGAATGGAGGAGGGGCGTCATGACCTGGGATGCGCTGATGAAGTCGGGACGCATCCGTGGCGAGGACGCGCTGGCGTTGTTCGACCGCCTGCCCACGGTGGACCTCGCCTTCATGCGCGGGACGTGGAAGGGCGCCGAGCTTCAGACAGGCCATCCCATGGACGGCATGCTCAGCGCGACCGGCTGGTACGGAAAGCAGTTCCTCGACGAGGAGCGCGTGCACCCGCTGCTCTTCTTCACCGAGGACCGTGGGGCGGTGTTCCCGGTGAACCCGCGGAAGTGGCCCTCGCCTTCCCTGCGAGGCCACGTGGGCGCACACCGCGCCGATGTGGAGACCTCGGACTTCAAGGCGCGGCTGCGCATGACGGAGTACCGGGGCCAGCTCAGCGCGACCATGATTTACGACGACTGGCCCACGCTCGACGTCTTCCGCAAGGGCGACGACTCCTCGGTGCTGGGGCTGATGGACGCGCGGGGAATGGCGGCGCCGTACTTCTTCGTGCTCCGCCGGGACGCGCAGGCGCCCGTCCTGGCCCGGCAGCCGCCGGCTCCCTGACGCGAGGCCCCTGCGCTACGGCTTCGGCGGGTCCACGACCTCGACGTTGCGGAAGTCCTCACACGCTTCCTTGAAGCCCAGCACGTACTTCAAGGAGCTCCACTCCAGCTTCAGCTTGGACCAGAGCTTGCGTGGCAGGTTGGGATGCACGGCCTCGGGCGGCGTCAGGGGGAGCGCGTTGAGGTCCAGGTAGTGCGTGGCCGTGCGTCCCATGCCCTCGAAGTCATGTTCGAGCCCCAGGGTGCGCTCGCGCAGCTCTGGTGTGAGCCGCTGGTGCACCACGTCGGTCATCAGGACGTACTCGGTGACGGGGACGTCATTCTTGAGCATCCGGTGCACGAGGATGACGTCCACGCCCGCCAGCTCGGTGAGGTGCTTCACCCGCTGGAAGGCGACCTCCCCCGCGTGGGCCACGAACTTGAGCGTCAGGGCGCTGGCCTGCATGCAGCCATCACAGTTGCACATCCGGTCCACGACGAACTGCTCACGCCGGGAGAGGAAGGCGCGGCGGATGCTCGCGACCTGCTGGGCCAGGGTGGGGAAGTCCTCCCCCACGGCATAGAAGAACGCGGCGTCGCCCTCCAGCTTGGCGAGCTTGAGCGGGCCCGAGGCGTCGATGACGGCCTCGAGCAGCTGCGCCACCGTCTCCTGCGCGTGCGCCAGGCTGAAGCGGTGATGGCTCATGAAGCGGGTGTAGCCGCCGATATCCGCGATGAGCAGAAGGGCCTTCTCGATCGCCATGCGCCGCCACCGTAACACGCTCACCGCCGGGACGGAGGGTTTCACCGACGCCACCGCCTCCTCGCGGAATTCGCCGCCACCCGGGCTCCCCTGCTGGTGGACTCGAGGGACGGCGCAGGGGCTGCCGGGCGCCGCGGGCGGCTGGCGCAGCGCTACGCGGAGCGGGCGCAGCTGAAGTTCGAGGCGCGGGACGGCTGGGGCCACATCGCCATCGTCATCCCCGCGGAAGCATGGACGCCCACCCTCACCTTCCAGCGCGCACCTTCGCGCGCATCCACCGCTCAGCCGGGCCCACGCCTCGGCGCTGCGTGAGCGGTTGGGTTGACCCCGGCACGGCTCGACCGACTTCAGGGTGGGACGGGTGTCGGGTTGTGCCCGGTCGTCCACGCCGCGGCGCTTTTTGAGTGAGCAGTGGGTTGCCAGGGTTTGGCGCGCAATTCTAAGTCACGCTCGCTCATCTGGATGGATTGGGAGCGATTCGCTCGAGCGTCCCGGCGCGGCCGTTCCGCGCGCTGGAGTCTGGGGGGCGTGTGTCTTCACGCGCGGGGCCGGCCGCCGCACAACCCAACGGAGCCAAGAGAATGACTGTCATCAAGACGCCCGAGGTGCCCACGAAGGAAGGCAAGGTTCAGGGCCTGGTGGAAGGGAAGGTCTCCGTCTTCCGGGGCATCCCGTACGCGAAGCCTCCGACCGGGGCGCTCCGGTGGCGCGCTCCCGAGCGGGCGCAGCCGTGGTCCGGCGTCAAGGATGCCTCCACGTTCGGCGCGTCCTCGCTGCAGTCGCGGCAAGGCTGCATCGAAGGCGGTGGTGGGGACCCGGGCGTGCTCAGCGAGGACTGCCTCTACCTCAATGTGTGGACGCCCCGGGTCGACGCCACCGCGAAGCTGCCGGTGGTGTTCTGGATTCACGGCGGAGCGTTCGTCGTTGGCACGGGGTGCGTGCCGCCCTATGACGGCGCGCAGCTGGCTTCACGCGACGTGGTGCTGGTCACCTTCAACTACCGCCTGGGGCACCTGGGCTTCTTCATGCATCCCGCGCTGGAGAATGAGCATCCGGGAGGGCCCGCGAACTTCGGGCTGCTGGACCAGATGCTGGCCCTGGAGTGGGTGCGCGACAACATCGCGCAGTTCGGCGGGGACCCCGACAACGTCACCGTGATGGGCCAGTCGGCGGGCGCCAAGAGCGTGCTGGCGCTCTACACCTCGCCGCTCGTCCGGGAGCAGGACCTCTTCCAGCGGGGCGTGGCCATGAGCACGTATGTGTTGCAGGAGAAGCCCCTGGCCGACGCGAAGCTCTCGGGCATGGCGTTCGCGTGGCGCAACGGGCTCGACCGGCTCGCGGCCACCATGGCGGACCTCCGGGGACTGGACGCGGAGAAGTTCTGGACGCTGCCCGCGGACACGGGAAGCGCGCCCAGCCCCATCTACGGTGACTCCGTGCTCCCGGCGCCCATCCGGGACACCTTCGCCAGCGGAGGGCAGCTCGAACTCCCGCTCATCCTGGGCAGCACGAGCGATGACTCCAGCGTGGTCAATGCGTTCGGCATCGACCCTGGCACCATCCTGGAGAAGCTCGGCGCGTTCGCGGACGTGATTCGCCAGCTCTACCCGGACGTGCACAACGACAAGGAGATTGGCCGGAGGATGTGCCGCGACTTCGTGTTCACCGTGCTGCCCCGGCTGCTCGCCAACCACCACGCGGCGCGCGGGGCCCCCGTCTGGCGCTACTTCTTCGAATACCGCCCGAAGCTGCTCGCGCCGAGGCAGCCCTTCGGCGTCCCTCACGGGGGAGATGTGTCCTACTTCCTGGGCACCGCGGAGGACCTGCCCTCGGGCGAGCTCTTCTCGGAAGAGGACAAGGCCTTCCTGCGCCACCTCGTGGACGCCGTGGTCGAGTTCGCGCGCAATGGCTTGCCAGGGACGGTGGGGCAGGTGAAATGGGATGCGCACGACACGGCCCATGATCGGCTGCTGCGGCTGGACGTCACGACCCGGATGGAGTCCGATTTCCAAAGCCTCGTGCTCCAGGCCGCGGAGAACATCCTCCCCCTCCTGGACAACATGGCCAAGCCTCCTCCGCCGAAGCTGCCGAAGTCCGCGCCAGCGCAGGCCACCGCCAACGCGCGCCGTCTCCACGCCAGACCGTAGGTCAGGGTCCCTTCTGCCCGGGGTGCATCCGCCGTGACACCCTGCGGGTGTGTGTTGGGTGCCAAGGAATGTCTCGCCTTGGCGTCCAGCGCGCGATGACAAGACACGGACGCATGCACGGCTTTCAGTGCGACACGGGTGTAATGAAACAGGCATGCCACACGTGGTGTGGTCAGGAGTCACCACGTTGAACGGATTGTCATGGGCTGGGCTGGTCTGGGGCTAAAGCGCGTGTTACGGTTTTTTCGTGAGCCGGTGTTTCATTGGAAGCCCGTTTCACGTCTCTCCCCAGATTGAGGTCCCCATGCGTTCAGTGCGGTTGATGCGCCGTTGGTCGACAGTCGGTGCGATGTCGTTGCTGGTCGGTTGCGGTCCGGAAGTCGTTGAGCCGCAGGACAAGGACGTGACGCCGGCCACGCTCGAGCAGGACATTATTGGTGGCTCGAACACCACCATCGAGCAGAACCCCTGGCAGGTGACGCTCCAGAGCGGCACGTTCCACTTCTGCGGTGGCTCCATCCTGACCCCGGAATGGATTCTCACCGCGGCGCACTGCGTGGTGGACGGCGCGCCGAGCCGCATCCTCGCGGGGAGCGCGGACCGGCAGACGGTGGTCCAGTCGCGCAGTGTCTCGCGCGTCATCATCTATCCGGGCTACGTGGACGCGAACCAGGGCAAGGACATCGCGCTGCTGCGCCTGTCCTCGCCGCTGACCCTGAATGGCACGACGGTCCAGCGGATCGGCATCGTCTCAGCGGCGGACGCCGCCAGCGGCGCCACGGCCCAGGGTGTCGTCGCGCGCGTCACGGGCTGGGGGACGACCTCCACCTCGTCGTCGCCCCGCATCCTGCAGACGGTTGATGTCAACCTCATCACCAACGCGCAGGCGCAGAGCCAGTATCCTCGCGAGACGATTGGCGCGGACCAGCTTGGCGCTGCTTCGCCCGGCAAGGACGCGTGCCAGGGCGACAGCGGTGGTCCGCTGTCTGTCATTCACAACGGCGCCATCAAGCTGGCGGGCATCGTCAGCTGGGGCTACGGCTGCGCCGACGCGCGCTACCCGGGCATGTACGCGCGCGTGTCGGAGTTCGAGTCGTGGATCACCAGCCACGTGGGCACGCTGCCGGCGCCGCTGCCGCCCCCGCCCCCGCCGCCGCCCCCGCCGCCGGTGACCGTCCTGCTGGAGCAGGCCAGCGTCTCTGGCAACGCCGGCACGTGGACCCACTACACCATCACCGTTCCGGCGGGCGCGACCACGCTCACCGTGACGACGGCCGGTGGGACGGGTGACGCGGACCTCTACGTGAAGCAGTCCGCACGGCCGACGACGTCCACGTACGACTGCCGCCCCTACCAGAGCGGCAACGCCGAGACCTGCACCTTCACCAACCCCACGGCTGGGACCTGGCACGTGTCCGTGCACGCGTACTCGCGCTTCACGGGCGTCACCGTGAAGGCGGTCTCTCAGTAGCCCGCGGACCTGGGGATGAATCCCTCGCCCCCTGTCTTCCTGCTGGGAGACAGGGGGCTTTTCATTGGGACTACTCCACCCAGTGCTGCACCGACAGGACGCGGTAGTCCGACGCCGTGTCGATGTAGAAGTGGATGGCGATGCCCGCCCACGGGCCCTTGCGGTAGGCAAGCTGGCAGCCCTTGAACGTGCGGTTCGCGGTGTTCGCCTGGAGCTCCGCGATGCCCGCGGTGACGACGGCCGGGGAAATGGGGCCGTTGCCCTGGGCGTAGCCGACGGTGCTCTGCACCTGGCTGACGACCTCGGCGCCCGTGGCCAGGTTGGAGCGGGTGGTCCACGTGCCGGTGGCGGGGTAGAGGCTCGGGTCGATGCCGAAGCAGGTGCCGCCCCGGAGCTCACCCCCGCTGCCGTGGGCGCCCGCCAGGATGGACTCCGCGCTGAAGTTCTGGCTCAGGCGTGAGGTCCAGTTGGATTCAGGCTGCGCGTTGACGGCGGCGAAGAGCTCTGCCACCGCGTACCCCAGGTTGGCCGCGTTGCGCAGGCTCCGGAGGCTCGCCGAGCCGATGCCGGACGTCGCGGAGATGGCCTGCGCGGACGCGAAGGGCCGCAACTGGAGCAGGTTGTACGCGCCCGTCCAGGCGTTGGGCAGGATGGCGTGCAGGGAGCTCGCCCCCACGGAGTTGACCAGGGAGACCAGCGCGGCCCCGTCATCCACGGAGAGCGCGACCTCGTCCAGGATGCCCAGGCAACTGCTGGTGATGAAGCCCTGGGCGCGAGCGCCGCCTTCGAGCTGCGTCAGGCGCGCCGGGCCCACGCTGCTGACCGAGGCGACCTGGGCCATCGTCGTGAAGGGGGACGCCGTGCGAGCCGCCACGAGGTTGCTGACGACGTTGCTGGGGACGTACGCGCCGAGCGTCGCGGCGGACGCGGAGTTCAGGAAGGTGAGGATGCCCTGGCACTCGGGCGCCACGTCCACGTCCGTGGTGGTGAGCGGCGACTGCTGCTGCTCCAGGGAGGGGGAGGACGTTTCAGACTCGGCGGGCCCACAGCCAATCAGCAGACTCGTGGAGAGAAGGGCGGAAACGAGACGACGCATCGAGGACTCCTCTGGGGGGACTGCGAGGGACGGGTCACCCATACACCAGGGACCTGACTCGCGGTTCATCCTCGAAATGGGCGGAATCGTGTGTTTGCAAGAATGTCATCGAAGGGTCTGTCCATGGCGGTGGCGCCCCTCGTTGTCGGACCTTCGCACCCGGCATCCGAGGCTTCCCCACCCGTCGAGGCGCCCCGGCGGAATTCCCCTGACACTCGCGTCCTGCTGCCTGGGGGGACCGCTTCACCTGTCAGCGCGGGGAGGCGCCGGCGCTCGCGCGCGCCAGGTCGCACTCCTCACACGCCGCGTCCGGTGGGCAGAGGAAGATGAGCGGCTCCGCGCGGAGCCGCTCCACCGCGACGCGCACGATGTCGCGTGCATCGCAGAGCCAGGCGTCGGCGTGGCCCACCTTGCCTTCACGCGGGAGCCCCTGCGCGGCGAGCCAGTCGCCCGCGAGCTGGAAGTTCCGGCAGCAATGGTCCGTCTCGGCGATGTCCACTGTCTGGACGACGCCCTCCAGCTCGACGACGCACGGGTGGGTGACGGAATAGGGCACCTGCGCCAGGGCCTCCGCGAGGTGGAGCGTGGTGTTCTCTCCCTGCGTCACGCCGAGCAGCAGCACCTGTCCGCCCAGCGCATGGGCATACCCCACCGGGCTCTCAGGGCCGTGCGGTGGAGACAGGGGCTGCGGTTGACAGATGAACTCCGCGCGGGGGCCCGCGGCGGCGAAGGAGCCGCCGGGATGCGTGCTTCGCAGGACGCCGGGCTGCCGCCAGAACGTCTCGGCGGTGACGCCCATGCCCTCGGTCGGCGTGCGCTTGGGGTCGAACACGCTCTCTCCGTCGGTCATCGTGGGCATGACCAGGGTGCCCTCGCCGCCGAGCGCCTCGCGCAGGGCCCGGATCAGCCCGAGGGGGCCGCCTTCGACCGGGCGCACTGCCTTGAAGGAGGTGTGCACCACGAGGACGCCGCCTTCGCGCACGCCGAGGGTCCGAAGTTGCTCCACCATCCGCGGTACGGTGACTTCGCTCATGAGGACGTTTATCGCGCGGCGCCACGTCGCTCGCAAACGCCCACGCGGCGCTCGTCCTCGAAGAGGTGTTAGAGGTGAGGGAGACGAGGTCCGCGCCCTGGCGCGGACCCTGTGCCCAGGTGGAGCGCATGGCGAACCGGTCGGATGAAGTCGAGCGATTCATGCGGGAACTCGAGCACGCGCGGAAGGCCGAAGTCGAAAGCCTCAGGACCGCCATTCTCGCGGCCCATCCGGGCATCTCCGAGCGCATCAAGTGGAATGCCCCCAGCTTCTGCTTCAAGGGCGATGACCGGGTGACCTTCAAGCTGAGGCCCCGGGACTGCGTCCAGCTCATCTTCCACCGGGGCACGAAGGTGAAGAGCACCCGCGGCTTCTCCTTCGAGGACCGCAGTGGATTGTTGACGTGGGCGGCGGAGGACCGGGCGGTCGTCACGCTTCGCGACCTGCAGGACGTGACGGCGAAGCAGGCGGCGCTGGTCCAGGTGGCCGTCCAGTGGATGGAGGAGACCTCCCCGTAGGGGATGGCATCGCGCCGGGCGCGTCCGTTCATGGTGAATGCATCACGGACGCCCGGTGCCATCCAGGAGCCAGTCGCGGACCGCGAGGAAGCGCGCCGTGGGGGCCGCCGTCTTGCGCCACGCCACCCAGAGCGTGCCCCTCGGCTGCCGGGTCGAACGCCGGGGTGATTCGGGCGTGAGCACCACGAGCCGGCCCTCTCTCACCGACGCCTCCACCAGGTAGTCGGGCAGGACCGTCAGCCCCATGCCGGCCTCAGCGAGCGCCTGCATTTCATCCAGGTTGGCGATGCGGCAGAGGACCTGGGCGGGCAGGGACTCCTTGGGGCCGAAGGCCGCGCGCCACCAGGGCGCGAGCATCGCCAGGTCGGCGTCGAAGGCGATGAAGCGGTGGGCCGCGAAGTCGCGCGCGCTGCGCGGCGTGCCCCTGTGCTTCAGGTAGGTGGGCGAGGCCACCGCCAGGAATTGCTCCTGCGCCACGGCGCGCACCTCCAAGCCGGGGGCTTCTGGCAGCAGCCCGATGATTCCCAGGTCCAACTCGCCATCCAGGAGCCGCCGGGCGACGCGGCTGGGCACGTCGAAGCGCACGTCCAGTTGAAGCGCGGGATGGCGCTCCAGGAGCCCTGGCAGCCGGGGACGCAACAAGTGCCGGAAGAAGGGCCAGGGGCCGCCCAGGGACACCGCGCCACGCACCGCCCGCTGGGCCTCGGACGCTTCCTCCAACGCGGCGTCCAGCGCGGGCAGGTGCTCGCCCAGCCGCTGCACCAGGGCGGCTCCCGCGGCCGTGAGCCGGGCCCGCCGTCCCACCCGTTCGAACAGCGCCACCCCGGCGTGCCGTTCCAGGGCCTTGAGCTGCTGTCCGACGGCGGAGGCCGTGATGCCCAGCCTCGCCGCGGCGGCGGCATGGGTGCCCGCCCGGCTCACCTCCCACAGCGTCCAGAGGGCCTCGTGATTGCCAAGCATGGCTTCACTTTATGCGAAGTCACGCTCGGTTTTCTTGGGGCAGGTGGAGGCGTACTCCTTCGCGGCATCGGCCCTTCCACGGGGCCGGAGGAGCCACGTGATGGAAGCCCTGACGGCCGTGAAGATTCTGCTGATTGTCACCAGTCACTCGCAGTTCGGAAGCACGGGGGAGCGGACGGGGTTCTGGCTGGAGGAACTGGCCGCCCCCTACGAGCAGTTCGTCCAGGCGGGCGCGCAGGTGGACATCGCTTCCCCGAAGGGCGGCGCGGCCCCCGTGGACCCTCGGAGTGAGAAGGAGGTCACGCCCGCCACGCGGGCATTCCTGTCCAACGCGCAGGCGGCGAAGAAGCTGGCGAACACGCTCGTCTTGTCCGAGGTGAAGGACACCTACGACGCCTACTTCGTCGTGGGCGGGCACGGCGTCATGTGGGACCTGGCGACACACGCGCCGCTCCACCAACTGCTCTCCAAGGGCTTCGCGCGGGGCGCTGTGGTGGCCGCCGTCTGCCACGGCCCGGCGGCGCTGGTGGGCGTCAAGGGCGCGGACGGCAACCCCCTGGTGAACGGAAGACGCGTGGCGGGGTTCAGCAACGCGGAAGAGACCGCGGCGAAGTTCGACACCGTCGTCCCGTTCGCGCTGGAGACGCGGCTGCGCGAGCTCGGCGCGAAGTATGAGTCCGGGCCGCTGTGGAAGAGCTTCACCGTTCGCGATGGACGGCTCATCACGGGGCAGAACCCCGCGTCGTCCGCGGACACCGCTCGCGAGGTCCTGACAGCCCTGCGCGAGAAGTAGTCGCGGTGCCCGGTGTTCACCAGGGCTGCATGCGCCGCCGTCAGTCTCCGGGTGACCGCGCAGCCAAGGCCCTTGTCGCCGCCCGTGATGAGTGCCGTCTTGCGAGGGATTCGGAGGGCTTGCAGGCCCTGACCGCGCCTTGAAACACGGCGGGGAAATGGCCGTGCGGGCATCCATTCTTGGCCTCTGGGAGTTCCCCTCCAGGCGTTGAGTCTTTGATCGCGGGGATGTGACGTCGTGCACCGCGTCCGCCGGGAAGTCGGAGCGCACTGGTCGGTTCCATGCGAAATGTCTTTGTATTTTTTTGAGCAGCGCTCAAGGGCGGACATTGGAACTCCTGACGTCGAAATGAGACCGGTATTACTGCGGTCAGCGCCGTCTCACTTGTCAGGACGATGCCTGGCGGAAGTGCTGAGTGTCTTGAAGTCTCGCGGGAGATGAATCCATGAAGAGTCAAATCCAAGTCGCGCTGCCGTTGTTTCTGGGCGCCTTGTGGGGCGTGGGGTGTGGCGGGCCCATGGACGAGGGCCTGGCCGAGGAGGTGCCGGCCGCCAATCCCATCCCAGCGCAGTACCTGGAGCCGGAGGGCTCCATCGACGGGGACGGGACGGTCGGCGCGCTCCGGGCATGTTGCTTCTTCCGCTGCGGCGACAACGTCTTGCGAGGGCCCTTCCCGAGCATCGAATACGGGAACTGTACCAACTACGGGAAGTATCGGTGCGCGAGGAAGGGAATGAGCTTCAAGAACTCGAGCTGGCGGGACTGCTAGCCCGCGCTCCTGGCGCGTGGGTCGTGGAGCTTCAGGACATACAGCAAGTCTCGCTCGGTGCGTCCACGGCCCAGGACCAGCCCGTCACGCAGGATGAGCGTCTCTTCCATCGTGTCGTGGAAATGGACAAAGGGAGCGCGCTCCTTTCGCCGATGGAACGCGACAGGATGGTCTCCCAGCGTCTCCCAGTACTTCCGGTCCAGGACATCCTCGGGCGCCGTGCAGCCATTCAGCGTGACGTGCAGCGCGCCCGTCTGGAGGTCGAAGATGCGCGAGCGCATGTCGTTGGCCTGGGTGACGATGACGTCGTCGCCCACGGCCACCGCGAAGGCCAGCGTGGCGTGGGGGAGGTCTTGCAGGCGGCCCCCGGTGCGCGCATCGAAGACGCGCACCCACGTGTCCTGGCTGCACGCGGCGACGACGTCGCCGCTCGGTGACAAGCCCAGCCCGATGACGGGTGACTCCGATACGTGCAGCGTCTGGTGCTTGCCCGTGGGCAGGTCGAAGAGCAGGACGTCTCCGGACTCCTGCCCCACGGCGATGCGGGGTGCCAGCTTCGCCGCGGCATACGCCAGCGTAGGGTGGACGGCCGCCTGGGTGTCGATGGCCACGGCCCCACTGCGCACGTCATGCAACAGCAGGCGCGAGCTGCTCTCGTAGCTCGACACGACATAGGCGCCGTCGGGCGTGAAATCCACCAGGGCCGCGGGCTCGCGGGGGCCTCGGAGCGTGTGAAGCAGGACCCCATCGGAGACACGCCAGACATGCACCGCGCCCTTCAAGAGCGAGGCGGCGAGGAGCTGACCATCGGGAGAGAAGGCCATGGGCACCGTGGACGCGATGCCCCCCTTGTCCTGGGCGGGAATGTCCTTGGGCGGTGCTGACAGGGCACGCACGGGCTGCTGGCTGCGTGCGTCGATGAGCTGGACGGCCGGCCGGAAGGGGCGCTCGCCCAGGTACATCAGCGGGCACGCGAGGATGGCGCCATCGGGGCTGACCCGCCAGGGCTGCAAGGGGGCTTCACGGTAGTCGGGGGGCAATGTGTCCGCGCGCCCCTCCGCGTCGACGCTCCAGATGGACTGCTTCTGCCGTGCGACGCCCCGCATGCCCTCGGCGGGTCCCCACAAGTTCTTCACACGGTCCTGTTCGGCCAGCAGCGTGGGGGAGGGGGCGGCATCCACGTCGCCGACGAGCACCCGTCCGTCCGCGGCCGTGAGGGCGAAACGCCTCCCGTCGGGGTGAAAGGCCGCGCTCCGCTGGAAGCCATCACTCAGATAAGGACGGGCCGCCAGGACGTCGCCACTTCGGGCGTCCAGAATCTCCGTGCGGTTGAAGGTGAGCGCACCCAGCCGCGAGTCGCCAATCCAGCCGAGCTGTGAGTAGGGCGCTTGTCCGCACGCACCGGGCGCACGTTTCCAGTCTCGCGTCTCCACCCGGATGATGCCGTCCATGCCGCTCAGCGCGAGCCACTCGCCATTGGGGCTGAAGGCCACCGAGGAGACACTGGTCTCGGTGGGGATGCGTGCGACCTGCGCGCCTGTCTGCAGGTCCCAGATGCGGGCGGTGTTGTCGGACGCCCCCGAGGCCAGCCAACGGCCCGAGGGATGGAAGTCCACGCTCAGCACCGACTGCTCATGGCCTTTGAGGGTGCGGACCTCCTGTCCCGTGGCCACGTCGAACAGCCGGATGCGCCAGCCGAGGTTCGCCGCGGCGAGCCACTGGCCATCCGGACTGAAGGCCACGGAGGTCACCTGTCCCTCCTGACCCGTCATCGCGTGCAGGAGGGCGCCCGTCTCGACATCCCAGATGCACGCGTCGTGGTCGCGGGAGCCTGACGCCAGCCGCGAGCCATCCGGGCTCCACGCGATGCCGCGCACCTCGCCGTCATGGCCCTCCATCGTCTGGATGCACTGCCCGGTGGCCACGTCCCAGACGTGCACGTTGCGCTCGTCCTCCCACGTCCCCGTCGCCAGCAGCGCGCCGTTGGGGCTGTAGGCGGCGCAGAGCACCTGGGCGCCGTGCGGGAAGAACTGGTCGGTTCCCTCCAAAGGCCCAGGGAGGGGGCGCAGCGACTCCACCCAGGGCGCGTCACCCCGTGCCTCCCACTGTTGGCGCCACTGGTTCGCGAGCCGCCACACGGAGGACCGTGGGTCGCTCCACGGCCCTGCCTCACCGGGGACGAAGTGCTCCGCCGCGTCGGGCGCGTCGAACCAGCGCAGGCGGTTGTAGAGGCACTGGAAGAGTGCCTCTGGATGCGCGCGCAGGAACTCCGCGTCGAGCGAGAGGGCGCGCTGGATGAGGCGAGCCGTTCTGGCGTCCTCCTGCGGGCCCTGCCCTTGCTGCGTGAGCGCTGCCTGGAGCGCGTCCAGCCCCTGCTCCTGCATGAGCCGCTCGAGGGTGGAGAAATCAGCGAGGGACAGGGTCGAGTCGGTCATGGGCGGCTGGGTGTCTGAGTGCGCGTGAATCCAACCAGGGAACGGGCGCCGGGTCGATGGCTTCCGTGCGCGGCGGCCCGAGGTGGCGTTTACGTCCCGCTGGCGCCACGCTGGAGCGCCGTCTTCAGGCGCGCCCAGTACGAATCGACGTCTCCCTGGGCCAACGTGGGGTGTTCGAGCGCGAAGTTTGGCCAGTCGACCCGGGTGTGGAAGTGGAACTCGCCCTGGTTGAATTCGTCTTGCCAGCAGTCGCTGCTCTTCGCCTCGAAGACGCGCTGAAGCAGCCCAGGCGGCAGGGAGGTGTCCTCCGCGAGGAGGACCGCGTCGTAGAGGTCCTTGCCCTGGGGATAGCCGTCGTCCGCGAGCCAGAGCAGCTTCCAGGCAAGGGACTCCTCCTTCGAGGCGACTCGGACGGGCACGGCGTCCACGGTGAGCGCGATGGGCGCGGTCAACAGCGGCTCGTTGAACACGACATCGACCTGGACCGAGTCCCGGACACGTCCTTCCCAGAACCACGGAAACGTGAGTCGCCGGCCCTCGGCGCGCTCGTAGGTCCAGATGGCGTCGACGGGAATGGCCGCCGGGTCCAGGTTCGTGCCTTCCACCCGCAACACGTCGGTGATGGCCTGGGCAAGGTCCCGCAGGAGCTTCTCGCCCTCATGGGAGTTCGGCCCCACGCTCGCCGGCGTGACGACGACGTCCAGGTCCTTCGCGGGCCGGGCGCGCTCGCCGTACCAGACCTCGAGCACCGCGCTGCCCCGGACGACGAGCCGGTCGCCCACGGGGGCGTGCCCGATGGCCGCGAGGCACCTCCGGAGGACCCGGGCGCGCGTGGTCCTGAACCGGGCTTCCTCGGCCGGGTCCTCGAAGTGCGGAGGGCCCTTGATGAACGCGCGGCCGTGGTGGCGCAGCGCGGGGTCGAACACGTCCGCCCGGGTGCTGTCGGGCTCGTAGGCCTTGGGAAAGTGCTTTCTCCAATCAACGGGCATCTTCGGTGGGTTCATCGTCACGTCTCCTTCAGCCAGCCCTCATCGAGGGCGAGGTTGTCGTCGAAGAGCACGCACTCGCGCTCGACCTTCGTCACGGGGAATCCCTCTCGTCGCAATGCCGAGAGGAGGGCGTGGAAAGCAGCGTCCATGCGCGCGGTGTCCGAGGCGCCGAAGCGCTGGGTGAGGAAGCGCTCCTGGATGCCGTCGGGGAAAATCTTGTAGGCGTTGCGAGACAGGTGGGCCGCATGCTCGGCGGCGAGGCGCTCCAGCGCCGCCAGGTCTCGTGTGGATACGCGGACGTGGTGCTCCAGGTAGGCCGGGGTCGTGGCCTCCGTTCGCGCTTCGGTCCAGCGCGACTCGACCTTGATGCGGCGGGGGTGCGCGTCGCAGAGGCCTTGCACCTCGTGCATCAGCGCTTCGGCGCGCCGCCGGGCCTCATCGACGCTGGCGTCGCCATGGAGCGTCAGCATGACCTGCCGCGGGGCCACGCCGCTCGCCAGCTCGATGCACAGCATCTTCACGCCACGTCCGGCCGCCCAGTCGCGGAGCAGGGACTCCCTTCCGGCGGGCAGGGCGAGGGTGAGATGTGTTTCCAGGGGCATGGCCGACGGTCCTCGGGACAGGAGGGCTTCTGGGTCCGGCTCTCACTCACGGCGCAGGTTCTGCCGTTCTGACGTGGGGCGGCGGGGATGACTCCCGCCAGGGTGCATGGCAGGGTGGGGGCGAATGCCCCGCATGAGCCCACGCGCGAGCGCGACATGACGACGGACGCAGACGCGCCTTCGGGCCCGGCGCCCGAGCCGATCCACCGAGGGGATGTGTTCTGGCTGGCCCCGGATGATTCGCGAGGCCCGGCGCCCAGCTACTCCCATCCTCACGTGGTGGTTCAGGCCGATGTCTTCAACCATTCGCGCATCACCACCGTGGTGGTGTGCGCGCTGACGTCGAACCTGCATCGGGCGGGAGAGCCTGGCAACGTGCTGCTCGACGTGGGGGAGGCGGGCCTCCCCAGGCAGAGCGTCGTCGTCGTGTCGCAGATCTCCTCGGTGGAGAAGGCGCGGCTGGGCGAGCGCATCGGGCGGCTCTCCGATTCGCGGGTGGAGCAGATCCTCGCCGGCTTGCGCTTCCAGCAGGTGTCGTTCTTCCGCCGGTAGGCCGTGGGGCACTGCGCTAGTGTCCGGCGCTCATGGACATGCATCGTCGCGGGTGGGGTGGGAAGTGGGCGGGGCTCTGGCTCGTCGTGGGGCTCGTGCCCTGGCTCCTGGGCGCGGCCGCCGCGCCGGCATCGCCCGCGGAGCAACTGGTGGGGACGTGGGGCAGCGAGCAGGTGCTCGGGCCGCAGGTCCAGGGTGAACTGACGCTGGTGCGCGGCGAGGGCACATGGCGTGCGCGCATCAGCGGATTCGAAGTCCCTGCCCGGGTGAACGGGAAGCAGGTCTCGCTCCAACTCTCTGGCGGGCAGGGCGAGCTTCGGGGCACCTGGGCAGGGGCCGCCCAGCCCATCACCGGCCACTGGATTCAGCCTCGCGTGTGGATGAGCGGCATGCGATTCGCGGCCCCGGTGGTGCTGCGCCCGCTCAGCGCGAATGTCTGGCGGGGGCAGGTGGCGCCGCTGGTGGACCGGTACGCACTGTACCTGGTGGTCCAGAAGCAGCCGGACGGCGCCGTGCGTGCGTTCATCCGGAATCCGGAGCGGGGCTTTGGCAGCCGCTTGATGTTCCAGGTGGCGCTTCAGGGCAGCGCGGTCCACCTGACGTCCACATCTGGGAAGGTGTCGCTCGAGGGCGCGTTCGACGCGCGGTCCGGGCTGCTGACGTTGCGCCATCCCGCGCTGGGGATGACGTTCGACTTCACTCGCCGGGATAGGAGTCAGGCTGTTGGCCTCTATTCCCGTACGCCCGTGCCGGGGCCCTACGTCTATCAGAAGCCCCTCCAGGACGATGATGGCTGGGCCACGGCCTCCTTGGCGGAGGTGGGGCTGGACGCGAAGCCCCTTCGGCAGCTGGTGCAACGCATCCTCGACCAGGAGCCGGGGCCGGAGCCCGCGCCCGCCATTCAAGGGCTGCTCATCGCCCGGCACGGCAAGCTCGTGGTCGAGGAGTACTTCCAGGGGTTCGACAAGGAGCGGCCTCATGACCTGCGCTCGGCCGCGAAGTCCTATGCCTCCCTGTTGATGGGCATCGCGCTAGACCAGGGGGCCGCCTTCACGGTGGACACGCCCGTGCTGTCGATGTTCCCCGAGTACAAGGGGAACATCGCGAACCTCGACGCGCGCAAGCGCAAGCTCACCGTCGCGCACCTGATGACGATGTCGACGGGGCTGGCCTGCGATGACGACGACCCGGACTCACCTGGAAACGAGGACCGGCTCGAGGACGACGTGCCCGATTGGTACAAATACACGTTGGATTTGCCGATGACACGAGCGCCCGGGGAGGGCGCGGTGTACTGCTCGGCGAACATCAACCTGCTGGGCGGCGTGCTGCGCAACGCGACCCGGATGTGGATTCCGGAGTTCTTCGAGAAGTACGTGGCCACGCCGCTTCAGATGCGCGGTCATCACCTGAACCTGATGCCGTCCGGCGAGCAGTACCTGGGCGGCGGCATCTACATGCGTCCCCGGGATGCCCTCAAGTTGGGACAGCTCTACCTGTCCGGGGGCGTGTGGAATGGGCGGCGCGTGGTGAGCCAGGGCTGGGTGGAGCGCTCCACGGCGAACCAGGCGACCATGGGCGACGGCCGGACGTATGGCTACACCTGGTGGCGCCATGAGCTGCGGGTGGGTGACAAGGTGTACGCCCAGTACGAAGCCAGCGGGAACGGTGGCCAGCTGGTCATGGTCGTCCCCGAGCTGGACCTCGTCGTGATGTTCACCGCCGCCAACTACAACCACGTGGCCCTGTGGCGAAAGTTCCGGGAGGAGCTCCTGCCACAGTTCATCCTCAGCGCCGTCACGGACCGATGACGGTTTGTGATTCTGGGACCCTCGCGCGATAGAGTGGCGACATGGCCCAACGTCTTTCATGCTTGCTGGCGGCACTCCCATTGATTGCGCTGGGGGGCTCCGCGTGTGGTGATGCCAACACCCTGGACGCCCTGTCCATCTCCCAGGGCGTCTATGGCCTGACGACCTATGCCGAAGATGTCTGTACCGGAAAGTGCGATGCCGGGCCGAAGTCGATGACCTTCTCGCTTCGCGCGCTCCCTGGAGAGACGGACGTGGGGACGGTGACGTCGAGCCGGGAGGGCTTCTACGAGGTCGCGCTGGAGCCTGGGGGCTATCGAATCTGCACGACGTTCGAGCGATGCACGGACTTCACGGTGGAGGCGGGGCAGTTGGTGCGCCTCGACTATGAGTCTTCCGTCGGGCCGGGCTGGTCGCTTCCGCGGTAGTCGCCGGGCCCGTCGCCTTTGTGTCTTCCTGGCTACGACGGGGTGACGCGCTTCGCGTCGTAGCGACTCGGAGAGGCGGGCGGCTTCTGCTGGGGCCTGCCGCCCGTGGGCTTCAAGCTCCTCGCCCGCCCGCGACAAGGCCCGCGATGTCCCCGGCGACGCGGCCGTCGACGATGGGCAGACACTCCGATGGGCACTGCGTGGTGAAGCGCATCCCCAGCGCCTTCGCGCGGTGGAGGAACCCGTCGAGCCCTTCGAGGCAGGCATCGGGGATGTCGTGCAGCACCATCAACGTGTGGGCGCGTGCCTCGCAATCCGCGAGCGCCTTCTCCGGCCAGCCCTTGGGGTCCAGCCAGTCTCCGGGCACGCTGTTCCAGAGCACGCACGTGTACTGGTGCAGGCGCAGATACTCGACGGCGCGCGGGCTCAGGAGATGGGGCCCCAGCTTGCCGCCGCCGCCGAAGGGGCGGAACCACTTCGGCGCGGGCACCAGCGGCGAGAGCAGTGCATCCGTCGCGGCAATCTCCGCCTCCACCGCATCCGGGCGCGTGTCCTCACCGAGCGGAATGGCGTGCGTGTAGGAGTGATTCCCAATCACATGCCCCGCATCCCGGGCACGGGCGACGAGCCGCCGACCCGCGTCCGTGACGAGGTGCTTTCCCAGCACGAAGAACTGCGCGGTGATGCCGTGCGACGCCAGGATGTCCAGCACCTGGGGCGTGACGTGGGGATCCGGCCCGTTGTCGAACGACAGGGTGAGGAGGCTCACCGGAACACGTTGTTGGACGTGCGGTCGCCGGAGAGCCAGCGCGCGAGCTCCTTGTGGGCCTTGGCGCGGCGCGCTTCAACCTTGTCGGCCTCCACGGCCTGGGGACTGTCGTGAGTGAACTCGACAATCATCCCGTTCGGGTCCTTCACGTAGAGCGAGCGACAGTAGCCGTGCTCGAGCACATACATGTCGGGCTCCGTGTAGCCCGCGCCGCGCAGGCGCTTTTCGATGCCCTGCTGCGCATCCTGGTCGACGTTCAGCGCGATGTGATGGAACGGCGAGGACGGAATCTCCGGTCCGAAGAGCGCCTGGTCCTCCGGCTTCTCGAACTGGAAGAACGCGAGCGCGCTCCCATCCGCGAGCTCGAAGAAGGTGTGGCAGTACGTCCGGACGGCGCCGAACAGTTCGTCCGACTCGCACCACGTCGCGACGAGAGGCAGGCCCACCAGGTCCTCGTAGAACTTCCGCGTCGCTTCGAGGTCCTTGGTGACGTAGGCGGTGTGGTGAAGCCTGCTTGGCAGTTTCGCTTGCGTGGACATTCTTCCTCCAGGGGGTACGTCCTCAACGACTCGAATTCACTCCGCGGCCCGGGCGACCGGATTGCGCAAGACGCCCACGCCTTCGACGGAAACCTCGCACACGTCCCCCTCACGAAGGAACCGCGGCGGCTTGCGCGCGGCACCCACACCGCTGGGGGTGCCCATGGCGATGACATCGCCCGGCTGAAGCGTCATGGCCACGGACAGGTCCGCGATGACGGTGGCGACGTCGAAAATCATGTCCGAGGTGGTCGCATCCTGAAGGACCTCGCCATTGACGCGCATCTGGATTCGCAGGCCACGCGCGCCCTCGGGCAGCTCATCGGGCGTGACGAGCTCGGGACCCAGCGGGCCGGTGCCATCGAAGTTCTTCCCAATCGTCCATTGGTGGGTGCGCTTCTGGTAGTCGCGAATCGAGCCGTCGTTGAAAAGCGTGTACCCGGCGACCCACTCCAGCGCGCGTTCCTTCGGGATGTTGCGCCCCGCTCGGCCCACCACCACGGCGAGCTCGGCTTCGTAGTCGAGCTGGTCCGAACACGTGGGCACCACCAGCGGCTCCTCATGCGCGATGAGGCCCGACGGCAGTCGCGTGAAGACCACCGGGTGCTTCGGCGTCTCGTAGGTGGCCTCCGTCGCATGGGCCACGTAGTTCAAACCCAGGCACAGGAACTTGCCCGGCTCCGGGACGAGCGGCCGGTAGCGGAACTCCGTGTCCGCGAGGACGTGCTGCCCAGAGGCCTCCGCCACCCGCCCGGCCAACGCCGCGAGCGCGGTGGGGCCGCGCTCGAACAGGGCACGAAGCGAGCTTCCGACCGACGGGTCGAGCGCCGTCACGTTGAGCATCCCACCCGGCGTGCGCACACCGAGCGCAGGCTCACCCTTCACCGAAATCGAAGCAATCCGCATGGTCGCTGGTCTCCGTCGTCCGCGCGCCCAAGGTAGCGGGAGTGACTCGCGAGCTCAATCGAATGTCGACAAAATTGGGTTTGCATCCAGTTCGACGCCTTGTGTCAATTCTGTGCGGTGTCGTATAGGTCGCGTGTTCGAGAGGAACTTGATGGCTGCTCCCTCCCGCATTCCTGGTCCGGTGTCCGAACCCACGCTGGCGTCCGCGGTCGTGGACCGGCTGCGCGGTGACATCCTTCATGGCGTGTTGCCGCCGGGGGAGAAGCTGCGGCTCGAGCACCTCGCGCCGCGCTATGGCGTGGGGCGGACGCCCCTGCGTGAGGCGTGCTGCCGGCTGGCGTCCGAGGGGCTCGTCACCATCGTGGACCAGCGCGGCTTCCGGGTCGCGCCCATCTCCCGGGCTGACCTGTTGGATTTGACGCGGACGCGGCAGCAGATTGAGACGCTCGCGCTGCGCGGTGCCATCGCGCAGGGCGACATCGCCTGGGAGGGCGAGGTGACGGCGGCCCTGCACCGGCTCCAGCGGCGTGCCCCGGCGTCGGGCAGCGGGACGCTCGATGACACCTGGGAATTGGAGCACGCGCGCTTTCACGCGACCTTGCTGAGCGCGTGCGGGTCTCCCTGGCTCCTCAAGTTCCATGTGACCCTGTTCGACCAGGGCGAGCGGTATCGCCGGCTTTCGCAGGCCTACGGCAAGGCCGGGCGAAACGTCGAGGACGAGCACGCCGCGCTGGTGAAGGTCGCCCTGGACCGGGACGCGGAGCGGGCCTGCGCGCTCCTGACCGAGCACATCGCGAGGACCACCGAGCGCGTCCTCGCGGGCCACCCGGGCCTGCGTGCGGCGGCGCCCTCGCCCGAATCTGCTTTGCCGACAAAAATCCGGAGCGCCCGTTCCAAGGATTGACGCTCCGTCCGCATGCGCGTACTGGCTGGGCCACCATGGTGCGCACGCGTTTTGTCGAAGGTTCTGGAGGTGTTCGGCTCGCGGTGAGTGAGTCGGGGCCTCCGTCGGATGCTCCCTCCGTGCTCTTCGTCCATGGCCTCGCGCAGAGCCGGCACAGCTGGGAGGGCGTCCTGACGGGGCGGCTGACCCAGGACCATCGACTCGTGGCCATCGACCTTCGAGGCCATGGTGACTCGGACAAGCCCGAAGGCGACGCGCCCTATGTGGAGGGGGCCCACTTCGCGGGAGACCTGGAGGCCGTCATCGGGCAACTGGGGCTCGTCCGGCCCGTCATCGTGGCGTGGTCGTACGGCGGCGTCGTGGTGGGCGACTACCTCCGGCAGCGGGGCGACGCGGGGCTGGGCGGGCTCTTCTTCGTCGCGGCGGCGCTCAAGACGGGCAAGCCCGCACGGGCGTTGTTCGGCCCGGGGATGATGTCCAACGCACGGGGCCTGATGTCGGAGGACACGGCTGTCTATGCGGCCACGGCGCGCGCCTTCGTCGAGGCGTGCTCCGCGCGTCCGTTGGACCCGGCGCGGGTCGAGGCGGGCGTGCAGGCGATGTTGCGTGTGCCGCCGAACGTCCGGCGCGCGTTGCTCTCTCGGGCCGAGGACTATTCGGTGGAGCTGGAGCGCTGCACCCGGCCCGTGGCGACGCTCCACGGCGCGCTCGACCAGGTGGTGCTGCCGGCGATGAGCACGGAGGTGGTGTTGCCGTGCGCGCGCTCGGAGCGGGGGACGTGGCTCCCGGGCGTGGGACATCTGCCGTTCGTGGAAGCAGCGACGGCGTTCGAGGACGCGCTGGCGGCCTTCGTGGCGGACGCCGCGGCCTGACCTGTCTGGGGGCTGGTGACCTGAGTCACCAGTTGATGCCCGTTGTCATCGCCGCCGAGCCGCGAGCCCACAAGCCCGCGTTCGCCAAGTGGCGGATTTTCCAGGCAGGGGTGGACCAGCGGAGAGGTGAGGGCGGGTGGCATGACGCCTGCTTTGGGACACGGCACGCCCCACCTTTCGGTCCCCAGGAGTCCTCCATGTCCGTCTCGCTCCTCAACCGCTCGTGCTGCTCCCCGTCCCCGTTGAGAAACGCCCCGCTCAGCGCAGTCCAGGCCCAAGCACCGGCGGCGAAGTGCGCGCCCGCGCAGCAACCGCGCGGGGACCTGTGGCAGAAGTTGATGACGGACGCCTTCGAGTCCAGCCCTCGCGGCGCGGGCGTCGCGCTGGGGGGGCCGGCCATGGCGCGCCCCACGGAGGCTGTGTCCAAGGCCTCCGAGCCTGTCGCGGCGCCGCTCGCGGTGGGCGGGGCGGGCCGCGCGGCGCCGTCCTCGTATGTCAGCGATGCGGGCCCTGGCTTCGGCGCGCCGTCCGCCGGGGCGAACTACAACGTGAACGAGCCGTGGCTGAGCGTCAACAACACGGGCTCGCCCTACAACAGCAACATGCAGCTCATCGAGCCGGGCCAGAAGGGCCAGTTCAAGTTCACGAACACGTTCACCAACGACACGAACGCACCGCAGACCATCACGCTCTGGAACAAGGTGGGCGAGAAGGGCGGCCCGAACGACGGTCAGAACTTCGACAAGAGCACGCCGAAGACCTTCACGCTGCAGCCGGGCGAGTCGCAGATCGTGGCGTTCGACAACAACAGCAGCGTGGCGTGGTGCGCGTCCAAGGATGGCTCGGCCAAGCCGGGCGCGAACTCTGGCCAGACGTGGGGCGAGGCGACGTTCGGCAACGCCGGCACGGGTTGGAGTGGCTACAACACCAGTCAGATCAGCCCCGCGGGCCACAACGGCAACATGTCCATCACCAACGAGGCCACCGGGAAGACGGTGACGCAGGCCAACGCCTGGCAGACGGAGCAGGATGACCCGGCCGGCAAGGACGTGGGCGTTCCCGCGGGCCCCATGAACCTGCGCACGGTTCTCAGCTGACGCCCTCACGGCGCCTTTGACCTCCGTGCCCTCCCATGGGAGAGGGCGGAGTCGTGTCTCAGCCCACGGACCCTTCGGAAGCGCCGAGCGTGCCCCGGTTCTGGCCGTTCATGTTCAGCCTGTTCGCAGGCTCGTTCATGTCCGTGCTGAGCTCCAGCACCATCACCCTCGCCATCCCCGAGCTCCAGCGGCACTTCGACTCCGACCTCGCCTCGCTGCAGTGGACGCTGACGGGGTTCATGCTCGCCATGGGCACGAGCGCGCCCCTGACGGGTTATCTCGGAGGCCGCTTCAGCTTCAAATGGCTGTACGTGGCCAGCCTCGCGGGCTTCGTCGTGGCGTCCATCCTGTGCGGCGTGGCGTGGGACGTCCGGTCGCTCGTGGCCGCCCGGTTCCTGCAGGGCGCGTTCTGCGGCGCCATCATGCCGGTGACGATGACACTCATCTACCAGCTCTTGCCCCGGGAGCGGCAGGCGTTGGCCGCGAGCCTCTGGAGTCTGGCGTCGATGCTGGCCCCCGCGTTCGGACCGACCCTGGCGGGTGGGCTGATTACGCTGGGCAGCTGGCGCTGGCTGTTCTTCATCAACGTGCCGCTCGGCCTCGTCGCCATCGCGCTGGCCGTGCGGACCGTGCCCTACTACCGCTTGAAGGTGCCGAAGGCGTTCGACCTGCCCGGGCTGCTCACCGTCATCACCGGCACGTTGTCCCTCCTGCTCGCCTTGAGCCAGGGACGGCAGTGGGGCTGGGCCGACGCGAAGACGCTGACGTTGTTCGTCGTGGGCGCGGTGTCGCTGGTCTTCTTCGTCATCCGGCAGTTGAAGACCCACGCGCCCCTGCTCGACCTGCGGGTGCTCGCGAATGGGCGTTACGTGGTGACGCTCATCATCGCGAGCATCATCACCACCAGCCTGTACTCCGGCGCGTTCCTGATTCCGCTGTTCCTGCAGCAAGTCCAGGGGGCGACGCCGCTCGAGACGGGGTTGGTGCTGCTGCCAGCCTCCCTGGTGATGGCGCTCCTGATGCCACTGGTCGGCCGCCTCTATGGCCCGCTGGGGCCGAGCGTGCTCATGACTGTGGGCGTCCTGATGATTGGCGGGGGCACGTACGCCTTGAGCCGCCTGACGCCGGAGGTCTCCCACACGTATGTGCTACTGTGGATGATGGTCCGCAACGTCGGCATCTCCCTGTCGATGATGCCGGCGAGCAACGCGGGCATGGAGCAGCTGTCGCGCGAGCTGAGTGGCCACGCGTCCGCCATCAGCAACTGGCTGCGCAACGTGTTTGGCGCGTTCTCCATCGCCATCTTCACGTCGCTGCTCTCCACCTTCTCCACATGGGAGGCGGAGGCGCTCGTGCAGCAGGGCATGTCGGACCCGGGCCGCGTCCAATTGCTGTCGTTCGTGACCGGCATCAATGACGTGTACCTGGTCGCCACGGTCATCGCGCTGGTGGCCGTGCCGCTCAGCCTGTCGGTGCGCAAACACCGAAGCCAGGAGACTCCTGGCCTGGCCTCTGGGTAGCGCGGTTCGAAAACCCCAGTGCTGCACGTCGCGACACCCCTGTGACACCCGGCGGCGGTGGATTCGAGGGAATCCCAGCCAGGGCGTTCTCGGCCCGCCGTCCTACTCGCCGCGTTGCTTGACACCCGGGGCAGCGGGGGATACTTCATCCGCCACATCGATTTTGAGAGTGAGTGTCAATTTCAGGGCAGGGGTTGGCCGGAAGTCGCCCTGACAGCGCTCACGGACATGGTCGGCGCGAGGAGAGCGTGATGCGTGGCGGAGCACGGAAGTTCGGCAAGGGCAGCTACTCGCGGGGGCTCGTGGCCTGCGCCGCGTTGTTCCTCGCCGCCTGCGACGAGGACCCGGCGCCGGGCCCTGGGCCGGGTGAAGAGGGCGAGCTGTACCTGATTCACTCCGCCACGGAGACGACCGCTGGCCGCGTGAACTACTTCACGCTGGTTGACGCGCTGGGCCAGGCGCGGACGCTGGACTACTCGCGCTCGCTGGAGATCGCGGGCCGTCCCCGCCTGTACGCCGGCCGGGGCGTGGGGTTCTTCGCCATTGGGGCGGGCGAGTCGCCCACCATCACCCGCTACGACGTGCGGGATGGCGCGCTGGTCCCTGGCGAAAGCTTGTCATTCCAGAACCTCGGCGTCCGCGCGATGGGCCCCCAGGCCGTGCACTTCGTGAGCGAGACGAAGGCGTACTACAAGGACGCGTCCCAGGGCCTCGTCATCGTCTGGAACCCGGCGGAGATGGTCATCGAGAAGACGCTGCCGCTGCCGGCGGAGTTCATCCAGCAGGGGCTCGTCACGGGCCTCAGCCAGTGGGCCAGTCGCGACGGTGAGGCGTTCTTCTCGTTGGGCTGGTCGACGACGACGTACGACGCGGTCCGGCCCGGCACGGTGCTGGTCCGCATCGACACCGAGACGGATGAGATGACCTGGCAGGAGGACTCGCGCTGCCGGGACCTGTCGAAGACGGCCCGCCGGGGGAACACGCTCTACTTCTTCAGCGGCGTCATCAACGGCCTGGGCTACGCGGTCAACGGTAATGGCGAGGCTGGCCAGCAGGACTGCTACCTGCGCATCTCCGAGGGGCGGCAGACCTTCGATGCGGACTTCGTGGGCAGCATCGCCTCCACGTTGGGCACGGGCCACGTGGGCTCGGTGATGGCCGTGACGGATGACGGCACCGCGTGGATGCAGGTGGCGGACACCTCCGTCACCCCATCCTCGCCGGGCACCACCTACAGCGAGTGGTACAGCAAGGGCTGGAGCTGGTGGCGGGCACCGCTCGACGGGAGCAGCACCGCCACGCGCGTGGGCGGCGAGCCCGGCGCGTACAGCGGGTTCACCCTGTCGTCCGGCTCCAGCTTCTTCGTGAGCCAGGCCGCGGCCGACTACTCGACGACCTCGCTGGTGGACCTGTCTCCAGGAGCGCCGGCGGCGGGTGTGACGTTCCCGGGCTTCGTCCTGGACGTCGCGCGCATCCGCTGAGTCGCTGAGGCTGACGATTCCGCCGCGCGTACTCCTGCCCGCGCGGCTTCGCAGTTGACGAGGTCTCCCGAATGGACGTCCTGGCTCCGTCGCTCCTCTGGCTCGGTGTGGTGTGCCTCTACGGCGCGTGGTGGTGTCGCCACATGGGGCGATGGCCGGCCTTCGCGCGCGCCTACGGGTATGTCATGGGCCTGGGCGCGGCCCTCATGGCCACGGGGCTCGTGACGGCGCTCCAGGGCTCCGTGACGCTGGGGGCCGCCATCGGGTCGGCCCTGGCGTACGTGATGGCGGCGGGGACCGTGCTGGCGGTGTTGTCACCGCTGGCGCGCAGGCCGCTCTGGGCCATGGCGCTCTTGTTGCCGGTGGGCCTGGTGTTGGGGGTGTTGGAGCGCGCTTCGTGAGTACGGGGCCGCGCCGCCGCCCCGGGGTGACGTGGCTTCTCGCGGCCGTGCTGGGTGCGCCATTGGCGGCGCTGCTGGTCTCCATGGCCCTGCCCAAGCTGGTGCCCGGCTCTCCCGACGTGCGCTACCTGGTGGCGTGCATCGCCGTCATCCCGCTGATGGCCGCCGCGCCGTGCGCCGTCCTCCTGGCCCGGACCGAGGCCCGCGCGTGGGCCGGCATCGGCGTCACCAGCGCGGCGGCGCTGCTGGTCCTCTGGAGGGCGTTCACGTGAAGCTCAAGTCGGACACGTACCGTCTCCTCTGGGAAGCGCATGCGTGGGCCGGCGCGGTGGCGTCGGTGTTGCTGGTGGGCATGTTCCTGCTCGGCGTCGCCTCCTTGTTCCGTCACGAGTTGATGCCCTGGCAGGAGCCGCGCTTGAGGGCGCCGGTGGCCGCCGACGAGACGCAGGCCCTGGCCACGCTGCAGTCGTGGCTGGACGCGCGGGTGGGCAAGGATGCTCCGCCGCACCTGGACGTGGACCTGCCCGCGCCCTATTCGCCCTGGCTCCGAGTCGAGTGGAAGGACAAGGCCGGGGAGCGCAACGCGGTGTGGCTGCACCCCGCCACGGGTGAGCAGGCGCCGGAGCGCAGCGACCTGGGCTACTTCCTGTTCCTGGTTCACTTCCTCTACCCGCTGCCGGGGGGCATGTTGATGGCCGGCCTGGTGGCCATCGTGCTGCTGCTGGTGGTGGGCACCGGGCTCGTCATCCAGGTGAACCGCTTCCGCAAGGAGCTCGTGCGCTTCCGCCCCCGTGAGGCGCTGCGCACGATGTGGGGAGACCTGCACAAGGTGCTCGGCAGCGTGGGGCTGCCCTTCCAGGCCATCGTGGCCTGGACGGCGGCCATCATCTGCATCAACGCGGCGGTCCTCCAGCCGGTGATGGTGCGCACGGCCTTCGACGGCGACCTGGAGGCGGGCCTGAAGACGCTGGGCTATCCACGGGGCGGCAAGGCCACGGGTGAGTCCGCCGAGGCGCCGCGAGTGGCCACCGTGGTGGCGCAGGCCCGCGAAGCACTCCCGGGCGTCCGGCACTACCGCCTCGCCCTGCGCAACCTGGGGGACGCGGCGGCGTATGTCGACGTCCGCGGGTACGCGCGGCAGGGGCTCCACGAGTTCACCACCGTGCGCGTGTCTCGCGCGGGTGAGGTGGTTCACGTGCGGAACGCGGGAGGCCCCGCCGCCACGGCGAAGCTGCTCGAGGCGGCGTACGTGCTCCACTCCGGCCTCTACGCGGGCATGGGGCTGCGGCTCGCCTACGCGTTGCTGGGCATCTTCAGCGCGCTATGTGTCGTGACGGGCAACCTCGTGTGGCTGGAGCGGCGCGCTCGAAGCATGCGCCGCGTGGACGTCCTCCTCGCGCGCATCACCGCGGGCGGCTGTGGTGGCGCCGCCCTGGCGATCTCCGCCATCTTCCTGGCCAACCAGTTGCTGCCGGACGCGCTGCCGCGCCGGGTGCTGTGGGAGCACGGCATCTTTTACGGGAGCTGGTGCGCCAGCGTGCTGGGCGGCCTCCTGTACCCCCGCGCCCGAGGCTGGGCGCAGCACCTGCTCGCGCTCTCCGGGGGCATCCTGGTCCTGCTGCCGTGGCTGGACGCCTGGCGGAACGCGCGGCGCGTGTTCGACCCCGCGGGCTCGCCCTACGTGTTCTTCGCGGACCTGGGGCTCGCCATCCTGGGCGTGCTGTTCCTCCTCTCCGCCTGGGCCGTGGGGCGCATCTCACCTCGCGACCCCCGGGCCACCCGGGTGCCGCTGGCGATTCCTGCGCATGAGGGCCGGTGAATGTTCGACCGGCCCGGCACGCACCTCCCTTTCTTCGCGACGCATTCAGGGCAACATGTCTCTCCTCGTTGAACCCCCGGCTCTCGCGCGGCGCTCCGCCCGCCGTGTGCGTCTCCTTTCTTGCTTCCAGGCCGGCTGGAGCGCCGTGGTCCTCTGCGTGGTGGCGCCCGCCGCGGCGCAGGAGCCCACGCCCGTCCCGGCCACGGAGGCGCGCCCGGCGGTGGGAGACATCGCGGGGAAACTGTCCGCTTGTGAGGGCGGCGACCTGGGGCAGGCCGAGGTCTTGTTGCTCGCGCCCGATGGCGGCACGAAGTCACCGCGTGTGGACAGGCAGCGGCGCTTCCAGGTGTCGGGATTGTCGCCGGGTGCCTACGAACTGCACGCCTACGTTCCTGGCTGTGAGCCGCAGGCTTACCGCGTCCAGGTGTCGGCGGGGCAGCGCACCGAGGTGGAGGCGGTGCTCAGCGAGAGCGTCAGCCTGGAGACCACCATCGAGGTGACGGGCCGGCAGCTCACCAAGAGTGAGGAGCGCACGCTGTCCGCGGAAGCGGTCAAGGTGGTGGAGCTGACGCAGGCCCGCCAGCAGACGGCGGACCTGGGCGAGGTGCTCAGCCGCAACAGCGGCGTCAGCGTGCAGCGCAATGGCGGCCTCGGCTCCGCCAGCCGCTTCTCGCTCAACGGCTTCTCCGGGGAGCAGGTCCGCTTCTTCCTGGACGGCGTGCCGTTGGACCTGGCGGGCTTCGGCCAGGGACTGGCCAACGTGCCCGTCAACCTGCTCCAGCGCGTGGAGGTGTACCGGGGCGTGGTGCCCGTGCGCCTCGGCGCGGACGCGCTGGGCGGCGCGGTCAACCTCGTCTCGTCGGATGGTGACGAGCCGAGCGGGGCCTCTGTCTCGTTGCAGGCGGGCTCCTTCGGGACGTACCGGGGCTCTGTCTCGGGACAGTACAAGCTGAACGACCACGGGCTCTTCGTGAAGGGCCACGCCTTCGGAGACCTGGCTCGGAACGACTACCGGGTGAACGTGCAGGTCGCCGACGAGCGGGGCCGGCTCCAGGACGTGCGCGTCCCTCGCTTCCATGATGGCTTCCTCGCGGGCGGCGCCGGGTTGGAAGTGGGCGTGGTCGACCAGCCCTACGCGGAGCGGCTCAGCCTGCGCGTCTTCGGCACGCGCTCCCAGAAGGAGCTGCAGCACAACGTCGTGATGACGGTGCCCTACGGCGAGGCCCTCTCCGGTGAGTCGAGCTACGGGGCGCTGGCGACGTGGGGGCAGGGCGGCATGCTCTCCGGGAAGCTCCGCCTGGACGCGGTGGGTGGCTACAGCCGGCGCGACACGAACTTCGAGGACCTGGCGCGCGTCGTCTACGACTGGTTCGGCAACCCGGGTGTGGAGCGCCGTCAGCCGGGGGAGCTGGGCATCACGGCCTCCAACCAGGTGCTGTGGCAGCACAGCGTCCTGGCCCGGGTGCACGCGGACTACGAGGTCTCCCCGGCGCAGCGCGTCCGGCTCTCGCTGGCGCCCACCTTCGTGACGCGGCAGGGGCTGGACCGGTTGAAGCAGGGCACGGACCAGCGCGACCCGCTCAGCGCGCAGCGTGACCTGCTCACGATGGTGGGCGGACTCGAGCACGAGCTGGCGCTGAGCGACGGCCGGCTCAAGAACGTGGCCTTCGTGAAGGGCTACGTCATGCGCTCGAACTCGGAGGAGGTCCTCCCCGGGGATGTGTTCCAGCGCAGGGACCAGTCCACCGAGCGCGTGGGGGTGGGTGACAGCCTGCGCCTGTTCCTCCCCTACGGCGTGTTGGCCAAGGCCTCCTACGAATTCGCCACGCGTCTGCCCGGACCCGACGAGCTGTTCGGCGATGGCGTGCTGGTGCTGTCGAACCTGCGGCTGCGGCCCGAGGTGAGCCACAACGCGAACCTGGAGTTCTCCCTGGAGGACTGGCGCACGCGCGCGGGGAGCTTCCGCGGAAGCGTGGGCGGCTTCGCGCGTCTGGCCGACCAGCTCATCGTGTTGTTGGGCAATGACACCACGCTGAGCTACCAGAACGTCTTCGCGGCGCGCTCGGTGGGGGTCGAGGCGTCCGCGGGGTGGACCCTCCCGGGTGACTGGCTGGCGCTGGATGCCAACACGACGTGGCAGGACTTCCGCAACGCGGGTGGGGGCGGGACCTTCGAGGCCTTCAAGGGCGACCGCATCCCCAACCGTCCCTGGCTCTTTGCCAACGCCTCCGCCCGGCTGCAGCGCCGCGCCCTCCTGCAGCCCAGCGACACCGCCGCGCTCGTCTTCACCTCGCGCTACGTGCACGGCTTCTTCCGGGGATGGGAGAGCCAGGGCCTGCGCGAGTTCAAGCAGACCGTCGATGCCCAGCTCGTCCACACGCTGGCGCTCTCCTACGTCCGGCAGGGAGCGCCCACGCTGGGGGGAACGTTGGAGGTGTTCAACCTCACCAACGCCCGGACCTACGACTTCTTCGGCGTCCAGCGCCCGGGCCGCGCGCTGTCCGTGAAGCTGACGGCGGACTTCTGACGGAGCCCCGCCGCCTCCCCCGTCCACGCGGGCACGGGGGAGGGTCCGCGCGGCTCAGTCGTGCGCGAGCGGGTTGGGCAGCGTGCCGTTCGGATACAGCGCGTGGCGCAAGGCCCGGTCGGTGTAGCGCGTCACCACGATGCGGTCCCGGTTGAGCGCGTAGCGCGGAATCTCCGGCACCAGCAGGTCGTACTCGGAGAAGCGCTCGCGCAGCTCGGGGTTGCGCTGGTGGAAGGCCAGGATGGTCTTCCGGACCTGCTTCCAGAAGTTCCGCTCCTTCAGGCCCAGCTGCTCCTCCACCAGGGGCGCCATGTAGCGGAAGTGGCCCACGAAGATCTGGTCCACCACGTGCTGGCGGATGACCGACGGGTGCTTGCGCGGCAGCACGTGGTCATGGCCGTCCGGCTCCGGTCCCCGCTCCGGGACGTCGGTGAAGGACACGCAGACGTCGTCGACGAAGTCCTTGAGGTACAGGCGGCGCGGGACGTCGTCCTCGTCGAAGCCCAGCAGCGTGTTCTGCCCGTGCGGGTTGAAGGTGATGCCGTACCGGTAGAGCACGTGCATGATGGGGATGAGCAGCGTGTCGAACAGGTGCTGCAGCCACGCCTCCGTGCTCAGGCCCGACGCGCGGACCAGCTCCGCGACGAACGCCGTGCCCTTGCTGTCCACGTGCAGCAGCGAGGCGAAGGTGCGCACGCGCTCGGACGCGTCCTGACGCGCGGCCACCGGCTCACGCCAGATGCAGCCCAGCGTCTCCAGGTGCTGATAGGGCACCTCCGGCACCTTGGTGAGGTACGGGTGGCGCACCGTCACCGACGCCACCTCGCCGAGGAACACCGTGCGGCACTCCTGGGTGAGGAAGGGGTCGCTGTCCAGCAGGCACTGGAGCCACTGGGTGACGACGGGCGCGCCCAGGGTGCAGTGCGGCGGAATCCCGCGCCACACGAGCGTATTGAGGATGCGCAGAGGCAGCTTCACGTCGTAGCGGCCCGGCGTGGTGATGTTGGCCATGGTCCGGATGGACTGGCCCGGCAGGTACACGTCGGGGCTCTCGCCCAGCGGGACGATGCGCTTCTGCGCCACGTCGCCGGCGTGCAGCACCTGCACCGCGTGCTCCCACTGCCACGGGTGCACGGGCATCCACACGAAGGCGTCCGGCTTGAGGCCCGCGTTCGTGAGGACGCGGGTGAACCGGGTGCGCGTCGCCTCGTCCAGCTCGCGGGCGAGGATTTCGCGCTCGGACAGCTCGGAGGTGCCGCGGAACTCCGCCAGCCCGCGGTGCACGGCCACCCACTGCAGCCGCACCGGCTGGCGCGCCTCGGGGGCATAGCGGCGCACGTCGGAGGCGGAGAAGCCCACCCGGCCCTTGTTCGCCACCAGCCAGTTGTGCCCCGTCATGTGGCACTCCAGCTCGGAGTGGCCCACCTCGCGCAGCTCCGCGGCGGTGTGTCCACCATGGGCGATGCGCGCGGCGTCCACCGCCAGCGTGGAGGACAGCTCGTTGAAGTACGTGGCCAGGGTGGACGCGTCCGTGCCCAGGCTGGGCGCGGCGTCCGTCAGGAACTGCAGCGCGTCCCAGGCGGGCTCGGCGATGCTGTTGCCGAGCATGCCCGTGGCGCTCCGGGTGATGGAGGCGGGGTCCACCTTCATCCAACCGAAGGCGCCCGGCCGCGCGGCGAACACGTACGAGGTGCCGCTGCCCAGGTCCACCCGGTACTTCCCCTCGGCGTGGGGGATGGCCTTGAGCATCTCCTCGAAGCACCACTCGCCCAGGGCCTTGGCCAGCAACTGGCGGTTGGCCTCGCGCCAGGCGGCGGGGCCCACGTCGTGGAGGCCCGGCACCGGGTGGTCCGCGCCCTCGGTGGGCGTGTTGGACGCGGTGGGCAGGCGGGTGACGGAGGGGTCGAGCTGCACGGCTTCGCTGCGCGGATTCACGGGGACTCCTTCAAGGACAGGGAGGACTCACGGACGGCCGGACGGGATGCCCGGGGCGCCGGTTTGGAGAGGACACGGAGGGCCAGCACCGCGCCCCCCAGACACACCGCCGCCGCGGCCAGGCACACCGCCAGGTAGGCGTTGGCGAAAGCCGTCTGCGCGAGCGGCAGCAACGAGGCTTCGACGGCGTCGAACTGCCCGGTCTCCACGGCGGTGCGCGTGAGGCGGGCCACGTCCGGCGCCAACCGCGCGGAGGCGAACTGGGTGCCGAGCCGCGAGGAGAACACGGCGCCAAAGGCGGCCACGCCGGTGGCGGTTCCCAGGGGATAGCAGGCGTTCGTCAACCCCGAGGCCATGCCTGCGCGCTCGGGGGGGACGACGCTCACCGCCATGCCCATGAGCGGCGGGAAGATGATGGCGCCGCCCGCGCCCATCAGCACCAGCCCCAGGAAGTTCACCCCGGGCACCTGCGGCGCGGCCGCGCTGAGCGCCAGCATCCCCAGCCCCGCCCCCTGAAGGGCGAAGCCGCTGGCCACCAGCGGGGCGGTCTGGAAGCGCGCCTGGAGCCGCGCCATCAGCATGCCCACGACGAGCAGGCTGCCCGTCAGTGGAAGCAGCCGCAGGCCCACCTGCATCGGAGAGCCTCCCGCCGCGAGCTGGAGCCATAGGGTGGTGAAGACGAGCACGCCCAGGCTGGACATGCGCGCCAGGAACCCCAGCGCCGCCGTGCCGGAGAGCGCGGGGATTCGCAGCAGCTCCAGGTCCAGCATGCTGCCGGGGCGCCGCTGACTGGCGATGAGGGCGAAGAGGAGGCCGACGCCCGCGCACGCGGGCCCGAGCACCTGGAGGGAGCCCCAGCCCGTCTCCGGCCCCATCATCAGCGGGTAGTGCACGGACAGCAGCACTCCGATGGCGAGGAGCGCGCCCAGCACGTCGAGCTTCCGGGACGTATTCGCGGGCGTGAGCGCGGGCATCCGCGTCAGGGCCCCCAGGACGACGCCCACGCCAATGGGGATGTTGACGAGGAAGATCCACCGCCAGCCGACCAGCTCCACCAGCACACCGCCCACCACGGGGCCCAGCGCGCCCGCGGCGGAGGCGATGGCCGCGTAGGTGGCGATGGCGCGCTGACGGGCGGCACCCTCGTACACGGCCGCGATGAGGGCGATGGCGGGCGCGAACACCATGGAGCCGCCCAGGCCCTGGGCGACCCGCGCGGCGACCAGCGTGCTGGCATCAGGGGCCAGTCCGCACAGCGCCGACGCGAGCGTGAAGAGGGTGATGCCCGCCACGAAGACGCTGCGCCGGCCGATGCGGTCGGACAGCGCGCCGGCGGTCAGGAGCAGGGCTCCGAACGCCAGCGAGTACGCGGACACCGTCCACTGCACCTGCGACAACCCGGCCCGCAGGTCCGCGGCGATGGCGGCCAGCGCGACGTTGACCACCGTCACGTCCAGGGTCATCACCACGCCGCCCGCGCTCACCAGCGCGAACGTCCACAATGCGGTGCGGCGCGCATCCTCACGCGCCGCCGACGCGTCCGGTGGGGTGGTGATGTCCTGGGAGACCGCGCTCATGAGGCCTCCGAGACGCGGGGGGCACGCGACCGCGCCACGCTGTCGGGCACCAGGGGCGCGTCGGCCGTGCGGGGCTCCTGCGCGGCGGCGCGAGGCCGCGCGGTGGTCTCCGGCACGCCGAAGCGCGAGAAGGCCGTGCGCTGAGGCAGCGTGAAGACGTCGCGCCCCAGCACGGTGTTCAGGATGGTGGCGTTGCGGAACGCGGAGATGCCCAGGTCCGGCGCGGCGACGCCGTGGCTGTGGATGTCGGCGTGGGTGACGAAGATGCGGCCGCTCACCTCGGGCGCCAGCTCCACCGCGTAGTCCAGGCCGATGCGGTAGCGGCCCTGCTCGTCCCAGCGCATCAGCCCGTCCATCGCCTTGAGGAAGACGGGGGAGCGCTGCTTGTAGCCGGTGGCGGCGATGACCAGCGCCGTCGTGTGCTCGAACGACTCTCCCGTGTCCAGGTGCCGGCAGCGCAGGCGCACGTCGCCCGAGGCCGTCACGGAGGACTCCTCCACGGCGACGCCGCTGCGCAGCTCCACGTCGGCGAGGTCCTGCTCCAGCTCGCGCCGGTACAGCACGTCGTGGAGGGCTTCCAGCGTCTCCGTGGAGATGCCCTTGTAGTGCCGCCACTGCTCGGCGACGAGCCGGTCCTTGGTCTGCTGGGGCAGCGGGTGGAAGTACCGGACGTAGGCCGGCGTGGTCATCTCCAGCGTGAGCTTGGTGTAGTCCAGCGGCGCGAAGGACACGGTGCGCGTGAGCCAGCTCACCGCCGCGCCGCCGTCCAGGTTGCGCTGGAGCAGGTGCAGGGCCACCTCGGCGCCTGACTGCCCGGAGCCCACCACCGTCACGTGCCGCGCGGACTCCACGTCCGTCTGCCGGTGCAGGTAGTGGCCGGTGTGGACCAGCTTGTCCGCGGGCAGCGACGCCAGCGACTTCGGCAGCGAGGGCTCCGTGCCGATGCCGACGACGACGTCCTTCGCCGTCATGACGAAGCGGTGGCCGTCGCCCCGCACCCCCTGCAGGACGAAGCGCTGCTGCGCCGCGTCCCAGTTCATCGACTCCACGCGATGCGAGAAGCGCACCGATGGGAGCTTCGTCACCGCCCAGCGCAGGTAGTCCTCGTACTCGCGGCGCGTCGGGTGGAAGCGCTCGCGGATGTAGAAGGGGTAGAGCCGGTCCTTCTCGCGCAGGTACGCGAGGAAGGACAGCGGGTGCGTGGGGTCGATGAGTGTGACCAGGTCCGCGAGGAAGCTGAGCTGGAGCAGGGCCTCGTCGAACATCAGGCCCGGGTGCCAGCGCAGCTCGGACTGGGCCTCCAGCGCCACGAAGTCCAGCCCCTTCACGGAGGAGGCGAGCGCCGCCAGGCCGAGGTTGAAGGGCCCGCAGCCGATGGCCACCAGGTCATGCGCGGTGGAGGAGGGGGATGCATCAGGTGTGACGGTGTTCATGGAAGGTCTGCCTCGGAGCGGGGGTAGACGAGCAGCGTCGCTGCCTTGTCTGGAAAGGTGATGGGACCGACGACGCGGAATCCGGCGGCGGTGAAGGCGCGCAGGGACGGGGCGTTGCGCGAGTCGGGCTCGGCCATCACCCGGGTGCAGCGCGGGTCCGCGGCGAGCAGCCCCTGGGCCACCTCGCGCAGCAGCGTGCGGCCCAGGCCGCGGCCCGTGCTGCCCAGCTCGCCAATGGCCACGTGGACGCCCAGGTCATGCGGCCGCTCCGCGTAGTGTCCGGCGAGCCGATCTCTCATCACCCGGTACACCTCGAGGTACGCCACCGGGACGCCCTCGAACTCGAGCATGCACGGCAGGGAGTGGTCTCCCGAGAGCTGCCGCTCCAGCTCGGCCCGCCAGCGGTCCTCGGGCCAGGCCTGCTTCCAGAACGCGGCGACATGGGGCGCCTCCATCCAACGCACGAGCCGCTCCAGGTCCTCGGAGACGCTCGCGGGCCGGATGGACCACGGCTCGTTGACGTGAGGCACCGGCGGCGCGGACACCTCGGCGTTCACGGCCGCCTCACTCCGTGCGGCGCTCATCGCTTCGCCTCGCGCAGCGGGTTGGGCGCGTTGAGGTAGACGGACTGCGCGTCCAGCGGCGCGAGCACCTCGTCGATGCCGTGCAGCCGGGTGAGCAGGTTGCTCTTGCAGGGCAGCGAGTCCGCCTCCAGCCACCGGCGCGCCAGCCTGTCTCCATCCGGTCCCGCCTCGGCCAGCGAGGGCAGCGCCGCGTGCAGCCGGTCCGCCATCACGCCCAGGAGCTGCCGCTCATCGCCCAGCCCCTCCACGCCCAGGCAGCCGATGACGGCGAGCGCCTGATTGCGCAGCAGGTAGTAGGAGAGCCGCTCATCGACGATGGCGTCGTCGACCACGGCCAGGGTGGACGCCTCCGCGCCGAGCAGCCCCAGCAGCTTGGGCAGGTGCGACGCCGCCAGGTAGTAGCCCTGGTTGTCGCGGAACGCCGAGCCGATGACGCGGCCCTCCCGGTCGAGCTGGACCAGGGTGTTCTGCTGGTGTGACTCCAGGCCGATGCCGGTGGCGGCGTACAGGTGCAGCATGGGCACCAGCACGAGGTCCGTGTAGTCCGCGACCCACTTCGCCGCGGCGCCCGCGCCGTGGCCCGCCACCAGCGTGCCCAGCAGGCTCCTCCCCAGGCCCGGGCGTGGCGCCACCAGCCCCACGAGGCAGCGCAGGTCGGCGATGTGCGAGGGCACCTCGCGCACCGCGACGTCCAGGCCCGTCACCTCCGGGCCGCCCGCCCGCGCGGGCTCGTCCACCGCCAGCCACGCCGGGTCCCTCACGATGGAGAACCGGGGATGTGCCGCGATGGTGGACCGCGCGTAACCGGCGTCCAGCAGCCGGTGGATTTCCAGGCCGCGGCGCAGCTCCGTGCGCGTGGACTCACGGCGGGAGTTGGTGAGCCGCAAGCCCAGCGACAGCTTCAGCATCACCGAGGCGTCCGGCCGGTAGACGGTGCGCACGCTCGACGTGGCCCACCAGCGCGGTCCCTGCTCGCCCAGCGGCGTCAGCAGGCCCGCTTCGATGAGCGCGGCGATGCGCGGCCGGCGCAGGACGTCTCGCGCCTGCCAGGGATGCGCCGGCACCAGCACCCGGCCATCGGTGCGCGACACCTCCGCCAGGTCCGCCAGCAGGGCCACCGTGTCCCGTCCCGTCAGCGACGGCGAGCCCGCCACCGCGTCATGCGAGATGATGGAAGGGTCGGCGGCGAACCAGTGCAGCCGGAAGGCGCCCCGCTGCTCGGGCGAGAAGTCCGCGGAGTCCGTGGCGGAGAGGCCATCCCGGCTCTTGGGCGCGGGGTGGTGCAGGTGGCCCAGCAGCAGCGCCTGCTCCGCGGCGAGGAAGCCGTCCACCGGCGGCGGAGGCAGCGGGTGCGCGCGGCGGTGCGCCACGAAGTCCGCGGTGCGCCGCACCGACTCGGCGGTGCGCTCGACGAGGTCTGCGACCTGTCCGGAGGGAATGCCCCCCTTGCGGGCGCCACCGCGCCGCTCGGCGTCGTGGGCCACCAGGGCCACGGCGAGCACCGGGTCCGCGAGCGACGTCGTGCCATTCGGACCTTCGAGGTGCACCGGCCCGAAGCGGTGCCAGCCCGAGGGCGAGCAGTGGGTGACCTCGGTGCTCAGGGTGAGCCCCGTGCTGGGCAGCGTGATGCGCAGCGGGCCGGGATGGACGGGCGTGTGTGTCTCCGTGAGCCAGCAGCGCAGCAGGGCCTCCAGGTGCGCGTGCTCGGCGGAGCGGCGCGCGTCCGCGTCGTTCAGCGGGTCCGTGCCAACAGGCGCATTCAGCGGAAGCGCGGCGTTCATGCGGCCCCCTTCTGGAGACGGGGCGAGCAGGCGCGTCCCGCCGCGAGCACGGCGTCCACGAGCGCGTCGAGGTCCTCGGGCGTCGTCGTCGGGTTGAGCAGGGTGAACTTGAGGCAGACGCGCTCGGGCGAGCCCGGGCCCTCCGTGCGGACCGAGGTGCGGCCAATGAGCGCGGTGCCTGTCTCCATCAGCCGGCGTCGCATGGCGCCGTTGATTTCATCCTCGCGCTCGGGCGCCTCGGGGCAGCGATAGCGGAAGACGACGGTGGTCAGCTCCGCGGGCGCCACCAGCTCCAGCTCGGGCTCGGCGGTGATGCGCTGCTCGGCGTGCTTCGCGAGGTCATGGCAGGTGTCCACCATGTCGCCCAGGCCGCGGCGTCCGTGCGCCAGCAGCGTGGCGGCGACCTTCACCGCGTCCGGGCGGCGGGTCGTCTGGAGGCTGCGGCCCAGCAGGCCCTCATAGCCCGCGTCCGCGTCGTCCACCGGGTTGAGGTAGGCGACCTCGCGCTCCAGGGCGGAGAAGTTGCTGGCGTTGGAGACCAGCAGCACGCTGGTGGCGGCGGGCTGCCAACCCAGCTTGTGCAGGTCCAGGGTCACGGAGTCCGCGAGCGTCAGGCCGTTGAGCCGGCCCGCGAGCCGCTCGGAGAACAGCGCGCCGAAGCCGTAGGCCGCGTCCACGTGCAGCCAGACGCCGTGCTCGGCCGCGATGGCGGCAAGCTGGGGCAGGGGGTCGATGCTGCCGAAGTCCGTCGTCCCCGCGGTGGCGACGATGGCCAGCGGCGTGTGCTCCGGCGGCAGCTCCCTCAGGATGGCGGCCAGCGCGTCCGGACGCATCCGCCGGCGCGAGTCGGTGGGCACCAGCCGCACGGCGTCCTCGCCCAGGCCCAGGGCCGCGCAGGCCCGCTGGATGGAGAAGTGCGCCAGCTCCGAGCACAGCACCACGGGGCCGGGCAGCGTGCTCACGCCCTGGCGGCGGGCGTCGATACCCCGGCGCAGGGCGGCCGCGTCGCGCGCCAGGAGCAGCCCCATCAAGTTGGACATCGACCCACCGGGCGTGAGGACGCCATCCGCCTGGGCGCCCAGCCCCGCCAGCTCCACCAATCCATGGATGAGCCAACGCTCCACGGCGATGGCCGAGGGGCCGGAGTCATACGTGTCCAGGGAGGCATTGCTCGCGCTCGCCAGCGCATCCGCGGCCACGGCGACGGCCAGCGGAGGGGGCTGGAGGTGCGCCACCGCGTGGGGGTGCGACAGGTGCAGCCCGTACTCCACCAGCACCTTGCCGATGCGAGCCAGCGCCGCCTCGGCGCCCAGGCCTTCAACGGGAATGCCCTCCATGCCCAGCGCCGTCCGGGCCGCGGCGAGGACGTCCGCGGGTGTCCCCGCGCGCAGGGGGCCGGTGGGCCACCGCGCGACGGCCAAGGCACTGCCCACCGCGCCCGTGAGGGCCGCGGTCACCGCCGCGAGCCCCTCGCGGGAGCCCGCGAGGACCGATGACGGCCGGCGGGGCCATTGGGGCGCCAGCTCAGGTCCTCGCTTCAAGGGTTCTGTCTCTGCTTGCATGTGGACTACCTCCAAAGATGACTTGGATAATGCGAATCGATGTCAACAAGCGGGCACACGTCCGCCCTGGCGAGGGCAGGCGGGCCGCGGTCGCGTCTCAATGGCGCGGGCAAGCTACGACCTGGGCCTGACAATGCGTGAGCCACGGGATGACGAGGCATGAGCTCGCCATCACGAGGACCGCCATGCGGCAACCCCGGTGGTAGGCACACGGATATGAATGCCGCCAATGTCTCGCGGCGGGAACGACGGCCCCGGCGTCAGGGGCTCTCACGTCGGAATGTCACATGTGAATGGGTTATTCGAGAATGACTTGCAAATTCAGAATGGCGATATATCCGAAAGGGATGCGCCCCGCCACTTCCTTGTGGTCGGGATTTTCGCGTTCGTGACCCAGGCGCGCCGCTACAAAGAGAGTGAAAGAGTTTTGTGTGCCAAGACACGCCGAGACGCGCAGGATGTGAGTGTCCGTCTCGTGTGTGATTGGCGCTGCAAGTGAAGCCTGGGTGCGGATGTACTCATCTGGCGCGGGTGGGCAGCCGATTCCCCGGGGGCATCTGGCTGGGATGGCCAGCACGACTTCGCCGCTTGGAGCGCGCCACTTGTCGTCAGCCGCGGCGCTCCTCCACGCGCGGCGGACCGGGCTGCTATTTCGCGCTGGCGGCCCGCTGGTCGTCCTCGCGGGCGCGTTGGATGTCGGGCCGGTGGCTCTGCGCCCTGGGCGTCGTGCTGCCTTCCCTGACACGCATCAAGCCCGGCCTGGCGGCCCTGGGCTGCGCGGCGCTCCAAGTCTCGGCCATCGTCTTTCACGTCGTGCGTGGCGAGGCCGCCGGCGCGCCCTTCAATGCCCTGCTCGTCACGCTCTCGCTCTTCGTCGCCTGGGGGCGGCGCTATCGGCGCCCCATTCCACCGCGGGCGTGAGCGGACTCACGCTGGGCGGCCCCGAGTCGGTCGCCCGGGGTGTGTTGCCACCTCGAGGGCGGCTGGAATCAGCTCCCGCATCAGCGCTACGAACTTGCGCAGCCGCGCCGGGTGGAACCGGGCATACGGATAGAGCAGGTACATGGGCAGGGGCGCGGCCCTCCAGGGGGGCACCAAGTGTAGCAACCGGCCCTGGCGGATGTCTTCATGGAGCACCCACGCGGAGCCCACGCAAACGCCGAGTCCTTTCAGCGCCGCGCTCCGAAGGGCGTAGAGGCTGTCCGTGCTCATGCGGGGATGGAAGGTGATGGGCTGGACCTCACCCGTCTCCACATGCGTCAGTGAAAGCTCCTTGCGATAGAACGTCCGCAGCGACAGCCAGGGCAGGCGTGCGAGTTCGTCTGGGTGGCTCGGGGGCGGGGCGCCGTTCAGCACCGAGGGCGCGGCCACGACGATGCGCGGCACCTCGGCCACGCGGAGGGCCACCACGCTGGGGTCTTTCACCTCGCCGACATGAATCGCGCAGTCGATGCCGTCCGCGATGAAGTCCACCGCCCGGTCATGCAGCAGCCACTCAACAGAGACCCGTGGGTAGCGGCGCAGGTACTCCGTCAGGGGCTCCACCAGGAGCTGCTGGCCGAACGCGTGGGGGACCACGACGCGCAGCGTGCCCTCCGGTTCGTCGCTGGCGCCGCGCAGGTCGGCCTCGAGCGTCTCCCAACTGGCCAGCAGCGCCTTCGCGCGTTCGTAGCAGCGAGCGCCATCCTCCGTGAGCTTCATCGCGTGCGTGGAGCGCTGAATCAGCCGCAGCCCCAGCGAGCGCTCCAGCGCCTGGAGCCTGCGACTCACCGTGGGCTGGGTGGTCCCCATCTGGGACGCCGCGGACGACAGGCTCCCGGCGTCGACGATGCGAACGAAGGTCTGCATCAATTCGAGCCGGTCAACAGCCCCAGCGGGGGCTTGAGGGCGGGATTCGCGCCGTCGCACGGGCTTGGGTCGTGGGGGCATGGGTGGGCCTTTATGCGCCCAGCGTATAACCGCTGTTCGGGCGGCGCTACTACCCGCGGAGGACCCGCTCGAACACATTCACCCCGACTCGCAGTTTCGAGGTGAGTGCCATGTCCTTCATTCGTGCCGTACATGAAACCGCTGGCGACAGCATCCCGCCCGGGGCCTCCCAGGTGTCCCGTCCCGCGCTGAGCGGCGCGCCCATGTCCTCGGGCCTGCGGTTGCTGCTGGCCGCGAGTGCTGGCATCCCGGTCGCGGCGCTCTACTACAGCCAGCCGATGCTGGGCGTGATGGGGGCCAGCATCGGGGCCTCGGATGCCGCGGTGGGGCTGATTCCGACGCTCACCCAGCTCGGGTATGCGCTGGGCATCCTGTTGTTGGCGCCCCTGGGCGACCGCTTCGACCGGCGGCGCATCATCGTCATCAAGGCCGCCCTGCTGAGCGGGGCGCTGCTCGTGGGGGGCTTGAGCCCTGGATTGGGGCTGCTCCTGGCCATGAGCCTCGCGGTGGGACTGACGGCGACGGTGGCGCAGGACATCGTCCCGGCCGCGGCGACGCTGGCGCCAGAGCGCGAGCGCGGAAAGGTGGTGGGGACGGTGATGACAGGGCTGCTGCTCGGCATCCTGTTGTCCCGCGTGGTCAGCGGCGTGGTCGCGGAGCGCTTCGGCTGGCGGGCCATGTTCATGTTGGCCGCGGGCAGCGTGGCGGTGATGGGCGTGGCCGCGTGGCGAGGGCTGCCGCGTTTCCGCCCGGCCAGCGCATTGTCGTATGGCGCCTTGCTGGGCTCGCTCGCCACCTTGTGGCGTCAGCACGGCGCCTTGCGCCGGGCCGCCCTGGCGCAAGGGCTGCTCTCGATTGGCTTCAGCGCCTTCTGGTCCACCCTGGCGGTGATGCTGCATGGCGAGCCGTTCCACCTGGGCAGCGCCGTTGCCGGGGCGTTCGGCCTGGCGGGCGCGGCCGGTGCGTTGGGCGCGCCATTGGCGGGCCGGTTCTCGGACCGCTTCGGCTCGGAGGGCGTGGCGCGTCTGGGCGCGGGGCTGGCGGCGGTCTCGTTCGCGGCGATGTTCGCGTTGCCGTGGCTCGAACCGAACGCCCGGCTGTGGCTGATCGCCGGCAGCGCGCTTGGCTTCGACCTGGGCGTTCAGGTGTCGCTGGTGGCGCATCAGACGCTCATCTTCGGCATCGACCCTGCGGCGCGCAGCCGGCTCAACGCGGTGCTGTTCGTCTGCATGTTCATCGGGATGGCCCTGGGCGCCGCGAGCGGCAGCTTCATGCTGGCGCAGTGGGGCTGGGGCGCGGTGACGGCGCTGGCGACGGCCGCGGCCCTGGCGGCCTTGGTGGTGCGCATGTTCCCGCGTCCCCGGATGGCGCGCTGAGCATGGCGCCATTCGCCGCTGGAAACGCGCGGCTCACCGAAAGGTGAGGGGCTTTCGCGGAAAGGACGGGCTGCCGCCGGCTGGGGCGCCTGCGCGTGGAGCGGCTGGAGGTGTCGTTGCGCCCCCAATAACTGTGAAACGTTTGGCGCCTCACTTTCGGGGGATGTGTGGGATTCACTTCGGGTGGTTGGCTGTTGTCTGTTCTGGGCGTTTCCTCACGAAGGAGGCACTGATGGGCAACAGCGGCGGCAGTGGTAATCCCGGTGGTGGGAAGGGCGCCGGTGGTGGCGGCGGACAAGCCGGAGGGGGCTCCGGAGGGAAGGGCGGAGGGGGCGGCGGTAATGGCCGTCCGCCGAATGCGCCCAGCACGACGGGCAACCCGTCAGGTGGCGGCAGGGGAAACAATCCTCCCAAGAAGTAGGGAGCCGGTGATGATGCGGAGGGCCCTGTTCCGCGAGGGCCCTACCGCGGGCGAGCGGTCTTGGCCCGGCGGGTGGTCGCCGGGACATCCTCGCCCGTGACGGCGCGGGCAAGCCGCTCCGCGTCGGAGGTGCCGGTGCCGAGAGAGGCGAGGGCGCCGCTCGAAATGCTTGTAGGGCGCGGCCGAGGACACTCCGACGCGGCGCCCGACTTCGGCCACGGTGAGCGCATCGACGCCCGCTTCACGGATGAGCTCGATGCTCGCCGCCATGCGTGGCCGTGCTCGATGGCCAGCGCCTGGAGGACGGGCCGCTGGCGACGGTCCACTTCGACCACGCCATTCCAGCGACGTTCCATGGCGCCTTCGCGGCCGAACGTTGATCGGCCATCGCCCACGGCACGTGGGATGTGCGCGTCAGTTGCTCCGGCGCGTCCACACATGCGCCACGGCCGCGGCCACGAGGAGCGCGAGCGCCACCACGTCAGCTGTCACCACTCGACGCACCTGCGGCGTGTGGGTGTCCACGGGGTGGGCGAGCCCCAGGAACGCCACGACGGAGCCCGCCGCCATCAGGAGCGCCACCGCGTGAAGCGCGGGGGTGAACGCGGCGTAGACCAGGAACGCGCCCAGCAGGCCAAACAGGACGGCCCGGTGCCGCATCAGGAGCAGCAGGTTGGGGTCGGAGATGTCCGCCCCATAGAGCGACTCGAGCTGGGCACGGCCCAAGACTCCGGTGAGCGGCAGGAGGTGGATGATTCCAACCACGATGAGGGCGCTGGGGACGATGAATCTCAAGGGTGCGCGTCCTGGGGTGTGAGGGCGGGGTGCCGGCGTTCCCGGGCACCTGTGTGTCTCAGACACGAAAAGGACGCCCTGCCTCAATGACCCTGGAGGTAATTGACGGACCTTGGCTCGTGAATGCCTCGCATGCGGTTTGCTTGTCTGGAATTTCCGCTGATGCTTGACAGTGCCTGGGCCGTCGATATGAGGCGACCTGCACTGTAGGTGAATGCGGCGGAGGCAGGCGTGACGACAGAGGCCCAGCGCAAGGCGCGTCAGAAGCTGGTGTTGGACCACTTCCGCGATGAGGTGCGGCAGGACTGGGACGACGTCCTGTCGACCTTTCCTCATCCACACTACGAGATTGTCCCCACCATGGTGGTGCATGACGGGGACCGCGCGGTCCGTGATTACTACCGGGAGACGCGCGTCGCGTTTCCGGACCAGCACCACGAAATCATCTCGTTCCGGCACAGCGATGATGCGGTCATCGTCGAGTTCTGGTTGATGGGGACCCACACCGGGCCGCTGGGCTCCATTCCGCCAACGGGCAGCCGTTTCCGGGTGCGCATGTCGGCGTACTTCATCTTCGACGAGAACGAGACGCTCGTCTGTGAGCGCGTCTATTTCGACACGCTGAGCATGCTCAAGCAGCTCCTCGGTGGGCTCGACATGCAGTCTCCGAAGAACTGGCTCCTGGCCCTCCGCTGCTTCAAGGGGCTCCTGGCCATGTCCAGCGGCAAGCCCGCTCCCGAGCTGACCGTCACCCGGCCGCCCGTGTTCGCCGACTGAGCCCGCGTCCTTGGTGACTCGCATCGCCCCCTGGCGGGCAAGCAGGCCCGCCGGGCTCGCCGTTGACGGATATATGCACCGGCGTGTATATGTGTGGACATGCAACTTGACGTCTTCCAGGTGCTCGCCGACCCGACGCGCCGTCGCATCGTCGAGGCCCTCCGGCATGGCGAGCAGCAGGTCGGTGATGTCGTCGAGAAGGCCGGAGTCCATCAGTCCGGTGTCTCGCGGCACCTGCGCATCCTGTCGGAGTCGGGCTTCGTCTCGATGCGGCCGGATGGGCAGCGCCGCCTCTACGCCTTGAAGCCGGAGCCGTTCCGGGAGCTCGACGGGTGGCTCACCGATTACCGGCAATTGTGGGAGGCGCGGCTCGACCGTTTCGGGGCCGCCCTGGAGAAGAAGCAGCAGAAACAGACTCGCCGAGTCGAAGACAGGAGCCAGCGGAAATGAGCAATGCGAAGGCGAAGGTCGTCATCGAGCGCAGCTACCGGGCGGACATCCAGGACCTCTGGGCGCTCTGGACCACGAAAGAGGGCTTCGAGTCGTGGTGGGGGCCGCAGGGGTTCCGCGCCGATGTTCATGAGCTGGATGCCCGGGTCGGCGGCGCCCTTCGTTACGACATGGTCGCCGATTCGGCGGAGATGATCGCCGCGATGAAGCAGATGGGTCAGCCGACCTCCCACGCGACCCAGTCGCGCTTCATCGAGGTGGCGACGCACTCACGGCTCGTCCTCACGAACGTCATCGACTTCCTCCCCGGCGTCGCGACCTACGAGAGCAACATCGCTGTGGACTTCCTCCCGAGCGGCGACCGCGTCCGCATGGTCGTCACGCTGGACGCGATGCACAGCGACGCGTTCTCGAAGATGCAGGAGGAGGGCTTCACGAGCCAGCTCACGAAGCTCAATGCGCGGTTCGGAGGCACCGCGGGCTAGAAGTCCCGAAGCGAATCGAACACGGAGGCCCGCGCTCACGCGATTCGGAGGACTCACTCGCGCGCCGCTTCGACGAGGCGGGGGGGCGCGCGGCGAGCGGCTGCTCAGCTCCGGGCGGCGGGTGGCGGCATGGGGGGCGCGGTGCGCTGCCACGCCTCCAGCTCCTGCACACGCCCCAGCCAAGCCCGGAGGTTCGCGTAGCCTTCGAGGGGCAGGCGCGCCGGGCCCGCGAGGGCGAACGACGCGGCGAGCGAGAGGTCCGCGAGCGTCAGGCGCTCCTGGGAGACCCACATCCGGCCCGCCAGATGCGAGTCCAGCACGGGCGCGGTTTGCGCGACGAGGGCCTCGCCGCGCGCGACCTCGGCGGGGTCCGGCGGCCCGCGGCCGGTGCGCTGCTTCACGAAGTTCTCCTGGACAAGCACGGTGTTCGCCGGGGCCATGTGCGCCGAGCACCAGAACAGCCAGCGGTTCACGTCGGCGCGACCCTGCGCGTCCGTCGGAAGCAGGGTCTGTCCCGGGGTCTTTTCCGCCAGGTACACCATGATGGCGCGCGACTCCCAGAGCACGAAGCCGCCGTCGTCCAGGACGGGGACTCGTCCGTTGGGGTTGATGCCCAGGTACGACGCCTCGCGCTGCTTGCCCGTGGTGAGGTCCACCACGATGCGTTCAAGGGGAATGTCGAGGTGGGCGGCCACGAGCAGGACGCGGCGCGAGTTTCCAGACAGGGGGTGGAAGTAGAGCTTCAAGACGTCCTCCGGGACTGCACGGGTGGAGGGGAGGACCTATCGACCCGAGGTGACAAGGGCCTGTCAGGTATCGTCCGGGGCGCGCTTCGGGACGCAGGGGCACTCCTTCTTCGTTTGTCCGAGCGCGACCGCCAGCCCGTTCCTCGGGATGACCTCCTCCTCCATCGCGTCAGGGACGTGGCCGCGCGACGGGCAGCCTCCTGATGCCCGCGAAGTCGGGCCCAGCCCTGCTCCATGGCCCGTCAGCGTCCTCGGACATGGGGGGCGGACCGAAGGTCGCATCCGAGAGGAACGTCGCGTCCGTCAGCGTGTGGAGGAATGCGAGCACCGCGCTCGCCTCCGCGTCGTTCAGGGCAATGCCCGCCGCTTCGCCCTCGCGGAGCAACGCGGTGTCCAGCGTCGGCGAAGGCACCACGCCCTGCCGGTAGTGTCGCAGGGTGTCCTCCAGCGTCGCGAAGCGCCCGTCATGCATGTACGGCGCGCTCACCGCGACGTTGCGCAAGGTGGGCGTTTTGTAGCGGCCCGTGTCTTCCTCCCGCAGCGTCACGCGCCCACGGCCCCGGGATTCGTCCTCGCCCTCGCCGAAGCGCGCGTCCAGGCCGTTGTTGTGGAAGGCGTTGTCCGTGAAGAGCTCCCCGTCATGACAGGGGGTGCAGCGGGTGCGCACCAGGTCCAGGCCCCGGCGCTCATGTGCCGTCAGCAGCGCTCCTGGCTCGCCCCTTCGCCACGCGTCGTAGCGTGAGCGCGCGGACACCAGGGTGCGTTGGTACTGGGCCAGGGCGCGCAACAAGTGCCCCAGCGTGGGCGGCCCGTCACCGAAGGCGGCTTCGAACTGGCGCGCCACGGAGGCGTCCTGGGCCAGGTCCTCCAGCATCGCCGCCAGGTTGCTCTGGCCCATTTCATCCGGATGGGTGAGCGGCGCCAGCGACAGCGACTCCAGGTTCCGGGCGCCGCCATCCCAGAAGAGGCCCTCCGCCCACGCGAGGTTGATGAGCGTGGGGGCGTGCCGTACCAGCGGCCGTCCCGAGACACCTCGCGTGGTGAGGGCCTCGGGGACGGAGAACGCGTGGGCCTGGGCGTGACAGGACGCGCAGGACACCTGCCCGTTGCCGGACAGGCGCGGGGAGTGGAACAGCCAACGCCCCAGGGCGACGCCCTCGGGTGTAAGCGGATTGTCCTCCGGCGCGGGCAGGGAGGAGAACCCCACGGGCAACACGAGGGCCGGGGGCTGCTCCGGGGCATCCGGCGGCGCGCCTCCCGGCGACCCTCCGCAGGCTATCCACAGCAGCCCCAAGACGAGGCTGCCCGACCCGCGGCTCATCGGTCCGGGTTCTCCACCGCCTCCAGCGAGAACATGGACTGGAAGGCATTGGACAGCGTGCTCCGTGACGCCGCGTCGCTCGCGTTGATGGTGGGCGTCGTGCGGGGGCTGAGCGTGGAGAACAGGGCCGCCACGTCCGCGCGCAGGCGCACGGTGAGCTGCTTCTGCGAGTGGACGGTGACTGGCGCGGCGAACGTCTGGCTCACCGTGCGGTAGTCCGCGTTGGTCCCCGTCTCCCACGCGAAGGGCGCGGCGCCGCCGTCCGCCGTGACGTACTGGCCCTTCGTCTTGGTGAAGATGTAGCTGGTGAACCACATCCAGCTGATGGAGGCCATGTTCGTCAGGACGTGCAGCTCACCGGCCTGCCGGCTCATGTCGTCGTTGTAGGCCGGGTCCACGCCGACGCTGAACTCGATGCCCGTGTACGTCCCCGCGGGCACGGCCGCCACGTCGACCTGCTCGCGCCGGCGCGCGGGGAGGACGGTGGGGGACGCGGTGCCCTCCACGTCCTGTGCCTTCATGACGTCCATCAGGTGGTAGCTGTGGGCGAGCGCCACCGTCGTCCCGTCCTGCTTGCGCAGCTTCACGTTGGTGAGCCAGTAGCGCAGCTCGCTGAACTGGACGGTGTCGCCCCGGGCCGTGGTGAAGGGCTGGTCCAGCGCGAAGGGCGCGTCGCCAAACCTGAGCGCCGCCACCAGGGACAGGCGGCCCTCCGTGGTCTGGAGCAGGGCCTTGAGCCGCTCCACTTCGCCCCGGGCCTCGTCGAGCCGTACCAGGACGCCGTCCCAGTCCTGCGAGTCCAGCAGCTCACGGGCCTCCGCGAGCTGCGTCCGCAGCGTCTCGACCTGCGCCGCGAGCGCAGTGTTCTCCTGCTCCGTGCGGCCCTGGTCCTGCTGCTGTTGGGCCACCTGTGCCTGGAGCCGGGTGACGTCCGCCTCCAGGGCGGCAATCCGCTGTTCCAACTGCTGGCGCTCCTCGGCTGAAAGCGACGGCGACTCGGACGGGCCGTTGTCGCCGCACGCGTTCAAGAATCCCAGGGAGAGCGAGACCAGCAGGAGCGCGCGGGCCGCGCGGGAGAGGACGGAGTTCTGGGGCATGGTGCAGCCCTCTTGCCAGAACTCACGCCCTTCCCAGGTGCGGCATTCTGCCGCGCGACACCTTGTCACGCCGCGCCCCTTCGTGAAGGGGCGCGGGTGGGGGGCGGCTCAGTTGCGGAGCGCTGACGCCCGCAGCCACGCCACGGTGTCGCTCAGCGTCTGCCGGTGGCTGCGCGGCGCGTAGCCGAGCTCCTCGTGGCTCCACAGGGACTTGAAGCCCCAGTGGCACGTCGACATCTCGAGCACGACGGGGTCGGGCAGCTGCTTGACCGGGACGCGCGAGCCCAGCCGGGCGAGACCGCTGACCACGAACGTCGGCACGTCGGGCCGGTCCACCTTGATGCCGGCGACCTCGCCCACGCGCTCGAAGAAGGTGCGCAGCGGCAGGGTGGTGCCGGGCAGGTGGTACGTGTCGCGCCACGTCTCCTTCCGCGACAGCCGCGCGAGGGCCTGGGCCACGTCACGCACGTCGGTGAAGGCGATGCCGCCGGCGGGGATGAAGGGCAGGCGTCCGTTGAGCACGCGCGACACGTTGGTCGTCGAGCGCCCCAGCGTGTCGCCAGGGCCGAGCAGCACCGGAGGCCGCACGACGGTCATCTCCACGCCCAGCTGCTTCGCCAGCTTCCGGGACTGCTCCTCGGCGCGAATCTTGGACAGGTAGTACGGCCAGCGGCCCACCAGCGGCTCGGCGTAGCGCGAGTGCTCATCGGCCTCGATGGTGGCGTACGGAAAGCAGCCCACGGTGCCGGACGTCGACACCAGCACCAGCTTCGCGTCGAGCGCCTTCGCGGCGCGCACCATGGCCAGCGAGCTGTCGATGTTGAAGCGCACCATCTCGTCGGCGTGCCGTCGGCTGTGGTGGACCATGCCGGCCGCGTGAACGAGCACCTTCACGCCCTTCGCCTGGGAAATCCACGCGTCGGGGTCCATCGGTGTGCCCAGCACCTGGGCGTGCTTCGTCGCGAGCGGCGAGCGCACCAGCGCCACCGCGTCGTCACCCAGGACATCGAGGAGGTTTCGGCCGAGGAACCCGCTGGCCCCCGTCACGAGCGTCTTCATGATTCGACTCCGCGCCAGGCGCACGCCTCATGGAACTGCGCCAGCTGCGCCGCGTTCGGGCCCCACTCGAGGCCGTTGTCCGCGAGCTTCACGATGTCGCGCGACACCAGCGCCTGCAGCACGCCGTCCAGGTGCGGACGGTGCGCGACGGCCACGTCCTTCAGCTCACTGGGCGCGCGCACCTTCGTGGCCTCCTGGTAGTCGCGAACGACGGACTCGAAGAGCGCCTTCACCACCGCGTCGACGCGCGCGTCGCTCAACTCGGCGAGCGGCGTGGTGCACCAGCGGTAACGCGACAGGTGGTCCTCCAGCGCGGGGTTGCCCGGCTGGCGCACCAGGACGTCACCCGCGAACCAGTGCTGCCACTGGTTTTGCAGCGAGTGCGCCAGCGGCGCGGGCAGCGGCGACGGCACCGCCAGGTCGCTGTCCAGCACGCGGCCGCCCCGGCGCTCGATGGCCTCGCGCAGCCACGTCTCGTCGACCCCGGGAATCGTGTGCTGGGCGAGGAACGCGCGCAGGTGGAAGCTGCTCACGGTGGTGTGGCGCTGCAGCTCGGCCATGACCGAGTGGCTGAGGGCGCGCACGTCGGTCTTCGGGTCGAGATGCTGGGGCGCGCCACACGCCATGTGCACGCGGCCCAACTGCACCTGGCCTCGGGTCAGCTTGGAGAGCCAGGACAGCACGCCGGTGAGCGTCATCTTGGGGCGCGGCGCGCCGGACAGCTCCTTCGCCAGCGAGGACTCCTCGGGGAGCCGGTCGTACGAGATGGCGATGGGAAGCACCACGAACTGACGACCCGTGTTCTGCAACGCGCGCAGCAGCCCGCGCTTGGGGGGCAGCATCAGCCGGGCGCGGCTGCGCTGTCCCTCGATGAAGAACATGAGCGAGGCGTTCTTTTCGGTGAGCCGCCGCAGCTCGTCGCCGAGCTCCGGCACCTCCTTGCCCACGCCGCGCTTGATGAAGAAGGCCTGCGACTCCTTGAGAATGGAGCCCACCACCGGGATGCGGCCGAACTCCTCCGCGGCGGCGATGTGCGGCATGGAGATGCCCAGCTCGGGGTGCTGGAAGCACAGGTAGCTGGTCAGCAGGAAGTCGAAGTAGCTGCGGTGCGTGGGCGCCAGCACCACCAGCGTGCCTGGCGGCACCTGCGCCATGGCGCGCTCGAACGACGGCCGGTCGAACGTCACGTCGCTCATGCAGTGGCGGAACGTCTTGCGCAGCGCGTAGCCGAACACCTTGAGCGTGGTGTTGTTCGCCTGGCGCTCCAGAATCCAGGCCTCGTCGCCCCGGGCGTCGTCGTGCTTCGGCCCCGCGAACGACACCTGCGTCTCGTCGCGAGAGAGCAGGTGGCGGTACATGCCCTCGTTGACCACGCGCACGTACTCGCGCGGCTCGAAGCCGGGCACCTCGAGCGGCGTGGCGCGCACGAAGTCGAAGGTGTGGTGCGTGAAGTACGAGAAGCCCGCGTTGAGGTACTGGACCTTCTCGTCGGCGCGCGTGAGGCGGCGGTGCGCCTTCTTCTGCCCGAAGAACGTGAGCGTCGCCTTCTGCAGTTGCACGGGCAGCTTGCGGCGCACGAAGTCGACGTCGTCGAAGCCGTGGTCCTTCCGGCCGACGAACATGTCGGGCGACTTCACGACGCCGGGGCGGTGCTTGAACCACTCGATGGTGGACGCCGCGGCCATGTCGATGCGCAGCGCGCGCTGGACACCCATGGTGGCGTGGACGATGGGGACCGGCTGGCCCGCCTTCGGCATGGGGCCGAACACCGAGCGCACGACCTCGCTGGCCACCACGTCCACGGGCACCACGTCGAGCCGCACGGACGGGTCGGCGTTGAAGGCGCGCACGACCCCCAGGCCGCTATACAGCAGGCAGCCCGCGAGCGCCGCCGGGCTGTCGAGCCACGCCGGGAAGGGCGTGCGGTGCGAGGCCGACACGATGCTGGGCCGCACGATGACGACGGGCACGTCGCCGCGGCGCTCGGAGATGAGGTGCTCGGCGACGCTCTTGGTGAGCGTGTACGTGTTGGGGTGGCCGGTGAGCGCCATCCACTCCTGACCGTCGCCCTCCGCCACCTGGAACGCCTCGTAGAGCTCCTCGGCGGGCTTGGGCAGGTGCGCCAGCTTCTCTTCAATGGGGCCGGGCCGCCACACCGTGACGTAGGCGGTGGACACGTCCACCATGCCCACCAGCTTCGTGCAGGTGCGCGCCAGCTCCAGCACGGACAGCGCGCTCCGGATGTTTGCGGAGGTGGCCTTGGCCAGCGGCAGGTCGAACTCCACGCTGGCCGCGCAGTGGACGACGTGCGTGACGTGGTGGCGCACCGACTCCGCGTCACCGGCGGACAGGCCGCAGCCGGGCTGCTCCAGGTCGCAGCTCATCACGGTGATGCGGTCCGTCCAGTCGGACGGCAGACGCGAGAAGCACGGGGCCTGCGCGACCTTGGCGAAGCGCTCGGCGGCCGACTGCACGCGGCCCTGCCGGTCCTTCGACTCACGCACCAGCACGGTGACGTGCTCGACGCCCTGCGAGAGCAGGTGCTCCAGCACCACCTTGCCTACGAATCCCGTCACGCCGGTCAGAAGCACATGGCGAAGCATCAGTGCGCCTCCTCATCCCGGGTGAGCGCCACGGGACCGTTGACGCCGCTGTTCGACGCGGCGAAGAGGTTGTCGGGGTCGATGGCGGCCTTCACCTTGCGGTTCAGCGCCAGCGCGCCCTCCGAGTACACGTCGTTCATGAAGCCGCGGCGAATCTTGCCGATGCCGTGGTGGTGGGAGAGCGAGCCGCCCGCCGCGAGAATCTCTTCCCGGGCCGCGTGCTCGAGCGCCGCGTAGGCCGCCACCGGGTCGGCCACGCCCTTCGCGTAGAAGCCCAGGTAGAAGTAGATGACGACGCCCGTCTGGTAGACCTGGGTGAGGCGGCCGGTGAAGAACACCTTGCCCGGCAGGCCCATGGCGGCGTGTTCCTTCTCCACGCGGCGCTGCACGCGCTCGTAGAGGTCCATGGCGCGGCTCCACGGCACGCTCGTCTCGAAGCTCTCGGCGATGGCCCAGTGCTCGAAGGTGAGGTCGCGGATGTACGCGATGCCGAAGGTGAGCTGGTAGCCGCGCTCGCCGTTGGCGCCGCCGCCCTTCATGCCGCCGTGCTCCCCGGCGATGCGGTACAGCGTCTTCTCCTGGAACTCGACCTCCTCCTTCGAGCCCTCGAAGACGATGGTGGCCACCGCGAGCTTGTACGGGTCGAAGCCCTTGAGCTTCGTCACCACGGCCTTCTCGATTTCGCTCTTCAGCTTCGCAGCCAGCCCGTGCTTGGCGGGCTTGAGCGCCTGACCGAAGTGGAACTGGGTGTTGTCCATCACCCGGACGCTGGCGGGCACCGCGCCCGACTTCTGCAGCGCGTAGAGGAAGGACAGGCCCGTCTTCAGGTCGGGGAAGATGACCGAGCCGTAGCGCTGGACCTCGGGCAGCGGGAAGAGCTTCACCACCGCCGTGGTGATGATGCCGAAGTTTCCCTCGCTGCCGAACATGTACTGGCGCGGGTTGACGCCCACGCTCTCGCGGGGCGCCTGCTGCGGGCGCTCGACGATGCCCTGCGGCGTGATGACCTGCATGTCGAGGACCAGGTCCTCGATGTTGCCGTAGCGGTTCTTCTTCATGCCGCTGGCGTTGGTGGCGATCCACCCGCCGAGCGTCGAGAACTCGAGGCTGTCGGGCTCGTGGCCCATGGTGAAGCCGTACTTCGCCAGCTCGCTCATCAGGTGGCGGCCGGTGGCGCCCGCCTCGATGCACGCCATGCGATTGACGGTGTCGATCCACAGGATGCGGTTCATCTGCCGCATGTCCACGGCGATGACGAGCCGCTCCTCCGACAACGGGATGCGCAGGGCCTCGGTGACGTTGGTCCCTCCGCCGAAGGGGATGATGGCGGCGCCGTGCTTCGTGGCGACCTCCACCAGCCGCACCACCTCATCGTGGCTGCGCGGGAAGACGACGAGGTCGGGGACGCGGTCCACCTTGCGGTAGCGGATGGCCCAGATTTCCCCGCCGGTGTGGCCGTGGCCCCGGCGCAGGCGCTGCTTCGGGTCGTCGGTGAGCTGGTCCTCGGCGAGGAACTCGCGCAGCGCCGCGACGAGCTTGTCGTTCTTGCGGGCGGCGGGAATCTCGGGCGGGTAGTGCGGCTCGTTGCGGTTGTCGTAGCCGAGCGGCGAGGCCAACTTGCCGGCGAACCAGGGCATCAGGTCGGGCAGCGCGACGTTGCTGATGTTGTAGCGGGTGCCCGTCAGCACCGTGCTGCCGTCGGGCTTCACCACGAACCGCGTGTCCTCGAAACCCCAACCTTCCAGCGACTCCACTTCGTTGGACGGCGCGGGCGCCGGGGGGGTGAAGCGCGTGTCTCCGGTCGGTACCTCGGGGTACTTGCTGCCAGAGCGCTCGCTCGCTTCGTTCCGCGTCTCAGAACCCTGAGGGCGCGGCGTTCCTGAATGATCTGCCATGATTCCGGGCAGTGGTACACAGGGCTGTCAACCCCGTCAACGCGCATGGGTTACGCGGGTGCGCAGCGCTCTTCGCAATTAGGGAACCCAGAGTCTCGAAATGCCGTTGTTTCGAGACCTGAGGTCTCGTAAGTAGGCGGCATGCGTGCCGGGCGACCGAGAGACGAGAAGGTCCGCCGCGCCATCCTCGCGGCGGCCCAGGAGCTGGTCCTGGAGAAGGGCTATGCGGCGGTCACCACGGCCGACGTCGCCAAACGCGCGGGGGCGGGAAAGCAGACCCTGTACCGCTGGTGGCCGGGCAAGGGGGCGCTGGTGCTGGATGCGTTCTCGGAATGGGTTCAGCAGGCGCCCCGCCTGAGCCGGCGCAAGCCTTCGCTGTCCTCGACCCTGGTGGAGTTCTGCCGGGGGGCTTCCGAAGCGGCGCCGGTGCTGCGCGCGCTGATGGCGGAGGCCCAGTTCGACGAGGACCTCCACCGGCGGCTCGTCGCGCAGCTCGTCCACCCCCGGGGCGACGAGCTCAGGGCCTGCCTCGAGGACCGGCGTCCCGCCGACCGCGAGCTCGTGGTCAATGTCTTGTCGGGGCTCGTCTGGCAACGCCTCATGCTCAACGAACCACTGGATGCACGATTCGTCCGCTTCGCCCTGCGGGTGGTGGAGCGCATCTGAGCCGCGGGGACTGGGACTGGAACGCCGTAGCTGGCGGTTTCGGAGTGTGCTAGCTAGCCCCCAGCCACTTGACGCTCCGATGGCGGCACGACGATTCGTCGCGACCGTAGGGTGTCCTCGGGTGGCGCTGCTCGACCAGTGCCTCCTGAGCTTCGACCACGTTGTCGCTAGAGGCCCACATGTCTGCTTCCTCCCTGCCTGTCCTCGAGTTCGTTCTCGCGAACTACAAGAACTTCAACGCTCGCGCGACGCGCGACTCACTCCTGTCCTACTGGGACCACGTTTCCGGTGGCGGCCGGATGTTCTGGAGCGTCGCTGGCGCGATGTCGTCGGCGCAGCTCGGCATCACCCTGGCGCCCGCCATCCGGGCGGGGCTGATTCATGGCCTGTCCGTGACGGGCGCCAACCTGGAGGAGTCGCTGTTCCGGCTCGTCGCCCACTCGGCGTACAAGGACTTTCCGGAGTACCGCTACTTCAGCAAGCAGGAAGACACAAAGATTCTCGAGCAGCGGATGCGCCGGGTGACGGACACCAGCATCCCCGAGGATGAGGCGTTCCGCGCGGTCGAGAAGATCATCGTCCCGATGTGGAAGAAGGCGACGGAGAAGGGCGAGCGCCGCTTCTGGCACGAGTACTTCTACGAGTGCATCCTGGCGCTCGAGCCCTCCGCGTTCGAGGGCGACCCCGAGGCCTGCTGGCTGCTGGAGGCCGCGCGCCGCAAGCTCCCCATCGTGGTCCCCGGGTACGAGGACTCGACGTTCGGAAACATCTTCGCGTCCTACGTGAAGACGGGCGAGTGTAACGCGAGCATCGTCAAGTCGGGCATCGAGTACATGGCCGACTTCTACGACCGCTACGAGGAGCTCTCCGCGGGCCCCGGCGTGGGCTTCTTCCAGATTGGCGGCGGCATCGCCGGTGACTTCCCCATCTGCGTGGTGCCCTCCACGAAGTATGACCTGCAGAAGCCCGTGAAGCCCTGGGCCTACTTCTGCCAGATCAGCGACTCCACGACGTCCTACGGCTCGTACTCGGGCGCCACGCCGAACGAGAAGATCACCTGGGACAAGCTGACCGAGACGACGCCGATGTTCGTCATCGAGTCGGACGCCACCATCGTCGCGCCGCTGATCCTCAGCGCCCTGCTGGAGTGCCAGCGGCAGCCCGAGGCGGCCAAGGCCCTCATCGCGAAGCACCGCGGTTAGTCGTCACGGGGATGCGGGGCGGGACGTCCACGCCCCGCTCCACCTGCCGGACAGGGGCACCTCAGCGCAGCGTCGCGCGCCACTGCTCGGCCATGAGGTCGATGAAGCGCCGCACCTTGGCTGGCAGGTATCGTTTGCTCGGGTAGATGGCCAGGATGGGGACCTTCTCCTGCTCGCATGAGGGCAGCAGGGCCTGAAGCCTCCCACGCGCCAGGTCTTCGTCAACGAGGAAGCCGGGCAGGTAGGCGATGCCCATCCCCGCGAGCGCCGCGTCCCGGATGGCCTCTCCGCTGTCGAGACGCAGGCGGCTCTTGCCCTCGACCTTCACCCACGCGCCGCCCTTGAGGCGAAGCCGCCAGGGCTGGCGTTGCGTCCGGCTGCTGAAGAACAGGCAGTCATGCGCGGCGAGCTCCTCCGGTGTACGGGGGACTCCGCGCGCGGCGAGATAGGCGGGCGCGGCGCAGACAATCACCGGGTGTTGCGCCACGACGCGTGAGACCAGCCGGGTGTCCGGACTGGAGACGTTGATGCGCACGGCCAGGTCGTAACCCTCTTCGATGATGTCCGCGACGCGGTCGGTGAAGCTGACCTCCACCTGCACCTCGGGCCAGGCCTTCAGGTAGTCCCGCAGCAGGGGGAGGACGTGCAGCCTGCCGAAGGCGTCGGGGACGGAGAGTCGGAGAATCCCTCGCGGCGTACCCGTGCGCTGTCCGACGCTCGCCTCCGCGTCGTCCAGGGCCGCGAGGACCTGCAGGCAATGCTCATGGAAGACGCGGCCCTCATCGGTGAGGCTGAGGTGCCGCGTGGTGCGGTTGAGCAGGCGCACGCCCAGGCGGGACTCCAGCCGTACCAGGGCCTTGCCCGCCGCCGAGCGCGTCAGCCCGATGGCCCGGCCGCCGCCCACGAAGCTGCCTGCCTCCACGATGGACATGAAGGCGAAGATGTCGTCCCACTGGGCGCGTTGCATGGCGGCGCTTCATTGTAGCCCCCGTGTCGCTGGAGTGGGGAACGCCGTTCCCCAATGGCCTCGGTATATGCGTCCGGCCATCACGGCCCATCGCATTCACGCGACACGAACCCCTGGAGCGCACCCATGTCCGTCACCTTGCTCAACCCCGAAGGCCTCCTGAACACCGACGCGCTTCGCTACCGGCAGGTGGCCATCGCCACCGGCACGCGGCAGGTCCACGTCGCGGGTCAGGTCGCGTACGACGCGGCGGGACAGCTCCTCGCGCCCGGCGACCTGGCGGGACAGGTGGCGCAGGCCCTGCGCAATGTCGGCATCGGCCTCGAGGCCGCCGGCGCCACGTTCCACGACGTGGTGCGCCTGACGTTCTATGTGGTCGATTGGAAGCGGGAGAAGATTGCCGACTTCCTCGCTGGCATCGAGCAGGTCACCGCTGAGCTGCAGCTCGCGCCGGCGCCGGCCTCCCTGATTGGCGTCTCCGTGCTCTTCGAGCCCGGCGTCCTCGTCGAGGTCGAGGCGACCGCGGTCCTGGACTGACGCAGGGCGTGTCAGCGTCTCCGTCGCGCCCCGGCGCGTGTCCAGTTGCGACGTGTTCCTTCCGTCTGGAGACGCCCGGGGCCCACGCGGACCTTCGTCTGGCGCTGCTACATCCGCTCGCCGGGCAACTTGCTCGCTTGCTTCACCCAGTCGACGAACTGCGCCTCGTCGAAGGGCGCGTCCTCGCGGATGTCGAGGTAGCGCGTGTCCTGGGACTTGGAGTCGACGGGGGGCATCGGCTTCAACTGCTTGCCGCGGAAGAACGCCACCTTGATGTACTTCGCGAAGCAATGGATGCCGAGGAACCAGCCTTGTCCCTCGACGCCATACATGGGCGAGTTCCACTTCACCGCCTTGGCCACGCCAGGGACGGTGCGTTCGATGAGCGCGTCGAGGCGGCTCCCGACGGCGCTCTTCCAGCCCGGCATGGCCGCGATGTAGGCCTGGATGGGGGCGTCGCCGTAGCCCTTCGCGATCTGCGGATTGCCACCCGAGAGGAGCTTCGGCGGGGCGGACTTCGCGGCGGCCTCGCGCATGGGCGCCGCGGCCTTCTTGGCCACGGTCGCTGACTTCTTGGCCACGGTCTTCTTGGCCGCGGCCTTCTTGACCACGGTCTTCTTGGCTGCGGCCTTCTTGACCACGGTCTTCTTGGCTGCGGCCTTCTTGGCCACGGTCGCGGACTTCTTGGCGGTCTTGTCGGCCATGGGTGTTCACTCCGGGATTGAGGTGACCGCGCCCCCCAGGGGGCCAGCGGTTCGAGGGTAAGCTGCCTGACGCAGGCCGCCGAGTGCAACCTTCGCGGCCCTCGCGTTCATTTGCGCTTCGCGGGCTTCTTTCCACTCGACGCGTTGAGCGCGACGGCCTCGCGGACGAGCGCCTTGAACGCCTTCGCGTCGATCTTCTCGCCCTCGTGAATGTCGATGGCGCGCCGCACGTTCCCCTCGAGGCTGGAGTTGAAGAGCCCGGCGGGGTCCTTCAGGGATGCGCCCTTGTGGAAGGTCAGCTTCACCACCGCCTTGTACGACTCGCCGGTGCAGATGCCTCCGTCGCGGGACCACACGGGCGTCCCCCGCCACTTCCACTCTTCCACGACGTCTGGGACGGCGTCCTGGATGAGCGCACGCATCCTCGCGAGCGTCTCGCCGCGCCAGTCGCCCAGCTCGGCGATGCGTTCGCTGATGAGTTCAGAGGCTGGCTTGTCGGTCTCTTCGGATTTTGCCTTCATCGTCCTTCCCTTCGGTGGTGCGTGTCCCCGTTCCCCGCGTCCGATAACACTCCCATGGGCCGTGGGAAACGGGGTGCGGTGTCGTGCTGCCGCCCGTTCAGCCGCTGCGCCGGGCGCCGCGCCACTTCGTGGCGTACGGCACCGCGAACAAGTACAGCCCGGTGAACAGGAGCAGGGCGAGTGGGAGCAGCGGCAGGTACGTCACCCAGGCGGGCGGCGCCTCTTGTCCCATGACGGCGAAGTTGGCGATGACCGTGGCCGTGAAGAAAATAGACACCCAGCGGTGAAACTGTCGAACTCCATTGTTCCAGTTCAAATGTGGTCTCCGTTGAAGACAGACGTGTTGTGAATTCGGGGAGGAAGGGGGGGCCTGGCCTGCGGTTCGGGCATGCGGAGGCGCCGCGCGCATGTCAGTCGACACGGCGCGGGCCATCCTGGACCTGGTTTTGGGGAGGGACTGCGATGGGGTCCGCGTGAGCGGTCGCCCGTTCAGGCCTGGCTGATGCGAATCATGTTGCCGGCGGGGTCGCGCACGGCGCAGTCCCGCACGCCCCACGGCTGGTTCGTGGGCTCCTGCACGATGTCCGCGCGGGCGGCGCGCAGCTTCTCGAAGGTCGCGTCGAGGTTGCTGCTGCTGAAGATGGCGCCGCCCAGTGAACCCTTGGCCAGCAGGCGCGCCACGGTGTCGCCGTCTTCCTGCGTCCGGCCGGCATGGGGCTGGCTGAGGACGATCTGGACGTCGGGCTGGTCCGGGGAGACGAGCGTGAGCCAGCGGAAGGGCCCGTTGGAGACATCGCCCACGAGGTTCAGGCCCAACGTATCCCGGTAGAAGGTCAGTGCCTGTTCGGGGTTGTCGACGGTGAGGTGTGCGACAGAGAGCTTGAGGGTCATGGCTTCACTGTGGCGCGCCTCTTCGGGGATTGCTTCTTCAATCCTGCTCGATGTGGCCGGGTCCGCTCCTTCTGGATGCAGGCGGGCAGCACCCGGTCCTCCGTGTGGTCCAGGGTGCGGTACTCGGACGGCGGCACGCCGACCAGCTTGGTGAAGCTCGCGCTGAACGAGCCCAGGGAGGACCAACCCACCGCCATGCACACCTCGGTGACGTTCATGTCGCCCCGGCGCAGCAGGGCCATCGCGCGCTCGACACGGCGTGTCATCAAATAGGAGTACGGGCTCTCTCCGTACTCCTGGCGAAATCGCCGCGAGAAGTGGGCAGGTGACATGTAGGCCGCCCGGGCAATCGCCTCGACGTCGAGATTGCTCTCGAACTCGCGGTCCATCAGGTCGCGGGCGCGCCGCAGGCTTGCAAGCTCGGCGAGTTCTCGCGCCAGGGCCTCTGAAGCAGACATGCGGGGCAGGGTATTCCGGCCCCAGACGAACACGAAGTGCAAACCGGCGAGCCACGGGGGCGCTGGTCGCACCGGTCGTCCAGGGTGGAAAAGGCGCGCGAGCGATGCAGGAGGGTGGTCCGCATCAGGGCTGGCTCGCAGGGGTGGGGCGGGGCGACTTGGAGGAGCTTGCGCGGCCGGGCGTCAGCAGCACCTTCGTTCCGTGGGGCGCCACGGCGCTGATGGACACGTCCCAGTTGAACCGGTGCGCCAGTCTCTCCACGAGGGACAGGCCGATGCCGAGGCCCGTGTGCCCGGGCTCGGCCCGGCCGAAGCCCACGCCGGTGTCGGAGATGCTCCATTCCTCGGGTGAGACCCGGACGACGATGCGCCCCTGGGGCGTGTAGGCGAGCGCGTTCTTGATGAGGTTGCCCAGCATCACTCGGGCCACGGACCCGGGAAGCGGGACGAGGACCTCTTCGCTCGCTTCGATGACGAACTCCACCTCTGCGTGGGCGTCCTGGCGTCTGTACAGCGCGGCCATCTCCCGGGAGATGCCCACCAGCCCGCATGATTCGTTGGAGTTGCCGGGCCGGGCCAGCCAGAGGATGCCCTCCGTCAGCAACCCCATGTGATGCACGGCCTGCCGCAGACGGCTGAAGGTCTCCGCGTCCGCGGGTGGGGCCCGCTCCAATATCTCCACCGCGCCTTGTGCCACGGCGAGGGGCGTGCGCAGCTCATGGCTCGCGTCCCGGTTGAAGGCTCGCTCTCGCGCCAGCAGCTCGTGGATTCGGGCATCCCGGACCCGCAGGGCTTCGGCCAGCGCTCTCACCTCGGTGACGCCCAGGGTCTCTGCCTGGGGAGGCGTGTCCGACTCGACGCGTGCCACGAGTTGTTCCAGGGGACGGCTCAGCCTGCGGGCGACCAGGAGGGACAGGCCCGCGGCGCCCAGCAGGGCGAGCAATGCGCTCGCCAGCAGCAGTCCGGACGTCCGGCGCAGATGCCGGCTGGTGCTCGTGAGCTCCGTCGTGTCGAGGACCACGTAGCGCGTGGGGCCCGCCGGCGAGTCCGGCCGCACCGCGACGTGAAAGTGGCCGTGGCCCTGGGCGAAGACTTCGTATTGGCCATGGGGTGGGTCGAGGGGCAGCACATCGCCGAGCCAGGGTGGAAGGCTCGCGTGTCCCTCGTACGTCGTCGTTTCCAGGGCGGCCGTGCCGCCGTCCGCGGAGGTGGCGACGAGCCGGGCGAAGATGGCGTCCTCCAGGTCGTAGCTGAAGAGCGTGAAGAACGCCCCCATCAGGATGAGCGCGAGCGCCGTGGACACCGCCATGGCGCCCAGGAGAAGCCTTCGGATCGACCTAGTCCTCGCGCGCATCCAGGCTGTACCCTTTGTTGCGGTGGGTGGTGATGGCGTCGCCCATTCCCAACGCGGCGAGTGCCCCGCGCAGGGCATAGACATGGGTCCGCAAGGCACTGGACTCCGGCGCGTCATCGCCCCAGAGGTGGTGGGCCAGCGTGGCCGCCGAGACGGGCTCGGGCGCGGCCTCCATCAGCAGCCTCAGGAGGATGGCCTCGGTCTTGTTGATTCGGACGGCGTGCTCGCCTCGCCGGACCTGCCCCGTGGCGGGTTCCAGGGTGAGCGCCCCTGCCTTCAGCCGCTGTCCGCTGGGCGGGACGGGGCGCCGCGCCAGGGCCTCGAGCCGCAGCCGCAACTCCCTCAGGGAGAAAGGCTTGACGAGGTAGTCATCCGCGCCCGCGCGAAAGCCTTCCTCCTTGTCATCGAGCGTATCCCGCGCGGTCAGCATGAGGATGGGCACCAGCCGCGACGCGAGCTGCCGGTAGCGCTGACACACCTCGATACCGCTCATGCCCGGCAGCATCAGGTCCAGCACGATGACGTCGTACTCCTGGCCCAGGGCGAGCGTGAGTCCCTGGGGGCCGGTGACCGCGAAGTCGAGTTGGACGTCCGCCCCCAGGAACCGCGCGATGTTGGCCTGGAGGTCCAGGTTGTCCTCGACGACGAGCACTCGCATGAGGCGGCAGGTTAACAGCCGTGACGTCAATCCCAGGTCAAGCGTGGGCTGACGCGGAGCTGACGCGGCTGCTGGCAGGGTGAAGGGGTTTTCACTGCTGGGAGAACCGTGATGACCCGCTTGCTGCCGCTGTGCATGCTGCTCCTGTCTGCTTCCCTTGCCCGCGCCGCCGACACCGCGAATTCCATGGACGTGCGCGGCGCGGATGGAGCGCGCATCCCCACGCGCGTGCTGGAGCCGGAGGGGCGCATCGCCAATCCCCCCATCGCTGTTCTTCTGCACGGGCTCACGCGCCGCAAAGAGGACTGGCTGTCTGACGCGGGGCCGACCCACGGTGGAGTCCTGAAGGACGAGCTGCTGCGGGCCGGTTACCGCGTCTATCTCCTCGACGCTCGCCGGCACGGAGAGCGGGCGACGCCCGAGGCCAAACCGGGAGCACTGGCCAGGCTGGCCCATCAAGGCGAGCCCGCGCGGTACGTGGCGATGATCGCGGACACCGTGCGTGATGCGCAGGCGCTGCTCGAAGCCGTGCTCGCGAAAGGCCAGCCGCCGCGGGTGCTCGTCGCCGGGTACAGCATGGGCGCGCAGGTGGCGCTGCTCCTGGCGGCGCGTGAACCTCGCATCACCCACCTCGTCACGATGGTTCCGCCGCACATCGACCCGTCGATGGAGGAGGTTGCCCCTTCCCGGCACATGGCGAAAGTTCACCAGGATTGGTTGCTCCTGACTGCGAACCAGGATGACTTCGCGCCTGTCGCGGACAGCCGTGCGCTGTTCGATGCCGCTCCGTCTCGCCGCAAGCGCCACAAGACGTTCGACGGCGGGCATGCGCTCCCTCGCGCGTACCTGGACGAGGTGCGCCGCTGGCTCCCGGGGGCCGTCAAGGCGCGATGACCTTCCGGCACCCGATGCGAGGAGTGGGGTAGGTTTCAGGCCCATCGCAAGGTGCCAGGAGTCACCCCATGTCGCTCGTGGTCTACGGTCATCCCTTCTCTTCGTACACGCAGAAGGTGCTCATCGCGCTGTACGAGAACGCCACCCCCTTCGAGCTCCGCTGCATCGGGCCGGACACGCCACAGCACGCGGCCGAGTGGCTGCGGCGTTGGCCGCTGCGCAAGTTCCCGCTGCTGGTGGATGGCGCGCGCGACATCGCGGAGACCAGCATCATCATCGAGTACCTGCAGCGCGTGCACCCCGGGCCGGTGCGCCTGCTGCCCGAGGACCCGATGGCCGCGTTGGAGGTGCGCTTCCTCGACCGCTTCTTCGACCTGCACGTCATGAATGCGGCGCAGCACGCGGTGGACGGGGCGCTGACGGGCGACCCCGTGAAGCGTCAGGAAGGGAAGGCCCTGGCCGAGAAGAAGCTGGAGGTTGCCTACGCGTGGCTGGAGGGGCAGCTCGCTGGAAGGACGTGGGCCGCCGCTGGCGCGGACTTCTCGCTGGCGGACTGCGCGGCCGCGCCGGCGCTGTTCTATGCGGACTGGACGCACCGCATCTCCGAGTCCTATCCCGTGCTGCGCGCCTACCGTGCGCGACTGCTCGCGCGCCCATCCTTCGCCCGGGCGGTGGATGAAGCGCGTCCGTTCCGGCCGCTCTTCCCCTTGGGGGCTCCGGACCGGGATTGAGATTCCGGGCGGCCGTTTTCACCGAGGCGCGCCCAGGGTCCGGAGGAAGAACAGCCCCACGTCGTCCTGGACGTAGCGGCTGGCGGGGCCCATGGGGGAATGCGGCTGTCCGGGCATGATGAGCAACTCGAAGCGCTTGTTGGCCCGGATGAGCGCCTCCGCCATCCGCATCGTCACGGAGAGCGAGGCGTTCACATCGCTGGTGCCGTGCATCAACTTCAGGTGCCCCTTCAGCTTGCTGGCGAGCGCGAGGTTGTCGCCCAGCGCGTAGCCCTGGGGATTGGCGCTCGGGAGGTTGAGGTAGGGCTCGTTGATGATGGCCTCTTCCTCCAGCGCTCCCGGCGCCGCGGCATAGCCCGCCTTGAAGAAGTCTGGCTCCGTCAGCATGCCGCGCAGCGTGAAGTATCCGCCCCACGAGCCCCCGTGGATTCCGACCCGCTCCAGGTCCATCCACGGACGTGAAGCCGCGGCTTGCTTCAGCCCTGTCACGTAATCGGGAATCTCCGTCTGGCCCACGCGGCCGTAGTTCGCGTCCTGGAAGGCCTTGCCCCGTCCTGTCGTTCCGCGCGGGTCCAGTATCACCACGATGAAGCCGAGCTGGGCCATGCCGCCAGCGGTCATCGACAGCCAGTTCCCGACGTAGCTCCAGGGCACCTCGTGGGTGAAGGGGCCCGCGTAGATGTAGGCGAGCACGGGGTAGCGCTTCGAGGCGTCGAAGTCGCGCGGCTTGTAGAGCACGCCGTGCAGCGGCGTGGTTCCATCCGCCGCCTTGACGAGGAGTGCCTCGGGCCGTGTGTCACCGAGCGCCTCGAGCTCACTCGCGTCCGACGTGGTGAGCCGCACGCGCTTGTCACCCTCCATGGACACCAGCTCCCTCAGCCGGGGTTGCGTCCGCGAGGACCAGGTGTCCACGTAGTACCGGCCCGAGGGGGACAGCGTGATGCGGTGCATGCCCGAGCCCGACGACAGCCGCTTCAAGGCGCCGCCCTTCAGGCTGCCTCGGTAGAAGAGGTGCTCGTACGGCGCGCCGCTGTCGGCGGAGGCCAGCACATAGAGCGCGTCTCCCGTGGGTGAGCTTCCCACGACTTCGTGCACGGGGAAGGCGCCTCGGGTGAGCTGCCGCGCCTGCTTCCCAGCGCGGTCATACGCGTACACGTGACGCCAGCCGTCGCGCTCGGACATCCAGAGGTAGCCGCGTCCTTCGGGCAGCGCCGTCACCTGCGTCGCCCAGCCGCCTACCGCGAAGTCCAGGCCGGCGACGAAGGTGTCCTTTCGCTCTTCACCCAGGATGTGCCGGCGTTTGCCTGACATGGGGTCCACGGCCGTCAGGTCCAGCCGCTTGGCGTTCCGTGCGAGGTGGAGACACAGGGCCTCGGTGCCCTCGGGGTTCCAGCCGGCGAACCAGTCATACGTCTCACCTTCGACGGGCGGAATGCGTGTCACCCGGCCCGTCGCGACCTCCACGATGTGGAGCTCCGAGCGCGGCAGCGGCGTCCCCGTCTTCGCGTACGGGACCATCGTCACCTTCTCCAGCGCGCTGGCGTAGTCCACGACGGGCAGTTGATGGACGGCGCGTGCATCTTCCCGCCACACCGCCAGGAAGCGGCCATCTGGCGACCAGGGGCGCTCCGGAATCCGCCAGTCGAGGTTCTGCTCCCCCGTGCGCTCGACCACGGTGGCTCCCGCCGAGTCCAGCACCGCGAAGCCATCCGGGCGCTGGAGGGCGACCGAGCCACCTCGCGGCGCGAGGAAGTGGGCCCGGGACAACGCCAGCGCGGCCCGGTCCTCTGGCGGCAGCAACGTGACGCGGCCTCCGGTGAGGCCCAGGCCGAACGTCTTGCCCTCCAGTTGGAACACGATGCCTTGTTCATCGGGAGTGAACGCGACCTCGAAGAATCGCGGCGCTGTCACGGGCTTGCCCAGCAACGACGAGAGCTGCTGCCGCAGTTGCTCACCGGAAAGGAGTGGTTTCAGCTCACCCGACGTCGCGTGCGCGAGCACCCACGTCCCGCCGTCCTTGCCCTCACGGGACCAGAAGACCAGCCGGTCGCCCGCTCGCATCCATTGGGGCGGGACGAAGCTGTCCCGCAAGAGCTCCACCCGCCGGGTGAACCGGTGTGCCAGGTCCAGCTTCGCCTGGGTGGCGGCGTCGGGCGTGGCTCCCGAGGCCGCGGGGGCGTCTTCAAGCGCCAGGACTGGCGCCCCCGTCAACGACGCGAGCAGCAGGCCGAGGGGGACGAATCGGAGTCGCATGCGCCGATGGTAGGGAGCGGGATTCTTCACCACCAATATATCTTTCGAGGCACATCGAGATGGATATCGTCTCGATATGGAATTCCGTCAGCTCCAGCTCTTCGTCGCGGTGGCGGAGGAGCTGCACTTCGGGCGCGCCGCCGCGCGCATCGGCATGGCCCAGCCGCCCTTCAGCCAGCAGATTCGCCGCCTGGAGTCGGAGCTGGGCGTCGAGCTGCTCATGCGCACGAGCCGCCGCGTCGCCCTCACCGCAGCGGGCGCCCGGTTGCTGGAGGAGGCGCGCGCGCTGCTGGCCCGGCGCGCGGATGTCATCCACGCGGTGCAGCAGGCGGCGAGCGGGGAGACGGGCACCTTGCGCGTCGGCTTCTCGGCGTCGTCCGCGTTTGGCGTCCTGCCAGACATCGTGCTGCGCTTCCGCACGCGGTTTCCGAAGGTCAAACTGGAGCTGGATGACAGCGAGACATTGAACGTGGGCGCCGCGCTCGCTGCCGGCGAGCTGGACATCGCCATTGTCCGGGCGCCGTTTCGCCACGAGGGCCTCATCGTCGAACGGCTGCTCCGGGAGCGCTTCGTGCTCGCCTTGCCAGCACGGCACCCGCGTGCCCGCCAGCAGGTCGTCGCCCTGGCCTCGCTGGCGAGCGAGCCCTTCGTGCTCTTTCCCCGTCACTCCGCGCCGGGCCTGCACGACCTCGTGACGAGCATGTGTCTGGCGGCGGGTTTCTCTCCGAACATCCTCCAGGAGGCCAGCTCCTGGCCCTCCGTCGTCGGCATGGTGGAGGCGGGGCTGGGGCTCACCATCGCGCCAGCGTCCTCGCAGGCGCTGTGCCCCAAAGGCGTCGTGTTCCGCCCGCTGAGCGGCGCGCCCGGTCACGCGGAGCTGGTGGTGGCCTTTCCCGGACCGCGCCCGTCACCCGCTGCGCAGCATTTCCGGGTCCTCGCGCATGAAGCCGCGTCGCGCCCCGCCGAAAAGACAGACTGAGCCGCTTCTTCGCGCCGTGTGGGCATGGTGAAGCGAAGCCTTGCGACGTGCCCGTAACGCATTGCGAGGCGAATGGCTCGAGCCGTGAACGTGTGGCGAGCCGACAATTCAGGGGCGCGGCCTGTCATGCATTGCTCGGGGGGTGTTAGTGTGTCTGTCGATGCCTTGGGGGAGATGGGCATCCGGCAAAGCGCAACTCCGAAAGGATGGACACATGATGACGTGTAGCGGATGGGTACGTCTGTTCGCGGCAGTGGGTCTGGTCATGCTGGTTTTCCCTGAGGCCGCGAAGGCCCAGCCAGTCTTCATGGAGGAACATGTCGTCATTCTCATCGACCGCAGTGGCTCCATGGCCGTGACGCGCACGGATGGGAGCACCCGCTTCCAGGCGGGCCTCCTCATGGCGAGGGATGACGTGGAGTTCGCGAGTCCTTCCGTGCCGCGATACACCGCAGTCTGGTCTTTCGAGGGGAGCACCTACTACAAACACCTCGATTTCACGCTGAACACCCAGCAGGTGTTGAACACCCTCAATTCCATCCAAGTGGGATACGGGGTCACGCCTCTGGCCTATGCGGCATGTGACGCCGTGGATGCGTTGATTACCTTCCGCACCCAGGTCCTGGCGAGGAAGCGGATTCAGCTCAGCTCGGACGGCATGGAGAACAGCAGCCCTCCGGGGACGCAGTGCCATGGGCCTGACAGCTCCACGATGGCTGCCCAGTCCTGGCAGTGGAAGGTCCGCAACAAGCTCCGGACCGGAAACGCGCAGAATCCCAACGTGGTTCCCTTTGCGATTGTCTCAGACGTCACCTTCTTCGGCGGCTTCGTGTCCGGGGTCTCTCCGAGCGGGGAGAAGGACTCCCTGATTCATGAGGTCTCCGAGAACGGGAGGAGCCTCGTGCCGGCCGGTCACGCGCTCCCTCCGGAGGACCCCTTCGTCGCGTACCTTCGAATGCTCGCGGTGGAGTCTGGCGGCCGGATGCGCGTGGTGGGTGACAACGCGCCCCGGCCCGTTCATGGGGATGTCAATGGGGACGGGTGTGTCGACATGCGGGATTACGACATCCTCCTCCTGAACTTCGGTCTGCGGGTGCCTCCGGGGGACCCGCGGGCGGATGTGAACCGCGACCTCGTGGTGGACTACTCCGACTACTCCGTCCTCATGGCCAACTGGGGCATGGGCGGCCGGTGCACCGCGACGCTCGGGGAGGAGTAACGCCGTTCTCGAAACGCCCGGCCCGGTGCGAGCGTTCGCGCCGGGCCGTCGTGTTCGTCACGGCCCGCCGGGATGGGGTTCCAGGTGCGCGGGGCCGCACCCGCTGCCAAGGTTGTTCAGGACGATGTTGTAGTCGGTGAGGTCCACCCTGCGGTCCTGATTGATGTCCGCCTGGGGCGGCGCGGGCGGGACGTTCATGCCGTAGTAGCCCAGGACGAAGTAGAAGTCGGTCATGTCCACGCAGCCGTTCAGGTCGGCGTCACCCGGGTAGGGCAGGGGCCGGCTGTCGTCGACGACCCGGTAGACACCGCCCGACTCCCGGGACAGCCCCTCCAGCAGCGCGAGGAAGGGCAATTGGGGCGTCGAGCTTCGGGGCGCCAACGTGAGGTAGTTGTAGAAGACGTTCGCGTCGAGCACGAGCTGGTAGTCCGTCTGGCTGTCTCGCAGCGGGTCCCCCGTCTTGAGCATGTTCCGGACCTTCCACTGCCACGAATCTTCCTCGAGCTGCGGGTAGCGCGTGGTGCTGCGCGGGCCGTAGCAGAGGGACGTCGTCGGTGAGCTGTTCTCCTCTCCGTCCGAGATGAGATAGACGACCTTGCGTGCGTCGACGCCGGGCTCGAACCGGAGCAGCTCATCCGCGGCATCGCAGACGGCGTGTGCCAGCGGGGTCGCGCCGCGTCCCACCGTCAGCCGCCCCAGGGTCCTGCGCGTCGCCGCCTCGTCATCGAACCCCTGCTCCTGGATGTAGCCGGTGCCCTCGAAGGTCCAGACCGCGTACTTCCGGGGAAGCGCGTTGGGCAGGCGCACGTAGTTGTCCGCCAGGGACACCGCCTCCTCGAAGCGCGTCAGGCCCGAGACGCGGGTCGTCAGCATGGTGGCGCTCCGGTCGATGAGCACGATGACGTGCTCTTCCGTGAAGGCCCGTGCCGCGGTGCCAGACAGCAGTGTCAGCGCGAGGCCCGCCTTCGCGAGCATGCGGGGGCCCTGCCTGGAGGCGAAGCATTGCAACATGGTGACGCTCCTTGTCGGGAAGGGAGGCCCAGGGCGGATGCCGGGGCGAAGCGGACGCGGGGCTACAGGCCCTGGACCTGGACCGGGAACCAGGCCTCGACGGTGTCGCCCGTCCCCAGTTGGCCGTGGCTGTTGAGTCCCCAGGCCCAGAGCGTGCCGTTCGCCCTCACCGCGAGCGAGTGCAAGTCCCCCGCGAAGATGGCCGTCGCGTTGGACATGCTGACGACCAGGCCGGGGGTGAGGCGATTGTCGCTGGTGCCATTGCCCAGCTGACCTTCGAAGTTGAAGCCCCACGCCCAGACCCAGCCGTCCGAGCGCAGCGCGAGCGAGTGGTACGTGCCCGCGGTGATGGAGGTGATGGCGCTCAACCCGGAGACCTGGAGCGGCGTCGCGCTTCCCTGCGTCGTGCCGACACCCAGCTGCCCCGACGCGTTGTAGCCCCAGGCCCAGACGGTGCCGTCCGCGCGCAGCGCCAGCGAGTACATCTTCCCCGCGGCCAGGGACACCACGTTGCCCAGGCCCACGGCCTGGACGGGCACCAGCGTCCACGTCCGCGTTCCGTTCCCCAACTGGCCGTCGAAGTTGTAGCCGAAGGCCCAGACCGTCCCGTCCGAGCGCAGCGCGAGCGAGTGGCTGCCCCCCGCGGTGATGGCCACGATGTTGGAGAGCCCCGACACCTGGACGGGCTGTGTCCTGTCCACCGTCGTCCCGTCACCCACCTGTCCATAGCGGTTGAAGCCCCAGCCCCAGACGGTGCCGTTCGAGCGCAGCGCGAGCGAGTGGTAGTCCCCGGTGGCGATGGCGGTGACGCCCGTGAGGCCCGCCACCTGGATGGGGGTGGAGCGGTCGGTGCGTGAGCCATCGCCCAGCTGGCCATACTGATTCGTTCCCCAGGCCCACACGGTGCCGTCCAGGCGCAGCGCCGCGGTGTGCCGGTGTCCCGAGGACACGGCGGTGATGCCCGTCAGGTTCACCGGGAGCGGCAGGGCGCTGTTCTGCTGGGTGCCATTGCCGAGCTGTCCCTGGTGGTTGTCGCCCCAGGCCCACAGCCGCCCGTTGGCGCCCAGCATGACGGTGTGGAGCTGGCCGGACGTCGCGTCCGCGCGGCCCAGGGCGAGCCCGGTGACTTGAACGGGCGCCATCCTTGGTTGGAACGTGGTGTCACCCAACTGGCCGAACACGTTGTCGCCCCAGGACCAGGCCGTTCCATCCGCGCCCAGCGCCACCGAGTGTCGGAAGCCGGCCACCAGGGTGACTCCGCCCGTCAGTCCCGCGTGAAGGGGGACAGGGCTGCTGGTGAGGTTGCCGGTGCCGAGCTGCCGGTAGCGGTTGTCCCCCCACGCCCACACCGCGCCGTCGGTGCGCACGGCCAGCGAGTGGTAGTTGCCCGCGACGACGGTCCGCGTTTCCGTGAGGCTGATGGGGACGGGCACCGTCCGTTGGACCGTCGTCCCATCGCCGAGCTGTCCGAAGGCGTTGTAGCCCCAGGCCCACGCCGTGCCGTCCGCGCGCAGCGCCAGCGCGTGGTACGCGCCCGCGGAGATGTGGGTGACCGCGTCCAGGTTCGCGACGCGCACCGGGACGGCCCGGCGCACCGTGGTGTCGTCCCCGAGCTGCCCGTACCGGTTGTCGCCCCAGGCCCAGACCGTTCCATCCGCGCGCAGCGCCATGGACGAGGAGCCGCCGGCGACGACCGCGACGATGTCGAGGAGGCCCGGCACCGGGACGGGCACGGGGCTGCGGGTGAGTGTCGCGTCGCCGAGCTGATTGCTGCGGTTGTCACCCCAGGCCCAGACGGTGCCATCCGCGCGCAGCGCGACGGCATGGGCGAACCCCGAGGCCAGGGACACCACGGCGCCCAGCCCTCCCACTCGCTGAGGCTGTGCGCGGGGCGTGAGCGTTCCATCTCCGAGCTGGCCGCTGGCGTTGTCGCCCCAGGCCCAGACGTCACCGTCCTCGTCCAGGGCCAGCGAGTACTGGTCTCCCGCCGCCACGGACACCGCCGAGGTGACGCCGGCCACCTGGACGGGCGCGGCCTTGTCCTGGCTGGTGCCGTCTCCCAACTGGCCCAGGCGGTTGAAGCCCCAGGCGAAGACGGTCCCCTCCGAGTGCACCGCCACGGAGTGATACTGCCCGACCGCCAGCCGCACGGGAGGCAGGCGCGCGCCAGCGCGCTGTCGCACCGTCCGCGGGGCGGCGCCGCTGTCCTGGAGGGGGGCCACGCCGCACGCGGTGCCGACGCTCACCAGGGCCAGCAGACCGCCCAGCCAGGACCATCTCCTCGCACCATCGCTGCTCGGGCCCATGTGACGCTCCTCTTCGCGGGTGGGTTGTTACGGCTGGCACCACGTCTTCCCCTGCGGGTCCGGGCAGCGCTCCAGGACCCAGCGGCCGATGAGGCCCAGCGTCTCCTGGGGAATCGGCGCGCCCGCCATGGGCATGCCCGGGCGCGCCGCGACGAGCCCGTGGCGGTCCTCCACGTGGCGCGTCGCCAGCCGCACCCAGAGCTCGCGGCCCGAGCGTTCACGCAGGTACTGCTTCATGCCAGCCTCGTTGGCGGTGAAGGCGCGCGCGGCCCGGGGACTGGTGGCGTGGCAGTGCACGCACGTCGCGGTCCGGAAGAAGGGCCCCCAGAGGAAGTTCACGAAGCCCGGCGGCAGCTGGGCGGGCATCGGCGAGGCCTCGAGCGCCAGCGCCGCCACGCGCGCATCCAAGGCCTGCTGCTCCTCGGTGCGCAGGGCTCCGAACAGGCGGTGCAGCAGCCGGGCCTCCTCGAGGTCGAGCGGCACCTCGGGCATGGTGCGCGTCTCCGGCCGGGGCGAGCTGACGCGGTTGTTCGCGTACGCATGAATCCACTCCGGCGTGAAGAGGCCCAGCGTCACGGCGCTTCGCCCGGAGAGACGCTGCTCACCTGCGTGGCAGCTCTTGCAGCGCGAGGCCCACAGCGCGTCCGCCCGTTGCCGCTGGGCGGCGCTCAATGGCACGGCCTGCGCGGTCCGCGCCACCGTCTTGACGCCCAGCATGCGGGCAATCTCCGCGAGCTCCCGGGGGCGCAGGTCGGGATACGCCATCATCCGGGGGGCCCGGCCGCCCTCGACGAGGGAGAGGGTGCTCGGGCGCTTGAGGAAGTCGCCCAGGCGTTCCAGCGAGATGCGCGGCACCGCGCCCCCGGGCTCCACGTCCTCCGGCGCGCTCATGTACGAGAGCGGCGATACCGTCGCCATGCTCTTCAGCCGCTCCTCGCGCACCGGAACGGCGACGTAGCGCGGGTCGTTGACACGCTGGTGGCGCTTCACCGCGACGTCGTTCAGCTCCGCGTGACAGCCAAAGCACTGGGCGTCGGTCCAGCGGCCCAGCCCGTTGCCGAAGCGCTGCTGGGCCACCGTGCGCTTCGCGGTGTGGCAACCCGTGCACTCCTCGGCCTTCTCGCCCAGGGCCTGCGCCGGCAGGCCCAGGAGCAGCAGCAGCGTGGCCACGACGTGCTTCACGGCTCGCCTCCCGGGGCATCGGTGATGTGGACCCGTGACGGGTCGTCGCTGGAGGGTCGCGCCAGGTCCTGGCACAGCGCATGGAAGTCCTCGGCGCTCGCGGTGTCCGGTGACTCCAGACAGCGTTGGTAGGCTTCCACGAGCGCATGCCCTGGCACCGTCCACGCCGCACCGGGCGCGGTCGGCGGGGGCAGCCCGGCCAGGACGCAGGTTCGCAGCGCCTTCGCCCGCGTGTCGTCCGGGCGACGCGCGTCCTGGCAGCCCGTCATGACGAGCACCACGGCGAGGGGCCACCCTGGGAGCCCGTGTGTCATTCTCGAGCGCCCGCGCTCAAGGCATCACTTCCTGGCCGAACCGGATGTGCAAGGGCTTGGGAATGCACATGTAGATGCTCTGCTGGGCGTCGGCGCTGCTCATCGTCGCGGTCTCCGCCACGGCGTCCAACTGGAAGAGCTGCATGTAGACCTGCCAGCCCTCCCGAGGGTCCTGGGTGACGAAGAGCTGCGGGCGGGTCTGCGTGAGCCGGACGGACTCGTAGAGGAGGTCCCAGTAGTTGCCCGTCCACACGCCCGTCTGGGAGACCTGGAGCACGCCCGCCGTCCGCAGCGCCTCGTTGATGGCATTCACACTCAGCCGGGGGCTGGTGGGCTCACACAGGGGCACCGTGGCGTCCAGGACGATGACCGGCCGCGTGCCAATGTAGTCCCGCACGGCCGCCTCGTATTCGACGGGGAAGTAGAGGCTGAGGGAGCAGGCCACCGGGTAGCCCGCGGTGAGGATGGTGGGCTGGTAGTTGGCTGGCATGAAGGACAGGAGGTCCTTGATGCCCTGGGTGGGCTGGCATTCGCCGTGCGCGGGGAGGGGGCTCGCGCTGACGTCGATGATGCCGTGCTGGTTCACGAAGGGGATGTAGAGCTCCTGGATGTGGGCTGAGGGACGCAGGTTGACGATGATGCGCCGCAGGGTGCCGACGCTCGAGGTTCCCGTCGGGACCTGCGTGTATTGGGTGTAATAGACGGGGCCCCGGTTCTGCCCTTCATAGGGCACGAACACCATGCTCGACTGCTCGAGGGTGCGCGCGTAGTCCAGCGTGAGCCCGGGGGTGGCGGCGGACGCCGGCTGCGAGACGAGCGCCACGGCGGAGCAGAGGCACACCAGGGCCGAGGCGAGGATTCGATAGGCGGACATAAGAGTAGGGGACTCGTGGGCAGAGAAGGGGACGGCGTGAGAGGAGGCGCTCGTGCCGCGGCGCCTCCCCTCTGCGGAACCACTCAGACGCTCAGCGTGTCACTGGCCCACGCGCGCGCGGCAGGCCGGGTTGTTCATGTCATACATGACGGGGTACCCGAAGCCGCCCGTGACGCAGTCGATGTTCAGCGCCGTGTTGGCATTGAAGGGGGCGGGCCCCTGGTTGTAGGCGATGGACATGACTTCGTTGCGCGTCGTCACGATCTTCTCGTAGTTGGCGCGCAGGGTGAAGATGGCCGTCGGCTGGGTGGAGACCGGGCCATTGACGGCCTGAATCTTCGTGAACAGCTCCTCCTGCAGCGAGTCCTTCAGGGCCTCGACGATGGCGTTGAAGTTCGCGTCCGAGGGCGCCCGGTCCGTCCACGTGCCGTCGGCCTGCCGGTACTCGATGAAGATGCCACACGGCGTCGTTCCGCCCTGGCACGTGGCGATGCGCTCGAAGAAGGCGCTGATTTCAATCTCGACACACGAGTTCAGGTGGAACGCGGTGTAGGCGCTCGCCTGCTCGAAGAGGGACTGCCAGTTGATGGTCAGGCGCGCCTGACGGGTCAGGGTGTTGGCGGAGATCAACCACTCCGTGGTGGCGGACAGCGAGGCGTCGAAGTTGTCACCAAACAGCATGGTGTCCTTGAGCGACTGGGTCCAATCCGGCAGCAGCATGGCCTGGAAGGTCACATTCTGGTTGGCGGTGCTGTTCGCGGGCGCGGGGACGCTCGTGAACTTGTACACGACGTTCGAGTCGACGAAGTTCCCGTCCAGGTCGCGGACCCTGCACTTGGGGACCCGCTGGGTGACCTGGTTGCCGTTGGGGAAGGTGATGATGAACTCCTCCACCTCGCACTGGGTGTCGACGCGGCCGGTCAACGACTGCTGGGCGAAGAGGTTGAACGTGGTGCGCGCGCTCTTCACCGGGGCGGGGGCAATCTGCAGGCCCTGCCGCGCCGCCTCCGTCTGGAGACGCTGCAAGGCGGCGAGGTCCGCCGTGGGGGAGAGGGTGCCACCCAGGCTCGTCAACTCCATGCCCTGGAGCACGCCGCTCGGCGGGTAGTAGGAGTTGATCTGGAAGCGCGGGATGGGGGCGGGGCTCTGGGGGGACTGCACCGCCAGGTTGCCGAGCTTCGGCACGAAGTAGACGAGGTTCGGATTGTCCGAGTCCGCCAGGAGCGCGAAATCGTTCAGGACCTGCGCCGAATAGCTGCCCGGCGGTGCCACCGCTGCCGGGTGCATGGGCGCGGCGACCGCAGGATTCACGGCGCCCGTGAGCAGCGCGAGCACGGCACAGGTCGACAGCTTTGAATTCCGCATGGATTGGCCTTCCTTCTTCCACCAGTGTGGGTGTGGACTGCGACGCGACAGCCGTTGCGGGTTCCGGCCATGGGAAGGCGGGGCCTGTCGGTACGCGCGTTGCCGCAGGCGTCGCAGCCCCAACCTCCAGCGGCCCAGGCTGACGACGGGAATACCCGCGCCACGAGGGGCCCTGGCTGCTGCAGGCCTGTCCTTCATGTGAATTGAGCCAGCTCGGAACTGACGGAGTTTCGGGTCGGCGCGCATTAAGCGGCAATCACTATCTGGATGTCAAGGTTCACTCGCAGTGTTGTTTTGTCCGGGAAAAGTGCGTCGTCATGAAATGGCGCCCTGTTTGTGTCAGGGATTGCCACTAGGGCGTTTCGTTTTACGTCGTTGATACGTTTTTGTTGCGCAGTGAATGAATGGGAGGTCGCGGCGTTGCCATGTTCCCGAAGGCTTGCCGGTAGTGCGTGGGCGTCATCCCCGTGGCCTGCTTGAACGCGCGGTGCAGGCTGCTCTCGTAACGCCACCGGCCGGAACGCCGGGTGCGCCGTCGGAGGGCGGGGCAGCATCAGGACCTGCTCGACGTCTCGCATCACCTCGGGGCTGACCCGCCGTCGCCCACCAGCGCCTCTGGGAAGCGCCAGTGAACGCGGGCGAAGCGGCGCTGCAGGAGGTGTTGGAACCACCAGGTGCCGGTGGCGGCCTTCCCGTCCAGCACATCTGGAGGCGCTGGACCACTGCCCCACCACCCGGGAGGGCCTCCGCGCGGCGGCACGACGGGAAGGGTTGGAGCACAAGCTCCTCGTCCCCGAGGATGGCGAGCGATACGCCTGTCCTCACGGGGGCTGAGTCGGGCACGTGTCAGGACGGAGTGTCCAGGTTTGGGTCGGCGCAGGGGCTGGGACGACCGTTGCCCGGCGGAACAATCTCCCACCGCCCCATTGTCTCCAGGACATTCGTCCGTGCTCGGGCGAGCCTGTCCTTGTCTTCCTGCGTCCGTGGAGGCGTCCTGCGCGCCGCCAACCCTTCGCAGGAGTCGTCCATGGTCCGTCTGGAAGACGCGCGCCGTGTCATTGCCGCAGCCGAGAAGAAGGCCCAGGAGCTGGGCCAGCCGATGAACATCGCCGTTGCCGACGCGGGCGGAAACCTGGTCGCGCACGTGCGCATGGATGGGGCGTGGCTGGGCAGCGTCGACATCTCCATCAAGAAGGCCTTCACCGCGCGCGCTTTCGACATCGCCACGCAGGAGCTGGCGAAGTTCGCCCAGCCAGGGGGGCCGTTCTATGGCATCCACGCCTCCAACGAGGGCAAGGTGATGATCTTCGCGGGGGGCGTCCCGCTGAAGAAGAACGGCAAGGTCGTGGGCGCTGTCGGCGTCAGCGGTGGCACTGGCGAACAGGACCACGGGGTCGCCACCGCGGGCGCGACCGCGTTCTGAGTCCTCCAGGTCTTCTGTCGAATGGAGGTGTGCTCATGGAGCGCAGGGCCTTCCTTCGACGCTCCGCGATGGGCGGTGGCGCCCTGGCTCTGGGACCGGGGTTCTGGCGGGTGGGATGCGGCGACAAGACCTCCGGCCCGGGCTAGGCTTTGGGCATGGGTGACCTGCAATCGCACCGGTGGATGTGGGTGAAGGCGATCCTCTTCGTCTTCATCGGCCTGGTGGCGTCGGCGCTCATCCTCATGGAGTTGCCCGACGGGCGAATCCTGCTCCTGCTTCTCCTCGCCATCTGGGCGTTCTGCCGCGCCTACTACTTCGCCTTCTACGTCATCGAAAAGTACATCGACCCTTCGTTCCGGTTCGCCGGCCTCATCTCGGTCCTCCGCTACCTCGCCAACAAGCGGTAGCGGTGCGCTTTCCCACACCCCTGGAGTGTCATGCGTCGCATCATCGTCCTGCTCGCCGCGTTGAACCTGGTTGCCTGTGCCCATGGTGGCGTCACCCCGGAGGCCGCGCCGTCCGAGGCGGCCACGGCCTCGAAGGCCAAGGCGCCGAGGCCCGTCGCCACCCCCGAGGCCCGGAAGGCCGCCGCGGAGGCGGATGGGCTGACGATGAGGGGCGACAACGCGGGCGCGCTTCCCTTGTACCGGAGCGCCTGGGCCGGTGGGGTGCGGAACAAGAACACGGCCTACAACGCGGCCTGCGCCGCGGCCTTGCAGGGGGAGCGCGAAGAGGCGTTGACCTGGTTGGAGCGCGCCGTGGAGGAGGGCTTCGATGACGCGAAGCACCTCACGGGCGACCCCGACCTGGCCAGCGCCCGGGAGCTGCCCGGCTACGCGGCGCTGGAGCAGCGGGTCATCACCGCGGAGGCGAAGCTGTACGAGGCCGCGGACCCCGCGCTGCGGGACGAGCTGCTCAAGCGCATGGAAGAGGACCAGGCGGTTCGCAGGGCCCTCATCGAAGCGAACTTCCAGGACGCGGCCATCAGCGCCCGGATGCGGGAAATCGATGAGAGCAACACCGCCTGGCTCAAGGGGGTCATCGCGAAGCACGGCTGGCCTGGCATCGCCCTGGTGGGGAAGCGCGCGACCTCCGCCGCGTGGCTGCTGGTGCAGCACGCCGACCGGGACGTCGCCTTCCAGAGCGAGGTCCTGCCGATGCTGGAGCAGGCCGTCGTGCGAGGTGAGGGTTCGGCGAAGGAGCTCGCGTACCTCACCGACCGGGTGCTGGTGAATACCGGCAAGCCGCAGCGCTACGCCACCCAGCTGGAGGAGGTGAATGGAAAGATGGTGCCCAAGGCGCTGGAGGACCCCGAGACGGTGAACGCGCGGCGCGCGGCCGTCGGGCTCGATTCGCTGGAGGAGTATCTCGCGCTGGCCGAACGGATGAAGGCCGCCCGCTCGCAGCCCTGAGCCGAGCGGGGCGGCGCTGCTCAAGCCGGGCCGCGCACCCCGTTCCCCTCCCAGGCCAGCGCGAGCTCGGTCCTCCAGGAGGCGCCATCCGCCGTGTCCACGCGCAGGTACGTCTCGCGCAAGGGGACGGCGGGTGTGCGCTCCTTCGCGTGGAGATGCGCGAAGAGTCGAGCCCAGGACGGGCCCACCGAGCCGGGCGAGCCGGTGTGGACGAGCATGGCGACCTGGACCTCGGGCAACTCCAGGATGGAGACGCCCTCTGGCGTGGCACCCGGTGCCAGGGGGACACACCAGGAGACGTCCGCGTCGTCCTCGCGGTATTCCGCCTCGTGCAGGAGACAGAAAGGCGCCCCCGCGACATGGGGGCCGCACGCGGCGAACAGCCGTGGATAGACGCCCGCCGCGTCGGCGTACCGCCCCCTCGCTCGATGCACGGCGACGCGGACCGAGGGGAGCCACCGCTCGAGGAGGGGCGGTGGCGCGCGCAGGTACGCCTCCGCCTGGGCCTGGTGCCGCAGCAGCGTGTCCAGCGCGAGGACGGAGCGCTGGGCGCTGGCGGCCTCATCGGCGAGCCGAGCCCGTGCGCGCGCAAGGTGCTCCGCGAGCGAGGCGCCCGAGCCCAGCTCCGCGAGCACGCCATGAATCTCTTCCAAGGACAGCTTCAGGTCGCGCAGCGCGCGCAGCGTGTGGGCCAGGGAGATGTCGCGCTCGGTGTAGTAGCGGTAGCCCGAGGAGGCGTCCACGCGCGAGGGCTCGAGCAAGCCCTTCTCCTGGTAGAAGCGCAAGGCCTTCACCGTCAGGCCGGTGATGCGTGACACCTCGCCAATGGAATACAGCAGTCCGCTCACCGCTCCGCCTCCGCGAGAAACGCGCTCACCGTGGCGGCGAAGACCTCGGGCTGCTCCTCGAAGGGGAAGTGCCCGCTGCCCGCGAGCTCCACCAGTCGCGCGTGGGGGAGCGCTTCTACCACGCGCTCGGTGGCCGAGCGCGGCTGAAGGTCCTGGGCGCCGTGGAGGACCAGCGTGTGCGCGCGAACACGGCGCAGCCAGTCGCTCCAATCATGATGCCGGCCCAGGCTCAGGTAGAGCCCCAGTGAGAGATAGCCTCCCGGGGTCCCAGCGCCGGGAAGCCTCGCGTCGGGATGCTCGCGCCGCAGGGCCTGGCGGTACAGCGGCCCGAAGGCAGCGAAGTGCTCGGCGAGCCGGGCCTCGTCGTCCTCAAGGCGGGCAGGGAAGTCGAAGGTGTGCTTCATCCACGATGCCAGCTCGCGCTGCCCCGACGCATCCAGTCGTGTCCGCACCTGGGTGAAGAGGTCACCGCCGTCCACGGGCATCGTCACCAAGGGAGCGGGTGCCACCAGCACGAGCGCCTCCACCCGCTCCGGCCACTCCGCGGCGTACAGCGCGGCCACCAGGGCGCCGAAGGAGTGGCCCACCAACGTGAGGCGCTCCTGGCCGAGCAGCCGCCGGATGCGCTCGAGGTCCGCGAGCTGCGCGGCAAGGCCCAGCTGGGACTCCACCGCTTGCATGGCCTGCCACGTCCCTCCGGGCGGCGCGTGCGTGAAGGGGCGCGAGGAGCCGCCGCAGCCTCGCTGGTCGAAGAAGTGCCAGCGCAGGGTGTCGCCTGTCATGGAGGCCGCGCGCCAGGGTTTCGCGGGAGGAAGGCCCGGGCCACCATGCACGACGACGACGTCCCGCCCGTCGCCCAGGACTTCGTGGCGCAGCCGCACGTCTGGCGTCACCTGCCAGAAGGCGGCGTCCGCGGCTTGCCCCGGAGGGACCTCCAGCGTTTCGCCTCGCGCGGCCAATCCCTGCTCCACGGTGCCCGGATGGAAGAGCGCGCGTCCCATCCACCACCACATGCCCGCCGCCGCTCCCGCCACCAGGATGAGTGCGGCAATGACCACCGCCATGACCTTCCTCCGTGCCGTGTCTCTCGTTGACATGGGCGGAAGGGTGGCGGTCTCCCCTTGGGGGAGAGTCAAGCGCGGGGCGCGGCGGGGCGGGCGTAAATCCTTTTGAATATCCGGACCGGTCCATCGTCGGAGGTGGTGCTGCGTGCGCTTCCGGATGTTCGGCGCCGGGGACTTGGCCCCGGTGTTCCCGCTTCACGGCACTCGACCATGCATGCATTGCCCCGTGCGCTTCGTTCGCTGTTCCTCTGTTCCTTTCTCGCGGCTTGCGGCGGTACAGAGGTGGCGGACTCCCCCGGGGGACCGGATGCCGACCCCGGCCCCGACGTGAACGCTGGACACGACCCAGAGCCTGATTGGGACATCGACGTCGGTGTCCTCGGGCGGGACAAGCCCGAAGTGGAAGAGCTCTCGGCCAACTGCGATGACGACCCCGCCTACTTCAACTTCCGGACGCGGTGTCTGACCCTGCTGGGGGGATGCTATGAATGCACCCTGCTGGCACAGCGGCGCGAAGGCGGGCCGCTGGTGGACCTGAGCCAGGTCTCGAAGGACTGCAGCGGCCCTTATCCCTGTGGCGACATCTCGATCAGCGGGAGTATGCCTTTGTGGTCCTACACGCACCTCGTGACGCGGGTATCGTACTGCGGGACCGATGGCGGGCCATCGGTCGTCACGGACGAGCGCATCCTCTCGTTGGAGAGCGCCGGGTGCGGGGTGGCCGGGGACGCTCCGAATGGAGGCGACGAATCGCAGTGAGCTCGCGCGGCGCCTCACGCCTCTGAACGAAGGACCGTCATCGGGTCCACGCGTGAGGCGCGCCGGGCTGGCAGCCAGCTCGCGAGCAACGCCACGCCCAGCAGCAGGAGCGCCACGGCCACGAAGACGAGTGGGTCCGTGGTGCTCACGCCGTACACGAGCCCCGTGAGCACCTGGCCGAGCCCCACGGCCCCCAACACGCCGAGCACGATTCCCCACCCGGCGAGCCGCGCCGCCTGCTTCAGCACCATCCCCAGCACGTCTTCCGACGTCGCGCCCAGCGCGAAGCGGATGCCGAATTCACGCGTGCGTTGCGCCACCGCGTACGACACGACGGCGGCGAGGCCCGCCACGGAAAGCAGCAGCGCCATCGCGCCAAAGGCGCCCAGCAGGAGGAGGCTGAAGCGCCTGGGCGCGAGCGAGCCCGCGAGCAGCGCCTCCACCGTGGACAGGCGCGAAGGCAGCTCGGGCGCGAGCTCTCTCAGGACGGGCCGCGCCGCGGTGACCAGGGCCTCCGAGCCTATGGGGCCGTGCACGGCGAGGTGGACACGGGAAGAGGCCCGCTGCCGCTGGCGGGAGCCGCCGTAGAACATGGGCCTGGGCGCGTCATCGAGCGCTTGCTCCCGAACGTCGCCCACCACGCCGACGATGGTGAAGGGGCGCAGGTCTCCGTCCATGTTGCCGAACTGGATGAGCTTGCCCAGCGGGTCCTCGTGAGGCCAGCGTGCCTTCGCGAGCGACTCGCTGATGACGGCCACATGCGGCGCGTCCACGGTGTCGCGTGCATCGAACAGGCGCCCGCGCACGAGCGGGATGCCAAGCGCGGCGAAGTAGCCTTCACTCGCCACGCGGTACTCGGCGGAGCCGGTGCGCTCGGATTCGCGCGCCAGCCGCCCGAAGTCGTCGAAGTCCCTCACCTCGTCGGGCCGGTTGAGCACGATGAAGGTGCCGTCGCCCGCCGGGCTTCCCTCGAGCGGGAAGCTGCTCACGGCGCCCGCCGCGCTCACCCCGGGCAGCGCCGCCAGTCGGGCGAGGAGGTGCTCCTGCAACAGCACGTTGCGCTGTCCCTGCGCCGCGTCCTTGGCCGGGGGGAGGACGAGGCTGAGGACGGCGACCTCCTCGGTGCGGTACCCCGGGTCCAGCGTGAGCAGGCCCAGCAGGCTCCTCCCGAGCAGGGCCGCGCCCACCAGGAGGACCCACGCGAGCGCGAGCTGTCCCACGACGAGGGCCCGGCGCGTGCGCTCGGCGCCCCCGCCTCCGCTGTGGGTGTTCCCGGCGCGCGCCAGCGCGGCGCCCGGACTCCGCAGCGCCGCACGCAGCGCCGTCAGCAGCCCCAGCCCCACTGCGAGCACCAGGGAGAGCCCCAAGGTGAAGAGGAGCACCGTGGCGTTCACCCCCACTTCGTTGACGCGAGGCAGGTGGCCCGGCTCGGCCGCGAGCAGCGCATGCACCCCCCAGGTGGCCAGCACGGCCCCGAGCACGCCTCCCGCCAGTGACAGCAGGAGCGACTCCTGGAGGAAGCGCCGGACCAGGGCGCTGGGCCCCGCGCCCAGGGCCACGTGGATGGCGAGCTCCCGGGTCCGGGTGGCCGCGCGCGCGAGCAGCAGGTTCGTGACGTTGGCGCCCGCCACCAGCAGCAGGAAGGCCGCGGCCCCGGACAGCAGGTAGAGCGCGGGCCTCGCTCCGCCCACCAGGCTCTCCTGCAAGGGGACCACGGCGATGTCGTGCATCCGCGTGTCCTGGCCGTGCTGGGCTTGGAGCTCGCGGGCGATGTGGGTCAGCTCCGCTCGCGCGGCCGGGAGGTCGGCGCCCTCCGCCAGCCTGCCCACCACCCGCCAGTTGTGCGCGGTGCGGCTGGGGAGGGGGGGCTCCAGCTCCCGTGGAACCCAGAGCTGCGTGCCCACGGGATGGTCGAAGGATTCGGGCATGACGCCCACCACGGTGTAGGCGCGCCCCTCGAAGGTGAGCGTGTCCGGCAGGGGGAGTGGCCGCGCGCCCAGGTAGCGCTTCCAGAAGGCGTGGCTCACCACCACCACGGGGGGGCCTCCCACCTGCTGCTCCTCCTCCGCGAAGAGTCGGCCCTGGAGGGGCGCCGTCGCGAAGGCGGGGAAGAAGTCCCGCGAGGCGTGCGCCAGGGTGGCGAACGCCGGCTCGTCGGCGCCCGTGACGACGACGCTCGCCGTGCCCGACACCTGGGCCAGCGCCGAGACGGTGCGTGCCCTCGCCCGCACGTCCTCGAAGTTGGGGTCCGAGAACCGCATGGGGTGGCCGTCCGCCGCGCGCTGGGAGAGCTCCACGAGCCGCTCGGGGCGGGGGTAGGGCAGGGGCCGCAGCAAGACGCCTTCCACCACGCTGAAGAGCGCGGTGCTCGCCCCGATGCCCACCGCCAGCATCAGCACGCACCCCAGCGTGAAGACGGGGCTGCGGCCCAGCGAACGCAGACTCTGACGCAACCCACCCAGAACGGTCTCCATCACGACGTCTCCCCTGCCGGTCCGCGGCTCCTGTGCGGCTACGTCCGGGCCCGCGGTCGATTGCGTGGCGGAGACACGCGGGGCCGCCTGGCGCGGGCGGGCTGGAGCCAGGAGCCCCGGGAGGTCATACGCGCGGGCCGCGGCGGGTTCACGACGCGTGGTGCGAAGGAATGTCCTCTCGCGGCCAGGGCGCTCGCTGGCGGCGCGGCGTCGTGGCGGCCTCGCGAGGCCTGCTCCCTGCGTGTGGCGAGGCAGCCGCCTCGCTTCATGCGTCGCGCCGGGGAGCGGCCTGCACGAGGGCCCGCTCAGAAGATGGCGTAGAGGAAGGGCGTCACGTAGCTGAGGCCCCCGGTGAGCATGAGCAGCACCGCCGCCAGGAGCAGGACGAGCAGCAGGGGGAGCAGGAAGAGGCGGTGGCCCTTCGCGAAGTGCGCGACCAGCTGTGAAACAGTCCGGCCCCGGTCGAGCCACCGCTGCAGGCGGGTGCGCCGGCTCATGCGTGCCCCCGCTCGAAGAGGAGGTCTTCCACGAGGAGCGCGTCCACGGAGTGGGCGAGAAAGAAGCTCAGCGCGTCCGCGGCGCTCGCGACAATGGGCTCTCCTGGTCCATTCAGGGAGGTGTTCAGCACGGCGGGGGTGCCCGTGTGTTGCTCCATCGCCCGGAGCACCTGGAAGAGCATGGGACTGCTGGCTTGCGTCACCGTCTGCACCCGGGCGCTGCCATCCACGTGCCGCACCGCCTGGAGCAGCGCCTCGCGGCCGGCCCGGATGCCACAGACCGTCGTCATGAAAGGCGTCATGTCGTTGGGAGCTCCCTCGAAGAGGTCCGCTGCGGATGACTCCAACACGGCGGGGGCGAGGGGCCGGAAGGGTTCGCGGCGCTTGACGACGCGGTTGACGTGTTCTCGCATGTGCTCCGCCGCGGGCAGGGCGAGCAGCGAGCGCTGGCCGAGCGCGCGCGGGCCCCACTCGAAGCGCCCGTCCACCAGCGCGACGACCTGTCCTCGGGCCACGCGCGCCGCGAGCTCCTCGGGGCCGTTCTCCACCCGCCGTGACTTCAACCCCAATGCATCTCCGAGCACGCGTGCCTGGGCGGGGGCCACGGCTTCTCCCAGCGCCGCGTGCGTCATGGGCGCGGGCCGTGTGTCTCCGGCTTCCAGTGCCCCGAGCAGCGCCGCGCCCAGGGCCCCGCCCGCGTCTCCCGCGGCGGGCTGGACGAAGACGCGGGAGAAGCCGGACTCACGCAAGAGCCGGGCGTTGGCCACGGCGTTGAGGGCCACGCCGCCCGCCAGGCAGAGCGCGTCCGCGCCGGTGCGCTCGCGCGCCACGCGGGCCAGTCCGAGCAGCGCCTCCTCGGTGACGGCCTGCAGCGTGGCGGCGATGTTCGCGTAGCGCTGGTCTTCCGCGTTGCCGTCCAAGTCCCATGGCCGGCCGGGTGGACGGCGTGGGCCGAGCAGCGCCTCCAGCTTCGGGCCAAAGCCCAGCTCCGCGTCGGTGAAGTGCGCGAAGTAGGGGAGCGCCAGCTCGAAGCTGCCATCCGCGTGCAGCGCGATGAGCCGGGAGAAGGCTTCGCGGAAGGTGGGGCGTCCGTGCGCGGCGAGTCCCATGACCTTGTACTCGCCCTCGTTGACCTCGAAGCCCAGATAGGCGGTGAGGGCGGCGTAGAGCAGCCCCAGGGACTGAGGGAAGGCGAGCGTGGACAGGGGACGCAGCGTCTGACCTTCGCCCAGCCACAGCCCCGTGGAGGTCTCCTCGCCCACGCCGTCCACGGTGAGGATGGCGGCGCGTTCGAAGGGGCTGACGAAGAACGCGCTCGCCGCGTGGCTGCGGTGATGGTCCACGAAGGTGACGCGCTGGCGAGGGACGCCGAGTAGGTCCGTCAACGCGTCCAGGACCCACAACTTGGAGTCGAGCTGCGTCGCGAGCGCCCGGGGGAACTGCCGCCAGGTGCGTGGGAAGCCCCGCAGCAGCGACATCAGCACGCGCTCCAAGCGGGCGAAGGGGTTCTCGTAGAAGACCACCCGGTCCACCGCCCCGGGCGCAATCCCCGCCGTCGCGAGGCACGCCAGCGCCGCGCGCCTGGGCAGGCTGGCGTCGTTCTTCACCCGGCTGAAGCGCTCCTCCTGCATCGCGGCGACGACCTGGCCGTCCACGACCAGGGCCGCCGCGGCGTCGTGGTAGTGCGCGGAGATGCCCATCACCACGGCCATGGCCCACCCCCCTTCATGGCTCCGTCTTCCAGCCTCGGGCCGCCGGTTGCAGCACGCGCACCAGGAGCGCCAGGGGGGCCAGTGAGGCGTAGAGGGTCAGCATCAGCAGGACATAGAGCCGTTGACCCATCGCGCGTCCCAGCCGACGCCATTCGGCCCAGGCGCCTCGCCATGCGGCGCGCGCGAGGGTCCGTTTCGCGAGGGCCTCATCGCCGGTGAGGCTCACCAGCAGCGCCCAGGAGTAGGACTCGTGCCGCCGCTCGTCGGCGAGGATGCCTTCGAAGAGCGCGCGTGTCTGGGCGTCGCCGAAGCGGCCGAACAGCGCGGCGTAGACCTCGAACTGCTCGCGCCCGTGACGCTCCGCGCGGTGCACGTGCGCGACGAAGTCCACCTCGCCCAGCCGCTCGAAGAGCTCCTCCGGCTGGGCTCGAGGAAGCCCCAGGCTGGCGCGCCCGGCCGACTGCCGCAGGGTGGTGGAGCGCCGCGTGAAGAGGGCCGCGTGCCGGGATTCGTCCAGGGCATGGCGGAGGTACAGGGCCTGCCGCTCCGGACTCGACGTCAGGCGGGCCGCGGCCCTCAGCTCCAGCATGCTGCCGTGCTCGGCGCCGGCGAAGTCATGCAGCTTGCGCGCGGCGTGGCCTGGCAGCCGCCAGACCAGGGGGCTCACCCAGCGCACCAGCCGAACCCGGAGGCTGGGGGCGCCGCTCAGAGGCATACGCTGCCGCCCTCCCACGGGGTGCACGTGCCCTGGTCGCACGGGCGCTCCGGACCACACAGCGCGCGGCAATGTCCCGCCGCGCCCGCGTTGGCCTGACCCGCGGGGCAGCGCGGACGCGACTCGACGGCGCCCCGCGCGCAGGCCAGGCGCTGCTCGCAGTCGTCGAAGCTCTGGGCGCACTCGGCCCACCCTGCGCCATAGATGTCAGGGCAGCCACGGGCGACCTTCCGGTCTTCACAGAGGCAGAACGCGGCGGCGCCCGGCGTGGGCTCGGGCGTCTCGGAGGGGGGCGGCTGGGGTGCCAGGAAGCCCCGGGACTTCGCCGGGTCCGCATGGAACTCCAGCCGCTGCGTGCGGTCCGTCCAGGTGAAGTCCGCGAGCAGGACGTCGCCCTGCAGCACGGGCACCACCAGGGAGGTGAAGGCCTTCTCGTCCTTCAAGGCCGGTGCGTCGAAGGCCCTCACGGCGAGGGGCATGGCCTCGCCATGGCCTCCGGACGCCACCCGCACGCCGGTGGGCGCCGACCGCGCGGATTGCTGCCTGCAGGTGACGCGCAGCCACTCGCGTAGTTGGTAGGTCTCGCAGCCGGCGCGCGTGGAGCCCGTCACGGTGATTTCCCGCTGCCGCTCCCATTCCTCCGGGGTGGGCACGCGCGAGCGCCCAGGGGGCAGGCTCCTGCGCGGAACGACGGAGGGCGGGGGCTGGGCCAGCGTGCGCGCCAGGGCCTCCGCCACGGTGCGGTGTCCCTTGGGGGACAGGTGGATGTCCGCGTTGAGGAAGGCCCCGGGTTCGGCGGCGGCCAGGGCCTGGGTGGGGTCCAGCGCGGACACGCCCAGCCGCTCCGCGGTGGCGACGATGTCGTCCAGCAGGATGCGGCTCTCCGTCATGTCCAGCGGCGGCTCGCCATACTTCGCCCACTCGTCCTGGGAGACCTGGACGTCCATGGGCAGCGCCAGCACCACCAGCCGGGCCCCATGGGCGTCACACAACGCTTTGACTTTCTGGAACCAGGGCAGCAGCGGGGACTGGCTGCGCACCACCTCCGCGGGCGAGGTCCGCAGCGTTTTCAGCTCCTCCTCCACGGCGTGTCTGCGCCCCAGGAGCTCCCGCGCCTGCTCGTGGAACTCGGGGTCTTCGTCGACGGGGACCCTTCCCGCGGCGAGCGCCGCTTCCATCCGGGCCCGCAGGGCCGCTCCCCGGCGGATGAGCTCCGCCGTCACCCGCACGGAGCGGCTGGACTCGCCGTAGGTCGCCGCCACGATGTCTCCGGGCCTGCCGCGGGACGCGCGCAGCTCGGCTTCGGGGTTGCGGTCCTCCCCCCGCTGGGCCTCCTGGTCGACGAGGCTCCACAAGCCATTGACGATGGTTTCGTCCAGTTGCCGCTCGAGGGTGTCTCGCTCGTCGTTCAGCGCGACCAGGGCCTTGCGGAACGCGCGCTCCTTCTCCTGGGTGGCGGCCTCGGCCTCGTCGTGCTCCCGCTGGGACGACTGTGCCATGCCGAGCACGTCCTTCCACGTGCCCTCGGACGAGAAGCCCCGCTCGGCCGTGGCCACCTCGCCGCCATGGAGCACGCGCCGCAGCGCGAAGACGGCGTGGGAGTGCCGGAAGAGCAGCTCACGGCCCGGAAACGGCGTCACCCGCTCCGGCGCGGTCTCCGTCCGGACCGCCCAGCCGTCCCACACGACGTGCCGCTCGGTGTTGGGGCGCTCTGCCTCGAAGAAGTCATTCACCACGTTGACCGTGAAGATGACCGTCGCGGGCCGGCGCAGGGGGAGCAGTTCCTCCAGGAGCGCGGTGTATTCCGCGGGCCCGTAGGTTGGCACGCCCGCGTTCACCACCGAGGCCCCGGGCAGGAGCGCGTCGAGCCGCGCCGAGAAGGTCTCCTCCTCCTCCACCCCGAGCCCGAAGACCTGGGAGTCACCCACCACCAGGACCTCGCCAGGGGAGGGCGGCGGCAGGTCCGCGCCGCGCAGGCCTTCGCGGTTGATGCGCACGCGCGTGACGGGGTTGCCGCCGAAGGAGACGCGCTGCGTGGCGCCTGGCTCCAGGCGGACGCCGAGGTGCTCATCCGGCACGTACAGGTGCAGGTGGGGGAAGGCGCCGCCATCACGCCACCAGAAGAGGGCCTCGGTCAGGAGCAACCCGACGGCGAGTCCCGCGACGACCTTGAGCACGGAGCGGAGGACGGATGGCATGCCTTGAAGACTCCAGCACGGAGGCCGCGGGAAGTCGAAGCCCCCTGACAGGAATTCGGTGGGGCCTGGCGCCTTGGGCGGGATGCCGCGCGACCCCGCGCGAGGCTCACCGGTTCGCCGAGGCGCCGCGGGTGTCGAAGACGGTGCCCGTGAGGCCCTGGGTGAAGACCTTGGACGGCGGCAGGCCGAACATGCCGTGGAAGAACCGGGAGAAGTGGGCCGAGTCGTAGAAGCCCGCGGCGTGCGCGACCTCGGTCAGGCTCCGGCCTTGGAGCGCGAGCGTGGTGGCCACTTGCATCCGGTGCCAGGCCCGAAAGGCGCCCATGGGGACGCCGACCTGTTCCCGGAACCGGTGCTCCACCAGGGACGTGGAGGCGCCCACCCGCTGGGCCAGCGTCGCCGCATCGGCGGGGACGTCCACGGGGGTGGCGAGGAGCTCGGCGACCCGCGCGATGCGAGCGTCGACCGCCAGCGGGCTGGGGCCCAGGTGCAGGGCATGCTGGAAGAGCTCGGTCCAGGGTTCGGGGTGCCGCGCGGCGAGGGCGGCTTCGATGGCGCCTCGGAGCGGGCCCGCGTCGACCGGGTGGTGGAGGTTCGCGCCGGGCTCCAGGAACAGCATGGCCACGCGACCGCCGTGAAAGTCGAGCGAGTGCCACTGCCACCCCCGTACGAAGGTGGCTTCGTGGTGCTCCACGCGGCCTTCGCTGTCGGCCAGGGCGAACGCGTCATCGAGCCCCACGAGCACGGCGTTGGCGGCGAACCGGTGCCTGCGCAGCTCATGAAACCGGCCGACGTACAGCGCGCGTCCTCCGCCCAGCAGCAGGTGGCTCTTCATCTGCAGAATCATACAAGCGCGGCGGCGGCGCTCGCACGTAGCTTGGCGCGTTGAAACCCGCCGCTCCCCTGCTCCCTGACCCCGCTTGTTCCAATGACGCTTCGTTCGAACAGAGGAGGCCGCATGGCCGATGCACACCAGACCCTTCCCCAGATGATTCTCGACCGGGCGCGTACGTCGCCGCGGTGCGTCGCGTTCCGCGTGCGACGTGACGAGGCCTATGTCGACGTCCCCTGGTCGGAGCTGTCCCCCCGCATCGAGGCCATCGCGGCGGGGTTGTTGAGCGCCGGGGCGCTGGATGATGGCGCGTGCATCTCCATCGTGGGCAACACCTCGATGGCGTCGTGCCTCGTCGACTTCGCGGCCCTGCGCGCCGGTCTCAAGACGGTCCCCGTCTACGCGAGCCTGCTGCCGGAAGAGGTCGGCTACATGCACGTGGACACCCAGGCGCAGCTCATCGTCGTGGATGACGGGAGCCAGCTCGAGAAAGTGCGGACGTTTCGCGAGGGCTTCACGTTCTTCGAGCAGCGGTACACCTCCGCGGCGCTCGGCGTCCGAGCGAAGGTGGTGGTCATCCATCCCGCGGGCCTTGCTCCCGCGGAGGATTGGGAGAGCCTGGAGAGCCTCGAGTCCCGGGGTCGCGAGCGGCGCGCGGCGCTGGCGGAGGAGCTGCGCCGAAGGGCGTCGTTGATTCGCCGCGAGGACGTCGCGACCTTCACCTATACCTCGGGAACCACCGGCGCCCCGAAGGCGGTGATTCAAACCCACGACAACATGCTGGCGATGCTCGAGGACGTCGCCGAGGCGGGGTTGTTGGATGACAACGTCCGCGGCAACGGCCTGTTCCTCTTCCTGCCCGCCGCGCACTCCTTCGGGCGCATGGTGGAGTTCGCGGGGCCGTTCTTCGGAGCGCCGCTGGTGATGTCGTCGGTGCCGACGCTGGCCGCGGATGTCCTCCTCGCGCGCCCGGGGTTCTTCCCGGCGGCGCCACGCGTCTTCGAGAAGATGATGGCGAAGGTGATGAGCGCCATCGAAAGCGAGCAGGGGTTGCGGCGCTGGATGTTGGACTGGGCCCTGGGCGTGGGGCGTGAAGTCGCGTCAAGGAGCGCCGCCGGTACGCCGCTGCCTGTGTGGTTGAAGGCGCGGCATCGACTGGCGGACCGGCTCGTGCTGGGGAAGCTGCGCGCGCGCCTGGGCTTGGACAACGCATCCGTGCTGCTCTCCGGTGCCGCGGCGCTCCGCGTCGATGTCCAGATGTTCTTCCTCGGCCTGGGGCTGACCATCCTGGAGGCCTATGGGTTGACGGAGACGTGCCCCGGGTTGACCGTCAATCGGAAGGGGAACGTGCGTCCTGGTTCCGTGGGAAGGCCCTTCAACCGATGCGAGCTCAAGCTGGGGCCGGATGGCGAACTCCTGGCTCGCGGACCGAACATCTCCCGCGGGTATTTGAACCGCCCGGAGGCAACGGCCGAGGCCTTCGATGAAGACGGTTGGTTCCGGACGGGAGACCTGGCCTCCATCGATGCGGAGGGGTTCGTTCGGATTGCAGGGCGAAAGAAAGAGCTGCTCAAGACGAGCGGCGGCAAATACGTGGCACCGCTGAAGATTGAAGCGCAGCTCAAGCGACACCCGCTCGTCCAGGAGGCTGTCGTGATTGGCGATGGGCGCAACTACTGCACGGCCTTGTTCGCGCTCGACGCGGAGATTCTCGTCGAGGTGGCTCGCCGTGAGGGGATTCCACCGGACCCTGCGCACCCGCGCATCCACACCGTCCTGGAGACGCTGGTCACGGAGACGAATGCGGGCCTGGCGACCTTCGAGCGCATCAAGACGTTCCGGGTGTCGCCCGGCCCGTTCACGGTGGACGGTGGCGAGCTCACGGCGTCGCTGAAGGTCAAACGCCACGCGGTCGCTCGGAAACACGCGGCGTTGATTGATTCCATGTACGGCGCTTCGGAGTCGCTCACGTCGGCGGGCGCCTGAGCGTGGTGGCGTGGGGGCGGGCCTTCAGTCCCCCCGTCCATGGCGGCGTACCCACTCGGGACGCCGCCGTGGACCTCACGGTGTGTCGACACAGCGCCAGGCGCCGCAGGAGCCTCCGTTCGAGCCACATTCGATGTGAGTCGAACACGGCTTGCAGCTTCGTGAGCAGATAAACCTCGATGGATTGACCTGGGAGTCGGTTGCCTCCGCCGCCGCGCTGGGAACCTGGGACAGGGCCGTGCCTGCCATGATGCCAATGAGCAGGGCGAACCCAGGAATCGTTTGCTTCCATTGCGCCAGCTTCATGTCGCCTCCGGGAGTGGGGTTGTGGGGCTCGCGCATCGTACCCCGGGGCGCATCTCGCTCAAGCGCGCGGCGTGATTGTCCATGCATTGACCGACACCCTGGGCGGCCCTCTCGCGTGGGCTCAGCCGCGGGAGCGCCGGGGCTTCCTCACCGCGCGCACCTTGCCGCTCGTGCCGCCTCCCGCGTAGAGGATGTCACCCCCGTCGGACTCCAGCCCGCTGACGCTCACGTTGTCAGGCATCGCGAGGCGGACCAGCACGCGGCCGTCGGCCGGGTCGATTCTCCGAATGTCGCTGACGCCGTCCTCCAGCGTGCCGTGCCAGAGTTCGTCTTGCGCCCACGTCACCCCGGTGACAAAGCGATTGGACTCGATGGTGCGCAGCAGGGCGCCGGTCTCAGCGTCGATTCGGTGGATTCTCCGGCCGTGATATTCGCCCACCCACAGTGAGCCCTCGGCCCAGGTGAGCCCCGAATCGTGGCCCTTTCCAGGGGCGGGGAGCGTCTTCAGCACCTGCCCCGTTTCGGGGTCTATCTTCCGGATGCACCCTCCGCTGAGTTGATAGAGATGGCGGCCATCGAAGGCGGTTCCCGCGTCACAGGGAATCGTGAGGGTGCTCACGGAAGCGCCTGTCGACGGGTCGAAGGCCTGAAGCGCTTCGTCGCTGGCGAACCAGACCCGAGCCCCGTCATACGTCACCCCGTGGACGCGTGCGGCGCCCTCGAAGGGGCCGTATTCGCGGACGACCTCCGCGGGCTGTGCCTCTCCTTCGCGCTGCTTCGTATCCATGTCCGTGCTCCGGTGGTTCTAGTCCGGGAGATTCGAGCTGGGGAGTAACAAGGCTGTCGTGAAAGCGCTGACTGGCGGGGCCGCCCATCGCCTCGCCCGGCCACGCCCCAGCACGTGGACCTGTCCCGCCTCTTCCAGTGAGGACAACGCGCGCTGCACCGTGCGTTGGCTCGCACCGAGCGCGAGCGCGAGGGAGGACGTGGACCAGTGTTCTCCATCGGAGAGGAGCGCCAGGAGCGCTCCGTTCGTACCCTCGATGGGCGGTAGCAGGACCCGGACTTCCGCTTGTCGCCGGTGCACCAAGGTGAAGCCACGTGGGGTGGCCTGGATTTCCGCCAGGTCGCGCAAGTGCGTGCGCAGCCGGCCCAGCTCGACGCGCAGCCGCACGCGATGGGAGGCGTTCATTCGCCGAACTCCAAACGCGCACCCGACGAGCTCGTCGCGCGGGACATCTTCCGGCCAGGCCTCGGCCAGTCGCCGCAGAAGGGCGAACAGTACGGGCCGCGAGGCCAGCGGCACCACGTGCGCTCCGGCGCGGACCGTGCGCCGGCAGCCATCGATGACGAGGTCCATCGAGGCGCGCAGGGACTCGACCTCGTCCATCAGGATGGGCCGTGGATTCCCCCTCGCGACGACCTTCGCGGCGGGGAGGCTCAGGAGCCGGGCGGCCTGCTCGACCTCGGCGCGCAGGGCAGGGAGTCGCGCCCGCTCGGCGGCGGTACGCGCGTGGCCGAGCGCCTCGCGCGCCACGCGGGGTGTGCCCTGCCGTAACGCCAGTTCAAAGGACAGCAGATGGGCGAGCGCCACATGCATCGGCGGGGCGTCACGCAGGTCGAGTCCCGCCAATCCCCGCCTGGCTTCGTCAAGACGCCCCAGCAGGAGCGCGAGCCGAACCCTCAGCAGCGTCACATATCGCGCGTTCCCGGCGTCATCGTGGCGTTGGAACGTCTGCAACGCCTCTCTCAAGGTGTCGTTCACGCCCTCGAAGTCGCGAGTCGCGAGCGCCACCTCCGCTTCGGCGACGTTGCAGCGAGCCCTCGGGAGGGGGGCCTCGGAGCCATATGCCCGCGCGGCGCGTCGTAGCAGGTGCGTGGCCGTGGCGAACTCGCCCAGTTGCGCCATGGCAATGCCCCTCAGGGCCAACGCGGGCGGGTCCTCGCGGAGCGCCACGCGTTGAAGCGCACCGAGCGGGTCTCCCTCACGAAGTGCCTGGGCCGCCACGCGGAGACGCGCATCCATGTCGCGCATCCTCCGGCACTCCGCCGAGGTTGGGAAGCCCGTCGCCTTTGTTACTCCCACCCCTGGCGCCTGGCGAATTACCTCTGATGTTCATCCCATCCAGGAGGCCCCAAGTGACCCAGGTGACGACGGAGTCGAGGAGCGAGTGGCTGGCCGCTCGTCAGGCGCTGCTGATGAAGGAGAAGGCCCTGACTCGAATGCATGACGAGTTGAGCGCCGCCCGCCGTGGGCTGCCCTGGCTGCGCGTGGCGGAGCCCTACGTGTTCGACGGACCCGACGGGCAGGCGACCCTGTCCGAGCTCTTCGCGGGACGCAGCCAGTTGGTCGTCTATCACTTCATGTTCGCGCCAGAGTGGGAGGCCGGTTGCAAGAGCTGCTCGTTCTGGGCGGACTCCTTCAACGGCGTCGTGGAGCACCTGGCCCAGCGGGACGTGAGCTTCGTCGTCATCTCCCGCGCGGCGCTGCCCAGACTGCGAGCGTTCCAGCAGCGGATGGGCTGGGGCTTCAAGTGGCTGTCGTCGCAGGGAAACAGTTTCAACTTCGACTTCCACGTGTCCTTCGGCGCGGACGCACTGGCGCGCGGCGATGCCACTTACAACTATACCCCGCTGACGCACCCGGCCTCGGACATGCCGGGCATCAGCGTCTTCGCGAAGGACGCGGAGGGCGAGGTCTTCCACACCTATGGAACCTACGGGCGAGGTATCGAGAGCATCAACGCGTGCTACCAGCTCCTGGACCTGGTTCCGAAAGGCCGTGGCGAGGACGGGCTCCCCATGCCGATGAGCTGGGTGCGGCTGCGGGACGAATATGACCGCTGACCTGGGAGGGCGCGGTCACCGTGCGCGCGTGCCCGGCGTGTCCCTGGTCCTGGGCCTGCTGGCCGCGTTGCTTCCGAAGTGCCCCATGTGCTTCGCCGCGTATCTGCCGCTGCTCGGAGTGTCGGCCGGCGTCGCGGGCGCCGCCGGTGGGCTGCTGCGCCCGGCGGGCATCGCCGTGGCCATCTGCTCGCTGGCGGTCATCGTCCTTCGTCGCCGTGCCTGGCACACCCGCGGCCCGAAGCGGCCCCGTTCCTCTTCACCCGAGGCTGCCTAACCGCCGCGGAGGCTCGAGCCGGCGCCACAGGCACGCCGCTCGAACCTCGAGAGGCGCGCTCAGCCCTCGGCCTCGGTCATCTGCGCGAAGTTCCACGGGGGCGACCTTGTTGATGAGGCCGATTTCGTAGGCTTCCTTCGCCGTACACGCACGGTCGATCATCAGGAACTCGCGCGCCCGGCTCAAGCCAGTCCGGTGTGCCACAGCAGCGCGCCGCCGTCGCCCGGAGGAACGCCGACGCCGGAGAGGTGCGGATCGCTGAAGGTGGCGTCCTCGCTCGCGTAGACGAAGTCACAGGCCAGCGCAATGGACGCGCCCATGCTGTGCGCACCTGGCGCGTACACCTTGGGGCGCCCGGGCGGCCGGCGAGCGCAGCGCGCTCCACCTGCTGCGCAACTACGTCGGCGTCGAGCGTACCGGCAATGGCCGTACCTTCATCTCACAGGAGCGGCAGGCGCTTCTGGCCTACGTCAAGGCGCGCCTCGACCGGTCCGTGCGCGTCGAGCGCCTCGCGGCGCTGGTGCGCCTGGGCGAGCACCACTTCTCTCGCACCTTCCGGGCAACCTTCGGCTTGGCTCCACACGCCTGGCTGCGTGAGCGGCGACTGGAACGCGCCCGCGAACTCCTGATGGCCACCGACGGCTCCATCTTGAGCATCGCGATGGCCACTGGCTTCGCGGACCAGAACCACCTCACGCGCTGCTTTGGCGCGCGTTATGGCACCACCCCAGCGGCGTTGCGTGGCGGCCGGCCGCGGCTGGCCTGACGGCACACGCCTGAAGCCGGTGGGGTTGCTTACATTGAAATTCCACGGCGCCGCCGTCCATCAATTGCCAGCCGGGCGATGCGTTCCGTACCCCGCTGGCGCAAGAGCGGATCACCCTGAATGGGCCTGTGAAGCTGTCAGGTTCACAGGGCAAGGGGAGTCCCCTTGGTGACTCGATGCGCGCGAGCCCGCCCAACTGAGTGCCGGTATCAGCCTTGCCTCCGGCACACTTCGCGCTCGCGCAAAGGGAGCGCTGGCAAGAGCATCGGGGCCTCACGTTCACGCTCGTCACCCAGCGTGTGGACGCGCTGCACGAGCAGGCCGGGAGCCGCGCGCTCATCAATGTTCATGCTCTCCGTCGGAGTAACGGACCTCGTGAGTTGCATCTCGTTCCTGCGTGAGGCGAAGGTTCTGGGCATCAACCCCTTTGGGCACCACTCGGGCGCCCGGTATCGAAGTCATCCCCGCACGCGCCGAGGCGGTGGTGCCCCGGTGGATACAGGCCCTGACGGAATTACCCTGACCATGAGTCCCATTGACCGGACGCTCCTGATTCTAGACTTGGACGAGACGCTTCTCCACGCGAGCGACCGACCCCTGGCTCGCCCCGCGGACTTCCGCCTCTCCGGCTATCACGCCTATAAACGACCTCATCTGGAGCCGTTCCTCACGGAGTGCGCCACCCGGTTCCAACTGGCCATCTGGTCGGCGGGCCATGACAGCTACGTCGCGGAGGCTGTGACGCACATCCTTCCGCCGGGTATCGACCTGGCGTTCGTTTGGGGGCGCAGCCGCTGCACCTTCTCCGTGGACTCACGAAAGGTGCAGGAGGATGGGTTCTTGGATCCTGCCTCCCACTACAACTTCGCCAAGAAGCTGAGGAAGGTGCGGCGCTTGGGCTTCCATCTGGAGCGGGTGCTCATCGTCGACGACACTCCCGCCAAGTGCATCCACAACTATGGCAACGCCATCTACGTGAAGGAGTACATGGGGGAAGAGGATGACGCTGAGCTGCCACGCCTCTCTGCCTACCTGGCGACGCTCGCGGAGGTCCCCAACGTGAGGACTGTGGAGAAGCGTGGCTGGCGGAGCGCGCTTCGGCCGTAGCTCCGGTGCAGAAGCCCGCGTCGTGCCGGCCTGCTCAACCCGTCGCCTAGGTCGCGGGGCGGTAGCGCACCACCGTCAGGGAGCCGAGAATGACGCGGAAGGCGGTAATGGATGCGATGCGCTCCTTGCCGCCCACCTTCGCCCATTCGAGCACGTGGACGTTCAAGATTCCGCCACGGTCCTCAGCCACGAGCACCGCGCTCGCCTTCTTTCCTGTGTAGCGAATCAGTGACTGGCGGAAGGTGCGGCGGACTTCGCGATTGCCGGACTCGCGCGCCAGTCCTCGCAGCAGGGCCGAGGGCTCTGTCGCGGAGCCTTGGACAAACTCGCCGCCCTGGAGCTGAAGTTCGAGCTCCTGGATGGCCTTGTTCGCCGCGCCAACGCTGGGGGCGTTCTCGCACTCGCTTTCACAGCCGTACGCCTCGCCCTCACTACGCTCAGCACACGCCTCGATGCAGGCCTTGTTGGCGTGAGCTTCATTCTCACGCGCCAGCTCCAGCGACTCACGCAGCCGCTCTTGGGCGCTGCCGTCCTCGCTGAAACTGGCATCGTCCAGGTGGAGCAGTCCGGCGGCCTCGACGAGGCCCTCATCGTTCACGATGGAGAGCGCGGTCCTCGCCGAGGCCCGCTGGGCGCCGTCATCGGTGGTAGACACCCGAGTCCATGACGTCTGGGCCGCTGACGCGCTCGACTCGAGGTCCACCTCCTGGAACAAGGCCGCCGCCTCCCGCGCCACTGCGAGCGCCGCGCGGTGGGCGTCCGCATCCGGGAACCTGGCGAGCATCTGCACTGGCGTCTCCCGGGCCCACGCGCGCGTCTGCGACCACAGGGTCTCCGCCTCGAATCGTGGCGCCCAGGCCACGTTCGCCTGGGTGTCGTTGCGCATGGCGGCCTGTTTACGTTCAAGCGCGAAGGCGCGGACCTTCTCGTATGCGGCGGCCTCCGCTTCTGGCCGGTACGGGTCTTCTCCCTCCACGTAGACGCGCAGGTCACTCAGGCACGTGTCCTCGTACTTGGAGCCGGGGTACGTCGTGACGAGCGTGAGCCGCACACCCTCGACCTTCGCCGGCACGGGCAGCCGCACCTCCTGCCAGCCCTGCACGTCCTTCAGCTCCACCTCCAACGGTGTGCCCGTCGTCTGGGCGCCCGTCTCGCCCTGCACCAGCGGCTCGAACCGGACCTTGCGCGGGCGTGCGTTGGCCCGGAACAGCTTCGCGGACTTCTGGTAGCCATTGCGAAGGAAGAGGCGGTAGCGCTTCGCCTTCGTCAGCGCGGGGCCCCACCACTCCAGCGATTCGCCCTCCCCACGCCCCTTGATGCCCTCCACCCAGGCGGTGGCCGGGTCTTCATCCGCGATGTAGAGCGGCAGGTAGTTCTGCTCGTACGTGTTCCAACCGTTCTCAAGAAAGGAGGACGCTGTGACGCGGCGGGGGTGCAGCCGGTTTGCCGCTTCCGTGTCGGGCTCGAGAATCAGGGGTGGCGCGGCGGCGAGCAGCAGCGATAGCAGCATCATTGCGTGCGTCCCTTCGTGGAGGGCGCGAAGGATGGCAGCAGCGTGGCCCACGGCGCCAGCCTGGACGTGCTCGGCGCCGCGAACCGAAATCCCTTGGAACGGAGAGGCGCCAAGGACCCTCCGCCCTTTCCGCCGAAAAGCGCCAGTTTAGCGCATGGGGCGCGGCACGCGTACGCGTCTTCCGGGCCCCGCATCCTGTCCTCTCAGTGACTGCGGACGGTGCGGGACGTCTTGATGGAGTCCGCATCTTCGAAACAGGGGCAGGCGAAGTGGACAGCTCGGTACGGTCCTGGCGTCCGGTCCGGGCGATATTGAGGTGCGCGCTGAGGGAGAGGAGCACCAGGTATCATCGTGCCGTCGCCTTCCTGTCGTCCTCACGAGGACAATGGGAGGGCGTGAGCACCCCTCTTGAGGGAGGAGGCAGGCCGAGCGACACCGTTGCATGAAATCATCAGCATCCCGCCTGACCGGGATTCGGAGTTTGTCGCATGCACGAGTACGACTTGATCGCGGACTGGTATGCCTCTCAACGCACGGGGGCCATGGGCGTTCCGGAAGTGAGCGCCCTCGCGGCCTCACTTCCGGCCGGCGCCTCGGTGCTGGACGTGGGCTGCGGCACGGGGCTGCCGTTGACGCGGGTGCTGCTGGAGCATGGCTGTCACGTGCTGGGCGTGGACAGCTCCCGCGAGCTGCTGGCGAAGTTCCAGGCGAACTTTCCTCACGTGCAGACGCTCTGCGCGCCCATCCAGGCGTGTGAGCTCGAGGCGCGGACGTTCGACGCCGCGATTGCATGGGGCGTCCTGTTCCACCTTCGCCATGACGAGCAGGCGCGAGCAATCGCCCACATCGCGAGGGCATTGAAGCCTGGCGCCGTGTTCCTCTTCACCTCGGGCGACGCGCACGGCTCCGTCGACGGCGAGCCGATGAACGGCGTGCCGTTCCGCTATCACTCGTACAGCGTCGAGGGGTATCGCGACCTCTTGCGCGCGCACGGGCTTACGCTGGAGTCGACGCACACGGACCCAGGAGGGAACGTCTACTTCGTGTCGCGGAAGACGGGCGGCGGGGACGCGGACGCCTCGCTCAGCGAGGAGCCCGAGTGTGCGTGATGATGGCCTCGGCGATGACAGGCCAGTCCGCCTCGTGCAACTCGTGTCCCGCGGCTTCGAGCGTCACCAGCTTCGCCTCCGGCACGGCCTGGCTCAGGGCGGTGCCGTGCACATAGGGGACGACGGGATCCAAGGCTCCGTGGATGACGAGCAGCGGAGCCTGAAGCGCGTGGGTGCGGTTGTACCAACGCTCTCCACCTGTCAGGGACGCATGGTTCATCATGCTCTGGATGTCGAGCGAGCGTCGGAACTCGCCCGCCGCCACACGGCGGGCCAGGGCCACGTCATAGGGCCTGCGCTCGCTTGAGTTGAGCCGCCCCGCCTCCACCATGAAGTCGAGCACCGCCGCTTCGTTGCGCCAGTCCAGCGTGGCCATCGTCGCGAAGTGCGCGAGCAGGGCCGGAGAGAGTGGGGGCGGCTCGAAGCCCAGGTCCCCGAGGAACTGCGCCGCGATGAGCGTGAGCGAGCGCACCCGCTCCGGCGCCTTCAGCGCCACGATTTGCGCCAGCATGCCACCCAGTGACATCCCCACCAGGTGGGCGCGCGGCAGGCCGTATCCGTCCAACACGGCGATGAGGTCGTCCGCCATGTCGTCCACGGTGTAGCGAGGCGGCCCCGGGGGCTGCGTCGTCGAGCGCCCCGTGTCCCGGTGGTCATAGCGGATGACGAACCGCCCCGCGCCGACGAGCTGTTCGACCAGCGGGTCGGGCCACCACTTCATCGACGAGACGGCCCCCATGATGAGGAGCAGGGGCGGGTCGCTCGGCGAACCGAAGGACTCGGTGCACAGCTGGATGCCGCGGGTCTCAATCATTCGCTCGGTCATTCGAAGCTCCTTGGTGCTATTGATAACCGACGCGTTGGTTATAAACAAGTCCGGAGAAGGGGCTTTGGCGGCGGAGGCACGGCTCAGGGCTTTGGGAGCTCGAAGGCTTCCTGGGGGAACAGCAGGGCGAGCACCCTGCGCACGCGCTCCAGCACGTAGCGGGTGAGGGAGGGCTTCCGCTCCACCAGCCACTGCATCGTCGCGCCGGCGATGACGTCCTGGAGGACGGCGGCCACCTCTTCCCGAGAGGCCAGGTCGCGCGGCAGCCTCGCGGCGATGGCCTCGCGGACCATGAGGTTCCGCTCCAGGGCCATGCGTCTCAGGGAGACATCCCGCAGGTCTTCCCAGGCGAGGAGCAGGTAGCTCTCGAGGCCTTCGCCGGTGCCCATCCCCGCGACGATATCCGTGATGAAGCGCCAGACGCCTCGCGGGCCGACCTCCACGGGGAAGGTGGCGAGGTAGTCGCGCCGCTGCACGCCGGAGCGCTCCATCAGCCGGAGGTACAGGGTGTCCTTGTTCTTGAAGCGCTGGATGAGCGCGGCGCGGGACATCCCCAGCGCGACGGCCACGTCGTTCAAGGTGAAGCCCGCCGGTCCGTTCCGCAGCAGCACGCTCATGGCGGCGTCGAGGATGGCTTCGTCGCTATGCAGCTTGGGCCGGGGCACGGCCACCGTACCTATCACGTCTGGATGGGGAGGGACGTGGCCAGCACCGCGCTCACCGCGCCACCCTGGTGGCAGCCTCATTTCGTGTGGAGCCGCCTGTTCAATCCGTCGCGGCGCACCCATGATGCAGTGACCGGATGGGGGACGGCTCAGGGCTCCTGTCTCGGGAGGAGGATCGCACCGATGGCCACTCAGTTCCCGCAGCTCGAGCCCATCCATCGCGACTTCATGCTGCGCCAACGGATGTTCTTCACCGCCTCCGCCGCCAGCACCGGCCGCGTGAATCTCTCACCGAAGGGGCTCGACTCGCTTCGCGTGCTCGGCCCCAGCGAGGTCGTCTACCTGGACCTCACCGGCAGCGGGAACGAGACCGCGGCGCACCTGCGCGCTGACGGCCGCCTCACCCTCATGTTCTGCGCCTTCGAGGGGCCACCCATGATTCTTCGGTTGTACGGGCGGGGCCAGGTGCTGCGCCAGGGCAGCGCCGAGTACTCCCGGCTGCTCGCTTCCGAGTTCGGCGGCGTGGAGCCGCTGGGGGCTCGGCAGATGGTGAAGCTGGACATCGACCTCGTGCAGAAGTCCTGCGGCTACGGCGTGCCCCTCTACGCATTCTCCGGCGACAGGCCCACGCTCACGCGCTGGGCTGAAAACAAGGGCGCGGAGGGATTGGCGGAGTACCGGCGTCAGAAGAACGCGCGCAGCATCGATGGCATGCCTACCGGCCTCTTCGACGACGACTCCCTTCCCCCAGGATAGGGCCGGGTCATCCCGTCAAGCGCGTGAGCTGTCCGCCGTCCTGGCGGAGCGCCGTCCTTCCGGAGCCTCCGAGTCAAGCTCGAGGCGCGTTCGCAGCCAGTGCTCCAGCGCTTCTGCCTGTCCCTGTCGGGTGCACCGGGCGATGGCCTCCTCGCGCCGTTCGCCGTCGGCGTCGACGTATTCGAGCATGAGCGGGTAGTGCGTCTCACTGCCCCGTTGGTTCCCGCGAACGGGCGCTCCGACGTGGAGCGAGCGCACGTCGCCCCACCGGACGTCGAACCGGCGCCTCCGCCCGGCGATGGGCGGCAGGGAGAGGCGCCTCGTCCGAGGGTCGATGCGCAGGTCGTGGTGCCCGGACTTCCGTCGTGTGTGGGCCCACCGTCCGGCGAACACGCCGCAGGCGATGACGGCCGCCCAGGCACCCACGCCCACGAACGGCGGTGCGCTGTTGGCCCCGGTGACGCCTCCGAGCACGACGCCCGCGAAGGCGGCGCCACCCACGGCCAGGCCCACCCAGGCATCGGTTCCCATCACATCGAGCGTCACGCACTCGCTGCCATCCTCCCGGAAGAAGGGGGACACGAGCGGCGGCTCCGGCCGCCAGATTCTCGCCACGATGACGAACAACGCGAGCGCCGCCAGGTTGAAGGGCAGCAGCATCAGGAGCAGGAACAGCTCTCCGCTTCTGACGCCCGGCATCAGCACCGCCGTCGAGGGCTCGCCGGGGCGGTAGTACACCGGAATGCTGGCCCCGACGGGGTACCGCGCCACCATCGCCTCCGCGGCCTCGAGCTCGCCCCCGCTCCACGACGAGACGCGGTGCTTGTTGCCCTCATGGGGCTGCCCCTCGACGGAGTAGGTGTAGGCCACCAGCGGGCGATAGCGGGTGTTCTTGTTCGCGCCCACCGTCTCCACCTCGCTCCGGGTGATGGTGCCCTGCGCGGTCGGCCAGCTCGCTGACCCTGTTTGAAGCGCCACGCTGGACAGGACGAAGAAGTCCATGGCCAGCGCGCCGCCCGTGATGGGCACCAGGACCAGGAGCCACAAGGCGGTCGATACCACGCGAGAAGACATGGCCCCAGTCTACAGGGGGGCCTCAAGTCTGGGAGGTTTCTCGCGGAGCACGCGCGTCACGAACCGCCGCGAACCCGGGGCGCCGCTTGGACCTCGTGGACTCATCGGGCGGGCAGGCGTCCACGCGATTCGTCAGAGGCGGAGCGCGCGCTTCAGTGCTAGTCCATGCCTCCATGTCCGGCGACTCACCCGTTCCCACCCCCGGCGGCTTGCCCACCCTGCGCTTCCCCCCCGAGCTCCCCATCTCGAGCCGGGTGGAGGACATCACCGCGGCCATCACCGCCCACCAGGTGGTCATCGTGGCGGGGGCCACCGGCTCGGGAAAGACGACGCAGTTGCCAAAAATCCTGCTCGCCATGGGGCGCGGCCGGCCGCGCCAGATTGGCGTCACCCAGCCCCGGCGTATCGCCGCGACGAGCGTGGCGCAGCGCGTGGCGCGCGAGCTCGGCACGGAGCTGGGCACGGACGTCGGCTACCAGATTCGCTTCGAGGACCGCTCGTCCCGGCAGACGGCCGTGAAGTTCATGACCGATGGCGTCCTGCTCGCGCAGATTCACAGCGACCCGCTCCTGCGCCGCTATGACACCATCGTGCTCGACGAGGCCCACGAGCGCAGCCTCACCATCGACTTCCTGCTCGGGTGGCTCAAGCGCATCCTCCCCCGGCGCCCCGACCTCAAGGTGGTGGTGAGCTCGGCCACCATCGAGACCGAGCGCTTCTCGCAGTTCTTCGGGGGGGCGCCCGTCATCCAGGTGGAGGGCCGCACCTTTCCGGTGGATGTACTCTACGAGCCGCCTCCCGAGGACGCCGAGCTCGCCGACGCCGTCGCCGATGCGGTGGCGAACGTGCTCTCGCTCGACCCGGACGGGGACGTCCTCGTGTTCCTCCCCGGGGAGCGGGAGATTCGCGAGGCGGAGAATGCCCTGAACGCGCGCGAGCTTCGCGGCACGGTGGTGCAGCCCCTGTACGCGCGCCTGTCGGCCTCCGAGCAGTCGCGCGTCTTCGCCACCATCCCCCAGCGCCGGGTCATCCTCGCCACCAACGTCGCGGAGACGTCGGTCACCATCCCGGGAATCGTGTACGTCGTGGACACGGGGGTGGCGCGCCTGTCGCGCTACGAGTCGCGCTCGGGCACCACGCGCCTGCACATCGAGCCGGTCTCCCAGGCCAGCGCCGACCAGCGCAAAGGGCGCTGCGGCCGCGTGCGCGAGGGCATCTGCGTGCGCCTCTACGACGAGGTGAGCTTCACCACGCGGCCCGCCTTCACCGACCCGGAAATCAAGCGCACCGGGCTCGCGGGGGTCATCCTGCGGATGAAGTCGCTCGGCCTCGGTGACGTCGAGGACTTCCCCTTCCTCGACCCGCCCCAGCCGAAGGCCATCGCCGAGGGCTGGCGGGTGCTCGAGGAGCTCGGGGCCATCGAGGGCAAGGAGCGCGCCTTGACGCAGCTCGGGCAGCAGCTCGCGCGCTTCCCGGTGGACCCGCGCATCGCGCGGATGATTCTCGCTGGCGCCGAGTACGGGTGCCTGGACGAGGTGCTCATCGTCGCCGCGGCGCTCAACCTGCAGGACCCGCGCGAGCGGCCCCGGGAGCACGCGCAGAAGGCGGACGAGTCGCACCGGCGCTTCCGCGACGAGCACTCGGACTTCACGGGGCTCCTCAAGCTGTGGGCGTTCGTGCGCGAGGCCGAGGGACGGGGGACGTCCCATCTACGGCGCGTGTGCCGGGACAACTTCCTGTCCTTCCTGCGGGTGCGCGAGTGGCGGGACGTCCAGCGCCAGCTCGAGGAGACCGTCCGCGACCTGCGCCTGGCTCGCAAGGGCCGGGGCGCCCCGGCGCGAGGGGACGTCCTGCATCAGGCGCTCCTCACCGGGCTCCTGTCCCGCATCGGTCAGTGGAATCCGGAGCAGCGGCACTATACGGGCGGGAAGCAGACGCGCTTCATGGTCCACCCCTCGTCGGCGCTCGCGAAGAAGCCCCCCGCCTGGGTGATGGCGTTCGAGCTCGTGGAGACGTCCCAGTTGTTCGCGCGCACCGTGGCGAAGCTCGACCCGGAGTGGCTCGCGGCGGCGGCCCCCCACCTGCTCAAGCGCAGCCACTCCGACCCGCACTGGTCGGAGAAGTCCTCACGGGCCGTGGTGAAGGAGAGCGCGACCCTCTTCGGACTTCAGGTGTTCAAGGAGCGCCCCGTGGCGCTGGCCAGCATGGACCCCGCCCGGGCGCGGCTGATGTTCATCGAGCATGCCCTGGTGCGCGGCGAGTACCGCACCCGGGGGGCGTTCCAGGAGAAGAACCGCCAGGTGCTCGAACGCGTGGCGCGTCTGCGGGACAAGGCCCGGCGCAGCGAGCTGCTCGACAGCGAGGCGCTGCTGACGTTCTTCGACCAGCGCCTCCCGGCGGACGTGACGGACGGCGCGGGCTTCGAGGTCTGGCGCAAGAAGGCCGAGGCGGCCGACCCCGGCGTGCTCGTCCTCTCGATGGAGGACGCCCTCTCTCAGGACCCGGACCTGTCCCCGGCGCACTACCCGGACGCCATCACCCTGCACGGCGTGTCCGTGCCGGTGACGTACACGTTCGACCCCTCGGCCGAGGACGACGGCATCACCGTGAGCGTGCCGCTGCTGCTGCTCGCCCAGCTGGTCCCGGGGGAGCTCGACTGGACCATCCCGGGATGGCAGCGGGAGAAGCTCACGGCCCTGCTCGAGCAGCTCCCCCGCGCCCAGCGCAAGCAGCTGGGGCCGTTGCCGGACCTGGTCGACCGTCTCGAGAAGGAGCTCGTGCCCTTCCGCGGGCCCCTGATTCCCGCGCTCGCGCGTGCGGTGTCCCGGCTGTGCGGCATGGACCTCCCCGAGGAGGCCTTCCGGGCGGATGCAGTGGTGCCGTACCTGCGCATCACGCTCCGGGTGCTCGACGAACGGGGCAAGGAGCTCGCGCGGGGCCGCGATACCGACGCGCTGCTCAAGCAGCACGGGGGACATGCGCGGGCGGTGCTGCGCAGCGCGGCGCCGCCGTCGGACTGGGAGCGCAAGGGGCTGACGGCCTGGACCTTTGGCGAGCTCCCCCCTGTGGTCACCCGGCGGGTCGGGGGGCTCGACGTCCGCGGCTACCCCGCGCTGGTCGACCGGGGCGCGGCCGTGGACCTGGTGCTGCTGGAGACCGCCGCCGCCGCCGAGGCGGCCACGCGCACGGGGGTCCGCCGGCTCCTGATGCTCGCCGCGCGCGGACACGTGGCCGTCAGCGCCGCGCGCATGCCGCCGCCGCTTCCGTCCCTGGACGGCGCTCCGCCCGCGCGGGGCAAGGGCGATGGCTTCCGGGCGCTCGTCCTCGCACGCGCCGTCGACGATGCGTTCAAGCTCGCGCCGGGGGCGTCGCTGCCCCGCACGAAGACGGCCTTCGAGGCCCTGGTCCGTGAGGGCTCACCGCGCATCGAGCCCTCGGCCCGGGATTGGGCGAACGCCGTCATCGTCATCTCCTCGGAGCTCGCCGCGACGCTCGTAGCGCTCAAGACGGCCTCGAGGGGGCCGAGCGGCGCGGCGGCCGTGCGGGACATCCGCTCGCAGCTCGGGCACCTGTTCCCCGCGGACCTCATCGAGTGGATTCCCTTCTCGCGGCTGCTGAACTATCCGCGCTACCTCCGAGCGGTCCAGGCGCGGCTGTCGCGGGCGGTGGCGAACCCCGCCAAGGACGCGGGGAAGGCCGCGCCCTTCACCCCGCTGTGGGAGGCCTTCCTCACCAGGCGCGCCTCGGTCCGTGACCAGGCTGCCGCGCAGGAGCTGCGGTGGGCCTTGGAGGAGCTCCGGGTGGCCATCTTCGCTCCGGAGGTGACGACGCCCGTGTCGGTGACGGTGGCGAAGGTCAGCGCCGCCCTCACGGCGCTGCGCTAGCGCGGAGCGTCGCGGCCGGCGCCAGGGCTTCGTTCTCTCACGGGCTCGCCCGTGCGTAACGGCCCGGCGACTGGCCCACGTGCCTGCTGAACGCCGTGGTGAAGGTGCTCGCCGAGCTGTACCCGACGCGCTCGGCGACTTCGGTGATGGCGAGCTCCCGGCGGCGAAGCAGGCCCCTTGCGACCGCCATTCGCCAGTCCAGCAGGTACTCCATGGGGGGGAGGCCCACGGTGCGCGTGAAGCGGTCGAAAAACGCCGAGCGCGAGAGGGCCGCGCTCTTCGCGAGCTGCGCCACCGTCCAGGGCCGGGTGAGGTGACTGTGCATCTGCCGTATCGCGGGGGCGAGCCGCGCATCCGCCAGGCCCCGGAGGAGGCCTGGCGGCGCGTTGTCGGCCGGTGTCGAGCGCAGCGCCTCGATGAGCAGCAGCTCCACGAGCCGCGTGAGCACGAGGTCTCGGCCCGAGCGCTGGGCGCTCGTCTCGTCGCGGACGAATTGGACCAGCGTCGACAGCCGCTCCACGCCGCGCACATGCACCAGCGCCGGGAGCAAGGACACCATCAGGGCCGCGTCAGGCGAGTCGAAGACGAAGTAGCCCCCGAGCATGCGCACGTCAGGTCGGCCGCCACGCGTGCCGTAACGCACCTCACCCTTGGATGAGGACGTCGCCTTGGCGTCGATGCGCTCGGGGACCACCGGCTCGAAGCCAGACAGGGTGAAGCCTGGCGTCGCTGGCAGGAGCACGAAGTCGCCCGCCTGGAGCGTCAAGGTTGGCTGCCCATCGACGGCGAGCCGGCAGCTCCCTTCGAGCACGGCACTGAAGCTCGGTTGGCCAAAGTCCGAATAGCGAACGCCCCAGCGGCCTGCTCCGCTGATGCCCTTCGAGAAGACGGCTCGGGGTTGAAGCAGGGCAATGACTTCAGAGAGGGGGTCGCTCACAGCCGGACTCTAGCAAAAGAAATGCGGACCCTGAATGGTGGAGCGTCCTGTCGGCCGCAAGTACCTTGGGACCATCAAGGCCGCGCGAATCGCGGCAAGGGGTCGACATGAAGCCAACGTATGGATTCCGGGCGGCAATGATTGTGCTCCCGGGACGAGGCGATGAACGGGTGTCCCGGGTGTTGACCGCGGGAGGGTTGTCATGACGACGGTGCTCATCACGGGGTGCTCCTCCGGCTATGGACTCGAGACCGCGCGTCACTTTCTCGCGAAGGGTTGGAACGTGGTCGCGACCATGCGGACCCCTCGCGAGGAGCTGCTCCCTCGTTCGGAGCGGCTGCGCATGGTGCCCCTGGACGTGACGAAGTCCGAGAGCATCGCGGCGGCGCTGGCGGAGATCGGACCCATCGACGTGCTCGTCAACAACGCGGGCCTGGGGCTCATGGGGGCCTTCGAGGCCACGCCCATGGCCACGGTGCGCGAGGTGTTCGAGACCAACGTCTTCGGGGTGATGGCGATGACGCAGGCCGTGCTGCCCCAGTTTCGCGCACGCAAGTCGGGCGTGGTCGTGAACGTGACGTCCAGCGCGACGCTGGCGCCCATGCCGCTGGTGGCCGTGTACACCGCGAGCAAGATGGCCATCGAGGGGTTCACCGCGTCGCTCGCGTTCGAGCTCGAAGCCTTCAACCTGCGCGTGAAGCTCGTCGAGCCGGGGTATTGCCCGAACACCCGCTTCACGGCCAACGGAGGCGCTCGCATGGAAGGGCTGTTCCCCGAGCCCTATGCGCCGTTCGCGCAGCGCATCTTCGCTTCCTTCGGGCAGCCGGCGGCGGTGACGCGCGAGTCCGACGTGGCCGAAGCGGTGTGGCATGCCGCGAACGACGCGTCGGCGACGCTCCGTTTCCCCGCGGGGCCTGACGCGGTCGCGCTGGCCCGGTCGGCGTAGGCCCGCTTTGCGCGGCGCGGAGCCACGCGTCGAGCGTTGATGTGCCTGGGCACCCGCCCGGCGGCCCCGGCGCGAGGTCAGCGGTCGTCGCGCCGGCGCGCTCGCGCCTGCGCCGGCTGCGCCGCCTTCACGAAGTCCACGAAGGCCCGCAGCGGCGTCGGCAGGTGCCGGCGGCTGGGGTAGTAGAGAAAGGGGCCGGAGATGCTCAGCCACCACGGTTGGAGCACGGGGACCAGCGCTCCCCGGTCGAAGAAGGGGCGGAGCCAGTCCTCGAACAGATAGATGATTCCACTCCCTGCCACGGCGGCATCCACGGCGAGCTCCGTGGTGCCGCCGAACCCGACGACCAGCGGGCCCTTCGGTTCGACCTTGACGCGCTTGCTGTCTCGCTCGAACTCCCACGGGTGCAGCGGTCCGTTCGAGAAGCGCCAGCGAACGCACGCATGGTCGAGCAGCTCCTGGGGGTGGGTGGGGCGGCCCCGGCGCGCGAGGTACTCGGGTGATGCGGCCGCAGCGTATCGCTGCACGCGCGGTCCGATGGGAACCGCCACCATGTCCTTTTCGAGCCAGTCCTCGTAGCGGATGCCGGCGTCGAAGCCTTCGGCGACCACGTCGACGATGCGCTCCTCGGCGCTCACCTCGAGGCAGATGTCGGGGTACTTCGCGAGGAAGGGGGGAACGATTCGCGGAAGGATGAGCCGCGCGGCGGCGGTCGGCACGTTGAGTCGCAGGCGGCCCGCGGGGCGCTCCCGGAAGTCATTCACCACGTCCAGCGCGGCGCGGACCTCCCCGAGCGCCGGGGTGATTCGCTCGAGCAGGCGGGCCCCCGCGTCGGTGGGCGTGACGCTGCGGGTGGTTCGGTGGAGCAGCCGGACGCCGAGCCGGGCTTCCAGGCGCCGAACCGCGTCGCCCAGGCGGGACGCGCTGGTGCCGGCCACACGGGCGGCGCCGCGAAAGCCGCCTTCACGGGCGACTGTCATGAACGCGGTGAGGTCTGCGAGGTCATCCATGGCCTGTGCAGATTACCGCACGGCCTGTGCGGATTATAGCGAGCTGCCGCGCAGCGGGCTTCTCGTAGGGTTCGTGGCGAAGTTGAACGCCAAAGGACCCCGTCATGACCGACTCCCTCCTCGCAGGCAGCTACCACCTCGGCGCTTTCGCCGTTCGTCGTCTTGGCTACGGCGCCATGCAACTCGCTGGCCCTGGTGTCTTCGGCCCTCCCAAGGATCGCCAGGCTGCCATCGCGGTGCTGCGAGAGGCCGTCGCCCGGGGCGTCAACCATATCGACACCAGCGACATCTACGGTCCCCATGTCACGAACGAGCTCATCCGGGAGGCGCTGCATCCCTATCGAGAGGGCCTCGTCATCGCCACGAAGGTCGGCGCCGTGCGGGGCCCGGCCGGGTCGTGGGAGCCCGCCATGTCCGCCTCCGACATCGAGCGGGCGGTCCACGACAACCTGCGCAACCTCGGGTTGGACGTGCTCGATGTCGTCAACCTCCGCGTGATGTTCAACGCCTATGGGCCGGCGGAGGGCTCCATCGAGGCGCCGCTGACCGCGCTCGCCGAGCTGCGCGGACGCGGGCTGGTGCGACACATCGGTCTGAGCAACGTCACGGCCGCGCAGATTGCGGAGGGGCGCAGGCTCACGGAAATCGTGTGCGTGCAGAACCACTACAACCTGACGCACGGGGGGGACGACGCCATCATCGACGCGCTCGCGGCGGACCGCATCGCGTACGTGCCGTTCTATCCGCTCGGTGGGTTCTCCCCGCTCCAGTCCAGGGCGCTCGACAGGGTGGCCGCCCGGCTGGGGGCCACGCCGATGCAGGTGGCGCTCGCGTGGCTCTTGCGCCGCTCGCCCAACGTGTTGCTCATTCCTGGTACGTCCTCCATCGCGCACCTGCACGAGAACCTCGCGAGCGCCTCCATCGACCTGAGCGCCGAGGACCTGGCCACTTTGAACGGGCTCTCCGAGAGCCTCGGGTGACGAGGGCGGTCCGCGGGGCCAGCGCCGATGACGACGACCTGCATGGGCCTCGCGCCGTTCATGTCTTCAGCGCCGCGAGCCATCGCAAGGCTCGGAGCCCGGGCATGAAGCCATATTCGCCTCCACGCGTGACCACGAACCGCGGGAGGCCTTGCAGGCGCCTGGGGATGGGCCGCTTGGGAATGGAGTACACGCCCTGGCCGTCATTCGCGCCGGCGAGGGGGTCCTTCGCATCGCCCAGTCCGAGGAAGTCCCCGCCGTTGACCCATTCCGACTGGACGAACTCGAACTGCCGGCCGAGGTGCGCGCCGATGAAGGCGAACATCAGCCCTCGCTCGGCGCCGTCATCCTCGAGGGTGCCCTCGGGCAGCTCGGGGCCGTAGGCTGTTCCGCGCCGTATCATCCGGTGGAGTCTGACGACGCCCGCGACGGAAGCATCGCGAGGGTTCGCCCGCCGGACATGCGAGGCGGGGGGCGTCTTGTATCCCGTGGGGTCATCTGCATAGAGGAAGGCGTTGTTCCGCGACGGGTCGGCGCCCAGGTCCGGAGCGTCGTGATGCGGGCACAGCGCCAAGGGCGCGCCGCTTCGCCACCTCCCCATCATCTTCGCCGCCAGGAACTCCTCGTCCTCTCGCGGTGTCGCTGCGGTCTTCAAATACTGCCTGAACGCGGCCACCCGCTGATGAAGCTTGCGGAAGGCGACGTACGTTCCATTTCGCCCCAGGACCTCGGGCCAGGGCATGGGTGGCAGGCCGCCCGTCTCGTCGGGGTAGCCGAGGACGAACTCGCCCGCCTTGAGCGGCGCCTCGTGGGGATTGCTCCCGGGAATGCCGCTCCCTTCGACGGCCGGGTGACTGATGCCGTCCTTGAATCCGAACGGCTCCTTGCCGGTGCTCAGGGCGTGGCAGTCCTGGCGCCATATCGCCGTGACGCCGCCCAGCTCTCGCAGGGCGCCGCGCGCGCGCTCCAGCGCCGCTTCCAGTTGAGCCGGGCCCGATGAGAGCGCCGTCAGCACGACGTGGACATCGCGTGTCCCCAGCGGTCGCTCCCAGTGCTCGGGGCCGCTTTCGCCCTCATCTCCCAGCGCCTGGGCCCGTGCGGCCATCCCCTGCTGGAACTCCCACGCGAAGCTGTTCAGCGAATCGGGGGGGACGCCCAGCGCCTCGAGCCCTGCGTAGGTGAGCGCGACGCTGAGCCAGCAGTCCGCGCCCGGGTTGTCTGGCCGGGCGGCGGCGTTCACCGCCGAGCAAAGCCGCCGCATCAGCTCCCGGCCCGCCCGCCGGTCGTCGATGCGGAGGAGGATGTAGGTCGCGACGTAGGGAGAAGGCCGGGGTCGCAGCACGCCGCTCTGGATGTCGTCGAGCTCGAGCATCTTCAGTGGACGGTGGCGAGGTTCGTCCAGAAGCGCACGAGGCTCTCATCCGCTCCGAACAGGGTGCTGAAGATGGTGGAGTCAGCGACCAGCACATCGCCGGCCCTGCCGTCGCCCGGCGGCAGCCACACCAGCGCGTTGAACTCGGTGTTCCCAGCGTTCGTGAAGGGATGGGGCCGGCTCAGGTCAATGGGCTGTTTCGCGAGGACACGCGCCTGCCGGGCGTCCTCGGACGTGACGGCATAGTGCGGCAGGTGCATGTGGAAGTTGAAGTTCCGGACCCCGGCGAGCCAGCCGCGCGTATCCAGGTCTTCCATCACTGTCAAAGGCGCGCTGCGGTTCGTTCCTTCGACGACGGCCGGGCGAAGCCCCCAGCGGTTCTCGACGGGGATTCCCAACCCCTTCATCAGCGAGCGCGTATACCCACCGAACCGTTGCTGTCGCGGCACCAGCGGGTCGCCATGGTGCGCATACTCCAGGGCGCGCTCCTCCAGGTCCGCCGAGTGCCCCACGTCGTGGTGGGGGCCTATCACCAGACAGGTGCCTTCGCGCCCGAGGAATTCGCGGACCGCTTCTATCTCCTCCGGCGCGGCCACCTGCCCGGTGACGTTGTGGTCCAGGCCGAAGACGAGCAGCGTATCCGCATCGGAGAGGACCCGCTCGTCGAGCGGCAGGCTGAAGCCCGCCTGGTCGACCCGCTGAAACATGGGGACCTTGTGCCCGGTGACCTCTTCGATGACCTGCTGGAACTTGACCCACGCCCAGAAGAAGAGCTCCATCGAGCCCGCGACGCCTTGCTGGAACCTCAGCGGGTCGGCCCACTGCTGGGCCTCGTAATGGGGCCAGAGCGCGCGGCGGACCTCGGTCATCGTCGAGAACCGGTTGTCCATTTCGGCGGGGTTTCGATTGACTTCTCCCGGGTAGCTCCAGGACGTGTAGACGCTGACGCGCCGGTGCCCCTTGGTGTATCGCCTGGGCGCGTGGTTCTGATTGTAGGTTCGCCCTGCTGTCGCGCTCATGACATGCCTCTACTGCATCTGCTCGAGCATCTCGGCGAGGGCGGCCTTGATCTTCAGCGCCTTCTTGATTTCATCGCCCGTGACGTACGGGTACTCGCCGTATTCGAGAAAGCTGTTGCACTGGTGATCCCGGATGAACTTGATGAACGCAGGCGTGTTGGTCTTCCAGTCCATGGGAAACCCCTCCAGGTTCTCGAAGGCGGTGTTGATTCCGGACTGTGTGAAGAGAACGACCGCGTCTTCGGTGTATTTGTCGAAGTCGGTGTCGAAGATGCCCTGGTACATGAAGCGGGTGTCGTTATCGAAGAGCACCCAGCGGAGGTAGTGGAGCTTGAGCGGGGCAAGGAGGTTGGGGTTGCTCTTGAGCGCCTCTGCGATCCTCGGCCCATAGTCGCGCAAGGCGTCCGCGTGTCCCTGCTTGACGTTGGCGACAATCGTGAAGCCGTAGCAGGCGGGCGTTTTCGGGAAAATCGGACCGTACTTCCCTCGCTCGAGGTGGTCGGTCGACTTGGGAATGGCCGTGGCTTGAGGGGTGATCTCCATCGCTGGGCTCCTTGTCTCCGCCCCCTTCAAGATTGGCGTGGAACCCATCCACTGCAATCAGAGGGGGTTGGTGGCCGAGCACCTGCTGGCGGTCCGTCGTGGGGGCTGCGCGCACCTTGCCCGGAAGGATGGCTCCTTCTTCGCTCTCGCGGGCGTCCCCGGCTCGAACTGGCGCTATCCTGAGGGAGCAGGCTCGGCGCTTGCTCGAGGACTGACCGTGGAATCCCGACACCTCTCCGCACCCGCCTGGTCGGCGTTCAAAGCCTGGCTGCTCAAGTTGCCCGGCGTTCCCATCGCTCGCCTTCGCCTCCTGACAGGTGGCTGTCCGGCGGAGGAGTTGCCGTCGCTCGCGAAGGAGCTCAAGCGGGTGCGGGCCGACTTCATGCGGCGCCCCAACGAAGTCTCAGCCCCCGCGGACGAGGGGCTCCGGGCGGACTACGCGGCGCTCGGCGTGCCCTGGTCCGCGTGGAGCGAGGTGGCGAGCGAAATCCAGCGGGACCTGAAGCGCAAACGGTATGCGCGCTGGACGGGGGTGGATGCCCTCGAGTTCCCCGAGGGGCCCTCCGCCGAGGAGCTGATGACCGTCGTGCTGTTCGGCGGCGTGGAGCAGGTCCGGCCTCACCTGCTGCGCCGTGCGTCGCTCAGCGGGGGCTCGCTCGATGCACTGTGGTGCCGCTGGCTCGCGGGGGAGCCGCTCGAACCCGAGACGCTGCGCGCGTTCGCGGGGGCGCCGGAGCGGCTCGCCGAGCCCCTCTACACTCCAGGCGTCGAGGACGTGCTGCCGCTGTTCTTCGTCGACCCCGAGCGCGCCGAGCTCGCGCTGGAAATCGCCTCGGCTCAGCTGGGGGTGTCCCGGTCGCGGCCGTTGATGGACTTCCTGCGCTCCCTGCTCGGCCTGTGGCGTGGGAAGACTCCCGTGGAGGAGGTGAGGGCGCGCTTCGATGCCGCTGTCGCGGCCGCCTCGCCCGCCGCGGTCGGGGGCCTGATGGGGCTCGCTTATCTGTATGGCCGGTACATCGAGGCACTCCCCGCTCACGCGTTGCTGGAGCGGGTGGGGGCGCAGCTGGAACGCATCCCCGTCCCGGCCCGGGTTGCCGATGTGCAGCCCGTCATGGCGTCCCTTGCCGCGCTCGAGGCATTGACGGCCCTGGGCCTGGGCCTCCGCGTGGAGCAGCGGCCCGGAGAGGTCCTCCTCTCCGCGCAGGAGCCGGAGGCGGGGGGAGGGGAGGAGTTCCTGTAGCGCCGCCGGCTGCGATGCGCGTCAGGCGGGCAGCCCTCGCCTGGGAGGCACCCCGCTCATGCGACTTCGCCAAGGCGCATGTGGATGGGCCAGACGACGGTTCGTGGCCGGTCCGGGTCACCCCAACACGCGAGAAGGTCGGTCGCGAACCGCGCGAGCAGCTCTCCCTTGCCCGCACGATGTGCGCGTCGTGTCGCCGACCACGTGGAGAGATAGCCGAGGAAGGCCTGCGCGTCCCATTCGCGCCGGATCTCCAGCGTGGGGGTCTCGCGCTCTGGAAACGGGAAGGGCAGGTCCACGTAGCCGCTGTCCACGAGCTGCCGTTCAGGAGGCCAGTACGGGCCCAGCTCGTCCGTGTAGAAGGCCAGGAAGCGACTGTTCAGCGCGGCGTCGAGCTGTGGGACGCCATAGCTGATGAGCGCGAGCAGCGCGCCCGGCACACTGACCCGCCGCACTTCGTCGTAGAAGCGGGGCAGGTCGAACCAGTGCGCGGCTTGAGCCGCCGTGACGAGGCTTGCACGGTGGTCGTCACCGCCCAGTTGCTCGGCGGGCGCCACCCGATACTGGATGCGCGCGTGAGGCACGGCGTGCGCGAGCTGGTCAGCGCTGGGGTCGATGCCCACGACCGTGTCGAACCGTTCGGCGAGGGCTCGGGTCAGTTGCCCCGAGCCGCAACCGACGTCGATCGCCATCCGGGGACTGGGGGAGACGTCCGCGAGGAATCGCGCCAGCGAAACGGGGTAGTCAGGACGATAGCGAGCGTAGGCGTCGCCTCCTTGCTCGAACCAGTTCGGTTTGGCGCTCTGCATGGGCTCTCACTTTGGGCTGGGGGCGGGGGGCGAGCGCCCGGTTCCGGCGGACGGCGGTCCCCGCAACTGGGAGCGTCATCGAATCTTCTTGGCCTCCTCTTCATTCGGAGACGTTCCATTTTCGCCCGTCCCGTCCGCTTCTTAGAAGGACGGAACGGTGAGGGACACGGAGCCGCAGGTCGTGGCGGAAGTGAGGCGTGAAATGACGGTGATTCGTGGGGTCGGCGCTCTCTCGCTCGGCAAGTGCCTGGGGGCCCTCTATGCGCTGTTCGGTGTCATTCTGGGGGCGCTGATGGGCGCGGCGGCGCTGTTGCTCGGGCCGACTGGCGCCAACTCCCTTTTCGGCAAGAGCCTGCACTTGGGCGAGTGGGGCGTGGGGGGTGGGCTCCTCCTGGTGGTGGGCGCCTGCATCCTGTACGGCATCGTCGGGTTTGCTGTCGGCATCGTCAGCGGAATGCTCGTCAATCTCGCGCTGCGCCTTGGGGGCGGCATCGAGCTCGAGCTGGAGTAACGGCTCCGCGTGAGGTTCTTGCCGCTTGCAGGTTGCAATGAACCCACAATCTAGCGCTCCATGGTGGCTGCGCCCATGCCGGGCTCCCCACGAGGAACGCTCATGTCATATTGGCACTCAGGATGGCGCACTGCGTCGGCCGCCGCAGTGCGCGCTGCATTGGTGATGGGACTGGCTGTCACCGTCCTTGGGGCTTGTCGCGACGACGACCCGCCGCCCAACGCACCGCCGGTAGCCCGCAGCGTCGCCCTCGAGACGGCGGAGGACACCCCCCTCGAAGTGGAGTTGCCGGCCAGCGGCAACGGGCCCCTCGCCTTCGCCATCGTCGATGCACCGGACCACGGCACGCTGAGTGAGCTTCGCGCCAATGGCTCCGTCACCTACACCCCCGACGCTGACTACAATGGCGAAGATTCGCTCATCTTTCGTGTCACCGACCGCCAGGGCCAAAGCGCCCAGGCCACGGTGACCATCACTGTCACCCCCGTGAATGACGCCCCCACCATTTCCCCCGTGGCGGACCAGCGCATCCTCGCGGGGGGGACGACCGGCGAGCTGGTCTTCACCGTGGACGACGTCGAAACCGCCGCGGACAGCCTCACGGTCACCGCCACCTCCTCCAATGCCGAGCTGGTGCCCAACGAGCCCAGCCATCTCGTCCTCGGGGGCGCGGGCTCCAGCCGTACCCTCTCCGTCATCCCCATCGCCAGCGGCATCGGCACCACCACCATCACGCTCTCGGTGAGTGACGGCACCGACATCACCTCCACCCTCTTCACGGTCGACGTCACCCAGCCTGCGCGCCTCTACTGGGTGACCGCCGCCAACTCGCTGTGGCGTGTCGACGTGACTGGCGCGAATGCCATGGAGCTCGCGACCGATATCAGCGGCGCCTCCACCATCGCGACCGAGCCGGTGTCCCGTACCGTTTTCTACAGCCGCGGCAGCGCAATCATCCGAGCGGACAGCGATGGGGCGAACCCGGTCACGGTCGTCGAGAACGGAGGTTTTCCCAGTGGGCTGGCGGTCGATTCGACGAACGGCAGGGTGTACTGGTCTGACTTCAACGGGAGCCGCGTCATGCGCGCCGAACTGGATGGCAGCAACCCCGTGCAGGTCGTCGGAGGTGTCAACAGCCCGTCTGCCATCGCCTTCGATATCCCGAACGAGAAGGTGTATGTCATCACCTACAACAACACCCGGCTCGTTCGAGCCAATCTGGATGGAACCGACCTGGAGACCCTCGCCACAAATCTGGGCGGACTGGGCGTGGGCCTGGCGGTCGATTCGAGCGGCGGGAAGGTGTACTACTCGACCCGTGGCAACAGCATCTATGTCGCCAACTTGGATGGCTCCGACGCCACCCCCCTGGTGACCAACCAGAACACGGTGCATGGGGTTGCCATCGATGCCTCGGCCGGGCGGCTGTACTGGGCGGATTGGCTGGGGACCGCGATCCGGAGCGCCAACCTGTCGGACGGCGGAGACGTCCAGGATGTGAACTCGGGCAGCGCCAGGAACCTGGGACTGGCCTGGATGCCCGCGCCATAGCCACGCGGTGTGTGCATCGTGGGCACGGGCCGACGCGGGGCTGCACCCATGACAGGGTGTGGCCCTCGCCGCCAGGCGCTCCAGGGACGGACGGCGCGTTTCGAGCGAGGTGTCTTGGGACGCCGTGCCGGCGGACAGGGCGGCCCTCCATGGAAGGGCCGCCCTGCTGACGCGTCTCTCGCTACGGCGTCACGGGTGCATAGTGGGACGAGTTGCGCACCTCGATGTCCGTGCACTCCCCCGCGGCGTCCCACTTGAAGAGGATGCTGGAGCTCGGGCCGATGCCTTGGATCGCCGCGATCAAATTGGCGTCCATGCTGGAGCACGTCCCATAAACGCCCCAGGCGTCCCGGGCCTCGCAGACCATATAGGTCGCGCTCGCCCGGCGCGCAGTGGTGTGACAGCCAATGAACTGCAAGACGTCCGCACTGCTGCGCGCATCCCCCAGGTTGCCGTTCGCATAGCGGTTGGTTGTGTCGACCGTGACACCAAAACTGAACTTGGCTCCGGCGTGTGCGGTACCAATCATCCCCAAGATTGCAAAAACAGCCGCGACCGGCTTCGTAAACAGCTTCATGCTGACCCCTCTTGTTTTCTGCGCCGACAGAAATGGTGAAACAACTGTGTCGGTCCAGAAAATCTAGAATAAGTCGACAGAGCCGATCAATACTATTAATTCCAGAAAATGCCGTGACCCGCGAGGCGGGCCTCGTCAGGGCGCTGCCGCGTCGAGCTCCTTGTATCGCCACCTGGAGGGGCGTGCGCTGCGGCGGCGTGGGGCGCTCCGGGAGGGCAGGCGTCATGGGCTGGGTGCCGCCGCACCTGGAGTCGCGTGGAGTGCCCTGGGTGGGAAGTTTTTCTCCCCCGTCAAGGAAGGAAGTTCGCTTGGATGGGCATGTGTTGCCCTTGGAATCTGCGTGCCAATGGGTTGGCGTTGCCTCCGAGGCCTGTTCGCACCTCCCTCGGGTTGTATGTGTATGTTTTATGCGCGAAGCAGGGAGTGATTCTTTTTTCGCAGGGTGTCCGGGGCCGTTCGCCAGGCACGCGTACGACATGCACCGAAGGGAGGGCTCGCAAGGCTGCTCGGAGGTTGGCGAGCGCGTTGCAATTCGTCGCCGCAGCCGGAATCAACCGGCCGCTGAACCCGAGCATCGCCCATGAACGCAATCAAGACCGCTGTCGCCGCCGTCACCGCCGCCGCTTCCCTCGCCGCCTTCTCGCCCGCCGAGGCCGCCACCGCCACCGCCAACCTGAACGTCACCGCCAACGTCGGTGGCTCCTGCAGCATCGGCTCGGGGATTGGCGGCGGCACGCTGAACTTCGGCACGTATGACCCCATCATCGTGAACTCCGCGCTGGGCGTCGACCTGTTCGGCACGGGCACGCTGAGCGTGCAGTGCACCCTGCTCGGCACCGCGGTCATCACCCTGGGCCAGGGCCTGTACCCGGCCTCGGGCTCCACCGCGGCGGCGCCGCTGCGCCGGATGCGCAACACGGCCTCGGCGGACTTCCTCTCCTACAACCTGTACCAGGATGTGACCCGCCTCATCGTGTGGGGCAACACCGCCGCCACGGGCCTCCCGTTCCTCGGCACGGGCCTGCCCGTCCCCGTGCTGGTGTACGGCACGGTTCCGCGTGGCCAGAACGTCCCCTCTGGCACCTACAACGACACCGTCGTCGCCACGATCACGTTCTGATTCGGAGTCGTAGCGCGCTCGCAAGCGTCCCGTGTTCTGGACTGGCGGCACCCGTGGCGCTGAGGTGTTGAGTCCAGGAAGACGTGGGGCGCTGGTTGTTCGCCGCGACGCAGGACCAGGCCTTCTTTCCGTCCCTGTTGAAGATGGAGTCCGGGGAGTCCCACCCCTCGCGGGTGGTCAACTCCTCGGCTCCGCAGGGGCTCCCTGGTCGACGTCGCGGGTCTGGCGTCAGCCAATCAACGGCGCCGCGCGGAGCTCGCCAAGAAAGCCCTGCGGCGTCATCCCTGTGAACGCGCGGAACTCCGCGATGAGGTGCGCCTGGTCGTAGTAACCCGCATCGGCGGCGATGCCCGCCCAGTGGGTGTGTTCATCCTCGAGAGCGGCGTGTAGCGCGCGATGGAAGCGGACGAGCTTGGCGAATGCCTTGGGGCTCACGCCAACGGTTTCACGGAACACCCGACGGAGATGCCTCGCGCTCACGCCGACGTCGACCGCGACGGCGTTCACGTTCGCGCTGGTGAGCCGCTCAGCGGCGTCGAGGGCGAATCGTGAGCGGGCGCTGCGTCCGTTCGCCAGCGAGAGGCGTTCGGCGATAGCGTTCTCCAGGATGGCGGCCGCCTCGGCCGTGCTGCGGGCGTCGCTGAGTCGATCCAGGAGCCGCCGGGCCGCGGCATCGCCCCACAGCTCTCCGAGCGCGACGGTGCCTCCGGCAATCGCGGCGGCCGGCACCCCGAGCACGGCCTCGTGCGAGCTCAGGTGAAGGCGCGCCCTCACGGTCCGTTGCCCGCGGCGAATGAGTTTTCGATGCACCTTCTGTCGTCCGCCGATCGCGTGTGCGTCGAGCCCGCCTCGGGTCGACGGTCCGAACCGCACGACGAGGTGGGCCTCCGGGCGCGGAATCAAGACGCCCGGCAGGTCGCGATCGCACTCGTCCACGTACAGCGCCGCGACGGCTGACGCGACCGATGCGCTCGGCGCGATGTGAAGGTGATGACCAGGGCGCGGGGGCATGCGATGACTTTGGCGCGCGCGCCGAGGTGGCGCAAGCGCCGGTGTGCGCGTGTCCGTTTTCTCCAATCTTGGACGTGTCGCGGATGGCTACGTTCCGCACATGAAAATCCTTGTCACCGGAGCGACCGGAAAAGTTGGCAGTCGGCTCACCCAGCGGCTCACCGAGCGCGGTTATTCAGTGCGCGCCCTCGTGCGTGAGCCGGCGCGCGCCGCTGGGCTGGACGCAGCGAGGGTGGAGCTCGTTCGGGGCGATCTGCTCGATGTGGACTCACTCTCGGCCGCGGTGCGCGGCGTTGACGCCGTCGTCCACTGCGCGGCTTTCTTCCGCGGCGCGACGCCCGAGCAAGCGCACGCGGTCAATGACCTGGGCACGCAGCACCTGGCGAGCGTCTCCCGCGCTGCTGCCGTGAAGCGCTTCATCTTCACGAGCACGGGCCTGGTCTATGGCTCGAATGGGGGCCGCCTCGCCCACGAAGGGGACCCTTGCGCGCCGACTGCGGCATACCCGCTGAGCAAGCTTGCCGCCGAGCGTTTCCTCCTCGGAATCGAAGACCTCGACGTGCGCGTGCTTCGCCTGCCCTTCGTCTATGGCGACGGGGACCCTCACATCCAGGAGGTGCTACCGGTGATGCGGAGCTTCCCGGCGGCGCAGCGCATGTCGATTGGCCACCACGCCGACGTCGCACAGGCCATCGCTCGTTTGCTCGAGGCTCCTTCTCCCGCGCATCGCATCTACAACGTCGTCGACGATGAAGCCCCCGACCTCGCCACGCTCTTCGCGGCGGTGGGGGCGCCACCACCTGACGGCTCGAACGCTGAGTTCGCGCGCGCTTTTGACGCGCTCATGGATGGGCGCCGCATCCGCGAAGACCTTGGCTTCAAGCCCCACTTCCCCCGCCTCGCCGAAGCGCTCGCCGCAGGTGCGTAGCCGCGGCAGCGCTTCGGTACGCGGTTGGCGCGAAGGGCCCCCTCCGAGGGGCCCTGAGTGGGGGGCGGGACGGTGCCTGCCTCCCAGCGGGTGCTTCCCGCCTGGGGGGAGGCATCCGCCCGCCCGGCCGCTTCCTCGGGGCTGTCGTCTTCACTGAGGGGCCTGCCCATATTCACCGGCGTTCTTCACACCCATGGGGGAAGGCGCGATGGCGAGGAAGATGAAAGCCGTGCAGGTGAAGCAGGCGAAGGGCCCGCTCGAGGTCGTGGAGCGAGACGTCCCCGAGCCCGGCCCCGGGCAGGTGCTCATCGCCGTGGACGCGTGCGGCGTCTGCCACAGCGATGCGATTACCAAGGAGGGGTGGATGCCCGTGCAGTACCCGCGGGTTCCTGGCCATGAAGTGGTGGGCCGTATCGACAAGGTAGGGCCCGGGGTGACGGCATGGAAGGTGGGCCAGCACGTGGGGGTGGGGTGGCACGGGGGCCACTGCGGCCAGTGCCCCGCGTGCCGCGTGGGCGACTTCGTCACCTGTGACTTCCAGCAGGTGTGCGGCATCAGCTACGACGGCGGCTACGCCGAATACATGCTCGCGCCGCAGGAGGCCTTGGCCCGCATCCCGGACGGCATGAAGTCCGAGGACGCCGCGCCGCTCTTGTGCGCGGGCGTGACGACGTTCAACTCCCTGCGGAACATGGGCGCGAAGCCGGGCTCCCTGGTGGCGGTGCAAGGCATTGGCGGCCTGGGGCACCTGGCCATCCAGTTCGCGCGCAAGCTGGGCTACCGCACCGTGGCCATCTCGCGCGGGGCGGACAAGCGGGAGCTGGCGACGGAGCTGGGCGCCCACGAGTACATCGACACGGAGAAGGGCGACGTGGGCAAGGCGCTTCAAGCCCTGGGCGGAGCGCGCGTCATCATGATGACCGCGTCGAGCAGCAGCCTGGCGGCGGACATGATTGGCGGCCTGGGCCGCGACGGTGTCCTGCTCTTGCTGGGGGCGGGCTCGGAGCCCATCCCCGTCACCAGTCTGCAGCTCATCTCGAAGCGTCAGCGCGTCCAGGGTTGGCCCAGCGGCGTTCCCCAGGACTCGCAGGACACGATGGACTTCAGCGCGCTCACGGGGGTGCGCTCCCAGAACGAGGTGTTTCCCCTGGAGCGCGCGGGCGAGGCCTTCGAGCGGATGATGAGCAACCACGCCCGTTTCCGCGTGGTGCTCAAGATGCGATGAGCCGTGCGCCCGCCCCTCATGCTGGCGTCAGTCTGGGGGGAGGGCGCCACGCAACGGGGGCGCCGCGCTCGGTCTCCGCCGAGGTCCGGCTCCTGGGAGGGGCCGGACGCAGCGCGGTCATGCTGACGCCGTGCGACCGCTTCGATATCTACTGACTGGATGGCGCCCTTCGCCCGGACGACCGCAGCTCACGCGGGAGCCGGGGGATTGTTCGTAGGCAAGGACGCTCCCGGTAGACGACGCCAGGGCGGACCTGCTGGGAGTGCGCCGGCGGCTTCCCCTCGAGCGGAGATGAAAACGCCCGGGAAATGTCCCATGGAATGACGGTCATGTGTCTCATTCCCGGGGGATGATTCTCCCCCCTCGCCCTCACGGGGCGAGGCTGGCGATGTAGCAGGTGTGGGCGTTACCCCCGTGCGAGAGCTCCTTCCCCGCCTCGAAGTCGTCCTGGACGCGCTCGAGGTGCAGCGCCTGGGTTCCGGAGCGCCGTAGCGGCATCCGCCCTCAATGGAGACCCGTGATTCCCAGGGAGGCTTCCTGGGGTCGTTGCGAGGGTCTGTCATTGCGGGTGGTCTTTGTAGGTGAGGCATTTCAATTTCACGCAGCATGTCCACGACAAGCGAGTCCACGATGAAGCTTCCGGCAGGCTTACTCCTTCTTTCACTCTCCACCTGGGGCTGCGGCGGTACCGAGGTTCCCGGTTCACTCCATGGCGCGCTCGCTTCGTCGTCGGCGCAGGACGCGGCGCTCTCCGAGAGCGACCTCCAGTCCAGTGCCTTCCTGCCTCGGGAGGCCATCCTCATCACCCTGGAGGGAGATCCTCACTTCGCGGCGCTGATGCTCACCGACAAGCCGGGGGCCTGCCGCCGTTTCCAGGAGAACCGGCAGGCTCGCTGGGAGAAGGGGCTGGTCTTCGAGCTGGGCAAGGCAGACGGCTACACCGAGGACCCGTTCGAGGCGAATGCCCTCCCGCTGGACGCCGGGCTCTACAAGGTCGTCCCCCACGACGACACGTCTTCGGGGCCCTTCCAGGACCGGTGGTCCATTGTCTTCACGGCGGATCGTGACGGGGCGTGCCGCAACCGGAGCTCCCTCGGGCCCGCGCGCGCTGGAGGCATCTACTTGAGCTCGCTCGACATGAGCGCAACCGGCGGCGCCAGGGGCGGCTACACCGTGGCGTTCGGCTCCAATCCGGTGCGCACGCGCCTGGGCACGTTCAACGCCACCCCCTGTGACATCCGCATCGAGGACATTCCCCCCGAATCCACCTGCGAGTAGCCTCCAGGGGGCGCTCTCGGCGTCACTGCCGTGCGGTCAGGGCGAAGGCCAGCATCAACGCGAGGGTGAGCGCCGCGTTCGCCTTGGGCTGCCAGTACTCGATGAAGAACACCGCGATGAGCAGCCACGCGACGCACGCCGTGATGGCAACCCCGAGGACCAGAGGCGCGCGCAGGAGCTCCGGCGCGCGCCTCGCCAGGAAGAGCCCGAGCGCACCCAGCACCACCTGGCCCAGCGCGAAGCTCGAGTGCAACCCGTAATACAGCGTCGTCTCCGCGCTCGGGGCGCGGACTCCGCGCAGGTGCTGAGACACGACGTCCGCGAGGAAGTGCATCGTGCCGGCGAAGGTCAGCCAGCCGAAGGCCGCGTGGATGAGGTACTTGTGCATGTTCTTTACCCGAAGGCGACGTGCGTGAGCTGTTCCGACTCGTGCCACAAGCGCCGGGCGGTGGCGTCATCCGTGGCGCGCGGAGGCACCTTCGCTGGCACTGGGAAGCCCCGAGTCTCCCCCAGCTTGTCCGGCCCGTAATAACCGCCGCCCTTCGCGTCGGGGGAGGTCGCGGCGTAGAGCGTGGGCAGTGCGCCCTGTGCCGCGGGTTGGAACAGGAACCAGAGGAGCGAGCGCGCGATGCCAGCGGCACTCCAGCGGCCAGGGGCGTTGTGCAGCAGGTCGGTGCGCGAGATGCCCGGGTGTGCGGCGATGCTGGTGATTCCCCAGTGATGGGCCTCCGCCCGGCGCTGCAGCTCGAAGGCGAACAGCAGGCCCGCGAGCTTTGATTGGCCATAGGCCTTCATCGGTGCGTAGCCACGCTGCGACTGAAGGTCGTCGAAGTCCATCATTCCTTCTCGCGCGGCGACGCTCGACAACGTGACGACGCGTGCATTGACGCCCTTGCGCAGCAGGGGCAGCAGGTGCGCCGTCAGCGCGAAGTGGCCCAGGTAGTTCGTTCCGAATTGCAGCTCGAAACCATCGGACGTCTGCTCCCGCTTGGGCGGCGTCATCACCGCGGCGTTGTTGATGAGGAGGTCGACCTTGTCTGTCTGGTTCCGCAGCCGCGCGGCGAAGTCCGCCACCGACGCGAGGCTCGCGAGGTCGACCTGCTCGAACCGCACGCCCGCGGTGGGCACCTCGGCGTGGACCCTGGTGACGGCGTCGGCGCCTTTCTGTGGGTTCCGTCCGGCGATGATGACCTCGGCACCTGCTCGCGCCAGCGCGAGCGCGTCCTCGAGCCCGAGGCCCCCGGTACCGGTGATGACTGCGAGACGGCCGTGCTGCGAGGGGATGTTGGAGGTTTTCCAGTTCATGTCTGGTATGTAGCTGCCACCCTGGGCGCGAAAAAGAGCGTGCATCCAGACACACTGTCTGGGAATTTCAGACAATGAGCATCGACATCGACTCGCTGAAGGTCTTCGCCCGTGTCGCCGAGCTGCGGAGCTTCACCGAAGCGGCACGTCAGTTGGGCATCCCCAAGGCGCGTGCGTCGGCGAGGGTCCAGAGCCTGGAGTCCGAGCTGGGAACACAGCTTCTCCAACGCTCGACCCGCGTCGTCCGGCTTACGCCCGAGGGTGAGCTGCTGCTCAAGCGCACTCCGGCGTTTCTCGCGGAGGCGGAGGAGCTCGGGTCGCTCTTTCAATCCGGCCGCGTGCTGCGTGGCCGGGTGCGCATGGAGCTGCCGGTCATCGTCGCGCTCAAGTACGTCATCCCCCGGCTGTCCGAGTTCCTGGCCCGGCACCCGCAGCTCCAGGTGGAGATCTGCGCGAGCGACCGAATCACCGCGGCGCTGCGCGAAGGCTTCGACCTGGTGCTGCGCATTGGCGCGGTGGCGGAGCCGGGCCTGGTCGGCCGGCGCATCGGCGAGTCCACCATGATGAATTGCGCGAGCCCGTCGTACCTGCGCCAGTACGGAACGCCGCGGACGCTGGAAGAGCTCCGCGCCCATTGGGTCGTCCATTACGCGGCGGATTCCGTCCCCAACTTCGAGTACCTCGATGGAGGGGTTTATCGGGAGCTGCCGATGCGCAGCATGCTCACGGTCGACAACTTCGAGGCGTATGAGGCGGCCTGCATCGCGGGTCTGGGAATCGTGCAGATTCCCCGTCATGGCCTCGAGCGGCATGACAACCAGCTCGTCGAGATACTCCCCGAGTTCGTCGCGCGGCCCGCGCCCATGATGCTCCTGCACACGCACGGCCGCTCGGTGCCGCGCCGCGTGCGGGTGGTGATGAACTGGTTGATGGGCGCGCTCGCACCCATCGTCGGTGAGCTCGCGCCGCGGTGAACGCGGCTGGCGGCCCGCTCACGTGGTGCTACGCGGGCGGTGCAATCCCGTTCTCGCGTCCGCGCTCCTCGTAGTCGGGCCAGCCGAAGTGGCCTTCATACTCCTCGACGCACAGCTCCGAAGTGGCCGAGACGCGCAGGGCCTCGAACTGGCCGCTGGCCCGCAGCTCGAGCAGCGTCACGACGAGCATCTTCCCCAGGTGCTCCTCGAGCTTCGCGTGGGCCTCGGGTGTGCCCCAGGTCCCCTCCTCGCGGGCCGCGAGTTTCGCGCCATCGAGGTCCACCAGGGGCGGCCTGTGTTCCTTGGTATCGGCCCAGCGCGGGACGAGGAGCTCCGCGAAGCCGAAATGGGTCATCGCGTTGCCGCGTCCCGGCTCCGACGCGGGGTCGAGGTCGAAGCTCACGCTCAAGGTCCCGTTGTCGGTGGAGTAGTGGACCTCAGCCGTTGGAGCGGCCGTGCGTCCTGGACCCGGGCGAAGTCCTTCACGGCCTTGGCGATGAACTTCGCGACGCGCTGGCGTTCCTTGCCCAGGTCCAACGGGGCGACCTTCTTCTTCGGGGGAAGCTGGACGTAGTAGGAGGCGCGGAAGGCACCCTCGGTGCCCTCCCAGGGGGCCAGGGCGATGAAGGCCTCGGTCTCGTGGCCCCTCGTGTCCTTCAGCACCAGGTCGCACCAGTACGTCGGCTGCGGGTGCAGGCGCTGCGTGCGGAAGATGGACCACCGGGGCTGCACGAAGGGCTTCAGCGTCGCGCTCTTGACGCGATAGCCGTTCTTGCCGAGTCCGCAGATGAAGCTGTCGTTCTGGCGGGGAGGGCCGGCCTCGGGAAAGTCGGGGTGCTCATGCGCTCTCAGTCCGGACCAGTCACACGCATCGAACAGCTCGCGCCAGCGGTCCACGAAGGCGACCGCGCCCGGGGGCGGGGGAGGAGAGGTCGTCATGCGGCCGCTATAGCGCACCGGCGGCGGGGCTTGGGCGCTTCCTCGTCGCTCGGAGGCATGGCTTCCGGGGTCGTCTTGTTATCGGAGTCTGGGCCGCCGCGGCCTGCGTGAGCCGCCTCCCGGCAGGGCTGTTTCGTCTCAGCCTTCACCCCTTTAAAGAGGGAGGCACGGGAGACGGCACGGCATGGCCCACATCGCGGCACGAGTCCTGGGTGGGGTGTTCGTGGTGGTGGGGCTCTTCGTGACCGTCGCCGTCTGGGGCGGCTACCAGCGTGACCAGCGCATCGTCCGAGAGGGCCGGGTCGCGGAAGGCACGGTGGTGAAGAAGCAGTTCGTCGCGGGCACGGATGACAGCGACTACGTGCTCATCTACGCCTTCACCCCCGCGGATGGCACCGAGCGGCTGGAGCACCGGCGGAACATCTCCTCGGCGCTGTGGAAGCGGTTGCGCGTGGGAGACCGCATCCAGGTGCTTCATGGCCCCAGCGACCCGCGCCGCAGCTTCCCGGAGGGGCAAGGGGTGACGACACCGGGAATGGCCCTGTTCATCAGCGCTATCGCGGTCTTCCACATCTTCCTCGGGGGGCTGGTGCTCTTCGCGAAGGCGGCGCCGGAGGACGCATAGGCGCCGCGGCGTCACGCGAGGAGCGCGGTTGGAGAAATCGTGAGGGGGAGGGGCCGCCCGAAGATGAAACCCGGGCGGCCCCCTGTACTCAATTCGTTCGCATCAGGAAGAAGTGGTCGAAGCGCTTCCAGCCCATGTCCATTCGAAGGGGGGCCTGGCCATCGAAGAAGAAGGCCTTGCCGCGGAAGTTGATGACATTGAAGACATGTCCCTTCCCCTCGCTGCCCGCGAACCTCCCGCCCACGATTCCGCGACTGCCCGGGCCCCAGCTCTCCACCAGATTCTGGATGGCCCTTCTCCCCGCGATGCTTTCGAAGCTGCCGCCGAACTCCGCCTCGAGGACCGTGAGCGGAGCCGGACCACTCCAGGGGGCGACGCGTGGGCTTCCCGCGAGGGTGGACTCGACCGCGGCCGCCGTCTTCGTGCAGTTCGACGTGCAGAACGTCGGGTTGACCCGGTCGGCGCCCTTGAAGTGCAAGTACTGCCTGAAGTCCGCGACGAGGTCGGGCTTGGGCGGCCCGACGATGGAGGTCGGCTGCGGAGCGACGATCATCCCGATGATGCCGGTGAGGGAGCCCACCGCGTAGTAGTAGGTGTCGCCTCCGGACGTGATGCCCCAGGACGCGCGCATCTGCTGCGTGCAGCCCGGGCACCAGAAGATGATGGCGTCACCGAACCCCTGTCCGAAGCTCGACCAGCGGTCGTAGACCGCGTTCTCCATGGCGGAGACCTGTGCAACGCCCTCCGTCGTATTGCTGAGCTGGTCCGCCACCTGCGCGACCGTGAACCCGCGCGCGGCGAGCGAGTCGTAGTCGAATGAGGAGCCCATCCAGATGCCCGTCACGAGCTGGGCGGACACCTTCAGGAACCCCCCGGCCTGCGTCTGGGGGGCCATGGGCGCCTGGGTGAAGGACGCGACGGAGGCGACGTTGCGGATGGTCGCCGCGGGGGCCGCGGAGCCGCCGGACGCGCCCGTGTTGGGGAAGTACAGGCTGGGGTCGTTGATGGCGCTGGGGCCGCCCCCGCCGCCAGGCTGTCCCGGGAAGCCGCCCCCGCCCCCCCGGCATTCCTGGCCAATGCACCCCGAGTCCAGGCCCGAGGGGTCCGCCCGGTTCACCGGGTCGTTCATCGCGAACCCGTAGGGGTTCGTGGTGGCCGCGGTGCGCGGGATGACGAGCGGGTCGCGGCTGAGGAAGCGGCCGATGACCGGGTCGTAGAGTCGCGCGCCCAGGTGGACGAGGCCCAGCCCCTCCAGCACTTCGCCGCTGTTCCATTGGTCGCTGGAATAGAGCTTCGCCCCAGGATACCCCTGGGAGCCGCTGGACCGCGGCTCACCGAAGGGCGCGTACTCCACGTCCTGGAAGAACCGCCCCTTCGCGTCCACGGTGTAGCGCGCGCCGCGGAGCTCTCCGAAGGGGAAGACCCAGTCTTCCTTCGCCCCTCTGCGGGTGGCGATGACGCCGCCTGGCCCGGGGATGTGGCGCGTGAGCACCTGCGTGAGCCTGCCGTTGCTGGCCTGCTCCTTGAGTTCCAGCAGGTCGCCGAACCCCCACGTGTGCCGGGCGTCCTTGTCGGGCGTGCGCAGGTCCAGCTCCCGCAGCACGTTCATGGCCCCGTAGCGGAAGTTGGCCGACGAGGTCCCGTGGATGACGGCGCGCACGTTGCCCGAAGGGAAGTAGTCGACCCGCCGTGTCCCCGAGCGCGTGGGCTGCCGGTGGATGTTGCCGAGGCTGTCATGGGTGACGTTGCACGTGGTTCCGCCCAGGCCTCCGTTGCCATAGCCGATGCGGCAGAGCCGGTCGCGGTCCCCGCTGGCGTAGCTCATCGCGGCGTCGGCGGTGCTCAGCGTGTCGGTCTGCGTGAGCACGTTGCCCAGGGCGTCGTAGGTGTAGCTCCAGTCCGCCAGGGGCGTGGTGCCTTGCAGCCGCGTCTTGGAGGTCGCGAGCCGGCCCAGCGCGTCGTAGGTGAGGTCCGTCCTCACGTCGTTCGCGGTGCCGTCGCTGACCTCCGTGCGCCTCCGCTCGCGGCCCATCAGGTCGCGGTGGGTGATGTTGAGCGCGCGGGAGCCGAGGCTGGTGGCGACCGTCGTGCTGAGCGGCAACCGGCGGCCCGTGGTGGCGTAGTCGCCCACGAATTCCGCCACGCCTCCGTGGACGGCCCCGTGGACCTGACCGACGGCGTTGATGGACGTGGCGAGGTAGAGCTCCTTGCTGCTCTTGGCGTCCTCGTACTTGATGTACGTGAGGCGCTGGGCCGTGTCGTAGGCGTACCAGACCGTCTCCTCGGCGTAGTCGGTGTCCGGGAGGTAGCGCGTGAGCGTGTCCAACGCGCCGTCGGCGCGCAGGGTGGTCCGCTCCACGTAGGGCGTGCCCGCCGCGTCCGTGTAGACATACGCGTTGGGACGGCCGAGGGCGTCGTAGCTGTAGAAGACCTCGCCCAGCGAGGACTGCGTGCGCGCCAGCCGGCCCAATACATTCGTCGGCGTGACGAGCGGCGTGGGACTGGCGCCGACGTCATGGAAGTAGTCGTAGGCGGTGTCCGGCACCGTCACGCCCAGGATGCGGTCCTCGGAGTGGGTGACCCGGCCCAGCGCGTCGTACTGCATCACCCGGCTGCGCGGGCCCGAGGGGGAGACCACGGACTCGGTCCAGCCGACCTCCTTCAGCTCGCCCCAGGTGCTGTAGTGCAAGGTCCTGACGGCGGTGTCGGGCTCCTGCCACGTGAGCTGCTGCCCGAAGGAGTCGTAGGTCCACGACCACGTCACCGGCCCGGTGAGGTTCACCGGATCCAGGTAGCGGGTCATGCCCGTCATGTGCCCCAGCCTGTCGAAGGTGAAGGCGGCGTGCTCCAGCGGAGCGCCGGACTGGGTCGTGGTGCGCGACAGCAGGCGGCCCGCGCCCGTCATCGTGGCGGTGCGCACCACGTTCTGATGGGGCGACGAGGTGGCGTAGGAGTCCGCGTCGCGGAAGCTCACCTGCTCCTGGTGGTTCGCGAAGGTGCGCGTGTAGCAGCGGGGGAGGCGTTCGGTGGCGGCGTCCGGGACGGTGGTGTAGGCCTGGGGGCCGCTGCCCCGGATGGAGCACGACGGCGTGCCATCGTGGTTGAAGAAGTAGCTGGTGCCGTAGGCGGTGCTGGCGCTCTGGGATGCGGGGTAGGGGTCCGCCTCGAACACCACGCGTCCCAGGCCGTCGTACGTCCGCGCGCCGGAGATCATCACCTCGGTGCCGTAGTCGCTGCCCAGCGGAGATTCGGTGCGGCGCGGCCGCGCCAGTTCGTCCAGGAAGGTCGTCTGAACGTTGCCGGCGACTTCGACCTCCTGGCCCGGTTTGACGGGGTCGCTCAAGCCCTTCTCCACCACGCGGCGGCCCAGGGGGTCCGCGCCGGTGAAGCCCAGGTAGGCCCGGGTGGACAGCACGCCCTGGAGCTCGCCCGGAGGCGTCACCAGGGTGCGCACCGGGCGCCCGTAGCCGTCCACCTCGACGTCATGGCGCGTCTGGTTGGGGTCCGTCACGGCCACCGTCTCGGAGGTGAGCGGATCTCGCTGATATGTGGTGGAGAGCGTCGGCAGGCCGGGGGACTCCACGCGAAGCTCCGTCAGCCCCAGCCCGAAGTCGTCATAGAAGAGCTTCACGGTGCGCGCGGCGCCGTCCTCGCGCACACGGTGGACGGAGGCGAGGTTGCCGGCGGAGTCGTAGCCAGCGGTGAACTCGAGCACCGTGCCCAGGACCGTGCCCGAGGCGTCGCGCCGGTCCCTGCGGTGCGTGGTGGCTCGGCCCACGGAGACGCTTCCCTCCGCCAGCCCGTCATACGTCCAGGACTCGGAGGCATACGTCACGAAGGGCGCCTTGTCGCACGTCCAGACGCGCCGGCTCATGGGCGCCAGCAGCACCCGGGGGGCCATGCCCGTGCCGGTGGGCGTGGCGTACAGCGTCTCCTCGCAGAGGTCGTCGTCTCCGCGGTAGACGTCGTTGGAGTGCTTGACGTTGAGGACGCGGCCCAGGTCGTCCACGGAGGTCACCTCCGAGCGCGTGGCCACGTGGGCGGTGGACGGCGGCGGGGTGCCGCGCCAGGCGTGGGTGCTGCGCGTGTACTGGAAGCCCCGCGCGCGGCAGGCGTCATAGGCGGAGCTGGAACCGGCGGACTGGAGGACCGAGGCCGCGAAGTCGTGCGGGAAGGCCATCTCCACGCAGTCCAGGGACGTGTTGGTGGTGCCGGTGGGCGCGGGCTCCTCGAAGAGCTTCGTTCCCCACTCCGTGCGCGTCGCCTTCAGGCGGCGGGCATAGGTGTTGAGGTCGGTGGCCAGGAGCGCCCAGGGGTCCAGGCCCGGGCTGGTGACGGTGGTGACGTCGCGCACCCGGCCCGCCTGGAGGTAGCGCGCGAAGCGCACGGGCTTGGACGTGTTGTCGAAGGCGGGCCGCGGGTACGTGTCGGTGATGGTGGCGTGGCCATCACTCTTGCCGTGAGCGGTGACGGTGGTCATGGCCACCGAGCGCTGGTAGCCGGGCAGGATGAAGGCGTGGAGCGAGGAGTCGTAGACGAGCTCCGCGCCGCCGTAGGCGTAGCGCGTCTCCGCCAGCGTGCCGCCCAGGCCCCGGCTGCCCACCGTCGTCACGGAGGAGACGACAATCTCCGGGAAGGGCACCTGGTGCTTCGTGGTGCCGTCCTCCTTGGCGGAGCGGTAGCCCACGGTGGTGAGCGCGCCGTAGCCGTTGTCCACCTGGATGATGCGCCCGGCCTCGGGCTTTCCGGGGCGCGTCCCGCCGGAGAGCTCGTAGACGTCCAACTGCGCGCCGTTGAGCCGCACCACCTCCGGTTTGCCGTCGCCGTTGAGGTCGTACAGGCCACCCACGGTGAGGGACGTCCGCCCGTCGCAGCGCTCCGTCTGGCTGGAGAGCGTGAAGCTGGAGCCCGCCACGTCGATGGGGACAGGGGGCGCGAAGCCCACGCCGGTGCCCACCGCCACGGACCATGGCGCGGTGTCGTTCGAGACGTAGTCTGGGATGCCGTCGCCGGTCAGGTCGCGGAGGCCGGTGCTCATTCGGGAGGAGAAAGGGGTGGCGGCCGGAGGCGCCGGGTTCGGCTCGGTGCAGATGCGCTGCTGAGCGTTCTCCTGCACGGAGAGGTAGCCCGGTGCGGGCAGGGTCAGCGTGGCGCTGGAGAAGCCGCTGCCGGTGCCCAGTGTCACCGTGGCGCCCTCCACCCTGTCGAGCAGGCCGTCGCCGTTGACGTCCTTCAGGTCGCAGTTCACCCGCTGCGAGTGGTTGTTCGTCGTCCACAGCGCGACGCCGCAGGGGCTCTTCATGAGGGACACGGCGGAGGAGAAGGGGTCTGTCCCTTCGTCGATGAACAGCCCCCGGAGGTTGTAGACGGCCAGCACCTCGTTCCCGAGGTCGTCACGGGGACGCACCCTGAAGGCGAAGTCGCCGTAGACGACCTGGCCGCCGAAGCTGCCTGTGTATTCCGGCACGGGCACCACGGTCTCCACGGGCGAGGAGTTGAAGACGAGGTCCGGGAAGCCGTCACCGTTGATGTCCGTCACCTCCCACTCGGTGAACGTCTTCTCGGGGTCCGCGTGCATCACCGTGCCCAGGGGGACGGGGCCGCAGGATGCGCCCGTATTGGGGGACCACTGGTGCGTCTGGTCGTTCCACACCCAGCACAGGCGCACCGAGCGGTCGCGGCCACTGATGCGGCTGGACAGGGGCAGCCGGCCGCCGGGCAGGTCGTGTCCCAGGTGGGTGAGCAGGGCGCTCATCGCGGCGATGGAGTACGAGCGGCGCACCCACGTCACGCCCGTGGCGCCCGTGCCCGGCGTGTTGAGGTAGATGACCCACCGGCCCGGGGTCTCCGCGGCGTCGACCAGGTCGAGCCGGCCGTCGCCGTTGACGTCCATGAACTGGCGCCACACGCGGTCCTTGCTGGTGGCGCCGACGTCGTTGGGGAACCGCACCGCGGTGGCGGCGCGCGTCTCGAAGGGACCGGAGGTGAAGGTGGTGTCCTGGAGCTGCGCGTTGATGGTGCCCAGGGTGGTGGCGCCCGAGGCGGTGGGCCGGTTGAGGGCGACCCAGAGCTTGCCGCCCTGGGTGTAGACGAGGTCGGGCAGGCCATCACCCGTGACGTCGGTGAGGCTCTGCCGGGTGGTGGCGCCGATTTCCGAGCCGGGCGGGCTGAAGGTGTCATCGCGCCCGGTGCTGGAGATCCGGGTGGCATCCGCGCCGGTGGGCATGGGGATGGAGGCCGTCTTCGCGTAGGTGAGCCTGCCGCCCGTGGTGGCGCTGCCGTAGGTGTATGACGCGATGGGCAGCGGGATGGCCTGCTCCGGTGTGCCCTGGCGCCCCCGCATCGTCACGGCGCTCAGCCGGGGCTGCTGCGTGTCCGCGTCAGTTCCATACGTGAAGGCATAGGTGCGCAGCGTCTCGGTGGTACTGGCGCAGGTGGCGCGGCTGGAGACGTCCAGGGTGCTCAGCGTCCGCGCGCGCGTCAGCACGCGGTCGCCCAATAGGGACAGCGACAGGGTGGGCCCCAGCGCGCCGTAATGGAGGGTGACCTCGTTCTTGAAGCAGGTGGCGGACGGGTGCTTGTTGTAGAGGAGCTGCCGCAGGTCGATGGTCAGCCCCAGGCTCCCACCGGGAACGGGCGCGCGGGAGATGTTGTAGGTGAGCTGGACGGCGGTGTTGTCCGGGCCGGTGATGGACGTCAGCAGCCAGAGGTTCGTCCCCTCGAGCCCGGTCAGCGCGGTGAAGGTCCAGGTCCGCCCGTCGCCGTCGTGCATCACCCAGGTGCCGGCCTGCTCCTGGAGGAGGAGGTCGGGTGCGTTGTAGCGCGGCACCCAGTGCACCACCTGCGGCGGCCCCGCGGACACCTGCCGGGGCACCAGGTCCATCACCTGGCCCTGGAGGAAGAGGGTGACCTGTTCACGCGCGGCGGGGGCGATGTTGGTGCTGCTGCCCACCCGTGGCTTGCGGTGGGCGAACGACAAGTCCCGGCGGATGTAGGAGAGCGGGATGTCCCAGCCCAGGCCCACCGCGCCCACGCCCCGCGTGCCGGAGCTGATGGAGATGGGCACGGGCAGCCCGCCTCTCGAGGCCGGCAGCTCCAGCGGAATGGAGGCGGAGTAGCCGCCGGAGGCGTTGACCGCTCCGGGCGAGGTGCCCGTGTCGGAGGCGCGGCCTCCATAGTGGCCACCGGTGGGCGCCAACTGCGCCACGCCCGGACGCGACCACAGTCCCAGGACCAGTCCCATGGCCAATCCCAGCCATGGGCTCGAGGACATCCTCTTCATGTGTGTACCCCCTCAGGTACGGCGCTGCGTGTTCGCCGTGGACCGGCGACCCCATGGGGGCTGAGTACAGTAAAATCTGATTATATTGAAGTCCCCGGTGCGGGGTCACGGGGTTTGCCTATAACCTGTGCGAGGATTCGGCCCGGTTTGAGGGATACCTCGGGCAGAATGCGTCAACAGGCCCTCCCTGTGACGCGCTGCTCCGGAGCAGAGAGACTTCGATTCACTTCATCTGCGGTGCATGCGCCAAGAACGCGGCGGAGTTGAAAAACGATGGAAGCGCACGAAACCAACGTCTCTCAATCATCCTTCACCTTGGGGAGTGGAGAGTGGCTTTCTCGCCTGAGGATGCCTGGTCGTCATTGCCTTGAACTTGTGGTCAGTGGGACTGCGTCGGGACCTGACCTTGAGTGCATCGCGTACCTGAACGCAGAAGTTCTTCCTCGTCTGAGCGTCCTGGTGGAAACGGCACACCGCCATCTCGATGAGTATGTGGACCGGCAGAAGCTTTTCAATGGAGCTTCGTGGTGGCTGGAGTCGGTCCGGGTCGAGCGCGGTGAAGACAGCCGCCACAAGCTGACGCTTGAACTCTGTATCGAAGAAGACCCGTACGGCTACTGGACGGTAGGCTTCACCTACCTCGACTACTGGAACAAGTTCTGGCCCAGTTCCTTCACCCGCCTCCAGCAGTGATTCTCCAGAGCGGGCAGGCAGGTGTGCCCAATCCCTGGGATGGGGATTTCCGCAGGACCCACCGACAGTTCCGCGCTTGGCGTTGCGATTCGTTGGAATGAGCGCTCGGGAAGCCACAGGATTCCAAGGATGGATGACACATTGTCGGTTGCTGACCTTGTTCGAAGATTGGCCACGGGTTCGCGGTTGGAGTGCATCCAAGCCGCGAAGGAGCTCGCCGAGAGGCAGGACCGTACAGTGCTTTCCGAAGTGACCGATGTCCTGCAACGAGGCGAATCCGGACATGCACGAGAGATGGCCGCGTGGCTGCTCGGGGAGCTGAGCCCAGGCACGGACCTCACCCTTGAGGCACTCCACGCAACGATTCTCGACATGTCCGCGCCCGAAAGCTTGCGAGGCCAAGCCATCGAGTCGCTGGGCAATCAAGTTTGTCACCTGACAGAGGGCGAGGTTTATGAACGCGCCGCGGATGTCCTCATCCCGCTCTTGCAAGAGCCGTCCGTGGAGATTCTCTACAATGCCGCCTTTGCGCTTGGAGCGATGCGCTGCCGTCGGGCTCGCTCGGAGTTGATGCGGCTCGCCGCACACGACCACCGCAAGTACAAGGGGTTGGAAACGATAAGCGAGAACGCACAGTTCTCAATCGAATGTATCGACTACGAACCGCATGGGCGTTGAAGCGGCCTCTCAAGGCGTGCTGCGATAGGCGCCTGACGCACAACCCGCACGAAGAACTCGTCGCCGCGGAAGGATACCTGCTGGAAGTTGCTGTCCGTGCGCGGCGCTTGTGGGTGGCATTTCTCCTGCGTTACTCGAAGCCGGTATGTCCCTGTACCGCTCCTTCGGTTCCCAGGTGCCCGACGCCCTGGGCATGCTCAGGCTGGAAGGCGCCCGGTTGATGTCCTTCGGTGACGCCAGGGTGCGACTGCTGCGACGCGGCGGAATGCTCACGGGGGTTGCTGGTCGCGGCTGGAGCGGGAGCGGCAGGCCGTCTTCGACGCGCTCGCGGGCACCCCGCAGCGTCGATATGGCCCAGGACGTGTCGACGTTCACTTCGGTTCCGATGCGTCGGAAGGCCGGGTCCCACGGCAGATGTCCCTGTCCTGGAAGAGGCCGAGCTACACCTTGAACCTGGGACGGGGACGGCGCCCTCGGGCCACGCGGAATGGACCGTGCGCCTCATGGCCATCCGGAACCCGGAGTCCCCGTTCTTGTGAGCACGTCGTTCTGTGCAGCATCGTCTCGCCCGGCTCGTCGCATCGGTATAGGGTGCTGCGCTCCCAGGGCCGGTTCGATGGCGGTGCAGCGTGCTTTATCGAGTGGCGGTTCTGTGGCTGTGTCTCGCGGCGTGCGGAGGGAACCGGTTTCCCACGGGCCCGGGCTCACCTCCGGATGGGCTTGACGACGGCTGGGATGTGGCCTCCTTCGAGGACGCGGGCGTCCAGCGTCCCTGGTTCGACGCTCTCGAGCATGATGTGAAGGAGGGCACCGTGGAGGTGCCGGACGCCGTGCTCGTCGCACGAGACGGCACGCTCCTCTACGAGCGTTATTGGAATGGCTTCAAGCGGGAGGACGCGCACGACCTCCGGTCCGCCACCAAGAGTGTCACGTCGCTGCTGGTGGGCATGGCGCATGAGCGAGGATTGCTTTCGGACCTGGATGCGTCCGTCCTGTCGCTCCTGCCGCACCTGACGCCGGTTCGGAATGCGGACCCTCGCAAGGAGCGCATCACGCTGAGGCACCTGCTCCAGATGCGCTCCGGGCTCTCATGTGACGACTGGGACCCGAAGTCTCCTGGGAATGAAGAGCGGATGTATGGCACCCGCGATTGGGCCCGCTTCATCGTGGATGTTCCCATGCGGGATGAACCGGGCACGGTAACGCGCTACTGCACGGGCGGCGTGGTGCTTTTGGGGGCGGTCCTGGAGCACGTCAGTGGCCGGTCCATCGCCGACCTCTCTCGTGAGTGGTTGTTCTCGCCGCTGAAGGTCCAGGACTTCACCTGGAAACCCGCGGGCCGGAGGGGCACGGACACAGGCGGGCACCTGCACCTGCGCCCTCGCGACTTCCTCAAGCTGGGGCAAGTCGTCCTCGAGGGAGGGGCCTGGAAGGGCGAACGGCTCGTTTCAGAGGCGTGGGTGTCCGAGTCCGTCAATCCGCTCGGGCCACTCGGTGACGCCGGCTACGGTCTGCTGTGGTGGAGCACCCGCTTCGTCATCCAGGGCACCCCGGTGGAGGTGACCTTCGCGCGGGGGAACGGAGGCCAGTACGTCATCGCCGCGCCCTCGCTGGGCCTCACCGCGGCCTTCACGGGCAGCCATTACAACGGTGCGGGTTCCGCGCTGCCGCTGGAGTTGTTCGGGCGGTATGTGCTGCCGGCAGTGCTCGGCTTCGAGCGGCCGGCGGTCCACGGCGCCGCCGCTCACGCCGTGGGCACTGTCACACCGTCGATGAGTACTCCGTGCCGGTGATGGAGCCCGTCCTTGGTGACGGCCTCGCTGAGGCGCGCGAATCGCGTTAAGGTGCACGTGGGGGCCCGAACCATCGGACCAGGGCCTCATGCAGGCCCTGGTCCGTGCCCGTCCCGACCCACGCGACGTGTCCGTCCGGTCGAATCAGCACCGCGACGGGGGCTATGACCGCGCCGAGCACCGGGAGCTCCCAGGCCCCCGTGTAGCGCGCGGCGACCCTCCGAACCCGGTCCTCCCAGGGGGAGATGTCGAGCGTGCCTGGTTGGCCAAGGTCGAGAAGGACGGGCCGTGCGTCGTGCAGCAGGTGGAACACGCGCCTCGGGCCGTCGTCCGTGAGCAGGTCGAGGTCCGGCACGCGGCGCCCGAGCAGCGGGTGCCCGCTTCCGAGGTCGTAGTGGATGTCCAGCCCCGACATCATCGCCGCGTACTGTTTGCGTGGCCCCTCCATACTCAGCAGCTCCGCCAGCGTCTCGCGCACGGCGTCCATCCGCGCGTCACCGCGGCTCAGCGCGGTCTGCGCCAGGGTCTTCCGCAGCACCCGGGCCGCGACGGGGTGTCGCTCGGCGTGGTACGTGTCGAGCAGGCTCTCCGGCGAGACGCCGCGCACGACCAGGGCCAGCTTCCACCCCAGGTTCACGGCGTCCTGCACGCCAAGGTTGAGCCCCTGTCCGCCCATGGGCGAATGCACGTGCGCCGCGTCGCCGGCCAGGAGCACCCGCCGGTCCCGGTAGGACGCCGCCTGCCGCGTCATGTCGGTGAACCTCGAGAGGTAGGTGGCGCCGCGCAGACCAAAGTCCAACCCATAGAGCGCGATGAGCCCCTCGCGGAGGAGCTCGAGGGACGGTGCGTCGCCTGCGTTGACCTGCTCCTCTCTCAACACGACGCCCACACGCCCGTCCTCCATCTTGCCCATGGCGTAGGTGCCCTTCTCGTCCCGGCGGATGCCGAACGCCGGTGCGCCGGCCATCTCGACCTCGGCGATGAGATAGCTGACGGACGCGTCCCAGCCCGGGAACTCGATGCCTGCCGTCTTGCGGATGAGGCTGCGACCCCCATCGCACCCGACGAGGTACTTCGACCGCAACGCCCGGCCGCCGGACAGCGCGACGTCGACGCCGGTGTCGTCCTGGGTGAAGCCCGCAACCTCGCACTCACGGTAGATGGGGACGGCCAGCTCGCCCACCCACTCCGCCAGGATGCGCTCGAAGCGCTCCTGCAAGAGCGCGAGCCCATGGTTGTGTCGCGTCGGGAAGTCGCTGAGGTCCAGAGGTGCCTGCCCGAATGCGACGTTCTGGACGGCTTGTCCTTGCGAGGTGAAGCGCTCGACGACTCCGCGCTGGTCGAGCACCTCCAGGCTGCGTGCATGCAGGCCCCGTGAGCGCGAGCCGTCGACCGCTTGGCTGGCGCGCCGCTCGACGATGGCCACGTCCACCTGCGCCAACGCCAGCTCCGCCGCCAGCATCAGCCCGGTAGGGCCTCCTCCCACAATCACCACTGCGTGCTGTGTCACCACGTCCGTGCGCATCTCGCGTTCCTCCGGGGCCTGGACTGAAACGGGCGATGGTGGAGCACGACCGGGGGGGCTTGCGGCAATACCCGGGGTCTGGCATTTGCTGATGGTGGAAAGAGCGGAGGGGGTTGTCGTGGCGCCTCCCGCCGTCCGTCCTTTTTCGCGTCCTGCCTCACGAGGATGGATGTGCTGGCGGGAACCACCAGCAGGCTGCCCATCCATCCGTCGCTGAGCAGGGGCAGGCCCCACATCGACTCGGCCTCCCGGGTCCCGGTGTTGTACGCGACGACAGCGGGCAACGAGCAGGCGACGACGAAGAGTCCCCCCGACGCGACCACGGCTTTGCCTCGTGTCCACCGAGGCGGTGCCTATGGGGCAGGGGACGTGCTGGAGGGAGCGGATGGCATGTCCCCTCCGATTGGCTCGAAGTCCGCCTCCTGGCTCTCGGGGATTAGCAGCCGAGTGCAGGCAATCATGCGGACACGATGTCCGCATGGATTTGGCGCGTACAGAGCGAGCGAGGCCTGTGCACCTCGTCGTAAATGGGTCGCTCGGCAGAAACGAGGGACGTCGTCAATTTTGTCCTGTGTCGCAGTGGGGGCCAGCGCGCTCTACCGGCTTGGCGGTGCAGGAGCACCGTGGCCAAGGAGGCTGCGGACTTCACGTGGATCCGCCAGCGCTCGGATGTCCTCGAGGGTGACAAAGCCTGCAGCTTGGGTTGCGTCCGTGGCTGGGCGTGGGCCCGCTACGTGCGAGCCGTACGGCCCTGTCTCGCCGACCTGCCTCAGTCCAACGTGCGATGCCAGGCACGCCTCGACGATGGGCGCTACCGCGAGCGCGCGTCATCGAGCGCGTCGTCGGACACCTCAAGGCGCCCGGGTCATCGGACCGAGCTGCGACACACTCGCGTGGACTTTTCCAACGCACGAGGGACGCCGCGGCCGAGCGCGATGCGACTCAAGCGGATGTGACCGTGTCAGTCCGACCGCACACGCGGCTCCCCGACCGCGTTCGTGAGGCGACGCATGTTGGCGCGACGTTTGCTGTGCCAGGGCCCCCATGTTCCAACTCCCTATTCCCGGATGCCGTCGTGCCGGACTGTTCGTGCTGCTCCTGTCCCTCTCATGCGCGGGGGCTCGCCCGGTCCTGCTCCACGTCGACTCCCGCCATCCCGGCTGCTTCGGCCTGCTGAACCTGGAAACAGGCCAGGTCGCGTTCAACGACAGCAGCCTCTGCCAAGAGCGCCTGTCTCCCGCATCCACCTTCAAGATTCCGCATGCGCTCATCGCGCTGGAGGAGGGCCTGTTGACGCCAGACGCGGTGGTGCCATGGGACGGCACCCACTACGCCAACCCTGCATGGGCCCAGGACCAGACGCTGGACACGGCGATGCGCCGCTCGGCCTTGTGGGTCTTCCAGGGGCTCGCGCGCAGGCTGGGGCGTGAACGCGAGGAGGCCTGGATGAAGCGCCTCCAGTATGGAAACGCGGATGCGTCGGGAGACATCTCCCTGTTCTGGCTGAACGGGCCGCTGCGCATCTCCCCCGAGGAGCAGCTTCACTTCCTGGCGCGGCTGTACAGGGGGCAGCTTCCCGTGAGCGCGGCCACGCAGGAGACCGTGAAGCGCACCTTGGTTCAGGGGCCGCAGACGGTGTCGCACGTCCGGGACGGCATCGACATGGGAGGCCCGTGGAAGGGGGGCTCGATGCTCAGCGCGAAAACCGGCTTGCTCACGCTTCCAGAAGTGAACCTGTCGTGGCTCGTGGGGCATGTGGACACGAAGGAGGGCGCCTTTGTCTTTGTCAGTGCGGTGCGCTCCCCTCCGGGCGCATCGGTGTCGCCCCACCCCGCGTTGGCGGCCGCGATCGATGCGCTGAAGGCCCAAGGGTTGCTCTGACCGTCAATGGGGGCCCCTGCGGCTTTCCGTATTGACAATGCTGACGCCACGTTTGCCTCTCTCGTCGAACCTCAAGATGAGGCCATTCACTCAGTGCCTCGACCGCTGCAAGGCCACCACAGAGGTCCTGTTCCGTGGTGCCGGGCATCAGCGGTGCCATTCTGCGGGCAGGCGGGAGAAGCCTCAGGAAGCTGTCGACAAGCGAAACTCCTCCACGCGCCCCTGCCACGCCACCAGCGAGGACGTCTGCTGCGGCGACACCCGCGACGGCAGGTGCGCCTGCACCAGCGCCATGAGGGCCTCCAACTCCGGCACGTCCTCCGGCCGACCCTCCAGCGCCCCCACCGCCTTCAGCGCCGTGCGGTACGTCCTCTCTGTATTCGGGCCCATCCCCAACAGCCGGGCCACTTCGCGCGCACCCGTCCGCAGGCGGTGCAGCCGCGCCAGCTCTCTCAACCTGTCCATGTCGACTCTCCGGTGACTCATCCGCGCGCTGTCCCTGCCCGCACCGCCCTGGCGGTGCTCACGGACGCGCGAGGATGCTCGCGTAAGGCCGCCGGGTAGGAATTCACCCCGCCAGCGGACCTTGTTTCAGATTCCTTCAGGGCGGCGGGGGCGCAGCCCTCCTGCTACGCAACGCGCTCCGCTTGGCCGACCCTGCTACGAACAGCTTGGGTGACCCCACTGCGATCCATTACCCCGGCCCATGACAGTGGGCCCAGCCTGCGCTCGCGCCTTGGTTCGTGACCGGGGCCTGGGCCCAAATGTGGCTCCAGGTCCCGCACTTGCCCGCGGTGCCCGTCGCGCCAGGGGAATGGCGGACCGCGGGCACTCCTGCCCCTCACTGCGCCGAAGCGGGCGGCGCGGGGGGCGCGACGGACATGGTGCGCACGTCGAAAGTCACCTTCTGCGGCTCCTCGGGAGCCACCGCCACCGTGAGCCACGAACCCGGCTGCACCCGAGCCAGCCATTCGACGGGAATGCTCTGGGTGAGCGAGGCCGAGTAGGGCGCACCCAAGGCAGGGTAGAGCTTGAGCGCCAACGTCAAGCAGCGCTCGGACTTCGTTCCGATGAGGCAGCTCCCCGGCTCCATCCGCTCCACCTGGGCTGTCGTCGGCGTGCCTTCCGCTGCGGCACGCTCCACTTGACGGCCGCGGTAGATGGCATGGCTCAGGAGCAAGCCGATGACCGCGACGAGCGCGAAGCCGAGCCACTCGCGGATGCGACTCGGTCGGATGAGCCGCTCCACCTGCCGGTCGTGGCGGGCGCGCTCCTCGTCGGAGCTGGCTGCGGCGCGCAGGTCGAGAACGCTTTGGATGAGCGGCGCGAGCTCCGGCTTCGTGCGTACACGCTGCTCGACCTTCGTGCGGAGCCCATCGTGCAAGGGCGACAGATTCATGGCGCTCGAACCTACTACGCCCCCCTGTTATCAGGGGCTTCAACCGACGGGGACACTTCGCGCCCGATGGCCCTGGGGCCTCGGGCGTCGAGGGGTGGGCCATGTATCGACACATGCTCGTCAGCGATGTGTCGCTGCATGGGATTGGCGTCGTATTTCCGTCGTATCACGGATGAAAGGGCCCTTCGTTCAGCTCACGGAGAAACAAACAACCGGGTGCAAGCGTAGTTGTACTCTCCCGAGTCCTTGACGGTCACTGCCGAGGCGAGCACTTCCCCTTCGTAGGTGAAAGAGATGTTCCATTTGCCCGAGTGGATCAGCGCGTCGAGCATGTCGGGCGAGGTGCAAGTTTGGACGTCGGAAAACAGCCCGTGGGGAATGTAGTACGTGCCGGTGGTGAGATCGATCGCAAGGGTGGCGTCAATGGGGCCAGCCAAGAGGCTGCGCCCGCGTTTCAATCCAAGCAGGCGGACACGATGCCCGCGTGGAATTGGAGCGTATAGAGCGAGGTCTGTGCATCTCATCGAGACAGGGTGGCTCGGCGGATGCTCGGGACGTAATCAAATCGGCCCGTGTCGCAGTGGGTCCAGGGCTGCCATGCGGGCCCTGCTTCTCATCGTCAGGGGACGGGTGCCCTTCCTGCGCAAGGTCGGGGCCACTCTCGCGGCCTGGCTCAGGTGGCCGGTGACGCCGTTGGTGCGCACGTCCGCGGCCTCGACGTGCCCGGTGAAGTCACAAGCGCAACCCAGGAACCGTGAATCAAGAAGATGGCTGCGCTCCGTCGGGATACAGGCGTTTCCATTCCTCCCGCCATTGCCGCGCCAGCACCGACCGCTGGCGGCCGAAGCGGGCCTCGGTCGCCGAGGCCGCGGTGATGCGGTCGACGCGGAAATGGCGGAAGGCCTGGCGCAAGCAGCACCAGGCGGCAACGAGCTGTTTGCCCTCGTGAAACGCGAGCTGCACCGGCCAGATGTCGCGCTGGCTCGGAGGGCCCTTCCCGTCGGCATACACGATGAGGAGCGCCTTCTCTTCGCGAATGGCCCGGCGCACGAGGCCGAGCACCGGGACGGACGCAGGTCCGCCGCGCATCGGGATGGGCCAGAGCGCGGTGTCCTCCATTCGGTCGCGCAGAGCGTCGGGCGCGGCGTTGGCAATCTTGCTCAGCGCATTGCGCGCCGCCCCGGCAAGCTCGGCATCCGGCTGGGCCTCGACCCAGCGGGAGCCGAGCACCAGCGCCTCGAGCTCCTCGGCGGTGAACATCAGCGGTGGCAGGAAGAAGCCCGGCTTCAGCATGTAGCCCACGCCCGCCTCGCCAACGATGGGCGCGCCAAGACCGATGAGCGTCTGCACGTCGCGATAGAGCGTGCGCACGGAAACACCCTGTTCCTCGGCCAGCGCCGCCGCGGTGACGGGGCGGCGGTGACGGCGAAGTGCGTCCATGACTGCGAAGAGGCGTTCGGTCTTGTCCATGCGCGCGCGGCTCACCTCAGGGTGTCATAGAAAGCCCGGATATCGGCCGCGTAGTGCGCCGGAGCCTCGAGTGCAGGGAAGTGTCCGGCCTGCCGCGCCTCGGTCCAGTGGACAAGGTTCTGCAAGTGCCGTTCGCCCCAGGCGCGCGGCGCGGGAGTGTCGACGTCGGCGGGCACCAGCACGCCCTGTTTCACGTCGTGGCGGGGCATCGGCGCCAGCAGTTCCACATCGGCGAAGGCTTCTTTGTACAGCCGAACCGATGAACCAATCGTCTGGGTGAACCAGTAGACCGAGAGCAGGGTGCAGAGGTCGTCGAGCGAATAGACCGACTCGAGGCGGCCGTCCCGCAGCTGGCTGCAGCTGTGAAACTTCTCGATGATCCACGACGCCAGTCCCGCGGGTGAGTCGTTGAGTCCGACGGCGAGCGTCTGCGGTTTGGTCCCGTGCAGCATGATGTAGGCGCCCTGCGTGAGGGTCCACAGGTCGACGCGACGGAAGTAGTCCACTTCCTCGGGCGTCGGCGCCTCCGGACGCGGGTACCCCGAAAAGACGTTGAGGTAGTGCGCGCCCATGAGGCGGCCGGGGTGGTTGCGGACCAGGCTGAAGCAGACCCCGGAGCCCAGGTCCGAGCACGCCACGAGGAACTTCTCGTAGCCCAGCCGCGTCATCAGCTCGGCCCAGAGCTGACCCATGCGGCTCATGTTCATGCCCTTCTTCGTCGGCCGGCCCGAGAAGCCGAAGCCCTGCAGCGAGGGAATGATGACGTCGAACGACACCCCGTTTCGCTCGGCGGTGAGCAGCGGGATGAGCGGCAGGAACTCGACGAAGTTCGATGGCCAGCCATTGGCGAGGATGAGGGGAACGCGGGTTTCGCCCTGGCCCGGCGCCTGAACGAAATGAACCCGCTCGCCATCGACCTCCTCGATGAATTGCGGAATCGCGTTGAGGCGCTGCTCGGCGGCGCGCCAGTCGAACCGCTCCGCCCAGTGGGTGACCAGGTGCCTGAGCAGCTCCGCGTCGGTGCCATCATCCCAGCCGACGCCTTCGACCGCCCCGGGGAAACGGGTCGCTTTCAGCCGCGCTCGAAGGTCGGCGAGCTCGGAATTGGAAATGGCAAGGGTGAATGGGCTCATCGTGCGTCTCCTGGGGTCGTGCATCCCAGGGTTGTGCCCGAGGTGTGCTGACAGTGCGTGTCAGCAGTGTTCGGTCACACACGCGCCCCATCAGCCGGGGGGAGCCGAGACGACGCTTGTTGCGGTACATCCATCCGGAGTCGTCCGGAGGCAGGGCTCGTTAATCGACCCGCCTTTCGATATGAGGCCCTCATGAACAAGCAGATCATCCTCAACCTGCCCGTCAAGGACCTGGACAAGTCCAAAGCCTTCTTTTCCGCGCTTGGCTTCCGCTTCAATCCTCAATTCAGCAACGAGAGCGCGGCCTTCATGGTCATCGTGGATGACAGCATTCACGCCATGCTGACGACCGAAGCGTTCTTCAAGACGCTCATCGACAAGCCCGTCGTGCAGGCGAAGGACGCCAACGAGGTCGTCATCTGCCTGAGCTGCGAGAGCCGGGGGGAGGTGGACAGTCTGATCGCCAAGGCTGTCGCCGCAGGCGGCCGCATTCCGCATCCGCCCGAGGACCGCGGCTTCATGTATGACCAGGGCTTCGAGGACCTCGACGGCCACCTGTGGAACCTGGTCTGGTCGGCGCCGCAGGCCTGATGCGGCCGCGGCGACCGAGCGCTGGCAGGCACAGGCGGGGCAAGAGCGGGGGCACGCCGCCTGAAGGGCCTGCTCCAGCGCTGGGCACGGGAGCAGGCCGCAAGCGTCGACTCAGGCGATGAGCTCGGAGAGCACGCCCTTGGTCAGCGCCGGGTCGCCGAAGTCGTCCAGGTTCCCTCCGGCCGCGTTCCTCAGGCCCACGGCGGTGCCAATCGTGTTCAGCATCCGGTTGTGGTTGGGATTGCCGCCGCCCGACGCCTCGACGTAGACGCCCTGCTTGAGGAAGCCATTGCAGCTCCCCGCCAGGACGAAGGGCACGTTGCGCGCCGAGTGCGCCGGCCCGTTGCCCAGGTCGTTGTACCAGACAGACACGCCGTGCTCGATGAGCCGCTTCCCGTCCGGCATCTGGTAGGCCACCAGCCGGTCCAGGAGGTGCTTGAAGGCGCTGGCGAACTGCGTGTCCACGTGGTGGTGCAGCAGGTCCGAGCCGGTGATGATGCCGCCGCTGGCGTCGTGCGACGAGCGGCGGTGGGACACGTAATGGAAGTTCTCCATCAACTGCCCCGTGTCCGGGTGGCGGTAGCGCGTGTCGCCGTCGTTGCCGTTGCCTACCTGGATGACGGCCGCGCGGTTGGTGCCGCACGCAATCGCCATCACGGCGATGTCCATGTGCAGCCTGGCGGTGGCGAGCACCTCGGTGCCGTCCGTGCTGTCATAGCCGGGCGCCTCCTGCTGGAGGATGCGCTCCTCGTCCGCGCGCATGCGGCAGCTCAGGGCGACCTCCAGGTCCCGGACGTTGGACAGGTGCAGGTCCAAGCGCTCGTGGTCGGACGCGCTCAGCTCGGGACGCCGCTGGAGCGCCTGGAGCTGGGCCTTCACCAGGTCGTTCACGCTGCGCTGCCGGACGAGGAGCTGCTCGCGCGCCTCGGGCGTCAGTCCGCCCGGGCCGCCAATCATCGTCTGGTACGCATTCCACGGGTCATGCAGCGCGGCCCGGCGCACGTTGCTGTTCCGATAGGAGATGCAGGGCCCGCCGAGCCAGCCGCCGCGCCGGCCCGCGTAGAAGACGAGCGAGTCACGCTGCTGCGGGTTGAGCTCGCGGCCGATGCGGTGGTCGATGGACTCGCCTCCGGACTCGGAGCCGCCGCCCGCGCCCTCCACCACGGGGCCCCGCGCGGTCAGCCCCTGCATGGCGCCGCGGGCGTGGCCGTCCCCGTAGTTGTAGTCCCGCATGTTGATGTTGCGCACCACCAGCAGGTGCGCGCGGTGGTCATTGAGCACGCCCACGGCCCGTCCGGCGAGGCTCTCCGCGGTGAGCGCACCCAGGGTGCGCGGCCAGAAGCGCTCCGGCTCCGCGCCGAGCTCCGACGTCGTCTGGGCCGAGGCGACGCCGTTGGCCTGACGGAAGAAGATGGCGTACGGCAGCGGCCCCGTGTCCGCCGCGCGGGCGGTCCTCGGCAGCAGCCCTTCCAGAAACGGCAGGCTCAGCATCGTCCCGCCCAGGCCCTTCAACACCATCCGGCGACTCAGCTTCATGGCAGCTCCTCCGGGTGGCGATTCACGAAGCCCTCGCTGGTGACGACCTCCACGACGAGGTCGACGATGGACAGGGTGCCCTCCTGCGACAGCTTTCCGAGCCGCTCCACCAGCGGCATGTCCTCGTGGGCGAACGGGCGCCCGTGGAGGTACTCCACCCAGTGCTGCGCGTAGCAGGCATGCACCACCTCATGGGCCGCCAGCTCGTCCGCCAGGTCGAGCGCGTCGCGCACCCGCACCGTCTGCCCGAAGATGTTGGGAGACGCGCTGGCGTCCACCGGATGTCCGTTGTCCGTCGTGCGGTAGCCGCCGATGGCGTCGTAGTTCTCGAACGGGAAGCCGAGCGGGTTGATGAGGTGCGTGTGGCAGCTGGCGCACGCCGTCCCGGGGGCTTCGGTGTGCGAGGCGACGACCTCGCGATTGGTGCGGCCCTGGGGGGCGGGGAGCGGTGGGATGTTGGCCGGCGGCGCGCCAATCTTCCGGCAGATGATGCGCTCGGACACGAAGACGCCGCGGTGGATGGGGTCCGGGTCCACCGACGTCGCGTGCGAGGCCAGGAAGCCCACCTGGGTGAGCACGCCCTTGCGCTCACGCGAGTTCAGCGTCACGGGGACGAAGTCGGCGGTGAACGCGCCACTCAGCCCGTAGACGCGCGCCAGCTCGTCGTTGACAAAGGTGGTCGGCGAGGTGAGCAGGTCGCGGTAGCCGCCCTTGCGGGAGAAGACGATGTCCTGGACGAAGAGGGTCGTCTCCCGGGCAGCGTACTCGCCGAGGCGCTCGGACACCTGCGGGTAGCGCGTGAGGGAGGGCCGGATGGCGGCATAGCGGGGCACGTCGAAGAGGGTGCGGTGGAAGGCCTCCACCACCTTGTTCGAGCGCGCGTCCTGGAGCATGCGCCGTGCCTGCGTGGCGACGCCATCTCGGGAGTGCAGGGTGCCCTCGCTCGCGGCGGAGAACAGGGCGTCGTCCGGCATGGTGCTCCAGAGGCCGTAGCTCAGCCGCGAAGCCACTTCATAGTCGTCGAGCGGCACCCGGTCCTGTACGGCCTCCGTGCTGCGCTCCACGCGGTAGAGGAAGTGGGGCGACTGGAGGAAGGCCTCGATGACCAGCCGGATGCCGCCCTCGAAGGCCGACATGTCCGCGTAGGCCTGGGGCCCCTTGCGGTACAGCTCGAGGTAGCTCTCCACCTCGTCGGGCGTCAGCGGGCGCCGGTGCGCGCGCAGGCCGAAGGACTCCACGAAGGCGCGGGCGCGCTCCTCGTGGGTGGCGGCCGACGCGGGCAGCAGGCGCGCGAGCTTCGCCGCGTCCGTCGTCACCTGGCCGGCGAGCTCCGCGGCGGCGCGCTGGTAGGCGCCCCAGAGGGCCTCGTCGACGGAGAGGGCGCGCGCATCGTTGTCGAAGAGGAAGCCGCTCTGGGCGGGGTCCGCGCGGAAGGTGCCCGCCAGCGTGGTGGGCGGTGCGTCCAGCCTGAGCAGCTCCTGCACGCTGTGGGTCCACTGCACGTGCGTCAGGCGCGCCATCCGCACGGAGGGGGCTGGCTTCTCGATGACTGCGGGCGGGGGCGTACCGGGGCCGGGCCCTCCGCCGGGGCCCTCCGGGTTGGAGATGATTCCTTCGCAGCCAGCAGCCCCGCTCAAGAACAGCCCGAGCACCACCGGGCGCCACCACCGTCCCCGCTCCGCTGGCTCTCGTGACAACCGTTGTGACCGCATCCTCGGCACGAGCGCCTCCATCATTGGGAGACATACCCATCGGATGGATGGCGCGTTCCTGTCAATGTATCCACGACTCGCACGCGCATCGGTCAAATGGCCCGATGACACGGATACTGAAAAACTCCTGTCACCCGTGCATCCGTGTTTCATCAGGCCCGACTTTTCGAGTGGGCCTCGCGAAAGTGTGGAGGGGGCGCCACAGGCGTGGGGGACAGCCCCCCTCGCCGCGCTGGTGCTACAGGCGCAGAAACACGCCGAGCTGGCCGCTGAAGTACAGGTCCCTGGCGCCATCGGCGAGAACCGGGGCGCCCTGCGCGGCGTTGGCGGTGAAATTGTAGCGCCGCACCTCTCCGCCCAGCCGCAGACCCAGCATGCGCGTCAGGGCGAACTCCACGGCGAGCTCGCCATCGAGTCCGGAGCCGCTCAGCTCCGGGAGGTAGTCGTCCGAGGACAGCTCGCCAGCGCTCAGCACGTGCTGGTAGCCCACGCGCGCGGCGATGGCCCATCGCTCGGTGAGCGCCTTGCGCAGGCCCAGCTCCACGTGCGCGAAGCGGTAGTCCACGTCGGGCAGGGCGAAGGTGCTCTCCGGCGGGAGGTCCACCGCGAAGGTGTGGGTGCCGTACAGCGCGCCCACGTAGACCTCCATCCACCGCAGCGGCAGGCGGAAGCGCAGGCCTCCCTCCAGGAGCTGCGTGGTGGTGCCGTACGTATCGCCATTCGGGAGCCGCGTGGACAGCCCGAGTGCACGTGAGCCCCGCGCCACGATACCCAGGTTGTGCACCACCCCGTCCGTGACGTGGGAGAGCGGGAAGTAGACGACCGAGAGGCTCGCCGCCGCGGCGCTGTTGAGGCTGTAGTCGGGCAGCGCGTCGGCGTTGTTGCCCGTGAAGTGGAAGCGGCGGAACAGCGCCTGTCCGGACAGCACCGCCTCCAGGATGGGGCCGTCCAGGTCGCGCAGGCCGGCTGCCTTCGGCTCGGGCTGCACCGGCGGCTCCTCCTTCTTCACGGTGGGCTTGGGAGCCTGAGGCTTCGCCGCCACCGGGCGCGGTGCCTCGGCGATGGGGGCCGGAGGGGCGAGCTCCGGCTCGGAGACAGGCGTCGGAGGCGTGACGGCGGCAGGCGGCAGGCGCTGCTCCGGGCCCGCCTTCAGGGCCGTGCCCAGCCTGGGCTCGAGCTCCCGCCGCACCTCGGGGAAGGCGCGGTTGGTGCGGACGTCCCAGCGCTCCTCCGCGAGGAGGGTGCCGTCCTTGCCGGAGTAGGCGCGGACCTCCACGTCCCAGCGCTTCGTCCCCGTCACCGAGGCGAGAATCAGCACGTCCGCGCCGAGCTTCTTCGCCAGCGCCTGCCGCTGCGCATCCGTCTTCGGAACGCCGCGGCTGCGCTTCACTTCGGCATCTACCTTCTTCGCGGGCAGCACCGCTCGCCCGCGTCCCTTCTTGCCCAGCTCCTGCGTCAGGACCCTGCGCAGCGCATCGGCCTGGCTGCCCTCCGGGCGCAGCACCGCCACTTGGGTCTGCTTCGCCTGGGGCTTCTGCGTCTGCGTCTTCTGCGCCTGCGTCTTCTTCGCCTGCGCGGCCTCGGCCGGGCGGTACGACACGACCAGCGCCAGCACCAGCACCACCCATCCCGCGACGCGGCTCACAGGGCCACCTCCTTGGAACGGACAGACGAGGTGGAAGCGGCCGGGAGGACAGAGACGAAGGGGCGGGAACGCATGGGTGCTCGGCTTCCAGTGACGAGACGGGGGCGGCTTCAGCCTATGGCACTTGAGGGGCCAACATCCCGGAGTTTATTTCGGTAAGCGCGCGTGGAACCCGATGCGGATGCGGTGGAGGCCGGCGCCGGGCTGTACCGCACGCGAGACGTTCTCCCAGGGCTCTTGCCGAGCGCTAAGGACAGGGCGGCACGAGCGTCACGTACCAGAACTGTCCATCGACGGGCCTGGGTGGGGCGAGGATGGGGGTGACGTTGGCCTTGCCGTCGTAGAGGATGTCCAGCGACATGGCCGCGTCCTGCGCCAGGCTCGTCAGGCGCAGGGCGCCGTCGAGTTCCGGCGTGACCCGCCACAGTTGCTCCGGAGCGGCGGCCGTGGCGACGAGCAACGGCGAGTTGCCGTCGGTGCTGGCCAGGGACATTCCGTTGCCGCGCAGCTGCGTCACCAGCCGATGCGCGCCGTTGGCCTCGGGGAGCAGTTTCCATCGCTGCCCTGGCACCATGGCTGTCTTGGCGAGGATGGGGGTGTCGTTCTTCCCGTCGTTGACGATGTCCAGGGACAGGCCATCACCTCGCCACTGGGTGGTCAGCCGGTAGTAGCACCGGCTGTCGAAGCTCACCGGCTCGGGCGCCTTGGGCGCGGGCTGTGGCAGCGGCGCCGGCGTCTGCGGGGTCTGCCAGAGCTTCTGGAGCAAGGCCAGGGTGTCCGGGTCGTGCCGGGCCAGGTCCTCGCCGGTGAAGGGGTAGAAGTCATTGCGCCCGAAGAAGGCCTCGGTCACCTCGGCGAAGAACTCGTGCGCGTTGTCCAGGGCATAGGCACGCTCGACGGAGTTGGGGCGGCCGTGGCCGCGGAATCGCTCGACGCGCTCATAGGCCTTGCTCGCGGTGGCCCGCGCGAAGGCCTCGTGGATGTCCGTGTTGCCGCCCCCGAGGACGCGGTGGTGATAGGCGTGGGCGAGCTCATGCAATATCAACAGGGGACTCTTCTGCGTGTCCGCCTCATAGGTGAGGATGTTGGTGAACTCGACGCTCTCCGCCATGGCTGGATTGCGGCCATGCTTCCGCAACCACGCTGCGTGGTAGTGGAATTCGGCCTTCGGGGGGAAGCCGGCGTACTGCGGCGACAACCACAGTGTCACCTTGCGCAGTTGCTCGAGGGGGCCCGCGGGAACCCGGCGGACGACGTCTTTCAATTGCGCCGTCAGCAGGGTGATGGCCCTCTCCGTTGCCGCCCCGTTTCCGTTCAGCAGGCGGGTGTCGACCTTCACCGTCCAGCCCTCGAGGTTCAGCGTCTGATAGGTCGGCAGGGCGGCGAAGGCGGTGCTGCAAGAGAGCAGCAAGGAGAGCCACAGCAGGCGGGGCCACTCAGGTCGGTTCATGGATGCTTTCTCGGAGTGTCCCCGGGGTGGGGCGCTCTGAAGAAGGACAGGGAAACAAACTACCCTGTCCCGCTTGAATTGGACATCGCGCCTCTATGCAGGTGCGGAGGCAGAGGAAGCACAAGACGCATGAGCCTGTCCCAGTTCCGTGGACACCCGAGATGTGATGAAGGGGTCCAAGGATGTCCACGGAGACGAAGCAGAGGAGGAAGCGCCGCAGCTGCACCGAGGCGGTGAGGGGGCCGCGCTGCACCAGGGTCCGCCGCAGGTAGAACTCGAAGACGCGCTTCATGACGGGCGCCTGCTCGTCGTTGAGGCGTAACTGTTCGCCGTGCCCCGTCCGGGCGCCGTGCTGACCCGCCCGGGACGATCGGCGGGAGCGGCCGTCAGTCCTGACTCTTCGGAAGTGTGACCGTACCTGGGTTCTCGATGGCGGCGAGAGCGGCACGCCGCAGATAGTGCCCGGGGTCCTCTCCCCGCAGGCGTGCCGTCTCGATGAGGGAATAGAAGAGCGCGGCGACCTCGGTGCCTCGCTGGGACTTGCTGCCGTAGTGATTCTTCCTCCCCATCACCATGTCGCGCATCTGCCGCTCCACGTGGTTGTTGTCGATGGGCACCACGGGGTTGCGCAAGAAGACGGTCAGCCCGTCCCATAGCTTCAGCATGTACTCCAGGGCCTTGCGGAACGCGCTGCCGGGGGCGGCTCGCTGCCCCAGGGCCCACTGCCGGATGCGCTCGACGAGGGGTGCGGAGTGCTGCTGGCGCACGGCGAGCCGCTGCGCGAGCGCGACCGGGCGCGCCTCGTCCGAGAGGGCGTACCAGCCGGGCAGGTCCGCCTCAATGGCATACACCTCGCCGATGAGTTTCAGCACCTCTTCGCAAGCGGGCGCGAACTGCTTCGCCTCGAAGAATTTGCGGCGCACGTGCGCCCAGCAGAAGGCCAGCGTCGCGGGGGCGGGCCCGTCCGGGCCGGACTTCGTCGCCGTCTGGTATGCCGTGTACCCGTCCACCAGGACGATGCCCGCGTAGTCGCCCAGCACCGCCCGGGCCGTCGCGCCGGAGCGGCTGGGGAGGATGCGGTGGAAGACGGTGTCCGGCGAGGCCACCGTCCACGCGTACCATTTGGTGCCTGGCCCCTTTTCCAAGAGCAGCCAGTACGTCTCGTCCGCGTGAATGACGGGCGAGGTAAAGACTTCGGCCAGCAGCGCCTCGTAGGACTTCTGCAGGTGGCCGGCCAGCGCGTCGAGTTGGTCCCAGAGCGTCTGCGCTTCCACCACTAGGCCCTCGCGCAGGTACAGCCGCTGCTGCCGGGCCAGTGGCAGGTGGAAGCCGTACTTCATGAGGGCCACGTAGACGGCGAACTCCAGCGAGTAGCGGCCCCCGGGAATGGGCCGCGGCGGCGCGGGGGCCGTCACCGGCGTGCAGCCCTGGTGGCAGCGGTACTTCTGGCGGCGGATGCGACGCAGCACGAAGCTGCGTTCGACGACGGTGACTTCGTCGCAGTCCTCCGTCTGCCCCTCCCACGCCTGCAGTCCTCCACCGCACAGGCCGCAGACTCGGTCCGCTTCGTCCAGTGGCAGCAGCACCTCCTGCACCTTCAGCTCGGGCTGGGCTGTCGGGCCATGGCCGCGCTGCGGCTTCGTGCGCGGCGGCTTCGAGGGCTTCTCCCCGCGCTTCTCGCTGGAGGCGCCGAACAGACGCTTCTGCAGGAGGGCCAACTGCTCCTTGAGCCCCTCGAGCTCCAACTGCATCCGCGCCTGCGCGTCCTCGCCCTTGAGCCGGGCATTCTCGAGGGCGAGGGCTTCGAGACGCTGGTGCAGCCGGGCATTCTCCGCCTCCAGCAGGCTGGCCACCTGCTTCGCCGTCTCCAAGTCTCGCAGCTGCTCGACGCGCGTCATGACTACCTGCTGGGTGCTACAAAGCACCGCCTACCGCAAGGACTTTCTCGTCCACCGCCGGAGGCGACAGCTTCCACCGTCCCGCCAGCTCGCAGCCTTCCAGGAAGAGGGACAGCTCACTCACCGTCAGCTCCACCGCCTGCGCGCCCTCCTCGCACCAGGGCCGCGCGAAGCGGCCCCGGAAGAGTCTCTTGGTGAGGAGCACCAGGCCCGTGCCGTCGAAGTGCAGCACCTTGGCCCGGCGCCGACACCGGCCGACGAAGAGGAAGACGTCGCCCTTGAGCAGTTGCTGGCCCAGTTGCTGCTCGACGAGGGCGCTCAATCCATCGAAGCCCCGGCGCATGTCCACCGGGGCCGCGTACGCGAAGACG
>BNCN01000003.1 GCA_014656495.1 Comamonas sp. KCTC 72670
GCGCCGCCCGTCTTCGCCAGCACCTTGGTGATGGCGGCCGTCAGCGACGTCTTGCCGTGGTCCACGTGTCCGATCGTGCCGATGTTCACGTGGGGCTTGTTACGCTCGAACTTCTCCTTGGCCATGACACTCCTCAAAAATAAATGGAGCCCTGAACCAGGATTGAACTGGTGACCTCATCCTTACCAAGGATGCGCTCTGCCAACTGAGCTATCAGGGCTTGGCGATGCTGTGACTACAACATTTGGAGCGGGAAATGGGATTCGAACCCACGACATTCAGCTTGGAAGGCTGACGCTCTACCAACTGAGCTATTCCCGCAATTGCCGAGTGGAGGGAGATGGATTCGAACCATCGAAGGCGTAGAGCCGGCAGATTTACAGTCTGCTCCCTTTGGCCGCTTGGGTATCCCTCCAGATATTCACTTGTCCTACCACATCCCGGGCCCTCGTCCGCGGCCCCGTCCTACCTGGCCGGCGGCGGGATTTGAACCCGCGACCTACTGATTACAAATCAGTTGCTCTACCAGCTGAGCTACACCGGCACTCATCCGGTACTGCGACTGCCGCCCTACCCCACGACCTCGGCTCCGTCAACCACCCGTCACCGCCCTGAGAGGGGCGCCCTTCTAGAATTCCCATCCGCCCAAGTCAAGGAGATTGATCCTGAACTTCAACTACCGGCGGCTGGGAGCCGTGCCCCGCTGACGGGCGACCTCGTATAACAGAATACCGGCAGAAACGGAGGCATTCAGTGAACCGACTTGCCCCGTCATGGGAATCCGGAGCCGGAAGTCGCAGTGCTTGAGCACGCCCTCCCGGACACCGGCCCCTTCGGCCCCCACCACGAGCGCCAGGGGCCCGTCCAGCCGGGCGCTCCACATGGGCTCCTTGGCGCCGACGTCCGCTGCGGCCACCCAGAGGCCCGCTTCCTTCAGCTCCTCCAGCGCCCGGGAGACGTTCACCACGCGCGCGATGCGGCTGTGCTCCACCGCTCCGGCCGAGGCCTTGGCCACCGTCCCGGTGACCTGCACCGCCCGGTCCTTGGCAATCACCACGCCGTGGGCGCCCAGGGCGTCCGCGGACCGGATGATGGCCCCCAGGTTGTGCGGGTCCTGGATTCCGTCCAGCACCACGACCAGAGGGGGCTCGCCGCGGGCCTTCGCGGCCTCGAGGATGTCCTCCACCTCGGAGTACGTGAAGCCACGCAGCTCCACCACGACGCCCTGGTGCACGCCGCCATCCGCCAGGGACGCGAGCCGCTCGCGCGTGACCTTCTCCACGCGAATGCCCGACTCCCGGGCCCGGCTGAGCAGCTCCCCCGCCGCGCGGGCGCCGAGCTGGCCCTCCACCAGGAACAGCCGCTCGACCTCGTCCGGCCGGGCACGCAGCGCCTCGAGGACGGGGTTCACCCCATAGACGAACCGGGAGGCCTCACCGCCGCCACGCTCCGCCCTGCTCGCGCGAGGGGGCGCCGCATCGTTTCCGCGCTCGCCGCGACCACCCTTGGAAGAACGCTCAGACATGGCGACTCAGAGGACCTCGACAGGAAGAGAGAAGGTCTTCTGCTGACGGGCGCAGATCTTCTCCGTGCAGATGAAGAAAACGAGCTTGGCGTCCAAGGCGCCCTTGCCCGCCGACGCGGCCGTGAAGGGGACCTCGAAGCGGGGGTCCGTGAAGGCCTGGCCTTCCGCCTTCTTGGCCACCGAGTCGGAGAGCACCAGCTTCTCCTTCGCCAGCGTCACCAGGGTGCCCTTTACCTCGAGCCGCAGCGGCGCTTCATCGGAGACATGGGCGCCGTCCTTCGACTTGATGGTCAGGACGAAGGTCCCGTTCTCCCCTGCCTTGACCTGGGCCGAGGTGCCCTCGGTGGAGACCTCGTACAGGGAGGCGGGATCCACATCCGCGGCCAGTACGGGCGCGGTGCAGGTCACGACCGCCATCAGGGCAGCCACGGGCGAAAGGCGTCGACGGTGAAGCATGGGCGTCTCCTGGAAACGAGGGGTGCGTATCACGCTTGAGACGGCGGCTGCCGCCTTTCTCTTCATGCGCTGCCTTCACCCGTCCGGCTCCGGCGCCCTGCCCCCTTCCGCGCCACCGGCGGCGGCGCAACACCGGCCGGGAGCGGGAGGCCTGTCGGCGGCGACAAATCTGGAGCCGACACCGGGGGAGCCCCGGCCACGAGCGCTTCCGCCCGAGCGATGATGAGGGAAGCCAGGTCCACGCCTGTCGCGGCCTCCATTTCAGGAAGCGCGGGTGAGCTGTTCACCTCGAAGACCTTGGCTTGCCCCTGTACGTCGAGCAGGTCCACCGCGGCCACTTCGAGCCCGATGAGCCGGGTGGCCTTCTCCGCGGTTGCTCGCTGGCCGGCGGACAGCTCGTGGACCTCCAGGCGCGCGCCCTTGATGAGGGTGTGCGCCAGCCGCCCCGGGCGCGGCCTCCGGCGGACGGCGGCCACGGCCTGTCCACCGACGACGAGCACGCGGACGTCGAGCCCCGAGCTCTTCACGTACTCCTGCATGACCAGGTTGTGCCCGAGCCCCAGCACGGCTTCCAGGGCCGCCTCCAGGGACTGGAGGCTCTCGCACACCATGACGCCGTGCTTCTCCTGGCCTTGGAGCAGCTTGACCAGGACCGGCACGCCGCCGAGGAGGCCCACCATCTCCTTGAGGTGCGCCGCGTCCCGGGCCATGACCGTTCCCGGGATGTCGATGCCGTGCGCGGAGAGCAGCTGCAGCGAGCGCATCTTGTTGCGCGACTGCGCGATGGCCTGCGCGTGATTGACGAGCGGCACCCGCGCGAGCCCGAACTGGTTCACCACGGCCAGACCGTAGGTGTTGATGGACTGGGCGATGCGAGGGAGGACGACGTCCGTGGGGGCCAGCTTCTTGCGCCCGTAATAGAGCGTGGCGCGGCGCCCATCCAGGTGCATCTGCACACGGAGTGGGTTGAGAACCCGCACCCGGTGCCCTCTGGCGCGCGCCACCTCGACAAGTCGCCGAGTGGACGGGATGGAAGCGGAGCGCGAGAGGATGGTGACTTTCATGAGCGGGGCGGCCGTTCCGGGGAGCGAGGGACCTATAATCCTCGCCCCTCGCCTGGTAAAGCCGCCCCGCGTACCACAGGGCTACCGCTGACGGATGGCCCGCACTTCAATCTTCACCGGGGACTCCGGCGTGGAGGTGAGGATGCGGTCACACGTCTCGCCCGTGAAGAGCACGCCCGCCTCTTCCAGCGTCCACGTGCTGGCGCTGGACGTGGTGCGCACACCGTCCACGTAGACCACGAGCAGCTTGGGGTCGGACGGGCGCTGGGGACCATCCAGCTTGATCAAGCAGGGCTCCGGGTTGATGACGGCGAGGCTGATGTCCTCCAACACCTGGGCAAGCTCCGCCTGATTGCCCGCCTGGTAGAAAGCGCGGGAGCACAGGCCTGTGGTCGGGTTGCACGTGTCGCCAGCGCCGCAAGAGTTCTGCGCGTCGCACTGCCGAGCGAAACCACCCGCGCGGGCCATGGCGTCCAGCACCGCGGGGCCGTCTCCCGTCGCGGTCTCCGCGCCGAATCCGATCACGATGGTGGAAATCTGCTTCTGAGCCAGCGCCTGCACGGCCGCGACCGAGGCGTCGGTGTCGAGGCAGCCGCGCTGCGCATACGCTCCCTGGCAGCCGTTGTTCGCGATGGTGCACTTGCAGAGGTCCGGATTGGAGCCGCTGTTCGCGTTCGCCGCGTTGCAGTTCGGAAGACCGTCCGTCAGGAGGATGACGAAGTTCTCCCGCTCCGAGTCCTGAAGGCCCGGAAGCTCCCCCACGAAGTTCAGGCTCCCGCTCGTCGGCGTACCGCCCAGGGGGCGGCCCTCGCCCCCGTTGGGAATGCCCTGAAGGACGTCGTTGATCTCCATGGCATGCGACAGGAGGGAGTCATCGTCCTCCTGCGTGGGGAGCGTCTTCAGCAGCGCGCTGGCCGTCGACGCGCGGCAAGAGTCCGCGGCGCCCGTTCCACCCTGCGTCTCCGGGTAGGTCGTCAACGCGAAGCGCACGAACCGTCCGCTGTTCTCGAGGAACGCGGGCACAGCAGCCTGGAGCTCCGACCAGCGCGTGGGGCAGATCTGCGTGTTGCAGGGCGCCACACCACCACAGAGCACCTGCGCGCCTTCGAACTGCACCATGCAGTCAGGGTCCGTCCGGTCCACCGGCTCCGTCATCGACCCCGAGGTGTCCACCAACAGCATGATGTTGGGCTTGCTCCGACGGGCGTTGATGACCTCCTCGACGGTCGTCTGCGCGATGGCCAGCGGCTCCACCGGCTCGAAGTCATAGGTCTGACAGGCCAGGACGACGGCGCCGACAGAGAGCGCACTCAGGAGGGGCAGCTTGGAGCGCATAGGCAATGTTCCTTCTACGACCGGGGGACGCGGGGCTTCCCGCGCGGGGGCCGGGGTTCTCCCATGGGGGGTACGACGTGACAGCAGGTTACCGCGTCATTCCGGCCCGGCGCTACAGGCTCGACCGAGTGATTCCGCAGCGTTTGGATGGCACTGCGACCTTACAGCCACGGCTGACTCACTGGGCGGAGCGGGCACCCTGACACGGAGAACGTGGGACCCACGCCCACCGGCTAAAGGGTGAGAATCCGTGCCCCATCGGTCAGCCGCCAGAGCGAGGCCATGCCCATGACCTCGTCCAAGGTGCCCGACAGGGCCTCGGGTTCGAAGCCGCAGATGCGCACCGTGGTGTCGCAGGCAATCAGCCTCGCGCCCAGCGAGCGAGCCTCCGCCAACATCCGCGCTGGCGCCAACACCCCGAGTGACTCGGCGCGCGCGGCCTCCTCCTGCTCGCGCCCGGTCGCCGGCTCCCCATAGGCGCCCCGCACGAGCAGGCGCAGTGCATCGAAGGCGAAGACGAAGTACACCTCGTCCCCCATCGCCGCGGCGGTGATGCCCATGGTGGCGGCCTGGAATGCGGGCTCGTACGTCGCGTGCTGAAGGAAGAAGAAGACCCGTCCGGCCATGACGCAGCGACCATATCGGGGTTCCCGTCCGGCCGCGGCACCGATGACATATAAACCGTACCGTCCCCTCCCCTTCCGGGAAGCCCCCATGACGACCTCCCCTCCCCCACGTCCTGGTTTCGTTACCGCGTGCGCCCGCCGGGGCCACCGCTGGAGGCCCGCGCTGCTCTGCGCGGTGTTGCTCGCGAGCGCCGGGGGACTTGCGCGGATGCACACGGCCTCCCCGCCGGAGCCGACCAGTTCGACCGGGGCGCCCTCTCCAGGCAGCGATGTTCAGGCGCAGGTGCTGGCGCTCCTGGAGTCTCCGAGAAATGCCTCCACCCCCGAGGCCGAGTGGAGGCGCTTGGGCCCCGCGGCGGTCCCTGTCCTGTCGGGGCTTGTCCTGAACCCGTCCGAACCTCCAGCCCGCCGGACCCGGGCGGTGTCCTCCCTGGCCTTGGTGGATCCCACCGGCGCCGCGGTGCCACTTCGAACGGTGCTCGAGGACGCGAAGGCCCCCGCCGAGGTGCGCGCGAGCGCGGCGGGTGCCCTGGGCCTGTGTCTGGGGCTGGATGCCATCCCCACGCTCATCTCCCGACTGCAGGACCGGGAATCCGAAGTCCGAGAAGCCGTCGCCGTCGCCCTGGGTCGGCTGGGTGGCAAGGAAGCCCGGCAGGCCTTGGAGGACCGGCTGCCCATGGAGGAGCGCGCCCCGGTCCGGGAGGCACTCCAGCGGGGCCTCACGCTCGTCGAGCCTTGAGGCCCTGGTGGCCCGCTGACTCCGGGCTCGCGTCAGCCCGGGGCTTCCATTAGATGGAGGCCATGCGTCCCACTGTCCTCCTCTTCGACATCGATGGAACCCTCGTGACCACCGGCGGCGCGGGGCGCCGCTCCATGGAAGCCGCGTTCGAGAAGCTGCACGGCCGCCGGGATGCGTGCGACTCGTTCCCCATGTCGGGCATGACCGACCGGGCCATCGTCCGCAAGGCCATGCACATCATCGGCGTGGAGGACTCGGCCGAGGCCATCGACGCCGTCATCGACGCATATGTCGCCCACCTCGCCGAGGAGGTGCACAAGGTCGATGACCAGCGCTACCGCGTCTTCCCGGGCATGCGGGAGGCCGTGCTGGAAGCCCGCTCGAGGCAGGGGTTCGCGGTGGGCCTGGGAACGGGCAATGTCCGGCCCGGCGCCCGCGTGAAGCTCGATCGCGTGGGCATCTATGACCAGTTCGGGTTCGGGGGCTTCGGCTGCGACAACGAGGACCGCACCGAGCTGATCCGCTGCGGTGCCCAGGCGGGCGCCGCCCAACTGGGCGTCCCCGTGGAGGCGTGCCGGGTCGTCATCATCGGCGATACGCCCAAGGACGTGCACGCGGCCCTGGGCATTGGCGCCGAGTGCATTGGCGTGGGCACGGGCACCTTCAAGATCGATGCGCTCCTGGAGGCTGGCGCCACGGCCGCCTTCCCTGACTTCTCGCACCCCGACGCGATGGCGACGCTGCTCGGCGGGCGCTGAGGCCCCTGCCCGGCCACTCGGTGCCTGCCGCCGGGTGTGCTATCTCCCGCCGCCCTTCCGAGGAGCCGCCGCATGTCGTCGACGCTCGAATCGTACGAGCTCATCCGCTTCGCCGAAGCCTTCGAGGCTCGCCTCGCCACCGCGGGGGAGATGCTCACCGGCCGCCCCGGCCTCGACCCCGAAAAAGGGTGGCTGGCCACCGCGCTGGAGCTGGTGCGCACCGCGCGCGCCCCGACCGAGGGCGTGCTCGACCGCGTGAAGGACCTGCCTGAACTGGAGGAAGCCCGAGAGGAGTACGCGTTCCACCAGCAGGGGCTGTGGGTGGATGCGCTCGAGAAGCTGCACGCCGGCATCACCTTCACCGCCAGCAGCCGCGCGCCCGTCATCGAGGCGCTCTTCCCTCACTTGAAGTTCCCGCAACTGCGCCGCGCGCCCCGCGAGGCCGTGCTCGAGTACGCGACGTCCTACGAGCGCAGAACGAAGAGCGCCTATGTGACGCGCATCTTCGGCCGCGAGGACTTCGCGCTCGTGCGGCCCGTCATGGAGCAGGTGCTGGTGGCCCATCACGCGTGGCGCACCAGCCATGAACCCGGACCGCTGACGCTGGAGCAAGAGGCCCTGCTTCGCGAGGAGCTGGTGAGCCTGGGCAGGAAGCTCGAACAGTCCCTCCGGCAGGCGCGACTGCTGGCCGAAGCAGCCCTGGTGCCCGTGCCCACGGTCTACGAGGCCGCCGGACTGCACCTCAAGCCCAAGCGTCGCGCGGGACGAGGGCTGTTGCTCGCCGATGACGCGATGGCGGGCTTCGACGATGCAGGGGACTCCATGGAGCCCACCGAGGCGGAGCTGGCCGAGGTCGCGGCCCTGGATGCCGGTGGCGACATCGCGGCCCAGGAGGCTCCCGCCGAGTCATCGTCGGATGACGCCCCCACCCGCGCCGCGGCACCGTCCGTGGACGGGGAGGCGCCTCAAGCAGCGGATGCGGCCAGCGCGGACAGCCCAGCTCCCACCGAGGCCCCTGCTGTGAATGTCGATGGAGCCGCTCCCACGTCCGACGCGGTCGACGGGACCGCCGCCTCCTCGGACTCCGTGGGTGAGGCCACGGCGCCCCCAGAGGGCCATGAACCAGGTCCGCAGGCCGCGCCCATGGCAGCGGATGAGGGCACCTCCGTGGAGGCACGTGACGCCGCAGGGCCAGCCCAGGCGCCCGAGGCTCGCGCTGGGAGGAAGGGGCGCAAGAAGGCGGAGGCCCCCGCGGCCATTGCTCCCGAGGTTGCCACCTCGCCATCGTCCAAGGGGGACGATGGCGTGACTCGACCCGACGGGGATATGGACGCGGCCGCAGGGGACTCATCGAATTCAGTGCCGCCCCCCAAGGCGCGCGCCCAGGACGCCGCCGCGACAGGCGGCAGCGCGAATGCGGGCGCCGACGAGGCGCAGGCGCCCCGCGTCCGCAAGAAGGGCGAATCCGCGACGGCGGACGGCGCGGAGCCTCAGGCCGGAGAGGCGCAGGCGCCCCGCGTCCGCAAGAAGAAGGGCGCGTCGTCGTCCTCATCCACGACCGAGTCGACGTAGAGGACACCTGGCCATGGCGGACGTCGCGCTTCCCATCGATCCCCTGTTGCCGGACATCGTCGCGACCCTGCGTGGCGCGCGCTCGCTCGTGCTGGAGGCGCCCCCTGGCGCAGGGAAGACGACCCGCGTGCCTCGCGCGCTCGTCGAGGCGGGGCTTGGAAACGGGAAGGAGATCATCGTCCTCCAGCCCCGCCGGCTCCCCACGCGGCTCGCGGCGCAACGCGTGTCCGAGGAACTGGGCGAACGCGTGGGCGAGTCCGTCGGCTACCAGGTCCGCTTCGAGGACGTCCGGAGCGCGAAGACGCGCCTCTCCTTCGTCACCGAAGGTGTGCTCGGCCGACGCCTGCTCACCGACCCGAAGCTCCGGGACGTGGGCATCGTCGTCCTCGACGAGTTCCACGAGCGCCACCTCTCCGCGGACATCTCCCTGGCCCTGCTGCGCCGCCTCCAGGAGACGGCCCGGCCCGACCTCAAGGTCGTCGTCATGTCCGCGACGCTGGAGGCCGAGCCCATCCGGGCGTACCTCGGCGGGTGCCCTTCCCTTCGCTCGGAGGGCCGCCGCTTCGATGTCAGCGTGGAGTACCTGCCCGCGCCCGATGACCGGTACCTGGACCAGCAGGTGCTCTCCGGCCTCAAGCGCGTCTTCACCCAGGGCGTGGACGGCGATGTGCTCGTCTTCCTCCCTGGCGCGGGCGAAATCCGCCGCACCCGCGATGCCTGCGCCGAGTTCGCCGAACGCCACGGCGCGGACGTCCTCCCCCTGCACGGAGACCTCTCTCCCGCCGAGCAGGATCGCGCCGTGCGCCGCAGCTCGAGGCGGAAGATCATCCTCTCCACCAACGTCGCGGAGACCTCCGTCACCATCGACGGCGTGGCCGTGGTCATCGACGCGGGCCTCGCGCGGGTGGCGTCCCACTCGCCCTGGTCCGGCCTGCCCACCCTCAAGCTGTCCAAGGTCAGCCGCGCGTCCGCCATCCAGCGGGCGGGCCGCGCCGGACGTACTCGCGCCGGCCACTGCCTGCGCCTGTACACCCAGCACGACTTCGACGGACGGCCCGAGCAGGACGCCCCCGAGATTCGCCGCATGGACCTGGCGGAGACCGTGCTCTCCCTGCGCGCCTCCGGCATCACCGACCTGAGCACCTTCCCCTTCTTCGAGCCCCCGCCTCCCGCCTCCCTTGATGCCGCGGAGACCCTGCTGCGACGGCTGGGCGCCGTGGACGCCCAGGGACGCGTCACCGGCGTTGGCGAGCGGCTCCTGCGCTTCCCCGTCCACCCCCGCCAGGCGCGGATCATCGTGGAGGGCGAGCGCCGGGGCGTGGGCGCGGAGTCCGCCGTGCTGGCCGCGCTCATGGGCGAGCGCGACATCCGCCGCGAAGCCCGCGCCAACCTGGGCCAGGGGGGCCGCCCCGCCGCCGTCGTCAGTGGCCCCTCCGACCTGCTGGAGCTGTTCGAACGCTTCCGCGAAGCCGAGCGCGCCGGGTTCGCCTCGGGCCGCATGCACTCGCTCTCGCTGGAAGCCGGCGCCGTGCAGTCCGTGGACCGCGTCCAGAAGCAACTGCGGCGCGCCGTGCGCTCCCAGGGCGAACGCCCCCACCGTCCCGAGGACGTGGAGCAGGCGCTGATGCTCAGCGTGCTCGCGGGCTACCCGGACCGCGTCGCTCGACGTCGCCGCCCGCGCGCCCCCGAGCTGCTGATGTTCGGCGGCGGCACCGCCACCCTCTCCGAGGTCAGCGTCGTCCAGGACGCCGACCTCATGATTGCCGCGGACGCCGAGGAGCGCCCCGGAAAGGGGGCCGTGGTGCGGCTCGCCAGCGCGGTGGAGCCGGAGTGGCTGCTCGACCTCTACCCGGAGACGCTCGAGGAAGTGGACACGCTCCAGTGGAACGCCGAGGCCCGGCGCGTGGAGCGGCTCACCCGCCTGTCCTACGGCAACCTCGTGCTGGAAGAGACCCGCGCGCCCGCGCCCGCCTCCGAGGCCACTGCGCGCGTCCTCGTCGAGGCGGCGCTGGCCGCGGGCCCCGGGAAGTTCGCGGACCCCGAGGCGCTGGAGCAATGGCGCACGCGCGTGGCCCTGCTGGCGGAGTCCTTCCCCGAGGCGAAGTTCCCCGCTGTCGATGACGCCTTCCTGCGCGATGCGCTGGCGTCCCTGTGCTCGGACGCGCGCAGCTTCAAGGACCTGGAAGGCGTGTCGCTGCTGGACGCGCTCTACGCGCGGCTGACCTCCGAGCAGCAGCGACTGCTGGCCTCGCATGCGCCGGAGCGCGTGACGCTGCCAGGAGGCCGGGGCGTCAAGGTCCACTACGAGCCGGGGAAGCCGCCCTGGGTGGAGTCACGCCTGCAGGACTTCTTCGGAATGGCGCAGGGGCCCAACGTGTGCGCGGGCCGCGTCCCGCTGGTGCTGCACCTGCTGGCGCCGAACATGCGGGCCGTGCAGGTGACGACCGACCTCGCGGGCTTCTGGGAGCGGCACTACCCCGCCATCCGCAAGGAGCTGTGCCGCAAGTACCCCCGCCACGCGTGGCCGGAGGATCCGCGGCATGCCCAGCCGCCCGCCCCCCGGCCTCCACGGCGGTGACGCGAATCAGAAGCGCTTGAGCATCTCCAGGTGCTCCATGCCGGCTTCCTCGAAGACGCCGCCGACCACTTGGTAGCCATGCTTCTTGTAGAACTCGAGCGCGTAGAGCTGCGCGTGCAGCATGATGCCGCTGACACCCCGGCGCCGCGCCTCTTCCTCCAGCGCCGTCAGCAGCAGGGAGCCCACGCGGGCCTTGCGGTGGGACTGGAGCACGGCCATGCGGCCAATCTGGCCCCACGTGCCCTCCTGGTTCGCGGGAGGGTTGGGCAACATCACCAGCCGCCCCGTGCCAATGGCGTGGCCGCCCTGGTTCGCGATGACGTGGTAGGCGTGCACATCCTCGGCGTCGCGCTCGATGCCCTCGGGAACCGCTTGTTCCTCGATGAACACCACCTCGCGGATGGCGAGCGCCTGCATGAGCTCCGCCTCGTTCTGGATCGGAGTGATGGAGACGGGCGTGGATGTGTCCGGGGGAGAAGCCATGTCGCGGGCAAGGTACACAAAAGCCCGCGAGGTCAACAGGCGGAAAAAGCAGCGTGGCGGGCCGGGGTTGCGCTCCCAGGCCCCACCTGCCCGCGGGGGCTGGCTGGCTGCCCGGCGGGCGCCAGGCCCGTGCTAGGCTGATGCCCGCCATGCGCTTCAATCGACTGCTCGCACTCGTCCTGACCCTGTCGGCCCTGCCTGCTTTCGCCCAGCCGGAGGTGTTCTTCGGCAACGGCCAGGCTCCCGTCTTCCGCGAGGAGGACCTGGACAAGCGCTTCAGCCGGTCGAAGCTGAACCAGGGCTTGAAGCTGGGCACCCAGGACGCCGGGTGCGCCCAGGTGCTGGGGGCGATGCTCACCCTGCTGGGGGAGACCGGCGTGTTCCTCCACAAGCGGGATGAGAACTTCATGCTGGACCCGGTGCTGGTGAACGCCCTCGGCACCCAGCTCGTCAACCCGCGCTTTCCCGGCAACGCCTTCCTGGTCGCCATGGTCCGGCGCGTGCTCATCGACCGGAAGCTGCCCCAGGAGTGGCTGGTCACCGCGCAGGCCCTGGCGCCGTACTACCCCGCCATCGACCTGGGCCGGCTGCGCTTCCTCGCCAACGGCGTGCAGCCCCTGGACAGCTTCCTGCTCACGCTGCCCGCCCTGCGCGAGCGCTATGACCAGGAAGTGAAGCGCGCCACGTCCGTGGGCGCCTCCACCGCCGAGGCCCTGTTCCGCGAGAACTACCTGGACCACGAAGTCGCCTTCAGCACGCTCGAGCTGGTGGACGTGAAGCTCGAGAAGCCGAAGAAGAAGCGCCTCAAGAAGGGCGAGGAGCCCGAGGAGCCCTACACGCTGGCCCGCCTTGTCTGGGTGGAGCCCGAGGAGCCGAAGACGGAGCGTTACGAGTTCGCCTTCGGCAAGCCCAGCAAGCGCGCCCGGGTGGAGATCTCCGCGAAGCTCCAGGAGACGCAGTTCACCGACCTCAACAAGCTGCTCAAGGGCTCGCGCGTCATCGTGCGGGGCCGCTTCTGGGAGTACAAGAAGGACCTGGCGACCATCGAGCTTCGCGATGCGCTGCTCTTCCCCGAGCGGGACTGGTCGAAGACGCCCAACCTGGTGGACCCGTCCGCCGTGGTTTCGTGCCCCATGGCGGTCAACGACCTGACGGGTCTGGCCCCCATCCAGCCCGGCGCCTTCGGCAAGCAGCGCTGACCCCATCCCACGGATGGACGCCCGTCCCTCCAGGGATACCGCGCCGGGCGGTGGCCCCTGGCGCGGCAGGGGCGTGACGCCCCCCGCGTGACTGGCATGTCCCCTGCTCTGCTCCCCCGCGCCCAACGCACGAGGGATGCATGAAGGTCGACGCGCAGGAGCCCGCCACCGGGGCCAGCAGACAGGCCAGGCCGTCACCCGACGGAGAGCGATTCAAGAAGACCCTGGAGGAAACAGAGCCCCGTGATGCGCCCAAGGCGCCGCGCCGCGTGCCCGCTGGCACCGCGGGGGCAGCCGTCCTCCGGCCCATGGGCGCCCCCAGCGGCGTGGCCCGCGCGGCCGGTTCGGCCCTCACGCCCCAACGAAGCGCCATCTCCAGCCCCGAGAGCCTGGGGCGCCAGCGGCACGTCATGCATGTGGAGGTGCAGCGGCTGGGAGCCGTCCGGAGCGAGGCGCAGACGCAGGGCCAGGAGCGCACCGAGCACCGCCTCCAGGACCTCATCGCCCGCGAGCTGGCGAAGGACGCCCGCCCCACGACGGCGCCCACCCCAGCGGAGCCTCGCGCGACGCCCGGCCCCCTGCAGGCCGAGCCGCCACGCCCCTCCCATGAATCCCCCCACCGCGAAGGTGCGCTCTCCGGCGCGGGTGCCATGGCCGGAGGCGGCGCGCCAACCGAGCACGTCCAGGCCAACACACGCGCCGAGGCGGCGCTGGCGCTCATCGAGCGCATCGACGTCTTCGTGAAGTCCCAGCGCCCCGCGCTCAGCATGAGCCTGCGCGGCCACCTGGACGCCACCGTGGAGGTGGAACGAACGGGTCCGCGTGAAGTCGCCCTGCGCGTCCACGGCCGACGAGGCCCCGTGGCCGCCGAGGAGCTCGGCCGGCTGCGGGAGGCCTTGGAAGCCCGGGGCCTGAGGCTCAGCGCGTTGCGCGCCGACTAGCCCCCCGCAATGGCGAAGGCCCTCCCGCCGCGTGGGCGAAAGGGCCTTTCAGGACACGCGCGCCGCGAACCGGCTACTTGCCCGGCGCCACATCCAGGAGGGAGCGCTTGTCCTCCTTCTCCTTGAAGTCCTCGGCCTCGGGCAGCGCGGACTTCTTCTCCGCGATGTTGGGCCACTTCGTGGAGAAGTCGGCGTTCAGCGCCTTGTACTCCTGCCACTTCGCCGGGAGCTCCGTCTCCGGGAAGATGGCCTTGGTGGGGCACACGGGCTCGCAGGCGCCGCAGTCGATGCACTCGTCCGGGTGGATGACCAGGAAGTTGGCACCTTCGTAGAAGCAGTTGACCGGACAGACCTCGACACAGTCGGTGTACTTGCACTTGATGCAAGGGTCGGCGACGACGTAGGCCATTGAAAAGTCTCCTCTCGGTAGAAACCAGGCGCGTCCGTGGGCGCGCAGAGTAGTGGTTCGAGCTGGCGATGGCACCCTGAATCTGTGCCCGGCCATCGCCACCGGCGGGGATCAGCCCAACAAGCCCTGGGCCCGCAGCAGCTCGGCCACGAGGATGGCGCCTCGCGCGGCCCCCATCTTGGTGTTGTGGGACACCAGGACGTACTTGAAGCCGTTCTCCAGGACCCCGTCCTCGCGGATGCGACCCACGGTGGTGGCCATACCGCCATGGGTGTCCCGGTCCAAACGGGGCTGGGGTCGGAAGGGATCGTCCAGCACCTCAATCCACCGCGGCGCGGCGGACGGCAGGCCCCGGGCCAGTTCGGCGCCCTTCCACTCCCGCAGGGCCTGGGTCACCTCGGCCACGGTGGCCTTCTTCTCCAGCGACACGAAGACGGACTCGGTGTGGCCCTCCATCACCGCCACGCGGGTGCAGGTGCAGGACACCCGGAGGTCGTGCGGCGTGAGGCCTTCCCCCCCCGGGCGGAGCGCGCCGAGGATCTTCTTCGTCTCCACCTCCACCTTGTGCTCCTCCTTGGGGATGTAGGGGATGACGTTGTCGAGGATGTCCATGCCGATGACGCCCGGGGAGCGGCCCGCGCCGGACATGGCCTGCAGGCTGGTCATCAGCACCGCCTTGACGCCGAAGCGCTCCACGAGCGGCGCCAGCGTCACCGCCAGGCCCGTGGTGGTGCAGTTGGGGATGGGGACGACGTAGCCCTTCCACCCGCGGCGGCGCTGCTGCTCCCGGATGAGCGGCGCGTGCCCGGCGTTGACGGGGGGAATCAGCAGCGGGACGTCGTCCTCGTAGCGGAAGGCGCTGGCGGCGGAGAACACGGGGATGTCCCGGGCCAGCTTCGGCTCCAGCTCGCGCGCCACGTCCGCCTCCACGGCGGAGAACACCAGGTCGTAGTCCTTGGCCTCGAGCGCGTCACCGGCCACCACCTTCATGCCGGCGATCGCGGCGGGCAGCGGCTCCGGAACGAACCACGCCGTCATGCCGCTCGCCGTTTTCAGCGCCTCCGCGTACGTCTTGCCCGCCGAGCGAGGCGAGGCCGCCAGGCCCGTCAGCTCGATGAAGGGATGGTCCTTGAGGGCCGCGATGAATTGCTGTCCGGCGAGTCCAGTGGCGCCGATGAGCGCCGCGCGAAGCCTGGCCATGAGGGCGTGTCTCCAAGTCTCCAGAAGAGGAGGTAGTCGCCCGCTCCATTACACCCTTTCACGACGCACCGCATCCACCCGGTGGTCAGCGGGGCATCGCGGCGACGGGCGCCCGGTGGTGGCGCTCCGTGGGAAAGCCGCCCGTCACCCAGGCCAGCAATCCGCCTTCGAGGCAGACGGCCTCGCGCCCCTTCATCCGGAGCAGACGGCAGACGCGGCGGGTGTCCCTGCCATCCGGCGAGCAACCACACAGGACGATGAGTTCATCATCCGGAAGCATGTGGTGATCGCGGGCAATCTCCGAGGCCGTCATCCGCAAGGCCCCGGGGATGTGCAGGTCATAACGCTCCCAATCGGCAGCGTCCCGACAGTCGAGGACGAGCACTTCGTCGTCCCCCAGACGCATGTACAGCTCGGCACAGACGATGATGGGCTCCACGGCGACCTCCGCGGGGTCTTTTCGGGTAACCCAGAGCCCTCATGGCGTCTTCCGTGGCGCCTCCCCGCCTGCCCTGCGCGAGGAGGACAAGGCACCGTGCCGCACCGCGTCTGCGGCCTAGAGCCCGAGCTGCTTGGCGATGATTTCGTTCATCACCTCGCTGGTGCCCCCGCCGATGGGCCCCAGCCGCGCGTCGCGCCAGTGGCGCTGGATGTCGTACTCCATCATGTAGCCCGCACCGCCGTGGAGCTGGAGGCACTCGTCCGCCACGCGACAGCAGGTCTCGGTGGCGACCTTCTTCGCCATGGACGTCTGGGCCACCGCCCACTCCCCCGCCACGTGCAGCCGCAGCGCGTGGTACGTGAGCTGGCGCGCCGACTCGCGCGCGGTGAAGAGCTCGGCCAGCTTGTGACGCACCACCTGGAACTGGTGGAGCGACTGGCCGAACGCGCGCCGCGACTTCACGTGCGCCAGCACCGTCTCCAGCATGTCCTCCATGGCCCCCACCGCGCCCAGCGCGAGGGACAGGCGCTCCCATTGGAAGTTGCCCATGATTTGAGAGAAGCCCTGCCCCTCCACGCCGAGCAGGTTCTCCGCGGGCACGCGGCAGTCCTCGAAGAACAGCTCCGCCGTGTCCGACGCGCGCCAGCCCAGCTTGTCCAGCTTGCGTCCCACGGAGAAGCCGGGCGTGCCCTTCTCCACCACCAGCATGGACAGGCCCTTGTGGCCCGCGGACGGGTCCGTCTTCACCGCCAGCACCACGAAGTCCGCGCGCACGCCGTTGGTGATGTACGTCTTGGAGCCGTTGATGACGAAGTGGTCCCCGTCGCGCCGCGCGGTGGTGCGCAGGCCCGCCACATCCGAGCCGGCGTCGGGCTCGGTGATGCCCAGCGCGCCAAGCTTCTCCCCGCGAATCGCGGGGGCCAGCCAGCGGCGCTTCTGTGCATCCGAGCCGAACAGGTGGATGGGGCCGGTGGAGATGGTGAACTGCGCCGCCAGCCCCGCGGACACGCCCCCCGAGCCGCAGCGCCCCAGCTCCTCCAGGAGCACCGCCTCGTAGAGCTCCCCCGCGGCCGAGCCCCCGTACTCCACCGGGTACTTCAGGCCGAGGAAGCCCAGCTCGCCGAACCGGGTGAAGAGCTCCCGGGGGAACGCCTCCTGGGCCTCCCACGCCTTCACGTGGGGGAGGATCTCCTTCTCCACCACCGCACGCACCGTGCGACGAAACGCGTCATGCTCTCCCAGGTACAGCCCGTGTCCATGAAGCATCGTTCGAGCACCTCGTGCCCCAGCGGCCGGAAGGCACACCCGGGGTGGAACCTTTTCGTGCCGGCATGGTAACGGGACGCTCGCCCACCCAACAGCCGTTGCATCCTTGACCGCGCGGTGGCGGGCTGCGTATAAAGCCGACCCCATCCTCTCGGCGCCATAGCCAAGTGGTAAGGCAAAGGTCTGCAAAACCTTCATTCCCCGGTTCGAATCCGGGTGGCGCCTCAAAAAACAAGGCCCGATGCGGAGATGAATCCGCATCGGGCTTTGTGCTTTTCAGCAGCCCAGCTGCACCGCGCCGATGTCCGGCGCCGCGCCGCAGAAGGGCATGCCGATGTCCGCGCCCGCGCCCTGCGCCAGGGGACCGGGTGAGAAGGCCGCCCCCAGGTCCGCGGGGCCCGAGAGGGAGGTGGTGTCCCCCGTGGCGGCCTGGTACGCGGACAGGTCCACGGCGACGCCCTCCTGCTTGAACTGGGCACCGGCCGGGAAGAGGTTGTTGCCCAGCTTCAGGCCCGGGGCCATGGGGCCCATGTTCACCGCGATGGGGGCGTCCGCGAAGATGTTGTTCTGCACCACCGAGGACTCGGTGGGCCCGCCGGTGCCGTGGCCGATGATGAGCGCCGTGGCCGCACGGGACACGGTGTTGTTGACCACCGAGGTGCCCTTCGAGTTCTCCAGGCGGATGGCCGTGCCCTCTCCCCCGCCCGCCTCGGTGATGTCGTGCACGCGGTTGCGGCGGATGACGACGCCGTTGGGCATGGCACCGTCGTGGTTGCCGCCCACCGCGATGCCCTTGGCACCGTCGTAGATTTCGTTGTCCTCCACGAGGATGTTGCTCGCCGAGTAGTGGATGACGACGACGTCACCCCGCGCCGTGGAGCTCGGGAGGAACTGATGCATCCGGTTGTTGCGGAGGGTCACCCCGTAACACGTCTTGATGTCCACGGCGTTCTCGCGGCCGGCGTAGAAGTGGTTGTTCTCGATGAGCAGGTCCTCGGCGGGAGGCAGGCCGCTGAAGCCCTCGGGGCCGAGGCACTGCACGGAGTCCCCCGAGACGTCGTGGATGTCGTTGTTGCGCACGGTGACGTTGCGCGACGTGGGCTGCACGACGACGCCGTGCGAGTCCTCGTTGCCCGTCGTCTTCACGAAGTCGTGGATGTGGTTGTTCTCGATGAGCGCGCCGTTGGCGTTGTTGAACGTCGTCACCGCGCCGCCGCCCGTGCCGCCGTGCAGGTCCGAGTTGACGAGCATGGAGCCCGTCACGTCGCCCTCGAAGGTGACGGCGAAGGACGGCTTGCCCTCCAGGTCGATTTCGAAGCCGTCGATGATCCAATGCGGCTGCCGGACCTGAACGAGGCCGTGCTCACCCGGCCCCAGGACGATGCGCGGGCTGCCCTCGCCCTGGAGCGTGATTTTCGCGTCGGCCGTGCCCGGCTTCGCGGCGTCACCAATGATGACGCGCTCCGCGTACGTGCCGGCGAGCACGCGGATGAGCTCGCCCGGGCTGGCCAGGCTGACGGCCTTGTTGATGGTGCGAAGGGGCTGCGCGGCGCTGCCGTCACCGTCGTCATTGCCGGACGTGCTCACCACCCACTCGCGGGTGTACACGGGCGTCTCGGGCACGGCCATCGCCGAGGCGGTGACGGCCGGCTGCGGCGACGGGTCCTCGATGTTCGCGTGGTCCGAGTGGTCGGGCAGCGCGGCCACGGGCGTACCCGCCACGGGCTGGACACCGACGGGCGGGCGCGTGGAGAGGGTCCGCGCGGGCGTGGGAGACTCCACGGCGCCGGGGGCCGGCGAAGCGGGCCGAGGGGCCGGAGACTGGCTGGAGGGGGGAACGGTTGCTCCGCCACTGTCGGAGCCAGAGCAGGCCGTCCCGCCCAGAAGGAGCAGGCTCGCGGCCAGGTACGACAGCTTCAGGCAGTTGCCAGGTCGAATTTTCATGAGCAGGGGCAACGCCGGAAGCGGGGTCCGCTATTCATCCCTGTGCGTCATGACACGTACCGGCCGGACGGCCCGGCGGGCGCACGGTGAACGGCTCGTGACACCTTGGAAGTGCGACAGTACGGTGTCGCCCCCCGTGCGCTACGCCGTCCGACTCATCGTCACCGCCGTCTTGCTTTCCGCCTGCGCGGCCCCGCAGCCCGCGGGGGACGCCCCTCGCGCCTCCGCCGTGGGCCAGCCCAGCGTGCAGGTGACCGAGGCCTCGCGGCGCGCGGCCGGTGAGCAGGCGGACGGCACGGTCCTGGACGAGGGTGACGCATCGGGCTCGGACACGGGGAATGACGGCGCGGCCTCCTCTCCGCCAGGAGAGCCGATGACTGGGGCGCACGGCGGCGGCTCGACGACGACAGCTCCGGCGGAGGTGGCCGGTCCGCACGGTGGAAGCGCATCGCCCACGGCTTCGGGGCATGCGGCCCCCCTTCCAGGCACTGACGCTCAGGAGCGGAACGCCGCGTCCTCCCTGGCGGCGCGCACTGGCACGGACGCCGATGGCCGGAACACCGGGTCCTCCACGGCACAAGGGCCCGCGGGGACCTCAGCGCCGGGGCCAGACGCCGCGCCTTCCGGAGCCACCACCCCACCGTCGGAGGACCCGCTCGCGCAAGGCCTCCCCACCCCGAGAGACCTCAAGCGCCTGGACTTCCGCGGCGGCGAACCTCGCGTCCCCGTCCGGCTGATGGAAGGCCGCCGCGAAGTCGTCTTCTCCCCTCGCGGCCGGATGCGGCTGCGCTTCGGCGGTCCGGAAGACAAGGTGCTCGACGCCGCCGCGGGCACGCGCTGGACGGTGCGAGTCACCCAGGGCACGCCCGCCGTGCTGTCCGCGCGGGTGCAGCTCGCCGAGTTCCGCGTCGCGGACCGGACGGGCATGCAGGCGGCGCTGGAGTCCTGGCGCGCGAAGGGGCTGGCGGTGCGCCCCCAGGTGCTGGGGACCGTCTACGGCATCGCGGGCAAGGTCATCGACAACCGGCGCACGCTCCTGCTCCTGGACGAGGTCTTCACGCCCGAGGCGGCGGGCCGCAAGCAGACCGAGCTGCTGCGGAGCCACGGCGCGCAGACGTCGCTCTTCGAGGAGGTGCGCACCCCCTCCAGCGCCATCCTGGAGGTCCGCGACGAATCCGGCGCCGTGGTGGGCCTGGCCCAGGACCGGCTGGACGCGGAGACGCCGGACGGCGCGGGCTTCGACGTGCGGCAGGTCGAGTACGGCGTCGGCTACGACTTCCACGGCTTCGAGGACCGAACCTTCCGAGGCGCGCTCCAACTCGTCGTGGACCGCGCGGGCCTGCTGGCGGTGGTCAACGTGGTGCCCCTGGAGGACCTGCTGAAGGGGCTCGTGCCCGCGGAGATCTTCGCCCGCGCGCACTCGGAGGCCCTCAAGGCCCAGGCCGTCACCGCGCGCGGCGAGGTGCTGGCCAAGGTGGGCATCAAGCACCTGGCGGACCCCTACCTCCTGTGCTCGGAGCAGCACTGCGCCGTCTACCGGGGCCGCACCGGCGAGGCGGCCAGCACCACGGCCGCGGTGGAGGCCACGCGCGGCGAGGGCCTCTTCAACCACGAGGGCCGGCTGGTGGACTCCGTCTACAGCGCCGTCTGCGGCGGCCACACCGAGGACAACGACGTGGTGTGGGGCGGCCCCCCCGACCCCAGCCTCCGCGGCCGGCCAGACGTCATCGGGCCCGTGGGCGCCCAGCCCCTCCCCGCAAACCTGGAGCGCTGGCTGACGACGAGCCACCTGCCCGCCGCCTGCCGCCTGTCCAGCTTCGCGCAGCCGAGCAAGTTCCGCTGGGAGAAGCGCTTCACCGCCGAGCAGGTGGACTCGCGCCTGAAGAAGCTGGGCGTGGGGCGGGTCCAGGCGCTCGCGCTGACGGACCGGGGCGTCTCCGGCCGGGCGAGCGTGTTGTCGGTTTCTGGCGACAAGGGCGCCACCCAGGTCCGGGGCGAGCTCAACATCCGCCGGCTGTTCGGCATGCTCAACAGCAGCATGGCCGTGGTGGAGGCCGAGCGGGACGCCGAGGGCCGGCTCACCGGCTGGCTTTTCCGTGGCGGTGGCTGGGGGCACGGCGTAGGAATGTGCCAGACAGGCGCCATTGGCCGGGCGGAGGCCGGGCAGCGCTACCAGGACATCCTCCGTCACTACTTCAACGGTGCCGAGGTCGCCCCCATCTACTGAGGGCGGAAGAGGGGTTATCCTTCCAGCCGGTGAGCGGCTCGTGAATCGACGACCCACTCCACCTGTTCAGTCGCGCACGCGATGGGACTAGTCCGCCCGTCCGGAGGTTTATCATCCCGCCGTGAGCACGGGTTCACCGAACAACTGGCGTCGCCGGAGGCGGCAAGGGTCATCCGCGGGGCGGTTCGCCGCGGCGGTGGCGATTGCCCTCCTGCTCCATGCCGTCTACGTGGGCACCCTGCTCCTGACGAGCTCGTTCCAGGGCGAGCCGGTGGCGCGCAAGCCCGCGACGCGCCCCACGTCCGTCGCCGTGCGTCCGCTCACCTCCGAACAATGGGCGCAGAACCGGGGCAAGGCGTCGCCCCAGTCGAAGCCCCCGACGACCGAGCGGCCTCGCGCGCAGGAGAAGAAGCCCGAGGAGAAGAAGCCCGACGAGACGCCCAAGGGCCAGGTCGTGGACGTGGCGCCGGGCAACAACGAGGTGGACCCGAACGCCAAGTACCTCGCGGAGAGCAACAACCGGGTGAAGAAGGAGACGCGGGCCCGCGAGCAGACGCCCTTCTACCGGAACGCCATGCCCCAGCGGACGGCGCCCCAGAACCAGGAGGGGCAGAACACGGACGCGCAGACGCCTCCGCGGATGTCCGGCAACAACGGCATGGGCAACGACGACCGGCCCCTGGCCCAGGGTGGCCAGAAGCCCGCGTTCGAGGTTCCCGACGCCCGCCGGAAGAACGAAGTGGCCATGAAGACGGACCCGACGTCACCGGGACCGGGCGTGGAAGTGAACAACCAGAACGAGAGCGACGAGGTGCGAGGCAACTCGAAGCGTCTCAACATCCAGCCGGGCTCGGGCGGCGAGGAGGCGGGCTCCGCGGGCCGCGCCGGTTCGCCGGGGCTGGCGTCGCTGATGCCGTCACGGGCCGTCATGGACAAGGTCCTGGGCGCCGCGCCCAATGACCACCTGCAGGACGCCTCCGAGGGCGACCAGACGCTCCTCAACACGCGCGAGTGGAAGTACGCCAGCTTCTTCAACCGCGTGAAGCAGAGCGTGGGCATGCACTGGAACCCCAACGAGCAGCTGCGCCGCAGGGACCCCACGGGCGGCATCTACCAGGGGCGGGACCGGTACACGCTGCTGGAAATCACCTTGGACGAGCGGGGCCAGGTGACGGACATCCAGGTGGAGAAGAGCAGCGGGCTCGACTTCCTGGACCTGGAGGCGGTGTCCTCGTTCAAGCGCGCGCAGCCCTTCCCCAACCCGCCCGCGGGCCTGCTGTCGAACGACTCCAAGGTGAAGTTCCAGTTCGGCTTCTTCATGGAGATGGGGGGCGGCCCCCGGATGCGGCTGTTCCGCCAACCCAACTGAGCGCGCCGCGCGCTTCTCCACGCCCCACCCCACAGCCACTCGCGGCCGGGCGCGCTTCCCATTACGGTGCCACGCCGTGGAAGCGACGCTCACCGACAGAAACCTCGCGCAGCAGGAGCGGAACCGGAAGGTCCGCAACGTGCTGCTGGGCATCCTCGTGGCCAACTGGGTGGTGGCCAGCGCCAAGCTGCTCTTCGGCATGCTCAGCCAGTCCGCGGCGGTGACGGCGGACGGCCTGCACTCGTTCATCGACGGCGGCTCCAACGTGCTCGGCCTGGTGGCCATGGGCGTCGCCTCGCGGCCCGCGGACGAGGACCACCCCTACGGCCACGGCAAGTTCGAGGCGCTGGCGTCGCTGGGCATCGGCGCGATGATTGGCGTGGGCATGCTGGAGTTGGGGCGCATGGCGCTCGACTCGGTGCTCAACGACAAGCACCCGCAGGTGACGGGCACCATGGCGGCGGTGATGGCCTGCACGCTGGTGGTGAACCTGGTGGTGACGCGGGTGGAGCGGTACTACGGGCGCAAGTACAAGAGCGCGCTGCTGCTGGCGGACGCGAGCCACACGATGTCCGACGTCTACGTCACCCTGGCGGTGCTGGGCTCGCTGGCGCTGGTGTGGCTGGGCTACCCGCGCGCGGACGGGCTCATCGCGCTGGCCGTCATGGTGTTCGTGGCCTGGGTGGCGTACGGCATCGTCAAGCAGGCGGTGGGCATCCTCTCCGACACCGCCCGGTTGGACCCTGACGCGGTGAAGCAGCACACGCTGGGCGTCCCGGGCGTGCGCTCCTGCCGCGACGTGCGCAGCCGCGGCATGGAGGAGAGCGTCTACGTGGACCTCAAGATCGAGGTGGACCCACAGCTCACCACCGCGCAGGCCCACGAGCTGGCGGACCGGGTGGAACGCACGCTCCAGGCCGCCTACCCGCAGGTGGTGGACGTGGTGGTGCACGTCGAGCCCGACCGCGCGCTCGCCTCGACGGCTTGACGGCGAAGGCCGCCTCCCCTCGCGGAGAGACGGCCTTTCTCACACCCGGGGGTGCGAGCGCCCTCAGGCCGTGGCGGCCTTCGGCTCCGGCGTCATGTAGTCCTCGGTCGGCGGGCACGAGCAGACCAGCTTGCGGTCACCGAGCACGCTGTTGAGGCGGCCCACGGATGGCCAGAACTTGTTCTCACGCACCCACGGCGTGGGGAACACGGCCTGCTCCCGCGAGTACGGGTGGTTCCACTCCGGCGCGGTGACGACGCGCGAGGTGTGCGGCGCGTGCTTCAGGACGTTGTTGTCCTTGGGCATGCGGCCCTCCTCGATGTCGCGAATCTCCTGGCGGATGGCGATCATCGCGTCGCAGAAGCGGTCCAGCTCCGCCTTGGACTCGCTCTCCGTGGGCTCAATCATCAGCGTGCCCGCCACCGGGAAGGACACGGTGGGCGCGTGGAAGCCGTAGTCCATGAGCCGCTTGGCCACGTCCTCCACCTCGACGCCCGCCGTCTTCTTCAGCGGCCGCAGGTCGACGATGCACTCGTGCGCCACCTTGCCGCGCTTGCCCCGGTACAGCACCGGGTAGTGCGGCTGCAGGCGCTCGGCGATGTAGTTGGCGCTGAGGATGGCCACCTTCGTGGCGTGCGTGAGGCCCTCTCCGCCCATCATCGCGATGTACATCCACGAGATGAGCAGGATGCTGGCGCTGCCCCACGGCGCGGCGGAGATGGCGCCAATGGCCTCCGAGCCGCCCGTGTTGATGACGGGGTGCCCCGGCAGGAACTTCACCAGGTGGCTGGCCACGCAGATGGGGCCCATGCCCGGGCCGCCACCGCCGTGCGGGATGCAGAACGTCTTGTGCAGGTTGATGTGGCACACGTCCGCGCCAATCAGGCCCGGCGCCGTGAGGCCCACCTGCGCGTTGAGGTTCGCGCCGTCCATGTACACCTGGCCACCACGCTCGTGGACGATGGAGCAGATTTCGCGAATCTCCTCCTCGAACACGCCGTGCGTGGACGGGTACGTCACCATCAGCGCTGCGAGCGCGTCCTTGTGCGTCTCCGCCTTGGCGCGCAAATCGTCCAGGTCGATGTTGCCGTTCTCGTCGCACTTGGTGACGACGACCTTGTAGCCCGCCATCACCGCCGAGGCCGGGTTGGTGCCGTGGGCGGAGGACGGAATCAGGCACACGTCCCGGTGCCCCTGCCCGCGGTTCTGGTGGTACGCGCGGATGACGAGCAGGCCGGCGTACTCGCCCTGGCTGCCCGCGTTGGGCTGGAGCGAGCAGCCCGCGAAGCCCGTCACCTGCGTCAGCATCTGCTCCAGCTGCTCGAAGATGACCTTGTAGCCGGCCGCCTGCGAGGTGGGCGCGAACGGGTGCAGCCGGCCGAACTGCGGCCACGTCACCGGAATCATCTCCGCGGTGGCGTTGAGCTTCATGGTGCAGCTGCCCAGCGGAATCATCGAGTGCGTGAGGGACAGGTCCTTCGCCTCGAGCCGCCGGATGTAGCGCAGCATCTCCGTCTCGGAGTGGTAGCTGTTGAAGACGGAGTGCGTCAGGAACGCGCTCTTGCGGCGCAGCTCCGGCGCCACCGGGCTCTCCACGCCCTCGCCCGCCAGGTCCGCGAGCGACGGCGGCGCGCAGGACTTGCCGGTGCCCAGGATGAAGGCGCCCAGGATGTCCTCCACGTCGGAGACCTTCGTCGTCTCGTCCAGCGCCACGCCCAGCGTCTTCTCGTCGATGCGGCGGAAGTTCATCCGCGCCGCCTCGGCCGCGCCCAGCACCGCGCGCACGTGCGGCGCCGACAGCTCCACGCGCAGCGTGTCGAAGAACTGCTCGTGCTTCACCTTGAGGCCCAGCTTCGCCAGGCCCCGGGCCAGCAGCACCGACAGGCCGTGCACGCGCTCGGCGATGGCCTTCAGGCCCTGGGGCCCGTGGTAGACGGCGTACATGCCGGCGATGACGGCCAGCAGCACCTGCGCGGTGCAGATGTTGCTCGTCGCCTTCTCGCGGCGGATGTGCTGCTCGCGCGTCTGGAGCGCCATGCGCAGCGCGCGGCGGCCCTGCGCGTCCTCGGACACGCCGATGATGCGGCCGGGCATGACGCGCGTGTAGGCGTGCTTGGTGGCGAAGTAGCCGGCGTGCGGACCGCCGTAGCCCATGGGCACGCCGAAGCGCTGGGCGCTGCCCACGGCCACGTCCGCGCCGAACTCGCCCGGCGGCGTCAGCAGCGTGAGGCTCAGCAGGTCCGCGGCCACCACGAGCAGACCGCCCGCGGCGTGCACCTGCTCCGCGAAGGCGCGGTAGTCATGCACCGCGCCGTCGGTGGCCGGGTACTGCACCAGCGCGCCCACGAACTTCTTGGAGCCCAGGTCCACGGTGCGGTGGTCACCCACCACCACTTCCACCCCCAGCGGCTGGGCGCGCGTGCGCACCACGTCCACCGTCTGCGGATGGCAGGCCTCCGAGACGAAGAAGGCGGCGGCGCCGTCGTCACCCTTGACGTGCAGCGCCAGCGCCATGGCCTCGGCGGCGGCGGTGCCCTCGTCGAGCAGCGAGGCGTTGGCCACCTCCAGGCCCGTCAGCTCCATCACCACCGTCTGGAAGTTGAGGAGGGCCTCCAACCGGCCCTGCGCAATCTCCGCCTGGTAGGGCGTGTACTGGGTGTACCAGCCGGGGTTCTGGAAGATGTTCCGGAGGATGACGTTCGGCGTGTGCGTGTCGTGGTAGCCCATGCCGATGAAGGACCGGAACACCTGGTTCTTCGCGGCGATGGACTCCAGGGCCGACAGCAGCTCGTGCTCGCCACGCGCCGCCGCGAGCTTCAGGGGCTCCTTCGCGCGGATGGAGGGCGGGACGGCCTGGCCGATGAAGGCATCGAGCGAGTCCACGCCCAGCGCGGACAGCAACTGCTTCAGCTCGGTGTCATCCGGACCGATGTGACGGCCGGCAAACGGCTCCTGATACTTCCAGTTCAAGGACATGGCGTTGTGGCTCGCGGGCGAGTCGTGAGTCGAGAAGTCGAGGACCGTCCCTAACAGCCGGCCCCCGTCGCTTCACGCTCAGGCGTTCTTGAGCAGCTCGGTGTAGGCGGCGGCGTCCAGGAGGCCGTCCACCTGCTTGGGGTCCGACAGCTCGATCTCCAGCAGCCAGCCATCCCCGTACGGCTCGTCGTTCACATCCTCGGGGCTCTCCGTCAGGGCGTCGTTCACCTTCACCACCGTGCCGGACACGGGGGAGAACAGCTCGGACACCGCCTTCACGGATTCAATGGTGCCCACCGCGTCGCCCTTGGACACCTTGGTGCCGGCCTTGGGCAGCTCCACGTAGACGACGTCGCCCAGGGACGTCTGGGCGTGGTCGGTGACACCCACCACCACCACGTTGCCCTGTACGCGGGCCCACTCGTGCTCTTCGGTGTACTTCAGATCGCCAGGAACGTTGGCCATGTCGGTGCTCCTATCTGGAACGAGAGTGCTTCAGGGCTTCTTGTAGAAAGGCGTCTTGACCACCACCGCGGGCACGGCGCGTCCGCGGATGTCCACGTCGAACGTGGAACCCTCCGCGGCCAGCTCGGCGGGCACGTAGCCGATGCCAATGGCCTTGTTCACCGAAGGCCCCTTGGTGCCGCTGGTGACCTCGCCCACCCGCGCGCCGTCCTTGAGGATGGCGTAGCCGTGGCGGGGGATGCCGTTGCCGGTGAGCTCGAAGCCCACGAGCTTGCGCTTCACGCCCGCGGCCTTCTGGGCCACCAGCGCTTCCTTGCCAATGAAGGTGGCCTTGTCGAGCTTGACGATCCACCCCAGGCCCGCCTCGAGCGCGGTGTGCTGGTCGTCGATGTCGTTGCCGTACAGGGCGTACTTCATCTCCGTGCGGAGGCTGTCGCGCGCGCCCAGGCCGCAGGGCTTCACGCCGTCCTGCTGACCTTCCGTGAGCAGCGCGTCCCACAGCGCCACCGCGTCCTTGGCGGCGCAGTACAGCTCGAAGCCGTCCTCACCGGTGTAGCCGGTGCGGGAGATGATGCTGGGGACGCCGGCGACCTCGCCCTCCGCGAAGCGGTAGGTGCCAATCTTGGACACGTCCGTCTTCGTCAGGCGCTGCACCAGGCCGGCGGCCTTGGGGCCCTGCACGGCGATCTGCGCGTAGTCGTCGCTGCGGTCCACCGGCGCCACGCCCTGGGCGTGCGCCTTCATCCACGCGAAGTCCTTCTCGCGGTTGCTGGAGTTGACGCAGATGAGGATGCGCTCGGGGCTGAAGCGGTAGGCGACCACGTCGTCCACGAAGGTGCCCCGCTCGTCGAGCAGGCCCGCGTACACCGCCTGCCCGTCCGCGATGCGGGCGAGGTCGTTGGAGATGAGCGCGTTGACCGTCTCCAGGGCGCCGGGGCCGGTGAACTCCACCTCGCCCATGTGCGAGACGTCGAACAGGCCCACGGCGGTGCGCACGGCCTCGTGCTCGTCGATGATGCCGCTGTACTGGACGGGCATGTCCCAGCCAGCGAAGTCGACCATCCTGGCCCCCAGCTTGCGGTGAGCCTCGTTGAGGGGCGTTTGCCGGGCCATCATCTTCTCCTGGAGGGGTGTGGAAAACGGCGCGGACTATAGCCGCGAGACTTGCCCGATCAAGGACGACGCAGAGCGTCTACACTGGGGCGGACATGAAGATTCGTAATCGGTTGAATCCCTCCGACCCGTGCTTCTCCTTCGAGTTCTTTCCGCCCCGAACGGAGGAGGGCGAGGCCAACCTGCTCAAGGCCCTGGAGGACCTGGCGGCCTTGCAGCCCGGGTTCGTGTCGGTGACCGAGGGCGCGGGAGGGAGCACGCGCTCCAAGACGGTGGAGCTGGTGCTGCGCATCAAGCAGGAGACGGGCATCGAGGCCATGGCGCACCTCACGTGCGGGGGTCACCGCCCGGACGCGCTGCGCGCCGAGCTGGAGAAGCTGGCGGGCGCCAAGGTGGACAACATCCTGGTGCTGCGCGGCGACCCGCCGAAGGGCCAGACGCACTTCGAGCCCCAGCCCGGCGGGTTCCGCTACGCGTCGGAGATGGTGCGATTCATCCGAGAAGAGGATTTCAACTTCTGCCTGGGTGGGGCGTGTTATCCGGAGGGCCACGTGGAGACGCCCTCGCGTGACGACGACCTGCGTCATCTCAAGGCGAAGGTGGACGCGGGCCTGGACTTCGTGGTGACGCAGCTCTTCTTCGACAACGCGTTCTACTTCGACTTCGTGGAGCGGGCGCGGCGCGCGGGCATCAACGTCCCCATCGTCCCTGGCATCATGCCCATCACCAACTATGAGCAGATCCAACGATTCACGCGCATGTGCGGCGCCACCGTGCCCATGCGCCTGGCGTTGCAGCTCGAGCGGGTGAAGGACCACCCCGAAGCCATGGCCCAGCTGGGCGTGGCCCATGCGACGGTGCAGTGCATGGAGCTGCTGTCCCGAGGCGTGCCCGGCATCCATTTCTACACGCTCAACAAGTCCCCGGCGACGCGGATGATTGTGAGCGCACTGCGAGCCCGCTCATGAGTGGTCCTGGACTGCACCTCCCCAAAGACGACCCCCGCAACAAGGTCCTCAACCTGATCCGCCCGCCCGCCTTCTTCCTGCTGTGCACGGGCGTGCTCAACGTCATCTACAACATCGCGGGGTTCGTGCTCGCGGCGCTGAAGGTCACCTCCCCCTTCGTCCCCGCGGGCGCGGAGGCCTCCACGCTGGAGCTGTCCCCCACGCTGGCGCTGATGCTGCTGGTGGGCATCCTCTGCGGCGTCCTGTCCGCGTGGGGCGCCATCAGCGCGCTCAACCTGCGAGGCTATGGCCTGGCCACGGTGGGCGGCATCACCGCGCTCTACATCCTGTCCCCTGGCTGCGTGATTGGCGTGCCGGTGGCCGTGTGGATGCTGTTCACGCTGCGCCGCGACGGCGTGCGTGAAGCCTTCACCATGGGCTGAGCGTTCAAAACGCGGCGGTTGGCCTCCGTACCAACCGCGAGGAATTGATGTTCAGGCCACACCGCCCTCGGGGACGTGTCCGCGCCTCCGCGGCGCGTCCCCTCCTCTGGCGAAGCGCCCGCTCTGTTCACCACTGGGGCCCGCGCTGCCCCGGGGTTGCAGCCGTGCGGGCTTTCACCCTTTCTTGGTTTCCCTCACTTTCGTAGCCATACGAGGGGCGCCAGGACCGGGCGCCTCCTCCCAGCATGGGAGTGGCCATGATTGCGTTTGAGGTCGAGCGGGGAGCGCCTGAACCTTTGACGGACCTGGCTCGGCGCCTGAGCCGTGCGGAGGAGAAGGACCGCGCCCGGGGCATGTTCTTCCTGGGAGCGCTCGACGTGGTCCGCAAGGAGGCGGGTGAAGCCGCCGCGGCGCGCTGCCTGGCGGCCTCGCGCGAGCGCGCCTTCGTGCCCTTCTTCCTGTACCCCATCACCAGCTTCCTGCGGCTGTCGTACAGCGCCGCGGGGCTGCTGGCGCCAAGGCTGGGGGGCTTCGAGGCGGCCATGCGGACCATGGGCGCGCGCTCCGCCCAGGACTTCCTGAGCACCGTGGTGGGCCGCAGCTTCCTGGCGCTCGCCGGCGGGTGTCCCAAGCGGCTGGTGAGCAACCTGCCCTCCGGGTACAGCACGGCCGTCAACTACGGCGAGCGGGACGTGGAGTGGCTGGACGCGCGACAGGGCCGCATCACCATGTTCCGCGACTTCATGCCGCACAGCTACCACGAGGGCGTGGTGCGGGCCGCGCTGGACGCCATCGGCGCCCGCGAGCCGCACGTCCACGGGCGGGCGTCCAGCTTGCTGGACAGCGAGTACCTCGTGTCCTGGACCTAGACGGCCACCTCGGCGCCGGGGCTGTTCGAGGGAAGGCAGAGGGTGAAGCTGCTGCCCTCCCCTTCCCGGCTCTCCACGCGCAGCGTGCCGCCGTGCTGGCGCACCGTGCTGGCCACCACGGACAGGCCCAGGCCCGTGCCCGCCGGCTTCGTGGAGAAGAGCGGCTCGAAGATGCGCTCCTGCATGGACTCCGGAATGCCCATGCCGTTGTCGGACACGCTCAGGATGAAGGCGCCCCCCGCGCCCTCCTCCGCGCGCACCTCCACGTGCCCCACGCGGCCCGGCGGCATCGCCTCCACCGCGTTCTGCACCAGGTTGATGAGCACCTTGCGCAAGAGCTCCCGGTCCACCCAGGGCGGGTCCATGCCGGGTGGCACCTTGTTGTGGATGTGCACGCCCTCGCGGCGCGGCACCACGTCCAGCACCTCCTCCATCAGCGCGTGCAGCGAACAGGGCCGCAGCTCCAGGGGGCGCTCGCGCGCGAAGTCCAGGAGCTCCGAGGAGATGCGTGAGCACACCGCCAGCTCGCGCTCGATGATTTCCAGGAAGCGTTGCAGGCGCTGGTCCGCCAGCGTCACGTCCAGCTTGCGCAGGTGACGGACGACCACCGCGTTGGCGGTGCGCGCGGCGGCCAGCGGGTTGCGCAGCTCGTGGCCCACCGTCGCCGTCATGCGGCCCACCGCGGCCAGCTTCTCCACCCGGGCCGCCTGCTCCCGATAGGAAACCAGCTCCCGCCGCACGCGCGCCAGCGCATGCTCGTGGTCCACGCGCTCGTTCGCGTACGCGCCCTCCAGGAGCACCTGCTGCACCGCCACGCGCCGCATCTCCCGCAGCGTCTCGCGGCACGCAATCACCAGCACGCCGTTGACGAACACCATCCAGAACGCGTGCTCCAGGAAGCGCCACCAGGCCGGGTTGGCCACGCCGAAAATCGACTCCGGCCACCAGATGCCCCGCAGGCAGTGCTCCAGCACCGCGGTGACGGTGGCCGTCGCCATCACCGCCGGGTCCCGGTAGAAGGCCAGGAAGGCCAGCGAGCCGAAGACGTAGAAGTGCGTCTCGATGCGCCCGCCCGTCAGGTGGATGAAGAGCGCGGCCCACAGCATCTGCGCCACCGCCACCACGTGACGGGTGGCCAGCTCACCGGGCCGTACCCGAATCAACACCAGCGGGAAGGCGGACAACAGCCCACCCAGCACCACCGCCACCTGCACGTGTGGGTGGACCTCGCGGGCAGCCCCCTGCCAGGCGAAGGGCGACAACACCGCCGCCACGGCGATGGCCACCAACCACTGGCCCACCATCAACACGGCGAAGCGCGCGTCCACCCTCCGGCGCACGGACTCCAGGTGCTCCGCCAGCAGCGCGTCCACCCGAGACTCCAACGCCGCGGCCTCTCCCCCGCGCAGCACGTCGCCGGAAGTCTCCGCTGACACGGTAGCGTCCGTGCGCACGGCCTCCATACGTGTACGGCTGAAGCGCCCTCGAAACACGGGCGCGCCCACATCCTGGTCAATCATTGCGTGACTCACCCCGGCCGTACCGGCCCCCCCGGATGAGTCGCCATCCTAACCCCTTGCATACCCCTGGCAATCCAAACTTGTCGGAATAAGCGGACTGTTCCGACAGAAACATGCAACTTGCCCTCGGGGCCTGTTGAAGACGGAGTGAAACACACCGTCACGGTTTGCTTTCCGTCAACAGGGATTGAACAAGGATTGGACACCCCGTGCGGATGTCACGGAGCGGGCATCGCGACCATCATCATCTGCTCCGCGGGCGACAGAGACACGCGCACGGGTTGGCAGCGCGCGGGCGCCGGGGTGGGCGTCCCGGAGTCCGCGCCCGGGGCGCCTGGCGTCGGAGCGGCACTCACACACACCTGATAGCCGCCGGGCACGACCCCGGCGAAGCGCGCGGGTTCGGTCAGGGTCAGCGTCTGGACCTGCGTGGGCGCGGAGGCGCCCCCTGACGCCCCCTGGGCGAGGAGGATGGCCTTGGCCGCGGCCGCGCTCGCTCCGGCCTGGGCGGGCTGCGCCTGCACGACGAGCGTCACCTCGCCTCGCGGCAGCTCCAGGCTCAGGCGTGACGTCTCCCCTGGACGGATGGTGACGGTGCCGCGCTCCACCTGCTGGCCCGCCCCGGAGTCCACCACCGCGAGGACCGTGTACGTCCCGGGGGTGAGGCTGTCGAACTGGAAGGCGCCGTCAGTCCCCGTGGCGATGCTGTTGCCGCCCGACGGCGCGCCCGGGCTGGTGACGACCACCAAGGCCCCGCTCACGGGCTCGGCACCGCGTCGAACCGTGCCCTCCAGCTGGCCTACCGCGGAGAGCTTCACCTCCAGCGTCCGGTCCTGGACGCCCTCCTCCACGCGAACGAAGGCCGAGCGGCCCTCCACGGGGTGCTCCGCGCCGAGCTGCAAGGTGGAGATGGAGAGCCCTTCCAACACGAAGCGGCCCTCCGCGTCGCTGCTCACCTGCTGCAGGCCGTGCTCCAGCTCCGCGGCGGCCCCCACCACCACCGAGCTGCCACGCACGGGCTGCGACACGGTGACGGTGGCCCCCTGGACGGGCGCGCCGGCCGCGTTCACCACCCGGCCGGTGAACCGGCGACCTCGCGAAAGCGACACCGCGCCCAGGTTCGTGTCCTGGTCCTCCTCCACCTTCAGCGCGGGCAGGGACTTCGTGAGGAAGCCGGGGCCGGAGACGAACACCGTGTACTCGCCGGCGGGGATGCCGTTGACCTGGAAGCGGCCGTCCCCGCCCCCGAACGACGTGCCGGAGCCGCCCCGCAGCGTGACGGTGAAGGCGGCGGGCACCGCGCCATCCTCCAGGCGAACCTGACCGGACAGGCTGCCGCCGCGTCGCATCCGCAGGACGACGTCGGAGCCCCCCGTCTCCGCGCGAACCGGCGTCCCCATCCACGCCACCCGCTGGTGCAGGGGGGTCCCAGGCGCCGCGGCGCGAAGGAGGTACGTCCCGTGGACGAGGCCCCGGACCTCGAAGCGCCCCCCCGGGTCCGCGACGGTGACGTGCTTCCCGCGCAGCGTCGACTCCACGCGGCCTCGGACCAGCGCGCTGGCGGGTTCGGCCACGATGACGGCCTCCCCCACGGACTCACCGTTGGCGAACTCCACGCGCCCTCGCACCACGCCCGTCGCGTCCAGCACCAGCTCGACGCCTGCGCCCGCGCCGTCCTGCGAGAGGTCGACGTAGCGGGTGGACGACGAGGCCGCGTCGTGGACGGCGGCCACCGCGACCCGCTTCCGGGGCAGGTCCGCCATCCGGAAGGCGCCCTGGGAGTCGACCGTCGTCTGTCGCGCCAGCGTGCGCCCCAGGCCTTCATCCAGGACGACCCGCACCACGGCCCCGGGCACGGGGGCGCCGTGAGCATCCACCACCGTGCCCTCGAGCCGGGCCGAGTCGCCCAGCGACACCACGACCCCGTCCACGGGGCTCGTGCCCTCCACGCGCACGGGCGCGGACGTGCCCGGCGCGTGCTGGGAGCCCGACGCGGTGAAACGGTAGGAGCCGGGCTCCAGGCGCTCGAAGCGCCACCGGCCCTCCGCGTCCGCCACCACGCCATCCCACCGCGCGTCCGCCAGCGGCAAGAAGGCGCGGGCCTGGGGAGCCGGCGTGACGCGCGCGCCCGGCACGGGAGCTCCGCGCGAGTCCACCACCGTGCCCGACACGGCGGCGCCACCGCCCAGCTCCACGGTCAGCTGCTGCGGAGTCGCGGACGCGGCCCCCACCGGCACCGCCTTCCAGACGGGCGCGAAGCCGTCGGCGGTCACCCGCAGCATGTGCCGGCCGGAGGGAATCGCCTTCACCAGCGCGCGGCCCGAAGCATCCGTCCGCGCATCACGCGGCTGGGGCACCCGGAGCTCCACCTGCGCGCCCGCGAGCGGCTGGCGCGAGCCCCGCTCCACGACGTCCACTTGAAGGGACGCCGCGGGGAGCAGGTGCAGCACGAGCGGCTCGGTGTCCTCCCGCAGCCAGAAGGACACGGGGCCCGCCATCGCCCCTTCGTGGAGGGCCTCGAGCTGGAATGCCCTGGCGGGCAGGCCGGTGAAGAGGAAGGTGCCATCCTGCCCCGTCCGCACCGGGCGAACCGACGACGAATCCAGCCGCACGAGCGCCCCCGGCACGGGCAGCTCTTGCGCGTCCAGCACCAGCCCCTGGAGTCGGAGCGTGCCCGGGGCGTCCGCGTCCGGAACGACGGACAGCGAGACGGACTCCCCAGAACCACCACCGCCCCGGCCCCGCGCCTCCGGAGCGCTGGAAGCCTCGGTGCGCACCACGACCCGGTTGCCCGGCGACGCGGCGGGCGGGGGGCCTTGCGTGGGCGGCTCCGCGGAGAAGCGCTGTCCCACGAGAAAACCCACGACGACGACCACCACACCAAGGGCCCACATCAGGAATCGCTTCATCACGGCTCGGGGTCGGGCTGGAGGAACACGAAGCAACAGGCGCGCGGCGTGCCATGAGCACCCCGCGCGCCTGTCAGGAACGGCGAACGACTAGTTGTCGAACGTGGAGTCGTTCAGCGCGGTGGTGGTCGCGTTGGCCACCGGGGAGAACTCGCCGTACTCGTAGATGAGGTAGATGTAGTCGTCGCCGATGATGATTTCGTACTCGTAGATGCCGATGTTCTCCTGCTGCGTCGGCTTGGGGGCGGCCGCCGCGGGCATCGAGTAGGACATGCCGGCGAGGCCCGCGAGCAGGCCGAGCAGACCAAAACGAGCAAGCGTCTTCTTCATGTGACGTCTCCTGGTGGTGGGTTGCGTGGGTGGGCATGACGACAGACACCGGATACACCCCGGGCCTGCCTTCATGAGCCCCGTCAGGCTTACGCCAGCGGGGGTTCCGAGGGCTGTTCTTGCAGGGCCTGGGCTGCCGCGGGCATGCGCGGGCTCCCTCCGGGGAGCCAGCGACTTTTCAGCCGCGTGAGCCACCTCCCCAGGGCGCGGTACTCGTCATCGTCGATGAGTGCCACGTCCACGGACGCCATGAAGAGGGAGAAGGTGATGAGGCCGAGGAACAGCGCGATTCCGAGATGAAACGTGAGGCCCAGCGCCACCGCGATGCGGCGGGTGTGCCGGTTCAAGAAGAGCAGGAAGGGGAACGCCACCTGGAAGGCGACCGTCCCATGCGACAGCAGCGTCACCACGACGGCGTTCTGATAGAGCAACTCGGAGAAGCCAGGCCAGACGAACTGCCCGCTTCGGAAGGCATGGTAGATGGCCGTGCCGTCCTGCCAGACGTCGCCCTGGACCTTGTAGAGGCCCGCCACGCCATACACGAGGCTGAGCTGCAGCGCGAAGGCGAGGATGGCCGTGTTGTGAAGCATGCCCCCGAGCCGGGCGCCCATGGCGTGTGCGTCCACGGGCGTCAACGCGCGCCGCTTCGCGTCCAGGGAGAACCAGGCCCCGACGTCCGCGAACATCGCGTACACGAGCACCAGGTGGATGAGGTTGTCACCTCCGTCCCAGATGCCAGGGAAGCGCTGGTGCAGGGACCAGAAGAAGACATACGTCAACGGCGTGGTGAGGCGGGTGCGCCACCCCACCAGCCACAGGAGCGACACCAGCAATCCCAGGTGAAAGCACGCTTCGAACCAGATGAGCGAGCGGCTCCAGGCGTAGACAGAGAAGGTCGCCGAGTTCGCCATGCTCGCGGCGAACGTGTCCCATGGCCAGAGGCCCTCCGGACCGAACAAGTATCGCCGCTGGGCATGATTCAGCAGGTACTGGATGACGATGGCGAGCCCCGCGCAGATGCGGAACAAGCTGGCCCCGATGAGGAAGCGAGGCTGGCTGACGCGCGCGACCATCCCATCCCAGGCGCTGGCGGGCGCCTGGCTTTCCGTTGAAATGGGCAGGCTCACAGTGTCTCCGTTGCCTCGTACGGCTGCCAGGGCAGGTCCGAGTACGTCGTCTCACCTGCCTCCTCCGGCTCCATGCGCCGCGAGAAGGGCGGGGCCTTCAAGGTCGCGATGCGAATGCCTACCTCGAGAATCTTGTCATTGGGATGCAGGCCGCGACATGCCGCGGAAGCGACGCGCGCCAGCAACCGGGTGCCGTGCTCACGCCGGACCTTTCGCTCCTGCTCCACGGCCGCGACGGCCTCCCGGTAGGCCGGCGTGTCCTCGGGCTTCTTGAGCAGACGGCGGGCCGCTTCGTCATCCTGTGCATGCAACATCGTCACGCCCGTGATTTGAGCCCGGTCCAGCCGGTCCGCGGGCGTCAGGCGATGGCGGCGCTTGAGGTCCCGCAGGGGTTGGGTGATGTCAACGACGGGGTGCTCACGCACCACCCGGTGGGCATCCTCCGTCCGACAGGACACCAACAGCGCACGTGATTGAGCCACCACGTTGGGCGCGAACAGCGTCCAGCGCTGGGAGAAGAAGGGCTCCATGTAGCCCTTCACCGGCTGAAACACGCGCAACTTCAACGGGTTGATGGGTGTCAGATAGGCGAGTGTGACGCCGAAATGCACCGCGAGCAGCAGCGCCAATCCAATGGGCGCGACGCGAATGAACCACTGAGCCAGGAGACGCCTGCGCTTGTCAGCCAATGCCGCACCTCCCGATAGGGGTTGCACGCTTTGTGACTGCGAGGCGTCACTTGTACAGTTTTCAAGAAATCGGAGTCAACCGCACCCGGGAAAAATCTGACTTGGTTGCATTGTGCGCCACCGGGTCAACCTCAACTCACGGCGCACTTGAGCAGTCTTTGTAACATGGAATGTAACAACGCCTGCCCGCGCAACGCCTCACGCCACCGCGCGGGGATGCCTTCCACGCCGTGGACCAACCCGGCGATGCCCCCCGCCACCGCCGCCGTGGTGTCCGTGTCCCGGCCGAGCCGCACGGCGGCCTTCACCACCTGCTCGTAGGTGTTGCCTCCGGCGACGCATTGCCACGCGGAGCGCAGGCAGTCGACGACATAGCCCGTGCCTGTTCCCCGGAGGCCTTCCCAGCCGGGCGGCACGACCTGTGTCTCAAGCTCGACCCGTGCCTCGGTGCCTTCTGGATACAGCGAACGGAAGGTGGTCAGCGCCTCCTCCCACGGGTTCGTGGCGCCCTCCAGGATGCGGCGAGCCCACAGGCAATACACCGCGCAGCAGACCTGCGAGCGCGGGTGCCCGTGCGTGACACGCGATTGCGTCATCGCGTCCGACACCAGCTCCGCGTCAGCGCCCGCGTGCCAGAGGGCCAATGGCAACACGCGCATCAACGCGCCGTTGCCGTTGTCTTGCTCCCCCCGGGGGCCGGCCTGGAGCGCAGGTGTTCCGGCGTGGATGTCCATGAGCGCCACGCGCGTCTGGATGCCCACGTCGAACACCTGGCCATCCACCGCGAGGTAGCCCCACTCCATCCAGTTCACCAGACGCCGCCCCAGGTCCTCCGGGTCCAAGCGCCCCTGGTAGAGCAGCGAGTCCAGCAGACACAGCGCCTGCGCGCCGTCGTCGGACCACGTGCCCGGCGGCACACCGTCATGCGCGCGCGGAAAGCCCTCGGGGGGTTGGAAGTCGATCTGCTCGGGCGCGGGGATCCGTCCGGGGGCGTGGAACTCGTACGGCACGCCCAGCGCGTCCCCCACGAGCAACCCGTAGATGCCTCCCACAATCCGCTCTTCCCGCGTCGGCATGGTGCGCCCTCCCCTGAGGAAACCGCCACCGTAGGACAGTCTCGCTGAAGACGTACAGGCGGCGGGGCCCGGGCCGAACACCCGCGGGTGCAACGAAATTGCGCCTGCGACAGGGCGCATGCAGGCTCGCGGACGAGTCACCTTCTCCAAGGAGTCCCCCATGTCGTCCGTGTCGCCCCTCGCCATGCCCGAGGCCTGGAACCTCGTGGCCCCCGAGTACGTGCGCGAGCTGATGCCCACCTTCGAGACGTTCTCCCGGGACGCGCTCATCCGGGCCGGCGTGGTGCAAGGGATGCGCGTGGTCGACGTCGCCGCGGGCCCCGGGACGCTCGCGCTGCTCGCCGCGCGCAATGGCGCCCGCGTGACGGCCGTGGACTTCGCACCGGAGATGCTCTCCGCCCTGCGCGCGCGCACCTCCGAGGCCCAGCTGTCCGTGGAGGTCCTGGAGGGCGACGGCATGGCCCTGCCCTTCGAGGAGCACGCGTTCGACGCGGCCTTCTCCATGTTCGGCCTGATGTTCTTCCCGGAGCGCGAGCGAGGCTTCCGCGAGCTCCACCGCGTGCTGAAACCCGGCGGACGCGCGGTCATCTCCAGTTGGACGCCCTTCGACCGCTCGCGAGAGCTGCGAGCCGTCTACACCCCCCTCTGGGAAGCGCTCGGCGTGCCGCCTCCGACGGCGGCCCCCGCGCCCCTGTCTGACGCGGAGTCCTGCCAGCGAGAGATGGGCCAGGGCGGCTTCTGCGACGTCACCGTCCACGAGGTCGAGGGGCACATCGACTACCCGTCCACCGCCGCCATGGTGGACGCGACCACCCGCTCCAGCGCCCCCGTGGTGCTGGCCAGCAAGGCGATGGGCGACCAGTGGGAGCCCCTGCTCTGGTCCATGCACGAGCGCGCGCTGTCGGAGCTGGGCTCGGGCCCCCAGCGCGTCACCCTCACCGCCTACCTGACGGTCGGCGCCCGCAGGTAGCGAAGCGCCGCGTCAGCGCAGGGTGCGCTCGGCGGCCTCGAGCGTGTTGCGCATCAACATCGCGATGGTCATGGGCCCCACCCCGCCAGGCACCGGGGTGATGTACGCGGCGCGCTCGGCGGCGGCCGCGAACTCCACGTCCCCCACCAGCTTGCCGTCCGGCTTGCGGTTCATGCCCACGTCGATGACCACGGCGCCGGGCTTGATCCACGCGCCCTTCACCAGCTCGGCCACGCCCACGGCGACGACCAGGATGTCCGCGCCCTCCACCTCGCTGCGCAGGTCGCTCTTGCTGTGGCAGATGGTCACCGTGGCGTTCTTCTGGAGCAGCATCAACGCCATGGGCTTGCCCACGATGTTGCTGCGCCCCACCACCACGGCCCGCTTGCCCGCGGGGTCGCAGCCAATCTCCTCCAAGAGCCGCATCACCCCGTAGGGGGTGCACGCGCGGGTGGCGGGCCGGCCCAGCAGCAGGTTGCCGGCGTTGAGGGGGTGGAAGCCGTCCGCGTCCTTCTCCGGCTTCACGGCGGCGATGATGACGTCCGGGTCGATGTGCCGGGGCAGCGGGAGCTGCACCAGGATGCCGTGCACCGCCGGGTCCTCGTTGAGCTGGTGGATGACCTTCAACAACGCCTCCTGGGAGACGTCCGCGTCCGGGTGGAGCTCCCAGGAGTTGAAGCCCACCTCCTCGGCGGCCTTCTTCTTCCCGTTGACGTAGACCTTGGAGGCGGGGTCCTCCCCCACGCGCACCACGGCGAGCCCCGGCGTCAGGCCGTGCTCGCGCTTGAGCCGGTCCACCTCCGCCTTGACCTCCGCACGCACTCGCGCCGCGACCGCCTTGCCATCCATCAACTGGGCCATAAGGCATGGCACTCTATGCGAAACTCCCCCGCCGGAAAGGGAGCGGAACCTCGGTCATGGGCGCAGGGACAGTACTGGGAGCGATGTTGGGGCTGATGGCCGGGCTGCTCGTGGGCAGCCCGTGGGCCATCGTCCTGTTCCTCATCGCGGGCGGCTTCGCGGGGCGCTACTACGACGCCCTGAACGCGATGCCGCCCCAGGACCCCGAGGCCCTGTCCGACTTCGCGCCGACGTATCCCCTGCCCTACGACGACACGGCCGGGCACGCGCTCTCCAGGCGGGAGGAAGAGCCCTACGAGCAGCTCGCCAGCGACCTGTGCGCCGTCTTCGTGGAGGTGGCCCACGCCGACGGGGAGGTCCGCCGCGACGAGGTGAAGGTGGTGCGCCGGTACTTCCAGAAGACGCTGGGCTACGGGCCCGAGGCGCTGGAGGTCGTCCGGGGCCACCTGAAGACCTTCCTCAACCACCCGCCCGACCTGGACGCCGCGGTGAGCGCCTGCGAGGCGCAGCTGCCCGCGAGCGAGCGGCACCGGCTGCTCGACACGCTGTACGAGCTGGCGCTGGCGGACGGCGGCATGCAGCGCTCCGAGCGCGAGGTGCTGCGCCGCGTGGCCGAGGGCCTGGGCATCTCCGAGGCGGACGAGCACGCCATCATCTCCGCCCACCTGGGCGCCAGCGACGAGCACTACGCCGCCCTGGGCCTGACGCCGGACGCGACGGACGTGGAGGTGAAGCGCGCCTTCCGGCAGCTCGCCGCCGAGTTCCATCCCGACAAAGCCGCCCACCTGGGCCGCCAGGCCGCCGAGCAGGCGGCCCGTCGCTTCCAGGAGGTCCGCGACGCGTACGAAGAGATTCGGCGCCTGCGCGGCCTGTGACACCGGGTTACATCCCCCCAGACGCCCACGACGAGGACAGAGCTCCAGCCATGAGCCAGCAGCGCAACGGCCCCAAGAAGAAGGAACCGGCGTTCGCCAACAACCCCTTCAAGTCCGCCATCCAGACGATGAAGGACCAGGAGAAGAAGGCGGCGCAGGAGAAGGCCGCCACGGAGGCCACCCAGCGCAAGGCCGCGGCGCCCCCGCCCCGGGCCGCGAAGGCCCCCAAGGTCCGCGAGGAGGACGAGGCCTCCCTCTTCTTCTCCGCCATGGACGGCGTGCAGCAGATGACCCACCGGGGCGAGGCCCCCACCCCCAACCCGCGCTTGCCGGAAATCATCGACGAGAACGCGGAGGCGCTGGCGCAGCTCTCCGAGCTGGTCGCCGGCCAGGGGGACTTCGACTTCTCCGGCTCGGACGAGTTCCTCGAGGGCGCGGGCCCCGGCATCGACCGGAACCTGCTGCGCGCGCTGCGCCGCGGAGACTTCGCCATCCAGGGACAGTTGGACCTTCACGGAAAGACGCAGCTGGAGGCCCGCGACGCGCTGGAGCGTTTCCTCGGCGACAGCCGCCGCGCGAAGCGGCGCTGCGTGCTGGTGGTCCACGGCCGCGGTTTGAATTCCAAGGACCAGATTCCGGTGCTGAAGGAGCGGCTCAAGGGCTGGCTGTCCGAGAAGCGGATTGGCCGGATGGTGCTGGCGTTCGCTACCGCACGTCCCCAGGACGGCGGCACCGGCGCGGTGTACGTCCTGCTCCGGCGGTAGCCTTTACGCGCGCCCGGCACTGTGCATACATGCCGCCATGGCACGCGATCTGATCGACCTGCATATCCACGTGGGTGGCGCGGTGGCGCCCCACATCCTCTGGTCCATCGCCCACCAGCAGGGCTTCAAGCTCCCGGTGAAGAACTACTTCGACTTCGTGGAGCTCATCACCTCGCGTCCGGGCAAGGTGGGCAGCCTGGACGACTACCTCAAGATCCTCCACACCTGGACGGAGAAGATTCAGTCCTCGCCCAGCGCGATCGAGCGCTCCGTCTACGAGGTCATCGGCAAGGAGTACCGCGGCAGCCGCGTGACGCAGATGGAGCTGCGCTTCAACCCGATGAAGCGCAACCTCAACTCGGAGCTGGACCTGGACCACATCATCCACGCCGCGCTGCGCGGCATGGACCGCGCGGTGCTGGAGTACGGCGTGAAGATGGGCCTCATCTTCTGCCTGGCGCGTGAGTTCGACCACCGCCTCAACAGCATCATCGTGGACAAGGCCATCAAGTACCGCACGCGCGGCGTGTACGGCATCGACCTGGCGGGCACGGAGACGAACGCCATGGAGCTGCGGCCGGAGGTCGTCTCCCAGTACGAGGAGCTCTTCTCGCGCGCCCGCCGCGCCGGGCTCAAGTGCACGGTGCACACCGGAGAGACGCGCGGCACCGGCGCCGAGGGCGTCATGTCGGTGGTGGAGAAGCTCCAGCCGCACCGCATCGGCCACGGCATCCGCGCCGCCTACGACGAGCACGCGATGAAGGTGCTGCGCGAGCGCGACATCGTCCTGGAGCTGTGCCCCACGTCCAACCTGCACACCAAGGCCGTGGAGGGCGTGGAGGAGCTGCGCCACATCGTCCGCACCTTCTGGGACCGCAAGGTGAAGTTCACCATCAACACGGACGGCCCCTACCTGCTGGAGACGGACATGCGGCGGGAGATCGACATCATCGAGCAGAACGGCATCCTCACGCCCGAGCAGGTGGACCAGACGCTCGCCTGGGCCCGCGAAGCCTCGTTCATCCCGGCCTGAGTCCGCCCATGTACGGACTCACCCGTTCGCTGCTCTTCCAGCTGTCCGCCGAGCGCGCGCACCGGCTCGGCATGGCGGGGCTCCACTACCTGGGCCGCTCGCGGGACTTGTGCGAGTCCCTGCGGGAGAAGGCCCTGGAGGGGGCCCCACCGAACCTGGCCGTGGAGGTGGCGGGGATGCGCTTCGCCCACCCCGTGGCGCTGGCCGCGGGCCTGGACAAGGACGCCGAGGCCGTGGACGGACTCTTCGCCTGCGGCTTCTCCGCGGTGGAGATTGGCACCCTCACGCCCCGGCCCCAGCCCGGCAACCCCAGCCCCCGCCTGTTCCGCCTGCCGGAGCACCGGGCCGTCATCAACCGCATGGGCTTCAACAACCACGGCGCCGCCCAGGCCGCCACGCGGCTGCGGATGCAGACGTGGCGCCCCGGCCCGCTGGGCGTGAACATCGGGAAGAACAAGGACACGCCCCTGGAGCAGGCGGTGGAGGACTACGTGGCCTGCGTGGACGCGCTGGCGCCGCTGGGGGACTACGTGGTGGTCAACGCCTCGTCCCCCAACACGCCGGGCCTGCGCAAGCTGCAGGAGCCCGAGCAGCTCACCCAGTTGCTGGGCGCGGTGCAGGCGCGCCTGGCCTCCGTGGCCCCGGGCAAGCCGCTGTTCCTCAAGATTGCCCCGGACCTCACGCCCGAGGCCGTGGACGAGGTGGTGGACGTGGCGCGGGCCTGCAAGCTCGCCGGGCTCATCGCCACCAACACCACCCTGGCCCGCCCCTTCGAGCACCCCCTGGCGAAGGAAGCCGGGGGCCTGTCCGGCGCGCCCGTGCGGGAGCCGGCCAACGCCGTCATCCGCCGGGCCTACGCGCGCAGCGGCGGCGCCCTGCCGATCATCGGCGTGGGCGGCGTCTTCACCGCCCAGGACGTCTACGAGAAGCTGCGCGCGGGCGCGTCCGTGGTGCAGGTGTACACGGGGTTCATCTACGAGGGGCCCGGCATGGTGGGGCACATCCTCCCCGCCCTGGCCACGCTGCTCGCCCGGGACGGGTTCAAACAGGTCCGCGACGCGATTGGCGCCGAACACCGGGCCACCGCCTGACGCATCAAGTCAAGTCGCGGACAAAAAATGAGCGCTCGCCGGCGCCTTGGAGTTTCACCGGCGAGCGCCCCGGGCCCAGTGCTGGACGGGCCTCGAAAGCTATGGGTGCACGGCGAGCGAGCCGCTGACCGTGCTGACTTCCATCGACTGGGTGCCCGCGCCGTACGTCTTCTCGCGGCTGCCCATCATCGCGGCGCTGTCGTTGAAACGACCGCTGACCGTATTGAATTCCACCGTGACATCCGCCTTGGCCGGCAGCTTCAGCCGGACATCCCCGCTCACCGTGGTCACAGAAGTAGTCACGAACTTCCGTGGTGCCAGTGCCACGCTGCCTTCCACCGTGCTGACAGCCAACCGCTCCTCGGAACCGTTGATTTCCACACGGCCCCCCACCGTCGTCAGCTCCTGCGCCCCCGCCACCCCGTTCACCGTCACCGGGCCACCCACCGTGGCCACTTCCAGACGCGCTCCCCGGGGCACCTTCACCGTGAACCGAACCGGCTGCATCTTCTGACGGCAGGTCTGCATTCCTTCTTCACACGGGCCGCAACAAACCCGCGCTCGGATGTCGTCTCCTGTTTGGACGACCTGCACCTCGACTTCGTTCCGAGATTTCTCCGCGCCTTCCCGAACAACCTCGAAAACCACGTCATTCCCGTCTACCCCATCTACGCGCACCGCGCCATCAACATTGGCGATGTGGACAGCGGGCGTACCCTCCGTGCCGAACTTCCACGTCTGGGTGGCGGGCGCGGCGGCGAGGACCAACAGCAGGGGCAGAACCATGGCGGAGCTCCGGAAGGAGTGGGACTCACCCCGCCCTACGCCCTGGTTCCGCCCTCATTGCGCCCGGTGAGGAAGCAGTATCCACACCGCTCTGACACGGCTCAGGCGTCGGTACCCCGCACGATGCGCTGGTACAGCGCGTCATGCCGGCGGACCATCTTCTCCAAAGACAGCTCACGCGCGACGAAGTCCCGCGCGGCCTTCCCCATCTCTCTCGCCTTCTCGGGATTCGAGAGCAATTGACGGAAGGCCTGGGCGAGCTGTGCGGGGCGCTCGGGGTCCACCACCAGGCCCCGCTCGCCGTCGAGCACGAGGTCGGTGTTGCCGCCCACCCGCGTCACCACCATGGGGAGCCCCGCGGCCATGCCCTCCATGACGGCGTTGGACATGCCCTCCGCGGTGGAGCAGAGGACGCCGAAGTTCGCCCGCGCGTAGATGGCCGGCACGTCCGTGCGGTGCCGCAGGAAGTGGGCGCGGTCGGCCACCCCCAGCTCACCGGCCAGCTTCTCCAGGCCGGGGCGCCGCTCGCCATCGCCCACGAGGAAGGCATGCAGCTTCACGCCCTCGTGGCGCAGCATCGCCAGGGCGAGCAGCAGGTCCTCCTGCCGCTTCACCGGGTGGCTCATGTTGGCCACGTGGACCACCACCGGCGCGCCGCCCGTCTCCGGCAGGGGGCCGCGCAGGCCCTCGCGCCGGCGGGACTCGAAGCGCGGCAAGTCCAGGCCGTTGTGGATGACGGAGACGCGTGAGGGGGGCAGGCCCTCCTCCGTGATGAGCTGGTTGCGGATGGCCTCCGCGTTGCCAATCACGTGGTCCGCCATGCGCGTCAGCCGCGAGTGCACGGCGCGGCGCGCCTTCCCCTGCCAGTGCGACAGGTCCAACCGGCCGACGATGACCTTGGTGCCCGCGAGCTTCGCGGCCGGCACGGCCACCATCGTCGAATAGAAGTCGTGCACGTGCACCAGCTCCACGCGGTGCTGCCGGAGCCAGCGCGCCATGCGGTACACCTGATACGCGGTGTTCGCCTGCACCACGGAGCCCTTGAGCGGGAAGGCCGCGGGCGCGTGGCCCAGCTTCCACACCGCGCCAATGAGCGGCCCCGAGTCGTCCAGCACGGACACCTGCAACCGGTAGCTGGGGGGAAGCCCCCGCAGCAACTCCAACACCTGCACCTCGGTCCCTCCAATGTGGAAAGACCGGGTGAACTGCACCAGGCGAAGGGGCTCTTGCCCCATCCGCGCTTCCTCACGCCGCATGTCCGGACCCCTCCCACGTCGCCACCACCGGCTCGCGAGGAGCCGGAACCCGTTGCATGTCCGAAGCGGCTTCCGTCGCCCGAGCGATTCGGTGCGCCGCCGCCGCCAACCCGAAGAGCACGTAACAATGCGCGGACAGGATGTAGCCGGAGAACAAGTCACACACGAGATAGCCCGCCACCGACGCCGACAGCGCCCGCGCCAGCCAGCCAATCTCCTTGTCTCGCGACGCCTCGAAGGCCCCGCCCGCGGCACCGCCCGCGAACACCATGAAGAACGCCAGGCCCACCCAGCCCAGCTCGCCAATCACATCCAGGAAGATGTTGTGCGCCACGTAGGCCCGGCGCGCCTCGGGCGGCGCGTACATGGGCCACGCATAGCGGAAGCTGCCCGCGCCCACGCCCAGCAGCGGCTTGTCCAGGCTGATGCGGCTGGCCACCTGCCACGCGTAGACGCGGCCCATGGCGGAGGCATCCTCGTGGAACTCGGCCACCGTCTCGTTGCGCTGCCAGAAGCTCTGCGGCGCGAAGACGAGCAGGCCCATCACGAAGATCGAGCCCACGACGATGGACTGGATGCGGCGCTTCTCCCGGATGGCCCACAGCGCCATGGCCACCGACAAGCCAATGAAGCCACCGCGCGAGTGCGAGACGACGATGCCCGCCACCGCCAGGCCCGCCGCCACCAGACACGCCAGCCGCCACACCCAGGCGCTGCCCTTGCGCGCCACGAAGGCCACGGCCAGCGGCACCACCAGGGCCAGATTCATCGCCATGTGGTTGGGGTCCGCGTAGACGCCCACCCAGCGCCCGCGGAAGCCCTCCACCAGGTCCTCGCCCACCAGGTACCAGTTGATGGCACCAATGGACGTCACCACCGACGCGAGCACCATGGCCCCGCACACCACCGCCAGCCGGCGGCCCGTGGTGATGACGTTGACGAAGGTGATGTAGATGGCCGTCAGCTTCAACAGCTCCACGCCCGTGGCCGTGGTGACCTCCGGATTCACCGACCAGCCGATGGAGGCCACCGCCAACGTCGAGAAGGCGATGAGCGCCAGCCCGCGCGAGCCGTCCACATAGATGGGCTCCGCCCGGCCCAGCCGGCGAATCACCATGAGTCCCGCCGCCAGCCCGGACGTCACCAGCGCGAGACGAAGCGGCGCGAGCGCCGGAATCCACTCACCCGGCACCGCGTACATCACCGCCGCGAAGGCGGTCAGCGCATAGAAGGCCCACACGTCACGGCGCTGCCCCTGCTCTCCCAGCACCATTCACTCCACCTCCCGGCAGTTGCGTCGCGCACCAATACGCGTGCCTGGGCGAAAGCAGAGGACATGCCAGGGGCCCCATCGGGCAAAGCCCTGAATCTTCTAAGACGGGACGGCCTCGCCTGGCTGGCGGGCCGCCCAAGACTGAAATTCCTACGGGACGGGGGCGGACTCCATCGGAAGGATCGCCGAGGCCACCGGCTCCAGCCGGCCATCCTGGAGCCACGCCGTCCCCAGCTCCTCCAACAGCCGCGACAGCGTCACCCCCACCAGCCGGTGCAGCTCCGCGTGGGCCTCCGGCGGCACCACGGGCTCCAGCCCCCTGCGGGCGCGCTCGGCCGCGGAGTCCCGCACGCGCGGTGCGTCCGGGGTGCCCTCGAAGAGGCGCTGACCCAGCTCCACCACGCGGCCCAGTGGCACCGGGCGCGGAGCCGCGCGCTCCTCCAACACCGCCATGGCCACCACGGCGGCGAAGAGCCGCTCCACGCCCAGCGTCTCCAGGGACACGCCAAAGCGCGCCAGAGTTTCCCGGACCGCGTCGTCGTTGCCGCCCAGCGCGCCGCGCAGCAACCGCACCTGCGCCTCCGCGCGGGCGAGCAGCGCCTCGCTGGCGGCCAGCTCCCTGCGGGAGCGGAACGACACCGGCTCCGCGCCCTCCACCCGCAGCGCCCGCCGGGGCCGCTTCTGCCGCAGCGCCGCGATGGCGGCGGCCTCCTCCGGCAGCACCATCAGCACGCCGTCCACCAGGGCGCCCGGCATCTTCACCAGCCGGTCCGCGCGGAACTTGAGCTGGAGCGTCAGCGAGAAGCCCGTCTGGAAGATGCGCCGCATGGGCGTGTCCCGCAGCACGTCCGGGGCGCGCTCCGTGTCCGCGCCCGTCAGGTGCTCGAGCCCGAGCGACAGGTAGTCGCGCACCGTCTCGCTGGCGCGGCGGATGGCGTCCAAATCGCCGGGGTCCGCCAGGTCCGCCACCAGCGCGGCGCTGGCCACCTCGCGCAGCTCGTCCTCCGCGTTCAGGGCCTCCGTCAACGTCAGCCCGCGGAAGGCCGCGTCCAGGTAGTCCACGTGGCCGCCCTGCGGCACCAGCCCCGGGCGCGCGGCGGCCGAGGGGGACGGCGCCACGTCCACGCGGCTGAAGAGCGCCACGGCGTCCTCGAGCGACGGGAAGCCCAGGTCGGCGAGCCGGCCGCGGCGGAACTGGTACGCCGTCTCCTCCATCTCACTGGGCAGCTCCCAGCGCACCGCCTCCAGCAGGCGCACGGCCTCGAAGGGGTTCTCCGCCAGGAGGTCGTTGAGGAGCATCCGGACGGCGGACATCTCCACGCCCTCCACCTTGATTTCGATGAGGTAGCGCCCCTCGGGCGTCTCCATCGTCACGCCGGGCGGGTTGACGTCCGGGTTCTCCTCCAAATCGTGCACCTCGATGAACTCGCGCAGGAGGTACTCCACCACCTCCAGGTCCACCGCGTGCAGCTTGCGCAGGAACTCCGCGGTGTCATCCACCCCGCCCCGCGCCGCGCGCAGCCAGGTGAGGACGGCGTGCGGGTCCAGCTTGTCGCGCTGCCAGCCGCCCAGGTCCACGAAGGCGCGGAACTGGCCGGGCGACGCGAGCTGCACCAGCTCCGTCGCGTCCGCCAGCCCCAGCTCCTGGATGGTGACGTAGAGGTCCTCGGCGGGCATCGAGCGGACCAGCGCCCGCGCCTCCGCGACGTCCAGGAGGGCATCCACCCGCTGACGCGGGGACAGCCTCATCAACCGCTGACGCAGCTCCCGTGAGGCGAGCTGCAGGTCCTTGCCATTTCCGTTCTCGGACACGGCGCGGTCCCTACCACAGCGTCCCCCGGCCCGGGAGGGGAACCCCACCCGGAGCGGCCGTTACCCGATGGAGCCCCCACCCCGCTCGACGCGGGTGGACTTGCCGAAGGTGTCCAGCAGCGCGCCCCAGACCTCCTCCACGCCCAGCTTCTCCGTGGAGGAGAACGGGAGGATGACCTCCAGGGGCACGTCCATGGCCTTGGAGAGCTCCACCATGCGGGGCTTGCGCCGGGCCTTGGTGAGCCGGTCCACCTTGGTGGCCACCACCAGCACGCGGCGCTTGTGGGCGTGGAGATAGTCCAGCGTCGCCAGGTCGTCCGGGGTGGGGCCCACCTCCGAGTCGATGATGCTGACCACGGCCTCCAGGCGGTGCCGCTTCTCCAGGTAGGTGGTGATCATCTTCTCCCACTGGGCCTTGTCCGACTTGCTGGCCTTGGCGAAGCCATAGCCGGGCAGGTCCGCCAGGCGGAGCTGGTGGCGGATGCCGCCGCGCTCCAGCTCCACGTCGAAGAAGTTCAGCGTCCGGGTGCGGCCCGGCGTGTTGGACACGCGCACCAGCTTCTTGCGGCCGGTGAGCGCGTTGATCATGGAAGACTTGCCCACGTTGGAGCGGCCGACGAAGGCCACCTCCGCCGTGTGGTCCGTCGGGTAGCCCTTGGGCTCCACGGCGGTGGTGACGAAGCGGGCGTCGATGAGCTTGATCACAACGTCATTTCTTGACCGACGGATCCGTCCCGGCGGCGCGGCGGGCGCGCTCGGCGGACCAGTGGTCGATGGCCTTGAGCGACTCCTTGAAGTCGAACGGCCGCAGGGAGGGCGAGGAGGCGTCGTGGCAGGAGCGGCACTGCTTCTCCGACGGGTCCACCAGACCCACCAGGCGCGCCAGCTCCGAGTCCTTCATCACGTACTCGGGCGAGTAGTACTGACCCCCGCCGTGGCACGTCTCACAAGTGACATTCACGGTCGCCTGGGTGACCTGCTCCGGTGAATGGCAGGACAGACAGCGCCCGTCCTTCTTCTGCTGCTCGGTCAGCGAGCTCTCCGCCCGGGCATGCTTCGACTGCATCCAGGCGTCGTACGCCTCCGGGTGGCAGCCCTTGCAGCTGTCCGGGCCGACGAAGTCCGCGCCCCCGGCCGCCCCAGCGGCGGCCAGCACGAGAAGGGAGAGAATCCTGATGCCAGGAACGCGCATGTCCGCCGGAGTAGCAGAGCCCCCCGGACGGGGCAAGGCGTCTCGTGGTTGAATGACCGGCAGAAACTTCCGTCGGGCTAGAGGGGTTGCTAGAGCCATGCCCGCCCGTACCACCAGGGAGGAGCCGTAATGCGCATCCTGACCGTCCTCGCCGTGCTCACACTCGCCGTGCCCGCCGCCGCCAAGCCCTGGCAGGGAATCGAGCCGGGCGTGTCCAAGCGCGAGGAAATCATCAAGAAGTTCGGCGAGCCGTCGCGCACCGTCCGGCAGGACGGCAAGGAGGTCATCGCCTATCTGGCCAAGGAGGCCATCAAGGGCACCACCCAGGCCCAGTTCAAGGTGGATCCGGAGTCGCAGCTCGTCGAGCGCATCGACGTGTTCCCCGGCCCCGTCATCGACAAGGAGACGGTGGAGAACAGCTACGGCCCCGCCTGCCCCTCCGGCGCCGCGCCCGCCACGCCCTGCTACCTGAAGAAGCTGACGGACGACTTCCGCACCTACTTCCTCTACCCCCGCCTGGGCCTGGCCATCTTCTTCAACGAGGACGGCAAGACGGTTCAGTCGTTGACGTTCACCACGCAGAAGGCCGCGAAGTAGAGGCCGCGTCCGTGCACGTCTTTGGCCTGACGGGGGGCATCGCCTCCGGGAAGAGCACCGTCACCCGCGTCCTCCGGGAGCTGGGCGCGGTGGTGCTGGACGCGGACGTGATCGCCCGCGAGGTGGTGGAGCCCGGCACGCCGGGTCTCGCCGCGGTGGCCGCGCGCTTTCCGGGCGTCGTGGGCGCCGACGGCCGGCTGGACCGGGCGAAGCTGGGCGCGCGCGTCTTCTCCGACGCCGCCGAGCGCGCCGCGCTCAACGACATCACCCACCCGCTGGTGCGCCAGGCTTTCATGGAGAAGCTGCAGGCGCTGGAGGCCCAGGGCGTGGCGCACGTCGTCTATGACGTGCCGCTGCTCATCGAGAGCGGCATGCACGCCTGGATGGAGGGCGTGGCGGTGGTGTGGGTCCCCCGGGAGGTCCAGAAGGCCCGGCTGATGTCGAGGGACGGACTGGATGCCGCCGCCGCCGAGCGCCGGCTGGCCGCCCAGCTCCCCCTGGATGACAAGCGCGAGCACGCCACCTGGGTCATCGACAACAGCGGCGGCCTGGAGGCCACCCGGGCCCAGGTGGAGACGATGTGGCGCGCCATGCTCGCGCGCGGCTGAGCGCCGGGTATGCTGCGCGCCGCATGAGCGAGACGCGCAAGAAGTCCACGGCCGGGACGTACTTCCTCACCGGCTACCCCGGGTTCATCGGCAAGCGGCTGGTGGAGCACATCGCCCGCGAGGACCCCAAGGGGCACATCTACGCGCTGGTACAGCCCAAGAACTTCAAGGAGGCGCAGCAGCACGCGGCCCGCGTGAAGGGCGCCAAGGTGGAGCTGCTCACCGGCGACGTGGTGGACATGCACCTGGGCCTGTCCGGCGAGGAGTATCAGCGCCTCTGTGAGCGGGTGACGGACATCTTCCACCTGGCGGCGGTGGCCCAGCTCGGCGTGGCCAAGGAGACCGCGTGGCGGGTGAACGTGGACGGCACCCGCAACATGCTGGAGCTGGCCCGGGACTGCGGGAAGCTGGCGCGCTTCAACTACTTCTCCACCTGCTACGTGTCCGGCGACCGCGTGGGCGTCATCGCCGAGGACGAGCTGGACCGGGGCCAGGCCTTCCGCAACGCCTACGAGGAGACGAAGTTCCAGGCGGAGCGGCTGGTGCAGCGCGCGGGCGCCACCCTGCCCATCACCGTCTTCCGTCCGTCCAGCGTGGTGGGTGACTCGCGCACGGGGGAAATCGACCGCTTCGAGGGCCCCTACTACCTGGGCATCCTGCTGGTGACCTCGCCGCTGGTGGTCCCCCTGCCCCTGCCGGGCAACGGCGTGGCGCCGCTGAACGTGGTGCCGGTGGACTTCGTGGTGGAGGCCGTGTGGCGCCTGTCGAAGGACGCCCGCGCCCAGGGCAACACCTTCCACCTGGTGGACCCCAACCCGATGAGCGCGCGGCGCGTGTACGAGCTCATCGCGGAGAAGTCGAACAAGAAGCTGCCGCGCTTCAACCTCTCCGCCCGGGCCGCGGACGTCATGCTGCGGCTGCCCCTGCTGGAGAAGCTGGCCCGCCCGCAGCGCGCCGCCATCAGCTACGTCAACCACCTGGCCATCTACAATTGCCACAACACGCTGGAGCTGCTGGACGGCTCCGGGGTGCGCTGCCCTCCCCTGTCGTCCTATCTGGATCAGCTCGTGGCCTACGTGCGGGAGCAGTACCGCAAGCGCCGCGAGGGTTCGGAAGAAGACGACCCGTTGGATCAGGGAATCGCGCGGGACGCGGAGGGTCCCTGAGCCCGCGCGGCGTCCAGGCGTGGTAAATCCAGGGCTCCATGCCACGCACCTACCAGCCAGGCGACACGTTCACGCACGTCCGCGAGTGCGACCGGTACCGGCCGATTTATTACGCGGGCGCTTCCGGGGACTACAACCCCATCCACATCGACCCGGAGGCGGGCACCGCCGCCGGGCTCAACGGCAACATCCTCCAGGGGCTGTGCACCCTGGGTTGGGTGGTGGAGGCCATCGCCGGCTTCGTCGAGGACCCGGGCCGGGTGCGCCGGGTCAAGGCGCGCTTCTCGCGCCCCGTGCGACCCGAGGACACCATCACCTTCCAGGGCCGCGTCACCCGCGTGCAGGACGGCCGTCTCACCGCGGACATCTCCGCCACCAACCAGCGCGGCGAGGACGTCCTGAAGGGCGCCATCGTCGAAGCCTCCATCGAGTAACGCCCATGGCCCTCGACAAGCGCTTCATCGGCCGCGAGTACGGCCCCTACCGCTACACCCTCGGCGAAGAGAAGATGCGCGAGTTCACCCTCGCGCTCGGCGGCGCGAAGCCCGGCGCCGGCACGCCGGGAGAGCCGCCCGCCCACGTCAGCCCGCTGCTCCATGACGCGCAGGCGGCGAAGGCGGGCCCTCACGGCGGCCTCATCGCCTTCCCCAGCTTCGCCGTCGTCTTCGCCATCCGCCCCTTCAGCGCGGCCATCGCCGACCCCGAGCTGAACATCAACATGCAGATGGTGGTGCACGGGGAGCAGGACCTGGAGTTCCTGGACGTGATGCGCCCCGGCGACGTGATGACGACCACGGGCCGCATCGCGGACCTCTACGAGCGGGCCCGCATGGGCTTCGTCATCGTCACCAGCGAGTCACGCAACCAGCACGGCGCCCTCGTGGTGAAGGGGACGTGGACGGCCATCGTCCGCGGCTGAGCCCTCAGCCCGGGGCGATGACGCCTTCGTCAATCAACTGAGCGAGGATGCGCGCGGTGTCCAGCCGCGTCATCCCCGACAGCGAGAAGAGGTCCTCGTAGCTCACCGTGCCGTCAATCTGGGCCAGCACGAAGCCGGCGCGGTGGTCCAGGTTGAGCCAGATGATGTCGTCTGGCTGGAGCCGCACCTCGGGCACCCGGCCCAGGTCGCCCAGCTTGTTCTCCAGCCGCGACATCAGCATCTGCTCGCTGCGCACCCGCAGCGCCTCCACGCGCGAGTCCGTGGGCGCCAGCTCCTTCGCCTTGAAGAGCAGGTCCACCGCGCCGGAGTGGTCGTCCAGCTCCAGCAGGTCCGCCGCCCCGCGCAGGAGCAGGTCCAGCTCGCTCTCCGCCGCGGGGAGGCCGAACTCCTGGGTGGTCCCCTCGGGGACGCCGTACTCGTCGGTGTCGCCGGATGGGGTGACGACGGGCTCCTCGAAGTCGAGGTCCACGTCCCGCGCCAGGAGCTCCATGACGTCCGCGGGCGCGCCGTCGGAGGCGACAGGCAGCACCACGGGCGTGGACGCGGCCGTGTTTCCGCTCTCGTGCGGCCCCCCCTGCCCGTCCGCCCAGGCGCCCCAATCTCCCTCCAGCACCGGGGCCATGGGCAGGCCCGCGGCCGTGGGTTTCAGGTGCCCGGGCAGCGGCTCGGACTCGGGCGGCCGTTCGAAGGGCGAGGACGTCCCGCGCGAGGGCGAGCCCGCGGCGGCGGCCAGGTACTCGCGCGCGCGGGTGTTGGAGGGGTCCAGCTCCAGCGCGCGTTCGAAGAGGCGCTGGGCGCCCTGGGAGTCGCCGCTGAGCCGCAGCCACAGCCCGGCCTCGATGAGCTGGTTCGCGCGCTGGGTGCTCATCTGCCGTCCCGTGCCGAGGGCCCCTTGAGCTGCGTCAGGCACCCGGTGAGCAGCTCGCACGCCCGCGCCAGCGCCGCCACGTCCTCGCCGGCGCGAACCGCGCGCGCGTGCTCCAGCACCTGCTCCGCGCGGGGCATGACGTCCGGCGCCAGCCCGCCGCCACCGGGGAGCAGCCGCGCCCGCGTGAGCGCGTCCACCACGTCGCGCGCCAGCGAGTCCAGCTCCACCCGCCGCGTCTTCAATTCGTCCGACGCGCGCGCCGCGAGCAGGTACTCGCGCTGCTCGTCCATGATGCGCTGGAGTTCCTCCTCGGTGAGGCCGCTGGACGCGGTGACGGTGATGGACTGGCGCAGCCCTGTCTCGCGGTCCTTCGCGTGGACGGAGACGATGCCCTCCGCGTTGATGTCGAACGTGACGTCGATCTCCACCTGGCCCCGGGGCGCCTCGCGCAGGCCGGTGAGGACGAACTCGCCCAGCAGCTCGTTCTGGTGCGCCAGGTCGTGCTCGCCCTGCAGCACCATGATCTTCACCACGCGCTGGAAGTCCTTCGACGTGGCGAAGACCTCGGTGGCGGACGTGGGCACCGTGGTGTTCTTGGGGATGAGCCGGCGCACCGAGCCGCCGGCGATGGCCACGCCCAGGCTCTGCGGCGTCACGTCCAGGAGCAGCAGCTCGTGCTCCGGCTGCACCAGCGCGTACGCCTGAATCGCGGCGCCCAGGGCGACGACTTCGTCCGGGTGTACGCCCTTGCAGGGCTCGCGGCGGAAGTAGCCGCGCACGGCCTCGACGATCTTGGGCATGCGCGACATGCCACCGACGAGGATGACCTCCTTGAGCTCGGAGGCGCGCACGCCCGCCTCGCCCAGCACCTCGGTGGTGATGCCCACCACCCGCTCGGCCAGGTCCGACGTGAGGTCGTCCAGCTTGTCGCGGCTCAGCGTGGACTGCAGGTGCAGCGCGGCGCCGCCGCCGGGCGGCGTGCAGATGAAGGGCAGGTTGAGCGCCGCCTCCTTCACGCTGGACAGCTCCACCTTGGCCTTCTCCGCCGCGTCCTTGAGCCGCTGCAGCGCCATGCGGTCCTTGCGCAGGTCGATGCCGTGCTCCTTGGCGAAGCCGAAGACGAGCCACTCGATGATGCGGTTGTCCCAGTCCTCGCCGCCCAGGTACGTGTCCCCGCCGGTGCCCACCACGTCGAAGACGCCCTGGGAGATCTCCAGCACGGACACGTCGAAGGTGCCGCCGCCCAGGTCCAGCACCGCCACGCGCCCGTTCACCGTGCGGCCAAAGCCGTAGGCCAGCGCCGCCGCCGTGGGCTCGTTGATGATGCGCAGCACGTCCAGCCCGGCGATGCGGCCCGCGTCCTTGGTGGCCTGCCGCTGGGCGTCGTTGAAGTACGCCGGGACGGTGATGACGGCCTTGCTGACGGGCCGGCCGAAGTGCGCCTCCGCGTCCGTCTTCAGCTCCTGGAGGATCATGGCGCTGATCTCCGGAACCGACAGGTCCTTGCCGCCCATGCGGATGCGCAGGTCATCGTGCTGCCCCGCGATGACCTCGTAGGGCAGCGAGCGCAGCGCGTCCTGCACCTCGTGCGAGGAGAACTTCCGGCCGATGAGCCGCTTGGCGGCGTACACCGTCTCCTGGGGGTTGGTGATGGCCTGACGCTTGGCGATGCCGCCCACCAGGCGTTTGCCATTCTTCGCCATGGCGATGACGGAGGGCGTGAGGCCCTGGCCCGTGCGGTTCTTGATGACCACGGGTTGGCCGTCCTGGACGGTGGCGACGATGCTGTTCGTCGTCCCCAGGTCGATGCCAATGAGAGGTTCGGGCTCAGCCATGGGGCAGCGTACTCGCTCCTAGAACGTCCATCGCAGCTTCTTCAGCGCCGCTTTCGCCTCGGCGTTGTCCGGGGCCAGCTTCGCCGCGTCCTCGAAGGCCCGCTTGGCGAGTTTCTTCGATCCCGCGTCCATCAGCACCTTTCCCAACGTCAGGTGGTGCTCCACCCGGGTGTCGTCCAGCTCCACGGCACGTTGCGCCAACCCGCGGATCTCCGCGGCATCCTGCCCCAGCAGTTGCCCCAGGCGGGCGGCCCGCCAGGCGGCCTCGGCGTTCTGGTCGTCCAACGAGCAGGCGAGCCGGTAGGCGGCCATGGCCCCCAGGCTGTCACCGTGCTGCTCCAGCTCCGTCCCCCGGGACACCTCGACGCCCGCGCGCTGCGCGTCGTGGGCTCGCCGCGCCTTCACCAGCAGGACGGCGACCTCCCGGTTCTTCGGGTCGAGGCTCTGGAGCTGGTGGAAGTCGTGGTAGGCGCGCTCCCAATCGCCGCTGGCGATGGCCGCCTTGCCGCGCGCCAGCAGCTCCGCGAGCCGCCCCGTGCGGGCCAGGTAGGGATGACGCGCCAGCCGGGCCTGCCGCTCCGCGCGGCGGGCCTCGGACTCCACCGGGTCGGCTGGCGGCGAGGCCGGCGGCGGGACGCTGGCGGCGGGCGCGGGACGCGACACCGGGGCCACGTGGTGGACGGGGGGCGGCTCGGGCGTCAGCAGGTGCTGGGTTGGCGGTGGCGGCGCGGAGGGCGCGGGAGGCGGCGGCGCGGCGGCCTTCTCCGCCTGGGCCAGCGCGGGATGTCCCCGCAGGTAGGCCTCGCGCTTGTCCGGCTGCATCAGCACGTTGTGCGCGTCCGTGAGGCGCCGGAAGATGCGCTCCATGCGGGCGCGGAAGCTGCCCAGGTTCTTCCCGAAGTAACGGTCCGGGTGGAAGCGGCGCGAGGCGTTGTAATACGCCTGCTTCACCTCCGACGCCGGCGCCCCGGGCTTCAGTCCCAGCACGGCGAAGTGGTCCAGGCTGTCCAGCGAGCGCTCCAGCTCGATGATCTCCTTCTTCCGCTCCGGCTCGAGGTCCACCTGCTCGGCCATCGCGGCGTCCACCGTGGGCGCGGGCGCGCCCCGGGGCACCACCCGGGCGGGGACGATGGCGCCCTTGGCGCGCAGCGACAGCAGCACGGCGATGGTGCGCGGCTCGCCCAGCCTGGAGCGCGCCAGGACCTGGTCGATGCGCTCCACGCGGCCGACGAGCTGCAACACCGCGCCCTCCTCCGCGCTGAGCTGGAGGCGCGCCGTATCCAGTTGGGGAACCGTGGCGATGTGATCCGTCAGGGCCCCCAGCCCGACGATCGTGTTTGACGCACTCACAGTGACGGTCCGAGGAAAGACTTCCGGAGTTTCCAGCGTAGGGTTCCGGACGCAGGGCGTCAAACGTCCGTGAACCCTTCACGCGAGCAGAGCTGAACGGCCGCGGCCCTCAGTTGACGGCGAGCACGCGCTCGAGGATGGCCAGGCCCTCGTCCAGCTCGCGCACCGTGACGATGAAGGGCGGCGCGAAGCGGAGGGTCCGTTCGCCGGCGGCATTCACGAGCAGTCCTTCGCCGCGCAGTTGGGCGATGACAGGCGCGACCTCACGGTCCAGCTCCACGCCCAGCAGCAGCCCCTGGCCCCGGACGGCCTGGATGCGGCCCGCGGGCAGACGGGCCTGGAGCTCCCTCGCCCGGGCCTGGAAGTGGGCGCCCTTCTCCTGGACCTCGTCCAGGAAGCCCGGGCGCCGGAGGATGCGCACCACCGCGTTGGCGGCCGCGGCGGCCACCGGGTTGCCACCAAAGGTCGAGCCGTGCGTCCCCGGCGTGAGGCTGGCGGCCAGCGCTTCCTTGCAGAGCATGGCGCCAATGGGCAGGCCATTGCCCAGCGCCTTGGCCAGGCTGATGCCGTCCGGAAGGATGCCCTCGTGCATGAAGCCGAACGGCTTGCCGGTGCGGCCCATGCCCGTCTGCACCTCGTCCACGAGGAGCAGCAGGCCCGCTTCGTCACACAGCGCGCGCAGGGCCTTGAGGAAGCCCGGAGGCGCCACGCGCACCCCGCCCTCCCCCTGGATGGGCTCCACCAGGATGGCCGCGGTCGCCGGGCCCACCGCCTTGCGCACGGCCTCCACGTCGCCGTAGGGCACGTGCGTGAAGCCGGCGGGCAGCGGCTCGAAGCCCTTGTGGTACTTCGCCTGGCCGGTGGCGGTGACGGTGGCCAGGGTGCGGCCGTGGAAGCTGCTGTCGAAGGTGATGACCTCGAAGCGCTCCGGCGTGCCCCGGTCCTTCATCACCTTGCGCGTCAGCTTGAGCAGCGCCTCGTTCGCCTCCGCGCCCGAGTTGCAGAAGAACACGCGCTCCAGCCCCGACCACTCGGTGAGCTGCGCGGCCAGGTCGATCTGCGGCTGCGAATAGAACACGTTGGAGACGTGCCACAGCGAGTCCAACTGCGCCTTGGCGGCGGCGACCACGTCCGGGTGGCAGTGGCCCAGCGCGCACGTGGCGATGCCGCCAATCAAATCCAGATACTCGCGGCCTTCCGTATCCCAGACGCGCGTGCCCTGCCCCCGCGCCAGCACGAAGGGCGGCTGCTTGTAGTTCTGCAGCAGGTGGCGCTTCGCCTTCTGGACGAGGGCGTCGGTGGCGGAATCGGACGATGCGGAGGGGGACAACTCGGATTGCGACAAGGCAGTCATCCTTCGTGCGGTGCTGTGCCCCTCCGCATATAGCGCGCTACAGGATGTAGCGCGACAGGTCCTCGTCCTGGACGATGGCGGCCAGGCGCTCACGCACGTAAGCAGCGTCCACCTGGAAATCCCGGGGTCCCATCTCACTGGCCGAGAAGGACACCTCATCCAGGAGTCGCTCCAGGATGGTGTGCAGCCGGCGGGCGCCGATGTTCGCCGTGCGCTCGTTGGCCTGCTGGGCGATGCGCGCCAGCTCCGTCACCGCGTCGTCTGTGAAGGACAGACGCACACCTTCGGTGCCGAGCAGCGCCGTGTACTGTCGCAGGAGTGAATTCTTCGGCTCCCGGAGGATCCGAACCAGGTCCTCGCCGGTGAGGGGCTCCAGCTCCACGCGGATGGGGAAGCGGCCCTGGAGCTCGGGAATCAAGTCGCTGGGCTTGGAGACGTGGAAGGCGCCCGCGGCGATGAAGAGCATGTGGTCCGTCTTCACCACGCCGTACTTGGTGTTGACGGACGAGCCCTCCACGATGGGCAGGATGTCCCGCTGGACGCCCTCCCGGGACACGTCCGGGCCGCCGCCGCCCTTCCCGCCGCCGTCGCGGCTGGCGATCTTGTCGATTTCGTCGATGAAGATGATGCCGTTCATCTCCGCGCGGATGACGGCCTCGCGCTGGACGCGGTCGGGGTCCACCAGCTTGGCGGCCTCTTCCTTGCGCAGGAGCTGAAGCGCCTCGGGCACGCGCACGCGGCGGCGGCGCGTCTTGTTCATGCCCGGCATGTTCTTGAAGAGGTCCTGGAGGTTGACGCCAATCTCCTCCATGCCCTGGCCGGAGAAGTTGCGCATGAACGTGGGCGAGGACTCCGCCGTCTCCACCTCGACCTCCACGTCATCCAGCGTGCCGGCGCGGAGCTGCGCGCGGAACTTCTCGCGGGCGCTGTCGCTGGCGCGCTGGGCGGGCGGAGGCGGCGGCGGGGCGAAGCCGAACGGCGGCGTCGCGGTGGACGTCTTGCCGCCGCCCTGCATCAGCTCCATGAGGCGGTCCTCGGCCTGCTCCTCGGCGCGCGGGCCCACCTTCTCGGTCTCCTCCTCGCGCACCAGGGCGATGGCGGCCTCGACGAGGTCGCGAATCATGGACTCGACGTCGCGGCCGACGTAGCCGACCTCGGTGAACTTGGAGGCCTCCACCTTGACGAAGGGGGCCTGGGCCAGCTTCGCGAGCCGGCGGGCGATCTCCGTCTTCCCCACGCCGGTGGGGCCAATCATGATGATGTTCTTGGGGTGGATTTCGTCGCGCAGGTCATCCGTCACCTGCTGGCGGCGCCACCGGTTGCGCAGGGCGATGGCGACGGCGCGCTTGGCGGCGTTCTGCCCGACGATGTAACGGTCCAGCTCGCTGACGACCTCGCGAGGCGTGAAAGCGGACAACTTGCGCGATTCGGCCACGGGGTATCTCTCCTAGAGCTCTTCGATGGAGATGTTGGCGTTGGTGTAGATGTCGATCTCGCCCGCGATGGTGAGCGACTGGTGGACCACGTCGCGAGCGGAGAGCTGGGTGTGCGCCATGAGGGCGCGCGCGGCGGCGAAGGCGTAGGGGCCGCCGCTGCCCACGGCGGCGATGCCGTAGTCGGGCTCGATGACGTCGCCGGCGCCGGAGAGGATGAAAGTCTTCTCCTTGTCCGCGACGATGAGGAGCGCCTCCAGCCGGCGGAGGAAGCGGTCGGTGCGCCAGTCCTTGCCCAGCTCCACGCAGGCGCGGGCCATGTTCTTCTGGTGCTCCTTGAGCTTGGCCTCGAAGCGCTCGAAGAGCGTGAAGGCGTCCGCGGTGCTGCCCGCGAAGCCCGCGAGCACCTGGCCTTCACCCAGGCGGCGAACCTTCTTCGCCGTGTTCTTCATCACGGTCTTCTCGAGGGAGACCTGGCCGTCGCTGGCGATGGCGACCTTGCCGTCGCGCCGCACACAGAGAATGGTGGTGCCGTGGAACATAGGACCCCGGGTTTAACAAGCCGGGGTCGGCGTTTCCAAGGAACAGTGACTGCCTGTCTGCTCCCGTACCGTTTCGTGCGCGACGGGGCGCCGCATCACGACGTCATCCGTCATGCCCCTGGCGCGGCTCCCGGCGCCTCAGCAGTGCCGGCAGCGACCACTGCACGACGCCGTGCACGATGACCAGTCCCGCGAGAAGCGGGAGGAAGCGGTCCAGGGATAGCGCCGTTCGAATCGCGCAGAACAGGAGATAGCCAATCAGGGCGACCACCGGCACACCCGAGGCCATCCGCGGCTGGTGTCTCGTGCGCCAGAACAGGAAGACGGTGGACGCGTCACAGAGAAGGCCCAGTCCCAGAAAGCCCCAGGCCAGCACGTTGGCGATGAAGGTGAACCCAGCGGTCACGACACACCTCTTCGCCCCAGGCTACTGACGAAGAATCGGCTCTTCGTAATCGATACCGCCGCGACCAGCCTCGCCCTGAAGGTATTCCTGGACATCGAGCAGGCTCACTTCCCCGGGAATGCTTACGGCGAGCAACTGATAGTGTTCCGTGTATTCAGTCACGCAGCCCATTTTCACAAGGGCATCGTTCACGGGCTCCAGACAGGCGGGGTCCCAGAAGGCGACCCTCACAAGTGAGTTCGTGGATCGCTCCACCACTGACTCAAACCAGCGAACTCCCTCTTCCCATCGTATCGAGACGGTGTCGCCAAGCGTCGCCTGGCGCGCGAAGAACGGCGTGTTCTCGATAATGAAGCCCGGAGCGCCGGGCTCGACCCGAGCCCAGACCGACTCAACGGACGCGGGAGGATACCCGTCCTCATCGGGCTCCAATTGAAAAAACACTTTCACCATGGAGGGAGAATCTGTCATCACAACACCCCTGACGTTTCCTTCTCAGCGCCCCAGAGAATGGAGAATCAGCCAAACCTCTCGTGCCTCGTCCTTGACGCTGTAAGTGCGAATCACATCGGCCCCCTCGTACAGCGTGAACTCAATCGACTCAGCGCGTGAGCCCACATCACTGCTATCGAGAATCACGTAAGGCTCAGCCCGCAGCGTCACGCGCAGTGTCTCAACAGGAACCAAGCCGCCCAGGTCCGCAGTCATGGCGACATTCAGGAGTTCGCCTTCGGAGGGTCCATACATCCAACGAACCACCGCCAGCCCCTCTGGCCGCTGAATCACACATGTTGACATGGGCTCATCACCGAGGACCAAGACCTGCCCCCAGTGGCGATTCAACACGTTGAGGTAGCCGGTGACGCCACAGGCCTCGTCGTAATCGCTGTTGGTGATGCCCTTCCATTCCGCGCGGCAAGCGCGCGGCACGACAATGAGCGGCCCTCCCGTGGATTCAATCCACGGCCTCGCCAACTCCTCCCCCCATACACTCATCGACCACTCCCCGATGAAGCTGCAATGACCTGCATCTACCAGCCCCCGTGAGAGGACTGCCGCGCCCCTCACGCCCGAGGATGCGCGGAGTCGTAGACCTGCTGGAGCTGCTCCCACGTCACCTGCGTATACCGCTGCGTGGTGGACAGGCTCGAGTGGCCCAGCAGCTCCTGGATGCTGCGGATGTCCGCGCCGCCGCCCAGCAGGTGCGTGGCGAAGGAGTGACGCATGGCGTGCGGGCTCACCTTCCGCGTCAGCGCGCACTTGAGCACGTACGTGTCCAGGTGCCGCGCGATGCTCCGCGGTGTCAGCCGCCCACCCCGGAAGTTGAGGAACATCGCCTCCGGCGCCTGGTCCTTGCGAATCACAGCCAGCAGCTCTCCCCGTCGCGCGAGGTACGCCTCCAGCGCGCGGATGGACTGCGCATTCACAGGCACGAGCCGCTCCTTGCTGCCCTTGCCCATCACCCGGACGATGCGCCCGCTCCGGTCGATGTCCAACAGGTCCAGGCCACACAGCTCGCTGATACGCAGGCCGCCGCCGTAGAGCAGCTCCAGAATCGCCTTGTCCCGCAGCCCGAGCACCGTCTTCACGTCGGGCATGTCCAGGATGGCGAAGACCTCCTCCACCGGCAGCACCTTGGGCAGCGCCTTGGGCAGCTTCGGGCTCTTCACCAGCTTCGCGGGGCTCGCGGGCAACAACTTCTGCCGCACCAGGTACTTGTAGAAGGACTTGATGCTGGCCAGCCGCCGAGCCCGGCTCGCGGGCGCGTGGTCCGTGCTCAACGTGCCCAGGTAGCCGCGAATCGCCGCGTGCGTCCCGGACAGGAGCGACAGCTTCATCCGCTCCACCAGGTACCGCTCGAAGTCGACGAGGTCGATGAGGTAGTTGCGCACCGTGTGCGGGGACGAGCCCTTCTCATCCTCCAGGTGGGCGCGGAACTTCTCCAGCAGCGGCGACAGGCTCGTCATGGAGACGAGCCTACGGGCCGGAGATTTCCTGGCAAGATTCGCGGTGACCCTACGGCGCCTTGGCAGGCGCCACGGCGGGCACGATGACCGCGGGAACCTGCTCGGCCTGCGACGGAAGCACCGCCAGACAGGTATCCGGGGACAGCCAGCCCGCGTGGCAGAACCACGTCAGCAGCGGAATCCGGACCTGCCAGAGCAGCACGAAAATCACCGCGAGCGTGACGGCGAGCTTCGTCCAGCCCGACGCACCCTCCGCCTCGTCGTCGCCCTGCTGACGGGCCAGCGCCGAGCGCACCATGTCCAGCCGGTCCACGCGCGCGTGCGACGGCAGCTTCGGGCGGCGCGTCACCAGCGAGGACAGCTCCGGCGTCAGCATCAGCCGGTCATTCAGCGCCCAGCCGGAGCCCTCCAGCAGCAGCGCCAGGTTGCGCCGGCGCAGCTTCAACCAGCCCAGCAGGCCCGCGGGCGCCATCACCACGATGGCAATCAACGTCGCGGCGGAGATGAGGTCCACCAGCGTCAGCGACTTCACCTGCGACATGATGAACGCGAAGGACGAGCCCAGGGCCGCGGCGGCGACACCACCGGCCGCCACGATTCCCGCGAGCCCCGCCCCACCACCCGATGCCGCCGGGGCCGGAGCAGCGGCGGCGGGAGGCGCCACCGAGGGCGCGTTCGCCGCGTTCGTGTAGCCCGTCTCCAGCGTCGTATCGAAGGTCTTCTCCCCCGCGGACGCCAGCCCCTCCACCTTCTTGGTGATGAAGTCGCCGATGCGCGCGAAGGGCATGGTCATCGCCTCCCACAGCGACACGGGCTGGCGGACCACGTGCGTCACCGTGGCATCACTTTCAACGCCGTCCACGTCGTAGAACACGCCCCGCTTGCCCACCGTGAGGTCCGTGCTCCGCCCGCTCGTCACTGGCACCGCCACTTCGTAGCCCGGCGTGCCGTCCTTCGGCGCCACCTGGACGTAGAGGATGCACGTCGTCCCCGTGGCCGTCAGCGCGGAGTGCGCGGCCCGGTTCGTCACCAGCACCGACAGCGTGTACTTGCGCCCGCCCAGGATGAGCGTGCCCTTCTCCACCAGCGCCAGGCTCTTCGGCATGTAGAGGTTGGGCATGCTGATGAAGTTGTTGGCGAACTGCAGCAGCCAGCGCTGGTAGAGCACCAACCGCTCCAGCTCCACGATGGCGTCCAGCGTGGGCTTGAGCGCGAGGTCCGCCGCGCTCGCCGCGTCGATGGCGTCCAGGTCCGCGTCGGACACGTTGGGGAACGTGTCCATCAGCTTGCGCACCGGGTTCGCGTCATGCGTCGCCTGCCACGCCAGCACGCCGTCCGCCTTCGCGAGCAGCTCACGCCAGGCCGAGTCCGTCAGCCGCTGCGTATCCCCCGTCATCGGCGTGGCGACGTCCTTCCGGAACGCCTCCAGCAGCTCGTACGCGGGGCCGCGCAACAGCCGCGACCACTCCAGCGCGCCCGACGCCTCCGGCGGAGCGATGGGCAAATCCCCCGCCGCCTTCCCCAGCGCCGCCACGTCCCCCAGGGCGCCTTCCACCCGCTCCGCGCGCAGGCGCAGGCTCGCCGCCGCCTCGGGCTGCGCGGCCACCAGCCGGCACTGCACGAAGTACGCATTCAGCAGCGACGCCACTTCGCGCACGCGCTTCGCCGTGTCCAGGCTGACGTCGCCCCAGACGAAGGCCGCGCCCTGCTTCTCCCGGTGCGCCAGCAGCGCCGCGCGCTCCTCGCGGAAGCGCTTCACCAGCGTCGAATCCACGCCCGCCTTGCCCGCCCGGTTCGTCAGCGCGGGGAAGGCCGCCATCAGCTCCTGCACCAGGGGACGCAGGGGCTCGGAGAGGTGCTCGGGCGCGACGATGCCATCGCCGTTCTGCCCGGACTCCCGCAGGGCCTTCTCACTGTCGCGGACCTGCTTCAGCGAAATCCGCCCCGCGTCGTCCGCCTTCAGCGTCCGGAGGATGCGCTCCGCCGCGTCGCGCAGGGGCTTCGCCTCGTCGCTGAGCGCGGCCAGCTCCAACACGTCGCTGGAGGCATCCGCGCCGCGCCGGTCCTTCAGCTGCCGCGCGGCCCAGTCGACCGCGCCGCGGACCTCGGCCACGCGGATGCGGCCGTTGCGGTCCGCGTCCATCAGCGTCAACAGCCGGGGATCACACCCGAGGCCCTCGAGCGGGCACGCGGTGGCAATCCATTGCGTTTCGGGAATGCGGACCGCCTCCACGAGCACGTCGAAGGAGGGAATGTCCACCTGGAGCGAGCCGCCGTAGCGGCGATAGATGAGCGAAGCCATACAGGCGGCGGAAGTAAGCACACCGCCCGGCGAAGCGCACGATCCCCAACACTCTAAAAACTACGGCGTTGCGGGGACGCTGTAGACCCCGGCCTTGGGGCCCTGGGTGATGGCGTAGACGGCCAGTGAGTCATTCTCGCCACCAAAGGACACCGGCACCTGGACGCCCTCGTCCAACGTCTTCCGCGCCTGCGTCTTCACGTCGTACACCGCCACGTCATAGGTGTCCGAGTCCATGCGGGTATACGTCACCAGCAGCCGCTTGCCGTCCTCGGAGATTTTGTAGCTGAAGATGCCCTGCAGCCACGTCTTGGGGGCCTCGGCCTGCTTGGGCAGGTCCAACGCCATGAAGTCACAGGAGCGTCCGTTCCGGATGCAGTTGGAGCGGAACACCACCTGACTGTTCCCCGGCGTGAAGCCATACCCGAAGACGCCCTGCTGCACCTTCGCGGCCTTCTCCTCCCCCAGGGTGTAGAGCATCAGGTCCACGGAGTACGCGGGCTTGAGGATGCGCGACAGGAACGCGACATGGCGTCCATCCGCGCCCCAGACGAAGTTGGGCACGCGGCCGCCCACCTGCTTCGTCGCCCCGTCCGGCAACGCGGCCACCGACATCAACCCCGCGTTGGCCGTGGAGTCGTACTTCTCCAGGAAGCCCACCGCCTGCGAGTCCGGCGAGAACGCCAGCTTCTCCACCTGCACGCCCAGCTTGCGCCCCGCGCCGCCCGACGCCGGGCCCAGGTGCAAATCTCCGGGCACGTTGGGCTTGCCGTTCTCCGTGCGCGCCAGCCACTTGCTGTCCGGCGAGAAGCCGAACACGCCCGAGGCCACCGCCAGCCGCTTCGCCTTCAGGTCCGGCAGCTCGGCCAGGTACAAGTCATACAGCCCGGGCACGGACTCGCTGCGCACCTGGAACGCCACGCGCTGACCGTCCGGCGAGACTTCGTAGTCACCCACCTGGTCGGAAATCTTGAGGGGCGCCGCGTCGGGCTTCTCCACCGACACCGCCGCCAGCCCGCCCGCCGCGGACAGCCGGCGCTTGAAGAGCAGCGTCTTCCCGTCCGGGGTGAACTGGGCCGTGCTGACCTCCGCCGCCACGTCCGTGAAGGGCCCCGACGGCAGCGCGCCCAGCTTCAGCTTGCCGCCGTCCACGTAGGCCAGCTTCATCCCGTCCGGGCTGGGCAGCATGTAGCTGACCGCCGTGCCCAGCGCCGTGGGCTCCGCCTTCGCGTCGTCCAGGGCCACCACGTTCAACACGCCCGACTGCGTCGTCGGGCTGTAACCCGTGAGGAAGAGCACGTGCTTGGAGCCCGGCGCCGTGAGCTGTCCGCCGGGGACGTTCGTCACGCCCTCCCCCAGCTTGCGCGGCTCGCCGCCCGTCACCGGCACGACGTACAGGTCGCCCAGCACCATCTGCGGCGGGATGCCGTCCATGCGGGGCTTCTGCCCGTTGGCGATGTACGTGGCGAAGCGGCCATCCGGCGTCACCCGCAGGTCCGTCACGCGGCCCGCGGCCAGCAGCGTCCCCTTCCCCGCGCCCGGCGCGCCCGGCGGTGGCGGCTTCTCCGCCGAGGCGGCGGCCTTGGTGCGGCGCACGCCCGGCGCCTCCGAACCGCCATTCTCGCCCTGCTTGCAGCCCGTGCCGGCCATCACCAGCGAGGCCAACAGCCCCGCGGTCCAAAGACGCCCCTGCCGCATCATGCGCTCCTCTGCTCCCGGTGCTCGGGGGCGCCCGGTGCCGGGACGCCCGCGTGTGGCAGCCATGCCGCCAGGTCCTGCTTCGCCCGCGCCGAATACGCCGCGCGCTTCTCGGCCTTCTTCATGCGGCCGGTGATGGGCGGGAAGATGCCGAAGATGATGTTGGAGGGCTGGTGCGGGTAGTCCGGCGGATGCGCCTCCCCCGTCACGTGGCGCAGGAGCGCGCCCATGGCCGTGGTGGCCGGCGGCGGAACCCACTCCGTCCCCGTCAGCTTCGCGTGCAGCGCCAACGCCACCAGGTATCCACATGCCGCGCTCTCCACGTAACCCTCCACGCCGGAGACCTGGCCCGCGAAGTAGAGCCGGGGCTCCGTCTTCAGCGACAAGTCCTTGGACAACAGCCGGGGCGAGTCGATGAAGGTGTTGCGGTGGATCTGCCCCATCCGGAGGAATTCCGCCTGCTGAAGTCCGGGGATGAAGTTCGTGAAGATGCGCTTTTGTTCACCCCACGTCAGCCGCGTCTGGAAGCCCACCATGTTCCACGACGTGCCGCCCACGTCCTCCATGCGCAGCTGCACCACCGCGTAGGGGTCCTGCCCCGTGCGTGGATCTCTCAGCCCCACCGGCTTCATAGGCCCGTAGGCCAGGGTGTCGTCGCCGCGCTCGGCCATCACTTCGATGGGCAGACACCCTTCGAAGTACTTGGGTTCCTCGAAAGCGTGCGGCACCACCTTCTGGCCCGCCTTCAGCTCGGCGATGAAGCGATAGTACTCGTCCTTCGTCATCGGCAGGTTGAGGTAGTCGTCCCCGCCGCCCTTGCCGTAGCGGCTCTGACGGAACGCCACGTTCATGTCGATGGAGTCCGCGGACAGGATGGGCGCGATGGAGTCGTAGAAGTAGAGCTTGGTGCCCACGTGGCGCTCCAGCTCCCGCGTCAGCGCGTCCGACGTGAGCGGGCCCGACGCAATCACCACCGGGCCTTCGGAGGGCAGGTGCTCCACTTCACCGGCGACCAGCTCCACGCCCCGCTGGCTCAGCAGCGACTGCGTGATGGCCCCCGAGAAGCCCTCGCGCTCCACCGCCAGCGCGTCGCCCGCGGGCACCCGGTTCGCGTCCGCGGCGCCCAGCACCAGCGAGCCCAGCGCGCGAAGCTCCGCGTGCAGCAGGCCAATGGCGCTCTCCGGGTTGTCCGAGCGCAGCGAGTTGCTGCACACCAGCTCCGCCAGCGCGTCCGACTTGTGCGCGGGCGAACGCTTGTGGGGCTTCATCTCGCGCAGCACCACCGGCACCCCGCGGCGGGCAAGCTGGTAGGCGCATTCGGTTCCCGCCAGGCCGCCGCCAATCACCGTCACCCGCTGCTTCTGATCCGACATCCCGCATCCTCCCGGCCCGCGCGCGGGGCCGTCCCGCCTCTGTTAGCAGGACTGACACGCCCTGTCCCAGCGTCGATTCAGCCGCGCCCGGGGCCCCTTCTCCGCTCGGGCGCCGCGCCCGCCCGGCTGCCCAGCAGGCCGCCGTGGGCCCCGGCCGGAAGGCGCGGTTTCCCTACCTGAGTTGAACCCCTACGTTTCTCGCGTTCGCCGCTCGGGGGCGGCCTGCATCCGGGCGAGCGGCACGTGAACTCGAAACCTGGGAGTACCGAAGCCATGGCCACCCGCCGAATCCAGGACCTGAACCGGATCCGCGAACTCCTGCAGCGCCGCCGCCGGGAAATCCTCAGCGCCAACGAGGGTGCGCATCGCGAGCTCACCGCCCTGAAGAACCAGGAGCGGGACCCCGAATACGAGGAGAACGCCCAGTCGGAGCTCGCCGACTACACCCTCTCCAGTCTCATGGAGGCGCAGCGGCGTGAAATCATGCTCATCGACGCCGCGCTGCGCCGCATGGAGATGAACGTCTTCGGCGAGTGCGTGGACTGCGGCTTCGAGATTCCCATCGAGCGCCTGGAGGCCCTGCCCTTCGCCATCCGCTGCGAGGAGGACGCCAGCATCCACGAGTTGGAGACGCGCGGCGGCCCCATGGCCAGCCCGTCGCTCTGAGAGGCACCGGGTACGCGCTCCCGGCTGCCGCCCCGGGAGCGTGCTACTCGCCTTCCTTCTGCAGCACGACGAAGCGGTAGTTCTCCAGCTCGTTCTGCCCGGCTGTGTAGAGCACCGTCAGCAGCATGTCGTAGGGAATCTTCTTGTCCGCGATGACGGAGAGCTCCCCGCTGAAGGGCGCAGACGGGTTGCGCTCGGCGATGTACTTCAGCTTCTCCACTTCCTTCTTCAGCTGCGCGTCCAGCGGCAGCACCAGCCGGCCCTGGAGCAGGTCGGCGGGGAACTGGCCGTTCTGCAGCCGCAGGACCTCCCGCTCGCCCACCAGGACGTTCTTGGGCGTAATCGTGACGGCCACCGTGTCGCGGGGCGTCGCGCGCGTGGAGGACACCGGCGGGCGCACGTCCTCGGACGCCGTCACCGCCGCGGACGACGACGCGAAGGACTTGAGGAGGAACACCAGGAGGATGGTCATCATGTCCATCATCGCGGTGATGTTCAGCTCCTTGATCTCCCCCGCCGCCTCGCGCTCCTTGCGCTTCTTGCGCGCCAGGGCCCGGCGGAAGCTCAGCCGCGCCACCGTCTCCGCGTCGGGCGTGTGCAGGGCGGGTGTCGTGGGCTCGGCCATGGCTCAGATGGCTCCCAGGGTGACGTCCGGGAACAGCAGCCGGCGCTCGCGGCCCTGCGTCTCGCGGATGGCGTCCAGCGTCTGCGTCAGCGTCTCGTAGGGGACGTCCGGGTCCGCGCCCACGATGACCTTCGTCTCCTGCGGGAAGGCGGCCTTGATCTCCACCATCTTCGCGTTGAGCGCGCCGAAGTCGTGCGCCCCGTCCGCCCGCACAGGGATGGTGGGCTCGCCGGCCTCGCCGAGGATGGCGTTCTCGCTGCTGACGAAGTGCCCCTTCTTCGAGATGAGCACCGACAGCGTCAGCTTGGGCCCGTCGTCCGGGTTCTCCTGCGCCATGCCCGTCGTGGGCCCACCGTAGGCGGGGGCGTTGACGTTGATGATGCCGAACGTCGCCAGGCCGGTGATGGACAGCAGCATGAAGATGATGAGGTTCATGAGGATGTCGAGGTACGGGACGATGTTCAGCTCGCCCGTCTCCTCTTCCTCGCGGACCTTCAGCTTGCGCCGGGAGTAGTGGAACGCCATGGCCGCGTGCCCTCGCGCCTTACGACGCGTGCGCTTCGAGCTCCGTGGTGCCCGGGTCCACCGAGCCACGGCGCGACAGCAGGTTCTCCAGCTTGAGCGCGTTCAGCTCCAGCCCCTCCACCATGCTCTTCGCGTACGACGTGAGGAACAGGTGGAAGATGATGCAGATGACGGCGATGGAGAGCGCGAAGGCGGTGTTGTTCATCGCCTTGGAGATGCCGTCCGACAGCAGCACCTGCTTCTGCTCCGCCGGCACGTTGCCCAGCGCCTGGAAGGTGCCGATGAGGCCGAAGATGGTGCCCACCAGCCCCACCAGCGTGGCGATGTTCGCCAGGGACCACAGCCAGGGGATGCGCTTGGACACGTGGGGGCTGTGCTCGACGATGGCCTCCTCCACCGCCTTGGAGACCTCGATCTCGCCGCGGTTGGCGTTCACCAGGCCCGCGCGGACCACCTTCGCCAGCGGCGCGTTGGGCGCCATGCCGCACACCTTCACGGCGCGGTCCAGGTTGCCGCTGCGCACCAGCTTGGCGATCTGCTCCATGAAGGGCGGCGCGTTGAGGTTGTAGCGGAACACGAGCGTGACGATCCGCTCCAGCGCCACCGCCAGCGAGCACGCCAGCCAGAACAGGTTCACGAACATGAACGGTCCGCCATCCTTGAAGAACTTGATGACGGAGTCCGTGACGCCCATCTTGCCGCCTTCCGTGGCCGCGAAGGTCACGTCCAGCAGCAGGTCGCTCACCGAGGGAATCATTGCGCCCAGAGTCCTTTCGACGCCCGCCCCCCAGGGCGCGCCCGTCCGGATGCGGGCACCCGCTCGACATTCCCCGGGGAGGGAGCAGCCTGGACTTGTAGGGCGGGCCCGCCAAGGCTGTCAAGCCGAGGACGGGCCATGCCCACGTAACTACTGGGCTTTCAAGCAGCCGAGGAGGCTTCGGGCGACCCACCCGGGCCCCCCGGCTGCTCGGTGATTTCGCGCCGGTAGTCGCACTCCTTGTTCGGGCACGCCACGTACGGGCCGTCCCGCTTGGAGAACTTCTGCAGCAGGTAGGGCGAGGCGCAGGTGGGGCACGGCTCGGCCAGCGGCCGGTCCCACGCGGCGAACTTGCAGTCCGGGTAGCGGTTGCAGCCGAAGAAGATCTTCCCCCGTCCGCTGCGGCGCTCCGTGAGGTAGCCCTCCTTGCACTCCGGGCACGACACGCCGATGGAGATGGGCTTGGACGTCTTGCAGTCCGGGTAGCCCGAGCAGGCGAGGAAGCGGCCGAAGCGGCCCCGCTTGATGACCATGGGCTTGGTGCACTTCTCGCACACCTCGTCGGTGGTCTCCTCCTCCACCATGACGATCTTGCCTTCGGCGTCGCGCTTGAAGTCCTTCGTGTTCTTGCAGTCCGGGTAGTTCGAGCACGCGAGGAAGTGCCCCATCTTCCCGAACTTGATGACGAAGAGGTTGCCGCACTTCTCGCAGGGGATGTCCGTCTTGATCTCCTCCCGCTTGACGTCGCGCATCTCCGCTTCGGCCTTCTCGAGCGTCTCCTTGAAGGGCCCGTAGAAGTCGTGCAGCACGGACTTCCAGTTGGCGCCGCCCTCGGAGATCTGGTCGAGCTTCTCCTCCATGGTCGCCGTGAAGGTGACGTCCAGCTCGTGGGGGAAGTGCTTGACCAGCATCTCGTTGGTCATGTTCCCCAGGTCCGTGGGACGGAAGCGGCCCTCCAGCTTCTCCACGTACTTCTTGTCCTGGATGGTGGAGAGGATGGCCGCGTAGGTGGACGGACGGCCGATGCCGCGCTCTTCCAGCTCCTTCACTAGCGTGGCCTCGCTGAAGCGCGGGGGCGGCTGGGTGAAGTGCTGCTCGTGGAGCAGTTTCTGGAGGTTCAGCGCGTCGCCGTCGTTGAGCACGGGCAGCTCGCCCACGGCGTCGGCGCCCTCGGCGTTCTCGTCACCGGCGGCCTTGGCCTTCTCCTTCTCCGCCTCTTCCTCCGGCGTCAGGCCGGCGCCGTACACCGCCAGGTAGCCGGCGAACTTCAGCGTGCTGCCGGAGGCGCGGAACGTGGCCCGGCCCGCGGCGATGTCCGCGCTCGTCTGATCGTAGACGGCGGGCTTCATCTGACACGCGACGAAGCGGTTCCAGATGAGCTCGTAGAGGCGGTACATGTCCTCCTCGCCCATCGCCTCGAAGAAGGGCTTCACCCGCTCCGGCGGGTACTCCAGGGACGTGGGCCGGATGGCCTCGTGCGCGTCCTGGGCGCTCTTCTTGCTGCGGTACACCATGGGCTCGTCGGGCAGGAAGTCCTTGCCGTACTTGCCGTCGATGAACTCGCGCACCTGCTTCACCGCGTCGTCGGACAGACGCGTGGAGTCCGTACGCATGTACGTGATGAGCGCCGTCTGGCCCTCGTCACCCAGCGGCACGCCTTCGTAGAGGCGCTGCGCCAGCGTCATCGTCTTCTTCGCGGTGAAGGACAGCCGGTTGGCCGCCTCCTGCTGCAGCTTGGAGGTGATGAACGGCGCGGGCGCGTTGCGGCGGCGCTCGCGGCGGTCCACCTTGGCCACCACGAAGCTGGCCGTCTGCAGCTCGGCGACCAGGCTCTCCGTGAAGACGCGCTCCTTCAGCTCCACCTTCTTGCCGTCCAGCTTGGACAGCTTGGCCTTGAACGGCGGCGGACCGGAGGGCCCCTCCAGCAGCGCGTCCAGCGTCCAGTACTCCACCGGGACGAAGGCCTTGATCTCCTCCTCGCGCTCCACGATGAGCCGCACCGCCACGGACTGCACGCGGCCCGCGGACAGGCCCCGGCGCACCTTCTTCCAGAGCAGCGGGGAGATTTGATACCCCACCAGCCGGTCGAGGATGCGGCGCGTCTGCTGCGAGTCGTAGTTGTCCTGGTTGAGCTGGCGCGGCTGCGCGATGGCTTCCTGGATGGCCTTCTTGGTGATTTCGTTGAAGGTCACCCGGAGCGCGTCGGGGTGCGCGAGCTCCTCCTTGATGTGCCACGCAATGGCCTCGCCCTCGCGGTCGGGGTCCGTGGCCAGGAAGACGCGGTCGGCCGACTTCGCCATCTTCTTGAGCTCGTTGAGCACCTTCTCCTTGCCCTTGATGACCGTGTACTCGGGCTGGAAGTCGTGCTCCACGTCGACGCCCATCTTGCTCTTGGGCAGGTCCTTCACGTGGCCGACGGACGCCTTCACCGTGTAGCCGGAGCCCAGGTACTTCTTGATGGTCTTCGCCTTGGCGGGAGACTCCACGACGACCAGGTAGTGAGGGCCCTTGCCGCGCGGCGTGACCTCCTCCTCCGCGTCGGCCTCGACGGTGGGGAGCTCGTCGTCGTCACCCTTCTTGGCGCGGCCGCGGGCCGCCGTCTTCTTCTTCGCGGCGGTCTTCTTCTTGGCCGCAGGCTTCTTCTTGGCGGCGGCCTTCTTGGCGGCGGCCTTCTTGACGGGCGCCTTTTCCTCGGCCGCCTCAGTCTCTTCCACCTTCTTCTTCGTCCGCGTGGCCATGACTCTCCTACCTAGATTCTTTCGTACAGCCTGCCCGGGTGCTGGACGACCAGCCCCGTCAATTCCAGCTCCACCAGCGCGCCAACGAGCGCGGCCGGTGACAGGGTGCTGCCGATCAGCACCTCATCGAAGCCCCGGGGAACCCGGTCCAACATCGCGAAGGTCCCCTTCGCTTCCGCCGAGAGCGCCTCCCACGAGCCCACTGCCCCTGGGAGAGGAACCGCCGCGAGCGGATCCACTTTCAGCACCCTCCACACATCCTCCGGCGACAGGCACGCGACCGCATGCCCGTCGCGCAGCAGCGTGTTGCAGCCGGACGCCGCCTCCTGCCGCACGTCGCCCGGCATCGCGAGCACCGGCCGCCCCTGCGCCCGGCCCGCCTCCGCCGTGTACAGACTCCCTGACTTCGTCCCCGCCCGCATCACCAGGACCGCGTCCGATGCCCCGGAGATGAGCCGGTTGCGCCGCGGAAAAGTCGTCGTGCTTGCCCGTACGCCGGGAGGCAGCTCACTGAAGAACATGCCCCCCTTGTCCAGGAAGTGAGGGAGCAGGCGGGCTTGCGCCGTGTCGAGCGCATCCAGGGCCGAGCCCAGGAAGGCCCACGTTTCGCCCCGGACATCCAGGGCGCCCCAGTGACAGGCCTGATCCACCCCCGCCGCCGCGCCCGACACCACGCCCACCCCGGCCTCCGCCATCCGCCTGGCGAAGCGCCTCGCCAGGGGCAGGAAGCCCTGATCCGGGTGCCGGCTGCCCACCATGGCCAGCCGCCGCCGGGGCAGGCCGGGCACACCCCGGTAGAAGAGCAGCGGGGGCGCGTCCAGGACCTCGGCCAGCCGCGCGGGATAGGCGCGCTGGCCCTTGAAGGCCACGCCCATCCCCGAGGCCCGGCACGCCGACAGGACGCGGTCCGCCAGCGGCCCCAGGCGGTCCACGGTGGCCAGCCGACGGCGCACTTGTGGTGAAACCGGCGCTTGGGACACCCAGTCTCGTACAGGAGTCGCGACCAAGGGGGAGAGGCTTCCGTCGGCGAACGCGCGCAGGGCGGCCAGCGTCCTCGGCCCCAGGCCGGGAACGGCCCAGAGCGCGAGGCATGCCTGCTGCTCCGCCGTGAGGCTGTCCGTCTCAGCGTCCGCCATACCCGTCCCCCGCTCGATACCCACCTATATAGAAGGTGGGGCCGCTGGGAGGGGCGCGACACATAAACACCGGACCGCCACCGGTCAAGCACTCAGCCCCTCCGTATGAGGGGCCGGATGCACTTTTCCTGCCGCCGCTCAGCGGCTGGCGGAGGGCGCCGAGCCCGGCGACATGTGGGCGCGGTCGCCCGGAACGAGCTCTTCCAGCGAGCGGGTCATGAGGCAATTGGACGTGCGCTCCTTCACTTCGGTCACCATGCACGCGCCGATGTTCCGCCACGGATAGGCCTGCTCCTGCTTGGACGGCTTGCGCACGTCGTGGCCCAGCACGTGGCGCGAGGGGTCGCCCTTGCGGAGGATGTTGAAGGTGTTGCCCAGCTCCACGCCGTCCGCGCTGCCCTTGTCCACGACGATGCTGTGGTTCTCGCCGAGGATGGTCAGGTACGGCACCAGGGCGGTGATGACGGTGCCATCCAACTGCTTCGTGTTCGGCTTCGCCGCCACCTGCTCGGTGAGGCGCTCACCCACGGGGCCCACCAGGTCACCGCGCTCGATGCCGTCCCAGGTGTCCATGATCTGCGCGGTGACGATGCCGTCGCCCACGCGCTGCACGCGCAGGGTGCCCACGAAGTCCGTGAGGTAGCCCAGCGGGCGCCCCGTCGCCGGGTGCTTCACCGCCTGGGTGGTGTGGAAGACGACGTAGCGGTCCCCCACCTTCACGTCGCCCTTGCGCTTGAAGCGCACGTAGACGCTGTCCGGGAAGGAGAGCATCACCGCGTTGGAGGGCGAGCCGTCGATGCGGCCGGCCTCGTCCAGCTCGCGCTGGGTGACGAAGCCCTGCGTCGTCACGGGGACGGACTTGGCCACGTCCACGCCGATCTTCCCCGTCACGGTGACCTGGTTGTTGTTGGTGGCGAACTCGGTGGGGGCCGTGATGTCGCCCTCGTCGACCACCATCTCCGTCACCTGGGTGGGGACCTCTTCGCCGCCGGCGAAGAAGCGGACCTGGTTGCCGGGGTAGATCCAGTGCGGGTTGGCGATCTCCGGGTTGTAGGACCACACCTTGGGCCAGTACCAGGGGCTGCCCAGGTAGCGCTGGGACAAATCCCAGAGCGTGTCACCCGACTCGACGGAGTGGACCGTGCCCGGGGAGCTCTCGCGGCCCTGCGCCGCGCCCGGGGGGAGGGAGACGGAGGTCGGCCGCGGGGAGTCCGGGGCCTCGTCCATCACCTCGGCGCCGTCCATCTCTCCGCCGAGGTCCTGCTCCTCCTCGTTCTCCTGCTGGGCGTGCGCGGCCGGCGCGACGGCGAGGCTCAACATCAGCGAGGTGAGGATCCGGGAGCGCATCGCGAGACGTCCTTTCAAAAGAAGCTTCACTGGGGGAGCGCGGCGAGCCGCTGTTCCGCCTGGGTAGCAGCCGCCGTCCCCGGGAACTGGGTGACGACGCGGGTGTAGAGCACCTTGGCATCCGCGGCCTGGTTCAGCCGCATCCGGCACTCGGCGAGCCGGAGCATGCCGTCCAGCATGGCGTCCCCGGCAGGATAGCTGTCGATGAGCCGCTGGAACGTCTTGGCGGCCTGCTTGAAGTCGTTGAGGCCGATCTGCCCAAGCCCGCTGAAGTACAGCGCGTTGTCGGCCCGGGGGTGGCGCGGGTTCTCCTGGGCGAAGCGCGCCAGGCGCTCCACCCCGCCCTCCACGTTGCCGGTGCGGAGCATCGACACGCCCTGGTCGAACTCCAGCTCCAGCAGGTCGGGGTCCTTCTCCTCCCCCGCCGAGTCGTCCTTCGCCGCCACCATGGTGGCGGCGCCCGCGCTCACCGAGGACGCGTCCTCCGCGACGGGGCTGATGAACATCTCCATCTGCTCGTCGTCGGGCTCCACGACCGCGACGGCGGTGGGCAGCTTCGGCGCGGGGTCGCGGCGGGGCTTGAGCTTCACCACCGCCAGGTCGGGCGTGTCGCTCAGCAACGCGTCGGGCGCGGCCTCCACCTTCACCGGAACCGACCGGGAGGAGGCGCTGTCGCCCTTGCTCGCCGCGCGGGCCACGGTGTCATGGGCCTCCAGGCGCTCCACCCGCTCCTTGAGCCGCTCCTGCGACGCGCGCAGCGTGCGCAGCTCGGCCCTCAGCGCGCCCAGCTCCGCTTCGGCGGGGGCGGTGGTGGCACAAGCGCACAGCGCGCACAGGGGCGCGGCGGCGAGCAGGCGGAAGATGACGGAGCGCGCGGGCACGGGCCTTTTTCAGCAGAGGGGTCCCCCCGAGGATAGGAAGGCCCGTCGGAGAGCGTCAAGAAATCGGCCCCCCACACCGGGTGGCTAGAAGCGGTGTACCACGTAATTGAGGTGGCGCCCCGTGCGCCCCGCGTCCCGCCGGTGGGAGAAGAACCGCGTGGGATCACACGCGGTACACACCTGTAGCACGTCCACGTGCGCGGCCTTCAGCCCCGCCCGCTCCAGGGACAACCGCACCGCGCGCGTCAAATCCAGGTGCGCCTTGGCCCCCCGCGCCACCACCACCTCCGGCCCGAAGCGCTCGAGAAAGCGCTGTCCCAGCGCATCCGACACCTCATAGCAACAGGCCTGTATCGCCGGCCCCACCGCCGCCAGCAGCCGCTCCGGACGGCCGCCTCGCGCCACCAGCTGCTCCACGGCGCGCGCGCTGATGTCCGCGTCCGTGCCCCGCCAGCCGGAGTGCACCGCGGCCACGCGCTGTCCGTCCGGATCCACCAGCAGCACGGGGACGCAGTCCGCCGTCCCCACCGCCACCCAGTGCCCGGGCGTCTGCGTCCACAGGCCGTCCGCCTCGCCCTCCGTGGGGCGCAGCGCCGCGTCCCCTTCCCCACCCCGGGCCTCCTGCACGCGGTCCCCATGCACCTGCGACACCCGGCTCAAGGCCCCGAGCGCGGCGCCCGCGGCCCGGGCCAGGCGCCGGTGGTTCTCCTCCACGTGCGTCCGCTCGTCGCCCACGGAGAAGCCCAGGTTGAGTGACGCATAGGGGCCCTCGGACACGCCGCCCGCGCGCGTGGTGAAGCCGTGGGGCACCGGCAACAACGAGGACGTGAGGAACTCGGTCGACATGGAATCTCCAGGAATCCACCTCGCTGACGCAGCAGGAGGTGATCCAGCGTCAGCGCAATTGTAGGATGACTTCACCGCTTCGTTTGACAGGTCGTGTCAGCCACCCGACAATTCGTGGCCCCGAAGAATGCCTTGAAACACGCTCGAACCGCTGCGCTCGAGAGCCGCGAGCATCCACATGCCCCTGGGTCCCGACACCATTGGTCGCAAGCTGCTGTGGAGCATCGCCCTGCCCGGGCTGCTCGTGGCACTGCTGGGTGTTGGCCACTTCTGGCGTGAGGCGCGGGTCGCCGTGCAGGACGCGACGCAGGTGGAGTCCCTGGCGCTCGCGGAGTTCGTCGCCTCCACCTTCACGCTGCCGCAAGCCCGGGGCACCCCGGCCCACGGCGCCGTCACGGAGGTGCTGCGGTCGAACACCCGGCTGTTCCGCTCCGTGGAGGACGTGCGGGTGCTGGCGCCCGACGGGCGCATCCTCTGGTCGCGCCGCGCGGGCGAGGAGAACACGGTGCACCCGGAGGCCGCGCGCCTCACGGCCCCGGGCCCCGAGCGCGCGCGCTCCGTGGCGCAGATGACCGAGGTGATCCGCCCGCTCGGCGGCCCCGAGTGCGCGGGCTGCCACACGAGCGGCGAGGTCCCCGGCGCGAGCATCCTCCAATTGAGGATGACGGAGCCGGAGCTGCACCAGCAGCTGTCGACGGTGTTCGGCGCGGCGCTCGGCTCCATGGGGCTGTTCGTGGTGGTGCTCGCGGCCCTCACCGGCTGGGGGCTCCACTTCGTGCTCACCCGGCCCCTGCGCAAGCTGACCGCGGCCATGCGGCGCGCGGAGGCCGGGGACTTGCTGGTGCGCGCGGAGTCGCGGGGCTCGGACGAGCTGGCGCAGCTGGGCGCGGCCTTCAACCAGATGCTGGCGCGGCTCACGTCGATGAAGGTGGAGGAGATCGACACCCACCGCGACCTGGAGCTGGTGAAGGAGAAGCTGGCGCTCAAGGACGAGCTGGAGGACCGCCTCAAGGAGCTGTCCCTGCTGTTCGACGTGGCGCGCTCGCTCAACGCCACGCTGGAGCTGGACGAACTCCTGGACGCCGTCACCCGGCAGGTGACGGAGCGGCTGCGCATCCCCGAGTTCTCCATCATGTTGATGAACCCGGACGGCGTGCTCGAAATCAAGCACGCCTGGCCGGAGGGCCGCGGCGCCGAGGGGCTCACCTTCGCCCTGGGCGAGGGCGCCTGTGGCCGCGCCGCGGAGACGCGCAAGGCGGTGTACCTGCCGGACACGTCGGACCGCTCCAGCGTGTTCGCCAAGCCGGACCTGGTGAAGGGCGGGCTGAACACCGGCGCGCTGCTGGCCGCGCCCATGGTGCACATGGAGACGCTGCTGGGCGTGATGAACTTCCAGCGCCCCGAGGTGGCCAGCTTCTCCGCGGAGGAGATCGAGCTGCTCACCGCGGTGGCGGACGTGGTGGCCACGGCGGTGAAGAACGCCCGGCTCCACGCGGAGACGGTGAAGCTCACCATGACGGACCCGCTCACCGGCGTGCCCAACCGGCGTCACCTGTTCCAGCGCATGGAGCTGGAGCTGGCGCGGGCGAACCGCTTCGGGACGCCGCTGGCGCTGCTCATGGTGGACGTGGACCACTTCAAGCGCATCAATGACCTGGCCGGGCACCGCGTGGGCGACGAGTCCCTGCGCCGCGTGTGCGACGTGCTGCGGCTGCGCGTGCGCAAGGTGGACACCCTGGCCCGCTATGGCGGCGAGGAGTTCGTGCTGCTGCTGCCGCAGACCACCAAGGCGGAGGCCATGGAGGTCGCCGAGAAGCTGCGCCGCGCGGTGGCGGAGTCGGTGGCGCTGGCCCAGCCCGGGCTGCCCGGCAACCACATCACCGTGTCCGTCGGCGTGTCGCACTACCCCTCGGACGCGAGCACCCAGGAAGAGCTCGTGGACTGCGCGGACGCGGCGCTCTATTTCAGCAAGCGCACGGGCCGCAACCGCACCACGCTGTATGAAGCCGGCATGGAGCTGCACCCGGGCCGCGAGCGTGGACCGCACTCCCCCGCCGGCACCACCGAGCCTCCCACCGTGGCCGCGCCCAAGCCGCCGAGCGGTCTGGCCAAGGCGTAGCCCGGGGCCGCTCAGCGCTTCACCAGCGACTGCACCCGGGGCAGCATCAGCTCCGCCCACTCCGCGTAGCCCTCGTCCGAGGGGTGGAACCCGTCGCTGGAGAAGAAGTGCGGGCTGTGCGGAATCATCGCCTTGCTCGCGGTGAAGAGGTCCACCAGGTGCAGGCCGTGCGCACGGGCCACCTCGGCGATGGCGGCGTTGAAGGGCTCGATGCGGCCCTCGTACAGGCCCGCGGGCACCAACTTCGCCACCGGCGCGAGCGCGAGGTCCACGATGTTCACCACCACCAGCGGCGCCCCGGTCTGCTTGAGGCGCCGGGCGATGCGGTCCAGGTCCTCTTGGAAGTCCTCCACCGGCGTGCCGCGCCAGACGTCGTTGGTGCCGATGCCCAGCGTCACCAAGGTGGGCTGCGCGGCCACGGCGCGCTTCACCTGTCCGGTGAAGACGTCCCGGATGCGCGCCCCGCTCTGCCCCAGGTTGGTGAGGCCCACGGGCAGGCCCGCCGCGCGCAGACGGGACGCGAGGCGGTCGGGATAGCCGCCACCTCGCGCGGCGCCCACCCCCACCGCCGTGCTGTCTCCCAGCGCCACGTAGTTGACGCTCATCCGCCGCGCTCCAGTCGCGGGCTCACGGCACCCGCAGGGCCCTCAGATTGCGCGCGCCACCGGGCGCTGTCACGCGCAACAGCAAGGTGCTGCCGGACGCGGCGCCCTGGATGATGCGCGCCAGGCCATCCGCGTTCTCCACCTTCTTGCGGTTGGCCTCGATGACGACCATGCCGGGCTCCAGCTGCGCGCGGTCCGCCGGAGAGCCGGGCACCACGTCGGTGATGAGCGCGCCGCTGCTGTCCGTGAAGCCGGCCTGCTGCGCCGTGCGCGCGTCCAGGTTCTGGAGGCTGACGCCCACGCGCCGCGAGCTCTCCTGCTGGTCATCCGGCTTCTGCTTCGCCTTGGCCACGCCCTCCAGGTCCGGCCGCGTGCCCAGCGCCACCTTCACGTCCTGCTTCTTGCCGTCGCGGAAGAGCGTCAGCGTGGAGGTGCTGCCCGGCCGCTTGAGCGCCACGGTGCGCGTCAGCTCGCCGCTGGACGTGACCGTCCTCCCGTCGATGGCGATGACGACGTCATCCTGCTTGAGGCCCGCCTTCGACGCCGGCGAGGACGGCATGATCTGCGTGAGGATGGCGCCCTCGTTCACCGGGAGCTTGAGCGCGCTCGCCAAGTCCCGCGTCAGGTCCTGGATGCCCACGCCGAGCCACGCGCGCGTGACGGAGCCCTCCTTCTGCAACTGCGGCAGCAGCGAGCTGATGAGGTTGCTGGGCACCGCGAAGCCGATGCCCGAGCCCCCGCCCACGATGGCGGTGTTGATGCCCACCACCTGGCCCCGCATGTCGAAGAGCGGGCCGCCGGAGTTGCCGGGGTTGATGGCCGCGTCCGTCTGGAGGAACTCGTCGTATTGGCTGGCGCCAATCTCACGCGCCCGGGCGGAGACGATGCCCAGGCTGACGCTGGAGGCGAGCCCGAACGGGTTGCCGATGGCCACCACCCAGTCGCCCACGCGCAGCGCGTCCGAGTCGCCCAGCTTCACCGTGGGCAGCCCGTCCACCTTCTCCTTCAACCGCACGAGCGCCACGTCGGTGAGCGGGTCGCGCCCCACCACCTCGCCACTGAAGCTGCGGCCGTCGTCCAGGCGGATGGTGATGGTGACCGCGTCCTCCACCACGTGGTTGTTGGTGAGAATCAGCCCCTTGGGGTCGATGATGAAGCCGGACCCGGCGCCCTGCCGCAGCGGCTCCCGGCGCTGGCCGCCCCCCTCCCGTCCTCCGCCGAAGAAGCGATCGAAGAGCGGGTTGCCTTCCATTCCTCGTGGCATGCCGCCGCCCCGGGCCTGGACGTCCACGTTGACGACGGCGGACTTCACCGACTCCACCAGCGGGGCCAGGGACGGGAGCGTCTGGGCCTCTCGCGTCGCGGGCTGGAGCACGTTGTCGGGCCCCTGCTGCGGCGTGGCCGCCGGGGCCGGCCTCGGCGCGGGCGCCTGGGCCACGGCGGCGGAGGGCAGCGCGACCAGGAGCGCGGCGACGAGCGCCTTCCGGAACGACACGGTCGAACGGTTCATATGCACTCCAAGCTAGATCCGAAGTCCCGCCCCGCAAGCCCAACTGCCTGTCATGGCGGGAAGAAGACACACCCAGCCCTCCCCTCCTCCCAGGGACCTCAGGCAGGCTGATAGAGGCGGTAGTCCAGCTCCGGATAGAGGTTGTCGCGGCGCTCCACCTGGGAGAGCCACCCCTCGTCCACGCTGCCGCCGCGCAGCTGCTCATGCAGGCGCTGGAAGCGGAGCAGGTGCTCGCGCGTGCGGCGCTGCGCGTACTCCACCATGGTGCCCGTCTTCATGATGAAGGCCCAATCCGAGGCCTGGGCGAGCAGCAGCTCCCTCGCGGCCTGGTTGAGCGCGCGGCGCTGCAGCTCCCCGGCGTCCGGGAAGTCCTTCGCGAGCGCGACCATCTGCTTCGCGCTGTGCGTGAGGTGGCGGTAGATCCAATCGTTGCTGCCGTCCAGCCACATGCTGGCGTAGCCTCCCGCGCCCCACGAGGACAGCGGCGGGGTCGCCACCTGATTCTCCGGGTGCTCCCGCAGGTCATCCGACGGCGTCACCAGCCGGAACGTCTTCTGGTCATACGCGGCCTTGCGGATGAAGAAGTCGAGGAACTGCGGCCCCTCGAACCACCAGTGACCGAAGAGCTCCGCGTCATAGGGAGCGACCACCACGGGCGCCCGGCCGCCGAGCCGCGCGGCGAGGTCTTCAATCTGCCGTTCGCGGTTGAACAGGAAGTTGCCCGCGTGCACGGCGGCCCGCTCACGCGCGGCCCGAGGGTCATACGGGCGCTTGTCGTCCGTCTTCCCCGTGATGCGGTAGTACTTGAAGCCCGTGTTCTTCCGCTCGCCGGTGGGCTGGATGAACGGGCGGATGTAGTCCAGGTCCAGGTCCCAGCCGATGTCCCGGTAGAACTCGCGGTAGTCCGGGTCGCCCGGGTAGCCGTGCTCGGTGCTCCACACCTGCTGGCTGCTCTCCGGGTCCCTCGCGTACGCGGCCACGCCCGTCTCGGTGAAGACGGGGGCATAGGGGCCATGCAGCGGACGGGGCACGGCGTCCGTCAGTCCGTGCGTGTCCACGAAGAAGTACCGGATGCGCTCGTTGGCGAGCAGGCGCTCCAGGCCCGGGTAGTAACCGCACTCGGCCAGCCAGATGCCCGCGGGGTCCTTGCCGAAGTGTTGACGGTAGTGGTTCGCCGCCACCGTCACCTGGGCCCGGACGGCCTCCGGCACCTGCTGCATCAAGGGCAGGAAGCCGTGGGTCGCGTTGCACGTGAGGATGTCCAGTTGGCCCGCGTCCTGGAGGCGGCGGAACGCGGAGACCAGGTCACGCTTGTATCGGTCGTGAAAGGCGCCGCGCAGGGACTCGAAGTGGTCCCGGTAGAAGTGGGCGATGGGACCGAACGTGGCGTCATGGCGCGTGCGGTGGACCTCCCGCGCGCCCAGCTCGCACAGCAAGTCCAACCGCCGTGCGTACCGGTCCATCAACAGCTCGTCCCGCAGCATGGAGACGAGCGTCGGGGACAGCGTCATCGCCAGGCGGAACGGGACGCCGTCCTCCGCCAGCCTGTCGAACACCTGGAGCAGCGGAAGGTACGTCTCGGAGATGGCCTCGTAGAGCCAGTCCTCCTCGAGGAAGTCTTCGTGCTCGGGGTGCCGGACGAAAGGGAGGTGCGCGTGGAGAACCAACGCGAGGGAGCCCTGGCTCATGGTCGTACGAAGTCTCCGTGCAAGTTCATGAACGGCCACCTCCCGACGGTGGCTTTCGCGGGAGCGGCTCGGACGCGTCGGCCGATGGCTCCGCCTCCGTGCGGCGCGGACGCGGGGCTCCCGCGGATGGCGCTGGCACCTCGAAGTAACGATGGTTCTCGAACGCGTCCGAGGCCCGGGGTCGTGCGTCTTCAGGCCGTGAGGTCGCGCGCGTCCGCGGGGGTGAGGGCACTTCGAAGTACCGGTGATTCTCCTCCTCGCTCGGAGCGTGCGCAGACGCATCGTGAGACGGCGGTTCCGAGCGCTGGGGCTGTGGCTCCGCGTGTCCCGGGTCGGTAAGCCGCGAGGGGTGCCCCGCATGTCCACCGCCCTGCCGATTCTCGGAGGCCCCCGCTGCGCGGGCACGCGACTCGTGGGCGGACCTCTCCGGGGCCCCTGGAGTCTCTCGATAGCGCTGTTCGGAGGCTCCCGATGCGCGTTCAGGCGTCTCCAGATAGCGGAGGTCCGACGCGCCCGCGGCGCCTGCTCGAACATCGAGGTACCGGTGGTCCGCCGCGCCTGGATAGGCCTGGTCCGAAGCGCCCGACGCGCGCGGAACGTGTCCCAAGTAGGACGGCAGCGCCGTGCCTGGGTAGGCCTGGTCCGAAGCACCCGACGCGCGCGGAACGTGTCCCAAGTAGGGCGGCAGCGCCGCGCCGGACGGAAGGTCACTGTAACGCTGATCCGAGGCGCCCGAGGTGCGCGGTACATGCCCCAGGTAGGGCTGGCCCGCGGGGCTCGCCGCGCCGGAGGGGTGCGTCTGGTAGCGCAGGTCGGACGCGCCCGGCAGGCCACGGGCATCCAGGTAGCCCGGCGGCGAGCTCGCGCCCACGGAGGATGCCGGAGCGCCCTCCTGGTACCGGAGGTCCGAAGCGCCTGGAATGCCTCTCACGTCCAGATAGCGATACGGCGACGGCGTGGTTTGCCGCGCGGGAGGCACCGACGCGCCCGCGCCTGGACGCATGGCCCCCTCCGCATAACGCAGGTCCGATGCGCCGGGCGCCCCCCGAACATCCAGATAGGTGCGGGGTGCCGATGAAGCGGCCCCCGCCTCCGAGCGCGCGGAGGTCTCCGCATATCGCTGGTCCGAAGCGCCCGGTGCGCGACGCAGGGTCTCCAGGTAGCGAGGAACTGGCGACGGCACGGGGCCACGCGCGCTTCGTGAAGCCGCATCCGCGAGATACCGCATGTCCGAGGCCCCGGGCGCACGCGCGGCGGAGACCTCATAGCGCTGGTCGGAAGCACCGAGCGCGCGCTCAGACGCGCCCACGTATCGCTGGTCCGATGCGCCAGGTGCGCGTTCAACGCCATCCAGATGCGCACCGGCCCGCCCGGCGTCACGGCGCTCGCGATGGACCTCGGGAACGTCGAACGCGCCACCACTTCCGGGCAGATTCACCCGCCGCCAGGAAATGTATTCGCGCTCCGCATCCGGCCGCGCCACCGCGGTGGGCGCAGGCGGTGGCGACTCCACCACGGGCGGCACGCGGAGGAACCGCACCGTCAGGTCCGTGGACACGCCCGTGGGAGGCAACGTCACGCGATTGCTCGACGCACCGAGGCGCCGGCTGCGCCCATCCTTCCCGATGAAGTGCGCCTCCACCCGGTACGTCCCACCCGGCGCCAGGCCGTGGAGGTAGAAGCCCGGTGCCTCCAACGCGAAGGCCACCTCCCGGATGACCTGTTCACCATCGAACACACGCAGCACGGCCTTCGGTGCTTCCAGGCCGTCCTCCGCCCGAAGCCGGGCGCCGAGGCTGAAGTCCCAGGACACGAAGAGCGTGTGAGGGTCACGCGGCAGCAACAGCACCGTGTCGTCTTCGTACCCCGAGGGCAGCGCCCCCAGCCGCTCGGAGTCATCGACGTCGGGGGCCGGCGGGACGGCGGGCGCGGGCTCCTCCACCAGATGGTGATGACGCGCCTCGTCCTCACCGGCCACGCGCGCGACGAAGAACCCCTCCACCACCGGCTCCGCGGCATGCTGAACGGGCGCGGGACGCGCGGCGGGTGCCTCCTCCACCTGGGACTTCGGCTCGGCGGGACGCGTGTAGGACGACACCACGGGCGTGACGGGCTCGCGAGGACGCTCCACGCGGGGCTTCGGAGGGAAGGTCACCACCGTCGCGGGCCGGGCGGGCGGCTTGCTCCCCGGCTTCTCGGAGGCCCGCTTGGCGGCCACCCGCTTGGGCGCCGACACCCGCCCATGTCCCGAGGCCGCGCCCTCCTTCGGCTTGGTTTCCACTGCGGCCTTGGGCGGCTTCTTGCCCGTCTTCGAAGCGGCGGCGCGAGGCGCCTTGGCGGCCTTGGCAACAGGCGCCTTGGGGGACGCCTTCGCGGACGCGCGCTTGCCCGGGACCTTGATGCCCGCGAGCCTGGCGAGCTTCGCCAGCGCGGGGACGTAGGCCGCCAGGGCGGCGAGCAACTCCTCCTTCCGCATCCGGCTGTAGCCGGTCCCCAGGTGCTTCCGGGCCAACTCCCTGAGGTAGCCGACCGTTACGCTCTTGAGGTCTTCCATGGGCAAGCAGGCCTTTAGGTCGCGGGTCTTGGAGGGTCAACGTGCCAGCATTTCATGTGTTCTTCGCCCGACCCCCCTTCTTCGTCCAACACCCGATGACACCCCGAGGGCGGCTAGGTATCCTGCCCACGCTTGAGCGACCTGCCCAGACTGCTCCTGTGCAGTTTCGACGTCATCCCCGGTCCGTCGGGTTCATCCCGACGTGTGACCGAATACTTGAAGGCGTTGCCGGACCGCTTCTCCGTGGTGGTGCTGTCGGCGAAGACGCCCGACCACTCCCACATCGAGAAGTACCAGGGCGCTCGACTGCTGCGCGTCCCGGTAGGCTCGGGGGACCTGGCGTCCCGCATCCAAGCCTTCGAACGGGCCGTGCGCCGACAGCTCGAGAGCGAGGACTACGCGCTCGCCCACTTCACGGACCCCTTCGGCGGATACGCCTTGTGCGAGCTGAAGGGCGACTATGGGTATCGCCTCATCTATGAGGCGCAGACCTTCCCTTCACAGGAGCTGCGTTACACCCACCCCCAGACGGAGGGTGACCGGCGGTTCCTGTCCAAGGTCCGCCGGCAGGAGCTGTTCTGCCTGATGAACGCGGACCTCGTCGTCACCGGCTCGGAGACGACGCGTGGGTACATCCAGTCGCTCGGCGCGAGCGAGGACCAGGTCCGGGTGCTCCAAGCGCCGGTGGACCTGGGGCCGTATACGCCCGACGTGCTGGGGGTTCCCGACGGCAAGCCCCTGCGCATGATGTACCTGGGCAGCCAGGTGGGCTGGCAGGGGCTGTCCACGCTGCTGCGCGCGATGGCCCTGGCGGCCCGGCAGGAAGAGGTGCGCCTCACCGTGGTGGGCGCGAAGCACCCGGACTGGCAGCCGCATCTAGATGATCTGGTGAAGGAGCTGGGGCTGGGAGACCGGGTGGAGTTCCAGCCCCCCGTGCACCATGACGACCTGGCCAAGGTGCTCGCGCTCGCTGACGTCGGCGTGCTCCCCATCGATGATGTGGAGCGCAACCGCGTGCAGGGCGGCCCCCTGGCGAAGGTGTCGGAGTACCTGGCCGCGGGCCGGCCCGTCATCGCGGCGGACCTGCCGGTGACGCGCGAGCTGGTTCCCGAAAGCGCCGCGCTGTTCTTCCCGCCCGGCAACAGCCAGGCGCTGGCCGACCGCATCGTCGAGCTGGCGCGCAATGTTCCGCGCAGGCTGTCCCTGGGCCGCGCGGGCCGGGCGCACGCGGAGGAGGCGCTCGACGCGGGGCTCATCCGCGGGAAGCTGTTGGATTTGTACGACTCGCTGCTGGAGAAGCGGTCGGAGCCCGTCTCCACCACGAGCGAGGACGACCTCCCCATGCCGACCACGGTCACGGGGACGCCCACGAACCGGCTGGCGGCGCTGCTGCCGCCCGAGCCCGCCCCCACCGTGTCCCCCGCCGCGAAGGCGAAGGGGCCGGAGGCGAAGAAGGACGCCGCCTCGGCCAGGCCTCCCGCGAAGGAGGATCTGCCGCTCATCCGGGGCGAGGTGCTCGACGAGGGGCTCGATACCCGGCTCATCAAGACGGAGCTGGAGACGAATCCCATCGAGCCGCCCGTGGTGATGGGGGCGCCCTTGCGTGAGGCGCCTTCCGCGGCGGGCCCGGGCAGGGAGCGCCAGGCGGAGCGGGAGGAAGCGGAGGCCGCGTCGGGATTCGAGCAGGACGCGTCCGACGACGAAGACTCCGAAGCGGCGCTGCCCATCGTCCAGGCGACCGAAATCGAGCCTGATGAGGAGCCTCCGTCACCGACGCCCGTCGTGAAGCTCCCGCCCCCCCCGGGACGAAGCACATCGGCTTCGAGTGCGGACACGGACGAAGTGTCATCGACGATGCCCAACACCCGGGTGCCGCCGCTCTCGGACCAGAGTCCCTCGGCATCGAGCGCGGATGCGCTTGGAGCATCGGCGTCGACCCCCGTGGTCAGGGTGCCGCCGCCTCCAGGGCGCAGCACCTCGGCGTCGGCTCCGAATGGGAATAACGCGTCGTCCGCGACGCCCTGGGTGAAGGCGACTGCGCCGCTGAGTCGAGGTGAGTCGGACGATGGCGACGCCTCCTCCGCAACCCCCGTCGTCAAAGCGCCCGCTTCGCTGAATCGGAGCGCAGCAGACGCTGATGACACGTCCTCCGCGACACCCGTCGTCAAGGCGCCCGCTTCGCTGAGTCGAAGTGAGTCGGACGCTGGCGACGCCTCGTCCGCGACACCCGTCGTCAAAGCGCCCGCCTCGCTGAGTCGAAGCGAGGCGGATTTCAGCGACACCTCCTCCGCGACGCCTGTCGTCAAAGCGCCCGCCTCGCTGAGTCGAAGCGAGGCGGATGACAGCGACGCCTCCTCCGCGACGCCCGTCGTCAAAGCGCCCGCCTCGCTGAGTCGAAGTGATTCGGACGCTGGCGACGTTTCGTCCGTGACACCCGTCGTCAAAGCGCCCGCCTCGCTGAGTCGAAGCGAGGCGGATGACAGCGACACCTCCTCCGCGACGCCCGTCGTCAAGGCGCCCGCGGCACTGACCTCGGACACGAGCGACGCCGCGTCGGCGAAGCCCTTTGGCAAAGCGCCAGCCCCGTCTGGCCGAAGCATCGCGGCGACGAGCGACGACGACGCGCCGTACACGCCCATCGTCAAGTCGCGCGTCGTGGACGACGAGTCGCCCGCGCCGACCCCCGTGGTCCGGAATCCCGTGCACGGCGACCGCTACGAGCCGCCCGCGCACACGCCGGTGGCGCGGACTCCGTTCGAAACTGAACGCGACGAGCCGCCCGCCCCGACCCCCATCATCCGCGTGCCCACGGAGCTGCTGCGCGAGCTCGTCCCCTCGCGCTCCCCGAACAGTCGCGGCACCACGAGCCGCCCCGACGAGTTCCCCACCCCCACGCCCATCGTCCCCGCGCCATCGCCGCTCGCCAGCCGGAGCATCACCTCCCGGATGGAGACCCCCGTGGGCCGCATCGCGGCGCTGCCCCACCCGCCGCGCACCACGACGGGCGCCGACCTCGAACGCCCTCCGCCCGTGCTGAAGCCCAGCGCGGGGCCCCAGGACGCGGAGCGCCTGCCCCCCATCCGGGGAGGAACGGCCGCGTCCTCACCCGAGCGTCCCCCCCCGACACTGCGTCCGGGAAGCTCGGCCCCCGAAGCGGACCGCCCGCCGGCCCTCCCGCCTCGCGCGGCCACACCGCCCCCGGTTCCCCGGCAGCGTCCGCCCCAGCTCCAGTCCGCGGACGGCCCGCCCCGCCTCGCGCCGGTGGAGCCCCCGTCCCTCAAGGCCTCCGCGCCCATCGCCGGCGGACACCAGGACGAGCCCGAGGAAATCTCCGAGGACGAAGCCGAGGCCATCGACGAAGCGGACACCGACAACCCGTCCCGCGCGCGCCCCCAACCCGACGAGCCGGACGAAATCAGCAGCGACGAGGTGGAGGAAGCGGAGATTTCCGCCACCAATGCAGCGCAGCTCATCGACGCGGACGACGCCATCGAGGAAGCCGAGGCCGAAGCGGCCCCGGAACCCGACGAGGGCCCCGCACCGGAGCCCGTCCCCTCGGCGCTGAACCCGTGGTTCGCCCAGCTCGCGCACGGGTACTGCCCCCCCGACGGAATCCGCTTCGACCGTCATACGCCGCCCACGACGTTCCCCGGCCGCGACGACACCACGAACCCCGCGCACCCAGCCCCCTCCGGCCGTCCGGAAGTCGTCGCCCGCGACAAGAGCTCGTGAGGCAGCCAACCGAGCTGATCCTGGAAACTTTCCAAGGGTCGCGCGCGCCCGATAGGATGTTCCGGTTTTCACAGCACTTTTTCCGGGACAAAGGGCTTCATGGAGCGTCGGGTCCTCATCGTTGAGAGCGAGCATGATTTGGCGCTCAGCATGGCCTCCGTGCTCAAGGGCGCGGGTTACCAGACCACCTTGGCTGAGACGTCGGCTGACGCGCAGCGTGAGCTGGAGAAGCGGCGGCCAGATCTGGTCGTCCTCCGCGCGGAGTTGAGTGATCAGTCCGGCTTCGTCCTCTGCGGCAACATCAAGAAGGGCAAGTGGGGTCAGAACCTCAAGGTGCTGCTCATCTCCTCCACCAGCGGTGTGGATGGGCTGGCGCAGCATCGTCAGACGCCGCAGGCGGCGGACGGCTACCTCGCCTTCCCCTTCGGCCCGGACGACCTGGCCACGTTGAGCCGCGGCATCGTTCCTCCGGGGACGGAGGACGCGGGCGCCTTGGAGGACTCGACGCCGCGTGAGGCGCCGCCGCCCATGCCGTCGTCGGCGAAGGCCCCCGCAGGGGGGCCGCCGAAGCTGCCCAAGCGCGAGCGCCGCAGCGCCATGACGGAAGAGGACCGCGCGTTCCTCGACCGCACCTTCGCGTCCATCGCGGACCGCAAGGCGGAGCTGCTCGCCGATTCCCGCCAGCTCAAGCGCCCGCCGCCGCGGCGCGAGCTGATGGGCACGCCCGAGGGCAAGATTCAAATCCTGCGCGACGAGCTGAAGACGCGCGAGGCCCAGCTCGCCCGCCTCTCCGAAATCTGGAGCGTGCGCGAGCGCGAGCTGCTCTCCGGCGAGGACCGCATCCACGAGAAGGACGTGGAGCTCCAGGGCCTGAAGATGCAGGTGGACGACCTGCTCCGCCGCTTCAACGAGGCCCAGCAGGCCACCATCCAGAAGGAGCGCGAGCACGGCGCCACCGTCGATGACCTGCTCCTCCAGAAGTTCTCCGCGGAGAAGGACCTCATCGAGGTCGTCGCCTCCAAGGAGAAGGACATCAACCTCCTGCGCCGTGAAGTCAGCCGCGCCGAGGATGAGCTGTCCCGCCGCGCCGGCGAGCTGGAGCACGGCCGCAACGAGTACGACAAGCTGGAGAAGCACCTCGGCGTCGTCACGCTGGAGTTCGAGGTCAAGGAGCAGAAGCTCCAGGACACCCTGCTCGCGAACGAAGGCGAAATCGCCCGGCTGACGAAGCGCGGGGACGACTTCGAGGCCGAGCTGGGCCGCACCATCAGCGAGCGCGACCAGCGCTTCGCCGAGCTGGATGGTGAAATCCAGGCGCTGCAGGAGCGCCTGCAGCAGACGGAGCAGGAGCGCGACAGCACCGTGCGCGGCCTGGAGGCCCGTGCCACCCGCGCCGAGCAGCACGGCACCCAGGCGGACGCGGAGATCCACCGGCTGAACGCCGAGCGCGACGCGCTGGACGCGAAGCTCAGTCAGCAGATCTCAGACCTGGAGACCGACCTCGCGCGGACCACGGGCGAGCGTGACCAGCTCCGGCTGGACAAGGACGCCCAGGAGGCGGAGCTCACCCAGCGCATCGAGGACCGCGACGCGAAGCTCGCGACGCTGGACCGCGAGCTGGCGGAGACCATCGCCCGGAACGAGCACACCGAGGCGGAGCTCAACGCCAACATCCAGCAGCAGCTGGAGCGCATCGGTGAGCTCGAGGGCGAGGTCGAGGCCGTCAAGACGCACCTGGAGGACCGCGAGAACGAGCTGACCGCGGAGCTCCAGGCGCTGGGTCAGGCCAAGGACGAGTTGGAGACGGACCTCAACGACCGGCTCCAATCGCTCAGCCAGGCGAAGGACACGCTGGAAGCGGACCTCTCCCGCCAGTTGGAGGAGCTGCGCTCCGCCAAGGCCGAGCTGGAGGCGGACCTCACCGGTCAGATTCAGGCGCTCACCTCCCAACTGGAGGAGACGCAGCGGCAGCTCGACGATTCGCAGCGCACGGGCGAGCAGCTCTCCGCGCGCGTCGCGACGCTGGAGGACACCGTCTCCCAGCGCGACGCCACCATCGAATCCCTCCAGGGGGACGTGGCCGCGCGCGACCAGCGCATCTCCGAGCTGAGCGGTGACCTGGAGGCCACCAGCCAGACGCTCGCGCAGACGCAGCAGACGCTGGCCCAGACGGAGCAGCAGCTCGCCGACACGCAGAACACCCTCGCCAGCACCGAGGGCACCCTGTCGGAGACGCGCGGCGAGCTGGAGGCCACCAGCCAGACGCTCGCGCAGACGCAGCAGACGCTGGGCCAGACCGAAGACACGCTGGCCCAGACGCGCGGCGAGCTGGAGGCCACCAGTCAGACACTGGCCCAGACGCAGCAGACGCTGGCCCAGACCGAGGACACCCTCGCGCAGACACGGGGCGAGCTGGACGCCACCAGCCAGACGCTGACGCAGACCCAGCAGACCCTCGCCCAGACCGAGGACGCGCTGGCGCAGACGCGCGGCGAGCTCGACGCCACCAGCCAGACGCTGGCGCAGACCGAGCAGACCCTCGCCGACACGCAGAACACCCTCGCCAGCACCGAAGGCACGCTGGCCGAGACGCGCGGCGAGCTGGACGCCACCAGCCAGACGCTGGCCCAGACGCAGCAGACCCTGGCCCAGACCGAGGACACGCTGGCCCAGACGCGCGGCGAGCTGGACGCCACCAGCCAGACGCTCGCGCAGACGCAGCAGACGCTGGGCCAGACGGAGCAGCAGCTCGCGGACACGCAGAACACCCTCGCCAGCACCGAAGGCACGCTGGCGGAGACGCGCGGTGAGCTGGACGCCACCAGTCAGACGCTGGCGGACACCCAGACCCGGCTCGCCGACACCGAGGCCGCGCTGGCGCAGACGACCCACGAGCGCGACCAGCGCATCGCGGAGCTGGCGGACCTGGGCGCGGCCAAGGACGCCCTGGAGCAGGACCTCACCGGCCAGATTGGCCAGCTCCGCAGCGAGCTGTCCGAGACGCAGGGGAACTACGAGGCCGAGCGGTCCGCCCACGAGAAGCTGGCGGCCGAGACGAGCGCGCACATCGGCGACCTCACCAGCGAGCGCGACGGGCTGCGCTCCGAGCTGGAGGCCACCAGCGCCACGCTGGACCAGACCCAGGGCCAGCTCACCGCCACCCGGGACGCCCTGGCGCGCGAGCAGCACGCGCATCAGGAGAGCCAGCGGGCCGCGGCCAGCGCGCAGGCCGCGCTGGAAGGTCAGCTCGCCGAGGCGCGGGCCCAGGGCGAGGACCTGGGCGAGCACCTCACGCTCACCAAGCACGAGCTGGGCACCCGCGTCGCCGAGGTGACGCAGCTCACCGCCACGCTGGCCCAGACGGAGAATGCCCGGGCGAGCCTGGAGGAGCGGCTGCACACGCTCACCGTGGAGTCGCAGCGCCGCGAGGAGCTCCTCCAGAACGACCTGACGCAGAAGGGCACCGAGCTGTCGGACACGCTCCGCAAGCTCACCCACGTGACGCAGGAGAAGATGCGTCAGGCGGAGGTGCTCAACCGCGAGGTGGCCACCCGCACCGAGCAGCTCAAGGCGATGGACGCCAAGCTCCAGGCGCAGGCCCACGAGGCCCGCAAGCAGGCCGAGGGGCTGGGCCAGCAGATCGCCGGGCTCAACGAGCAGCTGGACCAGGGCCGCAAGGCGCTGGCCGGTCGCGAGGAGCAGCTCCGCGCGGCGGGCACGGCGCAGCAGAAGCTCACGGCCGAGCGGGACGGACTCGCCGGGCAGCTCCAGCAGGCCGAGGCCAAGGCCCAGCAGCAGGCGCAGCAGACCGCCCAGGAGCGCGCCGACGCCAAGAAGGCGGCGGACGAGCTGGCCGCCAGGCTGGCCAAGGCCGAGCAGCGCATCGCGCAGCTGATGCAGGACACCCAGAACCTCGCGGCCGACGCCGATGCCAAGGCCAAGGACCTGCAGAGCCAGCTCACCACGCGCGCGAAGAAGATCCAGGACCTGGAGCTGGCGCTGGAGAACGCCCAGGGCGCCAAGGGCCGCGCGGAGAAGGAGCTCAACGCCAAGGTGGCCGCCGCCGAGGCCAAGGCCCACGAAGCCGCCACCCGGCTGGCCACCGCGCAGAAGGAGCGCAAGGACCTGGAGGCGCGCCACCTCCGCGAGCAGGAGGAGCTCACCGCCAAGCAGAAGGCGGAGCTGGAGCGCCGCGACGCCATCAAGGCCCAGGAGGTCGCCCGCCTGCAGCAGTCCGTGCAGGAGAAGAGCAAGGCCCTCAAGGTCGCCGAGCTGGAGCTGGCCCGCTACAAGAGCAAGTCCGCCACCGCGCCCGCCGCCAAGGCCGCCGCCGCGAAGCCCGCCGCGGCGGAAGAGGACGAACTGGCCACGAAGCCGCAGCTCAACCAGGTCATCCCGCCCGCGGCCCAGGCTCCCGCGAAGAAGCCCGCCGCCAAGGCCGCCACCCCCGCCGCGAAGAAGGCCGCTCCACCGGCGCCCGCGCAGCCCAACCCGCCCCTGGGTGAGGACTCCGAGGCGACCGACCGGACGCTCCTCATCCAGCTGCCCACGGTGAAGGAAGACGACGACTGGACGGCCCTGGTGGACGAGCTGGACAAGTAGCCTCCGCCGTCACCTGTCTTCTGGGATTCCGGCACCCCGCCGGAATCCCGGCGGGCACCCGCCTCGAAAAGCACGCGACCCGCCCGAGGGCCCCTGACATCCATGCCCTAGCGGGGCATGCGGCTCAGGCCTTCGGCGGGTCGTTGTGTGATGAACAATCACCGGCGGAGGCCGGGCTCACAGGGCGGCGCGGGCCTCGCGGACCAGCTCCTTGAAATGGAGCGTGGAGACGACGTCGCGGAGGGAGACGCCACGGCCGCCACTCTCGGCCTCGGCCTGGGCGCGGCGCCAGCTGTTCCGGAACGTCCGCAACGAGACATAGGCCAACAGCAGCGGGAACCCGCCGGGGAGCAGGATGACCGCCACCATCATCACCATCCGCAACCACGCCCACGCCATGACCGCTGACCTCCCTGAGTCCCGAGTTGCGGCCAAGAGATGCACGGCGTGTGCCCACGGTGCGCAGATAATTTCCCACTGCATTTCCGCAGGGTTGGCGGGCAACGAGGCGGACGGGCCACGGTGCTGGTGCCGGAACCCTGGCATTTTTGCCGCAGTGGCCCGAAAGCCCTCGGTTAAGTTCACGGGGTGAGCACCCCTTCGACGGTTGAGAGCCACGCCTTCACCAGCGTGGAGGACGCGGAACAGCGCCTGGAGCAGGTCGGCTACCTGTCCTCGCCGGAAATCGCCACGGCGGCCTTCCTGGCGGACCGGATGAACAAGCCCATCCTGGTGGAAGGCCCCGCCGGCGTCGGCAAGACGGAGCTGGCCAAGGCCCTGGCCCAGGCGCTGGGCCGCGAGTTCATCCGCCTCCAGTGCTACGAGGGGCTCGACGAGGCGAAGGCGCTCTACGAGTGGGAGTACGCCAAGCAGCTGCTCTACACCCAGCTCCTCAAGGACAAGATTGGGGACATGGTGCAGGGCACCACCACGCTGGCGGAGGCGGCGGACCGGCTGGCCTCCAGCGACGCGGTGTTCTTCTCCGAGCGCTTCCTCCTGCCCCGCCCGGTGCTGCGAGCCCAGCTCTCGGAGCGCCCTGCCCTGCTGCTGGTGGACGAGATCGACAAGGCGGACCCGGAGTTCGAGGCCTTCCTGCTGGAGGTGCTGTCCGACAACGCCGTCACCATCCCCGAGCTGGGCACCTTCCGCGCGAAGCACATCCCGCGCGTGCTGCTCACCTCCAACGCCGCGCGAGAGCTGTCCGACGCGCTCAAGCGCCGCTGCCTGCACCTGCACATCGACTTCCCGGACCGCGAGCGCGAGCTGCGCATCGTCCGCGCGCGGCTCCCCGAAGTGCCGCAGGTGCTGGCCGAGCAGGTGGTGGAGGCCGTCGCCGCCATCCGCACGCTGGACCTGAAGAAGGCGCCCTCCATCAGCGAGACGCTGGACTGGGCCCAGAGCCTGGCCCTGCTGAACGCCGACCAGCTCACCGCGGACGTGGTGGCCTCCACGCTCAACCTCGTCCTCAAGTACGAGGGCGACATCGAGAAGGCGAAGTCCAACCTCTCGCAGATCGCCCAGGCCTGACGGGCCGTCGAACCGCGTGCTGCTGAAGGAACGCTTCCAAATCACCCGCCCGCTCGAGGAGATGGAGCTCGCCCTCGTGCGCGCGGCCATGGCCCGCACCGCGCTGGTGGACCCGCGCGAGGAGGCCATCCTGCGCACCGCCCTGTCCCTGGCGCGGCTCTACAAGGTGCGGCACGGCGGGCTGGACGTGGGCGTGGGCGCGCTGCTCACGCCCTTTCGTGAAGAGGTGGAGCGCCGCCTGGGCCCCATCCTCCTGGGCCCGCACCCGCCCACGCGCGACCGGCTGATGCCGCACGTGAAGGACTTGCGCCAACACGCCGCGAAGGCGCGCGACGCGGTGGCGCAGCGCCTGCGCGGGCGCGTCCCCGTGGAGGCGCTGGACCGGGAAATCCGCCACAAGGAGCTGGTGCTCGTCACCGGCGGCGGCGGCGGCACGGCCTACGTGTACCTGGGCGTGATGAGCCTGCTGGATGAGCACGGACTGGAGCCGCGCCTGCTCGCCGGAACGTCCATGGGCGCCATCCTCGCCATCATGCGCTCGCGGCTGCCGCGCTTCGACCCCACGGACATGATCAACATCGTCCGCGGCCTGTCCTTCCGGAAGCTCTTCCGCTTCATCTCCACGGAGAGCCGCTACGGCCTGCCCGCGGCGCTGCGGCTCTTCCTCCGCGCGGGGCTGGGCCGGTTCTTCGGCGCGGGACCGGACAGCAGCGGCATGCGGCTGAAGGACCTGCCGGTGCCCACGCTCATCGCGGTGGGCGGCATCCGCCGCGGCATGCTGCCCCGGCCGCTGGAGTTCTATGAGCGCCTGCTGGGCACCAGCCCACTGGGTCTGCTCAACCCCGCCGGGGTCGCCCTCCGCATCCAGGCCGCCATGGGCGCCATGGCGGAGCTCTTCACGCGCCCCGAAATCACCGCCCGCCTCTACCTGGGCGCCGACGACACCACCGGCGACTTCGACGCGCTCGACGCCGCGGGCTTCTCCTCCGCGCTCCCCGGCGTCATCCACTACGACGTGCTGCGCGAGGACCCGGCGATGCACACGTTGGTGGAAGGACTGATGGGCCACCACGGCGTGGCCCGCTTCATCGACGGAGGCCTGGTGGACAACCTGCCCGCGAAGGCGGCCTGGAAGGCGGTGGCCCGAGGACGCATCGGCACGCGCAACGCGTTCATCCTCGCGCTCGACGGCTTCGCGCCCCGCTTCACGACGCCTTTCTGGTTGCCCCTCCAGCGGTTGGCCGCGATGACGGTGGCGCCCAACCTGCCCTATACGCACCACGTCAAACGCTTCCCCCGAACATTGTCACCCATCGAGGTCGTCCCGTCCGTGGAATTGGCCTCGAAGGCGCTACACTTCGGGCGAAAGGCACTGGCGGAGGACATCCCGTTCCTCCGCCGGATGCTCGCTCCCCTGCCACCGGTCCTGTAACCCGGTGGCCGGAACGACAAACTCGCTTTGACCTCATAGCGTCCGCTGGCTAGAAGGCCCGGGCAGTCCCACACCTCAAACATCCAGGCGAAGGAACATCGAATGAGCTCGACCTCGAGTAGTGGAGTGCGCGCCGAGCAAATCTGGCTCGACGGCCGACTGATGAAGTGGGACGAGGGCCACGTGCATCTGATGACGCACGCGCTGCATTACGGCCTGGGCGTCTTCGAAGGCATCCGCGCGTACAAGACGCATGATGGACGGCTCGCCGTCTTCCGCCTGCGTGAGCACATCCGCCGGCTGCTCGACTCGGCGCACATCATCATGCTGAAGATTCCGTACACCGAGGACGAGCTCTTCGACGCGTGCGTGAACCTGCTCCGCGCGCAGAAGGACCTGTTCGCCAACGGCGCCTACCTGCGCCCCGTGGCCTTCATGGGCGACGGCGCCATGGGCCTGGGCGCGGTGAACCCCACCCGCACGGCCGTGACGGCCTGGGATTGGGGCGCGTACCTGGGTGACAAGGGCATGAAGGAAGGCATCCGCGCCAAGGTGAGCTCGTACACGCGCATGCACGTGAACGTGAACATGGTGCGCGGCAAGATCACCGGCCAGTACGTCAACTCCATCCTCGCCAAGCGCGAGGCGGTGATGGCCGGCTACGACGAGGCCATCCTCCTGGACATCAGCGGCTTCGTGGCCGAGGCCTCCGGCGAGAACATCTTCCAGGTGAACAAGAAGGGCATCATCAAGACGCCCCCGCTCTCCTGCCCCATCCTGGACGGCATCACCCGCGACACGGTGCTGCACATCCTCCGCGACAGCGGCCGGACGGTGGAGGAGGTCACCTTCACCCGCGACGCGCTCTACATCACCAACGAGATCTTCTTCTGCGGCACGGCGGCGGAAATCACGCCCGTGCGCGAGGTGGACAACCGTCAGGTGGCGGACGGCAAGCCCGGCCCCGTCACCCGGTACGTGCAGGACATGTACTTCCGCATCGTGCGCGGCGAGGAGCCGAAGTACGCGGACTGGCTCACCTACGTCTGAGTCACCCCGCCCCCCTCTTTCGCGTCGGAAGAGGGGGCGCCGGGCCCCGGGTGGTCTCCCGCCCGCTCCCCGGGCCGCCCCTGGAGGATGACGCCACGTCCCGTGCCCGGGCCCACGCTGAATGGGCTAGAACGGGGCTCGATGGCTCCTCCCGCTGGCTACGCCTACGACGACAATCCGTTCAAGCTCGAGAACCCATCCATCCTCGACATCGCTCCCCCGGAGCCGAAGTCCGTGGAGGACACGGGGCTCAAGATGGGCATGCTGTCCGACATCGCCCTGAAGTACCTCTATTACACGGGCACGGGCACGGGCATGGGCATCGCGGACGAGATGCGCCTGCCGTGGCCGGGCGTCATCGAGCACGTGGTGGACTTCATCGCCACCGAGAAGCTGGTGGACCTGCGCGGCGGCAAGGGCTTTGGCCGCGCGTCGGTGGAGTTCATCCTGTCGGAGAAGGGCCGCGAGTACGCGCGCGACGCGCTCACGCGCAACACGTACGTGGGCCCCGCGCCGGTGCCCATCGAACAGTACAACGCGCTCATCACCGCCCAGACGGAGGAGACGCCCGTCGTCAGCCAGGAGGAGCTGGTGATGGCGCTCAGCCACCTCACCGTCCCCGCCGAGCTGATGGACAAGCTGGGCCCCGCGGTGAACTCCGGGCGCTCGCTGTTCCTCTACGGCTCCCCGGGCAACGGCAAGACGAGCCTCGCCGAGGCCGTGTCGAACATGTTCGGCGGCGAGGTGTACGTCCCCCACTGCCTGGAGATTGGCAATCAGATCATCCAGGTCTACGACCGGCTCATCCACACGCAGGTGTCGCTGGAGGTCGGCCGGGATACCTCGGGCCGCCGGCAGACCTTCGAGATGGACAACCGGTGGATGCTCTGCCGCCGGCCCGCCGTCGTCGTGGGCGGCGAGCTGACGCTGGCCATGCTGGACCTCATCTATTCGGAGAGCACCCGCTTCTACGAAGCGCCGTTCCAGGTGAAGGCCAACGGCGGCATGCTCCTCATCGACGACTTCGGCCGCCAGAAGGTCCACCCCACAGACCTCCTCAACCGGTGGATCGTCCCCCTGGAGAAGCGGGTGGACTTCCTCACCCTCCACACCGGCAAGAAGTTCGAAATCCCCTTCGACCAGCTCCTCGTCTTCTCCACCAACCTGGACCCCAAGGAGCTGGTGGACGAGGCCTTCCTGCGCCGCATCAAGTACAAGATTGAGGTCGGAAACCCGGATGAAGAGGCTTACCGGGAAATCTTCAGTCGCGTCTGCGAGGCAGCGGGAATCCCGTATGTGGACCAGGCCGTGACGTACCTCATCGAGCACTACTACAAGCCCCGGAGCATGGAGCTGCGCTCGTGCCACCCTCGGGACCTGGTGAGCCTCATCCGGGACGCGGCGAGGTACCGGCAGATACCTCCAGCGCTCTCAAAGGACCTGCTCGACCAGGCGTGCGAGGTGTTCCTCGTCAATCTGTGATGATTTCGTTGTTACAACCGCGCGGAATTTCTAGAATCCACGCGCCGTTGTACCGCTCGGCCGCATGCTTCGAGTACCGCCCGCGGCGGACCCGCAGCGAGAAGGAGCCGCAGTCCGTGAAGGAACGCTACCAGGACATCGACGAGAAGAACGAGGCGCTGCGCGGGTACCTCGACATCTACAAGGACAAGCCGGACGGGCGCGAGTTCGTCGACAAGCTCGAGATGTCGTGGATCTACCACGACGCCGCGCTGGAAGGAGTCGTCTACACCCATCAGGAGCTGATGGCGGCGCTCTTCCCGCATCGCACCAGCGCGGAGGCCTCCATGATTCCGGTCGTCCTCGAGATCCGGAACCACAAGGCCGTCTGCGACTTCATCCGCGAGGAGGCGGCGGGCGCCAGGAAGCAGGCGCAAATCACGCTGACCACCATCAAGCGGATGCACGACCTCTTCCTGGGCAACACGCCCGAGGCCCAGACGGAGCGCGCGCGCATGGAGCGGCGCGAGCGCACCGAGAAGGAGCTGGCCAAGGAGCGCGACAGGTCCGGGCTGCGCAAGGACATGCCGCTGCACCGCACGTACTTCCATGACATCGCCCAGCCCGCGAAGATCCAGGGCGAGCTGGAGAAGCTCGTGGACTACACGGCCAGCGCCGAGTTCCGCGAGTTCCACCCCATCAAGCAGGCCGCCACGGTCCAGCACAAGTTCGTGCAGGTCTTCCCCTTCACCGAGCACAGCGGGAAGGTGGGGCGCATGTGCAGCAACCTCATCCTGCTGCGCAACGGCTACATGCCCGCGGTCATCCACTCCATCGACCGGCAGCGCTACTACGAGTCCTTCCGGGCTCCGTCGTCCGCGTTCCGCTCGGTGCTGATGGACGCGATGGAGAACTCGCTCGACAACGGCGTGAAGTACTTCCGCGACCTGAGCCGCAAGTACAAGGCCCTGAACGGCTAGCCCACGCGCCGGCCCCTGCACGGCCCCTTCCCCGGGGCCGTGCATTCGCGTCCGCGTGCGGGACGTCCCGCCACGACAGGTGAGCCCCGCGCTGGCCCGACGAGGGAGCGCGCAGGCTCACGGTCCCCCCGTACCTCGTGAAGGATTCAGGGTCCGTCGACACCATTGGTGTGTTGGCAACAGACCCCGGATTCTCGAATCCCCGGACGGGAGGAAGTAAGAAGAATACCCATGCCCGTGACACAGTCCCTCAACAGCCGCCGCGGAACCGGAAACTCGGGAGGCGAGTTGGCGGAGCCCCCGCCAGAGCGACTGGCCCATCTCCCAGCGCGTGACAAGCTGGAGCGGCTCCTGCAGGTGGCCCGCGGCCACCAGAAGGCCCTCATCCTCACGCACGACAATCCGGACCCGGATTCGTTGGCGGCGGCGGTGGCGCTCGCCCACCTGCTGGAGCGCAAGGCGGGCCTGAAGGCGGAGGTGGGCTACGGCGGCACCATCGGCCGGGCGGAGAACATCGCCTTCGTGCGGGTGCTGCGGCTGCCCATCTCCCACGTGTCGGAGCTCGACTTCGACGACTACGACCTCTTCGGCCTCGTGGACACGCAGCCCAAGGTGGGCAACCACGCGCTGCCCGCGCGGCTGGAGGCGCACCTGGTGGTGGACCACCACCCCCTGCGCCAGGAGAGCCTGGAGGCCCCCTTCGCGGACGTGGGCGGTGACTTCGGCGCCACGTCCACCATGCTGGTGGAGTACCTGCGCGCCGCGCGGCTGGAGCCCTCCGTGGAGGTGGCCACCGCGCTCTTCTACGGCATCAAGGCGGACACGCGGGATTTGGGCCGGGAGACGACGCCCGTCGACGTGGACAGCTACCTGTGGCTGTTCCCGCGGATGGACAAGACGCTGCTGGCGCAGATTGAACACCCCGAGCTGCCGGCGCGGTACTTCCAGCTGTACCACACGGCCTACGAGCGGGCGAAGGTGTACGGGACGGCCATCGTCACCGACCTGGAGGAGGTCTACTCCCCGGACATGGTGGCCGAGGTGGCCGAGCGGCTGATGTTCCTCGAGGGCATGAAGTGGTCGCTGGCCTTCGGCACCTACCGCAACCAGCTGTTCCTCAGCCTCCGCGTGAAGGACCGGCGGATGAACGCGGGGCGCCTCATCCGCGAAATCTGCGAGGACTACGGCGGCTCGTCCGGAGGCCACGGCAGCATGGCCGGCGCGCGGCTGCCGCTGTCGGGCAAGCTGGCGCAGCGCAAGGCGCTCAAGCGCGAGCTGGTGTCCAAGTTCCTCGAGGCCTTCGGCGTCGCGGACGAGCGGCCCGTGTCGCTGCTGTACGCGCAGGACTCGTGACGTACTGGGACTACAACGCGACGGCGCCGGTGCGCCCGGAGGTGGCCTCGCTGCTGGCGCGGGCCTTCTCCCAGGCCGGCTTCGGCAACGCCTCCAGCGTGCACCAGGAGGGCCGCGCGGCCCGGGCCCGCCTGGACGCGGCGCGGGCGAAGGTGGCCCGCGTGCTCGGCTGTGAGCCCAAGGAGGTCAGCTTCACGGGCTCGGGGAGCGAGGCGAACGCGCTCGCGCTCGTGGGCGCGTGGCACGCGAGGCCCCATCCGGAGCGGCGGCGCATCGTCACCTCCGCCATCGAGCACCCCGCCCTGCTGGCCACGGTGGCGCAGTTGGAGCAGGCGGGCGCGCAGGTGGTCCGGCTCACGCCCGCAGAGGACGGCCGCGTGCGCGAGGCGGACGTCCTGGAGGCGCTGACGGCGGACACCGCGCTGTGCTCGCTGCTGTGGGCCAACAATGAGACGGGCGTCCTGCAGCCCGCCCGGGAGGTCGCGCGCGCGTGCCGGGAGCGCGGCGTGCTGTTCCACACAGACGCGGTGCAGGCAGCGGGCAAGGTGCCCCTGATGTTGCGCGAGGTGGACGCCGACCTGCTGTCCCTGTCCGCGCACAAGTTCGGCGGGCCGCCGGGCGTGGGCGTGCTGGTGGTGCGCAAGGGCGTGGACGTGCGCCCGCTGACGCCGGGGCACCAGGAAGGAGGCCGCCGGGGCGGCACGCAGAACGTGCCCTACGCGGAGGCCCTGGCCCTGGCCCTGGAGCTGGCGGCGGCGGAGCTGCCGGAGACGTCCGCGCGCGTGGGCGCGCTGCGGGATGCCTTCGAGCGTGAGGTGCTGAGCGCCCTCCCGGGCGTGCACGTGAATGGTGGCGGCGCGGCGCGCGTGCCCAACACGAGCAACCTGCGCTTCGACGCGGTCGAGGGTGAGGCCCTGCTCATCGCGCTGGATCTGGACGGCATCTGCGTGTCCTCTGGCGCCGCGTGTGCCTCCGGCACCCTGACGCCGTCCCACGTGCTGCGCGCCATGGGCCTGTCACCGGCCGAGGCCCGGGGCAGCCTCCGCTTCAGCCTGGGCCCCACCACGACGGAGGCGGACGTGCGGCGCGTGGTGAGCGCGCTCCGGCAGCACGTGCCAGCCGTCCGCGCGCTGGCGGGCTAGAGCGCCGGGCGCTGGCCCAGGGGCAGGCGGAAGTGGAAGGTCGAGCCCTGCCCCATCACCGACTTCGCCGACAGCGAGCCGCCGTGCAGCTTCGCCAGGGACGAGGCGATGTAGAGCCCCAGGCCATGACCTTGCGCCGGGTCCTCGTCCGCCCTGCGGAAGCGGTCGAAGACGGTGGGCAGCACCCCCGCGGGAATCCCAGCGCCCCAATCCCGGACGTGGATGTCCGCCAGGCCCGGATGCAGGGAGAGCCCCAGCTCCACCCGCCGCTCCGCGCCGCCGTACTTCACCGCGTTGGAGAGCAGGTTGTTGAGCACCTGCCGCACCCGCTCCGAGTCGAAGGGCAGCAGCACCGGGTCCGTCGCGCCCACCAGCAGGAACTCCACATGGGGCTCCAGCTCACGCCACTCCTGGACGAGGTCCTGGAGGAAGTGGGTGAGGTCTCCCCGGCTGGGCTTCAGCTCCACCTTGCCTTCGGACAACCGAGAGGCATCCAGGATGGACGTGATGAGGTGGTTCATCCGGTCCAACTGCCGCAGGACGGCCTCCGACGAACGGACTTCGTCGTCCGCGCCCCGCTTCTCCACCTTGCGAAGCAGCACCTGAGCGTTGAGCCGCGCCGAGGCGAGCGGCGTCTTCAGCTCATGGGCCACCCAGGTGAGCACCTCTTCCCGGGCCAGGGCCGGCGTCTTCGGCGCGGAGGCCGCGGGCTTCGTTTCGGCGAGGGCAGACGCCGCCGTGGGGGGGCGTGCGATCAGCGTGCGAGCGATGGCTTCCTCGAAAGCGGACAGGTCCACCGGCTTGGCCAGGAAGAGGTCCGCCTCCTCCCGGCCTTGCGGGCGCGCCGCGCTCAACAACAAGAAGGGAACCGCGGCCAGCGCCGGGTCGGTCCGCATGGCGCGCAGCAGCTCCATGCCCGTCCTTCGCGGCATCATGTGGTCACTGACCACCAGGTCTGGCGTCTCCGCCCGCGCCAGCATCAGGGCCTGGTCCCCATTGTGGGCACGGATGGCGCGATAGCCGAGCGACTCCACCACCTCGGCGAAGACCTCGAGCAGCGCCTCCTCGTCCTCCGCGATGAGGATGCTGGTCATTCCGTGGCCCCGATGGTCGTCCCCAGCGGCCGCGCCTGCCCCGTCAGCAATCCCTCCGCTGCGCGCAGTGTCGACAGGACCTTCACGCCCGAATCCGCTATCTGGAACTCACGCAGGTCATTGTCGTACGCACTGTCACGCATCTTGAGCACGGACAGGATGCGGTGGATGCGCCCACGCAACTCCACATAGCGGAGCAGCAGCAGGTTCTCCCCCAGGGTGGACACCGGCGCGTCACTGAAGTCGAGCTCCGTGCCGGCAACCTTGGAGACCTCCCGCGTGTAGAGCGTCGTCACGCCCAGCCGACGCAGCCGCTCCGCGAGCGCGGCCAGGAACAGCGTCCTGCGCTCCGGATCGGTGATGGACTGCTCCAGCATCGTGAGCCCATCGAGGACCAGCCGCTTCACGCCCCGGCGAAGGATTTCCTGGAGGACGCGGTCCATCACCAGGTCCGCCTCCTGCTCCACGGGCGGGATGAAGAGGTAGGTGACGGTGCCGTCCGCCACGAAGCGCTCCACGTCCAGTTGGATTCGCCGCGCCCGGGCCGCGAGCGCCGCGACCGAGTCGTGGAAGGAGACGAAGAGCGCGGGCTCTCCATGCCGCGCGCCTCCCACGGCGAAGTGCGCGGCCAGCAGCGTCTTCCCGATGCCCATGCTGCCCGCCAGCAGCGTGGCGCTGGTGCGAGGCAGGCCGCCCCCCATCAGCGTGTCCAGTTCCGGCAGGCCGAAGCTCGCCCGGGTCGAGGGGGAATGCGAATCCTCACCGGGTGGCGCCAGCGACTCCATCCTCGGGATGAACGACACGCCCTCCCCGTCAATTCGCATCAGGTGCGTGCCCGCGATGTGCGGCCGCCCGCGCAGCTTGACGACCTCCACGCGGCGCATGCGGCGGGCGCCCTGCTTCGCCACCGACAGCGAGACGATGCCATCCACCGTGGTGGCCTCGGGGAGCGTCAGCAGCTTCTCCAGGGGATACTCAGTGGTGAAGAGTCCGATGCAGTCCGCCGCGGCCAGCCCGATGCCCAGCTCGTAGAGGAACTCCCTCAGCCGGGCCTCGTCCTGCCACAGGTCCCGGATGGCACGCAGCCCGTCGATGAACAGCAGCTTCGCGCCCCGCTTGCGCACCGTCTGGACGATGAGGTCCCGCGTCTCCCGGGCGCCTTGCTTGAGCGAGGAGTAGGCGCTCATCACGAAGAGCCTGTCGCCCAGCAGCTCTTCCTTGAAGAAGCTGAAGTTGGCCAGCTCACCCACGAGTTTGTCGTGGGGCTCGGACGTGACGGTGGCCATCACCACGGGCAGGCCCTTCGCCGCGGCCAGGAAGGCCAACTGGCTGCACAACACCGTCTTTCCGCTGCCTGGGTCGCCCGCGACGATGAGCGACTGCCGCCGGGGGATGCCGCCGCCCAACAAGGTGTCAAAACTCGGGATGCCCGTTTCGAAGAGCGACCACGCCCTGGGAGTCATGCAGGATTCATCTTCTGGCGGGAGGAACGGACGGCCCCGCGCCGCTCATCCGCCGGATGGAGCGTGCGGAGGAACACTTCGAACGCGCTCCTTCCTCGTGACGTAACAACCCGGTTGTCGAAGGCCAAGCGTCGCCACCGGACATGCGAGTCGTCCCCCAGGGCAAATGCTCGCTGGCCGACAGGTGTAACGCTGGAGTGGACGCACCCTTGGCGGACTACCAGGATTGCTCCGGGAGCGACTGCTCGCGGACGTCTTCGTCGGGTTGGCCGTAGCCGGGCATCCCGTCTTCCCGGGCTTCATCCGCATGGGACGTCTGCCTGCGCTCCGGCGCCTTGGGTTTCGGCGCGGGTGCCTCCTGCGCTGGCTTCTCCTGTTCGGGCTCGTGCGCCATCGTCATTTCTCCTTCCGCGCGGACACGCCGCGGCCACGGAGGAGAAGTTCGTCATCGCAATGGGAAGCGGGCAGGGCCTGACGGACCTGACGACAGCGTGCTCGCTCCCCTACCCCGCGCGCGAGCCCGGCGTCGGCGGCGCGCCGCTGGGCGGGGAGCCCGAGGGCGGGGACACCGCGGGCACCTCGTCACTCGCGCCGAAGAGGCCGCGCACCACCGCGGCGATGGCCAGCGGCGTGCCCACGCGCTCGTCGTAGTGCGGCGTCAGCGCCTGCGCGAAGTTCTCGGCCGTGGGGAACCGGTCCTCCGGACGCTCCGAGAAGGCCCGGGCCACCACCGCCTCCAACGCCTCTGGGACGTCTGGCCGCAGCTCGCGCAGCGGGCGGTACTGCCGCGAGCGGATGGCGTTGAACACGGCCTCCGGCGTCGCGCCGGTGAAGGGCCGCTCCAGCGTCAGCAGCTCGTAGAGCACCACCGTGGCCGCCCACAGGTCGGCCTCCGGGCTCACTTCGCCCAGCAGCGACTCTGGTGACAGGTAGTACGGCTTGCCCAGCACGTCGCCGCCCTGGAGCTTGCCGTCCACCAGCACGCGCGACACGCCGAAGTCGCCCAGCTTGATCTCCCCCACGCGGGAGATGAACAGGTTGGACGGCGACACGTCACAGTGGACGATGCCCAGCCGCTCGCCCTGGGGCCCCGTGGCCGAGTGCGCGTACGCGAGCGCCTCCAAGAGCACCTTGCCCAGGTACACCGCGAAGTCGAGCGGCAGCGGGATGCCCCGCACCTTGCAGCGCCGGAGGATCTGCTGCAGGTCGCGGCCGTCCACCAGCTCCATCACGATGAAGTAGATGCCCTCCAACTCGCCGGCATCCAGCACCGTGACGATGTTGGGGTGGTGCAGCTGCTTGGACAGCTGCGCCTCGCGCGCGAACAGGGACACCGATTCCGGATCCCGCGTCAGCGCGGGCAGCAGCCGCTTGAGGGCCACCGTCCAGCCCTCGCGTGCTCCGGAGAGCACCCGGGCGCGGTACACCTCCGCCATGCCGCCCTTCCCCAGGACGGAGAGGACTTCATAGTTGCCGAAGACCCGCGTGGGCTTCTGCGGCGGAGGCGACTGGCTCACGGCGTGGTGTTTCCGGCCCCCGCCGGAGCGCGAACCGGACCCCGCTTCCGGGCCCGCTGTTGCTGCATGAGCGACTCGAGGTCCTTGATGTCCTCCCGCAGCGCCTGCTCCGGGGCTGCCTCGGAGCTCCGGCCGGCGGGCGTCCACCCCATCTCGAACGCCTTGCGCAGCGCCTCGCGGGCTCGCACGCGGTTGCCCTCGCGGTGGTACGCGTAGGCCAGCCAGAGCTGGACGTCCGCGCGGGGCAGGCCGCGGTTCGCCTCCAGCGTCCTCACCGCGCGGGCCACGTCATTCAACGCGAGCTGGCTGGCGCCCAGCCCCACCACGGCCGAGGCGTTGCGAGGGTCCTTCTCCAGGGCCAGCTCGAAGTGCCGCTGCGCCACCGCCGCGTTCCCCGACGCCAGCTGACGCTGCCCCTCCTCCAAGGGAGGCGCCTCGCCCTGCCGGCCCAGCCCCGCCGCCACCTGCGCCGCCGAGGAACCCGCCCCGTCGGACGTGGCCACCGCCGACGCCGGACGCACGGACTCGGTCGCAGCCGCCTCATGGGACAGGGGACGCAGCAGCAGGAAGCTGTCGTTCTTCAGCACCGGCGAGCGGCACCCGTCCTTGAGCCGGAAGAGCGCCGTCATGGCCCCGTCTTCCGGGTTGAACACGACCAGCGCCGGCTGCTGGACGCGCGGCTCGCACTGCGGACCGACCTGACAGAGCAACACCTGGCCCACCAGGACGTTGTCCTGGAACTCGCCAGAGAGCACCTCCGTGTCCGGTTCGAAGCCGCAGGGACCACCAGTCGCGGTGCCGCTCAGGCGGTCACCCTGCACACGCATGGACACGGCGCCATAGCCGTCCCCTTGATAGGAACTGGACACCGTGGGCGGTCCCGCCCACGCGAGGCCGGAGGCAACGGAAAGAACCGTCGCAAGACCCTTGTTCAATAGCGAGGGCGGCATATGTGGGTGGATTCGGGCTCTTTCCATCATAGAGGCCCCGTGCCTGCCTTGTAAACGCGCGAGGATGCCTTGACCCCGCCGCCCCCCATCCTTATCATTTCCAAAGACTCTGGCGGGTTTTCCCAATAGATTCGAGGACTTGGGGAGTTTTGTAGTTTTATTCAAGGGCTGTCCCCTGCGGGGCGCGTGATGCCCGGCAGAAATTCGAACCGATACGTCCATTCCGGGGTCCGTTTCGGTCTCCATGTGCAAGCCCTCCCCTCTCACGGGGGATGAGGGAAGCCTGCGGAGACATGATTTCGGTCCCCACCTGGCTTTCAGAGGGTTCAATGGACGCCGGACACACGGCCATGCTGCGGGGGACTTTTTCTGTGGAGCGGCGTCGGTGAGCGAGACGGTGGTGGAAGAGGCGGCGGCGAGGAAGCAGACCCTACGCGAAGAGCTCACGGCTCGCCGGAAGGCGATGACGCCGGACCTCATCGATACGCGGGGTCTCAAGGTTCAGTCTCGGTTCCTGGCAGCACCGTATTACCAGAAGGCGCGGACGGTGGCGCTGTATGCCCCCATCCGGGGAGAAGTGCCTACCCGGGATATCCTGATCGCGGCGTTGCAAGACGGGAAGATCGTCTGCTACCCGCTCTCACATGTTCACGGGCGGATTCTTTCCTTCCGCGCCATCAAGTCGGAAAGCGAGCTGGAGCCGGGGCGGCTGGGGGTGCGAGAGCCCACCAACTCCGCGGACCTCATCGCGGTGGACCAGATTGACCTCTTCGTGGTGCCGGGCCTGGGGTTCACCCGGGAAGGCAAGCGACTGGGGCGCGGGGGCGGTTACTACGACGCCACCCTCCGCGCGGCCAGTCAGCGCAGTCGGCGGGTGGGCCTGGCCTTCAATGACCAGGTCGTCCCGGTGCTGCCCACGACGGGGGATGACGTCGACATGGACCTGGTCGTAACGGAGTCTGAGTCCCTGCGCGGCCTGTACCGCGACTGGGACTTCCTCGATACGTGAAAGTCCTCTTCATGGGGGACGTGGTGGGCCGCCCGGGTCTCCAGGCGGTCCGCACGCTCCTTCCGAGGGTCCGCGCGCAGCACGGCGTGGACGTGGTGGTCGCCAACGCGGAGAACAGCGACCAGGGCTCGGGCATCACTTCAGAGACGGCCCACTACCTGCTCGACAGCGGCGTCCAGCTGCTGACGAGCGGTAACCATTTCTACTCCAAGAAGGCCATCCTCCCCTGGGTGAAGGAGCATCCGGACCTGCTGCTCCGTCCGGCCAACTACCCCAAGGGAACACCGGGCAAGGGCCACACCGTGGTCAAGCTCCCGGATGGCCGCGCCCTGGGTGTCATCAACCTGGAGGGGCGCGTCTACATGCGCACCGAGGCCAGCCCCTTCGAAGTCGTGGAGGGGTTGGTAGAGGAGCTGCGCCAGCAGACGCCCTGCATCCTGGTGGACATGCACTGCGAGGCCTCCAGCGAGAAGAACGCCATGGGCTTCCACCTGGACGGCCGCGTCTCGGTGGTGGTGGGCACGCACACGCACGTGCAGACGGCGGACGAGCGCGTCCTGCCGGGCGGGACGGCGTTCATCACCGACGTGGGCATGTGCGGGCCGCTGGACTCCGTCATCGGCATGAAGAAGGAGTCCTCGCTGGCGCGCTTCTTGGGCAAGCCGGCGCCCTACGAGGTGGCCGAGCGGCTGGTGTACCTCCAGGGCATCGTGGCGGACATCGACGACGCCACCGGCCGGGCGCGGAGCATCCACCGCGTGCGCGAGCACCTGCCGGGCACCTGAAACACCTGCGCGGAAGTGCGTTCACGTCGGACGCACTTCGGTTAGCTTGCGCGCCATGAATCCGGACGCGCTGCGCAAGGCGACCCCCGAGGAGCAGTTCGAAGAAGTGACCCGTGGCACGGTGGACCTCCACGTGCCCGAGGACCTGAAGAAGAAGCTCCGGTACTCGTATGATTCGGGCAAGCCGCTGGTCATCAAGGCGGGCTTCGACCCGAGCCGGCCGGACCTGCACCTGGGCCACTCCCTCCTGCTCACGCGCATGCGGCGCTTCCAGGAGTTTGGCCACACGGTGGTGTTCCTCATCGGTGACTTCACGGGGCTGATTGGCGACCCCACGGGCCGCAACGCCACGCGCCCGGCGCTGACGCGCGACGAGGTGAAGGCCAACGCGGAGACCTACAAGAAGCAGGTCTTCAAGGTGCTGGACGAGGAGAAGACGCAGGTGCGCTTCAACTCCACCTGGCTGGACACGCTGGGGACGGAGGGGATGATTCGCCTGGCCTCGCGCTACTCCGTGCAGCGCATGCTGGAGCGCGACGACTTCAAGAAGCGCTTCCGCGGCGAGGTCTCCATCTCCATCCACGAGTTCCTCTACCCGCTCCTGCAGGGCTACGACTCCGTGGTGCTCAAGGCGGACGTGGAGCTGGGCGCCACGGACCAGCTCTTCAACCTGCTGGTGGGCCGCCAGTTGATGAAGGAAGAGAACATGGCGCCCCAGGTCATCATGACGGGCCCCATCCTGGAGGGCCTCAACGCGAAGGCCGTCGACGGGAAGATTGTCGGCGACAAGATGTCCAAGAGCCTGGACAACTACGTGGGCATCGACGAGCCGGCGGACACCATCTTCGGCAAGTTGATGAGCATCACCGACGACCTGATGTGGCGGTACTACGAGCTGCTCTCCGCGAAGACGCGCCAGGAGCTGGCGGAGATGCGCGCCCAGGTGGAGTCCGGCGCGCTGCACCCCAAGGCCGCGAAGGTGGGCTTCGCGCAGGAGATGACGGCGCGCTTCCAGGGCGAAGAGGCCGGGAAGAAGGCCGCCGAGGACTTCGAGAAGCGCTTCGCGAAGAAGGAGCTGTCCACGGACGAGCTGCCGCTCGTGGAAGTATCCCTGGGCGGCGCCGAGAAGCTGCCGGTGACGAAGCTGCTGCCCGAGACGAAGCTGGTGGCCTCCTCCACCGAGGCGCGCAAGCTGATGGCGCAGGGCGGCGTGCGCGTCAATGGCGAGAAGGTGCAGGACGCCAAGGCGGAGCTGGGCGCCGGCGAGTACACGGTGCAGGTGGGCAAGTTGAAGGTGGCCCGCGTGAAGCTGGCGTGAATGCCCGGCCGCTGACGGCCGTCGCAGGCGCAGGACGTGCCCCCGTGCCCCTCACCCCGAGGGGCACCGTGGGGACTGCTGTACACTCCCGTGCGCCATGCGTCTCTCCCTCCCCTGCCTCGCCCTGCTGCTGAGCGCTTCGCTGCCGGCCCTCGCGGCCCGCGGCGTCTTCGTGTCCGACGTCGCGGTGGACGCCGTCGAGCAGCCCGAGTCTCCCAAGGTCCTCTTCACGGTGGAGGCCGGGAAGCCGTACCCGCTGCTGAAGAAGGGCGGACCCCAGCGCGCCTGGTGCAAGCTGCAAGGCACGTCCGCCGAGGGCTGGGTGTTGTGTGAAGGCGCGCCGGAGTCCGGTGCCGTCGCCGCGCCCAGCGCCGCGGACCTGGTGGCGGCGGACCGCGCGCAACGGGCACGGGGCCTCGCGGGCGGTGGCGCCACGAGCGTGGAGGGCTCCGGTGGTGGGAAGCAGGTGGTGGTGCGTGGCCCGGCGGGCAGCGCCGCGGCGCGGGCCGCCTCGGCGGGACGCGGCGAAGGCGACCCGGACGAGGAGCAGGCCGGCCCCGTGAGCGCGAATGCCGTGGGCTGGAAGCCCGCCACCGGCTGCGCCACGACGTGTGACAGCGCGCCCCTCTTCGCGAAGGCCCCCGCGCTGTCCGCCATGGACCGCGAGGTGCTGGACCTCTGCCCCGCGCGCCCGGATGCCAGCGTGAGCGAGGGCGACGTGCGGCGCTTCGTCACCCGGCACTACGACGACGCGAGCATCCAGCGGGCGCTGTCGGTGGCGGGGCGCCCCGGCACGAAGCAGGCGAACATCGACTGGCTCACGAGCCTGTGGGTGAGCACCGGGCCGCGCAACGCGTTCACGCACGTCTTCTGCGGAGATGACTGGCAGCGGGGCCCGATTGGCGGGCTGCACTTCCTGCCGCGTTATGCCCAGCTCGAGGCGGAAGGGCGCATCTGCTACCAGGGCCCCGCGCGCGGCAAGGCGGCCATGAAGGGCGACGCGTACCTCATCCGCTTCAAGGGCGTGGCGCCCTGGTCCTGCGGTGAGAAGCGCATCGGAAGCTTCTCCCGCGCACCGGACGCGGTGGAGCTGATGGCCATTGGCACGCGAGCCTTCGCGCGATGCTGCGCGCGCGGCGGGGCCAAGAAGGAAGGCGGCGTGTACTCCGCGGCCGACCTCGGTGGAACGAACTGGCGCGTGTGGTGCGGCACGCGCAACGGCACCTACGGCATCGCCACGCTGCACCCCACCGACGACAAGGCCACCTGCGGGGAGTGAGCCCAGACCAGGGCTCCTCCCCCACCGGCGAGCGCGGGGCTACTTCGCCGCGCCCACCGTAATCACGGCGCCGCTGGAGTACGCGGTGAACTCCGGCGCGTACATGGACTGGAGGGTGGCGGGCCCCACCTTGAAGGAGCCCCCCATGTTGGCGCGAAGCCGGTACTTGAAGGTGTACTCACCGGCCGGCAGGCGCTCGAAGAAGAAGTTGGTGCCGGAGTCGCGCGTCTCCTCGTACCACGCGATGCCCAAGTCCCACCGGTGGCGGGACTGCACGTTCTCCGGCTCCAGGCCCGCGGCGCGCGGGTCCCTCAGGTGCACGTACTCCGCCGCGTGCTTCGTGCGCAGCGACAGCTGCACCTCCACTTCGTCGCCGGGCAGCACGACGGAGCCCTCGGTCAGCGGGACGAGCACGGCCTCACGGCCCTGCCGCTCGCGCAGGAAGTAGCGCCGCGACACCTGGAAGAAGTCACCCCGCTCGCTGTCCGGCACCTTCTCCGTGGAGAAGTGCCACGTCGCGGACGCGAAGGCGAAGCCCGGCGTCGTCTTCTCCACCTTCACCGCGCTCATCGTGGCCGGGTTCAGCTCCGGGCCGGGCACGACGACCTGGTTCTTCTTCCCCGTGTACTCGTCCGGCGAGAAGCTCATGCGCACCACGCGCGGGCCCACCGTCACCTGGGCGTCCTCGCGCACGCCGAGCGCGCCCTCCGCCTGCAGGTACTTCACCAGCGCGTACAGCGCCTCCGCCGTGGCGCGGGTGGACTTCCAGTGGTTGAGCTTCTTGTCCAGGAGCAGCCACTGGACCAGCCCCTCGCGGCGCGGATCCTTCGGATTCAGCTCCGTCAACGTGCGCAGCGCGAAGGCGTGCGTCTCCGTGGTGTCGTTGTACCAGAGCCAGCTTCGGTCCTCCTGCGCCCAGTACGTTCCCAGCTCGTCGCTCGTCTTCGCGGAGTCCATGACGCTCTCCCACACGCGCTCCGCGTCCGCCTTGCGGCCCGCGCGCTTGAGCGTCAGCGCCAGGTACCCCTTGAGGTACGGCGAGTGCTGCTTCCAGTGCTTGTAGCTGAACGCGAGGATCTGCTGCCGCTCCGCCGCGGTCAGCGCGTCACCGGTGTAGCGCTCGTTCGGGTACGCCGAGGCCGTGTAGTTGAGGAAGGTGAGGAACTCCCAGCCCGTCCCCTTCGCCATCAGCTTCTTCGCGTACTCCTCGCGGAAGTGCCCCGCCAGGTAACCCCAGGCCGCGCGGGTCATCTCCGGAGGAACCTCCACGCCGAACTCCATCGCGCGGGACAGGCCGTGCACGATGTAGAGCGTCATGTACGGCGACGGCGGGCCCCCCGGCCACCACGGGAAACCGCCGCTGGCCGTCTGGGCCTTGCGGAGCTTCGCCATCGCGGACGCGCGCTCCGCGGCGGCGACGCGCGGGTCCAGCACCTTCACCAGACCGGCGTCCACCTCCTGTCCGCCCTTGGCCATCTCCAACCAGGGCGTCTCCTCCAGCGCCAGCTTGCGGTTCGGGTCCACCGAGTCCCACGTCTCCAACTGCGTGGGGCGCTCGCTCAGCTTCTTCGCCATGCGCGCCACCGACGGGTACTGCCCGTACAGGCTGGACAGGATGCCCGCGGAGACGAAGCGGTTGAGCGTCTGCTCCGTGCACTCGTAGGGGTAGTTCACCAGGTACGGCAGCGCCTGCAGCGCCGAGTAGAACAACTGCGTATCCACCGTGACGACGAGCTGCTCGTTCACCCGCGTCGGGTCTCCCCCCGCGCGCAGGTCGTCGAACCGCATCGTCTTCCCGTCGCTCCCCTTCAGCGTCACGAAGCGCGACTGCGACAGGTGCATCCGGCCCGGCAGCACCGGCACGGGGCGAAGCTCGCCGTCGCTCAGGTCGCCCGCGCGCGCCTCCACCCGGAAGGCCACCGTCCCAACCCTGGCCGGCGTGGTGAGCGGGAAGCGCAGCCGCGTCCCCTTCCCCGCCGCCACGGAGAAGCCCTGCGAGGCCGTCTGGACACCGAAGTCCGCCCGCACGCTCTTCTGCGTCTCCAGGTCCACGATGTCCAACGAGAGCGAGCCCTTCAACGGCGCCGCCCCGGCGTTGTTCACCATCACCTCCAGCACGGCGCGGTCCCCTTCGCGAAGGAAGCGCGGCACGTAGGGGCGCACCATGAGCTCCTTCACGCTGCGGGACGTGCGCTGCAACGAGCCGCCCTTCAAGTCCCGGGTCAGCGCATGGACCCACACGCTCCACGCCGTCACCGAATCCGGCACGGTGAACTCCAACGTGGCGGAGCCATCCGCCCCGTTGAGCACACGGGGCACCCAGAACGCCGTCTCCGCGAAGTTCGAGCGCAACGCCTCCGGCGGCGCCTCCGCCCCTCCCTCCGCCGACTGCGCCACGCCATCCATGGCCGCCATGTTCTTGCGCTTCTCCTCCCGCGCCGGCGACGGTGCGGGGGGCGGTGGAGGCGGCGGGGGCGCCCCTTCCCGCATCATCTCGGGAGCCGCTGCCATCGGAGCCCCCGGAGCGTTCCGCATGCCGCCCACGCGCCCGCCGCGGGTCGAGGCCCCGAAGCGCCGCCGGCCGGGTCCCCCCACGCCGTAGCTGTCCTCGAAGCGAAGCGCGTCCGGGTCCGGGCGAGGCCAACCCGTCACATCGCCATAGCGGTCATTCACCAACCAGCGGGAGTACCCCAGGCCGACGGAGGCATGCAGGGCCTCGGAGGTGTGCCAGCGCGGATACAAGGCCGCCACGCTGGGCGGCGACTGCTTCGCGAACAGGTCCAACGACTGGTCATACATGTACGCGAGCAGCTCGGCGGTGCCGGCCTCGACCTTCGCGCCATCCTGGCCGCGGACCGTCACCCGCCACGTCTCCTGGGCGCCGGGCCGCAGCGTGTCGCGGAACGTCGCGAACTCCAGCTTCAGCTCCTTGTCATCCCAGGGCACGAAGAGGGACTTCGAGAAGTGCAGGTGCTGGTAGTCGCGCACCATCGACAGCACCACGGTGATGCCGCCGCGCATCTCCGCCGTCACGGGAATCTCCACCACGCCGGAGGACCGTCCCGCCGTCAGGGTGCGCCGGGAGAGCCGCTGCTCCCCCCGGTACACGTCGAGCAGCATGGGCTGTCCCTCGAAGCCAGAGAGCGTCAGCAGCCGCGCCACCTCCCCCACGCGCGCCGTGTCACGCTCGGCCTCCAGCGCCCCGGGCAGGGCGATGCCGCCCTTGGCCCCCGCCACCAGCAGCTCGCGCGCCACGGTGTACTTCTGTCCGAACGCGTCGGTCGTCTCGTAGTGCAGCCGGTAGGCACCGGCCTTGAGCGAAGGCAGCTTCACCTGGGCCAGCCCCTCCGCGTCGTGCTGCACCGTGCCCTTCGCCTGCTCCGAGCCGTCCGGCCACGCGCGAAGCGTGGCGTCTGGCGAGTAGGCGCCGAACCAGCGCGCGCGTTGCGCGTCTCCCTGCGTCGGCGTGAAGACGACTTCCGGGTCCACGAACTTCTCGAGCTCGGAGGCCTCGTCCGCGGGCATCACCGGCCGGGCGGGCTGCGCCAGGGCCACCAGCCGCCACCGGCCCTCGCCCTTCTGGGGCACGCCATCCAACGTCGAGCGCGTCAGCCGCAGCGTCGCGGGCGCGCCCTCCCGGAAGAACCCCGAGTCCATGTCCACGCGCGTCTCCACCGAGACGAAGCCCAGGCGGAAGGCGCGCTGGGCCGAGCGGGTCTCGCCCCCTTCGTCCGTGGCGTCCGCCTCGATGCGGTAGCTCCACGTCATGCCCGGCGTGCTGGCCATCCGCTCGTCCGCCTCGGGCGTGAAGGCGATGGTGAAGCCGCCGTCCTCGCGCAGCGACGCCATGCCCGTCCCCACCACCTGCCGCTCCACCGAGGACGAACGCGCGCCCCACCACCACCAGGGCAACACCGGCTCACGGTAGGCGCGCCACCGCACCGAGCCGGACGTCACCGGCATGCCGAAGTAGTAGCGGGCCTCGCCCTCAAGCTTCGCGGGCCGGTTGATGCGCAGCGGCGCCTGCGCGTCCTTCAGCGTCACCTCGAAGGTGGGCCGCTTGTACTCCTCCACGCGAATGGAGGCCTGGCCGCCCACGTTCACCGTCACGGACCACGCGCCCAGCACCCGGCCCGTGGGGATGGTGAACTCGCCCGAGGCCGACCCGAAGTCATTGGTGCGGACCTCCCGGGTCTCCACCACCTGGCGGTTCGGGTCCATCAGCGACACATGCAGCGGCTGGTCCGCCTTCACCGCGAAGCGCGCCTGGTCATCGCGGCCGCTGTAGGCCACCGCCTTCCACTGCACCTTCTGCAGGGGCCGGTACACCGCGCGGTCGGTGAACACGAGCGCGCTTTGGCGCTCCCCGGGCGCGTCCCGGTTGTAGAAGCCCACATGGCTGGAGTGCCGGAGCAGCTCCCGCCCACGTCCGGCGATGAGCATGTGGTTCCGGTAGCCCTGGCCCGGCGCCGCCTTGAAGGTGGCCATGCCCGCCGCGTCGGTGGCGGTGCGCGCCGCCTCGGTGAACCCCTTCTGGTAGTCCATGTGGATGAGCCGCAAGGGGACCTTCGCGACGGGAGCGCCCGTCTCCCCGCTCACCACCCGCACCTCCACCGCGTCGGTCCCCACCATGCGGGAGACGACGACCCAGGGCGTCACCGTGAGGTACACCGCCATGATGCGGTTGCCTGTCTCCCGGAAGTCTTCCTGGGCGGACACCGCGATGACATAGGTCCCCGTCTCCTGGAGCGGCGGCGTGACGAAGGTGCGGTGGTCCCGGAAGTCCTCCGTCTTCGGCAGCGCGACGCTCCAGGTGGCCACCGCGCGCTGGCCCTTCATGAAGGCCTTCAGCCGGTTCCCGTCCGGCATGAAGGCGAAGTCCTCCTTCTTGGCGAGCTGCGCCTCCAGGTCCATGCGGTACGCGCGGAAGTGGAGCATGGGCACGTTGCGGTGGGTGACCTCGATGGAGCGGCGCCGGGGCCCGTCCGACGCCATGCTCCCCAACTGGAAGTCCGGGGCCTCGAGCTGGGACACGAGCGACTCGCACCGGCGGGTCCCCAACGAGCCGGGGTGCGTCGCCGCGCACGCCTTCGCCAAGGCGTGGGCGCGCACCGCGTGGTCCGCGGTCCGCTCCAGCTCCGCGAGCTGGGCCTGCCCCACGGTCGACCAGGGCACGTGCTTGAACGCGGGCAGGTGCGCCGCCAGGTGCTGCCGGATGCGCGTCCGGTCTTCCTTGGCGGTGAAGTGCTGGTGCAGCACGGCGTAGCGGCTGAGGCGCGCCTCCAGCTCCGCCTCACGCCGGCCCGCCGCGCGGTGCCAGACCTCCAGGTCGCCGAGCACCGCGGCCACCTTCTCCAAGGGGTGCACCGCCGGGTCCGTCAGCTCCACCGTCCGCGTGCCGCCCAGCAGCGCGCCGAGGTCCAGGCGGTACACCTCGTTGGCCTGCTCGGGCCGCCAGTGCGAGCTGTCCGACAGCAGGGCCACGCGCAGGTACGTCACCGCGTCGCGCAGCGTGGAGCGCACGCCATCCGGGTAGGTGTTGGGCTGGATGTACTCGGACAGCGCCTTCACCGGCTGAGCGCCGAGCTGCTGCCGCTGCTTCCAGACGTCCTCGTAGGCCCGCTGGGCCTCGGTGAGGATCTGCTCGTACGTCCAGGCCTTGAGGTCCACCGGGCCGGAGGACGCCACCGTCTCGCGCTGGCGCACCTCCCAGCCATACTCCTGCGCGTAGGTGACCAGCGCGTTGGCGTAGTAGAGGTTCAGCGTCGCGCGGTGCAGGGCGCCCTGGGGCCAGGGCTGATCGCGCAGGAACCGGACGGACGTCTCATACCCATGCAGCGCGGTGCGCAGTTGCACCGTGCGAATCAGCGCGCGGGCCCACTCGGCCTCGTCGGACGCCTTCTTCGCCTGCTCCAGCCGGGCCTCGGCGGCCTGGGCGGCGGCCTCCAGCTTCTGCTCGGAGACCATCGTGTCGATGGCCTTCCACGACGGCGGCGCCTTGCCCTGCCCCAGCGCGGGCGAGGCCAGCAGCAGGGACATCAAGCACAGCGAGAGGAAGGGTGCGCGGGTCCAGGGGGTCCGGTGCATGTCGGCACTCTAGACACAGCCGCCCCCTGGAACGTTCCACAATGAACGTCAGATTTCCCCGGAGGGCGCTGGCGCGCGGCGACGGAGACCCACCAGGTAGACCTCCATGCTGGCGCCGCGCGTCGCCTCGGGGCGGACCACCTTCACCTCCTCGAAGAGCGCGCGCACCTGGTTGCGGAAGTCCTCGAAGTCGCCGCCCATGAAGACCTTGGCCACGAAGGACGAACCTGGGAGGCCCCGCGCCGCGGCGACCTCCAGGGCCTTGCCCGCGAGCCGCAGGCTGCGCGCCTCGTCGGTGGCCTTGATGCCGCTCGTCTTGGGCGCCATGTCGGAGATGACGGCGTCGAAGGGGCCGTCATAGATGGCGGCCAGCTTCGCGTCGAAGTCGTCCGCGAGCACGTCCATCACCTCCGTCCGCACGAAGGGCTGGCTGAAGGGACGGATGGGGACGATGTCCACGCCGATGACGCGGCCCTTGGGGCCCACGGCATCCGCCAGGATCTGCAAGAAGCCTCCCGGCGCGGCCCCCAGGTCGAGCACCACGTGCCCCTTCTTCACCATGGGGAAACGCTTGATGAGCTCATCGACCTTGAAGGCCGACCGAGCGCGAAGGCCCTCTTGCTTGGCCTTCTGGAAATAGTGGTCTTTAGGACGGTAGGGCTTGCCCATGTCAGGGGGGCTCCCTAGCATCCGCTACTGTCTTCGGGAAGCCGGAGCAGTCGCGGGTGTGACTGCCCGTGCAACGGCCAGTCCGGAGGATGTTGCATGGGCACCACCCGGAGCGTGATGACGGCGCTTTGCATCTCCCTGCTCGCGGCGGGAGGCGCCTCCTACTGCTACGTCCGCGCGGACGCCCTCCAGGTCCAGGGGCAGTGGCTGATGGAGCGCGGTACCGCCCAGGCGGAGGACTACGCGGCCCGGCTGGACGGCAGCGCGGCGGATGCCCAGTTGAAGACGTTCGCGGAGCGCCGCGGGGTGCTCGAGGCAGCGCACGTGTGGCAGCGCGGCATGATGCTCGGCGTGCTGGCGGCCTCGCTGGCGGCGGTGTGCGCCTACCTGCTGTTCCTCCTCAAGCGGCTGAACGACCAGCTCATCGACGTCACCGGGGGCGACAGCCACGTCAGCCCCACCCGGGAGCACGCCTCCTCGGAGCACGTCCAGGCGTTGACGCCCAGCCCTCAGCGCTGAGAGCACTCGCCGCGCCCGGCGGCGCGCTGGCACAATGGGGCCCCTGCTTCATTGGAGGAGGCCATGCCCGGCTGCGCGCATTGTGGACACCGGCTCGACATCATCGCGAACCAGGTGGGACGGCGTGACGCCTGCCCCCACTGCGGCGAGGACATCCGTTCGTGCCGCAACTGCCGTCACTTCGACCTGACGGTGGCCAAGGAGTGCAAGGAGCCCTTCGCCGAGGTGCCCAAGGACAAGGACGGCGCCAACTTCTGCGAGCTGTTCCAGATTGGCGAGGGCGGCCTCCACGTGAAGGAGGGCCGCGACGCCCTGCTGAGTGCCGCGGAGGCCCTGTTCCGCAAGAAGTGACGCGGTCCGGCATGCCCCCGCCGCCTGCCTCCCTCCTCCGCCCCAGCGGGCCTCAGGGCACGGCGCGCTATAGTCCGCCGCCTTCCACAGTGGGGTGCGGATGCGGTGGTTGAAGAATCTCTACGTCCAGGTGCTGCTGGCCATCGCGGTGGGCGTGCTCCTCGGCTGGCTGCGGCCGGACCTGGGCACGCAGATGAAGCCCCTGGGCGACGGCTTCATCAAGCTGGTGAAGATGATCATCGCCCCGGTCATCTTCCTCACCATCGTCGCGGGCATCGCGAAGATGGGGGACCTGAAGCACGTGGGCCGCATCGGCCTCAAGGCGCTCATCTACTTCGAGGTGCTCACCACGCTGGCGCTCGTCGTGGGCCTGGTGGTGGTGAACACGCTCGAGCCCGGCGCGGGGATGAACATCGACCCGGCGCAGATCGACACCTCCGGCATCACCCAGTACCGCGCCTCCGCCAGTCAGCAGGGCACCATCCCCTTCCTGATGGACATCATCCCCCACGACTTCCTGTCCGCCTTCACCGAGGGGAAGCTGCTCCAGGTGCTGCTCGTCGCGGTGCTGACGGGCGTGGCGCTCACGCGGCTGGGGCCCATGGGGCAGCGCGTGCTCGATTTGTCGGATGACCTGGCGCAGGTCTTCTTCGGCATCGTCGGGATGATCATGAAGCTGGCGCCGGTGGGCGCCTTCGGGGCCATGGCCTTCACCGTGGGCAAGTTCGGCGTGGAGTCCCTCAGCTCGCTGGGCCGGCTGCTCATCGCCGTCTACGTCACCTGCGCCCTCTTCGTGTTCCTGGTGCTGGGGCTGGTGGCGCGCCTGTCCGGCTTCTCCCTGTGGAAGCTGCTCCGGTACATGCGCAGCGAGCTGCTGCTGGTGCTGGGGACGTCGTCGTCGGAGTCCGCGCTGCCGCGCCTGCTCAAGCGCCTGGAGACGCTGGGGTGCGACCGGGGCGCGGTGGGGCTGGTGCTGCCCACCGGCTACTCGTTCAACCTGGACGGGACGTGCATCTACCTGACGATGGCGGCCATCTTCATCGCCCAGGCCGTCAACGTGGACCTGACGCTGGGCGAGGAGCTCACGCTGCTCGGCGTGCTGCTGCTCACGTCGAAGGGCGCGGCGGGCGTCACGGGCTCGGGCTTCATCACCCTGATGGCCACGCTGGCGGCGCTCAACGGCAAGGTGCCCGTGGAGGGCGTGGCCCTGCTGCTGGGCGTGGACCGCTTCATGTCGGAGGCGCGCGCCATCACCAACGTGATTGGCAACGCGGTGGCGACGCTGGTGGTGTCCAAGTGGGAGGGCGTGCGTGACGACGCCGTCATGCACGCCGAGCTGGACAGCGGGCCCAAGCCCCTGGAGGGGCTGCACCTGGGCCACGGGGCCTGAGCGGACCGCTCAGAAGCCGTAGATCTTGGAGATGATCTCCTTCATCACCTCGGAGGTGCCGCCGCCGATGGTGATGAGGCGCACGTCGCGCCACATGCGCGCGATGGACGTCTCCTCCACGTAGCCCATGCCGCCGTAGAACTGCTGGCAGTCGTAGGCCACGCGCTGGGCCAGGTCGCCCGCGAACAGCTTCGCCATGGAGACCTCCTTCACCGGGTTCTCCTTCCGGTCGAAGAGGTCCACCGCGTGGTACGTGAGGCGCTTGGCCGCCTCGATGGCCGTCAGGTGCTCCACGAACTTGTGGCGCCACACCTGGAACTTCATCAGCGGCCGGCCGAAGGCCTCGCGCTCGTTGCCGTACTGGATGGAGTCCTCCACCATCCGCTCCATGCCCGCCACCGTGGTGATGGCGCCCACCAGGCGCTCACCCTGGAAGTTGGTCATGATGTGGTAGAAGCCCTCGTTCTCCTCGCCCAGCACGTAGCGCGCGGGGATGCGGCAGTCCTCGAAGTAGAGGACGGCGGTGTCCGAGGACAGGTTGCCCACCTTGTCCAGCTTCTTGGAGACGCCGAAGCCCTTCACGTCCGTGGGGAACGTCACCAGGGAGATGCCGCCGTAGCCGGCCTCGCCCGTGCGCACCGCCAGCGTGATGAAGTCCGCGCGCGTGCCGTTGGTGATCCACATCTTCGAGCCGTTGATGACGTAGTCATCCCCGTCCCGCCGCGCCGTCGTCTTGATGCTGGCCACGTCCGAGCCACAGCCCGGCTCGCTCACGCCCAGCGCGGCGATCTTCTCGCCCTTGAGCGCCGGCTCCAGGAACTCGCGCTTCTGCTCGTCGGTGCCAATCTCGTTGATGATGGGCGTGGCCATCTGGCTCTGCACCAGCAGCGCCATGTTCACGCCCGCGTTGAGGCTGCGGCTCAGCTCCTCCGCGAACACCGTCACGTACCAGTAGTCCAGCCCGCTGCCGCCGTACTTCGGGTCGTGGCTGATGCCCAGGAAGCCCAGCTCACCCGCCTTGCGGAACAGCTCCTTGGGGAAGATGCCCGCCCGGTCCCACTCCAGGCCGTGGGGGGTCATCTCCTTCTCGACGAAGCTGCGCACCGTGTTGCGGAAGGCCTCGTGTTCCTCGGTGAACGGGTGGGGCATGGGGGATGTGTCCTCGCGAAAGGATTGATTCTCGAATCAATAACAGGGGCCTCTAGGTGCCACAAGCGGCGCCTCCGTGACACACATCCCCCGCCCTCCGGCCAAGGGACGCCCCCGATGCGGCATGTCATTTTTCCTGCCCGCCCAGCGGCCGGGCGTTAAACGCCCCCCGGTGAGAGATAGTCCGCATCGCGGAGTATCCCCTTGACAGACAGTTCAGAGACTGTAGTTTCTGGAGCGCAGACTTTCCATGTAGAAGCCGGTCCGGAAGTGTCTCCCTGGGGACAGGTGCCCCGTGATCGGCAGGAGCAGGACGACCGTGATTCGACGCATGTGGATGGCCGCGGCAATGGCAGCGGTGGTGACGACGGGCTGTGGCAAGGCCAGCAACAAGCCGGCCCTCCCCGAGCAGACGGGGGCCACGGCGATGGGCGTGCGTGCCATCACCCCCGCCACGGAGCTGAGCGCCGACGTCACCCGCGTGACGGGGCAGATCCGCTCCAAGCACGAGGCGGTCCTCGGCCCGCAGACCACGGGCACCCTCGCCAAGATGAACGTGCGGGTGGGTGACAAGGTGAAGAAGGGCCAGGTCCTGGCCGCGCTGGACGCCTCCAACGTGGTCATCAGCGTGGAGCAGGCGCGCGCGGTGAAGCAGGCGGCGGACGCGGCGCTGGAGCTGGCCACGTCCTCCCTGGAGCGCACCCGCAAGGTGGCCGAGTCCGGTGGCGTGGCCGCCGCGGGCCTGGATCAGGCCGTGATTGGCCAGAAGCAGGCCGCCGCGCAGGCCGCGCAGGCCGCCGCCGGGCTGCGGCTGGCGGAGGAGATGCTGCGGGACCACTCCATCATCGCCCCCTTCGACGGCGTCATCACGTCCCGCACGAAGAACATCGGTGACTCGGTGGCGATGACGCCCTCCACGCCCATCTTCACCCTGGTGGACACCTCCGGGCTGGAGGTCCGCGCCCAGGTCCCCGAGTCCGTGGTGGACAAGATCCGCGTGGGCGGCAAGACGCACGGCACCGTGAGCCCCAGCGGCGCGCGCTTCGACGTGCAGGTGGCCGTGGTGGGCGCGGTGGTGGACACCACCAACCGCACCGTGGAGGTGCTGGCGGACGTGGTGGGCGAGCCGTCCTCCGCGCTGCGCCCCGGCGCGCTGGTGGAGCTGGACTTCTCCAACCTGGGCGAGGCCGACGACAAGGGCCTCTTCCTCCCCACCCAGGCCGTCAGCGCCCGGGGCCAGGAGGGCTTCGTGTGGGTGGTGCAGGACGGCACGGTGCGCAAGCGGGACGTGCGCGTCGAGCGCGTGCTGCCCGGTTACGTCCGCGTCCTCCAGGGACTGGCGGCCGACGAGCGCGTGCTCGCCGACTCCTCCCTGGACGTGAAGGAGGGCACGGCCGTCCGCGTGGTGCAGTGACGCCTGCCCTCCCCTTACAAGTTTCGGAGCCCTGAATGCTCAAGACATTCATTTCGCGCCCAGTCTTCACCGCGATGTTGATGCTGGCGCTGGTCGTTTTCGGTGTGAACGCCTACCCACGCATCGGCGTGGACCAGTTCCCCGACGTCGAGTTCCCCGTCGTCACCGTCACCACGGTGCTGCCCGGCGCGGACCCGGAGTCGATGGAGAAGAACGTCAGCGACCCGCTGGAGGAGGCGCTCAACACCCTCAACGGCGTGGAGCAGCTGCGCTCCATCAACCTGGAGAGCGTGTCCCAGATCGTCGTGCGCTTCACCCTGGACACCAAGGTGGACGTGGCGTCCCAGGACGTGCGTGACCGCGTCCAGGCCACGCTGCGCAAGCTGCCCGCGGAGATCGAGACGCCGGTGGTGGAGAAGTTCGACATCGGCGCGGCGCCCATCATGACGCTGTCGCTGTCCGGCGCGCTCCCCATCGAGGAGATGACGCGCGTCGCCGAGGACGTGGTGAAGCCGGCGCTGCAGCGCAACCCGGGCGTGGGCAGCATCGACGTGACGGGTGGCCGCGAGCGCGAAATCCAGGTCGTCGTGGATCCGGAGCGGCTGCGGGGCTTCGGGCTGGCCGTCAGCGACGTGAGCCAGGCGGTGCGGGCGCAGAACCTGGACGTGCCGGGTGGCCGCACCCTGGACAGCGGCCGTGAGCGCGTGGTGCGCCTGACGTCCGAGGCCAAGAGCGTGGACGAGCTGCGCAACATCATCATCGCCAGCCCCAACGGCGCGCCGGTGCGCGTGCGGGACGTGGCCGACGTGGTGGACGGGCCGGCCGAGGCGCGCTCCAGCGCCAAGAGCGGCCAGCGCAGCGCCGTGGCGCTGGTGGTGCGCAAGCAGTCCGGCTCCAACACGGTGCAGGTGGCCGAGTCCATCAAGGAGTCCCTGGGCGAGGTCAACACCCTGCTGCCCGAGGGCGTCCGCGTGGACATGGTGACGGACAACTCGCGGTTCATCCGCTCGTCCATCGCCGCGGTGCAGTTCGACCTGGTGCTCGGCGGCTTCCTCGCCGTGCTCATCGTGCTGGCGTTCCTGCGCAACCTGAACTCCACGCTGGTGGCCGCCATCGCGCTGCCGGTGTCCGTCGTGGGCACCTTCGCCGTCATGGCGGCCCTGGGCTTCACGTTCAACGTCGTCACGATGCTGGCGCTGACGCTGTCCATCGGCCTGCTCATCGACGACGCCATCGTGGTCATCGAGAACATCGTCCGTCACCTGGAAGAGGGAAAGACGCCCATGGAGGCGGCGCTCGTGGGCACCGGGCAGATCGCCCTCGCGGTGTTCGCCGTGACGCTCGCCATCGTCGCCGTGTTCATCCCCGTGGCCTTCATGGACGGCACGATGGGCATGTTCTTCTACCAGTTCGGCGTCACGGTGGCCGTGGCGGTGCTCATCTCCTACGCGGTCTCCATGACGCTCACGCCCATGCTGTCGTCGCGCATGCTGAGCCACCATGGCAGCCCCACGGGCATCTCCGCGGCGGTGGAGAAGGTCCTGGTCGCCACGGAGACGGGCTACCGCAACATCCTGGCCTCCATCCTCCGGCACCGGGCCATCACCCTGGTCGTCGCCGTGGTGGTGCTCTTCCTCACCTTCTTCATGGCCGGGTTCCTGAAGTTCACGTTCATCCCCGAGCAGGACAACGGCAACATCAAGCTGGCGGTGGAGCTGCCCATCGGCTCGACGCTGCAGGAGACCCAGGCGGAGCTGGACGCGCTGGACGCGCAGGTGCGGGCGCTGCCCGGCATCGACTCCACCTTCGCCACCGCGGGTGGCGGCGTGCAGGAGGAGGTGCACAAGGGTGAGCTCCTCATCAACCTGGTGCCGCTCAAGGACCGCGGCTTCAACCAGGGCGAGCTGAAGACGTACCTGCGCGGCGCCATCTCGCCCCGCAGCGGCGTCAACGTCACGGTGCAGGACATCGCGGCCGTCGGTGGTGGCGGCGCCCGCACGCAGCAGCTCCAGTTCAACCTGCGCGGTGACAACTGGGACGAGGTGGTCAAGGCCGCCGACAAGGTCCAGGCCGAGATGCGGAAGAACCCGGGCCTGGTGGACGTGGACATGACGTTCCGCTCCGGCAAGCCGCAGTACGACGTCAAGGTGGACCGCGAGCGCGCGGCCGCCCTGGGCGTGCCGGCGGCCTCGCTGGGCTCCACGCTGCGTGCCTTCCTGGGCAAGGACAAGTTCGGCGAGTACCGCGAGGGTGGCGAGACGTACGAAATCAAGGTGGCCCTGCCGCCGCAGACGCTGGCCTCGGCCGACGCGCTGGGCAAGCTGACCGTGCGCAGCACCACGGGCCAGCTGGTGGAGCTGCGCAACATCGCAAGCATCACCCCCGCGGACGGCCCGGTGCAGATCGACCGTGAGTCCCAGAAGCGGCAAATCACCCTGCTGGCGAACCTGGCGTCGGGCTACGCGCTGAGCGACGGCATGAACTTCCTCAACGCGTACGCGGAGAAGGAGCTGCCCAAGACGATCATCTACGACTTCGAGGGTAACGCGAAGGAGATGGGCAAGTCGGTCGCGGCGTTCGGCTCCGCCCTGCTGCTGGGCATCATCCTCATCTACATGATTCTGGCGGCGCAGTTCGAAAGCCTCATCCACCCCTTCACCATCATGATGTCGCTGCCCTTCGCCCTCATCGGCGCGATTGGCGGCCTGCTCATCACCGGCCAGGCCATGTCGATGTTCGCCCTCATCGGCATCATCATGCTCATGGGTCTGGTGGTGAAGAACGGCATCCTCCTGGTGGACTTCACGCTGCAGCTGCGTGAGGAAGGCAAGACGGCCACCGAGGCGCTGCTCCAGGCGGCGCCTGTCCGTCTGCGCCCCATCCTGATGACGACCATCGCGATGATCGCCGGCATGATTCCGGTGGCCATCGCCAAGGGTGACGGCGCGGAGACGCGCGCGCCCATGGCCATCACCATCATCGGCGGACTGGTGACGTCCACGTTCCTCACCCTGGGCGTGGTGCCGGTGGTGTACTCGCTGATGGATCAGCTCATCGAGAAGATGAAGCGCCGCAAGGGTCCGGGCGCGTCCCATGGCGCGCCGCACTCCGTGGGCCCGAAGCACGGCGAGGACTCGCCTTCCGTGGCCGCCGCGGCCCGGGTGGAGACGGCTTGATGCGCAGGCCGGACGACAAACCGGCCGTCCTCGCGAACCGGCGAGGCGACCCGGGCGAGGAGGGGCAGGACCTCCACGAGGACGGTGGCTCCGACGAGGGCCACGGTCCGGTGGCGGAGGTCGGCGCCTCCACGCCCGAGTCGCGGCGCCTCCACGACTTGATGATCGAGTTCAGCCGCTACCGCTCGCTGAAGAATCCGCTGGCGGGCATCTGCGAGGACCTCCAGCTCACGCCCACGCAGATGCATGCGTTGTCGTGGCTGGGCAACGACGGTCCGGTGCAGGTGGGAGTCCTCGCGCTGCGCGTCGGCATCACCCGGAAGACCATCACCGGGGTCGTCGACCGGCTGGAGAGCATGGGGCTGGTGGAGCGCACCCGTGACGTGGAGGACCGGCGCGCCGTCGTCGTGCGCCTCACCGAGCAGGGCAGCAGCGTCTTCGCTCGCATCGACAGCGGACTCGATGAGAGCCTCCGCCGGGTGTTGGATTTGATGACGCCCGAAGACCGGGACGCCGTGTTCGGCATCCTGGAGCGCATGCTGGCGAAGCTCACGGCCGAGGCGCAGTCGGACGAGGGCAGCTCGCAGGCAGGCTGACGCAAGCTGACGTTGTTCCCGCACGCGCGCTGGTCCGACTCCGGGCCAGCGCGCGTTGTCGTTGGGGGTCGGGGCCTCACCGCGTCGGCGGCCGTCATGGCGCCGGGCCCGTGCCATTGGGCGGCGGACGCCGGGGCCATGGGGTGCCTCGGAGGCGCGGAGCGCCTCGCGGCGTGGCTGCACGCCCAGGTGGCGTCCGCGAGGCCCGGTGGTGCTCGCGGCAGATGCAGGCCCCTCCTCCAACTGCGACACTCGCGAGCGCCACGCATGCCGATGACCGCCCTGCTCCCGATTGGACTCGCCCTGAGCCTGAGCACCGCCGCGGGCTCCCCCCTGGAGCCGGCTCGTGGAGCCGTGGCCCCGACGACACCCGCTGCCTCACGAACGGGTGGCGAGCAGGCGAGGGAGGAGCGCGACGTCGCGGCCCTCCTGAGCGGCCGGTGCCGGCAGTGGGCCGCGGCACCTGACAACCCGTGGGCGCTGGCCCACGGAATGGTGCTCGATGGGCGTGACTTCCGAACCCGGGATGGGCGCCCCGCCGCGGAGGCCATCATCGCGGGGTTCCTGCGACAGGCGCCGTGGTTGGCGGGCAGCACGCGCCCACCTCCTCACGGCGAGGGCTCCGCGCAGGTGCGTCTCACGCCAGGCACCGGGGCCGCCGTCGAAAAGCCGCCCCGCGCCGACGACGCCCCGCCGCCATTGGTGACGACAGGCGCCGCGCCCGGGCGGCTCTACTTCGAGCCGAGGACCGCCGATGGGACGCCGGTGGAGCCACATCCCGCCTTGCAGGTGAAGACGCTGCTGCGCGCGGGCTACCGACTGTCACACCGGTTCGATGCCGCATGGGGGCCCGTGACGGTGCGGGCCCTCGTCGAGCAGGTGCAGCGCGACCACCGCCCTGCCCTCACGACGAGCCCGGAAGGCGCGTGGGCCCTGGACGCCCTGTCCCTGGCGCACCAGCCCGGCGACACCTTCCGCGATGGCACCGGCGCGCGCGTCTTCGTTGATGCAGTGATGCGGGAGGCCCTCGCCACGCTCGAGGCCGCCCAGGCGGACCTCGCGGAAGGAATGCGTGCGGGGCGCCCCGAGGTCCCCAAGCGCAAGCAAGGCATCTACGCCCATCCCTGCGGAGGCCTTCACTACTTCCAGGCCGTGGCGGGCTGGGCCCGGCACGCCTCGGTCCGAAAGGCCTGGCGCGCGCGGCTCGACACGCAGGTCGAGGTGCTCCTGTACCGGCTGGACTCGGAGGGGCGCCAGTACGAGGCGGCGCTCGCATCCCTGCCCGAGGCGTACCGGCTGCCCCTGCTGGTGCAGATGCTGAAGTTCCAGGGCCACCTGCTGGAGACGCTGGGCCGCTACCGCGATGACACGGGCTGGCGGCCCACCCCGGTACAGCGGAAGACGGTGGAGCGAGCGCGCACGGCACTGGAGGACACCGTGCGCAGGCTGGACGCAGCGGGCGCCTTCGACGAGCTGTCGGCCATCGCGGCCCAGCAACCGCAGCTCGCGTTGGACCTCGTGGGTGACACCTGCCACGCAGCGCACGGCGAGGCGCTTTGGCGCGTGCCGCCGCTCAGTGCCCCAGGCGCGCCCGCTCCTCGGCGGTGAAGCCCGCCTCCTCGAGAATCTCCCGGGAGTGCTGCCCCAGCGAGGGCGGAGACCGCAGCGGCGTCTCCCCCATGCGCAGCGGCGTGAGCAGGTGCGTCACCTTGCGCCCCAGCGCCGCGTCCTCCGCCTCGACGAAGAGGCCCCGGGCCCGCAGCTGCGCGTCCCCGAGCACGTCGTCCCCCTCCGCCACCGCCTCGATGCACAGGTCCGAGCCCGCGAAGCGCTCCTGCCAGTACGCCAGCGGATGCTCGGCGAACAGGCGCGTCAGCTCCGCCTTCACGCGCGCTCCCGCCTCACCCGGGGCATAGGCGTCCTCCATCAACTCCGGACGCCCCAGCCGCTCGCACACGCCCGAGAAGAACTTCGGCTCCAGCGCCCCCACCGCGAGCCACCGGTCATCCGCCGTGCGGTACAGGCCGTAACACGCGTAGCCCCCGTTGAGCGCCTCCGTCCCGCGCTGCAGCGGCGCCCCCTCCGCGCCCATGTAGAGCCGCGACGCCAGGTGCATGTGCAGGAACGCCAGCGCGCCGTCCGTCATCGACACGTCCACGAAGCGCCCCTGCCCCGTGCGCTCGCGCTCGTGCAGCGCCGCGAGGATGCCCACCAGCGCGAAGAGACTCCCACCGCCAATGTCCCCCATCTGCACGCCGGGGAAGCCGGGCGCGCCGCCGGGCGCGCCGCCGTAGCCCAGCAGCCCCGCGCGGGCCACGTAGTTCAAGTCGTGCCCCGCCTTCAGCCGGTCCGGCCCCGTCTGGCCGTAGCCGGAGATGGCGCACACGATGAGCCGCGGGTTCTCCGCGCGCAGCACGGCCTCCCCCACGCCGAGCTTGTCCAGGACGCCGGGCCGGAAGCTCTCCACCAGCACGTCGTAGTGGCGCACCAGCCGCTTCAGCGCCTCGCGGCCCTCGGGCTGCTTCAGGTTCAGCGTCAGCGAGCGCTTGTTCCGGTTCAGCCCGTAGAACAACCCGCTGACGTCGTCGCGCAGGGGCGGCATCTGCCGGACGTAGTCACCGCCCTCCGGCTCCTCCAGCTTGTCCACGGTGGCGCCCAGGTCCGCCAGCACCAGGGTGGCGTAGGGGCCGGGCAACAGGCGCGACAGGTCCAACACGCGCAGACCGGTGAGCGGAAGCGACGACATGGGCACTCCTCGAGGAAGAGACTCCGGGGTGTGGAAATGACAGCGGCGCGCCCCTGGAAGGAGACGCGCCGCGGACGACTCGGGCCTTGGGGAGCGTCACCGCTCACCCGGGCCGGGCCGCGATTAGAGCAGCTTCGCGAGCTTCATCGCGAGGCCCATGTCCATGGGCTTGAACTTCAGCTTGCCCTGCATGGCGGCCATCTGCGCGTTGAGCTTCTTCTCGCGGATCTTCACGAAGTCGTCGTTGCTCACGCTGATGGTCATCTTGGCACCGTCGGTGGCGCCCTCGGTCACCCAGCCCTCCGTCTTGGTGGTGTCCAGCGTCCACTTCCCGCCGCCCTCACCGGAGACGTCAAACACGATGACCGCGTTGATCTCCTTCGCCAGCTCCGGCTTCGCCTTGAGGGACTCCGGGATCTGGTTCTCGATGATGTCCTTCGCGTTCATGACCCACTCCTTGTCGCCTGATCGTTGATTTGAAAATCAAAGACGAGGGGACCGTAATGGCGCCCCCTTGGCAGGTCAAGCCACGGATGCGCCATCTGTCACGCGCTGGTGGAGGCGGCGGCGGGGTTCAGCGCCCGGCGCACCATGTCCAACAGGTCATTGAGCTCGAAGGGCTTGGCCAGATGCCCCACGGCGCCGATGTCCGCGGCCTTGCTGCCCACGTTGCGGTCGGCGCTGAGGACGATGAGCGGCACGCGCGCCACCTCGGGCGGCTTCTGCCGCATCCGCTGCGCGAACTCCCAGCCGTCCATGACGGGCATCATCAGGTCGAGCAGGATGAGGTGCGGGGGTGCGGGCTCGAGCCGCTCCAGCGCCTCCTTCCCGTTCCGCGCGCGGCGGATCTCGAAGCCTTCGGCTTCCAGAATCTCTGAAAGCGCCTCCAGGATGTCCGGGTCGTCGTCGACGACGAGGACGACCGGGGCACCCGCATGCTGTGCATTGTGCAAGGTCAGAGCAGTCTCCCGAGGGTGCGACGCGGGGATTCTTCAACCATCCTCCCACACGACCACGCAAGAAAATGCGCCCACGCCGCCGGACATGGGCCCACGTTGCAAAACCGACAGTCACTGCCCACCCTTTCCGTGACCTGATGGACTGGAGGCGAGGAACGTGGCGAGCCCGGGGGAGCTGACGACAGGGGGAATGGCCGCACCAGGGCTCCTGCTGCTCCCGCGCGAGGGCCGTCCGCGCCTGCTCGGACGCTCCCTGCTGGAGCAGCTGGGCCTGGAGGATGTGCCTGCCCGCGTGGGCTCGCTGGCGGAGCTGCTGGAGGCCGCGGGCTTCCAGCGGCGCCCGGGCAGCGGCAGCCTCTGGGCCCGGGACGGACAGGTGCTGATGGCCGGCGAGGAGCGCCTGGAGGACGGCGGCCGGCTGCTGTGGACCGCCCCCCTGAGCTGGGACGAGGCCGGGGTCCGCCGGCGCGTGAAGTACCTGTCCATGGCCTCGCACGACCTGCGCGGCTCCCTGGCGAACGTCCGCTCCTACGCGGCCCTGCTGCTCAACGGCCGCGTGCCCCTGGAGCCCAAGGTCCAGCGTGGACTGGAGACCATCCTCCGCAACGCGGACCGCTCGCTCGCCTTCTCCCAGGACTTCTTCGACGCCAGCCGGGCGGACCTGGGCGCCCTGCCCTGCGAGCTGGAGCGCCAGTCCCTGCTCCCCATCCTGGACGCGGCGGTGGAGCGGCAGAAAGCCGCCGCGAACGCCGCCCAGGTGACGCTCGTCCTGGACCTGGGGCCCGGGGACGCGACGCCCGACATCCTCGTGGACGGGGCCCGCATCCAGCACGCGGTGGAGTCGTTCATCCAGTACCAGCTCGCGCGCGCCCAGCCGGGCGAGGTGATCCGCCTGCGCATCCGCGCCTTCCCGCCCCGCGTCCGCGTGGAGGTCCGCCGGGACGGGGCGCCCCTCACGGACGAGGACGCGTCCGCCGTGTTCCAGCGCGAGGAGCGCGCCTTCCGGGAGAAGAAGCTGGAGGACCCCCTGCGCGTCTACCTGGCCCGGCAGGAGGTGGAGGCCCACGCGGGCAGCGTGGGCGTGGAGACGGACCGTGAGGGCAGCACCCTGTTCCTGACGCTCCCGGAGGCCCCCGCGGCGGAGCTCGGTTCCCCAGCGAGCATGCAGGCGTGAGTCGTCCGCCGGTCTTGCTGGCGGTCGGCGGCGCCCATCGGTATGCTCCCCGCGTCTTCTGGAAGGAGCCGGGTAATGGGTTTGAAGGGAATGGAAATCCTGCTGATCATGGGCGTGCTGCTGCTCCTGTTCGGAGCGTCGCGCCTGCCGCAGCTCGGCTCCTCGCTGGGAAGCGCGATCCGCAACTTCAAGCGCGGCTTCGGCGGCGAAGAGGAAGCGGCGGCCCAGGGGGACAAGAAGTCCACGGGCACGCTGTCCAGCGCCACGGGCACGGACAACACCGTCTCGAAGAGCCCGTCGTCCAACAGCCACGTCTGAGCCGCCCAGGGGCACATCGCCCCTGACCTGAAGTGCGAGACGCCCGCGCCGCCCCGTTCAATCCGGGGAGGCCGGGCGTTCGCATTTGCCCGTCAGTCGACGACGGCGGTGCCCTCGTACATCCGGTCGAGCTGCGCCTTGTACTTCTGCGCGCAGACCTTCCGCTTCACGCTGAGCTTGGGCGTCAGCTCCTCGGTCTCCTGGCTGAAGTCGGCGTCCAGCACGGCGAAGCGCTTGAGCGTGGCGTAGGGCGGCTGCTGCGTGTTGACCTGATCCACCGCCGCCTTCACGGCCTCGTGGACCTCCGGGCGCTTGGCGTTCTCCGCGTAGGTGCCCACGGGGGCGCCCTTGTCCTGGAGGAGCTTGCGCGCGGACTCGTCCGACACGGTGATGAGCACCACCAGGTACGGCCGCTTGTCCCCCGTCACCACGGCCTGGCTGATGATGGGGTGCGTCTTGAGCGAGTTCTCCAGGTTCTGCGGCGCCACGTTCTTCCCGCCCGCGGTGACGATGAGGTCCTTCTTGCGGTCGGTGATGCGCAGGTAGTTGTCCGAGTCCAGCTCGCCGATGTCCCCGGTGTGGAACCAGCCGTCCGCGTCGATGGCCTCCGCCGTGGCCTCCGGGTTCTTGTAGTACCCCTTCATCACGGAGGGCCCGCGGATGAGGATTTCGCCGTCGGGGGCAATCTGGACGTCCAGGCCGGGCATGGGCGCGCCCACGGTGCCGATCTTGATCTTGTCCTCGCGGTTGACGGTGGAGCCGGCGGACGTCTCCGTCAGGCCGTAGCCCTCCAGCACCTTGAGGCCCAGCAGGTCGAAGAAGTAGCCAATCTTCGGCGACAGCGGCGCGCCGCCGGAGATGAACAGGCGCATGTTGCCGCCCAGCTTCTCGCTGATGGCCGCGCGCACCTTGGCGAACACCAGCTTCTTGGCCAGCGCGAAGCCCAGCGTGTTGTACTCGCGGCCCTGGCGGCGCGCCTCCACGTACTCGTCGAAGAGCGAGAAGGCCCAGCGGAACAGCCGGCCCTTGAGGCCCGGCGCCGAGGAGCCGTTGGCCACCACGTTGTTGTAGACCTTCTCGAAGACGCGCGGCACGGAGGGCAGCACCGTGGGCCGCGTCTCCACCAGGTTGGCCAGCAGCTTGTCCACCGACTCGGCGACGATGAGCCGGAAGCCCATGCTCAGCCAGGCCGCCTTCACCACCTGGGCGAAGACGTGCGCCAGCGGCAGGAAGAGCATCACCGAGTCCCCGGGCGCCATCATCCCCACGGACTGGGCGGCCTTCGCCTCGAAGGCCCAGTTGCGGTGCGTGAGGATGACGCCCTTGGGGTCGCCCGTGGTGCCCGACGTGTAGATGAGCGCGGCGGTGTCATCCATGGACACGGCCTTCACGCGCGCCTCGAAGTCGTCCGGGCGCGCGGCGTGCTCGGAGCGGCCCTGGGCCACGAAGTCCGAGAGCGACAGCTCCTGGCCCCCCGCCACCGCCCCCTCGAAGAGGACCAGCTTCGCGACCGAGGGACACTCGGCCAGCTTCTGCCGGATGCGCGTGAGGCGGCCGGGCTGGCGGGCGTCCTTCTCGTCGTTGTCGATGAAGACGAGCGACGTCTCGGAGTGGTTGAGGATGTACCGGCACTCATCCGGCGTGTTGGACGCGTAGATGGGGACGGTGATGGCCTGCGCGGCGCCAATGGCGATGTCGCAGATGAGCCACTGGAGGCTGGTGTTGGCGAAGATGGCCACCCGGTCCCCGGGCTTGACCCCTTGCGCCACCAGCGCCGCGGACATCGCCTTCACGTCCTCCAGGAACTGGGCGAAGGTGACGTCCTGCCAGCGGCCGTCCTTCTTGTGTGACGCCCCCACCGTCGACGCGTTCTTCGCGCGCTGGATGAGCAGTTGTACGAGCGTCCCGTCCTGAAGTCCCCCCGGGGTAGCGGGAGCCGCTACCTGATTCTCTGCCCTCATCTGAGCTCCTTCTCGATGTCGGCTTCGACCTTCTTGGACCACTCCTGTACGCGCCGCCCCTCCGCGGGGTCGTACGCGACGCTGCCTTGCTTCACCTTCTGCAGGGTCTCCCGCGCCTTGGCCGCCTTGCCGTCCCGCAGCTGCGTCTCCGCGAGGAAGTAGTAGGCGCGCAGCATCTCCGGGTGCTTCGCGATGGCCTTCTCGTAGAGGCTGGCGGACTTGGCCAGGTCCCGCTTGGGCCACGGCAGCTCGTAGTAGTAGCGGCCCTTGGCCAGCAGCGGCGCGCCCCGGTCGTAGTCCGCGTCAATCTGAATGGCCTTGTCGAGCCGCTCGTTGAACTTGCCCTCGAGCCCCTCGCCCAGCGCCTTCATGACGCCCACGGCCTGGGAGTACGCGCCGATGCCGGTGGCCGCGTAGTAGTGCCCTTCCACCCGGGCGGGCGCGAGCTTGACGGCCTTCTCGCCCCAGTCCCACGTCTGGCGGCCCAGCACCTTCTTCAGCTTGTCGCTGGCCGCGCCGTCCGCCTGCCACTGGAGGATGCGCGCCTTGCGCCACACCAGCTCGTAGTCCTCGGGCGCGGCGTCCAGCGCCTTCTTCAGCGCGTCTTCGTAGGCCTTCTCCCCACCCGCCTCGCCCCGCTTCGCATACAGCGCGTCAAGCTCGGACAACAGGGAGGCTTCAGCCCCCCAGGCAGGCAGGCTCAGGAGCAGGCACAAAGCAAATGAAATCAGGCGCATAAGCGCCGGGCTTAGCACGCACGATTGCCCGCTAGCAAACCAACGGACCCCAATCATCCACCAAACGACACGAGGCGGGAGCAGTACGGGTCAACCCGTACCGTCCCGCCTCGGACAGGCGCCCTCCCAGGTGGGGAGGCTCTTGGAAGGGCCCTCACGCGGCGTCGGCCGCGTGCTCGCCCAGGTCCACGAACTCCTCGTTCTCGTTAAACGCGGAGAGGTAGCGCTCCAGGAAGTTCTTCGTCTTCAGCTCCACCTGGCGCACGCGCTCGCGCGACACGCCCCAGCGCTGGCCCAGCTCCTCCAGCGTGAGCGGCTTGTCCTGGGTCAACCGCTCCGTGAGGATGTCCCAGCCCAAGTCACCGATGCGCTTGCGCACCTTGGCGAGCGCCTCCTGAATCTCGGTGTCCTGCTCGTGCGACAGGAACACCTGCTGCGGCGAGGGGCCGTTGTCCTCCAGCCGGTCGAGGAAGGTCGTCTCGCCGTCCTCGTCGATGGTGGCGTCCAGCGAGAAGTCCACCATGCTGCCGCGCTCCGCCTCGCCGCCGCGCACCTGGCTGCGGTTGTCCTTCAGATACCGGGTGATGTAGGCGCGAATCCACCACACCGCGTAGGTGGCGAAGCGCACGTTCTTCTTGGGGTCGAAGTGCTCGATCGCCTTCATGAGACCGACGTTGCCTTCCTGGATGAGGTCATCCAGGCGTGCGCCGCGATTGGCGAACTTCTTCGCCACGGCGACAACGAAGGCCAGATTGGAGCTGGCAAGCGTCTGCCGCGCGGACTCGTCACCCTTGCGGGCGCGGCGCGCGAGCTCGTACTCCTGCTCGCGCGTCAGCTGCTGGTGCCCGCCCAGGTTCCGAAGGTAGTGCGACAGGCCTTCCGCTGCGTACTTCGTCGAATTGGCCATGATTTCCCGTCCTCCGTTCGATGCCGGACGCGCGCTCCCCCGCCGCCTCGCGTCCACCTGGAACTAAGACGCGCAACGAGCGAAAGGGTTTCTCATTCCAGCCCCGAATGATCATTTCGCGCGGCATTCCCAGTCGGTCCCACGACTTGGACGGTAAGCCGCTCGACGCCGGGACGAAAAAAGAGCCGCGTCGGCCACGCATCAAGAACGCTTGGGAGCGGGGAACATTTTCGCGGGATTGAGCAACCCTGATGGGTCGAAGAAGGCCTTGAGCCGACGCTGCAAGTCGATGAGCGCGGGGGCCTGCTCCAACGGCAGATATTCCCGCTTCGCGTGGCCCACACCGTGCTCGCCTGTGATCGTGCCGCCCAGCTCCACGGTCAGCACCAACATGCGTCGCAGGGCCTCGTCCACCAGCGGCCGTTGATGGGGACCGTCGTACAGGATGTTCGCGTGCAGGTTGCCGTCACCGGCGTGGCCATATGTGGCCACCGTGAGGCCCAGCTCCTGGCCCATGGCCTTCAGGCGCTCGATGACCTCGGGGATGCGCGAGCGCGGCACGACGATGTCCTCGGAAATCTTGCGAGGCTTGAGGGCCCGGAGGGCTGGGGAAATCACCCGTCGCGCGGCCCACAGCTTCTCGCGCTGGGAGGCATCCTGGGCCACCAGTGTCTCGGTGGCGCCCTGGCGGGCACAGAGGTCACCCAACTGAGACAGCTCCGCCAGCAGGCCCTCACGTCCGTTGCCGTCCACCTCCACGATGACGGCCGAGCCCGCGCCCGGTGGGAACTGGAAGCCCCGGCCGTCCACGGCGCGCAGGGCCACGTCGTCGATGAGCTCCAGACACCTCGGCAGGATGCCCGCGGCCAGCACGGCGGACACCCCTCGCGCGGCGTGCAGGACGGAGGGGAACACCACCAGGGCCGTGAGCACCTCGCGGGGTAGCGGGATGAGCTGCACCGTGATTTCGGTGGCGACCCCCAGCGTGCCCTCCGAGCCGACGAAGAGGCCCACCAAATCGTAGCCCGCCACGCCCTTGATGGTGCGCCGGCCCACCCGGAGGATTTCGCCGTCCGGCAGCACCCACTCCAACCCGATGACGTAGTCCCGGGTGACGCCGTACTTGAGCGCGCGCGGCCCGCCCGCGTTCTCCGCCACGTTGCCGCCCAACGTGCAGATCTCCCAGGAGTTCGGGTCCGGGGGATAGAAGAGCCCCACCGCCTCCACGGCCTTCATCAAGTCCCCGGTGATGACGCCGGGCTGCACCACGGCCGTGAGGTCCTCGGGGGAGATGGAGAGGATGCGGTTCATCCGCTCCAGGCTCACCGCCACGCCGCCCTGCAAGGTCAGCGAGCCGCCGCTCTTCCCGCTCCGCGCGCCGCAGGGGGTGAAGGGCACGCCGTGCGCCACGCACACCTTGAAGACCTCGGACACCTGCCGCGTGTCCTCCGGAAACACGACGGCGTCGGGCGGGTACACCCCGCTGTCGGACTCGTCCTTCGAATAGGCGGCGAGCGCGGCCTCGTCGCGGCGCACCTGCCCCGGGGACAACACGGTGGTCAGCGCCTCACACACCCGCGCCACCTGCTCGGGCGCCACCCGGGGGAACTCCACGGGCGTGCCGCTGCTCATCGGCGTGCCCCCAGCCGGGCCCACAATTCACGCCGCAGCGGGCCGTCGCGCCGCAAGGTGCCTTCATACGCCTCCGCATGGGTGACGGCGTCGCGCTGCTTGTCTCCCCGGAGGCGCAGGCAGGCCTGCTCCGCCTCGATGATGCACGCGGTGGCGGGGCTGCCCAGCACCTGGGCCAGGGCGCGCGCCACCTCCCGCGCCAGGTCCTCCTGGAGGATGAGCCGGTGCGCGAAGCAGTCCACCAGCGCCGACAGCCGGCCGAAGCCCACCACGCGCTTGCCGGGCACGTAGGCCACGTGGGCGCGGCCCGTGAGGGGCAACAGGTGGTGCGGACACATGGAGTGGAAGCGCAAGTCCGTCACCACCACCAGCTCCCCCGAGGAGCCCGGGGGCACGGGGAACGTCTCGCCCAGCGCCTCCTCCGGCGTGCGGCCGTACCCGTCGAGGAACTCGGAGGTCCAGGCCTCCGCGACGCGCTCGGGGGTGTCCTTCAAATGGACGTCCTGGAGGGACAGGCCCGCGGCGCGCAGGAAGTCCGCGACGGCGCGCGCCATGGCCGCGGCGTCTGGGGCGGTGGCGGGAGCCGGAACGGCGGTGGCTTTGCGGCGGGCTCGGGACGAGGTCACAGCGGAATCGCTCCTGTGAAGGGGCCGGCGTTCAGGGGGGCGGGACGCTACCCGATGCGGCCACGAGGATGTGCTGCCCTTGCACACGCACCTGGAAGGTGGGAACCCGCACGCCCGGGTGCCGGGGGCACAGCCCCGTCCGGATGTCGAACGGCCAGGTGTGCAACGGACAGTGCACCACGTATCCCACCAGGTCGCCCTCGGACAGGGGCCCCGCCCGGTGAGGGCAGGCGTCCGCCACCGCGTGGAGCTCCCCGTTCACCCGGAAGAGGGCCACCGCGACACCGGCCACCTGGACCACCGCGCGGCCCCGGGCGTCGAGCGCGTCCAAGGTCGCCACAGGAATGAATCCGCCGTCCGAATGTCCGTTCATCCTCGAGAAACCCCAACGCGCCGGCGGGAGCGACACATCCCCACCCGGACGAAACAGAGCGTGATACCGTCCCTTGACACTGGCCGGGCCGCGTCATTAGAGCACCCGGCCGACGCCCTCTTCCGATGAATCAGCGCGCCACCACCTTCGCCCGCTGCACCGCGACGCTGCTCGCCGCGCTGTGGCTGTGTCAGCCGCTGGGCGCGTTGATGCACGCGAGGGACGAGCACGCGCATCGCTTCTGTCCGCAGCACCAGACGTTCGAGGAGACGGCGCTCGGCACCGGGGCCCGCCTGGCGCGCATCGCCATCGAGCAGGGGCCGCAGCTGTCCGCCCTGCCCGAGGCGATGGCGGACTCGGCGGCCCTCACGCACGAAGAGTGCCCCCTGGTGACGACCAGCTCCCGCCCGGAGCTGCTGACGCCCTACCACCCGTCGCTGGTGCTGACGCTGCTGGCCGTGAGCCGTCCGGCCACCGCCCCGCCCCGGGTCCACCCGCCGCTCTCCATCCTCGACACCGCCCCCAAGGCCTCGCCCCCAGCGCACGCGTGAAGCGCGTCGTCTGAGGTCTGGCAGGTCATTGGTGGGCGTCGCCGCATCGCGGGCGCCCCGTTCGAGGAGCATTCCCGGTGGACACCCGTTCGCGCGCCGTCCGTGGCGCCGTCATCGCCGTATCACTCACGCCCTGGCTCATGGCCAGCAGCGCCCTGGCGCAGGCGCCCGCCGCGCCTCCCTCGGACGCCCCCGTCCAGGAGGAAGAAGCCGCGCCGCCCTCGCTCACGCCCGAGGAGCTGAAGGAAATCGAGGACGCGCTCGGCAGCGACGCCTCCGCCTCGCAGCAGCGCGCGCCGTCCGGCACCGCCACGCCGCCGCCTTCCGCCATCCCCGGGGCCACGGGGGGCATCTCCCTGCCGGGGATGAACACCGGCGCCGGCGCCAACTTCCTCGACCTGAGCTTCATCCTGGACGTGGCGGCGGCGGCCTTCACCGACAAGGAGCCGATGCAGAGCGGCGCGCACGACCCCACGCGCAACGGCTTCAACCTCCAGCAGTTGGAGCTGTCCATCGGCTCGGTGGTGGACCCCTACTTCCGCTTCGACGGCAACATCGTCTTCAGCCAGTTCGGCGTGGAGATTGAAGAGGCGTACGGCACCACGCTGGCGCTGCCCTACAACCTCCAGGTGCGCGCCGGTCAGTTCCTCACGCGCTTCGGCCGCATCAACCCCACCCACCCCCATTCGTGGGACTTCGTGGACCAGCCCTTCGCGGTGGGCCGCATCTTCGGCGGCGAGGGCAACCGCGGCCTGGGCACGGAGGTGTCCTGGCTGGCGCCCCTGCCCTGGTACGTGGAGGTGCTGGGCAGCATCACCGACGCCACGGGCGAGGCCACCGCGCGCAGCTTCCTGGGCGCCACCAGCGAGCGCGTGCAGTCCCCGCTGGACCTGCAGGCCACCGGCGCGGTGAAGCAGTTCTTCCCGCTGTCGGATGACCTGTCGCTGATGTGGGGCCTGTCCACCGCCACCGGCCCCAACCCCACGGGCCACCGCAACCGCACGGACGTCTTCGGCACGGACATCTACCTGCGCTACCGGCCCGTGACGCAGGCGTACAACACCACGCTCATCACGTTCCAGACGGAGGCCTACTACCGCCGCCGCCAGGTGCCGGGCGACGTGCTCACCGACTTCAACCTCTACGCCCAGACGGCGTGGCGCTTCTCGCCGCGCTGGGCCACCGCGCTGCGCTACGAGTTGGGAACGGCGGCGCGCGGCGAAGGCGGCGCGCGCATCACCGACCCGTTGGATCCGGAGTGGACGGAGAGCCGCAACCGCGTCTCCGTCAACGCCACCTTCTGGCCCACCGAGTTCTCCCGGCTGCGCCTCCAGGCCGCCCGGGACCGGGCCGGCTGGCGGGACGAGGCCGGTTATTCGCTGATGCTCGCGCTCGAGCTGGTGACGGGCGCCCACGGCGCCCACGCGTTCTGAACCCTTTCACAGGAGCCATGCCCATGCGTCCTACCCAACTGTTCGCGGCCGTGTGCGCCGCCCTCACCCTCTTCGCCGCCTCGCCCGCGCGCGCGGACGTCAACGTCGTCACCACGCTCCCGGACCTGGCCGCGCTCGCCAAGGCGGTGGGCGGCAAGCACGTCCAGGTGCAGGCCCTGGCGCTGTCCAGCCAGGACCCGCACTTCGTGGACGCCAAGCCCAACCTGGCCCTGGCCCTCAACCGCGCCGACCTGCTCATCGCGGTGGGCCTGGAGCTGGAGGTCGGCTGGCTGCCCACGCTGCAGGTGGGCGCGCGCAACTCGAAGATCCTCGTGGGCGCGCCGGGCTACCTGGTGGCCTCGCAGTTCGTGAAGCTGCTGGAGGTCCCCACGGTGCAGGTGGACCGCGGCCAGGGCGATGTCCACCCGGGCGGCAACCCGCACTTCCTCTATGACCCGCGGCAGGCGCTGGCCGTCGCGAAGGGCATCGCCGACCGGCTGGCGCAGCTGGACCCGGAGAACGCCGAGGCGTACCGCGCCAACCTGGCCACCTTCACCACCGAGTTGGAGAAGGCGCGCGCGGACTGGGAGAAGCGGCTGGCGGCCCTGCGCGGCCAGCCCGTCATCGCCTACCACCGCACCACCGCGTACCTGTCCGACTGGCTCGGCTTCGAGACCATCGCGTACCTGGAGCCCAAGCCCGGCATCCCGCCCAACCCGTCGCACGTGGCGGGCGTGCTGGCCCAGGGCCGTCAGCGCAAGGCGCGCATGCTGCTGATGGAGAGCTACTACCCGGACACCACCGCGCGGCTGGTGGCCTCGAAGATTCCCGCCCCGCTCGTCACCCTGCACGGCGGCACCGACTTCAAGGCGGGCGAGACGTACATCCAGCACATCAACGAAATGGTCGAGCGCCTGGAGAAGGGCCTCGCCGGCAAGGGGACCTGAGCCATGCGGACCCGACTCCTCCTGCCGCTGCTCCTGCTGTCCGGCTGCGCGCTGGAGCCCGGTGAGAGCTTCGCTGTGCTGGAGCCCACCGTGCGCGCGGACTACACCCCCGTGGCCTCGCGCGACGCGGGCAACGGCTTCCAGCGGCTGGCCTCCGACTTCCAGGTGCGGCTCGACGGCGCCGCCCTGGGCGTGACGCACATCGACCTGGTGGGCGGCGCCACCGGCGGCGGCCCCACCACGTTCAACCCGGCCAACCCGCCCCCGGGCTACACCAACTGCCACAACGGCCACTGCCACCGGAATGACGGCGCGCTGGTGGACTACGAGGACATCCAGGCGGAGCTGGACAGCGGCGGCGGCGCCGCGGAGTCCACGGTGGCCAGCCTGCACGTGGACGCGGACCTGGACCTGCTCGTGGAAGAGACGCTGACGCCGGAGTGCGAGCCGTCGTGCGAGCTGCCTCGGACGAACGTCAGCCGTTACCAGTGGGACGTGGCGTCGGTCCGGATGGAGGGCGCCGTGCGTGACGGGCGCGCCACGCCGCGCTTCACCGGTGAGCGCCCCTTCCGCGTCACCTTGACGACGGCGGGCACCGGAGACGCGGGCCGCCCGGTGCTCGCGCTGCGCGGCGCCGTGGCCATCCCCGCGGACCGCGAGCACAAGCCGCGCGTGAAGCTGGCGATGAGCCTTTCGCTGGCGCCCACGCTGTTCGACGCGCTGGACTGGGCCGCGACGACGCCGGGGCCAGATGGCGTGGTGGACCTGGACGCGCCCGAGCACGCGGCGCTCCGGGCCGCGCTCCTGGAGTCCCTGTCCGAGCTGGAACCGCGAGCGGAGGTCCGGCGTGAAAACCGCTGAGCCCACGGACACGACGCACGCGGTGCCCGCCTCGTTCAGCCCGGGCGACGCGCTGCTCACGTGCGAGAAGCTGGTCATCGGCTACGACGGCAAGGCCCTCCTGCCGCCCATCGATTTGACCATCCGCCGTGGCCAGTTCGTGGCGGTGGTGGGCCGCAACGGCTCGGGCAAGAGCACGTGGTTCCGGACGCTGCTGGGCATGCTGCCGCCGGTGTCCGGCACCATCTCCCGCGCGTCCACCCAGGTGCGCAGCGCCTATGTGCCGCAGACGTCCGCCATCGACGGGCTGCTGCCCCTGCGCGCGGACGAGCTGACGTCCTGGGGCCGGCTGCGCGGCTGGAGCTTCCTGTGGCCCTTCGCCCGGAAGACGGACCGGGACGCGGTGCAGACCGCGCTGGAGACGGCGGGCGCGAAGCCCTTCGCGACCCGTCCCTACCGCGAGCTGTCGGAAGGCCAGAAGCAGCGCACGCTGCTGGCCCGGCTCGTGGCCACCGAGGCGGACCTGGTGCTGCTGGACGAGCCCACCGCCGCCATGGACGCGGTGGCCGAGCGCGAGACGATGAAGCGCTTGTGCACCTTGTCCCGCGAGCGGGGCCTGGGCGTGGTGGTGGTGAGCCACGACCTGGAGGTCGCCGCCGAGCACGCCGACGTGCTCGTCTTCGTGGACCGCGAGACGTCCGCCTTCGTCGTGGGCGATGCCCGCACCGTGTTCTGTCATCCCGCCTTCCGCCGCCAGTACGGCGACGAGTACTGCCACCGCGCGCCCCTGGGACCTCATCGTGGAAACGACGCTCGCTGAACCGTCCAAGTGGGAGCAGTTCCACCTGGCGTTCGACCTGTTCAGGGACCCGCTGCTGTGCGCGCTCATCGCGGGCGGCGTGCTGGGCTTCCTGAGCGTCTATGTAGTGCTGCGGCGCATGGTGTTCGTCAGCGCCGCGGTGGCCCAGTCCGCGGGCCTGGGCGTGGCGCTGGCCTTCTACGCGGCCATCCACCTGGGGACGCACGTGGAGCCCGTGATTGGCGCCACCGCGCTGGCGCTGCTGGCCACGCTGCTCTTGATGACGGAGCCCGCGAAGCTGCGCCTCACGAAGGAGAGCCTGCTCGGCCTGGCGTACGCGCTGGCGGGCGGCGCGGCGGTGCTCGTGGGAGACCGCATCGCGCAGGAGGCCCATGACATCCAGGGCATCCTCTTCGGCACCGCGGTGCTGGTGACGCCCGAGCAGCTCTACACGGTGGCCATCGCCGGCGGGGCCGTCATGTTCATCCAGCTGTGGTGGTACCGGGGCATCACCTTCGCCAGCTTCGACCGCACGGGCGCGCTGGTGCAGGGGCTGCCGGTGCGGCTGCTGGACGGCGTGTTGATGGTGAGCATCGGCGTCATGGTGGGCGTGTGCGCCCGCGCGCTGGGCGCGCTGCCGGTGTTCGCGTTCTCCACCCTGTCCGCCATCGCCGCGCTGATGCTGGAGCTGCGGCTGCCGTGGACCTTCTTCGTCGCCACGGTGATGGGCGCGGTGGCGGGCGTGGGCGGCTACCTCTTCGCGTTCTTCTACGACTTCCCGGTGGGCGGCTCGCAGACGGTGTTCGCCGCGGCCATGGTGGCCGTGGCGACCGTCGTCCGGATGCTCGTGCACGCCGTGCAGAAGGCGCGCTGAGCGGCGTCAGCGCACCGCGGCGGAGACCTGCTTGAACTCGGGCGTGCCCGCGCGCCCGAGCAGGTCGAACAGCGCGGCCTCCACCGTGGCGACATGCGCCCCGGCGTCGCGGCAGAGCTGGAGGCCCACCTGCCGGTCCTCCGCGTTGCGCGACAGGATGGCGTCCGCCAGGAGGAAGGGCGACAGGCCCCGCTCGGCCAGGTCGCGCACCGTCTGGAAGACGCAGATGTGCGTCTCCATGCCCGCGACCAGCACCTGCGTGCGTCCGCCGAGCGCGGCCAGCACGTCCGGCACCGCGGCGCTGAACTCCAGCTTCTCCACCGGCTTGACGTCCTTGAGGGCGCGCATGCGGAGCAGCGAGTGCGTGGGGCCCAGGCCCTGGGGGTACTGCTCGGTGACGAGGATGGGCAGGCCCAGCGCCCGCGCGCCCTCGATGGCGGCGCCGGTGCGGCTGAGCATGCGGTCCAGCGCGTCCCGGTCCATGGCGGCGCACAGCCGCTCCTGGACGTCCACGATGAGCAACGCGGCCTGGTCCTGCTTGAGGCGGAAGGTCGGCATGCCCTCCTCCTCGCGCGAACGGCGCGGGCCCGTCAAGCGGCGGGCGCCCCTGGTGCGTCCGAGCGTCCGCCAGAGGCTCGCGCCGCGCGGGGACTCAACAGGACATCGTCCCCTGGGCGGAGAGCGGCGCCACGTCCGGCTCGCGCAGGGCGAGGATTTCTGGAGGACGCACCAGTCGCAGCAGGCGGCCCCGTCCGGCGATGAACGCCCGGGCGCGGCTCAGCTCGGGCAGGTGCGGGTCCGCGCAGCACCAGCGCTCGAGGAACGCGGAGAAGTCCTCCACCGCCCCACTCCACGCGCCCAGCGCCACCTGCGCCTCCGCCGCCAGCAGGCGGAAGTGTCCGCAGGCGGGCCGCTCGGCCACCAGGGCCCGGGCCAGCTCCAGCGCCTTGTCCTCGCGGCCGGTGCGCAGCCGCAACCGCACCAGGGCCTCGCGCGCGGGCCGGGAGAAGGCTTGCGGCCCCGCAGTCCGCAGCCGCCGCTCCAGGCGGAGCGCCCGCGTCAGCGTCGCCTCGGCGCGGCCCACCTCGCCCCGCCGCGCCTCCAAGGCGCCTCGCAGCTCCTGCGCGGCCACTTCCACCACGCGCGCCACGTCCCGGGGACACAGGGCCCAATCCTCCGCTCGGCGCGCCTCCATCAGCGGCGCGTGCAACCCGTCCAGCGTGTCGCAGGTGCGCTCCACCTCGCCCAGCCGCCCCGCCTCCAGCAGGCAGAGGCCCCGCGTGTAGAGGCGCAGGCCGTCCCGGTACGCCAGCTCCGCGGGCGTCGCGGGGGTGGACAGCTCCGTGGGCACGTCCGCCGCCGCGCGCCAGAAACCGAAGCGCAGGTGCGCGGCCACCAGCGTGGAGGCTGCGAAGAGGAGCCCCTGGTTGTCTCCGCCCGCGCGATCCACCCGTTGCCGCAACCGCCGGGCCCAGGTCTGCGCGTCGCCGTACTGGCCCGCTTCGGCGCAGCCCTGGCTGAGCAGCCGCATGGCTGCCTCCGCGCTGGGCGCATCGGTGACGGCCAGCCCTTCCTCGGCCAGGTAGGCGTCGTCCGCGGCCACCGCGGCCTCGAGCGCGTGCTGCGCGTCGTGCACCCGCCCCACCCGCTGGAGCAGGCGGCCCGCGGCGAGCAGCGCGGGGCTGGCCCGCGGCGCCAGGGTCAGCAGCCGCTGCGCGCTCTCCAGCGCGACCTCGGGCCGGGCACTGGTCAGCATCGCCTGCACCCACGCATGGTGGACGCCCGCGTGGTCCGGGTGCGAGCGCAGCAGCTCGCGGAGCAGCGCCTGCGCATACGGCTGGCCCTGGCCGGGGCGGCCGTCCGGCTCGTACCCATCCACCAGGAACCCCGCGAGGAGCAGCCGTGCGTCACCGTCCTCGGGATAGCGGTCGATGAGGCACTCCATGTCGCGCACGAAGGCATGGCGCCCATTCGCGGGGCCCTTCTCCGCGAGCAGGCTGGCCGCGACGATGTAGCGCTGCTCCCGGTCCGAGGTGCCCTCGCTCAGCGCCAGCGCGCGACCCATGGCCTCCGCGCGGGCAGAGGCGAAGCGCGCGCCGGGACCTCTCGCCAAGGCGAGGCCCCACCACGCCATGGCCAGCTCCGGGTCCTCGCGTGTGGCCGCCGCGAAGGCGCGACGGGCCTCCGCGCCCCACCCCAGGTGCAAGCACCGCAGCCCCTGGTCGAACCAGGCCTGGGCTCGCGGCTGGGAGGTGCTGACCTCCAGGTGCGCCGCCCCCAGGCCGTCGCGAGCGCGCGGCGGCGGCAGGGCCTCGTCGGCGACGTCCTCCCACGGCACGTGGGCATGGACGGAAGGTTCATCGGCTCGGAGCAGTCGCGCCAACATGATGGCCTCCTCAGGCCCCGGAGACCGGGGCGGTGCAGACGGTGAATCCAGCATCCAGGGAACGCAGGCGGGAGGCGAAGCGCCGCCACGAAGCGCCCAGCGCCTCCGCGGCGACGGGCGAGGCCTTGCGCCGGGCCGCGAAGCACGTGCGGCGCCAGGTCGCGCCCATCTCCTGGGACACCCACTCCTCATGCGAGGCCAACCACCCCGCCAACGAGACGAGCCCCGCGCGCAGGGCCCGCCGCTCGCGCCCCGTGGAGGGGATGCGCGGCGGCCCCAGGTCCTCCGCGCGGAACGGCAAAGCGCCCGGCGCGGTGTCCAGCAGGACGGGGGTGAACCCCGCCCGCGGGACGAAGACGGACTCGCCGCACTCACACAGCGCGCCGAACCCCCACAGCGTCAAACGCCCCCCGTCCGCCAGGTCCACCGTGTAGGGACTCTGTCCTTCCACGCCTTCCGGGCGCGCGTGGCGGACGAGCCCCCGGCGCACGAGGAGGTTCCCCTCGGGGCAGAGGACGTCCTTGCCGAGACACCACATGGAGAGGTCGAACAGGCGGTCCCCCTCGCGTTGCAGCTCGCAGGGAATCACGGTGGACAGGGCGTGGCCGGACATGGGCGGAGTTCCTCTCGGGGCTAGGACTTCTTGGCGCTGGCGCCGCGGCGCACGGGACTGCTGCCGAAGAGCGCGGGGGCCTCGACGGGGCTTCCGCCCTGCTTCCCCAGCACGGCATTCACCGCGCGCACCAGCTTGCCGCGCACGCGGGCCGGCAGCGGCAGGTCGCCCAGCGCGGCCTGGAGCTGCTGCGCGCTGACGCCCCGGCCGCTCTTCGGCTTGGCGATGTTCAGCGACGCGTAGCTCTTGCCCTGCGCGTCCTTGTCACGGCGGCGCGCGACGCGCTTGCGCGACAGGACGCGGCCCTCGGAGCCACGGGACTCGAGCTGGCGCGACAGGCGGAGGAGCGTCTCGGAGGTGATGTTCTTGTCGGTCAGGAACTGCTGGAAGGAACCCATGGTCTTCTCCTTGGGAAACGGGGGCCGGCACCTGGGCGCCGGCCCCGGGTGAACGGGCCGCGAAGGCCCGAAGCGGCGTCAGTGCTCGTGGCCGTGGTCGTGCGCCGCCTCTTCGATGAGCACGGAGACGGTGCCGGCCGACGACGGGCCGAAGTTCAGGATGTACGTACCCACCGCGAGCGGCACCACGTGGCGGCCCTTGATGTCGGCGCAGCCCTCGGAGCTGCTGGCGCTCTCCTCGATCTCCACCGGCTCACCGCTCGCGGTGGTGATGGACAGGGCCACGGCCGCGTTCGTGTAGATGACGTAGTCGGCGGCCTCGCTCGCGGCGAAGGACACGGCGCCCTGCTTGCCATCCGGACCGTCCGCCAGGGTGATGTCGTAGCGGCGGTGGTCCGCGCGGATTGCGGGCGGCGCGTCCGCGCCCAGCGTGGCGGTGACGGAGGTGGCGGGCCCCTCCTGCAGGTGCTCACACGCCTCGGCGTCGACGCCATGGTCGTCGTGGTCGTGGTCATGGCCGCAACCAGCGGACACGAGCGCGGTGGACAGCAGGAATGCAGCCAGGAGCTTCTTCTTCATGGTGTGACTCCACGGGGACGAACTGCGGGTGTGCCACGCCCGCGCGTCCGCCACGGACGCCCTCGGAACAGAGGGGCGCCGCCACGGACACGTGGGAATGGAAGGGGCCGTGCGCTGGGCACGAAGGGCGGCGCGGTGAGACAGCTCAGCCGCAGCGGACACGAAGCCACAATGACTCACGGCCCACGCATGATGGACGGTGAATGTCTGGCTTTAGCCGATGACAGGGCTCACACGGCGCGCAAGGCCGCGTGAAGGAGCGGACTCCCGGGCCTCACGCGCGAGGCGGAGACGCCTTGGGAGCCAGGTGCAGCCGGGCGACGGGCTCCGAGTGGAACCGGAACACCGCCAGCGCGGGCTGGGACAACACGGGTGCGGCGAGCAGCGACGGCGCATCCTGCTGCGGAGGCGGCGCCTCCCTCCGGAAGAAGGCGTGGACACAGTGCGCGTCCGTCCCGTGGGACTCCGCCTGGGCGCCGCGAGAGGCCAGGCGAACGTCGTCGAAGGACGCCTCGACGTGACCGGCGCCGTGGTCACTCCCCGCCTCCACGTGAATCACCTCGCCATGCTCCAGGCACGTGGCGTGCTGGACCAGGGCGAAGTGCATGACGCTGCCCATGTACGCCAGCGCGCACAGGAGCGCGAGCGGCAACGCCATGCGGCGCGACCGGACGGGACTCACGGGCTGGCGGTGGGTGGAGCGGCTCACGTCAGGGCATTCCTGGTTGAACGGCGTCTGACCTTGTAAGCCAGACAGGCCGTTCGCGCAAGTCAGACTGTTTCACGCGGCATCCACCAGGAGACATCTCTCGCGGACCGCATCAACAGCAACTTAGACACAAAAGCAACCTGGAGGCATGTTTCCAGCGGCGGCGTGCGCGCTGGACGCCTGCCAGCCCGGGGGCCCACATGGCGCGCCCTGGCGCGGCCGAAAGTCCCCCCGCGAGGGACGAGGCGCGCGCCGGTGTGGGTGGAGCGCACCGCCGCCATGGACCGGCGGACCGTTCCAGGCGTAGGGTGCCGCAGCCCGGCAGAAGCCAGGGCGTACCCTCCGAGGTCACGACTTCGTGCAAGAGCTCATCGACGTGCTGCGGAGCCAGGCGCGCCACATCGCGCCCGACCTGGCCCGGCTCGCCTACCAGCGAGGCCTGGCCGTCACGCGGCCGGACGGCAGCACCCGCCCCATCCCCATCACCGTCACGCCCGTGGTGCTGGACGCCGCGGAGATCCGCCGTCGCGCGGAGCTGTCCGCCCGCCTGTCCTCCGCCACCGCGAAGATGGCGCGCGCGCTGCTCGCGGGCGACGAAGCGGAGCTGCTGCTGGGCTCCCTCTCCCCGCTCGAGCGCACGCTCGCCGAGCGCACCTGGAGCCAGGCCACCCGGCTGGCCACCACCCGCGTGGACTACTTCGTCGCCGGTGGGAAGCCCTGGGCCCTGGAGGTCAACGCGACCATCCCGGCCATGCAGGGGTACTCCGACATCGCCGCCCGCACCTTCATCGAGGTGGTGGGCCGCTACTTCCGCTACCCGGAGAAGTCGCTGCACGCGCTGCTGGCGCTCAACGGGAGCAACGCGCTGGCGCTGTACCGGGCGCTGCTGGACGGCTACGCGGCCGAGCGCGACGGCCGGATGCCGGACACGGTGGCGCTCCTGTGCCGCCGCAACGACGCGCAGATCACGGAGCTGCGCTGGCTGTGCGAGCGCTTCCGCGAGTTCGGCGCGGACGCCGACCTGGTCCACCCGGACGAGGTGTCCGGTGACAGCGCCTTCGTGGCGAACGGGAAGAAGTACGACCTGGTGTACCGGCACCTCTTCGTGCGGCGCCTGGAGGAGTCCCCCTCCCCGTGGGTGGAGGACTTCCTGAGCACGGTGCCCGGCAAGAAGGCGGTGTTCCTCAACCCGCCCGCTTCGCAAGTGGAGGTGAAGCTGACCTTCGCGCGCCTGTCCCAGGCCCTGGCCGAGCCCGCCCTGGCCGAGGCCGCGCGCCTCACGGGCGAGGAGCTGGAGGCCGTGCGCGCCTCGGTGCCGTGGACACGACTGTTCCGTCCGGGCCCCGCGGTGGGACCCGACGGCACACGGGTGGACGACCTCGTCGCCCTGGTCGCCTCGGAGCCCCAGCGCTTCGTCCTCAAGCGGGCGTGGGACTACGGCGGCCGAGCCGTCTTCCTCGGCCGCTCGGCGGGCACAGTCCCCTACACGGAGCGTGTGACGGGCGCCTACGGAACACCGCTGACGTGGGCGGAGTTGTGTGCCCGGACGGCGGCGGACACCGCGGGCGGAGGCTTCGTGGTGCAGGAGGTGGTGGACTCTCCTCCCGAGGACCACCTGCTGTGCGAGCCCCATGGCACGGTGATGCCGGCGTCCTTCTTCGTGGACTACTCCGCGTATGCCTCCGTGGGACTGGCGCGGCAGCCGGCGTGGGGCGGCGTGTGCCGGGGCTCCCTGTCGGAGATCGTCAACATCGTCGGCGGCGGCGGGGTGCTGCCGCTCATCACCTCGGAAGTCGCCTCCAAGCTTTTGATGGCGTGGAAGGCCTTTTAAGAGGTTTCACGTGGGCCTGGGATGCGCGCACGCCTGGGCCGGACGCGTTATAAGCAGTGCGCTGCCGGGAAGGCTCCTGGCTCGAAAGGAAGCAGCTTCATGGCCTGGGAAACCTCGGGGTGGCAGGCGAGCAGCAGCAGCGGCGCCGCCGACTCCATCCTCGTTCAAGAGTCACAGCGCGCGTTCATGTCCCGCGTGCATGGCTGGATGTTCATCGGTCTGCTCGTCACGGGGTTCACCGCGGCGCTGACGTTCAGCAACCCGGAGGTGTTCGAGACGGTGATGCAGTGGCGCCTCGGGTTCGTCGTGGCGCAGCTCGGCGCCGTGTTCGCCCTCTCCTTCCTGGCGCCCCGGCTGTCGGGTCCCGTCGCGGCCGTGCTCTTCCTGGGCTACTCCGCGCTCACGGGCATGACGCTGTCGGTGCTGATGGCCATCTACACGATGGGCAGCCTGGCCCAGGCGTTCTTCCTCACCGCGACCGTCTACGGCGCCATGGCCCTCTACGGCACCGTCACCAAGAAGAACCTGAGCGCCTGGGGCACCTTCCTCTTCATGGGCCTGGTGGGCGTGGTGCTGGCCAGCGTCGTCAATCTTTTCCTGCGCAGTGACGCCATGGGCTTCGTCGTCGCCTGTGCGTCCGTGGTCGTCTTCGCCGGCCTGACGGCGTACGACACCCAGAAGCTGCGGGCGATGCACACAGGTGCTGGCTACAACAGCATCGCCGCGCTGAGCATCGTGGGCGCGCTCCGGCTCTACCTGGACTTCATCAACCTCTTCATCGCCCTGCTGCGGCTGACGGGCTCGCGCCGGTAGTCGCGGCCTCATCGGTTCAGCGGTTCGGAAGCGGCGGCGTGTCCCCGGTGCGGGCACGACCGCCGCTTCGCCGTTCGAGAGGCCGTTGACCCGATTTCGGGGCGCGCGCCCTCCCTCCTCCCATCACAGGAGGATGGGATGACCTCAGCAGTGCAGCGGTGTCTGAGCGTTTCGCTCGCCGTCGTGTCCATGTTGTCCGCGGGCGCCGCCCTGGCGCACGGCTCCATGGAAGTACCCCTCAGCCGCGTCTACAGCTGCTTCAAGGAAGGGCCCGAGACGCCGAAGTCCGACGCCTGCAAGGCGCTCATCCAGGCCGGCGGCACGCAGGCGCTCTATGACTGGAACGGCGTGCGCCAGGGCAACGCCAATGACCGGCACCGCGAAATCATCCCGGACGGGAAGCTGTGCAGCGGCGCGAACGAGAGCCACCGCGGCCTGGACCTGGCGCGCACGGACTGGCCTTCCACGCTGATGGCCCCGGACGCCCAGGGGCGCTTCGAGTTCGTCTTCCACGCGACGGCGGTGCACGCCACCGGCTACTTCCGCCTCTACGTCACGCGCGAGGGCTACAACCCCGCGCTGCCGCTGAAGTGGTCGGACCTGGAGGCCAACCCCTTCTGCTCCATCACCAACGTCTCGGCGCAGAACAACCGCTACCGCCTCAACTGCCCCTTCCCCCAGGGCAAGACGGGCTCGCACGTCCTCTATGCCATCTGGCAACGCTCGGACAGCCCGGAGGCCTTCTATGCCTGCACTGACGTGCGGTTCAGCAACACGCCGCCTCCGCCCTCATCGTGGCGGGAGCTGGGCCAGGTGCAGGCCCGCGAGGACCTGCCCGCGGGGAGCTCGGTGACGCTGCGCGTGTTCAATGCCCAGGGCGGTGACGCCGAATCCCACGTCCATCCGCTGGCCGCCGCAACGCCCGCCGCGCAGTGGATTCATGGCCTCGCCCAGCGCGTGAACGCCGCCTCCAGCCTTGTGCAGGTGGGCGTGCTCGACACCGCGGGACGCGTCAACCCGGTGCAGAACGCCACGGCCAACCGCGTCTACGCGCGCGACACGGGCTACACCTTTCAGCTCGACATCACGAAGCCGCCGCCCGGTGGCAATGGCGACCCCATCTACCCCGCGGGCATTGAAAGCTACACGGGGGGCACCGTGGTGCGAGGCACCGATGGCCTGCGCTATCGCTGCAAGCCGTTCCCCTACTCCGGCTGGTGCAAGGGCTCCGCGCTCCACTACGCGCCGGGTACGGGAATGAACTGGCAGGACGCCTGGGAGCGGATTCCCTGAGCGCGGCCGCATGACGCAGCACGCCAATCCCGAATGACAAACACGGGTTGTCGGGGTCCGAGACGCAACATCCGTGCGTCCCGGACCGACAATCACGAAGGCTTTGACCTTCATGTCGTTCCCGAGAAAGGCGTAAGCATGTCTCCCCGAATCGACCGGCGCCCCCCGACAGCTGTCGGCCCCACGCTCAGGCAGAACGCCGAGCAGACGTTGCCGCGCGAAGTCGCCGGTGCGGCGACCTCCGGTCAGATCCGAGCCCAGCGCAACGCGGATGGATTCCAGGGCAATGTGGCCCGTGGACGGGCGACCACCAACCTCAGCGGGAGCCAGCCCATCACGCCCCAGGCCCCCGTCACGGCGAGGCCGTTGACGCCGTCAGAGGTCGCGTCGGTGAACCAGGTCCTCCAGGAGGCCACCAACAGCCAGGATCCGTCGGTCCTCGTGAACTTCCTGAAGGAGAACCCCGACCCCGCGATGCAAGCGGCGCTCATGGACAACCTCTTCGCTTATGGCCCCGTGGCCGGGCAGCTCCTCGACAAGGCGGGGCGGCTGAGCGCGGCGGACCAGCAGGTGCTGTCCGGCGCGTTGGACACGGCCTTCCGTTCGGGCGCCGTCACCGTTGCCGAGCTGACGGCGGGCGTGGGCTCGCATGGACGTGGCTCGTGGGGTGGCGAGACGCACGAAGGCCTGGCGAAGATTGTCGCCGGGACGGGCAACCCGCAGCTCATCACCGCCTACGCGCAGCGCGAGCTGCAGATCATGTCGGACGGCCAGACGCCGGACCCGGCGCGCTCCGTGGCCGTCGCCACCGCCCTGGCGGGTTTGCCTCCCGAGCAGCTCCAGGACTTCCTGAAGAACAACCCGGAGGGCATCGGCAAGGTGCTGGGGAACATCAACGACCCCATCATCTACGGTGGCTCGGGCGCGCTCGCGGGCCTGCTGGACGCCGCCAGCGCCATCCAGCCTCCGACGCAGGAATCGCTCAAGCTGTTCCTGGACAGCATCCAGCAGGTGGGGACCAACCCCGAGTCTCGCGCGGCGGCGGCTCGCTTCTTCATGGAGCACTCGGACGCGATTCTCTCCGGGGCCAGCGACCTCTCCGGCTCCGTTGGCAGCGCCAGCGCGGGCAGGCTGTCCGAGTTCTTCACGCGCACGCTCTTCACGGAGCCTCCCTTCGAGGGCCAGGACGCCCTCCGCGCGTTCGTCAACACGAAGCTGAATGACATGCGCGCTACCCTGGAGACTCAGGCGAACGCCAACCCGCCCTCGCAGGAGACGCAGCGACTGGCGCGCTCCATGGGCAGCCTCCTGGGCGCCATCGAAGGCGGCTTCCTGCTCTCCGTCGAGGAGTTGAAGAAGGACAACGAGGCCGCCGCTGGGCTCGCGAGCCTGATCTTCAAGCTCAAGGGCGTGATTCCCACCTCGAGCATCCCCGGCCTGGGACAACTGCAAAATCTCACGCTGGACCAGATCCAGAAGTGGGTCACTGACGCAGTGAAACGGGAGCCGGACAAGGCGCGTGACGCCATCCCGTTCCACCGGCTTTTCGGCGAGCAAATCACCAACCCGACGCTCCGAAGCATCTACGACGCCGCCCGCCTGACGTCACTGGAAGACCGCCGGCTGGGCCTAAGCAACTGAAAGCCTCACAAGGGGCCGGAAGACGTCCTCCGCCCCATCACCCCTCCGAACACGCGGCGCCGGCATCCCGGATGTCGGCGTCGTAGTGCAGACGGAGCGGCCCAGACGCCTCGACGTGGCGCACGAACACGGAGCCGAAGACCTCCGCTCCGCCGCTCACGCTGAGCGTTGCGTGAGGGGCGTAGAGGTTCCCCGCGAGCGTGCTGCCCGCCGACAGCGCCAGCACGCTGGCTCCGGCGACGTAGACGCGGACGCGTGACGGCGTGGCCGTGGAGCCGAGCGAGAGCGGCCCCGCCACCGCGACCGAGCCCCCCAGGAACAGGTCCAGCTCTCCGGGAGCCTGGACGTCCACGGTGAAGCCCTCCGCCAGGTCGACGATGTCCTCGATGAAGAGCGCCGTCCTCGCGCGAATCGTGAGCGTCGCGCGGCCCGTGCCCGTGATGCGCGTCAGGTGAAAGCGGCCACAGGGCAGCGTGAGGGAACGCTCGCCTTCGATGCCCTCCAAGGCCGCGGCGTCGAGGCCGATGGCCGCGTTGTCGTTGTCATGCGCGTGCCGGGCGATGAGGCCCGCGACATCCACCTGCGCGGCGTCGTCGCATGCGCAAGGCGTGACGGGGTCCACGGGTTCGCGACGAACCGCCGCCGCCGCGACAGGGCCCAGCGTCGCGCCCTCAGGCACCGTGAGCACGCCACCGACGCGAAACGCGGGCAACGATACGTCACCGCGCACGCGCGCATCGCCGAGCACGGAGGCCGAGACGGGACTCCCTGACAGGGGACCACTGCTGTGCAGCGTCTCGCCCACGAAGAAGGCGCGACCGAGGTGGAGTCCTCCCACGCCGCCGACACGCAGCGAGCCCCCGACGCTCACCGCGTCATTGGCGGACAAGGCGCCATTGACGCCGACATCGCCACCCGCGCCGCCGGGCTGGTACGCCCCCTCCGAACTCTGGAAGGCATCCGCGTCGAGGGAGGCCCCCAGCGACAGCCCTTCGCAGGTGCACAGCGCGTGGCGAAAGGTCTGCTCGGCGAGGCGCCCGCTGCACATGTGCGCATCGGTCTCTGCCTCGCCCACGAAGATAGGCGGTCCGCGTCCCGCGCAGTACGCCTCCCAATCATCCGGGGAGCCGCCCCCATCCTGCGTTCCCGCATCCCCCGACGCGCCCGTTCCGCCGCCATCCGGCGTGGTCACGATGGCCACGAGGTCAGCCCGGGTACAGCCGCTCATCGCCAGGGCGAGCGCCGCCGCCAGGTGCCATCGGGCGCTCATCGCGCGGACAGCTCCTGGACGCGTGCTCGCGCCGCGGGCCCGAGCGGTGAATCGGGATGCGTGGACAGGAAGGACTCCAGCGCTCGCCGCTCGGCGTCACGGTCGCCCAGCACACGGTGGGCTTCGGCGATGCCGTGCTGCGCTTCCTGGTCGAGCACCCCACGCGGCTGGAGTCGGAGCGCCGCCTGGAACTGACGCAGGGCTCCGCGCGCGTCACCCAGCTTTTCAAGGCGGAGCGACCCCGACGCGACCCGCGCGACATACGCCGCGAGCGAGGACGGTTGGGCGCGGATGACGCGCAGGTAGAGGGACTCGGCTTCCTTCCACCGGCCTTGGGAGCGAAGACCGTTGGCCTTGAGCAGCAAGTCCTCGGCGGCACGCACGGAGGCGGGAGATGCCGCCGTGGCGGACGGTGGACGGGGGCGCGCTGAGCGCACCTCGGCAACATCGCTCAAGGTGTCGGATTCCTGCGCCGCTGCGCGGAGGGCGACCCTCCTGGCGGCTTCAGCCGACGTGGGAACCCCGCTGGCGACTTCCGCCGACGCGGGGACCGCACGGGCAGCATCGGCTGACGCGGGAACCTCGCCAGGTGCTTCAGCCGACGCATGAACCCCGCCAGCAGGCTCCAACTCGCCATGCACCTCCACGACGCGCGGCGCCTCCGCGTGCGGCGGCTTCACCTCCACGGCAGTCCGCGCATGTGCCTCTGACGTGCGCTCGGAGCGCGTGAAGCTCCAGACCGCGGCAGCCGCCGCCCCCGCCACCAGGATGGCGCCCGTCATCAGCCAGACAGGGGGCCGCTTTCCGCGAAGCATCCGCGGGGCCTGCACCGTCAGGGTGCTCGCGTCCAGCGCGGCCAGGACCATCGCCGCTGACTTCTCCCGGGAGATGCGCCGGGCGGGCCCCGCGGCTTCGTCGAGCGGCGGGAGCAGCGCGTTCAGGGCTTCATCCCCCTCTTCCCCGAGGTCACTCATCCCTGTGCCTCCCCTCCGCCATCCTCCGCCGTGGCCAGGGCGCGCAGGTTCGTGCGCCCCAAGCGGAGCCGGCTGCGCACCGTCTCGAAGGGGATACCCAACTCCGATGAAATCTCCGGCACGCTCAACTCCAACACATGATGCAACACCAGCGCATGCCGCTGCTCGTTCGAAAGCCGGTCCAGAAGCGTCATCATGTGCCGGCGATGAACATACTCGTCCGGTAGCGCGTCCTCGGAGGGAACCGCCACCAACTCCACCGGCGCGTCCGCGTGCTGCGCCTCGCGCCCGCGAGAGCGCTTCAACCAGGCGAACGTGGTCCGCGCCACCACCCGGTCCGCCCAGGATTGGAAGCGGCCCTCGGCGCGATAGGACGGCAACCCGCGCACCAGGGCGATGAGCGCCTCCTGCGAGATGTCCTCCACGTCCCCGTCCCCTCGCACCAGGTAACGCACGAGGTTTCGCACCCGGGGGAGCAACTCCACCAACAGCGCCCCTGTCGCCTCGCGCTCGCCCTGGATGGCCGCCAGGATGCGCGGGTCCTCCGCCGCCCGAGACCTGTCCGCTGGATGTGAGCCCAAGCTCCTCATTGACGGCATGGAGGATGGCCACGGGCCATTCGGGTCATCCGCGTTCATGGAAAGACCACCAACGCCACTTGCAGCCGTGGGCGCACCGCCCAACCGTCACCGCGCGAGACGAAGTTTCCATCAATGACGTAGCGAAGCTCGGGCCGGCCCAAAAGGACCTCGGCGGACACGGCCGCCTCCACGCCCACGCGAGCGGCCATCCGCCACCGCGCGCGGAGCTCCGGCCCCGTGAGCAACGCGAACATCGTCGCGGTTGGAGCGGCCGCGACGTCGGGCGACAGCGCCAACGTGCTGCGGCGGAAGCCCACCACCCCCGCCCCCACTCCCGCCTCGACCTCCACGAGTGGAGCGATGGCCCACGGCCACCCTGCCCCAACCGACGCCCCGTGCTGCCCCAGGGACACCTCGGTGCGCGCGTCGCGAAGCCGCGCGGGAAGCCCCGCCAGCAATTGCAGGCGCAGCCGCACCCGGCCTGACTGCCAACCCGCCCCCAAGGACACGCCTTGATGCCCCGCGCGGGTGTAGCCATCCAACGCGGCGTGGCCTCCCACGGCGAGCCATCCACGCCCTGGCGCGGCCGCCACGGGGGTCCCCGGCGCCCGGTTGAGAGGCACTGCGTGCCCCGTGGGCCGCGGCGCCTCCGTCTCCACGGCATGTCGGTCCGGTGCGGTGGTCACCACCTCGCGCCCAGAGGCCCCGGGCGACGCCGTCGGAGACTTCGTGCCCGGTCGTCCCGTCGGTACCTCCGCGAACGGCCTTGCCGCCGGCACAGCGTCCACCCGCGGAGCCTGAGGCACCACCACGCCCAACGGCGCGCCCGCCTCCACCGCGCGCAACGCGGAGCGCGCGGCGAGCGCCAGGGCCTCCGCGCCCGCGGACCATTCGAGCGAGCCGGGCACCTCACCCAACCGCGCCTCGCGCGTGAACAGGTGGCGGCCGTCGAGCTCCGCCACCAGGACGCGGACCATCTGTCCCTCACGCGCGAACCAGAGCACGGCGCGCGCGTCATGGCTCGCGGCCAGCCGCTCCACCTCGCGCCATTGCGACGCGGGCGTTACCGCCAGCGATGCACCGGGGGACGGCTCGAGCTTCACGGACAGGTCGCTGCTCTGCCCCTTCACCCGTTCCAGGAGCGAGGCCTCCTCCTCGGAAGCGACGCGCGCCACGGCGGTCCACGGCGCCGCGGCCATGGATGTGCTGGAGAGCGCCACCAGCAAGACAGCAGCCGCGAGGGACATGCGGCAAACCCTATCGCCATGACGCCGGGGAACAGAAGTCCCTCGGCGTATGGCTTCACCGCACGCTGGCAATGGTTGTCAGCCAATCACCAGCGCTTCCAGTCACTCAGCGCAGCTTCTGGGCCAGCGTGTCCAGCAGCGAGCCGTCATCCCCGCTCAGCTCCCAGAACATCGCGCCGCCCAGGTTCTTGCTCAGGATGTAGTCCGCCTTGGCGCTCATGCTCTGCGCGTCGTCGTAACCAATCCAGATGCCCGTGGCCGGGCTGTACACGAAGGCCTGCTTCGCCTCCGGGTGGAAGAACTTGGTGTAACCGGAACCGGCGCGCTCGAAGCGGTTCTTGATGTCCTTGAAGTCGAACACGCCCGTGGGTCCGGACGAGCCGTCATCCCAGGTGCCATTGATGGGGACACCGGACTGGAACAGGCCGTTGTTCGCGTTGGGCACGCGGCCCCAGCCCCGGCCGTAGAAGGGCACGCCGACGACAATCTTCGCGGGCGGCACGCCCAGTTGGAGCATCTTCGCCACCGAGCCATCCGTGTAGAAGCCGACGGCGGCCCCCGGGTCTCCCGTGACGCGATTGAGCGCTGAATGGAAGTTCGTCGTGGGCTCGAAGGCGCCGTGGTAGTCGTAGGACATCACGTTGATCCAATCGAGCACGTCGGCCAGGTTCTTCGTCTCCTGCTTGTTCTCCAGCAAGTCAGGCGACGCGCCCGTGGCGATGGTGAGCAGGTACGGCTTGCCCGTCTGCGCGGTGACGGCGTTGAGCTGGCTGCGGAACTCCTGCATCAGCAGCGTGTAGTTCCGCTTGTCCGCGGGGCTGTTGCTGTTGCCCGGCAGGCCGCCACCCACGGGGTACTCCCAGTCGATGTCGATGCCGTCGAAGACACCCTCACCATTGGCGGGCGTCACGCCCGGATACTGGCCCCGGATGTAGAGGTCCACGCAGGACTTCACGAACGCCGCGCGCGAAGCGGTGGTGGAGGCCACGGTGGAGAAGTGCGTGGACCAGGACCAGCCGCCCACGGAGATGAGCAGCTTCAGGTGCGGGTTCGTCCGCTTCAGCTCCTTGAACGCGCGGAAGTTGCCGCGCAGCGCTCCCGGGTCCCACTCACCCGTCCAGCCGCCCCCCTTGTCGATGTCCGCGTACGGGTCGCCCAGCACGCAGCGCCCGTCCGGCGAGATGTTGGAGAAGGCGTAGTTGATGTGCGTGAGCTTCGACGGCGGCACGTTGGACACGTGGTAGTTGCGCGCGTAGATGCCCCACGCGGTGAAGTAGCCGACGATCTTCTTGCCCCCCGGCGGCGGCCCACCCGGAATCTCGACGACCACGGAGACAGAGGTCGTCCCGACGTTGCCCGCGGCGTCGAACGCGCGCACGGAATAGACGTACGTCCCGTTCTGCTGCCACCCCGTGAAGGTCCGGCTGAACGACGTCCCGGAGGCCACGACGGAGCCGTTCTCCAGGAGCTCCACCCGCGTCACGCCCACGTTGTCCGTCGCCGTGGCCGTCAGGGACAGCGGCCCCGCCACGGTGATGCGCGAGGTGCTCGCCGTCAGCCCCACCGTGGGCGCGATGACGTCTCCGCCCGTGCCCGCGTCGTTGCCACCCGTGCCGGCGTCGACGTCACCGCCCGCGGGGCCCAGGTCCAACCACAGCGCCGCCACCGCCACCGGCGTCCAGTCCGCCTGGGACGTGTGCGGCTGACGGCACTCGTAGAGGCGGCCTTGGTACGTGACGCGCGTCCCCACGTTGTACGCGACGCCCACCGCCCACTCCGCGGCCAGCGCCGACGCGTGGGCCGACAGGCGGTCCATCTCGTGGAACGTCGGGACTTCGGAATCACAGCCCACCACGCTCAAGGCGGTGGCGATCAGGCCAGAGGCCCACCAACTGCGACGCATGCGTGCGCTCCTCGCGGCGACGGACGCACGGCGGGGCTGACCCCGGAGCCGACACGCTCCAGGCCCTCCCCACCGCCGTCCGCGCAGCTGCTCTGCGGGTTCGCGCAGAGAGAGCACGGCGCCAATTTTTTCGGGTTAATCCCGGGTATCGAGCCTTAGCCCGGCTGGGGCGCCTTGCGCGAGAAGGGCATCAGCAGCCGCTCCACGGGGCGTCCCTCGATGAGGTGCTGCTCGACGATGTCCTTCACGTCTTCCACCTTCACGCCGCCGTACCAGGTGCCCTCGGGGTAGACGACGACGGCGACACCGAAGGTGCACGTGTCCAGACAGCCCGCCGCGTTGGCGCGCATCCGCCCCTTCATGCCGCGCTTGTCGAGCTCCTCCCGGAAGGCGGTGCGCACCTCCTCCGCCCCCTTGCTGGCGCAACACCCCTTGGGGTTCCCGTCCGGACGGCGGTTGGTGCAGATGAAGATGTGGCGTTGAAAGGGAGGGGCCATGTCCGCCTCCTAACGCGGGCCTCCGCTGAAATCGACGGCCTCGTTCACCAGCGGACCGCCCCAGCCGCTGATCCACTGCCCGCTCCAGATCGGATCACTTGCGTCGACTGTCGCCGTGCACAGACTCACAGCAAACGTCTCCCAATGATCACGCTCGCTTGCCTTGGAGTGACGATACATGGCTCGCCATCTGCGCGAAGGCACTGCAAAGCATGTGTTGCCAAGGCCACCGGAGGGCTCTAGATCGGGCCATCCTGATGCAAGCTGTAGCGGCTGGGCAGGCAGGCGAGCCTCAGGCACCCACCCCGCGCCTGTACACAATTCGTTGTGGGTATGATTTTGCTCAGTACCATTTGTTGTACCGACAGATTCTTTGACGGAGGTGCTACAGGGGTCTATCCATGGCCCCGTCCGGCAGTCTGGCGGGCATCTCCCAGAAATCGAACGAGGGGCCGGGCGCGCCCCTGCTCAGACGTCGCGAACCCCATCCGAGATCAGCCGCAGGACACCGCGGAGGTTTCATCGGATCCGTCGGGATCTCGCGACGTTAGCGTTTTGAAAATTTTGCACTCGAACCCACAGTGAATTCGCGGAGGGTGGCGACATGGATAAAGAGCTGAGCTCGAAGTCCACGGTGAACGGGAAGGCGCGGCGGACGACGGCGCGCAAGGCGCGTGCGGCGGCGGCGACGCCGGCGGGCCTGACGGTGGAGCGCTTCTTCACGACGCCGGGGGTGGACCCCGCGGATGAGCTGGCGTGGGAGTACCGCAGCGCCAGCATCACCGGTGAGGACGGCAAGGCCGTCTTCGAGCAGAAGAACATCGAGGTGCCGAAGTCCTGGTCGATGCTGGCGACGAACGTCGTGGCGTCCAAGTATTTCCGCGGCACGCCCGGCACCCCGGAGCGCGAGTCCAGCGTGCGCCAGCTCGTGGCCCGCGTGGTGGACACCCTCACCCGCTGGGGTGTGGAAGGTGGCTACTTCACCCGCGACACGGACCGCGAGGCCTTCCACGCCGAGCTGACGCACCTGCTGCTCCGGCAGAAGGCGTCGTTCAACTCGCCCGTGTGGTTCAACGTGGGCGTGGAGACGCAGCCCCAGTGCTCCGCGTGTTTCATCAACAGCGTGGACGACAGCATGGAGTCCATCCTCACGCTGGCGCGCACGGAGGGCATGCTCTTCAAGTACGGCAGCGGCACGGGCAGCAACCTGTCCACCATCCGCGGCAGCAAGGAGCTGCTGGCGGGCGGCGGCACCGCGTCCGGCCCGGTGTCGTTCATGCGCGGCTTCGACGCCTTCGCCGGCGTCATCAAGAGCGGCGGCAAGACGCGCCGCGCGGCGAAGATGGTCATCCTCAACGCCGACCATCCGGACATCCTCGAGTTCATCCGCTGCAAGTCGAGCGAGGAGAAGAAGGCCTGGGCGCTCATCGAGGCCGGGTATGACCCGTCCTTCAACGGCGAGGCGTACTCGTCGGTGTTCTTCCAGAACTCGAACAACTCGGTGCGCGTCACCGACGACTTCATGAAGGCCGTGATGAACGACGGCCCGTGGACCACGCGCACGGTGCGCGAGGGCCTGCCGCTGGACACGCACCAGGCGAAGGACCTGTTCCGGGAGATCGCCGAGGCCGCGCACCTGTGCGGCGACCCGGGCATGCAGTTCGACACCACGGTGAACAGCTGGCACACGTGCTCGGGCACGGCGCGCATCAACGCGTCCAACCCCTGCTCGGAGTACATGTTCCTGGACGACTCGGCCTGCAACCTGGCGTCCCTGAACCTGATGCACTTCCGCACCATCGACGGCGACTTCGACGTGACGGCGTTCCGCCACGCGGTCGACATCCTGCTGATGGCGCAGGAGATCATCGTCGGCAACTCGCGCTACCCCACCGAGCGCATCCAGAAGAACAGCCACGACTACCGCCCGCTGGGCCTGGGCTACGCCAACCTCGGCGCGCTGCTGATGGCCTCGGGCCTGCCGTACGACTCGGCCGCGGGCCGCAACTACGCGGCGGCCATCACCTCGCTGATGTGCGGCGAGGCGTACGCGATGAGCGCGCGGCTGGCGGAGAAGCAGGGCCCCTTCGCCGGCTACGCGAACAACGCGGAGCCCATGCTGAGCGTCATCCGCAAGCACCGCAAGGCGGCGTACCACGTGGCGCCGGAGGGCGTGGGCACGGCGCTGTTCGAGGCGCAGAAGGACGCGTGGGACCGCGCGCTCGCGCTGGGGGAGTCGCACGGCTACCGCAACAGCCAGGTGACGGTGCTCGCGCCCACGGGGACCATCGGCTTCATGATGGACTGCGACACCACCGGCATCGAGCCGGACATCGCGCTCATCAAGTACAAGAAGCTGGTGGGCGGCGGCATGCTGAAGATCGTCAACCAGACGGTGCCGCTCGCGCTGGAGAAGCTCGGGTATCCGCAGACGCAGGCCCAGGACATCATCAGCTACCTGGACAAGCAGGACACCATCGAGGGCGCGCCGCACCTCAAGGCCGAGCACCTGCCGGTGTTCGACTGCGCCTTCAAGCCCGCGCAGGGCCAGCGCAGCATCCACTGGATGGGCCACATCCAGATGATGGAGGCCTGCCAGCCGTTCCTCTCCGGCGCCATCTCCAAGACGGTGAACATGCCGTCCGACGCGACGGTCGAGGACATCGAGAAGGCGTACCTGGAGGCGTGGAAGCGCGGCCTCAAGGCGATCGCCGTCTACCGCGACGGCTGCAAGCGCACGCAGCCGCTCAACACGTCCAAGGACACGGTGAAGGACACCCGCGCGGCCAAGGCCACCGTGGTCCCCGAGCCCGTCCCCGCCGTCCAGCCGGAGCCCCGCGCGGTCCGCCGGCGCCTGCCGGACGAGCGCCGCTCCATCACGCACAAGTTCTCCATCGGCGGCCACGAGGGCTACCTGACGGTGGGCATGTACGAGGACGGCCTGCCGGGTGAGCTCTTCATCGTCATGGCGAAGGAAGGCTCGGTGGTCAGCGGGTTGATGGACAGCTTCGCCACCAGCGTGTCCATGGCGCTCCAGTACGGCGTGCCGCTCAAGGTGCTGGTCGACAAGCTCAGCCACACGCGCTTCGAGCCCAGCGGCTTCACCGGCAACCCGGACATCCCCATCGCCAAGTCCATCACCGACTACATCTTCCGGTGGCTGGAGCTGAAGTTCCTGCCGAACGGGGAAGAGGAAGCGGTGCTCGACCGCGTGGACGTCCGCGCGGAACGGGAGGCCCTGCCCGCCCAGACGGCGCCGGTGCAGCAGCTCCCGGCGGCCTCGTCGTCGAAGCGCTCCACCTGGCTCAATCAGGCGGATGCGCCGCCGTGCCACACCTGCGGCGCCATCATGGTGCGCAGTGGTGCCTGCTACAAATGCAGCAACTGCGGCGCGACCAGCGGTTGCAGCTGAGGCCGGCGCCAGGCGCTTGACGTGAAAAGGGCTCCGGAGCGATGTGCTCCGGAGCCCTTCTGCGTTCCCCTCCCCCGCCGTCAGCCGCGGCGGGTCGACGGGAGCCGGGCGAAGGCGTCAGAGGCCTTCTCGGCGATGCGGGTGAGCTCCTCGAGGGCCGGCGTGGGCACCGGCTCTGCCCCGTGGTCCGCGACGATGAACGCCACCGCGTGCCCCTGGTTCCGGATGGCGATGACCGCCAGGTGCGAGGCGCCCGTGCCTCCCAGCGCGGCGAAGAGTGCCTCGTCCTGCGCGCACTCCGGCGCGGAGAAGACCGTGGGGCTCGCGGAGGCCATCGCCGACAGGAGCAACGACGGCGCTTCGAGGTCGACCTTCAGGCTGGCGACCGCCTCGGTGTCACTGCCGGGTCCCCAGGCGTGCCCCACGCGCGCGAGTCCCAAGCTTTCGCCGAGGAGGAAGGCGCGCTGGAAGCGGCCCGCGCAGTACGCCAGGACGACCTTGCCGAGCGTGCCCTGCGTGCTCACCGCGTCGAGCGCCACGAGGACCTGCTCGGCCGTCACGGCGGGCCCGTCCGGTGCGACCTCCGTGGAAGCGCTGGCCGCCGCCGCGAGCAGCGTGGTGATGACCTCCGCGGGCGCTTGCGTCTGAGGCTGCCACGGCTGCTGGATGAAGTCCCAGGCGGAGGCCAGGGGCACCTCGGAGGCCGCTGGCGCGACCGCGGGGCCCTCGAGGTCCACCACGCGGTCCGCCCACGTCGACTCCGGCGTGTGACCGATGGGGCCCGAGGTGTCCCCTCCCTGCCAACCCACGAACTCCCACGTCGACGCGAGCTGCATCGGCTCGTCGGAGGTGCCGGACAGGTCGTCCAACTCAATGGGCGCTCGCGGCGTGGAGGGCACCTCTCCCTTGAGGGAGGCCCCCACGCCAGACTGGAGGTCATGCTCGATGACGGGCGCGACGGGCGTGGTGAGCAACGCGCCATGCTCCGCGACGACGAAGCCCCGGGGCTTGAGCGACGCGGCCGGCACGTCCGCTGGGGCCGGCGTGTCGTCGAGGGCCTCCGCGGGCGCGTCCGGGTCTTCGAGGTCCGTGCTCTCCAAACGCAGCCCGAACGGCTGCGTGACCTCGATTTCCGAAGGGAGGTCGCGGTACGTCGGCTTCGCGGTGAGGCTCGGAGGCGAGGCGTCGCTGCTGGTGTCATCCACGCTCGAGACGGCGATGACCGACCAGGACTCTCCGGGCCGCTTCGCGCCATCGGGCATGGCGGCGGAGGCGGGAGCGGCTTCGACGTCGGCGGGCGCACTGTCGCCGGACGCGTGCGCGCTCTCGGGGGCCTCCGACTTCGAATCCACCCCGTGGACCGCGGGCGTCGCTTCCACGGGGCTGAGTGATTCCGCCGCCTCCGTTGCCGGCGCAGTGGCCAGGGGCACCGCTGCACTGCCGGTGCTCGACTCGGTGGGGGACTGGGCATCGAGCCCCGCCGTGAGCTCCGGCGACGCTGCGTCGTCGCTCCGCGGCGGATGGGAATCCGCGATGGGCGAGCGCTGGGCCGCCTCATACGCGCTCTCGGCCAGCGCCCTGGCGGCTTCGGAGTCACTGACCGGGAGCGCGCCTTCTTCTCCCGTCCCCGTGACGGCCTCGGCGACGTCATTCATGGCCGTGAGAACGACCTGTTCGGCGGCGGCAGGTGCGCTGACCTCGGCGTGCGAAGCGGCTGCGCTGTCACGGTGCCCGGCTGCATCCGCGGAGACGCCCTCGTCGGGGCTTGTTCCGGTTGAGTCTGAGCCCTCCATGCTGACCGAAGGCTCAGCGGGCGCGCCCTCGGCCACTGGGGTGGCTTCGACAACGTCACCCTCGCGTCCCGTGGACGGCTCGGACGCTGCGCTCACGGCAACCGCTGCCTCGCCGCTGGCGGGCGACACGGGTGGTTCGCTCGCGGCGACATCGATGCCCTGCTCGGGAGCACTGGCGCCACTTGAGAGCGGCGTCGGCGCGGCAAGGGCGTCTTCCGCAACGGATGCGGCCGCCGTGCTCTCAAGCGGCGAGGCCGCAACGTTCGCGCCCGTGGCGTTGTCCTGCGAGACAGCATCCAGCGGCTCTGACGACTCGGACGGAGCGACTGCGACTGCAACGGTATCCGCGGGGGCTGCGACATCAATGCCGGCGGACGGCGCGGAAGCAGTCGCCTCGGATGACGAGGCCTCGGTCGCGGAGACGGTATCGCCGCTCGCGTCTGTTCCAGACGCGGCTGCCTCGGGGGCCGTGACGTCAGTGGCCGTTGCGTCGTCGGTGCGCGTGGCAGGCGTATTCGACGCGCTTGCAACCGCATCCGCGAGGATGACCGCATCGATGCTCGCCGCCACAGGCTCCGCGTCGAACGCAGTGATCGCGTTGGCGTCAGCAGGTCCGGCGGAGGTACCAAGGGCTGCATGTGTCGCAGCCACAGGCGTCGCGACAGAGTCACTCTCTTGAGAGAGAGCACCAGTTCCTGCGAACGACGAAGGCGCAGGCTCGACAACCGAAGCGCTCTCCTGGGAGAGAGCGACAGTCCCTGCGGTCGAATCAGCCTCGGACGCAGCGGCCGAAGCACTTCCCGGCGAGGGCGCCACAGCATCTACGGGTGATTCAGACGCAAGCGCCGTGACTGCGGCATTCTCCGGTGAGCGCTCCGAAGCGCTGGCGGGCGATTCATCTGCAGGCACCGCGCCTGATGCACGGTCCGGCGCGAGAACCGCATCCGCGGCAGGCGCCTCAGTCGAAAACACCGTGACAGAGTCAGCGTCTTGCGAGAAACCCGCCGCTTCAGAGGGCACCTCAGCTGCAGTCGCTGCGATGGAGGTGCTCTCCTGCGCGAGAACCGCCAGCTCTGTGGGCGCGTCAGACTGAACTACCGCGACTGCTGACGCATCCGGCGAAACAGCCGTGGCGATTTCCGCGACCGACACAGCCGCATCAGCGCCAGTGGCACCACTACTTGCTCCCGATTCAGAAGCCGTCGCCTCGGTTGCGGCGGTATTCGAAGCGCCTGCAGCATCAACGGCCTGATCCGCAGCAGGCACGGTCGCCTCGACGGCAGCGGCATCCGTGAAGGTCTCAACACTGACGCTCGCAGCCTGCGCAGGCGTAATCGCCTCAACTCCGGCGGTATCCGAAGAGCCTGCCACATCAACGGCCACAGTCGACTCAGACGCAGGCGCCTCAATGGAGACAGCGCCTGGGGGATCTTCGGCATCAATGCTTACGGCCGACGCAGGCGCGATCGCTTCGAGTGCGACGGTCTCCGTGGGAACCCCGGCTTCCACACCCGTGGCCGGCGCAGAGGCGGACGACTCGGCTGCGACTGATTCCGTGGGAACTGAAGCCCCAGTGCTCGCCTCCGGCGCAGAGGCAACCGCCTCGCTTGCGACAGACTCCGGGGAAACGGTGTCCCCCATGCTCGCGACTGACGCAGAGGCAGTCGCCTTGCATGCAACAGACTCCGGGGGAACCGTGTCCCCCATGCTCGCGGCTGACGCAGAGGCAGTCGCATTGCTTGCGACAGGCTCCTCGGGAACGACGGCTTCCACGCCCGTGGCCGACGCAGGCGAAGTCTCTTCGCTGGCGATTGACTCCGTGGAACCCTCAACGTTCGAGGCCGACGCAGACGCAGTCAGCTCGCCAGCGATAGCCTCCGAGGGAACTGCGACACCTACGCTCGTGGCCGACGCAGAGGCAGTCAGCTCGCCAGCGATAGCCTCCGAGGGAACTGCGACACCTACGCTCGTGGCCGACTCGGGCGAAGTCGTATCGACGGCAGCCGCATCAACCGCGACCGCGATAGCCACGTCCGCAGCAGACTCAGGCGCAGTCGAATCGACAGCAGCCGCATCAACCGCAACCGCGAAAGCCACGTCCGCAGCCGACTCAGGCGCAGTCGTATCGACGGCAGCCGCATCAACCGCAACCGCGATAGCCACGTCCGCAGCCGGCTCCAGCGCGGTCGCATCAACAGCCACCGCAGCAGTCAGTTCCGCAGCAGGCGCCTCGATTGCAGCGGCATGCGCAGAGACCGAGGCATCAGCGCTCAAAGGCGACGCGGATGTGGCCTCCGAGCCACTACCGGCATTCAGCGAAGCTGCCACCTCCGGACGCTCAAGCACGGATGAGGCAGCGCCTTCGCTTTCGAAGGTGCCTTCGGCCCTCCCCCAATCCGAGGCAGAAAGTAGCAAGGCGGGCTGCTCAGCCGTAGCGTCCGTCGCGAGCGGCAACGGCATTGCCGCCCCGTCACCCATACCGTGCGGCACGGAGGCGGCCGCGAGTTCGGATGCCTCAACAGGCGCGCTCGCGGCGTCAACAGGGGAAGCACCCCACTGCACCTGAGTTGGAGCGACACTCGAGGCTTCCGACGACTGAGTCTCCGCACCCGTCGCGGACGGACTCAGCACCTCGGCCTGCTCGACGGAAACATCACCGAGAGGCGCGGGTATCACCGCCACCGGCGACTTCGGATCGCTGTCGAGCGCAACCGGCGCTGCGGCGCCCGAAAGGTCCGCAGCCAGGACTTCGCTCGAAGCCGCCGAAGCCACGGGGTGAGGATGCGAATCCGCGCCATGCACAGCGTCGGGTGACGACGAGACCGTTTCAGGAACGTGGTCAGCCTCGACATGCGTGGGCCCGGCCTCGGCCAGCGCGTCCGCGGTACGTGCCAGCGACACCGGCGATTCGGCCGAGGGCGGACCTGCGGGCAGCAGCGCATGTTCGACAGCTGCGCTCTCCGCCGAGGGACGTTGCGCCATCACGGGTGGAGCCGTGCCCTGCGCGGGCGTCGAGACGCCAGCAACAGGCACGGGAGGCGGCATGCTCCCGGGGGCTGCGTGCGGCGGAGGTACGGGCTCGGACGGAGGGCGTGCGCCCAACATCCCAGGCGGCACAGGCACGGGTCCGCCCCCTGGCGCAGGTGGAGGCCGCGCCCCCATCATCCCTGGCGGCACGGGCCCCTGCGCACCGGCCACGGAAGGCAGTCCTGGTGACGAGGGAGGCCGTGCCCCCATCATCCCTGGCGGCACGGGCCCCTGCGCCCCCGTCACCAGCGGTGGGCCTGATGGCGGCACAGGCTGCCCGCCCATCATCCCTGGAGGTACCGCCCCCGGAGCGCCAGGCATCGAAGGCCCACCCGCTCCGGGCGGAGGCCGCCCACCCATCATCCCTGGGGGAACCGGCCCATGCGTGCCCTGAACCGAGGGCATGCCCGTCACCGAGGGCGGGCGCCCGCCCATCATCCCTGGAGGTATCGGGCCTTGCGGACCCGCAGGCATCCCTGTCGCGGGTGGCGGCCGGGGCCCCATCATCCCGGGAGGCACCGGCCCATGAGCCCCCGGCACCGCGGGCAGCCCACTGACCGAAGGAGGCCGCCCCGCCATCATCCCCGGCGGCACGGGACCCTGGGGCCCAGGCACGGCGGGCCAGCCTGTCGCCGAGGGAGGCCGTGCCCCCATCATTCCAGGCGGCACGGGCCCCTGCGCACCGGCCACGGAAGGCAGTCCCGGTGACGAGGGAGGCCGCGCCCCCATCATCCCAGGCGGCACGGGCCCATGAGGCCCCTGCACCGCGGGCAGACCTGTCGCCGAAGGTGGACGGTGTCCCATCCCTCCGGGGCCTACGGGCCCCTGTGCCCCCGGAGCCGAAGGCGGTCGCGCGCCGACCATGCCCGGAGGCCCCCCCATGCCGTGAGGAACGGGTACCGCGGGCATCCCCGGTGACGAAGCCGGCCGGGCCCCAGGCGGCACCGCGCCATACGGTCCAGGCACCGCGGGCATCCCCGGCGACGAAGCCGGCCGAGCCCCAGGCGGCACCAGCGGCCCACCCGCCCCCGAAGGCCGCGTGCTCACCATCCCCGGCGGCACGCCGTGAGCCCCGGGAGGCACCGGCCCGCTCGCGCCATGCGGAGGCCGAGCGCCCATCATCCCAGGAGGCACAGGCCCCTGCGCGCCGATTCCGCCCGAAGCCCCCGCCTGCATCGGAGGCCGAGCCCCCATCATCCCAGGAGGCACAGGTCCTTGTGCGCTTGTTCCGCTTGGCGCGTTGACGCCCACGCCCACCTCGGGCGAAGGAGGAGGCCGCCCCGCCATCATCCCCGGCGGAACCGCGCCCGGCGCCCCCGGCACGCCGGGCGACGAAGGAGGAGGCCGCCCCGCCATCATCCCCGGCGGAACCGCGCCCGGCGCCAACGGCATGCCGGGCGATGAAGGAGGCCGTGCCCCCATCATTCCAGGAGGCACCGGCGCTCCCGACGGAGGAACCGGCCTCGCGACCATCCCCGGCGGCACGCCGTGTCCATCGCCCACCACAGGACGGGGCACGCCAGGGGACTCGGCCCCCGCGCCCGCAGCCAGCGGCGCCCGAGCGCCCACCGCCTGCCGCGACACCAACCCCGGCGGCTGCGGCGACATCGCGGCGTCGTCGTCCACGGCCATCGCATCCTCGATGACGTCGCCCTCCTCCAGCACCTCCCCATCCTCAATGAGCTCGATCTCCTCGGTGACCTCCGCCAGGTGCACGGGTGGAGGCGGAGGAGGAACGGACGCCGCGGGCGGCGGCGCAGCGGGCCGAGCCCCCACCGGCGCCAGCATCGGCGGCCCGGCGACCTCCGGGGTCACCACCCGCATCTCTCCATCGTCGGCGAAGTCGATCATCGCGACGGGAGGCGCGGGCGGCGGCAGGTGGTCCAGCGGATGCGCGCTCCCCGACACGGCCGGGGCCCACCGCACCGCGCCCGCATCCTCGGCCTCGGTGTCCGGGTCGTCACCGCTGAGGTACTGCCCCGGCGCCAGCCCACCGAACATGCCGTCCGCTTCCGCACGCACGGGCGCGGGGGGTGGTGGCGCCATGCTCAGGGCCATCGCCTCGGGAGCCACCGCCATGGGCGCGGCCACGGGCTGCGGCCGCTGCGTGGACGCCATCTGGATGAACCGCGTCTCGCGCTTGATGCCGTAGCGCTGCGCCTGGAACTGGAACAGGCGCAGCTCCGGCGTGACGTACGGAACGATGCGCATCCCCGTGATGAACCCGAGCGCATCCGCGTGCTCGATCTCCAGCGGGCTGGCCATGGCCACCTTGAGCCGCCGTCCCTCCTGCGCCAGCGGGAAGGCCAGGTGCTTCTCCGCCTTGTCCGCGGGCAGCAGTTGCAGCACCGCGTTCGGAGCCGCCGCGAAGTCCGCTTCCTCCGCCACCGGGTAACGGCACATCTCCCCGAGCACCCTGGCCACGGTGTCGATGTCGAGGATGCCCAGCTCGACAAGGTTGGAGCCCAACCGACCGCCGTAGATGAGCTGCGCCCGGAGGGCCTCGTCGAGCTGCGGCTGCGTGATGAGGCCCTTGCGGACCAGGATCGCTCCAAGCTTTTCGGCCATGTCCCGCGGATTCTAGACGCCTTCCCATCCGCTGAGACGCCCCACCCGGCCCGGAATCACCGCGCGAGCTCGCCCGGCCGCCCGGCCGCACGACCAGCGCCGAAGGCCCCCCGCTCTCCGTGAACCCGCCGCGATACGGCCCCTGGACGGACCGCGCCACCTGTCCGACATCCGCGGTCAACACGCACGGTGAAGTCGGAATCCTTCAGCCCCGCCACCCCTGCTGCGAAGCCCTGGCAACGACAAGGGATTGTCGGAATTGCCAGCTATAACGGCGAGTGCAGTTCACTGCCGTTGAGCCTCATGCCCAGGAGAGCCAATGAAACGATTCCCACTCGCATGTCTCGTCACCGCGCTGGTCAGCGGCGCCCCCACGGCGCTGGCCGCGGAGCCGGTGTGCCAGCAGGCCGCCCCGTCATCTGAATCCCAGCGGGCCACCAAGGTCGGCGAGGACGTCTTCCGCCGCTTCGAGTCGGCGCATCCCTACGCCACCACGCGGATTCGCGCCTCGGAAGGGCCGGTCCACACGGACGTCATCACCCACCCCGGCGCGGCCTACATCGCGCCGCACTTCGAGCGCCTCGACCTGGAGGCCGGTGACTTCGTGGTGGTGCGCTCACCGGACGGCACGCGCGCCTGGAAGTACGACAACACGCACCCCGGCGCCCGGAGCGGCTTCTGGGCCATCCACATCCCGGGTGAGACGGCCATCATCGAGCTGCACAGCCGGGACAGCGTCAACCGCCGCGGCATCCTCAACAAGCACGGCTACTCCATCGACCGCTTCGCCCGCGGCTACTCCAACGAGGAGATGGGCCTGTCCGATGACAAGGCGCTGTGCGGCGCGGACGACACCCAGTGGGCGCCCTGCTACGCCTCCAGCGAGCCCACCATCTACGGCCGCTCCCGTCCCGTGGCGCGCCTGCTCATCAATGGCTCTGGCGCCTGCACCGGTTGGCTCGTGGGCAGCGAAGGCCACCTGATGACCAATCAGCACTGCGTCGGCTCGGCCAGCGAGGCGCTGAACACCAGCTATGAGTTCATGGCGGAAGGCGCCAGCTGTTCCACCAGCTGCGCGAGCTGGTTCGGCTGCCCGGGCAATGTCATCGCGGGCGGCACGCTGGTGAAGGTGGACGCGCCGCGCGACTACGCGCTCATCCGGCTGTCGCAGAACCCGGTCAACACCTACGGCTATCTGCAGCTGCGCACGTCCGGCGCCGTGGTGAACGAGCGCATCTTCCTGCCGCAGCACCCGGCGGGCCACGGCAAGAAGATCGCCGTGCGCTCCTCGCATGCGCAGGACCAGTCCGGCTTCGCGGAGATCTTCAACCTCAACGCGCCGGCGTGCCAGGCCGGTGGCCCCAACGACGTGGGCTACTACGCGGACACGCAGGGCGGCTCGTCCGGCTCGCCCGTCATCGGCCACGCGGACAACCTGGTGGTGGCGCTGCACCACTGCGCCAACTGCCCCAACCGCGGCGTCCCCATCCAGTCCGTCATCAGCCACCTGGGCGCGGACCTGCCCCAGTGCGCGCTGCCCGCCGCCGGCTGCCCGGACACGAACGGCAACGGTGAGCCGCCCCCGCCCCCGCCGCCGCCTCCTCCGCCCCCGCCGGCGCCGCCCAGCAACCCGTTCCCCTACGACGCCACCAACACCAACAGCGCCCAGCAGAACACCACCAGCTACACCCTCGCGCTGACGGCGGGCCAGCAGCTCACCATCGCCACCTGCGGCCTCACGGGCGCCACCTTCACCGGGGACACGTACCTGCGCCTGCGTGACGTCCAGGGCGCCCAGGTCGCGTTCAACGATGACGCCTGCAACGGCCGCGGCTCCAGCATCAGCTACACCGTGCCGGCCAGCGGCGACTACGTCATTCACGCGGGCTGCTTCTCCAGCGGGGCCTGCTCCGGCCGGGTCGCCTGGACCACCTCTGGCGGCACCTCGGATCCCGGCCCGACCAGCGGCAGCTTCTCCTTCCAGGCCAGCAGCACCAACAGCGCGCAGCAAGGCACCGTCAACCGCGACGTCCCCATCGCCGCGGGGCGGAGCATCACCGTGGCCACCTGCGGGGTGACGGGCGCCAGCTACACGGGGGACACCTACCTCCGGCTCTTCAACGGCGCCTCGCAGGCGGCCGTCAACGATGACGCGTGCGGCAGCGACAACCGGGGCTCCAGCCTGACGTACACCGCGCCCACGGCCACCACCCTGCAGATTCGCGCCGGCTGCTACAGCAACACCACGTGCTCCGGCACGGTGGTGTGGAACATCCAGTAGCGCTTCGACGCGGACGTGAGCACCCGGGCCCGGGCCGTGGCGGAATCCACGGTCCGGGCTCGCGGCGTCAGTAGGCGTTCTTCGACAGGAAGCCGCCCAGCGCAGTGCGGACGAGGATCTTCAGGTCCATCAGCAGCGACCAGTTCTCGATGTAGTACAGGTCGTACTCGATGCGCTTCTCGATGCACGTCTGCCCGCGCAGGCCGTTGATTTGAGCCCAGCCGGTGATGCCCGCCTTCACCTTGTGCCGCAGGTGGTAGCGCGGAATCTGCCGCTTGAACTCCTCGATGAAGACCGGGCGCTCGGGGCGCGGCCCCACCAGGCTCATGTCGCCGCGCAGGACGTTGAAGAACTGAGGGAGCTCGTCCAGCGAGTACTTGCGCAGGAAGGTGCCAATCACCGTGCGGCGCGGGTCGTCCTTCCGGGCCATCATCGCCCCGCTGTGCTCGGCGTCGATGCGCATGGTGCGGAACTTGAGGATGGGGAAGGTGCGCCCATCCATGCCCATGCGCTCCTGCCGGTACAGCATGGGCCCGCGGCTGGTGAGGCGGACCGCCAGCGCGGTGGCCAGCATGAGCGGCGCCGTGACGAGGATGGCCAGCAGCGAAAAACTGATGTCGAAGGCCCGCTTCGCCACGCGGCTCCAGCCCTCCATCGGGTCGCCCTGGAGGCGGATGATGGGCAGGCCGCCGAACTCCTCCAGGCCGCCGTAGAGGGTGATGTACTGGTACAGGTCCGGCACCACGCGGACGTCCACGGTGCGCAGGGCCAGCGTGTCCATCAGCCCCTTCACGCGCGCGTGTCCTTCCAGCGGCAGCGCGAGGATGACCTGGTCCACGGGCTCGGCGTCCAGCACCGCGTTCACCTGGTCCACGTGCCCGATGACGCGCACGCCGCCCACGTACTGGCCCACCTTCTCATGGCGCAGCGTGAGCACGCCCGTCACCCGGAAGCCCAGCTCCCGGTGGTGCTCCACCGTCTCGATGACCCGCTGCCCCAAATCCCCCGCGCCGATGACGAGGATGGACTTGAGGTTGTGGCCCCGGCGGCGGATCTCACTCAGGACGTAGCGGAACACCAGCCGGCTGCACGTCACCAGCGCGAAGGCGTAGACGATGAAGATGACCAGCGTGAGACGCGAGTACCGCTCCCGCACGAAGTACGTCACCGCCACCAGGATGAGCGCCGCGGTGATGGTCGACTTGAAGACCTCGAAGACCTCACCCGTGTTCGTCCGCGAGCGGTTGGTGCCGTACAGGCGCGACTGATGGAACGTCACCGGGAAGATGACCAGCACCATCAGCAGCGAGAAGAACGAGTCACTCCAGGGCGGAATCCCCTCCGTGACGGGGACGATGCCGGAGAACCGCGTGGCGTACGCGAGCACGAACGCCAGCGCGAGCATCCCCATGTCGGCGACGACCTTGATCGATGTGTAGAAGCGCTGGAGACGACTGAACACCGCGGTACTCCTGTAGCGTGATCAACGGGTGGCCACCCCGGTGCAAGACTCGCGCCCTCAGTCTGCGGACACGTGTCTTGCCCAACACCGTTTGACGGCCGCGGTTGCTATCACGAAAACTTTCGTGAAAACAATGGGTTGGGACTGCCCCTCCCTCTCAGGCAGGGGCCCTGCCGCCGCGTTGCCCACGAAAGACAGAGACAGGAGTGACAGCGGAGTCACAGTCCCGGGCGAGACGCCGCGGATTCTGGCAACACCCCTCGGACGAGCTGCTCCATCTCGTGGAGCATGGCGCGTTGAAACGCCGCGCGGCTGAAGCGCTCCGCCTGGGCCCGCGCGGCGTCCGGACGGAAGCTGGCTTCCCAGACATCGAAGCGGCGCACGGCGGCGGCGAGCGACGACGGCGTCTGTTCAGAAAAGAAAAGTCCAGTGCGCTCGGTCACCGTCTCGAGCGCGCCGCCCTTCCCGTACGCGATGACGGGGCGCCCCGTGGCTTGTGACTCCAAGGGGGTGATGCCGAAGTCCTCCTCGGGCGTGAAGATGAGCGCGCGCGCGTCCCGGTACAGCGCGGGCAGGGCCTCGTCCGACACGTTGCCGAGGAACCGGATGTTTTCAGGCAGGCGCTGGGCACCCAGGCGGGACGCCTCCTGCCCCGTCCCCACCACCCAGAGGGGGGCGTCGAGCTCGCGGAAGGCGTCCAGCGCGATGTCCAATCGCTTGTACGGGGCGAAGGCGCCCAGCCAGAGGAAGTAGCCCCCCTGCCCGCCGCCCGCCAGCGGCACCTGGGCGAAGCGCTCCAACGACACGGGCGGGTGGATGACGGCGGCCTCGCGGCCCCAGAAGCGCCGCACCTTCGAGGCGATGTGCCGGCTGTTGGCGATGAACCGCGTCACGCCCGCGGCCGTCTTGCGGTCCCACCGGCGCAGCCAGGGCCGGACGGCGTGCGCCGCGGCGCGCACGGGGAGGCGCGCGCGCCCGGGGCCGAAGTAGTCGTCGAACAAGTCCCACATGTAACGCATGGGCGCGTGCACGTAGCTCAGGTGCGGCGTGCCCGGCGGCGTGCGCAGGCCCTTGGCCACGCAGTGACTGGACGACAGGACCAGGTCGTAGCGGCCCTGGAGCTGGAGCGCCTCGATGGCGCTCGGCATCAGCGGCAGGAAGTGCCGGTAGCGCGCGTGGATGCCGGGGATGTGCTGGAGGAAGGACGTGTGGATGCGGCGCGACTCGATGGCCGGCGACTGGGAGCCCGGCTTGTGGACGAGCGTGTAGATGTCCGCATCCGGAAGCACCTCGCAGAGCGCGTCGAGGACACGCTCTCCCCCGCGGTGGGTGACGAGCCAATCGTGGACCAGGGCGACCTTCACGGCGGCGCTTCTAACACCCACTCCACGCGCCGCGGCAACCGTCGTCTGGGCGAAGCGCGCCCGCCCGGTCCCCATGGAGGCCACGCGTGTGGTACGCGGTGGCCGTGGCTCACGTCCTCCTCGACCTGCGCATGGTGCGCGGCCGGCTGCATGGGATTGCCCGTTACGCCCTGGAGCTGGCGCGGCGGATGCCCGCGCTCGCCCCCGATTTGCGCTTCTCCGCCCTGGTGCCGCCCGAGGGGCTCCCCCCGGACCTGGGCGCGCTCACGCCGCGCATGCCGCTGCACCGCGCGCTGGCGCGGTTTCTGTCGCCCCTTGAACAGCCGGCGCTCACGGCGGACCTCGTCCGGCTGGCCCCGGACGCGTTCCACGCCACGTCGTTCTCCCTGCCCCTCTTCTGGAGCGGGCGCCTGGTCGCCACGCTCCATGACGCCAACCACCTGGCCCTCGCGGACCAGTACTCCCCCGCGCAGGCGCTCTACTACCGCGCGGTGGTGGGGCCTCGCGCGCGGCGGGCCACGGCGCTCATCACCGTGTCCGAGTTCTCGCGCGATGAACTCGCCCGGTACCTGGGCCTGTCACCCTACCGGCTCCAGGTGATTCACAACGGCGTGGAGGCCCGCTTCCAGCCGCCCACGCAGGCCGAGGCCTCCGCGTTCCGGGCCCGCCACGAGCTGCCGTCGCGCTACGTGGCCGCGGTGGGCAACGCGAAGCGGTTCAAGAACCTGGGGCTGCTCAAGGACGTCGCCGCGGACCTCCCCGTGCCCGTGGTGCTGCTGGCGGGCAAGGGCGCGGTGGCGCACGAGCTGGGGCTGCACGAGAACGTACTCGACCTGGAGGAGCTGCCCGAGGACGAGATGCCGGTGTTCTACGGCGCGGCGTCGGCGCTGCTGCTGCCGTCCCGGTACGAGGGCTTCGGGCTCCCCGCGCTGGAGGCCATGGCCGCGGGCTGCCCGGTGCTGGCGTCGGACACCTCCGCCCTGCCCGAGGTGGTGGGCAACGCGGCGCTGAAGCTGTCCCCGGATGACGCGCCGGCCTGGCGGGACGCGGCGCTGCGCGTGCTTCGGGACGACGTGCTTCGCCGGGAGCTGGTGGAGCTCGGCCGGGAGCGCGTGGCGCACTTCACCTGGGATGACTGCGCCCGCCGCACGCTCGCCGTGTACCGGCGGGCCTTGGAGGCACCTTCGCCGGGGGGCGCGCGCGGCGGCTAGCGGCCCCGCTCAGGACGTGGCGCCGGGCGACCCCTTCGGGAGCACCACGAAGGACTCACGCACCGCCCGGCCCCGGAGGACGTTGCTGCCCTCGCACAGGCCCAGCCCCCAGACGAACGAGAAGGACAGGTACACGCTGGAGTGGAAGGGCAGGTAGTGCACCATGGCCAGGACGTGGAAGCCCACCCACGACAACAGCGCGCCGGTGGCCGCGAGCGAGCCCTGGCGGTAACGGCGGATGAGCGCCTTCGCGAGCAGCACGTGGACCCCCAACGTCAGCAGCAGGCCCACCAGCCCCGTCTCCGCCCAGACGGTCAGCCAGAGGTTGTGGGAGTCGGTGGCGAGCAGGTCGGTGATGCCCGTCTCGTCCTGCGTGGCCAGCGCCGCGGGCTTGTGGTTTCCGAACCCGACGCCCGTGAGCGGGAAGTCACACACCAGGCTCCAGCCCACGGACATGGCGTGCTCGCGCTCGCCGCCGTAGATGTTGCCCAGGGCCTTCTCCATGCGCGCGCGCCAGGCGGGCGTCAGGGACACCACCGCCACCAGCGCGATGACCAGCGCCAGGCCCATGCGCCGCGCGGCCCCCTGCACCAGCAGCAACAACGCCAGCACGCTGACCAGCAACGCCGCGCCCAGCGCCGCGCGCGCGAAGGCGTTGTAGATGGACACGAGCATCCCCATCACCACGACGCCCGCGAGCACGCGCCGCCGCGCCAGCGCCACGCCGCCCAGCACCGCCAGCGTGGGCCCCAGCGCCGCGATGGCGCCATGCGCGAAGCGCAGCCGGTGCGAGAAGAAGCCGCCCGCCGCGTAGCGTGGTGACTCCTCCGTGCCGAAGTTCTCGTGCAGCCGGCCCAGGTTGAGCTTGAGGAAGGCCGGCAGCTCCATCGACCAGCGCACGCGGTTCTGGAACACCCCCAGCAGCGCGGCCAGGAGCCAGCCTCCCGCCAGGACACCCGCGAGGAGCAGCCACGGCACCCCCGCGGCGCCCAGCGTGGCCGCCGCCGGCCCCGCCAGCGCGTCCAGCACCTGGCCATACCGCGCTCCCCGGGGCCAGCCATCCGATGCGCCCGTCAGCAACGCCACCGCGGGCGACGCCACCTGCCACGCGCACAGGGCCACGCTGGCCACCCCGTATGCGCGCACGTCCCGCGCCAGGCGGAGCCTGCCGAGCGCCAGCAGCACCACCGCCAGCAGCACCGCCGCCCCCGTCGCCACCTGGAGGACGACCTCCGCCAGCACGAGCCCCACGGTCCACAGCACCAGCACGCCCGTGACAGCGCGGCGCCAGCGCAGGTCCAGCGGAAGCTCGGACGCGGTTTCCATGAGCGCGGACACGCTACCTCACCAGCAGCCCGCGCCGCGGCAGAGGCAGGCGTCCCTCCCGGTGCAGCCACACCGCGCCGGCGATGAGGGACAGCAACACGGTGGGCGTCCAGGCCGCCACCACCGGAGACAGCCGCTCCGTGAGCACCATGGTGCGGCACACCATCATCAGGCCCCACATGGCCACGGCGGTCAGCAGGCCTTCCATGATGGCCGCGGTCAGGTGTCCCCGCCGGTTGGAGCGCAAGGCGAGCCCCACCCCCAAGAGCGCCGCGGGGAAGGCCGCCATGGGGTAGGCGAAGCGGTTGTGCAGCGCCAGCTCGAACTGCTTCGTCGCCAGGCCCACGTCCCGGCGCGCGGCAATCTGCTCCCGCAGCTCGGAGGCGCGCATCTGCTCCGGCCGGCCCGGGCGGATGCGGAAGGCAGTGACGGCCACGCCCAGGTCGTACTCGGCCTCGGGGAGCTGCCGCACCGTCGTCTTCCCCTCCCCGTCGAAGGTCCGCTCCACCACGTCCGTCAGCCGCCAGCGCATGCCCTCCACCGGGAACATGCCGGACGCGTCCAGGCGCCGCCGCAGGTCGAACGACTCCGTCACGGTGAAGACGGACACGTCCTGGAAGCCCTCCTGCGCGCCGCCGCCCCGGAGGAAGAAGATGTTGTCCCCGCGCCGGAACCACTGCTTGGGCGTGTAGTAGAAGCGCCAGTCGCCCCACTTGTTGAAGCGCTGGGTGGTGATTTCATCCACGCGCCGGCCCGCGTAGGTGGCCACGTGTTCGTCGAACACGACCAGCCCCACGCACGCGGCGAAGGAGGCCAGCAGGATGGGCAGGTACAGCGCGGACGGGCCGAACGTGAGGGCCCGGATGGCCGTCACCTCGCCCTGCTTGCGCAGCGCCGACACCGTGGTGCCCGCCGCCAGCAGCAGCGCCGCCGGCCCCAGCTGCTGCACGGACATCATCGCCTTGTAGAAGTAGAGTTCCGCCGCGGCCAGCACCCAGCCGGGTCCGGAGTACAGCTTGGCGCGGTCCACGAAGTCCACCACCACGAAGACGAGCACCAGGCCCGTGAGGATGCCCAGCGCGTAGCGCACGTACGTGCCCAGCACGTAGCTGAAGAGCGTGGCCCTCACTTGAGCGACCCCGTCCGGCTCACCCGGTACATCGCCACCAGCCCCACCGAGACGAACACCAGGTTCGCCATCTGTCCCGCCAGGGCCACCGGCAGCTGGCCCTTCTGGCCCATCTGCTCGAAGACGCGGCTGAGCAGGTAGTAGAGGACGTAGCCGCCCAGCGTCAGCAGGTAGCCCCACGCCTTGCCGGACTGGCGCCGGCCCATGGCCAGCGGCGTCCCCAGGAGCGCGAAGGCGATGGGCGCCAGCGCGCTGCCCATCCGGCTGTGCAGCGCCATCCGGTACGTGCGGGCGTCCTCACCCCGCGCATCCGCCTCACGGGCCGCCTCCAGCAGCTCGCCCGGCGTCAGCTCCTCGCGCGAGAACGAGAAGCGGCTGCGCTTGCCCATGGACGCGCCCATGCCCACGCTGATCTCCGCCCGGTCGAAGCGGATGACGCTGTAGGTCTCCTCCTCGCGGCCCGAGGAGCGGTGCGCCTCGCCCGCCTCCAGGTTGAAGCGGAGCACCTCGCCGCTGGTGGACGTGCCCACCTGCCCCCGCTGCGCGAGGACGAGCAGCGGCGCGCTCGGCTCCCGGTCATCGTGCAGCAGCACGTGGGTCCACTTCCCGTCGGCGGACACCTGCTCCGCGTAGAGCGTCAGGTTGCTGAGGTCCTCGTAGAAGACGCCGGACTTCACGTCGCCCACCGCGTTCTTCCGGATGACCTCGCTCACCAGCACCTTCAGGCCCGCGAGGCCCCAGGGCTGCGCCGTGGAGGTAATCACCAGCATCAGCGCGCTGAGCGCCACCGCGATGCTCAGGGGCGCGGCGATGAGCCGCGCCGGCCCGATGCCCAGCGCCTGGAGCGCGGTCAGCTCCCGGTCCTCCCCCAGCCGCCCCAGCCCCAGGAGGATGGCCAGGAGGAAGGCGATGGGCAGCGCCATCATCAGGAAGTGCGGCGCCAGGTACGCGAGCAGCCGCGCCAGGTCCACCAGCGTCACCGACGAGCCCAGCAACACGTCCGTGCCCCGCAGGAACTGCATCACGAAGAGCAGCAGGAACATGAACGCCACCCACACGCCGAGCGGTACCAGCAGCTCCTTGAGCAGGTAGCGGGACAGGCGGTTCACGGGGCGGCCTTCATCCCTCGCGCGCCAATGTCCCGGCGGAAGTGCATGCCGTCGAAACGCACGGCGGCCACCGCCGCGTAGGCCCGCTCCCGGGCGCGCGCCAGGTCCTCGCCGCGCGCGCACACCGTCAGCACGCGGCCGCCGGCCGTCACCAGCGCGCCGTCACGCGCCTCCACGCCGGCCAGGAACACCGTGGCGTCCCCAGGGACGGCGTCCAGCCCGTCGATGCGCTGGCCCTTCTCCGGCGCGTCCGGGTAGCCCCGCGCCGCCAGCACCACGCCCACCGAGGCGCCCGGCGCGGACACCAGGGTCCGCGGCTCCAGCGTCCCCCGCGCGCACGCGTCCAGCAGCGGCAGCAGGTCCTCGCCCAACTGCATCATCAACACCTGCGTCTCCGGGTCACCGAAGCGGGCATTGAACTCCAGCACCTTCGGCCCGCCGCGCGTGAGCATCAGCCCCGCATACAGCACGCCCCGGAAGGGAATTCCGCGCCGCCGCAGCACGGCCAGCGTCGGAGCGACCACGCGCTCCCCCACCTCCGCGAGCTGCTCGGCGGTCAGGAACGGGGCCGGGCTGTACGCGCCCATGCCGCCCGTGTTGGGGCCGCTGTCGCCCTCCCCCACCCGCTTGTGGTCCTGCGACAGCGGCAGCATGGCGTAGCGCTCGCCGTCGCACAGCGCCATGGCGGAGACCTCCTCGCCCTCCAGCAGCTCCTCCAGGACCATCGTCTGGCCCGCCACGCCCATGGCCCCTACGGCGCGCACCGCGGCGCGCGCGGCCTCCACGTCGTGCGCGACGATGACGCCCTTGCCCGCGGCCAGCCCGTCCGCCTTGACGACGATGCGGCCCTGCTCCACCGCGTAGGCCTCCGCCGCCGCCACGTCCGTGAAGGTGCGGAAGGCGGCGGTGGGGACCCCCGCCTCGGCCATGATTTCCTTCGCGAAGGCCTTGGAGCCCTCGATGCGCGCGCCCGCCGCCACCGGCCCGAAGCAGGGGATGCCCACGCCGGCCAGCGCGTCCGCGACGCCCGCCACCAGGGGCGCCTCGGGCCCCACCACCACCAGGTCCACCGCCTCCCGCCGCGCGAACGCCGCCACCGCCTCCGGCGAGTCCGCGCGCAGCGGCACGTTGGTGCCCAGCTTCGCCGTCCCCGGGTTGCCTGGACCGCACAGCAACTGAGTCAGCCGGGGACTCTGCGACAGCTTCCACGCGAGCGCGTGCTCACGGCCACCGGAACCGAGCAGCAGGACCTTCACATCCACCTCACCGTTCCAACAGGTAGAGCATCCGCTTCGCGGGGAGGTACGCCGGGTCCAACCCCACCACCTTCACCAGGGTGTCCCGCGCCGCGTCCTTGCCTCGGGGGGACTCCAACTGCGCCAGCCGCGCCTGCGCGGACAGCAGCGTCGGCGCCAGCGACACCGCGTCCCGGAGCGCGCGCTTGGCGGGCTCCACCTGCCGGGACTCCGCCAACGCCATGCCCAGCGCCAGGTGCGCCACCGGGTGCTGACGTCCGCCCGCCACGGCCCGCTCTCCCAGCCGCCGGGCGTCCGCCGTGGCGCCGCGCTCCAGCGCGATGAGCGAGCGATAGGCCAGGGCCCCCGCGTTGTTCGCGTCCACTTCCAGCACGCTGCGCAGGTGACGCTCGGCGGCGTCGAACTGGTGCTGGTGGTAGCGCAGCAGCCCCTCGTACAACAGCGGAGACGGGTCCTCGGCCCCCTCGGACAGCGCCAGGATGGCGCCCTCCACGCCCTCCACCGTCTCGCGCGGGCGCAGCCAGTAGGCGGACATGGCGGTCCGGGGCTCCAACCGGAGCGGGTCCGACTGCAGCGCTTGGTGCAGCACGCGGAAGGCGTCGTCCCGGCGCTTGGCGCTCGCCGCGGCGACCCCCGCCAGCAGCTGCGCGTCCAGGCGCCGGCCGTCCAGGCTCACCGCCGCCTGGAACGCCTCCAGCGCCTCCAGCGGCTTCTTCTCCAGGAGCAGCAGCCGCCCCTCGAGCACCTTCTCCAGCGCGCCGTTCTCCAGCTGGCCCCGGAAGCCGGGCCACTGCGCGCGGGCCTTCTCCGCGTCCCGACGGCCCAGCGCCACCAGGAAGAGCTGGAGGTGGGCCTCGGGCAGCTCCTTCTCCAGTTGCAGCGCCTCCTCCGCCGACTTCACCGCCGCGTCCGTGCTGCCCGCGGTGCGCTCGGCGCCCGCCAGGTGGACGAGCACCTCGGCCACCTCGGGCCCGGCGTAGCGGCCGCGGTTCTTCAGCAGGGCGCGCAGCTCGCGCACCGCGCCCGCGGCGTTGCCCTCCGTCTGGTAGCGCAGCATCGCCAGCGGCAACAGCGCGCGCAGCTCCCCGGGCTCCGCCTTCACGCGGGCCTCGTACAGCTTGCGCACCTCCGAGGGCTCGCCGACCTCCTGATAGATGCGGGCCGTGAGCGCCAGGCTGTCCCAGTCCTTCGGGTGCGTCTCCAGGCGCTTGCGCAGGGTGTCCAGCGCGGCGGAGTACTCACCGCCCGAGGCGTGCGCGAGCGCGCGGTAGTAGTGCAGGCGCTTGGTGTCCGGCGACAGCTTCTGCGCGGAGTCGAAGTGGTTGCGCGCCAGCTCCCGCGAGGACGACAGCCACGTGCGGCCCAGGACGAGGTGCGCCTCGGCCTTCTGCGCGTCCGGGAGCTCCGCGCGGGCGAGCAGCTCCTCGGCCAGGGGCCGCGCCTGCTCCGGCTGCCCGGACCGCGCGAGCAGGAGGTTCGCGTGCGCCAGCAGCAGCGGCGCCGTGCGGCCCGACCGGGACTCCGCGGCCGACAGCAGCCCGCGGGCCTCCTCGAACGTCGCGTCGTCCATGCGCGCGCCACGGCCCAGCGCCAGCGCCTGCACGTAGCCCGCGATGGCCGCGTCACTGCGAGGGTCCAACAGCAGGGCCTGCTGGAAGGACTCCTCCGCTTCCGCGTACGCGAAGCGCTCGTCGCGGGCGAGCTGCTGCTGCCCCTCCGCGAGCCGCTCCGCGCTGGTGCCGGAGATCTCCAGGAACTTCATCTGCCAGCGCGGCAGGACCGCCTGCACCGCGTCCGGAATGGCGGCCTCCGCCGGCGGCGCGGCGGCGCGGCCCGGGCCCTGGTGCTGCTGGTAGAGCATGTAGCCACCCACCGCTCCACCGATGAAGACCAGCCCCAGGAGGCCGCCCACCAGCACGCCCTTCCCGCCCCGCGAACGGCCGGCCGCGGGAATCTGCGCGGAGACCGTCCGGGCCGGAGGCGGACGCGAGCCACTGCGCGGCTCGGCCCCCAACTGCGGCGCGGAGGCCCGAATGCCGCTGCGCGGCTCCGGCCCCATGTCCGGGATGATGTCGGTGCTGATGGGGATGCGCGCCCCGCTTCGGGGCTCGGCCCCCACGCCGGGCTCCGCTCGCGAATCCGAGGACTCGGACGCGGCGCCGCCGAAGTCCGACATGGGCGGCAGGAAGTCGGCGCTGCCCGAGGCGGCCGGGCGGCCACCCGCCATCGGCGGCGCGTCCGCGGCCCCGGACTGACGGCAGTCGTCGCAGACGCCCAGCGCCTGGTCGAAGGAATCCGTCAGCGGCTTCTGGCAGACGCGGCAATCCGGAGTCGCCGGCGCGGCGGCGGCCTTCGGCGCGCGGGCCGGTGCCGTGTCCGTCCCCGAAGGCGCGGCCGGCGGAGGCCCGAGGAAGTCGAGCAGCGGGTCTTCCGGCTCCGCCCGTCCGCCACCTCCCGAGGCCGGTGCGCCCAGGTCCGCGAAGGGGTCCACCGGAGGAGAGGAGGCCGGCGTGGGCGACTGCAGCGCGCCGATGTCGCCGAACAAGTCCGAGCCCGGCGCGGCCGCCCCGCCGCGCGAGGCGCCCGAGGCCGTGGCCGCCGAGGGCGGGGGCGCTCCGAAGTCGCCGAAGAGGTCGTCCGCCGGATTCGGCGCGGGCGCGGGTGCGGGCGGGGCTCCGGTGACAGGCGTCAGCGTGACGGGCGCCGGCGGCTGCGGTGCCGGAGCGGACGCGGCCGAAGGATCTCGCCGGACCAGTTGAAGGTTCCGGCAGCGGGGACACTGCGCGCGGACACCCTTGGCGGTGATGAGCTTGTCATCAATCGCGTAGGCGGCCGCGCATTTCTGACAGACGATGCGCATGGCTCAGTGCCGGAAGTGTCGCACTCCCGTCAGCACCATGGCCATCCCATGTTCGTCCGCGGCGGCAATCAACTCCGCGTCACGAACCGAACCGCCGGGCTGTACGACACAGGTCGCCCCCGCCCGGGCGGCCTCGTCCAGCCCGTCACGGAAGGGAAAAAACGCGTCCGAGGCCACCGCGCTGCCCTTGAGGGCCGCTCCGCCGCGCTGCATCGCGATTCGGACCGAGTCCACCCGGTTCGTCTGCCCCCCGCCCTGCGCCAGCAGCCGGTCGTCGGAGGCGAAAACAATCGCGTTGCTCTTGACGTGCTTGCACACCTTCCAGGCGAAGCGCATGGCGCGCTCCTCCTCGGGGGTGGGGGCCCGCTTGGACACCACCTTCCAGGACAAGGGCGGCTCCACCGCGTCCCGGTCCATCAGCACCATGCCGCCAGACACGCTGCGGGCATCCAACTGCGCCCGGGGCCGGGCCTGGGGGCTGGCCAGCGCGGGCCCCGCCTCCAACAGGCGCAGGTTCTTCTTCCCCGCAAGCACCTGGAGCGCCTCGGGCGAATACGACGGCGCGATGACCGCCTCCAGGAACGTCTCCGCCATGGCCTGGGCCGTGGCCGCGTCCACCTCGCGGTTGAGCGCCACGATGCCACCGAAGGCGGAGACCTCGTCCACCGCGCGGGCCGTCCGGTACGCCTTCTCCAGCGCGCCGTCCACCGCCACGCCGCACGGCGTGTTGTGCTTGATGATGACCGCGGCGGGCGACTCGGGGAACTCGAGCAGCAGCCCCAGCGCCGCGTCCAGGTCCAGGATGTTGTTGTACGAGAGTTCCTTGCCCTGGAGCACCTTGGCGAAGGCGACCGTCGGCTCCTGGGGCGCGGCGTGCTCCCGGTAGAAGGCGCCGCGCTGGTGGGGGTTCTCCCCGTAGCGCAGGTCCTGCGCCTTCTGGAACGCCAGCGACAGCTCGCCGGGGAACGGCTCACCGGCCTGCGCGGACAGCCACGCGGAGATGGACGCGTCGTACGCCGCCGTGTGCGCGAAGGCCTTGCGCATCAGCCGGCGCCGCGTGTCCTCGCTCACCGACTTCTGCTGCTCCAGCTCCGCGAGCACCGCCGGATAGTCGTCCGGGTCCACCAGCACCGAGACGTGCCGGAAGTTCTTCGCGGACGCGCGCACCATGGCGGGGCCGCCAATGTCGATTTGCTCGATGACGTCCGGCTCCGCGGCGCCCGAGGCCACCGTCTGCCGGAAGGGATACAGGTTCACCGCGACCAGGGAGATGGGCTCGATGCCGTGCGCCTTCATCTCCTCCTGGTGCTCGGCCAGCTCCAGCCGCCCCAGGATTCCGCCGTGGATGCGGGGGTGGAGCGTCTTCACGCGGCCGCCGAGAATCTCGGGGCTCTGCGTGTGCTCGGAGACCTTGGTGACAGGCACCCCCGCGCCCTTGAGCGCCTCCAGCGTGCCCCCGGTGGACAGCAACCGGAAGCCCAGGCGGACGAGCCCCTGGGCGAAGGGAACCAGACCTCGCTTATCGGATACGCTCAGGAGAGCCAGCACGTGTGGGCCTCGGTGTGCGGGAAGCGGCGGTAGTAGCAACCACCCCCAGGGGTGTCAACGCAACACGTCGGCCCTCCGTTCGCGGGTGGAAACCACCCGCTGCATCAGGGCTTGCGAGCCGAAACCGGGGGCTCGGCCTCGGTGGCTTCACGCAGCTTCATCAGCCCGCGCGTCTCCACCTGGCGGATGCGCTCGCGGGTGAGGTTCATGATCTCCCCCACCTCCTCGAGCGTGATGCCGCCCTTCTCCGCCACGTCCAGGGCGCAGGTGTGCTCCAGCTCCCAGATCTCCTTGTCCGGGAAGTTGAGCTTGATGGACCCCGTCTCCGGATTCACGTCCAGATAGAGGTTGTGCTTGCAGGAGACGAAGTTGCACGGCCGGGGACCGTTGACGCAGTCCGCGCGGGTCCGGGGGCGCGTGTCGTCCATCTGCTTCAGCAGGTCGGCCTCTTCGGGGTCCACCTGACCCGTGAGGCGCCGCCTCCGCAGGTCTCGCGCCATCTCCTTGCGCGACATCGTCTTGGAACGGCGGCGCTCCTGCGCCTGGTCCGATTCCTGGTCTCCCCCCTCCTCCTGTAGCTGCTTCACTTCCGACATGTCCCCTCCACGTGAGGCCAGTCTACCCGGTTCCCGGGTATTCTATTGCGAACGGATCGTTTCGTCTGCGCGTGCGGTCACGGCACTACCCAACCGGGCGACATCCCGGACCAGATCCTGCGCTCTTTGCCGCAAGGTTGCCAACTGTGCCTCGAGCGTCCGCCGATGCTCCCCCCCAAAGGCGCGGTCCCCCAGCTCCTCCTGGAACCCGTCCAGGACTCCCTCGAGGTCCCGTTCCAACTGGTCGATGTTGTTGCTGTGGAAGACATAGGACCGCTTGATGTCCTCCAGGGTGTGCCCCTCCGCCATCATCTTCTTGATGACATTGATGCGGCGCACCGCCTCCACCGGGTAGAGCCCTCGGCTCCCCTGGTGCTTCCCCTTCCGGCCCACCCGGCGACTCCTGGGTAGCAAGCCGGCCTGCACGTACTTCCGGAACGTCGCCTCCGACAGGCGCACGCCCCGAGGCCGGAAGATCTCCAGGATGGCGCTCGCGGGCAGGCCGCCCGCGTTCTCGCGCTCGATCCGAGCAATCTCCTCTGGAGCCAGCAGGTCCATGGATTCCATTGAATATAATCCACTCAGTGGGGGCCACTGAGTGCCAGAACCGACCGTTGGGTGTCAAGGCAGACCACCAGGCGAGCAGCCGTGGTCGTCCGAATCGCGCGTCGGAGAACAGTCGGAGAACGGGGTGGGCGAAGGTGCGCCCCGGGCCTTTCGGCCGGCGGCTCGAGGGGCTGGACGGCCGCGTTCAGGACCGGACGTTTGGCGTGCGCAGGGCCGCCCGGCGGGTGGCTTTGGACCTGGGGTCGCGAGCGGAGTTAGCGGGAGTGATCAGCGCCAGAAGCCGCGCGCGGTGGGTGCGCGGGGCGGAGGCGCTTGGCGGCATCATTGGGAGCGCGCAGCCGAGCGCTGAGCGATGAGACCCCTTGGACATCGAGGAGTGCCGCGACGACGGAGCGCCAGCGGGCAACCATCACGTGCGCCAGCAGGGGCCGAGGCTGTACGGCGCTGCGCGAGGGGTCACCGCGGACGTCTTGGAGCCCCTCGGCGGCAGGACCGTGCGCCGCCGCAGCGGCCCGTGAAGCTCAGCGCCCCTTGGGCGCGCGGAACTCGCGGCTCACGGTGCCACCCGCCGTGACGGTGACGTCGTAACGCCGTTCACCCGCGGGGTGCTGGAACATGAGCTTGTGGACGCCAGCGGGCAGCTTGTACGAGGCGCGTCCGGCCACCTCACCCATGCGCTTGCCGTTGATGAACACCGTGGCATAGGGCGCGGCCTGAATCTGGAGCGTGCCACTCGCGGGCGCCGCGCGGGACGGCCGCTGCGTCTCGGAGTCGGAAGCAGCCGCCTCCGTCGAGGGAGGCGCGGCGGCGAGCAGCTCTTCTCGCATCAGCCCGTCCACCTCGGCATCGGAGTCCGCACCGCCCAGGTTCGCGGTCTGCCCTTCCTGGGGACCTGCCGACGCGGACTCGACACCCGCCGTGGGCTCGGCCACGTCTGGAGCCGCCGCCTGCATGTTCGGAGCGGGCTCCTGCACGGGCGGCTGGGCCAGCGGCGCAGGCTGCTCGGACAACTCCGGCACGATGGACGGGTGCGCCAAGAGGCGCGAGTGCATCCACGCAACGCCGCCACCGATGACGGCGAGCCCCAACGCCAAGGACAACCCCATCACCCACGGACGGCGGGAGCTGGCGGTGGCGGGCGCACCACCGGCCGGAGCCGCCGTCACCGCCGCGAGCCCCACCGGCGTCACGCGCGAACCCGCCGGCAGCTCCGCCGCTCCGTTCGCCGAGGCCACGGGCTGCGCGCCAGACTCCGCAGCCGATGCGGCGTCGAGCTCATCGTCGTCCTCGTCATCCCAGGCACTCGCCAGCCCCAGGCTCGAAGGCTCGGACGCGGCAGCAATGCCCTCGGGATGACTGGGCGTCCGCGAGCCCAGCCTCGAAGGCTCGGACGCGGCGGCAATGCCCTCGGGACGGCTGGGCGTCCGCGCCCCCACCGAAGCCTGCTCCGACGCACGAGCACCGGCCACCGAGGAAACACCCTCCCCCCGGCTCGGCGTCCGCGCGCCTGCCGTCGGCAGCTCCGCGTCCGGGCCCGACGTCGGCGCGCCCACCGACGCACCCCCCTCCCCTTCGCTGGGGGTCTTCACCGCGCGAACGTCCGAACCCGCCGCCCCCACCGCCGCGCCGTCGTCACGCGCGACAGCCTCGGCGCCCGGCACCCGAGCCCCCAACGGCCGCTCCACGGCCACGGCGCGAGGCACCGGCGACGAAGGCACCGCCGGCAGCGGCATCATGGGCGTGGCCATGGGCGGCAGCGGCGCCGAACCCAACGAGGCCGCGACCTCCTCGCCGCGCCGGGGCAACACGAACGTGGCGGCGTTGACGTCCTCATCCGGCGACGTCGCCAGCGCCATGCCGCTGCGGCCGGACGGCGCCATCACCGCGGTGGGCTCCCGCGGCGCCTGCACCGCGCCCGCCGCCGCTCCCGGCACCTGCCCTCCCGCGACGACGTCCGTGCGCTCCTGCACGGCGGGAAGCGCCTGCGTGAGGCTGGTGGGGAACAGCCGCCGCATGAACGCACTCAAGTCCGTGTCGTCCACGGACGTCGCATGCGTCAGCACGCACTGGGCCAGGGCGCGCTCGAGCTCGGCGGCCGTCTGGAAGCGCAGCGCGGGGTCCCGCTCCAGGGCCCGGACCACGGCGGCATCCAGGTCCGGGGGCACGTCGGGATTCAACCGGGCCGGAGGCGGAATGGCGCTCTGCTGCACCGCGCGCAGCACCGCCACCTCGGAGTCACCGTCGAACAGGCGCCCGCCCGTGAGCATCTCCCACAGCACCACGCCCAGCGCGAAGATGTCCGTGCGCGCGTCCACGGCCTCGCCCCGGGCCTGCTCGGGCGACATGTACGCGAACTTGCCCTTCAGCACGCCGGGCTGCGTGAGCTTGTTGCCCGCCTTGGCGATGCCGAAGTCGGTCAGCTTCACCGCGCCGTCGAACGACAGGAGCACGTTGTGCGGCGTGACGTCGCGGTGCACCAGGTCCAGCGGCTGGCCATTCACGCGGACGCGGTGGGCGTAGTGCAGCCCCCGGGCGACCTCCGCGCCAATGTGCGCCACCAGCATCGGCGGCACCGGCTCCATCAGCTCCTTGCCCCGCTTGCGCAGCTCCCAGAGCGAGCAGCCGCGCACGTACTCCATGGCCAGGTAGTAGGTGTCCTGGTGCTTGTCGAAGTCGAAAATCTGCACGACGTTCGCGTGGTTCAACCGCGAGGCCAGCCGGGCCTCCGCGATGAACATCCCCACGAACTCCGGGTCGCTCGCGAGGAAGGCGCGCACGCGCTTGATGACGACTTCCTTCTCGAAGCCCTCCGCGCCTCGCGCCGTGCACAAGTAGATCTCCGCCATGCCGCCCTCGGCGAGCTTGCGGCGGACGACGTACTTGCCGATGTGAGTGCCGGCTTCGAGCGTCACGGGAGCATCCAAGGCAATGGCTATTCGAACTTCACGCTCACGACGTTGAGGTCGATGGGCTTCACCTCGATACGTCGACTGAGCGTCTTCTTGAGGTCGGAGTTGACGAAGCGGCAGTCGTAGCTGCCCACGCGGAGCTCCACGGCCTCGAAGGGCGTCTCGCCCAGCCGCTTGCCTCCACACGTCACCTCCGCCCACGGCGTCACCACGAAGCGGACCCGGGCCGTGCGCGTCTCCTGATGACGCGGCTCATGCCGGACCACCCGCGGCTCCTTCACCACCACCGCCGCGGGCGCCGCCGGAGGACGGGACTCCGGCTCCAGGACGAAGCGCGCCACCTGCTCGGCGTCCTCGCCCAGCGTCACCGTGCGCGCCTGCGCCTGGTACCGCTCGGCCTCCACGCGGACCGCCACGGCCTTGCCCACGGTCGTCTCGAGCACCACGGGACTCCCCGGCTGCCGCTGGCCATCCACGAGCACCACCGCGTCCGCGGGCTGCGTCTCGATGCGCAGCCTCACCTGCGCGGGGACGGACTCCACCGGGGCCGCGGGCACCACCGGCGGCGGCGGCAGCTCCGTGGGCGCAACCGCCGGCTCGGCGACCGGAATCGGAACGGGCGGAGGCAGGGCCACCTCGGGCTCCACCGACACCACCACCGCGCGATCCAGCCAGGACCAGAGCACCACGCCCGCCACCAACATCAGCAGCAGGCCCATGCCCACGTAGAGCCACGACTTGCTGGCCGCCGCCTCCGGGGGCCGCTTGGCGGGACGTGACATGCCCAGCGACAATGTGGGCGCGTCCTCCTCGAGCGCCTCGCCCTCCGCGAGCGGGACCACCACCCGAGAGGGGCGCCCCACGTCCGGCATCATCGCGATGGTGGGCGCGTCCTCTTCCACGACGTGCCCGCCGCGGACCTGCGAGCGCGCACCCGCGCGGGCATCCACCGTGGGCGCGTCCTCATCATCCACCGGACCGCCCGCGTCGAAGCGCCCCAGGCCCGGCCGAGGCGCGCCCCGGGGGTCCGTCGGCGCCGCGGCCGCCCCACCCAGCTTCACATCCGTTCGCGTTCCCCGCGTGGCCGCGCGCGCATCCACCGTGGGCGCGTCCTCCTCCACGGGCGGCAGCGGCGGCAACACCCCGATGCCGGACCGCGAGGGGCGCTCGGGCTCCAAGGCGCGCCGCTGCCCCGAGACACGCGGCGCGGGCTTCTCGGGCTCCACCTCGATGCGGCCCGCCCGGGTGGCGGGGCGCGGGCGCAGGGCCGCCGTCGCGTCGTCCTCCGGGGACAGCGGTGGAGGCCGGGGCGGCAGCGCGGGCCGAAGCCCCGTCGTCCTGCGCGGCGGGTCCAGCCGCCCGACGCCGGAATCCAGGTCCTCGCCCACCACGTCGCCCGCCCGGGCCTCCTCGGCCAGCCGCTCCGCGAAGGTCGCCTTCATGAAGTCGGACAGGTCCTGCGTCGACGCGGGCAACGCGCGGGCGCGCAGCCAGTCCTCCAGCGCGTGCTGGAGCTCCGCCGCCTCCTGGTAGCGCTCCGAAACCTCCTTCGCCAGCGCCTTGAGGACGATGGCGTCCAGGTCCGCCGGGACACGCGCCGTCACCTGCGAGGGCGGGATGACGCGGCACTCGGACACCGCCGTCAGCGTCTGGATGTCGTTGGGGCGCTTGAACAGGCGCGTGCCGGTGAGCAGCTCGTACAGCACGATGCCCAGCGCGAAGATGTCGGACCGGCAGTCCACGCGCATGCCCGCCGCCTGCTCCGGCGACATGTACGAGTACTTGCCCTTCAGCACGCCCGAGCGCGTCACCGTGGCCTGGTCCGCCGCCTTGGCGATACCGAAGTCCACCACCTTCACCCCACCCTCGAAGTTCACCAGGATGTTCTGGGGGGAGATGTCACGGTGGACGATGCCCAGCGGGCGGCCCGTGGACGGGTCCGTGCGCTTGTGCGCGTAGTCCAGGCCGGCGCACGCCTCGATGAGGATGCGGCAGACCAGGGCGACCGGGAGCGGATGCCCCCGAAGCTCCGAGTGCTTCCAGAGCTGACGGAGGTCGTCGCCGTGGATGTACTCCATGGCGATGAAGAAGGAATCGTCCTGGGCCCCCAGGTCGAAAATCTGCACGACGTTGGGGTGGTTGAGCCGAGCGGCGATGCGCGCCTCGTCCAGGAACATCTTGACGAAGTCGTCGTTCTCCGCGAGGTGCGGGAGGATCCGCTTGACCACCACCCGCTTGTCGGGATCAGCCCCCTGAGGCCGCGCAAGATAGATCTGCGCCATCCCGCCCGTGGCGAGACGTTTCAGGAGCTGGTACCTGCCATAGGTTTCGATGGACACGGCGACCTGACCGGCGCCTGGACAACCACCCTCAAAGTGGCCCCGAGTTCCGGGCGCGGGAAGGACCCGAGCGTAAGCGCACCGGGGAGGAGGGTCAAACCCCCAAGCGCCCCGGACCCCGCCTTTGTGGCTATCTCCGGGCGGCCCGCACCTCGCGGGTCTCCCGCATCAGCGCTTCCAGCTCGTCCAGATGCCGCTTCAGCACCGGCATCAGCACCGGGGCCACGTCCACCCGGTCGAACAGGTCCAGGACGCGGTCCACCTTCCGCTCGATTTCACCGGCCCGCGCCGGGCTGATCCGCCGCAGCAGCAGGTCCGCCCCGGCCTCCATCAGCACCCGGGCCACGGCGTCCCGGGAAGCGAGCGGTTCCTCCTTCCGCCGCTGCCCCTCTCCCCGGATGACGCGCAACCCCGGGGCCTTGGGAGCGGGCCGGGCGGTGCGCGTCGTCGGTGCATCGAAGTCTTGGGAGTTCACCGGGTGCCTCCTCGGCAGCTGCAGGTACGACCTCAGGGTACACACCGCGAGGTGACCTCCAATTTTCTGGTCATCCGCACAGGCGGAAGCAGACCTGTAGCACCGGGGACTGACACCCCCGTCGAGGGCCGGATGGCCGGCCCTACGACGGGGCTACTTCTCAGCGCTACATCGCGTCACAGGAGCGCCGGTAGTTGATGGCGATGCGCGTGCCCGCCGGAGGCACCACGTCGAACACCACGCTGTTGGTGGCGGCGTCGTAGGTCCAGCCGGAGGTGGCCGGCGTGCCGTTCACCGACACCGTCACCGAGCCCGGCTCCGGCATGTCGCTCAGCGGGAAGCGCTCCTGCGCGGAGAAGGCCTTGTCCCCCACCGCCTGCAGCAGCGGCCGGTAGTCCTCCGCGCAGACGTTCAGCACCTCGCCGCCCGTGCGAGCGGTGGCCTGCGCGTAGCGAGGCCCGGCGCCGCCCGCCGTGGCGCAGCCCTCCGGGGGCGGCGCGATGGCGTAGAAGGTCGCCCGCTGGGGCTGGTTCTGCCCCTTGAGCTGCTGGGCCCAGTCCACATAGGTGTCCACCGCGTCGGGCGAGTGGTCGTCCTCGTCGCTGACGAAGAGCACCACCAGCGCGGCCTCCTCGCGGAGGAAGCCCGCGTTGCCGTCGTTCGGCTCCGGCGTGCGCGGGTCATCCACGTTGTTCACCAGCGGCCGGGACAGCGCGCGGCGCATCGCCTCGAAGCCCTGCTCCACCTCCGCGCAGCGGCCCACCTGCACGTTCTGCTGGAGCTGCGCCGCCAGGTTCGGCGTCGCGTTCGTGAGGATGCGCGGCAGGGAGTTGTCCACCGGGAAGAACCGGCCCGCCTCGCCGCCCTCCGCGCCGCCCGGGCACGCGTTGGCCGGGTCCGGCTGCGACACCGGCTGGATGCCCGTCGTCGTGACGGCCACGTTCAGGCTCACGCCCCGGTCCAGCGCCGTCTGCACGAAGGTGGGAATCGCCTCCACCAGCCGCGGGTGCTCCACCGCCATGGACGCCGTGTTGTCCACCACCAGCAGCACGTCCACCTTGCTGACGTCCTGCTGCACGAAGGTGTCCGTGCGCTCCACGCGCATCGACGACTCACCCACCAGCGGCACCATCAGCGGCGCCGGCAAATCACTGGAGGCCACGTACAGCGGCGACAGGTTCATGCCCGACACCAGGCCGAAGTACTCCACGCCCACCGTGAACGCCTCGTTGGGCGGCAGCACGAAGGGGATGGGGTTGGGCACCTCCGTCAGACCGAACTCCGAGTCCGTGGTGCCCGGGCCAATCCACACGTCGCCCACCGTCACCGGCGCGGCGCAGGCGTTGAGGAAGTTCACCTCCATGGGCTCGGCGGGGCAGTCAGGCCGGGCCACGCCCCAGTCCATGTAGCGGCGCGACGCCACCAGGCACACCGCCTGGGTGTGGGCCACCAGCGGCACCAGGATGACCGGGTTGGCCGGCTGCATCTGCTCGATTTGGACGGTGCCGGAGAAGGTGCCCCCGGCCACCGGCGCCATGAAGGCCACCTGGAAGCTGAACCAGTCCCCCGGGTACAGGATGCCGCCGTAGAGGTCTCCGCCCGGCAGGGTGAAGACGCCGCCCGCGTCGTCCCGCAGGCGGATGTTCTTCACCGGGCACAGGTCCGCGCCGCGGTTCTCCAGCTTGAGGCCCAGCACCGCGCCCTGCCCCGGCGGGATGGTGCCGAAGTCCAGCGCCTCGGGCGTCAGCGTGAGCTCGCAGGGCGCGTGCGCCTCCGTGTTGCCGCGGAAGTCCATCTGCACCGTGGCGGCGGAGAAGGCGTTGGTGGTCATCACCAGCGAGCCCTCGGCCGCGCGCAGCTCGGTGGGCTCGTAGAAGACCTCCAGGTTGACCTCGCCCCCCGGCGGCAGCGTCACGGGCAGCGCCAGCGGCGTGTGGTTGAACTGGGCCGCCCCGCCCTGCGGCGGCAGCCACGCCAACGTGTTGATGGTGAGCCCGCCCTCGTTGGACGCGCCGCAGTTCTTCACGTTGACGATGACGCGGACCTTCGCGCCCAGCGGCTGGGTCCCGAAGTCATAGAACGACGGCGAGACACACAGCTCCGGCGCGCCGCCGTAGCCGCGCAGCTCCACCGGCGTCGTCGGGTGACGGCGGCTCTCCACGTGGTACAGCGCGGTGTCCTGCGCCGCGCCCTGATGGTCCGGGCTGTAGCGGATGGTGAAGACACGGACCTCGCCCGGCTGCAGCACCAGGGGGAAGCCGACGTTGTTCTCCGTGAAGGACGCGTTGCGGCCCTCCAGCGTCAGCCGCGACACCGCCACCGGCTCGGTGCTGATGTTGCGGATGCGCGACTCGAGCACGGCGTTGCGGTCCACCGGCACCGCGCCGAAGTCCAGCACGGGGGGCTCGGCCACCACCGCGCGCTCCAGCGCCTCGGCGGCCACCTGCACCGTCACGTCCGCGCAGCCGCGGCACGGCGTCACCGCCAGCGCCACCTGCTTGCGCCCCACGCGCACCGGGCTGAACGTCACCGGAAGCTCGCGGCGCTCACCGGGCGCCAGCGTCACCGCCTCCACGCTGAACTCGTCACGGTCGGCGCCCACCAGGCGCGGGGACACCTCCACGGGCAGCTCCGTGGGGTTCTCCAGCCGCAGGTTCAGCGTCTTCGTGGCGTCCGCCTCGATGCGGCCGAAGTCCAGCCGCCGCGGCGACACGCGCGCCCACGCGTCCACGCCCAGCCCCGTCAGCGGGATGCGCAGCAGCGGCTCGATGCGCGTGTCCGAGCGCACCACCAACATCGCCGGCTGCGCGCCCTCCGCGGGCGGCGCGAAGCGCACGCGCAACGAGCACGCGCTCCCCGGCTGGAGGCTGTGCGGTCCCTCATGCGTGAATTCGGCGCGGTAGGAGCCCTCGGGGCCCTCCACCCAGACCTCGTTCACGTCGACCGGCGCCCGCCCCACGTTGCGCAGCGAAATCTCCGCCTCGCGCGCATCGAAGATGGCCACCTTCTGGAAGTCGACGCCACCGGGCGTCGCCGTCAGCCGCCCGTCCGCGAGCGTCGACCGTTCGCGATCCGCACAACCGGCAAGCAGCCCCACCACCGCGAGGGCCAACCAGCCCCAGCGCCCCGTCATGGCCCACCCCTTCCCCGCTACCATCGGCCTTGGCCGCCGGATGCCCCACCTGAGGCATGGCGGAAGTAACGGTGGCGAAGCTAGGCACCCACTCCAGGGTGGGCAACCAGCCACACGTGGGAAAGCCCGTGCCCAGGGGTCAGCGTCTGTCCGGTTTCAAATCTTGGGGATGCGCAAGGTTTTGCTGATCATCGCGCTGCCGCTGGCCACGTACATCAGGGCCAACGGGTGCAACACCAACGGTCCCACCCGCCACGCCCCGCCCCAGAGGTCGGGGCCGATGCGGCCCGCCCACGTCACCGCCGCCAGCACCATCACCAGCGCCAGGCTGGTGGGGATGGGGGTGCCCTCGAAGTACTTCACCTTCCCCGTCTCGTCGGACAGGTCCGCGGAGGTGACGTTGAAGCGCGCCAGCCGGCTGATGCCACACGCCACGAAGTACAGCAGCGCCGCGACGTCCAGCGAGCCGCGCATGCCCACCGCGAAGGCCAGCGCCGCCGGGGCCATTCCGAAGGAGATGACGTCCGCCAGGGAGTCCAGGTCCGCCCCCAGGGGAGATTTCTTGAAGCGCCAGCGGGCGATGCGCCCGTCCATGACGTCCATCACCAGCGCCACCGGCATCAGGCCGAAGGCCACCCACAGCCAATCCACGTCCCCCGAGGCCAGGTACTGCATGGCCGCCAGGATGGCCCCCGCCCCCGCGAAGCCGTTGCCCAGCGTCACGAAGTCAGCGAGCACGAACGTGCGAATCATCGAGAAGTGGCGGCGCGGGCGACGTGCACGGGGCTGCTCTGTCGACATATGCGCAGTGTCCTACCACACCCCTCATGTGTCACTGGAAGCTCGTTCTTGCCACGGTGCGTTGTGTCTGCTGGTGCGGCTCACGCGTGCATTTCCAGAAAGCTTTTGACGGTGTGATCGACCGCTCCCTACGCTCGGCACTGTCATGCACTCGAAAATCTCCTCGCCCCTTCGGCGCGGTGTGTTCCAACGAACCCGGAACAACCGCTGGCAGTTCACCCTCGCCGCAAGCCTGAGCCTGGCGCTCACCACTGCGTGCGGCGACGACGATGATTCCGGCGTCGTCCCCGATCCCCCCACCCCCGCGTACGAAGTCACCATCCGCCGCACCGCCCACGGCGTGCCGCACATCACCGGCAAGGACATGGGCAGCGTGGCCTACGGCAATGGCTATGCCTTCGCCCAGGACCACGTCTGCATCCTGGCGGATCAGATCCTCAAGGTGCGCGGCGAGCGCGCCCGCTTCCTGGGCATGGGCCCCGGCAGCACCTACGCGGGCAGCGACTACGCGTACCGCGCGCTGGGCCTCCAAGAGCGCGCCGCGGCGCAGCTGTCCCAGCAGTCCGCGAACCTCCAGGCCATGCTCAAGGGCTACGCGGCGGGCTACAACCGCTACGTCGAGGAGACGCCCAAGGACCAGCTGCCCGCGCCCTGCACCAACGCCGCGTGGGTGCGCCCCATCTCCGACGTGGACCTGCTCGCCTACGCGTACAGCGTGGCGCTCACCGGCAGCAGCTACCAGCTCATCCTCGCCATCGCCGCGGCGACGCCGCCCAACGTGACGGCCTCCGGCGTGCCGGACCGGGACTACGTCAAGATCCAGCGCCCGGACCTCAGCCAGGTGGGCAGCAACGGCTGGGCCATTGGCCGCGACCGCTCCGCCACCGGCCACGGCATGGTGGTGGCCAACCCGCACTTCCCCTGGGAGGGCGAGCTCAAGCTGTGGGAGAGCCACCTCACCGTCCCCGGCCAGCTGGACGTGTACGGCGTGGGCCTGCTGGGCGTGCCCGCGGTGCTCATCGGGTTCAACAAGGACATCGCCTGGACGCACACCTTCTCGTCCGGTCAGCGCATGACGCTGTACGGACTGCGCCTGGTGCCCGGCAAGCCGACCACGTACCTGTACGACGGCGAAGAGCGGGAGATGACGTGGAAGGACATCACCATCCTGGTGCGTCTGGACAACGGCACGCTCGTCAACGTCCCCCGCCGCGTCTACTTCAGCCACTACGGCCCCATCATCTCCATCCCCGGCACCGCCGAGTGGACCCAGCAGACGGTGCTCACCTACCGTGACGCCAACCTGGAGAACAACTCGCTGCTGGCGCAGTTCCTGGGCATGAACCAGGCGACCAGCATGGCCAGCTTCAAGGAAGTCTATCAGCGCGAGCAGGGCATCCCCTGGGTCAACACCATGGCGGCGGACCGCGATGGCAACACCTGGTACACGGACGCCACGCCCACGCCCAACCTGTCGCCGGTGGCGCTGGCCACGTGGAACGCGGCCCGTCAGGGACTGGACCCCGCCACCACGATGCTCTGGAACCAGATGGGGCTGGTGCTGCTGGACGGCAGCACCTCGCAGAACGAGTGGCAGGACGAGGCGGGCGCGCGCAGCCCGGGCCTGGTGCCCTTCAGCAAGGTGCCCAAGCTGGACCGCACCGACTTCGTGTTCAACGCCAATGACAGCTACTGGCTGGCCAACCCCGCCGCGCCGCTCACGGGCTTCTCGCCCCTGCACGGCCTGGAGGGCGTGCCCCAGACGCCCCGCACGCGCCTCAACGCGGTGATGCTCACCGAGCAGGTGGAGGGCGGCGCGTCCGGCGCGGACGGCCTGTTCACCCGCGAGGAGCTGCAGACGGCCATCCTCAACAACCGCGGCATGATGGCGGAGCTGCTCCTGGACGGCGTCATCGAGCGCTGCACCGGCCAGACGACGGTGCCCTACCAGAATGGCACCGTGGACATCAGCCGGGCCTGCGCGCTGCTCGCCCAGTGGGACCGCCGCTTCGACGTGGACAGCGTGGGCGCCATCGTCTGGCGCGAGTTCACCGGCGCGTACACCATGGCGCAGTTGTCGGACGGCCCGGCGCTGTACAGCACGCCCTTCGACGCGGCCAACCCCATCGCCACGCCGCACACGCTGGCCCCCGCGCCGGCCGAGGGCGCCGACCCGGTCCTCACCAGCCTGGCCCGCTCCGTGAGCACGCTGACGGCGGCCGGCCTGGCGCTGGACCTGCCGCTGGGCGAGGCGCAGTACTCCCCACGCGTCAGCGGTGAGCGCATCCCCATCCACGGCGGCGGCAACTACGACGGCGCGGCGAACATCGTGAACTTCGGCAACCTGAAGTCCACCACGCCGAGCTCGGACTACAACAGCGCCGTGCGCGGCACCGTCATCAACTCGCGCACCGCGCTGAGCCAGCAGGGCTACGTCATCAACAGCGGCAGCAGCTTCATCATGGCCATGGAGTTCACGCCGGGCGGCGTGCAGGCCAGCGCGCTGCTGACCTACAGCGAGTCCAGCAACCCGGCGTCGCCGTACTACGCGGACCAGACGCGGCTGTTCTCCCAGAAGCAGTGGCGGCCCATCCTCTTCACCCCCGAGGAGATTGCCGCCGCGCCGGCCGAGCAGATTTCGCTCACCGGCAACTGAGGTCCCGTCCGGCCCCCGATGCGTCGGGGGCCGGACACCCCATGGCCCGGCGGGGCAGTGTTCCGCCGGTGATGTCCGCCCCGCAGTCCCATTCCTTCCGCCGCCAGCTCGCGCCCCAATGGGCGTGCAGACCGCCAGGACCCGTCGTTCGTTCCTGGCGAAGGGGGCACCGGGATTTCCCGGTGGAATCACCGCAGGCGCAGGGGGACATCATGGCTACACCCGTCTACAAGACCGCCGTCATCGGCAGAGTGTTCTTCCTCCGCTGGGAATCACCGCCCAGCCAGGAGGACATCCACGCCGTGTTTCATCAGATGAAGGGCACGTACGAGCAGCTCCAGCACCCGCTCGTCCTCGTCGCCAGTCTTTCGCCGAAGTCAGCCGTGCCCAACTCCGAGCAGCGGCGCAACCTGTCCACCTTCCATTCGGACGCGCGCCCGCTGTTCACGGAGATTCACGCCATCGTCGAAGGCAATGAGCTGCAGTACAACCTGCAGCGCGTCATCATCTCCGGCATCAACCTGGTGACGCGGACCTTCGACGAGGCCTTCCACCGCGTCCACAAACACGCGGACCTGGTCGCGCCCTACCTCGGCAAGAGCCTGAGCGTGGACGGCGTGAAAATCATCGAAGAGGCCCGCGCGCGCGGCGTCGTCTGAGCCGGACCGAGGGGGCCGCCCTCAACGCGGGGGCGGTCCTCCCGCCGCGCGCGGCGCCAGCGGCTGGGACGCCGGCGCGGCGCGGCCCCGCACGAAGCAGTGGTCGAAGAAGTCCACGTAGAGGTACTCCGGCCACGACACCATCGCCCGGGGCCCGTGCACCACCGCGCGCACCAGCTCCGTCACCATCATCCCCGCGGCGCTGGTGGCGCCCACCACGCAGGTGGGCGCGTGGCCGCGGCCCTGGTAGCACGCGTCCATGTACTCGCGGAGCATGTAGCTGCCCAGGTGCGGGATGATGGCCGGCAAATCAATGCGGCCATCCGGCAGCAGGTAGAGCGTTTCATACAGCGGCGCGTCCGGCTGGAAGACGTGCAGCGCCGCGCCGAAGCCCAGCATCAGCCCCGTCATCACCGGGACGCCGCGTTGACGGCACGCGCGGTGGAGCACCTCCTTCTCCCGCGCCCCCGCGATGTCGATGACCTCCACCACGAAATCCACCGGCGCGCCGCCGCGGCCACCGTCCAGCACCGCCTCCACATTCTCCGCGGTGATGCCCTCCGGCACCTGCCGCAGCCGCAGCGACGGGTGGATGTCCTGACACATCCGCCCCACCACCTCCACCTTGGAGCGGCCCAGCGTGCTCTCGAAGCAGCCCACCTGCCGGTTCATGTTGTGCCGCTCGTAGACGTCGAAATCCGCCAGCGTCACGCCGCCAAACCCCAGCCGCGCCAGGTCCACCGCGCACTGGCCCCCCGCCCCGCCCACGCCCGCGACCAACACATGCGTGCGTGACAGCTTCTCCAACGTCGTCTCATCCACCACGCCCAGATTGCGTTGGAATCGCTGCTCGACCATGGGCCATCCCGCGTTGGAGCCAGCCTTCCATCTGCGCCCCACCCCAGAGGGTGGCGAGGGCCCCATGGGGCGTGTGTTCAACACCCCTCCCGCTTCGCCTGGTGCCGTCCGGACCCGGGCAGTCCGCTCCCACTGAAGTACTAATCCACTCTTGCTCGTTCTGCGTGGCTGTGGTCATTTGCCTGCGTTCGTCGCCATTGCCTCTCAGCCCCTGCCGGTTTTCCTCGGAGTCGCGAGGGGGCCCGCACCGGTGACGCGCGGGCTTCAGCAGTGAAGCATTCGCGGAAATGAGCCACCCACCAGGGGATGTCAGAGGTTCGATCCAGAGTGGCCTTCACTCATGAAGTCCCTACCTGGAGAACACTCCAGGAGTTACAGGGGTTTAGGGATTGGCGTGGAATCTGCTCAGGGGGCGACACGCCAGGGGAGTCATGGGCCGGCAGTCACTCGACTCCCTCGTACCCCTTCAGTCGATCCGAGGTCCGTATGCGTTCGGTGTTCTTCCTTTGTGTTTCGTTGGCATGTCTGTCGTTGGCAGCACCGGTGGAAGCGGCCCCTTCCGATGACATGCGACGCGCCGGCTCACGCGCCGCGGCCCAGCAGGGGGCGGTGCTGCTGGAGACGGATGGCGCGGCCACGGAGGCCCTCCTGGGTTCCAGCAATCCGGGAGCGCGCGAGCGAGAAGTCCTCTTCGGTAACGTGGCCCACTACCGCTACCGCCTGCGGGTGGGCCCCGGCGTGCATGACGTCATCACGGTGCACCGCGTGGTGAAGGAGACCGGGCCGTGGTGGCCGGCGCGCGCGTCGCGGGCGGTGTTCATGGTGCACGGCGACGGGTGGGGCTTCGAGGCCGCGTTCCTCTCCAGCGTGGGCTCGGCGTTCGTCCCGCCGCAGCAGTCGCTCGCCGCGTACCTGGCCCAGGAGGGCGTGGACGTGTGGGGCATCGACCTGCGCTGGGCGGGGGTCCCCGCGGACACGCTGGATTTCCGTTTCATGAAGGCGTGGACGCTGGACACGCACGCGGCGGACGTGGGCGTGGGCCTGGGGTTCGCGAAGCTGATGCGCCTGTCGGGCGGCAACCTGCTGGGCTCCATGCACCTGCTGGGCTGGAGCCGGGGCGCGGTGGTGAGCTACGCCTACCTCAACCGCGAGGCGCGGCTTCCGCGCGTGCTGCGCCAGGTGGATGGGTTCATCCCCATGGACATGGCGGTGCGCTTCTCGCCGCAGGACGCGCAGCAGCGCGAGTGGGCCTGTGAGCGTTACGCGGCGCTGAGCCAGGCGCGCACCGCGGGCCAGCTGGAAGGCGGGCTGCTGGGCCCTGCCCCCGGCATCATGTTGCAGGCCATTGGCATGTTCGCCGCGCAGGCGCCCAGCGCCCCGTCGCCGCTGGTGCAGGACGACATCTTCGGCCCCGGCACGGGCCGGCCCTCCAACCGGAAGCTCGCCATCGTCGCCGCGGGCGCGACCTCCGTGTTGTTCGCGCCGATGCAGCCCATCGTCCCGGCCTACCACCTGCTGGGCAGCACCCCGGACGCGTTCGGCCTGCCGGAGCGGCTCACCTTCACCCAGGAGGGCTACCTTTTCGAGTTCGGCCAGCGGGCCGCGCCGTTCCAGAGCATCAACGAGGTGGTGGAGACGGAGGCCTGGGCCTGCGGCGTCAGCGCCGCGGCCTTCGGCGACCGCCTGCACGACGTGAAGGTCCCCGTGCTCTACGTGGGCGCCGCGGGCGGCGTGGGCCGCTACGGTGAGTACAGCGTGTCGCTGCTGGGCAGCCGTGACGTCACCGTGCACATCGCGCGCACGCTGCCGGAGTCCGCGCGCGCCCTGGACTACGGCCACGCGGACCTCTTCCTCGCGGAGGACGCGCGCACGCGCGTCTGGAAGCCCATGCTCCAGTGGATTCGCGCCCACTGAAGCACGCGGCCTAACTGTCCGCCTTCCACAGCCCGTGGCGCCGCGCCCTCCGGCCCAGCGTCACGGGGTCCATGCCCAGCGCCACGGCCGCGCGGCGCAGCACGCCCCCGTGGCGCTCCAGGGCCTCGCGGATGAACTCCCGCTCCACCCGCTCCAGCCGCGCGCGCAACGAGCCATCACCGTTGGGCTCGTTGCGCAGGGCCAGGGTGGCGCCCACGGACGGCGGCAGCAGCCGGCGTGACACCACCTCGCCGGGGCGGGAGAGCAGCACCGAGCGCTCCATCACGTTGCGCAGCTCGCGCACGTTGCCCGGCCAGGCGTAGGCCCGCAGCGCGTCCTCGGTGTCCGGGGAGATGCCGCTGGCGGAGCGGCGGAGCGTGCGGTTGAACAGCTCCAGGAAGTAGAGCGCCAGCTCCGGCACGTCCTCGGGCCTGTCCCGCAGCGGGGGGATGTCCACGGTGAAGCTGTTGAGCCGGTAGAACAGGTCCGCGCGGAACCGGCCGGCGCGCACCTCCTCCCCCAGGTCCTTGTTGCTGGCGGCCACCACGCGCACGTCCACGTGGCGCACCTGCGTGCCGCCCACGGGCCGCACGTCCCCCGTCTCCAGCACGCGCAGCAGCTTCGCCTGGAGGTTGGGGGTGGTGTTCTCGATTTCGTCCAGGAAGATGGTGCCGCCGTTGGCGAGCACGAAGAGGCCCGGGTGGTCCGCCACCGCGCCGGTGAACGAGCCCTTCACGTGGCCGAACAGCTCGCTCTCCAGCAGCGTCTCCGACAAGGCGCCGCAGTCCTGCACCACCAGCGGCACGTCGCCCCGGCCGCTGAGCCGGTGGAGGATGCGCGCCAGCACCTCCTTGCCCGTGCCCGTCTCGCCCTGGAGCAGCACCGCCACGCGGTGGGGCGCCACCAGCCGGACCAGCTCCATCACCCGCTGCATGGCGGCGCTGCGGAAGCCCACCTCCTCGCTGCCGCGTCCGCCCGGGGCCGCGGGCAACGCCTGGGACAGCGCCCGCTCGCGCAGCAGGCTGCGCTCCAACTCCAGCGCCATGCGCCACTGCTCGGTGCGAACGCCGTGCTCGCGCCCCGCCTGGAGCACGGCCTGATGCAGGGCCTCCCGCGTGGGCGCAGGCCCCAGCGCCCGGAAGATGCGGCCCGCGTTGAAGAGCGCCACCAGCCGATCCGGCGCGGCCGGCGCGCAGTAGACGATTCGCGACGCCAGGTCGCTGGGCGGCCCCGCGCCCGACGGGTCCGCGTCCGCGCGCCGGGCGGCCAGTGACTCCACCAGCGAGAGCGCCTGCTCCTCGTCCTGCCCACACACCACCAGGCAGGCCGCGTCGCCGCGCGTCACCAGCGCGTGGGCCTCCGCCGGGATGGCGGCGAAGTGGAGCTTGGCCACGCCCTCCAGCGCGGCGCTCACGAGCCGCGACTCCTGCTCCGTCGCGAAGGCCACCACCACCTGGAGGTGGGACGAGGCCAGGTAGCGCGCCAGCTTCACGCCATCCGAGTCCTCGAAGGCGCGGAAGCTCACCCCCAGCGCCGCCACCGCGCCGGCCGCGTCATGCCGCCAGCGCACCAGCCCGCGCACGCGGATGTGCTCACCCGAGTCCGGGAGCGAGAAGGACAGCTCCACCTCCTCGCCCTCACGCGGCCCCTCGGAGGCCGTGTGCGGCGTGGCGATGAGGCCGATGCCCGTCTCACTGATGTTGACGGCCCAGCACCCATGAAGGGCGGGCTGCATCACCACCTTCACGTACAACGGCTTGCGTTCGCTTCGGGGGGCGTAGGCGGACACAGGCCGCGTCATGGGCACCGCAGTCTACTTGAGGGATGAAGCGACGCTGACAATTTGCGGCGCGAGAAGATTCGCCAGCCATCACTCGCCCGGCATGTAGGTGCAAGTCATGAACGACGCTGGGGCGGACGGTATCAACAAGCCCGGGCGTCCGTCTTGGGTCCGGTGACGCGCGTCTCCGCGGCGCCGGGGGAGCCTTGGGCCATTGGATTCCCGGGCAAGCCCGCGAAGGCGCCTGCATGCCGGCCGCCCTGGCGCCGCCGCGCTCCCCGAGGCACGCGGCTCCTGGCATGCTGGACCGGCCTCATGGCTACCGCAGACGGCATGTCCAACCGCTCCGGCCCGACGCTCCGGATTGCCCAGCGAGTCCCCCGCACGGAAGCGGAGGGCCCCGGCGTGCGCTTCGCGTTGTGGGTCCAGGGCTGTCCCCTGCGATGCCCGGGGTGCTGCAACCCGGAGATGTTCGCGGCCGAGCGCGGCACGGAGGAGAGCGTGGAGTCGCTCGCCGCGCAGGTGCTGGCGACGCCCGGCATCGAGGGCCTCAGCCTCCTGGGGGGCGAACCCTTCTCGCAGCCCGGCCCCGCCGCGGCGCTGTGCGAGCGCCTCCGCGCCGCCGGGCTCAGCATCATGGTCTACACGGGGTACACGATCGAGGAGCTCCGCGCCATGGGCCGGCCCGACGTGGATCGGCTGCTGGCCACGGTGGACCTGCTGGTGGACGGCCGCTTCGAGCAGGACGCGCCCGAGACGGCGCGCCGGTGGATTGGCTCGCGCAACCAGGTCCTGCACTTCCTCACCGGCCGCCATACGCCGGACGACCCGTGCTTCACCGCCCCCAACACGGCGGAGGTGCACTTCGTGGACGGGCGGCTCGTCATCAACGGCTGGCCCGCGCTCGCCAACGCGTTCCGGCCATGATTCGCGTCGCCCCCACCGAGCACTCGCTGCTCACGCTCGCCCGCGCCGTCGTCGGCATGGGCCAGTACGCCTCCGTGGAGGACCTGCTCCGCGGCATCCACACCGTGCCGCGCCGCTTCAGTCCCCCCGCGCTGCAGGTGCTGCGGGACACGCTCGCCAAGGGCAGCGTGCTCGCGCTGGCCCGCGCGGGTGGCTGGCGGCGGGAGCGCTCCCTCCACGAGGGCCAGGTGCGGTCCGGCCGGCTGTGGGAGCGTCATGCCCCGCCCCCGCTGCGCTTCTCACCGCTCACGCTCCACGTCCTGCGCTGGATGCTCGAGCAGCCGCTGACGAAGCTCGGCGTCACGCCGCTCGAGGTGGAGGGGACGCCCACGCTCGCCGACGAGTGGCTCCTCTACCTCTGCTGCCGGCTCGTCGCGGGGACCCACTGCGCGCGGGCGCTGGGGGTGCAGCCCGTCTTCCGCCGCTCCGCGCTCTGCTGGCTGGGCTTCCCCGAGCAGTTCGGGACGACGCGCCCCGAGCTCGACGCCGCCGCCTTCACCCCGCTGCTGGCCGACGGCGCGTGGCTGCTGGAGGCGCTGCGGCGGGAGCTCGCGCAGCGGTGGCGGGGCCTGGAGGAGTCGAAGCGAAGCATCGCCTCACCCGCCGAGGCCATGGCCCTGGGCGCCGCGCAGGAGGCCGTGCTCGCCGCGTTCCTCGACGCGGTGGACGCCGCCGGCCGCAGGGACCTGGCGGGGTTCCTCATCGATGCCGCGCGCCCGCTGATGGACCAGCCCGCCTCGCGCTGGGTGGAGGGGCTGTCGTCGTCGGCCTCCCTGTCCTCCCGGGCCGAGGCCGCTCGCGCCTCCGCGGCGTTTCTGCGCACCCTGGGCCGGTTGTCGCGCTGGGACGCGGAGCACCGCGCCGTGCGCTTTTTCGACGACGACTACGACACCGCGCAGCTCCTGCTGTCCGAGTGGGGCACCTTCGGCGAGGCGGGCTTCCGCCGCGCGGAGGACCATGCCCGGGAGCTGGCCACCTCCCTCACGAGTGCCGCCGCCGCGGTTCCACCTTCATCCACCGGGAGCGCTCCATGAGCCGCGCCTACCGAGTCTCCGTCTCCGAGTCCCTCAACCGCGTCGTCCAGGCCGAGGACGGCCTCTGCACGAAGCTGGAGTTGCTTCCGCTGTTGTCGCGGGAGGAGCTGGCCGGGCTGCTGTCCGCGGAGCTGGCGAGCCGCGGCTTCACCCAGGACGGCGACGTGGCCTTGAGGACCGAGGCGGATGGCGTCCGCATCGCGGTGGACGTGACGACGGGCGACGTCAGCGTCACGCTCAGCGGCGAGAAGGAAGTGGAGCTGAAGGCGCGCGGCGAGCTGGCCGTCGAGAGCCCGCATGACGTGGAGCAAGCGAAGCTGCGAGCCCAGGACCTGGCGCGCGCGCGGCTGGAGGACGCGGCCGACGTCGCCGCGGACGCGTTGCGACAGGACGTGACGCGCAAGCTGGAGGGACGGCTGCGGGACCTCAAGTCGGAGCTGGATGCCATCTCCAACAAGGTGACGGCGGAGGCGCTCAAGGTGCGCGCCGGGCAGCTCGGCACCATCGAGGAAGTCCATGAGGACGCGGCGACGGGCTCGCTGACCATCAAGGTGCGCGTATGAGCCAGCGCATCCCCGAGGAGTCCCTGCCCACCGAGCTGTCGCCCTTCGCCGCCGTCGAAGCCGCGTACCCCGCCGAGCTGAACCGCGTCTGCGAGGCCCTGCTGCGCGGCCTCCCCGTCATGGTGGAGGCGGACAAGGAGCTGACGCCCTATTTCTACAAGTGCCTGCGGGACCGGCTGAAGAAGGACGGCAAGCAGTTCCTCTACCTGGACGGCCGCACCGCGCACGAGCCGCCTCCCGGCATGCCCGCGCCCAGCATGATGGCCACGCTCATCGCGCAGCTCCGGGACGCGGTGCGCGGCGCCGTGCGGGAGCGCATCGTCGTGCTGCCGCACCTGGACCTGCTCACCACCAGCAGCGGCGGACTCACCAGCGAGGCGCGCGAGGTCATCCCGCTCCTCTATGAAAACCCGGAGATGGTCTGGGTCGGCTTCAAGGACCCGTCCTTCGCCGTGCCGCGCGTCATCGAGAACCTCTTCCCCCACAAGGAGAGCATCCTCGGCGTGGGGCGGGAGCGGCTGCGCTACCTCATCACCCAGCGCGAGTGCCGCAAGTTCGGCCAGGGGCTCCAGCCGTACGCGCTCTACAAGCACGTCTCCGGCGTCAACGCCGTGCGCCTGCGGCGGCTGCTCGGTGCGATTACCGGCGAGGACTACCCCTCGAATCCGAAGCACGCGTATGCGCAGCTCCGCTCGGCCACATTGACGGGCTCGCTCAGCGTTCCAGAGCTGGAGCTGCACGGGGACATCGGCGGCTACGCGAAGGTGAAGCAGCGGCTGCAGCAGGAGATTCTCGATGTCCTCGCGCACAAGGACACGCTGAGTGACCCGGAGGCGGTGAAGCGCGTGGAGTTGCTGCTGCCACGCGGGATGATTTTCTGGGGCCCGCCCGGCACGGGGAAGACGCTCTTCGCCAAGGCCATGGCCTCCGCGCTGGGCGCCGCCGTGCAGGTGGTGAGCGGCCCGGAGCTGAAGAGCCGCTGGGTGGGCGAGAGTGAGGAGAACCTCCGCCAGATTTTCGTCCGCGCCCGGCAGGCGGCCCCCAGCATCATCGTGTTCGACGAGCTGGACTCCTTCGCCTCGGCGCGTGGCACGTACACCGGTTCGGGCGTGGAGCACTCGATGGTGAACCAGCTCCTCACGGAGATGGACGGCTTCCGCAAGGAGGAGCTCGTCTTCGTCGTGGGCACCACCAACTTCGTGGAGTCCCTGGACCCCGCGCTGCTGCGCCCCGGGCGCTTCGAGTTCCAGCTCTGCATCCCCTACCCCAACAGCGCGGACCGGCGCGCCATCCTGGGCATCTACAACCAGAGGCTGGCGCTGGAGATGACCGAGCGCGCCCTGGACTACGCGGTGAAGCGCACGGGCGACCGGGTGGAGGGCACCGGGACGCGCTTCTCGGGTGACCACATCCAGGCCCTGTGCCGGGCGCTCGCGCGGCGGCGGCTGCGGGAAGGGGCCCAGGGCCCCACCGAAGCCGTGGACGTGGAGCGCGCGCTGACGGAGTTCCTCGACCGGCCCGAGCTCACGCCCACCGAGGAGCGCGTCGTCGCCACCCACGAGGCGGGCCACGCGGTCTGCGCCCTCTTCTGCGAGCACGCGCCCGCCATTGACCGCATCAGCATCCGGGGCGACCTCGCGGGCTCGCTGGGGCATGTGCAGTACGCGGACCCGGCGCACCGTTACGTCGTCACGCGAGGCCAACTGCTGGACAGCATCTGCATGCTCTTCGGTGGGCGCGAGGCGGAGGCCCTGCTGCTGGACGACCTCTCCCTGGGCAGCGCGCATGACCTGGAGCGCGCCACGGAGATCGCGCGCGAGCTGGTGGAAGACCTGGGCATGGGCGGCGATGGCGTGCCCGTGCGCCGCTTCGACGCGCCGGGACGGCAGGCGGACCGGCACGCGCTGTCCGACGCGACGCGCGCCACGCTGGAGGCGGCCATCCAGGAGGTCTTGTCCGTCCAGCGCGCCCGGGCGCGCGATATCCTCCACCGCGAGAAGGAGCGGCTCGTGGCCCTCAGGGATTTGCTCATCGAACGCAAGGTGTTGGACCGGGAGGCCTTCACGCATCTGGCCCCCGCGCACGCCACGCCCCGGAAGGAGTCCGCCCTTGGCTAGCCTCATCCTCCGACTCCAGGTGGACCCGGCGACGGGCCGCAAGGACGTCATCATCCAGTACGAGAGCGACGCGGACGCGCTGCCCATGGAGCACGAGGACGAGCATCGCCGGCTCGTGGACTCGCTCATCCAGGGCGGCACGCTCAAGGCCTCCGAGCTCGGGCGGGTCATCGTCCAACGCGACACGCCCTCGGGCCAGACGGCGGCGCCCGACGCCACCGCCGAGGAAGTCTCCGGAAAGGTCGGCCAGAAGGCCTGATGTCCATGCTCGTCTTCACCAGTGAGGAAGCGCTCCAACTGGCGCTGACCTCCGGACTCATCCCCGCGGAAGTCCAGGCCGCCCCCGCCCGCTACCAGCGGACGCCCGATGGCGCGCTCCACGTCCTGCCCGAGGTGATGCCGGAGAAGGACGTGCTCGCACGGCTCGCGTCCGTGGGTGTCCAGGTGACGCGGGCCCGCGCGAAAGATGCCACCCCCGTCCTCTGCTGGGCGGAGCTGGTGACGGCGCGGCCCTCCTCACTGGAGCGCGCTCCTACCGGCCCGGTCCTCTTCCTGCCGCCGAACGCGGAGGCGCTGCTCCCCCTCGCGGGCGAGATGCTGCGCCTGGGCTGCGACCGGCAGGAGGTGTGCTTCGCGCGATCCACGGAGCAGCGCGCCCTGCTCCGCGCCGTGGCGCCGCCCTACTTCACGCTCACCAGCGCGCTGGACGCCACGGGACCACTGCGCGCCTTCGTCCCCGCCGTTCCCGGGCAGCACGCCGTCTGGGTGGAGGTGGGCTACACGCATCCGCTCGCGCGCACGCTGCAGGCGCCCACCGGGACGCTGCTGCTCATCCACGGCCAGGGCCCCTGGCTGACCGCGCCGGACGGGCCGTGGACGGACCTGTATCAACACACCGACCTGCGGCTCCCGGCTCCCGGAGAGGACTGGACGCCCACGCCCGCGCCGGGGCGGCTGACGGTGCCGCTGCGCCTCACGCGGGCCGCGCGCACGGAGCCCGCGAGCCTCTGGGTGCTGCGCGAGAATGCGCTCACTCAGGTGGAGTCCCTGGTCCACACGCTGCCGGAGCCGCTGCTCGCGCAGCTTCGCTTCGCCGTCTCGGGGCCGCCTGACGCGCCGTGCATCGTGCTGCGGGCCCGGACAGGACGCGAGCGGCCTCCGGAGCTGGGGCTCTCCGGCATGGCGTACGCGCCGCTGCCCCAGCTCACCGACCTCTTCCTCCCCTGCGACGGCCTGCTGGAGCCCCCCGTGCGCCGGGACCGGCTGCGCGCGCTGCTCGTGCCGCAGACCGACACCGTGACGTGGCTGCACCCCACGGGCGGGGGCGGGTTCCGCGCGGAGCGGCTGCCGGAATCCGCGTTCCAGCCGCTCGACACGTGGGTGGACTACGTCGTGGACACCCACGCCGACGCACTCGCGCCCTGGATCCGGAGCGCGACGTTCGACTTCGCCGCCTTCGAGGCCGCGGAAGGTGAATGGCAGACGGCGGCCCGTGCGGTTCAATCCGACGACGCGCCGGAGAAGAGCCCGAGAGGGACGCGCCGCGCCCGCCAGGAAGCGCCGGTGCCAGACGCGGCTCCCGCGCCCCCACCGCCCATCGTCGCCGTGCGCGTCGCGCAACCCACGGCCACCGGCGCCCGGCTGGCACCGCTCACCTCCGCCCAGGTGAGCGAGGTGGAAGAGGAGCTGGGGACGCTGGAGAAGTCCTTCCTGGCCCTGGAGGTCCCCGCCGATTCGCCCCAGCGGCAGGCGCTCTGGGTTCGCATGGCGGAGCTGAACGGCCGGCTGGGCCGCAAGCGCGAGGCGAGCCTCTGCTGGACGCGCGCGCTGTGGTCCGCGACCGACACCGAGGCCGCGGAGCTCGCGCGGCGCTGGGCGGATGCGGAAGCCGAAGGGGCCGCGTCCCCCGCGGAGCGACTGGCCGCTGCCGCTCCGACGAACGATGACGTGCGCGGCATCGCCAGCGGACTGGTGCGCGCGACGAGGGCCCCCGGGGACGCCATACCCGGCGATGTCGCGACGCTTCAGCGCTGGCTGGACCGGCATGACGCGGAGCTCGACGTTCGGTCGGTATGGCTCACGCGAACGGCGCTCGACACGCTGGCGGGTGGCGACGCGCTCGGCCTCGCGCGGGCGGGCGACCGGCTGATGGCGATGCTCCACCGGGGGTTGTCACCCGCCCGGGATGTGCCGCGCTTCCTGCGCGGTGGCGCCGACGTGGCCCATGCGCCCCGGGTGGTGGCGCAGCTCGAAGCCCTGCTGGAGCGCTTCGAGCACACACCCCGCCGCCGCTCGTCCATCGAAGCCGCGCCCGAGCTCACGCTGGCCTACGTTCGCTACGTCTTCGCCGTGGGCCTCGCGCGGCTCGGACAGACGGACCGCCCCCGGGCGCTCGCGGCCGCGGCGGCGGAGGCGGTCGACGCGAAGGAGGCCATCCACGGGTTCCTCTCCCGTGCCTACGGCGCGCGGGTGGCCCAGGCCCTGGAAGGCTTGCCGCCCGAGACACCGCTGCCTCCCGACATCGCCGCCGAGCTGAACGCCCTGGGCACCTTCCAGCGCTACAAGGTGGACCGGCTGCGACAAGCCTCAGCGCTGCTGGAGCCCAGCGAACGCCTGGACCCGGCGAGGGCCTTCGGGCGCGGCGCGAAGGATCTGCGCGGCGAGGAGTTCGCCGCCCTTCGTGACTTGAAGGACCCAGCGCGGGTGGCGGCACAGGTCGAGGAACTGACGGGCCGGGCCACCGATGCGAAGCAGCCCCTCGAGGAACGGCAACGACTCATCGGCGGACTGCTGGCCACCCTGCCCCGCGTCGCGCCGGCGCGTGCGCTCCCGCTGCTGAACCGGCTCGTCGCGGCGCTGGGCGGGCTCCCCCGCGAAGCCCAGGCCGTGATGCTCGGCGACGCGCTCACGCTGGCGGCCCTCTTCGGACGCGCGGACCATGCCCAGACGCTGGCGGCGCGGCTGCGCGAGGTCCTCACGGAGCTGCCGCCCGCGTCGCCCGCATGGAGCCAGGGCATCCTCGGCGTGAGCCTGCGCAGCCTGCGCCGAGTCGGCCTCACTCGCGAAGCCGCCGAGCTGGTGGACGCAGCGCAAGAGCGGCTGTCGGGCCCCAAGACGCCCCTCACGGCGCGGCTCGGCGTGGCGGCGGGTCTGTCCATGCAGGGGCGCACAGCCGATGCCGTCAGCGTGTTCGATGCCGCCTTCGAGTCACTGAGCGCGACGAAGGGCTCGCTCCCGGACCGGCTGGTGTTGATGCGCGGCCTCGCGGGCGCGTTGGCCCAGGCCCCCGTGGAGCTGGCGCTGCCGGGCCTCGCGCGCATTTCGGAAGGGCTGCCCAACGTCACGGACAGCTACAACACCAACAGTCATTTCTGTCTCTCCGTCGTGGAGCTGGCGGACGCGCTGGTGCAGGGCCACGTGGAGGTGGCGCAGGGCACCGGAGAACGCGCGCGGCGCTGGCTGGACGAAGATGAATTCCTGGTGCGACGGCGCATCCATCAGGAGTTGGAGGAGCGCACATGAGCAGTCTTCCCGCCATCTCCGAGCTGACCTTCGACGCGCTCGCCAGCGAGGCCCACGGCCTGCGCGAGCGCCTCAACCGCTTCCGCCTGGCGCTGGGCCGCCACTTCGTGGGCAAGCAGACGCTGGTGGACCTGATGACGGTGGCCGCGGTGGCGCAGGAGCCGCTGCTGCTGGTGGGCCCACCAGGCACGGCCAAGTCCGACCTCGTCCTCAAGTTCCGGGACGCGCTGCGCATCCCCAACGAGGACTACTTCGAGTACCTCCTGACGCGCTTCACCGAGCCGTCGGAGGTGCTGGGCCCCATCGACATCAACCTGCTGCGCCAGGGCCGCTACATCCGGCGCGAGGGCGGCAAGCTGCCCACGGCGCGGCTCGTGTTCCTCGACGAGGTCTTCAAGGCCAGCTCCGCCATCCTCAACGCGCTGCTCACCGTCATCAACGAGCGCAAGTTCTACCAGGACGGCGCGCCGCAGCCGGTGAAGCTGAAGGTGCTCTTCGCCGCCACCAACGAGCTGCCCGAGCACGCCGAGTTGGGCGCGCTGAAGGACCGCTTCTGCCTCAAGGCCGCGTGCCGCCCGGTGCAGGACCGCTACTTCCTGGAGCTGCTGGACTCCGGCCTGGAGTCCCAGACGCACCGGGAGATGAACCAGAAGCCCTGGGCGGAAGGCCACGCCACGCTCGACGACATCCTCAAGGCGCACCGCTACCTGACGCTGATGATGGGCCGGCGCGAGACGGGGCCGGACGGCCGCGAGCTGCGAGACCGCGACCTCTTCTTCCGCGACGACCTGCTGCGCGAGTTCCGCCGCGTGGTGCAGACGCTGACGCGCGAGGACGGCGTGTTCATCAGCGACCGCAAGCTGGTGAAGCTCTACCGCCTGCTGCGCACCCGCGCGTGGATCTTCCACGGCGGCGCGGTGGAGCGGCAGGACCTCCAGCTCCTCTCCTACCTGGGCGAGACGCGGGAGGAGATTGACTTGCTGGAGGAGAAGGTGCCCCGGCTGCTGGGCCTCTCGTGAGCCACGGATGAACACGGAGCCGACAAGCCCGGGGGACACGGAGCGCTGGCTGTGCGCGGGGCTGTGCCTGACGCGACAGGAACACGTCACGCCGGACGCCGTCACGGCCTCGGTGCCGTGGCTGCTCGCCCTGCTCGCGGAGTCACCCGCCCTGCCCCCAGTCGCCTTCGTGATGGACCTGGGCCGGCTCGTCGCCGGGGTGCCGCTCGCCCCGTCCGCAGCGGTTCCCGACACCCTGCCCCGGCTGCGCGCCGCGGTGCGCGCGTATGACGACCACGTGCTGGGACGACTGGCCGCGGAGCCGCACCTGGAGGCCGTCTCCGCCGCCCTCGCGCGGCTGCCCGAGACACTCCACCCGCGAGGCATCGCCTTCCTCGTCGCCCGGGTGCTGACGCGCATGGGCTTCACCGCGGGGAGCCCGGTGAGCCCCGCCCTGGCCCGGCGCGTCCTGGAGCGCCCCCCCACGGAGCTGCTCCAAGCGGGCTACACCGCCCTGCGCGAATCCGGCACCAGCGCCGCGCTGGAACGGCTCGCGGAGGGCTACGAAGCGCTGGCGAGCGCGGCCCGGCGCGCCCAAGCCCTGCTCGGTGACGCGGAGTCCTTCACGCTGGAGAACCTGGAACACCTCCATGGCAAGGCGCAGCGGATGGCCCTGGAGCAAGCGGTGGAGGCCGCGGAGGCCCTGTCGCAATCCCTGCCGCCCAAACTGCGCGCCCGCCCGGTGAGCCTCGCGCCGCTCCCCATGTCGCTGGAGGACGAAGCCGCGTTTCCACAGGGCGGCTTCTCCTCCGTCTCCAATGTCGGCAACCTGGAGAACCTCGTCACCTCCGAGCTCGTCTACATGGAGGACGAGCCGAACCTCGACCTCTTCGACGTGCGCTACGTGGAGGGCGAGCTCCTCTATTACACGCGAGACGAGAGCATCACCGTCCGCCGCCGCCGCGTCATTACCTTCGTCCTCCCGCCCGGATTGGTGGATGCACGCGTGAAGGACGCGGGGGTGCGCTGGCAGCGAGTCGTCGTGGCGCTGGGCCTGCTGCTCTGCCTGGTGCGACGGCTCTCACTCTGGCTGGGCACCGAGGAGCTCCACTTCCGCGCCGTGTTCCTCCGTGCGGATGACGGCGCGGCCCCCTTGGAGGCGGAGCGCGGCCTGTGCGAGCTGCTGCTGCGCGAGTATCGCGCCCGCGGCACGGCGGAGGTCATCACCGCCGCCACGCTGGAGGGGGTCCTCGCCGACGCCGAGGAGCGGACGAAGCGCGCCCGCGTGGACGTGGTGCTCCTCGACGCGAGCCGTCAAGTCGAGACGATGTTTCATTCCCCGGGTCCCCGCGTCGGCTTGCACGTGCTCGACCTCGGCGCTCCGTCGCCCAGCGTGCGAGCACTTCGCGACAGGCGCGAAGTCCTGGATTCTCGAAAGTCAGAACCGTCCGAAGGCGGCCCTCGTGCTGGCGAGCCTTGGGAAGCGTGGCTCGGCGTAACGCTTGAGCTTGCGCAGAGCCTTCTCTAGCGTCGGGTTTCCCAATGCGCCCACCCGGCGCAACCGACGAAGGACGGGCCATGCCGCGGTACGAGTTCAAGGAAGGCAGCTCCAGCAAGTTCTGGGAGATCACCCTCTCCGGCAACACCTTCACCACGCGGTGGGGCCGCATCGGCACCGACGGCCAGGAGAAGACGCAGACCTTCGGCACCCCCGCCGAGGCCCAGAAGGAGCACGACAAGCTCGTCCGCGAGAAGGAGAAGAAGGGCTACGTCATCGAGGGCAAGGGCGACGACGACGAGGGTGGCGAGGACGACGGCGCCGAGGCCGCCTCCAACCCGGAGCTCGAGGCCGCCATCCTCAAGGACCCGGACAACGTCGACGCGTACCTCGTCTACGCCGACTGGCTCCAGAGCCAGGGTGACCCGCGCGGCGAGCTCATCGCCCTCCAGCACGCGGCCTCGCAGGCCAGCGGCGCCGAGGCCACCGAGCTCAAGAAGAAGGCCAACGCCCTCATCAAGAAGCACCAGTCCCTGCTGTACGGCGAGCTGGTGGACGCGGTGAAGGAAGAGGAGCTCAAGGCGGAGTGGCACCTGGGCTTCATCCGCTCCGCGCGCGTGGGCCAGAAGGACTACGACTCCGAGCGGGACATCGGCGAGCTCACCCAGGAGCTGCTCGCGCTCCCCTCCGCCCGCTTCATTCGCGGCCTCACCATCGGCATGGCGAGCTTCGATGGCGAGAACGAGTACGGCGACGTCATCAGCGCCATCGCGAAGGCCGGTGGCTCCAAGACGCTCCAGGACCTGTTCATCGGCGACTTCGAGTACCCGGACGACACGGAGATTTCGTGGACGCACCTGACGGACGTCTCGTCGGCGCTGAAGGTGCTGCCCAACCTGCGCACGCTGCGGCTGCGCGGCGGTGAGCTGGCGCTGGGCGACATCGACCTGCCCGAGCTGCGCGAGTTCACCGTGGAGACCGGCGGCCTGCCCTTGAACGCCATCAAGTCCATCGCCAGCGCGAAGTGGCCGAAGCTGGAGAAGTTGGAGATCTGGTTCGGCAGCGACAACTACGGCGCGGAGGGCGGCGTGGAGGACATCCAGCCCATCCTCGACGGCCAGGGCCTGCCGAACCTCAAGCACCTGGGCCTGCGCAACTCCGAGTTCACGGACGCGCTCGCCCAGGCGCTGCCCTCCGCGGCGGTGCTCCCGCGCTTGGAGAAGCTCGACATCTCCATGGGCACGCTGACCAACGAGGGCGCGAAGGCGCTGGCGGACAACGCGGCGGCCTTCACCCACCTCAAGCAGCTCGACGTCAGCGAGAACATCCTGGAGGACGAGGGCCAGTCACTCATCTCCAAGGCGATTCCGCACGCGAACGTGGGCAACCAGCGTGAGTACGAAGAGGACTACCGTTACGCCGCGGTGGGCGAGTAGAACCCAGGCGGCGTAACGCCGCTCCTGGGGGACACAGCATGCCGCGCTTCGAATACAAGGAAGGCAGTTCGAGCAAGTTCTGGGAAGTCGACCGGAAGGACGCTGTCCTCACCACCCGCTGGGGCCGCATCGGCGCCGAGGGCCAGGAGAAGACCCAGAAGTTCGAGCACACCTACGAAGCGCGGCAGGCCTACCAGAAGCAGGTCCTGGAGAAGACGAAGAAGGGCTACCAGCGCGTGAAGCCGAAGGACACGGCCCCCGCGCCCAAGACGAACCCGGAGCTGGAGGAGGCCATCCTCCGGGCTCCGAACGACGCGGACGGATACCTCGTCTACGCCGACTGGCTCCAGGCCCAGGGCGACCCGCGCGGTGAGCTCATCGCCTTGCAGCACGCGCTGAGCCGAGCCCGGGGCGATGAGGTCACCAAGCTCAAGCGGAAGGTGGCCGCCCTTCAAAAGGAACACCAGGGAACGCTCCTCGGCGTCGGGCTCACCGCCATGCAGGCCGAGAAGGCCCTGCAGGTGGGCTGGCGTTGGGGCTTCATCCACACCGCGCGCGTCACGTCGCCGGACTACGACGCCGACGCTGATTTCGACATCGTCGACACCCTGACGATGCTGCTCCGGCATCCGTCCGGAACGTTCCTCCAGGACCTCACGCTGGGCATCCCGGACCGCGAGGGTGACGCGGACTACACCGAGCTCGCCCGGGTCCTCACCAAGTGGACGCCGAAGGCGCTGACCCGGTTGTTCCTGGGCGACTTCATCTTCCCGGACGAATCGGAGCTGTCCTGGGTCCGCCTGGGGAACCTGACGAACGTGCTCAAGGCGCTGCCCCAGCTCACGGAGCTGCGCCTGCGGGGCGGAGACGTGCGCCTGGGGGCGCTGGAGCTGCCCGAGCTGCAGCGCTTCACGCTCGAGTCCGCGGGCCTGCCGAAGGCCGCGCTTCAATCCATCACCGGCGCGAAGTGGCCCAAGTTGGAGCACCTGGAGGTCTGGTTCGGCAGTGAGAATCACGGCGGCCGGTTCCGCGGGAAAGACGTGCAGCCCCTCCTGGATGCCACGGGCCTGCCGAAGCTGAAGCACCTGGGCCTGTGCAACGTGGCCTTCTCCGACTCCCTCACCCCGCTGCTCGCGAAGTCGAAGGTCTTGAAGCAGCTCGAAACGCTCGACCTGTCGAAGGGCACGTTGATGGACGCCGACGCGGAAGTGCTGGCCGCGAACGCCTCGGCGTTCAAGCACCTCCAGAAGCTGGACGTGTCTCGGAACCAGCTCACGTCCAAGGGCATCAAGCTGCTGGCCAAGCTGTGTCGTGAGGTCGTCACGGCGCGCCAGCGTGAGATCTACGACGACGGCGAAGACGGCCGTTACGTGGCGATCGGAGAATAGACATCCATGAGAGGCGCGCCGCCGTTCATCCTCATCGGAAACGCGGAGAACCGGCGCGTGACGCTGTTCCAGGAGGCCCTCGCCCGGCAAGGACTCTCCCCTGCCCACGTCGTTCCGTGGCGCGAGCTGTTGGCGACACCAGGACTCCTGGCGGGCCTGCCGGACTCGGAGGCGCTGGTCCGCATCGACGCCACGGGTGAGAACTGGGAGGTCGAGAAGGCCTTGCTGAAGCGAGGCTACGTGGATGCGCTGGAGCACGGGTGCTCGGTGCTGACGCCGGAGCAGGTAGACGGCCTGCCGCAGGACCACGGCCGCATCCTCAGCCCCCGGCAGCACCACCTGGGCTTCCTGCGCGTCCTGACGGAGCTGGAGGCCACCTTCGCTGCGCATCCCCGCTGGCGCGTCCTGCAGAAGCCCTCCGCCATCGCGGACCTCTTCGACAAGCGCATCACCTCCCGGCGATATGCGGCGCTGGGCGTCCCCGTCCCCGAGCCCCTGGACGGCGTCACGGACGTGGCGTCGCTCCGGCAGCGGATGCACGAGGAGGACTGGGACGAGGTCTTCGTGAAGGTGTCGTGTGGCTCCTCGGCGTCGTGCCTCGGCATCTTTCGTCGAGGCCGCAGCCGGGACACACTCACCACCACCATCGAGGTCGCGGAGACGGGCTGGTACAACTCGCTCAAGGTGCGCCGGGTCGAGGAGCCGGAGCGGGTGGACGAAGTCCTCACGTTCCTCCTGAACGAAGGCGCCCAGGTGGAGCGCGCCATCCCCAAGGCCCGGCTGAGCGGCGACTACTTCGACTGCCGCGTGTTGATGGTCCGGGGCGAGCCCGCCTTCACGGTGATTCGGCAGAGCCTGAGGCCCATCACCAACCTGCATCTGGGCGGCAAGCGCGGGGACCTGGACGCCTTCCACGAAGTGGTGCCTCGGAACGAGCTCGAGGCAGCCATGGAGAGCTGCCGCATGGCGGCCCGGACCCATGACTGCCTGCACGTGGGCATCGACCTCATGTACGAGGAGCACTTCACCGGGCACCGCGTGCTGGAGGCCAACGCCTTCGGGGACCTGCTCCCCAACCTGCGCCGCGACGGGCTCACGGTGTACGAGTGGGAGATTCGCGAAGCCCTTCGGGACCTCGCGTAGTCGCCTGCCACCTGCCGCCCCAGCCAAGAGCCCATCTGGTTTCTTGGAAAGAAGCACTGAAACACACGCAATCAATCACAAATGACCCAGCGGCCACATCATTGGGCTCTGGCGTTATGTTGGAAATTCAGACTCGACTCGAAACCCCAGTGAAAGCGCTTGCCGCCTCAGCTCTTCAGCTTTTCGGACTGTCACTCGTTCAAACGCCCATCCACGTCGGTCCGAGATTTGCCCAAGGACTTCCCGAATGGGCCGGTCCCTGAAATCTCCAACGAGGTGGCGAAGCGCTAGTGCATCACGCAACTTCGGCTTCTCATCCCTCCATAGAACCCAAAGCGTCCCCACGGGTCCCAGTGCCCGGTAAATATCTTCAACAGGAGGGACCATATGAAACGCCCGTTCGCCTCCACACTCTACACATCGATAAAACTCGTTCGGCCCTAACGTGCGCTCCGGTTCTATCTGCAGTCGGCCTGCACATTTGGGACATGTAAAGCCATCATCCGTCACGCCGATGCTCCGATGCGTCATTGAAAGGTCCCGCCCACCCCAAGCAGCCAACCTAGTCCAACATTCGGCCCGAGCCGTCGTCCATTCGATCGAGCGGCTTTACGCCAGAACACCGTAGCTGGGCTGGCCAAGCGGAGCGTTTTGCGTAGCAGGAGAGCAGAGCCCCGCTTCCCCGAAGGATTCGGAAACGAGGTCCGCTGACGGGGTGAATTCCTACCCGGCGTGAAGTTCGGGATGGGCCTGACGCAGGTGCGCGTCGGCATGCCCGAGCGACGTGACAAGCTGCTGCTCATTTCCGCCTTAGAGCTTATTTCGGTAGGAGCGAGTGGAACCACGTGATGATGCCCAGCGCGAAGTGCAGCATCGCGACGTAGGTGTCCTCTCGCTTCGCCCAACGCACCAGGAGTCGGCGGAAGCGGTTGAGCCAAGAGTGGGTCCGCTCCACAACCCAGCGAGGCGAAGGAGGTCGCCGCCGAAACTGAGTGGGCCTTTTCGGTCCGCTTCGTCTGGGCGCTTTGAGCGTCAGGCCATACTCCTGCGCCAACTCGCGCACAGGCCTGAAGGCGTACCCCAGGTCGACGCACAGCGTTTGCCTGCGGCTCCGACTCGGCAATGGACGTCGGACCGGGATGGACTCAAGCGTGGCTCGCGCCAGCTTGAAGTCGTTCGTGTTGGTGCCAGCGACCACGAGGCCGAGGGGGACGCCGCGCGAGTCGGTCAGCAGACTTCGCTTGGTGCCCCGTTTCGCTCTGTCCGTGGGGTTGGGGCCGGTTTTTTCCTCCACCCAGCGGCGCTTTGCCCTGGGTTCCATCCAACGCAAGCCATCGCCAATCAATCCGCGCCAAGCCGTCGTAGGCTAACAGCCCCTGGCGCCAGAACTCTCAGAAGACACCCGCGGTAAACCACTCCCGGAAGCGTCGGTAGGCGGAGGACGGATGGCACAAGCCGGTCGCCTTCAACGCGCCCCACTGCATGCCCGTACGCAGCACCAGGAGAATTCCATCCAAGGCCTGTCTGTCGGGCACGCGTGGATTGTGGCAGCCCAGTGGGTGCTCCGGCCGGGCCGGCAAGAGCGGAGCGATGCGCCGCCACAGTTCGTCGGGCACCCGCCAGCCGTCGTCCTTTTTCACTACCCCATGGGCTCGTCCTCCTCCCTCTTCAACCCAGCAGGTGGCCTGCCTTCTTCCCTACCGAAATAGGTTCTTACCTGGCGGGAGCGTCCAAAGTCCGCTGCATCTCTGTGAAGTAGGTATGAAGATTGGGTGCCTCGGTGCGCAGCGTGGCGTCGCCTCCGGCGAACCGGGCATAGGCCTCGGCGAACGCCTCCTCACGGCCGGCAACTCCGTCCTGGAGCAGATATGACTTGCCGCTGCGATGGAGGCTGGCGCGGTCCGCCTCATAGGCTCGACGGAACCCGGAGGACCGTGAGGTGTAGTCCCGACCGAGCGCGGATTCGCGATCCATGCCGTGAGCGAACTCGTGGATAAGGAGGCTGTAGGCACCGTGGCCTTCCCCAGTGCGAGCGACCTCGCGTCCTCCGGTATCGTTCGAGTTGGTGGCGATGATGACCTCACGGTTGCGATCAATATACGTGCCTGGCACGGTGTCCCACGTTGCGCCGGCCTCGTAACCTCGAGGGTGTTGTCCCCGAAGGTGGGTTGCATGATCGGTCACGCTCTCACGCGCGGCGACGACCGTCATCCCACGGCGCTCGGCACGCTGAAGGACGGAGTACGAAAGCTGGGAGAGTTCAACGCGCACCGCCGCCACGTCTTCTGGCTTCGCCGTGCCTCCGGCGCGCACCAACCGCTGGGCGATGGCCACCGAGCGCGGATCCGGCGCGGAAGCTTGCACCCGCGCCGAAGTGGAGGACGCAGCGGTAGCGGATGCGGCGGTGGCAGGCGCGGGAGACGAAACCGCAAGTCCCGTGACGGGCAGAGGACCGGGAGGAAGTCGCTCGGACTGACGGCGGCCTCCCTCGAACACGTCTTGGGAGCGCAACGGGACGGCGCCTCGCGCCAGTGAAGGGAACTCCGAGACCGGACGCGCCGTACGCGACTCGACGCCGCGAAGAGACGTACTGGACACACCTTCCCTCGCGGCTTCACTGCTGCCGCGGATGGCCTCGCGGCCCACCACGAAGCTGTCGCGATTGATGGAGTTCCTGTTGGGAGGCGTGGAGGCTAGCGGCGCGCGACTTGACGGCTCCGTGGCAGATGGGCGCTGGGGAGCCTGGGTCTGGCCCAACGGCTGCGAGGAGAGACGCGAGGCGGAGGTTCGAACGATCGTCACGGGACTTCTCCTGTCCTGGAAAGCGCAACCGAATTATCGAGAAAGCACGGACCGAGTTGAATCGAATCGCACCGCAGGATGCGAAATCAGACAGAACGCGGCCAGGAGAAACACATTGATTCACAGTCAACCAAACCGAGTGGGCCCTCTGTCGCCTTAGAGCTTACTTTAGTAGGGGCGAGTGGAACCATGTGATGATGCCCAGCGCGAAGTGCAGCATCGCGACGTAGGTGTCCTCTCGCATCTCCCAGCGCAGCAGCAATCGGCGGAAGCGGTTGAGCCAGGAGTGGGTCCGCTCCACGACCCACCGGGGCGAAGGACGTCTTCGTCGTGATGGCGTGAGCCCTCGCAATCCGCGCCGTCTGGGCGCTCGAAGCGTAAGGGCATACTCCCGCGCCAGTTCGCGCACGGGCCAGAAGGCGTACCCCAAGTCAACGCACAGCGTTTGCCTGCGGCTCCGACTCGGCAATGGCCTTCGGACCGGAATGGACTCAAGCGTGGCTCGCGCCAGCTTGAAGTCGTTCATGTTGGCGCCAGCGACCACGAGGCCGAGCGGGACGCCGCGCGAGTCGGTCAACAGGCTTCGCTTGGTGCCCCGTTTCGCTCTGTCCGTGGGATTGGGGCCGGTTTTTTCCCCACCCAGCGGCGCTTTGCCCTGGGTTCCATCCAACACGAGCCATCGCCAATCAATCCGGGCCAAGCCGTCGTAGGCCAAAAGCCCCTGGCGCCAGAACTCGCGGAAGACGCCCGCGGCCAACCACTCGCAGAAGCGGCGATAGACCGAGGACGGATGGCACAGGCCCATGGCCTTCAGCGCGCTCCACTGCATCCCCGGACGCAACACCAGGAGGATTCCGTCCAGGGCCTGCCTGTCGGGCGCGCGCGGATTTGGCCGCCCAGGGGGTACTCCGGCCGAGTCGGCAGGAGCGGCTCGATGCGCCGCCACAGCTCGGCTGGCACACGCCAGCAGTCGTCCTTCTTCACCACCCCCATGAGCTCGTCCTGCTGCCTCGTCAACCCAGCAGGTGGTTGGCCGTCTTCCCTACTGAACTAGGTTCTTAGCCCAGGCGCTGCTGACCCTACTGGGTGCGGCCGGCGAATCGCTCGGCACGACAAGCAAATGAAGGCCCCTCCCAAGAAGCGCACCCACTCCCTTTTCACTCAGGGCGCCTGTTACTTCATGGCCATGCCGAGGATGAGTGACGGGCGCCTGCTACCGCTGGTGGAGCGATTCAATCAGCTGCTGCGAGAACACGCCGTCTTCCAACAAGCCTTCGGGCTCATCTGATTGAGATGAGGGGATACCTCAGGTCGCTGCTGTCGTGGGAAAATCATCGCGCCCCCTTTCCCCGGCCTTCCACAGCGGGATGGCCGGGACGCGCTCCAGGATGCCAGAGCCGAACACGCGGTCCAACTCCAGGTACTCCAAATGGACGTACCCGATATGACAGCCACAGGTCTGCTTGGCACACGGCCGGGGCTTCAGCGCGGCGTCAAAGTCTGGCGCATAGATGTTCCCAATGGGCTCATCAATGAAGTGACACCGCCGCGCCGTACCCTCCCCGTCCACGGAAATGACAGACTCACCGCCCCGGCACGCGCGACCCAGGCTCGGGTGACGCGTGTTGTTCACCGGGAAGAGCGGGTCCAACCGCGTGAAGCGAGCGATGTCCTCCGCCGTGTACGGCTCCTCCTGTCCGTCCTTCACCGCGTTGATCCACAGGTACGTGTCCGCCGGAAGGTCCGCGCGAAGGGACTCGGCCTCCTCCGTGAAGCGCAGGAAGCCCACCACGCCCACGCTGTGCCGCACCCCCAGCTCGGTCAGCTTCGTGCACTGAGCCAGGAAGCGGTGCCGCTTCGTCCACTCCGGATGGTACGTGGCCCAGATGCCCAGCTTGTCGGCCCGCGCCCGGGGAACCCAGTCCAGCTTGCAGGAGAGGTTCGTCTGGACCGCCAGGCGCTCGACGTGCGGCAGGTGGGACAGGCGAACGAGCGCCTCCTGGTACCACGGCCAGATGAGGGCCTCGCCCCACGGCGTGAAGAACACGGACACCGTGTCCTGCGTGCGCGCCTCCACCCACGCGACGAACCGCTCCAGGTCCGCGCGGTCCTTGGCCAGCTCCTCGTCCGTGTGCTTCCACTTGCCGAAAGGACAGTACTCGCAGCCGTAGTTGCAGCTCGACAGCGGGCCTCGGTAGAGCACGGTCAGCTTCATCGCCAGGCGTACTCCTTCATCATCCCCTGCACCTGCTCCGAGTGCAGCCACGGACCAATCAAGTCCGAGCGCTCCACCCCCGCGGGCGTGAGCTTCACCCAGCCGCCATCCCGCCGCGCCAGGCCGTGAGACTCCAGCTCGGTGAGCTCGGGGAAGTCCTCCAGCACGTCCGTGCAGAAGCGCTGCCGGTACTCCGCCAGGTCCACGCCGTCCGCCAGCAGCGACAGCAGCATGTAGCGGCGCCGGCGCTCCTCGGAGTCCAACCGGAAGCCGTACCCCACCTCACCGAACGACGCCTCCGTCCGCTCGCTGTACGACGTGATGATGGAGCGCACCTCGCGCGAGCCCACCGCGTACTCGGACGAATAGTGCACGCCCCCCGTGTACGAGCGCGCCCCGCAGCCCAGCCCCACCATGCCGTCCTCCTGGCAGCGGTACACCGGGCCGCCCGCGTCCGGCGCATGGCTCGCGCGGAACATGCGCATGGAGACCTGCGTGTACCCCTGGGACATCAGGAAGTTCCGCCCCACGCGGTACAGCGACAAACGCATGTCATCCCAGGCGCGCGCCTTCTTGCCCAGGAAGGTCAGCGGCCGGACGTAGAGCGGATAGAGATAGAGCTCCTCGGGCGTGAAGCGCAGGGCCTCGCGCAGCGAGAAGAGGAAGCTCTCCTCCGTCTGCCCCTCCATCCCGTAGATGAGGTCCAGGTTCAGCGTGGGGAACCCCGTGGCGCGGATGAGGTCCAGGGCCGCCTCGACCTGCGCCGTCTTCTGGGGCCGCTTCACCGCGGCGACCTCCGCCTCGATGAAGCTCTGGATGCCCATGCTCACGCGGTCCGTCCCGCGCGAGCGCAGCACCCGGAGCTTCTCCGCGTCCACCGTCTCCGGCGACACCTCCACGGACACGGGGATGTTCTTCATGTCCGCGCCCATGACGCCTTCGGTCAGGTCGAACACGGTGTTCAACCCCGCGACGTCCAGCAGCGTCGGCGTCCCGCCACCAATCGCGGCGCGGGCGAAGGTCGCCTGCCCCAGCGCCTCCTTCACGCGCTTCGTCTCACGCACCAGCGCGCCCAGGTATCCATCCACCACGTCCTGCTTCGGCCCGGCGGCGGTGAACAGGTTGCAGAAGCCGCAGCGCATCTCACAGAACGGCACGTGGACGTAGAGGAACAGCGCGTCCCGGCGCTCCTCGGCCCAGACGGACTCCAACGGGAGCGCGGGCGTGAAGGGCCGGTAGGCTGTCTTGTGCGGGTAGCCGTAGAGGTACGCCACGTAGGGCGACCCTTCGAGCATCTGCTCCAGGCGCGTCATGGTGCGGTTTCTCGAGGAAGAGAGAATTCAGCGTAGGGCACCGTCCACACCACCGGGTGCGCGAGGCGATGGCCGCTGAAGCCATCCTCACCGTACGCGGTGCCGTGGTCGGAGCAGACGATACAGAAGGCGGGCCCCCGGCGCCGCAAGGCGGCGAACAGCGGTGGGAGCTGGGAATCCACGTACTCCAGCGCCGCGGCGTGGGACTCGCGAGAGTCCTGGGCGGCGCCGGGCAGGTAGTGCCGGTTCGGCTGGTGCAACGCCGACACGTTGATGAAGAGGAAGACGCGCTGCTCGCGCGGCAACGCGTCCAGCCGCTGAACCGCCAGCGCCACCTGGTGCTCGGTGGAGCGCGCGTCCCGCACGCCCAGCTCCGGGCTCCAGTGGCTCTCCGCGAAGAGCCCGGGGAGGACGTTGCCCAGCGGGTTGCGCTTGTTGAAGAAGCCCACGCCGCCAATGCAGACGGTGTGATACCCGCGCCCCGCAAGCCCCGTGACGAGGTCCGGCGCGTCCAGCACGCAGGTGCCCGGCGCGGTCGTCTCACTGCCCTCGAAGCGCATCGCGAACAGCCGGGGGTGCAGGCCGGGCGCGGCGGGCGTGGGCAGGAAGCCCGCGAAGAAGGCGTGGTGCGCCGCGTACGTGAAGCTCGCGGGGGAATGCCGCGGCTCCCACCGCCCTCCGGGCAACAGCGCCGTGAGGTTCGGCGTGCGGCCCTCGGCGCACAGCGCCTCCGCCACGTCGTAGCGCAGCGTATCCAGCGTGAGGAACAGCAGGTCGTGCGTGCCGACCACCGCGTTCATGTCCATCGCGTGAGCACTCCGGCGATGTCGTCCAGGCGCGAGGGAATGCACTCCACCGTGAACGTGGGCGGAGGCAGCGCGGAGGGCCAGGGGCGGCCGTGCGACACCCAGCAGGTGGCGAGCCCCAGCTTCGCGGCGCCCACGACATCCCGCTCCGGGTCGTCGCCCACGTGCAGCACCTCCTCGGGCTCGCGCCCCACGTGCGCCAGCGCGGCCTCGAAGATGCGAGCATCCGGCTTCGACGCGCCCACCTCGCCGGAGAGGAAGACCTCGGTCAGCACGTCCGCGAGCCCCGCGCGGGCCAGCTTGGTGCGCTGCACCCGGGCCGAGCCATTGGACACCACCGCCACCGGCCGCGAGCGGACCACGTCCGCCACCCAATCACACACACCCGCGTCCTCCTGGACGAGCCGAGGCAGGTGCGTGGCCATGTCCTCCCACAGCGACTCGGGCGTGAGCCCCAGGCCGGGGAAGGCCTCCGTCACCTGCTCGCAGAACGCGCTCCGGGCGGTACCGCCGCGCCCGTCCACCGCGTGCAGCCACGCCACGGCCTCCGCGCGGCGCGCGACGGGGAACGCCGCGGGGTGACGTGAGACGAGGGAGTCCACGTAGCGCGCGAAAGCGCCCGCGCGGTCAATCAGCGTGTCGTCCAAATCGAAGAAGACGGCCCGGGGCCGCATCCGAGCACTCCTTCCCGAGGCGCCGAGGATACGCCGCCCGCGCTGCGCCGAACAGTGACAACGCGCCTCCAAACGGCTTCGCCAGGCCCCTGCCTCCGCGCCTGCCCCGTGGAGGCGCGCGACTCGGAGATTCCCGGAAGAAGCCCCGAGCGGCCGAGGCCCCTGCCGCCGGGGCCACGGCTCAGCGCGCCGGGTTCACTTCGCGGTCGTACGATTCCAGCGCCCGGATGACCTCTTCCTGCGAGTCCGTGATCATCAGGTAGCGCGCGTAATCATAGCCCTGCGCCAGTTGGTGCAGCAGCGGGTACACGGGCCGGGTGCGCGTCCAGAACTCGGTGCCCAGGAAGATCATCGGGCTGATGACGCCCACCGAGTTGTAGTGGTTCTGGCACGCGTCCTGGAACACCTCCTGGATGGTGCCCGCGCTGCCCGGCGAGTAGACGATGCCGCCCTTCGCGATGGTGAGCAGACCGTCCTCGCGCACGCTGTTGGCGAAGTACTTCGCGATGTGCGTGGCGAAGGGGTTGGGCGGCTCGTGCCCGTAGTGCCACGTCGGGATGCCCAGGCTCGCGCAATACGGCAGGTCATCCTCGGCCAGCGGGAAGGCGCGGCGGACATCGAACGCGCGCGACAGCCAGTCCCGGTCCGTGTAGCTCGGCGCCTGCGCGAGCAGGGCCAGCCCCTGGTCCAGCTCCGCCTCCGTGCGCCGCGCGAACCACGCGCCCACGTGCGTGGCCTCCATGGCACCGGGGCCGCCGCCGCTGACCATGAAGAAGCCCCGCTTCGCCAGCTCGCGCGACAAGGCAGCCACCGCGCGGTAGTCCGGCTGGCCGCGCTTCATGGAGTGCCCGCCCATGATGGCCACCACCTTGCGCACGACGCCGGAGCGGTACAGCAGCCCCTCCATCGCCTCCGTCACGGAGTGGTCGTGGAGGCGCTGCGCCAGCGTCTCCAGCAGCGTAGGGGGGCTGCCCCGCCCGTTCGCCGCCCAGTGCGCGTAGATGCGCTCGTCCGGCGTGCCCTCGTACGTCTCCGGCCGCGCCGGGTCGAAGCCCGCGTACAGCTCCTCCGGCGTATACAGCCCGCTGCGGTACGGCAGGTACGGCAGGCCGGAGATGGGCGGGAACACCATGGCCCCGTGGTCCACGGTGGCCTTCAGCGCGTCCTTCTCCAGCTCACAGCCCAGGAAGACGGCACCCGCGAGCTCCACGGACACCAGGTGCTTCGTATAGGGCCGCAGGTCCAGCCCTTGGAGGATGACGTTCGCGAACCCCACGCCCGCCGCGAGGTGCCGCTCGAAGGCCTCGATGGTTTCGATTTCAATCACACATGAAGAATTTCATGTTTGGCGTGCCCAGGGGTAGCGAGGAATGCCTCGCGCGGCCATTTCAGATTTGCTACCCAGGCACGGGAAGCGCCTGGCGGCGCGAGGAAGCAGCGGCCGCCAGCCGAGGCGAGAACAGCACTGGGGAGGCAGACGCGTGCTGACGATTCGTGCGGAGCAGATGACCGCCTTCACGGCGAGGTTCGAGCAAACGTTCCTGGAGTCCTCGGTCGACTTCCTCAAGGCGGAGGCGCCGGAGGTCGTCGAGAATGCCAGCCCCGAGGAGCTCGACTCGTTCGTCACCGAGTGCCTCCGCCGCGCTCGCGGCCATGGCATCGAGGATGCCTATTGCGTGCGCCAGTTCATGCTCTTCGCGGCGTGGCGCGGCCCCACCTTCGACGAGGAGCCCTGGGCGCGGGCGATTCTGGAGGACACGCGGCGCGCGCCGCTCACCCGAATCACCCGGCTGGAGGACCACCTCGCCTCCACGCTGGCGGAGCAGACGCCCGGCGAGCCGGAGTGAGCCATGCCCTTCACGTTCCGTTGGACGGCCTCCGGCAAGCGGAAGCAGCGCGAGGATGAGCTCCGGGCCTGGGAGCTGCTCATCGCGGCGCTGAACGGCACGGCGATGCATGCCCAGGTCAATGGCCTGGCCATCCGTGGCCCCACCGGCCAGCTCACTGGCGTCAACACGGCGTCTCCCCACTACGCCCGCTGGCGGCACGCCCACAAGCGGATGACGCGCCGGGCAAGGAGCGACCGCCAGCGCGAGCAGGCGGCGGTGGCCGCGGGCGGGCCCTACCACGCGTTGCATCCCGCCCTCCCCTGCCGCGTCGACCCGGCCCTCAACCCGCGCGCGACCCTCCGGCTGGCCGCGCTCAGCACCCGCACGCTGGAGAACTACGGCGGCGGCACGATGCTCATGGCCGGCGGGATGGCGAACGTCGCCCCCAAGGCCACGCTCCCACAGCTCCACCGGCACCTCGAGCAGGTGCTCGAAGCCGTCGAGGACGAGCTGCTCGACGCCGCGCGGCACCGCGAGGAGCATGACCTGCGCGCCGCGGACCAGCCGCCGCTGCAAATCCTGCTGGGCACCGAATGGTACTTCCGCATCCCCCACCGCCCCTTCAGCCAGGTGGAGCGGGATGGCATCATCACGGACCTGGAGGCACTCAGCGCCCGGTACCCCGAGTGGCTCATCGTCCCGGGCTCCATCTACTGGACGCCGGACCCCCTCGGGAATGCCCGGCTCCGGGTGTTCAACGAGGCGCCCGTGCTCCACGGCGGCACGTGCATCACCCGCCACACCAAGCGCGAGCAGCACGACATCGACCAGACGCAGCAGGTCCGCGCGGTGCAGCGCTGGGGCCCGGATGAGCCCGTCGCCGCGCCCCCCTATGCGATTCCCCCGGGCATCGCCGCCACGCAGGGCCTGTGCAGCTTCGCCTTCAAGGGGAGGACGGTCTGCGTGGAGATCTGCCGGGACCAGTTCGTCGGTGATGCGGTCCAGGGCTACCTGAACGCCGCGCAGCCCGGCGCGGACCTCTACCTGTTCCTGTCCAACGGCACCACGCTCACGCCGGGGTTCCTCCCCGTCGTCCACCAGGGCATCGCGGTGTGGTGCGACGGCAGCGGCGTAGGCACGCACCAGTACCACCGCGTCACGCGGGCCAACCCCTTGACGCACAACGGGGCGGGCCCCGGCGCCCCGCATCCCTTCACCACGTACCGGAATGCCTTCGTGCCCGAGCGCGACCATGGGGTCCTCTCCAACGAGGCCCTCTGCGAGGTCTGGCGCATCGAGGAGGCGAACACCCCCGACTTCCAGGCGTTCATGACGCGCTTCCATCAGGTCTTCGGCGCCGCGAGCACGGACCTGGCCTTGAAGACGGCCATCGACGCGGGGCTCGGCCCGCTCTCGGCCAACGCGCTGGTCCAGCCCCTCCACCAGAAGGGCTTGCGCATCCAGCAGGTGCTCGCGGGAGGCGCGCTGCCGACCGGGACGCCCATCCCGCCCGCCGAGGCCGCCGCCGTCACCGCCTACGCCCAGGCCCTGGTGGCCTTCGCCACCGAGAATGACCTGGCCGAGGCGACCGCGGCGACGACGCAAGGCCACCGGACGGCCGCCGTGAATGCCTTCGCGGTCAACACCGCGGCGCTGACCCCGGGCGTCGTGGCCGTCGCGAACGGCCCCTACGACCTCCACCTCCATCAACTCGTGGACCTCTGACGCCGCGTCAGCGCCGCGCCTCCCACACCCGCAGGCAGGCCTCCGCCTGGAGCAGCTCCAGGCGCGCCCCCGCGGCCGTGGCGTCCCGCGCCGCGAGCTGCAGCTGGCGCCCCGCTTCCTCCAGCTCGCCCAACTGCAACTGGGCCCGGCCCAGCACGCACCGCAGCAGCGACTGGAGCCGCCGGTCCTCCAGCATCGACGCGAGCTGGAGCCCGCGCAGCGCGTCCTCCTTCGCCAGCTCGGGCGCGCCCGCCCGCGAGTGCAGCAGCGCCAGGCCATGGTGCGTGTACGCCATGCCTCGGCGGTCCCCTGTCCGCGAGTCCAGCTCCAGCGCGAGCTGGAAGAAGTGCGCCGCGCGCTCCCTATCGCCCGCGCGCGAGTACGCATCCCCCAGGCTCAGCAGCGCCGTGGAGTGCTCCCACGTATCCCCCGCGCGCTCGCTCCAGCGCAGCACCTGGGCGTACTCCGTCGCGGCGGCCTCGGGGAAGCCCAGGCCCAGTTGCACGCTCCCCATGGCCCTGTGGAGCAACGCCTCCACCCCCGCCCGGGCCAGCGCGTCGTCCGTCCCAGCGGCGAAGTGGAGCTGCTCCCGGGCCAACAGGATGCGCGCCCGCGCCTCCTGGAGGCGCCCCAACGCGGCGAGCGCCAGCGCGGAGAGCGCGTCCATCGACACCGACAGCAGCGGCGCCGCGGACAGACAATCACGCCGGCCCTCCCGGTCCAACCCCAGCACCTCCGCGTGTCTGCCCTGCGCGAGCACCACGGACGCGAGCTTGAACAGCCGCCGCGCCCGCTCGCCGAGCGCCGACGCCAATCCCTCTCCATCCAGCTTCCGCGCGGTGTGCCACGCCGACTCCGCCTCGGAGTCCTCTCCGGCCAGCCGGTGCGCGTCCCCCATGTGCTCCCACAACCGGCGCTGCCATTCCCGGGAGACATCGGGTGGGAGGGTCTCCGCCAGGCCCAAGGCAAAGCGATACACCGCCAGCGCCGGACCGGGCTCCAGCGCCGAGAGGTGCCAGCCCGCCAGCGCCACCAGGTACGGCAAGGCCCGCCCCGAGTCCTCGGCGGACAGCCATTGCCGCGTCAATTCCATGCAAGCCCGGTGGCGCAGCGGGTCCGCCAGGGCTTCATAGGCCTCCGCGGCGCGGCGATGGGCCTGGGGCAGCGCCGCCTCGGGCACCTCGTCCAGCCCCGACGCGGGCTCCACGGCCCAGGTGTATCGCCCGCCCGACACCGAGCGCAGCCAGCCCCCCGCCTCCAGGAGCGCCAGCGGCCCGTGGCCTCCCGCCAGCGCCGCCAGCACCGCGCGGGGGAACGAGGGGCCCAGCACGGTGGCCGCCTTGAGCACCTCACGCTGCGCCTCGGGCAACAACATCTGCCGCGCCGCGACGGCCGCCTCCCCCGTCAACGGCACCGCCAGCCCCGCCTGCTCCTCGAAGAGCGTCACCGCGTGGAGCAGGTGCAGCGGGTGCCCCGCGCTGCCACGCAGCAGCGCCGCCCGGACGCTGGGCGGCGGCATCCCCCGGCCCCGCAGCCGGCCCTCCAGCAGCTCCGCGGCCTCGGCGGGCCCCAGCCGCCCCACCGTCAACACCTCCGCCGTCACCGGCACTGGCGCCGTCCCACCGGGGCGCTGGAGCGCGAGCAGGAAGAGCGGCGTGTGCGACAGGCGCGACACCAGCTCCTCCACCAGCGCATGGCTGAGCGGGTCTCCGTGCTGCCAGTCCTCCAACACCAGCAGGCGCGGCCTGCGGTGGGGCATCAGCGCATGACAGAGCGAGTCGAACAGCGCGGTGCGCTCGGAGACGAGGCTCGCGGGAACCCCTTGCCTCTCACGGCCTTCCAGGAAGCGCGTGATTCGCTCCGCGTCCGCGCTGGACACACGGCCTGTCCCCGCCGGGGGACTCAGCGCCCGCGTGGCCTCGAGCAGCTCGCGGAAGATGCCCCCGGGCGCGCCCGGCAAGGCCAGGCCGCTGCCCTCCCACACCTCGAAGCCGTCCGCCGCCAGGAGCTCGACGAGCGCGTCCTTGAGGCGCGTCTTGCCCAGGCCCGCCTCTCCCGTCAGCCAGACCGCGCGCCCCAAGCCCCGGCGCACGTCCTCCCCCAACGACACCAGCCGGCTCAGGAGCGAGGCCCGCCCCACGAGTGCGGGTTGGCACAGCCCCGGCGACCACCGGCGCACCGGCGCGTCCCGAGGCACCGACGCGGGCCGTCGCGGACATGCCAGCACGCCACCCAGGAAACGGGCCCCGCACGCAACGCATGAGCCCGAGGACGGAGTCATGAGCACCTCCCTGAAGGGTGACGTGATGTGGGTCGAGCGCCGTTCCCTCACCCCGCCGGTGCGACCCGCGGTGTTGTAGCGCCCGGGCACACCCGCGCGCCTCCGGCCTCCGGGGGTGTGGGACTGTTCGCTCTCCACCGCACACACCACACCGCCGTCCCAGGCTCGCAGTGCAGGGAAAGCCTCACACAGCGCGCGGCTCCCGCCGCCACGTCTGGCAATGAAAGACAATTCCAATCACGCCAGATGAAACAGCGACAAGGTACTCCCGGCGCTGTTCCCTGGAGAGCAAGCAAGCACGAATCCTGATGTTGAATACGAAATACTTTTGGCGGATGCTCGTTCTGCGATGAACACGGCAACCCCCGCCGTGACCTTGGAGAAACTCGAATCGCAAAAGCAAACACCCCCTCCGCCCGTCCCCCTCGGCGCGGACTCATCCCCCCGTCTGTCTTTAGTTCTCAGAGAGTCCCCATGAAGAAGACCCTCCTGCTGGTTGGAACGCTGCTCGGTATGAGCGGCACTGGCTGTGGCACCCCGGATGACCCCTCTTCGGGAGAAGGCACATCCCCCATCGAAATCGATGGCCTCGAGAGCCACACCGTCAGCGCCCAGGCGTTGACCACCACCGGTTGCACCGCGCTGACGGCCTCCTCGGTGATCTCCAACGGCCACGACGGAAACGTCCCGGCCAACACCATGGACTCCAACCTGGGCACCCGCTGGAGCCGCTCTGGCCGAGGCTCCTGGGTTGACTATGACTTGGGCTCCCTCAAGCAGGTCTCCGGCGTCTCCGTCGCCTGGCACCAGGGCAACACCCGGGCCAATGAATTCTTCGTCTCTGTTTCACCCGATGGCTACACCTATACCCAGGTCTTCACGGGCAAGAGCAGCGGCACCACGGCGGCGGCGGAGACGTACAGCTTTCCGACCGTCAACACCCGCCGCGTCCGCATCACCTTCCTGAGCAACACGGTGAATGAGTGGGCCAGCATCGCCGAGGCCCGCGCCTGCGCGTCCGCGACGTCGACGACTCCGGCGCCGAACCCCACGCCGGAGCCGAACCCCGACCCCACGCCCACCCCGGGGCCGACGCCGGGCAACGGCTCCAGCGTGGTGTGGGTGGGTGACTTCGAGACCAACAGCCGCTCCCAGTGGAGCCACACGCAGATGGTGAGCGCGGACCGGCTGGCGGTGGTGACCTCGCCGTCGCGCCAGGGCCGCTACGCCCTCAAGGCCACCGTGCGCAAGGGCGACGACCCCATCAACGCCAGCGGCAACCGCAACGAGCTGGTGCGCATGACGCGCGAGCCCGTGAACTCCGAGTACTACTACCGCTTCAGCACCATGTTCGACTCGAGCTTCCCGAGCGCGAAGACGTGGCAGCTCTTCACCCAGTGGCACCACGAGGGCAACTCCGGTTCGCCCCCGGTGGAGTTCTACGTCTACGGCGAGGAGATTCGCCTCAACATCGGCGGCAACCCGGGCACCATCGTCTGGCGCACGCCGCTGGTCCGCAACCGGTGGCTGGACTTCATCTTCCACGTGAAGTGGTCGCCGGACTCCAAGGTGGGCTTCGTGGAGCTGTACCTGGACGGCAAGCTGGTGATGCCCAAGCGCTTCATCGCCACGCAGTACAAGGGCCAGCTCAACTACCTGAAGGTCGGCCTGTACCGGAACGACACCGTCAGCCCCGTGGGCATCGTCTACCACGACGGTTGGACCATGGCCCGGAAGCTGGAAGACGTCATCAGCCCGACGACCATCGTCAAGGCGCCCTAGCCACTGACGGGTAGCCGACTGCGTTGCCCTCCCCGGGCCGGACGCCGCGTCCCCACGCGGCCCCGGCCCGGGGTAGTTTCCGCGCATGTCCCACAGCCTCCTCGTCGTCCACGTCCAGGTCCACGTGAAGTCCGAGCACGTGGAAGCCTTCCACCAGGCCACGCTCGCCAACGCGCGTGAGAGTGTGAAGGAGCCGGGCATCGCCCGCTTCGACGTCATGCAGGACGCCGAGGACCCGACGCGCTTCGTGCTGGTGGAGGCGTACCGCACGCCCCAGGCCCCGGCCGCGCACAAAGAGACGGCGCACTACCTCACCTGGCGAGACACCGTGGCGCCCATGATGGCGGAGCCACGCACCAGCCGGAAGTTCGTCAACCGCTTCCCCGACGACGCCGGGTGGTGACGGACGTGAGCGCGCCCACCTCGTTCGAGTTCGCCACCGCCACGCGCGTCGTCTTCGGCCCCGGACGCCTCACCGAGGCCCCGGACGCCGTGCGCGCGCTGGGGGCCACCCGCGTCCTGATGGTCACCGGCAAGGACGCCTCGCGCGCCCGGCCCCTGCACGAAGCCCTGGAGCGCCAGGGCCTGGCCGTGCACGTCTTCTCCGTGGACGGAGAGCCCACGGTGGAGCTGGCGCGGGAGGGCACCGCCCGGGTGGCCGAAGCGGGCTGCGACGCGGTGGTCGCCTTCGGCGGAGGCAGCGCCCTGGACGCGGGCAAGGCCCTGGCCGCGCTCGCCGCCAACGGGGGCGACCCGCTGGACTATCTGGAAGTCATTGGCCGGGGGCAGCCGCTCACCCGGCCGTCGCTGCCCTTCGTGGCCATCCCCACCACCGCGGGCACCGGCTCCGAGGTGACGCGCAACGCGGTGCTGGGCTCCAAGGACGCGAAGGTGAAGGCCAGCCTGCGCAGTCCGCACATGCTGCCGCGCGTGGCGCTGGTGGACCCGGACCTGCTGGCCGGCGCGCCCGCCGCCGTGCTCGCCTCCAGCGGCATGGACGCGCTGTCACAGCTCATCGAGCCCTTCCTCTCCGGGCGGGCCAATCCGCTGACGGACGCGCTGGCCCGCGAGGGGATGCGGCGCTCAGCCCGCTCCTTGAGGCGCGCGGTGCTGGAGCGCCCGGACGCGGCGGCCCGCGAGGACCTGGCCCTGGCCAGCCTCTTCGGCGGCCTGTGTCTGGCCAACGCCGGCCTGGGCGCGGTGCACGGCTTCGCGGCCCCCGTGGGCGGCATGTTCGACGCGCCCCACGGCGCCGTGTGCGCGGCGCTGCTGCCCGCGGTGCTGGACGTCAACCTGCGCGCGCTGCGGGCCCGCGCGCCTGGACACGCCTCCACGTCGCGCTTCCAGGAGCTCGCGGCGCTGCTGACGGGCACGGCGGACGCCCGGCCCGAGGACGCCGTCACGTGGGTGGACGCGCTGCGCACCGCGCTGGGCGTCCCGGGCCTGGGGCGCTACGGGCTGACGGAGGCCCAGGTGCCCGCGCTGGTGGCGAAGGCGAAGGGGGCCAGCAGCATGAAGGCCAACCCCCTGGTGCTGACGGACGCGGAGCTCACCGAAATCGCGCTCCGCTCGCTGTAGGCGTCAGACCTTGTAGAGCAGGTCCATGTACTTCTTGAGCAAGTCACTCACCATGCCGCGGAAGGGCACGCTGGCCGCCATGCCGTAGACGGGCGCCATCGTCCCCTTCTCGCTCGGGTGGGCCTTCACGTGCGCCACCGCGTCGCGCAGGTCCACCAGGAACTGCTCGGCGACGCCCGGCTGCGTGTGGCGCAGCGTCACGCACAGGTGGACGGCGGACGGCTTGTGCAAGCCATTGAGGTTCCACCCGTGCTCGCTCATGCGCTCCATGACCTTGAAGATGTCCAGGGTCTCGGAGCCGAAGGCGATGACGAACAGCGGCTCCCCCAGCACGTGCAGCTCGGGGATGGCGCGGATGCCCTGCTTGATGGCGTCCGCCGTCTCCAGGATGCTCCGGGTGGCGTCCAGGTAGCCCTGCTCGCCCATGCTCACCAGCGCCGCCCAGGCGGACGCGATGAGCGCGCCGGGCCGGCTGCCGGAGAAGGTGGGCGAGAAGTAGATGCCCCCCGGCCAGTCCGTCGCCGTGAAGTACTGGAACGAGCGCAGCTCCGTTCCCCGGTACAACACCACCGACGAGCCCTTGGCCGCGTAGCCGAACTTGTGCGTGTCCACGGACATGGACGTCACGCCGGGCAGCCGGAAGTCGAAGGGCGGCACGTCGTAGTCCAGCTTCCGCGCGAAGGGCAGCACGAAGCCGCCCAGGCACGCGTCGGTGTGGAAGCCGATGCGCTTCTTGCGGGCCAGGTTGGACAGGGCCTCGATGGGGTCGATGACCCCGTGCGGGAAGCCCGGCGCGGAGCCGATGAGCACGATGGTGTTGCGGTTGATGGCCTTGCGCATGGCGTCCACGTCCGCCCGGTAGTCCGGCCCCACGGGCACCCGCACCATCTTGATGCCGAAGTAGTGCGCGGCCTTGTCGAAGGCGGGGTGCGCGCTGGCGGGCGCCACCATCTCCGGCCGGGTGATGCCCTTCGTCTCACGGGCCCAGTCCCGGTACGTCTTCATCGCCAGCATGATGCTCTCGGTGCCACCGGACGACATGGCGCCGCAGATGTGGTTCTCCTCGGGCTCGCCCACGTTGGCGGCGTCCGCGCCGAGCATGCTCGCCGTCATCGCCACCACCTCCGCCTCGAACTTCGTGGCGCTGGGCCACAGGTCGGCGTGCAACGGATTGCTCTGCGAATGGAGCGCGTACACGCGGTTGAGGAACGCGATGTGCTCCGAGTCCCCGTTGTACACGCCGCCGGACACGCGGCCCTCGCGCCAGCGGTACTCCTCCTGGGACTCCAGCGCCTGCAGCTCGCGCAGCACGTCCTCGCGCGGGCGGCCGGACGACGGCAGCCTGTCATAGGACTGCATCTTCCCCCGGTAGGGCTTGAGGCCGCCCTCCAGCTCCGACAGGAGCGAGCCCGTCTCCTTGGAGAGCAGGTCCTTCACACCGGGGACGGCCTTGAGGTAGCGCTCGGCCGCGGAGAGCAGGCGCGGAGGAACATGATTGAGCAGGCGCAGCGACTTCAGGTCGGGAAGTGCCATGGCGGGGGCCTCGGGGTTCAGGCGCTCCGCGCGCGGTTGAGGCGCGCGAAGATGGCCTTGTTGTGTTTGTAGAGGTTGACGAATTCGCGAAACAGCTCGTCGTAGAGCGCCGCGTTCCGGGCCTCGGGCTGGAACGTGCGGGCGATGGGGACCAGGGAGGGGATCTCCTCCACCGTCAACTGCCCCAGCGCCACCGCGGCCTGGAAGGCGGCGCCGCGCGCGTTGGCCAGCACCGGCTCGTCCACCTGCTGCACCGCGCGCCCCAGCACGTCCGCGTGAATCTGGCACCACAGCGCGGAGCGCGCGCCCCCGCCGATGATGCGCAGCGACGGCAGCTTGCGGCCCACGAACTGCTCCACGTACGTGAAGAGCCAGCGCGAGTTGTAGGCCACGCCCTCCATCACCGCCCGGACCATGTGCGCGCGCGTCGTCTTCAGGGACTGGTTGAAGAAGCCGCCCCGCAGGAACTTGTCATCCACCGGGCTGCGCTCGCCGTTGAGCCACGGCATGAAGATGAGCTGGTCGCTGCCGGCCGGTACGCCCCCCGCCTGCTGCTCCATCACCTGATACAGGTCCGGCGCGTCACCGTCCGCGCCCGCCTGCGGGTCGCGGCCATAGAGGATGTTGTCTTTCAGGAACGTGAGGCAGATGCCCGCGGACTCCTGCTCGTTGGCCAGCAGGTAGCGCCCGGGCAGCGCGGACGGCAGGGACGCCATCTGGTGGAACAGGTCCGTCTTCTTGTAGGGCACGTGACAACACAGCCAGGACGACGTGCCGACGCAGAGGTGCGGCTCGAAGTCCCCCACCGCGCCCGAGCCCACCGCCGCGGCGAGGATGTCCGGCGCGCCCGTCACCACCTGCACGTCCTCACGCAGGCCCAGCTCACGCGCGGCCTCGGCGTGGAGCGGCCCCAGCACCGACGAGGCCGGCACCAGGTCCGGGAGCTTCTCGCGCTCCAGCCCCGCGAGCTTCAGCAGCCGGTCGTCGTAGGCGATGCGGCCCAGCTTCCGGTTGTCCGTCACCCAGTGCAGGGTGATGGAGTCGTACGAGGCGGCGAAGCGCCCGCTCAGCTTCAGGTTGAGCCAATCCTTCGGCTCCAGGAACTTGTACGTCCGGCGGTACACGTCCGGCCGCTCGCGCCGGAGGTACAGGATGTGGCCCACCGGGTCCTTGCCCGACAGGCTGGGAACCCCGCCCGACAGGCGAATCCAGGTCATCAACTGACGGGCCCCATACCCCTCGATGGAGGGGAAGCCATTCACCGCGCGCTTCACGTCCTCCGCGCCCCGGGAATCCATCCAGATGAGCGCCGGGCAGACCGGCGCGCCCGCCTCGTCCACCGCGACGGTGCCAGACCATTGGGAGCTGCAGTTGATGCCCATGACGTCCTCGGCGCGCACGGCGCCCGAGGCCAGCAGGCGCCGCGTCGCCAGGACGATGGCGCGCCACCACGCCTCGGGCTGCTGCTCGGCGCCGCCGTCGGGGAGCAGGGACAGCTCCAGCGGCTCCACGTCACCGCCGAGAATCCGCCCTCTCAGCGTGACGGCCGCCACCTTGACGGCCGACGTGCCAAGGTCGATGGCCAGGATGGACTGCGCACCTGCGTGGGACACTCTTCCCTCCGTGCCAGGCATGGGGATGGACCGGCGAGCGGCCGAGTCTAGAAAATGAACCTGCGCAGCCTGCCACCCTCGCGCGGAAGTTCGTCGTTTTTCTGAAAGCCCCGGTTCCGGGAAGCCTCGTCCGCCCCCTGGGCATGGCGGCGAACCATTCCTCCCGCGAGTACCTCCCGCGTGTCAGGCACTTCTTACTTTTGCGCGAGGCCCCTCCCGCGCGCTCGCGGGCAGCCGACTGGAACCACGGGGCCCAGGGGGACCACCATGGCCGAAGTAACGCAGCCCTTCCTCACGGACATCACCGAGATTCGCCGCCGGGCCCGGGAGCACCTCGAGGAAGGCGCCATCACCGAGGACTACGAGGGTGACGTCGACGCCACCATCAAGCTCCTCAATGACGCGCTCGCCACGGAGATTGTCTGTGTCCTGCGCTACACCTACCACTACGTCGCCGCCGTCGGCATCCAGAGCGAGGCCGTGAAGGATGAGTTCGGGGACCACGCCCGCGAGGAGCAGGAGCATGCGCTCCGCATCGCCGAGCGCATCAACCAGCTCGGCGGCAAACCGAACTTCAACCCCGAGGGCCTCCTGTCGCGCAGCGCCAGCCAGTACGCCGAGGGGCAGAACCTGGTGGACATGATCAAGGAGAACCTCGTCGCCGAGCGCATCGCCATCCAGACGTACCAGGAGATGGTGCGCTACTTCGCCAACCACGACCCGACGACGCGCCGGATGATGGAAGACATCCTCGCCAAGGAAGAGGAGCACGCCAACGACATGCATGACCTGCTCGTCGCGCACCAGGGAAAGCCGCCCCTGCGCAGCTGAGCAGCGCCGCCGCATGGCCGCCTCGCGCACGCCCGGTATAAGGTGATGCGCGACGCGACCGGGGGTGGCATGCGAAGGCTCTTCACCAGCGCGAGCAATCTGTCCGCGAGGCACCCGGTGGCCCTGGGTGTCTCCGCGGTGTTCGGTCTGAGCCTGCTCCTCCGGTGGCTCTTCCTTCAGGCCGCCCCCGACAGGACCTGGCCCTTCTCCATCTTCTTCTACGGAGACGCGCGCTTCTTCCACGCCTACGCGGTCGACCTCGCGCGCGGACACGAGGGCCCCGCGGCCCTGCCCTATCACCCGCCCCTCTTCCCCTGGCTGCTCGGGCTGCTCTACCGCGTGCTCGGGATGCCGCGCGGCGACGCCTCGCCCTACAAGCTCGCGCTCGCGACGCTCAACGCGGCCACCGTGGCCTTCACCTGGTGGTGGTGGCGCAGGCTGCTGGGCACCGGCTGGAGCCTCCTGGGCGCGGCCCTCTTCGCCGGCAGCTTCGGCTGGCTGGTGCTGTCCACCACGTACAGCAACGAGGTCCTCTACGCGCTCTTCCTGTCGGCCACCTGCGCGCTGATGCTCCAGCACCGCGCGGCGCCCTCGGGGTGGAGCGCGGTGCTCCTGGGCGTGGTCATGGGCCTGGGCGCGCTCACCCGCGCCGAGCACCTCTACCTCTGGCCCTTCCTCCTCGCCTGGGCGTGGCGCCAGCGCGGCGAAACCGCCGTGCGGACGCTGGCCCCGCGCTGGGGCGTGGCGATGCTCGTGACGGCCCTGGTGCTGGCCCCCTGGGCGGCGCACAACGCCCGCGTGCTGCGCGAGCTCAACGTCCGCACGCCGCACCTGGAGCCCCTCCCCGTGCTGGCCCCCATCACCGTCTACGGGCCCATCAACTTCGCCATGGCCAACCACGCCAGGGCCACGGGCGGCTTCACCCCCGACAGCGTCAACCAGGTGGGCCAGGAGGGCTTCCTGGATGTCACCAACCCCGCCCAGCGGCACCTGCTGCTGCATGGGTACGCGGAGGGCCTCGCCTGGATGGGGGACCACCCGCTGGACGCGGCGCGGCTGGCGTGGGCCAAGCTGGACCGCTGGCTGGACGGCCTCCAGTTGGGCTGGGGCACCACCAACTGGCCCTCGGGCCTGAGCGGCGCGCGCCCCCCCGTGGATGTCTTCGTCCCGGAGGGCGCCTGGCTGAAGTGGCCCCTCACGCTGCTGCTGCTCGCGGGCGCGGCGCTCTCCCTGCGCCCCGCGTGGCGGGACTACGGCCTCTTCACCGCCGTGCTGCTGCACCGCGCGCTCATCACCGTCGCCTTCTTCGGCTACACGCGCGGCCTGCTCGCCATCTTCCCGGTGCTCCTCCCCCTGCTGCTGCTCCCCTTCATCGTGCTCACCGCGAGGGCCCCGGCGAACGCCTGGGCCCGGCGGCTGCCCGCCATCGCCGCGGCGGCGCTCCTCGTGCTGTGGGTGGAGGCTGGCGCGCTCGCGCGCTCCGCCCCCCGGCGCTTCATCGCCAGCGGGAGCACCGACCGCGCCAGCGGCAAACTCATCCAAGACGACTGGGTGAGCATCCAACCCGACTGAAGCCGGCACGCCCGGATGGAAAACTTTACCCTGGCGACATGACGCAAGCCCCCGCGAACGATTGGCACTCCAACTTCACCTACAGTGAACACTGCGAGTCCCCGTTTTTCCTGGGCTTCGTTCTCAAGCAATAAGTTAAGGAATGCCGCGTATTCATGTTTGTTGTGGCACCCGGTATTTGCGTTTCCGTGCTCCGAACAGGAGCCACCGTGGGGGCACGTCCTCCGCGGGTCCGCAGAGGAGAAACGCATGCGCCACACGCGGGTGTCAGCAGCATGTCTCGTCCTGCTCCTAGCCACGACCACCTGGGCATTCCAACCACCAGACAAGGGACAGAGCGCCGTCGCAGACAAGGCCTTCTTCAAACCCGAGCTGTACCTCCCCATCCAGAACATGCCGTTGCAGCAAGCCCGCAAGAGCATGCCCTCGCTGGGCGCCGATGCGTGGGATGACTTCTTCAAGCGCAACGGGCGCGAGTTCAATGTCTATCTGGACCCGCGCACCGGCACGCCCACCGCGGTGCAGGGCACCCTCCCGCTGATTCCGGGCAAGGGCTTCAACAACAAGGTCTCCATGGACGAGGTCCGCGAGTCCATTGGCCGCTCCATCGCCGCCGTGGATGAGGCCGCCATCGGGGACCTCATCTTCAAGTTCATCGCGGACAACCAGGCCGCCTTCAACGTCGACCTGATGCAGATGGGCAGCCCGCGGGTGACGTTCATCCACGACAACCTCATCCAGGTCCACATCCCCCAGCAGGTGAACGGCGTCCCCGTGCGCCACGCGCGCATCGCGGCCACCATCAGCCACGGCAACCTCATCCTCATCGGCACCGAGGCCTGGGCCAACGTCCGGCTGGAGACCAAGGCCCGGCTGTCCGCCCAGGACGCGCTGGTGTCCGGCAACGGCTTCGTGGGAATGAACGCCAGCCCGCAGACGGTGTGGCAGGCGCCCACGCTGGAGGTGGCCCCCGTGGCGCTCCAGGGTGAGTCCTTCAACGGCGCGGTGGGCACCGGCTATGAGCACCGGCTCGTCTACACGTATGGCTTCTCCGAGGCCGAGGGCCACCAGCGCTGGAAGACGACGGTGGACGCCCACACCGGCGAGGTGCTCGCCGTGGAGGACGACAACCACTACTTCGACGCGCAGTTCAAGGGCGGCATCTACCCGTCCACCAACATTGGCACCTGCGCCTCCAACGAGGTGTGCGGCACGATGCAGCCCAACACGCCCATGCCCTGGGCCAACACGGGCCTGGCGGCGCCCAACAACTTCACGGACGGCGCGGGCGTGGTGAACTACACCTCCGGCACCGTCAACACCACGCTGTCCGGCCGGTACGTGCGCGTCAACGACAACTGCGGCGCCATCAACGTCAGCTCCACCTCGGGCAACATCAACCTGGGCGGCGCCAACAACGACCACGACTGCACCGTGCCCGCGGGCACCTCCGCCGGCAACACCGCCGCGTCCCGCTCCAGCTTCTACGAGCTGAACAAGCTGGCCGAGCAGGCCCGCGGGTGGCTGCCCACCAACACCTGGCTCCAGGGCCAGCTCCCCTCCAACGTCAACATCAACAGCACCTGCAACGCCTTCTGGAACGGCTCCTCCGTGAACTTCTACCGGAGCGGCGGCGGCTGCCGGAACACCGGTGAGATTGGCGCCGTGTTCGACCACGAGTGGGGCCACGGCATCGACGACTTCGACGCCAACGGCTCGCTCAGCAACTCGTCGGAGGGCTACGCGGACATCGCGGCCATCTACCGCCTCCAGACCTCGTGCGTGGGCTACGGCTTCTTCCAGACGGTCAACACCGGCTGCGGCCTCACGCCCGACGGCACCGGCTACAACCAGCAGGAGGCGATGGTCGCCGGGACGTCGTGGTGCAACACCAAGTGCTCCGGAGTGCGTGACGCGGACTGGGCCGCCAGCGTGCCCAACATGCCCGCCACCCCGCAGAACTTCGTGTGCCCCATGTGCAGCTCCGGCTCCGGCCCCTGCAGCCGCCAGGTCCACTGCGCCGCGTCCCCCGTGCGCCAGGCGGCCTGGGACTTCGTCACGCGTGACTTGACGGCGCCGCCGTTCAACTACGACTCCAACACCGCCTTCATCGTGGGCAACAAGGTCTTCTACCAGGGCAGCGGCAACGTGGGCACGTGGCACGCATGTAACTGCTCGCAGGGCACGTCCGACGGCTGTGGCGCCACCAACGGCTACATGCAGTGGCTGGCCGCGGACGACGACGACGGCAACCTGGCCAACGGCACCCCGCACATGTCGGCCATCTACGCGGCCTACAACCGGCACCGCATCGCCTGCGCGACGCCCACCGTCACCAACGGCGGCTGCGCGAACGGCCCCACCGCGGCCCCGGCCTCCCTCACCGCCACCGCGGGTGACGGCCAGGTGAACCTGAACTGGGGCGCGTCCAGCGGCGCCACCCAGTACTGGGTGATGAAGACGGAGGGCTTCGCGGGCTGTGACTTCGGCAAGGCGAAGGTCGCCACCGTCACCGGCACCAGCTACACCGACACCGAGGTCGCCAACAGCCGCCAGTACTGCTACTCCATCGTCCCGGCTTCCTCCAACGCGTGCTACGGCGAGGCCAGCACCTGCACCTGCGCCACGCCCGTCTGCGCTCCGCCGGGCCTGCCCGTGCTCGCCACGCCGTCCAACGGCGCCACCGGCGTGACGCTCGCCGCGGTGCTGGACTGGAATGACGTGACGGGCGGGGCCGCGTACGACGTGGAGGTCGCCACCGACGCGGCCTTCACCAACGTGGTGGCCAGCGCCACCGGGCTGACGGCCAGCACCTGGACCGTGACGCCGCCCCTGGCCACCAGCACCACGTTCTACTGGCGCGTGCGCGCGAACAACTCGTGCGGCGGCGTGAGCGACTGGACGGCCCCGTCCAGCTTCACCACGCGCGGCTGCGTCACCCTCGCGGCCCCCACGCTGGCCAGCCCGGCGGACGGCGCCACCGGCGTCGCCGCCTCCGCGGTGCTCGACTGGAGCGACGTGCCGAACGCCGCCACCTACCAGGTCGACGTCGCCACCGACGCGGCCTTCACCAACGTGGTGGCCAGCGCCACCGGGCTGACGGCCAGCACCTGGACCGTGACGCCCTCGCTGAGCAACGTCACCACGTACTACTGGCGCGCCCGCGCGGCGGACTCCTGCGGCACCAGCGTCAACAGCGCCGTGCGCAGCTTCACCACCACCAACGTCTGCACGCCGGTGGCCGCCACCTACAACAGCACCCTGAAGGCCCCGTCCTGCGGCACCGTCTGCGGGTGTGACACCGGCCCGACGCTCGTCGCCGGCCGTGGCACCATGTCCGGTGGCGCGGAGGCCAACCAGCCCAACACCATCAACAACTCCTGCGCGGACGGCAGCGCCGGCACCTACCGCAGCGACGAGAGCGTCGAGCGCGTGGCCATCCGCACCACCGACCACAGCGCGTTCGGCGTGGGCAAGCAGGTGACGGCCGAGATCACCGTGTGGTGCTGGGGCACCTCGGACCGCCTCGACCTGTACTACACGACCAACGCCTCGACGCCGAGCTGGACGCCGCTCACCACCAACGTGGCCTGCACGGGCAGCGGCGCACGGACCTTCACGCACACGTTCAACCTGGGCGCCACCGCGGGCAACCACGCCATCCGCGCGCAGTTCCGCTTCAGTGGCTCGCCGGGCATCTGCACGTCCGGCACGTACAATGACCGTGACGACCTCGTCTTCGGCGTGGCCTCCTCCGTGGCCTCCTCGCCGCCGACGAAGTCGCGCAGCGCGCAGGGCCGGTCGACGCAAGCGGCGCGCTGATGCCGTGAGGCGGGCTTGATTCACCGAGGGCTCCCGGGGCGTTCGCCGGGAGCCCTTCGTTCTTCCAGCCAGCGGCCGGCTCAGTGTGACTCGGGCGGCTCCTGCTCCGGCGGCGCGGGAGGGCGCCTGGCCGCCATGGGGCCGGCGAAGAGCAGCCCCTCCTCCACCGCGGCGCGGCCCGGCTCGCGCCGCTGGGCCTCCTGCCGGTGCGACCGGTTCCAGGCCTCGCGGCGCATCAGGAGCACCTCCTGCACCAGCACCTGCGCCGCCGCCGCCAGGGGCACCGCCAGCACCACGCCCCGCAGCCCCGCCAGCGCGCCGCCACAGAGGACCACGATGGAGATGAGCAGCGGGTTCATCCGGATGGCCCGGCGCTGAATCATGGGGCCCAGCACGTTGGACTCGAGCTGCTGGTAGATGATGAACACCGCCACCGCGATGAGCGCGTCCTTGAGGCCCACCGCCGCCAACGTGACGACGCCCACCAGCACGGCGCTGACGATGCTTCCCAGGAAGGGAATGACACCCAGCATCATCACCACCAGGCCCAGCGGCAGGAAGTACGGCACCCCCTGGATGAGCGCCATGGTGGCGGCCACCGTTCCGCCAATGGTCATCACCAGCAGCGTCCCCGCCAGGTAGTTGGCCACCGCCTTGCGCATCCGCGACACCAGCAGCCGCACGCGCGGCTGACGGCGCGGCGACACCCACTGGATGATGCTCTCGTAGAGGTCCTCTCCGAAGAGCAGGCTGAACACCGTCAGCACCACCACCGTGATGCCGCCCGCCACCAGCCCCAGCGTGGAGGACAGGACGTTGATGAGGCGCCCCGCGACGTCCGACGGCTCGAAGCGGATGAGGTCCTCCGTGCGCACCTGCATGCCGTAGCGCGCGCTCAGCTCCCGCACCCGGGGGGACTCCGCCAGGCTTTCGAGCGTGGCCGGCATCGTCTGGACCAGCACCTGGAGCTGCTTGACGAGCATGGGCACCAGCGTGCCCACCAGGACGCCCATCGTCCCCAACAGCATCAGCGCCACGACGGCCACGCCCAGGCCGCGTGGCAGGCCCCACCGGGACAACCGGCGCACCAGGGGGCTCAAGGCGATGGAGAGCAACAGCACCACCGCCAGCAACGTGAGCACGGGGTACAGCGCCCGGAGCACGGTCCAGCACAGCACCAGGAGCAGGACCTGAAGCCCGACGACCCAGACTGTGCGCGGCGGCACATAGACGGGAAGCTGCCGACGAGGTGCCTTCATGCCTCACAAGGTAGGTGGAGGTTGCCCGGGCGCCAGGCAGCCCGTGTCGCACATGGGCGCCACCTGACAGGAGGTGGCTCGAACTTCAGGGGGTTGGCGGCCCTGTCATGAGCGAGCAGGCAGGCGGGCGCACGCCCTCACGCCTGGATTTGGAGCAGGCCACACGGCGCCTGGAGACACCTCATGCCATGGGGGCGAGCGGGCCCCACCCTTGAGTGCGAGGCGAAGCGCGCGCAACCTGCGGGCGCCCTGTCCGATAATTCCCAGACGCACGCCAGGACTCGGAGTGTGGAGGGTGCCGCGATGTGGATTGAAGCCATCGTCATGCCCCGGCAGAGCGCTGAGTTGAATCAGCCGCTGCCTCGCCGCAAGCGCGGCGCCGCCGCCGTCCGGCTTTCGCCGCCGGACCGCCGGTCCGCGTACGAGCGGGCCATGGAGGAAGGACGCAGGTTCCGCGACGCGGTGCTGGCCTTCCTCAAGGCCCACCACCTCATGGACGCCGTGCGGTGGATCAGCGAGCCCGGGACGATTCCCCTCGTCACGCTCCAGTGCACCCGCCTCGTCCTGGAGCGGCTTCGGCAGGCCCCGGAGTTCGAGGCGGGCCTGTCCATGAGCTTCGAAGTGCCCGCGACCTGAGAATCGGGGCGCCCTCACGCCCCGGCGTTCAACGCACGGGAACGAAGCGGTAGAGCGCGCTCTTGAGGTCGGACGTCATGTAGACGGTCCCCGAGGCGCCCACAGTTGGCCATGCTCATTCTCTCCGCCGCCGACCCGGAGGCCTACGCGACCAGCGTCGAGATGCTCCAGAAGAAGGTCATCGTGCCGCTGGCCCGCTGGCTGGGGCCACCGGACGGCGAGGCGCGCGCGGCGCGGCTCAACATCCTCTGGAGTGGCCTGCTCGTCTGGCTGGAGGCGGAGATTCAAGCCATCGTCGACGAAGGCGGCACCTGAGCCCGAGGCCCCCGCCGTGTCGCGGTGGCGAGGCGTCGTGGTAGACGGCGCATGTCCTACGCATCGGCTACCGTTGCCGCTCGTCGCTCCTCGACCATCGCCTCTGGAGTCGTTCATGGTGTCACCCCGCCAGCTCGCGCCCCTTCTCGTCCTGCTCCTGTTGACCGCTTGCCCTGGTGACGACGCCACGCCGACGCCCGTGGACAGCGGCGTCATCACTGACGCTGGAAGCAACCCAGACGCAGGCTCGAATCCAGACGCTGGCACCGACTCGGACGCGGGCACGGACGCCGGACAGGAGGCGCCGCCGCCGAGCATCACCAACGAGACGCTGACCGGGGGCACCGTCGGCGCGTGGTACTCCGTCACGCTGACCGCCACCGGCGGCCGGGCCCCGCTGAGCTGGAGCCTCGCCGAGGGCTCCGCGCCCCCGGGCCTCTCGCTGTCGTCCTCGGGCGTGCTGTCGGGCACGCCCGCGCAGGTGGCGGAGAGCCCCCTGTCCATCACGGTGGAGGACGCGGACGGCCAGACGGCCTCGCGAGAGCTGACGCTCTCCGTGGCGGCGCCCGGCGCCCCGGTGTTCACGGTGGGCCAGTGGAACCTCACCTACTTCGGCTCCGACTCGCGCGGGCCGGTGAACTCCTCGTCGGACGGGGGCACGTCGGATGACCTCCAGATTGCCGGCGCGCGCGACATCATGCGCGACCTGGGCGCCAACCTCTGGGCCGTGGTGGAGATGGTGGACACCGCCGACTTCGACCTGCTCAAGGCCCAGCTTCCGGGCTTCGACGGCTTCCTCGCCAACAACGCCACGTTCGTCTCCGGTGGCACCTCCCCCTACGGCACCAGCAGCCAGAAGGTGGGCGTCCTCTATGACAGCGCGCTCACCTTCCAGAGCGCGAGCCTGGTCCGCGTGGGCAACAGCAGCGACTTCGCGGACCGGCCGCCGCTCCGCGTGGACTTCACCACGGAGATCGCGGGCGAGCAGACGCCGCTCACGGTCATCGTCGTCCACATGCGCGCCAACAGCTCCGACCCCACGGGCCCGCGCGACTCCCGAGAGCGCGCCGCCGCGGCGCTGAAGACGTACCTGGACGACACCCTGCCCACGCAGCACGTGTTCGTCATCGGGGATTGGAATGACGACGTGGATGAATCCATCTCGCTCCACCCCACCACCCAGGCCCCGCTGGCCACGCCCTACCAGAACTTCGTCTCCGACAGCGCGCGCTACACCTTCATCACCCGCGAGCTGTCCCTGGCGGGCGGCGCCACCACCATCGGCTTCGACAACATCGTGGACCACACGCTGGCCAGCAACGAGGCCGCGGACCGGTACATCCCCGGGACGGCGAGCATCCTCTACGCGGACGCGTGGTTCCCCGACTTCCTCAACGTCGTGAGCGACCACCGCCCCGTCATCAGCCGCTACCACTTCAGCGCCCGGACAGGCCCCTTCGTGCGGCTGAAGGCGCCCCTCGGCGGCACGTACCAGGGCGGCAGCACGCTGCCCATCACCTGGACCTCCTGGGGCGTGGGCCAGGTGCGCGTCGAGGTCTCCATCAACGGGGGCACCGACTGGAGCGTGGTGGCCAACGCGGTCCCCGCGGCCCAGGGCCGCTTCGCCTGGAGCGTGCCGGACGTGAACGCCCCGGAGGTCTTCGTGCGCGTGGTGGACGCCTTCAACCCCGCGAACGTAGACACGAACGCCGAGGCCCTGAGCCTCGTCGGTGGGCCCGCGCGCGTGTTCATCAACGAGGTCCTCGCCCACGAAGGCACCCAGACGGCGGCCCACGAGTTCGTCGAGCTGGTCAACGCGAGCCCCTTCCCCGTGGACCTCTCCGGCTGGACGCTGTGGGACGCCTCCAACGGCGCCGCGCGCCACGTCTTCGCGGCGGGCACGCAACTGGGCGGCGGACAGGCCGTGGTCGTGTTCGGCGGCGCCGCCGCGGTGCCCGTGGGCCAGGCGAACGCGCTGGCCGCGTCGGGTGGGCTGCTGGGGCTGGGCAACGGCAGCGACTCCGTCAGGCTGCGGCGCCAGGACAGCACCCTGGTGGACCAGTTCGACTACACGTCCACCGTGCCCGGCGTCTCCGCGAACCGCTCGCCGGACGCGGCGCCGGACGCCCTGTTCGTCCCGCACGACACGCTACCGGCCGGCCTCGCCAGCTCCCCGGGCCTGCGCGCGGACGGCACCGCCTTCTGAGCGTCCGGCTCACGGCGCGAAGAGGAGCCGTGAGGACTGCTGGACCCAGGCGCGCCGCGTGTCGAGCGTGCCGAAGTCCAGCAGGATGAACTGGTCGAACAACCGGGGCATCATCGACAGCAGGCTGAGCGAGGACCACACCTGGGTCAGCGCCATCCGCAGCCGGTTCTCCGGCAGGTGTGGCACCGCCGGCGCCAGCCGTCCCGCGAACTCCGCCAGGAAGGCGTTGAGGCGCTGGATGGCCGTGCCGTCGTAGCGCTGATGGGCCAGCGCGTCGTGGAAGTGCGCGTGGGCGATGTACGGGTAGCGGAGGCTGTTGCTCAGGAGGTCCTCGAGCAGCGCCTCGAAGGCCTCGCGCACGCCGAGCCCCTCCAGCCGCAGCCGGTCGAAGTCCTCCAGGACGTTCCCGAAGGCCTGGTCCAGCGTCTGCTCCAACGCCAGCGCGACCAGCTTCTCCTTGCTCCGGAAGTAGTAGCTGATGGCCGCGCTGTTCACCTGCGCCTCGCGGGCAATCTCCCGGATGCCCGTCGCATCCAGGCCATCCCGGCCAATGCACACGATGGTGGCCCGGAGGATGCGCTCCCGGGCCTCCTGCTCCTTGGTACCCATCCCTGCAAACCCCTGAAACAACGTGAGCCCTCGCGGCCGCTTGACAGCCGCGCGAGATTCAATCTATCGATTCAATCACATGATTAACCCTGGAGATTGAATCCTATGGTCAAGCCCGGAGGCGAAACTACCGCAGGACGGCCGTCCCGACGAGGCGTGCTGATGGGCGCCGGGTTGTTCGCGGGAGGCGCGGCGGCCGCGGTGGGCCTGCGCCACGCGCTGGCGCCGGTGTCCCGGGACGTGCAGGGCCTCAACCCGCGCGGCGGCGCCTGGTACGACCTGCGGCTGACGGGCGACGGCCTCATGGACAACCAGGTCCTGTGGTTCCTGGGGCACGCCACCCATGGGCAGAGCGACGTGGGCGACGTCCTGGAGACGGCCAGCCGCATCCAGCCCGGGGACGAGACGAGCTGGTTCGAGGCCTGGACGCAGACGGCGCGGCGCGTCCACGAGCAGGCGCAGGCGGCGGAGGCCAAGGGCCACCTGCTGAGCGCCGGTCAGGCCTATGCGCGCGCGGCCAACTACTACCGCGCCGCGACGATGCACTACACGGACCTGGAGGACCCGCGGACGCTGGAGGTGACCCGCCGCGCGGCCACCACCTTCGAGAAGTCCAACGGGCTGCTCGGCTACGACGTGCAGCCGCTCGCCATCCCCTACGAAGGCGTGACGCTGGCGGCGTACTTCGTGCGCTCCCCCCACGCGAAGCCGAGCGCCCCCGTCATCCTCCTGCACCAGGGGCTGCATGCCTGGCCGGAGGAGACGAAGTGGGTCTGGGACGGCGCGGTCCGGCGCGGCTACCACGTGCTCATGTTCCACGGCCCCGGGCAGGGGCGCTCGCTGCGGGAGCACCGGCTGAGCTTCCGTCCGGACTGGGAGAAGGCCGTCTCACCCGTGGTGGACGCGGCGGAGCGCATCAGCGGCGTGGACCCGCGCCGCATCCTGCTCATGGGGCTGTCTTTTGGCGGCGCCCTGGCGCCCCGCGCGGCGGCCTTCGAGCCTCGCATCGCCCTGGTCATCGCCAACCCCGGTGTCCTCAACTGGTGGGAGGCCACGAGCTCGCACTTCAACCGCTTCCTCCCGGGCTCGCTCGCGCTGCTGAAATCGCATCCAGCGAAGTTCGACCAGGCCATCACCGCGCTCGCGGACCGCTGGCCCACGGCCCAGTACTGGCTCCGGGATGTGTATTGGAAGCACGGCGCCCGGAGCCCCTCCGAGCTCTTCCGCAAGCTGGAGGCGTTCACCAACGAGGCCATCGTCGAGCGCATCCGCTGCCCGGTGCTCATCATGGAGGCCGAAGCGGAGGATGCGTCGCCCGGCCAATCCCAGAAGCTCTACGACGCGCTTCGAGGCCCCAAACACTTGATGATGTTCACCCACGGCGAGGCCGCGCCCCTGCATTGTCAGGCGGCATCCGCGGCGCTCGCCGAGGCACGGCTGTTCGACTGGCTGGACGAGAACGTCTGAGGCCCGCCATGACACCGCTGCTCACGGCCATGCTCGGAGCCCTCCTCGCCAGCGCGCCCGAGGAGGCGCCGGAGGGCCGGTTCAGCGTCGTCCCCTTCCTCCTGCCCGCGTACCAACCGGAGACGAGCTTCCTGCTGGGCGGGGCGGCGTCCCTCGTCCATCAGCCCCCCGCGTCGCGAGGCGGACGCGAGTCCCAGGTGATGCTGGCCGCCGCCGCGAGCACCCGCGGCCAGTTCACCCTCCTGCTCCAGCCCGACGTGAACCTCCTGGAGGACCGCCTCAACCTGACGGCCACCGCCAGCGCGGCGCGCTTCCCGGACCGCTTCTTCGGCATGGGCGCGAACACCCGGGCGGAGGACGAGGAGGACTTCACCCCCATCTACTTCGAGCTGGAGTTGAGCCCGAAGTGGCGCATCGCCCCCCGGCTCTACGTGGGCCCCACCGTGCGGTATCAGCACGCGCGCTTCACCCAGGTCGTGGAGGGCGGCGCCGTCCAGCGGACGCGGGGCGCCGAGGGCGGCACGACGCTCCAGCTCGGACTCGCGGCGCTCTATGACTCGCGGGACAACACGCTCAACCCCGTGACGGGCGTGCTGGCGCGGCTCAACCTGCGCGGCGCCCAGGGCGCCTGGGGCTCTGACTACGCCTTCGCGGTGCTCCGGCTGGATGTCCGGCGCTACGTGCCGCTCCCCTGGGGGCCGCGGCACGTGCTCGCGATGCAAGGGCTCGTCGAGCTTCGCGACGGAGAGCCGCCCTTCTATGACACGGGCCGCCTGGGCGGCATGGAGCTGGGCCGGGGCTACCTGGAGGGCCGCTACCGCGAGCGCCAGCACCTGGGCGCCCAGGTGGAGTACCGCGCGCCCTTGTTCTGGCGGCTGGGGGGTGTCGCCTTCGCCTCCGCGGCCACGGTCGCCCATGACCTACGAAATCTGCATATCAATGACATCAAACCCGCGGCCGGCGTGGGGTTGCGCTTCGCGCCAATGTCAGACGTGCCTGTAAATATCCGCCTAGATGTGGCCTACGGCAGCGAGCCGAGCTTCTACCTGAACGTCGGCGAAGCCTTCTAAGCGGGAGCGCTCGGCGCGCTCGTCGTCCCAGCCACGTCTCGTCGTTCATCACGACATCCCAGCTGGGAGTGACACCACATGCATTGGCTGCGTACGGACACGCGCGCCCGATTCGTCGGCGCGCTGATGGGAAGTCTTGTCCTCACGACGGGCTGCGGCCCCGAGGAGTCCCCTCTCGACGTCGAGGAGGAGGCCCTGCTTTCCAAGGACAAGGACAAGGATGGCGTGATGGGCGCGCGCCGTGACGCGCTCATCTATGGCCATGACTCACGCGAAGACGTGTATCGCCATCCGGACGCGCACCTCCGGGCGCGCGCGCATCAGTCCACGGTGGCGATCATGCGGCCCGGGGACATCAACGCGTCCAACCCCAACAACGTCCTGTTCAACGGCGGCACGCTGAAGGACGAAGTCAACCTCTGCGACACGGAGCGGTTCATCAACGACCCGGCGGCCTCGGAGTGCACGGGCACGCTCATTGACGATGACCTCGTGCTCACCTCGGGGACGTGCGTCGTGCTCGGCGGCGACTGCGAGAACATGCGCTTCGTCTTCAACTACTACCGCGACTCCCCCATCTCGTATCAGCGCGTGACGGCCCAGGACGTCTTCCAGTGCGCCAAGGTCGAGGTGGCGAAGTACGGCTACTGGAACGGCTTCGCCTACAACTACGCCATCATCCGGCTGGACCGCTCCGCCACGCCGCGCTTCACGCCCGCGCCCGTGCTCCCCGCGAGCGCCGCGCTGGAGAGCGACGCGCCCATCTCCGTCGTGGGCACCAGCGAAGGCACGCCCCTCAAGCTCGACACGAACGGGAGCGTCCGGAACGGCAGCCCGCTCACGCTGGACTCCTTCATGGCCTACACGAACACCTTCTGGGGCCAGATTGGCTCGGCCGCCTACGAGCCCGCGACGAACTCGGTCGTCGGCATGTTCACCGATGGCCTCGCGGACTACGCGTCCAACGGCACGTGCAACGTCGTCAACCTCTGCCCCAGCACGGGCTGCGCCAACGTCCCGTTCTCCGAGCAGTACAGCTATGCCCGGCCCGCCATCGACGAGTTCTGCGGCGTGTCCACCTCCCGCCGGCTGTGCGGTGAAACGACGCTGGCCAACTCGCTGACGTACAGCCGCGCCAACACCCAGAGCGCCCTGGTGAACACGGCCCAGGCGACGCTGTCCCTCGTGGCGGGGCAGACGGCGCTCATCGGCACGTGCGGAACGCCCGGCAGCTTCGCCAGCGGCGACACCGTGCTGCGGCTCTACAACGCCGCAAATACCCAGGTGGCCTTGAGTGACGACACGCTGGGCCTCGGCAACCGCTGCTCCTTCATCCGCTATCAGGTCCCGACCGGCGCCTCGGGTGACTACACGCTGCGCGCGGGCTGCTACGGCGACAAGGCCTGCCGCGCCACCGTCACCTGGACCGTGGGGGCGGCCAGCTTCAGCGTCGCGAACACCCAATCCGCGACGGTCAACACCTCCAACCACCGCGTCACCCTGACGGAGGGGCAGCGCCTGCGCGTGGGCACCTGCGGCCTGCCCGGAGCCACCAAGGTCGGCGATACCTTCCTGCGGCTGTTCGACCCCCAGGGCCTGGAGATGGCGTTCAACGACGACGCCTGCGGCGGTACCGGGTCGCAAATCCAGTACACCGTGCCCGCGGGCAAGGGCGGCGTCTGGGAGGTCCGCGCGGGCTGCTACTCCACCGGGTCGTGCAGCGGCAGCCTCGCCTGGAGCACCCACGGCGGCACGAGCACCTTCGTGTACCAGGCGGAGCGCACGGCGGGCGCGACCGCGAACACCGTCAACCAGGACCTCGCGCTGGCCGCGGGCCAGACGCTCACGGTGGGCACCTGCGGCATGGCCAACGCCTACACGCCCGACGACAGCCTCCTGCGGCTGACGAACGGGGCGGGCACGGAGGTGGCGGTCAATGACGACGCGTGCGGCGTCGCCTCGCGCATCACCTACGTCGCGCCCGCGGACGGCATCTACCAGCTCCGCGCGGGCTGCTACGGCGCCGACGCCTGCAGCGGCTCGGTGGCGTACACCACGCACTGACACCCGAGGCGGGAAACACGGCCGCCCCTTCCGCGGACTCGGAGGGGGCGGCTGCCACGTTTCACGGGCCGTGCTAGAAGCCGCCGCATGCGCCTCCCCCTGCTCCCCCTCGTTGCCTTGCTCACGCTCGTGGGCTGCTCCGACGCCCCCTCTGACGGTCCCGGCACGGATACCCCCGTGGAGCGTGGCCCCAGGGCCATCGCGTTGGATGGTGACCCGAACGGCATGTTCTGGGACGCCGAGAACGAAACGCTCTACATCGGCGACGACCAGAACCACCGCATCCTCAAGTACCGGGACGGTGAAGGGGTGTCCCTGGCCGTGGAGATGCCGGACGCGCCGCCCAACAGCACCAACCTGGGCGAGGTGGTGCGCATGCCCGACGGCACGCTGGTGACGGTGCGCTTCGGCTTCGGCACCGCGGGCGCGGTGCTCTACGCGCGGCCGGACGGCACCACGGGGACGGTGCCCGGGCTGCCCACGAACCGCCGCCGCATCGGCCTGACGGTGACGGAGGACGGGCGCCTCTACAACTCCTACTTCGTGCGCAACAGCAACGTGAACGTGGGCTCGGTGGCCCTGCTCAGCCTGGACGGCACCGAGCAGGAGGTGGTGGGCGCGCTGCAGAAGCCCGTGGGCGTGCTGGCCGTGGGCGACTCGCTCTACATCGCGGACCAGATCGCCGGGAAGGTGTACCGCTCGCCGCTGGCCCGTCCGGCGGAGCTGACGACCATCGCCACCATCACCGAGCCGGACCTGCTGTCGATGGGGCCCCATGGCTTGCTGCTCACGGGCACGCGCCAGGGCACGGTGGTGGGCATCAACCCCGTCTCGGGCGCCCAGAGCGTGCTCGCCAGCGGCTTCCAGCACGTGCGGGGCATCGCCTACGACGCGGCCAACCGCCGCCTCTTCATCGCCGACCACGACGGGGACGAGTCCAACGGCACGACGCACTTCCTCCAGATTGTTCCGGTCAACTGAATGCGCCGCGTCCTCCTCGCAGTGGCCACGCTGGCGGGCGCGCCCGCGCTGGCGGCACCGGACTGGCTCCAGCCCGTCCTGGTGGGTGAAATCGACTGGCGGCAACACGTCTCCGAGGTGGAGGGCTTCGACGGCGTCACCCTGGGCCGGCTCCGCGTGGGCGCGCGGGCCTACCCCGCCCCGTGGTTGATGGCGTCCGGCGTGGCGGAGTGGGCCCAGGAGAAGCCGGCGCTCATCGACGCCTTCGTGGCCGCCGCGCTGGGCGAGTCGCTGCGCCTGTCCCTGGGCATGTCCAAGACGCCGCTGTTCATCAGCGCGCGCGACGAGAACCTGGAGGCCCGCACCATCCCCGAGCTGTCCCTGCTCGCGGCGACGTTCTGGCCGCGCCGGGACCTGGGGCTCGAGGCGTGGTGGGCACCCAAGACGCTGCCCGTGGAGGCCTGGGTGCGCGTGGGCAATGGCTCCCGCAGCCCGCTGGGCAACGACAACAGCCTGCCCGCGTTGGACGCGCGGGTGGACGGCCGGTGGGGCCGCGCCCGGGGCAACGTGGACGCCTTCTGGGGCTTCCGCGCGGGCGCGGGCGTCCACGTGGAGAACGCGTATGACCGGGCCGGCATTGGCGGCATCGGTCCGCAGAACTTCGTCTTCTACCGGCCTCCGCCGGTGTCGGGCCCGCGCTCGGTGGTGGAGGCCCACGCGCGGCTCGACGTGGGCCCCGTGCGGGTGCTCGCGGAGGGCGCCGCGGCCTGGGAGCGCCGCTCGCGTGACACCGACGGCAACCCCAATACACCGCGCGAGGGCCTGCCCCAGATGGAGAGCCAGGGCGCCTCCCTGGAGGTGACGTGGGTGGTGACGGGCCGCCCGCGCGGTGACGGCGCGCGCTGGCCCATCGCCCCGAACGACCCCAACGGCCTGGAGGCGTACAACGCCGGCAAGGTGCCCCTGGGCGCCATCGAGGTCGCCGCGCGCGTGGAGCGGCTGTGGTTGGGCCGAGCCGCCTCCGACGTGCAGCCCGGAGGGACGACCGCCGGGGCCTTCGCGGTCCGCTGGTGGATGACGTCCTTCTTCGGCCTCGGCGCCGCGGGGTACGTCCAGCGCTACGACACCGCGCCCCTGGAGGACCCGGGCCGCCGCGACGCCTGGCTCGCGCTGGCGCGGGCCACCGTGAGCGTCCCATGAGTCTTTGACTCCACCCGGGGCCCCGAGGGGGCGTGGCCCCGTGCGGAGTGATGCACCTGCGCTCGCCCCCGGGACACTCCATGACTCGTCTCTCCCGTCTCTCTCGTCGTGTCGTCTCGAGGATGAACCTGGCCCTGCTGCTCGGCGGGGCTGTCGCGGGCTGCGGTGGCGCCCCGGAACCGGATGCGCTGGAAGCCCAGGCCCAGTCGCTGACCTGGCCCAGCGGCAGCAGCCGGACGGTGGTGTCCCGCCGCGTCGTCACGCTGAATGGCGTGACGTTCCAGGCCGCTCCGGGCTTCGAGCACTTCCGCGCGGCCGGCGCCCCGGACCTCGCGCTCCACAACGTGCGCATCGCGGAGGTGGATGCGCCCGCCGTCCGCGAGGCCCTGGTCGTCATGTCCGCCGGCCAGAAGATTTCGAGCAGCGGCCACTCCAGCGGCGTCACGGGGCAGGCGTCCAACTGGGATGCCTCGTGCAACAGCGTCTCCTGTCCCAACGTCACCCTGGATGGCCGCTCGCTGGCGATGAAGCTGAGCGCCCAGGGCCTGTTCCCCAGCGGCAGGACGTATTTGTCCGTCATCAACGACGCCAACTTCGACCACCTGTTCGACAGCGACACGAAGCAGCGGCTCGTCAACGGCTTCTCGGGCTGGCTCCAGGCCCAGGTCCGTCCGGAGACGCGCGCCATCTACCTGGCGGGGAGCTCGCGCGGCGGTTGCCTGATGATGCGCGTGGCGCAGGCGCTGCGCGCGAACACCGCGCTCGACGGCGTCACCGTCTACGTGTCGTCGTTCGACGGCGTGTGCCGCAACAGCCAGGGCGAGCTGGGGACCTTCGACAGCAAGGTCAACAACCCGGTGCGGCCGTGGGGCACCTTCTACGGCTGCTGGGCCACGAACATGACCGCCCAGTTCCCCCGCCGCCACCGGCTCCACATCTTCCACGTGGTGGGCGGCCAGGAGGTCGCGCCGGCCACGGGCATCCGCGCCTTCACCGCGTACAACGGCGCGACGCCGCCCTCCACGGGCACGAACCTCGACTGGGGTTGGTACAAGCAGACGTGGGTGAAGTGGCAGCACAAGGAGATTGGCAATCCCTACACGGACCCGAGCGCGTCGGAGCAGGCGCAGGCGGTGGCGGACACCGTCGACGCGCACCTGACGTGGCTGAACGGATTGCTGTAGTCCCAAGGCCCCCGCTCAGGGGAACCCGGGCGGCCGTGCTTCCTCGGCCGCCCGGAGCCGCGCGCCCGGGTTGATTTCGAAGGCGAGCCCGAACTGCCACAGCGCCACGCGCTGCAGGAACAGGATGTTGTAGTAGTCCTGCCCCCGCACGTGGCGCGCGAACACACCGAAGCCCGCGCCCCAGCGGGGATAGGCGCCCAGCTCCGCCTTGAAGGTGGCCCGCTGCCGGGGCGTCTCGCCGAAGGGGCGCGACACGGACAGCTCCAACGGGAAGCGGTGGTTGCTCCAGGTCCGCTGGCCCATGACGCCCGCGGCCCAGTGGCCGTCACCGTAGACGACCCGCTGCGCGCGCGTAATCCGTCCCGGGCCCAGGGAGGTGTTCAGCTCGAACGCCGCGAAGCCGCCCACGAGCCAGGCGTTGCGCAGGTCCGGCTCCACGTCGAAGGCCAGGCGTGCGTGGAGCTCCGCGCGGAAGAGGTTCGTCGTGAAGCTGCCCGACACCTCGTTCAACGGCAGGGTCCCCTCCTTCGGCGTGCACCCCGACTCGCCGCGCGTCTGGTTGGCGTAGAAGCACCCGGATGCCCCGTTCGAATAGTGCGCGGCGATGAGGTTGAGGCCCAACGCCAGACCGCGCGCGGCGGCCCCCTCCACGCGCGGCGTCGACAGCGGCCGCAGGTGCGCCACCTGGAAGGTCACCTTCGCCATGAACGACGGCGGGATGACCGGCTCGCTGGGCGTGTCCACGATTCGAAGCTGCACCGCGGGGGTGATGATGAGCGACAGGAAGTACTCTCCCCCGGGTTCGGTGAAGTCCCCCACGTGGAGCTGGGGCAGGAAGAGGTTGGGCGCCACCTGCGCCTCGAAGATGAGCTTCTCGGGTGAGTGGGGCGAGCCCTCGCGGCGGATGCGATTGGGCGAGTCGAGGATGTAGCTGCGGTCCAGGAAGAGGGGAATGGGCGCGTCGTACTCCACGTGCCAGCCGTCCGCGTGAGCGCCGTTCGCCAGCAGCACCCACGCCCCACACAGCAGCGCGCCGTAGCCTCGTCCCCCTTCCCTCCACATCATGGCCGCCCCCCATGAGTCACGGGCCGGACGTCAGACAGGCCTCCCCGGGGTTGTCACGGGTCCTCGCGGCCCGTCCGCGCACCATGAGACCTCCGCGCCCCCCGAAGCGGCCTCGGACACACTTCCCAGCCCGCCAGTCTCACGGCCACCGTCACGCCGAGGACCGCCAAGCCCCATGCGGCTCAGGGCACCACGGGCACGCGCCAGCCGTTCGCGAGCAACGCGGCGCGCGCCTGGGGGGCGTCCTTCACGGGGTCCCAGGCCCCACAGGCCCAGGGGAGCACCTCGTCCACGATGGCGCGGTGGACCTCGCGCGCCGAGGCCTCCGGCGAGAGCGGCTCCGACGCCACGATGCTGGCACCGAGCGCCCAGGTGATGACGGACCTGCGGCTCAGCGCCCTGCATGCGGCCCGGACACACGCCCACAAGGGGTCCGCATCGTCATCCGGCGCCATCACCTTGGACTCGAGCGGCAGCGGGACGCATTGACCGCCGTAGTTCACCGACCAGGCAGCGGAGAAGGCGTCCGGCGCGCAAAACTGGCTGGGGATGAAGTTCGCCGTGCGGGCCACCTCCGCCGCGTGCGCCTCCGTCGGCGCACAGAGCCAGCGCTCCATGGCCATGAGGGTGCGGCGGGAGTAGGTGTTGCCCGGGTCCTGGGTCTCCCACAGCCACAGCACGTGTCGCGCGGCGGCGAGCGCCACGCGCACCTTCACCTCCGTGCCGAAGGGAGCCAGCGACGCCAGCCACGCGCGCAGGGCCAGCGTCGGGTCCTCCGTGCGCTCGACGGGCCATGACACGCCGGACAGGAGCGCGGCGCACAGCGGCTCCTCGAAGCGGTCCGACCTCAAGGGCGGCGCGCGCTGCCGCGACAGCGCGCGGGAGATGTCGTCGATGACGAAGTCCGCGTAGGGCGCCAGGAGCTCCACCTCCCGGAGCGTGGCGAGCGCGGGCAGCGCCCCCACGCCCTGGGCCCCCAGCCGGGCGATGAACAACAGGGCTCGCTTTCCGTCTTCGCTCCGCTGCGCCTCACCGGACGGCCCCTGCCACGGCTGCGGCGGCGGGCCCTCCTGATCGCGCTTCCTCGCGTCGCTGGCCAGCTCGAGCAATCTGGGAATCGCCCGGGCTGGCGCCACCTCGGACAACACGCGCAGGACCTCGAGCCGATTCTCATCATCGAGGATGGCCTGCTCCTCCAGCGCGATGAGGACCCCTTCATCGCGGGGGAAGCGCGCGAGGATGCCGAGCCCCGCATGGCGACAGGCCCGGTGGGCCTCCCCCAGGAGCGACAGCCCCACAACCCGGACCTCCTCCGGCAGCGGGTCCTGCATCGCCGCCAGCACCTTCGCCGCCGACAGCCGGAGGGTCAGGTCCGCCTTGTCCCGGAGGCATGGCATGATGGCGCGCAAGGCCGCGGGGGTCGCGCGCGGTCGCATCCGAGCCAACACCGCGAGCGCCATCCGCCGCACGTTCGCCCCCGGCGGCCGCAGCGCCCCGAGGAGCGCGGGAATCGCGCAGGTGGGAAGCGGCTCGAGGGTGCCCAGCGCGGCGACACACTGGCCGCGCAGGTTGAGCGAGGCCTGCCAGGAGGACTCATGGTCCGCGCGGCCCAGGGTCTCCACCAGCGCGGGGACGGCCGCGAGCCCCGCCGAGCACACGCGCTCGCTGGCCTCTCCACCATTGAACCAGCGGATGCGGTCCGCCGGGAACGCGGCGATCCATTCACGAACCGTCTTTCCTTCGACCTGGTAACCCGAGCGGACCAGCGCGGCATCCAACCGGCGCAGCGAGGCGAGGTCATCCGGCCGCGCCTTGCGCCACAACGTATCGAGGTCCTCGTGCTCGGCCATGTGCAGCGCGATACTCGCAGGGAGCCGACGCGCCTCGCCAGACAGAACCTGCGGTTGGTCGGCGTGACGCGGTCGCGATATGACGCCACGCCATGAACCCGTTCCGTCGCGCCTCGCTCCTGGGGCTCATGTCCTGTCTGTCGCTGTGGTCCTCTTCGGCGGAAGCGCAGTCCAGCCAGGCGAAGCCCCGGGCCCGGGACCTGGGCATCACGTTTGGTGGCACCACGGGCCCGCACAACGCCATCACCGACGTGTCCGGCGTGGAGGTGGGCCACACGACGCTGCTCTCCGGCGACCCCCGAGGCCCGCGAGGCAAGGGCGCGGCGCGCACCGGCGTCACCGCCGTGCTGCCCCGTGGCAAGGACGGCGTGTCCGAGGATGTCTTCGCCGCCATCTACTCCTTCAATGGCAACGGCGAGATGACGGGCTCGCACTGGCTCACCGAGTCCGGTCAGCTCGCCGGGCCGGTCATGCTCACCAACACCAATGACGTGGGCACCGTCCGCGACTCCGTCATCGCCTGGGCGATGAAGCGCGGCCTGGAGTGGGAGTTGGGGCTGCCCGTCGTCGCGGAGACGTGGGATGGCCTGCTGAATGACATCTACGGCTTCCACGTGAAGGCCCCGCACGCCCACCGCGCGCTCGACGGCGCCAAGGGCGGCCCCGTCGCGGAGGGCTCGGTGGGCGGTGGCACGGGGATGGTGTGTCACAGCTTCAAGGCGGGCATTGGCACCGCGTCGCGCAAGCTGCCTGAGTCGCAGGGCGGCTACACGGTGGGCGTGCTGCTGCAGTGCAACTACGGCGCGCGCCACCTCCTCACCGTGGAGGGCGTGCCCGTGGGCGAGGAGATTGGCGACCTGCGCCCCTGCTACACCGGGCCCAGGAAGCCGAGCCACAGCATGTTCGAGAAGATGCCGGCCTGCTCGGCGTCGCGCGGCGACACCCAGCCCCGCACGCCCGAGGGCGCCGGCTCCATCATCGTGGTGGTGGCGACGGACGCGCCGCTGCTGCCGCATCAACTGGAGCGGCTGGCGAAGCGGGTGCCGCTGGGCATTGGAAAGATGGGAGGCCTGGGCTCGAACTCGTCGGGCGACATCTTCCTCGCCTTCTCCACACAGCGCCTGAAGCCCCCCGCGGGCGCGGACGTGGCCAGCGTCTCGACGCTCGACAACGAGCGGATGACGCCGCTCTTCGAGGCCACCATCCAGGCCACGCAGGAGGCCATCCTCAACTCGATGCTGGCCTCCGACACGATGAACGGCGCGGAGGGCAGCCGCGTCTACGGGCTGCCCCAGGACCGGCTCCTCCAGGCGATGAAGAAGTACGGACGCCTGCAGGCCCCCGCGCCCGCGCCGTGATTCTCAGGGCTGGCGCGCGCCACGCTTGCGCGCCGCCACCCAGGCCTGGACCCGCCCCTCCAGGATGTCCAAGGGGAGAGAGCCGTCGAGCAGCACGACGTCGTGGAACTCGCGTACGTCGAAGCGCGCGCCCAGCGCCTGCTCCGCGCGCGTGCGCAGCTCCTGAATCTTGAGCTGCCCCACCTTGTACGCCAGCGCCTGCCCCGGCCACGCGATGTAGCGGTCCACCTCGTTGGTGGTGTCCAGCTCCTGGCGCGGCGAGTTCTCCATGAAGAAGTCGAGCGCCTGCTGCCGCGTCCACCGCTTCACGTGCAGGCCGGTGTCCACCACCAGCCGCACCGCGCGCCACATGTCATAGGCGAGGTGGCCGAACTTGTCGTAGGGGTCGGTGTACAGCCCCAGCTCGTCGCCCAACGCCTCGCAGTAGAGCGCCCAGCCCTCGCCGTAGGCCACGTGGTAGCCGTAGCGGCGGAAGTCGGGCAGCCCCGTCTGCTCGGCGGCCAGTGAAATCTGGAGATGGTGACCGGGCACGGCCTCGTGCAGCGTGAGAGGGACCATCTCCCACAGGGGCCGCGTCTCCGGGCGGTAGAGGTTCACCAGGTACATGCCGGGCCGTGAGCCGTCCGAGGCACCGGCGGAGTAGAAGCCCGTCGTCGCGTCCGGGGCGATGGCCTCGGGCGTCGGCTCGACGCCATAGGGTTGCCGGGGCAGCGTCTTGAACAAGCGCACCAGCAGCGGGTCGATGCGCTTGGACAGCGCCCGGTAGCGCATGAGCAGCTCGTCACCGTCGCGCGCGTAGAAGCGCGGGTCCGTGCGCAGGAAGCGGAAGAACTCCGCCAGCGAGCCCTTGAAGCCGGTCCGCGCCTTCACCGCCTCCATCTCCGCGCGGATGCGCTTCACCTCGGACATGCCGAGCGCGTGGATCTCCTCCGCGCTCAGCCCCGTGGTGGTGTACTTGCGCGCGAGGAACGCGTACGCCTCCGCGCCGTCGGGGAACTGCCAGATGCCCACCTTGTCCGTGCCCTTGGGGACGTACTCGTCGGTGAGGTACTGGTGGAAGCGCTTCAGCGCGGGCAGGACGACCTCCGCCACCGCGGCGCGGCCGGCGGCGGAGAGGCGCTGCTGCTCCGCGGCGGGGATGCTCGCGGGGAAGCGGTGGAACGGCGAGAAGAAGCCGCTGTCCGCCGGGTCCTCCACGAGCTGCTTCGCCACCTGCGGTGGGATGCGCTGGAGGACGACCTGGGGATGGACGCGCTGCTGGCGCACGCCTTCGCGCTGGAGCGCCAGCACCTGGTCCACGTAGGTGCCGAAGCCCTCCAGGCGGACAATCCAGTCCTCGTAATCCTTCACCGTCTGGAAGCGCAGCAGGTCCGCGAGCTGGGAGGCCGCCTGCACGCCCGGAGGCTGCTTGATGCCCTCCGGGATGGCGCCCATGTGGTTGACCGGCAACAGGTACGTCTTGAAGCGGTGCTCCTCGACCCACACCTCGTAGTCGCGGCGGAACAAGTCGTAGTGGAGCTGGTCCGCGGCGGAGAGCGACTTGCGGTCCACCGTCTTCAGCTTCGCGAGCACCTGGAGGTTGTGCTGGTGGTCCGCCTCGATGGCCTGGAGGCTCAGGTCATCCCAGCGGCCATTCCAACGCCGGTCGCCCTGCACCGACGCGTACGTCGGGCTGCGCTCCAGTTGGTACTGCCACTCCTGCTGGATGAGCGCGTGGAGCGCCGCGGCGCCTCGCTTCTGTGCGTTGGCGGTATCGGGAAGCATGGTGAGGAGCCCCACTGCGAGGAGGACGAGGGTGCGCATCAGGAGAAGAGTTCGAGCAGGTCCTCGCGGGTGATGGCCGTCGCGGCGGCGGCCTCACTCAGCGCGGCCTCGAACAAGGCGCGCTTCTTCTCCTGCAGCCCGAGGATGCGCTCCTCCACCGTGCCCTGGGACACCAGCCGGTACACCATCACCGTGCGCTCCTGGCCAATGCGGTGGGCGCGGTCGGCGGCCTGGGCCTCCGCCGCCGGGTTCCACCACGGGTCGAGCAGGAACACGTGGTCGGCCGCGGTGAGGTTGAGGCCCGTGCCGCCGGCCTTGAGGGACATGAGCAGCACCGGCTCCCCCTCCTCGGACTGGAAGCGCTGCGTGACTTCGCCGCGGTTGGCCGTGGAGCCGTCCAGCCGGCCAAAGCCGATGCCCGCCGCCTTGAGGCGCGGCTCGATGAGGTCCAGCAGCGACGTCCACTGCGAGAAGACGAGCGCCTTGTGGCCTTCGGACACGGCCGTCTCCAGCGCGTCCACCAGCGTCTCCACCTTCGACGACGTGTTGGCCCGCTGGCCCGGCACGAGCGCGGTGTGACACGCCGCCTGACGCAGCCGGAGCAGCGCCTCCAGGGCCTTGAGCACGCTGCCGCCCTCGTTCAGCAGGGCGACCACTTCCTTCCGCGTCGCCGCCATCACCGCGTCGTAGACGGAGCGCTCGCGCTCATCCAACTGCACGTGCATGACGGAGTCGATGCGCGGCGGCAGCTCGGGCGCGACGTCCCGCTTCAGGCGCCGGAGCACGAAGGGCCGGATGCGGCGGCGCAGTCCCTCGGCCGCGTCCTGCCGGCCGTCCGCGATGGGCCGGGCCACCTTGTCCTCGAAGTGCCTCCGCCCCCCGAGCAGGCCCGGGTTGGTGAAGTGCATCAGGCTCCACAGCTCCTCCAGCCGGTTCTCCAGCGGCGTGCCGCTGAGCGCCAGCCGGAAGCCGGACTTGAGGCCGAAGGCCGCGCGGGCCACCTGGCTGTCGGGGTTCTTGATGGCCTGCGCCTCGTCCAGCACCAGCGCGTCCCACGTCTTCGCGCCGAGCACCGCCGCGTCCAGGCGCATGATGGCGTACGTGGTCAGCGTCACGTCGGCCGCCGGGTCCAGCGTGCGGCCGGGGCCGTGGTACACGCAGACCTTGAGCGACGGCCGGAAGCGCTTCAGCTCCGCCGCCCAGTTGGGCAACACGCTGGTGGGGCACACGACGAGCGAGCCCGGCTCCAGCGCGCAGATCGTCTGGAGCGTCTTCCCCAGGCCCATGTCGTCCGCGAGGATGCCGCCCAGCCCGGCGCCGCGCAGGAAGCGCAGCCAGCTCACGCCCTGGAGCTGATACGGGCGCAGCGTCGCGTTGAGCTCGGCGGGCAGCTCGGGCGCCGGCAGCTTCTCGAAGCCGGCGATGAGCGGCGCCAGCCGGTCCAGCCCCGGCGGAGGCGGCTGCTCCAGCGTCTCGCACAGCGCGGACAGCTCCGGCAGCGCGTGGTTGGAGACCTTGCCATCCGCCTGCCGCGCGTTGAGCAGGTCCGCGACGCGCTGGCCGTGTTTGTCCAGCCACGCCCGAGGCAGCGGCGCCCAGCCGCCACCGTCCAGCGGCACCAACCCCAGCCCCTCCGTCCACGCGCGGATGACCGCCGCGGCGTCCACCGCCTTGACCTCGCCCTTGGCCCCCTCCACCTGGAACTCCAGTTGGAAGCGCACGTCCGGGACGCCCTGCCCATTGAGCGCGGACTCCACCTGGAGCGACGGCCGCAGCTTCACGTCGGGGCTCACCAGCCCCGCCGCGTCGCCCGCGAGGTCACCGCGCCAGCGCCGCAGCTTGTCCGCCCAGCGCACCATCTCCGACCCCGCCACCGTCAGCCGGCGCCCGGGCACGAGGTTCAGCTCGTCGCGGAGCTGGTGGATGAGGCGCTGCTCGGCGGCCTCGTCGCGCAGGGGCACCGCGCCGCGCAGGTACACCATGCGCCCGCTGTCGATGCGCACCACCGGCGGCGCGCCGTAGACGAGCGTGGGCAACACGGACAGGCCCGCGTCGAGCTGGTTCAGCTCCAGCAGGATGCGCGGCTTCAGCTCGCGGTCCAGGCGCGGCAGCCGCTTGCTGCGGACCTCCACGGGGAGGCGGCGGCCCAGCTCGGGCATGATTTTCGTCGTCAGGTCGCCCATGTGCTCGGCCGAGTACGTGCGGACGATGGGCAGGCTCTGCAGCCACGCACCCGACATGGCCGTCTCGCCCAGGCGGACCAGCGCGTCACCCGCCAGCGCGACGCCAGGACTCACGACCTCCTGGATGCGCGGGTCCTTCGTCACCGTCACCACGATCTGCCCGCTGCGGTCCTCCACCACCGCGCGCGGCAGCACCTGCTCGTCGGACACCGCCACGGGCCGCCCGTCGAGCAGCACGTTGCGCGCGGACTCCAGCACCTTGAGCACCGCCTCCAGTGTCTCCGGAGACAGGGTGCCCCGCGTGCGGCGCTGCTCCAGGATGCGGTCCGCCAGCAGGTCCGAGTTCTCCACCTGGAGCTTCGCGGCCTCGGCCGGCCTGGCCATGAGCGACGTCAGGCTGCCTTCGAGCGGCGTCTCCGTGCCGTCCACCTGCGCGATGGAGCGGCGCAGCTCCAGCCCGCCGTCCACGCGGGTGAAGTGGTACACGATGCGCGCCCAGCGGGTGGCCGCCGTCTCCATGGGCGCGTCCTGCTTCTCCGCCTGCTGGATGGAGATGGCCGCCGCCACCACGTGCTCGCACGGGTCCACGAGGCTGGGGCAGTCACACTCCCAGGCGTCGTCGTTCGGATACAGGACCACCGTGAGAGCGACCGGGCGGCCCTTGGCGCGCACCCTCAGCTCCAGCTCGCCCCCCTTCTGGGCCTGGAGCACCACGGCGCCAGCGCGGGCGAGGTTCACGCCATTGGACCAGATTCCGGGCTTGGCTTCCTTCCGGACGGCTTCGAGCAGTTGAGCAGTGGCGGACATGGGACCCTGCTTCCCTACGCCCCAGGGAAGCGACGCGCAACGACCATCCGCGCGCACCGTCGCGAGGCAGGCGTCCGCCCTTCCCCACGAGGAGGCCGCGACACGCTGAGTCCGGCCTGGGAAAACTTCAACACCAACGGTGCGAACTCCACGCCGCCGCACGTCCCGCGCGCCTCCAGGAAATCACTCCCACATTCCCGCCTGCATTGCCTTTCAGCCGAAACACGGGGCACGCAATTGACATGCAAATGCGAAATGACTTACCTGTGTCACAGTCGTCTCCCTGATACTCCAACGAAGCCTGCTCACCGGGCATTGCCCAGGAAACGAGAGGACGTGTGGACTTCACGCCGAGGCAAGACCCGAGGGCGCCCTCGGGCGGTGGCGAGCCGTCACGCCTTCCACGTTGGGCACGGGCCGCCACGCTCTCCGAGCGCGCCGGCTTCGCGAGCGCGGATGACGCGTCAAAGCAAGACATCTCCGCCGCGGCGCGCAAGCGATTGGATGCATGGCGTCAGCAGCTTCCGTTCAACCAGTCAGACTGGTGGCTTCGCAGATTGCGCACCGCCGGGCTGACGGAAGCCACCTTGCTTTCGCAGATGGAGCCCACCTTCGAACCGCCCTGGACGGCGCCCGAGCGCGCCCCGGACTGGGTGCGGGAGCTGGAGCAAGCCTACGCGGCCCCCCTCCCCGCGCCCGTCGGCTGGCCGGAGCGCGCGGAGGGTCCGGACCGCTCGGCGTTCCTGCCGCTGGTGGAGCCGCTGGTGTCACGCGCCGCGGGCCAGCTCACCGCCGAGTTGGCGTCCCTGCGGCACGCGGCGCCCGGGCTCGACTTCGAGCCGCGCGCTGTCGTCACGTCACTGCTGGGGCACTTGCCCCAGGCGCTGGCACCGGTGCTGGGCCGGGCGCTGGTGGTGGAGCTGCACGCCACCCAGTGGGAAGCGCACCTGACGGGAGAGACGCCCGAGGCGCGCTTCCAGGACTTCACGCGGCGGCTGCGCCAGCCCCGCTTCGCCCTGGACATCCTGGAGCGCTACCCGGTGATGGCCCGCTGCGCGGTGCGGTGCATCGACCACTGGCGGCGCGCGAACCTGGAGCTGATGCGGCGGCTGACCCGGGACGCGGCCCGGCTCTGGCCACGTTTCAACGCCGGGCGCGACCCCGGCGCATTGGTGGAGGCCCGGGGTGGGCTCTCCGACCCGCATCGGGGCGGCAGGGGCGTCTTCATCCTGCGCTTCGAGTCCGGCTTCCGGCTGGTCTACAAGCCCCGCTCCCTGGGCGCCGAGGCCGGGCTCCACCAGCTCCTGTCCTGGCTCAACGCGCGCGGCGCAACGCCCGTGCTGAAGGGCGCGGAGGCCTGGGACCGGGGCGAATACGGCTGGATGGCGTACGTGGCCCCCGCGCCGTGCGAGTCGCGGGATGGCCTCCGCCGCTTCTACGAGCGCCAGGGGGCCTACGTCGCGTTGATGCACGTGCTGGACGGCACGGACCTGCACTTCGAGAACGTCATCGCCGCGGGTGAGCACCCCGTGCTGGTGGACGTGGAGACGCTCTTCCATCCCCTCTCGGGCACGCGCTCGCTCCGCGACGCCGAGCGCGCTCCGGAGGCGCCGCCCGTCACCGTGATGCGCAGCGGACTGCTGCCGCAGCAGTTCTGGGGCACGAAGAGCAAGGGCGGCATCGACCTCAGCGGCCTGGGTGCGCGCGCCGGGCAGCTCACGCCGCAGCCCGTCCTCGTCTCCTCGGAGCGCGGCACGGACCGCATGCGTTTCGAACGCCGCCCCGTGGCGCTGCCCGCCTCCAATAACGTCCCCCACCTGGAGGGTGAGGATGCCCCGGCGCTGGCCTACCGCGACGCGCTGGCGGACGGCTTCTCGCGGATGTACGGCCTGCTGCTGAAGCACCGCGAGGCGCTGCTCGCCGACGACGGGCCGCTGGCGGTCTTCAACGGCGTGCCCATGCGCGTGCTCTTTCGCAACACGGCCGTGTACGGCGCCCTCCTCTTCGAGAGCTACCACCCGCACACGCTGTCGGACGGCTTGGAGCGTCAGCGCTTCTTCGACCACCTGTGGCGCGGCGTGCTGACGACGCCCGACCTGGAAGCGCTCATCCCCCTCGAACTGGAGGATCTGGAGCGAGGTGACCTGCCCTACTTCACGGCGCTCGCGGGCTCGACGGACCTGGAGTCGGGCACGGGCCAGCGGCTGCCCGGGTTCTTCGCGGAGACGGGGATGGCGCGGGTGCGGCGCCGGCTGGCGGGCCTGTCTCCGGAGGATGGGCTCCGGCAACGCTGGGTGCTGGAGCGCTCGCTCGAGGTGCTGCTGCTGAGTTCGCGCATCCTGGAGCGGCCGTCCTACGCCTTCCAGGAGCGCGCCACGCCGGGCCTCCGCGAGGCGCTGCTCTCCGAGGCGCACCGCGCGGGCGAGCGGCTGATGACGCTGGCCTTCGAGCGCGGCGGCGAGGCGCATTGGCTGAGCCTGGACGCGGGCGAGGGCGGCTGGAGGCTGACGTCACCGGGCGCGGACGTGTTCAAGGGACGGGCGGGCATCGCGCTCGCGCTGGGCTACCTGGGCGAGGCCACGGGAGACTCGCGCTTCACGGCGCTGGCGCGCTCGACGCTGCGCACCCAGGCACGCCTCCTGGCCGAAGCGCCACGAAGCGTGGTGGGCCTGGGCCTCATCAATGGCTGGGGCGGCATCCTCTACGCGCTGACGCACCTGGGCGTGTTGTGGAACGACGCCTCGCTGCTGGACGAAGCGGCATCGCACGTGCGGCACCTGCCCCCCTTGATTGAAGCGGACCGCGTGCTGGACGTGGGCGCGGGCGCGGCGGGATGTCTGCTGACGTTACTGGTGCTCGGTGAGCACCGGCCTTCGGCGGAGCTGTGGGCGGCGGCGGACGCGTGTGGTCAGCGGCTGCTGGAGACGGCCACGCCCCAGGCGCGCGGCAAGGCGTGGCTCTGCGAGGCCGCCGGAAATCGATACCTCGCGGGCATGGCGCACGGCGCCGCGGGCATCGCGCTGGCGTTGCTCCGGCTGTACGCGCGCACGGGGGACACCCGGCTGCGTGACGCCGCGCGGGCGGGCATGGAGTTCGAGCGCGGGCTCTACGACGTCCAGGAACGCAACTGGCCCGACCTTCGCGCCGGCGCGAAGGAGGTGTCGGTGGAGGGCGATGGGGCGGAGCACTTCATGTGGGCATGGTGCACCGGGGCGCCGGGCATCGGGCTCGCGCGGCTGCTCGGGCTGCCCTGGATGGACGACGCCGCGGTGCGCGAGGAGCTCGCCATCGCGGTGGACAGCACCCTTACACGAGGCTTTGGCCGCAATCAGGGCCTGTGCCACGGCGACCTGGGCAACGTGGACTTCCTGCTGGAGGCGGCGGACCGGCTCGGGGACGCGTCGCTGCGAGCGCGCGCGGAGCGGGTCGCGGGCGGCATCCTTCAGGGCGTCCGGGAGCGGGGCTACCTCTTCGGACTGCAAGGCAACACGGAGACACCGGGCCTGCTCGTCGGTCTCGCGGGCATCGCCTATGGCCTGGCGCGGCTGGCCGTTCCCGAGCGGCTTCCCTCACTGCTCGCCGTCGCGGCGCCACGAATCTTCCACGGTGAACGGCTGGGCACCGAGGAAGGCGGCACCCCCACCAGCCTCGTCCAGGAGCAGTCATGAGCCACAAGAAGGACCACATCCTCCGCGCTTGGCGTGACCCCGAGTACTTCAACAGCTTGACGGCCGAGGAGCGCGCCGCGCTCCCCACCAACCCCGCCGCCGAGCTGGAGCTGGGCGACGACCTTCTGGAGAGCATCTCCGGAGGCCGGAGCGAGCCCGAGCAGTGCAGCGCCCTGTGCACGCCGTGTCCGCCGTACCACTGCCTCTGATTCGCCTCCTCCAAGGAGCCGTCATGAACCAGAACGAACACATCCTCCGTGCCTGGCGTGACCCGCAGTATTTCAACGCCCTCACCGCCGAGGAGCGCGCCGCGCTCCCCGCCAACCCCGCCGCCGAGTTGGAGCTGGGCGACGACGTCCTGGAGAGCATCTCCGGCGCGGACAGCTGTGAGCAGTTCGGGAGCCCGTACTGCACGCCCTGCCCGCCCATCGAGTGCTACTGATGAGCATCTCCGGCGCGGACAGCCGTGAGCAGTTTGGCGGCTGACGGGCCCAGGGGACGGGTCCACCGAGGCCCGTCCCCTCTTCGCCACCGCGCCGCTGCCCCCATCCGCTAACCTTCACGCCATGCCACCACGCACGCGCACGCCGCCCCGGGAGCCTCGCGAATGAGCGCCGCTCCAGGCCCCGAAGGCCGTCCGTCCGTCTTCCGCAAGGAGGCTTTGGCGCACTCCCAGCGCGTCGTGCAGGACCAGGGCGACCTGCTGCGCATCTCCCCCCGGTGGTCGCGCTGGACCTATGTGCTCCTGTTCGTGTTCGGGTTGACGCTCGCGCTCGGCATGCTGGCCTGGCCCCACCTCGCGCCGCCGGAAGGGAGCGTCCGCCCATGACGGTCGATGCCCCGCGTCCCTCGCGCGGCCGGTGGCGCTTCGGCTTCCGCAAGCGGGTGCCCGAAGTGCGGCAGATGACGATGACGGACTGTGGCGCGGCTTGCCTCGCCATGGTGCTGGCCTACCACGGCCGGGAGATGCGCCTGGAGGCGGTGCGCGAGCTGACGGGCCCGGGCCGCGACGGGACCAACGCGAAGGCCTTGAAGAACGCGGCCCAGAAACTGGGCCTGCGCGTCCGCGCCATCTCCGTGGACCTGGACCGGCTGCCCTATCTGCCCCCCGCCACCATCCTGCACTGGCGCTTCACGCACTACGTCGTCTTCGAGCGGCTGGGCCGCGGCTGGGTGGAGGTGGTGGACCCGGACCAGGGCCGGCGCCGCGTCTCCCTGGAGCAGTTCAGCCAGTGCTTCACCGGCGTGGCGCTGCTGCTGGAGCCCTCCGAGGACTTCCAGCCAGGGCGCTCGCGGCGCGGGGCCTACCGCTACCTGGTGCCGCTGATGAAGCGCCAGGCGGGCCTGGTGGCGAAGGTGCTCGCGCTGTCCGCCGTGCTCCAGGTGCTCACGCTGGCGGTGCCGCTGCTCACGGGCATGGTGGTGGACCGCGTGGTGCCCCGGCAGGACTACTCGCTCATGGGCGTGTTGTCCGCGGCGCTGGCGGGCGTGGTGCTCTTCGAGCTGCTCACGTCCGGAGTGCGCGGTCAGCTCCTGGCGGAGCTGCGCACGCGCCTGGACGCGCGGATGACGCAGGGGCTGCTGGACCACCTGGTGAGCCTGGCCTACCCCTTCTTCCAGCTCCGGCCCGCGGGCGACCTGGTGACGCGGCTGGGCTCGCAGCAGACCATCCGCGACCTGCTGTCCACGGGCCTCCTGTCCAGCGCGCTGGATGGCACGCTGGTGCTCGTCTACCTCGGCCTGCTGCTGGCGGCGGACGCGTCCCTGGGGCTGCTGGTGCTGGGCCTGGGCCTGTTGCAGGTGCTGGTGTTCGCGGTGCCCCGGGCCCGGCAGCGCAGCCAGTTGTCGCGCAGCCTGGACATGGCGGTGCGCAGCCAGAGCTACCTGATGGCCATGCTGTCCGGCATGCAGACGCTGAAGGCGTTCGGCGTGGAGTCGCGCATGGTGGGCAGCTACGCCAACCTCTACGTGGACCTGCTCAACGTCGAGCTGGAGCGAGGCCGGCTCACCGCGTGGGTGGACGCGATGACGGGCACGCTGCGCCGCGTGTCCCCGCTGGTGCTGCTGTGCGTGGGCGCGTGGCGCGTGCTGGACGGCGGGCTGACGCTGGGACAGATGCTGAGCATCAACGCCCTGGCCACCGCGCTGCTGATACCGCTGTCCAACCTGCTGGGCACCGGCGGGCAGCTCCAGTTCCTGGGCACCTACCTGGAGCGCATCAACGACGTGCTGGACACGCCGCCCGAGCGCGACGCCGCCCACCAGGGCCGCTCGCCCACGCTGCGCGGCGCCGTCACGCTGGAGGACGTGCACTTCCGCTACAACCCGAACTCCGCCTGGGTGGTGCAAGGCGTGTCGGTGAGCGTCGAGCCCGGGCAGATGGTGGCGCTCGTGGGCCGCTCCGGCGCGGGCAAGAGCACCCTGGCGCACCTGCTCCTGGGCCTCTACCTGCCCACCGCCGGGCGCGTCCGCTACGACGGCGCGGAGCTGGGGGAGCTGGACTTGCGCGCGGTGCGCGGCCAACTGGGCGTGGTGCTTCAGGACGCCTCGTTCTTCAACGCGTCGCTGCGGGAGAACATCACCCTGAGCGACCCGGAGCTGGACATGGAACGCGTGGTGGAGGCCGCGAAGCTGGCGAACATCCACGACGACATCCTGGCCATGCCCATGCAATACGACACGCCGCTCACCGACCGGGGCCTGTCCCTCTCCGGAGGGCAGCGGCAGCGGCTGGCCCTGGCGCGCGCCCTGGTGCGCAGGCCCGCCATCCTCCTGCTGGACGAAGCCACCAGCGCGCTGGACGCCACCACGGAGGAGCGCGTGCAGCAGGCGCTGGCCTCGCTGAAGTGCACGCGGGTCGTCATCGCGCACCGGCTGAGCACCGTGCGCAACGCGGACACCATCCTCGTCATGGACGGGGGCCGCGTGGTGGAGGTGGGCCGGCACCAGGAGCTGCTGGAGCGACAAGGCACCTACGCGGCCCTGGTGAACGCGCAGCGCGAGGAGCGCGCCAAGGCCACGGGCTGAGCCACGGCCCACACGCCCACTGAATCCTGGTTATCCTGCTTCCCGCGCCCGGACCGCCGCATCCCCTCCGGCGCTCGCGAGGCCTGCATGAACCTGGATGACTACAGCCGCTTTGACGCAGTGGGATTGGCGGAGCTGGTACGGCGAAAGGAAGTCTCTCCGGAGGAGCTGCTGCGCGTGGCCGTGGACGCCATCCAGCGCGTCAACCCCGCCATCAACGCCGTCATCGACACGCGCGACGCGCAGGCGCGCGAAGCCTTGAAGCAGGGCCTCCCGGACGGCCCCTTTCGAGGCGTTCCCTTCCTCATCAAGGACATCGGCGTGCATGCCGAAGGCGTCCCCACGGAGTTCGGGAGCCGGCTGACGCAAGGGACGGTGTTCCCCTATGACAGCGCGCTGATGGCGCGCTACCGGCGCGCGGGGCTCGTCTTGCTGGGCCGGACGAACACGCCCGAGTTCGGCAACAACGCCTCCACGGAGCCGCTCGTCCGTGGCCCCACGCGCAACCCCTGGAACCTGGAGCGCAGCCCGGGAGGCTCCAGCGGGGGCTCGGCGGCGGCGGTGGCGGCGGGCATCCTTCCCATGGCCCACGGCAACGACGGTGGTGGCTCCCTGCGCATCCCCGCGTCCCTCTGCGGCGTCTTCGCCATGAAGCCCACCCGGGGCCGCAACTCCCTGGGACCGAACGCGGGCGACCTCATCTGCGGCATGGGCGCCGAGCACGTGCTGTCGCGCACCGTCCGCGACAGCGCGGCGGCCCTGGACGCCACCCAGGGCCCCGAGGCGGGAGACCCCTACTACGCGCCGCCCCCACCGCGCCCGTACCTGGAGGAGGTGAGCCACGCGCCACGCCGGCTGCGCATCGCGCTGGTGACCGCGTCCCCCATGGGCGGGCCCGTCAGTCCGGAGTGCGTGGAGGCCGCACGGCGGGCGGCGCGCCTGTGCGAGGAGCTGGGCCATGACGTCACCGAGGCCCCCTTGCCCCACGACGGACGCCTGCTGCACGAGGCCGTCGTCACCGCGTGGTCCGCGAGCCTGGCGTCGCTCGTGGCCATGATCGCGCACCACTCCGGGAAGGAGGCCGGGCCCGAGCTGCTTGAAGCCACCACGTGGGCGGCGGTGCGCCACGGACAGACGCTGTCGGCCACGGAGCTGCAACGCGCGCTGGGCGTCTTCAACTTCGTGTCGCGGCAGGTGGGGCGCTTCTTCGAGCAGTACGACGTGGTGCTGTCCCCCACGGTGGCCGCGCCGCCTTTCCCGCTGGGCCTGCTGGACGCCAACGCGCCACGGTCCGCCCGGGAGTGGTACGACCACGCGTTCGGCCACTGCCCCTTCACCGCGGTGTTCAACGTCACCGGCCAGCCCGCCATGTCCGTGCCGCTGCATTGGAGCGAGGACGGCCTGCCCATCGGCGTCCAGTTCGCCGGCCGCTATGCCGACGAGGCCACCTTGTTCCAGCTCGCGGGGCAGCTCGAGCAGGCGCGGCCCTGGGCCCAGCGGCGGCCACCGGTGCACGTCACCCGGCCCGTGTAGCCGCCTTGAAACAAACGGTGGGCCCTCGACGCGCGAAGGCCCACCGTGGCGACACCCGCTCAGTCGTAGCGGCTGGTGAGCTTCACCTTCCAGGCGCGGAGCGTGCCGCTGCCCACGCCGGTCGGGTTGACGATGTGCAGCTTCCACAGGCCGTTGATGACGCCATCACGCGGGATGCCCCGGTTCACGACGATGCGCGAGGGCACGGTGCCCTCGTTCGGGCCGTCCCACAGCAGCGCCGTCTCGCCACCCGGGTCCTCCAGTGTCAGCACCAGCCGGTGCGACGCGGTGTGGACGATGTCCAGCTCCACGCTGATGTCCATGGGCACCGTGGCCAGGCCCACCACCGCGGTGGAGGACGTCCGCAGCTGCGTGTTGGCCTGGAGGCGCAGGTCGGCGTACTCGGTGAACGTCGCCCCCTTCCACGCGGGCGCGCAGAAGCCCTCCACCCAGCCCGAATCCAGGCCAATGCAGATGAGCTTCGAGGACGGGCACGCGACGAAGCGCGAGCACACGTCGCCGTCGCCCGGGATGGGGTGGGTGTCGATGCAGCGGCCATAGGGGCTGGAGCCGTCACCCGGCCGGCCCTCGCAGTGGAGCCCCGTCTGACACGTGCCCGGGCCCGTGCAGGGGTCACCTTCGGCGGCCAGCTGCGTGTACGCCTTGAGCGCGCCGAGCGCGGCCGCGTTCATGTTCGTCAGCCGCGCCAGCTGCACGATGTGGAGGATGGGGCGCGCCGCGACGATGCTCGCCACCGCGGCCGCGGGAACCCCCGCGACCGTCTGCAGCGTCGCCGCGCTCTCCGTGTTCGCCGCCTGGATGGCGCGGCGGGCCTCGGCGAAGTTGAACGCCACGCCGTGGAAGGTCCCCACGTGGCCGTCCACCGGCATCTCCACGCGGCCCGTGCCCTTCGCGTACAGCTCCAGGGCCGCGAGCGCCGCGGGCCCCACCTGCGGCACCGCGTCCACCTGCTCGATGCTGTAGAAGCGCCGGTCGTCCCACGTGCGGAGGACGCCGTCCGGGCCCGCGCGGTAGTTGATGAGCGCCTGCGCCGCCAGGGCGTTCAGGGGCACTTCGACGTCCAGTTGCTGGAAGGAGACGGAGTAGTCGTTGAGGACGGCCAGCACGCCCTCCGCGGCGGGCGTGCCGGTGGCCAGCGCCTGGGTCTGCGTCGCGAGCACGACGGCCTCGGAGGGGGTGTCCGAGGACGGCGGCACACCGCAGCTGATGAGAGCTGGGAGTACCGAGGATAGCGTCACAGCCAAGGGAAGTTTGAAGTTCATGCGCCCCCCTGTAGCGCAAGACGTGTCCGCCGCCCAGGGTGTCACTTCGACGTGACGCCGCGTGCTGGAAGCCGTGGGGAATACGCCCACCTCCGTGGCAGTCTTGCGCGCCATGCGAATCCCCCACGCGCTCTCCCTGGGTGCCGCCGCGCTGCTCGCGCTGTCGGCCCAGGCCGCCTCCCCCGGCCGCCCCACCCCCTCGCTGCCCCCGGGCTACTGGCCCGAGGAGAAGGTGACGGAAATCCTCGCCAAGACGCAGGAGGTGCGCCTGGCGCCGGACCTGTCACGTCTCACGCCGGACGAGCAGGCGGCGGTGAAGGACCTGCTGGAGGCGGGCGCCATCTTCCAGGGGCTCTATGAGTCCTCGCGCCACCATCAGGCGCTCCCCGCCCACGCGAAGCTGGTCGCGCTGGACAAGAAGCTGGGAGGCCCCAAGCGCACGCAGGACCTGCTCGCGCTGTACACGCTCTACCAGGGCCCCATCGCCAGCACGCTGACGAACGCGCGCGAGCCCTTCCTGCCGGTGGACGCGCAGGTGGCGGCGCGCAACGTCTACCCGGTGGATGTCACGCGGGCGGAGATCGACGCGTTCCTCGCGGCCCACCCCGGCGAGCGCGAGACGCTGCTGAGCGAGAAGACGGTGGTCCGCCGCGCCACGGCGGCGAACCTGCGCCAGGACGTGAAGGTCCTCCAGACGCACCCGGTGCTGGACACGCTGCACCCCGGCCTGCGTCAGTCGCTCCAGGCCCAGGCGAAGAAGCCGGACGCCAAGGCGTTCTACGCGGTGCCGTACGCGGTGGCCTACGGCCCGGAGCTGGTGAAGGCCTACGGGCACATCATGCGCGCGGCGGACCGGCTGGCCCCCACCGACGCGGAGCTGGCCCGCTACCTGCGCAACCGCGCCCGTGACTTGCTCAGCAACGACTACGAGAGCGGCGACGCGGCCTGGGTGACGGGGCGCTTCCAGAAGCTCAACGTGCAGCTCGGCGCCTATGAGACGTATGACGACGCGCTCTATGGCGTGAAGGCCTTCCACAGCCTGTCGGTGCTGCTGAGCAACGAGCCGGCCACGCAGGAGCTGCGCAAGCGCCTGGGCGGACTCCAGGCGGTGGAGGACGCGCTGCCCTACGCCGCGAAGAAGCGCGTGCGCGAGGACATCCCGGTGGGCGTCTACGAAGTCATCGCGGACTTCGGCCAGTCGCGCGGCACCAACACCGCGAGCATCCTCCCCAACGACCCGCTCGCCGCCCGCCGGTATGGCCGCACCATCCTGCTGCGGGAGAACATCATGCGGAACCCGGAGCTCTTCGCCTCCGACGAACGCATCTGGCGCGCCGCGGTGACGGAGGCCCACGCCAAGGAGCTGGTCCCCGAAGGCAACTTCCAGCGCACGCTGTGGCACGAGGTGGGCCACTACCTGGGGCCGGACCGCGACCAGAAGGGCCGCTCGCTGGACGTGGCGCTCGAGGACTACGCGGGCGCCATGGAGGAGATGAAGGCGGACCTGGTGAGCCTCTTCTCGCTCCATGACTTCCACAAGAAGGGCACGTTGGACGCCGCGGGCCTGCGCGCGGTGCAGGCGTCTGGCATCCGCCGCACGCTCCAGAACGTGCGCCCGCGCGAGGACCAGCCCTACCAGCGCATGCAGTTGGTGCAGTTCAACTGGTTCCTGGAGCACGGCCTCATCCAGGCCGACCCGCAGACGGCGCGGCTGAGCATCCACTACGACAAGTACCCGGCCGTGGTGACGAAGCTGCTGGAGCAGGTCCTCGCGCTCCAGCACGGGGGCGACAAGGCCGCCACCGCCGCGTTCTTCCAGAAGTGGAGCACCTGGACGCCCGAGCTTCACGACAAGCTCGCCGCTCGCATCCGCGAGGCCCAGGGCGCCCGCTACCGCATGGTCCGCTACGGCGCGCTGGGGGACTGAACCCCGCCCGGACGGCTCCCGTGTAGCAGACGCGGGAGCCGGAGCGAAGCCCTTCGGGACGAAGTGCCCCCGGGGACAAGGCGTGTCAGGCCCCGAAAATGCCCGCGTCGGAGGTGCCCCCCATCACCTCCACCCTTGCAGCGAGGCTTCTGGATGCCAGGCTCCCGACGTCCGTCTCTTGCGCGCGCCATCCTCTTCGGCCGGAACCCGTCCCAGGACGACCCCTTCGACGTGGAGGCCGACGCGGCCGATGCGTTGGGCGTCGACGCCTACCAGGTGGACCTCCAGGCCCTGCTCTCCGGCAACCCCGAGCAGGCCGTCTCCACCCTGCCCCAGCGCGGCCGGCTCCCCCTCCTCTATCGCGGCTGGATGCTGACGGAGGAGGAGTACACCGCGCTGGACGAAGCGGTGTCCGCCCTGGGGCACCGCCTCACCACGACGCCCGAGCAGTACGCCGCGGCGCTCTACCTGCCCCACTGGTACCCGCGCCTGTCCCGCTACACCGCCCGCAGCGTGTGGACGGAGGGCACCGACGCGGCGGAGGCGTGGCATGCCGCCCAGGCGCTGGGCCCGCAGCCCTGGCTGGTGAAGGACCACGTGAAGTCCGCCAAGGAGCGCTGGGACGACGCCTGCTTCATCCCCGCGGGCACGACGCAGGCCCGCTTCGAGCAGATCTGCGCCAACCTCGTGGACGAACGCGGGGAGCGCTTCGAGCGCGGGCTCGTCGTCCGCAAGTTCCTCCCCTTCAAGGAATACGGCCGCACGCCCGCGGGCCCGGCGCACCTGGAGTTCCGCCTCTTCTTCGGGAACGGGCGGCTCCTCGCCGCCGAGCCGTACCATGAGTTCGACGTCGACGTGCCGGACTTCACCGGCTTCGAGCCGCTCGCGCGCCGCATCGACTCGCCCTTCCTCACCCTGGACGTGGCCATGCTCCAGGAAGGCGGCTGGGCCGTGGTCGAGGTGAACGACGGCGGCGTCTCCGGGCTGCCCCCGGGGCTGGATCCGCGCACGCTCTTCGAAGCCCTCCTGGACCGATAGACGCCCAGCGTCGGACGGCGCGCGCCCGGAGCCTCCGAGGCGCGCGCCGTTCACGCATCGCGAGACTCAGTCGTCGTCGCGGTCGTCGTCGTCCTCGTCGCCATCCAGGTCGTCATCATCGAAGGCGTCGATGGAGCGGCGGAGGTTGTCCTCGATGGTGGCGCGCGCGGACGCGTCACGCGGATCCAACCGCTGGCCGTTGCCATCGATGAACCAGCCGGTCGGGTCGATGTTGAGCGTGATGTTCGGCGCCTGGCCGTCCTTCACCTCGAAGCGCGCCTCGCGCTCCTGCTCCATGCGCACGCTGGTGACGAAGCGGAAGGGCTGCCCGTCGATGTGGCCATCGATGACCATCGACGCCCCGAGCTCGGCGAGCTCGCGCAGCGCCGCGTCCTGGCCCGCCTGGGCGACGGTGAGCTTGCCGATGTCGAACTCGATTTCATCGAAGATACCAGGCGCCACGCGCAGGTCACCCACGGGCACGATGCGGCCGTTCAGGTCGTCCGCGGACAGGTCGATGAGGATGGGGCCCAGCCGCTGCTCGTCGTCATCGGGCAAGTCCCACTGGTCATCGTCGTCGTCCCGCCCGTCGTCGCGGTCGTCGCCCTCGTACTCGAGCTCCAGCTCACGCACGGACAAGCGCACCCGCTCCAGCGTGATGCCGGCGGCCGGCTCGAGCTGCTGGGCGCTCTTCGCGGCGACGGCCTGGGCTCCCCGCGCCGAGCCCACCCGGGTGCTCAGTCCAACCTTGACCTTGTCCGCATTGCCGCAGGCCGAGAGCAACATGACGGACACGCACAAACCGATGAATCGCATACCTTCCATCTCCTGGCATCGAGGGACCTGGCGGGCGACTTCTCCGGCCTGCCGCCGCCTGAAAATCCCGGTCTGGAAATGAAGGAGCCTTCAGGTCGAAATCGGCCACATCGCCTCGCCTGCATGAAGGGCGACGTGGCCGGAAACAGGGTCCGTGACTCCTTCCCTGGAGACAGGTACTGACTGAGGAGAAATGGCTTGTACGCGTGCCTCGAGATGGGAGCGCCTCTGGCGGCCCGAAGCCCTCTACGTGTGTTCCCAGGTGGACACACGTGGGGGCGCGTGGTGGATGGGCGAGGGAGTCAGGGCGTGACGGAGGAGGAGGTCGCCACCTGTATCCGGCGAGCAGCCGGGGGGGCGCAGGACGCGCACCGCGAGCTGTATCAGCGCTTTCAAGGGAGCGTGCGCCGCGTCGCGCTGGGCTACTCGGCGCTGGGGCCCGCGGAGGTGGAGGACGTGGTCCAGGAGACCTTCGTCCGGGCCTTCCGCGAGCTGCCCCGGCTCCAGCATCCGCGCGCCTTCGGGAGCTGGTTGGTGACGATTGCCCGCCATCATGCGCAGTCGCTCAGCCGGGGCGCGCAGGTGCGCGGCCGCGCGGCGGAGGACCTGGCGCTGGAGCTGGAGACGACCACCCCCGCGATTCCTCCGGCCCTGGAGCTGGAGCGGCGCGTGGCGGTGGTACGTGAGCTGATTGAAGAGCTGCCCGAGGGCCCCGAGAAGGAGACGGTGCGGCTGTTCTATCTGGAGGGGGAGCTGAGCGCGCGGGAGATCGCCGAGCGCCTGGGGCTGGGAAAGAGCGCGGTGACGATGCGCCTGGAGCGCTTCCGCGCGCGGGTGAAGCGGCAATTGCTATCACGGCTGTTGGCCGCGGGAGTGGGATGAGCCATGAGCGACGCGGGCAGACATCTGGATGCGCGGAGCTGGCGGGCGCTGCGAGACAAATCCCCGGACGCGGTGGCGTACTTCGCTGACCACCTCTCTCGGCCCTGTGAGGTGTGCGAGGCATTCCTCGAGCGGGCCGACGGCGAGGACGCGTTCGGCCTGGAGGCGATGACGGACGAGGCGCTGGGGACCCTGGCCCCCGTGCGCGAGGACGCGGTGGGCTGGGCCCGGCTGCGCAAGCGACTCGGCTCGCCCCGGCGCGTGTGGCGCCCTGGCGCGGTGGCGGTGGCGATGGCCGCCGCTGCGGCGATGGTCGTCTTCGCCGTCCACCCCGCGCTGCTCACGGGCGAGCAGCCGGGCACCTCGGTGCGATTGAAGGGCGGCGGCGCGCTCGCGTTGGAGCTCACGGCGCTCGCCCGGCTGCCGGATGGTGCGCTGCGGCCGCTGACGGACGGCGCCTCGCTTCCTCCCGAGGCCGTGGTGCTCATCCGCTACCGCTCCAGCGAGCTGGCGCATGCGCTGCTCGCGCTGGAGTCCCCGGACGGCTCGGTGCAGATGCTGGGCGCCTACACGCTGGAGGCGGGGACGCATGACCTGCGCGAGGGCGATGCGCTGGCGGGCGTGTCCCTGGAGGGAGAGCACGGTCCCAAGACGTTGGTGCTGGCCGCGTGGCCTCGGGGCCAGGGCGCCGAGGAGGCTCGGGACGCCGCGCTCGCCCAAGGTCGGGTGCCCGAGGGAGCGACGCTGTCCCGGCTCGGGCTGCGGGTGACCCCGGAGGACGCTCGCTGAGCGTGTGCGCCTTGATTCGCTCCGGTCTCCCATGGGTCCTCTGGCTCGCGCTCGTGTCGCTCTCGGCATGCGGCGGCGTGCGCGCGGGGGAGAAGGGAAAGGCGGTGAAGGTGCGCCTGGACCCGGCGCGCCTCGCCTCCGCGCACGAGGGCGAGCGCCACGCGCTGCTCATCGGCATCGACCAGTACGACGACGACTCCTGGAACGACCTGCGCTATCCGGGCAAGGACGCGGAGGACCTGGCGCGCGTGCTCGCGGACCCGCGGCGTGGCGGCTTCCGCTCGGTGACGGTGCTCACCCGCCCGGAGCAGACGACGCGCGCGGGCGTGTTGGAGGCGCTGCGGGCGCTCGAGGCGCGCGCGTGGAACCCCAGGGACGTGGTGGTCGTCTATGTCTCCGGCCACGGCACGCTCGCCCGGGACGCGCGGGGAGAGCTCCAGCGGTACCTCGTGATGCGCGACACGCGCTTCCGGGATGTGCAGGGCACGGGGCTGGAGATGGCGGCGCTGGAGCAGGCGCTGGAGCGCTTGGGCTCGCTGCGTCGGGTGTTGGTGCTGGCCACCTGCCACAGCGGCACGGGCAAGTCGCTCCTGCCCCCGTCGGTGCGCTCGGAGTTGGAGCGCACCAAGGCCGCGTTCCTGCCGCGCCCGTTGGAGGAGGACAGCCGGGCCTCGTTGGTGCTGTCCGCCAGCGATTGGGGCGAGGCGGCGCGCGAGGACGACGCGCTCGGCAACGACATCTACACCCACTTCTTCGTCCAGGCGCTCGACGGACGCGCGGACCGCAACCGCGACGGCGCGGTGAGCGCGACCGAGGCGCACGACTGGGCGCGCCGCCACACGTGGACGTATACGCAGGGCCGTCAGCGCCCGAGCGTGCGGATGACGGAGGTGGGCGCGGACCCGGTGTTGCTCTCCGGCGCACTGTCCCAGCCCGGCCAGCCGGAGGTGTTCTCCTACAGCCCCCGGCTGGAGGGCTTCACGCTCAAGGTGGATGGCGTGGACGCGGGCGAGCTGCCGGGCGGCGTGGCGCTGCCCGAGGGCAACCGTCGACTGGGGCTGCACAAGGGCGGCGAGCTGTTGTGGGAGGACACGGTGGTGCTCAAACCGGGGGAGCGTCGGGCGCTGGATTCGATGCTGCGGGAGCACACGGAGGGGCCTCGTCGCACCGTGTCGCTGGACCTGGGCGTCCTGGGCTTCCTGGATGCGCGCAGCCGGCGCGAAGTGCTCCCCCGGACGCTGATGACCGGCGCGGGGGTGCGGTGGCGGGGCCTGCTGCTCGAGCAGCGGCTGGATGTGGGCGTGGACCTGGCGATGGGCCAGGGGCGGCAGGCGCTCCGGCTCGACGTGGGCGGGACGGTGCCGGTGCGACACCGGGCGGTGATGTTGGGGGTGACGGTGGGGCCCTCCTGGGAGTGGGGGCGGCTGGGGGTGTCCACGGGGCCGCGTGTGGCCGCGCTGTGGATGGAGCGCTCCTTCCAGTTGGACCTCTTGAATCAGGATGAGCGCTACTTCACGGTATGGCCTGGCTGGATGGCGGGAGTGTCATGGCGGCTGGGGACGCGGTGGGTGTTGGAGGCCAAGGGGCAGTTGCTCTGGGCCTATGTGCCCGTGGACGGGCGCACGCGCGCGGTGGGCTTCGGTGGCTTCTGGCTGAGCGGAGGGTATCGCTTCTGATGCGTGCGCCAAGACAGCCGTGGCTCCTGGGGATGGCCCTGCTCGCCGTAACGGGCGCCTGTGGAGGCTTCAACAACGGGCCGTTGGGCGAGGGCTCCGTGCGCGGGCGCATCCTCGACGCCGACGTCGACGTGGCGTGGGTGAGCGTGTTCGGCGAGTCCGAGCTGATGACCGGCGTGTCGTCCGACGGGCGCTTCGAACTGGAGGGCGTCCCCGCCAGGACGGTGGAGTTGTTCGTGTTGGCCTCGCGGACGCGGGCGGCGAGGGTCCAGGTGGTGCCGCGGGGGGCTCGCATCATCGACGTGGGAGACATCGACGCGCCCCCGGGCGCCTTCATCACCGTCCAACTGCGGAGCGATGACGGCAGCGTGCCCGAGGAGGGCGAGGTGGAGGTGGAGGACACGCCGTTCGATGACCTGCCGGTGGACCCGGCGACGGGAGAGCTCCGTGTCGGCCCCCTCCCCGCGGGGTGCTACGTGCTGGAGGTCGACGCGAAGGAGCACGCCCAGAAGGAGGAGCAGGTCTGCGTCCGCGAGGGCGAGGAGCGACGGCTCGAGGTCGTCCTGAGCAGGGGCGACGACGATGACGGGGACGACGACTGAACGCATCGCCGTTCACCGTGAGGCGCCGGTGTCGCGGGGCCCGTCCCCGGCAACCCATGCCAGTCCTGCCTGGCGGAGAAGGCCCCGGGGCATGGCGAGCATGTCGCGCGCCGGGTGAGCCCCCGACTGTCTCACGCGATGCACCGCGTTTGTGCTCGGTAGGTACCTGGACATCCTGCGCGTCGGCGGCGCGCGCTGAACGGGCGGGCCGGCGTCCGCCCCAGGCCTGGAAGGCCCCTCCCATCACGCTGGGGGCCAGTCGCGCGGCGGGCGGTGCGCCGCTGCTTTCACCCTCCCCGGGGGGCGCACACTTTCGGACAAGACCCTTTGACCGGGAGGAAGCCATGGCGCAGCCAGGCGGGCGTCGCATGTACCTGGGGATGGCCGGCACGGCCCTGTTGCTGCTGGGAGGCTGTGCCTCACATCAACGCTCCAACGCGAAGGTGGACGAGGAATGGGTGGCGAGAGTCCCCCAGAGCCAGCTCGGCGACGTCAGACAAGCCCAGCTCACCGAGGACGAGGCCCGCGAGCAGCTTCCCCGCGCGCGCGTGGCGACGCAGGACGCCGAGCAGGCGCTGGAGGTCGCCCGCCGGAACGAAGCCGCCGCGAAGTCGCGGCACGAAGCCGACGCGCTGGCTTTGAAGGCGGCGAAGGAGACGGGGGACCTCGCCGCCATCCAGAAGGCGCGCGGCGCCGCCTGCGACTCACAGCATGCGCTCACCCTCGCCCAGGCGGAGACGGCCTGGCGGAACGACGCGGTCGACACGCTGAAGTCCCTGGAGGTCGTCCGGGAGCGGGAGCTGGATGTCGCGAGCGCCCAGCTCCAACAGGCCCAATACGAAGCGGTGAGCGCCAACAAGGATGTCCGTGCAAGGGACATGTCCTCGGGTGACTTCTCCAGCGCGGTCGCGGATGCCCGGCGCAGGGCGGCGGACCAACAGCGACAGGCCGATGAGCGCCTCCAGCGAGAGAACCAGGCCAAGGCCCATTGGGAGCAACTGCGCGACCAGGGCTACGGCGGCGGCGGCACGCAGCAAGCGCCATGAGCATCGGGGGCTGCGGACCGGAGCACCGTCCTCCGGTCCGTGCCCCTCACCCCCGGCTCACTGCAACGTCTGCTCGCCGGGCGCCTTCCAGGGCGGCAGGTTCTGCGGACACGTGGGCATCATGTCCAACCGGCCATAGAGGCCCTGGCTCTCATCCGCGGGCCCGGCCGTGAAGAACAAGGTCTCCAGGGGCTGGTTCTCCACGCCATTGCCGAAGCTCAGGCTCCAGAGTCCTTCAATCACCAGCGGCTGCCCATCGGGACCCGGCAGCGCCCCCGCCCAGGCACCTGATTCAGGCTCGTAGGCGTGGATGGTGCCGTCTCCGAAGTTGCCCACGAGCAGGTGATTGCTGAACGCACCGAACCCCGCCGGCGCCATCGCGAGCCCCCACGGCGCGTTGAGCGCGCCCTGTGAGGCGACCCGCCGGAGGAGCTGCCCGTTCATGTCGAAGGCGTTGACGTAGCCCGCCCCAGGCCCTGGCATGTCATCCATGCGCTCCGGGTCCTGCATCGCATACGTCACATACAGCGTGCCGTTGAGAGACTGGATGTTGAAGGGCGCGAACCCCGGTGGCAGCGAGGGGTCCTCGAACGCGCCCGGCATCTGCACGTGCCGGAAGTGGGAATCAAAGACATCGATGCGCGCGTTGTGGAAGTCCGCCGCGTACAGCATGGCTTGCGTGCCATTGTCCGCCAGCGCGAGCCCCTTGTACACGGCCCCCATCGGCGCGCTGTCCACGGCGAGCAGCGCCTTCGACTCGTCCACCACGGGTGACCAGGTGGCCAGGACGCCCTGCTCCGTGACGAAGAGGAAGCGCGCGGGCCCAGACGTGCCCGGCACGGCCGAGATGACGAACCCCTCCGTGCCATTGAAGACGACGCCGGTGGGCTTCCCCAGCTCCGCCACGCCCGGCGGCGCGGGGATGGTGACGATGAGCGGCTGCTGGACGCCATTGCCGTCATACAGCGTCGACGTGCCCGAGCCGTTGTTCGCCACCCACGCGACGCCTGTCGGGTTGAAGGCCAGTCCCCAGGCGTTGATGAGGTGCGGGTCGACGTGTTCGGCCCCCAGCGCCGGCGTATTGGCCACGAGGTTGCGCTGGGTGTAGCCACCCGCCACCGAGCAATCCGCCGGAGGCGCGGGTGGCATCGCCGCCTGGGCGGCCGGCGCCGCGAGGACCGCGACCGCCGCGGACAGTACACCTTGCATCAACCTGGGCCTGCGTGTGTTCATCATGAATCCCCCCTCTGAGTCCGCGAACCGCCGCGTGCTCATTGCGTAACAAGCTGGGAGGGCGTCCTGGGATGAACAACCCACACTTCTGCCCAGGCGCAATGCGCACCGCACAGCAGAAGCCTGCCCGCGAGGGCAGCGCGGACTACTCGCCCCGCGACGCCTTGTCCTCGCGCCACCAGTGGCTCATGCGCTCGTGAATCTCCGCCTCGTAGCCTTCCTTGCTCGGGCGGTAGAACACGGAGCGCTCCAGGGGAGCAGGCAGGTACGTCTGCCCGGGCACGTAGTGGTCCTTGAAGTTCCACGGCGGCTGGTAGCCCTTGCCGTGCCCCAGCTCCTTCATCAAGTCGGTGGGCGCGTTGCGCAGGTGCAGCGGGGGCTCCGCGTTGGGGTGCTCCTGGAGCGCCGCCAGCGCCGCGTCCAGCGCCGCGTAGGCCCGGTTGGTCTTCTTCGCCGTGGCCAGCAGGACGACGGCGTGCGCCACGCAGATGCGGCCCTCCGGCATGCCCATGGAATGGAAGGCCTCCTCGCAGTCACGCACGATGCTGATGGCCTCCGGCATCGCCATGCCCACGTCCTCCACGGCAATCACCTTGAGCCGGCGCCACAGGGACGCCACGTCCCCCGTCTGGAGCAGCTTCGCCGCCCAGAAGACGGCGCCCTGGACGTTGGAGCCGCGGCAGGACTTCTGGAGCGCGCTCAGCAAGTCGTAGTGCTGGTCCCCATCCTTGTCGTGGCGGGACAGGCTGGTGCCCACCGCCTCGCGCGCCGTCTCGGGGGTAATCTCCGCGCCGTCCGCCGTCAGGCTGGCGGCGAGCTCCAGCGCCCCCAGGGCCTTGCGCACGTCCCCCACGCCGCCCTTCGCGAGCAGCGTCAACGCCTCCTCGCCCACCGTGAGGTTGCGGCTGCCCAGCCCCTTCTTCGTGTCCGCGAGCGCCCGCGTCAGCGCCGTCTGGATGTCCGCGACGGTGAGCTCCTTGAGCTGGAACACGCGGCACCGGCTGACGAGCGCGGGGCGGACCTCGAAGCTGACGTTCTCCGTGGTGGCGCCCAGCAGGACGAAGAGGCCGCTCTCCACGTGGGGCAGCGCCTGCTCCTGCACGTTCTTCGCCCAGCGGTGGATTTCGTCGACGAAGAGGACGGTGCGCCGGCTGTACTGGTTGCGCAGGCGTTCGGCCTCGGCCACCACCTCGCGGATGCGGGGGATGCCGTCCGACACGGCGGAGAGGATGACGAACTCCGCGTCCACGCTGGACGCCATCATCCGCGCCAGCGTCGTCTTCCCCACGCCCGGGGGGCCCCAGAAGAGGGAGGACACGATGGCCTTGCGCTCGATGAGCTGGCGCAGCGGGCGGCCCGGGCCCAGCAGGTGGGACTGGCCAATGAACTCCTCGGGTGAGCGAGGCCGCATCCGCTCCGCCAGGGGCGCGAAGCGATTCACGTCGACAGAGGCGGAGAAGAGGTCGGGGCCAGCGCTCATCGGGCCGAAGGCTCTCCCCTCCGTGGCCCAGGGTCAATCACCGGAATCGAGCGGTTCGACGAGCACCTGCCCCAGTGTCAGGTCGTTCAACGCCGTCCGGAGCCCCTCCACCTGGGTGACGGGCAGCTCCAGCCGGTACCCCACCGTGGCCGAGTACTCCTCCGACAACACCTGCACCTCGTAGCTCGGCAGCAGGCGGCGCAGTCCGTCCACGTGGGTGTACTCCACCTCGACGGCCAGTCGCGTCTTGCGCACACGCTCGGTGGTGGGGAGGCTTTCGAGCGCCTGTTGGACCCCCGCGGTGTAGGCGCGCACCAGCCCGCCCTTCCCCAGCAGCGTCCCACCGAAGTAGCGCGTGACGACCATGGCCACGTCGCCCACGCCGCCGTGGAGCAGCGCGGTGAGCATGGGTCTGCCGGCCGTCCCGTGGGGCTCGCCGTCGTCGCTCATCCCCACCTGGGCGGTGGAGCCCGGCGGCCCGACGACGAAGGCCCAGCAGTTGTGGGTGGCGTCCGCGAACTCCTCGCGGACCCGGGCGATGAAGGCCTTCGCCTCCTCCACGGTGGGCGTGTGGGCGGCCGTGGTGATGAAGCGGCTCTTTTGGATGTCCTGCTCCACCCGGTGGAGCCCGGCCGGGATGGGGTAGCGCTTCTCGTCCATGGGTGCGGAGCCGGCGGCACTGTCTCACATCGCCTGGCGCAGCACGAGCAGCCGGAGCTCCGTCATGTCCTCGATGGCGTACTTCACGCCCTCGCGGCCGATGCCCGAGCCCTTCACGCCCCCGTAGGGCATGGTGTCGACGCGGAAGCTCGGCACGTCGCCCACGACGACCCCGCCCACCTCCAGCTCGTCCCAGGCCCGCATCGCGCGCGACAGGTCCTGCGTGAAGAGGCCCGCCTGGAGGCCGAAGCGTCCGCTGTTCACCTCGCGCAGCGCCTCGTCGAAGTCGGTGAAGGGCTGGAGCAGGACGACGGGACCGAACGCTTCTTCCGTGCTCAGCGCGGCGTCAACGGGCACCGCCTCCAGCACCGTCGCGTCGAGCACCGGCCCGCGACGTCCGCCGCCCGCCAGCACCTTCGCGCCACGTCGCACCGCGTCCTGAATCCATCCTTCCAACCGCCGCGCCGCGGGCTCGTCAATCATGGGCCCCAGCGTCGTGGCGTCGTCCGACGGGTTGCCCGGACGCAGGGCCTTCGCCCGCGCGACGAGCTTCTCGCGGAGCGCGTCGTACAGCGACGCATGCACCAGCACGCGCTGCACCGAGATGCAGCTCTGCCCGGCCTGGAAGAACGCACCGTGCGCCACCCGGTCCGCGATGAAGTCCAGCGACGCGCCGGGCGCCGCGTCCACCACGCAGGCCGCGTTGCCACCCAGCTCCAGCACCACCTTCTTGCGCCCGGCGCGGGCCTTCAACTCCCACCCCACCTTCTCCGAGCCCGTGAACGAGAGCAGCTTCAGCCGGTCATCCTCGATGAGCGGCCCGAGGTCCTCCAGCCGCACGGGCAGGACCGAGAACGCGCCCTCGGGCAGGTCCGTCTCCGCGAGCACCTCGGCCAGGATGAGCGCGCTGACCGGCGTGCGGTCCGACGGCTTGAGGATGAACGGGCACCCCGCGGCGATGGCCGGGGCCACCTTGTGCGCCACCAGGTTGAGCGGGAAGTTGAAGGGCGTGATGAACGAGCACGGCCCCACGGGGACGCGCTGCGTGAAGCCCCGGTAGCCGGCGGCGCGCTTCGACACCTCCAGGTTCAGCACCTCGCCCCCGCCGCGCACGGCCTCCTCGGCGGCGGCCTTGAAGGTGTCGATGAGCCGGTCCACCTCCCCCCGGGCGTCGCGCAGCGGCTTGCCCGCTTCGATGCACAGCGCCAGCGCCAGCTCCTCGGCGCGCTCGCGGAAGCGCCGCACGCAGTGTTCGAGCACGGCCTGCCGCGCGTACGGCGCCAGCTTGCGCATGGGCTCGGCGGCGCGCACGGCCGCGGCGATGGCCTCCTCCACGGCCGCGGCGTCGGCGACGGCCACGTGCGTGACGACCTCGCCCGAGTACTTGTGCGTCACCGCCAGCGCCGCGTTCGGCTGCTGGGGACGGTTGGCCAGGTAGTACGGATAACGTTCAGCCAGCATGGTGTTCCTCCGTTTGAAGCGCGGCCAGCTCCTCCGCGCCGGCCCCGAGCGCCCGCGCGTTGTCCGAGTAGTCGATGGGCACGTCGATGACGTGGACGCCGCCCGAGGCCAGGCACCGCGAGAGCGTGGCGCCGAACTCCGTCGCGCTCGTGGGCCGGTGGCCGTGGGCCCCGTACGCCTCCGCGTAGCGGACGAAGTCGGGGTTCCCCAGCGCCATACCGAAGTCGGGCAGGCCCATCTCCCCCTGCTTCCAGCGAATCATCCCGTACGCGTCGTCGCGCACGACGACCACTGTCAAATCCAGCCCCAGCCGCACGGCCGTCTCCAGCTCCTGCGAGTTCATCATGAAGCCGCCATCGCCGCAGACCGCCACCACCTTGCGGCGGGGGTGCACCAGCTTCGCCGCGATGGCCGACGGCAGCCCCGCGCCCATCGTCGCCAGCGCGTTGTCGAGCAGCAGCGTGTTGGGCCGGCGCGTGCGGTAGTAGCGGGCGAACCACAGCTTGTACATGCCGTTGTCCAGGCACACGATGCCGTCGTCAGGGACGGCGCGCCGCATCTCCGCGACGAGCCGCGCGGGGTAGATGGGGAAGCGGTCGTCATCCCCGCCGTGCGTGAGCTGCGCCTCCAGCCCCGCCCGGAGCTTCTCGAAGGGCGCGAAGTCCCAGTGCGCGCGCGGCCCCACACCCTCTCCAATGCGCCACACCGCGTTCGCGATGTCGCCCGTCACCTCCAACTGCGGGAAGTACACGGGGTCCACCGCCGCCGTGGAGAAGTTGAGGTGCACCACCGTGCGGCGGCTGTCGCGCATGAAGAACGGCGGCTTCTCGATGACGTCGTGCCCCACGTTGATGATGCAGTCCGAGGCCTCGATGGCGCGGTGGACGAAGTCCCCGTCCGACAGGGCCGCCGTCCCCATCCACAGGGGATGCGCTTCATCGACGACGCCCTTCCCCATCTGCGTGCTGAAGAAGGGGATGCCCGTCTTGTCCACGAAGACGCGGAGCATCTCCGACGTGAGCTTGCGGTTGGCTCCCGCGCCAATCATCAGCAGCGGCCTGCGCGCCGAGGCAATCGCCTCCACGGCCAGGGCAATGGACGCCTCGTCCGCCACCGGGCGGCGCTGGGCGCTGGGCGCCAGGAGCACGGCGTCGCTCGACTCCCGGGCGATGTCTTCCGGAAGCTCCAGGTGCGTCGCGCCGGGGCGCTCTTCCTCGGCGCGGCGGAAGGCCTCGCGCACCGCCGAGGGGACGTGCTCCGCCGAGACGAGCGTCCGCGTCAGCTTGGTCAGCGGGCGCATCATCCCCACCACGTCGACAATCTGGAAGTGCCCCTGCTTGCCCGCCTTGATGGGCTTCTGACCGGTGACCATCACCATGGGCATGGCGCCGAGCTGCGCGTACGCGGCGGCGGTGACCAGGTTCGTCGCCCCCGGCCCCAGCGTCGCCAGACACACGCCCGCGCGGCCCGTGAGCCGTCCATACGTCGCCGCCATGAAGCCCGCCGCCTGCTCGTGCCGGGTCAGCACCAGCCGCATGCCCGCGGCCCGCATGGCCTCGACGACATCCAGGTTCTCCTCCCCCGGAAGTCCAAAGACGCTGCGCACGCCCTCGGCTTCCAACGCTTTGACGAACAGGTCCGCCGCTCTCATCGGTGTCTCCTCCGCGATGGGTGAACACTTACGCGCGGCCACTGATTGGTACATTCGTTTGTTCCCATCACTCCGATAGGCAGGGCCTATGATGCGTTCATGGAACTGCGCCACCTCCGCTACTTCTCCGCGGTCGCGGACACCCTGCACTTCGGCCGGGCCGCAAAGCGGGTCCACGTCTCCCAGCCCACGCTGTCGCAGCAGATTCGGCAGTTGGAGGAGGAGCTCGGCGCGCCGCTCTTCGAACGGGGCGCCCGGAGCGGCGTGCGCCTCACGCAGGCGGGCGAGCTGTTCCGGACCTATGCCTCCCGGGCCCTGGAGGACGTGGACGCCGGAAAGGTGGCCGTGGGCGCGCTGCGGGGCCTCACGACGGGGGCGCTGCGCGTGGGCTATCCGCCCAGCATGCGCGGCGTGGTGCTCCCGGCGCTCGCCACGGTGTTGAGCAAGCACCCGGGGCTGGTGCTGAGCGCGGAGGAGGCCGTGGTGCGGCGCGTGGAGCGGCGGCTGGCGGACGGCCGACTCGACGTGGGGCTGGGCTACGCCCCCGCGCGCTCCCCGGACCTGGAGGCCGAGCCCGTCTTCGACAGCAGGCTGGCGCTCGTGGTGGCCCGGAACCACCCGCTGGCGAAGCTGGACAGCGTGGGGGCGAAGCCGCTGGCCCAGGAGCCCGTGGCCCTGCTCTCGAGAGGGCTGCGCGCACGGGCGCGGGTGGACGCCTACTTCGCCGCCATCCGCGTCGCGCCGCACATCGCGCTCGAGTCGAACGCGGTGGCCACGGTGCTCGCCATGGTGCGCGCGGGGCTGGCGGTGACGGTGCTCCCCGAGCCCCAACTGGCGGACACCGCGGGGTTGGTGGTGAAGCGGCTGTCGCCCACGCCCCGGGCGGAGCTGGCCGCGCTCTTGTGGCGCAAGGGCGCACCGCGCACGCCCGCCGCGGAGCTGTTCGCGGCGGAGGTGCGCGGCGCCAGACGCACGAAGAAGCGGTGAAGGCCGCTGGCTTCAGCGCGTGTCGGGGAGCTGCGTGTACTCGTGGAAGTTGCCGTAGAGCCGCTCGCCGGGCTCGCCCTCGGTGACGGCCTGGACCAGGTACTTGCCGCCCACGAAGCACCCCTTCCACGAGCCGCCGATGCCGCCGAAGACCTCTTCGCGGTCTCCCCGCGAGCGCGGCCCGTTGTGGCCCACCTTGAAGGCGCGCAGCTCGCTGGCGATGCGCTTGCACGTGTCCGGCTCGTCGCAGGCGATGGAGGCGACCAGGGAGCCGTTGGACACGTTCATCTCCGCGACGAGCTCCTCCTCGCTGTCGACGACGACCAGCGTGTCCACGGGGCCGAAGGGCTCACCGTGGTAGAGCTTGCAGTTGCGCGGCACGTGGAGCAGCGCGTGCGGCGCCAGGTAGGCGGAGACGTCCTGGTCCGGCAGGAAGCGGTCGGAATCCAGCCGCCCGGCGAAGAGGGGCACGGCGCCCCGCCCCTCCGCCTCGCTCATCAAGCCGTGCAGCTCCTCCACCTTCTGGCTGTTGATGAGCGGCCCGAAGTCGAGCGCGGGCGGCTCGGCGTCCGGGGACTCCGCCAGCAGCGGATGCCCCACCTTCAGGGCGGAGACGACGGGCAGGTACGTCTCCAGGAAGCGCGGCATGAGGCTGCGCTCCACGACGAAGCGCGGGTACGCGGTGCAGCGCTGCTTGCCGTACTCGAAGCCCTTCTTGAGCTGCTTCGCCAGCCCTTCCCAGTCGCTGAAGTGCCAGATGCCGTAGGCGTTCACGCCTTCCATCTCCAGCATGTAGCGCTTGTTCCGGTCATAGAGGGCGGCGGCGATGTCACGCCCGTTCGCCTTGCCGCCCACGAAGGACAGGCAGGCAATCTCCGGGTTGCGCACCAGCGCGTCGCTGAGCTGCCCGCCCGAGCCGCTGATGAGCGACACCGGTAGGCCGCAGCGCCGCGCGAGCGCCATGCAGAGCGTCAGCGAGTAGAGCCCACCGTCCGTGGGCGTCTTGGCGATGGCGCTGTTGCCCGCGAGCACCTGCACGAGCACGGCGTGGACCAGCACGGACAGCGGGTAGTTCCACGAGGCGATGTTGGAGATGAGGCCCAGGGGCTTTCGGCCGTCGACCATCGACTCGATTTGGGAGACGTACCACTCCACGCCGGTGATGCAGCGGTCCACGCTGACGCGCGACTGCGGCACGGGCTTGCCAATCTCCCAGGCCAGGATGAGGGCCAGCAGCTCGCGTTGCTCACGGAGCATGGACAGACATTGCGTGACGCGCTCCCTGCGCGAATCCAGGTCCTCCCCCGCCCAGGACCGCGCCTCCGCAGCCGCGAAGCTCGCGGCGATGCGCGCCGTGTTCGAGTCAATCATGGGCAGACGGCCCAGCACGGTGCCGTCCACCGGCGACAGATAGGGCTTTCCCTTTCCGGGATGGCCCCACTCGCCGCCAATGAGATTCTGGACCCGGCCCGCCGAATCGAAAGCCTCGGGAACGAGCGCGCGCATGCGGCGCTCCAGGTTCGACCACTCCGCGTAAGCAGGCACCACACTTGCCATGGGACGCCCTCCCGGAAGGAGACCAAGCCGACACTCCACTCGGCCCTGGCTCATTGCGTCAACTTGGACGCCGGCGCGGCGCACGGCAACTGATGCTCCCAGGTCACGTGTTGCGTCGCCTTTCCCGCGATGCCCTCGCGGCGCGCCAGGGCGCTTGACCTGACGGATTCCGGTGCAACCCGACTACTCAGGAAGTAGCCTCTTCGCCCATGGGACTCTCCTTCTTGAATCCGGCCCGTCTGCCACCTGGAACCCGGGTGGGCCCCTGGCGCCTCATGGAGCTGCGCGGCAAAGGTGCCTATGGCGCCGTCTACCAGGCACGGGATGCCACGGGGCTGCACACCGTGGCCCTCAAGCTGGCGCTGCATGCCAGGGACGAGCGCTTCGCGCGCGAGGCGGAGCTGCTGTCCCGAATCAACCACCCCGCCGTCCCCCGGTTGCGAGCCAGCGGCTTCTGGCAGCCCGGCGATGGGCCGCCCCATCCGTATCTCGCGATGGATTGGGTGGAGGGTACCCCGCTCTATGAGTGGGCAAGCGAGCACCGCCCCACGTCGCGGCAGGTGATGCGCCTGCTCGCGAGGCTGGCCAGGGCGCTGGAGGCCACCCATGCGGCGGGAGGTCTTCACCGGGACGTCAAGGGGCACAACGTGCTGGTGCGGGAGTCCGACGGGCTCACGTTCCTCATGGACTTCGGGTCGAGCCACTACGTGGGCGCCGCGACGCAGACGAGCTCGCCGTTTCCGCCCGGGACGCCCGCCTACCGTTCGCCGGAGGCGTGGCGCTTCGTCGCCGTCGCGGAGGGCGTCACGCCACCGCCCTACGCCCCTGGGCCCGCGGATGACCTGTTCGCCCTGGGCGTCACCGCCTACCGGTTGATCACGGGGCGATATCCGCCAGCCACACATCCGGAGGTGGCGGAGTCGCGGTACTGGCACACCGAGGGCGCGCGTGCGCCGGTCGCGAGTGACGACAACCCGCGCTGCATCCCGGAGCTGAGCCAGTGGGTCTCACGGATGCTCGCGCCCGACGTTCGGATGCGAGGCACCGCGCGCGAGCTGGCCGAAGCGCTGGAGCAACTGGCGGCGCAGGTGGGGATGGAGGCAGACGTGCCGCTGAGCACCGAAGCGCCCACTCCGGCCGACGAAGCATCACCGTGGAATGGACGTTCCATTCCGTATCGCGCGCCACGGACCCGCTGGCCGTGGGTCGCTGTCATCGGGCTCGGAGGGCCGCTGGTGTTGAGCCTCGGGTGGAGGCCGCAGGCCGGCGCGGCCGTGGAGATGGCATGGGGGCACCCTGTCGTGACGGCGGAGACCACCGATGGTGGGACGATTGCCGTGGGGGACAGTGTGTTCGCGGCTCCGGCCTCGCCCATCCAGGCGCCTTCCGCGTGGTCGACAATTGCCCTGGAGATGCCGCACCGGCCCTTCCCTGGCCAGACTCGCCCGGATGCCACGGGGCGCTGCCCTCGGAAGCTCCAAATCCCGATCAACGGCGGTTGCTGGGTCAAGTTGGCCGTCGAGAACCTGAAAGACTGCGACGAGGACGGATACGTCCACAAGGGTGCTTGCTACGGGCCCGCCTTCCCACCCACTCGGCCTGCCACCTCGAGTCCCGCGCATTGCCCCACGGCCCACTGAGGGCAATGCAGCGGGCCCACAGAATCATCGGCGGCCCGCCTACCCGCACCGCGCGTCGCTTCGGCAAGCCGGACAGTCGCGGCATATCCTCGCGCCCATGGAGCCCACCTACACCGTCACGGCCGTGAGGCACCGGTCCGAGCTGGAACAGATCCTGGCGCTGCAGCAGAGGAACCTGAAGCCAGCCCTGTCCGCGGACGAAATTCGCTCCCAGGGGTTCGTCACGGTCCAGCATGACCTGACGGCGCTGGAGCAGATGCACGCCATGGCGCCCAGCATCGTCGCCCACCACGGAGAGGACCTGGTGGCCTACGCCCTGACGATGCCGCGCGAAGCCCGAGCACTGGCCCCGGTCCTGGAGCCCATGTTCGCGCTCTTCGACACGCTCCAGTTCCGGGGCACGCCCCTGAGCCAGCTCCGCTTCTACGTGATGGGGCAGATCTGCATCGACAAGGCGCACCGGGGACAGGGCCTCTTCGAGCGCCTCTACCACCAGCACCGCGACCACTTCCGGAACCCGTTCGACCTCATCGTCACCGAAATCTCCGTGCGCAACCTCCGCTCCCTGCGTGCGCATGAGCGCGTCGGCTTCGAGCCCCTTCACACGTACCGCGACGCCACGGACGAATGGGCCGTGGTCGCGTGGGACTGGGCCTCGCCGTCGCGCTGAGCCGCCGCGTCGCCATCCATTAACGAACGTTCCCTCGGCTCGAGACTCGGCCGAGGTCGACGCGCAACTCCCGGGCGCATGGGCCGATAATCCCCATGCCATGGAACACCCCACCGGGATTCCTCACTAAGCAGCGCTCTCGCCCCATCGCCCGGCGCGTGACGCCGCGTCTTCGAGACGCTGGCCGCGCCGCACGTGATTGCCATCACGCGACGTATCACATTCAAAACAGACATCCTCTGAGGACAACCCCTCACCACCTGTGCCTGTCCTGCCGTCCGGCTGAGCCGCCGTCGCCGGGCAAGAACCCTCGGGGTTGTTCCAGAGGAGAACCGCGCCCTATCGCGACGCAAAGAGTGCATTTGGCATACGCGGAGTGCACGACCCCGGAAACGGAGTTGTGACATGACAACAGTTCGCTTCAGGATTGCCAGAAACAATCGACTTTGATGTATTAAGCCATCTCGCTTTGTTGTCCCCCCTAGCAGGAGTTCCCTCGATGCGTCGTTTTATTGGATCTGCCGTCCTCGCCACTGGTCTGCTCACGGGTTGCGGCCCGAGCGAAACCGAAACGTCCACGCAGCAGCCGGCCGAGCAGCAGCAGGCGCCTTTGACGGAGACGGACGTGGACCTTGCCCCGGAGTGTCGGGGCGTCCTCGACTACCTCAACGAGTCGGACTTCGACAGGCTGGACGCCGCGCTGCCAAGCAACGTCGCGCACAACCTGATTGCCGCGCGGCCGTTCTCGACCGTGGCGCAGGTCGCCGCAGTCAAGCTGGTCGGCGAGGCGCGCCTGCACCAGATTGTGAGCGCGGCCCGTGGCCTGGATTACATCGAAGCGGAGTGCTACGGCATCTTCGACAACCTCGCGCTCTCGAAGGATGACGCGGACGCCATCGTCTCTCTGGTGAACAGCATCAGCGCCACCGAGCTGCACGACATCCTCCCGGACGCCCGGACTGGCGCGACGAATCTGCGCAACCTTCGCCCCTTCGCCACCGTGGACGCCATCGCGAACACGTCGGGCATCGGCGTGGTGAGCCTCCGCAACCTGCGCAATGCCGCCACGCTGAGCCGCCCGTTCGAGGCGCTCATCGACGCGGTGAACACCCTGCCGCAGCCGAACCATGGCACGAACATGGCGCGCCACTTCGACTGGCTGTCGAAGGTGAATTCGTCCTACTTCCACTTCCAACTCCAGGAGTGCTTCGGCATCCGGCCGCAGCTCCTGCCCGACACCGGGGGGGGCACCGTCCTCCGGCCGAACCTGGCTGATGGCGCCGAGGTCTATGCAGCGGTCGAGAATGGCATTGCCTACGCCGAGAATGGAATTCAGGAGAAGGTGGACCCGCAGGTGAAGGCCGCCGGCCTTGCGAACCTGGCCGCGCTGACGTCGGGCCGGTCGTTCTTCGGCTGCCAGTACGGCTACGCGAATGACCCGTGGAGCGACCACGGCGTGAAGTTCTTCGTCGACGCCGAGACGGGCTTCAGCGTCTACGTGGACACCTTCTGGGTGGAGTGATTCACCCGCGCTCCGGACGGGACTGAACAGCCCTTCCGGGGCACGGCTGCTTCAAAGAGAGCCCCCGGCGCTTCGTGGCGCCGGGGGCTCTGTGCATCTCGGCGAGCGGCGCCTCGGACGTGCTTCCGGAATCCCCCCATCGAGCAGCCCCGGTAGGGTTCTGTCGAACCGTCTGCGCAGCGCTTCCTCGGTCTCCTTGACGAAGACAGACCCAGCGCTTCGCCCAACACCCTCACGTTGAACTGACATTGAGCGCCGCAGCTCGCAGCGTTGCGAATTGCGCCGACTGGGTTACCCCAGACCCGGACGGGCGGAAATCATTGCAACTTCCACCGAGAGTGTCAGGCGCAGGACAGGGCAAGTGGCATCCCACCCCGCATCATTCAATTGCAAACGCCAGATGACGGACTGCGTCTTGCCGCCAGCTCGCACTTGTCTACGATTGACGGTCCCAAAGCCCAACGTCTGCCCCCTCTGCCCCGCGCAACTGGAGGAAGTGCATTCATGCCTTCCCGCAAGCTCCCACTCCCGGCACTCCTGATGCTGCTATGCGTTGCGGCGCTGGCGGGGGGGTGTCCAGACTCGGGACAGGACGGGGAAATCCTGTTTGCCTGTGATTCCTATGGGCGCTGCAGCCAGCACGGATACACCTGCGACCTCGACAGGCTCTGCCGCCCCAGGTCGAAGCAACGCCTCTCGGCACAGGTGGAGTTTGGCCATCTCAAGCCGCCTGTTTCTTCCAGTTCGTCCGTGGAGAGCGACAGCGACCCGAACCAGGAAGGCAAGGGACTGGCCCAGAAGAAGCGCACGGACCAGGACTGTCCGAAGCGCTGCGCCAAAAGGCAGGCGGAGTGCGCCGCGCTCTGCGAGGAGCGCGCGCAGTGCCGTCTCCACTGCGTGCGCGCCTCGGACAGTTGTTATGCGCGTTGCCATCGCGTCGAGGACCGGAAAGAGGCAGCCCAGCAGCAGCGCGACGAGAAGAATTGCATGAGCGGCAATGGCAAGATGCGCCGGTGCACCGAGGAAGAGCGAATGGAGCTGCGCGCGTCGATGGTGCAGGCCTCCAAGATGTTCTGCCGCGACCGTAACGGCGAACACGTCCTTTGCCCCGAGCAACTCGAGCAGCTCAAGAAATCCAGTCGCTTCATTTCAGAAGACTGTCAGGGGGCGGGTTGCGACGGCACCGGACCATAGACATGGGGCGCGAATCCGGACAGGCAGCGGTGGAGACGGCGTTGACGATGCCACTCGTGCTGTTCGTGATTCTGGGCTGCCTTCAGCTCTTCCTCCTCTCCCAGGCGCGCCTGTTCGCGCAGTACGGCGTGTTCCAGGCGACGCGGGTGGGCGCGCTCAATCACGGCGCCTGCACCCCCATGACTCACGCCGCCATCCTCTCGGTGCTGCCCGCGGTGCATTCGTTCCTGGGTGACCGGCTGATTCCGGGTGCCACGCCCGGAGAGCAACTGGGGCAAGCCTTTGGCCGCTTCCGGGACAACCACTATCAGGACTACAGGGGCGCGGGCTGGAACAGCGCTGGCGGCGACACCGAGGCCCTCGTCTGGCTCGTGCGCGAGCAGCCAGCGCCCACCCTCGCGGACGTGGTCGCGTTCGACCAGCCCCTGCCCCGCCCGGGCCGGACCGAGCCCTTGCGGCTCGAGGTCCGGATGGTCTTCTGGGCGCCGCTGCGCATCCCCTTCGCGGACTGGGTGTTCTCCCGCATCGCGGCGGCGCGGCTGGGGCTCTCCAGCTACACGGCGCAGAACCCGCTCATGATGACCCAAGAGGCGGATTGGGAAGTCCGTCCCCGGCCCACCATCAATGCCCGGATGGCGGACGAGCTCCGGCTCCGGCTCGCGCGCGGGCACTACATGTTCCCCATCGAGGTCTCCTCCACCATGCGAATGATGACGCCTCCCCGCCTGTCCGAGTTCACCGCGGCCGAGTGCGCGGCGCCGGGGTTCGAACCATGACCGCCCGGCCCCCTCTTGCCATGCGAGGACAGACGCTCGTGCTGTTCGCGCTGACCATGCTGCTCATGGTGGTGATGGTGAGCATGACGCTGTCCATGGGCGCCAAGGTGAAGGAGCGCATGGAGTTGCAGACGCTCGCGGACGCGACCGCCTACAGCTCCGCGGTGACGACCGCGCGCGCGTTCAACGCGGTGGCGGTGATGAACCGGGTCCAGGTGGCGCACGCCGTGTCGACGCTGGGGACGCTGAGCCTCATCTCGTGGTCCACGCTGTATTGGAAGCACGCGGACAACGCGGCGGAGCTGTTCCGCCTGATGGCCGCGCCCTATGCCGTCAACACCGTCTTCCAGTGCTTCTGGCCGCCCAAGCCCTTGTGCCGCCTGTGCTCGCGAGCACTCGCCCAGACGCTCGCGCTCGCCACGGTGTCGACCCTGCACGCCCGCAGCGTTCGCGATGACTTGCGCCGCGACACCGAGCTCTTCGCCGCGGAGACCCTGCCGCGTTGGAACGCGGCGCAGCGCATCCACGCCGCGCAAGTGGAGGTGCTGGCCCGGGCCCGAGCGCGAGTGGGTGACGGGCCCGAGAGCCTCGCGCAGCAGTACCTGTCCCGGGCGAACCTCGTCGCGCCCGACGAGCTCAGCGTCCAGTCCGCGGGCACGCGCGTCACCCAGCAGGAGTTGAGCGACGCGGTGCTCGACCACGCGACGGCCCGCCAGGGCAGTGAACCGCATGAGGTCGGGCACATCGTGATGGGCAGCCGCGGGCACCCGTTCCTGCGCAACCGGAACGAAGGGAGCGACTGGGACCGGCTGTTCTCATCGAACAGCGTCGGCCGCCGCTCCCTGGTGCTGCTGGGCGCCGGTCACATCTTCTACAGTGGATCTCGGAACGGTAAGGGCTACTACGACAACGACTACGCCACGAATCCCTCGGGACGGCCGTATGAGCCTCGCGCCCATGATGGACAGAGTGGACGGACCCGCGTCGCCTTCCTTCCCGCCGCCGACCTCGCCCGGGTGCCGGGCGCCGCGCAGCGGTTCCGCAACTGGACGATGTGCGCATCCCCGCTCCCCGCCTTCCCCATCTCGGCGGCCATCGGCGTGGCGGGGCGCGGGATTGGAGACGGCTCGGTGAGCGTCTCCGCGCTCGGGCACTCCGGCGTGGGCCACTCGGTCCGGCACGCGTTCGAGACGTTCCCGCCCTTCGTCGACTTCAATGGCGCCCAGGTCCTGGATGCGGACAACCTCCAAGGGCAGCCCAAGCTGGTGACGGCGCTGGCACGCGACCCGGTGCCCCAACGTGATGTCTGGGACCTCTCCTTCAACCTCCAGGGGGGCCTCGGGGCTGGCAGGAGGCTCGACCTGGGAGGCGGCCCCATCTTCGAAGGGGCGCCCCGCCAGGTGGCCATGGGCTCCGGCGTCGTCTACTACCACCGGTTCCAGCATTCGACGGAGCCCCCCAACATGTTCGCGCCGTACTGGCGGGCCGGGCTGACGCGGTTCTCCGTCGACCGGCCCCGGGTCGAATCGTCCGAGCGCAGCGCATTCGACGCACGCGCGCGGGAGTTCCTGGGAGGCACTGGCGCCACCGATGCGCAGGGCGCTTTCGAAAGCCTGCTCCTGAATGGGTACACCGGATGGTGACGCGCAAAGGCCATGGAAGGCCCCGGGGTACGCGCGGACAGGCCCTGGTGGAGACGGTGCTCGGCCTGATGTTGATGGTCACTGTCCTGATGTTTGGCCTGCACTTCGCGGAGCTCGCGCATCTGTCTTTGAAGGCACACGAAGCGGTGGCGGCGGCGGCGTGGGATGCCACCGCGTATCGCGTCGAGCGCCCGGGCGTGGAGGGCGTCGACGATTGGGCCTGGTACGACTCGGGACGAATCGCCGCGCCGCGCGCGGAGGACGCAACCAACGCGCGGTATGTGGATTGGGATGGCCGCCAGAGCGTGCAGCGCGCCATGGGCCCCGTCCAGCTCTACACCCGGGCGGGCGAGCTCACCACGGCGTGCATCCGCAACCTGGACCCGAGCAATGGCTTCAGCGTGTCCGCGACGGCCAACACCCCGGCCTACGGAGAGCCCGGCGCGATTTCGTGCATCACCCAGGGGCCCGTGGACACCATCAACCTCCCGGCGCGATTCCTTGATGATGCGGACAATGGACACTTCACCGCCGAGCACGTGACACGGACGGCCTTCCGGCTGTGCGGCCTGGGCCGGCCCGCGTCGGGCACCACCTGCCGAGGCTCGCTGAACATCCTCCTCGGAGACCATGGACTCACCCAGGGCCAGGGCGAGGACCTGGAGTGCCACCTCCTCCAGGACGACGTCCCCGGACAGCGCTGTCAGAACCCGGCCTTCTACAGCCTCGCCCACGAGGGCTGGGACCGGTCCATGGGATGGACCGGCGTGCCCGAGCGATGGACGAGCAACGTCGTCGGGAGCGCTCCGTCGGGACGGGTGACTGGCTTCTACCTGAGCTTCCGGGGTGAGGAGTCCGGCACCTTCGGCGAGTCCCACGAGCGTGTCTGGCAGACGCAGCCCATGGACCACAACTCCGTTCACACCCCATCGCTGGGCCGGAGACGCGGAACGTATCGCGAGGCCTTCGACGCCGCGAACAGGCTCCGCGCTGGAACGGCGACGCAGTTCGTCTACCTCGGGAGATACACATGCGACTGAGCCGCACCCTCCTTCTCGCGACCCTCTGCTTCACGACACTCACGGTGGGGCCCACCGCCCAGGCGAATGCCTTCGTGAAGGACGTACCGGGAGCGGTTTCGAAGCCGACCCTCGCGGAGAAGATGGTCGTCGACGGCGTCGTCATCGAGAGCTCGACGCTCGTTTCGAACAAGGACGTCGCGACGCTGAAGGCGCACTTTCGCGCGCTCTTCATTCAAAGAGGACTGTATCTGGCGGAGGAGATGGAGGCCGTGAAGCTGCAGCTCGGGGAGCAGGTCACGGGGCTGGATACGGAGAACCTCATTTCCTACACCGTCATCCTGCAGCCGTCGGGCAAGGGCGCGACGACGCTCATCTTCAGCTCGGCGGAGCTGGGCAAGCGGCGGCAGAAGGAGGTGCCCGCGTTCGCGCCCGTCTACCCAGGCAGTGGGCCCGTCACCAGCACGCAGCTCGAGTGGATGAAGTCGATGACCTACGCGACGACGGCGACTCCGGCGGAGATCCGCGCGTTCTATCGCGAGAAGCTCGCCGCACAGGGCTACGAGCAGGGGCCGGACGACGGGTTCACGAAGGGCCCGGAGCGCATCGCGCTCACCGTGGCGCCGGGCGTCAAGGAGCGCACCGTCCTCCTCATCCAAGAGATGGGCATCGCGGAGACCATGCGCGGCGCGCAGTAGTCCCTGGAGACGAATCCCGGTTGGCGCCCGAGCGGCACGGGTATCCGGCCCTGCTCGCCGCGCGGGTCCTCCTCGGAACAGGGCTCACGTTCACGGAGCTATGGCCGCTGGCGCGTCCGTTCGCCGAACCGGAGCGGCCCCCAGGAGGGAAGCCCGGAAACGAAAAAGGCCCCCGAGTCTTTCGACTCGGAGGCCTTGATCGGAGTGCCCAGGGCGGGATTCGAACCCGCACACCTTTCGGCGCCACCCCCTCAAGATGGTGTGTCTACCAGTTCCACCACCTGGGCGTTTGCTGCGGCGTCCATCTACCGGAGCTTTCTGATTCACGCAACGACTATCTCAACCGCTGCGTGAATCAGTTACTTCCCACTTCGAACCGCGTACCGCGAACAGCTACTGCGCCGGAGCCGGCTCCTGCGCCGCGGGAGCGGACTCATCCGTCGCCGGGTTGCCACCACCCTCGGCGGGCGGCGTGGACTGCTCGCCGCGCGGCTGCTCCATGCTGCCCGGAGCGGCCGGCGTCGCCGGGGCCGTCTGGCCCGGAGGCGTGGCCACCGAGCCACCCGCCGCCACCGAGGAGCGCAGCCCCACGAAGGAGAGGCCCAGCGAGCTGAAGAAGAAGAGCGCGGCGAACACGCCCGTCAGCTTGCTGAGGAACGTCACCGCGCCCCGGCCGCCGAAGGCGCTCGTGGCGGCACCACCGCCCAGCGCGGAGCCCATACCGGCGTCCTTACCCGGCTGGAGCAGAATGACGAAGATCATGAACACGCACACCAGGACGTGCACGATCGTGACGAAGGTCAGCATGTGGACTCTTTCAGACGTTCCGTGAAAAGGAGGCGCACCCTACACCAAAGTGGTGATCGGGTGACAACATCTTCCGCCCGCCCCCTGGATCAACCCTACGTGGCCGCCTTGACGATGGCCGCGAAGTCGCCCGCCTTCAGGCTCGCGCCCCCGACAAGCGCCCCGTCGACATCCGGCTGGCCCAGCAATTCCGCGGCGTTGTCCGCCTTCACGCTGCCGCCGTACTGGATCCGCACCCGCCCGGCCGTCTCGCCGTCGTACAGCCGCTCGACCAGGCCCCGGATCGCCGCGTGGACCTCCTGCGCCTGCGCCGCCGTGGCGTTGCGCCCGGTGCCAATGGCCCAGACCGGCTCGTAGGCCAGCACGAAGCTGGCCACGTCCTTGGCCTCGAAGCCCTCCAGCGCCCCGCGCACCTGACGCTCCACCACCGCCAGCGTCTGGTCCGCCTCGCGCTCGGCCAGCGTCTCGCCCACGCAGATGATGGGCGTCATCCCGGCCGCGCGGACCGCCTTCGCCCGCTTGTTCACCTGCGCGTCCGTGTCCCCGAAGAGCTGCCGGCGCTCGGAGTGGCCCACGATGACGTAGGCGCACCCCAGTTCGGCCAGCATCGGCGCGGAGATTTCACCCGTGAAGGCGCCCGAGGACTCCCAGTGGCAGTTCTGCCCCGCCAGGGCCAGCGGCGCGCCCTCCAGCGCGACGTGCAGCGGCTGCAGCGCCACGAACGGCGGCGCCACCACCACCTCCACGGTGTCCCCCAGGGAGGCCACCTGGGCGCGCAGGTCGCGCACCAGCGCCAGCGCCTCCGGTACCGTCTTGTTCATCTTCCAGTTGCCAGCAACGATCTTCCGGCGACGCGCGGTGGCCATGGGGTCCCCCAGGGGTGTGTGGTGTGTCGGACGCGAAGCCTACCGCGTCTCCAGCGCCTTGATGCCCGGCAATTCGCGCCCTTCCAGGAATTCCAGGGACGCGCCTCCACCAGTGGACACATGGCTCATCTTGGACGCGAAGCCCATCTGCTCCACGGCCGCGGCGCTGTCACCGCCGCCGATGACGGTGGTGGCCTGCGAGTTGATGGACATGGCGGCGGCGACGGAGCGGGTGCCCTCGGCGAACTTGGGCACCTCGAACAGGCCCATGGGGCCGTTCCACACCACCGTCTTCGCGTCGCGGATGTGCTGCGCGTAGATGGCGCGCGTCTTGGGGCCGATGTCCAGGCCCATCATGTCCGCGGGGATCACGTTGTCCGGCGTCTCCTTCGCGACGCTGTTCTCCGTGGGCTCGGTGCCCACGATGTGGTCCACCGGCAGGACGATGGGCGTCTTGAAGCGGGCCGCGGCCTCCAGCAGGCGCGTGGCCAGCGACAGCTTGTCGCCCTCGACGCGGGACTTGCCCACCTCCACGCCCTGCGCCTTCAGGAAGGTGTACGCCATGGCGCCGCCGATGAGCAGCGCGTCCACCTTGGGCAGCAGGCTCTCGATGACCTTGATCTTGTCGCTCACCTTCGAGCCACCCAGGATGGCCACGAAGGGCTTGTCCGGGTTCTTGAGCACCTTGCCCAGGTACTCGATCTCCTTGCGCATCAGGAAGCCGGCCGCCTTCTCCTTCACGAAGGGCACCATGCCTGCGGTGGACGCGTGGGCGCGGTGGGCGGTGCCGAAGGCGTCGTTGACGTAGACATCCGCCAGCGAGGCCAGCTCGCGGGCGAACGCCTCGTCGTTGGCCTCCTCTTCCTTGTGGAAGCGGAGGTTCTCCAGGACGACCACCTGGCCCTCCTTGAGCTCCTTCACCTGCTTCTTCACGCCGTCACCGACGCAGTCGTCGGTGAGGATGACTTCGTGCTTGCCGCCGAGCAGCTCGGCCAGCCGCGCGGCGACAGGCTCCAGCGACAGCTTCGGGTCCGGCCCCTTGGGGCGGCCGAGGTGGGAAGCCAGGATGACCTTCCCGCCCATGTCGAGCGCGCGCCGGATGGTGGGCATCGCCTCGCGGATGCGGGTGTCGTCGGTCACGCGCCGCCCTTCCATGGGGACGTTGAAGTCCACACGGATGAAGACGCGTTTACCGGTCAGCTGCAGGTCGTCGATGTAGCGGATCATCTGGGTTCTTCCCTCTCGGTGCCCTGAACGGCCTTGGGACTAGACGCCCTTGGAGACGAGGAACTTCGCCGTGTCCACCATGCGGTTGGAGAAGCCCCACTCGTTGTCGTACCAGGCCATGACCTTGAGCAGGTTGTCGCCCACCACGAAGCAGTTCGTGGAGTCGAAGATGGCCGAGTGCGGGTTGCCGTTGTAGTCCACCGACACCGTCAGCGCGTCACTGAACTCCAGCACGCCCTTGAGCGGGCCCGCGGCGGCCTTGCGGAACGCCTCGATGACGGCCTCGGCGGTGACCTTCTTCTCGGTGTTCACCGTCAGGTCCACCAGGGACACGTTGGGCGTGGGGACGCGGACGGCCAGGCCGTGCATCTTGCCCTTGAGCTGCGGAATCACCTCACCGATGGCCTTCGCGGCGCCGGTGCTGGTGGGGATCATGGAGAGCGCGGCGGCGCGGGCGCGGCGCATGTCCTCGTGGGTGAGGTCCAGGATGCGCTGGTCGTTGGTGTAGCTGTGGACCGTGGTCATCAGGCCCTTCTCGATGCCGAAGTTGTCCACCAGCACCTTGGCGATGGGCGCCAGGCAGTTGGTGGTGCACGAGGCGTTCGAGATGACGTGGTGCTTGGCCGGGTCGTACTCGTTGTGGTTGATGCCGTAGGCGATGGTGATGTCCGGGCCCTTGGCCGGGGCGGAGATGATGACCTTCTTCGCGCCCGCCTTCAGGTGCTTCTCCGCCGCGTCGCGCGCGGTGAAGCGGCCGGTGCACTCCAGCACCACGTCCACGTTCAGGCTCTTCCAGGGCAGCGCCGTGGGGTCCTTCTCCGCGGTGACGGTGATCTCCTTGCCGTCCACCACGATGCCCTTCTCCGTGGCCTTCACCTCGCCCGGCCAGGTGCGGTGCACGGAGTCGTACTTGAACAGGTGCGCCAGCGCCGCCGGCTTGTCGAGGTCGTTGATGGCGACGATCTCGAGGTCTTCCTTGCGGCTGAGGACCGCGCGGAGGATGCAGCGGCCGATGCGGCCAAAGCCATTGATGGCAATCCGGGTAGCCATGTTCGTCGTCTCCTTGAGCTGTGGGCGCCAGGCGCCCACGGGTCTTCACGTCAAAATCGAGGGCGGCCGACCGTAGGCATCGCGACCCGCCGAGTCAACGCCCGGCGACATCCCCGCGACGTCGCGCACGCCGAAGCTGAACAATCACCCCGAGCAACAGCCAGACGGCGGTGCCCGTTCCCCCACCCGCCCCGCAGCCACAGCCGGCATCACCCAGCGGATAGAACTGGGGCAGCACCCCCACCACGCGCGGCTCGGGCTCGGGTTCCGGCTCCGGTTCGGGCTCCGGCGGCGGGTGCGGATCCACGCCCCGCGCCGCCACGCAGGCGGTGAGCAGGCCCGGCGCCGCGGATTCCTCGGCCGGCGCCGCGGGCGCCTGGGTGAGCAGGCCCGCCTGCACCAGGAACGAGGACATGAGGCCGGCCCGCTGCGCGGAGCTGACGATGCCCTCGAAGGGCACCCCCAGGAGCAGCACCCGGCCATTGGGCGCGGAGGCCACCCCCGCCGCCCAGTCCGTCCCCAGGTAGCGCAGGACGGGCGTCCCGCCCGACGCGGGCGTCAGCACATCCGAGGCGCCCACCGAATAGGCCCCGCGCGTGCCGTCATCCAGCCCCACGCCGGTCAGCTGCGCCAGCCAGCCGTCCGGCACCCCTTCCACCGAGAACCCGGGCGTGCCACTGCCCGGCGAGGCCCGGAGGATGTCCGAGAGGAACGTCTGGTCCTCCGCCGAGCCCACCGCGAGCGCGGACGCCACGTGACTGCCCGACAGCAGCAGGTGTCCACCCTGCGTCACGAAGCCGCTCAGCGCGTCCTGCTCCTCCCGCGACGGCCGGGCGCCCGCCACGCCGCCCCGTCCGGTGAACCAGTCCACCAGCGGATACGGCGCGCCCACCGTCACCAGCCGCGCCGCCACCGCCGCGCGCGTCGCGCTGTCGAAGGCACGGCCCGCGTGCGCCAGCGCCGCGCCATGACGGCGTACGTAGGTGCCGTCGTTCATCGTCTCCACCAGCAAGCGCACCGGCGCCTCCAGGTCATAGGCGTCCAAGGGTTCGGCGCAGGCCTGGGATGCGTCGAGGCGCTCGAAGCCGTTGACGACCAGCACCGGCGCCTCCGCACCCGCCGGCGTGCGCACGCCCACCGTGGCGGAGGGGAAACCCTCGCCGCCCGCGTTGAGCGCGGCCACCCGGAAGTAGCGCACCGTGCCCGGAGGCAGCGTGGTGCTGAAGGCCGTGCCCACCGCGTCCGTGCCGTCGTCCCAGCCCAGGCCGTCCGCGCTCTGGTAGACGCGGTAGCCCGTGGGCGCGTCCCGGCCCTCCTCGTCCGGGTTCTCGGGAGGCACCGCCCAGCGCACCGCCACCGTACCGCCGGTGCCGTTGAGCGCGGCGATGGCGTCGGGCGCCTCGGGCGGCAGGACGACGGGCACGCCGTCCCGGGCGGCGTAGTACTTGATGAGGCCCTGGAGGATGGCGCGCGCGGCCACCCGGCGGAACGCGGGCTCCTTCAGCCGGTTCGAGTCGGTGACGTTGTCGTGGTAGGCGATCTCCAGCAGCACGGACGGCATCTCGTTGTTGTGCGCGGGGTTCACCTCGCCCAGGTTGGCCGAGCGCAGGTTGCGCGTCCGCCAGTTCGGGTCCACCTCGCGGCGCAGGTCCGTGCCCAGCTCGGCCAGCAGCGCCCGCGCCAGCACGTCGCTGCCCGGGTAGCCCGTGAAGTTGAGCGTGCCGTCCACCGGGTTGGGCCCGTACACGTAGGCCTCCGTCCCCGACACGTTGCCCGTGGTGGACGCGTTGGTGTGCCACGCCACGTACACCGCGTCCTCGCCCTCCTCGTGCAGCCACGCGGCGAAGCGCGGGCGCGCGGTGACGTCCGCGTTGCGCTCGTTGGACAGCGCGTTGGCCCCCGTGGGCGCGTAGACGGTGGCCGGCGCGCCGCTGAACTGCACGTGGTAGCGCGCCGACTCCTCGTAGCGTGCCCGGGCCAGGGGCGCCATGGCGGCGTCGCCGATGACGCCGCTGCCCCCGCCGAAGCGCACCGCGTCCAGCGACAGCGTGCCGCCCTCCGCGGTGTCGTTCAGCGCCACCACCGCGCCGGAGGCCGGGTGCTGCCCCGCCTTGAAATAGAAGCGCCCCAGCAACACCCACGTCCCGCCGTGGCGGCGCTGGTTGACGCGGAAGTGGCTCTCACCGCCCGCGTGCCTCACCACGTAGTGCGCGTCCGGCGCGCGCCCCGGGTCGGACACATAGGCGACATAGACGTTGTAGCTGCCGTCCGCGGGCAGCTCCGGCGCCCAGGTCGCGCTCGCGGTGGCGGTGCGCGCGGAGGCCATCACCCGCGTCGTGCCCAGCGAGAAGGGCTCCACCGCGTTGCCCATGGGGAAGGCCGGCGTGGCCCATCCGGGCTGCGCGGACGCCTCGATGCCCTCGCCCTCCTCCGAGTAGCCCGGCTGCCCGTCATCGACGATGACCATGCGCGGGTTGAGGTCCGGCTCGCGCACCGGCACCACGGTGGCACCCGCGCCCGTCAGCATGGGCAGCAGGTACTGGTTGAGCACCTCGGCGGAGATGAGGTCCTCCACCACGGCCCAGGTGTTCGGCCGCTGCGTGGCCCAGCGGTTCAGCGGCGCGCTGCGGGTGAAGCCGTGACCCGGGCTCAGGTACACCACCTTGCCGGACAGCGAGCCGGCGCGCTGGCGCGTCTGCGGGACGCCCGACTTCGCCCCGGCGCGCGCTGGCAGCTCGCGACGGACGACGGCCGGCTCCTGGGCGGACAGCCGCCGCGACTCGTGGGGGCGCGGCCCGGGCATGGGCACGTACTCCACGCCGGGCGGCTCCAGGCCACACGCGCCCTCGTCCAGCGCGGGGTCGTGCGCGGCGGAGTCCGCGCGGGCCAGGGAGGAAGTCAACACCAGCGCGAGAACTGCGCCACCCAGACGGACTCGATGGAGGTAGGAAGGGGCATTCACAGGGTCGGACCATACCCCTTCACACCGGCGGGGCAATCGCGCCCGCGGGTGCTAGCCTGCTCCGCGCTTGCGCCATCGATGAACGCACCTCCCCGGCCACCCGCCTCGTTCCCTCCCCGCAACGGCTCGGGGCTGCTCGCCTCCTTCGGTCACGCGTGGGCGGGGCTCATCCACACCGTCATCTACCAGCGCAACATGCGCGTGCACCTCATCGCCGCCGTGCTGGTGGGGCTGGTGGGTAGCGGCATCGCGCTGGGGCTGGCGGAGAAGGTGACGCTCATCTTCTGCGTCCTGCTCATCTTCTTCGCCGAAATCCTCAACAGCGCGCTGGAGCACCTGGTGGACCTGGCCGTCCAGCAGTTCGACGAGAAGGCCCGGCTCGCCAAGGACGCGGCGGCCGCGGGCGTGCTGGTGCTCGCGCTGGGCACGGTGGTCATCTTCGCCGCCATCCTGGTGCACAACTGGGACACGGTGCGCGAGAGCACCGACGCCATCGTCCGGCAGGTCGCGCTGGGCCTCCCGCTGACGGCCTGTGTCCTGGTGCTGGTGCTGCCACGGCCGCGCCCCGTCTGGGTGGACGTGGCCGCCTTCGCCGTGGGCAGCGGGCTGATGACGTTCCAGGCGCTGGAGACGGCCAGCAGCGTCTTCAGCGCCCTCACCGCGGGTCTGCTCTTTGTCGCCGGCGCGGCTGCGTACCAGCGGAGGCGGGAGCAATCCGCGCCCCGCCGGGCCGCCTGATTCCTCAGTCAGCCGAAACGAAAAGACCGGCCAGCGCCGGTCTCGTGGAGCCGCCTGCTGCCTCCACACGCGGGGCGGGAGCCCCGGAAACCCGTCCGGAGTCCGCGCGCCCGCGCAGGAGAGCTCCAGAAGACGTCAGGCCTGGGGCCGGAGCTCCGGCGCCTGCTCCTGGGCGACCTGGACGGCCGCGGCCTTGTCACCTTCCTTGAGGTCCACGGTCACCAGCTCGAGCAGCTCGGTGGCGATGCCAATCACCTGGTGCGGGGTATAGCCGCTCGCGCGCAGCTGGTTGAAGAACGTGCGCGCCAGGATCCGGGTGCCCTTTTGATCGGTGCTCAAGGTCGATGCCTCCAAAGCGGCCGGGAAGAAGCGGCGCCGCCTAATCACGCCACGGCGCTTCTTCAACCCCCGTGCCACGCGTTTCCTTCCAAACGGATTCCTCAACATTTCCCAAGGGTTGAAGTAGACCAGGGCCCCGAACGGCCCTGAAGGGCAGTGCGAACGCGGTTGCGCAGTCGTCGGCGGTACGGGGGATTGGCGCGGGGGGGTGCATCAGCGGGTTCGCACCCGGATTTCAAGGGCTTGCAATCTTTCAACGGGGCGGCGACATACGCGCCCCACCAGGAGCGGACGGCAATGGCGTATCGGGTGAACAACATCGGGCTGTGGCTGGACGAGCCGGAGGAGCTGCTCGGTCAGCGGGCCGCGGAGAAGCTGGGCGTCACCCGCTCCGACCTCGCGTCCGTGCGCGTGGTGCGCTCCGTGCTGGACGCGCGGAAGAAGGGCAGCCCGCGCTACATCTACACGCTGGAGGTGGAGCTGGCGCGGGGCAAGCAGCCCGCGAAGCTGCCGCCGGACGTGGGCGAGACACAGCCCGCGCCAGAGCCCCTGCCGCAGGTGAAGGCGCCGGAGCAGTGGCCCATCATCGTGGGCACGGGCCCCGCGGGGCTCTTCGCGGCGCTGGGCCTGCTGGAGCGCGGGGTGCGCAGCATCCTGCTCGAGCGCGGCCGGGAGGTGGTGACGCGCCGCAAGGACGTGGCGAAGCTGATGCGCGACGGCACGCTGGACCCCGAAAGCAACATGAACTTCGGCGAGGGCGGCGCGGGCGCGTACACGGACGGCAAGCTGTCCACGCGCATCAACCACCCCATGGTGCGCAAGGTCATCGAGGCCTTCGCCCGCTACGGCGCGCCGGACCAGATCCTCATCGACGGCAAGCCGCACATCGGCTCGGACCTGCTGCCGGGCGCGGTGGCCAAGCTGCGCGAGGAGCTCATCGCCGGCGGCTGCGAGGTCCACTTCAGCACGCGCGTGGACGACCTGCTCTACAAGGACGGCCGCGTCGCCGGCGTGAAGCTGTCCGACGGCCGCACGCTGGAGAGCGACCGCGTCATCCTGGCGCCCGGCAACTCCGCGCGGGAGCTGTACGAGCGCTTCGCCGCCGACGGACAGGTGCTCGTGGAGGCCAAGCCCTTCGCCCTGGGCTTCCGCGCCGAGCACCCGCAGGCGCTCATCAACGGCATCCAGTACGGCAGCGCCGCCAAGAACCCGCGCCTGCCCCCGGCGGACTACAAGCTGGCGGAGAACCTGGAAGTGGATGGCGAGGTGCGGGGCGTCTACTCGTTCTGCATGTGCCCCGGCGGCATCGTGGTGCCCACGCCCACCCAGGACGGGCTCCAGTGCACCAACGGCATGAGCAACTCGCGCCGCAACGCGCGCTACGCCAACGCGGGCATCGTCGTGTCCGTGTCCGTGGCGGACTTCGAGCGCGAGGGCTTCCGCGGGCCGCTGGCGGGCCTGGAGTTCCAGCGCCACTGGGAAGGCAAGGCGTATGAGCTGGGCGGCGGGAAGTTCTACGCCCCGGCGCAGACCATTCCGGACTACCTGGCCGGGCGCGTGAAGAAGGACCCGGGCGGCACCAGCTACCGCCCCGGCCTGGCGCACACGGACCTCAACCGGCTCTTCCCGGAGCGGCTCACCGAGTCGCTGAAGCAGGCCCTGCGCACCTTCGAGCGGAAGATGCGCGGCTTCATCAGCGAGGAGGGCAAGCTCATCGGCATCGAGAGCCGCACCTCGTCGCCGGTCCGCATCACCCGCGGCGAGGACATGCAGTCGGTGTCGCTGAAGGGCCTCTACCCGGCGGGCGAGGGCTGCGGCTACGCGGGCGGCATCGTGTCCTCCGCCATTGATGGACTGCGCGTCGCTGAGCAGATTGCCACCGAACTGTCCTGACGGACGGCCGGGAGGAGGGCTCATGGGATACGTCGTGCGAACGCCGGAGGGCGAGCTGGTCTACCCCAGCCTGCTGGATGTGGAGCGGGCCTACGTCCAGGGGCTGGTGGACCCGGATGACGAAATCCGGGAGGAGACGGCGACGACCTGGCGCAAGGCGGCGAGCCTCCCGGCCCTGGCGGCCGCGAAGCCCCCGCGCTCGGGGGTGATGCAGCGCGGGCAGATATTCAAGGTGGTGGCCGTGGTGCTGCTGAGTGTCGTGGCCCTGTCATTGGTGTTCCGCGACAACCTCCAGATGCGGGGCCTGGGCATCGTCCTGGCGCTGGCGGCCTGCAGCCTGCTCTTCCAGATCACCACCCAGGCCTTCAAGCGCGCGCCCACGGGCGGCTGATTGCCCGCCTGCCCCTCGACGTGGCGCTCCAGGACGGGCGGCCATCCACGAGCGAGCGCCCCATGTTCTCCCCTGGCAGCACGCCGTGGGCGCCAGTGCCCCGGACCGCCGCGAGAGGAGCGACCACCGTGCTCAGCACCTACCTGTCCCGCGACGCCGCTCGCCGTTTGCGCCACGGCGCGCCGTGGCTTCGCCGGGAGGACATCGTCTCCATGGAGGGGACACCGCAGCCCGGAGAGCCCGTGCAGTTGCGCGACGAGGACGGCTCGGTGCTGGGCCTGGGTGACGTGGACCTGGAGGCCTCGTACGCGGTGCGGCGGCTCGGCCAGCCGGACGAGGTGGTGGAGGGGCTGATTCCCCGCCACCTCCGCCACGCCTTCGAGCGCCGCGGGCGCCTGGTGGATGACCCCCGCTTCTGCCGGGTCGTCAACGACGACGGAGACGGCCTGCCCGGCCTCATCGTCGACCGCTACGACACCCACTTCGTGGTGCAGACGCTCACGCGCGCCATGGACGCGCGACAGGCGGAGCTGACCCGCGCGCTGACGGAGGTGGCGGGCGCGGGCTCGGTGCTGCTGCGCAACGACACCGCGCGGCGCAAGGCCCTGGGCCTGCCCACACAGCGGCCCCACGTCCTCTACGGCACCCCGCCCCGCTGGTGCCGGCTGCTGGAGCTGGGCGCGCGCTTCACCATCGACCTCACGTACGGCCAGGGCACCGGCTACGCGTATGACCAGCGCGAGGTGCGCCGCTTCGTGGCGCGCATGGCCCAGGGCTCGCGCGTGCTGGACGTGAGCTGCGGCGTGGGCGGGCTCTTCGTCCACGCGGGCCTCCACGGCGCCCGGCACATCCTCGCCTTCGACGCCAACGCGGACGCGGCGGACCTGGCCCGGGAGAACGCGGAGGCCAACGGCCTGCTGGGCCGGGTGACGGTGGAGACGGGCAAGCCGCTCCAGGTGCTGCGCGCCGTCCGGGACACCTTCGACCTGGTGCTCCTGGACACGCTCAGCGCGCAGACGGATGAGGAATTCGTGGAACTGCTGCGTCATGCCTTGCGCAGGACGCGCCACGGAGGCTGGCTGATGGTGACCGGGTACCATCCGCCCCTCCCCCTGGGCCGCTTCGACGACCTGGTGGCCACCGCCTGCGAGGGCGAGGCGCGCATCGCCACCCGGCTGGCCCGCCCCGGGCTGCCGCCGGACCATCCGACGCTGGCCGGGTCCCCGGGAGCCGAATACCTCGACGCGGTGGCGCTGGAAGTGAGTTGAACCGGCCCCCGCGCGCCTTCTGGGGTGCTAGTGTCCGCCGCCGCAATGACCAACGAAAACGTGCCCGAGTCCGCGCCCCCCACCCAGGAAGGTTCCGTGGAGACCGTCCGCAAGGTGTATGCGGCCGACCTGCGGGAGAAGGACCGCGTCAATACCGTCTTCCGCGTCACCAAGAAGGAGAAGGTGACGGCCCGCAGCGGCAAGGTGTTCGTCGCCGCCTCGCTCGTCGACAAGAGTGGTGAGGTGGACGCGCGAATCTTCGACCAGGTCGACGCGCTCGAGCCCGTCTTCCAGGTCGGTGACTACGTCCTCGTCCAGGGCAACGTCATCTCGTTCCACGGCCGCACCCAGGTGGTGGTGGAGGCCCTGGAGCGGTTGGACCCGGAGCCGCTCGACGCCAAGGAGTTCGAGCCGCCCCCCGCCCCGCCCGCCGAGGCGAAGCCCGCGCCCGAGGCGAAGCCCGCCGCGGAGCCCAAGGCCGAGAAGGCCGAGCGGACCGAGAAGGCCGACAAGGGCGAGGCCCGGGGCAACGAGGGTCCGGGGGGCGCGCGCGCCGCCGGCCTCATCCGGGAGATGGTCACCGAGCGCATCGGCGACACGTACGTGAAGCAGCTCCTGCTCGCCTTCCTGGACGACCCGAAGGTGGCCTCGGGCCTGCCGACGGCCCAGGGCGCCCGGGGCACGCACCACACGTGGCGCGGCGGCGTGGCCGAGCACATCCTGTCGGTGATGCGGCTGACGCTCCGCGTGGCGGACCAGTACCCCATGGCGGACCGCGACCTGCTCCTGGCCGGCGCGCTGCTGCAGCAGGTGATGAAGACGGTGGACGCCTCCGAGTCCTCGGATGAGGGCCGGCTGGTGGGCAACATCGTCATCACCGCCCAGAAGCTGCGCGAGAAGGCCCTGGCCATCCCGGGCTTCCCGCCGCTGCTGGAGCAGCACCTCACGCACCTGGTCGTCTCCCAGCACGGGGACGTGCCGCACGGCCTCAAGTCGCCGGTGACGCTGGAGGCGCAAATCCTCCACTCGCTGGAGTCGCTGGACGCGCGCATCGCCTCGTGGCTGGAGGCCATGCAGCGCGACTCGCACGACCGGTGGACGGACACGGTGCGCCCCTACGAGCGTCAGCTCTGGAAGGGCCCCTCCCCCACCTCGCGGGGCCGCGCCCCGGTGGAGGGCGGAGGCCGCCGCAAGGCCCGCGAGGAGAAGCGCAAGGCCCGGCCAGAGAAGCCCCAGCAGCAGGGCACGCCGGCGGAGGGCGCCCCCCAGGAGCAGCAGGCGCAGCAGCAGCGTCCGCCGCGCAAGGAGCGCCCGCCCCGTGAGGACCGCCCGCCCCGCGACGAGCGTCCGCGCGAGGAGCGCGCGCCCCGTCCGCCCCGTGAGGAGCGCCCGCCGCGTGACGCGAGCTCGCTGCCCAAGGAGCTGACCTTCAAGCCGTTCAGCGCGCTGACGTCGTTGCCTCCCGACTCCGGCAAGGGCGGCGAGGGTTCTTCGGAGAGCTGAGGCAGGCCACATGGCGAAGAGGTTGGGAGAGCGCCTCATCGAGGCGGGACTCGTCAACGCCGGGGCCGTGGAGCAGGCCCTGGAGCACCAGAAGATCACCGGCCACAAGGTCGGTGATTGCCTGGTGGAGCTGGGCTTGCTCCAGGAGGCGGCGCTGCTGCGGTTCCTGGCGGCGGAGTTCCAGACGCGCTTCGTCAGCGCCGACAAGCTGGCGAAGGCGCGCATCGCCACCGAGGTGCTGGACCGGCTCCCGGTGCGCCTGGCCGAGGCGCAGAACGTGCTGCCGCTGGCGGTGGACCCGGAGCGCAAGCTGCTCTCCGTGGTCGCCGCCGAGCCGCAGAACAAGTCGCTGATGGACGAGATTGCCCTCGTCACCGGCATGTCGGAGGTCTACGCGTACGTGGGCCTGCGCAGCGCCATCTCCGCCGCGATTCGCAAGCACTACTACGGCGACCCCACGGCCTTCACCGCGCTGCTGGAAGGCGCCAGCACGCAGGGCCAGCTTCCGCCCTCGCCCTCCCGCACGGGCGCGCCCGAGCACGGACGCACCTCCGCGGGCACGGGGACGGGCAACCGGGGCCCGCTGAGCCTCAGCTTCCGCGTGGAGACGGACGCGCGGATGCGGCTGCAGCGCGGCAGCAGCACCGGCACGCCCGCGGTCCGCCCCTCCACGCAGCGGCGCGAGCCCGGCGGCCCGCGCGGGCTGGTGAGCGACAGCGACTACGTGGAGACGCTGGGCATCATGGTGGGGCTGCTGGAGCAGGACCGGCAGCGTCACCGGGGCCACTCCGCGCAGCTCGCGCGGCAGGCCGGCATCGTGGGCCAGCGCATGGGCATGCCCCACAAGGAGCTGGCCGCGCTGTCCATCGCCGCGTACCTGCACGACCTGGGCAAGCCGGCGGAGCGGCACTTCTCGCTGGCCAGCAACGCCGTGAATCCGGAGTGGAAGGCCCAGGCGAAGCAGGCCTGCCGCATCCCCACGCGGATGTTCGAGACGGTGCACCTGCCCGCGCAGACGAACACCATCCTCGCGCAGATGTACGAGGCCTGGGACGGCTCCGGCACGCCCCAGGGCGCCAAGGGCGAGGACATCACCCTGGGCGCGCGCATCCTCGCCGCGGTGGACAGCTTCCTGGAGCTGACGAAGAACCCGGGCAACGCCCTGGGCCGCGTTCTGCCCAAGGAGCAGGCCCTGGAGCACCTGCGCAAGCACGCGGGCGTGCTCTACGACCCGGTGGTGGCGGACATCGTCATCCAGCTCCAGAGCGGCGAGCTGCTGCGCCACCGGCTGGAGAGCGAGGGCCGCCAGGTGCTGGTGGTGGAGCCGGACGAGGCGGCGCGCGGCGAGCTGCTGGAGGCGGTGCTCAAGCAGGGCCTGGTGGCGCACGCCCTCTCCACGGTGGAGGGCGCGCACGACGGGCTGGCCCGGCAGGACTGCGACGTCCTGGTGGTGAGCCTGCGGCTGGGCGTGCAGGACGTGCTCAACCTGCTGGAGCAGGCGCGCTCGATGCCGGAGACGGCGGGGCTCCCCATCGCCGTGGTGGGAGAGCCCGACACCGGCACCCGCGAGCGGCTGCTCATGGGCGGCGCCACCGAGGTGCTGTCCCCCTCGGACAAGGCGGTCATCGCCCGCACGGTCCAGGCGCTCCTGGAGGACCGGGTGCAGCACAACGGCCCGGGGCGCGTGGTGCGCGGCAGCTTCGACGAGCTCCCGCCGCGGGACTTGCTGCGCACGCTGGGCGGTGGCCAGAAGAGCGGCCGGCTCAACCTGCGCCAGCACACGCTGGAGGGCTACCTCCACCTGGAGCGGGGCCGCGTCGTCTTCGCGTCCTTCGGTGGCCACTCGGGAGAGCCCGCCCTGCAGGCCCTGCTGAAGCTAAAGCAGGCGGACTTCCAGTACGACCCGGACGCGCTGCTGCTGGACGTGCCGCAGATGGACCAGGACCTCGCGGCCCTGGCCGGCGGCCTCACCGCAGCGTGAGGTTGAAGAGGGCTGCGGCGTTGGCGGTGGTGACGGAAGCCACCTCCTCCAGCGTCACGCCCTTGAGCTCCGCGATCTTCTTCGCCGTCTCCACCACGTGGGACGGCTGGTTCTTCCGGCCCCGGTGTGGCACCGGCGACAGGTAGGGGCTGTCCGTCTCCACCATCAGCCTGTCGAGGGGCGCGAAGCGCACCGCGTCCTGCAGCGCCTCCGTCTTCTTGTAGGTGACGACGCCCGACAGCGACAGGAAGAAGCCCCGGTCCAGGTAGCGCCGCGCGGCGTCCGTGTCCCCGGTGAAGCAGTGGATGACGCCCTTGGCCACGCCCGTCTCGCCGAGGATGGCGTCACAGTCGTCATGCGCGTCCCGCACGTGCACCACCAGCGGCTTGTCCAGGCGGCGCGCCAGCGCGCACTGCCGCCGGAACACCTCCGCCTGCGCCTCGCGGGGCGAGTGGTCGTAGTAGTAGTCCAGCCCCGCCTCCCCCACCGCCCGCACCTCCGGGCGCGCGCAGGTGCGCTCCAGCGTGGCCAGGTCGTCCTCGGTGGCGCGCGCGGCCTCGTGGGGGTGGATGCCCAGCGTCGGCGACAGGAACTCCGGGTGCGCCGCGGCCAGCTCCAGCGCGTTGCCCCAATTGCCCGGCCCATGGAACTGCCCCACCACGACGGCGTGGACCAGCCCCGCCGCGCGGGCCGCGTCCAGCACGGCCATGACGTCCGGGTAGTCCTTCACCTCGAGGTGGCAGTGGGCGTCGACGAATTTCATGACTCCTCCAACAACAGCTCTTCCAGCTCCGCGCGGGCTTCGGGTGTTGGAAAGGTACTCACCGCGTTGCGAACGGCCTGACGCGCCTCCGGGCTCCCGAGGCGCCACAGCCCATCCGCGGCGTCCAGGCGGCAGTCCTCGGAGGCCTGCGTGTCCTGGAGCAACCCGACCAGCCAGGGCACCGCCTGCGAGTCTCCCAGCCGCCCCAGGCCCCGTGCGGCGGCCCCCCGGCACGGGTCCTTCACGTCGTCCAGCAGCCCCTTCAAGTGCTCGAGCGCGCCCGGCACCTTCACCTCGCCGCAGAGCTCCACGGCCAGGGCCCGGTCCGGGCTCCAGCGCTTCTTCATCGACCGCTGGAGCAGGTACGTGGAGCCGTCCGGGTCGCCCAGCTTCGCCAGCACCCCGGCGGCCTGCGTCCGGTCGAAGGCGGGCAGGAGCCAGCGGCCGAAGAGCTTCTTCACCGGCGGCAGCGCGCGGGTGTCGCCCAGCTCCGCCAACGCGCCCAGCGCCCGGAAGCGGAGCAGGTCCGCGTCCAGCGCCTCCAGCAGCACGTCCATCCCCGCCGCGTGCTGCAGCGACGCAATGCCGCGCGCCGCCTCGAAGCGGACCTCGAAGGTGCCGTCCTCCAGCATGCTGGCCAGGGCGCCGCGCAGCTCCGGCCGCGCCAGGTCCGCCATCCGGCCGGTGGCCTCCAGGCGAATCTGCCACTCGTCGTCACGCAGCTTGGAGATGAGCAGGTCCGGCAGCTCATCCGGCGGCACCACCACGGACGCCAGGCTCACCCCGGCGCGGCGCACCTCCGTCTGCGTGTCCGACAGCAGCCGGGGGAGCGCCTCGAGGAACTCGGCGGCGTGCTCGGGGACATCCGACGCCAGGTGGTAGAGCTGAAGCGCGGCTTCCGTCCGGAACGCCGGGCGCTTCTCGCGCTCCAGCGTCAGGAGGGCCTGGTCCCGCTCGGCACGCCAGTCCGTCACCTCACTTCACCTCGCTGCCAGGGGCCACGTCGCCCGGATCCAACAGCGACAGGTCCTTGCCTCCCGGGCCCGCCGTCAGGACCATGCCGCGCGACTCGATGCCCTTGAGCTTGCGCGGCTTGAGGTTGGCCACCACCACCACGTTGCGCCCGGTCAGCGCCTCGGGGGCGAAGGCCTCCGCGATGCCGGACACGATGGTGCGCGGGCTCCCCTCGCCCAGGTCGATGGTGAGCTTGATGAGCTTGTCCGCCTTCGGGACCTTCTCCGCGGCCAGCACCTTGCCCGCCTTGAGCTCCACCTTGGCGAAGTCGTCGTACTCGATTTCCCCCGGAGCAGCGGCCGCGGCCGCGGGCGCCGGAGCGGGAGCCGACTCCGCGGGCTTCTTCTCCGCCTTCGCGGCCTTGGCCGGCCTGGCCTCGGCGGCCTGGGGCGCGGCGCCCTCCGGCAGCTTGATGATGGCGTTGACGCGCTCCTCCTCCAGCCGAGGCAACAGCGGCTCCGGCGTGCCGATGGGACGGCTCCGGTCCAGCAGCGGGTACTTCGCGCCCTCCAGGGCCTGGAACGTCAGCGGCTCGGCGCCGAGCTGGGCGAAGAGCTTCTCCGACAGGCGCGGCGTCACCGGGGCGAGCAGCGCGCCCAGCAGGTAGGCCACGTCCGCGGCGTCCGACAGGTCCGCGCGAGCGACCTCGGCGTCCTTCTTCACCTGGGCCCACGGCGCGGCCGTCTGGAGGAAGCCGTTGGCGGCCGAGGCAATCTCCGTGATGACGCGGATGGCGGACCGGTACTCCAGCTTCTCGAACGCGTCGCGGACTTCCGGCACGCGGGCGAGCGCGGCCTCCACCAGCTCGCGGCCCGGACCTTCGGCGCGCCCCGGTGCCAGCCGCTTCTCCAGCGGCCCGGCCAGCAGCGACAGCGCGCGGTTGGCCAGGTTGCCCACGTTGTTCACCAGCTCGCCATTCACGCGCTGGCGGAAGTCCTTGAGGTTGAGGTCGAGGTCCTCCACGCCCGGGCCCAGGTTGGCCGCGTAGAAGTAGCGCAGGTAGCTGGGGTCCAACTGGTCCAGGTAGTCGCGCACCGGCACCATGGTGCCGCGGCTCTTCGACATCTTCTCGCCGTTCACCGTCAGGTGGCCGTGGACCTTGATCTCGCTGGGGATGTGGAACCCCGCGACGTTGAGGACGGCCGGCCAGAACAGGGCGTGGAAGTAGACGATGTCCTTGCCGATGAAGTGGATGATGCGGGTGTCGGCGTCCGCGGCCCAGTAGTCCAGCGCGCTCTTCGCCTTGCCCGTCTCCTTGGCCCACTTCTCCGTGGTGGCGATGTACCCGATGGGCGCATCCAGCCAGACGTAGAAGTACTTGTCCGTCTCACCCGGGATGGCGAAGCCGAAGTACGGCCCGTCGCGGCTGATGTCCCAGTCCGCCAGGCCCTTCTCGAAGAAGCCCTGGAGCTGGGTGGCCAGGCCCGGGTGGAGGAAGCCCGGCTTGCGCAGCACGTCCTGGAGGAAGTCCGCGTGCCGCGACAGCTTGAAGAACAGGTGTTCGGAGTGCTTGCGGACCGGGGGCGTGCCGCACAGGGCGCAGCGCGCGTCGACGAGGTCCGTGGGGGCGTAGGCCTTGCCGCACTTCTCGCAGGCGTCGCCGTACTGGTCGGCGGCCTTGCAGTTGGGGCAGGTGCCCTTGATGAAGCGGTCCGGCAGGAAGCGGCGGTCCTTCTCGCAGTAGGTCTGCTCGATGTTCCGGCGCTCGATGTCGCCCTTCTCCTTCAGCCGCCCGTAGATGAGCTCCGCGTACTGGCGGTTCTCCGGCGAGTTGGTGGAGTGGAAGCAGTCGAACCGGATGTCGAGGTCGCGGAAGTCCCGCTGATGCTCGTCATGGAAGCGGGCGATGAACTCCTCGGGCTTGAGGCCCTGCTTCGCCGCGTTCAGTTCAATGGGGGTGCCGTGGGTGTCATCGGCACAGAAGTAGACGACGTCCCTGCCGCACGAGCGGAGGAAGCGCACGTAGATGTCGGTCTGCACGTACTCGACGGCGTGGCCGATGTGGACCGGGCCGTTCGCGTAGGGCAGCGCGCTGGTGACGAGAATTCGCTCAGCCATGGACTCTCCTGAGGGCGGCGGACCTTAGCCGCTCGGATGGCCGAGGTCATCGACGGCGTGAGGGCCGCGGGCACGAATGCGCCGCGGAGCCGGAGATGTTATCGACCGGATACGCATGTGCACCATCATCATCCTGCGCCACGTCCACCCCGAATGGCCGCTGGTGCTCGCGGCCAACCGGGACGAGTTCTACGGCCGCCCCGCCACCGGCCCCCAGGTCCTCCTGGAGTCCCCGCTCGCGGTGGGCGGCAGGGACGAGGAGCGCGGGGGAACGTGGATGGGTGTAACCCGCGACGGCCTCTTCGTCGGACTGACGAACCAGCGGGGCGAGCGAGGCCAGGGGCCGGCCCCCCGCTCGCGGGGCGAGGTGGTGCTGAAGGCCCTCCAGGCGGGCAGCGTGGACGCCGTGGACCGGTACCTGGACACCCTGCCCGGCGATGAGTTCATGCCCTTCAACCTCCTCTATGGGGACGCCCAGCGGCTGCGCGTGGCCTACGCCCGGAGGACGGACCGTCAGCTCCGGCGGGAGGACGTCCCCGAAGGCGTCCACGTCCTGCCCAATGACGTGCTGAACGCCCCGGAGTTGCCCAAGGTCGAGCACGCCCGGCTGCTCGCCACGGAGGTGGCGAAGAAGCCCTGGCCGGAGCTGGAGGCGGGTTTGAGGGCCGTGCTGGCCGACGCCACCCTGCCCGCCGAGGAGCTCGTTCCGCCCCCTGGCGTGGGGGAGGACCTGCCGCGCGACTTCCTGAGGCAGCTCCAGGCGCTGTGCATCCACACGCCCATCTATGGGACGCGTTCGTCCGCCGTGGTGGCGCTCGCGCCGGGGCGCGTCGGGCACTACCTCGCCTCGGACACGCCGCCCTGCCAGGGACCGTGGAAGGACGTCACGGGCCTGCTGTCCCGGCCCTGATAGCGCTCCAACACGGTCAGGACGCGGCGGGGCCGTGCTCGCCCACGATGACGCGGGCCCGGCCATCCATGGAGAGCTTCACCTCCTCCACGGTGGTGAAGCCGGACTCGCGGGCCAGCTCGGCCAGGTGCCGCATCCACGGGTTGTAGGGCATCCCGTTGTCCGAGCAGCACGGCACCACCGCGAAGGGCAGCCGGTGCGCCGCCGCGTACTGGATGATGATGCGGGTGGCGCCGTCCGGGTGCATGCCCACCACCAGCTCCGCCTCGCAGGGCTCTTCCAGGGTGAAGATGCGCTGGGCGTAGGTGACGGGCAGGTGCTTGTGCCGCAAGTCGAAGGTGGTGACGGCGCGGCCCCGCTTCGTCAGGGCCTCGTTGAGCTTCCCCTGTCCACCCGCCACGTCGAAGACGCGCGGGGCGTTGAAGCGCTCCACCAGGAAGTCCGCGAAGAGGTCGAAACGACGCTTGTCCGCCATAAGCGCTTCCTCTAACCCGCGCCGTGCTGGCGCACACACACCGTGGCCAGCAGCCGCTCGATGACCAGTCGGCCGTTCGCGGACGACTTCAGGGACAGGTCCGCCTCGGCGCACGCCACCAGCGCGCCGAGCAGCTCCCGCCGCTCGTAGCCCGCCGCGGCCTTCATGCTGAAGGTGAGCGCCCACGCGTTGGGCATCTTCCGCTTGCTGCCCTTCAGCTCCGCCTCCAGCCGGGGGAAGACGCGCGCCTCCACGTCCTTCGCGGTGCGCGGCGGGGTGCCGCCCGCGTAGCGCCAGAGCCACTCATGGCTCTCCAGCAGGCTCCGGACGATGGAGGCCACCGCGCCCAGCAACTGCAGCGCGTGCGTCCCCTGCCCCATGGCGTCGTCCGCGTAGGCCAGCGCCCCGCCGAAGGCGCGCTTCTGGAGCGCCTCGGACAGCTCGAAGAACTCCTCCTCGCGCGCGTGGTGGACCAGCGCGGCCACGTCCGCCCGCTCAATCGCGGGTCCCTCCGAGTACGTGGCCAGCTTCTCCAGCTCCGACTGGAGCAGCCGGATGTTCCCGCCGATGCGCTCCTTCAGCTCCTCCAGCGCGCCGGGGCCCAGCTTCTTCTTGAAGGGCGCCAGGAACTCCTTGGCGATGTCGGTCAGGTCCAGGTCCTTGTGGCGCGCGGCAACCTTCCGCTCGACGACGTAGCCCTTGTCGTGGGCCAGCTTCACCAGCGGGTTCTTGGCGTCCAGGTCGGACGCGGCCAGCACCAGCGCGTGGCCCGTGGGCACGCCCTTCTGGAGGAGGTCCAGCAGCGCGGTGGCGTCACCCTCCGGCGCCGAGATGCGCTCCTCGCGGCAGAACGCGGCGGCCTCCTTGAGGAAGGCCACGTCCGCGTCGGCCAGGTCCACGTTGAGCTCGTCCTTCCACTTCTCCACGGACGGCGCCCCGGGGCTGCCCGGGTCCAGTTGCTCCACGCCCCAGCCCGCGCGCGCCGCCAGCGCCAGCAGTCGTCGCGCGCCTTCCTTGCGCTTGCCCGACTTCCACGCCTCGCGCGCCTTGCCCAGCGCGTCCCCGCGGCCCTTCTTGGGCGCCAGGAACTCCGGGTCGCGGACCAGCACCACCTTGCGGCCGGGGAACAGCGGCAGCGTGGCCAGCTCCTGCGCCACCTCGCGCGGACTGCCCGCGTCCAGCACCGCCAGGTTGAGGCCCATGGCCGCGTCCGGGACGAGCAGCTTCACCAGCTCGTCGGCGCCCTTGCGGATGAGGAACTCCTCACCCGCCAGCAGGTATACGGGGGCGATCTTCCCCGCCTTCACGCTGGCCAGCACGTCATCCAAATCACTGGCGCTCATCGCGGCGTCTCCGTGAACAGGTCGATGAGCATCCGCTCCAATTGGAGCCGGGGCGCCCCGTTTCGGGCAATGGCCGCGCGAGCCCCCTCCATCAGGGAATGCCGCCGGTGCAGCAGGATGTCCGACGTGCGGGCCGCGACCTGCCGACCCAGCTCCACGAGGTCCCGGTTCGCCAGCCCCGCCTCCTGGCCCGCCTTCACCAGCGCCACGTCCCGCGTCCAGAGCACCAGCAGCTCCAGCGTGCCCTCCGCCTCGTCGCGCGAGCCGCCATGGGCCTCCGCGAAGCGCAGCAGCCCCACGGCGTCCTCGCCGCGCAGGGCCTCGAAGGCGGTGACGATGTCCTTGCGCTGCGCCAGCGCGTCCACGTCCAGCGCCATGGCCCGGCCCAGGCTGCCGCCCGCCATGACGGCCGCGAGCTTGGCCGTCTCCGGGTCCAGCTTCCGGGCCTCGGCGACGCGCTGGGCGACCAGCTCCACCGGGAGCGGCCCGAAGTGGACCTTTCCGCACCGGCTGCGGATGGTGGGCAGCAGGCGGTCGATGGCGCTGGCCACCAGGATGAGGGTGGTGTCCGAGGGCGGCTCCTCCAGCGTCTTGAGGAACGCGTTCTGGGCCTGCACGTTCATCGTCTGGGCGGAGACGATGAGCGCCACCTTCCGGCGGGACTCCAGGCCGCGCAGGGCGATGCGCTCCTGGAGCTGGCGGACCTGCTCCACGCGCAGCTCCCGGCTGGGTGTCCCAGTGAAGTCGGACCTGCCCGCGAGCCCCCGGGAAACACGCTCATCGTCCGGCATCACCCACGTGACGTCCGGGTGGAGGCCCTTCTCCACGCGCCTGCAGCTCTCACAGGCGCCGCAGCCCACGTCCGGCTGCTCGGGGCACGTGAGGGCCTGGGCCAGTCCCACGGCCGCCAGCTCCTTGCCCACCCCTTCCGGCCCGGCGAAGAGGTACGCGTGGTGGACCGCGCCGCTGCGCAAGGCCGCCTGGAGGGCGTCCACCGCGCGGGGCTGTCCCAGTACCGATGCGAGCGTCATGGGGCGTGTATCCCCGCTCGCGCGGCACGCGTCAACGGCCGCCTTGACCCTCCCTCAGATGGCGGGAGACATTCCACCGGCCTTGCTGCCCTTCCTTCAGAGCAATCTGTCCCTGGCCGTGGGTGCGCTGCTCATCGTCGTGCTGATGGGGGTGCGCACGTCCTCCCATGACGCCGACCTGCGGCAGGATTTGAAGAGCGCCATCCGGCTGCTCATCGCGTTCATCGTGCTCCGGCTGGCGTCCTGGGCCCTGCCGGAGTCGGCGCCCGGGGGCGTCCAGAAGACGCTCCGCGTGGCGTGGATGCTGATGTTCACCTTCGGTGGCATCCGCGCCAGCGTGGCCTTGGCCTTGAAGCTGGTGCGGCTGCGCGCCCCGGCGGTGGGCACGCCGAAGATCCTCCGCAACGTCATCGACTTCACGCTGTACCCGCTGGCGGTGCTGCCGCTGCTGCGCACCCAGTTCGACGTGGACCTGGCGGGCCTGGTGGCCACGTCCGCGGTGCTGTCGGTGGTCATCGGTCTGGCGCTCCAGGAGACGCTGGGCAACCTCTTCGCCGGCCTGTCCCTCCAGTTGGACCGGCCCTTCGAGGTGGGCCACTTCATCCGCATCGGGACGCACGCCGGGCGCGTCGTCTTCATCGGCTGGCGCTCCATCCGCCTGTCCAACTTCCGCCGCGAGGTCATCACGCTGCCCAACAGCATGGTGGCCAAGGAGCTGGTGCAGAACTTCACGCAGGACCTGAACCCGGTGGGCATCGACGTGGAGTTCCGCCTGTCGCGCGACACCCCGCCCAACCAGGTGAAGAGCGCGCTGCTGGAGACGCTGCGGGAGACGCCGCTCGTGCTGCCCGACCCCAGCCCCATCGCGCGCACGCTCAGCTACGAGGACAACGCCGTCCGCTACATGGTGCGCTTCTTCATCGCCGAGTACGGCCAGTCCGACGGCGTGAAGGAGGACCTCCACACCCGCCTCTGGTACCGCCTGCGCCGGGAGAACATCGAGATTCCCTACGCGCAGCGCACGGTGCACGTGAAGCAGGAGACGGCGCGCGCCGAGCTGACCGAGGACACCATCCGGCAGGTCCTGGGCAACGTGGACCTCTTCCAGGCGCTGAAGCCCGAGGACCTGGACCGGCTCCGTCAGGAGTCCCTGGTGCGCCGCTTCGGCGCGGGCGAGCGCATCATCCAGGAGGGCGACGAGGGGCGGACCTTCTACGTCCTGGCCTCGGGTGAGGTCAGCGTCCGCACCGGCAAGAGCCAGTCCGAGGTCACCCGGCTGGGCCGCGGCAGCTACTTCGGAGAGATGTGCCTGCTGACCGGGGAGCGCCGGTTCGCCACGGTGGTGGCGGTGCAGGACTCGTTGCTCCTCGAGGTGGACCGGCCGACCTTCGCCCGCCTCTTCTCCGAGTACCCGGGCCTGGCCCGCCAGCTCTCCTCCATGCTTGCCCAGCGGCGGACCCAACTGCGCGCGGTGGCCGAGGCCAGCGGCGCCAGCACGGACGCCATTCCCGGCGAGGTCAGCCGTATACTCGGGCGGCTTCGCCAGATATTCGGGCTCAACGCCACACATGAGTAGGCTGGCCGAAGCGGGGGGGATGCCGTGACAGACCTCGGTATTCCGATTCCATGGCTGGGGCAGGTTCGACCCTCCCCAGACTGTGCTGATTTGAACTGCCGGAAGCGGTACTTTGCAGGATCACTGTCATGACGGAAGACGTTGAGGGGCTGTCGGAGTCTCCAGACATCGCGGTGGTGGGCATGGCCGCGCGTCTGCCTGGAGCGCGGGACGTGGACACGTTCTGGCGCCGCGTGCGCGACGGCGTGGAGTCCGTCACACCATTCACCGACGCCCAGCTCCTGAGCGCGGGCGTGGACCCGGCGCTGCTCCAGGACCCGAACTACGTGAAGTCGGGCATGGTGTACGAGGGCCTGGAGGACTTCGACGCGGGCTTCTTCGGCTTCAGCGCGCGCGAGGCGTCCCTCATGGACCCGCAGCACCGGCACTTCCTGGAGGTGTGCTGGGAGGCGCTGGAGCACAGCGGCCATCCGCCGGAGCGCTTCAAGGGCCCCGTGGGCGTGTTCGGCGGCTCGGGCATGAACGCGTACATGCCCTACAACCTCTTCACCAACCCGCAGCTCATGGAACAGGTGGGCCTGTTCCTGGTGCGGCACACGGGCAACGACAAGGACTTCCTCACCACGCGCGTGTCGTACTGCCTGGACCTGCGCGGCCCCAGCCTCAACGTGCAGACGGCGTGCTCCACGTCGCTGGTCGCCATCCACTCCGCCTGCCAGAGCCTGCTCGCGCGCGAGTGTGACCTGGCGCTGGCGGGCGGCGTCACGCTGGAGCTGCCGCACTACCGGGGCTACCTGTACCAGGAGGGGGAGATCCTCTCGCCGGACGGGCACTGCCGCGCGTTCGACCACCGCTCGCAGGGCACCCTCTTCGGCAGCGGCGCGGGCGTCATCGTGCTGCGCCGGCTGGAGGACGCGCTGGCGGATGGGGACACCATCTACGCGGTGGTGAAGGGCAGCGCGGTCAACAACGACGGCGCGCGCAAGGTGGGCTACCTGGCGCCGTCCGTCGACGGGCAGGCGGACGCGGTGGTGGAGGCGCTCAACGTCTCCGGCGTCAGCGCCGACACCATCGACTACATCGAGTGCCACGGCACCGGCACGCCCGTGGGCGACCCGATTGAAATCACCGCGCTCACCCAGGCCTTCCGCACGCAGACGCAGAAGAGCGGGTTCTGCCGCATCGGCTCGGTGAAGACGAACATCGGCCACCTGGACACGGCCGCGGGCGTGGCGAGCTTCATCAAGGTCGTCCAGATGCTGCGGCACAAGCAGATGGCGCCCACGCTGCACTTCGAGAAGCCCAACCCGCAGATCGACTTCGCGCGCTCGCCCTTCAACGTGAACGCGGCGCTGCGCGACTGGACCGCGACCAAGGGCCGGCCCCGCCGGGCCGCGGTGAACTCGCTGGGCGTGGGCGGCACCAACGCGCACGTCATCCTGGAAGAGGCGCCCGCGCAGGCGCAGACGTCCGCCGCGCGCCCCTTCGAGACGCTGTGGCTCTCCGCGCGCACCCCCGCCGCCCTGGAGCGCGCGGCGCAGCGGCTGGCGCAGCGGTTGGGTGAGCCGGACGCGCCCAACCTGGGCGACACGTCGTTCACGCTGCTGGCCGGACGGCGCCGCTTCGGGCACCGCCGCGCGGTGGTGGCGGCCTCGCGCGAAGAGGCCGTGCGCCTGCTGTCGCAGCCCGAGGCCGCGCGGACGGCCCAGGCGCAGACGGAAGCCGAGGGCCGCTCGGTGGTCTTCCTCTTCCCCGGTGGCGGCGCGCAGTACCCGGGCATGGCGAAGGGCCTCTACGAGCAGGAGCCGGTGTTCCGCCGCGCCCTGGATGAGTGCCTGTCCCTGCTCGAGCAGCACCAGTCGCTGAAGCTGCGCCCCCTGCTCTTCCCGGAGGCCGGCGCGGAGAAGGAGGCCCGCGCGCAGTTGGAGCAGGCCACGTACGCGCTGCCGGCGCTCCTGTCCGTGGAGCTGTCGCTGGCCGCGCTGTGGAAGGCGCGCGGCCTGACGCCGCAGGCGTGCATGGGCCACAGCATGGGCGAGTACGCCTGTGCGCAGCTCAACGGCGTCTTCTCCGTGAAGGACGCGCTGGGCATCGTCGCGTGCCGTGGACGCCTCTTCGACCAGCTCCCCGCGGGCGCCATGCTGAGCGTGGAGCTGCCCGAGGCGGAGCTCAAGCCGCTGCTGGGCGAGGGCCTGGACCTGGGCGCGCACAACGCGCCGGGTCTGTGCCTGGTGTCCGGCGAAGTGGCGGCCATCGAAGCGCTGGAGGCGCAGCTCAAGGCGCGCGAGGTGGAGGCGCGGCGGCTGCACATCAAGGTGGCCGCGCACTCGCGCATGCTGGAGCCCATCCTCGCGCCCTTCCGCGAGTTCCTGGGCACGGTGCGCTTCTCCAAGCCCACCGGCCCGTGGATCTCCAACGTCACCGGCGCGTGGGTGACGCCCGAGGAGGCCACCTCGCCCGACTACTGGGTGCGCCACCTGCGCCAGCCAGTGCGCTTCGCCGAGGGCGCGGGCGTCCTCCTGGCGGACAAGTCGCGCGTCTACCTGGAGGTCGGCCCCGGCCAGACGCTCACGCAGCTGCTGCGGGCCCAGGTGGAGAAGCCCCAGGCCGAGCAGCTGGTGCCGTCGCTGCGGCACCCGAATGACACCGTCGCGGACCTCGCGTTCTTCCAGCTCGCGCTCGGGCGCCTCTGGGCCGCAGGCGTGGACCTGGACGCGGCGGCCCTCTTCGACGGCCAGAAGCGGCGGCGCGTGGCGCTGCCCACGTACGCGTTCGAGCGCGAGCGCCACTGGGTGGAGCCGGGCAGCGGCACCTTCATGGCGCGGCGCGAGGGTGAGCGTCCGCTGGTGCGCGAGGAGAACGTGTCGCGCTGGGGCTACGTGCCCCGCTTCCGCGAGCAGGCCGGCGCGGCCCCGGAGGCCCCGGCGGAGAACGAGCGCTGGCTCATCGTGGGCGAGCGGCACCTGCTGCCCGACGAGCTGGCGCGAGAGCTGGCGGCGCGCGGCGCCCAGGTGACGCGCGCACTGCCCGGCGACGCCTTCGGCCGCGCGGCCGAGGGGCGCTTCACGCTGCGGTTCGATGCGCGCGAGGACTGGGAAGCGCTGTGGGACGCGCTGGGCGCCGAGGGGCGCGTGCCGCCCCGCATCGTGGACCTCACCCCTCGGGACGTCGCCGCGCTCGGCTGGGAACGCGCGGTGGCGCGGTACTTCCTCACGCCGCTGGCCCTGATGCAGTCCCTGACGGCCGAGTCGCTGCCCCCGGGCCTGCGCTACGTGCGGGTGACCCAGGAGGCCGTGTCCGCCGAAGGGCACGCGATGAGCCCGGAGCAGGCGTTGAGCTTCGGCCCGCTGCTCGTGGGGCCCAAGGAGCTTCCCGAGCTCAAGGCCCGCGTGGTGGACCTCCAACTGGTGGTCAACGTGATGGGCCAGGCGCGCGAGCTCGCGGACGAGCTGCTGCGCCCGGACGTCGAGGCGCCGGTGGCGCTGCGAGGCGGCCGTCGCCTGGTGCAGGTGGTGGAGCGGACGGCGCTGGACGAGGGGCCCTCGCCCCTGCGCGGCCAGGGCGTCTACCTCATCACGGGCGGCCTGGGTGGCATCGGCCGGACGCTCGCCGAGCTCTTCGCGCGCAAGGTCAAGGCACGGCTCGCGCTGGTGTCGCGCTCCGCGGCCAGCGCCTCGCACGCGGACCTGCAGCGGACGCTGGAGGGGCTCGGCGCCCAGGTGCTGCTGCTCAAGGCGGACACCACGGACGCCAGCCAGCTGCGCGCGGCCATCGCCCAGGTGAAGGAGCGCTTCGGCGCGATTCACGGCGTGGTGCACGCGGCGGGCACGCTGGAGGATGGCCCGCTGGAGGCGAAGACGCGCGACTCCGCGCTGCGGGTGCTCGCGCCCAAGGCCCTGGGCGCGCTCGCGCTGGAGGAGGCGCTGCAAGGCGCGGCGCTGGACTTCTTCGTCAGCTTCGCGTCGACCAGCGCCTGGCTCGGGCCCCCGGGACAGGTGGACTACGTCGCGGCCAACGCGTTCCTGCTGGCCCAGGCCGCGCGCCTGGAGCGCACGGGCGTCGCGAAGCGCGCGCTCGCGCTGGGCTGGGGCGTCTGGCAGGAGGTCGGCATGGCCGCGGCGCAGCTCGCGCCGCAGCTGCCTCCGGGTGAGACGGTCAGCCACCCGCTGCTCCAGCGGCGCGTGGAGGCCCCGGAAGGCCACGCCGTCTTCCGCGCCATCTACGACGCCAAGGCCCACTGGGTGCTGGACGAGCACCGCATGCGCGGCGGCGGTCCGGTGCTGCCGGGGACGGGCTACGTGGAGCTGGCCCGCGCCGCCTGGGCCCTGGTGCGGCCCGGGGAGCCGTTGGAGCTGTCCCAGCTCGCGCTCGTGTCGCCGCTGGAGGTCCCCGACGGAGAGGTGCGCGAGGTGGAGCTCGCGCTCACGCCGGACGAGGACCATGGCTTCGCCTTCCGGGTGAGCAGCCGCGCCTCCGGCAACGCGTGGACGGAGCACGCCACCGCGCGGCTCCATGCGGCACAGGGCCAGCGCCCCGCCGCGATGGACCTGTCGTCGGTCCGCGCCCGCTGCACGGCACGGCCGCTGACCTTCGGCGAGGGGGAACAGGCCCTGCCGCAGGACGCGCTCATCGCGTTCGGCCCCCGGTGGAAGGTGCTGCGCTCCGCGGGCTTCGGCGTGTCCGAGGCCCTGGGCACGCTGGAGCTGCCGCGCGCCTTCCGCGAGGACCTGACCACGTACGGGATTCCGCCGGGCCTGTTGGACATCGCCTCCGGCTTCGCCTTCTCGCTGCTCCCCGACGCGGGACAGCCCGGGAAGCTGCACGTGCCCGTCTCCTACCGTCAGCTCCAGGTCTGGGGCCCGTGGCCCGAGGTGGCGATGAGCCACGTGCGGGTGCGGCAGGAGGAGGGCCGCGGCGCGCTGCTCGACGTGACGCTCAGCGACGCGGACGGCAACGTCTTCTGCGCCATCGAGGGCTACCTCGTCGCCTCCGTCGAGGCGCGGCGGTTCGGCCGTGCGCCGCAGAAGAAGGGCTCCATGCTCGAGGGGTGGCTGCCGCTGGGCATCAAGCCGGCGGAGGGCCAGGAGGCCTTCCTGCGCGCGCTGTCGCTCAAGGACACGCCGGCGCTCTTCGTCAGCTCCATGGACCTGCACGTCCTGGCGGCCCGCATGCGCCCGAAGCAGGAGGCGGCGAAGCCGGCGGCCTCGGCCACGGTGACCCAGGAAGGGCAACCCTCAGGCGCCCCCGCCGCGGACGCTCCGCGCGACGACGTGGAGCGCAAGCTCGCGGAGCTGTGGCAGCAACTGCTCGGCGCGCCGAAGGTGGGCCTGAAGGACAACTTCTTCGAGCTGGGTGGGCACTCGCTCATCGCGGTGCGCCTGTTCGCGCGCATCAAGAAGACGCTGGGCGCGGACCTGACGTTGGCCACCCTGTTCGAGGCCCCCACGCTGGAGCAATGCGCCGCCCTGGTGCGCGAGGCCCTGGGCATCCCCTTCACGCCGGACGCCGCACCGGGCGACACCGCGCCCGCCGCGCAGGCTCCGGCCGCCAAGGCCGCGCCGAAGAGCTGGTCTCCGCTGGTCACCATCCAGAAGGGCGGCAACGCGACGCCCTTCTTCTGCGTGCATGGCGCGGGCGGCAACGTCCTCAACTTCCGCGAGCTCGCGCAGTCGCTCGGCAAGGAGCAGCCCTTCTATGGGCTCCAGGCGCGCGGCGTGGACGGCAAGCTGCCTCCGGCCGACAGCATCGAGGAGATGGCGGCCATCTACCTGGAGGCCCTGCGTCAGGTGCAGCCGCGCGGCCCCTACCTGATTGGCGGCTACTCCGGCGGCGGCGTCGTCGCCTACGAGATGGCGCAGCGGCTGGTCAAGCTGGGCGAGCCGGTCGCGCTGGTCGCCTTCCTCGACACCTTCCACCCCGCCACCCAGGAGCGGCGCCAGTCGCTGCCCGAGCGGCTGCGGGAGCTTCGCCGGGAAGGCGCGGCGAGCTACGTGTCGCGCAAGCTGCGCACCAAGGTGGAGCGCGACGGCACGCGGCTGTGGAGCCAGGTCAAGCTGCGCTGGTACGAGCAGCGGGGCGAGGCGCTCCCCATCGAGCTGCGCAACCTCCAGCTCACCGAGCGCTTCCAGACGCTGGCGAGCCGCTACCAGCCCCACCCCTACGCGGGCCCGGTGACGCTGTTCCGCGCGCAGGAGATTCACGCCATCTACGCGCACATGGGGACGAGCCTGGGTTGGGAGCCGCTGGTGCCCGGGTTGACCATCCGCGAGGTGCCGGGTGACCACGACAGCCTGGTGCGCGAGCCCAACGTCCACGTCCTGGGGCGGCTGCTCCGCGAGGCCCTGGACGAGGCCCAGCACGGCTCGCGACAGGAGGCTCGATGGACTGGTTCCAGGTGACGGCGTCCCGCTACGAGCTGCACAAGCAGCGGGCGCTGTCGTCCGCCCGGCCCATCACCGTCATCGTGCTCGCAGTGGGGATCCTCATGGTGGCATGGCCCCGAAACGACACCGACAACCCGGGCCCCTTCCCGTACACCGGCGCGCCGCTGACCGCGGAGGCGAGCGGTGCGCTGACGGCGGGGGGATGGACGCTCACCGGTCCGGATGCGCCCCCGGGGCAGTTCGCGGTGACGCGGGCGCCCGCCGCCGGTGAGACGCGCTGGTTGGTGTACTTCGGCGGCAACACGCCGGGGTACCTCGCCGAGGCCAAGGACCTCCTGCTCTCGCTGGACGAGGGGCGCGGGCTGGGGCTGGCGGCCTTCGCGCCGCCGGGCTTCGACGGCTCCCCCGGTGAGCCCTCGCCCGAGGCCCTCCGCGAGAGCGCTACGAAGGCCATGCGCTGGTTGGTGTCCGCACACCCCAGCGCGGCCGGGAACATCCACCTGGTGGGGTTCTCCATGGGCAGCATGGCGGCGCTCGCGGCGGCCCAGGCGCTGAATGACGTGAAGGCCCCCGCGAAGCACCTGGTGCTGTTCGCGCCCTTCCACCAGATGAAGGTGCGGCCCTCGGGGCTGCGGGGCTACGTCTTCCGGCTGCACCGCTATGACAACCGGCCGCTGCTGAAGAACAAGGAGCAGCCTCCCGCGCTCGTGTTGCACGGCGCCGCCGACAGCGCGCTCCCCGTCGCCCAGGGGAACCACGTCAGCCGCGCGCTCTCCGCCCCCATCAAGGTGTACCCGGACATCGGGCACGCCGACTTGCTGAAGCATCCCGCCGCGCTCGCCGACGCCCGCCAGGGCCTGGGCTTGTGAGCGGAGGGACACCCGATTTCCTGAAACCCAGGAGGCACTGAATGAGCGCGGCCCCGGAGTCGCCCAGTTGTTTCATCATTGGCGAGGGCACCCTCGTCGTCCCTTGCGCGCAGGCGCTCACCGAGCGCGGCGTCCGGATTCTCGGGCTCGTCACGCGCGAGCCCGCGCTCCAGCGCTGGGCCGAGGAGCAGTCCATTCCGCACGTGCCCCCCGGCGAGCAGGTGCTGCCCTTCCTGTCCCAGGCGCCGTTCGACTGGCTGTTCAGCATCGTCAACCTGAGCATGGTGAAGGACGAAATCCTCCGCCTGCCCCGGCGCATGGCCATCAACTTCCATGACGGCCCCCTGCCCCGCTACGCCGGCCTCAACGTCACCTCATGGGCGCTGCTCCACCGCGAGCCGCGGCACGGCGTCACCTGGCACGAGATGACGCAGGGCGCGGACAAGGGCCGCATCCTCAAGCAGCGCCTCTTCGACATCGCCCCCGGCGAGACGGCCTTCAGCCTCAACGCCCGCTGCTACACGCTGGGCATGGAGACCTTCGCGGAGCTCGCGGAGGAGCTGGTCGCGGGCACCGCGCAGCCCCAGGAGCAGGACATCTCCCAGCGCAGCTACTTCGGCCTCGCGTCCCGGCCGGAGTCCGCGGCCGTGCTCGACCTCCACGGCGACGTGGACGTGGCGCACGCGCTGGTGTCCGCGCTCGACTACGGCGGCTACCCCAACCCGCTCGCCTTCGCGAAGGTGTGGCTGGGCAACGCCCCCGTCGCCATCTCCGAGGCCCGCCGCGCCGAGCCCGCGTCCGAGGCGGCCCCCGGCACGGTGCTGGACATCGAGGGGGACACGCTGACGGTGGCGCTCCAGGGCGGAGACCTCACGCTGAAGGGCCCCAAGGGCCTGTGCGGAGCGCCCCTGTCGTGGCCGGACCTGCTCGGCGCGCGCATGCTCGCCAAGGGCGACGCGCTGCCCGCGGCCTCCCCGGAGCTGCGCGCCCGGCTGACCGAGGTGGGCACGCAGGCCGGCAAGGCGGAGTCGTTCTTCCTCCACCGGCTGGAGACGCTGGCGCCGCCGGACCTGTCCTTCCTGGGCGGCAGCTCCAAGGACACCGGCATCCACACGCTGAAGTTCGACGCGAGCGAGCTGGCTTCGGGTTGGGTCACCGACCTGCCGCCCGAGGAGCGGCTGCTCTTCACCGCCATCGCCTTCCTCGCGCGGCTGTCGCCCGAGCCGCGCTTCGACGTCGGCTACGCGGATGCCTCCACGCGCGCCCGCACCGAGGGTGTGGAGGGGTTCTTCGCCTCGCAGCTCCCGCTCCGCATCGAGCTGCCGATGAAGGACGCGCCGGAGCTGGCCGCGGGCGCCTTCCGCAAGGCGCTGACGCAGCTTCGCGACAAGGGCGTCCTCGCGCGCGACGTGCTTGGCCGCTCCGCGCAGCTCTCGAACCTCCAGCGTCACGGCGGCGAGGTGGCCTACCCCGTCGCGGTGCGCATCGGCGCGGCGGGCCCCGCCGTGGGCGGCGCGGCGCTCGTCATCGACGTGGACGCCCAGGGGCAGCACGCCCACCTGCACTTCGACGCCACGCGCGTGGACAAGTCCCGTGCGGACGACGTGGCGCGCCAGCTCTCCGCGTTCCTCGCGTCGCTCCGGAGCGCGCCCAGCAAGGCGGTGGGTGAGCACGACCTGCTGGGCGCAGAGGAGCGCCAGCACCTGGCCCGCTGGAACGACACGCGGCGCGAGTTCCCCCACGAGGCCACCCTGGCCTCGCTGTTCCAGGCCCAGGCGCAGCGCACGCCGGACGCCACGGCGCTCGTCTGCAAGGGCGCCTCGCTGACCTACCGCGAGCTGGACGCTCGCGCGGAGACGCTCGCGCGGCACCTGCGCGGCGAGGGCGTGGGCCGCGACCTCCGCGTGGGCATCTTCATGGAGCGCTCCCTGGAGATGATGGTGGGCGTGCTGGCCACCCACAAGGCCGGGGGCTGCTACGTGCCGCTCGACCCGGCCTACCCGGCCGAGCGCATCGCCTTCATGGTGGAGGACGCGGGCTGCCACCTTGTGCTCACCCAGGAGCGCCTGCTGTCGCGCGTGCCGGGCGCCGCGAAGCGCGTGCTCGCGGTGGACCAGGCCTGGGAGCGCATCGCCGCCGCGCCGGAGGCCCAGACGCCGCCGGCCACGCCGGACAGCCTGGCCTACGTCATCTACACCTCGGGCAGCACGGGCAAGCCCAAGGGCGTGATGATCGAGCACCGCAACGTCGTGAACTTCGGCATCGGCATGGATGAGCGGCTGGGCACGGAGCGCGGGACGTGGCTCGCGGTGACGAGCCTCAACTTCGACATCTCCGTGCTGGAGCTGCTCTGGACGCTCACCCGCGGCTTCACGGTGGTCATCCACGCGGAGCGGCACGCCGCCGCGAACGAGGGCCAGCACGCCTCGCGCGCGATGGAGTTCAGCCTCTTCTACTTCTCCAGCGACGAAGGCGAGCGCCCCGAGGGCCGCTATGACTTGCTGATGGAGAGCGCGCGCTTCGCGGACACGAACGGCTTCTGCGCCGTGTGGACGCCGGAGCGGCACTTCCACGCCTTCGGCGGCCTGTTCCCCAACCCGGCCGTGACGTCCGCGGCGCTGGCGGCGGTGACGCGCAACGTGCAGCTCCGCGCGGGCAGCCTCGTGTCGCCCCTGCACCCCACGCTGCGCATCGCCGAGGACTGGTCCGTGGTGGACAACATCTCCCACGGCCGCGTGGGGATTTCGTTCGCCGCGGGCTGGCAGCCCAACGACTTCGCGCTGCGGCCGGAGAGCTTCCCGGACCGCAAGCGCATCATGTTCCAGCAGATTGAAGACGTGCGCCGGCTGTGGCGCGGCGAGACGCTGGAGACGAAGAGCGGCACGGGCCACACCGTGAAGCTGCGCACCCTGCCCCGGCCCGTGCAGAAGGAGCTGCCCATCTGGGTGACCACCGCCGGCAACCCGGAGACGTTCGAGGAGGCCGCGCGCGCGGGCTGCCACGTCCTCACCCATCTGCTCGGGCAGACGGTGGAAGAGGTGGCGCAGAAGATCGCCCTGTACCGCGAGACGTGGGCCAAGGCGGGCCACCCCGGCAAGGGCACCGTGTCGCTGATGCTGCACACCTTCGTCGGCGACTCCGAGGCGTCCGTGAAGGAGGTCGTCCGCGGCCCGATGAAGGCCTACCTCAAGTCGTCGGTGGGGCTCATCAAGGAGGCGGCCTGGAGCTTCCCGGCGTTCAAGGAGCAGACGACGCTGGCCAACGGCAACTTCGGCACCGACCACCTGTCCGCCGAGGAGATGGACGCGCTGCTCGACTTCTCGTTCGAGCGCTACTTCCAGTCCTCGGGCCTCTTCGGCAGCGTGGACGCGTGCGTCGCCACGGCGGACCGGCTCAAGGGCCTGGACGTGGATGAGATTGCCTGCCTCGTGGACTTCGGCGTCCCCACGGAGCTGGTGATGAAGCACCTGCCGCTCCTGGCCGAGGTGCGCAAGCGCTCCAACGCGGCCGTGGGACAGGCCCCCGCCGAGCCCGAGCTCGACGGCTCCATCCCCGCGCTGATGGAGCGCCACGCCGTGACGCACCTCCAGTGCACGCCGTCGCAGGCGAGCATGCTGCTGGCCGAGGAGCGCTCGCGCGAGGGCCTCAAGCGCCTGCGCAAGATGATGGTGGGCGGCGAGGCCTTCCCCGTCCCGCTCGCGCGCCAGCTCTCCGAGACCGTCTCTGGCGACGTCATCAACATGTACGGCCCCACGGAGACGACCATCTGGTCCTCCACGCAGCCGGTGAAGCACGTGGGCGAGGGCGTCCCCATCGGCACGCCCATCGCGAACACGCAGCTCTACATCCTGGACGCGCAGCAGCGTCCGCTGCCCATTGGCGCGGCGGGCGAGCTGTACATCGGCGGCGCGGGCGTGGTGCGGGGCTACCACAACCGTCCGGAGCTGGACCGCGAGCGCTTCGTCCCGGACCCGTTCTCCGCGCAGCCGGGCGCGCGCATGTACCGCACCGGAGACGCCGCGCGGTGGCGGCAGGACGGCGTGGTGGAGTTCATCGGCCGCCTGGACCACCAGGTGAAGGTGCGCGGCTTCCGCATCGAGCTGGGCGAAATCGAGGCCCGGCTGGGCGAACACCCCGCGGTGCGCGAGACGGTGGTCATCGTTCGCGAGGACATCCCGGGCGACAAGCGGCTGGTGGCCTACCTCATCGCGAAGCCGGGTGAGCCGCCCGCGGCGGACGCGCTGCGCGAGTTCCTGCGCACGCGCCTGCCCGAGTACATGGTGCCGCAGGCCTTCGTGGCGCTGAGCACCTTCCCGCAGACGCCGAACAAGAAGGTGGACCGCAAGGCGCTACCGCCCCCGGAGCAGGCCCAGGCGCGCGGCGAGCTCGTCCGGCCCGAGGGCGAGACGGAGGCGCTGATCGCCACCATCTGGCAGGACGTGCTCAAGCTCGACAAGGTCGGCGTGGAGGACAAGTTCGTCGACCTGGGCGGCCACTCGCTGCTGATGGTGCAGGTGCTGGAGAAGCTGAAGGCCCAGGTGGAGAAGCCGCTCACGCTGGTGGACCTCTTCCGCTACCCCACCATCCGCGCCCTCTCCGGCTTCCTGTCGGGCGACAGCGGCGAGGAAGAGGCGCTCAAGGAAGTCGCCGCGCGCGGTGAGGCCCGGGCCGCGGCACGCCGCGCCATGCAGCAGCGCCGCCGCCGGTAGGTGAACCGGGATGTGCCCGGGTGCGCACTCCGCGCCCGGGCCCGTCCGGCCGGGTTAGAAGCACTTGCATTTCAGGAATAGTCCGCAAATCTAGCAGACTTTCTCCTTCCTGGAGTGCCCATGCGATTCGAAGTCCTGCTGTGCACCGCGCTCTGCTCCGCCCCGGCCCTGGCCGCCAACGAGTCCGTCCAGGTCTGGCTGACGACGACCTCCGGGAGCGCGCTGGTGAAGCGGCTCAACCCCGAGCCGAGCCCCACCTTCGGGCCGGACAGCGGCAACGCCACCGCCATCGACGTCAATCCCGCGCAGACCTTCCAGACGCTCGACGGGTTTGGCGGGGCACTCACGGATGCGTCCGCGTGGCTCATCTTCAACTCACCCCACCGCAACGCCATCATGAACGACCTGTTCAGCGTGAGCGGCGGCGCGGGCCACAGCATGCTGCGGCTGCCGATGGGTTCGTCGGACTTCGCGCGCAATCACTACACCTATGACGACACATGCTGCGACTTGAACGACTTCTCCGTCGCGCATGACACGCCGTACATCATCCCCCTGCTCCAGCAGGCGCGGCAGCTCAACCCCGAGCTGAAAATCATGGCGGTGCCGTGGAGCGCCCCGGCCTGGATGAAGTTCAACAACTCGCTCCTGGGCGGCGGGTATCTCCGCAACGACCACTACGGCGTCTACGCCAACTACTTCGTGCGCTTCCTCCAGGCGTACCGCACCGCGGGCGTGCCCATCCACGCGGTGAGCATCCAGAACGAGCCGCACAACGCGAACCCCAGCTACGCGACGATGCAGATGGAGTCGAATGACCAGTCGAACTTCGCCGCCCACCACCTGCGCCCGGCGATGACCTCGGCGGGCTTCGGGGCGGTGAAGATTCTCGCATGGGACCACAACTGGTACGACCACGGCGGCCCCGCCGACTACCCGCTCGAGGTGATGCGCTTCAACAACGGCCAGGCCCAGTCCGCCGTCGCCGGTGTCGCCTACCACTGCTACGAGAGCCCCGAGGGCAGCTACAGCGTCCAGAGCACCTTCCAGAACGCCTTCCCCGGCAAGGAGGTCCACTTCACCGAGTGCACCGGCGGCGCCTGGGCGACGAACGCCGCGGCGAACCTGGAGTGGGCGCTCCAGAACAACCTCTTCGGGCCCCTGCGGCACCATGCGCGCAGCTCGCTGTACTGGAACCTCGCGTTGGACCCGAACCACGGGCCGCGTGTGGGCGGCTGCCCGGACTGCCGGGGCATGGTGACGGTGAACAACAGCGCCGGCACGTACACGCGGAACGAGGAGTTCTACGCCTGGGCCCACCTGTCCAAGGTGGTGCGCTCCGGCGCGGTGCGCATCGGCGCCACCACGCTGGGCAACAACGAAATCGAGACGGTGGCCTTCCGCAACCCGGACGGCTCCCTGGCGCTGATTGCCCTCAACTCCAATGACGGTGCCTCGCGGACCTTCAAGGTCCGGTGGGGTGGCCAGTCCTTCACGTACACCCTGCCCGCGCGCTCGGTGGCTTCGTTCAAGTGGGGCGGCGCCCCCGCGTACCGGTTGGTGAACAAGCACACCGGGAAGTGCGTGGACATCGCCGGGCCGGCCACGGCGGACGGGACCGCCATCCACCAGTGGGCCTGTCACTCCGGCGCCAGTCAGCAGTGGACGATGGAGCCCACGGACAGCGGCTACTTCCGCTTCGTGTCCCGCTACAGCGGCAAGGTGCTCGACGTGACGGGCGCGAGCACGGCGGACGGCGCCCTGGCGCAGCAGTGGTCATGGGCCGGGGGCGCCAACCAGCAGTTCCGCCCCGTCTCCACGGGCAGCGGCTGGCAGCGGCTGGAAGCCCGGCACAGCGGCAAGACGCTCGACGTGATGGACTGCTGGAACACGGGGGATGGCGCGCGGCTCCAGCAGTGGGTCTGGGCGAACAACGACTGCCAGCAGTTCCGGCTGGAGCCGATGTAAGGCGCGGCGCTGACCGCTGCCTGATACCGCGCCGGGCCTCCCTTCAGGGTGAAGGCATTCATCGCCCCTGGACACTTCTCGCGTCCCAGCGCGGGCTTCCAGACATTCGCCCCGCGTGCGGCTCGGACCGCGGGGCAGGTCCGGTTTCGTCGGCAGGGAGGTTCATGCTTCCTTCGCGCCCGGCACAACCTCCTGGAACACCCACCCCCACCCTACCCAGCGAGTTCCGAGCATGGCCGACACAATGACGATCGACTTCAACAAGTTCGAGGGAACGGTTCCCTACAAGAACATCGACTTCATTGGCAGGTGCTACGACATCATCCGAATCAACCCGCTGGACCTGAGCCAACGCATCCGCGACGGCGGTGGTGCCACAACGGAAAGCATCATCCAGATTACCGAGAAGGCCCTCACCCAGCTCACGCCGGACAAGAGCCTCTACATCCCCGAAGGGACTCGCTACCTCCCGGAGTCGCGGGGCGAGCGGACCTCCCGGACACAAACGTGGTTCTCGTCCTACGAATTCTCAGACAGCTTCAGCCACACCGTCAGCGCGGGCCTGGACATCCCGGGGCTGGTGTCGTTCAGCGCAAGCACGACGTATCGGCAGCTCGAGAAGACCAGCGGCTCGAACGAGACCATCGAGACCTTCGTGCAGAGCTTCTTCGAGGACTGCTCGATTCAGCTCGACCACGACTTCCACAAGAAGCTGCCGCTGAGCGGCCGGTTCACCAGCGAGGTGGCGAAGCTCTCGTCGGAGGCCGCCTGCGCCGCGTTCATCAAGTCCTTCGGCACGCACTACGCGCAGGAGGTCACCTTCGGTGGACGGATGTACCAACGCGTCCACATCTCCTCGAAGGAGTACTCCAAGCTCGTGGAGAAGGGCGTCGACATCACCACGTCCGCGTCCGCCACCTACCAGGGCGCTACCGCCAACACGGGAACCAACACCTCCACGTCCTCCAGCTCCGCGTTCAAGGAGTCCAGCGGGCTGAGCATCGACGACATCAAGTGGGTGGGCGGCACGCCGAACACGGACTTCAATGAATGGGTGAAGAGCATCCGGCAGGACCCCAAGCCGCTCCAACTGGACTTGAAGCCGCTCTACGAGCTCTTCACGGCCGAGTACTTCCCCAATGATTCGGACATCCAGAAGAAGCAGACCTGGATGAAGCAGGCCGTCGACAAGCACATCCGGACGGAAGGGTTCCTCCGCCCCGATGTCTCCTCGCTGGGCAACAAGGAGTTCTACTTCCGCAGCCGCTGGCGGGCCGATCCGGGCGAGAAGCGCGTCAACAAGCACCTGAGCTTCTCTGGGAACACCGTGGAGTTGTTCGACGAGGACAACACGAAGGACCTCGTCCCCTGGAAGCTGATTCCCGTGCCGGGCAAGTCGGACGAGTACTACATCCGAAGCCGCTGGCGCGCGGACCTGGGCGACAAGCGGCTGGACCACCACCTCTCCTTCGATGGCCACACGCTCACGCTCTTCCACAAGGAAAACACCAAGGACCTCGTCCCCTGGAAGTTCATCCCCGTGCCGGGCAAGACGGATGAGTTCTACATCCGCAACCGCTGGCAGGCCGAGAAGGGCGAGGACCGCGCGAACAAGTCGCTGTCCTTCGAGGGGAACACGGGCAAGCTCTACCCCAAGGATGACTTCTACAACCTCGTCCCCTGGAAGCTGGAGCCTGTGACGGCCTGAGCCACATGCCTCGACCCGAGCGGTGTAAGGCACCTCGCACCGCTCGGGCGAGCCCGCCGCTAGGCCTTCTGGCGGCGGGCCATGTGCTCCCCGGTCAACGAGCCCTTGTGGGACGCGAGCTTTCCAGGCGCCCCCTCGAAGACGACCCGGCCGCCTTCGTGGCCAGCGCCGGGCCCCAGGTCGATGACCCAGTCCGCGCGGGACACCACGTCCAGGTTGTGCTCGATGACGATGACCGTCGAGCCGCCATCCACGAGCCGGTCGAACAAACCAATCAGCGTGTCCACGTCGTTCATGTGCAGCCCCGTGGTCGGCTCGTCGAGCACGTAGATGTTCCCGGACTGCCCCAGCTCCGCGGCCAGCTTCAGGCGCTGACGCTCGCCGCCCGACAGCGTCGACAGCGGCTGCCCCAGGGTGAGGTAGCCGAGCCCCACGTCATCCAGGCCCTGGAGAATCCTGGCGATGGCCGGCTCGGTGAAGAAGGCCACGGCGTCGCCGATGGACATCTCGTAGACGTCGCTGATGGACTTGCCGCGCAGCCGGTGGGCCAGCACCTCCTCGGTGAAGCGCTTGCCCTCGCACGCCTCGCAGAGCGTCACCATCGGGTCCAGGTGCGCCAGGTCCGTGTAGATGACGCCCAGGCCGCTGCAGTCGGGGCAGGCGCCCTTGGAGTTCGCGGAGAACAGCGCCGCGTCCACCTTGTTCGCCTTGGCGAAGGCCTTGCGAACATTGTCCAGGATGCCGGTGTACGTGGCGGTGTTGGAGCGCCGTGAGCCGCGCGCCAGGTTCTGGTCGATGATGAGGGTCTCCGGGTAGGCCTTGGGCAGGCAGCCCTGAATCAAGGACGACTTGCCCGAGCCCGCCACGCCCGTCACCACCGTCAACACACCCTGTGGAATCGAGACCGAGACGTCCTGCAGGTTGTTGAGCTTCGCCCCCTTGATGTGGAGCTGCCCCGTGGGCTTGCGCGGCGAAGTCTTCAGGGGCTGGTGCTTCTTCATGTGGTTGCCCGTGAGCGTCCCCGAGCTCAGCAGTCCCTCGTAGCTGCCCTCGTAGACCACCTTCCCGCCGTGGGAGCCCGCCTTGGGGCCCATGTCGACCACGTGGTCCGCCAGGGCAATCATGTCCGGCTTGTGCTCGACGATGAGCACCGTGTTGCCCTTGTCGCGCAGCTGCTTCATCAACCCCGCGAGCCGGCCCACGTCATGCGGATGGAGCCCCACGCTGGGCTCGTCGAAGATGTACGTCACGTCCGTGAGGCTGGAGCCCAGGTGGCGCACCATCTTCACCCGCTGGCTCTCACCGCCCGACAGCGTGGAGCTCTCCCGGTCGAGGCTGAGGTAGCCCAGGCCGATGGTCACCAGGTTCTCCAGCCGGTGGACCAGGGCGTCCAGCATGGGGCCCACGGAGGGCGCGGAGATCTTCCGGACGAACGCGGCGAGGTCGGAGACCTGCATCGCCGAGCACTCCGCGATGTTCTTCCCCTGGATGCGGCTGCCCAGCGCGGCCTGATTGAGCCGGCCCCCCTGACAGGCGGGACAGGTGGCGCGGGTGAAGATGCGCTCGTACTCCGCCCGGACATGCGGTTGGACGGTCTCCGGGTCCTTGGAGCCCAACGTGCGCCGGAGCTTGGGGACGAGGCCCTCATAGGTGAGGTTGATCTTGTCGATCTTGATCTTCCGGCCGTCGTCCAGGTGGAGCAGCTTCTCCAGCTCCTCCTTCGTGTACTTGGACAGCTTCTTGTCCAGGTCGAAGTACCCGGAGCGCGCGTAGATGGCCCAGTACCAACTGTCGACCGCGTAGTCCTTCGGGAGGATGGCGCCTTCGTTCAGGGATTTGGATTTGTCGATGACCGCGTCCATGTCCATGGACGCGACCTGGCCAATGCCCTCGCAGTCCGGACAGAGGCCGCGCGGGTCGTTGTAGGAGTAGAGGCCCGGGCTGCCCAGGTGCGGCTCGGCGAGGCGGGAGAACAGCACGCGCAGCATCTGCGCCGCGTCCGTGACGGTGGCCACCGTCGACCGCGAGTTCCCGCCCAGCCGCTGCTGGTCCACGATGATGGCCGCGGAGATGTTCTCCAGGCTCTCCGCGTCCGGCTGGCCATAGTGCGGCATGAACTGCTGCACGAAGGCGGGATACGTCTCATTGATGAGGCGCTGGCTCTCGGCGGCGATGGTGCCGAAGACGAGCGACGACTTGCCCGAGCCCGAGACGCCCGTGAAGACGGTGATCTTCCGCTTGGGGATGTCGAGCGAGACGTTCTTCAGGTTGTTCTCGCGCGCACCGCGAATCTTGATGGAACCGTACATGGACCGCTTCTCCTCAGAGTGACGCACGTGGGATGGCCGCCGCCTCCGCCCACTCGCCCGCGAACAAGGCTGGCGCACGGCAAATGCCTCGACTTCGCTCTAGTGGCCTCATAACTTCGTGCAACGCACGAGGTTTAGCACAAAAACCCCGTACGACGTAAACAGTTATGATGAGGTTCGGATGAGCGGCGAGATTTCGGGCAAGGGCGACCCACTGAAGTTGCTGCAGTTGCTGTGGGACCGGGCAGCGGCGCCCAGGCGAGGACCGAAGGCCAAGGTCAGCGTCTCGGACCTGGTGAGCGCCGCCGTGGTCATCGCGGACAGCGAGGGGCTCGAAGCGGTCACCACGCGCCGGGTCGCGGAGGCCGTGGGCATCTCCGCCATGTCGTTCTACACGCACATCCCCAGCAAGGCGGAGCTGCTGGACCTGATGATGGATGCGGTGTCCGGCGAGGTCCTCCAGGACCAGCCCGTCTTCAAGCCCGCGGAGTGGCGCGCCAACCTCACCCGGGTGGCGACCGACTATCGGAAGTTCTATCTGGCCCACCCGTGGGTGCTTCAGCTCGCGACGCACCGGAGCGTGCTCGGACCGAACACCTTTCGCTCAGCGGACAGCGCGTTGAGCGCGATTGAAGGGCTCGGGCTCACGGACCTGGAGATGGACCGCATCATCACCATGGTCGGCGACTACGTCCACGGCGCCGTCCGCAACGCGGCCCGGGAGAAGATGGTGAAGGCCGAGACGGGGATGACGGACGAGCAGTGGTGGCACCGCGTCGCGCCCTTCCTCGAGACGCTCGACTACACGCCCTACCCCATCCTCGCCCGCGTCGGACAGACCGCCGGCGAGACCTATGGGGCGCACGATCCCGAAGGGGCGTTTGCCTTTGGCTTGGAGCGGATGCTCGACGGACTCGCGGCGTTCATCAAGACGAAGACGAAAACCAAGAGATGAGACCTGCCCCACGCAGGCACGTCTGAAGCGGCCCAAACACACACAACAAAGCCATACAGGCCCATGCGCACTCGACGGTGCGCTTGGCGCTGGCGAAGCGAACACACCCTCGACCCTGGCGCTGACTGGAGCCGGCGCGAAGCAGCCGTGTGTGTCCCCTCCCGCAAGGGTCCTCATCGACCCTGCGACAATCCGCACCTGTCCGATTCAAAACGAACACGCGGCGAAACATAGAAACACGTACGCCTGCGTCAAAAGACATATCAAGACATAGCAACTCGTCTCACACACGAGCCCGCAATTCATTGCAAGAATCCTTGACCATCTGGAACGACAAGGGTACCCAGACAATCACTGATTCATCGCGCCTCGAGCGAGCCGCCCACGTCTCACGGGTGGCGCCGTCACAGGTGCGCCCAGTGCAGGCCCTTCCCCCGGAGGCGACGATGAAATTCACCCGGTACTGCCGCTCCATTCTCTTCACGCCAGCGCTCGCCGTGGACCGTTTCGCACGGGGTCAGCAGGCCGGCGCGGACATCAGCCTGGTGGACCTCGAGGACTCCGTGGCCGCCAGTCACAAGGACGCGGCCCGGCAGCACGCGGAGGCCTTCTTCACCGCGCCGCGGAGCCCGAGCCGCCGCGCCGTCCGCATCAACACCGTCACCCGCCCCGAGGGCCTCCGCGACGTGCTCGCCCTGCGCGGCTATGCCGTCAAGCCCGACGCCGTGCTGGTGCCCAAGGTGGAATCTCCCAGGGACCTTGAAATCGTCGAGCAGGTGCTCGGCGCCAGCTGCTCACAGGTGGACCTGATCGCGCTGGTGGAGACGCCTCGCGGCGTGGAGAACGTCCACGCCATCGCCCGGGCGACGCCTCGGCTCAAGGCGCTCGCGTTCGGGTCCGCGGACTTTTCCTTCAGCATTGGCGCGGCCCTCTCCTGGGACCCGCTGCACTACGCGCGCTCCCGGATTGTCACCGCCGCGCGGGCCGCCAACCTGCAAATCATTGACTCGCCGCTGTTCGACATGGCGGACGAGGACGGCCTGCGCCGCGAATCCCAGCTCGCCCGGAGCATGGGCTTCAGCGGCAAGGCCGCCGTCCACCCGCGGCAGGTGGCCATCATCAACCAGGCTTTCTCCCCGGACGAGAACACGCTGCGCAAGGCGCGGAAGATCGTCACCGAGAGCCAGGCCCGCGACTTCAACATCTGCGTGGTCGAGGGGACCATGGTCGGCGCCCCGTTCGTCGAGGCGGCGAAGCGCACGCTGGAGGAGTTCGGCTCCCAGGAGGGCTGAAGCCTCGCGTCGTCCCCTCTCGCAATCCCAACCCAGTGCCCACAGGAGGAGTCCACATGGAAACGAGCAGCGAGCAGAGCGTCTTGGGTCCCCGGCGCTACCGCAACAACGAGAAGCTCATCGCCGTGGGCGACCGTGGCTGGCAGCACGCCCAGGACAACGGCCTCATCGGCATCAAGGTGGACTTCGAGTCGAACAACCGGCTCGTCGACACCCGCACGGACCACGCGTTCATGACGCTGTGCACGTGCTCCTACCTGGGCCTCAACCACCACCCGAAGATCCTTCAGGGCTCCATCGACGCGCTCCGTGAGGCCGGCACCAACAGCCTGGCCATGTCCACCTTGCGCATCCGCCTCAACATGATGGCGCGCATGGAGGAGGGCTTCCGGGAGCTGTACGGCTGCCCCACCCTGCCCGGCGCCACCTGCAGCGCCCTCACCGCGGGCATCCTCCCGCTGCTCGCCTCAGGCCACGTCACCGAGGACGGCAAGCCGCGCGTCATGGTGTTCGACCGCTTCTGTCACTTCTCCATGGCCTACATCAAGCCCATCTGCGGCGATGAGAGCCTGGTCCTCACCAGTCCGCACAACGACCTCAACTACCTGGAGGACGTCTGCAAGAAGTACCCGCGCGTGGCCTACGTCGCGGACGGCGCCTACTCCATGGGCGGACTCGTCGCGCTGGAGGGCTTGCTGCAGCTCCAGGAGCGCTACGGCCTGTTCCTCTACATCGACGACTCCCACTCCCTCTCCATCACCGGTGAGCGCGGCGAGGGCTATGTCCGCTCGCGCCTGAAGATGAACCCGCTGACCATGATCGTCGCCTCGCTGGCCAAGGCGTTCGGCAGCTCGGGTGGCGTCGCCATGCTGGGCAGCGAGAAGATCTTCGACTTCCTCTCCCGGAACGCGGGACCGCTGGCGTGGTCGCAGAACATCCAGACGCCGTCCGTGGGCGCCTCGCTCGCCAGCATCGAGCTGCACCGCTCGCCGGAGCTGCGCCAGCTCCAGGACCAGCTCCAGCGCAACATCGCGCTCTTCGACAGCCAGTTCCCCTCGCCGAACGCGGGCAATGGCATGCCCATCCGCCTCATCCAGGTGGGCGAGGAAGACCGCGCCATCCGGCTGTCCTCCGAGCTGTACCAGCGGGGCTACTACTGCTCGGCGGTGTTCTTCCCCGTCGTCGCCCGGGGTGAAGCCGGCGTGCGCGTGATGATGCGCGCGGACATGACGGAGCAGCAGGTCCGCACCTTCTGCGACGACGTCAAAGACATCCTCTCCCGCTTCTGACCGGCGGCCGCCTTCGCGCCACGAGGAGACACACCATGGAAGGCACCGGAATCACCGGTTACAAGCAGCTCGGCCCCCAGCGGTACCGGGAGGTCCTCGGCTTCCACTACGAGGACTTCACCGTGGGGGACGTCTTCGAACACCGCCCCGGCAGGACGGTGACGGAGGCCGACAACGTCCTGATGAACACGCTGGTCATGAACCCGTCGCCGCTGCACCTGGACGCCGCGTATTGCGAGCAGACGGTGTGGCGCAAGCCGCTCATCTCCAGCCTGGTGACGTTCAACATCGTCTGCGGGATGAGCGTGCGCAGCACCAGCGGCCGGGCCACCGCCAACCTCGGCTGGGACAAGATTCGCCTCACCCACCCCGTCTTCGCCGGAGACACGCTCTACGCGGAGAGCCGCATCCTCTCCAAGCGGCTGTCCTCCGGACGCGCGGGGGAAGGAATCATCACCTGCGAGACGGTGGGCCTCACGTCGAAGGGCGAAGCTTTTCTCTCCTTCGAGCGCAGCTTCCTGGTCCCCACGCGCGAGCGGGCGGTCGAGGAAAGGGCGAGGTACTGACGCCATGCGCGCCGTCGTCTTCGAGGGCTCCGGGGGACCGGAGGTGGTGAAGCTGCGCGATGTGCCCAGGCCCGTGCCGACGCGGGAGGCGCTGCTGGTGAAGGTCCACGCCACGGCGCTCAACCGCGCGGACCTGCTCCAGCGCCAGGGCGAGTACCACGTCCCGGAAGGCCAGTCTTCCATCCCCGGCGTGGAGGTTGCGGGCACCGTCGAGGCCTGGGGCGAAGACGTGAAGGGCTTCACCCACGGGCAGCCCGTGTTCGGCGTGGTGGAGGGCGGCGGGCTCGCCGAGTACTGCCTGCTGGACCAGGGCATGGCGCTCCCCATCCCGACCTGCCTCGACTTCGCGGAGGCAGCGGCCACCGCCGAATCCTGCCTCACCGCGAACGAGACGCTCTTCACCCTCGGCGGCTTGAAGCCAGGGCAGGCGGTCCTCATCCACGCGGCGGCCAGCAGCATCGGGACCACCCTGGTGCAGATGGCCCGGCACGTGGGCGCCACCACCTACTGCACGGTGGGCTCCCACAAGAAGGCAGAGGCCCTTCGCGCCCTGGGCGCCGACGCGGTCTTCAACTACCGCGAACAGGACTTCGTCCACGAGGTGCTCCAGCGGACGCGCGGTGAGGGCGTCCCGCTGGTGATGGACTTCATTGGCGGGGCCTACCTGGAGCGCAACCTGGCGGTGCTGGGGCACGAGGGATGTCTCGTGCTCGTGGGGCTGCTCGACGGCATGTCCGCGCAGGTGGACCTGCTGCGCATCGTCCAGCGCCGGCTCCAGCTCAAGGGCTCCTCGCTCCGGCTGCGGCCCATGCGGGAGAAGCGCGAGGTGAACGCGCGCTTCCTCCAGCGGTGGGCAGCGGTGCTCACCCAGGGTGGGCTGCGGCCCGTCATCCACGCCCGCTACCCACTGGAGGACGTGGGCGTGGCGCTCGCGGAGATGGAAGCCAACCGCAACATCGGAAAGCTCGTGCTCACTTTGGAAAGGAACGCCCCCCATGCATGAAGAGCTCACGCAGAGCATCAAGAAGATCCTCATCAACAACCTGTTCGTGGAGCTCCCGCCCGAGCAGATTGGCGCGGACGACGGGCTGCAGTCCGTCATCGGACTGGACTCGGTGGGCTTCCTCGAGCTGCGCGTCATCTGCGAGGACGAGTTCAACGTCCGCATCTCCGACGAGGACTTCAACTCGGACAACTTCCGGACGGTGAACCAGATCGCCTCGCTCATCGTGGGCCTGAAGACGTCTGCCCAGGGAGGCGCGTGGTGAAGGTCCCCGCGCCCGGAGGACGGCTGGCCCCCGCGGACCTGGAGCGGCTGCGCGCCGGCCAGGCCCTGCAGATGGACCACTACGGCGGAGGGCGTCTGCCCTTCACCTGCGTGCAGGCCCGAGGGCTCGTCCAGCAGATGGTTCCGCTGGAAGGCGAAGGCGCGGGCCAGGTGCTGGAGGTGCTGGACGCGAGCGGCGGCTACGCCAGCGCCTGCCTCGGCGCGGCCCACCCCTGTCTCCAGCCCGCCTTCCGGGAGGGACTGGAGCGAGGCTACGTCACCGACGAGCTGGGCTCCCTGGAACGCACGCTGCTGCTGGAGGAGCTGTTCGGCCCAGGGGGACGCTGGGCGGACCGCTTCCCCGGCAGCGCGTACCACGCGAGCGGCCGCAACTCCGGCTCCGAGGGCCTGGAGCTGGCGCTGCGCCTGGTCCTGGAGTCCGGCTTCGACCGGCGGCGGCTGACGGCCAAGGCGGGCCGCGAGGAACGGCGCACCGTGCTCGCCTTCGAGGGAGCGTGGCACGGCTGGACGGGAGGCCTGGTGCCGCTGCTCAACCGCCGGCACTACCGCCTGGGCCTGCCCGCGCCGGTCTCCGCGCCGCCCTTCGGCTTGGACGTCGCGTTCCTGCCCTTCGGCGAGCCAGAGGCCCTGGAGCACTTCTTCGCCGAGCAGGGTTCGCGGCTGTCCGCGGTCTTCGTCGAGCCCATCCAGGGCGACGCCGGAATCCTCGTCCCACCGCCGGGCTATCTGCGGCGGCTCGCGGGCCTGTGCCGAGAGCACGGCGTGCTCCTGGTCGCGGACGAGGTGCTCACCTTCGCGAAGACGGGCCAGTTCTTCGCCATGACGGACGAGGAGGGGCCCATCCCCACCGACATCACCGTCATCGGCAAGAGCCTGGGCATGGGCGCGGTCTCCACGTCCATGGTCATCGCCCGGCGCGAGCTGACCGTGCGCTCCAGCGGCGCGGTGTCCACGTCGGACCTGCGGCCCCTCACCTGCGCGCTGATGCGCTCCGGGCTCCGCTATCTCGCGGAGGAGCGACTCATCGAACGCGCCGGCCCCCTGGGCGTGGCGCTGCGCGAGCGGCTGCGTCGCGACGTGGTGGAGGCCTTCCCGGAGCTGTTCCTGGAGGTCCGGGGCCTGGGCTACATGAACGGCATCGAGCTGACCGAGCGCGCCGCCGGAGCCCTCTCCCGCCTGCGCCACCACCTGCTCGAGTCCGGCGTCTTCGTGGAGTTCATGGCCGGCGCGGGCCGGCGCTCCCACGGGCTTCGCTACATGTTCCCCGCCATGCGCATCGCCCCGCCGCTCATCGCGAGCGAGGACGACCTGAAGCACATCGTCGATCGCATCCGCGAGGGCACCCGGAGGTTCGTGGAGGCGGGACGATGACGGACGCCCTCGTTGTCGCCTCCCATCGTCACCGGGTGGAGCACGTCGACACCGATGCCTCCGGGGTCGTCCATTTCTCACGGTACGCGTCGCTGCTGGAGACCGCGGCGCTGGAGACCTTGGAGCGCCGCGGCTCGGGGCTCGAGGTGCTCGAAGGACAGGGGCTCGACCTGCGCGTGCGCGAGCTGCGCATCCAGTACCGCGCCGCCGCGCGATTCCAGGACTGGCTGCGGTTGGAGGCCCGCCTGGAGCACGTGGGCGCCGCGAGCCTCAAGTTGGGCGTGAGCGTTTATCGCGAGGGCACGGCCTCCGAGCCGCTGCTGCTCGCCGCTGGAAGTCTGGACATGGCTGTCGTCAACCGAGCGAGCGGAGAACCCACATGCATTCCACCGACACTCAGCGCCGCGCTCAAGCGGTCCCCCTGCCCCTGAACCCGCCCGAGCGGCAACCCAAGCCCCTGGGCTTCACCGCGCTTCGCCAGTGGCTCCGTCACCGGCACCCGATGATCCTCCTGGACCGCATCGTCGACCACGAGCCCGGGAAGTTCCTCGACGCCCTCATCTCCATCTCCGGGAACCTGGACTGCATCGCGGGACACTTCCCCGAGCGCGCCATCTACCCCGGCAGCAACCTCATCCAGGCCTTCGCCCAGGCCGGCATCATCCTCTATCAGATGAGCACCTCGCCGCTGGCCGAGGATGAGCTGACCCTCATTGGCTCGGTGGAGAGCCGGTTCCTGCAAGTCGTCGTGCCGGGGGACCAGGTGCTGCTGAAGGTCCAGGTGAACCGGCTGGCGGGCGGGCTCTTCGTCTACTCGGGCAAGGCGCTGGTGGGCACCCGCCGCGTGGCGGCGTTCCGCGCCACCCTCGTCCGCTCCAAGGTCTCGGAGCTGGGCGCGCCGCTATGGTGACACCCGTCGCGGTGACTGGGGCCGCGTGGAGCACGGCCCTGGGCCACGGGCTCGACGACGTGTGGCGGCGGCTGCTCGCCGGCGAACACGGCTTCGTCCCCGTGGACACGCCCCACCGGCTGCGCAACACGTGGGCCGCGGCCCTTCCTCCGCACGGGGAGGCCCCCGCGTCTCGGCTGCGGCGTCTCGCGGTGGAGACGCTGGGCCGGGCCGTGACGGGAGCGAAGCTGGGCGCGGGCGGAGCCAACACGCGGCTCGTGCTGGGCACGAGCCTGGGGGCGTGGCTCGATGATGCCCACGAGCGGGAGGCACCACTCCACACCTGGGCGGACGACGTGGCTCGCGCGGTGGGTGCACGCGAGGCGCCCGTCGCCCTCTCCACGGCGTGCTCCTCGGGCTCGGACGCCATCATGGTGGGCGCGGAGCTCATCCGCGCGGGCGCCGCCGACGTGTGCCTCTGCGGCGGCGTGGATGTCCTCACCCCGAGCAAACGGCTGGCGCACTCGGCGCTCTCCACCATGTCCCCCACCCGGCCGCGTGCCTTCGATGTCCGGCATGACGGCATGCTGCTGGGGGAAGGCGCGGGCTTCCTCGTGCTGGAGTCCGTGGCCCATGCGCGGGAGCGCTCGGCGCCCGTGCTGGCATTCTTCCGGGGCGCGGGCTCGGCCAACGACGCCGCGAGCATGACCTCACCGGACCCGGCCGCCACGGGGGCCCGGCTGGCGATGGAACGCTCCCTCCAGGACGCGGGCGTGGCGCCGGAAGACCTCGGGCTCGTCAACGCACACGGCTCGGCCACGCCCGCGAACGACCGCGCGGAGGCAGAGGCCTTCAATGCCCTGTTCAAGACAGGACCGCGCCCCTGCGTCTTCGCGACGAAGGGCGCGTTCGGGCACACGCTCGGCGCCACCGGCGCCATGGAGGCCATTGCCCTCATCCTCGCGCTGCGCACGGGCGTGGTGCCGCCCATCGCCGGGCTGGAACAACCCGACGAGGACTTTCCCTGCCCGCTCCCCGTGGGCCGTCCCGTGCGTCATGACGAGCGGCTCGGCCTGAGCCTCACGCTCGGGTTCGGAGGCTTCGACACCTCGCTCGTCTTCGAGGTCCCGCGATGAGCCCGACGCCTGTCGCCCAAACAGCCCTGGTGCTCCGCGCGCGCGCGTCGACGCGTGGGGAAGAGACGAATCCCTACCCCGCGCGCGTGAAACACCTGGTGCGCTATGCGGACCCGATGGCCTGGGCCTGGGTGCTCGCGATTGGACAGGCCACCGAACAACTCGGTGAACCCTTCCGGTCCGCGGTGGAGCGCTGCTCGCTCATCCAGGTGGGCCCCGAGGCGCCACCGGAGGCCATGACGCAGACGGCGAACGACACCCTGCGCGGCTTCGCCTCGCCGCTCCGCTTCCCCGCCGCCACGCCGAGCGCCCCCACGGGCCTCGCCTGCATCGTCCATGGAATCCGAGGACCGACCCTCGCGCTGACGATGCCTGTCGCAGAAGGCGCCGGAATCGCATTGGCGCTCTCCGCCGCATGGCTCACCCGAGGCGTCGTCGACTACGCGCTCATCGGGACTTCCGCGTCCCAGCGTCACGGGGCGCCCTACGCCGCATGCGTGGTGCTCACGCGAGGTGAAGGCCCCACGGTGGACCCGGCGCTCCTGGTGAAGAGCCTTCTCCCCGAGCGGTGCGCCCATGACTGAGAGCACGCCGGAGCTCGCGGGCATCGCCCTGCCGTTCATCCAAGCGTTCCTGGACCGCGTCCGGGACCTCACCACCACCGCCTCCGCGCCTCCGCTGGCGCAGCTCGCCGCATCGTGGCGCGCGCGCGGGCTGCGGCCGGGGGATGTCGTCCTGCTCGCCCTGCCGAACGGCGCGGAGCTGCTGGCCCAGGTCTTCGCCATCCTCGCCGCGCGGGGCGTCCCCGCCCTGGTGTCTCCCTCCGCCCCCACCGCGCGTCAGCAGGCGCTCGTGGAGGCACTCCCGGCGCGAGCCCTGGTCACCATGCGCCGCCCGGCCCCTCATGCACCGGACGCGGACCGCTTCACGCTGGGCGGCGCGGAAGTGGCCCTGTTCCCCGAGACGCGGCCTCCCGCCGCGAACCCCGGGGAGATGGTGCTGCTGACCTCGGGCACCTCGGGCTTCGCCAGTGGCTGCGTGTTCGACCTCGACGCGCTCTTCCGGAACGCGAGCCGCCACGCGGACGCCGTGGGCCTGCGCACGGGCGACACCGTGCTGGTGAACCTGCCGCTCTACTACTCGTACTCCCTGGTGGCCCAGGCCTTCGCGTCGATGCTTCGAGGCGCGGACCTGGTCATCAGCGGGCCGCCCTTCCAACCCGCTGCGTACTCGCGGATGTTGGCGGAGCAGGGCATCACCGTGTCCGCGCTGACGCCGCTCCTGGTCCGCGCGCTGCTCCAGCAGGGAAGCGCCCTCCCAACGCAACTGCGCTCCCTGGGCGTTGGCGGAGACGTGCTCTCCCCCGAGCACGTGGAGCAGTTGCTGCGCCAACGCCCTCGAGGCGAGCTGTACCTCACCTACGGCTTGTCCGAGGCCGGCCCCCGGGTCGCGACGCTGGCGGCCCATGCCGAACCCGCGCACCGCTTCGCCTCCGTGGGCCTGCCACTCCCCGGGACCCAGGTATCGCTCGTCCCGCGAGCGCCCAACGGACAGAAGGAGCTGCTGGTCTCTTCCGACACGTTGATGAAGCGGCGCATCGGACTGGTGGAGGGCGAGAAGCTCCACGCGTGGCGCGGCCACCGGCTGCTGGCCACCGGAGACATCTTCGACATCGACGCGGACGGCTACCTGTACTTCCAGGGACGGCTCTCCGACTTCCTCGTCCGGGGCAGCGAGAAGATTTGCATGGCCTCCGTGCGGCGGCTGGCCACCACGCTCCCCGGTGTGCTCACGGCCCGGACGCAGGTCGTCCCCGGCGCCGAGGGCGACGACTACGAGATGATCCTCACGGTGGCCGACGAAGGCCGCCCCACGGAGCACGTGTCCGAGGCGCTCTCCCGCCTCCTGCGGCTGGCGGAGCGCCCGAGGCGCATCCAGGTCGTCGCCGCCGATGGCGCCACCGCCGCGCTGCACAAGTGAGCCCGCAAGGCCCCCCGTTTCCAACCTCGAAGGACCTCCCATGACGCTCGCCGTCCCGAATGCCAGTTACCAGCCCCCACGCAGCCCCACGGAGGAGGTCCTCTGCGAGCTCTGGAGCGTGCTGTTGGAAGTCGACCGCGTAGGCATCCACGATGACTTCTTCGAGCTCGGCGGCCACTCCCTCATCGCCACCCAGCTCGTCTCGCGGCTCAACGAGCTCTTCCATCTCCGGTTCCCCCTGCCCAGCATCTTCGACGCGCCCACCGTCGCGAAGCTGTCGAAGGCCATCGAGTCCGCGCGCGGTGCGTCGAGCCCGGAGCGGGACGTCGCGCTCCGTCCTGGTCCGCACGGTGTCGACCTGCCGCTCTCCTTCGCGCAGGAGCGGCTCTGGTTCATGGAGCAGCTCCACCCCGGGACGGCGACCTACAACATCCCGGTCTTCTACCGCATCACCTCGCTGCTCGAGGTCAGCGTGCTCCAGCGCGCCCTCGATGAGGTGCTCCGCCGCCACGACGCGCTCCGAGCCACCTTCGCCGCCAGCGGCGCGGCGCCTGTCTCGCGCATCGCGCCGCCGCGCGCCTTTTCCTTGCCGCTCATCGACCTGAGCCACCTCCCCGAGGACGCGCGAGAGCTGGAGGCATCGCGCATCACCGCCGAGCAAGCCCAGGCCCCCATCGACATCCACCACGGGCCCATCCTCCGCGGCGCCCTGGTCCGGCTCCACGAACGCGACCACCGGCTCCTCCTCACGGTCCATCACATCGTCTCCGACGGATGGACGGTGGGCGTGCTCATGCGCGAACTCCGGACGCTGTACTCGGACTTCGCGGCGGGGCGGCCTTCATCCCTCCCCTCGCTCGACCTCCGCTATGCCGACTTCGCCACCTGGCAGCGCCAGTGGATGCCGGGACAAGCCCAGGAGCGGCTCCTGCCCTACTGGCGCAAGCGTCTCGAAGGAGCGCCCACCCTCCTCCCACTTCCCACCGACCGTCCCAGGCCCGCCGTCCAACGCTTCAAGGGCACCCGGCGGACCTTCCACATCCACGAGGAGCCAGCACGGGCCATCGACGCGCTCTGCCGCCAGGAGCGCACCACGCTGTTCATGACGCTCCTCGCGGGCTTCAGCGTCCTGCTCCACCGCTACTCCGGACAGGAGGACCTGGTCCTCGGCTCTCCCATCTCCGGGCGCAGCCGGCCGGAGGTGGAGGGACTCGTCGGCTTCTTCGTCAACACGCTCGTGCTGCGCAACGACGTGTCAGGCAACCCGCGCTTCGTCGACCTCATGGCCCGGGTGCGCGAGGTGACGCTCGGTGCTTTCGCCCACCAGGAGCTGCCGTTCGAAAAGCTGGTCGAGACGCTCCAGCCGGAGCGCACCCTCCGCCACGCGCAGCTCTTCCAGGTGATGTTCGTCCTCCAGAACGCGCCCACGCTGGAGGCGGACCCCGCCGCGGCGCTCCAGCTCAGCGCCCTGGCGGAGTCCTGGGAGGTGAACACCGGCACGGCGAAGTGCGACCTCATCCTCTACATGGCGAGGACGCCCGAGGGACTTCGCGCCACCTTCGAGTACGACACGGACCTCTTCGATGACGCACGCATCGAACGCATGGCGGGACACCTCCAGGTCCTGCTGGAGGCCGCTGCCGCCGACCCGCACCAGCGCATCTCCGCGCTGCCCCTGCTCACGCCCGCCGAGCGTCACCGGGTGCTGCGCGAGTGGAACGCCGCTTCCGCGGACTTTCCTCGCGACCGCTGTGTCCACGAGCTCTTCTCCCAGCAGGCCGCGAAGACGCCGGACGCCCTCGCCGTCTCCTACGGCGCGCAGCGCCTCACCTACCGGGAGCTCGACGCCCGGTCCAACCAGTTGGCGCGCCACCTGCGGTCGCTCGGCGTGGGGCCCGAAGTCCTCGTGGGCCTGTGTGTCGAGCGCTCCGTGGACCTCATCGTCAGCATGCTCGGCATCCTCAAGGCGGGGGGGGCCTACCTGCCGCTGGAGACGTCCTACCCGGCGGAGCGGTTGGCCTTCATGCTCGAGGACTCCCGTGTCGGACTCCTGCTCGTCCACGAAGCCCGGATGCAACACCTGCCGCCCTTTCAAGGTCCCATCGTCCGCATCGACGCGGAACGGGACGCTGTGTCACGGCAGTCCGAGCTCCCGCTCCCCCTCGCCTCGGGCGCGGACCACATCGCCTACGTCATCTACACCTCGGGCTCCACGGGCAGGCCCAAGGGCAGCGCCATCCTGCATCGCGGCGTCACGGCCCTGCTCCTGAACTCCGACTTCGTCCACTTCGCGCCGGAGGACCGCGTCGCCCAAGCTTCCAATGCGTCCTTCGACCCGAGCACCTTCGAAATCTGGGGCGCGCTGCTGCACGGGGCCCACCTCGTCGGCATCACCGCCGACCCGGCGCGCGAGCCATACGAGCTCGCCGCCCAGGTTCAGGCCGAAGCCATCACCATCATGTTCGTCACCACCGCCGTGCTCCACCTGATGGCGCGCCAGGTTCCGGACGCGTTTCGCGACGTCCACACGCTGGTCTTCGGCGGTGAAGCCGCGGACCCGTTGGCGTTGCGTGAAGTGCTCCGGCACGGTCCACCTCGGAGGCTGCTCAATGGCTATGGCCCCACCGAGTGTACGGTCTTCTCCACCTTCGACCCCATCGACGCCCCTCCGCCGTTGGGACGTCCCGTGCCCATCGGCCGCGCCATCACGAATGGCCCCGTCTACCTGTTGGACGCACACCTGCGGCCCGTGCCCATCGGCGTTCCCGGAGAGCTCTACGTCGCGGGCGAGCGCCTGGGCCGTGGCTACTTCAACCGCCCGGAGCTCACCGCGAGAACCTTCGTGCCAGACCCCTTCAGCCCGCGGCCCGGTGCCCGCCTCTACAAGACGGGAGACCTGGGCCGACATCTGCCCGACGGCCGCATCGAATACCTGGGCCGTGTCGACTTCCAGGTGAAGATTCGCGGCTTTCGGGTGGAGCTGGGCGAGATTGAAGAACAACTGCGGCAACACCCAGCCGTGAAGGACTGCACGGTGGTCGCGCTCCAGGCAGGCGGGGACCGCAAGCTCGCCGCGTACGTCGTTGCTCGCGAGGAGGCACCCGCGCAGTCCTCGATGCGCGCCTGGCTGCGAGACAGGCTGCCGGAGCACATGGTGCCCGCATCCTTCACCCTGATGCCCGCGCTGCCGCTGACCCACAACGGCAAGGTGGACCGCCGCGCCCTGCCCTCGCCCGAGCCCGCGCAGGGCGATGCGTCCAGCTACCAGGCGCCCCGCAGCTTCACGGAGGAGGTGCTCTGCCGGCTCTGGGCCTCGCTCCTGGAGATGGAGCGCGTGGGCATCCACGACAACTTCTTCCACCTCGGGGGACATTCGCTCCTCGCCACGCAGGTCGTGTCGCGGGTCCGCGCCGAGCTCGGCATCGAGCTCTCCCTGCGCACGCTGTTCGCCGGGCCCACGGTGGCCCAACTGGCGCAGCACCTCGCCAGTCCAGAGACCTCGGTCGCGCTCGCGCGCCCCGTGCCGCCCCTGCGCCGGGCGCCTCGCGAGGGCGCCATGCCCGTGTCCTTCGCCCAGGAGCGGCTCTGGCGATTCTTCCAGCGGGCCCCCGAATCCAGCGCCTACAACATCCCCCGCGCGTTCCGGCTGACCGGCCCGCTGGAGCCTCACCACCTCGAAGCCGCGTTCCAGGGACTCATCGCCCGGCACGAAGCGCTGCGCCTCACGTACTCCGAAGAGGCGGGCGTGCCGGTGCAGCGGATTCAGCCCCCGCCTTCCTTCCAGCTCCGGCACGTGGACCTCCGAGGGAGGGAGGACCGTGAGGAGGAGGCGCTGCGCGACATGCTGGCGTCCGCGCTGCGCCCGTTCGACCTGACGCGAGGTCCCCTCCTGCACGCGTCGCTGCTGCGCCTGGGAGACGCGGAGCACCTGCTCTTCTTCTGCATGCACCACATCGCGTCGGATGGCTGGTCCCTGGGCGTCCTCGCACGCGAGCTGGGCCGGCTCTACACGGCCAGCGTCACGGGGGAAGACGCGGGGCTGCCGACGCTGACCATCCAGTACCCGGACTATGGGACGTGGCAACGCGACTGGCTGTCGGGTGACGAGCTGCGGGAACGGCTTGGGTACTGGAAGAAGGCACTCGATGGGGCACCCACCCTGTTGAACCTCCCCACGGACCGGCCGCGTCCGCCGACGCGTACGTTCAACGGGCTGCGCCTGCCCGTGGACTTCGGCGCCCAGCGCAGTCGGGCGCTGTACAGCCTCTGCCGCCGTGAACAGGTGACCCCCTTCATGGCGCTGCTGGCGGCTTATGGCACCGTGCTGGCCCGGCAGGCGGGACAGGAGGAGGTCGTCATTGGCTCGCCCATCGCCAACCGCCTCCGGCCAGAGCTGGAGCCGCTCATCGGGATGTTCGTCAACGGGCTGTGCCTGCGCGTCAGCCTGCGAGGCCGGCCGACGTTCCGCGAGCTGCTCCAACGAGCGCGCGAGGAGACCCTGGCGGGATATGCCCACCAGGAGGTGCCCATCGACCAGGTCATCGCGTCGCTCGGCGTGGAGCTGCCAGCGAACCGGCCTCCCGTGTTCCAGGCGATGTTCGTCCTGCAGAACACGCCCACCGCGCCCCTGGAGTTCCCAGGCCTCACCGTGACACCCGTCCCCGTCAACCGCGGCTCCGTGACCTACGAGCTCACCCTGGCGCTCACGGAGACCCCCGAGGGCTTCACCGGCACGTTGGAGTTCAACACCGACGTGTTCGAAGCCTCCACCGCGGACCGGGTGTACGCGAACCTCGTCAGGCTCTTGGACGACGTGTTGACGGACCCGGACATGCCCATCGGCCTGGACCACCAGCCCTGACGGACAGCATCGAGCGCCGCCTCCGCCGGACCGTGCGTCACCGTCCGGCGGAGTGGCGCTCACTCAATCGTGGAGTTCGTCACGGTGATGGGCGTGTCATCGTGGTTCGAAATCTGCGGATGCGTCGGGTACCACGAGCCGCCCGTGTTGTTGCGAATCACGGAGCGGTCGATGCGGATGCTTCCCGAGTGGTCGTTGCTCACGAAGAAGATGGCGCTGCCGTGGGCGTTGACTTCGTTGTGCTCGATGCGCGTGCCGCAGAGTGACAGCGTCATCGTGTTGCCATCGTTGTAGATGGCGCCGCCGCTCCCCCCTCCTGGAGTCCCCGGCCGCGCGGGGTTCGCGCCGTTGCCGATGGCCCGGTTGTGGGAGAAGAGGCTGTTGAGAAGGGTCCACGACACGCCGATGCTGCTGATGCCACCGCCGTTCGAGCAGACACCGCCGTAGCCGGGCTGACCGCCGAAGGTCGTGTTCACCACGTAGACAGGCTGGTTCCGGTGCTGGCTGAACACGCGGAGGGCGCCGCCGCCCACGTCGGGCCCCGTGTCCGCGCAGACGTTGTTGAAGAACCGGGAGTTGATGACCTTCACGCGCCCGCCGCGAACCCAGACGGCGCCGCCGCCGTCGAACTCGGTCTCCGCCTTCGCGTTGGCGTCCACGAAGGTCAGGTTCTGAAGCGTCAGCCGCGGGTGGTCCTGGTCCTGGCAGTGCGAGGTCGTCCACACCTGGTTCCTGTCACACGTGTTCATGTACAGAATGCGGTGGCGACCGGCGCCGCTGAGCGTCACCAGCCCCTTCCCGTCGATGACGATCTCCGGCCCCGTGTCGTTGAAGATCTTCGCCGTCCGCTCCAGCGTGATGACCACCGGCGCGGGGCCGCAGTCGAAGGTGATCACCCCGCCCTTCGCCACCGCCTGGATGAAGGCCTCGCTGGTGCAGCTCTCCGGGCTTCCCGTGCCGACGACGGTGGTGGGCCGGGAGGAGTCCGCGAGCCCCGCCTCCGCTGGGATGGCGCACGTGGCCTCCGGGTTCTGATTCCCGGCCGGCGGGCCGTCCTGGGGGTTCGTCAGGGGATTCGGCGTGTCGACGCCCCCGTCCTCAGAGCACCCCAGGCCGCCCACGAAGGACAGGCCCAGAAGCGCGAGCGCGGGCAGCCGACGAAATCTCTCGAGATGCATGAAGCCTCCGGTCCGGGGGCACTCTAGCCCGCCCGGACCTCGGAGGCCGCGCGCCCCACCCGGGATGAGGGGTGGGGCGCGAGCTTCAAGCGCGACGGTGCCTCACTCCTGCGCGCCGAGCCACGGCCCCCAGTTCACCAGGCGCGTCCCGCCCACGGACTCGCGCTGGCCACCCGTGCCCGTGCGCTCCGTGCCACTGGCGAGCGGCTGGAAGCGCGCTTCATACGGCATGCCCGCGAGCTCCGGCGCCCAGGGGTCCACCGCGTAGGTCTCCGAGAAGACGTGCTGCGTGCCGTCGACGTCCTCGGGGCGCTGGTCGGTGACCGCGGGCACGGAGCGGCTCCCCTCGGTGAAGGTGCCACGCGCGCCGGAGGCGCCCCCGGGCGGCCATCCCCCCGACGACAGCACCTCCCAGGGCAGGCTCATCAGCAAGTCCTCCAAGGGCTCCGGCTCCGCCTGGGAGAAGTCGGAGCACGGGGCGCCACCCGCGCCGGCGGGGCCTTCCGTGCGCAGGACGTAGCCACGCTCGGCGGTGAAGCAGACCCGCGCCACCTCATGCGTGGGCGCGATGTCCACCTTCCGCTCGTAGTACGCGCCGGGCCCCAGGGGCCGCTCCAGCGCGGGCGCGGGCGCGCGGGTGGCGGGCGAGCCCTCGTTCAGCTCCTGCAATGACAGGTGGAGGCGGCCCGGCGTGCGGAACCCGGCTGTTTCGACGGTGGCCTCCAACAAGCCGCGGGTGAGGTAGAGCGGCCCCGAGTCATTCGCATACAGGCTGGAGCGCAGCGGCCCGTCCACGGGGCGCTGGTCACTCACATAACGGAGGGCCTCCCAGGTGCGCCCCGCGAACGAGGGGCTCTCCGCGCTGGCCGTGCCCGAGTGCGGGACATCGAGCGGGCGCGTCTCGTCCGAGCGCACGGGCACCAGCAGGTCCTTCGCCAGTCGCACCGCGGACAGCGCGCCCCCGGAGGCATCCGTATACGCCACGCGGACCCAGACCCACGGCTGCTGTACGGACACCACTTCCAACTGCATGCGACCTTCCACCGTCCTCGCGGCGTCACCGCCTTCAGGTGACGGGCCCATCGAGGCCGAGAAGGCGTAGGTGGCGCGGTCGCCAACGCGAGCGCGTGTCCAGGCCTCGGCCGCCTGACGGGTCGACAAGGATGGGTCCTGGGAGTTCAACGGAGAGGGGCTGTTCGACTTCGTGCTCCCACAGCCCGGCAGGAGAGACAGAGCCGCGCCCAGCAGCGCGGCGACTGGATAGGTGACGTGGCGCATTGGCATGGGAGACTGGATACACCGAGCGTGTGTCGGCTCCCCCCATCTTTCCGGGATGACGCGTTCAGCCGTGCGTCAGTGCACTTTTCACCAACCGCATCATTTCCAGGGATGAAGTTTGTTTTCAGTTGTGGCAGACATCACCTGGGTTGTCTTTGCCCCACGGGGCAGGTGCCCGATAACCAGACACCACTGTTTGGTTTCGCAACGCCCCCCACTCCCAGCCAAATCCCCTGGATTCACGCGGACTTGGCGGCTCGGGCGTCAACGCCGTTTACGAGTCCGTCACCGAGTCCTGGTGCGCTAGCACTCCAGACTAAGCAACAGTTTCGGCTTTCTCAGTCTATGGGACCTGTTGGCCCCTCAATTGCTCAGAGGCTGCGACGCGTCTCACCGCGGCTGGTGGACACCAGGCGGACGACGCGTCCCCCCGCAGTCAACGACACGGAGCCTTCGATGCCCATGTTCCAGAAGATGTTCAAGGGTGCGGCAGTCCTGATGATGAGCGGTAGCGCGCTGCTGGCCGGCTGTGGCGCCGACATGCAGGGCAGCGAGCAGGAGGAGATCATCGCCAACCTGGAGCAGGCCGGCTTCCCGACGAATGACATCCTGGTCTCCGAGGGCCAGGTGTACGTCGGCCGCGACGCGCACGTGACGCTCGAGGCCTCGCGCGAGATGCTGCAGTCGGGCATGCAGTCCGAGGAGCAGTACCGCACGACGAACCTGGTCGGCACGGGCGTCCGGGTCATCTGCATCGTCCCGAACTCCTCGTACGCGGCGAACTCCACCCTGATGTCCGGCCTCGACCGCGCCATCGTCAACTACAACAACCTGGGCCTGCGCTTCCGCATGCAGCGTGGCGGCACGGGCTGCAACGCCACCATCTCCGCGCGCACCACGACGGGCGCGGGCGGCTCGGCGGGCTTCCCCTCCGGTGGCCTGCCCTACGGCATCATCAACATCGGCACGGGCACGGCCAGCTACGGCGTGGCCGTGGTGGAGCACGTCGTCACGCACGAGCTGGGTCACGCCGTCGGTCTGCGTCACTCTGACTACTACAACCGCAGCATCAGCTGCGGCGGCGCGGCCACCAACGAGGGCACCGCGGGCGTGGGCGCCATCCACATCGCTGGCACGCCGACCACCGCGACCTCTGGCGGCTCGCTCATGAACTCCTGCTTCAGCGCGTCCGAGAACGGTAACTTCAAGGCCTCCGACGAGACCGCGCTCCGCACCCTGTACCGCTAGTCCGTCATGGCGCGCCTCCCCACCGTTTCCAGCATGAAGCCGTGGGGCTCGCGCCTCGCCAGGCTCGTCCTCCTGGGCCTCACCGCCTGCGGAGGGCGAGCCGAGCTGACCGAGCCTTCGGTCTGTGAGCAACCACCGCCCAGACCGGAGGTTCGTCCTTTCGCGCAGTGCGGTCCGACGCTCGACTTCACGCCCATCAACAGCTACGTGGGCGAGTTCTCGGACGTCATCCAGGCCCGGGAAGACGCCGTCGTGTTCATTGACGGGCGCTGCACCGGGACGCTGATTGAAGCCAGCGCGGGTCCGGTGGTGCTCACCGCGGGCCACTGCGTCCAGGTCGGTGACGTGACGCTGCTGGTCTTCAACTTCGAGGACGACGCGGACGGCGATACGCTGATCACCGAAGGGGTCGTCATCGAGCAGTCGCTGGCGCCCGACTATGCGCTCATCCGGCTCGACGAGCTCCCGGACGTCGCGCCCACGCCGCTGTCGGCCGTGCCGAGCGAGCGGCTGGCCATCGTCCAGCACCCCCGAGGCCGCCCGAAGGCCATCGCCGAGGGCGACTACCTGGACGCCTGCAACGGCATCATCTTCTACAAGGACCTGGACACGCTGGTGGCCAGCTCCGGCGCGGGGGTCCTCAACCGCCAGGGCCATCTGATCGGCGTCCACACCGACGGCAACTGTGAAGTCAGTGGCCGAGGCTCCAACCGGGGCTGGACGGTGGAGGCCATCGTCGAGGCCTCCGAGTATCTGCAGGACAGCGACATCGTCCAGCGGTGAAGCCCAGCAGGCAGGCGATACGCCCCTTGGTCCTCCAACCAAGCGCGGGCACAGCGCTGTCACGCAGGCCCCGTTGACGCCCAATGCCCCGCCGATGATCCGCGGCGCTCACCGCGCGGCGGCCGGCGAGTGGCGGCGTGAGCATCCGGCGCGCGTTGTTTGAGCTCCCATCAAGCAACGGCGCTCGCACCTGACGTCACTCGACGTGCGCCTCGCGACGTGCGAGACGCTGGCGCGAGCCGAGGCGTGGTCGCCCCGCCTCACGGAGTCGCCGCCCCCATGGACGTCGCAGCCTCGCCGAACGCCGGTCCGAACGATGCCTCGAACCTGGGGCTGTTCCGGCTCACCTGGCCCATCTTCCTGGAGCTGCTGCTGTTCATGATGATGGGCACGGCGGACACGCTGATGCTCAGCGGCGTGTCGGATGACGCCGTCGCCTCGGTGGGCGTCGTCAACCAGTACGTCTTCATCTGCATCCTCATCATGGAGGTGGTGGGGCACGGCGCGGCCATCGTGGTGGCGCAGTACCTGGGGGCGCGCAGGCAGGCGGAGGCCGCGCGCATCTCCGCCCTCGCCGTCACGATGAACCTCGCGCTCGGCGTCACCGTCAGCGCGGGCCTGCTGCTCACCGGCGACGCCATCCTGGGCGGGATGAACCTCCAGGGCCACATGCTGGCCTACGCCAAGACGTACCTGCACATCGTCGGCGGCTTCCTCTTCCTGCAGGCGCTCATCAACGTCTTCGCGGGCCTCTTGCGCACCTACGGCTTCACCCGCGCGTCCATGTTCGTCTCGCTGGGGATGAACGTGCTGCACATCGGCGGCAACTTCCTGCTCATCGCGGGCCACTTCGGCTTCCCCGCGATGGGCGTGGCGGGCGCGGCCCTCTCCACGGTGGTGAGCCGCGCCGTCGCGCTGGGCGTCTTCGTCTACGTGCTCTACCGGGTGATGCCGGTGAAGATGCGCGCGGCCGACTACGTGACGTTCTCCAAGGACCACGTCCGCAAGATTCTCAAGGTGGGCCTGCCCTCCGCCTTCGAGCAGGCCACGTACCAGGGCTGCCAGACGGTGTTCCTGTACTACGTGACGTTCCTTGGACCGGTGGCCATGGCCTCCCGGCAGTACGCGCACGCCATCTCCCAGTACGTCTTCCTGTGCAGCCTGGCCATTGGCCTGGGGACGTCCATCATCGTGGGCCGGATGGTGGGCGCCCGCCGCGCGGACGACGCCTTCGCCCAGGCGCTGCGCAGCCTGAAGTGGGGCCTGGTCATCACGGTGGCGGTGGACGTGGCCGTCATCCTCATCCGCGTGCCGCTCGTGTCCCGGTTCACCGAGAACGCCGACATCATCCAGATGACGGCGCAGGTCATCGTCATCGGGCTGGTCCTGGAGACGGGGCGCTGCTTCAACCTGGTGCTCATCAACGCCCTGCGCGCCGCCGGTGACGCGACGTTCACCGTCTACATGGGCATCGCGTCCATGGTCTGCATGAGCCTGCCGCTGGGCTACTACCTCGTCTTCCACCTGGGCCTGGGACTGGCCGGCGTGTGGATGGCGGTGGCCGCGGATGAGTGGGTGCGCGGCATCACCATGTGGCTGCGCTGGCGCAGCCGCGCCTGGGAGAAGAAGGCCCTGGTCGCCCCGCCCGAGGAGCCCCAGGCCGCGCCAGTCATCGCCGCGGCCGCCTGAGCGCCAGGCTCAGGTGGTGACGACCACGCCGTCGCGCACCGTCACCGGCCACGGCGTCAGCCGCCCGCCCGCGCACGGGCCGCCCACGCACAGGCCGTCCTCCACCTGGAACAGCGCGCCGTGCCAGCCGCAGACGATGAGGCCCTTGTCGGGCGTCAGGTAGCGGTCCAGCTCGCGCGCCAGGGGCAGGCCCGCGTGGGGGCACCGGTCCACGTAGCCATGGACCGCGTCCCCCTTGCGCACCAGGAAGCCGTGGAAGAAGGCGTCGCCAATCTGCAGCACGAGGTTGCGCGAGCCCGGGTCCTCCAGCGCGCTCACCGGCAGCAGCTTCACGTTGGCCGGTGTCGTCCACACCCGCTTGCGCGCCGGCGCGCCGCCCTCCGTGCTCACGAGGCCCTCAAGGCAGCTTCGCCTTCTGGAAGCCAGACCAGCACGCGTCGTAGTCCGGCTGGAGCCCCGGGGACTCCATGGCGAAGCGCGTGGGGCGGATGACCCAGCGCGACTCGAACATGAAGGCCAGCGTGTCCTTGATTTTGTGCGGCTTCAGGTCCGCCTGCACCGCCTGCTCGTAGCTGGCCTTGTCCGGGCCGTGGCCGCTCATGCAGTTGTGCAGCGACGCGCCGCCGGGCGCGAAGCCACCGGCCTTGGCGTCGTAGACGCCGTGCACCAGGCCCATGAACTCGCTCATCACGTTGCGGTGGAACCAGGGCGGCCGGAAGGTGCCCTCCGCCACCATCCACCGCGGCGGGAAGATGACGAAGTCGCAGTTGGCAGTGCCCGGCACCTCACTGGGCGACGTGAGGACCGTGAAGATGGACGGGTCCGGGTGGTCGAAGCTCACCGTGTTGATGGTGTTGAACCGGGACAAGTCGTACTTGTACGGCGCCAGGTTCCCGTGCCACGCCACCACGTCCAGCGGCGAGTGCGCGTACCGCGCCGCCCACAGGCGGCCCTGGAACTTCTGCACCACCTCCGTGGGACGGTCCACGTCCTCGAAGGCCGCCACGGGCGTGAGGAAGTCGCGCGGGTTCGCCAGGCCGTTGGCGCCAATGGGCCCCAGGTCCGGCAGCCGGAACTGCGCGCCGTGATTCTCACAGACGTAGCCGGAGGCCTGCCCTTCGGGCAGCTCCACCCGGAAGCGCACGCCCCGGGGCACCACGCCCAGCTCCCCCGGCGACACGTCCATCACGCCCAGCTCGGTGACGAGCCGCAGCCGCCCCGCCTGCGGGACGAGGAGCAGCTCGCCGTCCGCGTCGAAGAACACGCGGTCCACCATGGAGCGGTTGGCCGCATACAGGTGGATGCTGATGCCCGCGCCCGTCCCCACGTCGCCGTTGCCCGCGTAGGTGACGAGCCCGTCCACGAAGTCCGTGGGCGCGGCCGGGGCCGGCCGCGGGTCCCACCGCAGCCGGTTGGGCGACACCGGCACCTCGTCGAAGGGGCCGCTGCGCAGCGCCCCCTGCGGCAGCGGCTGGAACGCCGGGTGCGCGGCGCTGGGCCGCAGGCGGTACAGCCACGAGCGGTGGTTCTCCCGGCGCGGCGCGGTGAAGGCCGAGCCCGACAGCTGCTCGGCATACAGGCCGTACGGCGTCCGCTGGGGCGAGTTCTGCCCCACGGGCAGTGCGCCGGGCACCGCCTCGGTGGCGAACTCGTTGCCGAAGCCGGAAAGGTACGCGCCGGGAGCCGTCTTGAGGGCGCTCCCCGGCGCCACCTCGGTGTGAGGCTGGGTGGTCACCGGAATCTCCTGGGAAGCGCGACGCGCGGACTAGCTGCCCGGGTCGACCTTGATGACGCCGCGGCGAATCTGGTCCAGCTCGATGGACTCGAAGAGCGCCTGGAAGTTGCCGTTGCCGAAGCCCTCGTTGCCCTTGCGCTGGATGATCTCGAAGAAGATGGGGCCGAAGAGGTTCTCGGTGAAGATCTGCAGCAGCAGCCCCTCCTCCTCGTTGCCGTCGATGAGGATGCGGTTCTTCCGCATCCGCGCCAGGTCCTCGCCGTGGTTGGGCACGCGCTTGTCCACCAGGTCGTAGTAGGTGTCGATGGTGTCCTGCAGGGACACACCGCGCGCGCGCAGCTTCTCCACGGTGCCGTAGATGTCCGGCGTGGTGAGTGCCAGGTGCTGGATGCCCTCGCCGTTGTACTGGCGGATGAACTCCTCGATCTGCGACTTGTCGTCCTGGCTCTCGTTGAGCGGGATGCGGATGGCCTGGTCCGGGGCGATCATCGCCTGGCTGAACAGGCCCGTGGCCTGCCCCTTGATGTCGAAGTACTTCTGCTCGGTGAAGCCGAAGATGCGGCTGTAGAAGGACGACCAGGTGCGCATCTGGCCGCGCCGCACGTTGTGCGTCAGGTGGTCCAGCGTCTCCAGGCCCACGCTGTTCTTCGCCTCGGCCTCCTCGGCGCCGGGGAGCTCCTGCCAGGTGTCATAGAGCGAGCCCTTCGCGCCGTGACGGTCCACGAGATACAGCAGGCTGCCGCCGATGCCCTCCAGGACATAGGAGCCCTCGCCCAGCGAACCGCGCTCCGGGTCAGCGGCCTTCGCGCCGCGCTCCAGCGCCATCTCGTACGCCGCGCGCGCGTTGGCCACGCGGAAGGCCATTCCGCTGGCGGAGGCGCCGTGCGCCGCGCGGAACTCGGCGGCCTGCCCCTCCGTCTCGCGGTTGATGAGCAGGTTGATGCCGCCCTGCTTGTAGCGAATCAGCTCCTTGGTCGGGTGCTTGGAGTACGCGGTGAACCCCAGCCGCTCGAAGAGGCGCACCATCACCTCGGGCTCGGGGCTCGTGAACTCCACGAACTCGAAACCGTTCAGCCCCAGCGGGTTCTCTGCCGTATCCACCATGACACCACCTCCAGGTATCGCTGAGCACGGGAAACAGCTCCCCGCGCAGTTCACGAGACGCCCCTGACGCGGGGCCCCTTCCACCGCCAAAAGTAGGAACGGGCTCCTTGCGGAAAAAGTACAAAGACCTGCCAGAGACTGTCAGCCGGATGCACAGCGCCTCGCGTCGTGAATCCCGCTTCAACTCCCCCCGGCGCCACGCCGCCCGAGCGGCGCGCGGGTGTTCAGGAGCGGACGCTGACGGCGCGCCGGACGCCCGGCTCCCTGCCCGCTCTCGACTCAGCCGTTCCTGCGCGCCCGGAACAAGGCAGGCTGCATCGTGCATAGGTAGAAAGCGCTGCCTGCCTTCGGACCCGACCAACTGCGTGAAACATCTCACTTCCCAGACCGAACCTGCTGCTCCCGGTGGTGAACTCGGCGCCCTTCTGCGGACGCATGACTGGAGCCGGACGAAGCTCGGCCCCTACGCGTCGTGGACGCGGTCATTGAAGTCCTTCGTCGCCATGATTCTGGAGATGCCCGCCCCGGCCATCATCTTCTGGGGCGACGACCTCATCCAGCTCTACAACGATGGCTACGCCGTCATCATGGGCCCCCGGCATCCCCGCTACCTGGGCGCCACCTACCGGGAGTGCTGGCCCGACACCTATCCCGTCATCCACCCCTGGATGCGCAAGGTCCTGGAGACGGGCGAAATCAAGCAGGTGGAGAAGACCTTCTTCCTGCTCACCCGCTACGGGTTCAACGAGGAGGCCTACTTCACCTTCGACTTCAGCCCCTTGCGGGATGACGAGGGCCGCATCGCGGGCATCCTCCAGGTGGTCTTCGAGGTCACCGACGTCGTGCTCAGCGAGCGCCGCCTGGCGACGCTCCGCGCGCTGGCCCCTCGCGTGGAAGCCACCGAGAACCCCACCCCGGACGCCATCCGCGCGCTGGCCGACAACGTGAAGGACATCCCCTTCGCGCTCATCTACCACTACGACCGGGCCACGCAGCGGCTGGCGCTCACGGGCACCTCGGGGCTCGACGGGCTCTCGCGGGACTCCGCCCCGGTGGACCTGGAGCGCATCACCGAGGCCGCCCGGCAGGCCATGGCGTCCGACACCCCGGTGATGCTCGAGCCGGTGCAGACGCTGCTCGGAGGCCGCCACTTCGGCTTCTGGCCCGAGCCCACGGAGGCCGCGCTGGCCCTGCCCTTGCGGCGCTCCAGCACGGACACGCTGCGGGGCGTGGTCGTCCTGGGCATCAGCCCGCGCCTGCGCTTCGACGCCACCTACCGCCAGTTCTTCGAGGACCTGGCGCGCGAGCTGGCCACCCACCTGACCGTGGAGCAGGAGAAGCGCGCCGAACGCGTGGCCTTCCACCGCGCCCAGGAGGCCCGGGCCCAGGCCGAGGCGGAGGTCGCGCGCCGCGCCCAGGCGGAGGCCGCGCTCCGGACGAGCGAAGAACGGCTGCGGATGGCGCTGGCCGCCGGGCAACTGGGCGTCGTGGAGCTGCAGTACACCCGCGGCGAGCTGACGTGGGATGAGCGCGCGCTCCAGCACGTCGGGCTGCCCGCCGGGGCGTCCCCCACGCTCCAGGAGGCCGCGGCCCGCATCCACCCCGATGACCTGGAGCGGGCGCGCCGCACCGTGGAGCGGGCGCTGCATCCGGGCGCGGGCGCCACGCGATTGGAGTGCCGCGTCCAGGGCTGGGATGGCGTGGAGCGGTCGCTGCTCGCCATGGTGAAGACGCACTTCGACGCGCAGGGGCAGCCCGACCGCGTCGTGGGCGCCCTCCAGGACGTGACGGACCAACGCAGCGCGGAGCGGGAGCGCGAGCGGTTGGCCACCATCGTCGAGCAGTCCACCGACTTCATCGGGGTGGGCACCGAGCAGGGCCAGGCCTTGTGGGTGAACGAAGCGGGCCGGCGGCTGCTGGGCATCGGGCGCACCGAGGACGTCACCCAGTACATGCTGGCCGACTTCTTCCTGCCCGAGGACCGCGAGTACGTCGCGCAGCACATCGCGCCGCAGTTGCTCAACGGCGGGCGGTGGGAGGGCGAGTTCCGCTTCCGCCACTTCCCGACGGACACGCCCATTCCAGCGCACTACAACACCTTCGCGCTCACCGACCCCAACACGCGGCGCCAGGTGGGCATCGCCACCGTGAGCCGCGACATCCGAGGACAGAAGCAGTTGGAGGCGGAGCGCGAGGCGCTGCTCACGCGCGAGCGCGCGGCCCGCGAGGAGGCGGAGGAAGCCAACCGGCTCAAGGACGAGTTCCTGGCCACCGTCTCCCACGAGCTGCGCACCCCGCTCACCGCGGTGCTGGGCTGGGTGCAGATGCTGCGCACGGGGACGCTGCCCCAGGAGAAGCGGGAGCGCGCGCTGGCCACCGTGGAGCGCAACGCCCGCGCCCAGGGGCAGCTCATCGAGGACCTGCTCGACGTCAGCCGCATCATGACAGGCAAGCTGAAGCTGGAGGTGACGTCCGTCGACGTGAGCCAGGTCGTCGAGGCGGCGCTCGAGTCCATGAAGCCCGCGGCCGAGGCGAAGGGCATCCGCATCCAGGCCGCGCTCGACTCGGGCGGCAGCATCATGGGCGACACCAGCCGGCTCCAGCAGGTGGTGTGGAACCTGCTGTCCAACGCCGTGAAGTTCACCCCCAAGGGGGGCCGCGTGCAGGTGCTGGTGGAGCGGCGCAACTCGTCGGTGGAGATCACGGTCGCGGACACCGGCCAGGGCATCTCGGCGCAGTTCCTGCCCCACGTCTTCGAGCGCTTCCGTCAGGCCGACGGCAGCACCACGCGCAAGACGGGCGGCCTGGGGCTGGGCCTGTCCATCGTCCGCCACCTGGTGGAGCTGCACGGCGGCACCGTGTCCGTCGCCAGCGACGGCGACGGCCAGGGCGCCACCTTCGTGGTCAGCCTGCCCCAGGCCGTGGCCCTGCGGCGCGAGGTCCTGGTGCCGCCCGCCCTGCGCGCGCCGTTGATGGAGCAGGACATCCCCTGTCCGCCGCAGCTCGTGGGGCTCCGGCTGCTGGTGGTGGACGACGAGGAGGACACGCGCGAGCTGCTGCGCAGCATCATCGAGACGTGCGGCGGCGTGGTCACCACGGCCAGCTCCGCCGAGGAGGCGCTGGGCGAGATGCAGCGTCAGCCCTTCGACGTGCTCGTCTCCGACGTCGGCATGCCCTTGGAGGATGGGTATCGCTTCATCGCCCGCGTGCGGGCCCTGCCCCCGGAGCAGGGCGGCGCCCTGCCAGCGGTGGCCCTCACCGCCTACACGCGCATGGAGGACCGGACCCGGGCCCTGCTCGCGGGCTTCACCACCCACGTGCCCAAGCCCATCGAGCCCGTGGAGCTGATGGCCGTCATCGCGTCCATGGCCAACCGGAGGCCTCCGCCCAAGCCCTGAGGCCCCCTACCCTCCAGGGCGGATTCCCGCTGCGGGCGGCGGTGCTCCCCGCCGCCCCGGGAATGTCAGACCCTTCCGGTAGTCTTCCTTCATTCCCGAAGCCGCCAAGGAAGGCTGGAAGATGACCGTTACCCGTGAGAGTCCGCGCGTCTCCGTCAACAAGCTGGGCCAGTACCTCACCGCGACGCCGTCCCTGCGCAAGCGCATCATCCAGGGACAGAAGCACCCGGTGGACCCGCAGTACCTGCGCTACCCCGCCGCCGCCCAGGCCATCGTCGAGTTCCTGTGCGAAGGCCGGGACGAGGTCATCCTCCGCTACCACCAGCGGCGGCTGCTGAACGCCCGCCCCGAATCCGACTACGACGCGCACCGGCTGGCCCTGTGCGCCGAGGCGCTCCAGCGCTGCCTGGCGTCCGCGGAGGGGCTGATCGCGCGCGCCGTCGCCAGCCCCGTGGAGGCGGACCTGCCGCCCCTGGCGCTGGGCGGCGTGGACGTCAGCGTGCGTCCCGAGGTGCTCCTGCGCAGCGTGGATGCCCAGGGGATGATGCGCTCGGGCCTGCTCAAGCTGTACTTCTCCAAGCACTCGCCGCTGGATGAGCGCTCCGGGCAGTACATCGCCACGGTGCTCCAGCGCTACGCGGAGGAGCGGCTGGAGCAGCGCGGCCCGGTGGACCCGCGGCTGGTGGGCGTGTTCGACGTCTTCGCCGGCCGGCTCTTCCAGGCCCCGCGCGCCCAGCAGCGCCGGATGAACGACGTGGTGCTGGCCTGCGAGGAGATTGCCGCCCGCTGGGCCGTCCACTGACGGGCCGCCGGGCCAGCGCGCTGTCCGTTTCCGGGACGCGGCTTCCCGCATCCGAGCAGTCCACCGGGCGCTCCAGGCGAGGCGGCCAGCCCGCCCCCTGGGGTCGCGCCGGCGGGGTAGGTTGGCATGTCCTTCGCTGAAGGCCACCGCCATGGACTCCCTCCGCCAGGACCTCCGCTACGCGATTCGCACCCTGTCACGGACCCCCGGCTTCACCTTGGCCGCGGGGCTCACGCTGGCGCTCGTCATCGGGGCGAACACGGTCCTCTTCAGCGCCATCCACGCCATGGTGCTGCGGCCCCTGCCCTTCCCGGCCGCGGAGACGCTGGTGCGCATCTGGTGTGAGCAGGAGTCGGTGAGCCACGCCTCGGTGGCGCCGCCGGAGCTGCTCGGGTGGCGGGAGCACGCGAAGGGCTTCAGCCAGCTCGCGGGGTTCGGGCGCACCAACCTCAACCGCACGGGGACGGAGGTGCCCGAGCGGGTGCGGGCCAACCGGGTGACGACGAACTTCTTCTCCGTGCTGGGCGTCCGCCCCGCGCAGGGCCGCGACTTCCGCGAGGAGGACGCGCCCCCGGGCGGCAACGTCTCCGTGGTGCTGGTGGGCCACGGCTACTGGCAGCGGGCGCTCGGGGGCGCGCCGGACGTGGTGGGGCGGACGCTGGTGCTGAATGACCGCAGCCACACGGTGGTGGGCGTGCTGCCCGAGGACTTCTCCTTCCCGGAGATGGCCGAGGACACGGACGTGTGGATTCCCGAGTGGCTGGACCCGCAGCGCCACGGCAACCACTACCTGTCCGTGCTGGGCCGGGTGGCGCCGGGCACCTCGGTGGAGGCCGCCCAGGCGGACCTGCGGCGGGTGGCGGAGGTTGTCGGGACGCCCGAAGCCGGGCAGAAGCGTCATGGCATCCGGCTGAAGACCTGGCAGGACCACCTGACGTCCAACACGCGCGACGTGCTGTGGATGTTGTGGGCGGCGGTGGGCTTCGTGCTGCTCATCGCGTGCGCGAACGTGGCCAACCTCATGTTGGTGCGCACGCTGTCGCGGCAACGGGATGGCGCCATCCGCGCGGCGCTGGGCGCCAGCCGCCGCCGCCGGCTCCAGCAGTCCCTGGTGGAGAGCGTGCTTTTGTCCCTGCTCGGCGGGGGCATGGGCCTGGTGCTGGGGCTGTGGGGCATGGAGCTGGTGCGCGCGCTGCTGCCGCACGCGCTGCTGCGCGTGGCGCCCCTGGAAATCAACGGCACCGTCCTGGGCTTCAGCGCGCTGCTGTCGGTGGGCACGGGCCTGCTGTTCGGCCTCGCGCCCGCGCTGCACGCGACGGGACTGGACGTGCTGCCCATGCTGCGGCAGTCCGGAAGCGCCGTGGGCGCCCGCACCGGGCACCCCTTGCGCAGCGGGCTCGTCATGGTGCAGCTCGCGCTCGCGCTGGTGCTGACGGTGGGCACGGCGCTCATCGTGCGCTCGCTCTACAACGTCATGGCGGTGGACCCGGGCTTCGACGCGTCCGGCGTCATCAGCGCGCAGTTGACCCTCTCTCCCGACGGCTACCGGGATGACGCGCGCAAGCGGGCCTTCGTGCAGGACGTCGCGGAGCGGCTGAAGGCCCGGCCCGGCGTGGAGGCGGTGGGCTTCGTCAACGATGCCCCGCTGGGCGGCTCGGGCACGGACGGGGACTTCCAGTTGGAGGGCGACACGAACCCCTCCAGCGAGCGGCGGCACACGGCGTTCCGCGTGGCCACGCCCGGCTACTTCGCGGCGCTGCGCATCCAGGTGCGGCAGGGCCGCGACTTCGGCCCCCAGGACGAAGAGAAGGCCGCCCCCGTCATCATCGTCAACGAGGCGTTCGTCCGGAGGTACCTCGGGGGTGGAGAGGCCCTGGGCCGGCGGGTGCGGCTGGACTGGGATGACCAGCAGCCGTTCCGGGACATCGTCGGCGTGGTGGAGGACGTCCGCCACGAGAACCTCACCCGGCCCGCAATGCCCGAGGCCTACCTGCCCTATGCCCAGTATCCCCTGCACGCCCTGACGCTGGTGGTGCGCGGCGAGGACAGCGCGTCCTCGGCCCTGGCCGCGCTGCGTGAAGCGGTGAAGGCGGTGGACGCCGAACAGCCCCTCGATGCCTTGCAGCCCTTCTCCGAGCGGGTGGAGCGCGTCCTGCTCCGGCCCACGGGCACGGCGCGGCTGCTGGGGGCGTTCGCCGCGCTCGCCGTCCTGCTGGCCGGTGTCGGCGTCTACGGCGTGCTGGCCTACTCCGTGGGCCAGAGGACGCGCGAGCTGGGCATCCGGTTGGCGCTGGGCGCCCATCCCCTCCAGGTGCTGCGGCTGGTGCTGGGCCAGGGGCTGCGGCTCACCGCGCTGGGCGTGGGCGCGGGATTGCTCGCGGCCCTGGGCTGCACGCGGCTCATGGCGACGGCGCTGTACGGCGTGGAGCCCTTCGCCCCGGACATCTTCCTGGGCGTGGCCGTGGCGCTGGCGGGGCTGTCGTTGCTCGCGTGCCTGGTGCCCGCGCTGCGCGCCAGCCGCGTCTCGCCGTCGGTGTCGCTGCGCGCGGAGTAGGCCCGCCACGCGCGACGGCCGCGCACGCCCTTCAACGTGCGCGGCCGGAATGTCCTCGAAGGGCGGGCCCGGGGCTACCGCTCCTCGGCCTCCTCGGCCTCCTCGCCGGAGCCGCCGATGCCCTGCGCGGAGAACGCCTTGCGCAGCGCCACGCCCGCGTCCGTCTGGGCCCGCTTCGCCTTGTCCACCACCGGGGCCATGCCGAAGAACTCGTGCGTGACGCCGTCATAGCGCTTCACGTCCACCTTCACGCCCGCGGCCTTCAGCTTGTCGGCATAGGCGATGCCTTCATCCAGCAACGGGTCCAGCGAGGCGACCATCACCAGCGCCGGAGGCAGGCCCTTCAACTGCCGCGGGGTGGCCTGGAGGGGGAGCGCCTCGGCGTTGCGCGTCTTCCGCCAGTTGCTCCCCAGCGTGTTCCGCCAGAACCAGCCCAGCGCCTCGTTGCTCACGAGGTATTCGCCGCCGCCATTGCGCTGGTGCGAAGGCGTGGACAGGTCGTTGCTGACGAAGGGGTAGATGAGCAGTTGGAAGACGGGCACCGCCCCCTTCTGCTTCACCTGCCGCATGGCCACGGCCGTGGCCAGGTTGCCACCCGCGCTCTCGCCCGCGATGGCCACGCGCTTCGCGTCGATGTTGAAGTTCTTCGCGTGGGACTGCACGTACTGGAAGGCCGCCTGGGCATCGTCGAGCGCCGCCGGGAAGCGATTCTCCGGGGCCTGGCGGTAGTGGACGCTGACCACCACGGCCTGCGCCTGGTTCGCGAGCGCCCGCGCGCTGGCGTCATACGTCTCCAGGTCCGCGAGGACGAACCCTCCCCCGTGGAAGTACACGACGCCCGGGAACGGGCCGCTGCCCTCGGGCGTGTAGACGCGGACGTCCAGCTCCCCCGCGGGGCCTGGAATCTTCCGCTCCTCCACCCGGGCCACCTTCTCCGGCGCGGCGGCCTTGCCCTCCTGCTTCAGCACCGCCTCGACGGCGTCTGTCGCGGAGGGCCCCTCGCGCGCCTCGGCGGGTTGCAGCGTCTCGAGCGGCTTCGGGTTCAGCGCCTGGTACGCGTCCAGGACCTTCTGCATCTGGGGATCCGCCTGCGGGGTGGGCGCGGGCGCCGCCACCGCCGAGAAGCCGGAGACCGCCGTGAGCAGGAGCAGGGCCCTCGGAAGGACCTGGGCGCGCAGCCGGGAAGAAGCCATGTGTCGTTCCTTTCGGAGGGTCACCGTGTGCGTGCGACCATGCTGAGCATCCGGAGGGGCCGCTGCTTGTTCTTCTCCCAGGGCGCCCGGAGGGCAGGCGTCCGGGCGGCGCGGCCCCGCCCGGAGGGGGGCTTCCCCTGGGCAGGAGGGCGGACAGGGCCCGACACCACCTGATATGGAATAAGCCGTTCCAGCGCCCGTCGGAGAAGACGTGAACAAGCTCGCCAGCATTGCCGCCCTCGTCCTCGCCGCCACGGCGCTCGTGGTGACCCTCTGGAGTCCCCGGGAGACGGTGCAGGCACCGCCCCCCGCCCCACCGGTCGAGCAGCCGTCCAGCGTCGCCGCGGACGTCATCAACCTGGAGCGGCGCATGAAGGCGCTGGAGGACACCGCCATCGGCCTGTCCCGCCGGCTGATGGAGGTGGAGAAGCGCCCCATGATGACGGCGGACGGCAAGGTGGTCCCCGGCGCGTCGCCGGCGCTCGCCGCGGAGGTGGAGAAGCTCCGCGAGGAGGTGCGCGGCATGGTCGCCGGGGAGGCGCTGAACTCCGAGGGTGGCCGGGACTACCTCAAGGACGTGGTGCGCAACGTCCAGGACGAGATTCGCACGCAGCAACGGGCGGAGCGCCAGGAGCAGTGGCACCAGGTCCAGGCCCAGCAGAGCGAGCAGCAGAAGGAGCGCGTGCGCCAGTTCGTCACCGACGCGCGGCTCGACTACAACCAGGAGCAGACGCTGAACCGCCGCATGGAGGCGGAGGCCACCAAGCGGCAGGCGCTCATCGAGGAGGTCCGCGCCGGCACGAAGTCCGCGCGCGACATGCGGCAGGCCGTGCGCGCCGAGACGCAGCTGACCGACAAGGAGATGAACGCCATCCTCAGCGAGGAGCAGCTCAAGCAGTATGAGGCGATGCGCCGGTCGGACCGGGGCTTCGGCGGTGGCCCTCCGGGCGGCCGGGCCGGTGGGCGCGGCCGCTGAGTCCCGGCACGGCGCCGGCCCCTAACCGTCGAAGGGGGGCCGCGCGTTGTGGGAGATGACGAGCACCTCCTCGGGCCGCCGCTCCGAGCGGGCCCAGGAGAGCAGCGCGGCCAGGGCATCCGCCGCCTTCACCTCCGCCGTCTCCAGCGGCACCTCCTCCCGGTACGGATAGAAGAGGTCCTTGGAGCCCAGGCTCTGCTCCGCCCAGCGGCGCCACCCCGGCATCACCCTTCCGGGCGCGGGCTGCAGGCCCACCACCTCGTAGCCCGCGGCGGCGAAGGGCCGGTGCAGCCCCACCACGGTGGCGCCGGTGCCAAACCCGCACACCACGCACCGCACGGCGGGGTACACGTCCCGCACCACCTCCAGCAGGCGCGTGGTCCACGACTCCACGCTCTCCACCAGCGCGCCATTGGCGAGCTGGCGCGGCCAGAACCAGCCCTGGCGCTCGTAGTCCAGCGCCAGCTCCCAGGCCTGGGTGAAGCCGTGCACGGTGCGCACCTCGCCGCCAAAGCCATTCGCCCGGAGGTACGCGGTGCCGGTGGAGTCCGTCAGGGCCACCACGGGGAGCCCCCGCTCGCGGCCCAGCGCATCCAACGCCAGCGCCGAGGACGCGCCTGACAGCTCCACCAGGCCCTTGGTCTCCGCGGGCGCGGACTGGAGATGGTGGGAGAACGTCAGGTACTTCAGACTGCCGGCCGGAAGCGCTCCACCCCAGAGCACCACCGGCCCCCCTGGCCAGGGCCGTGACAAGGGAAACACGACGCGCATGCGTGAACCTCCTCCCCCACCCTCCCTGGTGGAGGCCGTCCGCGCCAGCCGTGTGGGGCGGGCGCTGTCCGGACGTGGACCTGGCGTCCGCCACCTCACCGCCCCAGGACAGTCGCCCCCGCCAGGAGGCTGAAGCGAAAAGCCTCGGGGGCATGGCGGCTGTGCGATAGTCGGCGGCGACTCCACATGCTGCGCCGGCTCCTTCCTACGCTCGTCGCCCTGGGTTGTGGCCTCCTGGCCCTGGGCTGGGGGCTGGTCAGCCTCCAGCGCATCTTCAGCCGCGAGCGGGATGAAGCCCACGCCCAGCTGCGCTCGCGGCGCGACGCCCTGGCCCACGCGGGCGCCGAGGCCCTGCGGCAGGAGTTGACGCGCAAGCTCGACGCGGACATCCCCGCCATCCACGCCGCCATGGGCGACCCGCTCGAGCCTGGCGAGGGCTTCTACTTCAACTTCCGCGGCGCCCAGTTCCTCCCCCGCCTCACCATCCCCAGGCCCGGCGGCGCGACGCCCGCGCGGGACCTCCACGCGCGGCTCGGCGTCCGATTGAAGGACAGCGCCGCGGCGGGGGCGTGGGAGCCACGTCTCGCGCGGCTGCGCGCGGTGGAGGCGGCGCTCGCCACCGGGGACGGGGCGAGCGTCACCTCGCGGGTGGAGGAGCTGCTGCGCCACCACGCCGCCCACCGGCTGCCGCCCGAGGAGGAGCTGCCCTTCCTGCTGCTGGTGGTGGAGCGGCTCCAACGCGGCGCCGACACCCCGCCCCTGGTGCACGCCCTGCTGCGCGAAGGGCTGCCGGAAGACTTCGGCGGCTTCGCCCGGGCGTCGGGCCTGCAGCGGGATTTGCTGCGGGAGCGCTCGCGCTTCACCCAGGCGGACTTCCACTTCCTCCACGCGCGCGTCATCCAGGTGAGCGCCGCGCTGGGCGAGCCCACGGCAGACCTCCTCGCCCGCGCGAGCGAGGCGGGCGCGGGCATGCTGGTGATTCCCGAGGACTTGCTCGAGCCTACGCTCCTGGGACAGTTCTGGTACGTGGTGCCCCGAGGCGAGGCGGTGTACGGCATCGCCGTGGACCTGGAGGCGATGCTCCAGCCCATCACCCGCGACATGCAGGCCCGCGGCCTGTTCGACGCCACGGGCCGGCTGCGGTTGAACGCGGCCGGGGCCTTCCAGCCGCTGAGCACGCTGACGCTGGCCGTGGACATGCCCGAGTGGGCCCGGCAGGAAGCGGACATCGAGGCGCGCCACGGGCTCAAGACGCTGCTGGTGGCGGTGTGCGGCGCGTTGGCGGTGGCCATCGTCGCGCTGGCGGTGGTGTCGCAGCAGCGCAAGTACCGCTTCCTGGAGCTCAAGAGCGACTTCGTGGCCACCGTCTCCCACGAGCTGCGCACGCCCCTGGCCTCCATCCGGCTGCTGGGCGAGACGCTGGAGCGCAAGCTCGCGCAGGCGCCCGAGGTGAGGGACTACCCGGCGCGCATCGTCCAGGCCGCGGACGGGCTCCACTTCCTCGTGGAGAACATCCTGTCCTTCAACCGCATCGACAAGGGCCGCTGGACGCCGCGGACCTCGCGCGTGCGCCTGGACGAGCTCGTCCCCCTGCTGCGCGACGAGTTGGAGACGGCCACCGCCGTCCCCGTCCACCTCACCGCGGACCTGGAGGGCGCGGAGCTGGAGGCCGACCCGGGCCTGCTGCGGCTGCTCTTCTCCAACCTGGGCCGCAACGCCTGCGCCTACAACCGGAGCAACCCCGTCGAAATCGCCATCAGCGCCCAGGTGATACCGGGGTACGGCTGCACGGTGCTCTTCCGGGACAACGGCATCGGCCTCCCCGAGTCCGAATGGGAGAACGCCTTCCAGGACTTCTACCGGGTGACCTCCGCCGGCCCGGAGGTCCATGGCAGCGGGCTGGGCCTGGCGCTGTGCCGGAGAATCATGAAGTTGCACCGGGGCGACATCCAGGTCGCCTCCTCGGGACCGGACGGCACCACGTTCGCGCTGATATTCAACGAGCCGCCTCGATGACCACCGCCCCCCCCTCCCCCACCTCCCGTCCCGCCATCCTCATCGTCGAGGATGACGCCCACCTGCGCGTGGGCCTCCGGGACAACCTGATGGACGAGGGCTACCTCGTCGCCGATGCGCCCAACACCCGCGACGCGGAGGCGCTGCTGCGGGAGCGCGACTTCGACCTGCTCATCCTGGACGTCATGCTGCCCGGCGAGGACGGCTACAGCTTCTGCCGCCGGCTGAGGGCGCAGGGCCACAAGAGCATGGTGCTGATGCTCACCGCGCGCTCGCTGGAGGACGACATCCTCAAGGGCTTCGAGGTGGGCGCGCAGGACTACCTCACCAAGCCCTACCGGCTGCGGGAGTTGCTGGCCCGGGTGCGCGCCCTGGTGCGGCGCTCCGGCTCCGCGCCCCCGGACCAGCTGGCCTTCAGCGGCTTCACGCTGGATTTGGGCAAGCGGCAGGTGTTCCGGCCGGACGCCACGGCCGTGGAGCTGACGCGCACGGAGTTCGACCTGCTGGCCTTCCTGCTGCGCCACCAGGACCGGGCGCTGCCCCGAGGCGAAATCCTGGACGCCGTGTGGGGCCGCGACGTGGTGGTGGACCCACGCACGGTGGACAACTTCGTCTCCAGCCTGAAGAAGAAGCTGGGGTGGACGAACGCGTCCGGCTTCTCCATCCACACCATCCGGGGGGTGGGCTACCGCATGGAGGTCTCGTCGTCATGACACAACCATGACGAAGGGATGGCCGACCCACCGCCATTCGATGATGCCGACTCCGTAGGTTGACCCTTGCGTGGACAGGGCGCTCCGCAGCCAACCCGTCCCCGCCGGTGAGGTCCGCCCGCGCGGCCCTCCACCGAGGAGCGCCTGACGCTGAGGGAGGCCATCCGGTATGTTCAAGTCGGTCATCGAGAAGCAGCGGGCGGGGCGTCTTGGCACGGGCGTGTGGGTGTCCATCGCGCTCCACGCAGGGCTTTTCGGCGCCGTGCTCTTCATCTCCGCGAGGGCGCCGGGCCCCACCGAGCCGCCGGAGCCGCCGGAGTTGGTCCTCAAGGTGCCGCAGGCGCCGCGGGTGGCGAAGGGTTCGCCCGTCCCCGCGCAGCCGAAGCAGGCCCACGCGCCGCGCCCCCGTCCGCGCAACAAGGACCGCATGCCCTCACGTGTGCCGCCGCCGGTCGTGGACACGCCGCCTAAGCGCGACGAACCGGTGGCCAACCCCGACACCCCCAGCGACACGGATGAGCTGGCGACCCCGGGCACGGGCGTCCCGGGAGGACACCCGGAGGGCTACGAGGACAGCACCGTGATTGGCGTGCCGTTCGTGCCCGGCCTCCTCCCGGGAGACGGCGACGGCGGCGGAACCGGAACCGACATCCTCCCCTTCGGCTCCGGCATGACGCCGCCCCGGCTGCTCGGGGGCCCGGGCATCGAATACACGCACCAGGCGCTCGCGGCCCGCGTGGAGGGCACGATGCTCGCCAAGTGCGTCATCACGGTGCGGGGCGACGTGACGGACTGCCGCGTCATCAAGGGCCTCGCGCACATGAACGAGGCCGTGCTCGACGCGTTGCACGGCCGCCGTTACAGCCCCGTGGAGTTCCAGGGCCGTCCGGTGAGCGTGTCCTACGTCTTCACCCTCAAGCTCAAGCTGCCCCGCTAGGGCGGCTCAGCCTCCGCGACGGCCCGCCGGCACCAGGACGTGTGTGAGCACGTACTTCTTCAGCCGCTGGCGGAGCTCGTCGTCCAGGGTGAGGACGACCTGGGGGTGGATGCGCGCGCCCACCTCGAACAGCACCGCCTCCAGCAGCAGGCCCTCCTGGGTGATGTCGAGCAGGCGCTCCAACGTGGGGTCCAGGGCATCCAGCTTGCCCTCCGCCTTCTGCGTCTCGTGGACGGCGAGCGCCGAGGCCAGACACTCCATTTCCTCCACGGAGGTGAACTGCTCCTCGGAGGAGCCCGTCATCTTCTCCCGGTGCGAAGGCTCGCCCAGCCACAAGGCCTTGCAGTTGGCGAACGCGAACCAACCCGGGTCGTGGTTGGGGTCGAACTGGATGGAGACGCCCTCGCCCTCCCGCGCGGCGTAGCCGCGAGGCACGATGACGTCTCCGCGGACGACGAGCCCCAGGTGCGCGTTGGTGCGGAAGAACTGGCGGATGACGGGGTAGCGCGGGTTGAGCACCAGGCACCACGCCCACGCATCCAGCGCCTCCTGGTAGCGCTCCAGCTTCGCCAACGCGTTGCCCTGGAAGAACCAGGCGCGGTGGTCATTCGGGTTGAGCGTGGTGGCCCGGCGGTAGTGCTCCAGCGCCGTGGCCGCGTCGTCCGCGAAGTACGCCGCGTCCCCCCGGAAGACCCAGGCCACGTAGCAGTCCGGGCAGGCGTCGGTGGCGCGGGCATACAGCTTCGCGGCCTCGTCGTAGCGCCGGGCCTGGAAGTGGGGCTCGGCCTCGTCGAGCAGGGCCTTCACGGAGGCGTCCACGGGCCACTCACGGATGACGCGCTGACCGCCCTCCTCCACCACCCAAGGGGCCTCCACGGCGCTCACGCGCTGCGGCCACAACTGGTCCCCCCACCCGCCGGGTGGTGAATCCGCTCCATCGACCTTGTAGAGCACCTTGGACGCCTCCAGCTTCGCCACGACCTCGGAGGGCGAGAGGTACTGGGGCGTGTCGCGCTCCGACACGGACGCGGAGACGGACCGGTCGGACTCGGGGACCGGCTTGGGCGTGGACGCGCAGCCGAGGAGGAAGGCACAGCCGAACAAGACGAGGGATTGGCGCACGCGCAGGAGCCCTTTCCGTGGTGGAGAGCCCCAGTCTATGCCCGCGAAGCCCCCGGGCCGGAGCCTCGAAACACGCCCACCTGCCCGGGCGCCCGCTTCGCGGGAGATGTCCACCGCCAGGCAAGCGTCTGCGCGGCGCGGAAGAAGGACTCGCGAGCCGCCAGCGTCTCCGTTAGGACGCGGGCGCCAGGCGGCGAAGGGCCTGGCCTTCCCGGCCGCTGCCTCAGCGGACTCGGGCTCCGGGCGGGATGATGGCAAGCACCTGGTACGACGCGGTGGTGGTGGGCGCGGGGTTCGGCGGACTGGCCACCGCGCTGGAGCTGTCGCGCCAGGGCGCACGCGTGGCGCTGTGCGAATCCCTGAACTACCCCGGCGGCTGCGCCAGCACCTTCCAACGGGGCGGCTACGCGTTCGAGGCGGGCGCCACCCTCTTCTCCGGCTTCGAGCCCCACCAGCTCTTCGGCCGGTGGATTCGCGAGCTGGCCTTGCCCGTGACGGTGGATTGGCTGGACCCGGTGGTGGAGCTGCGAACGCCCACGTCACGGCTCGCGGTGCATCGCGACCGCGCACGGTTCATCGACTCGCTGTGCGCGCTTCCCGGCGCCCCGGCTCCCGCGGTGCGGCGGCTCTTCGCGCTCCAGGCCCAGGTGGCGGGCGCCTTGTGGCCCCTCTTCGACGACCCGACGCTCCTGCCGCCCCTGGACGTGAAGGCCCTGCTGCGCCACGCGGGGCGCGCGCTCCAGTATCCCCCGCTGCTTCGCTGGCTGGGACGGCCCCTGGGCGCGGTGCTGGAGCACCTGGGCCTCACCGGCTTCGCGCCCCTGCGCACGTACCTGGACGCGCTCTGTCAAATCACGGTCCAGTGCAGCGCCGCCGAGGCGGAGGCGCCCTTCGCGCTGGCCGCCATGGACTACTACTGGCGAGGCACCGGGCATGTCCGGGGCGGCATCGGGCAGCTCGCCAAGGCTCTCGCGGGCGCCGTGGAGGCGCACGGAGGCACGGTGCTGCTGGCCGACCGGGTGAAGGCGGTGACGCCGGTTCCGGGCGGCTGGCGGGTCGAGGCGCGGCGCGGAGCGCTCCAGGCCCGCCAGGTCGTCGCGAACGTGCTGCCACGTGGACTGAGCCGGCTCCTGGGGACGCCGCTGGATTCACTGCCACGGCTGGGCACGCTGTCCCGGAACGTCGAGTCCGGCTGGGGCGCGGCGATGCGCTATCTCGTGGTGCGCACGCCCGAAGGCGCCGATGCCAGCGCGCACCACCTGGAGCTGGTGGATGACATCGGCGCGCCCTTCATCGAAGGCAACCACCTGTTCATGTCCATCAGCGGCGAGGCGGACGAAGGCCGCGCGCCCCCCGGGCACCGCACGGTGACGGTCTCCACCCACGTGCCGCTCGAGACACTGGCCGCGTTGCCGCAGGCCGAACAAGGTGCCTACGTGGAGCGCGTCCAGGCCCGGATGGACCAGGGGCTGCGGAAGCTCGCGCCCGAGTGGCTCGAAGGACTCGCGCATGCGCTGCCGGCCTCCCCTCGCACCTATCAACGCTTCACGCAGCGGGATGGCGGCGCGGTGGGCGGTGTCCCCCGGCGCGCGGGCCTCACGAACTACCGGCACCTGGGGCCTCTGCAGGTCCGCGAGGGCCTGTGGCTGGTGGGCGACTCGGTGTTCCCCGGACAGAGCACCCTCGCCACGGCCGTGGGCGGCGTGCGCACGGCCGCGAGCATCTCGGCACGGCGCTGAGCCCGCGAGCCTCAGGCGTCCAGCAGCTCCGCCCAGAAACGCACGAGCCGCCCCACGTCCATCCACGCCTGGGGCCCGTCCATCTCCGCGTGGGTGATGAGCGGCGTGGCCAGCGCGTGGACCTGGGTGTGGGGCCTCAGCGCCTGCGCCAGCCGCTGGGACTCCATGGCGGGAATCACCGTGTCGCCCTCGCCATGCAGCAGGAAGACGGGCGCGGACGGAGGCGGCGAGCGCTCGGGCGACAACGCCGGGTCGGCCGCGAAGGCCTTCACGAAGGGCAGCAGCCGCGGCCCCAGCTTCGCCACGTCGCGCGTATTCACGTACCCCATCAACGTGGCCGCGGGCTCGGGGAGCGTGGCCTGCAGCTCGCGAGCCTCTGCGAAGGTCTGCTCCGCCAGCGCCCTGTCGACCATGGCCTGGTGGGAGGCACGCAGGAAGGTCCGGATGCCCGCGCGCAGCGGCTCCACCTGCTCGGGAGGCACCAGCTTCTCCGCCACGTTGAGCAGGATGATGACCACGCCGTAGTCATGGGGCGCCAGGTGGCCGCCATCCGGCAGCTCGCCCGAGCACAGGAACGTGAGCACGCGAGGCAGGTCCCCATGTCCGCCGAAGGACAACGTGGCCGCCACGCGCTCCTTCAAGGCGGGCCGTCCAGCGGCCACCACCGACAGGCCTCCGGAGAAGCTGATGCCGTACAGCGCCACCTTCCCCTCCGGCGCCAGGGCCGGCTGCGCGGCGGTCCACGCGGCGGCGTCCTCGATGATGTCCGGCAGGCGCGGGGTGATTTCGTAGCGCAGCAGGTCCGCCGGCTCGGGCGTGAGCACCACCTGACCGCCCTGCGCGAGGTCCTCCGCCAGCTTCACCAACCGGGGCTCGTCGATGCCATCCGCATGGACCCCCGAGGTGAGCACCACGGGAGGCCCTCGCTGCGTCTGCGGCCGGTACAGCCGCGCACGCACCGGCCCGTGCCGCGTGGGCACGCGCAGGTCGCTCACGTCGTAGACGCTGACGCGCCAGTTCGCGAGCGCCGTCTCCACCCGGCCCTGCATGCCCGCGGCGCGGACCACCAGCGAGAGCCCTCGCAGGTAGCCCGGCAGCACCACCAGGGCCACCACCAGGAGCGCGACACCCACGGCGGCCAGCGTCCGCCGGACCGCACGGCTCATTGGAACAGGTGCTCCACGAAGGTGCACAGGCGCTCGCGCTCGAAGGGCTTCTCCAAAAGCCCGCGCGTGCGGCGTCCGACGAACTCACGGGCCTGCGCGGTGAAGGCGCCGCCCGTCATCAAGCCGGTGCGCAGCGCCAGCTCCGGGGCCAGGCGCTCCAGCTCCACCACGAAGTCCAACCCGCTCATGCCCGGCATCATCACGTCGCACAGGATGGCGTCGAACCGCTCCCCCATGGACAAGAGTCGGAGGGCCTCGCGCGCGTCCTGGACGACGTGAATCTCGTAGACGTCGCGCACCAGGCGGCTGACGGAGTTCCCCACGGAGGGCTCGTCGTCGATGAGCAGGAGCCGGCGGCGAAGGCGTGGCGGCACCGGCTCCGGGACGACGGGGACGAGCGGCCCCTCCGACCAGCCCGTGGTCTGCGCGGGCAGCACGATGCGGAAGGTGCTGCCCCACCCCGGCGCGCTGGAGACCTCGATACGGCCGCCCATGGCCTGCACCAGCGTGAGGCAGATGGACAGCCCCAGCCCGGTGCCCTCGCCCACGGGGCGCGTGGAGAAGAACGGGTCGAAGATGCGGCGCTGGACGTCCGGCGCCATGCCGTGCCCGTTGTCCGAGACCTCCAGCTCCACGTGACGGGAGCTGCTGGCGCGCAGCGACACGCGCACCCGGTTCTCCTCCGGCGTCCGGTCCGGCAGCGCCTGCAACGCGTTCAGGAGCAGGTTCACGACAATCTGGCTCAGGCGCGACTCGTTGCCATGAACGGGCAGCACCGGCTCCAGCGTGCAGGTCAGCCGCGCGCGCAGCGCAATCTGGTTGCGCAGCAGCCGGAGCGCGCCGTCCACCACGTGCGCCATGTCCACGGGCCCGTGCAGCTCCTCGTCCGCGCGGGAGAACGTGCGCAGGTCACGGACAATCCCGCTGACGCGGCCAGCGCCTTCCTGGGCCTCCGCCACCACCTCGCGCAGCTCCATCAACTGCTCGGGCGGCAGCTCCGGCTGCGAGAGCAGCTCCCGCATGTACGAGAGGTTGGAGCTGACGTACGACAAGGGGTTGTTGATTTCATGCGCCACGCCCGCGGCGAGCGTGCCAATGGACGCCATCCGGTCCGCCAGCACCCACTGCGACTCCAGCCGCTCGCGGTCCGTCAGCTCCGGCACGGCGGGCGCGGTGGCCTCATCGCCCGCGGGCCTGGGCACCAGACGCCTGCGGAGCGCCACCAGCCGGGCCCCCCAGTGCGCCCCCGGTGCGGGCAAGCACTCATCCGCGCCCGCGTCCGCGAGGACCTCCGTCTGCTCCGCTGCGCGGCTCGTGAGCAGCACCAGGTGCGTGCGCGCCACCACCCGGCAGGAGTGGACGCGCTGGCAGTGGGCGAGGACGTCCGACAAGGCACCGCCATCATCCCAGAGGACGATGAGTCCTTCGGCGATGGCCTCGGGCAAGGTGCCCGACAGGGGCACATGCAGAATCTGGCAGTTCCGCCCCGCGTCGGATTCGACAATCCCTTGCTCGACCTCCTCCGACACCTCGGGAGGCAATGCCACCAGCGTTGCAAACACGGCGTCAATCCTCCGGCCCCATGAGCCTTGGGTTCCGCGCGCATGAGCCGGAGCCACGCGCCCATTGCAGCGCCCAGCCGGTCCCCGGTCAACGGCGTCGCGCCACGGACAGTCCATTGCCCTTTCGAGCGGTGGTTTTGCCGACCCGGCGGGTCGCCGCGGCCACCACCCCTGGCCCCACCGCACACACCTGCAACAAGGGGCAGCGTCCACAGTTCTCCGGCACGGGTTGGGCGGGACAGGCCCCACTCATGCCGTAGTGACACAGTGCGAAGTCGTAGCGGACGGGGTCCGCCGCATCCAGCGAGCGCAGGGCGGCCGTCACCTCCTCCGCCGTCCGCCAGGTCAGGTCGTTGCGGTGTGTCAATCCGAGGTGCCGCGAGATGCGGCCAATGTGTGTATCCAGCGGAATCAGGAGCGCGGACGCCGGGACGCGCTTCCAGATGCCGAAATCCACGGCGTCCGGACCTCGCACCATCCACCGGAGAAAGAGGTTGAGGCGCTTGGCGGCCCCGGCCCCCAGGGGAGAGGGCAGCAGGTGGTGCAAGCCCCGTTCGGGCCCCAGGGCCGCGCGCAGGCCGTCCATGGGCACCGAGCGCACGCCGGTGGTGAAGTGGTCCAGCGCGCCGTGCAGGGTGTCGCGTGTCTGGAGTCCCTGAAGGAACAGCGCCTCCAGGCTGCCCTGCTCTCGCAGCACGCGGCCCATGCCCATCAGGAGCACCGCGACATCCGTGCCCACGTTGAAGCGGTAGACGAAGCCGGCGAGCAGCTTGCGCGCGCCGGGAACATCGAGCGCGCGAACGAAGGCCGCGGGCGACGTCCCCATCCGCTGGAGCAAGGCGTCCACCTTCGGCCGGAACAGGTCCGCGCGGCCGTACGCCAGCCCAGCGGCCAGCAAGGCGCTGACCTCGATGTCGCGAGGGTCGGTGTAGCGGTGAGGGAACTCCACCGGGTCGAAAGCGATACGGGCCCGGGCATCCGTTGACGACAGGACGGATTCCAGCCGCGGACGCAGATGCTCGACCGCCTGGGGTGAGAGCCCCGCGGCGGCGGACCCGCGAGGTGTCGGCTTCGGTGGCACGTCAGGGGCTCCCAAATGGTCCTGGAACGGCGGGCTGCCCTCCAGTCTTCCCGACTCTCGCGGCTGGCCCCACGGCGCGCAACGGTCCCTCCCTGTGACGTTGACGTTTCAAGCCAGCGCCGCGCGTCAAACACAGTCACTGGATGCAACACCAACCGCCCATACGCCCGGCGCGTGAGACATTTCACATTCCGCTTTACTCAGGACCGCCTTAAGTCGTAATTCAAGAATGTCGCGACGCACGCCGAGAGCGGCGGCCGTGACGCAATCACAGAGGGGGAAGTCCACATGCAAGAGCAACAACCGACGCGGGGCGTCTGGGGCGCCGTGCGAGCCGTCATCTCCCACCCGGGGTTCCGTGCCCTGGCGCTGGCCGTGGCCATCACCGTGCCTGGGAGCGCCTCCGCGCAGCCCATGTCCCTGCCCGGGATGGATTTGAACCAGCACTGCAGAAGCGTCTACGACAGCACCGCGTTCGCGTATCTCGCGACGTTCAACGCGTTCGGCTGGAAGTGCTACCACCAGGGGCAGGACAAGCCCATGGACCTGGACCGGGCGTGCCGGGACCAATACGCGTACAACAGCGAGGGGTTCCAGGCGGACTACCTGAGCTTCAGCGACCCCTACTCCTGGTACTGCGTGCTCAAGGCCAACTACACGCCCGCGAGCTACCCCTCCACCACGCTGTCGATGTTCCTGTGGAAGGGCCGGAAGATCGCGCTGCGCACGCCGGACCGGACGACCTGCACGACGCAGAACCTCCAACACATCGTCACGGGGCTCGACAAGGGCGCGGACTTCTACGAGTTGGCCACGGGACGAGCCCCCAGCCCGTACCTCACCTATGGCGCCCTGAACAGCTTCGTGGTGCTGCCCAACGGCTACGGCTCGCCGTGCGGCGGCCTCGCGTGCGGCTACGTGGGGTATACGGGCGTGGAGTTCAAGTTCGAGGTGTTCCGGGACCAGATGTGCCCCGACGCCGCCGCTGGCGTTCACGACAGCACGCCGTACTATGAGCTGGGCCGCAACTACTGGTTCTACAGCGCCCAGCTCGCCTCGTCCGAGTCCGCGTATGGCAGCAGCATCGTGACGGGTTATGCGGTGGCGATGCGCTTCCTGGCGATGAGCCACGAGGGCCTGTCGGGCAACAGCACCCACAACACCCTCCGCGGCCAGGTCGTGGGGCTCGTGGACACGTACCGGACGGCCACGGCGGCCTGTGGAACGTCAGGCGCCACGACGACGCCCACCACGCCCGGCGGCTCGACGTGCTACCGCCATGACTGGGAGAATACGCTGCGAGCCGGCACCGGCCTTTCGGGCCTCAACTCGACGGACCTGTTCGCGTCCTTCGTCCTCCGGCTGCACCGGCAGCACGGCTGGAGCTTCGTCTACAACGTGTGGCAGGAGGCCGCGGCGCTCAGCAGCGTGACCAGCGCGTACCACGCGGCGGACAACTTCGTCATCGCCGCCAGCCGGGCCGCGGGCGCCAACCTGTCGGACGTCTTCCAGCAGTCCTGGCGGTGGCCGGTGAGCAGCAGCGTCCGGACCCAGCTGCAGAGCGAGCTGGGCTCCCCGGTCGGCGTCACGGCGTACCACTGAGCGCCGGACCGAAGTGAACAGGCCCCCGCCCCGCTCCATGGGCGGGGGCCCCTTCGCGTCACATCAATACAGCGAGGGGTCGCGCCCCACGGCGAAGACGAGGTCGTCGTGGTCGTTGTAGCTCCCCGGGTTGCAGGGATAGGCGCTGCCGCGCACCCGGAAGATGGCGCGCACCACCTGGGTGGTGCCCGTCGGCAGCAGGAACGGGGTGGACAGCACCTGGAGCCCCTTGTCCGGCGGCGACAGCGTCGCGACGAACTGCCAGACCGGCGCGTTCGCGTCGGCGGCGACGTACAGGTCCAGCTTCTCGCTGCGCGGCGTCTGCGACCAGACCGTCGCGCTGATGTTCACGAGCGCCCCGCCCGTCAGGTTCGTCCCATCCATGGAGGCCACCACGATGCGCTCGTTCGACGACTCCCGCAGATACACGCCGGACAGGCCATCCGCGCAGGCGTCCTGGAGGGTGTTGGGGGCATTCAACTCCGGGCCCATGAAGCCACCGCGCCCGTTGAGCAGCGTTCCGGAATCACACTCGTTGGAGACGGACGCGCACCGCGGCGCCCGCAGCCCGGCGTCGAAGCCCGCCGCGCTGGTGGCGTTGCTCACCGTCACGGAGACGGCGTCGCTGAGGGCGGCTTGATTCACGCCGTCCACGGCCCGCGCCGTCAGCGTGCGGATGCCATTGGCCTCCGCGGCCGTGTCCCAGGCGAACGTATAGGGGGCCGTGGTCGACGTCGCCCGCACCACGCCATCCACCAGCAACTCCACCCGGCTCACCCCGGAGGCGTCCGTGGCGTCGACCGTCACCGTCGTCACGCCCGACACCGCGCTGCCCGAGGCCGGCGAGGTGATGGCCACGTCCGGCGGCGTCACGTCATCCGGCTGCAGGCTCCCCTTGGCGAGCTCCGCCAGGTACGCCGTGGCGAGCTTCGCGAACTTGAGCGACTGGTTCGCGTTGCCACCGCTGTTGGCGAGCGTGTCCCGCGTCGTGTGGATGTTCGGATTGGACAGGCTCAGCGGCGCCTCGAAGGGCATCGAGGCCGCGAAGCCCGCCGTCGTCCATGACGCGTGGTCCGAGCAGGCATAGCCGCACGACGTGGTCGTCCAGCGGATTTCGCTGCTGAAGTAGGTGCCGATGAGGCTGGTGAGGAACGTGTTCTGCGCGGCGTTGGTGCGGTCCGTCACCAGCGCCACGTCGTGGGTCGGAGAACCCTTGTAGTTCGTCATATCGAGCTGCAGGACACCCACCACGTCGATGTTCCGGTCGCGGTGGTCGGTGGCGATGGCCGCGGAGCCGCGCAGGCCCACTTCCTCGGCCGCGTACGCCATGAACTTCACCGTGCGCTCCGGACGGTACCCCTGGAGCAGGGCCACCCGAATCACCTCGGTGAGCGTGGCGATGCCGGACGCATCGTCGTCCGCGCCCGGCGCGGTGCTGCCCGAGCTCGTCGAGTCCAGGTGACCGCCGAGCACGACGACCTCATCCGACAGCGTGGTGCCGGTGATGGTCATGATGACGGAGGGCTGCGCGGACGACGGCGTCGGGAAGTGAGCGACGGAGACCCCCGTGCGTCCCGCGGGGATCAGCGACTCCCAGCGCGCCTTCAGCGTGTTGGCGGCGTCCAAACCCAACTGCGACGAGTGGAAGCGCGTCTGGAAGGCGGACAGCGTGGTGATGGTCTGACGAATGGCCGTCTCCTGGAGGCCCGACACCAGGCTGTTGACCGTCTGTCCATTGTCGATGGTGTACGAGACGGCCGTGGCCTTGGAGGCCTTCTCCGCGGTGGACACGTCCAGCGCGGCCAGCGCCGCCGACTCATTCTCGTGATAGATGAACCCGCCGCAGCGGTTCAGCGTCTCGTGCATCGTCCGTGAGATGAGGTTGAGCTGGGACTCGCGCACACGCAGCACAGTGACGCCGTCCTTCTCCCCGCCCGACACGGCGGCCTCGTGACCGGCGTCATTCAAGGCCCTGTGGACATGGCCGAGGGCGTCCGAGCCGATGGTGATCCACACCTCGCGGTCCAGCGGCTGCGGGGGCTTCGCCTTCGCGAATACCGAGACACTACAGAGCACCAACACAACTGAAGCCAGGCGCTTCATGTTCATGCGTTTCTCCACTGCCATGTGGGGGGACGTTGCGGCGGAACCGGCAGGGACGGGATTCCCTGCGTCCGCCTGCAATCTACACTCCCGGCAAAAACAGGGAATACTGCCCAATCCAAAACACAGCCCTGCCAGCCATTCTCATGGCGTGAGACAAACGCGGCGCGGCGGACGTCAGCGAGACAGCTCGCGCACGGCGTGGCCCAGCTCGGGAAGGATGAGCGCGTCCAACGCGAGCCGCACGGCCTTGGGTGAGCCCGGCAAGGCGAAGAGGATCATCCCCTGGTACGTGCCGGCTGTCGCGCGGGACATCATCGCCGCGCTCCCCACCTGCCGGTAGGACAGCATCCGGAAGAGCTCACCGAAGCCCGGGAGCTCCTTCTCGAACAGGGGACGGAGCGTCTCCACCGTGCAGTCGCGCCGGCCAATGCCCGTGCCGCCGGTGAACAGCACCGCCCGGGCGCCCGACTCGCGCGCCGCCTCCAGGGCACCCCGAATCGCGTCCGGGTCATCCTTCACCACCACGGAACCCGCCAGGGTGTGTCCGGCGGCCTCCAGCCCGTCACGCAGCACGCGGCCACTTTCGTCCCGCGCCGCGTCGCGGCTGTCCGAACACGTCACCACGAAGGCGCTCACATGCACCGGCGCGCGCGCCTTGTGCTCCGCCGCCGGCCCCGCGTCGTGCGCGTGTGGGGCATGGTGGTGGTGCCCGTGCGCGTGGTCGCCAGGACCGTGGTCGTGGTGCTCGTGCGCGTAATGCCCAGGACCGTGGTCGGCGTGCGAGTGCGAGTGGTCGTGGTGCGCGTGGTCCCCAGGACCGTGGTCGTGGTGCTTGTGCGCGTGGTCCCCAGGGCCGTGGTCGTGCTCGTGACGGTGCGAGTGGGAATGCGCGTGGGTGTGACTGTCGCCGCCGTGGCTGTGCGCGTGCGTGTGGTCATGGCTGTGCGCATGCGTGTGGCCGTGCTCATGCCCGGGGCCCCCGGGGCCGTGCTCATGGCCGGGGTGGTCAGGGTCATGCCGGTGCGCGTGGCCATGACCGCGCGCGTCGTCGTGTTCGGAATCGTGTCCGTCGTGTGCCATGGCGGGTACTCCACTCCAGCGTGCGAGAGGGGCCTCAGGTGTTCTCGGGCAGTTCGACGACGAGCGCGCCGTCTTCCACCGCCACGTTCACTGTCGGCTGGTCGTCACAGACCCCCGGCGAGGTCTCGTTGCGCCCGGTGTCCATGTCGAAACCGACCTCATGGCAGGGGCAGACGACCATGTTGTTCTCGATGCGGCCGCCGGACAGCAGGCACCCGGCGTGGTTGCACCAATCGTCCAGGCCCTTGTAGCGCCCGTGGATCTTCGCGATACACACGTTGCGCTTGCCGACCTCGTAGCCCCGCATTTCTCTCTCGGCGAAGTCCGCCGGTCCCAGCTTGATCTTCGTCATCGCGGCCCCTTTTCCCACAATGGAGGACGGGCTGCACTCCCGATACCCGGGCATTACCTTCAGCCAGTGACTCCCGACGTGACCCACCCTACCGCTGTCGACAAGGCCACCGTCGCCCAGGTCCTCCGGGACATCTCCCTCCTGCTCCAGCTCCAGGGCGAAAGCGGGTTCCGCGTCCGCGCCTACGACATGGCCGCCGACCGCATCGCCGGGCTGCCACAGGACCTGGGCACCGTGGTCGCGGAAGGCCGCCTGGAGAGCCTGCCGGGCATCGGGCCCGCGCTCGCGGAGAAGATCTCCGAGCTGGTGACCACCGGACGGCTCGGCTACCTGGAGGAGCTGCGGGCTCAATTCCCCCCGGGCCTGCTGGAGCTGACCCAGTTGCCGGATGTCGGCCCGAAGAAGGTCGCCAGGCTCTGGAAGGAGCTCGAGGTCAGCGGCATCGAGGAGCTGGAGCGCGCCTGCCGCGAGGGCCGCGTGCGCCAGCTCAGCGGCTTCGGCGCGAAGAGCGAGGCGAAGATGCTGGAGGGCATCGCCCTGTACCGGCGCGCCCGCGGCGAGCGAAAGCTGCTGGGCGACGTCATGCCGGTGGCCGCGGCGCTGCTGGAGCGCGTCAAGGCCGCGCCCGGCGTCGTGCGCGCCAGCCTGGGCGGAAGTGTCCGGCGGCAGGCGGAGACGGTGGCGGACGTGGACATCATCGCCTCGGCGCCCCAGGCGGGCCCCGTGCTGGACGCGCTGGCGAACGCTCCTGGCGTGGCGACGGTGCTCGGCAAGGGCGACAGCAAGTGCTCCGTGCGGCTGGAGGCCGGCGACCTCCAGGTGGACCTGCGCGTGCTGCCCGACGAAGACTTCGCCACCGCGCTGCACCACTTCACGGGCTCGAAGGCGCACCACATCCGGCTGCGCAACCTGGGCCATGAGCGCGGCCTCAAGATCTCCGAGTGGGGCATCCACCGCGACGACGGCACCAAGGTGCCGGTGAAGGAGGAGTCCGACCTCTACGCGCTGCTCGACATGCAGTACGTGCCACCCGAGCTGCGGGAGGACACCGGCGAGTTCGAGGCCGCGAGGGAAGGCACGCTCCCCCAGGACCTCGTCACGCTGGAGGACATCCAGGGCGCGGTCCATGCCCACAGCACGTGGTCCGACGGCCGCAACAGCCTGGAGGAGATGGCGCTCGCGGCCCGGGCCCTGGGCCTCAAGTACCTCACCGTCACCGAGCACAGCGAGGCGGCCATCTACGCGGGCGGCCTGAAGGAGGATGACCTCAAGCGCCAGTGGGAGGAGATCGACCGCGTCAACGCGGCCATCCCCGGCGTGCGGCTGCTCAAGGGCATCGAGGTGGACATCCTGGAGTCCGGGGCGCTCGACTACGCGGACAGCCTCCTGGAGCAGCTCGAGGTCGTCATCGGCTCCATCCACGTGCGGCACGGCATGGACGAGGACCAGATGACGCGCAGGCTGCTGGCCGCGCTGGACAACCCCTGCCTCCAGATCCTGGGGCACCCCACCGGCCGGCTCATCAACAGCCGGGAGCCCTACCCCGTCCGCATGGAGGAGCTCCTGGAGCGGGCGGCCGAGCGCGGCGTGGCGGTGGAGGTGAACGGCAAGCCCGCCCGGCTGGACATCAAGGCCGAGTACGTCCGGCAGGCGGTGAAGCGCGGCGTCCGGCTCGTGGTCAGCTGCGACGCCCACCAGAAAGAGGACCTGCGCAACCTGGCCTTCGCGGTGGCGACGGCGCGCCGGGGCTGGGCTCGCAAGGGGAACGTGCTGAACACGCTCCCGGCCGACCGCTTCATCTCCGCGCTGCGCGACCGCCGGTGATAGGCTGCGGCCCTCGCCGATGGCCCGCCTGTTGACGCTCGTCCTCTGTCTTACGTCCCTCGCCTCCGCCGCCGCGGACCGGGAGCGGCCGTCTCGCGCCGCCCTCCAACGCGTGCTGGAGCGGCATGGGCGCTCGGTGGTGAACGTCCAGGGGCCTCGCCGCGCGGGCCCCGGCGTCTTCATTGGCGCCGCCGGACAGGTGCTCACCTCCGTGGCGCCGGTGGGCCTGGGCTTCACGGGGCTGAACGCCACCACGGTGGAGCACGAGGGCAAGACGCTGCCGGCCCGGGTGGTGCTGGCCAGCGAGGACCTCCAGGTGGCGGTGCTCGCCGCGCCGGAGGGCACCTACCCCGCCGCGCCCGTGAAGCTGCTGAAGGACGGCGCCAGCCTGGCGGGACAGTGGCTGGTGGGCGTCGTTCCCGCCACGAAGGGCCAACCCGCGCGCCCCGTGCCCGCGCAGGCCCGCGCCGCGCCCGCGCCCTTCTATGACGTCGCCCTGGCCCTCCCCGCCGGCACCCCCGTCTTCGACGCGGAGGGCCGGTTGGTCGCGGTGGTCGTCAAACAGCTCCGCCGCGGCTGCCGGGTGTTGCCCCTGGGCGCGGTGAAGGTGGAGCTGGCCGCCATGGATACGCCATGACCCAGGCCCTGACGACGCGGTGGCGCCCGAGCGCCGTCCAGGAAGCGGTGGGCCTGTGGGCCGTGGGCTTCGTGGCCATCGTCGCCGCCTTCCTGCTCCTGGGCGGCACCAGCGCCCCCAAGCTGGTGGCGACGGTGGGCTTCCTCTACCTGCCCCTCATCCCCATGCGCTGGCGGGACGAGGACTACCGGGACTACGGCCTGTCGCTGCGCGCCTGGCGCGAGGACCTGCGCCTGTTCCTGCTGCTGTCCGCCATCGTGGGCCCGTTGTTCTTCCTGGCCTTCGCCGGCTTCGTGGAGGTGCTGCCCCACCTGCCGCGGGAGCTCGCGAAGCACCTCACGCCCCTGGTGGGTGAAGGCCGCTTCCAGCCCCGGCTCCCCCCCCGCTTCGGCGAGTGGATGGTCGACCAGCTCCTCGTCGTGGCCCTGCCCGAGGAGTTCTTCTACCGGGGCTTCGTCCAGACGCGCCTCCGGGACGCCTGGCCCCAGGGGCGCAAGTTCCTGGGCGGGCGGCTGGGCCCCGCGTTCTGGCTCACGGCGGTGCTCTTCGCCCTGGGCCACCTGGCCATCTTCCAGGCCTGGCGGCTGTCCGTGTTCTTCCCGGCGCTGATCTTCGGCTGGATGCGCGAGCGCACCGGAACCGTCATCGGCGCCGCCCTGTTTCACGCGGCCTGCAACCTCTACGTGCGCTTTCTCGAGGTTTCTTTTTTCGGCTGAGGCACTCCGTGGCGCAGCTCGGAGTCACCCGCCGTGAAACATGGCGTGTTTCACGCGTCCGCAAGCCGGATTCTACGGAAGCCGACGCGTGTTTTACGTGATTTCCGCTCGCACGGTATTGCTGCAAAAATGTCACAGGAAACTCCGTGCCACACCGCGGCGATAACTCTTCAACCCCTTGCACTGAGTTCGAGACCCCCATGACGATCCGCCGCACCGAAGGTCCGAAGCCCACGATTCGCACCAATGCCGCTTCCGAGGCCCAGTCGAAGACGGCTGCCAAGCCCGCGACCATCGCGCCGAACGTCATCAAGGATGGGTTCGGTCCCGCGGCGAAGACGTCCGAGCTGGCGCGCGCCGAGAAGACGCTGAAGCCGCTGCCGCCGCCGGTGGGCCGCCTCTCGCTGGACAGCCGCGAGGCCCAGTCGGCCATCCAGACGTCGCTGGCGCACCTGACGCCCAACACGAAGACCTCCATCCGCAACCCGGGCATCGCGGGCGGCATCCAGTTCCCCTCCTACACGCCGAAGAGCGTGGACCGTGACGAGCTGGGCATGACGCACGTGCGCCTGGACCGCCAGCACGAGGGCGTGAAGGTCTTCGGCGAGCAGGTCGTCACGCACCTGGACCAGCAGGGTCAGCTGAAGTCGGTCACCGGTGACCAGAACGACATCCCCGCGGGCCTGGGCACCCAGAAGCCGGCGCTGTCGCACAGCCAGGTGCTGGACATCGCGCTGAAGGAGTTCAACGGCAAGCCGGACCGTCAGCCGCACTCCGAGCGGGTCATCTACAAGGACCCCTCCGGCGAGTACCGCAACGCGTACCGCGTCGAGGTCTCCAACACGGACGGCACCGACGAGCCCCGCCGGATGAACTACCTGGTGGATGCGAACTCCGGGAAGATCTACGAGCAGTTCAACACCATCGACGGTTTCGCCCGTCAGCACGGCGCGGTGAACGGCCACGGCCACGCGCACGGGCATGACCACGCCCACGGCGCTCACGGCCACGACCACGCCCACGGCGCCGACGAGGCGCACGCGGCTCCGGGCACGTCCGCCACGGGTGGGGACATCAAGGCCTCCGCCACGCCGAAGGCCCCCATCAACGACCTGGCGACCGTCACGTCCAAGATCAGCATCGACCAGGACGCCACGGTGGAGCAGCTCAAGCTGGACCTGGACATCGACCACACCTTCAAGGGCGACCTGACGGTGGCGCTGACCAGCCCCTCCGGCAAGACGGAGACCATCCACAACCGCACCGGCGGCAGCGCGGACCACATCAAGGGCAACTTCGACCTGAGCGCCTTCAAGGGCGAGTCCGCGAAGGGCGAGTGGACGCTGACCGTGAAGGACAACGCGCGTCGCGACACGGGCACGCTGAACAGCTGGAGCCTGAACATCACTCCGAAGGCCACGCAGAAGCCCGAGGAGCCGCCCGCGCAGGCCAAGGCCGACGACACGACCATGTACAGCGGCAAGGTCGCGCTGGAGACGACGAAGAACGCGGACGGCACCTACCAGCTCGAGGACAAGACGCGCGGCAAGGGCGTGGTGACCTACGACGCGCTCAACCGCGAGCGCGCCAGCGGCCAGACGCAGATCAAGGACGACAACGACGTCTGGGGCGAGGCCACGGACCCGGAGCGCAACCGCGCCGCGGTCGACGCGCACTTCGGCGGTCAGGCGACGTACGACTTCCTCAAGAACGTCCTCGGCCGTGACTCGATCGACGGCTCGGGCGAGAAGCTGGTCTCCTACGTCCACGTGAGCAACAACTACGTGAACGCGTACTGGGACGGCGAGAAGATGAGCTACGGCGACGGCGACGGCAAGACGGCCGGCCCGCTCACCGCGCTGGACATCGCCGGCCACGAGATCGCGCACGGCCTCACCGAGCGCACCGCCGGCCTCATCTACCGCGGCGAGTCCGGTGGCCTGAACGAGGCCATGAGCGACATCATCGGCGCGGGCGTGGAGTGGTACGCGGCCAAGTCGAACCCCGGCGTGAGCTTCAACTGGACGGTGGGCGAGCGCGCCTGGACGCCGACCAACGGCGATGACACCGACGGCCTGCGCTACATGGACGACCCGACGAAGGACGGGTACTCCATCGACCACTACAGCAACTACCCGAAGCAGACCGCCGTGCACGGCTCCAGCGGCATCGCGAACAACGCGTTCAAGCTGCTGGTCGACGGCGGCAAGAACCGCACGTCCGGCATCGAGGTGAAGGACGGCATCGGCATGGAGGCGGGCCAGAAGATCTTCTACCGCGCCCTGGCCCACTACATGACGCCGAGCACCACGTTCGCCCAGGCCCGCGTCGCGACCATCAACGCGGCCACGGACCTCTACGGCGCGGACTCGGCCGAGGTGGCGAAGGTCAAGGAGAGCTGGACCGCCGTCGGCGTGAACTAGTCCTCTGACTTCCTGAAGATTCCAGAGCCCGGCCCGGCCCGCGAAACACCGCGGGCTGGCGCCGGGCTTCGGTTTTCCGGCGCATCGAGCTCAGGAGGCGGACGCCGTCACGGTCTCCAGGATGGGCGTCGTGGCGGGCACGCCCTCCACCAGGAGCATGATGGAGTGCGCGCTCTCATGGCGGAGCGCCTTGGCCGCGGCGTACTCCGGCGAGGACCACCAGGCCTGAGCCTGCTCCACGGACGGGAACTCCAGGAGCACGAAGCGCGGAGGCTGCCACGTGCCCTCCAGCGCCTGTGTGGGGCCGCCGCGAACGAGGTAGCGGCCACCGTAGGGTTCGAGCGACGGAGGAGCGAGCTGCTTGTACCGCTCGTAGGTCTGCGCATCGTGCACCGAGACCTCGACCACGACGTAGGCAGGCATGAACGCTCCTTGCGGCTGTCTCAGAACTCGTATCGGAAGACGACAGGTGCTCCCTGGGTGCGGTGCCGGGGGAACGTCCAGGCGCCAATCTTCTGCTGCATGCAACGCACGAGCGGCGTGCCACGCAGCCACGGCGTCTCCGTGGTGATGGACTCCACCTTGCCACTGGGGAGGACGCTCAAGCGCAGCACTGCCCGGTCGCCCTCCCCCGGCGGCGCGGATTGCTCCCGACCGCAGGCCGCGAGCTCCGAACGGCGGGCGTGAACCACGGCGAAGACGGTGGCCAGATCCAACGTCTCGCGCGGCGCGGTGGGATCCGGCGGGACCCACACGGTCCGCTTCTCCCGCTGGGTGGCGTTGGGGCCCGGGCCGGACAGCACGCGGTCGAAGTCCTCGTCCGGTCCCAGGTCATCCTCCGACCGGGGTGCCACGGCGGCCTCCGCGACCGTCGTCGCGGGCCGGGCCGAGGACGCCGGCTCCGGCGCGGGCGCCACGGAGTGCTTCCCAATGACGAACGCCACGGCGATATCCCGCGACGAAAGACTGCCCGTGGGCCGCTCGAAGACGCGCTCCTCCGGCGCGGTCCGCGTGCCGCCCGTCGCGGCGCGCGTCGTGCGCTCGGTGCCCGTCAGCTCCGGCACGCGGTCGCCGCGGTCGACGGAGACCGCGGACAGGGCCGGAGCGGTCGAGCCAGCCCCCACGGGCGCGTCGGGAGAAGCGCGCCGCGCGGTGTCCGCCGCGGACGGCGCGAGCGAACCCGTGCCCGCGACCGGACCGTCGGACTCCATCCGGGTGCCGCCCACCGCCCCTCCGGACAATGGGGTGGGCGCCGCGACGTCGGGGCTCGCCTGCGCGACGGCCTCCGCCTCGGCCGATGCGGGCTCGGTGACGGCGGGCTCGGCCGAGGCGCGCGGCGTGGCATCCACCGCGTCACGCCCCTCGCCCTTGCCCGCGCCGAACACGCTCAGCGCCAGGGCCACCGACATGCCGCCCACCGCGCCCACCGCCAGGACCACGCCCAGCCGGCGCTTGCGACGCGCCCGCGCATCCCGCGAGTCGTCGGTCAGCACCGCGTGCGTGCCCACCGGCTGGGGCGCGATTTCGGAAGCAGGCGCCCCACCCGCGGTGAGCGCGACGGAGCCTTCGGGCGGCTCGACAGGCGGCGTCGCCGCGACAGGCGCAGGCGCCTGCGAGGACGCGACAGACACAGCCCCCTGCGAGGACGCGACTGGCGCGGACCCCCGAGGGGACGCAGCCGGAACGGGTGCCCGCGGGGACGCGACGGCAGGGCTTTCGCCTCGGGCGGCATCACCGCCGCCGTGGCCCCCGGCATGCCGCGCCGGTCCCTGCTGCAAGGCACCGCCACCGGGCGTGGTCACGGGCTCTGGCGCGTCCAGCCGCGGAGCCAGCGTCACGGCCGCGGGCGACGTCGCCGCCGGAGCGGGTGCGTCCAGGATCACCCGCTCCGTGGTGGCCTCGGAGAGGTCCGCCGGCCGCGCGAGCTGGGGCAGGCCAGCCCCCATCGCGGAGACCGGCACGGGCGGAGCGCCCGCGGGAATCGAAGTTGGAAACAGCGCCGAGGCCAGCTCCGGGACGTGCCCCAGCGGCAACCACTCGCCGAACCCCTCGCGCCAGCAGAGTGAGTCGGGGCCGACCGCACCCCGGTCCAGGTGTGCCTTCAACTCCGCGAGGTCGTGCGGGCCATAGGCCGCGCCCCCGATGACGATGTACCAGGCCTGCTTCGTGGGAGCCGGGGCCGGCTCGCGCGGAGGCTCTTCGCCCAGGCTGGAGGCGCGCGTGCGGCCCGCGCCCCGGTGCAGGCGCTCGGACTGCAGGGCTTCACGGGAGCGCGGTTGGGAGGAGGCGCGGACGCGGAGGTTCTTGTCCGTCCGGAGCTGGCCCACGATGGCGTCCAGCTCCGCGTCCGACACGCCGTCCAGCACGGGCGAGCTGCCCGCGTCAGGGGGCTCCGGGGCTGCCTCCCGGCGGTGGTCCGGGTTGGCGTTGTCTTCCCCTGAGTTGCCGGCCATCGACCCGCTCCTTCATTCCATCCGGTCCCGGTTGAGCCGCACCATCAGACCTCACCCAATGGAATGCCACCACGGCGATTCGTCAACGGCGAGCGTCTGCGCGGAGGTGGACACAGCCCCCACGTAGGACGGAGCCCTAGCGTAGTTCCCCGGACCCACCTTCGTACAATCACGCGACGGTGCGCCGCGGACGACCAGGAGACAACGCTGCCTCCTTGCTCGGTCAGCGGGCGCGAGACGTGGGCGCGGAGATCGCATCAACCCACCTCGGCGACACAGGTGGGCGGAAACACCACACCTCCAGACACGCCCTCACGCCAATCTAACGCCCCTGCCTCTCGGGAGCCGTCTCGAGGGGGACGTCCTCGAGGCCCAACATGGCGTCGGCGAGCCGCTGCGCGGATTCACGCTCCGCCTCGGCCGTGAGCGCGCCCGTCACCTGGATGCCCAGCAGCGCCAGGCCTTCCTCCAGTCCCAGCGCCGTCTCCACGCCATCCAGTTCAATCCCCATGCTCTGGAGCGTGAGGGCCACGTCCGCGCCCATGCCGCAAAGCACGGTCCGCGTGCCCATCAATCGCGCCGAGGCCGCCAGCCGGGCCAGCACCGCGCACAGGTGGCTGTCCACCATCCAGAGGCCGGAGATGTCCACCACCATGCCGCGCGCGCGGGTGCGCTGGATGTCGCGCAGCACGTCCGAGCAGAGCTGCGCGGCCTGCGCGTCGGTGATGTCCCCCTGCAGCGGGACGATGAGATTCCCCCAGAGCGGGATGATGGGGATGCGCGCGGTGTCGCGCTCGGGCCGGGCGAGTGCAGCGGAATCGATGAAGCTCATGGTGTCTCCACGTCCACCACCATCACGGTGGCGTCGTCGGTGTTGCGGCCGTAGCGCTCCAGCAACAACGCACTGGCGGCGTCGGGCGCGAGGTTCCGGGTGTCATCGAGCTCCAACCGCGAGCTCAATCCATCGCTGAAGAGGGCCAGCCGGTCCCCCGGCAACAGGGACGCGGAGGCCACCCGCAGCGCGCGGTGCGTCTGCCCGAGGATGCCCGGCGTGGGAATCACGGGCACCCGCGTGCCGCGCGTGCGCAGCTCCACGTTGCCCACGCCGCCGCAGTGGACCGTGTGGCCGTCGAAGAGCGCGACCATCACCGCCGCGCCCCGCCCATGCCGCAGCGCCAGGTGCATCGCGCCGATGAGGGACGCCACGTCCTGGCTCAAGTCCACCTGCGCCAGACACCGGAGGGCCTCCGAGGTGACCCGGGCCGCCACGGGGCCGTGGCCCAGCGCATCCACCACCGCGCACAGCGTTCGCGCGCGCTCCTGGCGAACCATCACCCCATCCCCGTTCTCGAGCTCCCCCTCCTTGGGCCTCGTGCGGTGGGCGATGGCGAGCTTCACAGCCACACCTCGAACTCCACCTGCGTGCCGTCGGGGCCGGTGCGCACGTCGAAGCGGTCCGCCAGACGCTTCACGCCCAGCAGCCCCAGCCCCATGCCCGTCTTGCTCTTGTACGTGCCCGACAGCACGCGCGGGAGGTCCGAGATGCCCTGGCCGGAGTCCTCGGCGCTGACGCGCAGCATGCGCTTGGGCGCCACCTGCGGCGCGAGGTGGATGGTGCCGCCCCCCGCGTACGAAATCTGGTTGCGCGCCAGCTCGCTCACGGCCGTGGCCACCTTCTGGCACTCGTAGCCGCGGCCGCCCAGGGACTCGCACATGACCTTCGCCGCGAGCCGCGCATGGCTGGCATCCGCTTCCGTGCGGACCAGATACGTCGTCGGGCGCACCTCCGCGGAAGCGGCGGCCGAGCCCCCGAACGCCCCCGAGACGGACGACGTCGAGAGCAACAAGCGCAGCTGCGTCATCAACTGCGACTTGCGAGAGGGGTCCACGAAGTGCCGCGTGGCCGGCTCCAGCGCCTCGATGATGCGAGGCAGCTCCGCCTGCGTCGCCGACTCCAGGGACAGCCGCAGGGGCTCCAACGTGCCTCGCAGCACCAGCCGCGCCGCCGTCTCCGACATGAATTGCTGAAGGACGCGCAGAACCCCCGCGCACACAGTACCGCCGCTCACGCCTGCCTCCGCTTCTCGTGAACCACCCGCTTGCGCGCCACGACTTCCAGGCCCCCGCCGTCGCGGTTCGCCACCTGGACGGAATCGCTGAGGCGCCGCACCGCCGCACCGCCCTCACCCAGGCTCTCCCCGGGCAGCGGCCCCGGACGTCCTTCCTCCCGGCCCGAGAAGAGCCGCGAGGGGTCCGCCATGCCGGGGCCCCGGTCCGACGCGCGGATGCAGAGCCACTCCGGCTCGCGCCACAGCTCGATCCAGCCGCGCCCTCCCGCGTGCCGCACCAGGTTGGTGGCCAGCTCACTGACCACCACGGCCACCTCGGCGCTCGCACGGGCCGGAAGGCCGTGATCCCGGGCGTAGCGGCGGCTCAGCGCGGCGGCGACCGCGGCATCCGACCTCGAGGAAACCTCGATGCTGAACATCGGCTCAACTTCTGAGAGCATGAGAGTCCGGGAGAGCAACCGTCCAACCAGGCTGCACTTTTTCAGTGCAGCTCTCTCAATCGAACCATCACCGCGCCGGCAATGTAAAGCCACGGACAGTCATCACCGCCCCTCGGCTCCCATCTCTGGAAAGGCCGGACTTGAATGAAGGGTTTTCCCGAAGTCGAAACGGGAGTTCAGCGCTTCCCGACAGGGCGGCCCCGAGTTCCCGGAGCTGGCACCGGCACCCGGCCACCCGAGCCCCAGGAAGGCGGCTCGGGGCGAACGCTCCGCTCAGGTGCCGGTCAGCTCGTGCAGTTGGAGATCCGGCCCCACGGCCAGCGTGTGGCCCTGTGCCAGTTCGACCCAACCCGCGGGGCGCTTGAGATGGCTGGCCACCACGACGGTGTGACGGCGCCGGTGCGCGCTCACCGCGGGCTGGGTGTCGGGCGTCGACGGCGTCACCTCACACAGCTCGCACTCCGCCGCGCCCTCCAGCCGGGTGAAGAACACGGGCAGCTCGCCCAGGCGCGTCGCCGCCAGGAGGGTGCCGTTGGTGGCCACGAGGTTGAGCGCGGGCGTGCGCAACACCCCCGCCTGGGCCGAGGCACGCGCGACCTCGCGCGCGGTGTCCGACAACACGCGGCCCGCCACCTCCGCCTCGAGCCGGGGATCCTCCGTGCGGCCGAGCTCGCGCAGGTTCTTGAGGAAGGTGGCGAACAGGAGCTCTCCCGCCGTGCCCCCTCGCACCTGGCGGCGCAGGTGGTCCGGGAGCGCGTCCATCAGCGCGGCACGCAACGGCTCCAGTCCCTGCCCATCCCCCTGGTGGGCGAAGAGCCAGCGGCGCGAGCGGAAGGGCTGGGTGTTCTCCTCCAGCGACAGGCCCACCGGGAGCTGGCCCGCGTGGAAGAGCAATGCGTCGGATTCATGCGGCGGAGCGAGCGCGTCCAGCGTCAGCGCCTCGCTGCTGGCGTAGCGCCGCAGCAGGACTTCATCCTGGGCGTAGGAGCCCACCCCCACGGCGTTGGCCCTCGAATCACCATGGAGCAGGACCTGGCCCTGGAGGCGGTGCAGCTCGCATCGGAGCAGGTTCGGGTCGGACGTCAGGGCTGCGAGGATGACGGACATGGATGAGTAAACCCCCTTCCCGTTGAGAGATAATGGCCTCGGCGCGCCCCCTCAAGCCAGCGGGCATGCTCCCTTGCACCCTCCCTAAGCCCTTGAAATGGCTGGACTTTATTGACACGGGGACGTTGACACCCGCTTCTGGGGGTGCCTAACCTCCGTGCCCTTCACCGACGGACCTCTGCTGGAGGTCTTCACCGGAGACGGAATGGCGGACGACATCGCAATTGGCATCGACCTGGGCACTTCGTACTCGTGCGTCGCGGTGGTCCAGGACGGCCAGCCCATCGTCATCCCCAACGAATGGGGTGAGACGACCCATGCCTCCTGCGTCTCGTTCCTCGAGGACGGCTCGGTGCTGGTGGGCAACGCGGCGAAGAAGAACATCATCACCAGCCCGGAGCAGACCGTCTATTCCGCCAAGCGGCTCATCGGGCGCTACTACTTCTCCGACGAGGTGAAGAAGGCGCAGGCGGTGATGCCGTACCGCATCGTCGAGGGCGAGAACAACTCGGTGCGCATCGCGGTGAACGACCACAGCTATTCGCTCCCGGAGATCAGCGCGCTGGTCCTGAAGGAGATGAAGGCGGTGGCGGAGACGTACCTGGGACAAGAGGTGACCAAGGCCGTGGTCACCGTGCCCGCGTACTTCAACGACAACCAGCGGCAGGCCACCAAGGACGCGGGCCGCATCGCGGGCATGGAGGTGCTGCGCATCCTCAACGAGCCCACCGCCGCGGCGCTGGCGTACGGCTTCGGCCGCGACGTGAACCAGCGCGTGGTGGTCTACGACCTGGGCGGCGGCACCTTCGACGTGTCCATCCTGGAGATCGGCAAGGACGTGTTCGAGGTGCTGGCCACCGCGGGTGACACGTACCTGGGCGGCGACGACTTCGACGACCGCATCATGACGTGGCTGGCGGATGACTTCCTGGCGCGCACGCGCCTGGACGTGCGCCAGAACAAGTTCTGCCTGCAGATGCTCAAGGAGGCCGCGGAGAAGGCGAAGATCGACGTGGGCCAGACGGGCTCCGCCGACATCCTCTGCCAGGGCATCTGCCAGGACGCGGATGGCAACATCATGGACCTGAAGGGGCAGCTCAACCAGGACCAGTTCAACCGCATGGTGATGGACCTGGTGCAGCGCACGTTCAAGGTGTGCGACGAGGCCCTGCAGAGCGCGCGCCTGACGGCGGCGGACATCGACGCGGTCATCCTCGTGGGCGGCCCGACGAGGCTGCCCATCATCCGCAACTCGGTGAAGCACTACTTCCAGAAGGATCCGCTGGAGGGCATCAACCCGGACCAGGTCGTGGCCATGGGCGCGGCGCTCCAGTCGCATGCGCTGCTCGACAGCAAGACGGAGACGTTCCTGGTGGACGTCACGCCGCTGTCGCTGCGGATTGGCACGGTGGGCGGGTACACCGAGAAGATCATCGACAAGAACACGCCGGTGCCCATCGACCGCTCGAAGACCTTCACCACCAGCCGCGACGGCCAGGAGAAGGTGAAGATTCGCGTGTACCAGGGCGAGTCCAACCGCGCCGACGAGTGCGAGATGCTCGGTGAGTTCGAGTTCGCGGGCTTCCGCATCGGCTACCGCGGCGAGGTGAAGATCGAGGTCACCTTCGAGATCAACACGGACGGGCTGGTGCACGTCTCCGCCTGCGACACGGAGACGGGGCAGAAGACGTCGACCTCCATCACCCTGTCGTCCGGCATGAGCGAGGCCGACATCCAGCAGTCCATCCAGGCCAACCGGAACACCCGGCTCGCCGGCCACAACAGCAACGACCTGCCCGCCGTGGCGCAGTAAGGCCGCGACCCGACCACGCCGATGTCCCAGCCCTCAGACCCCAGCGACGGAGCGCCGCCCGGGACGCCGGCCACGCCCGCTCGGCCCGCGGTCCCGCGCGTGACGGCCGCCGTGCCCGGCCCCGTCTCGCCCGGGACCGTGCCGACGGCCCCCGCCAGCGCGCCGACGCCTGCGCCTCGGCCGCCGGCCGCGAAGTCTCCCGCGATGGCGCCGACGCCGCCGCCCCGGGCCACGATGACGGGGATTCCCGCCGTGCGTCCGGCCACGGCGCTCGGCGCCGGGACGACACCTGCGGGTGGACGGCCCGCGGTGCCCGGGGCCGCGGGTGGCGTGAGTCCGCAACGGCCCGCGACGGGAACGGGGGCCGCGCAGAAGTCTCCTGCCTCGGTGACAGGGGTTGCTCCGGTGGGGGCTGCGCAGAAGTCGCCGCCGTCAGTGCCGGGCATTGCGCCGATAGGGGCTGCGCAGCGGTCTCCGCCTTCGGTGCCGGGGGTTGCTCCAGTCGGAGCTGCGCAGAAGTCGCCGCCGTCGGTGCCGGGCATCGCCCCCGTCGAGGGAGTGCAGAAGTCACCGGCCTCGGTGCCGGGCGTTGCCCCCGTCGAGGGCGCACAGAAATCACCGGCATCGGTGCCGGGCATTGCTCCCGTGGGGGCCGCGCAGCGGTCTCCAGCTTCAGTGCCAGGGATCGCTCCCGTCGGGGGCGCCCAGAAGTCGCCGCCGTCAGTACCGGGTGTTGCTCCTGTGGGCGCTGCGCAGCGGTCTTCGCCTTCGGTGCCAGGGGTTGCTCCTGTGGGGGCCGCGCAGCGGTCTCCGCCTTCGGTGCCGGGGGTTGCTCCTGTAGGTGCTGCGCAGCGGTCTCCGCCCTCGGTGCCGGGCGTTGCTCCCGTTGCGGGCGCGCAGATGGCGCCGCCCTCGGTGCCGGGCGTTGCTCCCGTTGCGGGCGCGCAGATGGCGCCGCCTTCGGTGCCGGGCGTTGCTCCGGTAGGGGCCGCGCAGCGGTCTCCGCCTTCGGTGCCGGGGGTTGCTCCAGTCGGGGCTGTGCAGAAGTCGCCTGCGTCAGTGCCGGGCGTTGCACCCGTAGGAGCGGCACAGCGGTCTCCGCCCCTTGGCCTCGGAGCATCGACACAGGACTCGCCAGCGACGTTGCCCGACATTCCCACTGTTGGCGCTGGCTCGACGCGGGAGAGCTCCCCGGCCACGCTGCCCGACATCCCCACCGTGGCATCGGGCCCCACGCCCCTTCCCAGCATTCCTCCCGTTGGAGCGAGTGCGCCACAGCCTGGGTCCCCCGCCACCATCCCGAACATCCCTACGGTGGGCTCGGGCGCCACGTCGCGCGCCACGCTCCCCGGGATTCCATCGGTGTCGCCCAGCGCCGCGCCGCGGGTTGGTGCTGACGCGCGAACGCCGCCCCCCCGCGCAGCGGCTGGGACGGCCAGCGCCGGGGACAAGCCCTCCTCCGCGCCGACGCCAGCCCCCGGCCCCGTTGCCACCACGCGTTCGACTCCCGGCGCAGCGGGGGCGGCCACGCCCGCCCCCCGGACGGCGGCTGGCGGCACCACGCCAGTCCCTCGCTCGGCCAACGCGGCAGGTGGAGCGACACCCGTTCCGCGAACGGGACCTGGCGCGGCAGTTCCGGCCATCACACCGCTGAGCCCTGGCGCCGCGACAAGCCCAGCGGGTGCGGTGCCATCCGTGGCGCCCCTCGGCTCCAATGCGACAGGTGCAACGTCCTCCACAGGCGTGGTGCCCTCCGTCGCGCCGCGCAGCCCCGGCGTCCCGACGCATGCCGTGCCCTCCGTGGCGCCGGCAAGGCCCACCACGCCTTCGGGCGCCGTGCCCTCCGTCGCCCCTGTGCGCCCCGGCACGCCGACTGGCGCCGTGCCCTCCGTCGCCCCTGTGCGCCCCGGCGCGCCGACTGGCGCCGTGCCCTCCGTCGCCCCTGTGCGCCCCGGCACGCCGACTGGCGCCGTGCCCTCCGTCGCCCCCGTGCCCCCCGGCGTCCCGGGCCCAGGTGGCGCCCCGTCCATCCCGCCCGTGGCCGGCGCAACCGGAGCCCGTCCCGCGGGCCCGCGTCCGCCCCCCGTGCTCGCGCTGGGTCAGGTGGCCCCGCCCGTGGCGCCCTCCGCGGCGCCCCAGCAGCGTCCTGGCGCCCGGCCCACCATGTCCCTGCCCGCGATTGCCCCCGCGGGCACCACGCCACCGCGGCCCCCGCCCGCCGCGGCCAACGCGCCCACCATCCCGGGGGTGCCCCCCATCGCGCCGCTCGGCGCCGATCCGCGCGCCCCCACGATCCGCGTCCCCGCGATTCCCTCCGTGGCCCCGGCCGTCCCGCCAGCGGCCGCCGTCACCCCGCCTCCCGCGCCGTCCGCGGCCAAGGGCCCGGGGCTCGACATCCAGCAGCTCGCGGACCTGGAGGCCCGCTGCGCGAAGCTCGACCAGCTCGACTACTTCGAGCTGCTCGCGCTGGAGCGCACCGCCACGCCCGCTGACATCAAGCGCGCCTTCTACCGGGAGAGCCGCACCTACCACCCCGACCGCTTCTTCCAGATGGAGTCGAAGGAGCTGAAGGAGCGCGTCAACGAGCTCTACAAGCGCGTCACCGAGGCCTATTACGTCCTGCGCGACGACACGAAGCGCAAGAAGTACGTCGCCGACGTGACGGGCCCGGAGCGCGCCCAGAAGCTGCGCTTCACCGAGGCCTCCGAGGCCGAAACCAAGGCCGCCGCCAAGAAGGAGCAGGAAGAGCAGATCGGCACCCACCCCAAGGGCCGCCAGTTCTTCCAGCAGGCGCAGAAGGACGCGGACGCCAGCAACTGGTCCGCCGCCGAGCGCAACCTCAAGATGGCCCTCACCTACGAGCCCGCCAACGCCCGCTACAAGGAGCGCCTGGCCGAAATCCAGAAGCAGTCCCAGGACGAGTCCCGCGACAAGGGCGGCTCGTTCAAGATTCGCTGACGGCGGCGACGCGGGGGATCATGGTCATCGACCTCATCATCCTCGGCCTGGTGCTCTTCTTCGCCCTCATCGGGGCCGCGACAGGCGTGTCCCGGCAGGTCGCCAACTGGGCGGGGCTCGCGGTGGGCTACTTCGCCTCGCGCCGGCTGGGCCCGGTGGTGGGCCCGCATCTGGCGGAGGCTCTGGGCAGCCCGCTCTTCCTGGGCTTCATCGTGGGCACGGTGCTCGTCTTCATCTGCACCTGGCTCGCGGTGCGCTACGCCCTGGGCGCGCTGCTCCTGCGCATCCTCGCCACCGGCCAGCACAACGAGAACCGGGGCCTGGATCGCTTCCTCGGCTTCGTGCTCGGCGGCGCGAAGATGGGCCTCATCGCCTGGGTCATCCTCAGCGGCATCGCCTTCTTCGAGCAGCACGTCGTCATCGCCGGACGCCGCGTGGGCCTCTCCCCGAAGGAGTCGCTCTCCATCGAGGTGGCCCGCCGCTACAACCTCTTCGAGATGACGCAGTTCGCCCCCGTGGGGAACCTCGTGGAGGTGGCCAAGGCCGCGAGCGACCCGAAGCGCGCCAGCAAGCTCCAGGACGACCCGGCCTACAAGGCCCTGCGCAAGGACCCGCGCTTCCAGCGCCTCCTGCAGGACCCCAAGCTGAAGCAGGCCCTGTCGCGAGGAGACACCGCCGCGCTGCTGCGCCACGACGGTGTCCTCCAGCTCATCCAGGACCCGGACGTGGCGGCCCGGCTGGGCGCTGCGGCGCGCGCGTCCGAGCGCGGCCCCTGACTCACACGTCCAGCTGCGTGGAATCCAACCCGCGCAGCCGCTCGCGCACGAAGCCCGCGTCCACCGCCACCTGGCGCCGCCGCCGCTCGGGCGCCTCGAACATGACGTCCGACATCACGTGCTCCAGGATGGAGCGCAGCCCGCGGGCCCCCAGGCCCCGGTCCAGCGAGTAGCGCACCACCTCGCGCAGGCCCGGCTCCGCGAAGTCCACCTCCAGCTCGTCCATGGCCAGCAGCTCCCGGAACTCGCGGACGATGGCGTCCGGCGGCTCGGTGAGCACGCGCAGCAAGTCGTCCTCGCCCAGCCGGTCCAGTTGCACCACCACCGGCAGGCGCCCGAGGAACTCCGCCAGCATGCCGAACTCGGTGAGCTGCTTCGTGCTGATGCGCCGCTGTCGCCGCTTCGCCGCGTCGTCCGCGCCAAAGCCCATGGCGCGCCCGCCCTCGTCGCCGTAGTCGTGCAGGTCGCTGAAGGTGCCCGCGCAGATGAAGAGGATGTCGCGCGTGTCCACCTGCACGAAGTCGCTCTTGTTCCACGCCTGGGTGACGTTGAGGGGCACGTACACCTCGCGGCCCTCCAGCAGCTTCAGCAGCGACTGCTGCACACCTTCACCGCCGATGTCGCGGCTGCCGGCGCCGTTGCGGGCGCCCTGGGAGCGCCGGGCAATCTTGTCCACCTCGTCGATGAAGATGATGCCCCGCTGGGTGTCCTCCACGGAGTGGTTCGCCTTGAAGAGGAGGTCGGAGATCATCACCTCCACGTCCTTCCCGTAGTAGCCGGCCTCCGTGTACTCGGTGGCGTCCACGGTGGTGAACGGGACATTGAGGATGTCCGCCAGGTTGCGGGCGATGTGCGTCTTGCCGCTCCCGGTGGGGCCTATGAGCAAGATATTGGATTTCTTGATGAGCGACGTCCGGCGCAGCCTTCGCGCCAGCAGCCGCTTGAGGTGATTGTGGGCGGCGATGGCCACGGCGCGCTTGGCGCCGTCCTGGCCGATGACGAAGCGGTCCAGCCGCTCGTAGATTTCCCGCGGGGTCAGCACCGCTGCTTCATCCCTGCGTGCGGACGACTCCATGTACCCTCCCCTTGTGTCCTCGCGTCCCTCGGGACGCACCGGGAAAAGGTAGGAATTGAATGGAGGGTCGGCCCGAGGGAGGAGGAGCGCCGGGCGGCCGCCCCGCCAGCCTGCCTGCCCTCCGCACAAGCGGCTGTTGAATACGGAGGGGGTTTCCGATAGTTCCCGCGCGATTTCCCGTGTCCGGCTTCATAGTGCATGGGGAGTTACCCCCATCAACGCAGGGAGCCTCGAAAAGCCGATGCCCGCAAACGCCCCTCCCCACCGCTGGACCCTCGCCGACGCGCACGAGCTGTACGGAATCCGCAACTGGGGCAAGCCCTACTTCGGCATCAACGAGAAGGGTCATGTGATCGTCCACCCGGACGGCCCCCAGGCCCCGAACATGGACCTGAAGGAGCTGGTGGACGAGGTGCGCCGCCGGGGCATCGGCCTGCCGCTGCTGATCCGCTTCACGGACGTGCTCCGCCACCGCGTCGTCCACCTGAACGAGGCCTTCCGCAAGGCCATGGTCGACCAGGGCTTCAAGGGCGACTACCGCGGCGTCTACCCCATCAAGGTGAACCAGCACCGCTACGTGGTGGAGACGCTCATCGAGGCGGGCAAGGGCTACAACTACGGCCTGGAGGCCGGCAGCAAGCCCGAGCTGCTCGCGGTGATGGCGCTGCTGGAGAACGAGAACGCCCTCGTCATCTGCAACGGCTACAAGGACGAGGAGTACATCGAGACGGCGCTCTTCTACTCGCGCCTGGGCCGCAACGTCATCCTGGTGGTGGAGAAGCCCAGCGAGCTGCCGCTCATCGCCGAGGTCGCCCGGCGCACGGGCATCGTCCCCCGGCTGGGCATGCGCGTGAAGCTGTCCACGCGCGGCGCCGGCAAGTGGGAGGCCAGCGGCGGAGATCGCTCCAAGTTCGGCCTGTCCTCCTCCGAGCTGATGAACTGCATCAGCTTCATGAAGGACACGGGCCTGCTCAGCTCCTTCGAGCTGCTGCACTTCCACCTGGGCAGCCAGATCTCCAACATCCGCAACGTGAAGAACGCGCTGCGCGAGGTGGGCTGCTTCTACGTGGAAGTGGCCCGTCAGGGCGCGCCGCTGAAGTACCTGGACGTGGGCGGCGGCCTGGGCGTGGACTACGACGGCTCCCAGACGAACTTCGCCTCCTCCATGAACTACACCACGGAGGAGTACGCCAACGACGTGGTGTTCGGCGTCATGGAGGCGTGTGACCGCGCCGGCGTGCCGCACCCCACGCTCGTGTCCGAGTCCGGCCGCGCGGTGGTGGCGCACCACGCGGTGCTGGTGGTGGACGTGCTGGGCACCAGCGAGTTCGACCCCGCGCAGGTCCCGGAGAAGGTGGACGAGAAGGCGCCCTCCGTGGTGCGCAACCTCTGGTCCACCTACCGCGAGGTCACCAACAAGAACCTGCTGGAGGCGTGGCACGACGCGCAGGACGCCAAGGAGGAGAGCCTCACCCTCTTCTCGCTGGGCCACCTGTCGCTGGAGCAGCGCGTGGCGGCCGAGAACATCTACTGGGCCACCTGCCACAAGATCATGCGCATCGCCAAGGAGCAGGGCGAGATTCCCGAGGAGCTCGACTCCCTGGAGAAGGCGCTGAGCGACACGTACTTCTGCAACTTCTCCGTGTTCCAGTCGCTGCCGGACTCGTGGGCCATCGACCAGCTCTTCCCGATGATGCCCATCCACCGCCTGGCGGAGAAGCCGACGCGCCGCGCGACGCTGGCGGACATCACCTGCGACTCGGACGGGAAGATCGAGCACTTCATCGACAAGCGCGAGGTGAAGGACGCGCTCGAGCTGCACGCGCTCAACGACGACGACTACTACCTGGGCATCTTCATGGTGGGCGCCTACCAGGAGATCCTGGGCGACCTCCACAACCTCTTCGGTGACACGCACGCGGTGCAGGTGTCCCTGGGGCCCAACGGCGGCTACCTCATCGACCACGTGGTGGCCGGCGACACGGTGACCGAGGTGCTCAACTACGTCAGCTACACCAAGGACGACCTGGTGGCGAGGCTGCGCAAGTTCACCGAGGCCGCGCTGCGCCAGGGCCGCATCACGCTGGACGAGTCGCGCAACCTGCTGCGCATGTACGAGGACGGCCTCTCCGGCTACACGTACCTGGAGCGCGAAGTCGACGCGAGCTTCGGCGGCAGCGCCAGCCAGCTGCGCCTGGTGCCCACGCCGGACGCGACCGCCCGGCCCGCCTCGTCGACGCCCGGCGCCTCCGGGACGTCGAGCAGCTGAGCCCCGTACCTGACGCGGATTGAAGTTCCGGCCCCCTGTCGCGCCACGCCGCGGCAGGGGGCTTCTTCATGTCACGCCGCCCCGCCCGCGCTCAGTGCCCCGCGACGAGCGGCTCGCCCGAACCGAACGGCAGGGGCTCCTCCGAGAAGGCCACGTCCGCGGCCTGGGCGCGCAGGCGCTGGAGCACCGAGCGCTGCGCCTCGCCGCGCTGCACGAGCGACTCGAAGGGGAAGCGCGCCAGCCGCGGGTCCTTCACGGACACGCGGGCCAGGGTGCGCCACAGCGACAAACGGCCCTCGGTGGCCGCGCACAGCCCCTCCAGCTCCAGCAGCCGGCTCAGCGGCGAGTAGCGCACCAGGGTGCCGTTGAGCTTCAGCCGCGACACCTTCTCCACGGCCCAGGCGGCGCGCGTCTTCAGCCCGTCGCGCTTCAGCTCCAGGGCCTCCATCACCGACACCAGCGTCGCCTGGTCCTCCTTCAGCTCGGGGATGAGCGTCGCCAGGTAGCGGCCCAGGAGGTTGCCGTGGTTCTCCGCCTCGGTGCGGACCGCCAGCTCCACACCGCCCACCGAGCCCGCCAGGTGGTCATTGAGGTAGATGCCCAGCCGCTTCGCGTGCATGCACAGTCCTCCGTCGGGAACCCCGCAGACAGGGAAGGTGGACACGGCGAAGCCCGCCCGCAGCGGCGGCAGGCAGGCTCCTCTGGAGGGCAGGCGAGCCTGCGTCCTCAGTCCGGATAGCTGAACGAGAGGGGCAGCTTCACCTCGGGGTGGAGGCTGCGGGCCACCGGGCACTCACGGCCCGCGGCCTCCAGCTTCGCGCGGTGCTCGGCGGACAAGCCCGCGGGCATCTGGATGTCCAGCACCAGCTCGCCAATGCGACGGGGCGGCGGCGTCATGCGCTTCTCCACCCGGGCGCGCACCTCGCCCAGGGAGATGCCTTCACGCGAGGCGAACAGGTGCATCGTCGTCACCGCGCACGACATCAGCGCCGCGCCCACCAGGTCCGTGGGCGAGAAGCTGCCCCCGGTGCCGCCGTTGTCGCGCGGCGCCTCCGTGTGGCTCACCGTGCTGGACGGGCCGTGGGTGAGCTGCGTCTTGAACTGGGGCTGGCTGACCAAGGTCATCACCACGCCCGTGGCGGGAGTCTGCGTCTGGCTCATGGGGGAAGGCTCCACGGCCTTCGCGCTCCAGTCCAGCGTCTTCACTTGTTGCGCTTGCGCACCCCGCCGGACACCTTGGTGGGTGACTCCGGGACGCGCTCGGGCGCGCCGAGCACCTGAGCCCGCACTTGCTCGGCTGGCAGATGGGAAGTGTCCGCCAGGACACAGGAGACGAAGGCCAGCTCCGCCAGGGCGCGGCGCGCGCGCTGACGCACCGCGGGGTCCTCCGAGGACAGGACGTCCGTGGCGGAGGCGACGTAGCTGCTCGCCAACGACTCGAAGAGGTACACCCGGTTCTCGATGGTCGTGTCGGTCTTCTTGCCCATAGGGCCGTGAGAGTAGGCCTCCCAGGTGGCGGTGACACCCCGGATGGCGCAAGTTGGTGTGAAACCCGGCACAGGTCGCGTAAGGGACCTGACGCACCTCTCACCTCGGAGCCCGCCGTGATTGACCTGCACTCGCACACCACCGCCAGCGACGGTCAATACGCGCCCACCGAGCTGCTGACGCGGGCGGCCGCCGCGGGGGTCACGGTCCTGGCGGTGACGGACCACGACACCGTCGCGGGACTGGCCGAGGCCGCCGAGGCCGCGCGCGCCCACGGCGTGGAGCTGGTGCCGGGCATCGAAATCTCCGCGTTCATCCACGGCCGCGAGTGCCACATCCTGGGCCACTTCCTGCGCCCCGACGACGAGGACATCGCCCGCTTCGCGGACCGGCTGCGGCTGGAGCGCGAGCAGCGCATGGAGGCCCTGCTCGAGCGGATGCGGCAGCTCGGCTACCCGGTGCGGATGGAGCACGTGCTCGCGGTGGCCGGTGACGCGCAGCTGGGCCGCCCGCACCTGGCCCGCGTGCTGGTGGACCGAGGCTGGGTCGTGGACGTGAAGGAGGCCTTCGACCGCTTCCTGGGCGCGCGCGGCGCCGCCTGGGTGGAGCGCTTCAAGCTCGCGGGCGAGGACGCCATCCGGCTCATCCGCAACGCGGGCGGCACCGCCACCCTCGCCCACCCCGGCTCGTCGCGCATGGAGAAGCTCGAAATCCGCGCGCTCGCCCAAGCAGGACTCGCTGGGTTGGAGGTCCTGCACGAGGACCACAACCCCAGCGTGCGCCAGAAGTACCTCGCCATCGCCCGGGAGCTGGACCTGGTCCCCACCGCGGGCAGCGACTTCCACGGCGAGGCCATCTCCGCGGACCACCGCCTGGGCACCGCCTCCATGCCGCCCGAGCTGTTCGCGAAGCTCAAGTCACGCGCCCAGGCCTGAGCCGCTACAGGCATGTAAAAATGAGATTTCGAGAAATTTGGTAGGCTCCGGCCTGCATGGAGTGCCCGAGCGAGACGACACTGAGCGACTTCCTCGAGGGGGCGCTCCCGGACGCGCACCGCTCACGCGTGCTGGTGCACGTCGAAGGTTGCGAGCGCTGCCAGGAGCAGTTGGCCCTGGGCGCCAGCGCGCCGGAAGCGGTGCACGCGGGGCTCACGGGCGGGCCGCTCGTCACCGCGGGCACCCGGCTGTCGCGCTACGTGGTGCAGGAGCGGCTGGGCCAGGGCGCCATGGGCGAGGTCTACGCGGCCTACGATCCGGAGCTGGACCGGCGGGTGGCGCTCAAGCTGCTGCGCCCCGAGGGCCGGCACCTGGAAGAGCTCCGCCTGCGGCTCCTGCGCGAGGCCCAGGCCCTGGCGCGGCTGGCCCACCCGCACGTCGTCACGGTCCACGACGTGGGCGTGTGTGACGGCTGCGTCTTCCTGGCCCTGGAGCTGGTGGAGGGCATGTCCCTGGCGGAGTGGCTGGAGACGCCGCGCCCGTGGCGGGACATCCTCCGCGTCTTCATCGACGCGGGCCAGGGCCTTTCGGCCGCGCACGCCGCGGGCCTGGTGCACCGCGACTTCAAGCCTGGCAACGTCCTCGTCGGGCGTGACGGCCGGGTGCGGGTGACGGACTTCGGCCTCGCGCGGCCCTCGAACCGCCCGCAGCGGCTCCGGAGCGCGCCGCCGCCCTCCACGGCGGCGACCTCCGTCGACACGCCGCTGACGCACTCGGGCGCGCTGCTGGGCACGCCCGCGTACATGGCGCCCGAGCAGCTCCAGGGCCAGGGAGTGGACGCGCGCTCGGACCAGTTCAGCTTCTGCGTCGCGCTGTACGAAGCGCTGCACGGCGTCCGCCCCTTCGAGGGCAAGTGCCTGGAGGACCTGGGCCGCGCCGCGCGCGAGGGCCGCATCCGCCCCCCGCAGCGGGAATCGAAGGTGCCCGCGCGAATCCGCAAGGCGGTGCTGCGCGGCCTGCGCGCCCAGCCGGAGGCGCGCTTCGCCTCGATGGAGGCCTTGCTGAGCGAGCTGTCCCCGCGCGCCCGGCGCCTCCGCGTCTGGGTCGGCGCCGCGGTGGCCACCGCGTGTCTGCTGGGGCTCGCCGTGGGCTACGTGGCGGCGCAGCGCCGGCAGGCGGGCTGTGAGCAGGAGGCCCAGAAGCTCGCCACCCTCTGGGGCTCGGAGCGTCGCGAACGGATTCGCTCGGCCTTCCTCGCCACCGGCAAGCCCTTCGCCGCCGACGCCTGGGAGAGCGTGGCCACCACCCTGGACAGCCACGCCGCCACCTGGCGCGAGCTGCGCACCGAGGCCTGCCTCGCGTCGCGCGCCGACGCCAGCGCCGCGTGGCAGACGGCCGCGTGCCTCGACACCCGGCTGTGGCACCTGTCCGCGGTGGTCGACGTGCTGGAGAAGGCCGATGCCCGGACGGTGCAGAACGCGCCGCAGATGGTGGCCTCGCTCGAAGGGCTCACGGGATGCAGGGACGCGCCCGAGCTGGCGACGCGGCCCCAGCCGCCAGAGGTGCTGCGCCCTCGCGTGGACGCCGCGCGCCGCAAGCTGGCGGAGGCCCGGGCCCACATGGACGCGGGCAATCACCTCCAGGCGCTGGAGGTGTCCACGGCCCTGCTCCAGGACCTCGACGGCCTCGACTACCGCCCCCTGGAGGCGGAGGTCCGCACGCTGCACGGCTATGCGCACGGCCTCGCGGGCAAGCTGAAGGAAGCCGAGGAGCACCTCTACAAGGCGCTCTTCGCGGCCGAGGCGGGCCGCGATGACGAGAGCGTCGCCCGCGTCTGGAACCTCCTGCTGTGGGTGGTGGGCGACCAGATGGCCCGCGTGGACGAGGCCAACCGGCTGGTGCAACACGCCCGCGCGGCGGTGGAGCGGCTGGGGCGTGAGCGCTTCCCCACCGTGGCCACCGACCTGCACCTGCGGATGGGGGGGTTGATGCTGCTCCAAGGCAAGCTGGACGAGGCGGACGCCGAGTACACCCAGGGCCTGGAGCTGGCGCGCCGGACGACGGGCCCCTCGCGCCCGCGCGTCACGTACTTCCTCACCGGGCTGGGCCGCGTGCGCTCACGGCAGCTTCGCGCGGAGGAGGCCCTGGCGCTCTACCGGGAAGCCCAGGCCCATGCGTTCCAGGAGCGCCAGTGGAGCCCCGAGCACCCCGTGCTCGCGCTCAACCTCAACAACATCGCCACCGAGCTGCTGGCCCTGGGCCGCACCCAGGAGGCGCTCGACACCTTCCAGCGCTCGCTGTCGCTGCTGGAGGCCGCGCGCTCCAAGGACCACGCGAGCCTCGCCGCGCCGCTCAACAACCTGGCCGGCCTGCTGCGCCGCGAGGGCCGGCTGGAGGAAGCCCGGAGCCACTACGCGCGGGCGCTGGCCATCTTCGAGCGCGTGAAGGGACCGGACCACCCCAGCACCGTCACCGCGCTCGGCGGCCTGGGCATGGTGGCGTACGACTCGGACCGGATGGACGAGGCGCTCGCGCACAACCAACAGGCGCTGGAGCGCATCCAGCGCAGCGTGGGCGAGCACTCGCCGCGGCTGGAGATGTCGCTGCGCAACCTGGGCCTCATCCACCTGCGCGCCGGAAACCCGGCCCTGGCGCGAAAGCACCTCGCGCAGGCGCTGGAGCTGCTCCAGAAGGAGAACGGCGCGGACAGCGTGGTGACGTGCGGCGTGGTGCGCGACCTCGCCCGGGTGGACCTGGAGACGCGGTCCTACAAGGCCGCCCTCGCCCGCTGCCAGCACGCCCTGGCCATGGACGAAGCGGCGCAGGGCGGAGACAGCCCGGACGTCGCCCTGGACCTCGCCTGCCTGGGCGAGGCCCACCTGCGCCTGGGCGAACCCGCGCGCGCGGTGGCAGTGCTCGAACGCGCGCGGCGCATCCACGCCCGCGTGTGGCTGGACCGCAAGGAGGCGGCGCGGGTGTCCCTCCTCCTCGCCCAGGCGCAGTGGGAGCGGCCGGACGAGGAAGCGCGCGAGCAGGTGACGTCCCTCCTCCGCGACGCCGAGACGTGGCTGGAGGCGCAAGGGCCGCGCGCACGGCGCGAACGTGAAGAGCTCCAGGCCTGGCGGGCCCGGCACCTTCCCCGCCTGAGCGAGGTCACGCGATGACGGCCTCGCCCGGAACGCTGACGGCGCTGCTGCTGACAGGCGCCCCGGCGGCGTTGCACGACGCGCTCCTGTCCGCGCCGGAGCTGGAGTCCCTGCTGGCGACGCTGCTCGAACAAGGGCGCGAGGCCTGGCCCGGCGTCACCGTGGAGCCCGACCAGCTCCTGCGCCACGTGGGCCGGCACCTGCGCGCGGAGGGCGCGCCCATGGACGCGCTCCGTCAGCTCCACGCCGCGGACGTGTACCTCGCGTGCGCCTGCGCGTCGGGCATCCCGCAAGCGCTGCAGCTCTTCGAGAAGCACATCCTCCAGAAGACGGCCGCGCGGCTGTCCCGCTACCCGGCGGCTCTCGTGGACGAGGTGCTCCAGGTGACGCGCCAGCGGCTGCTGCTGGGCATGGAGGGCCGGACGCCGAAAATCGCGGAGTACTCCGGCCGGGGCGCGCTGGGCGGCTGGGTGCGCATCGTCGCCTCGCGCATCGGCGGGGAGCTGCAGGAACACGCGGGCCATCACGAACCCTTGGTGGCGGCCCCCGAGGCCCTGGAGCAGCTGCTGTCGCGCGCGGACCCGGAGCGCGAGGTGCTCCAGGCCCACTCCAAGCGGGCCTTGTCCGAATCGCTCCAGGCGGCGCTCGCGGCCCTCACCGAACGCGAGCGCGCCCTGCTGCGCCTGCACCACCTCCACGGCCTCACCATGGACCGCATCGCGACGCTGTACGCGGAGCCCCGCTCCAGCGTGGCACGCCACGTGGCCCAGGCCCGAGAGCGGCTGTTGAAGCAGACCCACCGGGAGCTGGCCACGCGGCTGAAGCTGAACGGCCGCGAGGTGGAGAGCCTCCTGGGGCTGGTGCAGAGCCGCCTGGACCTCAGCCTCCACCGGCTGATGGGCTGACGCACGGCACGCGCCTGAGCGCCGCACACGCTTGAGCTCCCGCGTCTCGCGCTTCTAGATTCGCGGCCACGGCCCGTGCGTGGCCGCGAATCCACCGCCGCACCTGGACGCAGGAGCCCACGACGATGGCGCAGAAGCAGGCGAAGCGTGCCGACCGAGACCTGGAGAAGACGTATCCGCGCAAGGACTTCGTCGCGAAGCTGCGGCGGCTGGCCGACGCCCTCGAGGCCGGCAAGGCCTTCAACATCCAGGTCGCTGGCGAGCGCCTGCGCATCCCCGCCGACGCGCGCTTCAACATCGAGCACGAGCGCGAGGACGGCGTGGACGAGGTCGAGTTCCAGCTGCGCTGGCAGCGCGAGTGACGCTCAGCCCCGCGTCGTCTTGAAGCGGCTGGTGACGGCGGTGAGCCCCTCGGCCACCGCCTGCAGGTCCTGCGCGATGCGCGTCGTGCGGCCCGTCGCGTCCACGCCCTGCTTCACCAGCTCCGCGACGTTGCGGGCGCCCTGCACCGCCTGCTCGCTGGACTGACGCTGCTGCCGGGTGGCGATGGTGATCTGCCGCGCCGCCTCGCTGGTGCCCCGCGCCAGCTCGACGATGCGCTGGAACACGGAGGAGGCCTGCTCCGCCACCTCCACGCCCCGGTCGCTGGTGGCCATGCCCACGCGCGCCTTGGCGGCGGCCTCCTCGCCGGAGTCCTGCACCTTCTCCACGATTCGGGCGATGTCGCGCGCGGAGGCGGACACGTTCTCCGCCAGCTTGCGCATCTCCGCGGCCACCAGGGAGAAGCCCCGGCCCACCTCGCCCGCCTTCGTGCCCTCCAGCGCCGCGTTCAGCGCCAGCAGGTCGGAGCGCTCCGCCACCTGGTTGATGACCTGGGCGATCTTCGAGACCTGCTGGAGGTCCTGGTTGAGGCCGACAATCGCGTCCGCCACGCCCTTGGACTCGGTGCGGATGTCGTTGATGCCGGCGACCACCTGGGCCACCACGGCCATGGCCTCGGCCACCGCTTCGTGCGTGCGGCGCGCGCTGGACTCCACCACCTCCGTGGAGCTGGAGATCTGCTCGGCGGTGCGGCTCAGCTCCTCGAACGTGGCGGCGATCTGCTGCGCATACGCCGCCTGCTGGCTGATGACGTGCTCCTGGTCCGCGGACGCGCCCAGCAGCCCGCGCGAGGCCCCGGACAGCTGCTCGGTGCGCGACACCATCTCCATCACCGAGCCACGCAGCGTGCTCAGCATCTTGTTGAAGGACTGCGCCATCAGCCGCACTTCACCGGTGGCCGGCACGTCCAGCTCGCCGCGCGACATGTCGCCCCGGGCCACGTCCCGCACCACCTCCGTCACCCGGGCCACCGGCTCCGCGATGGCCCGGCTGATGAACAGCGACAGGGCCAGCCCCAGCATCAGCGCGCCCGCGAGCCCCGCCACCACCGCGCCCCGCATGTCATCCACCGACGTCAGCGCCTCCTGCACGCTGAAGCCCGCCACGTAGACGCGCTCCCCGCTGCCGCAGCGCACCGACACCTCGTCGCGCTGGGTGGCCGTGACGCAGACCTCCATCCCCATCCCCCCCGGCGAGCGGGCCGACGCGGGGATGAGGCCGCGCGCGTGCAGCACGGTGCCGTCCGCCCCCAGCAGCCCCTGGTAGCGCAGCGTGAAGCCGCCGCGCTCGCTCGAGGACTCCGGCGTCTCCAGCAGCGACAGCACGTCCCGCACCCGGGACAGGGACTCCGGCGAGCCGTCCGCCGTCAGCAGCGCGGGGTGCTGGGACATGAGCCGCCCCACCACCCGGACCCGCTTCTGCAAAAGCTCCATGGTGACTTCCCGCTGGTGCATGGGGAAGTACGCGATGCAGAAGCCCACCACCGCCAGGCAGGGCACGACCACCGCGATGGCCACCTGAGTCCGCAAGCCGAGCCGGCCCCACATGCGTTGTCGTCTCCGGGGTGAGAAAGTTTCACGCCGGTTGGATGCCGGGCGTTCTCGGACGGTAGGCGTCCCTTCGCGGAGCGTCAAACCGGCCGTCTGGGTATGGACCTGGCGGGCGGCTGATCCACGCCACGGACGCTCCAGGCCAGCATGAACACCGCTTTTCGCCGTCATTCTAAGGGGTTGGCGCGCCGCCCCCTGGACTTTCCCTTTGACATGGCGAGCGCGGTGAAATTAGGTTCCGCGCGCGATGACTCCGACTCCCCTCACGCCCTACCTGCCGCTGGCCGTGGTCCTGCTGCTGGCGGGTGGCATGGCGATGCTGATTCCCCAGATCACCACGCGGCTGGGCCCCCGCCGTCCGAGCGCCATCAAGGCCACCAGCTTCGAGGCTGGCTCCGAGTCGAGCGGCCCGGCGCGGCAGCGCTTCGCGGTGAAGTTCTACGTCGTGGCGCTGTTGTTCATCGTGTTCGACGTGGAAGCGGTGTTCCTGTACCCCTGGGCGGTGAACTTCCAGGCGCTCGGCTGGTTCGGGTACGTGGAGATGCTCGTTTTCGCTGTGACGCTGGTGGTCGGCCTTATCTACATCTGGAAGAAGGGCGCCCTGGACTGGGAGAGCTGAGACATCATGGCTGACGCTGACCTCGGAAACATCGTTACGACGCGCCGCGAAGAGTCCATGGGCTGGCTCCAGTCCATCGTCTCCAAGGGCCTGGGCTGGGCGCGCAAGTACTCGCTCTTCACCTACCCGTACGCCACCGCCTGCTGCGGCATGGAGTACATGTCCGTGGCCGCCAGCCGGCACGACATCTCCCGCTTCGGCGCCGAGTTCCCCCGGTTCTCGCCCCGCCAGGCGGACCTGCTGATGGTGGTGGGCACCATCAACCTGAAGCAGGCCCCCATCCTCAAGCGCGTCTACGAGCAGATGGCCGAGCCCAAGTGGGTCGTCTCCTTCGGCGTGTGCGCGTCCTCGGGCGGCTTCTACGACAACTACGCGGTGCTCCAGGGCATCGACCGCATCATCCCGGTGGACGTGTACATCCCCGGCTGCCCGCCGCGCCCCGAGCAGGTGCTCGACGGCCTGATGCTGCTGCAGGACAAGATTGGCAACCAGGTCCACCGCATCGCGGACCGCGAGCAGCCGAACCCCACGGCCGCCCGGCACGACCTGCTGCTGTCCATGAACAAGTAACGCGCCCCACGCGCGGTACCACCCGGGCCCCGCCTGCTCCCGCTCACCCGAGCGGAAGCGACGGGGCCTCGGTGTTTCTGGCGCCTACCAACGGTGGTACGCGGGGTGGCCCGGCTTCACGGCGACGAAGGTCCCCCGGCAGGTGGCCGTCACCTTCCCGCCCGCCGTGAGCGTGCCTTCGATGACGGCGCGGTCACCCTGAAGCTCCACCGGCTTCGCGGACAGGTGCAGCGGCCCGGCCATGGGCGTGGGCCGCTTCAAGGTAATGGCGTACTCGGCGGTGACGGTGCAGGGCGGCGCGTCCACGCCCTGCGCCTGCATCAGGTGGTACGCCGCCGTCCAGTTGCAGTGGCAGTCCAGCAGCGTGCCCACGATGCCGCCGCTGAGGACGCCTTCGAACGCGTGGTGATGCTCCTGCGGCGTCCAGTCCGCGACGACGGCGTCACCCTCCACGCGGCTGCGGATGCGCAGGCCCTGTGCGTTGGCCGGGCCGCAACCGAAGCAGCTGTTCTGGGGAGCGTAGCGTTCCTGCAGGCTGGCGTTTTCCGGAGTCGTCGACATGGCCGGCCACCTTACGCCAGCCGCCCGGGGCCAGGCGGCCCTGCACGCCGTCGAACCACGCCTCCAGCGCGAGGGCGTCCGGCCCCGCACAGTCGCCCGAGCAGGAGCGCCACACGCGCCCGTCCGCCTGGGGCCGGTCCACCCACCAGCGCTGGCCGTCGAAGGCCCCCACGTCCTTCTCCTGGAGGATGCCCACGTGCGCGGCGGGCCCCATCTCCACCACGCCGTCGGGGCGGATGCGGTACGCGTCGAAGGCGCGCGGCGCGCCCGGCCAGTGCCCCGGGTCGAACACCTCCGGCAGCACGTGCGTGAAGCCCGTCTCCGCGTACAGCGACAGGGGGGCCCACGCCTCGCCGCGCAGCAGCGGCGCCAGCGACACGCCATCCACGTCCGTCAGGCCCGGCAGCCCGGACAGCTCCAGCAGCGTGGGCCCCACGTCGACGAGCCGCACCAGCGCATCCACGGACGCCGGCGCCGTCCCTCGCCCGCGGGGCGGCTTCACCGCCAGCAGGATGCGGTTCTCCTCCTCCGACAGCCGCGCGCCATGCACGGGCGTGGCCCCGGCCAGGTCCTCGCGGTCCGCGTGGAAGCTCTCGCCGTGGTCCGACATCAAGAGGATGAGCGCGTCGTCATAGCGCCCTGCGCGGCGCAGCGCGTCCAGCAGCGTCCCCACCTGGGCGTCCGCCTGCGCGATGAGCTCGTCGTAGAGCGCCTCCGCGCCCGGGCGATTCCACCCGCCCTTCGCCCCCGGCGACACGGGCGCGAAGTGCATGCGCAGCCTCCGCTCCAGCGGCTCCGAGGCGGAGACGAAGCGCCGGTAGAAGGGATGGACCGGGTCCCCGGGGAAGTGGGCTGCCGTGGCGTGGAAGGCGAACAACGTGGGGCCCTGGCTCGCCTCGTCCACCAGCCGGGACGCCAGCCGCTCCGAATACCCCATGGGGTCGTGGATGCCGGCCAGCGCGCGGTTGTCGATGAACTCGGGCAGCCAGGCGGCGCCCAGGGCGTGGTCCGCGAAGACGCCCACCGCGCGGTAACGGAGCTTCTCCAGCAGGAAGTTCACCGCCCCGCGAGGCGGCTGCAGGCGCGTCTCGAAGCCGGACGCCGGCCCCTCCGCGTGGAAGCGCGAGCAGTCGGTGGCGAACACCGTGCGCCAGCCCGCCTGGGCGAAGGACTCGGCGAAGGTGCGCTGGAGCTGCATCCGCGCGTCCGACGTCAGCGAGTAGCGAACCCCCGTCTCGTGCGGCCAGCGGGCCGTGAGCAGTGAACGCCACGCGGGCTCCGTCTGGGCAATGGGCGTGTACGCGCGGGTGAAGAGCGTCCCCTCTTCCAGGAGGCGCTCCACGTTCGGCGCCACCGCGCCCGTGCCGCCCTGGGACTCGAGGCGGTCCGGACGGAACGCGTCGATGCCGATGACGACCACCAGCGGGTGCGCCGCCTTGCCCTGGCCCCAGCTCCCCTGCCCCACCAGCAGCACCCCCGCCGTGCTGGCCGCCGCTCCGCCCAGCCACAGCGCGCGCCGTCCTCGCCCCGCGCCCGGGCGCAGCACCCAGGCCATGGCGTGCACCACCAGCCACCCCGCCGCGAAGACGCGCGGGTGCCAGGGCTCCCCGTGGTCCACCAGCCAGGCCAGAACCGGCCGCAGCGCGGGCAGGTCATCGAAGAGCGCGGGCCTCGCGATGGCCCGGTCCCACGCCAGCAGCGAGAACAGCAGCAGGCCCTGCCCCAGCGTCGCCAGCGGACCACCCCGGCCCCACGCACGCGCCAGCAACGTCGCCGCCGCCGCCAGCACCGCGCCCGCCACCGCGTACACGGCCGCCACCCGCAGGAGCAGCCCGGGGATGACGGGCCGCACGGCCGCCATCAGCGCCGCGTAGGGCCCCTCCACCGGGATGTCCATGCCCACCACGCCTGAACGCAGGAGCAGCCACGACTCCGCCGCGAACAAGGACAACCCCAGCGCGGCGCCAGCGAGCAGACGGACGAACCAGGAGCGAAGGATGCCGGACGGGGGGAGCTCGGGCATGACCTTCACTTCTATACCCGATTGCAACAGCCTCGTGCCCGCGCGAGGGCCCCCCACTTGGGGGATGCGCCCGAACCCGGCTATGTACATTTTGCGTGCGATTGAACCTCCCCAGCGCGACCGGCCCCGCCGGCCCTGAAACGCCAGACGCTCCGCTCCCCGAGGGCAGCCAGGACCTGGTGACCCAGGCGCTGGAGGTCGAGCGCTATCACCACGCCCGGCAGATGGCCCGGCTGCGGCTGGTGGCCGTCACCCTGCTGCTGGGCGTGGCCCTCCACCAATCCACCCTGGGCGCCAAGGCGGACTGGGCCGTGTACCTGCTCCCACTGGGCGGCTACTGGCTCTGCACCGTGCTGGGCCTGGCGGCGCTGGCCCGGTGGCGCCACGGCGTCTGGTGGGCGGGCCTCACGCTGGCCTTCGTCGACGCGCCCGCCATCTATTGGATGCAGCACCTGGCGATTCCCGTGTCGCCCTCGCCCGGCGGGGTGGCGGGTTTCTCCCTGGGCATCTACACGGTGCTGGTGCTGCTGGCGGCGTTGTCCCTGCACCGCTCGGTGACGGGGACCGTGATGACGGTGGCCGCCATCGCGGAGGTCCGGCTCCAGCACGAAGCGGGCATCGGCGCCGGCGCGCAAATCGCCGCCGTGGTGCTGCTGGGCATCACCGGCGCGGGCGCCCACTACCTCCTGGGCCGCATCCGCGCCCTGTCCGCCGCCGTCTCCCGCGAGGAGCTCAAGCGCGCCCGCCTCGGGCGTTACTTCTCGCCCTCAGTAGCTGACCGACTGCAGCGCCAGGCCTCCCTGCCCCCGGAGCTGCGCGAAGTCACCGTCCTGTTCGCGGACCTGCGGGACTTCACCGCCCTGAGCGAGCGCATGCCGCCCGAGCAGGTGGTGGAGGTCCTCAACGAGTACTACGGTCGCATGGTGGAGGTGGTGTTCCGCCACGGCGGAACCCTGGACAAGTTCATCGGGGACGCGCTGATGGTGTACTTCGGCGCCCCGCTGGATGACGCCCAGCACCCCCTCAGCGCGGTGCGCTGCGCGCTGGACATGGTGGCGGAGCTGGAGGCCGTCAACACCGAGCGGGCCGCCCGGGGTGCCCCGGGACTCCGGATGGGCGTGGGCATCCACACCGGGCCCGTCGTCCTGGGGAACATCGGCTCCACCACCCGCCGCCTGGAGTACACCGCCATTGGCGACACGGTGAACGTGGCCTCGCGCATCGAGCAGCTCACGAAGGGAGCCGGCGTCCCGGTCCTCGCCTCCCAGGCCACCCGCGAGCGCTGCGAGGAGGCCTTCGGCTGGGTAGCGGTGGCCCCGGCCTCGGTCCCCGGAAAGCGCCTGCCAGTGGCCACCTTCTCCCCGAGTGTGGGACAAGTCCAGGCCGTCCGTGCGGCCAGCTGATCCACCCCCTGTCCGGGTCAACGGCCTCCCGCCCGCCGCGTCATGCGCAACGCCCGCTTCTGGGCCTCCTAAGTGGGCTACATGGTTGAGGGTTTACGTTGACGCACCCCGCGAGGGCTCCTTATAAAGCCGCGGATTCTTCTCCCTTAGTCATTGGGGCCCCCTTGAGCACTTTCGCGTTGGACAGGGTCTCCGCCCAGCTCCCAGAGGCGGTGGCGGATCGCTACGTGGACCGGACCGGAGGCGCCTGGGCCGTCATCCATGCTGACTCGCTCCCGAAGGTCGCCGCGTTCCTCAAGAACGACCCGGAGTTGGAGTTCAAGCTGTTCGGCTCCATCGACGCCGTGGATCGGCTGCACCTGGCGGAGAGCGACCCTCGCTTCGAGGTCGTCTACTTCCTCTACTCCCTCAAGCGTCACGAGCACGTGCGCCTGAAGGTGCGGGTGAGCGAGGCCAACCCCGTGGTGCCCACGCTGGTGCCGCTGTTCCGGGGCGCCAACTGGTGGGAGCGGTTGACCTTCGACTTCTACGGCATCCAGTTCGCCGGTCACCCCGACCTGCGCCGCATCCTCCTGTACGACGAGTTCAAGGGGCACCCGCTGCGCAAGGACTACGCGCTGCGCGACCGGCAGCCGCTCATCCCCGAGCGCCCCATCAAGGACATCTTCCGCGGTCCTGGCACCAGCGGGCTCTCCTGAGCGAGGACATCCATGGCTGACACCCATAAGCCCGACGAAGCGCCGAACCCCGATACCGACGCGTACGCCCACGAGTCGGAGCTGGAGGCCCACCTCCAGACCAAGCGGATGGTCATCAACATGGGCCCCTCCCACCCGGCCACGCACGGCACCGTGCGGCTGAAGGTGGAGCTCGAGGGCGAGACGATCGTCAAGATCGACCCCGAGATCGGCTTCCTGCACCGCGGCTTCCAGAAGAGCTGCGAGAACGTCACGTGGACGCAGTGCCTGCCCTACACGGACCGGCTCAACTACCTGTCCGCGATGATGAACAACTTCGGGTTCCTCAACGCCGTGGAGAAGCTCATCGGCCTGGAGATTCCCGAGCGCGCCCAGTACATCCGCGTCATCGGCTCCGAGCTCCACCGGCTGACGGACCACCTGACGTGCGTGGGCGCCACCGGCCTGGAGATGGGCGGCTTCGCGCCGTTCCTGCTCGCCATGGAGTTCCGCGAGCTGCTGCATGACCGCACCGCCGAGCTGACCGGCGCGCGCCTCACCACCAGCTTCGGCCGCGTGGGTGGCAGCAACCGCGACCTGCCCGAGGGCTGGATCGCCCGCGTCCACAAGACGCTGGACCAGGGCCAGGCGCTGCTCGACGAGATGGAAGGCCTGCTGACGAACAACCGCATCTTCGTGGACCGCACGAAGGGCACGGGGGTCATCAGCGCCGAGGACGCCATCGAGTTCGGCTACACCGGCCCCGCCCTGCGCGCGTGCGGCGTGGACTACGACATCCGCAAGACGAAGCCGTACTGGGTCTACGACCGGTTCGACTTCGACATCCCGCTGGGCGAGCACGGCGACAACTACGACCGCTACCTCGTGCGGCTCGAGGAGATGCGTCAGTCCATCCGCATCCTGCGCCAGGCGATGGACACCATCCCCGCCGGCCCCATCATCGTGGATGACTGGCGCATCGCGCTGCCGCCCAAGCCCGAGGTCTACGGCACCATCGAAGGCGTGATGTCGCACTTCAAGCTGGTGATGGAGGGCATCCAGGTGCCCCCCGGTGAAGTCTACGACGCCACCGAGGCCTCCAACGGCGAGCTGGGCTGGTACCTGGTGAGCGACGGCCGCGGCCGTCCGTACAAGGTCCACGTGCGCGCGCCCGGCTTCCCCGTGCTCGCGGCGGTCCCGCACATCATCGAAGGCAAGATGCTCGCGGACCTCATCCCTACGTTTGACACCATCAACATGATCGGCGGCGAGGTCGAGCAGTGAGCGACAACGACACGAAGAAGCCCACCGGTGATGCGCAGCCGCCTCCGAAGGGGGCGCCCACGGACTCGCCCGCGGCCAAGACGGGCCCGGAGCCGTCCAACCCGCCCGCCGGCGCGAAGCTGGACAACCCGCCCGCCGCCGCCAGCGGCCCCACGGGGACGCCTCCGCCCAAGCCGCCCGCGGGTCCTCCGCCCAAGCCGGCGCCCAAGAACCCGGGGTTCATCACCGCCACCATCGACGGCAAGGAAGTCGTGGTGAAGCCGGGGACGAACATGATCGAGGCGGCCAAGGCGGTCGGCTCGGACATCCCCTACTACTGCTACCACCCGCGCCTCTCCATCGCGGCCAACTGCCGCATCTGCCTCATCGAGGCGTCCAACGCGCCCAAGATGGTGCCCGCGTGCCAGACGCCCATGGCCGAGGGTCAGGTCGTCAAGACGACCACGCCCAAGGTGAAGGAGCAGCAGCGCGCGGTGATGGAGTTCCTGCTGCTGAACCACCCGGTCGACTGCTCCATCTGCGACCAGGCCGGTGAGTGCAAGCTGCAGGACTACTACATGAAGTACGACTACCGGCCCTCGCGCCTGGAGGGCACCAAGGCCCTCAAGAACAAGCGCAAGGTGCTGGGGCCCCGCGTCGTCATCGACCAGGAGCGCTGCATCATGTGCACGCGCTGCGTGCGCGTGATGAACGAGGTGGCCAAGGAGCCGCAGCTGGGCGTGTTCGGCCGCGGCAGCCACGAGCGCATCGACGTGTTCCCGGGCAGCGAACTGAGCAGCAACTACTCGCTCAACACCGTGGACGTGTGCCCGGTGGGCGCGCTGCTCAGCCGCGACTTCCGCTTCAAGGCGCGCGCGTGGTTCCTGTCCGCCACCCCGTCGGTGTGCACCGGCTGCTCGCGCGGCTGCACCACCTACGTGGACTGGATGTCGCAGGACTCGTACCGCTACCGCCCGCGAGAGAACGAGGCCGTCAACAAGAGCTGGATGTGCGACGAGGGCCGCCTCACCTACAAGTACCTGAACCTGGGCCGCGTGCTGCAGGCGCAGGTGGGCCGCCGCGCCAGCCGCTCCGGTGAGGCCGAGCCCGTCACCAGCCGCAAGGAAGCCGTCCAGGCCGCCGCCAAGGCGCTGCGCCCGCTCACCGGCGGCAAGCAGCTGGCGGTGCTGGCCTCGCCCCTGGCCTCCAACGAGGACCTGCTGGCGGGCCTGAGCTTCGCCAAGGCCACGCTGGGCGTGTCCACCGTGTACGTGGGAGGCCGTCCCTCGGGCGCCGCCGACCACTTCCTGATGACGGCGGACAAGAACCCCAACCGCAAGGGCCTGGAGCTCATCGCCAAGGGCCTGGGCCTCAAGCTGGAGTCCTTCGACGCGCTCACCACCGCGCTCAAGGCGGGCACGGTGAAGGCGCTCTACGCCATTGGCACCGAGGTGCCGGGCAGCGTGGAGGCCTTCGCCCAGGCGGCCGGTCAGCTGGACGTGTTCGTCGCGCAGGCCTTCAGCGAGTCCGCCCTCACGGCGCAGGCCACGGTGCTGCTGCCGGCCTCCGTCCCCGTCGAGGACGAGGGCTCCTTCGTCCAGCAGGACGGCATCATCCAGCGCTTCCGCAAGGCGTACCCGCCCAAGGGCGACGTGCTCCCGGGCTGGAAGTGGGTCGCGGAGCTGACGCGCGAGCTGGGTGGCGAGTCCCCCGCCTGGAGCCACGCGCGCGACGTGTGGCGCGAGCTGGCGGGCAAGGTCGCCGAGTTCGCCGACTTCAATTGGGAAAAGGCGTCTCCGGCGGACCGGGAGAAGCCGGGCATCAATCCGCTGCCGGCAGGTGCCGACGGTCGCCCCGCCGGGTACCGTGAGTTCGGCACGCCTCGGGTGAGGGGTATCTAGTCATGAGCCGCGTACTGACGATTCTCGTCGCCATGTTCACCATCGTCTTCCTGATGGCGGGTGGCATGGCGTCGGCCTACCTCGTGGGTGGGCTGGTGGAGGAACACTGGTTCACGGGCGCGAGCCGGTTGACCAACGTGCTGTTCCTCGTGCTCGTCTTCGTGATGGTCATCGCGACGCTGCTGACCATGGCGGAGCGCAAGTGGAGCGCGTTCATCCAGGACCGCATGGGTCCCAACCGCGCGCGCATCGCCCTGCCCGGCCTGAAGAACCGCTCCCTGGGCGGCCTCCCGCACATCCTCACGGACGTGCTGAAGATGCTGACCAAGGAGGACCTGATCCCGGCGACGGCCAACCGGTTCATGTTCAACCTGGGCCCCATCCTCGCCTTCGCGCCGACCTTCGCGCTGTTCGCCGTGGTGCCCGCGGGCCCGTCGGTGATGGTGTTCGGCCACAAGGTGGACATGGTGGTGGCCACGCCGGACTTCGGCATCCTCTACGTGCTCGCCATCGCCTCGCTGGCCGTCTACGGCACCGCGCTGGCCGGCTGGGCGTCCAACAACAAGTTCGCGCTGCTGGGCGGCGTGCGCGCCACCTCGCAGATGATTTCGTACGAGGTCGCGCTCGGCCTGTCCCTGGTCGGCCTGTTCCTCATCTTCTCGTCGGTGCAGTTCCCGGCCATCATCGGTGACATCGGCACGGCGCTGACCGGCGGCACGGGCCAGGCGCAGTACCTGTGGCGCACCGACGGCGCGTTCGACCTGGGCCTGCCCGCCTGGGGCATCATCATCCAGCCGCTCGGCTTCCTGCTCTTCTTCGCCGCGTCCTTCGCGGAGACCAAGCGCGCCCCGTTCGACCTGCCCGAAGGCGAGTCCGAGATCATCGGCTACTTCGTCGAGTACTCCGGCATGAAGTTCGGCCTCTTCATGATCTCCGAGTTCGTGGAGGTCGTGGTGCTCGCCGGCGTGACGACGGCGCTGTTCTTCGGCGGCTACCACCTGCCCTTCGGCAACGAGTGGCTGACCCACCTGCCCATCATGCAGGAGCACGGCTGGCTGCTGGGCACCATCCTGGGCACGGTGTTCTGGCTCAAGGTGCTGTTCCTCATCTGGGTGCAGCTGCTCATCCGCTGGACGTTCCCCCGCTTCCGCTACGACCAGATTCAGTCCCTGGGCTGGAAGATCCTCCTCCCCATCGGCCTGGTGAACGTGTTCGCGACCGGCGCGCTGGTCCTCTGGGATCCGTCCCTGCGGGCGCTCGCGGTGCTGGGCATGGTGGAGATCGGGTTGCTCGTGGTGTTGACCACGACGACGAAGGTCCCCGAAGGCGGCGATGCCCATGGCGCCCACGGCGGGCATGGACATGGCCACGACCATGGACACGGTGGTGGGCACGGTGCCCATGACCTGCCGGCGCACGCCCACGGCGCGGCCCCGGCCTCCACCCACTAGGCCGCAGCTTTCGGCCCCAGCATCCGGGAATCGAGAACCCACATGGCCTACAAGGTTAGCAAGGACCCTCGCACGGACATCCGCGAGCGGACCTATGTGCCCAACCTCCTCCGCGGGTTGGGCATCACCGCGAAGCACTTCTTCCGCAATCTCTTCGGCACGCGTGACACCAACACGCAGGTGGTGGACCGCACCGGCACCAGCCTGATGACGACGGTGGCGTACCCCGAGGAGAAGCCCATCTACCCCGAGGGCTACCGCGGCCTGCACCGCCTGGTCCCGCGCGAGGATGGCAAGCCGCGCTGCGTGGCTTGCTACATGTGCGCCACCATCTGCCCGGCGCAGTGCATCTACATCGAGGCGGGCGAGTACGACGAGGCGGGCGGCGACGCCGAGGACCGCGTCATCGAGAAGTACCCCACCCAGTTCGTCATCGACGAGCTGCGCTGCATCGTGTGCGGCCTCTGCGTGGATGCGTGCCCCAAGGACGCCATCCGCATGGACACGTACACGCACACCCCGCCCGAGTACACGCGGCAGAACTTCGTCTACGACATCCCGAAGCTGCTCAAGGGCGCGCCGGTGTCGCACCCGTCGGACCCGTGGAACAAGCGCGAGGGCTCCGAGCAGCCGCACCACGTCCACAAGGAAGCGCACACGCGCATCGGCGAGGGCCTGGTGGAGCTGAAGCTGCCCCACGGCGACCACGGGCACGGGGACCACGGCCACGGCAAGGCGCTCCCCGCGGGCGCCCACGGCGGCGGCCACCAGGCGGTGGTGACGCAGCAGGGCCCCATCCAGGTGACGAAGTTCATCAAGTGAATCCAGATTCCCCGCGAGGCACCTAAGCGCCTCGCCAGGACTCCCGGCCCGCCCTCCCGCGTTGAAGCGGAAGGCGGGCCGGCGCTTTTTCAGGGGGCTGGTGGTGAGGATGAAGCTCTTCAATACGCTTGGTGGCGAGGCCCGCGCGGCGCGCGCGACGGGGCCCGGTGAGCGCTCCCTCCAGGAGTCGCCGCCGTGAAGCGCTACCGGCTGTCGGTGTGCAAGGGCTCCAGTTGCAAGGCGGGCGGCGCGGATGCCGTCTACGCCGAGGCCCGGGACTCGCTGTCAGGCCAGGGCCTGGTGCCCCGCTGCGAGCTGTATCGCGGCGGCTGCTACGGCTTCTGCCACATGGGGCCCAACGTCGTCGTGCGCGAGGACACCGGCCGCAAGCGCGACCCGCTGTCCCCCGAGGACTACCAGCTCATGGGGTGGCCCGGAGAGGTGTACTACTCCGAGATGACGGCGGAGAAGATGCGCCGCGTGGTGTCCGAGCACATCGCGAGGGACGCGCCGGTGAAGGAACTCTTCGGCCAGCCGGACTCGGACGGCGGAGAGGACTGAATCACGCCGCGGCGGCGGAGGGGCCGGACGCGTCCACGCCGTGCACGCCGTCCCAGTCCCCGGGCGGCGGCGTGACGAGGAAGCGGGCGCAGCGCTCGGCGTAGAGCACCGCCACCGTGTCCAGGTAGTCGTGGGCGGCCCGCTCGAAGAGCGCGTGCGCCTCCGCGAAGCGCCGCTGGTGATAGGCGGTGAGCGCCTGCTCGTGGAGCGCGAGCTGCTCCTGCATGCGCGGCGTGAGCTCGCCCCGCCGCGCCACCAGCTCATGCACCCGCACCGGCTGCGCGCGGCCCGTGAAGCGCACGTGGTCCACCATGCGGAAGACGTAGCTGCCGCTGGCGAGCTGCGCCGTCACCTCGCCGGCCAGCACGTGGGTGCCGTACACCTTGTTGATGGCCTCCAGGCGCGACGCGAGCCCCACCGCGTCTCCGAGCACGGTGTAGTTGGACTTCATCGCGCTGCCCAGGTCGCCCACCACCAGCTCGCCGGTGTCCACCGCGGCGCGGAACGTGAGGCGGTGGCCGTACTTCTTCTCCCAGGCGTCCTGACACTCGGCCAGCACCTCGCGCATCTTCAGCGCGGCCTCGCAGGCCAGGTGCGCGTGGCGGTCCGTGCGCACCGGCGCGCCCCAGAAGGCCATCACCGAGTCGCCGATGTACTTGTCCACCTGCCCCGCCGTGGACCGCACCACCGCGGAGATCTCCGTGAGGTACGCGTTGAAGAGGCCCACGAGCTGCTCGGGCGGCAGGCCCTCCGACATGCGGGTGAAGCCCTCGATGTCGCAGACGTACACGGACATCTGCCGGCGCTCGGGGCGCATCAGGCTCAGGTCCCGCGCCACCAGCCGCGCCACGTCCGGACTCACGTACCGGCCCAGCGCGTTGTGCACGAAGTCGCGAATCTGGCGCTCGGTGCCGTAGGCGTAGCGGATGGTGACGACGAAGGCGCCCACCATGGCCAGCAGCGGCCCGGCCATGGCCACCCAGAGGCGCTGTTCGACGAAGACGTACGCGGCGCCAAAGGCGTAGCCCGCGCCCGCCGCGACCAGGAAGCCCACGTAGAGCACGGCGCCGCGCACCGAGCGCAGCAGGAAGCTGAGCGACAGCGCGAGGAAGGCGCCGAGAAAGGCCAGCCCCAGGGTGAGCAGCAGGTCCAGGTCCGGCGAGGCGCGGGTGATGCCATCCGAGCGCAGGATGTTGGCCAGGGCCTGCCCCAGAATCGCGCCGCCGGGCGTCTCCGGCCCCAGGGGCGTGGCGCGCACGCGGCCGGGCTCGCCCGCCGTCTTGGTGAGGATGACGGTGCGGCCCTCCAGGTCATTCTCGAAGCGCGGGGGGCGCTCGTCCGCCACGTCGAAGACGTTGAGCAGGACGTTCCAGGCGCGGATGGAGCGCGCCAGCGAGCCGCGTGAGCCCCGGCCCACGTTGGGCGCGTCCCAGCGCAGCAGGCTGAGGCCCGAGGGGCTCATGGGGATGGCGTACGCGTCCCCCACGTGCAGCGTGCCGTCCGCGTAGCGGAGCGTGCGCGTCCCGGCCAGCCGCATGGCCGCCGCCAGCGGGAGCGACGGCAGGATGTAGCGCCGGCCCCGGAGGGTGTGGCTCACGAGGTGGGGAATGGCGCGCACCTGCCCGTCCGGATCGGCCAGGAGCGTGGTGGCCCCGAAACCCGCCCCGGCGCCCAGCAGCGGCACCACGGGATGCTGCAGGTGACGCAGCTCGATGAGCGCCGCCGCGTCCAGGCCCTCCACCTCCACGGCGGCCATCGCGACGAAGAGCTCCGTGGGGCCCGCGCGGTAGGCGTCATCCGCGGCCCGGCGCTCCTCGACGATGGGCGTCGTGGCGCCCAGCCGCGCGCCCAGGGCCTTGCCGTCCGCCGCGTCCGTGACGCCGGCCCACACCTCGATCTGGCTCCCCGCCGGGAGGATGAACGCCGGGCGCTGCGCCGCGAGCACGGCCTGCGCCCGGGCATGCGCCTGCGCGGGCGCGTCGTACACCCCCAGCTTCACGCGGTAGGGCCAGAGCCGGTTGGCCGGAGGCAGCACGCGCGAGCCCTGCGACTCCCAGGTGAAGCCGAGCAGCGCGCGGCCCGGGTCCTTCTCCAGCAGGGCCGCGAAGGCCGCGTCGTCGCAGGACATCGCGTTCGGCGGGGTGGCGCCGGTACAGGCGTTGGGGCTGAGGTCCGTGAACGGCAGGTCCACGAGGACGAACAACGCGCCCTCCTGCACCAGCCGGTGCACCAGCCTGCCCACGAGCTGCCGGGGCCAGGGCTGGGCCGCGACGCCGGGCCGCACGTCCTGCCGGGCCTCGGCCAGCGTCTCGTCGTCGATGGCGATGACCACGGCCTCGTCGGGTCGCTCGGAGCGCTCGCCGAGGACCCGGACGCGCCAGTCGTAGGTGACGCGCTCCCAGCCTTCCAGCCAGCCCTGCGCCGTGTCGAACACGGCCGTGGGCACCCAGGCCCCCGACGTGTCGCGCGGGGCCACGACACCGGCCGGGCGCAGGTACACGAGCAACCCCAGCACTCCGCCGAAGAGGAGGGCCATCAACAGGGAGACGCCAAGCCGCTTCAGGAAGCGCCGGCCTGCGGAGTGAACGCGGTGACCTTGCACGGGTGGACCGCAGGATACCCCGAGATGCGTCCGCGCGACGCCGTCCTTCGACGTGTGACTGCTATGCTCGCGCGCTTATGAATCGCCTCCTGGTATCCGCAGCGTTCGCCGCTTCCTCCCTCGCCCTCCTGGCTTGCGACCTGGACCAGCTCACGGCCGACCACCTCATGGTGGGGACGCTGCTCTCCACGCCGGAGGTGGAGGTGTCCGCCGCCGCGCTCGCGGGCGTCGACGCGGGCACCTACGCCCCGGACGGAGGCGACGTCCTGGCCCTGCCCGCCCAGACGGCCGCCGTCGTGTTCTTCGGCAGCAGGACGGGCGAGAACGCCCAGCCGTCCGGCCTCGCGGGGGCGACCGTCTCGGTGCAGCCCGTGGGCGGTGCGGCCACGTCGCTCTCCGACGAGGGCTCCGGAAACTACCGCCGCACCAGCGTGGGCGCGTCCAACTTCGAGTACCAGTCCGGGGCCACGTACCAGTTCATCGCGACCCGCGGCGGTACACGCTACGTGGGCCAGGTGGACAACGCGCCGATGAAGGAGACCATCGCCGCGCTCCACCCGCCCGAGGGCTTCCTGCGCCTCGACGCGAACACGCCGCTCTCCTTCGACCGGCCGGCGCCCCCGGCGAACACGGACCGCACGCTGGGCTTCGTCACCGTGGTGCCCCTGAGCGCCGAGGGGGCGCAGGGCGAGCCGACGTACACCAACCTCCCGTCGAGCCCGGTCCAGTTCCTCCAGTTGGTGGGCCTGCCGGGCCCGTACCGGGAGGCGCGCGTGACGATTCCCGCGACCGCGTTCCCACAGCGGGAACAGACGTACCTCGTCATCTTCCACGCGGTGCGCATGGGCGGCGCGGAGTCCGGGAACCTGTTCCTCGGCAGCGCGTTGCTCGCGGGCACCGCCGAAGTGGGCGTGGTGCGCACGCGATAAGGACGCGCGGCGCGCGGGCAAGGCCCCCCGCACCACCCGAGCCGTGGTGGACGGGGTGCCCAGGCGCCCTTCCCGGCCTCCGCGATGCACGTGGTTCGACGATGCGCGGATTCACTGTGGCGCCGCGCAGCCGCCCCGCCAGGCCCGAGGCGCAGGACATGACTGGCGAGACGCTCGGGCTCGCCGACAACGCCTGGCCGGCAGGGGGCCCCGCTCAGCCCACCTCAATCTCGAGCCCGATGCGCCCTTCCAACTTGAGGCGCAGCAGGTGCCCCGCGAAGCGCTCGGACTCCTCGCGGGTGAGGACGTTGCGGAAGGCCGAGCCGTCCGCGATCTCCACCTCCAGCACCGCCCCCCGCTGAAGCAGGCGGAAGAAGTCATCGCCTCCACCCGGCTTCGGCACGAACACGGGCAGGAAGCCCTTCAGCGGCAGCACGTCCCCTTCCCCGCGCATCCGCGCCTCCAGCGCCGCCGCGTCCGGACGGACCTCCGCCGGCGCCACGCCCTCGTCGGCGTAGAGCGGCGCGGGCGCCAGCGACACGTCCTCCGTGGAGTCATCCAGCAGGAAGCCATGCCGTGACGGAATCCGCCCGCTGAACAGGAAGCACAACAGCGCAGGCGTGTCCCCCGTCACGCGGGACAGGTGCAGAATCGACCGCTCCGCGCCCAGCCGGCGCAGCATCAGCGTCAACGCCGGACGGCTCGCGCCCAGGTAGCGCTGGATGCGGTCCCTCAACGTGGCGCGAATCTCCGCGAAGGCCTCGGCATGCCGCGCCTCGCTCTCCGCCTCGCGCCGGGCCACCGCCTCACGGGCCTGCGTGAGCTTCTCCTCCGCGTCCCGGAGAAAATCCCCCGCGGGCGCGGCCCCACTCACGAGCCCGGGCTCCGCGCTCGCTGGCGGCGCGAGCCCCGCCGCGCGCACCGCGCCCAACAGGAACGAGCCCTGCTGCTCCAGCCGCTCGCGCTCCTCGCGAAACCGGAGCCTCGCCGCGGCCTGCTCCAGCTTCAGCTCCAGCCACGCCTCGTATCCCGACTCCAGCGTCTCCAGCGCGCGCAGCCGCGCCAGCGCCGCGTCCGGGCCCTGCGCGTCTGGCGCGTGCTTCACCACCCCACCACCCTGCGTCGTGTCGCTCACGAGCGCGGAGTCTACCCGCCCGGAAACGAGAAGGCCCCCACCCGCCACCGTCACCGGTGCGAATGGAGGCCTCCTGGCCTGCACGGCGAGCGCCGCGAATCAGGCGGTGCGCGACACGGTGCCCTGCGGGCCCGTCTGCGCCTGCGAGCCCTCGGAGCGGCCCACGGCGTTGTTCAGGTAGTCCTGGCCGCTCTGCAGCCGCTGACGGAGGTCATCGCGCAGCTGGTTGCCCGGCTTGGGCGCCAGCAGCAGGCCCAGGCCCGCGCCCACGAGGATGCCCGCGGCGAAGGCGCCCACGACGGGCAGGAGCGTGTCGACCGTGTCCCGGCGCGTCTCCAGACCCACGAGGTGCAGCAGGTCGTCCTTGTCCAGCTTCTTGAGATTGTTGAAGTTCATGATTGCGACTCCAGAGGTTGGGGGGTGGGAGGAATGCCCGGCCTAGTACGCGGGCGGGCGAGGAGTACCTGCGGAAGCGGCGTTCGCCGAGGCCACACCTTCGGACCTCGCACCACCGATACCACGACCTGTCTGATATCCCTGGAAAGCCGCTTCCGCCATCCCAAGCAGCTCATCCTTCACCAGGGGCAGCGCGGCCAGGCGCACGCCCAGGCGGAGGATGCGCGCCGTCAGCGGCGTGAAGAGTCCACCACCGAGCAGATAGCCGACGCCGACCGCCGCCGCCATCATCCCATACGGATTGCGCTGCACGCGACCGCGCAGGTCCAGGGTCTGCCCCAGGTCCTCCACCGCGCCGCGCGCGTCGGACCAGAGCTGCTGTGCGTCGCTGCCGATGTGGTCCACGCGCTGCCCGAAACCGCCGCCCTGCGGGTCCTGCGGCGAGCCATTGCCCGATGCACCTGGAAACGTCGTCATTCGTTCACCCTCTCGTGTGGTTCCAGCGCGTCCGCTCAGCGGCGCGAGGCAATACGTCCGACGAGGAAACCCACGGCCACCGCGCCCAGCAGGCACGTCCCCGGGTTGGCGCGGATGAAGCTCACCACGCGGTCGTTCAGGTCCACGAGGTTCTGGCGAGCCTCGTCGATCTGCGGAACCACGCGGTCCTGGAACTGGCGGGCCTTGTCGGCCATCTGCTGCGGATTCATCTCCATCGAAGCGCTCTCCTAATCGGGGGGTACTGCTGAAGTCGTCAGTCGCGTGAGCCCAGCCACAGGCCCACGGCGAACGCCGCGCCCAGGCTCGCGTAGGGATGGCGGTGCACCCACTGGCGCCAGTCGGTGGCCACGGACACCTCTTCGCGCAAGGCGCTCACGGACGTGGCCAGCTCGGCGCGCGTGCGCTCGATTTCGGCGCGCAGCTCCGCGCTGCTGCGAGGGCTGTAGGCCTTGGGCTGTCCATTGCTACCGGCCATGCTGCGGCTCCTTGAAGATTTCACGGTTCGCGCCCTGGAGTGCGTTCACCGGCGCGCTGGGCGCGGTGTTGGTCAGCGCGGCCACGCTGAGCGAGAGCTCCTGGGACGTGTCGTTCATCATCCGGCGCGACTTCAGGCGGCTCACCGCCCACTTCGCGCCCGCGGCTCCGCCGACGAGGTTCACCCCGCCGATGATGCCCAGGGCCCCGGGCCAACCCAGCCACGTGGACAGCAAGGCCGCCAGCGCCGCGCACACGAAGCCGTACCCCACCAGGATGAAGGGCACGAAGGCGGCGATCATCGCCACGTCCAGGCCTGTCGCCTTGACGTCCTCGGTCAACTCCATGCGCGCCAGTTGCAGGTGCTGGGTCACCAGCCGGCTGAAGCCGTCGGCCATGCGCCCCACGAGCGCGGTGATACCGCGCTCGGTCTGTTCACTTCCCACGTGCATGCGCTCTCCGGCCGACGCGTACGGCCTCACAGGTGCCGGCCAACCTAGGCATGCACCTGTTCCGCGACAACCACGTCACGGAGTTTTTGTCCGGCGCGCGCAAGCGTCGGCCAGTGAACGCGCGCCAGCCCATCTGGCCAGTCTAGCCGATGAGCTGCACGGGGGGAGAGTGTGAAGGCTCCTCGAAGATGGGGGCCTCGAAGCGCAGCACGAGGGGCAGGTGGTCAGACGCCACGCGGCTCAGCTCCGTGCGATGCGGGTGGATGGCGAGCGGCCGCACGCCCGCGTCCACGAAGATGCGATCCAACCGCAGCAAGGGCAGGCGCGTGGGGTACGTCCGCGCGGGCGTGCGCAGCTCCAGCGCCGCGTCGTGGATGGCCTGGCGCACCAGCGACGGCACCGGCCCGTTTCCCCAGTAGTTGAAATCTCCACACACGACCAACGGGTCCTTCCGCACGGCGTCCCGGAGGATGTCCGACGACAGGAGCATGGCCTCCTGTTTTCGCCGCTCGCCCAGGCGCAGGCCCAGGTGGAGCGAGAAGACGTGAAGCTGCGCGCCGTCCCCCAGGTCCAGGTCGCAGCGCAGCGCCCCGCGAGGCTCGCGGCGCCCCACGCTCAAGTCGTAGTTCTTCGACTTGAGGATGGGCAGCCGCGAAAGGATGGCGTTGCCGTAGCGCCGGCCGTTGCGAACGACGTTGGGCCCGAAGGCCATGTGCAGCCCGAGCAGGTCGGCCAGGTGCTCGGGCTGGTCCTCGCGGGGCGTCACGGCGCGGAAGTCTCCAACCTCCTGAAGGGCGATGATGTCCGCGTCCACTTCGCGGAGCACCGCGCCCACGCGCCCCAGGTCGAAGCGGCCGTCCGTCCCGATACCGCTATGGATGTTGTACGAAACGAGCCTCAGCTCCACGCGCGTCGCTCACCCGGTCAGGACAACGGCAGGATGCGGCCCGCGGCCATGCGCACGATGGTGACCGGCAGCAGGATGAGCCGAGACACGGCCTTGACGGCATCCCCCAGGCCTCCGCGCAGCGCCTGGACCTGATGCCCGGCCTCGTCGCGAATCTCCGCCATCCGCGCGCGGGGCGGCTGCTCCCGCGTGGGCGGCAGCGCGCCAATGGGCGACGTCGCGCCCACCGCGGGCGTCTCGGCCTTCTTCGCGGCGCGCTTCGTGCGCCGCTTGGGGCCCGTGAAGCTGGGGCCGTGCGAGAACTTGGCGTCGGGCTCGGGCCGCGCCAGCTCCTCGAGCTGCGCCTCCATCTGGTGCGCGATGTAGAGCTCTTCCGTCTCCGCGAAGCGCTTGCCGTAGTGCACGCCCTCGTGGCTGTCCATGGCCTCCGGATGGGCCTTGGAGTGCGCCAGCCGCGCCTTGTCCTGCCGACGCAGGCTTCGCTTCGGCGCCGGCAGCGTCTTCGGAACCTGGTAGTGGTCAAAGCTATAGGGACGAGGCATCCGCGAATCTCCCATTCATCGAGTCCGTTCAGAAGCTAGGAAGCCCCCAGTCCCTCGGGTACGCCTTGACGCAATCCGCCCCGCCCGGCCGCTTGCTCCACGGGCGTGCAGGCTCCGCGATGTCGGGGGTTACCGCCCAAGTGCTGGCAACTCCTTGCGTCGGCGCCTCCGTCGAAAAGCGTGCAGCCGTCATCCCACCCAGGCGGCGAACCGAGCGCTTTCGAAGGTGGGAGCAAGCGTGCGGCGGATCTCCACCACACCCCGGGAAGAGTTGCGCGCGACGTGGTGTAAAAACGGCCCATGCCTTCGCACGCACCCGGCCGGAAGAATTCCAAGTCCCCTTTCCTGCTCCTCGCCCTGCTCGCGATCGGAGCGAAGGCAGGGGCGTCCGAAAACGCCGCCGTCCCTGTTCGCGCGGCGTCAGGGCAGGCAGCCGAGGAGCACGCGCCCCGCCTGACGCTCCAGCCGGACACGGCCAAGCCGGGAGACCCGGTGCTGGTCATGGTGAGCGGCGTGACGGCGCCGCCCACGGGGACGCTCGCGGGCCGCGCGCTGCGCTTCTTCGCGTGGGGAGACGGCTACCTGGCCGTGACGGGCCTTCCGGTGGAGGCGACGCCCGGCACCGCGCAGGTGACGGCCCTGGGCCCCGTCACGAAAGGCGCGCCGCAGGTGGAGCTGAAGGGCACGTTGAAGGTCGTGGAGCCGGGCTACCCGTCACGCGAGCTGCGCGTCGCGGGCAAGTACGTGAAGCCGCCGGCCGCGGTGCGCAAGCGCATGGCGGCGGACCGCCAGGCCTTCGCCGAGGCCTTCGCGCAGCCCTTCGCCGCGCCCCACTTCACCCAGAACTTCGCGTGGCCCCGCGAGGACCGCATCACCGCGCCCTTCGGAGACCGCCGCACCTTCAACGGCAAGCTGTCCAGCCAGCACTTCGGCGTGGACATCGACGGGGACCCGGGCACGCAGGTGGTGTCCGCCAATGACGGCACGGTGGTAATGGCGCGCGACAACTACGCGGCGGGCAACACGGTGCTCGTGCACCACGGCGCGGGCCTGTACACGGCGTACTTCCACCTGTCGCGCATCGACGTGAAGAACGGCGACAGGGTGAAGCAGGGGCAGGACCTGGGCCGGGTGGGCAGCACGGGCCGCGTCACCGGGCCGCACCTGCACTGGGGCGTGAAGGTGGACGGGCTGTGGGTGGATGGCCAGAGCCTGCTGAAGATGGACTTCTTCCCGCACCTGCCGCCCAGCGTGGCCCGGAGCGAAACCACCGGGCTCACCACGCCGTAGCCGCGCTCAGCGGTCGTGCCACTTGGGCGGGCGCTTCTCCAGGAAGGCGGAGATGCCCTCCCCCGCGTCGTCCGCCAGCACGTTGAGCGACAGCTGGGAGGCCAGGTACTCCAGCGCGGCGGGCAGCGGCAGGTCCTCCGCGGTGAAGAAGGCTCGCCGGCCCAGCGCGAGCACGGCCTGGCTCTTCCCCGCCAGCTTCCCCGCGAGCGCGGACACCGCGCCGTCCAGCTCCGCGGCGGGCACCACGCGGTTGAGCAGGCCCAGCGTCAGCGCCTCGCGCGCGGGCAGCCGGTCCCCCGTCAACACCAGCTCCAGCGCCCGCTTGCGGCCCAGGTGCCGCTGGAGGAGCGCCATCATCATCATGGGGAAGAGGCCCACGTCGATTTCGGGCGTGCCCAGGTCCGCGGTGTCCACGGCGACGGCCAAATCACACGCCAGCACCAGCCCCAGCCCTCCGGCCAGCGCATGGCCGTTGACGCGCGCCACGGTGGGCTTGCGCAGCTCCTGGAAGCGGGCCAGCAGCCGCCCGTAGGAGCGCCGGCCTTCATGCGTGGACAGGAAGCCCTCGTCGCCCGCCATGGTGCCCAGGTCGCCGCCCGCGCAGAAGACCTTCTCGCCCGCGCCGGTGAGCACCACCACGCGCACGGCCGCGTCGGACTCCGCCCGCTCCAGCGCCGCCATCAGCTCGCGCACCACGCCGGGTGACAGCGCGTTGCGGGCCTTGGGCCGGTCGATGGTCAGGAGCGCTTGGGGGCCTTGGACTTCGTAGCGGACTTCTCCGGCTTCCATTCGGACACCTCCGCTGCCTGGGCGCCGGTGAGGACGCCGTAAAGGAAGGAGTTCGCGATCTGCGCCTTGGCCTGCTCCAGCGCCTCGGGGTCTCTCGCGTCGGCCAGGCCCACGACGAAGGCGGTGAGCCCCATCTCGATGTTGCCGAAGAGCAGCGCGGAGGCCAGATGCGCGTCCAGCTCCGGCCGCAGCTCGCCGCGCTCACGCGCGACGCTGAACAGCCCCGAGCTGAGCCGGATGGCGTCCACGAAGGCCGTCTGCCGGTTGATGCGCGAGCCCGCGGGGCTGCGGGCAATCTCCAGGATGAGGACCTTCACCGCGCGCGGGTCCACCCGGTACGCCTCGAAGGCCACGTCCACGATGCCGCGCACCTTCTCCGCGAGCGTGCCCTCGCCCTCCACCACCGCGCGCACGCGCGTGACGAAGCCGCTCCAGCCCGTGTCGAACACGGTCTCCAGCAGCTCATCCTTGTTCTTGAAGTAGTGGTAGACGAGGCCGTACGCGACGCCGGCCTCCTTGGCCACGTCCGCGATGCGGCAACCGTGGTAGCCCTTGCGGGCGAACACGTCGATGGCTGCCCGGAGGATGGTGCGGCGTCGCTCGCTCTCACGGGAGCCGCTGTCCGCCGCCGGCTTGTTCTGCTGGCCCACGAGGTCCTCCGCCGGCGGGTGATTCGCCAGTCAACCAGCGGAGAACCTACGGAGGGCGGGCCCTGGGGTCAATGCCTTCGTGGGCCCGCCCGAGCAAACGGCGCTGACTACTCCACGGTGCCCGTCATGGTGGGGCCGAGGACGTAGACCTGGTGGCCCTCCTCCTGCGCCGCCGTGTACTTGCACAGCGGGTCCACCTTCCACGGGACAGGCGGGTTGGAGGGCGCCGGCGCCGGCCCCTCGGAGGGCTGCTCGTGCACGTCGCTGATGAGGTACGTCTCGAAGTTGAAGGACGGGTACGACAGCGCGATGCCCGTGCCGGCCTGGCTCACCTTGACGGGCCCCGAGGCCCCACCGAGGCAACCGTCATCCGCGCCGTTCTGCGCGATGCGGTTGAACCAGGGGTCGGAGACGATGAAGGAGACCGAGATGCCACCGAAGTGCGAGATGAACGGCGGCGGCGCGATGGGCGGGGAGATCTGCAGCATCGTGTCGGTCCGGTCCAGCCCGTGGGGCATGCCCGTCCAGAGGATGCGCTCCTGCACCCAGATGAGCGTGCTGGCGTCGTGGCGGCCGTTCTTGCCCGTCCAGCGGCCGTCGCCGTTGGTGTCGACGTAGCGCTCGCCCGGGTCCCACGTCCCGTTGTCGTTGTTGTCGACGAAGGGCTCGGTCGTGTCCTCGAAGGGCTCGCCCGGATCCCACACGCCGTTGTTGTTCAGGTCGTCGAAGGCCTCCTCACCGCTGGTGATGGCGATCAGCGAGACCAGGTTGTCACGCGGGTTGTTGACGATGCCCGGGCGGATGGGGTCCGGACGGCGCGGCTCCGGGCGGTCCTGCTGCGGCTGCGCGGCGTTGCCGTAGCTGGCGATGGGGTTCTCGTCCCAGAGGAACGGGTGCATCCAGAGCGGCGCCAGGTACTCGCCGGTGTGCGTGGCGTCCTTCACCGGGTTCCAGGTGAACACGCCCGGCTCCACGTCCTGGGGCAGGGGCAGCGAGGTCTTGTAGAGGACCTCCGCGTTGCCCACGACGTCCGTGACCGTCACGGCGCTGGGGCCAATGGTGCCGGCCTCGGTGAGGAAGGAGACCTGGGCGCCGACCACGCCGTCGCCGTTGCGATCACCCACGTGCGCGATGCACTTGAGCTTCACGCCCGCGATGAGGCTGCGCGTGTCGTCCCAGGCGCCAATGGCGTGGTGCAGACCGGAGGCGTTGCCGGAGAACGAGCCGCACTGGAAGGTGAACTGGCGGGAGTTGGAGTTGGTGCCCGCGAAGCTGACCACGGGGCTGACGGCGCGCTTCATCTCGGCGCCCGTGCCAGCCGTGGCGATGACGACGGCGGAGGCCACGCGGCCACCGCGCGCCACCACCTGCACCGTCACCAGGCCGTCGTTGGGATTGGTGACACCCTCGGTGGGCGACAGCTCGACGCCCGGCACCGGGGACTCCAGCGTGAAGGACACCTGCGTACCGGCTTGCGGCTGGCCTCGGGTATCCACCGCGCGGAAACGCAGCGTGGTGATTTCACCCAGTCGCGGCTGAGCCGGTGACTGGTCCACGAACTCAAGTGTCGCGGGAGCCGACGGCGAGCATGCGATGAAAAGCAGGCTCGCGAAGGCCACCCACGGGGCCAGACCCGGACGCATCAGTGGAAACTCCTTGAAGGCGATGAAGGAAGCGGGCTGTACGCGAGCAGCGCACAGCGCATCTTCCGCATCTTCCCGGGCCACCTACCGTCCAGTCAAGGACAGGACAGGTGGACCGGCGCCCACTTGCGTCCAGGGCCTGGAATCCCTGGGGGATGTCAGGCGGCGGTGCCGCTGAACATCACCCGCGCCACGCCCAGAAGACGGTCCACGTCCCGGGCGGTGAGGCCTCGGGCGCGCGCGAAGTCAGACAGGGGCCGCAGGAGGTCCTCCGTCTGAGCAAGGGTCTGCTCCGTTCCCGTGAAGAGCTCGCCCAGGCTCACGCCCAGGGCGTTGGCGAGTGCGGCCAGCGTCTCCACATGGGGGACGCGCTCGCCACGCTCAATCATCGAGAGGAACGACACGCTGATCTGCGCTCGCTCGGCGAGCTCTTCCTGCGTCCAGCGCTCCGGCCGCTGTGTCCGAAGCTCGCGGATGCGCTGCCCAATTCGTTTTCCGAGGTCCGACACGAAGTACTTCTCCTGGCTGTTTCGGGGTTGGAGGAACCACCACCCACGGCTGGTGATTCCTAGCCTCCGGAACCAAAGGATCCGAAATTCGCCACGATGAGGTTGATGCCGGAGAATTCCAGCCCCAGCTCCCGCCGCAGCGTCATCACTCCCTCGACCCGCCAGCAGTCGCATGCAGGCCCATACGAGAGGCCGAACGTCTGCTGTGCTAGGGGGCGATTTTCTTGAGTTATAGGATCCCGGTAAAGCGGTTGCACAATTGCTTCGTACCGCACTCCCAGCCCAAATCCGAGCTTCAAACGCGTACCCGCGATGAGGGCCTGAGCCCGTTCGGCCGGAGAGAAGCCGGGTTCTACTCGGGATAGTCCGCCTACCAAGGTATCCAGCGAGCGGCGAATGGCGTCCGGGCCCACAGAACGGCCGTTCGCTCCTCTGCGGCGGTCCTCATCTGAGATACCCAGCAGATCATCGAAGCGCGCGTAGACGGTGTGTCCCTTGCCGTCATCGACGTTGAGCTCCGCGGCCATCCCGGAGATGCGGCCCGCGGTGGGATCGTACCGGACCGTGCCCGCGGCGGTCAGGATGCCCGCGGAGGCGCTGAGGCGCGCGAAGGTGTCGCGCAGCACGGGCCCGGCGTCATCGATCTTCCCCGCGGCGGGAACATGGCGAGTGAGGTCGAAGCCCTGACCGATGCGCAGCCGCAGCGGCTCGCGGAGGGTGTTGCCCTGCTTGATGCGCAGCGTCTGGTCCACGGCGAGCACCGCGTGCAGGAACCCGCGCGTGCGCCCATCGGGTTGATACGGAACGGCCGCGTCCACCTCATCATAGGGCCGCGCCGAGCCATCCTCGGACGCGCCCGCGGTGGGAAGACTCCCCCACCCTCCCGGCACGTAGCGCAGCTCCAGCGAAGGCGTGATGGCGTGGCGGAAGCTCGTCTCCTTCCCCTGGAACGTGCGCGCCAGTTGGCTCTCCAGGAACAGCCCCGCGATGGGATAGCCGCGCTGCCACGTCCTGCCGGAGACCTCGCCCAGCCACACGTCCTGGCGCAAACCCAGTGACGGGGACACCCGCATCAGGTCGCCCACCGCGAAGGACGTCGACAGGCGCGGGTGGAAGTCCACGCGGTCGCGCGCCTCGCGGTCGTTCGAGTTGAAGATGCCGTCGGACTGGGTGGTGTCCGGGGTCAAGGTCCGGGTGACCGCCACGGGGTCGAACGCGGAGTAGTCGCCCGAGCGACGGAAGATACCGTCGATGCCCTCATCACCGTGCCCCCCCCGTAGCGGCGCCAGTCGGGCGTACTGCACCGCCAGCCCCCCCATGAGCCCGCCCAGCACGGGGCGCTCAGGCAACGACAGCGTGATGGCCGGCAGCCGCTGGAACGTGGTGGGGGCCGGCAGGACCGGACGCGCGGGGTCCGTGGCCGCAGGCACGCGGTTGTCCTGAAAGAAGCGATACCCCCACCGGATGTCCTGGCGCAGTGACACATCCAGCCCTGCGTACAGGTCATCCTGACGCTGGTACACCGTGGCGGTGCTCCGCAGATATTGGAACTCGCGGGTGACGATGTCCGCCGTGAGGTCGCGCGTGTAGTAGCCGTCGGAGACGAACGCGGCGTCCACGCGGTCGTGCCACCCATGGCCCAGGTCCTGGGTGTGTTGCCACGACGACTCCCCTCGAAGTCCGCGCCGCTCATCGACGAACTCAGGCGTCCTCACGCCATCCACGGTCCGCCTGTAGAACTCGTCGCGCGTCGGGTCCCGGATGGGCCGGAAGTCATAGAGGAAGCCGAGCGTGGCGCGTCCCCGGGTCCGCTCGCTGGGGGCGTAACGGAACTCGGTCAACAGACGCGGCCCCTTCACGCCCGTGACGCGAGGCTCGCTCAGGGTCGGGTCCAGGGGATTGGGAACGGAGGCGCCGCCGCTGAAGTACCCCGGCGTGAACGTCAAATCGTAGCTCTGCCCCAAGGTGATGAAGAGCGGCTGCTCGAACGCGAAGCCGTTGAGCGAGTTGACGGTGGGCTTGGGAATCAGCAGGCCCGTGCGCCGCTGGGACAGGGGCATGTAGAGCCACGGCAGCGCCAGCACGGGCACGGACTTCACGTACACGACGGGCAGGGTCATCGTGGCGCGCTCGCCCAGGACGACGGTGGCGGAGGTCGCCTCCATCCGCCAGCCCGGTTCGTTCGGGCTGCAGTTGCAGGGCGTGAAGGCCAGGTCCTCCACCACGAAGGTGTTCTCCCCCGTGCGCCGGATGCGCGTGCCGCCGAGCAGGACGGGCGTCTCGCCGATGGCCCGCAGCTCCTGGGGCGTCTTCGCGGCGAACAAGGCGTCCTGGGTGACGCCCTGCTTCTGCATGAAGATGCCGCCCTCGAGGTTGGCCTCGTAGGTGCGCACGTCCATCGTCACGCGGTCGGCGACGGCGGCCATGCCCCCGGGGCCCACGTACACGACATTGCCGGTGGCGGTGACGAACGGGTTCGCCGCGTCGTACGTCACTTCGTCGGCGCGCAGCTGCTGGGTGTCCGTGCGAAGCACGGCGTTGCCACGCGCGGTGACGACCTTCGTTTCCGCTTCGTAGACGACCAGGTCCGCCGTGAGCTGCGCCTTCTCACCGTTGGGCAGGGCCAACGGCGTGGCGAGCGGCACCTGTGACGTGGTGACCAGCAGCGCGGCGGCGAGCGGGACGAAGAGGCTCATTCAGGGGGTGCAGGGTATGCCGCGCCCGGACCGAGCGGCCCGCCCTTTTCACCGCCCTGTGCGCTGGAAGTCCAATGAAATGACGTTCCCGTCCTGACGGGTCTGGAACGGCGTGCCCTGCCGGAGCTGGATGGTGATGCGCACATCCCGGCCGGAAGCGCTCGGGTCCACGCGGAGCACCGGAGACGCGAAGAAGGAGGTGTCCAGCGGCAGCGTATTGTTGCTGGAGTCCACGCGGGTGTTCTCCAGCTCCAGCACCACCGTGCGGCCCTTCTCGCCCACCGAGTAGCTGACGGGCTCGTTGGTCCGGATGAAGACGCGGGACGTGTCTGCCTGCTGCTGGAAGCCCACCAGCGTCAGCGTCTTGCGGCGGGACGACACCTCGCCGCCACCCGAACGCGACGGCTCGGCGGCGGACTTCTGGCGGCTCTCCCGCGCCGCGCGGGCATCGGCCTGACGCTGACGGCGCTCCTCCTCCTCGGCCTGCGCCTGGGCGCGGCGCTCCTCCACCAACTGCTTCGCGGCGGCCCGGGCCTTCGAGCGGCGCTCCTCCTCCGCGACGCGGCGCTCTTCCGCGGCGGCCTGGGCTGACGCGCGGCGCTCCTCCTCCGCGGCCTGCTGGGCGGCCCGCTTCTTCTCGGCCTCGGTCCGCGCGAGCTCCTTCTTGCGCTGGCTCTCCTCAGCGGCGGCCTGGGCCTGCGCCCGGCGCTCATCCTCAGCGGACTGCTTGGAAGCCCGCGCGGCCTCTTCCTGGCGCCGCTTGTCCTCGACGGCTTGCGCGGTGGCGCGAGCCTCGGCCTCCTGCTGACGCTTGCGCTCCGCCTCGGCGGCAGCGGTGGCCCGGGCCTGCTCTTCCTGCTGACGCTGGGCCGCGGCGCGGGCCTCTGCCTGCCGCTTCGCCTCGGCCTCCTGGTCCCGCTTCGCCGCGGCGGCGGCATCCGCGGCGGCCCGCTCCTGCGCCTCACGGTCAGCGCGAGCCGCGGCGGCGGCATCGGCGGCGGCCTTCTCCTGGGCTGCACGGTCGGCCCGCGCCGCGGCGGCGGCATCCGCTGCCGAGCTCCCCGCGGGGGCCTGCTCCGGCGTCGGAGCCTGGGCCACGGCATGCTCCCCCCCGCCCGCGACACGGACGATGAGGTTGTTGCCCTGGGACTGGATATCGGTCTCGACCTCGCGATCGTAACCAATGAGCACGCGGGCGATGGAGGACGACTCGGAGCCGTAGCTCGCGGTGCGGATGCCCGTCACCGTGGTGCTCGACACGGAAATCTCCTCCGGCACCCCGGAGAAGGTGGCCTCGGAGATGTCGATGACGAGCCGCGGCGGGTCCGTCATGGTGAAGGTGGTGAAGTTGGCCTTCTGCGTGCCGGTGATGGTCACCGTCCCACCCTTCACCTGCACGCCGGTGATGGTGTTCAGGTTCCCAGCCGGCGCCTGCGCGAGCGCCACGAAGGGCACGAGCACCACACCGAGCAGCCACGCGGCAAACGGCTTCATCGACCACACCCCTTCACGTTCACAGAAGAGCGCGGAGGCTATCACGCACCAATGAGCCTCCAACTTTCCGTCCAGACGCGTCTAGCGAAGCCTCGGCAGGCTCGGCGAGCGGTAGCGGTGGGTCCGCGCGTACTCGATGAGGTTCTTGATGTCGTAGCAAATCTGCCGGATGTCGTGCCCCATCGTCAGCTCGATGTGGCTGTTACCCTTCACGGGACGCCAGAGCAGATACTCGCTCTTCGCGGCGCGATACACGCTGCGCGTGGACTCCAGCGAGGCCAACGGATCCAGGTCCCCGAAGATGATGGCCATGGGGATTTCGATGCGACCGAAGCCCCGCTTGAAGTCGAAGCCGGTGCGGTAGCAGACCATCTCGCCCCGGCGAATCCAGCGCGCGAACTGCTCCAGCACGCGGCGAGGCTCTCGCTCACCGCCTTCGCGCAAGAGCCAGCGGATGTCATCCGCGCTCACGCGCTCCGGGTTGATGAGCCGGTTCAGCCGCGTGGTGAGCTGTTGATACAGCGGTGAGTCCTCCGCCTTCGCGAGCTGCCGCTCCAGCGACTTGAGGATGATGTCCACCGGCACCGCATCGAAGCGCAGGTCCCGCCGCACCCGCGGGGTCAGCCTGCGCCCCAGCCCCTTGTTCACCAGCCCCACGCCCCGAGCGAGCAGGTTGCGCCCGACGCCCTCCACCTTCCCGCTCACGTTGAGGCTGGCGAGCGTCAGGTCGATCATCCCGGCCAGCATGGGCGCGCCGTGCGCCAAGAGCCGCAGCAGCATGAAGCCGCGCCCCAGGTCCGCCGGGGAGCCGATGGTGATGAGGCCCTCGAAGTCGTTGTGGATGCCGGCGTAGCCGTAGCCCAGCATCCCGCCCATCGAGTGGCCGCAGTAGAAGATGCGCTCGCGCCGGGTGATGCGCTTCACGCCAGAGACGGCCGCGGGCAGGTCGTAGAGGAAGTAGCTGTCGATGTCCCAGCCGTAGTCGAGGTCGGGAGGCAGGGGGCGCTTGAAGCGCTCGGCCCGCTCCTTCTGGAACGCGATGGAGCTCTTGCCGTGCCCGCGCAGCTCCAGGATGTGGATGTCCACCCCGAAGAAGAGCAGGTTCTTGACGAACTGACCGCTCGTCCACGTGTGCCGGTTCTGTGAGAAACCGTGCACCAGGAGCAGGGGCTCGCCAAACAGCGGTTGCGGAAAAGGCTGCTTCACCGGACGGTAGCGGGTGATGACCAGCGACCAGCCGTCCGCCGTCTCCACGACGTACTTCGTCTTCGAGTAAAGCGCCCGGAAGTCGACTTCGTCGATGGAGGGGATGGGCGGCCCCGGTGTCGCGGCGGCTCTCCAGTCCGGCAGGCGCATGTCTTGAATCTACGGCGGCTGCTGCATCGCGCCAAGGTTTCGATACAAGCGAGCCTTCAACATCCCGACCAGGAACAGTGAGCCTGTACCGAGGATCAGGTCGTCCGAGGTCGCCCGCTCACGCGCGGCGGCCAGCGCGGCGTCCACGTCCGGCCACGCCGTCACGTCCTGACACAGCGCGCGCGCCTCCGCCAGGTAGGCCTCGGGCGCGAGCGAGCGCGGCGTCTCCAGCGGCGTGAGCTGCACGGAGGCGCACTCGGGGAAGAGCGCTCGCATCATCGGCCCCCGGTCCTTGTCCCCCACCACGCCGAAGACGAGGTGGAGCCGCCGCCCCGGGTACAGGTCCTTCAGCGACGCGAGGAGCACCTCCACGCCCGCCGGGTTGTGCGCGCCATCCAGCAGCACGACGGGCCCCTGCCCCACTTCCTCCAAGCGCCCCGGCCAGCACGCCGAGGCCAGGCCCGCACGCGCGGCCTCGGGCGGCACGGTGACCCGGCGCTCCTGTAGGGCCTCCAGGCAGGCGAGCGCCACCGCAGCGTTCTGCCGCTGATGCGGGCCCCGCAGCGCCACGGACAGCCCCTCCAGGTTCCACGCGGCCCCGCGGTACGACAGGCCGCCGTCGGGCTGACGCTCGGCGAAGAAGTCGCGCCCCTCGAGCCGGAGGGGCGCGCCCACCGCCTCCGCCTTGCGCAGGATGGCCTCCAGGGCCTCCGGGGCCTGCCGTGCCACGATGCAGGGCACGCCGGGCTTGAGGATGCCCGCCTTCTCGCCGGCGATGGCCGTCAGCGTGTCACCCAGGTAGTCCATGTGGTCGAAGGACACGGGGGTTATCGCCGTCACCACCGGGCTCGCGGCGGTGGTGGCATCCAGCCGGCCGCCCAGGCCCGTCTCCAGCACGGCGACGTCCACGCGGACCTGGGCGAAGTGCCACAGGGCCACCACGGTGCCGAACTCGAAGTACGTCATGGGCTCGGACACGGCGCTGGGGTAGCGCTCCAGCACCTCCAGGATACGCAGGCCGAAGTCCGCGTCGGAGATGTCCTCGTTGTCCACGCGGATGCGCTCGTTGACGCGCACCAGGTGCGGGGACGTGTAGAGGCCCACGCGGTGCCCGGCGGCGTGCAGCGCGGCCGCCGTCATGGCGCAGGTGCTGCCCTTCCCGTTCGTCCCCGCGACGTGGAGCGCCGGGTACTGGCGCTCCGGGTGGCCCAGGGCGGCCAGGGCCTCCTGGACGCGCTCCAACCCCAGCTTGATGCCCGAGGGGTTGAGCTTCGAGAAGAAGGCCAGCGCCTCTTCCGGTGTCCGGGGCGCGCTCAGCCGAGCAGCCCCAGAATCTGCCCCAGCTTCGTCCGCAGGTCCTTGCGGTGGACGATGCCGTCGATCATCCCGTGGTCCAGCAGGAACTCCGAGCGCTGGAAGCCCTCTGGAAGCTTCTGGCGGATGGTCTGCTCGATGACGCGCGGACCGGCGAAGCCGATGAGCGCCTTGGGCTCGGCGAGGATGATGTCGCCCAGCCACGAGAAGGACGCGGCGACGCCGCCCGTCGTCGGATTGAGCAGCACGGAGATGTACGGCCGCGTGCCGGTGCGGAAGCGGGCGATGGCCGCGGACGTCTTGGCCATCTGCATGAGAGAGAAGATGCCCTCCTGCATGCGCGCGCCGCCCGACGCGGAGAAGACGATGGCGGAGCACTTCAGCTCGTGCGCGCGCTCGAAGACGCGGGCCACCTTCTCGCCCACCACCGAGCCCATGGAGCCGCCCATGAACTCGAAGACGAAGCAGCCCACCGACACCTGGTGACCCTGGATGCGGCCCACGCCGGAGATGAACGCATCCGGCTCGCCCAGGTTCTTCCGCGTGGACTTCAGGCGGTCCTTGTACTTCTTCGAGTCACTGAACCCGAGCGGGTCCTGCGGCTCCAGCTCCTTGTCGAACTCCTCGAAGCTGTCGGGGTCCAACATCGCGACCAGCCGCGCGCGCGCCGCCCAGTAGTGGTGGTGCTCGCAGTGCGGACACACCATCCAGTTCTTCTCGAGCTCCTGGCGGTAGATGATCTCGTCGCAGGACTCGCACTTCGCCCAGAGCCCTTCCATGCGGGACGGGCGGGGCTCGGCTTGCGGTTCGGTGTCGACGGCGATGCGCGGCTTCTTGGAGAACCAGGCCATGAGGTGCGCGGGGTTAATCCGACGGCAGAAAGTCGTCAACCCCTGCGTGTGGCGCGGCGCGTCTAGAACTCGAAGGCGTCGTTCAGCTCCAACACCTCCACCGGCAGCTCGGACAGCTCCTTCTTGAGCTGCGTCACGAACGCCGGCTTGAGGTGGTACAGCAGCACGGAGGCACCGTTGCGCTCGAACTTCTGGAGTTCCAAGCCCAGCGTGTGAGGCGTGAGGTGGCCCGAGATGTCCGCCAGGGACTGCAGCTTGTTGGGGAAGGACGTCTCCAGCAGCAGCGCCTTGAGGTTCTTCGTCTCGTTGAGCGCCTTCCACAGCTTGTCGGTGGGCCCGGTGTCGCCGCTCATCGCCAGGGCGCTCTTGCCGTTGGAGATGATGAAGCCGCAGGACTCCACGGGGTGGCTCACCGGTACGCTGCGCACGGTGTAGGGCCCCACCTGGAAGGTGCTGCCGGCGCGGAACGTCTTGATCTGCAGCACCGGCTGACGCTTGGTCGGAATGCGGGTGAAGTCCGGCCACAGCGCGTTGTTGAACATGTTCTCGCGCAGGGCCTTGGCGCACTCGCGCGAGGCGTGGATGGTGACCGGCGTCTCCCGCCGGCCGATAACCAAGTCCGCCATCAGCGGCAGGTCCTTCACGTGGTCGAAGTGGCTGTGCCCCACGAGGACGTGGTCCACGCGGCACAGCTCCTCCAGCGACAACGTCCCCGTGAGCGCCCCCGCATCGAGCGCCAGCACGTCATCGACGAGGAAGCAGGTGCTCTTGCACTGGGGCAGCTCGCCGCCGTGGCAGCCGAGGACTCGCAGCTTCACGCTAGAGGTCTCCGAACTTCCACTTCATCTCCAGGTATTGGAGGAAGTCGTGCAGCTTGCCCGTGTCCGGCACGATCATCCGGTCGCCGTCCCGCTCGACCAGGCCCGTGCGCTCCAACCGGTCCACCATGGCGCGGACAGCGGGCTCGCCCACGCCGATCTGGCGCGGCAGCTCCCGCACCGGGAAGTCGATCTCCACGCCCTCTTCCACCGGGCGGCCCCGCCCCTGGCAGGCCTGGAGGATCTGATGCACCACCCGGCTGGCCGGGTCGTTGTGCAGCAGGTTCTCAATCTGGGCGTCCGCCTCGGAGAGGCGCTCGGCCAGCTTCTTGATCATCCGGACCGCGATTTCGGCGTTGCCGCGGATCATCCCCTCGAACGTCTTGGGGTCGATGACCAGCAGCCGCGCGTCCTCGTTGACGGTGGCGGAGGCATTGCGGGGCTTGTTGGAGATGATGGCCATCTCCCCGAAGAACTCTCCGGGGCCCAGCACGGCAAGGACCTTTTCCACATCCCGGACTCGCTTGGAGATGGCCACCCGTCCCGCCTGGATGACGAACATCTCCTTGCCGGCCTCTCCCTCGCGGAAGAGCTCGGTGCCCTGGGGGAACTCCTTGCCGAAACGTTGAAAGAGGGTTTCCTCGGCGCCCATCCTGCAAAGGAGTCAATCAGCCCACACTCGCCCGGTCAAATTCCCTTTTCTGTGCGCGACGGTGGGACAGGCGTGACGCCACGCGAGACACCGGCGCGGTGGCCGGGTAGAAGGCCGCCCGTGGGAACGACCTACAAGCAGTCCGGAGTGGACATCGACGCTGGCGACGCGTTCGTCGAGCGCATCAAGCCCCATGCCGCACGCACCCTGCGCCCCGAGGTCATCGGCGGCGTCGGCGGGTTCGGCGGTCTGTTCGCCCTGCCGCCTGGCAAGTACAAGGAGCCGGTGCTGGTGGCCGGCACGGACGGCGTGGGCACCAAGCTGAAGGTGGCCTTCGCCGCCGGACGCCACGGCACGGTGGGCATCGACCTGGTGGCCATGTCGGTGAACGACATCCTCACCTGTGGCGCCGAGCCGCTCTTCTTCCTCGACTACTTCGCCACCGGCCGGCTGGAGGTCGACGCCGCCGCCGAGGTGGTGAAGGGCATCGCGCAGGGCTGCGAGCAGGCGGGCTGCGCGCTCCTGGGCGGCGAGACGGCGGAGATGCCGGGCTTCTACGCGCGAGGCGAGTACGACCTCGCCGGCTTCTGCGTCGGCGTGGTCGAGCGTTCGGCCATCATCGACGGCAAGAGCGCGAAGCCGGGTGACGTGCTCATCGGGCTCCCCTCCTCCGGCCTGCACAGCAACGGCTATTCGCTGGCGCGCAAGGTGCTGCTGGACGACGGCAAGCTGGCCCTGGACGCGACGCCCGAGGGACTGGACCGGCCGCTCGCGGACGCGCTGCTGGAGCCCACGCGCATCTACGTGAAGGACGTGCTGGCGCTGCTCCAGGCGGTGAAGGTGAAGGGCCTGGCGCACATCACCGGCAGCGGCATCCCGGGCAACCTGCCCCGCTGCCTGCCGGACGGCACGCGCGCGGTGCTGAGCGAGAAGACGTGGCCCAAGCCGCCCATCTTCGACCTCATCGCGAAGCTCGGCGGCGTGGAGCGGGACGAGATGTTCAGCACGTTCAACATGGGCCTGGGGCTCATCCTGGTCGTGGCGAAGGAAGACGTCGCCCAGGCGCTGAGCGTCTTGAGTGGCCGGGGCGTGCAGGCCTTCGAAGTGGGCCGGGTGGAGGCGGGACAGGGCGAGGCCACGGCGGTCGTCGAGCCATGAGCGGCGCGCGGGCCCGCCTGGGCGTGTTGGTGTCGGGCAGCGGGAGCAACCTCCAAGCGCTGCTGGATGCCTGCGCACAGGAGGGCTTCCCCGCGGAGGTCGCCTGCGTGGTGTCCAACGTGCCCACCGCCTTCGCGCTGGAGCGCGCGCGCAAGGCGGGCGTGGCGGCCGTGGTGGTGGACCACAAGGCCCATGCGTCGAAGGCGGACTTCGAGAAGGCCCTGCTCGAGACGCTGCGTGCGGCGAACGTGGAGTGGGTGTGTCTGGCGGGGTTCATGCGCCTGTTGAGCGCGGACTTCCTGGGCCACTACGCGGGACGGGTGCTGAACATCCATCCGTCGCTGCTCCCCGCCTTTCCGGGGCTGCATGCCCAGCGGCAGGCCCTGGAGCGCGGGGTGAAGGTCGCGGGCTGCACCGTGCACTTCGTCGACGCGGGCACGGACACCGGGCCCATCATCGCGCAGGCGGCCGTGCCGGTGCTGCCGGGTGACGACGAGAAGGCGCTGGGCGCGCGCATCCTCGTGGAGGAGCACCGGCTCTATCCGTTGGCCGTGCGGCTCGCGGTGACGGGCAAGGTGACGCTGGAGGGGGCCCGCACCCGCGTGGAGGCGCAGGCCACCGTGGGTGAGCTGGCGCTGCGCAGTCCTGGCGCCACGGTCGGGCAGCAGTGAGCACGAAGGAGCAAGGCCAGGGCAGCATTACGCCCACGCTACCGTCGCGGGAAGCGCGGACCGCCGCGCTCCAGGCGGCCCCGGTGGTGCTGGTCAGCGCGTGTCTGCTGGGCGAAGCCTGCCGCTACGATGGCCGCTCGCAGCGCTCCGAGCGCGTCCTCGCGGCGCTCGCGGACAAGGACATCGTCCCCATCTGCCCCGAGGTGGCCTCGGGCCTGCCAGTCCCACGGCCTCCCGTGGACCTGCGCGGTGGCACCGGCGTGGATGTCTGGGCCGGACGCGCCACCGCCGTGGAGCGCGCCGCGGGCGTCGACCGGACCGAAGCGTTCCAGCGCGGCGCGTGCCTCGCGCTCGACGCGGCCCGACGGTTCGGCGCGACGGTGGCGCTGCTGAAGGAGAAGAGCCCTTCGTGCGGGAGCCAGCGCGTCTACGAGTCCGGCCAGCTCCGCACAGGTGAAGGCATCACCACGGCGCTCCTTCGCGAGCACGACATCACCGTCCTCAGCGACGAGGACCTGTAGCCTCTAGCCGCGTCCCTACCCGCGCGCGGGCAAGGTCCACGCGTCCCCGGGCAGCGGCGCGAAGAGCGTCTCCACCACCTCGTCGGTGACCTCCGCCAACGTGGTCGGCTTCCAGTGCGGCTTGTTGTCCTTGTCCACGAGCACCGCGCGGATGCCCTCGCGGAAGTCCGGCCGCGCCGTCATCGTCTGGCTGAGCCGGTACTCCACGTTGGCCATCTCGTCGTAATCCCGCGTGCGCCCCATCCGGAGCTGGCGCAGCGTCACCTTGAGGCTCGTCGGGCACATGCGCAGCAGCGTGGCCCACGCCTCCTGGGCCCAGGGCGTGCCCTCCAGCTCCAGGGCTTGCTGGATGTCGTCCACGCGCTCGGCCGCGAAGCACCGGTCGATGGCCGCGTGCTGTACGCCCAACGGTGACGTGCCCGCGTCCGCGTGGAAGCCCGCCAGCACCGTGTCCACCACCGTGCTCGCCGCGGCGCTGCCCCAGGGCGCGGCCACCAGCGCCTCCAGGACCGAATCCAACCGCGCGGACTCCACGTTGTGCGTGCCGTAGCCCAACCACATCGCGTCCGCCGCGTTGCACCGAGCGCCGGTGAGCCCCAGGTAGGTGCCCGACTCTCCCGGGAAGCGCGGCAGGAACCAGCCACCGCCCACGTCCGGGAACAGCCCCAGCGCCGTCTCCGGCATGGCCAGGACCAGCTTCTCGGTGACCACGCGGTGCGTGCCGTGAATCGACAGCCCGAGCCCGCCGCCCATGCAGACGCCGTCCACCAGGGCGACGTACGGCTTGCCGAAGTGGTGGATGCGGTGGTTCAGCGCATACTCCGCGCGGAAGAACTCGCGCGACACCCGCTCCTTCTCGCCGGCGGAGGCGTCTCCCACCGACAGCGCCACGGCGCGCACGTCTCCGCCCGCGCAGAAGGCCCGCCCGCCCGCGCCCCGGATGACGACCGCCTGGATGGCGGGGTCCTCGGCCCAGGCGTCGAGCGCCGGGTGCAGCGCGCGACACATGCCCAGGTTCAGCGCGTTCAGCGCCTTGGGCCGGTTCAGGGTCACCACGCCTACCGCGCCACGCGTCTCGAGCAGAAGGTCGTCCGTCATGCCTCGGGGGATATCAGGCGGCCAGCCCCTTGGGTGGATTCATTGACCCACCCTGTCACCAGACGCGCTATGGCTCCGGCCATGACCTCCGCACTGTCTCCCCTGCGAGCCGTCGTCTTCGACATGGACGGCACCCTCGTCGACAACATGCGCTTCCACAACGAAGCCTGGGTCTCGTTCGCCCGGAAGCTCGGCCTGCCGCTGACCGCCGAGGACTTCCAGAGCCGCTACGCCGGCAAGAAGAACGAGGAGATCATCCCGGAGCTGCTCGGCCGCCCGGTCGCCCCGGATGAGGTGGAGCGCATCGCCGAGGAGAAGGAGAACCACTACCGCACCCTCTACCGACCCCACCTCCAGCTCCACCGGGGCGCGGAGGCCTTCATCCAGCGCCTGCGTGACGCCCAGCGCCCCGCGGCCATCGCCACCGCGGCGCCCCAGGGCAACCGCGAGCTGGTGCTGGACGGGCTCGGCATCCGGCCGCTGTTCGCCAGCATCGTCGGCGCCGAACAGGTGACGCGCGGCAAGCCCGCCCCCGACATCTTCCTGGCCGCCGCGAAGGCGCTGGGCGTGGAGCCCACCGCGTGCCTCGCCTTCGAGGACGCCGTGCTGGGCGTCATCTCGGCGCGCGAGGCCGGCATGACGGTGGTGGGTTTGACCACCGGCGCCCCGGAGGCCGACCTCCGTCAGGCCGGAGCGCACTGGGTTCTCCCGGACTTCACCTCGCTGCCGCCGGAGCTGGAGCAGCGGCTCTTCGGCGCCTCCGCGCGCTAGCGCCGCCCCGGGCGCGCAGGGCCCGTGGTGAAAAGGGCGCCAGCGGCGGGCACGTTGTGTAGTGTTGCCCGCCTCATGGCGACGTCCTCTGCCAAGCTCAAGCTTCCCGCCGGGCCGTCCCGGCATGTCTACGACGTCATCGTGCTCGGCAGTCAGCTGGGCGGTGCGCTCGCGGCGGCCCTCCTGGCGAAGCGCAACCACCGCGTGCTGCTGGTGGAGCACGACGGCATGGGGCCCGGCTACGAGCACGGTGGCTACGTGCTCCCCTACGCCCCCTTCGTTTCGCCGCCCCTCAAGGCCATGCCCGCCGTGGAGGAGGCCCTCACCGAGCTGGGCATCACCGGCCTGGTGCAGCGCTCGCTGCGGCCCCATGCACCGGAGCTCCAGCTCCTCATGCCCCGCGGCCGCCTGGACCTCCACGGCGACGCGAGCCGCCGCAAGGCGGAAGTGGCGCGCGAGCTCGGCGACCAGGGCGAGGCGCTGCTCGGCGCCCTGAGCGGCGCCGCCGCACAGCATGAATCCAGCGATGCCTTCTTCAAGGCGGGCCCCGCCCTGCCCCCGGATGGCTTCTTCGAGGGCTGGGGCCTGAAGAAGCTCATCAAGGCGCACCCGGGGCTGGAGACGCCGCCCCGGCTCACCGGTGACGCCCCGGCGGTGTCGCTCGTGCGCGGCCTGTTGCCCTTCGTCAGCCACCTGGAGAGCCCCGAGTCCGCGCTCGCGCAGTCGCGCGCCGTGTCCCAGGTCCTGTCGTCCCCGTCGTTCTTCACCGGTGGCCACGAAGGGCTGCGCGAGATGCTCGCCCGCCGCGTGGCGGAGCTGGGCGGCGACGTGCTCGGCCGCGACAACCCCGCGGGGTTCATCGTGGAGGAGCTGGCCTTCGACGGCAGCAAGTTCGCGGGCATGAAGCTGATGCGCTCGGACACCGTGTACCGCGCGTCCTGCCTGGTGGCGGCGACGGACGCGGGCGCCCTGCGGCGGCTGGTGAACGACAAGAAGCACCACCGCGGGCTGCTGGAGCACCTGGACCAGTCCAACACCAAGTCCCTGCTCTTCACCGTCAACTGGGTGGTGCCGGAGTCCGCGCTGCCCCGGGGCCTGGGCGAGCTGGCGCTGCTGGACACGGGTGACACGGAGCTGGGGCCGCTGTTGATCCAGATCCACCCGGCGCGCGCGGCGCAGACCCAGGGTGGAAAGGAAGCCAAGGCGACGGAAGGCGTGCGCGTGGTGTGCGCGGGCGCCTTCGTGCCCGCCTCGGCGCGGGACCTGGGCGAGGAGCACCTCCAGGGCGTGGCGACGCGCATCGACGAGCACCTGGACGCGCTGATGCCCTTCACGGCGCAGCACCGCCTGCTGCGCTCCGCCCCCTACCTGGACGCGGGCGGCGTGCGGGGTAGCCGGCTGATGCCGCATCCCCTGTTCAGCTTCGAGTCGGAAGCCTTCCTCGGCGTCACGGGTTTGACCCAGCGCACCCCGGCGAAGAACATCCTGCTCGCCAGCAGGGAGGTCCTCCCGGGTCTCGGCCTGGAAGGCGAGCTGCTCGCGGGCATCCGGGCCGCACGGCTGGTGCAGGACATGTTGAAGAAGAAGGATCCGCTCAAGGGCTGATCCTGGATCTAAGGCTGGATTTCCGGGCCGTTCTCTGGCAGGTTCCGCCGCTCTTTTAATCGGCAGGCGTCCAACGCCCCAGTTTTCAAGGAGTTAGAGGTCATGGCGTGGAAGTGTGACATCTGTGGCAAGCGTCCGCTGGTGGGTAACAACGTCAGCCACGCGAACAACAAGACGAAGAAGCGGACCCTGCCGAATCTCCAGAAGGTTCGGGCCAGTGTGCAGGGCAGCACCCAGCGCGTTCTCGCGTGCACCCGCTGCATCAAGGCGGGCAAGGTGACGAAGGCCGCTTGAGGTCCTCACGCTCGAGGGTGGGTCCGTAGCGCGTCTCAATCCGCGCCACGGCCCCCCTACCGAGCGGCTTCATACCGTGCAGACGCCGCATCCCTGCTCTCGGGCAGCGCGGTGCTTGCCGGCAGCATGACAAGCAGGCCGCCATCCGTGCGGTTCGTGCCGTCATTCCCTTTAGAGGGAAGCGGCGTGGGCCGTGGCGGATGCCTTGCGGGCGCGCATCCTGGCGAGCCTGTCGCGAGCACGTGGTTGCACCCTCAGCGCTCCGAGTCGCGAACTCGCGGTGAATGTCTCGCCGTCAACTGGCGCGAGGTGTCAAGTCGTTCTAGGTAAGCTGGCACCGTGAGCAGCGTCAATCTGATGGCCCGTGAAGTGGCCGCGAAAATCGTTTTCTATGGACCGGGCCTGTCCGGGAAGACGACCTCCCTCCGGAAGATCTACGAGACGGTCCGCCCCGCGCACCGTGGCGAGATGATGTCCATCGCCACCGAGGGGGACCGGACGCTCTTCTTCGACTTCCTGCCGGTGAAGGTGGAGCGCGTGGGCGACTGCTCCGTGCGGCTCGCGCTCTACACCGTGCCGGGCCAGGTCTTCTACAACGCCACCCGCAAGCTGGTGCTCCAGGGCGCCGACGGCGTGGTGTTCGTGGCGGACTCGCAGCCGGAGGCCATGGACGCCAACCGCGAGTCCCTGGCCAACCTGGAGGAGAACCTCTTCGAGCACGGCATCCGGTTGGATCGCTTCCCGCTGGTGATGCAGTGGAACAAGCGGGACCTGGACGGCGTGCTGCCCGTGGAGGTGCTCCGCCAGGAGCTCAACCCGCGCGGCGTCCCGGAGTTGGAGACCTCCGCCGCCAACGGCCGCGGGGTGCTGGACACGCTCAAGGCCATCACCCGGCTGGTCATCAAGGACCTGCGCGCCAAGCGCATCGTCCCCCCGCCCCGCCCCGCCACGGGCGCGCAGCCCGCGGGCCTGGAGGCGCAGCTCACCCAGCACCTCCAGCACCGGCAGCAGCCCGGCACCGCGCCGCAGGCCGCGGCCCAGGCGGGAGGCCCGGTGCCTCGCGTGGCCCCGGTGGCCGTGGCGCCCCCGCCCCGCGTGGAGCCGGTGCCCATCCCCACGCCCCAGCCCGGCCCCAAGCTGCTCGGCGCCGCGAGCGCCCTGGCCCCCGGCGACATGTTCGACCACGCGCGCGCCGCGGAGGCCGCGTTCATGACGGGGGACTACTCCACCTGCGTCACCGCGTGCTCGGACGCCATCCGCCGGGCCCTGGCCTTCGCGGGCGAGGGCTCCCTGGGGCAGCAGGCCTTCCTGCTCCGCGTGGACGGGGCGGACCTGCTCCGGCTCCAGGGCCTGTCCACGCAGCAGCACCTGCGCGTGGATGACGCCGCCTTCTCCCTCTACGTGATGATGCAGGTGTTCGTGCGCCTCAACGCGGTGGGCCTGCCCAGCGCGGAGTAGCACCGAGGCTCCCGCGCCGGCGCGGGAGCCCCGCGGCGCCGCTCAGCGCGGGTAGCCGAGCTGCAACAGCCCCATCCGCTGGAGCTTCGCCAACGTCTTCAGCGTCTCCAGCTCCCGCGCGGGGCTTGCGAGCACCAGCGTGGACACGTCCCAGGTGCCATTCACCAGCCCGGCGATCTGCCGCTCCTCCGGCTTGAGCAACGCCTGGCCCTGCGGGTCATGGATCATGTGCGGCACGGCCAGGGGCGGCAGGTCCGCGTAGAGGGCGGCCACGTGCTCGCGCTGCACCAGCCGGGCGAACTCGCGCACCCGCCGGTCCGCCGGGTCGCTGGCCAGCAGGGACGTGCAGACGATGCCCGCCGCGTCGTACTGGCCCTCGCGCATCAGCACCGCGCCCTTCTCCAGCATCTCCGCCACCGGGTCCGCCTCCACCTGCGGCGCCCCGTCCACCTCCACCAGCTTCGCGCGCAGCAGCTCGTGCACCCGCCGCGTCACCGAGGAACGGGACACGCCCATGGACAGGCGCAGGCGCCCCAGGTTCTGCGGCGTCGCGCACAGGCCCAGGATGATCCGGTGCATCAAGGGCTGGCTCGGGCTCGGCGGGGACAGCGCGCGCACGCTGAGCGCGTCGATGGGCAGCGCCTTGTCCACGTCGGACTGCTCGTCCACCCAGCGCAGGGACTCGAAGAGCAGCTCGCGGATGCTCATGTCGGACGGAACCCAGTCCTCCCCCGAGCGGTCCGCGTCCTCCGTCCAGTGGAAGGTGCCTCGGCCCGCGATGGTCAGGTCCATCATCGCGGCGAACAGCTCCTCCCGGCCCAGGTCGCGAATCCACCGCGCCTGGATGCCGTGGATGTCGAACGCGGCGTCCACGTCCGGCGTGCGCGCCAGCTCGTCGAAGGCCGCGAGCACCTTCGTGCCCGACGCCAGCTTGGACAAGGTGAGGAGCCGGGCCACACGCCCGCGAAGCCCTTCGGCCGCGGTGGCGCCCACCTGGCCGGAGAGCAGGAAGAGCTTTCGCTCGCCCGCCTCCCAGGACAGTTGGAGCGTCCCCGTCTTGCGGGAGCTGTCCAACCATTGAAGGAACTCAGGAAGCGGATAACTGAAGAGGTCGCCGTGGAGGGCCATGCGTGTTGGATTCTACGCTCAAGGCTGCAATCTCATCGTCGACGGATTCAAGGCGCGGCTCGAACATCGCACCTCGTTGCGCGGGGTAGAAGACCGGCGGCATATTCGGCAAGAGGGACCGAAACTCTCGAAAACCCTCGGAATCCGCAGCGGGGCACCGCCATGACGAAGATCGCCGATCACGACGCCTACATCGCCGCGGCGCCCGAGCCCTTTCAGCCCTCGCTGAAGCGGTTGCGCGCGCTCCTGGCCCGCGTCCTGCCGGGAGCGGAGGAGGTCGTGGCCTACAACATGCCGGGCTTCAAGCTCGGTGGCTCGGTCGTCGCGGGCTATGCGGCGTTCAGCAAGCAGTGCGGGCTGTACCTCCACCCCAGCGCCATCTCCGAACTTGCCGAGGAGATCGCGGCCGCCGGCCTGAAGGCGACCAAGACGGGCATCACCTTCTCGCCGCGCAAACCGATTCCGGACGACCTCGTCGAACGGCTGGCGCGGGCGTCGCGAAAGGGCGCTGGAGCCTGACAGCGCATCCATGGCAGCTCCGCCCGCATCGACGAAACAGCCCCCCGCCGCGCGCGTCGCGCTCCTGTTCATCGACGGTGTGGGCATTGGCCGCAGGGACCCGGCCATCAATCCGCTCGCCCACCGGGAGCACCTGCTCTCCCACTTCGAGGACGCGCCGAGCCGGCCCCTGCCCCATTCGGGCCGCTGCATCCCCGTGGACACCACCTTCGGCGTCCCCGGGCGGCCCCAGTCCGCGTCCAACCAGACGGCCATCCTCACGGGGGACCCGGCCCCCATGCTGCTGGGCCGCCACGTGCTCGGCTACCCCAATGCGCCGCTGCGAGGGTTGATGGCGGACCGCTCCATCGTCCGGAGGCTGGGCGCCGCGGGCCGCACCGCCACCTTCGCCAACGCCTACCCCGCGCCCTACCTGGACGCGCTGGGCGTCCCACGCCGGCCCAGCCGTTCGCCGCCGGAGTTCGTCCTCGCGCCCGAGGCCCGCCGCAAGGTGCGGCCCTCGGCCTCCAAGCTGGCCTTCGCCGCGGGCGGAGTCCCCCTGCGGACGCTCGATGACGCCAGCGCCGGGGACGGCCTCACCCATGACATCACCGGCGCCAGCGCCCGGGCCTACGGCCTGCCCGCGCCGGAGCGCTCGCCCGAGGAGGCCGCCGCCATTTTCTGGAAGGTGGCCTCGGGCGCGGACTTCACCTTCTTCGAGCACTACCTGGCGGACGAGGCCGGCCACGCCCAGGACTGGACGGCGGCCCTGGCCGCGCTCGACGCCTTCGACGCCTTCACCCGCGCGGTGGCGGCCGCTCGGCCCGCCGGCGCCCGCGTGCTGGTGTGCAGCGACCACGGCAACGTGGAGGACCTGTCCACGCGAGGCCACACGCTTCACCCCGTCCCCGTGCTCTACTTCGGCCCACCCGCGCCCGAGGTGGAGTCCTTCTCCACCGTGGCGGACGTCGGACGCGCGGTGCTGAGCTGGTTGGGTGCGGCGTGAGCGAAGTCCTGACGTCACGAGCCGGCAATCGAGGGCGCCCCGGCTGGGTGGCGGCGCTGCTCGTCCTCGGCCTGCTCAGTGGGTGCGCCAGCGTGCGCAGCACCCGGATACAGCTCGAACCGGGCCAGGGCGCCGCCGCGCGCATGCCTGCGGGAACGAGCATCGACATCGAGTTCCAGCCCCGGGACGCAGACGCCGCGGCCCAGGTACGGCTGGCCGTCGAGCGCGCCATTCCCCGCCTCCTGCGCTGGGGCGACTTCGACGACCGCGTCACCATCGTCGTCCACCCGAACCACGCCGCGCTGGAGCGCGCCGCCAACCGCCGGGGTCATGACTTCCTCCGCGCCTGGGCGCGGTACGAGCAGATTGAAGTCCAGAGCCCTCGCACGTGGACGGCGCGGGGCGCCAGTCAGTCCCAGGTGGACGAGCTGCTGCTGCACGAGCTCACCCACAGCCTCATGTACCAGCTCGCCTCGGACCGGCTCGGCTGGACGCGAAAGCGCATTCCGCTCTGGTTCCGCGAAGGCATGGCCTCGTACACCGCCGAGCAGGGCTACCGGGTCTCCAGCCTCGAGGACCTGGAGCACTTCTGGCGCACGCACCCCAACGCCGACCCGCTCTCCCAAGCGGACGCGCTGTACCAGGCGGAGAGCGGCATCGTGTACGGCGCCGCCCACCACGCCTTCACCTTCCTGGTGCGCCGCTACGGCGAGGACGCCGTGAAGGCCGTGCTCCACGGCATGGACCGGGGCCCCGACTTCGACCAGGCCTTCCGGCAGGCCGTGGGCCTCCCGCCAGAGAGCTTCCTTCAGGACTTCCGGAGGTATGTCCAATTGCGCGGCTTCAAGGGCGCCAGGCCCCTCCGCCCGCCACAGCCCCGCCCCGCCCAGCTCGCACCGCTGCTTACGCCGCAATGAAGCGGCGGGAGGGCGCCGGCAGTTTCAGAAATCGAACACATGGTGCATCGTAGGGTCCAGAACCATTCTCATGAATTGGGAATTTGGGAATCGCTGGATTTGACGGTTCCAGCGCCGAGGGGCATGCACCATGGAGGAGGAAGGCGCCCGGCGGCAGCCGCCCGGCACGGTGTCGGAGTCGAGGACCCTGCGCGAACGGCTGGGTGCCTCCCTGGCGAAGCTGGAGCGCCTGTGCGCCGGAGAGGACGTCCCCCAGGCGGTTCGCGCGGAGCTGGCCTCGCTCCAAGCGCTGCGCGGTGAGCTGGAGACGCTGCTCGGCCAGGCACCGCAGGTGGAGCACCGGGCGGTGTCGCTCGGCCACCTCGCCGCGGGGCTCGCGCACGAAATCAACAACCCGCTCGCCGCCGCGACCGGAAACCTCGAGTACCTCCGGCAGCGGCTGAGCTGTCACCCGTTGCCAGCGCCCCTGGCCGACGAGTGTCAGCAGGTGCTGGATGAGACGTTGGAGGGCGCGCGCCACATCCACCGCGTCGTCACGGACCTGCGGGCCCTCTCCACGGGCGACGCCTGCGTCGAGCACCCCGTGGACCTCCAGGCCGTCCTGGAGCGCACCCTCCGAATCGCCGCCAGTCAGCTGCGCCACCGCGCGCGCGTGGCGCGGGCCTACGCGCCGAACGTGCCGCGCGTGCTGGGCACGGAGACGAAGCTGGGCCAGGTGGCGCTCAACCTCGTGCTCAACGCGGTGCAGGCCCTCCCCGAGGCCCCCGCCTCCGAACACCAGGTGACGCTGAGCCTGCGGGAGGAAGCGCGCGGCGTGGTGCTGTCCATCGCCGACACCGGCCGGGGCATCCCCGCCGAGGTGCTGCCCCACATCTTCGACCCGTTCTTCACCACGCGGAACGAAGGCATGGGCATGGGCATGGCCATCTGCCGCGACATCGTCACCGCGATGGGCGGCGCCATCCGCGTGCACAGCACCGAGGGCCAGGGCACGACGGTGGAAGTCACGCTGCGGCGCGCGCAGGCCGCGGAAGCCCCGCGCCCCGCGAGGCCCTCACCCCGCCGCCGCATCCTGGTGGTGGACGAGGAGCCGCGCGTGGTGGACCTGCTGAGGCGCCTCATGCAGGGCCACGAGCTGGTCACCGCCGCCCATGGCGACGAAGCCCTGGAGGTCCTGCGCGCCAGCGCCGACGTCGACATCATCCTCTGCGACCTGATGATGCCGGGGCTGTCGGGCATCCAGTTCTACGAGCAGGTGCGCAAGACGTGGCCCGGGCTGCAGGAGCGCATCGTCTTCACCTCGGGAGGCGCCTTCACGGTGGAGATGCAGCGGTTCCTCCAACAGGTGAAGAACCCGCTGCTCACCAAGCCCCTGGAACGCCAGCGCCTCCAGGGCGTGCTGGCATCCACCGGTGAGCCGCTGGAGAATTGAGCGCGCGGCTACGGCTTGCGCGCGGGGGCCTCCAGCGCGGCGGGGCTGGTGAGGATGGGCGGCCGGTCCTTGCCCTCCATGGTGCGCTGGAGCTCCAGCTCCTGGAGCAGCATGGCGGGCGCCACGGTGGACACCGGCACGTTGCCGCTCTCCGCGCCGCAGAAGCCGTTGAAGACGCCCTGCTTCTGGCCCGAGGCGAGGATGCGGTTCACCGCGGACAGCGGCGTGCCCACGATCTCCACGCCGCGCACCAACGTCTCCTTCCCCGTCTTCACGTCCACCCGGTACACCATGCGCGGCACGCCCTTGAAGGCCTGGTAGCCGTAGCTGGACGTGTTGGTGTTGCCGCCGGTGATGTCGCGGATGATGAGGCCGTACGGCTTGCCCTGACGCTTCGCCTCGGCGATCAGCCGCTTCTTCAGCTCCGCGTCGCTCACGCCGTTCGTGCTCTCCACCAGCAGGTTCGCCATGCGCGCCACGGGCTTCAGGTTGCCCTGGCTGCGGCCGTGGCCGTTCGACTGGAGGAAGCCCTCCACGGGACGGCGGCCCTGGAGGTAGTTGCGCAGCACGCCCTTCTCCACCAGCGTCACCCGCTGACCCCGCACGCCCTCCTCGTCGAAGAGGTAGTAGCCGTTGAGCGGCTCGCCCTGGAGCACGCGGCGCGTCGGGTCGTCGTGGATGGAGATGAACGCGGGCAGCACCTGCTTGCCCACCTGGCCCTTGAACGTCTTGCCCTCGTTGTCGCCGCCCTGCCGGTCGCCCTCGAGCCGGTGGCCCACGGCCTCATGGAAGAGCACACCCGCGGCCTCCGGCGCGAGGATGGCGGGGCCCGTGTACGGGTCGATGGCGGGCGCGGCGCGCAGGGCCAGCAGCTCCTCGATGACGGTGTCCGCCGCCTTCACCAGGCGCGCCTCGTCCGGGAGCCCCGCTTCGGTGGGCGAATAGAAGTTGCGGGAGTTGTCCAGCAGCTGTCCGTCGGGCGCGCGCGTGACGGCGGAGACGTGCAGGCCGTAGAGCGTCTCCTCGGTGATGATGCGGCTGCCTTCCGAGGACACGAACAGCCGCGTCACCTTGTCCTGGGTGACGCGCACCTCCGAGTCGAACAGCTCCGGGTGCGCGTTGAAGCGCGCGGAGATGTCACGCGACACCTTCACCCAGCGCTCGCGGTCGAACGGCGCGCGCACCGGCGCTTCGGTGTGCTGCACGGGCTTCTCGCGCGAGAAGGACGGTGGCCGCTTCGGGTCCTCCACCGCGTAGACGTCCTCGCCCTTCTTCTTCAGGTACTGGAAGAGCGCGGACTTGTACTTCTCGTCGGTGATGAGCCACAGCGAGGTGCGCAGGGCCAGCGGCGAATCATCCAGCGGGCCCTCCTTGCGCGACACATAGCTGGTGCCCTTGCTGGAGAAGCTGAACTCGAGCCCCTCCTCCACCGAGCTGTCGAAGTCGTAGTCACCGACGCGCACGTCGACGTACAGCTTCCGCTCGCGGTAGCCGTCGTCCATGAACAACGCCCCGTAGCGCGCGGCGACCGCGTACGACTCGTAGTCCTTGAGCTGGTAGCTCATGAAGTACGGGGGCTCGTGGTTCAGCATCTTCAACTGCTGGTGGTTGCGCGACAGCTCGGCGGACATCGCGTCGAGCAGCGTCACGCGTGCGTCCGGCACGGGCGCCGCCGCCGTCAGCAGCGCCGAGACCGCCAGCAGGGGAAACACGGGTCGAAGGAGGGCTTGCACGGCCCCGACACTAGCCCATCCCCTCCACGATACGAGCAGCTCCGCGCTCACGGATGCCGCCCGGGCGGAATCCGTGAACGTGGGGCCCCCCGCCCGGAGGGTCGGTTTCCGGGCGGGCGGCTGGTGACTGTCAGGCCTTCGTCACTTTCTCACGACCCTTGCTGACGCCCTTGGTGGCGTTGCGCGTATCGATGACGACCTTGGCGCGGTCCACCACCATGGCGTAGTCGATGTCCGAGTGGTCCGTGAGGATGAGGACCGCGTCGTACTGGCCCAGCGTCTCCGGGCTCAGCGGCACGGACTTCATCTCCATGTTGAAGCCGTGGCCCTTGTGCAGCTCGGGGACGTACGGGTCGTGGTACGACAGGTCCGCGCCCTTCTCCGCCAGCAGCGTCATGATGCGCAGCGAAGGACTCTCGCGCATGTCGTCGATGTCCTTCTTGTACGCCGCGCCCAGGCAGAGGACCTTCGCGCCGTTCAGCGTCTGCTTGTTCTTGTTGAGCGCCTCCATGGTGCGCTGCACCACGTAGTACGGCATCTGCCAGTTCACCTCGCCGGCCAGCTCGATGAACTTGGTGTGGAACTCGTACTCGCGCGCCTTCCACGTCAGGTAGAACGGGTCAATCGGGATGCAGTGACCGCCCAGGCCGGGGCCCGGGAAGAAGGGCATGAAGCCGAAGGGCTTGGTGCTCGCGGCCTGGATGACCTCCCACACGTCCACGTTCATGCGGTCGCAGAGCATCTTCATCTCGTTGACCATGGCGATGTTGACGCAGCGGAAGATGTTCTCCAGCAGCTTGGCCAGCTCCGCCACGCGCGTGGAGGACACCGGCACCACTTCCTTCAGCGCGCTGCCGTAGAGGGCCGCGGCCACCTCGGAGCACTCGGGCGAGTAGCCACCGACAATCTTCGGAATCGTCTTGGTGTTGAAGCTCTTGTTGCCCGGGTCCTCGCGCTCGGGGCTGAAGGCCAGGTAGAAGTCCTTGCCCGCCTTGAGGCCGTTCTTCTCCAGCAGCGGCTTGAGCACCTCCTCCGTCGTCCCCGGATACGTGGTGGACTCCAGGATGAAGAGCTGCCCAGGACGCACGTGCGGCGCGAGCGCCTCACCCGTCTGGATGATGTAGCTCATGTCCGGCTCACGCGACGCCGTGAGCGGCGTGGGCACGCAGATGATGACGCAGTCCATGTCCTTCGCCTTGGCGAAGTCCGTGGTGGCCTTCAGCTTGCCCGACTTGCTCAGCTCCGACAGCGGCGCGCTGGGGATGTGCTTGATGTAGCTCTCCCCCTTCTCAATCTTGTCGATCTTCCGCTTGTCGATATCGAGCCCCATGACGGGGAAGCCCGCCTCCGCGAAGGCCATGCCCAGCGGAAGACCGACGTAACCCAGCCCGACCACACCCACCCTCGCGTCCCGCTTCTTGATGCGATCCAGCAGCGGGCTGCTCACCATCACCCTCATCGTGCTCACCTCTCCTGATGCGACGTGCCGTCCATGACGGTCACGTCCCGACCCGACACTCAGCGGAAAACGACGACCCACCTCAGCCACGCCGGAGGCGTCACCTGCCCCCGGAACTCCACCGCCAGCGACGGCACCACCCGCCCGTACCCCGGCGAATACCGAGACGGCACCAACCGCGCCGTCAATCCCTGCTCCAGCACCACCCAGGCGAGCGGAGCCCCTTCGGGGCCCAGCTCCACCACGAGCGGCTCGAACGACACCGGCTCCTCCATCACACGACCCGCGCGTGACAGGACCTGCACATCCGGCGCCACCACACGCGCCTGTTCATCTGGCAGATGGAATCTGCCCACCACGTCATGCCGGCCCGTGCCCACGAAGCGGTCACGTCCAGCCAGAGCGCGCTCGCCCCGGTCCAGCCGGAACGTGCGCTCGATTCCCACCGGCGCGGCCAGCCGGCGATAGCCGTCATGCCGCACCAACAACCGGTCCACCTGCTTCCCCGGAAGGAAGGCCACCACCCGCGCCCGGGCCTCCTCGGGCAGCGCGAACAAGCGCGCCGTGTCCAGGGGCGCCTGCTCCTCGCCGTCCACCTGCACCGTGTTGTGCGCCGCGGTGCTGCGGAACCAGTTCCGCGTCGCGGGCTCACGCGTATAGGTGCCCGTGCCCGGATCCACGATGACGGGGCGCCCGTCGAGGTGGAGCTCGAAAGAAAGCTTGTCGTTGTGGCTGTGTCCCCCGACTCCGCCCTGCCCCTGCTTGCCGGCGCTGACAGTGATAACGACTCCGTCGCCGCGCAAGATGTGAAAACCACCTTCCGGAAAGCTCACCGACACGGGCGCCGGCGCGGGCGCGACCGTGGCGAAACGCGACTGGCCCGCGCGGCCCAGCAGCCACGCGGCCTCGTCCACGAGCTCGCCACCGCCCAGGCCCGCGTCTCCGAAGAGCGCGGCGCCCAGCCCCACCAGATAGCCGTGCGCGTTGTCCTCTCGGTCCCGCAGCGGGAAGACGCGGCCCGAGTCGTTGTCGCCAATCTGCGGCGCCAACCCCTGCTCCGAGCACCACGCGCGCACCGCGTGGAACATGCGGCGCAGCCGGGACTCGTACTTGGGCCCCAATGGCACGCCCGCGCCGCGTGCAACGACATACGCCAGCGTGAACAGCTCCACTGACAACCGGTGATAGGGAATGGAGCCCTCGAAGGACGTGCCCTCGAGGTGGACCTGCTGCTCCATCTGCTCGCGCAGCCCGCCCACCGCCAGCGACACCTGCTGCGCCGCGCCCGGCAGCTCCGGGAGGAGCAGCCCCGTCACCAGCAGGCCCACGTAATTGGAGACCAGGTGGTTGTTGGGCACCGCGCCCCGGTCCTCGAGATGCGCCTCCACCCAGGCCGTGTGCTCCGCGAGCGCGCTGAGCACCGGCACCACGAACTCCGGCCGCGTCACCTCGGGCGCGTCGGAGAACATCACCAGCGCCTGCGCCAGGTTCGCGGCGCGCAGCGCCACCTCCATGGCACACGTCCAGTGCACGCCGTGGCCCACGGGGTTGGCCTGGAGGAAGTCCAGCACCTGCGACACGAAGCCCCGCGCCAGCCGCGAGCGCGCGTCCGCCGCCGTCTCCACCCAGTAGCCCTGGCCCAGCGCCACCACGCTGTCCAGGCGGCCCATCACCCACGGATACTTGGGGTCTCGCCCCGTCGCCGCGAGCGACATGCGCTCCACCGGCTCCACCGGGTAACGGTGTCCGCTCCCCGGGTCGAGCGACCAGTCCACGGGACGGCCTTCGCCGAAGGCGACCTTCGTTCCGAAGATGTCCCACTCCTGCCGGAGCGCCGCCTGCGCGCGGGCCCTGGCGAGCTCCACGCCGCCCGGCACCGCGCCGAGCGCCGCCAGCACGGACGGACGCTGCGAGACTTCGCACCAGATGCGCGAGGTCCGCTGGCCCAGGGCCAGCTCCACCAGCTCCGCGCTGTCCGCGGCCCCGTAGGACTGGAGGAGCTGCACTTCGTCCGCGCGCTCGCGCCGACGGTAGAGCGCCTGCCGCGCCACACCCTGAACACGCCGTACAGCGCTCCGCGCCAGGCCTGCTGGTGCGAGTCGAGCGATCGCCGCGTAGTAATCGAGAGTCCCCATTCGCCCCTTCCGCCACCCGTGCCGGATGCCGTTAGCAAGTGCCCGGCCAGGGCCCTCTTCTCAGGAATTGAGCGGGGTTGCGCGGAGCCTCCTTTCCCCCTGACGGTAAAAAGTGGGGGGATCACACGCCCTGAAGGGAAAAGGATTTCCGATTCATGGGCGTGTCGATCCCACCCTGGGCAGTGTTGCGGCGCGCTCGGGGCGTGCTCATACCTTCCGGCGTGCTGGCAGGTGCTTGGACGGGGTGGCGCATCGAGCCCGAGCTCGATGCAGGGGTGGAGCAAGCGCTCGCGCGTATCGCTGAGCGCGCTTTTCGGTGCGGGGCACGTGCGGGGATGGAAGCGCTGGTTCGAGAGACCCAGCGGATGACGGGGGCCGCTTCGGTGGCGTTCTATGACGGCCGCGTGTGCGTGGCGGAGACCGGGCGCGGCGCAGGCGCGCGTGCTCCTTCCCGGGCGCGGCGGCGGCCCACGTTGGTCGTCTGGCCCGAGCGCTCGGCGGCGCGGGACACGCGGGTGCTGGAGCGGATGTCCGCGTTCGGCGCCGTCCTGCTCGCGGCGCATGCGCGTGAGCAGGACGCGGCGGCGCGGCAAGTGCATCTCCTGAAGACGCAGCGGCGATTGGAGCAGCGGGTGACGAACCAGGAGCAGCGGCGCTCCCGGGCGTCTCACGACCTCAGGACACCATTGATGGTCATCAAGGGATACGTGGACATGATGCTGAAGGGAACGGCGGGCGGGCTGACGGCACCCATCCAGCGGTATCTGGAGCGGCTGAAGCGGTCGGCGGAGGACCAGAGCGCCATCATCGACCGCCGGCTGGCGAAGGTGACGGCGGAGGGTGTGAGCGACCTTCGCCCCATGCTGCGCACGGCCTTCATTCCGACCGCGCGGAGCAGCCGGCCGGTGGACACGACGCTGACGCTCCCTGACAGGCCCGTGGCCGTGCCCGGCGCCAGCGATGACGTGGAGCTGCTGGTGCGCACGCTGTCGCGCGCCGTCGCGGCGTCAGGCGCGCCCGCCGCGGTGCGCGTGGAGGCGGTGAGCGACGCGGGGGTGTGGCAACTGCGCGTGAGCCTCCGCGGAGGCAAGGCGCTGCCGGAGAAGACGGTCGCCACGCTGCGGCACCTGACGCAGCGGCTGCGCGGCGGACTGTCGCTCCCGGAGGAGACGGGCAACGGGCTCGTGGTGCATCTGCCCGTGGATGACACCGTGCCCGTGGCGCCTCGCGACGCCTGAGCGCAGGCAGCGGCATGCTGGTGCATCTGCCTGCGGGCGACATGGTGCTCGCAGCTCATCGGCCGAGCCATAGGCCGCATGCCACGGGCTGGTGGTGCACCTGCCCGTGGCGCCTCGCGACGCATGAGCCGAGCCCCGCACCTACCGGCGGGCCGCAGGCGTCTCGCGACGCCTGAGCCCTACGCTCAGGACGCGGGCAAGAGCTGGCGCACCAGCTCCAGCAACCGGCCTCGCTCCACCTCGCGCTTGACGAGGTAGCCATCCGCGCCCGCCTCCAGGCCGGCGGCGCGGTCCTCGGGGCTGTCCAGCGACGTCACCAGGATGATGGGCGTGCGGTGAAGTTGCGGATGCGACTTGATGCGCCGCGCGAGCCCCACGCCATCCAGGCGCGGCATCTGCCAGTCGCTCACCACGAGCTGACAGGCCGTGCGCTCCAGGATGCCCCACGCCTCCTCGCCATCCGCCGCCGTCACCACCGGGTATCCGGCGATCTCCAGCAGCGACTTCATGGCGAAGCGCGTGGTGAGCGCGTCGTCGCAGACCAGGATGCGAGGCCGCGCCGTCTCCGTGGCCGCCGAGCGCGTCTCCGGCCGTGCCGCCCGCACCAGCTCCGGCGCGTTGAGCACCGGCACCACGCGGCCATCGTCCAGCACCGCCGCGCCCGCCAGGTGCCGCACGGCGCGCAGGTGACGTCCCAGCGAGCGGACGACAATCTCCTGCTGCCCCACCACCTCGTCGATGGCGAACAGCACCTTGTCCTCGCCCACCGTCAGCAGCGCGGCGGCCTGCACCTTGCCTGAGTCCAGCGCCAGCGGGAGCCGGGGCAACCCGATGGCCTCCGCCAGCGACAGGAACGTGAGCTGCTCGCCGTCCAGCCGCGCCACCACGCGGCCCGCCACCGTGCCCACGTCCCCGGGCTCCAGCCGCAGGATGCGATTGACGCTGTCGGAAGGAATCGCGGACACCGTCGTGCCGGTGCGCACCAGCAGGCCCAGCGCCGCGGCCAGCGTCAGCGGCAGGTCCACGGTGAAGCGCGTCCCCCGCCCCGCCGTGAAGGCCACGTCCACCGAGCCCTGGAGCCGCTGCGCCGTCGCCTGCACCACGTCCAGGCCCACGCCCCGGCCCGACGTCGCCGTCACCTGGTCGCGGGTGGAGAACCCCGGCTGGAACACCAGCCGCGCCGCCTGGGCGTCCGACAGCTTCTCGGCCGCCTCGGTTGTCAGCAGGCCGCGCTTCACCGCCGTGGCCCGGACCTTCTCCGGCGACAACCCGGAGCCGTCGTCCTCCACCACCACCGCGATGCGCGAGCCACGCGGCTCCACGCGCACCGACAGCCGGCCCGCCTCGGGCTTGCCCAGCGCGCGCCGCTCCTCGGTGGACTCCAGGCCGTGGTCGATGGCGTTGCGCACCAGGTGCAGCAGCGGGTCCTTCAGCGCGTCGAGGATGCGCCGGTCGAGCCGCACGTCCCCGCCGATCAGGTCCAGGGTGACGTCCTTGTTGAGGCGCGCGGACGTCTCGCGCACGGTGCGCCGCAGCGGCTCCAGCACCTGCGACGACGGCACCATGCGCAAGTCGCGCAGGTCATCGCGGGCCACCTGCGCCACCAGCGCGAGCTGCTCGCCGTCGCGGTGCGACTCCTTGGTCAGCTCCAGCAGCTGCTTCTGGAGGCCCCGCATCTGCGTCACGCCCGCGCGCAGCGGCTCCAGCGCTGGGCCTCCGCCCGCCATGGCGAGCTGCGACGACGCGCGCTCCAGGTGCATGAGCACCTCGCGCATGCCGTCCATCAACTGACGGTGGGCCGCGCCCCGGCGCGTCTGCTGCGCCCGGCCCGCCAGCAGCAGCTCGACCTGGAGCGCGATGGACTCCAGCGTCTTCAGCGACACCCGGACCACCTGGTCCGAAGCGCCGCGCGACTCCTGAGGCGCCGCCGCGCCCGCCGCCGCCTGCTGCGTGGCCGGGCTCTCCTCCTGCGAGGGGGACGGCGCGGCCCGCAGCGCATGTACGGCGCGCGCCACGGCACCCGCGCCGCCGGCCGCCTCCAGCGCGGTGCGCAGGGCCACCAGCGTGCCGGCGACATCCGACGCCGCCAACCCCGCGGAGTCGCCCCCCGGCTCCATGCGCGTGAAGCCCAGCGCCGCGGCCTCCGCCAGCGTGGCCACCTTCTGCGCGCCGGCCGCCTCCGCGGAGGCCTTGAGCGTCCGCGAGCGCTCCACCGCCGTGCGCACCACCGCGGCCCGGTCCGGGACGTCCGGCGAGCACAGCGCGCTCAGGGTCGCCTCCAGGAGGTCCAGCACCTCCATCCCCTGCGCCGCGGCACCGGACGCCGCACCCTCGGGCGCGGCGTCGGGCACGGCGTGGCCCAGCGCGGCCAGCAACGAGGCCAGCCCGTCCACCGCGGGCGTCTGTCCCGCGTCGCCGCGCGCCATGGCGGTCTCGATGGCGGAGAGGCCTCGCAGCATGGCCTCCACGGTGTCGCGAGGCAGCCGCTCCTCCTGATTGAAGGCGGCGAGCCCGTCCTCGATGGCGTGCACCACCTGCTCGATGTCATCGAGGCCCAGGCTGGCCGCGGAGCCCTTCAGGCTGTGGACCAGCCGTTTGAGCGACGGGAGCAGGTCGGGCTCTCGGCCCTGCACCGGCCCCTCCAGGCCCAACACCTTCGACCCGATGGCCTGGATCTGCTCTCGCGTCTCCGCGGAGAACACCGGCCAGATGCTGCGCAAGAGCTGAGGATCCATGGTGCGTGCCTACTCCCCATCGGGCCGCGTGGCGGACGGGCCCCCGAGCTGCTCCAGGTCCAGCACCGTCAGCCGGTCCGGCGTGAGGAACAAGAAGGGGCCGGGCGGCGGCTGGGACAGCTCCACCTTCGGCAACTCCTTGCGCCCCTCCACGGACTCCGCCGCCAGACCGAACCCCTCTTCACTGTCGCCCGCTTCGACCACCACCACCTTGCTGAGGTCGGACATGCCGCCGCCCTCCAGCCCCAACAGCTGACGCAAGTCCAACACCGGCACCACGCGCGAGCGGCTCACCAGCGCGCCCAGCACATGCCGGGGCGCCCCCGGCAACGAGGCGATGCCCCGCGCCTCCAGCACGTGGTCCACGTGCTCGATGCGCACCGCGTAGCGCTCGCCGCCCACCGTGAAGGCGAGCACGGAGAGCACCTCCTGGCGCTCCTCGTGGCGGGACTCGGCCAGGGCCCGGGCGCGCGCGCTCAGCACCTCGCGCCGCTTCTCCGGGCTCACCTGCTGCCGGCCATCCAGCAGCGAGTGCGCCTCGGTGAGCTGCCGCTTCAGCCCCACATAATCCGTCTTGGCGTCGTCCTTCGACATGCGCTCAGTACCGGGTCGCAGGCAGTTTCAGGATGTCGCGCACCTTCGAGCGAAGGTCGTCGACGGACACCGGCTTGTTGAGGAACGCGCTGGCACCCACCAGCTTGCCCTTCTGCCGGCTCGCATCGTCCTTGAGCGAGGTGAGCATCATGAACGGCGTGTCATGCAGGTGCGGGTCGGCCCGCACCGCCGCGCAGAGCGCGAAGCCGTCCATCTCCGGCATCTGCACGTCGGAGATGATGAGGTCCGGCTTGAGCTCCCGCGCCTTCGTCAAACCCTGTGCGCCATTCGGAGCATCGAAGAACTCCAACCCCCACCCCATCAGGTACACCTGCAGGAGGTTGGTGATGGTCTTCGTGTCTTCGACGATCAGCACCCTTGCGTTCATAACTGGTACCTACCCACCAGGTCCGAGAACCGTTTCGAAAGATTGGTCAGATTGCCCGCCACCTGCTCGATGCGCCGCGTGCTCTCCACGGCGTCGCTCATGGCGGAGGTCAGCTCGCCCATGGCGGTGGAGATCTGCTCCACGCCAATCGTCTGCTGCCGCGTGTTGCCAGCGATTTGCCGGGCCGCGCCCGACGACTCCCGGATGACGTCCGACAGCCCGAGGATGGTGGTGCCCGCCTCGCGCGCCAGCTCCATGGCGGCCTGGGCCCGGCGGCTGCCCTCCTCCGTCGTGCTGACCGCCTGCCGGGTGCCCTTCTGCACTTCGTTGAGCAGCCCGCGCACCTGCTCCGCGGCGATGCGGGACTGCTCCGCCAGCGTGCGCATCTCCGTGGCCACCACCGCGAAGCCCCGGCCATGCTCGCCGGCCTTCGCCGCCTCGATGGAGGCGTTGAGCGCCAGCAGGTTGGACTGCTCGGCCACGTCCTTCACCGTGTTGATGATGTCGCCAATCTGCAGCGTGCGCTCACTGAGGTCGGTGATGGACAGGGCGATGGCCTTCACCTGCTCGCCCAGCTTCTCCATGCCGGCGACGCTCTCGCCGACGACCTTCTGGCCCTCCGCGCTGAGGGTCTCCGACTTCTGCGTCTGGGAGATGACCGAGTCCGCGTAGGACGTGGCCTGCTTGGACGTCTGGGCAATCTCCGCCACGGTGGTGCTGGTCTCGTTGATGGCGGAGGCCTGCTGGTGGGCCATGGCCGACTGCGCCGTGGACGTGGACAGCACGCCCGCCGCCTCGCGCTCCATCTCCGACGCCGCGCCCCGCAGGTCCTGCAGCAGGTGCGACAGCGCGTCCGTCATGACAGCGAAGCTGCGCGCCACGTCGCCAATCTCATCCGAACCGTTCACGTCGATGTGCTGACGGAGGTCGCCCGCGGCGATGCCCGCCGCCGCCCGCGCCAGTCGCTCCAGCGGGACGACGAGCACGCCCGACACCAGCCACGCGGCCACCATGCAGACCACCAGGACGAGCACGCTGATGATGGCGGTGAAGCGCGTCGCCTCGCGCAGCGTCGTGCTCACGCCCTCCTCGTGCAGCGCCACCTGGAGGGTGCCCAGGTGCGTCGTGGTGCCCGGCGACAGCACCGGCGCGGTGATCTCGATCAGGCCCAGGCCCTTCGCCGTGCGCTGGCGGAGCACGGACGCGTCGCCCTCGATGGCGGCGGGCGCCTGCGCCTCACCCTCGAAGCGCTCCGCGGCGGCCTCGCTCACGAGCGCACCCTCCGCGTCGTGCACGCGCACGTAGGCGACCTCGGGCCCCAGGCTCAGCGCGCCTCGAACCACCTCCTGGAGCCGCTCCGTGTCCCCCTTCGCCATCAGGGGCGTCACCGCCTTCACCAGCTCGGAGCTCGCCGAGCCGGTGCGGCGGGACAAGTCATTGCGAAGCGCGCCGCCCATCTGCATCCAGGTCGTCACGATGAGGATGAAGGCAACCAGTCCTCCCGTCGCGCCCGTGAGCGCGAGGATCTTCATCCGCAGACTGAGCCGGCCCAGCGGAGCGCGGCCCGGCGGTGCCTGGTGCGTCTCTTTGACGTCCACGTTACCTCCCACCTCGTGTGGAGCGCGCACGACTCAGCGCCCTCCCTGCCAGCCAGCCTGCTCGACTGGCGCCAGCGCCTGCCTGAGGCCACCGGCCGTCATCGTCTCCACCCCACGCAGGGGGTGTTCATCGTCCAATCCGTCCAGCGCGCGCAGGGCGTTCTGCCGCGCGCGCTCCGCGTCCTCGCGGCGCTCCATGCGGCCGTACAGCGCCACCAGCGTGGCGTGGCCCAGCGCGAGCCGAGGCTCCAGGTACAGCGCCTTGCGGATCGCCTCCACCGCCCCGTTCAGGTCCCCTCGGACCTCGGCCACCATGGACAGCAGCAGGTACGCCTCCGGAATCAGCGCCTTCGCGGCCTCGCGGGCCAGCACGTCCGCCTCGTCGAAGCGCCCCGCCCGGGCGGCGTCGATGGCGCGCTCCAGCGGAGGAGCCTGCACGGACAAGGAGGGCTCCGCGGAGACGGCAGGAAGTGAGGCCCCAGGTCCAGGGAGCGAGGCCTCCAGCACGGGCGCCTGCGGTGCAGGCGGGTCGAACGAGGCCGAGCGCGGCGGTGAGGCCGGGCGTCCTGAACGCGCCGCCTCCTGTGCGCGCTCCCGCGAGGAAGCCTGCTCGAACGGCCGGGCCTCCAGGGGCGCGGAGAAAAGCGGAGCGGAGCGTCCCTCGTGCACGGACGCCATGCCGCGCACAGGCTCGACCGAGGCAGCCCCTGCCGCGAGCGGCGTCGAGGAGCTCCCCAGCCCTTGCGCGCTCCGCGAGAGGCCCGCCTCCAACGACGTGGGCCAGACGAAGGGCGGCGTCGCCCCGGTCAGCGCGTTGCGGCCACGGGTGGCCCGGGCCGCGCGAGAAGCGCCGATGTCTGTCGTTGCGGCGCGAGCCTCGCCTGGCAGGGGCAGGCGCAGCGCCACGCTGCCCTCGGCGTCCACCATCTCCAGGCCCAGGCCGTTGGTGAGGGGAACCTCGGCCGGCGAGACGAAGAGGAGCCCGCCCGGCGCGAGCGCGTCGACGAAGCGGCGCAGCACCTCGCGCGCCAGCTCGGTCGGGAAGTAGATGAGCACGTTCCGGCAGAAGATGGCGCCCAGCCCCATGAACGGCGGCGGATCCACGGCCAGGTTGTGGCGGCGGAACTCCACGGCGCGCCGCACCTGCGGGATGACGGAGAACGACTCGCCCTCCGCCACGAGGAAGCGCTTCTCCTGCTCCGGTTCGATGCGGCGCAGGGACCACGGCCCGTAGAGCCCCTCCTTCGCGCGCTGGAGCGCCCGGCCGGACACGTCCGTCGCGAGCACGCGGAAGCGGCCCTCGGGGAGCCCCTCCGCCAGGAGCGCCATCGCAATGCTGTAGGGCTCCTCGCCGCTCGCGCAGCCCGCGCTCCACACCTGGAAGCACGACGACGGATGCGACTGGGCCAGCCGCGCCACCGAGCGCAGGTGCTCGGGGTGGCGGAAGAAGTACGTCTCGCCGATGACGGCGTGCTCGATGAAGCACTCCACCGCCGCGGACTCCCGCACCAGCAGCTTGCGCAGGAAGGCGTCGGGCGCCAACCCTCGCGAGCGCGCGGCGCGGTCCAACGCCGTCTCCAGCGAGCGGCGCAGGCTGCGCGCCAACGTCACGCCGCAGGCCGTCTGGAGGACCTCCTCCACCCGGCCCAGCGTCGCGTCGTCGAGCACCCCCTCGCTCACGGCGCCTCCGGACTCACCAGCACCGCGGACGTCCGCAGCAGCGGGCGCACGCCCTCGGGCGTCCGGCACAGGCCCGCCATCAGCCCGCTCGCGTCCCACGGCAACGGCGCCGAGCCATCCGGTGTCCCGTCCACCAGCACGGGCGCCTCCACCAGATCGCGCACGCGGTCCACCAGCACCGCCACCGTGCGGGCCCCGCCGCAGACCACCAGGTGCGCGTCCAACGACGCCTCCCGCTTCACCCCCAGCAGCACGGACAGGTCCACCACCACCGCCGGGCTCCCCCGGTAGACGAAGGTCCCCGCGATGTGCGCCGGCGCCCCCGGCAGCGGCTCCAGCTCCACCAGCCGCACCACCTCCTGAACCGACTCCGTATCCATGAGGGCGCTGGTGCCCGCCGCGTCCACCGTCAAGTACATGCCCGGCAGTCGCAGCTCACCCGCCAGCGACGTCAGCTCCTGGCGCAGCCGGGTCTTCTCCGTCTCGAGCTCGCGCAGCCGCTCCTCGACGGAAAGACGGCGCGACTGCGCGACCGTGGAATTGTCTGGTGTGTCTGCCATCAGGGGAACTCCCGCCGCTCAATGAAGCGCGGGATTGGAGCACGCTATTCTGTCAGACAAAGAAGCGTCAATGCGGGCTAACCGGCATTCAGTTTCGCATTTTCCGTCGGAGGATGGCGTCAGCGGAAGGCATCAGACGTGCTGGATCGGACAGCCCCCTGGTGCGTAGCCGACCGCAGGTATGGTTTGATGAAGTGCGGCGACACTTCAGGAGAACCGATGTTGCTTGCAGTCTGGGGCTACCAATGATCAAGGGCGACTCGCCGAATCCCGAGGCACCCGCAGGCGCGGGCACGGATCCTCTCATCGGCCGCACCCTGAACGGCCGCTTCAGCATCCTGGAACCGTTGGGCATCGGCGGCATGGGGCGGGTCTATCGCGCCCTCCAGGCGCCGCTCGAGCGCGTGGTGGCGCTCAAGGTGCTCAACCCCAGCTTCCCCAGCAGCCGGGATCCGGGGTTCCAGAAGCGCTTCCTGCGGGAGGCGTCGCTGACCTCCAAGCTGCGCCATCCCAACACCGTCACCGTCATCGACTATGGCCAGACGGACGACGGCATCTTCTACATCGCCATGGAGTACCTGGACGGCCGCACGCTGGCCCAGGTGCTGGGTCAGGTGGGACCGCTGGCGTGGTCTCGCGCCATCTCCGTCACCCAGCAGATCTGCCGCTCGCTGCGCGAGGCTCACAGCCTGGGCATCATCCACCGCGACCTGAAGCCCGCCAACATCATGCTCCTCAACGAGCATGACCAGGACCTGGTGAAGGTCCTGGACTTCGGCCTGGTGAAGTCGGTGGCGGCGCCGCAAGAGGGGCAGATCTCCCCCGAAATCACCCAGAACGGCACGTTCCTCGGCTCGCCGCAGTACATGGCGCCCGAGCAGGCGCGCAACGCCACCGACGCGCGCAGCGACGTGTACTCGCTGGGCATCGTGCTCTTCCAGATGCTGATGGGGCGTCCGCCGTTCATCGCGCGCGACCACATCGAGCTCATCTTCGCCCACTACAAAGAAGCACCGCCCACCTTCCAGCAGGTGCGGCCGGACCTGCACATCCCGCCGGAGATCGAGGCGGTGGTGCGCCGCTGCCTGGAGAAGGACCCGGCGCGCCGCTACCAGACGATGGACGAGCTGCTGGAGGGCCTGCGCGAGGCGAGCATGTCCGCCGGCGGCAACAGCGGCATCTTCAAGCGCCCCGGCGGGGCGACCACGACGGGCCCCTACCCGTCTCCCGCGCTCTTCTCCAACGTGGGCAACACCGAGTCCGGTGACACGCTCGCGGTGGACATCAGCGTGGAGGTGCCCCAGGAGGTCAAGCGCGCCCGGCAGCGCACGCTGCTGACGGGTGGCCTGGGTGGCCTCGTCGTGGCGGGCCTCATCGCGGGCGGCGCGGTGCTCTTCCTGTCCAACAAGGCGGAGCAGCCCGTCACGCCGCCGCCCCAGGTGGCGGCGGCCCCCGTCGCGGCCGCGCCGGTCGCGGAGCCCGTCGCCGAGGCCGCGCCCGCCAACGCCGGCAAGGTGCGCTTCAAGCTGATGAGCCAGCCCACCGGCGCCCGCGTCTTCTACCGGGGCAAGGAGCGCGGCGTCACGCCCTTCACCCTGGAGATTCCCTCCGGCCAGGATGGCTCCGTCACGGTGGAGCTGACCTTCGCCATGGAGGGCTACCAGATGGAGACCGTCGTGACGGGCGGTACCGGCGAGGTGGTGCTCTCGCAGAAGCTGCAGAAGCGCCGGGGCGGCGGCGGTGGCCGCAACATCGAGGTCGCCGCGGTGTCGCCGGAGGAGAGCTTCGAGGAGGCCGAGCCCGTGGCCACGCCGGGCGGCATGTCCGCGCCGGTGCTGCTGGCCCCCACGGCCTCCCCCGCCGCCGAGCTGCCCATCGCCGCCGCGGTGGGCGGCGCCACGGCCGCCGCGACGGACCCGTCGCCGGCCAAGGGCTCCACCACGGGACTGGCGCTGCCCGTCCTGCCGACCGCGGCGGTGGCCTCCGCGCGAGGCGACGTGCTCCCCTACAACGAGGACATGCCGCGCCCGGAGATGCTCGAGCAGGGCAAGGACATCGTCTACACGCGCGAGGCCATGGCCGCGAAGTCGAGCGGGGTCATGATCGTCCGCTGCACCATCACCCAGCAGGGCCGCGTGGAGAAGTGCCGCACCATCAAGTCCGTGGCCCACATGGAGCGGGCGGTGCTCGACGCGCTCGCGTCCCGCACCTACAAGCCCATCATCTACAAGGGCTATCCGGTCAACGTGGACTACACCTTCAGCATGCGGCTCGTGGCCCCGCGCCGCTGAGCCGCTGAAGGCCCACCGGACCGGGCGCGCGGGCAGCGCGTCAGGGTCCGGTGGACGGCACCACGGGCGGCGCGGGTGGGACGGCCGGCACGCCGCCCCCCGGGGGCACGCCCCAATCCACCACGGGCCAGCCCCGCTTCCGGGCGTGACTTCGCAGCCGGTGGTCCGGGTGGACCGCCACCGGCCGCCCGACGACCTCCATCACCGGCAGGTCCGAATACGAGTCCGTGTAGAAGGCGCACGCCGACAGGTCCACGCCCGCCTCACGGACATAGGCCTCGGCGCAGACGCGCTTGCCCTCTCCGAAGCAGATGGTGCCCAGCGCGCGCCCGGTGTGCAGGCCGTTGTCATCGACCTCGAAGCGGTTGCACAACACCGCGTCCAGCCGCAGCTCCCGCGCCACCAGCTCCGACAGGTAGCCGGTGGACGCCGTCAAGAGGACGAGCCGGTCCCCCGCGCGCCGGTGTTCGTCCAGCACGGCCCACGCGCCGGGCCGGTAGAGGGGCCGCACCCGCTCCTCGTAGAAGACGGCGGTGCGCGCCTGGAGCGGCTGCGCGGGCGTGCCCGCCAGCATCGAGATGGCGCGGGCCACGGCGTCCTGCATGGACACGAAGCCCAGGTGGTAGCGCGCGATCCACAGGCTCGCGCGCAACGCCTGCAGGCGGGACATGTGCCCCAGCTCGAGCTCCCTGCGAATCCACAGCGAGCCCGAGTTGGCGGCGATGAGCGTCTTGTCCAGGTCGAAGAAGGCGACGGCCACGGATGAGCCTCTAATCCCGCGCGCCCGGCGCCGCAGCACGAACCGCCTGGCGGCCCGCCCGCCGCCGCAGTCGCGCCAGGGCCAGCGCGGCCCAGGCCAGTCCCAGCGAGCCCGGCCCTGGAGCCGCGGCGCAGCCGCTGCCGCGCCCGTCCGCCTTCAAGGCCATGCCCGCGCCCTCGCGCACGTAGCACTGCGTGGGCGGCAGGTGCTTCGGGTAGATGCTGCAGAAGCCCTCCGCCGACCCCGGGTCGATGATGCGCTTCTGGAGCTCCCCGGGCGGCGCCGTGGCCTCCATGGTGGCGCCGGGGACGAAGACATGGTCCAGCCCCACCACGTGGCCAATCTCGTGCGTCATCGTGTTCTGCAGGTCCGTGGACACGCAATCCACCGCCGCGCCCCGCTCACAGACGGGCGAGTCCACGGTGGTGAAGAGGAACCCATAGCCGCCTCGCGGCTGGGACGCGTTCAGCTCGATGTCCGAGTCCAGCACCCGGCCGTCCCGGTACGAGAACGTGGACGTGGTCAGGCCAATGGTGCCGGCCCCGTGCTCCCAGCACTGGTACGCGTTGCCACACGTCTCATCCTCCCAGCACGGGTCCTCCGCGGGAGCGACTTCCCGGCAGGACGTCTCGCGAAAGGTGATGATGTTGTGGTTCTCGCGAGGGCGCGTCGGGTCGTAGCCCACGATGGCCGGCCCTTGCCGGTCCTCGCGGCGGATGAACTGGAAGTCGCTGCACGTCCCGGAGAGCCGCCGCCACGAGTCGAAGGACGCCTCGATGGCGGTCACCTCGGTGTTCCCCGGCGTGCGCGCGCTGCCCGCGGCATCCAGGTGATAGACGTACTCCCGCACCGGCCACAGCAGGCACAGCGGGTGCCCGGGCACCAGCGTGCGCCGGTACACGGGCTCCTCGCCCATCTGCGCCTGCGCGCCCAGGGCCAGCAGCCCGGCGACGCATCCCAAGGACATCCTCACCGCGACGCCTCCTCGCGGCGAGCGCGGCGCATCAGCCAAAGGGCCCAGACGCCCACCAGCGACAGCGCCCCGCCCGGCCCCGCGGCGGCGCACCCGCCCGCCTTGGGCCCCAGCTCGATGCCCGTCACCGGATGGAGGCAGGCCTGGCTGGCCTGCCCCTTCGGATAGGCGTCACAGACGAAGTCCCGCGAACCCGAGTCCACGATGCGCTTGGACACCTCGCCCGGGGGCGCGCTCGGGTTCATGGTGGAGCCCGGCGCGCGGGTGTGGTCCAGGCCAATGAGGTGCCCCACCTCGTGCGTGGCGGTGTTCTGCACGTCCGTCGCCACGCAGTTCGTCGTCACCGGCGGGAAGCAGGTCTGCCCGTTCGCGGTGGTGAACGAGAAGCGAGCCGCGTTGAAGGAGATGTCGGAGTCATAGATGATGCCCGACCGCTCGTCGTACGTGGTCAGCGTGATGGCGATGGTGTTGTCGTCGTCATCCCAGCAGTCGAACGCGTTGGCGCAGGTGTCCTCGTCCCAGCACGCCTCCGACGCGGGCACCACTTCGTTGCAGTCCCGCGTGCGGAAGAGCACCAGGTTGGTGTTGTTCCCCTGGCGCCGGTAGCCCACCTGGCGCTCGTTGACGCGGGGGCCCTCCTCCAGCGTGAGGTTGCCGCACTGGGCGAAGATGTCCTGCCAGCTCTGGAACGCGGCGCGAATCGCGTCGAACTCCGTGTCGCCCTGCGTGTCCGGGTTGCCGAAGGTGCTCTGGTTCCAGACGACGCGCGAGTTCGTCCAGAAGAGGCACTGCGTGCGGGTGTCGCCCGCGTCGACGCGGCTGCGGACGTACGGGTCGGACTGCCCCAAAGCCAGGGCGAGGACGAAGGGGGCCAGGAGCGTCACGGTGCCTGCTCCCCCAGCGCCTCGCGAACGGCGGCCTTCAGCGCGTCCAGCGACAGCGGCTGGAGCGCGGACGCGGTCGGCTTGCGGGTGACGGGGTCCAGCAGCTGCGACTCGGTGGGCTCCGGCACCGCGAGCACGCGCGTGCCCTCGCGCTTCACCTGGAACTTGCCCTGCGCCATGTCCGACACGCGGAAGGCGCGAGGCCCGCGCTTCTGGAGGAACACCACCACCTCCTCCCCCGGCGTGAAGGACGCCAGGCCATGCACCACCTGGCCGATGTCCCCCATGCGGCCTCCAGGCTGGGTGACGAGCACCGTGCCCCCCGGCTGCCCCTTGAGGGACTCCGTCACCTGGATTTCGACGTCGGTGAGGATGCGCATCCCATCCCCGCTCCACCGGCTCTCCACGCGGCGGACGACCCCGTGCACGACGGTGTCCGCGCCCACGGCGAGCCCGGACAGGTCCACGCGCAGCTGGGTGGTGGCGCTTGCGGGCACGCCCCCCAGGAAGGCAGCCAGGAGCAACGTGCGAACTACCTGACGAATCGACATACGAGTTCTCCCTGGGCATCCAACTTACTCCAGGAACGCCCCTCCGCGTTGACCCTCCATGCCCGCCCTGCTAATCCGCGCGCCCGTATGCCTCCTGCCCTCCGCGTCCGCTTCGCCCCCTCGCCCACCGGCTACCTTCACATTGGCGGTGCCCGTACCGCGCTGATGAATTTCCTCCAGGCGCGGCGCCAGGGAGGCACCTTCGTGCTGCGAATGGAGGACACGGACCAGGGCCGCTCCACGCCCGAGTCGGTCCAGGCCATCCTGGACGGCCTGACGTGGCTGGGCATCGACTGGGACGAGGGCCCCGGCAAGGGGGGCCCCTACGCGCCCTACTTCCAGATGCAGCGGCTGGACACCTACCGCCAGCACGCCGACCAGCTCATCTCCGAGGGCAAGGCCTACCGGTGCTACTGCACGAAGGAGGAGCTCGACGCGCAGCGGCAGCTCGCGGAGAAGGCGGGCGGCGCCTTCAAGTACCCGGGAACCTGCCGCGAGCGGACCGAGCCGCCCGCGGGACGCAACGTGGATGAGGCCGTCATCCGCTTCAAGATGCCCTCGGGCGAGGGCTCCGTGTCCTTCACGGACAAGGCGCTGAGCACCATCACCAAGGCGTACAGCGACCTGGACGACTGGGTCATGATGCGCGCGGACGGCATCCCCGTTTACAACTTCGGGTGTGTCATCGATGACCACTTGATGGACATCACCCTGGTCGCGCGCGGCCAGGAGCACGTCAACTCCACCTTCCCGCAGCTGATGCTGTACCAGGCCCTGGGGTGGACGCCGCCGGAGTTCGCCCACCTGCCGCTCATCCTCGGGCCGGACCGCGAGAAGCTGTCCAAGCGCAAGCACCCGGAGGCGGACGTGATGGTGCACAAGCGCAACGGCATCATGCCGGAGGCGCTGCTCAACTTCGTCATCCGCCTGGGCTGGAGCCACGGCAACGACGAGGTCATCAGCCGCGAGCAGATGCGGGAGTGGTTCGACTTCAGCGACGTGGGCACCACCTCCGGCGTGTGGAACCCGGAGAAGCTCCTGTGGCTCAACCAGCAGTGGATGAAGCAGCTGCCGGTGGAGACCGTGGTCGAGCGGCTGCTCCCCTTCATGGAGGCCAAGGGCATCCAGGCGAAGGGCGACCCGCGGCTGGGGACGCTGGTGCGCACGCTGCGCGAGCGCTCCAACACGCTGGAGGAGATCGCCACCATCGCGGCCAACGTCTACTTCCGCTCCGGCATCACCCTGGACGAGAAGGCCGCCACCAAGCACCTCTCCGGTGAGTCCCTCAACCTGCTGCGCAAGGTGCGCGAGACGCTCACCGCCCTGCCGGATTGGTCGGTGGAGGCGCTGGACGGCGTGGTCAAGCAGGTGAGCGAGGCGTCCAGCGTCGGCATGGGCAAGGTGGCCCAGCCCATCCGCGTGGCGCTCACCGGCAACACCACCAGCCCGGGCATCGGCGAGACGCTCGTCCTGGTGGGCCGCGACGAATCCCTGCGGCGCATCGACGCGGCCCTGACGCGCGCTTGAGCCGTCAGGCGCAGGTAGCGGTGGACGTCAGCGCTCTGGACTCCTATCTTTCGGCCTCATGATGCGTGCCCTTGACACCCTGAAACGCGGTTTCTATAAGGCGCGCCCGTTCGGAGCGGCGCTGGTGGCGCTCTGGGCGGTTTCAGCGGGCGCCGAGGTCATCAATGGCGCGCAGTTGCCGGATGGGTCCAAGCGCGTCGGTGAGAATCGCTACCGGTCGCCCAGGGATTTCGATGGCACGCTGGAGTACTACCGCGCGGTCTACTCGACGAGCGGTTACCCCCGCCGGCAGATCGTGAACCAGCCGGGCGTGAAGGCGGTTCACATCAGCAACCCCTCGGGGAAGAACTTCGCGGGGCTGAACATTTACGAGGCGAACGACGAGGTTCGCATCTACATCGTCCCCAACCAGCAGGCTGCCAAGCCCGCGAAGAAGCCGGAGACGACGAAGAGCAGGAAGAAGTAAACGCCGCACCGAAGTTGTTGCAGTCCTGAAGTGGTGTTGGTAGAGAAGCGCCGCAGTCGAGCAGGTCCTTGGGGAATCGTCTAACGGCAGGACAGCAGACTCTGACTCTGCTTATCTAGGTTCGAATCCTAGTTCCCCAGCTCGTTGTACCTGTTGCACCGCAGTACGCGTTGGTCCGAAGCAACCCGGTGGTCGAAATAAAAAGGGTTGACGAGGGCAGACGAAAAAAGGTAGAAATCGCGGGCAGTTAGCAGCGGTTGAAACAAGTATCGGCCCTGTCGTCTAGCGGTTAGGACGGAGCCCTCTCACGGCTCAAACTCGGGTTCGAATCCCGGCAGGGTCACACTGAGACGCCCACCTTCTGAAAAGAAGGTGGGCGTTTCGCTTTGCGGGCTTGTCTCGCGAGCAGCGCACGCGCGGCGGGCCGCGCCCCAGTGCAGGGCGCGGCGCTTCACCCGATTCAGGGTGACGGCGCGGAGATGCTCTGGCGGAAGCTGGCGAGCGCCGCGGCGAGCCGGTCCTGCGCCCGCTGCACGCCCCGCCGAAGCAACAGCATCCGCACCTTCTCGGGCAGGGCGATGGCCCCCTGGCTGGTACCGAAGCCCACCAGGTCCATGCGGAGCGTAATCGCCTCCAGCAAGTCCCCCAGGTCTGCTTGGGGGCTGGCGAGCAGGAGCACATCCGGAGGCCGGCGTTGCAGCCGCTCCGCCAAGGTGCGCCACTGCGGATCTCCCGTCTCGACGATGACGACGTCCGCGTCCTCCAGCTCGGTCGCGTAGGGCGGCAGCTCCACGGCGTCGAACCCCGCGTCCTTCAGGACGGTGACGGTCTCCGGGCCGCCCACCACCGCCACCCGGCCATTCAGCCCCAGGCGGACGGCCTCTTCGTAGGCGCGGAGCTCGGACTCCAACTGCTCGTGGGCCAGCTCGGGGGCATCCCGGCCAGCCGCCAGCAGGGCGGCGGCCTCGCGCGCCACCTCCCGGGCCTGCTCTCTCACGCGGATGCCGGCGGTCCGCCGCTCCAGCGCCGCGCGCACCTTGGCGCGGAGCACGCGCAAGTCGTCGAAGGGCTTGAGGATGTAGTCACTGGCACCGGCGGCGAAGGCGGCGACGACGGATTCGGAGCTGGCGTAGCCGGTAATCATCACCGCCTCCAGGGACGGATGGAGCCGCCGCGCCTCGGCGATGAGCTCCACGCCGCCCATGCCGGGCAGGTTCTTGTCCGTCACCAGGACGTCGAAACGCTGTTCGGCCAGCAGCGGCAGCGCCTCCTCGGCGCTCGCGGCCAGCGTCACCATCAGGTCGGCATCTCGCTCCAGGAGGCGGGCGCAGATGTCCAACACGACGGGCTCGTCATCCACCACCAGCACCGTCGAGGCGAGCGTCCTCTCCCCCCCACCCTCACCTTCACCGGACTCGAACGGGAGATCCATGATGACGCAGATTCGCACAGCTCACTTCCAGTTACGAAGCGCGCATTTGAGGCCCGCTATGCTGGGCGCGTGGCGAGCTTCGAAAACGCGTTGCAGGACAACCGGGTGCCCGGGCGGCTGGGCGACGTGAGGCTGCGGTATGACGGCGGCCGGCTGGTGGGGGAGTCCGTGCCCCCCACGTGGGACAGGCGCGCCCTTCCCAGCCTGTGCGTCGGGGTGGGGTTGGGGTGTGCCGCGGCCGCGGCCCTGCTCGCGGGCCAACGGGAGGGCGCGGGCGCGGCCTCCGCGCTGGGGCTGCTGGCGGCGGCCCTGGTGGGACTGGCGCTCAAGCTGGAGGCCGGACTGGGGCGCAGGCGCTTCGTCCTCCATTTCCGCACCGAGGCCCTCCGGGTGGAGCGGCTGACGTGGGCGCCCCGGGCCACGCGCGCGGAGCTGATTCCCTTCGACGCGGTGCGGGCCGTGCACATGGTGGAGCGCCCGGGCCCGCGTTATGCGCTGGTGGTGGAGTACGCCCTGGACGTGGAGGGGCCCCTGCGCCGGGTGGAGCTGGTGGAGCACATCCGCCCGGGGGAAGCCGAGACGCTGCACCGCGTGTGGCGCCTCTTGAGCAACGCCTTCGGGCTCAGGGGTGCGGGGCTCGCCGGAGGGTGATTTCGATTTCCGTGCCCTCCCCTTGCGTGGAGGACAAGCGGAGGCTGCCGCCGAACTGCGTCACGAGCTCGCGGCAGATGGACAGGCCCAGTCCCGTCCCCACGCCCACGGGCTTGGTGGTGAACATGGGCTGGAAGACGCGCTCCTGGAGGTCCAGGGGAATGCCGCAGCCGTTGTCCGCCACCGTGAGCACCACGTCCTCGGGCCGCGTCGTCCACCGCACCTCGATGCGCCCGGCGCGGCCCGTGTTGCCCATGGCCTGCGCCGCGTTGACGATGAGGTTGAGCAGCACCTGGCACAGCTTCACCGGACCAAAGGTGACGCGCACGGGCTCGCCGTTGCTCGTCAGCCGCGCCCGCTCACGCACCTCGGCGCGGGCCAGCTTCACCGCGAAGGACACCACTTCGGCCACGTCCGCGGTGGCCTCCAGGTCCTCGCCCCGGGCCTGGGCGCGCAGGCCCAGCGCCACCTGCCGCAGGTGCTCGGCGCCGTCCGCCAGGTCCTTGATGAGCGCGGGGAGGTCCTCCACCGTCTCCGCCACGCCGGCGTCCGGGTCCTCCTGCAGGTGCCGCGACACGTACTGGATGACGCTGCCCAAATCCCGCTGCAGCGACACCACGTTCTGCGTCAGGTAGCCCACCGGGCCCATCAGCTCGTGGGCGATGCCCGCCGTCACCTGCCCCAGGGTGGCCAGGCGCTCGGACTTCATCATGCGGCCTTCGACTTCGCGGATGCGCAGCTCCAGGCGGGCAATCTTCAGCGCGTCGTCGAGCGCGGCCTGGAGCTCCGCGCGGTCCCACGGCTTGACGAAGTAGCGCGTCACCTGGCCGCGGTTGACGGCGTCGATGACGGCCTGCATGTCCGCGTAGGCCGTGACGAGCATGCGCTTGGCGTCGGGCGCGATGGTGCGCGCCCGCTCCAGCAGCTCCACGCCCGTCATGCCCGGCATGCGCTGGTCGGAGAGGATGACGCCAATCTCGCCCCTGCGCTGCTCCAGGAGCGCCAGCGCCTCGCTGGGCGACGAGCTGCGGAAGATGCGGAAGCGCTGCCCGAAGTTCGCGTCGAAGACCCGGAGGTTCAGCGCGTCATCGTCGACGTAGAGGACCGCGGGGAGTTCAGACGGGTTCATGACGCTCCTCCTGGCCAGCGTCCCATGAAGGGGGCCAGGCTGGTAAGGCCATAGGATAGCGCCTCAACCCCTTCGCGATCTGCTGGGTACGCAGCGCACCACCAGCCAGGGACGGGCGCCCGACGTCAGGCCCCCGGGCCCCTTCTCAGCGCGAAGAAGCGAAATGCGGCGAATCCACCGTCTCCCGGTCGCCCTCGAGGGCACGGGCCACGGCATCCACGGAATCGAAGTGAATCCGCGGGAGCGAGCCCAGCAGCGAGAGCACCAGGGACGGCGCCTCGTTCTCACGGGCCACCCAGGTCAACTGCCGCGCGGACAGCGGGTACACCGCGCCTTCCAGTGCCTTGTGCAGCGACTCAGCGAGAGGCAGCGGCGAACCTCCGCGCGACTCCAACTCCGACACACCCTGGGCAAGCCGTTCGCGTGTCATGTCGTCGTTCATTGGGGACAAGTTAAGCAGCGAACCTGGAGGCCTGCCGTCATTTTTTTCGTGCTTGTGGAGCAGGCAGGGGCACGAGCCGTGCGGGCTGCCCGTGGGTGGTCAGCCCGCGGCACACGTCCCACCGTTACCGCCACGAAGCGTGCCACATGGCACCCGTACGGGAGGACGCGACATGGCGAATGACAAGGACAAATCCGAGGAGACGAAGCGCAAGGCGGCCGAAGATAACGGCTACGCGGAGCACATCGAGCACTTGGAGGGCACCCGGCCGGAGCCGTGGCCCGGGATCCGTGGCCGCTCCGACGACGAGGAGAACGAGCTGCCGACCGGAACGCCGCGTGAGCGGCAGGCGGGCGTGACGGACACGCAGCGCCGGCTGGAGCAGGAGGCGCACGGCCGCAAGGAGCCGACGCGGAAGTAAGCCCCACTCCGGGTCCCCTGCCCCACCGCCGCGCGGCCCTGGAATCGGGCGCGCGGCGTGGGGCACTGGACCGGTCTAGAAGAGCAGCCGCGTGGGGTGCTCGAGCAGCCCGCGCAGCTCGCGCAGGAACTCGGCGCCAATGGCCCCGTCGATGACGCGGTGGTCGCACGAGAGCGTGGCCGTCATCATCTTCCGGACCGCCAGCTGCCCGTCCCGCACCACGGCCTTCTCCGCGACGGCACCCACCGCGAGGATGGAGGCCTGCGGCGGGTTGATGACGGCGACGAACTGGTCGATGCCGTACATGCCCAGGTTGCTCACGGTGATGGAGCCGCCGGTGTACTCGTCCGGCTTGAGGGCGCGCTTGCGGGCGCGCTCGGCCAGCTCACGGACGCCCGTGGAGATGGCCTGCAGGCCCTTCTGGTCCGCGTCCTTGAGGATGGGCGTGATGAGCCCCTCCTCCAGCGCCACCGCGATGCCCACGTCCACGCTGTGGAACTGGACGACCTTGTCGCCCTGCAGCGAGACGTTGATCTTCGGGTAGCGGCGTACCGCCATGGCCACGGCCTTCACGATGAGGTCGTTGACGGAGACCTTGAGGTCCATCGCCTTCGCCTCTTCGCGCACCTTGACCGCCGCCTCCATGTCCACCTCGATGGTGAGGTAGAAGTGAGGCACGCCGGGCTTCACCTCCGTCATCCGCTGCGCGATGACCTTGCGCATGGACGTCAGGGGCACGACGGTGGGCTCCGGACGCGCGCCCGTCACGGGCTGCGCCGCGGGCGCCTTCTTCGCGGCGGGCGCGGCCGCGGGGCCCTTCGCCAGCGCCTCCTCGATGTCGCGCTTCACCACGCGGCCCGAGGGACCGGACCCGCTGACCTGCGTCAGGTCCAGGCCCTTCTCCCGGGCAATCCGCTTCGCCACGGGGCTGGCGCGCAGCCGCCGTCCACCGGCCTGGGCCGGCTTCGCGGACGGCGCGGGCTGAGGCGCGGCGGCGGGCTTCGGTGCCGCCTGCGCGGGCTGGGGCGCCGCGGGCTGGGGCGCCGGAGCGGACGGTGCCGCCTTGGCGCCCTTGCCCGTGAGGTACGCGATGGGCGCGCCCACCTTCGCCATCTGGTTCTCGCCGACGACGATCTCCGCCAGGGTGCCGTCGTCGTAGGCCTCGATCTCCAGGTTGGACTTGTCCGTCTCCACTTCGGCGACGGCCTCGCCCGAGGACACCTTGTCCCCCTGCTTCTTGAGCCACTTGACGATCTTCCCCTCCGTCATCGTCGGGGACAGGTTCGGCATCTGGATGGCGATGCGGTTGTCCCCGCCCGACGGCTGCGGAGAGGACGCGGGCTTCGCGGCGGCCTGCGGCGCGGGAGCCGGCTCCGGCTTCTGCTCGGGCGGCGTCTGCTTCTGCTCCTTCGCTGCGGCGGGCGCGGCGGACGCGCTCGCGTCCACCTTCTCACCCTTGGCGCCGAGGTAGGCGATGGGCGCGCCCACCTTGGCCATCTCGCCCTCGCCGACGAGCACCTGCAGCAGGTAGCCGTCGTCGTAGGCTTCGATCTCCAGGTTGGACTTGTCCGTCTCCACTTCGGCGACGGCCTCGCCCGAGGACACCTTGTCCCCCTGCTTCTTGAGCCACTTGACGATCTTCCCCTCCGTCATGGTCGGGGACAGGCTCGGCATCTGGATGGGAATGGCCATACGCGTTCAGGCTCCCTCGCGGTACAGCACCTTCTTCACCGCGGCGATGATCTTGGGTGCATCCGGCTGCGTCGCGTTCTCCAGGTTCGCCGCATAGGACATGTTCACGTCGAGCCCCGTCACGCGCTCCACCGGCGCGTCCAGGTCGTCGAACGCCTTCGACTGGATGATGTCCACCACGGAGGCGCCCACGCCGGCGAGCCCCCAGCCCTCCTCCACGATGACGGCGCGGTTCGTCTTGCGCACGCTCGCCAGGATGGCCTCTTCATCCAGGGGCCGCAGGGTGCGCAGGTCCAGCACCTCCGCGTTGATGCCCTCCTTCGCCAACTCCTCGGCCGCCTGCATGCAGAAGTAATACATGCGGCTCCAGGTGATGATGGTGACGTCGGTGCCCTCGCGCTTCACGTCGGCCTTGCCGAGCGGCACGACGTGCTCGCCTTCGGGCACCTCGCCCTTGATGGCGTAGAGGCGCTCGCCCTCGAACATCACCACCGGGTTCTCGTCCCGGATGGCGGCCTTGAGCATGCCCTTGGCGTCCGCGGGCGTGGCCGGCGCAATCACCTTCAGGCCCGGGAAGTGCGCGTAGTTGGCCTCCAGCGCCTGGCTGTGCTGGCTGGACAGACGGCCACCGGCGCCGCCCGGGCCGCGGAACACGATGGGGCAGCGCAGCTGGCCACCCGACATGTGCCGCAGCTTCGCGGCGTTGTTGACGATCTGGTCCATCGCGAGAATCGCGAAGTTCCAGGTCATCATCTCCACCACGGGGCGCAGGCCCACCATGGCCGCGCCCACGCTCAGGCCGGTGAAGCCCAGCTCGGCGATGGGGGCGTCGATGATGCGCGCGCTCCCGAACTTGTCCAGCAGTCCCTGCGACACCTTGAAGGCGCCGTTGTAGCGGCCCACCTCTTCGCCAATGAGGAAGACGTTGGCGTCGCGCTCCATTTCCTCGGCGAGCGCCTGGTTCAGCGCCTCGCGGTACATCAACTCGGGCATCGTCGGCTCCGACTCGAAATCAAAAAGGGTTGGTCAACAGGTCAGCGCGGGCGCCTAACGGATGAGGCCCGCCTTCTTGTCGGCCGCCTCGGCCTGCTCGCGCGGCTCCAGGTCCCACGTCACCTTCAGCTCCTGGCCGCTGGGGTACGAGGGCCACTTCACCTTCTGGCCCAGCACGCGCTCGCGGGGACGCACGTCCTCCTCGCCCTCCTCGACGATGGTGTCGCGCCACAGCTCTTCCAGGCTGGGCTCGGGCGACTCGTCGGCGAACTTCACCGCCTGGTCCACCAGCGCCTTGACCTCTTCCTCGATGGACTCGAACACCGAGTCGTCGCCCATGCCGTGCTTCTGCATGTAGGCGCGCAGCTTCGGGATCGGGTCGTTCTTGCGCTCCTCCTCCACCTCCTGCTTGGTGCGGTAGGTGGCGGGGTCGGCCATGGAGTGGCCGCGGAAGCGGTACGTGTTGGCCTCCAGCAGCACGGGGCCCTTGCCGGCGCGGCAGTACTCGGCGGCGTCCTTGACGGCCTCGTACATGGTCAGCACGTCCATGCCGTCCACCGGCTCGCTGCGCATGGCGTAGGCGCTGCCGCGCTTGTAGATCTCCGGCACCGCCGACGTGCGGGAGATGGCCGTGCCCATGCCGTAGCGGTTGTTCTCGCAGATGTAGATGACCGGGAGCTTCCACTTCGACGCCATGTTGAACGTCTCGTGGAGCGAGCCCTGGTTGGCCGCCGCGTCGCCGAAGTAGCAGACCGTGACGCGGTCCTCGTTGCGATAGCGGCTGGCGAAGGCCATGCCCGCGGCCAGGGGAATCTGGCCACCGACGATGCCGTAGCCGCCGTAGAAGTGGTGCTCGATGTCGAAGATGTGCATCGAGCCGCCCTTGCCCTTGCTGTAGCCGGAGCCCCGGCCCATCAGCTCGGCCATGACCATGCCGGCGTCGCTGCCACGGGCCAGCGGCTGGCCATGGTCGCGGTACGCACTGAGCATGTAGTCATCCGGCCGCAGGGCCTCCGCCGGCCCCACCGCCACGGCCTCCTGGCCGATGTAGAGGTGGCAGAAGCCGGCGATCTTCCCCAGCGTGTACTGCTGACCCGCGCGCTCCTCGAAGCGACGGATGAGGTACATCTTCCGGTACATGTCCAACAGCAGTTCTTTTTTGTACGGGCTGGCCACCGCGGGATGCCTCCATGCTGGCCGCCCACGGGACTCCCGGGGCGGCGAACGCCGAGCGACTCAATAGCGCGCGGCAATGGGACTTCAAAGCCTTTCAAACCCCGGCGCGGCCGCGCCTTTTCAGGCGCGGTGCGTCAGGAATCCAGGGCGAAGTGCGGGACGGAGATGACGCCGTCGAGCAGCTCCACCGGCCGGCCCGAGTGGTCCGTGGCCAGATGGATGACGGTGGCCTCTGGAAACTTCCGCCGGTAGTCGTTCGCGTGCGTGGGCTCGTTGTCGAAGGCGGCCACCACGCTCCCCAAGCGGCCCAGTTGGGCGTGCGCCTCGCGCTTGAAGGCGTCGTCGTCCTCGGCCAGCGTCGGCTTCATCAGCAGGAGCACCCGGTCGTCGTCGGGCAGCGCCAGGCCGTGGCGGCGCATGCAGGACACGGAGCCCTCGCGCATGCCCTCGTGGCGGCCCGTCACGTAGACGAGCCGGGCGCCGGTGGCGACCACGTCGTGGGTGAAGCGGGCCGCGCCGTCGATGGCGATGTCGTCCACGCAGTAGTCGCTGGTGAAGAAGCGCTCGGCCCAGAAGCGGCGGGCCTCCGGGAAGTGGGCCTCCACCAGGGCGTCCTCCAGCCCGCAGGCCTTCATGGCCTCCTTCATGTCCCAGCCCGTCACCCAGTGGCGGGGCTCACAGGCCGACAGCACGTCCAGCGAGCGGGCGGCACCGTACTCCCGCAGGATGCGCGCCTGACGGGGCCGGTTGTCGAACAGGGTGGAGTCCAGGTCGAACGCCAGGAGGGCGGAGGGACCCACGGACCGGGCGCGCCCCAGGATGGAACGCAGGGTGTCTCGCCAGTCGTCGCGGATGCGCTTCTTGAAGTCGTCGTAAGCCATGTGCGCCCGGAGATTACCCGCGCACGCGCGCGGGTGCCTCCGAAACAGCATGACCGAGGGCGTCACGCTTTCATCACGCCCCCTGCGCTACCTGCCCTGGCAACGCCCTGGGAGAGGCCTGAGCGCTCGGTTCGGTGACGAGCGGCAATGGGGGCCGCCCCTCCCTTCCGGCGGCCACCGGCTTTTTCCAGGAGTCCATTGCCATGAAGAGACGTCATGGGGCGCCCCTGCGCCCCTGGGGCTTGCTCACAGCCCTGTTCATCCTCGCGTGTGGTACCGAGCAGGCCCCGGAGACCGGGCCGGAGTCCGCGGCGCAGCTGGCCGCGCCGTTGGGGCTCGCCACGGTGAGCACCTGTGACGCGGCGCAGGTCGCGTGGGACCACGACACGACGCGGCCCGACGAACAGAAGGCCTGCGCGGGGCCCTGGGAGTACCAGGCCTACGTGCGGCCCTGCTACGCGGAGGCGACCTCCAGCGCGTGCCCCCGCATCGGGTGGGTGCAGAAGGAGTGCATCTACTACCAGGCCTGCCGGCACCCCTCGTTCGGGCTGGAGCGCACCGCCACCGTGACGCGCAACGTGACGGTGACGGGGTGGAAGTTCGAGACCATCGAGTGCATGCCCGGCTGGGGGTGCAACCGCGTCATCGAGTACGAATATGACAACCGGTACGACTGCCACTCGGCGGTGGAGACCGTGCGGGACCAGGAGCCCGGCGGCTGGGGCCAGAACGTCTATGCGACGGTGAGCGAGGGCGAGCTCGTCTCCCAGCCGGGGACCTCCGGCCCCTTCACCCAGGCCTGCACCATCACGCTCTACGACGTCCCCATCTTCCACGAGCGGGCCGAAGCCCCCTGCCCCGAGTCCCACCGCGCCCAATGTGACAGCGACATCCCCATCCACGGCGCGTGTCGGGACGTCACGCATGGAAACGCGCCCACGGAGAGCGAGTGCGGGCTCGCGAATGGTGGCGCGACCCGGCTGTCCGCCCAGGGCCTGTCCTTGAACAGCCTGAAGAGCACCTTCGATGCCGCGGCGGCCATCGACCTGACGCCCACGTGCACCACCTGCGACGACCTGCCCATGCAGACCCCCGCCGATGTGAACGGGAAGTTCCAGTGCCTCCAGGCGCGAGTGAACCAGCTCCGGAGCGCCGGCCCGTCGGTGGAGCTCCAGACGGCCGCCGCGCAGCTCCGCCGGCTCATCGAGGTGAAGGGCCACCTGCTGCCTCCGGCCCGGTGGGTCGCCGCGCGCAACTTCTACCGGAACCCGAACTACCAGTCCGCGTGCGGGAACACGCTGCAGCTCCCCGCCATCAGCCCCACCTGCGACGCGAGCATCGTCCATGACCGCGCGGACCTCCTGGGCGTGTGCCACCCGTTGACGCTCGACCACGTGGACCCGGCCGTCACCCGGAAGCTCCTGGCCAGCTGCCTGGAGTTCATCGACACCGTGACGGTGGACCCCCTCTGCGGCCTGCAGCCGTACGCCGAGCCCTACCGAGACGTCTCCCTCACGCTGTTGAAGAAGGTGCTGGCGGCCCCCTCCGGGCCCAGCGGCACGGAGCGGCAGCAGCAGCTGGCGGCCAACCTGGAGGCCATCGAGGCCTGGCGGCAGCGCGCGTTCGACCGGCTCTACGGGTCGGATGACTACCGGGACGTGGACCCGCGGTTCTGGGAGGAGCTGAGCGGGTTGATGGGCGCGTTCTGGAAGGGCGCCTACGACAGCGAGCAGCAGATTGGCTCGACGCTGACGCCCGCGGCCCTGGATGACCTGTCCGCGGCCTACATGAAGGTGGACCGGGACGTGCTGCTGGCCGCGTTCGAGGTCCAGGGCACCGTCGACTCCGCGCTCCTGCTGCCCATCATCAGCGATGCGTTCCGCGGCATGGTGGACCGGCTGCGCGTCGCCAGCGCCTCCCACGACCTGGGCTGCCGCTATCTGGCCTGCGCCGGGGGCACGCTGAACACGGAGGTCAGCGAGCTGTGGAAGCTGCTGAGCCGGCTGGATGACGCGGACGAACTCCAGGCCGCGCTCAACGGCGCCACGAAGGTGCGCAGCGAGTGGAGGGCGGTGTTCCAGCGCATCGTGGACCAGCACGCGCGGTTGGACGGCGCCGCCAGCGACGTGCTCGCCGACTACCGGCCCACCACCCTGGCGTTCATGCTGACGCGCGCTCCGGAGCAGATGCCCCAAATCGCGGTGGGCTTCACCCAGCTGGTGCACGAGGCCCGCATCCGCTCGGACAGCTATGCGGAGCACGGCCTGTTCGACTCCGTGGCGCGCAACGTCCTGCACCGGGGAATGAACACCAGCCCCGACGAGCAGCAGCTCCTCGACAGCGAGCTGGACCGCGTCCGCAACCAGCTCGGTCAGCGCGTGTCGGAGTACCAGTCCACCCGCGCGTCCCTCGTCCAGGGGCTGGTGCAGGACCTCCAGAACCAGCAGGTCCAGTCCGCGGGGATGGCCCGGATCATCTCCCAGGTGGAGCGCCTGCGGCTCTTGTCGGAGGACCTGGCCGGACTGCGCAACAACGTGGAGGTCGCCAACGCCCGGCAGGGTGACTTCATGAAGGCCTTCGATGAACTGGTCGCCACCACGGACCTGAACCTGCAGGTCCAGCAGAGCACGGTGCCGCCCTTCAGCGTTCACGCCGGCAACGCCGTGTTCCCCGGCGGCAAGGCCTATCCCGGCGACCTGCTCTCCAACATGGCGGTCCGGCTGAGCGGCGCCTCGCCCTGGGTGCATCCGGTGCAGGCGGGCGACTTCGTCACGCTCGAGGTCACCGGCAAGTGGTCCCCCACGTGCGCCATGAGCCAGGGCACCTACCACCTGCCCAGCACGGGGGGCGCGATGGCCCCCATCCAGGTCACCCGGACGGAGCAGGGCCCCAGCGGACCGCAGACGGTCCCCGTCCTCACCGGACCGGAGGGCTTCATGCTCGACTACCAGAACAGCGCGTTCCACGCGAAGTCGAAGCAGTCCGTCAAGGAGAACGGCTCCTACAAGAGCTTCAGCAGCGCCCAATCCCTCTGCGCTGGCGTCTCGGCCTCCGCGGGAACGCCGGGCGCGCTCGAGGCGGTCTACGGCGCCTCCGTGAAGGTCTACGCGAACGCCGAGACGTGCCGCCAGTGGGACAAGGGGACGCGCAGCTCGGACTCCGACATCGACGCGGACTCCGACGGCCAGGAGAGCCGGAGCGTCGCGGCCTTCACGACGGGCCTGCGCGTCCCCAACACGCCCTTCCCGCAGCTCCCCGCGGGCAGCCTCCTGCTCCTGGAGGTCGCCCGCCCCACGCCGCCCGCCCAGGCCATGCGGCTCCACGTCCGCAACATCCACGTGCTCCAGTCGCCCTACACCGCCATCGCGGTGGACCGCGACGCGGACCTGTACCTCGCTGTCAATGACCGCACCGGCTGCGGCACCATGCCGGTGGGCAACAGCCTGACGGTGAACGTCAAGCACTCCCGGCCGCTCGCGCCGAGCCTCCAGCAGCTCGGACGCGCCATGGCCACGGTCCGGGCCCAGCTCCGCGACGCCTTCCCCGACTATCTGCGTCAGGGACGCCTGCTGCCCCAGGACCTCTCCTCCCTGCGCAGCCAGGCCTTCGCGCAGCTCGCGACCGAGTGCGCCTGCAACGTCAACGACCCGTCGAAGATCCCCACGACGTTCAACGGCCTGTTCTCCGCGTGGCTCGAGCACGACCTGGCCACATTGCAGCGGCAGGTGGAGATTCGCGCGGTGATGCGGGAGCAGGCCCTGATGCTCCTGGACCTCAAGGCCCTCAAGGACGACCTGGCCATCGCGCAGGCCGAGGCGCGCTGGGTGCGGATGCTCCCCCTGTGGAACCTCCGCCACCTGGATGGCTCGCGGCTGGACGCGCAGACGCGCACGGTCGTCACCACGCTGAACCAGTACCTCTACCCCATCATCCACCTGCGCTACCCGAGCGTCATCACCGCGCTGGCGAACGACGCGGCGTCGCGCGCCGACCTGCTGGAGCTGGTCAACATGGACTGGATGGGTCCCGCCCTGACGCGAGCCGAGCGCGTGCTCGATGTGGAGGCCGACATCCGCGACAAGCTCGCCGCGGCCCGGCTCCCCACCAACCCGCTGACGCCGAAGTACGTGGCGCTGACCTTCCCCCGTCCGGGCTACGCCGCACAAACGCCGTACCGGCAGGTCAGTGACTCGCGTTCCGCCCAGGTGTGGAACCACCTGCTCACCACGAACATCGCCTCGTTCACCGTCCTCCCCGAGGACTTCTACGCGGCCACGGGTGGCAACGCGCAGCTGCTCTGCCAGGAGGGAAGTCCCGTCATCCGCGCCATGGGCCTGTTCCTGCTGGTCAACGGCGTGGACGGTGGCGCGCTCAGTGGTGCGCTCGCCACGCGGCCGTACACCCGGATGGACTCGCAGCTCTCCTTCCCCACCTTGTCGGGCCTGGAGAGCTACCGGCAGCTCAACGAGGAATGGCTGAGCGGCGGCATCCCCGTCACCTATGGCGGGCCGCTCGACGCCCTCAGCCACTTCAATCAGCACGCCCTGCCGCACCGTGCCGGAAACGGGCTGTCGCCGTTCACCCGGTTCGACATCAATGGCACGGTGCTGATGTCGCCCATCATCCCCGGTGAGTCCCCCATCATCGATGTGGCCACGGAGCTCGTCCTCGTCTTCCAGGTCGAGCCCCGGCAGCTCGTCTCGCCCATGACGTGGATTCGCACCTGCCGCACCGCCACGTCGCTCACCGCCGGGGCGGAGCCCACCGCCGAGCTGAACCTCCACTGACGGACCTGTCCTGGTGCGTCTCACGGGGCGAGGGCCGGACAGCCGTCCGTCTCTCGCCCCGCTTTTTCTTCGCAGCCCCTTCGAGCCCTTCCGTGAAACTTCCGCGGCTTCTCACCGCTTCGCTGCTCTACGCCCTGTTGCAGGCGTCGCCGTCGCAGGCACAGACCTCCACGTCCTTGGATGCCAAGGTTCAAGCCCCCGAGCTCAGCGCGCCTCAACGAGGCTCGCTCGCCGGACAGCTCGCCAGCGTCACGTTCGGTCCCGCGGATGTCAGCCGCGGCGCCTTCAGCCTCCCCTCCCCTTTCTCCTTTCCCACCGAGCGTGGCGCCGCGCTCGGGCGCTTCTTCCCCGTGTACTCACCCGACAGCGGGCTGTCGGAGTGGGGCGCCGGCTGGCAGAGCGCGCTGGCCTTCACACGGTGGCGCGCCAAGGGCAGCCACGACTATGTCACCGACGGACTCACCGGCCCCTGGGGCCAGTTCGTCCCCGGTGATGACGGGTACTGGTATCCCAACGGCCTGTCCTCTCCCATCCGGCTCGAGCCGTTGACGGACACGCTCATCGCCCATCTCGCGGATGGGAGCCGCTGGACGTTTGGCGGCGCCGGCCGCCGCGTCATCACCTCGCAAGGCACGTGGTCCTGGATGCTGGCCGAGGTCGTCACGGCGCATGGGCGCAAGACGCGCTTCGACTACGAGGCGAATGCCTCCGGCCGGCTGTTCCTCAAGATGGTGTCCTATGGCGGCGTCGGCGACGATTTCCAGCACCGGGTGGTGCTGGACTACGAACCGCTGGACCAACCCTTCCGCGACTTCCGCTCCGGGCAGGAGCTGACGTTGGACCGGCGGGTGACGACGGTGGTCGCCCAGAGCCGGCACGCGGTGACGGGCGCGTTCGAGGAGCGCTGGCGCCACGAGCTGACGTGGCAGGCGGAGGGCCTGGGGCCCGCGTTCCATCTCCACTCCGTGCGCCAACGCTTTGCCTCGGGGCAGACGGCGCCTCCCACCGTCTACACGTACCATCTGGCCTCGGAGCACCTGGCGACGACGCAGCTCGAGCACGTCCCGAAGCTGGACGCGCTCTTCCCGGCGTTCACCTCGGATGTCCTCCAACCCAACCGAGGCACGTTCGTCGACATCGACGAGGATGGCCGGCTCGACATCGAGCACCACGCGGCCAACACGCTGCTGGTGCAGGGCGACGACGGCTTCACCCTCGAGCCCCTCCCGCCCAGGCCGCCCGATGCCGTCCTCGCGTGCCGAAATCCCCAGTCCACGTTCAACCAGCCCCGCAGCCTCGCGCAATTGCGCGGCGATGGTGACATCCAGGTCGTCAGCCTCCGCGCCTCAAGCCTGAGGACCCAGACGACGCTCACCGTCTGCAACCGGCCCGGACAGGCCCTGGGCACCCAGACGCTCACGGGAGACTGGGAGCTGGGGGCCAACGTCAAGCTGGTGGATCTGGACCGGGACCACCAGCCCGACCTGGTGCGGGTGGACAGCGGGAGCTACCGCATCCTCCCCAACACGAGCACCGCGTCCACGTTCTCCTTCGGCCCGCTGGTGCAGGGCACGCTGCAACCCACCATCTCCCCGAACAGCTCGTGGCTCCACGACTTCAACGGCGATGGCGTGCCCGACATCGTGTCCCGCTACAGCGGCGGCATCATGGTGTGGTTCGGCCTGGGCAACTTCACCTTCAAGCCACAAGGCCAGTCCTTCCAGGTGCGGACGCTGCTGGGCCAGACGCTCACGAACCTCTCGGACTTCCAGCTCAACTTCGTGGACACCAACCGGGATGGCTTGACGGACATCCTCCTGACGCGCGTCTCCAGCCCCGCCGCGCACCTGGTGGTCAACACCGGAAGCCGCTTCCAGGAGGTCGCCGTCCCGGGCCTCGCCAGCTTGGGCACGCTCATCAGTCGCCCCGTGGTCGCCGACCTGTCGGGCAGCGGCGACGTCGAGGTGTCCTATACGCGCGTGGAGCAACTGGTGACGCGCGCGTACCGCCTGGCCATGGACACACCGGGCACAGCGCTGCTGCGCACGGCGGATGACGGCAAGGGCACGGTGCTGCGCTTCGACTATGCGCGAAGCACCGCCACCCCTGGGATGCGCCAGCGCCAATCCGTGCTGGCCGCACTGGAGGTGGCGTCATCGGGCCACGACGTCACGCGCTACACGTACGACTATCAGCACCCCACGTTTCACGCGCTGGGCCGCTTCCTCGTGGGCTTCGACGCCGTGACGCGGACAGCGCCCACGAACGTCCATGACGTCACGTTCCTCAACGCGGACGCCTACGCGGGCGTGAAGCTGTCGGAGACACGCCGGGACGTCCACGAGACCGCCGTCCACGCGCTCGAGACCTGGCAGTACGAGGACTCCCTCTTTCATGGCGTCGCGTACAAACGGCTGAAGGCGTGGCTCCGGGGCTGGGCCTCGGACACGCCCGGCGTGCTACCGCTCCAGGAGCGCACGGAGTACCTCGACTACGAAGCCGGACTCTGCCCCTCACGCGTCCGGCAGACGGGGGCACACGGCACGCTCCTTACGGAGACGACGCGCGCCACCGTCCCGGGCTTCGGCCCCGCGCTGCACTGCCTGGAGTCGATGACCCGGCTGACCGGCACCCACGCGAATGCCACGTGGGACTTCGTCCACGAATCTCACGTGGTCCGCAACAACGTGGGACTGACGACGGACGTCCTCAGCGTCGTGCCGGGCCACACGCAGACCGTTCAGCACACCGTGTACGACGCGGACTTCTACGTTCAGGAAATCTCGGCGCCCGGGAGGGGCGGAACCCGCTTCCGCTACCACCCGGGCACCCGGCTGCTGGACGAGGTCATTGCCCCGGACGGCGTGGCCACCCGCGTGGGCCAGCGCCATCCCCTCACCGACGCCGTGCTGACGCTGGAGGTGGACCGGGGCGCCCAGACGTACTCCCGCTTCTATCGCTACGACGCGCTGGAGCGGTTGGAGAAGGAATGGGATGACCTCGCGGGCTCGGAGACCCAACCCAAGCAGACGTACGCGTACCGGTTCGCCACGGGCATCGCGCCCTCGTCCATCTTCATGTCCACCCTGGTGGATGCCCAGGCGGGCGCCGCGCGAGACAGCGTCGCGTACGCCACGGCCGCTGGCGAAGGGGTGACGACGGCGCGGCGCATTCCGCAAGGCTGGGTGTTCGACGGCGTGGTGGAGCGCAAGCCCGCGCTGGGCGAGACGCGCACCTCCCTGCGGCCGACGTTGGCGGACTCCGTGGATGTGCTCGCGTTGAATTACGGTGACCTGCTGGACAACGCCCAGTCCGTGCACTTCACGCGCACCTCCTCGTTTGGCCATGACGTGACGTCGGCCAAGGCGTTCCACTCGGGCGTGGAGAAGCAGTTGGCCGCCTCGCTGGCGTTGGAGGCAGGGCAGCTCCAGCAGACCACCTGGGAGAACGGCACGTGGCGCACGCGCACCTGGAGGGATGCCGCCAACCGCATGGTGGCGCGCGAGGACGAGGCGAACACGCGCTTCGACTACCACCGCGACGCCCTGGGACGGCTGCGCCGGGTCGACCTGCCCGACGGAGCCGCGCACCATGCTCACTACGACGGCCACGGGCGCGTGTCGCTGCTCGTGCGCGAGGGGGTGGCCAGCATCGAGTACGCCTACAGCCCGACCACGGGCCTGCTCATGCTCAAACGCATGGGCGCTCCCACGGGCGCCGTCCACCGGCAGACGACCTTCGTCCATGACGCTGTCGGACGGCTCGTCCGCGAAACGCACGAGGACTTCGTCGGCAGCGCGCCCCAGGAGTACCGCTACTACTGGGACGGCACCTCGCCCGACTTCCCCCACCTGCCCTCCACGCTCGGCCTCGTGTCGGCCATCGAAGGCGACGGCTACACGAAGCTGATGAACTACCACCCGGACGGCAAGCTGTCCCAGCGCACGCTCCGGCTCCATGGCTGGTACACGCTCGAGTGGCTGTTCACCTACGCCGACAACGGGGAGGTCCGCAGCGAGACCTCGAAGATCTGGTCGCCCCATGGAGGGCCGCTCGTCTCCAGCAAGACCAAGCTCTGGCACTGGAACACGCAGGGACAGCTCTCCGAACTCTGGATGGAGGGCCAGCCCATGGCGCTCTTCGACTACGACGCGAACGGCCTCCCGCTCTCCGTGGCCTTCGCCGTGGGCGGCACCGCCACGCTGGGCCATGATCCGCTGACCCGGGAGCGGGTGTCACTGACGCAGGCAGGCTCTGGCTGGAGCGCGTCCACGTCCCTGCGGCTGAACGCGCGCGGGCTCATGGACGAGGAGTCCTACTCGCTCGGAGGCCCCCCGCTTCAGCGCCAGTACGTCCATTCCGCCCAGGGGTTCCTGACGCAAGCCACGGACGCCCAACACGCCTATGCGTACGGCTTCGACAGCTTCGGGCTCCCCACCTTCATCGATGAGGCGGGCACGCGCAGGGACTTCTCACGCCAGGGCAACGCCCTCTCCATCGGAGGAACGAGCCACGTCTTCGATGCGATGGGGCGGACCGTCTCGAAGGGGGATGTGACGCTCGCCTACGGCCCCAATGGACAGGTGGCCCTGGCGACGCGCGGGCAGGACCAGTGGAGCTTCCTCTATGACGAATCCGGCCACCGGCTCCTCAAGCGCACCAATGGCGTGCCAGTCGCGGCCTATGTCGAAGGCGGCGTGTACCTGGACGACACCGGCCTCACGGAGCCGTTCCGCTTCGGCGGGCAGCTCATCGGGCTGGTCAAGAACGGTGCCTTCCAGATGGTGGCCACGGACCTGAGGGGCACGCTCCTGGCCGACACGGATGGGACGCACCGCTGGGTCTCTCCCTTCGGCAACCGGACCCATCACCCCGACGTAGCCGCGGCGCTGGACTACGCGCAGAGCGGCTATGACGCGGACCTCGGCGTCATCCGCATGGGCGTGAGGGACTACGACCCAGCCATCAACCGGTTCCTCACCCCCGACCCGCTCTACCTGGAGGACGTGGAGAAGTGCGGCGAGAAGCCCATCGAGTGCAACCTGTACGGGTACGCCCGCAACGCGCCCCTGAACCTCGTCGACCCCACGGGGCTCGACACCATCGTGCTCCATGGAGGCGGCCCTGGGGATGCCAGCGGCGTGAGGTTGTTGGAAACCACCGCGCGAGACCTCATGCCGGACGTGCGGACCGTTGTCCCCAACAAGGTCCATGGAGGTGGCTGGTTCAAGAAGGATCCAGCGCCCGCGCAGGCCTTCGCCAGCAACCACGTCCATGTGGACGCAGCCCAGAAGAACCTCGTGGGCTTCAGCCTGGGTGGAGACGCCGCCATCCTCGCGGCGGCGGCATCAGGCCCTCAAGGGGCGCCCGGCGCCAAATGGGACAACGTCATCGTGTTCGGGGCGCGCGTCGACCGGATCATGGCCAACCTCGAGGCGGCCGCGAACAACTCGGAGCACCTCATCATCATCAACCTCGTCGGCGACCAGTACAAGATTGGCGGCGGCAACAACATGTTCGGAGACCGAAAGGCGGAGTCACTCTCCGACGAAATCATCCGGGCGTACGGCTCCCTGGAGGACTTCTCGAAGAAGTTCCCCAACGTCACGCTGGGCAGCGTGGAGGGCTCCCATGGCAACGCGGCCAACCGGGAGGTCTCGATGACGGCGATTCGCGCCGCGTTCGAAGCCTCTCGGGAACGGACCGGAAAACACACGATGCAGCTGCCCGCGGAGCCCGCCCCGTGACGCAGCCCACCGTGGCCCTGGGGTGCCCCGATGACCGGAGGCCACTCGCCGCGCGGGAGTGACCTTCAAACGGAAGCTCCCGGCCACAAGAGGCCGGGAGCTTCACGCCGCCGTCTTCCACCCCGGGCGGCTGGGCGTCGAGCCCGGCCCCGGCTCCGGGAAGCGCTGCATGCGCTGGATGCCGTTGCGGTCCAGCACCAGGCGCACGAACTGGACGGAGTCCTGGCGGCGGTGCGTCTCCTCCTCCACCACCGTGAAGCGGAACACCATGTCCACCGGGTAGCGCTTGGTGCCGCGGATGTGGCCCACGGACAGGTCCGCCAGGTCCACGTACTCCAGCGCCAGCTCCGGCTCGTCCATGTCGCGCAGGAAGCGCTCCACGTTGAGCCGCAGGATGTCCGTCACGCCCGTCAGTCCCCGCTGCGTGCGGGGCAGGTGCCGCGCGTCCAGGACGATCTGCTTCTGGTAACGGATGACCATCTCCGACAGCTCGCCCTGCGTGGCGGTGAGGAAGTCGTCGCGCTGGCGCAGCGCGGACACCTCGTCCGGCACCTTCAGCACGGGCCCGTAGTCCACGCGCTCCTCACACGCGCCAATGACGCGCCCGGTGACGGGGTCCACCAGGTTCGTGGTCCGGTCCGCCAGGTGCATCGCCGCCGCGCGGCTGAGCATGCGGCGCAGGCCCTCCTTGATGCGGTCCTTCACCATGTACCCCACCACGAGGATGAGGAAGAAGTTGAGGCTCGCCTGCGCGTAACGCTCCTGCGCCCAGAAGGCCACCGCGGTGGCGACCGTCATCGCCACGCCCGCGGCCAGCGCGAAGAGCATCTCCTCCCAGCCCTGCCGCTTCTGCCGCCGCTTCGACGACAGGAAGAGCACGTTCATGCAGAACTTCTTCAGGAAGCCCAGCCGGAGGATGTACTCCTCGTTGTCCCCCGTGGGGCTGAGCACGCTGCGCAGCCGGTGCTCCTTGCGGTACGCCTCCTCCCGCAGCACCGCCTCCATCAACCCCTTGCGCAGGCCATGCCACGGCTCTCCGCGTGGCAGCGCCTTCATGTCCGCCACCGCGCGCCGGAAGCCGCCCTCCACCAGCAGGCTGACGTACTCGTCCACCAGCCGCAGCGAGGCCCGCGAGCGCTCCTGGAGCCGCATCTCCCCCACCGAGCGCAGCCACACGCGAAAGCGCTCCAGCACCTGCTCCACGCCCGCCTGCATCGACAGGACCTCGGTCTCCAGGATGGCGCACGCGTCCGAGGGCACCGTCCCCGGCCCCTCACAGCGCGACTCCACCGTGGTGGCGAAGCGGCGCAGCGCCCCGCGCAGCACGCAGGACAGCAGCTTGGCCTGGTAGACGACGTCCTTCTCCGCGCCCATCCCCGTGCGCAGCCACGCCTCCAGCCGCACCAGCGGCGAGGTGTCCGAGCTGAGCAGCTCGTTCACCGCCATCACCGGCGTCTTGAAGCGCACGTAGTTGTGGATGTCCGCGTAGAAGTCCGCGCGCGGGTACGTCTCCGCGTCGATGTTCAGGCTCCCCGGCAGGAAGAGATACGCCTCCACGAGGTAGCGCGTCTCGTCCGCCCCGGAAGGCTGGTACTCGAGCTTGATCTCGAACTGCTTCCGGTCATGAACCTCGAAGCGGCTCTGCAGGGGTGCGGGTAACTGGGACACGAGCAGAGTCTACGTTACATCCCTGTCACGCGGGAGTGACCCCAACGTCACACCTCGTTGGAGCCACACGGACATCACCCTCCGGTACCGGTCCTGTTCGCCGGCGCCGCGGGCGGAACCGGGAGCGTGGCCGGGACGGGCGTGGACTTGGGCTGCGGACGGGCGTTCCACACGCGCGTGGCCAGCAGCAGGCCCAGGAAGGACAGCGGCAGCATCGCGTAGGGCCAGTTGCTCCAGTTGGCGGCGAGCTTGCCCTCCTCGCCCGACGGGAGGATGGACCCCAGCAGCACGGACTGCAGCGCGGTGCCGGCGTACACCGCGCCGTCGATGATGCCCACCGCGAGGCCCGCGTTCTTCTTACCGCCGAAGTCCATGCTCGCGGTGCCGGACAGCATGCCGTGCACGCCGATGACGCACAGGGACATGAAGATGACCGTCCAGCCCAGGAAGGCGCTCTCCAGCACGAAGACGGAGACCACCGCGCCCAGCGACATGCCGCCGTAGAGCACCGCGGACACGGGGCCCCGGCGCGAGTCGAACACGCGGTCGCTGATGACGCCGGCGAACATGCCGCCGGTGATGCCCGCCACGCACAGCAGCATGCCCCAGTTGGCCGCGACGAAGGACTCGCCAATGCCCGTCGCCTTCGCGAACTTGGGGTACCACTGCATGATGGCGTTGCGCATGAAGCCGCTGCAGAACTCGATGCAGAGGATGATGATGATGGCGCGGTTGCTCAGCATCTTCTTGAGCACCGCCAGCACGCCGAGCTGAGGCCCCGTCTCGCCGGAGGACGCGTCCGCGGTGTCGAAGTCCGGATGCCCCGCGTGGCTGGGCGTGTCGCGGATGACGAAGAAGTCGACGACCAGGAACGCGGCGAGGATGGCGGCGGGCACGAAGAAGGCCCAGTACGTGGGCGCCGCCTTCACGATGAGCCGGCTCCAGTCGTAGGCGAAGTAGATGCCCAGCGAGATGAGGATGCCGAACACGCCGCCCAGCAGGCCGCGCTCGCGCACGTGGAACCACGCCGCGTTCACCTTGACGATGGAGACCGCGCCGAAGCTCTGGAAGTACATGTTCACGGCGTAGAGGAACGACAGCGTCGCCACCAGGCCGCCCGGCGGCGCCCAGCCGTGCGTCAGCACCGCGTAGACCACCGCGCCCATGGCCACGTTCGCCAGCGAAGAGCCCGCGGCGGACATCAGGATGGTCTTCCGGCCGCCCAGCTTGTCCGTGAGCGGACCGTTGAGGAGGAACGCCACGCCGTAGACGGCGGTGCCCCACGCGAAGATGGTGCCGAAGTCCGCGTTGGAGGTGCGGTCCCCCATGGCGCTGGTGGCCACGTTGAGGTTGTAGCGCCCCATGTAGAGGAACGCGTACGTCATGCCCAGCGGGAACCAGTTCAAGAGCCGGCGGCGCTTGAAGGCCTCCGAGTGCCCCAGTTCCACCTTGGGCAGGCGCGCGAGGACGAGGCCGATGGCCCCCAGGAGGATGAGGATGGGCAGGAACTGGGCCAGCCAGGGGGGCAGCGACGACATGCAGCGACCTCTGCGGTGGATTTCGGAACGCCGCGCACCCTACCCCGGCGCGCGGCCTGCGTGAAACCCAAGCATTCCCCCTCAGGGCTGGAGGGCGAGCAGCCGCGTCAACGCGACTTCCGTCTTCGCATCCGGGATGTCACCACGGCGGCACGCGTCCAACACCTCCTGGATGGGACGCCAGTGCAGCTGCGTGCCCTCCTCCAACGGAGAGCCATCCCCCTCGGGCTCCTCGGGCGTCAGGTCGGTGACGTCCACCGCCGCCGGGAACACCTTCTCCGAAAGGATGCCGGGCGCCAGGAAGAACGAGCCGCCCAGCAGCCGGATGTCGTCCGGAGCCACCTTGTAGCCGGCCTCCTCGTGCACCTCTTCGGCCGCGCGCCGGCGCAGGCCCTCCTCGCCCTTGTCCTCCGGCTCCAGCAGTCCCGCGACGATTTCTTCCACGCGCAAGTAGCCAGACGCGGGGTCTGGAACGGTCATCGCGCCCCGGTTGTCCTTCCGGAAAAACGCAGCGGGCCGGAGGTTCATCCGCGTCAACACCTCCAGACCTGACGCGCCGCGGCGGTAGACGAGCACCGCCACGGCGTCCAACCGGGGCCGGTCCACCACATCCACCCTGTAGACGGGAGAGGACGAGCCGTCCGCGCGCCGGTTGCGGCAACGCAGCCGCCTCACCCTGAGAAACCCCTCGTCGCACCTCGCGGTAGACGAGAAATCCTCGATGATCTCGATGTCAGTCACACTGGAATGCCGCTGCCGCATGTCCGCCTGCTCTCCTGAGGAGTAGGAACGCCAATGGCCGGAACCCGGCCCGCCATGGTGGCGTTGCTTGCCCGACAACTGCTGATCCCGTACCTTGCGCCCGCTTTACCGCTGTCTCCCCTCTGAAACACGGAATTCTCTTGATGCGTCGCCTCCTGCTCGGCCTCAGCTGCGCCCTGGCCTCTGCTTCGTGCATGCCGGTGCTGGAAGGCCAGGATTACAACCTCGAGGGGCAGGAGGTGCGTCTGACGCTCCTTCATACCTCGGACATCCACTCACGCCTCATCCCCTACGACTTCTCGCCGCTGAAGACGGACATCGACCTGGGGACCGTCCCCGAGGCCGGCCCGTTCGGTGGCGCCACGCGCATGGGCGCGCTGCTCAAGCGCGAGCGCGCCCAGGGTGAGCGCGTGCTGCACGTGGACTCGGGCGACTGCTTCCAGGGCGCGCCCATCTTCAACCTGAACCTGGGCGAGGTGGAGTTCAAGTTCCTCTCGCAGGCGCGGCTGGACGCGGCGGTCGTGGGCAACCACGAGTTCGACGCGGGCCTGCGCAACTTCACGCTGATGGCCCAGCAGCACGCGACGTTCCCGCTGCTGGCGGCCAACTACTTCTGGGACGACTGGCGCATCAACGGCAACCACCAGACGGCGCTGGAGGTGGAGCCCTACACCATCCGCAACGTGAAGGGCCTGCGGGTGGCCATCATCGGCATGGCGAACATCTCCTCGCTCAACTCCATCGTCGAGGGCGGCAACAGCCTCCAGGTGACGCCGCTGGAGCAGAACGAGGTGGCGCGCGCCTACGTGGACCTGCTGCGCCCCGTGACGGACCTCATCGTGCTGGTGAGCCACCTGGGCCTCCACGAGGACCAGGACGTCATCCAGGGCTACGAGGCCTACTACGAGTACGCCCGCGTCAAGGCCTACGTGCAGCGCCAGAAGGAGCCCTGGCAGGTGCTGGAGTGGTTCGGCCCCGAGGGCAACGACAAGTCCGTGGTGCGCGTGCGCATCCCCGGCGTGGTGGGCGTGGACGCCATCATGGGCGGCCACCTCCACGTCGTGCTCAACCCGCCGCAGTTGCTCACCGACCCCTCGGGCCGCAAGGTGGTGCTCGCGCACTCCGGCGCCTTCGCCAAGTACGTGGGCCGGCTGGAGCTGGTCGTGAAGATGCCGGACGTGCTCGGGACCGGCGAGGGCGGTGAGATCGTCAGCCAGGACTTCCGCGTGTTCCCGCTGGACGCGCTGTGGTGCGACGACGCCATGCGCCGCTTCCGCCACGACTCCAGCGTGTTCTGGGCGGAGGGCCAGTTCCTCCGGGACGAGCGGGTCCGCCAGGCCATCCAGGCGTGCAAGAACCAGGAGGACCGGATGACGACCCATCTGCTCCAGCCGTACATCCTGGGCATGGACTTCAACCTGCAGCTGACGTCCATCTTCTCCTACGCGCCGCGCGACGTGCAGCGCCGCAACAACTCCACGGGCGGTGACTCGCCGCTGGGCAACATCGCCGCGGACTCCATGCGCAAGCGCCGCCGCGTCGAGGCCGAGATGGCCCTGACCAACTCGCTGGGCATCCGCGACAACCTGTACGCCGGCGTGGTGACGCAGGAGTCGATGTTCAACGTGTTCCCGTTCGAGAACACCATCAACATCATGTACCTGTCCGGCAAGGAGATGCAGGAGCTCTTCGACTTCGTCACCGAGCGCTCCGCCGAGCGTGGCTGCGTGAGCCAGGCGCAGATCTCCGGCGCCCGCTTCACCATGGACTGCGCCCAGGTGCAGGTGAACGACCTGCAGATTTCCTGCAACCCGGCGCTCAACGGCACCGACTGCCCCAACCAGGACCGTCAGGGCCACGCGCCGTGGCAGTGCCTGGTGGACCAGAGCAGCTCCTCCACCACGGGCCGCTGCTACGCGCACCCCGGCACCGACATCCAGATCAACGGCAAGCCGCTGGACACCACCGGCACGTACAAGATCGCCGTCAACGACTACATCGCCAAGGGCGGCTCGGGCTTCAACGTCCTGAAGCGCAACACCACCCGCATCGAGACGGGCATCTCGCTGCGTGACTCGCTCATCGGCTACATGCAGGGCTTCTGCACCTGCGAGGACATCCTCGCGGGCCGCGAGACGTCCAAGGCGGGCCTCTACTGCGGCAACCTCGTCAATGGCCGCTGGACGGTGAACGACCAGGTGGTGGGCGCCTGCCGCGCCGCCGCGGACTTCAAGGCCGCGCTGAACCAGCAGGTGGGGAGCTGCAGCTGCAAGGACCTGCTGGCGTTCCCCGCGGACGCGGCCGAGCGCTGCGGCGTGCCGGGCCTGACGAACGAGGACATCCAGAACCAGTGCAACGTCCCGGCGGGCCCGTACACCGGCCGCTGCAGCTGCCGCGACGTGCTGGCGGGCAACAACCCCATTTGCGGCTCGGTGACGAACCAGCTGCGCAACTTCTGTGAGAACCCCACCTCCGTGTCCATCGCTGACGCGGCGGAGGATTCCCGCATCGGCCGGAGGGTGAAGTAAATGAAGCGCCTGCTCTTCCTGTCGGCCCTCGCGGCGGCCGGCTGTTACACCCAGGAGTCGCCGCAGCCCGACGGCGTCGCGTCGTTCCAGGTGACGCTCACGGGCATCTACACCGGCGGCACGCGCACGCCGCTGCCGGTGGTGAACGAGTGCGCCACCGCGCACGGTGGCCAGGCCCAGGTGCCCATGGAGATCCGCGGCACCGAGGACTGCCGCCTGGCGCTGCCCCGCACGCCGGTGGACTTCGACGTGGAGATCCTCGCCCTGGACGCGAAGGGCCAGCCCATGGAGTCGTTCAACGGGCCAGTGTCCTTCCGCACGGTTCCGGGCAACCTCATGGGCGAGTACCGCTACCGCTGGACGCAGCTCACCAACGGCCGCGGCACGGGCACGGTGCGTTCGGGCCAGCTGTACGGCGACGCGCACGTCTGGGTGCAGGACGAGGCGCCGCAGGTGGACTACGCGGACGGACAGGTCGTCCCCGGCGAGCTGCCGCAGGAGCCCGCCAAGCGCACCAACTCCACGGGCCTGTCGCGGCTGATGAAGTTCGAGGAGCCGACGATCTCCACGATCCAGGTTCCGCAGAACAGCGACCAGCTCACCGCCTACGCCGGGACGTACATGCGCATCGGGCGCAACCCGGAGGCCGGCTCGCCGCTGCTGCAGAACTGCACGGAGGGTGACCCCAACGACAAGCAGCCGGTGACGCTGCTGGTGACGGGCACGGACCCCGGCGGCTTCTTCGTCACCGACCTGACCGCCTGCCGCGTGCGCGAGGACGCCGTCCCGGGCGCCAACATCCAGACGGGTGAGCCGGACGGCTACTACCCCGGCCGCTTCAACTCCATCTACATCTACAACTACTCCTTCCCGGAGGGCCTGGACCCGGGCGACCTGCTGTGGTCCGTGTCCGGCTCCGTGCAGGAGTTCACCGCCACCACGCAGCTGACCTTCCCCGCGTGGACGGTGCGCGAGCGCGTCCGGCTGTTGCCGCAGTCGGAGTGGACCAAGTACCTGGACATGGCGCCGCCCGTGGAGATCAACGGCCGCCGGTGCGGCTACAGCAACTCGCTCTACATGACCGACCCGCTGTGTGGTTACAGCTACGGCAACTACAAGATGGAGAGCCTGGAGTCCTCGCTGGTGAAGCTCACGCGGGTGAAGTTCCCGACCGTGTTCCACAACTGCGACACCAACGGCAACGGCTCGGTCCCCTTCTTCTGCCCCAACACCCGCGCGGGCACCTGGGGCAGCTGCGGCACGGACAACCCGAACGACCCGGACATCCAGGAGCGGCAGTGCAACATCGACTGCACCCTGGGCATTGGCCAGTTCGCCGGCGTCCACTGCTCCGAGCGCAACACGTACAATGGCTTCGGCCAGTTCACGGTGGAGATGAACCCCACCGGTCCCGCCTCCGCCGGCCTGGATGAGTCCGTCCCCAACCGCATCCAGACCTTCTCCGTGAACGTGAACGCGGACCCGACCGTGGTGAACTGGGCCCAGTCGGACGCCTTCAGCCGGGACCAGCGCATCAACGTCGCCTGCGACAAGGCGGCCAACGTGCGCTTCGGCGCCACGGGCACCCCGGTGCCGCTGGCCGCCAACACCCCGCTGCAGCACACCATGGGCGCGGGCCAGGGCATCGTCTACGCCTCCGTCCAGAACCGCGAGGACGGCACCCTCACCTGCAAGGTGGCGGCGGACGCCCGCACGCGCATCAACCTGGTGACGAAGGACGCCATCCCGGACCTCGTGCCGGACTGCCGCGAGGACGACCCGAACGCCGCGGCCGCGCGGCAGTGCCGCAACCTCCGCGCGGCGACCTTCGATATCGTGGGTCACCTGCGGCACGTGAGCGCCGCCCGTCCCCGTTGGAACGTGCTGCCGCGAGACCTCGACGACATTTGCTGCTACCCCGGGCCGGGAATGGAGTGCCCCCAGCCCATCCGGAATTGCGTCAATCCGTAGTCTTTTGAAGATTCTCGCGACCCGGTGACGGGAAGCAGGGAGGAGCGGTTCCCCCAGACCGCTCCGTGGAGAGGGACATTGAAAACGTTGCAGAAGCTGGCCCTGAGCGGCCTGATCTCCCTGAGTGCGCCCGCGTGGGCCAGTGACTTCGTGGATACGCGTCTGTCGTTCGTCTTCGCGGACGACAACGTGCTCGCGGGTTCTGGTGAAACGACGCCGAACAGCCCCAATGCCCGGTTCGGCGCCGGTAACCAGAACACGCAGTTCTACGACAACTTCAACACCCGGTTCTCCGGCTTCGAGTCCCTGTCGAACGTGGTGCTCTACAAGCGGGCGCCGGCGTTCTTCGAGGGCCTGACGACCGAGGCGGCCCTGACGCTCGTCGTGCTCGAGCGGCCCTCGGGCGGCGTCGATATCCGCGACAACTCCAGCTACATCCGGCTCAACTACCAGCCGCCGGGCTGGGGTGAGAAGGAAGGCATCTCGCTGGTCGGCTTCCCGGTGTCCGCGGACCGTTTCCGTCTGGGCTATGCGTTCCGCATCTCCTGGGGCGGCAGCGGCGTGTTCACCACGCGCTCGGCCGCCAACGGCGTGCCCGGCGGCAAGATCCAGATCACCCGCGACAACTGGTACGCGTACGTCGGCGGCAAGACGGCGCTCATCCAGAACGAGCTCATCCTCGAGGAGGAGACGAAGTACGGCGTGATGGCCGGCGCGGGCTGGGACATCCTGGAGACGCTGCGCGTCGAGGCGGGCGGCGGCTACTTCCAGAAGGGCCTGGTGCCGGGCCTCGCGACGCTCGGCGTGGAAGCGCCGGTGAACGCGGCCGGCCTCTCCGGTCAAATCGTCTACCACGTGGGCGTGCCCGTCGGCACCTCGGTGGACTTCCGGCTCTACAAGAACGACCCGGACATCTATCAGCGCTTCTTCGCGCCGGAGAAGTACCCGGGCGGCCTCTCGTACACCGTGTCGCTCGAGGGCAGCTACCTGTCCCAGACGCTGGAGAAGCCGAACGAGTTCGGCGCCACCAAGCCGCAGGGCTCCACGGCCGTGGCCCTCCAGGCCCGCGCGAAGTACGACCTGTGGCGCTTCAGCCTGCTCGGCCTGTACCGCAGCCTCTCCTTCATCCAGTTCGAAGTGCCGGGCTTCCCCCCGTTCCAGGACTTCCCGGACGGCACGGAGCTGCGGCCGGAGATGTTCCTCGCGGTGGGCGCGGACTACCACCTGCCGAAGCTGCACCTCACGCCGGGCTTCATCGTCGGTGTGCAGCAGCCGGCCTCGTTCCGCAGCCCCACGCCGGTGCTCGGCGGCAACAACCCGCCGGAGAACCTCATTGGCACGCGCACCGTCGTGGTGCGTGACGTGAACCAGCTGAGCATCCTCCCGGAGACGTGCGGCGGCGGCGTGTGCCGCGCCGAGCCCATCTACTCCGCGAAGGCCACCTTCCGCTGGGACCTGTCCGAGTCCGTCGCCGCCGTCGGCGAGGTCTACTACACGTACGACACCAACCGGACCACGTTCCGGGACGACGTGACGGGCGTGGCGCAGCCGAGCTTCGAGCGTCCGCACGCGCTGGGCTTCAACACCCTGCTCCAGGCGCGCTTCTAGGCGCCCCTCCCCGGCCCCTTCACCGGGGCTGAGGGAAACACCGCGGCCCGGTCTCTCCGCATGGGAGGCCGGGCCGTCGTGCGTCAGAGGGTCGTCATCCGCACCACCTCGTCGAAGGCGGTGAGGCCCTGCGCGAGCTTGCGCACCGCCGCCTCGCGCAGCGTCCGCATGCCCGAGCGCCGGGCCGCGTCCACCATGTCCGAGTACGGCGCCTCGCGGGCGATGAGGTCCCTCAGCTCGCCAGCGGCGGTGACGATTTCGAAGACGCCCGTGCGGCCCACGAAGCCGGTGCCCCGGCAGCGCACGCAGCCGGAGCCCTTGAGCAGCCGCACGCCCCCGGGCAGCAGCGGCAGCGGCGCGTTGAGGGCGAGGAGTTCATCGGGCGTCAGCGTCGTCTCCTGCGCGCAGTGGCTGCACACGCGGCGCAGCAGGCGCTGGGCCATGACGCCCAGCAGGCTCTGCGCGAGGAGAAAGGACGGCACGCCCAGGTCCCGCATGCGCGCCACCGCGCCCAGCGCGTCGTTGGTGTGCAGCGTGGACAGGACGAGGTGGCCGGTGAGCGCGGACTGAATCGCGTTCTCCGCCGTCTCCGGGTCGCGAATCTCGCCCACCATGATGACGTCCGGGTCCTGACGCAGGATGTGGCGCAGCGCCCCGGCGAAGTCGAGCCCCACCTTGGGCTGCACCTGCACCTGGTTGAAGGCGTCCCACACCATTTCGATGGGGTCTTCGATGGTGGTGACGTTGACGTCGGGCCCCGCGAGCGCCTTCAGCGCCGAGTACAACGTCGTCGTCTTGCCGCTGCCCGTGGGGCCGGTGACGAGGATGAGGCCGTGGGGCTGGTCAATCCACGACTCGAAGGCGCTCTTCTCGTCCTCCTCGAAGCCCAGCTGGGCGATGTCCTGCACCAGCGTCTCCGGGTCGAAGATACGGATGACGACCTTCTCGCCGAACGCGGTGGGCAGCGTGGACACGCGGAGCTCGACCTCGCGGCCCTCGCGCTCCGTCTTGATGCGGCCGTCCTGCGGCTTGCGGCGCTCGGAGATGTCGATGCGCGCCAGCATCTTCACGCGCGAGACGATGGGCGGATGCACCGGCGCCGGCAGCGTGTGTACCGGGTGCAGCACGCCGTCGATGCGCAGGCGCACCACGCTGGTGGCGCGCTTGGGTTCGATGTGGATGTCCGACGCGCGGTTGTCGAACGCGTAGCGCAGCAGGTAGTCCACGGCCTGCACCACCGGCCGGTCCGAGGCCTCCAGCTCCTGGGTGCCGCTGAGCGAGACGAGCTGCTCGAAGTTGGCGACCTGGGCGCCGCCCGCCGCGGTGAAGTCGTCCGCGGCGCGGGCCAGCGTCGTCTTGAAGCCGTAGATGTCGCTGATGGACTTGAGGATGTCCGCCTTCGCGCTGAGCACGGGCTCCACGGGCAGGCCCGTGAGCCGGTGGAAGCTCTCGAAGAGCTCCCGGTCGAAGGGGTTGGCCACCGCCACCAGGAGCCGCCCCTGCGGGGTGCGCTCCAGGGGGAGCAGCACGTGCTTCTGCGCGTAGGGCCGGGAGACGGTCCGCGTGGCCAACGCCATGTCGAGCTTCAGCGGGTCGATCTTCCGGTACGTCATGCCCGCGGCGCGCGCGGCGGCCTCGGTGACGCGGTCCTCGTCCAGCACGCCGCGCCCGTTGGACAGCGGCACCTGGAAGGCCGCCACGACCTCCACGGGAGACACGTCGTAGCGCGCCGCCTCCTTGCCCCCCGAGGCCCCTCGCGCCTTGAGGACGCGGGCGCGCGCGGCGGACTCCCGGGCGAGCACCTCCTGCGCTTGCTGCGGCTGCAGCAGCCCCTGGGCGACGAGCGCCTCCAGGACGAACACCGTGGTGAAGTCGCCGCGGCTCTTCGGAGAACCGCCACCCGCGCCGCTCGCTGGCTGTACCAAGCCCGTCTCCTTTCGCCCCACCCATCCGATGGAGCGCAGCCGCGCAGCGTACCAGACGCGATCCGGCGGCCGGTGCGGCCCCATGGAGGAAACGGCGGCCGGAGTCCTCGACCGCCACGCCCCCTGGCAGGCTCAGTGCACGGTGCTCGTCGCCGCGAGCACCGCGGCGTCCACCAGGGCCTCGGGCGTCGGCCGCTCGGCGACCGCCGCCGCGGGCACCCCGAGCCGCTCCAGCGCGGACGCCGTCGTCGGACCAATCGCCACGACGCGCGCGGTGGCCAGGCGCTCACGTCCGGCCTCTTCCACGAAGGCCTCGGCCGTGCGCGGTGAGGCGAAGAGCACGACGTCGGGTGGCGAGGCGTCCAGCAGGGCCAGGGCTTCCGGTGGCAGGGGCGCGGGCGTGGAGCGGTACGCCGTCACCCGCGTGACGAGGACGCCGTGCTCCCGCAGGCCGTCCTCCAATTCGCGGCGGCCCTCCTCGGCGGCGGGCAGCAGGACCTCGTCTCCGGGTTGCAGCGCGTCCTTGATGAGGTTGAACAGCGCCTCGCCGGTGCCCTCGGAGGGCTCGGCCACCACCTCCAGGCCGTAGCCCTCCGCGGCGCGCGTGGTGCGCGGCCCCACGGTGGCCACCTTCACCCGCTGCATCCGGTCCTGGGTGCCTGCCTCGCGAAGCGCCTCCATCAGCGCCTCCACGCCCGACGGGCTCGCGAACACCACCCAGGCATAGCGCTGGATGTGCTCCGCCGCGGACGCCAGCGGACGCGGGTCCTCCGGGGGATGAAGCTCCAGCAAGGGGACGCTGAGCACTTCCGCGCCCTCGTCCTCCAGCAGGAAGCACAGCTCCTCGGCCCGCTCACGCGGGCGCGTCACCAAGACTCTCTTGCCTTCCAGTCGCCGTTCCACGCGCGCGGCAGTCTAGGACTCCCGCGCCTCCGCGCGGCGGGCGAAATCACGCAAGATGTCCGCCGCCCCACGGGACAGCAGCTCGTCCGCCAGGGCTTCCCCCAGCGCATGGGCCTGCGCCACCGGCCCGCGGACCTCGCCCCGCACCACCCGTGTGCCATCCGGACGGCCCACGAGTCCGCGCAGGAACACCGTGTCTCCCGACACCGTGGCGTGCCCCGCCAGCGGCACCGTGCAGCCCCCCTCCAGCTTCGCGAGCAGCGCGCGCTCGGCGGTGACGGCGACGCGCGTCGTCGGGTGCTCCAGCGGCGCCAGCAGCTCCCGCACGCGCGCGTCGTCCGTGCGGCACTGGATGGCCAGCACGCCCTGCCCCACCGCGGGGAGGCTCACCTCGGGCGGCAGCACCTGGGTGATGACGTCCGCGAGTCCCAGCCGCTTGAGCCCCGCGTACGCCAGCAGCGCGCCCGCCAGCCCCTGCTCGCGCGTCTTCGCCAGCCGCGTCTGCACGTTGCCGCGGATGCTGACGATGTCCACGTCCGGCCGGCGCTCGCGCAGGATGCAGCTGCGGCGCAGCGACGAGGTGCCCACGCGCGCGCCCTGGGGAAGCGCGTCCAGCGTCATCCCGTCCATGCCGCAGAAGGCGTCGCGCGGGTCCTCGCGCTCCGGCACCGCGGCCAGCATCAACCCGTCAGGGAACACGGACGTCATGTCCTTGAGGCTGTGCACCGCGATGTCTGCGCGGCCGTCGAGCAGCGCCTGTTCAATCTCCTTCACGAACAGGCCCTTGCCGCCCACCGCGGACAGCGGCGCGGACAGGAAGCGGTCCCCCTCGGTGGACAGCTCCACCAGGGACACGTCGAGCCCGGGATGCCGGGCGGCCAGCAGCGCGCCCACGTGACGCGCCTGCCAGAGGGCCAGGGGACTCTGCCGGGTGGCGATACGCACGCGCGACATCACTTGCCTCCCGTGGCGGCCTGGATGGGCGGGGCCAGGACGGAGGGCGCCGCGGCGGCGGCCCCCACCTCGTCCTCCAACAGGCCGAACAGCTCGGCGGCGGCACCGGCGAGCCGGTTTCCCTCCCCCTCGGGCCCCACGGCGCGCAGCCGCGCGGTGGGCTCATGCAGCAGCTTGTTGACGATGGCTCGGCCCATGGCCTCGATGCTCTTGCGTTGCTTGTCGTTGAGTCCGTCGCCCAGCGCGCCCAGCGTGCGCTCGACCTCGGTGCGGGCAATGGCCTCCGCGCGCTGCCGCAGCCGCGCCAGCACCGGCGTGCCCTCGCGCAGGGCGCGTTCCTTGACGAAGCGCGCCACTTCCTGCGCCACCAGCACACCCGCCTTCTGCGCCTCTTCCGCGCGCGCCGCGGCGTTGTCCGCGACGAACTTCTGGATGTCGTCCACGTCGTACGCGTGCACCCAGTCCAGCGTGCCCACGGCCGGGTCGATGTCGCGCGGCACCGCCAGGTCCACCATGAACAAGGGCCGGCCCCGGCGCCCGCGGCCCAGCGCGCCCACGTTGTCGCGCGTGAAGAGCGGCACCGGGGACGCGGTGCTGCACACCACCACGTCCGCCGCCGCCACCAGCGTGAACAGCTCGTCGATGGGCCTCGCCTGCCCGCCCACCTCCGCCGCCAGCGCCTCCGCGCGCGACAGGGTGCGGTTGGTGATGAACAGCTTCGAGGCGCCCGCCTGCTTCAGGTGCCGCGCCGCCAGCTCGCCCATCTCCCCCGCGCCCACCACCACCACCGTCTTGCCCGCGAGCCCGTCGAACACCTTGCTGGCCAGCTGCACCGCCGCCGCCGCCATGGACGTGGCCGCGCGGCCAATGGCCGTCTCCGTGCGCACGCGCTTGGCGCAGCTGAACGCGGCCGAGCAGGCGCGCATCAGCTCACCCCGCACCGCGCCCGCCCCCTGCCCGCGCTCGAAGGCGTCCTTCACCTGCCCCAGAATCTGGGCCTCGCCCAGCACCATGGAGTCCAGGCTGCACGCCACGCGGAACAGGTGCACCAGCGCCGCCTCGCCCTGGTGTTCGTAGAGGTGCTCCAACGCCTCCGCCCCGCCCAGCGACTCCAGCTCCGTCAACACGCGCTGCCGCGCCAGGTCCACGCTCGGCGCGCTCAGGTACACCTCCACGCGGTTGCACGTGGACACCCACAACGCCTCCATGGGGGCCTGCGCCAGCCGCTGGAGCACGTCCACCTGACGCGGCTCCGGCAGGGCCAGCCGCTCCCGGACGTCGAGGGGCGCCGTCCGGTGGGACAGGCCGATACAGATGAGCTCCATACTCACGGCATCCTCAGGGCCGCCGCCGACGGCGACGGCACGTCATACGAGGACAGGAAGGACACCATCACCAGGCAGAAGCCCGCCATGGTGAGGAAGGCCACGCGGCGGCCGCGCCACCCCGCGAAGGTGCGCGCCATCAGCAGCGCGGCGAAGACGGCCCAGGCCACCAGCGTGGCCGCCGTCTTTCCATCCACCGTCCACGGCCCCGGCGCGGTGCCCACGAAGAAGGCCCCGGTGGCCAGGGTGATGGACAGCGCCAGGAAGCCCCACACCACGAGGCGGCGGTTCAGCGTGTCCAGGAACTCCAGGGACGGCAGCCGGGAGAAGAGCAGCCCGAAGCGCTTGGCCCGCACCTGCCGCTCCATGAGCACGTACATGACGCCCACGCCCGCGGCCACGGCGAACGCGGCCAGCCCCAGCAGCGCCAGCGTGATGTGCAGCGGCAGCAGCGGCTGACGCACCCCGGGAGGCAGCGGCGCCTGCCCGCCCTGCAGCAGCAGCCCGGGCAGCAGCGCCGCCAGGGCCAGGGGCGTGAGGAACGCGCCAATGACGGGCCGGCGGTAGCGCACGTCCAGGAACAGGAAGATGGCCAGCAGCAGGAAGGCCAGCGCGGAGAAGCCCTGGGCCAGGCCCACGGGCCGGCCGCTCTGGACGCCGAGCAGCTCGAAGAGGGCCACGCCATGCAGCGCCAGCCCGCCGCCCACCAGCACGCGCCCGGCCGTGGCCAGCGCCTCGGATTGGCGGACCAGGTACGCGAGATAGACCACGGCGGCGATGCCGTACGCGTGGCAGGCGAGCGAAACGAGCGTGTGGCTCATACGGGCGGGCTCATAACCACGGGAGACGGGCGAATCAGCCCATCTTGTTGAGGATGAAGGCGGCCAGGAGGTCGGCCTCGGAATCCGGCTTCTTCGCCGCGCCCTCGGGCCGGGGCGCGCTGGCCGCCACCTCCGCTACATACCCTGGAACGACCTCGTAGGCGTTGTCCCCCACCAGCACCGAGTCGGCCATCTGCTCGGCACCCAGCTGGGCAAGCTGCTCCTCGGTCTTCACCCGGGCCACCAGCCCCTGGGTGTCCTCACCCGACACGAGCTGGACGAAGTGCACCGCGGGCGTCATGGGGAAGGCCACGCCGCCTTCCGCCATCACCACCAGCCGGCCGTCCCGCAGGTCCGCTTTGTCCGCCAGTGCCCATTCCTCGAGCTGGGCCTGGGGCAGGAAGAGCTTCGTCACGCCCCTCAGCTTACACCACCCATTCGCCCCGGGGTGGAAGGCGTGGGGGAAATGGTTGAAACGGGGGCCATTCATCCGCATCTGAGCCGCCAGATTGGCTGATGCCCGGCCGATCCTTGCAGGGCCACCCACCGCGTACTACAGGACGCGGCGGAGCTGCCCGGAGCGGGCACGAGGGAGACACCATGGCAGGCGCTGACGTGACGAACATCGGAGATGGCGACTTCAAGCAGCAGGTCCTGGACTCCCAGGAGCCCGTGCTCGTGGACTTCTGGGCGACGTGGTGCGCGCCGTGCCGCGCCATCGCGCCCTCCATCGAGGCGCTGGCCTCGCAGTACAAGGGCCAGATGAAGTTCGCCAAGCTCAACATCGACGAGAACCAGGACACGCCGCAGGAGTACGGCATCCGCTCCATCCCCACCCTGCTCGTCTTCAAGGGCGGCAAGGTCGTGGAGCAGATCGTCGGCGCGGTCCCCAAGACGCGCATCGAGGACGCCGTCAAGAAGGCGCTGTCCTAGTCCGCACGCCGCGGAGCCGAGCGCGCGGGTGAGCCCCAGCTCCCCGCGCCCCTCGCGCGGCACGGCCTCAACTCAGCAGGTCCACGCAGCGGCGCAGCACCTCCAGGCGCGAGTAGCGCTTGTCATTGCCCGGCACCACGTGCCACGGCGCGTCGGGCCGGTGCGTGCGGTCCAGCATCTCCTGGATGGCCGCCTCGTACTGCTTCCACTTCGACCGGTTGCGCCAGTCCTCCGGCCCCAGCTTGTAGCGCTTGGCCGGGTCCTTCTCGCGGTCGCGAAAACGCTTGAGCTGCGTTTTTTTGTCGATGTGGATGAAGAACTTCACCATCCGCACACCGTCCGCGGTGAGCATGTGTTCAAAAGCGTTGATTTCATCGTACGCGCGCCGCCACTCCGCGGGCTTGGCCAGCTTCTCCACCCGCTCCACGAGCACCCGCCCGTACCAGCTCCGGTCGAACATGCAGACCTCGCCCGCGCCCGGAATCTTTCGCCAGAACCGCCACAGGTAGTGATGCCGGCGCTCCTCCTCCGAGGGCGCGGAGATGGGCCACACCTTGTAACCACGTGGGTCCATCAACGTCGTGAGCCTACGAATGGCGCCCCCCTTCCCCGACGCATCCCAGCCCTCGAAGACAACGACGGCCTTCCGCCCCGCCAGGTAGTTACGCGTCTGCAGCTCGAAGACACGATCCTGAAGCGTTTTGAGCGTCTTCTCATATTCCGCGTCTTCACCCGCCGAGACGGCCGGGTCGACCGCCGCGAGTGTCACAGCGCCGTGAGGACATACGGGAAACACGTATCCATTTGCAGTCTTGTCATCAATTTTCTGAGATCGTTTACGAGTCAAGACAGACCCTCCAAGGTTGTATTGACAGCGATGACTTCAACCGCCAAATAGGCACATAGCAGTGTCTGTGTTGGTTGACTGTTTTCACTTGGAGTATTCATGGCACGTCCTCGCAAAGAATTGTCCACCGTCCCGCTGACGCCGGCCATGGTGAACTGGGCCGAGGCCCTGGGTGACGCCATTGGCCGCGGCATGCTGCGCGCGCTCAACGACGGGATGCCCCGGCTGGGCAGCCCGGCGCCCAGTTCCACCGCCCTCACCGCGGGCCGCCGCAGGGGCCGTCCGCCGAAGGTCATGGCGGGAGCCAGCCTGGTCTCGCTGGACCGCCGCTGTACGGTGGATGGCTGCAACCGTGAGCAACGCTCGAAGGGGCTCTGCTCCGCGCATTACCAGGCCGAGCGCCGCCGGCAGATTTCGGGCAGCAAGTCGGCCTGATTGAATGCCTTCTGGTCCATCGCCCACGGCCCTGGGCGAAGACCGGTGAGACATCGTCAGCCCTGCCAGGGGTCGGAAACGGAAGACGTCGCCTTGAGCAGCTCCCAGGCCGCCAGCACGTCGACCACGCGCTCCACCTCGTTGGGCAGGGAGCGAGCCCGCTGAGACTTGAGATAGTCCTCCGCGAAGGCCCTCAACCGCATCCCCACGAAGAGCCGCGCCAGCGCCACCTCCGTCTGTCCGCTGAAGTCGAGGAAGCGCACGCCGAAGCCGCTGCGGCCCTCCGGCCCGTCTCCCCGCTCCTCCCGCACGATTTCCGCGCGCGCCAGCACCGGCGCGGCCCCCGGCTCCAGGGAGAAGCGAACGCCCAGCACCGTCCCCAGCGGCAGGTAGAAGGTGCTCTCCAGGAACGCGCCGCTGACGCTCACGTTGACGGACAGCAGGCTCGCCGCGAAGCGCCGCTCCCCCGCCTCGTCATCCACCCAGACCTCGAACCGCGTGGCGAGCTGGGCCCGGGGAAAGTGACGGTGCTCCGCCTCCCCCTGATTCATCTCGATGAGAGGTGAGAACGTGGGCCTTGGCGCGGCGCTCGCCGCCGTGGGCGCCGCCGCGACGGGGCGCGCCTCCTTCACCGGCGCTGGCGCCTGCTGCACGGGCGCTCGCGCGGGCGCGGGCGCTCGCACTGGCGCCTCCACGCGCGTTGTCCCCACTGCCTTCTGGCCACCCTTCCTCTGCATGACGCGTCCTCACCTGCCCGGGAGGGACTCGCCCTCCAGCTGCGTTGGTGGGGTGATTCATACACCACCCCATGCCGCGCGCCGAGAAACGCTTGCGCCCGTCTTCGGAAGATAGATTCCGGGAATTCTCAGAACATGTGACGTCGCATGCTGATGTTCACCAGCAAGCCGATGCAAAGCATGACCGAGAGCAGGGATGAGCCGCCGTAACTCATGAGCGGCAGGGTGATACCCGTCACCGGTAGCAAGCCAATCACCATGCCGATGTTCTCGAACACCTGCCAGAAGAGCATCGCCACCACGCCCACGGCGACGAAGGCGCCGAACCTGTCTCGCGCGCTGAAGCCCACGCCCAGGCCGAAGATGAAGATGGCGCCGTAGAGCACCAGCAGGACGAGGCACATCACGAAGCCGTGCTCCTCCGCCCACACCGAGAAGATGAAGTCGGTGTGCTGCTCGGGCAGGAAGCGCAGCCCCGTCTGGGTCCCCTCGCGCCAACCCTTCCCGGAGACGCCGCCGCTGCCCACGGCGATTTTCGACTGGGCCGCGTGGTACCCGCTGCCGCGCAGGTCGGCCTCCGGGTCCAACCAGCCGGAGATGCGCTGGCTCTGGTGCTTCTTCAGGTGGTGCCGGACGATGGTGGGCCGCGGCTCCGGCACGTCGCGGATGTAGTCGTTCCAGATGACGATGCCCGCGGCGAGCACGCCCGCCACCAGCGTGGCCACCAGGTACCAGCGCACCTTGCCGAAGAGGATGACGGTGAGCGAGGACAGGCCAATCATCAGCGCCGTGCCCAGGTCCGGCTGCACCAGCACCAGGGTGAAGGGCACGAGGACGACGAGCACCGGCTTCCACAGCCGCGTCAGGCTGTAGGACGGCTCATTGGGCTGGAAGTCGTCGTGGTAGACCTTGGCCAGCATCAACACGACGCCAATCTTCACGAACTCCGCGGGCTGCATGCGGAACGGCCCGATGACGAACCAGCTCTCCGCGCCCTTCGCCGTGTGGCCGAAGAAGCGCAGCGCGATGAGCAGCACGATGTTGCCCACGTAGATGGGCATCGCCATGCGCTGAATCCAGCGGTAGTCCACCAGGCACACCACCATCACCGCGACGATGCTGACGCCCAGGTAGAGCGACTGCGAGCCCCACACCGGCGAATGCGGCGGGCGCGACGCCGAGGCCAGGTTCCAGATGCCCAGGCCGCACACCGCCAGCACGGAGATGATGAGGCCCCAGGGGATGTGGGGCACCATCCGGCGCTCAATCCGCAGTTGCACGCGCGCGTACCTCGTCGTCGCCCGGCAGCCGGGCCGGTGGCCGCACGCCCCGCGTCAGCGCCGCCTCTTCAGGGCCAGGCGCACGCGACACGGAGGACGGCGTGTAGGGTTGATTGGGACGCGGCGGCGGCGCCGTGGCGTCCAGCTTCTTCAAGTCGAAGTACTTCTGGAACACCGCCATCGCCGTGGGCGCCGCGTCCGAGCCGCCGTGTCCGCCGTGCTCGTTGAGCACCACGATGGCGAGCTCCGGCTTGTCCGCGGGCGCGAAGCCGGCGAACCAGGCGTGGTCGCGCTCGAAGAAGCTCATCTGGTGCGTCTTGAGGCGGATGGCGCCCAGGCGGGCCACCTGCGCGGTGCCCGTCTTCGACGCGACGAGGATGTCCTTGTCGCGCATGTGGTTCATCCGCGCGCGGTAGGCCGTGCCGCCCGGCTCGTGCGCCACCTTCACCAGGCCGTCGATGACCGCCTTGAGGTGCGGGGCCGGCAGGTCCACCTTGCGCACCACCTCCGGCATGAAGGACTCGATGGTCTGCCCGTCCAGGTCCTCCAGGCGGTTCACCATCTGCGGCTTGTAGAGCGTGCCGCCGTTGGCGATGGCCGCGTACACCAGCGCCAGTTGGAGCGGCGTGACGTTGTTGTCGCCCTGGCCAATGGAGCTGTTGAGCGCCATGCCCTTGGTGTAGCCGCCGGGGGAGGCCTTATCGTGGTACGCGCTGGTCGGCATGATGCCCGGGACCTCGGCCACCACGTTGACGCCGGTGGGGCTGCCCAGGCCCAGGGACTTGCCCATTTCACCAATGGGGTCCAGGCCAATGGTGTCCGCCACCTTGTAGAACCAGGTGTCACAGGACGACTTCATCGCGGTGAACCCGTCGACGTGGCCGTGGCCCGCGTCCTTGTGGCAGCGCCAGGTGCGCGCGCCCAGCCGGTAGCCACCCGGGCAGTTCACCACCGTCTCCGGGCGGAAGGCGCCGGACTTGAACGCCGCCAGCGCGGTGACGACCTTGAAGGTGGAGCCCGGGCTGTAGTGCTCGGCGGCCACGCGGTTGATCATCGGGTCCAGCGGGTCGCGCGACAGCAGCGCCATCTGCGCGGGCGTCACGCGGCCGGTGAGCAGGTTGGGGTCGAAGCCGGGCCGCGACACCAGCGCGCGGATGAAGCCGGTGTTCACATCGATGGCGACCACCGCGCCCGTCACGCCCGGGAAGGCCCGCTCCGCCTCCTCCTGCAGCCGCATGTCGATGGACAGCACCAGGTTGCTGCCCGGACGCGGCGGCACCACGGCGTTGTCGCCCAGCTTGTCGTTCAGCTCTTCGATGGTCTGCCCGCGCGCGTTCACCACTTCCTTGCGCACGCCGTCCGTGCCGCGCAGGCGCTGCTCGAAATAGCGCTCCAGGCCGCGCCGGCCGATGTAATCCCCCAGCGCGTAGCGGGCGCCGTCGCCGTTGAGGCGCTCCAGCTCCTCCTGGGTGATTTCATTCATGTAGCCCAGCACGTGCGACAGCACGTTGTTGGTGCGGTAGTGGCGGTGCGGAACGGGCGCCACCTCCACGCCGTCCAGGATGTCGCGCCGCGCGGCGATGCGGTCGTACTCGTCGCGGGACAGGTCCACGCGCACCGGCACCGGCTGGAAGGGCGCGTTGCGGCGCCCCGTGCGCACCATGTCCTCCACCTTCTTGCGCTGGTCGGGGTCCCACTGGAGCAGCTCCGCCAGCCGCGGAATCACCTGCTCGAAGCAGTCCGTGCAGAAGGCCGGGGTGACGAAGGCGTCGAACGACGGCCGGCTGTCCACCAGGATGGTGCCGCGCGCGTCCTTGATGACGCCGCGGTCGGCGCGCAGGCGAACCTCCTTGACGAAGTTGGCCACGCTCTTGGCGGCGTACTCCTCGCCTCGGGTGATTTGCAGCCGGTAGAGCTGGATGGAGATCAGGCCCAGGCCCAGCACCATGGCCAGGCCCAGCCACACGAAGCGCCGCTTGAGCTCGCGCCCCGGCGTCGTATTTCCCAGCGTGGGAGGCGTCACCGCAGCAACCCCGCGGGCCGCTCCTGGGACGCCTCGAAGCGCCGCAGGAGCGGGAAGAGCGCCAGCGCCGCCAGCCCCGTGAGCGCCACCTGCAGCGGCATCTCCGCCAGCTGCGAGCCCGGACCGTCCTCCTTCACCGTGAGCCAGGTGAAGAAGGAGGCCAGCAGCGAATGGCCCACGTCCGCCGCCATGGAGAACAGGGCGAAGGCCAGCGCGCCGCGGACCTCCACGAAGGTGGGCACCAGGCGGCCCACCAGGAAGATGAACACGGCCAGGAACGTGTAGAGCCACGTGGGCTGCCCGCTCATCAGGTCCAGCAGGTACCCCACGCTGAAGGCGGAGATGGCGCCCTCCATCAACGTCGCCCGCAGGGCCAGGAACGCCACCAGCACCACGGTGACGTCCACCCGGCCGAGCTCCAGGCCCGCCTGCTTCACCAGGACCGACTCCAGCGTGAGCAACGCCAGGGCCAATGCGACCGACACCAGGAACTTCATTTCGACGCGCCCTCCGCGGTGCCGCCCGGCGCCATGGCGCTGTACGGACTGCCCACCACCAACACCTCTTCCAGCTTGCTCGTATCCACCGCCGGGACGATGTCCGCGCCCTGGAACATGCCGTGCTCCTTCTTCTCCAGGTTCGTCACGCGGCCCACCACCACGCCGGGCGGATAGATGCCGTCCGTGCCCGCGGTGATGATGAGGTCTCCGTCCTCCACGTCCTCGGTGCGCAGCATGTTCTCCAGCTTCAGGGGGCCGCCTCCCGTTCCCGCCGCCGTGCCCCGGGCCCGCGAGCGCTGTACGCGCACCGCCACCCGGCTCTGGGGGTCCGTCACCAGCGCCACGTCCGCGTACCCGCCGGTGGCCCGGATGACCTGTCCCACGATTCCGTCCGGCGTCACCACGGACATGCCGCGAAAGACGCCCTGCTGCTCGCCACTGCTGATGCGGACCGACAAGAGCTTCGCCACCGGATTGACGCCCACCACCCGCGCGGGGATTTCAGGCCCCGGCTCCGCCTGCGCGTAGTTGAGCAGCTTGCGCAGCCGCTCGTTCTCCATGCGCGACTCGCCCAGGGCCTGCACGGCCGCCCGCAGCTGGAGGTTCTCCAAACGCAGCGCGTCATTCTCTCGGCGCACGCCCCGCAGGTCCAGGTAGTTCTGACCCGCGGCGACCGCGCCCTCGATGGCGGAGGTCAGCCCCTGCTGGACCGGGGAGGTCACCGCGATGATGGCCCGGTCGATGAAATTGGGTCCCCTGCCCTTGCTGCCGCCGAGCAGGAAGGCCCCGAGCGGGGCGAGGAGCAGAAAGCCCACGAAAAGGGGGCGGTAATACCGCTTGAGGAGCGACCACACTGGCTGGAGTTTCCGGGGGTGTGTTGGGGGAGCAGGGGCGGGCTAAGGGCTCTAAATCGCTTGCATTTTCCGGTGCGTTGTCCTAGGCAGTCAAGGCCTGCATGGGGGGCGGTCCCTGGTCCACCACCCACCGGCCGGGCTACCAACAACACCGCGTCGCGAGTCCTTCCGCACGGCTTTTCTCGGCGCGTTTGCCCCTGAAGTGACGACAATGGACGGTCTGAATCCCCGGAAGGTTGCCTCGCTCCTGTTCATCATCGGCATCGCGGTGGTGTTCACGCTCCAGTTCGGCCCGGGCAGTACCGGCTTCGGGGCCTCGGGCGGCGCGGTGGCGCCTGGCTCGGTGGCCACGGTGAACGGCAAGGAAATCCCGCTGCGCGACTTCGCCTCGGCGTGGGCCCAGCAGATGAACTTCCTGCGCTCGCAGGGCAGCCCGGTCCCCGAGTCGCTCGCCCGCCAGTTCGGCATGCACACGCAGGTGCTCGACCGCCTGGTGAACACGGAGCTGCTGGCCCAGGCCGCCGAGCGCCACGGCATCACCCCGTCCGACGACGAGCTGCGCAAGCTGCTCTTCCAGAACACGGACTTCCAGAAGGACGGCCAGTTCGACTTCGCGCGCTACCAGCAGGTGCTGCGCGACTTCTACCGGAAGACGCCGCAGGACTTCGAGACGGAGCTGCGCCGCCAGCTGGCCGCCCAGAAGATGGTGGACGTGGTGCGCGCCAACGCCATCGTGTCGGACGACGAGGTCCGCGCCCGCTTCGAGAAGGAAGGCAACCAGGCCAAGCTCGTCTTCGCGCGCTTCCTGCCGGCCATGTACGCCGACAAGATCCCCGCCCCCACGGCCGCCCAGTTGGCCGAGTGGACGAAGTCGCACGAGAAGGAGATCAAGGACTACTTCGAGGCCAACCGCTTCGTGTACCAGCAGCCGGAGCGCATCCGCGCGCGCCAGGTGCTGGTGAAGCTGCCGCCGGAGGCCACGGCCGACCAGAAGAAGGCGGCCCTGGAGAAGGCCCAGGCGCTGCGCAAGGAGCTCGACGGCGGCAAGGACTTCGCCCAGGTGGCGCGTGACAGCAGCGAGGACCCGGGCAGCAAGTCGCGCGGTGGCGACCTGGGCTGGGTGGAGCGCGGCAGCTGGGAGCCGGCGCTGGCGGACGCGGCCTTCGCGCTGCAGGCCGGTCAGGTGACGCAGCCGGTGGAGACGAAGTTCGGCGTGCACCTGGTGAAGGTGGAGGAGAAGCAGGCCGCCCAGGACCAGAAGCTGGAGGACGTGCAGAAGGAGATCGCCACCACGCTCTACAAGCAGGAGCGCGCCAAGCAGCAGGCCCGCGCCGAGGCCGACAAGGCGCTGGCCGCCATCAAGGGTGGCCAGGACCTGAAGACGCTCTTCCCGCCGGAGAAGGAGCAGCCCGCGCTGCTGCGCTTCGAGACGGAGTCCCGCCCGGAGGCCGTGGAGACGGACAGCTTCACCGCCGAGGGTGAGGCGGTGCCGCACCTGGGCCCCGCGCCCGAGCTGGTGAAGGCGGCTTTTGGCGTCAGCTCCCCGCAGGCCGTGGACGGCGTGTTCCCCGCCGGCGAGGGCTTCGTGGTCGCGCAGGTGGTGGAGCGCCAGAAGCCGGACGCGGAGGGCTTCGACAAGCGCAAGGACGAGCTGCGCAACCAGGCCCGCCAGGCCAAGCAGATCGAGCTGACGGACTCGTTCCTCAAGGCGCTGCGCGAGCAGGGCACGGTGGACACGAACACCGCGGCCATCGACTCGGTGGTGGGCACCGGGTGATTCCGGGCGTCACCTCGTGACGCCTCCGTGAGGGCCGGGCCGAGGGAACTCCCCTCCCCGGCCCTTTCTCTTTGCGGGCTTCGGCCTACCGCTCGGGGAACTGGGGTGAGCCGCCCCCCTGGGGCGACACGGGCTCGGCGATGCAGAGCGCGTCGCGGCCCCGCGCCTTGGCGCCGTACATGGCGAAGTCCGCGGCGCGGATGAGGTCCAGCGCGGACGTGGCGTGGTCCGGATAGGTGGCCACCCCCACGCTGGCGGTGAGGCGCACGTCCAGGCCCTGCTCCACCAGGAAGCTCCGGCCGCGGAAGGCCTCGCACACGCGCTGGCCGATGATGGCCGCGCCGTCCTGGTCCGTCTCCACCAGCAGCATGGCGAACTCGTCACCGCCGTAGCGGAAGACGGCGTCCAGGTTCTGCCGGCCCAGGGTGATGAGCAGCTCCCCCACCTCCTTCAACGTCGCGCTGCCCACCAGGTGCCCGTGGGTGTCGTTGACGCTCTTGAAGTGGTCCAGGTCCAGGAAGACGAGCGACAGCGGGTGCCGGAAGCGCTCCGAGCGCTTCACTTCCTGATCCAACAGGGCGCGCAGGTGACGGGCGTTGTAGCAGCCGGTGTGCTCGTCCGTAATCGTGAGCTCCTGCACCCGCCGGAAGTTGCGCGCGTTCTCGATGGCGATGGCCGCGTAGTCCGCGATGGCGGTGAGGATGGTGAGGTCCTCGTTGGTGAAGGGCGGGTCCATGGGCCCGTTCACCAGCTCGATGATGCCCAGCACCCGGCCGCGGGCCAGCAGCGGCACGGCGAGGATGGAGCGGGTGTGGAAGGCGGAGGCCTCGTCGAAGCGCGGCGAGAAGCTGGGGTCCCCGCCCACGTCATGGACGAGCCGGGCCACGCCGGAGGTGAAGACGGCCCCGGCGATGCCCTCGCCAGGGTTGAGCTGGAGGCCCTTGAGCACGTCCGCGCCGTCCCCCACCGCGATTTCGAAGTAGAGCTTCCCGGTGCGCTCGTCCTGGAGGATGAGCGACCAGTTGCGAGGCAGCAGCAGGCTGCTGACCTTCTGCATCACGAGCGCCAGCACCTCGCGCAGCTCGAGCGTGGAGGTCAGGGCCTTGGCCATCTCATTGAAGGCGGCCAGTTGCTCCACTGTCCGCTTCATGGCCGACAGGAGGTCCGCGGGATTCATCCGTAGAGTCCACTCCGGGGCACAAGTCTGGTAAGGCCGGACCGAGCCGTAACATGCACATGAACGCAGATCAAACGTTGCTCGTCCTGGCCTCCGCGTCGCCGCGGCGGCGTGAACTTCTGTCACAGCTGGACATCCGCTTCACCATCTCCGCGGCGGACATCGACGAAACGCCCCACCCCGGAGAGGCCGCGCCGGCCTACGTCGAGCGGCTCGCCCGGGAGAAGGCCCGCGTGGTGGCCGCCCGGCACCCTGGCGCCTGGGTGCTGGCCGCCGACACCACCGTGGCCCTGGGGACCGAGCTGATGGGCAAGCCCCGGGACCCGGCGGAGGCCCAGGCCATGCTCACGCGCCTGTCCGGGCGCACCCACGACGTCTACACCGGCGTGGCCCTGGCCGGCCGGCACGAGGAGGCGTTGGTGGTTCACACGCGCGTCACCTTCCGCGCCCTGCGCGACGCGGAGCTGGCCTGGTACGCCCACTCCGGCGAGCCGCTGGACAAGGCGGGCGCCTACGCCATCCAGGGCAAGGGCGGCTTCCTCGTCGCCGGGGTGGCGGGCAGCACCTCCAATGTCGTGGGCCTGCCCCTGGGCGAGACGCTGGCGTTGCTGGAGCGGGCCGGCGTGCCCTTACCCTGGAGGGCGGCATGAGTGGCGGGAGCGTGGCGGAGCGGCTGGCGGCCGTGCGTGAGCGCGTCGCCGCGGCCTGCGCCCGGGCGGGACGGCCCGTGGAGTCGGTGACGCTGGTGGCCGTCTCCAAGCTGAAGCCCGGGGCCCTCATCCGGGAGGCCTACGCCGCCGGACAACGGGACTTCGGGGAGAACTACGCGCAGGAGCTGCGGGACAAGGCCGTGGAGTTGGCGGACCTGGAGGGCCTGCGGTGGCACGCGATTGGCGCGCTCCAGACGAACAAGGTGAAGTACGTGGCGCGGGTGGCCGGGGCCTTCCACGCGTTGGACCGGCTCGAGGTGGCCCGCGAGCTGTCGAAGCGCCGCGAGGGCGCCCCGCCCCTGCCCGTCTACGTCGAGCTGAACGTGGGCGCGGAGGCCACCAAGAGCGGGCTGGCGCCCGCCGGGCTCGGCGCCTTCCTGGACGCGGTGCGTGCGCTGCCGAACCTCCAACCCGTGGGGTTGATGGCCCTGCCGCCGCCCACCGACGACGAGGCCCGCGCCCGCGGTGACTTCCGGACGCTGCGCGAGTTGGCCCGGGCGCACGGGCTGCCGGGCCTGTCCATGGGCACCACCCACGACTTCGAGTGGGCCATTGAAGAGGGCGCCACCGTGGTCCGCGTGGGCACCGCCCTCTTCGGCGAGCGCGAGCTCAAATCTCCTTGAACTTCAGGCGCCCCTCCGAGTTCGCGGACACCTTGAAGTCGGAGCCGCAGTAGTTGCAACGCACCTCGTCACCGTTGGCCAGCGGTTCATCCACGGGGTTGTTGGCGTTGCAAGAAGGGCAGTCGAAGTCCTTCTGGGGCCTTCCGCCGCCCTTGCCGGAATCCTTGTCGTCATCGTCGAAATCGTAGGTACCACCACCACCTGACATGGGCTCCTCCCTCGGCATGGCACCCGACATCCCCCGGGGCCGCGCCCGGAGGCTACCAGCGGTGTCAGCGGGTGGACACGCCACCGTGCGGCATTCCTGGCCGTGGGGGGAGCGGCCGCGCATTGAATGGCGGGCCCACCGCCGCGTCAGGGGAAATGGGCGGCGGCGGGAATGGTTCGGAACCGGGTCTGGCGAATCGCGGCCAGGCTACCTAACTTCCAAGCGAGGGAGCTCACCCGATGCAAACGCAGTCCAAGTGGGGGGTCGCGGCGCTGTTCGCGGGCCTGGTGTGGTCGGCAACGGCCTCGGCCCAGGCGTCCGCGAACCCGGCGTTTGGCCCCGGTGAGCAGAGCTCGTACCGCGTCAGGTACCTGGGAATCACGGCGGGCACCGCGCAGGTGACGGTGGGCGCCACCATGAAGCAGTGGGGCGAGGAGGTCTGGCCCATTGTCGCCCTGGCGCGCTCCAACGACATGCTGGGCGTGTGGCCCATCAAGGACAAGTTCGTGTCCTACTGGCAGCCCGAGCAGCAGCGCGTCATGGGCAGCGACTTGCATGCGGATGAGAACGGCTCGCGCCGGCGGCAGCGCATCAAGATGTTGCCGGATGGAAAGTCCGCCTTCGTCGTGAAGCAGAAGGAGGGCGAGTCGGCGCGCGAGTCCACGCGCGAGGTGCCCGAGGGCACGCTGGACATGACGGGCGCGACGTTCGCATTGCGCAACCAGGCGCTGGCCGTGGGCGAGGAGTATGCCTATCCCGTGTTCACCGGGAGCAAGGCGTTCACCCTCCGCGCGAAGGTGGAAGGCACCGAGGTGCTGGGCACGGAGCTGGGCAAGAAGGAAGTGTTCAAGCTGCGTGTGAAGACGGAGTTCGACGGCAACCTCGCGTCGAAGCGCGACATGTTCGTCTACCTCACCACGGACCCGAGCCACGTGCCGGTGCGGGTGGAGGCGGACCTGGCGCTGGGCACCATCGTCGCGGAGATAACCGACTACAAGCCGGGCCGGAGCATGGCGGTGGCCCGAGCCGAGAATGGCGGGTAGCACCCGCCGGAGAGCGAAGGCGGCGGATGGCAGCAGGATGGGCGTGGGCGGTGGTGGCGGCGGCGGTGTCCGCCTCGCAGCAGGAACCTCAGGTGGTATCGCCCCTGGTGAAGGTCCGCCCGGGCGAAGCCGTGAAGGGGCGCAAGGACGCCCGGTTGAGTCTCGCGCGGGGTGAGTGCGAGGCCGTGCAGGTGGCGCTCCCCGGCAAGGTGGAGCGCCCGAGCGTGGAGCCGTTGTCCCTGAAGGGCCCCGGCGCCGCGCTGAAGGCGGCCATCTGGCGCGAGGCCTTCATCGACGTGAAGACGCCGTCGAACGGCCAGGGACACAAGGGCCCGTGGCCGGACGCGCTGGTGCCCGTGAATGCCCCGGGGCATGACCCGAAGCTGCCCACCGTCTTCTACGTGGAGGTCTGCGCGCCGGAGAAGCAGGAGCCGGGCACGTACCGGGGCCAGCTCCAGGTGAAGACAGCCAGCGGCAAGCCCGCGGCGGTGTCCTTCACCGCGGAGGTGCAGCCCTTCGCGCTGCCCGCGACGTCCTCGCTGCCCAACAGCTTCGGCATCTCCCTGTACAGCATCGCCCGGGGCCACGGCCTGAATCCGGAGTCCGCCCAGGCCCGCGAGCTGCTGCGTGAGTACGGACGCGCGCTGCTGGAGCACCGGGTGAGCGCCCACGGCATGAGCATGAACCCGCCGCCGGTGCGCTTCGAGAAGGGCCGCGCGGTGGTGGACTGGAGCGCCTACGACGCGGAGATGGCGCCCTTCCTGGACGGCACCCTGCTGCCCTCCGGCGCGCGCTTCACCAGCTCCGACGTGCGCGACAACAAGCAGGCGAAGACGGACGCGGAGAAGACGGCGTACTACCGCGCCTTCGCCGAGCACTACCGGAAGAAGGGCTGGCCGGCGCAGCTCTTCTTCTACGCCAAGGACGAGCCCAAGCCGGAGGACGTGCCGCTGGTGAAGGCCCAGTCCTCTCGCGTGCGCGCGGCGGGCGGGATTCCGGTGCTCGTCACCAGCCCGCTGGACGACGCGCTGAACGGCTCGGCGGACATCCTCACGCCCACCCTCAACTGCTTCTATCCCCGGCCGGGCCCGCAGACGTGCCCCACCGTGATGGAGGCCACCGCGCTGCGCAAGCGGCTGGCAGGTGACACCCGGGTGTGGTGGTACCAGAGCTGCAATTCCCACGGCTGCACGGGCGGGCCGCCGGACGACAAGAAGGTGGACGCGGCGTACAGCGGGTGGGCCTCGTACATGGTGGACCACGCCGGGCCGCTCAACCGCGCCATGGGTGTGCTGGCCTTCTCGTCCGGCGTGGACGGCGAGCTCTATTTCGACACCGTGTTCGCCTACAACACGAAGAAGGACCCCTGGAAGGACGTCTTCGAGTTCGGCGGCAACGGCGACGGCACCCTCTTCTATCCGGGCACGCCGGACCGGGTGGGTCCATCCGGCCACCAGCCGGTGCTCACGCTGCGGCTGAAGCACATCCGGGACGGCCTGGAGGACTACGAGTACCTCCGGCTGCTCTCCGAGCTGGGTGACGCCGCGTTCGCCCGTTCGGCCGCGCGCCGCCTGGCACGCACCGGTTGGGACATCAACGCGGATGCGGGAGAATGGGAGGCGGTCCGAGAGGAAGTCACCGCCCGGCTCCGCAAGCGTTGGGCGGAATCCGAATATGCGAAGGGCCCGGGCCGTCAGACGCCGCAGAGCACCCCGTAGTCCACCTGGAAGGAAAAGGATGAGCTCCCTGCGCACCCTCCTCGCGGCTGTGTTGTCGCTGTCCACCGCCAGCGCCTGGGCCCAGATTCCAGACACGGAGGCGGACACGCCGGAGTCCTCGAAGGCGGAGGCGGAAACGGAGACGGCCGAGGCGCCCCTCACCGTCGCGCAGTGCGACTCTGCGCTGCCCTCGCTGCGCACGCCCTTGGCGTTCATGCCCGGCGAGGTCCTGGAGTTCGACCTCGACGCCATGGGCGCGCAAGCGGGCACCATGACGATGCGCGTCCACAAGCAGAAGGACGGGCACCTGCCCATCCAGGTGGAGGCGCAGACGAACTCCTTCTTCTCCAAAGTGCGGCGGGTGCGCGGCAGCGCCACCGCGTACCTCCACCCGCGCACGCTGCGCCCCAAGCGCTACATCGAAGACACGATGGAGAACGAACAGCGCCGCAAGGTGGAGGTCGCCTTCGGCCAGAAGGAGCGCACCGTCAAGGTGGACTACCAGTTCGGCCAGCGCCCCAAGGGGCAGTTCAACTACACCTTCGACAAGGACGGCCTCGACGTGGCCGGCGCCATCTACCTGCTGCGCCAGCTGCCGCTGAAGGAGGACCTCCAGGTGTGCTTCGACGTCTACGGCGTGCGCCGCATGTGGCGCATGCAGGGCACGGTGGTGAAGAAGGAGACGGTGACGACGCCGCTGGGCCAGTTCAACGCCTGGCACATGCAGGGCGTCGCCGTGCGCCTGGACCGGCCCAAGCAACGGCGCGAGGTGCACGTCTGGATCTCCGACGACGCCCGCCGCCTGCCGCTGGCCGCCGTGGGCACCATCGACCTGGGCGCCGTGCGCGCCACCCTCACCTCCGTCTCACGCCCCGGCGAGAAGCCGCAGAAGAGCGAAGGCCAGGAAACGATGAAGTGGTGAAACATGGACCGGTGACGGCGGCGCGGCGCCGCCTTCGGACTTCACCGCGCGCCAGTGCGAGTCCCTCATCGCGATCACCCCCGAGCCCCAGTCGGTGGGTGATTCGCGCGCCAGCGCGTGGCCGCGGGTGAAGGTCGGGCGGCCTCCGTCCCGGAAGACGCGGACCACCGCGGGACCCGCGGGCAACGTGGTCTCCCCTCATGACGGACGGGCTCGCATGGCGGAGAGGCTGAACCCGCGCGAGGGGCGGGCGCGTCAAAGCGAGTGGCGCTGGTGAAGTGCCTGGGCTCGCGCGGAGCCCAGGTGCGCGCTTCGGCCCGGACTGGAAAATTGACGGAGTGCTACCTGCCTGTAGCGTCGGGCCATGGCCCCTCCGGCACTCGCTCTCGCCGCCCCCACGCCGCTGCGCCGCGCCGACCCGGTCCGGGTGGCCGTGGAACGTCTGGCCCGCTCGCTGCCCGCGCGCACGGACGCCGCGGTGCTCGTGGACCTGCTGGAGGACGACCTCCGTGAGGGCCTCGATGCGCTGGGCGATGTCGAGGCGCACTTCACGGACCTGCTCGACACGCTGCGGACGGAGGCGCTGACGCCGGCCACGCTCGTGGACTCTGGCGATGATTTGCGCGTCCTTCAGCAACTGGAGACGCTGCACGATTCGGTCATGCGGCTGCGCAAGCGCCTGTCACAGGCGGCGATGATGAGCCGGCTGGCCCAGCCGCCGCCTCGCAGCCGCTGACGCGCGCAGCAGCGCCTCGCCCTCCCACGTGTCATTCGCGCCGGCGCGGCCGAGCCCCCTTGCAACCGCTGACGCGCGCAGCAGCGCCTCGCCCCCAAGTGCCATTCGCGCCGGTACAGCCGAGGCCTCTCGCAGCCGAAACGCGAGGAGCAGCGCCTCATGCCCGATGGGCGCTCGGTGCGCGTGGCGCCTTTCCGCATGGAGCAGAAGCCCGCTCCGCCTCGGCCGAAGAGGCTTCGATGCAGGTGCGGCCGAGGTTCAACGGGGCCGGGAGCCATCGGAGCACGTCCCGAGCTGCCCCCCACGTCCGATTTGCGTCTGCGCAGGCGAGGCCGAGCTCATCTCGGCCTCGGGGCCCTGCGCGCGTCCGACGTGACCGTCAGACGCGCAATGCCGAAGCCGAGCCCCCTATTAGGGCCCCGCCGCCGGTGCCGGAGCCGCCGCGGGTGCGGTCGCCGGCCCCGTCACGGGCGACGGCGTCGCGGGTAGCGCGAGCGCGGGCCCCGCATTCAGCGGCGCGGGCGTTCCCACCAGCGGCGTTGGCGGGGCGCTGTTCAGCGGCGCGGGCGTGCTCAGCAGCGCGGGCGGCGACACCGCCGGATTCGAGTTGAGCGGCGCCTCGGTGGCGATGATGCCCGCGCTCGACTGCCCCGTCCCCACGAAGGCATCGAACGACCCCGGCGCGAGGGGCTGCACCCCGAACGAACCGAATGTCGACACCGTGGGCGGCGTCGCGAACGCCTGCGTCGGCGCCGTTCCGTTCCCCGCCGAGACACCCTGCGGAGTCCCCGTTCCCTCCAACGTCGCGGCGGGCAACTGGCCGGAGAACGTCGTCGGCCCCGTCGAGGTGACGGGCGCGGGGAAACCACCGCTGATGACGTCCGGCGTCACCGGCGCCACGGGAGCCCCCGGCACCGCCGCCGTTGGAGCGGGCGTCGTCGTGGCGTTCCCCGTCGCCGTGGCGGGCACCGTCACCGTGGTGACCGTCCCGGTGTCCTGAACCGGCCCCGTGGCGCCGCCCAGCCCAGCCGTCCCACTGCCGCCCAGACCGGCCGTCCCACTGCCCCCGGTGGCCGATCGCGCGGGCGGCGGAGACGCCGTCACGGGAGCCCCCACCGTGGCGCCCGGCGGCACCGGCGTCAGCGAATGCCAGCTCAGCGGCGGATTGCCCGTGTTCTCCACGAAGGGCCGCGAGCGCACCGCCACGCCCCCCACGTCGATGGCTACGTCCTCGAACACGAACTGGATGAAGCCGCGCGGCTCGAGCTGCGGCGGCAGGTTCCACACCAGCACCACCAGCTCCGTGTCGTCGTAACGGGCCTGCCGCAGGAGCCGGTGCGTGTCGTCATCCGCATACGCGCCCGCGGCCAGCGCCGCCGCATGCACGAAGGCCGTGTCCGTCAGCAGCTGCCCGTTGCGCCAGACGCTGCCCACGCCCCACACCGCGATGGCGGCATGCGTGCGCGTCATCGCCGTCCAGCCCAGACCGCTGTCCCCGTAGAGCGGGACGTCCACCAAAACGCCCCCGCCAATCGCGTGTGGCGGCGGCCGGGGCATCGGGCCCGAAGCCCCCTGCCCTTGCGCCTGCTCCGGCGGGAAGCCCGGCTGCGTCAGCTCGACGCGGTACTCCGTGGCCCCCAAACGAAACGAGGCCTCCAGTTGGCCCTTGTCGCCAAACGTGGCGCCCGGCAGGGACACGCGGTCCTCCACCGTGAGGGACGCGCTTCCCGTGCCGCTCTCGGCCAGGTCGGTGAAGGGCAGTGAGCCTTGGATGAAGAAGCCGTCTGGCTGCCCGGTTCTCGCGCTGGCCTCCAGGCCCTCGAACGTGAACCCGCCTGGCGCCGCGGCCAGCAAACCTGACAGAAAAAACGTGGAGATGGGTCCCGCCATCGACGCTGCCTCCTTGGTTCACAAGGTAGGCAGCGGAGCGGGGAACGGCATGCCCCACCCCTCAGAACTAGATGAGGCCGCGAGCCCGGCGAATCTGCTCGACCGTCTTGTTGTACTCGATGTCGAAGGCGCTGGTGCCCTCCTGCAGGTGCTTCAGGCGGGAGCGGGCCTCCTTGTCGATCTCGTCGTCCACGTCGAGGTGACGCTTCATGACGGCGAAGATCTTCTGACGCAGGCCGTTATCCGCCGAGTACACCTCTTCGACGTTGCGGCTGATGAGCAGGAACTCAATCATCTGGTTGATGACGTATTCGATGCCCTCGTCGCCCATCTTGAAGCCGCGGACGTCCGCCATCTCGCGCTTCACCTGGTTGAACTTGGAATAGTCGTAACCGCGACGCTCCAGCGCCTCACGCGTCGCCTGGTTCACACGCTCCTCGTTCGCGAGGTACTCACGCATGATGGCCGACAGGTCCATCTCGGCGTCGGCCACGCGCATCGGCTCCACCTCGATGTCCCCGTCCTGCATGAGCTGCTGAATGGCCTCGCGCGAGATGATCGGGATCACCTTCGGATACAGCCTCATGTCGGTCCCTCGCCCTCTGTGAAACGTGCTCGGAATCGTCAACCGCTATAGTTCAGCGCCGAGCCCAGTCGCAATGAAAAACCCCAGGAACGTCGCGCTTCCAGCGCACTTCCCACCAGGTCTGCAGCGGAAATTAATCACGCCGCCCCGGGTGGCAGCCCTCCCTGCGTTTTTTCGTTCACAGGTTCGTGCGCATCGTCCAGGGACGCCTCGCGTACGGGGTCCTCCGCATCCTCATCCGGGTGGCCATGAAGCCCCGCATGGACGCGCTCCGCCATGGCGGGACCGACGACCTCGGCGAGTTCTTCGATGGACGCCTCCCCCACCCGCTTGAGCGACCCGAAGTGCCGCAGGAGCTGCTTGCGCCGCGTCTCGCCCACCCCGGGAATGTCCTCCAGCGCCGACCGGACCCGGCTCTTGCGCAGCACCTGCTTCTGGTAGGTGATGGCGAAGCGGTGGGCCTCGTCCCGCATTCGCGTGAGCATGAACATCTCCGCTGAATTCTGGGACAGGACGATGGGGTCCTTGCGCCCCACCACGAACACGCGCTCGGGGCTCCGGGCGCTCTCCGCGTCGCGGTCGAACACGTCCAGGTCGCGGCTCTTGGCCAGACCCACCACGTCCACCGTCTCCACGCCCACGTCCTTCATCGCGGCGTGCGCGCTGGCCAATTGCCCCTTGCCACCGTCGATGACGAGCAGGTCCGGCAGGTCATTGTCCTCCAGGCCCCGCTTGAGGCGGCGCGAGATGACCTCGTACATGCTGGCGAAGTCGTCCTGCTTCTCCAGGGTCTTGATTTTGTACTTCCGGTAGCGCGACTTGTCCGCGTCACCGTCCGTCACCGCCACCTGCGAGGCGACGATGGCCGAGCCCTGGAAATGCGAGATGTCGAAGCACTCCATGCGGCGCGGGAAGTTGCGCAGCCCCAGCCGCTGCTGGAGCCGCGACAACACGGTGTCCGTCTCGTCCTTCGTGCGGCGGCGCTCCACGAAGGCCTGTTCGGCGTTCTTCGCGGCCATCTTCACCAAATCCAGCTTCTCGCCGCGCTTGGGCACGAGCACGCGCACGCGCTCACCCTTGCGCTCGGAGAGCAGCGCCTCGAGCCCGTCCGTGCCGTCCTCCAGTTCCAGCGGCAGCAGCACCTCTTCGGGCACGAAGCTGCCCTGGTCGTAGTAGAGGTTCACGAACGAGGCGAGCAGCTCCTCGTCGGGGAACTCCTGGCTGCCGAAGGGGAAGGACTGTCCGCCGTTGAGGCGGCCCTGACGCACCCAGAGGACATAGAACAGGATGCGGTCGCCCTCGCGGTGGAAGGCGAAGACGTCCTGGTCCTTGAAGTCGGTGGTGGCGACCTTCTGGCGCTCCAGGCTGCGCTCGATGGCGCTCAGCTGGTCCCTCACCCGCGCGGCCTCTTCGAACTTCAACTCCTGGGCGGCGCGCTTCATGCGCAGGCGCAGGCCCTCCACCAGCTCGCCGCCCTTGCCCTCCAGGAACATCACCACTTCGTTGACGCTGCGGTGGTACTGGTCCTGCGGAACCGGGTACACGCACGGCGCCGGGCAGCGGCCAATCTGGTGCAGCAGGCAGGGCCGCTTGCGGTTGGCCAGCACGTGGTCGGTGCAGGTCCGCAGGTGGAAGAAGCGGTTGATGACCCGCAGCGTCTCGCGGATGGCGCCCGCGCTGGAGTACGGCCCGAAGTAGCGCGCGCCGTCGCGCTCGTACTTGCGCACCACCTCCAGGCGCGGGTACGGCTGGCTCTTGTCCAACCGCAGGGAGATGAACTGCTTGTCGTCCTTGAGCAGGACGTTGAAGCGCGGCCGGTGCTTCTTGATGAGCTCGTTTTCGAGGAGCAGCGCCTCCTTCTCGTTGCTGACGAGCACCGTCTCCAAGTCGCCGAGGAGCTGATCCAACAGCGACACGAAGACGCGCGTGTCGCCGGTGCGGTTGAAGTACGACCGCACGCGGCTGCGCAGGTTGACGGCCTTGCCCACGTAGATGATCTGCCCGCGGCGGTCCTTCATCAGGTACACGCCGGGCTCGGTGGGCAGTGCGTCCAGCTTCTCCAGGAGCTTCGCGTCCATGACGGCCCCCTCCCCCGCTAGCGGCGGGCCCGGGTGGAGCGGCCTCCTCCGCCGCTCCCGCCGCGTCCACGGCCCTTCTTCTTCGCGGGCTCCGCGTCCGCCGCCTTCGCGGGCGCCCTCAGCAGCGAGCGCGACGCGGGCTTGAGCCCCATGTCCATGTCCTTCAGGAGCTGCACGCGGTCGCGGTACTCGGCGGCCTTCTCGAACTGCATCTCGTCCGCGGCGGCGAGCATCTCCTTCGTGAACTCCTCGATGAGCCGCTTGATCTCCTTGGGCTGCAGGACGTCGTCCTCGCCTTCGGCGGCCATGGGCAGGGCCCCGGCGTCGCCCGCGTCGTAGGCGATGTGCTCGGACAGGTCGGTGATGTTGCTCTTCACCGAACGCGGGGTGATGCCGTGCTCCTGGTTGTACTGGCGCTGGATGTCGCGGCGGCGCGTGGTCTCCTCCAGCGCCTTCTTCATCGAGTCGGTGACGTTGTCCGCGTACATGATGACGCGGCCGTTCACGTTACGGGCCGCGCGGCCAATCGTCTGGATGAGGGAGACGTGGCTGCGCAGGAAGCCCTCCTTGTCCGCGTCGAGGATGGCCACCAACGACACCTCGGGGATGTCCAGGCCCTCGCGCAGCAGGTTGATGCCCACCAGCACGTCGAACTCACCCTTGCGCAAGTCCCGGATGATGGCGGTGCGCTCAATCGCGTCGATGTCCGAGTGCAGGTAGCGCACGCGCACGCCCACGTCGGCGAAGTACTCCGTGAGGTCCTCGGCCATGCGCTTGGTGAGCGTCGTCACCAGGACGCGCTCGCTGCGCGAGACACGCAGGCGCACCTCCTCCAGCAGGTCGTCCACCTGGTTGCCCACGGGACGAATCTCCACCTCCGGGTCCGTCAGGCCCGTGGGGCGGATGATCTGCTCCACCACCACGCCCTGCGACTTCTGGAGCTCGTACTCCGCGGGCGTCGCGGAGACGAAGATGGCCTGCGGCACCAGCTCCTCGAACTCACCGAACTTGAGCGGGCGGTTGTCCAGCGCGCTGGGAAGGCGGAAGCCGAAGCTGACCAGCGTCTCCTTGCGCGCGCGGTCGCCGCGGTACATGGCGCCAATCTGCGGCACCGTCTGGTGGCTCTCGTCGAGCATCACCAACAGGTTGCGCGGGAAGTAGTCGATGAGGCACGGCGGCGGCTCGCCTGCGGCGCGCCCGGAGAAGTGCCGGGAGTAGTTCTCGATGCCGCTGCAGAAGCCGACCTGCTCAATCATCTCCAGGTCGAACATGGCGCGCTGCTCCAGTCGCTGCGCCTCCAGCAGCTTGCCCTCGCGCTTGAAGGCCTGGAGCTGCTCGGCCAGCTCGTCGCGGATGGTCTGGATGGCGCGGCGGCGCACGTCCTCTTCCGCCACGTAGTGGCTGGCGGGGAAGATGACGATCTTCTCCAGCGCGCCCAGCGTCACGCCACGCAGCGGGTCGAACTCGGTGACGCGCTCCACCTCGTCGCCGAAGAAGCTGACGCGCACGGCGCGCTCCTCTTCGTACGCGGGGAACACCTCGACGGTGTCGCCGCGAGCGCGGAAGGTGCCGCGGTGGAAGTCCAGGTCGTTGCGCTTGTACTGGGCCTCCACCAGCTTGCGCATGAACGTGTCGCGGCCCATCTCCTCGCCCACCGCCGCGCGCACCGCCAGGTCCACGTAGCTGCGGGCCGCGCCCAGGCCGTAGATGCACGAGACACTGGCCACGATGATGACGTCGTCCCGCGTGCGCAGCGAGTGGGTGGCCGAGTGGCGCATCCGCTCGATGTTGTCGTTGATGGACGAGTCCTTCTCGATGAAGGTGTCCGTCGACGGGACGTAGGCCTCGGGCTGGTAGTAGTCGTAGTACGAGACGAAGTACTCGACGGCGTTGTGCGGGAAGAGCGTCTTGAACTCGCCGTAGAGCTGCGCGGCCAGCGTCTTGTTGTGCGCCATCACCAGCGTGGGCCGCTGCACGTTGGCGATGATGTTCGCCATCGTGAACGTCTTGCCCGAACCGGTGACCCCCAGGAGGGTCTGGTAGCGGTCGCCCCGCTGGACGCCCTGCGTGAGTTCGCCAATGGCCCGCGGCTGGTCGCCTTCGGGCTTGTGTTCGCTGACGAGTTGGAAGTCCGGCATACCCGCGAGATCTAACACCGCGCGGGTGGGAAGACCGGATGTTCGTGTCCCTGCTACTTCGAAGTGTCCTGTCCCTTCAGCGCCTCCAGGGACTGCAGCCGGGCGGCCTCGAACTCGTCACCCTTGTTCCAGCGCGGCATCTCCGGGCTGCGGGCCACGTGGGCGCCCAGCAGGAAGAACAGGCGCACGTCCTCCACCGCCCCGGAGAAGTCCCATTCCGGGCGCAGCTCGTCCGACGGCTGGTGGTAGTGCTTCGACTCCCAGAGCTCCCGCTGCTGCTTGCCCCAGCCCTCCGGCTTGCCAATGAAGTCCATCCCACTGCCGAAGTAGGCGGCGGGGATGCCCCGCTTGGCGAAGCTGAACTGGTCGGACCGGTAGAAGAAGCCCCGGTCGGAGAGCTGATCCGCCTTGACCACCCGGCCTTGTGCCTTGGCCAGGGCGGTGAGCGTCGCGTCGAGGTTGGACTTGCCCAGACCAATGACGGTGATGTCGCGCGTGCGGCCGTGGATGTTGGCGCCGTCGATGTTGAGGTTCGCCGCGACACGGCCGTGGGGCACGGGCGGGTGCTCGGCCAGGTATTGGGAGCCCAGCAGGCCCTGCTCCTCCGCGGCCACGGCGGCGAAGAGGATGGAGCGGCGCGGCGCCTTCGGCAGGGCCGCGAACGCCTTGGCGACGTTGAGCATGGCCGCCACGCCGGACGCGTTGTCGAGCGCGCCGTTGTAGATGGTGTCCTCGCCCGGCTTGCCGCCCTCCTTCTTGCCCAGGTGGTCATGGTGCGCGGTGTAGAGCACCACTTCCCGGGACAGCTTCGGGTCGCTTCCGGGAAGCAGCGCCAGCACGTTGGCGGTGGGGCTGCGGCGCACCGTGTTCGTCAGCCGCGTCGTCACCGTCACCCCGAGCGGCACCGGCTGGAAGTCGCGCTTCTGCGCGGCGGCCTGCAGCGCGGTCAAATCCCTGCCCGCCATCTGCAACACCCGGCCCGTGGCCGCCGAGGTCATCCAGGCCTTCACCTGGAGCCGGGGCCCCTCCGCGGCCGGCAGCTCGAACTGCTCGCCCGTCCACGAGGTCTGCACCACCTGCCACGGATAGCCCGCGCTCGGCGTGGTGTGGATGATGATGGCGCCCGCTGCGCCCATCTTCGCGGCCTGCTCGTACTTGTAATCCCAGCGGCCGTACCAGAGCCGCGTCTTCCCGGCGAAGAGCTGCGGATCATCCTCCGGGTCGCTGTTGAGGATGAGCAGCGTCTTGCCGCGCAGCTCCATCCCCTTGAAGTCGTCCCACTGATACTCCGGCGCCTGGATTCCGTAGCCCACGAAGACGAGTTCGGAGGACTCCAGCTTCGACTCGGGCGCCTGCACCCCGGACACGGCGATGAAGTCGTCGTGGAACTTCAGGCGCACGTCGTTCGTGGCGCCCTTGAACGACAGCTCCTGGGTGCTGCTGGTGATGCCCACCAGGTCGAAGGGCTGGAAGTAGGTGCCATCCGTGCCCAGCGGCTTCAGGCCGAGCGCCTCGAACTGAGCAGCGATGTACGCCTGCCCCAGCGCGTCACCACGTGTGCCGGGTCCACGCCCTTCCAACAGGTCATGCGCGAGGAAGCGCACGTGCGCGCGCAGCACTTCCGGAGCGATGACGCCGGACGCGGACTTCTCCGCGGGCGTCGTCAACGGCACGCGCTGCGCGAGCGCTGGAGCGGAGCAGAGGGCGAGGAGCAGGGGCAGCGAGCGCATCATGGTGTCCCGAGCCCTAACACGAAGCCCGGGACACCCGAAGCGCCGCCTCACCCCTGGACCGGCGCCACCTTCCACGTCGTGCCAGCGGGCGTGTCCATGATTTCCACGCCCTTCTGCTTCAACTCGCTTCGCACCCGGTCCGCGGCGGCGAAGTCCTTGGCGGCGCGAGCAGCGGTGCGCTCGCCCAGCAGGCGCTCCACGTCCGCCACGTCGATGCCGCGCTCACGCACGGCGCGCTCCCGGCGGCGAAGCAGCCACGCGTCCGGCACGTCCTCGAAGAGGCCCAGCACGCCGGACACCCGGCGCACGTCCTCACGCAGGGCCTGGAGCGTGCGGCCCATGAGCGCCTTGTCCTTCACCGGCGGCTTGTCCGCGAGCTCGTTCATCATCCCGAAGAGCCCCGACAGCGCGCCCAGGCCACCCGCGGAGTTGAAGTCGTCGTCCATGGCGGACTCGAACTCGGCGAAGAAGCGGTGGGGCTCGCCGTGCAGCGGCCCCTTGCCGAAGTCCTTGCCCGCCACGCGCTCGTCGACCTTGCGGAGCGTCTCGTAGAAGTACTCCATGCGCGCTTCCGCGTCCGCCAGCGCCTTGTCGGAGAAGGACAGCGGGTGGCGGTAGTGCGTGGAGAGGAAGAAGAAGCGCAGCGCCTCCGGGTCCACCTTGGTCAGCGCGTCGCGCAGGCGCACCACGTTGCCCAGCGACTTGGACATCTTCGCGCCTTCCAGGTCCAGGAAGCCGCAGTGCATCCAGTACCGGGCGAAGGTCACGCCGTTGGCGGACTCGCTCTGCGCGATTTCGTTTTCGTGGTGCGGGAAGATGAGGTCCAGCGCGCCGCCGTGGATGTCGAACGTCTCACCCAGGTACTTGGCGCTCATGGCGGAGCACTCGATGTGCCAGCCGGGCCGGCCCGGGCCCCAGGGGCTCTCCCACGCGGGCTCGCCGGGCTTGGCGGCCTTCCACAGCGCGAAGTCGAGCGGCTCGCGCTTCTGCTCCCCCGGCTGCACGCGTTCGCCCACGCACAGGTCATCCAGGTTGCGCTTGGACAGCTTCGCGTAGTCCTCGTCACTGCTCACCGAGAAGTACACGTCCCCCTGCGACGCGTAGGCGTGGCCCTTGTCCACGAGCTTCTGGATGATGGCGATGATCTCCGGCAGGTGGTCGCTCACGCGCGGCGCCACGTCCGGCTCCAGCAGGTGCAGCGCCTTGGCGTCCTCGCGGAAGATCTCCACGAAGCGCGCCGCCAGGGCCACCGGGGCCTCGCCCGTCTCCGCGGCGGCCTTGATGATCTTGTCGTCCACGTCCGTGAAATTGCGGACGTAGCGAACCTTCAGGCCCCGGTGACGGAGGTAGCGGACCACCACGTCGAAGGAGGTGAAGGTGCGCGCATTCCCGATATGGATATAGCTGTAGACGGTAGGACCACAGACGTAGACCCCCACTTCGCCCGGGACAGCGGGCTGCAGCAGCTCCTTCTGCATGGTCATCGTGTTGAAGAGCCGGATGGCGGGCGGGGTCACGTGCGGCAATCCTCTTGGGTCCATAGGCGTGGGTGTGTCCCTCACTCTAGAGTCTCGGGTCCCGGACAGGCCAGTATTCGAGAGGGGTTCGTCGCCGCCCTCAATCTGGGAGAATGGCCACCATGGCTCCACCGAACCCCAAGCGGCCCCCTCGGCCGCCCCGCCCGCCCGGTACGCAGGCGTCCCAGGATTCCGACGTGGAGCTGCCCTTCGATGACGACGAGGTCGACCCGCTCCAGGCGGACGACCCCAGGCCCCAGCGCGTTCCGCAGTACCCCGCGGGCTCGCGCAAGAGCCGGCGGCACGGGCCGGGCGCCCGGGGCAACAACGACCGGGAGCTCGCTTCCCGCTTCGACACGTCGCACGAGTATTCGGATCCGGGCTACGAGCCCGCCTTCCTGTACGTCGAGCGAGGCCCTGGCGCCGGGCAGCTCGTCCCGGTGAAGCAGGGGGCGGTGGTGATTGGGCGCTCGTCCTCGTCGGACCTCCGACTGCAGCACCCGTCCATCAGCCGGCGCCATGCGCACCTGACGCGGCGGGGGGACCGCTTCTTCCTGAAGGACCTCAGCAGTCAGAACGGCACGTTCCTCAACCGGCACCGCATCGCCGCGGAGGTCGAGCTGATGCCGGGGGATGAGATTTCCATGGGCAATGCCCTGCTGCGCCTGCGGGGCCATGGCGGCACGCCCGCGCTGGGCGTGCCCGTGGCCAGCGCCGAGGAGGCGCCTCCGCCGCGCAGGGGCTTGAGCTCCCTGGGCGTGGCCCTGACGGCGGCGGCGGTGGGCTCGGGCGTGGCCGCGCTCATCGCCCTGTTCTCCATGCGCGCGGCGGGTGACGCAGAGGCTCCGCCGTCCCCGCCCGCCGAGGCTGCCCCGGCGGCGGCGCCTGGCACGCCGGCACCGCGGCCTGGTGGGGAGCGGTTGGGTGCGGAGCCCGAGTCGCCCGCCACCAGCCCTGAACGTGAGCCCTCGACCTCGCTCGAGCGCGATGGGGCGGCGCCCCGAACCTCGCCGGAGGCTTCGACGCCCAAGGCGACTGGCATCAGCGCCTTGAACGTCGCGAGGGGGACCACGAAACAGGTGCGCCCCGTCGCAGTCACCACGAGCGAACGGGCCACGACGGGCGGCGAGGCGTCCGCGGACAGCGGGCGGCAGGGTCCGGCACGAAACGCCGACTCTGGCGCTGCGCCCCGGCAGCGCACGGGCGACGCGCGGGCGCGCGGGCAGTCTTCCTCGGCGGGCGATGCAGCCGCCATGGCACCCGCGGGGTCCAGCAAGGCGACCGAGGTCTTGCGCCTCTACGAAGCCGGAAACGTGACGGCGGCGAGAGAGCTGGCCCAGACGGAGAACCTGTCCCACCTGCACGAGCAGCTCGTCCGGTTCGAGGCCGCCGAAACGGCGGCACGCAAAGCCCAGGCGAAGGGGGACCTCTCCGAGGCCATCGCCCAACTGTCGAGCGCGGTCTCCGTGGATGACGCGCTCGCCCACGGATGGAGCAAACACGGACCGCCACTGCGCAAGCAGTTGTCGCGGCTGTACCTCCAAGCCGGCGTCGACCACGTCGCAGCAGGCCGGTCCACCGAGGCACGCACCGCCTTCGAGCAGGCTCTGAAGCACGACACGGGGAACCGCGAAGCACGCGAGAACCTCGCCCGGCTCAGCGGCGCTTCAGCCCCCTGACGAGCAACATGGCGTTGAGCACCACGAAGCTGACCAACGCCAGGGACACCAGCATCAAGCCGCGGTCCGCCCCCGGGCGCTCGCCCTCGACGAGGAGCCACAGCCGCCCTTCATGCGGCTGCAGCTCGCCCATCTGCTTCATCAGCGCGAGCGCGTCGCGGTAACGAGGCGCGTCCTCCTGCGCCAGCAGCCGCCCCCGGACGGCGAAGGGCCGTTGGTCGGGCTGCGGCGGCGGACGGCCCTCCGGCCACTGCTCTCCCGGCAGCGCCTCGCGCCGCACCACGAACGGTGAATCCCGCAGCCCCACCAGCACATACAACCCACCGTCCACCCGCTCGTAGGCGCCACGCACCGTGGGGACCCCGTGCACCTGCGCGTAGCGGTTGGAGACCAGCGCCTCGAAGCGGTACGCCCCTTCCGCCCCCAACGTCAGCGGAACGCGCGTCGACAGGAAGTACGACAGGTCCTTCCACTGCATCGCCAGCAGGGCCACGCCCACGGCGATGGCCATCACCGCCGCGACCGGGCGCACCCCCACGCGGCGGCGCGACATCCGGGCCTCGAGCTCGGCGATGCGCCGCTCCCGCTCCACTTCCACGGCGGACTTCGTCTGTGGCTCAGTCATGGAAAGACGAAGCCCCGAGCCCCCTCAATGGGAACCCGGGGCGACGAGTCTTGGACGGCAGCCCAGCCCGCTCAGGCCAGGTTGAAGATCTTCTTCAGGTCCGACTCGATCTCTTCCTCGGAGCAGTCCTTCGCCAGCGACAGCTCCTTGATGAGCAGCGAGCGGGCGGTATCCAGCATCTTGCGCTCGCCGAAGGACAGGTCCTTGTCACCCTTCAGCAGGTACAGGTCGCGGAGCACCTCGGCGATTTCGAACACCGAGCCCGTCTTGATCTTCTCCATGTACTCCCGGTAACGACGGTTCCACGTCGTGGAGTCAACGGAGATGTCCTTCTCCCTGAGGATGGAGTAGACCTGCTTGACGTCCTCCTCGCTGATGATCTCCCGGAGACCGACCGACCCGACCTTGTTGATCGGGATCATGATCCGCATTCCGTTCTCCAGGATGCGCAGCACGTAGAAGGACTGGCGCTGCCCGGCCACCTCGGTGTGTTCGATACCCATCACCTCACCGACGCCCTGGCCCGGGTAGACCGCCTTGTCACCAGTCTTGAAGCTGGTCTGCACTCACTGCCTCCTTGAAAGACTCGTTCCCGGCCTTTCAGCCGGGCACTACTACCACAAACCACATCCACGGGCAACGATATCGCCTTGACCACCCAGGACGCGCCCGACTACGTTGTCGGTTTCTACACGCGGTGTCGGCAGATGTGTGCACCAGTGTGACGGGCGGCGGGCGGGGGTGGGAAGGTGGAACGTCATGCTTGGCGCGACCTGGGCTCGCGTCCTCTCTTCTTTCCCGCCCTGAGCCTGTCACTCGGAGCACTCTGCGCCCCAGTAACAAGCGCGCCCGGTGGTCCATTTCTCGTTTGCGGGCTTTTCCTGGGAGCACTCGGGCTGGCGCTCGGCAGGCTGCCTGGTGCCCATCTGGCCGTGTTGGCGTCGCTCTGGGCGGCAGGCGTGGGGCTGGGAAGCTGGGAGTCCCACGTCGAAGTGCCCGAGCCCCTCACGCGGGGACGTCCCGTCATCGTCGAAGGTGAAGCGGAGCGCGTGGAGCGCTTTGACGGGACGACGCGCGTCCGGTTGGCGGTCGCCCGGGCCGGTCCTCCGTCAGGGCCCTTGGAGCCCGTACGGTTCCGGATGAACCTGTCGCTGCGTGGCGAGCCGCTGCCCCTGCTCCCCGGGCAGCGCGTGCGCGCAGAGACGAAGCTGATGCCGGATTCACCGCCGTCCAACCCCGGTGAGAAGGACTTCGGGGTGACGCGGCGGAGGCAGGGCGTGGCGTTCACCGGCGGCCTGGACGCGAAGCGGTTGCTGGTGCTCTCCCCTGCCCCCGCGTGGCGCGTCGCCCTGGAGGACACGCGCACGCGGCTGGCGGCCTCGGTGCGGAAGGTGGCGCCTTCGGAGGACGCGGCCGCGCTCTTCCTCACGCTCGCCGCGGGGCAGCGCGCGGCGCTGGATGATGCCTGGGAGGATGCGTTCTCCCGCGCGGGGCTGGCGCACGTGTTGAGCGTGAGCGGGCTGCATGTCGCGGCGCTGGCGTTGATGACGCTCGCGGTGCTGCGGCGCCTGGTGGTGCGCACGGGCGAGCGCTGGCGGACGCTCGACGCACGACAGGTGGCGGCCCCGGCGTCGGTGCCCTTCGTCTGGGCCTACGTCGTCTTCACCGACAACCAACCGCCCGCGGTGCGCTCCGCGGTGATGGCCACGGTGGTGCTCCTCGGGCTGGCCTTGTGGCGGCGCGCGGATGGGCTCAACGGGCTCGCGGCGGCCGCAGTGGTGCTGGTGGCGATTGCGCCCTCCAGCGTGGTCGATTTGTCGCTGCGGCTGTCCTTCCTCGCCGTCTTCGGGCTGGTGCTGCTGTCACCACCGCTGCGCCAGGCGCTGCCCATCGCGGAGCCCGACCCCGCCGAGCCTCGACGCCTGCTGCGCTGGTGGGGACAGGCCAAGGAAACGGTGGCCCAGACGTTCTGCGCGAGCGCCGCCGCGACGCTGTCGGGGCTGCCCATTGTCGCGGCGGCCTTCGGTCGGGTGAGCCTGGCGGGGCTCGTCTCCAACGTCATCGCCCTGCCCCTCTGCGGCGTGCTCACGGGGCTGGCGGCGGGGGGCGCCGCGCTCTTCGTCGTCGCGCCCGTGCTGGCCACGCCGGTGCTGTGGGCGGGCGCCTGGGCCTCCGAGCTGCTGCTGGTGCTGACCCGCGTCTTCGCGGCGGCGCCCCTGGCCTCGGTGGAAGTCCCCTCGCTGGGACTCCTGTCGGCGCTCTACGCGGCGGGCCTGCTCACCTGGGCGCTCGGGACGGGCCGCTGGCGGCTGGGCGGGCTGCTGGCGCCCGCGGCCGTCCTCGTAGCGATGTTGAGCCCCGTGCTCGCGCCGCGCCCCGGGATGCGCGTCACCTTCCTCGCCGTGGGACAGGGTGACTCCGTGGTGGTCAGCTCCGGCGGGGAGCACATGCTCGTGGATGGCGGCGGGGTCCCCGGAGGGATGGACCCCGCGGAGCGCTTCATCCTCCCGTACCTGAAACAGGAGGGCATCTCCCGGCTGACGCTGGCCGTGCTGTCCCATCCGCATCCGGACCATGCGCTCGGGCTCGCGTCCGCGCTGCGGCACGTGCCCACGGAGCGGCTGTGGATGCCCGCGGGAGAAGAGGAAGGCCCTCTCATCCGTCAGGTGGTGTCCGCGGCGAAAGGCGCCCTCGTGGAAGAGGTCGAGGTGGGGCACCCGCCCCTGCGCCTGGGCGAGGCCACGCTCGAGGTGCTCGGGCCTCCTGGGCCGGATGCACGCGAGCTGATGGAAGGCGCCAATGACCGGAGCGTGGTGCTGCTCGTGCGCCACGGCGACGTCACCGTGCTCCTCACCGGGGACGTGGAGGCGGAGGGCGAGGAAGCCCTGGCCGAGCGGTTGGGCCCCGTGACGGTGATGAAGGCGCCCCACCATGGCTCCCGGACGTCCTCCACCGAGGCCCTGCTGGCACGAACGCGGCCTCGCCACGTCGTCTTCTGCGTGGGCCGGCGCAACCGCTACGGCTTCCCGCACCCCGAGGTGGAGGCCCGCTACCGCGCGCTGGGGAGTGAGTGCTGGCGGACGGACCACCACGGCGCCGTCACGGTGGAGAGCGATGGCCGCGACGTCCGCCTGCTCCCTTTCCTGCCAACCGAGCCGCCCCCGGCGGTGATGCCGGTTGCCCGGGTGGCCTACCCATCCCCACCTTGATGCCGATGATTTCCGAGGACATCGACCTCCAGCAGCTCACCGCCGACCTGAAGAACGCGCTCGGCCCGGGAGAACCCGTGGGTTACCTGCGCGGCAAGTCCGTCATGCGCAACCTGCTCGTGGACATGCGCGGCTTCTCGGAGCTGGAGGCCGAGGAGCTCATCGACACGATGGAGCTCCGCGGCTTCCTCCGCTTCCTGGGGGACCCCACCGAGCGTTCGGTGGCGGACGCGCACTGGGACATCAGCCCTCACGCGTGAGCGCGCGGACCTTCATTCGAACACGAGCCAGCCGAAGCGCGGCAACGCGTGGAAGTCGCCAACGAAGAGGGGCGAGAAGGACTGCCCCTCCACCGTGCGGCGATCATGGTGCTCCAACCGGTAGAGGTTGAAGCGCCAGCGGTCCCCGGGCTTGGGCGGGATGTTGGGGACCTCGGCCAGCCGGTCGAAGGGAATCTGCATCTCCACCGTCCAACCCTCGTCGCGGTCCGACGGGTCATCCAGCGTGCCGCGCACCTTCACCGCGGACTTCATCCCGGAATCCCACGAGGTGTCCATGCCCTGCCGGCGCGCGGGGAAGTACGCGTCGAAGATGACGTTGTGCGGGGACACCTGGAGCTCGTTGTACGTGCGCCCATCCGCGTTCGCGTCGAGGAAGACCTCCACCACCTCCTCCTCGTAGATGGGGTCATCTCGCTTGCGCAGCGTGCCCCACACGTCCGGGTCCTCGACGTCGAAGGCCACGTACAGCGACGTGCCGTCATGGACGAGCCGCGCCTCGGTGCGCAGGCGCGCGGCGCTCCCGTCGAAGCTGCGGCGCAGCACCACGGGACTGGCCTGCTTCCACGCGGCGTCATCCAACACACCGTCAAGGGTCGGCGGCTGGCTCACGCGCGGCACGGAGTACTCGGGGAGCGACGGCGCGGCGCCGCCCAGCTCGGGCCCCAGCATCCGCTGCGTGCCGTCGTGCGCCTTCGCGTCATCCACCGTCAGCCGCGAGTTGCCCCGCCAGAAGCCCAGCACCACGCGCCCGGGAACGCTGGGCATCGCGACCGTGTGGACGTCCTCGATGACCTTGCCCACCGGCCAGGACTCCAGCGGCGCGGCGCCGCCCTGGACCTCATGGTCCGCGTTGGTCACCATCCCGCCGCTGGCCGGGTCCACCACGTGGACGAAGAAGCTGAACCCCCGCGGAGGCGGACGCACCGCCTGGAAGTAGTGGGACAGCCGCACCTGCGTGCCCGGCGCGGCCCGCTCCGGCGACACCTTCGAGCCCAGGTACACCACCGCCCCACCGCCAAACGTCGCGCCGCTGCGGAAGGTGAGGTCCGCGGGCGCGGCATCCAGGGAGCGCAGCTGCGTGGGCGCGGGGATGCGCGGTTCGCGTGCGCGGGGCCCGGCCTGCTCATCACGACAGGCGGAGGCAAGACAGGTGACGGCCAGGAGCGGAGCGAGGACAGAGGGCGGAAGACGCATCGGGGCCGCGCATCCTAGCGGGGTTCACCACCGGATGGGGCCACCGCGCGCAGAGCGGGCAGGCAACCTCGACGGCATCCGCGAGTCGGGGCTTCGGCAATTGTCATGCCGAGCGGTGGCTCCCATCTTCTCGCCTCAAACAGTGACTCAGCCCCAAGGGGAGGCGCGAATGAAGACTCTACTCAAGGTGGGAGCGGTGGTGGGTGTCCTGGGAGCGGGGAGCGCCATGGCGCAGGAGCGGCTGGAGTCCTCCGCGGACATGCGGGGCCTGACGTTCCTCATCGGCGGCGGTATCGAGGGCTATACAAATTCACTGGGCTCCGACATCAACCCGGGCCTGGGCTACGGCGTGACGGTGGCCATCAAGCCCACGAAGGTGCTGGGCATCGAGCTGGGTTACTCGGGCGCCATCAACAACTTCGACCGACGCGTCCTGACGGGCTCCACCAGCGGTCCGGACCTGGTGCGTAACGGCGCGCATGCGCTGGCCACGCTGGGCCTGGGCGCCGCGCCCCTCCAACCCTACGTCCTGGGCGGCGTGGGCCTGAGCCGGTACAACGTGCGGGCGCCCACGCTGGCCTTCTCCGACGACACGGTGGCCAACGTCCCCGTGGGCGGCGGCCTGCGCCTGCACATGGGCAGCTTCACCGCCGACGCGCGCGTCCACTACAACTTCCTGCTCGACCAGGAGTTCGCCGCGAACGTCCCGCCCGGTGACGTCACGGTGGGCGACCGCAACTTCAGCAGCGGCGGCAGCTACGCGGGCACCCTGAACATCGGCGCGACCTGGTAGCCACGACAGCACTCCAACTTCTGCGACGGGTGAGCGCGTGACACACGCACCACCCGTCGCGGTTGGACTTCGGGGGCTCCCGCGCATTAGTCCCAGGCCATGCGCCCCTTCCTCACGGCCTCGTGGCGGTATCTCCTGATGCTCAACTACGAGGTGGCGCCGGAGGTCCTGCGCCCCCTGGTTCCCCAGGGGACGGAGCTCGACTCCTGGCAGGGCCGGACGTACGCGAGCATGGTGGGCTTCCGCTTCCTGCAGACGCGAGTGCGGGGGGTGCCCGTGCCCTTCCACCAGAACTTCGACGAGGTGAACCTGCGCTTCTACGTGCGGCACCTCGCGTCCGACGGTTGGCGGCGGGGCGTCGTGTTCGTGAAGGAAATCGTCCCGCGCCAGGCCATCGCCACCGTGGCGCGCGTGCTCTACAACGAGCCCTACGTCGCGCTGCCCATGCGGCACGTGGTGGAGATGGACGGCGCGGAGTCGGGCACCGCCGGCCGGGTCGAATACGCCTGGAAGGCCGGCGGCCGGTGGCAACACCTGTCCGCGACGACGCGGGGCGCCCCCGTCGCCAGTGAGCCGGGCTCCGAGGCGGAGTTCATCACCGAGCACTACTGGGGTTACACGGCGCAGCGGGACGGCGGCTGCGCGGAGTACCGCGTGGAGCATCCCCGCTGGAACGTGTGGTCGGTGGAGGACTCGCGGCTCGAGGTCGACGTGGCGGGCATGTACGGCGAGCAGTTCGTCCCCTTCCTGCGGGGCAAGCCCAGCTCCGCCTTCGTCGCGGACGGGTCCGCCGTGGCCGTCTATCCGGGAGCGCGTCTGCGCCCCGAGCCCCACACGCCCCCCGCCCCGGAGACGCCGCGCGCGGCCTGAGCGGAAGCGTCCCGGCCCCTGGACGGCGGCGGCCCCACCGGGACGCGGCCAGCAGACAAGTCCGCGAAACACCGGGCCTCGGCGGCGGCCAGCGCCTTGCTCCCAGCGGCGCCCATGCGCTTCGAATTCGAGCACCTGGGCACCACCACCGCCTTCGAACTCGCCGAGGGCCTCCACGTGCTGGGCGGCGGCCCGGACGACGACATCCACCTGGCCGGGCTCCCGCCCAAGCTGCTTCGACTGAGCATCGAGGCCCAGCGGCTGATGGTCGAGGCCGCGAACACCTTCACCATCAATGGCGTGCTCGTTCCGCCCCGGGTTCCGAGGCTGGTGATGCCCGGAGAAGCGCTCGGCCTTCCTGACCAGATGGCGCTGCGCGTCCTCCAGGAGTCCGTGGCCCAACGGAGCGTGGGAACGGTGGCGTTGTTGAAGGGGCTGCTCACCGGAACGCACGAGCCGGGGACGTCCCGGGCGGCCACCCTCACCTGTCTCACCGGACTGGATGTGGGGCGGGTCCATGCGCTCGCGGAGGCCCTGACGGAGATTGGCCGGGGCAGCGAAGTGGCGCTTCGCCTGAGAGACAGGGCCGTGTCCAGGACGCACGCCCGTGTCATTCACGGCGAGAGTGGCTTCTCCCTGGAAGATGTGGGCAGCCCCAACGGCGTCTTCCTCAACGGCCAGCGCGTCGAAGGCCGCGTGCCCCTGACGGATGGAGACGTCATCGAGTTGGGGCGCTCCCTGCTTCGCTTCCAGGGCGCGGTGGAGGAACCGGCGCCACCCGCTCCGGCACCTCTGGAGGAGCTGCCGCCTGCTCCCGCCGAGGCGCCCGTCGCCGCCTCCAGCGAGCCCACCGAAGCGCCGTCACCGGAGACCGCGCCCCCAGCCCCCCAATCCCGAGGGGAATGGTGGCTGATTGGCCTGGGCGCGGTGGCCGCGTCCGCGGGCGTCGCCGTCACCTGGCTGCTCGCGACGGGGGCACAGTGAAGAGGCCCCGTGGCGCCTAACCTGGCGTGGGCCCCAATCCGGCGCGCTCCACGAGGAGCCGGGCCAGTTGCTGATGGTGCCGGAAGAAGCTGGTGAAGTGGACCAGCCCCGCCTTGCCCCGGACGGCGTACACCGTCACGGGCCCGGGCAGCACATCCAGCTTGCGGATGTCCGTGAAGCTGAAGCGCCGCGTCCGCACCATGCCGCGGTAGGTGATGCCCCGCGAGTCCACCACGATGAGCGTGCGCCCGTAGTACGTGAGCGACACGGCGAAGAAGAGGACGAAGAAGCCCGCGGAGAGGAACGTCTGCAGCGGGACTTCATCGAAGAAGCGCAGCAGGTACACCAGCACGGCCACCCAGAGAAGGCCCGCGGCGGCCATGGCCGCTGCGAGGACCCTGCGGGGCCTGAAGACCTGCCGTCCGTTGGATGCCGCGTCGTGCCCGGTCATTCATGGAAGCTAATGCTTGGGGCTGACACGGTCCACCTGCCCCCAGGCTTCCTGCCTGCCCGTCAACGCAGGCGCGCCGCCTTCTGTCGGGATTCCTCCTGGAGTTGGGGGCGGACGTCCGCGGCGGAGGAGGCGGCGTAGCGCTCGTAGAGGTCGCGCGCCTCCACCGTGCGACCCATGGCGCGGAAAGATTCGGCCAGCCCGTAAAGCGGTGAGGCCGTCGCCGGCTCCAGGTCCAACGCGTACTGGTAGTCCGCGGCGGCCTCCGCATAGCGGCGCAGGCCGATGTTCGCGCTGCCTCGCGCGACGTAGGCCACCGCCAACATGGGCTCTTGCTGGATGGCCTGGGTGAGGCTCGACAAGGCGCCGCTGAAGTCCTGCGCGGCGATGCGCTGCACGCCCTGCTCATACGCGCGGCGGGCCTGGGCCCGCGTCGTGTCCGCCACGGGCCCCGCGCCCGGCGCCAAACCCGCCGCCTGGGGGGACGCGCCCAGTTGCGCCTGCTTCGCCCGAGCGCGGTCGATGTTCTCCTTCGCGCTCTGGCGGATGGCGGCGTCCTGCGTCAGCTCGGTGGCCCGCTCCCACTGCGCCACGGCCTGCCCGTAATAGCCCAGCACCGCCAGCGCGTTGCCCAGCTTGAACAGGGCCTCCACGTGGCCCACGTCCGCGTGCGACGCGTCCAGGAAGGCGAAGGCCGCCTCACGGTAGCGGCGCTCCTTCATCAGCGCGTCGCCATCCCGGATGCGCGCGGCCGCCAGCGCCGGGTTGGCCGTCCGGGACAGCGCCGCCGCCACGGGGGCAGCGTGCGTGGAGGCCGTCGTGGCTTCGACCAGGGCGGGGGCCGGAAGGGGCTCCGCGCCCAGGGCCTTCAGGTGCTCGGTCGCCTTGCGGACCCAGACCTGCTCGCCCTTGCGGTGCTCGCGGGCGATGTACGCCTGATACGCGGCGACGGCCTCTGGCTTCCGGCCGAGCTGCCGGTAGCTCTCCCCCAGCCCGTAGTAACCGTCGGCGTCCCCGGGCTCGAGCTGCGTGTAGCGCTCGTAGGCCTGCGCCGCGGTGGCCATGTCCCCGGCCTTGCGCGCGGCATAGCCCAGGTTGAACCAGGCCATCTTGAAGTCCGGGTCGGCCTGGGTGGCTTCGCGGAAGGACGTGAGCGCCTCCTGCACCTGGCCCTTGCGGAAGAGCACGCTGCCCAGGCCATTGAGGGCGGAGGCATAACCGGGCGTCGCGGAGAGCGCCTCGCGGTAGGCCGTGGCGGCGTCATCCCACCGGCCCCGCGTCAGCGCGGCCTCACCGCGAAGGAAGGCCGCCCGGGCCGCGGCAGACGGCTCCGCGGCGCCCAACAGCGTTGCCGCGGACAGCGCGATGACGAGTCTGCGCAAGACGACCATGACGGCTCCCGGGGTATCCCACCGGCAGCCGTAGCAGAAAAACCGGGGCTTCGTCAGCGCCCAAGCACGCGCCGGGGACCCCCAGGACGTGGCCCCCGGGCCGGCTCAGCTCCGGAACGGGTTCTGGAGCAGCACCGTCTCGCCGCGGTCGGCGCCCACGGAGACGCACACCACGGGGACGCCGCTGACCTCTTCCACCCGGCGCACGTAGCGCTTGGCGTTCTCCGGCAGCTCGTCGAAGGTCCGCACGCCGGCGATCTTCTCGTCCCAGCCCTGGAGCGTCTCGTAGATGGGCTTGACGCGCGCCAGATCCTCGTAGTCGCCGGGCAGCTCCGTCACCTTCTGGCCGTCCAGCTCGTACGCGGTGCAGATCTGCAGCGTCTTCAGCCCGCTGAGCACGTCCAGCTTGGTGAGCGCCATGCCCCACAGGCCGTTGACGCGCGAGGCGTAGCGGAGCACCACGCCATCCAGCCAGCCGCAGCGGCGCGGACGGCCGGTGGTGGCGCCGAACTCGTCACCCACCTTGCGGAGCTGGTCGCCCGTGGCGTCGTTCAGCTCCGTGGGGAACGGACCGCCGCCCACGCGCGTGGTGTAGGCCTTGCTGATGCCCATCACCTTGTCGATGGCCGTGGGCCCCAGGCCCGAGCCCACCGCCGCGTTACCCGCGACGCAGTTGGACGACGTCACGAAGGGATAGGTGCCGTGGTCCACGTCCAGCAGCGTGCCCTGCGCGCCCTCGAAGAGGATGCGGGCGCCGCGGCGCACCTGGCCGGCGAGGTAGAGCGAAGCGTCGTGGACGAAGGGCTTGAGGCGCTCACCCAGCGCGGAGAACTCGGCCAGGATCTGCGGCACCTCCAACTGCGGCACCGGGTCACCCGCCTGCGCGCACAGGTCCTTGAGCTCATCCAGCGCCTGCGGCAGCCGCGCCTCGATGCGCGCGCGCAGCCGGTCCGCGTTGAGCAGGTCGCGGACGCGGATGCCACGCCGGGCGACCTTGTCCTCGTACGCGGGGCCAATGCCCCGGCCCGTGGTGCCGATGGCACTGCCACCGCGGGCCTTCTCGCGGAAGCTGTCCAGCAGCTTGTGCCACGGGAAGATGACGTGGGCATTGTCGGAGATGAGGAGCTGCGCGTCGTCCTTGAGGAAGCCGCGCACCTTGAGCGCGTCAATCTCCCCAACGAGGACGGCGGGGTCCACCACCACTCCGTTGCCAATGACACACGTCTTCCCCGGGTGGAGGATGCCCGAGGGAATCAGGTGAAGAACGGTCTTCTGCCCCCCCACCACCAGCGTATGCCCCGCGTTGTTGCCGCCCTGGAAGCGGACGACCACCTGGGCATGCTCGGTGAGCAGGTCGACGACCTTGCCCTTCCCCTCATCTCCCCACTGCGCTCCGATGACGACGACGTTCGGCATGGTGCCCGCCGCTTAGCACGCGCGGGGGGCCGGGTGACAGTGTTCCGAGAAGCCGCAATGCAGGGCCTGGCAGGCCGCCTTCTCCCTCCCATCCCATTCACGCTGGGCCTCACCTCGTGCCACGGCCCGTGCCGCCCCGGCCAGCCGGCCCGCGGCCTCCTCCAGCCCCCTGCTCCCCGAGAGCCACTCGGGCTCGGGCTGGGGCTCGCGCAGGAAGACGACTCCCACCCGCACCGGCACCCCTTCTCGCACCATGTGCCGAGCCACCATCCCCAGTGTCGCCAGCTCGTACGTGTAGGCAGCCACGCCCAGTGGATGCCGTCCGCCGTGTTTGAAGGTCACCAACACGGCCTCCCCCTGGGGTGACTCCCACAAGAGGTCCACGGCCCCTTCGACGCTGACGCCGCCTTCCAGGGCCAGCACGAAGGGCAGATTCCGATGAATCGACTGTGAAGGCGCCTGCGCGAGTTCACGAGCGAACGCCGAGCCCAGGAAGCGCTCCACGGTCCGCAGCACCGCGTCCATGCCCTCATCCTCCGGGAGCGCGCCCGCGTCGCGCAGCAGCCCCACCAGGTGGGCTCGCCGCTCCGACGCGTCCACGCCGGGCGCCGCCAGCCGCAGGTCCACGCCGCGAAGCAGCCGCTGCGTGAGGTCCTCGGGGCGCTCCGGGAGCAGCCAGCCATCAGGCTCCACCAGCGGCGGTGCACCCCGGGGCGGCACTTCCCACGGCCACGGCGCGCCACGAAGCCCCAGCCGGTGCACATAATGGAAGCGGCGCGGACAGGCGATGAAGTCCTGCAAGGCCTCCGCGGTGGCCACGGCCGCGCCGGGCGATTCGGCCTGCGCCACGCGCCCGCCACGGACGCGGAGCAACGCGGACTCGACGCGCGCCTCGGCCTGCGCCAGGGCCTCGGGACCTGGCGGCTCCGGGTCCGCGGGAGGCGGCAGCGAGTCCACGTCCAGGTCGTCCACCAGCGCGCGCAGCTCGGCGTCCGCGTCCAGCCGGCCGTCGATGAGGTGCCACCAGGAGTCCTTGCCCCCGCGCGGCTCCGCGCCGCCGCCCAGCACCAGCAGGTCCTTGGCGCGGGTGAGCGCGACGTAGAGCAGGCGGCGGTACTCCGCGTCCTCGCGGGCCTTCAGCTCCGCGCGCACCGCGTCGAAGCGGCTGGAGGAATACTCATCCAGTGAATCCGGCGCCCACGGGCGCAGGGAGATGCCGTGGGTGCGCTCGAAGTGGGCCCGGCCCGAGGTGCCACGCCGCCGGCCCCCCATCGAGGGCACCACCACCACGGGCCACTCCAGGCCCTTCGAGCTGTGGATGGTGAGCAACTGCACCGCGCGAGGGTCGCTCGCGTCCAGCAGGTCCGCCTGGGCCTCCGTGGGGTTGTTCTCCGCCAGCATCCGCAGCTCGCGCGAGAAGGCCACGCAGCCGCCCGTGCCGCGCTCGTCACGCCGCGCGGCCAGGGCCAGCAGCTTCTCCACGTTGGCGCTGGCCTGCTCCGCGTAGGGCGAGCCCGCCAACGTCTCGCGGTAGCCCGTCACCTCCAGCGCGGACACCAGCAACTCCCGCACACCCATCCGGTCGCGCTCGCGCCGCAGGCCGGGGAGCGCGGCGAGGAAGGTCGCCAGGCGCTGCTGCTCGCGCTCGGACAACGAGGACAGGACCTGCGGATCCGTCAGCCGGGGCGACGACAACGACAAGGGGGCATCGCCCGCGAGCTGGAAGAGCGACGCGTCTTTCAACCCCACCAGGGGTGAGCGCAACACCGCCGCGAAGGCCAGCGCGTCATCCGCGTCCGCCAGCAGCGCGAGCAACGAGGACAGGTCCAGCACCTCCTGCGCGCCGTAGAAGCCGCGCCCGCGCAGCACGCGGTGCGGAACGTTGTGGCGGATGAGCGCCTGCCGGTAGACCTCCAGATGCGTGAAGGTCCGGAAGAGCATGGCGACATCGCCGCCACGCGCCGGGCGGAGCCCCTCTCCATCCTCGCTCGCGACCGACGGAGGCGCCCCTGGCGCCAGCAGACACCGCAACCGCCGGCCGATGGTGTCCGCGTCCAGCCAGCGCAGATCCGACGCCGTGGCCGCCTCATCCAACTGCAGTCGCTCCACCACCGGCGCGTCCGCCAGCGACGACCTCGCCGCGGCGAGGTCATCCTCTTCCGGGACGTAGATGACCTCGAAGGGCCGAGGGTTCCGGGAGTCGGCGGCGACGAGCACGCCCGCGAAGGCGCGGTTGAAGAACGACAGCAGGCCCGGCACGGAGCGGTAGTTGGTCTGGAGGAAGCCGCGCGTGCCACCTTCGTCCTCCAGCTTCTTCGCCAGCACGGAGAAGACGGAGACGTCCGCGCCACGGAACTCGTAGATGGACTGCTTGCGGTCACCCACCGCGCACAGGAAGGCGGGCTCCAGCGGCAGCGCCGTCACCAGGTCCACATCGGGTGCCAGCTCGCGCGGGCCGTCCTCGCGCCGCTCCGCCAGCAGCAGCACCAGCTCCAATTGGAGGCGGTTGGTGTCCTGGAACTCGTCCACCAGCAGCGCGCCGATGCGCTCCTGCGCCTGACGGCGGAACTCCGGATGCGCTCGGAGCAGGTCGCGCGACTTCACCAGCAGCGACGTGAAGTCGAGCACGTTGCGGCGAGACAACTCCGTGTCGTGACGAACCTCCACGCGCGACAGGAGCTCGCGGAAGGTCACCTCGAAGGGCGCGGAACGCCACGCGGCCCAGGCATCGTCCAGCCGGGGGACGGAGCCATCGCTCTTGCCGAAGACGCGCCAGTAGAGGTCCCTCACGGGGCCCGCTGCGCCCTTGCTGAGCCTCCCGAAGTTGCGCCCGTCCGTCTTGAAGCACGCGCGCAGCCACGGGAAGCGCTCCCCCTGGCCGAAGTTCTCCGCCGTCATGCCGTTGAGCGCGCGCTCCAGCCCGCCCAGCAGCCGGCTCCATTCGCCCTTCGCGTCCAGGCCGCGCGCTTCCGCGCACAGCTCCAGGCACCGCGTAATCGACGCGTCCAGCTCCGCGCGCGCCTCCGCGGCATCACTCACGGCGGCCTTCTCCGCGCGCAGGCCTTCCTCGCGAAGCTTGCCGTAGACGGACACCAGCGCGGCCACCAGGCCGTCCGAGAACCCCGAGCCGGAGAAGCCCAGCTCCTGACACAGCTCCCGCACCTGCGCGTCGCCCGCCTCCAGCGCGTCCAACACCACGCGCTCGCAGACGTCCTGCACCAGTCCCGTCGCCTCGAGTGAGTCCAGCACCTCGAAGTTCGGGTCGATGCCCACCGCGGGCGGCGCGCGGCGCAGCAACTGGCCACACAGCGAATGGAAGGTCCCCACCGTGGCCGCGCCCAGCTCCTCGCGAATCTGCCGCCATGCATCCGGCAGCGGGAAGGGCTTGTCCAGCCGCGCCAGCGAGGCCCGCAGCGCCTCCTCCTGGTCCATCCGCGTGTCGCCCTGCGCCAGCCCGTCCAACCGCTGACGGACGCGCGCGCGCATCTCCGCGGCGGCCTTGTCCGTGAACGTGAGCATGCACAGCCGCGCCGGACGCACCGGGCCGCCGGCCTCACGCGCGCCGGCCAGCAGGTGCAGCACCATGGTGATCAGGCTGTACGTCTTGCCCGCGCCGGCGCCCGCCATCAGGGCGAGGTTGCGCTCCAGCGCGAGGAGGGACGGCTCGGCGCTCATCCGCCCTCCTCGGTCATGCGGCGCTCCGTGATCCGGCACACGGCCCGGTAACCACACGTCCCACAGTCCTGCGGGCGCGCGGCGAACTTGCCCTCGCGCAGCGTGCCCACCAGCGCCTCCACGGCGTTGGGCAGGTTGAGGCCTTCCTTCTCCGCCACCTTCGCGCGCACCTCGGGGTCCTTGGACAGCAGCTCATCCAGCTCCGCGTCGGAGATGACCTCGGACAGGCGGATGGCCATGCCCGTGCGCAGCGAGAACCACGCCGCCTGCCGCGCGTCCTTGTGACCGCTCTCACGCGCGGCGTAGAGGTACAGCGGGAGCTGGAAGTCCGACGTCAGCAGCCGCTCCTTCAACGAGCGTTTGTCCAACCGGCCCGACTTGTAGTCGATGACGCCCACCTCGCCGCCCGACGTGTCCAGCCGGTCGATGGTGCCCTCGAAGTACACGGGCTCCTCGCCCGCGTGCAGCACGACGTTGCTCCACTTGTCGTCGCGGGCCGCGGGGCCGAAGCGGAACTCGAAGTTCTCCGGCGTCATCGCGTCGAAGGGCAGACCCCGCCGCTCGTCCACCAGGATGCGCCGGGCCATGGCGCGAGCCCGCTCGTGCGCCAGCTTCCACAGCTCCGGATGTCCCACGTGGTGCACACGCTCGAAGTCCTTGATGGCCGTCTTCAACGCGGCGTCCAGCACCTCGTCCGGAATCTCCTCGGGCGCCTTGCCCAAAAGCTGCTTCTCCTTCAGCGCCGCGAAGACCTCCTCCACCACCTTGTGCCAGAAGGTGCCGCGGCCCCGGGCATCGAACTCCTCGCCCGGCACGTCCGGCTCGGCCACCTTCAAGCCGTACGACAAGAAGCCCTGGAAGCCGCAGTTACCGAAGCGCGCCAACGCCGACGCGGAGAGCGGCCGGGTGATGTCGAAGCGGAACGTCTCGCGCAGGGACTCGCGCAGGGTGTTGACGTCCACCGAGCCCGAGTACGGCCCGGGCTGCGCGTGCTTGTCACCGAAGAAGAAGAGCCGCTCCACCTCCACGTCCGACAGCTCGCGGGCGCCCGCGAACCAGGCCTCGGGCTCGAAGCGGCGCTTGAGAATCCGGGCCGCGACGTCCGGCTCGGTGACGCGCAGCTTCGGCTGGGACAAGGCCTCCAGCGCGACGCAGCGGCGCAGCTCGGACTCGGTGAGCACCTCGTCCAGCGGCGGGATGGGCGCCAGCGAGCGCGGCGCCCACTTCAACGCGGTGAGGCGCCGCACCTCCTCCAGGAACGCGGACGGCACCTGCTCCTGCCCGCCCGCGGACTCCACCGCGAAGGACAGGCTGGCGGTGACCTCGGCGGCGGCCAGGGCGCTGGCGAAGAGCAGGCGGTCCTCGGTGAGGCGCCACGCCGCGCGCTCGTCGAACTCGCCACCGGTGAGGCGGAAGACGTCCCGGCCCAGGTGCTTGTTGAGCGCGGCGCGCTCCGCGTCGGGCAACAGCGGCGACGGCGCATCGCGGCCGGGGAAGCGGCCCTCCGTCAGCCCCGCGAGGAACAGGTGCTGGAACGAGCGGCCCGGCAGCTCGGCCACGTCCAGCACCTCGATGGCGGCGCCGCGAGGGCCTCGGGGCGGCAGGTGCGCATCCAACATCGCGTCGCGCAGCCAGCGCCCGAACGTGCGGCGGCGCATCTTCGGTCCGCCGCCCACCGACTTCATCATCCGCAGCAAGCCCTGGATCCGCAGACGCAGGGCCTCACGCGCGGCATCGTCCCGGGCCCGCGCATCCACCGCGCGCGCGCCGAGCCCACCCTCTTCACGGGCCTCCAAGGCACCTTCGGAGGCAACCAGCCCCAGGTGCTCCACCACCTGCCACCAGGAGGTGAGCAGCTCGGCGGCGGTGCCCTCCTCGGGGATGCGCTTGCAGGCCTCCACCAGTTGCATGCAACGCTCGCGGAGCACCTTCACCGCCTGGACGCGGGTGGTGTCCTGGAACTTGCGCGCGGTGCTGAGCGCGAGCAGCCGCCGGGCCAGGCCATCCAGGCGCACGTCGTAGGCACCGCGTCCGCGCACCGCGCCCAGCCGGTCATCCCGCACGGCGGCCTGCGCGAAGAGGCTGGCGGGCGCATCCGGCGCCCCACGGGACAGCTTGGGCACGTAGCGGCTGCCCAGCAGGTCCGCGACACGCTCGGCCGGAAAGCCATCCTCCACGAGCAACGGCAGGTCCAGGGCCAGACGGACCGGGCCCGCGAGGCCCAGGGGCTCGCCCCAAGGCAAGCGCACCGGCACACCGAGCTCTCCCAGCGACTCCGCGAGCCATCCCGCCTCCGGCCCCAGCTCGCGGTACGCCACCGCGATGTCCCCCGGCGCGACGCCTTCGGAGAGCAACCGCCGCACGTCACGCGCCAACAGGCGGGCCTCATCCCGGGCCGTGGCCGCGCTCCACACGCGGAGCGAGGGGACGGCGTCCTTCAGCACGTCGCGCGGCGCCCGGGACGAGAACAGGTGGCGCCCCAGGTCGATGAAGGGCCGGCCCTCGAAGGTGACGTCCGCCTTGAACAGGTCCACGTGCGTCATCGCGTCGCCGCGGTTCTCGAAGGCGCGGAAGAGCGCGGTCAGCGCCGCGTCGGCCACGGGCGAGCCGCCCACCGGCGTCTCCACGCGCAACGACACCCGGCGCGACTCGCAGGCCGCCGCCAGCGCCAACAACAGCTCCAGCCCGGAAGGACGCACGTCGTAGACACCGTGCAGCACGAGCGTGCTCAGCGCCTCCCACCCCGCCGGCCACGCCCCCCGGCCCAGCGCCTCGCGGGCGCCGCGCATCACGTCCTCGCGGTCCGCCAGCCCCAGCTCCGCCATCCGCTGTTCGTACAGATGGTACAGGCGCGCAATCACCCGCCCTCGGGTCCTCCGCTCCGGAGGGAGGACCTCCACCGCGTCCTGGAGCTCCCGGGCCGACAAGCGCCCGGCCTTCAGGTCGAGCACCACGTCCAGCGCGGCCCGGGCGAAGGCGGGCTCCCGCACGTAGTCGCCGAAGGGCGTCGAGCCCAGCTCCAACCCCACCGAGGCCACCACGGCGCGCGCCGCCACCGCCGGGCACGGCCGCCGGTTGAGCTCCCGGGCACCGCCCAGACTCTGGAGCAGCTCGTCCCAGGTCAGCAGGTGGGCGCCCACGCTCAGCCCGCTGGCATCCCCCATCGCACGCAGCGCCGCCTGACGCCGGCCAGCGTCGGGGAACACGTGAAGGGAGCGGCCAGAGCGAAGGGGCATTGCGGGGTGGATTCTAGAACGACCGGGCGGGTGACTTTCATGCTCGATTCCGGGCCCGCCGCCCAGGTCATTCCGCGCCCGCCCGTCTGCCCTCCTCGTATTCCCGGCCAGCCCGCCGATAACGGGCCCTCCGGCGCCCGCTACGGCACGAAGGAAAGCGCGAGCTCGAGCTGCGTCAGCGCCGTCCGGGTGAAGCCCACCTGCTCGAAGAACCGCGCGGGCCCGTCCTCGGGGACCACGGCGCTCACCGCGAACGGCTTCCCCGGCCACCGCGCGGCCAGGGCGTGCAGCAAGCGGCGGCCGGCCCCCTGCCCCCGTGCCTCCGCGTCCACGCCCAGGGACCGAAGCCCGAGCGAGGGGGCAGCGACGTCCGCCAGCACCGCCACCGCGGGCCCCAACCGGAACGCCCGCGCCGGGAGCGACAAGCCCGACACCGTCGCGGGGGCGAGCTGCCACGGAAGTCCTTCCGGCAACAGCCTCGCGCACTCGCCCGGGTCCACTTCCTCCAGTTCGGACGTGGGCGGTCCTTCAACTCCAAGCCTCGCGCGCTCGCCCTTGCCCACTTCCTCCGGCGCGGGCGTGGCTTCGACGCGTTGGGCCCCGAGCGTCCCCGCGAAGCCCACCAACCGGCGCATGCGCTGGAAACCCAGACGCGCGTAGAGCGCCACCGCGGGGGCGTTCTGCTCGATGACCTCCAGCACCATCCGGGAGTCTCCGCGCGCCCGCGCTTCGTCCATCAATGGACGCAACATCGCCGCGCCCAGCTTGCGATTGCGCCAAGCGGGGAGCACGCCCATGCCCGCCACGCGGCTCACCCGGCCCCTGCGAGCCATCAGCACGAGGCCCACGGGCTCACCGTCCACCCGTGCCACACGACTGTCCTCCAGGGAAATGTGCTCGCCACGCACCCGTGCATCGAACAACACGGGGGCGTCTGGAATGGTGACGAGGTAGCCCTCGAAGGCGCGCGCGAACAGGGTGGACAAGGCGCGGAGCGGCAACTCCGACGCGGCGGTCAGGTGCATGGACGCGGGCCTTCCTTTCAAAGATGGCGGGGGCGCCAGCATTCTACGCACCTGTTCCGCAAACGCCCGCTGGAACACGACGGGACGAGGCCCCTATGCTGCCGCCCGTGCGCCTACCCATCCAAGCGGTTGCCATTGCCCTCCTGCTGGCCGTCGTTCCCGCGTTTCCCGCCTCCGCGCAGAACAGCGGAGACGAGCCGAAGCTCCACGAGCTCCGCTTCGATTGGACACGGGATGGCATTGTCACCGGCGCGGCCGGCATCCTGTGGATTTCCAGCGAGGCGTTCTTCAAAGACAACCTGGCCCCGGCGGAGTGCCGCTGGTGTGACCGGGCGCCCGACGGAACCGACCGCCTCAACCGGTTGGACCGGTGGGGCCGGGGCCTCGCCGGGACGACCGAGGCGTCGCGGACGCGGGCCCATCAATGGAGCAACGTCATCGGGTTCGCCGCGCTGCCCGTGGGACTGCTGGGCTTTCAATACGCCATTGGCCGCGACTCGGGCGCGCCCACCCGGTTCTTCGCCGAGGACGCCACCATGATCGTCCAGAGCACCGCCATCGCCGCGCTGGCCAACCAGACGGTGAAGTTCATCGCGGGCCGCGAGCGGCCCTTCGTCCACGTGCTGCCGGAGGACCAGAAGGCCCTCACCGCGCACCCCAACGACAACAACCTGTCCTTCTACAGTGGCCACTCCAGCCTCGCCTTCTCGCTGGTGGTGTCCACGGGCACGGTCGCCGCGCTGCGCGGCTACAAACATCAGGCGTGGATCTGGGGCGTGGGCCTGCCCCTGGCCACCTCGGTGGGACTGCTGCGGATGGGCGCGGACAAGCACTACCTCTCGGACGTGGCCACGGGCGCGCTGCTCGGCTCCGCGATTGGCTTCGCGGTGCCCATGCTGCTCCACGGCCGAAAGGGTGACGCCACGCCGAGCACCCAGGCCTCCCAGGTCCAGGTGACGCCCGTCGCCGGTGCCCGGATGGCGGGCATCTCCGGGACGTTCTGACGAGGCCCCTGGCTGAACCGGACCTCAGAGTCCGGCTTCGGCGGGCGTGCCCTCGCCCTCCGTCAGGAGCGCGGGCAACGAGGCCATGTCCCACCGCTGCCCGGCGGTCCACGCCACGGCGCCCGACACGCCCCAGCCCGCGCGCTGGGCCTGCCGGCCCTCGTATTCCAACCAGAAGATGGACTCCTGGGGCCTGGCCGCCTGGTCCAGACACGCGATGCGCGTGGGGGGCCGGTCGGGCCCCTCCAGCGTGACGGCGAAGCCCTTGTGCGAGTGGCCACACAGCATCCACTTGGGCATCACCGCGTCCACCAACCGCCGCGTCACCGGGTTGCCAATCCAATACGAGGGCAAGGGCCTGGGCGGCGTCGGGTTCTCGTCACGCGCCCGCTGCACGATGCCCCGCGGCCACTCATGGACCAGCAGCAGGTCCACGTCCCGGAGCATCGACAGTTGCTCGACCTCGGGCGTGCGGAAATAGCCGGCCTGCTTCACCATGTCCGGGGTGCTGGGAGGCTTCAGCGGCTGGTCCACGAAGCGCGGCGCGTGGATGCCGGACAGGTAGGCCACGCGCAACCCCCGCAGCTCACGCAGGCCCGCCCGCCCCAGGTACGTCACATTCGGCGCCAGCGTGCCCCCTTGTTGGAGGTCGTGCAGCGCCTCGAAGTCCTCGTTGTTGCCCCCGATGAAATACAGCGGGCGCTTCACCTGCCGGAGCCCATCCGCATACTCCGCGAACTCCGCGGGCATGGCGCGCTTGGCGGCCTTGCGACGGTGGTCATCCGCGCGGCGGAAGGCCTCCACGTCGCCCACGGCCAGCACCAGGTCCACCTGGCGGCCTCGGGCCTGCTCCAGTGCGTCCAGCCAGGTCTCCACGCGGTGGAAACGGCCGTGGATGTCGCCCACGGCCGCGACAAGTAGGGGTTCCGGCATCTTGCTTAAAAGGCTGCACGCGCCCCCCTCCCCTGTCGAGTCGAGTTCATCCCATCTCCCCAGTGGTAGACAGAACGCCTCCTCTCCTGGCGGCCAATGCCTGTCCTGTGTCCCGTCCCGCATGCGATGACGCAGCCCGTCCAACCCGTGCGCCCCCGCGCCAGGCCCGTCCATTCACGTCCGAAAGCGGCCAGACACCGGCCGCCGTATATGGGAGGCAGAGGCCATGACCGCCCTGGAACCCTCCGCGTGCTACCGCGCCGTGCAGACCCGGGATGCCCGCTTCGACGGCCGGTTCTTCACCGCCGTCCGGACGACGCGCATCTACTGCCGGCCCATCTGCCCCGCCCGGACGCCCCGGTTCGAGAACTGCACCTTCTTCCCCAGCGCCGCCGGAGCCCAGGAGGCGGGCTACCGGCCCTGCCTGCGCTGTCGCCCGGAGACGTCGCCGGACCTCGCCTTCTGGCGCGGCACGTCCAACACCGTCGCGCGCGCCCTGGCGCTCATCGCGGAGGGTGGAATGGATGACGAAGGCGCGGGCGTGACGGAGCTCGCGGACCGGCTGGGCGTGGGAGACCGGCAGCTCCGGCGTTTGTTCCAGCAGCACCTGGGCGCGTCGCCCGTCGCGGTGGCCCAGACGCGGCGCGTGCTGTTCGCCCGGCAGCTCCTCCACGAGACGTCGCTGCCCATGGCCGAGGTGGCGCTCGCCGCCGGATTCCGCAGCGTCCGCCGCTTCAACGCGGTCTTCCGGGCGCTCCATGGCCGCGCCCCCAGCGAGCTGCGCCGGAGCAAGGCGCCCGCGGGGACCGCGGCCACGGGCGTCACGCTCTTCATTCCCTACCATCCACCCTACGACTGGGAATCGATGCGGGCCCACCTGGAGGCGCGGGCGCTGCCGGGGCTCGAGCACGTCGAAGCCGGGCGCTACCGGCGGACGGTGGCGCACGCGCGGGGCGCGGGCTCCGTGGAGGTCGCCCCGGCGCCGCGACGGGCGGGGTTGAGGGTGACGCTCCGGCTGCCAGACGTCCAAGCCCTGCCCATGGTCGTGGCCCAGGTCCGCCGCGTCTTCGACGTGGGCGCGGATGTGGATGCCATTGGCGCGCACCTGTCACGCGACCCACGGCTGGCGCCCCTCGTCGCGCGGCGCCCCGGGCTGCGGGCTCCGGGCGGCTGGGACGGCTTCGAGCTCGCCGTCCGGGCCGTCCTGGGACAACAGGTGACGGTGACCGCCGCGCGCGGTCTGGGCGCACGGCTGGTCGCCGAGTACGGCGAGCCCGCCCTCACCGAGGCCACCGGGCACCCGCTGTTGCTGCGAACCTTCCCCCGCCCCGAAAGGCTCGTGCACGAGGACCTGCGCCGGCTGGGCATGCCCGCGGCTCGCGCGAAGACGCTGTCGAGTCTCGCCGCCGCGGCCGTCGCGGACCCACGGCTGTTCCAGCCCGGCGCCTCGCTGGAGGAAGCCATCGCCCGCTTCAAGCGCATCCCTGGCATTGGCGACTGGACGGCGCAGTACATCGCCCTGCGCGCCGTGCGTGAACCAGACGCGTTTCCCTCCGCGGACGTCGCGCTGCTCCGGGCGCTCGAGGATGACCACGGCGTCCGGCCCACGCCGGAGGCGCTGCTTCGCCGCTCGGAAGCCTGGAGCCCCTGGCGCGCCTACGCGGCACAACACCTGTGGGCCGCGGATGCCGCGCGCGCTCAAGCCCCTTCGCCCACGAAAGACACCCATGCCCCCGCCGCTGCGACTGCTCATTGACCGCGCCCCGACGCCCCTCGGAGAGGTCTTGGTGGTCTGCGACGAGGCCGGAGCGCTGCGCGCGGTCGACTGGCACGACTACGAAGCACGGATGCTCCGCCTGCTGCGCCTTCACTACGGAGCGCACGGGTACGTGCTGGCGCCCGCGAGCGACCCCTTCGGGCGGACAGCGGCGCTGCAGGCGTACCTGCGCGGGGACCTCCGCGCCATCGACGACCTGCCCGTGGCCACCGCGGGCACGGACTTCCAACGCGAGGTCTGGCGCGCGCTCCGGGACATCCCCGCGGGCGTCACCACCAGCTACGGAAAGCTCGCCGAGCGGATTGGCCGTCCCAAGGCGGTGCGCGCGGTGGGCATGGCCAATGGCGCCAATCCGATTGGCGTCGTGGTGCCCTGCCACCGGGTGGTGGGCTCGAACGCGTCCCTCACGGGCTACGGCGGCGGGCTCGAACGCAAGCAATGGCTGCTCGACCATGAGCGACGCCATGCACCGCCCTCCATTTCCCACCCCCAGCCAGATTGAAGGCCCCCATGTCCACCGACACCGCCACCCGCGCAGAGACCTTCCACACGCTTCACCAGGGCCCCGCGCCCCTCATCCTGGCCAACGCCTGGGACGCCGCCAGCGCACGGCTCTTCGAGAGCCTGGGTGCGAAGGCCATCGCCACCACGAGCGCGGGCGTCGCGTGGGCGCATGGATACCCAGACGGTGACAGCCTGCCGTTCGAGCACCTGCTCGCGACAGTCAATGCCATCACCCGAATCATCCAGGTGCCGCTGACCATCGACCTCGAAGGTGGCTACTCGGACGACCCCGCCCAGGTCGCCGCCAACGCCGCCCGCCTCATCGAAGCGGGCGTGGTGGGCATCAACCTCGAGGACGGCGCGGGCGCCCCCATCGTCCTGTGCGAGAAGATTGCCCAGGTGAGACAGGTCAGCGCGCGGCTCGGCGTCCGCCTCTTCATCAACGCGCGCACCGACGTCTACCTGCGCGGGCTCGTTCCCGAGGCGCTGCGGAAAGACGAGGCGCTCGCACGCGCGGAGCAATACCGCGCCGCGGGCGCGGATGGCCTGTTCGTCCCGGGGCTGGTGGACGCGGAGGGGCTCCAGGCCATCACCCGAGGCACGCCCCTGCCCGTCAATGCGATGGTCCGCCCCGGGCTCCCCAACGCCCTCGAACTGCAGGGGCTGGGCGTGCGCAGGCTCTCCAGCGGAACGTCGATTCCACTGGCGCTCTGGGGGCAAGCCACCGCGCTGGTCACCGCGTTCCTCGCCGATGGACGCGCCGAACCGCTGTTCCAGGGCGCGGCCAACTACGCCGCCCTCAACGCCTTGATGAAACCGGCCTCGTCGCCTTGAGCCCGCATGCGCGTGGGAGGCCCCTCTCCTCCCACGCGCTCAGGCGAAGCGCGCTCAGCCGCAGCCCAGCGCGTACGTCACTTCCACCAGCGAGCCCGCCGACGGCGCGGACGCACGGTCGAACAGGATCGCGTTGTCGCGGGCGTCGTACGTCCAGCCCGACGTCACCGGGACTCCGTCCACGTGGACCACGATGCCGGCCGGGTCCGCCGGCGTCTCCGAGAGCGGGAACTTGCGGTTGGCGCCGAAGGTGCTGTCGGAGAGCTTCTCCAGCGAGCTGGCCCAGTTCGGCGTGCAGATGCTCTCCACCACGCCGCCCGTCGTCTGCGCCAGTTGGCTGTACCGGCTGCCCGAGCTGCTCGACGTCGGGCACTTGGACAGGTCCGCGGGGCCGACGATGGCGTTGATGCTCAGCTTCGAGCGGTCATTGCCCTTCAGCGCCATCAGGTACGTCTCATAGAAGGACACCGGCTGCGCGCTGAAGTCCTCCTCGTCCGAGACGAAGATGATGGCCAGGCGCGCGTCCTCGCGAAGGAAGCCACCGTTGCCGTCGTTCGGCTGCGGCGTGCGCGGGTCATCATCGCTGTAGAGCAGCGGGTCGGACAGGGCGCGGTAGGCAGCCTCCAGGCCCTGCTCGTTCCAATGACACACGCCCACGCGCGTGTTGTTGGCGAACACCGTCGCCGCATCCGGCGTCCCCGGCGTGATGATGCGGGGCCGCGAACCATCCACCGGGAACAGGCGCCCGTTCTCGCCGCCCTGCGCGCCGCCCGGGCACTCGGACCAGCCACCCGGCGACGGCTCCAGGCCCGTGGTGGTGACGCCGATGCGGTAGTCCACCGACGCGCCGTCCGCCGCGCTCAGGAAGGACGCGAAGTTCTGCCCCAGGCTCTGCTGCTCCTCCATCATCGAGCCCGAGTTATCCACCACGAAGAGCACGTCCACCTTCGCCTGCGACTCCTGGAAGAAGCGATCCGTCTGCTCCGCCTTCGTCACGCCCAGGCCCACCATGCCCACCGTGTAGACGGCGCCGTCCGCGAGCGTGAAGCGCAGCGCCGCCGTGTCCGCGCCCTCGTCCACCGGGGCGTACGTCGCCGTCAAGGGCCGCGTGCTCGCCGGCCCCAGCGTCCACGGCGCGTTTCCGCCGCCATCCAAGGTGAACTCGCCCGCGTCCGCGTCGAACGCCACCTGACTCACCTGCACGGGCCCCACACACGAGTTCACCGCCACCAGCTCACGCGTCCGGGGACCGCAGGACAGCTTGGTGACGCCGAAGTCCACCGTCGTGGGCTGCACCGCGAAGCACCCCACCACGCCCTCGCCCCGGAGCTGCACCAGGGGATGTCCCAGCGTGGGGTGGTTCACCCAGGCCTCGGCCAGCCCCGTGAAGCGGCCTTCCTCCGGCGGCTTGAAGCGGATGACGAGCGACGCCTTCTTGCCGGGCTCCAGCACGCCGTTCTCCACCGGCGTCGCCGTGAAGGCGCCATCCGAGCCCGGGGCGAGCTGCATGGAAGCGAGGTAGCAGGCCTCCGCGCCGGTGTTCCGCAGCGTCACCCCGAGCGCCACCTCCGCGCCCACGGGCGCCTTGCCGAAGTCGAGCGTCTGCGGCAGCGCGTACTGGCACGGCGGGAAGACCCCACCCCGCCCCTCGAGCGCCACCGCCTCCGTCGCCAGCGAGCCGCCGTCGCGCACCGTGACGGAGAGCTTGCCCGTGCTCACCACCGTGTCCCCCACCTTGGGGCTGAAGGTGACGCCCACCCGGACACTCTGCCCGGACGGCACCAGCACGCTGGCCGGCGCCCGCGCCAGGGTGAAGTAGCCGCCCTGGTGCGTGTCCAGCTCGAGGTCGCTCACGCTGACGTCCTCGCGGCAACGGTTGAAGACGGTGACCTGCCGCGTCGCCGTCATGCCTTCCGCCACCGTGCCGAAGGCCAGCCGCCGGGGCAGCACCGTGACGCAGGAGCCGCCGCCCTCACCCGTCAGGGCCACCTTGGGGCCCGGCGCGGTGGAGCCCTGCTCGCGCACGCCAATCTCCACCCGCCCGTCACGCACCTTGCCCACCGCCGAGGGCGTGAAGGCCACGCGCAGCTCCACCACCGCGCCCGGCGCCAGCAGGTTGTTGGCCACCACCGGCTCGTTCGAGATGCGGAAGACGCCCTCGGCGCTCTCCACCAGCTGCGAGCCGCTGAAGCTCAGCGGCTCCGTGCCCTGGTTGCGCACGGTGATGACCTGCTCCGCCGTGGCGCCCAGGGCCACCCGGCCGAAGTCCACGCGCAGCGGCGTCACCTCCAGCTTGGACGCCACGCCCGTGCCCGTCAGCGGCACCACCGCGGGCTCGCACCCGTCACACACCACCACGTGCAACGCCGCCTCGGCCGCGCCCAGCCGGCGCGGGGCGTAGGCCACCGGCACCACCCGCTCCTCGCCCGGCGCCAGCGAGGAGGGCAGCCCCTGGCCGGCGGTGAACTGGTCGGCGTCCGAGCCCTGCAACGTCAACGACAGCGGGCTGTCCACGTCGGACGGGTTGCGCACCGTCACCTCGCGCATCTCCACGAACCCCATGGGCACGTTGCCGAAGTCGAGCGCGTCCGGGGACACCTCGATGAAGGCCTTCACGCCCCGGCCCTTCACCGGCACCCGCCCGCCGGCCTCCGCGTCCGTGAGGATCTCCACCTGGCCCTGAATCTCGCCCTCCACCTGGGGCAGGAAGTGGACCTCGATCTCCTGCTCCCCACCGGCGGGCAGCACGAAGGGCTCGAAGGGCGGGATGTCCACGTTGGGCACGCTGGAGACGGCGCCCTCCACGCGGTACGAGGCGCGGCCCGCGTTGGCGATTCGCACCTTCAGCGTCTTGGTGTGACCGAGGGCCGCCGGGCCGAAATCGATGGTCTCCGGACGGACGACGAAGGCGCTCTTCGCCTTCTGGGACGCGGGCCGCTCACACGCCACCGCCATCACCATCGCCGCCACCAACCCCACCACCCCAAACGCCCTGCGCATACCAGCCTCCCGACCCCACCGAGAGACGCCAGGAACCCACCCTGGGTCGCCTCACGGCTCCAGCGGGGGGCCCTCTGCAACCTCGGTGCCCGGTCCGTCCACAGAGGCGCGACCCACGCGCCCACGCGGCAACCGGCTGGCCTCCCAGGGAAAGAAGCTCCCCAGCGCGCGGAAGCTGACTCCCCAATCAAGGGCCCCTTCGGAAGTTTTTTCAGGAACTCCCGGTGTCACACAGACGAATCCTCCGCCCGGGAGGAGCAGGCAGGCGTCCGTACCGACTCCAGGGCTGACCGATGTCCGGACACCGTCATCCCGGCCCGGCCCCCGCCCGCCTGGAGGGTCGGCGGAGGTGGGATGGGCGGCGCAACCCAGGACGTTCTCCCGCATCTCCAAGTGTTCCGACGTGTTTCCCCCTACCGGAACGCATATTCAGTGGTAGATCGCCCGCCCATGTCCGAGCCCGACGTCATTTCCCTCAGAGGCGCCAAGGAGCACAACCTCAAGAACGTCTCCCTGGACATCCCCAAGAAAAAGCTTGTCGTCTTCACCGGCGTGTCCGGCTCGGGCAAGAGCTCGCTCGCCTTCGACACCCTCTACGCAGAAGGCCAGCGCCGCTACGTGGAGAGCCTCTCCGCCTATGCCCGTCAGTTCCTGGGGCAGATGGAGAAGCCCAAGTACGACACCATCCGCGGCCTGTCGCCCACCATCTCCATCGAGCAGAAGGCGGCCAGCAACAACCCCCGCTCGACGGTGGGCACCGTCACGGAGGTGCACGACTACCTGCGCGTGCTCTATGCCTCCATCGGCGTGCAGCACTGCCCCAACTGCGGCGTGAAGGTGGGCAAGCAAAGCGCGCAGCAGATTGTCGATGAAATCCTCAAGGCCCCCACCGGGACGAAGCTCCAGGTGCTGGCGCCGCTCGTCACCAACCGCAAGGGTGAGCACAAGGATTTGCTCGCCGAGGCGCAGAAGCGCGGCTTCTCCCGCGCGCGCATCGACGGCGCCCTCAAGAGCCTTGAGGAGCGCATCGAGCTGGACAAGAAGTCCAAGCACGACATCGCGCTCGTCATCGACCGCGTCGTGCTGAAGGCCGACGTGAAGACGCGCCTCACCGACTCCGTGGAGACGGCGCTGCGCGAGGGCAAGGGCACGCTCATCATCACCGACGAGAAGGGCACGCTCGCCTCCGACCGCGTGATGAGCGAGCTGAACGCGTGCTCGAAGTGCGGCCTGTCCTTCGGTGATTTGACGCCCGCGTCCTTCTCCTTCAACAACCCGCTGGGCATGTGCACGGACTGCAACGGCCTGGGCACGAAGCCGGAGATGGACCCGGACCTCATCGTCCCGGACCCGTCGCGCAGCATCCGGGACGGCGCCATTGAACCGTGGGCCGGCAGCATGAACCGCGGCGAGGGCTGGACGGCCGACTTCGTGGAGAGCCTGGCCAAGGCGTTCAAGATTGATCTGGACGTGCCCTACGCGAAGCTGACCAAGCGCGAGAAGGACACGGTGATGTACGGCGCCAGCGGCAAGTCCTTCACCGTCGCGTGGGGTGAGGGCGGCAAGTACAAGATGGAGTGGGAGGGGCTCGTCGAGCGCATGATGCGCAACTTCAAGACGACCACCTCCGAGGCGCGCCGCACGGAGCTGCAGAAGTACTTCAGCGACAAGCCCTGCCCGTCCTGCAAGGGCGAGCGCCTGAAGCCGGAGAGCCGCGCCGTGAAGGTCCACGGGCGCACCATCGTCGAGCTGAGCCGGCTGACCATCTCCGACTCGCTGGGCTTCCTGAGCGACATGGCCCTGTCCGCGCACGAGCGGAAGATCGCCACCGAGCTCCTGAAGGAGATTCGCAGCCGCCTCTCCTTCCTGGTGGACGTGGGCCTGGGCTACCTGATGCTGGACCGCACCGCGTCCACGCTGTCCGGCGGTGAGAGCCAGCGCATCCGCCTGGCGTCGCAGATGGGCAGCGAATTGACGGGCGTCATCTACATCCTGGACGAGCCCTCCATCGGCCTGCACCAGCGCGACAACGGCAAGCTGTTGACGACGCTCAAGCGCCTGCGGGATTTGGGCAACTCCGTCATCGTCGTGGAGCACGACGAGGAGACCATGGAGGAGGCGGACTGGCTGGTGGACTTCGGGCCCGGCGCGGGCGAGCTGGGCGGCCAGGTGGTGGCGCAGGGCACGCCGGCGCAGGTGATGGCCAACGAGGCCAGCTCCACCGGCGCCTACCTGTCCGGCCGGCAGGAGATCGAGATTCCCACGGAGCGCCGCAAGCCGGACCCGAAGCGGAAGATCGTCATCCAGGGGGCGCAGGAGAACAACCTGAAGAACGTGGACGCGGACATCCCGCTGGGCGTCTTCACCGCCGTCACGGGCGTGTCCGGCGCGGGCAAGTCCACGCTCATCAACGAAATCCTGTTCCCCGCCCTGGCGCGGCACCTCTACGAGAGCCGCGAGACGCCGGGCAAGCACAAGGCCGTGCACGGCCTGGAGCACCTGGACAAGGTCATCGACATCGACCAGCGCCCCATTGGCCGCACGCCGCGCAGCAACCCGGCCACGTACACCAAGCTGTTCGACAACATCCGCGACGTGTTCGCGATGACGCCCGAGGCGCGCGCGTTCGGCTACGGGCCGGGCCGCTTCAGCTTCAACATCAAGGGCGGACGCTGCGAGGCCTGCGAGGGCGACGGCGTGAAGCTGGTGGAGATGCACTTCCTGGCGGACGTCTACGTCCCCTGCGAGGTGTGCGCCGGCAAGCGCTTCAACGAGGCCACCCTGCGCGTGCGCTACAAGGGGAAGAATGTCGCCGAGGTGCTCGACATGAGCGTGCGCGAGGCGATGGAGCACTTCGGCGCGCACCGCGACATCATGCGCGTGCTCCAGACGCTCCATGACGTGGGCCTGGGCTACATCCGCCTGGGCCAGCCGTCCCCCACCCTGTCCGGCGGCGAGGCCCAGCGCATCAAGCTGGCCCGCGAGTTGGCGCGCGTGGCCACCGGCCGCACGCTCTACATCCTCGATGAGCCCACCACCGGCCTGCACTTCGAGGACATCCGCAAGCTGCTGGCGGTGCTCAACCGGCTGGTGGAGGCGGGCAACAGCGTGCTCGTCATCGAGCACAACCTGGACGTCATCAAGAGCGCGGACTGGCTCATCGACCTGGGCCCCGAGGGCGGCGCGGGCGGCGGGCGGATTCTCGCGGCGGGCACGCCCGAGCAGGTGGCCCAGGTGGAGGGCAGCCACACCGGCCGCTACCTGGGACACGTGCTGACCAAGGCTCGCAAGGCCCGCGTGGGCGTGCGCGTGGACGGCCCGGCGCCCGTGCTTCAGGGCGCGCGCGGCTGACCGCCTGGCGCGGTGTCATTCTCCAAGAAAATGGAGCGGGGGGACGGGGGTGCCTTCATTCACCCCCATCCCCTCGCACCACCTTGGAGGAATTGACATCACGGGAAATGATAGGGATTTTCCAATGCCTGTCAAACCCAGGCGGGCCGCTTGAATTGTATCAATAAATACACACGCCCACCGGAATGACGCAGCCAGTCTTGCGGGAGATTTCCGGCGCGGGTGCGGCCAGGGAGGCATCGCCCGGAAGGGCGGGCAGGCGACGTGCGGTGGAGTCCCAGCGTTCCGTTGGGTAGGGTGCGCTTCTCGGAATCTAGGAGCCCCCACCTTTCGTCACGAGGGAGCACCCCGTCGTATGGCCCAGGCAACCGCCGCGCAGAGCAACAAGTTCCCGCCGCAAATCCCCTTCATCATCGGCAACGAGGCGTGCGAGCGCTTCAGCTTCTACGGGATGCGGAACATCCTCACGGTGTTCCTCATCGACTACCTCCTGCGCACCCAGCTGCCGGATGACGCGCTGCGTGAGGCCGAAGCGAAGAGCCTGATGCACACGTTCATGGCGGGCGTGTACTTCTTCCCGCTCATCGGCGGCTACCTGGCGGACCGCTTCTTCGGGAAGTACCGCATCATCCTGGGGCTGAGCCTGGTGTACTGCGTGGGCCACGCGTGCCTGGCCGTCTTCGAGCACAACGTCACGGGGTTCTTCACCGGCCTGGCGCTCATCGCCATTGGCAGCGGCGGCATCAAGCCGTGCGTGGCGGCCATGGTGGGCGACCAGTTCAACGAGTCCAACAGCCATCTGGTGAAGAAGGTCTTCGCCATCTTCTACTGGACCATCAACTTCGGCTCGTTCTTCGCGTCGCTGTTCATCCCCCTGCTGCTCAAGCACTTCGGGCCGTCGGTGGCCTTCGGCATCCCCGGCGTGCTGATGTTCATCGCGACGTTCATCTTCTGGCTGGGCCGGCACAAGTACGTCCGGGTGCCCGCGACGGGCGCCAACCCGCACAGCTTCTTCAAGGTGGTGTTCAGCGCGCTGCGCAACAAGGGCCAGGGCCAGCAGAGCTGGCTGGACGGCGCGCGCAAGGAGCACCCCGAGGAGGCCGTGGACGGCGTGAAGGCCGTGTTCAAGGTGAGCGCGCTGCTGCTCCCCTTCGTGCCCTTCTTCTGGATGCTCTTCGACCAGAAGGCGTCCACGTGGGTGGTGCAGGCCCGGTCCATGGACCCGCAGGTGGGGCCGTTCACCTTCCAGGCCAGCCAGATGCAGTTCGTCAACCCGCTGCTGGTGATGCTGCTCATCCCCTTCCTGACGGCCGTCGTCTACCCGGCCTTCCAGCGCTTCGGGTGGGAGCTGACGCCGCTGCGCCGCATGCCGCTGGGCCTGGTGATTGGCGCGCTGTCGTTCATCATCGCCGGCGTGTTCCAGGTGACGATGGAGGGCGGCACGACGCTGAACATCGCGTGGCAGATTCTCCCGTACATCGTGCTGACGCTGGGCGAAATCCTGATGTCCACCACGGGCCTGGAGTTCGCGTACACGCAGGCCCCGCGTGAGATGAAGGGCACCATCCAGAGCGTGTGGCTGGTGACGAACACGCTGGCCAACGTGGCGGTGGCCATCTCCTCGAAGCTGAACGTCTTCACCGGCTCCGGGCAGTTCTTCTTCTACGCCGGCTTCGCGCTGCTGGCCGCCGTGGGCATGGCCCTGGTGGCCCGCCGCTACGTGGTGCGCGACTACTACCAGACGTCCCCGCCCATCCCCACCGAGGAGCGCACCGCCGCGGGCGTGACGCCCGGCGCGGAGAAGTCCGCGTAGAAGTCCGAGCCCCACTCCACTGGGAGTCAGACGCCGGTGCACCAGGACAGGGTGCACCGGCGTTCTCGTTTCCGGGGGGGCACCGGCCCCCTGAAACACAAACGCCGGCGTCCCTGGTTCGGGACACCGGCGTCTGTTCGTCCCTCAGGGATGCTTCGCTGCGCCGAGCCTCAGGCCGCGGCCACCGAGCTGCCCTGCTGCTCGGAGGGGGGCGCGGTGGGCTTCACCTCGTCCGTGCCGTGCATCATCCGCTTGAGCACGGGCGAGACGAGCAGCAGCACCACGCCGGCGATGCCCGTGCCGATGCTGATGTAGAGGAACACGTTGAACTCGCCCAGCTTCTCCGAGGCGCCGCCGAAGACGCCGGCCAGCTTGTTGGCCGCCGCGTTCGCCAGGAACCACACGCCCATCATCGCGGAGACGATGCGCGCGGGCGCCACCTTCGTCACCATGGAGAGCCCCACCGGAGACAGGCACAGCTCGCCCATGGTGTGGAGCAGGTAGGCCATCACCACCCACCACGCGGCCGCCTTGCCCGTCGCGGCGCTCTGGCTGGAGGCGCCCAGCATGAAGAGGAAGCCGGCGGAGAGGAACAGCAGGCCCAGGCTCATCTTCACCGGGATGCTCGGGTCCTTGCCGCGCGCGGACAGCCAGCTCCACAGGCCGGCGAAGACAGGCGCCAGCGTGACGATGAAGACGGAGTTGAAGTTCTGGAACCAGGTCGTGGGGACCTCCCAGCCCAGGATGCTGCGGTCCACCTTGGCGTCCGTGTAGAGGTTCATCAGACCGCCGGCCTGCTCGAAGCCCGTCCAGAAGGCGACGACGAAGAGGGCCATGATGAAGATGACGACGATGCGGTCGATTTCGTCGCGGCTGAAGCCCTTCTTCTCCTCGGCGCCCGTCTTCGTCTCGGCGGCGGCGACCATGCGCTCCGGCACCAGGCCCACCTGGCCCAGCAGCTTGTTCTGCAGCGACAGGAAGGCGACCAGGCCCAGGAACATGCCCACGCCGGCGGCGCCGAAGCCCCAGTGCCAGCCCACGCGCTCACCCAGCGTGCCGCAGATGAAGTTGCCGAGCACCGCGCCCAGGTTGATGCCCATGTAGAAGATGGTGAAGGCGCTGTCGCGGCGGCCGTCACCGGGGGCGTAGAGCCCACCCACCATGGTGGAGATGTTCGGCTTGAAGAAGCCGTTGCCGATGATGAGGAACGCCAGGCCCGTGTAGAACATCGACACGCTGGGCAAGGCCAACACGAGGTGGCCAATCATCATCAAGGCGCCGCCGAGCACCACCGCCCGGCGCTGGCCCATGTACCGGTCCGCGATGAAGCCGCCCAGGATGGGCGTCAGGTACACGAGGCCCGTATAGGTGCCGTAGAGGCTGAGCGCGTCCGCGGTGGTCCAGCCAAAGCCCCCGTTCACCTTGCTCGTGAGGAAGAGCACCAGCAGGCCGCGCATGCCGTAATAGGACATGCGTTCCCACATCTCGGTGAAGAACAGGAGGTAGAGCCCTCGCGGGTGCCCTTTGCGGGCATCACCCGCGGCTACGGAGCCTTGCATGCCGTGGTTTCCTTGAAAGGAGAGGTGCTACGAACAAGTCGCGCGACTGTAGCAGACACGCGGGCCGTTCCCAGGAGGACACCTGAGCGCCTGGGGAATTCCCCTACCCCGCTGGTCGGGCGCCACGCATCCAGCGGAGGCCTTCACGCTCCGCGTCAGCCCAGCCGGCCAATGCGCTGCTCGGACGCGCGCTCGGGCCCGCTCCCCTGCGACAGGGAGGCCGCCGGGTGCAGCGGCAGGCGGACCTCCACCTGCGTTCCCTGCCCCGGCGTGCTGGCCAGGGAGATGTGCCCGCCGTGCTGGATGACGATGCGACGGCTGAGCGCCAGCCCCAGGCCGGTGCCCTCGCCCGCCGCCCGGGTGGAGAAGAAGGGCTGGAAGAGCCGGTCCATGTCCTCGGGCCGGATGCCCTCGCCGTCGTCGCTGATGGTGACGATGGCCTCCTCGGCCGTGTTCGAGGTGGCGATGCGGACCCGCCCCTGGGGGCCCACCGCACGCAGCGCGTTGTCCAACAGGTTGAGCCAGACCTGATTCAGCGCGCCGGGGTTGCCACGCACGGGCTCGACGCAGTGGTAGGCGCGCTCCACCTTCACGTCCGGAGGGACCTTCCAGGTCAACACGCTGAGCGTGGAGTCCAAGGAGACGTCCAGGGACAACAGCACCGGGGCCTCGCTGGTCCGGGTGAAGGAGAGCAGGGACTCCGCCAGGTGCCGGATGCGCTGGCCGCACTCCTCCACGACCTCCAGCATGGCCTTGCTCAGGTCCACGTCCGTGGCGCCGCCCGTCAGCATGTCCTTGAGCGGCAACAGCGCGTTCATCAACCCGTTGAGCGGGTTGCGGACCTCGTGCGCGAAGCCGGAGGTCAACAGGCCAATGGCGGCCAGCCGCTCGTTCTCCGCGGCGCGCACCGCCGCCTCACGCAGGCGCAGCTGCGTCTCGATGCGGGCCAGCAGCTCGCGCGGGCTGAAGGGCTTGCTCAGGTAGTCATTGGCGCCCGTGCCCAGGCCCTCCACCTTGGCGGACACCTCCTGGCGTGCGGTCAGCAGGATGACAGGGATGTCCACCGTCTGCGGGTCGCGCCGCAGCGCCGTCAGCATCTGCAGGCCGGACATCACCGGCATCATCACGTCCGACACGATGAGGTCCGGGCGATCTCTCAGCGCGCGGTTGCGCCCGTCCTCGCCGTTGATGGCCTCGAGCACCTGGTAGTGCTGCGTCAGCAGCCGGGCGATGAAGCCACGAATCTCGGCGTCGTCCTCCACCACCATGATGCGCGCCGCCTCGGGCCCGGGCCCCTCGTGGTCCCTCGCCGGGGCGTTCGCCGCGCCCGTCAGCTCCATGGAGCCCCGCTCCACCGAGGGGTAGCCGCCGGAGATGCGCCGCTCGCGCCGCACCGGCATGGCCGTCTGGCGGCGCTCGCGCAGGTCCTCCCGGATGTGCGCGGTGCCCTTGGGCAGGCGGACGCGGAAGGTGGAGCCCTGGCCCAGCGTGCTCGTCACGGAGATGCCGCCCGCGTGCAGCTCCAGCGTCTCCTTCACCAGCGCCAGGCCAATGCCCGTGCCGCCGAAGCGGCGGGTGCCGCTGGTGTCCGCCTGGGAGAAGCGGTCGAAGATGACGGCGATGTCCTGCGCCGCGATGCCCATGCCAGTGTCGATGACCTCGACGTGGACGTCGGAGTCGTCCTCCCGCACCCGCACCGTCACCCCACCCGCCTGGGTGAACTTCAGCGCGTTGGACAGCAGGTTGGTGAAGACGACGTCCATCCGGTCCAGGTCCACGTGGACCGGCGTCACGGCGGCGCCCTCCAGCATCAGCGACACGCCCTGCCGCTCCGCCATGGAGTTGAAGGGCGGCACCACGGTGCTGAGGAAGCTGTACAGCTCCAGGGGCTGGTAGCGCAGGCGGGCCTTGCCGGACTCCAGCTGCGCCAGGTCCAGCAGGTTGTTGATGAGCCGCAACAGGCGCTGCGCGTTGCGCTCCATGGTGACGACGTGCTGGGCCACCACGGGCGGCAGCCCCTCCGCGCGCTTCTCCAGCGACTCCAGCGTCAGCAGGATGAGCGTGAGCGGCGTGCGCAGCTCGTGGCTCACGTTGTCGAAGAACTCGCTCTTGAGCCGGTCCAGCTCCTGCTGGCGGACCAGCGCGGTCTCCAGCTTGGAGTTGGCCTCGGAGAGCGCCTGGGTGCGCTCGGCGACCCGGTCCTCGAGTTCCTTGTTGGCGCGGAAGATCTCGTCGTTGCGCCGCTGCAGGTCCTCCAGCGACGCCTGCAGTCCCTGGTGCTGCTCCGACAACAGCGCGTCCTTGCGCTGCAGGGCCGCGCGCGTGTCCAGCCACGCGCCCGCCGCGATGCCCACCATGCCCAGGGAGCTGACGGCGAAGATGGGCGGCGCCAGGTTCAACGTGCCCGACAGCAGGCCCGCCACCATGCCCGCCATGCCCCCGACGATGTAGCGCCACGCCAGGGGCGGCAGGTTCTGCCAGCGGATGTCGTACTCACAGCAGTCCGCCCCATCCACCTGGCAGCGCAGCTCCTTCACCTCCGCCAGGGGCAGGTTCCAGATGGAGGGGAACGCGGACAGGTTGCCCTGCCGCGCGCGGCAGAACTTGCGGTCCCTTTCACGGATGCGGCTGACGTAGCGCACCTGCACCCGCGAGTCGGTGAGCGTGTCGATGTGGAAGCCGCCCACGCGGTTGTACGTGTGGTCCAGCTCCAGCGCGCGCTCATAGACGCTGCGCGGCGTCGCCAGCGCCTTCATCATGTAATACAGGAAGCCCACGGCGTCCGGGCTGGCGATGCTCCGACCCGCCTTGGTCATGAACTCCGGATCACCCGAGTCCTTGTCGAGCACGTCGAAGAGGCGCTCGGTGAAGCCGACGGAGACGAAGTTGGTGAGCGTCTCCACGTAGCTGAGCGACAGCGGCAGCGCCTCGCGTTGCCACAAGCGCACCAGCCGCTCGCGGCCATACGTCCGCTCGAAATAGAGCATCACGCTGCGCAGCATCCGGACGCTCAGCTCGGGAGTATCAGGGGCTGAGGACGCGGACACCGGTTCAGCGGGGACGCTCAACGCTTCACTCCTTCGGTCGTCAACACCATCGCATACTTGAGGGTGTCGGCGTCATCCAGGAGCGCCATGAAGCGCTGGCAGAAGGCGTCATAGGGCCCGGGACCGCCAAAATACGGCTCCGCAAGTGGCCGCAGGGTCCGGAAGCGGATGACCCAGTCCTCATGCAGCCGGGCATCCACCGCGCCCGCCGCCACGTAGAACGGGGAGATGTGCACGCGCACGTCCTCCAGCCCGGCCTTGCGGAAGAGGTGGAAGAGCTTGCGCCCCGCGTGCAGGTCGAACCGGGCCGCGCGCAGGGCCGCCAGCAGCTTCTGGCTCTCCTGCTGCAAGTCCTCCGGGAAGGGCCAGTTCCACAGCCCCACCCCGTCGATGTCCGCCACCACCACCCGCCCGCCCGGCTTCACCAGACGCACCAGCTCCGCCAGCGCGGAGTCCTGCTCGCCCAGGTACTCGAAGACGTACTGACACCAGATGTAGTCGAAGTGGTTGGAGGGCTGGCGCGTCTGGGGAAGCGCGCCCTGGAGCAGCGACACATTGGGGTGTCCCTCGAGCAACGCCCGGGCCGCCGCCAGGTGCTCCGCCTGGGGCTCGAGGCCCACCACATGCCCCGTGGGCCCGACGATGTCCAACATCTCCGAGGTGATGACGCCCGGCCCACAGCCCACGTCCAGCGCGGTGTCACCCGGCCGCAGCCCGGTGAGCCTCAGCCGGTCCGAGTAGGAGGTGGCGCTCGCCTGGGCCTGCAGGCGCTCCACCTCCTGGGCCGACTCCATCAGGTAGGTCATGCCGCGATGTCCTTGTCATCCGCGCGGCCGCCACCCCGGCCGTGCACGGCCAGCCGCTCGAAGACGGCGAGCAGGTAGGCATTCCAGTCCCGGACGAGCCGGCGGTGGGCGGTGAACTCCATGACCTTGCCCAGGTTGTGGAACCCCAGGGACTCCAGGGCCGGCAGGTCCGCGTCGGTGGCCAGACACTCCGCGGTGGAGCGGCCGCGCCGCGCCGAGTCCGCCACCGCGTGCGTCACCAGGGCCCGGCGCACGGCGTCCGCCTCCTGGACGTCCGGCTCCACCATGACGAGCGAGAAGGAGTTGTACCACTCCGCCCAGAACAGGCCCGGGGTGGAGTCCTCCATGAGGACGAAGCCCCGCGGCCCCTCGCGCCCCTCCACCAGCGCGATGCGGCGGGAGCGGCGCAGCCCCGCGTCCGAGTAGCGCCCGCCCAGCGTCCCCATCAGCATCTCCCCCTCCACGAGGTCGGAGCTGCGCAGCCGCACCACGTCCTGCGTCTCCCGGAGGTGCTGCTCCAGCCAGCGCAGGTCGGAGACCTCCGCGGGGCGGACGCGCAGGTCCGCGCGAGGCTCCGGCAGCGCGGCGTCCACGGGAAGCCGGCAGGGCGTGAAGGCGTGCAGACAGCTCAACCCCGGCCGCTCCAACCGGCTGGCGATGGCGCCGTAGATGCGCGAGGTCCACCGGTTGCGGCAGCGCCACAGGGCGCGCAGGTACTCCACGTCCTCCAGGCTCTCCGCGTAGTCGGCCGCGAGCGCCACCAGCTCCTGGGAGATGGACTCGTGGCGGTGGTACCCCGGCCGCACCACCAGGTGCTGCGACAGCCAGGTCTTCGAATAGATGCGCAGGCCGGAGATGTGGCCGTAGAGCCGGTCATCGCGCTGATAGACGATGGCCTTGGACAGCCCATGGATGCCATTGCCCAGCCGCTGGTGCGCGTCCGACAGCACCTCGGGCGTGGTGGAGGGCTCGTGGAAGGGGTAGTCGGGAAAGCGCACGTCGGCGGCGCGGAACAAATCCCAGACCTCGGAGAATGGCAGCTCGGACGCGTCGCGCGCGTCCGGACAGCGCGCCTGGATGAACGCGTCCAGGATGGCGGTGCGCGCCTCCGGCTCCAGCTCCAGGATGCGCAGGCCGCAGCGACGCGGCCGGCTCATGCTGGCGCCCTCTTCCGTCACCGTGAGCTGGCCGGTGTCCTGCACCTGCGCGCGGCACCGTGAGCGCCGGCCATCCGGCAGCTGGAGCGTCACCTCATCCAGCAGCAGCCCCGGCGGGAAGGCCTCGCGGCCCGCGTCGAAGGGGAAGGCGAAGCCGCCGGTGTGCAGGTCCAGCAGGGGCCGGACGACCGACTCGCCGGTCAGCGGTGAATGGAAGGACACCGCGAAGGGCCGCTCCGCGGTGGAGCGGAAGCGCAGGCTGTTGCGGCGGTGGTGCAGGCTCAGCGCGCGCGGCAGGGCGACCTCCACCTGGTGGGCCTCCGCGGCCAGCACCGCCGTGGTGCCCACGTGGCACACGCCGCCGAAGTCAAGACACAGCCGCACCACGTCGCCCGGATGGAAGAGCTCCCCCGGCTGGGACTGGTCGCGCAGCAGCAGCCGCGACTCCTCCGGCAGCACCTCCGCGCGGGTGAAGTCCACCAGGCGGTTGCCTTCGTGCGTGCGCAGCCCGAAGCCCACGCCCGCGCGCACCGCGCGGCGAAGCAAGCCGCGGATGCGCACCGCGTCGTTCAACAGGGGCGCGGCCGACGCGCGCGAATGCTCCATGGGGCGCTCCAGCGACACCCCCAGGTGGAAGCCGTGCCCCTCGTTCGCGCGCAGCGGACGCACCATCCGGACGGTGGCATGGCCGGCGCGCAGCACCAGCGTCTCGCCGCGCAGCACCTGGAGCCCTTCCAGCGCCGTGCCGGGGGTGAGCCGCTCGATGCGCACGCTGGAATCCAGCCGCAGCCCCAGGCCGCCGGTGGCCACGTCGAGCACCCGCGCGCGGAAGGTCGTCCCGTCGGCGACGAAGCTGGCCTCCAGGACCCCGTGGGGCTCGCGGCGCTCGGACTCGCGAAGCTCCAGCAGCTCCTGGACGGCGCGCCGCAGCGCGGGCGTGGGGTCGTCCTCCAGGGTGAAGAACATGTGCCCCGCCGCGGCAACGTCCACCAAACTGTGATGGGCCTGCGCATTGTCCCGGGGGCACAGCACCGCGCGGATGGAACGGGGGGTGTAGCGTTCCAGGTCCTTCAACAACCGGGGAAAGATGTCCGGATGCGTCAACACCAGCGCGGGAGCGGACTTCGTGAGGAATTCGACCGCCTCCTGCCGGTTGGAGGCCTCGAGCACGTCGTAGCCGTCCAGCAGGGCGCGAAGCCGTCCCCGACGCTCCGCCTCCGGATGCACGACCAGCACTGCGCGCGTCGTCACGGTCATATGTCCTCCTCCACCGGGCACAAAGCCACTGTCCCCCGTGGTCCGAAGTCCCTCGATGCAATGGCCGAACCGCATGCGTGACGTCCGGCCCGGGGAGCCATCTTACCGGACCTCATGGGGAAGGGAGTGCCCCAGCATGAGGACAGGGCGGATGTTGGAAAAGGGCCGCCCGCCTGATTCGCGGCCACCCTGGCACGAGCAAAGTGGGGCAAACCGCACCCTGGCCGGCACTTCCAGTCCCGGTTAAATGTGGGACTCCAGGAGGTGCCATGGGCGCCGAAGTCGATTACGCGAAGGAAATCCAGGAGCTCAAGCGTTCCATGAACGCGGTCATCCTGGCGCACTATTACCAGGAGAGCGAAGTCCAGGACCTCGCGGACTTTGTTGGAGACAGCCTGGCCCTGGCCCAGGCCGCGGCGCGCACCGAGGCGGACGTCATCGTCTTCTGTGGCGTTCATTTCATGGCCGAGACGGCGAAGATCCTCAATCCGTCCCGCCTGGTGCTGCTGCCCGACCTGAAGGCGGGCTGCTCGCTGTCGGACCGGTGTCCGCCGGGCGCCTTCAAGGCGTTCAAGGACAAACACCCGGGCGCCTTCGTGGTGAGCTACGTCAACAGCTCCGCCGCGGTGAAGGCCATGAGCGACGTCATCTGCACGTCGTCCAATGCGGTGAAAATCGTGAACCAGGTGCCCAAGGACCGGCAGATTCTCTTCGCGCCGGATCAGCACCTGGGCCGCTACGTGATGAAGCAGACGGGCCGCGACATGGTGCTGTGGCCAGGCAGCTGCATCGTTCACGAGATCTTCAGCGAGAAGAAGCTGGTGCAGCTGAAGGTGGAGTACCCGGAAGCAGAGGTGGTGGCCCACCCGGAATGCGAGCAGGCCGTGCTGCGCCACGCGGACTTCATCGGGTCCACCAAAGCGATCCTCGATTACGCGGTGCGTAGTCCGAAGCAGCAGTTCATCGTGGTGACGGAGGCGGGCATCATCCACCAGATGAAGCGGGCCGCGCCGGGCAAGACGTTCATCCCCGCGCCGCCCGACAATGGCTGCGCGTGCAACGAGTGCCCATACATGCGCTTGAACACGCTGGAGAAGCTGTGGCGCTGCATGAAGGACCGCACGCCGGAGCTCACCATGCCAGAGGACCTGAGCGAGGGCGCTCGCGCGCCGCTGCAGCGCATGCTGGAGTGGTCGCAGTAGCCGTCACCGGACTGGCAGCAGCGGACATTTGCCAACTCACGTCTTGCACCCCGCGAAGCACAATGCGATGGAGCCACCGTGGCCTTCCGATTCCTCGCAGTCCCCGGACACCGACTGGTGAACTTCCCCCAGGCGTTGCCGGACGATGAGCGCCTCGAGCCGGAGCTGCCTCCGGTGCACGAGGCCGTGGAGCGCGCCTTGACGGGCGCTGAGTTCCGAGACACGCGCGCCCGCGACCGGCTGCGCGCCCTGCTGCAGGGGGACCGCCCCCCCGTGCTGGGCGCGCCCGAGACGGGCTTCGGTCCCTCCGCCGTCTTCGCGCAGCCGCCCCAGGATCTGCCGGCGCTGCTGCGGCTGGCGGACGAGCTGGAGAACCTGGCCCGCCGCGAAGCGGGCGAGCGAGCCCTGGTGTGGAAGTGTGGCGACTGCGGCGCCCGCTACGCGGTGCCGGTGGCCCTGGTGCGCCAGGTGTCCATCCGCTGCGAGCGCTGTGGCACGCCGGTGGAGCTGGCGGCCACGCGCAGCCTGGGCGAGGAGTCCCTCATCGACCCCTTCCTCGGCGCGGTGAACCACAGCCGCCGGGAGCTCGCGGCCTTCTTCCGCGAGGCCATGGCGCGCGGCTGGCCGGTGCTGGTGGCCGAGGACCGCCGCGTGCCACGCACGCAGCCCTCGGCCTGACGGCGCCCGGCTGAAAACGGGTTCTCGCGCCGCGTGGGGGACGGTAGCCTTGCCGTCCCCATGCGGCGCGCGCTCGTCCCCCTCCTGCGATGTCCCCGGTGCCGTCGTGGCGTCCTCCACCCGGAGGTGGATGCCCCGGTGCACTTCTTTGGTCCGCTGCGCTGCCAGGAGTGCGGCGCCAGCCACCCCGTGGCCGAAGGCGTCGCCGACCTCGTGGTGGACCCCGCCGCGTCCGGCCCGCTGCAGCGCGGCATGGAGCAGCGCTGGGTGGCGCGCTCGTACGAGCGCTACATGCGGCCGGTGCTGCAGCGCGCCCTCACCCGGCAGCCGCTGGACGGCGACAGCGAGTTCCTCCTCTACCGCAGCCTCCTGGGCGCCCCGGCGGCCCCCGTGCTGGACGTGGGTTGTGGCACGGGCCTGCTGGCGCGGCGGCTGGCGCGCGAGCCGGAGATGCCGCCCGTGGCCGCGCTGGACGTGTCACGCGCCATGCTGGAGGAGGGCGTGGCCCAGGCGCGCGAGGCCGGCGTGGGCGTGGACTTCCTGCGCGCCGAGGCGCCGTACCTGCCCTTCCAGGACGCCACCCTGGGCGCGGTGCTGATGAGCGACGCCCTGCCCTTCGTGGCGGACCTGTCGCGGCTGCTGCTGGAGGTCCACCGCGTGCTGCGGCCGGGCGGGCGCTGGGTGGCCAGCACCTACGCGCCGCCGAAGGCGCCTCGCGCGCTGCTCCACCGGGGCGTGGGCCTGCACCCGCGCGGAGAGGCCGAGCTGCGACGGGAGGCCGCGGCGGCGGGCTTCGTGCGCTTCGAGCGCGTGTCCCTGCCGCCCCTGCTGGTGGTGAAGGCGGAGAAGGGCTCCGCCGAGACGCCTAGATGAAGATGCCCGCGGACGCGTCGTAGCGCGCCTCGTTGAGCTTCAGCTCCGCGGGCTGGCCGCGCAGCGCGTCCATCACCTGCCGCTTCGGCTTCTTGCACTTGCCGCACTCGCACGAGCCCTTCTTGCACGTGCAGTCCGCCTTGCTGCCACACTGGCACTTGGCGGCCATGAGCGAGTCGAGCGCGTCCAGCGGGCGCTCCACGTCGCTGGCGGAGGGCGCGGAGTCCGCCGGCTTCGCCTTCGCCGCCGCGGCGCGCTGGTGGGCCTCACAGGCCTCCGCCGCGCCCGGTGCCAGCAGCAGGCCGCTCATCATCAGCCCCCCGGCCATCCACATCCCGAAGCGCGTCGTCATGGCACTCTCCTCGGGGAAGGCACCCGCGCCCTCCCGCTCAGCCGGCGCCTATACCGCAGCCCTCCCCGACTGCCAAGGCCGCCGGCCACACCTTTGTCTACCTGGAGAACAAGCGCTGCCTGGGATGCACGCCTGGCTCGCCGGGCCGAGGGCCGCCGCGTACAGTCCGCGGCCTCCGTGACGCCCCGACTCTCCCGCCTCGTCCATGCCGCCGCGCTCGTCCTGGGGACGCTCCCCCTGTGGGTGTCGCGCCACCTCCCCATGGTGGACCTGCCGCAGCACCTGTACCTCATCTCCGTGCTGCACCGGCTGGACGACCCCACCACGCTGTACCCGCAGCTGTTCGCCGCCCGTCACGCGCTGACGCCGTACCTGGGCTACTACTACCTGGTCAGCGGGCTCAACTGGCTGCTCCCCCTGGAGCTGGCCAACCGCGTGTTCCTCTCCGCCTATGTGGTGGGGCTGCCGCTGAGCCTGGGCTTCCTGCTGCGCAGCCTGGGCCGCCCCACCTGGCCCGCGCTCCTGGCCCTGCCCTTCGCGTACGGCGACAGCTTCAACTGGGGCTTCATCAACTACTGCGCCGCGCTGCCGCTGACGCTGCTGTGCTGCGGCCTCTTCGTGCGCGCGCTGGAGGACGTCCCCCGCCGCCGCGCCTGGGCGCTGGGGCTGGCCGCGTGCCTGGTGGCGGTGCTGCTCTTCCACGTGCAGGCCTTTGGCTTCCTCGCCTTCGGGCTGCCCTGGCTGTTGCTCACCACGCGCGTGCCCGAGGACGCGTCCGCCCGCGGCCTCCTGGCGCGGCTGCGCCCCCGCGCGCCGGCGCTGCTGGGCGTCGTCCCTGGCGTGGCGCTGTTCCTGGGCTGGGTGGTGCTGCGCTTCGGCGAGCCCGCGGACATCCAGCCCGGCGTGCCGTGGAAGGCGTGGGGCCCGACGTTCTCGCCGCAGAACCTGGCCTGGAAGGGCTTCGAGCAGAACCGCGCGGAGTTCTTCCAGGTGCTCGCCAACACCTTCTGGGATGGCTCGGACCGTTGGGCGCTGTACGCCGTGGGCGCGGTGGCGGTGGCGGGCTGGGCCGCGGGCCTGCTGCGCCCCGAGCGCGCCCCGGGCCAGGGCGCCGTGATGCGCTCGCGGTTGATGGGGCTGGGGCTGCTGGCGCTCGCGCTCTACTTCCTGCTGCCCTTCGACATCCGCGGCTACGTCTACTACCTCAACACCCGCTACGCGCACCTGGCCGCCGCGCTGCTGGTGGCCACCGTCCCCGCGACGCTGCCCGCGTGGCGCCGGCCCCTGCGCCTGGCCGCCCTCGCCTGCGCCATGGTGCTGGCCGTCGCGATGGGCCGCGGCTACCGCGCCTTCTCCCGCGAGGCCCAGGCCGAATGGGGCCCCCTGGTGGCCGCCACCGCGTCACGGCCGCGTGTCATGGGGTTGATGTTCGACCCCGGCTCCCGGGTGGTGCGACAGCCCGTCTTCATCCACAGCGCGGCGGTGCTGGCGCGGGCGCGGGGTGGCGTGCCCAACTTCACCTTCGCCTCCACGCCGCATTCGCCGCTGCGCTACACCGGCGAGGAGCCCCCCACCTTCCCCTCCGAGTGGCGGCCGCAGCAGATGGACTACGCGCGGCAAGGCGTCTGGTACGACCACTTCCTCGTGCGCGGGGCGCCCCCGTCGCGCGTGTTCGGCGCGCGGCTCCAGTCGGAGCTGGCCGTGGTGGCGGAGCCTGGGAAGAGCGCGCTCGTGCGGCGGCGCTGAGCGCCGAGTGTGCCCTGGCGAGCGCCCGGCCCTTCACGGACATGCCCGGCGGCGCGCGGGGTGAAGTAGAAATCCCCGCATGAGCCCTCCCCCTTCGGACCCTCGCTCCCTGCTGGACGCGCTGCGCGCTGGCACCTCGCTGCCCGCTTTCCCCTCCGAGGCGGTGGAGTCCGCCCGCGCGCTGGCGCGGGATGTCTCCCAGGCGGCGCCCGCCAGCGTGGAGGCCCTGCCAGAGCCCCTGGCGCAAGCGGTGCTCGAGGCCGCGGTGGCGGAGGGCCACGCCCCCCTGGCGGAGGCGCTATCGGCCTCCTCGGTGAAGCCCCTGGCGAAGGCCGCGAAGAAGGCCCTGTACCGGCTGCGCTCGCGCGGCGTCACCGTGGCCGAGGCCCCCCGCCCCGCGCCCGCCGAGCCGCCCCCCGCCCCCGCGGCCGAGACGCTCAACGCGCTCGCGAGCGCCATCACCAGCGAGGGTGAGCGGGCGCTCGTCATGGCCCGCATGCTGCGCGGCGCGGGCGTGGAAGTGGTGCAGATGCAGCTGTCGGATGAACGCGGCGTGGTCGCGCTCCAGTTGGGCGACCGCAACCGCGCCACCTGGCGGAAGCTGGTGAAGGACGGGCTGGCCCATGGCGGCATCGTGGAGCTGCCCCAGGCCGAGGCCGCCGCGTTGCTCGCCGAGGCCGCCGGCACCAACCTGCGCACGCACACGCCCTTCCCCGAGGGCCTGGACGTGGTGCTGCGCCACTTCGGCGTCCAGCCCCAGTTGGAGCCCACGGCCCTCCCGCTCCCCGCGCCCGAGCACGCCCGCCGCGCCCGGGAGGCGGACGCCCTTCATGACACGGTGGAGTTGGTGTCGTGGATGCCGCCCGAGCCGGACGTGCGGCGGCTGGTGGAGAAGCTGGACGAGGTCGTGCACAGCCCCCTGTCGCTGAGTGACGTGCAGCGCCAGGAGCAGCTGCAGGCGGCGGTGCGCGCCGTGGCCCAGGCGTTCTTCACCCCGGAGGTGAGCCAGCGCTACGCGTTGCGGTTGTGGAGGATGGCGGACTACTTCGAGCGCAGCGCCCGGCCTCGCGAGGCCAGCATCGCCCGGGCGGAGGCCCGCCTGCTCTTCCACGGGCAGCAGGAGCCCTTCTCCCGCTTCGCCGAGCGGCTCTTCGAGAAGGTCCTGGCCCTGGTGGCCGCCGCCGGTGCGCGGGCCGGCGCAATCCGGCCCGGGGCTGAAGGGGGCCCCGCGGAGGCCGCGCCTGCTCCCGTGGAGGAGCGGCGCAGCCCCGGCGGTCTCATCATCCCCTGAACCGCGGGGAGGGGCGACGCGCGGCCGCTCAGGCCGGCGTCACGCGGGCGCGCAGGAGCAGGTCCAGGTTCTCCCGCTCCCAGGCCAACGCCCGGGCGTAGTCGTGGAACTGCTTCTCATGCTCCATCAGCTCGGGCGGGTGGATGCAGCGCCGCCCGTCCTCGCCCTTCCGGGTCCGGTACACGTCGTGGAGCATCTCGTGGAAGACAATCCACTCCACGAAGTAGCGGGGCACCACCGGCTGGTCCAACGCCGGGTGGATGCGGATGACCTTCGAGTCCGCCGAGTAGGAGCCCATCTTGATGCTCTTGCGAGGCCCCTTCACCCGCGGCGCCGGGCCGTAGGTGATGGCCGCGTCGATGCGGCCGTCGAAGTAGCGCTCGTTCAGCCGCTGGAAGATGCGCTCCAGGTCATGGTGCTTGCCCTCCGGCGCCAGGCGGATGCGCTTGCGCATCTGCGCCGGCGACAGGCGCCGGATGTAGATGCGGTTGCGCTCGATGAACTTGTCCAGGAGCACGCTGGCGTCCGGGTCACCCTTGCGCACGAAGCTGGCGAGCGCCTGGACCACGTCATCCGGAGCGACCAGGAACATGTGGTGCAGCCGCAGCCGCCACATGGCCCGCTGGCGTTGGAACGTCAGCATGGTGTGCGTGTTGTCGTGAATCTCCAACGCCACCTTCGCACGCAGGCGCGTGCGCAGCCGGCGCTCGAGCACACGGCGCCAGACCTTCAGGAGCCGGTTGGGCTCGGGGACGATGGGAACCTGCCGGGCCACCCGGCCGGCCGTGTAACTCCGCTTCCTGATTACGTTTTTCTGACTCTTCGGGCGCGCCATAAGGGGTCCGGATTCTACGGACCCGTCTGACATGTGTAAACGCGCTCGGGATGACGAAAACCCAGGAATTCCAACGACTTAAGGCCACTCAAGCCCACCAGGGCCCACTTGTCCGCCCCTGGGGGTGGATGCCGCATACACGGCAAATGCCCGATGTCATTGACGTCGCTTCGTGCACGGAATCTGCAGGACGAGCGGCCCCTCGGTCGCCGGCTCTATGAGGTAGGGTTTTGTACCCTTCGGCTTCCGACGCCCCGGGCACTGGTAGCTCACCCGGAGGGGGCCCACGGGCAGCGACACCAGCGTGTTGATGGGCAGGCGCGCGCCCCCTTCGCGGCGCAGCACCGTGCGCGCCGGAGCGTCGAACCAAACCTCCACCAGCGAGGGCGCCGCCTCAGGCGGAGTGCCCGCGGACGGCGGCGCGTCCTCGGGAGCCGCGTGCTCGGCGGCGGCCTCCCCCTCCCCCTCCTCGGACGCAGGCGCCGCGGCGGTCTCCGGCGAGGACGCCGACGTCACCTCTGGCGGGAGCGCCGGGGCCTTGGGCGCCAGCGACTCCTTCGTCCCGGGCCGGAGTCCCTGACCGGGCGCCGCGGGCGTGTCCAACGCGCCCACGGACAAATCCCGGGCGGGAATCGGAGGCACCGCCGTCTCACCGCGCACGAACCACCACAGGGCCACGCCGAGCCCGAACAGCCCCACGGCCACCGCCAGCAGCAGCACCACCGGCCGCTTGCGCCGAGGCAACGAAGCCCGGGTGTCGGCGCCGTCCTCGGTGTCGTGCCCGGGATACCCCATGGTGGACTCGTCGTCCTCCGGGTCATCCCGGAGCGTGGGACGCGGGTCCGTGTACTCCAGGGAGGACAGGCTCAAGTCGGTGTGCAGCGACTCCTCGTCATCGTGCCGCAGCCCGCCGCGGACCGGCGCCGGACTCCGAGGCGGCGGCCGCTGATTCACCGTGGCCGGGGTGAGCGAGACGGACTGGGAGAGCTCCAGGTCCAACGACGAGGCCCTTCGCTGGGACGCGCTGGGCGTGGGCGGCGCCGCGTGCTCCGCGGTGGCCGGACGGCGGGAAACGGGCGCGACCGTCGCGGCGGGAGGCGCGGGCTGACGCCGCGAGCGCATCGTCTCCGGAGGGGGCCGCAAGCGTGACGAGGACGGCTCCGCGTGAGGCCCCGAGCGGCGCACCGGCACTGGCGGCGTCGCGGGCGGCCGGACCGGCACGTCCTTCACGCGGCCCCGCTGGGGCACGGTGGATTCACCGTCGCCGACGTCCAGCTCCTCGGCCACCAGGGCGGCCATCTTGTAGCCCATGGGCGTGGTGCCCACGGCGGTGGACATCTCGCCGTCCTCGTCGTCCTCGGCGTGGAGGCGCGAGGGCAGCTCGCGAGGCCGGGCCATCAACGTGGCGGGCTCGGGCTCGTCGGCGAACGGCGCCGGCATGGCGTCACGGGACGCGCGGCGCGGCGTGGGCCGGGCCGTGAGGCCGGGCGTGAGCTGCGCGCTCGGGACCGGCGCCAGGTCGGACTCCGGCGTGGTGGAGGACAGCGTGGGCGCGGTGGACTCCAGCACGGAGGGCCGCTTCGGCGGCTCGGCGTCCTGGGAGAGCCGGGCTCCCGGCAAGGGCACGGTGGCCTCGCGCCGCCCGAGCCCCTTGGCCTCGGGGATGTGGAGGATGGTGCGCTCCTCCTCCGCGCCGAGCAGCCGACAGATGTACTCCGCCACGTCCAGGCTCTGGCGGATGGCGCCGGAGCCGAGGAAGGCGTTGAGCGCGTCGCTCACCTCGGACGCGCGCTGGAAGCGCTGGGCGCGGTCCTTGGTGAGGCAGCGCATGACGATGCGCGAGAGCGCCTGGGGATAGTCGTCGCGCAGCAGGTGCGGCGGCGCCGGGTCCTCGTAGCGGATGGCGTAGAGGATGCCCTCCGTCGTCGGCTTGGCGAAGGGCTGCCGGCCGGTGGTGATTTCGTACAGCATGGTGCCCAGCGCGAAGATGTCCGCGCGGTGGTCCAGCCGCTCCTGCGACACCTGCTCCGGCGCCAGGTAGAGGAACTTGCCCTTGATGACGCCCGGCTTGCTGCGCTCCATGAACGCGCCGGCCTTGGCGATGCCGAAGTCGACGAGCTTGACGCGCCCGTCGTAGCCAATCATCACGTTCTGCGGACTGACGTCGCGGTGGATCAGCTCCAGCGGCCGCCCGTCCACGCCGCGGCTGTGGTGCGCGTAGTCCAGGCCCGCCGCCACCTGCGCGCAGATGCGGGCGGCGACGCCATAGGGCACGGTGGCGCCGAACTTGGACTCCTCGGCCATGACGCGCCGCAGGTCCACGCCCTCCACGTACTCCATGGCGATGAAGATGTTGTCGCCCTCCTTCCCCAGTTCGTGCACCTGCACGATGTTGGGGTGGTGGAGCTGCGCGGCGATGCGCGCCTCGTCCAGGAACATCTGGACGAACTCAGGCTCCTCCGACAGGTACGGGAGGATCCGCTTGAGGACGACCAGTTCGGGGTCCGGCGGTCGCTGGGACAGGAACAGCTCCGCCATGCCTCCCACGGCGAGCCGCTTGATCAGCAGGTAGTTTCCGAACGGGGTGGCCGTCTGGGGCGAGCTCACGAAAGAAAGGCCGTCTGTCAGAAGGTGAATGGGCTGGACTTTTCCGGAGCTTACCCACAATCACCAGCTCAGGGGAGCCAGGGACCCGCTTCGGTGGGTTCCGGACACCCACCCCGCCTCCCGGGCCCAAAAAGAAGCCGCCCCTCCCCGGTGGGCGAGAGGCGGCTGAAGCCTGCGCCGAGGGCGGGCGCCCCCGGGTCAATCGTTACTCAACGACGGGGGGCTCCGGCTCGGTGACTTCGGCGGGGAGGTCGTTGCAGCCCTCGGGGAAGAGCGCCGTCGTCCAGGTGTTGTTCGCCTCGGGGATCACGCCCGCGTCGTTGAAGCAGCTGAACGTGCTGGTGCCGCCGTCCACGCAGGGCGCGTGCGTGTAGGTGTCCCACACGCCGCGGATGCCGTCCGGGAAGGTGACGGAGCCGCCCTCGTTCACGATGACGCGGTAGTCGCAGCGCGGCGTCCCGCCGTCCTGCGTCGTCCCGAAGGTGGTGTTGTTGTTCACCAGCACGCCACCGGAGACCTCGAAGCCGAAGTGCACGGTGTCCACGCCCCCATCGGGGGTGGCGAGCCGCTTCATGGCCGTGGGGTTGGCGTCGGTCAGCGTCAGCGGCCCCTGGATGTGGACGCGCGCGCCCAGGTACTCCTGGTTGGGCCGGCCGGAGCCGCCATCCGAGTTGCCGAAGCCATTGGCGATGCTGACCTCGAGGTCGTTCGGCGGCGTCATCGTCCCGTTCTGGGTGATGGTCATCGGCGTGGCCTCGCCGGTGCCACGGAAGTCGAAGTTGTTCTTCAGGACCTTGCGGTAACCCTCGCGGTCCGTGAAGCGGCTGTTGTTCTGCACGTAGCCCTGGATGGTGAGGCGGTCACCCCGCGTCGGAACGTACGTGTTGGGCGGATCCGTCCGGAACTTCTGGACGAAGATGCCGTCCTGCGGGTTGTTCGGGTCGGCGACCCAGAAGTCCGCGGAAACGCCCTGGGCGTTGGTGGAGACGCGCACCACGCTCGTGACGACCACGTTCTCCAGGATGATCTGAGGACGGTCCTCCAGCAGGCGCGCCTCGCGGATGGTCACCGTCTGGACGCCACCGTCGCCCTGCCCGGTTCCACCATCACCACCGGTGCCCGCGTCGCCCGTGCCCGCGTCCGTGCCTGAGTCCGGGGTACACGTTCCAACACAGCCAGCGTCTGGAACAGGATCCGGACCGTCATCGCGGCCAGAACAGCCCGCCATGGAAGCCATCGTCGCCGCGGTGACCAGCGCCGCCGCGCCCAGCGTCTTGCGCAGTTGCATCTTAGAGAATCTCCATTCGATCCGGCGCTGCGGTTATGGAAACCGACGCCTGTCGGCCAGGGGTTGGGGCCTTATACCGGCGGGGTGCGGGGGGCGGCAAGGAAGGCGCCCGCGGCACGCGTGACACGTGCGTGAACTCCAGCCCCCCGAGTCCCGGATTCCACACTGCGTCTGACTCGCGCGTCGACAGGCTCCGGATTTCCAGGAAGTCACTCCTGTGCACTCGCGCCACCCGAGTCAACCGAAGGCCGGGGCCCATCTACGATTCGGGACGCCCCGTCGCCGTTTCGGGAGACGTGTCGTGCTCCACCACTCGACCACGTCTGAGGAACGGGAATTGCTGAACACATTGCCATGAGACTTCGCGCACTCTCCCCCTATCTGACGCTGGCCCCGCTGATCACGGGCTGTATCAACGTTCCCGATGTCGTGGATGCACCACCGGATGCAGGTGACCCAACGACCCCCGATGGAGGGGCGACCCATCACCACGTCTCGCTCACCACCATCGACGGAGCCACGCATGTCCGCGGCCCTGTCACCCTGCAGGCCAGCACCAACGTATCGAACCCGGAGACAGTCGAGCTCCTCCTGGGCGGCGAGCGACTGGCCACGCTGCAGGCCCCTTACACGTACACGTGGGACTCCACTGCGTATGCCGAAGCGACACACACGTTTGCGGCACGCGTCACGAAAAACGGGAGTGTCGTCACGAGCGCAGAGCGCAGGCTCGTCGTGGATCGCACCCGGCCGACCATTGTCACCCAGGAGCCCTCACCGGACGAAACCACCGTCCCATCGGGACAGCCCATTCGCGTCCGCATCTCGGAACGAATACGAGGTGCCTCACTGGGCGGAGCATCGGTCCAACTCAGGCTCGGAGGGATACTCGTCGAACGAATTGTCGAACTCTCGGACGACGAAACCCTGCTGACGATCACGCCGACGGAAGCGGGTGCCCTCCCACATAACTTCGAACTTGCACTGGCCGATACGATTACGGACCTCGCCGGAAATCCGCTCGACGTCGCCAATGGAACCTGGCGCTGGAGCGTTCCCTCCTGGTTGAGCGTCGGCCCCACCACCGGTATCAGTCCCGTGGGTGCACAAGCGCCACATCTGCACCTTCCATCGGGCGCTGCGCCCCTCCTCGCCTGGAAGGTCTTGGACGGCATTTCAGTCCACCGCTACCAGGACGAGACTTGGAGCGCCCTGGGTGAAGTGCTCAAAGTCGGCGTTGATGGCGTCAACGTGCTCGCGGCTTCGCCGGTGGTCCTGACGAACAACGGCACCCCTGTCGTGAGTTGGACCGAGGAGGAATGGGGCGGAGGAAACGCCTACGTCCGGACATGGACAGGAACCTCCTGGCAGACAGTTGGCGCACCGGTTGACGGCGCGGGCAAGCCATCCCTCCATTTTGGAACCACCCCACAACCGTGGCTCGCGGCCATCCAGGACGGCCCGGATCAAGGTTCGACGAGCGTGCGCCTGCACCAACTGAACGGCGCCCACTGGCAAGGCGTTGGGACGCCGCTGCGAGCGGACACTGCGTCCACCGGGCAAGTCAATGACCTCTCCTTGAGCGCGCATGGAGCAGTGCCTTACATCGCGTGGTCTGAGTTCGACGTTGATGCGAACTTGAATCCCATCAACGGACGCGTCCACGTGTGGCGCCGCCACGCCAACCAGTGGATTCCGGTTGGTGGAACACTGAAAGCCCACACGACGGGCACGAGCGCCAGTCAATCGACGATGGTGATGGACGGTGAAGGACATCCTGTCGTGGCCTGGTCTGAATCAACCCCTCCTGGCCCCGATGGCACTGCGGCCCGGGTCTACGTCTCGAGATGGACCGGTAACGAATGGGCGCCCCTCGGAAATGGGTTGAGCGCCACGCCAGGCAATACGACGGCGGATCAGCCATCCCTTGCCCTGGGGGTCGATGGCGAGCCACTTGTTTCATGGCGGGAGAGCGACGGCACGACGAACCGAGCCCACGTCCGTCGCTGGAATGGCACAACCTGGCAGACCCTCCATGGCACCTCAGGGGCCCTTCCGGACGCCACCAACGTAGGGAGTCCGCAGCTTCAGGTCGACTCGGATGGAATCCCTTGGATCGCCACTGAAGCCCGGGCGCCAGATGGGCGCCAACGAATCTTCGTCTACCGATTCAACCGCTAACCTCCCCATTGCCGTCAGTCGCTACACTGGCGGCATGGCTTCCCCCACCCTCCCCTTCCTCCAGGGCCTGCGGCCCACGCTGCACATCGCCCACCGCGGCGGCGCGGCGCTGGCTCCGGAGAACACCCTGACCGCGTTCCGCCAGGCGGTGGTGCAGTACCGCACGGACATGCTGGAGCTCGACCTCCACCTCACGCGGGATGGCGAGCTCGTCGTCGCGCACGACGCCACGCTGGAGCGCTGCACGGATGGCGCCGGCGCGCTCGCGGACCTCACGCTGGCCGAGCTCCAGCGTCTGGACGCGGGCTTCCACTTCACGGCGGATGAAGGCCGCACCTTCCCGTTCCGGGGCCAGGGCGTGCGCGTCCCCACCTTCCGCGAGCTGCTGCGTGCGTTCCCCGGGCTGCGGCTCAACGTGGAGCTCAAGCCGGACGTGCCCGGCATCGAGGACGTCTTCGCCCAGGTCCTTCAGGAAGAAGGCGCGCTGGAGCGCATCTGCATGGGCAGCGAACAGGACGCCATCGCCGAACGGCTGGTCGCGCGGCTCCCCTCCGCCTGCCACTTCTACCCTCGCGACGCGTTGGCCGCCTTCGTCATTGGCCTGCGGAGCGGGAGCCCGCCGCCGGAGGACCCGCGCTACACCGTGCTCGACATGCCGCTGTACTTCGGGGACATCCGGCTGGTGGACGCGGACTTCCTGCGGGAGTGCGCGGCCCGCGGCAAGTGGGTCAACGTCTGGACCGTGGACGACCCGGGGGAGATGCGGCAGCTGCTGGCGGAGGGCGTCGGCGGCATCATGACCGACCGGCCGGACGTCCTGAGGCAGATCATGGACGCCCCCTCGAAGCCGGGATAAGCCCCGGATTCATGCCTCGCACCCCCGCTCGCACGCGCTCGAAGCCCGCCCCGGCCGCCCCCGCCCCGGAGGCGGCCCCCAAGGCACCCTCGCGTCCCAAGAACACGCTGCGCGTCAAGGTGCCCAAGGCGCGCCGCTTCGTGGCGCTGGCGGGGAACATCGGCGCGGGCAAGACGACGGCGGCGAAGATGATCAGCCAGGCCTTCGGGTACGAGCTGTTCGACGAGCCCGTCATCGACAACCGCTTCCTGCGTGACTACTACGCGGACATGTCGCGCTGGTCCTTCACGCTCCAGCTCGAGTTCCTCATCCGGCGCGTCGAGCACCACGAGCTCATCCACTCGTACCGCCGCAGCTGCGTGCAGGACCGCACGCTGTACGAGGACCCGGAGATCTTCGCCAAGTACCTGCACGGCCTGGGGCACATGACGAACGCGGAGCTGGACCTGTACTACGAGTACTTCCAGCGCCTGTCGCGCCACATCATCCGGCCCGACAAGGTCATCTGCTTCGAGGTGGGCAGCGTGGAGGTGCTGCTCCAGCGCATCCGCACCCGGGGCCGCGAGGAGGAGAAGGGCATCCGCCACCAGTTCCTCCGCGGGCTCAACGGCTACTACGCCAGCTTCCCCCTGGTGCTGCAGGAGAAGTACGGCGTGGACTGCCTCGTCATGGACGTGTCCAAGCAGGACATCCGGCGGGGCCGCGGGCGCGAGGAGTTCCTCGACAGCGTCTCCACCTTCCTGGCCTGAGCACCCGGCGGGCCGAGAGGCCGCGCGCCCTTTCGGTGCGGTACGGCGGGACACGGGGCGGTGCACCGCGTTAGAGCATGGCGCATCGAACCTGTCCGACAACCCGAGGTGCGCGATGAACGACCTGTCCCCGAAGAGCCCCAAGGACACGGAGGTGGTGATGACCCAGCTCATCCTCCCTCCGGACGCCAACAACCTGAACGCCGCGTTCGGTGGCAAGGTGATGCAGTGGATCGACATCTGCGGGGCCGTGGCCGCGCAGCGCCACTGCCGGCAGGTGGTCGTCACCGCCTCCATGGACGACCTGCACTTCCACGCCCCCATCAAGGTGGGCTGGGTGGCCCTGCTGCACAGCCGCGTCCTGGCCGCCTTCCGCACCTCCATGGAGGTGGGCGTCACGGTGCACGCGGAGAACCCGCTCACCGGTGAGCGGCACCTCACCACCAGCGCGCTGCTGACCTTCGTGGCCATCGACAAGGACGGCCAGCGCGTGCCAGTGCCGCCCCTCCTCCTGGAGACGGACGAGGACCGCGCAGCGCTGAAGGAGGCCGAGGCGCGGAGGTCCCAGCGGCTCGCCCGGCAGAAGCAGAACCAGAGCTGGCTGCAGGTGATGACGCCCATCGCGGGCGCCTGAAGCCCGCGGCGCCGGCCAAGCCCCGGACGCACGGAGGCCGGGCGAGGCATGTGCCCCGTCCGGCCTCTCTCGCCCGAACCTTCCGGGCGCGAACTCGCGGCGGTGTGTGGCTCAGGTCGTGAACGACGTGCCGCAGCCGCAGGAGGACTTCGCGTTCGGGTTGTTGAACTTGAAGCCCGAGCCGGTGATGGCGGAGACGTAATCAATCTCCGTGCCCCCCAGGTACTGGCTGCTCATCGGGTCGGAGGCGATCTTCACGCCGTCCTGCTCCCACGTGATGTCCCCGGCCTTGGACTCCTTGACCAGGTTCAAGTCATAGCCCAGGCCGCTGCAGCCCGCGGGCACGACGCGGATGGAGAAGAAGTAGTCCTCGAAGCCCTGGGCCTTGATGACGCTCTTCACCTGCTGGATGGCGGCGTCCGTCAGGCGCACGGCCACCGGAGTGGCCTGGGGAGCCGTCGAAGCGGCGGGGGCGGCGGAAGTCGTGGGGGTGCTGTCCATGTCCATGTCTCCTCTGAGGGACTTATAACGCCCGGGCCCTGAAAATCCATCGGCCCTGCCCCTGGGTTATATGCACCCGACATGGCTCGGACCTTCCAGACGCTGCTCGCCGGGGTGAAACAGGAGATTCGCGAGGTCTCCGTGGAGGACGTGAAGCGGCTGCTGGAGGCCCGAGCTCCCGTGAAGCTGCTGGATGTCCGGGAATCGGACGAGTACGCGGGCGGCCGGCTGCCGGGCGCCCTCCACATTCCAAGGGGTTACCTGGAGTTGCGCGTGGAAGGCCAGGTCCAGCGGGACGAGGAGGTCGTCGTCTACTGCGCGGGCGGCACGCGGTCCGCCCTGGCCGCCAAGACGCTGAAGGAGCTGGGGTACGAGCGGGTGTCCTCCCTGGCCGGAGGCTTCAACCGATGGAGCGACGCCGCCCTCCCCGTGGAGAAGCCCTTCGTCCTCTCCGCCGAGCAGAAGGAGCGCTACCGCCGCCACCTGAGCCTCCCCGAGGTCGGAGAGGCGGGCCAGGCGAAGCTGCTCCAGGCGCGTGTGCTGCTGCTGGGAGCCGGCGGGCTGGGCTCCCCCGCGGCGCTGTACCTCGCCGCCGCCGGCGTGGGCACGCTGGGCATCGTCGACTCGGACGCGGTGGACCTGAGCAACCTCCAGCGGCAGGTCATCCACACCCGTGAGCGGCAGGGCCAGTCCAAGGTGTCCAGCGCGCGGGCCGCCATCGAGGCGCTCAACCCGGACGTGAAGGTGGTGGGCTTCGAGGAGCGCCTCGACTCACGCAACGTGCTGCGCATCCTGGAGGGCTTCGACCTCGTCCTGGACGGCGGCGACAACTTCCCCACGCGCTACCTGCTCAACGACGCGTGCGTGATGTTGGGAAAGCCCAACGTCCACGGCTCCATCTTCCGCTTCGAGGGCCAGGTGACGACCTTCGCGCCCGGCCAGGGCCCCTGCTACCGCTGCCTGTACCCCGCGCCGCCGCCGCCCGAGCTGGCGCCGTCCTGCGCCGAGGCCGGCGTGCTGGGCGTGCTGCCCGGCGTCATGGGCCTGCTGCAGGCCACCGAGGCCCTCAAGCTCATCCTCGGCCAGGGCGAGCCGCTCGTGGGCCGGCTGCTCACCTTCGACGCGCTGGGCACCCGCTTCCAGGAGCTCAAGCTGCGCCGGGACGCCCAGTGCCCGGTGTGCGCGCCCGGCACGAAGGTGGAGCTCATCGACTACGAGCGCTTCTGCGCCGCGCCCACGCCCGCCTGAAAGGCCACACGCCCCATGCCCATCCCCGAGATTGCCCCCGCCCAGCTCGCCGCGCTGCTCGCCGGCCCCGCGGAGTCCCGCCCCGCCCTGCTCGACGTGCGCTTCGTCCATGAGCACGAATGGGTGGCGCTGCCGGACTCGCTGCTGATTCCGCTGCCGGAGCTGGAGGAGCGCGCCGCGGAGCTGGAGCCCCTGCGCGGCCGGCCCGTCGTCGTCTACTGCCACCATGGGGTGCGCAGCCTGGACGGCGCGGCCTACCTCATGTCGCTGGGCATGGACGCGGTGTCGCTGCGAGGCGGCATCGACCTGTACTCCCGGCAGGTGGACCCGACCCTGCCCCGCTACTGACGGGGCGACGCGGGCGTCCTAGCCGGTGAAGGCGGACAGGTCCTCGGTCTGCTTGTTGATGATGCCGGGCTTGATGTCGACCTCGAACATGAAGGACTCCTTCAGCGGCCCGCCCTGGAGCTCCAGCTTGTGGCGGCCCTCCATGAGCTCGATCTTCATGCCCTTGTTGCCCAGGTAGGTGCCCATGTCCTGGCCGCCGCGCTTCACCGTGATGCCGCGCAGCCCGTCCGGCTTCAGCGTCAACTGGAGCTGCCCCCGGCGGAACTCGTAGGTGAAGGACTTGGCCTGCCCGGGCTCACCGAACGCGAGCGTGTCGCTCTCTTCCTTGTAGATGCCCTGCTGCTCGTTCACGAGGATGAGCGTGTCCTGCAGGTGCGCGCCCGCCGCGTTGACGATGGGCGTCTCCCCCAGCTCCGTCACCGGCTGCTGGCTGCCGCAACGGTCGGTGTGCCGCACCGACACCCGGACCTTCTCGTTGGTGTTGACGGACAGCGTCACCGCCTGGCCATCCGTGGCGCGGCTGTTGAGCACCGCGAGGATGGGCTTGTGGAACACGAGCCCCACCGCCACCAGGCCGACGATGAAGCCGAGGGTGGCCACGTTGCGCTTGGACACCCCGGCGCGCTGGCCTCGCGCGGACTTCTCCAGCGCGCGGTCGACCTCCGCGTCCTCTTCCCGGGAGCGCGCGACGGAGACGCTCGAGGGACGCGAGCGCGGCGGCGCGGACGGCATCTCCGCGCGGCTCGACGTGCGGCGGCGCGGCGAGGCCTCGGCGGCCTGGACACTGGACTGCATGCCCGTGCGGCGGCGGGGCGGCGGCGCGGGCTCCGGCGGCGGCAACATGGTCCGCTCGTCGTCGTCCTCGTCCTCCATCCGCGTGCGCTCATCCACCGCGGCCATGCTCGCGCGCGAGCGCGACGGAGGCGGCGGGCCCGGATCATCCACGATGGGCGAGGCGCGCGTGGCGGAGCGGCGCGGGGGCGGCGGATCACCCGCCCGGCTCAAATCCGACCGGGAGCTGGTCCGGGCAATCTGCGTGGAGTTCGGGTTGGACGGACGGCGCAGCTCCGCCGAGGTCCTGCTCCGGCGCGGCGGCGCGTCCTCGACGCTCGACGGCGCCTCCCACTCCGGATCATCCGGCTCCACCGCGGGCACGGCGGCCGAGGTCCGCCGGGGGGGCGGCAGGGACGCACGGGACGAAGAGCCCCGCGCGCGCTCGCGCACCGAGGCCTCGCCCGGGGGCGCCTCCCAGTTCATGTCCGCGGCCGAGCTGCGGCCACGGCTGCGCTCCGGCGGCGAGGGCGGCATCGGCGTGCCGGAGTTGGCGGAGTCCTCGTCCACGGGGACGACCTGCCCCTGGACCTTCTCCTCCGCCAGCCGCTCGGCGAAGAGCGTCTCCATCAGCTCGGAGATCTGGACCGAGCCGGCCACCCAGCGCTGCCCGACGAGGATCTCCTCGAGCGCCATCTGGAACTGGCGCGCGTCGCGGTAGCGGTCGTCCGAGTTCTTCGCGATGGCCCGCATCACCACCGGGTCCATCTCCTCCGGCACGTCCGCCACCTGCGAGGGCGCGGCGATGGCGCACTCCATGGCGGCCTGCAGCGTGGCGAGCTCCGAGTCGCGCTTCAGCGGACGCACGCCCGTGAGCAGCTCGTAGAGCACCAGGCCGATGGCGAAGATGTCCGCGCGGCCGTCCAGCGGCTTGCCGGCGGCCTGCTCCGGCGCCATGTACGCGAACTTGCCCTTGATGGCGCCCGACTTCGTCAGCGACGCCTGATCCGCGGCCTTGGCGATGCCGAAGTCCACCAGCTTCACCGAGCCGTCGAAGCTGATCAGGATGTTCTGAGGCGAGATGTCGCGGTGCACCACGCGCAGCGGGCGCCCGGCGTCATCCGTGCGGCTGTGGGCGTAGTGCAGGCCTTCGCACGCGGCGGCGACGATGCGGATGGCCAGCGGCCGGGCCACCCACTGGCCCGTGCTCGCGGCCTTGCGCATCACCCGGCCGAGGTCCTCGCCGTGGATGAACTCCATGGCGATGTAGTAGGTGCCGTTGGCCTCACCGAACTCGTAGACCTGGGCGATGTTCGGGTGGTTGAAGCGCGCGGCAATCAGCGCCTCGTTCCGGAACATCTCCACGAACTCACGGTCTTCCGCGAGGTGCGGGAGGATGCGCTTCACCACGAGGTTCTTGTGGAACCCCTCGATGCCCGTCTGGCGCGCCAGCCAGACCTCGGCCATGCCGCCCGTGGCGAGCTTCTTAAGAAGCTGATATTTCCCGAATGATTGTGGGTTCATCCCGGGACATTGCCGGCGGGGAGCAGGCTCAGGTGGAATGCAGCAGGGCAGCGCATCTTAGAGGACAGCCGCTTCAGAGGCAAAGGCGGCCCGTTTCGAAAACCGGGTGGGGACTGCTTGCCTGCCTCTTGATTGCCAGTACCACGGTTGCGGCTCCAGCCAACGATCAGATTCGCGTCGAGCGCCGTGGAAACGTCCTGGAACTCCGCTGGTCGGACGCCGAGGAGCGCCTGCAGGGTACGCTTCACCCCGCCATGCCGCGCGAGGGAGAGCCCATCTCCGTGTCGCTGCATGTAGGCAACTTCGAGGGTCCGGAGTTCGATGGCCCCCTCACCCTCACCTTCCACCCCGTCGGCTCACCGACGCAGCAGACGAAGACGCTGAAGCGGGAGGGGGTCAACTGGCACACCGAGCTGACCCCGGATGAGCCCGGTCCCTGGGATTTGGAGGTGCGGTACCAGAGCACGCGGCACAAGGTGCTGACGGCGCGCTTCTCGGTGGCCAGCACCCCCATCCCCCGAGGCCTGGGTTGGGGCCTGGTCCTGGTGGGCGCGGGCGCGGCGTTGGCGCTGGGCGTGCGCAACGTGCTGCGGCGCGTGAAGGCGTCGGGTGCGCCCCCCGCGGATCCGTCCGCCGTCCCGCCCCCTTCGTCCGAGGCCCCGCCGGCGAAACCCGACGCGTCCCCCGCCCCACCGGGCGAGCCTCCGTCCGGGCAGTAACTCCTTCCAGGCGACGGACATTCGTACAGGGTCGCCTGCCGCGCCCGTGGGAACTTTGGTTCCCAGTCACGGCAGCGTGACGCCCTGGTCACGGTTTTTCTACGCCTCCTGGGTCGGATTCCGTCCGAAACCGGACCCCGCGTCGCCCTCCACGTCCGCTCCGCGATCGGGCACCCGTGTTGCAGTGGACGCGCTCCGGTTGCGGTCGGGGAGGCGTGGACATGGGCGGGTGGCGGGTGGAAGAGCGGGCGAAGCGGGGCCTTCTCGTCGCGATACTGTTGGGGGTTCCAGCGGCGGCGACCGCTGAAGCCCCCGGCCCTCGGATGGAGTCGGCTGTCGCCGAGGCGGAAGAGGAGCCCTCCTCAGGCGACGTGATTGACGAGGTGGCGCCCGCCAGGCCGATGCCCCTGGATGACGCCGAGACGTACCTCGCCGCTCCGGACGACGTCGTGGATCCACGGCTCGAGGGAGCGGTGGCCCAGGCAATGCCTGCGGCGGAGCGGACGCCCACGGGCGCGCAGCCGCCGGTGGTGAACCCGCTGCCTGGAAGCGGCGACGCCGCCCAGACGCAGCAGGAGGCGAAGCAGCGCAAGGCGAAGCGGCGGCCGGGACAGCCCCAGGACAACTCGCTGGGTGAGAACCCGGACGCGCTCGACGACACCCCCGCGGAGGAAGTGCAGCCCATCCGCGTCATCGGCCGCGTGGCGGCGCGGGCCCGCGCCGACGAGCGCCGCCAGTTCCAGCGCCGGATGTCCATCGCCGACGCGCGCGTGGGCGTGAGCACGTCGTTGTCCAACCTCGAGGCGGAGGTGACGGCGGACCTGGCGGACTCGCAGATGCTCAAGGACGCCTTCGTGCGGCTGTCGGACGACCAGAAGCGCTTCCGGCTCTACGGCGGCCAGTTCAAGACGCCGTTCCTGCAACGCTCGCTGGAGTCGTCGTGGGACCTGCCGCTGCAGACGCGCGGCCTGGTGGAGGACTACATCACCGACGCGCACCAGATGGGCGGCCGCCGCATGGGCCTCATGGGCGAGGTCCGGCTCAAGCACATCTGGGGCCTCAAGGTCTCCGCGGGCTTCTTCCAGGGTGGCATCGACGAGGCCGGCGCGCGGCTGAAGGAGGACGCCGCGGCGCGCGTGAGCCTGCGTCCCTTCAACTTCAAGCCGCTCACCGTGGGGGTCAGCACCTACGTGTCCGAGGCCATGGGTCTGGCGCGCAAGCACGCGGTGGCGGCCGACGCGGAGCTGAAGGTCGCCGGCTTCGTCTTCACGGGAGAGGCCATCTCCGGCCGGCTGCCCATGGGGCCCTTCACCGCGCAGATGCTGCTGGCCCAGTACCTCATCCACATCGGGGACGAGTGGGCCATCCAGCCCGTCGCGGGCGTCGAGTCGCTCCAGCTGCGCGGCGACGTGGTGCGCGGCGACGGGCACGCGCTGGTGGGCGGCTTCAACGTGCTGCTCGGCACGCGCTTCCGAGCGCAGTTCCAGACGGAGCGCGCGCTGCGCCCCGGCGACGAATTCCCCGGCCTGCAGCACTCCATCGAACTGGGCGCACGCTTCTGAGCACGGAGAGCCAAACGATGCTGTCGTTCGCGGAAGGTGAAGTCACCAAGCTCCGTCGGGAGTTCAAGCTGGTGCTGGAGGCGCAGACGGCCGCGGCGTTGAGCACGCGCCTGTCGCTGGAGCTGGAGGGGCACCTGCCCGCTCCCACCCGCATCGTCTCCGTCTACTTCGACCGGCCCGGCGGGCCGCTGGCGGCGCGGGCGATGCTCACGCCGGACGACTGTCTCAAGGTCCGGACCAAGGAGTACTCGCCGGACCTGGGCGCCACTGGCGCGGCGCGCGTGGTGCTGGAGGTGAAGCGGGAGCGGCGCGGCCTGACGCAGAAGCGCCGCGTCTGGGTCCCCCGCTCGGACCTGGGCCGGGTGCTGCGCGGCGGCGCCAGCCTGCTGCCGCTCATCGCCGGAGGCAGCCTGAGCCCGGTGCTCGCGGTGACGTACACGCGGCACGTGTACCAGTCGTCATGCGCGTGGCGGGTGACGGTGGATCGCGACATCCGCTACCACCGGATTGCCCCGGAGCTGGCCATGTCCCAGCTTCCGCTGACGGTGGAGCGGCTGGAGCCCGCGTGCTGGGTGGAGCCGCGGGTGGTGGTGGAGGTGAAGCACCTCGGGCACGAGCTGCCCGACTGGCTGGCGTCGCTCAATCCGGGTGGCGCGCCGGCCTACAGCAAGTTCTCTGAGGGAATGACGAAGGTGCACACCTTCGCCACGGACGGCGTCGCAGGGGGATAGGGCACAGTGTTCATCGACTTCGAAGGCATTGACGGCAGCGGCAAGACGACGCTCTCCAACCTGTTGTCCGCGAAGCTCAAGCGGCTGGGGTACCGGGTGGCGCACGCGCGGGAGGGCGGCGAGCTGCAAGCCCCCACGGCGCGGCGCGTCCGGGAGCTGACGCGGGACTCGCGGCTGTTGGAGATGTCGCCGCGCACGGAGTTCTTCCTCAACCTGGCGCGGGACGCGCAGCAACTGGACGAGGTGATTGCCCCCGCGCTGTCCCGCGGCGAGGTGTGCATCAGCGACCGCTACCTGTACTCGCAGCTGGCGCTGAGCGGCGGGGGCCGCGGGCTTCCCATGGAGGAGCTGCGGCCCGCGTGTGAGCTGGCCTCGCAGGGGCTGTGGCCCGACCTGGTCATCCTGGTGGACGTGGACCCGGACCTCGCGCGGCTGCGCAAGCGCCTGGGCAAGCTCCAGAGCAAGCGCGTCAGCGACGGCGACAGCCGCAAGGGCCTGGCCGGCGCGGGGCTGGCGGTGCGGGTGCGCGAGGCCTTCCTGGAGATGGCGCGGAAGGACCCGCAGCGCTGGCTCATCGTGGAGAACAACGACGTGCCCCTGCGCGTGTTGGAGCAGCGCATCGTCGACGCCGTGGTGGCCCGGCTGGAGGGGCGTGAGCAGCAGGTGCAGCGCATCGTCCCCGCGTCCAGCCACCGCGTGCCGGAGGGCGAGCTCACCGTCCAGAACCTGGAGGAGCGCTTCTTCCAGACGCTGGACGTGGTGGAGCAACGCGAGCCGGCGCTCGCGGCGTGGCTGCTGAGCGGCATCCCCGGGCTGCCCGCGCACCAGCGGCGGCTGGCCCTCGCGGAGCGCCACCCGGCCCTCATCGCGCGCGGCATGAACGGCCTGGAGGACGCGGCCGCCATGGACCTGCGCGAGGTGCTCGCCGACGCCGCGCCCGCGGACGTCGCCTTCAGCCTCACGGGCCGCACCGGCACGCGCGCGGCCATGCTGCGGCAGCGCCTGTACGCGCAGGCCCCCGCGGAGGTGCTGGCGAGCCTCAAGAATGACGGCTCTCCGCAGGCCTGGGCCCTGCGCGAGCGCGCCATGCGGGACGGACGGCTGGCCGAGGTGCTCGCGAGCCTGGCCGGACAGGACTGCGAGGAGTCCTGGGTGGTGCGCGAGGCGGGCATGCAGCGCAAGCTGTACGCGGACGTGGCGCGCAGCCTCACCGGGCTCCCGGGCAGCCGCGCGGACGCGCTCCGGGAGGTGCTGATTCCCCATGACCGGCTCGCGGTGCTGCGCAGCACCCAGGGCCTGGACACGCCGGTGGCGCGCGGCCTGCGCGAGACGCTGGCGGGCAAGGCCCTGAAGCTGGTGCTCCGCTCGGTGACGGGCCTGGACACGGAGGAGGCCTGGGCCCTGCGCGAGCGCGGCGCGCCGCTGACGAAGGAGGCGCTGGACTCCCTCGACGGCATGGATGATCCGCGCGCCTGGAAGCTGCGCGTGGAGCACCTGGCGCGTTGGCCCACCACGGCGGTGTCCTCGCTGAAGGGGCTGCCCCTGGGGCCTCACGCCCAGGCGCTCATCGAGCGCGTGCTGGCCACGACTCCCGGCAAGCTGCCGCTGCTGCGCAACGCCTACGCCGTGGTCGCCACCGCGCGGGCGCTCGCCGCGCAAGCGCCGGCCACGCGCCGGACGGAAGCGGACGCGTCCCCCCGGATGGAGGCCTAGCCCCGCGCCATGGATGCTCCATTCTCAGCCCTCGTCGAGGGCGCGAAGGCGGAGTTCAGCACGGTGTCCGTCGCCGCGATGCTCCCGCGGATGCTGGCGGCGGCGCTCATTGGCGCGCTCCTGTCGCTGCGGCCATGGCGCCTGCTCATGAAGCGGGCGCTGCCCAAGGCGGACATGATTCAAGCGCAGGTGCTGCTGTGCGCGGCGGCGGCGGTCATCACCGCCGTCATCGGAGACAGCGTGGCGAAGGCCTTCGGGCTGGTGGGCCTGGGCGGCTTCGTGCGCTTCCGCTCGGGGCTCAAGGACCCGCGCGACGCGGCCATCCTGTTCCTGATGATTGGCCTGGGCATGGCCTGCGGACACGGCAGCCTGGGGCTGGCCTCCGTCGGCATGCTGTTCGTCATGGCCCTCCTCTTCGTCCTGGACCTGCTCAACCGGGACGAGGCGCAGCAGCCGAGCGCGGCGAAGCAGCGGCTGCTCCTGTCCGCGCAGTCGGACGACCTGGTGGGCGCGGAGGCCACGCTGCGCCGCGCGTTGGGGGAGCGCAACGTGATGGTGAAGAGCTGCGCGCTCGACTTCGACGGGCGGCGGCTGGAGTTGGAAGTCGAGGAGCCGGAGCCGGGCTCCCTGGTGGCGGCGCTGGGCCGCACCGAGGGGACGTCCCTGCGCGGCTTGCGGTGGACGGCGGTGAATCCGAGAAGCACGGGCACACGGGAGGAGCGGGTATGAGGCACGGATGGGTGGCCGCGTTCGCGGCGGGGTGGTTGGTGGCGTGTGGCGGGAACAGTCTGCCCGTGGGCGATGGTCAGGGAGGGCCTCCGGGCGGCGGCGCCCTCCCCGGCGACCCGGTGGTGCCAGGCGGTCCGGGTGGACAGGGCGAGGACGACCCGGCCGCCGAGCTGACCACCTTGTGGCCGCTGACCCAGGGCTCCACGTGGACCTATGACATCCAGGACCCCGTGCAGGGCAACTTCAAGAAGGTCGTGACGGTCCGGGGCGCGGGCGAGGTCCCCGGCCAGCCCGGCGTCAACGCCGTCGAGGTGCACAGCCGGCAGGACCGCGTCCTCAACGGCTTCGTCTACGAGGAGGTCTCCTGGCAGGTGGAGCTCACCAACGGGCTCGTCGTGCGCCTGCGCGAGGACGACTTCCGGGACGGCCAGCAGCTGCGCTCCACCACCTGGAACCCCGCCACCGTGAAGTCCGTGGCTGGCGTCCCGGACGCCCTGCCCTGGACGTACAAGAGCGACGTGCTCGAGTACATCACCCTGGGCGACGGCACCCGGGAGCAGAAGGACCCGACGTACATCTGGAAGGTGCTGGAGACGGGCGTGACGGTGCAGACGCGCGCCGGCACCTTCACCAACGCGGTCAAGATTCAGCGCGACAAGGTCAACAACAGCGGTGAGGTGAAGCAGGACAAGACGCGCTTCTACTGGCTCGTTCCCGGCATCGGGAAGGTGCGTGAGGAGGGCGAGCGCACCGAGGACCTGAGCGCGTACGACATCAAGAAGTAGCAGGCGCCTGTCTGGAGAGGCGGGGGCGGCGCGAGGGCCTGCTCCGTCGCCTCCTCTTCCAGGCAGGGGCAGGATGAAGGTCAGCGGTTGAACGGTTGGGCCTCCGTCCCGAGCTTGTTCGGGAGGAGGCCGCATGGACCGGAAGATCCCCTTACACCTCGCTCCCTTTGCGGCCGCGCTGGCGCTGCTGGCCGCGAGCGCGAGCGCAGGCACCCTGTACCGGGACCCGTACCTGCAGAAGGTGGGACCTGACACGGCGACCGTGGCCTTCCGGCTCGCGGCCAACTGCAGGCCCGAGGTCCGCTACGGCGTGGGCGCCGCCGACCAGGCGGCCGTCTCCCCGGACGGGGGGAAGGTCCACGCGGTGGTGCTCACGGGCCTGAAGCCCGGGACCGAGTACACATACGAGGTGTCGGCCTGCGGCCTGCGGACGCCGGCCAAGCGCTTCCGCACCGCACCCGTGCCTGGCACGCGCAGCGTGCACTTCATCACCGTGGGCGACTTCGGCACGGGCGGTTCGAATCAGCGGAAGGTCGTCGCGGCCATGGTCAAACAGCGGGCGGAGCTGTTCGTCGCGCTGGGTGACAACGCCTACGCCGACGGCACCGAGGCCGAAATCCAGAACAACCTCTTCGTGCCCATGGAGGCGCTGCTCGCCGAGGTGCCCTTCTACGCATCGCTGGGCAACCACGAGTACGTGACGAACCAGGGGCAGCCCTACCTGGACAACCTCTACCTGCCCTCCAACAACCCCGACGGCACGGAGCGCTACTACTCGTTCGACTGGGGCCACGTGCACTTCGTGGCGCTCGACTCCAACTGCGCCGTGGGCCTTGCGTCCGCGGACCGCTGCACGCGCGACGCGCAGAAGGCGTGGCTGGAGCGCGACCTCGCGGGCTCGACGCAGCCGTGGAAGATTGTCTTCTTCCACCACCCGCCCTGGTCCAGCGGCGAGCACGGCTCGCAGCTCTCCATGCGCCGCCACTTCGGGCCCATCATGGAGAAGTACGGCGTGGACCTGGTGCTCACCGGGCACGACCATAACTATGAGCGCAGCAAGCCCATGAAGGGTGACGGCGTCGCGGCGCCGGGTGAGAAGGGCATCCCCTACCTCGTCGTGGGTGGCGGCGGCGCGACGCTGCGGAAGCTGCCCGGTTCCAAGCCGGACTGGAGCGTCATCCGCGACAACACGGCCTATGGCTTCCTGGACGTGAAGGTCGTCGACGGCACGCTCACGGCGCAGCTCTTGGGCGAGGATGGCGGCACCGTGGACCGCTTCACCCTGGAGAAGGACCTGCCGCCCATGGAGCCGCTGCCCGAGGAGGGGCTGGCGCTGATCGTCGAGGGCGAGCGGGGCGTGGCCCCTCACCAGGCCCTGTTCCGCGCCGCGCCGGCGCCGTCGCTCCGGGGCGCGACCGTGACGTGGGACTTCGGCGACGGCGGCGCGGCGGAGGGCGAGGCGGTGGAGCACGTCTTCGCCCTGCCCGGGCAGTACACGGTGACGGCCACCGCCACCCAGGGCGCCGTGAAGCAGACGGCCACCGCCCTGGTCCAGGTGGCGCAGGCGGAGTCGCCCGACGACGGCCCCGGGGCACCGGACTCGGGCACCCCGGGAGACGAGACGCCGGACTCGGGGACCCCGGATGCGGGCGCCCCCTCGGGGCCAGGGGAGCCGGAGGACAGCACCAGCGGCTGCGCCGCGGGGCCCACGGCCACCCTCCTCCCAGCGGCCCTGGCCCTGCTGGCCGCCCGGCTCCTGTTCCGGCGCCGCCCGTAGCCCCCCGTCGGGCCCTGTGGGAGGGCCCGGCGCCTCATGACGCGGGTCGGCGGGAGCCCGCTTCGCCCCGCCCCAGGGGAGCACCGGCCCGCCCGCCCCCCGGTCGGATTTGCTTTCCGCGCTTGTCAACGCGGCCCGGGGGATGCAAAGCCGCATTCCGTCATGGCCACCCATCGCAAGTCCCGCCCGCCCTCGCGGTCGGCCCCCAAGAAGTCCGGCGCACCGTCCGGGAAGAAGCCCGCCCCCTCCGAGCGCGGGGAACGTCCGCTGCGCGAGGACCTGGTCCTCCAGGCCTGCCTGGAGGCCTACGGCTCGGTCCGGCACGAGGGCCGCATGGCGGACCGGGCGCTGGACTTCACCCTGCGCCGCAAGGCCAACCTGTACTCCAACGAGCGCCGCGCGGTGGCCGAGCGCGTCTACGGCCTGCTGCGCCGTCAGCGCACCGTGGACTTCCTGCTGTCGCGGGCGCACCCGCGCTTCGACGCGCTGGACACCTCGCGCCAGGACGTCCTCCGCATCGCCGCCTCGCGCGTCCTCTACGGCGAGCCCCACGGCCTGGTCGCCCGGCAGTTCGCCCTGACGCCCCCGGACGCCGCCGCCCTGGGCACGCTGCCGGAAGCCGCCGCTTTGCTGGAGACGCTGCCGCCCAAGGAGCACTTCCCCATCGCCGCGTCGCTGCCGGACTTCCTCGCCGACCGCTTCCTGGCGACCTTCGGCAAGGACGCCGCCCGCGCCGCGGAGGCGATGAACGAGCGCGCCCCGCTGGTCGCCCGCACCAACCTGCTCAAGGGTGACCGCGAAGCGCTGATGCAGCGGCTGCGCGCCGAGTCGGTGGACGTGAAGCCCACGCCCCTGTCCCCCATGGGCCTGGTGCTGGAGACGCGCATCAACGCCTTCTCGCTGCCGAGCTTCCGAGACGGGCTGATGGAGCTCCAGGACGAGGGCAGCCAGCTGCTCGGCATGCTGGTGGATGCGCCGCCCACCCGCGTGGTGGACGCGTGCGCGGGCGCGGGTGGCAAGACGTTGCAGTTGGCCGCGCAGATGAAGAACCGGGGCGACCTGCACGCCCTGGACGTGGATGAGCGGCGCATGGAGGACCTGAAGAAGCGCGCGCGCCGCGCGGGCGTCCACAACACGCGCGCCCAGCTCATCCCCATGGAGGGCCCCGAGGCCGAGGGCGCGCTGGCGCCGCTCAAGGGCAAGGCGGACCGCGTGCTGGTGGACGCGCCCTGCAGCGGCACCGGCACCTTCCGCCGCAAGCCCGACGCGCGCTACCGCCTCACCCCCGCGGACCTGGAGATGCACGTGAGCCGGCAGAAGGCCCTGCTGGCGCGCTTCGCCACCATGGTGAAGCCCGGCGGCCGGCTCATCTACGGCACCTGCAGCGTCCTCCGGGAGGAGAACGAGAACGTGGTGGAGGACTTCCTCGCCAAGCACCCGGATTTCTCCGTGAAGCCCGTGGCCGAGCTGCTGGGCCCCGAGCTGGGCGAGAAGGTAGGCCCCGGCCCCTTCCTGCGCCTGGCGCCGCATACGCACGGGACGGACGGCTTCTTCGGAGCGGTCCTCGTCCGGGCGAAGTAGCCTGGGCCCGGGGGGAGAGAGACCTCGCTCATGCACCCTGCCGTCCGCTACCGCGTCTCCATGCCCCGTCCGCACTCGCACCTCCTGGAGGTGGAGGCCTCTTTTCCTGGAGGCCGCGAGGTGCTCGAAGCCGTGCTGCCGGTGTGGACGCCCGGCAGCTACATGGTGCGCGAGTTCGCCCGGCAGGTGCAGGACGTCACCGCCCACGCGGCGGACGGCACGCCCCTGCCGGTGCGGCGCACGGACAAGCGGACGTGGCGGGTGGACGCGAAGGGGCTCGCCGTCACGCTGCGCTACCGCGTCTACGCCAACGAGCTGACGGTGCGCACCAACCACCTGGACGGCTCTCACGCGTACTTCAACGGCGCCGCCACGTTCCTCTACACGGAGGCCACGCGGGCGCTGGAGCACCACGTCACCGTGGACGCGCCGCAGGGCTGGCGGGCCTTCTGCGCCCTGGGCCAACGCGCGGACGCGTTCATCGCGCGGGACTACGACGAGCTGGTGGACAGCCCCTTCGAGGTGGGCCCCCATACGCCGCTCACGTTCAGCGTGGAGGGCGTGCCCCACGAAGTCGTCGTCTGGGGCGACACCGTGCAGGACCCGGAGCGGCTGTGCGCGGAGCTGCGGCGCATCTGTGAGTGCCAGGCCCGCGTGTTCGGCGGGCTGCCGATGCCGCGCTACCTCATCCTGCTGTACCTGACGGACCGGGGCCGCGGCGGCCTGGAGCACAAGGCGAGCACCGCCCTGCTCTTCCCACGCGCCGGGCTCTCCACGGCCCGCGGCTGGGAGGACCTGCTCACGCTGGTGGCGCACGAGTACTTCCACCTGTGGTTCATCAAGCGGGTGAAGCCGCGCGCGCTGGTGCCGTTCGACTACGCGAAGGAGAACTACACCACGCTGCTGTGGGCCTTCGAGGGCGCCACCGCGTACTACGACAACCTCTTCGTGCGCCGCGCGGGGTTGATGTCCCCGCAGCGCTACCTCACGCGCCTGGGCGAGACGCTCACCCTGCTGCGCGCCACGCCGGGGCGCCGGGTGCAGACGCTGTCGGAGGCCTCGCTCGTCAGCTGGGTGAAGCACTACCGCCCGGACGAGAACTCGCCCAACAGCGCCATCTCCTACTACCTCAAGGGCGAGGTCGTCTCCGCGCTGCTGGACCTGGAGATTCGCCGCGCCACCCGCGATGCCCGCAGCCTGGATGACGTCATCCGCCTGCTGTGGGAGCGCCATGGTGACGGCTCCGGCGTCCCCGAGGACGGGGTGGAGGCCGCGGCGAGCGAGGTGGCCGGCGTGGACCTCACGCCCTTCTTCGACCGGGCGCTGCGCAGCACCGAGGACCTGGACTTCTCCGTCTTCGCGCACGTGGGCCTGGAGGTGGGCTTCCGCCTGCGGGAGTCGGTCAGCGACAAGGGCGGCACGCCGCCGCGAGGCCGCACGGGCGAAGGCCGCCCCAAGGGCTGGCTGGGCATCACCGCCCGGGCGAATGGCACCATCTCCGTGGTGCAGGACGGCTCGCCCGCGCAGGAGGCGGGCCTCTACGTGGAGGATGAGCTCGTCGCCCTGGAAGGATGGCGGGTGGACGGGAACAGCCTGCTCGGGCGCTGTGAGGACCGCAGGCCCGGGGAGACGGTGCGGCTGACGGTGTTCCGCAGGGACCGGCTGCTGGACATCCCCGTGGTGCTGGGAACAAAGCCGGCCGAGGCGGCCTGGCTGGCGCGCGTGGAGCACCCCACCGACGCCCAGAAGGCCGCATACCAGGCGTGGCTCGGCGCCCCCTGGGAGGACGCCCCCGGCCAGGCGTAGGCTCCCGGGTGCATGCACCCGACGCCGGACACCGTCGTCCCCCTGGAGGCGCCGCTCCCCGACTGCCGGCACCACCGCGCCGAACGCGCGGGTTGGCGCTGCACGGCCTGCGCGTCAACACTCTGCCCCGGCTGCGCCGTGGGGCGCCGGGCCCAGACGGTCCTGCTGGTGGCGTGCGCGCACTGTGGCGGCGCCGCAGAGCCGCTCCTCACCCACCGCGCTCGCGTGCCGCTGGCCCGGCGGCTGAGGCCCGCGTGGCGCTACGTCTTCTCCTCGTCGGGCCTGCAAGTGCTGGCTGGCGTCAGCCTCGTCCTGACGGTGCTGGGGTGGCTGACGGACATGACCATCCTCTTCCTCAAGCCCGTCGCCATCGTCATGTACGGGAGCGTCTTGTGGGCCACGTTCTACAAGCTGGCGCGGGAGTCCGCCCGCGGCGAGCGCGAGCTGAGCCCACCCGACTTCCATCACTTCATCGAAGACGGCATCGTCCCCGGCCTGAGGGGCATCGCGACCTTCGCCCTCCCGTGGCTCCCCGCGTTCGTCTACGCCACCGTGCAGTATCCCCTCCTGCTGGAGGTCTTCGAGGGCACGACGATTCACGCGGCGAAGCTGGCCGACGTCGCGAGCACGGCGCTGTGGGACCCGGTGATGTGGGGGCTCCTGCTGCTCGCGCTCGCGTGGCTCCCCGCGGTGCTGCTGCTCGCGGCGGCGGGACAGTCCATCGACGCCCTGCTCAACATCGGCGGCACGGTGCGGCGCATGCGGACGCTGGGCCGCGACTATGTGTTGCTCTGCGGGGTGCTGGCCGTCCTGGGCGGGGCGCAGCTGTTGGCCCAGGGGCTCGCCACCGGGCTGCGCGCGCTGGACGTCTTCCTCGTCTCGCGGCTGCTGGCGGAGGTCCTCACGCTCATCATCCCCTTCACGGCCGCCCACGTCCTGGGCCTGGTGCTCCTCACCCGGGGAGACGCGCTGGGCCATGGCCTGGAGCACGAATACCTGGAGCCGGTGCTCGGCGACACACCCCCGAAGCTTCAGGCGGCGCCGCTGCACGACGACGCGCCATTCTCCGCCGGGAGCGGAGGCGCGTCCTTCGTGGAGGTACAAACCCCCGCACAACGCGCCGTGAATGAGGCTCTCACGGCGCTGGGGGCGGCCGTCGAGGCACGTGACCTTCCGCTCGCGATGTCGCTGTATGCCTCCTTGCGGCAGCAGCCGCGAGTGCGTGTGCCTCCGGAGCACCACCTGTTCATCGGACAGGCCGCGGCAGTGGAAGGAGATTTCCCACTGGCGGTACACGCGTTGGAATCCGCGGCGGATGTGGCACCTGAAGACCCCATCGCGCCCCGCGCGCTGGTCATCCTGGCGCGGGTCTTGGGCGAGCGGATGCAGGACGCCCCACGCGCGGAAGAAGTCTACCGCTATGTGCTCCACCGCTACCCAGACACGGCAGCGGCGCGCTATGCACGCGAGCGCGTGACAACGTCTTCCGACTGATACAGACGTTGCCGTGCTTGAACGCCAGCATCACCCTTTCCGGCATGGTTCGCGCTCGATGGGTTTCGTGGCTCCTGGGTTTCGGTCTCCTCGCGGCATGTGATCAGGCGCCGCGGGTCCAGCGCGCGGTCGATGACTGCGAGGCCGAATTGGTCGCCCTCAAGGTCGAGGTGCTGTCCGCGGACGGCACCCGCATCCGCGGGGCGACCGTCACCGGCACCAACGTGGCGTCCAACATCAGCATCACCGGCGTCACGGATGGACAGGGCGTCAGCACCGCCATCAACGAATCGCTCGCGCCCAGCCCGGTGCGGGTCGTGGCCACCGCGGGCTCCAAGGTGTCCCCGGCCCACCAGGTGGAATGGCTGTGTGACAGCTGCAACTGTCAGCCCGAGCCCGCCACGCTGGAGCTGCGGCTCAATCCGTAACACCCGCCAAAACGGCGGCGGTCCTCAGCTTCCCGGATTCCGCCGGATGAACGCCGGGGAGGTTGTGCTTCACCCGCCCCATGGAGTACGGCTGGTGGCATGCGTGACGCTCGTCAGCCTGCCCCACGTTGGGTCCACCCTGCTTCCAGGGAGGCCACCCTTTCGGCTCCCTCCATGCACGGGACTCCGGGGACGTGTTGCGGGTGTCAGCGCGTTCCCTTCCAAGGGAGTCCTATCGGCGCACGTTCCAGGTAGGCCCGGGCCCCGCCATGTCCGCCGAATCCGTGGAACAGTTGCTTCAACGCGCGTTGTCCGAGCTGACCGCGCGCTTCGTCACCCAGGCGAACCCCGTCCCCGCTGGCCTCCTGGAAGCGCTGGACGCGGACAGCCGGAGTGGAGCCCAGGCGCTGGCCCGGCGCATCCGCGCCCGGCAGGAGAAGAACCGCGCGGAGGGGCAGCGGCTGCGCAAGCTGCTCCGCTACGAGACGGAGCTGTGGGAGCAAGGCGTCACGCACATCGCGGGCGTGGACGAGGCCGGCATGGCCCCGCTCGCGGGCCCGGTCGTCGCCGCGGCCGCCGTGCTGCCCAAGGGCTTCCGGCTCAAGGGGCTCGACGACTCGAAGAAGATTCTCGACGCCGACAAGCGCGAGGCCCTGGCCGTCGTCATCAAGCAGGAAGCGGTGGCGTGGGCCGTGGGGCGCGCGGAGGTCGAGGAGATCGACCGCATCAACATCTACCACGCGGGGCTGCTGGCCATGCGCCGCGCCGTGGAAGGGCTCTCGGTGAAGCCCGACCACCTGCTGGTGGACGCGAGGACGGTGCCCGAGTGCTCGATTCCGCAGCAGGGCATCATCAAGGGTGACGCGCTCTCGCTGAGCATCGCCGCGGCCTCCATCCTGGCGAAGACGACACGCGACCGCTGGATGGCGGAGTTGGACGCGCGGTACCCGGGCTACGGGCTCGCCGCGCACAAGGGCTACCCGACGCCGCTGCACCTCCAGATACTGAAGGAGAAGGGCGTGCTCCCCATCCACCGGCGCAGCTTCGCGCCAGTGCGTGAGGCGCTGGGCCTCCCCACGGGCACGGCCCCCTCCGCCGCGCAGGCGGAGCTGTTCCCCGTGACCTCGTCCCTGACGGCGGTGAAGTCATGAGCGCGGACCGGGACATCGACGAGTGGATGGCCGCGCGCGGCATCACCCTGCCCGAGGTCCGCGTGCGCGCCCGGGCCGTGCTGGAAGAGGCGGGCCTCACCCGCCCCGGCAAGCAGCGGATGAGCGAGCCGAAGCTGCTCAAGGCGGGCGACCTGCTGACGGAGCGCTTCTTCCCGGTGTGCGCGGAGGCCGCGTGCCACAAGGTGGCGCAGGCCAGTGGCCGCGAGCCCCTCCGCGTGGAACCCCGGCTGCACTGCGAGCGCTGCGGAGGCTCGGCCAACCGCCGCGCCGAGGTGGCCTTCGTGGAGTCCTGCCAGCGCTTCGGCGTCCGCCGCGTGGTGGTGGTGGGCGGCTCACCGGCGGTGCGCGAGGAGCTGGAGGCGAAGCTCGGCCACCAGATTGACCTGCGCATGGTGGACGGCACGGAGCGCCGCACGGCGGACCGCGCGCGCAGTGATTTGGACTGGGCGGACCTGGTGCTCGTGTGGGGCGCAACGGAGCTGCACCACAAGGTCAGCGGCCACTACACGCACGGCGGGCCGGCCTACAGCCACAAGGTGGTGCACGTGGTGAAGCGGGGCGTGGCCGCCCTGCTGGAAGAGGGCATCACCCACCTGGAGCGGACTCGCTGAGTGCTGGACTCGGGCGCCGCCCCGGGGCGACGCTCGAGTCCATGACAGCCCAGTTCATCCTGCTCCGCCACGGAGAGACGGAGTGGAACTCCCTGGGGCGACTCCAGGGTCACCAGGACAGCGCCCTCAGCGACGTGGGCCTCAAGCAGGCGGAGGCCCTGGCCGCGCGGCTGGCGCCGGAGTCCTTCTCCGCGCTGTACAGCAGCGACCTGGGACGGGCGCGCGAGACGGCGCGGCGCATCGCCGTCCGCACCGGGCATGCCGTGCTGCCCGACAGCCGCCTGCGCGAACGCGGCCTGGGCATCCTCGAGGGACTCACCCGGGAAGAGGCCCGGCAGCGGCACCCGGACGTCTTCGCCGCGTACTCAGGAGGCGCGCCGGACTACGTCGTCCCCGGCGGCGAGAGCACGGCCCAGCGCCTGCGCCACGCGGTGGAGTGCCTGGAGGAGCTGGGCGCGCGCCACCGGGGCGAGCGGCTGGTGGTGGTGACGCATGGGGGCGTGCTCAGCCTCCTGTTCCGCCACAGCCTGGGGATTCCACCCGCCGCGCCGCGCACCTTCTCCGTGCTCAACGCCGGGTGGAATCAGTTCGACTACCACGAGGGCACCTGGCGGCTCGTCACGTGGGGAGACGTCACCCACCTGCGCGCCGCCAGCCTCGACGACACCTGAGCGGGGCTACAGCTCCGCCTGCGCGAGGCCGTCACGGCGGGCCGGGCGCGCCGCCGCCGGCCGGGCCTCCAGCTCCGCGCGGGCCTCGTCAATGGCGTCACACACGCCGTCCGCGGCCCGCTGCACCTGCTCCAGCGTGTGGGCGGACATCACCTGCATGCGGAAGCGCGACTCCCGCAGCCGGACGGCCGGGTACTCCACCAGGTTGGCGAAGATGTCGCGCTCGAACAGCTTCTTCGCGGACAGCCGCGCCACCTTCGCGTCGCCCACCTGCACGGGCACCACGTTGGACGGCTCGCCCAGGCACTTCACGCCCCGGGCCTGGAACGCGCCGCGCAGCGCCAGGATGTTCTCCCGCGCCTTCGCGCGCAGCGCCGCGCCCTCTTCCGAGCGGACGATGCGCAGCGACTCCAGCACCACCGCGGCCTGCAGGGGCAGCAGCGCGTTGGAGAAGATGTGCGTCCCGCCCAGGACGCGGATGAACTGACGCACCGCCGGCGAGCGCGTGGCCACGAAGCCACCGTTGGTCGCGAACGTCTTCGAGAAGGCGCCCATCACCAGGTCCACCTTCCCCAGCAGCCCCTGCACGCCCAGGCTGCCGGTGCCCTGCGGGCCCATGGCGCCCAGGTCGTGCGCCACGTCCACCAGCAGCGCCGCGCCGTACTCGTGGCAGATGGACTGCAGCTCCTCCAGCCGCGGCACGTCCGAGTCCATGGAGAACAGGCCCTCGGTGACGACGAGCACCGCGTTGCGCGTGTCGCGAGCGCGAATCTCCTGCAGCTTGCGCTTCATCGCGCGGTTGTTGAGGTGCGGCACGCGGCTCACGTTCGGCGTCGCCGCGGCGGCGCCCTGCTGGAGGCACGCGTGCGACAGCGCGTCGAGCACCACATGGTCATCCGGACGTACCAGCCCGGAGATGACGCCGAAGCCCGCGCCCCACCCCGTGGAGAACAGCGCGACGTGCGGCATCTGCAGGTGCTCCGCGAGCGCCTTCTCCAACATCAACGACGGCGTCGTGTTGCCCCCCAGCATCGCCGAGCCCGCGCTGTGCAATCCGTAGTCCTGGATGGCCCGCTGGGCCGCCTCCATGATCGCCGGATGCGTGGACAACGAGAGGTAGTCCTGAGAGCCGAAGTTCAGCCCCTGGCGGACCGTCCCCGTCTCATTGCGGACGCCACACTCCGGCTTCGGTGCCGCCTCCAGGCTGCGCGAATACGGCCACAACCCCGCCTGCCGCCGCGACTCCTGCCACTCGAAGAACGGCTCCGTCCGACCCAGCAGGTCCGGTCCCGAGGGGTGGGAGTAGTGGGAGATGAAGTGCGTGAAGAGCGGCGAGTCGAATTCAGCTCGTGAATCCATGAAGCACGTCCAGGGGGGAAGGTCGCGCTGTCAACGAGAGGCGCGGCACTCGCGAGGGGGGAGCGCCGCATTTAATGCCCCTGCATCTTTCCAGTGTCAACCTGCCTACCTTGACGTTCCGGCTGTATTCGTTTGTTGTGATTCAACCGGATGCGCTGCGTAGGATGAAACAGGCGTGAAACACCCAGACAACCAAGTTTTACCCGGGTCAATTGCGACAAATCCGGATATTTCACGCCAGGGCAGAGGCTGTTTCACCCAGCGCCTGCCCTGAGGTGCGAAAGACTGTTCGTCACTCGTCGTTTTGTCGCAGCGCCGCGAGCACGTTGAGGTCCTCGAGGGTGGTGGTGTCACCGGACGCCTGCTTGCCCGCCGCCACGTCCCGCAGCAGCCGCCGCATGATCTTCCCCGAGCGCGTCTTGGGCAGCGCCTCCGCGAAGCGGATCTCGTCCGGGCGGGCGATGGCGCCAATCTCCTTGCCCACGTGGACGGCCAGCGCCTTCTTCAACGCGTCGGAGGGCGGGTTGCCCTGCTTGAGCGTGACGAAGGCCACCAGCGCGGTGCCCTTCAAGTCATCCGGGCGGCCCACGACGGCGGCCTCGGCGACGGCGGCGTGCGCCACCAGCGCGCTCTCCACCTCCGCGGTGCCCAGCCGGTGGCCGGCGACGTTGACCACGTCGTCCACGCGGCCCATCAACCAGATGTAGCCATCCGCGTCCGTGCGCGCGCCGTCGCCGGTGAAGTACATGCCGGGCAGCTCGTTGAAGTACGTGCGCACGTAGCGGTCCGGGTCGCCGTACACGGTGCGGAGCATGGACGGCCAGGGGCGCGTGACGAAGAGCAGCCCGCCCTGCCCTCGTGGCACCTTGTTGCCTTCGCGGTCCAGAATCTCCGCGTGGATGCCCGGCAGCGGCAGCGTGGCCGAGCCCGGCTTGGTCGGCGTGGCCCCGGGCAGCGGCGACACCATGATGCCGCCCGTCTCCGTCTGCCACCACGTGTCCACCACGGGGCAGCGCCCGCCGCCGATGACGTCGCGGTACCACATCCACGCCTCGGGGTTGATGGGCTCGCCCACGCTGCCCAGCAGGCGCAGCGAGGACAAGTCGTGCTTGCGCACGGGCTCCTCGCCCAGGCGCATGAAGGCGCGGATGGCGGTGGGCGCGGTGTAGAGGATGGTGGCCTTGTACCGCTCGATGATGTCCCAGAAGCGGTCCGGCCCCGGCTGCGTGGGCGCCCCCTCGTAGATGACGGTGGTGACGCCGTTCATCAGCGGGCCGTAGACGACGTACGTGTGCCCGGTCACCCAGCCCACGTCGGCGGTGCACCAGTAGACGTCGTCGTCGCGCAGGTCGAACACCCAGCGCGTGGTCAGCGACGCGCCCACCGCGTAGCCACCGGTGGTGTGCAGCACGCCCTTGGGCTTTCCGGTGGAGCCCGACGTGTAGAGGATGAACAGCGGGTGCTCGCTCTCCACCCACTCCGGCTCACACTCCGCGGACTGCGGGCCCACCAGCGAGTCCCACGCGACGAGCTTCGGGTGGGACAGCTCCAGCGTGCTGCCCGTGCGGCGCAGCACCACCACCTTCTCCATGCTGGGGATGTTCGCGAGCGCGGCCTCCACGTTCTGCAGCAGCGGCACCACCGCGCCCTTGCGCCAGCCGCCATCCGCGGTGAGCAGCACCTTCGCGCCCGCGTCCTTCATGCGCTCCTGCAGCGCCTCGGTGGAGAAGCCGCCGAACACCACCGAGTGCACGGCGCCAATGCGCGCGCACGCCAGCATCGCCACCGCGGCCTCGGGGACCATGGGCAGGTAGATGCCCACGCGGTCCCCCTTCCGGACGCCCAGCGACTTGAGCGCGTTGGCCAGCTTGTTCACCTCGATGGACAGCTCGCCGTACGTGAGGCTGCGGCGGTCGCCGGGCTCGCCCTCGAAGAGGATGGCGGGCTTGTCTCGGCGGGTGGCCAAGTGCCGGTCCAGGCAGTTGTAGGCCAGGTTCGTCTTGCCCTCGACGAACCACTTCGCGTGCGGCGGCTTCCAGTCGAGGACCGTCTGGAACGGCTGCTTCCAGTACAGCTCCTCGCGCGCGCGGTTACCCCAGTACGTGTCCGGGTCCTTCGCGGCCTCGTCCCAGAGCTGCTGGTACTGCGCCATGCTCCGGATGTGCGCGCGCTGGGCGAACGCCTCCGGGGGCGGAAAAACCCGTGCTTCCGTCAGGACCGAGTGAATCTCTTGCCGTGAATCCGCCATGCGCTCCTCCAGCGTGGACATTGCCCACCCTGTTCTAGGAACGCGGCGCGCGCGGCTCAACCCTCACGGTCGCAGCGCTTCGACTCCTTGACGGCCTCGTAGCGCATCCACAGCTCGCAGACGCATTCGTCCGGGCGGCGCGTGTCGTAGCGGACCCGCAGCACCCCGTTGAACTGCGTTTCGCACTGCGTCGTGCCATTCACGTGGATGTTGACCTGGTCGAGCAGGCACTCCTGCCCGTTCACCTCGGCGGCGGCCTTCACCACGCTGCCGTCGAGCGCGAACTGGTCGCCATCCTCCAGGAAGTAGCCCACGAGGTGGCTGTCCAGGAAGCCGAAGTCCAGGCGCACGACGCGGCCGCTGATTTGGAGCGTGCCGTAGAACTTGTCGCGGTTGGGCTCGAGCAGGCCGCAGTCGTCGCGGAGCACCTCGACGGGCTCGAAGACGTACTCCCCCGGCTCCTGCTCCCGGGGCAGGCAGCCCGCCATGCTCGCCACGAGCAAGCCGGCCAGGACACGCAGATGGCGTCTCGGAGTGGACACGGGGCGCACCATACCCCAGGGCACGCTTCTATGAAGTGCGAGCATGCGGCAGCGGGTAGACTGGGGGTCATGCCCGAATACCGCAACCCCAAGCCCACCGTGGACTGCATCATCGAGCTGCCCGGTGAACGCATCGTCCTCATCCGGAGGGCGAACCCGCCCGTCGGCTGGGCCCTGCCCGGCGGCTTCGTGGACGAGGGCGAACCCCTGGACGCCGCCGCCGTGCGCGAAGTCCAGGAGGAGACGGGACTGCACGTGAAGCTGTCCGAGCAGTTCTTCACGTACTCGGACCCCAAGCGGGACCCGCGCCAGCACAACATCTCCACCGTCTACATCGGCTCCGCCGAGGGGGAGCCGCAAGGCGCCGACGACGCCGCCGAGGCCCGCGCCTTCCCGGTGGACGCGCTGCCCAAGGACCTCTGCTTCGACCACGACACCATCCTGTCCGACTACGTGACGTACAAGCGCACGGGTCAGCGGCGGAAGCTGTAGGAGCGGCGCGGAAGGATGCATTACGCGCTCGTCCTGCTCGCCCTGGGCGGCCTGCTGACCGTCCACGAGTTGGGTCACCTCGTCGCCGCGCGGATGCTCGGCGTGCGGGTGCCCCGCTTCGTGTTCGGCTTTGGCCCGCCGCTGGTGTCCTTCCGGCTGTGGGGGACGCAGTACGTGGTGGCGGCGGTGCCCCTGGGCGCCACGGCGCACCTGCAGGGCATGAACCCGCACCGCGCGGACGCCGAGGAGGCCGCGGGCTACGCGGCGCGTGGCCCGCTGCTGCGCATCCTCATCATCCTGGCGGGGCCGCTGGCCAACTACGCCGTCGCCCTGGGGGTGCTGTTCGCGCTGTACACGTCGGGCACACACGTGGTCGTGCCATTGACGGTGGGCACGGTGCAGCCGGGCTCGGAGGCCGCTCGGGCGCAGTTGCTGCCGGGGGACCGCATCGTGAAGGTCGCGGGCCAGCCGCTGCGGAGCTGGTCGGAGTTCGTGGAGAAGGTCGGCGCGGCGCCCGGTGTCCCGCTGGAGCTCGCCGTGGAGCGCGGGGATGCGCCGCGCACGGTGGTGGTGCGGCCCCGGCCGGATGAGCGTGGAACGGGGCGCATCGGCGTGAGCCAGCAGTACGTCTACAAGGCGCACGGCGCGGCGGAGGCGTTGAGCCACTCCTTCACGCACACCGTCAACGTGGCGGCCGAGGGCGTGGTGCTGCTGAAGCGGATGATGCGCGGGCTGGAGGACCCGGAGGCGGCGAACGCGGGCGCGCTGGTGCGCCAGGAGTCCGCGGATGCGATGTCCTCCGGGACCGATGCACTGCTGCGGACCCTGGTCGCCGCGTCGGTGGTGCTGGCGCTGCTGACCCTGTTGCCCGTCCCCGGATTGGATGGCGGGCGCATCCTGCTCCTGCTGGTCGAGGCGGCCAGCGGGCGCCGGATTCCTCCGCGCATCGAGACGGTGGCGCAGACCGTGGGGTTCCTGGGCATCGCGGTCGCCGTGGTCGTGATGGCCTCGGCGGAGATTCGACGCGCGCTGCCAGCGCGGCTGGGACTGGATGCCGCGCCGCTGGTGGATGCGGGGACGCAGGGCGCGGTGACGACGCCGGACGCGGGTGCGACGCCGGCGGTGCTGGACGCGGGCGCCGCGCCAGCATCGACGGCGCCTACTCCGGCGGTGCAAGACGCGGGCGTCGCGCCAGCCACGACGGCTCCTGCTGCACCTGCTCCGGGCAAGGCTACTAGCACGGCGGTTCCTGGAGCGGCGGCGACACAGGCAGGGCCCGGCGATGCAGGGGCGCCACCGACGACCCCACCCAATGCCGTGGGGTCCGCGCCGGTCGCGCCCAAGGCGACGTCCCCGGCCAGTGGTGCGCCCGCACAGGCCACGGACGCAGGCACTGCGGGAGGTGAGTCCGCGCCAATAGACGCCGGCGCGAAGTCGCGGCCCGGAGCAGCGCCAACCGAGGGACCGTCCACGGGGACGCAGCCCGGAGCCCCAGCGGGCACCGAACCCGCCCCCGGCACACCTCCGGCGACTTCGGGTGAGACGCTTCCGGGCGCGGCGGCTCCTTGAGCTGTCAATCCCTCGAACGCGCGGACATCGCCTTGGCGAACGAGCGTTGTCATGACGGGCCTGGCGGGCGCGTCACGTCGCTCGGTGCGGGCGTGTTAGACCTGCGCCAGGCCTGAACAGGCCGTTCTCCACCCCGAGGGAACACGCGAGATGGGCGACACCGCATCCGCAGATGAGTGAGCCGCGGCGACACGACCTCGTTGCCGCGGCCATCTGCCCCAGACCATCCCCGTACCCGTGGAGAGGCAGAGCGCCGCCAGATGTTCCTCATTTGTGCGGACTCAATCGTGCCTGACTCGAAACCCCTGTCGTGGAATCACGCCCTGCCAGCAGCGCTGTTGCTGATGGCCCCCTTCGATCTCCTGGCCTCGCTGGCCATGGACATCTACCTGCCGGTCGTCCCGGCGATGCCCGGCATCCTCAACACCTCGCCGGCCGTCATCCAACTCACACTCAGCCTGTACATGGCCATGCTCGGCCTCGGGCAGATGGTCTTCGGCCCCATCTCGGACCGCGTCGGCCGACGCCCCGTCCTGCTGAGCGGCGCGGTGATGTTCACCGCCGCGTCATTCCTGCTCGCGAACACCACGGACGCCACGTGGTTCGTCGGGCTGCGGCTCCTGCAAGCCGTGGGCGCCTCCGGGGCCCTCGTCGCCACCTTCGCGACGGTCCGTGACGTCTACGCGGAGCGCCCCGAAAGCGCGGTCATCTACAGCCTCTTCAGCTCGATGCTGGCTTTCGTGCCCGCGCTGGGCCCCATCGCGGGAGCGCTGCTCTCGAAGCACTTCGGATGGCGCGCCATCTTCCTCACGCTCGGCATCCTGGGCGTCCTCGCGCTGCTGCAAGCCCTCCCGAAGTGGACCGAGACGCGCCCCACCCTCGCGGCCGCGCCACCCGCGGCGCTCCGGCCCATGCTGCGCAGCACCGCGTTCTGGACGTACACCCTGGGCTTCAGCGCGGCCATGGGCTCCTTCTTCGTGTTCTTCTCGACGGCCCCTCGGGTCCTCATGGGGCAGGCGGGCTACTCGGAGCTTCACTTCAGCCTGGCCTTCGCCACCGCCGCGCTCGTGATGATGGGCACGACACGCTTCGCGAAGCGTTTCGTGGCCAGTTGGGGCTGGGAAGGCAGCCTCATCCGGGGCATGGCGCTGCTGCTGCTCGGCGCCGTGCTGCTCGTCACCGGGCAAGCCCTGGCGCCGCCGTCCATCGTGACGTTCGTCATGCCGATGTGGGTCATCGCGGCGGGAATCGTGTTCACGGTCTCCGTCACCGCGAACGGCGCGCTTGAGGCTTTCGGTGACATGGCGGGCACGGCGGTCGCGCTCTACTTCTGCATCCAGAGCCTCATCGTCGGCGTCCTCGGGACGGCGGCCGTCGTGCTGCTCGATGGGGACACCGCCTGGCCCCTGGCGGGCTACGCGACCTGCATGGCGCTGGTGACGCTGACCTCACTGAAGGCCCTGCGAAGCCAGCGACGCTGGCGCACAGCCGAAGGGCCACACCGTCCGTAGCGACGCGTCCCACATCCACGGCAAACCCATGGGCCCCGGCCGCGCCGAGAGGGCCCCCCTTTCGGCGCGACCTCGGGAACCCCAACCGACTCCCGGCTGTCCAGGGGGCAACCGGGCGTGCCGCGTCTTTCGGGCAACGTCTCCCGGTCGATGAAGGAGCCGTGAGCCATGCAAGGCCCTATGCTTCCCGCCGCGATGAACTCCAAGGCGGGCGGTGGACTCTTCTGTGAGCTGTACTGGGGCAACAACCTGTCCGAGGCGTGGAGCTATGGACCCGAGCAGTCGAGCGTCCACGCCGCGCCGGATGAGACGGCCCTCCTGCCGCTGTACGGCTTCACGCTGCCGGAGGAGCCGTTCCTGATTGCCGAACGCACACCGCAGGGCTGGCGCATCCACCTGCCCCCCGCGGCCCGTGCGGAACGCTCCGTCAAAGGTGACGGCTACGCCGCGCTCCCCGCCGGAGACCTGCGCCGGGCAGCGGGGCGCACCTCCGTGGACCTCGCGGAGGGCATGACGCTCCGGCTCTCCGAAGGCCAGCTCTCGCTGCGCATCCAGGCCTCCGTCGTGAAGGACCAGGTCAACCGGCTCCAATGGAAGGACTTCGGCTGGCTCGCCATCGTCAGCATGCTGTTCCTCAGCCTGCCGGTGGGCTTCCTCGTCGCGGGCCCCACGCCGCAGCGCATGGAGGAGTCGAAGGAGCGCGCCATGAAGATGGCGGCCGACAAGGAAGCCGAGCGCCGCAAGGCCCTGGGCCTGAACACGCCGCTGCGCCCTCTCACCGAGGAGGAGCTCGGCGCCAAGCAGGACGCGGGCTCCGACGTCACCGTCCCCGCCTACCTCCGCGTGCGCTGAGGGCGCCGTCAGGGCCCCAGCCCGACCCAGACCTCTCCATCCTCGAAGAACTCCTTCTTCCAGATGGGCACATCCTGCTTGAGCCGCTCGATGGCGTACTCGCACCCACCGAACGCTTCCTTCCGGTGCGGGGCCGCCGCGGCGATGACGACCGCCAGCTCTCCGGGAACCAGCGTGCCCACGCGGTGGACGATGGACAGCCGAACCCCGGGCCACTGCGCCGCGGCCTCCGCGCCAATCTCCGCCAGCTTCTTCTCCGCCATGGGCGCGTAGGCCTCGTACTCCAGCCGCAGCACCCGCCGGCCCTTCGTCTGGTTGCGCACGGAGCCGCTGAACGTCACCAATCCGCCGTAGGCCTCACCGCCGACGGCCTCCACCACGTCGTCGAGCCGCAACGGCCGGTCCACCACCAGGAACCGCCCCGGCGAGCCGCCCGCCACGGGAGGAATCAGCGCCACCTCCGCGCCCTCCCGCACGGGTGAATCCGGCCCGACGAACTCCTGGTCCACCGCCACGCGCAGATGCGGCAGCAGCGGCGCCAGGGATGGGTGCTTCTCGGTCAACAGCCGCAGCACGTCCCGCACGTGCGCACCTTCGGGAACCTCCAAGGCTTCCCGCGCCTGCCCGGTGCGCTCGCGCGCGGCGGCGAAGTAGAGGACGGTGACGCGCGGACTCAACGCGAGGCCTCCTGCGCCGCGCGCAACGTCACCCGCCCCTTGAGGCGACCGCCCCCCTCCACCGGGGAGAAGTCGAGGAAGCCCGAATCCAGCGGCGTGATCTGGTCGAGCAGCGCGCCGGAGAGCGCCTTCGTCGCGCCCAGCAAGGGGCTCGGCACACCGGGGATGCGCTCCGCCGACCGCAGGTCCGCGCGCAGGCGGCCCAGGTCCACCATGGCCGACACGTGGCCCGTGCTGAACGCGGCGCCGCCGAAGCGCTCACGCAGCTCGGTGCTCACGTCCCCCTGAGGCCGGCCCTCCAGCGACTCTCCCGCGAGCAGCGTCGCGCGCTGCCCCGTCAGCCGCAGCTCCACGGCGTTCTCACGGAAGCGCGTCCGGAACACCGTGCCGCCCTCCTCCTGCTGCACGGTGTAGCGGAGCGGCGACGCCTCCAGGTGCTTCTGCACCAGCGCCCGCACGGGCTCCACCGCCGTCAGGCCGGCTTCGACCACGATGGAGCCCTTGAGGTCGGGCCGCTTGTTCCGGATGAAGTTCCGGAAGAACGCCGGGATGTCGAAGTACACGCGCACCACCACATCGCCGCGCAGGGCCTTGAGCAGCGACTCCACATCCAGCCCCTCCTGCCGCCACGAGGACACCACGCGCTCGCGGCGCGCGGAGCCGGGCGCGCCGAACGCCAGCCGCGCGAGCTCCTCGGGAGGAACGGAGAGCTGCGCCGCGGCCACGGGCCCCAACGTCACGTTCTTGAGCAGCTCGGACGCGGGGGCGCGCGCGCCCTGGAACAGCGGCGTCGACGAGGACAAGAAGCCATCCAGCTCCAGCCGCTCCGGCATCACCGCCACCGACGCGGCGAACCCACGCAGCGGACCGAAGTCCTCCTCCGCCGAGCCTCCCTGCGCCCGGGCCGAGAACAGGTACGCGCTGCCGTCCGCCACCTTCGCGCGCAGCTCCGTCAGCATCGGGTCCTCGGAGATGCCCGCGCCCGTCAGGTCCCGGACGGCCTGACGGACCACTTCCGCGTCTGGAATGGCGAAGGCCGCCGCCTGGATGGGCTCGCCCGCCTCGGGCTCATCACCACCGTCCGGCACCGCGAGATAGAGATAACCGCGGTCCTCGAAGAGCAGCATCGGGGGGCCACCGCTCGCGGGCTCCACGACGACGGAGCCGTCATCCCGAGGCTGCACGCCATGCCCCGCGCGCTCCAGCTCGCTGGCCACGGCGCTCACGGCCGCGTCGGGCTCGGTGATGCCGAGCAGCGTCACCACGCCCTCGAACTCCGGCAGCAGGAAGAAGCCGAAGCCTTCGTCCGGATCCACCACGGCGCCGGGCCCGCCCTCCAGGTCCTTGAGCAGCAGCGGCAGCAGGGGCGAGGACGTCACCAGGTCCCGCGCGCGCTCCGGCCCCACGAGCCGCTGGTAGAAGGCCAGCAGGCGGTCCACGTGGCCCCGAAGCTGCGGTAGCCACATCACCGTGCGGGCACTGGCGGGCACGGCGCGAAGCACCGGCCGAGGCACCACCGTCAACTGGACGCTGCCGACCGCTTCACCGTCATGCAGCGCCCGCACCGTGTACGTGCCCGGGCGGGCGAAGGCATGCGACACCCAGGGCGCCGTCTGGGCGGCGCTGCCGTCGCCCAGCTCCCACGTGACGGGCGAGGCATCCTCGCGCTGCGAGCCGAAGTCCACCGGCACGCCCGCTTCCACCGTCCGGTCCTGCCCCAGGTCCGGCCGCACCACCCGGCGGCAGCCGGAGGCCCAGGGGCCCACGGCGGCCGTCATCAGGAGGAGCGCGAGGAAGGGACTCGGGCGGCGTGGAATGAGCGGCATGAGCCGCTTAGTAGTCCAGCGCCAGTCCGAACATCCAGCGCCGGTTGGACAGGTTCAGCCCAGGGCCACCGAAGTTGTCCACATCCGCATAGGTGTACTCCGCGAAGATGTAGCTGTGGTTCACACCCAGGTCGGAGTCGAAGTCGCGCGCGAAGCGCGGCTCCAACACGTCCAGGAGGAAGGCCACGCCGCCCGTGGCGCCCCAGCCCCACCTGCCGCCCGCCGCGCGGTTGCCGTTCGCGACCTCGGTGCCGGCGCCCTTGGTGATCCACCACGGCGTGTAGATGAGGCCCAGCTTGCCGTACGGCACCAGCGGGATGCCCCATTTGAACGCGGCGTAGTCGAACTTGTAGAAGGCGTTGAAGGTCAGCGGCACCAGGCGCAGTGAGGTCCGCTCCGCCGCAGGCTGGCCCGAGGCGAGCCTCGCGGTCCCGTACTTCTCGCCATAGCCCGCGGAGAAGCCAACGCCCGCTGTGCCCACGCCCTGGTAGAGGAACCGCTGGAGCTCCACCTCGAACGTCAGCAGGGACTCATCGCCAAAGTAATCCTTGTAAGGCGTGCCGTTGAGGCCCGGCTCCTCATCGATGAGGGGCTTGTAGCCGCCCATGCGGAACTGAATGGCGCCCGTGCGCGGCGAGCGCAGCGAGACCTCGTCCTCCGCCACAACCGTGTTCTGCCCCCACGCGGGCAGCGCGGCGAGCAACGCCACGACTCCCAGGGCTGATGCCCGACTCATGAACGCTTCCTCCTCGAGGACAACCAGATTCCGAGGGACGCGAGCACCGCGCATCCCGTGATGCCGCCACCTGCCGCCGTGCACCCGCCCGTCTCCGCGCCGCCAGCCCCGAGGTAGCCGCCGTAGAAACCTTCGCTCGCGATCGGCGTTCCCCGCGTCACCTCGGAAGGGGCGCTCCGGTTGCCGGCCGCGTCGATGGCAATCGCCCGCACGGCATACTCGACACCATTCTCGAGCCCATCCAGACGGAACGTGGTGTTGGCCGCGGTCTGCTCCTTCGAGGCCACCGGGTCACCCACTCCCGTTCCACCGTCCTCGCCTTCGGCGAGTGTGAGAACCTCGACCGCCATGAGCGTCGCGCCCGTCGGCACCGTCACGGTCGCGCTCAGCGCGGAGTCCAGGCCCGTCACCGCGGGAGCCGAGGGAACCGGGGGCGGCTCGGGGTCATAAACCAGATCGATGGTGGGCGTGCCAATCGAGCTGATGGAGTCCTGGCACGTGGTGCCAATGATGTCACCGACGAAGCGATTGGTGGAGGCACACAACCGGAACGACTTCTCCGTCGTCTGCGACTCACACGTCTGCCCCGTCGCGGCCAACGCCTCGCTCGCGCGCAGCGACAGCGTTCCGGACATCGTGGAGGTGTCGCCACTGGCGATCTGCAGCAGGGTCCTGTCCGTCGCAGCCGGTGCACGGTTGCACGTGCCATCACTGGAGAGCCACAGGTACAGGGGCTCACAGAGATTCCCCGTCCGGGTCCAGGTCACGTTGCGTTCAGCCGTACAGTTCGCCTGGGAGACGACGATCCTGTTGTTCTGCAAGATGGTCGCTGGGGCCGAGAACGTCACGGTCTGCTGCCCGAGAGCAGTCGACGCGAAGAGCAAGAGGCCAACGAGTGTGAGGCGCATGGGTACGCCCAGGCTAGCAAGCGGGAGGCCACATGAAACGCCTTCTCGTCCGCTGGAAACCATTCCGTCCGGGCCGTCCCGCCGCGCCAAACAGGCAGGACGGCTCCAGGCGCTTTGCCAAATTGTCAGGCGGAGCGCTCGGCCAGGCGGAGTCCGGCCTCCACCAGGTTGAGGGCGGCCCCCCGGCTGGCGTTGTCCACCGAGGCGAAGAGCGTCACCCACTCCGGGGCCTGGGGGAAGGCGCGCACCCGGCCCACATGCACGGCCGGGTCCGACGTGACGAGCATGGGCATGGGGTACACCCGCTCCCCAGGCACATCCAGCACCTTCAGGACGGAGGAGGTCTTGAGGGCCGCGCGCACCTGCTCCACCGGGCCCGGCTTCTTGAGCTGCACGTTCAGGGTGAGGCCGTGCCCGTAGAAGGACGGCACCAGCACCGCCGTCCCGGCGATGACGGGCACATCGCCCTTGGACGAGAAGAGCCGGGCCGCCTCCAGCGTCCAGCCCCCCTCCTCCTCCGTCCAGGGGGAGTTCACCATGAAGCCGCCCACCTGGGGCACCAGGTTGAACCCCACCCGGTGCGGGAAGACGTGCGGGTCGGGCTCACGGCCGGACATCAGGTCCGCGGTCTGCTTCTCCAGCTCCGCCACCCCGCGCACGCCCGCGCTGGACGCCGACATCAGCGCCGTCACCTGCGCGCGCACCACCCCGAAGGCCTTCCGCAGCGGCTCCACCGCGTGCACCGCGGCGGTGGTGACGGCGCCCGGCAGGCACACGATGCGGCCCTTGAACGTGAACCCCGCGCCCAGGATGTCGCTGTTGAAGCCCGGCAGCACCATGGGGACGTTGCCGTCGCCCCGGAAGGCGTTGCTGACGTCCACCACCCAGGCGCCCGCGGCCTGCGCGGCCGGAGCCAGCGTGCGCGACGCCTCGGCGGGCGTGGCCAGGAGCACCAGCTTCAGGCCCCGGAAGGCGTCCGGCGTCGCGCGCTCGACCTCGAGCGAGTCCTCGCCGTACTCCACCTCCATGCCCTTGGAACGCTCGGAGCCGAAGGCGCGCACGCGCTCGGCGGGCACGTCCTGCGCGTACAACGCGGCGAGCACCTCGCGGCCCACCACGCCCGTCGCGCCCACCACGCCAATCGTCAAGTCGTCTCTCATGGCGCGTCCTTTACGCCACCGGGGGCCGGGAGCGCGAGCGCCACGCGACGGCTCAGTCTTCCTTCAACCGTGCGGTGGGCGCGGGCCCGGGCAGCGGCGGGAACTTCGGGTTGCGCTCCGGCTCGGAGGCCCGCACGTAGTGCGGCTCCATGGCGAACATCGCCTCCAGCGACTGCTGCTCCGGGAAGCGCGCCAGTTGGGCCACCATCACCGCCGACGGGAAGTACGGCGCCGCCAGCAGCCGCTCCGGCGCCACCCCATGCGACTCCAGGGCCGCGCGGTAGCCCTCCAGCGCGGGCCCCAGGGCCACCGCCCGGGGCTCGGCGGCCATGCGCGCGGCCACCTCCGCGGGGGACATCGCCGTCTCCGGCTCCAGCGCCTCCACCGTCCCGCCCCGTCGCACGTACGCGCCCAGGTACAGGTCGTCCTTGCGCGCCACCGCGAGGCAATACAGCGGCACGTCCTCGGGGCCCTCCAGCGCCACCGCCGCCAGCGACGACGCCCCCGCCACCTTCAACCCCGTGGCGTAGGCCAGCGACTTCACCGTGGCCAGGCCGATGCGCAGCCCCGTGAAGGAGCCCGGCCCCAGCCCCACCACCAGCCCCTCCAGGGCGGGCAGCGTGGCGCCATGCCGCTCCAGCAGCTCCCCGACGATGCCGGGGAGCGCCTCGCTCTGCTTTCGCGGCGGCCCCACCACCACGTGCTCCAGGGTGCGCAGCCCGCCTTCGGGCGCACGCTCCACCAGGGCCAGCGAGAGGGTCAGCGTCGAGGTGTCCAGCGCGAGGAACATGGGACGGCTCACTACACCGGCGCGGCCCACATTGCCTGCGGAATCTCCGACAAGCGGTCGTCGCAGCGGTACAGCCGCACGCGCACCACGCCCTTGTCCAGCATGTCCAGCTTCCGCGCGGCGCCCTTGGACAGGTCCACGACGCGGCCGTCGACGAAGGGCCCCCGGTCATTCACCCGGACCTTCACCGCGCGGCCATTCTCCATGTTCACCACGCGCAGGCACGAGCCGAAGCGCAGCTTGCGGTGCGCGGCCGTCATCGCCTCCTGGTTGAAGCGCTCCCCACTGGCGGTGGGACGCCCATGGAGGCCGGGGCCGTAGAACGAGGCCAGCCCCTCTCCCAGGTAGGAGCGCGGCATCTGCTCACGCTTCGTCACGCCCGGCGTGCCACTTCGGGACTGGGGCCGGCGGGTAGCGGGCTCTTCCGCGTCGGGCTTCGCCGCCCGCGAGGCGCAGGCGGAAGAGATGAAGGCCACGGAGAGCAGTCCGGCAACGGCGGTTCCTCGCATGCGTCCTCTAGCGGGTGATGTCGTTGGTCACGGCCAACAGCATCAGCAGGACGAGCAGCGCCAGCCCCACCATGTTGGCCACTTCGCGGACGCGAACAGGGATGGGGCGGCGGCGAATTCCCTCCCAGACGGCGGAAAGCAGGTGGAAGCCGTCCAGCACCGGGATGGGCAGCAGGTTCATCACACCCAGGTTGATGGAGATGAGCGCCATCAGGTGGAGGAAGCTGTCCAGGCCCTGCTCGGCGCTCTTGGACGCCAGCTGGTACATCATGATGGGACCGCCCACGGTGCTCATCGGCACCGAGCCCGTCACCAGCTTGCCGAGCACGAGCACCATCTGCTTGACGATCTTCGGGACGATGAGCGCGGCCTCCTTCAGCGCGGCGCCCGGCCCCATGTACACCGTCACCTCGTCGATGACCGGCATGTCCGCGGCGGACAGCACCCAGTTGCGCACACCGAGGACGACGGGCGACGTCGCCGTGCCCATCTCGTCCTCCATCTTCAGCGGCGCCTGCGCCAGTGTCGCCGTGCGCTCACCGTCGGCGCCCCGCCACGTCAGCTCGAAGGGGCGCTCCTTCATCCCGTTCAGCGCCAGGGACAGCAGGTAGAACGACTCCAGCGGCTTGCCATCCAGCGCGAGGACGCGGTCTCCGGGACGCAATCCCCCCTTCTCCGCCGCGCTCCCAGGCGCCACGGTGGCCAGGTACAGGTCCGAGGTCTCCGCGCCCAACGTCGCCATCCCCACGCCCTCCTGCTTCGGCATGGTGACCTTCAACACCGTGGCCGCCCGCCCCGTCACCGCGCCCGCCGCCACCGGCTCCATGCGGCGCACGGTCAGCTCCAGCGGCGCGCCCACGGCGTGCTTGTCCATCTCCTTCTGGAAGCGGCCCTCCGTGTCCACGCTCACGCCGTTGATGGCCAGGATGCGGTCGAAGGTGCGCAGGCCCGCCTGCTCCGCCGCCGAGCCCGGGGGCACGCCGAGGATGGCCGGCTTCGCCGTGGCCTCCACGCCAATGGACCCCCGCTCCACCGTCTCGACGGGGTTCGAGTCCACCTGCTTCCTGGGCGTCAACTCCACTGTCAGCTTCTCGCCATTGCGATCCAGGACAATGGGGAGGGGCTGATCGAAACGGCCCACGAGCGAGTCCCGCATCTCGTTGAACGTGCGGACGGGCGTCCCATCCACGGAGAGCACCCGGTCCCCCGGGAGAATGCCCACGGCCTGCGCGGCCGAGCCCGGGCTCACGGCGCCCACGTAGGTGGACGTCGCCTGGTGCGGCCCGAGGAAGACGAAGAAGTAGACCAGGATGGGGAAGATGAGGTTGAAGGCCGGCCCCGCCAGGACGATGAGGCCGCGCTTCCACGGCGGCTGCGCCAGGAAGCCCCGGCGGGCCTCCTCCGGGCTGAGCTCCTCGTGGGGCATGTCCCCCGCCATCTTCACGTAGCCGCCCAGCGGGAGCAGGGCAATCTGGTACTCCGTCTCGCCCTTCGTGAAGCCGATCAGCTTCGGCCCGAAGCCGATGGAGAACTTCAAGACCTTCACGCCACAGGCCTTCGCGACCAGGAAGTGGCCAAGCTCGTGCACCGTCACGAGCACGCCGAGCAACAGGACGAAGAACCCGATGTTTTGGAGCATGGGCGCAACACTAATCGTGGGCGCCCAGACGGACAACGCGCAACCGGGCCCGTCCAGCAGACAGGCGACCGAAGGACGTGCTCCCTAGGGCAACAGGCCCCGGACGAACTGCACGTAGACGAACACCAGCGGGGCGTTGAACAGGAGCGCGTCGATGCGATCCAACACGCCGCCGTGGCCCGGGATGAGGAAGCCCGAGTCCTTCACGCCGTACGCGCGCTTGAGCATGGACTCACACAGGTCGCCCACCGGCCCCAGGATGCCACCCGCGATGCCGAGCAGCACGCAGTCCCACACCGTGAACACGGGGAAGAAGAACTGACGGGCAATGAACATGCCGCCCACCGAGCCCAGCATGCCGCCGAAGAACCCTTCCCACGTCTTGTTGGGGCTCACCTCGGGGTAGAGCTTGTGCTTCCCCATGAAGCGCCCGAAGAAGTAGGCGGCGGTGTCGTTGGCCCAGGTGATGACCAGCGCACAGATGACCCACGCCATGCCGTCATCGGGCAGCAGGCGCAGCGCGGACATGGCCGTGAGGCCCACCGCGCCATACAGGAAGCCGTTGACCAGGTGCGCCGTGCGCGTCGGCGCCTCCGCGAGCGGCCCCTTGAACAGGTGGTAGATCCACGCGAAGAACGCGAAGACGATGGTCAGCCAGAAGGCCGTCTCGCCCGTGCGCGCCGCGTCCCGCAGCGGCAGGAAGGGCAGCGCCGCGGCGAAGGCCATGCCCACCCAGGAGGCCACCGTCAGGCGCTTCTGGACGATGAGGTAGTACTCCCCCACGCAGGCGGCGGAGGCGAGCCCCAGCAGGGCCGCGCTCCAGTACCCGCCGAGGAAGAGCATCAGGATGACCAGCGGCAGCAGTGTCACCGCGGAGACGACGCGGATGACGAGGTTTCGGTTCTTGTCGTTCACGCCTTGGCCTGCTGAGGAGCTTCCTCCCGCTGCACCTGAGCCGACGTGAGCCCGAACCGGCGCTCACGCTGCTGGTACTGCGACACGCAACGGAGGAACTCGTCAGTACGGAAGTCCGGCCACAAGGCGTCGGTGAAGCACATCTCCGCGTACGCCATTTGCCAGAGCAGGAAGTTGGACACGCGCAGCTCGCCGCTGGTCCGGACCATCAGGTCCAGCGGAGGCAGTCCCTGCGTCCACAGGAACTGCTCGAAGTCGCTCTCCTCCACCCGCCCCGCCGCCAGCTCGCCCCGCTCCACCGCCTCCGCCAACCGCCGCGCGGCGTGCAGGATCTCCTCCCGCCCGCCATAGGACAACGCCAGGGACAGCACCATGCCGGTGTTGTGCGCCGAATCGGCCCGCAGCCGCTCCAGCGGCTCGCGCACGTAGCGCGGCAGCCGGTCCACGTCGCCAATGGCGTTGAGCCGGATGCCGTTGTCCAGGATCTCGGAGCGCTCGCGCTCCAGGTAGTCCCGCAGCAGGTCCATCAGCCCGGCGACCTCCTCCGCCGGGCGGGCCCAGTTCTGCGACGAGAACGCGTAGAGCGTCAGCGCCTGGATGCCCAGGCGGCGCGCGGTGCGCGTCACTTCCCGCACGCTCGACGTCGCCTCCCGGTGACCTTCCAGCCGGGGCAACCCCCGGGACTCCGCCCACCGCCCGTTGCCATCCATGATGATGCCCACGTGGCGCGGCATCGGCCGGGCCTTCACGGCATGTTCGAGGGCGGAGATCACTGAAGGGCGTTCCATGAAGCCGCGCACCCTAGCGATGCCGCCGCGCGCCGTCCACGGGCGCGTGCCCCAACCGTCACGGTTGGGCCCTGGCCGGTCGCTCGGTCGCGGTGGGCCGCTCCGCCCCGGGTAGGCCCGCTGGTGTGGGCCAAGGTAGGCATCAACCTGCTCGATGCCCCGTCATTCGAGCGGCCAGTCCGGGCACGCTCGCTCCACGGGTCCGTCGCCCCAGGACGCGTACGCCCCCGCGTCGGCGACCTGATACGGCTGGCCGAAGGCGCGAGCGAAGTGCTCGCCCCAATGGGGTTGGGAACCGTCCACGTCGGTGAAGCCCTACTCGCGCGCGAGGTCGCACCCTGAAGAGGGAATCCTGACACCCGTTGTCAGGATTCCTTTTCTAGACTCCCGCGCGGACCCCACGATGCGCGCCGACCGACTCGTCCAACTGACCTTGTTGCTCCAGACGCGCCCGAAGATGACGGTGGGCGAGCTGGCCCGTGAACTCCAGGTCTCCGAGCGCACCATCCACCGGGACCTCGACTCCCTGTCGGGCGCGGGCGTGCCGGTGTACGCGACGCGCGGCGCGGCGGGCGGCGTGTCCCTGCTGGAGGGCTGGCGCACGCAGCTCACGGGCTTCACCCGGGCCGAGCTCCACGCCCTGGCGGCCGTGGCGGCCCCCGGAGCCCTGGAGGACCTGGGGCTGACGTCGGCGATGCGCTCGGGGCTGATGAAGCTGGCGGCGGCGCTGCCCGCGATCCAGAAACCCGCGTTGGAGTATGCGAGGCAGCGCCTCCACGTGGATGCGTCGTCGTGGTTCCCCGAACGCGAGCTCGTGCCACAGCTGGCAACGCTGCGCGACGCCGTCTGGCAGGACCGGCGCGTGTCGCTGACGTACCGGGACTTCGAGGGCACGCCGAGCCGCAAGGTGGTGGACCCCTACGCGCTCGTCATCAAGGCGGACCGCTGGTACCTCGTGGCGAGCACGGGCGAAAGCGCGCCACGCGTGTACCGAGGCTCGCGCGTCGACGGGGCGCGGATGCGGCCGGAGACGTTCACCCGTCCAGAGAAGTTCGACCTGCCGTCGTTCTGGAAAGACTGGTGCGCGCGGTTCGCGGAGAAGCGCGCGCAATATGAAGTCACCCTGCGCCTGACGCCCGAAGGGCTCGAAGCGCTCCGCAAGATTCGGCCACCCGCGGATGGCGCCCGGCTCGATGCCGCGCCGCGCGCGCCGGATGGCAGCACGACGCTGGTCGTCGACTTCGAGCGAGAGTCGATTGCGTTCGCACAGCTCTGCGATGTGGCGACGGGCTTCGAGGTCCTCGCGCCGGAGACGCTGCGCGCGAAGTTCCTGCGACTGGCGGCGGGAATCCTCGATGCGCATGGAACTCCCGCCTGAGTGCGCCTCCCCGCGAGGAAGAAGTGAGCCCGCGCGGCACACAGTGCGCGAGCGTGCGCACGGCGTCTCAGATTCCTGATGCGGCAGTAGAGATTCGACGACTTCGCTGCCTCGGATTCGAACGCGAGCGCCTCAAGCCTTCGACATTGCAACACGGGCTTGGAGGTCCATCGATTGCAGCCGTGTGCAGCCCCTATGCGCACACCCCTGCACGACACCTGGACACGTCGCATCGCAGCATTCCTCGTCGTAGGACTCGTCTTCACCGCTTGTGGTGATGACCCGCCCCAGCCCGCGCCGGATGGAGGCACCGGGCTCGACGCCGGCACGGACGACGCGGGCATTCCCGACGCGGGCCTCGACGACGCCGGCACGCCTGACGCGGGTGAGCCCGAGCCCGACGCGGGTGCATCCTGCGAGCCCGCCTCCGTCACGGCAATCCTCGAGAACGGCGAGTGGGACCCACGCTTCTCCATCGCCGGTGTCTCCGGCATGGATGGGCACGCGCCGCATGTGTATGACGTGACGAAGCTGCCCTCGGGTGACCTCGTCGCCACTGGCTACTTCCGCTGGCTCGGCGCTCAGTCCTCCACGCCCATCATCCGCCGCCATCAAGGCCAGTGGGAATCCGTCCCCGGCACCTGGACGCAAGCGATTCCCGGTGGGTCGGGCTTCTCCGCCGTCGCGGCGAAGGACGACACCACGCTGGCCCTGGCCACCAACGACACCTTCGGCGAGCGCAGTGGCGAGGTCTGGCTGATGACGCCGGAAGGCGTGCAGGTCCTCGGGAGCTTCACGGGGCTCGTGCGCACGATGGCGTACGTCCAGGACGAACTCTGGGTCGCGGGACAATTCGAGTTCGCGGAGATTGGCGCCGTCGGACTCGCCATCTGGGATGGGACGGCGTGGAAGCTTCCTCCTGGCGGACCGGCCAACGGCTTCGTGTACGAGCTGCTCGTGAGCGGTGATGACGTCTGGGTGGGCGGCGCGTTCTCCCAGGTGGGTGGAATCGCCAGCAACAAGGTCGCTCGGTGGGACGGCACCACGTGGCACCCGTACGACTTCCCCATTCCTGGCAATGGCGTGTTCGCGCTCACGCTCGGCGACGATGGAACGCCCTACGCGGGCGGCACCTTCGCCTACGACTTCAACCAGGATGGCGTGGGCTCCATCGCGCGTTGGAATGGGACGCGGTGGGAGATGCTCGACGAAGGCGTCAGCACGGGTTTCTACCCGGGCGTGGTGACGGACCTCGTCTTCCACGAGGGCAAGCTCCACGTCGGCGGCTGCTTCAACTTCGTCAACGGCCAGGGTTACGGCAATCCCCTCGCCATCGAGGCGAACGCCCTCGCGGTGTGGTCGCCTGACTCGGGTTGGGCGCAGTGGCCGCAAGCGACGAGCCTCAACAGGACTGTCTGGCACTCGCGGCTCTTCTGCGGCGATGAGCCGCCCGAGGTCTTCCCGCTCTGGGATGTCCCCATCCAGCGATTCCTGCTCGATGACGACCGCATCTACGTCACGGGAAGTCTCCCCAGCATCGACGGCGCCGCGTCCCAGAGCATCGTCTCCTACGCGGACGGCCACTGGCGGGCGGAAGGCGCGGAGCCCGGCGACGGCTTGAGCGGGGGAACTCGCACGCTGGCCGTGGGCGGGGAACAGTGCGCGGTGCACGCGCTGGGAAACATGACCCATGCCGGAGGCACCCGCGTGCCGAGCACGGTGCTGCGTTTCACGGACTCGGGCTGGCAGGCGCTGGGCGCGTTCCCCGCGATGGAATGCCGGGACCTCGCGGTGAACGCACACGGGGATATCTTTGTCATGTGCGTCGACTGGGATGTCTTCCAGTCACACGTGCTCACGTGGAACGGCGAGGACTGGGAGTCGCTGGGCGATCTGCGTGAACACGGATTCGCCTCCACGATGGCGCTGGACGCGCTCGGCCGTCCCTGGCTCGCCACGCAGGCGGAGGCGGCATCACGAGTCATTCGCTGGACGGGAGAACAGTTCGAGGTGGTCGCGGATGGCATCGACGGTCCCGTGTATGCGCTGGCCCTTCGGCCCGAGAACGACGACCCCGACCGACCTGCGTTCGTCGTCACCGGTGAGTTCATGCACGTGGGCGAGCTCCCGGCACGGCGCATCGCCCACTGGACCGGCAGCGCCTTCGAGGCGTTGGGAGAAGGCCTGAGCACCTCGCCCATCACCGCCGCCTATGGGGCGCATGGCATCTACGCGAGCACCAACGAAGAGACGACGCTCGACGGCAGCCCCGTTCCTGGCCGGCTCGCGCTCGGCCACTGGAATGGAACCGCATGGCGCGAGCTGGCGACACCCGACAACGGGATGCCGTCGCCCATGCACGAGGGTGGCGTTCACAGCTTCCGGAAGCTGATGCCCGTCGGCAACGACCTGGTCGTCGTGGGGACCCTCATTCCCGAGGATGGAGCACCGACCCACGCGTATGTCTTCCACGGCGAACGGTTCGTCGCCGTGGGTGGCGGCATCAACGCCCTCAGTGCGGAAGCCATCGCCCTGACACCGGATGGCATCTGGCTGGGCGGCGACATCGCCGAGGCAGGACGCGGGGAGAGCCTGATTCCCAGCGTGGGCGTGGCGCACTTCCGGAGAAGAATCGAAGCCCCCTGATGGACTGACGGGCTCGGCTTGCCCTGCTGCGGCAAACCGAGCCCCGATGGACCACAGGACCCTTGCAATTTCAGCCAAAACCTAGACAGACGAGCGAAGATGGTAAGCTCGCCTGTCATGGCAAGCCACTCTCTCAAGAAATTCAACATTCAAGGGTGGTTCCTGAGCTACGCCATCCTGATGCCAGGGCTGGCGCTCGGGCAGCAACCGGCGGGCTGGGTCGCACAAGCCAACACGAGCAGCGCTCCGTTCCGCTCGCGACTGGAAGCCGCGGCGCTGCTTTATGAAGAACTCGAGTATGAACAAGCGCTGAAGGAACTGGGCAAGGCCAAGCGGCTGGCGAGCAACGACGACGAACGCGCCGAGGCGCGCGTCTATGAAGGGATCGTCCTCGCCGACCTGGGTCAACGCGCCCAAGCCCTCAAGGCCTTTCGCGAAGCCTTGGCACTGCGCCCCAACGCCCAGCTCCCGGTCACGGTGTCTCCCAAGGTCACGCGGGACTTCGAGGACCTCCGCGCCAAGGCGAGAGGCAATGCCGTTGCCCTCGACACGCCAGAGCCGTCACCAGCGCGCGCGGGAGCCGAAGACCGTCCGGTTCTTCCGCCTCAGGATGCGGCCGAGGTGGCGTCGAGCCCTCCCCCACCCGTGAACCCAGCCCCCCTTACAGAACTCCGAGGCACGGCAGTGCCCCCGAAGTTCGCGGGGCTCCGCGTCCAGCCGGTTCCGCTGGCCCTGCTTGGCGTGGGTGTCGCAGCCGGAGGCGTAGGGACCTTCTTCGGACTGCGCTCCCGGAGCAGCATCCAGAACGCCCGCGAGGCCCTCTACGCCGAGGATCAGGTCCGCCACCTGGACTCGGCTCGAGGACAGGCACTTGGCGCCAACGTCCTGTTTGGCATCGCGGTGACGGCCGCGGTGGGCGCGGTCACCACCTATCTCCTGATGGATGAGAACGCGAGTTCGCGAGGCACACCATGAGCCGCCTTCTTTCATTGTGCCTGGCGTGGGTGCTCACCGCTTGCACGGTACCCAGTCTCGAGGAGCTTCATCCGTGCGACCTCACGAGCGTCACGGGCGCTCAGGTCAACGCGGTGTTGGGTGACAAGGCAACCTGCCGAGCCATCCGGGTGACGGTCCGTTCCTCGGGCTTCGTTCCAGGGTGTGTCTCCGTGAAGGCGTGGGATGCGCGAAGCACAGGAGCGCTCTCCACGTCCGTGACTCGCGCAGGAGACGTGCTCGTCATCGGAGTGTTGCCCCCGAAGGACTGGAGCCCTGACCTCCGAGTCGAGGCGGTTGCTTACGAGCAATCCTGCGAGACCGGCGTGTCCGTGGTGAGCGCCACTTCGCAGGCAACGCTGAAGCCGAACGAGCCGGCCACCGTGACGCTGTCGCTCCACGCCACGGACGCGGATGGGGATGGCTATGCCAGCGTGCTGACCGGTGGGACCGACTGCAACGACAACAACGCCGCCATTCACCCGGGCGCGGTGGAGCTCTGTAACGACGTGGATGACAACTGCAACGGCATCTCGGACGACGTGGAACTCGCACTGGGACAGAGCTGCACGATGGGAGTGGACTGCCCCGGCATCCGCGCGTGCGGCCAGGACGGCGGCGTCATCTGCAACGCGCCGAATGCCGTCTACGCCTATCCCGACAGGGACCAGGACGGCCGGGGTGACATGCACGCGGAGCCTGTCGCGTTCTGCTCGGGAATCGGCGAGGGCTACGTCCTGGGGCCCGCGGATGACTGCGATGACACCAACCCCATCATCCGCCCGGGCGCTCCCGAACTGTGCAACGGCGTGGATGACAACTGCGATGGGAACATCGATGAGACGTTCCCGCAACTCGGCACCGCCTGCGAGACACCGGGCCAGTGCCCCGGCACGCAGGTCTGTGACGCAGCGCAGACGGGAATTGTCTGTCAGGCCACGGTGCCCGTCAGCACCTGGTCTTTGGACGAAGACGGAGACGGATTTGGCGGCGGCCTGGCAGTTCAATCATGCGTCTCTCCGGGCCCAGGATTCGTCAATCAGGACGGAGACTGCAACGACGGCAACCCGTTCACCTACCCCGGCGCGCCTGAAATCTGCGACGGCCTGGACAACAACTGCGATGGACTGCCCGACGGCCCCGGCGTGTGCCCGGAGGCAGGCGCCAGCTTCGTGAGCCGGCTCGTGGGTGCACCGGAGCGCCAGTGGCGCTCCATCCACAGTGAGATTCCGGGAGATGTGACGGTCGTGGGCAACATGGGCGGCGTCGCCGTCCTCACACCTGACGCGACGACGTTCCAGTTCAGCACTGGGGGGTGTGGAGACAGCAACCTCGGATACAACGCCGTCTGGGTGGACATGGCAAACCTGGGCCGTGGATACATGGGTTCTTCATCTTCCGGCCTGCTCAGATTCTTCGTCCGCAGCGAAAATGCCTGCTTCCAATCCCACCAACTGAACAACGTAGTGCAAGGACTCGTCGGCTTCCGGCACAACGGAGTACTGGAGATTCACGGCGTAACGTCGACCTTCGCAAACAACCAAGGGGTGACCTTCCTCTGGAACGGCGGGACCAACACGGAGGCACTGACGTTCTGGCCCTCGACCGTTGCGCCGCTGTACGACATCCACGGGCGCTCACGTTCAGCGCTGTTCGCGGTCGGCGGCATCGATTCAGGCAGCAGCAGGGCCCGCATCTATCGGTTCACCGACGGCAGCAGCCCGTGGCAAACCGAGAATATTCAGACCTTCATTCCCAGCCTGGGAAGACTTCAGAGTGTCTGGGTGGTGAACGACACGCTCGCGTTTGCCGTGGGCGACGCGGTGGCCGGCTCGAACTCAGTCGTGCGATGGAATGGTAACACCTGGAGCCGGATGCCCTTCCCAATCACGCACAATGAGAACCTGACGTCCGTCATCGCGTTTGGCTCAAACTCCGTCTACGTCACCGCGCAGAACGGCCGCGTCTACCGCTACGACGGCACGCAGTGGCAGATCATCTACGAGAACACGAGCGCCCGGTTCAACGACATCGCAGGCACCAGCCCCGCAGACCTCTGGATCGCTGGCGACAATGGCCAGATCTTCCACTGGCCGCAGTAACCCCGACGGATTCGGACTTGCCCACCGACGACCTGACGGGATGATGCGGAGGATGCGGGTCGACCTCTCACTGTTCGCGGACTACGCCCAGTTCTACCTCCAGGACGAGGCCGCCGACGGCAACCTGGGCGACGCGTGGAACGACGACGCCCACGCGCGCAACCTGGCCATCGCGCCCGGGACCGTAGGCGTCGGGACGTTCAGGAACGTCGACGTGCCGGTAACCGTCGAGGTGCTGAGCGCGGCGCCGCCTTCGGACCACGCTGCGTTCGACCTCGTCACCGAGGCGAGCCTGGACGTCCCCACCGGCCGCGTCGTCGTGGCGGGGTGCAGCGACTACCTCCCCGACGCGCGGCGGATTGAGCTCCCTCCGGGCCGCTACAGGGTGCGCGTCAGCTCGAGCGGATACGCAACTCTCAGCGAAGACCGACTGGAAGGTCAGGACCATTACCTCGTCCGCATGTGGCGCGACGACGAGGAGGTCTGCCCCACGGTCCTCCATGACGTGCGCCCAGGGCCCGTGAAGTAACAGTCCGCATGCCCGCAGGTCCGGACATGAGGAGCAGGGCTCATTCCAGTTCGAGGTTCAACTTGAACACGTTCGACTGGCCCGCCTTCACGTCGATGGTCCGGGTCACGTCCTTGCCCAGGTCCTTGTTCACGAGCCGCACGGTGTGACGGCCTTCCGGCACCTCCACGGCGGCGAAGGGCGTCTGCCCCAGGACCTTCCCATCGAGCGACACCACGGCGTAGGGACGGACACGGAACTCCAGCCGTCCCTTCGCCACCACGGCGGGCTTTCGCGCCGGCGCGGTCTCACGAACGCGCGGTGGACCGGGCGGCGGAGCCGCATGTGGCGCAGGCGCATCGACCTTCGCGACTGCGGGGACCGCCACCGAGTCCCTCGAGCCAGCGCTCGCGCCAGCGGACTGCACGTCGTTCACGGGATTCGCGGGCGCAGGTGACTTCACCTCCAGAGGCGCTTCGACGGGAACAGCCATTCGCGCACCGTCATCCGCCTTGGCGCCCTGCGAATCACCCACCGCCTCCACCACCTCGATGGGCGTGGCCTCGGGGCGACGCGCGGGCTCGGAGAGACGCTCCACCACCGGCAGGGGCGGCGGCGTGACATGAACCGGCGCGACCTCGCGCGAACCTCCGCCCATCAACGCGATGCCCCCACCCACCACCAAGACCACCAGTCCGCCCACCACCGCGACATTCAGCCCGGAGCGCTTCGGCTTCGGCGGAGTGAGATATTCCGTGCTCCGGGTGTGCACGGCATCGTCCGCATCCCCCACGGGCGCGCCCGCGGGCGCCGTGGATACCGCAGGAACCGCCGAGGCGACCGCGGCCATCGCCACGGCATCCTCGTCACGCTCGGCCCCCGACGTCCGCTTCGATACAGCCGGCCGGACGCCTCCGCGCACTTCACTCGCCTGCGGAGCCAGCCGTTCCCGAGCACCACTCCGGGTGCCCCGAGCCGACGCACCAGACCGAAGCTCGGGACTCTTCACGACCACCGGATACGATTGAAGCGTGTCACGCACACCCGGCGATTGAGCCTCCAACTCCCGCACGGTGTTGGAGACCGCCATCGGCATGGGCGTCGTCGGAGACGTCGAATCCAGCGGTACCGGCGCAGCGGGCACTTCCAGCGCCTGAGGCATCGGCGTCGCCGGTGACGTCGAGTCCACGGGCATCTCCATGGACGCAGCGCGGGCCGCCGGCTTCGGCTCCAGGGGCACAGCCCCCTGACTCCCACCGTAGGACGGCGCGGAACCCGATATCGGGCTCTCCGGCACGAACTGCGCGATCCGCTGGGCAATCTGATACGCGCCCACCGGCTCGCCCGTCGACAACACGAAGCGCTCCAGGTCGTCCTGCAGCGCGCGGCAGTCCGGGTAGCGCCGCTCGCGGTCCTTCGCGAGCGCCTTGTCGAGCACCTGCTGCAGCGCCACCGGCACGTCCGGCCGCCGCTGCGCCACCGGGATGAACGACTCGAAGAGAATCGCCTGCATCACGCTCACGTCCGTCGTCGCGTCGAACGGCCGCTTGCCCGTCAGCAACTCGTACAGCACCACGCCGAGCGCGTAGACATCCACCCGCCGGTCCATGGCCTTGGCCTGGAGCTGCTCGGGCGGCATGTACGCCACCTTCCCCTTCACCACGCCCGTCAGCGTCCGGTGCCCCTGCCCCGCCACCTTCGCGATGCCGAAGTCCACCACCTTCACCGCGCCCTGCCGCGACACCAGGATGTTGTCCGGGCTCACGTCGCGGTGAACCAGGCCCAGCGGCTCGCCCGTCTCCGCGTCGCGGAACTCATGCGCGTACGCCAGTCCCTCCGCCGCGAAGGCAATCACCTTCGCGCAGAACGCGGGCGGCAACGCCTCCTCCGCGGCCCGCTTCACCAGCTTGCGCAGGTTCGGCCCGTCGATGAGCTCCATCGCCAGGAAGAAGCTGCCCTCGGCCTCGCCGAAGTCGAAAATCTGCACGATGTTCGGGTGTTCGAGCTGCGCGGCCAGCCGCGCCTCGCCCAGGAACATCTCCACGAACGCCGGGTCCTCCGCGAGGTGCGGGAGGATTCGCTTGAGCACAAGCGTCTTCTCGAAGCCGCGTGGCCCCGCGGCCTTCGCCAGGAAGACCTCGGCCATGCCGCCGGACGCAAGCTTTCGCACCAGCTGGTACTTCCCGATTCGCATTGATTCGGGTTCTCCCAGGTTTGTCGGAAAAGTAAAACCGCCTGCCGCCGGTTCTGCCGGACTCCGAGCAATCAAGCGTTCCTATCGTTGACCCAAACACGACGTGGTCCGTAGGATTTCGCCACCCCATGCCCCCGAAGGTCATCGGTCCCTACCGCGTTCTGGAGACGCTTGGCAGTGGCGGGGCAGGAACCGTTTATCGGGCCCTGGACCGCCGAACCACCGACGAGGTCGCGCTGAAGCTGCTTTCGGCCGGCCCCGCACGGGACGCCCGAGCCGCGCGCAGACTCGCCCGCGAGTTCGACACACTGGTCGACCTGTCGCACCCCAACGTGGTGAAGGTCTTCGAGTCCGGCGTCCACCAGGGCGTGCCGTACCTGGCCATGGAGCTCATCGAGGGCCTCACGCTGCGCCATTACCTCGACCTGGGCAGCGACGACCGCATCTCGCCGCCAGGTGGCCACACGCCCCGCAGCCCCCTGTCCGTGCTGCGCACCGCCGACGATGACTTCGGCCCGTCCAGCCCGCGCATCCTCACCGACGACTCGTTGGACGACTCGGAGGACTCGGACCTCAGCCCGCATGACGGCACCTTCGGCCTGGAGGCCTTCGCGGAGGAGGCCCCCAGCGAGGACCTCGAGAGCTTCGCGGGCGGTGGCGGGCTGAACGCCGGCCTCGGCTCGGATGACTCGCTGGAGGGCTTCGCGCTGCCGCCGCCGACGCCACGCGCGACGCCGCCCGACGGCGCCCCCCGCGAGGAAGACCTCAACCGGCCCGAGCGCCTGGGGCGTCTCAAGGACGCCATGCTCCAGATTTGCGAGGCGCTGGCCTACATCCACGGGCACGGGCTGGTGCACCGCGACCTCAAGCCGTCCAACATCATGGTGGACGATGACCGCCAGGTGCGGCTGATGGACTTCGGGCTCGCCAAGTTCCTCGCGGACGACGCGGCCATCACCGAGGCCGGCAAGCTGGTGGGCACCTACCGGTACATGGCGCCCGAGCAGATTCTGGGCGAGCCCCTGGATGGGCGTTCCGACCTGTACAGCCTGGGGGTCATCCTCTATGAGCTGCTCAGCGGGCGGCCCCCCTTCGACGCGAACACGCCGCACGAGCTCTGGCGGCAGGTGCTGGAGACGGAACCGCCCCCCGTGCTGGCGCTCAACCTTCATGGGGACCCGCAGCTCGCGCGCGTCGCCCATCGCCTCATCCGCAAGGAGCCGGACGACCGGTTCCAGACGGCCGAGGAAGTCTACGAGGCCCTGTCCGAGTGAATCCCTCCAAGCTGCACACCCTCACCGTGGACGCCGACAAGGCGGGCCAGCGGGTGGACCTGTTCATCGGTGACGCGCTGGGCCTGTCGCGCGCGCGCCTCAAGCGCCTCTTCGAGGCCGGCGCCGTGAAGGTGAACGGCCGCCCGGCGAAGAAGGGCCTGACGCTCACCGCCGGCCAGCGCATCGACGTCGAGGTCGAAGAGGAGTCGCGAGAGGCCGTGCCCGACACGGAGTTCCCCCTCTCCGTGCTGCACGAGGATGACGCGCTCGTCTTCGTGGACAAGCCCGCGGGCCGGCCCTCCCACCCGCTTCAATCCGGTGAGACGGGCACGGTGGCGAACGCGCTCGTGGCCCGCTATCCCGAGTGCGCCCAGGCCTCCGCGGACGCACGCGAGGGCGGGCTGTGCCACCGGCTGGACGTGGAGACCTCGGGCGTCGTCGTGGCCGCGCGGACGCGGGAGGCGTGGAACGCGGTGCGCGAGGCCTTTGGCACCCGCGCCGTGGACAAGCGCTACCTCGCCCTGGTGACGGGGCCGCTGACGGACGAAGGCGACATCGAAATCCCCCTGCGGCACCACCCCCGGCACCCGGACCGCGTGGAGCCCGCTCCCTACGGCGCCGAGGATGCCCGGGAGGCGGTGTCCAAGTTCACGGTGCTGTCGCGCTCGGGCGACTTCAGCGTGGTGGAGGTGCGCATCCTCACCGGCGTGCTGCATCAGGTGCGCGCGCATCTGGCGGGCATCGGCGCGCCCATCGTGGGAGACAGCCTCTACGGTGGCCGCGAGGCCCCCGGGCTGGGGCGCTTCTTCCTGCACGCCCGCTCGCTGGGGCTGACGCACCCGGTGACGCAGCGGCAGCTGACGGTGAGCAGCCCCCTGCCCCCGGAGCTGCGCGCGGAGCTGGAGCGGCACGGCCTGCCGCTGCCGCGAGGCGAGCAGCGGGAGTGAGCGCCGTTGCTACGCCCCCATCACCTTCACGATGACGCGCTTGCGCCGCTGGCCGTCGAACTCGGCGTAGAACACCTGCTGCCAGGGCCCCAGGTCCAGCTTCCCCGCCGTGACGGGGATGATGACCTGGTGGTGGACGAGCATCGACTTGAGGTGCGCGTCGCCGTTGTCCTCGCCCGTGCGGTGGTGCCGGTAATCCGGGCCCGCGGGCGCCAGGTGCTGGAGCCATTCCCAGATGTCCTCGTGGAGGCCCGGCTCGTCGTCGTTGACGAAGACGCCCGCGGTGATGTGCATGGCGGAGACGAGGACCATTCCGTCCTGGATGCCACACTTGCGGACGAGTGAGGCCACCGTGTCGGTGAGGCGGACCAGCTCGCGCCGCTCCCGCGTCTCGAACCACAGGTATTCCGTCAGGCTCTTCATGTCGGTCTCCGGCAGGCGTCAGAGGGCCCCATTACAATGACTCACATCATGCGAGCCATCATCCACGTCGACATGGATGCCTTCTATGCGTCCGTGGAGCAGCGGGACAACCCGGCCCTGAGGGGCAAGCCGGTCATCGTCGGCGGGCACGCCCAGCGCGGCGTGGTGGTCGCCGCATCCTACGAGGTCCGTCCCTTCGGCGTGCGCAGCGCCATGCCCATGGCCCGGGCCACGAAGGCCGCGCCGCACGCCATCGTCGTGAAGCCCCGCTTCTCCGCGTACGCCGAGGCCAGCGAGCAGGTGTTCGCCATCTTCGAACGCTATACGCCGCTCATCGAGCCGCTCTCGCTGGACGAGGCCTTCCTCGACGTGACGGCGTCCGTGGGCCTCTTCGGCACGCCCGCGGACATCGCCCGGCGCATCCGCAAGGAGATCGCGGAGGAGTTGAACCTGCCCTCCTCGGCGGGCGTGGCCACGGTGAAGTTCGTGGCGAAGATTGCCTCGGACCTCGCCAAGCCGAACGGCCAGCGGGAGGTGCGCGCGGAGGAGACGGTGGCGTTCCTCGCGGGCCTGCCGGTGTCACGCCTGTGGGGCGTGGGGCCGAAGACGGAGGAGGCGCTCAAGCTCGCCGGGCTGAAGACGATTGGGGACGTGGCGGGCCGGGACGTGGAGTGGCTGGAGAACCGGCTGGGCTCCAGCGGGCGGCACCTGTGGGAGCTGTCGCAGGGCATCGACACGCGCGAGGTGGTGCCGGACCGCGCGGCCAAGAGCGTGGGCGCCGAGGACACCTTCGACGAGGACCTCACGGGGACGGAGGCCCTCAAGCCGCACGTGCATGCCCAGGCCCTGCGCGTGGCCCGCCGGCTGCGGCGCGCGGCGCTGAAGGGGCGCATCGTGCAGCTCAAGCTGAAGTTCGGAGACTTCACGCTCATCACCCGGCGCACCACGTTGCGCGAGGCCACGGACGACGGACAGACGCTCTACCGCGCCGCGCTGGAGTTGCTGGAGAAGTCGCACCAGGGCAAGCCGCTGCGGCTCACGGGCGTCAGCGTGCAGTTGGACGAGGAGCCGCCGCAGCTCGGCTTGTTTCCCGCCGCGGCGCCACGCACGGCGAAGCTGAACGCGGCGTTGGACAAAATCGCGGAGCGCTTCGGCAGCAAGGCCATCACCACCGCGGACATCGCGGGCAGCGAAGCCACCGACAATCCCGACCACCGCTCCGAGCGGCCCGTGGACAAGGGCGGACCGAAGTCCTGAGCCGCTCCAGGGGCGCAGGCCCCCAGGCCGTGCGCGTGCGTCGGCCGCCCCATGGGCAGCCGCTCAACACCTGCACGAGGAATGGGAACGGGCGGAGGTCGCCCCTGCCTGACTCGGCCCGGAATCACGCCCCGAGCCGAGCAACGTCACCGTCAGGCGTCGCCCGCGTCCGAGCTCGACTCGGAGTCGCCGGCGCTGTCGCCGGAGGACCCGTTCGCGGAGGGACGGCGGCGACGGCGGCGACGCTTGCGCTTGCGCTGCCCACCGGCATCCCCCGCGTCACCCGCGCCAGCGGCGGCGCGCGGCTGCGGCACCTCGCCAGCCTTCCAGGCCTCCAACTGCTCGCGGTTCTCCCCCGTGGCCTCCACCGTCATCTCGAAGACGGTGAGGGCCTCGCTGAAGAGCGGGTGTCGCTTGAACGCGGCGCTGCGGCGGCGGCGCTCGCCCGACAGCGTGCGCTGGGCCAACAGCAGCATGCGGCACCGCTCGGCGATGCGGCGCGGCAGGCGCGCGGACTGCACGAACCCGGCGAGCAGGTCCTCCACCACCTGGGACACGGAGGCCCGCCCGCCCTCCTGCGTCTCCTCGGGGCCCGTCGAGCGGCTGATGGGAATCAGCAACATCGCCAGGAGGATGGCGTCGTCCAGCGCCTCGCCCGCGGACACGCGCCGGTCCAGCGACTCGGCGAAGGCGTAGAAGGTCTTCTCCCCTTCCTTGCCGTGCTGCTTGAGGTAGGCGTTGACGGGCGGCAGCAGGATTTTCAGCGCGTCCAGCGCGTCCAGCAGCTTGAGCGCCGGAGCGGACACGCCCCCCCGGATGAGGCGGAAGGTCTCCTCCAGCAGGCGCGCGGGCGCGCAGCGCGGCAGGTCCTCCACCGCGCCTTCCATGGCCGCGTACGTGCGCGACTCGATGTCCAGCTCCAGCTTCGCCGCGAAGCGCACGGCGCGGAGGATGCGCACCGGGTCCTCGCGCATGCGCACCTCCGGGTCGCCGATGGTGCGGATGAAGCGCTCGTCCAGATCGCGGCGGCCACGGACGTAGTCGATGACCCGCCCTTCGGCCACGTCATAGAACAGGCCGTTGATGGTGAAGTCGCGGCGGCGCGCGTCCTCCTGCGCGGTGCCGAAGACGTTGTCGTGGGTGATGAGCAGGTCCTCACCGCCGTCTCCGTCGTCCTCGCCGCTGCTGGCGTTCGCGGCGGCCTCCAGCTCCGTCGGATTCGCGCGGAAGGTGGAGACCTCGATGATCTTCCCTCCCTTGAAGTAGACGTGCGCCAGCCGGAAGCGGCGGCCAATGAGCCGGCAGTTCCGGAAGATGCCGCGCACCTCGTTGGGCGTCGCGCTGGTGGCGATGTCGAAGTCCTTCGGCTTGCGGCCCAGGAGCAGGTCGCGCACGCAGCCGCCGACCATGTACGCCTGGTGGCCGTGCTGGTGCAGCCGCAGCACCACCTTCAGCGCGTCCGGGTCCAGCTCGTCCGGGTCGATTTCCGCCGGCTCCCCGGTGGGGCGCACGGACGGCGCATGCAGCGCGCGCTCGGCGGGCGTGGGCTCCGGCTCGGGCTCGAGCACCGTGGGCACGGCCTCCAGCTCCTCGTCACGGGCCTCGGCGGCGTCCTCGGCCTCGGCGGCGGCGAGCACGGCCTCGGCGGCCTCCGCGTGCAGGACGATTTCATCCAGGCCGTTCTCGGCGGCCTCCGCCTCGTCGTCGTCCTCCTCGTCTTCGTCGTCATCCACCTCGGCGTCCGCGTGAGCGGCGGGCGGGGACGGCGGCTCGGCGGGGGCTGGAGGGGCGGCCTGGGTGTCGGGGGTCTCTTCGGGGGCCTGCGTGTTGGCGGCCTGGGGCTCGGAGGCGCTGTCCTCTTCGGGGGGCGCCGACAGCTCCGGATTGGAGTTCATGGGGACCTCTTGTGCGCCGCGCTCGGAAGTCCCTGCCGCCTCGAAAGAGGCAACCTCGCGCGCGTCGTTCTCGGGCGCAGGTGGCAGCAGACCGCCGGCAGGCGGCGTTTCAGTCAAAGCTCGTGTCATCAGCCAGTGGCGCCCCACTCGGAGCGCTTGATGGCCAGCCGTCTATACCGCATCCTCCGGGTAGGGAGTAGCGAGTGACGACATTGTTGTCGGATGTCGTCGGCTGGCGGGGCGTATCGCCTGCCCTCCTGCTCGGGGCCTCGGGACGGGGAACGCGTTTTCACTGTCCTGTATCAACAGCCCCGCGCCGGAAAACGTCCTGGGGCCGGGCCACGCGGGGAACGGAGGCCCGCCGCCAGGGCAACCAGGCGGTCCCGCCCTACCCGGGCTTGGACCGGCCCTTGTGGTTCCGTGGCAGGGCGTGGTGGATGAGGGAGACGTAGTCCACCGCCTGGACGGGCGGCGGCGGCGGCGGCGTCCCCAGCGCGGCCAGCCGCTTGCTGAACGCGGCCAGGATGTCCGGCATGGGCCGCATCGCCGCGAGCAGCTTGTTGGGCCCCTCCAACGCCTGGGACAGCGCGACGGCGGCCTGCTGGAGCGGCAACCCGCGCCGCAGCAGGTCCTGGAACGAGTTGGACAGGGTGATGATGTTGTGCCCCGCCGTCTGCACCATCTCCACCGCGATTTTCAGCACCTGCGGCGCCGTCAGGTGGCCATCCGCCAGCAGCACCAGGGCGGCCTGGAAGTAGTTGAAGATGGGCACCACGCGCGGGCCATACGCCGTGAAGTGCGCGGGCGGCGTGAGCCGGTCCAGGTGGATGAAGATGCGGCGCACCGGGTCGCCCACGGGAATCTTCTTCCACGCCTCGCGCACGCGAACCGCGTCGTCCGGGTAGACGCCGCCGGCCTCCAGCACCTGCGACAGCACGCGCTCGTCCACGCGGCCGGCAATCAGGTCCGCGAAGAGCGAGTAGATGAACGCGTCCGCCTCCGCGTCGTCGCCGAAGAGGACCTCCTCCGCCTCGACCGGCGCGTGCACGCGGCTCTCCAGGATGGCGGGCAGCTTGTAGCCCACCTGCCCGCGCAGGGCCCGGAAGCGGCCGCGCAGCAGGTTGCCCACGTTGTCCTTGAGGACGAACTCGTCCCACCGCACGCCGTCCAGCTTGAGCTTCTCCTCCAGCACGGCCCGCATCTGCTTCGGGCTGCCGGAGACGATGCACAGCCGCGAGTCGCCGTTCTCCGACAGCTCGCGGATGAGCGCGCTGGCGCCGGGCACGGCCACCTTCTGGTGGGCCTTCTGGAACGCCGTCCGCACCAGGTCCCGGAGCGAGTCGAACTCCGTCTGGAGGTACGTCTTGTCCAGGTCCCACCGGTAGATGCGCCGCGGCGGCCGCGGGTCGATGCGGTCCGGCAGGCTCACTTCGTCAGGCCTTCCCGGATGGCGGCGCCCAGGTTGTTCGACACCACCTTCGCCGCGACCTTGCCCGCGTTGGCGATGGCCCGCGACTTCGAGCGCCCGTGCGCCTTGATGAAGATTTTATCGAACCCGAGGATGGGCGCCCCGCCGTACTGGTTCCAGTCCGTGATGTCCTTGATGCGCTGGATGCCGCTGGACAGCATGGCCAGGCCCGCGCGCCACCGGAGGCTCTCCTTGTAGGCGTACTGGGCCAGCTCCACCACCGTGTCGTGGACGCCCTCCAGCATCTTCAAGCACACGTTGCCCACGAAGCCGTCCGTGACGATGACGTCCGCGGTGCCCTTGGGGATGTCGATGCCCTCCACGTTCCCGATGAAGTGGATGTCCTTCATCTCCGACAGGCGCGCGTGCGCCTCCACCACGCGGGGCGGGCCCTTCTGCGGCTCGATGCCGTTGGACAGGAGCGCGACCTTGGGCCGGTCGTTCTGCGAGATGATGCGCGCGTAGGCGGAGCCCATCACCGCGAACGTCACCAGGTCGTCCGCGGTGGCCTCCACCGTGGCGCCCACGTCGAGGATGAGGGAGAACGGGTCCCCCTTGGCGCCGCGCACCGAGCGCGTCGGGTACACCGTGGCCAGCGCCGCGCGCCGCACCCCGGGGATGAGCTGGAAGTGCCGGGCACACGCCAGCACGCCCGCGCCCGTGTTGCCCGCGGACACCAGGGCCTGGGCCTCGCCCTCCGCCACCAGCCGCGCGGCCACCGCCACGGAGGCGTTCGGCTTGCGCGCCAGCGCCTCGCCGGGCTTCTCGTCCATGCCGATGAAGTCCGCCGCGTGCTGCACGGAGATGCGCTCCCCGTTGTGCTTCGTCTCCGCCAGCGCCTCGTCGATGAGCGCGCGGTCCCCCACCAGGAGCGTGTGGATGTGGGGAGACTCGAGCGACAGCATCGCCGCTCCCCGGACCACCTCGGCCGGCCCGTGGTCCGTCCCCATGACATCGAAGGCAATCGTCACCGGTTGCGGCTGCGTCCCCACCATGTCCTCCATCTTAGGACCTTTGTTCGGCCCCCGCGCCTGCCATTCTCGCCTGCGTCACCAGGGACAACCCCAAAAGCCCCGACAACGCCACCATTGCCGCCGCCGTCCCATACGGCGCCCCCGGCCCCAGTCGGGTGAAGAGCCACCCGCCCAACGCCGGCCCCAGAATCCGCCCCAGTGAGCCAAAGGCCTGGTAGGCCCCCAGCACCGCCCCCAGCCGCTCCGGCGGAGCATGCAGGGATACCAGGGCGGACAGACACGGCGTCACCAGCGCCGAGCCCACCGCCAACAGCCCCATCACCGGGAAGAGCCACGCATAGTCCGGCGCCACCGGCAACAGGCCCAGCCCCACCGCCGTCAGGCCGAAGCCCACCGTGGCCAGCAGCGCCTCGCGCCCGGGCTTGCTGCCCGGGCCCCCCGTCAGCCGGCGCACCAGGCCGCCCTGCACCAGCGCGGAAATCACGCCAATGGCCGCGAAGAGCCACCCCGAGCGCAGGCTGGCCTCGCGCAGCACGTCCAAATCGGTCACCGCCGCGCGGAGGAACAGCCCGCCCTCCTGGAGCGGCACCGGGCCGGACGACAGGAAGCGCGTCAGCAGGTAGACGGAGAAGGTGCCCTCCATCTGCGCGAAGGCGGTGGTGAACACCAGCATCAGCACGAGGCACCGGCCCACCACCGGCAGGTTCATGGCCAGCGTGGCGCCCTTCAGCGTCCGCGCGTGCCCCTCACCGGCGCGGCCCTCCACGCGGGTCTCCGGCAGGTAGAAGTACGTGCCCGTCAGGTTGACGGCCACCAGCCCGGCCGCGAACAGACCGATGGCGAGGTTGCCGCCCCAGGCGCCCAGGAAGCCGCCCAGCGCCGGTCCCAACACGAAGCCCAGCCCGAAGGCCGCGCCAATCACGCCCATGCCCCGCGCCCTGTCCCGCGCGGGGGTGATGTCCGCCACCACGGCCTGCGCGGTGGAGATGTTGCCACCGGAGATGCCGTCGATGACACGCGCCAGGAAGAGCAGCGGCAGCGACTGCGCGAAGGCGAACAGTAGGTACGCCAGCAGCGAGCCCACCTGGCTGAGCAGCAGCACCGGCCGCCGCCCGTACCGGTCGCTGAGCCGGCCCAGCACCGGGGCCGACACCAGCTGCATCAACGAATAGATGGAGATGAGGAGCCCCACCGTGAAGGGCGAGGCGCCGAACCGCACGCCGTACACGCCCAGCTGGGGAATCAGGATGCCGAACCCGATGAGGTCCAGCGCCACGATTCCGAAGACGACACGGAGTGACGCCGCCCGCCGCACCACCGGATGCCCCTTTGCTCGAAAAAGAAAACCGCCAGGGCGCGAAGATAGCGCCCTGGCGGCTGGAATGGGGAGAAGTCCTCGAACCGAAGGGCGTTACATCGCCTCGGCGGACTGGACGCGGCGGTTCGCCGTGTCGCGCTCGATGCAGCCCTTGGTCATCGTGTACTGGTAGGTGCCCAGCTCGTCACGCCAGTACTCGCCCTCGTACGGCCAGTAGAGCTGGTCGTCCTGCACGGCGACGGAGTACTTGTACTTCTTGACGATGGCCGTGCGGCCGCCCGCCTTGAGCTGCTCCTCCAGGAACTCCTTCTCCTTGGTGGTCGTCTCGAACTTGATGCGCAGGCCGTTGGCGAGCAGTTGCTTGAGCGCCACGAGCTCCGTCTCCAGCTTGCCCTTGGCCATGATGCCGGCCTTGGAGATGAGCGCCGTGCGCTGCACCTTGAGCCCGTCCAGCAGGGACTTGCTCAGCTCCGAGTACTTGAAGGTGTCCGCCCGGTTCGCGAAGGCGTCCATCTCCCCCTCGAGCTCGAGGATGGAGTCGTTCGTCTTGCGCAGGTCCTGGTCCGTGAGGGCCAGCCGGAGGATGCGCTCCAAGATGACGTCCGTCTCGTTCTTCTGCAGGCCTTCCTTGTTCTTCTTCTGCACCTCGGACAGCACCGAGTAGTACTCGCTGGCGTCCATGTTCTTGCGCACCAGCGACTCGAGCTGGTCGTGGACCGGCAGGTAGGTGCGCTCGAAGTCCTGGAGGATGATGTTGGACTCCCGGTAGCGGCAGTTCTCGTAATAGATGACCGCCTTCAGGATGAGCGCCTCCGGGAAGTACTCCTCGCGGAAGAAGGGCGACGACAGGGTGATGAGGTTGCCCAGCGCCTGCTCGTACTGGCCCACGCGGTAGTTGGCCCAGCTGGACTCGAAGAGCGACTCCAGCCACTGGGTGTTACCGCGCTCCACCTTGCCCAGGTAGAAGAGCGCGAAGCGGTTCTGCTGCATGCCGTAGTGCGTCCGGGCCAGCTGCATGAAGGCCAGCTCGCGCAGCGACTTGTCCAACTTGGCCTGCTCGGCGCTCTTGCCCGCCATCGGGCGGGTGAGGCGGACCACTTCCTTCATCGCCTCGATGGCCGCCAGCATCTCCCCGTTGGCGCGCTTGGCCGCCGCGTCCTTCTGCCGGCTGCCGTTGCGGAAGGAGGACAGGCCCTCCAGGTACTTGGCGCGCGGGAAGAACGTGTCCGTCCGGGGGATGGTGAGCGCCAGCCGCTTCACCTCCGCGAAGCTCTTGTCCGCCTCCTCCGGCTGCCCCACCTGGTCCAACGCGCGGCCTCGCACGAAGTGGTAGCGCGCCAGCAGGTAGCGGAACTCGTTGCGGTACTTCTCAGGGAACTCCTGGTTCGCGTGCCGGGCGATCTCGTCGAGGATGACCGTCTCGTTCTTCGTCTTGCGGCTGATGAAGAAGAGCCACTCCAGGCTCGTCTTGAAGAACTTGGTGGACGGCCCCAGGGAGAGGATCTTGGAGAACTCCCCCAGCGACGAGTGGTACATGCCCATGCGGTAGAGCGACTTGGCCAGCACGTAGCGCGCCTCGGTGTGCAGGCCCGCCAGCTTCGGGTCTCCCAGCAGCTCGTGCGCCGCCATGGAGGCCTTCTCGTACTCGTCGTTCTTGAAGAGGCTGACGGCCACGTCCAGGCGCTGGCGGTCCGCCGTCTTGCCGGAGACGTCCACCGCGTCGAAGGACATGGTGGGCGCGGCCGGCTTGGGCGCGTCCTGCGTCAGGTCCAGCCCCATGCCCATGCTCCCGGTGTTCGCCGGCGGCGTGGCGGGGGTGGGCGCGGGCGCCGTCGCGGGCGTCGTGGCCCCCGCGGCGGGCGCCACGGAGGAAGACGTGTCGTCGGCGGAGCTGTCGTCGTCGTCCCCGTCATCCTCCTGGGCCGGCGTGGCCTTCGACTTGTCGGTGCGGGCCTTGCCGCGGGCGGGCTTCTTCTTCTTGCCCGTGGGGCGCTTCTTCTTCTTGGACTGGCCGGACAGGTCCAGCCCCTCGAAGCTCTGCGCGAAGGTGGGGGCCGTCCACGCGAGCGACAGCCCGATGACGGCGACGCGGATGAGCCGAATGGAGCGCATCATGACTCGGACCCGAAGAAGAAGGAGACGCCCAGCTCGAACAGCAGCTGGTTGCGCAGGTAGTTGCCGGAGACCTCGGTGCCCTTCTCCACGTAGATGAGGTCACGCAGCTCGGTGCGCAGCGTGATCCACCGGTTGAGGAAGAAGCGCGCGCCCACGCCCAGGTTGGCGCCGGGGGTCAGGTAGTTCTGCGCCAGGCTTCCCGGCGTCTCGCCGGGGCCGCGGTACTGCACCACGGAGGCCCCCGCGATGCCGTACAGGTCGAAGTGGACGAAGGTCTCCGCCAGCAGCGACACCTTGCCGTAGATGGGCGCCCACTGGACGTCCGCGCCGCCCAGCAGCTTGATCTGCCCGGGCGCGTTGCCGTCGAGCTCGGCCAGGGTGGGCGGCACGCAGCCGCGCGTGGAGCCCTCGCCCCCGTCACCGAAGGTGCACTTCTGCGCCGCGCCCGCCACCGTGTTGACGGAGTAGCCCACGCGCAGGCTGATGCCCAGCGTCTCCATGGGGTGGTAGGTCAGCGTGCCGCCGAAGATGTACTTGCTGTAGAACGCGTCGCGCAGCGACAGCGTCGCGGACGGGCTGAACTCGAAGCGGCCCTTCTTGAGGAACACGTGGCCGGAGACCGGCCGGACGCGCTCGCGCAGAGGCCCGAGCCGGTCCTTGTCGACCTCGGACACGTCGCCGGCCTCCGTCTCCTCGCCCGTCTGGGCGAAGCCCAGCGCGGGCGCGGTGAGACACAGGGCGAGCAGCACACGGAGAAGGCGCTTCATTCCGAGTCCCTCCCCGTCGACTTGAAGGGCAGGAACAGCGAGATGCCTGCGTTGAGCGTCATGACGTTCTGGACGGCGCCCTTGCTGCTGCCAAGGGGCTGATCCACGTAGGAGGTGTTGATGAGGGCCACGTTCACGGCGATGTAGTCCTGGGCCACGAAGCGCATGCCCAGGCCCAGATCCGCGGCCGGATTGAGCCCGCGCCCCGGCAGCGCCGAGGTCTCCGTCCTCACCACGCCCGCGCCCGCCAGCAGGTAGCCGTCGAAGTGGAGGATGGAGTTGAGGAAGGCCACCTTGCCGTAGATGGGGCTCCACTCCACGTCGCCCATCGCGGACCACTGCGGCACGGAGTAGTAGATCTGGCTGTTGAAGGTCCGCTTCGCGGTGCGCACGTCATCCGACGGCACCACTTGCATCAGCGAGGCCCGCGCCGAGAGGGCCAGGGTGTCCGCCAGGTAGTAGGCGCCCCGGACCGACAGGCCGACCTTGGAATAGAATGCGTCATTGACCGAGAAGCTCAAGAGCGGCGTCAGCTCGAAGCGCCCCTTCTTGAGGTAGACCTTCCGCTGGACGCTCTTCACCCGGTCCTCCTGGGTGATGTCCACGAAAGGCAACTGCGGATCCGCTTCCAATGGCTCGTCCGCGGGGCGGGATGCCGCGGCCGGACTGGCCTCCTCCACCGGAGGAGGCACGGGTGATTCTGCGTCCTGCGATGACTCGGCCTGCGACTCGTCGGTGAGGTCGAGTCCCATGCCTTCCTGGCTCTGGGCGGACGCCAACGCGGGCATCAGACACAGGGCGAGCAGCAACTTGGGGCGGTTCAAATCCGGAGGCTCCGTGAGGGAGGGGGGCGTAACTGCCACCGGGGGTTCAGCGCGACTCTCGGCTTGCACATCCTATCGGTCGTATTCCCAACCATCAACCGCTCCGAGCACGCCTGGTCTCGGCCTATCCCTCCGGTATTCCTTCACAATTCCACCCCCCGTACCGCCGTACGGGGACGTTGGTGTTCCAGGGGGCTGTGCTACCCTTCCCGGGCTCGCGGGCCCGAGGTCCCGTGCCCCATCCCCCCTTTGTAGAGGTCCGAGGTCCCATGAAGATGTTCGTGCGAACCGCCCTCATGATGTCCACCGCGTTGCTGCTCGGTGGCTGTGAGGTGGCCAGCGAGATTGGCAAGCCGTGCGCGCTGGTGCGCAAGGCGACCCCCGAGGAGTCGGCGGCCAACAACAACTCCCCGACCATGCCCATCCTGGAGCGGGAGATCGCCCCCCGGCAGGACTTCATCTCCTTCGGGTCCGTGAACTGCGAGGACCTGATCTGCGTGCGGGATCAGGACTACCCGCGCGCCCTCAACGAGGATGGCTCGCTGAACGAAGACGCGCCGGCCATGGGCTACTGCAGCAAGCCCTGCGTCGAGGGTGGCTCGTCCTGCAACGTGACGGACACCGACAACGTGAACCCGGATCTACCCGGCCGCATGTCGTGCCGCTCGCTGCTGCTGGATCAGGACACGCTGGAGGCCCTGCGCTCCGCGGACGAGGCCTTCTACCGGCGCACGTTCGGCGAGAACAACTCGCCCTTCTTCTGCGCCGGCGCGCTCATCCCGCGTTAGGCCACCGGACACTTTTCGCGCGGAGGGGTAGACCTTTCCGCGCGGGTCATTCGTAAAGGCAGGGCCCGCGCCGTATCCGCAAGGAGCCCTGCCGCATGAACCGAACGGTCCTCTTCCTCAGTCTGGCGGGTGGCCTCGCGCTCACCGCCCTCGTGCTCGGCCTGCCCTCCATGGGGACCGACACCCCGAAAGCGCCTCACGCCGCTTCGGTCCCGCCGCAGCCGCCCCCGCCGCCGCAGCCGCCCCCGCAGGTCGCCCCGTCCACGGGCGGCTCGCTCACCCTCACGAGCCGGCTGTCGCATCCCTACATCCCCACGGGCGCCTCCGAGCTCTTCGCGACGTTCGACGTGGCGGGCGCCCAGGTGCCGGGCGCGAAGCGGAGCCCGGTGAACCTGGCGCTCGTCATCGACCGCTCGGGCTCCATGAGCGGCTACAAGCTGGCGCAGGCGAAGCAGGCGGCGCGGCACCTCATCGGCCTGCTGGGTGACGAGGACCGGCTGGCCATCGTCCACTACGGCTCGGACGTGAAGAGCCTGCCGGCCATGCAGGCCACCGCGGGCAACCGCGAGCGGATGTTCCAGTACGTGGACGGCATCTGGGACGAGGGCGGCACCAACATCGGCGCGGGCCTGTCCACCGGCCGCTACCAGCTCTCCACCGCGCAGCAGTCCTTCAACGTGAACCGGCTCATCCTCATGAGCGACGGCCAGCCCACCGAGGGCCTCACGTCCAACGAGGACCTGACGCGCATGGCGCGGGAGCTGCGCACCACCGGCATCACCCTGAGCGCCATTGGCGTGGGCACCGACTTCAACGAGGACCTGATGCAGGGCTTCGCGGAGTACGGCGCGGGCGCCTACGGCTTCCTCGAGGACGCAGCCCAGCTCTCCACCCTCTTCCAGAAGGACCTGCAGCAGGCCGGCACGACGGTGGCGCGCGCCGTGACGATGACCTTCACCCTGCCCCCGGGGACGTCGCTGGGTGAGGTGCTCGGCTACCGCGCCAGCCAGACGGGCAACGAGGTGCAGGTGGCGCTGCCGGACTTCTCCGCGGGCCAGTTGGAGCGCGTGGTGGTGCGGCTCCACGTCAGCGGCGACGCGGCGGGCCGGACGGTTCCCGTGGTGGACCTGAAGCTGGCGTACTCCGACCTCATCCGGGACGCCGCCGCGCTGAACACGGCCTCGCTGTCCGCGGTGGTGACGGACCGCCGCGAGGAAGTGGCGGCCCGGCAGGACCGCGACGCCACCGTCTACGCCGCGCGGGCGCGCAGCGCGGTCAACACGCAGAAGGCCGCCGAGGCGCTCAGCGAGGGACGCAAGGACGAGGCGAAGCTCTATCTGCAACGCAACCAGGCCCTCTTCCGCGAGACCAGCGCCGTGGCGGGCGCCGCCGCCGTCGCCGCGGACCAGGCCGAGCAGCAGGCGGCGCTCGACGAGTACGACAGCGCGGAGGGCGAGGAGGCACGGCGCTCGCTCGTGAAGAAGAGCAAGGTGAAGGCGCTCAAGAGCTTCGGGAAGCTGGGATCCACCTACTGATGTAACGGACTACGGGTTATCCGGGGGGCCCGCCGCACTGCGTCGTGTTGACGATCGTGTGCAGGCGGGTCGTGAAGTTTCACGAAGGGGCCCACAGAGGATGCATTCAGCTTTAAGCTGTGGCACCTCAAATCAAACCTGTTTCCCAAACCAGTGGAGCCCCCCTCATGCAGCTCCCGCAGTTCCAGACGCTGATCGACATCTTCAAGCGCAGCACCTCCACCTTCGGCAGCCGCGAACTCTTCGGAGAGAAGAAGAACGGGCAATGGGTCTGGACGACCTACTCCCGCTTCGGAGAGATGGTGGACGACCTGCGAGGGGGACTCGCGCAATTGGGCGTGGGCGCGGGCGACCGCGTCGCCGTCATCTCCAACAACCGGCTGGAGTGGGCGGTGGGCGCGTACGCCACGTACACGCTGGGTGGCGCGTACGTCCCGATGTATGAATCGCAGCAGGTGAAGGAGCTGCAGTTCATCATCAACGACAGCGGCGCCAAGGTCGTCTTCTGCGCCACGGATGAAATCGCGCAGCGCCTGCAGGCCGTGCGCGCGGAGCTCCCGCACGTGGAGCACCTCATCCGCTTCAGCGGCACCACCAGCGACGCGGACAGCTTCGCGACGCTGCTGCGCCGGGGCGCGGAGACGCCCACGCCGCTGGTGAGCCCCAAGCCCACGGACCTGGCCGGCCTCATCTACACGTCCGGCACCACGGGCCAGCCCAAGGGCGTGATGCTCAGCCACGCGAACATCGCCCGCAACGTGTCGGCGATGCACGAGGTCTTCCCCATGACGCCGGAGGACCGCTCCCTGGCGTTCCTGCCCTGGGCGCACGTCTTCGGCCAGACGGTGGAGCTGCACGCGCTCTTGTCCATGGGCGCGTCCATGGCCATCGCGGAGGCGGTGGAGAAGATCATCGACAACCTCTCCGAGGTGAAGCCCACGCTGCTCTTCAGCGTGCCGCGCATCTTCAACCGCATCTACGACGGCCTGCAGAAGCGCATGGCCGGCGAGAAGGCGGTGACGCGGTTCATGTTCCACCGCGGCCTCGCGGTGGCGGCCCAGCGCCGCGCGCTCGCGGAGCAGGGCAAGTCGAGCGGCCTGCTGGACCTCCAGCACGCCTTCTTCGACAAGGTCGTGTTCTCCAAGGTCCGCGCGCGCTTCGGCGGCCGGTTGAAGTACGCCTTCTCCGGCGGGTCGGCCATCTCCAAGGAGGTGGCGGAGTTCATCGACAACCTCGGCATCACCGTCTACGAGGGCTACGGCCTCACGGAGACGTCGCCCATCGCCACGGCCAACTATCCGGAGAACCGCAAGATTGGCTCGGTGGGCAAGGCGCTGCCCGGCATTCGCATCGAAATCGACACGGCGGCCACCGGCGAGGCGACCCAGGGCGAGATCGTCGTCCACGGCCACAACGTGATGATGGGCTACTACAACAAGCCCGAGGAGAACGAGAAGGTGTTCACCGGGAACGGCGGCTTCCGCACCGGTGACATGGGCGTCCTGGACAAGGACGGCTACCTCTTCATCACCGGCCGCATCAAGGAGCAGTACAAGCTGGAGAACGGCAAGTACGTGGTGCCCAGCCCCATCGAGCAGGCGCTGACGCTCTCCACGTTCATCGCCAACGCGTTGGTCCACGGCATGAACAAGCCGTACAACGTCGTCATCCTCGTCGTGGACGTGGACACGCTGAAGAAGTGGGCCACGGAGAAGGGGCTCGACACGTCGTCGCTGCCCGAGCTGCTCAAGCGCCCCGAGGTGCAGCAGCTCTACCGCGAGCAGGTGAACGAGTTCACCCGCGACGTGAAGGGCTACGAGCGTCCGCAGCGCTTCCTGCTCATCAGCGAGGACTTCACCGTCGCCAACGACATGCTCACGCCCAAGATGAGCGTGAAGCGCCGCAACGTCGTGGCCCGCTACAACGACGCCATCGAGGCCCTCTACCGCGAGGGCAGCGACCGGTCCGTCTCCGCGGCTTAGCCGCCCTGGGTGCCGGGCAGGGGCTCGTTCCCCTGCCCCACCCCGCGTCCGGGTCCGCGCCGGGAATACACGTAGGGCGAGGTGCCATCCTCGACACCCATGCCTTTCCGTGTTGACCCGTGGAATCCCCCCGCCCTATCTCCGCGTTCCTCCTGGTTTCGGCTGCACAGCGCATGGAGGTGCGCACACCAATGGCGAGCACGGTCACCCCGTGGGTCGGGGTCATCATGGGCGGTAAGAGCGACCTGGAGCACCTGCAGCCCGCGGTCGACATCCTCAAGGAGCTGGGCATCCCGCACGAGGTGCGCGTGGTGTCCGCCCACCGGACCCCGGACTGGATGATGGAGTACGCGTCCACCGCGGAGTCCCGGGGCCTCTCCGTCATCATCGCCGCCGCGGGCGGCGCGGCGCACCTGCCGGGCATGGTCTCCAGCAAGACGCTGCTGCCCGTCATCGGCGTGCCCATGCCCACGACGCTGCTCAGCGGGCTGGACGCGCTGCTGTCCATCGTCCAGATGCCCAAGGGCGTCCCGGTGGGCACGCAGGCCATTGGCAAGCCGGGCGCCGCCAACGCCGCGCTGCACGCCGCGGCCATCCTCTGCCTGAAGTACCCGGAGCTGCGGGAGCGGCTCGCGGCCTGGCGCAAGGCGCGCACGGATGAAGTGCTCGCGCACCGGGAGCTGTCATGAGCCCGCGCGTGGTGCTGCCCGGCGGCACGATTGGCATGCTGGGCGGTGGCCAGTTGGGGCGGATGATGGCCCTGGCCGCGCGCACGCTCGGCTTCCAGGTGCGGGCGTTGGACCCCGACGCGGACTGCCCCGCCCACTCCGTGGTGGACCAGTGCATCACCGCGCCGTTCGGCGACACGGCCGCCGCGGAGACGCTCGCGCGCGCCAGCGACACGGTGACGCTCGAAATCGAGAAGATTCCCCTCGCCACGCTGGACGCGGTGGCGCGCCATGCCCCCATGCGCCCGGGCGCCGACGTGCTCCGCGTGATTCAGCACCGCGGCCGGCAGAAGGGTTGGCTCGCCAAGGGCGGCTTCCCCCTGGGGCCGTGGCGTGAGGCCCACTCCGCCGCCGAGCTGGCCGAGGCCATCCAGGCCCTGGGCGGGCGCTGCTTCGTGAAGTCCAGCGAGGGCGGCTATGACGGCCGCGGACAGGTGGAGGTGACGTCCGCGGGCGAGGCCGCCACCGCCTGGCGCGAGCTGGGCGAGAAGTCCGTCGTCGTCGAGGCCGCGCTGGCGCTCCAGTCCGAGCTGTCCGTGCTGGTGGCGCGCAGCCCCAACGGCGAGGTGGCGGTGTATCCGCCCGCCTTCAACCACCACGAGGAGCGCATCCTCGCGTGGTCGCTGCTGCCCGGGCCGCTGCCGGCCGAGGTGCTGTCCCAGGCCACGGAGGTGGCGCGCGGCATCACCGAGTCCCTCCAGGTGGAGGGGCTGCTGGTCATCGAGCTGTTCCTGCTGAAGGACGGCAGCCTGCTCGTCAACGAGCTCGCGCCGCGTCCGCACAACAGCTTCCACTCCACCGAGGTGGCGTGCCTCACCTCCCAGTTCGAGCAGGCGGTGCGCGCGGTGTGCAACCTCCCCCTCGGCTCGGTGGAGATCGTGCGGCCGGCGGCCATCGTCAACCTGCTGGGCGACTTGTGGCTGAAGGAGGGAGGCCCGCGCTTCCAGCCCGTGCTGGCCATGCCCGGCGTCCGCCTGCACCTCTACGGCAAGCGGGAGGCGCGCAAGGGACGGAAGATGGGCCACCTGTCCGCGGTGGGCAGCTCGCCCGAGGACGCCCTGGCGCGCGTGCAGGCCGCCGCCACCGCCCTGGGGATGTGAGGCCGTGAAGACGAACGCCGCCCGGCTCCTGGACTCGCTCGGTGTGCCGTACACGCTGCGCGACTACGACGTCGACCCGGACGACTTGTCCGCGGAGAGCGTGGCCGCGAAGGTGGGCATGCCCGCCGAGCAGGTCTTCAAGACGCTGGTGGCGCGCGGCGACCGCACCGGGGTGTTGATGGCGGTGGTCCCCGGCAACGCGGAGCTGGACCTGAAGGCCCTGGCCCGGCTCAGCGGTGACCGCAAGGTGGACACGGTGCCGCTCAAGGAGCTGCAGCCGCTGACGGGCTACGTCCGCGGCGGCTGCACGGCCATTGGCGGCAAGAAGGACTACCCCGTCTTCGTCGACGAGACGTTGGAGCTGTTCGACGTCATCGCCGTCTCCGCGGGCGTGCGCGGCACGCAGTTGCTGCTCGCGCCCGCGGACTACCTGCGGCTGACGAAGGCGAAGACGGGCCCCATCTCCCGCGACAAGGGCTGACGGGCCCGCCTCACGCGGACGCGCCAGGCGCGGGGACGAAGAGCACCTTGCCCGCGGTCATGTCCGCCGAGGCGATGCGCACCGCCTCCCCCGCCGACTCCAGGGGAAGCCGCGCGCGCACGGGCGTCTCCAGCGTCTGTCCCACCAGTGAGGGCACACCCATCAGCGCCTTGATTTGCGCGGGGCCAAAGCCCTGCCGGTGCCACTCCGACAGCCAGAAGCCCTCGACGCGCTTGCGGCCGAAGACGAGGTCGCTGGGGGCAATCCGGCACTCCTGCTCCGAGAGCGAGCCATACACCGTGACGCTGCCGCCCTCGGGCAGCGCGTGCAGGAGCTGCCCGGTGAGGCGTCCCCCCACCGGGTCGAACGCGAGCGTCACCTCGAGCTCATGACAGACGCGCTGGAGGCGCGTCTCGAACTCCGGCTCGTGGGTGCTCAGCACGTACTCCGCGCCCAAGTCATGAAGCAGCTCCACCTGCTCCGGACGCCGCACCACGTTCACCATGGGCACGCCGCGCCGCTTCGCGAGCGCCAGCAACATCCGCCCCATGGAGCCGGCCGCCGCCGTCTGCGCCAGCGCCTTGTGGTGGCCCTCCTTCGCGCGCTCCATCAGCACCCACGCGGTGAAGGGGTTGATGAAGAGGCTGGCCCCCTGCTCATCCGACACGTGCGAGCGCAGCGGCAGGCACTGCCCCAGGGGGACGGCGGCGTACTCCGCCCACAGGCCGTCCCCTTCGCCCGGGGCGACGCAGGCCACGCGGCGGCCCACCAGCAGCCTCCCCGCGACGCCCCCCGCCGCCACCACGGTCCCACTGGCCTCCAGGCCAGGCACCACGGGCAGCGGCTTGCGGATGCCGTATTGCCCTCGGACGAACATCAGGTCCGCCGGGTTGATGGGCGCCGCCGCCACGCGCACCAGCACCTGCCCCGCGGAGGGCTTGGGCACCGGGAGGGATTCGACGCGCAGTGACTCGGGCCGGCCGTCATAGGCGGTGAGGACCAGCGCGCGCATCGTCTCGGGAACGGCGGAGCTCTTCATCAACAGACCTTTTTCGGCGCCCATGCGTGAAAGGGAGAGTTCCTGCCCGGCCTACATCCGTGGGGAGTCGATGAACGCCACTCTATTGCAGCTCCATCATCGAGAGGCCTTCGAGCAGACCGTGACGCGCGCGCTCACGGCGGGCGCGGGGGCCGGCGTGCTGCACCTGGCGATGACGCGCCTCGGCGTCCCCCTGCCACTGGTCTGGATGGTGCCCGCCGCCGTCGTGCTGGGATGTGCACGAGGCGACAAGTGGGACCGCGGGCTGCTCGGGGGACTGGGCGTGCTGCTCACCGCGCTGCCGTATGCCCTGGGCATGGCGCCTGGGTGGACCGTGGCCTTCAGCGCCGCGGCGGCGGGGGCGCTGCTGGTGCGCTCGCGGCTCAGCGACCGTGGTGAGGACGGGCAGGTGGCGGACGCACGCCCCACCCTCTTCCACTTCGGGCTCGGCGCGGCGCTCTGCGCCGGACTCACGCTGGGGGGACTCGAGGTGGCCCGTGTCTTCGCCGCCCGGCTGGCGGACCTGGCCACCCCCGCGCTTCTCGGTGCGGGCGCGGTGGGCGGCATCCTGGGCCTCTTCGTGGGACTGAGCTCTGTCGCGGCGCACCTCGCCCTCTCCGCGGACCCGGTGGAGGCGCGCGTGGAGGCCTTGCTGCCGCAGCTCTCCGGAGACTTCCATGCGCTGACGGAGCGGGCCCTGCGCCTCTACCGGCAATGCGGCCAATCGCTGGCGCTGCTTCCACGCGAGCCCGCGCGCGAGGAGCTGGCGCGCACCCTGGGCCGGATGACCCGTGACGCGGCGGAGCTGGCCTCGGAGTGGGCGGGCGTGGAGGCGCAGCTCGAGGAGCGCGCGCAGGCGGAGCTGCAAGCCGAGCGCGAGGACCTGGAACGCAGCGCCCGGGCCTGCACGGACCCGGTCGCCCGCCGTCAATTGGAGGTGGCGGCGGCGTCATTGGCGGAGGAGGTCGAGCGGCTGGGGTCGTTGAAACACCGCCGCGAGCGCATCCTCGCCCGCCTGCGCGCGGAGGTCGCCCAGTTGGAGCGGGCCCGGGTCGCGCTCCTTTCGCTGCGCAGTGGACAGGCCCAGCTGAAGGCCGCCGAGCTGTCCGCGCTGGCCCGCCGCTTCCGCGCCCTGTCCTCGGTCCCCTGGGAGGAAGGGCAGGCCATGGACGCCATGGCCTCTCAAGCCAGCCTGGGCATATCCGCAGTGATTCAGGGCACTTCCATGCACTCGTCCGCTGGGGAAACCCACGCGCCGGAGCGGGATGGGAGCGCCGACGCCCGCCTGGCCGCCGAGGTGCCGAGGGTCCGTGAAACATGAGCGGCGCGTCACGGTCGTGGCGCTTTGCCACACCGTGACACAAGCGCTCGGCAGCTTCTTTGGGGGAGGGCATGGAGCCTGGGGAGCATTGGGCTACAATTTCCACACATGAGCCTGCCCCTCTCGTCCGCTCCAGCTCCCGCCTGGCTGTGGAAAGGTGACGAGCCAAGCGTCACGTCCGTCTTCCAGCCCATCGTGGACCTGCTGCGCGGCGAGGTCATCGGACACGAAGTGCTGTCGCGAGGACCGGGCGAGTTCCGCGAGCCGCACGTGCTCTTCACGCAAGCTCGCCTGGAAGGCTACACGTGGGAGCTGGAGCGCGCGTGCTGGACGTCCGCGCTGCGCTGCATCTCCACGCTGCCCGAAGCGCAGCGCCGTGCACCCTTCTTCTTCAATGTCAGCCCGGACGTGCTGAGCGACCCGCGCTTCGGTGATGGCTCCACCGAGGAGCTGCTCGCTCGCTACGGACTGAACCCGAAGAACCTGGTGCTCGAAATCACGGAGAAGGCGGCGTTCGAGGACAACGCCCTGCTCCAGCGGCTGACGAAGCAGTGCTCGGCGCTGGGCTTCGGCATCGCGCTGGACGACTTCGGCGCGGGGCACTCCGGGTTGGTGACGCTGGTCCACAGCGCGCCGCAATTCATCAAGCTGGACCAGGCGCTGGTGCGCGACATCCACCGGCACAGCTACCAGCAGCACCTGGTGAAATCGCTGGTGGCCTTCGCTGCCAGCGTGAATGCCACGCTCATCGCCGAGGGCGTGGAGACGTGGGACGAGCTGGCCGTGCTGCTCCGGCTGGGCATCCGTCACGCGCAGGGCTACCTCGTCGCCCGGCCCGCGCCCGCCCCGGTGCTCCCCAGCGTCGAGTTCGAGGCGCGACGCCATGAGGCCATGCGCGCGCTCGACTTCCGCGAGGACGAGGACGACGAGACGGTGGGCAGCATGGTCATCCGCCGCGTCTGCGTGGAGCGGCAGGTGGCCGCCGAGGAGCTGGAGCGGTTCTTCCAGCAGAAGGCGGACGTGGACCACGTCGCCGTGATTCAGGGCGAGCGGCTGGAGGCGCTGGTGCTGCGGCGGCACTCGGCGGCGAAGGGCGCCACGCACGCGGCCCCGCTGGTGGTCGAGGACCGGATGGCCATCACCACGCTGGCGCGGCTCGCCATGGAGCGCACGCCCGAGGCCCTCTATGACCCCGTGGCGGTGACCGATGCCCAGAAGCGCTTCCTGGGCACCGTCACGATGCAACAGCTCATCCGCCGCGTCGCGGAGCTGCTGGAGCGCCGGCCGCCGGCGTAATCAAGGACACGGCCGCGGCGCGATTCGCACGACCTGGTAGTCCGACTTGATTCCCCAGTTCACCCGGCCCCCGCCACAGGTGCAGCCCGACTGCCCGACGAGCTGGGTGTGGCCACTGTCCCGGTAGAACTCGTACCAGAACTCGAGGGCACACGAGGCGAGCGCCGCTTCCCGTGTGTCGAGCGGCGGCTCCGCGTCCGCCGGCTCCACGCCGCCACAGCCCGCCAGCAACCCCGCCATCAGCACCGCGCGCTTCATGAATCGCCGTCCCTGCATGTCCGCCTCCTGGGTTGGACGCCATGTATTTCAGTTTTGACCGAGATTGCGGGGATGATTCCTGTCCGTAAAGGACTTGAGCGGTGAGACGTCCAGTCGTCATCACGGGTTGCGCGGTGGGTTTGAGACACTCCAGACGGGTCAAACACAACACTGTCTGTTTCAACCCGGAGGCGCCAGCCATTCACTTGCGCTCTCCGTGAAACCCCTCATTGCGTTTCGTCTTGTTTTATAAGAAGAAACCGCGAGCCACTCACGCCATCAAGTTGCACTGGCAAGAGGGCGAGCGCCTCCACCCCATCTCAGGCACTGACGCTCAATCCACGCCCTGGCTCCAGGAGGAAGGCCGGGGTGTATCAGGAGAGGTTCGCTTGAATCGCCAGACAGCGCCGCTGCGCGCGGCCGTGTTTCGTCGAAGTGCATGGATATTGGCGTGTCTCGCCGTGGGCTGCGGAGAAGTTCCGCCCGAAGACGACATGCTCTCGCATACACAGGTTCGCCAGTCGCGACGCGCGGGCCCGCTCACCGTGACGCGGGTGGCCGCGGGCGCGTATCACTCCATCGCCCTGCGCAGTGATGGCGAGGTCTGGACGTGGGGCCAGAACTCGGATGGACAGTTGGGGCGGGGAGCCGTCAGCGCCACGCCCGAGACAGCACCTCTCCCCGTGGCCCTTCCGGGGCTCATGACCGCGGTCGCGGCGGGTTCCGGTCACTCGCTGGCCATCGATGCGCTGGGCCATGTCTGGGCCTGGGGACGCAACAACCGGGGACAGGCTGGCAGTGCGCTCACGGATGGACCGGTCCTGACGCCGGTGCAGGTCGCGCTGCCGGTCCCCGCTGTCGCCATCGCGGCTCGCGCGGACTACTCGCTGGCGGTCGATGAGAACGGTGACGTCTGGGCCTGGGGGCAGAATACCGACGGAGAGCTGGGGCAACACGCGGCGGATACGCAGCCGCATCCCACGCCGGTCAAGGTTCAGTTCCCGCAGGCAACGGCGCAGGGCAACTGCACGCCGACGAATCCCTTGGACCTCAACCGCGTCGTGGATGTCGCGGCGGGTGGCCATCACGTCCTGGCACTGACGCGCACCGGCTGCATCTGGGCCTGGGGACGCAATGACGCCGCGCAGGTTGGAACGGGAACCGAGACCTCGACGCCCGTCCTGGTGCCGACGCTGGTGCGAAACATCGCACGTGCGAAGGCAATTGCCGCGGGCGAGGCGCATTCACTCTTCTACGATGACGAGGCCAGCGGAATCGTGTGGGCCTGGGGCCTGAACACGTCCGGACAGGTCGGGCGCGAATACATCGCGACCACGCCTCCGCCCCCGAGGCAAGTCGTCCGGACACCTTTCCTCATCAACGCCAGCGAGGCCTCGGCAGCGGGGATCGCCGCGGGCGACGACTTCTCCCTCTTCATTCTAGGCTCCCCGATGGGCAGCCTGCGCACCTGGGGCGCCAACACGCATGGCCAGCTCGCCAATCTCACCCAAGTGCTTCAGTCGACGCCGGACTTCGCCTTGAGATGGGACGATTACTGGCAGAACTACGACAGCCATGTCGAGGGCACCACGCACGTGGCGGCTGGAGCACGTCACGGCCTGGCGGTTCGAATCCTCTCGTACGACGGATACGACGTTTGCCCCATCGTGTGGTCCTGGGGCGACAACAGCCAGGGGCAACTTGGCACGGGCAGCCTGACCCACAACATGAGCACCCATGTCCAGCCCGGCCTCCCGCTCCGGCGTTACTTCATGGACGCGGATGGAGACGGCTTCGGCGACGCAAGCCGACCCTTGTACTCCTGTCGCCCGGATGTCCCACCGGGCTACTCGGAGCGGGTGGGCGACTGCGACGACACCGAAGCGGACGTTCATCCCGAAGCCGAGGAGGTCTGCGACGGCATCGACAACAACTGCAACGGCGAAGTCGACGAGAACGGCTGCGGCAGCTTCTGGTACCGCGACGCCGACGGCGACGGCTACGGCGACCCGAGCATCTCCATCCGCTCCACGACGCAGCCGACCGGCTACGTCGCGAATGCGACGGATTGCAATGACCAGAACGCGAGCGTGCACCCGGGCCACGCGGAGCTCTGCGACAACGTCGACAACAACTGCAACGGACAGGTGGACGAAGGCGCGGGCACCCGCTGGTATCGAGACGCGGATGGCGACGGCTACGGGAACGCGAGTGTCTCCGTCATCGCCTGTGCGCGTCCCACCGGCTACGTGGCCAACGCGAACGACTGCAACGACAACAACGCGCAGGTCCACCCCGGCCGCTCCGAGGTCTGCGACAACATCGACAACAACTGCAATGGCCAGGTGGATGAGGGCGTCGGCTCCTACTGGTACCGCGACGCGGACGGCGACGGCCTCGGAAATAGCAGTGTCTACGTGCTCGCCTGTGGCCGGCCTGCTGGCTACGTGGCCAACGCGGACGACTGCAACGACAACAACGCCAGCGTTGGCGGAGTCCAGCAATACTTCCGGGACGCGGATGGAGATGGCTTCGGCAACCCGTCGATTTCCACGTGGGCTTGCTCGCGCCCCACGGGCTACGTCCAGGACTCCGCGGACTGCAACGACAACAACGCCCAGGTGCATCCCTACAGGACCGAGGTCTGCGATGGCCTGGACAACAACTGCAACGGGCAGGTGGATGAAGGCGTCGGCGCCACCTACTACCGGGACGCGGATGGCGACGGCTGGGGCAACGGTCAGGCGCCCATCCAGGCCTGCTCACGGCCCGCCGGGTACGTGACGAACGCCAGCGACTGCAACGACGCCAACCCGAGCATTGGTGAGCCCACCGTGTTCTACCGGGACGCGGATGGCGACGGTTGGGGCAATGGACAGTCTCCCACCTACGCGTGCTCGCAGCCGGCTGGGTATGTCCGGAACGCCAGTGACTGCAACGACTCCAATCCGGGTGTTGGAGAACCCACCGTCTGGTACCTGGATGGAGACGGGGACGGCTATGGCAACGGTGGCATCTGGCAGTACGCGTGCAACCGTCCGGGCGGTTACGTCTCCAATGGCATCGACTGCAACGACTCCAACGCGAGCATCCATCCCGGGATGGCCGAGTCGTGCATGGATTACATCGACAACAACTGCGACGGATACATCGCGCCGTACTGCGGCTCGAATCCGAACCCCTGGCCGTGTCCTCCGGGACAGAGCTGCCAGGAGCCGTGATGGCTTCAAGCCACCACGAACTCGCACTCCCCGTGGGCTGATGACCCACCCCACGGAGCACGAATGAGACGCGGCCCCGGAAGCCCCCGGGGCCGCGGGCCGTTTCACGCGGGCGAGCGTCGGGCGTGCTCGCCCAGCACGCAACGCCCCTTGAAACGGACTGCGAGCGGCGCCTCCGTCAGCGACCTGGCGCACGGCCTCCCAACGCTCAAGGCTCGATGGCGAGCCCCGTCACACCGTCGAAGCGAACGGCGCTGCCCTTGCGGATGCCCACCTTCTCCGTCCAGCCGCCGGGCACCTCCAGCACGTACCGACTGGGCACCCCCACGGAGCGGGATTCGAACGTCCGGGGCGCCGCGCGCGACACGATGCCCGCGACGCGCAGGTCCGACGTGATGAAGATCATGTCCAGCGGGATGAGCGTGTTGCGCATCCAGAAACCCTGGACCTCTTCATGCGGGAAGAGGAAGAGCATGCCCTTGCCCGCGTCCAGCGACGTGCGCCACATCATGCCCCGGGCGCGGGAGGCCGCCGTCGCGGCGATCTCCACCTCCACCCGGTGCGAGCCTCCGAAGGCGTCCTCCAGCCGCACGTGGCCCTTGGGGAGCGGCGGCATGACGTACCCCTCCGCGGTGACGTCCGTGACGGGCGGACGGGCCTGCGCCGGAGCGGCCGTCGGCGGAGCACGCGGCGCGCTGCCCTGCGCCTCCTGCTGACAGGCCGACACCCACAACGGCAGCGCCATCACCATCCACCGGACGCCGCGCGTCATGAGTGCGAGTGCAGCGGCTTGTTGAGCAGCTTCTCCGTCAGCTCGCCGCCGAGGCTGTCGGACATCAGCCCCTCCACGACGGTCTCGAACTCCACCCGCTGCGCCTCGCTGCTGTAGATGAAGCGGATGCCCATGCCGGGCTCGTCCGCGTCCGCCTTGGACCAGACGACCTCGCCCAGCAGCTCGAAGGGGGCCTCCCGGTGCGGCACGGTCAGCTTGAACAGGAAGCGCGTGCCGATGGGCAGTGGCTTCTTGGTCTTGATGAACGTCCCACCCTTGCTGATGTTCTTCGTGTAGTCGGCGAAGAACGAGTTGAGTTTCTTGTAGTCGACCTTCAGCTCGATGGGCGCCCGCCCGTTCTGGCGGTGCTCTGGACCTGTCTTCTGTTCGGACATGCTGGCCGGGAGTATAGGAGAGGCCATGCGGCAAGTCCTCACCCGCGCCTCCTCCCTGTTGCGCCGCCCCGCCGTCCTGGCCACCGTGCTCCTGCTCGCGGGCGGGGGCTCGGCGCTCGTCCTGCTCCCCCTCTTCGGGGTGCCCGGCTTCGAGCTGAGCCTGGCCCTATCCATCGCCGTGGGCCTGCTCGGAGGGGGCATTGGCATCGCCGCCGCCGCCCAGGAGCGCCGCATCCTGCTGGGTGCCGCCCCCACACCCGCCCAGGCGGTCCGCCCGTCGACGGCGGGCAACGCGGTGGGCCAGGCCCTGGGCACCGCCCTGCTGCTCAACGTGGCCGTGCTGGCGCCGCCCTTCCTGGTGGCCACCCTGTTCGCCTGGCTGCGCACCGCGTGCGACCCGTTCGCACTGGTGGGCTTCTATCCCATGCTCACCCTGCCCTCGGCCGCCCTGGCCGCCTCGGCGGGTGTGCTGTGCGGCTTCTCGGCCGAGCGTCCCCGCCGGGCCGTGGGGCACTACGCCCTCCTCGTCCTTGTCTCCGCCGTCCCCACCGTCTGGCCCATCGTCGCCGGGCCCCAGGTGTTCGCCTTCAACCACTTCCTCGGCCACCTGCCGGGCCCCCTGTACGACGAGGCCCTGAAAATCTCCCCCGCGCTGGGCTGGTTCCGTCTGGAGACGCTGCTGTGGACCACGGTGCTGGCCGGGCTCGCCGTCGCGCTGCTCGACGTGAACACCGGCCGCCTTCGCCGCGAGCACCCGCGCCGGGGTGTCCTGGCCGCCCTGGCGCTCCCCCTGGTGGCCATCGGCTTCATGGAGCTGCGCGGCCCCGCGCTGGGCCTGCGGATGACGGACGCGTGGCTCACCCAGGAGCTCGGCGGCCTCCGGGAGACGGAGCACTTCGTCTTCCACTACTGGCGGGGCAAGCCGCGCGAGGAGGTGGACCGCTTCGCCCGGGATTTGGAGTTCCGCTGGGCCCAGACGCAGCAGTTCCTGGGCGTGGCCCCCACCGGGCGCATCCACGTGTGGCTGTACCGGGACGAGCACGAGAAGCAGCGCCTCGTGGGCGCCGGACGCACGCAGTTCGCCAAGCCCTGGCGGCTCGAGTTCCACATCCAGGACCGGCCCTTCCCCCACTCCGTGCTCCACCACGAGTTGGCGCACGTCATGGCGGCGCCCGCGGGCAGCGGGCCCTTCCGCGTCACCACGCGGCTGGGGCTCTGGCCGCTGATGGGCGTCATCGAGGGCTTCGCCGTGGCCGCCGACGGGCCCGTGCAGGGCGACCTCACGCTCCACCAGTGGGCGGCGGGCATGCGCCGGCAGAAGCTGGCGCCGGACATGCGCAAGCTGATGGGCCCGGAGGGCTTCTACCAGTCAGCGCCCGCGCGCGCGTACACGGTGGCGGGCTCGTTCCTGCGCTACCTCGCGGACACCTACGGCGCGGCCCGGCTGCGCGCGCTGTACGCCCACGCGGACTTCGAGGCCGCCTACGAGCGCCCCCTGGGAGAGCTCGTCACCGAGTGGGAGAACCACGTCGACGCGCTGCCCCTGGACGAGGCCACCGTCGCGCGCGCCTTCGCCCGCTTCCGCGCCGGCAGCCTCTTCACCCGCGCCTGCGCCCGCGAGGTGGCGCGGCTGTCCGAGTCCGCGCGCCAGTCCCTGGCGAGCGACCCCGAGGACGCGCTGGAGCGCTACCGCCGCGCCGCCGAGCTCCAGCCGGACGAGCCCACCTTCCGCCTGGGCGAGGCCGTCGCCCTGTCCCAGATGGAGCGCTACGCGGACGCGGACGCGGTGCTCGCCGCGGTGACCGAGCGCGTGAAGGGCCAGTCCGTACTGGAGGCCGAGGTCGCCATGGCGCGCGCGGACGTCGCGCTGCGCCGTGAGCAACCCGGCGAGGCGCGGCGCTTCCTCGACACCGTGCTGGAGAAGGACGCGGGCCCCGAGCTGACGCGCACCGCGCAGGTGAAGCTCGCGGCCCTGGAGTCCACCGCGCGACAGGCCCCCATCGACGCGTACTTCCGGGCCTCGCAGGACGAGGTCCGCTTGCTGCTGCTCGCGAAGGCGCTGACGGCGGTCCCTTCCGACCCGTACCTCAACTACCTGCTGGGTCGGCGGCTGCAACAGGTCGGCTCGCCCACCCTGGCCACCGGGTACCTGCAGCAGGCCCTGGCGACCGAGGGACTGCCCGAGGCGATCCGCCGCGAGGCCCTGCGCCTGCGCGTGGAGTCCGCCTACCTGTCGGGGGACTGCGGGGCCGTGCGCCACGAGGTCGGTGCACTCCCCGACTTTGGCCCCGCCTTCCGCGCCGCCACCGACGAGTGGCGGGAGCGCTGTGATTTCGAGGAGAAGACCTTCCGGGGACTCCTGGTGCCACGACAGGCTTTCCGCTAGCCGCGCTTTCCGCTAGGCAGGCGACCAGACAGCGGTGACGTGCCAGCCTGGCAAGGAGGACGAGGATGCGATTCGAGTCGCGGCATCGGATTCAGGGGACGGTGGACGAGGTGGAGCGCGCGCTCCTCGACGCGCGGTATTTCGAGTTCCTGCTCAAGCACCACGGCGTGCTCCTGGAGCTGCAGCCCCAGGAGGTGAAGCCGGAGGGTGACGTCGTGCGCCGCAAGGTGCGCTACCGCCCCAAGCCCGTCATCGAGAAGATTGGCCCCAAGACGGTGCCGCCCGAGTGGTTCGCCTTCATCGAGACGTCCACCTATGACAAGCGCAGCAAGGAGCTGAAGTTCGAGAACGTCCCCACCTCGAACAAGATCTCCAAGATGCTGGTGAACACCGGCACCATGCGCTTCCGCGACGTGGGCAATGGCCAGACGGAGCGGGTGATGGAGGGCGAGATTTCCCTCAAGCTGCCCTTCCTGCTCAAGCCGCTGGGCCTCGTCGCCGAGAAAATCATCCAGGCCGAGGGCCTGAAGATCCTCGACAACGAAGTCCCCGTGCTCAACCGGTTCATCGCCGAGGTCATCCGGCCGGGCTAGCGGCGCACCCGCCCCTGGCGGGGCCTGGGAATGGGTTGACTTCCGCTCGGTTGTCCCAATAAGGCCCCGCCATGCTCAAACGCTTCCTCGCCTTCAGCGTCCTGTCCCTGCTGGCCGCGTGCGCCCCGAAGCGCATCCCCGGCACGGAAATCGTCGACAACTCCGACACGCGCGCCATTCTCGGCGTCATGGAGCAGTACCGCGCCGCGCTGGAGGCCCGGGACGCCCAGGCCATCCAGGCGCTCATCTCCCCGTCGTTCAAGGACGACGGTGGCACGCCGAGCGACCCCAGCGACGACCTGGACGCGAAGAACCTGGGCGCCTATTTGGAGCGCATCTTCCCCCGCATCCAGGGCCCCCGCATCGAGCTGAGCGTCCGCCGCATCCAGGTGGGCGACAACGTGGCCGCCGCCATCTACTACTGGAACGCCTCCTGGCGGATGCCGTCCCTCCACTCGCGCGCCATGAAGGAGTCCGAGCTGGAGCAGATGATCCTCCGCAAGGAGGACGGCACCTGGAAGATCGTCAGCGGCATCTGAGGGCGTTCACAGCCCCAGCAACGCGGCGAACCCCGCGGGCCCCATGGCGTTCAGCGCCCGGGCCCGGTGGAGGTAGGTGCGGTAGTCCTTGCGCACCAGCTTGTCCGCCGGCAGCGGCGACAGGTGGTAGTCCCGGATGCGGCTCGCCGTGAAGCGCACCGCCCCGTAGAGCGCGTGGCCGAAGAGGTTCGCGCGCTCCACGTCCGACAGCGGGCGGATGTCCAGGTAGCCCCGAATGAAGGCCCCGCACAGCTCCGGCAGGTAGCGCCCGCCGTCGAAGCACCAGGCATTCAGGGTGATGGCCACGTCCAGGCCGTAGTCCTCCCGGCACGCCATCTCGAAGTCGAAGAAGGCCCCCACGCGGTCGCCCAGCCACTTCACGTTGTCCATGAAGAGGTCGGCGTGGATGACGCCGCGGGGCTCCAGCCCCTGCCGCGCGGCCTGGGCCCGGTCCAGGTCCCCCTCCAGCTCACGCGCCACGGCCGCCAGCTCCGCGTCCGGGTGCGTCACCAGCGCGTCCAGCCAGCCGCGCACCGTCTCCGGGCCATAGGGGTTGTCCCGGGAGCCGTCGAAGGACTCGGTGTCGCGGTGCAGCTTGGCCAGCTCGGCGCCCAGCCGCTCCAGGTGATCCGCGGTCAACGCCGGGTGGCGCAGCTCCTCGCCCGGCAGCCAGCGGAAGACGCTGACGCGGCCTCCCTCCAGCTCCAGGAAGGGCGCGCCCTCCCGCGTGGTGAGCTGCACCGGCCCGGGGAAGTGGTAGGCGGCCAGGTGCGCGAGCAGCGCGGACTCGAAGCGCAGATCCTCCGCGGAGCGCACGGTGGTGTGCCGCACGAAGTAGCGCCCCGACCGCGTCTCCAGGCGGTGGTTGGTGTTGATGGAGCCCTGGGGGATGGCCGTCACCTCGCGAACAGTCCCCAGCCCGAATGCGTCCGCGACCCGCTCGAATGCCTCGGGGGGTAGCGCCGTGTGTACCGCCATACCTCTGACCTCCGTCGTCCGTGTTCACCGCGCCGCCCGCCGTTGACAGCACAGGGGAGCGTACCTATCTGAGCGCGGCTTCTCTACCCGGCGCAGCGGCCGGCGCACATCGAACTCCAGCGCGGGGGACAGGTCCATGGGCACCGAAGGGCGCAAGGACTGGCAGCGGCGCGAAAGCCTCTCCAGCGCGTTGGTCCAGGTGGGCGTGGTGGCGGTGCTGCTCGCGGGCGCGGTGGCCTTCTTCGTTCACCGCGGCACGGTCCGGAAGCAAACCGAACAGCACCTGCACGCGGCCCGCAACGCGGCCCTGCGTGGCAATCCCGCCGACCTCGCGCGGGCGATGACGGAGCTGGAGGCCCTGTTCCAACTCGACGCGGACGCTCGCGACGCGCAGGCCCTGGCCGCCGACATCCAGACGGTGCTGTGGCTGGAACACCGCCAGCCCGGCGCGGACGCGAAGGCCCGGGAGCACCTCTCCCGCGCCGAGAAGCTGGAGTCCCAGTCCGGCGAGCGCTACGGCGCGCACGCCCTGCACCTGCTGGCCGCGGGCAGGGCCGCCGAGGTGGAGACGTACCTGGCCGGGCTCGAAGCACGCGGCGCCAACAACGCCCGGCTGACGCTGGCCCGCGCCCTGGCGCTCCAGGCCCGAGGCGACCTGCCCGGGGCCCGGCAGGCCTTCGCCCGCGCGGCGGAGACCTCCTGGAGGGATCCGCGCTTCACCACCGCGTATGGCGAGGCGCTGCTCGATGAAGGGCAGTACCCGCAGGCCGTGGAGGCGTTCAGCAAGGCCCTGAGCGTCAATCCGGACCACCTGCTGGCGCGCCTCTCCGCGGCGCTGGCGCACACGTACCAGGGCCGGAAGCTGGATGAAGCGAGGAAGGTGCTCGCCCATGTCGAGGCTCGCGGCGCGGAGCTGACGCCGGTGCTCCGCGCTCGCGCGGGCGCGCTGAAGGCGGAGCTGGCGCTGGCGAAGGGGGCGCCGGATGAAGCGCTCACCGCCGCGGACGCGGCCCTGAAGGCCTCCGCCGATGAGCACTACGCCCTCTTCGCCCGCGCGCGGGCCCTGGCGGTGAAGCACGATGCGCAGACGCGCGCCGCCTTCGAGGCCGCCGTGGCCCGGCGTCGCAACGCGCCGCTGCTCTACCTGGATGGCGCGCGGGCGCTCCAGGCCTCCGGGGACACCGAGGGCGCGCTGGCGCTGCTGGACAGCTACGAGGCCACCTTCGGCCCGGTGCAGGTGACGTCCGCCGATGGCGCGAAGAGCGGCCTGCTGGACAAGGAAAGCCGCTACTGGCTGGCGCGCGGCGGCGTCCTGCAGGCCGCGAACCGTCTGGACGACGCGCTGGCCGCCTACGACAAGGCCGTGGCCGCCAAGGGCGTGGACCTGGCCCGGGCGCAGTACGCGAAGGGCGCGCTGCTGCTGGCGCGCAAGGACTACGAAGGGGCCCGGCCGCTGCTGGCCGCCGTGGCGCCGGACAATGGCGCGGGGACGATGGCGGAGGCGTACACCGCCATGGGGGAGCTGCTCTTCGCCCAGGGCGAGCACGCCGCCGGGTGCCAGCACTACTTCTTCGGCCTCGTGCGCGCCCGGGCGCAGGGCACGCCGCGCGAGGCGCTGGCCCAGCGCGTGGACGACATCCGCAAGCGCCTGGAGTCCGCCGGGCAGGCCAGCATGGCCAAGGCCTGGAAGGCGGAGTCGGCCTCGCTCCTAGAGTAGGTCCGCCGGGCTGATGGCGTACGGCCGGGCGCGGACCACGCGCCACTCGCCGTCCTCTTCCTTCTCGAAGGCGCCTTCGATGCGGTAGGCGCTCAGCACGCTGTCCGCGGACAAGTCCTCCAGCTTCTCCGCCTGCGAGCGCCCGAAGATGAAGCGCGCCTGGAACTCACCCTCGGTGGGCGACACCTCGCGCACCTCCAGGTTCGTCATGAAGACGCGCACCCACTGGCCGCGCAGCACCTGGCCCGTGAGGATGCCGCGCACCTCCCGCTTCGTCATGCCGCCCGTGCCGTTGGAGCGGAAGCGCTCGGAGACGTGCTCCATCACGCCGCCCACGTTCTTCTCCTCCGCCTCGCGCGTCATCACCACCACCTGACGGCGGATGGCCTCCTCCACGGTGACTTCCTGCTGGGGCCAGAAGTAGAGCACCGCCCCCGCGGCCAGGAGCGCCAGGCCCCCGCCCACCACCTGCGAGCGCGTCACGGTCACCATGCGTCCCTCAGGCCGCCTCGGGCTCGAGCACCAGCTCGTCCGCGTCGATGATTTCCAGGGGCCGCAGCGCCTCGCCAATCTGCTTCAGCCGCCGGTCCGACAGCTGCTCCAGGTACGTCCGGATGTCCGGGAAGGCCGTCACCAGCTCCTGGAACGCGGCGCGCTCCAGGAAGGCCGCCGCCGTCTTGCGCGCCGCCAGCACCGTGGCCGTGGCCCGCAGGCCCGTCAGCAGCGAGATTTCACCCGCCACCTCGCCCTCGCGCAGCATGCCCAGCGTCACCACGCCGCCCGCGGGGTCCTCCTTCTGCACCACCAGCTCACCGGCCAGCACCAGGAACAGCCCCGGCGAGTGCTCGCCCTCCACCAGCACCTTCTCGCGCGCCTGGAGCGCCCGGAACGCGAAGCGCCGCAAGAGCGCGCCCCGCTCCGACTCCGGCATCGTCTGGAACATGGGCGAGGTGGCCATCAGGTTGCGCGCCATGCGCGTCTGCGCGAAGTCCGCCAGCACCTGCGGCACCGCGGGGTGCGCCTTCGCCACCAGGTTGAGGTGCTCGCGGCGAATCTCGAAGACCTCCGTGTCCGACACCGCGGACACCGTCGCCGTGGGCGGAGCGCCCGTCAGCAGCGCGATTTCACCGAAGATGGAGCCGCCGCCCAGGAAGCCCAGCGTGCGCGCCTCGCCGTCCTGCTGCCGCGTCACCTCCGCCTTGCCCGCCACCACCACGTAGAGCGACTCCGCCGTCTCGCCCTCGCGGCTCACCACCTCGTCCGGCCGCACGCGGCGCCACGCCATCCGCCGCACCAGGTCCACGAAGGCGTCCCGGTCCAGCTCCGCGAACAAGGGCAGCGGCGGGCGGCTGTTCGGGTCCGCCGAGCCGCCCGGATCCGGCGCGGCCAGCACCTCGATGGCGCGGTTGGACAGCTCCTCACCCTGCAGGCCCATCAAATCCGTGTCCACCTTGCCGTCGTAGAGCGTCTCGGGCGGCAGCGGCGGGGGCACCACCGCGCGGCCCGGGGCGTTGCGCACCGCGCGCGAGTGGATGCGGATCAACGTGTCATTCACGCGCCGCTCGTTGGGGGCCACGTCCAGCGCCAGCTTGCACGCGGCCATGGCGGACAGCAGGTAGTCGCGGCGCAGCAGCCCCTCCGCGCACGCGTGGTAGGCGGTGACGGCGCGCTCGCGCTCGCCCAGCTCCGCCAGGCAGCGCGCGGCCAGCATCCGCGAACGGTGGTCCGCGGGGACGCGGCGAACCGCCTCGGCGAACACGGCGAGGGCCCGCTCGAACTGGCGCTCCTCGATGAGGTCCATCCCGAGCTCACGCAGCGACGACTCGTTCATCCCATCTCTCCCCGGAAAATCGTTGTCGGCCCGCCGCCACTCACGGCTGCAGCTCGCTCAGATACATCTCCGCCTTGCGCTTCACCTCGGAGCCTTCCGAGGCCGTCTCGATGACGACCTTGAACATCTCCGCCGCCGCCTGCGGGTCCCTGTCCCGCTGGATATACGCCCGCAGGAAGAGCTCCTCCGCCTTCTTCTGCAGGGTCTCCAGGCCCTCGCGCGCACGCCCGTCACCGGGGTTGAGCCGCAGCGCCTCGCGGAAGTGCGAACCGGCCGCGCCGAGGTCGCCCTTCTTCAACGCGCCCTGCCCCGCCGCCAGCGACGACGACGCGAGCTGTTCGTCGATGGTCCTCCCCAGCGAGCCGCGGAAGCCAATCTGCCGGTACAGCTCCGCCGCGCGGCGCAGCGGCTTGGCCGCGGCCTCCAGCGAGTTGGCGTCCAGCTTCTTCTGGCCGTCCTCCATCGACTTGCGGAACTGCGGGATGAGGCGCTTGAGGGCCAGGGCCCGCTCCCTCACGTCCTTGTCGGACTTGTACTTGTCCACCACCCGGTCGCACTCGAGCACCGCGCGCTGGTAGTCACCGCCGTTGAAGCGCCGCTCCACGTCGTTGAAGGCCTCGGCGATGAACTCCTTGCGCCGCTCCTTGGCCGCCTCGTTCGCGCGTGCCCGGGCGTTGTTGTCGCGGCGCGTCGCGTCCTGGGCCTCCTTCGCCAGCTCCGCCTCCAGGTCCGACAACCGCACCTCGTAGGCGGGCCGGTTCAGCTGCGGCAGCAGGGCAATCAACGGACGGATGGCCTCCGGGTCGCGCGTGGCGAACGACTCCTCCGCCTGCTGGATGCGAAAGGCGATGTCCTTCTCCTCCAGCTCCGCCTCCAGCTTGCGGCGGACGTCATCCGTCTTCGCCGTGCCCTGCGGCGTCTCCGACAACTGCTTGCGCGCGGCGTCGAACTGATTCTCCGCGATGAGCGCCCGCGCCGCGTCGAGCGACGCGATGACTTCCTGCTGCTTGCGCGCGCCCCGGGCCAGGTTGTCCACGTCGATGCCCGGCAGCAGCTTCTCCGCCTCCTCGACGAGCCGGACCGCGTTGGCGTATTCATCCGCGCGCACGGATTCGCGGGCCTGCTGCATCAGCACCTTCGCCCGTTCAATCTTCGGATCGGGCGGCGGGGGCGGCGGAGGGCCCTTGGGCATCACGATGAGGCCCAGCACCAGCACCACCGCCAGGGCGCCGCCGCCACCAATCAGCGCCTTCTGCTTGCCCGTCAGCCCGCCTCCCGCTGAACGGGTGGGCGTGCTGCGGATGGGCGGGGGGCGCCGGGGAACGGCCACCGCGCCCTTGCTCCCGCCGCCCTCCTTGAGGTTGTCGGGCAGCTTGTAGTTGGCGTTGGTGGCCTCGTTGAAGCGGGGGTCATCTGGATCCACCTCGCTGCCACGCGCCGCGGCCTGGTTTCTCTTCTTCTCCTCCGCCTCGCGGGCGGCCTCTTCCTTCGCCTTCTTCTCCTCGGCGTCGCGGGCTTCGGCCTGGGCGCGCAGCTCCTTGATCTGCTCCGCTTCGTCCACGAAGCGCAGGCGCGTCTTGCCCATGGAGATCTCGTCTCCATGCTTCAGCAGGCACTCGTCCACGCGCTGGTCGTTGACCTGGGTGCCGCTGACGCTGCCCAGGTCGCGCATCACCACGCCGGACGGGCCGTACACGAGCTCCAGGTGACGGCGGGAGACGGACTGGTCCTCCAGCACGAAGTCGCAGTCCTTGTTGCGGCCCACCACCATCCGCACGCTCTGGAAGCGCTTCTTGCGCCCCTTGTCGGGGCCGTCCAGGACCACCATCTGCACCGGCGGGCCGGCGCGGGTGGCCTCGGAGTTCTCCTCCTCGTCCTCGTCGTTCCGGGCGTTGCGCTCCGCCTCCACGGCCTCGATGGAGGCCACGCGCGTCTCCCCCGTGAGGGAGCGGCCGGGCTCCTCCTCGCCGTAGAGCTCCGGGTTGGGGGGCCCATCCTCGGGGTAGGCCTCCTCGGCGGACGGCGCCGCGAAGTCCTCGTCTTCGATGGCGGGTCGGCGCCGGGCGGGAGATTTCATGGAGTCTGGGTCCTCGCCCGCACGGGCACCGGAACGGCCAGCACCAGCACGGGGAGAGGAAGGAGGACGAGGAGGCATGGGGTGGGTTCCAGTCTCGAAGCGTCGCGCATCTTAGAGCGCCATCTCCACGGTGGGAATGCGGACAGGCCGCCGATCAGGGAAAGAACGGGGGCCCTTGAGCGTTGCTCCCGGCGGCGCCCCCTCCTATGTAGGCTGCCACATACCCCAACGACTTCACCGCGGGAGTCCCGAAATATGCCCCGAGCGTCTGCGCCCTCGAAGCGCGCCCCCTCCTTGAAGCTCGCCCCACCGGTGGTCAGGCGGCCCTCGCCCGTCGCCCTGCTCCCCCAGCCGCTGGTCGAGCGCCTGCTCGCCGTGGCCATGGAGCGCGGGGGCGACTTCGCCGAGGTGTACGTCGAGCGCACGCTCACCACGGCCGTGCGGCTGGAGGAGTCGCGCATCACGAGCGCCCAGACGGGCCTGGTCCAGGGCGTGGGCGTGCGCGTCATCTCCGGTGGGAAGGTGGGCTACGCCTACTCCGACGACTGGGATGAGCCCGCCCTGCTGCGCGCGGCCTCCACCGCGGCCATGATTGCCCAGGGCGGCGGCGCCGAGCGCAGCTTCCCGGTGCGCCGCGCCGCGGTCCCCAGCCATTACCACGTCAGCACCCCGCTGATGGACGTGGAGGTGTCGCTGAAGACGGGCCTGCTGATGCGCGCCGACAAGGCCGCCCGCGCCTTCGACGCGAAGGTGAAGCAGGTGAACGGCGGCTACGTGGACCAGACGCGGCGCATCGCGGTGGCCAACACCCACGGCCGCTACACCGAGGACACCCAGGACTTGTGCCGCCTGTCCGTGATGGTGGTGGCCCAGGGCAAGGGCGGCGTGCGGCGCACCGGCATGTACGGCGGCGGCGGACGCGTGCCCTTCACCCACTGGGACACCTTCTCCCCCGAGGACGTGGCCCGTGAGGCGGCGCGTCAGGCGGTGGCCACGCTGGGCGCGGAGGACTGCGTGGCGGGCCCGCAGACGGTGGTGCTGGCGCCGGGCTGGAGCGGAATCCTGCTGCACGAGGCGGTGGGCCACGGCCTGGAGGCGGACTTCATCCGCAAGGGCACCTCGCTGTTCGCTGGGAAACTGGGGCAGAAGGTGGCGTCCGACCTGGTCACCGTCATTGACGACGGCACCGTGTCCAGCGGGCGCGGCTCCATCAACATCGACGACGAGGGCAACCCCGGCGAGCGCAAGGTCCTCATCGAGAACGGCGTGCTGAAGGGCTACCTCTACGACAGCCTCAACGCGCAGCTCATGGGCCAGCGCAGCACCGGCAGCGGGCGGCGCGAGTCCTTCAAGCACCTGCCCATGCCCCGCATGACGAACACCTTCCTGGCGCCGGGCGACCACGCCCCCGAGGACATCCTCAAGGAGGTGAAGCGCGGCCTGTACTGCGCCACCTTCGGCGGCGGACAGGTGGACATCACCAACGGCAACTTCGTCTTCGAGGTCAGCGAGGCGTATCAAATCGAGGACGGCAAGCTGGGCCGCCCGGTGAAGAACGCGACGCTGATTGGCGTGGGGCCGGAGGCGCTGAAGAACGTGTCGCGCGTGGGCTGCGACCCCATGCCCGACCCGGGCATGGGCGTGTGCGGCAAGAATGGCCAGTCCATGCCCGTGGGCGTGGGCCTGCCCACCGTGCGAATCGACAACATCACCGTCGGCGGAACCAAGGTCGCCTGAGAGGGAGCGCCAACCATGGACTACCAACAGCTCGCGAAGAGAATCGTCCAGCGCGCCAAGCGCAAGGGTGCCCGTCAGGCGGAGGCCTTCCTGGAGGTGGGCCGCCAGAGCAGCGTGCGCGTGCACGAGGGCCAGATTGAAGACCTCACCCAGTCCACCAGCAAGGGCGTGGGCGTGCGCGTGGTGCTCAAGGACCGGCTGGGCTTCGCCTACACGTCCGACTTCGACCCCGCCGCCGTGGACCACATCGTGGACCAGGCGCTGAAGCTGGCCGAGTTCTCCGCGCCCAACAAGCTCAACGGCCTGCCCTCCGGCAAGGACCTGGGCCGCTTCGGAGACACGGGCCTGCTCTTCGACACGAAGGTCGCGGAGCTCCCCGGGGACTGGAAGATCAAGACGGCGCTGGAGGTGGAGAAGGCCGCCCGCGCGGAGGACTCGCGCATCATCGCCTTCAACGGCGTGGGCGCCGGAGACTCCGTGTCGGAAATCTACATGGCCTCCTCCGAGGGCATGACGGGCGCGTACTCGGGCACCTACGTGTACCTGTACGCGGCGCCCGTGGCGTCGGACGGCAGCGGGCTCCAGACGGGCTACTGGATGGACTACCGCCGCTTCCTCGACGACCTGGACGGGCCGGAGTCCATTGGCCGCGAGGCCACGCGCCGCGCGGTGCGGATGCTGGGCGCCAGACGCGTGAAGACGCAGCAGGTGCCGGTGCTCTTCAGCCCGCAGGTGGCCGCGTCGTTCGTGTCGGACGTGGCGGGCGCGGCGGACGGCAACTCCGTGTACCAGAAGGCCAGCCTCCTGGCGCCGCTGCTGGGCAAGCGGCTGGCGGGCGCGCACGTCACGCTGGTGGATGACGGCCTGATGCCCCGCGGCCTGGCCACCGCGCCCTTCGACGGCGAAGGCGTGCCCACGCGGCGCACGCCCATCATCGAACAGGGCGTGCTCAAGTCCTTCCTCTATGACGCCTTCACCGCGCGCAAGGCGAAGGCGCGCTCCACGGGCAACGCGGCGCGCGGCTACAACGGCCTGCCCGCCATCGGCACCAGCAACCTGTACCTGGAGCCGGGCACGAAGACGCCGGAGGCGCTGCTGCGCGAGGTGGACAGCGGCTTCTACGTCACCGCGCTGCTCGGCCACGGCACGGACCCGGTGACGGGCGAGCTGTCCGCGGGCGCCAACGGCCTGTGGATTGAGAAGGGCGAGCTGACCCACCCGGTCCAGGAGGTGACGGTGGCGGGCCACCTGCTGCAGATGCTCAAGGACCTGGACGGCATTGGCAGCGACCTCCAGTTCCGCAGTGGCGCGGTGGGCGCGCCCACTGTCCGCTTCCGGCAGCTCACCGTCTCGGGCGAGTAGCCCCCCCTTCCACGTCCCCCTACCGTGCGCCGGCGGGGGGACGTGTCAGGGCCTCCTCGTAGAACGCCGAAGCAGCACGAGGAGGGTGCAGCCCATGGCAGCGAAGTCCGCACGCAAGTCCCCCGCCGCGAAGAAGGCGGCCACGCCCCGCAGGCCCCGCCGCAAGAAGGCGGAGCCGAAGTCGCGGGGCCTGTCCCCCGCGGAGGTGGCCAGCGACTCGGTGGAGTACCCCACCGAGCTGCTCGAGGCGGTGCGCGAGGACGGCGGTGAGGTGCTCGGCGTGTACCGAGATCCGCTGGGCGGCCACCCCGTGGTGTTCTCCGTGCTGCCCATCGACAAGGTGGAGCCCACGCCCTACCAGCGCGACCTGTCCGAGCCCCACGTGAAGCGGCTGGCGGGCGCCATGGAGCGGCTGGACCGCTTCCTGGATCCCGTCATCGCCGTGCGCAAGGACGGCCGGTACTGGACGCCCAACGGCAACCACCGCCTCCACGCCAGCCGGATGCTGGGCGCCAGGAGCATCATCGCCCTGGTGCTGCCCGACGAGGACGTGGCCTATCAAATCCTCGCCCTCAACACGGAGAAGGCCCACAACCTCAAGGAGCGCTCGCTGGAGGTCGTCCGCATGTACCGCGGGCTGGTGGGCGCCGGGCGGAAGGGCAAGGAGTCCGCCTTCGCGCACCTCTTCGAGGAGCCGTCCTTCATCACCCTGGGCGCCGCCTACGAGCTGCGCCCCCGCTTCTCCGCGGGCGCCTACCACCCCTTCGTGAAGGTGGTGGAGGACTTCCTCGACCTGCCGCTGGAGGACGCCCTGCCCCTGCGAGAGACCCGGGCCCAGCGGCTGCTGGAGCTGGACGACGCCGTGGTGGCCGTGGTGGACGCGCTCAAGGAGCGCGGCCTCCAGAGCCCGTACCTCAAGAACTTCGTCGTCGCGCGCATCAACTTCCTCCGCTTCCGCAAGGACGGCGGAAAGCCGGACTTCGACGGCACCGTGGACCGGATGCTGGCCAGCGCCCGCAAGTTCAACGTCGACAAGGTGCGTCGCGAGGACATTGGCCGCATGGGCGGCGGTCCCCTGGAGCCGGACGAGGAATCAGCTTAGGGAACACGGATTGCAGGCGAATGTGTCCAACATGACATCCCCCACGGTCCTGGTCGTCGACGACGACCGCGCGAACCTCGACTCGGTCATCCGCATCTTCCAGCGGGAGGGCATGGCCACGCTCGCCGCCGCCAACGGCACGGAGGCGCTGGAGCTGCTGCGCCGGCCGGAGGTCGCCGCCATGGTGACCGACCTGATGATGCCCAACATGGACGGCCAGGAGCTGCTGCGCGCCGCGCGCGCCATCCGGCCGGACGTGGAGGTGGTGCTGATGACGGCCTACGGCACGGTGGAGACGGCCGTCGCGGCGATGAAGGACGGGGCCTACGACTTCATCACCAAGCCCCTCAAGCGCCACGCCCTGGTGAAGGCCATCCAGAAGGCGCTGGAGAAGCGCGCGCTGGTGGCGGAGAACCAGTCGCTCAAGGCCAAGCTCGCGGAGATGAACGCGGCGGGCGGGCGCTCCATGGTGGGCCAGTCCCCCGCCTTCCGCGCCATGCTGGACACCATCCGCCAGGCGGCGCCCTCCACCGCCACGGTGCTGCTCTTGGGTGAGTCCGGCACGGGCAAGGAGCTGGCCGCCCGCTCCGTGCACGAGTTCTCCCAGCGCGTCCGGGGGCCCTTCGTCGCCGTCAACTGCGGCGCCCTGCCGGAGAACATCCTGGAGGCGGAGCTCTTCGGCGTGGAGCGCGGCGCCTTCACCGGCGCGGTGGCCCGCCGCGAGGGCCGCTTCGAGCGCGCCCACGGCGGCACGCTCTTCCTCGACGAGGTCGGCGAGATGCCCCTGCCCGCGCAGGTGAAGCTGCTCCGCGCGCTGGCCGAGGGTGAAATCGAGCGGCTGGGCGGCACGCAGACGGTGAAGGTGGACGTGCGCCTGGTGGCGGCCACCAACAAGGACCTGCAGAAGGAGGTCGCCGAGGGCCGCTTCCGCGAGGACCTCTACTACCGCCTCAACGTGGTGGAGATTCGCGTGCCCGCGCTCGCCTCGCGCCGCGAGGACATCCCCCTCCTGGCGGACGCCTTCCTGCGCCGCTTCGCCGCCAAGAATGGCAAGGTGCTGCGCGGCTTCTCGCAGGAGGCGCTCGGCGTGCTGGAGAACTACGCCTGGCCGGGCAACGTGCGCGAGTTGGAGCACGCGGTGGAGCGCGCCGTGGTGCTGGCGCGCGGCGAGGTGCTGGAGGCCAGCGACCTGCCGGAGTCCGTGCGCAAGGGCCCGCTGGGCTCCGCCGGACAGCTCGTCATCCCCATCGGGACGCCCATGGAGGAGATCGAGCGCCGGGTGATCCACGAGACGCTCCGTCACACCCGCGGCGACAAGACGCTGGCCGCCCGGCTGCTGGGCATCGCCGCCCGGACCATCTACCGCAAGCTGGAGCGCGAGCAGTCCACCGGGGACGCCCCCCTCACCACGCCCCCTTCTCCGGACGACGACTGACAGGGCGTCACACGGGCCCCCGCCCGCCTTTGACAATTTGTCCGGCGGGGTTTCAGGGGCGCCGGCCCGCGTCAGGGGCACTTGGTATTCCGGAATAATTCCAAGTGGTTGGCCGTAGGTCCTGTCTTGCCCGCCTGGCCCGCGATGGCACCTGGCTTGCTCAACGTGGGCCCGGCTTTCACCCGGAAGCGTGATGGAACTCTTCTTTCGAAAATACTTCTGGACAGTGAACCTGCTGTTCATCCTGCTCGTCGGCTTGCTGGCCGCGAGCACGGTGAACCTGTTCGTCGAGTCCGCCATCTCCCCCGTTCCCAACGGGGGCTCGTCCACTCGTGCGCCCACACAGCCGCGGCGCAACGACGCGGCGTTGGCGATGCTCGACCTGGAGCGCCTGTCGCGGCTGACGGGCATCAAGCTCCCCGAGCCCGAGCCGGACGTCCAGGAGCCCCATGGAGGCGCGACGGCGGAGCTGGACCCCAACGCCGCGCCGGTGAAGAGCGGGATGCGGGTGAAGCTGCTCGGCACGCTGGTGGCGAGCAACCCCGACTGGTCCTTCGCCTCCATCCAGGACATGGTGACGCAGCGTTCGCAGACCTTCATGGTGGGCAACACCCTGCAGGGTGCCACCGTGGAGAGCATCGAGCGCGAGCGCGTCATCATCATCAACGGTGGCCGCCGCGAGTTCATCGACGGCAACCCGGGTGACGGCGCCTTCGTGCCGCCCTCGCCGCCGGTGGCCCAGGCCAACACCGCGCCGCCCGGTGACGGCAGCGGCATCCGCGCCACCAGCGAGAACGAGTACGAAGTCCCTCGCGCCGAAATCGACAAGACGCTCAACAACCTCAATCAGGTCGCCATGCAGGCGCGCATCGTGCCAGCGTTCAAGGACGGTCAGGCGGTGGGCTTCAAGCTCTTCTCCATCCGTCCGGACTCCATCTACTCCAAGATTGGCGTCCAGAATGGCGATGTCATCCGTCGCATCAACGGATTCGACCTCAACAGCCCGGAAAAGGCGCTGGAGGTCTATTCGAAGATGAAGGACGCAGCCCGAATCGAAATCGAGATCGAGCGCAACGGTGCGCCGATCCGCAAGTCGTACAACGTCCGTTAATCATCTCCGCAGCGCCCGCTCCTCCATGAAGACGCTCCCGTCCTGGATGCTCTGCCTGTGCCTCGCGTTCGCCATTCCCGCGCAGGCGCAGCGTCGCTCACCGCCCACCGGTAACGCCGGCGAGCGGACGATCACCCCTCAGGCCTCTGGCGCCACTGGCGACAACGGGGCCAACGCGGGCTCCCGCCGCACGCCCACGTGCGAAGAGGCCCGGCGCAATGCCCGCTACGGCATCTACTTCGACAAGGTGGAGATCGAAAAGCTGGTCCAGACGGTGGCGGACGCCACCTGCCGCACCTTCATCCTGCCGGAGAACGTGCGCGGGAAGATCTCCATCATCGGCCCCGAGAATGGCCGGGTGGAGGTCAACGCGGACGCCTTCTACTCCGCCTTCCTCGCCTCGCTCGACGCCAACGGGCTCGCCGTCTACCAGTACGGCCGGTTCATGAAGATCGTCGACAAGCGCTCGGCGAAGCAGAACCCCATCCCGACCATCGTCGAGGACGGCGAGCCGTACACGACGAACGAGCAGATGGTGACCAAGCTCTTCCGCGTGCAGAACGTGGAAGTGGAGCCGCTGCGCGGCGTGCTCCAGCAGCTGGTGTCCAAGGACGGCGACACGATTCCGTATCCGCCGGACACCATCATCGTCAACGACGTGGGCTCCAACATCCACCGCCTGGAGCGCATCATCCACCAGCTGGATACGCGCGCCGCCAGCGACGAGATGCGCATCATCCAGGTGCAGTACGCCTCCGCGCAGGACGTGGCCAACACGGTGCAGCGCCTCTTCGAGGCGAAGGGTGGCGCGCGCCCTGGCCAGCCCGCCGGACGCAACGTGAACCCCGCCGGCACCCCGCAGCCGCAGGCCCAGTCGGGCCAGGAGGGCTCCTCCGGCGGCCCGGTCACGCTGTCGCAGATCATCCCGGACGAGCGCACCAACAAGCTCATCATCGTCGCCAGCCCCGCGGCCTTCGGGCGCATCCAGGACATCGTCGGGCAGATCGACATCCCCACCAGCGGGGGCGGACGCATCAACGTCTACTACCTGGAGAACGCGAACGCGGAGGAGCTGGCCAGCACGCTCCAGTCGCTCGCCCAGGGCACCGGCGGCAATACGCCCCGGGGCCGCACGCCCACGCCGCAGCGTCCTCCGGGCGCGCCGGGCGGTGTCGCCACCACGCAGGCCGCCGAGCTGTTCAGCGGCGAGGTGAAGATCTCGGCCGACAAGGGCAGCAACTCGCTGGTCATCGTCGCCAGCGCGGCGGACTACAAGAACATCGTCCAGGTCATCCAGCAGCTCGACAAGCCGCGCCGCCAGGTGTTCGTGGAGGCCGTCATCATGGAGGTCAACCTGGACCGCAACGCGCGGCTCGGCATGAACCTCCACACCGGCTTCAGCCTGAGCACGGAGAATGGCCCGGTGCCCGGCCTCATCGGCACCAACACCTCCGGCAACGGCCTGCCGCCCTCGCTGTCGCTGACCAGCCTCGCGTCGTACGGCGGCTTCCTCGCCGGCATCCAGGGCCCCGCCATCCCCGCGCTGGAGCGGCTGGGCATCCCGGCCTTCGGCGTGGTGCTGCACGCGATGCAGCAGAGCTCCGACGTGAACGTGCTCTCCACGCCGCACATCCTCACCAGCGACAACGAGGAGGCGGAGATCACGGTGGGCCAGAACGTGCCCTTCCAGTCCGGCTTCGCCCCGTCCGCGCTGGGCGGCCTGGCGGGCGGCCTGGGCGGCGCCAACGGCGGCGCGGGTGGCCTGCTGGGCGGCCTGGGCGGTCTGGGTGGCGGCCTCGGTCTGGGCTCCTTCTTCGCGCCCATCACCCGTCAGAACGTGGAGCTGAAGCTGACGGTGAAGCCGCAGATCAACGAGAGCGACTACATCCGGCTCGTCATCAATCAGCAGACGGAGGAGATCGCGTCCTCGGACCCGGTGCTCGGCCCCACGACGTCCCGCCGCAGCGCGAAGACGACGGTCATCGCGAGGGATCAGGAGACGCTGGTGATTGGCGGCATCATGCAGGACCGCACGCTGGAGAGCGTCTCCAAGGTGCCCCTGCTGGGTGACATCCCCCTGCTCGGCCACTTCTTCCGCGACACCACGCGCCGCAAGACGAAGACGAACCTGCTGCTCTTCCTGACGCCCTACATCATCCGGGGGCCGGAGGACTTCCGCGTCATCTTCGAGCGCAAGATGAAGGAGCGTCAGCAGTTCGTGGAGCAGTTCTACGGCCAGGTCCCCGGCTACGACGTGGCGGTGGACTTCTCCCGCAAGCCCGGCCCGCTGTCGCGCATGGGCCAGAAGGTGACGCAGGAGGAGAACCGGGCGGAGAACGGCGGTCCGGGGACCCAGGGCGAGCGCATCATCGCGCCCGCGGCGCCGCCCTCGTCGTCCAGCAGCCCGGGGGCCGTGCCCTCGACCCAGCGGCAGGCGCCTGGGACGGGTGGGTATGAGGGTGGACCCGCGGTGCGGGAAGGCACGCCGCCTCCGGATGGTTCGGAAGAGCCAGTGCCCGCCGCGCCCGCTCCGCAGAACTTCGAGCAACCCCCTCCCGAGGCCATCCAGGTCCCGCAGGAGGGTGATGTCGAACGCCTGCGCATCCAGCCGGACGTTGGGGATCAGACGCCATGAACCTTTCCGCCGACCCCACCCTCTCGAACGCCGCCCCCGCCGCGACGTCCCCGCGCAACGACGCCACCCAGCTCGTGGCCCATGGTCAGGCCTACCTGTGTGGCCGGCTGCTGGGGGAGATCCTGCGCGCCATCGTCCCCTCGCTCACCGAGGAGAAGCTCCAGGAGGCGCTCGCCGTCCAGGAGGAGAAGGGGCAGCGCATCGGTGAGGCGCTGGTGGGGTTGAAGGCGGTCTCGGAAGAAGACGTGGCCAAGGCCCTGGGCCACCAACTGGATTTGCCCTACCTGGCGCGCATCTTCACCGAAGAGGTGGACGCGGAGCTGGTCAAGCGCATCCCCATCAACTTCGCCCGTCAGTCCCACATCCTCCCGCTGTTCATGGAGGGGGACTCGGTGGCGGTGGCGGTGGCGGATCCGCTGGACACCGGCGCGCTGGACCACGTGCGCGTGCTCCTGGGCACCAGCGTCAGCCAGCGCATCGCCCTGGCCTCCACCATCACCGACGCCATCAACAGCGTCTACGACCGCTCCGTCAATGAGACGGAGCAGCTCGTGGACGAGATGGAAACGCAGGACCTGGACGCCATCGCCCACGAGCTGGACGAGCCCAAGGACCTGCTGGACGAGGACGACGAGGCCCCCGTCATCCGGCTGGTGAACTCCGTGCTCTTCCGCGCCGCCAAGGAGCGCGCGAGCGATATCCACATCGAGCCGATGGAGCGCGAGCTGATGGTGCGCTTCCGCGTGGACGGTGTGCTGCAGGAGGTCATCAAGCCGCCCAAGCGCTACCAGAACGCCATTGTCAGCCGCGTGAAGGTGATGGGGCAGCTGAACATCGCCGAGAAGCGCCTGCCACAGGACGGCCGCATCCGCATCAAGCTGGCCGGCCGCGACATCGACATCCGCCTGTCCACCATCCCCACGTCGCACGGCGAGCGCATCGTCATGCGTCTGCTGGACAAGACGGCGACGCTCCTGGACCTGGCCGAAATCGGCATGGGCCAGAAGACGCTCGAGTCGATGGAAGCCGTCATCAAGCGCTCGCACGGCATCGTGCTGGTGACGGGCCCCACCGGCTCCGGAAAGACGACGACGCTCTACGGCGCCCTGTCGAAGATCAACACGCCGGACCTCAACATCCTCACCGTCGAGGATCCGGTCGAGTACCAGCTCAAGGGCATTGGCCAGATGGCCATCAACCCGAAGATCGGGCTGTCCTTCGCCCAGGGGCTGCGCTCCTTCCTCCGCCAGGACCCGGACGTCATCATGGTCGGCGAGATTCGCGACAAGGAGACGGCGGAGATCGCCATCCAGGCCTCGCTCACGGGCCACCTCGTGCTGTCCACGGTGCACACCAACGACGCCGCCGGCGCCGTGACGCGTCTGGTGGACATGGGCGTGGAGCCCTTCCTCGTGGCGTCCTCGCTCACCGGCATCCTGGCCCAGCGCCTGGTGCGCCGCGTGTGCCCGGACTGCCGCGTGGCGTTCGAGCCCACCGACGCGGAGCTCAAGGAGCTGGGCCACAACCGGGCCTCGTTCAAGCAGCGCTACGGCGTGGACCGCATCTACAAGGCCACCGGTTGCCCCTCCTGCAACCGCAACGGCTACCGCGGCCGTACCGGCATCTACGAGTTCCTGCCCGTGGATGACGACGTGCGCCAGCTGGTGCTGAAGAACGTGGACGCCTCGACCATCAAGCGGTCGGCCACGTCCAAGGGCATGACGACGCTGCTGGATGACGGCGCGCGCAAGATTGCCCTGGGCGAGACCACCATCGCCGAGGTGCTCAGCATCACCCAGGAGGACATGTAGCCGGCAGCTCCTCCCGCGGGAGGGGCCGAGGGTTCCTGAACCATGCCCGTCTTCGAGTACAGAGGTCTCAATTCCGCGGGCAAGCAGATCAAGGGCTTGCTCGAGGCGGACTCGCCCAAGACGCTGCGGTCCAAGCTGCGCGCCGACGGCATCTTCCTCACCGACGTACTGGCCCAGGCGGAAGGCAGCCGCGCCGCCGTGTCCAAGGGCGCCAACGCCGCGCTGGCGGCGCGCGACATCGACCTGCGCAAGCTGGGCCGGGGCCGCGTCAACACCGACGACGTGGCCATCTTCACCCGGCAGCTCTCCACGCTGCTGGGCGCGGGCGTCACGCTGGTGGAGTCGCTCAGCGCGCTGGTGGACCAGGTGGAGAAGGAGCGCTTCAAGCGCGCCCTCTCCGACATCAAGCAGCGCGTGAACGAAGGCTCGTCCCTGGCGGACGCGCTGGGCCAGCACCCGAAAATCTTCCCCAGCATCTACGTGAACATGGTGCGCGCGGGCGAGGCCTCCGGCGCGCTGGACGCGGTGCTCACGCGCCTGGCGGACTTCACGGAGAACCAGGCCCGGCTGCAGCAGAAGATTCTCAGCACCATGCTCTACCCCGCCATCATGATGCTGGTGGGCGGCGGCATCCTCGTGGCCCTCATGGTCTTCGTGGTGCCGAAGGTGACGAAGATCTTCGAGACGATGAAGGCCACGCTGCCCTTGAGCACGCGCATCCTCATCGCCTCCAGCAACTTCTTCCAGGCCTGGTGGTTCCTGCTGCTGCCGGCGATGGTGGTGGCGGTGATGCTCTTCATCCGCTGGACGAAGAGCGCCGCCGGCAAGCCGAAGTGGGACCGCTTCACGCTCAAGGCCCCCGTGGTGGGCAACCTGGTGCGCCTGCTGTCCATCTCCCGCTTCGCCCGGACGCTGTCCACGCTGCTCAAGAGCGGCGTCCCGCTGCTGGCGGCCATGGACATCGTCAAGGCCATCATGACGAACACCGTGCTGGCCGAGGTCATCGAGAAGGCCCGCGACTCCATCCGCGAGGGCGAGAGCATCGCCAACCCGCTGAAGCGCTCCGGGGAGTTCCCGCCGCTGGTGTACCACATGGTCGCCATCGGGGAGCGCTCCGGCCAGCTGGAGGAGATGCTCACCAGCGTGGCGGACAACTACGAGACGCAGGTGAACGTGCGCATCAGCGCCCTCACCTCGCTGCTCGAGCCCCTCCTCATCGTGGTGATGGGCGCGGTGATTGCATTCGTCGCGCTCTCCATCCTGATGCCGATTCTGCAGGTGAACTCGGCCATCCGGTGAGGTGCGGTGGAATGATGAACGACATGGCGGACCGTTGGATTCAGCGCGTCACCCTGGCGGCCATGGTCGCCATGGCGGCGGCGCTGCTCACCGTGGGGGCCCGGCTGTACGGTCCCCAGCAGCCGCGCCCGCCCGCCGGGGTGTCGGACAGCGTCCGGACGCCCTGACAAGAAGACATGAGAACCCGAGGGTGGCCTGCCAGAAAGTCACCCGGGATGGAGAGGACACATGCGCCAGAGCCAGAAGCAGCAGCAGAAGAAGCAGCGCCGCAACCGCGGCATGACGCTCATCGAAATCATGGTGGTCATCACCATCCTCGGGCTCATCGCCGCCGCGGTGGGTGTGGCCGTCATCCCGCAGCTGGAGGCCGCGCGCAGGGATCGCGCCGCGCTGGACATCAAGAACATCCAGGGCGCGATGAAGCTCTACTACACGAAGAAGGGGAAGTACCCGGACACGGCCTCGGGCCTGCAGGCGCTCGTGGAGGCGCAGGCGCTCGAGCAGATGCCCAAGGACCCGTGGAACAACGACTACGTGTACATCAACGAGGGCGGCAAGCCCGTCATCATCTCCTACGGCGCGGACGGCGCGTCTGGCGGCGAAGGCAACGACGCGGACATTTCGTCCGCGGACCTGGCGGGCAACGCCAAGAAGTAGCGAAGAAGTCGCGCGCACCACGCGTTGACAGGGCTTGGGCATGAACGAGCACGACGCCAATGCATCCCCGACGCCCCCGACGACCGAGGGGACGAACCGCCGCCAGCGCCTGGGGCGGTTCCTCCTGGCGGCCGTCTTCCTGGTCGCCACGGGACTCGCCTTCACACTCGTCTACGCGACGGAGGACCGGACGCTGGACAGCGCCCAGCGCCGCGCCCGCGCGGACATCCGCAAGCTGGAGGGCATGTTCAAGTCCCACCACCGGCTGATGGGGCGCTTCCCGACGAAGGAGGAGGGCTTCAACCTGCTCATCGACGCCCGGCTGCTGGACCGCGTGCCCGAGGACCCCTGGGGCCACCCGTATGTCTACTGGATGAACGGCGACAAGGGCGCGGTCGTCTCCTACGGCGCGGACGGCAAGCCGGGTGGCAGCGGGCTGGACGCGGACCTGAGCAGCGGCGGCGTGCTGGCCGCGGGGTGGGACCAGCCATGAGCCCCCTGCCCCGCCCGCGGCGCGCGCTGCACCGGGCGCAGCGCGGCTTGACGCTCATCGAAATCTCCATCGCCATCATCATCGTCGCCATCCTGTTCTCCGCGGCGGTGATGGGCATCGGCTCCATCACCGGCGCGAAGGCCAAGGGCAGCGCGGGGGAGCTGGCGGGCCTCATCCGCTCGCTCTACGACTCGGCGGCGCTGCGCGGTCAAACGTGCCGCCTGGTGTTCGAGATCCCCGACCCCAAGAGCGAGGAGGCCACGCGCTACCACGCCGAGTGCGCCGAGGGCGGCGTCACCACCTCGCGCGACCGCGACGAGATGCTGCGCACGGAGAACACCGAGCGCGAGCGCGAGGCGCGCAGCAACAAGGGCGGAGGGCGCGACGAGCGGCGCAACTACCTGTCGGGCGGCGGCATTGGCACCAACGCGCCCAGCGCGCAGGAGCTGCTGGAGGGCGAGAAGCGGCGCGTGGAGAACGCGGCCCGCTTCTCTTCCTACACGTCCGAGGAGGTCCCCTCCCGCCAGCTGCCCGCGGACGTGAAGGTGTCCGTGTGGACGCGCAACCAGCGTCAGCCGGTGGAGAGCGGCGTGGCGTACCTCTACTTCTTCCCGCAGGGCTACACCGAGAAGGCCCACGTGTACGTGCAGCAGGGCGACAACGTCTGGACCCTGGACGTGTCACCCCTCACCGGCAAGGTGAACATCGTCGCCGAGGCGCTGGAGGTGCCGCGATGAAGCGCAACCGCGGATTCACGCTGCTGGAGGTGGTGGTGGCGCTCGCCATCCTCGGGCTGGCGCTGATGGCCATCTTCGACCTCAACGCCGGCGCGGTGGCCAACCACGTCTACACCAAGCGCCTCACCGTGGCGTCGCTGCTGGCCCGCTCCAAGATGACGGACCTGGAGCAGGAGCTCTACGACAAGGGCTTCAACGCCGACGACGACGAGGAGTCCGGGGACTTCTCCGACGAGGGCTGGACGCAGTTCAAGTGGCGCGCGCGCATCATCGCCCCCAAGGCGGACGGCGTGACGCCCGAGCAGCTCATCGGCGCCATCTTCAATCTGCCCATCGGCGACACCTCCGGCGGAGACCCGCTGGCCGGAATCGCCGGCCTCTTCGGCGGCGGCGGCGCGGGCGGCAAGGACGGCGCGTCCTCCGGCGGGCCCCAGGCCGCGGGCATGGGCGGCATGGCTGGCGCGGCCATGGGCATGGCGCAGCCGATGTTCACGCAGATGGTGGAGCAGATCACCCAGACGGTCCGCGAGGTGCACCTCACCGTCTACTGGCAGGAAGGCACCCAGGTGGAGAGCATCGACCTGGTGACGCATGTGGTGTCGCTCGGCCCGGGCTCGGACCGCAACGGCGGCGCCGCCGCGGCGCAGGGTGGCGGCGCCGACAACGTGTGGGTGACGCAGGACGGGCGGCCGGTGCCCAACCCCCGGCCCGGCCCCAACGGCATCATGCTGGACCCCGCCACGGGTCAGCCCCTGCGCCGCATGGGTGACGCGCAGCAGGACATCAACAGCCGCCGGGGCGGCGGCAACATCGGCATGAACCCGCTGGGCGGACAGAGGAACCAATGATGCGCCGCCACACGCGAGGCTTCACGCTGATGGAGGTCATGGTCGCCGTGGCCATCACCGCGCTCATGGGCACGGTGGTCGCCATGGCCTTCCAGACAGGCCTGACGGCGAAGGAGACGGTGGAGGTGGACGCGGACCGCTACCGCCAGGTGCGGGTGGCCATGAACCGCATGGGCCGCGAGATTGGCTCCGCCTTCGTCAGCGACCGGTACGACAACACCCGCTTCCGGGACCAGAACGACCGGCCCACCAACTTCGTGGGCAAGCGCGACCGGCTGCTGTTCACCACGTTCGCGCACCAGCGGCTGTACACGGACGTGAAGGAGTCCGACCAGGCCATCGTCGAGTACTTCGTGGAGACGGCCGCGGACCGGCAGGCCAACGGCCGCATGGACCTCAAGCGCCGCGTCAACGCGAACATCGACGAGCGGATGGAAGAGGGCGGCCACGTGGACGTGCTCTTCGAGGGCGTGAAGGAGCTGCAGTTCGAGTACTGGGACTCCGACAAGCGGGAGTGGGATGACGAGTGGGACACCCGGCGCACGGAGCGGAAGACCATCCTGCCCACCCGGGTGCGCGTGACGGTGGTGGCCGTGGACGAAACGGGCAAGGAGGCCCGTTACGTCACCCAGGCCCGAATCATGCTCAACACCGAGCTGCCGAGGTACTGAGCCATGCCCCTCTCCTTCCTCCGACAGCCGCCCCGGCGGCGGCGCAGCCCCAACTCCCCCGCCGCGCGGCGGGCGCGGGGCTCGCGCGGCGTGGCGCTCATCATCGCGGTGGTGTCCATCGCCATCCTGACGGTGATCGCCACCGACTTCGCCTACAACAGCCGCGTGGACCTGCAGCTGGCGGCCAACCAGCGGGACGAGGTCCGCGCCTACTACATGGCGCGCTCGGGCATCGCCCTGTCCCGGCTGCTGCTGCGCTTCCAGAAGCAGGTGGACAACACGCCCATCCCCAACCCGGCCAGCCTGCTGGCGGGGCTGGGCATCGGCGGGACGCAGCAGCCCGGCCAGGTGCAGCCCTCCTCGCTCAACATCCAGCTCTTCAAGATGGCGCGCGTGGACTGCCACATGCTCCGGGGCCTGGTGAAGAACGACGGCGTGGGCGCGGGGGAGCTGTCCGCGCTGACGCCCGCGCAGGACGACAACTTCAAGCTGGACGCGGAGGACGACCCGGCGGCGCGCGAGGTGGCCTCGCAGATGACCATGCGCTCCTTCGGCGGCTTCGAGGGCTGCTTCCTGGCGACCATCACCGACGAGGAGGAGAAGCTCAACGTCCACCGCCTCATCGCCGGCGCGGGAGACGCGCGCCCCACCGCCCTGCGGCTCATGGACATGATGTCCGACCCGCGCTTCGAGTTCCTCTGGGAGCGGGATGACGCCAACAAGGTGCGCAGCACGCCCCAGGACGTCCTCCTGGCCATCAAGGACTGGGCGGACGACGACCGGACGGGCTCGGCCTTCAACCCGGTGGACCCGGTGAATCCGCTGCCGGGTGGTTTCTCGGATGAAGGGTCGTCCTACAGCCGTTATGACCCCAGCTATCAGCCGAAGAACGCGCGCTTCGACAGCGTGGACGAGCTGTACCGGGTCCACGGCATCAACGACCAGTTCATGTCGGCGTTCAGAGACCGCCTCACCGTCTACCCGGACATCAACCGCCGGCCCAACATCAACACCGACGACCCGGTGATGATGGGGCTGGCCATCATGTCGGTGGCGGACCAGACGCGGCCGGACCCGCGCCTGAGGGACCCGGTGTTCCTCAACGAGCTCATCGAGCGCGTCCGCGCCGCGCGCATGTTCAGCTTCTTCGGCATGTCCGTGCAGGACTTCGTCGCGGTGGTGGAAGCGGCGGGCATCCTCGTGGACCCGGCCGTGAAGTCCAACGTGGCGGGCAACCGGCTCGTCGGCGACAAGAGTCAGACGTTCACCATCAAATCTGTGGGAGAAGCGGGCAGCGTGCAGAAGACGCTCACCGCCGTCATCCGGCTCGACGACACCCTGGGCCGGCTCCTGTACTGGAGAGAGGAATAGCATGGCCCGTATCCTTGGCCTGGACCTCGGCAGTCACGCCGTGAAGGGCGTGGTGCTGGAGGCGAAGACGAAGACGCACACCACCCACGGGTTCGCCGAGGTCCGGCGCGCCCAGGAGGGCGAGCGCGCCGACACGCTGCGAAGCGCGGTGCAGGAGCTGCTCGGCCAGCTGCCGCAGGGCGCCGTGGACCAGATTGTCGTGGCCCTCCCCGGCCCCGCCCTCACCACGCACTCGCTGAGCCTGCCGTTCTCCGACGCCAAGCGCATCGAGGCGACGCTGCCCTTCGAGATTGGCAGCCAGCTCCCCTTCGACATCTCCGACGTCGCCTACGACTACCAGGTGGTGGGCCAGAAGGACCTGGAGGGCAGCAAGGAGAAGGCCGGCGAGCTGCTGGTGGGCGTGGTCCGCAAGGAGGAGCTGGCGGAGCTGCTCGCGCTGCTCGCCGAGCTCAAGGTGGACCCGCGCATCGTCACGCACCCGGGCGTGGCCTACCAGAACCTGTTCCAGCAGCAGCCGGGCCTCTTCCAGGGGCAGGGCGAGGGCGGCGCGGTGGCGGTGGTGGACATCGGCCACGAGCGCACCACCGTGGCCGTGGGCACGCCGGGCACGGGCATCCAGTTCGCGCGCACCTTTTCCGGCGGCGGCCGGGACTTGAGCAAGGCGCTGGCCGCGGAGTTCCAGACGTCGCTGGCGGAGGCGCACCACTGGAAGGAGCAGCACGGCGCGGTGGCCAGCGCGGCGCAGGGCCCGGACGCGGAGCGCGCGGCGTCCGCCTTCGTGCGCGGCCTGCAGCCGATGCTGCGCGAGCTGCGCCCGTCCCTCAAGGCGTTCACCGCCCGCACGCGCCAGCAGGTGGGCGCGGTGGTGCTGTGCGGCGGCACGGCGAAGCTGCCGGGCATCGCCGAGCAGCTCTCCAAGGACTTGAACCTGCCGGTGCGCGTGCTGGCCCTGCCGGCGGACGCGTCACCGAGCGTGCCCGCGGCGGAGCAGCCCGTGGCGGCGCAGGCCTACGCGCTCGCCCTGCGCGGCAACGCCACGGGCGCGCGCGCCCCGCGCTTCAACTACCGCCGCGGCGAGTTCGGCTTCAAGGGCGAGCTCGACTACATGAAGGACAAGCTGGGCCTGCTCGCGTCGTTCGCGGCCACGCTCATCCTGCTGCTCATCGCGTTCGGCGTGGTGCGCAACTCGGTGCTGGCGCGGCGCGAGGCGCAGGTGGACGCGGTGCTGTGCGACACCACCCAGCGCATCCTCGGCCGCTGCGAGAAGGACTACAACCGCGCGCTCAACATGCTCGCGGGCGTGGAGAGCCCGGCGGCGGCGCTGCCCAAGCTGACCGCCGTCAACCTGCTGGCGGAGGTGACGGGGCGCGTGCCCACCGAGGTGCCGGTGAAGTTCACGCGCATCCAGATTGACTTGAGCCGCGTCATCCTCGAGGGCGAGACGGACTCTTCGAAGCAGGTCGACACGCTGTCCAACGCCATCAAGAACCACGCCTGCTTCAAGGACGTCCGGCAGGGCAAGGTGGAGAAGACGCGGGACGGCAACAAGATGTCCTTCCGCCTGGATGTGCAGGTGCAATGCCCGGGTGAGCAGGGGGGGGAGAGCTGACCATGGCCAAGCTTCAGGAAGTCTTCGCGCCCATCCAGACGTGGTTCGACCGGCTCAGCGACCGCGAGCGTCGCATGGTGTCCATCGCCGGCGCGGCGGCGCTGGTGTTCATCCTCTTCGCGGTGGTGATGACGTTCAGCAACAGCGCGTCCGGCTACCGCAAGCGCACCGAGGACAAGCTGGCCAAGCTGCAGGAAGTGAACGCGCTGGCCACCAGCTTCCGCGAGGCGCAGGCCAACCGGCAGTCGGTGGAGCAGCAGCTCACGTCCAGCAACGTGCAGCTCATCTCGTACATCGAGGACAAGGCCACGCTGGCCGGCCTCCAGGTGCCCAACATGACGCCCAAGGGCGAGGTGGGCCTGGGGGATGGCAAGATCGTGGAGAGCTCCGTGGAGCTGACCTTCACGGACGTGGACCTGCGCAAGCTGACGGACTTCCTCCAGACGGTGGAGAGCGGTCCGGGCGTGGTGAAGGTGAAGCTGCTGCGCATCGAGCCGAGACCCGCGACGGACACGCTGACGGCGTGGACCACGGTCGCCACCTACCGGATGAAGCCCTGACCCATGGCCTCTGATTCCAAAGCCGCTCGCTGGAAGGTCCTCCTCGGCTACGCCGCGTTCGCGGTGGTGGCCTTCGTGCTGGGCCTGCTCATCACCTTCCCGTACGACGCGGTCCGCAAGCGGTTGGTGACCGAGGCCGCGCAGGCGGGGTACGCCGTGCGCATGGACTCGCTGCGCCCCGGCCTGGCCGGCGTCACCGCCACCAACGTGCGCGTGAGCAAGCCGCCGCAGCCGCTGAGCGCGGACGCGCTGGCCTCGCTCATCGGAGGCGGGGGCATGCTGGGCGCGGCGGAGCTGGGTGAGCCGTTCATCCTGGACAGCGTGGCCCTGCGCCCCGCCCTCTTCCCGCCGGGCGTCGCGATGCGCGCCAGCGTCATGGGCGGCACGCTGAGCGCCTCCGTGGGCCTGCTGGGCGACACGCGCGTCAAGGTGACGGCGAGCGGGCTGCAGGCGTCGGGCGGCAACCTGTCGAAGTTCTCCGGCCTGGAGCTGGACGGCGAGCTGAACGGCGCCCTGGCGCTGACGCTGCCCAAGAGCGGCGCGCAGGCGGACCTGTCCCAGGCGGACGGCGAGCTGAAGCTGGACACCCAGGGCCTGGCCATCAAGGGCGGCACGGTGGCCATCCCCATGGGCGGCGGGACGGCGGTGCCCATGGAGCTGCCGCCCATCGACCTGGGGGCGCTCACCGGGCGCATCCAGTTCGTGAAGGGCCTGGGCACGGTGGAGTCGCTGCGCATGAAGAGCAACGAGCTGGAGGCCATGGCCACCGGCACGCTGAAGCTGGGCAAGCGGCTGGAGTACAGCGAGCCCGGCATGGACGTGAACATCAAGCTGGACCCCGAGTTCCAGAAGCGGCTCGGCATGCTGGGCGCGGGGGTCACCATCCTCCCGCCCGACAAGAAGGACCCGAGCTTCCGCGCCGCCCGGCTCGCGGGCTTCCTCAACCGGCCCACGTTCCTCCCCCGGCGCTGACAGCCCGCCGGCCCTCCCCCGCGCCCGCTCCGGGCGCGGGGTTGAAAGCTGAACACCAGGGCGTGTAAAGCGCTGACGGGTTGGACTGCGCAAGAGGGCTGGGATGCCGGAGCTGGTGTTCTTTCGTCGTGGCGAGGAGGTGTTGCGGGTGGCGGTGGACCGGGCCCGGCTGGTGCTCGGTCGCGGCGAGCAGAGCGACGTCGCCATCCCGGACCCCGAGGTGAGCCGCCTGCAGGTGGCGCTGCTGTGGGACGGCGAGCGTTGCCGCGTGGAGGACCTGTCTGGCAAGGGCACCACGGTGGCCGGCCAGTCCGTCACCCAAGGCGAGCTGGCGGACGGCGCGGACCTGGCGCTGGGCCAGTGGCGCGCGGTGTTCCGCCTCAGCGGCGGCGGCGAGGGCGCGGACGTCACCACGGAGGTGGGCCACACCACCTCCGTCCAGTCCCGCGACACGCAGGCCCCGCGCTGGCAGCCGGCCCAGGTGCGCGTGAAGCAGGGCGCCAACGAGTCCGTGCACCGCTTCACGGGCGAGGGCTTCACGGCGGGCAAGGACCCGGGCTGTGACTTGGTCCTCCAGGACCGCTTCGCCTCCAGCCGGCACCTGAAGGTGAGCCGGCGCGAGGGCGTCTTCCACGTGGTGGACCTGCGGTCCACCAACGGCACGTGGATGGGACCGGTGCGCATCTTCGAGGCCGAGGTGCCGCTGCCCACCGTGCTGCGCGTGGGCGAGACGGAGCTGGTGCTGGAGCCCGCGGCGTCGGCGGCGCGCAAGGAGCCCACGTCCTTCCACGGCATCATCGGCGGCGACCCGTCGGTGCGGCAGCTGGCGGAGCTCATCGAGCGCGTGGCGCCCTCCTCCGCGGCGGTGACCATCCTGGGTGAGTCCGGCACCGGCAAGGAGCTGGTGGCCCGCGCCATCCACGCGTGCTCGCAGCGCGCGAACCGGCCGCTGGTCCCCGTCAACTGCGCGGCCATCTCCAAGGAGCTCATCGAGAGCGAGCTGTTCGGCCACGAGAAGGGCGCGTTCACCGGCGCCATGGGCGCGCGCAAGGGCGCCTTCGAGGAGGCCGACGGCGGCACGCTGTTCCTCGACGAGATTGGCGAGCTGCCGCTCGACTTGCAGGCCAAGCTCCTGCGCGCGCTGGAGGGTGGCGAAATCAAGCGCGTGGGCGCCAGCCGCCCGCTGACGGTGGACGTGCGCGTGGTGGCGGCCACCAACCGGGACTTGCTGGCCGCGGCGCGCGAGGGCCGCTTCCGCGAGGATTTGTACTACCGGCTCTGCGTCATTCCCCTGCACCTGCCCCCGCTGCGCAGCCGCAAGGCGGACCTGGGCTCGCTGGCCGAGCACTTCGTGCGCACCTACGCCCCGCGTGGGCAGACGGTGCGCTTCACGCCCGCCGCGCTGGAGCGGCTGCAGCACCACGCGTGGCCGGGCAACATCCGCGAGCTGCGCAACGTGGTGCACCGCGCGCTCCTGCTGCGCAAGGGGCCGCTCATCGACGCGGGCGACATCAGCTTCGACCAGGAGCTGAACCGCGAGACGGGCATCGCCGTGCCGGAGCTGCCGCCGGGCATGACGCTGGAGCAGATGCTGGAGAAGCTGGAGCGGCAAATCGTCGAGGCCGCGCTGCGCCGGTACAACAACAACCGCGAGCGGGTGGCCCGCGAGCTGGGCGTGGCACGCTCCACCCTCTTCAAGCGTCTGAAGGACTGGGGCCTCACGAAGCAGGACGAGCAGGAGTAGAGGCTGCCTTCCAGGGAGGTGGGGGTGTCGTCCGAAAGACGCCTCCCGCCCCGGAAGTGCTCGCGCGCCAAAGCTCGGCCCCGAAGGGCGATAGACCCTTCTGCCAGCTCGTTCGTTCCTTGCCCTGTACGCCCACTTCCGGCGTGTCAGGAGGGAACCCGCCATGCAGGCATGCGCGCTTCCGCCACTGTCCGAGTTGTATTCCGAGCACCGTCCTCGCGCCCTGGCCATTGCCCGGCGCATCGTCGGTGACACCGCCGACGCCGAGGACGTGGTGCAGGACGTCTTCGCCCGGCTCGCCCGGCGCTCACCCGGCTACGGTGGCCGCGCGGCCTGGAGCACCTGGCTGCACCGGGTGATGGTGAACAGCAGCATCAACTGGCTGCGCGCGCGCAAGCGCAGGGACAGGCTGAGCCACGAGGCCCAGGAGCCGCTGTCGCCCGAGGCGCTCGCCGTGGGCGCGGAGATGGAGCGCCACTTCGGCGAGGCCCTGGAGGACATCAACGAGCAGCAGCGCCAGGTGCTCTACCTGCGCGAGGTGCGCGGCCTGAGCTACCCGGAGATCGCCCGGATGCTGCGCATCCCCGAAGGCACGGTGAAGAGCACCCTCCACCGTGCCCGGCAGCGCACGCTGACCCTCATGGAAGAGCGGGGTCAGCAGCCCTGAAGGGAGGCGGCCTCAGTCCTCGCCCTTCGAGCCGACGAACTGGTCCGCCTTCTCCTTGAAGAGGACGTTGAAGCTGGTGAGCGAGCCATAGACGCGGGTGATGTAGCTCTGCATCTCCACCTTCTCCGCGTCCGACAGCTTCGGGTGCGCGTTGAGCTTCTGCTCCAGCACCCGGAGCCTGTCGCGCACCATGACGACCTTGTGGAACAGGCTGTCGATGGGCAGGTCCTTGGGCTGGAGCTCAGTGTTGGCCGGCACCAGCCGCATCGTGCCGCCTTCCCATTTGTTGGCCAGGGGCGGCGCGTCCAGCAGGCCGGACGCCTCCCGGAAGATGTCCATCAGCTCTTCACGCGTCATGTTCAACCCTTCCAGGTCCACCACGTCATTGGGGTCCGCGCGGCGCCGCACCACCACCGGCGCCACGCTGCGCGCCGCCCGCGTGCGCGCGGGTTCCGGCGCCAGGGGGGCCGCGCTCCCCCGGGGCGAGTACTTGTCACAGATGGGCGCGGACGGCGGGAACAGCCCGCGCCACGAGTGCAGCCGGCAAGCGCCCACCCAACCGCGGCGCTCGTCCACCGACTGCGGGCTGAACAGCTTGCAGTTGCCGCACACGCGCTCCTCCGGCTTGAAGACCGGAAAAGGAAGCGAGCCGCCCGCCGCGTCCGACATCAGCGCGTCTCCCCCGCCACCGGCCGGCCCTTGCGCACGCCCAGCTCGCGCAGCAGCGCGTCCGCGTCCTCCACCTGGTCCAGCATCCAGAGGATGTAGCGCACGTCCACGTTGACGTTGCGCGCCACCTCCGGGTTGTAGCCGAAGTCGTTGGCCACGTTCTCCCAGACGCGGTCGAAGTTGACGCCGACGAGCTGGCCCTTGCCGTTGACGGTGGGGCTGCCGGAGTTGCCGCCGGTGGTGTCCGCGTCCGACAGGAAGTTCACCGGCACGTCCTTCAGCTTCGCGTCCTTCCACGCGCCGAAGCGCTTCGCCTCCGCGACCTTGGAGACCTTCTCCGGCACGTCGAAGGGCTCCTCGCCCGTGTTCTTGGCCAGCATGCCCGACAGCGTCGTCTGCGGCGTGTAGATGGCGCCGTCACGCGGGGCGTAGCCCTGCACCTTGGCGAAGCTGACGCGCAGCGTGCCGTTGGCGTCGGGGGCCACCGGCTTGCCCGCGTGCGCGAGCACCGCCTTGCGCCACTCCGGCCGCAGGCGCATCGAGGCGCCCTGGCGGCGGTCCTTCACTTCGTCGAGTTCGGCCTGCTCGCGGGCCAGGTCCAGGCCGAACGCGAGCAGCGGGTCCTTTCGCGCCTCGAGCTGCCCCACCGACTCGCCCGCCATCTTCATGCGCTCGTCCTGCGTGAGCAGCTTCGTGCCGGCGTACATGGCGTCGATCTTCGCCGCGACGTCCTTCTCGGAGAACGTCTTGCCGAAGTGCTTGTCCACCGCGGCGATGCGGGCGTCCGCGGGCAGGGACTGCGCGCGCCGCACGAAGGCGAGCAGCAGCTGCTTCTCGGCGGGGAGGAAGATGTTCTTCTGCTCGCGCTCCAGCCGGTCCTTGATGCGGACGTGCTCGCGCTCCATGTACTCCGGGCGGCGCTCCAGGTCCGGCTTCGCGCGCTCCTCGGCCAGCCGGGCCACCGTGGTCGCCACGGCGGGGCCCCGGGCCAGACGCGGCGCCGCGGCCAGGAGGAACTCGCGGTCGAAGGACTTGGCCGTGGCGGACTGCTCCACCAGCAGCGCCGCGCGAGCCTCCAGGGCGGGCTGCCACTTCGCGCCGCCCTTCTGTGCCCAGACGGCGACGGCGGCCTCGGCCTCCCGCTGCTTCTCCACGATGTTGCCGCGCTTCAGGCCCGCGAGCTGACCGCCCGCGTTCTTGTGGACGTTGTGCAGGCTCTTGAGCTGCGAGGCGACGGCGATCTTCCCCGCGGCGTCCTTCTCTCCGACCGCCTCCAGGATGCGGATGGCCTCGCCCAGCACGTCGCGGATGGCCGGGTAGTAGCGCGACTGGCGCTCCGCCATCTCCTCGGCCAGCAGCGCACGGAACGTCACGCCCGGGTAGCCCAGCACCATGACGAAGTCGTTGGGCTTCACGCCCTGGGTGGCCAGGGGGAAGAAGAACTCCGCCTTGTAGGGGATGTTCTTCTCGCTGTAGGGCGCGGAGGTGCCGTCCGGCGCGGTGTACGCGCGGAGGATGGCGAAGTCACCGGTGTGGCGCGGCCACATCCAGTTGTCCTCGTCGCCGCCGTACTCGCCCACGCCGCGCGGCGGCGCGTAGACGAGCCGCACGTCGGTGAGTTCCACCGCGTCCACCAGCGTGTAGTTCACGCCGCCGTCGAAGCTGACGACCTTGCAGCGGGTGGCCGGGCGCTTCTCACACTCGGCGACCAGCTCCTTCTCCTTGCGGTCGATGGCCTTGTAGCGCGCGACGTCATCCGCGCCCTGGGGGACCGCGGCGAGCACGTCCTTGGTGACGTCCGTGAAGCTGCGCGGCACCTGGACACGCGAGCCCTTGCCGGGCAGCTCGTCCTCGCGCTTGGAGGCCAGGAAGCCCTGGGTGATGAGGTCGCGCTGCGGCGTGCTGTGCTCCTGGATGACGCCGAAGGCACAGTGGTGGTTGGTGATGACCAGGCCCGACTCGGCGATGAAGGACCCCGAGCACCCGCCGACGTTGACGGTGCCCGCGAGAAGGCCGGTGCCCCGCTTCGGGTCCCAGAGCTTCTTGGGCGGCAGCTGGAGGCCCTGGGCGCGAAGCCACGCCGGGCTCAACTCCAAGACCTGCTGGGGGGTCCACTTGCCTTCCCCGGCCAGAGCGGGGGCAGCCACGAGCGACAGGAGGAGGAGCGTCTTCTTCATGGTGTCCTCTCCCTACTCCGTCCGGCGCCCGCAAGCGAATCCCCTTTCCAGGGACGCCCCGAGGCCGGGAGGCCGTGCTTTTTCGTGGAAGACGAACCCGGATTAAGTGTTGGGGTGTCCCAGGAGGGGAGCGACCGATGCGGACCGCCAGCGGTGCACAGCTTGATTTCGGCCGGTTGGCCCTGCTCGCCCTCATGTTGGGGGTGGGCTGGTATTTCTGGGATTCACCCGCCCTGTGGCCGATGAAGGTCCTGGTCGTGATGATGCACGAGAGCGGGCATGCCCTGGCGGCGCTCCTCGTGGGGGGCTCGGTGGAGCGCATCCACCTGGCGGCTGACGAGTCGGGCTCGTGCTTGTCGCGCCTGCCTCCGGGCACGCTGGGGCAGATCGCCGTGTACTCCGGGGGGTACCTGGGCAGCGCGGTGGCGGGGGCCGGGCTGCTGCTGGCCACCTTCCGCTTCCAACTGCGCCGCTGGGTGCTGGGCACTGCGAGCGTCTGGTTGACGGTCATGGGCGTGCTGTACGCGGGGGACAGCTTCACGTTGTTCTTCTGCGTGGGGACGGCGGTGGTGCTCGGCCTGGGCGCGAAGTTCCTGCCCGACGGCGTGGTGGACGCGCTGAACCTGTTCATCGCGGCCTTCACGGCGCTGTACGCGCTGTTCGATTTGCGCTCGGACCTGTGGGACAGCACGGTGCGCGCGCGCAGTGACGCGGCGCTCCTGGCGGACCTCACCTATGTCCCCGCCGTCGTCTGGGCCGGGCTGTGGTCGCTGCTCGCCATCGGGCTGCTCGCGGTGGCGGCGTACGTGTCGATGCATGCGAAGCCGCGTGGGATGCAGATGCCTTCCGTCACGGCGCGGACGCGGCGGGTTTAGCCGTAGCGCGAGGAGGCAGGTTGGCGTCGCGCGGGCCACAGTGGGCCCTCCTGAAGTCGCACCGGCGCTGTGCGTGACTTGTCGCGCGGGCGGAGCCTCCCCATATCGGGGCTCCCGGCACGTGCTGTCTCGTCCATCTCCGAGCCCGCCGGCCACCCAGCCCGCGAGCGGCTCTGGACGCGGCACCAGGAGCGACAATGAACCGTCCCAGCAAGTTCCCCACGTGGCTTCCCAGAGGACTGCTGCTGGCGGGCCTGTGCTCGGTGGGAGGCGCTGTCGCCACGGTGTCCGGCTGTGCCTCCACGCCCGAAAGCGCGGCGCAAGCCGGCATCCCGTTGTCGCCCGTGCCGCTCTACGGGAAGTTCGTCTGGCACGACCTCGTCACCGACAACCCCGCCGCGGCCAAGCGCTTCTACAGCCAACTGTTCGGCTGGGAGTTCACGGACATCCGTGGTGGCCGCCGCCCTTACTCGCTCATCCGCTCCCAGGGCCGTTGGATTGGCGGGCTCGTCCATCCCGCGAGCGCCGCCGAGAAACGCGAAGGGGCATTGTGGCTCGGCTACGTCTCCGTGCCGGACGTCGACCGAGCTGTCACGGAGGTGAGCGCGCGCGGCGGCAAGACGCTCGACGGCCCCGTGGATGTCCGCAGCATCGGCCGAGCCGCCGTCGTCGCGGACCCGCAGGGCGCGGCGGTCGGCTTCGTCCGCTCACAACCCGGTGACCCGGCCGACAATGGCGTCCCCGGGGAGAACGACTTCCTGTGGATGGAGTACCTGGCGCAGGACCCTGTCGCCGCCGCGGACTTCTACAAGGAGTTGCTGGGCTATGCGGTCCGCGAGCGCCCCTTGGGCGGCGGGCCGCACTACGTGCTCGCCCAGGGCAACCACCCCCGAGGCGGCGTGCTGGCCAATCCCGTGAAGGGCGCCAGGCCCAACTGGCTCACGTACATCCGCGTGAAGGATCCGGCGGCGCTCGCCTCGCGGGTCCAGGCGCTCGGGGGCCGGGTGTTGATGGCCCCCCGTCCGGACGCGCGCGGCGGCTCGCTCGCGCTCATCGCCGACCCGAGCGGCGCCGTGCTCGCGCTCCAGCGCTACCCGTTCCAGTCGTCCAGTTCCGCCGAGGCGCCCCAATGACGCGCTCGCGAGGAGGAGGAGTCCCCATGCGTTCGTTCCATGCCGTCCGCTCGCTCGCGTTGGCCGTGCTGCTGGCCGGTGCGTTGCTGACGTCCAGTTGCACCCAGCAGCCCGCGGGCGTGGGCCTCGGCTTCACCACGCCCTCCCCCTGGAATGCCACGCCGCAGATGGAGATCACCACCACATGGGACGGTGGCCCCATGTATTGGTCCCCGTGACGGTTCCGGCGCGAGCCAACACGCGTGTAGCCTGCGCGCATGACGCACGATGAGCAGCTCATCGGGGAGTGCTTCCGGGCCGCCGTCGAAGGCCCGTTCTTCCCCGACTGGGAGTTTCATGTGTTGTTCGGGCTGACTCGCCCCGAAGTCGCGGCCATCCTGGCGACGTGGCCCGAGAGCAAGGACTCGGCCGACGCGAGGCACGCGGTCAACAGCACGTTGAACAACCTGCTCGGCTACCCCCACAAGAAGTGGGCGCAGTGGCCTCGGTACATCTCCGCCTCGCCCGAAGAGGTCGATGCCGTCTTCGAACGGTGGCAAAAAGCCCATCCTCGAGAAGACTGAGCCCGACCGGCGCGTACCGCGCAATGAACCGCGCAGCGGCGAGTTCATCGGCGTCCCGAACGCGCCGCAACAGCATCCCTGCGCCAACGATTCGCGCGCCGCGGACATGAGTCCATCGGCGTCCGAATGCGACGCCGATGAACCACCCGGCGGCCGAGTCCTCGCGTGCCGCCAGGCTTTCAATGAAGCAGGAGGCGCCTCCCCGGAGGCCGGAGCATGCCGGCCCCGGGGAGGCGTCGCGTCACGCCTGCGGCGTGTGGACGCCGTTGGACAGCTCGTTGCGAACGACCTCGGACACGCGCTCGCGGACCATCTCGCCCACGCGCTCGCGGACCTCGGCGCTCAGGCTCTCGCGCACCGCGCTCGCGATGCGCTCAGGGTCGACCGGGCCACCCGGCTGCGGGTGCCCCGGCATCATCGGAGCCCCCGCCCGCATCCCCTCGCCCATCGCGGAGCGGATGGCCTCGGGCAGTTGGGAACGGAGCGCGGACTCCAGCTCCGAGCGCATGCTGCTCATGAGGCGCTCACGCAGGGAGTCCGCCAGACGCATGCGAATGGCATCCACAATCCGATCCACGTCGGGCATGCCCTGACCCATCATGCCCGGCTGCATCGGCATCCCGTAGCCCATCATCCCCGGCTGCATCGGCATTCCGTGGCCCATCATGCCCGGCTGCATCGGCATGCCGTGGCCCATCATGCCGCCCTGGCCCATCATCATGCCCCGGTGACGGGCGATGGCGCCGCGCAGCACCTCACCCAGGCGCTCACGGAGGATCTCACGGACGCGCTCGCGAACCACCGGGGTGAGCCGCTCCCGGACGCCATCGGCCAGCCGCTCATGGAGGGACATCGCGACGCGCTCGGGGTCGAACGCGCCCGCCGCCATGCCGCCCCACTGCCGCGCCATCACGCCGCGAAGCGCCTCGCTCAGCCGCTCACGGAGCGCGTCGCGCACGCGCTCACGCAGGCTGTACACCAGCCCCTCGTGGAGGGCCTCCGCCAGGCGCCCGCGGATGGCGTCCGCCAGCCGCTCCACGTCGTGCGGACCCACGCCAGGCATGCGCTCCGACATCACCGAGCGCAGCGTGTCCGTCAGCCGCTCGCGCAGGGCCTCGCGCACGCCCTCGTGCGCCGCGGAGCTGATGCGCTCACGCAGCGACTCCATCAGCCGGCTGCGCACCGCCTCCGCCAGCCGCTCGGGGTCCGGCGCGCCGAACTGCCACTGCTCGCTCATCGCCATGCGCAGCGCCTCGGCCAGCCGCTCGCGGAGGCCGTCGCGGACGCGCTCGTGCACGACGGCGCAGATGCGCTCACGCAGCGGATCCGCCAGCCGGGAACACAGCGCGTCGGAGATGCGCTCGGGGTCCATCATCATGGCGCCCTGCTGCGGCATCATCCCAAAGCCCTGCGGCATCGCCCCGCCGCGCTCGGACATCGCATGACGGATGGCCTCGGCCACGCGCTCGCGCACCTCCCGGCCGAGCCGGTCCTCAATCGTGGAGACGACCTGCTCGCGAACCGCTTCGATGAGACGCTCCTTGATCGACTCACCGAACATCTGCTGCGACTGGGGCGAAACCTGGTCTTGAAACATGAGAACGCTCCTGACTCGACGCCTGGACTGCGTGGAACCGCGGCAGGCGAAGCCCCCACCTGCCGGAGCGACTCAATAGACAGGCACGCACTCAGCGTAAACGTGACCTCGGTGTGAGGGCCCGTTGGGCGCCCGACACCGGTCATCACCGCGAGACAGGCTGCGCTCGGCTACTTCCTCGGGCGCATCCGGAACGCGACGAACGCGTCCACGTTGTCGAAGGCGAAGTACGGATTCTTCTTCCGCACCGTCTCCATGGACGTCACCGGCACGTCCGCGTAGTCATGCCCGGGGTAGAGCTTCGCCGTGTCGGGAACCTTCGCCAGCACCTGGGACAGGGAGCGGTACATCTCCTCCGGATTGCCGCCGCTCATGTCGCACCGGCCGCAGCCGTTGATGAACACCGTGTCACCCGACACCAGCGCGTCTCCCGCGAGCAGACAGTGCGAGCCCGGGGTGTGCCCCGGCGTATGCAGCGCCTGGAACGCCTGCGCCCCCACGAGGACCTCGTCCCCCGGGCCCACCGGCCGCAGCGCGCCGCCCAGCTCCCGCAACTCCGGCGAGAACTGGACCTCCTCGCGCTGCGCGTACACCGGCACGTCCCACTTCGACAGCAGGTCAGGCAGCCCGTTGATGTGGTCGAAGTGGCAGTGCGAGACGAACGCCCCCACCACGCGCTTGCCGTCCTGCGCCACCGCCTGCGCGATGGCCTCCACGTCCCAGGCGGGGTCCACCACCACGACCTCATCCGAGCCCTGGGGCCCCACCAGGTAGACGAAATTGTCCATGGGCCCGAGCTTGAGCTGCCGCACGTAAGGTTCACGCATCGCGAAATCCTCCTCCTCGCCAAATCACGAGTGTAGCGCCCGGGGCTTGAAGGAGCGGGCCCCTTCCTTCTTGAATAGGCCCTTTGCCCCCGGGGAGGTCTCAAACGTGAAGCGCCCATTGCTCCTCTGCACCCTGCTCGCCAGCACCGCACTCGCCGCCAAGGAGCGCTCCACCTTCCGCTACGCCGCGCCGCCGGATGGCGAGCGCCCCGTCATCGTCGACGCCACCGTGGGCCCCCAGGGCAGCGACTTCGCGATGCGCCTGCGCTTCGACAAGGCGCCCTGGGGCGAGGAGTGCAAGAGCCGCTGCGCCAACGCCACGGTGCTGCTCGACACCGACAACAGCAAGCAGACCGGCCTGCGCCTGTCGCAGAACTCGCCCGTCAACGGCGCCGACGTCGCCATCGTCATCCAGGGCGTGCGCGACTACGCGAAGCAGGAAGGCGGCGCGGCGCAAAGCTGGCTGCGCGTGAAGATCCGCGCGCTCAGCAACGGCGCGTCCTCCGTGGATGACGGCGAGCTGCTCGCCGAGTTCAACCACCGCCAGGACCCCGAGCGCCTCCAGGTGGATGGAGAGACCATCTACCTGCTGATGGATGCCACCAACGCCACCCTGCCCTCCGCTCGGAAGGCGCGCGTCGTCTACCAGCCTCCCGGCGGCAAGCCGATCCAGGCCGTCATCGCCGGGATGATTGGCGGCGGCGGAGGCAAGGGCGTGCGCATCTTCAAGGATGGCTCCTGGGGGAAGGCCCGCGACGCCCGCTAGGCCCTCCGGAGCCGCTGACCACGGGGCCGCCCCATCCCACCTGAACCTACCCCCACCCAGTCCCTCAGGGAGCCTCCAGGTACGGAATTCCGAGGGGTTGGAGCGGGGTTCTGCTGGCGAATAGGACTGGACAGGCGTATAGGTGGGCACTGTTGGAGAGTGCGCAACCCCCCGAATTCGTTCCCAATGTCAGGGTGGCATGGTAGTCCCGGCGCCCTGTTACATACCTCTGCCCCCTCGTGAGGAGCGCGCGACAAGCGCGCCGCGCTCGGGGTGCGGGGCGTTCTCACCTGTGGATTGACGACCATGCTCGCAGATGCCGAATCGAAATCGCGGAAGAAGCAGGGAGCCGGGGGAGGCGGTGGTGGAGGTGGCGGCGCCGCGGGCGGCAGTGGTGACGGGTCGGTGCCGGCCTCGCTCGCGGACGAGGCGCGCCGCCGGTACATCAACTACGCCCTGTCGGTCATCACCTCGCGCGCGCTTCCGGACGTGCGGGACGGCCTCAAGCCGGTGCAGCGCCGCATCCTGTTCGGCATGTACCACGACCACCGGCTGACGCACGAAGCCAAGTACCAGAAGTCCGCCAAGGTGGTGGGCAGCGTGATGGGCCAGTACCACCCGCACGGCGACGCCTCCATCTACGAGGCGCTGGTGCGCATGGCGCAGGACTTCTCGCTGCGCTACCCGCTGGTGGACGGCCACGGCAACTTCGGCTCGCTCGACGGCGACGGCGCGGCGGCCATGCGTTACACCGAGTGCCGCCTGGCCATGCTGTCCAGCGAGCTGCTCACGGAGCTGGGCAAGAAGACGGTGGCCTTCCGGCCCACCTACGACGGCACGCTCCAGGAGCCCGTCGTGATTCCCGCGCGGGTGCCGCAGCTGCTGATGAACGGCACCACGGGCATCGCCGTGGGCATGGCCACCAACATCCCGCCCCACCACCTGGGCGAGCTGGTGGACGCGCTGGTGGCGCTCATCGAGAACCCGCAGCTCGTCACGAAGGACCTGCTCAAGTGGGTCAAGGGCCCGGACTTCCCCACGGGCGGGCAGATCCTCAACGACAAGAAGGAGCTGCGCGACATCTACGAGTCGGGCCAGGGGAGCATCCGCATCCGCGGTGAGTACAAGCTGGAGGACCTCAAGCGGGGCGGCCAGCAGATCGTCATCACCTCCATCCCCTACACGGTGAACAAGTCCACCCTGGTGGCCAAGTTCGGCGACCTGGTGCGCGAGCGCAAGCTGCCGCTCATCACCGACGTGCGCGACGAGTCCACCAAGGACGTGCGCATCGTCCTGGAGCTGAAGAAGGACGCCAACCCCGAGCTGGTGATGGCGTACCTGTACAAGCAGACGCCGCTGCAGACGAACTTCGGCGTCAACCTCACCTGCCTGGTCCCCATCAAGGACAACCCCGAGCTGAGCACGCCGCAGCGGCTCAACCTCAAGGACATCCTCCAGTACTTCCTCGACTTCCGCTTCGAGGTGGTGACCAAGCGCTTCGAGCACGAGCTGGGCGAGCTGCTGCGGCGCGTCCACATCCTCGAGGGCTTCGAGAAGGTCTACGACGCGCTCGACGAGATGATCAAGATCATCCGCGCGTCGGAAGGAAAGCAGGACGCGGCCAAGAAGCTCATCGCGCGCTTCAAGCTGGATGAGGTCCAGGTGGACGCCATCCTGGAGATGAAGCTCTACAAGCTGGCCCGCCTGGAGATTCTGGTCGTGGAGAAGGAGCTCAAGGAGAAGCGCGCCGAAATCAAGCGCATCCAGGGCATCCTCAAGGACAAGAAGAAGGTGTGGGGCACCGTCCGGGACGAGCTGGGCGAGCTGAAGGCGCGCTACAACGACAAGCGCCGCACGCGCATTGGCGGCGCGGGCTCCGAGGAGATGGAGTTCAGCGCCGAGGCGTTCATCGCGGACGAGGACGCGCACGTGGTCATCACCCGCGACGGCTGGGTCAAGCGCGTGCGCGAGGTGAAGGACCCGTCCACCACCCGCCTGCGTGAAGGCGACGCGGTGATGGCGGTGCTGGCCGGCAGCCTGAAGGCGAACCTGGTGCTGTTCAGCAACTTCGGCACCGCGTACGTCACGCGCTTCAACGACGTGCCCGCGTCCACAGGCTACGGCGAGCCGGTGCAGAAGTTCTTCAAGTTCGACGACGGCGAGCGCGTGGTGTCCGCCCTGTCGCTGGACGCGCGGCTGGCGCGCCCGCAGAAGCTGATGGGCGTGACGAAGCAGGGCCTGGGCATGCGCTTCCCGCTGGAGCCGCACCTGGAGGTCTCCACCCGCGCCGGCCGCCGCTACGCGAAGACGGCGGAGGGCGACGAAATCATCGGCGTGCAGCCGGTGGCGGACCGCGACCTGCTCGCGCTGCTCACGGAGAAGACCAGCGCGCTGGTGTGCAAGGTGGCGGAGGTCAACGAGCTGGCCGGTCCGGGCAAGGGCGTCACCGTCATCAAGGTGGACGGCAGCGACCGGGTGGTGGACTTCCTCGTCGTGTCCCCCTCGCAGAAGGACGCGAAGCTGGAGTTCGAGACGCAGAAGGGCCGCAAGCTGCACCTGACACCGGCGAAGTACGAGGTGACGGGCCGCGGCGGCAAGGGCCACGAGATGTCGAAGCGCGACGCCGTGAAGGAGGTGGCGCGTGCCGTCACCTTCATCCCGTTGCCCGAGAAGAAGGACTAGGCAGAGGACGCCATGGCGACGAAGAAGGAAACCTACACAGGCGCGGACATCCAGGTCCTGGAAGGCCTGGAGCCGGTGCGCAAGCGCCCGGCCATGTACATCGGCGGCACCGACGGCACGGGGTATCACCACCTGCTGTGGGAGATCCTCGACAACTCGGTGGACGAGGTCATCAACGGCTACGCCACCACCGTGGAGGTGACGCTGCACAAGGACTGCCGCAGCGTCACCATCGTGGACAACGGCCGCGGCATCCCCGTGGACGTCATCCCCAAATACAAGAAGCCCGCCGTGGAGGTCATCCTCACGACGCTGCACGCGGGCGGCAAGTTCGAGCAGGGCAACTACATCCACTCGGGCGGTCTGCACGGCGTGGGCAGCTCGGTGGTGAACGCGCTGGCGCGCAAGCTCGTCGTGGAGATCAAGCGCGACGGCAAGCGGCACGTGCAGACGTACGCGCGGGGCAAGGCCACCAGCGCGCTGAAGGTGGACGGCGCCGTGCGTGGCACGGGCACCTCCGTCACCTTCGAGCCGGACCCGGAGATCTTCGGCGAGAAGCTGAAGTTCGACGCGGAGACGGTGCGCGAGCGGCTGGAGGCGAAGAGCTACCTGCACAAGGGCATGACGGTCGTCTGGAAGGACGAGACGGCCAGCCCGGCCACGTCGGTGACGTACAAGCACGACGGCGGCATCGCGGAGTACCTCACCAAGGTGGTGACGGAGCGGAACAAGCCGCTGGTGCCCGCCGGCAGCGGGGCCTTCTACCACTCGCGCGACAACGGCGTGCGGCTGGAGGCGGCGCTGGCGTGGACGGAGGCCACCGACGAGCACATCCGCTCGTACGTCAACGGCATCCCCACCCCGCTGGGCGGCACGCACGAGGCGGGTCTGCGCGGCGCGGTGGTGAAGGCGGTGCGCAACTACATCGAGACGCACGGCATCGCGCCCAAGGGCGTGACGCTCACCGCCGAGGACATCCGCGAGGGCATCACCGCCATCCTGTCCACGTACGTGGTGGAGCCGCAGTTCCAGGGTCAGACGAAGGGGCGGCTCAACAACCCCGAGGTCAGCGGCCAGGTGGACGGCGTGCTGCGCCCGGCGCTGGAGAAGTGGCTCAACGACAACAAGTCCATCGCGGAGTCCGTGGTGGCGCGCATCGTGCTGGCCGCCCGCGCGCGCGAGGCCAGCCGGGCCGCGTCCCAGGCGGTGAGCCGCAAGACGGCGGTCAGCCACCGGCTCAACCTGCCGGGCAAGCTGGCGGACTGCTCGTCCACGGATCCGAACCAGAGCGAGCTGTTCATCGTGGAAGGTGACTCCGCAGGCGGCTCCGCCAAGCAGGGCCGCGACCGGCGCACCCAGGCCATCCTCCCGCTGCGCGGCAAGGTGCTCAACGCGGAGCAGGCGTCCACCGACAAGGTCACGACGAACAAGGAACTCCAGGACATCGTGTCCGCGCTGGGCTGCGGCATCGGCTCGGACTTCGACATCAGCAAGCTGCGTTATGGCCGCGTCTTCCTGCTGATGGACGCCGACAGCGACGGCCATCACATCGCCACGCTGCTGCTGACGTTCTTCTACCGGCACCTCCGCCCGCTCATCGAGAGCGGCGCCATCCACATCGCGCAGCCGCCGCTGTACCGCGTGGACATTGGCAAGGAGACGTACTGGGCGCTGGACGAGCCGGACCGCGACCGCATCATCAAGGAGAAGGCGAAGGGCAACGCCAAGCCCAACATCATGCGGTTCAAGGGCCTGGGCGAGATGACGCCCGACGAGCTGAAGGAGACGACGCTCGACCCCAAGCACCGCATGAGCCTGCGGGTCACCATCGACAAGCCCCTGGAGACGGACCGGCTCATCAATGACTTGATGGGCAAGGACGTCAGCGCCCGCTTCCGGTTCATCATGGAGCGCGCGGGCGAGGTCCAGGACCTGGACGTCTAGTCTGGGCGGAATCACCGGCGCGGGGTCCCTCCCAACACCCCGGAGGGGCTCGCGCCGCGTCGCAGGTCTTTGGTGACAGGGCCCAGGCTCGGCTAGCATCCGGGCCGTGACTACGTTCCGCCGAACCTCCCTGCTCCTCGCGTTTGTGCTGGCCACCTCTCCCGCCTATGGCCAGTCCTCGCGGAAGCGGACCAGCAAGAAGAAGCCCGCCGCCACCCAGCCGGTGAAGACGACCAAGGCCCCGCCGGACGACGACTCGGACGACGACGCGCCCCGGGCCTTCGGGACGCCCGAGGAGGAAGCGGCCACGCAGGTTCCGCCGCTGGTGACCTCGGATGCCCCCGCCAGGAGCGCGCCGCCTCCGGCCTTGAAGACGGAGGCCACGGCCACCAGCCCGGTGACGGCCACGGGCCCGCTGGCGCTCTTCACCGTCGCGCGGATGCCCGCGCTCGAGGATGCCGCGCGGAAGCTGGAGGATGACCTGCTGCGTCAGTTGAAGGCGGGCGGCGGCGTGGAGCTGGTGGACCTGAGCGTGGTGTTCCCGCCCGCGCCCCCCGCGTCGCTGGCGCGCGCGGACACGCTCTTCGAGCAGGGCCGCTCCGACTACGACAACCTGGACCCCGAGTCGGCCGAGGCGAAGTTCCTCGCGGCGGCGGAGGCCTACACCCAGCACCCGGCGGAGCTGAACACGGAGCGGCTGGCCAACGCGTACCTGTTCCTGGGCGCCTCGCGGATGCTCAACGGCGACTCCGCGGCCGCCCTGGATGCGTTCCGGCGCGCGGTGGTGGCCGAGCCCTCCACGACGCCGGACGCCGCGCTCTTCGGCCAGGACGTGATGAAGTCCTACGAGCAGGCCCGCGCCGAGGTGAAGGCGCGGCCCGCCGGCACCCTGGTGGTGGAGTCGAAGCCCCCCGGCGCCAGCGTGGCGCTGCGCGGCCGGGAGTTGGGCGTCACGCCGCTCTCGGGCGTGGAGGTCCCCGCGGGGCAGCACCCCGTGGTGGTGACGCTGCCCGGCCACGCGTCCTTCGCGCAGTACACGGACGTGGCGTCCTCGAAGAGCACCGAGGTGAAGGCGACGCTGGAGCCCACCCCGGGGCTCGCCGCCGTGCGTGACGCGGCGTCCCATGCCGCCACCGAGCAGGCCTTCGAGCGGAGCACGCCCCCGCCCGAGACGCTGGCCATCGCGGAGCGGCTCGACGCGCGCTACGTGGTGATCGCCGCCGTGTCGCGCGGAGAGAAGGGCCGGATGCAGGCGGACCTCCAGGCCTGGGACGTGCGCACCCAGGCGCGGCTGCGCGGGGTGCAGATTTCGCTGGCGCCCGGCGAGAAGAAGCTCACCCCGGCCGCGGCGGCGGACCAGGTGCGCGCCTTCGTCAACGGCGTCACCGTGCCCCGGGCGGCGGAGGGCAACACCTTCAGCACCATCATCAAGCGCCCGTGGTTCTGGGCGGTGGTGGGCGGCGCGGCGGCGGTGACGGCCGGCGCCGTCTTCATGGCGACGTCCCAGGACAAGGGCCGCCCCTACAACCCCGTCTCTGGTGGTATTGGCTTCTGAGGCCCTGCGCGCCGCCCTGCTCCCGAGGTCCCCCATGAAAGCCCTCGCCCTCCTCCTCCTCCCCGCCCTGGCGTTCGCGGCTCCGCCCTCCTCGGCCCGCCGCGTCTCCACCCTCCTGGTGCCCATGGATCCGGGCGCCGAGGCGTCCAGCGTGCAGATGGAGGCCTACATGAACGATGCCCTCGGCCACTTCGCCGGCATGTCGGTCCGCAAGTCCGAGGAGCTGTTCGGCATGCCCGAGGACCCGGAGGCCAAGGCGTCGCTGGACCGTGGCCGCAAGGGCTACTCGGAGAGCGTCGCCGCCTTCGACAAGAAGGAGTACGAGGACGCCGAGCGCAAGGTGCGCGCCACCCTGAAGGAGCTCCAGGGCGCGGCGGCGGCCATGCGGGGGTGCTCGCCGCTGTGTGACGCGCTGGCCCTCTACGCCGCGCTGCTGCACCTGCGCGGGGACACGGAAGAGGCGAAGCTGGCGCTCATCGACCTGATGGCGCTGTCCCCCACCCACGAGCTGTCCCCCAAGCGCTTCTCGCGCGAGTTCATCTCCCTGCGGGTGCAGGTGGCCACCAGCCGCACGTCGCAGCTGCGCGGCAGCGCCACGGTGAAGTCCCGTCCGGCCGGCGCGCGCGTCTTCGTGGACGGAGAGGCCGTGGGCTTCACCCCGGTGACGCTGCCCACCCTGCCCATTGGCAAGCACATGCTGCGCGTGGAGCGCCCGGGCTTCCGCCAGTACGGCCAGCTCATGGAGGTGGCCACGGATGACGTCGAGGTGACGGCCAACCTCGTGCCCACCTCCGCCTACAAGGCCTATGACGCGAAGCTGGACCGGGTCGCGGGCGAGGTGAGCCGGGCGGGCCCGAAGGCCTCCGGCGTGGCGGCGCTGACCCAGTCGCTGGGGCTGGACCGGCTGCTCATTGGCACGCTGCGCAGCCAGGGCGAGGGCTCCGAGCTCACGCTGGGCTACTACGACGGGCGCACCGGCGAGCGGATGGCGGGGCGGCGCATGGCCCTGCAGGGCGACGAGTACGGCCAGCTCAAGAACGAGATGGAGCGCGTCGTGAACCAGCTCGTGAACAGCATTGGCGAGAAGGTCACCAAGAGCCGGGACCCGCTGGACAACCGCGGGGGCATGGAGGACTGGTCCGAGGAGGACCGGGGTGGCCGCACCAAGGCGCAGGACAAGCAGCGCAAGGCGGGGAAGGACCCGCTCGACGGTGTGTCCGGAACCGAGGACTGGTGACGCACGGCGCTTGTCCCGGGACGGCTGATGCCTAGAGTCCCGGGGCGTATGCGCCTGCTCGCCCTCTTGCTCCTCCCCAGCCTCGCGCTCGCCCAGACGAGCGTCATCCGCCAGCCCGCCCTGCCCTCCCGGGGCGTGACGCTGCCGCCCACGGGCGCCGCGCTGGTGGACGAGGCCACGTCCCTGGCCCTGAACCCCGCGGGCCTGGGCTTCGTCAACGGCAGCCAGCTCTTCTACCTGCACGAGCGCAACCTCGTGCACGACGGCCTGGCCGACGGCGTCTTCCTGGGCACCCGCTTCCTGGGCATGGGCCTGGGCGGCTCCATGGAGTGGATCCGCGGCCGCGCGGCGCCGGACTACCGCCGCACGTCGCTGGGCCTCGCCCTGGGCACGCGCACGCTGCAGCTCGGCGGCTCGTGGCACAGCTACGCCTCGTCGAACCGGGACATCGACGCCCTGGACACGTTCGACATCGGCCTGAGCGCGCGGCCCCTGCGGGCGCTGTCGCTGGGCGCGGTGGTGCGGGACGTCAACGCCCCCTCCGAGGGCGCGGTGGCGCTGAAGCGGCAATACAACCTGGGCCTGGGCGTGCGCCCCTTCGACGAGCGCTACACGCTGGGCGTGGACTGGCTCTTCTCCGAGGGCGCCTTCCGCCAGGGACAGGCGACGTACACGCTCAACGCCGAGGTGATTCCGGGCCTGCGCCTGGGCGCGGGCATGTCCCACGGCTTCACGGCGGGGGTGCCCATCGCGCTGCAGGTGGCGGCCACGGTGGACACCTCGCACCTGGGCCTCACGTACGCGGCGGGAGGGACGAACGCGGGCCTGAATCACGTGGTGGGGGTGCGGCTGTCGTCGGAGACGTACCGCTCCATCGCGCCGCGCGGCGGCGTGGTGGCGATGCTGGACTTGAATGACGCGCTGCGCGGCGGCACCAGCCCCGTGTTGTCCTGGCTGGGCGTGAGCGAGGCGGACCCGTACCTGCGGCTGACGCGGTGGCTGGACCTGGCCACCCAGGACGAGCGGCTGGCCGGCGTGGTGGTGAAGATGGAGAGCCTGCCCGGGGTGAACTGGGGCAAGGCAGAGGAGCTGCGCCAGGCCCTGCTGCGGCTGCGCGCGACGGGCAAGCGGGTGATGGCCGTGGTGCTGTCCACCGACGACCTGGGCTACTTCATCGCGTCGGCGGCGGACCGCGTCTACGCGCTCCAGGACTCGCTGCTCTACATCAACGGCCTGAGCGCGCACCTGTCGTCCTACGGCGGGACGATGGAGAAGCTGGGCGTGCACTGGGACGTGGCCCGCGTGGGCCGCTTCAAGACGGCGCCCGAGCAGCTCACCCGCGACGCGGCCAGTGACGCGGCGCTCGAGTCCACCAACGCGTACCTGGACACGGAGGTGGCCCTCTACGAGAAGGCCGTGCAGGAGGGCCGCAAGGTGCCGGTGGAGCGCCTCCACGCGCTGTGGGCGAAGGGCCTGCCCCACGCGAAGGACGCCGTGGCGCTGGGGCTGATGGACGGCGTCATCGCCACGCCGGACCTCGACAAGAAGGTGGCCGAGCTGATTCCCGGCGGGCGCTTCAGCACCACGTACGCGCCGCGCGACGAGCGGGACGGACGCTGGGGCCGCCGGCGCCGCATCGCCGTGGTGCCCATCATCGGAGACATCACCGGGGGCCGCAGCCGCGAGGACCCGCTGGGCTTCAGCCGCATCGCCGGCGCGGAGACGGTGATTCGCGGCCTGAAGGAGGCCCAGTCGGACCCCAGCGTGGTGGGCATCATCGTGCGCGTGGACTCCGGCGGCGGCGAGGTGCTGGCGTCCCACCTGATGTACGAGGCGGTGGTGGAGGCCACGAAGCACAAGCCCGTCATCGCCTCCATGGGCGACTACGCGGCGTCCGGCGGCTACTACGCGGCCGTGGGCGCGCACGAGGTGCTGGCGCTGCCCACGACGCTGACGGGGAGCATCGGCGTCTTCTACATCAAGCCCGCCCTGGAGGGGCTGCTCGGCGGCCTCCTCGGTGTCCAGCAGCAGAGCCTCAGCCGCGCGCCCATGGCGGACATCCTGGACCTGTGGCGGCCCTGGACGCCGGAGGAGCAGGAGGCGGCGCAGGTCTGGGCGGACGTTGCCTACGACAACTTCATCACCGAGGTGGCGCTGCGCCGGAAGATGGACAAGGCGAAGGTGGACGAGGTCGCTCGCGGGCGCGTGTGGAGCGGTCAGGACGCGCTTGCCCGAGGCCTGGTGGACCGGATGGGCGGCCTGCTGGAGGCGGTGGACGCGGCGCGGATGCGCGCGGGCATCTCGCCCAGCGAGGAGCTGGACCTGGTGGTGATGGGCGAGGCGCGGGGCTTCCTCTCCGGACTGGGCGGCGAGCCCGGTGTCCGGGCCGCCCTGTCGCTGCTGCCCGCCCGGGAGCCCGCCCTGCCGGAGTCCCTTCAGGCGCTGGCCCGCTCCGCCGGGCTGAGCACCACGTTGCTCCAGCCCGGCCTGAAGGCCATGATGCCCTTCCAGCTCACCGTCCGGTGAGTCCCCTGGCGTACCGGGGGAGGTCCGGCGGACGACACCGCGCGAAAAAAGCGGCGGCGCCGTCCCCGGCCTCTGTTACTGTTCTGTCTGCACCTCGGACGGCTTTCGGGCCGCCAGGGTGCTCCAGGAACCGGCGGTTCGGCCTGCTCGTCACCAGGGCCCCGCGTCCGCTTCCTGTCCCACGGCCTGAGTCACCTTGCGTCCCCGCCCTCCTCGTGGAGCGGCCGCCCGGGGCGCACACAGTCTGGAACTCCGATGAGCGAAAACCCCGATGACCGCGACCCTCGTGATGCCCCCCCTGTTCCCGCTGCCCGCGCCGTGGCCCCGCCCGAGCCGGATGACGACGGGGGCGATGAGGGCGATGACGAGGGTCCCGATGACGATTCCGGCGCGGGTGGCGCCCAGGGCAACGGCCCCGGGCAGCCCGGCCAGGGAACGGGCCGCCGCCGCCGCCGCCGTCGCCGCCGCCGTGGCGCGCAGGTCCACTTCACGCCGGAGGGCCAGGCCTACCGGATGCAGCCGGGTCCGGATGGCCAGCAGGTCCAGGTCTTCCTGACGCCGCAGGAGCTGGAGCAGTACAAGCAGCGCCAGGCGCAGCAGCAGCAACAACAGCAGCAGGCACCGCAGCAGCAGCCGGCGCACGGCGGCGGCCCGCAGCAGCAACAGCACGGGCGCCACGGGCAGCATGGCGGCGGGCAGCAGGCCGCGCAGCAGGCGAACCTGACGCCGGTGGAAGGCGTGCTGGACACCGAGGCGAAGGGCCCCAACGCGTTCCTGCGTCAGCTCAAGCGCAACCTGCTGGCGGCGCCGGACGACCCGGAGCTGCCGAAGAACCTGGTCCAGAAGCTGCGCCTGCGGCAGGGCCAGTACATCCACGCCTTCGCGCAGATGCGGGGCCAGAAGGGCGTCATCCAGAAGGTGGACGCGGTGGACGGCCGCCCGCTGGAAGGCGCGCCGCGGCTGCCGCACTTCGCCGACCTGACGTCGGTGGACCCCACCGAGCGGCTCAAGCTGGAGAACGGGCACAAGGAGATGGTGACCCGGGTGCTGGACCTCATCTCGCCCATTGGCAAGGGACAGCGCGCGCTCATCGTCGCCCCGCCGAAGACGGGCAAGACGATCATGCTCCAGCGCATCGCCCAGGCCATCCTCGCCAACCACCCGGAGTGCCACGTCATGGTGGTGCTCATCGACGAGCGGCCCGAGGAAGTCACTGACATGCGGCGGAGCATCAAGGCCGAGGTGCTGGCCTCCAGCTCCGACCGCCCCACCGCGGACCACCTCAAGGTGGCGGAGCTCGCCCTGGAGCGCGCGCGCCGGCTGGTGGAGTCGGGCAAGGACGTGGTCATCCTCCTGGACTCCATCACCCGCCTGGCCCGCGCCTTCAACAAGGAGGTCGACAACTCCGGCCGCACCATGTCCGGCGGCGTGGACAGCCGCGCCCTGGAGCGCCCCAAGCGCATCTTCGGCGCCGCGCGCGCGACGGAGGAGGCGGGCTCGCTGACCATCATCGGCACGGCGCTCATCGACACCGGCAGCCGCATGGACGAGGTCATCTTCGAGGAGTTCAAGGGGACCGGTAACTCCGAGGTCACCCTGGACCGCCTGCTGGCGGAGAAGCGCGTCTTCCCCGCCGTCAACATCGCCCAGTCCGGCACCCGCAAGGAGGAGAAGCTCTTCACCCTGCGCGAGTACGAGAAGGTGAAGAAGCTGCGGCAGATGCTCTTCTCCGTGAAGCCGGTGGAGGCCATGGAGGCGCTCGTGAAGCGGCTGTCCCGCTACACCTACAACGACGAGTTCCTCGACGAGTTGTAGGCCCTCGTTTCGGGAGTGGGACGGCGGGCCCGGGTGTGCGTTAAGGTGGCGGCATGATTCAGGGCTCGGGCCGCTGCCACTACCACCCGGAGCGCGCCGGACTCGGCGTCTGCGTGGAGTGCCGGCGGGTCATCTGCCGGGAATGCACCACGCAGTTCGAGGGCATCAACCGCTGCGCGAGCTGTCTGGCCCAGCGCCTCGAGGCGCTGGAGGGCCCGGGTGAGCGGCGCGAGTGGAGCGCGGCCAACGTGGCGCTGGCCCTCCTGGGAATGGCGCTCGTCTGGGGGGGCATCCTCCTGGTGGCCCGGGTGGTGGCGAGCTAGCCCATGGCCGTCTCCGCGCTCGAGCTTCGCCCCCGTGGCGCCGTGGCCCTGATGGACGCGGCGCTGCGCTTCTGCACCCGGGACACCGGCGTCTGGGCCCTCACGCTGCCCAGCGGCGCCGCCGTGGTGGCCGCCGTGTTGTACCTGGCGGAGTCGGTGCGCATGGGCTGGCCACTCGCCCTCCCCTCGCTGTTGTTGACGCTGGCGTGGTTCTTCCGGGGCCTGAGCCAGGGCGCCGCCTGCCACCACGTACAGGAGGTGCTGCTGGGCACCCGGGGCGAGCCCTCCGCGTGGGCCTCGATGAAGGCCGCGCTCCACAGGCTGCCCGCGCTCTCCATCGCCGTGACGTACCTGCTGACGCTCAACACCCTGGTGGTGACGCTGACGCTCGGGCTGGCGTACCTCGCCGTCTCCGCGCACAGCGTGGGCTACGCGGCGGTGATGCAGGGGCGCGGCAGTCCGCTGCGGCTCTACGGCCTCTGTTCGCGGCTGCTGGGCCCGGCGCGCAGCACGGCGACGTGGGTCCGCTTCCTGATGGCGGCGCAGGTGCTGGCCTTCTTCAACCTGCACATCGCGCTCAACTTCCTGCTGTACCTGGGCCGCAAGCTGCTGGGCGTGGACCTGACGTTCGCGGAGCGCTTCGCCTCGCTGGACAACGTGTCCTGGCTGCTCTTCCTGGCGGCCACCACCTTCGCCCTCTTCGAGCCGGTGCGCGCCGCCACGGCCTCGCTGCTGCTGGTGGACGGGCGCGTGCGCCAGGAGGGGCTCGACCTGCTCGCCGCCGTGCAGCAGCTCCCCGCGCGCGACGTGGGGCGTCCCCTGGCGCCGCCGGGCGCGGCTCGCGGCGCGGCGGTGCTGGTGGCCCTCCTGGGCCTGGGCCTGCTGGCCCCCGCCGCGGCCCATGCCCAGGCGCAGGACGCCGCGAAGCCCCTCGCCCGCGCGGAGGCCCTGAAGCGGCTGACGGCCGTCGCGGAGGCGTGTGAGGCCTCGACCCCGGGGGACGCGCCGAAGACGTACGCGGCCCTGGAGTCCCTGGGGCCCGCGGAGGGCGTGAAACTGGACCGCTTCGTGCGGCGCCTGGAGTCGCTGGCCTTCGACGCGGAGGACTGCGACGGCGCCCGCGCCCGGCTGGAGCAGGGGCTGGTGACAATGGGCGCCACCGTCGACGCGCAGGCGCGGGCGGACGCGCGCGCCGCCTCCGCGCGGGCGAAGGACATCCTGGCCCGGCCCGAGTTCGCGGAGGCCGCGCCCAAGGCGGAGAAGGACGCCGCCGAGCCCGCCGCGTCCCAGGAGCCCCCGGGCTGGATTCGCCGGTTCCTCGACTGGCTGGGCCAGCAGCTCAAGCAGCTCTTCGAGAGCGAGCGTCCGCTCCCCGCGGAGCCCACCCAGCCGCGCGTGTCGGGCCTCAACGTGGCCAACGTGCTGGTGGTGGTGCTGGTGACGCTCACCGTGGGCGTGCTGGGCCTGGTGCTGCTGCGGGCGCTGAGCAGGAACAAGGCGGCCTCGGACAGCGAAGGCGTGCAGGTCTCCACCGTGGACGCGCAGTCCCTGGCGGGCGCCGCGAACCACGCGCTGTCCCGGCCGCCGGAGGACTGGGCGCACCTGGCGGACGCGCTGGCGGCGAAGGGCGAGTACCGCGAGGCGGTGCGCAGCCTCTACCTGGCGCTGCTGTCACACCTCCACCGCGACGGCGCCATCCTCTACGACGAGACGCTGAGCAACTGGGACTACCTGCGCCAGTTCCGAGGCCGCGCCGAATGGAAGGCCCCCTTCCGCGAGCTGACGCTCCGCTTCGACTTCACGTGGTACGGCAACCTGCCGGTGGGCCAGGACGGCTACCGCGAGTTCCGCGCCCTCACCGCGCCCCTGCTGTCCGCGCCCTCCCGTCCGGAGGTGGCCGGTGCGTGACCGCTTCCCGCTGCTGGTGGTGGGCGGACTGCTGCTCACCGTGGTGCTGGCCACCTTCCTCGTCCGGGGCGCCCGGCGGAATGAGTTCGCGGACACGCTCTCCACCTTCCGCGCGCAGGAGGACGGCGCGCGGGCCCTGCTCCTGCTGGCGCAGGAGAGCGGCCTGCCGGCGACGCGCCACCTGTCGGACCTGCGCGTCACGTCCGGCCTCGGCACGCCCGTGCTGCTGGCGGTGGAGGTCGAAGGCAGCTACGAATCCGACCCCGACCAGACGGCCCTGGCCGCCGAGCCCGACGCGGGCCTGGGCGACGAGCACGTGCCGCGCACCGGCTTCAATGCCTTCCGCGCCGCCGCGCTGGATTCGGCTGAGACGGAGAAGCTGCTGGAGCACGTGCGCGGCGGGGGCAGCCTCGTCTACGTCCCCTGGGGCTCGCGGGAGAACCCGCTGCTGGACGCGCTGGGCGTGAAGCTCTTCAAGGCGGACACCACGCTGCCCATGCGCACGCTGGTGCCGCCGCAGCCCACGCCCTACACGCTGGGCGTGGAGCGCGTGGAGGCGCGGGTGCAGGCCTACCTGGAGCTGCCCGAGAGCGCCATCCCCGTCCTGGAGGATGAGCGGCTGGGCATGTTCGCCGCCGCGGTGGTGCCCTACGGTCAGGGCCGCGTGCTGGTGGTGGGCGCCCCGGAGCTGGCCATGAACCAGGCGCTGGCCCGGGCGGACAACGCGCAGTTCTGGCTGAGCGCGCTGAGCGCCCTGGGGCCCGGTCCCTATTCGTTCGACGAGTTCCACCACGGCTTCACCAACGAGCGCTCGGTGGTGGACTTCGCGCGCCGCTACGGGCTGCACTTCGCGGTGCTGCAGCTGCTGCTCGGGGTCGCGCTGTGGTCGGTGTCGCTGAAGCGCTTCGGCCGCGCGCGCCCTCCGCCTGACGCCGTGCGCGTGGGCGCCACGGACGCGCTCTTCGCCATGGGGCGGCTGTACCGCGAGGGCCGCCACCATGGCTTCGCCGCCACCCTCCTCCTGCGCGGCCTCACCCAGGAGCTGGCCCTGCACGCGGGGCTGCCCGCGCACGCCCCGGCCCCGTCCGTGACGCAGGGGCTGCGCGAGCGCGGCCGCGCGGACCTGGCCCAGGGGCTCGAGGCCCTCACCACCGAGGCGGCCTCGGTCAGCCGAGACACGGACCTCCAGCAGCTCGCCGAACGCGCGGCGCGGCTGCGCCAACGCCTTCATTCCGCCGGCGCTGCCCGGCCCAGCCCTTCTCCCGGTAAGCCATGAACGACACCCTGTCCGCCCCCTCCTCCACCCCGGCTGGCGCCGCCGTGCGGGCCGCCCATGCCATCCGCGAGGCCGTGCTGAGCGAGGTCCGCAAGGCCGTGGTGGGCCAGGACGAGGCCCTGGAGCTGATGCTCTGCGGACTCATCGCCGGCGGTCACATCCTGCTGGAGGGCGTGCCCGGCGTGGCCAAGACGCTGATGGCCAAGGCCCTGTCGCGCAGCATCGGCGCGGAGTTCAAGCGCATCCAGTTCACCCCGGACCTGATGCCCGCGGACATCCTGGGCACCAGCGTGTTCGACCTGAAGACGCAGGGCTTCACGCTGGTGCGCGGCCCCATCTTCACGGACCTGCTGCTGACGGACGAAATCAACCGCGCGCCCGCCAAGACGCAGTCCGCGCTGCTGGAGGCCATGCAGGAGCGCTCCGTCTCCATGGAGGGCCGCGTGCTGCCGCTCTCGCCGCTCTTCACGGTGTTCGCCACCCAGAACCCCGTCGAGTCCGAGGGCACCTATCCGCTGCCCGAGGCGCAGCTGGACCGCTTCCTCCTCAAAATCGAGGTGGGCTACCCGGCGCCGGAGGAGGAGGACGCGATCCTGGCCTCGGTGCACCGCGGCTTCGACGCGGGCGACCTGCAGCGCGCGGGCGTCAACGCCGCGGTCGCGAAGGAGGGCCTGCTGGCCGCGCGGGGCGCGCTCAACGAAGTCACGGTGGAGCCGCCGGTGCTGGCCTACGTCCGCAAGCTGGTGTCGGCCACGCGCTCGTCCAGCCGCATCCGCCTGGGCGCGGGCCCGCGCGCGGGCGTGCACCTGCTGCTGGCGGCCAAGGCCCTGGCGGCGCTGCGCGGGCGCGGGTTCGTCACCCCGGATGACGTGCGCTTCCTGGCCGCGCCCGTGCTGAAGCACCGCCTGCTGCTGTCGCCGGACGCGGAGCTGGACGGGGCCACGCCGTCGGACGTGCTGCGCGAGGTGGTGCACGGCGTCGAGGTCCCCCGGTGATTCCCACCCCGCGCCTGTGGGTGCTGCTGGCGCTGCTCGCGCTGCCCATGATGCTGGCGGGCTTCAGCCCCGGCCTGGGCGGCGCCGTGCTCGCGCTGGACGCCCTGGTGCTGGCGCTGGCGGTGCTGGACTTCCTCTCCGCGCGGCGCGCCCGCCTGGAGGTCCACCGGGTGCTGCCCGCGCGCCTCAACGTGGGCGTGCCCAACAAGGTGGTGGTGCGGCTGATTCACCGGGGCAACGGCGCCATCCAGGTGCGCGTCCGGGACGACGTGCCGGACGGCTTCGACGCCGTTCCGGACGAGGCGCCGCTGGACTTGCCCGCGCAGAGCGAGTCGCGCTGGGTGTACCGCGTGACGCCCGGCAAGCGCGGGCGCTTCCAATTCGGAGACCTCCACCTCCGGGTGCGCGGACCGCTGGGGCTCGTGTCGCACGAGCGGGTGTTCCCCGCCGCGCAAGGCATCGCGGTGTACCCGGACCTGCGCGGCGCCAACCGGCTGCTGCTGTCCGGCGCGGCGTTGGACCTCGTCAACCTGGGCCTGCGGCAGCTTCGGCGCGACGGGCGCGGCAGTGAGTTCGCGCGCCTGAGGGACTACGCCCAGGGCGACAGCGTGCGCGAGGTCGACTGGAAGGCCACCGCGCGGCGCGGCCGTCCGGTGACGCGCGTCCTGGAGGCGGAGCGCTCGCAGTCCATCCTCATCTGCGTGGACGCGGGCCGCTCCATGGCCGCGCAGGTGGACGGCCTCACCAAGCTGGACCACGCGGTGAACGCGGCCCTCTTCCTGGCCTTCGTCGCCGTGCGCAACGGGGACCGCGTGGGGCTGGCCGTCTTCGCCGACGGCGTGAAGGCCTACCTGCCGCCCGCGGCCGGGCGCACGCAGTACCGGAAGATGGTGGACATGCTCTACGCCACCACGCCCAGCCTGACGTACGTGGACTACCTGGCGCTCTTCAAGGAGCTGAACCTCCGCCTCACGCGCCGCAGCCTGCTGTGCGTCTTCACCGACTTCCTGGACGAGGAGCAGGCCTCCACCATGGTGGCGCCGCTGCACCGGTTGGCGCGGCGGCACGTGCCCTTGTGCCTGTCCGTGAAGGACACCGCGCTCCAGAAGCTGCTGCGCACGCCGCCGCCCGGCCCCGAAGAGGCCTTCCAGCACGCGGTGGCGTCGGAGCTGCTCACGGACCGCGAGGTGCTCAAGGCGCGCGTGAGTCAGGGCGGCGTGCAGATGCTCGACGTGCAGCCGGATGAGCTGAGCCTCGCGGCCGTCAACCGCTACCTGGACATCAAGGCGCGCGGCGTCCTGTAGCGCCCGCGCCCGTGTCCTCGCCGAGCGTCACCACCACCGGCGCGGGGAGCGGCAACCACCCCGCGAAGCGCGTGTCCGGCGCGTTGCCTCGCACGCGGTGCAGCGCCTGTTTGAAGAGCGCGTAGACGCGGAAGAAGCGCTCCAGCCCGGCGCGCTCCGCGTTCGTCAGCGGCGCGGCGGAGCACACCACCTTCGGGTCCCCGCGCCCGGCGTCGACGAAGCCGATGACGCCCACCACCGGCACCTTCAGGCGTTGCCCCAGCGCGAGCCGGGGCCCGAGCACCACGGCGTCCAGCGGGTCCCCTTCATCCGACGTGAGGCCCGGGATGCTGCCGTAGTTGTAGGGGCACGGCAGCGGCGAGATGAAGTCCACCGCGCCGTCCGCGCGGCGCTTCACGAAGGAGAAGCGCGGGCACTCGATGAGGACCTCCGGCGCGTCGGGCAGCGGAGGCAGCCAGAGCCGCTCATCCATGGGCCTTCACTCCGGGGGCGCCGTCCCCCCGCGCCTCGCGGCCTCCGCGGAGCCAGTCCGACAACAGGTACGCATAGACGCCCGAGCCCACCACCAGCGCGAACGTCACCTTGAAGGCCACCGACAGCTTGGGCGGATGCACCTGGGACACCGTGCCTTCGATGAAGCCCGCGAGCACGAAGAGCGTGAGCGTGCCGAAGAGCAGCTTCACCGCCGTCACCGCCTCGCGCCGCACCGCCATGCCCCGAGGCAACCCGCGCGGCGCCACCATGCCCCGCGCAATCACCAACCCCGCGGCGCCCGCGATGCAGATGGCGGTGATTTCCGGGATGCCGTGCGGGAGAATCCACGCCCAGAACCAGCCCGCCATGCCCTTGGCCGCGTACACCTGCGCGAGCGCGCCCAGGAACAGGCCGTTGACGAAGAGCATCAACGCCGTGCCCACGCCCATCGTGATGCCCAGCGCGAAGGCCAGGAAGGCCACCTGGATGTTGTGGGTGAAGAGGAAGGTGGTGAACTGGGCCTGGTCCTGCGCCGACATCCCCGTCCCCGCCGCTTCGTCCGCGGCGCGTTTGACGGGGTCCAGGTTCAGGTGCTCGGCCGGCACCAGGTAGAGCGCCGCGTCGGGGTCCACCATCATCCCCACGTAGCCGAAGCCCACGCCGGCCAGCAGCATCAGCAGCGACGCCACGTACATGCGCCACTCGCTGCGCATGAGCGCGGGGAAGCCGCGCGCCACGAAGCCCCACACCTCCGAGAAGCGCGGGCGGCGGCCCGGATACGTCAGCGCGTAGGCCCGTCCCACCAGGTCGTTGAGGTAGGCATTCACGTCCGCGGAGCCGCTGCGCGCGCGCACCCACAACAAGTCACTGGAAACGGCGCGGTACAGGCGCCCCAACGTCCGGGCGTCCTCCAGGCTCAACGCGCGCAGGCCTTGCAGCTCGGAGCGGTCCAGCAGCGACTCCAGCTGCTCCCAGCGCGGCCTGCGGGACTCGATGAACTCCGCCATCTCCATGACGGACACTCTAGCCCAGTGACGCGGCGGGCCACCCTGCCCTCGGCGAGGGCTTTGTGGGAAAACTCGGCCCATGACGTGTCGGATGGCGTTGCTGGGATGGCTGCTCGCCCTGCTGTCGGGATGCACGGGCGCGCGCGCCCTGTGCCCCCTGGAGGGAGGCCGCCCCTGGGTCGAGGTGCGCAGCCCGCACTTCACCGTCCGCACCAACCTGGACACGCCGACGGCCGAGTCCGCGGCCCAGGAGCTGGAGCTGCTGCGGCAGGGTTTGCTCCAGGCCTGGGGCGGCAGCTTCGACCCGCCGGGCACGGTGGACATCATCCTCCTCCACAACCGGAGCGCCCTGGCGGAGTTCACCAGCATCCCCATTGAAGGCTTCTCCACGCGCACCGAGGACGGCCCCCTGCTCGTGCTGGCCGGGCACGCCTACGCCCTCACCGAGGCGACGGCGGACATCACCACCCAGGCCCACGAGCTGACGCACTACCTGTCCGAGCTCGCGCTCGTCCGGCAGCCCCGGTGGTTGTCGGAGGGACTGGCGGGCTACCTGGAGACCATCGCCCTGCGGCCCGAGCGGCGCGCGGTCATCCTCGGACGGCTGCACGACGGCTTCTATGCGCAGGTGTGGCGCCACGGCTGGCGCACGCTCGACGAGCTCTGGGAGTGGGACCGCAAGGGGGTCCTCAGCACCGCCGAGTCGCGGCAGTACTACGCGTCCTCGTGGCTGTGGGTGCACTTCTTCATCACCCGCCACAGCGCGCGCTTCGAGTCCTTCCAGAAGCGGCTCATGCGCGGCGAACACCCTCGCGAGGCCTTCGACGCGGCCTTTCAGGGCGCGAAGGACCTGGCCGGAGAGCTGAACGGCTACGTCCGCCGCCATGGCCACGTGAGCCACCGCACCACCACCGCGCCGCTGGCGCCCGTGACGTCCCCGCTCACCACGCGTCCCATGCGCGCGGCGGAGGTCCACGCCATCCGCGCGCAGCTGTTCCTGCTGACGCCGGGCGCGTTGCCCCTGGAGGCGCGGCTGCCCCACCTGGAGCGCGAGATGGCGGAGGCCACGCGCGAGGAGCCCGGCAACGTCGACGCCCTGCTGCTGCGCCTGCGCTCCACGGAGGACCCCTTCCGGGGGCTCCTGCTGGCCCGGGAGCTGGTGGCGCTGCACCCCGTCAGCGGCCACGCGTGGATGGCGCTGGCCCAGGCGCTGGACGCCGCGGGCAACACGTCCGAGGAACAGGAGGCCGCGAGGCTGCGCGCGGTGGAGCTGCTCCCCGACAGCGTCAGCGCGCAGAACGGCCTTGCGGGTTACTACGCGCGCACGGCCCAGCCGGAGAAGGGGCTGGCCGCGGCGCAGCGGGCCCTCACGCTGGCGCCCGGCAACGCCTCCGTGCTGGACACCTGGTCCACCATCCTCTTCCAGTTGGGACGCTGCCCGGAGGCGCTGGAGGCCCAGCACCTGGCCGTGGACATGCTGCACGAGGGCACGCCGCAGCGGCTGCGCCGGACGGTGCATGACACGCTGGCCCGCTACCGGGCCGTGTGCGGCGAAGAGGCCTCCTCGGGCGGCGACGGGCCCCCCGCGTCACAGGCGCCCTGACGAAAACGGCGAAGCGCCGGAAGGGCCCGCGTGGGGGCTCCTCCGGCGCCTCGGGTGCGGCGGGGTGCGTGCCGCGGGGACTACTTCAGCAGCTTCTCGAGCGGCTTCTTCTCGCTGCTCTCCTTCTGCTTCGTCCACTCGACCACCGGCGTCTGCCAGGCCATGCCCGTCTCGGTGGGCTCGGGGGCCAGCTTCTCGAACTCGAAGCCGTCACCGCCGAAGTAGAGGTACTCCACCGTGGCAACCGTGTACTCCTTCTTCGGGTCCAGGGCCTTGCCCTTGGCGTCCTTGAACTTGCCCTTGCCCGCGGCCGTGAAGCCGGAGACGAGCGCGTTCGGGTTGGCCAGCTGCTTGGCCAGGTCCTCGCCCTTCAGCTTCACGACGAGGAGCGTGTTCTCGAACGGCATCACCGAGTAGATGCTGCCGCGCGTGACGGCGCCCGCCGGCAGGTCGCCGCGGATGCCGCCGCTGTTGAGGATGGCCGCGTCGGTGCCGAGCGTCTCGCGCACCGCGCCCCCGACCCACTTCGCCATCTGCGGCGACGACTGCGGGATGCCCGCCTTGGTGAAACCAATCTTCTGGCCGAGCACCTCGTCGAGCTGCGTCTTCCACTTGCCCACCAGCTGGGCCGTCTCCGCGTCCGGCGAGCCGCCCGAAACCTCGATGACCTGGGTGTCCAGGGCCGTCAGCTTCTCACCCGCGGGCTTCGCCGGGTCGAAGGTGACGTGCGCGCGCAGGTACTTGCCGAAGCCGCGGTCCAGCGACACGAAGCTGGTGGCGCCGTCCTTCAGCTCCACGGGCTGCGCGCAGCGGCCACCGGCCACCAGCGCCAGCTTCCACTCGGGGTGCTTCGCCACCGCGGGCTGCAGGTCGGTGACGCACTCGTCGGCGAGCACCACCACCACGTCCGCGCCGGCCTTGCGGGCCTCGGGCACGGCGGTGTTGAGCGCCTCTTCGTAGCCGGTGACCTCGAGCCCGTCCGCGCGGCCGGGCATCGCGGTGCGGACCGTCTTCTCGGAGGCCAGGCCCACGACGCCAATCTTCAGGCCGCGGCGCTCGAAGATCTGGAACGCGGGCATGGACAGGTCGCCCGCCAGCGCCGGGTCCTTCACCTTGAGGTTGGCGGCGAGGAACGGGAAGCCGCCCGCGCCGCGGTTCTTGAGGAAGGCGTCCTTGCCGAAGGCCAGCTCGTGGTTGCCCAGCGCGGAGGCGGCGTAGCCCATGCGGCCCATGACCTCGGCGGTGGGCGTGCCCAGGAAGAAGGAGGAGAGGGCCGGGCCGTTCCAGTGGTCACCCGTGGCGAGCGCCAGCGTGCTGGAGTCGGCGCAGGTGGCCTGGCCTTCACGGATGGGGCCGGGGCAGTGCTTCTCGTCGGCCACCCAGCGGCCGAGCATCTCCGCCGCGCCGCCCTTGCCCTCCACGGGCTGGAGCTGGCCGAACGCGCCGCCCGTCACCAGCAGGGTGACCTCGCTGGGCGGAGGGGGCGCCTTCGCCTCGGGCGCGGCGGGAGGAGTGGGATTGCTCTTCTCGCAGCCGGTAACGGCACCGAGGGCGAGAACCAGCACGCCGGACAGCGGCTGAAGGAGGGAACGAGGACGGAGAGGGTTCGTGCTCACAGGTGCGCCTTTAGCACAACTCGGCTCGTGCTACGCTGAGACACGTGGCAGACAGCGACACGCGGCACGGCGGCTCCTCACCCGAAGGCACGGTTCACAAGCACACAGAGCGGGAGTTTCCTGGGCAGGAAGAAGCCCGGGCACGCGAGCACCGGGACAAGGTGCGTGCGGGTGTGCGGGCTCCCTCGCTCCGAGCTCGGAGGCCGCCCGAGGGACGGCTGCGCCAGTTCCTCTATGGGGCCAGCCTGCCGTTCCACATCGGCGGGGCCCTGCTCGGGGACCCGGCGGCGCGGAAGCAATACATCCGCGTTGGATTCCTGCAATCCATTGCAGCTCTGGCTTTGGCCTTGAGTTGCATGACTTCCGGAACTGAGGCGGCGGAGAGCGCGAGCAAGCGGCGCTCCCGCGACAAGGCCCAGGCGGCCCAGGTGGAGAAGGTCGCCACGGCGTTCGCGGAGCGGCAGGCCAAGAAGGCGGAGGCCAAGAGCGCCCGGCGGCTGATTGCGCTCGAGGAGAAGACCCAGGCGCGGCTCAAGGCCTTGGACGCGCGGCTCGCCAACCGGGAGCTGGCCGCGGCCGGCGCGGCACTGGGGGAGGCGGAGGAAGCCGAGAGCGGCGAGGCGGAGGCGGACACGGCCCCCTCCCCCACTGACTCCGCGCCAACGCCCGACGATTCGGAGGCGCGGGCGGACACGGCGCCCACTCCCGGTGACTCGGAGGCGCGGGCGGACACGGCCCAGGCGCCTGGTGCCTCCACGGCGCGAACGGACGGACCGAACGCGGCGCCGGAGGCCCCGAAGCCCCAGGAGGGAACGTCACAGGCAGCGTCGGCCTCGGCGGCGCGGCTCGAAAAGAGCATCCGGGACCTCGAGGCGGCCGCCCAGGGTGCGGACGCGGGCGTGTCGCTCCCAGAGGCCATCGCGGCCTTGGTGCTCGAGACCACGCGCGGTCTGGACCTGGAAGAAGGCGACTCGGCGGCTGACTCCGCCGCGGAGCAGGAGGCCTCGGCCGATTCGCCCCCCAGCAAGGCCGACGCCCCCACGAAGTCGAGCTGGGCGGTGAAGGGGTTCTCCGTGTGGAGCATCGCCTTCTGGGCCGCCCTGTTCGCCGCGCTGCAACTGGCGCAGTGGGTGGTCATCGCCCTGTCGCGGGACTACCACGACGCCATCTCCCGCCAGGCCAGCCTGCTCACCGGACTGGAGCCGGAGGAAGAGGACGTCCCGCCGCGCGTGCGCGTCAACTTCGTCTGGCTGCGCAAGAAGCTGCGGCGGCGGTGGCGGGCCTTCCTGTTGCTCATGGTGGGCGTGCCGGCGCTGTTCGTGCTCGCCGTCCCCTTCATGTGCGCCTCCCGCACCGTCTTCTACGCCCTCTTCACCGCCTGGAGCATGTGGTGGTGGGTGGTCTTCACCGCCGCCAAGAGCTCACGGGCCTGGGAGCCGGCCATGGGGGCGTCACGTCCACCCTGGTTCCTCCGGCTGTGGACGTTCATCACCACGCGCGTGCCAGGCCTGCGCTGGGGCACGCTCCAGCGGTACGGCGCGTCCTGGGGACGACGCACGGAGGAGGTCTTCGCGCCCATCTCCAGCACGGAGCGCCACCCCTGGGTGTTCGCCGGCCTCGCGCTCGTCCGCTTCCTGGGTTCGTTCCCACCGATGAAGTTCTTCGTCCGCCCCCTCATCCCGGTGGCCTCCGCGCACCTGCTCGTCGCCGACGTCGAGGCGGCGAAGGAGGCGCTCGCGGCCCAGGGCCAGGACGAGCCGCCCTCCACCGGCGTCCCCAAGCCCGCCGACGTGTGGTGAAGCCGCCCGGAGCGCTCAGGAGTCGTCGCGGGAGCGGTCGTCGTTCGAATCCGGCGCGGGCCCATCCGGCAGCGGCGGGGCCAGCGGCCCCAGCGGCGCCGTCATCTCCAGCCGCTCGCCCGTCTCGCGGAAGTCGGGCAGCGCGATGAGCGCCTGGAGCTGCAGGCTCACCGCGCGGAAGAAGCCCGTGAGCAGCTCCGGCCGGTCCGCGAGCAGGTCGAGGAAGTCGCGCCGGTCGATGATGAGCACGCGCGTATCCACCGCGGCCACCATGTCCGTGGGGCGCGGCGCGCCGTCGAGCAGGCTCACCTCGCCGAAGGCCTGCTTGCCCTGGAAGCGCAGCACGTGCTCGCCGTCGTGGAAGGCATCCACGGCGCCGTCGACGATGACGTAGAGCGCGTCGCCCGGGTCACCCTGGGCGTAGATGCGCTCGCCCGCGCGGAACGACGCCTCGCGGGCCACCGCGGCGATGGCGGCGATGTCGTCCACGTCGCACTGGGAGAAGACGCTCACGCCTTCCAGCGCGAACATTCGCTGGACCGTCCTGTCGCTCATGTCACCTTCCTGCGGGAGCACGTGCAGCCCGTTCACCCACGCCACGTGGCGGGCGCACGCGCGCAGCACGCCGTCCTCGCTCTGCACCAGCGCGGCCAGGCGGCGCCACAGCCGGCCCGGCGCGCCTGGGGGGAGCTCGCGGTGGTGGGCCTCCACCTGCTCCATCACCAGCTCCCGGTCCTCTTCGTCGACCAGGTTCTCCAACAGCTCCAGCGCCAGCGCCCGGCGCCGGGGGTCCGGCCCCACCAGGTTGTAGTGGATGCCGCGCATCACGTGCGACGGGTGCAGCAGGCCCAGGAGGAAGAAGCACAGCTCCAGCGCCTGGTCCATCCGGTCGCCCACCGCGCGGGTGAGCAGCGAGCCATCCCCCAGCGCCGCGCGCAAATCCCGGAAGGCCCCCACCAGGTTCCGGTACACGTCGCGCCGCCGCCCCAGGGCCTCTCGCACGCGCTCCACGTCCACCGGGTGCTCGGGGTGCTCGTCTCGCAGGCGCGACATCTGCGCGCCGATGCGGAAGTGGAGGGACGCGTCGTCGCGCACGTTGGAGAACAGCAGCGCGTCCAGCGCCGCCGGGGTGCCGATGCCGCGCAGCACGCGGGGCAGCTGCAGCCGCATCGCCAGCGGGGCCACCAGGTTGTTGAGCTGGTCCTCCACCAGCGGCGTCACGTCGTCCCCCAGCGCCACGAGCGCCTCGCGGGCCGCCTTGCGCTCCTCGCGCCAGGTGAGGAACGGCAACAGCCGGGGCGCCAGCTCCACGTAGCGGCCCTTGCCCACGGCGACGAGCGCCACGTGCCGCACCGAACCGTCCGCGTCCTCCAGGTAGCGCGCCAGGGCCTCCGCGAAGCGCGCGTCCTGGAGCCGGCCCAAAAGCCGCGCCACCTCGCGGCGCTCCGACACCGGCGCGCCCTCGCCACGCGACAGCATGGCCTGCAGCGCCTCCAACGCGGCGGAGCTGCCGGTGGACTTCACCAGCGCGCCAATCGCCGCGCAGCGCAGGCCCACGTCGTAGTGGTTCAGCAGCGCGGGCAACAGCCGCTCGGCCCGCTCCGGAGACAGGCGCGCCAGGGCCCACACGGCCTGGTCCCGAGGCCGGCGCGGCCCCTCCTCCACCAGCCGCTCCAGCACCGGCGCCAGCTCGTGAGCCTCCAGCTCCAGCGCCAGGGACACGCCCCGCTCCAACACGCGCTCGTGCGGGTGGCGCAGCAGCGCGGGCAGGTACGGCCGCAGCGGCACCTCCGCCTGCTCCATCATGGCCACCGCGCGCAGCACGCGCTCGGGGGCGGGCGCCGCCAGCGCCTCGGCGAGCAGCCGCTGCTCCTCCTCGCCCTCCAGCTCCACGTCTTCTTCCTCGGGCGCGCCCACCTGCTCACCCAGCGCGGCCACGTACGCGGGCTTCAGCCGCACCAGCAGCAGGCCCAGCGCGGCGCACATGCCCACCACCGCCACCGCCATGGTGACGCCGTTCGCCGCGCGGCCCGCGCCGATGAGCAGCACGCCGGCCAGCACCACGCCGCCCTTGCGCAAGAGGCCATCCACCGTCGCGCGCAGGCCCTCGCGCTGCTCGTCCGGCACGGCCGCGTAGAGCAGCTGGATGCCCACCGGGAGGATGGAGTAGCTGACCGCCGTCTCCACCAGCCGCAGCAGGTGCACCGGCCACAGGCTGGGCGTCACCAGCGCCGCGCCCGCGAGCGGGGCCAGCACCAGCGGCACCAGCGCGACGTAGCGCAGCAGGCCCAGCCGCTTCAGCAGCCGCTGCGCCACCAGCAACTGGAAGGCGACGCAGAACAGCCCAATCCACAGCTGGAGCGAACCGAAGAGCTCCGTGAGCGCGTCCTCGCTCAGCGTGCCCTCCAGGCGCAGGCGGAACAGGTAGTCCACGAACGAGGACAGCACCGCGAACGCGATGCCCAGCGCCGCCAACACCTGCGCGTAGGGGCTCTCCGCCAGATAGTGCAGCCCCAGGAAGGACGGGGGCCGTCCGCGCGCCGGCGTGGGCGGCAGGCCCTTGTACAGGTGGTGGAAGATGGCGCCCGCGACGAGCAACCCCAGCGCGCCGCTCACCACGATGGCCGGCGTCCCCAGCTTCACCGCCAGCCCCTGCACCAACAGACCGCCCGCGATGCCGCCCCCCATGGCGAAGCCGTTGAGCGCGGTGAAGGCCCGCCGCGCCTCCCGCGCGTCGAACGCCGCCGCCATGCGGCCCCAGAAGCGGAAGGACACGAACGTGGAGAAGGTGTCCGCGAACAGGTACAGCGCCAGCGCGGGCAGCCGCTGCCCCGCGGACAGCGCCGCCGCGAGCCCCAGCGCCACCACGCCGCCCATGCCCGTCAGCAGGCCCGGTGACTCGAAGGGCGAGCCTGGCTTGGAGCGCGGCAGCAGCGTCATGGCCGCCGTCATCAACGCGCCCAGCAGGTACAGGTACGGCAGCGCCTGCGACTCGAAGCGCGACAGCACCAGGGCGTTGGAAGCCGTCTTCAGCTGCGTCACCCCTGCGATGAGCGCGAACTGAAAGGCCGCCGCCGGCAGGAGACGGCGGTTCCACGATGAGGAGTCGGAGGGGGGCACGGTTGCGGTGCGCGGCACACTACTCCACGCGCTTGGGCCCCCAGAATAGCGCTGTCGTGCGATGTCCCGCCCGCCTGCCCTCCGGGCAGTGAACATGTCACTTCGGACACCGCTGCCCGACTTCCGCCGCCCCACTGGAATCGTTGGAGCCGCGAGCAATGGCCGTCACGGCCGCCCGCGGGCCCTCCGGCCCGGCTAGACTGTGTCGGTGACGACCGCCACCGACACCCTGCTGGACGGCACCCACACGGTGCTCACCCCCGAGTACGTGGAGTTCCGCTTCACCCTGGCCGGGCTGTACTCGCGCTTCCTGGCCTGGCTGGTGGACGCCGTCATCGTCCTGGCCATGTCCGCGGGCATCCTCATGGCCATCAACGTGGCGATGATGGCCGCCCCGGGCTTCGCCAGCGCGCTGGGCATCGTCATCTACTTCCTGGTGGACTGGGGCTACGCCATCACCCTGGAGACGGTGTGGAGCGGACGCACCGTGGGCAAGCGGGTGATGTCGCTGCGGGTCATCCAGGAGAGCGGCGTGCGCATCGGCTTCTACCATGCGGCGCTGCGCAACCTGGCGCGCCCGGTGGACCGGCTGCCGGTGTTCTACCTGGTGGGTGGGGTTTCCGCCCTGGTGTCCCGCTCCCAGCAGCGGCTGGGGGACATGCTGGCGGGGACGCTCGTCGTGCGCGAGCGCCGCCTCCGGGTGCCGTCCGCGCTGGGCGCCCCGGGCGACGAAGGCCTGCTGGCGGATCCGCTCTTCGTGTCGCGGGTGAAGCGGCTGTCCACGGAGGAGCGGGAGGTGGTGCTGACGGCGGCCCTGCGGCGCGAGGAGCTGCGGATGGAAGCCCGGCTCCGCTTGTTCGCGGCGCTCGGCGCGCGGCTGCGGGACGCGCTGGCCATGGAGAAGCCGGCCCACCTCTCCGACGAGAAGTGGGCGCTGCTGGTGGCCGCGGCCCTGCTGCCGCCGAAGGCGAAGGCTAGAAGTACGCCGCCGCGCCGAGCGACAACGTGAGCGAGCGCTGCGTCTTCTCGTTGAGCGCGATGTAGAAGTTGTACTGCGCCCGCGCGCCCACGCTCACCGAGTCCGTCACGAAGAAGTCGACGCCGACGTTGGGGCCGATGCCCACGAAGTTGCTGACGTTGTTCTTGAAGACGATGAGGTAGCTCAGGTCCGTCCCGACGTAGGGGCGGATGGACTCCTCCAGCAGCAGGTAGCGGATGCCAATGGACGGCGCCAGGCCCACCACGCGGCGCTCGTTGCGGTCCGTGGTGTCGCGGGGGAAGGTGATCTTCGACAGGGAGACGACCTCGAAGCCGTTCTCGATGTAGAGGCTGGCATCGATGCCCACGAAGAACGACGAATCCAGGCCGTTGGTCCGGTTGAAGTCCATGTAACCCAGGGACACGCCCAGACTGCGGTTGGCGAACTGGGCATGCGCCGGAGCGGCGCTCAGGAGCGCCAGGGTGAAGCCAAGGGTGCAGAGCAGGGTACGCATGGGCCGCCACTCTACCGGCGTAACCCCCGGAAAACAGCCTGGATTCAAGCCACGCGGGCCGTTGCCTGGGGGCGGGCCGTCTCCTACACTCGCCCCGCCATGCGTCTCCGCCGACTTGCCGCCGCGCTGTCCCTGGTCTCCACCCTCCCGCTCGCCGCCGCCTGCGTCCGGACGCCGCCGCCGCATGAACGCGCGCTCATCAACAATGAGCTGTGCTCCCAGGAGATGGCCAAGGGTGACCTGACGCGCGCGGACACGTTCTGCGACCTGGGCCTGGAGTTCTCCCCCCAGTACGCCGACCTCTGGTCCAACAAGGGCCTCATCGCCATGTACTCGGGCCGCAACGAGGACGCGAAGAAGCACTTCATCAAGGCCCTGCGCTACAACCAGGAGCACCTGCAGGCGTACCAGAACCTGGGCGCCATCTACATGCAGGAAGGCGCCTACGGAAAGGCGCACGACAACTTCCGCCGCGCCCTGAAGGTCAATCCGGACAACCTGGAGTCGCGCTACAACTTGGCCCTCTCCCTCATGAAGATGGGGAAGATGGACGAGTCCAAGCGGGAGCTGCGCACCCTCCTGGCCGTCAACCCCGGCATCGCCGACGCCCACCACACCCTGGGCGTCATCGCCTATTCGGAGGGTGAATACGACGACGCCGGTGAGCACCTCTCCCGGGCCACCCAGTTGGTGCAGGACTCGCCCCTGCTGTGGCACGACCTGGGCACCGCGCTCATGGAGCTGGGCCGCTTCCCGGAGGCCCGCGAGGCCTTTGGCAACTGTGCCCAGCTGGACTCGAGCAACAGCAGCTGCATCAATAACCTGGCCCTGGCCCAGCGCAAGTCGGCCCTCACCGACGCGGCCTTCAAGGAGATCAAGGACACGCAGCAGGCGGAGAACTCCGCGCCCGCGCTCTTCATGCTCGCCCGCCAGTACCGCGAGAAGGGCCTGGTCGCCGAGGAGGAGTCCACCTATCGCAAGTGCGTGAAGCTGGACGCCAAGTACGCCGCCTGCCACTACGGTTTGTACGAACTCTTCTTCGAGGCGCACAAGCGCGAGCACGCGCAGATCGCCTGCAAGAACTTCTTGAAATACGGGACGTCAGAGGAATTCCCCACGGAGTACCAGACGTGTGAGAGATTCCTGAGCGACGCGACGTTCTGACGTTCCGCTGTCCCGCCTTCCCAGCACCCTTCCTTTTCGATGAGCGTTCGTCTCACCGTTACGCAGCGCAGCGAGGCCGGCGCTGCCCAGAGCACCGAGTTCGTCCTCGACGACGCGGTCATCACGCTGGGCCGTGACAAGGCCTGTCAGGTCGTGCTCGCCCAACAGGCGGTGTCGCGCAACCACGCGCGCATCCTCCAGGAGGGCACGCTCTTCTTCCTGGAGGACCTGGGCAGCTCCTACGGCACGCAGATCAACGGCAAGCCGGTGCCCAAGGGCGAGAAGCGCCTGCTTCGCAATGGCGACGTCATCGCCATCGCGACGTACGACGTGCGCTTCGACCGGGTGTTGGAGCACCTGAACGCCGAGGCCGGGGCGGAGAAGACGGCCTTCATCGCCCGGGGCATGGTGAAGGACGCCATGCGCGGCCTGGCCGGCGGCGGCGAGGAGCGCTACCTGCGCTTCATGAACGGCCCCCGCGAGGGCGAGCGCATCGAGCTGGGGGACGCGAAGGAAGTCGTGCTGGGCCGCGACGAGAAGGACGCGGACATCGTCCTCAAGGACGACCTCGTCTCCCGGAAGCACGCCAAGGTGCGGCGCGACTGGTCCGGCACGCACGTGGAGGACCTGGGCAGCCGCAACGGCATCAAGGTGAACAAGAAGCGGGTCAACCGCCGGCAGCTCAAGGACGGGGACGAGCTGGAGGTGGGGGCCACCCGCTTCGTGTACGTGGACCCCACCGAGCCCGCCGATGAGCCCGTTCAGCTCGCCAGCGAGGTGAAGGCCCCGCCGCCGCCCTCCCCCCGGCGTCCGCGCCCGGAGCCCAAGCCGGTGGAGCCGCCGCCTCCCGAGGAGGAGCCCGCGCCGCCCGTCGAGGAGCCGGCCCCGCCCGTCGAGGAGCCCGTCGCCGAGGACCCTGCCCCGCCCGTCGACGAGCCCGTCGCCGAGGAGCCGCTCCCGCCCGTGTCGGCCGAGTACCCCGTGCCGGACGAGCCCGCGCAAGGCGGCGCCATGTCCGCGCTGAAGGACAAGGAGAAGCTCGTCCCGCTCGTGGTGATGGGGCTGGTGGGCCTGCTCTTCCTGGTGCTGATGATCGCCGTGCTCGTGGGGGCATAGCCCCGCCCGCGGGTGGCGTGTCTCGGCACCAGGGGGACTCACGCCCCTCGGGCCCTGGCGCGCCGGTGCGGCGCGCGGGCCCGAGGCGGCAGCAACCCCTACCGCGTGGAGATGCGCGCCACCGGCTGGATGTTCAGCTCGGGGGACAGCTCCTGGTAGCTCAGCACGGAGAACGATGGGTTGAACTCGTACTCCAGCAGCTTGCGGACGTAGCGCCGGATGTCCATCGCCGTGAGGATGACGGGGCGCTGCGCGCTGGGCGGCAGGTGTCCGCACTCCGAGCGCACCGCCTGGACAATCTCCTGCGCCAGCTCCGGCTCCAGCGCCAGGTGCGCCCCCGCCGAGGTCCGCTTCACCGAGCCGCGGATGGCGTCCTCGATGTTCGGGTCCAACAGGTACACCACCAGGGTGCCGGTGCCGCGCGCGTACTTGTGCGAGATGTAGCGGCGCTGCGACGCACGCACATGCTCAGTGAGCATGACGTTGTCCGCCTCCACCTGCCCGTACTCGGCCAGGGCCTGGAGGATGCCGCGCAGGTCGCGGATGGAGATCTCCTCCTCCACCAGGCGCTGGAGGATGTCCGTCAGCTTCAGCACGTTGACGACCTTGGGGACGACCTCCTTCACGATGGCGGGGAAGGCCTTCTCCAACTGCTCCAGCATCGTCTGCGTCTCCTGCACGCCGACGAACTCGCGGGCGTTGCGCCGCAGCACGGCGGCCACGTGCAGGATGATGTAGCCGGGCACGTCCCACGTCGTGAGGCCCGCGGCCTCCAGCGTGTCGCGGTGGTGCTCGGGGACCCAGGCGGCGGGCTGCCGGGTGGCGGGGTTCACCGCCTCGAAGCCCTGGATGTTCATCAACCGCAGCCGGTCCACCGTGTCGTTCACCAGGACGTGGCCCAGCGTGGCCTGTCCGGTGACGACGGGAACCTCGTTGATTTGAACCTGGTACGCCCCCGGCGGCAGCGAGCCATTGCCGCGCGCGCGAACGCCCGGGAAGCGGACACCCAGCTCCACGAAGAGGCCATCGCGCATGAACGGGATGAGCTCGAAGAGGAACTTGCCGTTGTCCTGCCGCGAGTCCACGTAGGGCACGAGCGCGTCGGACACCTCCAGGACGATGGGCGTGACGACGGGGATGAAGAGCTCGGAGTCCGGGTTGAGCGCCTCCTTGGGCGCGGGCTCCGCGGCCATGGGCGTGCCCAGGTCCGTCTCCATCGCGGGGCCCATGTCCTCCGCCTCCACCGCCTGCTTCTGCTTCTTCAGCATCGTCCAGGCGCCCACGCCCGCGCCGATGCCCAGCAGGAAGAAGGGAATCTTGGGGAGACCCGGCACCAGGCCGAGGACGATGAGCATGCCCGACGCGATGGCGATGGCCTTCGGATACGCCGTCAGCTGCGTGCCCATGTCCATGCCGAGGTGGTTGCCCTCCTCCTCGCCACTGACGCGCGTCACGATGATACCGGCGCAGGTCGAGATGAGGATGGCGGGAATCATGCCGACCAGACCGTCACCGATGGTGAGCAGCGTGTACTTCTGCGCCGCGTCGCCGGCCGACATGCCCTTCTGCGTCACGCCGATGATGAGGCCGCCGATGATGTTGACGACGGTGATGATGATGCTCGCGATGGCGTCGCCCTTCACGAACTTCATGGCGCCGTCCATGGCGCCGAAGAGCTGGCTCTCGCGCTCCAGGTCGCGGCGCTTCTTCTTGCCCTGGTCCTGGTCGATGGAGCCGGCCCGCAGGTCGGCGTCGATGGACATCTGCTTGCCGGGCATCGCGTCCAGGGTGAAGCGGGCGGCCACTTCGGCCACGCGCTCCGAGCCCTTGGAAATCACGATGAAGTTCACGATGACCAGGATGATGAAGAGGATGGCGCCGACGACGAAGTTGCCCTGCACCACGAAGTTACCGAACGCCACGACCACCTCGCCCGGGTCACCGGTGAGGAGGATGAGACGCGTGGTGGAGATGGTCAGCGACAGCCGGAACATCGTCGTGATGAGCAACAGCGTCGGGAACACCGACAGCTGGAGCGCGCCCGGCACGTAGAGGGAGACGAGGAGCAGGACCACCGAGATGCTGATGTTCAGCGTCAGCAGCACGTCCAGCAGCAGCGTGGGCAGCGGGACGATCATCATCCCGACGATGGCCACGACCACCACGGCAAGGACGATGTCGGAGTACTTGTTGAGGAAGCTGTTCGGATTGGTGGCAGCCATCAGCGGTCAGGCATCCTAGGCCAACCTGCCCCCCTTCTGTCAGGGGGGGCATCACGAAGTCCCCTTCCCCCGCCTGGGCCCGTGGCCCGAGCAGCCGGGCAGTCAACCGAAGTGGACATTCGTTCTTGCGCCGCGCCCCGTCACGCGGGTTCATCCCCGCCGAGCCCTGCCGTCATCCTGAGGGCCGGGGCAGGCCACGCGAAACCTGGGGAGAACACGATGCGACTGACAAGTGCCGTGGGCAGGGGGCTTCCGTTGATGCTGTTGGGCGCGGCCCTGGCCTGTTCCGCCTGTTCGGACAATGGCTCCAACCCTCCCGGCCCCTCCGGGAGCAGCGAGAAGAACGTCGTCAAGGGCAAGGCCACGGACACCGCGGGCAGGCCCCTGGCGGGCGTGGAGGTCGTGGCCGACAACCAGGTCCTCTACAACTCCGACGTGGTGGGCGTGACGGGCGCGGACGGCACCTACCGGCTGGAGCTGGGTCAGGCGGCGGCGACCTGGAACACCAGCGCGCGGCTCAAGCGCGACTTCAATGGCCGCAGCTACACCTTCGAACTGCACCCCAGCAACGCCAGCCCCTTCGCGGGGAACGAGGGCGCGGTCCGGGACTTCGACTGGCGGCTCACCGGCGCCAGGCCCGGGGGCGGCTTCTATGGAAGCGGCGTCTTCTTCCGGCTCGCGGACTACGTGGACCCGGCGGACCCGGACCAGGCGCTCCAGGACGAACACATGGAGCTGACGCTCACCCCGGTGGGCCCGCTGGTGGATGGCAGCACCGGGAGCCCCGTCACGGGCCGGGGCACGTCCACCGGGGACGGCTTCGGCATGCCGGACGTCGCCATCGCGCGCTACACGGTGACGGGCCGCTACGCCCCGCCGGGGCAGGCCGTGCGCCCCCTGCTGGTGCGCGTCCAGGGCGAAGACACCTATGCCGACTCCGTCACCGCGGACTTCAAGCCCCTCATCGAGGGCGGAGACGGCCCGTACCGCATCGGCCTGGAGCTGAAGTTCCCCTGAGCGGAACCCCAGGCGCCTGGGCCTGGGCCTCTCGAGGCCCGGCCCGCCCCACGCCGGTTACGCCGCGCCGTCGCTTCCGGACTCGGAGGACGGAGACTCCTCGGCGCTCTCCAGCGCCGCGGCGGCCAGCATCCGGGCCCGGGCGCTGAGGGGGTCCAGCCCCTCCGGGTCCAGCCCCACCGCGTGATTGAAGTCCCGGGCCGCCTCGTGGACCTTGCCCAGCCGCAGGTGGACTTCCCCGCGGTTGACGAAGGGGGTGAGGTCCGAGGGGTCCAGCTCGATGGCCCGGTTGAAGTAGGACTCGGCCAGATCCAGGTCCTCCAGCGCCAGATGGCAGGCGCCGAGCGCCGTCTGGAAGTAGGCCTCGGTGGGGTCCATGGCCGCCAGGGACTGGAACAAGGTCAGCGACTCACGGAAGCGGCCGTCCTGGAAGAGGTTGAAGCCTTCGGTGGCCCGCTCGAGCATCTCCGGGCCGGACAGAGGCTTCACGTCGTCGTTGGTCACCGATGCCTTGGATTCAGTCGTCATCTGCACACATCCCTCACGAGGGCGGGAGGACGGCCCCGGAGCCGGTAGGGCAAGCGGTTCCGGGCGCCGGGAGCTTAGACTGTTATCGGCATTTCCACCAAAACGGTGCGCCCCTTTGGCGGTGATCTTTTGGGCCCCCGGCGGGAAAAAATGGATCAGAAAATGGGGAGGAAACTTTCGGCCCCCCTTCCCCCATAATCCTTTTGTAAGCAGCGCCGCCGCAAACCACCCGCTTCCAAAAACTTCTGGAGATCGCCATGACCACCGCCAATGTCGCCGCCGCCGCCGCCA
>BNCN01000004.1:0-501060 GCA_014656495.1 Comamonas sp. KCTC 72670
ACGCAGCTCTCCAGCCCAGCCTCTAAATCCTCGCGGCGCGTGCCGACCACGGTCCTCGGTCGGCCGCAACTGCTCACGCCACGTCGTTGGCCGGACGGTTACGCGCGCCGGGCGGCAGGCGTGGCGCCATCTCCACGAGGAAGTCGTTGGGCTGGGTGCCATAGACATACGCCGGATGATTGAAGCGCGCGTTCCATTGCGCGGCGGCGTCAGGGGGCTGCTCGGCCATGGTGCTCCTTCGGGCGTCCTGGGGGACGTCAGCGGGCATTCTGCGTCGTGGCCGCGCCGTCTCCCAGCCCCAACGCTTCGCGGTTCTTGAAGAAGATGAAGACGCCCATCACGACGAGGAAGCCGGAGAAGGCCGCCTTGAGCGTCGTCTGCGAGACGAAGTGGGAGGCCCAGGTTCCCAGCAGGATGCCCACCACGGCGATGGCCGTGAAGAGGCCCAGGGCGACCCAGGGCACCTCGACGTGGCCGAGGTAGCCCGCGAAGCCCACGAGGGCGTTGAGGGCGATGACGAGCAGGCTGGTGCCCACCGCCTGCTTCATGGGCAGCCCCACCAGCAGCACCAGCGCCGGGACGATGAGGAAGCCGCCGCCCACGCCGACCAGGCCGGTGAGGCCCCCGACGCCGAGCGCGGCCAGGGCCATGACGGGGAGGGACGCCCTCCGGGGTTCCGGCGCCCGCGCCGCGCCTCCGCGGCCGTTGCGGAACATGAAGACCGCGGAGACGAGCATCACCGTGGCGAAGAGCAAAAGCTGCGTCGTCCCGGAGACGCGCGCGGACAGGCGCGCCCCGGCGTAGGTGCCCGCCATGGCCACCGTCCCGAAGACGAGGGCCGCCTTCCACTGGACGTTGCCCTTGCGCCAGTGGCTCGCCGCGCCGACCAGGCTGGTGACGCCCACCACGGCCAGTCCCATGGCGATGGCCTCCTTCGCCCCGAAGCCCAGGACGTAGACGAGGATGGGGACGGTGAGGATGGAGCCGCCGCCGCCGAGCAGGCCCAGCGACAGGCCCATGAGCGCCGCGAGGGAGAAACCGAGAAGAGGCATGGAGGCCGTCTTGTCGCGGCGCGCTCAGCCCTGGGGCGGCGGCGCGCGTACGGCGAGCATCCCGCCCGCCAGGTTGAAGAGGTGCTTGAAGCCGGCGTGCGCGAGCAACTGCGCCGCCCGCGCGGAGCGGCCGCCCGAGCGGCAGATGAGCAGCAGGGGTGTCTCGCGTGGCCACGCGGCGGCGGCGACCTCCAGCGTGCCCAGGGGGATGAGCTCGGCGCGGGGCAGGTGGCCCAGGGGGCCGGTGTACTCGTCCGGCTCGCGCACGTCGATGCGCCGCACCTCCGGGCCGAGCGCGTCGAGCCGCGAGGGCGAGATGTCCTGATAGGGGAGCGGTGTCATGGGGGGATTTCCTGAGAAGGGGCTCAAGCCCCCTGGGGCGAGGGCGACGTGTGTCCGCAGGCGCGGTTGGCCGGGACGGCGGCGTCAATCCGCCGGGGCCTGGGCAGGTTGAGGTTCTCCATGATGTGGACGAACGCCTCCCGGCTCTTTCCGGCCACGCGGGGGTTGTGCCGCTTCTCCTCGGCGATGCTCGTCACCGTGCGGCCCTGGTAGTCGTGGGCGGGGTAGACGAGCGTCTCATCGGGGAGCGCGAAGAGGACGCGCGTGAGGCTGTCGTAGAGCTGGCGCGCGTCCCCGTTCTGGAAGTCGGTGCGGCCGGTGCCGCGCACGAGCAGGGCATCTCCGGTGAAGACGCGGTCGCCCAGCAGGTAGCTGAGGCTGTCGTCCGTGTGCCCCGGGGTGGCGAGCACCTGGAAGGCGAGCTGCCCGACGCGCACCTCGTCCCCGTGGCGGACCTGGACGTTGGCACAGCTGGCGCCGTTCACGCTGCCCACCACCGTCGCCTGCGTGCGCTCCCGCAGCGTGCCAGACGCGGTGACGTGGTCGGCGTGGACGTGGGTGTCGAAGACGTGGGTGAGGGTGAGGTCCAGCTCGGCCACGAGCCGCAGGTCGCGGTCGGCCTGCTCCAGCACGGGGTCGATGAGGACGGCCTGGCGCGTGGCCTCGTCGCCAATGAGGTAGGTGTACGTCGACGACTCGGAATCGAAAAGCTGCCGGAAAATCATGTCGATGCCTCCTGGCCATGAGAGCCCTGGCCGCGGCGAAAGGATTCAGGGCCCCCCGCTGAATCCTTTTTGACGAAGCGGGCTCTCAAGGGGCATGACCTCTTCCATCCTCCTTCCGCTCCTGGGCGGGGGCCTCATCGGGTTGAGCGCCTCCCTGCTGCTCCTGGCCAACGGACGGGTCGCGGGCATCAGCGGCGTGGTGGGCTCGCTGCTGGCCCCCGTTCGCGGTGACATCGCCTGGCGCGTGCTCTTCTTCGCAGGGCTGCTCGCCGGGGGCCTGCTGCTCGCCTGGCTGCGGCCCGGCGCCTTCCCGGCCCCCGCGTCCCCGAGCGCGGGCGGCGCCTGGCTGCTGGCGGGGGCCGGACTGCTGGTGGGCTTCGGCTCGCGGCTGGGCAACGGCTGCACCAGCGGGCACGGCGTCTGCGGCATCAGCCGGGGCTCGGTCCGCTCCATCGCGGCCACGCTCACCTTCATGGCCACCGGTGTCCTCACCGTCTTCCTGGTCCGCCACGTCCTCTAGCGAAAGTCCTCCATGCGTCCCTCCCTCAGTGCGTTCCTCAGTGGCCTCGTCTTCGCCATCGGCCTGGGCCTCGCGGGCATGACGGATCCGGCCAACGTCCTCGGCTTCCTGGATGTCGCGGGCGACTGGGACTACCGGCTCGCGTTCGTGATGGGCGGCGCCATCGCCGTCCACGCGGCGCTGCGGCGCCTCATCCACCAGCGCGCGCGGCCCCTGTTCGCCGCCACGTTCCCCACGTTCTCCGCCAGCAAGCCGGACGCGAAGCTCCTCGCGGGTTCGGCCCTCTTCGGCGTGGGGTGGGGGCTGGGTGGCTACTGTCCGGGGCCCGCGCTCACCTCGCTGGCGACCGGGGCCGTCCCCTTGCTCGTGTTCGTCCCCGCCATGTTCGCCGGCTTCTACCTCGCGCAGGTGCTGCAGGCGCGCGGCTCCAGGGGCGCGACGCGTGCCGAGGTGCCGCGGGCGGGCGCAGCGCCTGCTCCCTAGCGCGGCGTGGCGGTCGCGTCCTCGCGCACCTCCGGCCTTCGCCGGGAACCTTTCCGCCACCTCACCGTGTCCTCATCCCCGTGAACGCCCGCGTCTTCATGGAACGTGCCCTGGAGCACCTCCCCGCCCTGAGACGGGTGGGGCGCCGGCTGACGAGCAGCGCGGCGGAGGCGGATGACCTGGTGCAGGAGACGCTGGCGCGCGCCCTGGAGCAGCGGGGCGCGCTGAGAGAACCCGCGCGGCTCAAGGCCTGGCTGCTCGCCGTGCAGCGCACCGTGTTCCTCAACACCCGCCGGGGGCAGCGGCCCCGCCTGGAGGTCCTGGAGGGGGGGCTGGGCCGTGCGCCGCCACCCGAGCCCTGCGCGGACCTGGAGGAGGAGCTGCACGCCCGCACCTTGAGCGCGGGGATGCAGGCGGCGCTCGCGGCGCTGGCGCCGGAGTGGCGCGACGCCTTGTGGCTGCGAGAGGTCGAGGAGCTGAGCTACGAGGAGATCGCCCAGGTTCAAGGCTGCCCGGTGGGCACCGTGCGCTCGCGGCTGGCGCGGGCTCGGCTGGCGATGCTCGACCTCCTCGAGAAGGAGAAGGCCCATGGAAGCCTGTAGCCCCCAGTGGCAGGAGCGCCTGTCCGCGTGGTTCGACGGTGAGGCCCGGGGCCAGGAGCGCCGGGCGGTGGAGCTCCACCTGTCCGCTTGCGCGGGCTGTGCCCGGGAGGCGGCCCGCTACGCTTCGCTACGGCAGGCGTTGAGGACGGAGGGGGCCGAGGAGGCGCGAGTGCCTCCCGCGCTGGTGGCGCGAGCCACCCGGCTGGCGCCTCGGGCCCGGCGGTTCTCGCCCCGGCGGAGGCTGGTGGCGGGCGCGGCCGCGGCGCTGATGTCGGTGGGCGTGCTCTGGACGTCCTGGCCCGGTGGCCTGGGCATGAATGAAGCGCTGGCGATGGACCTCGAGCGGCACCACCTCAAGGCCTTCTCCCGGGTGACGCCCTGCGAGTTCGAGTCCTCGGACCCGGCCGAAGTGAAGGCGTGGGTGGCGCGGGAGGTGGGCTACGCGGTGGAGGTGCCGGTGGTGCCCGGGGCAACGTTGTTGGGAGCCCGCCGCTGCCGGCTGCATGGGAAGCTCTCCGCGTCGTTGCTGTACCGGCACGAGGGCGGCAAGGCGATGACGCTCTTCGTGCCATTGCCGGACTCGGACGCGGCGCGGGAGGCGGCGCGCTTCGCGGGTGACGGGCCTCGGTGCACGCAGGGGCCGGTGGGGGAGCGCATCTGCGTGGCGCCTCACGGGAGCGCGCTGGTCGTCTCCGAATTGGAGCCCGAGGTGCTCCTGGCCGCGCTGGCCCGCCTCGCGCCCTGAGTCGCCTGCCCCTCTGGGCGGCAGCCGAGGCGCCGGGCGGGACGGGCGTTGAATCCTCTGGCCGCCGCCTTGGCTCTCACCGGCTGCCGCACGCACCGGCGGCCCGCCGCCTCCGGTGCCGGAAGGAGCCGCGCCATGAGAATACTGCTCGTCGTCACCGCCGTCGTGTTCGTGAGTGTCCTCGTCATCGCCTGTGTGCGCCCGCGCCCCGGGGACCCTTCGGTGGGCGCCGAGGCCCGCCGCCGGGTGGAGGCGGGGGCCACGCTGGTGGATGTCCGCACGCCGGAGGAGTTCGCCGCCGGGCACCTGCCGGGCGCGGTGAACATCCCGGTGGGCGCGCTGGAGGAGCGGCTCGGTGAGCTCGGCCCGCCAGCGACACCGTTGGTCGTCTACTGCCGCAGCGGCGCTCGCAGCGGGCGCGCCGAGCGCTTGTTGAAGGCGCGGGGGTTCCAGGACGTCTTCGACCTGGGCCCCATGTCGGCGTGGCCGTGACGCGCGAGGCGTTGGAGTTGCGCCGCCTGGGAACTTCGCGCGGCCCGCCCCGTGTCTCCGCCGCAGTCTCCTCTTCACCCGCATGAGGTGTTTCTCGATGTCCCGTCGTGTCTTCGCGCTCGGCGCGCTGCTCATCATGGTCTCCGGCTGTGCCTCATCCCGGACGCCAGCCTCGGCCAGCCCTTACGCGCCCCCGCGCCAGCAGCTCACCGTCCTCTACGTGGCGGACCTGCACGCGCAGCTTCGCGCCCACCCCGAGCTCTTCTGGCGGGACGGGACGGAGCGCATCGAGGTCGCGGGGGGCTTAGCGCGCGTGGCCGCCGCCATCCAGCAAATCCGCGCCGAGCGCGGTGGCGCCGTGCTCGTGCTCGACGCTGGTGACACGATTCAAGGTTCAGGCGCGGCGGCCCTCAGCGAGGGCGGGGCCCTCATCGAGCCGCTCAACGCGCTGGGGTTGGATGGCGCGGTGCCCGGCAACTGGGAAGTGGTGTACGGCCCCGAGGTGCTGCGTCAGCGTGCCCGTGAGATGAAGCACCCGCTCTTCGCGGCCAACCTGCGCGACGCGGCCAGTGGCGAGCGGCTCTTCCCGCCGTACCTGGTGAGGACGGTGGGCGGGGTGAAGGTGGCCGTGGTGGGCTTCACGGACCCGGATGTCCCGCGCCGTCAGCCGCCGGGGTACAGCCAGGGGCTGCGCTATGACGGTCCGGAGGCGCTGCCGGAGCTGGTACGCGAGGTGCGCGAGCGGGAGGGCGCGCAGGTGGTGCTCTTGATGACGCACGTGGGGCTCGCGAAGGCCGTGGGGCTGGCCGCGAGGGTGCCCGGCGTGGACGCGCACCTCTCCAGCGACACGCACGAGCGCACCTATGTGCCCATCGAGCAGGCCGGGAGCTGGGTGGTGGAGCCTGGCGCCTTCGGCTCGTTCCTCGGCCGCATGGACCTGTGGCTGGAGGGCGGGAAGGTGGTGGACCGCCGCTGGGAGCTCATCGAGCTGACCGCGTCGCGCTTCCCCGAGGACCCGAAGGTGGCGCGGCTCGTGGACGCCGCGCTCGCGCCCTACGCGGAGACGCTGGCCTCGCCGGTGGGGCACACCGACGTGACGCTGGCGCGCTACGCGGTGGTGGAGAACCCGCTGGACAACGTGCTGGCTGACGCCATCCGGGCCGCGGGCGGGACGCAGATTGGCCTCTCCAACGGCTTCCGCTTCGGCACGCCGCTGCTGCCGGGGCCCGTGCGCGAGGAGGACCTCTGGAACGTCTTCCCCATCACCAACAAGCTGAAGACGGGCAAGGTGAGTGGCCGCCAGCTGCGCGCCTTCTGGGAGCAGGAGCTGGAGAACGTCTTCGCGAAGGACCCAGAGAAGCGCTTCGGCGGGTGGCTGCCGCGCCCCTCGGGGATGACGCTGCGCTTCCGCTCCGGCGCGCCCAAGGGACAGCGCCTCCTCGCCCTGGAGGTCGCGGGCGAGCCGGTGGTGGACGAGCGCCTCTACACCGTGACGGCCTGCGAGCGGGAAGGGGACTCGCCGGACATGCTCTGCCGCATCCCGGGAGTCCAGGAGCCGCGCGTGCTCGACATGGACGCGCATGAGGCGGTGCGCCGCTTCCTAGCGGGGAAGCCGCGGCTGAGCGAGTCCCTGGAGGGCCGCGCGGTGGGCGAGGACCTGCCGGCCGTGCTCCGAACCCAGCAGGTCCAGCCGTGAACGCTCCTGCCTCGCTCCCATCTGGAAGTCCCTGGCACCGACGGCTGCCGGGGCTCGGAGTCGCCGCGGGGCTGGCCGGGGTCAGCTACGCGCTGGCCACGCTCCCGGGCCTCGCGGTGGTGGGGCCTCTCACGGTAGCCCTGCTGATTGGCATCTTCCTGCGTACGACGCTGGGGCTGGCCCCCGGCCTGGTGGAGGGCACGCGCTACTCGGCGCGCACGGTGCTGCGGTTGGGCATCGTGCTGATGGGGGCGCGGCTCGACTTCGGGCTGGTGGCGAAGGTGGGCCCGCGCGTGCTGCTGCTGGCCCTGGCCGTCATCGTCGGCGGCATCCTGGGCCTCCGCTGGGTGACGAAGCGCTTCGGCGTGCCGGAGAAGCTGGGCACGTTGCTGGCCGTGGGGACGTCCATTTGTGGCGCCAGCGCGGTGGTGGCCGCCAGCTCCGTCACCCGCGCGGAGGAGGAGGACACCACGCTGGCGGTGGGCCTGTGCGGCATCCTCGGCACGGTCGGTGTCCTCTTCTATGTCTTCGTGGGGCCGGTGCTGGGGTTGAGCACCGCGCAGCTCGCCATCCTGTCGGGCGCCACGTTGCATGAGGTGGCGCAGGTCATGGCCGCGGCCTTCACCTGGGGCACCTCCGCGGGGGACCTGGGCACACTGGTCAAGCTGACCCGCGTGGTGTTGCTGGCCCCCGCGCTCGTGGTGCTGGGGCTGGTCTCCGGCGCGGGAGGGCAGGTGCGCTACTCGCTGAAGGAGCCGCCCATCCCGTGGTTCGTCATCGGCTTCCTCACGGTGGGCGTGCTGGGCTCGGTGGGCGTGGTGCCCGCCGCCGCCAAGGCGTGGCTCTCCACCGCCAGCGTCTTCCTCATGGTCATGGCCATGGCCGCCATGGGGCTGGGCACCCACCTGCGCATGGTCCGCCGCGCGGGCATGCGCGTCGTCTACGTCGGCCTCGTGGGCTTCGCCGGGCTCGTGCTGTTCGCCTGGGGCCTCATCCAACTGCTGGGCATCCAGTAATCCGCAAACCCTTCCGGAGTTCGTCCCGATGAATCGCCTCTTGCCGTTGTTCGTCATCGCGCTCGTCACGGCGCCCCTGGCCTCGCGCTCCGCGCCTCCGTCCCCGCCCGGGAAGAAGGAGGTGCCCGCGCGCCAGGGCAAGCTCGTGTTCGTGGCCACCACGGGCCTGGAGGACCTCGGCACCCTCTCCAGCTCCCTCCGGCACGTGAAGAGCGCCAAGGAGTCGGGTTACCTCTCCGACGTGGTGTGGCTCACCTACGGCCGCGCGGTGGTGGCGCTGGACCCCACGGTGAAGGCCGTGCCAGCGGAGGTGCGTGAAGCGGCCCAGGCCGCGCGGGACGCGGGCGTGCGGCTGGTGGCGTGCGGCAGCGCGCTGCGGAAGTTCGGCATCGACCCGAAGGCGCTCCAGCCCCAGGCCGAGGTCGTGGACAACGGCGTCGCGGAGCTGTCGCGCCTGGTGGCCGAGGGCTACCAGGTCATCCGCTATTAGTGCGGCGAGGCCACGGCGTGGGGCGCGCGACACGCAGGCCGCGGACCGCGGTGTCCCGCTGGCCCAGGCCGGCGCACCTTCCGGTCCCGGGGGCCACGGTGCGCGCCTTGGGCGCTGGCGGCGCACTTCTGGGGAGGCGCGAGGCTGGATGCTGGGCCCTCCTGGTGGCTCCCGGGGCAGGCGCTGCGGGTCATGCAGAGAGGGGAGGCAGTTGGCGGGCTCCAGGCGACGGCGCGCTCCGCGGCCTGTCGCTTCAGCACCGGCGCCAGGCCCGACGCGAGCTAGATTCCGGAGGCCGTCCAGGAAGGCATCCTGGTGACCGGGCGTTCTTCCGATGAGGAGGCGAAGCGCGGATGTCGACGCGAACCGATGAGCAGCTGATGGAGGCCGCGCGCGCTGGCGACGACACGGCCCTGGACGAGGTCCTCGCCCGCCACGAGAAGCAGGTATACCGCTTCGGCTTGCGCATGTGCGGCTCGGAGGAGGACGCGATGGAGGTCCTCCAGGAGACGCTGTTCACGGCCTTCCGGGGCCTCCACGCGTTTCGAGGGGACGCGGCCCTGTCCACGTGGCTGTATCAGGTGGCCCGCACGCACTGCTTCCGTCTGCGCCGCCGCCGGGCCGGCGCGCCGCAGGAGTTCCAGCCGCTCGACGGGCCCGCCGCCACCCACGTCGCGGCGGAGGAGGCCACGCCGGACATGGTGTCCCACGCGCGGCAGATGGGCGAGGTGCTGCAGGCGGCCATCCTCGCGCTGCCGGAGTCGCACCGCGAGGCGCTCATCCTCCGGGACGTGGAGGGGCTCACTGCCGAGGAGGCCGCGGGCGTGGTGGGCATCGAGGTGCGAGCGCTCAAGAGCCGGCTGCACCGCGCGCGACTCCAGATGCGCGAGCACCTCGCCACCTTGCTGGGGGAGGGTGCCCACGGTCCGAACGAGGGGTGCCCCGCGCTGGCCCAGGAGCTGGCCGGGTTCGCCGCGGAGGAGGTGGACCAGGCGGCCTGTGTCCGGCTGGAGGACCACCTGTCGCGCTGCCCCCGCTGCAGCGAGGCATGTGACGCGCTCAAGCGCACGGTGTCCCTGTGCCGGCGCATCCCCGGCGACGAGGTCCCCGCGCCCGTGCGCGCGGCGGTACGGCAGGCGCTGTCACGCGCGCTGCCAGCCTGAGTCCGCGCGGCCTACCGCGCGGAGTGGGCCTCCTCGGCCGTGGGCGCCGCGAGCGCCGAGTAGACCTCGAACCACGCCAGGTACGAACGCCACGCCGGGTCCCTCAAGTCATTGAGGGCGCGCTGCGCCTGTCCCAGCCGCTTGGGCACGTCGAAGCCGAGCTGCGCTTCGCCCTTCGCGTGCAGCTGCGCCGCGAACCAGAGGACGTTGAGCTGCCCCGGGTCGACGTCCGCGTGGGTGCGCGCAATCAGCGTGTCGGCGTGCTTCAGGGCCTCGTTCAGCCACTGGGCCGCGCGGGCCGGGTCCTGCCGGTCCACGGCGTTCTCCGCCAGCCGCAGCTCGGAGAGCGTCACCGCGCGGATGTCCTCGTCGCGGTCCAGCTGGTCGAACTGTTTCAGGTACAGCTCGCGTCGAAGCGCGAGCGCCTGGGCCGCCTCGTCCAGCCTCCCGAGCCGCGTCTCCGCGTTCGCCCGCAGGCCCGCGGCCATGAGCCGGTACGAGCGCAGCACGTGCTCCGGCGTGGTGTGTGACCACTTCAGCGCGGCGCGGACCGCCGGGCGCTCCAGGTCGCGCTCGACGTGCTTCAAGTCCTCCAGCGTCCGCTCCGGCTGCCCCGCGCCCAGCGCCGCGGCGCCGCGGGCCAGGTGCACCACCAGCCGGTTGCGCAGCCCCTCTTCATCCTGGGCGCCCGCTTCGACAAAGGGCATCTCCCGGTCATAGAGCGCCAGGGCCCGCTCGAAGTTGCCCGCCGCCAGGTTGTAGAGGGCCGCGCGGTCCAGGGCCACGGGCAGGAACCGCTCCAGCCGGGGCGTGGTGTCCACCATGGCCAGCGCCTTGTCCGCCGCCTTCGCCGCGTCCGCTTCGCGGTCCACGTGCATGAGCACCTTGGCGCGCGCCAGGGACACGGCGAGGCCCGCCCAGTTGTCCACGTACGGCAGCGCGTCCCGTTGTTCGAGGTAGCCCAGGGCGATGTAGTGGTTGCCCACCTGCGTGTGCAGCATGCCCAGCGCGCCCAGGACCATGGCCCGGTAGCGCACGTTGTCGCGCATCAAGTCCAGGGCCACCATGTAGTGGCGGTTGGCGCGCTCGGCGGAGGCGGGATTGCGGCTGCGAAGGAAGTCCTCGTGGTGCAGGGCTCCGGAGAGGACGTGCGCCGCGCGCTGGTTCTTGAGCTCGGGCCAGACGGCGCGCAGCTCCCTCAACGCGGAGGTCACCGCCTCGGAGTGGGCGCGGTCCTCCATCTTGGGCAACTGGCGCGCGGTGACGTACGCCTTCACGAAGTGCGTGAGCGGCTTCGCCATCTTGGGCGAGGTGGTGGTGACTTCCTTCTGCACCTGCTCGGGGCTCATGCGGGCGCGCAGCCGCAGGTTCATGGACTCGACCGCGCTCTCCAGGGAGCCCGTGCGCTGCGTCACCAGGTCAAAGTCCGCGAGCGCGGCGTCCGTGCGCTGGCGCGCCAGCCGCCGGTAGGCGCGGCCCATCAAGGCCCGGCGGAACAGCCGCTCGGCCCGGCGCCGCTCCTCGGTGCCCGGAGGGGCGTCGTCGACGTAGAGGTTCGCCAGCGTCTCCATGATGCCATCCGCGCCCACTTCCGAGGCGCGCTCGACCGCGTCCTGCACCAGCGTCCTTCGGCGCAGCGGGTCCGTCTGCTGCTGGTAGAAGGTGCGCAGCGCGTCCCGCACGGCGCGAGGAGGCCGCTCCGTGTTGATGGCGTTCACGTGCCGGCCCAGCTCCAGCGCGAAGGCATAGGCGGAGCCCTCGGGGGCCGTGCTCAGCGCCTGGGCCATGGCCGCGTCCGCTTCGGCGTAGGGCCGGCCCCGGTACAGGGCGCGGACCGCGGCGCGCGCGAAGTCGAGCTGGTCGTCGGCGGGGAAGATCTTGTGCTCGGACAGCCGGCGGCCCGCTTCGACCAGCGCCTCCCGGTCATCGAGCTTGCGGTACAGCGCATCCGCCTGTTCGAAGTAGGCCTGCAGCACCGCGCGCGGCGTGGTGTCGGTGATGCGCGCCTCCTCCAGCTCCTTCCGGGCCAGCGTGAAGTCGCCCGCGTCATCCGCCAGCTCGCTGCGCACCACGTGCTGGAGGACCTCGGTGGCGGGGCTGGGGGCCCTCGCCGGATCCAACGCCTCCATGCGCCGCTCCTCCGCGACGCTCAGCTCCTCCACCATGCGGCCCCGCTCGCGCTCCTTCATCGCCCGCCGGTGGTCGATGAGGATCAGCAGCGGCTCCTCCAGGCCCGCGGTGGCGGCCTCCTCCACATCGCGCATGTGACGCGCGTAGAACTCCGCCGCGACGAAGTCCTCGAAGGCCAGGTGCAGCATGCTCAGGCGCATCATCAGCAAGCGCTGGAGCTGGGGGCGCTTCTCGGCCAACAGCCGGTGGCGGTAGAGCAGCAGCTCATCCGCGCGCCGTCCCACCATGCGCAGCTCGTCGCTCAGCTTGCGCGCGTCCCAGTGGCTGGGGACCTGCCCATCCAGCGGCATCTGGTACACGTTCAACGCCTTCGAGCGTGAACAGGTGGCGACCAGGGACTCGGCCGCGGGCGCGGGGTACTGGCAGTTCCAGGACTCGCTGGTGAGCTGGTCCGGGCTGGCCGCGGCGGCGAGCTCGGCCGCGTCGTCGCGGTCTGGATCGAAGGGCACGCGGAACAACACGCCGGCGTCGCTGGCGTCAATCAGCCCGTCCCCGTTGGAGTCGGTGAAGAACTGCACGACGTAGAGGAACCGCCCGTCGCGCGAGAACATCGGCTGCCCCGTCTGTCCGGGGATGTCGAGCGACAGCGGGATGGGCTTCGAGCCGGGGCGGTCCAGCCGGAACGCTTCCAGGTGGGGGGCGGCGCGCGCGGCGAAGCCGGGGCCCACCTGCCGCACGGAGCGCTCGACGGGGACGTACACCACCCAGCGCCCGTCCGGCGACACGGTGGGGCTGGTCAGGTTCCGCTCCAACAGGGGGCTCACGCGCCACGCGCCGCCCAGCTCCACGCGCGACAGCCGCAGGTCACCCTGGATGGTGGCGCGGCTCACCAACGCGATGTGCGACGCATCAATCCACTCGGCCTGGAGCGCGCTGGCCTCCTCCGTGAGGCAGCGGCGCACCTTCGCGTCGGGCAGGTCGCGCACGCAGAGCTGGCCACCGGCCTGGTCCCGGAACGAGATGTAGAGCAGGTGCTTGCCATCCGGGCTCACGCGAGGCCAGGTGACGTCCGCGCCTTCCTCGAACAGCCGCCGCTCGCGGCCACGCTCCAGGTCCTGCACGAAGATTTCGGTCGCGATGTCGCGGTTGGTCGCGAAGATCAACGTGTTCCCGTCGGGCGCGAGCTGTCCCAGGAACTGGTCGCCGCCACCCACGGTGAGCCGGGTGGGCATGCGCAGACCGCCGTCGTTCTCGTCGTCCTGGGCGGTGGCGCTGCCCGCGAGGAGCGCGGCCAGGCCCACCACGTAGAGCCGGTGGCGCTTCAGCACTTCTTCTCTCCCCAGGTGCCGTCATCGGCCTCGACCCAGCCACCGCAGACGACCCCCGGCGCGTGCGCCTGCTGCCATCTCCGGCGCAGCGTGTCCTCTGGCACGCCCGGGCGGACGGAGCCCATCCACTTCCAGAGCTGCTGCCGGGAGCGGTTCACCCGCTCCACCAGGGCGACGTCGTCCGCCGTCATGCGCCCGGCCTGGCAGCGGCGCCGCGTGTTCACCAGCAGCCCCTCCTTGCCTTCACCCACGCAGTGGCGGCGCAGCAGGTCGTCCACGCGGTCCGCGGGCGTCTTGCTCATGTTCTCCACCAGGGGCGTGGCCTGGATGCCCAGCTCCTCCAGTTGGTTGGGCGTGAGCGGGACGGGCGTGGGGTTCATGGCCGCGCGGGCCAGCCGCTGCTCCACGTCCTTGAAGGAGCCCGAGGCCTGTTCCTCGAGCGCCGTCGCGCGGTCGACCATCACGATTTCCGGGGCACTGATGCACCCCGAGATGACGAGGGCGGCCCACGGCAGCAACGCGCGGTGTTTCATGGCGTGGTCTCCGGAGGTGACATGGATTTGATGAGCTGGTCGACGATGGGGCCCATGGGGATGCCCCGGATTTCATCGATGCTGAGCAGCTTGGCCAGCCCGCCCATGGTGATGCGCAGGCTGCCGAAGCCGTGGTTGAAACTCACCCGCACGTGCTCCGGGTAGCCCAGGCGCAGGGCGTAGCGGACGCGGTTGGTGGCGGGGTCGACGTGGCGCGGGTCCTCGATGTCGAGCAGGTCCAGCAGGTGGCGGTTGCCGATGCGGAGAATCTCCGCGCGGCCGTCGATGCTGCGGTCCTTGGCGGAGATGACCACGGCCGCGTTGCCGTCGAAGGGCTCGCCTCGGGAGGACTGCACGCCCGTCGCGCGCACGCGGGCCTCCAGGGTGGAGTGCTTGCCTTGCCAGTCCAGTTGCCACTGGCCGGTGATGCGGCCTCCGCGGATGCCCATCTCCAACTGCGTCATGGAGGCCACGTGCTGGTTGATGGACAGGTTGCCCGCCAGGGGCGCGATGGCCACGAAGGGCGTGAGAATGCGCTTCGCGGACACGTACCCGCTGCGTGACAACAGCGGGTGCTGGTCGGCGAAGCGGAGCATCGGGTACGGATTCACATCGAAGTCGCGCTGCAGCCGCACCTGGCCGTCGCGCAGCTCCACGTTCTCCGTCACCGGGACGTTGCCGTCGAGCGCCTCGATCTCGAACCCCTGCTCGGGCAGCCGCACGTTCACATCCTGGAGGAGCAGGTTGGAGAGGGTGCGGAAGGCGACGAGGTCGGGAGACGCCACCCGAAAGTCGACGGTGACGTGGCCGCTGCTCTCCAGGACGCCGGGCTGCGCGAGCTTGGCCAGGTCCTGCGCCAGCTCTCCACGGAGCGCGAGCCTGCGCCGGTCCTCGCTCATGTCGAGCCGGCCGCGGACCTTCAGTTGTGTGTTGGTGCCCGCATGCGCCAGTTGGAACTCGGGGACGTGGATGACGCCGTTGGGCTTGCGCCGGGCGGAGAATACCGCGGCCACGTCTTGGATGGGGTAGGGCAGCGCTGGATTTTGTTCGAGCGCGCGGAGCTTCAGCTCCTGCTTCAGCTCGATTTCATCCGCGTCCAGCGCTTCGGTGAAGAGCGCGGTGGTCTCGCTGGACAGGCCCGCGAGCGAGAGCCGACGGTCGCTCATGCCGACGGTGAGCTTCTCGGCGCGCAGGTCGCTGTGGACGGTGCGCTTCGGGCCCTCGACGCGCGACTCGAGCCGCCAGTTCAGCTCAGGCAGGTTGACGAAGAGGGCATCTTGCCGCCAGCGGAAGCCTCGGGCCTCCACCGCCGCCATGCCTTCGAAGCTGGCGGTCCGGGCCGGGTCGGGGGCCATGCGCGGGAGTCCCTCCGCGGTGAATCCGGTGACGACGCCTCGCAACGTGCCGTTGAGCTCCAGGCCCAACGTGAGCCGCGAAGTGTCCAGCTCCGCGGGGACCTGGGCCTTGGCCAGCAGCGGCGCCAGGGCTCCGAGCGGCGGGACATTGCCCTTCACCTCGCACCGGAGCGCGCGGGCCTTCTTGTCGTACGCCACCGAGGCGTCGAGCGTGAGCTTCGGCCCCTCCTGACTCGCGAGCCCCAATCGCAGCGCGGGCTTTCGACGGTCCAGGTCCAGCGACAGCGTCTGGTGCTGCGCCCCCAATTCCGCTTCACCGGCCCGGAGCCCTTCGACGCGTAGGTCCATCGCGCCCTTGTGGCGCCAGACATCCCCTTGCGAGCGCACGGTGACGGCGACGGTGCGCGCGGAGACGTCATCCCAGGCGGGGCGCTGCAGGCTCAGCTCCGTGTCGTGGTCCACCCGGGGCGCGGGCGCGAAGAGCGAGGTCACGCGGCCCTTGGAGGCCAGCTTCACGCCCAGGTGCTTCCAGGGAATGCGCGCGGCGACCGAATCAGGGAGGAAGGGCCGCGCGATGACGAGGTCCGGCGTCTGCGCCGCGACCGTATACGCGACGTCGTCGCGCCCCTTGGTCGCGTCCAGGGAAGCCTGGGCCGTGCCCACCTCGAGCACGAGCCGGCCCCGGCCTCGGCTGCGCTCCGGCGCGTCGAGTTCGGGGAAGGCCTCCGTCACGTCGAGCTTCATCCGCACGGGGCCCTTCAGCACCTCGCGGCCCTGGGCCAGGGAGACGTGGAGGGCTCCGATGGGGAGGTTCGCGCTCAGGGCGAAGGGCGCCTCGGTGGCGAGCGGCGCGCTGAACTCGAAGCCCAGCCGCTCCGCCTTCGCGCGGAGGTCGGGCACCCGGACGTCCAGGGCCTCCACCATGCCCGACAGGCTCACGTTGCCGGCGGCCTGGAGCGGAGACGCGGGCTCGGGCCGGAGCTGCTGTCCCTTCAGTTCACCGTGGGCCTTGGGCAGCCGCACGGTGGTGGGGCCGTCGACCTCGAGGCCGTCGAGCCCGAAGCTCACCTGCGCCGCCACGCCCCGCTGTGCGTCCGGGACCGCGACCAGCGAGACACGGCCATTTTTGAGCGCCACCTGGAGCGGGGCGCTGGCCATTCGCAGCGACGCGAGTTCCACGTCCAGGCCCAGCCGGCCTTGCGCGCCCAGTTGGGGCATCGCGCTGAGCGTGACGTCCTTCGCCTCCAGGTGAACCTTGCCGCTTTCGAGGGAGAAGGGGCGCCAGTCCGCGGGGATGACTTGCAGCAGCTTCGCCACCTCGACGTCCGCCAGCGCCTGCGTCAGCAGGGGGGCCGCGCCAGGCGCATCCGGCAGCACCACGGCGCCCTGCACCTCGGCGCTGTCGGTCAGTTGGGTGCGTTCCAACTCGACGGCGATGTGCTCCTTCTCGACGTCGAAGCGCGCCACCACCGCGCCGTGGAGCAGCGAGCGGACCGAGAAACGCGGGTCAAAGGTCTGCCGCGTGACGTCGAGGTCCACGCGTGCCCGGGCGCTTTCGGCTCCAGCCTCCACTGAGAAGGCCAGGGCCAGTTGCGCCAGCGCGGGCGGCAGGTCGCGGACCTCCCGGCTCACTTCCAGCGGCAGGGGAGCGCCCGCCTCGCCCAGGTTGGCGAAGACCTTCCATTGGCCGTCCTGCTGCCTGGCCTCGACCCGGGCTCCCAAACCGCGCAAGGCCCAGCGTTCGAGCACGGCGCCGTTCTCGACGAGGAGGGCGTCCAGCGATACGCCGGACAGCTCCACGTGCCGGACGGGGAGCGCGGTGCCCAGGAGGTCCGCGACCTGGCGCGACGCGCCCACGGGGTCTTCAACCGGCGTGGGTTCGAGCTCGTCGGAGGGAGGGCCCGTCAGGCTCGAAAGGGAGGTGGCGCCCGTCGAATCGGCCACGAGGGCGAGGGCGACATCGCGCACCACCACCCGTTCAATTTGCGGGGGCCCGTTCCAGAGTGAGCCGAGGGACCACTTCGCCTCCACGGAGCCGATGCGCAGCAGCTCCGGGGCGGCTTCATGGAACGGCGCCGGGGTCTGGAGCACGAGGCCTTCCAGCCGCAAGCCCGAGAGCAGGGCGACGTGCGCGACCTGGAAGTCCAGTTGGAGGCCGGTGGCGGACTCGACCTTGGCGAGCAGGGGCTCCTTCAGCCAGGGGTGGTCGAGATTGCGCAAGCCGACCACCACTGACACGAGTGCCAGCGTCGGGAGCACAATGAGAGTTGCCAGCACGCCCGCGATGATTCGAGCCCACCGCCGGCGAGGCCGTACAGCACTGGTGGATTCCATGTGGCCCGTTTGACGCGAGCGGACATCATCCTCGGCCGTCCCTATGAAGTCGAGCGCCGGATGCAGGCAAGCGGGGATGCGAATGCTCGGAATGGCCGGCGGCTGACGAAACCCGCGGGGTTCTGAGCGGCCCGGCTACACGGGTTGTATGGGCCGCGTGGTGGTCTCGAACGAGCGGCCCCGCGGCGCCGGGCTCCGTGCGGCGCCCGTTTCATGGCCACGTTCGCCTGCCGCGAAGACACGGAGCACGCGCCACGCATGAAGTGCCTGCTGCTGACTCCTCACGTCCTTGAAGTCTGTCATTGCCAGGATGACCTTACGTTCTCGCTCGCGAGGACCCCGTGCCTGAATCCCTGACAGATCGCTTCCCGATGTCGCCGTATCCCATTGGCTGGTTCCGCGTCGCCGCGTCGGAGGCCCTCCGGCCCGGGACACACCAGAACCTCCGCGTCTTCGGTCAGGAGTTGGTGCTGTTCCGCACGGCCAGCGGCGCGCCTCGCCTCATCGAGGCGTACTGTCCCCATCTGGGCACGCACCTGGGGAAGGGCGGCTGCGTGGAAGGGGAGAACATGGTGTGTCCGCTCCACGCCTGGCGCATCGGCGGAGACGGCTCGGTCGTTCACGTGCCCTACAGCAAGGCGACGCCGCGCATCGCCGTGCGTTCCTGGCTGCTTCGGGAGGTCAGCGGCCAGATCTTCGTCTGGCATCACCCGGATGACGTGGCACCCGAATGGGAACCGCCCGTGCTCTTCGAGGCCACGGATTCGAACTGGACGGGCTTCCTGCCCGCCAGGACCTGGACCCTCCGCACGCACGTGCAGGAGTTCTGTGAGAACGGCGCGGACAACGTGCACAGCACCTGGCTGCACGGTCAGCAGAGCGTCACCAAATCAGTGGAGGTGGACAGGCACGTCTACACGCACCGCACGGCGCAGCGCTTCACCTTCTTCGGTCTGGTGAAGGCGCTGGCGAAGGAGGCGGAAGGGACACTCGACATCTCGTGCCATGGCCTGGGCATCGTCGTGGAGCGCGGCCAGGTCACGATGAAGCTGACGATGGAGTACTGCCTCGTCTTCTTCCCGCTCCCCGTGGACGACACGTGCATCGAGCTGCACAGCGTCCTGTCCATCCGGCGGCTCCCCTCGGAGCTGGCCACCCGGCTCTTGTGGAAGAAGTCCGCCGCGGAGATGAGCGCCATCATCGACCAGGACGTGCCTGTCTGGGAGTCGAAGCGGTGGAAGGAGCGGCCCGTCCTCGTCGCGGAGGACGGCCCCATCCATGCCTACCGGTCCTGGGCCCGCCAGTTCTACCCGAAGACGCAGGCGGCGCTGCGTCCCGGGCAGACGGGCTGAGGCAGGTCAGCGCGACGCGGGCTGCTGCGCCCGGGTGCGCAGCGCGCGCCGGTCCAGCTTGCCGTTCGGCGTCCGTGGCAGCTCGGGGAGCGCACGGACCTCGTCGACGATCATGTAGCGCGGAAGCCGCTCCGCGCAGTGCTTCTTCACGTTGAGCAGGGAAGGCGGCCGGGCGGCGTTGCTGACCACGAAGGCCACCAGCCGCGTCTCCAGCCCTTCGCCCGAGGTGACCACGCCCACCTCGCGGATGTCCGGATGGGTGAGCAGCACGGCCTCGAGCTCGCCCGCCTCGATGCGGCGGCCGCGCACCTTCAGCATGTTGTCGCGCCGGCCCAGGTACTCGAAGGTGCCGTCCGGCAGCTCGCGGCAACGGTCTCCGGTGGCGTACGGCTTCGCGCCGTGGAGCGGCTGCCCCCAATAGCCCAGCATCACCGTGGGGCCTTCGACCATCAGCTCGCCCACGCCGTCACCTTCCTCGCGGGCCTCCTCGGAGTCCGGCGGGGGCCGGGCCAGCCACACCCGGTTGCCACAGCTCGCGCGGCCAATGGGGACGGGCTCGGTGCGGTGGGGCGCGATGTCCGTCACCTCGTGGAAGGTGCAGACGTTCGTCTCCGTGGGCCCGTAGAGATTGAAGAGGCGCGTGGTCCGCAGGTGCTCGCGGAGCGGACGCAGGTGCCGGATGGGGAAGGGCTCCCCCGCGAAGAGCACGGCGCGGAAGGGCAGGTCCGCGTGGCTCAGCAGGCCGCCCTCCTGCATCATCTGCATCAACACCGAGGGCACCGAGTACCAGACGGTGAAGCGCTCACGCAGGGTCAGCTCCACCAGCTTCTCGGGCGCGAACGCCAGCGCCTCCGGAATGAGCGTGACGGAGGCGCCGCCCATGAAGGCCGCGTAGAGGTCCAGCACCGACAGGTCGAAGAAGAACGGCGCGTGGTTGCTGAAGCGGTCCTCGGGCGTGGTCTCCAGCAGCGCGTGGCACCACTCGATGAACGCCATCGCGTTCCGCTGGCTGATGCACACGCCCTTGGGCGTGCCCGTGGAGCCGGAGGTGTAGAGGATGTACGCGAGGTCGTCGTCCCCCGCGCCGTGCGGCGGCAGGGGCTCCGACGCGAAGCTGGAGAGCCGGTTCCACGACAGGGCGGGGCCCTTGTCATCCACCAGCAGGAAGCGCAGCCGGCCCATGCCCGCGTTGTGAAGCTCCGCGGCGCGAGTGGTCGTGGTGACGAGCACGTCGATGCCACAGTCGTCCAGGATGAGCCGCGTCCGGGCCGCGGGATTCAACGGGTCCATGGGGACGTAGGCCGCGCCCAGCCGCGCGATGCCCTGCATCGCCGCCACGGCACGCACGGACTTCTCCGCCCACAGCCCCACGCGGTCGCCTTTCCGGATGCCCAGCTCCTGGAGCGCCCGCGCGATGCGGTTGGCGAGCGCATCCAACTGGCCGTAGGTGAGCGTCCCGTCGGGACCCTTGAGGGCGACGGCTTCGGGAGCCCGCGCTGCCGCGCGGATGACGATTTGGTCGAGTGTCATAGGCCGAGCTGGTTGGCGATGATGTCGCGCTGGATTTCGGAGGTGCCGGAGAAGATGGCGCTGGGGATGGCGTCGCGGAGCACGCGCTCGATGCCCGTCTCCGTCACGTAGCCCATGCCGCCGTGAATCTGGATGGCGTCCAGGCCGCTCTGGATGGCGGCCTCGCTGATGGCCAGCTTGGCCAGCGACACCTCCATCGCCGCTTCCTGGCCACGGTCCATCTTCCAGCAGGCCTGGTACAGCAGCAGCCGCGACGCCTCCAGCCGCTGCTTCATGTCCGCGAGCCGGTGGGAGATGGCCTGGTTTTTCGCCAGCGGCTTCTTGAACTGCTTGCGCGTCCGCGCGAAGTCCACCGTCTGCTCGAGCACGCGCTCCATGACGCCGACGTAGGCGGCGAACAGACACGCGCGCTCCCATTGCATGGAGCGCTTGAAGATCGCCGCGCCCGCGCCCTCGGCTCCCAGGCGCGCGGACTCCGGAACGCGGCAGCCCTCCAGGTAGATGGGGGCGATGGGCGACGTGGACAGGCCCATCTTCTCGAAGGGCCGGCCCACCGACAGGCCGGGCGTGTCCTTCTCGACGAGGAACGCGCTGAGGCCCATGTAGCCGTGGGAGGGCTGCGTGGCGGCGTAGACGAGGAACACGTCGGCGGAGGGCCCGTTGGTGACGTAGCTCTTCCCTCCGTCCAGCACGTAGCCGTCCCCGTCGCGCACCGCGCGCGTCTTGAGGGCGAAGACGTCCGAGCCCGCCTCCGGCTCGGAGATGGCGTTGGCGCCAATCCACTCGCCCGAGCTCAGCCGGGGGAGGTAACGGGCCTTCTGGGCGTCATCGCCGCTCTCCAGGATGGGCATCACGCAAGCGAAGAGATGCGCGCCCACGGAGAAGACCAGCCCGGTGTCCACGCAGCCCCGGCCCAGGGCCTCCATCATCCGGGCTGTCGTCAGCGTGTCCAGGCCCAAGCCCCCGAGCGCGGAGGGCACGGAGAGCCCCAGGAAGCCAAACTCACCACATCGTTGCCAGAGATTGCGTGGCAGGACTTCCTTGGTAGGCTTTGCCGGCTCCGGCAGATGGGCGCGCGCGAACGCGAGGGCGCGGTCGTAGAGCTCCGCTTGCTCGTGTGTCCAACTGAAGTCCATGGGGTCCTGACGTTCCAACGGGTGGCGGGGACAAGGGGCCGCGCTTCGAATGCCTCGCGCAAGCGCGCGGAGCGGCCCTCGGGGTCCGGATGAGACGTGAGCGGATGCGGGTGAAGTCTTGCGTGCGCCGGAGCGCACCGTCAAGGACCTGTGAGATGACAATGTGTCACGTGTGCCTTTGGATGCAGGCGGCTCGATCGCGACGAACGGCCTGTCCCGAGCTGTTTTTCGCGCCGGTCCGGCCGACTTTCTGGAGCGTCCGGACACCGTGTTTCTCATCGCCTCACTACCCATTGCGCTGGGTGCGATGACACTCGGAGACGGCGAGGACGTGCGCCTGGAAAATTCCCTGCCAGGGACAACGGTAACTTTCCACAGGCGGCTGATAGGGGGGGCGGGGTATCTGAGCAAGCAAGACACAGACAGGGCCCAACCTGGTCGGTGATTGACTGGGTCGGGCCCGAGCAGTTTGCTCACGGCATGGAACGTTGCGTCGTTTTGGATTTGCCTGGCTTGTGCGCGAGGTACGTGGGGCCCTCGACGCCCAACATGCAGGCATTCGCGGGAGCGGGGCGGATGGTTTCGCTCCAGCCCGTCCTGCCGGCGCTGAACTGCACGATGCAGGCGACGTTCCTGACGGGAAAGTACCCGAGTGAGCATGGCATCGTCGCGGACGGGTGGCTGCACCGGGAGCTGGGCGAGGTCCGCTTCTGGCCCCAGACGGACGGGCTGGTGCAGGTGCCGCAAATCTGGGACGCGGCGAAGCGGCTGGACCCCAGCTTCACCTGCGCGCGGGTGTGCTGGTTCATGAACATGTATTCCAAGGCGGACTACGCCATCACCCCGCAGCCGTCCTTCACCGCGGATGGGCGCGTGCTGCCGGATGTCTTCACGGAGCCCCTCCACCTGCGCAAGCCGCTGGTGGAGGCGCTGGGGAACTTCCCCGCGTATGACTACTGGGGGCCCCGCTACAGCATCCGCTCGTCGGAGTGGATCGCGGACGTCGCGATGTGGCTGGAGGAGCGGCACAGCCCGACGCTGTCCCTCGTCTTCCTGCCCCACCTGGACTACACGCCGCACACCTTCGGCCCGGACGCGAAGGAGATTCACAAGAGCCTGCAGGAGATTGACGCCGTGGTGGGCAAGCTCATCGCCTTCTATGAGGCGCGGGGCGTCCGGGTCATCATCCTCTCGGAGTTCGGCGCCACGCCCGTCTCCCGGCCCGTGCACCTGAACCGCCTCTTCCGCAAGCGCGGCTGGCTCGCCATCCGCGAGGAGGAGGGCCGCGACCAGGTCTACCCTCGAGGCAGTGAGGCCTTCGCCGTGGCGGACATGCAGGTCGCGCACATCTACGTTCGTGATCCGGCCCGCATCGACGAGGTGAAGGCGCTGGTCGAGGCCGAGCCCGGGGTCGCGAAGGTGCTGGACGCGGAGGGCAAGCGGGCCCATCACCTGGATCATCCGCGCTCGGGGGAGCTCGTCGCCCTGGCCGAGCCGGACGCCTGGTTCACGTATTTCTATTGGTGGGACGAGCAGCGCGCCCCGGACTACGCGCGCACCGTCGACATCTACCGCAAGCCTGGCTACGACCCGCTGGAGATGTTCCTGGACCCCAAGCTGGGCCTCCGGATGCTGGACGTGGGCGGCAGCGTCCTGAAAGAGAAGCTGGGAGTGCGCACGCGCCTGGAGGTCGTCTCGACGGACGGCTCGCTCCTCAAGGGGGCACATGGCCTGCTGCCCGAACCCGGCCGCTCACCGATTGTGATGACACGCAGTGCCGAGCTGCTCGAGGCAGACACTCTCCACGCCACGCAAGTTCACGACCTCATCCTGGCTCACCTGACCGGACAACAGGCCGCGGCCTGAGGGGCTGGACTCGTCATGAACAAACTTCCGGGGAGCGCCATTGTCATTGGCGCGAGCATTGGCGGACTCAGCGCGGCGCGCGTGCTGGCGGACCACTTCGAGCGCGTCACCGTCATCGAGCGCGACGTGCTCGACGACGGCCCGCGCCAGGGGGCCCCGCAGGCCAATCACATCCATGTCCTGCTGCGGCGAGGCGTGGACCTCCTGGACCAGTACTTCCCGGGGCTCCTGGAGGAGATGAAGGCGGAGGGCGTGGAGCCCTTCGACTTCACCCGGGATCTGCGCTGGCTCCAGTTCGGTGACTGGATGCCACGGGATCCCAGCGGCATCGTGCTCTACCCGCAGACGCGCTTCTCCCTGGAGCGCCACCTCCGCCGGCGCCTGCGCGCCTACGCCAACGTGGAGATCCTGGAGTCGACCGCCGTGCGGGCCTTGCTGGCCACGCCGGATGGCCGGCGCATCCTGGGCGTCCAGACGCACTCGCGGCAGGAGGCGAGCGGCGCGGTGACGAACCGGCTCGCCAACGTCGTCGTCGACGCGAGTGGACGCGGCACCCAACTGGGCAAGTGGCTGGCGGACCTGGGCCATGGTCCGCTGGAGGAGAGCCGGCTCCCCATCAACCTCTGCTACGTGTCGCGGCTCTTCGAGCGGCCCTCCACGCCCCGGGACTGGCGTGGCCTGTGGGTGACGCCACTGCCGCCGGAGGCGCCTCGGGGCGGCGCGATGCAGGAGATAGAGGACAACCGCTGGATTGTGTCCCTGTTCGGCTACGAGGGGCACCACCCACCGCGCGACGAAGGCGGCTTCGTGGAGTTCGCGCGGAGCCTCCGCGAGCCGGACATCTACGAGGCCATCAAGGATGCACGGCCCGTGTCGGACGTGCAGGTGTACCGGGTCCCCGACGTGCGGTGGCGCCACTTCGAGCGGCTGCCGGAGTTCCCCGCGGGGCTGCTCGTCCTGGGGGATGCCTGGTGCTACTTCGATCCCGTCTTCGGCCAGGGCATGTCCGTGGCCATGCTGGAGGCCAACCTCCTGAATGAGTCACTTCACCAGCTCGACAGCCTGGACGCGGTGACCCAGTCATGGACGGCCTCGTACCTGCGCACCGGCGCCCAGTGGCTGCGGGGACTCTGGTTCTTCGTGACAGCGGAGGCGATGCGGCACCCCCATGTGCCCGGCGAGCGCACCCGCCTGGTGAAGCTGGCACAGTGGTATGTGGAGGAGCTCTACGCCCTCAACCACGAGCACCCCGAGATCTACCGGGAGTTCCTCAAGCTGATGCATGTCCAGGCGGGGCCGGAGTTCCTCCTGCGGCCGGACATCGCCTTGCGGCTGGCGAAGCGCGCGTGGAGGAAGAAGCAGGTCACGGGCTTTGGCGCCCAGGCGCTCAACCCGGAGGCGGCGCCCGAAACGCCGTTCAGCAAGCTGCCCCTGTGGCCCGGGAGCCGGGTGGCCCTGGGGCTGCGCTATGCGGGCAGGGTGCTCGCCAATCTCGTGGCGCCTGGGCAGGTGGGGCCGCGGGATCGCATCTGTCACTTCGACACCGAGGCGATGTTGGAGCCGGACAAGTCGCTCGGCTGGTTCGTGCGCGACGCCCTTCGCTCGCAGAACCTGCTGGGTGAGTCCCAGGAGGTCCGCCGGTTCCTCGAGTACTGGCTCCCGCTCCAGGGGCTGAGCGTGTCGAAGAAGGCGTTGATCGAGTTCTCCTTCAACGCGGACGAGCCCGGCCTGGGCTTCATGCTCTACAGCGACACCGAGACGGTGACGCGCTCCTTCCGCGAGTACACGCGCCAGCTCGGCATCGCCAACGAGGGCGTGGAGCGCTCGGTGGCCATCTGCGAGACGTTCCGTCCCTCGGACCTGGGGATGGTGCGGGCCGAGTTCAAGCCGGGGAGCCCCACGCGGTACTCCATCGCCGCCAGCTGGCACTTCGAACCGATGCGTGGGCATTCCGGGTTCGAGGATGCGATGCGCCGGCTCCCGGAGCGCTTCCGGGTGGGCCCCTTCGCGGACCGGGTGAAGTCCCACGCCCAGGCGCTGGGGACCGAGTACTTCCCGCTGTTCCTGGGGGTGAGCTTCCAGGAGGACGGAACGCTCGAATCGAAGATGTATCTGGTTCGCTTCGATGACAAGCAGCCGCCGTTCCAGCCCGGCTCGGAGCTGTGGCGCTTCCTCGAAGGCATGGGCGTGTCCGCGCCCGAGCTGGAGCGCATCCGCCAGTTGAACGCGCTGCTGTGGGAGCGGTCCGCGGACAAGATGACCCAGATCGCCATCGAGGCCTCGGAGTCCCAGCCGCAGGCCAGGCGGGTCAACTTGATCTACAGCGGGACCCAGACCTCTGCGGTTCTGGAGGCGATCTCCCGATTCGGCTATCCCTCTTCCGCGGCTCACTCCGTTCGCGCGTTCGAACAGATGATGCAGACCGATCACGCGAAGTTCGTCGCGGTGCGTGTCGGACCTGAGGGACTGAGCCCACGCCTCAAGCTGTACAAGCATGCGCTGTTCGACTTCGCCGATCTGTCCGTGGTGGAGGATGGGGGTCTCAAACCACGGGTTTCTCAGACAATGGGAGGCGGCCCGGCGGCCGCGAATGACACTCCTGACGTGTGTCTCTATTGATTTTCGTTGGTCATGATTGAAGTTCAAACAAGTAATGACTCTGAGCGGCTTTCCTGCCGTCAGCGGAGCCGTGTCCCGATGTGGTGTGAGCCCATTGCTGTCATTGGTCTGGGGTTGCGTTTCCCCAAGTCAGACAGCCCGCAGGCGCTTTGGAAGATGCTGTGTGAGGGGGGCGATGCGACGGGGGACATCCCGCCCGGGCGCTGGCCCCTGCAATCGCTTTTCAATCCCGCACCGGACCAGCCCGGAACGATTCGCAACCGCCGTGCGGGCCTGCTTGAAGACGTGGACCAGGCGGACCCCACGGCCTTCCGTTTGTCGAAGCGCGAGCTGCGGCAGATGGACCCGCAGCACCGGCTGTTGTTCGAGTGCGCGTGGCACGCCCTGGAGGATGCGGGCCTGCCATTCGACGCCGTGAAGGGGAGCCGCACGGGCGTCTTCATGGGCGTCAACTTCAGCGACTTCCAGCGGCTGCTGGCCAAGGACTGGTCGGCGTTGGATGGCTACTCCGTCCTCGGGACGACGGCGTCCTTCGCCGCGAACCGGCTCTCCTACGCGTTCGACCTGAGAGGGCCCAGCACCGTCTCGAGCGTGGGGTGCGCCTCGTCGACGGTGGCCCTTCATGAGGCCTGCCGCAGCTTGATGCTGGGCGAGGTGGAGCTGGCGCTGGCGGGCGGCGTGGAGCTGATGCTGTCGCCAGACAGCAGCATCATGCTCTCGCAGGCTGGCGTGTTCTCCGAGCGGGGCCAGTGCCGGACGCTGGATGCGCAGGCCGACGGATACGTGCGGGGCGAGGGCGCGGGCGTGGTGGTGCTCAAGCGCCTGTCGAAGGTCGACCCCAGCGACCGGGTCTACGGGGTGATTCGCGGCAGCGCCGTCAATCACAATGGCCGCAATGAGTGGATCATGGCGCCCAGCGCCGCGGCCCAGGCGGAGGTCATCCGATCGGCCTGCGAGTCCGGTGGGGTGGCGCCCGACAGCCTCGACTACATCGAGCTGCACGGCTCCTCCTTCTTGAAGGGCGACGCGGCCGAGGCGGATGCGATTGGCGAGGCGCTCGGGACACAGCGGCCATTCCCATGCCGGATGGGCGCCGTCAGCAACAACCTGGGCTACCTGGGCGCGGCCGCGGGCATCGCCCAGTTCATCAAGGTGTGCCTGTCGCTGCACCACCGCGCCTTGCCGCCCACGATTCACGTGGACTCGCCGAACCCGCTGATCGACTTCGACGCGCTGGGGCTGCGCGTTCAATCGGAGCTGGAGCCCTGGCCCACTCGCGAGGCGGGTGTTCCCCCCAGGGCGGGCATCGTGTCGACCTCGCTGGGCGGCGCCAACGGCTTCGTCGTGCTGGAAGCGGCGCCCGCGCCGCAGGCCCTGGACGCGGGGAGGGTGGAGGCCCCAGGGCATCTGCTGCTGCTGTCGGCGCTCACGCAGGAGGGGCTCCGCCAGCGGGCGCTCCAGTTGCGGGACTTCCTGGCCGCGACCGCCGAGTCCGAGACCTCGCTGGAGGACATCTGCTTCACCGCCGCGTGCAAGCGCCAGCATCACCGGCACCGGGCCGCTGTGGCCGCGGCGGACCGTGCGGGGCTCGTGGAGCAGCTCGGCCTGCTGGCCCAACCTGGAGCGTCTTCAGTCCTTGCGGAGGAGGGGCAGCCGGAGCCTCGCGTGGAGGCCGCGCGCGCCTTCGTGGCGGGTGGGGCTTTCGCTCGCGACGCGGTCGCCGCGCAGGGACGACGCTGTGTGAGTCTTCCAGTCCATCCCTTCCAGCGGCAGCGCCTCTGGCCGGAGTGGCTCACGCCGGAAGAGGTTTGCCGGCCGCCCACGGCGGCACGGCCGGGCGCCGCCACGGTGCTTCAGTCCGCCGCGCGGACCGCTGGCGATGCGCGTGAGGTGCCGGTGGTTCAGGGAGAGGGGCAGATGCTGGCGTTCCTGCGCGGCCAGCTCGCGCAGGTGCTGGAGGTCGAACCCGCGACGCTCGACGCCGAGGGGCGGACCTTCTTCGAGCTGGGATTGAACTCGATTGGCGCCACGCAGTTGAAGGAGCGGTTGGCCCGGTCGCTGGAGTTGTCGTTGTCGACGACGCTCCTCTTCGAACTCCCCCGGTTGGAGCCGCTGGCGAAGCGCCTGGTGGCCCTCCAGGAGGCGAAGGGGGCGCGGAGGGGCGTGGCCGCGAGCGGGTCCGAGCAGGAGGACCCGGACCTGGTCGATCGCATTGCCGGGATGTCCGAGGACGAAGCGCGCGAGCAGATCGCCCGGACGCTGGCCCAACTCAGTCTCGAGGTTGCGTGATGAGTCGGAAGGACGGAGTCGTGGCGGAGCTGACGCCTCTTCAGCAGGCGCTGCTGACCATCGAGAAGCTGCAGAAGAAGCTGGCGACGGCCGCGCAAGGTGACAGCGAGCCCATCGCCATCATCGGCATGGCCTGCCGGTTTCCGGGCGGCGCGAACAGCCCGGAGTCGTTCCGCGAGTTGCTGTGGGGCGGCGGCGAGGCGCTGACGGAGATCCCCTCGGATCGCCGCGCGCTTCAGGGGCTCTACGATCCGGACTCGTCCAAGCCGGGGAAGCTCGCCATGCGGCGCGCCGGCTTCGTCGAAGCGGCCGACCGGTTCGATGCCGAGTTCTTCCACATCTCCCGGCGTGAAGCCGAGGGCATGGACCCGCAGCAACGCTTCTTCCTGGAGGTGAGCTGGGAGGCCCTGGAGGACGCGGGGATTCCTCCGCGCCAACTGGTGGGGACGCGCACGGGTGTGTTCGCGGGAGTCCACGCGAAGGACTACGCCTTCGTGACGGGCGGCGGGCTGGAGAAGGTGGGAACCCACTACTCCACGGGTGTGGACGCCAGCTACGTCGCGGGGCGCCTGTCGTATCTGCTCGGCCTTGAAGGCCCCAGCATGGCCGTGGACACGGCGTGCTCGTCGTCGCTGTCCGCCGTGCACCTGGCGTGTCAGAGCCTGCGGACCGAGGAGTCCACGCTGGCCATCGCCGGTGGTGTGAAGCTTATCCTGGCCCCGCACCTCAGCGTCTTCTTGTCCAAGGCGGGCGCGCTGTCTCCGACCAGCCGCTGCCGCACCTTCGACCGGGATGCGGACGGCATGGTGCAGGGCGAGGGCTGTGGCGTGGTCGTCCTGAAGCGCCTGCGTGACGCCGTCCGCGATGGCGACCGCATCCTCGCGACCCTGCGGGGGACGGGCATGAACCACGATGGCGCCAGCGGCGGCCTCACGGTTCCGAACGTCCGGGCACAGGAGGCCCTGTACCGCCGTGTCCTTCAGCGCGCGGGCATCGACCCGGCCCAGGTGGACTACCTGGAGGCGCACGGGACGGGGACGCGCTTGGGGGACCCCATCGAGCTGGACGGCGTGGCGCGCGTCTACGGTGCGTCGCGGCCCGCGGAGCGCCCGCTGTGGGTGGGCTCCGTCAAACCGAACATCGGACACACCGAGGCCGCGGCGGGGATCGCCGGGCTCATCAAGGCGGTGCTCGTCCTTCAGTCCGGAGAGATTCCGCCGTCCCTCCACTTCGAGCATCCGACGCCGGAGTTCGCGTGGGAGGGCTCCGGCATCGACGTGCCTAGGCGGCGCACGCCACTCGCACCCAAGGACGGTCCGCATCGCGTCGCGGTGAGCTCGTTCGGCATGAGCGGGGTGAACGCGCACGCGCTCGTCGAGTCCTATTCGAAACCCGAGGAGGGGGCCGCGACCTCCGGCCATTTCGTGCTCCCGCTGTCGGCGCGGACGGAGCCGGCCTTGCGCGAGCTGGCGGGGGCCTGGGCCCGGCGACTGGCGTCACGGACTGAGGCTCGCCTGGAAGACCTCTGCTACACCGCCGGCGCTGGGCGGTCCCATCACGGTCACCGCGCCGCGCTGTTGGGCGGCACTCAGGATGCGCTTCGTGCCGCGCTCCTGGCGGTCGCGGAAGGACGCACCGCCGAAGGCATCGTGCGCGGCCATGCCAAGGCGGACGTGGAGGGCTCCGCGGTGTTCGTGTTCGGTGACACGGAGCCTACCGTGGAGCAGCGCCTGCGCGAGCTGGTGGAGAACGCCGCGTTCCGGCGGCACGTGGAGAAGGTGGACGCCACGTTCCGGCAGGTGGCGGGGTGGTCCGTCCTGGAACACGTGGAGCGTGGGCAGGCAGCCTCCGGCGACGAGGTGAAGTCGGGCGTCCTGCTCGCCTACCAGGTGGCGTGGGCCGCGTTCTGGCAGTCCTGTGGCCTGGCTGTGGCGAGCGTCACGGGGGCGGGCGTCGGGGCGCTCTCCGCGGCCGTGGTCGCGGGGCTGCTCTCGGAGGAGGACGCAATCCGGTTGAGTCTGCGTCTTCCCTCGACGCAGCCCATTCGTCCGGCCCCCGCGAAGTGCCCGTACTTCTCTCCCGTGGACGCGTCCTGGGTCGAAGTGGGTGCGTCGTTGCCCGCGGAGGCTTGGGAGAAGCCCTCGGTGGACCTGGCGCGGGTGGTGGAGCACCTGGGCGCACGCCGGGGGGCTGCCTTCGTCCTGGCTTCCTGTGGAGACGCGGTCCACGCGGCGCTCGAGGCGGACGCCCAGCGTCTGGGCAGCGGCGCGCTCGTGCTTCGCGCCAGCCAGCAGGAGGGTGGCGGCTGGCCGGGGGTGCTGCACGCCATCGCACGCCTTTACGGCAGCGGAGTGCGGGTCCGGTTCGAGGGCCTCCATGTCGGTGCCCGGAAGACGGCCGCGCCGACGTATCCTTGGCAGCGCGAGCGTTTCTGGTGGGATGGGGAGCAGGCCCCCGCGAAGCCCACGGTCGTCGCAGCGCCCTCGCTTCCGGTGGCGATTGCGCCACCGTCCGTGGACGGACTCTTCTGTGACGTCTCGTGGACAGAACGGGCCGCGAGCGAAGCCCCAGCGCAGGCGACGGGACACTGGCTCATCGTCGCCGAGGCGGAGGAGGGGGCGAGCGCGCTTCAGGACGCGTTGGTGAAGGCGGGCGGCACTGTCCGCGTGGCGCGTGCGGACTCCGACCTGGATGCCGTGTTGGGTGAATCAGCGCCGGGGAGGCCGTCGCTCCGTGGAGTCGTCTTCCTGGCGAGCGCGGCGCACCCTGAGGGGCTGGATGGGCTGAGTGCGTCCATCCACCGTGAAGTCTCGGCGGCGGTGTCGCTCGTTCAGGCTCTGACGCGGCTGGCGGTGCCGCCCCGGCTGTTCCTGGTCTCTCAAGGCGCGCAGGCCGCCGATGATGTCGCAGGCCCGGCGGTGATGTCTGGTGCGCCGCTCTGGGGGCTCGGCCGGGTCGTCGCGTACGAGCATCCGGAACTCGCCTGCAAGCGAATCGACGTCGAACCGGGGGTGCTCCAGGCCGTGGTGCCGGAGCTTGTGCGCGCGGGAGAAGCGGCCTCGGATGATGACGAAGTGGTCCTCCGGGGCGGACGGAGGCTGACGCCTTCGTTCACGCAGGACCTCGCGGTGTCACGGGGCGCGGGCACGTTCCGTGCTCGGGCGGACCGCACGTATCTGATCACGGGTGGCCTGGGCGGCATCGGCCTGCGGCTGGCTTCGTGGCTGGCGGCCCATGGCGCCCGGCACCTCGCCTTGTGTGGCAGGAAGGGAGAGACGGAGGCGTCGCGCCTCGCCCTGGCGCCGCTCCGTGAGGCGGGCGTGCACGTGGCGACGTTCCGCGTCGACGTGAGCCGCGCCGACCAGGTGGCGGAGATGCTGGAGTCCATCCGGCGGGGTGGGGCGCCTCTGGGCGGCATCTTCCACAGCGCGGGGGTGCTGGCGGACAGCTCCTTGCTGCAGTGGTCGCCGCGCGACTTCGAGACCGTCATGGGCCCGAAGGTGCAGGGCGCTTGGAACCTCCATGCGCTGGCGACGGACGCGACGCTCGAGCAGTTCGTCGTCTTCTCCTCGACCGCGTCGTTGATGGGCTCGCCGGGCCAGGCCAGCTACGCGGCGGCGAACGCGTTCCTCGATGCGCTGGCGCACTTCCGGCGCGCTCGTGGCCTGCCCGGCATCAGCCTCAACTGGGGAAGCTGGGGCGAGGTCGGGATGGCCGTCGCGGATGCACGGCGCGGGGAGCGGCTCGCGGGGCAGGGCATGTCGCCCATGTCCGTGGACGAGGCCCTGGCCGCCATGGCGCAGGTGCTCGTTGAGAACCCCATCCGCCGGGGGATTGCTCGCTTCGACGCGGAGCGGTGGCGCGCGAGTCATCCGTCCATCGCGACGTCATCGTTGTTCCGCCGTGCGGCCGTGCCCGAGGAGGTCTCCGTGGCGGAGTCGGCGCCGCGCAAGCTGCGCGAGGTGCTGCTCTCGCTCGACGGCGCCGCTCGCCGGGAGGCCTTGGAGGCCAGGCTGAAGGAGATGGTCAGTGAGGTCGGAAAGATTCCGACCGCGAAGCTGTCCCCCTCCGACTCGTTCGACGCGCTGGGGTTCGACTCCATCATGGCGCTCGAACTTCGCGACCTGGTGTTGGGCGAGCTCGACGTGAGCATGCCCCTCAAGAGTTTCGTCGACGATCGTTCCATCGAGCAGGTGACGGCTGAGCTTCTCGAGAAGCTCGCCGTCGCCAGTGTGCTCAGCGCTGCCCCTTCGGAGCGCGGTGAATCCAAGCGGGTCCTGCTATGACATTGAATGAGCTTCTCCAGACCCTGGCTGGGCACGGCATCAAGCTGTCCGTGGAGGGGGACCGCCTCGCCGTCGAATCCCCCACGGGAGAGATTCCGGGTGCGCTGCGCGAGCAGCTCGTGGCGAACAAGGCCGCGTTGCTGACCCTGCTGGCCGAGCAGCGGGTGCCCCAGGCGGAGACGTTGCCGCAAATCACGCCTCAGCCCGAGGCGCGGCACGAGCCTTTCCCGATGACGGAGATTCAGCAGGCCTACAGCGTGGGCCGGCAGGCCGAGCTCGAGATGAACGCGGCGATGCACGCGTACAACGAGATTGACTGCCATTCGCTCGACCTGGGCCGCCTGGAGGAGGCGTGGAACCTGCTCATCGCCCGTCACGAGATGCTCCGAGTCGTGGCGCTCCCCGGGTTCCAGCAGCGAATCCTCCCCAGCGTCCCCCGTTACACGCTGCCGGTGGAGGACCTGCGGGGACGCAGCCAGGAGGAGACGGGCGCCCGCTTCGCGGCGATTCGTGAGCGGCTGTCCCAGCAGGTGCTGGCGCTGGACCAGTGGCCGCTGTTCGAGCTGCGGGTGTGCTTGCTCGATGGCGGCCGGTCGCGGCTCTTCATGAGCATCGACGGCACCTTCATCGATGGGTACAGCTTCCAGATTCTGTATCGGGAGCTGGTCCACTTCTACAAGCACCTGGGCGGGGCCCCGGCGCTGCCTCGGCTGGACCTCTCGTTCCGGGACTACGCGCTCGCGGTGCAGCACGCGCGAGGCGCCCGTTACGCGCGTTCGTTGGAGTACTGGCGTTCGCGGCTGCCCCACCTCCCGCCCGCGCCGGACCTTCCGCTGGAGCGCGACCCCGGCTCGCTCCGGCGTCCACGCTTCGGCCGTGTCTTCGAGCGGTTGGGCTCCGACATCTGGCAGCCGCTGAAGCAGCGGGCGCGCGCACGCAAGCTGACGGAGCCCGAGCTCCTGCTGGCGGCCTATGCGGAGGTGATGGCGCGCTGGAGCCGCAGCCCTCGCTTCACGCTCAACGTGCCGCACTTCAACCGGCTGCCGCTCCACCCTCAGGTGAACGAGATCGCCGGCACCTTCGCCAGCTTCACGCTGATTGAAGTGGACCACCGGCCGGAGCGCAGCTTCACCGAGCGGGCGCTGGCCATCCGCGACCAGCTCTTCCTCGCGCTGGAGCACCGCGACGTCAGCGGCGTCGAGCTGCTGCGCGAGCTGTTCCGGGCCCAGGGCCGGATCGCCGGCGCCATCATGCCCGTGGTGATGACGAGCTTCGCGTCTCACTCCAAGAGCAAGGACTCCCACTGGGTGGACTTCCTGGCGGAGGAGTTCGGCGAGCTCATCGAGGCGCTGACGCAGACGCCGCAGGTGTGGATCGACCTTCAAATCGTCTACCAGCGCGGCGGCGTCTTCCTGAACTGGGACGTGGCGGAGGAGCTGTTCCCGCCCGGCATGATCGACGACATGTTCTCCAGCTTCTGCGCGCTGCTGCGGCGCCTGGCGGAGGACGACGCGGCCTGGGACACGTCGGGGCTGGACACGCGGCCTGCCCGGCAGGTCGAGCTGCTCGCCCGGGTCAACGACACCGCCCGGCCCCTGAGTGGGGAGCTGCTTCACACGGGCTTCTTCCGGAACGCCGCGGCGCGCCCGGATGCCCTGGCGTTGGCCTCGTCCAGCGCCACGCTGAGCTACGGAGAGCTCGCCCGGCGCTCCAGCCGGCTGGGCCACGCGCTGCGTGAACGCGGCGCCGCACCGAACCGCATCGTCGCGGTGGTGATGGAGAAGGGCTGGGAGCAGGTCGTGGCGGCGCTGGGCGTCCTCGCCTCGGGCGCGGCCTACCTGCCCATTGACGCCGGGCTGCCGCTGGAGCGCCGTGCCTTCATGATGAAGAACGGCGGCGCGGACCTGGTGGTGACGCAGCCGAAGTTCGCGGGAGAAGCGTGGCCCGAAGGCGTCCAGGTGCTGGTCGTCACACCGGAGGCCTTCCAGGAATACAGCGAGGCGCCGCTCGCGCCCGTGCAGCGTCCCGAGGACCTCGCACACATCCTCTACACCTCCGGCTCCACGGGGCAGCCCAACGGGGCCATGTTGTCCCACGCGGGGATGCTCAACGGCGTGGAGTGGACGAACCGGACCTTCGGCGTCGGTCCGGATGACCGCGTCATCGCGCTGAGCGCCCTCCATCACGACTTCTCCGTCTACGACCTCTTCGGGACGTTGAGCGCGGGCGCCGCCATCGTGATGCCGGACGCGTCGGCACGGCGCGACCCGTCGCACTGGGCCGAGCTGATGTCCCGCCACGGGGTGAGCATCTGGAGCACCGTGCCGGCGATGATGGAGATGCTGCTGACGTACCTCGAAGGCAGCAACGCCCGGGTGGCGTGCCCGCTGCGGCTGGTGATGCTCGGCGGCGACTGGCTCCCTGTCACCATGCCCGCGCGGCTGCGCGCGAAGTTCGGTGGCGTGAAGCTGATGAGCGTCGGCGGACCCACCGAGACGTCCCTCTGGAACATCTCTCATCCGGTGGTCGAAGCGGACGAGCGCCGCCGCAGCATCCCGTACGGCAAGCCCATCTCGAACACGAAGTACTACGTGCTGGACGAGCACCTGGACGAGCGTCCTGTCTGGGTTCCGGGAGAGCTGTGCTGCGCGGGTGTGGGCGTGGCCCAGGGCTACGTCGGCGCGGGGGCGGGCTCCCAGAAGTTCACCGTGCATCCGCGCACGGGGGAGCGCCTCTACCGCACGGGGGACCTGGGGCGTTACCTGCCGGATGGCACCATCGAGTTCCTCGGCCGCGTGGACTTCCAGCTCTCCATCCGGGGTCAGCGCATCGAGCCCGGGGAGATTGAGGCGGCGCTGCTCCAGGAGCCGAGCATCAGCGCTGCGGTCGTGAGCGCGGTCGGCGAGCACCACGAGAAGCGGCTCGTCGCCTATGTCGTCCCCTCGGACCCGAAGCGGGGCATCGACACGCGGCACGTCCGCGAGTTCCTGTCGCGGAAGCTGCCCGAGCACCTCGTCCCCGCGACGTACGTCGTGCTGGAGGCGTTGCCGCTGACCCGGAACGCCAAGGTGGACCGCCGCTCGCTCCCGCACCCTGACCAGGTGTCGCAGCCGGCCCGGAGCGAGGAGCGCAAGCCCTCGGGGACCGCCGCCAGCGGCCGGGAGGTCCAGGCACTTCAGCAGTCCCTCGCGCGGACCGTGGCCGAGGTGCTCGGCATTCCCGACGTCCACCCGGACCGGAACTTCTTCGAGCTGGGCGCCAACTCGGTGCACCTCATCAAGCTGAGCCTCCAGCTCAAGGAGAAGCTGGGCGTTTCGATTCCCGTCACGGACCTGTTCGGCAAACCGACCATCAAGTCGCTCGCGGCGAAGCTGGCCGCCGCGAGAGGGGAGTCGATGCCGGAGCCCGCGCCCGCGCTTCGGGAGGAGACGCCGCGCGCGCAGGACACGCAGGACATCGCCATCATCGGGATGAGCTGCCGCCTGCCGGGTGCTGCCTCCCCCAGCGAGTTCTGGCGCAACCTGATGGCGGGCGTCGAGTCGGTGGACTCCTTCACCGATGACGAACTGCTGGCCGCGGGCGTGAGCCCGGAGGCCTTCCGGGACCCGGGGTACGTGCGCGCGTCGGCGGTGATGGACGGCTTCGACATGTTCGACGCGGAGTTCTTCTCGCTCACGCCGCGAGAGGCCCGGGCGTTGGACCCGCAGCAGCGCGTGTTCCTCGAATGCGCCTGGGAGGCGCTGGAGGACGCGGGTTACCCGCCGTCCGAGCAGAAGGGCCTCGTCGGCGTGTATGCCGGCAAGAGCGTCAGCCACTACCGCTACCCGTATCCGGACCTGACGAAGCCGCTGGGGTTCTTCCAGGACCTGATGGCGCAGGACAAGGACTTCCTGGCCACGCAGGTCTCCTACAAGCTCGACCTGCGCGGACCCAGCGTCAACCTCCAGACGGCCTGCTCGACGTCGCTGGTCGCGGTGTCCGCCGCGTGTGCGGCGCTGCTCGATGGAAGCTGCGACCTCGCGCTCGCGGGCGGCATCGCCATCAAGGTGCCTCACCGGGTGGGGTACCTGTTCGAGGAGGGCAGCGTCTTCTCGCGTGACGGCCACTGCCGTCCCTTCGACGCCAAGGCCAACGGCACCATTCCGGGCAGCGGCGCGGGCATCGTCGTCCTCAAGCGGCTGAGTCAGGCGCTCGCGGATGGCGACAGGGTGCTCGCGGTCATCAAGGGCTCCGCCATCAACAACGACGGCCACCGCAAGGTGGGCTTCATGGCGCCCGGGGTCGACGGGCAGACGGACGTGGTCCGGCGCGCGCACCAGCACGCGAAGGTGGACCCGCGCTCCATCTCCTACGTGGAGGCCCACGGCACGGGGACGGCCATTGGCGACCCCATTGAAGTCGCGGCGCTGACGGAGGCCTTTGGCGCTCAGGTCCCGGCGCAGTCGTGTGCCATCGGCTCGGTGAAGGGCAACATCGGCCACCTCGACAGCGCGGCGGGAATCGCGGGCCTCATCAAGGTCGTCATGGCCCTGCAGCACCGCACGCTGCCGCCCACGCTCCACTACGAGACGCCGAATCCGCGGCTGGAGCTCCACCGGACGCCGTTCTACGTGGTCGACAAGGCCCGGCCGTGGCGTGTGGCGGACGGCGTGTTGCGCGCGGGCCTCAGCTCGTTCGGCATCGGTGGAACCAACGCGCACATGGTGCTGGAGGAGGCGCCCCGGCAGGTGACGGTCGAGGCGAGCACCGGGCTGCCGGACCGCTCCCGCCATGTCTTGACGTTGTCGGCGCGGAACCCGGAGGCCCTGCGGGCGCTCGCGGGACGTTACCGGGAGGTGCTCGAAGCGCCTGGGGTGTCGCTCGCGGACGTGTGCTTCTCCGCGAACACCGGCCGCGTGGCGTTCGACCATCGGCTCGCGGTGGTGGGCGCGGAGGCCGCGCAGGTGGCGGAGGCGCTGGCCGCGGGGGAGCGGAAGGAGGAGCACCCCTTGCTCGCGCAGGGGACCGCCGACACGAAGCAGGCGTTGAAGGTCGCGTTCCTGTTCTCCGGTCAGGGCTCACAGTACGTCGGCGCCGCGCGCGAGCTCTACCAGACGCATCCGGGCTTCCGCCGGCGCATCGACGGGTTCGACCAGTTGCTGCGTCAGTACTGGGACCGTTCCCTCATCTCCGTGCTCTACGCGGAGCCTGGGCAGCCGTCGCCCATCGACGAGCTCGACTACGCCCAGCCGGTGGTCTTCATCCTGGAGTACGCGCTGGCCGAACTCTGGATGTCGTGGGGCATCCAGCCGGACGTGTTGCTGGGGCACAGCACGGGTGAGCTCGCCGCGGCCTGCATCGCGGGCGTCTTCAGCGTGGAGGACGGCCTGAAGCTGGCGGTCCACCGGGGCCGGTTGATTCAGCAGCTCCCCGAGGGCCGCAACATCGCCGTGGCCGCCTCCGAGTCCGAGCTTCGAGCCTTCCTGGCGGAGGGTCGCTGGGCCAGCTCCATCGCGGCCGTCAACGGGCCGGACAACGTCGTCATCTCGGGCATCCCCGCGGAGATCGACGAGATGGGCCAGGCGCTCGATGCGCGTGGCTACAAGGTCAAGCGCCTGAACATTCCGCGCGCGGCCCACTCCGTGATGATGGAGGCCATCCTCCCGGAGTTCCGCGCGGTCGCCTCGACGCTCAGGTATTCGCCGCCGACGATTCCCATGGTCTCCGGGATGACGGGCGAGCTCATCACCGAGGACCTGTGCTCGCCGGACTACTGGTGCAGCCAGCTCCGCAACCCGGTGCAGTTCGCCAAGGGTGTGGAGACGCTCTACCGCGACGGGATGCGCGTCTTCGTCGAGGTGGGGCCCAAGGCGACCCTGCTGGGCATGGCGGCGCGCTCCGTGCCCGAAGGCATGGGGACGTGGCTGCCCAGCCTGCGCGCGGATGACGGCGGCTGGCGGCAGATGTTGGAGAGCCTGTCCGCGCTGTACGTGCGTGGCGCGTCGGTGGACTGGACCGCGGTTGACGCGGGGTACTCGCGCCGGAAGGTGCCGGTTCCGACCTATGCCTTCCAGCGGCAGCGCTACTGGGAAGAGGGGGCGGGGCTCCAGCGCCCCCTGGGCCGCGCTGCCTCCCGTTCAGAGCATCCGCTGCTGGGCGCGCGCGTTCCCTTGTCGGTGCTGGAGGCCGGCGAGCTGTTGTTCGAGGCGGTGCTCGGGCCTTCCTCGCTGGGGTTCCTCGGTCAGCACCGTGTCTTCGGGACGCCCACGCTCCCGGCGACGGCGTATGTGGAGATGGCCCTGGCCGCGGGCTCGCGGTTGCTCGGCACGCGGGCGCTCGAGTTGAAGGAGCTGGCCATCCTCAACGCGATGGCCTTCCCCAAGGACGCCGAGCGGAAGGTGCAGTGCGCGGTGAAGCGGGAGGGCCCCGCCGAGGCCACGCTTCGCATCTTCAGCCGCGCGGGTGACGACGCGGACACCGCGTGGGACCTGCATGCGACCGCGAGCGTGTCGTCGCTGGGGGCGCAGCCCTTGGCGTCGCAGGACCTCGACGCGGTGCTGAAGTCCCTGACGAACTCACTCCCGGTCGAGGACTACTACCGCCGGGCCCAGAGCGCGGGCGTCGACTTCGGCCCGGAGTTCCAGGGCATCACCGAGCTGCGGCAACACGGCGAGCAGGTGCTGGCGCGCATCGAGACGCCGGCCGGGCTCAGCGGCGGCAGCGCCTACTTCGCGCACCCCGCGCTGCTGGACGCCTGCCTGCAGGTGGTGGGCGGCGCGTACCCGGACATGGATGGCTCGGAGCTCTATGTGCCGGTGCACATCGACCGGCTCGCGCTGCTGGGCAGCGTGGATGACGGCGTGTGGAGCCATGCGGTGGTTCGGCCGCTCGATGCGTCCCAGCAGCGCCTGCGCGCCGACGTCCGCATCTTTGGCGCTGACGGGACGCCGCGCGCCTGGGTGTACGGGTTGGAGTTGCAGCGGACGAGCCGGGAGGCACTCCGCGCGGCGGTGGCGACGTCCCTGGACGAGTGGCTCTACGCGCGCCAGTGGGACGCGCTGGCGCTGGAGGGGCAGGGGAGCGCGAGCGGCCCGTGCCTGGTGCTGGCGGACCGGGCCGGGGTGGGAGACGCGCTCGCCCAGGCGTTGGCCCGCGACGGCAGGCCGTGTGTCGTCGCCTTCCAGGGCGCCGCGCTCCGGCAGGTGGATGCGCGGACCTTCGAGGTGCCCGCGGAACCCGAGGCGCTCGCGGAGGCGCTCCGGAGCCTGCCGCTGCCCGCGGACCTGTCCGACGTCATCCTGCTGTGGGGTGTCGATGGCCCCGACGCCGAGACCTTGGACGCGGAGGGGCTGGGACAGACGGCGCGGGTGGGCGGTGGCGCCGCGTTGGGGCTGCTTCAGTTCCTCCTGAACCGGGGCTACGCCGGCGCGGTGTGGCTGGTGTCCCGTGGCGCGCAGCCCGTGACGGCGGGAGCCTCGCTGCCGGGGCTCGCGCAGTCCCTGCTGTGGGGCATGGCGCGGCCCCTGGCCATCGAAGCCTCCGAGCTGGATTGCCGGTGTGTGGACCTGGACCCTCAGGGCGCGCCCGATGTGCAGGCGGCGTTGCTGGCGCGGGAGGTTCGCGCACGCACGGAGACCGCTGACAACCAGGTGGCCTACCGGGATGGGCGGTACGTCGCGCGGCTGCGGCGGGTGGCGTCGCGGAAGGTCGCGGCGCCGGCGTCGGTGCGAAGCGAGGCCCTGCGGGCGGACCGTACCTACCTGGTGGCGGGTGGCCTGGGACGCCTCGGGCTGCTGACCGCGGAGCTGCTGGCGAGCCGTGGCGCACGCAGCCTGGTGTTGACGGGACGGGGCCCCGGGAGCGCGCGCGCCGCGGACCGACTCGAGCGTCTGCGTCAGCAGGGCGTTCGGGTCGACTACCATCAGGTCGACATCGCGGACACCGAGGCACTCGCGGCGCTGCTGCGCGAGGTGGCGCGGGACATGGCGCAGCTGGGAGGCGTGTTCCACTCGGCGGGCGTGCTCGATGACGGCGTCCTGCGGCAGCAGCGCTGGTCGCGGTTCGACACCGTGCTGCGTCCCAAGATGCGGGGTGCGTGGAACCTGCACCGCCTGACCGCGGACCTGCCGCTGGACCACTTCGTGATGTTCTCGTCCGTGGCCTCGCTGGTCGGCTCCGCGGGGCAGGCCAACCACTGCGCGGCGAACGCCTTCGAGGACGCGCTGGCGCACCACCGGCAGGCGCGGGGGCTGCCAGGGCTGAGCATCAACTGGGGCATCTGGGCGGGTGACGCGGGCGCTCAGGTGTCGGTCCGTGACGAGGCTCGGACGCCTGGGCTCGGCGTGCTCCCGAAGGAGCAGGGCTTGCGTGCGCTGGAGCTGCTGCTCGCGTCGTCCCTGCCACAAGTGGGCGTGGCCGCCATCGACTGGACTGTGTTCGGGGCGGGCCGGCCGTCGCCCTACGACGCCGAGCTGCGCGCGAAGGTGACGCGCACGAAGGACGTGGCGCGCGCGGCGTTCCTGGAGACGCTCCGGTCAGCGCCCATCCCGCGCCGGCGGCAGATGGTGTTGGATTACGTGCGCGACCAGGTGGCCTGGATGCGGGGCGCGGGCTCCAGCGCGTCCATCGACATGGAGCGCGGCTTCCACGAGCTGGGCATCGACTCGTTGGCGGCGCTGCAACTGAAGAACCGTCTCCAGAGCGGCCTGGGCGTGCCGCTGCCGGCGACGCTCGTCTTCAACTACCCCACGGCCGAGAAGCTCGCGGTGCATCTCATGGAGGCGTTCATCCCCGTGGAGTTCACGGAGGAGGTTCGCGTGGAGCCTCGCGCGGATGGCCCCGCGGAGAGCGCACTGGATGGCCTGGCGGAAGCGAACCTCGCGCACCTGCTCTCCGAGCAGCTGTCGAAGATGAACTAGGACGGATCGATGTCAGCGCAAGGAAGCGATACGAGCTACGGCGAGCTGATGAAGCGCGCGCTCCTGAAGTTGCAGGAGGCGCAGTCGAAGCTCGATGCCCAGGAGTTGGAGCGGCACGGCGCCATCGCCATCGTGGGGATGGGCTGCCGCTTCCCGGGCGGAGTGACGGACCCCGAGGGTTACTGGCGCCTCCTCGTGGAGGGCACGGACACCGTCACCGAGGTGCCGGGTGACCGGTGGAACGCGGACAGCTTCTTCCACCCCGACCCGGACCACCCCGGTGGCATCTACACGCGCCACGGCAGCTTCCTCCGGGAGATGGACCAGTTCGAGCCGCGCTTCTTCGGCATCTCGCCACGTGAAGCGGCGCGGATGGACCCTCAGCACCGCTTGCTGTTGGAGGTGGCCTGGGAGGCGGTGGAGCGTGCTGGCCGCAACCCGGCGAGCCTCAACGGGACGCGGACCGGTGTCTTCGTCGGCTTGATGGGGCAGGACTACACGCAGATCGCCACGCAGTCGCCGGAGCTCATCGATGCGCACACGGGCGCGGGGAACGGCGCGAGCGTCGCGGCCGGACGGCTCTCGTACACGTTCGGTCTCCAGGGGCCCAGCCTCACGGTGGACACCGCGTGCTCGTCGTCGCTCGTCGCGGTGCATCTGGCCATTCGCAGCCTGCGCCAGCGTGAGAGCGACTTTGCTTTCGCGGGGGGCGTGAACCTCGTCCTCTCGCCCGTGGCGACGTTGATCGAGTCGCGCACGCACATGCTGTCTCCGGATGGGCGCTGCAAGACGTTCGACGCTTCGGCCAACGGTATCGGGCGCGGGGAAGGGTGTGGCCTCGTCTTCCTGCGACGCCTGGAGGACGCGCTGGCGGATGGGGACCCCATCGCCGCGGTGATTCGTGGCTCGGCGGTGAATCAGGATGGCCGGACCAGCGGGCTCACCGTGCCCAATGGCCTCGCGCAGCAGCGGGTCATCCGTGATGCCCTGAGTGACGCCAAGGTCGAGCCCGCGAAGGTGGGCTACGTCGAGGCTCACGGGACGGGCACCGCGCTGGGCGACCCCATCGAGCTGGAGGCGCTCTCCGCCGTCTATTGCGCTCGGACGGGGCGCCAGCAGCCCCTGATGGCGGGCTCCGTGAAGACGAACATGGGCCACCTCGAGGGGGCCTCTGGCATCGCGGGGTTGATCAAGTCCGCGCTGTGTCTGGCGAAGGCAGAGGTGCCGCCACACCTGCATCTGCGCGCGCCCACGCCGCACGTGGATTGGCGGCAACTGTCCATCGAGGTGCCCACCTCGCGCCGTGGCTGGACGGCGGAGGCGTCGCGGTTCGCGGCCGTGAGCTCCTTCGGCTTCTCTGGGACCAACGCGCACGTGGTGCTGGAGTCCGCCCCGGCGCCCAAGGTGCCGGAGCGTTCGGTGGAGCGGCCGTCGCATGTCCTGGCGCTGTCGGCCCGGTCGGCGGGCAGCCTGCGCCGGCTCGCGGGTTCCCTGGCGGAGTCGCTGTCGAACGGACACGGCGACGCGCTCGCGGACGTCTGCCATACGATGAACACGGGCCGTGCCGCGATGGAGGAGCGCGCGGCGTTCGTGGCCTCGACGTCCGAGGCGATGGCGGAGGCGCTGCGCGCCTTCAGCAGGGGGGAACGCGGTGACGCCGTGGAGGGGCGAAAGGCGGAGCACGCGCCCAAGGTCGCCTTCCTCTTCACGGGACAAGGCTCCCAGTACGTGGGCATGGGCCGTGAGCTGTTCGAGACCCAGCCCGCCTTCCGGCGCGAGCTGCTGCGCTTCGAGGAGATTCTGAAGCCGCACCTCGACCGGCCTCTGACGGAGGTGCTGTTCAACGACACCTCGGGGGCGCTCGACGAGACGCGGTACACCCAGCCCGCGTTGGTGGCGCTGGAGCTGGCCCTGGCGAACCTGCTTCGTGCCTGGGGCCTGCGCGTGGATGCGGTCCTGGGACACAGCGTGGGCGAGTACGCGGCGGCCATGTTCGCGGGGGTCATGACGCCCGAGAACGGCCTCCCGCTGGTGGCCGAGCGCGCGCGGTTGATGCAGGCGTTGCAGGCGCCCGGCGCGATGCTGGCCGTGTTCGCCGAGCCGTCCCGGGTGGCGCCGTTCCTCGCACCTCATCTCCGGGTGAGCATCGCGGCACGCAATGGTCCGCGGAACACGGTGGTCTCGGGCGATGCGGCCTCCATCGACGCCATCGTCCAGGTGCTGGTGGCGGAGGGCATCGAGAGCCGGCGGCTGAACGTCTCGCACGCCTTCCACTCACCCCTGATGCAGCCCGTGCTGGCGGCGTTCGAGCGCGCCGTCGCGCGTGTCCCGCTCCAGTTGCCCCAGGTCGCGCTCATCTCGAATCTCGACGGGCGCGAGGTGGGTGACGCCATCACCCAGCCTGGGTATTGGGCGCGCCACATCCTCCAGCCCGTGTGCTTCGCCGAGGGCGTCCAGACGCTCCTCCAGCGCGGGGTGCGTGTCTTCCTGGAGCTGGGGCCCAAGCCCTCGCTGTCGGGCTTCGCTCGGGACGTGGTGGCCAGCGAGTCCGCCGTGTGGCTGGAGACGCTTCACCCGCGCCGGTCGGACTGGGCGGGCTTGCTCCGCGCACTGTCCGAGCTTCATGTGCGCGGCGCCCAGGTGGACTGGGCGAGCTTCGACGCGGGGCATGGCCGCAGGCGCACGTCGCTGCCGACCTATCCCTTCGAGCGCCAGCGCCACTGGCTGGAGGTCCCCGCCCCGTGGTCGCGGCAGGTCCGGCGCGCCTCGACGCATCCCTTGCTCGGCGCCCGGTTGGACTCCCCTGCACTGAAGGAGGGGACGACGGTCTTCGGAACGGAGCTGTCGGCGGACACCGCGTCCTTCGTGTCCGACCACCGCGTGTACGGCAAGGCCGTGGTCCCGGCCTCGGCGTTCGTGGAGATGCTGGCCTCCGCCGCGTCCCAGGTGCTGGGCGCTGAGTCCGTGCGGCTGGAGGACCTGTCCCTGCTCCAGCCCCTCGTGTTGCCGGAGTCGCAGACGCGCACCGTCCAGACGTTGGTGGAGCGGGTGGGCGAGGACGGCCTGTCATGCACGGTGATGAGCCGGGGGGAAGAGCGGCTGGAGGAGGGGCGTGGTTCGCGTGCGCCATGGGTCACCCATGTGACCTGCCGCGCGTCCGTCCTGCGTGAGCCGCCGCCTGTCATCGACCGCGAGCCGTGGACCCAGGCCTGCTCCACCCCGGTCTCCATCGAGGACCTCTCCGCCGTCTTCACCCAGCATGGGCTCGACTACGGGCCTTCGCTGCGCGTGATGAACTCGCTGCACCGAGGGCCTCGCGCCGCGCTGTCCTTCAGCCAGGTGGAGGACCGGAGCGGTCATTACCGGGTTCATCCCGCCCTGTTCGATGGCTGCCTGCGCACCGCCGCCGCGGTGACGCAGCTCTCCGGAGAGGAGGCGCTGCACCTTCCCGTGGCGATGCGGCGGCTCGACCTCTACCGGGCCTTGCCGGAGCGCGTCTGGACCCATGCGACGCAGCCCCCGCAGGAAGGGCAGGCGGGCTTCCCGGCGTCGGACCTCACGGTGTGCGCCGAGGATGGCGGTGTGGTGGCCGTCCTGTCGGGGTTCTCGGTGCGGAGGGCCGAGCGGGACGCGCTGCTGCGGGGGCTCGACGGAGACTTCCAGGAATGGCTGTACCGCGTCGCCTGGGCCCCGCGCGCCGTTCCAGAGGAGACCCAGGACGCGGGCCGGCACTGGGCCGTCTTCGTCAACGAGGAGGGGTTTGGTTCGGAGCTCGTGCAGGTGCTCCGGCAGCGCGGTGAGCGGTGCACCGTGGTTCGCCGGGGAGAGACGTACAGCCAGGGGCCGGAGGGCTATCACGTCAATCCTTCCTCCGCGGACCACTTCGACCGCCTGGTCCAGGACTGGGCGCAACAGCCGCCCACCGGCGTGCTGTACCTCTGGGGCCTGGACGAAGGCTCCGTGAGCCCGGGGACGCTGGCCCACCTGGAGGCGGCGCAGGTCTCCGGATGTCTGGGCGCCTTGCACCTGACGCAGGCCCTGGGACGGAGCGCGGCGGCTTCGCCCCGCCTGGTCCTGGTGACGCGAGGAACGCAGCGCCTCGCCTCGGATGCGCACGGCGCGCGCGTGGCGCAGGCGCCGCTGTGGGGCTTCGGACAGGCCGTGGCGACGGAGCTCCCCGAGCTCCGGTGCCTTCGCATCGACGTGTCGGCGGAGCCTCGCGCAGAGGACCTGGGCGCGTTCGTCCGGGCGTTGTCGCTGCCTGGCGAGGAGTCCAGCGCGTCCATTCGCGACGGCGCGCTGTACACCGCCCGGCTCGAACGGGCCCGGGTGCGCGCCTCCACCGCGAAGAAGCCGGCCATCGTGGCGGACGCCGCGTATGTCGTCGCGGGCGGCTTGGGCGGACTCGGGCTCCGGGTCGCGCTCTGGCTGGCGCAGAAGGGGGCGCGGCACCTCGTGTTGATGGGCCGCGGCGCCCCTTCCGCCGAGTCGCGGGCGCAGCTGGACGCGCTGGAGGCGAAGGGCGTCCAGGTCCAGGTGGCGCTCGTGGATGTCACCTCGCGCGATGCCGTGGCGGAACTCTTCGAGTGCCTGCGGAGCGGGCCTCCCGTCCGTGGCATCTTCCATTCGGCGGGTGTCCTGCGCGACGGCACGCTCGCGAACCAGACCGCCGAGCAGTTCCGAACGGTGCTGGCGCCCAAGGTCCAAGGCGCGTGGAACCTGCACGAGCTCAGCGCGCGCATGGCGCTGGACTTCTTCGTCTGCTTCTCGTCGGCGGCCTCGCTCATCGGCTCGCCGGGGCAGGCGAACTACGTCGCGGCGAATGCGTTCCTCGACGCGCTGGCCCACCTGCGTCAGGCGGAGGGCAAGCCCGCGCTGACGCTCAACTGGGGCTCGTGGGCGGAGACGGGCATGGCCGCGAGGCTGGAGCGCGCCGCCTCGGTGCGCCCGGGGGCACAGGGCTTCGGCTCCATCCCGGTGGAGCAGGGCCTGGGCGTGCTCGACCGGCTCCTGGGCAGCGGCCAGGTCCAGTGGGGCGTCTTCCCCGTCGACTGGGCGCGGCTCGCGGAGCAGCTCCCGGGGCTCGCGCGCCAGTCGCTGGTGCAGGGCTTCGTCAGCGCGGTCCCCAAGCGGGCGACAGCGCCCGACTTCAAGGGGGAGCTGGACGCGGCGCCGGCGAACCGGCGGCTGGAGTTGCTGCGGCGGCACGTGGCGGCGCAGGTCGCCACGACGCTGGGCCTGCCGGAGACGGAGAAGCTCGCGGGGAACGAGCGGCTGTTCGAGGTCGGCGTGGATTCGCTGCTGGCCATCGAGATTCGGAACCGGCTCGCGAGCAGCCTGGGGCGGAGTCTCCGCTCGACGCTGATCTTCGACTTCCCCACCGTGAATGCCCTCGTCGCGCACCTGGCGGAGCAGCTGGGTGTGGAGGCCGAGGTCCCCAAACAACAGGAAGCCTCGCGGGAGGCGCAGGGCGCGCTCTCCGCGGAGATCCAAGGGCTGTCAGAGCAGGAGCTGACGTCCCTCATCGACCAGGAGCTGGAGAGCGCGCTCACCAGATGAGACCCTGATGGCGAAACTATCCTCACGAATCTCGGAGTTGCCCCTCGTCAAGCTCGCGTACCTCGCGAGTCAACTGCGCTCGAAGAAGGAGCTGCTGACGGCGGAGCCCATCGCGGTGGTGGGCATGTCCTGCCGTTTCCCTGGCGGCGGTGAGCTGCCCGAGACGTTCTGGGCGCTGCTGGCTTCCGGCCGCGACGCGTCGCGCGAAGTCCCGGCCTCGCGCTGGGACATCAACGCTTTCTACGACCCCACGCCCGGCGTCCCCGGGAAGATGTACACGCGCCGTGGCTCCTTCATCGACAACGTGGACCTGTTCGACCCGGGCTTCTTCGGCATCACGCCGCGCGACGCCAAGGGGATGGACCCTCAGCAGCGGTTGTTGCTGGAGGAGTGCTGGCGGGCCCTGGAGCGCGCGGGCATCCCGCCGAGCAGCCTGACGGGGAGCCGCACCGGCATCTTCCTGGGGTTGATGCACAACGACTACAACCTGCTCGGCATCAGCGAGGAGATGGAGATGCACTCCGCATCTCTCAACTATCCCTCCGTCGCCGCGGGCCGCATCTCCCACACGTTGGGCCTTCAGGGGCCCGCGGTGTCCGTGGACACGGCCTGCTCGTCATCGGCCGTGGCCATCCACCTCGCGTGTCAGAGCCTGCGCAACGACGAGAGCGACATCGCGCTCGCCGCGGGTGCGAACCTGAACCTGTCGCCCGTCACGGCGATGGTCGAGTGCCAGAACCGGATGCTCGCCGCCGACGGGCGCTGCAAGACGTTCGACGCCTCCGCCGACGGTTTCGGGCGAGGTGAGGGGTGCGCCGTCGTGGTGCTCAAGCGCTTGTCGGACGCGCTGGCGCACGGCGACGCCATCATCGGCGTCATCCGGGGCTCGGCGGTGACGCATGACGGCCGCAGCAGCGGGTTGATGGTGCCCAACGGGCGCTCCCAGGAGCGCGTCATCCGCGCCGCGCTCGACAGCTGCGGCGTGGAGCCGGAGCAGGTTGGCTACATCGAGGCCCATGGCACGGGGACGCTGCTCGGAGACCCCATCGAGATGGAGGCGCTGCGCTCCGTCTTCGGCCGGAAGGGCGCCCGGAGCGAGCCGCTGTTCGTCGGCTCCGTGAAGACGAACATCGGGCACCTGGAGGCCGCCGCGGGCATCGCGGGGCTCATCAAGGTGCTCCTCGCGCTGCAGAACGAGGCCATCCCCGCGCACCTGAACTTCGAGCGGCCCAACCCCAACATTCGCTGGGACGAGCTGCCCGTCACGGTGCCCACCCGCACGCGGCCCTGGCCTCGGGGCGAGAAGCGCCGCATCGCGGGGGTCAGCAGCTTCGGCTTCAGCGGCACCAACGTCCACATGGTGGTGGAGGAGGCCCCCGTGCTGGCGAGGCCCCGCGTGGAGCGGGAGCGCCCGGCGCACGTGCTGTCCCTGTCCGCCAAGAGCGAGGACGCGCTGGAGTCCCTGATGGCGGCGCAGGAGCACGCGCTGCCCGAGGCGCCGTCCGCCCTGGGCGACTGGTGCTTCACCGCGAACACGGGCCGCTCGCAGTTCGAGCACCGCGCGGCCGTGACGGGGACGAGCGCGGCCGAGCTGCGCGCGAACCTGAAGCGGCTGCGAGAGGAGAAGCTCCGTCCGGCGCGGGAGCCCCTGCGCGGGACGGAGAGCCCCAGGCCCGTCTTCCTGTTCACGGGGCAGGGGGCGCTCCGCCCTGGCGTGGGACGGGAGCTCTACGAGACGCAGCCCGCGTTCCGGACCGCGCTGGAGCGCTGCTCCAAGGCCCTGGAGGGGCTGCTCGACTGCCGGCTCGAGGACCTGCTCTTCGGCGAAGACGCCGCCGCGCGCATGGAGGACACGCGGCACGCGCAGCCCGCGTTGGTGGCGCTGGAGTACGCGCTCGCGGAGCTGTGGAGCGCCTGGGGTGTCACGCCCGGGGCGGTCATCGGGCACAGCCTGGGCGAGTACGCCGCGGCCGCGGTCGCGGGGGTGTTCAGCATCGAGGAGGCCCTTCGCCTGGTGGTGACGCGCGCCCGGCTCATCAGCGAGCACCTGGCGGCCGGGGCAATGCTGTCTCTCTCCGCGACGGTCGAAGTCGCGGAGCGCGCCATCGCGCCGCACGGCGGGGCGGTCTGCCTGGCGGCCATCAACGGCCCCGAGGACCTGGTGATCTCCGGACAGGCGGAGGCCATCGCCGCGGTGGAGGCGTCGCTGGCCCGCGAAGGCACCCCCTTCAAGCGGCTGCGAATGGCCTTCGCGTTCCACTCCAACATGATGGAGCCGGTGCTTGCGCCGTTCGCGGAGTCGTTCCGCGGGCTGTCCCTGTCGGCGCCTCGGATTCCGCTCGTCTCCACGCTGCACGGCCGCCGCGTCGACGCCGAAATCACGCAGCCGGAGTACTGGTGCCGTCAGCTCCGTGAGCCCGTCGCCTTCGCGCAAGGGCTGGAGGCCCTGCGCGCGGAGGGACACCGGACCTACCTGGAGATTGGACCGGCGCCCATCCTGGCCGGTATCGGCCGCAGGAACTTCCAGACCGCGGATGAGCTGGCGTGGCTCCCGAGCTTGCGCCCCTCGTCGGGAGAGACGGCGCAGCTCCTCTCCAGCCTGGCGGAGCTGTACATGCGGGGCTTCGACGTCGACTGGGCCGCTTTCGACGCGCCCTTCGACCGGCGCCCGCTGTGCCTGCCGACCCATCCATTCCTCCGGGAGCGCTACTGGATGGACAAGCGGCCCATGGAGAAGCCTGGCTACGCGTCGAAGGAGGACCCGGCGCGGAGCGGTGGCTCCATGTTGCCGGGGGCTCGCCTGTCGCTGCCCGGCTCGCAGGAGGCGCGGTTCTCGGCGCGGTTGACCACGCGCTCGCCTGCCTTCATCGAGGAGCATCGCGTGCTCGGCAACGCCGTGCTGCCGGCCGCCTGCTACGTCGAGATGGCCATTGGCGCGGCGCACCAGGTGGCCCCGGGTGAGCGCCCGTTGGAGCTCACGGCCATCGAGCTGGAACGGGCCCTGGTCCTCACGGAGGGGCAGGCCCATGACGTCCAGACGGTGCTGACGCCCGATGAGGGCGGCTCCCATTTCGAGATTCATGGACAGGGCACGGGCGCGGACCGCAACTGGCACCGCCTGGCCCAGGGGCGCATCGTCGAGGGCCGCACGCGTCCGGAGTCCGTCGACATCGAAGGCAGCCTGTTCCAGGCCTTCCCGCGCGAAGGCTCGGTGGGCGCGTTCTACGAGATGATGGCGAGTGGTGGTCTCGAGTACGGCCCGTCCTTCCAGGGCATCGATGCGCTGAGGTTCGGTGAGGGCGGCTGCCTCGCGCATGTGCGGCTGCCGGATGCGCTCGTCATCGGCCTGGGGGACTACTGGCTCCACCCGCTGCTCCTGGACGCGTGCTTCCAGACGGCCGCGGCGGCGTTCACGGGCGGCGAAGCCCCGCGTGAGGGAGGCGGGCACGGGCGCATCCCTGTCGCCATCGAGCGGGTGCGGTGGTTCAAGCGTCCCGGGAGCCGCATCTGGGTGCAGGCGCGAGGCGGCGCGGGGGCTCCGCTCTCCGAGGGGCTGGTGAGCACCGACCTGCGCATCCTCGATGAAGAGGGCGCGGTCATCGCCGAGGTGGAGGGCCTGCTGCTGAAGCAGCTCGACCGCCGCGCGTTCAAGGCGTCCTTCTCCGGCGCCATGCAAGAGCTCCTCTTCGAGCTGGCATGGCGTGAACACGCGGCGCCCGCGGCACGGGACCAGGTCGCGAGCCATCCGGGCGCCTGCCTGTTGCTGGTGGACGCGGGCCACGACTCGGAAGCCGTCCGAGCCCTGGCGAGCGAGCGTGCCTGGAGCTGCGTGGTGGTGACTCCCGGCCCGGCGTATGAACGCGTCGAGCCCCATCACTACCGTCTCGACCCCGCGGACCCCGTGGCCTTCGAGCGACTCCTCCAGGACGTGGCGGCCGCGGGCGTGGTGCCCACGACCGTCGCGTACTTGTGGGGACGGGGTGAACGCGTTCCCGAGCCGCCTTCAGGCGACGTGCCCTGGAACACGGTGGGGGCGCTTCACCTGGTCAAGGCCCTGGCACGCGCGACTGGAAGCCAGCGCCCCGCCTTGTGGCTGGTGACGGAAGGCGCCGTTGCCGTGACGGCGACGGACACGGTGGACCGCTTGACCCAGGCGTCACTCTGGGGCTTTGGCCGGGCCGCCGCCATCGAGCACACGGAGCTGCACTGCCGGACGGTCGACCTGGAGCCCGGGGACGACGCCCTGGCGCGGCTGTTCCACCTGATGGCCGAGCCCCCCGAGGAGAACGCCATCGCCGTGCGCGACGGACGGCTCCTCGGCGCGCGGCTGGTGCGTCCGGCCAAGGCGCCGGAGCAGGCGGCCCCCGTGCGCATCCAGGCGGACGGCGTCTACCTCGTCACGGGCGGACTGGGCGCGCTGGGGCTCGCGACCGCGGAGTGGTTGGCGGGCGCGGGAGCGAAACACCTGCTCCTGACGGGCCGGAGCGCCCCCAGCGACGAGGCGAGTGCCCGGCTCATGGCGCTGACGGCGCGAGGTGTCGACGTCACCACCGCGCGCGCGGACGTCTCCCGGTGGGAGGACGTGCAGCGGCTCGTGGAGGGCGTGGCCGAGCGGGGCTTGCGCCTGCGCGGCGTCATCCACACGGCGGGCGTTTTGGAGGACGGCGTCATCCTTCACCAGGACGCGACGCGCTTCTCCCGCGTCTTCGCGCCCAAGGTGCAAGGCGCGCTGAATCTCCACCGCGCCACGGCGAACCTGCCGTTGGACCTCTTCGTGATGTACTCCTCCGCGGCCTCGTTGGTGGGCGTGGCGGGGCAGTCCAACTACGTCGCGGCCAACAGTGTCCTGGACGCGCTGGCGCATCACCGGCGCCGGAAGGGACTCCCGGCGCTCAGCATCAACTGGGGGCGCTGGGCCGGCGCGGGCATGGCGGCGAAGAGCGCGGACCGGGCCGAGGGGGCCGACGGCTCCAGCCTCGCGCCAGAGCTGGCCCTCCAGGTCTTCGAACAGCTCCTGGAGCAGGGAGCCGTGCAGGTGGGCGTGGTGCCGTTCAGCGTGTCCTCGCTGGAGACGGGCCCGTCGCCGGGCCACGGGCCGCTGTTCTCCGAGCTCATGCTGCGCGAACAGGCGCGCTCCGCGGGGGCCTCGCGGATGCACGAGCTCATGGAGGAGCTGAAGCGCGCGGACAGCGACCGGCGCCGCGCGCTGCTCACGCGGTACGTGCAGAGCCGCCTGGGGCCGCTGCTGGGCTTCGCCCCGGACCACGAGGTCCTCCAGAAGAAGATCTCCCTGAACGAGATGGGGCTCGATTCGCTGCGCGCGGTCGAGCTGAAGAACCGCATTGGCCGTGAGCTGGGCGTGGACCTGCTCATGGCGCGGTTCATCGACGGAACGACGCTCGATGGGCTCGTGGACGCGCTCCACACCCAGCTCGGGCTGAAGGAACTGCTCGCGCGTGCGCCCACCGCCACGGCCGCGGCTGAAATCGAGGAGTTGACGGTATGAACCTGGGGGAACTGGTCGCCGAGCTGAACCGGCGGGGACTGGAAGTCCGTGTGGAGGGCGAGGCGCTGCGGCTTCGCGGCCCGAAGGGCGCCGCGGACCCGGAGCTGCGCGAGGCGTTGGCGGAGCACAAGCAAGCCCTGTTGAAGCTGCTGCGGGACCATGACGAGGTCCGGGAGGAGGCGCCCATCGTCCCGGTCCGCCGGGATGGGTACGCGCCGCTGTCGTATGGGCAGACACGGCTGTGGTTCCTGGACCGGCTCGAGCCCGGCAGCACCGCCTACAACCTGGTGCTGGCCCTGCAGGTCGAAGGGCGGCTCGACGCGTCCATCCTGCACCGCTGCTTCGTGGAGGTGGTCCGCCGCCACGAGATTCTCCGCACCCGCTACGCCGAACAGGAAGGCACGCCCGTGCAGTGGGTGGACCCGGAGCCGCGCTTCGACTTCCGGGTGCTCGCGGAAGCGGAGGTGCTCGCCGCCGAGCCCGCGGGCGTGGAGGCCTTCCTCCGGCGGGAGGGGGACCGTCCCTTCGACCTCGCCACGGGGCCGGTCGTCCGCGTGCTCCTCATCGAGCGCGGCGCAGGGGGGCAGTTCATCCAGCTCTGCCTGCATCACATCGCGGCGGACGTCTGGGCGCAGGCGGTCCTCGTCCGGGAGATCGTGACGCTGTACGGCGCCTTCGCCAGCGGGCAGCCCTCGCCGCTGCCGCCGCTCACGCTCCAGTACGCCGACTTCGCCGTGTGGCAACGCAACTACCTCCAGGGCGAGGTCCGCCAGCGGTTGGTGGACTTCTGGAGAAAGAAGCTGGAGGGCGCGCCGCCACTGCTGGAGCTGCCCACGGACCATGCCCGGCCCAAGGTGCAGACCAACCGGGGCGGCGAGGTCCGCTTCGAGGTGAGCCCTCGGGTCACCTCGGCGCTGAAGGCCCTGAGCCATGCGGCCAAGACGACGCCCTTCGTGGGGATGTTGAGCGCGTTCTTCGTGCTGCTGCACCGGCTCACGGGGCGGGATGACCTGGTCTTGGGGGCCAACTCCATCAACCGGACCCGCACGGAGCTGGAGCCCCTGGTGGGCTTCTTCGTGGACAACCTGGTCATGCGCGTGGACCTGGGGGGCGGGCCCGGGTTCTCCACGGTGCTGGAGCGCGTGCGGGAGACGGTGCTCGAGGCCTTCGCGCACCAGGACCTGCCCTTCGACCTGCTCGTCGAGGAGCTCCGGCCCGCGCGGAGCCTGGGCATCAACCCGCTGTTCCAGGTGGTGTTCGCCTGGGTCCGGGCGGGCGGTGAGTCCCCGGACGGGACGGGCGTGCGGATGCAGCCGCTCGAGTTCGAGGCCACCGCCTCGCGCTTCGACCTCAGCCTGTTCGTGGACGACCACGGCGACCGGTTGGCGGCGCGCATGGTCTACAACCGCGACCTCTTCGAGCACGCCACCGTCCAGCACCACGTGGACTGCTTCCAGGTCCTGCTGGACGGGCTGGTGAACGAACCCCTGCGGCCCGTGGCCGAGCTGCCCGTGCTGCCCTCGGCGGACCGGGAGCGCGTGCTCCAGCAGTGGAACGCGGCGGGGACGGACACTGCCCCCGAGGCGTGCCTCCACGCGCTCATCGAGGCCCAGGCGGCGCGGACCCCCGACGCCGTCGCGCTCGTCGTGGACGACTGGGAGCTCACGTACGGCGAGCTGGACCAGCTCAGTGACCGCCTCGCGGCGCACCTCCAGGACCTGGACGTGGGGCCGGAGGTGGTCGTGGGCGTCTACCTGGAGCGCACGCCCGAGCTCATCGTCAGCCTGCTGGCGGTGCTCAAGGCGGGCGGTGCGTTCCTGGCGCTCGACGCCGACGAGCCCACGGACCGGCTCCGTCACATCGTGGCGGATGCGCGGCCGCGCGTGGTGATCTCCACGTCGCAGCGCTCCGAGCGCCTCTGGGGCATGGGCGGCTTCGTCACCGTCCTCGTGGACGAGAACTACCGCGAGGTCCCCCCGGCCACCGGCGTGCGGCTGCGCCGCGACGTGCTGCCCGAGCAGCTGGCCTACATCCTCTACACGTCGGGTTCGACGGGCCGGCCCAAGGGCACGGAGATCACCCACCGCAGCATCGTCAACTACCTGCGGTGGTCCGCCAGCGCGTACCGGCTCCAGGAGGGGACGGGGAGCCCGGTGATTGGCTCCGTGAGCTTCGACGGCACGTTGACCAGCCTCTTCGCGCCGCTGCTGGCGGGGCGCGCGTTGTTCCTCGTCCCGAGGGGGCGCGAGCTCGAAGTGCTGACGTCCGGGGACTACCCGGAGCAGGGCTTCAGCTTCATCAAGATGACGCCGTCGCACCTGCGGGCCTTCAACGGCCTGGGCAAGACGCGGCAGGCGCTGGGGCGCTCGCACGCGGTGGTGCTGGGCGGCGAGGGATTGCACGGCGTGGACCTGACGCCGTGGCGGGAGCAGGGCGTTCCCACGCGCATCATCAACGAGTACGGGCCCACCGAGGCCTCCGTGGCGTGCTGCTTCGAGGAGCTGTTCCCGGACGGCGCGCCGCTCCCGGAGCGGGTTCCCATCGGCCGGCCCATCACCGGCATGCGGCTGTACATCCTCGACCGGTTCCTCCAGCCGGTGCCCATCGGCGTGCCCGGTGAGCTGTACATCGGAGGCATCGGTCTGGCCCGAGGCTATCTGCGCCGTCCGGACCTGACGGCTGAACGCTTCATCCCCAACCCGTTCGAGACGGACGCCCAGGCCGCGGGGGGCTCGCGGCTCTACCGGACGGGCGACCATGCCCGCTACCTGCGCGACGGCCGCATCGAGTACCTGGGGCGGCAGGACGATCAGCTCAAGATTCGCGGCCACCGCGTCGAAGCAGGGGAGGTGGAGGCCGCGCTCGGTCGCCACGACGACGTCGTCCAGGCCGCGGTGGTGTTGCAGCGCGCGCCCGACGGCACGGCCCGCCTGGTGGCCTATGTGCAGCCCCAGTCGATGGAGCGCCCGGACGGCACGGACCTGCGCGCGGAGCTCCGCAAGGCCCTGCGCGACGTGGTGCCCGAGTACATGGTGCCCGAGGTCATCGCCGTCCTGCCGGAGCTGCCGCTGAGCCCCAGTGGGAAGATCGACCGCAAGGCGCTTCCTCCCGTGACCTCGGAATCAGCCACGGGCGTGGCCTTGGCCCGCACGGGGGCGCTCACCGAGACGGAGCGGCAGCTCCAGGCGCTCTTCGGTGAGCTGCTGGGCCTGAACACCGTGGCCCCCACCGACAGCTTCTTCGAGCTGGGCGGACACTCGCTCCTGGCCGTCACGCTCATCTCACGCATCTCCGCGAAGCTGGGCGTCGAGGTTCCGCTCAACGAAATCTTCGACCGTCCGTCGGTGGAGTCCCTGGCGCGGTGGATCGAGGAGCACGCGGTGCAGGTCACCGCGCTGGTCCGGCAGCTTCCGCCGTGCGTGGTGGCGTTGAAGCCGTTGGGAAAGAAGCCACCGTTGTTCCTCGCGCCGCCCTCGGCGGGCAGCCCCGCCGTCTACGTCACCCTGGCGCGCCACCTGTCCTCGGACCAGCCCGTGTTCGGCTTCCAGATGCCGGGGGTGATGGACGACCAGCAGCCTCCGGAGACCATCGAGGACTCGGCCGCGCTGTACGTGGCGGCCATGCGGCAGGTCCAGCCACGGGGGCCCTATCGCATCGCGGGCTGGTCCTACGGTGGGCTCGTCGTGTGTGAGATGGCCCGCCAGTTGGAGGCGATGGGGGAGCAGGTGGCCCTGCTCGGCCTGATTGACGGCGCCGCGCTGGACCGGCTCGCCGCGTATGACGCGAACGGTGAGAAGATTCCCGGGGGCTCGCAGCTCTTCCAGGCGCTGGGCGAAGCCCAGATGCCAACGGACTACGCGAGCGCCAGGCAGATCGGCGAATGGATGGGTATCAGCCTGCCGGAGGCCCCGGGTGACCTGCTCCGTCGGGACGCCGAAGGACATCATTCATACCTGCGGCGTTTCATTCGCGATACAGCCCTCACCGCGCGGAATTTCCTGGCAACACGGCGCTCCGAACAACTCTATACGTTCACTTCATACAGCGGCACCGCCACACTTTTCAGGACGGGTCCCGTGACGGTGGGGGGCGATCCGCTCGTCGACAGCGTGAAGAAGTTTGCCCTTGCGGGCACGGAGGTGGTCCCCGTTCCGGGTAATCACATGACACTCATCATGGATGAGAGAAATGTCCTCGTGCTTGCAAATGAAATGCAGAAGTGTCTGGATAGGGTTCTGGTTTTTCCTGCCCACGCGGAGATGTCTCGGGCTGAAAAGCCAGCGCAAGGTTTGACTGCGTAGCTCCCCAAGGAGGTCCTGCAATGCCACACCGAGTCCTATCGATGGACGGTACTTCTATTTCTGGTGGTGAAGGTTACGTCACCGCCGGCATGCTCAAATCGCTTCGTGAGAACCTGACTGCGAAAGGGCAGAACCAGCCTTTACTGAACGACGTCGAGCTCTTCTCGGGCACGTCCGCCGGTGCGTTCAACGCGGCGTTCTTCGCCAGCTTCGAGAACCCGGATGATGCCTTCCCCAAGATTCTCGACTTCTGGGGCGAAGTCGTCTCGATGAACCGCAAGGCCGTGGGGCTGGGCCGGACCGCGCTGGCGCTGACGGGCAACAGCGCGCTGCTCGATTCGAGCTACATGCGCGACTTCTTCTGCAGCTACTTCGGCGCCACGCTGCGGCTGGGCGACCTGAAGCGGAAGGTCGCGCTGCCGTCCTTCCAGTTGGATGGCCACCGCAAGGCGCTCCGGACGTGGAAGGCCAAGGTGTTCCACAACACCGGCCACGACAACGATCCGGACCTCAACGAGCTGGTGGTGGACGTGCTGATGCGGAGCGGCTCGCCGCCGCTGTCCTATCCCATCTACCAGGGGATGCGGCACGAGGGGAGCGGTTACGTGGATGGTGGCATCTTCGCCAACAACCCTTCACTGGTGGCGCTGGCCCAGATCATCAACAACATCACCCGGAAGAGCCGCGCGGAGAAGGTCGAGACGATGGAGACCGAGCCGCCCGATCTCACGAACATCCTGATGATGTCGGTGGGCAACGGCTGCACGTCCTCCTACCTCACGCCGCGCTTCTGTAACGGCGTCGCCAACTGGGGCTTCTCCAACTGGCTGCTCGACTTCCATGACCCCATGGTCCTGGTGAAGATGATGCTCGAGGCCGGCTCGGACGCGGCGGACCACCAGTGCCGGATGATCCTGCGCAAGAAGTACTTCCGGCTGAACCCGGTGGTCGAGCACTCGCTCTCCGCGGGGAACACCAAGCAGGTCGAGTCCACCGTCCAGCAGTTGGTGACCACGCAGTCCACGCTCATGCAGATCAACAGGGCGCAGGCGTGGCTGGGCAAGTCCGGCTGGATGGAGAAGTCCGCCCCCAGCCAGACGCAGCCGACCCCGGCGACCTAACGCGCAGGCCACACCCAGCACGGAACCAACCCGAGAGGTGGATTGAGATGGTCAGGATTCTTCTTGTCTCCGGAAGAGGCGGCGCCGGAAAGAGCACCGTGGCCGCCGCGACGGCGCTGGCCGCTTCTCGCCGAGGTGTCCGGACGCTGCTGCTCGCGCTCGGCACGTCGCGCGGACCGAGCACGGCGTTCGGTCTGGAGGCGCCGCTCTTCTCTGGGCCTCGGGGCGTGCCCGTGGGCATCAACGACCAGCTCTCCCTCCACGAGGTGGATGTCTCGGAGGAGCTTCGGCTGGGATGGAACAGTGGTCAGGGCGGTCTGGCCGCGCTGGTGGGCAGTGGCCTGGAGCGCGTGAGCGCGGAGGAGGTGGCGATGACGGCCGAGACGGCCCACATCGTCACGCTCCTCCGGCTGGGCGAGTACGTCCGGGAGCAGCGGCACGACCTCATCGTCGTGGACTGTCCTTCCACCTCCGAAGCGCTCCAACTGCTCAGCACCGTGTCCGCGATGGGCTGGTATGCGCGCAAGCAGCAGGCGCCCACGCAGCCGGGCCGCAAGGCGCGACTGCTGGCCGCGAGCCTCCACGGCGCGGAGGCCAGCCTGGAGGTCCGCGACCGGCTCAAGGCCGTGGATGAGCTGCTGCACAACCCCGAGGTGACCACGCTGAGGCTGGTGACCTCCGCGGACACGGCGTCCGTCCAGGAGACGCAGCGGGCCTATACCTTCTTCAACCTCCACGGCATCGCCGTGGATTGTGTCGTCATCAACCGGCTGGCCCCGGAAGGCGAAGGCGCGGACGGCGAGCGCGCGCGGGCGCAGCAGCCGCATGTGGAGAAGCTCCAGCAGGCGTTCACCGGCATGCTGCTGCTCAAGCTCTCGCGGCAGGCCTCGGAGGTGGTGGGAGAGAAGCCGCTCGAAGCGTTCGCGGAGCAGTTGTACCAGGGCGAGGACCCGGTGCGGCTCAGCGACCCGCAGCCCTTGCTGGGGCTCCGCAAGGACGCGGTGGACGTGTACCTGCTGGAGGTCCGGCTCCCCTTCGTGACGAAGGGCGAGGTGGAGCTCTCCCGCAGGGGGGATGAGTTCGTCATCCAGGTGGGCGGTGTCCGGCGCAACGTCGCGCTGCCCCGGATGATCGCGCAGTTGCCCACGTCGGGCGCCCGCATGGAGGGCGACCGGCTCATCGTGAGTTTCCAGAAGGAAAGGGGTGTCTGATGTCCACGCAAGATGGTCGTTTCCCCAAAGGCGCGTTTGGCAATTCTCCCGTGTACGCGGCCCGCATCGCGGACCTCACCAACGCGGTGATTCCCGGTGGCCGGGAGTTCGTGCAGCAGCTCTTCCGCGCGAAGCAGGAGGCCCTGAAGGGTGTGGCCCACCTGGTCGACGCGCAGATTCAAGAGCTGGCGCACATCGACTCCGCCATCGAGGACCGGGCGAAGCAGCCGCCGGTGTCGCCCGCGCAGCATGCACAGGCGGCGAGCCACCCGCCCAAGCCGGGCATGTCTTTGAGCGACGTGCTCAAGCAGGCGAGCGACTTGTTCATGTCGAAGCGGCCGAAGAGCGCCTCGGGCGCCACGGTTCCCGCCGCGTGCGCCAGGCCGAGTGATCGCCGCGCGCCGCTCCCCGCGCCGGGTCCCGTCGCCTCGGGCGGCGCGGCCGAGTGCCCCGTGACTTCGAGCAGCACGAGCGCCACCAGCGCGGAGGTCAGCCCCGCGCCGGAGCCTCTCGAGAAGATTTCCATCAGCTAGGCAGTGAAAGGGGTGGGTCGTGTCGGAGGAGAATGTTTCCTCGGTGGAGTCGATGACGCCGCTGCAGCGTGCGGCGCTGGCAATCAAGACCCTTCGGGCGCGCGTTGACGGACTGGAGCGCGCGCGCTCGGAGCCCATCGCCATCATTGGCATGGGGTGCAGGTTCCCAGGCGGGGCCAACGACCCCGCGGCGTACTGGGACCTGCTGCGCGCGGGGGTGGACGCCGTGGGGCCGGTGCCCCCGGACCGCTGGGACGCGGATGCCTATTACGCCGAGGACCCGGACGCGGGCTGGAAGATGATGGTCCGCGAGGGCGGTTTCCTCTCGCAGCCCATCACCGGCTTCGACAGTGAGTTCTTCGGGCTGTCGCCCCGGGAGGCGAACTACGTCGACCCGCAGCAGCGCCTCATGCTCGAGGTGTCGTGGGAGGCCCTGGAGGACGCGGGAATCGCTCCGGGCTCCCTGGCGGGCAGCGACACCGGCGTCTACGTCGGCTTCCTGAGCAGCGACTACGGCCGGGTGCCCTTCAAGGCGGTGCAGACGCGCGACCTGCCGTACATGGGCACCGGCAACGAGCTGAGCTTCTCCGCGGGCCGCGTCTCCTACGTGCTGGGGCTCCAGGGCCCGTCCATGGTCGTCGCGACGGCGTGCTCGTCCGCGCTCGTCTCCGCGCACCTCGCGTGCCAGGCCCTGCGTCAGGGCGAGTGCTCCCTGGCGCTCGCGGGCGGTGTGAACCTCATCATCCGGCCGGACAGCAACATCGTCCTGTCGAAGATGCGCGCCCTGGCGCCGGACGGCCGGTCGAAGACGTTCGACGCCTCCGCCAACGGTTACGGCCGGGGCGAGGGCTGCGGCGTCCTGGTGCTCAAGCGGCTCTCCGACGCGCAGCGGGACAAGGACCGCATCCTCGCCGTCATTCGGGGCTCGGCGGTGAACCATGACGGACTCAGCGGTGGGTTGACGGTCCCCAACGGCCCCGCGCAGGAGAAGCTGCTGCGCAAGGCGCTGGAGTCCGCGGGCCTGTCACCCGCCGACGTGAGCTACATCGAAGCCCACGGCACGGGGACGCCGCTGGGCGACCCCATCGAGCTGCGCGCGCTCGACGCCGTGCTTCGTCATGGCCGGAGCCCGCAGGCGCCGCTGCTCGTCGGCTCGGCGAAGACGAACCTCGGTCACCTGGAGTCCGCGGCCGGTGCCGCGGGGATGATCAAGGTCGTGCTGTCGATGCGGCAGGGGGAGATTCCGCCGCATCTGCACTTCCGCAAGCCGAACCCGGCCGTGGACTGGGACGAGCTGAACCTCGCGGTGCCCACCCAGGTGACGCCGTGGCCCGCGGGCGAGAAGCCCCGGGTCGCCGGCATCAGCGGCTTCGGGCTCAGCGGTGTGAACTCCCACGTGCTCATCGAGGAGGCCCCGCCCGCGCCACCGCGGACGCCGGAGGCCACGCCTCGGCCGCACCACGTGCTCACGCTGTCGGCGCGGACGCCCCAGGCGCTGGGGGAGCTGGCGCGTCGTTACGCGCAGGCGCTCGGCCAGCCCGCGCTCACGGCGCAGCCGCTGGCGGACCTCTGCTTCACCGCGAACACGGGGCGTGAGTCCTTCCGTCACCGGCTGGCGGTGCAGGGCACGTCACACGAGGCGCTGCGCACGCAGCTCGCCGCCTTCGCGGCGGGGGAGCACCCGCCCACGGTGCTGGCGGGCAAGGCGGACGCTGCGCCCAAGCTGGCCTTCCTGTTCACGGGGCAGGGCGCGCAGTGGCTGGGGATGGGGGAGGAGCTCTTCAACACGGAGCCCGCCTTCCGTCAGGCGCTGCTCCGGTGTGACGAGGTCCTGCGGCCGTTGATGGGCCCGTCGCTCATCGAGCTGCTCTATCCGGCGGAGCGCGACGCACAGGCGCGCGCGCGGCTGGACGAGACGGGCTTCACCCAGCCCGCGCTGTTCGCGCTCGAATACGCGCTGGCGCAGGTGTGGCTGCAGTGGGGCGTCCGGCCGGACTTCGTCATGGGGCACTCCGTCGGCGAGTTCGTGGCCGCGTGCGTGGCGGGGGTGTTCACGCTCGAAGAAGGGCTGGAGCTCATCGCCACCCGCGCGCGGCTGATGCAGTCGCTGCCCACGGGCGGCACCATGGCGGCGGTCTCCGCGGAGCGCGCCGAGGTCGAGGCGCTGCTCGGTCGGTACGACGGCCAGGTGTCCATCGCGGCCTTCAACGGCCCCCGGAACATCGTGATTTCGGGGCGTGAGGCCGCGGTGAAGGACTGCGTGGCCGAGCTGACGCGGCAGGGGAAGCGCGGGACGATGCTGCGCGTGTCGCACGCGTTCCACTCGGCGTTGATGGACCCCATCCTCGCGGCGTTCGAACGCGCCGTGCAGAAGGTTCGCTTCCAGGCGCCGACGCTCCCGTTGATCTCCAATCTGACCGGGCGCGAGGCGGGGAAGGACATCCTGACGCCCCGGTACTGGGTGCAGCACCTGCGAGAGCCGGTGATGTTCGCCCGCGGGATGCAGACGCTGGAGCAGGCGGGCGTGAAGGCCTTCCTGGAGGTCGGTCCCAAGCCGACGCTGGTGACGATGGGCCAGTCGTGCATCACCCAGGGGAGCCCGCTGTGGGCGGGGAGCCTGCGTCCCGAGCGCTCGGACTGGCAGCAGCTGTTGGAGGGGCTCGCCGCGCTGTACGTCGCGGGCGTGCCCGTGGACTGGCGCGGCGTGGACCAGGGGCGCGAGCGGCACAAGGTCTCGCTGCCGGTGTACCCCTTCCAGCGGCGGAACCACTGGATGGAGCTCTCGGGCGCCTCGTGGGAAATCCCGGGGGCGGGCTCGGAGCCAGCGCCGCTCCACCCGCTCCTGGGCCACCTGCACGCGTCGCCGTCGCAGACGCGGCAGTTCGAGTCCTCCGTGGGCGCCGCGAAGCCCGCCTTCCTCAAGGACCATGGTGTGTATGGCCAGGTCCTGATGCCGGGCGCGGCCTACGTGGAGATGGCGCTCGCGGCGGGAGCGGCGCTCTTCACTGGCGCGGGAGGGACGGTGGATGAACTCACGTTCTCGCAAGCCCTGTTCCTGCCCGAAGACGGCGAGCGCCGGGTGCACCTGCTGTACTCACCCGAGGGCGAGCGCGGCGGGCGCTTCGAAATCCACAGCCAGGAAGAGCGCGGCGGTGAGGGAGAACCCGCGTGGATTCTCCACGCGCATGGCAAGGTCTCCGCCGCCGGGGCCACGGACACCTCTCGCGTCGACCTCTCGCGCCTGAAGCAGCAGGTGTCGCGTGAGGTCCCGGTGGCTGGCTACTACGAGAAGCTGGGCCACGCCGGGCTCGCCTACGGCCCGAGCTTCCGGGGCATCCAGCAGCTCTGGCGCGGCGAGAACGAGGTCCTGGGCCGCCTGGCCCTCTCGGGCAGCGCGGCGGAAGAGGCCGGGCAGTACACGCTGCAGCCCGCGCTCCTGGATGCGTGCTTCCAGATGGTCGGGGCCGTGCTCGACGAGGAGGGCGACGCGGCCTACCTGCCCGTGGGCGTCGGCAAGGTCCAGGTGCTTCGAGGTGGCCTGAAGGACGTGTGGGCCCACGCGACGCTGTCCCGGAGCGATGACGCGAAGGGCCCTGGCTTCACGTGTGACCTCCAGCTCCTCACCGCGGAGGGTGAGCGCGTGGCGACGGTGGAGCGGCTGACGCTCCGGCGCATCACCCGCGAGAGCCTCCTGGGGGCCAAGAGCAAGCGCTTCCAGGGCTGGCTCTATGAGCTGGAGTGGCAGGAGCGCCGCCTGGAGGCCGCGCCGCCCGTGGAGTCCTCCGCGCCGCGGACGCAGTGCCTGGTCCTTTCCGACGCGGCGGGCGTGGGCACGAAGCTCGCCGAGCGGCTCCAGGGGCGCGGTTGGCACGTCGTGAGCGTGCGCGCGGATGAGCGTGATTCCACGCAAGCGCTCCTCGCCCGGCTGCCATCGGGAGCGATGCAAGGGCCACTGCACGTGGTTGACCTGTGGAGCCTCGATGGGGACGGCCACGACGTGCCGGCGCACGCCTTGGGACACGCCTCCCGCGTGCTCGCGCTGGCCCAGGCGCTGGTCGAGGCCAAGGGCGCGGACACGTCCCTCTGGCTGGTGACGCGCGGCGCGCAGTCGACGTCGGAGAAGGAGCGCGTCAGTCACTTGGGGAGCTCGGTGTTGTGGGGCCTGGGCAAGTCCATCACCCGTGAGCACCCGGACCTGCACTGTCGGCGCGTGGACCTGGACGCCAGCGCGCCCGGGCACGAGGTCGAGCAGCTCCAGGCCGAGTTGCTCAGCGGCAGCGCGGAGGACGAAATCGCGCTGCGTGGCGCCTCCCGCCGGGTGGCCCGGCTGGTGCGAAGCCGGCGGGCCCGGAGCATGGGGAGCGACGTCACGCTGTCACCGGACGCGAGCTATCTGGTGACGGGCGGCCTCGGGGGCCTCGGGCTCGTCGTCGCGGAGCGGCTGGTGGAGCGCGGGGCGCGTCACCTCGTGTTGATGGGCCGTCGCGCGCCGTCCCCGGAGGCTCGCGCCAGGCTCGACGTCCTGGAGCAGCGGGGGGCGAAGCTCCAGGTCGTGCGGTGCGACGTGGCGGTGGCCTCGGAGCTGGAGCGCGCCGTGTCGGAGCTCTCGGGGCGGATGCCGCCCATCCGGGGCGTGGTCCACTCCGCGGGCGTCATCGATGATGGCCTCTTCGTGCAGATGACGCCGGAGCGGCTGGCGAAGGCCTTCGCGCCCAAGGTGTCCGGTGGGTGGAACCTCCACCGGGCGTTCCAGGACACGGCGTTGGATTTCTTCGTCGCGTTCTCCTCGGCCTCGTCGCTCATCGGCTCGGCGGGTCAGGCCAACTACGTGGCCGCCAATGCCTTCCTGGACGGGCTCGCGAGGCACCGTCAGGCGCAGGGCCTGCCGGGCCTGAGCCTCAACTGGGGCGCCTGGGCCGACGTGGGCGCCGCGGCGGAGGAGTCGATTCGCCGCCGCATGGAGCAGCTCGGCTTCGGCGTGATTCCGCTGGAGGACGGGCTCCAGGTCTTCGAGCAGGCCCTGGGCCTCAAGGGACAGCTGGGCGTCCTGCCAGTGGACTGGGCGCTGCTCGGGCGCCGTGGCGGCGCGCCGCTCTTCGAGGCCTTCCTCGAAAAGGCGAGCCCGGCTACGAGCGAGGGCATCCGGCAGCAGCTCGAGAAGCTCCCACCCAAGGATCGCCGAGGCGCGCTGCGCGCCCACGTGGGCACGCTGGTGAACGGCGTGCTGGGCCGTCCCCCGACGGAGCCGCTGGACCCGAACCAGGGCTTCTTCGAGTTCGGCATGGACTCGCTGATGTCCGTGGAGCTGCGCAACGTCCTGCAACGCAGCCTGGGGACCTCGCTGCACGCGACGGTGGCCTTCGACAACCCCACCGTCAACGGGCTGGTGGACTACCTGGCCGCGGAGGTGTTGGGCCTGCGGGAGGAGGAGGCCGCGCCCGTGGAGGAGGCGCCCCAGGACGCGGAGCTGGAGGCGCTCCTGGCCGACGTGGACAGCCTGGACGACAACGCCGTCCAGGCCTTGCTCCGGCGCGGCCGCTGAGCGGCTACGGCTGGCGGGGCCTCGCGTCGTAGACGAGGTCGGTGATGGCGGAGAGCGTCTGGAGGTTCTCCACCTTCAGCGCCTCCGAGGGGACGGAGATGCCGTACTTCTTCTGCACGAAGGCCATCATCCGCGCCGTCTCCAGCGAGTTCAGCACGCCCAGCTCCAGCAGGGGGGTGGACGCGTCGAGCTCGCTGGCGTCTCCATCCAGGAGCTCCTCGACGACGTAGTGGGTCAGTTCCTTGAGCAAGATGTCTCGGTTCATGACGTGAGGCCTGAGGTGAGGGTGAGTTCGCTTTGAACGGCCTGGACAACCTGGACGGTCATTTCATTGATGAAGAAATGGCCGCCGGGAAACATTTTCATGGAGAAGGACTTCTGTGTTTGCCGCCGCCAGTCCTCCAGCGCGGCTTCAGACACACGCGGATCCCGCGTGCCGCCCAATGCGCAGACTGGCACGGGGAGCGGCGGCTCGTCCTGATAAATATAGCTCTCCGAAATCTTCAGGTCGGCGCGGAGGATGGGAAGGATGAGGTCGAGAATCTCGGGCTGCGCCAGGACTTGCTGCGGGATTCCGTCGTAGCGGGCGCTCAGCTCCCGGATGAAGTCATCCCGCTCGAGCCCGCTCAAGGGAGACAGGCCGCTGCGCCGCGAGGGGGCCTCGGCGCCGGAGACGATGAGCGCTTGGGGCAGCGGCAGGCCCCGGCGGCGAAGCTCGCGGGTCAGCTCGAAGGCGATGAGGGCGCCCAGGCTGTGGCCGAAGAAGGCGAAGGGCGCGTGCAGGAAGGGCGACAGCTCCGTCACGAGCGCGTCCAGCAGCCGGGGCATCTCCTCCAGGGATGGTTCGTGGAGGCGGCTCTCCCGGCCGGGCGGCTGGATGGCGCACACCTCGATGTCTGCTTCGGGCAGCAGGTCCGCCCATTTGAAATAGGGGAGGCTGCCCGCGCCCGCATAGGGAAAGCAGAACAGCCGCAGGCGCGGGGCCAGGGTGGGCTTGCGCCGGATGAGCCAGGGCGTTGGCGCCGTGAGTGGATGGGTTTGGGAATTCATGGCGTGATTCGTAAACACGAATGTGAGCGTGGCTGCAATGTCAAACGCACAGTGGAGCGTCCGTCCGCGGGTGGAGTTCGAGCCGTTCTCTTCCGTGCACTGGGAGGACCCATATCCAGTCTACCGCGCGCTGCGAGAGCACAGCCCCGTGCATTGGGCGCCTCATGCGAAGCTGTTCTGTGTATCACGTCACGCCGACGTCGATTTCGTCCTGCGCCGGCCTGAGCAGTTCTCGTCCCGCGCGATGACGGCGGTGATGTTCGAGAACAAGCGTCCAGAGCTCGGGGACGTGCCGTCGCTGCTGCGCCTGGTGATGCGGGGCAGGGTGGATGTGCAGAAGTTCTTCCAGGGGCCGCCCGACGCCATCATCAACGCGGACCCGCCGCGCCATGGCGGGCTGCGGGGCATGGTGAGCCGGTGCTTCACGCCGCGCACCATCGCCGCCTGGGAGCCGAGAATCCGGGAGCTCGTCCACGAGTACCTGGCGCCGCTGCGTGCGGGCCAGCCGTTCGACGTGGTGTCGGGGCTCGCCGTGCCGCTGCCCGTCGTCATCGTGACGGAGATGCTCGGCGTGGAGCCGGCGTGGCGCGCGGATTTCAAGCGCTGGGCCGCGGGGTTCATCACCTACGCCACCGGGGCGGGCCGTGATTCGCGGCCGATGCGTGAGTTCTTCGACGTCCTCACGGAGTTCCGCGCCTACATGCGCACGCTGGTGGAGAAGCGGCGGCGTGAGCCCACGGAGGACCTGGTCAGCGTGCTCGTGGACCCTGCGCAGAAGGAGGTGCTCGACGAGGAGGAGCTGTTCAGCTTCATCCACACGCTCCTCCTGGGGGGCAACGAGACGACCACCAACCTGATTGGCAACGCCGTCGCCGCGCTGCTGGACCACCCGGACCAACTCGCGCTCGTGCAGGGGGCGCCGGAGAAGCTTCCGGGGCTCGTCGAGGAGGCGCTGCGGTGGGAGTCTCCGGTGCAGTTCACGCTGCGCTCGGCGGTGGAGGACGTGGACGTGGGCGGGGTGCGTCTTCCCGCGGGCTCCAACCTGGCCCTGCTGCTGGGGGCGGCGAACCGGGACGAGCGCGCCTTCAAGTCGCCGGATACCTTCGACGTGACGCGCACGCCTTCGCCGCACCGCGCCTTTGGCTTTGGCATCCACCATTGCCTGGGCGCGGGGCTCGCCCGCCTGGAGGCCCGCGTGGCGCTGGAGGCCCTGGTGCCGCTGCTCTCCGGCGTGCGCCGCGCGGACGCGCGCCGGGAGTACGTAGACTCGTTGATGATGCGAGGCCTGGCGCGGCTGCCGCTCGTGCCGCGCTGAGCGCCCGCGGCGGCTACTTCCGGCAGCCGCCGCGCAGCTCCCGGGCCGCCGCCGCGACGGTTTCAATGCTCAGCGCGACCCAGTCCGCGCTGTCACGGGCGAACTGCTCCGCGAGCTCCGCGTCCACCACCGCGCCTCGCCGGGAGCCCGGGCGGAGCTGCTGGAGGAAGTTGTCGCGGGCCGTCACGGAGTGCCGCGCGGTGCGCTCCGCCAGCTTGACGCCGCTGGAGAAGACCTCCTTCAGGCCGGGGTCGCGCAGGTTGGAAGGCGAGCCCGCGGCGGCCTCGTGGCAGCTCCGGGCGAAGTCCGCGGCCGTGCTCTTGGGCGGCGTGGCCAGCAGCAGGCGCTCCAGCGCGCCGGCCTTCGGGCCGGGCTGGTCGAAGGACTCGCGGTCACCCTCCGCCTCGCAGGCGCCCATGACCTCCAGGGCGACTTCCGGGGCCAGCGCCTTGGGGCAGCCGCCCAGTTGCTGCAGCTCGCGCCGGCTGGCGGCCACGTCCACGGGGGGCAGCGGCAGGGCGGAGATGAGGGAGAAGAAGGAGCGCAGCACCGGCAGCTTCACCGTCTCCGAGCCCGGAAGGGCCTTGAGGGCCGTCTGGAGGGCGCGCCAGGGCTGGGTCTCCTTCGGCCCGTAGATTTTGAGGTAGCCCTGCTGCAGGAAGCTCAGCCAGCCCTCCGCGAACGCCGTGGCGATCTTCCGGCTCTCCGGCGAGGTGAGCCGCGAGGCCTCGTCGTGGACGGCGAGGAAGTACTCCAGGCAGATGGCCTTGCGCATCCGGACGATGCGCTCGCCCGCGGTGGCGGGGAGCGAGGCGGGCGGCGTCGTGGTCAGCCCCAGCAGCTCCAGCTCCTCGGCGCTCAGCCAGAAGCGGCCCATGTCGAGGTCCTCCTGCAGGTCCACGAGGTCGTCGAACATCTGGAGGCCCACGGCGGACAGCTTCACGATGCGGCGCACCGTGGCCTCGTCCACGTCGGAGAGCTGGAGGCGCTGCACCATGTACGCGCCGGGGCCGGCCTTCAGGTACCAGAGGGAGAACAGCTCCTTGACGGTGAGCGGACGGCCCAGCGCCAGGTACTCGCGTTCCGCGTAGAAGGAGCGGATCTGCTCGATGAGCCGGCGCCGGCCGTCGATGAGCGTGGGGGCCGCGGCCATGAACTCTCGCAGCACGCGGATGGCGTCCAGGTCCTCGGTGAAGGCGTTGGGGTCATCCAGGATCTGGAAGCCGTGCGCGTCCACGAGGTCGTCGATGCGGCGGATGCCGAACCAGAAGTAGGTCCACAGCCGGCCTTCCGACTCCGTGGCGACGATTTGGGGCAGGTACCCCAGCACGTCGACCTCGAGGAGCCAGCGCCGCATCGCGGCGAGGGACGTCTCGCTCAGTGGATTCCCATGCAGCTCGACGGCGCTTTTCATGTCACGGCCCCTCGGTGAATGTAGGAGGGTGACAGGATAGTGAGGGCGGCTGCCTGCTCCAGAATGCCTTGCATCCCTTTCGTCAGGCACACTGCGCAGGTTGGGCTCCGGGCCGCGGGAGGTTCCCAACGGCCCGGAAGGCTGCTGTTAGAAGGGAGTGCAGTAGACCCGGATGCAGGTCCTCGCCGCCGCCTTCTTGGCCGTGGGGGTGATGGACTTCTCCATCTCCTGCATCAGCTCCACGAGCTTCTGCCTGGCCTGCTTGGATGCCTGGGGCGCCTTCGACTTCGCTTTCGTCATGATGACTCCTCTCCGTCGGTGTGGGCGAACTGCCGGCGTAGCGTGGGCTTTGATGATGGATGCGTCAAGGGGTGAGAGTGATTGAGCGGAAGGTATGAAGTTTTTCCAGGAGACTGCGCATCCCGTCACGCGTCGCGGCAATGATATCCGCGTCGTGTGTCGCGGTGTGTCGCACGCGGAACGGCTGTAATAACTCACCCACGGACACCGCCCGTCCTGTGTTCAATCGTTGGAACAACGTGTCCACGGCTTTTCCTCCGCCGGCTCCTCGCAGCGCGTGGCCATTGCCGGCACAGAGCCACCGTCTGGCGCCGTCGCGCTCGAAGAGCACGGGGAAGCGTGGGTCCACGCGGATGTGCTGCGCGTCGCGCAGGCGCCGCGGACGCGCGGGGGCTGGCGCGGGTTCGAAGCCTCCGGCGGAGAGCCGTTTCATCCACGTGGACTGGATGTGCCGCCGGGCTTCGCGAGGGGCGCTGACATCTTGGAAGGCCTCCACCGCCTCGGCGAGCGCGCGCGGAAGCCGGGGGGGCAGGAGGCCCTGGTTCTTGAGCGCGCTGGTGTCCAGGGGCGATGCCCTCACTCTCGCCAGGCGCGTCTGCTTCCACTCCTGCTCCGAGAGCGAGGTCTCGTCGAGCATCCCACGCAGCAAGTCATCAACGGAGAAGACGGGGCGGTGTCCGGTGATGGGGATGCCGATGTTCACGCTGCTGGCGACGCCCGTGCCTGTGTTCTCACCCACGTGGTAGTAGGTGGAGGGCCAGTAGAGGATGTCGCCGGGCTCGACCTCCGCGACGAAGGACGACTTCAGGTAGGGCTGATAGTCCAGGACCGTGGTGACGTCCTCGCGCCAGGGGCGCCGAGCCCAGAAGCGCATGCGTTTACGGCCTCGGAGCGCGAAGAGGAAGGTCGTGAACCGGTCCAGGTGGACGCCCACCGGGCTGCTTTCATACGTGCCATGAAACAGGGTGGTGATGGCACCCGAGTGGGGCAGCCCCACGCGCCGCCACAGCTCGGAGAAGAAGGCGCGCTCGCGTGCCCACAGCCGGTGGCTGAAGCTGTGCAAGCTGGAGATGATGAGGGCGTAGCGCTGCTCACCCAGCCGGGAGGCGAGGCGGGCGTCATAGCCATCCAGGGAGCCATCCCGCGCCTGGGGCAGCCAGTCCCTGGCGAAGAGCTGCCGGAGCCGGTCCACCGTGAAGGTGATGCCCGGGCGGGAGTCCGCGGCGTAGCTCTGGGACAGGTGGTGCTGGGTGGCGGTGGCGGCGGCCTCGAAGGTGTCCTCGGAGGAGAAGGGCGAGGCCCCTGTCCCCTTGAAGAGCACCGGGCGCTGGTTCCAGTAGCGCGTGACGAAGGTGTCCCAGTCGAAGCGATGCGTGATGTCGAGCGTGGGCATGCGTCAGACCTCCGTTCCGGCCACGGCCTGGAGCGCGCGCAGCCGCAGCAGTGACGCGAGCAGCGTCCGGACCTCCTCGCGCTGCGCGGCATTCCGCCCCAGGCCGCAGAGCGCGTCGACGCGGCGGGGGGCTCCGGTGTCCAGGGTCTCGAACAGCCGCCGCGCCAGGGCCTCGCCGGGTCCTGGAAACGCGTGGCCATTGACGGCCCATATCCATAGGCCCGACGGGTCCTTCATCCGGAGGATGTCCGTGGAGGGCGTTCGCCGGACGTGCTCCACGTCGTCCAACGCGGCCTCGGTGTCCGGGGGAGGAACGGGCTCGAGCGCGCACGCGCTGACACGCCGGGCCCAGGTGATGCGGAGCCGCTGCTGAAGCGCGGCCTCCTGGGTCAGCCCGTGGAGCGTGTCGGCGGTCTGCTCCAGGCACGCCACGGTGGCCCGCCGGCCCGTGCGAGGCCGGCGCCAGGGATAGGCCAGGTAGGGCACCGCTTCGGCCGCCGCGGTCTCGTGCTCGAGCATCGAGACGAGTGCGCGCTTCACCTCATCCGTGGGCCGGCTGCCCTTGACGGGAATCCAGACGTGAACCGCCAGGCAGTCACCTGGCGCTTCTTCGAGGTGCCAGCGCTGGGAGGGGATGTAGAGGAGCTCTCCGGCCCGGGCCTCCAGCGTCGTGGCCTCATGAAGGTGACTGTCGAAGTCCTCCGTCTCGTTCGCGGGTTGGCCCCAGAGCTTCTTCCAGAGCCGGACGCGCAGTTGGCCCTGGAGCACCAGGGTGAAGCGTGAATGGTGGGGCCGCTTCGCCAGGCCCAAGGGGCCCCGGTCGAAGCGCCCCAGGACCAGCTCGGTGGTGGCGGGCAGGACGGGGACGCCCACGTGCTCCATCAATCCTCGGAGGAAGCCGCGCACGGCGCTCCAGAGGCCGAAGTCGAACATGAAGGGCTGCTCAAGCTGGAGCTGGAAGGACGCGCCGTCAAGGCCTTCGGAGGCGCGGTCGAGGTAGCCACCGAGGGTGGTGTCATCGGGGCCAGGCAGGAGCAGTCCTGGAGACGCCAGCCGCGCGTGGCCCACGTAGAAGCGGACGTCGGGCAGGGCGCGGAACCGCGTGCCGTGCCGGAAGGGCTCACAGGTGGCCGTCGTGCGTTGAAACACCTCCTGCGCGGCCAGGATGGGGGCCGGCGACTTCAGCCGCGCCGGGGCCTGCTCCCAATGCCGCTCCACGAAGCGTTCCCAGTTGAATCCATGAGGCACGGAGACTCCGGTCAGGTGGGAAGGAAGTGTCGGCGGATCCGCCGGGCATACACCTCCAGCGGTGGAAGGTTCAGCTGCTCCCGCCGGACGTCAACGGTGTCCGGCCTCTCGATGGGATACGGAACGAGCTGGCCCTTCACCTTGCGGAACTTCGTTCCATAGAGCTGCTTTTTTCCCTCACGCATGCGCACCACGTCCGTGAGGTAGGCGACCTGCTCGATGGGGACGTCGCCGCGCTTCGCCGCATCGCGCAACAGGGTCAAGCACCGCCGCTGGAACGAGATGGCGCATTCGGCATGCTGGACCAGGCGCCATGCGGCGGCAGCCGCGGCGGCACCCACCAGCGCGTGGCCCGGCCAGCCATGCTCCGCGATGACGCCTCGAAGCCAGTCAATGCCGCTGGTCGTCAGGGTGTCGAGCTTGCGTTCGAGGGTCCGGTCCTTGAACTCCGTCCGCACCCAGGCGTCGCGCAACTGGCTGTCGATCCGGTCCAGCCGCAGCAGCTGCGCGCGCAGGTCGCGGTTCACGGGCGCGGACCGGGCCCGCGTCTTGGAGACACCCGCACGACGGGCCGCGGCACCCTTGCTCCGCGGCGATGGACGCTGGAGGAGGCTCATGGCGGCGCAGCCTAACAGTCTGGCGGCGCCGCCAGGCATCGAGGCTTCACCTCACGCCGGAGGTCCGGGCCTTGGCGCGTGGGCGTCTTCACGACGGTGAAACCTCGCGACGGATTCCTGGGGACCACCCCAAACGCATCAGGCGAGGGACTCGCTAGGATGCGACTTCATGGGAATGATCTTCATTGGCGCCTTCCTCCTTTCGCTCAGTGTGGGGTGCGCCGTCGGACTGGTGGCGGTCTTCATCCACTTCTTCGCGTGGCGAAAGGGGTACGGGTCCTGGAAGATCTACGTCTTCGTCTCCGTGTCGGTCACGCTGTTGGTGGGCGCGTGGGTCATGACGTGGGTGTCCGCCGCCGGCGGCGGCTCGATTTCGGAGCGGAACTTCGACCGGATCCTGCAAGGCGCATGGATGCTGGGGGCCGCGCCGGGCTGTGGGATGGTGGCGGGGCTGCTGGCGCTTCTGCGTGGCCGCGCTGCCTCGGCTGGCCGCTCGGGGCACGGCACCGCGTCGTATCCAGGCCCGGGCTCGGCGCTCTAGGATGCGCCGCCATGGGAATGGTCATCTTTGGCATCCTGGCCCTGGCGGTCGTGGGCGGGGGCTTGCTCGGAGCAGTCGCGCTGCTGATTCAGTTCTTCGCGAACCGGAAGGGGTACGGCTCCTGGAAGTCCTATCTCATCATCGCCGCGGTCGTGACGGTGGTCGTGGGCGTGTCGGCCGTGCTGTGGATGTTCAGCGGGGATGACGTGCCCGGTGCGCCCACCGGTGATGAGTACAATCGCTGGATGTTCGGCGCCGCGTTGTTGGGAGGCTCCCCCGGCGTGGGGCTGATGGCGGGGCTGCTGTCGCTGTTGAAGGCGCGCGCGCCCGCGCCGACGGCTCCCGTGGGAGGGCAGCCGTGATGCGCCGCCCGCTCATTGCCATGGGATTGTGCGCGGCCCTGCTGTGGGGCTGCGGCGGTGATGCACCGAAGCCGGGCATGGACGCGCGCGAGGACGCGGGGACCGGCGCGCCGGATGGCGGCGGCGTGGCCACCAAGAGCGCGAAGCGGGGGCTGGCCTTCGACCTGGCGACGCCCGAGGACATGGCGGCCGTCGCCCCAGGCGTGAGCTGGTGGTACAACTGGAGCCCCACGCCGCACCCGGGTGTGCCCTCGGACTTCGAGACCCGCTACGGCATGGACTTCATTCCCATGCTCTGGAACGGGAACTTCGACGCGGACCGCATCGAGTCCATCCTCCGCGCGAATCCCCGCATCCAGTACCTGCTGCTGCTCAACGAGCCGAACCTCACGGACCAGGCGAACATGTCGCCCCAGGCCGCCGCGGCGCTGTGGCCCCGGTATGAACGCGTCGCGCAGAACACCGGCGTCAAGCTGGTGGGGCCCGCGATGAACTGGGGCACGATGGCGGGCTACGGCGACCCCGTGGTGTGGCTGGACGCGTTCTACGCCGCGTACCGCGCCGCGAATGGCAACCGCGACCCGCGCATCGATTACCTCGGGTTCCATTGGTACGACTACGGCCTGGAGTACCACCTGGACCGGCTCACGAAGTACGGCAAGCCGTTCTGGGTCACCGAGTTCGCCAACTGCCACAGCCAGCCGGACGGCGCGCAGATCGACTCGGTCGCCAAGCAGCGCGTGCAGATGACGGAGATGGTCGCGGTCTGCGAGCGCCGCGCCGACGTGTTCCGGTACGCATGGTTCACCGGGCGGTGGACGAACGACCCGTGCTACGCGAGCCTTCTGGGCGCGGCGGGCACGTTGACGGAGCTGGGTGAACACTACCTGTCCCTGCCCGCGGGCGGCGCGCCGTAGACGCTTTCGGGAGTTGCTGGACGCCCACCTGGGGGACAGAGTGGGCGTCACGATGACCGAAGCACCTGACGCCTTCCTGCTGTCGTTGTTCCAGAAGTCGGGCATCTCCCTGGACTCCGTGGAAGAGGCCTGGGAGCGCTCCGAGCACCTCTACCCCTTGCTGGGCTGGCTGACGGCGAGCTTCCCCGCGCCCTCGGCCTTCGACGTCTGCGCGGAGTGGCTGCGCCGGTGCTCCGAGCGCATCGACGGCGCTGCGCCGGCCGCGGCGCTGTTCGCGCGGGCCCGCGACGAAGGTCCGCGTCAGGCGCACGTCGTCGCCGGGGCGCTGGGGGACGCGCGCAATCAGGCCATCCTGGACGGCAAGCCCGCGGTGGCCGCCTTCGCGGACGCCGCCAGCGACCTGTGCGAGGTGTGGGCCGCCGTCACGACGAACGAGCTGGATGGCGAGACGGAGGCCTGGGCGCGGGCCAGGTCCGCCTCCACGGCGATGGTGACGGCGCTCCTGTCGCAGCGTGGACAGGACGCGAAGAACGCTCAGCTCAAGGCCGCCGCTCGCGTCGAGCTCACCGGGCTGCTGCGGCTCGCGCGGGCGGCGGTGGCCTCGCGCTGAGCGGCGGAAGGGGCCCGGGGGCTTCCCGTGCCGTCAACCGGGCGGCGTGGCGGTCATCCCCCCGGACCGGTTCACCCGGCGGGGGAAGCCCTCTAGCTTGAGTGCGCCGAACCGTGGAAGCCCACATCGGATGCCCCCCACCGGCCGCACCGCGCCTGACAGCTCAGACGCGGACGGCCGTTTCCGCACGCAAGCCCAATGACACGAACCGCTTCATTCCACCCGGAAGATGCCGCGACGCCGGCGGCCGTACTGCACCCGCTGCGAGACTTCGCCGAGAAGCTCGGCCGGGAGCTGCGTCTCGAGGACCTCCGCACCGGCGCGTGGCACGCCCGGTTGGTGACCGCCTTCGTGCGGCACCATGTGGCGCGGCAGGCCACCTCGGGCGCGGGGGCCCGTGCGCTCCGACCCTCGGACACGAAGGCCATCATCCGCCGCGCCTGCAAGGAGGCCGCGCTGGTGGGCGCGAGCGCCGCGGGCGTCTCCACCAGCGCGACCGTCTTCGCGGTGGACACGGGCTTCCTGGGCGCGCTCGTCGCCGTGCCCGTGGCGGGCGCGGCCATGAGCCTGGACACGATGCTGCGCTCCATCATCACGGCGCGGATGACGTGTGACGTGGCCTCCGCGTTCGGCGTGCGCATCGACCCGGACGACCCCTGGGACTTCCTCCACCTGCACGCGCTCTCCGCGAGCTCCGAGTCGCTCGGCGCCAAGGCGGGCGCGGATCAGGTGAGCGAGATGCTGCTGGCGGACCCGGAGGAGATGGAGCGGAAGCTCGGCAACCTGCTGCTGGGGGAGGGGGTGCTGCGCAACATCCTGCCCTTCGTGGGGGTGGCCACGTCTTCCATCACGAGCTGGCGGCGCACCCGCCGGTACGGAGAGGCCGCGGTGGAGTACGTGCGCTACCGCCGCGCCCTGGACGACGCCTTCGCCACCGTGCGGGCCCTGGACGTCCGGTGCGTGGAGCTGCTCATCGAGGGCGCCTGGTTCCTGTTCAACGCGGATGGCGCGCTGCGCGCCGAAGAAGCCGTCATGCTGGCGCACCTGCTGCGCAACAGCCCGTCCGCGGCGCGCAAGCGCGTGCTGGAGCGGCTGGTGGAGGACGACACCTCGTGGCAGTCGCGGCTGTCCGAGGTGCCCGAGTCCGCGCGTGACGCGTTCCTTCACGCGCTGGAGGTGGTGGCCGCCGTGGACCTGTCCACGTCCACCGCCGAGTGGCAGTTGCTGCGGCAGGCGGCCAGCGCGCTGCACCGCCCGCTGCGCCGGGAGCGGGTGCAGTCCCTGGTGAAGCAGCTGCGCACCCAGGGCATCGTGGCCATGGCCCGCGGGGATGGGGCCTCGCCGCGCGATGAGCGGATGCCTCCGGCCCGGGACCTGGGGCTGGGCGTGGACGCGCAGATGATGCCGGGGGCCGTATGAAGACGGCGGTCGCCTTCCTGGCGGGCGTGGCCACGGGGTGGATGGCGCGGAGCACCGTGGACACCTCGCGCGGCGCGGTGGTCTCCGTGGCGACGGCCGCGTTCGACCTGATGGGGTGGACGCGGCGGCTCATCGCGACCGAGCGCGAGTTCCTCTCCGACCTCATCGCCGAGGCGCGCTCGCGCTCGGACAGCCACCAGGCGCCGCGCCGGCGGGCGGCGGACGCGAGCGCCCGTCCGGTGGAGAATGGCCGGGAGGGGCACGCATGAGGCTCGACCCGGACTCGGGAACCCTCGAGGGGCAGTGGCTGCTGCTCGTCCACCACTCCCCTGGCCGGCTCCGGGTGCGCGCGGACTGCTTCCGGGACGCCTCGGAGCAGGCCGACCGCGTGCGCGGCGAGCTGGGGGAGACGCAAGGCGTGTTCAGCACGACGCACGCGCCGCTCACCGGCAGCCTGCTCATCGAGTACAGCCCGGACGCCGCCGACGTGGAGTCGCTCCTCGCGGCCATCGTCGACACCGCGGGCCTGGATGGCATCGTGGACGCCAAGGCCCTGGCGCACTCGCGCGGGGCGCCGGCCGAGCACATCGTGGAGGGCGCCCGACGGCTGAACGGCGCGGTCCGTGAGCTGACCGGCGCGGGCCTGTACGAGTGGATACCCGCGGTGTTGACGATGACGGGCCTCTACTCGCTGGTGGCCAACCCGTCCCAGAAGGGGTGGCTGCCCCGCTGGGACAACGCCCTGTACTGGGCCTACAGCGTCTTCCGCGACGGCGTCCGCGAGCAGGAGCGGGAGGAAGACGTCGCGCGCGTCAGTGGGGCCGTGGCCTTCCGGCCTCGGCCTCACCTGTAGGGCGCTGGCCCTGGCGCGCGGTGCCGCCGGGCCTGGGAGCGGAGACACCGCGGTCATCTGGGAGGGCGGTTCATGCGGGCGGAGGTCGAGTTCCTCAGTGGCGTCGCGCGGGGGTGGCGGGGCCGGGCGCAGGACGTCGTGGACGGACACCAGGCCCGGTCCTCGGTGCGGGCCGCGCCGGTCCACGTGACGGCCGTGTCCCCGGGCAGGCTGCTCATCCGGGGCGCACCGGAGGATACGGAGACGCTGCGCAAGCTGCTCGGCTGGCTGGAGGCGCGCCCCGAGGTCCAACTGGCCACGTGTCAGCGCGGCACGGGACGGGTCAACGTGCACTACCGCGACACCTCGCGCTTCCCGGGGGCCTTCGCGCTGAAGGTGCGGGACTTCGCCTTCACGCTGCACCAGCGGGCGCCCCGGCCCTTCCAGGTGGACGTGTCGCACGCGCTGCCGGGGCGCGTGCGCCTGGCCGTCCGCGGCCTGGATGACGACGACATCCTGAAGCTGGCGGCCTGGGCGGCCACTCAGGTGGGGGTCCACAAGGCGAGCGCCTCGCCCGCCATCCACTCGCTGGTGGTGACGTTCGACCCGGAGGTGGTCAACGCGCCCCGGCTGGTGGAGGCCTTGCGGGAGAGCGAGCCGTCCTCCTGGCCCGCGGCGCCCGCGCCTCCCCATCGCGAGTGGGTGGCCACGGCCTTCAACTCGGCCGTGCTCGCCGCGTGTTTCGTGGGAGCGGCGCCCGTGCCCGTCCTGGCCGCGGGGGTCGCGGCGACGGGGTTGCCGCTGGCGCAGCGCGCCTTCGAGTCCGTCGCCGAGCGGCGCATCACCGTGGACCTGCTCGACCTGGCGGCGGTGGGCGTGTCGCTGGCGACGGGCCAGGTGCAGACCGCCGCGCTCATCACGTGGCTGTTGGGCATTGGCGACCTGTTGATCGAGCGCAGCGCGGACCGGGCGCGCTCCGCCATCTCCCGGTTGATGCGGCTGGAGGTGCTGAACGCCTGGCGAATCCGAGCGGGCGGCGACGTGGAGCAGGTGCGGGCGGACCGGCTCAAGGAGGGAGACCTCATCGTCGTGCACTCCGGAGAGAGCGTCCCGGCCGATGGCACGGTGGAGGCGGGCACGGCCTGGGTGGACGAGAAGGCCCTGACGGGCGAGTCGGAGCCGCGCGTGCGCGAGGCGGGAGACCGGGTGCTGGCGGCGTCCGTCGTGGGCGAGGGCAGCATTCGCGTGCGGGTGCTGCGCGCGGGCGTGGAGACGACGGCGTCCAAGATCCTCCACATCCTGGAAGGCGCGGGCGCCAAGCCCATGACGTTGCAGGCGCGCGTGGACAAGGTGGCCAACGGCATGGTGCTGCCGACCTTCGGCCTGGCCGGGGCCACGTGGCTGTGGACGCGTGAAGCGGCGCGGCCCATCAGCATCCTCATCACCGACTTTGGCACGGGCGTCCGGATTGTCGTGCCCGCGAGCGCGCTGGTGGCGATGACGCTGGCGGCGCGGCAGGGCATCCTCATCAAGGGCGCGCAGTACCTGGAGCGGCTGGCCCAGGCGGACACGGTGGTGTTCGACAAGACGGGCACCTTGACGCTGGGTGTCCCCGAGGTGGTGGACGTCATCCCCGCCGAAGGCTGGTCCGAGCATGAGGTGGTGTCCCTGAGCGCCGCGGCGGAGCTGCGCCAGTCCCACCCGGTGGCGGAGGCCGTGCGGCGGCACGCCGAGGTGCTGGGCGTCCAGGTGCCCCAGCCCGACGCGGGGCTGGAGGAGTTCGTCCTGGGGCGTGGTGTCTGTGCCCAGGTGAACGGGCGCCGCGTGTGTGTGGGCAGCGTGCGCTGGATTCAGCAGCAGGGCGTGGACCCGGCGAAGGCCCGCGCGGCGCTGGTCCGGCCCGTGGACGACCAGTCATCCATCCTGTGGGTGACCGTGGACGGCCGACCCGCGGGGTGCATCGTCTATGTGGAGACGCTGCGGCCGGAGAGCGCCCGGGTGGTGCAGGCCCTGAAGGAGAACGGGCGCCGGCGCATCATCCTGCTCTCGGGCGACACGCCGGCCCGCGTGGCGGAGGTGGCGAAACGGTTGGGCGTGGACGAGGCCATCGCGGAGCTCCTCCCCGAGGACAAGGCGACGCACGTGCGCTCACTGCGGCGCCAGGGCCGCATCGTCGCCATGGTGGGGGATGGCATCAATGACGCGCCCGCGCTGGCGCTCGCCGACGTGGGCATCTCGCTGCGCGGCGCGACGGACGTGGCGCTGGAGACGGCGGACGTGGTGCTGCTGCGGGGAAGCCTGGATGACCTGCTGGTGGCCTTCGCCGCGGGCGAGGACACGTTGATCCGCGTGCGCAGGGGCCTGGGCCTGGTGCTGGTGCCCAATGCCGTGGCCATGGTGCTCGCGGCGCTGGGCCTGCTGCCTCCCGCCGCCGCGGCCATGGTGAACAATGGCTCCACGGTGGCGGCGGGCCTGGTCGCGTTGGCCCCGCTGTTCCGTCAGGCGCGCGCGGCCCGGCGTGAGGATGCTGCAGGGGCGGCGAATCACTGACTCCGTGCGCGGGAGTATCTTCCGCCCGCGTGGATGCGCTGCCCTCCGCGAGCAGGGCATGCCTGCTCGCGGAGCGCCTTGCCGGTGCGCTACGGCGTGGTGTCGAGGCTCTTCAGGAACTCGACCACGTCCATTCGCTGCGCCGCGTCCGCGACGTAGAATGCGTGCGGCGCGGCGGGCCCGCGGCTCGGGTCGAGCAACGCGTCCAGTGAGGCCACCGAGCTGTCATGGAGGAAGTTGGGCTTGCGCGCCAGGTCCAGCAGCAGCGGCATGGCGCTGCCTCGCGGCTGGCCTCGGCGGCTGGCATCCACGACCACCGTCTTGTCGTCGAAGATGGTGGAGACGTCATTCTGGATGGGGTCGAAGGCCATGGGCCGGAAGGGGAGCTGTACCGGCCGTTCCGCCAGGATGACGGGTGTGTAGTTCGCAAGGAGCTGGTTCATGGGCACGATGAAGCTGGGCACGCGCCGGTTCGGGTCCACGTTGTGGCATTGGACGCAGCTCCCCGTGCGGAACACCTCCTTGCCGCGCATGGCGGCCGCGGCGTCGAAGCCCATGGCCTTGGGGGCCTGCAGGCTGTCGGTGTATGCGTTGAGGTCCCGGAGCTTCTGCTCGTCCACGCGGCGGCCCACTGGGAAGGCCTCGTCGCCCGGCGTTCCCATGGTGGAGGCCGTCACATAGGGGAAGCCTTCACCCACCACGCCTCCAGGGCCGATGACGCCCGTCTCCTGGAGAATCTGGAGGTAGTCGTCCGCCATCTCCTGGCCCGCGGCCTCGCCGCCGAGCGCCATGAGGAACATCCGGCCGCCTTCCGTCACCAGGCTCGTGGGGTCGAGCAGCACCGTGTAGACGAGGTTGTTGAAGTTCTCGAGCCTGGCGACGTCCCCGGGCGTGCCGAAGGGCGCGGCCAGGTCCGTGCGGAAGAAGGGCGCGATGTGCTGCGGCGCGCCCGTGCCATCCGGAGCGTCGTCGAAGCTGCCGATGGGGTAGTAGTTCGGGTTGCTCAGGTAGGCGTCGACCTCTTCCTCGGTGGAGGCCTCCGTCAGCCCCATCTCCGAGGGCGCGCGGCCAATCGAGGTGTCCCCGTTGGCCGTCAGCTTCACCTGGGTCAGTGGGTAATAGGCCCTCGAGTTCGCCGCGAGCGCGAGGATGGCGCCGACATTGAGCGTGTGCGGCGTGGGCCCGTCGATGCGCTTGCCCACCGAGCCCCCTTCGGGGATGGCGAGCACGCTGCCATCGGTGATGGCGTGACAGAGGGCACAGGACACACCCACCTGGTCACCGCTGGCAACGTCGAGCACGCCGTCTCCGTTGGTGTCCTTGACCACCACGCCAAGCACCGCGTTGGCATTGAGGAGCTTCAGCGTCGTCTCGGGGTCGTTGAGCAGCGGCCCATCGGTCCCCTGCGCCGCCAGCTCCGCGGCCACGGCCTGCTGGGTGGCGGGGTCCAGCGCCTCCACGTCCACGCTCAGGCCCGCCATCAACGCTTGCTTGGGCGTGAGTCCCGCGGCGACGATGCCTTCGGGCAGCCGCAGGGCGTTCGTCCAGAAGCCCTCGTTTCCGAACGTCTCGAAGCGGAAGACCTGCTGGCCAGAGGCCGGGTCTCCGACTTCATGTGGGAAGTCCGGCCCCTGATCCGCGGGGCCGTCCGAGCCTTGTGTCCCGGCATCGGAGCCCGCGTCCATGTCATCACCTGCGTCCGTGCCCGCATCTGTCCCCGCGTCGAGGTTCGGCGGGGGTTCGGGTGGGGTTGCGTCATCGCTACAGCCGGAGGAGACCGCGACCAGGCAGGCGCAGAGCGCGCGCGCCGTCCAGCGCCGGCGGGCGCGGAAAACATCGGGTTTCAAGGGAGGCCATCCTTTCAATGCATGACTTCAACGGGCGCGCGAGTTCGCGCCGCGAGATGTCTATGCATGCCCCTCCCGAGAGGAGTTCTCCTGCCCTGTCTCGGACACGGCCGCGTCGTACCGCGGACGGGGCAGGGGCGTGGGATGGCCTCGGCTGTCCGCTCCATGAAGCGGAGGGCCCCCGAAGCGCCGGGTCAGGGCCGGGGCTTCACGTCGGTGTTCTGCCCCGCGAGGATGCGCCACTGGCCGTCCACGGCCTTCATGACGTAGCGCATCTGCGTGCGCAGCACGCCGGGCTCGGTGTTCTGGACGCCGGGCGGCAGGCCGGGGTGGCCCGTCACCTCGTGCGTCGTGTCGACGATGGCGAGGCCGTCCTGGATGAAGGTGACCTTCCGCACGGTGACCTGGCTCTGGCTGCCCTTGAAGATGCTCTCGAAGATGCCTGCGTGACGCCGCTGGATTTCGTCGCGGCCCTCGAAGACGGTGCCCACGATGTTGATGAACGCGGCATCCGTCGCGAAGTCCTTGGACCAGGCAGCGGCATCCTGCCGGTTCCAGGCCTCCGTCTGGTCGCTCACGAGCTGCAGGATGGCGGCCTCGCCCGGCGGCGCACCGGTGGTGGCGCAGGCGGAGGCCATCAGCAGGGAGACGGCCAGGAGGGGGAACGTCGCGAGGCGGCGGAGCATGGTGGGGCCTTCTTTCAGGAAAAGCCGGTTGTCAGGGCGAACCCCATAACACGGCCGGCTCCTCCTGAAAGAGACCCGGTATGGCTCAGGCGTCAGGCTTCGTGTGCTCCGCGCCCTTCCGCATCTTCTCGCGGATGCTGAGCCTCGAGCTCCACAGCGCGGGTGTCACCACCACGATGAGCAAGGTCAGCCCCACGGTTCCCAGCAACAGCTCCCAGAACATGTCCACGTCACGACTCCATCGTCATTGATTCGAGAAAACAGCGCGTTCGGCATGGGCTCGAAGCGCTCGGCTCAAATCAGCAACGTGCGGACGCGAAGGTAGACAGGGGGGCCCTGGCCCTGGGGGACCTCCCAGCGCGCGAAGGCGGGCAGGGGCCTGGGCGGGGCGGGCGGACTGGGCAGCCAGACGGCCGGCACCAGGGTATGCGGGGCGTGGATGAGGGGCGCGTGGCTGGCGGAGCCCGCCTCGGTGGGCGCGGGCAGGTCCCAGTGAGGCGCGTCGCAGCAGTGCGCATGCAGCACGGGCTCGCCGCGCGCGGCGGCCTCGGAATGCACCGCCCCGTGGGGACACTTGCAGACGCTGGATTTCCGCTGGACCTGCTTCTCGCAGTAGTGCCCCAGGCCGGCCGCGCCGCTGGCGACGGTTTGCCAGAGGAGCAGCAGCGCGAGCGCGAGGATTCGCGAAAGCCCAGACACGATGGGCTTTCTATATGCCGGCGGAGGGGCCTCCGCAACGCGCACCGGGCGGCGGCCCACGAGAGCACGGCCCGCCCTTACGGACCCGATTCGCGATGCTCACACCGCCCGGCGCCTGGGTGCCGGCTTCAGGCCTTGGCCTTTTCGCCGCCGCGTTCGCCACCTACCTTGATGCGCTTGGGTTGGTCCTCGGTCTTCTTGGGGATGCGGACCTGGAGGACGCCGTTCTTGAAGTCCGCCTGCACGTCGTCGGTGTTCACGCCGCGGGGCAGGGTGAAGACGCGGTTGAACGAGCCGTAGTTGCGCTCGTAGGTGTAGAAGCGGTCGCCCTCCTCGCGGCGCTCCTCCTCCCGCTTGCCGCTGATGGTGAGCCGGTTCTCCGCGAGGGTGATCTCGAGGTCCTTCTCCTCCACGCCGGGGATGTCCGCCTTGAAGATGAAGGCGTCCTTCGTCTCCTTCACCTCGAAGTCCGGGGCGAACTCCCCTTCGGTGCCACCCGGGCGGGTGAGCATCCGGCCCAGGTCGAAGCCCAGCAGGTCCTGCATGCGCTCGAAGGGGTCCCAGCCGCGTTGGGGGCCCAGCATGCCTCCGCCTCTCCGGGCAGGTAGGTCGGCCATGAGTGTGTCTCCTTTCGCGCGTGACGGATGTCACGCCGGGTTCGACACACACGGTAGGGAGGCGCTGGCTCGCGGTGAGGCACCGGGCAGTGCTCCGGTGTCTCGCCGCGCTCTGGGGTTCACCGTCCCGGCGGCGTCACGCCCCTTCGGCGTATTGACGGCGGTGGTCGCGAATCTCCGTCAGCCGGAAGGCACCCGGAGCGGGGGCCACGGCCTCGGGCGCGTCCGCGGGGAGCTTCATCAACCGCTCGTACTCCTCGATGGAGATGCGCTCGCGCTTCGCCAGCACCGTGTCCAGGTCCGCCTTGGCCATCCGCTCGGCCGCCTTCTCGCCCACGGTGCCGGAATAGAACTCCGCCGCGCAGCCACTGCCGTAGGACAGCAGGCCCATGCGCTGCCCCGCGAGCGCGCCGGCCTCGCGGTGGAGCAGCCCCGCCAGCGCCAGGTAGAGCGACGCCGTGTACACGTTGCCGATCCGCGAGTTCAGCCCCAGGGACGACGCCACCTGCGCGTCGTAGCTCGCGGCGGACTTCGCCGCTTCTTCCCGCGCCTCGGGCGTCAGGTCCTTGCCGCTCGGTGCATCCTCCAGGTCACAGAGCCGAAGCTGCGTGTGCGCCTTGCGGGCCATCTTGCAGAAGGGCACGTGGTAGGCGATGCGCGCGAGCTGCTCGCCGGGCTGCGTGTCCGACCAGCGCACCAGTCCCGCCGCCACCGCCTTCTCGCGCCAGCCCCGGTACGCGCCGGACAGGGCCTCCAGGTAGCAGGTGATGGAGTAGTGCCCATCCACGAGCGCCTCCCGCCGGCCCACCGGCCGCCAGAAGTCATACACGTCCATGGTGCACACGCCGTTGAGGCCCACGTCGAGGGCCAGCAGGTCGGGCTGCTCGGAGACGAGCAGGGCCACCGCGCCGCCGCCCTGCGTGGGCTCGCCAGCGGTGTTGAGCCCGTAGCGCGCGATGTCCGAACAGATGACCACGGCCACCTTGCCCGCGCCGGCGCCGGAGGCAATCCACTCCACCGCCGCCATCAGCCCGGCGGTGCCGCCGTAGCACGCGTGCTGGGTGTCATACGTGCGCATGGTGCGCGGCAGCTTCAGCAGGCCCTGCACGTGCGAGGCGACCGGCTTCGAGTGGTCGATGCCCGTCTCGGTGCCCACCACCAGCATGCCGATGCGCGACGTGTCCACGTCCTGCTGACGAATCAGGCGCGCCGCCGCGGTGGCCGCCAGCGCCACGGTGTCCTCGCCCGGGTCGTTGACCGCCATCTCCTTCGCGCCCAGTCCGGCCGTGTACTTCGCCGGGTCCACGCCCCGGGCCCGGGCCAGGTCCTCGATGTCCACGTACCGGGACGGCACCGCGACCGCCAACGCTTCGATTCCCACGCGCTTCTTCATCGGAGTCCTCGATTCCTTGTCGTGCTCTGGATTCCAGCCGCCGCTTCGCTCACGCCTCGGGGGGCACCAGCACCAGCCGGCCCGCCACCTCGCGGTTCTCCAGGCGGAAGTGCGCCTTCGCGGCCTCCGCCAGGGGCACCGCGTCCGTCACGAACTGCCGCACGCCGCCGGTGGCCGTGAGGCGCAGGGCCTCGTCCAGCTCCTCCTGCGTGGTGGCATAGGCGCCCAGGATCTCCAGCTCCTTGACGATGACGAGCCCGGGGTTGAGCTGCACCATGCCCGACTCCAGGTTGCCCACCACCACCACGCGTCCACCCGGCGCCATGGCCTTCAGCGTCTGGTCGAAGGTGGCGCTGCCCACGATTTCGACGGCCACGTCCACGCCCGCGCCCTGGGTGCGCTTGCGCACGTCCGACGCGAAGTCCAGGCCGCGCGAGACGATGACCTCGTCCGCGCCCGCCTCCTTGAGCGCCCGCACCTTGGCCTCGCTGGACGTCACCGCGATGACGCGCGCGCCGTCCAGCCGCGCCAGCTGCACGGAGGACAGGCCCACGCCGCCGCTGGCGCCGGTGATGAGCACCGTCTCACCCGCGCGGACGCGGCCCCGCGTGCGCACGGTGTGCACCGCCGTGCCCGTGGTGCAGCACACCGTCGCCGCCTCGTTCCAGGGCAGGGACGCGGGCACCCGGCCCAGGCCGCGCACGGGCGCCACCATGAACTGCGCGTAGCCGCCCTGGAGCTCCTCGCCGAAGAACCGGTTGTCCGTCTTGCAGAGGCTGTTGCGGCCCGACTTGCACAGCGCGCACTCGCCGCAGGACATGCGCTGCAGCGTCGCCGCGCGGTCACCCGTCTTCCAACCCGGCGTGTCCGGGCCGACCTCAATCACCTCGCCCGCGGCCTCGTGGCCCAGGATGGCGGGCACGCTGGTGCGGGGCAGGTTGCCGCGGCGGTTGATGACGTCGTGGTAGCAGACGCCACAGGCGTGCACGCGGAGCAGGACTTCTCCACGCCCGGGGCGGGGCATGGCGACGGTCTCCATCTTCAGGTTGCCCGCTTCACCAAAGCTGCGCAGAACGACGGCTTTCATCACAGGTCTCCGTGAATCAATCCAAGACAGAAGAGGTTCAGGCTCCGACGAGCGCGTCGCGGTAGCCACGGGGGTCGATGGCGCGAATGGCTTCCACGGTGCGCGCATCGGGCAGCGGGGTGACGGGCAGCGTCTCCGGTACCTGGAACGCGAAGCCGGTGCGCTCGGCGATGGACGCCTCGGTGGCCCAGGGGTGGCGCGCGAGCAGCCTCGCTCCGGACGTGCCCAGCTCGAACACGCCCAGGTCGGAGATGAGCGTCACCGGCCGGCGCGGGTCTCGCGTGGTGGCCACCTGGACCTCGGGCACCAGGTTGCGGCGCGACTGCCGGGGCACCAGCAGCACGGGCCTGCGCACCCACTGCCGCAGCGTCGCGGCGCCCGCCACGCCTGGGAACTTGGTGCGCGGCTTGTCCAGGCTGCCGCTGGCCGTCATGTTGGTGCTGCCTTCGGCGTCGACCTCGGCCGCGCCGAAGAAGACGGTGTCCACCCGGCCGCGCCGCGCGTGGTCGAACAGGTCCGGGATGGTGATTTCGGCGGAGCGGCCGTCCAGGTAGCCCAGGTCCTCGGAGGAGGGGAGCAGCGTGGGAATCTCCGGGTCCAGCGAGCCCACGCAGGCCAGGTACGTGAGGTCCGGCGCGTGGGTGGCGCGGGCCACCGCGATGGCGAGGATGGCCAGCGGCGAGGCCACGCCCGTGGCCACCACGCCGCCGTCATCAATCTGCCGCGCGAGCAGCGCCACCACCGTCTCCGCCGGGGTGATGTCCAGGGGCGCGCTCATGCCGCCCTCCGCGTCCGCAGCGACTCGAGGAACTCCGCCTCGCGGCCCGTCTCGGCCAGCGACAGGTAGTGGGCCAGCATGGCGTCGTCATGCGGGTAGAGCCCGGCGCAGCCCGTGGGCAGCGCGCCGCCGGGAGCGAGCACGATGCGGTCCACCTGGAAGCCGGGCAGGGTGGCGCGCGGCAGCTTCGTCACGCGCTCCTCCACCGTGGCGATGACGCGCTTCGCCGCGCCCGCCACCAGCAGGTCCGTGGTGGGGTCCTCCATGTAGAGGTTGCCGCGCTCGTCCGCGGCGCGCGCGTGAATCAACGCCACGTCCGGGTAGTACGCGGGCTCCACCGCCACGCGCTGACCGGTGAAGGGGTCCTCCACCGTGGGCGGCGGCTCCGTGCGCGCCAGGTCGGACACTTCCGCGTCCGGCGCGGGGATGAAGGGCAGCCCCATGGACGCCGCGCGCAGCCGCTGGACGACGCGGTAGCCGTCATGTTCGCGCCAGGAGAGGGTGCCTTGCTCCATGGCCCGCTTGAGGCAGGGCATGGGGCGCACGCGGCCCTGCAGGCTCAGCGCGCCGAAGGCGATCTCCAGCTTCTCCAGACAGCCGCCCGCGACCAGGAACTCCGCGGGCAGCGGGTTGGGCAGCGAGATGAGGCCGAGCCTCCGCTTGCCCTGGGCGATGAGCTCCAGCACCAGCGCCATGGGCGCGCGGCCGAGCATGAAGCCTCCGGTGGCCAGCGACGCCCCGTCCGGAATGGACGCCACGGCCTCCTCCAGCGAGCACCAGCGCGCCGTCTTCATGCGTCCTCCGAGTCCGTCCCGGTGGCGGTGGCGGCGGCGGTCCGAGGCACCATGCGCAGCGCGGCGGAGCCGGGGAGGCCCGCGGTGTCCGCGGCGGTCAGGGGCGGGAACAGCATGTCCACCATGCCGTCGGCGATCTGCTCGTCCGTGAGGCGCCCGTCCGGCTTGAACCACTTGTAGATCCACAGCACCATGCCCAGGAACGCGAAGGCGCCCACCGTGGGGTCCACGGGACGGATGAGGCCCTGCTGCGACGCCTGCCCGTAGGCCTCTTCCAGGAAGTCGACGTACTTCTTCTTCCGGGCGTCGATGAAGGCGCGCGCCTCGCCGGTGAGCGTGGCGTGCTCGTGGAGGATGATGATGACCTCCTTGCTCCACCCCCGCGTCACCAGCAGGATGTTGTGGCGCATGCACGCGCGCAGCCGCTCCACCGGATTGGCGATGTCCTGCACGCGCGAGAGGACCTGCTCCTCGAACAGGTCCATCCCGTAGTTCATGATGGCGAAGAGCAGCTGCTCCTTGTTCTGGATGTGGTGGTAGAGGCCCGCCTTCGTCATCCGGCACGCGGCGGCGATCTCCTGCATCGACGTGCCCTCGTACCCCCGGTCGCAGATGAGCCTCGCCGCCGTTTCCAAGATGGCCCGGTAGCGCTCGCCCTCGTCCGGCTTCCGTCCTCCGGTGTTCGTCACGTGTGCTCCTCCTTCACGACCTACCGACCGGTAGGTAGCAGTGTCCGACGCAGGGTGTCAATCGTCAAAGTCGGCAGCCCGTTGCGTGAGCCTCTTATTTCCCCTGCTATTTCAAGGGTTTGGGTATGTGTCGGCGGTTAGACTCCGCGGCGCATGCGGTCCGCGCTCGTCCCCGTCCTCCTGCTCTGCGCCGCCCTCACCACGGTGGGGGTGGGGGTTTTCACCCTGCTCGAACGCAACCGGGAGGAGCAGACGCGGCAGTTCGCGGTGGAGCGGCAGGCCCAGCTCGACGAGGCCACGCGCGGTGTGGCGGAGACGCTGGAGGACGTGGCCGAGGACCTGCGCTTCGCGGGCGAGCTGATGTCCCAGCCGGGCACGGTCGCCGAGCACCGCCGCGAGCTGCGCGCCCTGCTGGAGGCCGTGGGCCAGTACAAGGTCATCATCGTCTACGACGCCCGAGGCCAGGAGTGGCTGCGCATGGTGGACCGGCGCATGGGCAAGCAGGTGGCGCGCGCGCCGGTGCTGGCGCAGATGACGGACGCGGCCCGGCGCGCGCTCGCGCGGCCTCCGGGGGACGTCACCACGTCACCGCCCGTGGAGGACGGTGGCTCGGACGGGCTGCGCGTCATGGCCACGGCGATGCCCCTGGATGGATCCGGCCGCCCCGGGGGCGCGGTGGCGGTGCTGGTGGACACGACGTCGTTCTTCATGCCGCTGCGCATCGTGACGTCGGACCCGGACGCGCGGCTGTTGTTGTTGGGGGCGTACGGGCAGCCCACGTCCGCGAGCGATGTCACGCTGGTGGACTGGTTCCGGCGCATGGAGCTGGAGGGCTCGCTGGTGCCGGGCTTCCGGGAGCTGATCGCCCGCATGCGCGAGGGGGAGCGGGGGGCCTTTCCCCTGCGCGCGGGAGAGGCCGAGCGGCTGGGGCTGGGGCGCTCCGAGGCCATCGCCGTGTTCACCCCCATTCGGGTCCGCGGCGGCAGCCACTGGTCCGCGGCGACGCTGGTGTCCACGGCGACGCTGCGCTCGCATCAGCAGGCGCTCATCTGGCGGCTGCTGGCGGCGGCGCTGCTGGTGGCGCTCTTCCTGGTGACCTTCGCGGTGTACGTGGTGCTGGCGCAGCGCCGGGCGGCCGCGCTCCGGGAGAGCCGGCAGCACGCGGAGCAGCTCGCGCACCTGCACGACAAGACGCAGAAGATCCTCGACCACATCCCCTCGGGCGTGCTGGCGCTCACCGCGGAGGGGCACATCAGCGCGGTGAATCAGGTACTGCGCGCGCGCATGCCCGCGGACGCCATTCACGCGCCGCTGGAGTCCGCCTTCCCTCAGGCGCCGGGGCCCGTGGTGGCGCGGCTTCGCGCGCTGGTGGCGGCGGCGGCCAGCGAGTCCCGCGCGCACAGCGTGCTGGGCGAGACGCTGGTCCTCTTTGGCGAGGAGGGCCGCTTCAACCTCCACGCGGTGCCGTTGGAGGCGCGCCACCCGGAGGTGCAGACGCTGCTGGTGGTGGAGGACCTGAGCAACGTGCGCGCCCTGGAGACGCAGCTGCTGCGCGCCGAGAAGCTGGCCACGGTGGGCGTGCTCGCGGCGGGCATCGCGCATGAAATCGGGACGCCGCTGGGCGTGGTCCGCGGACGGGCCGAGTACGTCCTCGGCAAGCTGGGCAGGGAGCACCCGCAGGGGCCCGGCATCGCCGTCATCATCGAGCAGATTGACCGGGTGAGCCGCACGCTGCGGCAGCTGCTCGACTTCTCCCGGCTGCAGCCCACGGCGGTGCGTCCGGTGCCCTTGGACGCCATCCTGCGTGACGTGCACGAGCTGCTGCGCGTGGAGGTCGAGCGGCGGCAGGTGCGCTTCCAGGTGGAGGTCCCGGCGTCACTTCCCCCATTGGCCGCCGACGCGGACCAGCTCCAGCAGGTGCTGGTGAACCTGGCGCTCAACGCCTGTCATGCCTGCGAAGCGGGGGGCCAGGTGACGCTCTCCGCGGCGGCGCCCGAGGGCCCGGGCGCGGAGCCGTGGGGGCTGGTGTCGCTGGCCATCCGCGACGATGGCTGCGGCATCCCCCGTGAGCACCTCAATCAGGTGTTCGACCCGTTCTTCACCACCAAGAAGCGGGGGCAGGGCACGGGGCTGGGGCTGACGATGGTGGCCCACGTCGTGCGCAACCACGGCGGCCGGCTGGAGCTGGAGAGCGAGGAGGGGCGGGGGACCTGCGTCACCGTGTTGTGGCCCAGCGCGAAGCCCGGTACGGAGGAGCGGTATGTCGGCTAAGGGACGCATCCTGGTGGTGGATGACCACGTGGAGATGGGGCTCATGCTGCGCGAGCCCCTCTCGGACGCGGGCTACGCGGTGGACCTGGCCACGGGCGGCGAGGAGGCCATCCGGATGGCGCGCGCGCAGCCGTACCACGCGGTGCTGTGTGATTTGCGGATGGAGGGCGTGGACGGCCTGGACGTGCTGGAGGCCGTGCGCGCGCTCGACGCGGACCTTCCCGTGCTGATGATGACGGCCTTTGGTGGCGTGGAGAGCGCGGTGGAGGCGATGAAGCGCGGCGCCTATCACTACTTCACCAAGCCCTTCCGGTTGGACGAGGTGCTCGTCTTCCTGGAGCGCGCCTTGAAAGAGCGCCAGCTCCACGTGGAGAACCGGGCCCTGCGGCGGGCCGCGACCGAGCGCAGCGGGTTGGGCGCCCTGGTGGGGCGCAGCGCGGCGATGCGTCACCTGTACGCGCTCATCGACCGCGTCGCGCACGCCCACGCGGCCGTGCTGCTGCGAGGCCCCAGCGGCACGGGCAAGGAGCTGGTGGCCCGCGCGCTGCATTTCCAGGGGCCGCGCGCCTCCGGTCCCTTCGTGGCCGTCAACTGCACGGCGCTGCCGCATGAGCTGCTGGAGAGCGAGCTCTTCGGCCATCTGAAGGGCGCCTTCACCGGCGCGACGCACGCCCGCCGCGGCCTCTTCGTGGAGGCGGACCAGGGCACGCTGTTCCTCGACGAGATTGGCGACATGCCGCTGGAGCTGCAGGCCCGGCTGTTGCGCGTGCTCGAGGACGGCGAGGTCCGCGCGGTGGGCGCGGACGGCAGCCGCACGGTGGACGTGCGGGTCGTCGCCGCCACCCACCAGGATTTGGAGACGCGCGTTCGCGAGGGGCGCTTCCGCGCCGACCTCTTCTACCGTCTCGACGTCGTCACGCTCCGGTTGCCACCCCTGTCGGAGCGGCGCGAGGACATCCCGCTGCTGGTGGAGCACTTCATCGCCCGCGCCCGCGCGCGCAACCCGCGCGCCAGCATGCAGTCGCTCACGCCCGAAGCCGTGGCCGCGCTGGCCAACCTGCCCTGGCCGGGAAACGTGCGGGAGTTGGAGAACCTGATAGAGCGGCTCGCCGTCATGGTGTCGCGCGAGCGGGTGGGCCTGGAAGAGCTGCGCCCACACCTGCCGCCCGAGTCGCCCGAGGTGCAGCCCCTGGTGATGGCGCAGCACGCCTTGTGGCCGCTGCGGCGGCTGGAGGGCGAGTACATCGCGTGGATGGTGACACGCTGCGGCGGGAACAAGACGCGCGCCGCGGAGGTGCTCGGCATCGATGTGTCGACCATCCACCGCCGCGAGCGGGAGCGCGGGTAGGGCGCGCGGGACACCGTGGTAATCCGCCATGCTCGGCTGGCGTGATGCAACGGTTCGCGCGGATGCCGGCGTGTCCCCCGGGGCGAAGCGGGCGGGCATGGGTGTTGCTTGATGTTCCAACGTGAAGTCTTCGTCCACTGCCCGTGCCCTCCTGCTCGGAGGCGATGCGTCGCTCGGCTCGCTCCTCGCGGACGTGCTCGCCGAGCTGGGCATCGCGCTGGAATTGAGCCCTGCCACGGCGGCGCGGCCGGACCTCGTGCTCGTCCACGTCGAGCGGGGTGAGAGCCTCCCGTGTCAGATACAGCTCGCCCGGGAGTTCACCTCCGAGGGGCCCGTCATCGTGCTGGTGCCCTTCGCGGATGAGCGGCTGGTGGGACTCGCCCTGCGGCTGGGCGCCCGCGACTGTTTCGCGCTGGGCAGCCCGCTCGACGAGCTCCGCCGGGTGTTGATGGCGCACGTGCCCGTGCCGCCGAGTCTGGCGTTCATTTCTCCCGGCGGGGCCGTGCCGCCGTCTCCTGGGTCCACCCATGATTGAGCCACTCACCGTTCCCGCGCCGCTGCCCACCACCCCCGCGTTTTCGGAACGGCCCGCCGTGGCGCCGCCCGCGCCCTCCGAAGCACCGCTGTTCCAGGAGGCCGGGGTTCTGGTGACGACCGAGCGGGTGGTGGCCCGGGGCAGGACGCTGCTGCTCGCGGACGTGCAGCGCGTGGAGTCCGTGCGGCGCACGCCGCGAATGCTCCCCGTGCTGGCCACGCTGGGCCTGTCCATGAGCGTGGGGCTGCCCGCGCTGTCCGCGCTGTCTGTCTCCGCCACCACGTCCCGGGGCTTCTACGAGGCGGCGTTGATCGCCGTCGTCCTGGTCATCTTCGGTTGTATCGCCCGGCTGGTGCTGGCCGAGGAGTCGTACCGGCTGGTGCTCCACACCCGCGCGGGCGCGTGGCGCGTGCACACCTGCAAGGACGCGCAGGGCTCCATCCGGCTGGCGGGGCTCATCCAGGAGGCCGTCGCGGTGCGGCTGCGCCGCTGAGGCCCCGTTGAATCAGGGCGCGGCGTGGCCCTCGAGCCGCGCCGCTTCGAGCGCGTCGTGCACGGGGCGGCACCAGCGCTCCGCCAGCTCCCTCGCGAGCGGCGACACGCGCCGGGCCTTCTCCGCCGTGTCGTCCTCGAAGGGCAGCACCGGGTTCTTCGCGTTCCGCTCCAGCACGTCTCGAAGCCGCGCGCCGTCGTCGCCCGACAGCTCGACGCCGAACAGCTCCGTGAGCAGCGGCACGCCTTCCCGTTGGAGCTGCCGGTGGTCCACCAGCCGCGCCGGAGCCTGCCGCGACTGGTAGCCCCGCAGCCCGGCCTCGCAGATGGCCGCGAGCACACGCGCCCCGTACTCATCCAGCGGAATGCCCTCCAGTTGTTGCGCCGCCAGGCCCAGGTGCTCCGGCGGCAACAGTCCCGGCAGCATGTGCGCGCCCCGGTGATTCTGATGCGAGGCCATGACCTCCACCGGGTCGCGGTAGAGGAACATCCACGGCACGCCGGGGAAGGCGCGCTGGAGGAGCGGCAGCTCCAGCACGTGCCACGCATCCAGCTTGAGGAACACCGCGCGTTCGTCCGGGTGGCGCTGCTGGCCCAGCGCGCCCACCACCGCGCGGAGCCAGTCGATGCGCTGCGCGTCCGTGAGGCCGGGCAGCCGTTGATGCGCGCGCAACACCGTGTCCACGGGGCCCGCTTCGGAGAGGACGATGTGCCGGGGCAGCGCGGCCAACAGCTGCGCCACCAGCGTGGAGCCGCAGCGGGACATGTGGAACACGAGCCCCCGCACCGGCAGCCCCGGTTGACTCGCCTGCCGCGCCACCAGGTCCTCCATGGACGTCTGGTGCCGGAAGAGCATGGCGAACGGGTGGCGCAGCCGCCGCTCCAGCGTCTCGTCGAAGAACGGGTCGGTGAAGCGCTGGCCGCCCAGGTGGCACCAGTCCACGCGCAGCCGGCCTCCCTCTTCGTGGATGCGCGCGGGCACCCAGCCGTGAAGCGCTGTCATATCCACCGCTCCCGCCACGCCCGGCGGGCCGCGCGCAGGGCTTCCTGGACGTCCTCGGCGGTGAAGTGACAGCCGTGCTCCGCGCCCAGCGCCACGGCCCGGGCGAGGAAGGTGGCGGTGTCCGGCGTGTCGCGCAGGGACTCCTGGAGCGCCGTGTCCTCGAGGACGCGCTGACGGAAGCGCTCGAAGGCCTCAAGCCCCATGGAGGGCTCCGGCGAAGACGTCGCGCAGCCAGTCGTTCACCTCGCAGTCCAGCACCAGGTGGACGCGGTCGGTGTCGCTGGGGTTGTCCACCCGGTGGGGGCGGTTGAAGTCCAGGTACCAGCACTCGCCCGGCTGGAGCACCACGCGCTCACCCGCCAGGAAGAAGGCCACGTCGGGGTGCGTGGTGATGGGGACATGCAGCCGCACCTCGCCGTCCGCGTAGCCCAGGTTGTAGTCGGTGTGCTCCCGGATGTGCGCGCCCGCCGCGAGCTTCAGCAGCCGCGCCGAGCCCACGGGACACTGGAACGCGGCCAGCACGGCGCGGAACGCGGGGCAGCGCGACAAGAGCGGCGTGTCGGCATAACGCTCGCGGCCGGTGGGGTCCGGGTAGATGTGGCCGTCCCTGCCGCCGATGGAGCGCAGGGGCACGCCGCTCCATTCGCCTTCGTACTCGCGCTTGTTGAAGTGAGGGACCCACACGCCTGCGGGGAGGCCCGCGAGCTCGTGCTGCAGCGAGGCCGCGTCGAAGTGGAAGGGCAGGCGGAGTCGGTCGGGCACGGAGGTCGGCATGCGGGCTCTCAGGTCGGGTGCGGCGGCCGGTGCTCCAGCTTCGCGCGGACGAGCGCCGCTTGCGCGCGGGCCAGCGTGCCCAGCGGGTCTTCCTCGCCCTCGACGGTGACGGTGGCCGACACCAGCGTGGGGAGCCCGGGCGTGTCGTGGAGGCGCTGGCGCAGCGTCTCCGCCTGCGCGGCATCCACGCCGGGGAGGGCCAGCAGGTAGGTCCCGCCTTCCCACCGCACCGCGAAGCCCGAGGGCGCCCCCAGGGACTCCAGGGCGCGCGCTCCGTCGCGCAGCGCGGCGTCGCCCGCATCGAAGCCCTGCGTCGCGTTGATGCGGCTCAGTCCGGACAGGTCGGCCAGCAGCACGCTGAATGGCACGCCGCCGCGGCGGCACCGGCCAATCTCGCGCAGCACGCGCTCCTCGCCCGCGCGCCGCGTGTCCAGGCCCGTCAGCGCGTCCACCCGGAACGGGCGCTCCCGCTCCTCGCGCGCGGGGCGGGGGGGGCCCAGGTCGGAGAGCGTCAGCATCTGCGCGGTTCCTCCTGGGATGGGGAAGGGGCGCGCCACCCAGCGCAGCCGCCGGACCTGGGGCCGCTCCAGCGCGAGCGACAAGCGGAGCCCGCGCGAGGCCTCCGCGGCCAGGTCGAGCTGCCGCAGCGTGCCCGCGGGGTCGGCGGTGAGGCCCGCGACGTGCTGACAGAAGGCCTCGAAGGTCATGCCGGGGAAGGGCGTGGCCGGCAGTCCCAGCAGCTCCGTCAACGCGGCGTTGCTCGCGTGGGGCTTGCGCCCGGGCGCCACCAGCAGGGCGGGGACGTCCAGGGCCTGCACCGCGTCGCGCAGCAGCGACAGGGCCGTGGCCTCGGTGAGGCTGGGCGCTGTCTGCGCCTTCGCGGCGGCCAGCTTCGCCCGGCCCCGTTGCTCCAGGTCCTCGGCCACGCGGTGGGCGAGCTCCCGCAGCGCGGCCAGGTCCTCCGCGCCGAGGACGAGCGGCCGCGTGTCGATGACGCACAGCGAGCCGAGCACCTCGCCCGTGGAGGTCTGCAGGGGCGCGCCCGCGTAGCTCCCCACGATGCCGTCGCGCACCAGCGGGTTGTCCCGGAAGTAGGGGTGGCGCCGCGCGTCGGGCACCACGAGCGGCTCGCGCCCCTGCACCACATGGTGGCAGAAGGCCCAGTCGCGCGGCGTGCCCCGGTCCCTCGCGAGCGACGAAGGCAGGCCCACGTGGGCCTTGAACCACTGCCGCTCGCCCAGTACCAGCGTCAGCAGGGCCACGGGGACGCCGAACGCCTGCGCCACCTCGGTGACGAGCTGCTGGAGCTCGGCCTCGGGCGGGCCGTCGTCCACCAGGTGCATGGCGGCGATGCTCGCCAGCCGCTGCCGCTCCTGCTCCGCGGCGGGCTCCTCCAGGAGCGGCTGCGGCGCGAGCTGACCGCCCAGGACTCGCCGCAGCGTGTCCCGCATCAGCTCCGTCGAGGCGCGTCGGCTGAGCAACGCGTGGATGCCCAGGGTGTCCTTGAGCTGCCACGCTCGCACGCGCAGCTCGTCGAAGGCCGTCACCACCACCACCTGCGTGCCGGACGCGTCCTTCTGCTCCCGGAGCCACGTCAGCAGCGCGAAGCCGTCCACGCGGGGCAGCGCCAGGTCCGTGACGAGCAGCAGGGGCGCGCCGCGCTGGCGCACCGTCTCCTCCGCGTCAGCGCCATCCCGGGCGACGACGCCTTCGAGCCCTTCCTCCGCGACGAGGGACAACAGGCCTGCGGCGCGCTGGGGATCGGGCTCGGCGATGAGGGCGTAGCGGACCATGGAGGAGGCGTGAATGCTGCCACGGCTGCCGGAGGGCTCAAGGCCCTCGTTTTATTCCAGTAGGAGTGCGTTGCGCCGAGCGCCGATGCCCAAGAGGAAGTGTAGCCTCTTTGACTATGCGTCCGCGCGGCCATCGCGCCAGCAGTTCTTCGTGGGGGCCGCGCTCAGTCATCCGCTGCCGCAGTCTTGTTGTAAGGGCGGGACACCCAAGTTTGCACTGTTGTGTGTCAGTTGAGCGCATGTACGCACTTTTGATTTAAGTTTCGGCGGTGTCGTCCGCAATTTGCACTGATATCGCGCAGCGCCCCTTGGGGTTTCTTCCTACAACAAATCGGACTCGTGTCCCCTGGGAAAGTGTCTGCAGTTCTCTGGGGTTTGTCATGAACGTTTTGTGAAAAAACCAGTCAATTCCGTCGTCGTCTGTAATGAAGCCGTATGGTTCGAATGAGGGGGCGACTTTTATGCGGCCATGTACGGTGTCGCCATCTTGGTGGCTAGTTTGTTTTTTTGTGAGTACAGCAGGACGCTCTGCTAGGGTGATTGGTGATTGATGGGAGGCGGGGGGCGGTGTCTGCGCTATCTCGAGCAGTAGCTCGCTCCCTAGTGGCTTTAGTGCGATTTGTGGTGAATATTTATTGAAGGGGAAGGCAAGCTTCCGCAGGTGGCGGGCATTGGTGCTGAGGCAATTGATTATGATGTCAAGTACGGTGTTTCGCCAAGCCAGCGGTGCGCGAAGCAGTGCCTCTTCAATGACTCTGTCGAGACGGCGGACGGTCTTTGAGTCGAAGTCGGTGGCCTCGAATGCGTCTGATAGTATCTGAAGTGCTCTGTTTAGGTGTGTCTGAAATTGTGCTTCGTCTGACATTTTTATGTCTTGCTCAATCCATCGGCGATAGCACTCGGCTGCTTGGTCGCGTGTCGATAGGCGCCATTTTTTTGGCCGAGCACTTATCTCCGAGAGTTGTTGTTCGTAAATCACTGCGGCGTCGGAACATCTGCCCAGGCGCGTGAGTGCGAGTGCTTTTGCTGTGTGTAGAGCAGGGTCGCTGGGGTCAATGACTAATGCCTGTTCGAGCACGGGCAGTGCTGCACTTGCGTCTTCGGTTGCAAATAGAAATTGCGCGTAGCTATACATTGCGTAGGTTGAGTTTGGGGCATACTCCATCGCGAGTCGGTATTCCTCAGACGCGGCGTAGGGGTCATTTTCCCAGCTGTGGATGACGGCCGAGATTCTGTAGTTTTCCGAGTAGTGCGGGAGCATTTCCTTGGCTTGTGAGATTAATTTATGGGAATTTGTGAAGCTCTCTCTGCGCGCCTCGTCGATTGCTCGTTTTAATAGAGCTGCGCAGATGAGTTCGTCGCGCGTTGTGGCTGCAATGGCTGTTAGGTCGTGGCGATAGATGTTCTTTCGGACTGGCTCTGAGGCCGCGAGTGCCTTTATTGATTTGAGAATTTCTTGGACGTGTTTGTAAGTTTCTGCTGGTGGTGGTGCGAATTTTGAAATGTACTCTGATGCAATAGATGTGAGTGCGTAAGTTGTTGTGCTGTGGGGCCCGACTTTTTCAAATGTCCTGCGGAGCATGCTGGACTGGTGCAACATGTTGAGTGACCATTCGAGTTCGTCGCGCGAAACGTCTTGTGTTGCATATGCGAGCTCTGCGTGCGATAGCGGGCGTCGTGCTGACGCCATTACGTGTAGTAATTCTCGCTCCGTTTCTGTGAGTCTGCCAAATAGATTTTCAAAGCAAAAGCGAATGGCTTCTGCGTATGTTGGTTTTTCTTGGTTTAGGAGCATGTTGGGTGTTGCTCCTGCACCTATTGATGCAACAAACCATTTGATCAGGAGTGGATTGAAAAACAAGCCTTTGCAGTAGCTCCGAAGGACTTCAGTGTCCGCATGCGACAGGGATTGAACGTTGCGGGTGGCGGCGAACCTGCGCGCGAGTTGGATGGCGGTATTTTCGTCTAGCGCGTCAAGGGCATAGCGCATTTCGAATTCGCCGAGGCCAACTCTTGAGGTGAGAAGGACTTTTGAGCCGCGGGGAATGGCAGCAAGTAAAAGGCGTAGGGAGTCGTGGCCGAGCGTCTCTAGGTTGTCGATGGCGAGTAGTATCTTGAATTCCTCCATGTATTGGATGATTTCAGATACTATGTCTTCTAGACTTAGGGCGGTATTGGGTACGCCGAGACTTTGTCCAACCTCTTGTAGTAGGCCTAGGACGGATGTGATTGTTTGGCTGATTTCTTTTGTTCCGGAGTGGGTTAGTATTCTTGTCTTGAGTGATATCCAAATTACTGCGTCATAGGGGCAGTTTCCGCCGAGTTCGACGAGGTCGTAGAGGCAGCGTAGTGCTAGTGCTGTTTTCCCGACGCCGCCTTCTCCGACGAGGGTGATGACTGGGAGTTGTGACTGCAGGTGTTTTGTGAGTTCTTTTCGATCTTTAGTCCGTCCTAGAAAGCCCGTGTCGTCGAATTCTGGTAGCGGGAGGTTGTGGTGGGCCGCATCGTCGGTTTGAGTCCAATATTCAGGTATTGTTAGGTGGAGGACGAAGGTGGGGTCGTCCTTTAGTCGTTGAAGTGTTTCCCGTGTGCCTTGCATGGCGAACGTGGTGTGGGATTGGGCGAGCTTTGCAAAGTCCAGCAATTGGGGGAGGTCTTCCGGCTCTAGTGGTCGCGAGTGGCAAACGCGATTTCGGCATGGCGTTAGTTCGAGTAGGCTTTCGGCGAGTAGTTTGGTGTCGGACCGTTTATCTTCTGGGAGTTGGCCTGTGATTCGGTGGAGGATTTTGCCGAGGTCGGCAAAATCCATGAAGTCGAGCAGTTCTGTGTTGTTGTTTGTGTTTGGTGTTGAGGCGCTGTTGTTGTGGTCGGTCCATCGCTTCAATGCGTTTCGACGAACATCCTCAGGTAGTATGTTTTCGAGTTGGTCTGCTGCATATGCCTCAAGCTCGATCCTTAAGTCTGATTCGATTGCGGAAATTATTCCGAAGCAGGTGAGCCGTGTTGCTGCTTGGGCATTTTTCATTGGCGCGTTGAGTCGGTAGTGGGGCTGTGTGTGTTGTTGCATGTTGTGCTGCGAAGGGTGGGGATGGATAATATCCTTCTTTTGTGTTCCGCTGGAGGGTGGGTCTTTTGATGAGGCTGCGGCCTGTGGTGAGGCCGTTTAGACTCACGACTTGGGGCGCGTCCGGACTGTGTGTTTGGATGTGCGTGACCACGGTTTGCTAAACCCAGGATCGTGATTCTCGAACGGCCCCCTACGACAGGCTGCTCGCTCGCTACCGTGCCGACCGGCACCAGTACTTAGAATCCCCCTCGGAGAGCCTGCCTCCGCTGGGGAGCTGGGCGCTAACTGCCCGGAACCACTACAGAGCCTAGCTGATCGAGAATCGTGAACTTTGGTTTAGCCTTGGTCGAATTGCTCGGGACCGCCAGCGTCGCCCGTGTATGGCTTGAGTCGGATTCTTATTGCGCTCTCCACGTCCGAGGGGGGCATTCTCGGTCGGGGTGGATTCCCTCGCAAGGGTCGGCTAACTGATGGTCATTGTCGTCAGTCCTGGCGCATCGCGTCGGTCCGAGCGGGCGGGGGCTCGCGCGCGGCGGGGGCGGGCTCCACCGACGCCTGCGGGTAGCGGATGAAGAGCCGGCGCAGGGCGCCTCGCTGCCGTCCCAGCTCCTCCGCGCGCGACGCCGCGTCCACCAGCAGCACCCACACCAGCCCCACCCAGGCGGGGACCAGCGGGATGAGCCAGCCCGGGTCCGCCGCCAGCCACGCCACCAGCGCGGTGTGCAGGGCCAGCAGGGCCAGCGCGCTCCGGAGCACGGCGCCCAGCGTGCGGGCCCTCCGGCAGAGCACCACGAAGCCGAGCAGCACCACCGCCGTCTCCCACACGCCCAGCAGCGCGACCCAGCCCGACGAGCGCATCAGCCGGCCCGAGCGCAGGTTGTCCAGGGCGAAGGCGTGAATCTCCACGCCGGGCACCGCCACCTGGCCGGGCAGCGTGCTCTGGCCGTGCAGGCCCGTCGCGGTGACGCCCACGAAGACGGTCTTGTCCCGCAGCGCCAGGTCCAGCCCCACCGAGCGCGGGTCCGCGTGCAGCACGTCCGCCAGGCTCAGCCGGGGCAGCCAGTTGGGGGCGGGCAGCCGCATCAGCGGCGCGCCGTGGTCCACGGCGGCCAACGCGCGCAGGGGCTCGGCCCGCTCGGGCGTCAGGTGCAGCGCGGTGGCCAGCGCCAGCGAGGGCCACGACTGTCCCTTCACGCCCACCGCGTAGGGATAGCGGCGGATGACGCCATCGCCGTCCACGAGCATGTTCAGCGTGCCGCTGCCCCGCGCCGCCATGCGCAGCGGGGCGATGCTGGCCGCCACCTCCTGCGCCTGGAGCCGCAGCGCCGGGGCGGGCAAGGCCAGGGGCGTGCCGAGGGCGCCATCCTCCAACGGCTGCATCACCGGGACGTCGTGGGTGAGGGCGGCGGCGCCCAGGATGACGCCGTGTCCCTCCGAGAGCGCCTCCGCGAGCCGGGCGTCGCCGTCCCGGGTCCGCAGCCTCTCCTCCAGGTCCGCCGCCAGCGCCGCGCCCGCGGGCAGCGCCATGAGCCCCGAGCGCTCGAGCTCCGCCAGGATGTCCTCGCCCAGCTCCAGCGCGTCACGCGGGCCGGGCTGGTCGAACACGACGTCCACCGCCACGGCGGCGGGACGCTGCGAGGCGAGCGCGTGGAACACGCGGGCCCACGTCGCGCGGGACAGCGGCCAGCGCTCGCCCAGGGCCGCGAGCGCGCGGTCATCCACCTCCACGAGCACCAGGTCCTCGCTGGGCGGCACGGCGGGGAGCAGCCGGCTCACCGCCTGGTCGTAGAGCGAGCGCTCCAGGAAGCCCGGCGCTCCGCCCAGGGCCGCCGTCACCACCGCCAGCGCGATGCCCACGCACGCGCCCTGCCACCGGGACAGCGCGGGCGAGGGCAGGCGGCGGGCGTCGCGTCGAATGGGCTCAGCGGGGTGGGAGTCCATGGGCGGGGTCCCGCGGAGACACGGGGCTCGGCCATCATGCGTGCCCGGGTGGGCCCGCGCAATGCAGCAGTCTCAGGGCTGGACGTCGAAGGTGTAGATCTTCGAGGGGAAGCCCACGAAGCCATCACCGTCCACCGCCAGCACCCGCCAGAACCACTTGCCCTGACGCGGCCCGGGGACCGCCAGCTCGGCGCCCGCCGTCTCGAACGTCTGCACGTCCGCGATGAAGTCCGCCGTGCGCGCCAGCTGCACGCGGTACGTCGACGCGCCCTCGAGCGGCCGCCAGGTGACCTTCGGGATGGCCTGGAACGAGCCCCCGCGAGGCCCCACCAACGCGGGCGCCGCGAGCAGCGGGCGCGGAGGCTCGGGCGGCGAGCCTGGCTTCGCGCGAGAGCCCTGGCCGCCGGCCACCTCGACCTCGGCTTGCGCCGCGCTCAACGCCACCTTGCCTTCGAGCGTCTCCAGCCGGCTGGTGCCGTCATCCTGGGCGGACACGCGGAACTTCGTCCCCCGCACGCCTGCCACCGCGCCGCGGGTGCGGACCTCGAAGATGGAGCCCACGCCACCGGGCGCGGCGTCCGTCTCCACGGTGCCCCGCAGCAGCTCCAACTGCACCTTGCGTTGCAGGCTGGCCGTCAGCTCGATGGTGCCGACCTTGACGAGGCTGTCCGCCACCACGCGGAGCACGCTGCCGTCCGCCAGGGCCAGCTCGGCCTGGGCGTTGGCGCCGGTGCGCAGCAGCTCGCCGGGGTAGAGCGAGTCGCCCACCGTCCTGGCGCTGAGCTGGGCCTCCGTGGCGCCCGCGTCCACCGCGCCGCTGGCCGCGCGCACCCGGGCCACCGCGGGCTGCGCGGGGCGCTCCACGTACGCGAGCTGGAGCTGCGCCGGCTCACCTTCCACCGCGGCGGGGGCCACGGCCGACACGCGGGTGCGCGGCACGCCCGCGGCCACCAGCACCTCCGCCGCGCGCTTCGCCGTCGCCAGGCCCCGGCCGTCCAGCCGGTCCGCGTCGGGGAGCTTCGCCGCCACCGTCACCGAGCGGATGGCGGGACGCGCCAGCACGGCCTGCGCGACATGCTGGAGACACGCCTCCGTCTCCGCGCCCTGCGGGGCCAGCGTCCGGCCAAACACCATCCGGCCGCTTTCGAAGCGCAACCCGCCGCACGGCGCGGGCGCCGGTGCGGCGAGCGCGGGGGCACCCGCCAGGAGCACCGCCATCATCCAAGGGGCTGTCCGCATCAGTGCGTGCCTCCTCCCGTCGAAGGCTGGGAGACCTTCACGATATTGAATTCGACGCGCCGGTTGTTCTCGCGCCCCTTGGCCGTCTTGTTGGTGTCCACGGGCTTCTCCTCACCGTAGCCCACCGCCTCCAGCCGCTCCACGGCGATGCCCGCCTTCACCAGGAAGGCGACCACATTCTTCGCCCGGCGCTGGGACAGGTCCAGGTTCTTCGCGTCGTTGCCCTGGTCGTCCGTGTGCCCCTCCACCCGCACCTGAAGGATGTTCGGGTTCGCCTTGAGCGTGGAGGCGACCTGTCGCAGCAGGCTGAACGAGCGGGGGAGGATCCGATCCCGCCCGGTGGCGAAGTACACCTTGTCCAGGATGACGATGCGCGTCCCCTCCACGCGCACCTGGGACTTGCCCTTGTCCGGGCAGCCATCGTCGTCCTGGAAGCCGTTGATGGTCTCCGCTTCCAGCGGGCACTTGTCCACCGCGTCCGGGATGCCGTCCTGGTCGTTGTCCGGGTCGGGGCAGCCGTCCTCGTCCTCGAAGCCGTCGAAGTCCTCGGGGGCGTTGGGGCAGGCGTCCTCGGAGTCGATGATGCCGTCGCCGTCGCTGTCCACGGGGGCGGGCGGCAGCGTCAGGGCCTGCGGGGCCGTGGCGGGCGTGCCCTCCTGGGCCGGGGGCTGGTGGGCGCTCGGGTCATCCGGGCAGCCGTCTTCGTCCTGGAAGCCGTTGTAGGTCTCCGGCTCGGTGGGGCACACATCGACGACGTCGGGGATGCCGTCGTTGTCGTCGTCCGGATCCAGGCAGTTGTCGTCGTCCTGGAAGCCGTCGTAGTCCTCGGGCCCCAAGTCACAGGGGGGCGGGAGCGCCGCGGGCGCCGCCTTCGACGCGGACGGGGTCCAGGCCACGCCCGCGAGCAGGCGGAAGGACGGCGTGCCGTAGCCGCGCGACAGGCCCGGCCCGGCGCCCACGTGGGCGGCCAGTCCGTCGATGAAGCGGTACTTCAGCGCACCCAGCGCCTCCAGGGGACGCTGCGCCGAACCGGACTCATTCAGGCCGAGCGCGCCGGCCAGGGTGGCCTGGGCCGTCAGCTTCTCGGTGAGGGGCACCTCGGCGCCCAACGCATACGCCAGCTCATGGCCCACGCGCAGGTTGCGTAGCTGCTCCTCGCGCCGGAGGTTGAAGCCCACGTTGGCCAGCAGGCGCACCGCGGTGGTGGCCCACTCCGCCACGAAGCGCGGCTGGAACGTCACCGTGTCCGAGCCGAGGAACTTGCCGCCCCCCGCCGTGGGCAGCGTCAGCGGCGCCGTCACCGCGAGGTGGATGCCGCTGTCCGTGGAGAGCAGGCGGACCTTGGGCACCAGGCGCAAGTCGCCCACGCCGGTGGTGCCCACGCCGTTCGCCAGGTCCGGCGCGACGGCGGCCGCGGGCTCGGAGGTGGTGTGGGAGACGGGCAGCGACACACCCAGCTCCACCCGGTCGAAGAGGGAGATGGCGCCCATCAGGTCCAGCGTGAGCTGGCTGTCCACGATGCGGTAGAGGAACCGGTCCGCCCGCGGGTCCACGAGGTTGAGCGGATCCTCCGCGTAGTTGAGCGACGCGCCCAGGTTCCAGCTCAGGTGCGGCGCGATGCGCGCGCTCTGCACGCCCAGCACGTCATAGGCGCCCGGGCCGGGCTTGTACTGCTGCACGTCGATGGCCTGCGACGCCGCGGGCTGCGCGCTGGCGGTGGCCGAGGCCACCAGGAGCAAGGCGGCGGCGAGCCGTGTCACGCGGCGGGGGAGGCTGCGCGCTGCGGTCGGGGGAGCGAAGGTGAAGTGCATGGAGGGTCGAGGCTGGGACGGGCCCCGGTAGGAGCCGCGAAGGTTGGCACCGGCGGATGACCGACTCAAGAAACGAAGAGCCGAACCATCCGCCGGTATCGAGACGGTGGATGAAGAGGGCCTCAGTCCGCGGAAACAGCCCGGGGACGTCGGCCACCTGTCGGCCGGAGCCGACGCTTCAGCGGCAGGGCGAGCAGCATCAACGCGAGCGGGGCGAGGGTGCCCGCGCCGCCCGTGCTGCAGCCGTGGCCGGAGATGGTGAAGTCATCGTTGGGGTCCAGCGGGTTGGTGCCGCCGGCGACTTCATCACCATCGTTGGCGCCGCCGTTGTCCGTGTCGGCGTTGTTCGGGTCGGTCTCCGTGGCGTCACGGAGACCGTTGCGGTTGGCGTCCTCCTCGCCGTCGAGCAGACCGTCGCCGTCCGAGTCCGGGTTGAGCGGGTCGGTGGGGTTGGCGCCCTTCACCTCGATGCCATCCGGCAACCCGTCTGCATCCGTGTCGGGGTTGTTCGGGTCTGTCTCATTCGCGTCGACGCGGCCGTCGTGGTTGGCGTCCTCCTCGCCGTCGAGCAGCCCGTCACCGTCCGTGTCCGGGCTCTTCGGGTCGGTGGTGGTGCTCGGGTCCGCGTCCGGACGGAAGTTGGGCGAGCTGCGGTCCGTGTCCGCCGGAGCCGACTCCAGCGTCACGCCCATCTCCGTGCCGTCCAGGATGCCGTCGTTGTCGCTGTCGGGGTCCAACGCGTCGATGAGGCCGTCACCATCCGTGTCCTCGATGCCGTCGATGCCGTCGGGCACGCCGTCGTTGTCGCTGTCCGCGCTGTAGGGGTTCATGCCCAGCCGGCGCTCCGTTTCGTCGTCGATGCCGTCCAGGTCGGCGTCGAGGTCGTCCTCGGCGATCAGCGGGTTGCTCTCACCCGGGTCCACGCGGCCGTTGCGGTTGGCGTCCTCGTAGCCGTCCCACACGCTGCCGTGGTCCGTGTCGCGGTTGAGCGGGTCCGTCGTCGTCGTCGGGTCCGCGTCCGCCACGAAGCGCGTCATGTCGGTGTCCCGGCCCTGGGGCGCGGTGAGGCCGATCTCCAGACCGTCGGAGAGCAGGTCACCATCGGTGTCCCAGCGCTTCGGGTCCGTCTCACCCTCGTCGACGATGCCGTTGTGGTTGGCGTCCTCGTTGCCGTCCAGGATGCCGTCGTCGTCCGTGTCGTCGTCGAGCGGGTCCGTGCCGGCGATGAGCACCTCGATGCCGTCCGGCAGGCCGTCACCGTCCGTGTCGGGGTTGTTCGGGTCGGTGCCCAGGGCGATCTCCTCGGCGTCCGTCAGGCCGTCGCCGTCCGCGTCGGCGGTGACCACCCAGGTGTACGTGGCCGGCGTGGCGTCCACGTTGCCGAGCTGATCCACCGCGCGCACCTGCAGCGTGTGCGAGCCCAGCGCCAGGTCGGTGTACGTCACCGGGTTCGTGCACGCCGCGAAGGGCGCGCCGTCCAGGCTGCACTCGTACGTCACGGGAGACTCGTTCGCCTCGAAGGTGAACGTGGCCTCGGCCGGGGCCTCCGCCAGCGGCGGACCGCTGACGATGGTGGTCTCCGGCGGCGTGGTGTCCACCGTCCACTCGAAGGCGGCGGGGGTCGGGTCCACGTTGCCGTCCATGTCCCGGGCGCGCACCTCGAAGCGGTGCTCACCGTCGGACAGGCCGGTCAGCTCCGTCGGGTTGTCGCACGCCGCGAAGGGCGCGCCGTCGAGCGAGCACTCGTACGTCACCGGGGACTCATCCGAGTCGAACGCGAAGGTGGCCGTGCTGACGCCGCTGAGCGTGGGCGGCGTCTGGGTGAACAGCGTCTCGGGCGGCTCGGCGTCCATGGTGAAGGTGTGCGTCACCGGGGCGCTGGTGTTGCCGGCCGCGTCCGTGGCGGTGACGGCGACGGTGTGCGAGCCCTCCGCCAGCGGCGTGGTCGCGGTGAGAGTCCAGTTGCCCGCGCCGTCCGTTTCAACGGTCCCGAGCGTGACGCCGTCGACCACCACCGTCACCGTGCTGTCCGGCTCCGCGGTGCCCGTGTACGTCACGACCGCGGCGTCGAGCACCGCGCCGTTGGCGGGCGAGGTGATGGCCACCACGGGCGCCTGGGTGTCGACCGTCCAGGTGTGCGTGGCGGGCGTGGCGTCCACGTTGCCCGCGGCGTCCACCGCGCGCACCGTCAGGGTGTGCTCGCCGTCGCTCAGCGGCCCGAACGCTGCCTGCGCCGGGCACGCCGCGAAGGCCGCGCCATCCAGGCTGCACTCGTACGTCACCGGGGACTCGTTCGACGAGAAGACGAAGGACGCGATGGTGTCGTTCGTCAGGGGCTCCGGCCCGCTGTCGATGGCGGTGTCCGGCGCGGTGGTGTCCACCGTGAAAGTGACGGTGGCCGGGAGGCTGGTGTTGCCCGCGGCGTCCTGGGCCGTGACGGTGACGGTGTACGTGCCATCCGGCAGCGTCACCGGCACGTCGAAGCTCCAGTTGCCGGAGCCATCCACGGGGAGGGGGCCGTAGGTCGTGTTCCCCACGGTCACCAGGACGGACACGGCGTCGGTCGTGGAGCCGGTGAGCGTCACCGCGCCGTCGTTCAGCACCGCGCCCTGCCCAGGCGAGGCGATGAGCGGGGCCGCCGGAGGCGTCAGGTCCACCGTCCAGGTGTACGCGTCCGGGGTGCTGTCCACGTTGCCCGCGCCGTCCACGGCGCGGACCCACAGCGTGTGCTCACCCTCGGCGAAGCCCTCGAGCGGGAACGGGCTGGTGCACGCCGTGAAGGCCGTGCCGTTCACGCTGCACTCGAACGTGGAGCCCGGCTCGTTGGACGTGAACTCGAAGGTCGCGGACGTGGCGTTGGTGGGGGACGCGGGACCCGACACAATGATGGTGTCCGGCTCCACCGTGTCCACGGTCCACGCGTACTCCGCGGGCGTGGCGTCCACGTTGCCCACCGCGTCGAAGGCGCGGACGAGGAACAGGTGCTCGCCATCCGCGAGCCCGGTGTAGCTCACCGGCGACGTGCAGGCCGTGAAGGGCGCGCCGTCCAGGCTGCACTCGAAGCCCGCGGCGCCGCCTTCGGCGCGCAGCTCGAAGGTGGCGGACGTCTCCCGGGTGAGCAGCGCCGGACCGGCGTCGATGAACGTCTCCGGCGGCGTCAGGTCGACGATGAAGCCGTGGGTCGTCGGCTCGCTGGTGTTGCCCGCCGCGTCGACGTTGACCACGGAGAGGGACACGGGGCCTTCGGGCACCGGCTGGGGCAGCGGGAAGGTCCAGTCGCCGTCACCGTCCACGGGGATGGGGCCGTACGTGACGCCGTCCACCTCCACGTAGATCTGGCTGTTGGGTTCGCCCGTGCCGGTGAGCGTGGGCGTGGCGGTGCCCACCGTGTCGCCGTTCGCGGGCGAGACGATGCCAGGCGACGGGGGCGCCACCCGGTCCACGGTCCACGCGTAGGTCGCGGGCGACGGGTCGACGGTGCCCAGCGCGTTCACCGCGCGCACCGCCAGTGTGTGAGGGCCCTCCGAAAGGCCGCTGAACGCCGCGGGGCTGGTGCAGGCCGTGAAGGCCGCGCCATCCAGGCTGCACTCGAAGGCCACGCCGCCGTTCTCCGCGCGCAGCACGAAGCTGGCGGACGTGTCGCGGGTGAAGGCCGCAGGGCCGGAGTCGATGTACGTCTCCGGCGTGGACAGGTCGATGGCGAAGGTGTGCGACGTCGCCTCGCTGGTGTTGCCCGCCGCGTCGGTGGCGGTGGCCTCCACGGTGTGCGGACCTTCGTCCAGCGCGTCAGGCGCGGTGATGCTCCAGTGGCCGTCAGCATCCGCGGTCACGGTGCCGATGTCCTCACCGTCCACCGTCACGGTCACCTGGGCGTAGGGCTCGGAGGTGCCCTCGAAGACCGGCGTCGCGGTGGCGATGGTGGTGTTGTCGCCGGGGGCGGTGATTTCGGGCGCGTCCGGCGCCACCGTGTCGACGGTGAACGTCGTGGGGGCGCTCGGGTCGCTCACGTTTCCGGCGGCGTCCGTGGACGTCACGGTGACGGTGTGCGAGCCCTGGCCCAGCGGGGCGGGCGGGGTGAACGTCCAGTCACCGTTCGCGTCCACGGGCGCGCTGCCCAGCACGTTGCCGTCCACGGTCACCGTCACCAGGGTGCCGGGCTCGGCGGTGCCGGAGATGACCGGCTGCTGCGTGGGCACGGAGACGCCGTTGGCGGGCGCGTCGATGACGGGCGCCTCCGGAGCGGCGGTGTCCACCGTCCACGTGTGCGTCGCGGGCGTCGGGTCCACGTTGCCCGCGGCGTCCACGGCGCGGACCGCCAGCGTGTGGCTGCCCTCCGACAGGCTGGAGAACGTCACCGGGGTGGCGCACGCCGCGAAGGCCGCGCCGTCCAGCGAGCACTCATAGGTCACCGGCGACGCGTCACTGGCGAAGCCGAACGTGGCGGACGTGGCGTTGGTGATGGACGCCGGCGCGGTGGTGATGCTGGTGCTGGGCGGCGTGGTGTCCACCGTCCAGGTGTGGCTGGCGGGCGTGCCGTCCACGTTGCCCGCGGCGTCCACGGCGCGGACCGTCAGCGTGTGGCTGCCATCCGCCAGCCCGTTGAAGGTGACAGGGTTGGTGCAGGCGGCGTACGTCGCGCCGTCCAGTGAGCACTCATACGTCACCCCGGCCTCGGAGGCGCTGAAGGTGAACGTGGCGCTGTCGCTGTTCGTCAGCGCGGGCGGGGCGCTGACGATGCTGGTGTCCGGCGCCGTGGTGTCGATGGTCCACGCGTACGTCGCGGGCGAGGCGTCCACGTTGCCCACGGCGTCCCGAGCGCGCACCGCCAGGGTGTGGTCCCCGTCCGCGAGCCCCGTGAAGGTGACCGGGTTCGTGCAAGCGGCGAAGGCCGCGCCATCCAGCGAGCACTCATAGGTCACCGGGCTCTCGTTGGAGGCGAAGCCGAACGTGGCGGACGCCGAGTTGGACATGGCGGCCGGCGTGCTGGTGAAGGACGTCTCCGGCGCGGTGGTGTCCACCGTCCAGGTGCGCGAGGCGGGCGTCGGGTCCACGTTGCCCGCGGCGTCCACGGCGCGGACCTGCAGGGTGTGGCTGCCATCGGCGAGGCCGGTGTACGTCACCGGCGACGTGCATGCCGTGAAGGGCGCGCCGTCGAGCGAGCACTCGAACGTGGCCGGCGATTCGTTGGCGGTGAAGCTGAACGTCGCGTCCGTGGCCGCCGTCGTCCCGGTGGGCCCACCCGCGAGGGTGGTGTCCGGCGCGAGGGTGTCGACGGTCCAGGTGTAGACGGCGGGCGTGGGGTCCACGTTGCCCGCGGCGTCCACGGCGCGGACCTGCAGCGTGTGGCTGCCTTGCGCCAGCGCGGGGAACGTCTGTGGGTTCGTGCAGGCGGTGAACAGCGGGGCGCCGTCCAGCCGGCACTCATACGTCACGTTGCTCTCGTTGGAGCTGAAGCCGAAGGTGGCGTCCGCCGAGTTGGACAGCAGCGGCGGAGTGCTCGCGAAGGTCGTCTCCGGCGCCACCGTGTCCACGGTCCAGGTGCGTGAGGCGGGCGTGGGGTCCACGTTGCCCGCGACGTCCCGGGCCCGCACCGCGAAGGTGTGGCTGCCCTGCGTCAGGCCCGTGTACGCCTGGGGCGACGTGCAGGTGGTGAAGGCGGCGCCGTCGAGCGAGCACTCGTAGGTCGCCGGGCTCTCCGTGGCCGTGAAGGTGAACGTCGCGTTGGTGCTGCTCACCGTGCCCGACGGACCGCTGACCAGGGTGGTGTCCGGAGGCGTCGTATCGACGTTCCAGGAGCGGGTGGCGGGCGTGGCGTCCACGTTCCCCGCGGCATCCCGGGCGCGCACCGCGAAGGTGTGGCCGCCGTCCGCCAGGTTGCTGAAGCTCGTGGGCGAGGTGCAGGCCGTGTACGCGGCGCCGTCCAGGCTGCACTCGTAGGTGACCGGGCTCTCGTTGGACGTGAAGGTGAACGTGGCGCTGTTCGCGTTCGTCGTCCCCGACGGGCCGCTGACCAAGGTGGTGTCCGGGGCCACCGTGTCCACGGTCCAGGTGCGCGAGGCGGGCGTCGCGTCGATGTTGCCCGCCGCGTCCACCGCGCGAACCCGCAGGGTGTGGCTGCCCTGGGACAGGCCGGCGAAGGTGGCGGGGTTCGTGCACGCCGCGAAGGCACCGCCATCCAGGGAGCACTGGTACGTCACGTTGCTCTCATTGGAGCTGAAGGTGAACGTGGCGCTGGCGGAGTTCGTCAGGCCGGACGGGCCGGTGACGATGGTGGTGTCCGGCGCCACCGTGTCCACGGTCCAGACGCGCGTGGCGGGCGTGGGGTCCACGTTGCCGCCGGCGTCCCGGGCCCGCACCGCGAAGGTGTGGCTGCCCTGGGAGAGGCCCGTGTAGCTCGCCGGCGAAGCGCACGCCGTGAACGCCGCGCCGTCCAGGGAGCACTCGTACGTCACGTTGCTCTCGTTGGAGGTGAAGGTGAAGGTCGCGCTGTTCGTGGCGACGGCGCCCGAGGGGCCGGTGACGATGCTGGTGTCTGGCGCCGTGGTGTCGACAGTGAAGGTCACCGTCGTGGCCGGGCCGACGTTGCCCTGGGGGTCGCTCGCCGTGACGGAGGCGGTGTGCGTGCCTTCCGGCAGCGTGCTGCTGGTGCAGGACCAGGCCCCCGTCTGCGGGTGGGCCGTGGCGGTGCAGACGGTGGTGCCGTTGATGACCACGCTGACGGTGCTGCCGGGCTCGGCCGTGCCGGTGAAGACGGGCGCGTTCGTTCCCACGGTGCTGCCGCTCGTGGGCGCGGTCACCACGGGGGCGTCCGGGACGGACACGTTGATGGTCGTCGGGCCGGTGGTGGAGGGGGACGGCGAGCTGGTCGCGGAGCTGGCGGGCGCGCCGCGCTCACCCTGCGCGGTGATGGTGGCCTGGTTGGCGATGACGCCCGACGCAGCCGGGTTCACCACCGTGCGGAAGCGGATGGACGTGCTCTGGCCAATCTGCAGGCTGCCTCCCAGCGTGGCCGTCGCGCCGGTGCCCAGGCGGACGGTGATGACCCCCGCGGGGCTGACCTCGCCGAGGTCGTCGCCCGCGGCGTCCGTCAGAGCGCCCGCGTTGGGGCCGGAGACAATGGACAGGGTGCCCGGCACATACGAGAGCTGCGAGGGCAGCGGGTCTCGGAGGACGGTCTCGATGCTGACGTCATCCCCCGTGTTGGTGGTGACGATGGTGTACTCGATGATGTCGCCGCCGCGCAGGGAGCCGTCCGGGCGGGGATTCACCGGGGCCGCCGTCTTGTACGTGTTCGTGAAGTCCGGCCTCAGCGTGGCGATGGACGTGGCGAAGGCGCCGAGCAGGTACGTGTCTCCCGACGACGTCGCGGTCAGCGTCATCGACGTGTCGCCACCCGAGACGCGCTGGGTGATGTCCACCACGTCCAGGTCCACGCCGGACATGCTGGCCTGCGCGCCCGTCAGCCGGGGGAGGTCATTGGCGTGCGAGGCGGGCGTCCCCAGCACCGAACGGCTGCTGTTGAAGAAGTTGTTCACCGGGTTGGCGCCGTCCGAGATGGCCACCCCGTTGACGCGGAACTGGTCACCGGTGCGCGTCGCGTCCCCCTCGTAGGCCAGCACGCCCAGCTTGGCGTCGAAGCCCGACTGCGGCACCTGGAAGCCCGACAGCACCACCGTCTGCGGATTGCCGTTGCTGACGTTGTCCAGGCCGTCGAACAGGGCCAGGTTGCGGATGGGCGAGTCAGGGTGCCGGTAGAAGACGACCAGGGCCCAGGCGCTGAACGGGTCCGTGCTGTTGAGGTTGGTCAGGGGCACGGCGTCCACGTCACTGACTTCGTAGACCCCCGAGCCGTGGGCCGCGACGAGGCTGGTGACGTCCGCGGACGCCTCGTAGACGAACCGGCCGTTCGGAGCGTACTGGTGCGTCACGTCGGCCGTCAGCATCTGGGTGAACACGCCGGGCCGGCCGAACTCCGCCGTGGTGTCCGGGGTCCGGTTCGACGTGGTGGTGGACAGATGCGCCGCCCAGTAGAGCCGCGCGTACGTCACGATGGCGCCCGCCGGAACCACCAACGCGGCCCGGGTGCGGGCCTGGGTGGGCGTCACGGACGTGTTCGCGTACGCCACGCCCGCTTCAATCGTCCAGAACACGTCGACGGCGTCATCGCTCGTGTTGGAGCCGCAGGGCCCCACGGTGCCGACCATGGGCGCCGGGACGTTGTTGGCGCAGTCGTGGGCCAGCGTGTTGCCAACCATCAGCAGGTCGCCGCGCTGGTCCGCCGTGTGGCGCAGGACGGGGGCCGCCACCGCCTGGCCCGCCGTGACAGCCATCAGCAGGGACAGCACCCAGGGAAGACAGGTCGTCTGTCTTCCATCGCGATGTGAGGAGTTCGGGGACATGGGGGTACCTGGGGAAACAGAAGGAACGCTCGAATGAGGCGAGTCGGCCGGCCCCCGGAGCGTCGCGTCTTGGAACAAGGAATCGCCGGGGGGCGTGAAATCCCTGCCAGATGGCGGACGCCGGGAGGGGGGCGCGGTGGGGGAGGGGGCTCGCTCAGTCACGGCGGTGTACAAAAGCAACCATGGTGCCACCCGGAACGAGCCGCTTCGGGGGCCGATTTGTCTGTGTTTGAGGCGCCCTGGAACAGAACGCTGTCACGGTTGTCCAGAGGCTGGATCTGGTTTCTGGAATCCGGAAACGCCCGGGCGGCGCGAGGAGGGCGAGCGCCGCGGCGGGAAGTCTGGAGTTGCTGCTCTGTGTCTGGAATACCTGTGCAATGCGTCGTCTCGCGGAGCCCGGGTGGGCTCATACGCGGAGCGTGGGTCCGGCTCAGGTGGCCAGGGCGACGCCGCCGAGCAGCCGGGACACGTGCTCGGCGAGCGCGGGCAGCGGCTGCGGCTTGGGGAGCACCAGGTCCACGCCCAGGGATTGGGCGCGGTCGGTGAGATCCTGCGTGGCGAACGCCGTCAGCAGCACCATGCGCGTCTCGGGGGCGAAGCGGCGCACGAAGTCCGCCAGCATCAACCCCTCCTCGGACAGCGTGCCGCTCAGGCGCAGGTCGCTGATGACCAGGTCATAGCGGCCCGTCGTCATCAGGTTCAGCGCTTCGTCCAGCGCGCCGGCGGAGTCCACGCGGTACCCGGCGCCGGAGAAGAACTGGCCCAGCACCCAACAGAGGGAAGACTCGTCGTCGACGATCAGGATGTTCTGAGCCACGGAGGTGGCCCCACCAGCAAACTCAGGGCCAGGAACCGGCTTGTCGTGGTTCCATGTAAATTCCGACGCTTGCTCCGCCGGTCCGGGCCGGGTTCGCGCGCTGCGTCCAGGCTACGGATCCGGTTTCTGGAATCCGGACCGGTTGATGCCCAGGCGCTTGAGGCGCTCGTAGAGCGACGAGCGGGGGATGCCGAGCCTCGCGGCGGCGCGCTCCACGTGGCCGTGCTCGCGGCGGAGGACGCGCTCGATGTGGCGGCGCTCCAGCTCCTCAAGCGTGATGTCCTCGTCCACGTCGGCCGTGGCCTCGCCGCCGGTGACCTCGAAGCGCAGGTCGCCCCGGGACAGCGGGCCGCCGCCGGACAGCAGCACGGCGCGCTCCAGCACGTTGCGCAGCTCGCGGATGTTGCCGGGCCAGGCGTAGCGGGTGAGGGCCGCCTCCGCGTCGGGTTGCAGGCCCACGGCGCCGCGGCCGCGCGAGGCCCCCAGCTCCGCGAGGAAGTGGTGCGCCAGCTCGACGATGTCCGCCGGCCGCTCGCGCAGGGGCGGGACGTGCAGGATGAGGGTGCTGACGCGGAAGTAGAGGTCGCTGCGGAAGCGCTTCTCGCGGGCGGCCGTGCCCAGATCCTGGTGCGTGGCGGCGATGAGGCGCACGTCCACGCGCCGATCCCGCACGTCGCCCAGGCGCCGGAAGCGCTTCTCCTCCAGGACCTTCAGCAGCTTGGGCTGGACGGCGGCGTCCATGTCGCCAATCTCGTCCAGGAAGAGGGTGCCCCGGTCCGCGACCTCCAGCAGGCCCTGCTTGGCGGCCACCGCGCCGGTGAAGGCGCCTTTCTCGTGGCCGAACAGCTCCGAGTCGAGCAGGTCCTTGGAGAGCGCCGCGCAGTTGAGGTCCACGAAGGGCGCGTCCTTGCGGGGCCCGCCTTCGTGCAGCCAGCGCGCGAGCACGCTCTTGCCGCTGCCCGTCTCACCGGTGATGAGCACAGGGCTGTCGCTTTCGATGATGCGCTCGGCCTGCGCCTGGAGCGCGCGGATGGCGGCGCTGGTGCCCACGAAGGGGTCCACCGTGCCGCGCCCCGTGCGCGAGCGCTCCGCGAGAAGCCGCTGCCGCTCGCGCCGCTGCGCCACCAGCCGGTCCAGGACGACCTTGAGGACGGCCAGCTCCACCGGCTTGGTGAGGAACTGCTCGGCGCCTTCCTTCACGGCCTGGACGGCCAGCTCGATGGAGCCATGCCCGGTGAGCACAACCAGGGGCACCGAGCCATCAATCTCCTTGAGGCGCGGCAGCAGCTCCAGCGCGGTGCCGTCGGTGAGGCGGTAGTCCACCACGGCCACGTCCGGGCGCGTGGTGCGGAACGCCTCTTGTGCCTCGGCGAGGCTGGTGGCCTCGTCCACGTCGTACCCGTGGGCGGTGAGAAAGCCCCTCATGCCCAGGCGGATGCCGGGCTCGTCGTCCACAAGCAGGATGCGGGTACGCGTCATGAAGCCAGGGAGTCTACGTGCTGCGCCGAGTGGGGCGAAGAAACAGCTGGCAGCAGCAGCGTGACCTCCGCGCCGCCCTCCGGGTGGTTGCCCAGGCGGATGACGCCCTGGTGCTCCTCCAGGATGCGCTGGACGATGGAGAGCCCCAGGCCCGTGCCGCCGCGCCGCTTGCTGAAGAAGGGCTCGAACACGTGGGGCAAATCCTCCGCGCGGAAGCCCGGTCCGCCGTCGCGCACGGTGCACCGCACCCACGCCCGGCCCGTCTCCTCCACCTCCTCCGCGGACACGCGCACCGTGCTGCCCGCGGGCGAGTGCTGCACCGCGTTCTCCACCACGTTGCGGAAGACATGGAACAGGCGCCGGGCGTCCATGCGCACCCGCGGCAGCGCGTCCGCCAGCGCCCGGTCCACCGACACACCCGCGCGCTCACTGGCCAGGGCGCACGCGGAGAGCGCGTCCGCCACCACGGGCAGCACGGGCCCCTCCACCCACTCGCCCCGGGTGGGGCGGCCGTACTCGAACAGCTCCTGGGTGAGGTGGTTGAGGCGCTTCACCTCGCCGCGCAGCACGTCGACGTAGGGCTTGAGCTCCGCCCGAGTGCCGAACGTCGCCTCCACGGCGTCCACCACGGCGGAGATGGAGAAGAGCGGGTTGCGGACCTCATGGGCCACGCCCGCGACGATGGCGCCCATGGCCGCCATCGTCTCGTTGCGGCGCAGGCTGGCTTGCAGCTCCAGCAGGCGCGTCACCTCGGTGGCCACCAGGATGATGCGCGAGTCCTCGCCGCCCGCTTCGTCCACCCAGGTGGCGGAGACCTCCCAGGTGCGGCGTGACAGCGGGTCCCCCAGCTCGCGGGTGGCGCTGGCGTGGGTGCGGCGCAGCTCGTCCACCAGCGGCAGCGCGTGAGACCAGGGTGGGGCGCTGGCCGCGGTGAACAAGGGCTGTCCGGACGGGTCCATGCCGTCGAAGAGCGCGATGGCCGCCGCGTTGAGGCGTTGGACGGTGCCGTCGGGGCCCAGCACCATCAGCGGCGAGGACACGGCGTCGAAGGTGCGGCGCCACTCCTGCGCGGAGCGGCGGAAGCTGTCGTGGAGCCGCTGGCGCAGGTCATCCGCGAGGCGCCGGTCGGTGATGTCGGTGACGACGCAGCCCACGTGCAGCTCGCCCTGGGCATCCAGCGCGGACGCGGCGGCGCGGCTGCGCACCCAGCGCACGCGGCCGTCGGCGCAGATGAGCCGGTGCTCCAGCTCCGCCTCGGCGCCCGGGGCCATGCCCTCGATGCTGGCCCGGTAGCGCGGGCGGTCCTCGGGGTGGATCATCTCCGCCCACAGCGGCGGCGGGCCGCCATCCGGCGCGGGCCGCACGAAGGCGGATGCCGCGTAGCCGGTGGTCCGCTCGATGACCGGCGTGCAGTAGAAGTCGCGCAGCCGCCCGTCGCGGAGCTTGCCGCCCCAGAGGTAGTCCGGCAGCGAGCGGGTGAGGACGTCCAGCCGGCCCTCGTGCTCCTGCAGGCTCTCCTCGGCGCGCATGCGCTCGGTGAGCTCCGACAGGGCCGCGATGACGCCGAGCACCTCGCCCTTCGCGCCGCACACGCGCAGGTAGCTGCCGAACCAGTAGCGGGTCTCGCCCGGCGCCGCGGGCGTCTCCACCTGGAGGAGCGTGTCCTGGATGGAGGTGCCCGTGTCGAGCGCGAGCTGGAGCCTCGGCGCGATGAGCCGGCCCAGATCGGGCATCACCTCGGTGACGTGCCGCCCCAGGTGGCGCTCCGCGGACAGGCCGTGCATCGCCGCCAGCGCGGTGTTGACGTGGACGTACCGCAGCTCGCGGTCGAAGAAGGCGAAGCCCACGGGCGTGACGTCCATCACCGCCTCGCGCAGGGCGCTGGCGTCATCCGCGCTGCGCAGCGCCGCGTCGCGGACCTGGTGCGCCCTGCTTCGGGCACGCAGCAGCAGCAGCGCCAGGGTGCCGCTGATGAGCAGCCCCACGGCCGAGGTGAGCAGGATGCGCGCGGGGGTGTTCGCGGCCCCGGAGTAGCTCCAGACCCCCTCGACGGCCGCGGAAAGAGTGGTGGCCACGAGGACGGCCAGCAGCAGCTGACGGCGAGAAGGGAACTCGTGCATGGGAGGGCGGCGGGTGAGGGAGCTTACCCAGATTCCGTGCCAGGACGGTGACGCGTCTGTCATTGGGCTGCCGTCTTGGCGGCGCGGCGGGCAGGAGGCCGGGCTTTTGGTCCCGCGGACGGATTCCGCACCCGGAATTTCACGTCCTGCGGATAGATTGAGGGCCGTCACCTGGATGCCCTCACCCGAGATGCTGGTCCCCACATGACCTTGGCAGTTCCCCTGCTCGCCGACGAAGCGTCCCGGACCTCGCGTCCCGCCTCTCTCCCCCATGCCCTCGCCGAGCCCGAGGCCTTCGGGCAGGAACTGCAAGCGCTCCGCCTGGAGCTGGAGTCCTCGCTCGGTGAGGAGGACCTCGCCCACGCACGCAAGATTGAACGCTGGGGCCGGGCCTGCTCGGTGCTGGGTTACGCGACGGCGTGGCTGCTGCCCAACCCCGTGTCCGCGCTGCTCATCGCGCAGGGCAACACGGCGCGCTGGACGATGATGGCCCACCACGTCACCCACCGGGGCTACGACAAGGTTCCGGGCATCCCGGCGCACTACACGGGCAAGCGCTTCGCCACGGGGTGGCGCCGCTTCCTGGACTGGCCGGACTGGATTCATCCCCAGGCGTGGCGGCACGAGCACAACGTGCTGCACCACGGGCACACCGGCGAGACGGCGGACCCGGACCTGGTGGAGATGAACACGGAGTGGCTGCGCCAGTCGCGCATGCCCCTGTTCGCCAAGTACGCGCTGGTGGCGTTCTTCGCGTGCACGTGGAAGTTGACGTACTACGCGCCCAACACGTTCCTGGAGTGGCGCCGCTTCGAGCGCAAGCGCGCGGGGGGCCCCGACGAGGCCGGCACGCTGCCGCTCATCACCGCCTTCAATCCCTTCTCGAAGGAGGGGCGGGCGTTCTGGTGGACGTGCATCCTCCCGTACGCGGGGCTGCGGTTCGCGCTGCTGCCCGCGCTCTTCGCGCCGCTGGGCCCGTGGGCCGTCTTCAGCGTGTTCGCCAACAGCGTGTTCGCCGAGGTGCTCGCGAACATCCAGTCCTTCATCCTCATCGCGCCCAACCACGCGGGGGACGACCTGTACCGCTTCGAGGGCCGCTCACGCAGCGGCGCCGAGTTCTCCGTGCGCCAGGTGGTGGGCTCGGCGAACTACACCACGGGCGGCGACGTGGTGGACTTCCTGCACGGGTGGCTGAACTACCAGATCGAGCACCACCTCTGGCCCAGCCTGCCCATGACGCGCTACCGGCAGGCCCAGCCGCGCGTGAAGGCGCTGTGCGAGAAGCACGGCGTACCCTACGTGCAGGAGAACGTGTTCCGCCGCGTGAAGCGGCTGGTGGACATCATGGTGGGCCGCACGTCGATGCGGACGTGGCCCGCGCCGACGCGTCCCTGAGGCACCTGACGCGCTCAGGCGGGGGGCTGCGCATCCGTTGAAGGGTGGGTTTGTACCGCCTGGGCCAACAGGGCGCGGACCTCGTCGTCCTCCGTCTGGGCGAAGTCGCGGTACCACAGGCCCACGGAGTAGAACGGCTCCGGCATCCGCACGCAGATGATCCGGTCCGCCACCTGGGCGAGGCTCGTACACGCTTCCGCCGAGGCCACGGGCACCGCGACGACGATGGCGGCGGGCTCGAGGACGCGAAGCGCCGCCACGGCCGCGCGCATCGTGGTGCCGGTGGCCAGGCCGTCGTCCACCAGGATGACGGTGCGGCCGCGCACGTCGGGAGGTGGCCTGCCTTCGCGGTACCGCTGCTCGCGGCGTTGGAGCTCCCGCGTCTCGCGCCGCGTGGTGGCTTCAATCTGGTCCCGGTGGATGTTCAGCTCGTCCACGACCTCGCGGTTGAGGACGCGCATGCCCCCGGAGGCGATGGCGCCCATCGCCAGCTCCTCATGGCCCGGCGTGCCCAGCTTGCGCACGAGGAGCACGTCCAGCGGCGCGCGGAGGCGCCGGGCGACCTCGGCGGCCACGGGCACACCCCCACGCGGGAGGGCGAGCACCACGACCCCGGGCCGTCCCGCGTACTCCCTCAGGTGCTGCGCGAGGACACGGCCTCCCTCGTAGCGATCCTGGAACTCGGGTTCATTCATGCCTGCGCTCCCCGGCGACCCAGGCTGCGCGGGTGCGCCTTGATGGAAGGTGCGCACCGTGGCCGCCGCGTGGAACAGGCGCTCGCGCCCGCGCCCGGTACGAGCGCCTGTCCGGGTGCCCTGTCCTCCGCATGACATGCGTCGCCGCGGAGACGGGGGGCCGCTCAGGCGATGATTTCAGGCCGGCCCGGCTGGTTGGGCACGGGCGGGTCGTGAATCCCGGGCGGCGTGATGTCGGGTGGCTGCGGCGGCTCGATTTCCGGTGGCCGCCGGTGGGGTGGCTCCTCCTTGGGAGGCTCCAGCGGCTTCGGAGGCTCGCGTCCGGGCTTCTTGTCGGGATCCGGATCCTTCACGGGGGCGCCGGGTGTCGTTGGCACTTCAGGCATGCAGCGTTGCTCCTCTCGCGGTTCGCCAGTTCGGACACAGTGGCCACGCCCGGGCGCTCGGGCACCACCTCCGTTGCCCAGTCAACGCGTGGACCTGCGTGCGTCAGGCCGCCTGTCTGGACCCCAGGCGCGTTGCGCGGACGCGAGCGGCGCAGCCCCTTCCCGTCTGCTGCACCGCGCCATCACCGCCTTCAGGTTCCGGGAGAGCGGACATCGAGACTTGAGAGGAGAGGAAAGATGAAAGCTGCCCTATGGGGAATCGGAGGCGCCGGGCTGGGCCTGGGCTTGATGTACTGGGCGGATCCACGCAGCGGCCGGTGGCGCCGGTCCCATCTTCAAGGCAAGGCGGTGCACGCGGCGCACGAGGCGGGGGACGCGATGGGCATCGTCGCCCGGGACCTCTCGCAGCGCTCTCGCGGCCTCTATTTCGAGCAGCGCCGCAAGCTGAAGCGAGAATCGGTGGAGGACTTCATCCTGGAAGAACGGGTGCGGTCGGCGCTGGGCCGGGTGTGCTCACATCCCAGCGCGGTCCGGGTCGCCGCGAGAGACGGCCTTGTGAAGCTCGAAGGCGTCATCCTTCGTGATGAGCTGCGGCGGGTGCTCCCGCGCATCGCCAAGGTGCCCGGCGTCCTCGGCCTGGACAACCAACTCATCCCCCATGCGGACGGTGCCTCGCACCCCGCGCTCCAGGGAGGCCACATGCGCACAGGTGAAGCGCGAATCTTCCGGCAGGAGCACTGGTCTCCGTCGGAGCGGTTGTTCGGAGTGCTCGGTGGTCTCGCGATGACGGCGTGGGGGCTGGGGCGCCGGGGCTTCTCCGGCACCGTGGCCGCGCTGGGCGGCGCGTTGTTGGGCGCCCGGGCGTACACGAACATGGGGGTGAAGCAGCTCACCGGCGTGGGCGCGGGACGCCGAGGCATCACCCTGCACAAGGACATCACGGTGAACGCGCCGGTGGAGGAGGTGTTCGCCTTCTGGCGCGAGATGCAGAACTTCCCCCGGTTCATGACGCACGTCGATGAAGTCATCCCGGGCGCGCAGGGGCGCTCGCATTGGAAGGTGCGAGGCCCCGCCGGACTGCACTTCGAATGGGACGCCGTCGTCACGAAGTTCGAGCCCAACCGCGTGCTGGCCTGGAAGAGCGTGGAAGGCACGGCGGTGGAGAACCTGGGGGTCATCCACTTCGAGCCCACGGCGGGAGGTGGGACGCGCGTGGACATCCGCATGGCGTACAACCCACCCGCGGGCGCCATCGGTCATGCGTTCGCGAAGCTCCTGGGCGCCGACCCCAAGAAGCAGATGGACGACGACCTGCTGCGCTTCAAGTCGCTGCTGGAGCGGGGCAGGGCGACCGGCCGAGAGACGGTGACGCGTGAGCAGCTCTCGCCCCGGCGCATGGAGCGGCGGGACACCACGACGCACTGAGCGGAAGCAGGGACGCCCGCGAGGCGCGTGGTGATGGCTCCACCGCGAGTCGTCCGGCGGGGCCGCCCCGGTCGCACCGGAGGCGGTCCCCAACGCCTGGAACACGACGCCCGATGGGGTCGGGCTGCGACACGCTGGCTGACACGGGCCCCGCGCATCGAGGTGGAGTGGACCCTCGGGGTCGTCGTGGCACACTGCGGACGGCGCGGGGCTCCCTTTGGAGTCGCCGAAGGCACGCCGTGCAGGAGGCGCGATGCGACTCGATCTCGCGGATCTTCGTTTGTTCCTGTGCATCGTGGATGCGGGGAGCATCACGCAAGGCGCACAGCGAGCGCACCTGACGTTGGCCTCCGCGAGCGAGCGACTTCGCAGCATCGAGGAGGACGTTGGCGTCAGGCTGCTCGAACGGCGTCCCCGGGGCGTCGTCACCACCGACGCGGGGGACGCCCTGGCGCATCACGCCCGGCTGCTCCTTCAACAGCAGGCGCTGATGAAGGACGAACTGAACGCGTTCGTCTCAGGCCGGCGCGGCACCCTCCGGCTCGACGCGAACACCGCCGCGCTGACGGAGTTCCTGCCCGGGAAGCTGGCCCCCTGGCTGGCCCGGCATCCGCAGTGGAATGTCGAGCTGCGAGAGCGGACCAGCGTGGAGATCGTCAGGGCCGTCGAAGCGGGGCTCGCGGAGGCAGGGCTCATCTCGGATGCCGTGGACACCGGCGACCTTCAGGTCCGTCCGGTCGCGCCGGAGCCGCTGGTGCTCATCGTGCCCACCGGACATCCGCTCGCGGGTTCGCAGGGGCTCGCGTTGCGCGACGTCCACCGGGAGCCCTTCATCGGCCTGTTTCCCGAGAGCGCCTTGCAGGAGCACCTCTCCGCGCAGGCCCGGCACGCGGGGTTCGAGCTCTCCTTCCGCGTCAGGATGAAGGACTTCCGGGGCGTGTGTGAAATGGTGGCCCACGGCGTGGGCCTGGGCATCGTCCCGGCCAGCGTCGCCCAGCGCCAGGCGCGTGATGGCGCGTATCTCCGCGTACCACTCACCGACGCCTGGGCCCGCCGTCGCTTGTGTGTGTGCGTCCGTGACTGGAACAGCCTGACGGCTCCGGTCGGCGACTTGTTGAACCACCTGCTCGCGGACACGGACGCTGGGGCGGCGCTCACAAGTTCCTGAGCGAGAATTCGCGAGCGGTTTCGACGCAGCGCCGCAGCTGTTCCGAACAAGCGACTGGATCGGTCGCGCGGTCGCATGGGGCGGTCTCCGCGCAAACCTTGCGCGCGTCGAGCCCCTCTGTGCTGAGCGCGCAAAGCTTGCGCCGGCGATGTGCGCGCAACGCCTGCCGCCTGTTGGCGCGAGGCTTGCTGACACGTTCTCGCCTGGCCGGAACGGCGATGCGAGAGGCTCTCTTCATGGCAGGCCGCGCCGCATGGCAGGTGCATCACGACAGGGGCTCGACGGAGGGCGTCCATTCCCGCCGGATGAAGGGCGAGCGGTGTGCCATGGCCGAGCTCGCAGCGGGACGAAGTTCCTGCCCCCATGCATTCCGCGCGGTTAGGCTCTCTCCCCAGGACTCATGGCGGAAACCTTGTTCGAGGAATTGAAGCGGTACGTGGGTTTCAGCTCGGCCGACGAGCAGGCTCTCGTGACCTTGCATGCCACCGCGAAGCCGCACTTCCCGCGCATCGCGCGCCTCTTCTACGACCGCATCCTGGAGCACGCGGGAGCCCGGCGGGCGCTCGAAGGGGGCGAGAGCCAGGTGGGCCACCTGCGCGGCACGCTCCAGGTCTGGATGGACCAGCTCCTCCGCGGCCCCTGGGACGAGGCCTACTTCGCGCTGCGCTGCCGCATTGGCCGCATGCACGTGCGCATCGCGCTACCGCAGCACTACATGTTCGGCGCGATGAACGTCCTGCGGCAGGAGTTCAACGCCATCATCGACGCCACCTACCTGGAGCAGCCCGACGCGCTCTTCGCCGCGCGCGGCGCGGTGGGGAAGATTCTGGACCTGGAGCTGGCCATCATGCTCCACACGTACCGGGAGGACCTGCTCGCGCAGCAGGCGCGCAGCGAGCGCCTGTCCACCTTCGGCCAGCTCGTGGGCTCCATCGGCCACGAGCTGCGCAACCCGCTGGGCGTCATCGAGACCTCGCTCTACATCCTGCGCGGGCGTCCCGGCGCCGTGGACGAGCGCACCACCAAGCACCTGGACCGCATCGGAGACCAGGTGGGCATCGCGAACCGCATCGTCTCCGACCTGCTGGACATGATCCGGGACCGGCCCCTGCACCGGCAGGAGGTGTGGCTGGACGAGGTCTGGCAGGAGGCGCTCCGGTCCGTACAGCGGCCCGACTCCGTCACGGTGAGCGAGGAGGGCCTGGCCGCGCTGCCCACGGTGCAGGGCGACGCGGGGCAGCTGCGCCAGGTGTTCGTGAACCTGTTGGACAACGCCGTCCAGGCGCTCGAAGAGACGGGCGGCACGGTGTCGCTGACGGCCAGCGGCAACGAGCCGGGCTTCGTCGAGCTGGTGTTGGAGGACTCCGGCCCCGGCGTCAGTGACACCATCCGCCGCCGGCTCTTCGAGCCGTTGATGACCACGAAGGCGCGCGGCATCGGGCTCGGGCTGCCGCTGGTCAAGCGCATCCTGGAGCGGCACGGAGGCTCCATCGCGTATGGCCCGCGTCCCGGCGCGGGAGCGCGCTTCGTCATCCGGCTTCCCCTCATCGCGACGGAGGACACGCATGCGCCAGTACCTCCTGTTGGATGACAACCGGGCGTTCGCGGAGAACCTCGCGGAGATTCTTCGTGACGCTGGAGACGAGGCCACCGTGGTCACCAGCGGTGACGAGGCCGTGCGCGTGGCGCGCACGACGCGCTTCGATGCCCTGCTCACGGACATGCGGATGCCCGGCATGAGCGGCGCGGACGCGGTGCACGAACTCCGCCGGGTGGACCCGGGCCTCGCCGCCGTGGTCATCACCGCCTACCCGAAGCAGGACGACCTGGAGACGGCCCGGCGCGAGGGATTGCTCGCGGTGCTGCCCAAGCCGGTGCCCATCCCCACGCTGGTGGAGCTGCTGTCCGGCGCGCGCCGTGACGGCCTCGTGGTCCTCGTGGAGGACGACCCGGCGCTGAGCGACAACCTGGCGGAGCTCCTGCGCGGACGCGGCTTCTCGTGCGTGACGGCGGCCTCGGTGCTGGATACGGACCGCATCTTGTGCGCCCAGCCCTTCGCGGCGCTGGTGGACCTGCGTGTGCCCGGGGGCCCGGATGGCGAGGCGCTGCGGCGGCTGCGCGCGCGGTATCCACGCCTGCCCGCCTTCGTCATCACCGCGTACCCGGACGCCTCGCTCGTGCAGGACGCCGCGGGCGTCTTCTCCAAACCCTTCGACGCTGGGACGTTGCTGGAGGTGCTGGAGACAGCGCACGCGGCGCGTCCCGCCCACGCCTCATGAGCGAGCCCCACGCTCCGTCCCCGCCCACGGTCCTCGTGGTGGATGACAACGCGGCGTTCCTGGACAACCTGCAGGAGTTGCTCGGGGACGCCGGCTACGCGGTCCGGGGCGCGTCGAACTGCAAGGCGGCGCATGCGCGCGCGAGCGAAGGCTTTGACGTGGCGCTGGTGGACCTGCGCCTGCCAGACGGAGACGGCACGGCCCTGGCCGCCGAGCTGAAGGCCGCGTCACCCGACTCCGAGGTCGTGCTGCTCACGGGCTTCGCCACCCTGGAGACGGCCGTCGCCGCGGTGCGCGCTGGCGCGTGCGCCTACCTGATGAAGCCCTGCGCGCCGCAGGAGCTGCTCCTCACGCTGGAGCAGGCCATGCGCCAGGTGCGTCTGCACGGAGAGAAGCGCGAGCTGGCGCGGCGCGCGCAGATGACGGAGAAGCTGGCGGCGGTGGGGACGATGACGGCGGGCCTGTCCCACGAAATCCGCAACCCGCTGAACGCGGCGGCGCTCCAGTTGTCCGTGTTGGAGCGGCGGCTGCGGCGGCTGCCGGATGGCCAGCAGGCCCCCTTGTTGGAGCCCCTGCTGCTCGTCCGCGACGAAATCCGCCGCCTGGACCACATCCTGGAGGACTTCCTCCAGTTCGCGAGGCCCCGGGAGTTCCGGCCCGCCTCCGTGGATGTGAACGAGCTGCTGCGCCGCGTGGTGGACCTGCTGAGCGGCCAGGCCGCGTCACGCAAGGTGGTGTTGGAGGTCGCGGCGCGGGAGACCTCCGTGCCCCCGGTGGCGGGCGAGGAGGAGCGGCTGCGTCAGGTGCTCATCAACCTGTGCCTCAACGCGCTGGAGGCCACGCCCGCGGGAGGGCAGGTGACGCTCTCGGCGGGACAGGAGGGCGGGCGCGTCTGGCTCACCGTGGATGACAACGGCCCCGGCGTTCCACAGGCCGTCCGGGACCGCATCTTCGAGCCCTTCTTCACCACGAAGGCCCAGGGCTCCGGGCTGGGGCTCTCCATCGTCCACGCCATCGTCACGCAGCACGGCGGCTCGCTGGAGGTGGACGCCGCGCCAGGAGGCGGCGCCCGCTTCATCCTCCGCCTGCCGCTCGCGGGTTAGCGCGTCGCCGTCGGGCTGTGGAACACGAAGGCATCGCAGTCGTCGCAGTCCGGGGTGTTCGTGGCACCCACCACGTCGGAGAGGTCGAGCCCCGCCACCCGCTGGGACTCGCGCGGGCCCCCACCGGGCTCCTTGGTGAACCAGATGTCGAACACGTACCGCACCGCGACGGGCTTGCCGTCGAGCCTCGCGGGCTCGTAGCGCCACGTGGAGAGCGTGCGGATGACGCCCGCCTCCAACCCGCGCAGGCCCTTGAGCGGCTGGCAGTCCGTCACGGAGCCTTCCGCGGTGATGACGCAGCGAGCGACCACCGCGCCCTTGGGGAACCCGTCCAGGGAGGTCTGCGAGCCGTACGCGACATTGCGGAACTGGATGCGCTCACCCGAGAGGAACCTCGGCGGGGTGATGCCGGGCCGGAGCCGCTTGAGGGGCGGAGGCGACGTCATGTGCTTGTAGATGGCGTCGTACGCGGAGGCGCGGGCGGGCGCGGGCGCGGAGACGACCACCAGGGGACGCTCGTTGGCGTGTTCGTCGGCGTGCGCGGACGCGGCGCTCACCAGGGCGTCGTCGAGGTCCGGCGCCGGGGCTTCATCCATCACCACCAGGACCGCGGGCGCGCCGTCGAGCGAGTAGGGGACGCGGGACAGCTCCGTACGTCCGATCGAACCGGTGTCGGGAATGAGCAGCGGCCCGGTGGCCCGGGCGGTGCGCGCCTTCACGGTGGAGGTGCGCTGCGCCTTCTGGGGCGCCGGCGCGGCGGTGGGCCTCGGGCCCACGGGCTCGAGCTGAACTTGCGACGTGAACGACGCCGGCGCGACGAGCAGGCGGTTGATCGGCGCGGCGTTGGACAACATGCCCGCCGCTTCTGCGCGCACCTCGGTGGGGAGGGTCGTCGGGCCCGTGGGGGCCTCGGCGTGCGCGGTCTCCGGAACCTGTGACGTCGCGAGCGCCACGGCGAGCCCCGCGCTGCCCAGGCCACTGGCGAGCCGCCACGGCCGGCGCGGCGAGCGGGGCTCGGCGGCGGACAGCAACCGGCGGACCCGGGCGAGCAGCGCGCCACCGCCCACGCCGAGCGCGGGGTGGGGTGTCGCGCCGAAGCGCTGCTCCTCGATGAGGGCCAGGGCGCGGGCGTACAGCACCACGTCCCCACAGCACTGGACGGCCAGGTCGTCCGCGCAGTGCTCGCGCTCCTCGCGGATGCGGTGGGACAGCCACCACACGGCCGGGTGGTAGAAGAGGAGGGTCTCCACGAAGGACTGGAGCAGGTTGACCAGGTAGTCGTGGCGCCGGATGTGGGCCAGCTCGTGCGCGAGCACGGCCTCGAGCTGCGCGGGCGTCAGCCCGACGATGGCTCCGGCCGGCACGAGGATGAGCGGCCGCCACAGCCCGATGACCATGGGGACGTCGACCCGGGCGGAGGCCAGCAGCCGCACGGGCCGCGCCAGGCGGACGCGGCTCAGCGCGCGCGTCAGGGCCTCCTGCCACGGCGCCGGAGGCGCGTGCGTGTCCCGCCGGGTCATCCGCTGCGTGACCCCCCAGGCGACGACGGTGCGCGCCGACAGCAGCAGGACGCCGCAGCACCAGGCGGGCAGCAGCCAGGGCCGGAGCGCCTCGGTCCAGGGCACGTCCGGAAGCACGACGCTGTCGGTGGCGACCACCGTCAGCATGCCGGCGTGGGCGAGCGCCTCGAAGGTGCCGGCCGTCGCGTCCCGCGTGGCCTCCGCCAGGGCGGTGAGGAAGGTGACGACGGGCAGGAGGACCATGACCACCAGCCCCAGACACGCCGTGGCGTAGCGCAACCGGGCGGCGCGCTGCGGCATCAGGGCCAGCAGCCCCGCGACGGCCAGTGCCACCACCGCACCCTGCCAGACGAAGCCGAGAAGGGCTTGTTCCAGGGCGTGGAGATAACGCGCGTCCATCATTTCCCCCGCTTTTCGTGTGCGTCGAGCAGCTTGCGAATCTCCGCCAGCTCCTCGGCGGAAGCGCGCTTCATGGACAACGCCTGGGCAACGACAGTCATGGCCGAGCCCCCGAAAGCCCGGTCCATCAAGTCCCTCAGGAGGTCGCGCTGCGTGCGCGTCTCGCTGAGGGCGGCTTCATAGACATGCGTCCGTTCGCTCTCATCCCGTTGGACGATGCCCTTCTCCGTCATGTTCTGGAGGAGCTTGAGCACCGTGGTGTAGCCGGTGTCCTTGTCCTGCGTGCCCCGCATCAGCTCATGCACCTGCCGGACGGTGCAGGGGCCGTGCTGCCAGAGCACACGGAGGATGGCCAGCTCTGCACGCGTCGGCTGCGGGAGGGCGTGGGTGGTCATGGCGCGGAGTATTACGACGGCCGTCGTACGTGTCAACGACGTCCGTCGTAGATGTCCGCCGCGAACGACGCGGTGCGCTGGAAGGATGAGGTCCCCCAGGTCAAACGCAGCTCCCGCCGCCGTATATCTTTGGTGGCGGTCAAGGCTGCCGCGTCAGGAATCAGGACTCGGCGGCGAAGTCATCCGCCTCGTCGGTCACCACCTTGAGAGGGGTTCCGTTCGGCGTGCTGTACTCCTTGAGCCGGTATTGAATCTTGCGCACGCTGATGCCCAGCACCTCGGCCGCCCGTGACGTGGAGCCCTGCACCATCTCCAGCGTGCGCAGAATCGCCTCGCGTTCGATGGCCGCCAGCGTGGCGCCAGGGATGAGCGCGCCGGTGGACGTCCCATGCGGCCTGGGGCCACGCAGCACGGGCGGCAGGTCGTCTGTCGTGAGCTCCTGGGCCTGGGCCAGCACCACGGCGCGCTCGATGGCGTTCTCCAGCTCGCGGATGTTGCCCGGCCAGTCGTGGGACAGCAGCGCCTGGAGCGTCCCGGGTGCCAGCCCGCGCACCTGCTTGCCGTAGGCGTCGCTGTACTTCTCCAGGAAGTGGTTCACCAGCGCGGGGATGTCGCTCTTGCGGTCCCGCAGCGGCGGCAGCGTCACGCTCACCACGTTGAGGCGGTAGTAGAGGTCCTCGCGGAACCGGCCCGCCTTCACCTCCGCCACCAGGTCCCGGTGCGTGGCCGCGACGATGCGCACGTCGACCTTCAGCGACTGCGTGCCGCCCACGCGCTCGAACTCACGCTGCTGGAGCACGCGCAGCAGCTTCACCTGCACGGCGGGGGAGATTTCGCCAATCTCATCCAGGAAGAGGGTGCCGCCGTCCGCCAGCTCGAAGCGGCCTTCCTTCCGGGCCAGCGCTCCGGTGAACGCGCCCTTCTCATGGCCGAACAGCTCGCTCTCCAGCAGGTTCTCGGACAGGGCCGCGCAGTGCACCCGGATGAAGGGTTTGTCCTTGCGTGGCGACTCCTGGTGCAGGGCCTGGGCAATCAACTCCTTGCCCGTGCCCGACTCACCCAGGATGAGCACCGTGGCGCGCGTGCCCGCGGCCCGGCGGATGACGTCGTAGATGCCTTGCAGCTGCGGCGACTCGCCGATGATGTCGTGGAAGCGGCGCACGCGCGAGCGCACCTGGTCCCGCAGGGCCTCCGCCTCCTGTCGCAGGCTGCGCTTCTCCAGCACCTTGCCCAGCGTGACGAGCACCTGGTCCGCGTCCAGCGGCTTGAGCAGGAAGTTGTCCGCGCCGGACTTCATCGCCTCGACGGCCGTCTCCACGCTGGCGAAGGCCGTCATCATCACGAACGTGGCGTCGCTGCCTTGCTCGCGCGCCGTCTTCAGCAGCGTGAGGCCGTCCATCTGCGGCATGCGCACGTCGGTGAGGACCACGGCGGGGGAGAACTCGCCGATGCGGACCAGCGCCTCCGCGCCATGGGCGGCCTCGGCCACCTCGTAGCCTTCCTCATTCAGGATGGTGGCAATCGCCCGGCGGGCATTGTCCTCATCGTCGACGACCAGGATGCGCTGTTGGGACATGGGAGATGCGGGGCCTTTGTTGTCAGGTCAGGTTGCGGAGGCGCTTACCGGGGACACGCCCGGTCCGATGATACGGGCGTGCCAGGTCTCCACCACCGGTTCGATGCGGGGCGTGATGTTGACGACGGAGCTGGGGAAGCAGTGCGCGGGCAGCTCCGAGAAGATGAGGCGGACGGCCTCCGCGTCGGCCTCGGTGGACACGGCCACGTGGGGCCTCACGATGAGGTCGGTGAGGTGCGGAGGCTGGTCCACGCCGCACACGACGCGGGCCACCGCGGAGCTTTGATAGAACAGCACCCGCACGTCCGCCTCGCGGGCCTGCTCCAGGAAGGCCAGCAGGGTGCGGCCCTCCACGGCGCCCACCAGCAGGGCCTCGGGCGACCAGGGCCCCAGGGCCACCGCGTCCTGCCCGCTCAAGGGCCGGCCAATGGGCACGGGTGGCGCACGGTCGCTCGTCAGCACGGCCCCGCGTTCTCCCTGCCAATAGAGGCGCGTTTCGTACTCAGTGATGGTCACGTTCGTCACGGGCTCACCTCCGCCGCAGCCAGAGCAGGCAGTGCCCCTTCAACGCGCATGCCGCGCGAGTGCTTCTTCTGGGACGCCGCATGGGTACCGGGGGGCTGGGCCTGCGAGGAGCGGAACTCATGGCCAACCGAAGCGGCGGCGCAGCCGGTGGCATGAGGCTAACCCGCGGACAGGCGCCCAACATCTGGGGAACCCCCGACTTCATGCTCAGGCGTTGAACTCCGCGGCCAGCTCGTGGCGGTCCTGCTCGTCGATGAGATAGCGCGCGTAGCGCACCAGGTCCGCCTCGGTGAGGATGCCTTGGAGCGCGCCCGTCTCGCTCACCACCGGCAGGCAGCCATACTTGTGCTCGAGCATCATCGTCACCGCGCGCTTGAGCGGCGTGTCGGGGTGCACCGTCTTCACGTCCCGCGTCATGATGTCCGCGGCCCACAGCGGGTGCGCGGCCGGGTCGGTGGCGTGCGTGGTGGCGGCGCGCAGCAGGTCGCGGTGGGTGATGAGGCCCACCAGCTTGTCCTGACGCACCACGGGCAGGTGGCGGATGCGGTGCAGCCGGAGCAGCTCGTCCGCCTTGGCCAGGTTCTGCGTCTCCTTGAGTGTGACCACGTCTCGGGTCATCAGCTCTCCGACAATCTGCATGGGATTCTCCTGGCGGGGGAAACGGTGTTGCTTCTTGCGTTCTGCATCTCCGGGGCCAACCGGTCTGCCCCTGGGAACGGTGTTTCCCGGCCTCGGAAGGCGCAAGGTTTGCGCGCAGGCGCGCTTCCCCGCATGCATTGCGCGGGTGACAGCCCCTCACGCCCACGGGCGGGTTGATGGCGGCCCGCCTGTGCGCTACATGCTCACCTCGTCGCTAGGGGTGCCCTTGGAGGGGCTGAGACGGCCGTGGTCACGGCCAACCCTTGGAACCTGAACCGGTTAATACCGGCGGAGGGAAGCGGCCCGGGAGGCTCGCCGCCCCCCGACCGTCTGCCCGTCCGCCCTCTGAGGAGAAGCGTGATGAGCGGAGCGTCCAGAAGCCTCAAGGTCGACGGCAAGGTGTTGGAGGGAATCAGCCGAGGCCCCCTGCCAGCCTCGCGCAAGGTGTACGTGTCCGGCCAACTGCACCCGGACCTGCGCGTGCCGCTGCGCGAAATCAGCCAGACGTCCACGCGCCATGGCCACGGGCCGGACGCGAAGGAGACGGCCAACCCGCCCGTGCACGTCTATGACTCCAGCGGGCCGTACACGGACCCGTCGGCGCGGTTGGATTTGCGCCAGGGGCTGCCCGCGCCGCGCGAGGCGTGGATCCTGGGCCGCAACGACACCGAGGCGCTCTCCGGCGTCAGCTCCGAGTACGGCCGCGCCCGGGAGGCGGACCCCCGGCTCGCGGGCCTGCGCTTCTCCCACCGCCGCAAGCCGCGCGTGGCGAAGTCCGGCGCCAACGTCACGCAGCTGCACTACGCGCGCAAGGGCATCATCACCCCGGAGATGGAGTACGTGGCGCTCCGGGAGAACCTCCAGGTGGAGGCGTCGCTCGCGGCCCAGCACCCCGGCCAGTCGTGGGGCGCGTCGATTCCGCGGGTGATCACCCCCGAGTTCGTGCAGGACGAGATCGCCCGGGGCCGCGCCATCATCCCGGCGAACATCAACCACCCGGAGCTGGAGCCGATGATCATCGGCCGCAACTTCCTGGTGAAGATCAACGCCAACATCGGCAACTCCGCCGTCACGTCTTCCATCGAGGAGGAGGTGGAGAAGATGGTCTGGTCCATCCGCTGGGGCGCGGACACGGTGATGGACCTGTCCACCGGGCGGAACATCCACGAGACGCGCGAGTGGATCCTCCGCAACGCGCCGGTGCCCATCGGCACGGTGCCCATCTACCAGGCGCTGGAGAAGGTGGGCGGCAAGGCGGAGGACCTCACCTGGGAGCTCTACCGCGACACGCTGGTGGAGCAGTGCGAGCAGGGCGTGGACTACTTCACCATCCACGCGGGCGTGCTGCTGCGCTACGTGCCTTGGACGGCGAAGCGCCTCACCGGCATCGTCAGCCGCGGCGGCTCCATCATGGCCAAGTGGTGCCTGGCCCATCATCGCGAGAACTTCCTCTACACGCACTTCGAGGAGATCTGCGAAATCATGAAGGCGTACGACGTCAGCTTCAGCCTGGGGGACGGGCTGCGGCCGGGCTCCATCGCGGACGCCAACGACGCGGCGCAGTTCGGCGAGCTGGAGACGCTGGGCGAGCTGACGAAGATCGCCTGGAAGCACGACGTGCAGGTGATGATCGAAGGCCCGGGCCACGTGCCCATGCACCTCATCCAGGAGAACATGACGAAGCAGCTGGCCGTGTGCGGCGAGGCGCCGTTCTACACGCTGGGGCCCCTCACCACGGACATCGCGCCGGGGTATGACCACTTCACCAGCGGCATTGGCGCGGCGATGATCGGCTGGTTCGGGACGGCGATGCTCTGCTACGTGACGCCCAAGGAGCACCTGGGCCTGCCGGACCGCGACGACGTGAAGGAAGGCGTCATCACGTACAAGATCGCCGCCCACGCCGCGGACCTGGCCAAGGGGCATCCAGGCGCTCAGGCCCGGGACAACGCGCTCTCCAAGGCCCGCTTCGAGTTCCGCTGGGAGGACCAGTTCAACCTCTCCCTGGACCCCGAGCGGGCGCGCGCCTTCCACGACGAGACGCTGCCCGCCGAGGGCGCCAAGGTGGCCCACTTCTGCTCCATGTGCGGTCCCCAGTTCTGCTCGATGAAGATCACGCAGGAGGTGCGTGACTTCGCGGAGAAGCAGGGCGTGAGCGAAGGCGCCGCGCTCCAGGCCGGGTTCGAGGAGAAGAGCGAGGAATTCAAGAAGGCGGGGAGCCAGTTGTACCGCCATGGCGGGTGACCCATCAGATCACCTGTCCGGGACGTGACAATCCGTGACTGGGCGTGTCATGGTGGACCCCAATGGGCGCGCTCTTCGCGCCCGAGACATCTTTGGAGGGGATTTCAATGGAGACTCCGCCGCAGGAGCAGATGGGTTCGTTCATCAGTGGCTCGCCGATGCCGACCCAGGATGAGAAGACGATGGGGCTGCTCGCTCACATGGGCACCATCCTGGCCAACTTCGTGGGCCTGGGCTTCGCCGTGCCGCTGGTGCTCATGCTGACGAAGGGCAAGGAGTCCTCTTTCGTCCGTGCTCACGCCGTGGAGTCGCTGAACTTCCAGATCACGGTGTTCATCGCGGCCTTCGTCAGCGCCATCACCGTGTGCATCGGCATCGGCGCGGTGCTGCTGCCCATCGTCGGCATCGTGGCCATCGTCTTCGCCATCATCGCGGGCCTGAAGGCGAACGAGGGGCAGCTCTACAAGTACCCGGTCAACATCCGGCTGGTGAAGTAGCACGCCGCTCCGGATCCGCGACGCGGGCCGGAACACTCGGGCGGGCCAGGCGCGAAGGCGCGGGCCCGCCCGTCGTGTATTCAGCCGCCAATGCCCATCATGGACAGCAGCGTGGCGCCGTTGCCGGGCTCGGTGAAGCGGTGGCCCTCGGGCTTGTCACCCAGGGCGCGGCGGATGGCCACCGCCAGCTCCACGTCGGTGGCGCCGCCCCGGATGAGCTGGTGCAGCGGCGCCTGCGCGCGTCCGCCCAGACAACTGCGCAGGTCGCCGTTGGACGCCACGCGCACGCGGTTGCAGCCGCCGCAGAAGTTCTGGGTCAGCGGGGAGATGAACCCCACGCGGCCCGCCGGAGCGCGCCAGTAGCGCGCGGGGCCCGCGGTGGCCGCGTCCTGCGCGTCATCGGGTTCGGGCTCCAGCGGCAGTCCCGAGGCTTGGATCCGCTCCACCAGCTCCGCGGTGGGCACCGGCGTACCCTGACCGAAGGGCATCAGCTCGATGAAGCGGGGCACGAAGCCGCGCGCGTGCGCGAAGGTCACCAGCGCGGGCACCTCCGAGTCGTTCACCCCGCGCATGACGACGACGTTGAGCTTCAGGGACGCGTAGCCCGCCGCGGCCGCCGCGTCGATGCCGCGCAGGACGGCGGCGAGGTCTCCCTGCTTGGAGATGCGCCGGAACGTCTCCTCGGAGAGGGTGTCCAGGCTCAGGTTGAGCTGGGTGAGCCCGGCCTCGCGCAAGGGCGCGGCGAGCCGCTCCAGGTGGCTGGCATTGCTGGTGATGGCCAGGTGCTCGATGCCGGGCACGGACGCGATGCGCCGCGTGATGTCGAGGATGTCCGGGCGGATCATCGGCTCGCCGCCCGTGAGGCGCACGCGGCGGATGCCCATGCGCGCGAAGACGCGGGTGATGCGCTCCAGCTCCTCGGGGCCCAGCAGGTCGCGCTTGCCACCCCATGAGGCGGGCGAGCAGTAGCCGCACCGGAAGTTGCAGCGGTCGGTGATGCTCAGCCGCAGGTACGTCATCCGCCGCCCCTGCGCGTCCTGCAGGGGCGGGGCGAGCGCGGAGGTCGCGGGCTGGGGAGGAAGGGTCGTCACGGCGGGCCTGACCTCATAACAGCGGGCCCCGGGACGGTCATCTCTTCCAGCCGCGGCCTCGCCTCGCTCACCCCTTGTTGCCCGCCGCCGAACGAACGACGGCCGGCTTGGGCGCGTCATCGTCACTGGCGGAACGTCCGGACACCGGGTCCACGTCGTCGTCCAGGTCGGTGAGCCGGGCCAGCTCGGCCTCGGCGTCATTCGCGTCCTGTTCGGCTTGCGGCAGCTGGAGCTTCTTGGTCGCCATCTCCTGCTTGATGCGGATCAGCCCTTCCTCGCCAATGTCGAGGAACGCCCGGACGACCTCCGGATCGAACTGCGTGTTGGCGCAGCGCTTGATCTCCTGGATGGCGTTGGTGAACGTCGTGCCCTTGCGGTAGGGCCGGTCGCTCGTCATCGCGTCCAGCGTGTCCGCCACGGCGAAGATGCGGGCGCCGATGTGGATCTCCTGCCGCTGCAGGTTGCGCGGATAGCCGGCGCCGTCCCAGCGCTCCTGGTGCGAGAGGACGATGGAGGCGGGCGTGTCCAGGAAGGGGATGGCCTGGATCATCTGGAAGCCGATGTCCGGGTGCTTGCGCATCTCCAGCCACTCGTCGGGCGTGAGCTTGCCGGGCTTGAGCAGCACCGCGTCCGGCACGCCAATCTTGCCGATGTCGTGCAGCAGGGCGCCGCGGCCAATCTCCTCCAGCTCCTTGCCCTGGATGCCCATCCGGGTGGCGATGGCGGACGTGTAGCTCACCACGCGCTGCGAGTGGTCGCTCGTCTCGTGCTCGCGGGCGTCCAGCGCGGCGACCAGGGCCAGCAGCGTGTTCTGGTACGTGTTCGCGATGTCGCGCAGGGCGCTGCGCAGCTCGGCCGTCCTGTCCCGGACCTTGCGCTCCAGCTTCTTCTGGTAGCGCTTGCGGGCCATCTCGATGCGGCGCTTGGCCAGCGCGCGTTCGATGGCGCGGATCAGATCCGTGAGCTTGGGTGGCTTGAGCAGGTAGTCCACCGCGCCGCGCCGCAGACAGTCCACGGCGGACTCGGTGTCACCGTAGCCGGTGAGCATGATGACGGAGGTGTCGGGGAGCCGCTCGCGCAGGTTCTCCAGCAGCCAGAGACCGTCCTTGCCCGGCATCTTCATGTCGCTGATGACGAGCGGAGTCTCCTCCTCGCCCGCCAGGTCCAGGGCCATCTCGGCCCCGTTGGCGACGACGCAGTTGTAGCCTTCCTCACGCAGCAGGACGGAGATGACGTCGCGTACGGAGTCGTCGTCGTCGACGATGAGGATTCGGGGTGGGGCAGGGGGGATGGCTTCCACGGCGAGCGATTCTAGAGGTTTCCGGGTTTCATTGGCCAACGCGGACGGGAATTTAGCACTGGATCAGGGTTCACGGCTGATCGTTCGGTGCCCAGGACGAGCGGCCGACCCCTGGCGGCGGGTGGGACAGGCAAGCGTGACGTCCGCTCTCGCCCCAGAAATCCGCCACGAGAACCGCTTGTCTGCCCGCTCGTATTCCCGGGAAAAACAGGGATGCTGGAGTCCTGGCGGGCCAGGGGGCTCCCGCCCGGTCCCCGACTCTTGACGTTGGATGGCCTCACGCGGAGGCACGGTCGTACCGGAAGGGCGCCAGGTCCACGGCGGGCTTCTCCCCCAGCACGGCCTGCGTGACGAGCTTCGCGGTGATGGGCGCCAGGAGGATGCCGTTGCGGAAGTGACCCGTGGCCAGGAAGAGGCCTGGAACGGGGCCTTCGCCCAGGTAGGGGCGCTTGTCCTCGGTCCACGGACGGAAGCCGGCCCAGGTCTCCGTCACCGGCGCGGCCCCCAGCTCCGGGCACAGCTCCAGGGCCATGTCGAGGATGCGCGCCAGGCCCGCGGCCGTCACCTGCTTGTCGAAGCCCACCAGCTCCATGGTGCTGCCCGCGATGACCCGGCCATCCGTGCGGGGCACCAGGTAGCCCTTCGCGGAGACCAGGACGCGCTCCATCAGCGGCAGTCGCGTCTGGAATTGAACCATCTGGCCGCGTGCGGGGCGGACCGCCCGCGCCTCCACGCCCGCGCCGTGGACCAGCCCCGACCACGAGCCCGCGGCCAGCACCACCGCGCCGGCGCGCAGCTCCTCTCCGTCCAGGTCCACGCCCACCGCACGGCCGTCTTCCTGGATCACCCCCCGCACATAACCGCTGCGGAACTCCGCGCCCACGCGCGCGGCGGCCATCGTCAGCGCGCGCACGAGGAGCCGGTTGTCCACTTGATGATCATCCGGAAAGTGCGCCGCACCCACGGCTCTCTCGGAGAGGCGGGGCTCCATCGCGCGGGCGCTGGCGCCGTCGAGCAGCTCCGCGCGCAGCCCCAGGCCGCGTTGCCACGCCACCGTGGCGTCCAGGTGGTGCAGCCCGGCTTCGTCGAAGGCGACCTTGAGGATGCCGCTGGGCCGGTAGGCCACGTCGACGCCGGACAGCTCGCGCAGCTCCGCGGCGAAGGCGGGGTAGAGGCCCCGGCTGCGGAGGCACAGCTCGAGGAACGTCCCCGGCCCCTCCGACTCCATCTGGGGCGCGAGCATCCCCGCCGCGGCGCTGGACGCCTCCGCTCCGGGAATGGAGCGCTCCAGCACGACGACGCGAACGCCGGCCTGCCGGAGCCGCAGCGCGATGCTGCAACCCATGATGCCCCCGCCCACGATGATGACGTCCGAGACTCGCATGGGCGCTTCCTGCTCGCCCCGGCAGGTGTTTGCAAGCGTCACGCGGGCTCTGTCCGGGGCCCGGTTGACGGCGGGGCGCTTTGTCGTTACTCATGCCGTAATGCTCTCCGCGTCCCTTCATCACCATCATGCGCATCACCGGCTCGGCCCCGACGGGACCGTTCGCCACGCGCATGCCTGGGTGAGACGCTAGACGCACCCAACCCGGCACCTGCCGCAGCGACCGAAGGCCCGTCCCCCCCAGGACGGGCCTTTTTTCGTTTCCGCGTCGTCCGTTCCCCCGTCGTCCCGAAGGACCCCTCATGCAGCTCAAGATTGCGTTGCCCAACAAAGGCCGCCTCGCCGACGAGGTGCGGGAGTTGTTCAACGACGCGGGACTGGAGGTCCGCGTCCGAGGCGAGCGCGCGCTCACCGCGTCGTTGGGCGGTGAGTTCGAGGCCATCTTCGTCCGCGCCCAGGACATCCCGGAGTTCGTCGCGGATGGCGCGGCCCACGCGGGCGTCACCGGCTGGGACCTGGTGAACGAGGCCGGACGCGAGCTGGACCTGCTGATGGACCTGGAGTTCGGCCGCTGCCGGCTGGTGGTGGCGGCGCGGGAGGAGAGCGGCCTTTCGACGCCGGACGACGTGAAGGCCGGGATGCGCGTGGCCTCGTGTTTTCCCCGGCTGACGCAAGCGTTCTTCGCCAGTCGGGGGCAGCGCGTCACGGTGGTGCCGGTGTCGGGCGCCGCGGAGATCGCGCCCCACCTGGGCATCGCGGACATCGTCGTGGACCTGACGTCCACGGGCTCCACGCTGAAGATGAACGGCCTGCGCGAGGTGGCCACGGTGCTGGAGTCCAGCGCCCGCCTGGTGGCGTGCAAGGGCAACCCCTCGGATGCGCAGCGGAAGCTCGACGAACTCACGCAGGCCCTGGGCTCGGTGCTGGCGGCGCGCGGCAAGCGCTACCTGATGGCCAACGTGCCGAAGGGCGCGCTCATCCAGGTGCGTGAAGTGCTTCCCGGCCTCAACGGCCCCACGGTGGTGGACGTGCTGGATGGAGGGGACTTCGTGGCGGTGCACGCGGTGGTGCCCGCGAAGTCCATCTACCGCACCATCAACGCGCTGAAGTCCCTGGGCTGCGAGGGCATCCTCGTCACCCGCATCGAAAGGTTGATGGCGTAATGGCCACCCTCGCTTCCTCGAACTTGAGGTACCGCGGCGCCTTGTCCTCGCTCGCGCGGGAGGACCTCCGCCGGCTGATGGACCGCGCCACGGGCTCGGATGCGCGCGTGGCGACCCGCGTGCGTGAGCTCATCGCCCGGGTGCGGGCGGATGGTGACCGGGCGCTCTTCGAACTCGCGCGGCAGCTGGACCGCGTGGAGTTGACGGCGCTGGAGGTGCCCCGCGCGGTCTGCGAAGCGGCGCTCGCGACGCTGGAGCCCTCCGTCCGCGAGGCGCTGGCCCGGGCGGCGCGCAACATCGCGCTGGCCCATGTTCCCCAGAAGCCGCGGTTGGTGGAGGTGGAGACGGAGCCGGGCGTCCTGGTGGGGCGGCGTCCGGACCCCCTGGGCCGCGTGGGCGTGTACGCCCCCGGCGGGCGCGCGGTGTATCCCAGCAGCCTGCTGATGGGCGTCGTGCCCGCGAAGGTGGCGGGCGTGGGCGAGGTCATCGTCTGTTCTCCGCCGGGGCCGGACGGCTTGCCGCACCCCAGCGTCCTGGCGGCGGCGGCGCTCGCGGGGGCGGACCGCGTCTTTGCCCTGGGCGGCGCGGGCGCGGTGGCGGCCATGGCGTACGGCACGGAGAGCGTGCCTCGCGTGGACCGCATCGTGGGGCCGGGCAACGCCTACGTGGCCGAGGCCAAGCTCCAGGTCGTGGGCGCGGTGGCCATCGAAGCGCCGGCGGGCCCCAGTGAAATCCTGGTGGTGGCGGATGCGTCCGCGAACCCGTCCGCGGTGGCGCGCGAGATGCTGGCGCAAGCGGAGCATGACCCGGAGGCCGCGTGCGTGACGCTGGCGCTGGGCGAGTCGCTCGCGGAGATCATCGCCCAGGAGGTGGACCGGCTGGCCGAGCGCGCGAAGCGCTGGGAGATCGTCACCTCCGCGCTCGGCTCGCGGGGCGCGGTGCTGAGCGTCACCTCGCTGGAGGAGGCGTGGCCCTTCGTGGCGGACTTCGCGCCGGAGCACCTGCTCATCGCCACCGAGTCCGCACAGGAGGACCTGCGGCACGTGCGCAACGCGGGCACCGTCTTCCTGGGCGAGCGCTCGTCGGTGGCCTACGGCGATTACATGACGGGCTCCAACCACGTCCTGCCCACCGCCGGGCTCGCGAGGGCCTACTCGGGCCTCAACCTGCTCGATTTCTACCGGTGGACCACCTACCAGCGCGTGGCGCCCCGGGCGGCCGAGTCCCTGGCGGAGGACGTGGGCCGTCTGGCGGACAGCGAAGGGCTCTTCGCACACGCCGACGCGGCGCGCGCGTGGGGGCGGCCATGATTCCCCAGCGCGCCTCGTATCGGGACATCCCGTTGTACGCGCCGCCGAAGCGGCCGTGCCGGGTGGATCTGAGCGACAACACCAACCTCTTCGGCGCGCCGCCCTCCGTGGAGCGGGCTTTCCACGCCGCGGTGTCCCGCGTGCCGCGTTACCCGAAGGGGTACGCTCCGGACCTGCGTCAGGCGCTCGCCGCGTCCCTCGGGGCGAAGCCTGAGGCCGTTACGACGGGCTGCGGCTCGGATGACGTCATCGACTCGGCGCTGCGCGCCTTCCTGGAGCCCGGCGACACGCTGGCGTTTCAGGACCCGACCTTCGTCATGGTGCCGCTGTTCGCGAAGGTGAACGGGCTGCGCCCCGTGCCGGTCCCGCTGACGTCCCGCCACGACGTGGATGCGGACGCGCTGCTCGCGACGGGGGCGAAGGTCCTCTACCTGTGCTCGCCGAACAACCCCACGGGCACCGCGTTGTCGCGCGCCGCCGTGGAGCGCGTGGTGGACGGTGCGTCCGGCATCGTCATCATCGATGAGGCCTACGCGGAGTTCGCACGCGGCAGGGACTTCCTCGACCTGGCGCGCACGCGGCCCAACGTCCTGGTGACGCGTACCTTCTCGAAGGCCTTCGGGTTGGCGGGGCTGCGGGTGGGCTGGGGGCTCGGGTCGCCGGAGCTCGTGGCGGAGGTCGAGAAGGCCCGTGGGCCCTACAAAGTCAGCAGCGTCGCGGAGGCCGTCGCCTGCGAGGTGCTCACGAAGGATGGCGAATGGGTGCGAGCCCGCGCGGAGGACGCCGTGGCCTGCCGGGAACGGCTGCGCAGCGAGCTGACCTCGCTGGGCCTCTCGCCGCTGCCCTCGGAGGCCAACTTCCTGATGGTTCCCTTGCCGGGCGCGCTGACGGTCGCGGAGCAGATGCGTGAGCGGGACGTGAATGTGCGGGCCTTCGCGTCGCTGACCGGCGTGGGGGACGCGCTGCGAATCGGCGTGGGGCCCTGGCCCTTGATGGAGGCGGCGCTGGCGGCGCTGCGGGAGTCACTGCGATGAGAGTCACCTTGTTCGACTACGGCGCGGGCAACCTCCACTCGCTGGCCAAGTCCCTGGCCACGGCCCCGGGCGCGGAGGTGCGTGTGCAGGAGGATCCGCTGCGCGCGTTGGACACCGACGTGCTGGTGCTGCCGGGGGTGGGGGCTTTCGGTGCCGCGATGGCCCGGCTCGAGCCCGGACGCGACGCCATGCGCGCGGCCTTGGAGCGCGGCTTGCCATGCCTGGGCATCTGCCTGGGCATGCAGCTGCTCTTCGAGGGCAGCGATGAAGGGGACGGCGTGGGGCTCGGGTACTTCCAGGGCCGCGTGACGCGGCTCACGGCGCGCCGCGTGCCGGAGATGGGCTGGAACCAGGTGGACGATGACCGCACGCTGTCGAGCGCGCGCCTGGGCACGGTGTACTACGCGCACAGCTATGTCTGCCGCGCGACGGAGACGTCGTGGGTGACTGGGTGGACGACCCACGAGGGCGACCGGTTCCCGGCGGCTGTCCGCAGGGGGAACGTGGTGGGCGTGCAGTTCCATCCGGAGAAGTCCTCCTCGGCCGGCGTGCGCTTCGTGCAGGCCTTCCTCCAGGAGGTGTCGTCGTGATCGCGATTCCAGCCATCGACCTGCGGGAGGGCGCGTGCGTCCAGCTGGTGGGAGGCTCCTACGCGGAGGAGAAGGTCCGCGTGGAGGACCCGCTGGAGGCGCTGAAGCAGTGGCGGCGTCACGGCTTCGGCACGTTCCACGTCGTGGACCTCGACGCGGCGTTGGGCAAGGGCTCCAACGCGGATGCCATCTTCCGGCTGACCGCGTACGAGCGGGGCCTCACGTTCTCGGTGGGAGGCGGCGTGCGGGACTCCGATCGGGTGGAGGCCGTCTTGTCGGGGGGCGCCAGCTCGGTGGTCGTGGGCACCCGGGCCATCGAGGACGCGGCGTGGCTCGCGGACATCGCCCAGGCCTACCCCGGCCGCGTGGTGGTGGCCGCGGACGTGAAGGGGCGCGAGGTCGTCACGCGCGGCTGGACCGAGGGCAGCGCGCGCGATGTGCGGGAGGTCCTGTCCGTCCTGGAGCCGCTGCCCCTGGCTGGACTGCTGGTCACCGCGGTCCACAAGGAGGGCCAGCTGTCGGGCGTGGACCTGCCGCTGATGCGGGAGGTGGCGAGCACCAGTCCGCACCGGCTCTACGCCTCGGGCGGCGTGACGACGTTGGAGGACCTGCGAGCCCTGGCGGACGCGGGGGCCTATGGGGCCGTGATTGGCATGGCGCTGTACACCGGACGGCTGGATGCGAGCGCCGTCGCTCGGGAGTTCGCGGGATGACCACTGTCATTCGAGAGACGAAGGAGACGCAGGTCCACGTGGAGCTGGCGTCGGGCAAGGGCGCCACGCAGGTGGACACCGGCCTGAAGTTCTTCGACCACATGCTGGCCACCTTCGCGCGCTACGCGGGGCTGGACCTCACGTTGCGCGCGCGCGGGGACCTCACGCACCACATCATGGAGGACGTGGCGATCACGCTGGGCACCGCGGTGCAGCAGGTGATTCCCGCCACCGCGGCGCGCTTCGCCGAGCGCACCATCCCCATGGACGACGCGTTGGTACAGGCCTGCCTGGATGCCGGAGGCCGCTTCTACTACCAGGGGCCGTTGAAGAACCGGCTCTACGAGCACTGGATGCGCTCCTTCAGCGAGCACGCCCGGGTGACGCTGCACCTGCGGGTGCTGCGCGGCAAGGACAGCCACCACGCGACGGAGGCCGCCTTCAAGGCGCTGGGCCTCGCGCTGCGCGACGCCATGGTGGACTCGGGCTCGGTGTTCAGCATGAAGGGCTCCGTGTCCCTGGAGGTGAAGTGATGCTCACGCGGCGGCTCGTCGTCTGTCTGGACGTGAAGGGCGGTCGGGTGGTGAAGGGCGTGCGGTTCGAGGGGCTCCGCGACGTGGGCGACCCGGTCGAGCTGGCCCGGCGCTACGAAGCGGAAGGGGCCGACGAGGTGACGTTCCTCGACATCTCCGCGAGCGCGGAGGAGCGGGAGACGTTGTGGGACCTGGTCCAGCGCACCGCGGAGCAGCTCTTCATCCCGCTGGCGGTCGGCGGTGGCGTGCGCACGGTGGAGGACGTGGGCCGGGCGCTTCGAGCGGGTGCGGACAAGGTGAGCATCAACTCGGCGGCGGTGGCGCAGCCGTCGCTGCTCGCCGCGTGCGCGGAGCGCTTCGGCTCCCAGTGCGTCGTCGCCAGCATCGACGCGAAGCGGGAAGGCGAGCGCTGGCGCGTCTACACCCACGGAGGCAGGAAGGCCACGGACCTGGACGCGGTGGCGTGGGCGCGCGAATGCGTGGCGCGCGGGGCAGGGGAGCTGCTGTTGACGAGCATCGACCAGGACGGCGCGCGCCAGGGCTACGACCTGGCGCTCACCCGGGCGGTGTCGGACGTGGTGGACGTGCCCGTCATCGCCTCGGGCGGGGCCGGGAGCGCGGAGCACGTCCGGGACGCCTTCCAGCAAGGCGGCGCGGACGCGGCCCTGGTCGCGGGCATCCTGCACGACGGCCTCACCACCGTGGGCGCCATCAAGACGCTGCTCCGTGAGAGCGGCCTTCACATTCGGAGCGTGACATGACGGAGGCGGGAACGCTGATGCAGGCCGCGGCGGAGGTGGCGCGGACGGCCGGAGACGTGGCGCTGGGCTTCTTCCGCGCGGGCGTCGCGGTGGACACGAAGTCGGATGGCTCGCCCGTGACGGTGGCGGACCGCACGGCGGAGTCGCGTGCGCGCGAGTGGCTGGAGGCGCGCTTCCCCCAGGACGGCATCCTGGGGGAGGAGTTCGGAGAGACGCGGCCGGGCGCGAAGCGGCGGTGGATCCTGGACCCCATCGACGGGACGAAGACCTTCATCCGGGGCGTCCCGCTGTGGGGCACGCTGGTGGCGCTGGCGGAGGGAGAGTCCATCCTCGCGGGTGCCGCCTATTTCCCCGCGGTGGGAGAGCTGCTGGTGGCGGCGCCGGGCCAGGGCTGCTTCTGGAACGACAAGCCCGCGCGCGTGTCGTCGCAGGCGGATCTGTCCCAGGCCGTGGTGCTGTCCACGGACGAGCGCTTCCCCGTGTATCCGGAGCGTGGGGCCGCGTGGCGCGCGCTCGCGAAGGACGCCGCCGTGGACCGCACCTGGGGGGACTGTTACGGCTACCTGCTGGTGGCCACCGGGCGGGCGGAGGTGATGGTGGACGAGCTGCTGTCGCCCTGGGACGCCGCAGCCCTGCAGCCCATCATCGAGGAAGCCGGTGGCGTGTTCACCGACTGGACCGGGAGGCGCACCGCCTTCGGTGGCAACGGCATCGCGACGAACGCGGCGCTGGCGGAGCAGGTTCGACAGCGGCTGGGCGCCGTGGAGCCACGACGATGATCGACCTGGACGCGCTCGACTTCTCGAAGGGCAACGGCACGGTGACGGTCGTGACACAGGATTCACGCACCGGGGATGTGTTGATGGTGGCGCACGCCGACCGTGAGGCGTTGGAGCGCACGCTCGCCTCGGGCGAGATGCACTACCGCTCCCGCACCCGCGGCCTCTGGCACAAAGGCGCCACCAGCGGAAACGTGCAGCGCGTGGTGTCACTCCACGCGGACTGTGACGGGGATGCGGTGCTCGCGCGCGTGGAACCTGCGGGCCCCGCGTGTCACACCGGCGCGGAGACCTGCTTCGGACCTGGCAAGTGGGATGCGCTGGCGGCGCTGGACGCCACGCTGGGCCAGCGCGCGGCCAGCGCCCCCTCGGAGACCTCACCGCCGAGTTACACGCGACGGCTGCTCGACGACCGCAACCTGCGCTTGAAGAAGCTGGGGGAGGAGGCCGCGGAGCTGGTGACCGCGTGCGCGGATGCGGATCCACCGCGGGCGGTAGAGGAGGCCGCCGACCTGCTCTACCACGTGCTCGTCGCCCTCCGTCCCCTGGGGCTCACGCTGGAGGACCTCAAATCCACCCTCGCGCGTCGGGCCGCGCGCTGAGGCGGGCCGTCGGTTGTTGGTATCCTGTTATTTCCTGAACTGAGCGTCACATTTACGGGGTTTCCACGAGAATCAGTGCCGACCCGGTTGGATTTGTCCGTCGATGCTACAGCCTCATGTGTCGCGGAAATGGGCCGAACCCTTCAACGAATGGAGTGTTCCTGCTACAGATCCGAGGGCACGGCGGAGTGGAAAGCCGGGCGAGCGCCGGACAGGCGCTCGCCTCACCGGAGGCATTGTGAACGGCCCTACGTACAAGGCGGAGATCTTCGACCGAATCGTGTTTTCGCGATGGGACAATCCGCCGACGAAGGAAGACATGACGCTGTTGTTCGCCCAGGTGCAGGAAGCGTCGGCGCGTCTCAATTCGAAGCTCATCTACATCGCGTCGGTGAGTGCGAAGTCGAAGGTCCCCGACGCGAATGATCGCAACATCCTCAACCAGTTCCTCCTCGATGGCCGCCGCACCTGGATGGAGCAGGCGTGGCTCATCTACGAGGGCTCCGATCTGCAGCACAACCTGCAGCGGGTCATCATCTCGGGCGTGCTCATCCTGACGCGCACCTTCGACAACTTCCTGTCGGTGGCGAAGTCGGGTGACTCCATCATCAAGGACGTCAGCGCGGTGCTGAAGAAGGACGCCACGCCGCTCTTCGCCATGGCGAAGGAGCGCGGCCTCCTCGTCAGCTGATGCGGGACATCGGCGCCCGCTCAGCGGGCGCCGATGAGCTCCAGCTCGTTCAGCACGACATCCTCACGCTCGGGGAAGACGCTGACCGCGTCCACGTCGCGCAGCGCGACCTGGAGCTGGCACTCCTCCCAGTCGCCAGTGCCCTGGAAGCGGCAGATGGTGGGGTTGACGAAGGAGAAGTCCTTCTCCGGATCCCTCAACCCCACGCCCTTCGGCGTCCGGACAATGGCCCTCAGCGTCCCGGGGCCCGTGGCGTGGACCCGCACGACCCCGAGCTGCTTCAGCGTGGGCGCATAACCCGCGCGCAGCGCACCATCCGCATCCCACCGCTCGCTCCGGAGCGCCTTGCCCACCGGGACACCTGTCTTCACGTCCCGGTCGAACGCCTGGTGCCGGGGCTCGGTGCCCTCCAGGTGATCCGGCTTGATGGGCCCCGGCTTTCCATCCAGCGGCGCGGCGGCCATCGCGACCAGGGCCGCGGAAGGCGCCTCGAGGTTCGCCGCGGCGGCGCGCAGTACGGTGTCATCCAGATGGCCTTCCTGGGCGCAGCGCGGCGCCAGCGTGTCGACGAGCGCGAGCACCGGCGGCCGTACGCCGAGGCCGGACTGCGCCGCGGGCGCGATCCCCAACTGGACGAGCGAGACACAGGCCGCCTGCGTGCCCGGTCCCGCATGGTCCAGGTTCCACTTGGCCAGGGCCGTGTCCGCCTGGGGGTTCACCGCGGCCGCCAGCAGCGCCTGTCCCACGGCCTGGGCGCAGGTGTTCGCGGCCGTCAGGCACCGCTCGCACAGGGTCCCCTGCAGCGCTCGCAAAGGCGTGGCTTCTCCGTGGGATAAGGGAGAGCGCGCGTCGAGCGCGGCGCCGAGCACGCACGCCCGGGGAGGAGGCTGCGCACATGCCTCCAATTGCTGGCGGGCCTCGGCGACGACCTTGGCGTCCTGCGGCGTACGGAGGGCGCCCTCGAGCGCCCGCTCCAGGGTGCGGCACTCGGTGACGGAGGCCATGCCGGCCCCAGGGGCCGACGGGGCAGGGGCCCGGGCCTGGCCGTCGGGCCGTGGGCCGGACGCTTCATCCTGGTGCGTCACACACCACAGGCGTCCAAAGGCGAGGAGTGCCACCAACATCAAGAGGAGGGTTCGGAGCGGGAAACGGCGCACGAGCAAACTCCTTGATTCCAACCGGGACCGGGGGTTATCAGCCCCACCGGGTTCCATCCTCAAAAATTACGGAGGCGTGCGTGGCTGAGACGTTCGACGTGGTGATCATCGGCTCGGGTCCTGGCGGCTACGTGGGAGCCATTCGCGCGGGTCAGCTCGGCCTGAAGACGGCCATCATCGAGAAGGACAAGCGGCTGGGCGGCACCTGCCTCCACCGCGGCTGCATCCCGACCAAGTCCCTGCTGTGGACCGCGGAGCTCTTCCACCACGTCCGCGAGGCGGCTGACTTCGGCATCGACGTGAGCAACCCGGTCATCAACTGGCCGAACGCGATGAAGCACAAGGACAAGATCGTCACCAAGGGTGCCAACGGCATCGACTTCTTGATGAAGAAGAACAAGGTGACGGTCATCAAGGGCCACGGCCGCATCGCGGGCAAGAACAAGGTGGAGGTCACCGCCGAGGACGGCTCCAAGCAGGTCCTGGACGCGAAGAACATCATCCTCGCCACGGGCTCGGTGCCCAAGTCCCTGCCCAACGTCCCGGTGGACCACAAGCGGGTCCTGAACAGCGACTCCATCCTGCAGATCGACCGCGTCCCCAAGAGCATCATCGTCCTGGGCGCCGGCGCCGTCGGCTGTGAGTTCGCCTCCGTGTTCAACCACGTGGGCAGCAAGACGGCCATCGTGGAGTACCTGCCCGCGCTGCTCCCCATCGAGGACGCGGACATCTCCAAGGAGCTGGAGAAGATCTTCAAGCGCCGCGGCATCGACGTGCACACCGGCTCCGCGGTGGAGAAGGTGGAGCACACGGCGGACGGCGTGCGCGTCACCATGAAGGTCGGCAACGAGACCAAGACGCTGGAGGCGGAGATCCTCCTGTCGGCGGTGGGCCGCTCGCCCGTCACCGAGGACGTGGGCCTGGACAAGACGAGCATCAAGTCCGACCGCGGCTATATCAAGGTCGACTCGATGCTCCGCACCTCGGAGCCCAACGTGTACGCCGTGGGCGACATCATCCCCACGCCGATGCTGGCCCACATGGCGAGCGCCGAGTGCGTGGTGGCGGTGGAGCACATCGCGGGGAAGAACCCGCAGCCCATCAACTACGACCTGACCCCGTCGGCCACGTACTGCTACCCCGAGGTCGCCTCGGTGGGCCTGACGGAGAAGAAGGCCAAGGAGCGCGGCTACGACGTCAAGGTGGGCATCGCGCCCTTCGCGGCGGTGACCAAGTCGGCCATCTCCAACGAGTCCACGGGCATGGTGAAGATCGTCTCGGACAAGAAGTACGACGAGGTCCTGGGCGTGCACCTCATCGGCCCGCATGCCACGGAGCTGCTGGCCGAGGCGTGCGTCGCGCTGAAGCTGGAGATCACCACCGAGGAGCTGGCCAACACCGTCCACGCGCACCCGACGCTGTCGGAGATCATGCACGAGGGCGCCGAGGCCACGCTGGGCCACCCGCGTCACTTCTGAGCGGCCGGCCTCGCCCCTGAAGTCCCAGGGCCGTCCCGGTGCGCCGCGGACGGCCCTTTCATTTCCGGCCCCTCGCCATCACGGCGGGGCGCCGGTCCCCTGGCTGGCAGGTGGCACGGGACTCCCCGGGCTGCCCTGGGGCGGCCGGGGCATTAGTACAGAGGCGACAACTGGCGGACGCCCGGTGGATGCTGACGCCTCGCGTCAGTGGCTTCCGCTTGAACGTCCTCCGTCCAACCCATAGAAGGCCCGCGATCCATGGCGACTCCCGACCGGTTCCCTCTCCCCCAGGTGACTGAGACCACCCGCAAGCCGGAGTGGCTGAAGGTGCGGCTCCCGCACGGAGAAGGCTACGAGCGGGTCAAAGCCATCGTGAAGCGCACCAAGCTGGCCACGGTGTGCGAAGAGGCCCGCTGCCCGAACATCGCCGAGTGCTGGGGCGGTGGCACCGCGACGGTGATGCTCATGGGCGAGGTCTGCACGCGCGCGTGCCGCTTCTGCCACGTGAAGGTCGGCGCGCCTCCGCCGCTGGACCCGATGGAGCCCATCCATCTGGCCCAGGCGGTGAAGGAGATGGACCTGGAGTACATCGTCGTCACGTCCGTGAACCGGGATGACCGGCCGGACGGCGGCGCCAGCCACTTCGCGTCCGCCATCCGCGAGCTGCGCCGGGAGAGCCCGCGCACCATCGTCGAGGTCCTCATCCCGGACTTCAAGGGCGTGGAGAAGGACCTGGCCACCGTCGCGGAGGCGAAGCCTCACGTGGTGGCGCACAACGTGGAGACGGTGGCGCGGCTGACGCCGACGGTGCGCGACCGCCGCGCCAGGTACGACCAGTCCCTGCGCGTGCTGGAGTACCTCAAGAACCGCCCCGAGGGCCTCTACACCAAGACGTCCGTCATGGTGGGCCTGGGGGAGACGGACGCGGAGCTGGAGCAGACGTTCAAGGACCTGCGCGACGTGGGCGTGGACGTCCTGACGCTGGGCCAGTACCTGCAGCCGTCGCAGTACCACCTGCGCGTGGAGCGCTTCGTCACGCCGGCGCAGTTCGAGGCGTACAAGAAGCTGGCGGAGTCCTACGGCTTCCTCTACGTGGCGTCCGGTCCGCTGGTGCGGTCCAGCTACCGGGCCGCGGAATTCTTCATGAAGGGCCTGATGGAGCGCGAGCGGTTGGAGCGGCTCGGCTGAGTCGCGGTGCTCCGGTTCATGGCTTGACCTCACACCCCTGCTTTTCGGAAAGACGACTCCATGGCGATCTTCGAATTCAAGCTCCCCGACCTCGGTGAAGGCGTGATGGAGGGTGAGCTGGTGAAGTGGCACGTGAAGGCGGGGGATTCCGTCAAGGAAGACCAGGTGCTCGCCGAGGTGATGACGGACAAGGCCACCGTCACCGTCCCGTCGCCCAAGGCGGGCCGCGTCGTGAAGACGCACGGCAACGAAGGCGACATGGCCAAGGTGCACCAGCTCCTGGTCACCCTGGAGGTCGAGGGCGACGTTCCCGCGCAGGCGGGGGGCCACGGTGAGTCCGCGGCCGCTGCGGCCCCGGTGGCGGCGGCGCCCGCGGCGAGCGGCAATGGCTCGGGGGCTCCGGCCTCGGCGTCGAAGGTGCTGGCCACGCCGGTGACGCGGCGGATGGCGCGCGAGCACGGGCTGGACCTGGCGGCGATCGCGGGCACGGGCCCGCAGGGCCGCGTGACGAAGGCGGACGTCGTCGCGGCGCTGGAGGGCGGCGAGAAGAACGTGGTGGCGGCGGCTCCGGCCGCGCAGCAGGCGCGTCCCGCGGCGCCTCCGGTCAGCTCGGGTGCTTCCGACGAGCGCGTCCCGCTGCGGGGCCTGCGCAAGAAGATCGCCGAGAAGATGGTGCGCTCGAAGTTCACCGCGCCGCACTTCGCGTTCGTGGAGGAAGTGGACGCCACGGACCTGGTGGCGCTGCGCGCCCGGCTGAACGCGCAGCTCGCGGCGGCGGGGGACAGCACCAAGCTCAACTACCTGCCGTTCATCATCAAGGCGACGGTGGCGGCGCTGAAGAAGTTCCCGCACCTCAACGCGAACTTCGACGAGGCGTCGCAGGAGCTGGTGGTCCGCGGCGAGTACAACATCGGCATGGCCGCCGCGACGCCGGACGGCCTCACGGTGGCGGTGGTGAAGAACGCGGACCGCCTGACGCTGGGCGAGCTGGCCCGCGAGACGGCGCGGCTGGGCGCCGCCGCGCGCGACCGCAAGCTGAAGATGGAGGAGCTGACGGGCGGCACGTTCACCATCAGCTCGCTGGGGCAGAGCGGTGGCCTCTTCGCCACGCCCATCATCAACCACCCCGAGGTGGGCATCCTCGGCGTGCACCGCCTGAAGAAGCGCCCGGCGGTGGTGGGCGACCAGGTCGTGGTGCGCGACATGATGAACCTGTCGCTGTCGTGCGACCACCGCGTCATCGACGGCTCGGTGGCGGCGGACTTCACGTACGAGATCATCAAGTACCTGGAGAAGCCGGACCTGTTGTTCCTGGCCATGGCGTGAGCTGAGCGCCGTGTCCGTGCCACGCCCCGACGGTGATGGGGCGTGGTGCCGGCCCTGGGAGCCCCTGGCCGCGAGCGCCCTGTACGCGGGCCGCGCGCCGGAGGCTCGGGCCGGTTAGTCTCCCAGGGTATGGCCGAGAACCCTCGCGAGCTGATCCGCGCCGCGCAGTCCGCCGAGACACAGGGGGACGTGGCCCGCGCGGTGGAGTGCCTCCAGAAAGCGGCGGAGCTCTATCGCGATGCCGGCAATCTGCAGCGGGCGCTCCAGTTGCTGCGCCACGCGAGCCGGTTGGATGAGCGCCGGACGGATATCGCGGAAGAGGTGAACCGGCTGGAGTGGTTGCCGGGCACGCTCCTCGCGAGGCCCCAGCCGGACGACGACGAGGATGCGGTGCTGGCGTCCGCGCTGGAGCTGACCGTGGAAGGCGGGTTGATTCCGGAGGTCGTCCACCGGCAGCGGCTCCTCGAGGATGCCCTGCGCGAGGCGGTGCTGCACGCCAGCGAAGAGGCACCTCGTGACACCGCCCCGCAGTGGGTCATCGACTCGGAGGTCGCGGGGGACGATGCCGCGCCGGGCGCTGACGCCCCTCCGCGCACGCAGGAGGCGGGTGCTCGAGGCGCGCCTGTCGCTGGGGCCGAGGAACGGGCAGAGGGCTTGGCTGAGGCGCCCGAGAGCCCGCCTGCGCCCGAGGCGCGACTCGCGCCTGCGGCGTCCGACGCGGACGCGGACTTCGCGCCTCCTGTCCGGCGCCGTCGAGAGGCCCGGCTCATTGAACGCGGCCCCACACGCGCGGACGCGGCGCTCGACGCCTGGTGCTCCTTCTGCTGCCGCCCTCGCGCCGACACGGGCGACCTGGTCGCGGGGCCCGCGGGCGCCTTCATCTGCAAGAGCTGTCTGCTCGAGTCCCAGTCCCTGCTCGGCGACGTCACGCCCGTGCCTCCGCCGCCCGTCGCGCGGGCCGAGAGGGCGGTGGAGGCCGTCGTGGGCCTCGTGGGCCAGCAGGCGGCGCGGGACTTGCTCGCGCAATCGCTCCAGGGCGGCGCGCGGTGTCTCCTCGTCGTCGGCCCGGAAGGCTGTGGCAAGAGCCTCTGGTTCCAGCAGCTCCAACGCGAGGACCAGGGCCTCCTCACTGTCGTCTCGGACCTGGACCTGTCCAGCGCGTCACGGCCCGTGCTCGTGGAGGACGTGGACCGGCTGGACGACGCGTCGCTCGCGCGGTTGTGTGCGTTTCTCTCGGGGCCGCCGCACCACCGGCCCGTTGTCATCCTCAGCGCGCGAGGCCACGTCACGGAGCCGAGGGACCTGCTGCTGCGTGGCGACGCCCGCGGCCTCTCGCTGTGGACCACGGCATCCCTCCGTCAGGCCGTGCGAGACGCCGTCCCGACGTCCCTCCTGGAGCACGTGCAGGTCCTGTTGCCGCTGCACCCGCCCACCCAGGCCGACTTCATCGAGATTGCCCGCCAGCGCCTGTCCTTGCGCGAGCCCGCGGTCTCCCTCTCCGAGGACGTGCTCCACGCCCTGGCTGCCGCGGCGGCGCGCTCGCCCCGTGCAGGCCATGAGCTGCACGCCCTCCTCAACCGGGTGCCCTCGGGTGCGTGGAGCCTGGAGCCCGCGGCTCCTCCCTCCACCCCCCGGAAGTCCCGAAGGAAACGAACGCGATGAACACGCTCACTGTCTACCGGCTGGGCCGGGTGGAGTACGAGGACGGCCTCCAGTTGATGCACCTCTTCAGCGAGTCGCGCCGGCAGGGGCTGTCGGGCGACGTGCTGCTCCTGCTGGAGCACCCCGCCGTGCTCACCCTGGGCCGCGCCGCGAAGCGGGAGAACATCGTCGCCACCGACGCGCAGCTCGCGGACAGGGGCGTGGAGGTCTTTGACACCAATCGCGGCGGCGACGTCACGTACCATGGCCCCGGGCAGCTCGTGGGCTACCCCATCTTCCTGCTGCCGGAGGCCCGGCGGGACGTGCGCCGCTACGTGCGCGACGTGGAGCGCTCCATCATGGACGTGCTGTCGCGCTGGGGCATCACCGCGGGGCCCATCCCCAAGTGGCCCGGCGTCTGGATTGGCGAGGAGGGGGCCCCGGACACACGCAAGGTCGCCGCCATTGGCGTGCACCTGTCTCGCTGGCTCACCACGCACGGCTTCGCGCTCAACGTGAACACGAACATGGACCACTTCCAGTTCATCGTTCCGTGCGGCATCCGCGAGGCGGGCGTCACCTCCATGCAGCGTGAGCTGGGCCGCGTCCTGCCCATGGCGGAGGTGGAGGAGGCCGCCGCCAACAGCTTCTGCGCCGTCTTCGACAGCGAGCGCGTGGACGCGCCGCCGCCCCTGCGGACCGTGAGCATCGCGGTGGTGAAGGGCCACGGGCCCGAGGCCCGCGTGCTGCTCGTGCGCCGACGGCCGGAGCGAGGCGGCTTCTGGCAGGTCCTCACGGGGCGCCTCGAGGCCGGTGAGTCGCCCGCCCAGGCCGCGGCTCGTGAGCTGGAAGAGGAGACGGGCCTGCGGCTGCCGCTGGTGGACCTGGCCTACCGTCATGCCTTCGCGCTGGGCGAGGCCCTGCCGCCCCAACTGGTGGAGGAGAGCGGCTTCGCGGTGCACGTGCCCCCGGACGCGGACGTGCGCCTGAGCGCCGAACACGACGCCTTCGAGTGGGTGGACGTGCCCACGGCCCTGGAGCGGCTGCCCTTCCGCGGCCTGCGCGAGACGGTGAAGCGCGCGGTGGCGGGGAAGGGCCCTACAGCTTGATGACCAGCGACTCGCGGGCGGCGATGGCGTCCGGGCGGTGCTTGCGCACCTGACGCAGCAGCCGGTCCAGGCCCGCGTCGTCGCGTGACGGGTCGTGGTGGAAGAGCACGAGCTTCTTCACGCCGGCCTCGTTCGCGGCCTGCACCGCGGCCTCCCACGTGGAGTGGCCCCACCCGGTGCGGGCCGGCCCCGTGCGGCCGTGGTACTCGTCCTCGGTGTACATGGCGTCGTAGATGAGGACGTCCGCGTCCTGGGCGAACGCGTAGAACGCGGCGTCCATCTCCGTGCCGTGCTCCAGGTCCGTGGCGTACACCACCGAGCGGCCCTGGCACTCCACGCGGTAGCCCAGGTTGCCGCCCGGGTGGTTCAGCTCGATGGTGCGCACCTGCGCGGGCCCCAGCGTGAGCGTCTGCGTGGCGGCCAGGTCCGTGTACGTGAGCTTCGCCCGGAACACGCCCTCGGCCGTCACCGGGAAGTAGGGCGGCATCATCTGCCCGCTCAACAGCTGCTTCACCGACTGCCCGTTGCGCGCCGGCCCGTACACGTCCAGGGCGCTGGTGGGCAGGAACATGGGCCCGAAGAAGGGCAGCCCCTGCAGGTGGTCGTAGTGGTAGTGCGAGATGAAGATGGAGCCGCGCACCGGCTTCTTCTTCGCCACCAGGGCGTGGCCCAGCGAGCGGGCCCCCGTTCCCAGGTCGAAGATGAGCAGCTCGTCCCCGCAGCGCACCTCCACGCAGGGCGTGTTGCCGCCATAGCGCCGGGTGTTCGCCCCGGGCGCGGGGATGGAGCCGCGGACGCCCCAGAACCGCACCTCGAAGGGGATGCGGGCCTGATTGCGCGCGACGGTGTTGCGCCGCCGCTCCGCGGGTTTCTCAGCCTGCCTTGGCTTCCGTGTCGTCGTCCTCGGCGAAGAGCTCAATCAGGTGCCCCGTGCGCTCGCGCTTCGTCCTCAGGTAGTCGACGTTATGCGGATTGTGCTCGGTCCGGGAAGGGATTCGACGCCGGACCGGAATGCCTTCTTCGACCATGCCCGCGATCTTCAGCGGGTTGTTGGTCATCAGGTCCACCGAACGGACGTCCAGACTGCGCAGCATCTCCGCCGCGATGTCGTAGGTGCGCAGGTCGTCCGCGAACCCCAGCTGCCGGTTGGCCTCGTAGGTGTCCGCGCCCTTGGCCTGGAGGGCGTAGGCCTTGATCTTGTTCCCCAGGCCGATGCCGCGCCCCTCCTGCCGCAGGTAGAGGACGACGCCTTCTCCCGCCTGGGTGATGAAGTCGAGCGACCGGTCCAGCTGCTCCCGGCAGTCGCACTTCAGGCTGCCGAAGACCTCGCTGGTGAGGCACTCGGAGTGGATGCGGACCGGCACACCCTCGCTCCCCGAAACGTCCCCCACGACGAGCGCCACGTGCTCCCGCCCGTTGCGCTTGTCCCGGAACACGATGGTCCGCAGGGTGCCACGCTCGGTCGGGATGTCCGCTTCCGAGAACCGCTCCAGGTGCTGCGTGGGCTTGCGGTTGGGAAGGACCTGAGGTGAGCGAGTATCCGACATGTTGAATCGTCTCCAGATGCGGGCCCCTGTTTGAGGTCCTCACGTTCTCAAGTCAAGGCGGGCCCAAACTTTCCGACATGGGCCCACCCGGTAGATGCCTCACGGCGTCATTCGTTCCTCAGGCCACCCATGAGAGCGGGAGCAGTTCTACTGCGTCCCCCTCGCTCAAGCTGCTCGCTTCCCGGGGGAAGTGCAGCAAATGGGTGGCTGCCGCGGCAGAGCGCAGAACACCGGACGTTTGCGTCGCCAGCGGACGGGCCCAGAGGCTGCCTTCTCTCCAGGCGGCCGTGACCCGGACGAAGTGGGAGAGGCCGGGCGGCTTCGACAGGCGGCCCTCCAGGCGCCCGGGCACCCGGCCGGGCGCCGAGGTGGCATGGCCCAGGAGGCGGCGGAGGGCGGGGCGGACGAAGAGCTCGAAGGTTACCAGGGACGACGTGGGGTTGCCCGGGAGCCCGAAGAAGAGGGTGGCGCCGCGCCGGCCCACCACCAGCGGCTTGCCCGGCTTGATGGCGACGCGCCACAGGTGCTGCTCCACGCCCATGGCGGCCAGGACCTCCTTCACGTAGTCCCGCTCGCCCACGGACACCCCCGCGCTGGTGATGACCACGTCGAACCCGTCCACGCGAGCCAGCGCCGCCTCCACCGAGTCCCGGGTGTCCCGGGCGATGCCCAGCAACGTGGGGAGGCCGCCCGCCCGCCGGACCGCCAGCGCCAGCGACGGGGCGTTGGTGTCGACGATGCGCCCTTGCGGCGCCTCGTCCGCGCGGCACAGCTCGTCCCCCGTGGAGAGGATGGCCACCCGCGGGGCGCGATGGACCGGGGCGCTCTGCCGCCCCTGGGCCCAGAGCAACCCCAGCTCCGGGATGCCCAGGGGGGTGCCACCCGCCAGGAGCACCTGGCCTTCACGGGCATCCTCGCCCCGGGGCCGCACGAAGTGGCCGGGCGCCACGGCTTCCAGGATGTCGATTTGATCCGCGCCGTTGCTGGCGGCCGGCCGGGTCCGCTCTCGCATCACCACCGCGTCCGCCCCCTCGGGAAGGGGCGCCCCCGTCATGATGCGGGCGCACACGCCGGGCGCCAGGGCCCGGGCCGGCGTCGCCCCCGCGTAGACCGTCTCACCCACGCTGAGCCGGGCGGGCAGGGGGCCGGTGAGGTCGGCGCTGCGCACCGCGTAGCCGTCCATGGCCGAGTTGTCCCAGGGGGGAAGGGTCCGCTGCGCGGCCACGTCCTCGGCGAGCACCCGGCCCAGGGAATCGTCCAGCGCCAGCCACTCGGTGGGCAGGGCGGCGCACAACGCGAGGATCCGCGCGCGGGCTTCTTCCTCCGGGAGCAAGGTGGCGGAGTCGTTCATGCCCGGCTTATAGCCATGCGCGGGCTCCGTGGCTCGGACCCTCTTCGCGAACAAAGTCCGTGGGATAATCAAGTGTTAGTTTGACAGCCTACCTGATCATCGTTACAAGCAACGTTGATCGCGAGGCTTGCCTGCCCTCCGGGGCAGGTTGCCAACCCGTTGAAAGGACACGGGAACTCTCAAGGAGACTGCGTCGATGGCCAAGCCCAAGTCTGGGGCCAAGAAGACGACTCCCGCTGGCAAGGCTGGCGCAAAGCCCGCTGCGAAGAAGGACTCCGCTGCCCGGCTGGATCTGATCAAGAACGCCTCAAAACGGGTGGCAAAGGCGGCGACGAAATTGGCGAAAGCGGCATCGGATATCTCGAAGGGGGCCAAGGGCGCGGTGAAGAAGGCCGTGCAGGAGAAGGCCACCCCGAAGAAGGCCGCCCCCGCGGGCAAGACGGCGTCGGCGGCCAAGGCGGCTCCGGCCAGCAAGTCCGCCGCGAAAGCCCCGCCGGCGAAGGCGTCCGCCGCCGCGAAGTCCGCCGCGGGTGGCAAGTCGGGCAAGGCGAGCGCCGCGCCCTCGATTCCCGTCGCGCCTCCGGTGGAGAAGCCGCGTCCGCGCGCCACCAAGCTTCCGCCCCCGGGTGAGCCCCTCACCAAGCGTGAGCTGGAGCAGCTCCTGACGGCCGGCGAAGGCCGCGGCGTCACGGGCGAGGGCAGCCTCAAGGGCCGCCTGGTCGTGACCAACGACATGCCGCACCTGGTGGTCGTCGGCCGGGACAAGCGCGAGCTGACCTTCCTCCTGCAGGGCCCGGATCAGGAAGTGCTCCCGGCCTATGTGGACCACAAGGTCTCGGTCGTCGGGCTCATCCGCAAGACGACCAACCACAGCGGCGTGATCGACGTCCGCAAGTACTCGGCCAAGAAGCCGGACGCCGAGGTCGTGGAGGCCACCCCCGTCGAGACCGAGGCGCGGCTGCGCTACCTGTCTCCCGGCGAGGTCTCCATGGTGACGGCGGCCGGCATGGGCGCGGGCATCAAGGGCTTCGCGGGCGTGCGTGGCAACCTGGAGATGATGGGCGAGGAGTACATCCTCGTCGTCTCCAACGGCGGCACGCGCCAGCAGGTGTCCTTCATCATCGAAGGCAAGGCCGCCACCAAGGCGCTGCGCAAGTTCGTGGGCTACACGCTCCAGGTGCAGGGCGTCGTCGACAAGACGTCCGGCTGGGGTGGCCGCATCGCGGCGGAGAACTTCGAGCCGCGTCCCTCCGAGGCGCGCGCCGTGTCCCGCGACGAGATGGAGCTGGTGCACATCGAGGGGGAGGTCCCCACGTCCGTGGACGTGCGCCTCAACCACGGCCTCACCGTGCGCCTGCCCGAGCAGCCGGGGTTCACCTGGGCCATCGAGCCGACCATGGCCAAGCGCGTGGGTCTGCGCGAGGCCAACTTCGAGCCCGCGCCCGAGGACGGTCCCGGCACGCGCGAGTTCTTCTTCACGCCCCGCAACCCGGGCAGCTTCGAGGTGGAGTTCTTCCTGGCCAAGGCGCTGTCGCCCGGGCTGGTGGATCGCTCCTTCAAAATCAACGTCACGGTCAAGCCCTGACGGTCGCCGCCCGGAGAAGGTTCCGGGAGGCGGCCGGTCGCCGGGGGGTTCCCGTCCGGCTGCTTCGGGCTTACCCGTTCCCGTAGCGGCCGAGCCGCGACCCCACCGTGATTCTTTCTCCAGAACTTCTCAAGCAGCTCCTCGCTGACGCAGACCACCCGCTGGGCATCAAGGAGCTTCTCCGGCTCGCGGGCCTGCACCCTGGGCAGCAGACGGTGCTCAAGCGCATGTTGCGCGAGCTCGTCCGTCAGGGCGACATCCTCAAGGAAGGCAAGCGCTTCGTTCCCCGCGTGCCCTCGCGCCGTGAGCCGGAGGCTCGCGCCCGGGAGCAGGGGGGCGCTGCTGCCTGGCGTCAGGGCGGCCCGGAGTCCACGGGCCGGCGCCATGAAGGCCCGCCACGGGGCAAGGACCTCCGGCGGCAGGGCTCGCATGCGGGCCCCGGAGGCTTCGCGGCGCGCCGCCAGGACGCCGGTGGCCGTGGCAAGGGCTCGGGTTGGCAGGGCCGGGACGCGGGGCGAGACCGCCACGCGGGTGGCAAGCACGGCGGCTTCCGGGGCGGCCAGGGTGAATGGCCTTCCCGGCGCGGCCGGTTCGACGAATCCGACGGGCAGGACCTGCTCGAGGGCATCCTCCACGTCCATCGTGATGGCTTCGGCTTCGTCCATCCGCTGGGCGGAGAGGGCGACAACGTCTTCCTGCCCCCGCACGAAGCGCAGCGGGCGCTCGACAATGACCGGGTGGTGGTGTCCGTGTCGGGCCGTCCGCCTCGCCTGGAGGGGCGGCTCGTTCGGGTGGTGCAGCGCCGGCGCGAGCTGGCCGTGGGCACCTATGTGGTGAAGGGCCGTTACGCCACCGTGTACCCCACGGATACGAGCCTGCCGGGCCCCATTCGCGTGCCGCTGACGCAGATGGCTCGGGACGGAGACCTGGTGAAGGTCCAGCTGGGCATCGGTGCCCAGTTGTTGGATCCAGACCGGGGGCTGCATGGTGAAGTGGCCGGCTCCCTGGGCAAGCCGGGGACGCCGGGCGCCGAGGTCCTGGGGGTCGCGTACTCGCAGGGCTTCTCCGACGAGTTCCCTCCCGAGGTGATGGTCGAGGCGGACCAGTACGCCGTCACGGTGTCGGAAGACGAGGCCCGGGGTGAGCAGCGGAAGGACCTGCGCTCGCTGCCGCTCATCACCATCGACGGTGAGGACGCGCGCGACTTCGACGACGCCGTCTACGTGGAGGACCGCGCGGACGGCTGGCGGCTGGTGGTGGCCATCGCGGACGTGACGCACTACGTCCGGGAAGGCAGCGCGCTGAACACCGAGGCCCTGCGGCGCGCCACGTCCGTGTACCTGCCGGACCGGGTGCTGCCCATGCTGCCGGAGCGGCTGAGCAACGGCATCTGCTCGCTGCGCCCGGATGAAGACCGGCTGTGCATGGTGGCGGACATGACGTTCGACCGCCGTGGCCACCGCCGCGACTCCGTCCTGTACCCGGCGGTGATGCGCAGCGCGGCGCGGTGCACGTACAACGAAGTGCAGGACGTCCTCGACGGCAAGGACGTGCCGCACCGCAACGCGTTCAAGCCCCACTTCGAGCGGTTGATGTCGCTGGCTCGCGCGTTGATGAAGATGCGCAAGGAGCGCGGCGCCATTGACTTCGACCTGCCCGAGCACAAGGTGGTGCTGGGGGAGGACGGCCTCCCGCTGCGCATGGACAAGCGCGAGCGCAAGGACAGCCACCGGCTCATCGAGGAGTGCATGCTCGCCGCCAACGAGGCGGTGGCCCGGTTCTTCCAAGACGAGGGGCTGCCCACGGTGTACCGGTTCCACGGTGAGCCGGACCCGGAGAAGCTGGCGACCTTCGCCGGGCTCGCGGAGGCCTACGGCTTCAAGCTCCGCGTCGATGACGGCGTGTCGTCGAAGGAGCTGGACGCGTTCATCAGCCAGCTCCAGGGGCACCCCGAGCAGCGCGCGCTGAACCAGCTGCTGCTGCGCTCCATGATGCAGGCCGTGTACACCGCGACGGACGTGGGCCACTACGGCCTGGCGGCGGAGTTCTACCTGCACTTCACCTCGCCCATCCGGCGCTATCCGGACCTGCTGGTGCACCGGCTGCTCAAGGCGCACTGGGCGCGGCGGGGACGCAAGCCTTCGCCGTCCATGCTGGAGCGTGAGGAGGAGCAGCTCGAGGACATGTCCGCGCAGTGCTCGGAGCGTGAGCGCGCGGCGATGCAGGTCGAGCGCGAGGTGGTCTCCTTCTACGCGTGCCTGATGATGAAGGACCGCGTGGGGGAGGAGTTCGCCGCCACGGTGGCCGCCATCACCGACTTCGGCTTCTTCGTCGAGCTGGACGAAGTGCATGTGGAAGGCCTGGTGAAGGCGGAGACGCTGGGGCCGGGCGCGAAGCTGGACAAGCTGACGCATTCGCTGGTGTACGCGAATGGCCGCCGCGTGCGCGTGGGGCAGAAGCTCCGCGTGCGGCTGACGTCCGTCAACGTGACGGCGAAGAAGATCGACTTCGAGGCGCTCCAGTTCGACGGCGAGGCGATGCTGAGCCGCGCGGAGGGGGCCGGAGCACAGCCGCCGCGCCGCCGTCAGGCGTGGATGGCCGAGGCCCCGCAGCATCGGGAGCGGGGTGGTCATCGCGAGCACGCCGGAAGGCCCGGGCGCCGGGAACGGGAGGCCGCCGCGGGTCGGAGCCCCCAGGGCGCTCCTCACGAGGCGTCACCTCAGGGGCCTCGTGGGCGGTTCTCCCGCGAGGGACGTCGCGAGGACGCCGCTCCGCACCGGAAGGAGCCGCGCTTCCCGCCCAGGGCGGACGAAACGCGGACGGAGCAGGCTTCTGAATCGTCGCAGGGGGCCAAACGCCGGACGTTCATCCGGCCCGAGCTGCCCACGGAGCAGGCACCTCCGGCCCCTGCCGAGGTTCCCGCGGCGCCGGCGCCTTGGGAGATGCCTTCGGCGGAGGTCGCCTCGTCACCGCACCCGGGGTTCGACAGGCTCCGGGCGCTGGCCGCCCAACGGCATCGTGGGGGCGATGGCCGGAGCGAGGGCCGTGGCTCCGCTCCGCCGTCGAAGTCCTTCCAGCGGCAGCAGGGAGGGCAGGGCGCTCGGTTCCCCGCGCCGCGTCCCCGGCCGGAGTCGGAGGCGGACAAGGTCTTCTCCATGGAGCCCCCCGCGGGCTTCACGCCAGACGTGCGCGAGGCGTCGCCCGACGCCGAAGCGCGTCGTGGTTTCGAGGCTCCGGCCTCTGGGCGCCCGTCGCGAGAGGCTGAGGAGTCCCCGGTGGAGGTTCGCTCGGAGTCGACGTCTCGCGTGGAACCGCGCGAGCCGGCGGCGGCGCTCGTGGCGGCTGAACTCGCGGCTCGGCCCCAGCCTCCTGCCGCAACGTCCGAGGTGTCCGCGCCTCCTCCCGAGGAGGCCCCGGTGCAGCGCCGTGCGTCTCGTCAGCGGGCTGGCGCGAAGGCGCCCGTGAAGAAGGCCACCGCCACGGCGAAGCCGGCTGCGTCCGTTGCCAGGACTTCCCCCGCTGCGGCCACCACGTCTCCGGCCAAGACGACGAAGGCTGCTGCGGCGGCGAAGGTGTCCACGGCCAAGGCGAAGAAGGGGACGGTCGCGAGCACGACCAGGGCGAAGGCCTCGCCGCCCGTGGTGGAATCGAAAACGCTCAAGCCGAAGACGACGTCCTCCAAGGCCAAGCCGTCCACGGCCAAGGCCAAGAAGGCTGCGGCCGTAGCAAAGCCGTCCAAGGCCAAGAAGGCTGCGGCCGTAGCAAAGCCGTCCAAGGCCAAGAAGGCTGCGGCCGTAGCAAAGCCGTCCAAGGCCAAGAAGGCTGCGGCCGTGGCGAAGGTGTCCACGGCCACGCCCAAGAAGACGGCTCCCGTGCGTGTGGCCAAGACGTCACCGAAGACCGCCGCTGCCAAGAAGCGGCCCGCGTCGAACAAGAAACGCTGAGCTCGACGAAGGCCCCCAAGCGGGGCCCTCGTCATCAGGAGGCAACGTGAGTGTCGTCCGGCTGCTGGGAGTCATGCTCGCCATCGCGGGTGCGGTGTTGCTCTGGTCCGGACTCAAGGCCCGTGACTCGCTCACGGAGCGGGCCACGGAGCTCATCACCGGGCGGAACACGGACCAGACCACGTTGTACCTCGCGGGCGGCGGTGCGGCGCTCGCGGGCGGCCTCTTGATGGTGCTCGCGGGCGGCGGCCGGCGGCGGCGCTGAAGCTCGCCGGGGCTACTCGAAGCGCAGCGTCGAGCCGCCCGACAGGTCCCGTTCGACCACGACGGGCGCGCCGATGATGGTGATGTTCCCGCCTCCGGAGGCCTCGACACGCAAGGTGTCGACCACCTGCAGCTCGGTGCTGCCGCCACCGCTGGACTCCAGCCGCGCGTCGGCGACTCGCAGCCCCGCGCCGTACAGCTTGCCGCCTCCTGACATCTCACTGTCCAGCACGGCGGCATGGCCCGCGAGGGTGACCTCCGCGCCGCCGCTGGTCTCCATCGTCATGCGCTCCACCGCGAGCCCCTCGGCTCGAATCCTGCCGCCGCCGCTCGCGACGAGCCGGAAGTAGGGGGCCGCCATCGTCCCGCTCAGGCTCACGGCGCCGCCGCCCGAGCGCTCGAAGCCCCGCAGTGTCGGGACGGTGACGCGCACGCGCAGCGGGTTCTCGGACTCCCAGTGGCCCACGTCCTCGGAGAGGAACTGGACCCGCAGCTGGCCGCGAGAATGGACGTCGGTGCGCAGGAGGGCCACCAGATTGCTGTCACCCTCGACGACGACGCCGTGGGGTTGCTCCGGGTCCACGACGACGATGGCGGCGATGCCGTCGCTGACGTGGACCTCCTCGAACGAGGGCGTCCGCCGCGCCTCTTCCACCCTTTCGCCATTGCCTTCGACGAATGGCCCGGCCGAACACGCGCTGAGCGCCGCCGCGAGCAAGACGGTTCCAGCCCAGGCTCCTGCTTTCGAGATGCGCATGCTTTCCCTCCCAGGGTTCCAGACGTCAGCGACGTCGCGCAGCTAGGAACACCCTGGGGGGAATCAACTGTCACCCGGCGCCGCGAAATCGGCGTCGCATGCTCCGCCGCACGCGCGGGCCAGGTGCCGCTCCGGACGGAGCCGCGCTGGCCTTGGGCCAGAACGCAGCGGGCCCGGAACCGGTTCGCGGTCCCAGGCCCTCGCGGACAGGCTCGCAGGTGGAAGGAGACTACGGCGCGGGCGCCGCCGCCTTCGCGGCCTTCTGGGCCTCGCTGAACTTCTTCGTCATCTCCGCGAACTGCACCTGGTACTCGTCCATGCGCTTCTGGTGCTCCTCGGCGCGGGCGTTGGCCTCGGCGACGATGGCCTTGTCCTTCTTGTTCTCCTCCGCCTCGGACAGCGCCATCTCCTTCTGCTGCCGCTCGAACTCCATCAGGCGGCCCATCACCACGCGCTTGTTGAGGTACGTGTTGGCCGAGTTCGGGTTGATGGCGATGACCTGGTCGTAATACCCGAGCGACTTGTCCAGGGCCTCCTTGATGATGGGCGCACCCATGGAGCGGGCACCACCGCGCTGCGCGTAGATCTCCGCGATCCACCCCAGGGACGCCTCGTCCTTCGGATCGAGCTTCAGGGCCTCGTTGAAGTACTTCTCGGCCTCTTCGCTCGTGCCGCCCGTCATGTACATGCTGGCCAGCGTCCGGTAGATCTCGGCCTTCTCGGCGGGCGCCGTCTTGAACTCGCCCATCTTCAGCACGGACTCGGCGGCCTCGTTCATCTGCCCGATCTGCATGTGGGCGAAGGCCTTCTTCTCCCAGACCTTCTCCTGCTTCGGGTCGGCCTGGAGCGACAGGGCGTAGGCCTCGATGGCCTCCTTGTATTGCTTCTTGCTGAGGTGGTCGCTGCCGGTGATGCGGTGCTTCTTCGCGGTGTCATCCTCGGCCTTACAGCCGACGACGGTGCCACCCAGCGCGAGCGCTCCGACCAGCAGTCCGACTTTTCCCAGGTGCTTCATATGTGTGCCTCTCAAGATTTTTGGAGGACCCGCCCTCACGGGTCCTGATTTTGCGGGCAGCATACCCGAAGTCGCGTCACGGGGACGTTGCCCGAAGTCCCGTCCCCTGGGAGAGCAGGCAGGCCCTCCACCGGATGTCCCGGTGCGTCATGCCGTCAGCACGAGCTTGACGATCTCCGGGGGGCTCCCGACGCGCATGGGCGGGCCCCAGAAGCCGCAGCCCCGGCTGACGTAGATGTTCGAGTCCCCGTGCGCGTACAGCCCGGCGGAGTGCTCCCAGGCGAGCCCGATGAGGAACGTCATGGGCACCAACTGTCCACCATGGGTGTGGCCGGAAATCTGGAGGTCCACGCCGCGTTCGGCGGCGACCTTGAAGTTCGCGGGCTGGTGCGCGAGCAGCACCGCGGCGCGGTCGGGATTGCGCCCCGCGAGCGCCTGGTCCAGGTCGTAGCCCTTCTTGTTGCGCCGCCGGCCACCGCTCCAGTCATCCACGCCCACCAGGTCGAACGAGGCCCCCGCGTCACCGATGCGCACGTGCCGGTTGCGGAGCACCTCGATGCCGAGCGACTCCAGGAACGCCGACCACGCCTCGTCACCCGAGTAGTAGTCGTGGTTGCCGGTGACGAAGTAGCTGCCGTAGCGCGACTTCAGCGCCGCGAGCGCGGCCACGTGGCCACCCAGCGAGGGCACGTCGCCATCCACCAGGTCGCCGGTGATGGCGAACAGGTCGGGGCGCAGCGTGTTGGCTTGTTGGACGAGCGCGTCCATGTAGCGGCGCTGGATGAAGTGGCCCACGTGGATGTCGGTGAGCTGCACGATGCTCAGCCCGTCCAGCGCCTTGGGGAGCTTGGGAATCTTCACCGCCAGCTCGGTGACGATGGGCGGCGAGAAGGCGCGCCAGCTCCCATGGGCCGCGAGGCCTCCACCGGCCATGAAGGCGCCTCCCGCCACGGCTTGGCCCAGGAAGCGCCGCCGCTCCTCGTCGACGTGCTGCGCGGGCGGGGCCTCGGCTGCGGGAGGCGTGGGCTCGGGACGGCGCCGCAGCCGCTGGACGAGGGCCGCGAGCGCGCGCCCCGCATCCGTCAGCACCAACGCGATGACGAGGCACAGCGCCACGCCCATCCACGTGTACATCGCCTGGGTGAGCGGGCCCTCGGCGCCCGAGGGGAGCAGGTCCACCACGGTGCGCCGGTTCCCCAGCACGCCCGTCATCAACACGAGCACGCCTATCGCCAGCAGGCGGGGCAGGCGGCCATGCACGAGTTGCCGCACCAGCCGCCGGTACAGGTACAGGTGGCCCAGCACCGCGCCGAGCCCGATGAGCATCGAAAAGGAGAAGAATCGCAACGGAGTGAGGGGCGGGTGGGGGGGCGGGTGAGGCGCCAGGGTAGCACGCCACCGACGGGGCTCGGCGCATCGCGCGGGAGTCGCGGACGGTCGCTCCGGCGGCCCGCTTCCAACCCCTGGCGTGGTATCCGGGCGCGTTGGACCGTGGGGCCATTGAACAGGCGCCGCTGGCGGCAAGGAGCACGGACATGGACAAGGTCATCGTCATCACGGGGGCGAGCAGCGGAATCGGCGCGGAGCTGGCGCGGCAGGCAGGCGGGCAGGGTGCCCGGCTCGTGCTGGCCGCGCGCCGGAAGGCGGAGCTGGAGGCCGTGGCGGCGCGATGCGGGAGTGACGCCCTGGCGGTGGTCACCGATGCGACCCGGCGCGAGGACATGGAGCGCCTGCGCGACGCTGCGCTCACGCGCTTTGGCCGCATCGACGTGTGGGTGAACAACGCGGGCCGCGGCATCACCCGCTCCGTCGCGGAGCTCACGGACGCGGACCTGGAGGCCATGTGGCGCGACAACGTGAACACCGCGCTCTACGGCATGCAGGCGGTGCTGCCGCACTTCCAGGCGCGCGACGCCGGGCAACTCGTCAACGTCTCCAGCACCCTGGGGCGGCTCCCCATCGTGCCGCACCGGTCCGCGTACAGCGCGGCGAAGCATGCGCTCAACGCGCTCAGCGCATGTCTCCGTCAGGAGCTGCGTGAGACGCACCCCGGCATCACCGTCACGGTGGTGATGCCGGGCGTGGTCGCCACGGCTTTCGGCGACAATGCGCTGGGAGGGGGCCCGGACTCGCGCACGTTGCCGGGGGCGCAGCGCGTCGAGGACGCCGCGAAGGTCATCCTCGATGCCATCGAACACCCGCGTGCGGAGGTCTACACGCAGGCGGCGACGCAGGCCCAGGTCGAGCGGTACTACCGCGACGTGGGCGCTTTCGAGCAGGGCGCCCGTTAGCCGCGGGCCTCAGCGCATGCAGAGGTAGTCGAAGTTCTGGGGCGTGACGTTCGTGAGCAGGCCCGAGTTGCAGTAGGCCAGGGCGTAGTCGTAGCGCACGGTCTTGGCCGCGCGCCGCTCGACGCAGAAGCCCGTGCCCACGCCACAGCGCCAGGCTTCGCGGTACTCGATGTCGTAGCTGTTGCCGTCGAAGGTGTTGTTGCAGATGCCCCACGCAGCAGCCTGGACCCGGCGGGTACAGGAGGCGTTCTGCCAGATGCGGGTGATGGGGTCCTCGTAGATGCTCGTGGGGCAGGGGACCCAGGAGAAGACGACCTCACCCGTGGCGCACATCTTGAACAGGAGGGGCCACTCCCTCCAGGGGTGACGGGTGACCGTGAAGTACGTCGTATCTCCCGTCAGCTCATCCTTGGTCACGTACTGCGCGGTACCGGTGCGCTGCGCCTTGAGTTGCTGCAGGACGATCTGCTCGGCGGAGTCCTGCACGTGGAGGACTCCCGCCGCACGGTCGAGCGCGCCGATGAGGTCCTCCACCTTGTGAGAGGGCTCGTTCTCCACCGCGTCCCTGTCGAGGGCCGCCGTCTCCTCCATGACTTCAGGTTGCGGCTCCTCCACCGGCCCTCCACAAGCGGTCCCCAACCCGAGGGCGGCGACAGCGGCGAGGATGCTGCGGACAATGCGGGCATGTGCGATCATCAGACGTCTCCAATTGCAAGGGAATGGACGAGCGATGAAGTCTGTCGAGGTGCGCGTCCGGCGTCTGCAATTGAGGGGCCTGGATTGATAGGGATTGCTGCCCAGGGAGCGCGTCCTGGCTCCCGTGCGCCGATGTTGCGTTTTGCGTTACTGCGAGGGCCTGGCGTGACGGTGGAGGTCACAGCCCGGGCTGGCTCGTCGCGGGGCACATGCCTGCCATGGGCGCGTCAGGCATGTGTCCCGGTGCCGTGGCGATCAGGTGCGGGCTTCGCGCCCCGCTGTCGCGCCCGCGCTCTTCAAATCCTCGAGGATGGCCTTGCTGAAATCTTCCAGGTCATCCGGCTTGCGACTGGTGATCCAGTTGGCATCGCGGACCACGGACGCGTCTCTCACGCGGACGTTCGGAATCATCTTCAGGTCTTGCTGAATCGTCGTCCACGCGGTGAGCGTCCGCCCATCCACGATGCCCGCGGAGATGAAGAGCTGCGGCCCGTGGCACACGGCGGCGATCAGCTTGCCGCGGTCATCGAACTCCTTCACGAACCGGATGAAGCGCTCGTCGGCCCGGAGGTTGTCGGGGGAGTGCCCGCCAGGGATGAGCAGCATGTCGAAGTCCTTCACGTCGACCTCGTCGATGCCGCGCTCCAACCGGAACTTCTCCTTGCCTCGTTTGCCCTCGACCGAGTCGCCCGCCTTCTTGCCGATGAGCACCACCTCATGGCCGGCGCCGCGCAACTGGTCATAGGGCACCCGCAGCTCCGAGTCCTCGAAGCCATCTCCCACGATGCAAGCAACCCGCTTCCCATCCGCCATGTCGTCTCTCCTCAGAGTGGGGTCTCCAAACATCTGCACGCTGTGCAGTCCCCACTCGGAAGGGGAGGCCCGGAGATGAATCCAGGCGGGCTGCTCGACGCCTCCCCGGAGGGCGGGCAGGCTCACACGGCGACGGCCCCCGGGATGCCGAGGGCCGTCCGGAGCGTCACTCGTAGCGGAGCGACTCGATGGGGGCCAGGCTCGCCGCGCGGCGCGCCGGCCAGATGCCGAAGAACACGCCCACCGTCGCGGAGAAGGCGATGGCGACCACGATGGCCTCGGGGGCCACCACCACCGTCCAGCCAGCCATGCGCTCGAGCATCGCCGCGCCGCCCACGCCCAGCAGCAGCCCCAGCGTTCCACCCGCGAGGCACAGCACCAGGGACTCGACGAGGAACTGGAGCATGATGTCCATGCCCGTGGCGCCCAGCGCCTTGCGCAGGCCAATCTCGCGCGTCCGCTCCGTCACCGACACGAGCATGATGTTCATGATGCCGATGCCGCCCACCAGCAGGGAGATGGCGGCGATGCCCGCGAGCAGCAGGGAGAACGTCTGGGTCGTCTCCTGCATCGTCGTGAGCAGCGAGGCCTGGTCCCGGATGTTGAAGTCCGCGGGCTGCTCCGGGCGCAGCCGGTGCTCGCGGCGCAGCTTCTGGTCAATCTCCGCCATGGCGTCGTTCATCGACTTCTCGTCCACGGCCTGCACCGCGATGGAGCGGATGCGGTCGCTGCCCATCACCCGGAACTGCGCGGTGGCGAGCGGGATGTAGAGGCTCTCATCCGGGTTGCTGAAGCCCTGGGCGCCTTTCTCCGCGAGCACGCCGATGACCTCGAACGGGATGCCGCGGATCCGGATGGACTCGCCCACGAGCGACGCGGTGTCCGTCAACCCCAGCTGCGCCCCCGCGAGCGCGCCCAGCACCACCACCCGGCGGCGGCCCCGGTCCTCGGTCTCCGTGAAGAGGCGGCCGTCGGTGATCTGCCCCTGGTTGACGCGGAAGTAGTCCGGCCAGGTGCCCACGACGGACAGGTTGGCGTTCTTGGCGCCGTACTCCACCTGGAAGCGCGACTCGATCTCCGGCGAGACGGCCTGGATGTAGCGCGCGTTCTCCTTCAGCGCCTGCGCGTCGTCGATGGTCAGCGACGCCTGGGCGCGAATCATGCCGCCGCCGGAGAAGGACTGGCCGGGGCGCACCGTGAGCACGTTGGTGCCCAGCGTCTGGAGCCGCTGCGCCACCGAGCGCTGTGCCCCTTCACCCAGCGCCACCATGGTGATGACCGCGGCGATGCCGATGACGATGCCCAGCATGGTCAGCAGCGACCGCAGCTTGTTGGCGAGGACCGCATCGAATGCGACCCGGATGATTTCACCCATGACGTGTCCTCCTCCTTTCGGGAACCGGCACTAGCGCGGCATCCGCGGACCGCCGGCGCCAGGAATCACGCCACCCGACATCTGGCGCATCCGCTCGTTGCGCTGCTGCTGCTGCTGCTGGAGCTTCGCCACGGAGATGAGCAGCACCTGCTCGCCTTCCTCCAGCCCGCTCACCACCTCGGTGCTCTCCCAGTCGCTCAGGCCCAGCGTGACGCGGCGGGGCTCGATGCCCTGCGCGCCCTGCACGAAGACGACGCCCATCCGCGTGTCCGACGCGCCCTGGCGCTCCTCCCGCTGCCGGCGTCCAGCGCGGCCCTCGCCCGAGCCTCCCTGGCCATTGCCCGCGCCCGGCCCGCCCCGCGCCGGCACCACGTTGGCCCCCGGGCCGTTGCCCTGCATCACCGCCTGGGTGGCGCCCGCGCCCGCCTCGCCCACGGCGGACACCGTCGTCGCGCCCTCCGGCGTGTCGCGCGGGCCCGGCGCGCTGGGCGGCCGCATCATCGCGCGCACCGCGTCCTCGGAGAGGCCCACCGCGGCCGCCGCGTTCCGAGCGTCGCGCATGCCCACCACGGCGGTGTTGGGCACGGTGATGGCGTTGCGCCGGCGGGAGATTTCAATGGACACCTCCGCGTTCATGCCTGGCCGCAGGAGGCCGTCCGGGTTCTCCATCCGCACGAGCACCGGGAAGAGGGTGACGTTCTGCTCCACCAGCGCCTGCGGCTCGATCTTCACCACCTCGCCGATGAAGGTGCGGCCCGGGTAGGCCTCCATGGTGACGCGGGCCTTCTGGCCGGCCTTGATCTGCCCGACGTCCGTCTCGTCCACCTTGGCGCGCACCTGCATCACCGACAGGTCGGCCATCTTGAACAGCGCGGTGCCACCGGAGACGTTGTTCGTGGCGGAGGCGATGATGACGCCCGGCTGGATGGTCCGCTCCAGGATGGTGCCCGGGCTGGGCGCGATGATGGTGACGTCCCGGCTGCGCTCGCGGGCCAACTGGAGGTTGGTCTCCGCGCGGACCTTCGCCGCCCGCGCCGTGGCCGCGGCGTCCACCGCCGCTTCGTACTCCTGCAGCGTCACGTAGGCGTCCTTGCGCAGCGTCTCCATGCGCTGACGCTGGGCCTCGGTGGTGTTCAGCCGCACCCGCGCGGACTCCAGGTCGGCCTGGGCCTGCGCCAGCGCGTTCTGCACGTCGCGCGGCTCGATCTCCGCCAGCAGCGTGCCCTTGGCCACGGTGTCGCCGGTGTCGAAGTGGACCTTCAGCACTTCACCGGAGGCCTGGGACTTCACCTCCACCACGCGCAGGGGCTCGACCAGGCCCGCGGACTCCGCCACCACCTCCATGTCCCGGCGCTCCGCCGCCACCAGCGCGGACGAGCGCTCCTGCTTCTGGGGCTCCGCGTCGCGCTGGGTGACGTACACACCCGCCCCCAGAAGGAGCGCCGCGCCGCCGGAGATGATCCATGTCTTCGTCTTGCTCACGACGACCTCCCGTTCCCTGTCCCACGCAGCGAGCGTGGCGAAAATTCAGTGCTGATTCCGCTCGTCCCGCTCGATGACGCCGTCCTTCAAGAACAGCACCCGGTGCGCGTGCGCCGCGATGTCCGACTCGTGTGTGACGAGCATCAACGTCTGCCCTTGCGTATGCAGCTCGCCGAAGAGCGCCATGATCTCCTCGCCGGTGCGGCTGTCGAGCGCGCCCGTGGGCTCGTCCGCCAGCAGCAGCGCGGGCTGCGTCACCAGCGCGCGGGCAATGGCCACGCGCTGGCGCTGACCGCCGGACAGCTCGTTGGGGCGGTGGTCCTTGCGCGCGCCCAGGCCCACCTTGTCCAGCATCGCCGCCGCGCGCTCGCGCCGTTCCTTCTTGGGGACGCGGGCGTAGATGAGCGGCAGGGCCACGTTGTCCAGCGCCGACGCCCGGGGCAGCAGGTTGAAGCTCTGGAACACGAAGCCCAGCTCCCGGTTGCGGATGCGGGCCAGCGCGTTCTCCGACATGCCCGCCACCGGCTGGCCGTTGAGCCAGTACTGCCCGTCACTGGGGACGTCCAGGCAGCCGATGAGGTTCATGAAGGTGGACTTGCCCGAGCCGGACGGCCCCATGACGGCCACGTACTCGTTGCGGTGGATGGTGAGGTCGACCCCGCGCAGCGCGCGGACCACCTCGGAGCCCATCGTGTATTCCTTGCGCAGGCCCTCGACGCGGATGATGACGTTGGAGATGTCCCGGTTGGCGCCCGGGCCCTGCGGCGGCTGCGGCTGGGTGGACGTGCTCATAGCGGCCTCCCGGCGAGCGCTTCCAGTTGCGCGCGCGAGATTCGGTACTCGAAGCGGAAGGCCACCAGGTTGATCTCCGCCTGCACCAGGTTCTCCTGGGACGTCAGCAGCTCGAGGATGGTGGTGGCGCCCAGCTTGTAGCGCTCCTGCTGCACCTTCAGGTCTTCCTTCGCCACTTCCACGGACTCGGTCGCCAGGGCGATGCGGTTCGCGGCCAGCTTGAGCTGGCTCAGGGAGGTCCCCACGCTGGAGCGCACCGCGCGCCGGGTGTCGGCCAGGGTGGCCTGGGCCACCGAGGCCTGCGTCCGCGCATTCACCACGCGCTCCTCACGGACGAAGCCGTCGAAGATGGGGTAGGAGAGGCCCAGGCGCACCGACCAGCTCGTCCGGCCCCCGTTGAAGGCCGGCTCGTCGTTGAACCAGTCATACCCGCCGGACAGGCGCACCGTGGGCAGGTAGGTCGACCGGGCCGCGCTCACGCCAGCCTCCGCCGCGCGCAGGTCCGCCTCCGCCGCCAGCACCGAGGGCGCCCGCGCGGTGATTTCGTCGGCCAGGGCCTCTTCCGTCAGCGCGAACGGAGACTCGTCCCGAGCCTCCAGCGGCTGGGCATCCACCGGGACGTCCTCGCCGATGAGGCGCCCCAGCGACAGCGCGGCGGCCATGTGCTGCGTTTGAGCGGAGAGCAGCGCCTCCTGCGCGGACGTCAGGTCGAACCGGGCGCGCAGCACGTCGGAGCGCGTGGCGGAGCCCACCGTCATCCGGCGCTCGGCGGCCTCGGCGTTCTGCTTCGCGCGCTCGATGCGGGAGTTCGCGACGTCCTCCAGGCCCCCGGCGCGCAGCACCTCGTAGTAGGCGCGCTCGACGTCGAGCACCGCGGACGCGCGCTGCGCGGTCAGCCCCGCCTGGGCCGCGCTGGAGCGCGCCTGGGCCTGACGGCTGTTGGCGCCGCGCTGTCCTCCCGTGAAGACGTTCCAGGACGCCGAGACACCGGCGCTGTACGTGTCGCTGGGCGCGTTGAACACCACGCCGGTGCCCGGGTCCAGACGCTGGGCGCTCGCCAGCGAGCTGTTCGCGTTCGCCGTCAGGTTCGGCAGGTAGGCGCCGAACGCGCTGCGCCTGGCCGCGTCCGTCGTCGCGACGCTGCCAGCGGCCTGCGCCACCTGGGGGCTCGTCTTGAGCGCCCGGGCAATGGCCTCCTCCAACGACACGCTCATGCGCTGCTGCGCTGCCTGCGCCAGCCCGACACCCGGCGCCGCCACCAGCCCGAGGAAGCCCAGGGCCAGGGCCGTCATCCGGTACTGTCTCCGCTTCGATCCCGGTGTGTGTCCGTTTGTCATCGCAAGCAAGTGCCACTGCATGTGCCTTGCCAGGGGCCAACCACTGGAAATGAGACGGGAAACGGGCAGCGGGCCTGCGGGAACCGCAGCGTGAGTGCGGATTCCGCATCGCCCCTTGGCGGTTTCAGCACTCGCGCGGCGGGCCGGCGGCGGTGGCGAGGCGCGCGTCCCTCAACAGCGGGCCTGGGCCTCGTGATTGCACTGGGCGTCCGTGACGGGCCGTCTCGCAAGCGCTTCGAGGCCGCTCCGTCGCCCTGCCAGCGGCCTCGTGGCCGCCCTCCACCCCCGGGAGAGAAGCCCATGTCCCCTGCGATGCCCGGACGACGTACGGCCCGCGAGGCGCCCGTGGCCCTCGGAAGAGAGTGCGGATTCCGCACTCCCCATGCAGAGTTCGCACCCAGTGGAGGTGTGCGATGGAGTTGGAGTCCCCCCGGAGGAGGTCGGCGATGAGTGGCGCGCCCTGGTGGCGTCCGCTTGGACCCCGAGCGCCCTGGGTGGCGGCGGTCCTCATGTGCGCCGTGTTGATGTCGGCGGCGCTGTTCATCCGGAGCACCGCGTTGGAGTCCTCCGCCCTGGTCGCCCGGGGCATGGCCAACGTCATCATGGTGGCGGGCTTCGAGGCCTTCCGCGACGCCGATGGGTTGCCGGACCAGGCCGCGTTGGATGCCTTCCTGGCGTCCCACCGGGAAGGCGGGCTCCGCTATGTGGCGGTGCTGGAGGAGACCCAGCCGCTCGTGTCCGCCGGCGCGGTGAAGGTGGGCACGCGCGACATCCAGGACGGCGCACCCCTGTTGGTCGAGGGAGGGCGCGCGCGGCTCGTCCACCGCATCCGAAGGCCCCGGCCCGTCTTCGGGCCGCTGACGCTGGAGGAGACGCGGGCGATGGCCTCGGTGGGGGACATCCAGGAGCCTCGCAAGCCGGTGCGCATGGTCTACGAGTTCGAGCCGCTCACCGCCCTGGAGCTGGAGTCCCGCTCCCAGCGCCTGCTGGGCGTGGCGGTGGCCTCGTGCGTGGGCATCCTCGCGCTGGCGTTCGCCTTCTCGCGCTCGCTGGCGCAGCGGGAGGCCCTGGCGGAGGAGCTGGAGCGCGGCCGGCGGCTGGCGGCGCTGGGCACCATGTCCGCGGTGCTGGCGCACGAGCTGCGCAACCCGCTGGCCTCGCTCAAGGGGCACGCGCAGCTGCTGGCCGAGCGCGTGGAGGCGGACACCGTCCTGGGGCCGAAGGCGGGACGCGTGGTGTCGGAGGCCGTCCGCCTGGAACAGTTGATGAATGACCTGCTGGGATTCGTGGCCAGCGGTGAGCTGCGGCGCGTGGACGCGGACCCCAATGACGTGCTGCGCGCGGCGGTGGAGACCACGGGCCCCGCGCGGGTCGAGGTTCGTTACCTGCCCGCGCGGACCCCTTGGCCGCTCGACGCGGGGCGCTTGCAGCAGGCGTTGGAGAACGTGCTGCGCAACGCCGTCCAGGCCAGCCCGGAGGGCCGCCCCGTGGAGGTGAGCCTCGAACAGCAGGAGCGGTCGCTGGTGTTCACCGTGAAGGACCACGGGCCGGGCATCGCCTCGGGCGAGGAGGAGCGCATCTTCGAGCCCTTCGTCACTGGCCGGGTGCGAGGCGTGGGCCTGGGCCTGGCCATCACCCGGCGCATCGTGGAGCTGCACGGCGGCTCCGTGAGCGCGCGCAGCCATGCCGGGGGCGGCGCGGAGTTCCGCCTCATCGTGCCGGCGAGAGGAGCCTGAGCGATGGCGCGAATCCTGGTGGTGGATGACGAAGAGGGCGTGCGCTCGTTCCTCGCGGAGGCGTTGGAGTTCGAAGGGCACTCGGTGACGACGGCCGCCGATGGCGACGAGGCCGCGCGGCTCCTGGCGAAGCAGGGCGTGGACCTGCTGCTCACGGATCTGCGGATGCCGGGCCTGGATGGGCTGTCGCTGCTGCGCAAGGTGAAGGAAGAGCAGCCCGATGTGGAGGTGGTGGTGCTCACCGCGGTGGGCACCGTGGAGAGCGCGGTGGCGGCGATGAAGGCGGGCGCCTTCGATTACCTCCTGAAGCCGGTGGGCAGCCCCGCGGAGCTGCGCCTCACGGTGGCTCGGGCGTTGGAGCGGCGGGCGCTGCTCAACTGGAAGACGGAGGCGCGGCAGTCCACCGGTGAGGTGGAGCTGAGCTGGGGCGCCGCCGCCATGGTCCCCGTGGTGGAGGCGCTGCGCAAGGTGGCGCCGACTCAGGCCACGGTGCTGTTGGTGGGGGAGAGTGGCACCGGCAAGGAGGTGACGGCGCGGGCCCTCCACCAGTGGAGCGAGCGCGCCGACGGGCCCTTCGTGGCCGTCAACTGCGCGGCCCTCACGGAGACGCTCCTGGAGAGCGAGCTGTTCGGCCATGAGAAGGGCGCCTTCACGGGCGCGGTGGCGCAGCGTCGGGGCCGTATCGAGCTGGCCCAGGGAGGCACGTTCTTCCTCGATGAGGTGGGCGAGCTGAAGGCGGAGCTTCAGGCCAAGCTGCTCCGTGTCCTGCAGGAGCGGCGCTTCGAGCGCGTGGGCGGCACTCGGACGCTGGAAGCCGACGTGCGCTGGGTGGCCGCCACCAACCGCGACCTCAAGGGGATGATGGCGCGGGGCGAGTTCCGCGAGGACTTGTATCACCGGCTCGCGGTGTTCCCCATCCGGCTGCCTTCGCTGCGCGAGCGGCGCGAGGATTTGCGCCCGCTGGCGGAGCTGTTGCTGCGTCGCATCGGTGAGGAGCTGGGGCGGCCGGGGCTGCGTCTGTCATCCGAGGCCTTGGCGCGGCTGGAGGCCTTCACGTGGCCGGGGAACGTCCGCGAGCTGCGAAACGCGCTCGAGCGGGCTGCCATCCTCGCGGATGGGCCGGTGGTGGAGCCTCGGCACTTGTGGCTGGACCCGACAGGGGCTCCGGGGCCCGTGGATGCGCCCGCGCCGGAGGGGGGCCGGCTTCCCAGCCTGACGCTGGAAGAGCTGGAGCGGCGGGCCATCGAGCAGGCCATCGCGGACGAGGCGGGAAACCGCAAGCGCGCGGCCCAGCGGTTGGGCATCGGCCTGCGGACGCTGTACGACAAGCTGCGGCGCTACGAGGCGCCCTGAAATGACACGGGCGGCGGGGAGGAACGCTCCCTCGCCGCCCTGGCGCCGCGGACCTGCTCGCGGCCTACGGAGGGCCGTTGCCCTGGGCCTTCGAGTACAGCTCCACCGCGGTGGCGTAGATCTGCGCCCACGAGCGGTACTTCACGCGATCCATGAAGCCCTTCTGGTCGTTCGCGTAGTCGAACATGTCCTTGCGGAACAGGGCGTCGGCGGCCTTGCGCGCGTCGGGACCCAGCGGCGTGCCCTTCTTCTCGAAGTAGCGCAGCAGGTCGTAGCCGTAGTCGTGCGTCTTGGCGGCGGGGTCGAACTCCTTGACCGGGCCAATCTGGAACGGCACGGAGGCGTAGCCCAGCGGATCCTGCATCCGCTGCCCGTGCGGCGTCTGGATGGCGTAGGGCTTGTAGCCGATGACCTGCTCGAAGTCCGCCGGGGGCGGACGCGCGCCGGTCAGGTACTCCGTCATCAGCTTGCCGTGGTCACCCGCGGGCGCCGCGCCGACCTTCGCCGTGCGCGCCAGCGCCGAAGCCGGGGCGCTGAAGGAGTCCTTCTGGTGGAGGGCCGCGGGAGCAGCGGCGTTGGGCTTTTCCGCGGCGGGCGACTCCGAGGGGGAAGTCGCAGGGCGGCGCGCCGAGACGGGGGAGTTTCGAACTTGCATGATGAGGTCCGGGGGAAAGCTTTCTCTTAGTTTGTCGCAGTTTGTAGACTGGAAGTTGCGTGGAAATGACCGACGCACCGCGTGGTGCCAGGAGAACTCAGTGGGAACGGACCTTTATCGCGACGGAATGGCCCGGTTGGACGCAGGGGATGTGGCGGAAGGCCGCCGCCTGCTAGAGGAGGCGCTTCGTAAATCCCCCGGCGATGTATCGGTGATGCACGGGTTGTCTCGGGCCCTGGATCTGGCGGGGGATCGCGCGCGTTCCGTGGAACTCCTGGAACACGCTCACGCGAAGGCCCCGTCGGAGCCGGGCCCCGCGCGGGATCTCGCCATGGCACTGCTGGAGCGGGAGGAGGACGCACGTGCGGTGCAGGTCCTCACGCCCGTGCTCCAGGCGCACCCGGATGACTCGCGGGCAAACCTCTACATGGCCATGGCCCTGGCCAAGTCGGACGCGGCGCAGGCCCGGATTCACACGGCGAAGGCGCTGGCGGATCCGGACCCCGAGCTGAAGATGCAGGCGCAGGCCCTGGACGGCGTGCTCGCCGCGCAACTGAGCGCGTCCTGAGCCTGTTTCACGGCGCCCGGCTGTTTTCACCCACACGGGCGCCGTGAGCTACCAGCGCATGGCTTCGATGGCGTCCACCATCTTCGCGACGTCATAGGCGTAGAAGCCCGCCGCGTTGAGGTTGTTGATTTCCCCGACGTACAGGCCGCCCGAGTGCATGAACACGTCGAGCACGTAGGCTCGGTCCGGCGACCACAGGTCGGCCATGGCCTGGGTGAAGGCGTGCACCTCGGGCTCGACCTCGGTTGAGACCGAGAGACGGTCTCCCAGCTTGTATCGGCTGCCGGTGATGACGCGGCCGTCGACGACCACCATGCGGTATTCGCGCTGAATGTGTTTCGGTGCGCTGACCGCCACCCAAGTGTCGGGGGCGACGCTGGCGCCATTGCCGGGGGCGAGGGCTTGCTCGCGCCAGGCGCTGAACTCCTCCCAGGTCGTCACCTTGCCGGAGAAAGACTTGTCGTCCAGGCAGGGGCGGACGAAGAAGGGGCCCTCGCGTGGCGTGACGTCCTCGAATCGGCACACCCGGGCGCCAGCGTTCAGCAGGTGCTGGCCCAGATGTTCGCGCCAGACGCGGAAGTCGAAGTTGTCGTTGACGAAGGCGCCGGGCGCCCATCCTCGACGCTTCGCGTAGCGGGTCAGCGAGAGGGAGCCCATGGTGATGACCGGGCCCTCCACGTCCACTTCGGGCTCGAGGCCGCCGTCGAAGGGAATGACCTTCACGAGGGTGTGCGGAAGGCCGCCGTTGCGTAACACGCTCATGAGCGTGTGGAAGCCGGGCTCGCTGAACAGGTTGCGCTGGACGACCCAATGCATGTGACGACCTCGGTGGTGGATGTGGCGGGGCCGGGACGTCCAGCGCGGAGCCCGTCTGACGACCCTCCTGGAGGCGCGGGATTCCCGAGGGCTGCTGCCGGGCCTCCCCTTGTTGGCTGGGGCGCAGGGCGAGCCGTGGTGTGATTGAGGTTTCCCTCGGGGATGAAACAGAATCCGTCGCATGAATGCCACGGACAGCCACGACCCACTGGGTAAGGAGTCCTCCGCGACGGTATCGCTGGGCATGGTGCGCCACGGCGTGCCGGTGCCGGCGGTGCTGGCCTGCGTCCACCAGGACTCCTCGGCCACGCTCTCGGACGCGCAATTGGCGGTGCTGCACCCGAATGAACGGGAGCGGCTCAAGGGCTTCCGCGCGGACTCACGAAGGCTGGGGTTCTTCCTGGGGCGCTACGCGGCGAAGCGTGCGCTCTCCGCGTTGGGCGTCCAGTCCGCCATGCAGGAGGTGGAGATCGCGCCGGGGGTGTTCGAGCAGCCGGTGGTGAAGGGCGCTGGGTCGGACGCCCCCGTGGTGTCGCTGAGCCATGCACGCTCGGTGGCGGCGGCTGTGGCCTGTGGGCCGGAGCACATCATCGGTGTGGACGTCGAGCAGCTCTCTCCGGAGCGGACGGATGTCTTCGAATCGGTGATGCCCGCGCGCGAGCTGGCCATGGCCCGGCATGTGTCCGGTGGTGGCGAGCTGGCATCGAATGTCATCTGGACGATGAAGGAAGCGCTGTCCAAGGCCCTTCGCTGCGGGCTCACCGCCCCCTTCGAGGTCCTGGAGGTCGATGCCTTCGAGGCGAACGTCGCGGGAGGCTACGGCTGCCTCTTCCGCAACTTCGCTCAATATAGGGCCCGCGCATGGGTGCTGGGCGGGTACGTCTTGGCGATTGTTTCGCCCAAGCACTCGCTGCTGCACGTGGCTCCGTCGGATCTGGAGCGCATCCAGCAAGTCTTCGGGCGCGATGTGCCGCGGAGCCCGTGAGGCGATCGTGGGAAGGGTAATCGTGGCGTTGGAGGTGGACGTGGCGCCAAACGGCCCAACACGATGCTCGCACCATGTGAAGCTGGGGGGGCCACGTCGACTTTCGACCGCACCGAACAGCCGCTCCATGGGCTTGCTGTTTGAGGAGGCGCACCTTGGGGAGTAGACACTGCCCAATGGACTCTCAGAACGCGCGCCCCGGCACCGTCACGCTGCGACTCAGGAATTCACTTGATGCCTCTCGTATCGTGTTCCTCGAACCATGGACTGATGAGTACGAGCTGAAGCCAGGGCAGACCTGCGACATCGTCGCCGAGGGGGACCTGAGCTTCCCGCTGGAAGTCGAAGTGGATGCTGAGCGCATCGTCGTTTATTGCTTCGACTCCAAGGGCGCGTACATGCGAGTTCTCTCTATCAATGGAAAAAGCGTGCCGCCCTGATGGGCTCAGAGCCGGCTCGGAGTTCGCCGATGGGCTTCACACCCAGGGCAGGGATTCGGGCCGCGTGCGCATCAGAGGGTTGGCGAGCACGTCGAGGTGCTGGTTGCTCGCGTCCGCGAGCAGGTCCTTCACCAGGCGGCTGATGCTCGCTTGAGGGATGCACTGGCCACTGGACCCCGTGAGACGGCGCGCCCGCCCATCAACGCGAAGGGCCGGAGGCCGCTGTTTCCAGCCACCTCCGGCCCCAGATGCTTCTGTCTCAGAACAACGGGGCCGCTTACGCGCGCAGGGCCACCACCGTCACGCCGTCACCGCCCTCGTGGCCTTCACCCGGGCGGTACATGCGGATGTAGGGCGAGGCGGACAGGTAGTCGCGGATGGCCTGCTTCAGCGCCCCCGTGCCGTGGCCGTGGATGACGAGCGCGGCTTCCTCTCCGCTGCGCATGCCCCGGTCCAGGAAGGACTCCAGCTCCGCCAGCGCGTCGTCCGCGCGCATGCCGCGCACGTCGCAGCGGAAGTTCGTGGCTTCCACCTCCGCGGGCGCCGCGGAGCTCGCGCGCTTGAGGGCGGCGTCCTGCTTCTGCCGTTCCGGGAACTTCGCCTGCTGCGGCTTGCGCGTGCGCGCACCCGACAGCTCCGTGATGGGCACGCGCATCTTCAATGCGCCACCCGCGGACACCACCGCGTGGCTGTCCACCAGCTCCAGGATCTCGACGTCGCGGCTCAACCCCGAGTGGTGCACCCAGGCGCCCACCTTCAGGTTCGCGGGGCCTGGCGCCTCCACCTGGAACAGCTCCGCCCTGGCGGCCAGGGCGCGCTTCTGTGCCTCGTCCGCGCGCTGCTGGAGCTGCTGCCGGGCCTCGGACAGCGCCTTCTCGTTCTGCTCGGCGCGAAGCTTCGACAGCAGCTTCTGCACCTCCGCCGCGGCGTGCTCGCTGGCCGCGTGCACGTCCTCGTTGAACTGCATCATCTTCGCGCGGCGCTCCCGCTCGAAGGTCTGCTTCTGCTTCTCCAGGTCGGCCCGGAGCGCCTCGGCCTCCGCCGCCGCGACGCGGGCGCGCTCCAACTCCTCGAGGAGCTTGCGCCGCTCTTCCTCGGCCGCCGCCAGCGCCTTGCTCAGCGGGCCACCGGCGTTGACGGAGAGCTCGCGGGCGCGCTCGCACACGTTCGTGGGCAGCCCCACGCGCGCCGCCATCTCGATGGCGGACGACTGACCCGAGGCACCCATCTGCAGCCGGTAGGTGGGGGCCATGCGCTTGGAGTCGAAGCCCACGCGCGCGTTGAGGAAGCGCGGGTCCATGTGGGCCAGGGCCTTGAGCTCCTCGAGGTGCGTGGTGACGAGCACCACCACGCCCTTGGACATCAGCTCCTCCAGCACGGCGATGGCGATGGCCGCGCCCTCGCGAGGGTCGGTGTCCGCGGCGATTTCGTCGATAAGGACCAGCGAGCCCTCACCCACGGCGCTGATGATGTCGCGCAACATCACCACGTGCGCGCTGAACGTGGACAGGCCCTGCTCCAGGTTCTGCGCGTCGCCCACGGTGGAGTGGACGGAGCGGTACAGCGGCATCCGGGAGCCTTCAGCCACCGGGATGGGCAGCGCGGCGCGCAGCATCAGCGAGCAGAGGCCCACGCCCGTCAGCGTCACCGTCTTGCCGCCCGCGTTGGGGCCGGAGACGACCAGCGCCTTGGCGTCACCCGTGAGCGTCACGTCGTTGGCCACGACCTCCGCGCCCCTGAGCACCAGCCGGGGATGGCGCAGCTGGCGCAACTGCAAGTCCGTCACGTCGGCGAACTCCGGGGTCGTTGCCCCCAGGTCGGCGGACAGGAGGGCCACGGATTCGACTTCGTCCAGCTCCGCGACGGCGTCGATTCCCTCCAGGATGCGGTCCGACTCGTTGCCCAGCAGGTCACTGAGGGCCTGGAGCACCTTGCGCTCCTCCTCCAGGACCTCCGACTGGGCGATGGCCAGGTCGTTGCCCAGGCCCACCATGGCCTGGGGCTCCATGAAGAGCGTCTGGCCCGTCTGGCTGGCGTTGTGGACGATGCCATCCACCTCCGCGCGGTAGTTGGACACCACCGGCACCACGTAACGGCCGTTGCGGATCGAGTAGTAGTTCTCGCGCAGCTTGTTCGTGAAGGTCTCGTCGTGGAGCAGCTCGTCCAGGCGGGCCTTGATGCGGCGGTGAAGGCCTCGGGCCCGGTCACGCGCCTCGCGCAGCTCGGGGCTGGCGCGGTCGGAAATCTCACCGTCCGCTTCGAAACACTGGTCGATGCGGCGGGCCAACGCCTCCAGGGTCGGCATCCGGCGGGCGATGTCCACCAGCCGAGGGACGCGGGCCTTGCGCTCGTCCAGGGCCTCGCGGGTGCGCACGAAGGCGAAGAGGAGCTGGGCCGCGTCGATGAGCTGGCGGGGCTCCAGCAGGCCGCCCTTGGCGGCGTGGCCCAGGGGCGTGCGCAGGTCCGTCACCCCGCCGAGGGGGAGGGAGAACTGCTCCTGGGAGAGGGCGCGGGCCTCGGTGACGAGCGCCAGGGCCTCCGAGACCTCCTCCGGGGTGTCGAGAAACGGCCGGGCGAGCACTCGCTCCCTCCCGGGCTCCGTCCTGCACCGTTGCGCCAGTGCGCGGAGCACGTCGGAGAAGCCAAGGTCTTCCAGCGTTCTTTGAGATATCTGCACAGTCATGGGTTTCATGCGCGGCCGTTCGGCCGTCAAGAGGATCTATTGAGACGCCCCGCCTGGCTCTGCTATCAGCCGCACATGAGGTGGGTCATCCTGGTGGCCTTGGTGGCGGGCGCGGCTGACGCGGCGGAGCCTTCCGTCCTGACTCGGGCCCCCGCGCGCCCCTCGGTTTCACTGCCGGAGGCCCTGGCCCTGGAGGCCGACGGCGATGATGCGGGGGCCATCGCCGCGCTGGACGCCCTGATTGGCGCCCAGCCCGCCTGGGAGCTGCCCCGGCTGGAGGTGGCCCGGCTCTTGTTGAAGACGGGCGGCGCCTTGGAGCGGGCCGAGGCCCACCTGGACGCCGCCCTCCAGCAAGCCCCTCATAATCCTCGCGCCTGGTACCTGCGGGGGTTGTTGTGGGAAGAGCGGGATGACCGCAGGCAGGCCGTGCAGGCATACGAGCAGGCCGTGAAGCTGCGCGGCTCCTACGAGGACGCCCGCCTCCGGCTGGGGACGCTCTGGTTCGACCTGGGCGACACGCTCAAGGCGGAGATGCACTACCGCTACCTGGCGCGCCTCAAGCCCGAGTGGGTGCAGGTGCGCCTCCTGCTCGCGGAGGTGCTGGAGAAGCAGGAGCGCCCCCTGGACGCGGAGCGGGAGCTGCTGGCCGCGCGCGACTATCAGCCCGCCAGCCCCCTGGTGCTCCGGCGGCTGGCGGACTTCTACACGCGGACCGGGCGGCCTCAGCTCGCGGAGCGCGTGCGCAAGTCGATGGAGGCGCCGCCGAAGCGGAAGATGCGCGAGCTCAAACCATCACGTCGCTGACAACAGGCTGCTTCCAGGAACGCGGTTGCGATTGCGCCTCGGGCAGTGGCGCATACACTGCGCGGGCCTTGAAGACCGCCAACCTCGCCATCGTCTTCACCGACATCAAGGGCTTCACCGAGCGGACCAGTCGGCAGACGCTGGAGGAGAACCAGCGCCTGCTTCAGGTCCACAGTGCCCTGCTGTCGCCGCTGTTCAATGCGTTTGGTGGGCGCATCGTCAAATCCATCGGGGACGCGTTTCTCGTCACGTTCGAATCGCCCACCCAGGCGGTGCTCAGTGGCATCGCCATCCAGGACCGGCTGTGGCACCACAACCGGACGGTGGAGGAGGCGGAGCAGATTCACGTCCGCGTGGCCATCAACGTGGGCGAGGTCCGGCTGGACGGCAACGACATCTTCGGTGAGCCCGTCAACATCGCCGCCCGGGTGGAGGGCATCGCCGAGGCGGGCGAGGTGTACTTCACCGAGGCCGTCTACCTGGCGATGAACAAGGCGGAGGTTCCGTCGAAGGAGGTGGGCGCCTACGAGCTGAAGGGCATCCCCGGGAAGATTCGCGTCTTCCACGTGCCGCGCGCGCCGTACCGCGTTGAGGCCCCCGACGCGGGCGCCATCGCCGAGGCGCCGGGCGCGGAGTCGGTGCCGCCCTTCGGCAACCTGGCCCTGGCGCGCGTGGCGGAGGCGTCATCCCAGCAGCCGCCGGTGGACGCGTCCGGACTGGGGCAGCGCGCGGCGGTCATCAGCCAGCGCGCGGCGGCCGGAGCCACCGTGCTGGGGCAGCAGGCCGCGGTGCTCGGGCGTCAGGCGCGCACCGTGGGGGGCTCGCTCTTCTCGCGCGCCATGGCGGCCCTGCCGGAGCCGGTGGCGAAGTACCGGGTGGCGTTGGGCGCGGGGGTGGTGCTCGCGGTGGTGGGCATCCTGATGCTGTCGTTCAGCGGCGATCCGACCCTGCGCGCCATCCGCGCGGTGGAGCGGGCGCCCGAGGACGAACGCGCGGCGCTGGCGAAGGACGTTCGCGCCGTCATCCTGCGGGAAGAGGACTCCGGACGGCGTCACTTCCTCCTGGGCCGTCTGACGGAGGCGACGGGCAAGCCGGACGAGGCCTTGAAGAGTTATGCCTCCGCCGTGAAGGCGGGCAGCGCGGACGCGGAGAAGCGCATCGTCGACCTGTTCGAGCATGCGCGGTGTGACGTGCGCTCGGACGCCGCGTCCACCGCGGGCAAGCTCCAGCTGAAGCGGGCGGTGCGCCCACTGGAGCGCTTGATGTCGGACGGCGGCCCCGACGATGGTTCGCGGACCGGGCTCTTCGGGCTGTCGAAGTGCGACTCCAAGGTGGCCGCGGAGAGCGCGCTCAAGAGCTTCAAGGACCGTTGACGTTCAGGCCCTCGGGGCCGGGTGAGGAAGGGAAGGCCGTGACGAAGGTGAAGACGGGACTGGACGTGTGGGTCGAGCAGGGCTTCTCCGCGCTGAAGGGCAAGCGCGTGGGAGCCATCGTGAACCCCACCAGCGTGGACTCGCGCTTCCGCCACCTGGCGGACCTGCTGTCCCGTGCGGACGGGGTCACGCTGGCGGCGCTCTTCGGGCCGGAGCACGGTGTCCGCGGCGAGGCGCAGTACATGGTCGCCGTGGACGAGGCGAAGGACCGCCGCACGGGCGTGCCGGTGTACAGCCTCTATGGCTCCACCTTCGAGTCGCTGTCGCCGCGCCAGGAGTGGCTCCAGGGACTGGAGGCGCTCGTCTTCGACATCCAGGACGTGGGCAGCCGCTACTACACCTACGTCTACACCATGGCGCTGGCCATGAAGGCCGCGGCCCAGGCGCGCGTGCCCTTCTATGTGCTGGACCGGCCCAACCCGCTCAACGGCGCGGCCATGGAAGGCAACCTGGTGGGGGAGGGGTTCCGCTCCTTCGTCGGGTTGTACGCGCTGCCCAACCGCCACGGCATGACGGCCGGTGAGCTGGCCCGCCTGTTCAACGCGCAGGAGGGCTTCGGCTGCGAGCTGACGGTGGTGCCGTGCGAGGGCTGGCGCCGGAGCCAGTTCTGGGACGAGACGGGGCTGCCGTTCATCTCCCCGTCACCGAACATGCCCACCCCGGACACCGCGCTGGTGTACCCGGGCATGTGCCAGGGGGAGGGCACCAACGTCTCCGAGGGCCGTGGCACCTGCCGCCCCTTCGAGCAGTTCGGCGCGCCGTGGGTGGACACGGACATGCTGCTCTCCCGGCTGGCGAAGGAGGAGCTGCCGGGGGTGGCGTTCCGGGCCGTGGGCTTCACGCCCACGTTCGACAAGTACACGGGCCAGTCCTGTAACGGCGCCTTCATCCACGTGACGGACCGGCAGGTGTTCCAGCCGCTGCGCACCGGCATCGCCATCTTCCAGGCGCTGCACGACATCGGGCCGGGGCAGTTCGGCTGGCGCGCGGACGCGTACGAGTTCGTCGAGGACGTGCCCGCCTTCGACCTGCTCTGCGGGACGGACCAGGTCCGGCGGGGCATCGAGGCCGGGTGGCCGTTGGACAAGCTGCTGGAGGGTTTCTCCGTACAGACGGAAATGTTCGCGCGGCAGAGGACGCCCTACCTGCTATACGCTTGAGCGGTGATTGGCGTCTTCTCTGACAGCCACGGGGATCTCGAAGCCTTCGACGCGGCCTACGAGCTGCTGCGCTCCAAGGGGGCGCGGCGCTTCGTCTTCACGGGCGCGCGCTACACGGACCTGGAGGAATGGGTGCTGTGGCGGCGGCAGAAGAGCCGGGGCGGGCGTGAGTACTCGGACGCGGATTTTCTCGCGGACGTGACGAGCTGGCTCGGCAGTCAGGATGCGCTGCCCCGGACGCCTTCGCGCGCGGAGGCGCCGACGGATGTGTCGTCCGAGGACGACCGGCGGCTCGTCATGGAGCGCTTCGTCCGGGTGCCGGAGCGTGAGTCGCTCCAGTACCGGGACCCCACCATCAACAACAAGGCCATGGACCTGGTCGGGGACACGCTGTGCTGCGTGGTCCATGACAAGAACGACCTCACGCGCGATGACCTGCTCAACGCGCTGGTGTTCATCCACGGCAAGGAGCCGGAGCCCAAGGTCGTCCAGATTGGCCCGCGCTTCTTCCTCACGCCGGGGCGGCTGACGGGCGCCGCCGAGCAGACGTGCGCGCTGCTGGAGAAGGTGGACCGGAACCTGCGCTTCTCGGCCTTCCGGCTGGACGGGCACGTGGTGCTGGAGCCCCAGGACGTGGTGCTGGAGAAGAAGTCACCGAAGTTGTCCCTCAAGTGACGTGAGGCCCGCCGTGCAGGTCGCGATCCTCGGAGGCTCGTTCAATCCGCCGCACGTGGGCCACCTCATGGCGGCGAGCTACGTCCACGCGACGCAGGGGGTGGACGAGGTCTGGCTGATGCCGTCGTGGCAGCACCCGTTCGGCAAGCAGATGGAGCCCTTCGAGCACCGCGTCGCCATGTGTGACGCGCTCTGCGCCGAGACGTCCGGCTGGCTGAAGACGAGCCTCGTCGAGCAGGAGCCGGGGCTCTCGGGGCGCACCGTGGACACGCTGACGCTGCTGGTGGACCGGCATCCCGACATCCGGTGGTCCATCATCATCGGGAGCGACATCCTGCGGGACTTGCCGCACTGGAAGGACTTCCACCGCATCGAGGAGCTGTCGCGGGTCATCGTGCTCAACCGCGCGGGCTATCCGGCGCCACGCACCGTGGGGCCGCCGCTGGCCGAGGTGTCCTCGACGTTGATTCGCGACCTGCTGGCTCGCGGTGAGGCGCCCGCGGAGCTGGTGCCCGCGCGGGCCATCGCCTATGCGCGCGAGCACGGCCTGTATGGCCTGAAGCCCACGCCCTGAAGCCTGGGCCTGCTACAGGCCCAGTCCGAAGAGGTGCAGGTGGTCCAGGCCGCGTTCGAACCGGTACGCGTATTGGTAGTAGAGCGACACCGGGACGGACTGCCCGAAGGTGAGCCGGAGCGACGCCGAACCGCCAGCGGCTGCGTAGTTGGCGCGGTTGTCGGTGCGGGCGATGGCGCCGAAGGCGTCGAAGCCGATGTCCCGTACGAAGAGCGACGGGAAGAGCCAGAGCGTGGAGGCCCAGCCGTAGTCGATGGGCACCCGGTATTGGTAGGAGGCGGAGCCGATGAGCGCGTTGCGTGCGCGAATCTGCAGGTCCTCGTAGCCGCGCAGGTACTCGCTGAAGGCGATGCCCGGCTGGAGCAGCAGGGGCAGGGGCTCCGTCTGTTGGTTGGCGCGGTTGCTGTACCAGACCTGGCCCGCCGTCAGCCCGCCCACTTGAAGCAGTCCGGAGGTCGCGCCCGGCAGGAAGCGGCCCACCGCGGAGAGGCGGAAGTTGTCGCGCCCCGTGAAGGGCAGGCCCCCGAAGAAGCCGTCGAGGCCCAGGCGAAGGTCTCCGATGGTCGCGTCGCGGAGGAACGCGCGGGGATACACGCCCGCCGCGCCGGTGATGCCCAGGCCACGCTGCGTGCCGCCGTACGAGGTGGCGTCTCCGGCGAAGTACGAGGCGGAGATTTCCGGTCCGATGATGCGCGTTTCGAGCTCGGGGAAGCGGTCCGTGGCGTCGAACTTCCGGTTCAGCGCGAGCACGCCGAACGTCACCGGCGTGCTCCAGAACGTACGCGACGCGAACGCCGTGGCTTGGAGGTCGGTGCGATCGCTCTGACGGAAGCGAGCGCCGGAGACCTGGATGTACCAGGGCGCGAGCGTGGCGTTGCCGTAGGCCAGCGTCACGCTCGGCGCGTCGTCCCGTGAGTCGAACGTGAGCAGCAGGGAGTAGGCGTGGCGGCCGAGCCGGTCCTGTCCCGCGAGTGCCAACCCGCCCATGGCGTAGGTCTCGTCCGTATTGTCGGGATTGGCCGCCGCGAAGATGTACGGCAGGCGGAACTCGGGGATGAAGAAGCGCTCCAGGGGCGAGTAGGGCTCGTCCGAGAGGATGACGAGCTCGGCGCCCGGGTCGGCAGGCGCGACGACGGGGGAGTCCAGGCCGGAGAGCGCCGTGGGCGCGTCGGCGTTGTCAGGCGGCCCATCCGTGTCGTCAGGAGGCTGCGTCGCCGCGTCGCTGCCGGTGGGGGCCTGGTCAGCCGCGCCTGCAGGCTGCGTCGCCGCGTCGCTGCCGGCGGGCGGAGCTGCGTCCTGGGTGCTGGCATGCTGCGTGGGCGCGTCGATGCCTTGGGGGACGGACGAAGCCGCGCCTGCGGCGTCTGCCGGCTGGGTGGGCCTCGTGCCGACGGATGGGGGGGCGGTCGGAGAGGGCGACGATTCGCCCGAAGGGGACCGCTGTGTCTGGGACATCGGCGCCACGGTCGTCGGGGCCATCCCGGTCGTCCCGCTAGGCGCATTGGGGAAGGCGACGAACGCCTCATCCGGTGCCACCGGACTCACCGAACTCGGCGGCACATCGGCCGGACTCGCCGCGCTGGACGCCGCCCGAGCCGTTCCGGTGGAGGTCAGGCCGGGCGCCGTGTCGGGCTGCGCCGTGGCGTCTCCAGCGACCATCGCCGTGGCAGCGTCACCGGACGCTGGATGGGGCTGTGCATCGGGTTCGCTCAGCGCAGCGCCAACCGTGGCCAATGGTGGCACCGGACCTTCCACCGACGCCGTGGCACCCGCGCGCTCCTCGGCGGCAATCGCCACGATGGGCGCACGGTCGATGCTGAAGTCGAGCCCCTCCCGGTTGAGGAACAGGACTTCCTCCGTGCCCACGGGCTGCACGTCCATCACCAGGTGCGGCGCGTCGGTGATGCGGACCACCTCGCGGGTGGACACCGTCAGCAGGTGGGCCTGGAGCCGGCCCTGGTACTGCCGGAGGAACACGAGGCGGTCATCGTCCAGCCAGCGTGGGGAGTAGTTGAAGTGCCCATCCCGCGTCAGCCAGCGCAGGCTGCCGTCCACCTCGCGAAGCACCAGGTCCCAGCCCGAGCCACCCGACATGGGGAACACCACCCGGCCGCCATCCGGCGCGACCGCTGGCGGACCCACGGAGGTGCTCGCCTCGAACGCGGTCAGCGGCTCTCGCGCCCCTGTCTCCAGGTTGAGCCGCACCACGTTCGCCGAGTCACCTTCGACCTGGACGTAGACGTACCCCGTTTCATCCGGCGTGACGCTGCCGCCCATCCCCGAGACGTCATCCCAGAGGCGAACCACCTCACCGTCGCGAGCGTCCACCTTCCACAGGCGGGCCGTGTAGCCGCCCTCCGAGTTCAGGTCCGCCATCACCAGGTACAGCCACGCGCCATCGCGGCTGAACGACATCCCGCTGACCAGCGTCGGGGAGCCCAGCACCCAGCGGCGCAAGGGCACCAGCTCCACCAGGGGGCGCTCGAAGCGCACCCGCCCATCCGGCTCCAGCACGGTGAGCCGGGTGTAGCGCTCACGCCCCACGCCCACCGTCGCGCTGACGCCGCTGCCCGCATGCGTCGCCAACCGCGAGAAATAGCCCGCGTCCGCGACCCAGGTCCGCTGCGACGCGGGCCGCTGGCGCGCGCTCAGCTCGCGGCGGAGGACCTGCGTGTACTCCTGGAACAGGTCCCCGATGTCCCGCCCGTACACGCGCTTGAAGCGCAGCGTCACGGCGAGGGGGGGCACCCACGAGCCGCCCTGTTCATCCACCAGCTTCCACAGCTTGGGCTCCCCGTAGGTCTTCGCGAGGTACTCCACGAAGTGCATGCCCGTCATGTAGTTGCCGCCGAAGGGGTCCAACGCCCGGTGTTCGGGGGACAGGTAGCCGGGGTTCAGCCGCCCGTCCTTGACCTGCACCACGGAGTCGAACCAGCCGCGCCAGATGGGGCTGTGGGGGCGCCCGGCGTCCTTCTCGAACTGGCCCTCGTAGTAGGTGGCCAGGCCCTCCAGGAACCACGACTCCGTGTAGGAGTTGGGCTGGAACAGGCCGCCGGTGAGCAGGTTGAGGAAGCCCCAGACGCCGTCCGTCTGCTGGAGCTGCACGTAGTGGACGGCCTCGTGGCAGGCCACGTCCCCGACGTCCACCTCGCCCAGGTTGAAGAGGTGGAAGAGCTCCAGCGTCAGGTGCGACGGCATCACCATCTGCTGGGGCACGCTGGCGTAGTCCGGGACCACGTAGGCGTTGTTGAAGTTGGAGCTCGTCAGGTAGACGAGCACCCGGTCCCGGGGCTTCTGGCGCCAGGTCTGCTCCCGGAGGCGCGTCACGCAGCCCTCCAGCCGCGACGCCATGCGGAGCGCGGCCCCCCGGAGGTGCGCCGGGTAGTAGAGCTCCAGGCTCTCCGTCGTGAGCTTGCGCATCTCGTCCCGAGCGAACGAGGCCTGGATGTTCTGGGGGAAACGGGGTGTGACGAAAGCACACCCGCCGTTTGTCATCAGGAGACAGGTGGCGAGGACAGCCCAGCGCAGCCACCAGCGGGAAGCGGGCATGCAGGCCATCCTACAGGCCACAATTCATAGCCACGACCGCGATTTTCACGGTAAGGGGTGGGCCCGTCGCCTCCCTATTACCGAGTCTGGATTCCGCCATGTCCGAACCCGCCACCCAGGCGCATCCCGTTCCGCAGCACGTCCACAACGCGCAGATGCAGGTCGCCGCCGCCATCGAGCAGGCCGAGGGCAAGCCGGTCGACTTGCTCAAGGCGCCGTGGACGGAGGTCGAGACCGCCATCGCCAAGCTGACGGGTGGCCCGTTCCAGGTGAACAAGCCGGAGCACCAGACGCTGGCGCTCGGGCTGGCGGGCGCGTTCGCCCTGCGCCTCATCCAGGAGCACCAGGCGTTCTGGTTCCCCAACCGGGACTCGCCGGAGGGGGCCACGCTGGGCTTCCCCGAGGCCATCATCATGCTGTCGCCGTTCGGCGCCGTGATGGACTCGCTGGGGCAGGGCAAGCTGGCCCGGCTCGAGGACCTGGCCGCGGACATCCGCAAGTCGCTGGGGCAGGCCCGCTTTGGCGCCAACCCCGCCCAGGCCCTGGGGGGCCAGGCGCCGAAGCTGACGCCGGTGGACTACCAGCGCCTGTTCGACCCCGGGTTCCTCCAGTTCGTCGTGCTGGATCCGCAGAAGGCGGCCACCGCCCTGGAGACGAAGCCGGACGGGCTCGCCCGGGACGTGCGCAACGCGCTGGGCCGCACCCAGCCGCCGCTGCCGCCCGAGGCGCGCCAGCAGTTCGAGGGGCAGATCGTCCAGTCCCTCCAGCGCCTGGATACGACGAAGTCGCTCATCGACCAGGCCGAGCGCGCGCCCCGTCTGGCGGAGCTGATGGCGCACCTGTTCGGCACGGTGGGTGGCACGGGCTCGGCGCCCGAGGACTTCTGGCACGACCTGGTGCTGCCGCTGCTGTTCATCGGGAACCCGGCGAGCTTCCCGCCCCTGGATGACGAGGAGCTGGAGATGTTCCGCCAGGGCGCGGACCCGCTGCCGCTCTTCGTGGACCTGGTGCCGCACGCGCACAAGGCCCCCGACGAGGGCCTGCTGGGCGCCTTCGAGATGAGCGACATCGGCCTGGTGCACCAGGGCTTTGGCCGCGTGGGCGCGCTGCGCCTCATCCGCATCAACGCCGCGCGCATCCAGCCGCTGCTGGAGCAGTTCGACCCGGCGAAGACGGCGGACACGCTCCAGCGCTTCACCGAGTACGTGGCGAAGTCCGCGGGCAAGCCCGCCACCGAGTCGCCGCAGGGCAAGGAGATGCTGCAGGCCGCGCTGACGCTGCTCTCCGACCTGAAGCGCTCCGTGACGCAGGTTCAGGGTGGCGCGCTGGCGCTGCGCCGGCTCACCGAGGCCGAGGCCGCGTCCGAGCAGGCCCTGGCCGTGGTCCGCAAGGCCCTGCAGGGCTCCATCATCCTGACGGCGTAAGCAGCCGTTCCAAGGCGGTGCGCGCCGCGGGCTCCAGCCGGTCTCCGGCCAGCCCCAGCGCGCGCCGCGACAGCGCCCGGTAGAGCGGCGCGACGTCGCCCGGGAGCGCCTCCAGGTGTGCCCCCACGACGCCCGCGTCTCCGCGGACGATGGGCCCGGTGAGGCCCCCTGCGAGGCCCCGGCTCTCCAGTCCCCGAAGCGCCGACTGCATCAGCGGGAGCAACGCCGCCAGGGCGTCCTCGGGCCGGATGCCCGCCGCGCCCAGGGCCGCCACGGCCGCGTCCGCCAGCGACACCAGGCCCCCGGCGCTCAGCACTGCGCCCGCGTGGTAGGCCGCGCGGTGTTCTTCCGGCACCTCGATGACGCGAAGCCCCGCGTCCACGGCCATGCGCCGGAGGATGTCTCGCAGCGCGGGGGAGCGGGTGCTCACCGCCACGGTGCTGCCCACGAGCGAGTCCCGAGGCGAGGACACGGCGCAGAGCGGATGGAACGAGCCCCGGCTCCGGCCTCGCGCGGACCCCAGCGCGTCGAGCGAGAGCGCTCCGGCCGTGTGCACCAGCGAGGCCGTGCGGGGGAGGGCGGAGGACAGGGCCTCGGCGACGGCGGGCACCGAGGCGTCCGGGACGCAGAGCAGCGCGACGCGGGCCCGCTTCAGGTCGGCGGCGGTGGCGGGCTTCAAGCCCAGCGCCTTGGCGCGCTCATGTCCCGCGTCCGTGCGCGAATGGATGCGCACGGGCCACCGCTTCGCTTGCAGGGCGAGCCCGAGCGCGCCGCCGAGCCGGCCCATCCCGACAATCACCACGGGAGGGCGACGGCCGGAGGTCCCGGTGCGGCGGCGGGGGGCGGGGCTCATCGCTCGCGCTGGAACTGGAGCTGCCCGGAGCTCACGGCGATGCGCACGCGGTCGCCCGTGCCGAACTCACCCGACAGGATTCGCTCCGCGAGGGGGCCTTCCACCAGCCGCTGCACCATCTGCCGCATGGGGCGCGCGCCCAGCATGGGGTCGAAGCCGCCGGACTTCAGCAGGTGGCCCACGACGTCGTCGCCGGCCACGTACTCGATGCCGCGCTCGGTGGCGAGCCGCTTGCTGCTCTCCTCCAGCAGCAGCGTGGCGATGCGCGCGACCTCCACCTCCGCCAGGGGGCGGAAGGGGAGCCGCTCATCGATGCGGTTCCACAGCTCCGGCGGCAGCGCCTTGCGGGCCACCGCGGAGGCCGCGTCCATGGCGTCGCCAGGGCCCGCCGCGTCCGCGCCGAAGCCCACCGGCCGGCCCGTGCGGGAGAAGGCCTCCGCGCCCAGGTTCGTCGTCATCACGATGACGGTGTTGGAGAAGTCGATGTGGCGGCCCTTGCCGTCCGTCAGGCGGCCTTCCTCCAGGACCTGGAGGAGGAGCATCTGCACCTCGCGGTGCGCCTTCTCGATTTCGTCCAGCACCACCACCGACGAGGGGCGGCGGCGGACCGGCTCCGTGAGCTGTCCACCCTCACCGAAGCCCACGTACCCGGCGGGCGAGCCGATGAGGCGCGAGACGCCGTGCTGCTCGGACATCTCGCTCATGTCCAGGCGCACCATCGCGTCCCGGTTGCCGAAGAGCACGTCCGCCAGCGCGCGCGCCATCTCCGTCTTGCCCACGCCCGTGGGGCCCAGGAAGAGGAAGCTGCCCATGGGGCGGCGCGACGCGAAGCCGGCGTAGTTGCGGCGGATGACCTTGGCGATGCGCGTGACGGCCTCCGAGTGGCCGATGACACGCTCCGCCAGGTCCTGCTCCAGCCGGAGCAGCCGCGACGAGTCGTTCATCAACAGCCGCTCCTCGGGCACGCCCGCGAGCTTGGCCACCACCCGCGCCACGTCGGAGGGCTCCACCACCTCGCGGCCCTCGCGGTGGCAGCGGCTGCCCGCCAGGTCCACCACGGAGATGGCCTTGTCCGGCATGAAGCGGTCCGTCACGTAGCGGCTCGCCAGGGACGCTGCGGCCTCCAGGGCCTCCGGCGTGTAGCGCAGGCCGTGGTGCTCCTCGTAGCGGCCGATGATGCCGCGGAGGATCTCCACCGTCTCGGGGACGGAGGGCTCGTTGACCACCACCGCGGTGAAGCGGCGCTCCAGCGCCGGGTCGGTGCTGATGAACTTGCGGTACTCGTCGTGCGTGGTGGCGCCGATGCAGGGGAACTCGCCCCGCGCCATGGCCGTCTTCAGCTCGTTGGCCGCGTCCTGGGGGCCGTCGCCCGTGGAGCCCGCGCCCACCAGCGTGTGGATTTCGTCGATGAACACCACCACGCGGCCCTCGGCGCGGCGGACCTCGTCCTTCAGCGCGTTGAGCTTCTCGGAGAACGAGCCGCGCAGCTGGGTGCCTGCCACGAGGGAGGCCATGTCCAGCTCCACCAGCACCTTCTCCGACAGCGAGCCGCGCAGCGCGAGCAGCCGCTGGGCCACGCCTTCCACCACCGCCGTCTTGCCCACGCCGGGCTCGCCCAGGAGGCAGGGGTTGTTGGTGCGGCGCTTGCCCAGGATGTCGATGACCTCCTCGACTTCACGGGCGCGGCCCACCACGGGGTCCAGGCGGCCCTCGTGCGCGGCCTGGCTCAGGTTGCGGCCCAGCGAGGTGAGCAGCGGGTACGTCTTCGCGTCCAGCACGGGGGAGGCGGAGGCGGGCGCGGCGGGGCGCGTCAGGGGCGACGGGGCGGGCGTCACCGGAGCGGGCGCGGCGCGGGCCACCGGCGGCGCGACGGGCGGCGGCGGCAGGGCCTCCGGCTCCTCGTCCACGTCGATGAGGTCTCGCGGCGACAGCGCCGGCGTGCTGTAGCGCGGCGGCGGCGGCGGCGAGGAGGGCAGGGTGAAGGGCGGAGGCGTCGGCGGCGCGCTGGGGCGCGAGCGCGGCAGGCTGATGGCGACGGCCGAGGCGGGCAGGGGCGACGGCGGGGCGCCCAGGGGGCGGTTCGACGGACGCGGCCCCGTGGCCGACGCGCGGCCCAACTGGAGCCGGCGGGGCATGTGCCCACTGGTGAAGTAGGACATCGCCGTGCGCATCAGCCCGCCCAGGTCGAGCCCGGCCTGCTGCAGCAGCTCCTGCGCCGCGCAGCGCACCCGCGCCACGGCGATGAGCAGGTGGAGGCAGTCCGCCTCCTGCGAGCCCACGCTGGTGGCAATCTCACGGGTCTTCTCGCGCAGCTCCCGGAGCAGGCTGTCCGGCTCGGCCGGGGCGGACGTCAGGAGCTGGAGGATGGCGTCCTCGTCCACGCCCCGCTCCTTGAGGAGCAGCTGCGCACGGTTCTCCACCGTGAACAGCGCCAGGAGCACGTGGGCAGAGGTGACCCTCTGGACCACGCTTTGTGCGATGTCATTCGCCTCGTGGAGGACCTGCGCGAGGTCCGTGCTATCGACCATTCGAACTCCGGCAAGCGGCCAGACGAGCGCAATACACCCTCTCCGGGTCTCCGGCAAAATTTCCGCTACAGGGCGCTACATGTGCCTTAAAGCACTGGAGTAGAAAGCGTCCGGCAGCGGAATTCGGCTGCCTGCCCGCCTGTTCGGCGCCTTTCTTCGGTTGGCCAGGCAATTGCCTGAGGGCGAGCGACGTACTTCGCTCCGAGACCTCCACCATATGACTTCTCTCGTTCAACCTGCTCGCGTCTTCATCGACCCACTCGATGGGACCCGTGCCGCTGTCGAGGCGCGCCGCTGGGTGTGGCCTCTCCTGATCCTGGCCCTGTGTGTGTCCGCTTCCGGGACACTCTTTTCCCTCCGGTGGGACGCCTCCCCGGATGTGATCCGCCAGCTCCAGAGCTCCGGTCAGCTCATGGGGCTGTCGGAGGCGGACCTGCTCGACAAGATCCAGACCGAGTCGCGCAAGGCGCTGGTGGGCGGCGTCGCCAAGGGGGTGTTGGTGATGCCCCTGATGGCGCTGCTGCTGGCCTGCATCCTCTGGGTGGTGAGCTGGCTCTTCGACCGGCCGGCGCCGTTCGAGCGGCTCCTGTCCGCGGCGGCGCTCGCGCTGCTGCCCATCGCGCTCTACCACCTCATCTTCACGCTGTGTGTCGCGGCGCAGCACACCGTGACACTGTCGCGCGTGGCGAACCTCGTACCGTCAAACCTGGGAGCGGTGTTGCAAGGGCTGAGTCCGAAGATGCAGCGCGTGGCGTCCTCCGTGGACTTCTTCAATCTCTGGAGCACGGCCTTGTTGGGCCTGGGCTTCTCCGCGGCCACGGGCATGCGCCGGGGCCGGGCGGTGCTGCTCGCGGTGGTGCTGTACGCCATGTACGCGGGCGTGTTCCTCATCGGGCTTCCGGGGCAGGGAGGCGCGCAATGAACGCGTTCGTCATCGCGGCCGCGCTGGCCGCCACGCCAGCGCCCACGCCCGCCACGCCAGCGCCCACGCCCGCCACCTCTCCGGCGCCGCCCATCGACTCCTCTCCGGTGACGCCGCCGCCTCCCGTGAGCTCGGGCGCGCCCATCTCCCTGGCGCAGGTGCGCAGCGAGGGACGGCAGAACGTCCAGGCCATCCAGGCGCTGCTGGACGTGGCCGTCGCGAACGAGAACGTGAACCTGTCACGGGCTTCGCTGTTGCCGCAGATCTCGCTCGACTCCTCGGCCGGCAAGATCTGGTTCGGCCGCCGGCAGGAGTTCATCACCGTTCCGGACCCGGCCAACCCCGGCCAGTTCATCCGGAACGCCGTCGAGACGCCGTCCACCAGCACCCAGAACTACGACCTGGGCATGTCGCTCACGCAGGTCATCTACGACCGTGCCCGCTGGAAGCAGCTGGAGCAGAGCGGCGTGGTGCGCGACGCGCAGAAGGACCAGGCGCGCGAGGAGGCGGACACCTCCGAGCTGGAGGCCATCCGCCGCTTCTTCACCTTGTACCGCACCCAGGCGACGCTGGGCGTGCTCAAGGCCACCGTCGAGCGCAGCGAGCAGCAGGTGGAGCGCGCCCAGGCCCTCTTCCAGGCGGGCAGGATGGGCCGCAACGAGGAGATCACCGCGCAGGTGAACCTGGGGACCGACCGCATCAACTACACGTCGACGCTCGGGCAGCTGGTCGCGGACCAGACCCAGCTCGCGGTGTGGCTGGCGCGGCCCGGCACCGAGGCGCTCTCCGCCGAGGACCCGGGGGTGCTCACGACGGAGCCGCCGCCCGCGCCCTCCATCAACGAGGCGCTCGCGTCGGCCCGGGTCAACCGGCCGCTGCTCAAGGCGCTCCAGCTGCGCATCCGCGCCGCGGAGCTGCAGCAGTCCATCGCCCGCTCGGAGTACCTGCCGCGGCTGGTGGCGCAGGGCCTCTACAACCGTGGCGGTCCTGACGCGACGCTGGTGTTCACCGAGCCGCGCCTGCAGAACCGCTTCTCGGCGGCCGTGGGCCTGAACTGGGACCTGTTCACCGGCCTGTCCACCCCGGCGAGCACCCGCCGCGCCGAGGCGGACACGCGCAAGGCGCAGCTCAACCTGGAGCAGGCCGCCCGGGAGATCGAGGGAGAGGTTCGCGCCGCGCATCGCCGGTTGGAGGCCCAGTTGGAGGCCGCCCGGCTGGCTGCCCAGAACGCGGAGGCCGCGGCCCTGGGTCTCACGGTACAAGAGCAGCGCTTCCGCGCGGGCGTGGGCTCCACCCTGGATGTTCGTGATGCGCAGCTCAGCCTGACGCGGGCCGAGCTGGCGCTGCTGGAAAACAGAATCGATGTCGAAATCGCCCGCTATACGTTGCTGCGGGCCATGGGCGCCCTGAGCCCGGGAGAGTCGAAATGAAGTGGTGGAAGGGTGCCATTGCAGGCGCGTTGTTCCTCGGAGCCGCCGCCATCACCGTGGGTGGGTTGAAGGACCGGCCGCCGCCGTCGCTCGAAGTCCAGCTGTCAAAGGCCCGCAAGGGCACCATCACCCGCACCATCACGGGCGCGGGCAAGGTGCAGGCGGCCACGACGGTGAAGATCTCGTCCAGCCTCTCCGGTGACCTGGTGGAGCTGGCGGTGAAGGACGGCGAGGCGGTGACGAAGGGCCAGGTGCTGGGCCGAATCGATCCGCGCCTCTACCAGGCCGCGCACAAGCAGGCGCTGGCGTCGCTCAACGCCTCGCGCGCCGACGTGCAGGTGGCGGAGGTGGAGGTGGGCCGCGCGCAGCTGGAGTTCCAGCGCGTGGAGGACCTCGCGACCAAGGGCCTGGCGTCCGCCGCCGAGGTGGACACGGCGCGGGCCACGAAGAGCACCGCGGACGCGCGGCTCGCCGCCGCCAAGCAGATGATGGCCCGCAACGTGGCCATCGTGGACCAGGCGCAGACGGACCTGCAGCGCACCACGCTGCTGTCGCCCATCGACGGCAACGTCATCGAGCTGTCGCGCGAGGTGGGTGAGCGCGTGCGTGGCTCGGACCTCTCCGAGGACGTGGTGATGACCATCGCCGCGCTCAGCGCCATGGAGGTGAAGTTCGAGGTGGGTGAGCACGAGGTGGTGCACCTCAAGCCGGGCCAGCCCGCGGAGATCACGTTGGACGCGCTGGAGGGCCAGACGTACACGGGCTCGGTGGTGGAGATCGCCCAGAAGGCGCTCATCAAGAACGAGGGCACGGAGGCGGAGGTGACGAGCTTCCCCATCACCGTGGCGCTGGACACCCGGCCGCCCAACGTGCTGCCCGGCATGAGCGCCGAGGCGCGCATCTCCGCGGAGACGCACAACGACGTGGTGCTGGTGCCCATCCAGGCGGTGACGGTGCGTTCCGAGCGCACGCTGCCGGACTACAAGGCCCCCATCGAGGGCGGCGGCCTGACGGCGAAGCGCACGGAGTCGCTGGCCAAGGTGGTGTTCGTGGTGGACGCCAACAACAAGGCGCAGGTCCGCCGGGTGCAGACGGGCATCGCCTCCGACACGGAGCTGGAGATCCTCACCGGAATCAACGACGGGGACCGGGTGATTGAAGGTCCTTACCGGACGCTGTCGAAGGAGCTGAGCGACGGCGACATCGTGCGCGAGCCCGAGCCGGGCGCGGGAATGAAGGGCGGTCGCAAGTCGTGAGTGCAGCCAGCGGCAGCGCGGGGAAGCTCATCCAGGTGGAGGACATCACCCGCGTCTTCCACGTGGGTGGCGAGGAGGTCCGCGCCCTGCGCGGGGTCTCCTTCGGCATTGGCCGGGGTGAATGGGTGGCCATCATTGGCCAGTCGGGTTCCGGCAAGAGCACGATGATGAACGTGCTCGGGTGCCTGGATACACCCTCCAGTGGCCGGTACATGCTGAACGGCAAGGACGTGTCGCGGATGAGCGACGACGAGCTCGCCGTCATCCGCAACGTGGAGATTGGCTTCATCTTCCAGACGTTCCAGCTCCTGCCCAAGGAGACGGCGCTGGCCAACGTGGAGCTGCCGCTGGTGTACCGGGGGATGGCCGCGCGGGAGCGGCGCGAGCGGGCGAAGGCGGCGCTGGACAAGGTGCAGCTCACCCACCGCATGCACCACCGGCCCAACGAGCTGTCCGGCGGTCAGCGCCAGCGCGTGGCCATTGCCCGCGCGCTGGTGTCCGAGCCCTCCATGCTGCTGGCCGACGAGCCCACGGGCAACCTGGACTCGGCCACCGGCGAGGAGATTGTCCGCCTGTTCGAGCAGCTCCACCAGGCGGGCCACACGCTGGTGCTCGTCACGCACGAGCCCAAGCTCGCGGCGCGGTGTCCCCGGGCCATCCGGTTGAGCGACGGGCAGATTGTCGCCGACGGCAACGGGCGCGAGGTCGCCATGGGGACGGCGTCCGACGTGCTCAACGTGGGGGGCGCATGAGCGGGCCGTCCGCCTTCCGTGTGGATGTCCTGGAGGGCGCACGCATCGCCGTCTATTCGCTGAAGGCGAACCGCCTTCGCACGGTGCTGACCACGCTGGGCATTGGCATCGGCGTGGCCACGCTGCTGGCCATCGTGGGCATCATCCAGGGACTCAACACGTCCTTCCACCAGCAGCTGGCCACCTTCGGCGCGAACACGATGTACGTCTCCAAGTTCCCCTGGATGATCAAGGGGGACTGGTGGCGCTACCGGAACCGGAAGAACTTCACCCTGGACCAGGTGCAGCGCCTGCGCGCGCTGGCGCCGTTCGTGACGTCCATGTCGCCGTCGGTGCAGCGCCTGGCGGACGTGGCCTACGGCGGCGAGCAGATGTCCACCGTGCGCATCCAGGGCGTGACGCACGAGTACCTCAACATCTCCGGCTACGAGGTCACCAACGGCCGCTTCCTCACCGAGGCGGACGACACGACGACGCGGCCGGTGGCGGTGGTGGGCGCGGACGTGATGGATGGGTTGTTCCCGGGCTCCAATCCCGTGGGCCAGTCCATCCGCATCGAGAACCGCACCTATCAGGTGGTGGGGACGCTCAGCCGCAAGGGGAAGATGGTGGGCGAGAGCCTGGACCTCATCGTCTTCATCCCGTTCAAGACGTTCTATTCGAGCTTCGGCAACCGGCGCGGCTTCGAGATCGCCATGGCGGTGGAGGACGCCTCGCAGGTGCGGGCCGCCGAGGATCAGCTCGTGGGCATCCTCCGCCGCGTGCGCTCCACGCCGCCGGGGGTGGAGGACGACTTCTCCATCAACCGGCCGGAGGCCATGGCGCAGACGTACGAGCAGCTCACGGGCGCGCTCTATGGCGTGGCCGTGGGCGTGGGGCTCATCACGTTGCTGGTGGGCGGCATAGGCATCATGAACATCATGCTGGTGTCGGTGCGCGAGCGGACGCGGGAGATTGGCGTGCGGCGCGCGCTGGGCGCCCGGAAGCGGACCATCGTCTTCCAGTTCTTGATGGAGGCCTCCAGCGTCTCCGCGGTGGGAGGCCTGTTGGGAACCACGGTGGGGCTGGGCACGGCGAAGGTGGTGTCGCTCGTCACGCCGCTGGCGGCGGACGTGCAGCCGATGACGGTGGTGGCGGGGGTGGGCTTCGCCGCGCTGGTGGGCCTGCTGTTCGGCATCTGGCCGGCGGCGCGCGCGGCGAACCTGGACCCCGTGGAAGCCCTTCGTTACGAGTGAGGCGATGCGCGCGTTCCTGGACAACCTGCGGCTGGCCCTGGGCACCTTCCTGGGCAACCCGCTGCGCTCGCTGCTGACGCTGCTGGGCATCGTCATCGGCGTGGCCACGGTCATCACCATGATGGGGCTCATCGAGGGCCTCCGCATCAAGGTGAACAACGACATGGGGCGCATGGGCGCCCATACCTTTCAGGTGACGAAGTGGCCCGCGGGCGGCTTTGGCCGCATCAACTGGGCCAAGTACGCCAAGCGTCAGGACTTCGAGATGCCGGACTCCCGCGCCATCGAGGAGTCGTGTCCGTCCGTGGGCACCGTGGTGCCCACCGACGACGAGGGCGGCCAGAAGCTGTCGACGCCGAGCGCGGAGACGCGCCCGTCCGTCCGCGTCTTCGGCACGCCCGCCAACTACCCGCTGGTCAGCGGCGTGTCCGTGCAGGTGGGGCGCTACTTCAACGACGTGGAGGCGCTGGACGGCCGGCACGTGGTGCTGCTGGGCACGGACGTGGCGGACGCGCTGTTCCCCGGCATGAACCCGGTGGGCCACGAGGTGCGCATCAAGGGGCGGCCCTTCCGCGTCATCGGGTTGCTCCAGAAGCGGGGCAGCATGCTGGGCATGTTCAGCATGGACAACCAGGTGATGATTCCGCTGCGCGCCTTCCATCAGCTCTATGGCAAGGCGCGCTCGCTGGACATCAGCGTCCAGGCGAAGGACCCGGCGCTGTTCAAGAAGGCGCAGGACGAGGTGTCCGCGCTGATGCGCCGCCGCCGCGACGTGCCGGCGAACATGCCCAACGACTTCGAGATTCACACCAACGAGTCGGTGACGGCGTCCTTCAACCAGCTCTCCAACGTCATCACCATCGCGGGCGTGGGCGTGTGCCTGCTGTCCCTGGTGGTGGGCGGCATTGGCATCCTCAACATCATGCTCGTCTCGGTGATGGAGCGGACGCGGGAGATTGGCGTGCGCAAGGCGCTGGGCGCGCGCAAGCGGCGCATCCTGGGCCAGTTCGCCACCGAGGCCATCCTGCTGGCGCTGCTGGGCGGCGCCATTGGCGTGGGCATGGGCTTTGGCCTGGTGTTCCTGGGGAACTGGATGCTGGGCTTCCCCATGCACGTGCCGCCCTGGGTGGTGGGCCTGGCCCTGTTCATGAGCTGCGGCGTGGGGCTGCTGTTCGGCATCTACCCGGCGGCCCAGGCGGCGAAGCTGGACCCGGTGGAGGCCATGCGGGCGGATTGAGCGCCGTTCCCGGTGACGGGGAGGGCGCGTCGCGTTATGCACGCCCCATGGCGCCTCGCATCGGTACGCTCTGGGACTCCGTGGGTAACACGCCCCTGCTTCGCATCGGCTCGCTGAGCCGGCGGACGGGGTGTGAGATCCTCGCCAAGGCCGAGTTCATGAACCCCGGCGGCAGCATCAAGGACCGCGCCGCCAAGGGGATGATTCAGCGCGCGGAGGCGCAGGGCCTGCTGAAGCCCGGCGGCGCCATTTTCGAGGGCACCGCGGGCAACACCGGCATCGGCCTGGGGCTGCTGGGCCGCGAGCGCGGCTACCGCGTCGTGGTGACGATGCCGGACAACCAGGCGCGCGAGAAGTACGAGCTGCTCGAGGCCATGGGCGTGGAGGTCCGCAAGGTGCCCGCGGTGCCCTTCGCCAACCCGGCGCACTTCTTCCACCAGGCCCGCGTGCTGGCGGAGGCGCAGGGCGGCTTCTGGGCGAACCAGTTCGAGAACCCGGCCAACGGCGACTACCACCACGAGACCACGGGGCCCGAAATCTGGGAGCAGTGCGAGGGGCGCGTGGACATCGTCGTCGCGTCGGTGGGCAGCGGCGGGACGATGTCCGGCATCAGCCGCTACCTCAAGGAGAAGAACCCCTCGGTGCGCGTGGTGCTGGTGGACCCGCCGGGCTCCGGGCTCTTCAACTTCGTGCGCGAGGGGAAGATGGAGGGGCCGGGGTCCTCCATCACCGAAGGCATCGGCATCATGCGCCTCACGGAGAACTTCCGCCGCGCGCGCGTGGACGAGGCCATGCGCCTGGGAGATCAGGAGATGGTGGAGATGCTCTACCACCTGGCCCGTGAGGACGCGCTGGTGGTGGGCACGTCCGCGGCCCTCAACGTGCGCGCCGCGTGGGAGCTGGCCCGCCGTCACCGGGGGGAGGGCCTGCGCATCGTCACGCTCCTGTGTGACCACGGCAGCCGCTACGCGTCGAAGGTGTTCAACGCGGAGTTCCTCGCGTCCAAGCAGCTCCAGGTGAGGCCGCTGCCGGTGGACTGAGCCGAAGCCCGCAGCGTGGGACGCGGCACGTCTTCTGTGGCGGCTGACGTTACACGGCGGGAGGTCATGTATCGCATCACGTCACGGGTTCCCGCGCGGAGCGGCGCCCGTGCCCGGGCCTGCGTGAAGGCGGACGCTGGCCTGGGGGGTGCACAGCACGGCGCTGCTGTCTACCCGCGAGGAGTCCCCCATGAAGCAGTCTGACAAGAAGGTTCCAGGCATGTTGCGCGCCTGGTCGGGCGTGTTCGCCGCATCCCTGCTGGCAGGGTGTGGTGGCGCCGAGAATGTCCTCTCCGAGGAGCCGTCCGCCGTCGCCGTGCAGGCGCAGACGGCCGAGGTGCCCGCGAAGCCCATCGTCGAGTCGATGGAGGCCATCGCGCTCGACAGCGTGCTGACGGCGAAGACGCGCAGCCTCATCCGCGCGCGGCTCGCGGACGGCCAGGCACAAGTCCACCAGCAGATTCCCGTCGTATCGGATTCGGGTCAGCAGCTCGCCCTGAACGACCGGGGTGTCGACGGTGACGAGAAGGCCGGTGACGGCGTGTTCTCCGCCATTGGCGACGTCGACTTCGTGGCGCTTCAGGCCACGCAGGCCCGCATCCGCGAGTTCCAGGAGCGCAACCCCCAGACGCCGCTGACGTTCGCGACGTTCGACAACCGCGCCCTGGTCGCCGAGCGCGCGCTGACGCCGCTGCCCGCCGACATCTTCAAGCCCGGCGTTCCCGTCCCCATCACCCCGGTGGGCATCTCGTTCGCGGTGAAGCCGGCGAACTCGCTCATCATCAACCATCCGTCCGTCATCAACGACCCGACGCGGACGTATGACCCGTGCTCGAACGCCGGCAACCCCAACGGCGTGTGGACGTTCAACCACCTGATGCGGGAGATGGCGAACACGTACGTGTCGCCGCCCGCGCTGACGGAGCACTGGCTGCGGCAGTGGACCGTCAACCAGAACATCAATGGTTGGACGGTTCCGGCGCGTCCTTCCATGAACGCGTTCATCCTGTCGCCGTGGCCCCGCGTGAGCGGCGCGCTGGACCTGACGCGGTCGCCGTTCAAGCTGGTGGCCATCGTCAACCGGCTGGACCTGGGCGACAACCGTGGCCCGGCGGCCTATGCGTCCGGCAACGCGGGCGAGCTGCGCTTCGTCTTCGCGGCGGTGGACCGCACGGCCACGACGTGTGCCGTCCGGCCCTTCCTGGTCATCTTCGAGTACGGCGTGCCGCACGCCAGCTGTGCCGCGGTCCAGACCTGGGCACAGCAGTGGCTGGACCTGTCCTCGCCGCTCATGGTGCTGGGCAGCCCGACCTACAACGCGGCCCTGGCCAACCTCACGCAGCAGGTGGTGACGCGCAACGCGTCGCCCCGCAAGCCGAACGGCAGCGCCATCAACCAGATTCGCACCAACGAAGAGTGGCTGACCCGCCCGTGGGAGCTGCGCGAGTTCCACCTCATGGCGTCGGGCGCCTCCGCCAACCGCCTGCAGGGCCAGCCCACGGTGCTGACGCCGGGCGACTCGCACAACAACACGACGGTGCTGCGTGACTTCGTCAACGCGAACACCGCCGCCATCCTTTCCGGCAGCTACACCGTTCCGACGACGTACCCCACGGCGTCCACGCCGTTCCTGGGCGCGTTCCCCTGGATTCCCACGGTGCCGGGCGCCTTCTGGCGCGCGACGGGCATCGCGAACAACGACGCCCGGCACCAGTTCTCGCTCAACACGTGCAACGGCTGCCACGCCCGCGAGACGAACACCGGCTTCATGCACATCAACCAGCACGGCGGGCTCTCGCCGTTCCTCGCCACGGGGATGGCGTCTCCGTCCACGCCGTACTGGGTGCAGGACCCCGTCGTCACCTCGGTGAACCGTCCGTTCTTCGAGATCCGGATGCGGGCGCAGAACCTGGACAGCGTGGCGAACCAGGCCTGCCTGTCGCGCGCGTTCGACCGGGCCATCACCGCCGCGCACTGACGCGGTGGGCTCACCTGGGGCGCACCGGTACAGGGGTGCGCCCCGGGAGGGGCGATGTGCCTCAGACGAGCGGCGTCGGGAGGATGGAGAGCGGCGGCGCGTCCAGGGGTGCGTCCTCGGGGCGGCGCGCATACGCGAGCATGCTGCCGCCATCCTCGGACTCGGCGAAGTACTGCTCGATGGGGCCGAAGAGGAAGTCCAACTCGCCGTCGGTGCAGGTGGGCAGGTACACGCGCAGCACGCGCGGATCGTAGTAGCGGAAGACCAAGGCCTTCCCGTTGGCGTCCTTGACCTTGAGGAAGCGCCGCAGGTGCCTGCGCAGCGCGTCCGGGTGCGCGGGGCTCTGCACGAAGATGCCCCAGCTCTTTCCCCAGCCGGCCGCGAGCAGCTGCTCCGTGGCGGGCGCGCCGGGCCGCAGCTGCACCAGGTAGGGCGCCACCTCCACCAGCTCCGGCGGCAGCTTCCCCGCATAGAGGCAGCTGTGCGTCAGCCCGCAGGTGAGCACCATCCGGTGGATGCTGGGGGCGCGGGCGCCGTCCAGGATGGCGTAGAGCGCTGACGTGGGCGCGTCCTCGGTGGCCTGACGCACCCACTTCAGCAGCCCGGGGAGCTGGGGGACGGGGTCGCTCACGCCGCCGCCCGCTGCTTCTTCTCGCACTCCTCGCAGAACGGAACGCCCGCGGCGGCGGCCTGACGCAGCGTCTCGGCCTGTCGCGCCGGGTCGGGGAAGAGGGTGAAGGGCTCCACCGGCGGCCGGGCCATGGGGATGACCTCCGGCTCGGGGCGGGGCGGGGGAACGATGGCCTCGGGCCAGGCCCACGCGGCGGCGCGGCGCTCCACGCGCAGGGCCACCAGCTCGCCACGCTCCAGCGCCTGGACGAGCCGCTCCCGCACGCGCGTCTCCTGCCGCGAGCGCTCCAGACTGCTGAGGTTCCACGGGAGGATGCCGCCCAGCGCCTCGTACATCTCGAAGAGGGACCGGCGGGCGGAGCGCATCCAATGGTCGAGCTGCCAGGCGATGTGCTCGGCCGGGGCGCACTGCTCGGCGTCGAGCGGCGTCACGGCGCGCACGATGATCAGCTCGTACTCGTCGGCCCCCGAGCGGAGCCGCCAGGGGCCAGGGAAGCCAATTCCAGGGATGGACATGGTGGCCTTCTCAATCGCGGAACGGCCCCAAAGTGTACCCGGGACAAGCTGCCGGTGCACCTCGACCTGCACGAAATCTGCACGAACATTCCTCGGGAGGCGCACAGGGGGGACATCGCCGTTGCACGGGGGGCGCCCATCCTGCGCCCATGAACGCACCTCCTCCGCTTCCGCCCCGCCCGGCGCGCGCGTCCGAAAGCACGCCGCGCCGGCTCTTCCGCTGGCTCGTGGCCCACCACGTCTTCGGCAGCCTGGTCATCGTCGTCTTCGCCACGGCCGTCATCGCCGGGCAGGTGGCGGACCGGACGGACTTCGCCAACTCGGAGCTGGCCGCCGGGGTGGAGGACCGCTGGGGCGCGCCCGTCACCCAGCCCGCGCCGTCCCTGCGCTACGTGCACAGCGGCACCATCTTCACCGAGCTGAAGCCGCTGCCCTTCGACCGTCAGCACGTCGAGGTGCAGGCGCACATGAACTACCGCAAGCGGGGCCTGCGCTACTTCTCCGGCTTCGACTTCACCCTCAGCGCCGACTACGCGGTGGTCAACCGCGAGAGCACCGACATCGACGTGGCGTTCATCTTCCCCATGGAGATGGACAAGTCGCAGGTGCTGCTGTCGGAGCTCCAGTTCCTCGTGGACGGCAAGGAGTCCAGCCTGGACCTGGGCGAGTCCGGCAACCGCCTGGTGTGGACGGGCCGCATCGCCAAGGGCGCCACGTCTCGCTTCAACATCCGCTACCGCGCCCGGGGCTTGAACTCGTTCGTGTACCGGTTGGACCCGGCGCTGCCCGCGCGGGACGTGCGCGTCCACGTCGCGGTGGAGGGCGGGGAGAACTATGACTACCCGGCGGGGGTGCTGGCGGCTTCGTCCGTGACGGCGACGGGCGACGCGGTGACGTTGGACTGGGCGTTCCAGTCCCTGGAGTCCGGCGTCAACCTGGGCGTCATCCTGCCCTCGGAGAAGACGTTCGACGCGCTGGTGGGCACCATGGCCACGCGCGCCTGGGTGCCCTTCGTGGGGCTGCTGGCGCTGCTGGCCGCGCTGGGGCTGAGGCACCGCCGCCCGCTGGCGCTCCATGAGACGTACCTGCTGGCGGCCGTGTACGGCTTCTTCTTCGTCCTGCTCGCGTACCTCGCGGCCTTCATGAACTTCTACGCGGCCTATGGGCTGTGCGCGCTGGGGCTGGGCGCGGCCGTGGTGGTGTACGTGCGCTGGCTGTTCCCGAAGGAACGCACGTCCGTGGTGGCGGGGCTCTGGGCCGCCACGCTGGTGGTGCCCACGGGCGCCGTCATCCTCCAGGGCTACACCGGGCTCATCTACACGCTGGAGATTCTCGCCGCGCTGTTGGGGCTGATGGTGCTGTCCACCCGCGCCGGTGTGCGGGCCTTCCTCTCCGACTTGTCGTTGCCCGCCGAGCCTCCCGCTGCCTCCACCCCTGTCACCCCGGAAGCGAGCTGATTCCGCCATGTGGACCGTACCGCTCATCGTTGGATTGCTGCTGACCACGGCCGAGGCCGCCGCCGCCGCGCCTTCTGGCACCGCCACCGTCCCGCTGGAGGAGTTGATTCCGCTCTATGCCCAGCGCGAGCCGCCGCCCGCCACGCCGCCGCCCACGGAGGCGTTGGTGAAGAGCCAGCTCAAGGGCCGGCTCACGGCGGACGCGCTCTTCGTGGAGGGACACTTCGACGTGGAGGTGCTCGCGGACGGGCGCTGGACGCAGGTGCGCCTGCTCCAGCTCGACGCGGACACCTTCCCGGGCACGCTGCCCACGGTTGACGGCGCCACCGTGGGTGTCATCGACGGGCACCTGTGCCTGCTCACGCGCAAGGCGGGCCGCTATGTCTTCGACGTGGACCTCCATGTCCGCTCACCCGGTGCGGGGCCGGAGCGCCGCGCGCAGCTTCGCTTCGGCGCCCACGTGGCGCCGGTGCCGCTGTCGCTGGAGGCGGACACCTCCGTGTTCACCCTGGCGGAGCCCCTGCCCACGCGGGGCGGCGAGGCGTTCACCGTCTATCCCCACCAGGGCGCGCTGCGGGTCGGCTGGCGGGCGGCGCTGGCGCAGGTGTCGTCCCAGCAGAAGCAGCAGGTGCGACCGCCGCTGGAGCCCCGCATCACCGAGGCCAATGCGTCCTGGGTGTCCACGCTGGAGGGCCGCGCCACGCTGCGCGTCAGCTACTCACTGAGCCTGGACCGCGAGCAGTCGCTGGACCTGGTGCTCCCCGAGGGGCACCGGCTGGAGCGCGTCACCCTCAACGCCATCCCCATCCCCGTGACGTCGGAGGAGGGGAGCCTGACGCTGAAGGCCGCGCCCGCGCGGCTGGGTGAGACGACGGGGACGCTGGAGGTGGTGCTCTCACGTGAGCTGGGCGTCTTCCACCTCTCCGGCCGGCTGCACCTCGCGCTGCCTCGCGTGTCGTGGCCGGTGGCGGAGCTGCGCGCCCGGGCGCACTTCCCCGCGGTGTTCAACTACCGCCGGGAAGGTGGCAGCCTGGAGCAATACGAGTCCGCGGCCGTCTCGGAGGCCGGAGCGTCGGGGCTGCCCGGAAAGGCGCTCCACTTCCGCCAGTACTTGGTGGCGGCGTCCGCGCCCACGCTGGAGCTGGGCTACTCCGTGGACATCTCCGGCAGCTACTTCCGTTGAGGCCGGGGCAGGGGGGCCACCACCGCGAAGGTGGTCCCCACGTCCGCCGCGGGCAGCAGCTCCAGCCGCGCACCGAAGGCCCGGAGCATGGACTGGGAAATCGTCAGGCCCAGGCCGGTGCCGCCGCGCTCGCGAGCGGTCGTGAAGAAGGCATCGAAGATGCGCGCCCGGTTCGCTTCGGAGATGCCCCGGCCGGTGTCCCGCACGAGCACGCGCACCGTGGAGGTTTCGTCCTCCTGCTCCACCGCCAGATGGAGCTGGATGTCTTCTCCGCCGTGCTGGCGCGCGTTGGTGACGAGCTGCCACAGCACGTCGTCGAGCACCTCTTGCGGCAGTGCGACTTTCAGGCCCGAGGCGGGCGCCGACACATGGAGGTTGGTCAGCCCCTCCGCGCGGACCCGGGCGGCGAGCGCTTCCATCACGGGCGCCACTTCCGTCTTCGCGGACGTGGCCGTCATCGAGTCCGCGCGGGCCAGCTCCAGGAGGCGTTGAACCAGCCGGGTGAGCCTTCGCGCATCCGCGTCCACGTTGGCGAGGAAGCGCGCGCGCTGCTCCGGCGTCATGGCGTCCGCGCTGTCGCGCAGCAGCTCCACCGCGCCCTGGATGGAGGCCAGCGGTGTCTTGAACTCGTGGGACACGTTGGCCGCGAAGGAGCGGATGTACTGGTTCCGGTCCCTCAGCGCGGTGGCCATGCCCGCCAGTGACTCCGACAGCTCGGCCAGCTCGGCGACCACGGGGCGGGCCACGGGCTCGAAGCCGGCGGGGTCGCTCGCGGCGATGGCGCGCGTCTGCCGCATCAAGGCGCGCAGGGGGCGGCCCACCAGCGCGCCGGCGGCCAGGGACATCAGCGCCACGACGCCGAGCAGCACGAAGCCCGTGGCGGTGAGGTTCCACCGGTCCGCGTACGTCGCCTTGGCGAACGTCATCGGCGTGCGCGTCAGCACCACCGCGCCCCAGACGCGGTCCCCTTCCAGGACCGGCAGGGCCACGGAGACGCGGATGCCCGTGTCACGGCTCAGGGAGGCGAGCGGGGTGTCCTCGGGCTCGGCGTACCGGCGGCGCAGCACGCTGACGGGCTCGCCGCGCAGGGCGCGTTGGACCTCGGTGCGGTCCGCCAGCGTCGTGCCCAGGAGCGTGGCGCTGCTGCTGGCCACCACCACCCCCTCCGTGTCCACCACGCGGAGCCCGGCCAGGGTGGCGGCGCGAACGCGCTCGAGCAGGGGCGTCAGGCGAAGCCCCACGGCCTGGGACAGCGGCTCGGCGGGGACGCGCGAGGCTTGGGGCGTGTCGCCCGCGGGTAGCGGCGCGTCCGTGGCCCGAAGCGACGGGAGGATGGGGCGCAGCCGCGTGTCGTCGGGCATGGGGAAGGGCCACGGGGCGGTGCGCTCACGGCCGAAGGTGTCCGGGGGCTCGGACTCCCGCAGCCGGTCGCGGTACACCTCCGCGATGACCGCGCCCTGGGCGATGAGCTCCGACTCCGTCTGCCGGATGAGCTGGTTGTCGTAGACGCGCACGAAGGCGAGCCCCGCCAGGGTGAGCATGAAGCCCGTGACGCCCACGGCGGCGAACACCAGCCACAAGCGCGGGCGCGCGTGGCGCTCAGGGGAGGGCGAGCCGATAGCCGAGGCCATGCACCGTCTCGATGACATCTCCGCCCGCGGCGGCGAACTTCTGCCGGACCCGGCGCACGTGGCTGTCGATGGTCCGGTCGCTGACCACCACGTCGTCGTAGACGCGGGTCATCAGCTCGTCGCGCGTGAAGACCTTGCCGGGCACGCGGAGCAGCGTGGCCAGCAGGTGGAACTCCGTCACGGTGAGCACCACCTCGGTGTCGCTCCACCACGCGCGCCAGCGCTCGGCGTCCATGCGGAGGGGCCCGCGCTCCTGCATGCGCGCGGCAGTCGCCTCGGGCTCTGGTGCTGGCGCGGGCCGGGCACGCCGCAGCACCGCCTTCACGCGGGCCACCAGCTCCCGGGGGCTGAAGGGTTTGGTCAGGTAGTCGTCGCCCCCCAGCTCCAGGCCGAGGATGCGGTCCACCTCGTCGTCTCGCGAGGAGAGGAAGACGATGGGCAGCTCGTGCTTGCGCCGGACCTCGCGGCAGACGGCGAGCCCGTCGAGCTCCGGCATCATGATGTCCAGGACGATGAGCGCTGGAAGGGTCCGGTCCACCTGCGCCAGGGCGGCGCGGCCGTCGGGGGCCTCCTCGACCCGGAAGCCCCCTTGCTCCAGCGCGAAGCGGACGATTTCCCGCAGGTGGGGATCATCGTCGACGACCAGGACATGGGGACGCTCGGCCACGGTTGCTCGGAAGGGAGGAGGTGCGACGGCTCCCTCAGTCTACACGTGTCCGACGCTGGAAGCCGGCCGGGGTGTCTGTCGTACCCCCGGCCGGGTTGCCTGACTACCGGCGTGAGCGCCGGCGGGGCCGCGGGATGGCGACCGCCGCGGCGAAGAGGAGAACCACTGGAATGAAGATGAGCATCGTCTGGACCAACACCGCCGCCCCCGTTGAGGAAGTGCCGCTACTATGGCGGGCCGGTCTGACGTTCCGCTCGCGGCATTCCTGAAAACACGTTTTGACGGGATGGTGACAGGCGGGGGTTCAGATGCGCTCGCGGGTGAGGACCTCGGAGCGCTCCTGGTCGTTCCAGGTGACCTTCCGGGTCTCCCGGCCATTGAAGTAGATGGCCTCCCGGTCGTTGATGAGCTTGCGGATGGTGATGCGGGCCACGGACTGGCGGTCGTCCACGCCGTGGGTCAGCTCATAGCGGGCGACGTCGCTGGGGATTTCGCCCAGGCGGAGGCGAATCTCCCCCAGCGCGTCCACGTAGTCCCCCAGGGACTCCAACTGGGTCAGCGCGCGCCCCATCACCTTGCCGGTGTGGCGGCTCAAGACGCGATCCCAGAAGAGGTAGCCGGCGCCCAGCGTCGCCGCGCTGGTGAAGAACATGAAGAAGTTGAGCGCCGGGTCCAACAGCCGATTGCGCGTGAGGCCCGGCGTGTTCGACGCGTCGACCAGGATCTCCTTCATGGCCTCCACGGCCGAGCGGTGGGCCAGGTGCGTCCACTCGCGCGCGTCCCGCTCCGCGCCGAACAGCCACCAGCAGAGTCCCAGGTGCAGCGCGAGGAGCGACTGACGGGCCTTGTCGTGCTCCAGCGCCAGGGCCTCCTTGAGGCTCTCCCGGGCGGCGCGAAGACGTTCCAACTGCACGTCGCGGGGGAGGCCTTCCGAGCGCACGGCCCGCAGGTGCTGTCTGGCGGTGTGGAAGGGCCCGCGTTCGAAGGCGCGGACGTCCCGGCGAAGACCGCGCAGCAGGTCGAGCTGCGTCTCCTGGACGCCGAGCATCGCGTCCAGCAGTGACACCGGAATGGGCGCTTCCAGCCTGCCACCCGCCCGCGGAAGCACCGCCTGGACGAGCTCATCCCACTTGGCCATGTACGGACTCCGTGAGGCTGGGCAATGCAAGACACGACGCAAGCCCCCCCTGGCGGGTCAGTCTGCCATAAGCCCCGCGCCCTTGAAGTGTCTGGCATTCAGTTCATGCGAGAGCGGCATTCTTCAATGACCTCGAAGTGCGCGTGTCAGTGTTGGCCCGGGGGCGGGGCCATGTACATGTGGAAGCGCGTCACCGGCCGGTAGCCCATGCGTTCATAGCCAGGTTGGCCGGCCTCCGTGGCGTGGAGGATGGTGCGCTGCACTCCCCAGGTCCGCTGGGCCTGCTGCAGGGCGTGCCGCATGGCGGCCTCGGCGGCGCCCTGGCGGCGGTGTTGGGGCAGCGTCGCGACCAGTGCGACGTAGGCGGCCTGCTCCACGCGCATCACCAGGGTGCTGGCGGCGGGCTCGCCGTTGCGGCACGCGACGAAGCCCTGGCAGTCGCGGCCGTAGAGCGTGGGCTCGTCGAAGGCCTCGCGGCCGAGGTGCTGGGGGACGTCGTAGGCGGTGGCGTTGATGTCGGCCACGGCCTGGCGGCCCCAGGTGTCCGTCACCGCGCGCACGTCGAACGAGGGCAGGGGACGGGTGGGCGGCTGCAGTGCCTCCGCGACCATGCCGGTGACGCCCAGCTCGGCCTTGAGGCCGTACCACGCCAGAATGGAGGACGCGTTTTCGCGCAGGGCGGGGGCCAGCCAGTCATCGCTGATGACGAAGCTCCAGCCGTGTTTGCCGGCGGCGAAGTAGCGGGCTGCCGACGCCGCGGCCGCCGAGAGCGCCTGCTCCGTTTCGGCGGGTTCGCGTAGGAACGCGACGTTCATCATCGACCAGGTGACGTGGCCCGCGGTGATGTAGATGTCAGGGCGCTCCACCACCTCCCCAGCCTTGCTGCCGAGCGCGAACAGTCTCCATGCGCCGCGGAATTGAGCGTGGGATTCATCAATCTCGGCTCGAGTGGCGGAGGTCGTCATCGGGGCTCCTGGGGTTGGGGGAACCGGCGAGTGTATCTCGAATGGCGTGTGGCGGAGGGCGCCGGGCGCGTCTACGTTGAGGCGATGACGCATGCGGCGCCCGAAGCGTGGACACTGCCCTGGCGGGGCCTGGGCCTGAGCAGCAACCTGAGCGTGGCGGACGTACCGCAGCCCTACCGGTTGTTGGACGACACACCGGGCCTCTTCGACTACGTGGAGTACAGCGCCCCGCTGTCGCTGGAGGCGTCGAAGGCGCACGCGTCGCTGTTCCCGGAGATGTGGCGCCGCCGGCATGACGTGCCCGTGCTGTTCCACCCCGTCCACCTCAACCTCTGGGGGCCCGCCCTGGAGCCCGAACAGGCGCTGCGGGACCTGGAGGCCCACGCGCGCGCCGTGGAGAGCCCGTGGGTCGGCAACGACGTGGGGTGGTGGCATGTGGAGGGCCAGCCCTTCCCCGGCTATCTCTACTTCACGCCGCCGTTCAACGAAGCCGGGCTGGAGGCGTGCGTCGCGCATGCGCTCCACGTGCAGCGGTACCTGTCCCGGCCGCTCGCGCTGGAGAACCCCGCGGTGCTGGCGCGGCGGGGGCACTGGCACGTGCTCGACTTCATGGCGAAGCTGCACGCGCGCACCGGCCTGCCGCTGCTCCTGGACCTGGGGCACCTGTTCAGCCACCAATTGTCCGCGGGCCTGCCGTTGGAGGCGGGCTTGGACGGCTTCCCGCTCGAGCAGGTCATCGAGTTGCACATCGCGGGCGGCGTCGTCACGCATCGGGGCTCGCGCAGCTTCTACGTGGATGACCACACGCAGCCCGTGCGCGAGGAGCTGTTCACGCTGCTGGCGTCCCTGATTCCTCGCTGCCCGTCCCTGCGCGCCGTCACCTTCGAAGGCGATGGTCATCCCCCCGAGGTCGCGCTGGCCTCGCTGCGTCGGCTGCGGAAGCTGGTCCCCGCTGGCGGGCGTCCGCCGCTCACGCTGCGCGTGCCGGAGGCCGTCGAGGTGCCGCCGCTGACGGAGGGCAGCCAGCCCTGGGCGTTGTTCGACGCCGGTTACGCCGCGGCGCCCGCAAGCTCCGTGGAGGACGAGGTGGGCACCGTGGCCGACCAGGACTTCCGGCTGGCGGTGGTCGCGGAGGTCCTGGACCGGGAGTGGCCGCTCACGCGCCTCCTGCTCGCGGGGACCCGGGAGTCGCTGGCGGCGTTCACGGGCTCGAGGGAGTTCCGGAAGACGTTCGGGGCAGGGGGGCGCTCGCCAGGGCAGGCGTTCGCCACCTGGGCCATGCGCCGCCTTCGGGAGCACAAGGATGAGGGCGTCTCCGCGGTGCTGCCGCTGGAGATGCTCCTGCCCTCCCTGTTCATGCGGCGAGCGCCCGCGCCCGGGCCGGGGCAGGTCGGGCTGGCCGAGGACGTACGGCTGGGGTCGCACCCGGTGGACCTGTCCGAGCTCGTCTATGCCGCTCGCGCCGTGCGCCGCCACCTCACGGCCCGCGCGTGGGCGAGCGGCGCCTTGGAGCTGTCCGGCCTGGAGAGCCTGCTCCAGGTGGCGCGGCGGCCCGAGCCCGGGCCCTGGTCCTTCATCGCCCGGCGCAGGGGTGGGGGGACCTCGCTGGAGAGCGTGTCCGGAGCATTGGCCGGATTCCTTGGAAAACTCGCGGCGCAGCCCATGACGGAGGCGGAGGTGGCCCCCTCGCTCCTGGCCGAGGCGCGCGAGCGGGGGCTGATCCGCCGGGGTTAGGTCAAGAATTGTCCGGGATTGGACCGAACCCTTGCGCGGACCGCCCCGGTAAGATAGGTCGCGCCGCCATGGCGTCCCCCCTTGTCGTCGGAATTGCGGGCGGCACCGCGTCCGGCAAGACCACCGTTGCCCGCAAGGTTCGCGAGGCACTGGCTGACTGCCGCGTGGCCTTCATCGATCAGGACTCGTATTACCGGGACCTGAAGGACCTCCCGCTGGCGGAACGGCGCGAGGTCAACTTCGATCACCCGGATGCGTTCGACAGGGAGCTGCTCGTGCAGCACCTGAAGGCGCTGAAGTCCGGGCAGCCCATCCAGAAGCCCGTCTACGATTTCGTGACGTCGTCCCGCCTGCCTCAGACGAAGAACGTCGAGCCCGGCGACATCATCCTCATCGAAGGCATCCTCGTCCTCCACATGAAGGAGGTCCGGGATGAGATGGACGTGAAGATCTACGTCGACGCGGATGACGACCTGCGCATCCTTCGCCGCCTCACGCGCGACATCAAGGACCGCGGCCGCGACTTCGACCACGTGGTGAGCCAGTACCTGCGCCACGTGCGGCCCATGCACATGGGCTTCGTGGAGCCGTCCAAGCACTTCGCGGACATCATCATCCCGCACGGCGGCAACAACGAGATCGCCATCGGCATGCTGGTGGGCGCCCTGCGCGGGAAGCTCTCCGGCCCCACGGCGCGCGAGTAGTCAGCACCGCCGCAGGAAGTCGCTCAGCGGGCCATGCAGCCGCTCCGAATCCAGGAGCAGCGAGGCATGGTCCCCCGGGCCCGGCAGCTCCAGGAAGCGGGCGCTCACGCCCGCGGCGCTCAGCAGGTGGTAGGTGTCCCGCACCCGGTTCACCGGGGCCATGGCGTCCGACGCGCCGGCCACCAGCAGCACGCGCGCGCGAATCTGCGAGAAGCCGTCCGACACGTCGCTGCCCGCGTAGGCCGAGCACAGCGAGGCCCAGGACACCGCGTCGAACGTGTCGGCGAAGGCGTCCGCGTCGGCCTCTTGCGCCGCGCGCGCGGATTCCAGGTCGGGGAACATGGCGCTCAGGTACTCGCGTCCGCACAGCAGCTTCTGCAAGTCCAGGCGCAGCTTGCGCATCGTCTTGCGCGGCGGCGCGTCCGGCGCATAGAGCCCGTCGCGGTAGTCGGGGTCCGCGCGCAGCACCTGCCAGGACAGGCCCAGCTTCTCGCGCACGCCCTCGGTGAGCGCCCGCGCGGCGCCAATCACCACGACGCCCTCGGCCAGGTCCGGGAACAAGGCGGCCAACCGCAAGGCCACATGCCCGCCCAGGCCCACGCCCACCACCGCGCGCACGTGGCTCAACCCCAGCGTTCGCAGGGACGCGGACACGCCGCGCGCCATGTCCTGCACGGTGAGCGGCGGCAAGTCGAGCCCCCAGCGCGCGCCCGTGACGGGGTTCAGCGTCGCGGGCGACGTGCTCCCGAAGGGACTGCCCAGCAACCCGGGGGAGATGACGGGCGTGACGGCCGGATCCAGCGCGTGGTTCGTCCCCACCAGGGCCCGGCCCCATCCGGAGGGCTGATACGCCGAGTCCTCGGCGGGCCCCAACGCGAGGTGAGACTGGGCGAGGTCGTGCAGCAGCACCACCGCTTTGCCGTCTGATGGTTCTCCGTAAGCCGCCCAAGCCACCTGGGGATTGCCCAGCAGCTCTCCTTCCTCCAAGGGAAGAGGCGTGGTGAACACGTGGGTGCCGGTGGCCTGGATCACGTTGGGGAATTTTCATATCACTGCTGGGACAAAGGCACAGGAGACTGCCGCTTGAAGCGCTACTTCGGAGTCATCGTCATCATCGCGGGTGTGCTGCTGGCCGCCGTCATGAGCTATCGCAGCGCCAGTGGCCGCGCGCTGGAAGCGCAGCGGGATGCGGATCGCCAACGCATCCATGCGGAGTACCTCGAGCGCGTCGGCTGGATGCGCACCAACCCGGACGACGCCAGCTACCGCGACGAGCTGAAGCCCTTCTTCAAGGGGTACTTCGAGCAGGTCGACGCGCACCTGACGCGCTTCCGCGGGAACGCGAAGTTCGACGACTACCTGCTGGAGCTGGAGAAGCGGGCGGAGACCGGCGCGAAGGATGACCGCGCCAATGATCGCAAGGCCTTCTACGAGTACACGCGCAAGACGTTCGACCGCATGCGCGAGGGCCGCTACCGCCCGGTGTGGACCGCCACCGACAAGGGCATGCGCCTGGACATCATCTCCTCGGACGTGGTGATGGTGCTGGGCAAGCCGCAGATCCGCCTGCAGTTGGCGGTGTGGGGCGCGCAGCGTGTCCTCAAGGAGGAGGGCAAGGTGCTGAAGATGCTGACCAGCGCCTCCTTCGACACGGTGTGGAAGCTCACGGATGCGAAGGGGAAGCTGCTCGGCGAGATGCGCGGGGCGGACCCGTCCATGAAGATCGACCACCCGGAGCGCTTCGTCCGCGAGTTCCCCCCGCAGATGGTGCTGGGCCACTACGACCTGGACCTGCTGCCCAACGAGGTGGCGAAGATGGAGATGACCATCAACCTCTCCTCGAGCGCGGCCTCGGGCGGCACGGCGGCGTCCACCTACGTCTGGAAGGTGGACCCCATCCCGTCCGACTGGAAGCTCGGCGCGGGTGAGTCCTGGGAGGGCGCCACCCAGGAAGAGCGCCCCGAGGAGGAGATTGACCCGTCGAAGGCCGCGCGGAACTAGGCGCGGCCCTCGAGGTCACTCCACCACGGCGAAGTGGGAGCCGAGCCGGTACGCGGACAGCGTGCCGGCATCGTCCAGGAAATAGAGGTTGAGGCGCACGTCGGCCTGGAGCGCGACGAGCCCGACGCCGGCCTGGACCTCCGCGAGCACCTGGCCACCGCGTGGGTCCACGGCCCGCACCTTCTCGCCGGGAATCAGCGTGATGTCCCGCGCGGTGTGCGCGGGCAACGCGCCGATGAGCGGCTCGCCCGAGGCGCCCACGCGCCAGTCCACCGTCCCGGACGCCGCCACCCGCGTGGCCGCGCCCGACGCGCTGGTCACCACCACCGCGCGCGGCAGGGGCGCCAGGGCGTAGGGGCCCGGCCCCAGGTTCAGCGGCCGCTCCCACAGGCGCCGCCCCTTGCCGTCGAGGCAGAGCAGCACGCCCTCCCGGTCGCGCTCGCCCGCGATGAACACCCGCGAGCCCACGGGGAGGGGCGCGGAGAGGTGCGAGAGCTCCGGCTCGCACGTCCAGATGGACTCCCCGGTGTGCGCGTCCGCGAGCAGCAGCGCCCAGTGTGAGCCGCGCCCGAGCATGGCCAGGAAGCGGCGGCCCCACGCCACGGGAGGCCCGTGGAAGGGCATGGGCGCCCGCATGCGGTAGCGGACCTGTCCATCCTCCAGGTCGAGCCCGTAGAGGTAGCCCGAGTCCGTCCCCACCAGCGCCCGGTGCCCCTGCGTGGCCAGCCAGCTCCGCTGCGTCCGGGGTGGGGCCAGCCGCCAGATTTCGCGGCCGGTCGCCTCGGCGAAGGCCACCACGGTGCGGTCCTCGGAGAGGGTGAGCAGCAGCCCGTCCTTGCGCAGGAGCAGGGGCCCCAGGGGGATGCCGTCATGGTCGTGCAGCCACCGCGCGCCGCCGCCCCGGCCCGTGAAGCCGTAGACGCGCGTGATGTCCGCCGCCACCGCGTGGCCATCCGCGGAGGCCGCCACGCCCAGCGCCGCGGCGCGCCGCCACAGCAGCGCCCCGTCCTTCCGGGAGAACGCCGACGCGAGCTGCGGCGCGCAGTACACCGGGCCGTGGCGGCCGAGCAGCAGGCGCGACTCCTCGGCGTCCGGCAGGCCGCGCTGCTCCCACTGCTTCGCGAAGCGCAGCCGGCGCAGACGCCCCGGTACCTTCAGCGGACGCGAGGCGCCCTGGCCCGGCCGGGGCTTCTTGTCCCGGGCCGCGCCCTGGGCCGCGGGCGGTTGGACGGGGCTGCGCAGGTGGGAGAGGCCCTCGCGGCAGCGCTCCGCCAGCTCCACGCGGTAGGTGTTGCCCACCAGCGCCCGGTCCGCTTCGGCGAAGGCCGCGGCCAGGGACTCGCCCAGGTGGAAGAGGGCGGCGGCGAGCACGTTGCCCGGCAGGGGGAACGCCGTCCCGGTCCGGCCGGCCTTCGCCTGTCCCGACTTCAGGTCGACCAGCAGCGCGGGCTTCGCGCCGGCGGGGGCCAGCTCGAAGCGGGGCTCTCCCAGCTCCACCGCGCGCGACAGCTCCACCGCCAGCCGGGACAGCTCCAGCACGGTGAGGAACGGGGGCCCGGGGATTCTCCAGGCCTCGGGCTTGCCGGGGAGCGACAGCCACACCTCGCCCGCCGCCAGCAGCGGGGCGAGCAGCCCCGCCGCGCCCCTGGCGGCTCCCCGGCCCACGGGCACCCCGGCGTCGCGAAGCTCGAAGCCGAAGCCGGGAAGCTCCGTGGGCTCGTGCCGCCGCGTGGCGGGGCGGCCGGGGACCTCCTCCGGCGGGCGGGCGGGGCGCCGCAGCCCCTTGAGCGGCTCCTCGAGGGCCTGCGTGAGGGTGGCGGCCAGCGCCTTGGGGCCCGTCCGCGTGACGTCCGCGAGGAAGCGCTCCCCGGCCTCCCGGGCGGCCTCCGCCAGCTCCTCCAGCTCCACCCGCACGGGCGGCCGCATCAGCCGGGCCGGGCGCGCGAGGTTGGCCACCAGCAGCTCCACCTCCGGGCCCACACGCCGGAGCACCAGCTCCAGGTGGGCTTCGGGCAGGGAAACCTGGGCCCAACGGTGCCTTCCCCCATAGAGCGCCGCAACTGAGCGCACCAGGGAGGGCACCACTTCTGCTAGAGACTCCTCCACGGCCCCGGACAGAAGGTCCACCCCGTCCAATTCCAGTGCGATGGAATCGAGCGGGGAAGCCGCGGGTTCGCGTTTCCAGCGCTGTCCGATGCGTATGCGGGTCATCTTGCGTTCGTTGACAAGCCAGTTTAGCGATGGCTAGCATCCGCCGCCTATACGGACCTACATTTTTGTAACCGTTCGGAATTCCTGGGGAATACTCGATGACATTTTACGAGGCCGCGCTCCGCATCCTGGAGAGCGAAGGTCGTCCCCTCCACTTCCTTGAAATTACCGAGAAGTCCATCCAGCAGAGCCTGCTGTCCCACGTGGGCAAGACGCCTGAGGTGACGATGCTGTCGCGCCTCGCAGCCATGGCGCGCCGCACGCGGGACCGCAAGGTGCTCGTTACCGCGAAGGATACCTTCGCGCTGGTTGACTGGGCGATTCCCGAGGACGTCGAGGCACTGGCTCAGACTGGCGTGGTGGAGCCGCATCCGGAGGAGGAGCTCCCGCCGCTGCGCCCCGCGGAGCGTCACCCCGAGCCTCGCACGGACAACGTCCGTGTCGCGGGCCGTGGTAGCGAGCGCAAGCGCCGCCGGGACGAGGACGAGGAGCGCGGTGGACGCCGCAAGCGCTTCCCGCCGCTGCCCGAGGTGGTGTTCGAGATTCTCAGCGACGCGGAGGTCGCGCTTCGCACCGAGCAGATCATCGAGCGCGCCCGGGCCAAGGAGCTGTGCGCCGAGGAGACCACGGTGGAGGCGGTGCTCACCGCGCTGCTGGAGGACAACCAGCGCCGCATCGACGCCGGCCGCCGCCCGCAGTACGCGTTCAGCAAGGACTCCGGCGAGGTGTCGCTGGAGCGCGCCGGTGCCCCGAGCGAGGCCCCGCCGCTGGAGCTGCAGGCCGCGTTCGCGCAGGCGCTGGGCATCCCCCTGGAGGGTGGGCGCCCGGTGCTGGGCAAGCCGTCCGCCGTCGCGGGCGAGCCGCAGGCGGACGCCGCGCTCGTGTCCACGCTGCGCGCCGCGCTCAAGGACGCGCGCCGCTCCGTGGCGCGCGGGCTGCGCAAGCGCCTGGGCGAGCTGGACGTCGGCACGTTCGAGAAGTCCGTCGTGAAGATGATGCACGGCCTGGGCTTCCGCGAGCTGAAGGTGGCGAAGCGGTCCAAGGAAGGCCCCCTGCTCACGGCGCGCAAGCGCGAGGGCAGCGTGGAGCTGCGCTACGCGGTGCGCATGTTGAAGGGCACGCCGGGCATCGACCGCAAGTCGGTGCAGGAGCTGCGGCGCGACCTGGGGCACTACTCGGCGCAGGTGGGCCTGCTCGTGAGCGCGGGCGACGTGCGCGGCGACGCGCGCACCGAGGCGCAGGCCAGCGGCTCGCTGGTGATGCTCTGGTGCGGTGACGCGCTGGGCGAGAAGTTCCTGGAGGCGAAGACGGCCGTCGCCGTCACCCAGGTCGAGCTGTTCGAGGTCGACGAGAAGTTCTTCGACGCCGCGAAGCTGGATGCCGAGGAGGCCCAGAAGCGCCGCGAGGAGCGCCAGCGCGAGAAGCAGGCTCGCGAGGGCGAGGAGACCCCCGAGGCCGCGGCGCCGGAGCGAGAGACGGAGCGCGAGCGCCCGAGGGAGAAGCGCCGCCGCGAGCGTGAGCGGCGCGAGGCCCGTGAGGGTGAGGCCTCCGTGGGTGACACGGAGGCGGCTGCCCCCGCGGTCGCCGCCGAGGAGGCCCGTGAAGTGGCGCCCGCGCCGGCCGCGGCCGTCTCCCAGGGCCGTGAGGACGACGAGGAGGGCGACGACGAGGAAGGGGACGACGAGGACCTCGAGGCCGCCAGCGCCTTCGTGGGTGGCGCGCGTCCTGACGGGGCCGCCGGTGAGGCTGGAGCCGAAGGGGCTCAGGGTGACCGCAAGCGCCGTCGCCGTCGTCGCCGGGGCCGTCGCGGCCGTGGCAATCGCGCGGGTGAGGCCGGCGCGGCCGCAGCTCCGGGCGAGGGTGAGGCCGGTGCTGCCGGGACCGCGGTTGCTCCTGGCGAGGCTGGGGCCAGCGAGGCGGCCGTGGCGGGGGCGCCTGGCGCCAGCGCGGCCACGGAGGCCGGCGCCGAGGCTGCTCAGGGGGCGAATGCGTCCGCCGTGGGCGGGGCCTCGGTTGATCAAGGCGCGTCTGAGGCGGGGGCGTCGACTGCTCCGAGTTCGACTGGGAACGGCGAGGCTGCTGCCGTGGCCGGAGCGGCCGCCGAGGCCGCTGTCGCTGGGGCCCTGGCCGAGGCCGGTGTCGTCGCCGTGGCGCCCGGGGACGCCGCCGTTGAGGCGTCGGTGAAAGGTGGCGACGTCGCAGCCGAGGGCGCATCCGAAGTCAGCGTGACGGGGGCATCCGCCAATGGCGCGGCGCCTCAGGCCACCGCGACGCCGGCTGCTCCCGCGAGCACGCACGGAGAGGCGCCAGGCGAGACGCGTCCTGCGTCCAGCGCGCCCGGTACCACCGTGGCCGCCATCGCCGCCGAGGCTGACGCTGCTGCCCGGCATGAGACGGAGACCCGCCCAGCGGCGCTCACGCAGGCCGAGGGCGCGAAGGCTCCCACCGAGCCTGCTTCCCCGCCCAGCGAGGGGGATGCATCCGAGGACACGGGCAAGGCACCCACGGGTGCTTCCGAGGAGCGCGAAAGCTGACGTCGCGCTCCGGGCGGTGAGGGATTGACCGGCGCGGTCGCTCCCCAGGTGTTACCCTGGAGAGCGATGAAGCCGGTCCTGTTGCTCGCCTCCTGCGTTGTCCTGCTCGGTGCCTGCCGCTGGCAAGCACCGCGCTACCCGGTGGCGCCGGTGGAGTTGTCCGGTGCCACCCTGCGGGACAACGCCCTCCTGGGACTGGCTCCCGAGGGCGTGGCCACGCTCTTCTCCGCGGCGCTCAAGGACTCTGGCCGCTTCGTGCAGAAGGGCGAGGACGCCCCCCGCGAGGAGCGGCCCTGGCGTTTGACGCTGGATGTGCCCTTCACGCGTGAGGTGCTGAAGGACGGCGACCCTCGCAGCTTCGCGGAGGTGGGCGCCAACTTGATTCTCGAGCGCTTCGGCGAGCGGCTGCCCCAGCGTTACGAGCTGGTGGGGCTGGGTGAGGCGCCCGTCGAGGAGGACTCGCCCGCGGGACGTCAGAAGGCCATGCGCGAGGCGCTGGCCAACGTCCTGCACCAGGTGACGGAGTCCGCCGTCATGCAGCTCACCGCCCTGGGCCGCACCGACGACGAGCTGGTCCAGGACCTCCAGGCCACGGACGCGCGCGTCCGGGAGTTCGGCCTGCGCACGTTGGCGGAGCGGCAGCACCCGTCCGCGGCGCCGCTGCTCATCGAGCGCCTCAAGGAGGCGACCGACGCGGAGACGGTGCGCAAGACGATGGGCTCGCTGGTGGAGATGAAGGCACCGGTCGCCGTGCCGGTGCTCATCGACCTGGCGCGGGGCCGGGACCTGGGCTTCGTGCAGGAGATTGTCTTCGCGGTGGGCGAAATCGGCGGGCCCGAGGCGGAGGCCTACCTGTACACGATGGCCCAGGGGCATGATGCGCCTGCGGTCCAGGCCGCCGCGCAGCAGGCGCTGGACACGCTCTACGCATCACGAAAGCAGCACTCAACCCTGGAGGCGCGTGGCCCGGGCCGCGCGGATTGACATCGAGATGAAGCGTTCATTCGGCGTGGGCGGAGCCGTGGTGCTCGCGGCCCTGGTGCTGGGCACCGGTTGTTCCAAGAACGTGGACGCGGCGGCGGACGCGAGCGCCAGCGGTGGCGACGTGTCGGAGTACTACCCGCTCGCGGTGGGCAACAGCTGGACGTACCGGATCAACGGCCGCGACGACAAATCCGTCACGGTGGAGATCGTCAAGGAAGAGGCGGGTGTCTTCCACGACAACCAGGGCGGACAGCTCTCCGTGGACGGCTACGGCCTGAGGGACCCCAAGCGCTACCTGCTCCGCGGCCCGCTGAAGACGGGGCATGCGTGGACCAACGTGGTGTCCGTGTCTTCGACGGAGCGCTACAGCATCGTCCAGGCCGGTGCGCCCTGTCAGACGCCCGCGGGCACGTTCCCGCGCTGCGTGCAGGTGGAGGGCCGCAACCGCGTGGATGCCAAGGCCACGCTGGTGAACACCATGACCTTCGCGCCGGGCGTCGGCATGGTGCGCGTCGAGATGGCGGTGGAGACCAACGGGCAGCTCGTGCCACAGACGTCCCTGGAGCTGACGGCCTGGCAGCTCCGCGATGGCGCGGCGCCGCCGTCGGGCTGACCGCTGGGCCAAGACTCTCCACGAGGTGCCGCCGTGGCCGCCAACGCGAACGAGCAGACGCAGGAAGAGCTCATCCTGGGCTTCCTCTCCGAGAGGGGAAGCGACGACTACACCTCGGGTGAGGCGCTCTCCAGCAAGCTGGGCCTGTCCCGCACGGCGGTGTGGAAGCACGTGGAGTCCCTGCGCGCCAAGGGCTACCGCATCGAGGCGGTGTCCGCGCGGGGGTACCGGCTGGTGTCGGTGCCGGACCGGCTGACCGCGCTTGAGGTGGTGCCGCTGCTGGACACGCATGACCTGGGGCGCACCCTCCACCATCACGCGTCGCTGCCCTCCACCAACGAGAAGGCCTTCCGGCTGGCGCAGGACGGCGCCGAGCACGGCGAGGTCGTGGTGGCCGAGCAGCAGACCGCGGGGAAGGGCCGCAGGGGCCGGGTCTGGGTCTCCCCGCCGGGCCTCAACCTCTACTTCTCCGCCATCCTGCGTCCGGCGCTGCCGCCTCAACGCGCGCCGGAGCTGACGCTGGTCGCCGCCGTGGCGCTGGCGGAGGCCCTGCGCGACGCGGGCGCCAACGCCGCCATCAAGTGGCCCAACGACGTCCACATCGACGGGCGCAAGGTGGCCGGCATCCTCACCGAGCTCTCCGCCGAGCCCGAGCGCGTCCACTTCGTCATCGTGGGGGTGGGGGTCAATCTCAACTCCCAGGCCGAGCACTTCCCGGACGAGCTGCGCGACACCGCCACGTCCCTGTCCTTGGCGCTGGGCAAGCCCGTGCAGCGGGCGCAGTTCGCCGCCGCGCTCTGGACGCGGCTCGAGGAGTGGTTGGACCTCTACCTGGAGACCGGCTTCGACGCGGTGCGTGCGCGCTGGAAGGCCCTGTCCTCCACCCTGGGGCAGGACGTGCTGGTGCGCACGGACCGGCAGGAGCTGCGGGGCAGGGCGGAGGACATCGACCCTTCGGGGGCCCTGCTGGTGCGGACGGCGGAGGGCTCGCTCGAACGTGTCTTGGCGGGCGACGTGGAGCAGCTGAGGCCACGGCGGTAGACTGCGTGGCGTGATGCTCCTCGCCATCGATGTCGGCAACACCAACACCGTGCTCGGGGTGTTCGAGGGTCGGCGGCTGCTCGACCACTGGCGTGTGGAGACCAGCACGCGCCGCACCTCGGACGAGTACGGCATCCTGGTGCGGCAGCTCTTCACCCACCGGGGCATCGACCCCGCGAAGGTGACGGCGGTCGCCGTGTCCAGCGTGGTGCCGCCGCTCCAGTCGAACCTGGAGAAGATGACCGAGCGGTACTTTCGCCTCCGCCCCATGTTCGTGGGCCCCGGCGTGAAGACGGGCATGCCCATCCTCTACGACAACCCCCGGGAGGTGGGCGCGGACCGCATCGTCAACGCGGTGTCCGCCTACGAGAAGCACCACACGGGGGTGCTCGTGGTGGACTTCGGCACCGCGACGACGTTCGACGCGGTGTCCCCCAAGGGGGAGTACCTGGGCGGCTGCATCTGCCCCGGCATCAACATCTCCATGGAGGCGCTGTTCCAGAATGCCTCCAAGCTGCCGCGCGTGGAGTTCGCGCGGCCGCCACACGTCATCGGGCGCAACACCGTGCACTCCATGCAGTCCGGGCTCGTCTACGGCTACGTGGGAATGGTGGACGGCATCTGCGCCCGCATGCAGGCTGAGCTGGGCTTTCCGGTGAAGGTCGTCGCCACCGGGGGGCTCGCGTCGCTGGTGGCCAGCGAGTCCAAGGCCATCCACCAGGTGGATGAGTTCCTCACGCTCGAGGGCCTGCGCATCATCTACGGAAGGAATCACGCGTCATGACCACCGCCGTCCCCAACACTGTGCCGACGCCGCCCCCGGGCTGTCCCTTCGACGCGGAGTTCCTGCCGCCCAACCTGCGCAAGCACGTGGACCCGGCCGCGCCGGTGCCGCTGCGGATGATGGCGGCCAAGTCGCTCGTCCCGCTCAACCCGTCCGACATGGTGGGCGCGCTCTACATGCTCACGTTCGATCCGGACGCGGGCGTGCGCGAGACGGCGGCGAAGACGGCCGCTGGGCTGCCGGACAAGATCCTGGGCTCCGCGCTGCGCGACGAGGAGGTGCAGCCGCAGGTGCTCGGGTACTTCCTGGGGCTCGTCAAGGACAAGGACGCCTACGCGGAGATGCTGGTCCTCAACCCCAGCACGCCGGATGAGGCGGTGGCCGAGGTGGCCCGGGACTGCAGCGCGAAGCTGACGGAAATCATCGGGCAGAACCAGCTCCGCCTGCTGCGCAACGAGGGCATCCTCCGCAACCTCTGCGCCAACGCGAGCGCGCCGGTGTCCATCATCGACAACGTCTGCGACTTCGCGGTGCGCAGCGGGATGCAGCTGCTGGACGTGCCGCAGATGAAGGCCGCGCGCGTGCGCGTCTTCGGTCCCGAGGCCGCGGAGGCGCCGCCGCCCCAGGGCCCCACCGCGGAAGAGGTGCTGCAGGAGTTCGCGGAGGCCGCGGACGAGACGGCCGCGCCCATGGAGGAGGGCAAGCGCCTGACGCTGGCCCAGCGCATCATGCGCATGTCCATCGCGGAGAAGATCAAGCTGGCCACGCTGGGCAACAAGGAAGCCCGCACGGCGCTCATCCGCGAGACGAACAAGCTGGTGGCCGTGGCCGTCATCCGCAGCCCGCGCATCACCGACGGTGAGGTGCTCGCGTGCGCCGCCAACCGCGCGATGATGGATGACGTGCTGCGCGTCATCTACAGCAACCGCGAGTGGACGAAGAACCACAAGGTGAAGATGGCGCTGGTGAAGAACCCCAAGGTTCCGCTCACCGTCACCATGAAGTTCCTCAACTCGTTCCGCGACGCGGAGCTGAAGGACCTCAGCCGCGACAAGAACGTGCCGGCGGCCGTGCAGGGCTTCGCGAAGAAGCTGCACGAGAAGAAGACGGCCCCGAAGAAGCAGGGCTAGTCGTTGAAGCGGTGCCCCGGGCTCGGTGGAGCCCGGGGAGACGGCGCGCGGCCTTGCTAGGCCGCGGCCTCGTTGGCGTCGTCGTCCGCCACGGAGGAGGCGGGCTCGTCCAGGAGCTGCTGGGCGATGGCGAGCGCCTTCTTGGTCTTCTCGCGCAGCTTCTCCTCGCCCTTGATGCGCGCGTAGAGGCGCGTGACGCGCTCCTCGTTGCGGGCGGTGGCGGTCTCCAGCTCGGCGATGCGGCGGCGGAGCTCGTCGGCCTCCTCGGCGGCGCGGGTGCTCTGCTCGGACAGCTCGACCTGGGCCTGACCCAGCTGCACCCGCAGCTCCTCGGCCTCGTGCTGCGCGGCCTCGACCTGGGTCCGCAGGCCCTCGGCGGCCTCCTGCGCGGCCTGGACGTCGGCTTCCAGCTGACCGGCGCGCGAGCGCAGCTCCTCCAGCTCCGCGGCGAAGGCGTGCGCCTGGGCCTGGTGCTGATCCAGCTCCGCCTGGAGCGCGGTGAGCTGCGCGGAGGCGCTCCGGGCCTCGTCCTTGGCGGCGGCGAGCTGCTGGTCCACGCGCTTGCGGTCCGCGGTGAGCGAATCCGCCCGGGCGCTCAGCGTCTTCAGCTGGGCGTCACGCTGCGTGATCTCGGACTCGGCGGTGCTGGCCTTCTGCTCCAGCTCCAGGCTCTGGTCCTTGAGCTCGAGAATCTCCTGGTCCTTCTGGTTGAGCTCCGTCTTGAGGCGGAGGATCTCCTTGTCCTTCTTGTTGGCCGCGTCGCGAAGGGCGAAGGTGTCCTTGTCGTTCTTCCCAGAGGACGCGCGGGCCGCTTCCAGCTCCGTGCCCTGCGTCTCCAGCTGCGCTTCCAAATCCCGCACGCGCTCCTCGGCGTGCGTCGCGGCGCCGCGCGAGTCATCGAGCTCGGCCTGGAGCTCCGCCACCTTCGCGCGCAGGCTGCGCAGCTCCGCGGCATCCGCGGCGGGCGGCATGGAGACCGGCGGCGGGGCAGGGCGGGCCGCGGGGGCCGGGCGGGACGTGGGCACGGGCGGCGGCGCGACGGCGCGCGGGGGCTCCGGCGGCGGCGCGACGGGCACCGGGGTGATGAAGCCCACCACCGTCTTCTCGGAGTCGTCCAGGCCGTCCAGCGCGTCCTCCGCGTCGGTGCCCAGGGAGTCCAGCGTGGAGAAGTCCTCCTCCACGCCCTCCACCACGGCCTCGGGCGGAGCGACGACGACTTCTTCCTCGAAGGACGGCGTCTCGTCCGGGGCGGACAGGTCGCCGAAGGCGGCGTCGAGGTCCAGCTCCTCGCCGGTGACGGGCGGCTCCTCGGCCGTCTCGACGGAGATCTCCTCGCCGAAGTCCGCCGTCATCGGCTCGTCGCCGAGCGCGTCCAGCGTGAGGCTCTCGTCGACGACGTCCTCGGTGACGGGCAGCTCGGGGAAGCCGATCAGCGTGCCCGCCGCGTTCACCAACTGCTCGGCGTCCACCGGCTTGGCGACGTACTCATCGGCGTGCGCCTTCAGCTTGCGGTGCTGCGCGAAGCCGTCCGGGTTGCCGATGATGACGATGGGGACGTTCTTGAGGTCGTCGTCCTTCTTCAGCTTGCCGCAGATGAGGTAGCCGTTCTGGCCCGCGGACAGGTCCACCGCGAGCACCACGAGGTCCGGCCGCTCCCTGCGGATCTGCTCCACGCTGCCCTTGCCGTCCGACGTCTCCTCGACCGAGAAGCCCCGGCCCTCCAGGGCCGAACGCAGGGAGGCGGAGAGCGCGGTGTCGCTTTCGACAATCAGGATTTTCTTCGACATGGAGGGACGGCCCGTCCTGGTATGCGGCGCGCGCAAACGCCCTACAGGCCGCGACGCGCAAGGAGAAAAGATGCGTCGAGGCTATCGGCCATGCGCGGGAGCGTCAATGTTCGGACCGGGCGGAATTCCGGCTGCTCGAGGAGCGAGCGAGCGCCGTCACACAGCAGACGTTTCACCGCAACAGGTTGCTACTGATGCGGGTACGTCACCGGCTCGATGGAGACGGCGGGCCGCGAGAACTGGGGGCGCGGCGACGGCGGCAGCGAGAAGAGCGGTTCGTCGGAGTCGCGCGGCGCCTTGCGCGCCAGCTTCGCACCGCTGTCTCGCTCGGCGAGCATCCGGCGGATGTCGCCTTCGTCCATGTCCGTCACCATCTCGTAGACGATTTCGTCATCCCGCCAGGTGACCACGTTGAAGCCCTGCGCGGAGTCCACCTCCACGGCCTGCAGCGCCTGGAGCCGGGGGATGGCGGCTTCACCTTCACCGGGGAGCACGAACAGGCCCAGCCGGCGGCGCGGTTCATCGTCGGTGTCCGGCAGCGTCTCGTAGCTGATGTACGCGACCTCGCGGCCGTTGAGGATGGAGATGCGGCCGCCCAGCGGCTGCGCCTTGGGAATCTGCGGCACGGTGATGCGCGGATCCACCTTGTCCTTGAACCACTCCTCCACGTGCTCGGGCGTGTTGGAGGCGATCTCGAAGGGGAGCGCCTTGCTCTTGCTGTGGCGCTGCACGGCCTCCGCGCGCGCGGCGCTCAGCCGTTGTTCGGTGTGGAACGCGGCCCAGCCACCGCCGACCGTCACCACCACCAGCACCATGGCCCCCGCGCGCAGCCACACGCCAATCTGGGCGCGGCGCTGCTCCTGCTTGAGGCCCACCTGGATGCCCGCCCGGAGCGACGCGGGCGCCCGCATCCCCGAGACGGAGTGGCGCGCGGCTCGCCGCAGCGCCTGTCGCATCTGCTTCTCTTCCTCCGCGCGGCGCCCGCATTCAGCGCACCCGGAGAGGTGGGTTTCCACGTCCACCCGCTCCTCGGGCTGGAATTCGCCGTCGAGGTACGGATACAGCAGCCGTTCGAGATCCTGGCAGTTCATGGCGCGCGCTAGGAACTGGTTTCTACCCGGTCTTCTTCCTGTTGCGATACTCTTCCAGGTCCGCGGGCGCGTTCGCCGGCTCACCCTCGTGCCGGAAGACGCCCTGGCCCTCGGCGTACTCGCGCAGGTTCTTCTGCAGCAGCTTGCGGCCACGGAAGAGGCGGCTCATCACCGTGCCCACGGGGCACTCCAGAATCTCCGCGATCTCCTTGTAGGAGAACTCCTGGAGGTCCGCGAGGATGACCACCAGCCGGAAGTCGATGGGCAGCGAGTCGATGGCCCGCAGCACGTCGTCCGACAGGAGCCGGTCGAAGAAGTACTGCTCCGGGTTGGCCGCGAAGTCCGTCGCGTCCCGGCTCACGAAGCGCTCGTGCACGGCCTCGCGCTCCACGCCCTCCACCACCGTGCGCTCCTTCACCTTGCGCCGGTAACGGTTGATGAACGTGTTCGTCAGAATCTTGAAGAGCCAGGCCTTGATGTTCGTGCCGCGCTCGAACTTGTCGAAGAAGCGGTAGGCCCGCATGCAGGTGTCCTGCACGAGGTCCTCGGCGTCCCGCTCGTTCTTCGTCAGGCGCAACGCCGCCGAGTAGAGCGGATCGAGGTGCGCGAGCGCCAGCTCTTCGAATTCCTGCTTCGTCCGGTTGGGTTGCCTGAAATCCAACATATCCCGCCTTCCAAGGGCCCGAAACAAATGGGGAATGAGTTGTCGCTTACCCGTCAAATGTATGCACGGGAACAACCAGGGCAACAACGGCATCCCACGACACCCGCCCGCACGCCCGCTTCGGGAATACACGACGCGGGACGGGGAAAGATATTCCCCACATCAGATAACGGACGGGGAGGCCGGATGTCGCCATCCGAACCTCCCCGTCTGAAACCGCGTCGTCTGCCTGCTCGCTGAGCTTACTTGCGGCCGGCCAGCGCGTCCGCCAGCGGCATGTAGGGGTAGCCCATGTCCTTCGCGACGGCCTCGTAGGTGACGTGGCCGTTGTAGGTGTTCACCGCCAGGGCGAGGGCGCGGTCCGCCTTGATGGCCTCCACCAGGCCCAGGTCGGCGATCCGCCGCGAGTAGGGGCGGGTGACGTTGGTGAGGGCGTAGGTGGACGTCTGCGGCACGGCGCCCGGCATGTTGGCGACGCAGTAGTGCACGACGCCGTGGACCTCGAAGGTGGGGTTGTCGTGGGTGGTGGGCTTGCAGGTCTCGATGCAGCCGCCCTGGTCCACCGCCACGTCCACCACCGCGGAGCCCGGGGTCATCTCACCGATGAGGGCCTCGGAGACGAGCTTCGGGGCCTTGCCGCCGGGGATGAGCACCGCGCCCACGACGAGGTCCGCCTCGCGCACGCTGCGGGCGATGCTCTCCGAGTCCGACGCGAGCACGCCCACGCGGCCGAGGAACACGTCGTCCAGGTAGGTGAGGCGCTCCATGTTGACGTCGAGGATGGTGACCTCGGCGCCCATGCCCACCGCCACCTTGGCGGCGCACAGGCCCACCACGCCGCCGCCGATGACGGTGACGCGGCCGCGGCGCACGCCGGGCACGCCGCCCAGCAGGATGCCCTTGCCGCCGTGGGCCTTCTCCAGGCACTTGGCGCCGACCTGGATGGCCATCTTCCCGGCCACCTCGCTCATGGGCTTGAGCAGCGGCAGGCTGCCGTCCTCCAACTGCAGCGTCTCGTACGCGACGGCCGCGGCCTTCTTCTGGATGAGCGTCTTGGTCAGCTCCGGATCCACGCCGGCCAGGTGGAAGTACGTGTAGATGATCTGTCCGGGCTGGATGCGCGCGTACTCGGGCGCGATGGGCTCCTTGACCTTGATGATCATCTCCGAGCGCTGCCAGACCTCGTCCGCGCTGGAAACGATCTGCGCGCCAACGCGCACGTACTCCGAATCGGGGATGCCGGAGCCCACGCCGGCGTTCGTCTCGATCAGGACGGTATGGCCCGCGGCGGTGAATGCGCTCACGCCTGCTGGGACCATGCCGACGCGGTACTCGCGGGTTTTGATCTCCTTGGGAACTCCGACGATCACGACTGCCTCCGAGAGGGGGACGTAAAAAAGCGCGCGGACCCTAACGGGGGCCCCGAGGGGAATCAAGGCGCGCTCGGACAGCCCGTCGCGGGGGCGGATGCGTCGTGCGCCCTCCGCGAACATGACGCGAGGCGTTGGATGCGATGCGTGATGAAGCGCGCGCGGCTCGTGTTAGTTACCAGGGACATGACGTCTGCCCCGAAGCTCCTATTCGCGGACCCCAAGGGACGGGTGATGGAACATCCGTACCTGCTCGCCACGCTGCGCAGCGGTGAAGAGCTCGTGCCTCCGCAGGACAAGCCCATCGCGCTGCCGTCCGCCGGGCGGCTCGTCCACCTCCCGGGCCGGCTGCCCGTGGGGCTCCACCCCGAGACAGGGGAGCTGGAGCTCGTGCGCGAGATGAAGGTGGGCGGCAAGTCGTTTGTCCCCAACGCGGTCGGCGCGCTCTTGCCGCCGGGCTACACGCGGACCTTCCTGCCGGGCGAGGTGAAGGGGAGCGGGCCCGTGCTGCCGCAGTGGGCGTACACCGCCGCGGCGTGGGGGAAGGACGGACCCGTGGCCTGGGCCATCCACACCGACCGTCGCTCGCACTGGGACCCGGAGCGCTTCTCGACGCCGGACATGAAGGCGCTGGTCGAGGAGCACATGGCGCGCTTCCCGGACAACCGCGTCCTCAAGCAGCTCAAGACGTGCGCGCTGCTCTACCGGTGCTTCACGTCGCAGAACACGTTCTATGTGCGGGACGAGGCGGCCATCCCCGCGTCGGTGATGTGCAACGCGCGCTGCGTGGGCTGCATCTCCGACCAGCCCGCGGACGGACCGCCGGCGTCGCACGAGCGCATGGATGATGGGCCCACGGGCGAGGAGATGGGCCAGATTGGCCTGTTCCACCTGGAGCATGCGCCAGGCCGCACGATGGTGAGCTTCGGGCAGGGCTGCGAGGGCGAGCCGCTCACGCGCTGGAAGCAGATCGCCGAGGCCATCCGCTACATGCGGGCGCGCTCGCAGGCGGGCTCCATCAACATCAACACCAACGCGAGCCTCACGCGGGGCCTGGAGGCCCTGTTCGACGCGGGGCTGGACGCCATCCGCGTGTCGTTGAACTCGGCGGTGAAGGACCTCTACGAGGCCTACTACAAGCCGGTGAAGTACGGCTGGGAGGACGTGGAGGCGTCCATCGCGCTGGCGCGTGAGCGGGGCGCGTACCTGGCGCTGAACCTGCTGCTGTTCCCCGGCGTCACGGACCGCGAGGGCGAGGTGAAGGCGCTGGAGCGGCTGGTGAAGAAGTACCGCGTGGACCAGGTGCAGACGCGCTCGCTGTGCATCGATCCGCTGCAGTACCTGGAGGTCGCGCGAGATCGCGGCGCGGGGGGCGAGCCCGTGGGCATCCGCACGCTGCTCCAGCGGCTGAAGGCGGCGCGCCCGGGGCTCATCGTCGGCAACTTCGCGCGCGGGCTCGAGGAGCGGGAGAACGCGGCGGGGACCCGATAGCGCGGCGGCTCACCGCGCCGTGCTCGCGCAGGGCGCGCGTGTTGAGGATGCTGGAGGAGGAGGCCTGAGGTGGAACCCGCCACTCGGCCGTGCCGGCTCGACCCTTGGCGGGGAGCCGGCGCCCGACCCTCCGGACTACTCGTTCCCGGTGGGCATCAGCTCCTTGGCCACCAGGTTGCCCATCACCGCGTCCTTCGGGATGTAGCCGTCGGCGCCCGCCTCGCGGCAGATGCGCTGGAGCTCCTCGACGTTCTCACCCGAGCACAGCAGCACCTTGATGCCCTTGAAGAGGCTGTTGCTCTTGATGAAGCGGCAGAACTGCTCGCCGTTCACGTTGGGCATCCGCACGTCCAGCAGCACCAGGTCCGGGCGCGTCTGCTTCTTGAGGATGATCTTCGTCGCCTTGTCGGCCGTGTCGGCGACATGCACCTCGAAGCCCTTGGCCACCAGGTCCGCTTCGATGATGCGCGCCGTCATCTCGCTGTCATCCACGATGAGGATGCGCGGCTTGCGTCCGCCCGTGGTGGGCGCGGCCTTCAGGCCCCCCATCGCGGCGGGGGCGGCCGGGGCCGCGGGCGCCGGGGCCGCGGGCGGGGCAGGGGCGGGCGTGGCGGCCACCGGGGCCGGCACCGCCGTGGGGACCCCCAGCGCGGGAGGTCCAATCAACCCCATCACCCCGCCGAGCACCGCCTCCAGCCCGCCGCTCTTGAGGATGTAGCCGTCCGCGCCGGAGGCCTTCGTCTTCCCCTCCAGCTCCGCCTCGGAGATGTCGGAGTAGAGGACCAGCTTCGCGGTGACCTTCTTCTGCCGGCGCAGATACTCCACGACGTCATCGCCGAACATCTCCGGCATGTTGACGTCCATGAGGATGAGGGAGAACGGCCCCTCGGTGAGCTTCTGCTCGAGGCTGGCCAGGTCCTGCGCACCGCTCGCCTGGTAGCCGGCGGCGGTGAGGGCCCGGACGGTGAGCTCCACCAGCATCGGGCTGTCGTCAATGACCAGTACGCGAGACATCGTCCTCCTCAAGGGCTTCGCGGTGGAACCCTACACCTTTGGTGCAGCGCGGACCATCGAAACGGCGACCAGGCGGGCTGTCTGTCAGGTCCTCTTGACCGCTATTCATCGCCTCCGGATACTTTGGCGCCTTGACCACGACCTCGACTCCCCTCCAGCGAGCACTTCGGATGGCGCCGGACCGCGCCCTGGCCACCCAGGCCCGGCCGGAGCAGGAGTTCTTCTGCTTCCGCGTGGGCGACCTGCGCCTGGGCGTGCCCAGCGAGAACGTGCTCGAAGTCCTCCGGGCCGGCCTGCTCACGCCGCTGCCTCGCACGCCGTCCTTCATCATGGGCGTCACCGGCCACCGGGGCGAGGTGCTCCCGGTGCTGGACCTGCTGCGCTTCCTCTCCAAGGGAGAGGCCCGCATCGGACCGCGCACCCGCCTGTTCGTCGGCGTCACGGGCAGCTACGTGGCCGGGGTCGTGGCGGACACGGTGCTGGGCCTGCGCCGCGTGCCCGTGGCGGACATCCTCCCGCCGCCATTGGGAGGGGACGCCTCCGCCGAGAACCTCCTGGGGGTGGTGCAGGCCAGCGGCAACCAGGAGGCCATCAACCTCCTCAACTTCTCCAAGCTGCTCCAGACGGCGCGGCAGCGGGCGGTGGCCCGGTGACCGACGACCCCGTCCAGGAGAAGGAGGAAGAGGTGGACCTCCTCTTCTTCGACATCGGCCCCACGCTCTACGGGACGGATGCGTCCCAGGTGCTGCGCATCGACCGCGCGCTCCCGGATGACTTGACGCTTCAGGAGCTGGGGCTGCCCTTCAAGGGCAACCGGGCCATCGTCTTCGACACGCCGGAGGGCGAGGCCCACCTCAAGGTGGACGCGGTCCATGGCGTGCGCTCCATCCCCGTCAATTCCCTGCGCCGGATGCCCCCCACGGCCGGCGCCGCAGCCTACGCAGTCGGTGTGTGCCTGGAAGAGGCCCGCACCGTGTTGCTCATCGATCTGGTCGAAACCGCAAGGACTCAAGGAAGGCACTGAGACACATGTCCCTGGACACCCCCAACGAGAAGCCCGCTGCCAAGGCACGCGCCCGGAAGGCCCCCGCCTCCAAGGCCGGTGCCGCCAACGCGGCGTCGACCTCCTCCTCCACGAAGGCCATCACCGACACCCTGTTGACGGTGCTGTCCGGCAACCTCCAGGCCCGCGTGCCCAAGGAGCTGGTGGGTGAGTCCGGCGCGGAGCTGGCCCACCTGCTCAACCAGGTGCTGGACCAGTTCGCCGCCTCCGAGCACCGCAAGCACGTGGCGGCGCAGGAGATCGACCAGGCGCTGGACGCGCTCATCGGCCTGGTGCGCGAGGGCGACCTGTCCCGGTGGAACACCACCACCGAAGACCCCCAGCTGGGGCCCCTGCTGGAGGGCTTCGGCAAGGTCATCGAGACGCTGCGCACCTTCGTGCGGGAGATCAACGAGGCGGCGCTGAGGCTGTCCTCGTCCGCCAACCAGGTGCTGGCGGCGTCCACGCAGCACGAGACGTCCTCCACGGAGCAGGCGGCGGCCATCCACGAGACGACCGCCACCATGGAGGAGCTCAAGCACGCGTCGGCGCAGATCGCCGAGAACGCGGGCAGCGTTGCGCGCGTGGCGGAGGAGACGCTCGGCGCGGCGCGCGCGGGCCGGGGCGCCATTGGCGAGTTCATCCAGGCCATGCAGCAGATCCGCAGCGACGGCGTCGCGGTGGCGGACTCCATCGCCAAGCTGTCCAAGCGCGTGGAGCGCATCGGCACCGTGGTGGAGGTCATCGACGAGATCGCCGACCGCTCCGACCTGCTGGCGCTGAACGCGGCGCTGGAAGGCAGCCGCGCGGGTGAGGCCGGCAAGGGCTTCTCCATCGTCGCGGCGGAGATGCGGCGCCTGGCGGAGAACGTCCTGGACTCCACCAAGGAGATCAAGAACCTCATCACGGAGATCCGCGAGGCCACGGCCGCCGCGGCCGGCGCCGCCGAGGCGTCCAAGTCCGCGACCGAGTCCGGCGAGAAGCTGGGCGCGGTGGCGGCGCAGGCGGTGGAGGGCATCCTCGCCGGTGTCCAGGAGACGAGCGACGCGGCCCGCGTCATCAACCTGGCCACGCAGCAGCAGCGCACGGCCACCGAGCAGGTGGTGGCGTCCATGGCGGAGATCGAGGACGTGACGCGCCAGACGACGCAGGCCTCGAAGCAGGCCACGGGGGCCGCCGCGGAGCTGACGCAGCTGGCCGGACGCCTGGCCGAGCTCATCAAGCGGTTCAAGGCGGATTAGCGCTTCCTGGAAGAAGGGGAGGGGCGAACGCCGGCCATGGACACCGAGGCTCTCAAGAAATCCCTCCTGAAGAAGTTCCAGGAGGTCACAGCCGACCGCCTCCAGAAGATTCAACTGGGGGTGCTGGACCTGGAGAAGGAGACCGCGGACCAGGCCGCGGAGGACGTCGCGCGCGAGCTGCACACGATGAAGGGCGAGGCCCGCATGTTGGGTCTGGCCGCCATCGGGCAGCTGGCGCACGCCGCCGAGGACGTCCTGCGCGCGGAGCGCGAGGGCAAGACGGCCACCGAGGTGGCCACCGACGTCCTGCTCAGGGCGTGCGACGTCCTGTCCGACCTCAACGAGGACCTGTCCGGTGCCAACACCGGCAACTCGGCGAGCGAGGAGATGGTCCGCATGCTCGCGGAGGTGTCTGGACAGACGCCTCCCGCCATTCCGGGCGCGAAGCCCGCGGCCCCCGCCACTCCGCCGCCGGCGCCCGTCGCCGCGCCGGTGGTGGCACCGGTGGCCGTGGCGCCGTCGCCCGTGGCTCCGCAGCCGGCGCCCGTCGCCGCGCCCGCGGCTGCCGCACCGGCCCAGGCCCACGGGGCGCCCGCGGCCGCCGCGCACGGCCGTGACGAGGAGGCTCCGAGCGCCGCGAAGTCCGCGGTGGCCGACCGGAGCATCCGCGTCAACGTGGAGGTGCTCGACTCGCTGGGGTTGCTCGCGGGCGACCTGCTGGTGGAGAGCGCTCGCGGCCGCCTGCGCAGCACGGAGACGGAGGAGCTGTTCGAGCGCTTCAGCCGCCTGGGGGACCGCTTCCTCCGGCTGGCGGAGGAGTTCGAGATCCCCACGGACGTGCGGGAGCAGCTGGACCGCGTGGAGAGCGATCTCCACATGCTGCGCGACGACGCGTTCCGCTTCGTGCGCCGCAACGACGACGGCATCAACACGCTGCACGGCAACCTGGCCAAGATGGCGGACCACGTGGCCGAGGCCCGGCTGGTGCCGCTGTCCACCGTGTTCGACGCCTTCCCGCGCGCCGTGCGGGAGATGTCGCGCACGCAGGGCAAGGAAGTGGACCTGGTCATCGAGAACGCCGACATCGGCGTGGACCGGTCCATGCTGGGGGACGTGCGCGACGCGCTGGTGCACCTGCTGCGCAACTCGGTGGACCACGGCGTGGAGTCTCCGGACACGCGCCAGCAGCTGGGCAAGCCGCTCAACGGCCGCATCCGCATCCGCGTGCGCGTGGATGGGGACATGCTCCACATCGAGGTGGAGGACGACGGCCGCGGCATCGACCCGGAGCGGCTGCGTCAGGCGGCCATCTCCAAGCGCCTCATCAACGCGGTGCAGGCCGCCGCGCTGTCCGAGCGCGAGGCCATCGAGCTCATCTTCCGCCCCGGCTTCTCCACCCGCGACCAGGTCAGCGAGCTGTCCGGCCGTGGCGTGGGCATGGACGTGGTGAAGCGGAAGGTGGAGACGCTGGGCGGCTCGGTGGGCGTGAGCAGCCGCATCGGCCGTGGCACCACCATCACCCTGCGCCTGCCGCAGTCGCTGGCGTTGATGAAGGTGCTGCTGGTGCGCCTGGGCGACGACGTCTACGGCATGCCCGCCGCGGACGTGGAAGCGGTGATGCGCGTCAAGCCGGATGACCGGCTGGAAATCTTCGGCACCCTGGCGGTCCGGCACCGGGGCAAGCCCACGGCGCTGGTGGCGCTGGGGCCGCTGCTGGGCCTCAACGGCGGCAACCGCTTCGACAAGCCTCCCGCGGTGGTGGTGCGCCACGGCGAGGACCACGCGGCGCTGGTGGTGGACGGCTTCGTGGACGAGCGCGAGGTGGCCGTGAAGCCGTGCGGCGGCGAGTTCCTCAAGGGCGCGCCCTTCATCGCGGGCACGGCGGCGCTGGAAGACGGCCGCATCGCGGTGCTGCTCCACGTGCCGGACATCATGTCGGAGGTGCGCCGCATGGCCCGCCCCGTCACCCAGGCCCCCGCCGCCAAGCGCCTCCGGGTGCTGCTGGTGGACGACTCGCCCATCGCCCGCGCCACGGAAGGGGCGCTGGTGAAGGCGCTGGGGCACTCCGTGGAGGAGGCGCAGGACGGCGAAGAGGCCTACGTGAAGGTGCAGAGCAACACGTACGACCTCATCCTCACGGACGTGCAGATGCCCCGGCTGGACGGGTTCTCGCTGGCGAAGCGGCTCAAGTCCACGCCCGCGGTGGCGCGCATCCCCGTCATCATCCTGTCCTCGCTGGCCTCTCCGGAGGACCGGCGGCGCGGGTTGGACGCGGGCGCGGACGCCTATCTCGTCAAGGGCGAGCTGGGCGTGGAGGTGCTTGCCCAGGCCATCGACCGGCTGACCTGAGGAAACGGGCTTGGGCGGGAGCGCGGTGGCGGCAGGAATGGCGTTTCGGGTGCTCATGGTGGGCAAGGGCCTCCGTGCGCTCGCGGCCCGGGGGCTCTTCGACGGAGAGTCCCTGGTGCCCGTGGGCCCGGCGGAGGTCGAGTTCACCGGCGCCCTGGTGGCGGTGCAGCGCCACTTCCCGGACGTGGTGCTGGTGGACCTGACGGCGGTGGAGGCGTTGGCGGCAATCGAGCAGGTGATGGTGGAGCGCCCCGTGCCCGTGCTGGCCCTGCACCCGGGCCTGCTGTCCGGCCAGGAGGCGTTCCAGGCGATGGTGATGGGCGCCCTGGAGGTGCTCGAGCGCCCCGCGACGCCGGGGCCCGAGTTCTGGTCCCACGTGTCGCGCAAGCTGGTGCTGCTGGCGCAGGTGAAGGCGGTGCGCCAGGTGCAGACGCGGCCCGCGCAGCAGCCGGCGCGCGAGGCCCGGCCGCCGCCGCCGTACCCGCTGGTGGCCATCGCGGCGTCGCTGGGCGGGCCCAAGGCGGTGGCGCAGGTGCTGCGGATGATTCCGCGCTCGTTTCCGGCGCCCATCGCCTACTGTCAGCACATCAGCGAGGGCTTCACGGAGGGCCTGGCGCACTGGCTCGCCAACGAAACAGCGCTTCGCGTCCGCGAGGCCGAACATGACGTGGTCATGGAGCCGGGCTCGGTGTACATCGCTCCGTCAGGCAGTCATCTGTTGGTCAGACCCGAGGGCAGGTTGGAGCTGGACTCCGGCCCCGCGCTTCGCGGTTTCAGGCCCTCCTGTGACATGCTGCTGACGTCCGCGGGCGAGGCATTCGGCTCGCGCTGCATCGGAGTCATCCTGACGGGCATGGGGCGCGACGGCGCGCGAGGACTGAAGGAGATTCGGGAGCGCGGGGGACGGACGATTGCCCAGGACGAGGCGTCCAGCGTCGTCTGGGGCATGCCCCGCGAGGCGGTGCTGATGGGCGCGGCGCACGAGGTGCTGCCGCTGAGCCGGATTGGCGCGGCGTTGATGCAGTGGGTGGACTTGTGCTGACGGCGAGCCAGAAAGTGTTGCAGCAACTGGCCGCGCTCCTCCTGGAGCGCGCGGGCCTGAAGATCACCCCGGACGGCTTCCACAGCCTCCGCCTGGCGCTGTCCACGCGCATGCCCGTGCTGGGCCTGGACGAGCCCGAGCATTACATCCAGCGGCTGACGGGCCCTGGCGGCGAGGAGGAGCTGCGCTCGCTGCTGCCGCTCGTCACGGTGGGGCACACCGAGTTCTTCCGGGACGCCAAGCAGTTCCGCGCGCTGGAGAAGCGCGTGCTGCCGGACCTGGTGGCCCGCTCACGGCGCGAGATGCGCAAGGTGTCCATCTGGTCCGCGGGCTGCGCGACGGGCGAGGAGCCCTACAGCCTGGCCATGGTGCTCGCGGAGCTGGGCGCGCTGTCCCTGGAGGTGGACCTCTGGGCCACGGACCTGAACCTGGCGGCGGTGGAGGCCGCGAAGCAGGGCCGCTTCACCTCGCGGCGCGCCATCAGCATCAACCAGGAGCGGCTGACGCGGTTCTTCCGGCCCGTGGAGGAAGGCTACGAGGCGCTGCCCGCGCTGCGTGAGTACATCCGCTTCGACGGACAGAACCTCGCCGTGCCCGTCTTCGACAAGGTGGCGCTGTCGTCGTTGGACCTCATCCTTTGCCGCAACGTCATCATCTACTTCGACCTGCCCACCATCCGCGGGTTGATGGACCGCTTCCTCGCCGCGCTGCGGCCGGGCGGACTGCTGTTCCTGGGCTACTCGGAGAGCCTCTTCAAGGTCTACGACCGCTTCGAGATGATTGAAGTGGACGGGGCCTTCGTCTACCGCCGCCCGCTGAGCGACAAGGGCCTGCGCGTCCCGCCGCTGCGGATGACGCCGTATCCCGGCGAGCCGGAGGCCCCCGCGCTCAGGCCCGTCCCGGCGGACGTGCTCCCCGCAGACGTGCGCAAGCGCGTGTCGCCCGCGGACGTTCCGCTCACCACGCGCCTGCCCGCGGTGGCCCTGCCCACCTCGGCGGCCGCCCCCGCGCCGTCCAGCCCGCCCAGCGTGACGCTGCCCGCCCTGGGGACCTCCACGGGGCCCCGGTCCGTGGTGCCGGGCAGGCTGCCCGCCGTGTCGCCGCACGCGCCGTTGCCGGTGATTGCCGCGCCGCCGCCGGCCAGCGCCGCGCGCACGCGCATCACCGCCGAGCTGCCCACGGTGGCGAGCCTGGACTCCGCGCGTCCGCGCATCACGACCGAGCTGCCCGCCGTGGCGGCCACGCCGCGCGCGCCCACGGTGGAGGTGCCCGCGTGGCCCATGCTCCTGCCTCCGGCGGAGCGCCTGGCCATGGCGGTGCGGAAGATGACGCAGGGGGATTTCTCCGCGGCCATCGCGGGCGTGCAGCGCCTGCTGGCGGACGAGCCCAGTGATTTGGACGGGCTGCTGACCCTGGGCAACCTCTTCTCGCTCACCGGGCGCATCCCCGAGGCCCGGGAGGCCTTCGCGCAGGCCATCCAGCGCGAGCCGCTGTGCGTGGAGGCGCGGGTGTTCGGCGGGGTCGCCGCGCTGCAGGCGGGGGAGCTGGCGGAGGCGCGGTCCGAGCTGGGCAAGGCCCTGTTCCTCGAGCCCACGCTGGCCATTGGCCACTACCTCCTGGCCCAGGTGCACGAGCGCACCCAGGACCATGAGTCGGCCCGGCGCAGCTACCGCAACGCCATTGCCCAGCTTCGTTTCCCGCAGCGGCCCCTGGCGGGGCACTACCCGGAGATGCCGGACTCGGCGGACGCCATCTCCCGCGCGGCGCGTTACGCGCTGGCCGCGCTGGAAGAGCAGCCCCTGCGCTGACGCAGGGGCCGTGAGGCCTTCACGTCAGTCCAGGCTGTTCTTCACCTGGTCCAGGCTCTTGCTCGGGTCGAGCACCATGCCGAACTTCTTCTGCAGGTAGCTCTTGGCCTGGCCGCGCAGCAGCATGCCCGGGTCGGTGCCTTCACCTTCCACGGCCTTGTCGGTGATGACGAACGAGGCGTCCATCTGGATGCCCATCACCTTGCCGACGATTTTCGCGCCTTCCCCCTGCCAGTCCGCCTTCACGCCGTACTTGCCGCCCCAGTACTGGAGCAGCTGCTCGACGCGCTGCTTGACCTCCTCCTTCGGGAGGGAGTGGGGGATATCGAACTTCATCATTCCCATGGCTGGCTCCTGATCTCGGTGTCCCGCTTCGAGCGTTTAGCCGCGCCCGAGCGGGAATGGAACCGCCGTCTCACTTTTGAGCGCGCGGATGTCAACAGCCATGCTCACCCGGCTGCCTTCCGTCGAACGCGCTTGAGCTTCACCGGTGGGTCGCCTGGCCGGCCCCAGCGCTCCAGGTAGGGCGCCAGGTCGAACTTGTCCGCCGTGCGGGCCGAGCTCATGGGCCGCACCTTGCCCAGCACCTTCCGCTCCTGGAAGGGCCGGTCGTGCAGGCCCAGCACCCACATGAAGTTGGCGACGCTTGCGGGGTCTCGCCCGTCCACGGCGTACTTGTCATTGAGGAACGCGATGCGCTGCAGCGCCACCTTGGCAGACGGGCTCCACTCCAGGAGCTTCTTGCCCCAGAGCATGCGCAGGTAGTTGTGGATGCGGCCGCGCTCCATCAGCTCGCGCTGGGCCGCGTTCCACAGGCCGTCCTCGGTGCGGGCCGCCTCCAACTGCTTCATCGAGTAGCGGTGCTCGCGCGCGTCCTCCTGGTGCTTCGTGAGCGACTCGCGGGCCCAGGGCGGCAGGGAGGCGACGGAGAGCTGCTGCGGGCCCGGCGTGTGGAAGCAGTAGTTGAAGCCGAGCTCGCGACGCACGAGCAGCTCCTCGACGAAGCTCTGGACAGACGGGTCCTTCGCGCCGCGGGCCTTGATGGCGGCGCGCGCGGCCTCGCCGGGGAAGAGGTTGCCCCAGTGGAAGAACGGGGACAGCCCCGAGGACTGCGCGAGGCCCGGGTCGTTCCGGCCGGTGTCGTAGCCCTCCAGCTTGCGGCGGATGAAGTCACGCATCGCCTTGAGGCCGGCCTGCCGTCCGCCTCGCTCGGCGATGGGGGCCACGGCGTGGTCCAGGTCGAAGGTGTGCAGGGCCTCGCGGGCCGCGTGCGCGTCGGCCGTGGCGAAGTCCGGAGACAGCTTGCGCCCGGCCGCGGCGGCCTTCACGTCGCGGGAGGGGACGGTGCGCTCCAGGTACTCGGGCCACAGCTTCCGCAGCTTGGGGCGCAGCGTGTACGCGCCAATCTGCCGCGTGGCGATGCGTTGCATGGGCACCACGCACGAGGCGTCCACCGCGAACAGCGGCACGTCCAGCGCCTTGGCCGCGCCGCGGAGGTGCCCCGGGATGATGAACGTGGGGAACAGGTCCGAGACGACGGCGGCGGCGCGGCGGCCCAGCTCGGCCAGCCGGGGACGGTGCTCCTTCGTCGTCCGGGGCAGCTCCAGCCAATACGGCAGGCCGCGCGCGGCGCAGCCCTCGGCCATGTCCATCATCCCCTCCAGGGCCCAGGCGTGGAGCCGGTCCGAGGCGTGGGGGTAGTCCGGGCGGATGGCTTGATAGACGACGACGGGGAGCCCCAGTTGGTTGCCCAATCCAATGGCCGCGTCGAGCGCGTGGTTCTGCTCGGCGCGATGGTTCACCATGCACCAGTACAGGACGAACTCACGGCGGCCGGAGGGGAGGGGAAGGTCCTTCACCACCTGGACACGGGAGGAGTCGACGCCGAGCTCGGACCACGAGAAGCCTTCGGGCATGGTGACCCACTGATACGCGAGCTGCGTTCGCGCCGCGGAAGAAAAGAAGTGCGTGGCTGTGAACGTCCACTGGCGGAAGTCAGCGGACGCTCCAAATTCCGGCACTGGGGGACGGGTTGTGGTTTTCTGCCTCCCGGCCGGACCGAAGGAGTCCTTGCGTGTCACTTCTGAGAAGCTGGAGCAGCCTTTCCATCACCGTCCTCGCTCTCGCGCTGACCCTCCCGGAGTCCGCGAAGGCGCAGGCCGGCGGGACCTATCCATCACCCGGGTCCGCGCCGCCGCCCGCCGCTCCGACGGGTTACGCGGCGCCGCCGCAGCCCACCTATCGTCAGGCGGGGTCGGACGCGCAGCCCGCGGACCCGTATGTGCAGCCGCCCGCGCAGCAGCAGCCGGCGGACCCGTACGCGCAGCCGCCTTCGCAGCAGCCCGCGGACCCCTACGGGCAGCCGACCTCGCAGCAGCCCGCGGACCCCTACGGGCAGCCGTCTTCGCAGCAGCCGGCGGACCCGTATGCGCAGCCGCCTTCGCAGCAGCCCGCGGACTCGTACGCGCAGCCGCCCGCGGATCCGTATGCGCAGCCTCAGCAGGGGGCCTATCCGCCCGCGCAGGGTGTCTATCCGTCGCCGGACCGGTCCTCGACCGTGAGCGACGCGCCGACGCTGCCGCCGGATGAGGACTCGTTGCGGACGCGGCCCCAGTCGCCGCTGACGCCGGACGGGCGCGCCACGGCCAAGGCCTCCTCGGCCGTGCCTCCCATGGAGGACACGGGCGTGATGCTGGATGGCCGTCCGCGCCAGGGCCCCTTCCTGTCCGGCCCGGGCAGCCTCACCTTCATCGTGCACCACACGACGCTGGGCGCGCTGGGCGGGTTCTTCACGCAGGCGTTCGCCAGCGACTTCAACTTCGACAAGAGCTCGCGCGAGGCGATGCTCGCGGGCACGCTCATTGGCGCGGGCCTGGGCTTCGGCGCCGCGTCGTGGTGGCAGTTCAACAACTGGGTGGACCGGCCCATGTCCAACTTCGGCATCGCCAACTCGGTGGTGGGCGGCATGTTCACCGCGGGCCTGATGGACCTGTTCACCCAGGACGCGGGCGTGCTGACGTGGTCCGCCTTCCTGGGCGCCGAGCTGGGTGCGTGGCTCACGGCGGGCATTGGCGGTGGCCAGCTTCCGCTGAACGACGGGTTGCTCATCTCCTCGGGCGCGGGTTGGGGCGGCGCCTACGCGGCCCTGCTGCTGGCCATCATCCACTTCTCGGGGACGCCGGTGTCCGGCAAGACGTGGCGCGACACGCTGCTGCTGGCGCCGGGCATTGGCGCGGGCGCGCTGGCCCTGGCCACCATGCGGTACAACCCGACGCCGTCCCAAATCATCCGGGCGAACATCTTCGGCGGCGGCGTGGGCGCGGTGGTGCTGCTCATCTCCGGTCTGGTGTTGGGCGGCTTCGACCAGTCCACGCCGTACGTCCTGTCCTTCCTGGGGTCGGCGGGCGCCATCACCACGGTGAGCCTGCTGTGGGAGGAGAGCGTGGACCGCTCCGCCCTGAAGATGTCCGGCCGCAAGGAGAAGGAGCGGCCGTACACGAACGTCTGGTGGTAGACGCGGGATGAAGCAGGCTGGCGAGCGCCATGGCACGGCGGGGCAGGAGGCACCACCTTCCCCCCGACATGGCGCGCGTCAATCCCTTCACGGCCCTTCTCGCCCCGCTGGAGTCCTCGCTGGAGCCCAGCGGCCACGTGCCGCGTGGCAACGCGGTGCCCCAGCCTTCTCACGTCCGGCCACTGCTGGAGGCCGCCAATCCCGCGGCCGAGCTGCGGCGGTTGCGCGACGCCGGCACGTTGCTGAGAGACGCTCGGCCCGCGATGTACCTGGTCGAAATCCAGGGGCCCGCTGGGAAGCTGGGCGGGCCTCCGGTGCGCTTCCTGCTCTGTGCCCTCAATCCGGACGGGGTCGCGTCCCTGGAGCACGACCCCTACCGCCCCCGCGCCTGGGAGGCCGAGCCCGCCGTCACGCTCACCGCGGACGACCATGGCGTGTTGCGAGGGCTGCTCGCGGAGGCCTCGGAGCGGGCCATCGTCATGTGGCAGGGGCAGTTCGGGCAGAACACCCTGTGCTTGCGGCGCATCGAGCCCTCGCCCGTGTCGAAGCGGCTTCAGGCCGTCCTGGACGAGGCGCCCATGCGCCCGCTGGCGGCGCTGGACGAGCGAGGCCCCACGTTGGCGGCCGTCGTCCCCCTGTCCGACCCAGGCCTGGAGCTCCTGCCCATCCACCGGGCGCTCAAGGGCGTGGAGACCTTCAAGGAGGAGACGTTCCTCACGCTGGTGACGGCGTATGCGCGCGTCTATGAGCTGGACGAGCCGCTGAACACCCCCCGTGGGCTGGCGGTGGCGCGCGAGCGCCTGGCCACGCTCATCACCGGGCACCACGCGGTGCTGCTGGTGCTTCCGGGGGGCCGGGGCCGCATCCTCCGGTTCCGACAGGGCCTGGACCTGGCGCATCTGAAGGGCGCCCCACGCAATCCCACGCTGCGGAGCCTGGACCTCGCGCTGCTCAACGCGCTCGTGCTGCGGACCGTGCTGGGCATCAAGGACCCGGAGGCTCCAGGGCACTCGCAGGTGTACCCGGTGCAGGGGCTGTCCTCGCTGGTGGAGGGCGTCGAGTCCGGCATGTTCCAGGCGGGCTTCGCGCTCAATCCCCCGCCGCTGTGGGAGGTGCGCGCGGTGATGGAGGCCCAGGCCACGCTGCCGCCGAGCACGCTGCGCGTCGAGCCCTTGCCACCCGCGGGGCTGCTCTTCCTGGACCGGGAAGCCTGACCGGGCGGCGTGAAGGGAATGACCCCAGCACCGTCGGAGTACCTGTCCCCCCGCGCACCGCTCGCGCCCCAGCCGGGGCCAGGGGAGACACTCGATTCGATGGGCGGCGGCCGGGTTCAGGTGCGGCAGCGCCGTCATGGGTACCGCGTCACGTTGTACCCGTGATTGCCCGGCACGAGCTGGCGTGTGAGCTCCCAGCGGGGGGGCGCCGCGGAGCACCTGTTGGTGCCGCGCGGCGCGTTGTTCATGGTGTACCCGGCGTCACGTCTCGGAGCGCTGACGTCCGTGTTTCGGCTGCACTGGCTGGAGCCACGCACCGCGACCCGTTACAGGCAGTCCGCGACGCACTCGTCGATGCACGCCTGGTTGGTGGAGCCACACTGCTGGCGACAGATTTTGTTGCAGAAGCAAGTGGGATTGTCTTCGCATGCCTGGGCACTGACGTTCGAATCGGGCACGCCCGCCGGGTCGGTCGCGGGCGCCTGCAGCTCATCCGTCATCGGCGCGCCACAGCCCGCCATCAACCCGAGCACAGCCACGGCAGCCAACCACGTGTTTGCCTTTCGCATTCGCCATGTCCCTTGTCTGTCGCGCAAGAGTGCGCGGCCGGGAGTCTAAACCCAGACGACATGGGGCGGCCAGCATTGCAGTGATGCCATCCAATGACAGCCACATGCCTCGGTGGAGCTGTGTTCGTCCGCCGGATGGCGGACCGAGTCAGTCGCTGAAGGTCGAAAAGCAGACGCGGTACGGGCTGGGGTGGGTTGCCTTCCACGCCCATGCAGGTGCAGCGTCGGCCCGATGTCCGCGTGCCCGTCAGCGCGTCTCGCGGCGCCGCCGAACCCAGGTCTCGAAGCTCGTGGTGGACAGGCCGTAGGAGCGAGCGATTTCGGGCCGGGCCAGCACCGGGGCGACGTTCATGTACGTCATGCCTTGTGCCACGCCGGGATGCAGGCCCGCCGAGATGGCCTCCTCAATGGTGCCGGCCTTGACGCTGTACTCCTTGCCATCGACGCGCGAGAGGACCTCGGCGATTTGAGGAAGCGTGAGCAGGTCGCTCGCGAGCTGCAGCGTCACCCCGTGGAACGTCGCGGGATCGTTGATGGCCGCCGCCGCTGCCTGGCCGATGTCCTCCGGCGCGATCAGGGGGATGAGGCGCTCGGGTTGAATCACCGTGAGCAGGATGCGCCCATCCACGAAGCCGGCGGGATCCAGCATCGGATGGTCCATGAAGGTGGCGGGGAGGATGAGCGTCCAGTGCTTGAACCCCGCGGTGCGCACGAGGTCGCAGGTGGCGAGCTTGTTCTCCCAATAGGTCTCGTGCGCCTTCCAGCGGCCCTCCGCCCAGCCCTCGATGTCGCGGTGGTCGCCCACGCCGGAGGTCGCGGTGTGCACGAACGTCTCGACACCTTCGGCCAGCGCGGCCTCCACGAGGTTCCTCCCTTGCTGGAGCTCCTTGCTGAAGTCGATACCGGTCGCGGAGACGATGGGGGACTGCATCGAGAAGACCGCCCGGGCCCCCGCGCAGGCGGCACGCAAGGACGCCAGATCGTCGAGGTCACCGACGACCACCTCGGCGCCCGCCGCCGCGAGGGCCTTGGCGTTGGGCGCCTCCGGATTGCGCACCAGCACGCGCACGGCGGTGCCGCCTCCGGCCAGCAGCGCCCGGGCGGTGGCACCCCCCTGACGCCCCGTGGCCGCGGTGACGAGAACGGGCTTGTTGCTGCTCATGGACAGCTCCTCGCGCAAGTGGGGGACCCCACCGTTTATTTTCGTGGTTAGATACGGAGGGGCACCCCGTTTGTCAACGAAGGTTGAATCGAGAGGAGAGAGTCGTCGTGGAGCGTGTGAAGCCGCTGCGCGCGGATGGGCAACGCAATCGGGAGCGGATCGCCACGGCGGCCGCGGAGCTGGTCGCCAGGGATGGCGCGCAGGCCTCGCTCGAGGAGATCGCGCGGCGGGCGGGGGTCGGTTCGGCGACGCTGCACCGGCACTTTCCGTCGCGGCAGTCGCTGTTGGAGACGGTGTTTCGCGACGGCATCGCGCAGCTCTGCGCGCGGGCCGCCGCGCAACCGGGCAAGGCACCTGCGGACGAGCTGGCCGCGTGGCTCGAGGAGGCGACCGTCTACACGGCGACCCACCGAGGCCTCGCCGAGGTGCTGCTGACGGGCCCAGATGCGCTGAAGGCCGAGGAGATCTGCGGCAGCGACAGACTTCGCGACGCGTTGAACGTCCTGGTGGAGCGGGCGTCCTCCATGGGCGCGATTCAGGCGGGCGCCACGACGGAAGACCTCATGATGCTGGCGAACGCGATCGCCATCGCGAACGAAGATGATCCGGTCACCGCCCGCAGGGTGCTGCGCCTCGCGCTCGCCGGCATCCGCCGGTGAACGCCGCGAACAGGTGCCCTCAGTCCGTCCGCCGTGAGCGCGCGATGCGGCGCTCCCCGCACTGGAGCGCAGGGGCCGCTCAGGCGGACGCCCAGGCACGTTTCGACGCCCGGCCCGTCTGTCCATACGTCCGGCCTTTCGAGTGAAAGGCCGGACGACGGCATGTCACGGCGTCAACCGCGCCGGGAGTCAGTCGTCGGACAGCGTGGCGGAGCTGGTGCAGCCAATACCCCTGCCGAAGTTCGACAAGACCAGACTGTAATCGTCGTAGTCGATGACGCCGTCGAAGTTGAGGTCGGCGTTGGGATTCCCCGGGGGCACACGGTAGCCATAGTTCGCCAGAACCAGGTTGAGGTCGGAGTTGTCGACACAGAAGTCGCCGTTGGTGTCTCCAGCGATGGTGCGCGGCGCGGGCTGCGAGTCGAGGACGAGCGTCATGCTTCCGCCGGTGTTTTGGACCAGGCCCGTCAGAAACGCGTAGAAGGAGCTCGGCAGCAGCGAGTGGGAAGCCTGCACCAGCGAACCATCGGCATTCCGCTCTGGCGTCGAGGAGCCCGTGCCCGTGAGCGTGAAATAGTCAGCGAAGACACGCGCATGGACGATGACGTTCATCGGCCCCGAGCCGGGCGGGAAGAACTTGGAGACCACCTTGGCTTGCCAGGTGCCGGCGGTGTAGTTGGGATAGACGTCCGTCGAGGGAGCGCTCGGGCCGGCACACTGGGAGCCCGGAGGGGAGCTGTTCTCCTCGCCATCGGAAAACAGCAGGAGCTCCTTGAGCATCAGGTTGCCTGGAGCCTGGGCTGGGAATGCGCGGAGCGAATCCACGACGGAGCAGAGTGTGGAGGCCAGGGGGGTGGTTCCGCTCCCGACGTTCAGTCCCATGAGCAGGGTCTTCGCCGCCGTGAAGTTGTTCGAGAAATACAACACCGGGATGAATCCCGTTCCCTCGAAGGTCCAGATGGAAACATAGTTGCTGGCGCTGGTCAGCCTGGTCAGGTCGGTGTAGGCGGCGTGTTTGGCTGACTCGAAGCGTGACCTGCCTTCAGCAGGTCGCATGGCAGTCATTGAGCCGCTGCGATCCAGCACGATGGCGATGTGCCGCTCCACCGCCGCGGCGGCATCAAACGCTGACAGGGATGCCATCAGGAGCAGCGCCGTGAGCGGTAACTTCAGGGTCTTGAGCATTTCAATCTCCTCATGAGGGTACGTGGGGCGGTACCGGGACGCCTTGCCCTCGCGCCACGCCAAGGCGAACCTGACTTCATGGCTGTGACGAAATCTCGAGATGAGGATTGGGGGGACAGTCTTTCGTCGGGTCGGGCGCGATAATGCTTAGCGCCTTTCCGGCTTTCGCGAAAGAGGGGGAATGTCTGTTTGTTCGCGGTGTCTGTTGTTGTGTTTTGTCTATGTGTTTGCCGCGATGCGGGAAGCCCGCGTCAGCCGGCGAGTTCCTGGGGCTCCACTGGAGCCCGCTTGGGCTCACCAAAGGACATCAGTCGGCGGTGCAGTGGCGTGACGAGCCCGAGGATGCACACCAGCACGCCGGTGCCCTGCAGGATGCGCTCGATGGAGACGACCTCCGCCAGGGGCCCGTAGAGCAGCATGGCCAGCGGCATCAGCGCCGTGGAGAGCATGGTCATCACGCTGATGACGCGGCCCAGGTAGGCCGGCTCCACGCGCTCCTGGAGCATCACCATGGCGGGGGTGTTGTAGAGCGGCAGCGCCACGCCGAAGAGCCCCATGAACGCCAGGTACACGCCGAAGTAGGGCACCAGGCCGAGGGCCACGGTGCATGCACCCATGATGAGGTTGGAGGCGAGCATCGTCCGCATGCGGCTGCTGAAGCCGCCCCAGGCCGCGAGCCCGGCGCCGCCCAGCAGCATGCCCACCGAGAAGACCATTTCGATGGCCGTCAGCCGCCACACCTCGTCCCCGAAGCTCCTCGCGGTCTGCAGCGGCGTCAGGAACGCGGCAGGGGTGATGAGGATGAGGATGCAACCCAGGTAGCTGAAGAACGGCACCAGGTGCTCGTGGCCTCGGATGTACCGGAAGCCGTCGCGAATCTCCTTCAGCTGTGACGTCCCTTCCTGCGCTGGCTCGCGGGGGCGTGCCTCGACGCGGACGAAGAACATGACCAGCGCGATGGCCAGGGTCGCGGTGGACACGTCGATGAAGAAGAGCACCTGCAGGGGTGCCACGGACATGAGGAAACCCGCGAGCGCGGGCGCCCCCAGCATGTTGATTGAGAGGAGGGTGCCCTGGATGCCGTTGACGCGCATCAACTGGTCTTCGGGGACCAGCTGCGGCAGCAGCGCGCCCACCGCCGGTTGTTGTACGGCCGCGCCCACCGAGCGGAGCGCGGCGGCCAGGAAGAAGAGCCACAGCTCGGTCCCGCGCAGGGTGAACGTCACCGCCAAGGCCAGGGTCACCAGCGCGATCGCCGCGTCAGCGAGGACGATGAGCTTGCGGCGGTCGTACCGGTCCGCCCAGACGCCCGCGAAGGGCGACAGGAGGAACGTGGGCAGGAACCCGGCCACGATGTAGAGCGTCATCATGACGCTCGAACGGGTCTGCAAGGTGACGTGCCATAGAAGCGCGTACTGCACCAGGGATGAGCCGAGCAGCGAGAGGGCCTGGCTGCCCAGAAAGAGGGCCGTGTTGCGCTTCCATGAGGCGGACATGGCGCGCACTGTAGCGCCCCCACGAAAACGAATCCGAGCCCGTTCGTGCCGGAACCTGGAGCGCAGCATCCGACCAGGCGCCCAGGCTCCGGCGCCGACGCCCGGTCGCCCTCCTCGCCTTCGCCACTGGCATGCTGCTCACGGGCGCGTACCTCGAGCGCGTCCAGTGAATGACGCGCCGTGCGCTGGCGGCCGGTCAGCGCTCCTCGCGGCGTGAGCGGCGGCCGAGCAAAAGGCTCAGCGTGGCGAGCATCCCCAGCGCCGTCAGTCCTCCTCCGGCCTGGGTGCATCCCTTCTTGAAGTCGGCCGTGTCGGGAGGCTGGGTGCCGGGGCCTCCGTCCGGCACGGGGCCCGCGTCGATTTCAGGCTCCGGGCCCCCGTCCGCGCATCCGGCCGCGAGGGAGGCCCCCGCCGTCACGCCTTGCTCCGTGCAGCCCAGCTCGAAGTCCACGCTGAGGGCGGGGAGCGTCAGGTTCGCGTGCTCCAGCGTCGCCGTGAGCGTCGCCCGATGGGGCCCCGGAGGGAGGCTGTGGATGGGCGGCCGCTGGGTGGAGTCCATGCAGCCCACGTAATCGCAGAACGTGTAGACGAAGAGCAGGTGCCGGCTGTTCTCGTAGCGGCGTGTCTCCGAGTGCTCCTCTCCTGTGGCGGACACCCCGCCGTGCTTCGCGTGCGACCAGGGTTCTCCGTCCACCTCCAGGCTCCAATGCACCCACGGAAGGAAGGGCACCAGCTCCGGGGATGGCGTGAAGCGCAGGGTGGCGTGGTTCCCGCGGATGACCCGGCCGCCGCAGCTCGAATCCCCATACACGTTGACGTAACCTTGCTCTGGCGCAGTGACCGTCAAGGTGCCCAGGGTGGTGGGCAAGGGGAGGGCGGGGCCCGCGGTGAAGGTGATGGACTCCGTTTCGGTCGCCTGGAGTTCGCAGTCACCCTTCGCCTCGATGCGGTACATGGTGCCGGGTTCCAACGGCGTCTCCGGGACCAGGACCTGCGTCTGGTACGCGCCCTCCGAGACGGTCGTGGGTACTTGAGTCCCATCCGGCAGGAGCAGCCGGACGGTGGACGGGTCGATTTTCTCCAGCAGCGGTGGCACCGCGACGAGTCCCGGGACGTTCGCGGGCACCACCCCTCCATCCGCTGGGAGCGGGAAGCGTACCCCCAGCATGCAGTTGGGCGCGGCGCACGCGTACGCGGGCGTGGGAATGAGCGTGCCCAGTCCCAAGAGGAACAGCCCCACCGTGCTCCATTTCGCGGCGTACCCGTGCATGCCTCATCTCCCGTTTCTGTGGATTGACAGCATGAATTGAACGGCGCGCTCCAGGAGTTCATCGCGGCCGGCTTGGAGTCCCGCGATGGTGGGCCGCAGCTTCTCGTGGGGCACGAGCCCTTGGCGTTGAAGTTGCCGTCCGTCACCGTGGCGCACGTCCTGCCCGGTGAACGTGAAGACGATGCCTCCGGGCAGCACGGCATGCGTGATGTCCCCGTTGGCGCCCGCGGTCGCGCTCCCGAGAAAGCGAGTCTCCGCCGTGGCCTCGAGCATCAGCCCCGTGTGCTCGGCCTGGCTGATGGTTCGCGTGTCGATGAGGGTCACCGTTCGGCCCCGATACTTGGGCGTGTCATTGGCCGGCACCGCGTCGCTGAGCTTCTGCCGGCCTTCACGCGTGCCCCCCGTCATCGGGCGCTCGTATTGCGCATAAGGACGTGAGCCCTTCACGTCGACATAGGGCGCGAGCGCCCACATGCTTTGACGGGGATAGTTGCGCAGGTCGAACACGATGCCGCGCGTCTCCTTCAGCTTCTCGAACACCTCCGGCACCTGCCACGCCTCCAGCAGGCGGAAGTCCACGAAGCCGATGTTTCCTTCCAGAATCCGGTACGGAGGTTGTGTCGAAGCGGGCGGTGTCCATCCGGACTGGTGCGTGAGCTTCACGTCCTTGGCGCCCTTCGCGCCGCGAACGCTGAGGGTGCTCGTGGTGCCCTCGGCCCCAGAGAGCGCCCGGCGCAGGACGTTGTCCCGAAGTGCGGCGGGCGTGGAGCCCGACGTATACGGCGCGAACCGCCGCACCCGTGCCTCCATCGGCTCACCATTGACGCTCTCGATGACGTCTCCCACGGCGAGCCCTGGCGCTGCCTTCGGCGTGCGTATCTCCAACACCACCGCTTTCCCGTCGATGTCCGTCACCCAGATTTGCGGACCGACGCCGTAGAATCGCTGGAGCTCCGGGTGGCCCCGCATGATGACGTGCCCGTCCTGGAGCCAGGTTCCCGCTTCCGCCAACGCGAGCGCGTAGGTCTTCGCGTCCGGTGCCTCCTCGAGCTTCTGGAGGAGCCCTGGGAGTCGGGACTCCCACGGTTGGTCCATCAAGTGCGCGTACGGGAAGAAATAGTGGACCACCGTCCACAGCTTGGCTCCGGCCAGAAGGCGCTGCTCTCGGGACGGGTAGGGCGCATCTTCGTAACCCGGCTCCAGCCTCCACACGCCTGACGGCCTGAAAGCAGCGGACGTGGGTGCTTTTCGCTTGGGAGGCCGCGCCGCCAGCGCGAGGGCCTGCCGCATCCCTTCGTCGGGCCCCTCCATGCGGAGGCGCGCGGGCCGCGTGACGTCGGCCATGAACGCCAGCACGGATTCGTTCACGCTGACCAGCGCTCGGTAACCGCCGCCGAGCGCCACGGTCTCCTGCAGGTTGATGGCTGAGTCATCGAGGGGGCCCTCCGCCACGAGCAGCGCCTTGCCGCTGGCTCGCAGCGCGAGGATGGCGGGATCGATGGCGGCGCCCTCGTCGGCCAGGAAGACGAGCAGCGAGGGTTTCTTGCCCGGTGTGCCCTCGATGAGCTCGTCCGGAGCGACGGCGAACTCGGTGACGTAGAGGCTGGGATCGCCGTTCTGCGGCTTCAGGCCCACATGGACCACTTCGCGCATGCCGGGCACGCGCAGCTCGCCGTCGACGAGGTGCGGCAGGATTTGTGGCAGCACCCAGGGGAGCCCGTAACGCTGGAGTCCTCGCATGCGAAGGTCCAGAACCACCGCACGGGCCCTGGCGGCGTCCGCGTCGAGCGTCTGCCGCAGCGCTTTCAAGTCCTGGCGTGCCTGCGCCCCCAAGAGGTTCCGCAGGTCCAGGACCAGGATGTCCTTCTCCCAGGTCTTGAGTCCACGCAAGGCCGGCGGGGGGCCTGGGTTGGGGGGCGCTTCGTGCTCCACCTTCGTGGCCGGGTCGCCCAGGGCCGCGAGCATGCCTTGCACTGCGGCGGCATGGGCCGCGTCATCCCGCGCCGCCTCCACCTTGGGCACCGCCGCGACAAAGGCCGCATCCCAGTCGGCGGGCTTGGAGAAGGCCGAGGGGTGACGGAAACGAACCATTCCCCACAGCTTCACCAACTGCACCCGGCGTTCCATGCGAAGGGCTTCGGGCGAGCGCTGCACCTGCACCTGCTCCTGCGCCAGCGCGCTCCCGCTCAGGCACAGGGCGCCAAGGAACAGCATGGCGCTCCACGAAAGTCCCGGGGTCTTCATCGTGCGCTCCTTCCTTCGGCCGCCTATTCGGGCGCGCCTTGTTCAATCCACGTGAAGAGCAGATCGATGTCCTCGTCCGGCAGCGGAGGGAGCCCCAGGGGCATGCCCAGCACGCCCGGCTGCGCGTGCCCATCCCACTCGGCGTGCCGTGCAATCAGGCTGGCCACCAGCCGTGGCGTTCCGTCCTCCAGCCGGTCCGGGAGCCCTCGGAACTTCCCGTCCCGCCGGAGCCCACGGACGATGCCTTCTCGCGTGGCCAGATCGAGCGAGACGCCGTCGTACCCCAGACCTCCGGAGTTGCCTGGGCCCTGGTCTCCCGCCCGCCGACTGTCGGAGTGACAGTGGAAGCACAGATGGCTCGTGAGCTTTCGCGCGACCTCCGCGTAGCGAACCTCGCGCTCGAGGAGGCGGGGCGTGTAGCGGGCGCGAGGCGCCGAGGCCGCTTCCGGCACGGGCGCGCGCAGGAATGCCGCCAGGTCGTCGACCTCCTTCGGCGTGAACGCGAACGTGGGCATCTCCGTGCCAGGGAGGACGCCTTGCGGATCACGCAGCCACCGCCGCAGCTGCGCCAGCGACATGCGGCTGCGCACGTGGCGCAGGTCCGGCGCCCGCCTTCGCGCGGAGACGGCGCGGAACTCAGGCGCGCCATAACGCAGCGATGCGAGCGGCGCGTCTCCGCGAAAGTGACAGCTCGCACACGCGTTCTTTTCGTACAGCGCCTGTCCGGCCGCCGCGTCACCGCTCTCGGGCGCTTCGGACTCCTCTTCGGTGACTCCGAAGAAGTCCGCGATGAGCTCGGCGTCCCTGGGGCCCATCTTCATCCGGGGCATGGTGGCGCCGTAGAGCGGTCTCACCACATGGGGGGCCTGAAGCCAGCCGGTGAGCCAGCTGCGCTTGACGCGCTGGTTCAACGCGCCGAGGTCCGGAGTCCTCACCAGATGCGTGAGATGCGCCTTCCACCGCTGGACCTCCGCATCCTGGTACCAGAGGTCGAACCGTCCCGCGCTGATGGCCTGGTGGCATGTCACGCAGTTGGCGGCCAACGGCGCGGACGCCGGTTCGATGCCGGGGACCTCGTGACATCGATTGCATTGGAAATGCGCCACTGCATCGCGTGGACTCGCGCGCGGAGCGGTGGTGGGGGCCTGGACCGGGGTGGGAAAGCGCAACGCCAGCACGTCCGCGTCGCGCACCAGCACGTAGCCGCCCCCCACCGCGGCCGCTAGGATGGCGGCACCGCTCAGATAGGCCAGTGACAGGGCATTCACATTCACGGCGGGAGGCGTCAGTCCGACTCAGTAGTTCGTACTGTAAATGACCCCGCCCCTCTTGCAGAGTTTCGGCAGGATGAGCTCGTCGCGCGCGACTCCCAACCCTGTCACCAGAAGGACCGACGAGAGCAACAGCGTGGCGAGGGCGCCGCGCTCCCGACCGCGAAACAGGCGCTTGCCTGGAAAGTGGAAGAACGCGGACTGCAAGGCGAAGAGCACCGCGGGGCTGATCACGAGCGCCAGCAGCACGGCCGGTTTCGCCGCGCACATAGTCGCGTTCAGGCTGAGCAGCGGCGCGCCAGCGAGGACCACGGCAAGGATCGCGGTGAACGCGGCACCGACGAGCAGGAGGAAGGCCCGCCGGAGCCACACGGGCTGGGCCGGATTCTGACCCTTGAAGACGAAGACGTAGTTCAGGAACACCGCCCCGAAAAGCCAGAGCCCCAGGTCCATCCAGAAGGACTGGGAGAAATCCCGGGTGTCTCCATCCATCGAGTTGATGCAGGCGATCGCCCAGAGCGGCCAAAGGGTCGAGACGCAGAGCACGATGGGGGCGAGGGCGCGGAGAGGCATTCCCTGAATGTAACAGGGGACACACTGCTGGTGAAGGTGTCCGCCATGCCGGAGTGCGTCAGTAATAGTCGCGCAAGGTGAGCCGGCGTTTGCTGCCATCCTTCAGGGTGAGGACGACTTTCTGCCCATGGGGCCGGTAACGCCAACGGGCGAGCTCCGTGCCCGCGGTTTCAGGACCGAGGGGCTTCCCATCCACGGCGATGATCTCCTCGCCCACCTTCCAGCCCGCGGCGGCGGCGGGGCTTCCGGGCGCCACCAGCTTCACGACAAACGTTCCATCCGACGGCGGTGCAATCAGGCCGGACCGGTCCTTGGAAAACGGCTGACGCATCGCACGGACGTCGGGCACCAGCATCAGCGTGTCCGCCGCGTAGTCCGTGATCATCCTGAACCGCGCGAGGACGCCGAGCCCCAGATTGCCGAGCAGCCGGTCCGAGGCGGAGACACTCTTGCCCGCGGCGTCGAACACCGTGGGGACGTCCTTCAACGTGATGCCCGCGAACTCGACGTGCTTCAGCGTCGTCACGTCGGACTCCTTCAGGCCGCCCACGGCGCCCGAGAGCGTCTTGGAGCTGCGACGGCCTTCGAGCAGCCCCGCCTGTTGCCAGTACGCGGGGAAGAGCGAGAGCGCGCCGCTGTTGCCCACATCGAACAGCACGGGAATGGCGGGCCGGCCTTCGACGGAGAGGTGCACCGCGCGCTGCCCACCTGCGGATTCGACCAGGGGCAGGCGCACGGCCTTGGGAGGCGCCTTGAAGCTCGAGGCCTCGTGAAAGGCGACGCGCCGGTTGGGGAAGTCGACATCCACGACGAGCGCGTTGAAGGCCTCCTTGCCCAGGACGACTGGCAGCGGGTGGCCAATCAGTCGCTCGACCTCGGACAGGTCGATGACCGCGACGGTCAGCCCCGTCAGGCGCAAGTCCCCCAGGGCGATGTCCACGCCACTCGCGAGCCGCGCCTGCGCCCGTCCGCCACTGCCGACCGCCTCGAGCTGCCCGTGGAGCTCCACGCCCAGTTCGCGTGCGAAGGCCGTGTCGAGCACGGTCATCTCGGCGCCGCTGTCCAGCAGCACCTGCGTTGCCCGGCCGTTCACCTGGGCCGGAATGTAGACGCGGTCCTCGTTGAAGAACTCGAAGGGCATGAAGCCGGTGCTCCGCCGGCCGTTCGCGAAGCGCGCCTTGCGGACCTCCTGAGGCCGTTCGAAGACCGACGGCGGAAGGGGGACGTTCACCTCCAGCGTCGCCACCACCGTCCGCACGTCCGCGTCCGGGGCGTCGGAGAACTCCTCCTCCAGGAAGGGCATGCGCACGCCCTTCACCTGACGCCAGTCTCCCAGCCGCACGAAGCGCGTGACGTTGTTCTCGCGAATGCGCAAGCCATGCAGGGCGCCGTCGGCTTCCTGGAGGAACAGGTCGTAGAGGTCCTCGTCGCCGAAGGTGACGCGCACGACCTTCCAGGTGCGCCCATCGCGCGCCTCGTCGGCGAGCAGCACGGCCTTCGCGCCCGCGCCACCTCGCAGCGCCGTTCCGAAGTCGAGCGCCACGCGGTGACGCACATCGCGCGCGTCGGTGGCCGAGGCGTCCTCCACCTGGCCGCTCGCGTTCAGCTTCCAGCCTCCATTGGACGTGATGGCCATTGACTGGCGCATCACGCCGTAGTCCGCGTCCCTCCGGGCGCGGCCATCCCGGTGGCTCCACATCTCCATCGGGACCTGGAGCCCGGACGCCATGGTTGTGCCCTGGGTATGAACGCTCTCCAAAGCCTCGAAAGCGGCTCCGCCACGCCAGGCAAGGTGCCGCGCGAGGAGCGGCGGCAGCGCGTTCGCCCGGGACTCGAACGGGACGAAGACGAGGAGCCACGCCAGCAGGGGCACGATGAGAAATCTCACGAGATGACTCCGCGCTTGTTGGAGGGGGAAGGGGGGACGCCCACCAACTGGCGCAAGCCGGGCGGACTCGCGCCGATGAGCGAGAAGGACCGCGACATCCGGGCCCGCGCGGACTGCGGGGCGCTCAGCCGGATCTCCGCGGACAAACCGCTGTGTTGCAGGCAGGAGAGGTAGACGCTGTCGCTCCAGATGGCTTGCCGGACGCCCGTGCCATCCGGTGTCAGCAGGGCCACCAGGAACTCGCGGGCGTCCGCCACGAGCGTGAGCTGCGCGCCGGGCCAGCGCTCCCGCACGAAGTCGGCGTCCGCCGAGCGCACGCAGTCGAAGGGCGTCTTGGGCGTCTCGTCGTAGACGAGCCCCGCGATGGCCACGTTCCGGGCGCTCGCGTCGGTGAGGGCCGGAGCGAGGTGTTCAAACGGGGGAGGGAAGAGGTCGAACAGCAGCCGCTCGGTGGCGCCGGCGATCATCGCCCGGGCGCGCTCCATCACCTGGGTGACGCTCTTGAGGTGGTAGATGCGGTCGTCCTGCACCGGGGCGTGGAGTTTGCGCAGCGCGTCCGCGGCTTCTCGCCTGCGAAGCTCGAAGCTCCGCTGGAGCGCCGTGAGCACTTCGTCCGGGGGCACGGGCCGGAAGGCGCGCGGCTCTCCCTCCTCGACGAGGACAGCTCCCTTGTGTTCGAGCGAGGCGAGCGCCTGGTAGATGCTCGGGGGCGCCTTGCCCAACGCCTGCGCGAGGCGATACCCGGTCGCCGGCGCACCCTTGAGCAGCTCGCAGTACACCCGCGCTTCGACTTCCGTGAACCCCAGGGCCACGAGCCCTTCATCCGCGTTCATGCGGACGTGTTATTACTGGTTGGTAATAACCGTCAAGCGACGCGGGGTACACGCACCGCCAGGGGCCTCCCAGAAGGCCCCTGACCTGAGCGGGACTCAAATCACCAATGGTCCCAGACAACCTGGATTTCGCAGGTGGTCGTATCTATGTAGGACATGCTCATGTTGAACGGGCAGTTCGCGCCGTTGTAGGGGCTGGACGAGACATGCGCCGCGCAGGACCCGCCGATGTCGTAAACCTCGACTTCATAGAGGCAGGTTCGCCCGGCGGCTGGCGCCGTCGGGTTGTCCGTCCAATAGTACTGCTGGATCACCGGCGACCCCGGAGTTGGGAGCGGGGCGCTGAGCAGGTGTCCTCCGTAGGTGTCGTTGCGGACCGGGTAGGGGCCGTACTCGCCGATGAGTGTATCGGTCAGGAGCGTGATGCCCAGGTAGGTGCCGGTGCCCGTCTGGTTGAGGACGAGGTGATTCTGGAGCGCTCGGGTGACAAGCGCCGTGGATGAACTCTTTCTCGCGGGAACCTCAATGGATTCCGCGCGGATCGAGACATAGTCAGGGCGCTCGGGGAAATCCGCCGCCGTGAGCGGCGCTGCGAGCGCACTCGCCGGGAAGAGAGACAGCATCGAGCCCGCCAGAAATCGATTCCAGTGCTTCGTCATGGATTTCTCTTGTGTTGTTTGTGCGGGATGGCCGGAACCAATCGCTGGTTAGTGCTGCGCGTACACACCGCCAGGGGCCTCCCAGAAGGCCCCTGGCGGCGCGAGACTCAAGCTACTGAATGCCGAAGACGATCTGGGTGGCGCACGTGGTCGGGTTGATGAAGGAGTTGACGGTGTCGAGCCCGCAGGTCGCGCCGTTCAGGGGGGCGAAGTAGACCTGCGCGCCGCAGCTGCCGCCGACGTCGGTGACGTGGACCTCATAGAGACAGGTCTTGGTGGTGCCCGGATTCGCCTGGTCGACCGTCCAGTAGTACTGCTGGATCACCGGCGCGGACGCAGTCGGGGCGGGAGCGCTCACCCGGAAGCCGCCAACGTTCGCGGTGGGGAGCGGGTAGGGGTTGTAGACGCCGACGAGCGAGCCCGTCAGGAACTGGATGCCCAGATACGTGGTGACCCCGGTCTGGTTGATGACCAGGTGGTCCTGGAGCGCGGGCGCGATGGACGCCGTCGGCGCGTCCTTCAGCACGGGGACGTCGACAGGCGCAGCGCGCAGCGAGACATAGTCCGCGCGCTCAGAGAGACGGTTGGGGAAATCCGCCTCGGTAATGGGCGCGGCGAACGCGATCGCCGGGGTGAGAGACAGCAGCGAGCCAGCCAGGAAACGCTTCACGTTCCTCGTCATGGACTTCTCCTGTGTTGTTTGTGCGGGGTGGCCGAAGCCAATGACTGACTAGCACTCCATGTGAATTGGTTTCAATTAAAAACGAGCAATTTCAGCAATTCAGTATGGCCGGATGTTTGTGATTTGGGCGTGTTGCTTGTTTGAATCCGCCTGTGTAGCGGTTTCCCGCGGGGCAGAAACGACATGCGCCGTGGACCCTCGCGGATCCACGGCGCCGGTCGACGCAAGCTGTCAGAGGCGTCTGCTACTGTTGAGCCGCCTCGGCGGCGTTCCGCTCTTCCTTGCAGAACGCCAGCCGCTGCTGGATGGCCTCGAGCGGCACGGCCATCTCGAGCTTGAACGAGGTGCCATCGGGCTGGACGCGCGCGAAGTCGAGCAACTGCGCCAGGTCCTTGTCACCGTCCGCCTGCGCCTTGATGCGCGCCACGCTCAGTGCGGCGCCCAGCGTCTTGCCCAGGTCCGTCACCTCGTCGCCATTCTTGCCGCGGACCTCGGCCACCATGGCCACGTCGCCACTGGCGTCGACGTGCAGCTCCACGTTCTGCGCGACGTCCCGGATGCGCTGCGCCAGCTCCGCGTGCTCCTTGGGCAACAGGCGCGCGAGCTGGTCCACCGAGAGCACGCCGTACATCTCTCCGTAGGTGCTGCCCTCGGGGATGGCGGGCGGCGCGTCCGGGCCGCGCCCCTCCACGCGGTCCACCACCGCCTTCACCTCGTCCGGCGACTTGCCAATCACCAGCAGCTCGTTGTTCCACGTCGCCAGGGACGTCTCGCTCCGGCCGCGCACGGTGCTGCCATCTGGCCGGGTCATGGTCATGTCCCCGGGCTCGTACACCCGGGCGCCCTGTCCGTAGTCCATGGAGACGCGCTCGCCCAGGAGCTCCTTGAACTTCGCGTTGCCGAAGTTTCCGGACAGCATCATCCCCTCGTCGGTGATGACCAGGCGGTCCAGGTCCTGGAGCGGGTCCACGCCGCTGAGCTTCCGGAGCTCCTCCAACTGCTTGCCGCCATCGCGCATCAGGCAGTCCAGCAGCAGGGCGCCAATGGGCGAGTGCCGCAGCGCGTTCGCCTCGATGACCACCGCCGTCTTGCCCTCACCCCGGGGCAGGGCGGCCAGCACGGGGTCGCGGGGACGGGCGGGTTCGGGCGTGCCCGAGTCCACCTGCACGGGGAGGACGTGCGTCCGCCGCCGCTCCGCGCGCTCGCGCTCCGGTGCCCGCATCCGCCGGGGGAACTCCACCTTCGGCGTCTCCAGGGCGGGCGCGTCGCCCTGGCCGGTGAACATCAACACGGCGGCCACTCCGAACAACACCGCCGCCACCACCAGCCACACCTTCCGGCGTCTCCGGTTGTCCATCTCAGTAATCCTTTCCTTCGAAGCGCCAGAAGCCCACCGCCAGGGCGCCCAGGCCGAATACGAACACGCCGAGCAACAGCAGGCTCAGGGAGTGAACCTCCAACGGGGTGGACGCCGCGATGTTGCCTCCCGCCATGGCCAGGGACGACAAGCGTGGCAACACCAGCGTCACCGCGCGGAACGCATCGCGTCCGAGGCCCTCCTCGAAGAAGGGCGACATCTGCTGCCGGTAGCCGGCGATGATGCCGCCCACCAGGAACACGAAGCCTGCCGCCGCGCACAGCGCCGCGCTGCGAACCAGCGTCGCCGTGGTCAGCATCACCGCGTACACGGCCGCGAAGCCCACACACGCCAGCAGCCCGGCGATGAGCGGCCCCGCCGTCCAGTACCCCGCCTTCACGCCGAAGATGAGCACCAGCCCCGTCGTCCCATACAGCGTCCCGCCCAGGGCCAGGGTCATCACGCCCAGGAACGTCCCCGCCAGCACGTGCCAGCGCTGGACGGGCAGGGCGAGCAGGTGCTCGATGCGGCCCGGCGACATCAGCGAGGGCGCGAAGTCCGAACAGGCGACAATGCCAAACAGGATGCCGCCGTAGAACACCAGGAAGGCCGCCGCCTGGTAGACGGGCCGCAGCGCCACGTCGACGGAGCGGATGCTCGTGCGCAGCTCCTCGCCGAACAGCCGTGAGGCGGCCAGCGCCCCGTCCACGACCTCGATGCGCAGGCTGAGCGCCACCACCGTCAGCACCAGGGTGATGCCCACGATGAAGGCCAGAATGAACTTGCGCGACAGCGCCTCGCGCAACACGTACCCCGCGATTCCCAGCACCGGACTCACGCCGCGGCCTCCACCGTGCCCATCAGCACCGACTCCAAGTCCGTTCCATCCCGCCGCAGCTCCACCATCAGCGCCCCCGTCGCGCGGGCCCGGTCCAGCGCCGCGTTGAGCGCCGCCGGGTCCTCCGCCTCCACATGGTACTGGCCGTCCGCTCCGCTTCGCGCGAAGCCCGCCGCCGCAAGGTTCTCCGCCTGGGCGCCCGGGGCGAAGCGCACCAGCCAGCGCGCCCCGCCGCGCGCCAGGTCCTCCAGGCGGCCTTCGCGCACCACGCGGCCCCCCGCGAGAATCGCGATGCGATCACACACGCGCTCGGTCTCCGCCAGCAGGTGTGAGTTGAGGAAGAGGGTGGTGCCGCGCCGCACCTCCTCCTGGAGGATGCGCCGCACCTCCATGCGCCCCATGGGGTCGATTCCATCCGTGGGCTCGTCCAGCACCAGCAGGGCGGGGTCTCCCACCAGCGCCGCGGCCAGCCCCAGCCGCTGGCGCATGCCCTTGGAGTAGCCGCCGATGCGCCGGCCCACCGCGTCCGCCAGGCCCACCCGCTCCAGCAGCCGCAGGCCTGACGCCGGATTCGAAGGGAGCCCCTTGAGCCGCGCCACCGTCGCGAGGAAGGCGGGCGCCGTCCACGTGCCTGGCAGGTGCAGCCGCTCCGGCAGGTAGCCGATGCGCGCGCGGACGCGCGGGTCCTCCGGGGTCCCCCCGAGCACCCGCACCGTCCCCTCCGTGGGCTGGACGATGCCCAGGATGCTCTTGATGAACGTCGTCTTGCCCGCCCCATTGGGGCCGATGAGGCCGAACGCGCTTCCTTGCGGCACCGTGAGGTCCATTCCCCGGAGGGCCTCACTGCCTCCCTTCCGGAAGGCCCGGTGGTACGTCTTCCGCAATCCCCTCACTTCGATGGCTGGCACCTGGCTTGTCACGGTCGCGACTGTAGACGACCGGGCCCCGCATCCATTGCGTCCGGTCGCCAGCCGGTCGTCCGGACGGGGGGAGCGGCCTGGGAGGGGCCCCCTGCGGCGCTCCGTTCGCGCCCATGGGAAGGCCGCTTCGCACGCCTGCCGTACCTGCCGCGGCGCGGTACCTCGTCCTTCCAGGCACTTGGCGGCTGTTCGATTCCTTGGAGCTCCACGGTCCGTCCCGTGCACTTGTCCCGCGGCGAACCTACCGCGAGGAGAACCGGACATGACGTACGAGGACCGCATCGAACAGCAGCTCCTGGAGGCCCGTCGTGAGCTGGAGGCGGCCGTGGAGGGCTTGAGTGCGGGGACGGAGGCGGCGCGCGTGCGCTACGGCCGCGCGCTGCACGAGGCGGACCTCGCCGAGCGGCAAGCCCAGCGGCAGGCCCGGGAGCGGCGGCAGCATCAGCGCAGCTGGAGCCTCGTCGCAGGCTGAGCGGCCGGGCAGGGGGACGGAAACGATGAAGGGCCGCCGCCGCCGGTTTATACCGGCGTCCGTCATGGCCTATCCCATCCACCGCCCCCGCCGCCTCCGTCGTCACGCCGCCCTGCGAGACATGGTGCGTGAGACGCGCCTCGACCCGGGCGACTTCATCTACCCCCTCTTCGTCGTGGAGGGACGGGACGTGCGCCGTCCCATCTCCTCCATGCCGGGCATCTTCAACCTGTCGCTGGAGCACGTCGTCGCCGAGGCCCGCCAGGCCAAGGCGCTGGGCGTGCCGGCCGTCCTGCTGTTCGGCATCCCGAACCACAAGGACGCGCGCGGCAGCCAGGCCTACGCCGACGACGGCGTCGTCCAGCGGGCCATCCGCGAAATCAAGGCGGCCGAGCCGGACCTCCAGGTCGTCGTGGACGTGTGCCTCTGCGAGTTCACGGACCACGGCCACTGCGGCGTGCTGGAGGGCGGCCACGTCGTCAATGACGCCACGCTGCCGCTGCTGGCGAAGATGGCGGTGAGCTGCGCGAAGGCGGGCGCGGACATCATCGCGCCGTCGGACATGATGGACGGCCGCGTGGCCGCCATCCGCGCCGCGCTGGACGAGACGGGCTTCGGTGAGCTGCCCATCATGGCGTACTCGGCGAAGTTCGCGTCTGGCTACTACGGCCCGTTCCGCGAGGCCGCCCAGAACACGCCGTCCTCCGGCGACCGCCGGGGCTACCAGATGGACCCCGGCAACCTCCGCGAGGCCCTCAAGGAAGTGGCCCTGGACGTGGAGGAGGGCGCCGACCTGGTCATGGTGAAGCCGGCGCTGGCCTACCTGGACGTCATCCGGGCCGTCCGCGAGCGTTGGGACGTCCCCGTCGTCGCCTACAACGTGTCCGGCGAGTACTCGATGCTCAAAGCAGCGGGCCTGAACGGGTGGATTGATTACGAGCGGGTGATGCTGGAGACGCTGACGTCCATGAAGCGGGCCGGCTCCGACCTCATCATCACCTACCACGCCCTGGAGGCGGCGAAGCTCCTGTAGGCAACAGCCGGGCGCACGCGCGGCGCGTTGACGCTTGATCCGCCGCGCGCGTTGCGTCCAAATGAACGGCGCACGATGCCAACCCAGAAGCGGCCTGGACGTAAGTCCCAGAAGCCTCCGCCCCCACGCCGGCGCACCGCGAAGAAGCGGGCCGGCGCCGGACGCGCGGCCCGTGTCACTCCCCCAGGGCCCTTGCAGTACAAAGTGGTCGAGCTGTCCACCGTGGACGAGGGCGCCCTGGAGCGCACCCTCAACGAGTGGACGGCGAAGGGCTGGAGCCTCGACGGCATCCAGTTCGCGATGCGCGAGTCCTCCAAGCGCCCGGCCATGGCCTTCATCCTCTTCACGCGCGAGGGCCCTCCCGCCGAGCATGACGAGGACGCGGCGCGAGGCCGCCTGCTGCGGATGTCGGAGACGGGCAGCCCCACCGCGGCGCTCGCCTCCGAATATGCGCAGACGCACGCCGAGTGGGCCGCGCCCCGCATCTCGCCCTTGAGCGCCCACGAACGGCTGGCCCGGCTGGCCGGCTTGGATGAGCCGGAGCCGCGCGAGGAAGGCCTCACGCTGGAGCCCGAGGAGTGAGCACCGCGCGAAGCCGGGTGTTGATGGCGTCGGCCCGCAACGAGGGCCGCGCGCTCCGGCTGGTGTCCGAGGACACCAAGCCCACCTCGCCGTATCCGAAGGCCTCGCTGCTGCTGCGCGGCGGCGCGCGGCTGGTGGACGTGGCGGTGGCGTGGGGACTGTACGTGGTGTGCGGCGCGGCGGGCGCGGTGGTGGCGCTGCTGTTCCTGCTGCTGGCGGACGGGATGATTCAGGGCCAGAGCGTGGGCAAGCGCATCTTCGGCGTGAAGGTGGTGCATCTGCCCACGCGGTCCGCGGCGCGGCACCGCGACAGCACCCTTCGCAACGCGCCGCTGGCGCTCATCGTGCTGCTGGGAATGATGCCCGCGCCGCTGGGGCCGGTGGCGGCCGCGGCGGGGCTGCTCGTGATTGGCGGCGTGGAGGCGTGGCGCGTGCTGAGGGATCCACTGGGCTGGCGGCTGGGCGACACCTGGGCGCAGACGCAGGTGGTCGACGGGAAGGTTGTCGCGGGCGTAACCGTTGCAGCCCGCACGCCGGTCGCGCATGAGCGCGCCCCCGGCAGGCTCATGTCCGCGGCGAAGAAGGTGCGCCGCGGACGCTCGACGTTCAGGAAGCGAAGGGGGTACCCGTGCGCATCGCGCTGACCCACAATCTCAGGCTGTCTGATTCGGAAGAAGAGGCGGAGTTCGACACCCAGGAGACGGTCAACGCGCTCGCCGCGGCCATCGAGCGCATCGGCCACCGGCTGGAGCGCTTCGAGGTCAGCGGTCCGGCCTCGCGCACCGTGGCGCGGCTGGAGGCGTACAGCCCCGACCTCATCTTCAACACCGCCGAGGGGCGCCGCGGGCGCTTCCGCGAGGCCTTCTACCCCGCGCTTTTCGACGAGCTGGGCTTCCCGTACACGGGCTCGGACGCGTACGCGCTGGCCGTCACGCTCGACAAGCAGCTCACCAAGCTGGTGCTGTCCAAGCAGGGCGTCCGCACGCCCGGCTGGCAGTACGTGGAGAAGCTCAGCGAGCTGGCGGTGGACAACCTGCGCTTCCCCGTCATCGTGAAGCCGAACTTCGAGGGTTCGTCCAAGGGCATCACCCAGGACTCCATCGCGGAGACGCTGGACGAGGTGCGCCTCAAGGTGGCCGCCGCGCTGGAGAAGTACCCGTCCGGCGTGCTGGTGGAGGAGTACATCTCCGGCCGCGACCTCGCCGTGCCCTTCCTGGAGTCGGTGGACAATGACTACGACGGCGTCCTCACGCCGGTGGAGTACGTCATCGACCCGGCCGCCACCGCGGGCCGCAAGTACGCCATCTACGACTACGCGCTGAAGACGTCGCGCGAGCGCGCGGTCAGCGTGCGCGCCCCGGCGCAGATTCCGCCCCGCACGGCGGAGGAGGTCCGGCGGATGGCGCAGAAGATCTACCAGGCGCTGGACTGCCGTGACCTGGGCCGCATCGACATCCGCCTCAGCGACGCGGGCGTGCCGTACTTCCTGGAGATCAACGCGCTGCCCAGCCTGGAGCCGGGCGCGGGCATCTACGCGTCGGCCGAGCTGGACGGACTGCACCTGGATGGGGTGATGAACGCCATCATCACGAGCGCGGCCAAGCGGTACAAAATCAAGGACTCGTCGCGCCGTCAGGGCAAGCCCGCGCGCAAGAGCGGCCCGCTGCGCGTGGGCTTCAGCTTCAACGTGAAGCGCGTGAAGCCCATGGCCACGGCGGAGGCGGTGGAGGACAGCGAGGCCGAGTACGACTCGCCGAACACGCTCCAGGCCATCCGCGAGGCCATTGCGTCGTGGGGCCACGAGGTCATCGACCTGGAGGCCACCGCCGAGCTGCCCTCGGTGCTGTCGAGCACGCCGTTGGACCTGGTGTTCAACATCGCGGAGGGCTTCAAGGGCCGCAACCGCGAGAGCCAGGTGCCCGCGCTGCTGGAGCTCCTGGACATCCCGTACACGGGCTCGGACCCGGCGACGCTGTCCATCGCCCTGGACAAGGGCCTGGCGAAGAAGATCGTCCGTCAGGCCGGCATCCTCACGCCCAACTTCCAGTTGATGGTGACGGGCAAGGAGCGCCTCAACAAGGAGTTCACGTCCTTCCCGCTCATCGTGAAGCCGGTGGCGGAGGGCAGCTCCAAGGGCGTCGTCACCAAGAGCGTCTGCCACAGCGAGGCGGAGCTGCGCGAGGTGGTGCGGGAGATCGCCGGCAAGTACCAGCAGCCCGCGCTCATCGAGGAGTACATCCGCGGCCGGGAGTTCACGGTGGGCCTGCTGGGAGAGCGGCGTCCCCGCGTCCTGCCGCCCATGGAGATCGTCTTCCTGGACCGGGAGGAGAAGAACCCCGTCTACAGCTTCCAGCACAAGCTGGATTGGACGGACCGCATCCGCTACGACGCGCCGGCCAAGCTGGAGCCCGCGCTGCTGGAGCGCCTGCGCACGGCGGCCCGCAACTCGTTCATGGCGCTGGGATGCCGCGACGTCGCGCGCATCGACTTCCGCATGGATGACAAGGGGCGCATCTACTTCATCGAGTGCAACCCGCTGCCGGGCCTGACGCCGGGCTGGAGCGACCTGGTGCTCATCGCCCAGGGCGCCGGCATGGACTACCGGGGCCTCATTGGCGAAATCATGGCGCCCGCCATCCGCCGCTACAAAGAGCGGGAGGCGCGCCGCGCCGCCAGCGAGCACTCCGCGTCCGTCCTGCGCAAGAGCGTGCACCTGGAGGAGGGGACGCCCACGTCCGCCCAGCCCGTGCCGGCCCTCGGCGCCGCGCCCGCCGCCACGCCGGGAGAGCCGGTGACGCGTCCGGACGCGAAGGCCTGAGCCGCCCGCCGCTCCGTCCCGCCCGTGCCCTTCGAGTGGCCAGGCGGGACGGGAGTGGTTGACGGTGGGGGATGGTCGGTTAGTGTCATCCTCCTATGGTGCAAATCCCCGAGGAGAGCGGTCCGCGCGTCCGGGCCCGTGCGCTGGGCCTGCCGCTGGGGCGCTTCAAGCCCGGCAAGTGGAACGCCATCACCGACGTGGAAGGCGTCCTGGTTGGCCACAGCACGTTGATCCGGGGCGACGGCCCCTTGCGGCCGGGGCACGGCCCCGTGCGCACGGGCGTCACCGCCATCCTCCCCAACCAGGGGAACATCTTCATGGACCGCATGAACGGCGGCGGCTTCGTGCTCAACGGCGCGGGCGAGGTCTCCGGCATGACGCAGCTCATGGAGTGGGGGCTCATCGAGACGCCCATCCTGCTCACCAACACCATGGCGGTGGGCGCCGTGTCGGACGGCGTGGCGCGTTACCTGGTGGACCGCTACCCCGGCATCGGTGACGAGCACGACGTCATCATTCCGGTGGTGGGGGAGTGTGACGACTCGTGGCTGAACGACATCTCCGGGCGCCACGTGCGCGAGGAGCATGTCAACGAGGCCATCCGCAACGCCGCCACCGGCCCGGTGGCCGAGGGCAACGTGGGCGGCGGCACCGGCATGGTGACGTGCGACTTCAAGGGCGGCATCGGCACGTCGTCCCGCAAGCTGCCGGAGGTGCTCGGCGGCTACACGCTGGGCGTCCTGGTGATGTCCAACTTCGGGAAGATGCACAACCTGCGGGTGGGCGGCCTGCCGGTGGGGGAGATCCTCGCGGAGAAGTTCAAGGGCACGCCCACGCGCGGCAAGACGTACGGCTCCATCATCGCGGTGGTGGCCACGGACGCGCCGCTGCTGAGCCATCAAATCAACCGCCTGTGCAAGCGCGTGGCGCTGGGCATCGGCCGGGTGGGCAGCTACGCGGCGCACGGCTCGGGCGAGATTGTCGTGGGGTTCTCCACGGCCAACATCATCCCCCGGCGCACGCAGAAGATGGTCTACAAGCTGAAAATCCTCCTGGATCAGCGCCTGGACCCCCTCTACGAGGCCGTCATGGAGGCCACCGAGGAGGCCATCCTCAACGCCATGTGCATGGCCACGTCCATGACGGGGGCCAATGGGAACCACTGCCCGGCGCTGCCCCTGGACGAGGTCCGGCGCTGCCTGGACGCCTTCAAGCCCATCTTCGCCTCGGTGAAGAAGCGCCCCCAGCAGTCCAGCGCCCCGGCGGCCCGGGAGCGGCCCTCCGACGAGGACCGGGAGGGGGAGGTGACGGTTTCCGCCGCCCGCCCGACCCAGGTCCGAGGGGCCGAGGGCATCCCGTACCCCACCCGTCCGGCACCCGACGACCCCGACGCGCCAGGGGGGCCCGAGGGTTCCTCTTCCGGGAGCCCGTCGGGTTCTGATAGTTAGGCCCTTCTTTTCACGTCTCCGTACGGAGCACAGGAGTCACAGATGGCCCGCAGCAAGAGCAAGCACCGTCGCGTGCAGATGAAGATCAAGCAGGCCTGGAAGAAGCGGGCGAAGAAGAACAAGGCCGAGGCCAAGGCCGCCGCCGAGTCGAAGAAGAAGTAATCCGGCTCCACCGCTCTCGTGCGGCCCGTGGCCTCAATCCCGGGTCGCCGAGAACGGACTGGAGACGGTGCAGCGCTGTCCCCCCGTGTCGGACGCGCGCACGTAGGTCCCCGTGAAGACTCCGGAGATGGACGCCGTTCCACCCTCCATCGCCGGGGCGATGTAGCTGCCGTTGAGGTTCAGGGTGTCCGTCCGGGCACCCCCGGGCGCTCCGGCATTGGTGGTGCTCCCCGTCAGGTTGAAGGCCGCGTAGGAGCCGATGGTTCCCGCCAGGGGCACGCCCGCGAGCCGGGCCGTGAGCTGATCGCCCGTGCGTGAGATGTCGAGCACTTCGCCCGCGGGCAGCGCCACCGACAGCAGGGAACATTCGGGCGGGACGCCCGCGCCCCCACTGAACTGGATGCGGTAGCGGCCCTCGACGGCGGGGCAATCCGTACAAGGGGCGTCACCGCCACCACAGCCCGCGGCGGTGAGCGTGAGCAACCCGGCGAAGAAGCGCGGGAAACGTCCAGAAGTCATGAGTCGGTTCTCCGTGAGACGGAAGCCGGACTTCCCGGTGGGAGGGCCGGTTCCTACGTTGGGCAAGGGCGGCGTTCGGTGGGCTCGCAGGGTGGCGTGGGGTGGGGCGGTGGGTGATTCGAGGCGGTGGTCCAACTTTGTGTTCGCCGGGCTGTTCGCCCTGGCGCTGATTCTCTTCTCCAGGATTCTGCTGCCGTTCCTGATGCCGGTGTTGCTGGGCGGCTTCCTGGTCGTGCTGTTCATGCCGCTGCAGGACTACCTGTGCCAGAAGCTGCGGGGCCGCAAGTCCCTCGGCGCGGCGGTGTCCACCGTCACGGTGTTCCTGCTCATCCTGGCGCCGCTGGCGCTGGTGGGCTGGATGGTGGCGCGCGAAGTGCTCCAGTTCGTGAGCCAGGCGCACCAACTGCTCGAGCAGGAGCACCTGCGTCAGCCGTTCCTCGCGAGCCTGCCGCTGGGCCTGGACCGCTACATCCGTCTGGAGACGGACGGCGCGGAGGTGGAGCGGGCGTTGATGTCGGCCGTGACGGGTGGCGCGGCGCTGCTGCGGGACATCGCCGCGGCGGGCACCGACCTGGTCATCAACCTGTTCCTGATGACCGTGGCCATGTACTACTTCTTCCTGGATGGGCGCCGGCTCGTGGCCGAGGTCATGCGCCTCATCCCCCTGGACCGCCGCTACTTCGAGGCCTTCGCGCGCGAGTTCACGGACGTCGCGTACGCCATCATCTACGGCAACACCATCACCGCCATCATCCAGGGCGCGGTGGGCTTCGTCGGCCTGCTCATCGCCGGGGTGCCGCACGCCGGGGTGTGGGGCGCGGCCATGGTGCTGGTGGCCCTGGTGCCGGTGGGCGGGACGGCCCTGGTGTGGGGGCCCATTGGCGTGGTGCTCATCGCCGCGAACCAGGTGAGCGAGGGCGTCTTCCTCCTGGCCTGGGGCGCCTTCCTGGTGGGCAGCATCGACAACGTCATCCGGCCGCGGCTGTGTGGTTCGCGCATGGCGCTGCACCCGCTGCTCGTCTTCCTGTCCATGTTCGGCGGGCTGGCGGTGTTCGGGATGATGGGCCTGCTGGTGGGGCCGCTCATCGCGTCCATCTTCATGGCGATGGTCCGCATCTACCGCCGCGACTTCCTCGGCATCGGCCGCGCCGAGCACCTGGCGGCCGAGTCCGCGGACTCCTCTCCGTCGATGGAGGTGCCGCAGGCCGCGCGGATGGCGCAGGCGCCGCAGGCGATGGGACAGGCCGCGACGTTCAACGCCTGAGCGGACGGGTATCTCCGCCCAGCCTGGACTTCCCCGGCGGGGTGGGTGAACCTCCCGGGCGAATGACGAACGCCCGACACTCGTTGGTTCGCTGCGGACTGAGGTGTGCCCTCGTGGTGGCGCTGGCCTCTCCGCCGGCGCAGGCAGCCGCGGCGAAGCGCGAGGACTCTGCGCGGGGTGGCGTGGTGCTGGACCTGGAAGGGGACGCCGGGCGGAAGCCGGGCACCCCGCTCGAGTCGGCCTCGCACACCCCCACGGCCCCGGTCCTGGAGGTGGCGTTGGACACGGGCTCGGGCGGCACCGTGGGCGCGGATGCGGCGCGGCCTCCGCTGGCCCGGCTCACGCTGGGGGGAACGACGACGTGGCGGAGCTATTGCGCGCGTCCCGGCGTGAAGTCCTGCGGCGAGTATGACCGGCTGCCGGCGAACGAGCGGCTGGGAGACACGGTGAGCTATTCGTCGTCGGTGCCGTACCTGGGCATCGCGGCCGAGCTGGAGCTGCAGCCCCTGGCGCAGCGTGAGTCCTGGGTCCGCGGCCTCGGCCTGGCGCTGGGCTACCGGCGTGGGTTTTCGTCCACGGACGTGACGTTGGTGAGCGACGCGGGCCAGTCCACCACGCGCGAGGTGGCGGCCACCGACTCGGTGCTCACCGCGCAGGCGATGTACCGGTACTTCTTTGGCATGGGCGCGGCCCGGGAGCGGTTCGGCTACGCGGGCCTGCGGGCCGGCCTGCTCACCCGCGCCTTCGACGTGGATGCGTCCGCCGAGAGCTTTCTCACGGGAACGCACCGCGTCTTTCCCGCGGTGGGGCTGGAGGTGTCGGTGCCGCTGGTCGACTGGGCGCGGCTGGAGGGGGCGGGGCAGTTCTTCGTGAGCCCTCGGCCGGGCAAGGGGCTGGGCGGTGGAAGCAGCGCGCTGGACGCGGAGCTCCGCGACTACGGCACCGCGGTCTCCAGCTTCGGCTGGGAGGCCGAGCTGGGCGTGGCGGGCGACCTCTGGGGGCCCTTCGGGTACTCGCTGCGCTTCCGCCTGACGCGCTTCCAGGACACCTTCACCGGCGCGGGCACCCGGCTGGGCTGGGACGCGGGCGGCGTCGCGGCGGAGACGTACTCCAGCCTGCACTGGGGCATCACCGCGTCGTACTGACACCTGCACGCGGCGGCGCCAGCGGCGTAGGGTGCGGACATGTCCGAGCACATGTCGCCCCAGGAGCTGCGGCGGAAGTGGAAGCTGGCGAACGCGGAGCCGCTGGAGGGGGGCCACCGCGTGGCTGCCTACCGGGCGTTGTCCGGGGCGTGTCCCGCCTTCGTGCCCAACCTGTTGTCCTTGAGCCGCTCCCTGCTCGCGGGCCGGCGGGGGGACGGGGATGCGGCGGTGGCCCAGGCGGAGCAGGCGCTGCGCGACGCGGCGGACGTGTCCGCGGGCGCGCCCGAGCCGCTGTTGGAGCTGGGGCGCTTCCTGAGCACCGTGCGTGCGTCGCCGGTGGAGGCGGAGCGGGCCTTCGCGTCCGCGGCCGAGGCGGCCCTGTCCCTGCTGGAAGAGGCGTGGGCGGGGAGGATCCAAGCGCTGGGCGCGCAGGGCCAGCTCGAGGCCGCGCTGGAAGTGGAGGAGCAGGCGCGCAGCGTGTTTCCCAACTCCAAGGCCATCACCCAGGCGGTGGCGTCCGCGCACCGGCACGCGGCGGGACGCTGAGGCACGTCAGGGCAGGCGCTCCGCGTCGCTCCGGGTGCCGGTGCGCACCGCCTGCCGGTGCTGCGCGATGCGGTTGCGCGCCCACTCGGGGGCCAGCTCCAGCTCCTCGGGGAAGAAGAGGTCCTCGCCCAGGTCCTCGACGAGCACCTGGATGAGCGGGTCATCCGGGTACTGCGTGGCCGGATCGTCGAAGACGAAGCCCACCACCACGCCGGTCTTGCCCAGGAAGCGCTGGCCGATGGTGCCGTCCTCGGAGCGCGTGACGACCTTCACGGTCTCTCCGATGCGCACCGGGGCGCCGTCCACGTCATGACAGATGATGAGAGAAGGGTCCTGGATCATGGCGCGTAGGAGCGGGGCTTGAGCGACTTGGAGATGACCACCAGCACGGCGGTGATGACGGCCCAGGCCAGCAGGTGATGGGCGACGACGTGCCGCCCGTCCTGTTCGCAGGCGAGCTCGCCGAGCAGCGCGCCCGTCGAACCCACTGACAGGCCCGCCACCGCGGCGCGCAGGGGCTGGAAGAAGGTGCTGCGCAGCGCGACCAGCGCGACCACCAGGGGCACGGCCCCGATGGCCAGGTGGCTGACGGTGCACACCCAGCCGGGCAGCGTGGGCGCGGTGTGCGGCGTGCCTCGGGCGAGCACCACGGCCGCAGCGCTGGCCAACGCGAGGCCCACCCCGAGCCGGCGCAGCCACGCGCCACCGGGCGTCAACGCGCCCCAGGCACACACCGCGCTGGTTCCCACCAGCAGCAGCAGCAGGGGCGCCCGGGCCAGGAGCAGCGGGCCGGAGACGGCGCCCACCGCGAACATCACCGCGGCCGCCAGCAGCCCGAGCCCGCCGGAGGCGGCCACCAGCCAGGCGGCCTGCGTCCGCCAGCGCCGCACCGGCCGCTTCAGCGCGAGCTCTCCCTGGGCCGCCGCGAGCACGCGCGCCATCGCGGCGTTGTCCCTGGCGGGCGCCTCGGTCAGCAGCCGGTCGAGGTCCATGGGCTGCTTCATCGCGCCACCTCCAGCCCGCCCAGCAGCTCCCGAAGCTTCTCGTAGCCCCGGTGCGCCCGCAGCCGCGCCGCGCCCGCGCTGATGCCTCGCAGCGCGCCAATCTCCTCGAAGGACCAGCCCTCCACCTTGCTGAGCACCACGGCCTCGCGGTGGTCGGCGGGGAGCTGGTGCAGCGCGTCCAGCAGATGCCGCCGCAGGGACGGGTCGCTGGCGTCCGGCCCGAGCCCCAGGGCCGGTGTGCCGTCCTCGGAGGAGGCGTAGGCGTCCACGTGGCGCTGGTGCCTCAACGCGTCGCGCGCGGCGTTCGCGGCGATGGTCATCAACCACGGCGTGAAGCGCGTGCCGGGCTCATAACGGCCCCGCGAGCGGATGACGGACAGGAAGGTGGCCTGGAGCAGATCCTCCGCGAGGGCGCCGTCACGCACCATCCGGGCCAGGAACCCTTGAACCCGCCCCGCGTGCCTCGCGAAGAGGTCCTCGAAGGCGTCCTGTGCTCCGTCGCGAAACCGTTCCATGAGCTCTTCGTCCGTTGGACTCCTCATCACCCGGCTCATCTACGGGCCACCCGGGAAAGTGTTTCCGGCGGCCGTGATTCTCAAGGCGGGTACCCCAAAGGGCTGGAAAGTCGCGGGGTTGCGTACGCGGTCCACAACGGACATCGCCCTGCGGGGCGAGGCCGTTAGTGTTGAGCGCGGAGGCACCTCGGACGCGTGGAACATTGGGGCATCGAAGGCATGTGGGCGGGGCTGGTGGCAAGCCTGCTGGCGGGGATGGCGACGGGGCTGGGCGCGCTGCCGGTGCTCGTCACCTCGGAGCTCAGCCGGAAGGCCCAGGACCGGATGTTGGGCTTCAGCGCTGGGGTGATGCTGGCGGCCACGTCCTTCTCCTTGATCATCCCGGCGATGGAGCTGGTGCGAGGGCAGGGCCTCGACGGCCCTTCCGCGGCGCTGCGCGTGGCCGCGGCGGTGTTGGCGGGCGGACTCTTCCTTCGCATCTGGCACGACCTGATGCCCCATGCGCACGCGCTCAAGGGCCACGAGGGCCATGGCGGCGCGAAGTGGAACAGCGTGCTGCTCTTCGTGCTGGCGATGACGCTGCACAACTTCCCGGAAGGGCTGGCGGTGGGCGTGTCCTTCGCGGCGCCGCAGCCGGAGCTCGGCCTGTCAGTGGCGCTGGGCATCGGCGCGCAGAACATCCCCGAGGGACTGGTGGTGGCGCTCGCCCTCCGGGCCACGGGCGCGTCGGCGTCCCGGGCCGCCTTCCTCGCGCTGCTCACGGGCTTGGTGGAGCCGGTGGGCGCGCTCGTCGGGCTGGGGGCCCTGTCCTTCAGCTCGGCGCTGCTGCCGTGGGGGCTGGCCTTCGCGGGCGGCGCGATGCTCTACGTCATCAGCCACGAGATGATTCCGGAGAGCCACCGCGGCGGCTTCGAGCGCGAAGCCACCACGGGCCTCATGTGGGGCTTCGTGCTCGCGCTGGTGCTGGACATGTCGCTGGGCTGAGCCGCGCGGAGTGGACGCGCTATGCGGGCAGCAGCACCAGCCGGGCAATCTCCGGCGGTGCGCCCACGCGCATGGGTGGCCCCACGAAGCCGCAGCCCCGGCTGACGTAGATGAGCGAGTCGTTCGCCCGGCTCAGCCCCGCGTTGCGCTCTCCCCAGATGAGGTCGCCCACCAGGTTGCCGGGGAACATCTGCCCGCCGTGCGTGTGGCCGGAGAGCTGGAGCCCCACGCCGCGCCGGGCCACCTCGTCGAAGTTGGAGGGCTGATGCGCCAGCAGCACCGACGCCCGGTCCGGCCGCACGTCGCGCAGCGCCGCGTCCAGGTCGTAGCCGCGCTCGCCCAGCCGGTGGGCGCTCCAGTCATCCACGCCCGCGAGCTGGAAGGACGCTCCGGCGTCACCAATGGACACCGAGCGGTTGCGCAGCACCTGGATGCCCAGCCCCTCCAGGAAGGCGACCCACGCGTCGGCGCCCGAGTAGTAGTCGTGGTTGCCGGTGACGAAGAAGGTGCCGTAGCGCGCGCGCAGCTTGCCCAGCCCGCCCGCGAACGTGCCCAGCGCGTCCACGGAGCCGTCGACCAGGTCGCCGGTGATGGCGATGAGGTCCGGCTCGAGCGCGTTGGTGCGCGCGACCAGCTCCTCGATGAATCGGTGCTGGATGACGCCGCCGATGTGGATGTCGGTGAGCTGCACCAGGGAGAGGCCCTCCAGCTCCCGCGGCAGGTTCGGCAGCCGCACGGGGATGTCGCGCACGTCGGGCGGGTGGAAGGCGCGCCAGTTGCCGTAGCTGCTCACCGTCACGCCCGCGAGGCCCGCGCCCACGGCGAGCCCCTGGCTCAGCAAGGCCCGTCGCTCCGGCGAGGCGGGCGCGGCGGGCTCCGGGCGTGCGTTGCGTCGCGCGCGCCAGGCGGCCGCGGCCCGCAGCAGGTCCACCGCGAGCGTGAACAGGAGCAGGTAGAGCACCAGGCCCATCCACGCGAGGAAGACGATGCCCAGGCGGCGGGCGGCCTCGGAGGGCAGGGCCGCGCCCAGGGCCCGGGCGCCCAGGGCCCCCGCGAAGCCCACGGCGAACAGGACCTGCCCGGCGCGGCGCAGGGCCTTCCGCCGCGTCACGTCCCGGACGAGCCGGCGGTAGAGGTAGACATGGCCCACCGCCAGCACGGCGAGCACGGGGACGAAGAAGAGGAGCAGGCTGACCCAGTGTGGCATGGCGGCATCCTGCATAACGGAAGCCCTCCCGGAGCGCTCCAGGTTTCCTGGGGGGCAGGCGGGAAGGAGCGGGGCGCGCACCTCTGGCCCCTTTCAACCGGCCCCGGGCCGGGGCAGGCTGCGCCGTTCCTCGCGGCCGATTTCCGGCGCGCGCACCTTTTCGAGGCCCCACATGCTGCTCCGCTCCCTGCTGGTTCCCGTCCTCCTCGCCGTGTCGCTGCTGGGCTGTGGCGACGACGACACCGTGAACCCCGAGACGGGCGATCCCACCAAGGTGACCTACGCGGAGTCCCTCAACGTGGACCTGAACGCGATGACCCGCCTGGACAGCGGGCTCTACATCCAGGACACCTTCCCCGCGCCTGACGGCGCGCTGGCCGAGGCCGGCTCTCGGGTGCAGGTCCGCTACACGGGCTACCGGCCGGACGGGCTGAGCTTCGACGCCACTGGCAACGGGCCGGCCATCAGCTTCACCCTGGGCACCGGGCAGGTCATCAAGGGCTGGGACGAGGGCATCGTCGGGATGCGCGTCGGCGGGCGCCGGCGCCTCATCATTCCGTCGGACCTGGGCTACGGCGCCGCGGGCGTGGGCAGCCGGATTCCGCCGCACACGGTGCTCATCTTCGACACCGAGCTCGTGTCGGTCCGCTGAGCGGACGCGCGACCCCGCTCGCCAGGGGTGATATAGGTTTTCCGTGTCTTCCGGGAAGTCCGGGCCGGTGTGGGACTGGCCTGGCACTGGCCCGGGAAGGGGGAGGCGAGCGATGTCAGGGTCCGAGGCGGAGTCGAACATGGGGGGCCCTCGTCGGGGCATGACGGGGGATGGGGCGTTCCAGGCGCTGATGATGGCGCCGTCGCCCGACGTGGCCGCGCAGCTCTACGAGGAGATGGGGCTGTCTCAGCGGGAGCGGCTCCAGAAGGACGCCGCCCTGGCCGCCGTGGAGGAGCGCCAGCGGCTGGCGGAGGTCCTCCGGCAGGCCCGCGACTTCTCCGGCGCGGCGCGCCTCCTGGACGGCTGTGGCGCGGCGGCCCTGGTGGCGGAGTTGTACGTCCAGGGCGGGCGCTATGTGGACGCGGCGGAGGCTTGGCTGCGCGCCGGCGAAGTCGAGCGCGCCGCCGCGGCGTTCGAGCGCGGCGGCGCCATGGAGCGGGCCCTGGAGGTCTACCGGGGGCTGGGCGCTCGCGAGGCGATGGCGCACTGCCTGGTCCGCCTGGGGCGTCCGTACGAAGCCGCGCAGCTCTACCGGGAGCTGGGCCAGCCGCACGCGGAGGTGGAGGCGCTCGGGGGCGTGCCCTCGGGGGATCCGCGCCACCTGGAGTCGGTGCTGCGCATGTGCAAGCTGCTGGACGCGGAGGGGTTCACGCGCCGGGCCCTGGCGCTGCTCGCGGACACGATGCGCGGCTCCGAGACGGCGCGCGCGGACCCGGCGCTGGCGGCGGAGAAGGCCCGGCTGTTGCGCCGCCTGGGCATGGACGCGGAGGCGGAGGCCGTCATTGCCCGGCTGCCCTCGAGCGCGGCGGCGCCCGAGTCCAACGGCTACCACTACCTGAAGGCCATCCCCATCTTCGGCGAGCTGTCGCTCGACGACATGAAGGACCTGTACCGCGTGGCCCGCCAGGTGCTCATCCCCGCGGGGGCGGTGCTCCTGGAGAAGGGCACGCCGGGGAGCGGGCTCTTCGTGCTGTTGGAGGGCGCGGTGGACGTTTTCAGCGGCCCGGAGCAAGACGCCCGCCACCTCAACACGCTGGGGCCCGGGGCCTACCTGGGGGAGATCTCCCTGGTCCAGGACGCCCCGGTGTCCGCGCAGGTCCGCGCGCGCACCTCGGTCCGCGCCCTGCGCATCACCCGCGCGGGCTTCCAGCACTACCTGGACACGCATGACGCCGCGGCGCTGCGCATCTTCCGCCTGTTCACGCACAACCTCGCGGCGCGGGTGCGGGCGCTGAGCACCTGATTTCGTTCATGTCTGTCTTTCCGGGCCCGCTCGCACGGCCGCCCGGATTGACAACGTGGCGTCTGTGTTTTATCTCAAGTCCATCATGAGGCCCGTCTTCTCCATCACCCTGCTGACTGTGCGCACCTTCGCGCCGGCGGCGGACGTGTGCCTCGCCCCCCGCAACGAGGTTCTGCTCGACATTTGAGTGGGCGGGCCGGTGTGCTCCGGTGCGCGGGGGGTCGGTTGCCCGTGTGCCGTGAGTCCCGAGTCCGCCTGACTCACGCGGTGCCCTCGTGTGTCCTCACGCGTCCCTGAGCGGGCCTTCCGTGCCCCTCCGGCGAGTCGCGCGTCCGCGCCGCCAGGGCTTCGCCGCCGCATTCCCTGACGTCAACCGGCAATCCAACACCAGACACCTCGCGGGCCACGTTGCCCGACGAGAACGGGAGTCTTTCATGTCTCGCCAGACACGCATCGAGCGGTACCGGAACATTGGCATCATGGCGCACATCGACGCGGGCAAGACGACGCTCACCGAGCGCGTCCTCTTCTTCACCGGCCGCATCCACTCCGTGGGTGAGGTGCACGACGGCTCCACGGAGATGGACTGGCTGCCGCAGGAGAAGCAGCGCGGCATCACCATCACCTCCGCGGCCACCACCGCGTTCTGGCAACCCCGGCAGGGGCCCGGCGCGGGCGTGCCTCACCGCATCAACATCCTGGATACGCCGGGACACGTGGACTTCACCATCGAGGTGGAGCGCTCGCTGCGCGTGCTGGACGGCGCGGTGGCGGTGTTCGACGCGAGCCAGGGCGTGGAGCCCCAGTCGGAGGCGGTGTGGCGGCAGGCGGACCGGTATGGCGTGCCGCGCATCGCCTTCCTCAACAAGATGGACAAGGTGGGCGCCGACTTCGCGATGAGCGTGGCGTCCATCCAGGCGCGGCTGGGCGCGCGGCCGGTGGCGGTGCAGTGGCCCCTGGGCGAGGGCTCGGAGTTCCGCGGGCTGGTGGACCTGGTCCACCAGCGGGCGGTGGCGTTCGACGGAGAGGACGGCGCGTTCCGGGACGGCCTGTCGGTGCCGGAGGCGGTGCGCGCGGAGGTGGAGGCGCAGCGGCTGCGGCTCATCGAGGCGTGCGCGGACGTGGACGCCACGGTGCTGGAGAAGTTCGTGGACGGACGGCTGGAGGACATCACCGCCGAGGACCTGGAGCGCGCGCTGCGCTCGGGCACCCTGGCGCGGACGCTGGTGCCGGTGCTGTGCGGGTCGGCCTTCAAGAAGAAGGGAGTGCAGATGTTGCTGGACGCCATCGTCAACTACCTCCCCGCGCCGTCGGACGTGGCCGCCGTCGAGGGCTTTGTGCCGGGCACCGAAGCGCGTGTGTCCCGGCCCGTCTCCGACGTGGGACCGCCCACCGCGCTGGCCTTCAAGCTGATGAGCGACAAGGCCGTGGGCGGCATCGTGTTCCTGCGCGTCTATTCGGGCACGCTGCGCGCGGGCACCGTCCTGCTCAACCCCACCACCGGGCGGCGTGAGCGGGTGGGGCGCCTGATGTTCATGCACGCCAACCGCCGGGAGGAGGTGGCGGAGGTGCATGCGGGCGACATCTGCGCGGCGCTCGGCCTGAAGGGCGTGCGCACGGGCGACACGTTGTGCGACCCGGAGGCGCCCGTGGTGCTGGAGTCGCTGGGCGTCATGGAGCCCGTGGTGCAGCTCGCCGTGGAGGCGCGCTCGCCCGCGGAGCTGACGAAGCTGGAGGAGGGTTTGAATCGCTTGGCGGCGGAGGACCCGTCGCTGCGCGTGGGCGTGGACCCGGAGAGCGGCCAGGTGCTGCTGTCCGGCATGGGTGAGCTGCACCTGGAGGTGGTCGTGGACCGATTGAAGACCGAGCACGGCGTGGAGGCCCGCGTGGGCCAGCCCAAGGTGGCCTGGCGTGACACGCTCCAGCGGCGCGTGCGTCAGGAGTACCGGCACGTCCGCCAGTCGGGGGGACCCGGCCAGTTCGCCGTCGTGGTGCTCGACGTGGGGCCGGCGCCTCGTGGCGCGGGGCTCGTCTTCGTGGACGACACCCGCGGTGGCACCATTCCGCGGGAGCTGATTCCCGCCATCGAGAAGGGCGTGGCGGGCGCCATGGCCCGGGGCGTGCGGGGCGTGCCGCTGGTGGACGTGGAGGTGCGGCTGGTGGATGGGGCCACGCACGTGCGTGACTCCACGCCCCAGGCGTTCTCCGTGGCGGGTTCGCTGGCGCTCCAGGAGGCGGCGCGGCACGCGGGCGTCCAACCCCTGGAGCCCGTCATGGAGGTGGAGGTCACCACGCCCGAGGAGTACCTGGGCGACGTGCTGGGAGACCTGGCGTCGCGGCGGGGGCGGGTGCTGGGCATGGAGGCGCGGGGGGTGGTGCGGCTCGTCAACGCGCGCGTGCCCATGGCCAACCTCTTCGGCTACGTGACGGGGCTCCGGGGACGGACCCAGGGAAGGGCCCAGGCGAGCATGCGCCTGGGGGCATACGAGCCCGTCCCGGAGGCGCTCCAGGCCGCCTTCATCGAAGCGCGGGCCTGATGGGCCTGCGCTGAATGCCGGACCCGGGGGCCCCGAGGGGCTCCCGGGGCTGGCGGGACATCCGCGCTCTTTCCCCACGGAAACGGACGATCGCTGCACAAATGTCCACCCAAGCCCGGGAAAACCGGTGATTAAGCCGTTGATTTCACGGGACTTCTGGAGCGGGAAAGTGCAGGGTCCCCCGCTGATTCTCCGGAATGGGTCGGGGGGACCCCCTGTTTCCATCCGTTCCCAAAGCGGTTCGGCCGATCGGGCCCGACTGCGCACCGCCAGGCGCCCTGGGCATGAGCCCGCACGGGCGCGCTGCGCGGGCCCCCTCCCCGTAGGAGGGGGCGGGCTCTCTTCACCTCAGGAACCCATGACTTTCGACGAACTTCAGCTTCAAGACACCCTCCTGCGCGCCGTCAAGGCGGAGGGCTACACCACCCCCACGCCCATCCAGCAGAAGGCCATCCCCCACGCGCTGGCCGGGCGGGACGTGCTGGGCGTCGCGCAGACGGGCACGGGCAAGACGGCGGCCTTCGCGCTTCCCATCCTCCAGCGGCTGTCCGCCAAGGCGCCCCCGGGCGGGGCCCGGCCGGTGCGCTGTCTGGTGCTGACGCCCACGCGGGAGCTCGCGGGGCAGGTGGGCGACAGCTTCGGGACCTACGGCAAGAACCTGCCGCTGCGCCACACCGTCATCTTCGGCGGCGTGGGCCAGAATCCCCAGGTCCAGGCGCTGCAGCGCGGCGTGGATGTGCTCGTGGCCACGCCTGGCCGCCTGCTCGACCTGATGGAGCAGGGCTGCGTGTCGCTGCGCTCGCTCGAGGTCTTCGTCCTCGACGAGGCCGACCGCATGCTGGACATGGGCTTCATCCACGACGTGCGGCGCGTCATCAAGGCGCTGCCGTCCAAGCGGCAGACGCTGTTCTTCAGCGCCACGCTGCCGCCGGACATCGTGGACCTGGCGCGCAGCATCCTCACGGACCCCGTCCGCGTGGAGGTGACGCCGGCCTCCAGCACCGCGGAGACGGTGAGCCAGCAGGTGTACTTCGTGGAGCGCGAGCAGAAGCGGGGCTTGCTCACGCACCTGCTGAAGGACGGCAACATCCGCCGCGCGCTCGTCTTCACCCGCACCAAGCACGGCGCGAACCGGGTGGCGAAGCAACTGGAGGGCGCGGGCGTGAGCTCGGCGGCCATCCACGGCAACAAGAGCCAGAACGCCCGTGAGCGCGCCCTGGACGAGTTCCGCTCCGGGACGCTCCGCGTGCTGGTGGCCACTGACATCGCCGCGCGCGGCATCGACATCGACGGGTTGAGCTACGTCGTCAACTACGACCTGCCCAACGTGCCGGAGCAGTACGTGCACCGCATTGGCCGCACGGGCCGCGCGGGCGCCAGCGGTACGGCCGTGTCCTTCTGCGACGCCGAGGAGCGCGAGTACCTGCGTGACATCGAGCGCACCATCCGCCGCAACGTGCCGGTGGTGGAGGACCACCCGTACCGTTCGGGGCAGGCCGCGCCGCGGCCCGTGAATCATGCCGTGGCCGTTGCTCCGGAGGCCCGGTCTTCGGGCAACGGCGGGCGTTCCCAGGGCGGCCAGCGCGCCGGTGGCAACGGCGGGGGTGGCAATGGTGGTGGGCATCCCGCGGGGGCGTCGCGTCGCCGCCGGGGTGGCCGGGGTGCGAGTGGTGGTGGCGGCAGGGGCCAGGGCCGTCCCGAAGGCGGCCGTGCCGCGCAGGGCGGCGGTGGCAGCGCGGGTTCGGGCCGTGGGGGTTCGGGCGCTGCCCGGAGCTCCGGAGGTGGCCGTCCGTCGGGCGGGGTGAGCTCCGCGCCGAAGGCTCCGGAGGCCGCGCCGCTTCCTCCGCGCCGTCCGTCGCCCAAGTGGTTCTGAGCGGCTAGCCGCTGAGGGACTCGAGGGGAGCTCGCGCCAGCCGGGGCGGGTTCCCCTTCGTCGTTTTCAGCGGAGCGTCATCAGCGCCATGGAGCCGAACGCGAGCGCCATGGCGAGGATGCCCCACCAGAACCACTTCCTCGTCAGCAGCAGGTATTCGTCGAACGAGGCGTCCGCTTCGCCCATCGACTCGGCCATGGCCAACTGGCGCGCCTGGATGGGGCGCAGCGTGAGCTGCCAGACGACGCCACACAGCATGAAGGACACCTGCCCGGCGGCGAGCGCGGGGTGGGCCCACAGGGAGATTCCCTGCAGGTGCGCGCGCGCCATGCCCGTGAGGGCCAGCGCGAAGACGCTGGGCACCAGCAGGTACTTGTCGGTGACCTGGACCAGGCGCAGCGCGTACGCCATCACGCGCGGCTCCCGCGTCCGGTCCGCCATCAGCCGCCACACGGCCGTCACGACGATGTCGCCCAGGAACACCACCACGGCGACGAGGTGGAGCAGCTTCAGGACGTTGTGGACGTTCATGGGGTGGGCATCGGAAGGGGCAGGTGTGCGAGCAGATGTTGCGCCAGCACCGCCGCATGCGGGTCGCGCAGCAAGGACAGGTGCGTGCCGGGCACGGGGTATGCCGAGCAGGGTTGCTGCGTCAACCGGCCCCAGCCCAAGGCCCCGTCCTCCACCAACGCGTCGAGCGCCTCGGTGCTGTGCCCGCTGCGGTCCTCCGCGCGGAACACCGCCAGCGGCACGGGCTGGTTCCTCCGCGGCCGGTAGTTCAGGGCGTCGTGGGCCCGCGCCACGTTGAGGATGCCCTGGACGTGGAGGGGCTGGGCGCCCTCGGGGAGCACTGACGCGGCCTGGAGCCGCGCCACGAAGAGCTGGAGCCGTTCGGCTTCGCCCAGGGCTCGCACCTCGGGCAGGGCGAGGTCGATCTTCACCTGGAAGAAGGTCTCCATGATGCCCGCGAGGTGCAGCATCCACTGCGCGGTGTCCCAGCCCTCGCCCTGCGGACGGGTGACTTCGGGGAAGGGGGCCAGGGTGTCCAGCATGGCGACCAGTCCCACCTCCCGGCCGCGCGCCTGGAGCTCCTGCGCGAGTTCGTAGGCGATGTGGCCCCCCATCGAATGGCCACCGACGCGGTAGGGCCCCTCGGGTTGAATCGCCAGGATGGCGTCCGCGTACCACGCGGCGATGGCCTCCACCGTCTCGTGCGGCGCTGCCTCTCCGTCCAGGCCCTGCGGCTGGAGGCCGAACACCGCGACGCCTTCCAGGTGCCGGGCCAGGGACAGCAGGTAGAACGGCGTCGAGCCGCCACCCGGTACGAGGTAGAGCACGGGGTTCCGGCCCGCGCCTGGTGCCCCCGCGAGGAGCGCGTGCGCGGCGGGCGTGAGCGGCACCAACGGTGAGGCCGCGGCGTTCTCCGTGCGGAGGACCCTCGACAGCTGCGCGGGGGTCGGGTGCCGGAACAGGGACACCAGGGGCAGCGGATGGCCCAGTCGCTTCTCCACCGCGAGCTTCATCTTGAGCGCCAGCAGGGAGTGTCCCCCCAGGTCGAAGAAGCTGTCGTGGATGCCCACGGCGCGCACGCCGAGCACTTCCTCAAACAGCCGCACCAGCTCCAACTCCAGGGCGTCGCGTGGCAGGCCCTCCAGCGTGGTGACGCGCTCCTCGGCGAGCTCCATCGCGCTCAGGGCCCGGGTGTCCACCTTGCCATTGGGCGCGAGGGGGAGCGCGTCCAGGAGGACGAACTGCCCGGGGAGCATGTTCGCGGTGAGCTGCTGCTCCACGAAGGCGCGCAGCGCCGCGGGCTCGGGGCGCTGCGCGGCGGCGCGTGGCACCACGAAGGCCACCAGCCGGGCCTCACCGCCAGCGCCGCGCACCAGCGCGACGGCTTCACGGACTGACGGGTGCCGGGCCACCGCGGCTTCGACCTCGCCCAGCTCGATGCGGTGGCCTCGCAGCTTGACCTGCCGGTCGGCTCGGCCGGCGAACAGGTGCGTTCCATCCGCCAGCCGGCGAACGACGTCCCCCGTCTTGTACAGCCGCAGCGTGGGGCCTTCGGGGAAGGCGTGCTCGATGAACCGCGCCTCGGTCAGCTCGGGCCGGTTCAGGTAGCCGCGCGCGAGGCCCGGTCCCGCGAGGTACAGCTCGCCGGGGACGCCCTCCGGAACCGGGCGCAGCCTCGCGTCGAGGATGAGCGCGTCCATGCCGTGGATGGGGCGGCCGATGGGCTCCGTGACGCCGTGGGCGCCCACCTGTTCGGGCAGGCACCGGTGCGCCAGCGCATCAATGGTGGCCTCGGTGGGGCCGTAGAGGTTCCAGACCTCCGCCTTCGATTGGCTGAAGAGCCGGGCCACGGTCGCGGACGGCAGGGGCTCTCCGCCCACGCAGACGCGGCGGAGCGCGGGCAGGTTCGCGAAGCCAGGCTCCTCCACCAGCGCCGTCAACAGGGAGGGCACCAACTGGAGGACCGTGATGCCGCGCTCGCGCAGCACCCGGGCCAGGTGTTCGGTGTCCGCGCCCAGGCCGTGCGGCGCGAGCACCAGCCGCGCGCCCACCATCAGCGGCGCGAACAGCTCCCAGACGGAGGCGTCGAAGCTGAGCGAGGTGCGCTGGAGCACCCGGTCCTCGGGCCCCAGCGGCATGACGTCGTGCATCCACGCCATGTGGTTCGCCAGGGAGGCGTGTTCAATCAGCACGCCCTTCGGCTGGCCCGTCGAACCGGAGGTGAACAGGCAGTAGGCCAGCGCGTCGCTTCGCGCCTCGAACGCGTCCCGCGACGCCTCGTCGAGCACGAGGACGTCCCGGTCCGGGAACAGCGAGGCGAGCTTCGCCTGGGTGACGACCACCGGGGCGCCGCTGTCCGCGAGCATGAACGCCAGCCGCTCACGCGGGTACGCCGGGTCCAGCGGCACATACGCCGCCCCCGCTTTGAGGATGCCGAGCAGCCCGGCCATCATCCCGACGGAGCGCTCCACGGCCAGGGCCACCAGCGTCCCAGGCACGACGCCGCGCTGGACCAGGGCCTGCGCGATGGCGTTCGCCCGCGCCTCCAGGGCCGCGTAGGTGAGGGTGCCATCCTCGGCCTCGACTGCGACGGCCGCGGGGGTCTTCCGTGCCTGCGCCGCGATGACGTCGTGGACCGCGGGCCGGTGGACCTGCGCCGCGGGCGCGGTGGGCAGGAGCCGGGCCCGCTCGTCCGCGCTGAGCAACTCGACGTCCACGACCTTCGCCTGGGGGGCCGTGGCCACCCGGGCGATGAAGCCCGTCAGCTGGCGCACCATCGCCTGGATGCGCGAGCCCTCGAAGAGGTCGACGTCGTACTCGAGCACGCCCTCGAAGCCCTGGGCCGTCTCGGACAGCGTCAGGGTGAGGTCGAACTTGGCGGTCCCGCTCGGGATGGTCACCGGGGTGACGTCCAGGTGGGGGAGCGCCATGCCCTCCGCGTGCGTCTGCTGGAACGCGAGCATCACCTGGAACAGGGGGCTCGTTCCCAGGACACGCTCCGGCTTGAGCACCTCCACGAGCTTCTCGAAGGGCACGTCCTGGTGCTCATGCGCGTCGAGCACCTGGCGCCGGACGCGCTGGAGGAGCTCGACGTACGTGGGCTCACCGGCGAGGTCGATGCGCAGCGGCAGCGAGTTCACGAAGAACCCGATGAGGGGCTCGGTCTCCGCGAGACGGCGGCCCGCGAACGGTGAGCCGATGACCACGTCGTCCTGTCCGCTCATCCGGCCGAGGTAGGCGCCGAACGCCGCGAGCAGCGCCATGTAGGCCGTCACGCCGTGTTCACGGCAGAGCGAGGTGAGCGCCCGCGCGGTGCCGGTGTCCAGCGAGAAGGGCACGGTGGCGCCACGGTGGCTGCGGACAGCCGGGCGGGGCCTGTCCGTGGGCAGCTCCAGCACGGTGGGGGCTCCCGCGAGCGCCTTCCGCCAATAGGCGAGCTGCTGCTCGCGGGCAGGTCCGTCGAGCCAGCTCCGCTGCCATGCCGCGTAATCCGTGTACTGGATGGGGAGGGCGGGCAGCGCGAGTGTCTCGCCCCGGACCTCCGAGGCGTAGAGCGCGGAGAACTCACGCATCATCACACCGAAGGACCAGCCGTCCGACACGATGTGGTGCATGGCCACCAGCAGCACGTGTTCGTCGTCCGCGCGCTGGAACAGGTGCACGCGCACGACGGGGCCGGTGTCCAGCGCGAAGGGCCGAGCGGACTCCTCGGCCAGCCGCTGGTCGAGGCTGGGCGCACCAGGGCGGCGCAGGTCCTCCGTTTCCAGCGCCAGCGACGCGTCGAGCACACGCGCCACGGGCTGTCCTTCCACGAGCGGGAAGCGCGTCCGGAGCACCTCATGGCGCTCCAGCACGCGTTGGAGGCTTCGGCGCAGCGCGGCCTCGTCGAGCGTCCCGCGCAGGGTGAACGCGATGGGGATGTTGTAGGCCGCGCTCTCGCCTTCGAGCTCGGCGAGGAACCGCAGCCGCTCCTGGGCGAACGAGAGCGGCCGGTCGCCCGCTTCGGTCAGCCGGACCAGCGGCGGCAACCGCGGCGCGGCTTCCTTGGCCTCGACCACGGCGGCCAGCGCCGCCAGCGTCGGCTGCTCGAAGATGGCCGAGAGCGGCACATCGACGCCGAAGGTCCTCCGCACACGGCTCATCACCTGCGCCGCCAGGAGGGAATGCCCGCCGAGGTCGAAGAAGTTGTCCTCCACGCCAATGGGACGGCGTTCGAGGAGCGACTCCCAGAGCGACGCGAGCGTCTGCTCCGTCGGCGTGCGCGGGGCCACGAACCGCGTCCCCTCCGAGGACTCCTCGAACCGCGGTGGCGGCAGGCGCCGCTTGTCCACCTTGCCACTGGAGGACAGGGGCAGCGCCTCCAGGCGGATGAACTCCGCGGGCACCATGAACTCGGGGAGCTTCTTCCGGGCGTGCTCCCGGAGCGCGTGGGTGTCCACGGGCTCGGGGGCCACGACATAGGCCACGAGGACCTTCACGCCGCCCGCTGCCCCCGCGGCGTGCACGTTGGCCACGGCCTTCGTCACGCCCGGGTAGGAAGCGAGGACCGCCTCGATTTCGCCCAGTTCGATGCGGTAGCCCCGGAGCTTGACCTGATGGTCGATGCGGCCGAGGTACTCGAGGTTGCCGTCCTTCCGCCAGCGGACCAGGTCTCCACTCCGGTACAGCCGCGCCGAGGGCTTGAACGGATGCGGGATGAACTTTTCGCGGGTGAGCTCCTCGCGGTTCAGGTAGCCGCGGGCGACACCGATTCCTCCGATGTGCAGCTCGCCGGGAACGCCGATGGGCAGCATCGCGCCGTGGCGGTCGAGGACATGGCCCTCCAGGTTGAGCGCGGGACGGCCGATGGGCGGCGCCCCCGGGTCGCCCGCGTGGCACATGCCGAGCGTACTGATGATGGACACTTCCGTGGGACCGTACGCGTTGACGAAGGGGACGCCCGGCCGGGCCCAGGTGTGGACGACCTCGGGAGGGAGCGCCTCGCCTGCCGCCGCGGGCATTCGCAGGGCAGGGTACTCGCGGTCCGTGGGCAGCGCCGCGTATGACGTCGGGGGCAGCACCATGTGCGTGACCCCATGGGCCAGCAGCACCTTGGCCAGCTCGTCTCCCGCCAGCAGCGTGCCCGCGGGCGCCAGCACCAGCCGGCCCCCGTTGGTCAGGGCCATCACGATCTCCCAGACCGAGACGTCGAAGGAGATGGAGGAGAACTGGAGCATGACGCAGCTCGCGTCGGCGCCCAGCTCGTGCCGCTGCATTTCGATGACGTTCGCGAGCCCTCGGTGCTCCAGGACGACGCCCTTGGGCTTGCCCGTGGAGCCCGAGGTGTAGATGACGTACGCGGCGTTCTCCATGCGAACGCCCGACTCGGGGTTGCTGGCGTGCCCTCCGTCCGTCGCTTCGTCGAGCCAGAGCGTGCGAACCTGCGGCGCCTTCCACCGCTGCTCTCCCGCGCGGGTGCTCACCATCAGCACCGCGCCCGAGTCCTCCAGGATGCCGTCGAGCCGCTCCTTGGGATATGAGAGGTCCAGAGGGACGTAGGCCGCGCCTGCCTTCCAGATGGCGAGCAGGCCGATGATCATCTCGAACGAGCGCGGGACCGCCAGGGCGACCAGCTTCTCCGGCCCGGCGCCCATCGCGATGAGTTGATGCGCGGCGCGGTTCGCTCGCCGGTTCAGTTCGTCATACGTGAGCGTCTCCGCGCCCAGCTCCAGCGCGATGGCGTCCGGCGCTCGCTGCGCGTGTTCCTCCACGAACCGGTGGGCAGGGACCTGCCGGGTGGGCACCACCACGCGCCCCTGGGTGAACGCGGTGACGAGGTGTCGCTCCGCTTCAGGGAGGAGCGAGAGCTCCGAGAGCCGCTTCGACGGATGGGTCACCGCGTCCGAGAAGAGCACCTGGAGCTGCGCGACCATGCGCTCGATGCGGTCCGCGTCGAAGAGGTCCGTGCTGTATTCGATGACGCCGGCCAGTCCATCGCGTGTGGGCTCGAAGCTCAGGGTGAGGTCGAACTTCGCGCTCTGGATGTCCAGGTCGATGGGCTCCAGGTCCAGCCCGGGGAGGCTCAGCTGCCCCTCCGGGGTGTTCTGGAGCATCAACATGACCTGGAACAGCGGGGCGTGGCTCAGGTTCCGCTCGACACCGAGTGCCTCGACAATCTTCTCCAGCGGGACGTCCTGATACGCGTACGCGTCCAGCGCCGTGGCGCGGACCCGTGCGATGAGCTCCTCGAAGGTCGGGTTCGCGGACAGGTCGACGCGCAGCGGAACGGTGCCGACGAAGAACCCGATCAGGGACTCGAGCTCCGCGTGGTCCCGGTTCGCCACCGGCGTACCGATGACGATGTCTTCCTGCCCGGTGATTCGCGACAGGTACGCCGCGAAGCCGCCCAGGAGGACCATGAAGTGGGTCCCGCCCGTGCGCAGGCTCAGGGACTCGATGGCCTCACTCACGGCCTGGCCAAGGGTGATGCGCTGGGTGGCGCCGCGCATGCTCGTCCGCGGCGGGCGCGGCCGGTCCATGGGCAGGTCCAACGCCGAGGGCGCGCCGTGGAGCGTCCTCCGCCAGTGGTCGAGCCGCTGCGCCAGCACCTCGCCCTGGAGGTGCCGCCGCTGCTGATAGGCGAAGTCCAGGTAGTCGACCGTGAGCTCGGGCAGGGACACCGGCTGACCGCTCACCCGGCCGGCATACTGCTGCGAGAGCTCCCGCACGAGCACGCTGATGGACCAGCCATCGCCCACGGTGTGGTGCATCGTCGCGACGAGGACGTGGGCGGACGCATCCAGTCGGAACAGCTTCGCTCGGAACAGGGGGCCGTTGGCGAGGTCGAAGGGCCGCGCCGCTTCGTCCAGGATGGCGCGGCGAAGCGCCTCTTCGGAGGCGCCTTCCAGGGTGGCGTGCTCGAACGGCACCTCCTGTTGTGCACGCGGCTCCTGCCACACGTGGCCTTCGCGTTCGACGAAGCGCATCCCCAGCACGGGGTGCCGCTGGACGATTTCGGAGAGGCTGGCCTCGAAGGCGGCGACATCCAACGCGCCCGTCAGCCGGAGGGCCATGGGCAGGTTGTAGGCCGACGTGCCGGGGTAGAGTTGGTCCAGGAACCAGAGCCGCTCCTGGGAGAACGACAGCGGAATCGCGGCGCCTTCCGGAGCGGGCTCGATGCGGGCCAGCGTCAGCGTTTGCGTGCCGCGCCGCGAGTCCAGCAGGCGGCTCAAGGTGGCGACGGTGGCGTGCTCGAAGAGGTCCGAGACCCGGAGCGCGGAGTCGAGCGCGCCGCGGAGGCGCGCGACCACCTGCATCGCGAGCAGCGAATGGCCTCCCAGTTGGAAGAAGTCCTGGTTCCTTCCGACGTGGCTGCGTCCCAGCACCTGCTCGAAGGCGAGCGCCACGGCCGCTTCGGTGGGCGAGAGCGGCGCCTCGGTGGGGTCCTCGACGGGCGCTGTCTGGACGGGAGCGGGCAGCCCTCGGCGATCCACCTTGCCGCTCGGCGTCCGGGGCAGCGCGGCGAGCGGCACGAACAGCGCGGGGACCATGTACTCGGGGAGGTCCCGGGCGAGGAACGCGGGCAGGGCCTCCAGGGGCGCTGTCTCCGGCACGACGTAGGCGATGAGGCGCTTCTCGCGCGTGGCGTCCGTGTCGACGATGACCGCCGCGTCGCTGACTTCCGGGTGGGCGCAGAGCGCGCGCTCAATCTCGCCCGGCTCCACGCGGAAGCCGCGAAGCTTGACCTGGTCATCCGCGCGTCCGAGGAACTCGATGGCTCCCGCCGGTGACAGGCGTCCGAGGTCCCCGGTCCGGTATGCGCGAACGGGTGGGGCGAGCGGGAGGTCGACGAACCGCTCCGCGGTGAGGTCCGCCCGAGACAGGTAGCCGTCCGCGAGGCATGCGCCCGCCAGGTACAGCTCGCCCGGCACTCCCACGGGGACGGGCCGCTGGTTCGCGTCCAGCAGGTGCACCGCCGCGTTCGCGATGGGCCTGCCAATGGGCGGCAGTCCGGGCCAGTCGCGTGGATTGCCCTCCAGCACGTGCGCCGTCACCACGTGCGACTCGGTGGGGCCGTAGTGGTTGTGGAGGCGCATGTTCCCCGCCTGGAACCAGCGGCGGATGGGCTCGGTGATGCGGAGTTGATCGCCCGCGGTGATGACCTCTTCCAGGTCCACGACGGGACGCGTGGCTCGCAGCGCGGCCTGCGCGAGGTGGTGGAGCGCCACCGCCGGCAGGAAGAGCCGCTGAATCCGGGCCGTACCGAGGTGCTCGGCCAGCGCATCCGGATCCCGGCGCGTGGCCTCGTCGACAAGGACCAGCGTGCCGCCCGAGCACCACGTGGAGAAGATCTCCTGGAACGACACGTCGAAGTTGAGCGGCGCGAACTGGAGCGTGCGGGTCGCCTTCGCGCCTTCGGTCTGCCACGCGACGAGGTTGACGAGCGCCCGGTGCGGCATGGCCACACCCTTGGGCTTGCCCGTGGAGCCCGAGGTGTAGAGGACATACGCGAGGTGCTGCGGATCCAGCCGGGGCCGCTGAGCGCTCGGGGCCGCCGCGCCTGCCTCATCCAGCACGACCTGCGTCAGCCCCTGCGACGGCAGGAGGTCCTGGTGCTTCCGCTCGGTGAGGAGGACGCGCGGCCTGGCGTCATCGAGCATGTACCGGAGGCGCTCGGCGGGATAGGCCGGGTCCAGGGGCACGTAGGCACCGCCCGCCTTGAGGGTCGCCAGCAGGGCCACGAGCGCGGTGATGGATCGGTCCAGGCAGAGCGCGACCCGGACACCGGGCCCCACGCCGAGCGCGATGAGCCGGTCGGCCAGGGCGTTGGCCTCCGCGTCCAGCTGACGGTAGGTCTGGGCGTCTCCCCCGTGTTCGAGCGCGACGGCATCCGGCGTCTTCTGCGCCTGTCGCTCGAACAACTCCGGGAGTGTGTGCCCCGAGGAGAACGTCCGCTCGGTGCGGTTGAACTCGGACAGCAGCCGCCGCTCGTCGTGGGAGAGCAGCGGGAGCTCGGAGGCTTGCAGCTCAGGTTCATCCGCGATGGCCTGGAACAACCGGCCCAGGTGCGCGGCCATCCGCTCGATCCGGTCCGCGTCGAAGAGGTCGGTGTCGTACTCGATGCTGCACGCCAGCGCGCCGTCCTTCGGCTCCACGAAGAGGGTGAGGTCGAACTTCGACGATCGGCTCTCGGGGGCTTCGATCTCGGCGCTGAGGCCTGGGAGCTGCAGCACACCGCTGCTCTGACCCTGGAGGACGAACATCACCTGGAACAGCGGGTTGTGGGCCAGGTCCCGTGGCAGCTCCAGCGCCGCCACCAGCTTCTCGAAGGGCACGTCCTGATGCGCGTAGGCGTCGAGCGCCACCTTGCGGACCCGCAGGAGCAGCTCGGAGAACGTCGGGTCTCCGGACAGGTCGATGCGCAGCGCGAGCGTGTTCAGGAAGTACCCGACCACGCCCTCGGTCTCATGCCGGTCGCGATGGGCGACCGGCGAGCCGATCACAACTTCCTCCTGCCCACTGATGCGCCCGAGGTACGCCGCGAAGGCCCCGAGCAACGTCATGAACAGCGAGGCCCCGGAGCCCCGCGAGAGCGCTTCGAGGCGCTGTCCCACGGGGGCTTCCAGTTCGAACCGGTGCGTCCGGCCCTGAAAGCGCTGCCGCTCCGGCCTCGGGCGGTCCGCTGGGAGCGCGAGGACGGCAGGCGCGTCCTTCAGCGTCTCTCGCCAGTAGGTGACGCTCTCCTCCAGGCGGCCCGACTCCAACCGCTGCTTCTGCCAGGCGGCCCAGTCCGCATACCGGATGGGCAGCTCGGGCAGCGCGGGGGCGACTCCGGTGACCTGCGCCGCATAGGCGATGCAGAACTCCCGGAGCAGGATTCCGACGGACCACGCGTCCGCGATGACGTGGTGCTGGTTGATGACCAGCACATGCGATTCGGGCGCCAGCCGGAAGTGACGTGCACGGAAGAGCGGCCCCTGCGTCAGCGAGAAGGGCGCGGCGAGCTCCTCCGCGATGCGCGAATCGAGGAGGGCAGGGGAGACGTCCTCGCTGGTGAGCACGGAGGCCGGTGGGGCCTCGATGCGCTGGAAGGGCGCACCCGCGCGTTCGTGGAAGGTGGTGCGGAGCGCCTCATGGCGCTCGACCAGCAATTGGAGCGCGTTCGACGCGGCCCCGGTGTCGAACGTGCCCTGGAGCCGGAGCACCAGCGGGACGTTGTACGCGGCGCTTGAGCCCCCGAGCGCGTCGATGAACCACAGGCTCTCCTGGCCGGGCGCGAGCGGCGCGTCCCCGGACAGGTCGAGTCTCGGGATGGGCTCGGCCGCCGCGCGCTGCCCGGTCAGCGTCTGCGCGAGGCTCGCGATGGTCCGGTGCTCGAAGATGGCCCGGACGGGGATCTCCACGCCAAAGGCCTCACGCGTGCGCGCGATGACCTGGGTGGCCTTCAGGGAGTGTCCGCCCAGGTCGAAGAAGTCGTCGTGGATGCCGACGCGCTCCTGCCCGAGCACCGCGCTCCAGATGCCCGCGAGAATCTCCTCGTGGGGCGTGCGTGGCGCTGACGACTCCGCCGCGGCCTGCGACTCCCGGGCACGCGCCTCGAGGGCGGCGGTGTCGACCTTGCCGTTGGGCGTGAGCGGAAGGGCGTCCACCACGATGACACGGCTGGGCAGCATGGCCGCGGGCAGCTTCGCCGACAGGAAGCTCACGAGCGTGGCGGCGTCCGGCGGCGTGGCGTCCGTGCTGGCGGCGAAGGCAATCAGGCGGACGTCGCCATTCTGGCGCTGTGCCTCGCTGACGACGGCGGCGGCCGTGACGCTGGGGTGCTCCGCGAGCGCGGCTTCAATCTCCCCGGGCTCCACGCGCACACCGCGGACCTGGACCTGCCGGTCCGCGCGCCCGTGGAAGGCAATGCGGCCATCCGGCAGGAAGCGGGCGAAGTCGCCGCTGGCGTACATGCGAGCCTGCGGCTCACCGGAGAACGGGTCCGGAACGAAGCGCTCCGCGTTCAGCTCGGGGCGGTTGAGGTAGCCCCGGGTGACGCCCGTGCCACCGATGTACAGCTCGCCGATGACGCCGGGGATGACGGGCCGACGCTGACGGTCGAGGATGTAGATGCGAGCGTTCGCGACGGGGCGGCCGATGGACGGCAGGCCCTGGGAGTCCGCGGGGGCCACGACGCCGGAGGTCGCGACGACCGTCGTCTCCGTGGGCCCGTAGTTGTTGACCAACTGGAACGGCAGGCCGGGCGGAGGAACGGCATGGAGCCGGTCACCACCGGTGAGCACGTACCGGAGCGCGCACGCGGAGGGCCACGGCAAGGCCACGGCCGCCTCCGCGAGCACCGTGGGGAGGAAGGCGATGGTGATGCCGCGCTCCACCAGCCACTGCGCCAGGGCATCGGGTGCGGTGGTCAGCTCCGGCGAGACGAGGTGCAGCTCGGCACCCGCGGCCAGGGTCGGCCAGATTTCCCAGACCGAGGCGTCAAAGGCGATGCCGGCCACCTGCGTGGTCCGGTCCTTCGCGGAGAGCCCGAACGCCTCCGTGTGCCAGGACACCAGGTTGTGCAGGTTCCGGTGGGTGACGAGCACGCCCTTGGGGGCGCCCGTCGAACCCGAGGTGTAGATGACGTACGCCAGGTCATCCAACTGGACGGCCTCGGGGGCCGGCGCGGTGGGGACGTCCGCCAGGGTCGTCACGTCGAGCCGCGGGATTCGCGTGTCCGCGATGGGGTCCGCGCCTGTGTTGAGAATCGCCACCGGCGACGCGTCGCCCACGATGTAGGCCAGTCGCTCGGCGGGGTAGTTGGGGTCGAGCGGCAGGTACGCGGCGCCCGCCTTGAGCACGCCCAGCAAGGCCACCACCATCTCCGGTGACCGCGGGATGCACACGCCCACGAGGCGCTCTCGCCCGGCGCCCACTTGCCGCAGGTGCCGCGCCACGCGCTCGGCGCGTGCCTCGAGTTCGCGATAGCTGAGCCGTTCGCCGCCCGCGCTCACCAGCGCGGTGGCCTCGGGCGCGACGCGCGCCAGCCGTGTGTGTACCGGCGCCTCGCCGCTGAACGACCGGGCGTTCTGGCTCCACTCCGACAGCGCCCGACGGGCGGAGTCCTCCAGCAGGTCGATGTCACCCAGGTGCTTCGCGTCGAGCAGCGAGTGAATCGCCAGGTCGAGCAGCCGGCCAATGCGCTCGGCCGCCGCCCGGGAGAATCTCTCCGCCGAGTACATCAGCCGGAGTTCGAGCGACTCGCCGGGGATGGCGACCAGCGCCAGCGGGTAGCTGATGCGGTCGTGCGTGTTGACGTCGCGGATGGTGAGCCCGCTGCGCGGCAGCAGCGTCGAGGAATCCAGGGGATAGTTCTCGAAGACCAGGATGCTCTCGAAGAGCGGCCGGTCATTGGGCGCATCCGACCAGGCTTGGATGTCCGCGAGCGACGTGTAGCTGTAGGGCTCCACCGTGCCCTGCTGCGTCTGGAGCGCGGACAAGAACGCGGGCACGGAGGTGCCCTCCGCCAGTCGCGCGCGCAGCGGCAGGGTGTTGATGAAGAGACCGACGATGGACTCGGAGCCGGCCAGGTCCGCGGGCCGTCCGGAGACCGTGACACCGAAGATGACGTCTTCCGTCCCGGAGGCCCGCGCGAGGACGAGCGACCACGCTCCCTGCACGAGCGTGTTGAGCGTCAGCCGGTGCTCCTTCGCGAAACCCGTCAGCCGCTGGGTGAGTTCGCGCGACAGGTGCAGCGCCACCACGGGCTGCGTCTCTCCCTCGGGGCCGGTGACCTCCTGCCGTTCCGTGAAGGGCAGGGCCGTGGGCTGCTTGAAGCCGTGGAGCAGCTCGCGCCAGAAGACCTCGGAGCGGGTGGGGTCCTGCTCCTGCAACCAGGTGATGTAGTCGCGATAAGGCCGGGCGGGAGGCGGGAGCGCCGCGACGCCCTCCTCGAAGGCGCCGAGCACCTCACGGAGGACGATGGAGAAGCACCAGCCGTCCAACAGGAGGTGGTGGTACGTCCACACGAAGAGGGTCCGCTCGTCGTCCAAGCGGAGCAGGGCGCAACGGATGAGCGGCGGCGTGCCCAGGTCAAAGCCGCGGAGCCGGTCCTCCCGCAGGAACGTTTCGACCCAGTGTCGCTGCGCGTCTCCGGACATGCCCCGGAGGTCTTCCAGGCGCCAGGGGACCTCGGCCTCCAGTGAGACGACCTGGAGGGGCTTCTCCAGGCCTTCCCACAGAAAGGCCGAGCGGAGGATGGGGTGCCGAGCGAGGACGTGCTGCCAGGCCTCCTTCCACCGCTCGATGGGGAGGGTTCCCCGGACCTCGCAGCTCAACTGCTCCACGTACATGCCCGCGCTGGGCTCCAGCAGCGCGTGGAAGAGCATGCCGTGCTGCATGGGCGCGAGCTCGTAGATGTCCTCGATCGACTCTTCCGACGTCATGGAAAACTCCTCCCCCTCACCGTCCACCTGGCTCATCGAGGCTTCTTCGTCAGCGAAAGCACGCGCTTCAAATCCTTGGCGCTCAGCCGCGCGGCCGGGAAGTCCGACGCCACCCGAACCGCGGCGGCGGGCTCCGTGCGCTCACGAATGATGGCCTTCAGGTTCGCGTGGATCTCCGCGTTCAGCCGCTCGACGGTCTCCAGGCGGAAGACCTTCGCGCCGAACGTCCAGTCGAACCGGAGCCGGTGTCCCGCCTCGACGACCGCGTTGATCTCGATGCGGTGCGGCCGGGTGGCGTGAGGCGAATGCAGCGGGCCCAGGCCCTCACTCGCCCGGCCACGGACCACGCCTTGCGTCGGCACGGCCCCCATCTGCCCCAGGTAGTTGAAGACGACGCCCGCGTTCGGGATGCCCTGGAGCCGGGAGCGGATGCTCGCGTCGGGAGACAGCCCGCGCAGCACGCCGTAGCCAATGCCGCCCTTGGGAATCCGGCGCAGCGCGTCCTTGGTGCGCGCGAGCGTCTCGCGCACGCCCTCCTTGGCCCCGACGTGCACGCGGAGCGGGAAGAGCGCCGTGAACCAGCCCACCGTGCGGCTCAGGTCCACATCGTCGAACAGGAACTCCCGGCCGTGGCCCTCCAGGTCGATGCGGACCGTGCCATGCCCGGACCACCCGGACAGCGTGCGCGCCAGCGCGGCGATGAGCGCCTCGTTGACCTTCACGTCATACGCGGTGGGGACCTCGTTGAGCAGCAGCTGCGTCTCTTCCGCTTCCAGCCACGACACCAGCGTCCCCGCGTCGCTGACCGTATCCGAGGCCGTGGGGTCGTTCAGCGGCAGGTCGTGGGTGTCGTCGCGGTGCGTGGCGGCCAGCCAGGCGTCGAGCTCGGCCCGTGCGTTCGGCGTCGAGGCGTAGGCCTCCAGCCGCTTCGCCCAGTGCTGGAACGACGTCGTCTTCGGCGGGAGGCCCACCTCCTGGCCATGGGAGAGCTGGCTGTACGCGGTCAGCAGGTCCTCGATGATGATGCCCCACGAGACGGCGTCGACCACCAGGTGGTGCGCCACCAGCGCGAGCCGCGCGGAATCAGCGCCCAGCCGCAACACGGCCGCGCGCATCACGGGGCCGCCTTCCAGCTCCAGGGTCTCGTGGAGGTCGGCGAGGGCTTGCTCCACGTTCTCGCCGTTCTCCAGCGCCACCACGTCCAGCGGAATGCCCGTCACCGAGGCGTCCTCGCTGTGGAACTGCGTCCAGGCCCCGTTCTCCTGGCGGTAACGCAGCCGCAGCGCGTCGTGGTGACGCTCCACCGCCGCGAGCGCGCCGCGAAGCGCGCCCAGGTCGATGCCCGGCTCCACGTCGAGCATCACCGCCATGTTGAAGTGCTGGGGCTCGGCGCGGCCCTGACCGAAGAACCAATGCTGGATGGGGGTGAGCGGCACGCCGCCCGTCACCTGTCCCTGCTCGGCGTGGACACCCTGGACGCTGGTGGCCGCGCGGGCGAGCGCGGCCACCGTCTGGTGCTCGAAGAGCTGACGGGGACGCAGCCGGAGTCCCTGCTGCGTCGCGCGGGAGATGATCTGCAACCCGAGGATGGAGTCGCCGCCCAGCGCGAAGAAGTTGTCGTGGATACCGACCGTCTCCTTCTTCAGCACCGTGGCCCAGATGCTGGCGAGAATCTGCTCCTCGCGCGTCGTGGCGTCCGCGAACGCCGTGGGCGCCTGGGCCTGCACGGGGTCGGGCAGCTTCTTGCGGTCCACCTTGCCACTGGGAGTCAGCGGGAAGGCGTCGAGCACGACGAAGTGCGCCGGGACCATGTAGGCCGGAAGCTGTCCCATCGCGTGCTCGCGGAGGGGCGCGATTTCCAGCGTCGCGCCTGGACGGGCCACGGCGTAGGCCGCGAGCTGGCCCTGGTGGACCAGGATGACGGAGCGCTGGACCGCCGGGTGGCTGTCGATGACGGCCTCCACCTCGCCCAGCTCGATGCGGTAGCCGCGCAGCTTCACCTGGTCGTCGATGCGGCCCAGGAAGTCGATGGTGCCGTCAGGGCTCCAGCGAGTGAGGTCGCCCGTGCGGTAGAGCCGCGCCTTCGGGTCGTTCGAGAACGGGTCCTGGATGAAGCGGGCCTGGGTGAGCTCCTCGAGCCCGTGGTAGCCGCGCGCCACCGCGACGCCGCCCACGTACAGCTCGCCCGGGACGCCCACGGGGACCTGCCGCTGGTTCGTGTCGAGGATGCGCGCGACCAGGCCGGGCAGGGGCCGCCCGATGGAGGGGGCTCGGGTGTCGCCCTGCTGGAGCTCCGCCACGGTCGCGATGACGGTCGTCTCCGTCGGGCCGTAGGCATTGATGAAGCGCCGGGTGTCCGTCACCCACTTCTTCACCAGCTCCGAGGGGAGCGCCTCGCCCGCCGTGATGAGGACGCGGAGGTCGGGGTACGCACCCGCAGGGAGCGTCGCGAGCGCGGACGGAGACAGCACCACCTGGGTGATGCGCTTGTCCGTGAGGACCGCCGCCAGGGCGTCACCTACGCGCGCGGTTTCATCGGTGGGCAGCACCAGCCGCGCGCCGCTGGCGAAGGCCATCACGATGTCCCAGACGGAGACGTCGAACGACAGCGACGCCGCCTGGAGAATCCGGCTGTCCTGCGTGAGGCCGAACATCGGCACCGAGGCCACGGCGATGTTCGCCACGCCGCGGTGCTCCAGCACGGCGCCCTTCGGCTTGCCCGTGGAACCCGAGGTGTAGATGACGTAGGCGGCCGAGTCCGCGTCCGGGAAGGCGAGGGTGGCCGGCTCGGCGTGGACGGGCAGGGGCTCGTCCACCCACAGCGTCTGGCCTCGGAAGCCAGGGCGCCCGCCCAGGGCGCGCGCGGTCAGCAGCAGCTCCGCGCCCGAGTCCTCCAGCATGTGGCCGAGCCGGGCCTCCGGGTACTCCGGATCGAGCGGGACGTACGCGCCGCCCGCCTTCCAGATGCCCAGGATGCAGACCAGGAAGTCGATGGACTTCGGCAGGCAGATGGCGGCCCGCTTCTCCCGCCCGAAGCCGAGCGAGACGAGGTGCCGTGCCAGCTGGGTGGCGCGGCGGTCGAGCTCGCCATAGGTGAGGTGGACGTCCCGGTGCTCGAGCGCGACGGCCTCGGGGATGCGCGTGGCCTGCGCCTGGAACAGCTCCACCACCGAAGCGGGCGCGGCGGGGGCGCTGGGGCCCTGCTCCCACTTCGCCACGAGGCGGGCTTCCTGCGCGCCCAGCACGTCGAACGTGGCGATGCGGTGCTCGGGCGTCTGCACCACGGCCTGGATCAGGACGACGAGGTGCTCGGCCATCCGCTCGATGCGCTCGCGGTCGAAGAGGTCCGCGCTGTACTCCAGCAGGCCGGAGAGGCCGTCCGCGGACTCCTGCATGGACAGGGTGAGGTCGAACTTGGCGGTGACGCTGTCCAGGTCCAGCAGCTCCACGTTCAGGCCGTCGAGCGCGGGCGGGGTGAAGGGCGCGTTCTGGAGCGCGAACATCACCTGCACCAGCGGCTGGCGACTGAGGCTCCGCTCGGGAGCGACCACCTCCACCAGTTTCTCGAAGGGCACGTCCTGGTCCGCGTAGGCGTCCAGGGCGGTCCGCCGGGCGCGCGCGAGCAGCTCCAGGAACGTCGGGTCACCCGACGCGTCCATGCGGAGCGCCAGCGTGTTCACGAAGAAGCCAATCAGCGGCTCCGTCGCGGCGCGGTTCCGGTTCGCCACGGGCGAGCCGATGATGAGGTCCTTCTGGCCACTCAGCCGCGAGAGGTACGCGGTGAAGGCGGCCAGCAGCGTCATGTACAGCGTCGCGCCCTCGCGGCGGCTCATGTCCTTGAGCCGCGCCGTCAGCGTGCGGTCCACCGAGAAGCGGACCACGCCGCCCTGATAGGTCGGCGTCTGCGGACGTTGCCGGTCGCTGGGAAGGTTGAGGGACGTGGAGGCCCCAGCCAGCCGCTGCCGGTGGGCCTCGATGGACTCCGCGAGCGCGCCATCCTTCAGGAGCTGCCGCTGCCACAGGGCGAAGTCCGCGTACTGGACCTGCAGCGGCGGCAGCGCCAGTTCACGCTGCGAACGGAGCGCGTTGTAGCCGGCCGCGAGCTCCCTCGCGAGGATGCCCACGGACCAGCCATCGGAGACGATGTGGTGCATCGTCAGGACCAGCACATGGTCCGTCTCGGAGATGCGGAACAGGCGCATCCGGAACAGCGGGCCGCGCTCCAGGTCGAAAGGCCGTGAGACTTCCAGACCGGCCTGGACCTGCACGAGCTTCAACAGCTCCGCCTCAGTGGCGCCGGGCGGGTGGACCAGGTCCTCACTGGGCGGAAGCTCGACGTCGACGCTCCCTGCGATGACCTGATGCGGCTGGGCCCCTTCCGCGGGGAAGTGGGTGCGGAGCACCTCGTGCCGCTGGACGATGGCGTCCAGGCTCTGCCGGAGCGCCTCGTGGTGGAGCGAACCCCGCAGGCGCAGCACCAGGGGGATGACGTAGATGGGCGCCCGCGTCTCCTCGATGCGGTCGACGATCCACAGCCGCTCCTGGGAAGACGAGAGGGGAACCCGCTCCGGCCGCTCCATGGGCGCGGTGAAGTCGACCACGGCCGCGCCGGGGCGCTTGCGCAGTTGCTGCACCGCCGCCGCGAGTCCTCCCACCGTGGGGCTGCCGAAGAACGTGCGCAGGGGAATCTCGACGCCCAGCACGGCCCGGATGCGGGAGACGACCTGCGTGGCCAGCAGCGAGTGGCCGCCGAGGTCGAAGAAGCTCTCGTGCACGCCCACCCGCTCCGCGCCGAGCAGCTCGGCGAAGATGCTGGCCAGGATTTCCTCCTCGCCCGTGCGCGGCTCGACGTACGCCGTCTCCAGGCCGTGCGAGACGGCCGGGACGGGCAGGGCGCGCCGGTCCACCTTGCCATTCTCCGTCAGCGGCAGCGCGTCGATGACCATGATGCTGGCGGGCACCATGTACTCGGGCAGGTGCGCCTGGGCGCGCTTGCGCAGCTCGCTCTCCAGGCGGCGCTCCACCCGGCCCCGCAGCGGATCGTTGGCGCGGCGCGCACCGGGGACGGGCTCGGGCGCGTTGCCGAACAGGGCAATGGGGCCTTCCACGCGCTTCGAGGCCGGCGTGAAGACGGCGTCGAACGCGCCATCCGCGCCGCCCCGGGACCAGTCGAGGGCGAGGTCGAGCGACAGCGCCTCCGCGAGCTGGTGGAGCGACTCGGGGTCGATACCCGGCTCGGGCTCGATGGCGGAGCCTGCGGCGTCCTGGTCCAGCACGCGCTTGCGGAGCTTCTCGAAGGAGCCGGGCCGGGTGGCGGCGCTGCCCGTTACGTGGGCCAGGGTCTCGAGCGACGCCTCGACGCGGGCGTTGCGGATGCCCCGCAGGCCGATGCGCCGCGTGCCGTCCTGGGACAGCCGGGCGCGCAGGTCGGTCAAGCTCACATTGCCCGGACCCCATGCCACCTCCGCGGTGCTCGGCGCGGTGTCCAGGTGCAGGAGCACGTCATAGCGGAAGCGCGTCAGCTCGTTCAGGCAAACGCCGCGCTTGGGGCGGATCTCGACGTGGGTGAGCCGGGGGATGCGCTGCTTCAGGCCCCAGAAGAAGTCCGGGTCCAGGACCAGCTCCTCCTCGGCCGCGAGGCGCTGCGCCACCCGCGTCTTGAGGACCTGGGGTTCGACCGTGCCGGAGCTCTGCGCCAGGACGATGGACGCATGGAAGGCCTCGAGCAGGCGCAGGTTCCGCACGTCACCGACGAAGATGACGCCGCCCGTGTCCAGCCGCCGGGACGCAGACTCCAGCGCGCTGGCGAGGTACTCCCCGCTCGGGAAATACTGGACCACCGAGTTCAACATCACCACGTCGAAGCGCGCGTCACCGAAGTCGATGCCATCGAGCTGGTCCGCCGCCCGGTGGAAGAGCTTCGCGTGGGCAAGGCCCGCCGTCTTCGCCGTCACGCCACGGAGCATGTCGACGACGACGCCCGACACGTCCGTCGCCCAGTAGGCCTCCGTGGACGGGGCGATCCGCGTGAGGAGCAGGCCCGTGCCGCACCCGATTTCGAGCACGCGCCGGGGCGCGCGGACGAGAATCTGGCGAACGGTGTGGTCCACCCACTCCTTCATCGCCTCCGCGCTGAGCGCCGCGCCGGTGTAGCTGCTGTCCCAGCCCGCGATGTTGAAGCTGGGGTCGACCTGCGGCTCGCTGGCCGCGCGCGCGTAGAGGTCGTCGTAGAGCGAGCTCCACTCTCCCACGTGCGTGTCGCCGATGCCCCCCTCCGAACCGGAGGAGAGCAGCGTCTGCGCGGCGTCCTGCTTCGGAACGACATAGGCGGTGATGCGCCGGTCGTCGGCGCTGCGCTCGTGCGTGGTGACGTACGCCCCCGCCACCGCGGGATGGGCGGCGAGCACCGACTGGATTTCACCCAGCTCGATGCGGAAGCCGCGAATCTTCACCTGGTCGTCGATGCGCCCCAGGTACGTGAAGCCACCGTCCGGCAGACGGATGGCGAGGTCGCCCGAGCGGTAGAGCCGCTTGCCGGGCGCGGTGGGGTCCTCGATGAAACGCTGGGCGGTGAGCTCGGGCCGCTTCAGGTAGCCCCGCGCGACGCCCGCGCCACCCACGTACATCTCTCCGGGGACACCCACGGGAACGGGCTGGCCATGCTCGTCGAGCAGCCGCAGCTCCAGGTCGGGCAGCGGGCGGCCAATGGGGCTCGCCGCGGAGGCGAGGTCCGCCTCGGTCACCTGGTAGTACGTGACATGCACCGTGGTCTCGGTGATGCCGTACATGTTGATGAGTCGCGTGCCCGCGCTCACGTACTGCTCGAACCACGGACGGACGGTCGCGGCGTCCAGCGCCTCGCCACCGAAGATGATCCACTTGAGGCTGCGGCCACCCTGCGCCTGCGCGATGGCCGGCGTCCGTACCAGCGCGCGGAACGCGGAGGGCGTCTGGTTGAGGACCGTCACGCCTTCCCGGGCGATCAGCTCGCCAAAGGCCTCGGGCGCGCGCGTCATCCAGTGCGGCACGACGACCAGTCGCCCGCCGTACAGCAGGGACCCCCAGAGCTCCCAGACGGAGAAGTCGAACGCGGCGGAATGGAACAGCGTCCAGACATCACTCGCGCCAAAGCCGAAGAGCGGCTCGGACGTGGTGAACAGGCGCGTCGCGTTAGCGTGGGTGACAATCACGCCCTTGGGCCGTCCCGTCGACCCGGAGGTGTAGATGACGTAGGCCGCGTTGTCCGGCGTGACGCCCGGCTCGGGGTTTCGGTCACGCGGGCCTTCCTGCCACGGCACCGTGTCCACGTAGAGGGTGGGCACGCGGTCCGTGGGGAGGTCGCTGGCGCGGCTGGACTCCGTCACGAGCGCGCAGACCTCCGCGTCGTCCAGAATCAGCGCGAGCCGGTCCTTCGGGCTGGCGGGGTCCAGCGGGACGTAGGCGCCGCCCGCCTTGAGCACGCCGAGGATGGCGATGACCAGCTCCGCGCCACGGTCGACGCAGATGCCCACCAGGGACTCGGGGCCGACACCGCGGTCGCGGAGCGCGTGCGCCAGCACGTTCGCACGGGCGTTGAGCTCGGCGTAGCTCAGGTGCGTCTCTCCGGTGGTCAACGCGACGGAGGCCGGGCTGCGAGCGGCCTGCTCCTCGAACCAGGCGGAGAGCGTCCGTGCGGCGGCGGCCTCGGGAGCGCGCTCCGCGCCGGGCTCCACCGGGAGCGGCGCATGGACCGCGAGGGCCAGACGGGCCACGGGCTCGTCGGGAGCGCGCACCATGCCTTCGAGCAGCTTCTCGAAGTAGCCGCGCCACAGGGCGACGGTGTCGTCGTTGAACAGGGCGCGGTTGAATCGCAGCGCGCCCGCGAAGGCGCCGCGGGCTTCCCACAGCTCCAGCGTGAGGTCGAACTGCGACTCCTGGTCGCTGATCGGGAACGGCTCCAGCTCCAGGTCGCCCCAGCGGACGCGAGCGTCCTCGTCGGGCGTGGCCCACAGGTCCATGCCGCTGCCGCCGTCGCGGGAGGCATGGAGCGTGATGGAGGCCTGGAAGAGGGGAGAAACGCCGGGACGGCGCTCGATGCCCATTCGCTCCACGAGCGACGCGAAGGGGAAGTCCTGGTGCGCGAGCGCTTCGTGGACCACGCCGCGCATGCGGGTCAGCAGGGTCCGCGTGGAGGGCGCACCGGAGAGGTCCGCGCGCAGTGCCACCGCGTTGGCGAAGTAGCCCACCACGTCGTGGAACGTGGACCCCGGGCGGCCCGCCGTCGGGGCGCCAATCAGGATGTCCTCCTGTCGCGCCAGCCGGCCCAGCAGGGCGGCATACGAGGACACGAGGACCACGAAAGGCGTCGCGCCCGCGCTCTGCGCGAGCGACTTGATGTGTCCCGTCAGCTCCGGCGTCAGGCGGAAGGTGCAGGCACCGCTCCGGTTGTCCGCGAGGCCGGAGCGGCTGCGGTCGGCGGGAAGCGCCAGGACCGGGAGCTCGCCGGCCAGCTTCTTCTGCCAGTAGTCCCAGTGCGCGCGCCCCGCGGCGCCCGACACCGTCTCCGCCTGCTGCGCGACGAACGCGGAGTAGCTGCCCGTGACGGGCGGCAGTGTAGGCGTCTCTCCCCGGGCAATCACCTGGTAGAGCTGATTGAACTCCCGCTGGAGGATGCCCGCCGACCACCCGTCATAGACGATGTGGTGGACGGTCATCAGGAGGACATGGTCCTCGTCGCTCACCGAGAAGAGGTGCCCCCGAAGCAGCGGGCCCCGCTCCAGCGCGAAGGGCTGACGGTAGGCGCGGACGACCTCGGCTTGAAGTTGCTCCGGGCTCCAACCGCGCGCATCCACCACGGTGAACCGAGGCTCCAGCGTGGGGTGGCTCGTCTGGAGGAGCTGGCCGTCCGCGGTGGCGGCGAACGTCGTGCGGAGCGCGGGGTGTCGCTCCGCCAGCATCCCGAAGGCGCGCTTGAGGGCGGCCACGTCGACGCGCGCGAGGATGCGCAGCGCGAATGGCGTGTTGTAGGCCGCGCTCTCCGGCGCCTGCTGGTGCAGCAGCCAGAGCGCCTTCTGGCCCGAGGCGAGCGGGAACAGGCGGGGTGCCGCCTTGCCGGACTTCGCCATGAGCTCCGCGAGCAGCTTGCGCTTCTCCTCGACGGAGAGGCCCTTCATGTTGTCGGTCGGGGTGCTCATGCCGTCTCCCGCTCCTGCGCCGTCTGGGCGGCGAGCATGGCCTGGAGCATGGTGTCCAATTCGCTCTCGGACATGCTGTTCACCTGCTGCTCAATGGCGGCTTCTTCCGTGACGGCCGCGGGCGGCGGCGTCACGGCGCTGGGCCCGTCGAACTTCGCCGACAGGTTTCCGGCGACCTCCACCAGGCTCCCGGCGCGCAGCAGCTCCAGCGCGGGAATCTCGATGCCGAGCGCCTCGCGGATGGTGCGCTGGACCTGCATTGACAGGAGCGAGTCCACGCCCAGCAGCGACAACGGCTTCTGCGGCTCCACACGCTCCGTCGGAATCTGGAGGATGCTGGCGAGCCGTTCGACGAGGAACTGCTCCAGCGCCGGGCGCCGGTCGTCCCTGCTGAGTCCCGCCAGGTGGACGCGGAGCTGATCGGCCTCGTTCTGGCCGCTGCCCTGGGCGCTTCCCAGCAGGTGCTCCGTCCGGGCGGACTTGCCCAGGTGCGGGGCCGCGCGGCCCAGCTTGGACCACTGGACATCGAAGAGGCCGAGCTGCGCCGTGCGCAGGCGCAGCACCCGCTTCAGGGCCGTGAGCACGGTGGCCGGCGCCATGGGGTTGAGACCGAGCGACTCCAGGTACGTGCGCACCGCCTCGTCCTGGGCCATGCCGAACTCACCCAGCACACCCCAGTGGATGCTGATCGACGCGAGGCCCTGTGCGGCGCGATGCTCCGCGAGCGCGTCCAGGTAGCTGTTGGCCGCGACGTAGTTGCCCTGCCGCGGGTTGCCAATCAGCGCGGCGACCGAGGAGAACAGCACGAAGAGGTCCAGGGGCCGGTCCTTCGTGAGCTCGTGGAGGATCCACGCGCCTCCGGCCTTGGGCGTCATCACCCGCTGGATGCGCTGCAGGTTCAGGTCCGGGAGCGGGGCGTCATCCAGCACGGCCGCCGTGTGGAGCACACCCTTGAGCGGCGGGTGTTCGGCGTCGATGCGCGTGAACAGGGCGCGCATCTCGTCCAGGCTGCTGACGTCCGCCGCGGCCGCCGTGACGCGGGCCCCCGCCGCTTCCAGGTCCTGGACCAGCTGCCTGGCTTCCGGCGTGGAGGCGCCCTTGCGGCCGGTGAGCACGAGGTGTCGAGCGCCCTCGGCGACCATCCAGCGGGCCAGGGCGAGGCCGAAGCCGCCGAAGCCGCCCGTGACGAGATACGTGGCCTTCGCGTCGAAGAGCCGCTCATCCACCGCGGGGGCGAGCGCCAGCGGCTCGGTCCCCGCCAACGACAGCGTCAGGCGGGCCAGTCCCTGCTCACGAGAGTGCTCGGCGAGCCATCCGGATGCCTCGTCCGCGCGGGAGAGGGCCCACGTCTCGGAAGGCAGCGCGGGCAGCGCCTCGAACCGGCCGAGGACGGCGTCGAGCCGCGCCTGTGCCTCCTTCGGGCGCTGGCGCAGCACGGCCGCGACGTCCACGCGCGAGCAGGCCGCGCCGCGAGGCCACGCGGTGGCGAAGAGCCCCTCCGCGGGCGCGAGCGGCCCCGCGTCGACGAAGCGGCCGAAGGACCCGAGCACGCTGGTGAGGGTGGGCTCCGCGTCGCACGACGCGTTCACCAGCAGGTCCACCCCAGCGCCCTCCGTCCAGGCCAGGATGTCGTCCGACAGCGAAGGCGCGTGCCGGTCGAACACGCGCACGCCTTCGGGCATCGGCACCGTCCCGGCGGCCAGGACGATGGCGGTCCGGGCCCCCAGGGCCTGCGCGAGCCGCACGACCGCCGAGCCCACTCCGCCGGCATCACCGATGACGAGGAGCCGCTCGGACGGTTGGAGCTGCCCCTGCGCGTGCACCGCGTACTCCGCGCTGAGGAAGGGCAGCAGCTGGCCCGAGGACACACCGGCGCGGACCGTGTCCCGCTCCAACTGGAGGATCCGGTGCGTGCCGACGACCGGAGACTCTTGCGAGACGAGCGCCTGCACCCGCTGTCCCAGCGAGAAGCCCGAGGTGCCCTCACCGAGCGCGACGATCTCTCCGCTCACTTCGAGGGGCCAATGTGTGTCGGATGCGCGGCGGCCCTGGAACGCCGCCGCGCGCGTCAGCGTCACGTGGGCGACCTTGATCTCGAGCTCACCGCGCGAGGGCTGCTTCCGCGCGGCGCGCCGGGGACGCCGCTCGGTGCCGTCGAGCGCGAGCTCGAACACCTGCTCCACGCCTGCCGGAGCCGGCGTGCCCTGCGTCCGGGCTTCCCACTCCGGCAGCGGCAGCGCGTTGAGGCGGCGCGCGAACCGCCGCGTGTCGCGCAGCGCGACTTCCTCTTCCTTCGTCTCGGTGAGCAGCTCACGCGCCAGGCGCTCCACCCACTCCGTCTGCGACGCGGAAACATCCCGAGGCAGGTCGATGGAGCGCGTCTTCAGGTGCGGCAGCTCCGCGGGGACGACGCGCGCGAAGCCACTCAGCGGCGCCGCGGAGAGAGCTGACACCGCATCACCCGGGAGCGCACGTTGCGCGTCCCGCGTCACGACGCGGATCGACGCCCCATCTCCGGGGGCCAGCGCCAGGACGACGTCGAGCAGCGACTGGACCTCCTCCGACTCACCGCCCGGGGTCGCGTCCAGACCGAAGAGGTAGGCGACGTTCTGGACGCGGACGCGGCCCACGGCCTCCACCACACCGCGGACGTCCGCGGCCTCGCCCCGGCGAACCTGGAAGTGCCCGGTCGACGCGCGAGCGAAGGTCTCCCCCCGCGTCACGCGCACCACGTCCTGTACGCCGCTGCGCTCCAGGGCCTTGGCGAGCTCCGCGCCCAGGCCGCCCTGGTCCTCGAACACCAGCCAGGCGCCGCTGCTCTTCACGGGCAGCTCCTCCGCGGTGGCCTCGAAGGCGTGCGCGTAGGTCCAGTCGTAGAAGGCGGGCCGGGGAATGGACTCCTCGCGGTTCGCGAGCGCGGCGCACTCCACGCCAGACAGGCGCGCGGCCACGCGGCCCTCGCTGTCCATGAGCGTGATGTCGCACGCCAGCGTGTTGGCGGTGCGCTCGCGAATCCGCGCGTGGCACCACAGCGAGGCCTGGGGATGGGGCGGCGCCGCGAGTTGGACGCTCCGGCAGCCCATGGGCAGGTAGAGGCGCTCGTCGTCGTCGGGCAGCCACGACACCATGGCCTGGAGGCACGGGTCCAGCCACACGGGGTCCAGCAGCATGCTCGCGTCGCCCGCGATGCGCGCCGTCTCGGCGGCGGGCGGGGCGATCTCCACGAGGAGCTCGGTGTCGGTCCGGCGAAGGGAGCGGATGCCACGGAGGCTGGGGCCGTACTCCAGGCCGCGCCCGGCGAGCATCTGGTAGAGCGCGTCCGTATCCAGCGGCGCCTCGGCGTGGATGCCCAGCGAGGCGACGGGGACCTGCGCCTCCTCCCTCGAATGGACCTCGCGGCGGATGCGCGCGGTGGCGTGCCGGGTCCACGTCGTGCGGTTGTCGCGCGGCCGGCTGTGGATGGTCACCGTCTGCGCGGCCTCGTCGTAGGTGGTGCGGACGACGGGCTCGTCATGGCCGGCGACGACGAGCGCGTTCTCGAAGCGCACCTCTTCCAGCGCGTGGGGCGCGGGCAGGCCCATGGCGCCGCGCACGGCGAGCGCCAGCTCGACGTAGGTGGCGCCTGGGACGACGAGCGAGCCGCGCACGCGGTGGTCCTGGAGGCACGGCAGGAAGCGTGCGTTCAGCCCGCGCTCCCACGTGGGCAGCGGCGCGGAGACGCGGGGCCCCAGCAGGGAGTGCTCGTCAGAGCCCCGGCGGTCCGTGAGGGCCTCCTCCGACTCGTGCCAGTGCTTCTCGCGCTGCCAGGGGTAGGTGGGCAGCGGCGTGAAGCGCGAGCCCTGGGGATAGAGGCCGCTCCAGTCGATGGGGATGCCGGCGACGTACAGCTCGGCCAGCGCCTTGGCGAACGTCTTGTGCTCCGGCTCCTGCCGGCGCAGCGAGGTGAGCACGCGGCCCTCGACGCGGGCCTCCGCGCAGCACTCCTTGATGGACGCCAGCAGCACGGGGTGGGGCCCCAGCTCGATGAAGAGCCGGTAGCCGTCCTTCAGCAACTGCCCGGCGGCCTTCGCGAACATCGTGGGCTCGCGGATGTTGTCGCACCAGTACTCCGCGTCGTGCGAGACGCCCTCGACGCGGCCGCCCGTGACGGTGGAGTAGGTGGGCAGGTGGCCCGCGGTGGGCTGGAGCGTCGCGAGGCAGCGGCGCAGCTCCGGCTTGAGGCCCTCCATCGCGGGGCTGTGGTACGGCACCTCGACCTTGAGGATGCGCTGGAAGACGCCGCGCGCCTCCAGCTCGGCGGCGATTTCCTCGATGGCCTTCGCCTCACCGGACAGCGTCACGGCGTTGGGGCCGTTGATGGCCGCGATGGAGACCACGTCCTCGCGTCCCCGGATGGCCGCCCGCGCGCCTTCCTCGGAGAGCCCCACCGCGGCCATCTTCCCGAGCCCGGCGGCCTTCGCCTGGATGCGGCTGCGCTCGTAGATGACCCGCATCGCCTGCTCGAGCGTGAACCGGCCCGCGGCGTAGGCCGAGGCGACCTCGCCAGCGCTGTGGCCAATGACGGCGGCGGGGGTGACGCCCGCGCGGCGCCACAGCTCCAGCAAGCCAATCTGGAGGAAGGTGTTCGCCGGCTGCGCGATGTCCGTCCGGGCCATGTTGGAGGACTTCTCGTCCGCCAGCATCTGCTCCAGCAGCGACCACCCGGACAGCTTCTGGAAGAGCGCGTCGCAGCGGTCGAGCGTGGCGCGGAAGAGCGCGTCCTGCTCGTACAGCTCGCGGCCCATGGCCCACCACTGGGGACCCATGCCGGTGAACACGAAGACGGGGCGCGCGTCCGCCGCGGAGAGCGTCCGGCCGGAGGCGCCGGCCTCGGCGGGGTTGCCCGCGGCGAAGGACGACAGCCGCGTGGTCAGGTCGGCCACGTCGTCCGTGGCCAGCAGGGCGAGCCGGTGCTCGTGGTGGCTGCGGCGCGTGGCCGCGGAGAAGCAGACGTCCGAAAGGGCCGCCGGATGCGGCGCCGCGAGCAGGTCCGCGTAGGACTGGGCGAGCGCGCGGAGGGCCTCGGGGCTGCGCGCGGACAGCGGGAGCAGCAGCGGTCCCGGGGCGCTCTCGCCGCGCGGGGCCGCCGTCGCCGCCGGCGCCTGCTCAATCACGCAGTGCGCGTTGGTGCCGCCGTAGCCGAAGGAGTTGACGCCCATCCGCAGGGGTTCACCCTCGCGCGGGGTGAGCGCCTCCAGCTGACGCGGGATGCGGATGCCCAGCGTGTCGAAGGGGATGGCGGGGTTGAGGTGGTTCAGGTTCGCCTGGGGCGGCAGCTGCTCGTGCTGGAGACAGAGGCTCGCCTTGATGAGGCCCGCCACGCCGGCCGCGGCCTCCAGGTGCCCGATGTTCGCCTTGAGCGAGCCGACCCAGGGGCCCGGTCCCTCGGCCCGCTTGGAGACGGCGCCCAGGCCTCCCAGTTCGGCCGGGTCCCCCACGGCGGTGCCCGTGCCGTGGGCCTCGAACGCGTGGATGTCCTTGGGGTCCATGGACGCGCTGGCGCAGACGCGGCGAATCAGCGCCTCCTGCGCGCTCGAGCTCGGCGCCGTCATGGACTCGCTGTGCCCGTCCTGGTTGACGCCGGTGCCCCGGATGATGGCGTAGACGCGGTCATTGTCGCGGACCGCGTCGGAGAGGCGCTTGAGCACCACGAGGCCCGCGCCTTCGCCGCGGCCGTAGCCGTCCGCGCGCGTGTCGAAGCTCTTGGAGTAGCCGTCCGCCGAGAGGAACTTGCCCTTGCTCATGGCCACGAAGATCTCGGGCCGGAACATGACGTTGACGCCGCCCGCCAGCGCGAGCGACGTCGCGCCGCTGCGCAGGTCCTGGCAGGCCAGGTGGACGGCGACCATCGACGAGGAGCACGCCGTGTCCAGCGAGATGCTCGGCCCCCGGAAGTCGAACATGTAGGACAGGCGGTTGGAGAGCACCGTCATCGTCGAGCCGACCGCCGTGTGCGGGCCGATCAGCTCACGGTTCATGGGCCCCATGTGCGTGAGCATGCTGTCCAGCATGAACCCGCCCACGTAGACGCCGGTGGGGCTGCCCGCGAGGCTGTCCGCCGGCAGGCCCGCGTCCTCGAGGCTCTCCCACGCCACTTCCGCGAGCAGCCGCTGCTGCGGGTCGAGCGTCGAGGCCTCTCTCGGAGAGATGGAGAAGAACGCCGCGTCGAAGGTGTCGATGGCCTCCTGGAGGAAGCCCCCCGAGCGGACGTACGTCTTGCCCGGCTTGTCCGGGTCGGGGTCGTAGTAGCGCCGGTGGTCCCAGCGCTCCTTGGGGACTTCGACGATGGCGCAGCGGCCTTCCGTCAACAGTTCCCAGAGGTGCCGAGGCGACTTCGCTCCCCCTGGAAAACGGCAGCCAATGCCAATGATTGCGATGGGGTCGTGCACGCTATTGGAAACTGCGCTCATGTTTAAAAACCTACGCCAGTAGTGGATTATTCGTAAAGAGATGGATTGATTCTCAACCGTTGAGACGGGTTGTGAATGAATAGGTTACAACGTGTGTCACAACCGCGTGCCCTCGGAGACGCGACGTTTCAGGTAGGTGAAGCGACGTTCAACTTCAGGTCGCGTGTGTCAGTCCTTGATAAGGATGGAGCCGGGGCTCCACCGACTCCGGCGCCCAGAAGCATCCTTGCAACCCTGTCTGACACCGGTGAGGCCGCATCGTGTCCAACCCCGCCCCTGAGGTCCGAGTCATCCAGCACGCGTCGGAGGCGGGGCGCTGGGAGATGGTGGCGCGGATGCCGGATGCTCGGCTCCGCGCGCTCATAAGAGGGCCCTACTGGGGATACGACGAATGGACGCCGGGCCCCATGCGGCGCCGCGAGCTGCCCTCGCCGCAGGTGGTGCTCATCATCGACTTCGGCCCGCCCATCCGGATTCTCGACTCGCGAGACACGCGCCACTCCGCTCGATACACGGAGGGCTTTGTCGCAGGCTTGGATGATACATTCTCGCTGACTGAGACATCGGGGGCCATGCATGGCATTCAGGTGAATTTCACGCCCATGGGGGCGCGCCTGTTCTTTGGAATGCCGCTGCGTGAGCTGGCCCGCCGGGTGGTGGGTTTGCGTGAGGTGTTGGGACCCACGGCGTCGCGGCTGGTGGAGCAGCTCCAGGAGACCCCCGGCTGGGAGGCGCGCTTCGCGCTGTTGGACCAGCTCCTGTTGAAGCGGGTGAGCGAGGCCCGCGCCGTCGCCGCGTGCGTGCCCTGGGCCCTGGAGCGGCTCCTCGCGAGCCACGGCGCGGTGGAGATTGGCGACCTGGCGGACACGCTGGGCTACAGCCAGAAGCACCTCATCTCGCGCTTCAACACGGAGCTGGGGTTGCCGCCCAAGCTGCTGTCGCGGCTCATCCGGTTCGACCGGGTCATCCAGCGGCTCAAGTCCGGGGCCGCGCCGGCGAGCTGGACGGCCCTGGCGCTGGAGCACGGCTACTACGACCAGGCGCACTTCAACCGCGACTTCCGGCAGTTCTCGGGCGTGACGCCCCGCGAGTACGTCCGCCTCCAACTGCCCGACGCCGGAGGCCTCAAGGGGGACTGACCCCCGACGTTCGGGAGTCAATCTCCGCGTACACGCTGACTTTCCCGGAAGGCTTGACTCCCCTAGGGTGCCGCGCCACCGATGCCGACCGAAGTCACCGTCCAGTCCACCTTGTTCGAATCATTGGTTCGCCTGTCGAAGCCCGACGCCGCCCTCCAGGCCGAGTTCCTCGCCGCGGGCTTCGACATGGAGAAGCCGCGCGCCGTCTATCCCGCCGCCGTGTTCATCGGCTGCCAGGACGCGGTGGTGCGGCTCCGCTACGCGGCCATGGACCGGCGGGCCGCGTACCGGGAGCTGGGGCGGGGGCTGGTGCGCAGCTACTTCGAAACGCTGGTGGGGAAGGTCGTGGCCATGGCGCTGAAGGTGGCCGGCCCCGAGCGCGCCATGAAGCGCGTCTCCCTCAGCTTCAGCTCGGTGTTCTCGCCGGTGGACATCCAGGTGGAGTCCCTGGGGCCCGCGGACTGGCGGGTGCGCTTCCGCGGCTACCCGTTTCCCGCGGAGGCCGCCGCGGGCACCTGTGAAGGGGCGCTGCGGCAGGCCGGCGCCAGCGAGCCGCAGGTCGACGTCGAGCGCTACGAGCCGCCCGACGGCTTCGACCTGCGCATCCGCTGGCGCTGACGTCCTCAGGGCGTTGCGGGGCTCCCCACGGACAGCGATGTGCCCAGGGTGGGCTCCGTCACGTTGTCCGTGGACGTGCGGTCGATGAGCACGTTGAGCGGATCGATGCCGACCTGGAAGGGCTTCACGGGGACGGTGAACACAATCTCCGACTCGCCCTTCTTCACCTGGCGTTTCTCCAGGAAGACGGCCTCGCCCCGCGCGTCGAGCGCGCCCACGTCCATCCAGTCCTCGAAGTCCACCTCGGTCTGCTCGCCCGTCTCGTTCGCCCGGAACTTCTTCGCCACCACCTTGAGGGTGACGTCCCACGTGCCCTGGCTGTTCGGCCGCACCTGGGCGGACACCGCGCGGTTGTCGTAGAGGGTGATGTTCTCGAACAGGTCCTCCAGGAGGTACTGGAACTCCGGCGGCGTCTCCTCGCGCAGGAAGCCGAGCAGCTCGGTGGAGCCCGTGTACGGCGGCCCCTGGAAGCGGACCTTCTCCACGTAGCGGCGCAGCGCGCGGTTCACCCGCTCCTCGCCGATGAAGTCCTGCAGCGCGTACATGACGAGGCTGCCCTTCTGGTAGTGGATGTATTGCTGGTTCTCCACGCGTGACAGCGGCACCTCCTTCTTCCGCTCCATCGCGCGGCCCGACAGGTACCGGTCCAGCTCGAACTTCAGGAAGCGCTTCATCTTCTTCGCCCCGAAGCGGTGCTTCATCACCATGAGCGCGGCGTACTGGGACAGCGTCTCCGACGTCAGCGTGGCCCCTTGCGCGCGAGCGCCCACCACCTGATGCGCCCACCACTGATGGGCAATCTCGTGCGCGGTGACGTAGTAGGGGTAGTCCACGTCGTTGGGGTCCTCGTCATCCACGCGGGCGATGAAGCCGATGCCCTCCGAATAGGGAATGGTGTTGGGGAAGGCCTGGGCGAAGCTCGCGTAGCGGGGGAACTCGAGGATGCGGGCCTGCTTGTGCTGGTACGGCCCGAAGTGCGCGCTGCAGTACTCCAGCGCGTCCTTCATGCCGCGCATCATCCGGTCCAGCGCGAAGGTGTGCGTGGGGTGGTGGTAGATCTCCAGCTTCACGTCGCGCCAGGTGTCGCGCACGACGCTGTAGCGCGCGGAGAGGACGGAGAAGAAGTTCAGGATGGGCTGGTCCATCTTGTAGCGGAAGAAGCGGCGGTCGCCCTCCGTCCACTCCTTCTCCAGGTAGCCTGGCGCGATGGCGATCTGATCCTTCCGGGTGCTGACCGTGGCGCGGAACGTGATGAAGTCCGAGTCCTGGCGGATGTAGTGGTCCGCCTTCGCCTTCGGGTCATCCCGGTCCGGCAAGCGCTCGCGCGGGGGCAGGCCGTAGCTCTTGCGGTCCCGGTCCTCCACCAGCTCGAAGTCCTTCCGGTAGCCAAGGACGGGCAGGTTGAAGTTGTTGAAGAAGGTGCCGTTGGCCACGATGTCCGTGCGCTCACGGCCGTGCCGGAAGCCGCGCGTGCCGAACTCCAGGTCGAACACGAGCGCCGTCTCCGCGCCCGGCGCCAGCGGTTGGGGCAAGTCGTAGACGAAGAGACCCAGCGCGGTGTCATGTGACGCTGGCCGCGTCACCCCGGCCAGGGAGAGTCCCTTCACCCGGGCGTCCTCGGGCAGGCTGAGCAGCACGCGGGAGATGGGGGACGCCGTCTTGTTGCGCAAGCGGTAGGTGCCGAGCGCCTCCAGCCGCAGCGCCTCGGGATGGATGTGGAAGGTGACGTCCGCCGCGACGATGCGCGGGTGGGGGAGGTCGGCGAAGGACGCGTACTCCTGCTCGTAGCGGGCCAGGTTTCGCTCGCGGTCCTTCGCGGTGATGTAGGGGTTGAGCAGGTGCGTGTTGTAGAAGATGAAGCCCCCCGCGCCCGCGAACACGCAGAGGGACAGCGTCACGGCCACCGCCCACCCGCGCGTGCGCCGGGCACGTGCCTGCGCCCAGCGCTCCTTCCAGCGCGCCTCCCGGCCGCGCACGTGCAGCAGGTAGCCCAGGGCGACGAGCGCCGTCGCCAGGCCATACCAGTAGAGCCGGAACCAGAGGAGGGCGGGCACCGCGGCGCCATACCGGTTCATGTCCGAGAAGACGATGGAGGGCTCGGACCCGAAACGCAGCAAGGGGTCCTCCACGCCCACCAGGCCGAGCGCCGCCTGAAGGACGAAGTAGAGCACCATCACCAGGTAGGCCAGGTACTTCTGGTGGATGGCCACCTGGGCGAAGAAGGCGAGCACGCACAACAGCGCGTCGTGGGGAAAATCCAGGAGCAGGAGCTGCCGCGCGTAGAGGTCCCATTCGATGTGGAAGTATCCACGCATCACCTGGGACAGCAGCGCGGAGGCCAGGGCCACGGCCTTGAGTGAGAAGGCCACCAGGAACAACGTGCCCAGCTTGGCGCCGTACGTCACCCACGAGGGCGCGCGCGTGGCGTCCACGATGTCGGCCATCCGGGCATCGCGCTCCTTCCAGACCAGGTCACCCGCGTAGAAGGTGAGGGTGATGATGAGGAAGGGCTGGAACGTGGCGGACGCGATCTCCAGCACCTGCCATGTCACCGGCCAGGTGGCGGTGCCGTAGATCTGCTTGCTGAAGGTGAGCGACATGGTGCCGAACGTGAGCCCGGCCACCACGAACGACCAGAACACGGGCGAGCGGAGCACGTCGCGGTAGGACAGCCACAGCGTGGCGCCCGCGGTGCGAAGCCACGACGCGGTGGTGGGGGCGGCGGACGTGGTGGGGATGGCGACGGAGGTGGCGGGCTCCACCGCCGGCGCGCTGCCACGGCCGCGCTGTTCCTCGACGGTGGGCCGGAAGCGCAGGACGGTCGCCGCCAGCAGCGCCGCGCCCACGGAAGTCCACACGAGCCGGTTGGTCAGCATCTGCCCCAGCAGCGGGACGTGGTCGCGGTTTCGCTCCGCGGCCGTCCAGTACCGGGTGACGTTCTCGAAGGCGTGGAGGCCCATGGGGTCCAGCATCGCGACCAGGTCATGGTGCCGGACGTCCGCCACCAGCGTGTTGAGGACGAGGTAACCCATCACCATGACGACGACGCCCACGTAGACCGTGGCCATGCGCCGCGTGAGGGCCGCCAGACAGAAGAACACGCTGCCCGCGAAGAACAGCGTGGGCCACACGCTGACGACGAAGGGCCAGAGGTAGGTGGCCACCTGGAAGGGGGCGACCCGCTGAGGCTCCACGAGCCATACGCCCGCGGCGCCCACGAGCAGTCCCGGGATGACGGCCAACATCAGCAGCGCGCTGAAGAGGTACGCGCCCAGGAAGCGCCCGATGAGGTAGGGGCCCTTCTTCACGTTCTTCGTGAAGATGAGCATCCAGGTGCCGTGGCCGAAATCCTGGTAGGCGGCCTGTCCGAAGACGGCGGCCACCATCAGCAGTCCGTAGTGGGACAGGACGGTGATGAAGCTGTGGACGGTGTACGGCCCGTTGACGCGCACCAGCTCGGTGCCCGTGCTCACGGCGACGCTCTTGAAGACACCGCCCATGGCCAGCGTGATGAGGAGCGCGGCGGCGGCCAGCACCAGGGCGTAGACCCAGGTGGAGAGCATCTTCAGCCGGCGCCGGAGCTCGAAGGTCAGGAGGGCGAGGAGCATGGGCGCAGGTCTCAGGCCGCTCGGGAGGCGCGCGCCAGGGCGTGGAAGTAGACGTCCTCGAGGTCCGGCGCGGCGGGCTCGAAGCCGGGCGGCGCGCTCTCCGCGTGGACGTGGACCCGCCGCTGCCCCGCGACGCGGCGCACGGCGATGACCTCCATCTCCTGGGTGATGGCGTCCAGCTCCTCCTGGTGCGTGACGAAGCGCTTCCACACGCGCTGGTGCAGCGCCTCCACCAGCTTCAGCGGGTGCCCGGCGGCCACCACGTTGCCGTGGGCGAGGATGGCCATGTTCTGACACAGGTCCGCGACGTCCGACACGATGTGCGTGGACAGCAGCACCACCACGTCCGTGCTGATCTCCGCCAGCAGGTTGTGGAAGCGGAAGCGCTCGGCGGGGTCGAGCCCGGCGGTGGGCTCATCCACGATGAGCAGCTTCGGGTTGCCGAGCAGCGCCTGCGCGATGCCGAAGCGTTGCTTCATGCCCCCGGAGAACCCGCCGAGCCGCCGGTCGCGGTGCTCCCAGAGGTTCGTCTTCTGGAGCAGCGCCTTCACCGCCTCATGGCGCGGGCCTCGCTGGGCCAAGCCCTTGAGCTGCGCGAGGTGGTCCAGCATGTCCCACGCCGTCACCTTGGGGTACACGCCGAAGTCCTGGGGCAGGTAGCCGAGCACCTCGCGCAGCCGGTCCTTGTCCCGCCGCAGGTCGATGCCGTCGAACGTCATGGCGCCCGCGTCCACGTCCTGCAGCGTCGCGATGCTGCGCATCAGCGTGGACTTGCCGGCGCCATTCGGTCCGAGCAGCCCGAACATTCCGCGCGGAATGGTGAGATTGACACCCTGCAAGGCCCGGGTGCCGTTGGGGTAGGTCTTCGACACGCCTTCCAGTTTGAGCTCCATGACGGAGCAACCTAGCCCAGACCTCGGGACTGGTGCGTGGGACACCTCCCGTCGTTACGATGCGGTCATGCCCTTTTCCTCCCGGAGTTTCGTCGCCGCTTCCGCCTTCCTGTTGGGGGCGTGTGGTGACGGGGACCCGGTGATGCTGGAGGCGGTGGCCGCGAGCTGTCCAGGCGGCCCGGCGCAACACCTGGACCGGTTGCCGTCCGGCGCCATGGTGCTCAACGCCTACTTCCTCCAGGAAGAGGCCACGCGTGACGTCCGGCGCGGCGCCTCGGAGTCCCCCGTCCTGGAAGAGGTGCTCGCCAAGGCCTCCGCCATGGGGGTCCGGGCGCTGCGGACCAACGGGCACAACGACGCGGTGTCGAAGGTGGGCGACACCGCCATGCAGGTGGCGCCGCTGGAGTACGACGAGATCGCCCTGGTGGGGCTGGACTGGGTGCTGGCCCGCGCCCGGGCCCATGGCATCCGGTTGGTGTTGACGCTGGGGAACTACTGGAACGCCTACGGCGGCGCCCGGCAGTACGTGGCGTGGGCGGGCCTGCCTTCGCCGGTGGAGGGGGACCCGCGCTTCTTCACGGACCCGGCGGTGGTGCGGCATTACAAGGCGCACATCACGCGGCTGCTCAACCGGGTGAACACGGTGGATGGCATCCGCTACGGCGACCACCCCTCCGTCCTGGCCTGGGAGCTGCTCAACGAGCCTCGCGGCCGGGGACTGGATCGGGACGGGGCGCGGCTCCGGGCCTGGATTGACGACGTGGCCCGCGAGGTGAAGTCCCTGGCGCCCGGCCACCTGGTGGGCACGGGGGAGGAGGGCTTCGAGCCCACCACCGAGGGCTATGACCCGCTGTTCTGGACCCGCGCCCGGTCACCGGTGTTCCACACGCCCGGCTCCAGCTTCACGCGCAACACGGCGTCGCCGTACATCGACTTCGCGTCCGTGCACTTCTATCCGGAGTCCTGGGGGCTGGGCGGCACGGACACGGCGGAGGCCGGCGCCCGGTGGATTCGCGAGCACGCCGCCGTCGCGCGGAGTCTGGGCAAGCCCTTGTTCGTGGGCGAGCTGGGCCTGCGCAACGCGGGGGACTTCGACATCTCGCAGCGCCGCGCCTTGTACCGGGGCTGGCTGGAGTGCCTGCGCAACGCGGGCGTGGCCGCGGGGGCCTTGTGGCTCTTCGCCAATGACACCCGGCCGGACGCCTGGGACGGGTACACGTTCTACTTCCGGGATGGCACGGAGCCTGGAGACCCGGCCAACCGCTACGCCGACCTGGTCATCGAGGCCGCCGCCGCCGAGCGTCCTGGCGCGGCCGTGTCCCGGAGCTTCTGAGCCTCGGGACGGACGCGCCGGGCTCAGACGGAGATGAGGCCCTTGCGGATGCCCTCGGTGACGGCCTCCACCCGGTTGGTGACCTCGAGCTTCCGGTAGATGTGCTCCAGGTGCGTGCGGATGGTCGCCTTGCTGAGGTCGAGCAGCCGCGCGGCCTCGCTGTTGGACACGCCCTTGGCGATGAGCTGGAGGATCTCCCGCTCGCGGTCCGACAGCGGCTTGAGGAGCGGCTCGAGCGGCGCGTCACTGGGCGCGGGCTCGGCGGCGGGCGCGGTGGGCGTGGGGCTGGCGTCAGGCTCCACGCGGAAGTGGCGGAGCAGCCGGCGGGCCAGGTTGGGCTGGATGACGGTGCCCCCGGCGCGGACCTCCTTGATGGCCTCGATGATCTTGTCCACCGGGGCGCCCTTGAGCAGGTAGCCGGAGGCCCCCGCCTTCACGGCCTCCAGGACTTTGTCCTCCTCGTCGAAGATGGTGAAGATGAGGATTTCAATCTTGGGGAAGCGCGCCTTCACCTCGCGCGTCACGTCGATGCCGCTCATGCGCGGCAGCCCCAGGTCCAGCAGGAGCACGTCCGGCATCAGCTTGGGCACCTCCTCCAGCGCGGCCTCGCCGGACAGCGCGGTGCCGATGATGTCCATCTCCGGGTGGTTCTCGAAGAGCCGGAGCTGGTTCTTGAGGATCTTCGTCTGATCCTCCACCACGAAGACGCGAATGGGAGGTGAGGAGGGCGGCTGTGGGGCGTCCACGGGGGCTCCGGTCATGACGGGCGACAGGGAAGGGAGAATGCCACCTGCGCGCCCGCGCCGGGTGACGAGTCGACGATGAGCTGGCCGCCGAGCTTCATGGCGCGCTCTCGCATGTTGAGAAGCCCGTAGTGGCCTCGCGGCGTCCGGGCGGGGTCGAAGCCCTTGCCGTCGTCCCGCACGACCAGGTCGACGCGCTCCTCGCTGAAGTCGAGCCGCACCTGGACGCCCTTGGCCTCCGCGTGCTTCACCGCGTTGGACAGGGACTCCTGGAGGATGCGGAACAGCGCGAGCTGCGCGTCCGGGCTGAGCTTGCGCTGAAGGCCGGTGCGCTCGAAGCGGATGTCCAGACCGGTGCGCTCGCGGAACGTCTTCGCGTAGTCCTCCAGGTCCTGCGCCAGCTCGAAGTCCTCTCGCATCATCCGCAGGTTGCGCCGCAGCTCCTCGATGGACTCCTCCGCCGTGAGCTTCAGCTCGCGAATCTCCTCGCGCAGTCCCTCTTCCCTCGCGAGGTTCAGGATGTACTCGGACTGGATGATCATCGACGAGAGGGACGCGCCCAGGCCGTCGTGAATCTCGCGGGCCAGCCGGTTGCGCTCCTCCACCACCGCCAGCTCCTTGAGGTCGCCCTGGAGGGACACGACTTCTCGGTGCGCGGCGGCCTCGCGCTCGTTCAGGTACACGAGCACGTAGACGATGATGAAGTTGAGCGCGAGGTACCAGAGCAGCGTCAGCAGCTCCACCGCCGTCACGGAGCGGTTGAGGAGCAGGTCCAGCCGCGTGGTGATGGGCAACGCCAGCAGCGGCGGGAGGATGGCCAGCGGCTTGGGGTAGAGGATGGCGAAGAGCGTGGTGAAGAGCAGCTGCGTGGCCAGCAGCGGGCTCTGCAGACCGCCGCCCACGTGCGGCTTGACGATGAGCACCACGCTGATGGCCACGTCCAGGCACAGGGTGATGTACGTCACCCAGCGGCCCGCCTTCGGATGGTCGATGACCAGCAGGTTGGCGACGCTGTAGAGCAGCATCGCGAAGTAGCCGACGAAGGAGATGGGGCCGGTGAGGCCGAAGTAGCCACTCCAGGCCGGTACCGCGAGGATGAGCAGACCCAGCGTGAGGAACATCATCCGCGCGTAGAAGAGCGCGCGGGCGCGGGCGACGAAGCGGTCCTGCTCCCACGAGGCGGCCGCCTGCTCCGCCGACACGCTGTCCGTCAGCTTGCGGCGCTCCAGGACCTTGCGCACGCGGGCGCGCAGGTCATTGGCAGGGGTCTCCTCGCTGAGGGCGAGTTGGGAATCCATTCGTCCAGCAGTCTACGGGAGCCGCCGGGGGGCCGGGAATCCCGGAGGTGGCCTGCCTTGCTTCCGGGAGGGCGAGGGGGCAGGCCCCACGCCCCGTGGAAGCACCGCGTCAGTCGGCGGAGGCATCTCCCGCGCACGCCTGACGCACCTCGGGCTTGTTCTTGAAGATGAACTCCAGCCGGTCCGTGCTCTCGCCGGTCCGCTCGTCGAAGAGCGGCGTGCCCCCCGTGTACATGCTGCCTTCGGGGTTGCCATAGGCGTCCAGGCCGTTCTTCTGGAGCCACGCGTCCACGCAGGACTCCTGGGCCGCGCGCGCCGTGCCCTTCGCGCCCGAGTCGGCTTCGGCGTTCAGCTCGCCCTTGCTGGCCCCTGTCTGGGCGGGCTCGCTGGGGGCGGAGGAGGCGTCGGTGGGCCCCGGGGCCTCGCCCGTCTTGCGGGAGCAGCCAGGAGCGAGGAGGAGGGCAGCGGAAAAGACGAGCACGCCGGTCAGGTTTTTCATATGTCCTGGCAGGTGGGGTCCGCGCGGAGGCCGGACGGTGGAAGGGTCCCTGCGCCTTTCTGCAGGGTGGTACGCAGGCGGACCCACCATATTCGTTTCCGACCTCGTGGAGCAGCAAACCGATGCATGGCCACGGCACAGATCATCATCCCCGAATTCCCCATGCGTCGCGGCTGGAGCGCGCGCGCATCCTGCTGGTGGGAGCAGGCGGGCTGGGCTGCCCGGCGTCCCTGGCGCTCGCGCAGGCAGGTGTGGGCCACCTGACGTTGGCGGATCCGGACCGGGTGGACGTGACGAACCTGCCGCGCCAGCTCTGGCACCGGCCGTCGGACGTGGGCCGGAACAAGGCGGAGTCCGCCGTGGCGGGGCTCGCGCGCGCCTTCCCCGAGCTGTCCACGGAGGCCATCGCGGAGCGCGTGGACGCGAGCAACGCGGAGGGGCTCTTCCGCGCGCACGACGCCGTCATCGACGCCACGGATGGCGTGGCCACCAAGTTCTTCCTGTCCGACGTCGCGGTGTTGACGGGCGTGCCGCTCGTCTACGGTGGCGTGCTGCGCATGCAGGGACAGGCGATGCGGGTCGACCCGGGCGGGCCCTGTCTGCGCTGCCTCTATGAGGCGCCGCCGCCTCCGGATTCGGTCCCCACGTGCGCGCAGGCGGGCGTGCTCGGCTCGCTGGCGGGGCTGGTGGGCGCGGTGCAGGCGCTGTTGACGCTGGAGTTGCTGTCGGGCGCGGCGCAAGGGCCCCGGGGGGTGGCCACGTTGCATGTCCTGGACGCGGTGTCGCTGCTGGGCCGGAGGACGCGCGTGACGCAGGCCCCGGATTGCGAGGGGTGCCGCGTGACGGCCGTGCCGGTGTATCCGGAGTCCTCGGAGGCGTGCACTTCATGACGGCGACGTTGGACATCACCCGCGAGGTCTGCCCGATGACCTACGTGCGGACGAAGCTGAAGCTGGAGACGCTGGAGCCGGGCACGCTCCTGGAGGTGCTCCTCCGGGGCACCGAGCCGCTGAAGAACGTGCCCCGCAACGCGCGCGACGAGGGCCACGAGGTGGTGTCCTTGGACGCGCTCCCGGACGGGACGCACCGGCTGGTGCTCCGCAAACAGGGCAGGTGAGGCATGGCGACCCTTCGAATCCCCACTCCGATGCGCGCCTTCACGGGCAATCAAGCGGAAGTCTCGGCCAGCGGCGCCACCGTGCGCGAGGTGCTGACGGACCTGGACGCGCGCCACCCGGGCATTGGCGGCCGGGTCCTGGACGAGCGCGGCGCGGTCCGCCGCTACGTCAACGTGTTCCTCAATGACGAGGACATCCGCGCGTTGAGCGGGTTGGACACGCCGGTGAAGGACGCTGATCGCATCACCCTCATCCCCGCCATGGCGGGAGGCTGAGGGTCATGGCGCTGCGTGAAGATCAGATCCTCCGGTACTCGCGGCAGATCCTGCTGCGCGAGGTGGGCGGGCGCGGCCAGGAGGCGCTGCTCGCGGGCCGGGTCCGGGTGGATGGCCTCGGCGCCTCGGGGCTGACGGCGGCGGCGTATCTGGCGGGCGGCGGCACGCCGGTGGCGGGCGCGGGCACGCTGACCCTCGGGCCCTGGGCCCCGGGGTTCCTGATGAGCGCCGCCGACGTGGGGCTGCCCGTGACGGAGGCGCTGGCCCGCGAAGTTCCGGCGCTGAACCCGGACGCGGAGCCCGCGGGGCAGGGCGGCGGCCTGGTGGCGGAGCTGCCCGCGGCGTGGAGTGGTGACGCGCCCTGGGTCGCGTTGGGTGGGGACGGCATGCGCGCCGCGGTCGTGTTCCGGAGCGCGGAGGGGTGTGTCTGGTGCTTTGGCGAGGCGGTGCGTCAGCTGGGCACACCGCCGGACGGAGCGCTGGGCGTGGCCGTGGGGACGCTGGGGGCGCTCGTGTTCCAGCGTCTGCGGCTGGGCCTGGGGCCGGCCTTCGGTGGCCGGTGGCTGGCGGCGCCGGGGCTGGTGGAGGACATGGCGCCCCGGCGGTGTTCGCGTTGCGCTGGCCGTGAGGAGCCCGCCGCGCCGTGAGCGCGTGGTGGCCCGAGCCCGTCCGCGCCGCCGTGGCGCGGCACCTGGAGGCCGCCTATCCCTTCGAGGGCTGTGGGGTGATTCTCCAGGACACGGTGGGCGGCGGCTTCCGCGTCCGGCCCCTGCGCAATGCCGCCAGCCATCCGAAGGATGCCTACGCGTTCGCCCCCGAGGAGTGGTTGGCTGTGTGCATCGAGGCGGAGGTCCATGCGGAGCGTGTGGTGTGCGTCTTCCACTCGCATGTCGACGCACCGGCGACCTTCTCCGGAGAAGACCTGTTACGGGCGGCTCCGGACGGGCATCCGCTGCTGCCCGACGTTTCCTATCTCATCGGATCCGTACGCGGTGGCTGTGTTCACTACGTGTCGGAGTATGAGTGGCGTTCGGGGCGCTTTGTGATCAGAACGCTCTGAAACATGCATTGCAAAAACGAAAAAGCCGTGTGTGAGCAGGCACTTGAGTGCCCGTCACCCCCACCTGCGGAAAGGTGGGCGCGAATTGTCAAGTGCCCGGGTTTTCGTCTATAACCGCGTCCATCTTTTGGATCTGCGGCGTTCTGAAGCAGCTTGCAAGAAGCGCTCCGGACGCAGGGAGTCGACGACCCTTATGGCCTCCAACACTGGTTTCACCCTCTGGCTGACCGGCATGTCCGGTACCGGGAAGAGCACCATCGCTGCCTACATCGCGGCACGCCTGCGGCAGGTGGGCCGCAACGTCGAGATTCTCGACGAGGGTGAAGTGGGCGAGGCGCTCTGGTCGGGGTTGGGGGATGCCAAGGAGGATCGCATCACGTCCGTCCGTCGGCTGGGGTACGTGGCGAACCTGCTGACGCGCAACGGCGTCGCGGCGCTGGTGCCCTGCGTGAGCCCCTACAAGCCGGGCCGCGAGGAGAACCGTCGCGCCATCGGCCGGTACGTGGAGGTCTACGTGGACTGCCCGACCGAGAAGCTCATCGAGCGCGACAGCACGGGCCGCTACAAGAAGGCGCTCAACGGGGAGATCCCCAACTTCATCGGCATCACCGAGCCGTACGAGCCGCCCAACTCGCCGGAGGTCACCATCCACTCCGACGTGGAGGAGGTGGAGGACGGCGCGGCGAAGATCTTCCAGTCGCTCCTGGACCTTGGCTACATGTCCACGGAGGAGCTGAAGATCATCACCGGCAAGAAGATGAAGGCCAACCCGCTGCCGGCCAAGGGTGAGAAGGCGGAGAAGCCCGAGAAGGCGGAGAAGGGTGGCGCCAAGGCGCGCCGGGCCGAGGAGGCCAAGCCGGCCGCCAAGGCCGCGAAGGCGGACAAGGGCACCAAGGCCCGTCCCGCCACGCGCGCGGCCCGGGTGGGCAAGCCCGCTCCCGCGGCGAAGAAGACCGTGAAGCGGAAGGCTCGCTAGGTCGCTGGGCTTCCGGGCCCGGATGACATTCCCGAAGGGCTCCAGGTTGCGGCGCCAAGGCGCATGCAATCCGGGGCCCTTTCGTTTTAGGAAAGCCCCATGTTGAGCCCCGAACGGATCCAGGCCCTGTGTGAGTCCTCGCGTCCCAAGCTGGAAGCCATGCGTGCGGCGTTGCGAGCCCACGGCAGCGCGCTGGTGGCCTTCTCTGGCGGAGTGGATTCGACCTTCGTGTTGAAGGTCGCCGTGGAGGAGTTGGGCGAGCGGGCGCTCGCGCTCACCGCGCTGTCCGCGTCCGTGGCCCCGGAGGAGGCGGACGAGGCGCGCGAGCTGGCGCGGAGGCTGGGGGCCCGGCACGTGGTGATGGGGAGCAATGAGCTCGCCAACCCGCAGTACGCGGCCAACCCGACGAACCGCTGCTACTTCTGCAAGACGGAGCTGTACGACATCTGCGAGGCGCAGCGGAAGACGCTGGACCTGGCGGTGGTGTTGGACGGCTTCAACGCGGACGACTTCAAGGACCACCGGCCGGGACACAAGGCGGCGCAGGAGCACAAGGTGCTGTCCCCGTTGGCGCAGGCGGGGCTGACGAAGGAGGAGATCCGGGCGTGGAGTCAGTCGCTCGGCCTTCCGACCTGGGACAAGCCGCAGATGGCGTGCCTGGCGTCGCGAATTCCGTACGGCACGGCGGTGACGCGGGACCGGCTGCTGCAGATCGCCGCCGCGGAGTCGGAGCTGCGCAAGCTGGGCTTCCGTCAGTTCCGGGTGCGGTACCACCAGGACGTGGCGCGGCTGGAGGTGGCGGCGGAGGAGTACGAGCGCTTCCTGGCCGCGGACGTGCGGCAGAAGATCAACACCGCGTTCCTCGCGCTGGGGTTCAAGTTCGTGGCGCTGGACTTGGAGCCGTTCCGCTCGGGCCGGATGAACGACGCGGCGGGGATCGCGAAGCCCGGGGCCACGGCCAAGCCCGAGGGCTTCTCGCTGCCCGTGGTGAGCTGACGCGCGTGTTTGACGTGAGCGCATGAGGGCCTCGTGACGCCCTCATGCGCCCTGAATGCAGGCCGAGGCCTACGGTACGCCGTTGCCTTCCGCAGTCCCTTCAATGAAGCCAGAGCTCGACGAGTGCAGGGAGAAGTAGCTCTCCGCGAATGTGAAGGGCTGGCGGACAGGGATTCTTTCGTGGTCGAGCCTCCCCCAGAACGGCGTGCCTCCGTAGACTGACAGCCCGTAAAGCGGGTTGTCGTCATTCCACATGTTCAGGTTGGTGAAGAAGATCTCGTTCGAGTCGGTTCGTGCCAACTGGAACCTCGCGGTCCCACCGGTCAAGGTCGGGGCGACCCGCGCATGGAGTACCTCCGAGTACGGACCGCCAAACTGGACGGTGACCCCCTCCGTTTCCACGGTGAGGCCGTCCCAATAGTCGCGTGAGAACGTCGCCGTCTCGAAGCTGATGGTGAAGGGCACCTGTTGGTCGAGGAGTGGGGAGAACTCACTGCCGGACGGGCCGGGAAAAAGGTACGTGAAGTCCAACGTCCCCGTGATCCACCCGCCTTCGTCCACCGTGATGCCCACAGTCGCAGTGCCTTCCGCCGGGACCTTGAAGAGGAAGCGCACGTCTTGGGTGGCCCGTGCCGTGATGGAGAATGCCATCGGGTTTGGCGAGATCAGCGTCGCGGCCACCACCGTGGCGGAGGTGGGCCCCAGTCGCTCGAGATGCCAGTCCCCCTCGAGCCGGATTGAATAGGTTCCGGCGAGCAGTGGCACCACCAGCGTGTCCGCTGACGTATCGGTGATGATGCGATCTTCCATCCCCGTGATGACGAAGGTTGCCCCCACGAGTCGATACTGCTCACCGTTGGACGTGGTCGAGACCAGCGGAAGCTGGAGTACGCCCTCTGTCGCCCGGAGGGGGGCGTAGGGCCCCGTCGACGATTCCGAGCATGCGACAAAAAAGAAAGACAATGCAGTTGCGAGAAGGATTGACTTTTTCATGAGTGGTTCCGTGGGCTCGGTTAGAGGGCGGACCCTGTTCCGACCATGTATCCATAGACGGACCCGCCCGCGAAGGGCGCCGACAGGTCGAAAAGCGCGTCGAACTCGAAGGGTTGCGGCGTCGGGAATCCCTCATCGTCAATCACGCCCCCGAAGGGGATTCCCGTGGAGACATCGAGCGTGACGTATTCGCGTTCGGGATGGCTGTGAATCTGGAATGACGATGTTGCCACGGAGTTGGCGAACTGCCTCGTCAGCCCGAACTGAAACGGTACGTTGCTCAGCGCTGGGCCTATCCGGTCGTGCAGGATGGATGCATGAGGCCCTCCGAATTGGACGGAAGAGCTGTTGGCACTGATATGGAGGAGTGACTGGCCTCCAACATCGGCGAAACGGTTGATCGTGGATGTGTCGTAGCTGATGAGGAACGGGACCTCTTGTCCCACCAGGGCTGCCAACGGGCCTCCGCCGCCACCGGTGAAGTACATGGTGCCGCGGAACCATCCGCCAGTGTCGGCCGAGAAGCCGATATTCACGGTTCCCTCACCCGGCACCTTGAAGACGAAGCGGACGTGTTGTGTCTGTCTTCCGGTGATCGAGAAGGCGAGGGGGTTGGGCGATACCAGGACCGCGGGAATCTGCTCTGGAGCCGGGTCGATGCGCTCGAGTCGCCAGTCCCCCTCGAGGCGAATTGTGTAGGCACCAGCTGGGAGCGCCAGGGAGACTTCGTCGGCGGCCGTGTCGGCCTCGCTCAAAATGACGAACCGGGGCCCCTCGATGATGAACACGGCTCCGGTGAGGCGATAGCGATCACCGTTCGAAGCCGTCGAAATCAGCGGAATCGTCGCGACACCTTCATTCGTGACGAGCTGCTCGGGCGGGTTGGTCGACACCTCCCCACACGCTGCACACAGCATGGCGATCAGGCATGCAGTTAAGTTGAATTTTTGCACTGCTCCCCCTTGGGAATGAGCGGACCCTAGGGATGCTGATTGGAGCTGTCAAATGAGGGACAGATGGGTGAGGGGCGACTCGCCCAGTCGGAGCTTGCAGCGTGAATCCAGACGTGGTGCTTGCGAGGCCCGCTTGGGGCCGGCGCTCCCTTTCAGCTCATCGCCGGTCGCGCCGGATGACGGCGGGCGTCAATCCAGTGAGCTTGCGGAACACCGTGGTGAAGTGGCTCTGCGAGCTGAAGCCAACGGCGAGCGCGATGTCCCCTAGTGGCAGTGACGCATCACCCAACAGCTCGCGCGCTTTCTCCACGCGTCGTTGCTGCACCCACGTATGCGGCGTCATTCCGGTGGACTGTCGGAATGCGCGGGTGAAATGAAAGACACTCAGGCCGGAGCGCCGGGCCAGCTCGCCCACGCGAATCGGCTCCGCGAGGTGCGCCTCCACGTAGAGCTGCACTCGGCGAAGCGCGGCGGGGGAGAGACCGCCTCGCTGACGTGCCGCCCGTGACTTTCCCGGCGCCTGGAGCAGTCGCGCCACACGGGCCGCGTGGCGATCCTGAATCGCCCTGGCGGCCCGAAGGAAGCCCGCGATGATTCGCAGGTGCTCCTCCGGGAGGCCCGCCATGAGCTGGTGCCCGTCCGCCTGAAGGGGCCCCCAGAGGGTGTCGATCCACTCGCGTGCATGCGCGGTGAGTACCAGCCGATGGCCACCACTGGCTGCTTCTCGCTGGACGTAGCCCGCCAGCTCCAGCCTCGCCACGTCAGCGTCGCGCGTGACGGCGCTCAGCGGTGTAGGGCCCCCGAAGTGAAGCTGCGCCAGACACGCGAGGTCCGCGCGCCCCAGCGCCAGCACTTTTCCGACAGTGGTGTCGAACTCCGCGGAGGCATCCTGGAACTGGACGACATCCGAGCCAATCTGTTCGAGCAGGGTAGGCCGGAGGCTCATCGCGAACTCCGCAGGAAGGCGAAAAACGGCGCAAGGGTACGAAAGACGCCCCTGTGCCCGGGGCGCATCCTGCCGTCATGATCAACCTGAAGCCCTCGCTCGCGGCAATCGTCTTGTGGCTCTTCGTCATCGTCCTGGGCATCGCGTTCGGCGCGGGGATCTACGAGCACCGCATCTTGTTGCCCCGGTGGCTCGACCCCGGGGGCGGACATTGGTACGCGGAGGCCGCGCGGCAGGACAACGTCGGCCTGCGTTTCTGGGCCTTCGTCAGCACGGGGCCGCTGACGTTGCTCACCCTGGCGAGCCTCTACTGTGCGTCGCAGGCCACGGGAGCGCTACGCATGTGGTGGCTCATGGCGGCGCTGGCGGCGTTGGGGGACCGGCTGCTGACTTTTTCGTACTTCATCCCGACGATGGTCGGACTGATGCAAGCGCCTGACGCCGCTGCGTCGGTGGAAACCGCGACCACCTGGGTTCGGCTGAACCACCTGCGCCACCTGCTCGTGGCGGGCGCCTGGTTCGCGGCGCTCCAGGCGCTGAGCTGGCTCCGTGTCAGGGGAGGTGGGTGATCCGCCACCGTCTCCCTGGCGCCGCCCGCGGCGATACGTCCCAGACAAACGTGCGCTGAATGGGCGGTCCGCCGACACGGTCTTCGCTGGGGGTGGGACCCTGTTAGAAGCGTCATCCGCGCCATGGTCCACGACCGCTCCGCCACCGCCCCAAAGGGCCCCCGCCTGACACGCCGCATCCCTGGCCTGATCAGCACCTGCGCCGTGATCCTGCCTGGCGCGGCCAGCGCCGCCGAGTACGTGGACACGCCGTACGCGGACCGCCGGGCCTTCTCGCTGATCCTCGGACCCGGTGCCTCCTATACGGAGTCCATCGAACGCTCGGAGTCCGCCGTGGCGGGCGGGGACGGGCACCTGGATCTGGGGGCCAGCAGGACGGTGGGCTACGACGGGGACGAGGTCTTCGTGCTGATCCGCGGGAGCCTGCGCGGCCCGGAGCTCTCGGTGGCGGGGGGCTACCGGAGCTTCTTCGGGGATGGGGCGTGGCAGACCTTCTATGATCTGGGCCTGCTGATCAGGCCATTTTCTGGGCCGTGGGTGGGCCCTCGCATAGCGTTGGGCGCGCGACACACCTTCTCCGACCGGCTCGCGGTGTTCGGGGGGCTCGGGCTTTCGCTCGGGTTCGGCGCGGGCCTGCGCGGAGATGCCGAAGCCTTCACCGGGGTTCAGTGGATCTTCCCGGTCGGATCGAAGTGAATTTCTTGCGATCAGACCGACCTGTGAGAATGTGTGCGCATCTGTAGGAGGTCGCGCACATGGACATCAGCCCCCGCCTTACTTCTGTGGTCTTCCGGCTCAACCGCGAGAAGCTCGACGCCCTCAAGGATCTGTCGCGCTCCACCCGCATCCGCCAGAGCGAGTACCTCCGCGAGGCCATCTCCGATCTGCTCGCGAAGTACGAGGAGCGGCTCGTCGACTGACGACGGCCGACCGGGCCCCACCGCGCGTCACCCGAAGTGGAAGGGTGGCTCCAGCGGAAGCCCCGGGGGATGGAGACGCTCCCCGGCGGTGATGGGGTCCACACCAGGAGGGTAGCGAACCTCCCAGAGCACCAGGCCGTGCGCGGGCGCCTTGAAGCCCTCCAGGGCCAACCCCGTCTCCAATGCCGCGCGCCACGCCTCTTCAGGCAACAGCCCCGCGGCCACCTTCAACGCGCTCCCGATGAGGTACCGGACCTGGTAGCGCGCGAAGCCCTCACCACACAGCCGCGCCTCGTAGAGCCCACCGCCCAGCGCGTGCAGGGTGGCGGACTCCAGCGTGCGGGGCTTCCGAGGACTGGACTTCTCGTGGAACGCGATGAAGTCCCGCGTCCCCTCGGCCGAGCGCAGCAGCTCCGCCAGCCGCTCCGGCGTCACCGGGGTGCCCTGGAGCAGCGGCTCCGCAGGGACATCCAGCACATAGGGCGCCCACGCGGGATCCGCGAGGCCGCCCAGGCGGAGCCGGTAGCGGTACTCCTTCCCGATCGCGCTCCACTGCGCATGGAAGGAGCCCGGCCGGCGCACCCCGCACAGCCCCAGCCCCGGGGGCAGCCGAGGAGGCAGCCGCTGCTCGAGCGACGGGGCGGAGTCGCCCGGCTCCAGCCGGACGCTCACCACCTGCATGCGCGCGTGGACGCCCCGGTCCGTCCGTCCCGACGGCATCAAGGTCGCGGGGACCCCCACGGACTGGAGCGCCTCTTCCAAGGCGGACTGGACGGTGGGGCCCTCCGGCTGCCGCTGGAAGCCCCGGAAGATTCCGCCGCGGTACCAGATCCACAGTGCGACAGGAATCCGCTTGGAAGTGGAGGGGAGCACGCCGTTGCCTGAGTGTGGGGAAGCACGGGATACTCGCGCGCGGAATGGTGGCCGGACAAGACCCTGCGGCGGACGTGGAAGGACATTGGCTCTACAAGCACGGAGACCTGGTGCTGGGGCCCGTCAGTGGTGCCCTCATCGTGGAGAAGCTCACCACGGGTGAGCTGGCGCCCGAGACCTATGTGGCGCTCGCGGGTGAGCGCGACTTCCACAAGATGACGGAGGTGGATGCGTTCCGTGTCCACATCGCCCGGGCGGAGGCCGCCTCCCGCGTGGCCGCCGCCGTGGTCGTCGAGCGCGCCAAGTCAGCCAAGCGCCTGAAGATCCTGGGCGGCGCCGCCGTGGCGGGCGTGGTGGTGCTGGGCATCGTCGGGGTCCAGGTGGCGCGCAACGCCGCGGTCCACGGCTGGTTCGGTGGAGACGACCTCCCCCAAGACGACTTCGAGATGGGCGAAATCACCATCCGCGTGGCGCAGGCCCGCGCGGAGGACGAGGAGCTCTTCGAGTACCCGGGCACGGGCACGGGCGCGCGCCGTCCGGGGCAGGCCACGGCGGAGGCGGGCGCGAAGCCCGCCACGGGCAGCAACGCGCCGGGCAAGGTGGCCATGGCCTCCACCACCCGCGCGCCGGACCGGAAGCCGCCGCGTCCGGGTGGCAGCGTGAGCACCGAGCCGGACGGCATGGAGATGACGCAGCAGTTCGACCAGGACGCCATCAACCGGGTGGTGGCCAGCAACAAGTCGACGCTGTTCCGCTGCTTCAAGGAAGAGGCGGAGCGCAGCCCTGGCATCTACGCCAAGGTCCCCATGGAGTTCGTCATCGGGAACGACGGCCGGGTCAGCAAGCTGTGGGTGGACAACCACCAGTTCAAGAAGGGTCCACTCTACGAGTGCCTTCTGTCCGAAATGCAGAAGTGGCCGTTCCGCGCCTACGAGGGTGAGCGGGCCACCGTCGGCCTGTCGTTCACCATCGGCAAGCGGGGGTAGGGTCACTTTCTTGCCGGCACCCCGGGCATGCCCGATACCGTGGGCATGTCCGCCGCATCTGTTGCCGAGACCGATATCGCCAAGAAGGCGCTGAGCGTTCCTCCGGGGACCTTCCGTCACACCGTGCTGACGGCCGCCATGCGCTTCAAGTCCACCTGGGCCGAGCTGGGGAAGCTGCTCGTCCAGGTCCGTGACGAAGCCAAGTTCGAGGAGTGGGGCTACCCCTCCTTCGAGTCGTATTGCCTCAAGGAACTGCACATCAAGAAGCAGACCGCCTTGAAGCTCACCCGCTCCTTCAGCTTCCTCACCAAGCACGAGCCCGAAGAGGAGCTCTCCGCCCAGGAGTTCCCCCAGCGCGCGCCCGCCTTCGAGGTCATCGAAGTGCTGGCGGACGCCGAGGAGCGGGGCCAGCTCTCGCCCACGGAGTACAAGTCCCTGCGCGACAGCATCTGGAGCCCGGAGAAGAACCCGACCGAGCTGAAGAAGGAGTTCGCCGAGCGCTTCCCCCGTCCCCCGCCGGAGCCGCCGCCGGAGAGCGCCCAGGTGCGCAAGCTGGCGCAGATGGCCCGCAAGCTCGCCAGTGAGCTGTCGGGGAGCCGTCGGATTCCGAACGCAGTCGCCGAGCGGGCGGCCGCCCTGGCCGAAGACCTCGAGGACATCGCCTCGGGCGTGACGGACGCCTGAGTCGCTGTTACTGAACGCTGACCCGGGGTCGGGGCTGTACGCTCGGCAACGGGCCTGTACCGCCGGGCTTCCTGCCCGAAGGGGAGGGCCCTATAGTGGTTCAGGGTCCCAGGTAGGTGGGCCTGACGGCTGTTCGAGACGTGGGCAGGCCGTGCGGGTAGGGGAGCGGTGGACGGCGTAGGAGGCTCCGGGTTTCCGGAGCCGGCGAACTCGGAGGCGGCAGTGAAGAAGGAGCACCACGTCAACCTGTCTTGTTCGTTCTGCGGCAAGTCGCAGCGCGAGGTCCGCAAGCTCATCGCGGGCCCGACGGTCTACATCTGCGACGAATGCATCAAGCTGTGTAACGACATCATCGCGGACGAGAACGAGCGCGAGGAGGGCAAGCCCCAGGTCAGCTTGCCGACGCCCTTGGAGATCAAGGCGTTCCTCGACGACTACGTGATCGGGCAGGACCAGGCGAAGAAGGTCCTCGCGGTGGCGGTGTACAACCACTACAAGCGCATCTATCAAAAGAAGCCGACCTCTCGGCCGCGTCCGGGCGTGAAGAGCCCCACCGGCGAGGAAGTGGAGCTGAGCAAGAGCAACATCCTGCTCATCGGTCCCACGGGGAGTGGCAAGACGCTGCTGGCGCAGTCGCTGGCGCGCTTCCTCAACGTGCCCTTCACCATCGCCGACGCCACCAGCCTCACCGAGGCCGGCTACGTGGGCGAGGACGTGGAGAACATCATCCAGAACCTCCTCCACAACGCCGACTACGACGTGGAGAAGGCCTCGCGCGGCATCGTCTACATCGACGAGATCGACAAGATCGCCCGCAAGGGTGACATGCCCAGCGCCACCCGCGACGTGGGCGGCGAGGGTGTGCAGCAGGCCCTGCTGAAGATCATCGAAGGCACCCGGGCCAACGTCACGCCGCGCGGCGGGAAGAAGTACAACCAGCAGGAGTACGTCCAGGTCGACACGACGAACATCCTGTTCATCTGCGGCGGTGCCTTCCACGGCATCGACGGCGTCATCAAGCGCCGCGTGGGTGAGAAGGGCCTCGGCTTCGGCGCGAAGATCACCCACCGCGAGGAGCGCAGCGTGGGCGAGCTGCTGGCGCTGACCGAGCCGGAAGACCTCATGCGCTTCGGCATGATTCCGGAGTTCATCGGCCGCCTGCCGATGATCGCCACGCTCAATGACCTGAAGGAAGAGGACCTGGTCATCATCCTCTCGCAGCCGAAGAACGCGCTGGTGAAGCAGTACCAGAAGCTCTTCGAGATGGAGAAGGTGAAGCTCACCTTCACCAAGGAGGCGCTGCGCGCCATCGCCCGCGAGGCGATGCGCCGTCACTCCGGAGCGCGCGGTCTGCGCGCCATCCTGGAGGACGCGATGCTGGAGATCATGTACGACGTGCCGTTCCGCGAGGGCGTCAAGGAGTGCAAGATCACCGAGCAGGTCATCACCAAGCACGAGGCGCCCCAGCTCGTCATGGAGAAGGAGAAGAAGACGGCCTAGCGGCGTCTGGCTTCTCCCGGTGACTCGAGGCCCTGCTTCCCTCATGGGAGGCGGGGCCTTCGCTTTTCAGGGCGCGGGCAGCGTGACGATGAACTCGGCCCCGGCGCCTTCGGGGCTCTCCACGCGGATGTCGCCCTGGTGCTCCTGGACGATGTCGTGGCACAGCGACAGGCCCAGTCCCGTGCCCACGCCCGCGGGCTTGGTGGTGAAGAACGGGTGGAAGAGCTTCTCGCGGATGGCCTCGGGGATGCCAGGGCCGTTGTCGCGGACGCGCAGCTCCACCGTGTTCCCCACGCGTCGGGTGCTCAGGTGGACCTGGGGCGTGAAGCCCGGGCCGGCTTGCTGTTGATGCTGCGCCGTGGCGTAGAAGGCGTTGTCGAGGATGTTGGTGAGCATCCGGCTGATGTCGCTGGCCACGAGCTCCACGAAGCCCACGTGCGGGTCCAGCGACGTCTCCGTCCTCACGGGGGCGCCCCCGCCGGGCCGGCTGCGGAGGCCTTGGACCACCAGGTTCACGCTGTCGCGCACCAGCAGGTTGAGGTCCGCCTTGGAGCGGGTGCCCTCCGACTTGCGCGAGTGCCGGAGCATCGTCTTGATGATGTCCGAGGCCCGCTTGCCGTGGCTGTGGATGCGCTGCGCGTTCTGCCTCAGGTCCTGGAGCGTCTCCAGCACGTCCTCTCGCGTCTCGCTGTCGAGCTGCGCCACCTTGCCTTGCAGCGTCTGCTCCAGCTCGCCCGCGAGCCGGGAGGACAGGACCGAGAAGTTGTTCACGAAGTTGAGCGGGTTCTGCAGCTCGTGCGCGATGCCGGCGGTGAGGGCACCCAGCGACGCGAGCTTCTCCTGCGCGATGAGCTGTCGCTGCGTGTCCCGGAGCTGGTGGAGCGTCGTCGCCAGCTCGGCGTTCTTGTGCTGAATCTCCGCCGTGCGCTCCTCCACGCGGCGCTCCAGCGTCCGGCTGTACTCCTCCAGGCTGGCGTAGAGGCCGGCGTTCTCCAGGGAGATGGCGGCCTGGAAGGAGAGCATGCGCAGCACCTCCAGCCGCTCACGGGTGAAGGCGCCGCGCGTGGCGTCGTTCTCCAGGTACAGCACGCCGGTGAGCGCGCCCTGCTTCAAGAGCGGGCTGCACAGCAGCGACTTGGGCTGCGCGCTGCGCACGTAGGGGTCCTCGGAGAACGGCTCCTCCGCCGCCGCGTCGTGGAGGAGCACCGTCTCTCCGGTGCGCACCACGTAGTGGAGGATGGAGACGGGCAGGGCCGAGGACGACTCCATGGGCAACGGCGCCTCCAGCACCACGCCGTCGCTGTCCACCGAGCCCTCCGCCGCGATGACCAGACCCTCGGGGCGCTTCAGCAGCAGCACGCCGCGCCGCGCCCCCGCGTTCTCGATGACCAGGGTCATCAACTTGCGCAGCAGCTTCTCGAGGACGATCTCTCCCGACAGCGCGCGCGCCGTCTTGATGACGGACTCCAAGTCCAGCGCGGCCAGGGGCGTGCCCGCGGGCTCAGCCGCGCGCACCGGGTCTGGCGTGGTGGGCAACAGGCGGGGGTGCTCCCGCTCCAGCCGGGCGGCGACGGCGCGGGCGCCCCAGCGCAGGTACGCGGCGCGAGCCTCCTCCAGGTACGTGCGCGCCACGCGCTCGTGGGCCTGGGTCAGGTGGAAGCGCGCCGCGGCCTCGCAGGCCACGCCTTCGTCCAGTGACAGGCTGTACTGACGGGCCAGCCGGATGGCCCGGTCATAGGCATCCGCCGCCGCGTCCTCGTTCCCGTCCAGGCGGGCCCGCTCCGCGTCCAGCAGCTCCGCGCGGGCGCCATAGTTCATGGGCGCGATGCGCGCCCAGCCCCGCATCGACTTGCGGATGGCGTCGATGGCGCGCGACGAGCGGAGGCGGTCCAGGGGCCCCAGCGTGGGATGGACGGCGATGAGCGCCAGGCCTTGGAAGAACTTGTACCAGGGCAGGTAGATCTGCCCGGCGATGAGCTCCACCTGGGCGTCCACGGCCTCGGCGCTCGCCAGGGCTCCGCGCGCGTCGCCCCAGAGCCATCGCCGCAGGGTGCGAATCACGTCACAGGTGGCGATGCCGTTGCGGTAGTCGAGCTGCCGGTAGGGGGCGATCAGCTCCTCTTCACGCGCCTCCACATCCCCCGTGAAGGTGCCCGTCAGCGCGTCGAGCGAGTGGCGCATGTACTCGACGAAGCGCACGTTCTTGTGTCGGTGGGTGGCCAGCGTGTCCCGGTACCGGTCCATGCGCGGTCCGCCCTCCGCCAGTCCGTCCCTCGCGATGAGGGCGGTGGCGCAGCCGGCGCTCGACGCGTAGCCGAGGTACTCGATGTCGCCCGTCTCCTGGCCCTTCTGCGCGGCGAAGTAGAAGTCGTCGATGCAGCCCGACAGCGGCTCCTTCCAGTGGCGGATGAAGAGGTTGAAGACGAAGGTCACCATCGCCCGCAGGCTCTCCGCGTGGAAGCGGTCCAGCGTCTTCAGCGCCAGCCGGCCGTAACGGAAGCCCTCTTCGGGATTGCCCAGGTGGACGCTGAGCATCAGCCCGTAGCCCACGTAGCCGAACGCCGCGACGCCGGTGGCGCCGTGGCGGATGGTGAGCTGGAGGACGCGGAGCACCACCAGCGGGAAGAGCAGCGGGCGGGCCATGAAGGCCAGCGAGGACAGCTTGACCATCAGCCGCAGCGTGGCGAGCAGCAGCGGGTCGGTGCACTCGGGGAGGGCGGCGAGGTCCTCGGGCTTGCGCAGGCCCAGGCGCAGCTTCGTCTTCGCCACCGCGGCCAGCACGTGCGGCTGCTTGGGATTCGAGGGCAGGGGCTGGCCCAGCTTGCGCAGGACCTCCAGACCCAGGTCCACGCCGCGCGAGTGCTCGCCCCGGTGGGCGAGGCATTGGAGGCGGACTTCCTGGACGCGCAGCTCCTCCACGCCATCCGCGGCGCGGGCCAACGCGGACGCCGCGAGCCGCTCCATCAGGTCGAAGTCCGCGGCGAGGTAGGCGGCCTCCGCCGCGTCGACGTGGAGGTCGAACGTCAGCCGCCGGTCCTTCTTCCAGCCGTCCTCGCCCAGCAGCGACAGGCCCGTGCTGAGGAGCCGCAGGGCGCCGGACCAGGCGCCTCGCGACTTGGCGCTGCGGCCCGCGCGCAGGTCCAGCACCGCCACGCGGTGCCGCTCCTCCGCGTCATGGAGCACGGGCAGCGCGAGGTGGAAATGGCCGACCAGCTCGGCGAGCCCCTCGTCCAGGCGCTCCGGGGGCGTGTGCCGCAACAGCAGCCGGCCGATGCGCGCGTGGATTTCGGGGTGAACGTCCGCAGGCGTCAGCTCCATGGCCGCCTGCTGCACCCGGTCATGGGTGAACTGGTACGCGCCGCCCGCCTCGGGGTCGGATTCGTCGATGGGCGCCACGAGGCCTGCCTCGAGCACCTCGTTGAGCCCGTGCGCGGCTTCGTCGAGCGAGCGCTCCAGCACGATGGCCAGGCTGCGCAGGTCGAAGATGTGGCCCAGCGCCGCGGCCATGGGGAGCAGGGACTGCGCGGACGAGCTCAGCTCCCGGATGCGCGAGGTGAGCAGCGCCACCACGCCGTCGCTGAAGTCCTGGCCGCGCAGCGCGCTGGCGTCCCAGCGGAAGCCGCCGCCGTCCGCGTCGAAGCGCACCAGCCCGCGCTCGTAGAACGTGCGCAGCAGCTGCACGGCGTGGAAGGGATTGCCCTCCGTCAGCGAGAGCACCAGCGTGTCGAGCTGCGCGTCGTGCTGGCCCTCGGCCGGAGGGAACACGTCCGCGACCAGCCGGGTCATGTGCTCGGGCGACAGGGGCGCCAGGGCGATGCGGTCCACCGGGGTGTCGTGCTCTTGCAGCGCCCGGGCGAGCGCCTCCACGGGGTGGTCCGGGCTCAGCTCCTCGGAGCGGCAGCCCGCGACCACGAGCAGGTGTTCGATGTCGCGGTCGGTCAGCAGCAGCCGCAGGAGCTGGAGGCTGGCGCTGTCCGCCCAATGGAGGTCGTCCAGCACCACGACGAGCGGATGCTCCCGTGTGGCGAGCGCGGCCACCAGCTTGCGCAGCACCAACTGGAAGCGGAGCTCCGATTCCGCGGGCCCCAGCTCCGGCACGGGCGGCTGGTCACCGAGCACCAGCGCCATGCGCGGCACGGCGTCCACCACCAGCCGGCCCATACCGCCCACCGCTTCGAGGAGCCGGTGGCGCCACGACTCCAGGTCCTGCTCCTGCTCTCCGAGGAGCCCGCGCGCCACCTCGCGGAACGCCTCGAAGATGCCGCTGTAGGGCGAGTCCCGGAGGAGCTGGTCGTACTTGCCGCGCGCGAAGTGGCCGTGCCGTTCGGCGACGGGGCGCTTGAGGGTCCCCGTGAGCGCGGACTTGCCCATCCCCGCAGCGCCGGAGATGAGGACGAAGCCGGAGCGGCCCGACGCGGCGCGCTCGAAGGCGTCGCGCAGCGCGGCCTGCTGGGCTTCACGGCCATAGAGCTTCTCGGGGACGGCGAAGCGCTCCGGGACGTCCTTGGTGCCCAGCGCGAAGGCGGGAACAGGGCCCGGGCCCTCGAGGGCGCTCAGGCAGCGCTGGAGGTCCGCCACGAGCCCGTAGGCGCTCTGGTAGCGGTCCTCGGGGGACTTGGCGAGCAGCTTGAGCGCGATGTCCGACAGCGGCTGCGGGAGCTCCGGCTCGATGGACGTGGGCGGCGGAGGGGGCAGCGCGACGTGGGCGTGGATGAGGCCCAGCGCATCTGTGTCCGCGAAGGGGCGGCGCCCGGTGAGCAGCTCGTAGAGCACCACGCCCATCGAGTAGAAGTCGCCGCGCGAGTCCACGCTGCGATGGGTGCGGCCCGTGCCTTCGGGCGAGAGGTATTCGAGGGTGCCCTCCAGGCGCTCGGGGGCGAGGGGCGCGACCTCCGCGCGAGGTCGCCGTGTGGCGAGGGTGAAGCTGGTGAGCTTCACGGACTCGCCATCCGCGCCCACGAGGACGCTGCTGGGGTTCAGGTCCCGGTGCAGGATGCCTTGTTCGTGGATGGCCCCCAGGGCGCGCGCGAGCGACAGCGCGATGCGGCATGCGGCGCGGGGCTCCACCCGGCCCTGTGACAGGCGCTGGGCCAGCGTCGTGTCACTGAAGCCCTCGAGGACGAGCACGGGGGCGCCATCGGAGGCTTGTGCCCACGCGAGCGATTGCAGGACGCCGTCGAGCCGCAGGGCGTTCGTCAGCTCCCACTCGTGGCGGAGGCGGGTGGTGACGGAGAGGGGCCGGGAGACGTCGGGGACCTTGAGGATGACGGACGCGCCGTCCTCCTCTCGGGTGGCGCGCAGCAACTGGAAGGCGCCCGCGTGGGTGAGCTCTCTGCCGATACGGTAGCCGGGTACTTCCATCATCGCTTCCACCCGTGTGCGAGGCGCGCACTCCCCGTTGAGGCGCAGCAGGGTAGCCGTGGCACAGAGGGCTCGCAACACAGGGCCCCATGCTGAAGCCTGGTTGGCGGGAGTGGAGCGCGCCTCCCGGGTGTGCGATGGATCGTGGCAACGTGCTGAGACCCTCGGATGTGACTGGCTTGGATGCGCGCGGCGGCGCCCGGCGCGCGCTCGTCATTGGCAGTGGTTTCGGCGGACTGGCGGCGGCCATCCGGCTGGCGGCGCGAGGCTGGCGTGTCACGGTGCTGGAGCGCCGGGATGGACCGGGCGGGCGGGCGAACGCCTTCCAGCAGGATGGCTTCACCTTCGACGCCGGGCCCACGGTCATCACGTGCCCGCATTTGCTGGAGGAGCTGTGGGCGCTGGCGGGGCAGCGGCTCGCGGACCACGTGGACCTCCGGCCCGTGGTGCCGCTGTACCGGATGCGGTTCTCGGATGGCTCGACGTTCGACTACCACTCGGACCGGGAGTCGATGCGCGAGTCCGTGCGTCGGCTGTCGCCCCGGGACGAGGCCGGCTTCCTGGCGCTCTGTGCCCGCGTGGAGCGGATGTACGAGGCGGGGATTGGTCCGCTGATGAGCAAGCCGGTGCCGGATGCGCTGAGCCTCGCGTCCTTCACGCCGGCGCTGGTTCGGGACGAGGCGTTCCGCTCCATGTACGGGCTGGTGTCGAAGCACATCCGGGATGAGCGGCTCCAGCAGGCGCTGAGCTTCCATCCGCTGTTGATTGGCGGCAGTCCGTTCGCGGCGGCGAGCGCGGTGTACACGTCCATCCAGTTCGTGGAGCGCCGCTGGGGCGCGTTCTTCCCGGTGGGTGGTACCGGAGCGCTGGTGCGCGCGATGGTGACGCTGCTGGAGACCCTGGGCGGCGAGGTCCGCTACGGCAGCGAGGTGACGGAGATCACGCTGGAAGGGCGGAAGGCGACGGGCGTGAGGCTGGGAGATGGCTCGGGGTTGCCGGCGGACGTCGTGGTGTCGAACGCGGACGCGGCGTGGACGTACCGGTACCTGCTGCCAGGGCACGTGCGGAGGCACTGGACGGACGAGCGCATCAACCGGGCGCGGTACTCGATGAGCGCGTTCCTCTGGTACTTCGGCACGCGGCGTCAGTACCCGGCGGTCGCGCACCACACGCTGCTGTTCGGCAAGGACTTCCGGGGCATGTTCTCGGGGCTGGAAGGGGCAGGGCAGCCGCTCGAAGACCCGCTGCTGTACCTTCATCGGCCGACGGCGACGGACGCGGCGCTGGCGCCGCCGGGACACGATGCGTTCTATGTTCTGGCGCCGGTGCCGCACCTGGGAACGGGCTCGGAGTGGAAGCAGCGGGCCGAGTCGTTCCGGCGCGCGCTGGAGGAGCGGTTGTCCCGGACCGTGTTGCCAGGTCTGGGCGCGGAGCTGGTGACGTCACGGATGGTGACGCCGGAGTACTTCCGGGACGAGCTGCGGTCCTTCCGGGGCTCGGCGTTCAGCTTCGCGCCGACGTTGCTGCAGACCACGTTCCTCCGGGCCCAGGCACGGAGCGAGGACGTAGACCGTCTCTACATGGTGGGCGCGGGGACGCACCCTGGCGCCGGACTGCCCGCGGTGCTGTGCTCCGCGAAGATCGTGGACACTGTGATTCCTCGCGCGTAGCGCTGTTCAAAAATACGCGCGGAATGAATGACACACGGCGTTGCGGTCCCGTTCGCGGGGTCGTGATAGGCTTTGTCGCGCCGTGCCCCGTGAAAGGATTGTCATGCGCAAGGGAATCCAGAAGTGGGTGTTCGTCGTGGGAATTGCCGTGGGAGGCGTGTTGGGAACCATCCGCCCGAGCGAGGCCCAGGCGGGGAGCGCTCGGTGTCCAGACATATGTGCCGATTCGAGTTGTACCTGCGTCTTCCGGTGTTTCGGCTCGGGTTCGAGTTGCATCTGTACGGACGTCCCGGTGTGCTTCTGATGGGGTGTGCGCGCCGTGCGCCGTGAATCGCCCTGACTTCACTCGGGTGGGGCTCTCCGTTTTGGGAGTCCCGCTCGTCAGGGTGCGGTCACTCCGGGAGCCCGAGTGCGCCTCGGCATCACTGTGAGCGCTACACAGGTTCCCTCTGAAGGGGCGGGGAGTCAGGCATCCGAACGATTCCTGGCGCGCTGCAGGCCGAGGAGGAGACCGCAGGTGGCTTGGGCCGGGTATTCTCCCGGCATGAGCATGAAGCGCCTCACTGGATTCTGCCTCCTGCTGACGGCCTGCGCGACCACCTCGCGCGAGCCCACCTCTGTCGCGGAGGCGTACGCCCGTGCGCTCGAGGAGGGGCGGGTGGGGGATGCGTTCGCCTTGACGCTCAGTGGGCCCGAGGAGGAAGCGGCCTTCTTGGAGCGCTACTCGGATGCGGAGGCACGGGCCGCGCGTGCGGCGGATGTGCGCAGTGGCGCGTCGGAGCTGGAGGCGCGGGCGCCGTCGCTCACGGTGGCGCAGACCCCGCAGGGATGGCGGGTGGTCGAAGCCCGGCCCGCCGACGTGCCCCGCGCGGCGCTCCGGCTCTTCATCGAGCGTGTGGAGGCCCGTGACTGGAAGTCAGCCTGGGGGCAGCTCGCGGGTACCCTGCGTGCGCGCTACACGCCGGAGCGGCTGAAGGAGGACTTCGAGCGGGAGCCGCTGGCGAAGGAGCGCCTCCGCCGTGCCCGGCTCGCGCTCAATACCCACGTCCGTGTCGGCGCGGGCGAAGCCGTGTTCCCGCTGGGCGATGACCGCGCTGTCCGCCTGGTGCTCGAAGACGGCGAGTATCGAATTGCATCAATCGAATGATGTACGTAGGGACGGGACCGATGTTGAACCTCGACGATCCAAAGTGGAAAGAGCTCAACGGGGGGTACCGGACTCCCTACGACGCCTCCATCGCGCTCCGCGAGTTGGAGGCGGGAGAAGATGCCTGGGATGAGCTCTGGCAGGAATTGCACCATCAAGGCGACGTGGGCGAGGCTTCCTATGCCGCCGTGCCTCACCTGGTGCGAATCGCTGGTGCCGCTTCCGAGATAGACAGGAATTTGTTCAGCCTGGTCGCGACCATCGAAATCGAGCGCCATCGAGGCGGGAATCCTGGGCGAGCTCCTTTCGTTCACGGACTCCTCCGAATTGGAGGCGCTTGTCGAAATGCAGAGGGCGTCCGACCCTGACTGAGCGCCGGTGCATGGAGCGCGGTTCCATGCAACCCCGAGGGACCTACCTCTCCAGTGGGATGTTCAAGCTGCAGGACTCGCGAGAGCCTTCGCGCTTGCCCTGAACCAGCAGGGGCTATTCCCGGGGGAGTTCGACATGTCAGTGAAGTACGATCCGTACATCATCCAGTCATATGCGAACGCGCTCTACAGTCGAGCGGCGCGCATCGTGTTCATGATGGGCGTCGTGGGGTTGATCGCGGGTGTCGCAGTGGGACACGCGCTGGGGCAGATGACCCACTTGGGCTGAGAGGACTCCTCATGCCACTGCCATTCATTCCCGTGGTGATCGGTGTCGCCGCCCTGCTTGGGTATGGCGGAAAGAAGAGCTACGACGGCGTCCAGGCCATGAAGGACGCCAAGGCCATTGGCGAGGAGGCCGAGGAGCTTCATCGTGAGTGGATTGCGCGTCTGGAAGACGCACGCACGCTGCTCCAGCTCAAATTGGACGCCCTGGAAACGCAGCGGAAGTGGGTGACAGACACCACCTTCCGGCGCCTCTTCGACTTTCTGGAGCGGCTGGAGCACAAGGCCCGGCTGTCCGCGCTGGAGAGCTTGGGCTCCCTGGGCGTGACGCGCGAGGAGGTGGGCCGGTTCACCGCTCAGTATCTGGAAGCGGGAGGCGCGCTTTCCGGCGCGGTCGCGGCGAGCCTCACTGGCGCGGGTGCGAGCGCGGTGACCACCAGCCTGGTCACCACCTTCGCGACCGCCGGGACGGGAACCGCATTGTCCGGCCTGTCGGGCGCGGCGGCGAACAGCGCGCTGCTCGCGTGGCTCGGCGGCGGCTCGCTCGCGACGGGCGGCTTCGGTGTCGCGGGGGGCGCTGTCGTCCTCGGTGGCATCGCCCTGGCGCCGGCGGCCGTCGTCGCGGGTTTCGTCATCGCCAGGGAAGGGGAGAAAGCGAAGACGAAGGCCGAGGAGTTCGCAGCCGAGGTGGAGCGCGTGGTGGCGCAGCTCCAGGCGGCCATCGAGCTCCTGGGCCGGGCGGGCACCCGCGTCGACGAGCTGCGAGAGGTCACCGCGGCGCTCGACTTGCGCGCCAACCGCGCCATCGACGCCCTCTGGGCTTTGGACGGCAGGTTCGATCCGGCCAACGACGAGCACATTCGCCAGTTCGCCACGGCGATGCAGCTCGCCAAGGCAGAGAGCGAGCTGCTCCGCGTGGCCATCTTCACGTCCGAGGGCAACATCAACGAACAGGCGGAGGCGCTGCTCGACCAGCAGCGCCAACTGCTTCAGGAGTCCTTCGTATGACGGTCGCGACGCTGGCGAAGAATCAGACCCCCGGGATTGCGCATGTGCTCGAAGGCCTGAAGACCGTGGCCGACTGCATCCGGGACATCCAGAAGGAGAAGACGGAGCAGGTCCGCATCCAGATGGCCGCGTACGTCGACGTGGAGCGCATCCACGCCAACAGGGACGTCCTGCTCCATTACCTGGATCGCTCCTTCGACGAGCGGAAGGAGAACTTCCGTCAGCTCTTCGAGCGGCTCGACTCCGCCATCGCCACCAACAACCCCCAGCTCACGGGCTCCCTCCTGGAGTCGGTGCTGAGGCTCGCGGAGTCCTCCCCGTTCAAGGCCCTCGGCGACGTGGCCTCGACGCGTGAGGTGTTGAGCGAGAAGGGCAAGGAGTGGCAGTTCTGAGGCGCAGGCGGCTGGCTGCGGAAAGCTCCTTGTTCGGAGTCCGCCCCTGAATCCATGCAGCGGGCCTCGGGCATTCGAGTGAATGTCCGAGGCCCGGCCGCGCCGTGGCTACCTGCGCGGGAAGTGGGGATACACGTCCTCCGTGAGGACCTGGCGCAGCTTGGGGAAGTTCAGCGCCCACTTCACGCCCAGCCGCCACGGGGCGAACAGCGCGCGTGGCACGCGGGGAAGCAGCGTCTGGGGCCACTCGAGGTACGCCTGTTCGATGGCGTCCATGTCGAGGTCCTTCTCCACGTCCACGCAGTACGGCGCCTCGTTGCCAGGCGGCATGCCGTCGAGGACGTCCGGGAGCACGGCGGGCAGGAACGTGGTGTGGAGCGTCATGCCCACGTCGAACCGGGGGCTGCCCAGCCGGCAGATGGGGCCCTTGGCCAGGTCCTCCGAGTCGAAGATCCACACCTCGGAGCCCGTGGAGGCGGCGGGCAGGTCCGGCGTCGGGTCCGCCACCACGAGCGCCACCAGGTAGCCCTTCCAGTGGGGGACGGCGGGCATGCGCGAGGTGGGGACGAACTGCGGCGCGAAGCCGAACCACCCGGGGGGCAGCACGTAGCCCTCGAAGCGGCCCGAGTGGACGAAGAACTTGAAGAAGCTCGCCGCGCGGCCATCGCGGATGGGCAGCCCGTCCTTGGAGCCCACCACGGGCTTGTAGAGCTGGTAGATGCGCTCCGGAATCATGTCCGCGGTGAAGCCGTCCGAGTTGAAATACACCGCCAGCTCCGAGGGCGGCACGGAGCCGTTCATCACGTTGCCGGCCAGCCGGAGGTGGGTCTCCAGCTCTCCATTCACCAGGCCCGCGTTGGAGAACACCGTCAGGCCCCACGTGAAGTCGTCATGCGAGTGCAGCCGCGATTCGATGCGCAGCCGCTTCATGTCGATGCGGTGCACACCCAACGCGCTGCGGGTGACAGGGACGGCGGTGGGCATGCCCTCCTGCCAATCCTGCACATGGTTGCCATTGATGAGCTCCTCGCCGGCCTCCAGCGTGTGTGACAGGTCCTCGGTGGGGGAGTGCCCCGCGACGAGCGTGATGACGTCATCCGGGTTCTCGTAGAGCGCGGCGAAGTGCAGCCCGCCGCCTCCGGACGAGAAGCGGTACGCGGGGATGAAGGGCGGCTTGTTCGCGTCCAGGGTGCCCGGTGACGGCGTGAGGTCCGCGCGCCGCACCACCCAGAACACCGCCTGCGGCGCGGAGGGCTTCGCCGTCAGCCACTCCACCGCCCGCTGGATGCGCGGCGCCCAGGGCACCGCGGCCTGCGCGGCGATCTGCCAGAAGTTGATGGGGAAGTTCGCATCCATCAGCACCACGAAGTCCCGAGTGGATGCGATCTGATGAAGCGATGACGCCACCACCGGCTCACCCGTGGACGCGTCTCGCAGCTCCCAGTGGTGCAGCCGGTTCTCCCGCGTGTCCCAGCTCACCAGCTGCGTGAAGCCGGAGCCCAGGGGCCACTCGGGCGCGTGGTTGGTGAAGAAGAGGCGGGGCCGCTGGCGCTGGGGCTCGTCGTCGGAGAGGGCCTGGGCGGGCTCGGGGTCGAACGCGGGGTGGGCGGTGCTCTGCAGCAACGGGAAGGTCCACGGCGTGGGGAGCGCGCGCTTCCACTCCCGCAGGTAGCCCAGCGGGGTGTAGGCCTTCAGCGTCTTCGGGTGGATGGCCCAGGGGCGTCCCGCGTCCGTGGTCACCAGCAACATGCGCTCGCCCTCGACGAGGAAGGGCGCCGTGTTGGGCGTCTCCTGGGGCCCCAGCGTGATGGAGACGTCCGCCAGCGTCGTCTCGCGGAAGCGGTTGAGCAGCCGCGTCACCGGGCCCCGCGCCGTGGCGCCCGTGTCCACCTGCTGGCGCGCGTAATACGACGGCGTGCGCATGGTGGCGGTGGTGAACGTCGCGCCTTGCTCCGGCTTGAAGGTCAGCCGCATCACCAGGCCATCCGAGGCCAGGGCCGGGGAGCCCGCGTGCACGCTGGGCCCCGCGACATAGATGTGACCCTCCAGGTCTTGCGGCAGCGTGCCGGCGAGCACCTGGAGGGGCTCGTCCGCGTACTCCACGGGGCTGGTCGTCATCGCCTTTCGCGGCATGCCGGGCCGAAGTCCCGGAGGGATGTCGAGCCCGGGGAGCGCATGGCCCTCCGGCTCATGGCTCGCGGACGGGGACGCTTCGGGAGGGACGCGTTCAGGATGAAGCGGTGCGGCTACCGTGTCAGGCATGACGCCTCCATGGGTTGGGTGAGTGCACGCCGTGTCGAGGTCGAGGGCGGGGGACCGTAGCACGCGCGCGGCGCCACTCCGCTTGTGAGACGGAGTTGGTCGCTGTGCGAGGAAGCAGCACGCAGTACCCCGAGACAACCCGGTGTGAGACACTCGGGACTTCTCGCGGGCGGTGCTCCCGAGGCCCTCATCATGGATGAAAACTCGCACTCCGAGCAGCAGGTGGTTGGCGACCGGTACGTGCTGGAGCGCCGGCTCGCGGGCGGCGGCATGGGCACCATCTGGGTGGCCCTGGATCCCAAGCTCCAGCGGCGCGTGGCCCTCAAGCTGATGGCGCCCCACTGCGCGCCGGCGCCTCGCGCGCGGCAGCAGTTCGAATGGGAGGCGCAGGCCATCGCGCGGCTCCAGAACCCCCACGTCATCCAGGTCCACGACTGCGACCTCGCCGGCGAGACGCCCTACATCGTCATGGAGTGGCTCGTGGGCGAGGACCTGGAGGCCCTGCTCAACCGTCGGGGCCGCCTGTCGCTGGCCATGGTGGAGCGGCTGGTGACGCAGACCTCCCGCGCGCTCACCGCCGCGCACGCCGCGGGCGTCATCCACCGCGACCTCAAGCCCGCGAACCTCTTCCTCGCGCGCACGGAGCACGGCGAGCAGGTGAAGGTGCTCGACTTCGGGCTCGCGCTGCTCATGTCCGGCGGCACGGCCCGGCCGCATCCGGAGGAGGAGATGGCGGGCACGCCGCGCTACATGAGCCCCGAGCAGCTCCGCGGCCTGGAGCCCCGGCTGGACCACCGGTGTGACTTGTGGGCGCTCGCGGTGGTCGCCTACCGCGCCGTGACGGGGCAGCACCCGTTTCCACTGGAGTCCCTGCGGCAGATGCGTCTGGGCAACGTGCCGCCGGCCCCCGCGGCGCCGTCCAGCCTGTCTCCGGAGCTGGGCGCGGAGGTGGATGCCTTCTTCGCGCGCGCGCTGGACGTGGACCCCGCGCGCCGCTTCCAGTCCGCGCACGAGTTCGCATCCGCCCTGACGCACGCGGTGGAGGCGGGCCGTCCCTCGCGCCCGGCGAAGATCCTGGTGGTCGACGACGAGCCGGACATCGTCGTGTTGATGGAGCAGAGCTTCCGCAAGCAGATCCGCCGCAATGTCTATCAATTCCTCTTCGCCGCGGATGGCGAGGAGGCCCTGGAAGAGCTGCGCCAGCATCCCGATACCGAGGTCGTCCTCTGCGACATCAACATGCCGCGCATGGACGGGCTGACCTTCCTCTCCCGCGTGGGGGAGATCAGCGCATTGACCCGGGTGGTCATCGTCTCGGCGTACGGCGACATGAGCAACATCCGCACGGCGATGAACCGGGGCGCGTTCGATTTCATCACCAAGCCCATCGACTTCCCGGACCTGGAGGCGACGCTCGTCAAGACGCTGAAGCACGTGCGCGAGCTGCGCCGCACGGTGCGCTACACCGAGGAGAACGGCCTGCTGCGCATGTTCGTCCCGGGCGGCGTGCTGGAGCGCCTCCCGCCGTTGCTCCAGGGCTCGGACGCCATGGCCGGCGAGTGGGTGGATGGCACGGTGGTGTTCATCGACGTGGACGCCTTCACGCCGGTGCTCCACCAGCAGCCCCCGCCGGAGTCGCTGCGCCGCCTCAACGCCAACTTCGAGGCCATTGTCCCGGAGCTGCTCGCGCGCGGGGGCACGGTGGACAAGTTCATGGGAGACGCGGTGATGGCCGTCTTCCGCGGGCCGGGCCACCTGGACCTGGCCCTGGAGGCCTGCCTCGCCATCCGCCGGCAACTGGAGGCGCTGACGGCGCGGGGCGGCGACGGCGCGCCCTACGCCCACGGCGTCTGCATGGGGCTGGACTCGGGTGAGCTGGTGTCCGGCAGCGTGGGGGCCAAGGCCTCGGGCCGGCTGGACTACACCGTGCTGGGGGACGTGGTGAACACGGCGGCGCGGCTGGCGGCGCGGGCCGGGCGCGGGCAGGTGCTGCTCAGCCCCCGGGCCCGGGAGCGCGTCCGCGAGTCCTTCGACCTGCGCCCCCTGGAGGACGGCCACTTCGAGCTGGTGGGCCGTGAGGGCGACGCGTCCCTGCGTCCCGAGGACTCCACGCGCTTCGTGCCCCCGGAGGCCCCGGCGGCGAGCCGGAGCACCTCGCGGGGCTGAAGCGGGGGAGGGCGCTCAGGCCTGGGTGACGCGCACGGTGGTCTTCATCTCGCGGCCCGAGGCCGGGTCGCGGGCGCGCATGGTGAGGATGCCTTCCACGTTCACGTCGAAGGTGATCTCCACCTGCGCGCTGCCGGCGCGGCCGGGCTGGATGCCGGAGAAGGTGAACTCTCCGAGCATGTCGTTGCGCGCCACCATGTCGTTGTCGCCCTGGAAGATGCGCACGGCGAGCTCGGTCTGGTTGTCCATGCTGGTGGTGGCCAGCAGGGCCTTCGCGTTCGGAATGGCCGCGTTGCGCGGGAAGACGACGTGGAAGGCGCCGCCCGCCTTCTCCAGGCCAATGGCCATGGGAATCACGTCCAGCAACTGGATGCGCAGGTTGGTGTCGTCCTGCAGCGAGTGCGCGTAGAGCGCCGCGCCAATGGCCACGGCCTCGTCCGGGTGCACGCCCTTGCTGGGCGGCTTGCCGAAGAACTTCGTCAGGCGGTCCTGGACGATGGGCATGCGCGTCTGCCCGCCCACCAGCATGACCTCGTCCACGTCCTTGGTGGACAGCCCGGAGTCCACCAGCACGCGCGCCACCATTTGCAGGGTGCGGTCCACGAGCTGGTTGGTGAGCTGCTCCAGCATCTTCCGGGTGAACTTCATCTCGATGTTCAGGGGCTGGCCCTGGGAGGTCATCGTGATGAAGGGGATGTTGAAGGGGACCTCCTCGCGCGCGGACAGGTCGATCTTCGTGCGCTCGGCCAGGTCCTTGATGCGCTGCATGGCCACCGGGTCCGTGGCGAGGTCGATGCCCGTCTTCGCCGCGAAGTCCTTGAGGACGTGGTGGATGATGGCGTTGTCGAAATCGATGCCGCCCAGGAAGACGTCACCGCCGGTGGACTTCACCTCGAAGACGCGGTCGCGAATCTCGATGATGGAGACGTCGAAGGTGCCGCCGCCCAGGTCGTAGATGACGACCTTCTCCTTGAGGCCCTTGCCCACGCCGTACGCGAGCGCGGCCGCGGTGGGCTCGTTGATGATGCGGACGACCTCCAGGTCGATGAGCTTGCCCGCGTCCTTCACCGACTGGCGCTGCCGGTCGTTGAAGTAGGCCGGCACCGTCACCACCGCCCGCTTGATGGGCATCTTCAGGTAGTTGGACGCGACCTCGCGAATCTTGCCGAGAATCTTGGCGCTGATCTCCTGGAGGGTGAACTCCTTCTTCCCCACGTCCAGGGTGACGTCGCTCTGCTTGCCGGGGCGCATGTTGTACGCCACGACCTTCTTCATCGTGTCGACGACTTCGCTGCCGAAGCTCCGGCCCACCAGCCGCTTCGAACCGTAGACGGTGTTGCGCGGGTTGAGCTGCCACTGGCGCTTGGCCTCGTAGCCGATGAGCTCGTTCCCCTTGTCGTCGATCGCGAAGATCGAGGGGATGGTGTACTCGCCGCCCTTGTAGGGGATGAGCTTGACGTTCCCGCTGTCCTCGACAATCGCCGCGCACGAGTTGGTCGTGCCGAGGTCGATGCCGATGATGGGCTCCTTGTGCATCGTGCTTGGACTCCGGGTGGGTAGGCCGCAGAGGAAGAAAAAGACCGTAGCGCACCCGCGCGTCGCACGCGAGTTCACACACCGCGACGTTTGCCGCTCGCCGGGAATGCCAGCCGGGGTTACCTGCTTCCCTGGGTGGGGGGCCATCTCGTCCCGGGTGCCCGGCCGGTGGCCGGCGGCGCGTGCCCCAGCCGACACTGGCGTCCGGGGTGCTGGACATTGGTGGCCTGGACGGAAAACTTGCTGGTGGGGAAGCCTGACCACAGGAGAGTCAACTTGGACGCGAAGGGTTATCTGCAGGAAGTGGGCGCGCAGGTGAACGCCGACTTCGTCAAGAACCGGTCGATTCTCTCCTTCGAGGAATACCTCTCTCTCTTCTTCAACGACCCGAAGGGCCAGGCGCGCAACGCCGCCCAGTACCTGCGGGACGTGATGGACCACTTCGGCACCACCTCCGTGCCGCACCCCACCGGCGCCATCCGGCGCTTCAAGGTCTTCGACGCGCCGGGCGGGGACCGGGACGACCGGGTGGCGGGCCAGGAGGAGGTCCAGAACGCCATCTACCGGCTGCTCGGCAACTTCGTGCGGGCCGGGCGCATCAACAAGCTCATCCTGCTGCACGGGCCCAACGGCAGCGCCAAGTCCACCCTGGTCAACGCCCTGAAGGAGGGCATGGAGGCGTACTCGCGGCAGCCGCAGGGCGCGCTGTACCGCATCGCCTGGGTCTTCCCGTCGGAGAAGCTCATCAAGGGCTCCATTGGCTTCGGGGAGCGGGAGGTCACCGGCGGCGAGCTGGCCACCTTCGCGCACCTGGACGCGGAGGCCATCGACCTGCGCATGCCCTGCGAGCTGAGGGACCATCCGCTCTTCGCCGTGCCGCCGGGCGAGCGGCGCAAGCTGCTGGAGGGCGCGCTCAAGAAGAAGGGCCTGGGCAACGGCGACGGCGAGACGGGGGACTTCATCCTGTCCGACTACGTGCGGGACGGCGAGCTGTGCTCCAAGTGCCGCCGCATCTACACCGCGCTGCTCAACGCATATGGCGGGGACTGGCTGAAGGTGATGCGCCACGTCCAGGTGGAGCGCTTCTACGTGTCGCGCCGCTACCAGGTGGGCACGGTGACGGTGGAGCCGCAGATGAGCGTGGACGCCATCGTGCAACAGCTCACCGCGGACCGCACCCAGCTCAACGTGCCCGCGCCGCTGCACAGCACCGTGCTGTTCGAGCCCCACGGCCCCCTGGTGCACGCCAACCGGGGGCTCATCGAGTACGCGGACCTGCTCAAGCGGCCCCTGGAGGCGTTCAAGTACCTGCTGGGCTTCAGTGAGACGGGGCAGGTGCCGCTGGAGCCGTTCGTGCTCCAACTGGACGAGGTGCTCATCGCCTCCGCGAACGAGAAGCACCTCAACGCCTTCAAGGAACTGCCGGACTTCGCGTCCTTCAAGGGCCGCATCGAGCTGGTGCGCGTGCCCTACCTGCGCCGCTACCGCACCGAGCAGGAGATCTACGACGCGCAGATCACCTCCACCACCGTGGGCAAACACGTGGCGCCGCACGCCACGGAGCTGGCGGCGATGTGGGCGGTGCTCACGCGGCTGAAGAAGCCCATCCCGGACCGCTACGCCAACGACGTGAAGGACCTCATCGACCAGGTGACGCCGGTGGAGAAGCTGCACCTCTACGAGGAGGGCGCCCCCCCGGACCGGCTGAGCCTGGCCAACACCAAGGAGCTGCGGAAGCTGCGCGAGGACCTCTTCACGGAGTCGGATGCGTATCCCAACTACGAGGGCCGCTCGGGCGCCAGCGCGCGGGAGATCAAGACGGCGCTCTTCAACGCCGCGCAGAACCCCGACTTCAAGTGCCTCAATGGCCTGGCGGTGCTGGAGGAGCTGTCCGCCATCTGCAAGGACAAGAGCGTCTACGAGTTCCTCCTGCAGGAGGTGCTGGACGGCTACCACGACCACGAGAACTTCGTCCGGCTGGTGGAGGCCGAGTACCTGGACCGGGTGGACTCCGAGGTGCGTGAGTCCATGGGCCTGGTGTCGGAGGGGCAGTACCGCGAGCTGGTGGAGCGCTACATCCAGACCATCAGCCACTGGGTGCGCGGCGAGAAGATGCGCAACCGCGTCACCGGGGTGAACGAGGCCCCGGACGAGCAGCGCATGGCGGAGGTGGAAGCCATCATCATGCCGCGCGGCGAGGACGCCGCGGACTTCCGCCGCGGCCTCATCGCCTCCATTGGCGCGCACCGGCTGGACAACCCGGACGCGGTCATGGACTACGGCCGCATCTTCCCGGACATGTTCAAGCGCCTGCGCGACCACTACTTCGAGGAGCGCAAGCGCGTGCTGCGCAAGAACAAGGAGAACGTCCTCAAGTACCTGTCCGAGGACCGCAACCAGCTCTCCGCGCGCGAGCAGACGCAGGTGCAGAGCACGCTGAAGGCCATGGCGGAGCGCTACGGCTACTGCGAGGCGTGCGCGAAGGACGCCATCCTCTTCTTGATGAAGAAGCGCTACGCGTGACGGGGCAGGCGTCCGGGGCCCGCCTGGACGCCTGCTTTCAAAGCCGGAAAGGGCTCGGGATGATGGGGGCTGCCAGGGAGTTGTACTGGCTGCAGCCGTTTACCCCCCGAACCGGAGAGTCGATGACCCGCTTCCTCCTGGGCGCCCCCGCCCTGTTCGCCCTCGTGGCGTGCGCCGGTGCGCCTTCCCAGCCGGCCGCCACCACCCCAGCGCCCCAGGTGGCTCCGCTCGTCGAACGCGTCATCGCGGTGAATGACGCGCCACGCATGACGCGCAAGGAGCAGGTGCGGCGCATCCTTCCGCACAATGTGCGGCTGCAGCTCGCCTCGCAGGGCCGGGTGCGCAGCACGGCCTCGGGCGTGGTGGTGGGCGCCGAGCGCGGCGCGGACGGCACGGCGGTGGCGTGGGTGGTGACCAACGCGCACGCGGTGGCGATGGACGGCATGGAGGCCCCGCAGCTGCGCGTGCTGGTGGACCGGCGCGCGGAGTCGCTCGAGCACACGGGCGAGGTGGTGGCCATGGGCCAGGTTCCGGAGCTGGACCTCGCGCTGGTGCGCGTGCAGGGGCTGGAGCTGCCCGCGGTGGAGCTGGCGGACGACGCGGAGCTGGAGCTGGGCGAGGACGTGGTGGTGGCCGCCTCGCCCTTCGGCCGCGCGCTGTCGCTGTCCGGCGGCATGCTGTCGCAGGTGGAGTGGGACAAGGCGTCCCAGCAGCCGAAGATGGTGAAGACGGACGCGCCCATCGGCTACGGCGCGTCGGGCGGCGGCATCTTCAGCCTGACGACGGGGCGGCTGCTGGCCATCGTGGAGGGCTACCGCACCGCGAAGGTGGACTTCGAGGTGCAGGAGGAGAACTACAGCTTCGACGTCCCCATGCCGGGAGAGACGTTCGCCGCACCCAGCGCGAAGGTGCGCCAGTTCCTCCAGACGAAGGGCTTCGGGCGGCTGCTCGTCCACCGGCCCTCGACGGAAGGGGGCGTCGCCCAGGCGGCGGGCCGGTAGTCCGGTTTCTCGCGCGGGGCGCGCGCGCGCGGTACATCCGGCGGCAATTCAGGAGGCGTGGGATGGCCGGACGTGTTTCGTGGGATCAGTACTTCATGGACATCGCGGAGCAGGTGGCCACGCGCGCCACCTGCGATCGCAAACACGTGGGCGCCGTCATCGTGCGGGGACGGACCATCCTGTCCACCGGCTACAACGGCGCCATCCGGGGGCTGCCCCACTGCGATGACGTGGGCCACATGATGGAGAACGGCCACTGCGTGGCCACCGTCCACGCGGAGGCCAACGCCATCATCCAGGCGGCCACCAACGGCGTCAGCATCGACGGGGCGACCATCTACACCACCGCCAGCCCGTGCTGGCCGTGCTTCAAGCTCATCGCCAACGCGGGCCTGGTCCGCATCGTGTTCGGCGAGTTCTACCGGGACCCCCGCATCTTCGAGTACGCGGCGCTGCTCAAGCTGGACCTCGTGGGGTTGGGTGAGGGCGCACGCCCTCCCGCCTCGGGTACCTGATCACCCTGGACCTCGGGGCAGGACGCGTGCGTCCTGTCTGATCGCATCCGCTTCCCAAACGTCACCTGAAAAACACTCGCGCGCGGGCGTAAGTCCGCGCCGTGCATGGGGAATTTGCCGCTTCCGGCAAGAATTACCGACCCAGGGTTGACGATGTTGGAGCGGCTCCCTAACTCTTGGCTCCGGTAGGGCGGCGGCGGGGGTGGATCAGGGAAAATCCCGAGGAGTTCCAGTTGGTTACCTCGACAGCAATGTCAAATAGTGCATCCTCCATGGAGGATGCGCCGAAGCCCGTCGTGGGCGCGGCGCGGTACGTGGCCGTCCCCACGTTGATGGACAGCCTCCTGCATGACGTGCGCAATCCGCTCAACGCGCTGGCCATCCATCTGGAGGTCCTGGCGGAGAAGCTGAAGGCGGAGACGGGGCAGGTGCCTCCGTCGCAGGAGAAGAACCTCAAGGCCATGCGCGACCAGATCCAGCGCGTGGACGGCATCCTGAAGCTCTTCAGCGACTTCGTCGTCTTCCGCGGCGGCAGCGCGGGCGCGGCGGACCTGTCGGAGGCCACCACGCGCGCCCTGGGCGTGCTGGGGCACGAGGGCCGCAAGCGCCGCGTGCAGGTCCAGTCCGCGGTGGAGGCGGGCGTCCAGGTCCAGCTCGAGGACACGTCGGAGCTGGGCTTCTTCCTGGTCCAGGCGCTGCTGCGCGCCTTCCGCCGCGCGGAGAATGGCGGGACGGTGCGCGTCACGGTCCGCGGCGAGGCCACGAGCGCGGTGCTGGAGGTCGAGGATTCGGCCGGTCCTGGCGCCGAGCCCCTGCCTGAGAGCGTGGAGGCCCTGCGGCTGCGCTGCGCGCAGCTCGGCGTGGACCTGTTCATCCGAGCGGGCACGTGTCGTCTGAGTTTCACCCGCGCCTGAGCGTTGCATCCCGCCAGGCCGTTTCCTGATTTCAAAGTTCCGACAACTTCGCGTCACGACGCAGTACGGGAGGTCTTCACTTGGGCAGCGCACGAATCCTGGCCGTGGATGACGAACGCGACACCTGTGAGGCGCTGGCGGAGATGCTCAGCGCCTGGGGACACAAGGTCGAGATCGCATTCGACGGGCATGACGCCCTCCGCAAGGCAAACGAGTTCCGGCCGGACGTGGTCCTGTCGGACCTGGCCATGCCGGAGACGGATGGGCTCTGGCTGTTGCGCAACCTGAAGGAGGAGCTGCCGGACTGCCCGGTGGTGTTCCTGACGGGGCGAGGCACCATCGACGCCGCCGTGGAGTCGATCCGCGAGGGCGCCTACGACTTCATCGTCAAGCCGCTGGACACCGCGCGGCTCAAGGTCTGCATCGACCGGGCGCTGGAGAAGAAGGAGACCCTGCGCGAGGTGCAGACGCTGCGGCGGCGGCTGAAGCAGCTCGGCTCGTCGGACCTGATTGCCCAGTCAGCGGGCATGCGCAAGGTCATCGAGCTGGTGGAGAAGGTGGCCCCCTCCAAGGCCAGCGTGTCCATCAGCGGCGAGTCCGGCACGGGCAAGGAGGTCGTCTCCCGCGCGGTGCACAACCTGTCCCTGCGCCGCGACAAGCCCTTCATCGCCATCAACTGCGCGTCCATCCCGGCCACGCTCATCGAGTCCGAGCTGTTCGGCCACGAGCGCGGCGCCTTCACCGGCGCGGATCAGCGCCGGCCCGGCGTGTTCGAGATGGCCCACGGCGGCACGCTCTTCCTGGACGAATTGGGGGAGATCCCCATCGAGCTGCAGGCCAAGCTGCTGCGCGTGCTGGAGGAGGGGAAGCTGCGGCGGCTGGGCGGCAAGGTGGAGATCGAGGTGGATGTGCGCGTGCTGTGCGCCACCAACCGCGACCTGAAGCAGGAGATCAAGAACGGCCGCTTCCGCGAGGATCTCTACTTCCGCCTCAACGTCTTCCAGATCCACCTGCCGCCGCTGCGCGAGCGCCGCGACGACGTGCCCATCCTGGTGCAGCACTTCGTGGACAAGTTCCGCGGCGACTCCGGCAAGCGCGTCAGCGGCGTGCACCCGGAGGCCATGGAGGTCCTGAAGAACTACGACTGGCCGGGCAACATCCGCGAGCTGCGCAACGCGGTGGAGCGCGCCGTCATCCTGTGCGACGGGGAGCTGATCACCCGCGAGCACCTGCCGCCCGACATGGCCGGCAAGAGCCCGGAGCGCCACACGTTCCGGCTGCCCTTCGGCCTGAGCCTGGACGCCGTGGAGCGCGAGTACATCCTGGGCAGCCTCCAGCGGAACGGGAACAACAAGGCCCGCACCGCCGAGGTGCTGGGGGTGAGCGAGAAGACGCTCTACAACAAGCTCAACCGCTACGCCGCCGAGGCGCGCGCCCAGCAGCAGGGCCCCACGGGCGGCGGCGGAGGCCCCCTGGGGGGCCAGGGAAGCGATGGCGCGATGGGTGCCATGGGCACCAACTCGTTCGTCATCCGCTGACCTCACAGGTAGGAATCCCCTCCGGATTCCGAGGCCTTGGCCAGGCTCGGAGGGGATGCCCGCCCAGGCGGCGACCCCGCCGCGAAACCCCCGTCAATTCTTGACTTTTGACCTCTGGACGGGGGATTCTGGGGGGGTCTCCCACCCACAGGGAGTGCCCGGCCGTACATGTTCCACGCCTCGGGCAACTCCGGCGCCGCTGCAACACCTCGGCCGTGCAGGAGTGTGCATCAGGTGCCGCGGGGGGGCACAAGGAAGGCCACAACGCAATGAGCGACGCGCGAGTACTTCACTTCTTCGGCGGCAAGGGCGGGGTAGGTAAGACGACGCTCGCGGCAGCATATGCCTTGAGGCTGTCGGAAGACGCGCCCAAGGAGCGCGTGCTGCTCGTGTCGTTGGATCCGGTCCGCTCCCTGTCGGACCTGGTGAAGAAGAAGCTCGCGGCCAAGCCCACCAAGCTCGTCCCCGGCAAGGGTGACGGCGGGGTCTACGGCCTGGAAGTGGAGCCGGCGGCGCTGATGAAGCCCTTCCTGGCGTCCTACCTGCCAGCGCTGGCGAAGGCGGCCTCCAAGGGCACGCACGTCTCGGAAGAAGACCTGGGCAAGCTGTATCAGCAGGCGGTGCCGGGGCTGGAGGAGCTGGTGGCGCTCTTCCACGTGGTGGAGCTGCTGGAGGACGACGCGTTCGACCGCATCGTCGTGGACGCGGCGCCCACCAGCCACACCCTGCGGCTGTTCGACCTGCCGGTGAGCCTGCGCAAGTTCCTGGGCCTGGTGAAGGCGGGCGGGGACAAGACGGAAGCGCCGGTGAAGAAGGGCAAGAAGGCCGCGGAGCCCGCGGCGCCCGGCGTGCTGGAGCAGGTGGGGCAGAAGGCGGAGAAGCTGCTGGCGCTGCTGAAGGACGCCACGCGCACGGCCTTCCACGTGGTGGCGCTGGCCGAGCCGGTGCCCGAGGCGCAGACGCGCATGCTCTTCACCCAGTTGCGCGAGCGCGGGCTGCCGGTGACGGAGATCGTCGTCAACCAGGTCGAGGACAAGGGCGGCTGTCCCGCGTGTCAGGGCCGGCGCGGCCTGCAGGCGCCCCACGTCCGCAAGTTCCAGGCGCTGGACAAGGCGGTGCCGGTCCACCTGCTGGGCCGGCGCGAGGTGGCGCCGCGCGGCCTGGAGGGCCTGGCGCTCTTCGCCAAGGCCTGGGCCGGTGGCAAGGAGACGAAGGCGCTGGAGTTCGCCGCGGCCGAGGGACCTCCGGCGCTGGTGCGCGCGCCGTCCATGCCGCCCATCGCCGCGCCGCCGCTGCCGCCCACGCGGCTGATCTTCTTCGTGGGGCAGGGGGGCGTGGGCAAGAGCTCCTGCGCCGCCGCCGCCGCGGTGACGCTGACGGAGAAGGAGGGGCCGGTGCTCCTCATCTCCACGGATCCGTCGCACTCGCTGTCGGACGTGCTGCAGAGCCGCCTGACGGACACCGAGACGCAGGTGAAGGGCACCAAGGGCCTGTACGCGCGCGAGCTGGACATCGCCGGCTGGTTCAACGCCCTGCGCAAGCGGCTGAAGGAGAAGGCGGAGAAGGCCTTCGAGGGCGCGCCGCGCTCGGGCAACGACGTGCCGGCGGATCTGCTCTACCTGCGCAACCTGCTGGAGTGCGCGCCGCCGGGCATCGACGAGCTGGCCGCGCTGTCCTGCCTCACGGACGCGCTGGTGCAGGAGCGCTTCAAGCGCATCGTGGTGGATTCGTCGCCGGTGGTGATGTCCGTGCGCGTGGTGGAGCTGGCGGAGACGGCCAAGGCCTGGCTGGGCGCGCTGCACACGGTGATCAACAAGCACCGCGCGAAGGGCCTGGGCGAGCTGGCGGATGACCTCGCGGCGATGATCAAGCACGTGAAGCGCTTCGAGGACGCGCTGGCCACCCCGAGCGAGGCGCGCTTCGTCGTCGTCACGCGCGGCGAGGAGCTGGCGGCGGCCCGCACCGAGCGGCTGGTGGAGTACCTCAAGGAGAAGAAGCTCCCCGTGGAGCGGGTGCTCGTCAACCGCGTGGGCCCCAAGTCCACCTGCGAGAAGTGCGAGAACCGGCGCAAGCTGGAGCTGAACGCGGCCAAGGCCATCGAGAAGAAGCTGGGCCTGCCCGTCACCATGGCGCCCGCGCTGGGCCGTCACCCGGCCGGGCTGCGCGAGCTGAAGGCCTTCCGCACGGCGTGGTACGCGCTGTCGCCGCCCGCCGCGAAAATCAAGGCAGCCTGAGGTTCCTGGAAGTCCTCGGCGATAGAGTGGTGAGCGCCGTTGCTCACCCGCTGTCCCCCGGGAGTTCCATGTCCTCGATGCGCATCCGTTCCCTGGTCCTGGCGTCGCTGCCCGCGCTGTTGCTGGTGGCCTGTGGCGGCGAGCCCGTCACCGAGCCCGCGGCTCCGAACGCCGAGGCGGCTGAAGACGCCGTGACGGCGTCCGTCGAGTCGCCCGTGTCCTGTTACGACCAGTGCTACCAGTTCCTGGCGCTGTGCCCGGAGCAGTGCCAGGTGTCGTACCCCGTCTGTTACGACCTCACGCTCGAGTGCTACGACTCGTGCGGCCGGGGCGTCGGGCCGTGGCTGCCGTGCTGAGTTGACGCAGCAGCTCCCGCCGGGCCGCCTCCCTTCCGGCGGGAGCCGTCCTGTCCCTTGTCATGAAAGTAGAGGGGGCCGCCGCCGCACCGCCTCCCGCCCGAGTTTCCACACCGAAAATCTGCCCTGCCCACCCGCCCCCGCGCGCACCATGACGACGCGCATCATGGGTGCCAAGCGTGCCCGTGGGGCCGTATCTGAAAACGAGCGTGAGCCGCCCCGTGACTGATGGCTGGAGGGCATGGCGGCCCTGGTGGGCTCAGGCCTCGCACTCCGACGGTGCGTCGGTGAACGTCTCCCAGCCCGGAAACGTGAGAGCGCCCGTCTCCGTCAGCGAGCCCTTCGTGGGCGAGCGGCCTTCCAGCCGCAGCTCGACCTGCCGGCCGCTCACCGTGTAGCGGCCTCGCACTTGCCTCTCACGCGGCGTTCCCTCCGCGTCCACCACCTTGTCCAGGAGGGTGACGCGGCTTCCTGGCTCGAAGCGGAGCCGCCGCAGGGTGCCGTAGACGCCCACGCCGGGGCCGAACCAGGACACGGCGCGCAGCAGCGTGGGCACGTCCTGCTCTCGTGCCGGGTCGCGGCCCTGGAGCTTCTGCCAGCCCAGGGTGTCGCGGATGGGCTCGAAGTCGGCGTCCTCCCGGGCTCGCGTCAGGCGCCGGGCGTCCAGCGCCACCGCTTGCGTGAGGTGTTCAACAATCACGTCCCGGTGGGCGCTGTATTCGCAGACCTTTCCCTGCTTGCGGAGCACGCCCAGCGTGGCCGCCAGGTTGTAGTGGGCCAGCGCGTAGTCCGGCGACGCCTTGGCGGACGCCTGGAAGCGCTCCAGGGCCTCTGGGTAGCGCCCCGCCTGGTACAGCCGGAAACCCTGCGTGTTCAGCTGCCGGGCGCCAGGGGTGCTGGTGGAGCCCGTCAGGGCCAGGAGGAGCAGGGGCAGGGCCGGGTGCATGTGCCTCCAGACGGGCGGGACGCCTGGGAATTCGTTGGGGTGCGTAACCGCTTGCGCGTTGAAAGCCGCCTTACCCTGGTGCTAGTTCCGCGCCATGGCAACCGGTACCAGCTATGTGCTCGAGTTCGAGCGCCCCCTGATCGAGCTGGAAAAGAAGATCGACGAGCTCAAGGTCCTCTCCACCAGCGGCACGGTGGACTTCTCGTCGGAGATCTCCAAGCTCGAGAAGAAGGCGAAGAAACTCCAGACGGAGATCTTCAGCGACCTGTCGCGGTGGCAGGTGGTGCAGATGTCCCGGCACCCGAACCGCCCCTACTTCCTGGACTACGTCCACCACCTCTTCACCGACTTCGTCGAGCTGTGCGGCGACCGGCACTTCGGGGAGGACCCGTCCATCGTTGGCGGCTTCGCGCGCTTCGACGGCAAGCCGGTGATGGTGATGGGCCACCAGAAGGGCCGCAACACCAAGGAGAACATGGCGCGCAACTTCGGCATGCCGCGCCCGGAGGGCTACCGCAAGGCCCGCCGCCTCATGGAGCTGGCCGAGCGCTTCGAGAAGCCCATCCTCACCTTCGTCGACACGCCGGGCGCGTACCCGGGCATCGGCGCGGAGGAGCGCGGGCAGGCCGAGGCCATCGCCGTCAACCTGGAGGTCATGAGCCGGCTGCGCGTGCCCATCATCTCCACCGTGGTGGGCGAGGGCGGCTCCGGCGGCGCGCTGGCCATTGGCGTGGGCAACCGCGTGCTGATGCTCCAGAACAGCGTCTACTCCGTCATCTCCCCGGAGGGCTGCGCCTCCATCCTCTTCCGTGACGCCTCCAAGGCGGACAAGGCCGCGGACGCGATGCGGCTGACGGCCAAGGACCTGCTGGAGATGAAGATCATCGACGAGGCCATCCCCGAGCCCGCCGGTGGCGCCCACCGCGACCCGGTGAAGATGGCCGAGGCGCTGGGCAAGACGCTGCGCAAGCACCTGGGCCAGCTCGCCGAGCTGTCACCCGATGAACTGGTGCAGGACCGGTACGCGAAGTTCCGCGCGCTCGGTGTGTTCTCCGGACGCTGAAACCACGTACAGGGCCTTCACCATGCGACCGCTCGTTCCTTCCCACGTCGAGACCCTCAAGCCGTACGTGCCCGGCAAGCCCATTGAAGAGACCGAGCGCGAGTTCGGCTTGAAGGGCGTCATCAAGCTGGCCTCGAACGAGAACCCGCTGGGGCCCTCTCCACGCGCCGTGGAGGCCATGCGGAGCGCGTCCGGCGCGACGCACCTGTACCCCGACGCCACGTCCTTCCACCTGGTGCGCAAGGTGGCCGCGCACGTGGGCGTGAAGCCGGAGCAGGTGGTGCTGGGCAGCGGCTCCAACGAGCTCATCGAGCTGCTCATCCGCACCTTCACGTCGCCGGAGGACGAAATCCTCCTGTGCCAGGGCTCCTTCTCCGCGTACCGCATCTCCGCGCAGGCCCATGGGCGGCCCTTCGTGGAGGTGCCCATGCGGGAGGGCTACCAGTACGACCTGGACGCCATGGCGAAGGCCCTCACCCCGCGCACGCGGATGGTGTTCCTGGCCAACCCGGACAACCCCACGGGCACGGCGTTCGGCCGCGAGGCGCTGAAGGCCTTCCTGGCGAAGGTGCCGCCGGAAGTGCTGGTGGTGCACGACGAGGCCTACTTCGAGTTCGTCGACTGGCCGGACTACGCCAGCGCGGTGGAGCTGCTCGGCCAGCACCCGAACCTGGTGGCGCTGCGCACCTTCAGCAAGATTCACGGGCTCGCGGGCGTGCGCCTGGGCTACGGCATCATGGATTCGCAGCTGGCGGCGTACCTGCACCGCACCCGCATGCCCTTCAACCTGACGGTGCTGGCGCAGGCGGCGGGCATGGCGGCCCTGGACGACACCGAGCACGTGCGCCGCACGCGCGAGGTCAACCAGGCGGGCCTGCGGTACTTCGCCGAGGAGCTGCCGAAGCTGGGCGGCACGCTCACACAGAGCCACGCCAACTTCGTGTTCGTGGACTTCGGCCGCCCGGCGGTGGCGCTGTACGAGCAGCTGCTGCGCAAGGGCGTCATCGTCCGGCCCTTCGCGGGGCAGGGCTTCGCCCACCACGTGCGCATCTCCGTGGGGACGCCGGCGGAGAACGCGCGGTGTGTCCAGGTGCTGAAGGAGATCCTCTCGTGAGCACCCGGCCTTTCATCGTCGCCATCGACGGACCGGCGGGCGCTGGCAAGTCGTCGGTGTCCAAGCTGCTGGCGCGCCGGCTGGGCTTCTCGCTGGTGGACACGGGCGCCATCTACCGGTGCGTGGCGCTGATGGCCCGCCGGGAGGGCATCGCCTTCGACGATGACGCGGCCCTGGAGGACCTGCTGGCCCGCGTGCACATCCACTTCCAGGTGGTGGGCGAGGAGAACCACGTGTTCCTCGGCGACCAGGACGTGTCGGGCGAGATTCGCACGCCGGAGAACTCCATGGCGGCGTCGCAGGTGTCCAGCCGCCCGGTGGTGCGCGCGGGCCTGCTGCAGCTGCAGCGGCGGCTGGCGCTGGAGTCGGAGAAGGGCGCCATCCTGGAAGGCCGGGACATTGGCACCGTGGTGTTCCCGGACGCGGACGCGAAGTTCTTCCTCGCGGCCAACCCCGAGGTGCGGGCCCGGCGCCGCTACGAGGAGCTGTTCCAGAAGGGCGTGGAGAGCTCCCTGGAGGAGGTGCTCGCGGACCAGATGAAGCGGGACCGCGATGACTCCGCGCGCGCCGTGGCGCCGTTGAAGGCGGCCGAGGACGCCCTCCACGTGGACTCCAGCAGCACCCCGCTGTCCGAGGTGGTGCATGGCCTGGAGTCCGAAATCCTGCGCCGCATGGCGCGCCGCGCCTAGAAGGTGACGCCCTCCTTCGTGGGCGCGGGCACCACCAGCTGGAGCTGGGGCGCGCCCGCGCCGTCGCCGTAGAACGCGTGGTAGAGGAACAGGTCCGCCACCACCTGCTTCACGTAGCCGCGCGTCTCCCGGAAGGGGATGGTCTCCACGAAGAGGTCCAGCGGCAGCGTGCCGCGCTCCTGGGCCCACTTCGCCGCCGAGCTGGGGCCCGCGTTGTAGGCCGCCGCCGCGAGCACCGGGTGCCCGAAGCGCTCCATGAGGCGTGACAGGTACCAGGCGCCGTAGCGGATGTTGCGCTCGGGCGAGAACAGGTCCGCGGGCGCGGGGACCGGCTCGGCCAGCTTCTCCGCGATGGCGTTCGCCGTCTTGGGGATGATCTGCATCAGCCCGCGCGCGTCGGCCATGCTCATCACCTCCGGCCGGAAGGCGCTCTCCCGCCGCATGATGGCCCACACCAGATGCGGGTCCACCTGGTGCTGCTTCGCCGCGCCCTCCACGGCGGAGGCGAACGCACGCGGGTAGAAGGCCGCGAGCGCGTCCGGCTCACGCGAACCGAAGGCCCGGCCCCACAGGTGGCGCGCCGCCACGGCGTACGCATGGCCGTACTCGCCCAGGCCCAGCAGCGCGTGCGCGAAGGGCAGGGCCTGGTCCGCCGAGCGGAGGCGCCCGGCGTGCGCTTCCACCTCGTCCGCCGCGTCCCGGAACAGGCCCGCGCGCGTCAGCGCCATGGCCAGCTCCAGCTCGGGCGGGCGCGTGGGCTTCAGCAGCTTGGGGGGATGTGGGAAGTGCGCGGGCGGCGTCAGCCCCAGCGCCTTGAGCCGCTCGTTCGCCATCAACGCGTAGAACGACGCCGGCGCCGACGTGATGACCGCCGTGTACGCGGGGCCCAGCGCGTCCTTCTTGGCGCCCTCCAGCTCGCGGCTGCGGGCCATCCAGTAGCGCGCCTGCGGGCCCATGTTGCTCTTGGGGTAGGCGGCCAGGAAGGACTCCAGCGCCTCGCGCGCCTTGGCGTATTCCTCCAGTCGCAGGTGCGCCAGCGCGCGGAACCACATGCCTTCATCCCGGCGCCGCGACTTGGGATACCGGGACTCGAACGACGCGAAGGCCTTCACCGCGTCCGCGTAGCGGCCCGACTGCAGGTCCAGCCAGCCCGCGAAGAACGCGCCTTCATCCCCCGCGGCCTGCGAGGGGTACTTCTGGTCCAGCGCCGCCATCAGCTTGCGGGCCGTGTCGTTGTCGTCCGAGCGGAGCGCGCGCCGCGCCACCAGCAGGTCCGCCTGGGCGGCCACCGCGGCGGGGCCCTTCCTGGCCAGCGCGAGCGCCTTGTCGGCCTCCGCCGACTTCCCCAGCGCGAACCAGGCCCGCGCGCGCAGCAGCGCCACCCGGGCCGCCTGCGTCTTGTCGAGCTTCACGCCGTCCAGCGCCGCCAGCTCGTCGAGCCCGCGCTGCGTCGCGCCCGCGTCCAGGAACCGCTCGGCGCGGGTGCTGCGCTCCGTGAAGCCCAGCTTCACGGGCGGCGTGCGCGTCTGCGTGAGCCAGGCCATGGCCTCTTCGCCATACGGGTGGGTGGGGAAGCGCAGCGCCACCGTCATCAGGTCCGCGCGCTGGCCCGCGGGGTTCCCAGAGGCGCCTCGCGCCTGGGCGCGCTGGTAGAGCAGCTCCACCGTGGGCGACGCCTTCGCCGCGTCCTCCAGCACCTGCGCCGCTTCCTTCGCCTGGCCCGCCTTCAGCAGCGACTCGCCCAGGCGCGCGCGGGCCCGCGAAGCCAGGTGCGCGGGCGGGTTCGATGTGAGCACCCGCTCGAAGTCCTTGGCGGCGCCCGCCGCGTCACCGGCATAGAAGCGGGCCTGCCCCAGGTAGAAGGCGTGGTAGGGCGCCAGGAGTGGCGGCGCGGGCCAGGCGGCCAGGAGCTCCCTGGCTTCGGCGGCCTGCCCGTCCGAGAGCGTGAGCGTCGCCGCCAACAGCGCCAGGCGGCCCGCGTCCTCGCACTGCTTCGCGACGCACGCCGTCAACTCCGCGCGAGCGAGGGCCGCCGCGTCGGGCTTGTGGAGGCGCACGGCGTCCAGCGCCGTGGGGGATTGTCCCAGCGACACCCCCGCAACCACCCCCGCAACCCACCCACTCCAACTCATGTGGTCTTCCTTTCACGACGCGGCTTTGCGGCCTGCCAACGAGACGGACTTTGCGATCATTCCCCTTGCACTTTGGGGAGGGTGGTTTGACAGCGGGCGCGACAAGTCCTAGATCCGCGCGGCGTCGGGCCAGTCCTGACTGTTCAGCACCAGATGTCATTCGCTGAAAGCGTCCAGGCGATTACGTGCACTTGGGTAGGAACAGCCGACCCATTGCGTCACCCGGAGTGAATCACTACCTTGCGCCGCCGTTCAGCGCCACTCCGGTCCACCGCCCCAAGGCGGTTCAGTCGTTGTCGTCAGGTAGCACTGCTCGTTCATAGCGCTCGGGGGGGAAACAGTTCAGAGGGAGGGCTTCATGAAGCCGTGTCCAGCCGATCTGCCACAAACCATCAACCCCGAAGCCGGGCCGAAGCGTGCCGGCGTCGAAACCCATCGCAATCTCAACTGCCATCAGTATGACAACTGCCTGGATGAAGCCGTCCGGCGGGGTTGGCAGTCGTTCACCTGCATGAAGTGCCCCATGTATCAGCAGGTGGCACCTCCGCAGATGGGGCTCGAGGCCTACGCCACGCAGCGCCGGCCCGTCTAGACGGGGCCGCTCTCCGAGCGGCGATGGCGACGTCGCCCCTGTCACATGTTTCAGGGGCTTCCCGCACGGGCCGTGCCGTGCGGGGCATCAGGGGACGGCCGCGTAGATGACGGCCACCCAGTACTGATTGGTCCCGAAGCGGCGGGAGTCTCCCTTCACCACGCCCACGCCCACGCGGTTGTTGGTGGCGTCGGCCAGGCTGCGGGACTCCGGAATCGCCGTGGGGTCCGACACGACGAAGAAGTCCACGGAGGCGGTGCCCGCGTCGGGCAGCGCCTCGAAGACGCGTTCGTGCACCGGGGCTTCACCGGGCTGCGCGGAGGGCTGGTCCAGCTCCAGGGCGCGCCGCGCATGGGCGCTCGCCAGTGAGTCCAGGGCCGGGCTGCGCGTCAGCGGCGGCAGCTTGCGGGACGCGCGCAGCCGGCTCAGCGTGTCGTAGGCCTCCTGCCGCGGGTCCACGAACTCGGGCGTGGCGGGCGGCGCGACGGTGAAGACCTCGGTGAGGAGGGCCTCCTGGCGCCCGTTCACCGTGTGGAAGGCCACGCCCACGCCCATGTAGCGGAAGCCCGGGTCCAGCACGTTGCGGCGGTGGCCGGGGCTGTGCTCGATGCCGAAGTGGGCCGCCAGCGGGCCCGCGGCCAGCCCCAGGTTCTCTCCCGCGCGCACGTAGCGCGCCTCGGCGGGCAGCCGCTTCTTCAGCGTGGAGCCGTCCGGGGCGATGTGCGCGAAGAAGCCCTCCTTCGACATGCGCGCGCTGTAGTCCTGGGCCACGGCTTCGAGCAGCGGGTCGGGCTTCAGCTCGACGAGCCCGTGCACGCGGCGCAGGGCGTTGATTCGCTCGTAGAGCGCCACCCGGGCGTCTTCCAGGGTGGTGGGCTCGACGGCGTCGTCCTGGGCGGTGTTCGTGCCCGGCGCGCCGTGGTCCACCAGGAAGAGGGAGGCCACCTCGGGGCCCGCGTCCGCGCGTCCCACCACCTCGAGGGTGTAGGTGCCCGGGGCGGCGAAGGCCAGCCGGGAGCAGAAGCCACCCTGCGCGCCGCGTGCCTGGCTGGGGACCCGGTGCACGGTTCCGTCCGGGTGGGTGGCGTAGACCTCCGCCTGCCGCAAGGGCGGCACCAGCGTTCCGCAGAGCGTCGCCGACCGGGGCGTGTCGTCCGCCAGCTTGCGCGGGAAGGGTTGGAGCTCCGCCTTGCGGTCCACCAGCAGCAACACCAGCGCCGCGCGCTCGGCCTTCACCGCCACGCCCACGCCGAAGTGCGAGGTCCGCTCGCCGTTGAAGTCGTCGCGGACGAGGAAGGTCTCGATGGCGTGCCGGGGCACCCAGGCGCGGATGACGAGCGTGCGCGGCGACGGGTCCGCGGCCCCGGCGTCACTGACGGCCCGGGTGAGCGTGAAGAGCCCCGGCGCGCCGGTGGTGTACTCGGTGAGCGCCTCGCGGGCGAGCCGCCGCGCCGCCGTGGACAGCCTCGGGTCCTCCACCGGGACGCGCCGGCCCACGCGCTCGAACTCACGGCCGACGTGTTGCGCCGCGCTGCGCTCCATGGCGTCCGTCGTCGGAGGCGCCGCGGCCAGCAGGACGCCGAGCGCCAGGAGGGCCATCATCGGCGAGGCGCTCCGAAGGTGAAGGAGAGGGCGGTCACCCGGCCGGGGCCGAGCCGCGCGTTGAGCCGCTCACAGAGGGAGGCGGACTCGGTCTCCAGGGTGCGGGCCCATTCCGCGCCCGTCACGGCCACCACCAGCGTGGTGCCGTGGATGGCCTGGGGGGTGGTGTGCCGCGCCAGGTGTGGACCCACCACCGCCTCCCACACGGGCGCGAGGGCAGCGCCCTTGCCGGACTCGCCCGCGAGGCGCGCCAGCACGCGAGGGAGGAGGTGTTCCAGGGTCTTGGGCTCGCTGCGGGCCATGGGGACCGATCATCGATCCAGGAAATCCGAAAGCCAACCCTCCTTGCGCAGGAGGGGCGTCCGGCGGCCGAACAGGCTATATTGGGGACGGAAGGGCGGCGGCCGGCGCCGTGTACCGTCACGCAGTGCGCGTCCTGCTGTATGGTCGCGGACGGTCCCCCCGGAGCCGCACCCGCATGAGTCCCACCCCCCGCTACCCGCTGCTGGCCCGCCTGGCCTGTGTGCTGCTGTGTCTGAGCGGCTGTGGCGCCTACCTCGAAGGCGACATCACCGACATTCCAAACGTGCCCATCACCCAGCGGGAGTTCTGCGCCGTCGACCAGGACTGCGTGGATCCGGAGCTCTTCATCTGCGACACGGCCACCTCGCGCTGCGTGGCGGCCTGCCGGACGGAGGCGGACTGTCGCGGCGAGCGCCGTGGGAAGCATGCGCTGGCCGTCTGCGACGAGGCCGGCGGGCGCGGCTGCATCTGCGACATGAACCGCTGTCTGCCCGCGGTGTGCGCCGAGGACGCGGACTGTGATGGGGACCGGGCGTGCCGGGATGGCGCGTGCGTGGCGCAGCCCGAGCCGTCCCAGGCGGCGTCGTGTGAGGTGACGCCGGCGGTCGTCGTCGGCAGCCCGGGGCTGGTGGTGGACTTCCGCGTGTGGGTGCGGGATTCGGCCGGTCGCCCGCTGGTGCCGCGAGGTGGCCTGACGTGGGCGGCGCTGACGCCCTCGGTGACGGAGGCCGCCGTGGCCGCCGCCGGGCGCTTCGTGCTGGCCGAGCCCGCGTCCGAACACCCCGCGGTGCGCGTTCAGGTGGGCGAGGCGACATGCTCGGCGCGCGTCAACGTGCTTCCCCCCGACGTGGCGGAGGGCGGGGTGCGCGTGCTCGTGGTGGATTCGCAGACGGGCTGGCCGGTGCCGCTGGCCGTGGTCGCGGTGTCGGACGATGACGGCGAGCAGACGGCCGCGATGGTGACGAACGCGGACGGCACCGCGTGGGTGCCCGCCCGCGGCGAGGTCGGGCTGACCGCCTATCACCCGGAGTTCGGCTACCTCACGCTGGCGCGGCACGACGCGAGCCGCTTCCGCGATGTGCGGTTGGCGCTCGTGCGCAACCCGCTGGACCGCTTCGGCGGGGTGCGGGGCGTGCTCCCCACGGTGGAAGGCGCCCTCACCGCCGGCTCCTTGCTGCGCGTCGGGGTCGCGGGCCTGTCCGTGCCCGGGCTTCCGTCGGACCAGACCTCGGAGTTCCTCGTGGGGCCGGAGCGCGAGGTGTCCTTGCCGGTGTGGAGCGGGATGGAGGCGCCGCGCCTGTCCCTGCCGTCAGGCGCCGCGCTCTGGATGGCCGACGCGCGCGTGCCCGAGGTTTCCCTCCCAGGCCTGGCCGGCATGTGTGATGGCGCCTTGCTGGGCGGGCTGGATCCGGAGTTGACCATGCGTGCTGGCGCCTGTGGGACGCGCACGGCCTGGGCCCTGACCGGGGTCCTCTCCGTGGCCGACCTGCCGCTCGGCGCGCTGCAACCCAAGGTCGACCCGCTGCTCCAACTGGGCCGCGTGCTGCAAGGCTCGCCGCGCTTCTTCTCGCTCGTGGCGCGAGACACCCCGTTCACCCTGGCGCCCACCCCTGGCATCGGCGTGGGCGCGCCGGATGTCCAGGCCGCGGAGTACGCGCAGCCGCTGCCTTTCGGGAGCTCGCAAGGCGTGCGCCTGTCGTTCCCCTTCGTCGTCCAGGTGCCTTCACTGCCGCAGTACCTGGGGACCTACCTCGACCGGGCCTATGTGCTGGCCACGGTGGGCGCGCCCGGCCGGGGGCTGGTGCCGCTGGGGCTCGGCGCCGCTGGCAATACCTCGCCGGCGGATCCGAACACGGACGCGGATTCGCGCCTGGGCCGGCCCGGCCACATCCCGGTTCGCATGGCACCGGCGCACGGCGGGCTGGAGGGGCAGCCCTACCGGTTGCTGGTGTCCGCGGTGGGCGATGCGGCGGATGGCTCGCTGGCCACGAGCACGCTCGTGAAGACGTTCGAGGGCCCTCGGTTCGATCCAGAGGGGCTCCGGCCCGTGGCCATGGACGCTGGCTTCCTCTCCCTCCCGGAGTCCGCGCGCTACAACTTCGACGGCGAGTCCCACCAGGGGCTGGACGGCCGCGAGTTCAAGGCGACGGTGGACTCGCGCGCCACGCTGGTGCGCGTCGAGTTCTCGACCCGGGCGGGCCGACGCTGGACGGTGTTGATGCCGCCGGACGACGTGGACGACGGCGTGCAGGTGCCGCGGCCGCCATTCGGGTTCGAGGACCGCACGTTCGCGTCCCCGCTTGGCGCCACGCGCGCACGGCTCCATGTCGAGGTGCTGCGCGTGTCGTCGCTGAGCCGTCGTGAGGGTGAGGGCGTGGCGCGCCTGGTGGCGGCGGACGGTCCCCGCCTGGAGCGGCTCGCGGACCTGACGGATGCCATCGCCTCCGTGCGCCTGGGCCACCCCGAGGTGACGTGGCTCCACCCCGAGGCGGACGGGCAACGACTGGCGCGGGGCAGCGCGGTCCGCCTGCGCGTCTCCGGGTTCCGGTTGGGCGCTCCGCCGGAAGGCCAGGGGCGGGTGCACATCCGCCTGCAAGGGGGGGCTGGCTGCGTGGGCCCCTTCGACATGGAGCAGGGCGCCCCGACGGACGGCGTGGGCGAGTTCCAGCTGCGCCTGCCGGAGGGCTGCCAGGGCGTGGGGGCGACGCTGACCGCCACCCTGGTGGGCCCGGATGGCGTCCCCCTGCGGCCCCTCGTGACGAGCAGCCGGCGCGTCGACATCCACTGAGCTCGAACCCCCGAGTACGTGGACACCCACCTGGGTTCTCGCGCTCTGGCTCGCTTTCCCGATTTGCCGGGTGGTAGCGTTGCAGCCCCGGGAGGCAAGGTGCAGAAGGAGACGGTCGTCACGGTCATCTCGAAGATCTCCGACCGGCCGGTCAACCTCGACGCGGCGCTGGTGGTGATCTACGGCCTGGACCTGGGGCGGAAGTTCGACCTCACGTCCGGGGAAACGCTCATCGGGCGTTCCTCGAAGGCGGACATCCAGATCGATCAAGAGTCGGTCAGCCGCAACCACGCGGGCATCACCAACACGCGGGAGGGTGTGCGCATCCGCGACCTGGGCTCCACCAACGGCACGTTCATCAACGACGAGCTGGTGGAGGGCGTGCGCGAGCTGCGCAATGGCGACCTGGTGAAGATTGGCCGGACCATCTTCAAGTACATCGCCGGCGGGAACATCGAGGCGGCGTACCACGATGAAATCTACCGGCTGACCACCATGGACGGCCTGACGCAGATCTACAACCGCCGCTACTTCGACGAGCAGCTGGACCGCGAGATTTCGCGCAGCCGCCGCTACGAGCGGATGTTGTCGCTGGTGCTGCTGGACATCGACCACTTCAAGGCGGTGAACGACAAGTACGGTCACCTCGCGGGTGACTCGGTGCTCAAGCAGCTGGCGTCCACGGTGCGCACGAAGATTCGCCGCGAGGACGTGTTCGCGCGCTACGGCGGCGAGGAGTTCGCCATCCTCCTGCCGGAGGTCTCCCTGACGGGCACGCGGCAGCTCGCGGAGAAGGTGCGCCGGCTGGTGGAGAAGCAGCGCTTCGAGTTCGACCGGCAGGCCATCCCCGTCACCGTCTCGGTGGGGCTCGCCGCGCTGGAGCCCTTCCACCGCGAATCCGGTGAGCTGGTGCGGGACGCGGACGAGAAGCTCTTCGAGGCGAAGACGACCGGCCGCAACCGCGTGGTGGGCTGAGCCCGCCGCCACGCGCGGGGCGTGGCGGCGCCCTCGACGGGAACGCCGAATCAGCCCGCGAAGACGGAGCGCCGCTCGCGCAGCAGGGACTGGAGCATGCTCTGGATGGACTCGCGCGTGCGCTCGGTGAGGCGCTGCACCTCGCCCAGGTCGTCCGCGGCCTCGGGCGGGAGGTCCTCGACGCCAATGGGCTCGCCGAAGCGGATGCTCCACTTTGCCGGCAGCGGCAGGGGGCCCAGCGGCGTGAGCGGCACGTAGGGCAGTCCCAGGAAGGACGCGGGGATGCGGCCCAGCAACGGTGACGTCTCCTCCGCGCCGACGATGGCCACCGGGACGATGGGCGCGCCGGTGCGGAGCGCGAGCTTCACGAAGCCGCCGCGGCCAAAGCGCTTGAGCCGGTACCGCTCGCCGAAGGGCTTGCTGAGCGCCTGATACCCCTCGGGGAAGACGACCAGCGGGCGGTGCTCGTCCAGCAGGCGCAGCGCGTTCTCCGGGCACGCGCGCACCGCGCCCATGCGGTTGAAGAGCGTGCCCACCATGGGCGCGTGGAAGACCTGGTCCTCCACCAGCCAGCGCGGCTCGCGCAGGTCGGGGCGCTCGCGGGTGAGCGCCATGGACATCACCAGCCCGTCGTAGGGCAGGGCGCCCGAGTGGTTGGCCACCAGGATGGCCGCGCCCGGGGGCACGTGCACCACGCCCTGCACGGACACGCGCCAGTACTGCGAATAGAGGAACTCGAGCACCGGCTCCAGCCGCTCGACCAGGGCGGGGTCCTTGCCGTACTCGTCGAGGTTCGCGCCGCCGCCCGTGCCCAGCCCGGCGCGGAGCATGTCCTTCAGCCCGCCGACCGCGAGCAGGGCCCGGGCCATGCTCTCACTGGCCAACGCCTGCCCCGCGATGTCCTTCGCCAACGACAGCGCCGCGACCGCGCGCTCCGCGAAGGGCCGGACGCTCTCGGGGCCGCTGCGCCCCGCGTCCGGAGGGAACGCGTCCCGCGCGCCGTCCTCCGCGTACGACGGCGGCGGCACCAGCGACAGCGGGCCACGGCGTCCTGGCGGGAACTCGTCGCGGGTGGCGTCCGGCAGCTCCACCTCCGCCTCCACCGCGGTGGTGTCCGCCTCGTCTTCGGTCACCCTCACGGTGACGGACGTCTCCTCCGACCACCGCGCCTCGCCCGCCGCGCCGTCGTGAGGCCGCGCTTCGTCGGCCGCGGCACGCGCGGAGCGGTCCGCCACCTTCGCGGCGACCGACGCGGCGAGCTCCCGCTCCAGCTCCGGAGACATCGCCTCGGGGTCCTGCTCCAGCAACTCCGCCACCGCCTGCTCGGCCTGTTCGGTCGCCACCTCCATGGCCATCAACCGCTCGAGCTCCGCGTCGGCGTCGCCGCGGGTGCCCAGCGTCTGGTCCACGGCGGCCGTGGCCGAGGCTTCCGCGGCCTCGGAGGCCAGCGCCTCCGCCAGCGCGTGGTCCACGTCACGCTGTGCGCCGGTCAGGGGGCCCGCGTCATTCACGGGGCCGGGCTCGGCGTCGGCCAGGGAGGGCTCGGAGGCCGCGGGCTCGCGCAGGGGCAGGACGGCGTCTTCCAAGCCGTGCGACGCCGGACCGCGCGTCTGGGGGCGGAGAGGCGCCGCCGCCTGGGCCGCTGCGCCGTGCTTCCCGGACGTGGCGGCCGCCTTGCCACCCCGCGCCTTCGCGGCGGGCTTCTTCTCGGGCTTGCGCGACTTGGCGGAGGCGGCCTTGCCCGCCGACTTGGCGGAGGCCGTGGCCTTGTGCGCGGCGGACTTGGCGCCGTTGCCGGATGGGCCCTTCACCGGCTTCTTCGCCGGAGCCTCCGGGGCCGCCTTCGCTTCACCGTCCGGTGTGGCGGACTCCGCGTGGCGCGACGCGGCGCCGCGCTGGAAGGGATCGTTCCCAAGGACACCCTTGGCCATGACTAGCTCCTCTTCAGCGCCGCAGCGGCGTCCCTGACATGGTGGAGGGGAATGAAGCCGAGCGCGGATTCGGCGCGTTCGCCGTCCGCGACCCATGAGTAATGGATGTAGTCGAGCAGGGCCACGGGCAACGTGCCCGCCCCCACGGCGTCCAATGTGTGCAGCGCGGCCCGGAACAGCGGGCCGGGCAGGGGGAGCGGCCGGGCGCCCGCCTGGTGGATGAGGCCGGACAGCGGCATGACGCCCCGGCCCACCACGTTGATCTCCCCGGACGTCTCCGCGCGCAGGGCCAGGTGCAGGGCCCGCGCGGCGTCGTCTTCGTGGAGGCCCTGCCAGAGCGGGTCGTAGCCCATCAGCGTGGGCACCACGGGGTTCCTCAAGAGGCGCGTGGCCGGGTTGTCCACCGAGGGCCCGAGCACCGGCGCGAAGCGCAGCACCAGCACGCGCATGTCCGGGTGCCGCTCGCGGAAGGCGCGGACCTGGCCCTCCACCTCGACCTTGTCGGTGACGAAGCGGCTATGCGGGCAACCCTGCAGGGGCGAGTCCTCGCGCAGCATTGCGGGGTTGTTCCCACGCGCGCCGTAGACGGCCGTCAAGGAGGGCACCACCAGCCGGGGCAGCCGCGAGCGGCCCGCGGCGGTCAGCACGTTCATGGTGCCGATGACCTCCAGCTCGTGCGCCAGGGAGCCGTTGCGGATGGGGCCGAACAGGAACGCCAGGTGGTAGAGCGCGTGCACGGGGCGCTCGGTGAGCGCGTCGGTGAGCTCGCTCTCCGCGTCGTAGCGGGTGAGGTCCACGCGGTGGAACTCCACCTTGGCGGACGCGCCCTGGGGCCGGGCGACGTCGAGCACGAGGATGCTCTCCACCTCCGGATCCTGCTCCAGCCGCGACAGCAGGAGCCGTCCGTAGTCACCGCTGGCGCCGGTCACCGCGACGCGCAGCCGCCCCTTGCCTGGTCGAGACACGTCCATACGCGGTGACGTGTGTTAGCCCAGCCGCCTGGGATTGTCAGCCGCCACTCATGTTGTGTTGCTGGACAACGTCGCCTGGGTGGCGGAGGGTGTCCGGCCGCCATGTCCCGGATTGCCCGTCTCAGCGATGTCCTGATCAACAAGATCGCCGCCGGCGAGGTCGTGGAGCGCCCCGCCTCCGTGGTGAAGGAGCTGGTGGAGAACTCCATCGACGCCGGCTCCAGCACCATCCGCGTCGAGCTGGAGGGCGGGGGCGTGGACCGCATCATCGTGTCCGACGACGGGCACGGCATGGGCCGCGTGGACGCGGTGGCCTGCCTGGAGCGCCACGCCACCAGCAAGCTGCGCGAGCTGGACGACCTGTTCCACATCGACTCCATGGGGTTCCGGGGCGAGGCCATCCCCGCCATCGCATCCGTTTCCCGGTTCACACTTCACACCGCCGCCACGGACTCGGAGGTGGGGACGCGGGTGTCGGTGGAGGGCGGTGGGCCGCCCGAGGTGGAGGACGCGCCGCCCCGCACCGGCACCGTCATCAGCGTGGAGGACCTCTTCTTCAACGTCCCCGCGCGCCGCAAGTTCCTGCGCCGGGGCGACACCGAGCTGAAGCACGCGGAGGAGGCGGTGGTGCGCCTGGCGCTGGCGTATCCAGAGGTGGGCTTCTTCGCCTCGCACGAGGGCGGCACGCTCTTCTCCAGCGCGGCGTGCCCGGATGACCCGCGCGAGCGCATCGCCGCGGCGCTGGGCTCGACGGCCCACCCGCACCTGTTCCCCGTGGAGGAGCGCCGGCTGGGCGTGGCCGTCACCGGGTACGCCGCCTCGCCCGAGTTCACCTTCAACAACGCGCGCGGCCTCTACACCTTCGTCAACCGCCGCTACATCCGGGACCGGGGCCTGATTGGCACCATCCAGCGCGCGTACCAGGACTTCCTCGCCGCGGGCCGCCAGCCGGTGGTGGTGCTGCACATCGACGTGGACCCGCGCGCGGTGGACGTCAACGTGCACCCCCAGAAGCAGGAGGTCCGCTTCGCGGACGCCCGCGGCGTACAGGAGGCCGTGACGGCCGCGCTCAGCCGCATGCTCCGCGCCGCGCCGTGGCTGGGGTCGGGCGTGGAGGGCGCCACCCCGCAGGCGGGGCAGCCCATGGACGCGGCCCACTACGCCCACGCCGTGGAGCGCTTCCTCACCCGGGCCCAGGAGGCCGCCTGGGGCGCGCCGCTGCCCACCGCCATGGACGCGCCGGGGCCGGGCGTGCCCGGGATGGCGCCGCCCATGGGGCAGGGCGCCCGGCCCGGAGCGCTGCCCTTCGCCGCCGCGCTGGGACAGGCGCCCGCATTCGGTCAGGCCCAGCCGCAGCTCAACGAGGCGCCGCCGCCGGGGTACTTCGGCGCGCTGCGGCCCCTGGGCATGCTGGGCGGCCGCTTCCACGTCTGCGAGGGCCCGGGCGGCACGCTGGTGGTGATGGATCCCCACGCGGCGCTGGAGCGCGCGCGGCTGACGGGCTACCTGCGCGCGCTGGAGTCCAGCAAGACGCCCCCGGCGCCCACGCTCTTCGGCACCACGCTGGAGCTGCCCGTCGCCGCGGCGAAGTCCCTGGTGGAGGGCCGCGAGGCGCTGGCCCGGCTGGGCTTCGACGTGGAGCCCTTCGGTGGCACCACCGTGGCGCTGAAGACGGTGCCGCCGGGGCTCGAGGGCGCGGACGCGCGCGCGCTGTTGGAGGCGCTGGCGCGGGCCCTGCCTCCCAAGGGCGCGCAGCTCGACGCCGTCACGCTGGCGGAGGCCATGCGGGTGATGGCGTGTCACGCCGCGCGGCAGGCGGGCGCCGTGCCGCTCACCGACGCGCAGTTCCGGGCGCTGCTCGGGGAGCTGGACCGCGCGGACTTCCATCCCACGTGCAGCCACGGCACGGTGGTGGTGCTGGAGATGCCGCTCCTGGAGCTGGAGCGCCGCGCCCGCTGAGCGCCCCGAAAATTGACGGAGCAGGCCCCCCTGTTACGGTGCGCCACACGCCTGTAGCACCCAGGCCAACCTCCGCAGCGCACAGGAGCGGGCACATGCACGGTGTGATCACCCTGCGGGACGTGGTGGCGAACCTGGGCGTCGTGCTGCGCGAGTTCGGCGCGGTGTGTGTGGTCCGCTGTCTCGTGGCGTCGCTGCGCCGCCAGCGAACCACCTTCCTGGAAATCGCGCTGTGTCCCAAGCGCCCCTGACGCCAAGCCCTCCTTGATGCTCCGTCGCCTTCTTCCGCTCGCACTGCTGCTTTCCGCCCCCGCCGCCGCGCGGGACTATTCGCCCTTCGACGACGACGCGGTCTCCACCTCGCTGGACGGCGTGGGGCGCATCACCATCCAGGGTGGCTGGCGCATCACCCCGAACAAGACGCTCTACGACGGGTGGTACTCGCGGCAGGCGAACCAGGGGCTGCCGCGCGCTCGCGAGGTGTCCGGCGCGCCCACCGTCACGGCGTCGTTCGCCTACGCCATCTCCGACCTGCTGGAGGTGGGCATCGACCTGTTCGGCTCGCAGAGCCGCCTCTTCCTCAACGAGCCTGGGACGGACGGTGGGCCTCCGCAGGCACGGCGGGTGGACACGCTGGGCTACGGCGCGCTCGTGGGCCTGCGCCTCCAGACGGTGGTTCCGCAGCTGGGCCCCCAGGGGCTCGTGCTCTTCGGGGGCCTGCTCACCGGGCCCACGCTGATTTCATCCGAGCGTCAGGGCGAGGCGCTGCAGGAGCTCACCACCCAGGCCTGGATGGCCAACGCGGGGGCCACCCTGCGGCTGACGCCCCGCTGGGGCATCACTGCGGACTACCGGCTCGCGTTCCTCCGCGGCCCCGTGGGCCCCGCGACGGCCCGCGTGGGCTCGTTCAGCATGGGCGGCAGCTGGCTCTCCCTGGGCATCACGTACAGCTTTCCAGCCGAGCCATCCCGCCCGCTTCCTGGCAGTCTGTAGGGGAGGCGAGCGAGCCGGACGCGGCTTGCCCACTCCTGGAAATGCATGGCCTAAGCAGTGCTGTTCCGCTGCGGAAATTATCGCCGCATGACCGGGAGAACTCCTTACGATGCGTGAATCGGCCGAGATCATTTCCGGGCCTAGGAAGATGTCCATGCCAGACCAGCCGAAGACGGATGTGGAAAAGGAACTCACGGACCTGCGCCGTGAAATCGTCGAGGCACGCAACCTCGTCATCAAGAGCGACAACCTGCTCAAGAACCTCCACGCGGAGGTGAAGGCGGTTGGCAAGCGCCACGAAGATTTCCAGAAGCGCCAGTGGCTCTCGTCCGCCGTGGCGTACGTGCTGTTCGCCGTCATCTCCGTGGGCGCCGCGTTGATGATCACGAGCGCGCGCAGCTCCAGCGCCACCAACGAGAAGGAGCGCCTGGAGAAGACGGTCGCCGACCTGTCGGGCCAGCTGGAGAAGCAGCGCGCGGACACCGCGGCGCACCAGTCCGTCCAGCAGGAGGCGAACAAGGTCTACAAGATGATGACCAGCCTCCCCGGTGACGAGCGCCTCAAGGGCATCGACGCGCTGGTGAAGCTGGACACCACGCGCCTGAGCACCCTGGAGCGCCAGGCCCTCAATGACCGCGCCGCCGTGCTGCGCCGCGAGACGGGCGACGCCGCGTTCGAGCAGGGGAAGATCGCCTTCCGCAAGAACGAGATGGACAGCGTCATCTCCAACATGGAGCGGTTCCTGGCCATGAACCCGCCGCAGGACCAGGCGCTGGACGCGTCCTTCTTCCTGGGCACGGCGTACAACAACACCCGCAACCACGAGAAGGCGGTGCCCCTGCTGGCCCGCTTCGTGGATGGCGACCGCAAGTCCAAGACGCGCGACTACGCCATGCTGCTGCTGGCGCACTCCTACCAGGAGGTGGGTCAGTACGATAAGGCGCTGGAGATCGCGCGGGACGCGGCCGGCAGCTACCTGAACAGCCAGTACCAGTCGCAGTTCCGGGGCCGCATCGCCACGGTGAAGCGGCTGATGAACCCGGAGTCCGGCGCCGCGGCCCCGGCGCAGGCCACCAGCCAGCCCGGCCAGTAGGCCGCCAGGGCCCCCCGGGGCCCGCCGCCACCCAACGGTGGCCACACGGAAGCGTTGCCACACGGGGTCCACGGTCGTAAGACCTGGGCCCCGTGTCCGCTCCCGACCCTCGGAAAGATCCCCGCTTCCGCCGCTTCCGTGGCGCCGCGTATGGGATCCACATCCTGCTCACCACGCTGTTCTCGTTGTGGCTCATCTGGAGCGTTGGCCGCTCCGTCTCGGCGATGACGCCGGGGAAGCTGCCGCCCGCCCCCGTCGCCCTCACGTACCGCGAATGCCTGGAGGGCGCGCGGGCGCTGTGGACGGAGCTGGAGAGCGGGCGCGAGAAGCTGGTGAATGTCCCCCCCGCCAAGAGCGTGGACCAGGAATGGATGCGCTTCCGCACCGCCTGGCTGCAGAAGCTGCGCGTCCGGGAGTCCGAATGCGCGCTCGACTCGCGCGAGCGGGCCTCCCTGCGCGAGGTCTTCCGCCGCCTGGTGCGGGTGCAGGACCTCTACGCCATCCACGCGGTGCAGTACGCGGGCGAGGTCGGCGGCGCGGTGGACGCGCTGCACGACGCGCTGGAGTCCGCGGGCCGCAATCCCGGCGCTGGCCGGCTCCCCTGAGCCTCAGCGCACCGGCAGCAGCGCCGTGTAGCGGCCCTGGTGGTCCGACACCGTCTGGGCCAGCAGCACGGAGAGGGGCCGCCCCTCCAGGTTCGCCACCCGGTAGAAGCGCACCGAGGCGTACGGGGCGGGCTGGCCGGCCTCGCTCACCTGGCCGCGCACGGTGCGCCCCCGCTGGAGGGGGAAGCTCGCCAGCACCTGGGGCCGGGACTCGTCACCCGGCAGCACCGTAATGACGCGGGTGACCCGCGGCAGGTTCTCCGGGGGGACGAAGTCCACGCGGTAGACGCCGGGATCCAACCGCAGGACGTAGTCTCCCGCGCTGTCACTGGTCCCCAGGGCTTCGCCGCCCGTGGGCGGGCGGGGCCACCCTGGCACCTGCCCCACCGGGTCGGCGAGCACGCGCACGCCGGGCGCCGGGCTCTGGCCGTCGGTCCGGAACACCTTGCCCTGCACGGTGCTGCGCGCCGGGCACAGCACGTCCGCGAGGAGGGCGCCCGTGCGAGGGACCTCCACGGGCTGCACCGTCAGCCCGGAGGTGGAGCCGGAGGGCGGCACGACCACCAGCGACAGGACGTTGCCCGGCGCGGAGGGGAGCGTCCGCCCCGTGAAGCGGCCCTCCGCGTCGGTGTAGATCAACGGGCCCTGGAACGTCCCGCCGCCGCCCACCTGGCCCCGCAGGGACACCGAGGCGTTCGCCACCGGCTGGCCGTCCCGCGTGAGGATGCGGCCGGAGACCTGGACCGGCTCACCGAAGTCGCCCATCTCCAGCGGCGAGGTGAGCGGCTCGCGGGGATCCACCGTGAAGGTCTTCTGGGGCACCCACGCGTCATTCGTGGACGTCACGCGCACCAGGAGGTTGTTGCGCTGCGTGGCCTCCTCGGGAAGGAAGAGCGCGAAGCCGCCGGTGGCCCGGTTCACCGCCACGCGCTGGGACAGCGGCGCGAGGTTCGCGTCCAGCGCCTGGACCTCCAGCTCCGCGTTCACGGGCAGGTTGCCCTGGCGCACCACCCGGCCGTCCAGCCGCACCACCTGATCTGAGGAGGGGAGCATCAACTGGATGGGCACCGTCTCCCCGGGGCCGACCCAGGCGCTGCCCCGCGCGGGTGGCAGCTCCACGTCGTCGGCCGTCAGCGTCACGGTGTAGGCGCCGGTCCCCACGGGCACCTCCCACATCCCCCGGAAGGGCACCAGGTGCGCGGCGAAGTCGCGCGTCACGCCGGGCAGCAGGCTGCTCTCGCCATGGACGGTCAACCGCAGGGGCTCGGAGTAGTGGCGGGTGCTCTCGGGGTGCTCGGGGGTGGAGGTGTCGCGCACGACGGTGCCGTGGATGACGGCGGGGCCGAACAGCGCCAGGTTCAGCTCCGGCCGCACGGTGTCCACGCGGAAGTCCTGCGCATGCAGGCCGTCGTTCGGGTTGGGCGTCACCTCCACCACGATGTCCCGCCCCGGGTCACCGCACCCATCCGGGAAGCAGATTTCGTTGGCGCCGCAGTCCGTGTCCGCGCGGCACACCAGCTGGCTGGGGTCGGGCGTGTTGTCCAACAGCACGCACCCCATGCCGCCCAGCACCGGCACCAGCGCGCCCCAGGCGAACACGCGCCAGGCGCTCATCGGCAGGGCCCCTGTACGGTGTTCACCGTCCATGCGTAGGTGACGACGAAGCCCGGGTTCTCCATGAAGGTGCCGTCCGGCAAGCGCACCGGGCGAGGCTGCACCACCCGGTTCAGGAGCACCGCGTCCGTCACCAGCGCCTCCACCAGGTGGTAGCCGGGTGTCCCCAGGGGGTTGTTGGCGGACTCCAGGCTGATGGTCAGCCGGCCCCGGTCGGCGCGGAGGGGCGCGCTGCTGTTGAGCAGCGGGACGGCGACGTAATACCGGTACGGGTCCTGCGGGTTGTAGTCCACGTACCAGTGGACGACGAGCGAGTCGTCCACGTCCGGGTCCTCCACCGCGACCTCGAAGGTGAGCTCGCACCCGTTCGCGCCGAAGTCCGGGATGAAGCGCTGCTGGGGGAGCACCAGGCTTTCGATGATGCGCGGCGGCCGGTTCATGAACTCCGGCACGCTGTCCAGCAGGGTGTCGTCCTGGGGAATCAGGCAGCCGGACGCGGCGCAGCTCGCGGCCACCAGCAGCCGCAGCCTTCGTCCTCCGGAGTCTTGCCGCGTCGTGGCGTCCATCATCCCCTGTGCGTCGGGCCCTAGAGTAGCTCGTCGCCCTCGTCGGGAGGCAGGGGGCGGCCCGACTTCTCCGCCTCCAGCTTCTCCAGATGCCGGAAGATGGTCCGCGGGTCCACGCCCAGGTCCTTCGCCGTCTTGGTCCGGTTCCCATTGTTCCGGGCGAGGACCTCGTTGATGTAACGCTTCTGGAACTCTTCCTTGGCCTGGAGCAGCGGCATGATGGGCTCCAGGTTCTCCGGCTTGAGGTCCAGGTCGTCGGGGCCCAGCAGCGGCTTGTCCGCGAGCACCACCGCCTTCTTCAGCCGGTTCTCCAGCTCCCGGATGTTGCCGGGCCAGCCGTACTTGCGCATGGACACGGTGGCGGAGGGCGTGAAGCTGCGGGCCTTGGAGCTGAACTCGCGGGCGTACTTCTGCAGGAAGAAGCGGCCCAGCACCACCACGTCCTCGCCGCGCTCGCGCAGGGGCGGCAGCTTCAGGGTGACGACGTTGAGGCGGTAGTAGAGGTCCTCGCGGAAGGTGTTCTTCTTCACCTCGTCCTCGAGGATCTTGTTGGTGGCCGCCACCACGCGGATGTCCACCGGCTCGCCGCGGTTGTCGCCGACCTTGTAGACAATCTTCTCCTGCAGCGCGCGCAAGAGCTTCACCTGGAGCTGGAGCGGCATCTCGCCGATCTCGTCCAGGAAGAGGGTGCCGCCGATGGCCGCCTGGAACTTGCCGGCCTTGGTGGCCACCGCGCCGGTGAAGGCGCCCTTCACGTGGCCGAAGAGCTCGCTCTCCAGCAGGTTCTCCGGGATGGCGCCGCAGTTGATGGTGACGAAGGGGCCCTTGACGCGCGGCGAGCGGCGGTGGATTTCGCGGGCGATGAGCTCCTTGCCGGTGCCCGTCTCGCCGGTGATGAGCACGGAGATGTCCGTGGGGGCGATCTTGTCGATGCGCTTGTACACGTCGCGCATGCCCTGGCACGCGCCCACGATGTCGCCGTAGCGCTGGTCCTCCAGCTTGCGCCGCAGCTCGGTGTTGTCGAGCTTGAGGTCGCTCACCAGCATCGCGTTCTGGAGGATGAGCGAGGCCTGGGCGGCGAAGATGGTGAGCATGTCCGCGCTCTTGGGCTCGAACCGGTTCACCAGCCGGTCGTTGCCCACGTAGATGACGCCGAAGAGGTCGCCCTTCTGCATCAGCGGGACGCACAGCACGGAGTGGACGCGCAGGTTGACCACGGAGTCGCTCTTGTTGAACTCCGGCGAGTCCAACGCGTCCGCGACGATGAGCGCCTTCTGCTCCTTGACCACCTTGGCGATGATGGAGTCGGAGATGCGGTCCTTCTCCACCGTGTCCTCGATGTTCTCCCGGGCCACGTTGCGCGCCACCTTGATGCGCGGCTCCCCGTTCTCCATCAGGATGAGGAAGCCCTTGTCGGCGCGCGTCACCTCGATGGCCTCGTCCATCAGGCCCTCCAGGATGCGCTCCAAATCATAGAGCCCCAGCAGCCGCTCGCTGAAGGCGGTGAGCCGGCGCAGCAGGAGCAGCTCGCGGCCGGGCACGCCGGGCAGCTCGGAGGTGTGCGAATCCGGGCTGGACGTGCGCGTGACTTCGCGAGGCGGGGTGGGTGGAGGCGGCGGCGCGCGGGGGGCGTCGTCGCGGGCGAAGATCAGCTCCGTCTGGCCCACGCGGACCACGTCACCGGTGGAGAGCGCGTGCGCGTCGCGCTTCTTGCCGTTGACCTGGAAGGTGGCGCCCAGACTGCCGACCTCGTAGCGCGAGCCGTCGAAGGTGACATGCAGGGCGCTGGAGGGGACGGAGGTGTCCTCGAGCTGGATGTCGTTGTCCGCTCCCCGCCCGATGCTGGTGAGGCGCTTGAGCAGGGAGATTGCGCGGACCTTGCCATCGGGGGTGCGGACGGTGAGGCTGGCCATGGCTTCACGTACCTGGGGGCTCTCTTCGTCAGAAGGAGAGGGTGAGACCGGCGCCGAGTCCGCCGGGGGTCGGGTAGAGGCCCACGCGCGCGTGCGTCTTCGGTGCGGCGGCGCGCACGACGCGGGGGCGTTGAGGGTCTTCCGAGGGCGGCTGCTCCGCCCGGGGTTCCACGGTGCTGCGCACCACCTGGTCTTCGTGGTGATAGAGCGCGTCCACCACGCCCACGGCGTAGATGGCATAGAAGCCCGCGGCCGAGCCCAGCTTGAGCAGCTGCCAGGCGTCGCGCTGCTTCGCGCGGCTGGTGGGGATGAAGCGCACGGTGACGGAGGCCCGGCCGTCCGGGTCCAGCACGTTGTCCAGGTCGATGGTGCGCTCCTCGAACAGGGACTCGTACGCGAAGAAGGAGATGATGCTCGTCACCGCCAGCACACCCTCGGTGGCGGCGAAGACGATGCCCAGGCTGGTGCGGCCCTGCTGGAACTGGCCGGCGCCGAAGGGGACGAAGTTGACCAGGAAGTTGCGCTTCTCCACCGTGCGCACGGTGACCTGGGACGCGAGCTCCTCGGCGCGGCGGCGCTGCACCTCGGCCTCCAGGCGCTCGCGCTCGCGGCGCTCGGCCTCCGCCTTCTCGCGCTCCTTGCGCAGGCGCCGCTCCTGGCGGAGGAAGTCCAGCTCCGTGTCCATGTCCTCCTTGAGCGTGTCGAAGAAGGCCACCGCGGGCGGGGGGACGACGAAGGGGTCCAGGCTGAAGTCCGGATCCAACCGGAGCAGGGCGCGCAGGTGGCGGCGGGCGTCCTCGGTGCGCCCCAGGTTGAAGGCCGCCAGGCCCGCGAGCTTGTGCAGCTCCGCCAGGTCGTCCTCGTCCAGGCCGCCCCGGTCGATGCGCGCGCCCGCCCGGTCCATCACCTCCGCGTACTTGCCGTAGTCGAAGCTGGCGCGCAGCGCGGCGACCTCCGGATCCCCGGCGTCCTGCGCGCGCGCGGCGTCCGGCACGAGCAGCGTCAGCGCGATGAGGAGTAGCGGCACGCAGCGGTTCATTCGGGGCGGAGGCTCCCACGCAGCGTGGTGGGCTCGCCCGGCCGGAGATGGACCACCCGCCGCTCCGGAACGTACCCCGGGTGGGAGACCTCGACCACCACGGTGTGCTGGAAGCCCGCGGGCCCGCGGGGGGAGCGGACCTCGAACGGCGTGGCCACGCTGTCCGCCGCGGTGCGGACCTCGTCGCCCACGCGCACCTGCGCGCCCGCGGGCTCGAAGTCGACCGACAGGCGCGACGCCTTCGGCTGGGCGCGCAGGTGGAAGACGTTGTCGCCCTCCGCCTGCACGTCGATGGTGTCCACCACGTCCTCGCAGTAGTCGCAGGAGATGGTGACGGCGTGCCGCCCCGGCGTCATCTCCACGTCGTGTTTCTGCAGCGGCTGGGTGCTGATGGCGCCCGCATCCACCCGGATGCTGCCATACGGCCGCACGAGGATGGACACCGGCAGCTTGCGCACCAGCGGCTTGCGCGGCGTGTCTTCGTCCTCCGCGGCGGCGGAGCGCCCCAGGCCGGCCTTCACCGTGCCGCCCACCGACGGTGGGCCTTCGTTCCGCGGCGTCAGGCCCCCCGGCGCCTTGAGCGCGCGCGGCGGCGGGCCCGCGGGCCGGACCGGCTGCGTCGCGCCGGGGCGCCCGGCGTTCTCCTGCGCGCCGTTGGCCAGCCCGGCCGGCGCGGAGGGGGTGGCGAGCGGCTCGGTGGGCGCTTCCGGCGGTGGCGGGGTGGTGGCCACCTGCTCCGGCGCGGTGGGCTGCGGCGGCATCGCCGGGTCGGCGCTGGAGTGCGCGGTGCTCGCCTTCCACCCGCCCAGGCCCAGCAGCCCCGCCGCGGCCAGCCCCACGCCCACGCGGATGCCGCGCCGGCGCCATGTCTTGAGGCGCTGCGCCCGCTGGATGCCCTTGAGCAGCGCCAGCGCCCGCTCGTTGGTGCCGTCCAGCGCGAGCACCTGGTTGAGGCTGGCCAGGGCGCGCGGGATGCGCTTCTCCGCCAGTTGCCGCTCGCTGCGCTCCAGCAGGGTGGCGACGATGCGCTGACGGGCCACCTTCCGGTACGGCTGCGGGTCCGCGAAGTGCGACACCAGCTCTTCGCCCACGCGCGCGAAGCCGAGCCCGGCCAGGTAGTCCGCGAGCGCGTCGCGCAGCCGGGCCGCGTCCGGGTAGCGCCGCTGCGGGTCGCGCTGGAGGCAGGTGGCGCAGATGTCCGCCAGCTCGTCGGACAGCGCGGGCACGCGGCGGCGCGGGTCCTCGTAGTCGCCGTCCAGGATGCGCTTGAGCGTGGCGGTGGTGTTGGGCGCGAGGAAGGGCAGCCGGCCCGTCATCGCCGCGTAGAACATGATGCCCACGCTGAAGACGTCCGCGGGGGGGCCGGCCTCCAGGCCCTCGATGATCTCCGGCGCCATGTGCGCGGGCGAGCCCACCAGCGTGCCGGTGACGGTCATCCGCTCCTCGATGTCCATCAACCGCGCGATGCCGAAGTCCATGAGCTTGAGGACGCCGTCCTCGCGCACCATGACGTTCTCCGGCTTGAGGTCGCGGTGGATGACGCCGGCCTCGTGGGCGTGGGCCAGGGCGGCGGCGAGCTCGTGGATGACCATGGCCGCCAGCTCCGGCGGATCCATGGGGCCTTCATCCAGGAAGACCCGCAGCGTCTGGCCGCGGATGTACTCGGTGACGATGAACGCGTCCTGCGCGTCCGCGGCGGAGAAGTCGAAGACCTCGAGGATGTTGGGGTGGTGCAGCTTGGCCACCGCGCGGGCCTCGCGGGCCAGCCGGCGGCGCGACTCGTCCTTGCCGGCCAGGTGCGGGTGCAGCACCTTCACCGCGACTTCGCGGTCCAGGGCCGTGTCGAGCCCTTTGTACACGACGCTCATGCCCCCCGAGCCGAGCTGCTCGAGGATGCGGTAGCGACCGATATGGCGGCCGACGAGCGACGTCATGGCGTGCGGTGAGTCCCCTCAGTCCCCGAAGCTGATGCCCATGCTCTTGGTGAAGCGCACCAGCTCGCCCGCCGGATCCACCCGGCGCTCCTTGCGCGACTCGCTCAAGGGTACCGCGATGATCTCCCCCGCGCGCAGGGCCACCATGTGGTCCCACTGCCCGGCGCTCACCAGGTCCAGCACCTTGCAGCCGTAGCGGGTGGCCAGCACCCGGTCCGCCGCGCTGGGGCTGCCGCCGCGCTGGAGGTGCCCCAGCACCGTCACGCGAATCTCCGCCTCGATGTGGCGGGCCAGCAGGTCCGCCAGCACCTTGCCCGAGCCGCCCAGCCGGACCACGCCGCGCCCGGGAATGGCCTCCGCAGCGTCCAGCACGGCCAGCTCGCCGCCCTGGGGAAAGGCCCCCTCGGAGATGGCGATGATGGAGAAGCTGCGGCGGCGGGTGGAGCGGCGGCGGACCTTCTCCACCACGGCCTCCACGCTGTACGGAATCTCCGGAATCAGGATGACGTCCGCGCCCCCGGCGATGCCGCTCTCCAGGGTGAGGAAGCCCGCGTGGCGGCCCATGATCTCCACCACCATCACCCGGTCATGGGCCTCGGCGGTGGAGTGCAGGCGGTCGAGCGCCTCGGTGACGATGAGCCGCGCGGTGTCGAACCCGAACGTCTGGTCCGTGCCGGACAGGTCGTTGTCGATCGTCTTGGGGCAGCCCACCACCTTGAGGCCCTTCTCCGAGAGCCGGTGGGCGATGGACAGCGTGCCGTCGCCGCCCACGGCGACGAGCCCGTCCAGGCGCAGCTCCTCGCACCGGCGGAGGACCTGGTCGGACACGTCGTGCTCCACCCAGTGCCCGTCCTCACGGGTCGCGTAGGCGAACGGGTTGGCCTTGTTGGAGGTCCCCAGGATGGTGCCGCCCTTGGGGAGGATGCCGCGCGTGTCCTCCTCGGTGAGCGGGTGGGCGAGCCCCGGCTCCAGCAGCCCCATGTAGCCGTTCTCGATGCCGACGAATTCGTAGCCGAACTCGTGCGTGCCTCGCTTCACGAGGCCGCGAATGAGCGCGTTGAGGCCGGGGCAGTCTCCACCACCGGTCAGGACTCCAAGTCTCGTGGGCTGGGGCATACAGGTCGGACGCGGGTGTCAGAGGGAGGGAGCGTCACCATGACAGAAACGTCGGACCTGATTGTAGGAGGGGGGGCCGGGGGGTGCAACGCGCGAATCACCGAAGCGGGCGGATTCGCGAGTGGAAACGGGCCTTTTCGTCAGTCGCGCTTCAGGCGGCGGCGCGAGGCGACCCGGTCGAGCAGGGCCTGCAGGCGCGGCTCCGGCTTGTCGGGCAGCGCCCTATCTGTCGGAGACTGTAGGGGCATCGTGCGCGCGAGGCCATAGAGCTCGATCAGCCGCTCCTTGAGCAGCTCGCTGTCCGGCCGCTCCTGGAGGGCGCGGCGGTAGCACGCGGCGGCGCCCGCGTAGTCCCCCAGGGCGAAGAGGCGCTCGCCCTCCTGCACGGGCGAGGAGGGGCCCACGGGGACGGGGAGCTGGGCCTCCGCCCGGGCGGCCTCGAGCACTTCCAGCTCGGCGGGCTGGAGCAGCTCGCGCGCGTTGGCCAGCTTGCCGGCCAGGCCGGGGTCGGCTGGGAACGCGCGAACGAGCGACTCGTACAAGCCGAGCGCTTCGGTGAGCTCGCCGCGGCGCAGGGCGCGATCGGCACGTGACTCCATGTCGGCCCTGGCGGCGGGGGTCATCTCCCCGGCAGGTTACCCGCGCCGCGCGGGGATGTCACAACGAACACGCATCGTCACCGCGAGCTGAAGTCGTGGATTCCAGGGGGACGCACGGCGCGTGAGCCGGCGGGCACGGTGGGTTCATCGCGCCCCGTGTCGAGAGGGGGCGGCTCACGTGGCTCGTGGCGTCCGCCCCTGGGCGCCATGCAAGGGATTGCGTGTGTTTCGGCGCCGGCGCGTGTCCGGTTTCGTCACCAGCTGTCGCGGCGACACATTTCGACTTCGGTGTCGGACGCCAGCGCCATTATCCTGGGATTCCCTTTCAAAGCCGAAAGGTCTCACCGGGAGCAAACATGCAGGCAAAGTCGGTTTTCGTGGCGGTGGCGCTGGTTGCAGGACTGCTGGCGGGCTGTGGCGGTGTCGAGGGCTCGCAGCAGGACTCCGCGCAGCCCCCCGAGGTCGAGGCGGCGGCGCTGTGTAGCGACTGCAGCTGGCTCTACGTCCGTTGTATGTCGCGCGCGCAGACGGCCGAGGCGAGGGAGATGTGCGAGTACGGCCGCATGGACTGCGAGGCGACCTGGTGCACGGCGGCGGCCCCCGAGGTCGAGCAGGCCAACACCTGCGTCCAGCAGTGTGACACGCGCCTGGAGCAGTGCCTCCGGCTCGGCACGACGCCCCTGGGCACCTGCTTCTATCGTCACAACGAGTGCATCAACAACTGCCCCATCGTGGACGTCCACGCTCCGGCGCAGTCGGAGTAGCCCAGCGCGCGGCATCGCGCTGAGCGCCGTGGACAGGTGCCGGGTCCAGGGCGAACGCGGTAGGGCGCCGGACAGGTGTCGTCTGTCCGGTGCCTCCGTCCGCCACCCTCGCGTCCTGGTTGCGAGGGCGGGCGGGGCTGGTTTGTTGGGATTTCCTGCTTTCCATGAGAGCGTCTTTCCTTGGACGCGCCTCGGTGCAGGCCGGGGCGTTTGTCTTTGCTCCTCCTCTCCGAAAGCCCCACATGCCCGACCTTTCGTCTGTCTTTCCCCGCATCCGCCAGCTGGCGGTGATGCTCGTCCTGGCGAGTGTCGCCCTGGCCCCCGAGGCGTCCGCCCGGGGCCGCTACTACAACGACTCCGGAAGCATCGAGACGCATCATCCGAACTGGATGAGCTGGGTCCCGGACTCGACGCGGCTGTCCGTCCTGTCCTTGCCCGGCACGCATGACACCATGGCGTACCAGTCCCATGGCGGGTCGCTGACGCAGACGCAGTCCCTGGACCTGCGCAAGCAGCTGGATGCGGGCGTTCGCGCGCTGGACATCCGGTGCCGCCACATCGCGAACAGCTTCACCATCCACCACGGCGTGGTCTACCTGCACGTCAACTTCGATGACGTCCTCCGGACGACCATCCAGTTCCTGAACGCGAACCCCTCCGAGACGGTGGTGATGCGCGTCAAGAAGGAGCACACGGAGGAGAACGTCACCCGCAGCTTCGCCGAGACGTACCTGGCGTACCGGAACAACCCGGCCTACCAGCCCTACATCTGGACGGGCAGCCACGTGCCCAGCCTGGGCGAGGTGCGTGGAAGGATTGTCATCCTGGATGACTTTGGCGGCGGGGCTTTCGGCATCCCGTGGGGCAGCCTCAACCTGCAGGACGACTGGACGGTGTCGACGCTCTTCGACATCGGCAACAAGTGGAACAAGGTCCGGGCGCACCTGGACCGGACCAACACCGGCGCGTCGTCCACGCTGTTCGTCAACTTCCTCAGCGGGGCCTCCGCGCTCGCGCATCCCTTCTCGGTGGCGGGCGGCCACAGCGCGATGGGCATCCGGGGCGTGAACGACTACGCCATCGACCACCTGGTGGCGGGCCACAACCAGCGCGCGGGCATCCTGTTCATGGACTTCCCGGGCGCGGGCCTGATTGACGCCATCCTGGCGCTCAACTTCCGGCTGCTGTCGTCGACGACGTGGCTGCCGGAGGACTTCAACGTCATCTTCAGGAACACCGCGCACACCATTGGCGGCAACGCCGAGCAGCGCTGGCACGGCATCCGGAGCTTCGTCAACAACGCCGCCCCGGGCCGCTACTGGCACGTGATGGCCTTGAAGCGCGCCTGGGGCGCGTGGATGACCCACCAGGGCAACTACTATCAGTCAGACAGCATGGATGATTACACCCACATCGCCTTCCCGACGAACTCGGTGACGGCCGTGGTGGGGAAGGGCACGCTGGAGAGCTACGTGCGAAGTCAGCTCGGGAGCTTGTCGGGCGGCGCGGGGGAGCGCGCGGTGGCGCTGCATGGCCGGCTGAGCGCCCGCTTCCCGTTCCAGCGCTGGGCGGTGGTCGTGAAGCAGTCGCCGGGCGGGCTGAGCAACTGGGCATACTCGGACTACGGCCGGGGGGCGCACCTCTCGTCCGGCGACTACACGTACGCGGTCCAGACGCACTCCGCCTCGGAGGGCGTCTATCTCCACGAGCACGGCAACTTCGAAGGCAACGTCCTGCGGCTCACGAGCAGCGTGAACGCGCTCGGAGACCTGGGCTTCAACGACGTGGCGAGCTCCCTCACGGTCGTGGGGCCGTACCGGGCGACCCTGTGTGAGCACGTGAACCTGACGGGCCGGTGCACCACCACGACGCAGAGCGTGAGTGACATCGAGATGCTTCCGAATGGCCCGTGGAACGACCGCGTATCCTCGGTGGCCATCTCCCGCTGAGCCCGGGAGGTGAGGACCGTCATGCCCCGCGTCGCGCGGAGTCCGGGGCATGGCGCGTTCCGTGCGCGCGTGTGAAGACGCCACTTGCTCCCGGGCGCGGCGGGCGTCAGGTTCTCCCGCGTGACGCGGCATTCGCGTTCAAGGAGAGCACGTGGCCTACAAACCTGAGGGCTATACATCCGTGGCGCCGTACCTCGTCGTCGACGGGGCGAGCCGGACCGCCGACTTTCTCGTGGAGGTGTTCGGCGCGGAGCGGCTGCGCATGATTTCCGGGGACAACGGCCGGCTGATGCACGGGGAGGTGCGCATCGATGACACGGTCATCATGCTGAGTGACGCCGCGAATGGTTGGGCGGCGGTGGCCAGTCACGTGCACCTGTACGTGGCGGACGTGGACGCCATCTACCAACGCGCGCTCGCCGCTGGGGCGGAGGCCGTCAAGGCGCCGGTCAACTCGGGTGATGGCGACAAGCGCGGCGGGTTCCGGGATGCGGGCGGGACCACGTGGTGGGTCGCGACGCAAGAAGCGAGCTGATTCCCGCAGGATGCGGGCTCCCGGAGCGGCGAAGGCCCCGGGAGCCCGGCGCGGACTACTGGCAGCTCGAGCCCGCGAGGTCCGACAGCTTCACGCTGTTGCCGTTGTCGAGGTCGGTGACCACGGCCTCGGCGAGCTCGATCCGTTCGTGGAAGACGACCTGTCCCTTGTCACGCATCTCCACCATGCCGAAGGGGCCTTCGACGTCGGAGACCGTCAGCGTGTCGCCGACGATCCGGACGTCGCCCACCGCCAGCACGGCGCGGTCGTAGCCCGCCGCGACGGCGGACCCCCAGCACAGCTCAGCGCAAGCGTCACGGCTGCCAATGCAGAGGCGGCAACCGCCATCCTTGCCCCGAACGATGATGACGGCATGGGCCTGGGTCGCCATCGTCAGGCTGAACAGAACGCCAAGGGCGGCAACGGGCTTCCGAATCATGTTCATGAACATGGTAGGATTTCCTTTCAGTTGAATCCCACGGGAGGTGGGAGGCCTTGGGGAGGCGAGGCGCGGCATCTTCATGATGCGTGCCATTGGCGTCTGTCTTTGCCGTGTGAGGGCGGTGTGGCGCGTCAGGCTTTGTTTTTTGTGGCGGGGGTTGCCACAGATGTGGGGATGGCGTGACGTGCTTGGTTACGGGGCGCAAAGGAAGACATGCCCCTCTATGGGTAATCCCATATCACGGCGGCGGCGAGCCACTGCCATGCGACCTGAAGGCCCTTGGACTCCTCCGGGCGGCATGAACGCACCCGGCCGACGATGTTTGGAGCCGCCGCGAGGCGGTGGGCTGAGGCGTGTCAGCGGTCTCCAGGGACGTAGAGCCGGTTGGGCGTGCCCTCGTAGTCGACGAGTCGGTCGAGCCGCATGCCAAGCCGCTCCGCGACGCGGACGGATGCCACGTTCTCCGGGTGGATGATGGCGACCACGGGCACCTCGGGCAGGTGCCTCCTCGCCAGCTCCAGTGCCGTCCGGGCCATTTCGGTCGCAAAGCCGGAGCCCCAGGTGTGGGGCGCGAACCGGTAGGCGAGGTTCAGGACGAGCAGTCCTTCGAGCACCTTATAGCGCAGGCCTCCGAAGCCCACGACGTCGCCCGGGGCGTCTCGTCGCTCGACGACCCAGTAGCCGACGTCCCGCTGGGCCCAGTCCTCCCTCCAGAGCGCGGTGCGGTGGCGTGCCTCGTCGTGCGTGCGCATGGCACCGGTGAGGCTGAACCGGTTGGTTTCAGGGTCCGAGTGGAGGGTGAACACCGCGTCCACGTCGCTCTCGCGGACCGCGCGGAGCAGCAGGCGTTCCGTCGTGACGCGTTCAAAGGCCTCGCGCATGGCTGGTAGCGTGCCTCGGGCGCCGTCGTGGCGCCACATGCGCGGCGTCGCCGTGACGGCTGACTCACGGCGAGACGGGCGGCTCCGGCGGCCTGTCCTGCGGGCCCCGGGGGGGGCTGACACCGCCCATGAATCAGGCGGTGCCCTCTGGGCGTCAGAACCGGCCGCTCATGCCCAGCAGGGTGTGCCCGGGGCCCACCGCGAGGGTGGGCTGGACGCTGACCTCTGGCGCCGCGTCCCGCCGGGAGTTGGATGCATGGGACCACTCATACCCGACGATGGCGCCAAGCATCGGGCCCGCCAGCAAGAAGACGGGCAAGAGTTCAATGTCGGAGAACAGGAACACGGTGCCGAGTCCCACTCCCGCTCCCACGGCGGCCCCCGCGAACGCGCCCGAAAAAGTGCCCTGTCCGTCCACGAGCCGCGCACCCGCCCACGCGCCGATGGATGCTCCGATCGTCACGCCACCGAGGAATCCAAAGGCGGCGTATTCCATGCAACCCAGCCCGAAGGGGCCCGGGCTACTATCGCAGAGCGCGAGTCCAATGACCGTGCCGGGGATCGCCGCGATGAGGGAGGTCAGCGTCACCGTACCCACTTCCGTGGCGATACGTGCCACATGGGTCGCGGGGCTGGTGGTGCGTTCATCCTGTGGCGGGAGTTCCAACAACCGCGGCCCGCTTTGAGGCTTCTCATTCGGTACGGGTGTGTCATCGAGCAGGCGCAATCCTGTGTGCGCGAGGCCGGTCCCCGGTGTGATGAGCGTCAGCACGAGGAGCAGCGGACACACCCCTGTGAGCAAGGCTTTGATGTTTGTCATGGCTGAAGCTTGTGCAAGGTCGAGACCAGGTCTCTTGACGCGTCAGAACTGGCCGCTCATGCCCAGCAGGGTGTGCCCGTCGCGCCCCACCGTGAGGGAGGGTTGGATGCTGACCGCTGGCGCCGCTTTCTTCTCGGAGTTGAAGGCGTGAGACAGCTCGTATCCGACGAGGGTTCCCACGAACGAGAAGAGGGGGAAGAGGGCCGGCTTGAGGTCGTCGTTGGTGACGAAGTACGCGGTCACGAGTGCCGCGCCTGCCCCCACCCCGGAGCCCGCGAACGCTCCCAACAAGGTGCCCTGGCCCTCCACGAATCGCGCACCCGCCCAGGCTCCAAGCGGTGCTCCGACCACCATTCCGCCGATAAAGCCATACCCAGCGCCGTCCCAACATTCATGGCCAGGCCCCCCAGCTCTCATGTTGCTGCAGATGATGCCTCCGATGAATGCGCCGGGAACTCCCGCGATGAAGGCGGCCCCGAAAATCCCGCCCACTTCAGCGACGATCCGAAACACGGGCATGAGCGGGCTGCTCGTACGTTCGGGGTCTGGCGGGAGCTCCAGCAGCCGGGGACCGCCCTGGGGTTCCGCGCTCGGCAGCGGGGCGTCTTCGAGCAGGCGCAATCCCGTGCTCGCGAACCCGGTTCCCGGTGTGATGAGCGCCAACGTCAGGAGCAACGGACACATCCCTGTGAGCAAGGTCTTGATGCATGTCATGCCATTGGCAAGTGCAAGGCCAAGGCCGCGTCAGCGACTCGCTGGATCCCAGGTTGCCGCGTTTTACAGTGAGAGACCTGTGCCGCCCGTTGCACAGCCGGTCCGCGGGTGTGCAGCCCGCGAGGCAGGTGCGCGGTGCGTGCACGGCGGGGTTATGATGCCCGGGTGCATGCCGCCTCCCTCGCCGCTGGGCTGCTGACGCTGACGGGCGCGCTCGGAACGGAGCTGCGCCGGGACGGCTATCAGTTCCGTCCGCCCGAGGGCTTCCACATGGTGCGCTGGGAGCAATACGCGGGCTCGCGCGTGGGCGCGGTGGCGTTGGACGCCGAGTCGCCGCGCGCGTTGTCCGCCGCGCTGACGGATGGAGAGGGGCCCGACGCGGCCACGTTCCTCGTGTCCGTGGTGGGTGGTGGCTTCAGCGCGAGCCCCTCGGACCGGGAGGACTTCGCCTCGGCCGTGATGCAGCACTACCAGCGCGAGCTGGGCCTCCAGTTGTCGCCGGAGCGCGTGGAGCGCATCGGGGGCACGACGCCTCGGGTGGAGGTCCTGGGCACGCTGCGCGAAGCGGGGCAGGTGCGCACGGTGTTGATCGCGGGCCTGGCCTCGGAAGGGGAGCACGCCGTGGTGACGGTGAGCGCGCCCGCCGTGCGCTGGCAGGCGCTGGCGCCGCAGGTGCGCGCGTCCCTGGAGACCTTCCGCCACGAGCCGCCGAACGCAGCGGGCCCCGTGCCGCGCCGGATGCTGGGCGCGCTGGCGGGGACCCTGGCCGGGGCGTTGGTCGTTTCGTACACGGCCTGGCGCAGGCGGCGGCAGCGGCACGCGGCGAACGCGTCCGGGTGAATCCCCCCGGCGCATCGGAGGATTCATGGGTGGGGCTCCTGGCATGCCATCACCGATGGCCGCGACACGGCATGGGCCTCGCGCGACAGTGCCGACAGCGGCGCGGACCGCCACGTCACATCCGCCACACGCGACACCTCAGTGCAGGGACAGGAAGACGCGCGCCTGGGGGATGCCACGCGAGATGGGGTCGTAGTCACGGAAGAAGCTGTTGCGCTCGAAGAACGTGAAGCTGGCGCCCAGCCCCAGGTTGGCGAACAGCGGCACGTCCAGCAGCAGCGAGCCCTCGTGGACCAGGTGATTGCCGTCCGCGCCGTTCAAGGCGTGGATCCACGTCGAGCCCACGTGCAGCTTCAGGTACTCCCAGGGCCAGCGGCCGTACGAGGCCTCGAAGTAGGCGCCCAGGCCCGGGCCGTAGTCGTAGTCGCGGCCAATCAACTCGGCGTACTCGGAGGAGATGCCGGCGAGCACCAGCCCGCGCAGGTGCAGCGACAGGCGCAGCTCGCGGCCTTGCTGCGTCACATAGCGGTACAAGAGCCCCGCGCCGAGCGCCTGTCCGCCAAACTCGTAGGCCTGGTTGTCATTGAAGTCGAAGTGCTGGAACGCGCCCAGCAGGATGCGCTCGTTGCCGCTGTTCTCCAGCGGGAGCACCGCCAGGGCGCCCTTGATCTCCGCGCGGCTGATGAGCCGTCCCTCGCCCGTGGTGAACTGCACGCCCATGTTGAAGGCGTCGAACGGCGCGTCCACCGGGAAGCGCAGGGCGTCGCCGTAGCGCAAGTCCAGCTCGGCGAAGAACTGGTTCACCGGCTCGCCGGTGCCGATGTTGAGATACCCGGAGCGCACCAGGGTCGCGAAGACGGGCGGCTGCCAGTCCTCGGGCGTGGGGGCGCTGCGCCAGGCGTCTCCGCGCACCACCCGGTTGAAGCCCCGGATGGGGTTGAGCAGGCCCGCGGAGACCTCGCGGGCGACGCGCCGGGTGCCCGTGTCGCGCGAGTCCAGCAGCATGGAGGACAGCCGGTAGATGGCCTCGCCCTGCGCCCAGCCTCCCAGGGTGGTGTTGATGAGGTCGTTGAAGGACGGCAGCTTCTGCTCACCGAAGAGCTCCCACTGGAGGCTCCCCAGCAGGGTGAAGCCCGCGGAGCCCCAGAAGCCGAAGCCATGATCCCGCGCGGCGTTGAAGTACGCGCCGCCGTGGTAGGGGTGGGCGAACTGGTTCGTGCTGAAATCGTCGCGGTCCCAGACGAAGCCCGTCGCCAGGTTCCGGCGCCACGTGTGCAGGTTCACCACCGCCCAGTCCTTTTTCAGGACAAACAGGTTGATGCCCCACACGGTGACGTTGATGGCCGTGACCTCGGCCAGGGCCCACCAGGGCTGGGGAGGCCGGGGGGGCGGGGCGGTGTCCTCGTCCGCGTCGATGAGGGGGGCATCCTCGGGAGGACTTTCGGGCCGGGCCAGCGACGGGAGCAGGGTCAGGAGGAGCGCGGCCGTCCGCCACCCCGGCGCCCGTGCGCGCACGCCGCCCCGCTGGCTGTGGCACATGTCGGCTCCCCCACCCGGAGGCGGAACATGGGGACGCGGTGGGGGGCGGGCCATGGACCGGTGGCGCGGCTCCGGGTCGTCCGGTGGACGGTCCGCTCAGACGCCCGCCTGGTGGCTCCCTCGCGCCTTCGGAGGGAGGGGCGACGCCGGAACGTCCCACGGCGGGCGCGGTGGAGTAGGGTGCGCCGCATCCATGTTCGCCTTCATCCTCGCAGCGGTGCTCACGCAGGCGCCGGTGGCCCCGGCGGAGCCGAGCCCGCTTCCGACACCCGCCGCACCGGAAACGCCCCCGTCCGCGGTCCCCCTGGGGGCCTTGCCACCCGCCACGCACGAGCTGTTCCAGCGACTGGAGGGGCAGGTCGCCCAGGTGCGCATCATCGAGCGGCGCTCGGGGACGCGGTCGTCCATCGGGTCGGCCTTCTTCGTGTCGGCCGCCGGGCACGCGATGACGAACTACCACGTCATCTCCGACGTGGTGATCCACCCCGAGGACTACAAGGCGGAGCTGGTGCTCAAGGGCGGCGGCGAGCCCGTGCCGGTGAAGCTGGTGGACGTGGACGTGGTGCACGACCTGGCCGTCATCCAGACGGCCACGCCGGCGGAGCACTTCTTCGACCTGGACGACCGCGAGCCGCCGCAGGGCGCGCGCCTGTTCGCCATGGGCAACCCCCGCGACCTGGGCACCACCATCGTCGAGGGCACCTACAACGGCTTCATCCGCGACGCCCTCTACGAGCGGCTGCACTTCAGCGGCGCCATCAACCCCGGCATGAGCGGCGGTCCCACGCTGACGGGCGAGGGCCGCGTGGTGGGCGTCAACGTGGCGACCATGGGCAACCAGGTGGGGTTCCTCGTCCCCGTGAAGCACGCCCGTGAGCTGTTGACGCGCGCGCTGGAGGCGAAGGACTCCGGGACGCAGGCGCTGCTGGACACGGTGCGCGCGCAGCTCTTGGACAACCAGCAGCGCGTCACGGAGCGGCTGATGGGCGAGCCCGTGCCGCAGCAGGCGCTGGGGAGCTACCGCGTGCCCGGGAGGTGGAGCGCGTTCCTCAAGTGCTGGGGCGACACGCCGCATGACCCGGAGGTGCCGTACACGGTGACGAACTACCAGTGCTCGTCGGAGGAGGACATCTTCGTGTCCTCGCGGCACCGGACGGGCGTCGTGTCCTTCCTGCATCAGCACGCCACCAGCCAGAAGCTGGGGGCGCTGCGCTTCTCGTCGCTCTACACCGCGCTCTTCTCGCAGGACCCGGACCCGGTGGAGGCCACGCGGCAGGACGTCACCAACTACCGCTGCCAGTCGGAGTTCGTGGACGTGGCGGGCCTGCCGGTGCGCGCGGCGCTGTGCCTGCGCGCCTACAAGAAGTTCCCGGGCCTGTATGACCTGGTGCTGCGCGCGGCCACGCTCAACGCCAGCACCAGCGGCGTGGACACGTCGCTCACGCTGGCGGGCTTCACCGCGGACAACGGCCGCAAGCTGGCGCGCCGCTACCTGGAGGGGCTGTCGTGGACGAAGTGATCTTCCTCGAGGTGTTGGAGGGCGACGGCGTCCAGGCCCGCCACCGGCTGGACCGCTTCCCGGTGAGCGTGGGGCGGGGCTACGGCAACGACGTCATCCTCGATGACCCGAAGGTGTCCTCGGAGCACCTGCGCATCGAGCGGCGGGAGGACGGCGCGCTGGTGCTGCGCGACGTGGGCAGCCAGAACGGCACCTACCGCATGGACCCGTGGACGCAGCTGGCCGAGCTGGAGCTGGCGTCCGACACCCGCGTGTCCGTGGGCGACACCGTCCTGCGCTTCCGCGCGCGCAGCCACCCGGTGGAGAAGACGCTCGTCGCGGCGCCGCCCAGCGCGCCCCGGCCCCGCGTGTTCGAGCAGCCGCGCACTTTCTCCCTGGCCCTGCAGGCCCTGCTGGCCGCGAGCCTGCTGGAGGGCTACCTGGCCAACTACGGGCGCACCGACTGGGGCGAGCTGACGGTGGCGCTGGTGGTGCCGTTGGGCATCACCTTCCTGTGGGCCGGGGGCTGGTCCATGGCCAGCCGCATCGCGCGGCGGCAGTTCCACTTCCGCACGCACGCCACGGTGGCGGCGCTGGTGCTGCTGGGGGCCGTGGTCATCCAGCCGCTGCTCACGCTGGTGGGCTTCAGCCTGGGGGTGAGCGCCAACCTGGCCTGGGCCCATCATCTGGCCTTCCTGGGGTTGATGGCGTGGGGCCTCTTCTGGCACCTGCGCTACGTGACGAGGTGGGAGTCCGCGCGGCTCGTCCGGGTCATCGCCGTCGTCACCCTGTCGTTCGGGGCCCTGTCTCGCGCCGACGCCTGGCTGGGCAACGAGTCCTTCAGCACGGAGCTGGCCTTCCGCCGGGCGCTGCTGCCACCGGCCCTGCGGCTGGTGGGCACCGAGCCGGTGGACGACTTCTTCGCGGAGACCCTGAAGGTCCAGGAGCAGGTGGACGCGCTGGCGCGCGAGCCGTGAGCGGCGGCGCCTGACAGGATGTGACAGGCGGGATGGGGGATGTCAGACCGGGCAGGTAGGACTGCCCGGATGGACGTCCATCCGGAGTGGAAGCCTGGTTCTGGCGGCGTGGGGGCTCGCGCTCCTGCCGCCGAGGTGCGGCCCGGTGCGCGGTGGGTGACGCGGGTGAGCGTGGCGCCGGACCTGGCGGCCTTCCGGGCCGTGGCGCGTGGCCTGCTGGCGCGGGAGGCGCCGCCCGACCGGGTCCACTTCGACGAAGTCCGTGGGCACCCGGGGCTGCGGGCGGCGGTGCGGTGGGAGGCGTGTGGCCGGCTCGCGCCCGCGGTGCCTCGGGACTTCCTGGGCGTGACGCGGGCGGTGTTGGCGCACCGTGACCCGGGCCGGTGGGCGCTGCTCTACCGGGTGCTCTGGCGGCTCACCCACGGGGAGCCGGCGCTCCTGAACCGGCGGGAAGACGTGGACGTGCGCCAGCTGCGGTGGATGGCGCAGGCGGTCCGCCGGGAGACGCAGGTCATGGCGGAGGCCGTGCGCTTCCGGCGCGTCCTCCGTCAGGGGCGGGCGCACCATGTCGCGTGGTATGCGCCGGAGCATCGCGTCCTCCGGGAGGTGGCGCCCTTCCTCGTGCGCCGCTTCTCCGCCTTCGCCTGGAGCCTGTTCACCCCGGAGGACAGCGCGCACTGGGACCTGGAGCGGTTGACCTTCGCGGAGGGCGCGCCGGAAGCGCACGCGGCCTTTGGGCTGCCCGGGGCGGGTGCGCGGAGCCCAAGGCCCGCCGCGGAGGACGTCCCCTTGATGGTGGTGGCCTCGGCGCGGGAGGGCGGCGACAGCCCGGCCCTCACGGGGCCCGCGGGGCAGGTGTTGGAGCGGGTCCTGGGAAGGGCGGGGCTCCTGGGGCCCGCGGCCCCCATCGCGCATGCCGTGGTGCCGTGTGGGCCCGGCTGTGGGGGCCCGCCCATGCGCGTGCAGGGGGGGCCTCGCTTCTCGTGCCGCCATGGGCTGGACGCCGAGGTGGCGCGGGTGCGCCCGCGGATGGTCATCGCCTTGGGGGCGTTGGCCGCGCAGGCCTTCCTGGGGGTGGGGTTTCGCATCCACATCAGCCGGGGACAGGTGCTGGCCACGCGGTGGGCGGAGGGCTGGATGGCCACCCTGTCGCCTGACGCCATCCTGCGCCTTCCAGGGGCCCGGGAGCGGGCCGAAGCGCGCATCCACCTGGAGGCGGATTTCCGGTCCGCGGCGGCGTGGCTCCGTCAGCGCGCCCCCGGAGGCGGCGTTCGCGGGCGCGTGGGGGGCTGGAACGCCTGACGTGTGCGCGCATATCGGCGGGCCGCGGGATGCTTGCGCCCTGGTGGCTTCCACGCTGGGGCGGCGGGGGATGCGGGTGTGCGCACGCGGAGGACGGGTTAGGGTAAAGGACGGTTCTGGGAGGACCCTCGATGCGTCATTCGCTCCTGGCGGTTTCGCTGTCATTCTTCGTGGGATGCGCGCACAACGCGCGGCGCGCGGACCCGGTGGAGTTCGCGCCGGCGGACCTGGCGCGGCGCGCGAGCATGGAGCCCTGGGCCATCTCGATGCCCTTCGAGCAGGACCAGGATGGCACCGACCTGGTGCTGGCGTTGCTCGACCGGGCGGAGGCCTCGGGGGCGCGCTACGTCAGCGACGTGCAGGTGGTGTTCATGACGAAGCAGGGCGAGCAGCCGCTGGAGTGCCGCACGCCGCTGGTGCCCCAGTCGGAGTTCGATTGGGTGCGCGAGTCCTTTGGTGAGCGGGAGAAGGACCCCGAGGCCCCCCTGGCGTTGAAGCCCTTCACCTTCAGCACCGTGGAGTTCGGCTGCGGCGCCGTCGCGTCGGCCCGGCTGATTCGAGAGCGGAGGACCGCGCCCAGCAGCGTTCCGGTGCAAACCACCCAGGATGCCATCCGCTCGGACCCGCTGCGTTGGAGCACCTCCTGTGGTTACTCGCGGGTGATGCACGAGGTGGAGCGCTACGTCTTCCAGGCGGACGTCAACTACGTCCCGCCGCTCACGTACCGCATCCAGCAGACCCGGCCGGAGCTGGCGCTGGTGGAGGACCGCGCCGCCTGCGTGCCCGCGACGCCGTACTCGCCCACCGTCAACCGCATCGAGGCGGTGGTGTACGGAGGCGCGGGGCCCAAGGCCGCGCTGGAGGCCGCCCTCCGCGTGCACCCGGTGCGCATGTACCTCTGAGGCGCACCGGGCGGGGTGAGGCCCGGCGCCCGGGCCCCACCGTGGAAGTGCTCAGAGGCCGCGCACGGCGTGGGGCCGGTAGGGCGCCTCCAGGGCCTTCACTTCCTCCGCGGTCAGCTTGAGGTCCACCGCGCGCACGGCGTCCTCCAGGTGCTCCAGCTTCGTGGCGCCGATGATGGGCGCCGTCACCGCGGGGCGTGAGAGCAGCCACGCCAGGGCGGTCTGCGCGGGCGGCACGTTGCGCTTCTCCGCGACGCTCCGGTTCGCCTCCACCACGTCCCAGTCCCCCGGCTGGTCATAGAGCGTGGGTGACAAGGTGTCCGACTTCGCGCGCGCGGTGGCGTCCCGGTCCTTCAGCGACTTGCGTGAGCCCGCGAGCAGGCCGCGCGCCAGGGGGGACCAGGGGATGACGCCAATGCCCTCGGCCTCGCAGAGGGGGAGCATCTCCCGCTCCTCTTCGCGGTAGACGAGGTTGTAGTGGCCCTGCATGGACACGAAGCGCGTCCAGCCGCGCAGGTCCGCCACGCCCAGCGCCCGCGCGAACTGCCACGCATATGCGGAGGAGGCCCCGAGGTAGCGCACCTTGCCCTGGCTCACGAGCTGATCCAACGCGGCCAGCGTCTCCTCCAGGGGTGTGTTCGGATCCATCCGGTGGATTTGATAGAGGTCGATGGCCTCCACGCCCAAGCGCTTCAGGCTCGCCTCGCAGCCCTGGACGATGTGCTTGCGGGACAGGCCCCGCATGTTCTGCCCGTCGCCCATGGGGAAGTAGACCTTGGTGGCCACCACCACCTCGTCCATGCGCGCGTAGCGCCGCAGGGCCCGGCCCGTGACTTCCTCGCTGGCCCCCAGCGAGTACATGTCCGCGGTGTCGAAGAAGTTGATGCCCAGCTCCACCGCGCGGCGGAAGAAGGGCTGCGCGGCCTCTTCGTCCAGCACCCAGGGGCGCCACTGGGGCGTGCCGTAGCTCATGCCGCCCAGGCAGAGCCGGGATACCCGCAGGCCCGTGCGTCCGAGGTTCGTGTATTTCATTCCGTTACATCCTTATTCGTTCAGCGTGGCTTCCTGCGTTTCCCAGGATGGTGGTGCCCCTCGCATGCATTGCGGCCAGGTGTGTCGGCTAGGTCTTTCCTGGTTACTTGGAATCCGGTAGATAGGCCAAGAATCCGAGGGGCGCTGTTCGGAGCGATGCAGAGCGTGCCCCCTCGTGTGTCCAGGTGGGGTGTGTGATGTGGCGTTCCGAGGGGTGCCTCCAGGCAGAACCTCGGGACTCACGCCATGCACCTTTCGACCCGCGCCGACCCCGCCTCCGAATTCGTTTGTCCTGAGGATGCCACGTTCGTGGACGTGTGCCGGAGCCGCGCCACGGCGCAGCCGGACGATTGGATCTACACGTTCCTCCAGGACTCAGGCGAGCAGGCCCTCACGTACGCGGAGTTGGATGCGGGGGCACGCGCCGTGGCGGCGCTGCTCCAGCGGCATCTGTCGCCGGGTGAACGTGCGCTGCTGCTGTATCCCCCGGGACGTGAATATGCCCTGGGCTTCCTGGCGTGCCTCTACGCCGGCGTGGTGGCGGTGCCCGCATATCCGCCCGACCCGATGCGCCTGGGCCGCACGTTGCCGAGGCTCCAGGCGCTGATCGCGGACTGTGGCGCGCGCGTGGCGCTGACGACGTCGTTCATCGCGGACATGGTGGAGCCCCTCACCGAGGGCGCACCGGACCTGCGCGCCCTTCGCTGGCTGGCCACGGACGCGGTGCCCGCGAGTGAAGCGGAGGCGTGGCGCAAGCCCGAGCTGAGCGGGGACACGGTGGCCTTCCTCCAGTACACCTCCGGGTCGACCGGGACGCCGCGCGGCGTGGTGCTGCGGCACCGTCACCTCCTGCACAACTCCTGGTTGATCGCGCGGGGCTTCGACGCGAGCCCTCATCCGGTGGGCGTCCTCTGGCTGCCGCCGTACCACGACATGGGGCTGATTGGCGGTCTGCTCCAGCCGCTGTTCCGCGACATCCCCACGGTGTTGCTGCCGCCCATGTCCTTCCTTCAGCGGCCCCTGGGCTGGCTGGAGGCGGTGTCTCGCTTCGGTGGGACGGTGTGCGGCGGGCCCAACTTCGCGTTCGACCTGTGCGTGCGCAAGAGCACGCCGGAGCAGCGGGCGGCGTTGGACCTGAGCCGGTGGGAGGTGGCCTTCTGCGGCGCGGAGCCCGTGCGCGCGGACACGCTGGCGCGCTTCGCGGAGGCCTTCGCGCCCGCGGGCTTCCGGCGCGAGGCCTTCTACGCCTGCTACGGACTGGCGGAGGGCACGCTGATTGTGTCGGGCGGCGCGCGGGCGTTGGCGCCGGTGGCGCGGAGCTTCTCTCGGGAAGGGCTGCTTCACGGAGAGGCGAAGCCGGCCGAGCCGGACTCCGCGGCGACCGTGCTCGTGGGGTGTGGGCAGGCGCTGGGGGACCAGGACCTGCGGGTGGTGGACCCCCAGACGGGCCGTCCCTGCGAGCCGGGCCGCGTGGGCGAGCTCTGGGTGCGGGGCCCGAGCGTGGCGGACGGCTACTGGCAGCGGCCCGAGGAGACGGAGCGCACGTTCCACGGCCGGCTGGCGGACTCGGGCGAGGGGCCCTATCTGCGCACCGGTGACCTGGGCGTCCTCGACGGCGGTGAGGTGTTCATCACCGGGCGGTTGAAGGACCTGCTGGTGCTGCGCGGGCGCAACTTCTACCCGCAGGACCTGGAGCACTCGGCGGAGCGCAGCCACCCCGGTGCGCGGCCCGGCTGCAGCGCCGCGTTCTCCGTGGACGTGGAGGGCGAGGAGCGCCTGGTGCTGGTGCAGGAGGTCTCCGCGAAGGTGGCTTCCGAGGCGGACGCGGGCGAGGTGGCCGCGAGCATCCGCGCGGTGCTGGGCGACGCGCATGGCGTGGCGCCGCACGCCGTGGTGCTCATCTCCGCCGGCTCGCTGCCGAAGACGTCGAGCGGCAAGGTGCAGCGCCGCGCCACCCGTGAGGCCTTCCTGGCGGGGGCCCTGGAGGTGGTGCTCGCGTGGCGCGAGGCGGGCGCGGAGACGCCGCGTGCTGGAGCGCCGCTGACGGCCGCACCCATGGCGGCGGGGGCGCCCGATGACGTGCTCACGGTGCTGGGAGCCCGCGTGGCGCCGTTGCTGGGTGCGTCCGTGCAGGCGCTGGACGTGGACGCGCCACTGACACACGCCGGGCTCGACTCCCTGCGGGCGTTGGAGGTGTTGCACGCGGTGGAGGAGGGCTGGGGCGTCTCTCCGCCCGTCGCATACCTGCTCCAGGGGCCGAGCCTGCGGGACGTGGCGCGCTGGGTGGAGCAGGCCCGTGCCGAGGGCGCCGGGGCCGCGCCCGAGCCCGCCGCTGACACGGACGCGGTTGACGCGAACGGCATGTCCGACGGGCAGCGGGCGCTGTGGTTCCTCCAGCGCCTGGCCCCCGGCAGTACGGCGTACCTGGTGTCTCACGCGGTGCGCTTCACCGCGCCTGTCGACGCGGACGCGCTGGGCCGAGCGATTTCACGGCTCGTCGCCCGCCACCCCGCGCTGTCCTCCGCGTTTCCGGAAGTCGGGGGCGTGCCGGTGCTTCGGCGGACCGATTCCCCCCCCGTCCTGGAGCAGCGCGAGGCCGCGGACTGGACGTCCGACACCCTGAACGAGCGGCTCCACGAGGAGGCGCATCGGCCCTTCGATTTGGAGCGAGGCCCGCTGATTCGGGTCCGGCTCTACACGGGCGCGAGGGGCGGCGACGTCCTGCTGCTCGCCGTGCACCATCTGCTCACGGACTTCTGGTCGTTGGAGGTGCTGGCCGGAGAGCTCGGGGCGCTCTACAGCGCGGAGGTGCGGGGTGCTCCGCCGCAGTTGCCTCCGCCGCCTCCTCCTGTGTCCGGCATCCTCCAGACGCTCGCGCGGCGGTATTCGGGGACGCGAGCCGAAGCCCTTCAAGGCTGGTGGCGCGAGCGGCTGGGCGGTGAGCTGCCGGTGTTGGAGCTGCCCACCACGGGGCCGAGGCCTCGGCTTCAGTCGTTCCGGGGCGCCAGTGTTTCGTTCCGCGTGTCGCCGGAGACCTCCGCGCGCTTGAAGGACCTGGCGCGAGCCCAAGGCGCCACGCCGTTCATGGTGCTGCTGGCCGGCTACCTGACGTTCCTGCGCCGCTACTCGGGACAGGAGGACCTGATTGTCGGTACGCCCACGGCGGGGCGCCCACGCGCGGACCTGTCGCGTCAGCTCGGCTACTTCGTCAACCCCGTGGCCTTGCGCGCGCAGCTGCCGCGCGCGTTGTCCTTCTCCGGGCTGGTGGCCCAGGTCCGGACCACGGTGCTGGACGCGCTGGAGCATCAAGAGCTGCCCTTCCCACGGCTCGTCGAGCAGCTGCAGCCGCGCAGGGACCCTTCGCGCGCGCCGGTCTTCCAGACGATGTTCGCCCTGCAATCGGGCCGCCCTGGAAACGAGCCCCTGGGCGCGTTCGCCGTCGGGGCCCCCGGGGCGCGGGCCCGGCTGGGCGAGCTGTCGGTCGAGGCCGTTCCCTTGCGTCCCTCCGGCGCGGCCTTCGACCTCTCCCTGGTGATGGCGGAGGTGGAGGGCGCCTTCGCGGCGCGGCTGGAGTACTGCGCCGACCTCTTCGACGCCGCCGCCGCCGCTCGCATGGTGCACCACCTGGGCGCGTTGCTGGATGCCGCCGTGGCGCGGCCGGACGTGCCGCTGGTGGAGCTGCCCTGGTTGGAGGCGGCGGAGCGCGACGCCTTGCTCGCGCGTGGAAGGCGGAGTCACGACGCGCGGGGAGACACGGTCCTCGGTCTCGTCCAGCGGATGGAGTCGTGGGCCCGCACGACACCGGATGCGCCCGCGCTCGTCGCGGGGCCGGCGCGCTGGACCTACCGCGAGCTGTCGGCGTGGGTCGGGCGCCTGGCCGCGGGGCTGCGGCGCCAGGGCGTGGGCCCCGAGGTCCGCGTTGGCACCTTGCTGGAGCGGGGGAGTCCTGAACAGGTGGTGGCGTTCCTCGCCGTCCTGAAGGCGGGGGGCACCGTGGTGCCGTTGGACCCCGCGTATCCTCCGGGCCGGGTGGCGTGGACGTTGGCGGACGCGGGCGCGCGCGTGCTCCTGGCCCACGACCGTTTGGCCCAACGGCTGGAGCCGAACGGCGACGTGACGGTGCTGCGCTGGGAAGCGTTCGATGTCCCGGACGGCGTCTCGGAGGCGTCACCGTCCGGTGGGGCGGAGGTCTCCGCCGATTCCGCGGCCTACATTTGCTACACGTCCGGCAGCACGGGCCGTCCGAAGGGCGTCGTGGTGACGTATCGGGGGACCGCGCGCTTGTGCGAGTCCTTCTCCAAGGGCCTGCCCATCGGCACCGGGGCGCGGGTGTTCTCGTTCGCCTCGCCCGCGTTCGACATGTCGGTGTCGGACTACGTGGTGGCCTGGTCCTCGGGCGGAGCGCTGCACGTCTCGCCGGGAGTGCCCCCCATGGGCGACGCGCTGTACCGGTTGCTGGTGGAGCAGCGCATCACCGCGGTGATGCTGCCCCCCTCCGTGGCCCTGCTGCTTCCAGAAGGACCGCTGCCGGACCTGACGCTCTTCATGGCCGGCGCGGAGCCGTGTCCTGCGAGCCTCGTCTCCCGCTTCGCCGAAGGCCGCACGTTCATCAACGCGTATGGCCCCACCGAAGTCACTGTGTGCGCGACGTGGGCGCGGGTTGCTCCGGGCGACGTGGGCCCGGTCGCCATTGGCAACGCCTTGCCGCACCTGGATGCCTACGTGCTCGATGCGGCGCTCCAGCCTGTCCCCGTGGGCGTGGCGGGAGAGCTCTACGTGGGCGGGTCGTCGCTGGCCCGCGGCTACCTGGGCCGCCCGGACCTCACCGCCGAGCGCTTCGTTCCGGACCCGCATGGTGAGGTGCCCGGGGCCCGGCTCTACCGGACGGGAGACGTCGTCCGTTGGCGCGCGGATGGACAGCTCGACTACCTGGGCCGCGCGGACACGCAGCTGAAGCTTCGCGGCTTTCGCGTCGAGCCCGGCGAGGTGGAGGTGGCGCTGCGCGAGCTGCTGGGCATGCGTCAGGCCCACGTCACCGCGTGGCGTCCGTCCACCATCGCGGAGCCACGGCTGGTGGCGTACGTCGTGCCGCCCTCGGGAGACGTCCTCCCGCCGGGAGAGATGCGGGCGCGGCTGCGTGAGCGGCTGCCGGAGCACCTGGTGCCCACGGACTTCGTCATCCTGGAGACCTTGCCCCTGTTGGTCTCCGGCAAGGTGGATACGCGGGCACTGCCGAAGCCCGCGCTCACCGTGTCTCCGGAAGGCAAGCCCCGCACGCCCATGGAGACGCAGATCGCGGGGGCGTGGGCGGAGGCGCTGGGACTGCCCTCCGTGGACGTGTACGCCCACTTCTTCGACGACCTGGGCGGCAGCTCGCTGTCCGTGGTGCGCGCCTGTTCAAAGCTGGCCGAGACGCTGGGCCGCGACGTCCCCATCACGCACTTCTTCGAACATCCCACCGTCCACGCGCTCGCCCGGCGGCTGCAAGCCGAAGCGAAGCCGGACGATGCCACCGATGTGAAGCACCAGTCGCGCGCGGAGGCCCGCAGGCAGGCCCTTCAGCGGCGCGGAGGAAGGAACCCCCGAGGCCATGGCTGAGCACGACATCATGAGCGAGAACACCGGCGGCACGGGCAACGACATCGCCATCATCGGCATGGCGGGCCGCTTCCCTGGGAGCACGGACGTCCAGAGCTTCTGGCGCAACCTGCGAGAGGGCGTGGAGTCCATCGTCCGGCTGTCACCGGAGGCGCTGGAGTGGTCTCCCTTGATGGCCGAGGCGACGCGCCACCATCCGGACTTCGTCCCGGTGGCCGCGGAGCTGGAGGGCGGCGACAGCTTCGACGCGGCCTTCTTCGGAATGGCCCCCCGCGAGGCCGAGTGGATGGACCCGCAGCAGCGCGTGTTCCTGGAGTGCGCCTGGACGGCGCTGGAGGACGCGTCGCTCGACCCGGAGCGGTTCGAGGGCAAGATCTCCCTCTACGCGGGCGCGAGCGCGTCCATGCATGGCCTGGGGCGGGTGGGGCAGGGGGGCCTGGACCCTGCGTCGCTGTACGAGTTGATGAGTAACTCGGCGGAGAACCTGGCGACCCGGGCGTCCTTCAAGCTGGGGCTGCGTGGAGAGAGCCTGTCGCTCTACACCGCGTGCTCTACGGGCCTGGTGGCCGTCCACATGGCCTGCCAGAGCCTGCTGATGCGCCAGTCCGACGTGGCGTTGGCGGGCGCCGTGCGGTTGGCGATGCCGCAGCGCACGGGCTACCTGTTCCAGGAGGGGATGATTCTCTCCCCGGACGGTCACTGCCGGGCGTTCGACGCGCGCGCGGCGGGCACGGTGCCGGGCAACGGCGCGGCCGTGGTGGTGCTCAAGCCGCTGGAGGACGCGCTCCGCGACGGTGACCGCGTGTACGCCGTCATCCGCGGCACCTCCATCAACAACGACGGTGGCCAGAAGGTGGGCTACACGGCGCCCAGCGTGGAGGGGCAGGCGGACGTCATCGGCGAGGCGCTGGCGTTCGCGGGGCTGGAGGCGGGGGACATCGGCTACGTGGAGGCGCACGGCACGGGCACCGCGCTGGGCGACCCCATCGAGGTGGCGGCGCTGACGCGCGCGTACCGGCGGCAGACGGACAAGACGGGGTACTGCGCGCTCGGCGCGGTGAAGACGAACGTGGGTCACCTGGACACGGCCGCGGGCCTGGCCGGCCTCATCAAGACGGCCCTGGCGCTGACGCACGAGGAGCTGCCGCCCACGCTCCACTTCGAGCGGCCGAACCCGGCCATCGACTTCGCCAACAGCCCGTTCTTCGTCGTGGACCAGCTGCGCTCCTGGCCGCGAGGCCCGGTGCCCCGGCGCGCGGGCGTCAGCTCGTTCGGCATCGGCGGCACGAACGCGCACGCGGTGCTGGAGGAGGCACCGGTGCCCGGGCCCTCCACGCCCAGCCTCCGGCCCACGCAACTGGTGACGCTGTCGGGCCGCTCTCCCGAGGCGCTGGACGCCGCGACGCGGGAGCTGGCCGGGTGGCTGGTGTCCGCGCCGGCCGGGGTGACGCTGGAAGACGTCGCCTTCACGCGCAACGTGGGACGCCGGGCCTTCGAGCATCGGCGGACCTTCGTGGCGGGGAGTCTCTCGGAGCTTCGGGAAAAGCTGAACGCGCCAGCGAAGGCCCACGCGGTGGAGAACCTGGTGGCGGCGCGCGAGCAGGGCGTGGCCTTCCTGTTCCCGGGACAGGGCGCGCAGTCGGTGGGGATGGGCCGCGAGCTGCACGCCGCGGAGCCTGTCTACCACGAGGCCCTGGAGTCCTGCCTGGACGGCCTGGGCGCGACCTTGGGCGCCACGGTGCGCGGCGTGTTGTTGCCGGCCCCGGGGACAGAGGACGCCGCGGCGCGGACCCTGGCGGACCCGTCGGTCGCGCTGCCCGCGCTCTTCGCCGTGGAGTACGCGCTGGCGCGCCTGTGGGAGGGCTGGGGTGTCCAACCGCGCGCGATGCTGGGTCACAGCTTCGGTGAGTACGTGGCGGCGTGCCTCGCGGGGGTCCTGCCGCTGGAGGGCGCGCTGGCCCTGGTGGCGGCGCGCGGCCGGCTGATGGCGCGCATGCCCCCGGGCAGCATGACGGCGGTGGGCTGCGCGGAAGAGACGGTGCGCCCGTTGCTGACGGAGGCGCTGTCGCTGGCGGCGGTGAACGGGCCGGACCGGTGCGTGGTCTCCGGGCCCACGCCGGACGTGGAGGCGCTGGAGCGCGAGCTGGCCGCCAGGGGCGTGGGCGTGTTGCGGCTGCCCGCGGCGCATGCGTTCCACTCGGCGGCGGTGGAGCCGCTGATGGCGGACCTGCGGCGCGTGGTGGCCGGACTGCGGCTGTCCGCGCCCCAGAAGCCCTACGTGTCCAGCGTCACGGGGACCTGGATTCGCGAGCAGGAGGCCACGGACCCGGACTACTGGCTGCGCCAGATGCGCGCGCCCGTGCGCTTCGGTGACGGGCTCGAGACGCTGAAGGCGGATGGCTGCACGGTGTTCCTGGAGGTGGGCCCGGACCAGGCGCTGACGGCGCTGTCGAAGCCGATGCTGCGTGGGGGGCACGGCCGCGCCGTGCCCTCGTTGCCGCGCGCGGGCTCGAAGCGGGGAACCCACGCGGCGTTGATGGAGGCGCTGGGCGCGCTGTGGGAGCAGGGTCTGGTGCTGGACTGGCAGCAGGTCTACGCGCACGAGACGCGGCGGAAGGTCGCGCTGCCCACGTATCCCTTCCAGCGGCGGTCGTTCCGCGCCGCGCTGCCCGAGGCGGCGCCGCTCCCCAAGGCTGCTGTTTCCGCCTCTACCCCCATTTCCGCCGAGGTGGTGGCCGCGCCGCCCGTCGTGGCCGACAGCGCGCTGGCGGCGGACCCGTCATTGGAGTTGGCGGGGGCTCGCACGGAGGTGGAGCGCAAGGTCCTGGCCATCTGGCGTGAGCGCCTGGGCCGTTCGGACTTCGGCATCCACGACGACTTCCTGGAGCTGGGCGGCAACTCGCTGATGGCCGCGCAGCTCCTGACGCGGCTGCGGGAGGCGTTCCCCGTTCCGCTGCCCCTGAGCGATGTCTTCGACTCGCCCACGGTGGCGGGAATCTCGGCGCGCATCCAGGAGCGCCTGGGCACGCAGGGGGCCAATGCCACGGAGCCGGTGCTGCCTCCGCTGGTCCGCATCCCGCGTGACGGCACCTTGCCCCTGTCGGTGGTGCAGGAGCGGGTCTGCGCGCTGGAGCAGGCGCTGCCCGGCAACCCGGCCCTGAACATGTACGTGGTGCTGCGGCTTCAAGGCGCGCTGGACCTCTCGGTCCTGGAGCGCTCCCTGGAGGCCGTGGCGCAGCGTCACGAGGCGCTGCGCACGTCCTATCCCCGTGAGAACGGCGTCCCGGTCCTCCGCGTCGCGCCGTCGCTGGCGTTCCCGCTGACCGCCGAGCCGCTCGCGGGCGCGACGTGGCAGCAGCGCGTGTACGACGAGGTGTCGCGGCCGTTCGACCTGGAGCGAGGCCCGGCGGTGCGCGCCCGGCTCTGGGCGCTCGGGGCGGACGAGTACATGCTCGCCGTCACCATCCACCACGTGGTGTGTGACACCTGGTCGTTGGTGGTGTTCTCGAAGGAGCTGGGCGAGCACTACGCCGCGCTCAAGCAGGGGCACCCGGCGCCGCTTCCGGCCTTGCCGGTGCAGTACGCGGACTTCGCGGCGTGGCAGCGCAAGGCGCTGAAGGACGGCGCGTTCACGTCTCAAATCGCGGCGTGGCGGGAGCGACTGGCGGCGTTCCCCCGCCCGCTGGAGTTGCCGGTGGATCGCGTCCGGGGCGAAGGCCCCGCGCTGCGCGGTCAGGTGTTGAAGGTGGGCTTCTCCTCCGCGCTGTCGGCGGCGGTCCAGGCGCTGGCCCAGCGTGAAGGCGTCACGCCGTTCATGGTGCTGCTGGCGTCGTGGAAGGCGCTGCTGTCGCGCTGGACGGGCCGCGACGACATCGTGGTGGGCACGCCCATCGGGAACCGGAGCCGGCCGGAGCTGGAGCCGTTGATTGGCTACGTGGCGCATGCCGTCCCGCTGCGGACGGACCTGGCCGGCGCGCCGTCCTTCCGCGAGCTGATGACGCGCGTCCGGGACGTGATGATGGAGGCCTACGCGCATCCGGACGTCCCGTATGAGGAGCTGGTGCGGGAGATCGAGCCCGCGAAGGACACCGGCCGCGCGCGCGTCTTCGACACCTTGTTCGTGCTGCACACCCGCTTCGACAAGGCCCTGGAGCTGCCGGGCTTGCGGATGAGCCTGGCCGAGCTCGACGACGTGCCGCCCGAGTTCGGCAGCGTCCTGTCGGACCTGACGGTGGGCCTGGGAGAGCACGCGCACGGCTTCTCCGGCACCATCGACTACGCGGAGGAGCGCTTCGAGCGCGAGACGGTGGAGCGCCTGATGGCGCACTGGACCACGCTGCTCGAGGCCGCGGTGGCGCGGCCCGATACGTCCATCTCCGTGCTGCCCTTGGAGTCGGTGCTTCCCGCGCCGACACCGCGTTCGGAGACGCTGGACTCCGCCTCGGCGCAGATGCCGGTCGTGGCGGCGCTCCAGCTCCAGGCGCGGGCCACCGCGGACGCTGCCTCGGTGGCGATGACGGCGCCGGATGGCCGGGAGGTGACGTGGGGCGAGCTGCGGACCGGCGCCGAGAAACTGGCGGCGGAGCTGTCCGTCCAGGGTGCCGGGGCCGAGGTCCTGGTCGCGGTCTGCCTGGAGCCCTCCGTGGAGCGCGTGGTGGCGCAGTGGGCGGTGCAGCTGTCGGGCGCGGCCTACGTCCTGCTGTCCGTGCCGCAGCTCCGTGAGCTGGATGGCCTCTCGCCGAAGGGCGCGCCACCGCCGCTGCTCCTCACGCATACGCACGTCCGCACGGGCGTGACATTGGACGCGGCGCGGGTCATCCGGGTGGATGAGGTGCTCTCGCGGACGGGTGTGCACACGGACGTGCCCGCGCGCGAGGCGCCGCGACCCTCCGCCACGGACATGGTCTGCCTGGAGCCGCTGGTGGGGCCGCTGGGCGAGCACCTTCGTGCCATCCACACGCACCACACCGTGGCGGCGTTGTTCAGCCGGCTGGACGCGGAGGCGCCGCCGAAGGACGGCATCTGGCTCGCGGCGGAGGAGGCGCAGGCTCCGGGCTCGGGGTTGGAGCTCCTCTGGGCGCTGACGCGCGGGTTGCGCGTGGTGTTGCCCGCGGAGCGCGCGCGCTTCACGTCATTGAGCACTGGTGCGACGCCTGCTCGGCGCAAGACGGACTTCAGCCTGTCGTTCTTCGCCAACGACGAGGACTCGCTGGGGGGCCGGAAGTACCGGCTGCTGCTGGAGGCGGCGAAGTTCGCGGACGCGCATGGCTTCTCCGCGGTGTGGACGCCGGAGCGGCATTTCCACTCCTTCGGCGGCCTGTATCCCCGGCCCGCCGTGGTGGGCGCGGGCGTGGCGACGGTGACGGAGCGGCTGGGCATTCGCGCCGGAAGCGTGGTGCTGCCGCTGCATGACCCCATCCTCGTCGCGGAGGAGTGGGCCGTGCTGGACAACCTGTCCGATGGCCGCGTGGGTGTGTCCTTCGCCTCGGGCTGGCATGCGAATGACTTCGTGTTCGCGCCGGACCGGTATGCGCGGCGGAAGGAGGTCCTGCACCGCGGCATCGAGGAGGTGCGCACGCTGTGGCGCGGCGGAACGGTGACGCGACGCAATGGCGCGGGGGAGGAGGTGGCCATCTCCCTGCGTCCACGGCCCGTCCAGAAGGTGCTGCCCATCTGGCTCACCGCCGCGGGCAGTCCGGAGACCTTCCGGCTCGCGGGTGAGCTGGGGGCGTACGTGCTCACCAACCTGATGGGCCAGCACCTGGAGGACCTGGCCAGCAAGGTGGCGCTCTACCGCGACGCCTGGCGGCAGCATGGCCACGCGGGCCGAGGGCACGTGAGCCTGATGATGCACGCGTTCCTCGGAGAGGACCCGGTCGAGGTCCAGAAGAAGGCGCGCCCGCCGCTGCTCGACTACTTCCGCGGCTCGGTGGACATCTCGTCGGGCTTCCTGGCCAGCCTGGGGCTCAACGTGGATCCCCGCTCGCTCTCGCCCGCGGACATGGACGCGCTGTTGGCGCACGGCGTGGAGCGCTACGTGGAGAACGGCGGCCTCATCGGGACGCCGGAGAGCTGCGGTCCCATGGTGGAGCGCGTCCAGCGGCTGGACGTGGATGAGATCGCCTGCCTCGTGGACTTCGGCGTGGAGGTGGAAGCGACGCTGGAGGGGCTGCGGCACCTCGATGCGCTGCGGGGCCGTCATTCGCCGGAGCCCGCGTCCGCGATTCCCTCGGCGGCGCTGCAAGAAGGGCCCGGTGCGGCGGAGTCCCTGCTGTCGCTGGTGCGGCAGACGGGCATCACCCACCTGCACTGCACCGCGGCGCTGGCGCGGTCGATGCTGGCGCTTCCCGACGCGGCGGAGGCGCTGCGTCCCGTGCGTCACGTCCTGCTCGAAGGCGCCTCCGAGGAGTCGGCGGCGTCACTGGCGCGCGCCATGCCCTGGCGTGTCGCGCACCGTCAGCCGGGCCTGGGGCTCGGCGCCTGGTCCGCGGCGATGGGGCCGGCGGACGCCACGCGTTGGGACGTGGTGGACGGACGCGGCCAGCCGGTACCGGTGGGTGTCGTCGGTGAACTCGTGGTGAAGGGCGCGGGGGTGCCTCGGGGGTTCTGGAACGCCCCGGAGACGGCGTCGATGCGCGTGCTGTCCGAGGCATCCGACGGTGCGCGGCGCCTGGTGACGGGCCGCCGTGCGCGGCGCAAGCGGGATGGCTCGTTGGAGCTCCTGGCCACCGTGCCCGTCGAGGCGCGGCGTCCGCCTCCGCCGAAGTCCGCTCTGCGGATGGACGGTGGCGCGGCGAAGAAGCCCCTGGCGTCGCAGCCCATTCCCCTGGTGCCGAGGGATCGTCCGCTGCCGTTGTCCTTCGCGCAGCAGCGGCTCTGGTACCTGGACCGGTTGGAGCCGGGCAACGTGGCGTACAACAACGCCGTCGCCTTCACGCTGACCGGCAAGCTCGACGCCACGGTGTTGGAGCGCGCGCTGAACGGGGTCATCCGCCGGCACGAGGCCCTGCGGACCACGTTCACCCTGGACGGCGACACCGCGGCGCAGGTCATCGCGCCCACGCTGGAGATTGTCGTCACCGTCCGGGACACGGAGGGTGCCAGCGAGGAGGAACTCGCCCGTCAGGCGCGTGAAGAGGCGCGCCGCCCGTTCGACCTGGAGCAGGGGCCGCTGATCCGCGCAACGCTGCTGCGCCGGGGGAACACCGACCACGTCCTGCTGCTCACGCTGCACCACATCATCTCGGACGGCTGGTCCGCGGGGGTGATGGTCAACGAAATGGCCCGGCTCTACGAGGCCGAGATGACGGGGCAGGCGCCTTCACTTCCCACCCTGACGGTGCAGGCCGCGGACCACGCGCTCTGGCAGTTGGAGTGGATGCGAGGCCCGGCGCTGAAGGCCGAACAGGACTGGTGGGGTGGGGTGCTGGCGGACGTGCCGGTGCTCCAGCTCCCGGTGGACCGTCCGCGTCCGCCCGTGCAGACGCACGACGGTGCGCAGCTTCCCTTCGCCGTGCCGCGGTCGGTGATGGATGCCGTGGTGGCGGCGGGCCGGAAGGAAGGGGCCACGCCCTTCATGGTGCTGATGGCCGCGTGGCAGGTGCTGCTGCACGCGTACTCCGGCCAGGAGGACTTCGCGGTGGGCTCGCCGGTGGCGGGGCGCGACCGGCCCGAAATCGAGCCCTTGATTGGCTGCTTCATCAACTCCATCGCGGTGCGCGCGGACCTGTCCGGGGACCCCACCTTCGCGGAGGTCCTGGGCCGGGTGCGCCGCACCTCGCTGGCCGCCTTCACGCATCAGGAGATGCCGTTCGAGCGGGTCCTGGAGGTGCTGAACACGCCGCGCGACCTCAGCCACAACCCGGTCTTCCAGACGATGGTGGTGCTCCACAACACGCCAGTCCCGGTGTTGTCGCTGGCCGGGCTCCAGTTGCAGAGCCGGTACGTGCACACGGGGGCCACGAAGATGGACCTCACGCTGGAGGTCACGGAGACCACCGACGGTTTGCGCGGCGGCATCGACTTCAACACCCGGCTCTTCGACGAGGCCACCATCGCCCGGCTCGCGGGCTCCCTGGTCCGGGTGTTGGAGGCGGCCGCCACGAGGCCGGAGGCGCGGCTGTCCCAGCTCGATCTCCTGGACACCGCGGAGCGCGCCCGCTTGCTGGTGGAGTGGAACCCCGCGCCCGTGGCCGAGCTGCCGGAGACGGACACGCTGCCCACGCGGTTCCTGGCCCAGGTGGCGAGGACGCCCGAGCGGGTGGCGGTGGAGGACGGTGCCCGGTCGCTCACGTATCGTGAGCTGGAGGCGCTGACCCGGCGTCTGGCGGGGGCGTTGGTGGAGCGGAACGTGGGGCGGGGCGCCATCGTCGCGCTCGCGCTTCCCCAGCCCGCGGAAGTCGTGGCGGGGCTGTTGGGCGTGACGCGCGCGGGCGCTGCGGGCGTGGTGCTGGACGTGGACCATCCCACGGAGCGCCTGGCCGGCATCCTCGCGGACACCCAGGCCCGGGTGGTGGTCACCACCGAGTCGTGCCGGTCGCGCGTTCCCTCGTGTGTGGGCACGGAGGTCCTCACCCTGGAGGCCCTGCCCGAAGTCTTGGGTGACGTGCGCGTCCTGCCCGAGGCGACGGACGCGGCGTGCATCGTCTACACGTCGGGCTCCACGGGGAGGCCGCGCGGCGTGGTGCTGGAGCACCGGCACCTGGTGGCCGCGACCCGGGCTCGCGCGGAGGTCTACGGCGCGCCGGGAGTGGTGATGTCCCTGGCGCCGTTCACCTTCGACGCCGCGCTGGCGGGACTGCTCTGGGCTTTGTTCGAGGGCGGCACGCTGCGCTACCCGGACGCCGAGGAGCGTGAGGACCCGCGCAGGCTCTCGGAGCGCATCGCGCAGTCGCGCGTCACGCACCTCATCTCCGTGCCCTCGCTGTACGGGCAGATTCTCGCCGCGGCGCCGGCGGGTGGGCTGACGAGCCTGACGGCGGTGAGCGTGGGCGGTGAGGCGTGCCCCGTGGAACTGACGCGTGCGCACCATGAGGCGCTGCCGTCGGTGGCCTTGTTCAACGAGTACGGCCCTTCGGAAGCCACCATCTGGAGCACGGTGCATCGCGTGCGCGTGGGAGAAGAGCACCGTGTCCCGATTGGCCGCGCGGTGCCGGGGGCCCGCGTGTACCTGCTGGATTCACGGCGCAAGCTCGTGCCGCAAGGCGCGCCGGGCGAGCTGTACGTGGGCGGCGCGGGCGTGGCGCGGGGCTACCTGGGCCAGCCGGGCCTGACGGCCGAGCGCTTCGTGACGGACCCCTTCGACGGCCGGTCCGGGGCGCGCATGTACCGCACGGGCGACGTGGCCCGCTGGCGCGCGGACGGCGTGCTGGAGTTCCTGGGCCGCGTGGACGAGCAGGTGAAGGTCCGCGGCTTCCGCATCGAGCCCGGTGAAATCGAGGCCGCGCTGTTGGCGAACGCCTCGGTGAAGGAAGCCGTCGTCGTGGCGCGTGACGATGGGAAGGGTGCGAAGCGGCTCGTGGCCTACGTGGTGCCCGTGGCGGAGGCCCGGGAGGCGGGTGTGGACGCCGCGGCGCTGAAGGACTGGGTGCGTTCACGGTTGCCGCCGTACATGGTCCCCGCGGCGTTCGTCGCGTTGGAGGTCGTGCCACGCACCCGGCACGGCAAGGTGGACCGCCGTGCCCTGCCAGCGCCCGACCTGGGGCCCTCGGCGGCACCCGTCGCGCCGCGTTCGGAGGTGGAGACCACGCTCGTGTCGCTCTGGCGCGAGGTCCTGGGCGTCGAGCGCGTGGGCATCCACGACGACTTCTTCGAGCTGGGCGGCGACTCCATCCTGGGCCTGCAAATCATCACCCGCGCGCGTGCGCAGGGCATCGAGCTGTCACCGAAGCAGCTCTTCCAGAACCCGACCATCGCGCGGCTCGCCGCGGTCGCGGGGACCCGGCTGGCCGTGCAGGCGGAGCAGGGCGCGGTGGTGGGCCCCGTGGCGCTGACGCCCATCCAGCACTGGCTCTTCGAGCTGGCGCTGGAGGCGCCCCACCACTGGAACATGTCCCTGCTGTTGGAGGTGAAGACCGGGCTGGACGGCACGCTCCTCGAGCGCGCGTTGACGCACCTGCTGGCGCACCATGACGCGCTCCGGGCGCGTTACGCGCGCGGCGATGCGGGCTGGCAGCAGGTCCTCTCGGAGCCCGGCGCCGAGGTCCTCGTCGAGACGGAGGACCTGTCGACGGTGCCGGAGGTGGAGCAGGCCGATGTCCTGCGGCACCGCGTCGAGGCGGCGCAGGACGCCCTGCGGCTGGACGGAACGCTCCTTCGCGCCACGTTGCTGACGCTGGGGGCCGGGCGGTCCTCCCGCCTGCTGTTGACCGTCCACCACCTGGTCGTGGACGCGGTGTCGTGGCGCATCCTCCTGGAGGACCTGGCCACGGTGTACGCACAGCTCGCCGCGGGCCAAGCGGTGCGGCTGCCTCCGAAGACGACGTCCCTCCAGGCCTGGGCGCGCGGGCTGGAGACGCTGGCGCGTTCGGAGAAGCTGGCGTCGGAGCGGTCGTGGTGGCTGGAGCGGCCGTGGCGGGAGGTGTCGCAGCTGCCCGTGGACTTCCCGGACGGCGCGAACACGGAGACCACGGCGCAGGCGGTTCGCGTGACGTTGGACGCGGAGGAGACCCGCGCCTTGCTGCAGGACGTGCCGAAGGCGTGGCACACGCAGGCGCAGGACCCGCTCCTCACCGCGCTGGCGCAGGCGCTGACGGCGTGGGCCGGAGGCAGCGTCGCGCTGGTGGACGTGGAAGGCCATGGCCGGGAAGAGGTGCTGCCGGGTGTGGACGTCTCGCGCACGGTGGGCTGGTTCACCCGGGTGTTCCCCGCGCTGCTGGACCTGAGAGGAAGCGCGAACCCCGGGGATGCGCTGCGCGCGGTGAAGGAAGGGCTGCGCGCGGTGCCTTCCCAGGGCATGGGCTGGGGTTTGCTCCGCTACGTGGCGAAGGACGCGACGCTGGCGGCATTGCCCGCCGCGCAGGTGGGCTTCAACCACCTGGGACAGGTGGACGGCCTGATGGGCGCGGACGGGCCCTTCGCGCTCGCGAAGGAGGGCGAATCCCTTCCGCAACGGGCGCCGGTGGCTCGCCGGCCGTACCTCATCGACGTGACGAGCGCGGTTCGCAACGGGCGGCTGGAGGTGCTGTGGACCTTCAGCGGCGCGGTGCACCGGCGTGAAACGGTGTCACGCGTGGCCGAGGACTTCGCCGCGCGCCTGCGGTCCCTGGTGGCGGCATCGAAGGCTCCGGATGCGGGGGGACACTCGCCCTCGGACTTCCCGCTCGCGAAGGTGAAGCAGGCGCAACTCGACAAGCTGTCCGCGCGATTTGGAAAGAAGACGCGATGAGCGACAACATCCAGGACCTGTACCCCCTGTCGCCGCTGCAGGGCGGCATGCTCTTCCATTCCATTTCGGAGCCGGGGAAGGGGCTGTACTTCAACCAGCTCGTGTGTGAGCTGCGGCGCCTGGACGTGCGGGCCTTCACCCAGGCGTGGGAGGCCGTGGTGGCGGCCCATCCCATCCTGCGCACGGCGCTCGTCTGGGACGACGTGGACGAACCGGTGCAGGTGGTGCTGCGCGAAGTCGAACTCCCCATCCGCACCGAGGACTGGCGGGACCTGTCGCCCGAGGTACGGGAGTCCCGCTGGGCGTCGTTCCTGGAGGAAGACCGCCGGGAGGGCATCGACCTCTCGCTCGCGCCCCTGGTGCGTCTGGCGCTGATGCGCATCGGAGACGACGCCTACCGCTTCGTCTTCAGCCATTCCCACCTCATCCTGGATGGCTGGTCCGTTCCGCTGGTGCTGCGGGACGTCTTCGCGGCCTACGAGGACGCGCTCGTGGGACGCGCGCCCCGGATCGCCGCGCCGCGTCCCTTCTCGGATTACATCGGCTGGTTGGCGGAGCACGACCTGTCCGCGTCGGAGTCCTTCTGGCGGCAGACGCTGAAGGGCTTCCGGGAACCAACGCCGTTGAGGGTGGGGGCGGACGGCCCGGAAGGCCCCGGACGGGCGACGCGCTCCCTGCACCTGTCGGAAGCGCGCACCACGGCGCTGAACGCCCTGGCCCGGCGGCAGGGACTCACGCTGTCTTCGTTGGTGCAGGGCGCCTGGGCCCTCGTGTTGGGACACCTCTCCGGAAGAGGGGACGTCCTCTTCGGCACCATCGTCTCCGGGCGGCCTCCGGGCCTGCCGGGCGTGGAGGACATGGTCGGGTTGTTCATCAACACCCAGCCCGTGCGTGCGCGCCTGACGCGGGACCTGTCGAGCCTCGCCTGGTTGCGGAGCCTCCAGGACGCGCAGTTGGAGGCCCGGCAGCATGAGCACGCGCCGCTGGTGAAGGTGCAGCGCTGGAGTGACGTGCCCGCGGGCACGCCGCTCTTCGAGTCGCTGGTCGTCTTCGAGAACTACCCGCTGGATGCCGCGCTGTCGTCCTCGGCGAAGTCGCTCTCGGTGCACGACGTGCAGGCCGTTGAGGAGGACCACTTCGCCCTGACGCTCGTTTCGATGAACGGGGCCCGGCTCCCGCTGCACCTGCGGTACGACCGGTCGCGCTTCACGGAGGCTTTCGCGGACGCGCAGCTCGAACGGCTGCGCTTCGTGCTGGAGCGCTGGGCCGAGCAGCCGGAGGAACTCCTGGAGGACGTGGCCCGGCGCTCCCAGGCCGAGCGTCATCCGCTGGTGCTGACGTGGGAGGACCCGCGCGAGCGCGACCTGACGCCGGAGCCTGTCCGGAGCGCAGCCCCCGCGCCGCCGCGCGCGTTCGAAGGGCCGCGCGACGCGAAGGAGACCGTGCTCGCAGACATCTGGGCGCAGGTGTTTGGCCGCGAGCGGGTGGACATCCACGACAACTTCTTCGAACTCGGTGGAGACTCCATCGTCGGCATCCAGGTCATCGCTCGTGCCGCGCAGGCGGGCCTGCGCATCACCGCGAAGCAGTTGTTCGACCAGCCGACGGTGGCCCGGCTGGCGGCGGTCGCGACCGAGGCGCTGGTAGAGGCGGCTCCCGAGCCGGCGGAGGTGGAGTCGCCCAAGGATGCGGCGGAGCCTTCGCCGCAGCGGCGGGTGGAACTGGCGCACGTGGAGCCGTTGCCCTCCCTGGACGGCGTGGAAGGGCGTCCGCTCTCGTTCGCTCAGGAGCGACTGTGGTTCCTGGACCAGTTGGAGCCCGGGAGCGCTTCGTACAACGTGACCGCGGCGGTGCGGTTCGTGGGGCCGTTGGATGCACAGGCGCTGGAGCGGAGCTACCACGCGCTGATTCAGCGGCACGAGTCCTTGCGCACGACGTTCCGCAGCGAGCGGGGCGTTCCCGTGCAGGTGATTGCGCCCCAGGGCGCGCAGTCGTTCCAACTGGTGGACCTGAGTGGACTGCCCGCGGCGGAGCGGGAGGACTCGGCGTCGAGGCTCCTGAAGGATGAGGTGCTTCGCCCGTTCGATCTGGTCCGAGGCCCCTTGATGAGGGCCTCGCTGGTGCGGCTTGCCCCGGACGAGCACCTCCTGGTGCTGGTGATTCACCACATCGTGTCGGATGGGTGGTCCATCGGCGTCCTCGTGCGCGAGTGGGTGACGTTCTACCAGGCGCTCTCGCGGGGGATTGCTTCGCCGTTGCCTCCGCTGCCGATGCAGTACGCGGACTTCGCGCAGTGGCAGCGAGGATGGCTGCGGGGCGAGGTGCTGGAGGCGCAGGTTCGGTATTGGCGCCAGCAGCTCGAAGGCGCGCCGCGCGCGCTGGAGCTGCCCACGGACAAGCCGCGTCCAGCCGCCCAGTCCTTCCGCGGACGCGCGCTGCGGCAGGTATGGCCCCAGGCGCTCTGGCAACGGTTGGTGGCCCTGAGCCGGACCGAGGGCGCGACCCCGTTCATGGTGTTGCTGGCGGCGTACCAGACGGTGCTGTGGCGGCACTCGGGGCAGGACGACATCAGCGTGGGCTTCCCCATCGCGGGCAGAACCCACGCGGCGACCGAGGGGCTCATCGGCTACTTCGCGAACACGCTGGTGCTGCGTGCGCGGGTGAAACCGGAGGAGACGTTCCGCGAGCTGCTGGCGCAGGTGCGTGAAGCGACCTTGGGTGCCTATGCGCACCAGGACGTGCCCTTCGAGAAGCTGGTGGAGGCGCTGCTCCCGGACCGCGACCTGAGCCGCAGCCCGCTGTTCCAGGTGTCGCTGACGCTGCTGAACACGCCTCAGCCGAAGATGGATCTGGGACGCGGGCTGGTCCTGACGCCGGTCGAAGCGGAGACGCACACCTCGAAGTTCGACCTGTCGATGATGGTCGAAGAGGCACCCGAGGGAATCTGGGTGTCACTCAACTACAACAGCGACCTGTTCGAGGACGCGACGGCGGAGCGGCTGCTGCGGTACGTGAGGACGCTGCTGGAGGCGGCGGTGGAGTCGCCCGGGCAGCGGCTGGATGCCTTGCCGTTGATGGGGACGGAGGAGCGCCGGCGGTTGGTGGAGGTGTGGAGCGGGAGGGAGGTGGCGTACCCGCGCGAGGCGTCGCTGGCGGAGCTGTTCGAAGCGCAGGTGGAGAAGACGCCGGACGCGGTGGCGGTGGAGTCCCAGGGCGAGACGCTGACGTACGCGGCGTTGAACCGCCGGGCGAACCAACTGGCGCACCACCTGAAGGGGATGGGGGTGGGCCCGGAGGTGCGGGTGGGGTTGTGCGTCGCGCGCTCGCTGGAGTGGGTGGTGAGCGTGTTGGGCGTGGTGAAGGCGGGAGGGGTGTACGTGCCGCTGGACGCCAGCTATCCGCTGGAGCGACTGGGGTGGATGAAGGCGGAGGCGCGCGTCGCGCTGCTGGTGGCGCAGGAGAAGCTGGCGGACGAGGTGGCGTCGGGCGGCGAGCTGGTGGTGAGCGTGGACACGGAGTGGGAGCCGCTCATCTCCAAACAACCCGAGAGCAACCTCCGAGTGCAAGCCGGCGGCGCCAACCTGGCGTACGTGATGTTCACGTCGGGCAGCACGGGGAGGCCGAAGGGGGTGGGGGTGCCCCAGCGCGCCGTGACGCGGCTGGTGGTGGGCAGCGGGGTGGCGGACTTCGGGCCCGACGAGGTGTGGTTGCAGTTGGCGCCGACGGCCTTCGACGCGTCGACGCTGGAAGTCTGGGGCGCGCTGCTGCACGGGGCGAAGCTGGTGGTGTACCCGGAAGGGGCGCTGGAGCTGGAGGAGCTCGCGCGGACGCTGAAGGAGACGGGCGTCACGTCGCTGTGGCTGACAGCGGCCCTCTTCGAGCAGATGCAGGCGTACCAGCCGCAAGCATTGCGCGGCGTGAAGCAGGTGCTGGCGGGCGGGGACGTGTTGCCCGTGGGCCGGGTGCGCGAGCGCGTGGCGAGTGGCGCGGTGCTCATCAACGGCTACGGTCCGACGGAGGGGACGACCTTCACGAGCGTGCACCGGATGGCCTCGGTGGCGGACGTGGGGGTGGGCGCGGTGCCCATTGGCACGCCCGTGGCGAATACGCGGGTGTACGTGCTGGATGCCCACTTGCGCCCGGTGCCCACCGGCGTGCGGGGCGAGCTGTACGTCGGCGGAGACGGCCTGGCGGTGGGGTACGTGGGCCGGCCGGAGCTGACGGCGGAGCGCTTCGTGCCGAGCCCGTTTGGCGAAGGCGCGCGGCTGTACCGGACGGGAGACGAGGCGCGGTGGTTGGGGAACGGGACGCTGGAGTTCCTGGGCCGGCGCGACACGCAGGTGAAGGTGCGGGGCTTCCGCATCGAGTTGGGCGAGGTGGAGGAGGCGCTGAAGCAGCAGGCGGGCGTGCAGGAAGCCGCGGCGGTGGTGCGTGAAGAGGGCTGGGGCGGCAAGCGCCTGGTGGCGTACGTGGTGGCCCCTGGTGGCGACGGGGCGGCGCTGAAGGAATCGGTGAAGCAGCGGCTGCCGGAGTACATGGTGCCGTCGGCGGTGGTGGTGCTGGAGGCGTTGCCGTTGACGCCCAACGGCAAGGTCGACCGCAAGGCGCTCCAGGTGGCGGAGCTCGCCCCGCAGCAGGAGCGTCAGTACCGGGAGCCGCGCACGCCCACCGAGCACCAGTTGCTCGCCGTCTGGCGCGAAGTCCTGGGCACCGAGCGTGTGCACGTCGAGGACGATTTCTTCGAGCTGGGCGGGCACTCGCTCCTGGCGACGCAACTCGTGGCGCACGTCCGCTCCGCGTTCCGCGTGGAGTTGCCGCTGCGGACCATCTTCGAGTCGCCCACCCTGGAGGCGCTCGCGGCGAGAATCGAAGGTGCTGGCAAGCTGGAGGCGTCAGCGGATGTTCCGCCGCTGGTCCCCACGCCGCGCACGGATGCGATGCCGGTGTCCTTCGCTCAGCAGCGCCTGTGGTTCATCGACCAGCTTCATCCAGGGAGCGCCGTCTACAACGTCCCCATCTTCCTTCGCCTCGAAGGCTCGCTGAACGTGGAGGCGCTCCGGCAGGCCTTGTCGGCGCTGGTGGCTCGGCACGAGTCGCTGCGGACCACGTTCGCCTCGCGGGAAGGGCAGCCCGTCCAGGTCATCCATCCGGCCCGGGGCTTTCCGCTCGCCTTCGAGGACCTGGAGGCATGGCCCGCGGAGGCGCGTGACGCGGAGCTCCAGTCACGCAGCGCACGAGAAGCGCTGCGGCCCTTCGATTTGAGGCAGGGGCCGCTGTTGCGCGCGACCGTGACGCGGTTGTCGCCCGAGTCCCATGCCTTGGCGCTGGTGCTGCACCACATCATCTCGGACGGCTGGTCATTGGGCGTCCTGGTCCGGGAAGTGGGCGCGCTCTACACGGCCTTCCTGGAGGGGCGGCCGCCCGCGCTGCCGCCGATGCCGGTGCAGTACGCGGACTTCTCCGTGTGGCAGCGGCGATGGCTGCAGGGGGACGCGCTGGAGGCGCAGCTGTCGTGGTGGCGGGAGCAGTTGTCCGGCGCTCCGCCATACCTGGAGCTGCCCACGGACAAGCCCCGGCCGGTGACGTTGTCGCATCAGGGCGCGGCCGTGCCCGTGCGGCTGCCGCGTTCCTTGAGTGATGGCGTGACAGCGCTCGCCCAGGCCGAGGGCGCTACGCCCTTCATGGTGCTGCTGGCGGCCTTCCAACTGCTCCTGTCTCGCTACGCGGGGCAAGACGATGTCGTGGTGGGCTCACCCATCGCGGGACGCCGCTATCAGGAGACGGAAGGGCTCATCGGGTTCTTCGTCAACACGCTCGTCCTTCGCTCGCAGGTGCGCTCCGAGGAGACGTTCCTCGACTTGCTGGCCCAGGTACGTGAGCGCACGCTGGGCGCCTACGAGCACCAGGACGTCCCGTTCGAAAAGCTGGTGGAGCACCTGCAGCCCGAGCGGAGCCTGGGACGAAGCCCGCTCTTCCAAGTCCTCTTCGTGCTGCAGAACGCCCCCGTGGGGCAACTGGCGCTGCCCTCGCTGTCCGTGAAGCCCCTGGGGCTCGTCGGTACTGAAGCGGCGCGGTTCGAGCTGTCGCTGAACCTCGGTGAATCGCCCGAGGGGTTCGCGGGCATCCTCCAGTTCAACACCGACCTCTTCACCCAGGCCACGGCCTCGCGGCTGGTGACCCACCTCCAACGCCTGCTCGAGTCCGTCATCGCGGCACCGGCGCAGCGCCTCTCCGACGTGTCGCTCCTCGCGGAGGCGGAGCGTCAGCAGGTGCTCGGGGCCTGGAGCGCGGCCGATCTGGACGTCCCGCGAGAAGCCGTTCACCAACGCTTCGAGCAAGCCGTCGCGGCGTCGCCCGACGCACCCGCGGTCCGATGCGAGGACGAGGTGCTGTCGTTCCGTGAGCTGGACGCTCGGGCGAACCAGCTCGCGCATCATCTCCGGGGGCTGGGCGTGGGCACGGACGTGCCGGTCGCCCTGTGCATGGAGCGCGGCGTGGCGTGGGTGGTCTCCATGCTGGGCATCCTGAAGGCCGGGGGCGCCTATGTGCCGTTGGACCCGACTCAGCCCGCATCGCGGCTCCAGGACCTGGTGACGGAAGTGGCCGCGCCCGTGGTCATCACGCAGGCGCGATACGCCCAGGTCTTCGAAGGCACGGCCGCCACCGTGGTGCAGTGGGATGCGGACGCCGCGAAGCTGGAGCAGCACTCCCGGAAGACACCCTCGTGCGAGGTCCACCCGGACCAATTGGCGTACGTGCTCTTCACCTCGGGCAGCACCGGCCGTCCGAAGGGGGTGGCGGTGTCTCACGGGCAGCTCGCCCACTACGTGCAGGCCGTCATCGAACGGCTGGACTTGCAGACGTGTGCGAGCTTCGCGCTGGTCTCCACCGTGGTGGCGGACCTGGGGAACACGGTGTTGTTCCCCGCGCTGTGCTCGGGCGGCCTGCTCCACGTGCTGACGCAGGAGCGCGCGAGCGACCCGGCCGGGGCCGCTGAGTACTTCGCGCGGTTCCCCGTCGACTGCATGAAGATCGTGCCCGCGCACTTGACGGCGCTGATGACCGCGGCGGAGCCCGAGCGCGTGTTGCCTCGGAAGCGGCTGGTCCTGGGCGGCGAGTCCTCCTCCTGGGGCCTCCTGGAGCAGGTGCATGCCCTGGCCCCCGCGTGCGAGGTGTTCAACCACTACGGGCCCACGGAGACGACGGTGGGCGTCGTGGCGGGGCGCGTGGCGCTTCCTCGCTCCGCGGTGTCCGGCGCGTCCATTCCGCTGGGCCGGGCGCTGGCCCACACGCGGCTGTACATCCTGGACACGGCGCTGCGGCCGGTGCCCATGGGCGTTCCGGGAGAGCTGTACGTCGGCGGCGCCCAGGTGACGCGCGGCTACCTGCGTCGCGCGGAGCTGACGGCGGAGCGCTATGTGCCAGACCCGCACAGCCCGACGCCCGGCGCGAGGATGTACCGCACGGGCGACAAGGTGCGCTGGCTGGACGACGGGCGCGTGGAGTTCATCGGCCGCACGGACTTCCAGGTAAAGGTGCGGGGCTTCCGCGTGGAGCCTGGAGAGATCGCCGCTGTGCTGCGCGCGCATCCGGAGCTCCGTGACGCCGTCGTCGTCGCGCGCGAGGACGCGCCCGGGGACAAGCGGTTGGTGGCCTATGCCGTCCCGTCCGTGGCGCCGGGGCCCGAGGTCGCGGCGCTGCGTGCGTACCTCCAGGAGCGGCTCCCGGCGCACATGGTGCCCTCCGCGCTGGTGGTGCTGGAGGCGTTGCCGCTCACAGCCAACGGCAAGGTGGACTTGCGCGCGCTGCCCGCGCCGGAGGCGTCGGCGCTCGATGCGTCGCCGGACTACGAGGCACCGGCGTCCTCCTTGGAGGAGACGCTGGCCTCCGTCTGGGCGCAGGTCCTGCGAGTGGAGCGGGTGGGGCGGAAGGACGACTTCTTCGGGTTGGGCGGTCACTCGCTGCTCGCGACGCAGGTGGTGGCCCGGCTTCGCGCTGCGCTCGGCGTGGAGGTGCCACTGCGGGCGCTCTTCGAGTCCTCTTCATTGCAAGGTTTCGCGCAGCGGGTGGCGCTGGCGGCTCGAAGCGAAGCGATGCCGGGGCTGCATGCCCAGCCTCGGGCGGACAAGCGCCCCTTGTCGTTCGCGCAGCAGCGGTTGTGGTTCCTGGACAGGCTTCAGCCGGGAAGCACGGCGTACAACGTGCCGCTGGTCCTGAAGCTGGAGGGCCCACTGGATGTCGAGGTGCTGGAGCGCGCGTTCTCCGAGCTCGTGCGCCGTCACGAGGTCCTCCGCACCACCTTCCCCATGGAGGGCGAGTCCGCCGTGCAGGTCATCCGGCCCGTGGAGGCAATCCGGATTCCCGTGGTGGACCTGCGTGGGCAGGATGACACCACGGTCCGGCGGTTCATCCGGGCGGAGGTGGACAGGCCCTTCGACCTCGCGCGCGCTCCGGCGCTGCGGACCCATCTGCTGAAGCTGGCTGAGGAGCAGCACGTGTTGGTGGTGATGTTGCACCACATCGTGTCGGACGGCTGGTCCATGGGGGTCCTGGTTCGCGAGATGTCCGCGCTCCATGACGCCTTCTCGCGCGGGATCGCCTCGCCGCTGCCCGAGTTGCCGGTGCAGTACGCGGACTATTCGCAGTGGCAGCGGGATTGGCTGAAGGGCGAGGTGCTGGAGTCGCAGGTGCGGTACTGGCGCGAGCAACTCGAAGGCGCGCCGCGCGCGTTGGAGTTGCCCACGGACAGGCCGCGTCCGGCGGTCCAGACGTTCCGTGGCGGCGTCCGGAAGCACGTGTGGCCCCAGGCGCTCTGGCAACGGGTGGAGGCCCTGAGCCGGACCGAGGGCGGAACGCCATTCATGGTGCTGCTGGCGGCGTACCAGACGGTGCTGTGGCGGCACTCGGGGCAGGACGACATCAGCGTGGGCTTCCCCATCGCGGGGAGAACCCAGGCGGAGACGGAAGGGCTCATCGGCTACTTCGCGAACACGCTGGTGCTGCGCTCGCGGGTGAGGCCTGAGGCGACGTTCCGTGAGTTGCTGGCCCAGGTGCGTGAAGTCACCGTGGGGGCCTATGCGCACCAGGATGTTCCCTTCGAGAAGCTGGTGGAGGAGCTGCGTCCCGAGCGTGACCTGAGCCGCAGCCCACTGTTCCAGGTGTCGCTGACGCTCCAGAACACGCCGCATCAGGATGCGAAGCGGAGTGAAGGACTTTCGCTGTCGGTGGTGGACACGGAGATTCAGACGTCGAAGTTCGACATGTCCCTGTTCGTGGGCGAGGCGCCGGGCGGTGTCTACGCGGCGCTGAACTACAACAGTGACCTGTTCGATGGGGAGACGGCGGAGCGGTTGCTGGGGCACATGCGGGTGCTGCTGGAGGCGGCGGTGGCGGCGCCCGGGCAGCGGCTGGATGCATTGCCCTTGATGGGGGCGGAGGAGCGCCGGCGACTGGTGGAGGCGTCGAGCGGGAGGGCCGTGACATCCCCGAGCGAGACGTCACTGGCGGAGCTGTTCGAAGCGCAGGTGGAGAAGACGCCGGACGCAGTGGCGGTGACGTTCGAGTCAGAGCACGTGACGTACCGGGAGCTGGAGGCACGGGCGAACCAGTTGGCGCACCACCTCCGTGGGCTGGGCGTGGGCGTCGAGTCGCTGGTGGGCGTGTGCCTGGAGCGCTCGGTGGATATGGTGGTGGCGCTGCTGGGCGTGCTGAAGGCGGGCGCGGCGTACGTGCCGTTGGACCCGGCGTACCCTCGGGAGCGGCTCACGGGGATGCTGGAGGACAGCGGCGCGACGGTGGTGCTGACGCATGCGAGGCACCAGGAGGTGCTGGCCACTCCGCTCGCACAGAACGTGGCGGGAGACTCGGCGCGTGAGCGCAGCCTGGACATGCCCACCGTGCCGAGGCAACCGGTGACGCAGGCTGGCGCGCGCGTGGTGCTGCTGGACGCACAGCGAGACGAGGTGTCGCGGCAGCCCGTGACTCGTCCCGCCGTGGCACAGGTGGGCCCGGAGGCGTTGGCGTACGTCATCTTCACGTCGGGAAGCACGGGCCGCCCCAAGGGCGCGATGAACGCGCACGGCGCCATCGTCAACCGGCTGCGGTGGATGCAGCAGGAGTACGGGCTGGGCGGCGAAGACGTGGTGCTGCAGAAGACGCCCTTCAGTTTCGACGTCTCGGTGTGGGAGTTCTTCTGGCCGCTGTCAGTGGGCGCGAGGCTGGTGGTGGCCCGTCCCGGAGGCCACCAGGAGCCGGCCTATCTGACGAAGGTGATGAGGGACGAGCGCGTCAGCACGCTTCACTTCGTGCCTTCCATGCTGCGCGCCTTCCTGGAGGAGCCCGGGCTTGAGGGCCTGAGCGCCCTGCGCCGGGTGGTGTGCAGCGGCGAGGCGCTGGACGCGGAGTTGGTGAAGAAGGCATACGCGCGACTGCCGGGCGCGGTGGAGGTGCACAACCTCTACGGCCCGACGGAAGCGGCGGTGGACGTCAGCTACTGGCCGTGCCCCAGGGACACGCAGGTGCAGCGGATTCCCATCGGCAAGCCGGTGGCGAACACGGTGCTCTACGTGTTGGACGGGCGCGGGCAGCCCACGCCGGTGGGCATCCCGGGCGAGCTTCACATCGGCGGCGTGCAGGTGGGCCGCGGGTACCGGCAGCGGCCGGAGCTGACGGCCGAGCGCTTCATCCCGGACGCCATCAGTGGAGTACCGGGCGCGCGCCTGTACCGCACGGGCGACGTGGCGCGGTGGCTGCCGGACGGGACGCTGGAGTACCTGGGCCGCGCCGACTTCCAGGTGAAGCTGCGCGGCTTCCGCATCGAGCTGGGCGAAGTCGAAGCCGTCCTTCGGAGTCACCCAGGCGTCCGAGACGCGGTGGCGGTCGTCCGCGAAGAGGCGCGCGGCGATGCACGCCTCATCGCCTACGTCGCGGGGGACGCGGAGTCGCTGACACCCGCGGTACTGCAAGCGCATCTGCAGAAGCAGCTCCCCTCGCACATGGTGCCCTCGGTGTTCGTGCACCTGGACGCTCTTCCGCTGAACCCCAGCGGCAAGGTGGACCGGAAGGCCCTGCCAGCGCCCGAGGCTCCCACCGCGCCGTCGGGACAGTACGTGGCTCCCAGGACGCCCACCGAAGAGACCCTGGCGGGCATCTTCTCGCAGGTGCTGGGTGGGCGCCGCGTCGGTATCCACGACGGGTTCTTCGAACTCGGCGGCCACTCAATCCTGGCGACCCAGGTCGTGGTGCGCGTCCGCGCGCAGTTCGGGATCGAGCTGCCGCTTCGGGCCCTCTTCGAATCGCCGTCCGTGGCGAAGCTGGCGGAGTGGCTGCAAGGTGCCGGAGCGGATGGGCTGGCACGTCACCGCGTGGCCTTGCAGCCGAAGGGCAGCGAGACGCCGGTGTTCCTGGTCCACGCCGTAGGCGGCGCAGTGGGCCCCTATCGGGAGCTCGCGCGAAGGATGGACCCCTCGCGTCCCGTCTATGCTTTCCAGGCGGCGGGATTGGACGGGCGCGAACCGCCCCTGACGCAGATCGAGGCGCTGGCTCGTCGCTACGTGGAGTCCCTGCGTGAGGTGCAGCCGGAAGGTCCCTATGTCGTGGGCGGCTGGTCCTTGGGCGGCGTGGTGGCGTTCGAGATGGCGCGCGAGTTGGAGCGGCAGGGCCAGCGAGTGGCGCTCCTGGCGTTGCTGGACAGCTTCGCGCCCGCCGAAAGTGGCTCCGGGAGGGAACCCGACGAGGCGGTGTTGCTCGCCAGAATGGCCATGGACCTGGCTCGAATGGCGGGGGCCGAGTCGGCGCTGCGTCCCGAGGACCTCGCGGGCCTGAGCGACGAGGCGCAGTTGGCCACGGTCGTCCGGCATGCACGGGAGGCGGGGTGGCTGCCTCCCGAGGTGGAGGTGTCCATTCTCCGGGCCTGGCGTGACGTCATGCGAGCGAACCTGCGTGCGCTCGCGACGTACCGTCCAGGCCCCCTGGGGTGCCCTGTGCTGCTGCTTCGCGCGAAGGATGCGCAGCGCACCTTCGCCGTGGACCCGGCGCATGGCTGGGCCCGTTGGCTGTCCTCGACTCTCACGGTGGAGGACGTGCCGGGAGACCACTACAGTGCGCTTCGTCTCCCGCACGTGGAGACATTGGCGCGTCGGCTCGTCGAACACGTCGATGCGGCGACCGGGCTGAAAGAGGCGTCGGAAGAACGGCGACGCGGCGAAGGCTGAGGCCCGTGGCTTTTGGCCGCGAGGCTTGTCGCAGAGGCCGCACACAGGACGCGCCACGGGGCTTTCCCCGGCTCGTGGCGCGCAGTGGTCCTCAAAGGACCAGACCTCAGCGCGGCGCGGACGCGCTGGCCTTGGCCGGGGCCTTCGGAGCGAGCGCATCCACCAACCCCTGGGCCACGGCGGCGGCGAAGGCCTCCAGGGTGCGCTGCTCGCGCCAGCGCGCCGCTTCCTCGAAGTCGAGCGCGTGATGCGTCTCGATGATGACGGAGGGGATGCGCGGCTTGCGCAGCACGAAGATCTTCCGATGCGTGGGCTCACGGGCCACGAAGACACCGGACTGCTCGCCATCAATGGCGTAGAGCCCCTCGTAGTCCACGCCGTCATAGGGCGGGAACCCGGCTTGTCCCAACCGGAGCGCCAGGGCCCGGGCCAGTCCCGCGCGTCCCGTTTGAAGCAGCGCGGTGGCCTCCTCGGACTCGGACCAGAGCACGGTGAACCCAGGCGCGGCATCCTGCCGGAGGCACTCCAGCTCCGGCGTGGGCGACCACGGCGTCGCGGCGCCCCGTGAATCCGAGTGCAGGCTGATCATCGCGTGCGCGCGCCACTGCTCGGCGGCGGTGACGCGAGCGGGGTAGGGGACGCGCTCTCCGGACTTACGGCTCAGGCGTACCCGGAAGTGGCCCGTGGCCTCCAGCCGCTTCGCCAGGTCCTCCGCCACGCGGAGGGTGAAAGCCTCCTCGTCCTCGCAGGTGACGCCCTTGTTGCCGGTGTTCCCCTCCGCGCCGTGGCCCGCGTCCAGGTAGATGCGCCGCTTCCCGAAGCCCTTGGGGAACTGGACCTCGGCCACCGTGAGCGGCGCGCCCGGCGCGGGCCACGTGGGCGGCGGAACGACGGCGGCGGGCTCGGAGGCCCAGGCGGGCCCTCCCATCAAGAGGAGCCCCAAGCCCAGCAACGAGGAGGTCTTTGGCATCGCGCGTGAGGCGCCCGGGAAAGGAGCGTCGCCGCCCAGTCTCGCGCGGGCCTGGGCCCCCAGGGAAGCCCACGGCGCGCCCGCCCCGCAAAGACAACGGGCAGGCTCCCCAGGAGGGAACCTGCCCGCGTCACTTCCTATGGGCCGGAAGGCCGTGCGCTAGGCGCGGACCTCGGGAGAGGACTCGGCCGGCTTCGGCAGCGGAGCCTCCTTGCCCGGCTCGCCGCCCGGGGTGCCCGCGACGCCGACCGGCGGCGTCTCCAGCGCGGCCTTGAGCACGTCGTCCATGTGGGTGACGAAGATGAACTCCAGCTCGTTGCGCGCCTGGTCGGGGACGTCGATCAGGTCCTTGCGGCACCGCTCGGGCAGGATGACCCGCTTGATGCCCGCCCGGTGCGCCGCCAGGACCTTCTCCTTGATGCCACCCACCGGCAGGACCAGGCCGCGCAGCGTGGCCTCGCCCGTCATCGCCGTGTCGTGCCGCACCCGGATGCCCGTCAGCAGGCTGGTGAGCGCGGTGAGGATGGTGACACCCGCGGAAGGACCGTCCTTCGGAATGGAGCCCGCCGGGAAGTGCAGGTGCAGGTCCGTCTTCTCCAGGAAGTTCGGGCTGATGCCGAGCTGCTCCGCCTTGCTGCGCAGGTAGCTCAGCGCCGCCGTGGCGCTCTCCTTCATCACGTCGCCGAGCTGACCGGTGAGCGTCATGCCGCCCTTGCCCGCCATCTTCGTCGCCTCGATGAAGAGCAGGTCGCCGCCCGCGGCCGTCCAGGCAAGACCGGTGGCCACGCCCGGGACCTCCGTGCGCTCGGCCACTTCCGAGTAGAACATCTCAGGCCCGAGGATCTCCTTCACCCGCTCGGCGTTGATGTTCTGCTTCTCCGTCTTCCCGCCGGCCACTTCCACGGCCACCGCGCGGCAGATGTCCGCGATGCGGCGCTCCAGGTTACGCACACCGGCCTCGCGCGTGTACGCGGTGGTCAGCGTGAGCAGCGCCTCGTCCGTGATGTCGATGTGGTCCGGGTTGAGACCGTGCTCCTTGAGCTGCTTGGGCACCAGGTGGATGCGAGCGATGCTCTGCTTCTCCTCGAAGGTGTAGCCCGTCAGCTCGATGATCTCCATGCGGTCACGCAGTGGACCGGGGATGGGGTCGAGCTGGTTCGCCGTGGCGACGAACATGACCTTGGACAGGTCGAACGGCACGTCGAGGTAGTGGTCGCTGAACGTGTTGTTCTGCTCCGGATCCAGCACCTCGAGGAGCGCCGCGCTCGGGTCGCCACGGAAGTCGGCGCCGAGCTTGTCGATCTCGTCCAGCATCATGACCGGGTTCTTCGTACCGGCCTTCTTCATGCTCTGGATGAAGCGGCCGGGGAGGGCGCCCACGTAGGTGCGGCGGTGGCCGCGGATCTCCGCCTCGTCACGCACGCCGCCCAGGGACAGGCGCACGAACTTGCGGCCGGTGGCCTTGGCCACGCTCTGGCCCAGCGACGTCTTGCCGACGCCCGGCGGACCGACGAGGCACAGGATGGGCCCGCGCATGTCGTTCTTCAGCTTGCGGACGGCCAGGTACTCCAGGATGCGCTTCTTCACCTTCTTGATGCCGAAGTGATCCTTGTCCAGCTGCTGGCGCGCGTTCTCGATGTCGAGGTTGTCCTCGGAGAGCTTCGCCCACGGCAGGTCGGCGATCCAATCCAGGTAGGTGCGCGCGACGGTGTACTCGCTGGAGGCCGCCGGAATCGTCTTCAGGCGGTTGAGCTCCTTGTTGGCGACCTTCTCCACGTCGGGCGGCAGGTTGGCCTTCTTCAGGCGCTCCTGCAGCTCGTCGAGCTCCTCCTCCTCCTCGCCCATCTCCCCCAGCTCTTCCTTAATGGCCTTGAGCTGCTGGCGCAGGTAGTACTCGCGCTGGGTCTTCGACATCTCGCCCTTCACGGCGGAGTCGATCTTGTTGGAGAGCTTGAGGATCTCACGCTTCCGGTTGAGCAGCTCGAGCACGAGCTTCATCCGGGCCTTGAGGTCCACCGTCTCGAGGACGGCCTGCTTCTCCTCGATGGGCACGTCCACGTTGGCGGCGATGAGGTCCGCCAGGTGGCCGGGGTGGGTGATGCTCTCCACCAGCTCGGTGGCGGCGGCGGGCAGCTCGGGCATCAGCTCGATGACCTCGCGCGCCAGCTTCTTGAGGTTGATGCCCAGGGCCTCGACTTCCACGTTCTCCGAAGAGGTCTTGTCCTCGACGGCGTCCACGCGGGCCTTGAGGTAGGGCGCCTCCTGGACCAGCTCCACCACGCGGAAGCGGGCGAGCCCCTGCACCACGAGCGAGTAGTTGTCCTCGCCCATCTTCAGGAGCTTCACGATACGGGCGACCGTTCCCATGGTGTAGAGGTCGGCGGCGCCGGGATCCTCTTCCTCGGCGCGGCGCTGGGTGACGACACCGATGACCTGGTCGTCCCGCACCGCGTCCTTGATCAGGGCAATGGTCTTCTGACGGCCGACGGCCAGAGGGAGCACGCCGCCCGGGAAGAAGACACTGTTGCGCAGGGGGAGAATGGGAAGCACCTGGGGGATGTCTTCCTTGTTGATGAGCCCCGGAGGGGCCATCGCGGTGGGCATGGCGCTCGCAGCGGTGCCCTTCTTCTTCTCATCGGACATGAAGTTCGGCCTTTTCCGTTCGACAACCAGTGAACATTTCCAGGTTTTCTGCGGCGGATGAACCAACGTAACAACCAAAACGGACATGGCAAACGGCGTGTGCGTTTTTCCGACCCCCGCGGGCACTCGCGTGTTCCTCGGAAGTCTCGCGTCCGGACGAGGGGTGGGGCATGCTCACCCCCCTAGCATCTGACGCGGCGCCCCGCCGGGGTGCGCCGCCCTCCCGGAGGCCCCCCATGAAGCTCCGCCACTGCGCCCCCCTGCTGCTGGTTCCGTCCCTGCTCTGGACGTCGTGCCGGTCGCCCGTCGACGAGCCCGGCTCCAACCTTCCTGGCAGGTGCGAGAGCGAGTCGCCCGTCATCGCACCGCAGAAGACGGACATCCTCTTCGTCATCGACAACTCGGGCTCCATGCAGGAGGAGCAGGCCGCCATCGCCACGGAGCTGCCGGCCTTCCTGGAGGCGCTGAAGGAAGGAAGCGGCGTCTCCCAGGACTTCCGGGTGGGCGTGATCACCACGTCCGTGTACCGGCTCGCCAGGTTCCAGGGGCGGGAGAGCTTTGTTGAGTACAACCGGGAATCAGGCCGATTGCAGCCTGTTCCCGACGCGGCGGGCAACCCCACCGACGAGCGCTTCATCGACGGTACGGATCCGTACGTACTGGAGAAGTTCCGGCGGCTGGTGATCCAGGGCACGGAGGGCAGCGGGCAGGAGACACCGCTTGAGGCAGTCCGATTGGCTGTCTCAGAGCCGTTGGTGTCGACGCCGCTGGCGGAGAACGGCAACGCCGGGTTCCTCCGCGATGGCGCTCGGTTGCTGGTGGCGGTGGTGTCAGACGAGGAGGACTGCAGCACCATGGAGCGGCCTCCGCCGGTCTGGGTGTCCGACGACACGTCCATCGACAACTGCAGCGAGCAGTCGCACCTGCTCACGCCGGTGGAAGAGTACTTCGAGCTGTTCCAACAGCTTCGGGATTCGAACGGGGCCGCGCGCCAGGTGCTCTGGGCCACGATTGGTCCGGTGGCGCTGTCCGACAAGCGGGCGGAGCTGATCCGCGACGTCACGCCCGACGGGACCTTCGTGCGCAACGTCGACTGCCCGACGTCCTACGGGCCCGGCCACCGCCAGCGCGCCATGGCGGAGTCGTTCGACCGGAGCCTGGACAACCTGGACTCCATCTGCCGGGACAACTACCGCGACACGCTGCTGCGCATCGCGGAGTTGGCCACGGTGGCGCAGAGCATCGAGGTGGTGAACCTGCCCGACCCCCGGCTGGTCCAGGTGGAGCTGACGCGCGCGGATGACTCGGTGTCGCGGTGCTCGGTGGCCGCGGGTGACCTGCGCTACGAGGCGTCCACGGAGCGGTATCCCGCCCGCCTGTTCTTCCAGGCCAGCTGCCTGCGCCGCGCGGACGACAAGAAGGTGGAAGTGAAGGTGCTTTGCGCGGGCTGAGCCCCGACGGGAGCCCGCACCAGCGGGTCTGATCCACGCACCCACCGCCATGCGTCCCATGAAGGCGCATGTCAGACCTCCGAGGATAGTGGACGACCGCCCTGCCGGTCGTCCGGCTCCGGCGGGTCTGGCGAGGAGGCGAGATGAGCGCGGCGGAGCAGCAAGCGGAGGTGGGGCAGGGAACGGGCTCGGTCGTCGAGCAGCTCCGGGAGCGGATTCGCCAGTTGCAGGCGGCACCCCGGCGCTACCTGGCGGTGTTGCGCACGGGCCTGGAGGCGGTGGACGCGCTGCTGCCCACCGGGGGCCTGCCGCTGGGTCAGGCGGTGGAGCTGTGTGGCGAGGCGGCCTCGGGACGCACCAGCCTGGCGCTGCACGCCGTGGCGGCGGCGCACCAGGAAGCCCGCCTGTGCGCGTGGGTGGATGGCCCCCGGGAGCTCTATCCGCCATCCGCCGCTGCCCTGGGCGTGGACCTGGAGCGGCTGCTCATCGTCCGGCCCCAGGCGCCGGAGCAGCGCGTCTGGGCCGCCGTCCAGCTGGCCCGGAGCGGGGCCTTCGCTTGCGTGGTGTTGGACCTGACGCGCGGTGTGTCGGCCGGTGGACGGGCCAGCCGGGTGTCTCCGGTGGAGGCGCGGAAGCTCGCGGACGCGGCGGCGCGCGGTGGCGGGCTGCTCCTGCTGCTCACCTCGCCGGACGCGCCCGCGGATGGGGTGATGCGGCTGCGGACGGAGGCGCGGGACGGGGAGGGCTGGTCGGTGGAGGTGGTGCGCAGCCGGCAGGGGGGCGCGGGCGCGCGGGCGGTGCTGCCCTGGCGTTCGCTGTACCCGTCGCTGGGGTTGGAAGAGGGCGGGCGGCTGCTGGACGTGGCGGACGACCTGGAGGACGCCACGCCCGACTTCCTGCGGGAGCAGTCCGGCGTGCTCCGCAACGGCCTGGGCATCCTGGGGCAGCGCCCTGGACGTGACGCGCCCATGCCGCCCCTTCGCCAGGGGTTGGACGCGGCCTTTCCTCCCTCGGCGCATTGAGGGCCGTCATGCGCAGGGCCTATCTGCACCTCACCCGCTTCCCGGTCCAGCGCCGGGTGGTGGAGTCGCCGGAGCTGGCGGGGCGTCCCTTCGTCCTGGTGGAGGCGGTGCGCGGCCAGCGCCGGGTGGCCTTCGCCTCGACCTCGGCGTTGCGCGCGGGCGTCCGTCCAGGGCTGTCGTTGACGGCGGCCACCGCGCTGGAGCCGGCGCTGCGACACTTCGACTACCGCCCGGAGGAGGAGCTGCGCGCGTTGACGGCGCTGGGCGAGGCGCTGCTCCCGTTGGCCCCGGGCTTCCAGCTCTCCGCGCCGGACGGGCTGTGGTTGGACGCTGGCGCCGCGCACCTCTGCGGGAGCGAGGAGGCGCTGGGCACGCGGATGCTGGCGCTGTGCTCCGAGCTGGGCTACCGGGCGCACGTGGTGGTGGCCTCGGAGGCCTTCACCTCACGCGCGGTGGCGCGGCATGGCGCTCGCCGGCTGGAGGTGGTGGCCCCGGGAGAGAGCGCGAGGGCGCTGGCGCCGCTGCCCTTGTCCGCGCTGGAGGTCCGTGACAGCGCGGCCACGCTGTTCTCCGCGCTGGGGCTCACCACGTTGGGGGAGGTGGCGGCGCTGCCCGCGGGCGCGGTGGTGGCGCGGGCCGGTGCCGCCGGGACACGGGTCCACGCGCGCTGCCGGGGGGAGGACGACACGCCCTTCGTGCCCGCGGTGCTGGAGACCGTCCTGGAGGAGCGCGTGGTGCTGGACTTCCCCGCGGAGTCCTTCGAGCCGCTGCGCTTCGCGCTCAAGACGCTGATGGACCGGCTGGGCGCGCGCCTGTCCGGGCGGGGCCGCGCGGCGGTGCGGCTCACCTTCACGTTGAAGCTGGACCCCACGGGCCACCGGAGCGTGACGCTGACGCTGGCGCGCCCCACCGCGCGGGCGAAGCTGCTGCACGAGCTGGCGCGGCACCGGTTGGAGGAGCTGCGGCTGGAGAACCCGGTGGCGGAGGTGTCGGCCCGGGTGGACGAGCACTCCGAGGACGCGGGGCAGCAGCTCGCGCTGGGGGATGCCCCCGAAGGGGACGCGGCGTTGGAGGTGGTGCTGTCCCGGCTCGCGACGACGCTGGGCGAGGCGTCGCTGTTCTCCGCGGGGCTGGAGGCGGTCCACCGGCCCGAGGCGGCACACGGCGCCCGGGCCTTCCGTCCTCCCGAGGCCCGGCGGGGCTTGTCCGCGGACCTCCTGGAAGCCGGTGCCCGGGGAGCGCCGAGGGCCGCGAGGGAGCGGCCCTCCCGGTTGCTGGCGGAGCCCGCGTGTCTGGACGCGGAGGTGGCGGCGTCTGGCCGGCTGCTGGCCGCGCGCATGGGGGGACGGCGGCACCGGGTGACGGCGTTGGCGGGCCCGGAGCGGCTGGGCGGGGAGTGGTGGTCCGAGGCGCCCTTCCAGCGGGACTACTACCGCGTCCACTTCGAGGGCCTGGGCCCCGCCTGGGTGTTCCGGGACGGACGGGATGGACGTTTCTACCTCCAGGGACTGTTCGACTGAGGCCCGGTGGCCCAGCATAGTGGGCCCGTACCCGTCTCCCAGGTTTCCCGTCATGCGCGCCTTCCGTCCCGCGGTCGTCCTGCTCAGCCTCCTGCTCGCCTCGTGCGCCGCGCCCCAGGTCCGGCCGCCGGGGGCCTTGCGCAAGGTGGTGGTCGTGGTGGGCTCGCGCGTGGACTCGCTGCCGACCTTCACGTACCGGCAGGACATGATGGGGGAGGGCAACCCCCGCTCGGTGCTCGTCAGCCAGGCGCAGGCCACGTTGCAGGAGCGCGGCTTCGAGGTGGTGGGCACGCGCATCTCCCCGGCGCCGGCGCCCTCCATCAACGAGGTGGTGGCGATGATCCAGGACAACGACGCCGAGGCGGGCGTGGTGGTGGTGCTCAACTGGGTGGACGTGACGTCCGCGCAGATGATGGGGCGCACGGAGGTGCTGCTGGAGACGGGGGTGGTGGGGCCCAACGGCCGGCTGCGGTGGAGCAACCCCACGCGCACCATCTCCATGATTGGCGTGTACCAGGCGCAGACGGACCTGCGCTCCTACCTGCGCAAGGCGGTGGTGGAGGCCATCCAGGCCATCCCCTGAGGGGCGCGCCGCGCCGGAGCGCGGACCGGCTCACGGTGCCCGCTTCGGGCTCGCCAGGCGCAGGTGTTCGTAGACGGTCTCCGCGCGCAGGTAGAGGAACTGGGCGTCGCCGAAGGCCAGGGTATCTCCGTCCTGGAGCTGCACCTGGGCGCGGTAGCCCAGGGGGGCGCCGTTGATGAAGGTGCCGTTCATGGACTCGGCGTCGCGCACGGAGAAGCCGCCGCGCGCGGCGTTCCAGCGCAGGGTGGCGTGGTGCTGGGACACGGAGGGGTCGGGCACCTTCAGGTCGCAGTCCTCGGTGCGGCCGACCGTCAACTCCTCGCCGTCCACGGAGGGCTGGAGGAAGTGGACCTCCAGGTTGTCGAAGTCGCGGAGCATGGCGAGCAGCCGCTCGTCCATGTGCGCGCGGTGGGCCATGCCGACGGTGCGCGACGCCAGGTTGCCGTGCCCCGGCGTGGCGAGCTCCACGGGGGGCTGGATGAGGGCCACCGGACCGGACGCAGCCCGGAACGCGTCCAGCGAGGCACTCGCGAAGGGGCGGAGCTGATTCACGGACACCATGAGGCCCACAACCCTACGTGCAGTTGGCGGGGACGGGAAGCGCCGCGTCCAGGTCCTCGGGCGTGGCGTCCCGGAGGAGGGCATGGGAGCGTGGGGCGCACATGCGGGTACTCGTCACGGGAGCTGCGGGCTTCATTGGCCACCACGTCAGCGCGCGGCTGCTGGCGCGGGGCGACGCCGTCATCGGGGTGGACAACCTGGACCCCTCCGGCGACGTGGCGCTGAAGCAGGCCCGCCTGGCGCGCCTGGGGACCTTGCCGGGTGCTTCCGGGTTCGCCTTCCATCCGGTGGACATCACCGACGGCCCCGCGCTGCGGACGCTCCTCGAGGCGGCTCCACCGGAAGCCGTGGTCCACCTGGCCGCGCGCGTGGGGGTGCGGCCCTCGGCGGGCGTCACCGCGCGGGACTACGTGGACAGCAACGTGTCGGGCTTCCTCCAGGTGTTGGAGCAGGCGGGCGCATCCCGCGTCCGGCACCTGGTCTACGCGTCGTCCAGCTCCGTGTACGGCGCGGGCTCGGCGCCGCCGTTCCAGGAGCGGGCCGCGGCGGACCATCCGCTCAGCGTGTACGCGGCCACCAAGCGCGCGGACGAGCTGCTCGCGCACGCGTTCAGTCATCTGCACGGCCTGCCCACCAGCGGCCTGCGCTTCTTCACGGTGTACGGCCCGTGGGGACGCCCGGACATGGCGCCGCTGCGCTTCCTCCGGGCCCTGCATGAAGGCACCGAGCTGGCGCTGCACGACGGGGGCCGGATGCAGCGCGACTTCACCCACGTGGAGGACGTGGCGGAGGCCGTGCTGCGCGTGCTGGACAGGCCGCCCTCGGGGGCACCCGCGTATCGCGTCCTCAACGTGGGCCGGGGCGAGCCCGTCCCGGTCCGCGAGTTCCTGGCGGTGATGGAGCGGCACCTGGGCACGCGGGCGAAGGTGCGTTCCACGCCCGCGCAGCCCGGGGAGATGGAGGCCACCTGGGCGGACCCGTCCGAGCTGGAGCGGCAGACGGGCTTCCGGCCTCGCATCTCCGTGGAGGAAGGGCTGGCCGGCCTGGTGGCGTGGTTCCGCCAACAGGCCGGTGTCTGAGGCGCGGCGTCCCCGGGCCTACAGCAGGGGCAGCCGCGTGGCGACGGGGGCGACGACCTGCTTCGTGAAGTCCGCGGGCGTGAGCACCTTCACCGTTCCGGAGTACGCATACGTCCGGCCCAGGAAGTCCGAGTGGCTGAACTGGAGCGGATACGTCCCCGCGCCCAGCCAGGTGACGAGCCCGCTCGAGGTGCTGTACGTGACGGCGGACAGCTTCCAGGAGAACGCGGAGGCGGCGAAGGACAGGTTCGCGCCGCGGGCGCCCCAGGCCGAGGTGAGGTTGAGGGCCTCGGTGGTCCGGATGACCGTCCTGCCGACGAACTCGGCGACGCGGACCGGCTCGGGGTACATGATGTGCAGCGCCAGCGCGTCCCACGAGGAGGGGCCCGCGTGGCCGTAGTTGCCGTGGATGCCGCAGCCCAGGAACTCGTAGTGCATCACCGAGTACCTGTCATAGGGCGTGATGAAGCCGCTGTTCGCGCCGCCGCCGTACCCCGAGGCGCTGCAGAGGCTGAAGTGGACGTCGTTGCGCTCGTGCTCGTGCCGCAGGCCCAGCGCGTGCCCGAACTCGTGCAGCGTGTGGTCCTTCCAGGGCACGCCGAGCGCGTCCGCGTCGTCACCGAGCTTCAGGTTGTGCCGGCAGCCCCGGTGCGTGGCGAGGTCGGCGGGCGAGTTGGACCAACTGCCGCCGTGGTTGTTCTCGCCGGTGTAGTTGCCGGCGGCGTCCAGGAACATCGGGCAGCCATTGCCGGGGACGCGGCCCGAGAAGGCCGAACTGGTGCCCGGAATCACCACGCGGATGTCGCCGCCGTGCCAGTGGTTGCCGTTGGCCAGGACGGTGGGCGCGGGGCAGGTGCCCAGGACGTTGAAGCGGATGTTGGCGACGCGCTCGAAGTCGCGGATGTAATCCACCACCTGCTGCACGCGCGCGGGGCGCGAGGTGAGCGCGTCACCGACGAAGCAGACGCTGGGCGTGCTGCCCTGGACGCCGGCGTACCAGTAGAGGGAGGCGTGGACGGGGCGCGCCCCCAACGCGGCGGCGAGGAGGACGAGCCCCGTCCAGAGGCTCCGGAGGTTCAGGGCGCGCATCGTTACATCGCCGTCCAGTTGATGAGCCGGCAGTCGCTGGAGAGGCAGCCAATGGACGTGCCCGCGGTGGTGGACGGGTTGTAGTCCACGTGCAGCGTGCGGCCGCTGGCGAGCGCCGTGCTGAGCAGGCTGAGCGTGCGGTTCACGTGCGCGGTGTCGGCGGTGGAGAGCGCGAAGAACCAGATGCCGCCGGCGACGGAGGAGGCGCACCGCACGTGGATGCGGTTGGTGTACACGGCCACGCTGGTGGGGACACACGAGGCGCTGTCCGCGAGCGCGGGCGCGGCGGTGAGGCTCATCCCCAGGGCGAGGGCGGGAAGCAGGCGGGTGGTGTTCATCGGGGGCGTTCTCCAGGACACGAAAGCGGCGCGAAATTGCGCCGTTTTTCGGTCAGGAGAACGGGCCCCCTTCGAATCCTTCGCCGGGGGTTATGCGGAGGTCACCGAGACCTGTCCGTGCTCCACGCGCCACACCTCGGAGGTGCAGGCCTGGGCAAAGGCGGCGTCGTGGGTGACGAGCATCAGCGCGCCCGGGTACTCGCGCAGCGCCGCCTCCAGCCTTTCGATGGACGGCAGGTCCAGGTGGTTGGTGGGCTCGTCCAGCACCAGCGCCCAGGCGTGTTGCCCCAGGCCCCGCGCGATGAGGAGCTTGCGGACCTCACCGGGGGACGGTTGCTCCGACGCGAGCAGCCGCTCCGGGTCCACGCCGAGCGCCGCCACGAGTGACAGCACCCGGCCTCGCTCCTCGGGCGGCAGCGCGCGCACCGCGTCCAGGTTGGCCCGGGCCTCCTCGGCGCTGACGTCCTGCGGCAGGTACAGCACCCGCTCGAGCGGAATGCGCGCGTGCTCCAGCAACGCGCGCACCAGGGTGCTCTTGCCCGCGCCGTTGGGCCCTTCGATGCGCACGCGCGCCTCGCGGCTCACGGAGAGGTTCACCGGCCCGAGCAGCGCCACGTCCCCCGCGCTCAGACTCGGTACGTCCAGCGTGAAGAGCCACGGGTTGGGGGCACGCGCGTAGTCCAGGAAGACGGAGCGGCCCAGCGTCTTGTCCACGGTGACGGTGCCCACGGCCTCGCTGACGCGCTCCAGCTCGCGCCGGGCGACGCCCACGCGCCGTCCCGCGCCGGCCTCCGCCCAACCGGCCACCACCTTGGCGCCCATGGAGCGCGCGTCGTTGTCGTTCTTGTTCTTCAGGCGCTTGCGGGTGTGCCGCGCGGCATCCGCGGCCTGCTGTTCGCGCCGGGCCTGGTCCAGGAGCTGCGCCGCGCGGCGTTGGTCGGCGCGGGCCTGTTGGTGGGCGGCGAGCTCTGTCTCACGCTCGGCCTCCCAGTGTCCCCGCGCGGCGGTGTAGGCGCCGGGCCACAACCGGGCGCTCCCGTTGTGGACACGGAGGGTGTTCGTGGTGAGGGACTCCAGCAGCTCGCGGTCGTGGGACACCACGATGCCCAGGCCCCGGAAGCGGCGCAGCGCGGAGACGAGCCACGTGCGGGCCTCCGCGTCCAGGTGGTTGGTGGGCTCGTCCAACAGCAACAGGTGAGGCTCGGCCGCCAGGGCCGCGCCCACCTGCCACCGCTTGCGCTCGCCCGGTGACAGCGTGGACCAGCGCTCCAGCGCGGTGACGTCCAGGCCCAACTGGCCGTGAAGCCGCCGCGCGACGGAGTCCCACGACTCGGCGAAGGCGGAGATGTCGGGCGTGAGCGCCTCCACCTCCTGACGGCAGAGCCGGAGGGTGGGGGCCGTGGGGTCGAGCTGGAGGTGGCCCTCGGTGGGCGTCAGCTCGCCCGCGAGCAGACGCAGCAGGGTGGACTTGCCGGCGCCATTGGCCCCCACGAGCCCGGTCCAGCCAGGGGGCAGGTGGAAGTCGACATCGGAGAGGACGGGAACGGCGTCGGAAAACGCGAACGAAACGCGGTGCGCGCGCACGGAAGGCATATGAGGAGACTCCTGAATCCAGGGCGCAAGCCAGCCCGAAGGCGGCTCAGCGCGAGAACGTCAAACGACCTTGGATTTCAGCGAAGCGTCCTCAAGGGTGCGGCGACCTCTGGTTGGGAGGGGGCGTCAATCCCTCCTGGTGATGGCTGCAATCTATGTCCAGGCGCGCGCCGGAATGCAACCCCCGCGTTCCGGCACGGCGCCCCGTCGTCTTGAATCAACCGGCCGTGGGCGTCACGAAGTTCCCCATCCGGCGGGACAACCGCCACGCGCCGACGGAGGCCAGCAGGCCGCCTGACATGGCGAGCAACAGGGCGAGCGCCACGTTGTGCAGCGCCTCGAAGGTGCCGACGAAGAGGACGCGCGGGCCTTCCTCCGACAGCGGGCCCGCATACGCGCGCAGCAGGGACATGATGCCGGTGGCGAAGCCGAGCGTGCCGGCGATCAAGGTGCAGAGTCCGAGCGACAGCATCAGCGGCACGTAGCGCGGCTCGGGCCTGCGCGCGTACTGGACGCAGGTGGCGATGAGCGCGAGCCCCGCCAGCAGCGTCGGGTACATCCCCCAGCCTCCCGCGATGAATGCGTCCTTCATGGTTCCCTCCAGGTGGTGTGTCCGATGGGCCCAGACATCGCGGCGCATGGAAGGTTCCCGCGAAGCGGATAGGGTGCGCGCCATCCCTTCGCCTCGGGTGACGTCATGGACAGGATTCTTCGCCTCTTCGGGCTCATGGACTCGCTGCGGCGGCACCGGAGCGCCGTCACGGCGCAGGTGCTCGCGGAGGAGCACCAAGTCTCGGTCCGGACGGTCTACCGCGACATCCAGATGCTGCAGGCGCTCGGGGCACCCATCGGTGGCGAGGCGGGGCTGGGCTACGTGCTCCTCCCCGGGTTCTTCCTGCCGCCGTTGATGTTCTCCTTGGAGGAATTGGAGGCGCTCGTCTTGGGCGCGCGTTGGGTCGAGCAGCTCCCGGACTCGGCGCTGGCCTCGTCCGCGACCAATGCCCTGGCCAAGCTGGGCACGGCGATTCCCGAGGAGCTCGCGGGGCGCATCGACGACACGGGCCTGTGGCCTGTCATGGAGGGCGGCGCGGGACCTTCGCAGCTGCTCGGGCTGGTGCGGCGCGCGATGCGCGAGGAGCGCGGGCTCTCCATCCGGTACCAGAACCAGGAGGGCGTGGTGTCCGAGCGCGTCGTGCTCCCCGTGCAGCTCGCGTACTTCCAGTCGCGGCAGGTCTTCGCGGCCTGGTGCTTCAAGCGGAACGCGTTCGCCCGCTTCCGCCTGGACCGGGTGCAGCACGCGGAGCTGTCCGAGCAGCGCTTCCACCGGCCTCGCGTGGAGCTCGCGCAGCAGTGGTTCGAGGAGTTCGAGGTCCAGCTCGAGCAAGGTCCCGACGACAAGGACATCCCCTGAAGCCGCCGGTGTGCCCTGGGGACGTCGGCTGCTGACACGTTCTGTCGCGGCGCCGCGTTATCCGGTTCGGGTGCCGCCCACGGAAGACGGGTGGCCTTCACTCGACATGGAGACCCCCATGAACGCACCCCTCGAAAAGACGCCTCGCTCGCCTGGGCGCATCCTGGTCACCGGCGCCACGGGCAAGGTCGGCCGGCACCTCGTCCGGCAGCTCGTCGCCGCCGGGCATCGCGTCCGCGCGCTGTCCCGGAACCCGGCGCGGGCGAACCTCCCGCCGGAAGTCGAGGTCATGCAGGGCGACCTGGCGGACGTGGCCTCCCTGGCCCGTGCGTTCGAAGGCGTGAGCGCCGTCCACCTCATCACCCTGGGCGGCGACAACGGTGAGGCGCTGACGAACGGCGACGACATCATCCAACTCGCCGAGAAGTCCGGTGTCCGGAGGGCCACGGTGCTGGGCGGCTGGGACGAGACCTCCGTCGAGAGCGCCCTCCAGAAGAGCGCCATCGGGTGGACGCGGCTGGAGCCCGTCGAGTTCATGTCGAACGCGCTGGAGTGGGCGCCTGGCATCAAGGCGACGGGCGCGGTCCGGCAACTGGCGACGTGGCCCAGCGCCGTGGTGCACGAGGCGGACATCGCGGCGGTGGCGTTGGTCGCGCTGACGCGGGACGGGCACGCCGGCAAGCGGTATCCCCTGAGTGGCCCGCAGGCGCTCACCCCCGCGGAGCGCACGGCGCTCATCGCCAAGGCCGTGGGCCGCGCCATCACCTTCGAGTCACTCGATGAAGCACAGGAGCGCGAGCGCCTCCGCGCCAACGGTTACCCGGAGGACTACGTCGAGTTCGGCATCCAGCTCGCCACGAATCCCCCGGCGCAAGCGGCGACGCTCGTTCCCACGGTGGAGCAGGTGACGGGACGCCCCGGGCGCACCTTCGCGGCCTGGGCCCTGGAGAATGCCCAGGCGTTCCGCGCCTAGAGGAGACCGGGATGGCCTTGCACGACGACGAGGTCGCGCGCTACCAGCGCGAGGGCTTCCTGAAGGTGCCCCAGGTGCTGACGCCCGAGGAGGTCGCCGAAGGCCTCGAGGAGGCCACGGCGATGCTGCGGCGTCAGGACACGCTCCAGTGGCCCTCGGAAGCCGGGGTGGTCATGGACTGGGTCGCCTCTCCTGAGCTCGAAAGCCGCATCCTGCGCCGCCTGGTGCTCCATCCCGTCATCACCGCCATGGCGGAGCGGTTGGCGGGGCGGCCGCTGCGCCTGTTCAAATCGGAGCTGCTGCGCAAGGCGCAGGTGGGCTCCGCGGCCACGCCCCTGCATGCCGATGAAGGTGCGCTGCCCATCAACGGCGCGCCGGTGACGCTCACCGCCTGGGTGGCGTTGGTGGACGTCCCCGAACAGCGTGGCTGTATGACCTTCTGGCCCGGTACCTGCCAACTGGTGCTCCCGGAGGACGCCGAGGCGTTGGACACGCACCCCGAGGTGGCCTTTCGGCCTCGCGTCACGGTGCCGCTCCGGGCGGGGGACTGCACGTTCCATGACGCGCGGACGCTGCACGCGGCCCACGCGAACACGACGGAAGTCACGCGAATCTCCCTGGCCACCGTCTACATGGACGCAGAGGCGACGTTCGACCCGGAGCGCTTCCTCTACTCCGGCGAGGGGATGACGGACCCTCTCTCCCTCCACCTGAAGTCATTGGGCGCGGGGCAGCCCCTGGCCAGCGAGCACTTTCCGAAGCTCCGCTGAAAATGAAACGGCGCGCGTGAGTCGTCCTCACGCGCGCCGCGAATCATCCACGGGACTCAGGACACCCGTGGGGGAGTGCCTCAGTCCTCCTGCGAGTCCACGGGAGGCCGGGGGCGCCGCGCGGCCACCGCGGGGAGGCCGCCGGGCAGGGTGGCGTGTTCGGGGACCATCGTGTTCCGGGCAATGGCCTGGGCGCTCAGGCCCCCGGCGGAGCGGGGCGGCTGCGCGGCCGGGGCGCGCTTGGGGGCGCTGTCCTCACCCTGCTGGGAGAAGACCTCCTTGAGCGCGGCGACGGCCCCCAGCGTGGCGGTGGCCTCGTAGGGGATGAACATCTTGTTGTCGCCCTTGCCCAGCTCCTGGAGGGTCTCCATGTAGCGCAGCGCGAGCACCTCGGGCGTGGCGCGGCCGGTGTGGATGGCCTCGAAGACGAGGCGGGTGGCCTCGGCCTTGCCTTCCGCCTGCAGCATGGTGGCGCGCTTGTGGCCTTCGGCGCGGGCCACCTCGGCGTCGCGCTCGGCCTCGGCGCGGAGGATGCGGGAGATCTTCTCGCCCTCGGCCTGGAGGATGGCGGCGGCCTTGTCGCCCTCGGCCTTGGTGACCTCGGCGCGGCGCTCACGCTCGGCGGTCATCTGCTTGGCCATGGCGGCCTTGATGGCCTGCGGCGGCTCGATTTCACGCAGCTCCACGCGCGTCACCTTCACGCCCCACTTCTCCGTGGCGTCGTCCAGCACCATGCGCAGCTTGGTGTTGACCGTCTCGCGGCTGGTCAGCGTCTGGTCCAGCGTCAGGCCGCCCATGATGTTGCGCAGGTTCGTCATCGTCAGCTGCTCGATGGCGAGCGCGAGGTTCTCGATCTGGTAGAGCGCCTTCGCGGGCTCGACGATCTGGTAGTAGATGACCGAGCCAACCTCCATGTTCACGTTGTCGTGCGTGATGACCTGGACGGTGTCGAAGCCCATGACCTGCTCACGCAGGTCCACCAGGTTGCTGCGCATGATGCGGTTGCCCGTGCGCATCTCGATGGCGCGGGGCGAGTCCACGAAGGGGATGAGGTAGTTGAGGCCGCTGGTGGCGACGTTGTGGAACTTGCCCAGCCGCTCCACCACCAGGACCTTGGCCTGCGGAACGATGCGGATGCCCGAGCTGGCGATGCCCAGCAGGATGACCGCGAAGATGCCCAAAATCGTCAAGAATTCCATCCCGACTCCTCCTTCTTCGAGTCCCCCACGGGAACCGGCATTGACGCCGTCGGTCGGCGTACCCAGAGCTTGAGGCCTTCGATCTGCTCCACGGTGACCCGCTCCCCCTCGGGCACGGGGCCCGACAGCCAGCGCGCCGTCCACAGCTCCCCGTTGATGCGCACCGTGCCCCCGTGCGCGTCGCCCAGGGACTCCACCACCACCGCCTCCTGCCCGATCATCGCCTCGGTGCCTGTCTTCAAATGCGTGGCGTCCCGCATGAAAACGTTTTTGAAGAGGGTCCGTGAGGCGGCGAACAAGGCGCCGGAGATGGCGATGAACAGGAACAGCTGACCGTTGAGGTCCAGTCCCAGGGCCGCGCCAATGGAGGCGGCCAGGGCTCCCACGGCGAACCACAGGACCATGAAGGTCGTGAGGTGAACCTCCAGCGCCCCCAGAAGGAGCGCCGCGATCAGCCAGAGCAGCCACGCGGTGGGAGTGAAGTCCATGCATCCTGTTTGGCAGTGGCGCGGGCGTCCTGTCAAACAGGCGGGCGGCGGCCCGTGTTGACTCGAGGCTCACAGGTGAAGCGGCGCTTCACCGTCCTCCGCGCGCATCAGGGAATCCACCTGACGTTGGAGGTCCTGAAGCCGGTCGAGCTTCGCCTTGAGCGCCTCGCGCAGCGCTCGCTCGTCGGTGTGGAGGACCTCGTCGCGGAGCTGGTCGACGCTCTCGGCCAGGCAGGCGTGGAGGAGGTGGATCTGCTGTTGGGAGAGCTCCAGGACCATGGGAGATACCTCTCGGGACCGGGTCGTTGCACCGAAGGCCTGACGCACAGGCGGTCACGGAACAACCGAAAGGTAATGCGTCCCCCGGCGGCGCGGAGGGCACCCGGACACCGCCTGGCGGGATGTCTGGCGACCTGAGGGCATGTGGGGCGTGGGAGGCCGGGGGCACGCGGCCGCCAGAGGTTCACTCCGGCGGCCGGGCTTCATCCCGGCTCGGCGTCCTGGTGGAGCGCCGAGGCGCCCTGCGGTCCCTGGGGGACGGACCGGGCGGGCAAGCGCTCGCGGTGGGCGGCCCCTGGGAGGGGACCCACCGCGAACGGTGAAACCACTACCGGAGGGCGATCAGCGAGGCCACGAGCAGCGACACGACGCTCATGACCTTGATGAGGATGGCCACGCCCGGACCGGAGGTGTCCTTGAACGGGTCACCGACCATGTCGCCGACGACGGCGGCCTTGTGGACCGCCGAGCCCTTCGCGTGGCCCGGCAGCTTGCCCTTCTCGATGTACTTCTTGGCGTTGTCCCAGGCGCCGCCCGCGTTGGCCATGTAGAGGGCCATGGTGGCGCCGACGACGAGCGCGCCCGCCAGCAGACCCGCCAGCGCGCTGGGGCCCAGCAGGAAGCCCACGAGCGGCGGGGCGACGACGGCGACGATGCCCGGGAAGATCATCTCGCGCAGCGCGCTCTTGGTCGCGATGTCGACGATCTTCTTGGGGTCCGGGTCCGCCTTGAGCTCCATCAGGCCCGGAATCTCGCGGAACTGACGGCCAATCTCCTCGACGATGGCGCCGGCGGCGCGGCCCACGGCGAGCATGGTGGAGGCGCCCACCATGAACGGGAGGATGGAGCCCAGCAGCAGGCCCACGATGACGCTCGGGTCGGTCAGCAGCAGGCTCATCGGCGGCAGGCCGGCGGCGGCGCGGGTGTGGTTGACCTCGAGGTTGAAGGCGGAGAACAGCGCGATGACGGTGAGCGTCGCCGAGCCGATGGCGAAGCCCTTGCCGATGGCCGCCGTGGTGTTGCCCACCGCGTCCAGCTCGTCCGTGATGGCGCGGACCTCGGGGCCCAGGCCGGACATCTCGGAGATGCCGCCCGCGTTGTCGGAGATGGGGCCGTAGGCGTCCACCGTCATCACGACGGCGGTGCCGCCCAGCATGCCCACGGCGGACAGCGCGATGCCGTACAGGCCGAGCGCCTGGTCCGCGATGTACGCCACCAGGGCGATGGTCGCCATCGAGATGCCGACGCTCTCCATGCCCACGGCGAGGCCGCGGATGAGGTTGGTGCCGGCGCCGGTGATGGAGGCCTCGGCGATGCGCTGAACCGGGCGGGCGGAGGTGTAGTAGTCCGTCACGAGGCCGATGATGGCGCCGCCGAACGCACCGGCGGCCAGGGCCACCGTGATGGCCTGGGACAGGCCGAACACCTGCATCATCACGAAGGACAGGCCCACCAGGATGACGGGGGGCAGGATGAGCGCGCTGCGCAGCACCTGCGCGGGGTTCATGTGCTTGAGCGCGCGGGCGATGAAGATGCTCAGGAGGCTGACCACCAGGCCCACCGCGGACAGCACGAGCGGCAGCACCACGCCGGCGACCTTCGCGTTGCCCGTGGCCGAGGCGTCCACCACGAGGCGGGAGAGGTCCGTGGCGCTGGCCGTCAGGGCCATGGCCATGGCGGCGACGATGGCGGCCACCATGGACTCGTAGATGTCGGCGCCCATGCCGGCCACGTCGCCCACGTTGTCACCGACGTTGTCGGCGATGACGCCCGGGTTGCGCGGGTCGTCCTCGGGGATGTTCTCGATGACCTTGCCGGCGATGTCGGAGCCGACGTCGGCGGCCTTGGTGTAGATGCCGCCGCCCACGCGCGCGAACAGCGCGATGGAGCTGGCGCCCACCGCGAACGAGTGGAGGATGGGGGACAGCTCCGGGTGGCCCTGGAAGAAGTAGTAGACGCCGCCCATGCCAATCAGGCCCAGGCCGGCGACGGCCAGACCCATCACCGCGCCGCCGTCGAGGGCGACGAGGAGGGCGTTGGGCTTCGAGCCCGAGCGCGCGGCCTGCGCGGTGCGCACGTTCGCGTAGGTCGCGGCCTTCATGCCGATGTAGCCGGCCAGCAGCGACAGGAACGCGCCCAGCACGAAGCTCCCGCTCGCCAGGGGCCCCAGCGCCAGGCCGATGAGCACCGCGATGACCGCGCAGTACGCCGCGAGCACCTTGTACTCACGGACGAGGAACGCCATCGCGCCTTCGCGGATGTAGCCCGCGATGCGGTTCATCGTCGCGTCGCCGTCCGGGAGCGCCTTGACGCGGAAGTAGAAGACCGCAGCGAAGAGCAACCCCACGGCGCCGATGACGCCGGGGCTGATTGCCCAGAAACTCGACTCGAGACTCGACAACTCCATCCATTCCTCCGAAGCAGTCTCGGGGGATTGGCCTCCCTTCCGAGTCGCTCGTACTCCGCGAAAATTTGTCCGGAGGCGTATACGTGATTTCTGTGCAAGCGGGGAGGTTCCTCGGAGCGGCGCCGAGGGAAGGCCCCTCCGACGGCGGCCTGGGCGGGTGCGTCAGCGCCGCGCGCCGTCAGGACCCACCCGGGTCCGCGCGCCTGGCGCTGGGGTGAAACGCGTGTCCCCTCGGGGGGTTAGGACCTCTCGTCGCGGCTGGGCGCGTCGCGCGGGCCGCCGGTGGTGGGGGCGCGGTGGGCGTCTTTGTTTGAGCTGCGCGGGAAGGGGGCTCCGTCCCTGGCGCTGGGCGGCGGGCGACGGCGCCCCTCCACCCGTCGTCGAGATCGACCTCGTCCGCGTCAACCCATGAAGTCCCCTGTCGCGCCGGGAAGATCCAATCTAGCGCCTGAATGCCTGTTCAGTATCTAGATCCGGGCGTGGATTACGCCGAGCTGGTGTGCCGCTCCAACTTCTCGTTCCTTCGCGGGGCCTCGCACCCGGAAGAGCTGGTGGCCACGGCCGCGCGGCTCGGGTTGGGGGCGCTCGCGCTGACGGACGCGGACGGGCTGTACGGCGCGGTGAAGGCGCACCTGGCGGCCAAGGAGCACGGCGTCCGGCTCATCCTGGGCGCCGAGCTGACGCTGGAGGACGGCCCTCCGGTGGTGGTGTACGCGGCGGATGGCACCGGGTACTCCAGCCTGTGCGCCCTGGTGTCGCAGAGCCGGATGACGCACCCCAAGGGGGAGGCGGGGCTGCCGTGGCGGGCGCTGGCGGACCGGTCCGCGGGGCTGCTCGCGCTCCTGCCCGAGCCCGCGCCCTTCGAGCAGGTCGTCTCCTTGGCGGAGGCCTTCCCGGAGCGCTTCCACGTCGGCGTGTGCCGCACCCTGTCCGCGGGGGACGCGGAGCGCGAGGCCCGGGCGGAGCGGCTGGCGCGGGAGCTGGGCGTGCCGCTGGTGGCGCACAACGACGTGCACACGCACCACCGCCGGCGGCAGCCCTTGCAGGACGTGCTGGTGTCCATCCGCCATGGGACGTCCGTGGACCGGGCGGGGACGCGGCTGTTGCCCAACGCGGAGCGGACGCTGAAGTCGCCTCGCGACATGGCGCGTCTGTTCGCGGACCGGCCGGAGGCCCTGGCGCGCGCGGCGGAGCTGGCCTCGCGCTGCCACGCCTCACTGGATGAGCTGCACTACCGCTTCCCAGAGGAGGATCTGCCGGAGGGCCGCACCGCGAACGCGCACCTGCGCGCCTTGACGTACGAAGGGCTCCAGCTCCGCTACCCGGGCGGCGTGCCCGCCGCGGTGGTGAAGCAGATCGAGCACGAGCTGAAGCTGATCGCCGCGCTGGACTTCGCGGGGTACTTCCTGGCGCTGTGGGACATCGTCCACTTCGCGCGGGGACGGGGGATTCTCTGCCAGGGGCGGGGGAGCGCGGCGAACTCGGCGGTCTGCTACGCGCTTCAAATCACCGCCATCGACCCGGTGCGCATGGGCCTGCTCTTCGAGCGCTTCCTCAGCATGGAGCGCAAGGAGCCGCCGGACATCGACGTGGACTTCGAGCACGAGCGCCGCGAGGAGGTGCTCCAGTACGTCTACGCGAAGTACGGCCGCCAGCGCGCGGGCATGGTGTGTGAGGTCATCTGCTTCCGGGGCCGCCTGGCGCTGCGTGAGACGGGCAAGGCCCTGGGCTTGTCCCTGGACCAGGTGGACCGGCTGTCGAAGGTGTCCGCGTCCAACGGCTTCGACGTGACGCCGGATGTACTGTGGGAGGCGGGGCTGTCCGCGGAGGACGGCCGCGTCCAGAAGACGCTGGCGCTGGCCATGGAGCTGGAGGGCTTCCCCCGGCACCTGTCCATCCACGTGGGCGGCTTCGTGATGACGCGCGAGCCGTTGACGGAGCTGGTGCCGGTGGAGAACGCGGCGATGCCGGGCCGCACCGTCATCCAGTGGGAGAAGGACGACATCAACGCGGTGGGGCTGCTGAAGGTGGACCTGCTGGCGCTGGGCATGTTGACGGCGCTGTCCAAGTGCTTCGCGTTGGTCCGCGAGCACCACGGGCGCGAGCTGTCCCTGGCGACGGTGCCCGCCGAGGACCCGAGGGTCTACGACATGCTGTGCGAGGCGGACACGGTGGGCGTGTTCCAGATCGAGAGCCGGGCGCAGATGAACATGCTGCCCCGGCTGAGGCCTCGGACGTTCTACGACCTGGTGGTGGAGATTGCCCTCATCCGCCCGGGGCCCATCGTCGGCAACATGGTGCATCCCTTCCTGCGCCGGAGGCACGGCCAGGAGCAGGTGGTGTACCCGAGCGAGGCGGTGAAGGAGATCCTCGGCAAGACGCTGGGCGTGCCGCTCTTCCAGGAGCAGGCGATGAAGCTGGCCATGGTGGCCGCGGGCTTCACCGCGGGCGAGGCGGACGGCCTGCGGCGGGTGCTGAGCCACAAGCGCGCCGAGTCCATGCTGCTGCAATACCGGGGACGCTTCGTGGAGGGCTGCACGTCGCGGGGCTACACGCGCAAGCAGGCGGAGGAGTGGTTCGACAACTTCCGGGGCTTCGCGCACTACGGCTTCCCGGAGAGCCACTCGGCGAGCTTCGCGTTGATTGCGTATGCGTCCAGTTGGCTGAAGTGCCATTACCCGGCGGCCTTCACGGCGGCGCTGTTGAACTCGCAGCCCATGGGCTTCTACGCGCCGCACACGCTGGTGGCGGACGCGCAGCGGCACGGCGTGGAGGTGCGGCCGGTGGACGTGCGGCACTCGGGCTGGGATTGCACCTTGGAGGAGGGGGGCCGGGCGCTGCGGCTGGGGTTGCGGATGGTGAAGGGGCTCGGCGCTACCGCCGGGCAGCGGGTGGCGGCTTCGAAGGGCGAGGGCTATCGCGACGTGGGGGACCTGGCGAGGCGGACGCGGGTGCCTCGGCACGAGCTGACGCGGCTGGCCTTGGCGGGCGCCCTGGCGTCGCTGTGTGGCTCCCGGCGGCAGGCCTTGTGGGAACTCCAGGCGCTGGGGCCGCTGGACGCGGATGATTTGTTCTTTGGGATGGCCATGGATGGCACGGCGGTGGAGCTGCCCTCCATGGATGTGCTGGAGCGGGTCTGCGCGGACTACGACACGGTGGGTCTGTCATTGGAGAAGCACCCGCTGGAGTTGCTGCGCCCGTCGCTGAAGAAGCTGGGCGCGGTGACGGCGGAGGGCCTGAAGAAGGTGGCCCATGGCCGGAAGGTGTCGGTGGGCGGCATGCTCATCTGCCGCCAGCGGCCTCCCACGGCCAAGGGCATCTGCTTCATCTCGCTGGAGGACGAAACGGGCATCGCCAACCTGGTGGTGCCTCCGGATGTGTACGAACGGTGCCGCAAGGACATCCATGGCGCCCTCTTCCTGGTGGGAGAGGGCGTACTGGAGCGCTCGGGCAAGGTGACGAACGTGAAGTCCTTCCGTGTGGCGTCACTGCCCGGGCGGGAGGCTACGGAGCCTCAGGTTCAGCGGCCGCGCGGGTATGAACAAAAAGCGTCTCCGCCTTGATTTGCCCGGGTTGTGAGAGCCAGTCGTAGAGCGCATGGGCATCCATTGTCTGCCGCAGCAAACGCACGAAGGCTTCCGCCAGGTCGTGGGTCTCCACCACGCCAAGACGGGCGCAGGACTGGAGTTGCTCCGGGACATTGGGGTCAATTCCGGGCTGGCAGAGCGTTACGCAGAACAGGTCTTGGTGGCCGAACTGCTCGGAGCTGCTGAGGACTACTCGGGCGGAGTTCAGGTCGACGAGGTTGCTGCCTTGCTTGGTCTTGCATTCGACGATGATGCTGGGCCGCCCGTCGAAATGCAGGATGTAGTCGAAGGCCCCTGGCTTCCGTCCTGTGTCGAAGAGGTCGTACGTTATCTCCGCACGCGCCAGAAGGGCTTCGAATGCACTTTCGAAATCCTTTTCCCGGCTGTTATAGAAATTCTCGATGAGGGGCTTGTCTTCATCCTTCAGGCGAGCGAGTTGCTGGGTCAGCCGTCGCCGTCTGACGGTGTCATGCCACGCGTTCGCTAGTTTCTGAAGTTCGCTAGCCTTCTCGTGGGCGTTGCTGGATCCTAGTGCCTTCAATGTATCGACTAGCTGGGGCCAGTTGCTCTTGCGCCGAAGACTCTCGAATGCTCCGAGCCCGACTTTGTGTAGCTCGATGGCTTCCCCCCTGGAAATGGCGCGCTCCCCCGATTCAGCTCTCAGCTCCATCATCCAGAGCGCGGCGGTGGGGAGGCCGACGGCCAACCTCCATTGGAGCAGCCTGATGGGACTGAGGAGGAGACGCAGGTCGGTGAGTTCTTGAGGGGACAGTAACCTGAAGGGCTGGGGACGCTCTTCCGTGGACAGGCTCTGTTTACTCGCGGCCGCGAGGATGTTGGCGAGTCCCGAAAGAACCCATGTCAGCTCGCGGCAGAGCCCCATGATCGACCCAGCTCTAACGCCGGGAAATTGATCCTCGAGAAGACTGACAGGGACTCCATCGAGCCAGTCCATGAGCAGGCTGGAGGAGTTTGCGGCCGAGCGATACGCCTGCCATGTCGGCTCGGCGAGATTCTTCGCGTAGGCCTCAACGAGATCGTTTTGTGTGGTCTCGTCGAATCCGTAAGGAATGAATCGAGTCCGCTGGATGCTCGAAAACTCAGGAGAGGTCAGGCAGGCATTGATGAGGCAGTAGTCTAGGCGGTTGATGTCTCCGGAAGACTGTTCTCCGTTTGGAACCATTGCGCGGAGCGCGGAGCCTTTGTCAGCCAGGTACTGGAGGAGATAGTGGGCTGTTTCCGGCAAGAGTCCGCTGAATGCCACCTGCCGCCCAGTTTCGGTTGCATGTAGTTTTTTCACAGGATGAACCCCCAGCCACGGAGTGCTTTGATGGATTGGGCCATGGCCCGTTTCCAATGTTCGAGTTCGGTCTGATTTGATTTGCGTTCGCGCATGGCGCTGAACGTGCTGGAAAGAAATTCGGCGACATCGGCTTCGTTGAGACAGACGCCGGAGGACACCAGTTGGAGTGCAAGCTGGCTGAAGCTAGTTGGGGTAATTCTCGGGGTCAGTAGGGTCGCCCGGTCGGGCTGCAGGTACTGATTTGATGCCTGTGTCTCGGTAAAGGCGTCGGTTGATGTGAAGATGATGGTGCCGTGGGAATGGGTGAGGCCCATCCGCCCCACGCGACCCGCCATGTTCTGGAATTCACTGGCGGGGAGGGGGTCGCGAGTCTTGGTTTTCGTATTCCAGCGCTTCCAACTATCGAAGACCGCTGTCTCGAAGGGGAAGTTGACGCCGGCCGCGAGTGTGCTTGTCGCGAAGACGACGTCGAGCTCTCTTTGGCTGAGCAGTTTCTCGACGAGCTCTCGTTCTTCGTCCATTAACTCCGCGTTGTGGAATGCGAAGCGGTGGGGGATGAACTGAGAGAGGTTCCGGGCCGCGGCCGTGGGCTCTCGCAGATCTGGGTGTAAGTGATGTGCGTTGTCGATTTTTAATTTGAGGGACTGAGCATATGCGTGGACCGCCTCGTCGACACGCTTGCGGGTCATGCAGAAGACGACAATAGGAAGGGCAGATGGGGTCTTTTTGAGGTCGAGGATTATTTTATCGGTGCTCAGTGCGCCGGGAGGCGTTTTCTCCTCGATTCCAATTTCGGGTTTGTCCGTTCGAAATGTGCGGATCCGGCTTGGGGTATGGCATTCGTAGTGGAGATGCTTTTCCCTTTGGCCGACGTGGACGAGCGTGGCGCCGAGCCACTCGCTGAGGTCTTTTGCATCTCGCTTGTCGATGACGGCGGAGAGGCCGATGAATTGCCCCCAGCGCGCATTGCGCAGCATCGTCAGGAGAACTTCGATGCTTCGCCCCCGGTGTTCGTCGCCGATGATCTGGATTTCATCGCAGATGATGATGTGACGAGAGGTATCGGAGGGCGATCCGCTTCCCGAGAGCATTGCGAGGTACTTCTCGTAGGTCGCGACCAGTACGGGGGCATTCAGGGGATCGGTGGGAACGGCGCCAGCGCCATCTTCGATGGTGTCGCCATTGGCGAGGACGATGCTGTGCTTGTCGCCGAGGAAGTGGCGCTCACAGAGCAACGCTTGAAGCTCTTCGAACTTCTGGCGAGCCAGTGCTCGATGGGTGACCAAGTAGACTGCGTTCCTGGGCGGGGCATTGAAGAGCCAGGTGATCAAGGCCCATACGCCGATAAGCGTCTTGCCCGTGGAGGTTGGTGCGACCACGAGCATCGACGCGCCGCGTGCGGCGCCTTGGGCGAGGGCTTCGTATTGGACATCGGTCAGGGAAGGGGTTTCCGACTCGATGCGGTGCAGCAGCTTGGGGTCATTGAGGATTTGCTCTGGCAACCCATGATGCAGGGGTAGGGTGAATTTCACATATCCCTCCTCGAAGGTGATGGGGGAAATGTGCGCCGGATGTTGGGCGGCTTCCATACCTCCCGGGAGGTACGCAGGCTCAGTGCAGGTTGCTCTGTGTGCTCATCGGATTCAGTTACGATGGCCAAGCCATGACCGTGGACAGCCAGGCCCGCGCGGAGCCCGTGACCGGATGGAGCGATGGGGTGCTGCCCTACGCGCCCCTGTCGACGCTCAAGCCCCTCTCTGATGACGTGTGGTGGGTGGACGGGCCCGTGGCGAGGATGCGCGTGGGGCCGCTGTCGCTGCCGTTTCCCACGCGCATGGCCATTGTCCGCTTGCGCTCCGGGGGCTTGTGGCTCTGGTCGCCCACGGCGCCGACGCCCGCGTTGTTCGCGGAGGTGGATGCGCTCGGCCCGGTCGAGCATCTCGTCTCACCGAACCGGTTCCACTACGCGAGCATCCCCGCGTGGAAGGCGCGCTATCCACACGCGACGGCCTGGGCCTCCCCGGGCGTCCGTGAGCGTGCTCGCTCACAGCGTATCGACGTCGTGTTCGACGCGGACCTGGAGGACACGGCGCCCGCGGTTTGGGCGACGGAGCTGGGCCAGCACATCTTCCGCGGCAGCCGCTTCGTGGAGGAGGTCGCGTTCTTCCACGGTGCGTCCTCGACCTTGCTCCTCGCGGACATGGTCATGGCGCTGGAGCCCGCGCGGCTCCACCCACGCTGGCGATGGCTGCTCACGCTGGGCGGAACGATGTGGCCCGGGCAGACGCCGCGCGAGGTCCAGGTGACGTCCTGGGGACGGACCGAACAGGCGCGGGCCAGCTACCAGCGGCTGCGGGAGTGGCAGCCACGCCGGGTGTTGCTCGGGCACGGGCGCTGCTACCTCGAGGACGGCGCGGCCCAGCTCGAACGCGCGTTCGCCTGGCTGCGCTGACAGCGCGTCAACGCAGGTGCATGAAGACGCGAGGCGAAGCGGGCAGCTCCACGTCGGGCGAGGAGAGCAGGCACGTCACCCGGGCGCCCCCCGGGAAAGGCAGCCACCCCGAGCGCAGCATCAACGGCGCTGGCACACAGGGGCTGTGCAGCATCGCGGCGCAATCCGCGCCCTGCGCCACCATGTCCTGCATCGCGACCCAGAGCAGCCGGCGTTGCTCCGACCGGGGGAGCCCTTGCTGGAAGGCCATCAGGTCCACCAGCCCCGTCGTCAGCAGCCCCCGCGCCGTCATCTGGAGCGTGTAGTAGTTGACCAGGCCTTGGATGACGCCGTCCCGCTCCAGGACGAAGGTCCGCGGCACCTGGCGGTACTGGAGCTGGTGCGCCAGGCGCTCCGGGGTGTAGGCGTAGCCCAGGTTCACCGGGCTCATCATCTTCTGGAGCAGCGCCATGCACTGGGGCAGGTCCTTCGGCTGATAGGCCCGGATGCCCTCGGTGCGCGCCTCCTCGAAGCGCCGCCGTTGGAAGGGCTTGGTGAGCGTGAGGAACGCGCGCTCGGTGGGGCTCAGCGACCAGCGGATCGCCTTGTCGTTGTCGAAGGTGTACAGCCAGAGGGAGAGGCCGTTGAGGTAACGCGCGTGGCTCCGCCGACCCCAGAAGGCTCGCCCCTGGGTTCCATCGGACACGCAGCCGAGGGTGAGCGCCGCGCCGCGCTCGCGGTGGCGGGACAGCATCTCGTCCGACATCTTGACGGCAATGCCCTGGCCCCGGCTCTCCGGCGCCACGGTGGCCCAGCTGCCGTAGGTGCCATCCACCTGCCGCTGCCCGAGTTGAATCTTCGCGGGCTCCGCGAAGAAGACCCCCACCAGCTTGTTCTTCGAGTACGCCCCGAGCAGGTAGTCCCGGTCCGCCAGGGGATTGCTGAAGAGCAGCCAGTCGAAGAAGCGCTCATCCCAGATCGTCAGCCCCATCTTCGCGCCGTACGTCCGTTGCCAGACGCCGTTGAGGAACTGGGAGGCTTCTTTCGCGTCGCCGTCGAAGGCGCGGATCTCAACCATGACGGACCTCGGGCGCGGGGCTGGACAACTGCGCCGAGGCGGGAACGGAGAGGCTGGGGGGCGCACCCTCCGCGGCGGGCGCCGACGGATGCGGGCCGAACAGGTGCGTGTAGAGCGCGCGCGTGGTGGGAATCAGCGCGTTCCAATCCGGGAGGTGGACCCGCTCCGGCCCGACGAGCACCTTGGCGTAGAGGGCCTCGTAGACGCGCTTCACCGTGCCCGGCGCGATGGCGTCCACGTCGAACGCGGGCACCAGGCCCACCAGCTTGAAGCCGCGGTGCTCCGCGTTGCGCTGCGCCCGGGCCAGCTTCAGCGTGGAGTAGTAGAGCACCACCTCCGCGCCGATGCTGCGGCCCACCTGCTCCAGCAGCGAGATGCCGAGCTGCCCCAGGCCCAGGCCGCGTTGCGACGGCTCCACCGCGCCCATCGTGGCCGACAGTTGGAGCCCCCGGACGTTCCGCTCGAGCGTCATCAGCCCGATGATGTCCCGCGTGGCCAGGTCCCGGCAGATGAAGGCATACACGGGCCGGTCCGGCGACTCGCCCTGGAGGTACACGTCCTTGTCGTAGAAGGCGGGCTCCAGGTGGCGGCTCTCCGTCCCGACCCGGATGTCCGGGTACCAGGTGCTCAGGAGCATCGTGACTCGGAGCACGTCCTCCCGTGAGAGCTGCTCGACGGAGCATCCTTCTGGCGATTTGAGTTGCCCAAACATCTCGTCCAGACTTCGCCATTGCATCGTATGCATGGAACGCATGATTCGAGATTGTGGGTGCCCTTGGCAGCCGAAATCTTCTGCCTTTCCGTGAGTATGTCTTTGTTCGGTCAGGACTTTCCCCGAATCGTGACGTGTTTCACAGGCGCCACGTTCGGGAGTCGTCAGCGGGGGCGGTGGCTGTCTGTGCTGGGAGGGGCGCCGTCCGTGAGACGACGCTCGGGTGCCTCCAGGGGCGCCTGTCTCCCAGGGAGGGGCCATCCCACCCGAGGGCCCCGAGGCTGGTTTTATCGATTCTTACGAGTCGATTCAGCCAGCCCAGGGAACGAAATTGGGTGTGAGTGATTGGGCCTGTTTCGATGTGTGGCGTTGTTTCATGCCAACAACCGGGCCTCTTCCAGGCTCGAGTCTTGCTGGATGAGATTGACGCCGTGCGACGCGAAGCGCCGGGCGGCCGCGCGGCTCCGGGGGCCGTGGCCGTGGTCCATGCACCACTGGGCATGGGCGCTCAGCAGGGCCAACTCCAAGGTGCGGCCCAGTGTCAACGCGAAGCGCCGGGCCCCGCCCTCCAGGGTGGAGGGGTTCTCCAGCGCGCCCGACACCCAGTCCCGGGCGTGCTCCATGGCGGCATGGACGGCCTCGGCGCACGGCCGCAGCCCCGCGTCCCGGACCGGGCCCATGAGGGTCTCCACTTCCTGGAAGTAGGCCTCCAGCGTGCCCACCTTCGCCAGGGCCCGCAGCGCGTCCAGGGACAGCACGTTCGTGGTGCCCTCCCAGATGGAGAGCACCTGGGCGTCCGCCTGGATGCGGGGGATGCCGGTGTCCTCCACGTAGCCCGCGCCACCGAAGGACTCGGTGACCTCGGAGGTGACGTGCACCACCTGCCGGCCGGTGGTGAGCTTGGCCAGGGGCGTCACCAGCCGTTGCAGGAGCAGCTCCTGCTCCGTGGCGACCTTCGCCTCCATGCGGCCCAGCAGCTCCACGGCGCGGAAGGCGAGCAGGAAGCCCGCCTGGAACTCCGCCTCCAGGCCCGCCAGGGTGTCCACGTGGAGCGGCTTGTCCGCGAGCCTCGCGCCGAACTGCACGCGCCGCTGGGCGTAGTCACGGGCCAGCGCCAGCGCCCGGCGCATGCTCCAGGCGGCGCCCACCGCGTTCCAGGTGCGCGTCACATTGAGCATCCACGCCATGTTCCGGATGCCGTCCGTCAGGCCCGCGACAGGGACGGCCAGGGCGCCGTCCAGCGTCAGCTCCGCGGTGGGGACCTTGCGTGTTCCCAGTTTGTCTTTGAGCCGGTTGATCTGGATGCCATTGAGCCGGCCCGCCGCGTCCCGGGTCTCCACGTAGAACAGGGCCAGCCCCTTGCCGCCGGGGCCGTTGCCCTCGGGGCGCGCCAGCGTCAGCGCCATCCGCGCCGTGGTCGCGGAGGTGAACCACTTGGTGCCGGACAGTCGCCAGCCCTCGGGGGATTCGCGCGCCACCGTCTGCGTCAGGCCCACGTCCGAGCCGCCCGTGCGCTCCGTCATCCACTGGCCGGACGTCCACGCCGTGGCCGGGTCGCGAGACGTCAGGCGGGGCAGGGCGCGGTCGATGAGCGTCGGATTGCCCAGCGTGAGCAGCGAGCGCGCCGCGCCGTCCGTCATCGCCAGCGGGCAGGAGTACACGTCCAGCGATGGCTGCACGAGGTAGTTGAGCGCGAACTGGTGAACGCGGCTGAGCTCGGCGCTCTTCTGCTCGTAGGCCGTCGCGACGAGGCCGCGCCTGGCGGCCAGGGCCTCCGCCTCCTTCCACAGCGGAGACACTTCGATGTGGTCCACGCGGTGTCCCCACGCGTCCCACTGGGTCAGCTCGGGCTCGTTGAGCCTGTCCCGGAGCTGGAAGCGGTAGAAGTAGTCCCCGCCCAGGTCGCCCAGGTCGCGGAACTCGTCCGTGAGCGAGCGCAGCAGGTCCTCGGGGAGGGTGCGCGCCAGGTAGCTCTTCAGCAGCGCGTCGTCGTCGTACTGATTCCCCAGCCTGGGCGGTTCCTGGAAGAAGCTCATGCGGCCAACGCTAACACCCCCGCTCGACCCTGGACGTGGGGCGAGGGAGCCAGGGTGCGCGTCATCCACGCCCCGCCCGGGTCATGGGGTGGCGTGCTCGCGCGGCTGCGGGCTCGGGCTCCGCCAGGGCGCGAGCATCCCCACGGCCAGGTACCAGCCCAACACGGGGCTGGCGCCCGCCCCCATGACGGGCACGGGGAAGTCACCGAGGAGCGGAACGCACAGGGTCGCGGCGATGTAGACGCCGAGGCTGAGGGGCAGGACTTCGCTCTCCGGCCCCTGCCGGCCGCCTGTCACCATGGGAAGGAGGAGCAACGCCAGGGCCAGCACGGCCGCCAGGCCGAGCGCGGGCGTCAGGGTGAATGCCAACCCTACGATGCCCTCGACATGAGGGACGGCTTCGAGCGGATCCGGCCGGAGCCACGCGCTCATCCCGAGCCCGAGCACCGCGATGCAGCCGAGGATGCGCGGCGGCCACGCGGTCGCGCGTGCGAGGATGCAGCTCGCGGCGATGGCGAAGGCGGTCGCCTGCCCCGCGTCGGGCTGCGCGGTGTGGACGGCCGCCATCGACAGGGCCAAGAACACGGAGACGCCGAAGCGCTGCTTCAGCGCCACGCTGATTCCCAGCAAGACCCACGGCGTGGCGAGGGTGGACGCATGGAGCCGGAGGGGGCCCAACTGAAGCCACCGGTGGACCCCGTCGAGCCCCGGTGCCAGGAGCGTCGAGGCGGTGAGCAGGACCGCGCCAGTCGCGAGCGGGACGGCGATTTGCTGGAGCCTCGTGCGCGTGATTCGTCCCAGGAGGACGGCCACGCCCATGCCCAGCACCGCCGCCACGGCATTGGTCGCGAAGACCCCGGTGGGATTTCCGCTGCGACCCGCGGTGAATGCGCCCAGGAACATGGCGGGAAGGGGCAGCAGCAGGAACCACGGCCGCGCCCGCGCCTCGGTGGAGCTCATGCGGGGCGTCTACTACGGATCGCTCAGGATTCGCGATCCGTTCGGCCGCCCCGGAACCGCGGCGTCGGCTCGGCCGTGAGCGTGAAGGGGGGCACCGCGTGAGGGCCGCATCCTGTGGTCGTGGATGCAGGTGATTCGCGGGTTTCTGGGGTTCGAAAGGGTGGCGGCCCCCTTGACGGGGACCGTCACCTGGACTGCCGACGCGCCACCGTCAGGAGATTCTGATGCTGGAGGTGTTGTTGTTCAGCGCGCCCAGGCTCGAGGCGTCGGAAGTCACGAGCAACGTCTCGCCGGAGAAGTTGTCGTTCTTGTACAGGATGACGCTCAGGCCCGTCGGCTTCACCGAGCTGATGGTGTTGTTGTCGATGCCGTACAGCTCCAGCAGGGCCTGGGTATACTGGCCAGGGGGCAGGTCCACCTCCTTGCCATCGAAATTCTCCTTGTAGAAGAACCTGGCCCTGGGCTGCACGGGCACGGAGATGACCCTGATGCTGGAGGTGTTGTTGTTCAGCGCGCCCAGCTTCTCGGCGTTGGCCACCACTTCGAGCTGGTCGCCAGCGAAACCATCGTTCTTGAAGAGGATCGCCTTCACGCCAGGCGGCACCTTCACCGAGCTGATGGTGTTGTTCTCGATGCCCAGCGCCGCCAGCTGGGCCTGGGTGTAGTTGCCAGGCGGCAGATCGACCTGTTTGCCCTCGAAGTCTTCGTTGTAGAAAACGGTGATGTTTGCCATTGTGGTTCTCCTCGCTCGTGCGGTCCCGGCTCGTTCGTTGCCAGAAACCGCCGGAAGCATCGGCCAGCGCGCTCCGCAAAGACAATCAGTCCATGGTGCTGTGTTCATTGAGGTGGAAATGTGTTGAGAGGGATTGTGCGGGGTTGGGTGGCGCAGTCGATGTCGGGCGGGTGTTTGATATGTATGTGTTTCGCGCGGATACCCATTGGGTTGTGCCGCGCTCGTCGCGTTGCGGCCCGACGTCGCGGCGGGTGCGGCACGGCCTACGCACAGGGGCGCTCCGTCACCGGTGACGTGACGGTGCAGGTGAACGCCGATCGGCGCTCCAGGAAGAGGGCTTGGCCGCCGACTGAGCCCTCTTGCGTGGGGCTAGGGGCCGGGCGTGCCATGAAGCCCGGTCCCTTCCAGGAGTCCCCGTTTCTGCCGTAACTCCGTTTCGTCCCAGCGGGACCGATGCGGTAGGCTCCTGCTCGAACATCCTCGAGCGAGCACGCATGTCCCTGTTCAGGCGACCGCCATCCCCCGAGTCTGGCCCGTCGGGCGACGACTCCAGCCGCAGCGTCACTCCCGTGGAGACGGCGGTGGTGCCACCCGCGCAGCCCACGCCGGTCCTGTCCGGGCCGCCTCGCCCGCGAGTAGGGGGCACGGGCGCGACCCCCGCGTTGCCGCCGCGTCCACCGGGCGCCGTCACGGGTTCTCGTCCCGCGCTGCCCCCCGAGCCGGACGAGCCGGACTTCCCCACCGAGCGCCGCGCGGTGAATGCCCCGGCGGATCGCCGCGCGCCGCCCGCCCCGGCGACGCTCCCGTCCGTCATCGTGGCCCCGCAGGAGAACCGCGAGCGCCGGGGGCCCGGGCCCTCCCAGTTCACGGGCTCCGAGGAGGGCCGCGAGCGCAGGGGCCCCGGGCCCTCCCAGTTCACGGGCTCCGAGGAGGGCCGCGAGCGCAGGGGCCCCGGGCCCTCCCAGTTCACGGGCTCCGAGGAGCGCCGGGCCGCGCCAGGGCCGTCCCAGTACACGGGGCCGGATCGTCGGGGGACCGCGGCGCCCGCCGCGCCGTACGCCGGCCCGGAGCGCCGTGCGGGCCGCCGCGCGGGAGAAGAGGGCGCCGCCGAGCGCTTCTGGCCCGCGCAGCCGCGCACGCTGGGCGAGACGGGCCTCACCGCCACCTTCGTGGAGGAATTGGTCCTCAAGGCGCTCTTCTTCGCTGGCGAGATGCGCGGCATGGACATCGCCGCGCGGCTCCAACTGCCCACCGCGCTGGTGGACGACGTCATCGAGGGCCTGCGCCGCCAGAAGTACATCGACATCCGCGGCGGTGGCGGCTCGGGCGTGGGCAAGTCGACGATGATCTACCAACTCACCACGTTCGTGACGGACGTGCTGCGGCAGGTGCTCGACCGCAACCGCTACAACGGCCCGGCGCCGGTGCCCTTCCAGGAGTACGTGGCCGCGGTGAAGAAGCAGACGGTGCGCGGCAACCGCATCACCCGCGCGCGCATGCAGGACAAGTTCGGCGACCTCATCATCAAGGACTACATCTTCGACGGCATCGGTCCGGCGATGAACTCCGGGCGCGCCATCTTCTTCTACGGCCCTCCCGGCAACGGCAAGACGGCCATCTGCCAGGGCATGGTGAACTGCTTCGACGGGGACATCTTCATCCCCCACGCCATCCTCATCGACGACTTCGTGGTGCGCATCTTCGACTCGAACCTCCACAAGGTCGTCGAGGACGAGCCCGGCTCGGCGGGCTCGTATGACCGGCGCTGGGTGCGTTGCCGGCGCCCGCTCGTCGTGGTGGGCGGTGAGCTGACGCTGGAGATGCTCGACCTCGTGTACTCGCCGGAGGTGAAGTACTACGAGGCGCCGTTCCAGATGAAGGCCAGCAATGGGATGCTCCTCATCGACGACTTCGGCCGGCAGAAGGTCTCCCCCAAGGACCTGCTCAACCGGTGGATCGTCCCGCTGGAGAGCGACATCGACATGTTGACCCTGCACACCGGCAAGAAGCTGCAGGTGCCCTTCGACGTGTTCGCCGCCTTCTCCACCAACCTGGACCCCAGCGACCTCGTGGACGACGCCTTCCTTCGTCGCGTCCGCTACAAGCTGGAGGTGCAGCGGCCGGACGAGGACCAGTTCCACGACATCTTCCAGGTCATGTGCCGCAAGCGCGGCGTGGCGTATGACGCCTCCGCCGTGGACTACCTCATCGACACGCACTACCGCCCCGTGGACCGGCCCTTCGCGGCGTGCCAGCCGCGTGACTTGCTGGACCAGGTCATCGACATGGCGCACTACCAGGGCATCGAGCCGCGGCTGACGTCCGACCTGCTGGACTCCGCCGTGCGGGGCTACTTCGTGCGCTTCGACAAGGACAAGTCGAACGCCACGTCCGCCTCGGCGGGCTGAGCGGCGTCAGTCGCCCGGGGGCCGCGGCGCGAACGGCCCCCAGGGCGAGGGCTCCAGCCACTGGCGCACCTCGTCCACCGGGACGTTGGACAGCACGTCCACCAGCGACATGCCGTGGACGAAGCGGCCCTCGCGGCCCTGCGCATACTCGCGGTGACGGAAGCGCTGCCACAGCACGCGCACGTCCGCGTCCCGGAACAGGCCCACCTTCAGATACAGGGACGAGCCCAGGCCCGAGTAGTACGTGTGCGCGCCCAGCTGCCGGCAGTACGCCACCAGCCGGGCGGACTTGTCTGCGCCTTGTTTGTCCAACGTGGAGGCCAGGACCAGGTTCGGTGACAGTCCCAGCGGTTCGTTGAACAGCGCCATGCTCGCCAGCTGCACCCGCAGCAGTGAGCCCGGGCCGCCCTCGCGCGCCGCCGCGTCGTAGAAGGGCTCCAGGCGCGGCAGCACCTGCGTGGCGAAGTAGGGCCGCTTCCCATACAGCGACACCAGCATGCGCAGGTGCTCGCGCGCCCAGGGCTGGCGGGTGTCCACCGCCAGGTCCTGGATGAGGGTGTCCCGGTGGGGGTCTTCCAGGGGGATGGTCATCCACTGGAAGCCGGGCTCCGTGGGCGGCGGCACGGGGACATTGTGGGGCAGGGCCACACGTGTACGCCGCTGCCAGCCGCGCCGCAGCCACTGCACGTTGTCCAGCACGACGAAGGTCCCTGCGCGCGCCAGCTGCTCGTGGAAGTCCACCCACGGCAGATAGTGCGGTTGCTCTGCGACCACGACTCCAGGGATGCCCGGCACACGGGGAGGATAACGTCGTCCCGCCCTCCTGGGGCTCCTCGATTGCCCACCGGGCAGGTCCTTGTGACAGCCCATGGGGCTTGTCTGACCCCTGCGTTAGGATTCAATCCCGACTGGAAATGTCGTGCTACAGCACCGTAGGATTTTTCACCCCGCGTGTTTGGGGCCTCGGAGCAGGGCGACTGGATGAAGTTCCTGTGTCTCACGACCGATGCACTGCACCCCGTCGCCGAGGAGCTGCGGCGGCAGGGGCAGGGGGTCTCCGTCACCACCGACCTGGTGGAGGCCGGAGCGGCGTTGGGGCACGGGCCCGTGGATGTCCTGGTGGTGGACGCGGCGGACCTGGTGGCGGACGCGCGCTGGCTGGATGGCTTGCGCAAGCGGGCGCGGCCGGAGGAGCCGCTGGTGCTGGGGCTTGCGCGCGAGGACACCGACGCGGCGCTGGAGCCGCTGCTGGCCGCGGGCGTGGACGAAATCCTGGTGGAGCCTTTCTCGCCGGTGCAGGTGCGCGCGCGCCGGGTGCTGTTGGAGCGCCGGGTGGCGGCGCGGCGCCAGCGGCGGACGGACGAAGCGGAGGCGCGCGGCGAGCTGGAGCGGCTGGCCGCCATCATCGAGACCCAGTCGGACGTGGCCCTCGCGGGCTTGGGCCTGGATGCGCTGATGAACCTGCTGTGTGAGCGCTCCCGGGTGCTGTGCGGCGCGGATGGCGCCGCGGTGGCGCTGCTGGAGGCCGACAGCGAGATGCACTACCTGGTGGCCGCCGGCAGCCTCGCGCCCTTCATCGGCTTCCGGTTGCGGGTGGAGGGCAGCCTCACGGGAACCAGCCTGCAGCGGGGCGAGGTGATGCGCACGGATGACTCGGAGTCGGACGTCCGGGTCAACGTGGAGGCGCTGCGCCACGTGGGCGCGCGGTCGATGATCTGCGTCCCCTTGTGGCGCGAGGGGCGGCCCATGGGCGTGCTCAACGTCACCAGCCGGCGCGCGAACGCGTTCGACGACCGGGACGTGCGCACGCTGGAGTTGATGGCGGGCCTGCTCGGCGCGGCCATGGGCAACGCGGCCGAGGCCCAGGCGCGCCAGGAGCTGATGGCGCAGAACACGCTGGCGCTGTCCGCCCTGGAGGAGTCGCAGGAGCTGTTCGCGTCCTTCATGGACAACATCCCGGCCGTGGCCTTCATGAAGGACGAGCAGGGGCGCCGCATCTGGGTGAACGCGCGCTACAGCCACTACTTCGGTTTCGCGCCGGGGACGGACATGTCCCAACTGGACGACCGGGACCTGATGCCCGCGGCGTCCGCCGAACAGGTGCGAAGGGACGACGCGGCGGTGCTGGCGTCCGGGCGGCAGAACATCACCGAGACGATGATTCCCGCGCGCGACGGCTCCGAGCGGCACTGGCTCACGTACCGGTTCATCGTGCGGGAGCGCTCGGGGCGGCGGCTCTTGGCGGGCGTGGCGGTGGACATCACGGACCGCAAGGCGATGCAGGCCCAGCTCGTGGTGTCGGACCGGCTGGCGGCGGTGGGGACGCTGGCGGCGGGCGTGGCGCACGAAATCAACAACCCGCTGGCCTTCGTGCTCTCCAACCTGTCGTTCCTCGCGGGCGAGCTGCACGCCCTCACGCGCGAGCTGCCGCCGGGCCGCATGGCGGAGCTGGAGGAGGTGCTGCGCGAGGCCACCGACGGCGCGCACCGCGTGCGGCAGATCGTCCGGGACTTGAGGACCTTCTCGCGCGGGGACGACGAGGTGGCCACCGCCGTCAACGTGCAGTCGGTGCTCGAGTCGGCCATCACCCTGGCGCGCAGCGAGATCAAGCAGCGCGCGCAGATCGTCCGCGACTACCGCGAGGTGCCGCTGGTGGAGGGGAACGAGGGCCGCTTCGGCCAGGTGTTCCTCAACCTGCTCATCAACGCGGCGCAGGCCATTCCGCTGGGCCAGTCGGAGCACCATGAGGTCCGGCTGATCCTGCGCGCGGCCGGGGACCGCGTCATCGTGGAGGTGCGCGACACGGGGATGGGCATGCCGCCGGAGGTGCGCGCGCGCATCTTCGATCCGTTCTTCACCACCAAGCCGGTGGGTGAGGGCACCGGCCTGGGGCTGTCCATCTGCCACGGCATCGTCACCGGCTTCGGCGGGGACATCTCCGTGGAGAGCGAGGAGGGGCGGGGCAGCACCTTCCGCGTGTCCCTGCCGGTGGCGCGGCGCGCGCGGGAGCCGCTGGCGCCGCCTCCGCTGCGAATCCCGCTGGTGGGCTGAGTCAGCGCCGGAACAGGGGCGTGAAGACGCGCGGCGCCTTCTTCTTGCGCACGCAGCGGATGTCCGCGTCCATGTAGCAGGCGGAGAAGGCGCGGCGGCGCAGCCCGGGGCGTCCGCGTCCGGAGCGGTGCCACAGGTGGTTGTGGACCAGGATGGACTCCCCGGCGAGCGCGGGCAGGCGCACGGTCCGGGCCTCCGCGTCCGCCGCCGCCACCGCGTCCGCCGGAATCACCCCGCCCAGCTCCGTCACCAGCCCGCCGCGATGGCTGCCAGGGACGACCTCCAGGCAGCCGCCGTCCTCGGGGGCGTCGTCCAGGGCGGTCCACAGCTGGAGCTCCGGCTCCCGGGTGAGGCCCCACAGCCGGCCGCCGTCCTGGTGCCAGGGCAGGTTGCTGCCGCCGGCCTGGCCCTTGTGGAAGAGGATGGCGCGGTAGAGCACGACGTCGCCGGGGATGAGGGCCCGGGCGATGCGTTCGAACAGCGGGTTCTCCATCCACGCGAGGAAGCGCGGGTCCTTCTCCAGCTTCTCCAGCTTCCGGTAGTCCAGGGATGGCCCCTGCCAGCCCAGGCCCAGCGGCGCGTCCTCGTAGCGGCCGGTGGTGGCGTCCGGCTGGAAGAACAGGCCCGGGTAGGCGACCCGGCCGAGCATCAGGTCGTCGGCCCGCTCCTGGAGCGCCGCCAGGCCCTCATCGCCGAGCACCCGGCCGAGCCGCGCGTAGCCGTGCTCGGCGTAGTGCGCGAGGGCAGGGCGCAAATCGAACCGTTCCACATCGACGCAGAGCATGGCGCCTCATATCCCGGCGCGGGCCCGCTGGGGGCAGGTTGATGCTTGCGCGCACGGCGTGTACGCCTCATGGTGAGAGGTGGCATGCCCTACCGTCGCACCACTCGCTTCGTGACCGCCCCGGATGGCACCCGGGTCGCCTGGCATACGCACTTCGGCAACCTGCGGGAGGCCACGGCCGACGCGGAGCTGCTCCAGCGTCCCACCGTGCTGCTGACGAACGGGATTGGCTCGTCGGAGAACTTCTGGCGCTACCTGGTGGGCAACCTGGAGCAGGACCACCGGGTGGTTCACTGGAACTACCGGGGGCACGGGAGCAGCGACGAGTCCCTGGGGGACGGCTACCAGATCCCCGTGCACGTGGACGACCTGGAGCGCATCACCGAGGCGGTGATGTCCCGGGGCGACGGCAAGCCTCCCCACCACGTCGCCTTCTCCATGGGCGTGCGCGTCTTGCTGGACCTCTACCGGCGCCGTCCGGACCTGGTGCCGTCGATGACGCTCATCGCCGGGGCGCCGGGCGCGTTCGGCTCTGGCTCCGACACGGCGGCGGCGCGGGCCTTCCTGGCCGCCACCCGGGGCATGCTGAAGCTGGCCACGCCCACATTGCCCCTGTCGGTGCCGGTGGCACACGCGGTGATGTCCAGCCGCTTCGCGTACCCGCTGGCCCGGATGGTGGGCGCGCTCCGGGCCCGGGCGCCTCGGGCGGATATCGATGAATTCATGCGCGCCCTGCGGCGCATGAGCCCCCGGGCGTACTGGTACACCCTCCGGGGGATGGTGGAGGGCCACGCCTGGGACGTGGCCAAGACGGTCCAGGTGCCCACGCTCATCGTCGCCGCGAGCAATGACCTGCTGGTGCCGCTCGGCGAAATGGAGCGGATGCGTGACGTGATGCCCCACGCCCACTGGATGCGGGTGGATGACGCGGGGCACGCGGGCCTCCTGGAGGCCGGGGCGGAGATCGCGGACGCGGTGCGCGCCTTCCTCGTGGAGCACGGGCTGGAGGCCCCGCGGCCGTCGAACTGAGGCTCGGGCCGCACGGAGAATTCGCCTTCCCGTGACGCTCCAGTGAAATCGGAAACTGCCGCCCGGATTGCGTTCGTGCCGACAGGTATGGGATGCAGGGGGTTCTTCAAGCTTCAACGGAGACTCCTTACCCATGCCTTGGTCCTTCCGGCAGTTGCTGGCACCTCTGTCCGCGCTGCTTCTCTTCATGTCTGCTTGCGGTGACGACCCCGAGGTCCGACCCGTCTGCGGCAATGGCATCGTCGAAGCCGGCGAGCTGTGCGACGACGGCAACCGAATCAACGGTGACGGCTGTGAGAACACCTGCCGCCCCACGCCTGACGCGGGCACGGGCGAGCCGGATTCCGGTACGCCGGATGACGACGCCGGCACCGGCGAGGATGACGCTGGCACCATCGAGGATGATGCCGGCACCGGCGAGGATGACGCTGGCACCGGCGAGGATGACGCCGGCACCGGCGAGGATGACGCCGGCACCATTGAGGACGGCGGCACGGGCGAGCCGGACTCGGGTACGGGCGAGCCGGACTCGGGTACGGGTGAGCCGGACTCGGGTACGGGTGAGCCGGACTCGGGTACGGGTGAGCCGGACTCGGGCACGGGCGAGCCGGACTCGGGTACGGGCGAGCCGGACTCGGGCACGGGCGAGCCGGACTCGGGTACGGGTGAGCCGGACTCCGGTACGGGTGAGCCGGACTCGGGCACGGGCGAGCCGGACTCCGGCACGGGTGAGCCGGACTCGGGTACGGGTGAGCCGGACTCGGGCACGGGTGAGCCGGACTCCGGCACGGGCGAGCCGGACTCGGGTACGGGTGAGCCGGACTCGGGCACCGACGCTGGCACGGTCCAGGTCTCGCTCGAGAGCTTCGGTCCCACGGGCGTCTTCGCTCGCACGGGCACCACGGGCCCGACGTTCCCCGAGGCGCTGACGATTCGCCTGCGTGAGGACGCGCCTGCCGAGGTCTGGGTGGAAGTCGCTTCGTCCAGCCCCGCGGTGACGGTGCAGGGCAGCATGGTGCGCTTCGCGCCGGGTGAGCGTACCGCCACGGTCCAGGTGACGGCGAACATCGCCGCGGATCCGGAGACGGACAAGGCGACGCTGACGGCGACGCTGGGCAACGACTCGCGCGAGGCCACGGTCCGCGTGCTGGCGGCGAACCAGGCGGCCGAGCTGTCCACGCTGTCCCCCGAACTCGTCTCGGTGGGCGCGGGTCAGACGCAGGGCTTCACGGTGGAGCTGGACGTGCCTCCCGCGCAGGACACGGTCATTCAGTTGGCGCTGGAGCCCGCCGCGCTGGGCACGGTGCCCGCGACGGTGACGGTGGCGGCCAACACCTTGTCGGCGAAGTTCGACTTCACGGCGGGCGGGGCGAGCTTCCAGGGCTTCCTGGTGGCCACGCACGACGGCGCGAGCATCTCCTCGGCGATCGAGGTCACCGCGACCACCACGAACCACGTGGTCATCAGCGAGATCGCGCCCGCGGGTCCGGGTGGCGCCGACGACGAGTTCATCGAGCTCTACAACCCGACGTCGAGCCCGGTGGACCTCAGCGGCTATCGCATCCAGTACAAGTCCGCCACCGGCGCCAACTACACCGGCAACTACGCGCTGCCCGCCGGTTCCATCATCGCCCCGCGCGGCTACTTCCTGGTGGCTCGCGGGTCGTACGTCGGGACCGTGACGCGCGACGCGAGCTGGGGCACCGTCTTCGCCATGGCCGCCGGCTCCGGCCACGTGCGCCTGGGCTACCCGGAGCTGGCGCTGAACGACCCCCTCGGTCACCCGCTGGTCATCGACACCGTGGGCTATGGCGCCACCGCGAACGCGCCCGAGGGCAACCGCGTGGCGGCCACGGTGCCCACCGCTGGCAGCTACGAGCGCAAGGCCTCGGCCACGTCGACGGTGGAGTCCATGACCGCCGGCGGCGCGGACGAGCTGCGCGGCAACGCCTACGACTCGGATGACAACGCGGCGGACTTCATCGTCCGTCCGACGCGTCAGCCGCAGAACCGCGCGAGCCCCGCGGAGCCGTAGCAGGACGTCCGACCCCTACCGCGCGTGTGTGCGGTAGGGGCTGGTAATACCGCACGGGGCGGGCCATAAGCCTTTCCCGTGCGAGTCGTTTCGTGGAACGTGAACGGACTTCGCTCGGTGCACCGCAAGGGCTTCCTGCCCTGGCTGGCGGGCGCCCGGGCGCAAGTGGTGGCCCTGCAGGAGGTTCGCGCGCGCGCGGACCAGCTCCCGGATGAGGTCCGCGCCCCACCTCGGTGGAAGACGCACTTCGTCGCGGCGGATCGGCCGGGCTACAGCGGCGTGGGGCTGTACAGCCGCCTGGAGCCCGACGAGGTCGTCACGGTGCTCGGCGTGGGCGAACTGGACGTCGAGGGGCGGCTGCAGATTGCCCGCTTCGGCAAGCTCACGGTGGTGAACGGGTACTTCCCCAATGGAAACGGGAAGGACCGGGACCTCAGCCGCATCCCCTACAAGCTGACCTTCTACCGGCGCCTCTTCGAGCGGCTGGAGAAGCCCCTGCGCGACGGGGGGCGGGTGCTGGTGTTGGGCGACTTCAACACAGCGCATCAAGAGCTCGACCTGGCGCGGCCCCGGGAGAACCGGGAGACGAGCGGCTTCCGCCCCGAGGAGCGCGAGGAGTTCGACCGGTGGATTCGCGCCGGCTGGGTGGACACCTTCCGCCACTTCAACAAGGGTGGGGGGCACTACTCCTGGTGGAGCCAGCGCGCCGGTGTGCGAGAGAAGAACATCGGTTGGAGAATCGACTATGTCTTGGCCTCGCCAGCGGCCATGGCCTACGTGCGCAAGGCTGGCATCCACCCGGATGTGCTCGGCTCGGACCACTGTCCGGTGAGCGTGGATCTGGACCCCGCGGTTCGCTGACGCTTGCTCGAGGCTCTCATGAACGCACTGCTCTCCATCTGGACGTGGATCGAGATTGGCCTGGTGGCGCTGGTTGGCTTCTGCGTGCAGTTGGCGCTGGCCATCCTGACCTGGGCCTTTGACCGCAAGCGCTATGTGACGGGCCGGTGTTTCCGGCTCATTGGCGTCACCGCGGCGAAGCTGACGCCGTTCTGGCGGTTCAGCGTGCACGGCGCCATCCCGGACAAAGTCGCGCCCAACACGGTGGTGGTGAGCAACCACGAGTCCAACGCGGACCCGTTCCTCATCTCGAACCTGCCGTGGGAGATGAAGTGGCTGGGCAAGGCCAGCCTCTTCAAGATCCCCGTGGTGGGCTGGAGCATGTGGATGGCGGGGGACATCCCGGTGCACCGCGGGGACCGGGACTCGGCGACGGGCGCCATGGCGAAGTGCCGCCAGTGGCTGGCCAAGGGCATGCCGGTGATGATCTTCCCGGAGGGCACGCGCTCCAAGACGGACGACCTGCTGCCCTTCAAGGACGGCGCGTTCCGGTTGGCCATCGAGGCGCAGGCGGACGTGCTGCCCCTGGCCGTGAGCGGCACGCGGCGGGCGCTGCCCAAGCACTCCTGGCGCTTCGCGACCTCGCGGGGCCTGGTGACGGTGGGCACGCCCATCTCCACCAAGGGGATGACGCTGGCGGATGTGGAGAAGCTGAAGGAGCTGGCGCGCGAGCAGATCCTCACGCTGCGCGCCTCGCTGATGCCGCTGACGCGGACGGGTCCGGACGCGTCCGTGCCTCCGGGGCCCGCGAGCGCCGCGTGACTCAGACGTCCTTCGACGAGTCCTTCGCGTCGTCGACGATGTGGCAGCCCGTCTCCGAGGAGAGCGCCTCCTGGATGATGCCGCGCACGAAGTCACGGCCGCCAATCTCGAAGGACAGGCTGACCTTCTCGCCCTTCACCGCGTCGTCCTGATCCACCTTGAGGCGTCCCCCCAGGGCCACCGCGTTGCCGTCGACGGTGGCGCCCTTGTGGACGCGGACCTCGCCGCCCAGGGAGACCGCGTTGCCCGTCACGCGGCCGCCGGGCTCGACGATGATGCGGCCCTGGATGGCGACGACGTCCTCCACCACCGCGCCCTTGCGGACGATGACGTTGCCCTCGATGGCGACGCCATCCTTCACCGTGTCACCCGCTTCGATGACCAGGTCCGTGCCCTGAACGGCGCGGCTGCCGTCCTCCGACTGCGTGGCGCACACCACCTTCCAGGGCTTGGAGGGCCGGGTGTCATCCGCGGCGAGGGCGGGAGAGGAAAGGGCGATGCCGAGGGCCAGTGCGGCAATGGGGGACGGGCGCATGCGAGGCTCCAATGACAACCGGGATGCCTCTCCGTACGCGCGGCCCCGGGGGCGATTGCACGGACGCCTCGAATTCAGCGTCCGGCGTGCCCGCGGGCCTGGCGCCGCGTTACTTCGGCTCGGACAGGTGGATGGTGAGCACCGGGCAGGACGCGCGGGCGACGACCTTCTGCGCCACGCTGCCCAGGAGCAGCCGAGGCAGGCCCCGGCGGCCATGGGTGCCCATGACGATGAGGTCGCACTGATCCTGCTCGGCGACGTCGAGGATGGTGGACGCCGCCTCGCCCACGACGATCTTCTGGCTCACCGGGACGCCCGCGGCCTCGCCCTGCTTGACCTGGGCCGTGAGCTCCTTCGTCGCGGTCTCCACGGCGACGTGCTCCAGCGATTGTGAGTTCCATCCCGGCGCCGCGACCAGCAGGTCGGGGGCCACGTACTGGGGCGGCTCCCAGGCGTGGACCACCTCCACGGCGGCCTTGAAGGGACGCGCGATCTGCATCGCGTAGTCGATGACCTCCCGGGAGCCGTCCGACAGGTCCACGGGAACGAGGATTCGGGAAACAGTCGCCATGTCTCCTTTTCTGGGCATGGCCGGTCCCAGATGGAAGTGCCGCGCCAGGGGCCCGGCAGGCCGTCTGCTGGCCAGGAAGGCGAGCCTCGGCGTGGACGCGGCGCGTCGCGCGCGGCGTGCGCACGATGGCCACCTCTCACGAACGGAGGATTCCCTCATGCGTCCCCTCCCCATCGACCAAGGAACCGTCCTCATCATCGGCGCGGCGCAAGGCATGGGCCGAGAACTCGCCCGGCTGCTCGCGCGGCGCGTCCGCACCCTGGTGCTGGTGGACCGTCAGGCCCAGGCCCTGGAGCCCCTGCGCGAGGAGCTGTTGCTGCACTACCCGACGCTGGGCGTGCTCGTGGAGTCCTGCGACGTCTGCGAGCCCCAGCAGGTGGACTCGCTGCTGTCGTCGCTGGACGCGCACTTCGTCCGCGTGGATGTGCTGGTGAACAACGCCGCGGAGGGGGCCCCGGGGCTGTATGCCCAGGAGGACTGGGCGCGCGTGGAGGCGATGCTCCGCGCCAACGTCTGGGTGCCCGCGCTGCTGACGCACCGGCTGCTCGGGCCCATGCTGGAGCGGGGGCGGGGGGGCATCCTCAACGTCGGCTCCGGCGCGGCGCAGCTCATCCTCCCGGGCTCGGCCACCTTCGCGGCCACCCAGCGCTTCCTGGACGGCTTCACGGAGGCCTTGCGCCTGGAGGTGGAGGGGCGCGGCGTGACGGTGACGCGCGTGGCGCCCGGGCCGCTGCTCGCCGATGGCGCGGAGGTGGATCCCCAGACGGCGCCCTTCTTCCAGCTGTCCTTGGAGCGCTGCGCCCGCCAGGCCCTCGCGGGCTTCGAGCGGGGGGAGGCGCTGGTGTACCCGGGGCTGGGGCACCGGTGGGTGATGCGGCTGCTGCCCTTGCTGCCGCGCTCGCTCAAGCGGGGCTTGGGGCGGATGGCGCTGCGAGGCCTGCGGCGGGAGCAGCTGCGCCTCCCACGGCAGACCTCGCCCCTGCTGCAACTGCCCGGCGAGCCCTCACCCACGTGAGGTGAGGGCCCCGCCCGGGCTCACAGGCCGATTTCCGCCAGGCGCGCCCGCACGCGGGTGGCCTTGATGCCGGTGTTGCCCGTACCGCGGCCCTGCGAGTTGCCGCCCAGTCCGATGTGGTGCAGGCCCACCACCTGGTTGGTGGACGTGGACAGCACGGGCGAGCCCGACGAGCCGCCCAGCGTGTCCGCGTCGTAGGACAGGTCCGTGGTGCTGTAATTGGCGTTGAGCACGCGGCCCGGCGAGGACTTCTTGGTCGGCGTGCAGCCGCTGGACGTGTAGTAGTCGCAGTTCTGGTGGACCACGTAGACGCTGTCGTTGGTGGCGGCGTTGGCGGAGGCCACCGTCAGCCAACCATAGACGTTGCCGGGGAGCTGGCCGTTGGTGGCCCGGCACCGGAGCGCCGTCATGTCGTCGCCGGACCAGGTGCGGATGAGGGTGGGGCAGTCGTACCAGACGCGGCTGGCGGCGGCGACGCCGTCCTCGTAGTTGAAGGACGCGCGCGCGCCGGCGGCCTGCGAGGCGCTGGCGACGCAGTGGTTGTTGGTGATGATGGTGTCGGCCGACACCAGCCACGCGGTGCAGCGCGAGCCCACCGCGGGAATGGAGAGATAGCCCACCGCGCGCGAGCGCGTGCGCTGCGTGCCGGACAGCGTGGTGGCGCTCACCCAGTTCACCGTGCCCACGATGACGTTGGACTCCTGGGACTGGAGCGGCTCCACCCCGTCCGCGTCGGGGACGTCGTGAGGCGCTTCGGTACCGCAGGCAGACAGGGCACCCACCAGGAACAGCGCACGAACGCTCTTCACGAACATTGGACCACCTCCACACGCGGGATTGCGCGGCGGGGGCCAAGGCACGCGCCGTGCCATGTCCGTTCACCCGGGCGCGTCACTCGGCGCGGGACGTCCCTCCGTCACGGGGACTGGTGCGTCCCTGTCCAGGCAATCGGGTTGCGGATGTAAAGAGATTTCACAACGCCCTCCGGATATCCCAGTCCTATCCGTGATTTATAGGAATATCACGAACTGACCGAGGTCGGGTCAAGCCGCGCCGCGGGCGGTGTCTCCGGCCAGGACAGGGGCCGGAAAAATACAAGGGCCGCGCCCGGCCCCGTGAGAGGGCTCGGGCGCGGCCCGGAGCTCGCGCGGTGGTTCCGCGGCTTCAGCCGATGACCATGTCCTCGCGCTCCAGCGTGCCGGCGCCGAACTCGCGCGAGTGACCGGCGGCGTCGGAGTAGCGGCGCAGGTTGAAGCGGGTGAAGAGCTCGTCGGACTCGCCGGTGGCCATCCACTTCGCCATCCGCTCCGCGACGGCGGGGGCCATCATGAAGCCGTGGCCCACGAAGCCGGACATCTGGAGCAGGTTGTCCAGGCCCGGGGTGCGGCCCAGAATCGGGTTGTTGTCCGGCGTGACGTCGTAGCAGCCGGCCCACTGGCGCAGCACCTTCACGTGGCCCACCTGGGGCAGCTGCTCCATCAGCGCCTGCGCGAAGCGCGACACGAAGCGCAGGGTGCTGCCCATGTTGAGGCCCGCGGGCTCCTTGGCGTCACCCATGCCGCCCACGATTTCGCCTCGCATGGACTGGCTGAAGTACAGGCCGCTGTCGAGCACGGAGACCAGGGGCCCCAGGAAGGGCTTCAGCGGCTCGGTGCTGAGGATTTCGTGGCGGTGCGGCTCGTTGGGGAGCTTCACGTTCACCAGGTTGGCCACCTGGGGGCTCCAGGCGCCGGCCGCGAGCACCACGGTGTCGCAGGCGATGTCGCCGCGCGTCGTCTTCACCTTGCGGACCTGTCCGCCGCTCGTCTCGAAGCCGGTGACGTCCGTGTACGTCTCCACGCGGACGCCGCGCTTCTGGCAGCCCTGCGCGTAGCCCCAGAGGAAGGGCCAGGGGAAGATGACGCCGTCCTCCGGATTGTAGGACGCGATGAGGCAGTCCTTCATCGTGAGGCCGGGGACGATGCCGCGCGCCTCGTCCGGGGTGATGAGGCGGGTGGGCACGCCGAAGCGGTTGTGCAGCGAGACGTTGCGCTCCAGCCGCTGCGCCACCGGCTTCGTCTTGGCCAGGAAGATGTAGCCGCCCTGACGCAGCCACACGTTGATGCCCAGCTCGCGCGCGAAGCCCTTCATCAGGTCGATGGAGCGCTTGGCCAGCTCCACCAGCGAGGGCGTGCCCCACTGCATGCGCACGCCGCCGCCGTTGCGGCCGGACGCGCCCGCGCACAGGTAGCCGCGCTCCAGCACCACCACGTCCGTCTCACCGGCGCGCGCCAGGTTGTACGCCAGCGCCAGGCCCATGATGCCGCCGCCGATGATGACGACCTTGGCCTTGGCGGGCACGGGCCCTTCGGGGCGCAGCGCGGCGGGGAAGTGGTCCACCTCCTGGGGCAGGCCGCCCACGGGCGGCTGGGACTCGTCCACCGGCGCGGACGCCATCATCCGCAGCTCGGTGGGGTAGAGCGGCTGGCGCGGCGTGAAGGGCACCACCGCCGCGGGCTTGAGCGCCTTCTCCTTGGCCAGCAGCGCCGCCACCGCCGCGGTGCAGCTCTTGCCCTGGCAGATGCCGGTGCCGAAGCCGGTGTAGCGCTTCACCGACTCCACGTCGCAGAAGCCCCGCGAGACGGCGTGACGGATGTCGTCGACGGTGACGTCCTCACAGGAGCAGATCATCGCCTTACTCATGACAGCCCTCCCACCAGCGCCTCGGCCGCGCGCCGTCCGGCCGCCGCCGCGTCCTTCGCCGTACCGCCGCCCGTGACGTCGCCCGCCGCGAACACGTCCGCCGCGTGGGTGCGGCCGTTCGCGTCCGCCTCCACCACGAAGAGGCCGCGTGCCTCGTCGAAGGGCACCTTGGCTCCGCCCTGGCGCGCCAGCTCGAAGCTGGGGCTGACGGGCACGGATACCAGCACCGCGTCACACGCCACCTTCTCCCGGCCGCCGCCCTCGCGCGTGAAGCTGAAGGCGCTCACCTCGCGCAGGCCGTGGGCCTTGGGCGCGTCGCCGCGCACCGCCGTGGCGTGGGCGCCCGCGGGGGGCGCGTCGCGCAGGTCCACCACCGCGACCACCTTCACGCCGCGCTCGTGGAGCAGGTTCGCCAGCGCGTGCAGCTCCGCGCCCCAGCCCACCAGGGCCGCGGACTCCGGAGCCACGTCGTAGCGGCGCAGCAGCAGGCTGGCCGCGCGGCCCGCGTAGACGCCGGGCAGGTCGTTGTTCTCGAAGGGCAGGGTGGGCGGGTGGCCGCCGGGCGTGAGCAGGAAGCGCTCCGCGTACACCTTCAACAGGCGCGGCTGCTCGCCTTCCCAGACGCCCACCGCGAGGAAGCGGCCCTCCGCGTCATCGTAGAGGCCCAGCGCGGTGGCCCGCGTCAGCACGCTGCCTTCGGGGAAGCGGTCCGCGTCCTCGATGGCGGGCGCCCCCGCCTCCGGCGCGCCGTGCGCGAGCCGGCCGCCGAGCCACGCATCCCGTTCCATCAGGAGGAAGTCCACGCCGCGCTCCGCCAGCACGCGCGCCGCCGCCGTCCCCGCCGCGCCGCCGCCCACCACCGCGACGCGGGTGCGCACGGTGCGCGCGGGCGCCACGTCGGGCGCGGGCTCCCGGGGCAGCAGGCCCAGTCCGGCGAGCTGCCGCGCCACCTTGGCCATCACCTGTTCGGCCACGGGCACGCCCGCGAACATCTCGTGGTGGTCCATCCCCTTGGGGAAGAACCAGTCGATGCTCTCGAAGATGTCGACCTTCGCGGACGGGTAGGCGTTCTGCCGCTCCAGCTTCATGCCGTCGCGCGCGGGGGTGCGGCACGCGTAGACATTGGGCACGCCGTCCACGCGCATCAGGCAATGCGAGCAGGCGCCAGCGAAGCAGTAGGGGCCTCGCGGCCGGTGGTACTTGATGGAACGGGCCAGCAGGGGCTCGCCCGCGGCAACGAGGGAGCACGCCACGGGCTCGCCTTCGATGGCGGGAAGGCTTTCGCCTTCGAGGTCCACGGTGATGGCCCGGCCGCGCGGAGGTACGTCGGGGAGGCGTCGCATAGGGGTGCGCGCAAAATGGCGCACGCGGCCCGGGCGGTCAAAGCCTCAGAAGCCATGACGCGGCATGGCCAACACGCCCGGCTGACAGGCGCGGTGATGGCGCTCGCGAGCTTGGCTAAGGCGCACACGGGAAAACGCGAGGGGACCGTCCCGGGCCGTGAGGCGCCCGTGACGATCCCCTGGAGGACCAACCACCCTGCAATCCCTGTCAGACAGTCTGCTCGCTGGAGGGGATGATGGGCTCGGGCATGCCCTGCGGCCGCTGCCCGAAGCGGGTGCGGATGACCGCGCCCAGCGCCATGAACCCGACGAAGAGGGTGACCAGGGTGCCGAGGATGGGGATGGCGCCCACCACCATCAACACCAGCAGGCCCAGCGCCAGCACCACCGCCTGCGTCTTCCGGCCTCGGAGGATTGGCACCTTCATGCCCACCTCGCTCGCCACCGCCGCGTAGCCCAGCGCCGCCGCCACGGGGGCCGCCAGCCACAGCACCAGCGCCACGGGGATGCCGATGATGGTGATGCAGAGCACCACCGTGAGGGGAATCATCGCCAGCAGGCCCAGCAGGCCGGTGAGCCCCGTCTGCACCGGGCTGCGGCGGACCTCTTCACCGAGCTGCTTCATCCGCGCCGGGAAGAACATCTGCCCCAGGAAGCCGAGCCCGAAGAGCACCGCGAAGGTGAGGATGAAGCCCGCCAGCCCCGCGCCGTCATCGTCCCGGTCGCCGCGGTTCCCGGACGAGTGCTTGGCCTCCTTCACGCCCTTCTTGATTTCACCTGCAACCATCCGCCCGATGCCCGCGCCGCCGAAGGACTCGATGCTGCCCTCCACCCGCGCGTCGTCGTCTCGCTCCACGGTGCCGCCAAAGGCAGACACGTCTCCGCCCACCTGGGCGTCCGGCCCGAGGATGACGTTGCCGCCGAAGGCGTGGGCGTCACCCTCCACGCGGCCATGGACCTCCAGGTTGCCGCCGAAGGCCACCGCGTCGTCCTTGACGTGGCCGTTCACCACCAGGTTGCCGCCGTACACCACGGCGCTCTCCACCGTCTGGCCCTCCTTCACCTCGAGGTTCTGCCCGCGGGCCACCACGTTGCGGCTGCCGTTGCGGCGCATGTTGCGCCGGACCTCGTCGCGGGCCCGCTTCATCTCGTCCCGGGCGCGCTTCATCTCCTCGCGGACATCCTCGGAGAAGTGCTCCGGCATGGGCGGCATCGGCGGCACGGGAGGGACCGGCGGCGCCGTCACGGCGGAGGGCGCGTTGGCGACGGGCGCCTCCGTGGCGTCGGAGTCCGCGTCGGGCGCGCTCTCACCGGAGGCGGCGGCGTGCTTCTCCTTCTCCGTCATGGGGCGCAGCGTGAAGATGGTGCCGTCCTGGTCCAGCCGCAGCGAGTAGGCGCGGGCCACGGTGCGCAGCGCCTGGTTCGCGGTGACGCCGCGCAGGTGCACCTCGGCGGGCGAGTCCAGGTCGCCGGTGACGACCAGGTTGAGGCCGCCCTTGTCGGCGATCGTCTTGAGGGCGTCGCGCAGGCTGCCGCGGAAGCTGATGTCGATGGTGCTGGCGGCGGGCGCGCTCACCCCGGCCTGGGGCGCGGCGTTCTGCGCGAGCGCCATGGGAGCGCCGAGGAGCAGAGCGGGGAAGAGGATTCGAGAGAGGATCTTCATGGTTCGCTCACGCTCCGGAAGGGGAAGGCCCGGTTCCGACGAGCCGCTTGAGGCCATACAGCGAAGTCAGGAGGAGGAAGGCGAGGGAGCAGGCCACCGACAGTCCCGCCGTGGACCACAACGCGTTGACGCCGCTGAGCAAGCCCTCCACGAAGGGCCGCCCCTGGACCAGCACGGAGGCCAGCCCGGTGCCCAGCCGGCCGAGCGCCTGGTCGCTCATCACCAAGTAGCCCAGCCCGCCCAGCATGGACGTCAGCAGGATGGCCAGCCCGGACCAGACCTCGCGGCGCCGGGGGACGGGCTCGGTGGAGACGCGGGCCATGACGCTGGCCACCAGGGTGGGCGGGGGCAGCGGGTCCGCCAGCCGGTACAGGTCCTGCTCCATCAGCCGGTGGTCTTCCAGCACCGCGGCGCAGGCCTCGCACTCGGCGGCGTGGTCGAGCGCGGGGCCTTCACCCGCTTCCAGCTCCGTGAAGAGGACTTCGAGGTCCGGGCACAGGTCGGGGTTCATCGCGGAGCCTCCTCGGTCGTCATCTTCTTGCGAAGCTTCTCACGGGCCCGAAAGAGCCGGGCCATGATGGTGCCAGGCGCACAGCCCATGATCTGGGCGATCTCCTTCGTCGTGCGCTTCTGGACGTAATAGAGGGCGAGCACCTCCCGGTCCTCGACGGACAGGGTGGCCATGGCCTCCTCCAACGACTGGCGCTCCTCGCGGGCGATGGCGCCTTCCTCCTGCGACGCCTCGCCGCTGGGGAGGACCTCCTTCATGGGCTCCAACTCCTCGGTGCGCACCTTGGTGCGCCGGCGGAGCAGGTCCAGGCAGAGGTTGCGGGTGATGGCGAGCACCCAGAGGTCGAACGGGCGCGCGTCATCGTACTTGTGCAGGTTCTGGTACGCGCGGAGCAGGGCCTCCTGCGCGACCTCGGCGGCCTCGGCTTCACTCTGGAGCAGGCGCAGCGCCAGGCCGTACACGGGGCGCTGCACGCTGCGAACCAGGGCCTCGAACGCGGACGGGTCACCCCGGCGGGCGGCCTGCACGTCCGCTTTCCAGGGAAGCGGGGGGGCTTCCTCAGCCATCAGCATCCCGATGGCATGGGCGAGCGTCCCGGGAGCGTCGTCGAGGGCAAGAGCGTTCACGCCTTGTCCTACGGCGCGCCCGCCCCCCCATTGCATCCCGGGTGCACATCTTTATTTCTTCCGTGATTTCGAAGGCTTGGCCTTCACGGCTCGCTTGGCCTCCGTCTCCGAGCGAGCGACTTCGCGGGCCGCCTTGCGCTGGCGCTGGCGCTCCCGGAAGCCCAGCGGCACGGCGGGCTCCACCTGCGTGGGGGCCGCGGGGGCCTTGCTGGCGAGCGTCCGGGCGCGGCCGGGCGCGGGCTCGGGGGCCTCCACGTCGCGGGACGCACCCCGGCGGCCAGCACCCGGACGGCGGGTGTCCGAACCCGGAGCGCTCCGGCCACCGGACGCGCGGCGAGGCGCGTCGGCGTCCGAACCGGCGGCGCCGCGGCTGCCGAACCCACGGCGCGGGGCATCGGTCTCCGAGCCCGAATCGCCGCGGCTGCCGAACCCACGGCGCGGGGCATCGGTCTCCGGGGCCGAATCGCCGCGGCTGCCGAACCCACGGCGCGGACCCTTGGCGTCCGAACCGGCGGCGTTGCGGCCGCTGGACGCGCGGCGGGGCGCGTCGCCATCACGGCGGGGCGGGCCCCGGCGGCTGGACGGCTCGTGCGCGGCGGCGGCGGCTTCGGCCTCCACCAGCTTCGGGCGCTGCGAGGCGCGGATGGTCTCCGCGCTGTCCTCGGCGTACTCGAAGTGGAACAGCCGCTTGACGACCAGCGTGGCGTAGGCGCCAGGGGGCAGGGTGAAGGCGATGTTCACCTTGATGTCGCCGCGGTTGACCTCGTCCGGCATGGTCCGGCCCACGACGAGCTTGTGCGGGAACGACAGCAGGGGCCGCTCCTCGTGCTTGAAGTAGAGGCGGCGCTCGGCGCCCGGGACGCGCAGGTCCTCCAGGCGGAGCTTCTCGCGGCCCAGCACCCAGCGCACGGCCTCCTCGATCTTCGGGTCGCTGAAGGTGCTGTTGGGGGCGAGCAGGGGGAAGGACGCGTCGCGCAGGGTGCGCAGCACCTCCGGGCTGGCGTCGCGGTGGAACAGCAGCGTGCCGGCCTGGTAGCGCATGGGGAAGAGGTGCTCGCGCGGCAGCATCAGCTGCAGGTAGCGCCGCACGCCCTCGTTCCAGAGGAAGCTCTGGTAGGTGAAGATCAGCATCGCGCGGTAGTCCGCGTCGATCTGCAGGAAGGCGCGGAGGTAGTCGCCCGGCTGGTCGCGGAGGGACTTGAGGACGCGGTGGTACTTGCGCGTGCCCTCGTAGGGGACGCGGGCGTCCCAGCGGCCCCAGTTCTCCTTCCAGAAGGCCTTGATCTTGGCGTCCTCCGTCCGGTCCAGCTCGGACGGCTTGGCCATGTAGTTGTGGAGCGCGGCCTCGAAGTCACCCCGGATGAGGTCCTTGGCGATGAAGCCCTGGCCGTGCTTCAGTGAGCCGAAGCGCTGGCTGTCGAAGTAGTTGATGACGCCCAGGCGGTTGACCTCGGCGGCGGCCACGTTGAGGGGCCCCAGCGTCGCGTCTTCCAGCGCGCGCACCGTCACCGAGAAGCGGTTGGACGTGATGTTGGCGGCGGACAGCGGCTTGTCCGTGCGGCCCAGGTACTTCAGGCGCAGGTCGGGCTCCTGCATGTCCACGTCGGCGCCGTCCACCGCGATGATCTGCTCGGTCCGGCCCTGCTTGTCCTTGAGTCCGCAATAGCTGATGGCGCCCGGCTTGAGGCCGAAGGCATCGCGCAGACGCGTCACGGCGTCGAACGTGGACAGCTTCTGCTTGTCCATCAGGTAGACACGGTGACGTCCCGAGTCGACTTCGTCGAAACGGTATGACTCCTTGACGGAGAAGTCCTCGGGCTTTTGTTTGATTCGCACGGCGCCCCCTTACCAGCGCGGCGCCCCGGAATGAAGCGTCTGCGCCAGAAAGGGGATAACGTGACTTCCCATGCGAATTCTTCCCTGGCTGTTCCTGGCGATGTTGACGGGGTGTGCTTCCACGCTGTCCACGCAGCAGACGGCCCGGACGCTGGCGCCGGGCCAGGTCCAGGTGACGGGCGGGGTGGGGGCCTTCGTCCCGGTGGGCACCATCGTCCGGGTGGTGGAGGAGGGGCGGGAGCAGGGCCGGGAGGCCTGGGACGCCATCGTGAATGACCGGCCGTATGCGCTGGGCGAGGAGGCGCAGCAGCGGATCCTCACCGCGGGCGTGGCGCTGATGGCGTCCCCGCCGGGCGTCAACCCGGAGCTGATGCTCCGGGTGGGCGTGCTGGACGGGCTGGACGTGGGCGTGCGCTACAGCGGCATCTCCCTGCGCGGGGACCTCAAGGTGCGGCTCGCCCACGGCGGGGACACGGTGGGCCGGTACCTGGAGCCGGGCCAGCGCTCCTTCGACCTGGCGATGGGGGTGGGCGTGTCCCGGCACTTCTTCAGCAGCCCGGTGCTGGACGTGCTGGAGGTGGTGGAGATGAACGACTTCGGGCGCTACGACATCGAGGTGCCCGTGTACCTGAGCGCGGACTGGGGGGACATCTTCAAGCTCTACGCGGCGCCCAAGTACATCTACAGCCGCACCCGGATGGACGCGCGGCTGGTGGACTACTCGCAGCAGGGCAAGCCGGTGTCGGGCTTCGACGCGACGCTTCCCGCGACGGTGGGCAGCCACTTCGTCGGCTCCACGCTGGGCATCGGGGTGGGGTACCGGTACGTCCACCTCTTCGCCGAGGTGACGGCCGGCTACTTCCGGACGAGGCCGCAGCTCTTCGGACAGCCGCGGGACCTGGGGGGCATCGCCGTGATGCCCAGCGTGGGGCTGGCCATCCGGGCGGGCGGCTCGGACCGGTAGGCGCCGGGCCGGCGGGCGTCCCGCTTCCTGGATGCTGTCTTTGTGTTCAGTGGTGATTTCCGAGCGTTCCCCGGTGACGATGCGCTCTGGTAGTGTCCGGGCCGGTGAGGATTTCCGCGTGAGCCAGTCCCCCGCCCCATTTGCACCCAAACCCGGGCAGATTCGCGGCCCCCGTCTGACAGGGCGCTTCGCGGATGGCACGCTCGGAGAGTTTCCATTGGGACCGGCGACGTCCCTGGGCCGGCATCCGTCCAACACGCTGCGGCTGGTGGACCGGGAGGTCTCCAAGGAACACGCCGTCATCGAGCGCGTGGGCAAGGAGTTCATCCTCAAGGACCTGGGCTCGTCCAACGGCACCTTCGTGAATGGCCGCCGGGTGAAGGAGCTCAAGCTGCGCGACGGGGACGAGATCTCCCTGGGCGCCTCGCGGCTCATCTTCCACAGCGGCGAGCCGCCCATGGCCTCCAACGCGCCCACCGCGCCGGGCGTGACGGTGGTGGCGCAGTCCATCTCCATGCCGGCCTTCCTGGCGCAGATGGACCAGGTGCCGCAGAACTTCCGGCCCGCCGAGCAGGTGTCCGACGTGGAGGCCCTGCGCCGCGACTACGAGAAGCTGCGCATCGCCCATGAGTTCCACCGGCAGGTGAGCCTGCAGGGCAGCCAGACGGACCTCTTCGAGCAGATCCTCAAGGTGGCCTTCCAACTGCTGGCCGCCGACCACGGCGTCATCCTGAAGGTGGCCGCGGACGGGGAGTTCATCCCGTCGGCGGTGCACCACCGCTCCGACAAGGCCGTCAACGTCATGCTGTCCGACACCGTGCTCAAGCGCGTGGTGGAGACGGGCAAGGCGGTGCTGACGGCGGACGCCATCATCGACGAGCGCTTCTCCGCCGCGGAGAGCATCGTCGCGCAGGGCATCCGGTCCGCCATGGCGGTGCCGCTGAAGGTGAACGGGAAGATCCAGGCGGTGCTCTTCCTGGACAGCCGTCAGCAGATCAACGCCTTCTCGGAGAAGGACCTGACCATCCTCTCCGGCATCGCCTCCCAGGCGAGCATCGCGCTGGAGAACGCCGCGCTGGCCGAGCAGATCCGCGCCGAGGCGGTGACGCGCGCGGAGCTGAGCCGCTTCCTGTCCAAGGCCGTCGCCGACGCGGTGATTGCCGGCGAGACGGAAGATCTGGCACAGAGCCGCCTGGCGGAGGTGAGCTGCCTGTTCGCCGACATCCGCGGGTTCACCACCATCTCGGAGAACGACTCTCCGCAAGAGGTGGTGGCCATGCTCAATGCCTTCTTCACCGCGATGGCCGGCGTGGTGTTCAGACACGAGGGGAATCTGGACAAGTTCATTGGGGACTGTGTCATGGCCGTCTGGGGGCCGCCGCTGTCGCACCCGGACGACGCCGCCCGCGCGCTTCGCGCCGCCTTGGAGATGCAGGACGCCGTGCACGAGCTGAACCGCAAGCGCGTGGCCGAAGGGAAGGCGCCCATCGAGGTCGGCATCGGCGTGAACACCGGCCAGGCGGTTGTCGGCTACATGGGCAGCGCGGAGCGCCATGAGTTCACGGCCATTGGCGACACGGTGAACACCGCCTCGCGCCTGTGCGGCATGGCGAAGAGCGGCGAGGTGCTGGCCTCGGAGACGACGGTGCGCAGGGCGGGCGCCGGCTTCGACGTGGAGGGGCTGCCGGCCCTCCAGGTCAAGGGCAAGGAGAAGGCCGTGCCCACCTACCGCGTCCATGGCCTGGAATACACCACGGCCGCTTCCTCCTCCCGCCGCGTATGAATACGACGACGCAGGCGTGTCCCAACTGCGGCCACGTGCACGACATCCGTGTGTACGTCAGCGGCCAGCGCGTCCAGTGCCGTTGCGGCATCCGCTTCGAGGCGCGGCGGGGCGACGTGGCCGACACGGGGCGAAACTCGATGCTGTCCATGGCCAGCGGCGTGCCCGAGCGCCGCGCGGAGGCGAACGGGACGTCCGGCGCGGTGACGGTGGTGCCGCACGCGGAGCCCGAGCCGGGCATCGTGGTGTCCGTCTCCCGCGTCTCCACGCCCGTGACGAACGGCGCGGGGAACGGGCTGCCGGGGGTGCCCGCGCCCATCAGCGGGGTGGCGCTGCCCTCCGGCGTGGACGACAGCGGCATGCCCGTGGAGGCGACGGTGGTGCGCTCGTCCGTGGACACGGGGCCGGGGAGCGCGCGCTCGGACCTGCACGGCCATGAAGAGCCGACCTTCGTGGGCGGCGGCAAGGTGGACCTGCCGGGCTTCGAGCTGAAGGAGATGCTCGGACGCGGCGGCATGGGGGAGGTGTGGCTGGCGCGGCAGCAGTCGCTGGGGCGCACCGTGGCGGTGAAGCTGCTTCCCCCGCGGCTGGCGAAGGACCCCGAGTTCGTCACGCGCTTCGAGAAGGAAGCCACGGCGCTGGCGGCGCTGAACCACCCGAACATCATTCAAATCATCGACCGGGGCGTGGCGGGCGAGCACTACTACTTCGTCATGGAGTACGTGGAGGGCCGCTCGCTGCGCGAGGCGATGTCCGCCGGGCTCACGCCGGACACGGGCCTGAAGCTCATCCTGTCGGTGGCGCGCGCCATCGAGTGCGCGCACGAGAAGGGCATCATCCACCGCGACCTGAAGCCGGAGAACATCCTGCTGGACGGGCGCGGGAACGTGAAGGTGGCGGACTTCGGGCTCGCGGGCATCCGCGCGCCGGACTCCCGGCTGCAGCTCACGGCGACGTCCGTGGCCATGGGCACGCTGAACTACATGGCCCCCGAGCAGCGCCGCGACGCGAAGAGCGTGGACGGCCGCGCGGACCTCTTCTCGCTGGGCGTCATCCTCTACGAGTTGCTCACCGGCGAGCTGCCCCTGGGCCGCTTCAAGCTGCCGTCCGCGAAGAAGCCGGGGTTGGATCCGCGCGTGGACGGGGTGGTGGACCGGCTGCTGGAGCAGGACCCAGAGGCGCGCTACGCGCAGGCCGGCGAGCTGTGCGCCGCGCTGGAGGTGATGATCTCCACCAGCTCCGCGCCGGGGCTGTCCCAGGGGGACGCGGCCATCGCGCGCCTGGTGCCGGCGTCCGCGCGGCCGGTGAAGGCGAGCCCGATTTCGCGCCAGCTCCGCTCGGGTTGGCGGCGCGTGCGAGGCGGTCTGTCCGTGGTGGGAGGCCTGGCGCTGCTGGGCTTCGCGGCCCGGTGGCTCGTGGGCCCGGTGACGGTCGACATCAAGCGGGGGCGGGACAGGGTGGCGCGCCCGGTCCCCGCGGTGTTGCCGCCGAACACCTACGGCGAGGTGTTCTCCTCGATGAGCATCGCGGAGCCCGCGAAGCCGGGCGGCACGTCGCGGCTGGAGCTGGGCTTCAACGAGGGCACCGAGGAGGTCAACGTCCACAGCGGCCAATGGACCATGGTGGACGGGGAGCTCCGGGCGTTGCAGGCGGGCAAGGAGACCAACGGGCGCCGGCTGGTGCCTCGCGCATACATCGCGACGCGCTACTTCTCCTCCAACGACTTCACGGCCGAGGTGCTGATGGACGTGGATCGCCTGGGGCCGGAGTACCCGGAGGACCCCGACGCGCAGCACTACGGCGAGCTCGCGTTCCGCATCAAGGACACGCAGGTCTCCGCGTTCGCCATCCCCAACGTGGGCATGCGGCTGGCCTGGCGCTACTTCACGCCGGACGGGCGCGAGGTCGTGGGCAACAGCGCGCAGGACACGGACGCGCTCGTCGAGGATGAGATGCCGCTGCCGGCCCACGGCCCCTACCAGGTGCGGCTGCAGCTGCGCCGGAACAGCTCGGGCGTGCTGGTGGAGGCGTTCCTCAACAACGAGCGCTTCGCGCGCAAGCTGCTGGTGGGGCTGGAGGACCACGTGGCGAAAGTGGCCCTGGGCTGCCGGAACCTGTCCTGCTCGTTCGACGATTTGAAGGTCCGCGGGCACCTGATGCCCCGGCCGGTCCGCCGCGTCGCCAAGGGCATCGAGTAGCGCCCTCGCCGGGCGTGGGCTTGCGCGGACGCCCGGCCATCCCCAGATTGCCCTCGGCACGTCGCGCCCGGAGTGCGGCCGTGCCGAGCCTAAGCGGGGGTGGGGATGGAGCTGTGGCGCATGGCACTGGCGCCCGTCTTGGCGGCGTGCCTCCTGGGATTGTTGGTGGTGGCCTTCGCCTTCGGGCGCAAGGACGTGGCCTCCCGGCCGTACCGCGTGCCCCTGCTGTGGTTCGGCCTGCTGGCGGTGGTGTCCCTGTTCGTCCTGGACCGCGTCCAGCTCACGGGCACGGTGGTGGCGTCCGAGACGGCCGTGAAGGCGCTGGGCTCCGTCCTGCTGGTGGTGTCCGCGGGGCTGGTGCTGCGGGGGGTCTGGGCGCGCTCGCGCGCCAACGTGCTGCGGGGCTCGGCGCCCGTGCCGCTGGAGGAGGCGGTGGAGGCGCTGCGTGCGGGCAAGTCCCCGGGCTGGGGCGTGTACCACGGCGTGCTGGAGGCGGAGTCGACGCTGACGTCGCCCGGCGGCGTGCCGTGCGTGTTCTTCGACGCGGAGGTGCGCGAGGTGGCGGCGGATGGCCGCCGTGGCGCGCTGCTGTCACGCGAGCGGGCCTATGCGCCCGTGCTGGCGCTGCGGGGCCGGCGCGTCCAGGCGACGGTGGTGTTCTCTCCCGCGTCGTTGATGGCGCCGGTGGAGGTGCGCCGCTGCAAGGCCCTGCCGGGGACCGTGCCCGCGTCGTGGTACCAGACGCCGCATCCGGAGGCGGCGGCCCCGGCTCCAGGCGCGCCGGTGGAGGACGGCCGGGACCTGGACGGCCGACGCGAGGAGGCAGCGCCGGTGGAGGACGGCTCGGCCTCGAACAGGTGGCGCTCCGGCTCGCGGCGCGAAGGGCCGGAGGCCCACGCGGAGCCCGAGGCGCTGTCCTGGGAGCGCGTGGGCGCGGTGGGCGAGTCCTGCCTCGTGGTGGGAGAGCTTCGAAGGGGCGCCACCGAGGGCAGCTACGTCTTGAGCGGCCGTGAGGGCGGCGCCGCGCTGGTGGTGTTGGGGCCCCAGGCTCCGGCCACGGGTGGGAGCCTGGCGCGCAGGGCGTGGGGGCACTTCGCCGCGGCCGGCGTGTTGTCCATGGCCGCGGCGGGTGTCCTGGGCTGGGCGCTCTGAGCCCGCGCTCCCGTCAGGGGGCTCCTGGGTTCCCGGTGCCCCGCGTGGTGGAGAACACGAGCTGCTCCTCGCTGTCCGCCACGCGCACGGTGAGCGTGCGCTCGACGCCCGCCAGGCCCATGGGCGTGGACTGCGCCACCTCCGCCAGGAGCGCGGCGCCGGCGCGCAGGTGGAAGCCCGTGCTCCACATGCCCTCCAACTCGCCGAACACGGTGCGCAGCTCGTCCGGGGCCTTGCGCTCGTCGATGGCGCGGCGCAGGCGGACCATGCCGCTCACGAACTCCCGGCAGCGCACCAGCGAGTTGGGGTTCTTGTGGATGATCTCCGCGAACGTGAAGTTGCCGCCCCCCGGGCGCCACTCGCTCTCGATGAGCTGCAGGTCCTTGCCCAGCTCGCGCACCGTGGCGTCCCGCTGGAAGAACGCCTTGGCGATCTGCGCGGCGCGGCTGGGGGACAAGTCATTCAGCATCAGGCTGCCCTGGCTCTGGACCTCGCGGAGGTAGGCCTCCCAGATGGGCGCGTAGACGGCGCGGCGGAACTCGGGGGAGGCGCGGGCCGTCTGGTCGCTCCAGGGCATCGCGCGGGCCAGGGCGCGGGAGAAGCGCGCGAGGTCGAACTCCTGGATGCGCGGCACCAGGGCCCGGAACGTGTCGTCCGCCAGCTTCACCTCGAGCCGCGTCTCGATGGGGTGCTTGCCCGCGTCCTCCTGCATCCAGGAGACGACGGAGGCCGCGTCCTTCGTGTCCAGCACGCCCCAGACGACGGCGTCATCCACCGCCATCTGCAGCTCCTTGCGCGTCAGCTTCTTCTGCCGTCCCCACTGCAGCAGGTGCAGGCCGTAGTCGAAGTCGGTGGCCACGGGCGCCGGGGCGAAGCGGGTCATGTCCGCCTTCAGGTCCACGGCCCACTGGCCCCGGTTGCCCAGCAGCTTGTCCTCGTAGCCGCGGCGGCCGAGGAACGCCATGCGCCGCGCGCCCTGGAAGTTCTCCTGCGTCACCCAGGCCTGCCGCTTCACGTCCCGTGACTTGAGCAGCTCGAACGAGCCGAAGCCCAGGGAGAAGCCCACGGCCTGTTGCCGCGTGAGCGTGGTGGAGTGCAGGTAGTTGCGCAGCTCGAACTCGGAGGGCTGGGCCGAGGTCTTCATCCACTTGAGCAGCTCCACGAGGTTGCCCTTGAGCAGGGACTCGTGGAAGCGCATCGCGGTGACGTCCTCGACGACGACCTCCAGCAGCGTGGAGGCCTCGTTGAGGCGCAGGTATTCGTATTGGAAGCCGTCGGCGATGTGCGAGCGGACGGCGTTCTCCAGGGCCTCGGCGACGCGCGCCTTGAAGTCCGCCCAGGCCTGCGGAAGGTTGGCCGGGTCCGAGAGCTGCGGGTCGATGCCGAGCCGCTCCAGCACCATGCCCAGCACGCGCTTCTGGTTCTCATCGAACTTCGCCTTGCTGGCCTTCTCCACCAGCCCGTCCATCAGCTCCAGCGCGCTCTGGCCCTTCTTGAGGAGCTCGCGAAGCACGGGCCCCAGCAGGGCCTCCAGGAGCTGGCCGAGCTGCGCCTTCATGGCCGCGGGGTCGAGCAGCTCCACCTGGATGCCGAGCCCGGCGGAGAGCGTCTGCTCGTGGGACTTCACCTTGCGCACGGCGACCTGGATGCGGCCGGTGCGGGGGCGGGTGAAGCTGAGCTGGTAGTCGTCGGTGAGGGACACCCTGGCGGACAGGCCGGCCTTCACGCTCGTCTTCAACGCGAGCAGCTCGCTGCCGCGCAGGAACCCCAGGCGGTTGAGGTTGGAGGGGAAGACATCCGCCCAGTTGAGCTCCAGGCGCGTCTGGAGCGAGCCCCGGGCCTGCCACGCCACGGCGTCACCCAGCCCGAGCTTGGCCAGGTCGGTGGCCTGCATGAGGCGCAGCTCGGACAGGTCCGTGAGCGCGGCCTCGCGCATGTTCCGGCCCAGCGGATGGGCGCGGTAGTCGCTGAGCACGACGCTGAGCTCCGTCTGCTGCTCGGAGGCGAGGAAGGACAGGCTGGCGCTCACGGCCGCCTTCACGCGCGCGGCCACCTGGTAGCGCATCCAGCCCGTCTCGGTGCCCAGGAGCAGTTGCGGCCTTGGGCCCAGCTCGGAGGACTCAGCGGCCGTCTCTCCAACGATGCCGTTCTCATCCACGTCACCGGGTGAGTTGAAGTTGCGGACCGTCGCCTCGCCATGGGTTTCGAAGGAGAGGGTGATGCCGTGCATGGCCAGCTTGGGGGGAAGGACCTTCTCCGCCGTGAGCGCCCCCTGGGCCACGGTCACCTTGATGTCCTGGTCCTGCAGCTTCACGTCGGGAATCTTCTCGGCCACGACTTCGGGAAGCTTCTCGAGCAGCTTGTTGACCACCTTCATGCGCGTCCCCCAGGGCTATGCCCCCGCCACCTGACCGGAGGCCCCTCCGTCGTACGCCTCCGGTCAGCCTGGAACAAGGCGCATACCCGCAAAGGCCTGTGGTCATCGAACGCATCGCCCTCCAGGGAGGGGTGCTGTGTGCCTCCTCGCGGTGCGTCAGGAGGGCTCGTCGGCCAGCCCGTACTCCTTGAGCTTCCTCGCGAGCGTGTTGCGGCCAATCTCCAGCACGCGTGACGCGGCGGTGCGGTTGCCTTTGACCGCCTCCAACACGCGCAGGATGTGGCGCCGCTCCACCTCCGCCAACGGGAGCAGGCTCGCCTCCGCGCGCGCGGGCGGACCGTCGTGCGTGGCCGCGGGCACCGCCGCCGCGCGGTCGACGTTGGGCAGGGGCAGGTGCTCCTCGAGAATCTCGCCCTCGCACAGCACGACGGCGCTCTCGATGCAGTTCTCCAGCTCGCGCACGTTGCCGGGCCAGCGGTAGCGCTTGAGGCGCTCCAGGGCCGCGGCGCTGAGGCGCGGTGGGGACAGCCGGTGCCTGCGGGCCACGGCGCCGACGAAGTGGTGGGCGAGCCGCTCGATGTCCTCGGCGCCGCGCTCGCGCAGGGGCGGCAGCACCACCTCCACGACCTTGATGCGGTAGTAGAGGTCCTCGCGGAAGCGGCCCTCGGCCACCATGCGCGCGAGGTCCCGGTGCGTGGCGGCGACGATGCGCACGTCCACCTTCACGGCCTGGGTGCCACCCACGCGCTCGAACTCGCGGTCCTGGATGACGCGCAGCAGCTTGCCCTGCACGGGGAGGGGCAGCTCGCCAATCTCGTCGATGAACACCGTGCCGCCGCTCGCGGCCTCGAACTTGCCGGGCATGCGGTGGTCCGCGCCGGTGAAGGCGCCGCGCTCGTGGCCGAAGAGCTCGTTCTCGATGAGCGTCGCGGGCAGCGCGGCGCAGTCCACCTTGATGAAGGGCTGGTCCCTGCGCGGCCCGTTGACGTGGACGGCGCGGGCGAAGAGCTCCTTGCCGCTGCCGCTCTCGCCGCGCAGCAGCACCGTGGCGTCGGTGGGCGCGGCCTTGCGCACCAGCCGGTAGATGGCCTGGAGCTGCGGGGACTCGCCGATGATGCGGTTGAAGAAGTAGCCCACCGGAACCTGGGGCTGGTCCTTGGCGCGCTGAAGCTCCTGGTAGAGGCTGGTGCTCTGGAGCGCGGTGCTGACCTGCGAGGCGATGGCGGTGAGGCGCGCGGTGTCGTCGTCGGTGAAGCGGTCCGCGCCGCGGCGGTTGAGGACCTGGAGCACGCCGTAGAGGGCGCCGTCCGTGTCGCGCAGCGGGACGGCGAGCAGGCTGGTGGTGCGGTAGCCCGTCATCCGGTCGATGTCCGCGAAGAAGCGCTGCTCGCCGCGCGGGTCGGGGACGTTGATGGCGTGGCCCGCCTCGGCGACGGTGCCGGCGACGCCCTGGCCCAGCTTGACGCGAATCTGGGACACCTCGGGCAGGTGCGCGGCGCGGCTGAAGAGCTCGCGCCGGGCCGGGTCCAGCAGCCAGAGGGTGCCTCGGTCCGCTTGCAGGGTGATGGCGATGCGGTCCATCAGCGTCTGGAGGAACGCGTCGAGGTCCACCTCCCTGCCAACGAGTCCGCCGAAGGGGAGGAGGACCTGGGACACATCCGAGGGGGCGTGGGGCATGGCGGGGAGCGGCGGGAGGACGAAGCCGGAAGCCGCACCATAACATCCGGAGGGCATGGGGCTGCCCCTCTCAGGCCGCGCGGCCCAGCACCAGGCGCTGGCCTTCGCGCGCGGGCTCGCAGACGGGGAACAGCGCCCGGGCCTGTTCGGCCATGTCCTCCAGCACGTCATCGCCGTGCGCCGGGTCATGGTGGAAGAGGCACAGCCGGCGGGCGCCCACGAGGCCGGCCACGCCCGCGGCGTCCATCATCGTGGAATGGCCCCAGCCCTTCTTGGGGATGCCCTTGCGGCCCTCGTATTCGTCCGGGGTGTATTGCGCGTCGAGGCACAGCACGTCCGCGCCCTCGAAGAGCCGGCCGACCTCCGGCGCGAGGTCCTCGACGCGGACCTCCACGTCGGTGGCGTAGACGAAGGAGTGGCCATCCGCTTCCACGCGGTAGGCCAGACACCCCTGCGGGTGCGGCACGTCAATGGGCGTGACGCGGAACGGGCCGACCTCCACGGGCTGGGCGTGCAGCGCCGAGCGGAAGTCCATGCGCGAGCGCATGGTGGACAGCGGCACGGGGAAGTGGGGCGGTTGCATCTGCGCGGCCAGCTCGGTCTGGAGCGCCTGCGCGCCGTTGGCGCCGGGGCCGTAGAGCGTCAGCTCCGAGCTGGGCAGGTACGCGGGGGTGAAGAAGGGGAAGCCCTGCACGTGGTCCCAGTGCAGGTGCGAGAAGAAGAGGGTGGCCTTCTGGGGCGCGCCCTCGCGCATCATGATTTCGCCCAGTGAGCGGAGGCCGGTGCCCGCGTCCAGGATGAGCCGGTGGCCCTGGCTGGTGACCTCCACGCAGGACGTGTTGCCGCCGATGCGCGAGCCCGACACCGCGATGCTCCCTCGAACGCCATGAAACCGGACTTCCATCGTGAGTCTCCTTGAAGGAGGCCGCCGCGAGGGGGCCTGATGTCCGGAGGCTCAGAGCAGGGGATGTGCCAGTTGCAAGGGGTTGAATTCACGGGGGCGTGTCTGGCCAAGACACGGAAGTGCACCGGAATGGATCGCCCTGCTTCGTGCGGGTCGCTCCAGATTGGCGCGCTCGCGTTTGTTCCACCCAGGCAGAAAGGCCTGAGCGAAAGGACTTCACGAAGGTGCTGCGAAACACCTTGGTGTAATTCCTGTGATTGTCCACTCCTTCCAACCATGCGTTATTACTGCCCGAAAACCCCTCCCGTGGTGATACCCGGTCCATCCGGAGTAACACCACGGGACGCGCGCTCCGCCACCCCGCGCGACCGCTTTGCAGCCTCCTCACGAACCCGCCGCAGCGACGCCACCGGCATACGCCGCCCTCGGATGCTGTCCACGTAGAGCTGTGTGGTAGACAGGTGAGCCTGTCCCAGTTCCGTGGACACCCGAGATGTGATGAAGGGGTCCAAGGATGTCCACGGAGACGAAGCAGAGGAGGAAGCGCCGCAGCTTCACCGCAGTGGGGTGACGTACTGCGCGGCCCGTGCCAGACATGCACCTACGTAGAAGCCGTGGGGTTCGTCCCCCCGTGCGACTGCCCATCCAGGGTGATAGACGCTTGGATACGAAGCATGTTTAGGCGGCTAGTCATGCAAGAGCAGAACAGCGCACGTTTCGTGTTGTGCCTTCTGCTCGCGGCGTCGCTGGGCTGCTCCAGCGGCGCCACGGGCAGCGCCGGCCGCCGTGACACGGACCACCGCGACGCGTACGCGCTGGCGTCCTGCACCGACACCATTACGTGCTGCCTCCAGCGCCACCCCACCATGCCTGACGCGTGTGGCCTCTCTGCGAGCGAAGCCGCCGCGCACATGGCAACCATGGAGGCGGCAACGCGGTACGCGCGAGACAAGGCCAAAGCGCGCGAAGAGGACGACGACGGATGGAAGGAGCACTGCATGGAGACCTACGTCTCCTGTCGAGACGACAAGAGCCCGCGTTGGCAGGGCGACTGCTACGCGTGTTTTCGGCTGTGTGAAGGACAGAGGCAGTGGCCATTCCACGAATGCCGCAAGCGCAGATAGGGCCCCCTCATGCCGGAATTTGATGGTTGGAACCAAATCTGGGAGCTGAACCGCCGGGTCACCGATTTAGGGGAACCACTCGCTCTCACGGACGAGACCCGCGCGTTGCTACGGAGCACAGCAGCCGAGGTGGCCATAGCGCCCGAAGAAGTAACCAACGCACTTCAAGGCGACGCGGGCGCCGCTGCATTGCTCGAGGAGATTGCGAAGCGCATCCGGGTAGGCTCGCGCCGCCTGTCGCGCGCCCTCAGTGAATCAAGGAAGCTCGAAGAGGCTGGCGACCGTGACGCCGCACGCGCGCCTCTGCTGGCACTGCTGGATGTTGAGGTTGTTCCGCTCTACCGCGAACAGGCCGAAATTCAGCTAGAGACACTCGACGAGCCGTAACAGCAACGGGGGCGCGACTGACGCCGCGCCCCCGCCATATTCGTACGACCTCGCCGTGCCCCGTCGTGACGGGCCCCAGCATCTCGTGAGACCTCCAGCGGCCACACGCAGGAGGTGGTCCGTGGAGCTGGAGAAGGAGCTGGAGCAGTT
>BNCN01000004.1:501070-664615 GCA_014656495.1 Comamonas sp. KCTC 72670
GGTGGATCGTTGCCGTTCCCAGAAGCGCTGCGCGCCTTCGCGGTGCGCTACTCCGAGCACACCGTGGCGGCGGGAGGGACGGTGACGGACGCGGCGCAGAAGCTGGGCGTGTCCGGGCCGACGCTCTACGAGTGGCGCAAGGGCCGTCCCCGTCCAAAGCCTATCGAGAAGAGCGCGGCACTGGTGCCGGTGCGCGTCAGCCAGCGTCCCGCCGCAGCCGCGGGGGCGGCAGTGCAGCAGGTGGTGCTGGTGTCGCCGGGCGGCTGGCGCATCGAAGGCCTGAGCGTGGAGAGCGCCGCGCAGCTATTGAGGGCGCTGGGGTGCTGACGCTCACGCGCGCGGTGCGCGTCTTCGCGTACGCGGCCCCGGTGGACATGCGCCGGGGCTTCGATGGATTGAGCGCTCTCGTCGAGCAGCAGTTGGGCCAGCTGCTCAAGGGCGACGTCTTCCTCTTTGTCGGCCGGCGCCGGGCCAAGGTGCTGCACTTCGACGGCACGGGCCTGGTGCTCTTCACCAAGAGACTCTTCCGGGGCCGCTTCGCGCGGCCCTGGTGCGAGGAGGGCGCGCAGGCGGTGGAGCTGACGGTGAGTGAGCAGACGTACTGGCTGCTCTTGGAAAAGGGGCCGGGGACCCAATGGTACGCGTGGACGGTGGCCTCGCCGGACACCGTCTTCCACCGCATCCTCCCCAGCCGCTCCGGCGCGACGGCCCGGGCGGTGCTGGGCGACTACGCGGGCATCGTCCTGGTGGGCGGGTACGCGGCATACCAGACGGCGACGAAGTCTGGCCCGGACGGGCCCGCCCCCGCGACGCTGGCCTTCTGCTGGGCGCACGTGCCACCTCGCACGCGGCCAGCTCGCCGCGCACGGCCACGAACGCATCAACGAGCGACAACACCGCACGGCAATCCACCGACTCCAGCCGCAGGCACCGTCCCTCCCGCGCTGCATGCTCCAGCGCCCCGCGAAACACCACGCCCAGCAGCCGGTCCACAACCGCATGTGCCGTGCACGCCTCGGAAGGGCCCTCGCTCCGCTCGGGGACGCACGACGCCGACACGTCGAAGACGCCACCAGCAAGGGACGCAACCTGCTCTGCCAGCTACGGACTCTGCCCAGCCAACTGCTCAACGCACCGACTCAGCAGACGTGCAGCACGCTCCAACGTCTCACGGGTATTTCCAGTGGCGTTAACCATTGAATGGTTCTTCTGCCGTTGCACGGACGGCGTCTGGGCCTGTCAGTAACGTCTTTCAAGGCGAGCGGGCGCGGACGGCTTGCTCGCCGCTGTTTCACGCCACGCTCGAAGTGCCGCGTCCCAGCCGTTCGAGGACCTGCTTCACCCGCGCGTTCGTGGAGCCTTGGACAGCGAGCACCTCCACGCCCCACGCGTGTGGATCGTCGTTCAGCAGCCCGGAGAGCGCCTCATCCACCGCCGTTCTCATGTGGAGGTCTTCACGCGCCCGGAGCCGGATGCGATCCGGTTCCTCGACGGGCACGAAGACGATGAGGTCGAGCGTCTGGACGGCGGAGCGGACCCGGGGAAGCCACTCCTCCAAGTCGAACGCCTCCGCGTCCTCGTGCGCCTGGAGATAGCCCAGGAAGTCGACAGGGCAGCGGTCGAACAGGGTGTCGCGGGAGTCCTTCTCGTCGTGAAGCAGCTCGGCCGAGAACCGGAGCTGTTCGACGAAGTCCTCCAGGGAGGGCGGCGACGCGAACGCGTAACCGTCCTCTTCGAGGAGGAGGTACGGCTCTTCGACGAGCCGGTACCCCTCGAGCTGTTCTCCGAGCAGGTCAATCAGCGTCGACTTGCCCACCCGGTGTGAACCCGTCACGGCGATGCGCATGCCCTCTCATACCGCGTCCCCGAGGAGAACGTCCCTCGGGGCGTGAGCCTGCGCATCCGGACTTCAGCGCGGCGTGACCTTGAGCAGCCTGCCGTTGGTATCGTCGGTGAGCAGGTACAGCGCGCCGTCAGGACCCTGCACCACCTCGCGGATGCGCTGGTTGCGATCCTTGAGGAGATGCTCCTCGCCGACCGCGCGGTCGTTGTGCATTCGCAGGCGCACCAGCGCTCGGACGGACAGTCCGCCGATGAACACGTTGTTGCGCCACTCGGGGAACAGGTCACCGGTGTAGATGGTCATGCCGGAGGGCGAGATCACCGGGTCCCAGTAGTACACCGGCTGCTCCATGCCCTCGCGCCGCGGGCTCTCGTGGATGGGGGCACCGGAGTACTCCTCGCCGTACCCGATGGTGGGCCAGCCGTAGTCCTTGCCGGCCTCGGGACGGTTGAGCTCGTCACCGCCCTGAGGGCCCATCTCCACGGTCCACAGTCGGTTCTGGCTGTCGAGCGCCGCGGACAGGACGTTCCGGTGGCCGATCGACCAGATCTCAGGCTTGGCATTCGGCGTGTTCAGATAGGGGTTGTCCTCGGGCACGGAGCCGTCGGGGTAGATGCGGACCACCTTGCCGAAGTGGCTCGTGACGTCCTGCGCCTGCCTCCGGCCCGCGAGGATGGAGCGCTCGCCCAGCGTGACGAACAGCTTGCCATCCGGGGTGAACACCAGCCGGCCGCCCGAGTGCATCGTCGACTCGATGGTCGGCATCATGCGGAAGATGACCTGCACGTTCTCCACGCGAGGCTGCGGCCCGTCCACGAGCCGCGCGCGCGCGACCGCCAGACCGTTCCCGCCCGTACGGGGCTCGGCATAGGTCCAGTAGATGAGTCCGCTCTCCGCGTAGTCGGGGCCGACCTCCACGTCGAGCAGGCCACCCTGGCCCCGTCCATCCACGGCGGGGAGCCCGGTGACGGCGGGGGACTTCGCGCCCTCTGGCGTGACGATGTAGAGCGAGCCCGTGGGCTTCTCCGTCACCAGCATGCGCTGGTCGGGCAGGAAGGCGATGGCCCAGGGGTTGCGGAAGCCCGAGGCGATCTCCGTGACCTGGATTTGCGTCTGCGATTGGATGGCCGGGACGCGCGTCTGCCCCGGGAAGGCTGGGTCGAACTCGGGCACGTTGGGCGGGCCCTGCGGCACCGGCGGGCCCGTGGGCAGCGGCTCTTCGGGCGGGTTGCCCGCGTCCTCGGGGGGAACGCCCGCGTCGTCGTCCGGCGGGTTGCCCGCGTCTTCGGGGGGAACACCTGAATCTTCGGGCGGGTTGCCCGCGTCCTCGGGCGGAACCCCCGAGTCCTGCTGCGGTACGCCCGAGTCTTGAGGCGAGGGGCCTGGGTTCTCCGAACAGCCGGTGAGGAGGGCGGCGACGATGAAGGGGATCGGCAGGATTCGCATGCGACTCGCTCCTGGGGGATGGGGACGGGGGCGAACATCGCGTCCCTGGCCATGAGAGGGAAGGACGCGCTTCATCCCGGGGGGATTCCCTGCCGGGCATCGGACAGAGGTTCGCATCGCGGACGGAGTGCGGTGCGACCTCTTCAACGCCTGTGCAGCAAGGCACCAATTGTATGGATTGAACGGAGCCGCAGGCCGTACCGAGGGCCGCCTCGGACGCTCCTTCGCCAGGCGTCGACCGGTGGCGGTGCCGTGGCGGACCTCCGCGCGGGTGAGAGGTCGCCGCGGCGCTGTCAAGAAACTTCAGGGCGTGGCGGTCTCCCAGAGGGACGGGAGGCGGATTCCAAGTTTTTGGGAAATCGGACGCAACTTCGGCGGGGACCCGCCGACAATGGGGGCAGGAGATACCTCAATGTCCACGTCCATCCGTTCGAATCGCTCTAACGGCTCCTCCTACAAGATCCAGCGGGGCGACACGCTCTCCGCGCTCGCCGTCCGCTTCAAGACGTCGGTGAAGGAGCTGGCGCGCATCAACAACATCGCCAACCCGGACCTCATCTACGCGGGCGCGAACCTGCGTCTGCCCGGCAGCAGCGGCAAGGCGGGCGGCTACAGCGGGAAGGACACCTTCGACTCGGGCTCCAGCGGTGGCGGTGCGCGCCGCTCGGGTGGAGCGTCCGGTGGAGGGAATGTCGGCGGCACCGGTGGCGTGGCCCCCAACGGCGCGACGCCCGCGATGCAGCGGCTGGCCGATGCGGGCCGCCGGGCGGCGCTGAGCATGGGCGGCTACAACAGCCAGGGCCTGTGCGCCACGGGCGTGAGCCGGGCCATCCAGAACGCCTTCGGCTTCAAGGTCTGGGGCAACGGCAACCAGATCGACGACAACCTGCCGCGCGACAAGTTCAAGCAGGTCAACATGTCGCTCGAGGAGGCGCTGAAGATTCCGGGTCTGGTCCTGACCTGGGAGAAGACCTCGTCGCGCCTGGGCAGCATCTACGGCCACACCGCCATCACCACCGGCGACGGCCGCTCGTCCGTGAGCGACTTCATCGAGCAGAACACCACGAACAACGGCCGCAGCGGCTTCAAGGTGTTCATGCCCATCATCTAGTTCCGCCGCGAGGTGGAGCTTGATGTCCCATCGCCTCCGGGGCTGTCCGCCCGGGGGCGATGTCGTTTGGGGGGCGTGTCGATGGACCGCGCCCCCGGACGCGTCAGTGCGATGCCGACGACACGCTGTCCTCGCCCAGCATCAGCCTGCGGACGATGGGCACGGGCGGGTATCCATAGGAGACCACCTGGTTGTGGAAGCGCTGGAGGGTGAAGTCCTTGCCCCACTGCGCCTTCGCGTCCTCGCGCAGCTCCATCAGCAGCTTCTTGCCGAGCGCGTAGACGAGGTACGTCGGATCCGAGGTGCCCCGGCGGGCCTCTCGCTCGGCGTTGATGCGCGTCATGTACGCCTCCTCCTCGAAGAGGCGCACTGCCTGCTCATACGTCATCCCCCGCGTGTGCAGCGACAGCCCCGCCACGTAGCGCGCGAGCCGCTGAAGGTAGAGGGCCAGTTGGTTCAGCCGCAGCCGGTCCGCCTGGCGCCCCGTCCCGCCATAGCCCTCGTCCAACATCATCTGCTCGGTGTACAGGCCCCAGCCCTCGCTGAAGGAGCCCGAGCCCATCAGCTTGCGCACCTTCGACTCCACCCGGTTGGTCCACAGAAACTGCACGTAGTGGCCCGGGTAGGCCTCGTGAATGGAGACCAGGGGCAGGGCGTAGCGGTTGTAGAAGCTCATGTGCTGCGTGGTCTGCTCCGCGCTCCAGGCGGGGTCCGGCGGCGTCACGTAGTAGTACGCCTCCGTCGCCTTGCTTTCGAACGGGCCTGGCGTGCTCATGCTCGCGAAGGACAGCGCGCGGTTGAAGGAGGGGGTCTCCGCCACTTGCGCCCGGACCTCGCTGGGCACGGTGATGATGCGCCGGTCGATGAGGAACTGGCGGATGTCCTCCAGCGTGGCTGTCGTGGTCGCCACCAGTTCCGCCGGGGCAGGGTGGTCCTTGCCCAGCTCGCGGTACACGTCCATGGGCGCCTTGCCCGGCGCCAGCCTCTCCGCCACCTCGTGAAACTGCTCCTGCGAGCGCTTCATCTCCGCGCGGCCCCATGCGAGCAGCGAGTCGATGCTCTCCGTCACACCCTCGTCGTACTGGAGCTTCTTCCGGTACGCCTCCTCGCCGATCGCGAACTCGCCCTTCGAGCGCGGCAGCAGGTCCTCCTTCAGGAAGCGCGCGTAGGCGTCGATGGCCTCCAGGCAGCGGGCCTGCTCCTTCTTGAAGGCCTCCTGCAGCGCCGCGTCCTTCACCGACGCGAAGGCCTGGGGCAGCGTCTGCGCGTACAGCGCCCGCGTTCCACGCACCTGCTCCAGCGCGATCTCCGTCCAGAGCCTCGGCGGATTCTGGAGAGTCGCCTGGGCCGCGGCGAAGACCGCGGGCACCACCCCCATGCGTTTCACCGCTGAACCCATCCGCTTCTCCAGCGGCGAGAAGTCGCGGTTGATGAGCTGGAACACGGCGCTCGATGCGAAGCCCAGGTACGTGTTGGGGTTGCGCTCCCAGGTGCGCACCACTTCCAGCTCCAGGATGCGTGAGCGGAGGTGGTTCTCCAGGATGTCGTAGTCCGCGGAGTCCAGCGGCGGCAGCGCGGCCCGGTCCACCGCCTTCGGTAGCGCCGCGAGCCTGTCCTTCAGGTACGCCAGGTTCGCCGCGCGCTCCTCCGGCCGGAAGTTGCGCAGTTCGCCGTCGTAGGTGTGCACTCCCGCCGACGTCGCTGCGAGGGGCGAGCGGCGGAAGTGCTCCTCCAGATACGCGTCCACGAATCCTCGCAAGGCGAGCTGGGCAGGGGCCAGGGCCGGTGCCTTGACCTGCGCGACGGGGAGGTCCCGAGGCTCCAGCGGAGTCGGCGAGCGTGAGGTCGTGCATCCGGGGGATAGCAACAGCAATGCGGCGAGGACGCTCGTGGAACGCAGCACGATCATGGAGCCTCGGAGGAGAATGAAGTCAGGAGGTGTCGCGAGCCTCGCGCAGGCCTCTGGGGCTGACAAGTCTCACCGCCGCCTTGGCAGGGCGTGGAAGGATGGAGGCACCTGGGCCCGCGAGGGACGCCTTGCTGGCGCCGTTCGCGTGAGCGACACGGCGTGCAGTCGCATCTCCGCCCCCTTGCGTACCGGCAGGCCGAGGCTGACGGATCGCGACACACAGGTGATTCCGCTGCGCGTTTGCATGGCTGGCACGCTCCGTCAAGTCAGCATGCCCCCACGCCGGGGCGTGGTGGCGGCGGCGCTGTCGCACGGGAAGGAGTGCTTCTGTTCCATCTCCCGCCGGACCAGAATGTCTGCAGATGTCTTCTCGTCTCGCCAGCCGTCCGCGGTGCCTGCGCTGCAACCTGTCGCGTCACCTGTGCCTCTGTGACGCGATTCCCCAGGTGCGGACGCGGACGCGCATCCTCCTGCTTCAGCACGTGATGGAGATCGCGAAGAAGAGCAACACGGGCCGGGTGGCCGCGCTGGCGCTGGTGAACTCGAAGCTCATCATCCACGGCTCGCCCAGCGGCGACTTCGACATGGAGCTGCTGTCGGAGCCGGGGACCTGGCTGCTCTATCCGGATGGTCCCTCGGCACCGCCGGATGCACCGCCGCCACGCCAACTGGTGGTCCTGGACGCGAGCTGGTCTCAGGCCCGCAGGATGACGCAGCGGGTCCCCGTGCTGAGGACCCTCCCACGCCTGGCCCTGCCCGCGCCGGAGCCCGGGTTGCTCCGGCTCCGTGAGCCTTCGCATCCCTCGGGCATGTCCACCCTGGACGCCGTCGCTCGTGCCGTGGCCGCGCTCGAAGGGCCCGATGTGGCGGAGCCGTTGGAGCAGCTCGCCGCGCTTCGGGTTCAGCGCATCGCCGCCTGCGGAACGTTGTACTGAGCCCCACGCGAACTTCCCCCGGAGCAGGACGCTCCGAGGGAAGTCTTTCATCCCGAGATGCGGCTCGGGATTACAGCATGCTGGCGATGTCCTTCACCGGCTGCGGCGCGGCCTCGGTGTTCGCCAGCGCGCCCGTGGCGGCGCCGAAGATCAGGGAGGCGGGGTTGATGCGGCCCTTGGTGAAGGCCCCGGCGACACCCTCCGCGGCGCCCTTGATGGTGTTGAGGTAGCCCTTCGCGGCGCCCTCGAACACGCCCTTGACGCCACCCTCCGAGTTGCCGATGCCCGTCAGCACGTTGCTGACGCCCGGCAGGAACCACAGGTGCTTGCCCGCCTCACCCGCGAACCACTGGAAGTTGTCCTTGTTGCTTCCGTCCGCCTTGACGTGGGTGTCCTTCGTGGTGGGCAGCTGGTGCTCACCCAGGAACGAGTACCCCTGCTCGGCGAAGTCCTTCACCATGCCGGCCTCGGTGCCGTGGCGCGCGTCGCCGCTCTTGGTGATGCCCTCGATGTTGCCGTCGCCCTTGCCGTTCTTGACCTTGTTGGAGCGGTCATCGCCCGTGGAGGCCTTCGCGCTGTCGATGAACTCCAGCACCTTGGCCAGGCGGTAGACGGCGTCCGGGTTCTGCTTCGCGTCCTTCAGGTCGAGCTTGGGGTCGATGCCGGTCTGCTTGCAGAGCTGCTCGAACTTGATGTCCTTCTGGCGGCCCAGGTTCTTGAGCACGGGGGTGTCGTCGACGATCTGCGCGGCCGTGCGCTTGTCGCCAGCGGGGCGCTTGTCCTTGGCGCTCGGGACGCCGTTGTTGGTGGGCTCGGGCGCCGGCTCAGGGGCCTTCTTGAGGTTCTCGAGCTTGGGGGCTCCGCGGGGCGCGAAGGTGCCACTCTCGTAGCGCGGGGCCAGATCGCCACCGACTCGGAACGCCGGCATGGGCGGACGCGCCATGACGGGGGCCTCGAACCCACCCACGGGGTCGAGCGGGCCCATGGGCATGTTCCCGGACGGGAGCGCGGCCCCCGGACCGAAGGCGCCCATGGGGGGCAGACCGGCGCCCGGGCCGAAGGCACCCATCGGCGGCGGGGGCAGGGCCGCCGGGCCAAAGCCCATCGGCGGGAGACCGGCCGGAGGACCGAAGGCATCCATGCCCATCGGCGGGAGCGCGCCACCCGGACCGAACGCGCCCATCGGCGGCGGGGGCAGGGCCGCGGGACCGAAGCCCATCGGCGGGAGACCGGCCGGAGGACCGAAGGCGTCCATGCCCATGGGGGGCAGGCCGGCGCCCGGGCCGATGGCGCCCATCGGCGGCGGCGGCAGGGCCGGACCGAAGGCATCCATGGGGGGCGGCATGGCCGCTGGACCAAATCCGCCCATCGGGGGGGCCATGAGCGCCGGGCCAAAGCTGCTGGCGGCGTGGAGCGCCGCGGGGCCGAACTCGGCCGCCGTCTGGAGCGCCATGGGGCCGAGGTCGTTCACCGTCTGGAACAGCATCTCGCGGCCGGAGGGCCGGTTGGGGGCGCCCGGGCCCTGCGGACCCTGGGGACCCGCGGCCGGGCCGGAGGGCCGATTGGGGGCGCCCGGACCCTGGGGACCCGCGGCCGGGCCGGTGGGCCGGTTGGGCGCGCCCGAGGTCTGGAACGAATCGGAGGGGCGGGAGGGCTTGGTGTCGGCGGCGGGCGGGCGGCGGATGCGGGTGTCCTGATCCAGACCCGTGGGCGCCGGCTTCGGAGGCGGCTTGGCGGAGGGCTGCGCGGCACCGGGACGCTTGGAGACGGAAGGGGGCTTGATGCGCATGGGGATCACCAGGGTTTTGACAGCGAGGAGTGCTGCTTTGGCGAGTGTGTCCCGCCCATGCGCTGTCTCACTGCAGCGCCTATGCCACCCTATGTGTGTTTCGTAACGTGTTGATTTCACATGCGCGCTTCGGCTTCAGGGGGCCCGTGTGAGGCGCTTGGCCGGTGACTGCAGTCACCAGGCGGATGGCGCCAGTCACCACGAGGAGGCCCTCACCCGCGCCAGGCCGGTCCGCCCGTCGCGCTCCGCGCGCCTTCCTCATCCAGGGGGATGCGGATAGGAGTCACCGGGACATGTCGAAGAAGACCGGATCGCTGGCGACGCTGTGGAAGCGGGTGGAGAAGAAGGCCGTCCAGGCGCTGGGCAAGGGCGCCGCGGGCAAGTACCTGGAGGCGCTGGAGCCGCGGGGGATGCCGTTCTCCAAGGGATTCGACCCGTCCTCACTGCTGCCGGCGGAGTACGTGGAGCTGGTCCAGGCGTTGGGCTACCGGTGGGTGTCGGGCGCGTCTTCGACGCTGGCGTTGCTCCCGCCGCGCTGGCAGGTGGGCCTCTCCCAGCAGACCGGGGTGCCCGACCGCAAATGGGAGGAGGTCCGAACGGAGCGAGAGGCGGGGACGCACGCCTATGCGTTCGTGATGTTCGCCGCCCACGACCTCGAGGACGTCAACGGCTTCGCCTTCGGCAAGAGCGCTGACGGTGACGCGCTCGTCGTCTGGGCCGTGGAGGACAGCCTCCCGGTGGAGGAGCTGGGGCCCTTCTCCACGTGGCTCGCGGAGGCGTTGGAGGCGCTTTCCGCATCCCTGGACGAAGCGGGGGCGGGCGCGACGTCGATGGAACCTCCGGACCTGGCCGGCGCCTCGCTTCCAATCAAGGCGAAGTCCAAGGCGTCCGCCGCGTCGAAGAGCCCCGCGGCCTTGTTCGAGAAGTTTCCTCGGGACTCCAAGGAGTTGCTGTTCAACGGCCGCAAGCTGGGGGAGCTGCCCGCGATCATCGGCGAGTTCACCGAGCTGGAATCTCTCTGGGTGCGCACCACGGGCATCAAGCAGGTGCCTCCAGAGCTGGGCCGGCTCACCAAGCTCAAGAAGCTGGACCTGTCGTTCAACCCCGAGCTGACCGAGCTGCCGACGGAGCTCGGGGACCTGGCGTCGCTCGAGTCCATCAACCTGAACCGCACCGGACTGACGACGTTGCCGGACTCCCTGGAGCGCCTGCGCCGCCTGACGTTCGTGGACCTGCAATCCACGCCCCTGAAGGCGCTGCCGCCGGTCCTCTTCCGGATGCCGTGGCTGCGGACGTTGGACCTCTACTGGACGACGCTGCCGCCCGAGGAGGTCGAGCGGTTCCGGCGCGCGGTTCCGGAGTGCAAGGTGGGCGTGAGCTGAGCGCCCGGGCGGGCCGTGGCTTCTCTCGCCGTGGGACGTCCGGTATAGACCGGGGCCATGGCGTTCATTGCGTTCTCCACCATCAAGGGCGGCGTCGGGAAGACGACGCTGTGCTCGCATGTGGCGGCGGCCCTCGCGGATGCCGGGCGCCAGGTGTTGCTCCTGGACCTGGACCCGCAGGCCCATGCGTCGCTGGTGCTGGGGTTGGAGAGCCGCGAAGGACCGTGCGTCGGTGACGCGCTCGGGCCCCGGCCCAAGCACACGCTGGCGCAGGTGGTGGTGGCCTCGCCCAAGCGGCCGGGCCTCTTCATCGCGCCCGCCGCGCCGCGGATGGCCACCCAGGAGCGCGAGCTGTTCCAGTGGGGCCACCGCCTCCAGGCCATCCCCCGCGCCTTGAAGTCCCTGGGCTGGACGCCCGACGTCATCCTCGCCGACACGCCGCCGAGCATTGGCGCCTACACCGAGGCCGTGCTCGCCACCGCGGACCTCGTCGTGGCCCCCGTGCCCACTGGCGCGTTCGCGCTGCAGGGCCTGGGCGAGATCGAGTCCGCGTGGCGCGAGGTGCGCGAGGACGGCGGTGAGCTGGTCGCCGTCGTCAACCTGTGGGACCGGCGCACGACCGCCACCAACGAGGCCATGGAGGGCGCGCTCAGCGAGTCCACCGTGCCCGTGCTGCGCTCGCGGATTCCCCGCTCGGAGTCCATCAACCAGGCGGGGCTGGGTTACGAGGTGGTGTTCGACACGAGCCCCCAGGCGGCCGGCGTGGAGGAGCTCCGCGCGCTGGCGCACGAGTTGGGCAAGCGCGTGGGGCTGCGCTGAGCGGCGCCTGAAAACACGAACGGCACCGCGCGCCCACCGGGCGCACGGTGCCGTCCAGGTGCCGTCACTCAGAGGTGGTAGTGGCCCGCGGCTTCGGGCTGATAGGGCACCGCCACGATGCGCAGGCGCTTGCTGCGTCCGCCCGGCAGCGGCCAGGTGATGGACTGCCCCACGGACAGGCCGATGAGGGCGCTGCCGATGGGGGCCAGCACGGAGATGCGCCCGTTGTCGCTGCTGGCGTCCCGGGGGTAGACGAGCGTCACTTCCCGGCGCTCTCCAGACTGTTCGTCCTCGAAGACGACCGTGCTGTTCATCGTCACGACGTCGGGCGGCACGGCTTCCGAGGCGACGACGCGGGCCCTCGTCAGCTCCGCGTCCAACGCCTCCGCGAACTCGGCCGTACGGCCGCCTCCGTTGTGGTCCACCACCTGGCGCAGGCGCTCCAGGTCGGTTTCGGTCACGATGAGGGACTGTTCGCTGGTCATGTCACGGGCCTCCAGTGGGAGGGAGTTGCGGGTTGAACCCATTCCAACCCCTCGGCCCGCTGCTTATTCCCGAGTCGTCCTCCTGGACGACCCGGGCGTCCCACACCGCTCAGAAAGCGCAGTCCGCGCCCCGGGTGGGGAGGACGGAGCGGCCCCCGGACAGGTACGCGTCGCACGCCTTCGCGGCCTCGCGGCCATCCGAGAGCGCCCAGACGATGAGGCTGGCGCCCCGGCTCGCGTCGCCCGCGCAGAACACGCCCTCCGCCGACGTGGCGAAGCGCGCGTCCACCTGGACGGTGCCCCGGGGCGTCAGCTTCACGCCCAGCTCCTCGGACAGGGTGCCCGTCTCCGGCCCCGTGAAGCCCATGGCCAGCACGAGCAGGTCCACCTCGAACGTCACGTCGGAGCTGGGCCGCTCGATGATGCGGGGCAGGGCGCCGGGGGCGGGTTGGAGCTCGACCTCCACGGCGTGCAGCGCCTGGAGCCGCCCGTTCTCCCCCGTCAGCCGCTTCGTCATCAGCGCGAACCGGCGCTCGCCGCCTTCCTCCTGGCTGGTGGAGGTGCGGAAGATGAGCGGCCACTTCGGCCACGGGTTGCCCTCGGCCCGAACGGCGGGGGGCGCGGGGAGCAGCTCCACCTGCCGCACGCTCTTCGCGCCCTGGCGCAGCGCGGTGCCCAGGCAGTCCGAGCCCGTGTCGCCGCCGCCCAGCACCACCACGTGGCGTCCGGCCGCGTCCAGCGCGGGGTCCTTCTCTCCGTGCGACGAGACGAGCCGGTTCTGGTGCTCCAGGTACGTCATGGCCGGGACCACGCCGGACAGCTCGCGGCCGGGGACCTCCAGCTCGCGCGGCCGGCGCGCGCCCAGGGCCAGCACCAGCGCGTCGTGCCTCGCGCGCAGTTCGCGGTAGCTGACGGCGCCGCCCACGTCCACGCCGGTGACGAAGGTGATGCCCTCCGCCTCCATGAGCGCGAGGCGGCGGTCCACCACCGACTTCTCCAGCTTGAAGTCGGGGATGCCGTAGCGCAGCAGGCCGCCGGCCCGGGCGTCCCGCTCGTACACGGTGACGGTGTGTCCCGCCGCGTTGAGCTGCGCCGCCGCCGCCAGGCCCGCGGGGCCCGAGCCCACCACGCCCACCGTCTTGCCGGTGCGCCGCGCCGGAGGCCGGGCCTTCACCCAGCCCTCCGCGAAGGCGCGCTCGGCGATCTCCTTCTCCATCTGCTCGATGGTGACCGGATCCCTGTCGATGGCGAGCACGCACGCGGCCTCGCACGGCGCCGGGCACAGCCGCCCCGTCATCTCCGGGAAGCCGTTGGTGCGGCTGAGCAGGTCGTACGCCTCACGCCAGCGCCCGCGGTACACGGCCTCGTTGAAGTCGGGGATGAGGTTCCCCAGGGGACAGCCCTGGTGACAGAAGGGGACGCCACAGTCCATGCAGCGCCCGGCCTGCCGCTTCGCCTCGTCGGCGGACAGCGGCAGCGCGAACTCGCGCCAGTCGTTGAGGCGCTCCGCCGTGTCCCGCTTCTCGGCGTGGACGCGTTCCCACTCGATGAATCCCGTCGGCTTGCCCATGGCTCAGGCCCTCCCCGCCGCGGACTGTGCCAGCGCCGCGGATGTGGACTCTGGGGGTTTGCGCGCGGCCCGCCGCGCCTGGAGCACCCGCTTGTAGTCGGTGGGCATGACCTTCACGAAGCGCGGCACCATCAGCTCCCAGTTGTCGAGCACCCGCCGCGCCAGCGCGCTGCCGGTGTGATGCAGATGCCGCTCCACCATGCCGTGCACGAGCCAGATTTCGGACTCGTCCACCAGCGACTCCAGCTCCACCATCTCCAGGTTGCAGCGCTGCCGGAAGGACTGGTCGCGGTCGAGCACGTAGGCGATGCCGCCGCTCATGCCAGCCGCGAAGTTCCGCCCGGTGGGGCCCAGCACCACCACCGCGCCGCCCGTCATGTACTCGCAGCCGTGGTCACCCACGCCTTCGACGACGGCCTGCGCGCCGCTGTTGCGCACCGCGAAGCGCTCACCCGCGAGCCCCCGCAGGTACACCTCGCCCGCCGTGGCGCCGTAGAGCGCGGTGTTGCCCACCAGCACGTTCTCCTCGGGCGTGAAGCGGCTGGCCTGCGGCGGGTAGACGATGATGCGTCCGCCGGACAGGCCCTTGCCCACGTAGTCGTTGGCGTCGCCCTCCAGCTCCAGCGTCACGCCCTTCACCAGGAACGCGCCGAAGCTCTGGCCCGCGGAGCCCTTCATCCGGACATGGAGCCGGCCATCCGGCAGGCCCTGGCCGCCGTGACGGCGGGCAATCTCACCCGACAGGAGCGCGCCCACCGCGCGGTGGACGTTGGCCACCGGCACGTTGAGGAGCATGGGCTGGCCCCCGTCCAGCACCGCGCGCGCGTCGCGCAGCAGCGTGTGGTCCAGGTGGTCGGACACGTCCTTGATGCGCGGCGCCAGGCAGTGGCGGGGCTCGGTGTCCGGCGCGGCCGGCGCGGCCAGCAGCGAGGACAGGTCCACGCGCCGGGCCTTCCAGTGGTCCACGGCGGGGCGCTGCTTCAGCAGATCCACGCGGCCCACCAGCTCCTCCACCGTGCGGGCGCCCAGCGCCGCCATCCGCTGGCGCAGGTCCTCCGCGATGAGGAGGAAGAAGTTCACCACGTCCTCGGGCTTGCCCTGGAAGCGCTCACGCAGCCCCGGGTCCTGCGTGGCGATGCCCGCCGAACACGTGTTGAGGTGGCACTTGCGCAGCATGATGCAGCCCACGGCCACGAGGCTGGCGGTGGCCATGCCGAACTCCTCGGCGCCCAGCAGCGCGGCCACCAGCACGTCGCGCGCGGTGCGCATGCCGCCGTCCGCCTGCACGCGGATGCGCGAGCGCAGCCCGTTGTGCACCAGCACCTGCTGCGTCTCCGCCAGGCCCAGCTCCCACGGCAGGCCCGCGTGCTGGATGCTGGACAGCGGCGAGGCGCCCGTGCCGCCCTCGTAGCCGGCGATGACCACGCAGCTGGCGCCCGCCTTGGCCACGCCCGCGGCGATGGTGCCCACGCCCACCTCGCTGACCAGCTTCACGCTGACGCGCGCGGAGGGGTTCACCGACTGGAGGTCGTAGATGAGCTGCGCCAGGTCCTCGATGGAGTAGATGTCGTGGTGGGGCGGCGGGGAGATGAGCGTCACGCCCGGCGTGGACCAGCGCGCGCGGGCGATCCGCTCGTCCACCTTGTGGCCGGGGAGCTGGCCGCCCTCGCCGGGCTTGGCGCCCTGGGCCACCTTGATTTGCAGCTCGTCCGCGTTGACCAGGTACTCGGTGGTGACGCCGAAGCGCGCGCTGGCCACCTGCTTGATGGCGCTGCGGCGCAGGTCGCCGTTCTCGTCGGGGGTGAAGCGGCGTGACTCCTCGCCGCCCTCGCCGCTGTTGGAGCGGGCGCCCAGCCGGTTCATGGCGATGGCCAGCGTCTCGTGCGCCTCCGCGCTGATGGAGCCGAAGGACATGGCGCCGGTGACGAAGCGCCGGGCGATGGCGCGCGCCGACTCCACTTCCTCCAGCGGCACCGGCGTGCGGCCCTCGTGCGAGATGTCCAGCAGCCCGCGCAGGTTGCAGTGCTCGCGCGTCTCGTCGTCCGCCAGGCGCGAGTACTCCGCGAAGGTGGCGGCGTCGTTCGCGCGCACCGCCGCCTGGAGCTTCGCGATGGTGGCCGGGTTCCACTTGTGCCGCTCGCCCAGCCGGCGCCAGCGGTACTGGCCGCCCACGGGCAGCATGCCGGCCTCCGTGTCCGCCTCCGCGCCGAAGCCCCGGGTGTGGCGCTCCTTCACCTCGCGGCCCAGCTCCGGCAGGCCCACGCCCTCCACGCGCGACGCCGTGCCGGTGAAGTGCCGCTCCACCAGCGAGCGCTGGAGCCCCACGGCCTCGAAGAGCTGCGCGCCCCGGTAGGACTGGAGCGTGGAGATGCCCATCTTCGACATCACCTTGAGCAGGCCTTCCTCCACGGCCTTGATGAAGCGCTCCTGCGCCTTCTCCGCGTCCACGGCCAGCTCGCCGCCGTCCGCCAGCGCCCGGAGCGTGTCCAGCGCCAGGTACGGATTCACCGCGGCGGCGCCGTAGGCGAAGAGGCACGCGAAGTGGTGCACCTCGCGCGCCTCCGCCGTCTCCAGCAGCAGGCCCGCGTACATGCGGATGCCGTCACGCACCAGCCGCTGGTGCACCGCGGACATGGCCAGGAGCGCGGGGATGGCCGCGTTCGCCGCGTCCACGCCCCGGTCGCTCAGGAGCAGGATGCTGGCGCCGGCGTCCACCGCCTCCACGGCCTCGTTGCACAGCTTCTCCACCGCCGCCTCGAGCGCGCCCTCGCCGCCGTCCAGGGGGTAGAGGAGCGACAGGCGGCGCGTCTCGAACAGGCCGTCGTCGTTGAGCCCCGAAAGCCGCGCGAGCTGCCCGTTGGTGAGGATGGGGCCGGGCAGCGACAGCCGGTGGCACTGCTCGGGCGTCTCCTCGAAGGTGTTGCTCTCCGGGCCCAGCGCGGTGGCCAGCGTCATCACCAGCGACTCGCGCAGCGGGTCGATGGGCGGGTTCGTCACCTGCGCGAAGAGCTGATGGAAGTAGGAGAACAGGCTGGGGGCCTGGTCGCTGAGCACCGCCAGCGGCGTGTCCGTGCCCATGGAGCCCACCGGCTCCTTGCCCGTCTCCGCCATGGGCGTGAGCACGGAGCGGACGTCCTCGGCCGTGTAGCCGAAGGCGCGCTGGGTCCGCCACAGCTCCTCGCCGCGCAGCCGCACCGGGGCGGTGACGGCGGGCAGGTTGTCGAAGGTGTAGACGTTGCGCTGGAGCCAGCGGCGGTACGGCCAGCGCGTGGTGATGTCGCGCTTGACGTCCTCGTCCTCCAGGATGCGGCCCTCGGTGGTGTCCACCAGCAGCATGCGGCCCGGCGTCAGGCGGCCCTTGCGCCGCACCTGCGCGGGCGGCACGTCGATGACGCCCATCTCCGAGGCCAGGATGATGCGGTCATCCTCCGTGACGAGGTAGCGCGCGGGCCGCAGGCCGTTGCGGTCCAGCGTGGCGCCGATGAGCTGCCCGTCCGTGAAGGCGATGGCCGCGGGGCCGTCCCAGGGCTCCAGCAGCGCGGAGGAGTATTCGTAGAAGGCGCGGCGCTCGTCCGACATCAGCGCGTCCCCCTCCCACGCCTCCGGAATCATCATCATCAGCGCGTGGGGCAGGGTGCGGCCGCCCAGGTAGAGCAGCTCCACCATGTTGTCGAACTGCGCCGAGTCGCTCTTGCCCGGGACGATGATGGGCTGGAGCGCCTCCAGGCTCCCGCCCAGGCGCGCCGTCTGGAGCAGGCCGCGCCGCGCCGTCATCCAGTTCCGGTTGCCGCGCATGGTGTTGATTTCACCGTTGTGCGCGATGAAGCGGAACGGCTGCGCCAGCTCCCACGTGGGGAAGGTGTTGGTGGAGAAGCGCGAGTGCACCAGTCCGAGCGCGCTCACGAAGTCCGGCTGCTGCAGGTCCGAGTAGAACCGGGGCAGGTCCACCGGCAACATCAGCCCCTTGTAGACGAGCGTCTCCGACGACAGCGAGGCCACGTGGAAGAGCCCGCTGGGGTCCGCGCCGCGCGCCTGGATGAGGTTCTCCGTCAGCTTGCGGATGCGGTAGAGCTTGCGCTCGAAGGCGCTGGGGACGACGCGCCGGCGCGCCACGAAGATTTGACGGATGACGGGCGCGGTTTCGCGCGCCACGGGCCCCAGGTGCTCCGGGTGCACGGGCACGTCGCGCCAGCCGAGCACGCGCTGGCCTTCTTGGACGACGACCTCTTCGAAGGCGGCCTCACAGGCGGCCCGCGCCTCGGGCTCGGGCGGCAGGAACACCTGACCCACGCCGTAGTGCCGGCGCGGGGGGAGGGCGAAGGGGAACTTCGGTGACTCCCGCTCGAAGAAGCGGTGGGGGAGTTGGACGAGGATGCCGGCGCCGTCGCCCGTCTTGGGGTCCCTGCCAGCGGCCGCCCGATGACTGAGCCGGTTGAGGAGCTCCAGGGCGTCCTCGACGATGCCGCGTGAGCGCTCTCCACGCAGGTGGGCGACGAAGCCCACGCCGCAGGCATCATGCTCGGTGTCCGGCTCATACAGGCCGTACCGGCCGGGGCGGAATGCCGACATCGACATCAAGGGTCCCCTTACCCGACGACGCGGGTAGTCATTAATGCTTTGTCGCAACACGCTAACGCGCTGCGTTGGCTGGCGTAAAGGGAAGTCCCCACGGGATGTTTCACGGAGGGTGGGGCGAGGAGGGGCCTGGCGGGCCCGGGGATGAACTACAGTGCCGCGCTTTGTCGCATTCCGGCGGTGCCCTGGGGGCGCTGGCGCTTGGATGCCGCTCCGCGGAAGGCCGCTCCCATGCCCTACACCCCGATCATCGGCACGCTGGGTTACGTCATGTCTCCGGACGGGCAGCGTGTGCTGCTCATCCACCGCAACGCCCGCCCCGACGACGCCCACTTCGGGAAGTGGAACGGCCTGGGCGGGAAGATGGACCGCGACGAGGACGTGGCCGCCTGCATGCGCCGCGAGATTCGCGAGGAGGCGGGCATCGAGTGCACGCAGATGGTGCTCCGCGGCACCCTGTCGTGGCCCGGCTTCGGCAAGCACGGCGAGGACTGGCTGGGCTTCGTGTTCCGCATCGACCGCTTCGAGGGCACGCCGCTGGAGCGCAACCCGGAGGGCTCGCTGTCCTGGGTCCCGGTGGCGGACATCCCGGCGCTGAACCTCTGGGACGGGGACCGGCACTTCCTGCCGCTGGTGTTCGACGCCGACCCGCGCCCGTTCCACGGCGTCATGCCGTACGCCGGGGGCAAGGCCCTGAGCTGGAGCTACAGCCGCTTCTAACCAGCGGTCATCACGGGGGTTGGGGCTCGCGGCCCGCCGTGGACGGGGGGCGGACCGTGTTCCGCCTGCGCGAAAATTGACTCAGAGCGCGTTGACGCACGCAGGCGCGGGGGGTATCCACAGCGGCAGTGAAAGTGAGAACGATTCTCAATTTCGAATCTGCGGCTCCGTCCCCCGAGGTAACGGGGCTGACGGCGGTGAAGTCCACCGGCGCGCTCTTCCGCATGGGGGAGTCCGCGACGGCGGAGGGGTTCCTGCGCCGCTGGAGCGGAGCGGGCGTCCTGGCCGTGGCCCTCCACGCTGGCGTGCTCGGGGCCGCGATGTCCGTGGCGCCGGCCGCGCCGACGCTGAAGGTGCTCGAGGAGCCGGAGCTGGTGCTGCTGGCCCTCGCCGCGCCGCCGCCCCCGCCTCCCGCGGGGGGAGGTGCGCTTCAGCAGACGCCGGCGAAGCGGGAAGTTCAGCGGCAGGCGCGCCCCCGGCCCACGCCTCGGGTGGTGCCCGCGCCGGTGACCCGGCAGGAGCCCGAGCCCGTGGCGGAGGTGAGGCCGGAGACGCCTCCGGAGCCGGATCCCGCTCCAGCGCCCGAGCCAGAGGTCGCGCAGGCGCCCGCCGACACGGCCGCCGCGTCCGCGATTGGCGGGGTGGTGGGAGGCGTGGTCGGTGGTGTCGTGGGAGGAACGCAGGGCGGCGTCGTCGGTTCCATGGCGGTTGGCGGCACCGGTGACGCGCTGAGCTTGAAGCAGGTCATGCGTCCTCCGACGGTGCTCAACGCGGTGACGCCGGAGTACCCGCGGCTGGCGAAGCAGCGGAACATCGAGGGCGTGGTGGTGGTGCGCGTCATCGTTGGCACGGATGGTCGCGTGGAGCCGGAGCACACGAAGGTGTTGCGTTCGGTGCCCGCGTTGGATGCGGCGGCGATCGCCGCGGTGAATCAGTGGCGTTTCACGCCGGCGCTCGGCCGTTCGGGGCAGCTGGCGCGAGTCATCATCGATGTGCCCGTCAATTTCTCACTGAAGTGAGCGCTGGCGCGGGGGCGCGCCGGGTCCACTCCCATGTCGTCGCGCGCGCTCTGGCCGCGCACAGGCCGTCTCATGCGCACTTTTCGCAACATCCTCTTCTGGATCCACCTCATCACGGGCATCGCAGCGGGCATCGTGATCGCCATCATGTCCTTCACGGGCGTGGTCATCGCCTTCGAGAAGCAGCTCATCGCGTGGGCGGAGCGCGACATGCGGACGGTGCAGGTCCCGTCCCCCGGCGCGGCCCGGCTCCCGGTGGAGGCGCTGGTCGAGCGCGTTCGCGCGGTGCGGACCGACGGGCAGCCGACGGCGGTGACGGTGTTTCCGGATCCCGCGTCCTCGGTGCTGGTGAGCATCGGCCGGGGCTCGGTGACCTACGTCCACCCGTATACGGGCGAGGCGCTGGGCAACGGGGCGGAGGGCGTGCGGGGCTTCTTCAAGTGGAACGTGGAACTGCACCGGTGGCTCTTGGCCAGCGGTGACAACCGCCCCGTGGGCAAGGCCATCACTGGCGCGAGCAACGCGGTGTTCCTCTTCCTGGCCATCTCCGGCCTGTACCTGTGGTGGCCGCGCAAGTGGACGCTGCGCGCGATGCGGCCGTCGCTGTGGTTCCGGCGGGGACTGAAGGGCAAGGCGCGGGATTGGAACTGGCACAACGTCATCGGGTTCTGGACGCTGCCGGTCATCATCGTGCTCGCGGCCTCGGGCATGGTCATCTCGTACAAGTGGGCGTCCAATCTGGTGTTCACGGTGATGGGCAGCCCGGCGCCCACGACGCAGGGGCCGCCGGGGGCGTCGTCGGTGAAGGTGCCCGCGCCAGCGGTTGAGACGCCGCGCATGCCCATGGACGCGCTCATGGCCGAGGCACAGAAGACGCTGCCCGCGTGGGAGTCCGTCACGCTGCGGCTCGGCGGCGGCGCGCGCTCGGGGCAGGGCGGCGCGGACGGCGTGGATGCCGTGTCGTTCTCCGTGCGCGAGACGGAAGCGTGGCCGCTGTTCTCGTCCCAGCAGGTGTCGCTGAACCCCTTCACGGGCGAGGTGGCGAAGCTGGAGGGCTACGCCGACTACAACAGCGGCCGCAAGGTGCGCACCTGGCTGCGCTTCCTCCACACCGGCGAGGCGCTGGGGCTGATGGGCCAGCTCGTGGCCGCCATCGCCTCGCTGGGCGGCGTGTTCCTGACGTACACGGGCTTCGCCCTGGCGTGGCGCCGGTTCTTTCCCCGTCGCCAGCGCGCGACGACGGAGGCCAAGGGGGCGCCCGTCGCCGCGGAGTCCGAGCGCGCGGCCTGAGCTTCAGGGATTGCAGCCCTCCTCGTGAGCGTGACGGGTTCGCCCGTCATCCTCCCACTCACGAGGTGGGCACTTTCGCCACGTCGCCGGAAGGGCTCAGCTCCGGTCCTTCCGGACCAGCACCTTCTTGCCGCGCAGCGTGGCGTTCTTCAGCGCCGCGATGATGCGGTTGGCGTCGGACTCGGGCACTTCGACCAACGAGAACGTGTCGCCAATCTGGATGGCGCCAATCTTCGAGGACTCGACGCCCGCCTCGCCGGCGATGGCGCCCACGAGGTCCGCGGGGCGCATGCCCGCGTGACGACCCGCGCCAATCCACAGCCGGGTGACGTCCCACGTCGGAGGCGCGCTCCGGGTCTTCGGGCCGCGCTCCGGGCGCCCGCCCGTCCGTCCCGGCGGGCCACCGAACTTGCCGCCCGGACGGTCCTTCCGCTCCTGCGGCGGCGCGACGACGGGAATCTCCGTCTCCTCGGAGTCACGGCCCTCGTCCTCGGCGTCCTGGAGGAGCTTCACGGCGGCGGCGGCGATGTCCATGGGATCGAACTCGCTGGCCAGGCCCTCCACCACGCCACGGAGTGAGTCGAACTCACCGGCCACCAGCGTCTCGTGCAGGGACGCGCGGAGCATCTCCTGGCGCTTCTCGCGCATGTCCGCGACGGTGGGGACGGTGGCCACCTCGATGCGCTGGCCCGTGACGCGCTCGATGTTGCGCAGCAGCCGGTGCTCCCGCGGCTCCACCAGCGTGATGGCCACGCCCTCGCGGCCGGCGCGGCCCGTGCGGCCAATGCGGTGCACGTAGGCCTCGGGCGCGTTGGGCACGTCGAAGTTCACCACGTGCGACAGGCGGGGGATGTCCAGGCCGCGCGCGGCGACGTCGGTGGCCACGAGCAGGTCCGTGCCCTGGGACTTGAGCTGCTTGATGACGCGGTCGCGCTGCTCCTGCGTCATGCCGCCGTGCAGGGCGTGGGCGCGCCAGCCGCGGCCGTTCAGGGACACCGTGAGGTCATCCACCTCCGTGCGCGTGCGGCAGAAGATGATGGCGGCGGTGGGCGACTCCACGTCGAGCAGGCGGCCCAGCGTGGCGATCTTGAAGGCGCGCGGGACGACGTAGGCCGTCTGGCGGACGCGGGGCATCTCGCCCTGTTCCACCTTCTCGCGGGCGATCTTCACGCGCACGGGCTCGTGCAGGTGGCGCTCGGCGATGCTGGCGATGCGCGGGGGCAGGGTGGCCGAGAACAGCGCCGTCTGCCGGTCCTCGGGCGTGCCGGAGAGGATGGCCTCCAGGTCGTCGGCGAAGCCCATGTCGAGCATCTCGTCGGCCTCGTCGAGCACGACCATGCGCACGTCGTCGAGCTGGAGCGTGCCGCGGCGCAGGTGGTCCAGCGCGCGGCCCGGGGTGGCGACGACGACGTCCACGCCGCGCTTCAGGACGCGCAGCTGCTGGCCGATGACCTGCCCGCCGTACAGGGGCAGCACGGAGACGCCGAGCTTCTGGCCGTAGCGGTGGATGGCCTCGGAGACCTGCATGGCCAGCTCGCGGGTGGGGACCAGGACCAGGGCGGACGTGGTGTGGGGCTTACACTCACCCGGCGTGACATGGTGGAGCAGGGGCAGCGCGAAGGCGGCCGTCTTGCCGGTGCCGGTGGCGGCGATGCCGAGCAGGTCCTTCCCACCCAGGAGCGGCGGAAGGGCGGCGGCCTGGATGGGGGTGGGCTCCTCGTAGCCAAGCGCGCTGAGGGCCTCGACGAGCGCGGGCTTGAGGCCCAGGGATTCGAACGTGGCGTCGGACGGGGCGGGGGTCGGGGGGGCTTTCACGGCCCGGGCTTGTACCACCGGCACTGGCCGCGTGCGCCCCTAGAATGGCGGCCGGGGCCACACCCTGAACAGTTTCGGGGGGAGGGGGCACTGTGCGGGGTCATCTCTGGCTCACTGGTGGGTGACCTCGGGCCGGAAGTAAGACGCCCGGATGCGCCCGTTTTGCCGGTTCTTGCTCCTGGTGTGGGGTCTGGTCATTCCGCTGACCGCGGGTGCCGACGTGGTGGTCATCAGCGGCCGTCCCGTGGCGCCCCTGCCCGGGACGCCGGGGGTGGGCCTTTGCTCCGCGGCGAGAGTCTCCCGGAATCCCGCGGCGGACTTCCCCCGGAGCCAGTCGACCTACGTTTCGGGCATCAACGCTTTCCTCGATGCGAGCCCCAGCAGTCGCATCGACTTCGTGGTGCAGACGCCCCTGGACCTGTCCAACAACGTCAACGACGGCAGGACGCTGAGCTACGGCGATTTCCGGGAGGCCGTCGTCGGGTGCCCCGCTGGCGGGTGTGGCTTCGCCTACGACGGTGAGTATACGTCCTTCGCGACGCGGCTGCGTGGCTACCTCGCGGTGACGAGCGACATGGTCGGCAGGTCCCTGCAGTTCGGGTTCTATGCGGACGATTCCGTGAGCCTGACGATCATCGACGGCAATCAGGCGCACCATCCGATCTTCAACCGGCCGCCGACGCTCGGTTTTCCGACGTGGCGTGCCGTCAGGACGGTCCGGTTCGAACAGCCTGGACTCTACGGCGTGGAGGTTCTCTACACGAACGTCGAACAGCACGCTGCACTCGAGCTGTCACTCCGGGAGGGAGACGGAGACCTCGCGGACTTCGAGCGTCAAGCGAACACACCGCCCATCATCCGGCTGGATGCCGTGGGTTTCGCGCTCATGACGCCCGAGATGTTCCACCAGACGGAGTCGGGGCGGTCTTCCTTCCCGGTCTCCTCCGAGTGTGCCCAGTGCAACCGGCAGTCGGCCAACGTGCCAGGGGCTGGCGGCTGTGAACCGGGCTTCCGTTGCAATGCCGCGGCGCTGTGCGCGCGATGTGATTCCTGGAACGCTTGTGGGGAGTCCTGCTCGCCTTGCGGCGCATCGGCGCCCCATTGCGTGAGTCAGGCCGAAGGCTTCGCTTGTGCGGAGTGCCGGGATGACCACGACTGCTGGGTGACGGAGGAATGCCGCCTGCCCACCTGCTCGGAGACGGGGAGTTGCGCCTCGAGCCCCGCGGAAGACGGAACGGAGTGCAGTGGAGGCACCTGCCAGCAAGGTGAGTGCATGCTCGTGGACTCGGGGACGCCCGATGCGGGCGAAGACGGGGGCGCCGCGAGCGAAGACGGAGGTTCCGCGGGCGAGGATGGGGGTATCTCAGGCGAAGACGGAGGCACCGCGAGCGAGGACGGAGGTTCCGCGAACGAGGATGGGGGGACCTCAGGCGAAGACGGCGGCACCGCGGGCGAGGATGGGGGGACCTCAGGCGAAGATGGAGGTTCCGCGAACGAGGATGGGGGTACCTCAGGCGAAGACGGCGGCACCGGGGGCGAGGACGGGGGGAGTTCCCCGGTGGACGCGGGTGGGCCGGAACAGGACGCGGGCGCTGCAGATGGCGGCTCGATGGAGGAGCCCCCAGTGTCTGAAGCTGGCTGCGGGTGCCAGGGCGGCCCGTCCGGCTTGCTCCCCATGGCCCTGCTCGTGTTGGCGCGGGTCGTCCGGCGTGGGCGCCGATAGGGCACGCCGTACTTCCCAATGTGGGAACCGAGCCTTCAGTGTGGCGAGATAGCGCTGACGTAAGTCACGCGGACCGATAGGGCAGTCCCTTGTTTGGAATTCAATTCCTCTCAGGTTGCCCATCGGGGCCTGCACTGGCTTCCGTCAGCCTCCACGGTATCGTGGCTTCAAATGACACTTGGCTACTTGGTTGTCGTTCATGCCCTGGCCCTCCTGTCTGGGCCCTCCCATCCGGTTGATGCCAACGGCTGCGCCGCCCCGGAGCCCGCGCCTTCCTGGGTGGCGAAGTTCGCGCCCTCCGCCTCTGACTGCTCCATGGACTCGACCGTCCCAGGGCCTCAATGGCTGCCCACGACGGTGCTGCGCATCCCCGTGGTGGTCCATGTCGTCGCGGACACCGCGTGTGTGAATGGAAACGTCTCGGACGCGTTGGTCCACAGCCAGATCGCGGTCCTCAACGAGGACTTCCGCGCGCTGGCCGGCACGCCGGGAAGCGGTGGCGTGGATAGCAAGATTGAGTTCTTCCTGGCCACCGTGGACCCGTCGGGCAACCCGACCACCGGCATTCAGCGTTACTGCAACACGACGTGGTACCAGGACTCGGGCAGCTATTGGCTCAGCAGTGCCTGGGACCCGACGCGCTATGTGAACATCTACACCCACAGCGCCGGTGGCTCGCGAGGGTATGTGCCCTTCCTTCCCGCGGATCCGTCGGCCGCCGTCGGTCAGCCGCAGGACCGGATGGTCATCAACTGGCTGGCCTTCGGACGGGTGGGGCCTGTCGTGCCGTACCACACCGGGCGGACCGTCACGCACGAGATGGGCCACTACCTGGGCCTGTTCCACACGTACTACGCGGGATGTGGCACTGCGTCCGCGCCAGCCTGCTACACCACCGGTGACCGCATCTGTGACACCCCGCCCAACGCCACCTCTCACAAGGGGTGCCCCGCGGGGCTCACGGGATGCGGCGGCGTGCCGGTTCCCGTCCAGAACTACATGGAGTTGACGGACGATACCTGCATGACCGGCTTCAGCGCGGAGCAGGTGCAGCGCATGCGTTGCACCCTGGCCACCTACCGCCCGGACCTGGCGCAGTAGCCTCGAACGGGCCCTGGGTCAGGGCTGTTCCGAGAGGACAATCGAGAACGGATACCTGTCCTCATCCCGGAGGTCCGGATCGTAGGGCCCCGTGGGCACGACGGTGACGATGAGCGTCCGCGTCGCGTCCGTGACGAAGCGAAGGCGCTTGGGGCCTGACGAGAGCTCCAGCGTCTCGCCATCCGAGTCGGGCGTCACGCCTGGTACTGCTTGGACGACGAAGCGACGGCGTGCGTCGGCCGGGGCCTCCAGCGACACGTAGACGATGTCCGGAGTATTGGCTCCGGCCCTCAGCGTCAGATAGCTGGTTCCCAGCATCATCGGTGCGGTGTCCGTGACGCGCAGGACGCCAGGGACGGCCTCCTGGTCCACCGCCAGCGCGAGCTTCGCGGCCCGCAAATGCTCCAGGCCACCGCCGAAGTGGCGGAAGTGGCGATCATCGACATGGTCTCCCGTGTACCAGCGCCAGCGTGAAAACTCGGGGACGGTGTCGACGTAGCTGAAGCCAGTGTCCGCCAGCAGGGCATCGAGCGCATCGGCGAAGTCCGGCTCGTTCAGCGTTGGGTCATTCTCCGCTCCGGGAGGATTGCGGGACGCGAGCCACATGCGCGACACGAACGCGGGGTTGCCGTCGAAGAAGCGGTCCTTCAGGTAGAGCAGGTACAGAGAGGCCCCGTACATGTACCAGGTCTCGTACGCGTCATCGCGGTCGAGCGCCCAGTCCGGATGCGCCTGGAAGTCCTCCAAGTAGGTCTTGATGTAGCGGTTCGCATACACCTGATCCGTGAAGACGGCGGACATCTCGAAGGTGATGGGGGACTCGAACCAGTCATCCGCGGCCTGCGAGGCGTGCGCCATTTCATGGACGACGGTCTCTTCGAGCTCCGGGCCTCCGTAGGGACCCCACGGGTCGATGACCATGTAGCCACGCCGGTCGTCCCACGGAGTGGCGGTGTCGCCGGAGAGGACGTTGACCAGACAGCTCCGATGTCCCTTCCACACGAAGACGTCGAACGCCTCGTCGGGACCGCACTCACCCCGGTCCGTGATGGCGGGGCGCATGCCGAGCCGATTGACGTGAAAGTCCCAGCCCTTTTCGACATGCGCCAGGACCTGCTGTGCCGTCTCGCGCTCCACCTCTTTGTAGAAGTGGACGAGGACCGGCAGCGTCTCCGAGCGGATGGAATCGGGGAACATCGTGTTGAAGTCCGCCCGTCCGCAAATGCTTTCCCCCTCTGGCAAAGGGTGGACGTAGTTCATCGGATCGTCAGGCGGGGTCGGCGAGCGGCAACTGCTGATGGCAAATGCCAGTCCGACGCAGTTCAGCATCCGTCGTGAGCGCACCATGTCGACACCCCCAACGTCACCAGGAGTCGCGTCTGTGCTTGGTGATCACATCAGTCCTTCCAGAGCACCTTCCACGGGTGCTTGCGGAGGTCCGTCACCAGCGAGCGCAGCTCGTCATAGAGGGTGCCGTCCTGAAGGGCCGCGCCCACGCTGCCTTCGCCCGCTTCGATTTTCGCCAGCACCCGGTCCGCCCGGGCGGCGATGCTCTCCAACTGCCCCGAAGCCGAGCTGAGGCGCTCCAGCGCGACCTTCACGCGGGCGCCATCTTCCGGCCCCAGCGGGCCCGTGATGGCGGCCAGTCCCTCCAACGTCGTCCCCGCGGACTTCGTCAGGCCTGGCAAGTCACGCCGCACCACGGAGGCCACCGCCGACGCGTCGTCGAGCATCCGCGCGCCCTTGCCCCCGGGCTGGAACGCCTCACGCGCGAGCCCCGCGAGCTGGCGCAGGTCCTTCGACGCCGCCGCCAGCTCCGTGGCCAGCACCTTCACGTCGCCCCGGTTCTCCGTGAGCAACTGGTCCAATGTCCGCGCCAGGCGCGACACGTTCGCCGCGAGGCCCCGGATGGCCTCCGGGTCCTCCTCGAGCATCTGCGACAGCAGGTCCACGAAGCGCGTGAGCTGCTCCGCGAGCACGTCCAGCCGGGGCGCATCCGTCCCTCGCAAGGCGGTGCCTGTCGGCAGCCGGTCCTGCGCGGAGCCCGGGTTCAGCTCCAGGTACGGCTCGCCCAGGATGCCCACCGTGGCCACGGTGACGCGTGCGTCCCTTCGCAGCGCGGCCAGGGCCTCCGGTGACACCGCGAGCTCCATCCGGACGGGGAGGGGACGGCCCTGGGCATCCCGCCGCTCCGGTTGGAGCTGGATGTCCTGCACGCGTCCCACCTGCACGCCGCCGAGCTTCACCGGTGCGCCCTCCACCACGTTGCCCGTGTGGCCGAAGTCCACCGCGAGCCCCGTCTCCGAGCCGAGCTTCAGCTCGCCCATCAGGTACAGCAGCACCAACACGCTCACGATGGCGGCCAGCACCAGCGCGCCCACCTTCAGCTCCAGCCGTCGCTCATCCATCCGTCGCGCCCTCCATGAATGGCGCCGTCAGCACCCGCAGCTCGGGCGCGGAGGACTCCAGGAAGCCCTCTGGCGTGCCCAGATAGGCACACTGCTTGTTCGCCACCACCAACACCCGATCCGCCAATGCCTTCAACTGCCGGTAGTCATGGGACACCACCATGCCTCCCAAACCCCGTGACTTCAGTGACGCGAGGACCTCCTCGACCTGGTGCGCGCCCCTCCGGTCCAACCCCGTCGTCGGCTCGTCGAACAGGAGATAGCGCGGGTTGAGCACCAGCGCTCGCGCGATGGCGGTCCGCTTCTTGGCCCCGGGCCCCAGCTCGGGTGGCAGCCGGTCCGCCCAGTCCAACAAGCCGACCTGCTCCAGCGCCGCGTCCACCGCGTCCCGGGTCGCGTCCGGGTCCGCCAGCCGCACGTTCTCCCGCAGCGTGCGCCAGTCCAGCAGCGCGGGCCCCTGCACCAGATACGGGGCCTGCCGGCGCAGGCGCACCAGCTCCCGCTCGGGCCGCGAGTCCACGCGCTCACCCCACAGCTCGACCTCACCCGCGTCGGGGCGCAGCAGGCCCACGGCGAGTCGGCACAGCACGCTCTTGCCGGTGCCGCTGGCGCCCGCGATGAACGTCAGCTCCTTCGTGGACACGTCGGCGGTGAGCCCCTGCAGCACGCGCCGCCGGCCCTGCTCGAACGCGACGTGAACGTCCCGGAATCGCAGGGCCTCGCTGTCGGGCAGGGGCGGGGGGGCGGTCATGTTCACAAGCGCAGGAGCTGGAAGGCGATGGAGACGGTGAGGTCGATGAGCAGGCACCCCAGGCTCGCGGCCACCACACCGTCGGTGGTGGCTTCACCGACGGCCTCGGCGCCGCCGCGGGCCTTGAGCCCCGCCACCGCGGCGGCCAGGGGGATGTAGAGGCCACACCCGGCGGACTTCAGGAAGGCGCCCAGGACGTCCCAGCCGTCCACGTAGCGTGGGTCCATGAACGACCGTCCGTCCACGCCGAAGGCGAACTGCGCCACCGCCGCCGCGGACAGGGTCGCCGCGACGGTGCCCAGCGTGCACAGCAGGGGCACGCCCACCACGCCCGCGATGACCCGAGGCGCCACCAGGTCCGCGTACGGGTCGCCCGCGGACATCTCCAGGGCCTCCACCTGCTCGTTGACGCTCATCGTGGACAGCTCCGCCGCGTGCGCCGCGCCCGCGCGCGAGGCCGTGAGCAGCGCGGAGACGGCGGGGCCCAGCTCGCGGATGAGCAGCTCGAAGTAGGCGGGGCCCAGCACGGCCACGTTGCCCACGAAGCGTCGCGCCTGGCTGTTGGCGATGGTGACGAGCACCGCGCCGAAGAAGGCCATGCCCGACATGACCAGCCACACGCTGCGCCCGCCCAGCTCATGGAGCTGCGCCAGGGACTCGCGCCAGGGCACGCCGTCCCGCGTGGACGCCCGCACCGTGCGCGCCAGCAGCACCACCGGCGCTCCGAAGAAGCCGAGCACGCTCATCCCATCCACCCCGCGAGCACCGCGGTGAGCACGAAGTCGAGGATGAAGATGGCCGCGCAGCCCTGCACCACCGCGCTCGCCGCCGCCTGGCCCACGGCCTGCGCGCCGCCCCGGGCGGAGAGTCCCACCGTCGTGGACAACAGGGAGATGGCCAGCCCGAAGGTGCCCGTCTTCACCACGCCGCCCAGCACATCCCACGGGCCCAGCATCTGGGCGAACGTCCCGAAGAACACGCGGATGGGCAGGCCCAGGGTGAGCAGGGCGGCCACGGACTCGAAGAGGATGGCCACCAGGAAGGTGAAGGTGCTCAGCGCCAGCATGCTCACCTCCATGGCCACCACGCGCGGGGCGACGAGGATGGCGAAGGGGTCCAGGCCGATGCCGCGCAGGCCCTCGATTTGACCGCCCACCTGCATCAGCGCCAGCTCCGCCGCGTTCCGCGCGCCGATGCGGGCCGACATGATGAGCCCCAGCAGCAGCGGCCCGAACTCCCACATCACTCCGTAGCCCGCGGCCCAGCCGAGAAACGCTCGCGCGCCGAGGCGTTGGACGTAGATGCCCGACTGCAACACCACGATGATGCCCGCCAGCGCGGCCGTGGCCAGCGCCAGGGGCAGCGAGCCGTAGCCGAACTGCACCAGCGCGCGGCCCAGCTCACGGCGCTCCAGCTTCGGCAGCGCCAGGAGCGTGCGACCCACGACGAGCGCCAGCGCGCCCGCACCGCGCACCGCGTCCAGGCCCTTGCGGCCGAGCGCCGTCAGCAGCGTCACGCCAACACCTCGTCCGGCGCGTCCTCGAGCTCGGGGGCGGGCGGTCCGTCATGCACGAGGCGCCCGCCGCGGAAGAACAGCCAGCGGGGCAGGGGCAGATCGGCCGGGGCCTCGGTGGCCACGACCAGCAGCGTGCCGCCCTTCGAGACGTCCAGCAGCACCCGCGCCACCTGCCGCGCGGTGCCGGGGTCCAAGCCCGCGAACGGGTCATCCGCCAGCACCACGGAGGGCCGCGCCGCGAGCGCCCGTGCGATGCCCGCGCGCTTCTTCATGCCGCCCGACAGCCGCTCCGGCAGCGTGCCCGCCGCGTCCGCCAAGCCCACCGCGCGCAGCACCTCCTGCGCGCGGGCGCGGGCTTCGTCCTCGGCGACGTGGCGGCGGGTGAGGGGGAGCATGACGTTCTCCAGCACCGTCATCGAGTCGAACAGGGCGTCGGTCTGGAACACCATGCCGAACGCGGCCTGCCGCTCCCGGCGCTCAGCGGGGGAGAGCGCCGCCGCGTCCCGCCCGTCCCACCGCACCACGCCGCCGGTGGGCCGCACGAGGCCGGCCAGGGCCTTCACCCACGTCGTCTTCCCCGCGCCCGAGCGGCCCAGGACCAGCGCCTGGGTCCCCGCGGGCAGCGCGCACGTCACCTCGGACAGCACCTGCCGCGCTCCGTATCGCACCGTGAGGCCGTCCGTGCGCAGGTCCATGGTGTCCGTCCGAGGCCTCGCGCCGCGTCAGGGCTGCCAGCGCACGAGGGCGCCGCCCGAGCCCGCGGCCCAGATGTCTCCGGGGCCCGTGGCGCTCAGCCCGAACATCGTGTTGGGCGGCGTGAAGGCGCGGCTCCAGCTCTCGCCGTCGAAGAAGTGGACGTCGTTGGTGCCGGAGCTCAGCACGTAGAGGGCCTTGCTGCCGAAGGCCACCACCGCGCGGAGGTCCGCCGTGTTGTCGGAGCCCAGGGTGAGCTGAGGCCTCACGCTCCACGTCGTCCCGGCCCGCTCCAGCAGCAGCCCGTTGTCACCCACGGCGACGGCGCGCGTCGCCGTGAGCGCCTGGATGCCGTAGAGGAAGCCCCCCGTGGGCAGCGCGCCCAGGTTCTCGTGCGTCCACGACGTCCCGCCGTCCGCGGAGCCGCGCCAGACCACGGGCCGGTTGGTGCCGCCCACGTTCTCCGCGCCCGCGGCGAACAGCGTCCCCGGCGTCGTGCCATCAATGGAGCGCAGGTTGCTGACGACCTGCTGGAGCAGCCCCGGGGCCTCCTGCGTCGCGGCGCCCTCCACGTAGGTCCACCGGATGATGCGGCCGCCGCTGTCCACCGCGTAGAGCGTCACGGTGTCGCCGTTCTCGAAGCCCACCATGCCGTTGAGCGGCGCGGCGCCGGGCCCGGTGACGTCGACGCACGGGGCGCTGTCGGTGGGGCGCCGGGTGGTGAAGACGCCCGCGCCCGAGCCCAGGAAGACGCGGCCGGTGCTCGCGGCCCAGGCGGATTTCCATTCCCCCGCGCATCCCGCGACCGTCGTGACGGTGTTCCCGTCGACATGGGCGAGCTGCCCCGCGTCGCCCGCGAGCCACGCCCGGTTGCCACCGTACGGCGCCACCGCGCGCCACACGGCGGTGTTGGGCGAATCGGTGTTGACCGTCCAGGCGGCGGGGTCGCAGGACGCGACCCCTTCATCCACCTGGCCATCGCAGTCGTTGTCCAGCCGGTCGCACACCTCGGTGGCGCCGTTGAAGACGTAGCGCGAGCTCTCGTCGCAGTCCGACTGCTCGGTCACGGCGCCCTCCGCCGGCGGATTCGCGCACCACAGGCCCACCGAGGTCCCGGCCCGTCCATCCCCGTCCTCGTCGATGAACCACTCCACGGGCTGCTCGGCGCTGACGCACGCCGTCGCCAGCTGGTTCGCGGTGCATTGCTTCGTGCCGCCGCAGTTCTGCGCCGTCTGGCACGCGGCGCCCACGTCGAAGGGCGCGTTGTCCACGACTCCGTCGCAGTTGTCGTCCTTGCCGTCGCACCGGAGCTCCGTGGGCTGCGGGAACATGTCCGGGTCCCGGTCGTTGCAGTCTCCGGCCTCCAGGACGTAGCCCGCGGGCGGGATGCAGGAGAGGTTGGGCAGGGCGAGCGGGTCGCCGAAGCCATCTCCGTCCACGTCGCGGTAGTACGTCGCGCCGCCTGGCGCGTCCGCCTCGCCATTGGCGCAGTTGTTGTCCACGCCGTCGCAGAGCTCCGTCGCGCCAGGGTGGATGTTCGGGTTGGTGTCGTCGCAGTCCGTGCCCGGATACTGCCCCTCGGCGGAGACGTAGCCGTCGTCGTCCAGGTCGTCGGCGCGCAGGGCGAGCATGACGTCCGTGGTGCCCACCTCCGGCACCTGGGCCGTCACCTCCTGGCGCGCCACCATCGGGCCGTTGCAGGAGCGCTCGTGGGCGGAGGCGACCAGGCGGAGGTTCCGGCTCCAGCCCTCGCGGCCGAGGATGGCCACCGTCCGGATGTCGCTGCGGGCGTTGGGATCCACGCGGATGTCGGTGAACTCGGTGCGTGACGCGTCCGCCACGTCGGTGATGGTCAACGTGAAGCAGGCCGGACGAAACGTCGCATACGAGACGAGTGCGCGGATTCCGCCCGCCTGAGGCGGGTTCTCGGCCTTCTTGCAGCCGGAAACGGAGACCATCACCACCACAACCCATGCCATCAGGAATAAACGCATCGGCCGAGCATTCCCGGGCGCTTGGTGGCGCCCGCAATCTTTCTACAGTGAGCTACGGAACCCAGGAGAATCCGACGCCACCCATAGTCCGTCGCGCTGGCCAGCGTCCAGACGCCGAATCGTCATAGCCCCTTCTCACCCCGTCCGTTTATATGGCGCGCCGAACCGCCCCCCGAGGCCGAAGCCACCCTCGCTCGTACATGCCCAGACCCTGTTGTCACGCCCTCGCCGTGCCCCTCTGCGCCTGGCTCGCGCTGTCCGCCTCCGACGCCCGAGGTCAGCGGTCCGAGACTCCCGAGGCCGCCTCCGAGGAGTCCCCCGCCGGCCGGCAACCCCCACCCCCGCTGCCAGGAGGGGCCCAGCCCACGACGGGCGGTCCACTGACGCTGGAACAGGCGGTCTTGCTCGCCGCGAAGCGCAACGAGGTGGCCCTGGCCGCCGAGCAGCAATCCGAGGCCGCCAAGGCCCGGGTGGCTCGGGCCCGGGCCTTCTTCTTTCCGGAGCTGACGGGCACAGGGACCTACACGCGGCGTCTGAACGAGGTCACGCGCGTCGTCGGCGGCCAGACGGTGGTCATCCAGCGCAACAACGCGTTCAACGCCAACTTCGTCGCCACGATGCCGCTGTTCGACGCGCGAGGCATCTTCCTCTATCGCGCGGCGCGTCGTGATGAAGACGCGGCGAAGTGGGAGGCCGTGGAGGCCCGCCGGCAGATCGGCTTCGAGGCGGCCAACGCCTTCCTGTCCACCCTGGCCCAGGAGCAGGTCTACCGCGCCGCCGAGCAGCGGCTGGCCTTCGCCCGGCAGTCGCTCGCGGACGCGGCCGCTCGCGCCAAGGCCGGCCTGGCGAGCAGCAACGACGTGACGCGCGCGGAGCTGGAGGCCGCCAGCGCCGAAGTGCAGATGTCGAACGCGCGCAACGCCGCGCAGACGACCCGCCTGGAGCTGGGCTTCCTGCTCGTATCCCCCGTGGAGGGCACCCTGGCGCCGCCGGATGCGCTGTTGACGGACGCCAGCCGCAAGGCGGACGCGTACGACGCGATGGCGGAGGGCGCGGTGGAGCGCCGGCCGGACATCCTCGCGGCCCGGCTGCGCGTGGACGCCCTGGACGAGAGCGCGAAGGAGCCCCTGGCCCGCTTGCTGCCCACCTTGGGGGCGAACGCGAACTACCGGCTCACGAACGAGGCCGGCCTCGCGGGCCGCACCGGAGATGGCTTCCTGGGCGTGAACCTCGTCTGGAACTTCTTCGACGGCGGTGAGCGCTATGCCGAACGCCGCGAGCGCGAGGCGCTGCGCAAGGCCGCCGAGCTCCGGGTCCAGGCCACCACGCGCCGCGTGGACGTGGACATCGAGCAGGCGAGGGTGGCACTGGAGAACGCGCAGGCCGCCCTGGCACAGAGCGACCTGGCGGTCCGCACCGCGCGGCAGAACGCGGAGGAGCAAGGGATTCTGTACCGTCAGGGGTTGTCCACGGCCCTGACGGTGGCGGATGCCTCGCTGCGGCAGTTCGAAGCAGAGGTGGCCTATGCGCAGAGCCGGTTCGCGCTGGGCGTGGCGCTGCTGGGACTGCGTGCGGCTGTCGGACTCGACCCATTGGGGAATGAACCTTGAAGGCAATGCGACGTGTTGGAACGTTGGGCCTGGCCGTGGCCGCGCTGGCCCTGGGCGCCGGTTGCAATAAGGACTCGCAGAGCGCTCCGGCCGGGGCCGCGAAGGGGGGCGCCGCGCGAGGCCCCACCCAGTTCCCCGTCGAGGTGGCGCCAGTGGAGGCCCAGGACGTGGAGTACGTCGTGGACGCGGTGGGCTCCGTGGAGGCGTTCGAGCGGGTGCAGATCACCGCGCGCGTCCCGGGCGCCGTGGAGCGCGTGCTCTTCACGGAGGGGCAGAACGTGAAGAAGGGGGACGTGCTCGCGGAGATCGAGCCGGCCCGGTACGCCATCGCCGTGCGCTCCGCCGAGGCCACCCTGGCGCGCGCCCGGGCCACGTTGGTGGAGGCGGAGGCCGGCTCCAAGCGCCGCGCGGCGGTGAACGAGGCCAGCCCGGGGCTGCTGCCCGCCGAGCAGTTGGAGACCTTCGAGGCCCGCGCGCGCACCGCGCAGGCGGACGTGGCCGCGGCGAAGGCGCTGCTCGACCAGGCGCAGCTCAACCAGCGTGACGCCTACGTGCGCGCGCCCATGGACGGCGTGCTCCAGACGCGCACGGTGCAGACGGGGCAGTACGTGCAGCCGGGCATCGTGCTGGCCACGCTGCTGCGGCGCGAGCCGCTGCTCCTGCGCTTCACCGTCCCGGCGTCGGACGTGGGGCGCATCCAGCCGGGGATGCCGGCGCGCTTCTCCGTGCGCGCGGTGGGCGGCGCGTTCGTCGCGAAGATCACCCACGTCGCCGGCGCCGCGGACGACGCCAGCCGCATGGTGCCGGTGACGGCCGAGGTGACGGGCGAGGCGGCCGAGAAGCTGCGCCCGGGCGCGTTCGCCACGGTGTCAGTGCCGGTGGAGACGCGCGGCGGCAGCCCGGTGATTCCGCAGACGGCCGTGCGCGCCAGCGAGCGGGGCTTCCTGGCCTACGTGGTGGAGGGCGACAAGGCCCGCGAGCGCGTCCTGGAGCTGGGCCTCCGCACGGGGGACGGCCGGGTGGAGGTGCGCGAAGGCGTGAAGCCCGGTGAGACGCTGGTGGTGCGCGGCGGCGAGGCCCTGCGCGACGGCTCGAGCGTGCGCGTGGCGCCGGGGCCCAAGCCCACCGTCACCGGTGAGCCCCGCGCGGCGCCGGAGACCGCCAACGGCGGTGGAGGCGCCGGCAGATGAACATCACCGAGGCGTGCATCAAGAAGCCGGTGCTGGCGTGGATGATCATGGCGGCCACCATCGTCTTCGGACTGGTGGCGGCGCAGCGCATCGGCATCAGTCAGTTCCCGGACGTCGACTTCCCCACCATCAACATCTCCGTGACGTGGGAAGGCGCCAACCCGGAGGCGGTGGAGAGCGACGTCCTCGAGTTCATCGAGGAGGCGGTGACGCAGGTGGAGGGCGTCACGGCCATCAACTCCACCGCGCGCCAGGGCGGCGGCAACATCACCGTCGAGCTCGACCTGTCGCGCAACGTGGACCTGGCGCTCCAGGACGTGCAGACCAAGGTGAGCCAGGTGCAGCGCCGGCTGCCGCTGGACATCGACCCGCCCATCATCTCCAAGTCGAACCCGGAGGACCAACCCATCCTCTGGGTGGGCGTGTCCGGCCCCTTCAGCCAGCAGGTGGTGAGTGACTACGCCCGCTACCGCGTGAAGGAGAAGCTCCAGACGATTCCCGGCGTGGGCGAGGTGCAGCTCGGCGGCCTCCTGGAGCGCAACGTCCGCATCTGGGTGGACGCGCAGAAGCTGGACGCCTTGGGCCTCACCGTCGCGGACGTGTCCGCCGCGCTCCAGCGGGAGCACGTGGAGCTGCCCGCGGGCCGCATCGAGACGCAGGGCCGCGAGGTCAACGTCCGCGTCATGGGCGAGGCGCTGGACCTGGAGACGCTGCGCCGCATCATCATCCGCGAGCAGAACGGCTTCCCCGTCTACCTGAACGACGTGGCGCTGGTGGAGGACGGCTTCGAGGACGTGCGGCGCATGGCGCGCATCAACGGCGAGCCGGCGCAGGGCCTGGGCATCAAGAAGCAGCGCGGCGCCAACGCCGTGGCCGTGGCGCAGGGCATCCGCGCCGAGCTCGACAAGATGCAGAAGGACCTGCCGGAGGGGATGCAGCTGGGCATCAACTTCGACTCGACGCAGTTCATCGAGGAGAGCGTCCACGAGATCGAGTTCGAGCTGATGCTCGCGTGCATCCTCACCGCCTTCGTGTGCTGGGTGTTCCTGGGTTCGCTGTCCAGCACCATGAACGTGGTGCTCGCCATCCCCATGTCGCTGCTGGGCACGGTGGCGGTCATCTACTTCCTGGGCTTCACGCTCAACACCTTCACGCTGCTGGGGCTGGCGCTGGCGGTGGGCATCGTGGTGGATGACGCCATCATGGTGCTGGAGAACATCTTCCGGCACTCGGAGGAGGGCAAGGACCGGGTGCGCGCCGCGCGCGAGGGCACCGCGGAGATCACCTTCGCGGCGCTGGCGGCCACGTTCGCCGTGGTGGCCATCTTCCTGCCGGTCGTCTTCATGAGCGGCGTCATTGGCAAGTACTTCCTCCAGTTCGGCGTGACGCTGTGCGTGGCGGTGCTGCTGTCCTACGTGGAGGCCATCACCCTGGCCCCCGCGCGGTGCGCGCAGCTCCTGAAGACGTCGCGCGAGGGCCGCAGCCGCGTGGGCGTGTGGGTGGACCGGGCGTTCGAGAAGCTGGAGCGCGGCTACGGGCGCACGCTGGCCTGGGGCCTGAAGCGGCCCTGGTGGGTGCTGGGCGTGGCGGTGGCGCTGACGGCAGCCAGCGCGTTCGTCTTCCGGGCGCTGCCGGGTGAGTTCGTGCCGTCGCAGGACCAGAGCCGCCTGCTGGTGCGCATGCAGACGGCGGTGGGCAGCAACATCGAGGAGACGAACCGGCTGTTCCTGCGAGCGGAGGAGTTCGCCAGCAACCGGCCGGAGGTGACGCGCGTGTTCTCCGTCGTCGGTGGTTTCGGCAGCGGCGCGGTCAACACGGGCATCATGTTCGTCAGCTTGAAGCCGCCCGACGAGCGCATGCCGCAGGCGGAGTTCCAGCAGATCCTCCGCAAGGAGTTCAACAGCTACCCGGGCCTGCGCGCGGTGGTTCAGGACCAGTCGCAGAGCGGCTTCACGGCGCAGCGCGGCTTCCCGGTGGAGTTCAGCGTGCGCGGCTCCGACTGGGAGCGACTGGTGGAGGGCAGCCAGGAGATGCGGGAGAAGCTCCAGGCCAGCGGCAAGGTGGTGGACGTGGACACCGACTACCAGCTGGGCATGCCGGAGCTGCGCATCACCCCGGACCGCGGCCGCGCCGCGGACCTGGGGGTGCCCATTCAATCCGTCGCCACCACCATCAACGCGCTGGTGGGCGGCGTGCGCGTGGGCAAGTACAGCACCGGGGGCCGGCGCATCGACGTGCGCATGCGGCTCTTGAAGGACCAGCGCTCACGGCCCGAGGACCTGTCCATGTTGAAGGTCCGCACGGCCAGTGGCGCGCTGGTGCCCTTGTCCTCACTGGTGACGCAGGAGGAGCGGCCCGCGCTCCAGGCCATCACCCGGCGGGACCGCGAGCGCGCCATCAGCGTCTTCGCGAACGTGGCGCCGGGCTCGAATCAGGAGGAGGCCCTGGCCACGGTGGAGCGGTTGGCGAAGGAGCTGCCCGGCGGCGTGCGCGTGGTGGCCGGCGGCGCGAGCGTGGCCTTCCGGGACTCGATGAGCAGCCTGTTCTTCGCGCTCTTCCTCGGGATTGGCGTGGCGTACATGGTGCTGGGCGCGCAGTTCAATTCGTTCCTGCACCCGGTCACGGTGCTGACGATTCTGCCGCTGTCGGTGGCGGGGGCCGCGTTCGCGCTCTTCGCCACGGGCACGACGCTGAACATCTTCAGCATGATTGGCCTGTTGCTGTTGATGGGCATCGTGAAGAAGAACTCCATCATCCTGGTGGACTACGCGCTGCAGGAGCGGGAGCGCGGCGCGGACGCGATGCAGGCCATGTTGCGCGCGGGGCCGGTGCGATTGCGGCCCATCCTGATGACGTCCACGGCGACGATGATGGCGGCGGTGCCGGCGGCGCTGGCGCTGGGCGCGGGCTCGGAGACGCGCGCGCCCATGTCCATCGCGGTGCTCGGGGGCTTGTCCGTGTCCACGGTGCTCAGCTTGCTCGTGGTGCCCGCGTTCTATGTGGTCGCGGACCGCATCAAGGAGCGGCTGGGGGAGCGCTTCGGGAAGAAGGACGACGACGCGTCGCCTGAGCCGCCGCAGCAGCCGGGACACGGGGATGCGCCCCGGCCCGCGGCGCACGGGTGAGCGAGGCGGGTGGGGGCATCTCGGATGAGGTGCCTCCTCTCCCGGCCGGACTGAGCAGGGGCATGCATGAGTCTCATTGAGCCCGCGCGGCTTCCGGAGGACGTGCCGGAGATCCGGACGCTGTGGCGTGAGTACGCACAGAGCCTTGGCATCGACCTGGGGTTCCAGGACTTCGACGCCGAGCTGGCGACGCTGCCCGGGAAGTACGCGGCGCCTCGCGGGCGGTTGCTCCTCGCGCGGCGGGGGCCCCGGGTGCTCGGAGGCGTGGCGCTGCGGCCCGTCAATGAGGACACGTGCGAGATGAAGCGGCTGTTCGTCCGTGCGGAAGCACGCGGTGAACAGTTGGGGCGGCGTCTCGCGGAGCGCATCTGCGAGGAGGCACGCGCCGCGGGTTATCGGCACATCTGCCTCGACACGTTGGCGAGCCTGGAGGCCGCGCTGCGGCTGTACACGTCGATGGGCTTCAGGCCGATACCGCCCTACGTGTTCAACCCGATGCCCGACGCGCTCTACCTGGGCCTGGACTTGTCGGTTGAGCCATGACCCGGGACGACATTCTCCAGAGCGTGAAGCGCTTCCTTGATGTGCTCGACCCGCAGCGCCGCTTCGAGGACCGCGAGCGTGCGTTGCGTGCGGCCCTGGACGGACTCGCGCTGGCTTACCATTCCGCTGAAGCCCCGTTCGACGGCACGACGCATTCCGATGCCCCCTGGGCCGAAGCCAACGCGCTTCGAGCGGGCCTCGCCGTCCTCTTTCCGGACCTCGGCCTCTACAACGAGGTCTTGAACATCGTGGCCCCGGTGGGCGAGCTCGAGCCTGGCGTGGGCGATGCCCTCGACGACCTCACGGATATCGCGGTGGACATGCATCGCTTCCTCCATCAGTGGGAAACCACGGGCGAGGAGGCCGCGCTCTGGCACTTCCGGTTCAGCTTCGAGACCCACTGGGGTCGGCACCTCCGTGGCCTGCAGCTGTACCTCCACGAGCGTGCCTGCTGAGCTGCTTCGCGACGCGCCCTGGCAATCGGCGTTGCGTTGGAACGTCGGTTCCTTTGGAGCCTCGGACCCTCCTCGCAATCGGCACCGCACCTGGACGTACGTCACCGGCGGCGGTTCGCGGCGCGAGCGCCTGACATGCGTCGTCTTCCGTCGCGAGACCACCTTGCGAGGTGCGTCACATTCTTCACGCAGGGCCTGCTGCCCGGCCCTTGGAGCTGAGCGCCATGTTCCGACGTTCCCACCTTCGTCGTAGCCCGCAGACCTTCAACAATCTCTCCGGCGCCCTGGGTGCGTGTGTCCTTGGGGCCTCGCTCCTGACAGGTGGCTGTGCCACGTCAAAGCCCGCGCCCACGGAGGCCCAGGCTTCCTCCGCGGCGAGCCCCTACGGCGCGGATGCCACGCACGCGGTGGGCTACACGCTGCTGACCTTCGAGGACCCTGCGCGTCAGCGCACGTTGAAGACGGTGCTCTGGTATCCGACCGCGCCGGACGTGCCGATGGTGGAGAACGAGGCCTCTCCCATCTTCGCGCGGTTCCACGCCGTGAAGGACGCGCCCGTCGCCAGCGAGAAGCGACAGTGGCCCCTGGTGGTGCTGTCACACGGCAACGGTGGCGAGGCCATCAACATGGCGTGGTTCGGCGCGCACCTGGCGGCCCATGGCTTCATGGTCGTGTCGGTGAACCACCCGGGGAACTCCTATGGGGATACGAGCCCGGAGGGCTATGTGCGGGGCTGGGAGCGGCCTCGGGACTTCACGGCGCTCCTGGACGGCTTGCTGGCGCACCCGAGCTGGGGGCCTCGCGTGGACCCGGAGCGCATCGGCGCCGCGGGGCACTCCATGGGCGGTTACACGGCGCTCGCCCTGGTCGGGGCGCGGTTGAACTTGAAGACGCTCGCGGACATCTGCACGTCGCCCGTCACTCGCGACCACCCGGGATGCGAGGAACTGCGTGACGTGGACTACAGCCGCATCGATTTCGCGGAGGCGCGCGCGTCGTACAAGGACTCGCGCGTCCGCGCGGCCTTCGCGATGGCCCCGGGGATGGCCGGCACCTATGAGGCCCGGGACGTCGCGGACATCACCGCGCCGGTCGCCCTGGTGCTCGCGAAGGGGGACGAGCTGATGCCCCACGAGGAGAACGGCGTCCACCTGGCGAAGCTGCTGCCCGCCGCGAAGACGGTGGTCCTCGACGACGCGGCCCACTTCACCTTCCTGCCCGAGTGCGCGGAGCTGGGGTTCAAGGTGGCGCCCATGCTGTGCCAGGACGCGAAGCCCGGGACCCGGGCGGCCTCACATGCTCGGACGAACGCGGAGGCCGTGACGTTCTTCCGGCGCACCCTTGTTGCTCAATCGTGGTGAAGTCCTCCAACGAGTCGTCGTTGTCCTCGGCCCACAGCGCGTGTTCGACGCTCGGGCCCCCGGCGATGGTCATCACGGCCTCGCGCTGATCACGCGACCGTATCTGTGACAGGCGGGGGCCATCCGCCGTTGCCCATGCCCAGCACCCTCCGGGCCGCTTCCACGTGGCCCGGAAGGACGAGCACGTCGAGCCGGTGAAAGGGGCCGAAGATGTGGAACAAGCTCCGGACCCTGGCGCCTCGCACCACCGCGGGGATGTCCGCGGCGGTGAGCGCGCCGAGTGCTGGCTCCACGTCCAAGACGCTGTGCAGCGACCATGTCGGCGTCCAGGTATGGTGCCGGCGGGCACGGGCCTCGTGCCAAACGTCCAGGACCCACGCCACCGCGAGCACGAGGCAGGGCAGTGTCATCAATGGCAGGTCGAGCTCCCTGGGAATGAGCAGCGTCGGAAGGACCACCACGAGCCCAAAGAGCACGCTCCAGGTCGTGGCGGAGGGGAGCATCGCCTTGGCTCGCGCGGTCATGCGTGTTCGAACCTGCGAGGCGCACCCGGCGCTCGGATCGGCGTACGCCGCCCAGCGAGAACCCACGGACCCCGGCCAGTAGAAGCACGCGGACAAGCCCCCTGTGGCAACGGCGAGCAGCGCGACAGCGCAGAGGGCTTCAAGCCACAGGTATTCACTCCGCCCGAACGGGAGGAGCAGTGAGCGAAAACCGATGAATCCGGTCGCGAGATACGCGGGGATGAGGCCACCCGTGGGAATCCGCGGCGCCACGGGCGCGTCAGCGTGGGAGTAGAGTTCGCGCGCAGCTCCGGTCATCATCCATGACACGCACAGAAGAATGGCGCCCAGCACCAGGACCAGCGGCACCACCGTGCCGAGAGGAATCCCGGTGTGAGCCCAGGGCTGCCTCCACCGCATCAAGGCCTCGGCGACCTCGGGGACGGTGAGGCCCAGCAGGACGGCCGCGTAGCCACTGCCCAATCCATATCGATCGACGGCGACGGTGAGCGCGTGCAGGAAGAAGGGCGCAACAGCGAGGACGAACCAGACCTCGTCGAACGGGTAGTGCCCGTCCACCAACGGCAGGTCCACTTCCTTGGACCAGAGGAAAGGGGACGTCTTCAGAAGCGTCACCCCGAGCGCTGCGATGACGGCGAACAGCCCTCCGAAGATCAGGGCCAACGTGCGCAGGCCCCCGCGCTCGACGGGACCGCTCCTGCGGAGGATTCGCCAGGAGGGAACCATCGCGATGATCAACTCAACCACCACGAACGAGCACAGAAAGGGAACCAGGCCGAGCTTGAACAGGTTCAGCCCGTCGGGCTCGGGAAAGTGGACCGCGTTACCCCAGAGCGAGTGGAACAGGTCGGGCAGCGTCACTCCATGCCCGAGCACGGGAACCAGGAACGCCACCAGGGTCACTCCCAGCCGGAATGGAACCTGCGATAGCAGGGGCTTTCTGTCATCCATGGTCCGCCCGGCAGTGCAAGGCAGGTGCCTTGCGTCCCTGTGCGCGCTCGGCCCTTCGGCCAGGCGCGCCGCCGGGCACTCGGCCCGGGGGATGTGTCCCGAGGTACGCGGCGTCCCTGGGTGAAGCACGCGGACGGCGTGGGCACCATGACACAGGCAGTGATTCCACACGGCCGCACTGGCACCCAAGGAGGCAGCCCCATGGCGGAGCACACCGAACCCCCCATCAACGCCACGCCGGTGAAGGAGCGCGACGAGCCCCTGGACCTGCAAGGCTTCCTGGAGGAGCTGGGCAACAGCCGCGAGTTCCAGGTGAATGGCGTGGGGGCACGGCAGGGGGCGGAGGCGGTGTTCTGCACGCTCGCGCGGCGCCTGTCCGACGGCGAGGACCTCAAGCTGTTCCGCTTCCTCGGAGGCAATGACGGCATCGGCGCCATCCTGGGCGCCTGCGCCATCCACCGGGGCCCATCCCACGCCAAACGCATGGACCGCGCGGAGTTCATCACCGACGTGGCGGACCACCTGCGCATCCCCGGGGACCAGGCGCTGCGCGTGCTGACCGCCGTCTTCACCGCCATCCGGGACCGGATCCCCGAGGACGAGGTGGCGGCCGTGGCCTCGCAGCTCCCCGCGGACCTCGCGGACCTGTTCCGCAGGCCCGTCTAGGCCGCCGCGCCTACTTGCGCTTGGGCTTCTTGAGGAAGCGGCTCAAGCGCACCTTGCCAATGCGGCGCCCGCCGAAGAGGTACCAGGTGATGACCGCGCCGAAGAGCGCCGCCGCCACGGCGATGCCAATGGCCCCGAGCACCGGCACGTTGCCGTACATCCACGGCTTCGGCGCGAAGGAGATGAACGCGCCCACGATGAAGCCGCACGCGCACAGGCCCATGAAGGCAATCACCGCGGCGCTGCGCAGATTCTCATTCAGCTTGTCGAACTGGTCGGCGCGCACCGTGACGGTGAACTTGCCGGACTCCATGTCCAGGAGGATCTGCGACAGCTGCGTGGGCAGGTCCTGCGCCATGGACTGGAAGCGCAGCAGCGTGCGCATCAGCCCGCCCTGGAGCTGCGTGGGATCGTACCGCCCGGCGAGCAGTTCCTTCGCATAGGGCAGGGCGACCTCGATGATGTTCATCTCCGGGTACAGGCTGCGGAGCATGCCCTCCGTGGACACGGAGGCGCGGCTGAGCAGCGCGTACTCCTTGGGGATGCGGATGCGGTACTTCACCGCCAGATCCAGCAAGTCGCGCAGCAGCGAGCGCGTGTCCACCTGGCCCAGCGTGGTGGCCAGGTGCTGGCCGAGCAGCGCCTCGATGTCGTTGCGGAAGCCCACCAGGTTGGCGCGCGCGTCGGGCACGCCCACGCGGTAGAGGATGCGCGCCACGGACTCGCTGTCCTTGAGCGCCACCGCGAGGCACAGCATGACCAGCGTCTCCTGCATCGGCCGCGACAGCCGGCCCACCACGCCGAAGTCCAGCAGCGCCAGCCGGTGGTCCTCCATCAGCAGGAGGTTGCCGGGGTGCGGGTCTCCGTGGAACAGCCCGTCCTCGAAGAGCTGGCGGAAGGACGCGTCCAGGATGTTCTGGGCAATGGCCTTGCGCTCGGCCTCGCTCAGCTCCGCGGGGTTGAGCTTCACGCCGCGGATGAACTCCAGCGTCAGCACCGTGCGGCTGCACAGGCCGGAGTAGACGCGCGGAATCTTGAGGTACGGCCGCTCGCGGTGGTTCTCCAGGAAGGCCCGGATGTTGGTGGCCTCGTTGATGAAGTCCAGCTCCTCGTGGATGGCGCGGTCGAACTCGTCCACGATGCCGGTGGGCGTGTACACGCCCGTCTCCTCCACCACGGCCTCCAGCAGCCGCGCCAGGCTGCGCAGCACGCCCAGGTCGGAGTCGATGCGCTCGGCGATGCCGGGGCGCTGCACCTTCACCACCACCTCTTCGCCCTCCAGCGTCACCGCGCGGTGCACCTGCGCGATGGACGCGGCGGCCAGCGGCGTGGGGTCGATGGTGGCGAACAGGCTCTCCACGCTGGCGCCCAGCGAGTCCTGGATCTGCGCGTGGACGGCCTCCAGCGGAATGGGCTCCACGTGGTCCTGGAGCAGGGCCAGCTCGTCGATGTACTCGGCGGGCAGCAGGTCCGCGCGCGTGGACAGCACCTGGCCCAGCTTGACGAAGGTGGGGCCCAGGTCGTTGAGCAGCATGCGGAAGCGCCGCGCGGTGGAGGCGCGCTGGGCCTCCGGCGAGACCTCCACCTTCTCCTTGCGGCCGACGATGCGCCACAGCCCCGCGCGCTCCGCCAGCTCGCCAAAGCCATGGCGGGCCGCGATGACGGTGATTTGCCGCACGCGGTTGAGGTCCTGGAGAATCACGGGCGTTCCTGGCCGCTACGTTACGCCGTGACGGCCGGCTTGGCCACGACGTTGGAGCGGCGCGAGGGAGGGGGCACCCCTCGCCGGGAGGGCGCCCCCGCGAGCGCACGGAGGCGGGGGCTTCAGGACACGGCCTGGTGGGTCTGGAAGATGCTCCCGTAGTTGTAGAGGTTGTTGTCGTACGGGGTGATGGCGTCATCGGCCTTCTTGGTGCACGCCGCGGCGGTGGGGTCGAAGGCCTGGTACTCGCCCTTGTCGTCCTTGAACTCCACCCACGCGTGGTCGCCCCGGCCCGTCTTCCCGAAGACGACGCGCGCGTCCACGCCGGCCTTCTCGAAGCGCTGCTCGGCCTCGATGGCCATGTCCACGCAGACGCCCGCCTGCGTCTTGTCGAACGTGCTGGCGTTCTTCATGGCGGCGTCCCACGTCTTGCCGCCCGTGTAGTCATACGTCCAGTCCGTGGCCTGCTGCGCGATGTCCTTGGCCACCGCGTCCGCGCTCTTGCCGGACGGCGGGCCCTTCTCCCCCTGCGCCTTGGCGGGGGCGGGCGCCGGCTGCTCCTTGGCGGGCGCCGGCGTGGGCTGCGCCTGGGTGGGCGGCGGCGTCGGCTGCGCCTTCTTGCCCTGGGGCTTGGCGGGCTCGAAGCTGTCGGCGCGCCAGTTCTGCTGGAAGCGCGACTCGGCCGGCTTCGGGCACGCGCCCTTCGCACCCTCGCTCTTCACGCCCTTCGCGCCCTCACCCCTCAGGAGGCCCTCCTTCGTCAGGCCCATCTTCTTCAAGAGGTCGGCGAACTCCTGAGGCTGCTTCGCGGAGTCCACCGTCCTCGCCGTCGAGCCGTCCGCGTTGACGACCTTCACCACGACGTTCTGTGACGCCTGCGCGGCGGCGGGAGCGCGGTTCGCGCAGGAGCTGGGGGACGGGCGCGACAGAGAGGAGATGGCCATGAGGGTCAGGTCCTTGAAGGCTGCGTGGGATGCCTGACCCAAGAGCACGGCGTGTGCCAACGCGGACGTGGCCGGGGGCGAGCGCCAAGTGCCTTGATTTACATGGGACGTGGGCCCCGCCGCCCGCGCGAAGGCCCTCGGCGCTGATGACACCCGTTGGCGGACTGGTGACCGGCGTCATCACCCCGTGACGGTGCTCCGTGTCACGCCGGGACGGATGGCCTGACCATGAAGCGCAAGAGGCCGTACCCCACCACCGCGGACAGCAGCGAGCCCACCAGGATGCCCAGCTTGGCCTCCGTCAGCAGCTCCGGCTGCCCGGGGAAGGCCAGCCCCGCGACGAAGAGCGCCACGGTGAAGCCGATGCCCGCCACCACCGCCACGCCGTGGAGCTGCGGCAGGCTCGCGCCGCCGGGCCGCTCCGCCGCGCCCAGCTTCACCGCGCCCCAGGTGAAGAGGAAGATGCCCACCTGCTTGCCCACGAAGAGGCCCGCGATGATGCCCAGCGGCAGCGGACGCAGCAGGTCGCCCCAGCCCATGCCCGCCAGCGAGATGCCCGAGTTGGCCAGGGCGAAGAGCGGCACGATGCCGTACGCCACCGGGACATGCCACAGGTGGACGAAGCGGTTGAGCGGCGGCTCCAGCTCCTCCAGCCGCTCCTCGATGTAGAGGATCTGCGCGCCCCGGGCCGTCTCGTCCACGGGCGTCTGGAGCGTCCGGTCCACGTAGCGGCCCAGCTCCTCCAGCACCTGCCGGCCCGGGCGCAGCGGCCTCGCGGGGATGAACAGGCCGAGCACCACGCCAGCCAGCGTGGCGTGGATGCCGCCGTGGTGCATGGCGTACCAGAGCGCCGCGCCCGCGAGCGCGTAGGCCACGCCGTTGCGCACCTGGAAGTGATTGAGGCACGCCAGCACGGCGAGCACGCCCACGCCCGCGAGCAGCCAGCCGACATGCAGGCCCGAGCCGTAGAAGAGCGCGATGACCAGGATGCCGCCGATGTCGTCGAAGATGGCCAGCGCGGTGAGGAACACCACGAGCCCATGGCTCACCCGCGCCTTGACCAGCGTGAGGCAGCCAATGGCGAAGGCGATGTCGGTGGCCATGGGGATGGCCCAGCCGGCCTGGGCGGGCGTGCCGTAGTTGAAGGCGGAGTAGACGAGGGCCGGGACAATCATCCCGCCCATCGCGGCGATGAGCGGCAGCACCGCGCGGGAGAAGGTGCGCAGCTCGCCCGAGCTCAGCTCGCGCTTGATCTCCATGCCGACGACGAAGAAGAACAGCGTCATCAGCCCGTCGTTGATGAGCTCCCGGAAGGTGAAGTGGCCCTGCGTGCCCGCCACCCCCACCACCATCCGGGCGTCGAAGAGCGCGGAGTAGGCGGAGGCCCACGGGGAGTTCGCCCACGCGAGCGCGGCCACGGCGCACAGCGCCAGCAGGATGCCGCTGGCGGCCTCCAGCCGGAAGAAGGCCTGGATGGGGGCCACGGCCACGCGGAAGAGCGCGGGGAGGGGAGGCCGGGGGCGGGCCTTGTCGGAGGTGGGGGTCTGCGGCATGCGGCGCGCAAGATGCCTCGCGTGCCTGAGGGCCGCATCCGTTTTCGGCGGCGGGCCCCAGGGAGTGTCGGCCGCGAGTGATAAGGGAACTCGGCGGGTAGGAAACCGGTTCGTTGATCCGGGGGTGGGGCCATGAGAGAAGGGCAGGCAATGGCCGTGACGCAGCAGGCGAAGGCAGGCAGGAGCGCAGCGGTGGAGCTCCCTGGGGACATGACGCCGGAGGTGGGGACGGTGAGCGAGGGTGCGGGCACCCGCGAGATCGCCTCCCTGACCCCCATGATGCGGCAGTATTTGGAGGTGAAGGCGCTCAACCCGGACGCGTTGCTGTTCTTCCGGCTGGGTGACTTCTACGAGATGTTCTACGAGGACGCGATCAAGGCCTCGGAGATCCTCCAGATCACCCTCACCGCGCGGGCCAAGGGCGCGGACAAGGTGCCCATGTGCGGTGTCCCCTACCACGCGGCGCGGCGCTACATCGGCCGGCTCGTGTCGGAGGGCCTGAAGGTCGCCATCTGCGAGCAGGTGGAGGAGCCGGGCAACGGGCCGGGCATCGTCCGCCGCGAGGTCACGCGCGTCATCACGCCGGGCATGGTGCTGGACGAGGAGGTGCTGGAGCCGCAGGCCAGCAACTTCCTGGCGGCCGTGTCCTGGAGCGACAAGGGCTGGGGCGCGGCGCTGCTGGAGGCGTCCACCGGTGAGTTCCTGGCGCTGGAGGCCCCTGGCATCGCGGAGCTGGCGGAGGCCCTGTCGCGCGTGGAGCCGCGGGAGCTCCTGGTTCCGGATGGCAAGCGGGACGCGCCCGAGGTGACGCAGCTGTGCGCCCGGCTGGCACGCACGCCGGCGGTGGCGGAGGGCGAGGCCGCGTCCTTCGAGCCCACGCGGGCCGCGGGCTACCTGCGGAGTCACTTCGCGGTGCAGTCGCTGTCCGCCTTCGGGCTGGATGACGCCCCCCTCGCGGCGGGGGCCGCGGGCGCGGCGCTGCGCTACCTGAAGGACACGCAGAAGACGGCGGCGGCGCACGTGGACCGGCTGAGCCGGCAGGAGCGCGGCGGCAACCTGCTGATGGACGAGTCCTCGCGGGCGAACCTGGAGGTGCTGCGTTCGCTGCGGGACGGCGGGCGCAAGGGCTCGCTGCTGGGCGTCCTGGACAAGACGGTGACGAGCCTGGGCGCGCGCAAGCTGGCGCGGTGGCTGGCGTCGCCGCTGGGCTCGCTGCCGGAGATCCACGCGCGGCTGGACGCGGTGGAGGAGCTGTCCGGGCGCAGCGTGTGGCGCGAGGAGCTGGCCAGCATCCTCAAGGAAGTGGGCGACCTGGAGCGGCTGTGCGGCCGGCTCTCGCTGGGGGCTGGCAACGCGCGGGACCTGCGGGCGCTGGGCGTGTCGCTGGCGCAGCTGCCCCGCGTGGCGGCGGTGCTGGGGCGGTGTGAGTCCGCGCTGCTCAAGTCCCTGACGGGGCCGCTGTCCGCGTTGCCGGAGCTGGCGGAGCTGCTGGCTCGCGCCGTGGCGGACGAGCCGCCGGTGACGCTGAAGGACGGCGGCATGATTCGCGCCGGCTACGACGCGGAGCTGGACAAGCTGGTGGCGCTGTCCACGCACGGCAAGGACCTGCTGCTCCAGATTGAGCAGCGGGAGAAGGAGCGCACGGGCATCTCCTCGCTGAAGGTCCGCTACAACAAGGTCTTCGGCTACTACCTGGAGGTGACGAAGTCGAACCTGGACCGGGTGCCCAAGGACTACATCCGCAAGCAGACCACGGTGAACGCGGAGCGCTTCGTCACGCCGGAGCTGAAGGAGTACGAGGAGCAGGTGCTCACGGCCGAGGAGCGGCGGTGCACGCTGGAGCTCCAGCTCTTCGAGGCGCTGCGGGCGAAGGTGGTGGCGGCGGCGCCGCGCATCCGGTCCGCGGCGGAGGCGGTGGCCACGGGGGACTCGCTGTTGTCCTTCGCGCGCTGCGCGGCGGAGTACGGCTACACCCGGCCGGAGGTGGATGCCTCGGAGGCGCTGAGCATCACCGCCGGGCGGCACCCGGTGGTGGAGCGCATGCTGGGAGCGGGGGACTCCTTCGTGCCCAACGACGTGCGCCTGGACCCGGCGGAGGACGCGCAGCTCCTGGTGATCACCGGCCCGAACATGGCCGGCAAGAGCACGGTGATGCGGCAGGTGGCGCTGACGGCGCTGATGGCGCAGGCGGGCTCCTTCGTTCCGGCGAAGGCGGCGCGCATCGGCCTGTGCGACCGCATCTTCACGCGCGTGGGCGCGGCGGACAACCTGGCGCGCGGGCAGTCCACGTTCATGGTGGAGATGACGGAGACCAGCCACATCCTCCACCACGCCACGCGCAAGAGCCTCATCATCCTGGATGAGATTGGCCGCGGCACGTCCACGTTCGACGGCCTCTCCATCGCCTGGGCGGTGGCGGAGCACCTGCACGACACGGTGGGGGCGCGGGCGCTGTTCGCCACGCACTACCACGAACTGGTGGACCTGGCCCGCGAGCGGACGCGGGTGAAGAACCTGTGCATCGCCGTGAAGGAGCAGAACGGCAAGGTCATCTTCCTGCGCAAGCTGGTGCCGGGTGGGGCCAGCCGCTCGTACGGCATCGAGGTCGCGAAGCTCGCGGGCCTGCCGCCGGAGGTCGTGGGGCGCGCCCGGGAACTGCTGCAGAACCTGGAGTCCGGGGAGCTGGATGATGCGGGCCGGCCCCGGGTGGCCGTGCGCCAGCCCCAGGGTGGACGGCGGGCGGCCTCGGCTTCGCCGGGCCAGCTCGGCCTGTTCGGCGCGGATCCAGCGCCCACGGCCGCGGCGGGGCCGACTCCGGCGCAGCAGAAGGCGCTGGAGGGGCTCAAGGCGGCCACCATCGACCGGATGACGCCGCTGGACGCGCTCAACCTGCTGGCGAAGCTCCAGCGGGAGCTGGAGTAGGGCGTTTGGGCGGGCTCCGCTCGTGGGGCTTCGGTGAGGCCCGCGCTCCATCGCGGGCCTCACGTTGCCCAGTGCTCAGAGGTACGTTCTCACCGGGTGCACGCCGCGATCGGCCTTGAGCGTGGCCTTGGGGCCCTCGCCTCCGTGGATCACCGCCTCGATGCGGTTGTTCGCGGGGGCATGCGGGCTCGCCGGTACGCATTCGGCGTCAGCCTCGGCCAAGGGCAGGTCCGGCCGGGTCTGTTGGATTCGATAGGTGATCGGCGGCACGTAATTGACGTCTTCCTGGAATGCGTACCGCGACAGGGCATGCTCGACGCGTGAGTAGGCACATGCGTTACCGGAGCGGGAGGGTCTCGCCGCCGCGGCCTGAGTTTCCTGGACCGGCGGGACGCTGCTGGGCAGGGACCGGCGCTGTCGGATGAGCCTGCTCGATGCGACGGCATCACAACCAAACTCCAGGGCGCTGAACGTGTAGGGCTTCAACGCCATGGGGGAGCTCGGGTCGGTCTCCGGTTCGGAGGGCGTGGCCTGGGATGCATCAAGTTCCGACTCAGGAACCAACTTGGTGCTGCACTCCAGGGGGTGACCATTCTGCTGGGTAATGAAGACCACGCGCAGTTCACTGACGTACCGGGCGCCCGAGGCTTCAGCCCGTTCGAGCAGTGCGAGGACCAGATCGGTACCGTCCTGGTCCTTTTCAAAGGGGATGGAGATGGACCACGCATCCATGACAGCGCGCTGCGCCAGGTCCGCTGGGGCGAGTTCCACGGGGGCAACAGGCCGTGAGCTATGTGCACATCCCACGAAGAACGACAGAGACACGGCCAGGAGTGAGTAACGCATGGGCTGACCTCCAGATTCGTTGTCCCCATAACGTGGTCTCGTGGGAGATATATCTACTTGGCTGCAGGGAGCAGGGGCCGTCACCGGCAGGTGATGCTGCTGAAGAACGGGTAGCAGCCATTTCGGCTGCCGCTGGACCGAGGAATCCAGGTGTCGGTAGAGAAGACGTGGTCATTGTCTGTGGTTGTGACTCGGTGCGGCGACTCCATCGGCCACGACAGTCCAGTAGCCCACCCGCTGATTCAGCAAGCCGTTGCGATGGGCGCTTCAGAAGTCTGCCCAGAGCGTCGTGGCGAGTGACGAACCGGTCGACAGGCTGACAAACCATTCGCCGTAGGCTGGGTAGAAGTTGGTGAGGTCTGAGCGGCCATCGCCATTGAAGTCCCCCACCATTTGGGCTGTCCATCCACTGTTCGTATAGAAGTCAGCCCACAGACGCGTCGTGAAGCCCGAACCGGTCGACAGGCTGACCCACCATTCTCCGAAGGTGGGGTGGAAGTTCGCGATGTCCGAGCGGCCATCGCCGTTGAAGTCCCCTACCACCTGGGAGGTCCACCCGCTGTTGGTAGTGAAGTCTTCCCAGAGGCGTGTCGTGAAGCCCGAACCAGTCGACAGACTGACAAACCACTCACCGAAGGTGGGGTGGAAGTTCGCGATGTCCGAGCGGCCATCGCCGTTGAAGTCCCCCACCACCTGGGAGGTCCACCCGCTGTTGGTGGTGAAGTCTTCCCAGAGGCGTGTCGTGAAGCCCGAGCCGGTTGACAGGCTGACCCACCATTCTCCATAGGCTGGGTGGAAGTTCGCGATGTCCGAGAGTCCATCGCCGTTGAAGTCTCCCACCACCTGTGAGGTCCACCCGCTGTTGGTGGTGAAGTCTGCCCACAGACGCGTCGTGAAGCCCGAACCGGTCGACAGGCTGACCCACCATTCTCCATAGGCTGGATGGAAGTTCGCGATGTCCGAGAGTCCATCGCCATTGAAGTCTCCCACCACCTGGGAGGTCCACCCGCTGTTCGTGGTGAAGTCCTCCCAGAGACTTGTGGTGAAGGTGGAGCCCGCTGACAAGCTGACCCACCATTCGCCGTGGGCTGGGTGGAAGTTGGCGATATCCGAGAGTCCATCGCCGTTGAAGTCCCCCACTACCTGGGAGGTCCACCCGCTGTTGGTGCGGAAGTCCGCCCAGGGAACCGTCATGAATGCGGTTCCAGTTGAGAGGTTCATCCACCAAGTGCCTGTGGATGTGTCGAACATCGCGGTATCGGAGCGCCCATCGCCATTGAAGTCTCCAGCGAGGTGGGTGGTCAGTTGACGTGAGGGGCCCGGGATGTTGAAAGGATAGAGCGTGGCGGCACCCATCTTGTCCAGGTTGGTCAGAGCCAGATCGCCGGTGGTCGATCCATTGCAATGGGGGTAGTGCATGACGGAGGCCGCGTCATAGGAAGTCAGCGGCCGCCAAGCGCTGTCCTCGAAGCATGTACCTGCTTCTGGCCGCGTATGCTCATGCCGGAATCCAAGTGCATGGCCAATCTCATGCCGCAAAATCCCAGTTAGCGTCCAGGGCGAGATGTGCCCAAATGCGGTGTTGTCGATGAGTATGTTGCGGTTGACGCGGTCCGAGTTGGGAAAGAACGCGCGAGCGAGGTACTGGCCGAGGACATCCACTGGACGCACGTCAAACAAGACCGAGCGAGTGCTGGCGTTGCATTGAGCGTCAAACGTGCTCACGTGGATGAATCGAACGTTGGCGGCCAACGTCCAGGCTTGGGCTGCCTGTTCCATGGCCGCTACGACGACGCTGTATTTGGGCCCGAAGTCGGTGCTCACACAATAGGTGAGATTGAGCGCTTCGTAGGGACTCCACCTGACGTCAGTGCCCCCCAGCGTGTGGACGGCCAAGCCGTCTCGACGCTTCCCCGTCTCGTCGGGGGAGAACCTAGCCTCGTAGACGAGCTTGAGTTCGGCGAGGCTGGCGGCAGTTTCGTCTCCGTTATAGATGTAGATGCCGCTGTCCGGCTCTTGCCACGCCCTTGCGGTGAACTCCTCGAAAGACATGGTCTCGATCGGAGTATGTGGGGCGAGAACCTCCCCCGGTGGCGAACAACTCGTCAGGCACAAGGGGCTGATGCCAGCAATCAAGAGCCCGCACAGATATCGATTCTTCATCGACCATCTCCTTGGTGAAAGCAATTGTTAGACATGGGTACAGTCTTGGACGTGGCGGACGGAGTTGCTCACAGGGCGATCTAGCTCTGTTTTTGAGAAGTGGCTGCCGCCAGCGAGGGGTCGGTAATGCCACTCTACGGATGCGTGACGAACGTTGCGTCCCCCAAATGGGGTACGTGGAACCCGTCAGAGGGGTACGGAGTGAAGGGCAGCGCTGCCAACGAGGATACGCACCAACTCTGCCTGCCGATGTGCGCCTGTCTTGTCGAGCACCCGCTTGAGGTGGGTTCGGGCTGTTTGGACCGAGCACTCCTGGGCCACCGCGAACTCAGCCAGCGACTGTCCCTGCGCCAGAGCGAAGGCAAGGAGGGCCTCGGTCCTCGTCAATCCGTGGAGTCGCGATATCAACTTCGGGTCGAGCAGGAGCGTCGCGGAAGGATCGTGAAAGACCGCGATGACCCTGGCCTTGGCATGTCCGCGTGCACGTAGTGGGTTCGACGAGCGTGCTGGCAGGAGAACGACGCCAACAGAGCCGCCCCGCTTCCGGCTCACTTGGACCATCGTCGCCTGTGTGCTGGCCGGGTACTGCCGTGGACGGCAATCCGCGAGCATTGCCGCCTGGGAGAATGCCGCCGCCAAGGCCTTTGCATCCAGGGAGCTTCTGGCAGTGAGTTGTCGTGCGTCCAGATAAAGGCCATCGCCGGCTGTGAAGAGGCGATGTGCCTTCTCGTTACCGCAGATCAGTCTGCCATCGCTTTCGAGCAATGCGATGGGGCTTGGTACGACATCTAGCGCGCGACGCAGGTCCGCAAGTTCGTCTGTCAGGGCCGTAATCAAGTGCTGCATCCGAAATGCACGTCTCAAGTGGGGCATCACCCGATCGAGTGAGCGGACATCGGATTGTGCGAACGGACCCTGGTCTCCATTCTTCATGAACGCCTGACCAAGAACCAGGGTGGGCGCCAGTTCGGTCGTGGTGAACAGCGTGTAGCGGACGCCGACCTTCTTGAGCAGTTCGTTGTAGATGGGGGATGACTCGAAGCGTTTGGCCTCCATGACTTGCTCGTCCGAGAGGACGGTGCCAGGAGACGCCAAGGACGCGCTGAACCGTGGATCCTTGGCCTGCCAGTGACGCTCATACTCTTCGAACCCACTGTCGTCATACCCATGAAAGCAGGAGTCGATGAGCCTACCATCATGGAAGATGAGCGCGTGAGCCTTGTCCGCCCTGAGGCATGACGCCATCAAAGCCAACGCTGGCTCGAATCCTGATGGATTCTCCGCGCAGTCGTAGATGCTTTCGAGCACCTTCTCCTGACAGATGGCACGAGGCATTCCTTGGCGAACCTCCTCTTGAGAGTGTATGCCAGTTTCGGGGGGGCGCCAGGGATTGGGGCCTGTGCCACGCTTCCGGTCAGAGGGGGGCACGACTCACGCAACCCGACGTGCCGCGTGCGTCCACTTGGATGCCAACGCGCATGGTGTAGGCTCTAGGCTCCCATGCAGCTGGCGATCCCGCACGCACCCCGGAAGGTGAAACTGAGGCAGGTCCCCGGCGCCGTGGGGCGCCTGATACGGGGCGCCTTGCTGGGGCTGTTGGCCGTGGCGGTGCTGGGCGCGGGCGCCGGGTGGGCGGGGCGCTACTTCGTGGAGGAGCAGGGCTTCGCGTCCCGGGCGGAGGAGGTGGAGGGCATCGTCGTCGCCTCCCGGCTGCCGCCCCCGGAGGAGCGGGACGGCGGGGAGGGGCGGCTCGAGGTCCTCTACACGTTCGACACCTCGGAGCACTCCGTTTCCGGCGTGCGGACCTTCGCGGAATACGCCGAGGGCCTGGGGCGGGGCGCCCGGGTGTTGCTGCTGGTGGACCCCGCGTCGCCGGGCCGGCCTCGCGAGGCCCGCTTCGCCCGCTCCCAGGCGCTGCGCGTGGGCCTGATGCCCTGGGGCATTGGCCTGGGCGTACTCGTGGCCCTCGGAGGCTTCGCCTGGGAGGTGCGGCGGCTGTGGCGCTCGGAGGTGGAGCCCCTGCGGCTCGGGGCCCTGGTCTGGCTGTCGCCGGACGGGCCGCTGCCGGAGACCCGGGGGGAGGTGTCCTTCCCCGCGCATTATTTCCGGCAAGACGTGAAGCACGCGGTCCGGGCCCGCGTCCGTCCAGGCCGGGCGCCCGTGCGCAACGGGGAGAAGGTGCTCGCGGCCGTCGTCCCCCGCCAGCCGGGGTGGGCGCGCGTCATCGATCAGGACCTCGCGAGTGTCCTGGGGTGGCTGCGCTAGGACGGTTCGTGGGGGCCGAAAATTTGCCGGGGGGGTGGGGCTGTGTGACACACGCCTGTAGCTCGCACCTACCCGGAGGAAACCCCATGCACTCGCGCCTTGTCACTGTGCTGCCCGTGCTGCTGCTGCTCGTTCCGAGCGCGGTGGGGGCCGCCAAGCGGGACGAGGCGGAAGAGGCCTACCAGGGTGCCCGCAAGGTCTACTACTCGCTCAAGGACGACGCCGCCCGGCGCAAGCTGCGCCACCACTGGCTGAACGTGGCCGCGCGCTTCGAGAGCGTCGCCGCGCGCTTCCCGAAGTCCGACCGCGCCCCGGACGCGCTCTACACCGCCGCCGAGCTGCTCCAGGAGCTGAGTCGCATCTCCTTCGTGGAGGACGACCTCAAGGCCTCCATCGCGGACTACACCAAGCTCATCGAGGGCTACCCGAAGCACCGCCTGACGGACGACGGCGCGCTCGCGCTCGCGAAGATTCACGTTCACCGCCTGGACCAGCCGGAGGCCGCGCGCCGCGTCCTCACCGAGACGCTCGCGGTCAACGGCAAGGGTGACCGGGCCCGTGAGATGCGGGAGCTGCTGGCCTCGCTGCCGGCGCCCCCGAAGCCCGCGCCCGCGCCGCGCAAGGCCGCGCCCGCCGTGGCGAAGGCCCCCGCGCCGAGCACCAGCAAGTCCGCCTCCCAGGCGGAGGCTCCGGCGAAGACGGACAAGCCCTCCGAGGCCACCTCCGCCGTCGCGGCGCATGACAAGGGCGGGGCGGGGAAGGGCACCGCGGCGAGCGATGCGCGTGCCGCGGCCGACACGTCCCCGGCTTCGAACGACGCGGTCGCCGCCGCCAAGGGCGCGCGCGGTCCGGCCACCGCCTCGAATGACGCGAGCACCGCGTCCGCCAAGGCCGACACCTCGCTCGCCTCCAGTGACGCGGCCGGGTCCACCCCGGGCGAGGACGCCTCCTCCGAGGTCCAGGTCTCCGCGCCCGCCGAGCGCCCCGCGTCCTCGCTGGTCGCGGCCATCGAGAAGATCGCCCGCGAGCCCGCGCCCAAGGTCGCCGAGAAGGCGGCGGGCACGGACCCGCGTGAGAAGAGCCTGGACGCCGCGGTGGCGGCGGCCATGGCCGCCAAGGCGTCCCCGCCCGAGCCGAAGCCCGCCGACCCGCCGCGCCCCATCACCCGGCCCGTGGATGACCAGGTGGCCCAGGCGCGTCTGAAGGCGGTCGCCAAGCACTCGCGCCGCATGGAGCTGACGCTGGCCGAACAGCTCGGGCTCAAGGTCCGCCGCGTCATCATCGACCCCGGCCACGGCGGTCACGACTCGGGCGCCATCGGCAAGGGCGGCACGCGCGAGAAGGACGTGGCGCTGGCCATCTCCCTCAAGCTGGCGGACGAGTTGCGGGAGAAGGGCCTGGAGGTCATCCTCACCCGCGGCGACGACAAGTTCATCCGGCTGGAGGACCGCGCGAAGTTCGCCAACGCCGAGCACGGCGACCTGTTCATCTCCGTCCACTGCAACGCCGCGGAGAAGCGGACGCTGCGCGGCATCGAGACGTACACGCTCAACACCTCGGCGGACCGCTACTCCATCCGCCTGGCCGCGCGGGAGAACGCGTCGTCGGAGAAGGGCATCAGCGACCTCCAGTTCATCCTGGCGGACCTGGCGACCAAGGCGAACACCGAGGAGTCCACGCGGCTCGCCAACCACGTGCAGCGCAGCCTCGTGTCCGACCTGTCCACCAAGTACAAGGACATCCGGGACCTGGGGCACAAGGAAGCGCTGTTCTATGTGTTGCTGGGTGTGAAGATGCCGGCCATCCTGGTCGAGACGGCGTTTCTTTCAAACCCAGACGAAGAGGCGCGCCTCAAGTCCAATGCCTATCAGACCGAGGTCGCCAAGGCGATTGCCCATGGCGTGGAGGAGTTCCTCGGAGACCGCCGCCGGGTCGCGAAAGTGGACTGAGCGCGCCCGGCGCGTGTGCGGCCGCGTGGGTCGCAAGACGGCACGTGTTGGGCAGTTCAGTTCCATCCGGCGAGGACGTCCCGGTGTCACCCGGACGACGCGCCGGCACAGGTGAGGGAAATGCGTGCCCGCTGTGGGAAAACTTCTTCCCACACCGGGCATTCGCGTTCCTCGCGGTGGGCAGTTCCCGTCACCCGAGGCCCGCGGCCGGGGCGCCGCCACGGCTGGCCGCCCCTCCCTGAAGGGCTCCCTTCAAGGACATGTGTGCGTTTCGCCTTGAAAACAAACAGGGAATCATTTTCAGGGTCCGTGTGGAAGCGCATGAAAGGCATTGGTGTGACATGCGCTGAAGGGAGGGGTGGGGCGGACCGCTGATGGCCCGGCCAACGGGTTGCAATGCCGCGACGCACGCCGGAATCAACCGGACGCTCGTTGGAGCATTGTCAATGAACGCCATCAAGACCGCCATCGCCGCCGTCACCGCCGCTGCTTCGCTCGCCGCCTTCTCCTCCGCGGAGGCCGCCACCGCCACCGCGAACCTGAACGTCACCGCCAACGTCGGGGGTTCCTGCACCATTGGCGCCGGCACGGGCGGCGGCACGCTGAACTTCGGCACGTACGATCCCATCATCGTGAACTCCGCGCTGGGCATCGACCTGTTCGGCACGGGCACGCTGAGCGTGCAGTGCACCCTGCTCGGCACCGCGGTCATCACGCTGGGTCAGGGCCTGCACGCGGACTCGGGCTCCACGGACGCGGCGCCGCTGCGCCGGATGCGCAACACGGCGTCGGCGGACTTCCTCGCCTACAGCCTGTACCAGGACGTGACCCGCCTCATCGTGTGGGGCAACACCGCGGGCACGGGCCTGCCGTTCCTCGGCACGGGCCTGCCCGTCCCCGTGCTGGTCTACGGCACGGTCCCGCGCGGCCAGAACGTTCCCTCTGGCACGTACAACGACACCGTCGTCGCCACCGTCACGTTCTGATTCGGGAGGCGATGAGCCATGCGTAACCGTCTTCTTTCCTGGACGGGCTGCCTGATGTTCACGGCCGCCCTGGAGTGGACCGTCATGGGGCGTGCGAGCGCGGCTGAGCTCGACGTCAGCCCGGTCCGGCTCGAGTTGGATTCTGGCGCTCGTGGCGTGGTGATGAACGTGAGGAACAAGGGTGACCAGACCACACGTTTCCAAGCCTCTGTCTATTCCTGGGTCCAGGATGAAGAAGGCCGCATGTCGCTCGCGCCGACCCAGGATCTGTTCTTCTTCCCGTCCATGTTGACGTTGGAGCCCGGTGAGTCCCGCCCCATCCGGGTGGGCAGCTCCGCGGCTCCACAGGACACGGAGCGCTCCTTCCGGATCATCGTGGAGGAGCTTCCCCCGCTGCAGCCGTCGGGGCAGGCGACGGGGTTGAACGTCCTGACCCGGGTGTCGATCCCCGTCTTCCTCGCCCCGAAGAAGAAGACGCTCCACGGGCAGATTGATGAAGCAATCCTCCGCGAGTCCAAGTTCCACGTCCGGGTGAAGAACCCGGGGACGGTGAACTTCTTCGTCCGGAACCTCCGGGTGCGCGGGCTCGACGCCAAGGGGAAGCGGCTGGTCGAGCAGGAGGAGCCCGGCTGGTACGTGCTGGCGGGTGACTCGCAGGTGTACGCCCTGGAGGTCGCTGGCAAGGCGTGCCGCAAGGTTCGCACGGTGGAAGTGGAGATGGAGACCGACCAGGGCGTGCTCCGGCAGACCTCTCCCGTGACGTCTCCCGTGCCCTGCGCTCGCTGAAACACAACCTGTCATGGCCCCCAACCGACGTGTAGTAACCCGTGCGCCCTCGCGCACGGCGTTGGCCTTGTCGCTGTCGCTGGGGGCCCTTCCAGCGGCGGCGCAGGACCCTCCGGCGCCGAACCCCTCCGCGCCGCTCATGCCCATCGTCGCGGACTTCACCCTCAACGGTGTCCCCCGCGGCGCCACCTTCCCCATCCTCCGGGAGGACGACGTCCTGCTCCCGGCGGCCTCGCTCGAGGCCTACGGCGTGGACCTGGTGGCGCTGGGTGGCCGCCAGGAAGTTCACGAGGGAAAGACCTACATCTCCGCCCGCTCCCTGGAGCCTCGCGGGCGCTGCAACATGGACGAGCGGACCGTCAGCGTCGTTTGCGACCTGCCCGCGTCCGCGTTCACGGCGACCCGCATCAACCTGGGGCCCCAGGTGCCCGGGGACTATCAGGTGCGCGGCAGCCCCAGCGGCTTCGTCAACTACGCCGCGCACGCCCGGAACACCGCGCTGACCTTCTTCGGTGAGGCGGGGGCGTCCGTGGGCCGGGGCTTGTTGACGACCCAGGCGCGGTGGCGGCCCGGCACGACGCCCCTGCGCGGCCTCACGCAGCTCTCGTTGGACTTCCCCAAGCAGATGGTGCGCGCCATCGCAGGAGAGGCCACGGCGTTCGGCGGGGTGCTGGGCGGCGGCGCGGTGGTGGCGGGGTTCCACCTGGGCCGCTCGTTCGAGCTGAATCCCTACTACATCCGCAATCCCATGCAGGACTACGCGGGCGACGTGGACACGCCCTCCACCCTGGAGGTCTACGTCAACAACCACCTGGTGCGGCGCACCGAGCTGCCGCCCGGCCCGTTCCGGCTGGAGAACCTCACGGTGCCGCGAGGCGAGGGCAACACGCGGTACGTCATCCGGGACGCCTTCGGCCGCACCCGCGAGGTGAACAACGCGTACTACCTCAGCGGCCAACAGCTGTCGCCCGGGGTGGCGGACTTCCGCGTCTCCGCGGGCGTCGAGCGTGAGTCCCTCCACCTGCGCAACTTCGACTACGGCCGGCCGATGTTGCTGGGGAATGCCCGGTTGGGCCTCACGCCCTGGCTGACGCCGGGGGTCCGCCTGGAGCTGGCGCCCAACATGGTCAGCACCGGCGCCTTGCAGCTCATCCAGCTTCCCTTCGGCGAGCTGGAGCTGTCGCAGGCCATCAGCCGCAGCGAGCGCCGCACGGGCCTGGCGGCGGGCATCGTCTACGCACTCCAGCGCCGCTGGGTGGGCGGCTCCGTGTTCGGACGGGGCATGAACGCGTCCTATACCCACACCAGCCTCAAGCTGGATGACGACCACCCCATCGTGGAGACGGGCGGCTCGGTGTACGTCGCGTTGGGACGGGACGTGAACGTGGGTGGGCAGGCCGTTCTGTCGCGCTACCAGCAGGCGGGGTGGAGCACGTGGCTGGGCGCCACCACGTCGGCGCGGCTGACGGACTGGTCGACGCTGTCCTTCGCCGCGAACCGGAGCAAGTCCATGAGTGGCGACTCCGTGGTGGAGGGCATGGTGTACCTGAACGCCATCTTCGATGCCCGGACCACGGGCACGGTGGGCCACGCCCAGGGCTTGCGCGGGGAGGGCACCACGTCGGTGGACCTCGCCCGCTCGGTGCCCATGGAGGGCGGCTTCGGCTACCAGGTGCAGGGGCAGGTGGGGCGGGCGGACCGGGCCATGGGCCGGGCCGACTACGACACCCAGGTGGGCCGGGTGTCGGCGGGCGCGGAGTGGTTCGAGGGGAAGGTCTCCGGCATGGGCGAGGTCGCCGGCGGCCTGGTCTTCATTGGCGGCCGGGTGCGTCCCACCCGCGCGGTGGACCAGGGCTTCGCGCTGGTGCGCGTGAAGGGCGTGGAGGGCGTGGGCGTGCGGTTGAACCACCACGAAATCGGCCGCACCGACGCGAACGGCGAGCTGGTGGTGACGCGGCTGCAGTCGTACAACGCCAACCACCTCTCGCTGGTGGACCAGCAGGTGCCGCTGGACGTTTACATCCCGTCCACGGAGCAGACGGTGGCCACGTACCAGCGCGGCGGCGTGGTGCTCGACTTCAAGACGCAGACGGTGCGCGCGTACCGGGGCAAGGTGACCATCGACTCGCAGGACGACATGCGTTTGTTGTCGTACGGCGAGATCCGCGTGGAGAAGGACGGAGAGAAGTGGGCCTCACCCATTGGCTGGAACGGTGAGTTCGAGCTGGTGGGGCTGCCCGAGGGCCGCCTGCCGGCGTGGGTCGTGTACCCCAAGGGCCGGTGTGAGACGTCGCTGAACGTCCCCTCCCTCGAAGGCAACGTCATCGACCTGGGAACCGTGAGGTGCGTTCATGCGGCGAAATAGCGCGACACGGGCGGCGGCGCTCGCGGTGGTGGGGGCCTGCGGGTTGCTCCCGGGGCTGGCGGGCGCCGTCTGTCAGATTCGCAGCACTCAGGCGGTGGTCTTCGGGACCTACCTCACCACGGATGTGCTCCCCCGGGACTCGGTGGGGAACATCGTCATCCGGTGCGAGGGGCAGCTCACCCCCGTCTACATCGACATCAGCGCCGGCGGGGGGGGCAGCTTCGCGGCGCGGAGCATGGCGGGGCCCGGCTCGCCCCGCCTGAGCTACAACCTCTACCGGGACGTGACGCGGCTGCTCGTCTGGGGCAACGGCTCGTCGGGGACGGTGCGCTACGGGCCCTTCCTGCCCGTCCTCACGGAGGATACGACCATCCCCATCTATGGCCGCATCTTCGCGCAGCAGGCGGTGCCCGCGGGGGCCTACTCCGACACGCTGGTGATGACGGTGACCTTCTGAAGGCCACCGCCACCCACCGCGTCGCTACTTCAGCACCACCAGCAGGTCGCCGCCCTGGACGGCGGCCTTGAGCGCCGGGACGACCTCCGCCACGGCGCCCGCCCTGGGGGCGCGCACCACCGTCTCCATCTTCATCGCCTCCAGGGTGACGAGCGGCGCGCCCGCCTCGACGGCGTCACCCGCCTTGACGTGCACGGTGATGACGGTGCCCGGCATGCTGGCGGCCACGTGGTTCGGGTTGGCGCGGTCCGCCTGACGCCGGGCCTCCACGGTGGTGGCCCGGGCGCGGTCCCTCACCAGGACGGTGCGGTTGTGGCCGTTGAGGGCGAAGTAGACGGTGCGCACGCCTTCTTCATCGGGCTCGCCCACCGCGGACAGGCTGATGACCAGCGTCTTGCCCGGCTCGAGCTCCACCCAGACCTCCTGGCCCACCTCCATGCCGTAGAAGTAGTTGGGGGTGTCGAGGATGGAGACGTCCTCGTAGCGGGCCAGGTCCTCCAGGTAGCCGGACATGACGCGCGGGTAGAGCGCGCTGGAGATGGCGTCCACGCGGGTGAGGGCGTGGCCCGTCTTCTCGGACAGCTCGCGCTGGAGCGCCTCCAGGTCCAGCGGCGCCATGCTGGCGGAGGGGCGGCCCTCCACGCGCGGCAGGCCCTTGAGCACGGCGGCGCGCAGGTCCTCGGGGAAGCCGTTGGGCGGCTGGCCGAGCTCGCCGCGGAAGTAGCCCACCACGCTGGTGGGGAAGTCCAGACGCGGGGCTTCTTCAATCAGCTTCTGGCGGGTGAGCGCGGCGGCCTCCGCCAGCGTGGCGGCGCGCACCGTGAGGTCGTTCTTGAGCAGGAAGATGGCGAAGTCGCCCACCATCTTCGACGACGGCGTCACCTTGGGGATGTCGCCCACCAGCACGTTCACCAGCGCGAAGGCGTCCTTCACGTCGTTCCACCGCCCGAGCAGCCCCATCTCCGCCACCTGGGGCCGGAGGTTGGAGTACTGGCCGCCCGGAATCTCATGGTAGTACACCTCGCTGGTCGTGCTCTTGAGGCCGCTCTCGAAGGGGGCGTAGTACTCGCGCACGTCCTCCCAGTAGTTGGCCAGCGGCTGGAGGCGCGCGTTGGCCAGGCCCGTCTCGCGCGGGTGGCCGCGCAGGGCGCTCACCAGCGCGTTGAGGCTGGGCTGGCTCGTCAGGCCCGCCATGCTGCCCAGCGCCACGTCCACCACGTGCACGCCGTGCTCGATGGCCTCCAGGTAGCTGGCGATGCCGTTGCCGGAGGTGTCGTGCATGTGCAGGTGGATGGGCAGCCGCGTCACCTCGCGCAGGCGCTGCACCAGCATGGCGGCGGCGCGCGGGCGCAGCAGGCCCGCCATGTCCTTGATGCAGAGGAAGTGCGCGCCGGAGTCCTCGATGCGCCGCGCCAGGTCCGCGTAATAGTCCAGCGTGTACTTCGTGCGCTTGGGGTTGGCGACGTCGCCCGTGTAGCAGATGGCCACCTCCGCCACCTTGCCCGTCGTCAGCACGCGGCGGATGGAGACCTCCATGCTGCCCAGATCGTTGAGGCTGTCGAAGATGCGGAACACATCCACGCCGGCCTCGGCCGCCTCGTCGATGAAGGCCTCCACCACGTTGTCCGGGTAGCTGGTGTAGCCCACCGCGTTCGCGCCGCGCAGGAGCATCTGCTGGAGCAGGTTGGGCGCGGCGGCCTTCAGCGCGCGCAGGCGGGCCCACGGGTCCTCGTTGAGGAAGCGGTACGCGGTGTCGAAGGTGGCGCCGCCCCAGCTCTCCAGGCTGAAGAGCTCGGCGGCGAGGTGCGCGGTGGCGGGCGCCACGCGGAGGATGTCCCGGGTGCGCATGCGCGTGGCCAGGTGGGACTGGTGCGCGTCCCGCATGGTGGTGTCCGTCAGCAGCACGCGCTTCTGGGAGAGCACCCAGTCCGCCAGCCCGCGCGGGCCCTTCTCCGCCAATATCTGCGCGGTGCCCCGGGGCACGGGCCCCGGCGGTGTCACGGGCAGGCGGGGCTCCAGGAACTGCGTGGGCTTGAGCCGCTGCGGCTTCTTGATCGTGGGGTGGCCGTTGACGGTGACGTCGCCCAGGTACTGGAGCAGCTTGGTGGCGCGGTCGCGGCGGGGCTCCAGGTGGAACAGCTCGGGCGTCTCGTCGATGAAGCGCGTGTACGTCTCGCCCTGCTGGAAGGCCGGGTGGGCGAGGACGTTCTCCAGGAAGGGCAAGTTCGTCTTCACGCCGCGGATGCGGAACTCGCGCAGCGCGCGCTGGCCCTTCATCACCGCGCCCTGGAACGTGGGCGCGTAGGCGATGACTTTCACCAGCATGGAGTCGTAGTAGGGCGAGATGACGGCGTTGGTGTAGCCGTTGGAGCCATCCAGCCGGATGCCGAAGCCGGTGGCCGCGCGCCAGGCGGTGATGATGCCCGCGTCCGGCATGAACTGGTTGGCCGGGTCCTCGGTGGTGACGCGCAGCTGCACCGCGAAGCCGCGGGGCACCACGTCCTCCTGGCGGGGGATGCCCACCTCGGGCGCGTCCAGCCGGTAACCCTCCGCGATGCGAAGCTGGCTCTGCACCAGGTCCACGCCCGTCACCTGCTCGGTGACGGTGTGCTCCACCTGGAGCCGGGCGTTGCACTCGATGAAGTAGAAGGCGTCGTGGGCCACCAGGAACTCGGCGGTGCCCGCGCTGGTGTAGCCGGCCTTCCGGGCCAGCCGCACCGCCGCCTCGCAGATGGCCTCCTTCACCGCCGGCGCCAGGTTGGGGGCGGGGGCGATCTCGATGACCTTCTGGTGGCGCCGCTGCACGGAGCAGTCCCGCTCGTGCAGGTGGACGATGTTGCCGTGCAGGTCACCCAGCAGCTGCACCTCGATGTGCCGCACGCGCTCCAGGAAGCGCTCCAGGAACACCGCCGCCGAGCCGAAGGCGCTCTTCGCCTCCGAGCGCGCGGAGGCCAGCGCGTCCTCCAGGTCCTTGGCGTCGCGCACCACGCGCATGCCGCGCCCGCCGCCGCCGTGGGCCGCCTTCACCAGGATGGGGCCGCCGTGCTTCGCGAAGAAGTCTCGGGCCTGGGCCAGGACGTGGGCGTCGTCCCCCTCCAGCGTCACGCCGGGGACGACGGGGACGCCCACGGCCTCCGCCAGCTGCTTGGCGGCGACCTTGTCGCCCATGGTGCGGACCACGTCCGAGCGCGGCCCGATGAAGCGGATGCCCCGCCGCTCGCACGCCTCGGCGAAGGCGGCGTTCTCCGACAGGAAGCCGTAGCCGGGGTGGATGGCGTCCACGCCGGCCTTCTCGGCCACGTCGAGGATTTCATCGATGCCCAGGTACGCTTCCACGGGCCGCTTGCCCCGGCCCACGAGGTACGCCTCGTCGGCCTTGTGGCGGTGCTCGTGGGTGCGGTCCTCGTCGCTGTAGATGGCGACGGTGCGGATGCCCAGCTCGTTGCAGGCGCGAAACACACGGATGGCAATCTCACCGCGGTTGGCGCAAAGGACCTTCTGGATGGGACGGTGCGTCACATGTTCCATGTGGGCGCTGTAGCCATCCCGCGGGCCCTGGGGCAATGGCCCGCGCGAGGAACGTCCGATTCAGGGCGCGGCGCGGCGTGCGCGCCGCACGAGGCGTCAGGTGCCGGACTGCGAGGGCTGCGGGGCCGTCTCCGGGCCGGTGGCCGTCTCCTCGAAGTCCAGGTCCCGGTGGAAGGTCTCCTCCAGGCGGGTGAGGGCGATGAGCGCCAGGCCGAAGCAGACGCTGCCGACGATGATGGCCGCGGTGGCCACGGACATCTCGCCCTTGAGGTAGGCGAAGCCGCTGGCCGCGAGCGCCGCCGAGCCGCGCACGAAGTTGGGGACGGTGGTGGCCACGGTGCCGCGGATGTTGGTGCCGAACTGCTCGGCGGCCATGGTGACGAGCACGGCCCAGTAGCCCACGGTGATGCCAATCAGGAAGCTGAGGACATACACCGCCGTGCTGGTGAGGCCCGGCGTCAGGCCGTAGACGAGCATCAGCGCGAAGCCCGCGGTGAGGTTGAGGGCCACCGCGCGCTTGCGGCTCTTGAGCCACTGGCTGAAGACGCCCGCCAGCAGGTCGCCCAGCGTCAGGCCGATGGAGCCATAGAGGATGGCGTTGCCGGCCGTCACCGTGCCCTGGACGTTGAGGCCGGCGGTGAGCTCGGGCGCGAAGGTGAAGAGGATGCCCGTGGTGAAGTAGATGGGCACGCCAATCAGGATGCAGCAGATGTACTTGAGGAACCGGCCGCCGGTGAGCAGCAGCAGCGGGTTGGCGCGTGACGGGTCCGTCTTCTTCTGGAACAGCTCGGACTCGGACACCTTGAAGCGCGCGAAGAGCAGCGCGATGCCCATGAAGCCGCCGGTGAGGTAGGCCGTCTTCCAGTACAGGTGCTGGCCCACGAAGGCCGCGGCGACGATGCCGAGCATGCCCAGCGTGGCGACGATGGTGGTGCCCAGGCCGCGCTTCTCCTTGGGCAGCGACTCCGCGACCAGGGTGATGGCCGCGCCCAGCTCACCCGCCAGGCCCACGCCGCCCAGGACGCGGAAGACGGCGTAGCTGGTGACGTCCCACGCGAAGGCGTTGGCCAGGTTCGCGAACGAGTAGAGCAGGATGGAGCCGAACATCACCGAGAGGCGCCCGCGCTTGTCGGCGAGCACGCCCCACAGCAGGCCGCCCACCATCATCCCCACCATCTGCGCGTTGTAGATGAGCAGGCCGCTCTGGAGGATTTCGGCCGGGTCCGTGATGCCGATGTCCTTCAGCGAGGCGACACGCACCACGCCGAACAACGTGATGTCGAAGAGGTCGACGAAGTAGCCGAGCCCGGCCACCAGCACGGTCAGGTTGAGGACCGAGCGGAGCTCTCTCAGGAATTTCATGCGCTGATTAACGGCCTTTGTCGCGCGCGGAGCAAGCGCCCCTTGCTCCGCGCACCCATGACGCACTGCATGAACCTGAATTCACCTTCATGCGGTGGCTTGGGCCAGCGCCTGCTCGAGCTGGGTGATGCCGTAGGGCTTGGGAAGCAGGGTGGCGCCCGCGAGCGCGCCCAGGTCGTCCGCGCCCAGGTTGTTGCCGTGGCCCGACGCGATGATGACGCGCAGGGCGGGCGCGTCCTGGCACGCTTGACGGGCCAGCTCGATGCCGGACTGGCCGGGCAGGCTCACGTCGGTGAAGAGCAGGTCGAACTCGCGCGAGGCCAGCAGGGGCAGGGCCTGCTCCGCGCTGGTGGCGGCCGTCACCGTGTGGCCCAAGGTCTCCAGCAGCTCGCACGCGGGGATCAGGATGTTCTCGTCGTCCTCCACGAGGAGGATGCGCAGCTGCCTCTTCTCCACGGCCGGTGTCGACACGGGCGGCGGCGTCAGCCGCGGTGGGTTGAGGGCCTCGCGCTCCGTGATGCGCTGCTGCCGCGCCGCGAGCAGCTGGCGGATCTTCCGGGCAAGGTCCTCGCGCCGGTAGGGCTTGCTCAGCAACTGGACGCCGGGGTCCAACCGGCCGCCGTGGACGATGGCGTTCTCGGTGTAGCCGGAGGTGAAGAGCACCTCCAGGTCGGGTGACAGCGCCTTGGCCTGCCGCGCAAGCTCGGGGCTGCGCACCGGGCCGGGCATCACCACGTCGGTGAAGAGCAGGTCAATGGGGATGCCGCTCTGGATGACGGCGAGCGCGCTCTGCCCGTCGGACGCCTTGAGCACGCGGTAGCCCAGCTCCGTGAGCATCTCCACGGCGGTGGCGCGCACCTCCGCGTCATCCTCGACCACGAGCAGCGTCTCCGAGCCGCCCTCGACGGGCTCGGTGATGACCTCGGCGCGGGGCATCTCCGCCTGGAGCGAGCGGGGGAGGTAGATCTTGATGGTCGTCCCGTGGCCGACCTCGCTGTAGATCTTCACGTGGCCGCCGGTCTGCTTGACGAAGCCATACACCATGCTCAGGCCCAGTCCGGTGCCCCGGCCCTCGGGCTTGGTGGTGAAGAACGGCTCGAAGGCGCGCTCCATCACCTCGGAGGACATGCCGCAGCCGGTGTCGGAGATGGCCAGCAGCACGTACTGGCCCGCGGCCACGTCCGGGTGCATCTGGCTGTAGTGGTCGTCCAGCATGGCGTTGCCGGCCTCGACGGTCAGCTTGCCCTGGCCGTCCATGGCGTCGCGCGCGTTGATGGCCAGGTTGAGGATGACGTTCTCGAGCTGGTTCGGGTCGACGAAGGTGTTCCACAGCCCGCCGCCGATGATGGTCTCCAGCTCCACGTCCTCGCCGAGCGCGCGGCGGAGCAGGTCGTCCATGCCGCGCACCAGCCGTCCCAGGTTGATGACGGTGGGGTTGAGCGGCTGGCGCCGGGCGAAGGCGAGCAGCTGCGAGGAGAGGCGGGCGCCGCGCTCCACCGCGCCAATGGCGGTGGTCAGCCGGCGCTGGGCCTGGGTGTTGTCCCCCACGTCGCGCAGCAGGAGCTGGAGGTTGCCGCCGATGACCTGGAGCAGGTTGTTGAAGTCGTGCGCCACGCCGCCGGTGAGCTTGCCCACCGCTTCCATCTTCTGCGCCTGCCGCAGCACGGCCTCCGTCTGGCGCCGCTCGGCCTCGCTCTCCTCGAGCGCGCGGGTCCGCTCGCGGACGAGGTCCTCCAGGTGGTCCTTGTACTGGCGCAGCTCATCCTGGGCGCGCTTCTGCTCGGTGATGTCGTGGCCCTGGACGAAGATGCCGGAGATGGAGCCGTCCGGCTCGACGATGGGCTGGTACACGAGGTCGACGTGGCTCTCCGTGAGCGTGTCGTCTGGCGTCCGCTGCAAGAACACCCGCATGCCCCGGCCCACGAAGGCTTCACCCGTGGTGAAGACGCGGTCCAGCAGCTCGAAGTAGCCCTGTCCGTCCACCTCCGGCAGCGCGTCCCGGATGGCCTTGCCCACGATGGGCCGGTGCCCGACGAGCTGCTGGTAGGCCGTGTTGGCCAGCTCGAAGACGTGCTCCTTGCCGCGCAGGAAGCACATGAAGCCGGGCGCCTGATCGAACAGGCGGCGCAGGTGGCGCCGTTCCAGGTCCAGGTTCCGGTTGGCCTCCTGCACCTGCTGGGCACGCTGGAAGACGCCGGCTTCGAGCTGCGCCGGCTGCGGTGCGTCCCCGGTGGCCTCCCGCGTCCCGGTGGCGGCGCGTATGGCTTCCTGGAGCCGGTGGAGCTCGGTGACGTCGACGGTGTGCTGGAGGATGTAGGCCACGTTCCCCTGGGCATCCAGGAGCGGGATGTGGGTGGCGCTCCAGTACCGGTGCTCCGTGACGATGCCCGAGTCCGTCCGCCGTGGGACCCGGTAGGGAATCAGCGCGAGGATGTCCGGGCTCCGCTGTGTCAGCACCCGGAGGAAGGACTCGCGGAGCTGCTTCGTGTTGACGTTGTCGGGGTTCTCCGGGTCGTTCGGGAACACCTCGAAGACGTTCCGCCCCAGGAGCGAGTCCAACGAGCTGGCCGTGATGCGGAGGTACGCATCATTGGCGGCGACGTACCGGAGCTGGCTGTCGAGCAGCATGTACGGGTTGGGGGAGGCGTCGAAGAGCGTCTTGAAGTCGATGGTGTTGTGCATCGTGCGGCGGAGCTCCTCACCTCGTTGCGCGGCTCACGCAGGCGGGCAGGCGGGCCAGGCTACCCTTGACGGGTCTCCTGGCTGTTCGCCATTGCCTCGGACGCGCGGCCGATACTGCTGTCACACAGGCGACATATCCCACCACAAGGCAGGACAGACTCAACCTGCGACACCGGTCGTCATGTTCCAAGCACTGAAATGATGAAATGTCGTGCCTACATGAACGAACCTTCAGTCATTTCTTGACGAGGAGGGGGATGAATGCTCGGCAGGTCGGTCGAGTTCCCTCCGAATGAGCGCGGATACTCCGGGGGGCAATGCCTACATGAACGACTTATCAGTGGTTTCCGAGCCGCGACCGGTCCGGCGCCGCGGGCTGAGCGCGGAGCCGCGGATAGGTCATGCCTACATGAAACTGTTTTCAGTGATTTTTCGCGGCGTGAACCCCGCGCGACACCTGTCAGGTGAAACACAGACAATGTCTGTCAAATAATGACAGACATTTGAATGTATTTGATTGCGTATTGCTTGTGTCTGTCTTTGCGCTGGGGACACGCGAGGCTCCAGTGTCGCTGGAGCCTCGGAACGTGACGGCGCGCTACGCGCCAGCGCGCTGCCGGTTCAGGCGGTCGTAGTGACGGTAACCCAGCTTGTCGAGCGCGCTCGAGGGCGCCAGCCCGATGTCCACCAGCGTCTTGATGTCATACGTGCCCGCGAGCACGGGCGGGGCGTAGTTCCGGATGGCCTCGGGGCTGCGGAACTTCTCCAGCGGGAACAGCACCGTGTTGGTGTGCACGTGCATGAAGTGCGCGGCCGACTGGCGCTGCCATCCCGGCACGCCCGGGGCGGTGATGACGTGAGGGGTGGCGAGGAAGGTGCCGCCGGTGAGGATCTCGAGCTGCTGGCCCACCTGCGCGACGATGCAGCCCGCGGGCGCGGTGCCCCGGACCTGGAGGCCATTGGGCGCCTCGGGCGTCGCGCGGGTGCGCAGGTACAGGCCGCTCTTGTTGTCGGGGCCGGGCGCCGCGCCGCCCTTCGGGTCGAGGAAGCGGCCTCCGGGGAGCAGGGTGAGCAGGTTGAAGTCCGTGTGCTCCTCGCCCCAGACGATGGAGGTGTTCACCTGGGCGTCGGTGAGGGGCAGGTACTGGAGCGCGCGGGTGACATGGGCGCCGCGCTCGCACAGCTCGGCGAAGAGGTTCTCTTGCAGGCCCAGCGCGATGGCGGAGCCCCGGAGCAGCTTCAGGCCCGCCTCGTGGAGCGAGCGGCCCAGCGTCATCAGGCCGTCCTCGAAGTAGGCCGGCGCGTTCTGGGGCCACACGTTCTCCGGGTACAGCTCCGGGAACTCGAGCGCGGACTGCGGGTCATTGGGGTAGGGCGCCGCGAAGTAGCATTCCTTGAAGTCCGGCTGGCCGTTGCCGGCGACCGCGACCTCGGTGTTCGGCGGCGTCCAGCCCCGCTGGTACCAGATGTCGGCGCGGCCGTAGGGCTTCTTCTCCTCGGCGGGCTTCGCGATGAACGCGCCAAAGGCGTCGTAGAACCGGTTCAGCGCCTGGGTGTCGACGCCGTGGTTCTTCACGTACACGAGACCGAAGACGCCGAAGGCCTCGCGGATCGCCGCGACGGCGCGCTCGACGCGAGCGGAGTCATCCGACGCGAGGTCGGCGAGGTCGACAGTGGGGATGTTGAGCGAAGAGGTCTCGGCCATGGTGGGCCATGGTGTACCGCTCCCCGGGAATAAATGGGAGGCCCTGATGTGCTTGGGGGCCCTTCGGGCGCTCCGGGGCGAGGCAAAACGGGGATCCCCGGTGCCGTTCGCACCCGGCGCAAAGTCTGCGCTTCCCCCTGCGAGCCCGGGGACGGGGAGTTATCGTCCGCCGCGCCCGACGCCACGAGGTCCCCGTGAAGAAGCTGGTCTCCGCCTGGTTCCGCATCCCCTTCTGGCAGCGCGTGATGGGGGCCTTCGTGCTCGGCGCCGTGGCTGGATGGCTCGTGGGCGAGCCGGCGGGCCCCTGGTTCCAGCCGCTGGGGACGCTCTACGTCAACCTCATCAAGATGATCGCCACGCCGCTGGTGTTCTTCGCGGTCATGAACGCGGTGGCGGCGCTCCACGGACAGAAGAGCGTGGCGGCGCTGGGCGGGAAGACGTTCCTCTGGTTCGCCATCACCGCGGCGCTGGCGGTGGGCGTGGGGCTGGGCGTCGCGACGCTCCTGAAGCCGGGCGTGGGCGTGGGGCAGTTGGTGGCCGCGGAGTCCTTCAAGCCGAAGGACGTGCCCGGCCCCGTCCAGGTGCTCCTGGACGTGGTGCCCACCAACCCGTTCGCCGCGCTGGCGGGTGGGAAGATCCTCCAGGTCATCTTCTTCGCGGCGCTGCTGGGCTTCGCGCTGGTGAAGCTGGGGGAGAAGACGGCGCGCCTGCGCGAGCTGGTCCGCGAGGCCAGCGACGCGATGATCCAGGTCACCCGCTTCGTGCTGGAGCTCACGCCGCTGGGGACCTTCGGGCTCATCGCCGCGCTGGTGGGGACCTATGGTTTCGAGCGCCTGTTGCCGCTGGGCAAGCTCGTGTTCGCGCTGTACCTGGCGTGCGCGCTGCACATCGTCTTCGTGTACGGCGGGCTGCTGCTGACGCACGGGCTCAACCCGCTGCGCTTCTTCCGGGGCGCGGCGCCGGGCATGCAGGTGGCCTTCGTCAGCTCGTCCAGCTTCGCGTCCATGCCGGTGGCCATCCGCGCGGTGACGCACAACCTGGGCGTCAACAAGGACTACGCGTCCTTCGCGGTGCCCCTGGGCGCGAGCATCAAGATGGACGGCTGCGGCGCCATCTACCCGGCCATCGCGTCCCTGTTCGTGGCGCAGTACTTCAACCTGGAGCTGTCCGCGTCACAGTACTTCATCATCCTGCTGGCCTCCGTGCTGGGCAGCTTCGGCACCGCGGGCGTCCCTGGGACGGCGGTGGTGATGGCCACGGTGGTGCTCAGCTCCGCGGGGCTGCCGTTGGAGGGGCTGGGCTACCTGCTCGCCATCGATCGCGTCCTCGACATGATGCGCACCCTGACGAACGTCACGGGGCAGATGCTGGTGCCCGTGCTGGTGGCGCGCGAGGAGGGGCTGCTCGACACCGCCGTGTATGACCGGGCCTCCACCCAGGTCGCGTTGGACGAGGACGTGGCCAAGGCCGAGTAGCCCGCTTGCGCCTCCAGGGCAGGCGCTTGTGGGGTCACGGACGCGGACGCCGGGCGGGCTTGGAGTAACGGACGCTCCGCGGACGCCGCGCTTTTCTCCCGAAATGTCCATCCGCTAGGTGCGGGCCTCATGCCTGCCTGGGCGGTGTATGGGCCTCTTTCCTCCAGCGACCGACGCAGTCCTGCGGATAGCGCTCGGCCTGATGGTCGCGCTGCCCGCGGCGATCCCCGTCGCGTTGCTGCTGTTGGCCCGCAATCCCCTGGGCACGGGGGCCTTCGAGCCCGTGCCTCAACCGGTGCAGTTCGACCACCGGCACCACGCGGCGGACGAGGGCATCGGCTGCCGGTACTGCCACGAAGGCGCCTGGGAGGGCCCGTCCGCGGGGATTCCGCCCACCAGCCGGTGCATGGGCTGCCATGCGCAGATATGGAACGAGAGCACGCTGCTGGCCCCCGTGCGCCAGAGCTACTTCGAGGACCGGCCCATCCCCTGGAACCGGGTCCACCGGCTGCCGGACTACGTGTTCTTCAACCACGCCATCCACGTGCACAAGGGCGTGGGGTGCGTGAGCTGCCACGGCCGCGTGGACCAGATGGCGCGGGTGGAGCAGGTGGCGCCCCTCACCATGGGCTGGTGCCTGGAGTGTCACCGGGACCCGGCGCCGAACCTGCGCCCGCCGGAGTACGTCGCGGACATGACGTGGCGTCCACCGGGGCCGGCCCGTGAGCGGGGGCTCGAGGTGATGCGGGCCCTGGATGTCTCCCCTCGAACCGAGTGCTCCACATGCCACCGCTGACGGACCGATATCCGCTGCCGGTGCTCGGGGGGCCCGAGCCCTGGCGGAGCCTGGAGGCGCGGGCGCAGGAGGAGGAGGGGACTTCGCCAGAGTTCCCGCCAGGGGCCGAGGCCGCGCCGCGAGGCGTGTCACGACGCGCGCTGCTGGAGCTGGCCGCGTTCGGCACGGCGGTGTCCGGGCTCGCGGGCTGCTTCCGCGCTCCCAATGAGAAGGTGTTGCCCTATTCGCGGCCCCCACCGGAGTTCACCCCGGGCGTCCCGCACCATTACGCCACGGGCTTCGTGCTGGACGGGTACGTGCGCGGCGTGCTGGCGCGCAGCCAGGAGGGGCGCCCCACGCTGGTGTCGGGCAACCCGTCGCACCCGGAGAGCCTGGGCGCCGCCGGCGCGCATGAACAGGCTTCACTCCTGGGGCTGTACGACCCACATCGCGCGCGCGCCGTGCGCCACCGGGACGTGCCCACCTCGCTGGCCCGCTTGTTCGAGATGCTGCGGCGGCGCGCGGCCCGGACAGACGGGGGCGCGGGCCTGCGGTTGCTCGTGGAGCCCAGCGCCTCCCCCCTGTGGGCGCGGACCTGCGCGCAGCTCCTGGAGCGCTTCCCCGAGGCGCGCGTGGTGCCCTTCAGCTCGACGGACACGGGACAGGCGGAGGCGGGCGCCCGGCTGGCCCTGGGGCGCCCGTTGCGCGCGATCCCGGACTGGCGCGCCGCGCGCGCCGTGGTGTCCCTGGACGACGACTTCCTCTCCACGGCGGTGGGCGGCCTGCGGGCGTCGCGCGAGTTCATCGCCGCGCGCATGCCGCCCGAGCTCAACCGGCTCTGGGTGGTGGAGAGCCGGTTGAGCCTCACCGGGGCGTTCGCGGACGAGCGGCTCCGGGCCCGGCCTTCTCGCGTGCCGCTCATCGCGCGAGGGCTCGCGGCGGAGGTCGGCCGGGTGTTGGGGCGGGAGGACCTCGCGACGCTTGCGGGGAGTGGCCCGGACTTGAGCACCGCCGAGCGGCGCTGGGTGGAGGGGGCCGCTCGAAATCTGGCGGGGCATGGGGCGCGGTCCTGGGTGGCGGTGGGGGAAGCGCAACCGCCCGCCGTGCACGCCCTGGCCCACCTGCTCAACGCGGCGCTGGGCGATGGAACGGTGCGCTGCGTGGAGCGCGTGCTCGTTCCCCCGCCGGATGCGGGCGCGCTGTCCTCGCTGGTGGAGGACCTCCAGGCGGGGCGGGTGGACACGCTGCTCATCACCGCGTGGAACCCCGTCTTCCGCGCGCCCACGGACGTCCCGCTGGGCGCCGCGCTGGAGCGGGTGGAGGACGCCGTCTACTGCGCGCTCCACGAGGACGAGACCTCCGCGCGGGTCTCCTGGTCCGTGCCCACCACGCATCCGTATGAGTCCTGGGAGGACGGCCGCGCGATGGACGGTACCGCGACCGTCCTGCAGCCGCTCATCGCGCCCCTGTTGGACAGCGCCGTCTCACCGCTGGAGCTGGTGGCGGCGTTCACCGGCGCGCTGGCGACGCCCCCCTACGCGAGGCTGCGGGCGCAGTGGCGCGCGCACGTCCCGCCGCCCGAGTCCTTCGAGGACGCGTGGGAGCGCTGGCTCGCGGAGGGCATCATCCCCGGCACGCGGTTGCCCGAGCTGCGGGTCCCCGTGGACGCGAGCGCGGTGCTCGCGGCGGTGCGGCGCCTCCCATCGCCCGATGAAGGGCTCGAGCTGCACTTCGTCACGGACACGAAGGTCCATGACGGCCGCTTCGGTGCGAACCCCTGGCTCCAGGAGCTGCCCGACCCGGTGACGCAGCTCACCTGGGACAACGCCGTGTGGGTGAGCCCCGCGACGGCCTCGCGGCTGGCGTTGTCGCGAGGCGCCCGCGTCCGCCTGGAGCTGCGCGGGCGCGCGGTGGAGGCGCCGGTGCTGGTGGTCCCTGGGCAGGCGGATGACACGCTCACGGTGCCGCTGGGCTATGGCCAGCGGCTGGGCAGCCCGGTGTCGCGAGGCGTGGGCTTCGACGCGCAAGCGCTGCGATTCCAGGACGCGCCGTGGTTCGCGCCGGGTGTGCGCCTGTCACGAGTGGAGGGGCACCACGACTTCGCGCTGACACAGGAGCACTGGCGCATGGAGGGCCGGCCGGTGGCGCTCCAGACGACGGCGGCGCGCTTCGCCGCCCGGGATGACTCGGGGCTGGAGCGCCTCCAGGCGCCTCAGGCGCACCTCTATCCGCCCACGCCGACGCACGCAGAGGTCCGCCACCGGTGGGGCATGGCCATCGACCTGCATCGCTGCACGGGCTGCAGCGCCTGCGTCGTCGCCTGTCAGGCGGAGAACAACATCCCGGCGGTGGGGAAGGACCAGGTGCGGCGCGGCCGCGAGATGCACTGGCTGCGCATCGACCGGTACTTCCAGGGGGACGAGCACGAGCCCTCGGTCATCACCCAGCCCCTGATGTGCGTGCACTGCGAGTACGCACCTTGCGAGTACGTGTGCCCCGTGGCGGCGACCGTCCACTCGGACGAGGGCCTCAATCAGATGGTCTACAACCGCTGCGTCGGCACGCGGTACTGCTCCAACAACTGCCCCTACAAGGTCCGCCGCTTCAACTACCTGGAATACAACCGGGGCGGCCCGCTGGACCGGATGTACCGCAACCCACAGGTGACGGTGCGCTCGCGCGGGGTGATGGAGAAGTGCACGTACTGCGTGCAGCGCATCGAGGGCGCGCGCATCACCGCGCGCGTGGAGGGACGGGACATCCGCCAGGGCGAGGTGCGCACGGCCTGTCAGCAGGCCTGTCCCACCGGGGCCATCGTCTTCGGCGACCTCGAGCGGCCGGAGGACCCCGTCAGCCAGCTGCACCGGGACCCGCGTCACTACGCGTTGCTCAACCACCTGGGCACGCAGCCTCGCACGGTGCACCTGATCCGGCTGAAGAACCCCTGGGAGGACGCCGGATGAGCGAGCCCCTTCCCCTGGCGCCGGTGCTGGCGGATCCGCTGGTCGTCCATCCGCTGCTCGAGGAGCGCCGCACCGACGCGCAGCTCGGCGAGGCCCTGCTGCGCCCGGTGCTCACGAAGCCAGGCCTGGGCTACTGGGCGTTGGTGGGCCTCTGCGCCGCGCTCACCGCGCTGCTGTGCGTGGCCATCACCGTGACGCTGGTGACGGGCGTTGGCGCCTGGGGCAACAACATCCCGGTGGCCTGGGCGTTCGGCATCATCAACTTCGTCTGGTGGATTGGCATTGGCCACGCGGGCACGCTCATCTCCGCCATCCTCCTGCTGTTCGGCATGAAGTGGCGCAGCTCCGTCAACCGCATGGCGGAGGCGATGACGCTGTTCGCCCTGGTGTGCGCGGCGCTGTTCCCGCTGCTGCACCTGGGGCGCCCCTGGAAGTTCTACTACCTGTTCCCGTATCCCAGCTCGCTGCGGATGTGGCCGCAGTTCCGTTCGCCCCTCACGTGGGACGTGGTGGCCGTCACCACCTACCTCACGGTGTCGGTGTTGTTCTGGTACCTGGGGATGCTGCCGGACCTGGCCACCGCGCGCGACACCGCGAAGCAGGGCTGGCGCCGGCGCGTCTGGGGGCTCCTGTCCCTGGGGTGGCGGGGGAGCGCCCGGCATTGGCGGCACTGGCGCACGGGGTACCTGCTGCTCGCGGGGCTGGCCACGCCGCTGGTCGTGTCCGTGCACACCATCGTCTCGTTCGACTTCGCGGTGGCGCAGCTCCCCGGCTGGCACAGCACCATCTTCCCGCCGTACTTCGTCGCGGGCGCCATCTTCTCCGGCCTGGCCATGGTGCTGTCGCTGTTGGTCCCCGCCCGTCGCGCGCTGAAGCTGCACGCGGTGGTGACCCAGGCGCACCTGGACGCGTTGGCCCGCCTGCTGCTCGTCTCCGGCTTGTTCGTCGCCTATGGCTACGTCCAGGAGCACTTCTTCGGCTGGTACAGCGGAGACCCGTACGAGATGCACGCGATGGAGATCCTGCGCACCGGCCCCTACGCGCCGGCGTTCTGGCTCGTCTTCACCTGCAACGTCCTGGTGCCTCAACTCTTCTGGTCCGCGCGGCTGCGCACGAACCCCGCGGTGCTGTGGGCCGCCGCGCTGCTCGTCAACGTGGGCATGTGGATGGAGCGCTTCATCATCATCGTGTCGCCCCTCAGCGAGGACTTCCTGCCCTCGAGCTGGCGGCACTACGCGCCCACCTGGGTGGACCTGAGCCTGCTGTCCGGGACGCTGGGCCTCTTCGGGCTCGGCTTCCTGCTGTTCCTCCGGTTCCTGCCGCCCATCCCCATCAGCGAGGTGAAGGCGCTCCAGCACGAGCTGGCGGCCTCCGAGGCTTTTGCCAGCGACGTCTCGACGCGAGAAGGCGGTGGGCGATGAGCCGCTGGGTCCTGGGCGAGTTCCATTCGCCGGAGCAGTTGCTGGAGGCCGCGCGCGCGCTGCGCGCCCAGGGCTTCCACCGCCTGGACGCACACACCCCGTTCCCCGTGGAGGACGTGGATGGGGTGTTGGGCCTGCCCCCCTCGAGGCTGCCCCTGGTCGCGCTGCTGGCCGGCGTGGGCGGCGCGGTGGGCGCGTACGTCGTCCAGTGGTTCACCCAGGCGGTGGACTGGCCGCTGAACGTGGGCGGGCGGCCCCTGCACAGCGGCCCGGCGTTCATCCCCATCACCTTCGAGTCCGCCGTGCTGTCCTCCGCGAGCGCCATCTTCATGGGCGTCATGGTCGCGTGTGGCCTGCCGCGGGTGACGCATCCCTTCCTGCGCATGGAGGCCTTCCGCAGCGCCAGCATCGACGGCTTCTGGCTCGTCGTCGCGGTGGAGGCGCCACAGCGAGGATTCGAGGCCGAAGCGGCGCTGCGCGAGCTGGGCGCGGCCGTGGTGCTCTCGGTGGAGGACAGGCCATGAGGGCAGGGTGGCAATGCGCCGCTGGGGGCTTCTTGGCGGTGGCCGGCTGCGTCGACCTGGACCCGATGCGGGTGCAGGCGCGGGATGGCGCCTTCGTCGCGAACCCCTACTTCGCGGACGCGCGCTCCATGCGTCCCCGGGTGCCGGGGACCGTGATTCGGGAGTGGTACCTCCAGGAGGCCGCCTTCGCGCCCCGGGGCTCGCCGGACGGGGGCTGGGTGGAGGTGGAGCGGCTGCCCGTGCCTTTCACCCGCGAGGTCCTGTTGGAGGGGCGCGCCCACTTCGAGACGTGGTGCGCGCCGTGCCATGGGCTCCTGGGAGATGGGCAGAGCATCGTCGCGCGGAACATGCAGGAGCGGCCGGCCCCCTCGCTCTATGGCGAGGGGCACGCCCATTCGACGCAGGGTGGGGCGGGCGTCCAGTCGGTGTCACCCGGTTGGGACGCGCTGCCGCACCCACCTGGGTTCTATTACTCGGTCATTACCGGGGGGTACGGGCTGATGCCGTCCTATGCCGACGCGCTCACGCCCGCGGCGCGCTGGAAGGTCGTGGCCTGGTTGCGGGTGCTGGCGTACAGCCAGCGCGCACCGCTGTCCGCCGCGCCTGACGACGTGCGTGCCGCGCTCCTGGAGGAAGCTCCCGGAGGCACGCCATGACCGCCACCGCGTTGACGCGTTTCGAGCGAGGGCGGCGCGGCGTCCTGGGCGCGGCCGTCGTGGGTGGCGTGGGGCTCGCCGTCACGTTGTTGGGGGGCGTCCTCTCCCCCCGGGAGGCCGCCTACGGATACCTGTTCGCGTTCGCCTTCTGGCTGTCGCTGGGACTGGGCGCGCTGGTCATGCTCGCGTCGTTCCACGCGGCGCGCGCACGCTGGCCCACGGTGCTGCGGCGGCCGCTGGAGGTCATGGCCGCGTGCTGCCCGGTGTTCGCGGCGCTCTTCATCCCCGTGCTCGTCACGATGCCGCACCTGTTCCCGTGGGTCTCCGTGCCCCCCGGCCTGAGCGCGCATGACCTCCACGTGCTGGAGCACAAGCGCGCGTACCTGAACGTGCCGTTCTTCGTGGGGCGCGCCGTCCTCTACTTCGCCGTCTGGGGCGGGGTGGGCGTGCTCCTGTACCGCTGGTCCGTGCGGCAGGACACGGAGCCGGCCATCACGGAGCGGGCGGTGCGCTTCACGTTGCAGCAGCGCCGCCTGTCCGCGGGCGCGCTCCCGTTCCTGGTGTTGTGCCTGTCCTTCGCCAGCCTCGACTGGCTGATGTCCCTGGAGCCGTGGTGGCAGTCCACCGTCTACGCGCTGTACGTGGGCTGCGGCGCGGTGACGGCCGCGCTGGCCACCGTGGCCATCACCGCCGCCTTCGCGCGGGGGGCGGGGGAGTTCGGCGCGTTGATGGGGCCGCCGCACTTCAACCGGCTGGGGACCCTGCTGCTCGCCTTCGTCTGCTTGTGGGCCTACTGCGGCTTCTCGCAGTTCCTGCTCACGTGGATCGCCACCTTGCCGGAGGAGGTGACCTGGTACCGCGCCCGGCTGGAGGGCGCCTGGTTGATCCTGGCCGTGGTGCTGGCGGTGGGGCACTTCGGCATCCCCTTCTTCCTGCTGTTGCTCCGCGCGGTGAAGCAGCGCCCGGTGGCGCTCGCCGGGGTGAGCGCGTGGGTGTTGTTGATGCACGCGGTGGACGTGTACTGGCTGGTGTTCCCCGCGCTGCGCCCCGGGGAAGGCACCTTCCACTGGACGAGCATCACGGCCCTGGTGGGCGTGGGCGGCGTGACGGTGGCCGCCTGGCTGGGGCTGGCGCGCGGGGGCTACACGGTACCGGTGAGGGATCCGTTCCTGCCGCACTCCCTGCGGGTGAGCGGGTCATGAGCGAGGGCTTCACGCCGCCGCCGCCGGAGCACCGGTCGCTGCCCGGCAGACGCCTGGTCGCGGTGGGGTGCGCCTGGCTCGCCGTGGTGGGCGTCGCGCTGCTCGTCATCCGCTGGAGCGAGCACCGCTTCATCCCGTGGGTTCCGGCGCCGTTGCCGTCGGAGCTGGGGCGCGCCGAAGTGGCGGACGTCAATCAGCGGCCCTTTTCGCTGGAGGACGGCGCGCCCCGGCTGCGAGCAGCCCAGCAGGCGCGGCTGCGCGGCTATGGCTGGGTGGACCGGGACGCGGGCGTCATCCACGTGCCCGCCGAGCGGGCCCTGGAGCAGGTCCTCGCGGACGAGCAGGGACGGCGGCCATGAGCGAGCTGCTGCGGCGCATCCTCTTCCTCCCCGACGCGGCCTCGTCCCTGGCGCCGCGCGTGGACCGGCTGCACTTCTTCATCATCGTCACCACGTTCATCGTCGGCGCGGGCATCGGGCTCACGGGGCTCATCTTCCTGGTGCGCTACCGGCGCGGACGCGCCGAGGCCCTGGCGCCGGTGATGACGGCCCCGGCGTGGCTGGAGGCGGCCTTCGCGGGCGTCCCGCTGGCCTTCTTCCTGCTGTGGGGCGCGTTGGGATTCCAGGACTACATCTGGGCCCGGACGCCGCCTCGCGAGGCGCTGGACGTCTACGTCACCGGCAAGCAGTGGATGTGGAAGTTCGCGTACCCGGGCGGCCCCGGCATGGTGGGCGTGCTGCATGTCCCCACCGGGACGCCCGTGCGCCTGCTGCTCACGTCGCGCGACGTCATCCACTCCTTCTACGTGCCCGCCTTCCGCGTGAAGATGGATGCGCTTCCCGGCCGCTACACGGAGATCTGGTTCGAGGCCGTGCGCCCCGGCCGCTACCGGGTGCTGTGCGCGGAGTACTGCGGCCTGGACCACTCGCGCATGCGCGCCGAGGTGGTGGCGTTGGAGCCCGGCGCCTTCGAGACGTGGCGCGCCCGCCAGCGCTCCGAGCCCACGTGGGCGTCCGGCGAGGGCGAGGAGGAGTCCCTGCTGGGGCCGCTGGCGGCGGAGGGCCGGGTGGTGGCCGCGAAGCAGGGGTGTCTCCAGTGCCACACGCTCGACGGCACGCCGCACATCGGGCCCACGTGGCTGGGGCTCTACGGCCGCGAGGAGCCCCTGGCCTCCGGCGGCAGCGTGCGCGCGGACGTGGCGTACCTCACCGAGTCCATGATGGACCCGCTGGCGAAGGTGGTCGCGGGTTACGCGCCGGTGATGCCGTCCTTCCACGGCCGGCTGAGCGCCGCCGAGGTGGGCGCGCTCATCGAGTTCATCAAGTCCCTCCAGCCGGAACGTCCGGAGCCCCCGCCGGTCCAGGAGCCTGACTATGGCCCCCTCCCACGCTGAGGGCGCCCCGCGCGGGCCCAGCTACCTGAACGCGGAGCAGGGCCTCTGGTCCTGGCTCACCACGCATGACCACAAGCGCATCGGGGTGATGTTCCTGGCCGTGTTGCTGCTGATGTTCCTGCTGGGCGGGGTGTTCGCGATGGCGCTCCGCGTGGAGTTGCTGACGCCCGGCGACACGGTGATGGGCCGCCTGGCGTACAACCGCGCCTTCACCGTGCACGGCGTGGTCATGGTGTGGCTGTTCCTCATCCCCTCCATCCCCACGTCCTTCGGCAACTTCCTGTTGCCGCTGATGCTGGGCGCCCGGGACGTGGCCTTTCCCCGGCTCAACCTGGCCAGCTTCTACCTCTACGTGCTGGGCGCGACGATGACGCTCTGGGGCGTCTTCCAGGGCGGCGTGGACACGGGGTGGACCTTCTACACGCCCTACAGCACGGCCACCGGCAGGGACCTGCTGCCCGTGCTGGTGGGCGTCTTCGTGGTGGGGTTCTCCACCATCCTCACCGGCATCAACTTCATCACCACCGTTCACACGATGCGGGCGCCGGGCATCACCTGGATGAAGGTGCCGCTCTTCGTGTGGGCGCTGTACGGCACGTCCATCATCCAGGTGCTGGCCACGCCGGTGCTGGGCATGGTGCTGGCGTTGGTGGCGCTGGAGCGGGTGGTGGGCGCGGGCCTGTTCGACCCGGGGCGCGGGGGCGACCCGCTGCTCTACCAGCACCTCTTCTGGTTCTACAGCCACCCGGCCGTGTACATCATGATCCTGCCGGGCATGGGCGTCATCAGCGAGACGGTCTGCGCCTTCAGCCGCAAGCAGCCCTTCAGCTACCGGGTGATTGTCTGGAGCACGGTGGGCATCTCCTTCGTGGGGTTCCTCACGTGGGGGCACCACATGTTCGTCTCCGGCCAGTCCACCTTCGGCGCGGGGGCGTTCAGCCTGCTGTCCATGCTGGTGGCCATCTTCACCGCGATGAAGATCTTCACCTGGCTGGGGACCCTGTACCGGGGCAGCCTGTGGGTGACGACGCCGTTCACCTACGTGCTCGGCTTCATCTTCCTGCTCTTCTTCGGTGGGATGAGCGGCGTCGCCGTGGCCGTCACGTCCGCGGACCTGCACTGGCACGACACCTACTTCGTGGTGGCGCACTTCCACTTCATCATGGTGGGCGCGTCGCTGATGGCCTTCCTCGCGGCGCTGCACTACTGGTTCCCGAAGATGTCGGGGCGGCGCTACCCGGAGGGGATGGGCATCGGGACCGCGGTGCTCATCATCTTCGGGTTCATCGCTACGTTCCTGCCGCAGTTCCTGCTGGGCAACATGGGCATGCCGCGCCGGTACGCGGATTATCCCGACGCCTTCCAGCCGCTCCATGTGGCGTCCACGGCGGGCGCGTCCCTGCTGGGCTTCGGGTTCCTCTTCGTCGCCATCTACCTGGGCTGGTCCTTGCGGCACGGCCGCGCGGCGGGCCGCAACCCCTGGGGCAGCGAGGGGTACGAATGGCGGAGTGACTCACCGCCGCCGGAGTTCAACTTCCATGCGCCGCCGGTGTTCCCCCGGCCTCCGCATGACTACGGGCGACCCAGCGCCGAGGGCGAGGTGGACCATGCCGCTTGAAGACGGCACGCGGCCCGTGGTGCCCCGCGCCTTCCACTTCGGGGACGAGTCCTCCCGCGAGGACGCCGCGCACCTGGGCATGTGGATCTTCATCGCCACCGAGGTGCTGCTGTTCGCCGTGCTCTTCACCGCGTATGCGCTGTACCGGCTGACGTACCCGGATTTGTTCCAGCGGGCCCCCGCGCACATGGACGTGTTCCTGGGGACGTTGAACACCTTCGTGCTGGTGACCAGCAGCATCGTGGTGGCGCTGGCCGTGGACTCCGTCCGCAAGGGGCGGGACTTCGCGGGGGCGGCGCTGCTGGCGCTGGCGGTGCTCCTGGGCATCGCCTTCTTGTCCATCAAGGCGGCCGAGTACGCGAAGCACGTGCGGGACGGGGCGCTGCCCGGCGCGTGGTATGCGTACGAGGCCTTCGCCGTGCCCGGCGCGAACCTCTACTTCACGCTGTACTGGGTGATGACCGGCGTGCACGCGGTGCACGTGCTGGTGGGCGTGAGCGTGCTCGTCACGCTGATGCTGCGGACGCTGACGGGGGAGTTCGGGGCCCGGTTCCATACCCCCGTGGCGCTGGGCGGGATGTACTGGCACCTGGTGGACGTCATCTGGCTGTTCCTCTGGCCTCTGCTGTACCTGACCTGAGGGCATGGGCATGCGCGGCGGAGCTCGTCACGGAGGGGTCCAGGTGCTGGTCGTGGGCGGGGTGCTGTTGGGGCTCGCCGCGCTGTCCTTCGGGCTGTCGCGGCTGCACCTGGGCGCGTGGGCCGTTCCGGTGGCGCTGGGCATCGCGCTGGTCAAGGCGGCGCTGATCGCCGGGTTCTACATGCACCTCACGGAGCGGCCCGGAGGGCCCCGGCTCGTCGTGGGCACCGCGGGCGTCTTCGTCGTCATCCTGGTGGGGCTGGTGCTGGCGGAAGCCTCGGCGCGCATCTGGCCCACGCTCCCGCCAGGGCCCTTCCCGGTGACGCGGCTGCCGGGCAAGGACGTGGAAGGACCGCCTCGCGTGGCGCCGCCCTGGCGGCAGCCGCCGTGAGCTTTCAGGCCCGGTGGCCACCGCTCCGGTGACGGAGCCGCGCCAGTGTCGCGAGCGACCTCCTCACCGCGGGCAGGGCGCCCAGGCAGGCGCCAAAGGCCAGGTGCAGCAGGAAGAACGCCGCCGTCGGAGGGCCGTCGCGCTCGAGCGGAGGCGAGGCCCAGGGGACGACGAGGGTGGGCATGACGGCCTGGAGCCCCAGCGCCATCATGAAGCCCAACATCAGCGGCGCCAGCGCCGTGCCCCCGCGGGGAATCATCAGCGCGAACGCGGCGCCCAGGCCTCCCGCCGTCGCGAAGTGGACGGCAAAGCCCAGCAGGACCGCGCCGCCGCCCGTGGGCGCGTGACGGAGGAAGAGTCCGCTGACGAGCCGGGGCGCGTACCACGGGTCGCCGTGCACCACGCCGCCGAGCAGCAGGGCCAGCACGGCCATGACGCCCGCGCCCAGCGTGCCCGCGAGCCCCCCGGCGACGAGGACGTCCCGCTCCAGGCTCCAGGCCGCCGCGCTGTCTTCCGCCGGGCCTCGTGGAGGATGCTCCATGGAATCCACCTTCCGCGCCTTGGCCGAATCGCGGCGAGGCTCCAGGGAAGCCCGCTCCGCGAGCCGGCGCGCGCACCTTCACGGTGTCGGAGCGGATGACCGGGAGCCACCGCCGCGCGAGGCGATGGCGCCGCGATGGCCACTGCCGGACAAGCCCAGCACGGGGCCTGTTCGCCAGCCACCGTGGGGCTCAGCTCCTCGTGGGGACGGCGCCGGACTTCAGTCCCAGTCCTCGGCGTCCGGTCCCAGCCGGGGCTCATAGGGGCCGCCGGCGGGGTGGTGCTCCTCCAGGTCGTTCTGGTGCGTCTTCTCCCAGAGGGGGATTCCCGCGCGGAAGGCGGCCTGGGCGATGAGCAGCGTGGCCACCGGGGTCATCACGAAGACGAAGGTGACCCCCAGCGCCGCGCGCGCCACCACGCTGACATCCCCCAGGCCCAGCGCCGCCGCGCCCATGAGCAGGCCCACGCCCAGCGAGGACGCCTTCGCCGCCGCCTGCAGCCGCAGAAACAGGTCGGGCATCCGGAACAGGCCCAGGCCCGCGAGGAGCATCAGCAGCGCGCCGGAGACGAGCAGGATGGCGGTGAGAATCTCCTTCATCGCTGCCCCCTTCGCGCGCTGTACAGGTAGCGGGCGATGACGATGGTGCCCATCGAGCCGATGACGGCCAGCACCAGCGCCACGTCCACCAGCTCCGGCTGGCCCACCCACAGTGCGTAGACGGTGATGCCCGCCGCCGTCTGCAGCGAGAACAGGTCCAGGGCCACCACGCGGTCCGTCAACGAGGGGCCCCGCACCAGCCGGTGCAGCGAGAACAGCATCGCGATGGAGATGGCGCCCAGGGTCCCCTGGGTGATGACTTGCAACCAGCTGCTCATCGGAGGGCCCTCAGGAGGGGAATCTCGACACGCTCGCGAAGCTCCCGGCAGAAGGCCTCGCGGGTGGTGGCGAACATCACGTGGACGTAGATGGCCTTGCGGTCCTCGGACACCTCCAGCCCCAGCGTGCCCGGCGCGAAGGTGACGATGAGCGTCAGCAGGGTGATCTCCGCGTCCGTCTGCGCCTCCATCTCGTAGCGGTAGATGGCGGGGCGGGTGACGAGCTTCGGCGTGGCGATTTCGAAGGCCACCCGCGCGTTGGCGACCAGCACGTCCCAGCCCACCCGGGCCACCAGCCTCGCCACGTTCCAGGTCCGCGTCGCGTAGCGGGACGGCAGGTGCTCCGAGTCGACCAGCGCCAGCACCAGGAACCCGATCACGAAGCCGGTGATGAGGTTCTCCGCGGTGACGCTGCCCAGCATCGCCGCCCAGAGGAGCGCGAGCATCAGGTTCCAGAGGAAGGACGTCATGGGCGTCCCCCCATCACCGCCTGCACGTACTCGCCGGGGTCGAGCAGTTGGCCCGCCGCGGCGTCCGCCAGCTCCATCAGCGGCTGGGCGCCCACGCCCAGGACGACCATGAACGCCGTCATGGCCATGCACGGGCCCAGCACGCCGTCCCCCAGGCTCAACGGCCGGTTGGGCTCCTGGGGCTGGTTCTCCGGCGGCGCCTTCCAGAAGGCCTCGCGCCAGATCTTCATCATCGAGAACAGGGTCAGCAGCCCCACGACCACCGCCGTGCCGGCGATGGCCCAGTTCTCCGCCCGCAGCGCGGCCTGGATGACGGCCAGCTTGGCGAAGAACCCGGAGAAGGGCGGCACGCCCGCGAGCGACAGGGCGGGGACGAAGAAGAGCGCCGCCAGCAGGGGCTGGGTCCGGTACAGGTTCCCCATCTGGTGCAGGTCATAGGTGCGCGTGACGCGCGCGGTGGCCCCGCTCACCAGGAAGAGCGCCGACTTCGCGAAGATGTAGTGGATGAGGAAGGCGATGAGCGCCGTCAACGCGCCGCGCGTCAGCAGCCCCAGCGCCGCGATGAGGTAGCCAATCTGGCTGATGATGTGGAAGGACAGCAGCCGGCGCATGTCGTACTGCGCCACGGCCCCCAGCACGCCCGTCACCATGGTGAGCCCGCCCATCACCAGCAGGAGCGTGCTCGTGAGCTCGCTGTCCCGCGTGAAGACCAGGGTGAAGATCCGCGCCAGGGCATAGACGCCCACCTTCGTCAGCAGCGCGGAGAAGAGCGTCGTCACCGCCGCGGGGGGCGTGTGGTACGAGGCCGGCAGCCAGAAGAAGAGCGGGAAGGCGCCGGCCTTCAGGGCGAAGGCCACCAGGAAGAACATGGACACGGCCGTCAGCAGCCGGGGCTGGTCCGAACCCGGAATCACCACGGACAGGTCCGCCAGGTTCAACGTCCCCGCGACGCCGTACAGCAGGCCCACCGCGCACAGCAGCACCACGGAGCCCATGAGGCTCAAGGACATGTACTTGATGGAGGCCTCGAGCTGCTCCTGGCGCGCCTCCAGCGCGAGCAGCACGAACGAGGCGCCCAGCATGACCTCGATCCACACGAAGAGGTTGAAGAGGTCCCCGGTGAGGAAGGCGCCACACACGCCGCCCACCAGCACCAGGACCAGCGGATAGTAGGCCCCGGCTTCCCGCGAGGCCGGCAGCGTGGCCGCCGAGTAGGAGACCACCGTCAGGCCCATCACCCCGGTGACGAGCACCAGCAGCGCGCTGAGCAGGTCGGCCACCAGGGTGATGCCGAAGGGCGCCGCCCAGCCGCCCATCTGCGCCGCCTGGACACCCTCGCGACGGACGGTGACGAGCAACATCGCCCCCACGACGGCGACGGCCAGCATGGTCATCAGCGCGAGCCACCGCTTGGGCCACGCGCGCGACGGGAGGAGCTGCCCGGCCGCGGCGGCGCCCAGGCACAGGATGATGGGCAGGCTGAGCAGCGTGGCCGGGGTCATTGGTCGGAGTCCTTCAGCTCGGTGCGCAGCGCGCGCGTGTCATCGGTCCCTGTCTCTTGGGCGGTCCGGTGCACCAGCACCAGGAGCAGGGCGAGCAGACCGAAGTTGATGACGATGGCGGTGAGGATGAACGCCTGCGGCACGGGGTCCGCGAAGGGCCCGGTGAGCGCCTCCTCGCCCGCGGGCACCAGGGGCGCGAAGCCCCGCTGGAGCCCGTTGACGGTGAACAGCAGCAGGTTGGTGGCGCTGCCCAGCAGCACGAGCCCCAGCGCCAGCCGCACGATGCTGTGGAGCATCAGGCAGTAGAGCCCCGCGGCGAAGAGCGCGCCCACGGTGATGGCGAGGAACATCTCCATGGCCTAGGCCCTCGAATCCGGCGCGGTCGTGTCCTCACCGCGGCCCATGCCCAGGATGAACGCCATCGCCGTGCCCAGCACGGCCAGGTACACGCCCACGTCGAAGAGCTGCGGCGTGCCCACCTTCAAGCTGTCCGACCAGGGCAGGGGGAGCTGACCCCAGATGCTGGACAGGAACTCGCGGCCCCCCAGCATCGCGGGGATGCCGCTGCCCAGCGCCACCAGGAGCCCCGCCGCCGCCAGCCGCGTGGGGTGCACGCGCAGTTGCTTGCGCGCGGCGGGCCGGCCGAACGCCACCATCTGCAGCGCGAACGCCGTGGCAGCCATGAGGCCTCCGACGAAGCCCCCGCCGGGGATGTCATGGCCGCGCACGGCCAGCACCAGGGAGACGAGCAGCAGCACCGGCGCCATCATCCGCGCCACGGTGTGCATCACCACGGGACTCATACCTGCCTCTTCTTTCGCTGCGAGCGCGTGCGGAACAGGAGATAGACACCCAGCCCGGACGTCGCCAGCACGGCGGTCTCTCCCAGCGTGTCGAGCGCCCGGAAGTCCACCAGGATGACGTTGACGATGTTCAGCCCCTTGCCGCCGGGCACGCTCTGCGACGCGTAGAAGTCCGCCAGCCGCCGGTGCGTCGGCACCGCCGCCACGTGCAGGAGCGTCCAGGTGATGAGCCCGCCCACCGTCAGGGGCAGCGCCGCCGTCCACCAACGGAAGCGGTGCTCATGCGGCTTCACCGGGAAGCGCGAGAACACCAGCGCGAACAGGATGACGGTGAGCGTCTGCACCACCACCTGCGTCATCGCCAGGTCCGGCGCGGCGAAGAACACGTACAGCAGGGCCTCCGCGAGCCCCAGCGCCCCCAGCGCGAGGATGGACGTGAGCGCCGACTTCGACACCACCGCCAGCACCGCCGCCACGAGGATGCCCACCAGCACCACCACCTCGTGCGGGAGGATGGCGCGGGAGACCCCCGGCGGCCAGAACCCCAGCCGCAGCACCACCGCCAGTCCCAGCAGCGCACCGAGCGTGGCCATGGTGACGACGATGTACTGGTGCAGCGAGCCGTTCTGGAGCAGCCTCGTCAGGGAGGATGACAGCTTGAGGAGCGCGCTCAGGGACTCCTGGTAGAACTGCTCCGGCCCGTGCCGGCTCAGGTTCAGCGACTTCAAGCCGCGGAGCACGGGCTTCTGCAGCGCGAAGAGCCCTCCACCCAGCGCGAGGCTCGCCGCGCTCAGGCCCAGCGCCGGCGTCACGCCGTGCCACAGCGTCAGCTTCAGGTCCGCGGCCTGGCGCCCTCCAATGTCCACGGCCGCCGTGGCCAACAGCGGCTGGAGGACCCACGGCACCAGGCCCAGGACGAGCCCGAGGCCCGCGAGCAGCACGGGCCCCAGCCACATCGACGGCGGCGCCTCGTGGACCTCCGACTCGGGCTTGTCCGCGCGGAACGTCTTGCCCGCGAACGGCTGCACGCCGACGCGCATCGCCGCGGCCACCATGCCGCCGAACCCCACCATCGCCGCGAGCGCCAACGGCCAGCCGCCAGGGCCCTTCAAGCAGGCTTCATAGATGAGCTCCTTGCCCACGAAGCCGAAGAGCGGGGGCACGCCCATCATCGACAGCGCGGCGGCGGCGCCGGCGGCGGCCGTCAAGGGCAGGTGCTTTCGCAACCCGCTCAGGTGCATCAGGTCGCGCGTCCCCGTCTCGTGGTCGACGGAGCCCGCGACCAGGAAGAGGGTGCCCTTGTAGAGCGCATGGGCGGTGAGGAACGCGACCATGGCCTGGATGGCCTCCGCCGTGCCCTGGCCCAGCAGCATCACCAGCGCGCCCAGGACGCTCACCGTCGCGTAGGCCAGCACCAGCTTGAGGTCCGTGTGGCCCAGCGCCAGGAGCGCGCCCAGCACCATGGTCACCGTGCCCACCCCGGTGAGGAGAATCTCCCAGGGCGGCGTTCCCCCCAGCACCGGGGCCAGGCGGGCCAGGAGGAAGACGCCGGCCTTCACCATGGTGGCGGAGTGGAGGTAGGCGCTCACCGGCGTCGGGGCCGTCATCGCCCCCGGCAGCCAGGTGTGGAACGGCATCTGCGCGGACTTGGTGAAGGCCCCGCCCAGCACCAGCAGCAGGATGGCCAGGTAGCGCGGACTGGCGCGCACCGCTTCCGCGGAGGCGATGGTTTCCGAGACCGACATCGTCCCCACCACGTCGCCCATCAACAGCAGCCCCACCAGCAGCGACTGTCCCCCCAGCGCGGTGATGAGCAGCGCGCGCTGCGCGGACTCCCGGGCCGCGTCCTCCTTGTGCTCGAAGCCGATGAGGATGAACGAGCTGAACGTCGTCACCTCCCAGCAGATGAAGAGTAGGAGCGTGTTGTCCGACAGGACGATGCCCAGCATCCCGCCCATGAAGAGCAGCAGCCAGCCGTAGAAGCGGCCCAGCACCTCGTGGTGCACCAGGTAGCGGCCCGCGTAGATGACCACGAGCGTGCCCAGCCCGGTGATGAGCAGCGACATCAGCAGCGCCAGGCCGTCCAGCCGCAACGCGAAGTCGATGCCCTGGTAGGGAATCCACGGCACGCTGACCGAGCGGACCTCGCCGCGCACCACCGCGGGGACCTGGGCCATGAACCACACGGCCAGCCCCGCCGGGAACACCGCGAGCACCCAGCCCGCTCCTGCACGGCCCAGCCGCGTGAGCAGCACGGCCAGCGCGGCGGCGATGAACGGAACGAAGAATACAATGCTCAGAGCCATGGGCGCCGCCAGCAGGCCATTGCGGGCGGCTGGCTCCTAGGCTTCTTCCTTGCACGGCCCGCGTTGGGGCCAATGGTGGACATTCCCCGGGGGTCCCCAGGCCGGAATTGTCCACCAGTGTCCGGGGGCCGCCCCGGCCGCTGGACGGGCGGATGGGAAGTTCGATGCGGGCGGCAGCCACCGGCCGCGACAAGGCCCTCCGCGAGCCCCTCGAGGTGTTCGTCCGGCCCTGCGTGGCGCCTCCGCGCCACGGGGCTTCGGCTGGGCGTGCCCGCGGCGCTCCAGGCTCAGCGCACCACGGGAAGAGGGAACTTCAACGGCTTGCCATCCGAGGCCACCGTGTGTCCCGTGACCTCCGCCGCGCCGAGGCCCTGGCGCTGTCCCTGGAAGGTCGCCTGCGGATTGCGCGAGGAGACCTTGCCCGCATGGAAGATGGCGAAGCGTGCCGCCACCGCGCTCACGGACGTCAGGACGTTCGCCGCCGTGGCCACCCCGCTCGTGCGGCGGGGCAGCAGCTCCAGGAGCAGTCCCGCGCCCGCGCAGACCTTGGACGCCGTCCACAGCGCGCCTGGGAGTCCTTCTCGCAGCGGCCGGGCGACCTCGGGGACGCGGGCGGCGTCGCGCTCCACGGCGATTCGCGTGGCCACCTCCGCCACCTTGCCCGCGACCCGGAAGGCGCGCAGCACCGGGGCTTCGTGGCGCGGGTGCGGCAGCAGCGACAACAGGCTGCCGGAGGCCGCCGTCGCCGAGGCCATGAAGAACAGGGGCAGCGAGCGGTGCATCGACTGCCACAGCGGCACGGCCGTGTTGGTGAGCAGCACCGCCGTGTAGCCGGACAAGGGCAGCCCCAGCAGCGCGGCGCCGGCGCCCGCGGCGCGTCCCACCGTTCCCGGCCATCCACCGCGGTGGCCCACCAACAGGGCCAGGGTGTTGAAGGCCCCCGACGCGGCCAGCACCCACGAGCCGATGCTCATCGGCGACGTGGGCCGGAAGACGCGCAGCATGTGGAGGAAGCGCTCCGGCCGACCCAGGTCGTGGATGAGCAGCCCCGCGCTCAGCATGTCGCCCGCCATGCCCACCCACACACAGCGGCGCGCGAGTCCGCGCAGCCAGGCTCCTCCTATCAACTCCGCCGCGAACCCCAGCACACTCGTGGCCCCCGCGACGCCGCCCACGTAGAGGTACGTGGGCACGGACGCGATCCACACGGGCTCCTTGATGGCAGGGAGCCCGTAGTAGCTCGGTGCCCCCGGAGGAAGCAGGGCCCCGTCACCGGATGGCTGGACGCCCGGCGCGCGCTCCAGCGTCTTCACCCGCTGCTGGGCACCTTCTCCGCTGAGCACCCCCATCGAGGGGTCCACGTTGCGTCCGTCGCGCTTGCGTTGGAGCACGTCCAACAGCGTCTCGTGGGGCTCCTGGGGCCGGGTCATCCGCGTCGCTCCTTGCCGAGCCACACCGCGCCCAGCGCCGCCACCGCCATGCCCAGCGCGCCCATGGCGACGGCCGTCCAGGACTCCCGGGCCTTCATCGTGGGCACCACCGGGTCCGGCGGCAGGTTGTAGACCTCCGGCCGGTCCAGCAGCAGGAAGAAGGCGTTGAGTCCACCGGTGCCGGGCTGGTTCGCCGCGTCCTTGCCGTACAGGTACGCCTCCGTCAGCCCGCGCGCGTGCAGCGCTTCGACGCGGGCCTCCGCGCGCGCGTGCAGGTCGTCCAGGTCCCCGTACACGATGGACTCGGTGGGGCACGCCTTGGCGCAGGCGGGCGTCAAGCCTTCACCGAGCCGGTCGTAGCAGAGCGTGCACTTCCAGGCCCGGCCGTCATCCTCCCGGCGCGACACGACGCCGAAGGGGCAGGCCGCCACGCAGTAGCCGCAGCCGTTGCACACGTCGGGCTGCACGTAGACGGTGTCGAACTCGGTGCGGATGATGGCGCCGGTGGGGCAGGCCTCCAGGCAGCCCGCGCGCTGGCAGTGCTTGCACACGTCCGACATCATCAGCCACGAGAAGTCGGCGATGGCGGTGGACACGCCGGGCATTGGCACCGGCCGCTCCACGAAGGCCACGTGCCGCCACGTGGACGCGCCCAGCGCGCCCGTCTGGTCATAGGACATGCCCGTGAAGTGGAAGCCGTCATCGGGCAGCTGATTCCACTGCTTGCATGCGACCTCGCACGCCTTGCAGCCGATGCAGACGGTGGTGTCGGTGAAGAAGCCCTTCTGTCCCATGGCCTATGACTCCTCTGTCTCCTGCGCGTCGGCCGCGTGCGACACGTCGCCCAGGAAGGGGCTGTCGCGGTGGAGTCGCGGCAGGCCCGGCGGAAGCGCGGGCTGCGTGGCCCCTGTCGCCGCGCGCGCCCGGGTGGCCTGCCGTCCTGGCACGATGTCGCAGGTGAGCGCCTTGGACTCCTGGATGTCCACGTTGGGGTCCGCCAGCATCGCGGTGAGCTCGTTGGCGCCGTCCGCCCGGAGACGTCCCGTCACGCCCCAGTGATACGGGATGCCCACCTGATGCACCCACGTCCCGTTGAGCTTCAGCGTGGGGACGCGCGGGGTGACGAGCACCCGGCACTCCAGGTCGCCGCGCGCCGTGCGGAGCGTGGCCCAGCCGCCATTCGACAGGCCTCGCTCGTGCGCGAGCTCGGGAGACACCTCGCAGAACTGCTCGGGCTGCAGCTCACTGAGCCAGGACAGCCAGCGGCTCATGCCACCCGCCGTGTGGTGCTCGGTGAGCCGGTAGGTGGTGAGCACGAACGGATAACGCGGGTCGTCCCACGCGCGGTGGTACGGGTTGCCGCGCCGGCGCCACTCCCGCCGGGCGGGGTTGCACTGCTGCCCGTAGAGCGCGTTCTGGACGGGGGACTCCAGGGGCTCGTAATGGGTGGGCAGGGGACCATCCAACAGTCCGCTGGGCGCGAAGAGCCAGGCCCGTCCGTCCGCCAGCATCAGGAAGGGGTCCGTTCCGGAATGCGCCTCCATGCCCCGGGCCTCCGGCGAGGGCCGGTAGCCGGGCGGCCGGTCCACGATGAAGTCCGGCACGTCCTCGCCGGTCCACCGCGCCTTCGCCGCGTCCCACCAGACGTACTTCTTGCGCTCACTCCACGGACGGCCTTCCGGGTCCGCCGAGGCGCGGTTGTAGAGGATGCGGCGGTTGGCCGGCCACGCCCAGCCCCACTCCGGCGCCACCCAGGTCTGCTCGCGTCCCGGCTTGCGCCGCGCGGTCTGGTTGACGCCCTCGGCTCGGCAGCCGGCGTAGATCCAACAGCCACACGCAGTGGAGCCGTCGTCCTTCAGCTCCGCGAAGCCACTGACGGGCGCGCCGTCCGCCACGCGGTAGCCGTTGATTTCGTGGAGCACGGCCTCCGCATCCGGGTCTCCGGCGCGGCCCACGGTGGGGTAGTCCCAGGTGAGGTCGAGGAGGGGCCGGTCCTTCGCCTCGCGCGACTTCGCGTACAACGCCTTCAGCCGATGGCCCAGGTGGTACAGGAAGTGGAGCTCGCTGCGCGCGTCGCCCGGGGGCTCCACCGCCTTGTGGTGCCACTGGAGCATCCGCTGCGTGTTGGTGAACGAGCCGTCCTTCTCCGTGTGCGCGGCGGCGGGGAAGAAGAAGACCTCGGTGCGGATGTCCTCCGTCTTCACGTCACCGCGTTGGATTTCCGGGGCGGTGCGCCAGAACTCGGCGGTCTCGATGAGCGTGAGGTCACGGACCACCAGCCAGTCGATCTGACGCAGCCCCTTGCGCTGAAGGGCGCCATTCATGGAGCCCACCGCCGGGTTCTCTCCCATGACGAAGTAGCCCTGGAGCCGGCCGTCCGCCATGTCCGCCACCGTCTGCATGTGCGAGTGGTTGCCGGTGAGACGTGGCAGGTGGCTGAAGCAGTAGTGGTTCTCCGCTGTCGCCGCGTCGCCGAACCACGCCTTGAGCAGGGAGACGATGTACTTGGGGAAGTGGTGCCACCAGCCGGTGTCGGACTGGTGGTCCGCGATGTACTCGGCGAGCACGTCCGAGTGCTCGCAGTGCGGCATGGGGATGTAGCCGGGCAGCAGGTTGAAGAGGGTGGGGATGTCCGTGGAACCCTGGATGGAGGCGTGGCCGCGCAGCGCGAGGATGCCGCCCCCGGGGCGCCCGATGTTGCCCAGCAGCAACTGGAGGATGGTCGCGGTGCGGATGTACTGCACGCCCACGGAGTGCTGCGTCCAGCCCACTGCGTAGCAGAAGGCGCTGGTGCGCTCCCGGCCCGAATTCGCGCAGAGCGCCTCCGCCACCTTCAGGAACTGCGCCTCGGAGACGCCACAGACCTTGGAGACGATGGCCGGCGTGTAGCGCTGGAAGTGACGCCGCAGGACCTGGAAGACACAGCGGGGGTGTTGGAGCGTGAGGTCCTTGGGGGCCTCGAAGGGGGGCAGGCCGCCGGTCTCTCCCCGCGCGCCCGCGCCGGGTTCGGCGAAGACCTCCTTGTGACCCGCCGCGGGGAGCGCGCCTTCCACCCCTTCGTATTGCCAGGTGGCGGGGTCGTATCGGTTCTTCTCGCGCTCGTAGCCGCTGAAGAGGCCGTCCAGGTCCTCGGCGTCCTGGTAGTCCTCGCGCAGGATGTTCGCGGCGTTGGTGTAGTGGACGACGTACTCGCGGAAGTACCGCTCGTTCTCCAGCACGTAGCGGATGAGCCCGCCCAGGAACGCGATGTCGGAACCCACGCGCAGCGGCACGTGGAGGTCCGCCATCGCGCTGGTGCGCGTGAACCGCGGGTCCACATGGATGACGGTGGCACCCCGTTCCTTGGCTTCCATGACCCACTGGAAGCCCACGGGATGGCACTCGGCCATGTTGGACCCTTGGATGACGATGCAGTCAGCGTTCGCCAGGTCCTGCTGGAAGGTCGTGGCCCCGCCACGCCCGAGCGTGATGCCCAGACCGGGCACCGTGGAGCTGTGTCATATTCGAGCCTGGTTCTCGACCTGCACGATGCCCAGCGCGGTGAAGAGCTTCTTGATGAGGTAGTTCTCTTCGTTGTCGAGCGTCGCGCCGCCCAGGTGGGCGATGCCGAGCGTGCGCTGGACATCGTGCCCGTGGACGTCAGTGGCCTCCCAGGTGGCGTCGCGGGTGCGCTTCACGCGGTCCGCCACCATGTCCATGGCCTGCTCCAACGGAATGCGCTCCCACTCCGCGCCGCCGGGCCGGCGGTAGAGCACGTCCTTCACCCGGTGCGTCCCAGTGACGAGCTGGAAGGTGGCCGAGCCCTTGGGGCACAGCCGCCCCCGCGACACGGGGGAATCCGCGTCACCCTCGATGTCGAGGATGCGGCCATCCTGGACGTGGACGTCCTGCCCGCATCCCACCGCGCAGAAGGGACAGATGGACTTCACGACGCGGTCCGCGTGGGCGGTGCGGGGCTCCAGCGAACGGCTGCGCTCCGACATCGCCGTCTCGCCCAGCGCGGTGGTGTCTCCCGTCTTCACCTGCCGCAGCAGGGGCCACCGGGCCAGCAGGTCGAAGAGTCCCATCCGCCACCTCCCGCGCGAGGAAACGTCGCGAAGGGAAGATGGTGCCGCATGCGTCCGGACGCAGGGAGCGGGACATGGCTGGCTGTCTCGCCAGCGACGCTCGAGGAGCGGGGATGTTCGCCAGCATGAGCGTTTGTGCCTTCGAGTAGGAATGGGGGACGCCTGCGTGGTGGTCCCCGTCCCGTGGTTACCTGCTGGCTGATGCATCTGTGGAAGCGGCTCGCCCTGTCGCCTCCTCTTGAAGGGCTGCGCTTCATCCCCGTGGCGGAGCGGGGCGATGCGTCGGCGTTCAGGTGAGCGAATCCCGTCGCCTGAAGCCCAGCGCATTCGCGCGGCGTCTCCCGAGGATCACTCGACAGAACGTGCTCTGGGGGCAGCGGGCTCGTCTTCAAGTCGGCTTCACACCGTTTGGGTGACGGAGTGATACGCTGTGACCGGCATTCGTAAAACGGAGCGTGCAGTGACTGCCGTTCAGGGAACCCAGTTTCTCGTTGCGTACGCGCGAGCGCCTTCCGAACCGCTCAGGACGGAGTTGCACCGCATTATGCAGCCGCGGCACGTCGAGGGCACGCTGCCTGGCGCTGCTGGGGTTTACTCGGGAGTGCTTCCCTGTGTCGCAGGGCCCTTCTCGAACGACGAAGCGTGCGGCATCCTGAATGAGCTTGGAGCGGTCCATCCAAGTTGGCTCGGCTCAGCCAGTGGACGCCTGTTACTGCAGCCTTCAATTGAATTGCTTGCCCCTCTCTCGGAAGAGGATGCCGCGCAGGTCGCGTACGATGCACTCAGCCGAGAGAGCAGCAAGGGCGCGCTGCTCACATTTCAGTGGATAGGCGCCTTCGAACTGCCCAGATGCTGGGCGTTCCTGTTCTACCAAGGGCCTTACATCCCTTCCGGTATTGGGGTCGTCATCGACAAACACACGCAGGCGCCCATTCTCACGAGCTACATCGAACTCGAGGGAAACCTCAATGAACGCGGGTTCGATACCAGCTCCGCCCCGGGCGAGGGAAGGACTCGTCGTTCTCCAGGCTCACGGAAGATCCCTCTGAGACAGGACCTGATCTCGACGGAGGATGGGCATTGGGAACGGATGCCGGACGTGTCCTATGTTGAACCAGATGGAACGCCCCTGGTCGTTGAGGTGTGGCTTGATGAAGTGACAGGGCTACGCCGAGAGATTGATACAGAACGCAAGCGATTCCGCTGGGCACGAGCAGGCGATGGCGCCCCGGGCCAATGGGCGCCCTACAGCGAATAGCGTGGGCCGCATCGTGCGGCTTGGACATCGCTTGCCGCCACTGGCTTCCTGTAGCCGTAACAGCGTGGTGGGGCTCCGCTCCCCGCCTACCGGCCCGCTATTCGCCCCGTTCTGCGGCTTCGCGTAGGGCCCGGCGGACGGCGTCGGACTCATTGCACTGCCAGCGTTTCGCCAGCGACTCCAGGTCCGCCGCTGACTGCAGGGTGTGGCGGACCAGCTGCTTCGAGACCACGCTGCCCTTTTCGGCGCGGCGCTTTTCAGGCGGGGTCGCTGTGGGATCGTAACGGGGCAAGGCGTGTTCTCCTGTTGGTGCGCGGCACGGTACAGCACTCGACTTGGATTGCCACGGGACAACGCCAGGCAGGGTGGGGTGGAAAGGCATGGTGCCTCCAGCGCGTCATCTACGCTCCGCGCGGCGCGCCCCAGTGGAGAATCCACAAGGGCGAAGCGGCGTCGGCTCACCGTGCGCCTCCCTCGGCTTGCCAGTCCGTGAGGGCGGTGGCGTGCAGGTGCGCCACCACCACGGCGAAGTCCCTGTGATGCACCGTGCAGGTGCTCTCCGGCCAATCATCGGTGACGGGACTGCTGCACCCGGTGACACGGAGTCGGAGGCCAGGGCAGACGAAGAGGGCCGGGCTCAATAGTGTGCCGCATGGGTTCGGATGCAGAGCGCGGGACGTGTCTGGCTATCGCGGCAGCGAGGTGAGACCCGCGAGGGTGTTCCCGGGCATGCGCGCACCTGTCTTCGAGGAGGACCAGGCGGGCTCGGCGCCTCGGCATACCGATGGCCAGGGGAGGGGACGGTCCGTTAGGGTCTCGACATGGTGGTGAGGATCGCCTCTTGGGCGGAACCGGTGCGGCATCCCGAGTTGGGACGGCTCAGGGCATGGCACCTCGTGGGGCCCTCCACGGCGCTGCGCTCCGGGCAGGTGATGCGGTGGAGCCTGGGCGCCCGGGAGTTGGTGCTCTTTCGAGGCCAGAGCGGCGCGGTGCACGCGCTGTCAGCGCATTGCGCGCACATGGGAGCGCACCTGGGCGGAGGCACGGTGGTTGGCGACCACCTGCGCTGTCCCTTGCATCATTGGCGCTTTGATGGGAGTGGCGCGTGCGCGCACAGCGGGAAGCCCGGGCAGCGGGCGTTTCCGGTGGTGGAGCGGCACGGCGCCATCCTCGTCTTCAACGGTCCGGTGGTCCTCTTCCCGCCTCCGACGGTGGGCGGCGAAGACTGGCGCTGGGGCCTGTCGCCCGCGTTCCGAGTTCGCTGTGACTGGCTCCCCGTGGTGGCGAACGCGTTCGACCTCGAGCACCTGCGCACGGTGCATCACCGCGCGCTGCGGGACGCCCCCCTCGTGGAGCGCGACGACCCGTTCACGCTGCGCGTCCGCTACACCTCCCGCGTCACGGGAACAGGGGGGAGTGATCGGGCGATGAAGCTCCTGTCGAGCGACCACATTCGCGTCACGTTGACCTTGCATGGCGGCACGCTCCTCTCCGTGGAGAGCGACCTGGGCCGCACGCGCAGTGCCTTGATGGCGGGACTTCAGCAGACCTCCGAGGGGCTCTTTGTCCAGCTCGCCTTCGCCACGCGGCGCAGCCGCATTCCCGGCGTGGAGGTATTGCGGCTCGCGGTGGCGCGGTGGCTCTTCACCTCGTTTCTCCAGAGGGACCTCTCCGTCCTGGATGGCATGCGCTTCAACCGGGCAGGGGCAGCCGAGGACCCGGTGTTGCGGCAGGTGCTCGACTTCACCGCCAGCCTTCCGGAGGCCGCCGATGACGAGCGCGCGTGAGGCCGCGGAGACGCCCATCCCCGCCGCCCTCAATGTCGCGCTCCTGGCCTGCGCGCTGTCCGCCGGTGCCGGTGCCCTGTGGCTGGCGTCGCACGCGGAGGGTTGGCCGGTCCGGCTGCTCGCGGCGGCGGTGTTCTCCTTCGTCAACAACACCGTGTTCTCCCTGCTGCACGAGGCGACGCACGGCGTGCTGCATCCTCGGCGCCACGTGAACGACTGGCTCGGGCGCGTGGCGGCGACGCTCTTTCCCACGTCCTTCACCATGCAGCGGGCCTTCCACCTCAATCACCACCGCAACAACCGGACGGCGCTGGAGCAGTTCGATTACTTCCGGCCCGGGGACAACCGCTTCCTCAAGCGCGCGCAGTGGTACTCCATCCTCTCGGGCCTCTACTGGCTCTTCGTCCCGGTGGGCGCGGTGCTCTTCGCGCTATTCCCCGGCTTGCTGCACCGGCTGCGAGGGACGGGGACGCGCTACGGGGAGCAGACCGGAGCGGACGCCTATCTGGGACGCCTTGACGCGGCGCCCGGGGGCGCCATTCGGGGAGAGGTGCTGATCGCCGTGCTGGTGCAGGCCGGGCTCGCGGTGATGCTGGACCTGTCCGTGACAGGGTGGGGCGTGTGCTACGCGGCCTTCGCGGTCAACTGGAGCGCCCTCCAGTACGCGGACCATGCGTGGTCACCGCTGCATGTCCGGGACGGCGCGTGGGATTTGCGCGTCGCCGCGCCGGTCCGCTGGCTGTTCCTCAACTACCACTATCACCGGGCGCACCACCGGCATCCGCACGTGCCCTGGCTCTACCTGGGCCGGTACGTACAGCCGGACATCGAGCGCCCGTCCTTCCTGCGCATCTGGCTGTCCATGTGGCGGGGCCCTCGGCCGTTGCCCGTCTCCGTGGAGGAGCGATGAGCCCGCGCCCCGCGCTCTTCGGCTGGCCCCGTTGGGAGGAGCTGGCGCGCACCAGCGCCATGGCGTTGGGCTTCGCGTGCCTGTTCGTCGTCGTCTACGGCGGCGCGAGCTGGGTGACGGGCCTCTATCCGGGAGGCTTCCGGGTGGACCTTCCCTTCGAGCGCCACATCCCGTTCATCCCCGCGTGGGCGCTCGTGTACGTCAGCATGGACGTGCTGCTCCTGCTCTCGCTGCTCGTCTTCCGGGCGTGGCGAGACATGGTGCCGTTCGCGTTGGCGCTGAGCCTGGAGACGGTGGTGGGCGCGCTGTGCTTCCTCGTGCTGCCCGTCGAGGTGTCCTGGCCACCGCGCATCGTGGAGGGGCCCTGGGCGTGGGTGTTTCAGCTGGCCGACACGATGAATCTGGAGCGCAACTACCTCCCATCCCTCCACGTGGCCTTCGCCTGCACGGCGGCGTTGGCGTACGCGGAGCGGGCGGGGTGGCTCGCGCGGACCTTCTTCTCGCTTTGGGCGTTGGCCATCGCCGCGTCCACGCTGCTCATCCATGAGCACCACGTGGTGGACGTCGTGGCGGGAGCCGCGCTGGCGTGGGGCACCTGGCGGCTCGTGGCCCCGTGGGCGCGCCGCGAGTCCGTGTTGCAGACGCTGCAACTCGAAGCCCTGTGCGCGCGGGAGTTGGTCCGTTTCACCCGCCGCCACGTCCGCTATGGGTTGATTGCCTTGGGGCTCTACGTCTATTCGGCGGGCCGGTGGTGGCGTCAGGCGCACACGGCGCGGGTGGGCTTCTGCTTCCTCCAACTCGTGGACGACGTCCTGGACGGAGATCGCGCGGTGGAGGGCGAGCCGCTCGACTGGGTGGACCGGCTCCTCGTCGAAGTGGAGTCCGGGCGTCATGAGGACACCGGAGCGGCGGCCACGCTGGGGCGCGCGCTCCTGGAGCGTCTGGAGGACGCCTCGGCGCGGGCCGACGTGCTCACGCTCATGCGGACGATGCGCAAGGACCGCGAGCGGGTGAAGGACGGGCAGTGGTGGACCGAGGACGCGCTGCGAGCCCAGCAGCGAGAGACCTTCCGCCTGTCCGTGGACCTGATGCTGAGCGTCGCCGGCGCGGAGCTGCGCGCGCACGACGCTCCCGCGTTGCTGGATGCGTTTGGCTGGTGTTCGGCGATGCGCGACCTGCGGGAGGACCTGGCCCAGGGGCTCTACAACGTGCCATCGGCTGTGGCGGAGGCGGTGCGCGCGGAGGGCAACGCGCCGTCCACGCTGGAGGGACTCCTGGGGGCGTCAGCGGGACGGGAGTGGATGACCGCGGAACACGCGCGGGCCCGAGCGCTCCTGGATGCGTCAGGCCGGCAACTGGCCGCGCTCGAGGGCCGCTCGGGGCTGCCGTTGCTCCGGCTGTTCCACCGTTCCATCGAGTCCTTCTGGGCCAGGCGCCTGCCTCGGCGCCATCCCTTCCTCCGTGAGGCCGCCGCCGTCCGGCTTCAAGACGCCTGAGCCCCTGACGCGGCCTGCCTGCGCCGGGACCTGCGGCCCAGGACGGCGCCCACCACCAGCGCGCCCAGCCCCGTGACGGTCACCGCCGCCAGGGCCAGGTGCTTGAGGCGCGAGAGCAGCGGATTGTCGAAGACGTTGGTGGAGTAGTGGAACGCGGCGATCAGCCACCGGTCTCCCTCCCGCACCAGGGTGCAGGTCCACCGCCCGTCGATGATGACGTCCGTGCCATCGGTCAGCACGTAGTGGTCCCGGGACGAGCCGCGCGCGATACCGGTGTTGCCGTAGAGCCGCGTCAGGTCATCCACCTCGAACTTCGCCTGGATGCGGTCCACGACCTTGTGGGGCCCCTTCATCATCGCTTCGTAGTACGCGCGGATGGCGTCCTTCCCCACGCGCACGTCGTTGTTCATGGTCGTGAAGGACACGTCCGGGTGGAGGTGCTGGAGCAGCCCGTCCAGATCCTGGGCGTTGAGGGCGTCCTCCATCTGCTGCTTGAGGACACGCAAGGCGTCATGGGTGGCGTCGTCGCTGGGGGCGGGCTGGGGCAGGGCCGCGGTCGGGAGGAAGGCGATCAGCAGCGCCACCAGACAGCCAGACATGCGAGTCATCGAGGCTCCAGGGGGTAGGGCGCCCATCCTAGGCCATCCGGCGCCAATCCTTGCCGGGGTCTCTTGGCCGCGACCTTCGCCCCGTACGCTCACCCTTGGTGGGCGTGCTTGCCGAAGGTCTTCGCGGTGACCGTCTTGAACGAGGCCCGGAGGATGCGGGTGAGCACGTCGAGGTCCACCTTCGAGAGGTCCTTGACGTACAGGCACCCGGTGCCGCCCGTGTGCGGCCCCAGCTTCGCGAGCGCGCTGGCGTGGGCCTCGAGGCCGTCCGCGAGGTAGATGACGGCCGCGGTCTTCCGCGGAGAGAAGCTTGCGGCGGGTGCGATGCCACTGTGGCCGCTCGCGTACTGGTACGCGTACTCGCCAAAGCCGACGATGGAGGGCCCGAACATCCGGGGCTCCAGCCCGGTCACCTCTCGCATCAGGTCGAGCAGCACCTGGGCGTCGCGGCGGCGCCCGGCGGGCGTCACCTGGGCGAGTAACGTCAACGGATCGGCATCGGTCCACGTGGTGGGCATCGCGTCCATTGTGTCCACTGGACGAAGGCCCCGTCCACGGTCGCGGAGGGAAGTCACCATTCGAGGTGCCCCTGGGGTGATTCCTGCCCCGTTGGCACGCCCCTATCCATCTGCGCCAGGTTCATTTCCCAGGAGGGGTGCCATGATGGAACGTCCCGCAACGCTCGTGCTCTCCGGCGGTGGGGCCAAGGGAGCCTTCCAGGTGGGGGCCGAGCGCGTCCTCCGGGAGGTGCATGGCTTCCAGTGGGAGCGCGTCTTCGGCGTGTCCGTGGGCGCCCTCAACGCGGCGCTCGTGGCGCAGCAGGCCTACCGGGAGATGAATGACATCTGGCTGAACATCCGCGAGGCGGACCTGTACCGGAAGGTGCCCTGGCCGTTGGTCGCGCTCCGCGTGGGCTTGTTCCGCAAGCTGGGCCTCTACGACAACTCGCCCATGCGGGAGCTCATCCAGCGGCACCTCGCGGGCCGCGCCTTCCGGGTCCCCGCCCACGTGGGGCGCGTGTCCCTGGTGACGGGCAACTACGAGCTGGTGCCCAGCGACTCCAAGGGCTTCCTGGACGCCGTCTGGCAGAGCGCGACGTTGCCCATCCTGTGGGAGCCCATCGGGTCGATGTCCCTGGTGGATGGCGGCCTGCGCAACGCCACGCCCCTGGGGGACGCGCTGGAGTTCGGCCCCACGGAGATCGTCGTCATCGTCTGCTCGCCGTCGAAGATCGAGCGGGCGCGTCCACCCGCCAACCTGCTGGATGTGGCCACGCGGAGCCTCACGGACATCACCCTCAACGAGATCCTGCTCAACGACGTGGATGCCTTCGTGCGCATCAACGACATCGTCCGTCAGGCCTATGACGCCGGGTTCACGGTCCGGCGGCCGGATGGCATTCCCTACCGGTACTGCCGCATCACCGTCATCGAGCCCGGCCGGTCCATGGGCGACATGCTCGACTTCTCGCCGGAGGTCATCCGCATGCGCTTGCGGCATGGGGAAGAGGTGGCCCGCGCCGTCTCCCTGCCCACGGGCGTGGGCCCCGGGGAGCGGGTGCAGCGCCGGGTGGAGCTCTTCCCGGAGCCGCCCATGCACGCCTAGAGCGCCGCGGGCTTGGCCGCCTCATGCGCGCCCAGCCGACGCGGTGGTGGGGCCGTCGGCGTGGGCGCGGGTGAAATGGGCGGCGTGACGTGATCCGGCGGCGCGGGCGGCGGCGCGTCGTTGATCTCCTTGTAGAAGCGCCGCCCGACGAAGACGCCCAGCACCAGTGACAGCACGAGCCCCGCGGCGGACACGCCCGTCATCACCGTGCGCCCCTGCGCCAGGCCGCTGCCGAGCTGCGCGGTGAGGAAGGTGCCCGGGATGGTGCCCAGCATCACCCCGGCCACCGTGGGCCCCAGCCTCGCGCCGCTGGCCGCCGCCGCGGCGATCATCACATCCGTGGGACAGAGCGGATTGATGCAGGCCGAAAACGCGAACAGGAAATCGTTGCGCCGCGCCGCCCGCACCAGTGCGGGATACTTGCTGCCAGCCAGGCGCTTCATCAGTCCCGTGCCGAGCTTGCGCGCCCCAGCGAAAAGCAGGAGGCCCGACAGCAAGCTGCCCGTTAGTGAATAGAGGGTCGCTGCGAGCGTACCGAACATCATGCCGCCCACGGCGGTCAGCAGTTGACCCGGAAGCAGCGTCAGGGGGCGAATGGCAAGGAAACCGATGTAGGCAATGGGCGCCCAGTTCCCCAGGGGCTCCAGCCAGCTCGCGAGCCTCTGCTGATCCACGACGTCCGGCCCCAGGAGCCGGAGCGCAACGAGACCTCCCACTGAAACAAGCATCGGGGCCAACACCCGAAGCCAGGTCTTCACCGACTGCGCCACGCCGTGCCTCCCCGCGGCCCCACTTCCGCCGCGCCGTGGGCCTGAAAGTGAAGGTGGTTTCGGGAATCCGCAATGTGCAGTGGGGTGTTTCCAACATGAAAGCGTCCGGCCGGGCAGCCCGCCGCCCGGTCCGAATGCTCGGCAGGCGTTGCCAAGCACACGGAATCACAGGTGTTTTCGTGTGGCGCAGCAGGCGCGAACGGCTGGCGGTGTACGGAGCTTGCTTGCATCGGGGCGCTTCCGTCCCAAGGTTTCAGGCAAGGGGCACCGAGGCGAGGGCTGGGGAAGTCACGAGAGGAGATGGCGAAATGTCGGACAAGGACAACAAGGGCAGCATGACGGTGGCCGAAGCGGGCCGGAAGGGTGGCGAAACGGTCCGGAACGAGCGCGGTCGCGAGTTCTACGAGACGATCGGCCGCAAGGGCGGCGCGACGGTGAAGGCCGAGCGCGGTCGTTCCTTCTACGAGGAGATCGGACGCAAAGGCGGCGAGACGGTGAAGGCCGAGCGCGGCGCCAAGTTCTACGAGGAGATCGGCAAGAAGGGTGGCGATCGCGTGAAGGCCACCCGCGGACCGAACTTCTACGAGGAGATTGGCCGCAAGGGTGGGCAGAAGGTGAAGAAGCTCATCGAAGAGGGCAAGCGCGCCGCGCGCGCCGCCATGGCCGCGCAGGAAGGCGCGCAGGCGAGCTCCCAGCCGCAGGAAGGGGCGCCTCAGGCTCCCGCGCCGTCTGGGGAGCCGGCGGGTCCCGGCCAGAACGAGTAGCCTTGCGAGGAGCGTGGCAACCGCCGCGCGGACCGACTAAGAGGGCCGGGTGTACCTGGTCATCACGTTCCTCGAACAGCTGGAAGCCACCGAGCGGGCCATTCGCCGGCTCCGGGAGTTCGGCATCCCGGAGCCGTGGGTGATTCGCGCGCGGAGCGCGGCGGCGGCGCTGTCCGCCGAGGTGCCCGTGTTCGCGGGCCTCCGCAGCCTGGCATTGGGCGCGGACGATGATCGCGTCCTCCTGGTGAGCCTGTTGCCAGGGCTTCCCGCGGAGGAGATGGAGCGGCTGGTCCAGCGCGTCCAATTGGAAATGGATGCGGACGATCCACCCATGGGCCGTCTGGTCGCCATGCCAGTGATTTCGGCGCCCACGCAGCGCCGATCGTGACGGGGATGCCCCCGCCGGTATAAGCACGGCCTGTGCAAGCGCTGCTCGTCTTTCTTTCCATCGCGGCGCTGTCGCTGCTCGCCTCCAGCCGCGCGCTGGACCCGGGGCGCTTCCCCGCGCTGGCGAGACTGGCGGCCAGCGGCTTTCTCTTCGTCCTGCTCGGGATTCTCCTGGGGCCCTCGGCCTCGGGGCTGCTCTCCGAACGGAACCTGGAGGAGCTGCGGCCGGTGATGGCGCTGGGCCTGGGCACCGCGGGCGTGTTGCTGGGCCTCAACCTGGAGCCCCGGCTGCTGCGCTCGCTGCCGCGGCCCGTCTACCTGTCCGCCATGGCCCACTCGGGCACGGCCTTCTTCTTCGTGGCCCTGCCGCTGCTGGTGCCGCTCGTCTTCACGACCGTCCGGGGCTGGGTGGGCGCGCTTGGCGCGGCGGCGATGCTGGGCGCCGCGGCCAGCCTGTCGTCGGGCCACTCGGCCGTGCTCGCGTACCGGGCCGGGCGGCTGGATCGCGCGCGCGGCCTGGGCGTGGCGGTGCTGACGATGCTGGATGACGCGGTGGGGCTGGGCGTGCTGGCGCTGGCCTTGATGATCGGCTCCGCCGACAACGTGGGCGAGGGCCTGGGCCTCGTCTGTCTGGCCTTGCTGCTGGGCGTGATGTGCGGCGCGCTGCTGGCGTTCCTCACACACTCCCTGAAGGACCTGGCGGAGCTGACCACGGTGACGCTGGGGGGCGTGGCCCTGGTGGGCGGCGCCGCGGCCTATCTGCGGGTGTCGCCGCTGCTGGCGGGGGTGGCCTGCGGGGCGACGCTGGCGGTGGTGGGCGGACGCGTCGCGGAGCGGGTGGCGCGCGCGCTGGGGCGGGTGGAGCGGCCCGTGTTCCTGGTGCTGGTGTTCCTGGTGGGGTGCTCGGTGCACGCGCGGGAGTACTGGGCCTGGGTGTTGATGCCCGCGTTCGTGGGGCTGCGCTTCCTGGGGAAGATGGTGGGCGGGCGGCTCGCGGGGCGGCTGGCGCGGTCCGCGCTCGTGCTGCCCCCCCGCCTCGGCTACGCCTTGATCGCCCAAGGGGGCCTGGCGCTGTGCCTGGTCGCGGAGTACGGCATGCTCGTCCCAGGGGTCCTGGCCCGGCGAGTGCTGGACGTGGTGGTGATGGCCGCGGTGGTGAACGAGCTGCTGGCGGGCCAGGCCTTCCAGTACGTGGTGGATCCCTCCAAGGGCGTGATGGCGTCCGCGTCTGCTGACACGAAGGTGGCCGCATGAAGGGGGCCGTCGTCCGCTTGCTGCTGCTGGTGGTGCTGCTGGCCATCATCAGCCGGGCGCAGGTGCTTCGCGCGGACTCGGGCACGCCGGTGCTGCTGGCCGCGGGCGCGCTGCTCCTGTGCGGCCTGTTCGCGGGCAAGGTGGCCAAGGGCCTGGGGTTGCCTCGCCTCACCGGCTACCTGCTGGTGGGCGTGGCGGTGGGGCCTTACGCGCTGGGCTTCATCCCCAACGCGGGGGTGAAGGGGCTGGAGCTGGTGAAGGGGCTGGCGGTGAGCCTCATCGCCCTGGTGGCCGGCACGGAGCTGCGGCTGGGCCTCATCCGCCGCGTGGGCGCGCGGGTGGCGCTGCTGTGCGCGGCCGTGTGCGGCGCCACGTTCCTGGTGTGTTTCGGCGCCACCTTCGCGCTCAAGCCGGTCCTGCCGTTCCTGGCGGACATGACGATGCCGCAGGCCCTGGCGGTCAGCGCGCTGCTCTCCACGGTGGTGGTGTCGTTCTCGCCCACCGTCACCATCGCCATCGTCCAGGAGACGCGCGCGCGCGGCACCTTCACCGAGTTCCTGATGGCCCTGGTCATCATCGGCGACCTGCTGGTGATGGTGGCCTTCGCGGTGGCCGCCGGCTTGACGAAGGCGAGCTTCGGCGGCGGCCTGGACGTGACGGGGCTGCTCGGCGGGGTGGGGTGGGAGCTGTTCGGTTCGGTGGTGGTGGGGATGGTGTTGGCGGTGGGAATGCTCGTCTACATGCGGGGGGTGAACCGCGAGCTGCCGCTGTTCCTGGTGGGCTTGTGCTTCGCGGCCGCGGAGGGGGGCACGCGCCTGCACCTGTCCCCCCTGCTGGTGTCGCTGGCGGCCGGGGCGCTCATCGCCAACCTGGACGAGCATGCCGGCGAGCGCATCCACCACGCCATCCAGCAGGCGGGCCTGCCCGTGTTCGCGCTCTTCTTCGCCGCCGCGGGCGCGGGGTTGAAGCTGGACTCGCTGCTGACGGTCGGCCCCGCGGCGCTGCTGCTGGTGGCCCTGCGAGGCGCCGCCATCTGGTTCTCCTGCCGCCGCTTCGCCCCTGTCGATGACCCCCGGATGCGGCGCTACCTCTGGATGGGGCTCATCTCCCAGGCCGGCGTCACCTTTGGGCTGGCGGCGCTGGTGTCCAGGACGTTTCCGACCTTTGGTCCCCAGGTGGAAGTGCTCATCGTGGCCATGATCACCGCCCACGAACTGGTGGGGCCGGTGCTCACGAGGCGGGCCCTGGCCGCCTCCGGAGAGATCCGCACGGACGACGTCCAGGGAACGGCATAGGCTGTCAGGCATCCGACCTGGCGGAACCGTCACTCAGGAGGCACGGAGAACATCATGGCCGCACCCATCCTCGAGGTGGACATGGAGCACCCTTCGCCCCGCCACCTTCAGCGCGCGGTGGAGGTGTTAGAGCGCGGCGGCTTGCTGGCCTACCCGACGGACACGTACTTCGGGCTCGGCTGCGACCTGAGCTCCAAGAAGGGCATCGAGCGCCTCTACCAGCTCAAGGGCCGCGACAAGAAGAAGCCCTTGTCCTTCCTCTGCCCCGACCTGTCGGACGTGGCCCGTTACGCCCACGTGAGCAATTTCGCGTACCGGACGATGAAGGGCCTCACTCCGGGTGCGTTCACCTTCATCCTCGAAGCCACGCGCCTGGTGCCCGACTTGATGATGTCCAAGCAGAAGCAGGTCGGCATCCGGGTGCCTGACGCACCGCTGGTCCGGGAGCTGGCCCGCGCGCTCGGCCGCCCTCTGGTGACCACCTCCGCCACCAATACGGAGGGTGAGCCCCTCACGGACGCAAAGGATATCAAGGCCGAGCTCGGTCACGGCCTGGATCTCATCCTCGACGGGGGTGTCACCCTCAATGAGCCGTCGACGGTGATTTCACTCATCGGCGATTCACTTGAAATCCTACGCCAAGGCAAGGGTAGGCTGGAGGACTAGAACCCGAGAATAGGGGGATTTCTTGGCACAGGGGGGAACACGGCCGAGCTCCGTGGATGTACCGGAGCAGGTCCCAGGGCTGCTCACGTTGTTACTGTTGCTACTGTTTCGGCCGGTGGACCTGCATTACCGGCTCCGGGCGGCGGGCATCACTTTGCCGGGCGCCCGGCTGGCGACGCTGAATCACGCCGCTTCCAAGGGCCACCGGGCCACGGCGCTCTATGTCCGGCGCATGCTGCTGCTCCTGCTCGTGGCGGCGCCGGTGGCCACGGAGTTGCTGGGGTTGGCGCTGATGAGCGCGGGCCTGCCGCTGGAGCGGGGCTGGGTGCTGTCGGCGTTGTTCTGCTCCGTCGCGGGCCTGCTGGTGGCGCAGGTGCTCGGCTTGTCCGCGGGGGTGCTGCTCGGCTCGCTGTCGGGGCTGGCCACGTTGCTGGGTCTGCACGCCACGAAGGCGGACGCGTTCGGGCCCAGCCTGAGCGGGGCGGCCGGCGTGGTGGTGGGCATGTGCCTGGGCGCGGTGGTGGGCCTGGCGTGTGGAAGCATCACCGGCATCTCCATTGGCCGGGGCCCCACGGTGGCCCGGGTGCAGATGGCGGCCATCGTCACCGGCTTGATGCCCATGGTGGTCTGGAGCGGGACGACGAACGCCTCCTACGCGGGCGCGGTGGCGGCCAGCGCGCTGGTGGCCTTCCTCATCAGCGCGTTCCGCCTGCCGCTGTACGCGGTGGAGGTGCTCGCCTCGGCGCTGGCGTACGCGGTGGAGCGCTGGACGGGGCGGCCGACGCTGGGCTGGGTGCCGGTGCGCCACCACAACCTGAGCTACCTGCCGCATCCCTTCCTGGGACGGCACCTGGCGCTGGCGGTGCGCTCTCGCCCCGCGGAGGTGCTGGCGGTCGCGGATGCCTGCCTGCGCTCCCCGGGAAACATCGTGGTGGGCTGGCCCTGGGTGGTCCAGGCGCTGGAGTCGGCGCCGTCCGAGGGGGCAGGGGAGCCGCGCGCCTGAGCCGCTGAATTGCCTCGCCGCGCGGCTCCGGTAGCCTGCGCGGCGATGGAAGGAATGCTCGACGCGTTCATCGCCTTCGTCCGCGCGGAGCGCGGGTTGTCCGGCAAGACGGTGGACGCCTACGCCGCGGACATCAACGTGTACTTCGAGGACCTGCGCTCGCGCGGCGTCTCCGACGTGACGCAGGCGAAGCAGGAAGATGTGTCCGCGCACATGGCCGCGCTGGGCAAGCGGGGGCTGGGCAAGCGCAGTCAGGCCCGGCACCTCGCGGCCCTGCGCGGCTTCCACCGCTTCCTCGTCGCCGAGCGCATGGCGGACAAGGACCCGACGGAGGACCTGGACACGCCCCGCTCGGCGCGGAAGCTGCCCATCTTCCTGACGCTGGAGGAGGTGGAGCAGCTCCTGGCGGCCCCGGACGAGCGCACGGCCACGGGCATCCGCGACAAGGCCATGCTGGAGGTGCTGTACGCCACCGGCCTGCGCGTGAGCGAGCTGTGCGGCCTGGGCATCAACGACGTGCAGCTCACGGCGGGCTACCTGGTGGCGAAGGGCAAGGGCGCCAAGGAGCGGCTCGTCCCGCTGGGCAGCGTGGCCATCGAGAAGGTCCAGGCGTACCTGGCCGAGGCCCGGCCCGCCGCGTTGGGCAAGCGCAAGTCGCAGGCGCTGTTCGTCACGCCTCGCGGCTCGGGCTTCACGCGGCAGGGCTTCTGGAAGCTGCTCAAGCGCTATGCGCTGAAGGCGGGCATCCTGAAGCCGCTGTCACCGCACAAGCTGCGGCACTCCTTCGCCACGCACCTGGTGGAGCGGGGCGCGGACCTGCGCGCCGTGCAGCAGATGCTGGGGCACGCGGACCTGGCGACGACGCAGATCTACACCCACGTCAACGCGGCCCGGCTGCGGTCCGTGTACGACGAGTTCCACCCGCGCAGCGACGTCTTCGTCCCCAAGGCGAAGAAGAAGCGGGCGGTGGCCGCGCGGTGAAGGCGCGGCCCCGGCCGCGAGGGCTCAGCCGCCCAGGTTGTGGACGGGGAGGCCAAACGGGTCCGTGTGGGCCCGCCGGGGCTCGCTGCCCGGCAGGGGCGCCACGCGAATCAGCCCACAGGCCATGAGCCGGTGCACCGAGCGCGACGCCGCCAGCTCGCCCATGGCCGCCGTGCGCAGCGCCTGCCGGATGCTCCGGCTGCCGCGCAGCTTCGAGTACAGGTAGAGGTCATCCGCCGTCAGGTCGGGCGGGGTGGGGCGCGGAATCGGCTCGAAGACGAGGCGGCCGTCCAGGGCGAAGAGCTCGTCGCTGAGGGCCAGCGTCAGGCGAATCTCCGCCTCGCGGTACAGCGCGTGGGCTTCGGGCACGGGGCCCCGCTCCAGCACCTGCGCGGCCAGGGCCACGGCGTGGTCGTACTTCCCGGCCTCCAGGAAGCCCTTCACCAGGGTGAGGAGTTCGGCCAGCTCGGCGGCCTCACCCAGCTTGGGGCCGCCCGCCTTGCGCGGCGCCAGGGCACCCCGGCGGTAGAGGTGGAGCACCCAGCGCGCGGCGAACAGCGGGGCCTCCCGGGCGCTGGCCAGCATCTCGCCCAGCGTGGCGCCGCTCGCCGCGAGGTCCAGCAGGACGTCCTCCTCCTCGGAGTACGTCTCCACGGCGAACTCTCGGAAGACGCGGAACGTCATGTCCATGCGCGGGAAGATGTCGCGGAACATCGTCCACTCGCGCTGGCGCGTCACCGCGTCGCGGTGGAGCGTCGACAGGGACAGCTTGAGCCCCACCGCCCGGCCCGCGGGCGGCAAGCCAGGGGTGAACTCCACCTCGCCCGACTCCCAGGCGTAGCAGTCGAAGAGGGACTCGCGCGCCTTGTGCTCCAGCGCCTCGATGAGGCGGGGCAGCTCCACGAAGCAGCGCTGCACCAGGAAGGTGCCGTAGGGCATGCCCGCGCCCTCGGCCGCCTCGAAGGCCGCCGCGGCGCGGGGCGCGTCCAGGATGCGGAGGTTCACCAGGACCTGGGCCAGGTGCTCCCGTGGGTCATTCGAACTCTCGCCCACCAGGTAGCCGTCCTTCACGTGGAAGCATCGCCGGACCGCGCCGCGTTCCACCCGCAGCACCCCTTCGACACCGGGGGCGCTGAACAGCGGTGGCACCACCATCTGCAGCCGGTAGCTGGCGAGACTTCCGTTGAAAGGCTCCATGCAGGTGCGTCCTCCAAGATGGGTTTCCCGCGTGTGGAAACCCCAGGGTACCGGCGCACCCGGATGTGATTCAATTGCAAGTGCCTGGATTTGCTCGGGATTTCCTGGCGGAGCGCAAAGTTCCAGGGAGAGTCCGCCTTGACTTCCAGAACCGGACGGAGGCCCTGCGGGGTCAACGGACGGTTGCAGGGCCGCGTCGGGTGTGCGAACCACCCGCGTCAGGTAGCAGACCCTCGATTTCAGAGTTCAGGTTCGAAACCGATATGCGGATTCTCTCAGGAGTGCAGTCGTCCGGCAGGCTGCACCTCGGCAACTACTACGGTGCGCTTCGCCAGTTCGTGCAGCTCCAGGACGAGGGCGAAAGCTACTACTTCATCGCCAACCTCCACGCGCTCACCACCGTGAGGGATCCGAAGGCGGCGCTGGACCTGACGCGCGAGGCCGCGATGGCCTACCTGGCGCTGGGGCTGGACCCGAAGAAGGCCGTCCTGTTCCGCCAGAGCGATGTCCGCGAGGTCCTGGAGCTCTACTGGATTCTCGGCTCGGTGACGCCGCATGCGCACCTGGAGCGGGCCCACAGCTACAAGGACAAGGTGGCCAAGGGCATCAGCCCGGACTTCGGCCTCTTCGCGTACCCGGTGCTGATGGCCGCGGACATCCTGCTCTACAGCGCGGACTTCGTCCCGGTGGGCAAGGACCAGATTCAACACATCGAGTTCGCGCGCGACTGGGCGGTGAAGTTCAACACCCAGTACGTCCCGGGCTACGACCCGGCGGACCCGGAAGGGAAGGAGCGGGGGCACTCGCCCGGCATCCTGAAGCTGCCGGCGGCGCGCATCCAGGAGTCCACCCAGACGGTGCCCGGCGTCGACGGACAGAAGATGTCCAAGTCCTACGGGAACACCATCGAGCTGTTCGGGGACGAGAAGGAAATCAAGAAGCGCATCATGTCCATCAAGACGGACTCGACGCCGGTGGACGCGCCCAAGCCGGTGCCCCAGCAGCCGGCGACGACGCCGGGCCTCGTGAGCGATGCGCCGCTGTACGACTTGCTGAAGCTGATGCTGCCCGAGTCCGACTTCGCCGAGGTGGACGCCACCTGGAGGGCGGGTGGGAAGGGCTACGGCGACTACAAGAAGAAGCTCCTGGAGGCCTATCATGCGACCTTTGGCCCGGCCCGTCAGCGGTACGCCGAGCTGGCGGCCGACCCGGGCGAGGTGGAGCGCATCCTCCAGGACGGCGCAGACCGGGCCCGCGCCGAGGCGTCCCGCCTCATGACGCAGGTCCGCAAGGCCGTGGGAATCCCCTGAGTCGGGAGGCCTGAACGGGCTTTCACTGCCGATTGTTTGACCCACCTAGGGGGCACTGGTATGGGTGTGTGTCCTCCAGGCTCGTGCCCACTGCCTAAGAAAGTCGGGCCCTTACGCGACACCGCGACCCACCCATACCGTTGACGCCATCCAGGACATCCGGTGAGTGAGGAACGTCGCTCGCCGGCCGATGAGGCCCTTCGTGAAGGGGAGTTGCCGCGGAGTCCGAGCGACAACTTCCGCATCGCGCTGCCCAATTTCGAAGGTCCGCTGGACCTGCTGCTCCATCTCATCAAGGAGCATCGGGTCGACATCTTCGACATTCCGCTGGCGCTGATCACGGAGAAGTACCTCGAGCACCTGGACCGGATGCGGGAGATCAACCTCGACATCGCCGGGGAGTTCCTGGTGATGGCCTCCACGCTGGCGCACCTGAAGAGCCGCATGCTCCTGCCCCGTCAGGACGCCGTCGCGGCGCAGGAGGCAGGGGAGGTCCTCTCCGCCGTCGCCGAGGAGGCCGAGGACCCCCGCGCGGAGCTGGTGCGGCGCCTGCTCGAGTACCAGAAGTACAAGGACGCCTCGGAGCAGCTCGCCACGCAGGACCTGCTCGGCCGCGACGTCTTCACCCGCAACGTGCCGGTGGAGGCGGTGCCCATCCCGGATGATGAGGTGGGGCTCCAGGAGTTCAGCGTCCTCAAGCTGGTGGAGGCGCTTGACCGGGTGCTGGAGCGGTTGCAGCCCAAACTACAGCACGAGGTGGTCCGGGAGCGCGTGACGCTGTCCGAAGCCATCCTCCGCGTAGTAGAGCGCCTGCGCCCGCATGGACAGGTGCTCTTCGAGAGCCTGTTCACGGAAGAGGAAACCCCGTCGCGACAGGAGGTGGTCATCACCTTCCTGGCCATCCTGGAGATGGTGAAGCGGCGGCTCATCCGGGTGGTGCAGGACGAGCCGCTGGGGCCCATCCTGCTTTTGCCCAATGGGGACGCGTTGGAGAAGCTGGCCCCCACGGAGGTCGACGACAGTGACTACCGGTAGCAACGGACCGCAGGACGAAACTCCCGAACCGGGCACGCCCGGCGGCCCCGGCCCGTTCTCCGAAGAGGAAATCGCCGCCGTCACGGGTCCCGGCCCCGCGGACGAGCTGGACGAACTGGAGGCCGCATCCATCGAAGAGGACTCGGATGACGCACCTCCGGATTTGGAGACGTCGTTCGAGAAGCTCGTCTCCAAGAGCCGCAAGCTGTCCACGGACCGCATCCGCACCGTCATCGAGAGCGTGCTCTTCGTGTCGGAGCGGCCGCTGTCCGTGGAGGAGCTGTACATGGCCACCGGCATCGAGCGGGAGCTCATCGCCGAGGCCCTCAACCAGCTCTCCGGCATCCACCGCGACGGCATCAGCGGCATCGTGCTGTACGAGGTGGCGGGGGGCTGGCAGTTCCGGACGGATCCGCATTCGGCGGAGTACGTCCGGCGCTACCTGCGCGTGAAGCCGCAGCGCCTCACCCGCGCGGCGGTGGAGACGTTGGCCATCATCGCGTACCGCCAGCCGGTGACACGCCCGGAGATTGAAGACATCCGCGGCGTGGATTGTGGCGCGGTCATCAAGGCCCTGATGGACCGCAAGCTGGTGAAGATCCTGGGCAAGCGCGAAGAGGTGGGGCGGCCCATCCTCTATGGCACCGCGCGCGAGTTCCTGGAGTTCTTCGCCCTGAAGGACCTCTCGGCCCTGCCGACGCTGCGTGAGTTCCACGAGCTGACGCAGGAGCACCGGGAGATCGTCGAGAAGGAAGAGAAGCCGGCACCGACGGCATCGGGCACGGTGGAAGCCCTGTCGGACCCTGCTTTCACGAAGCGGATGGAGAAGAGCGCGGCGGCCAGTGAGGCCGCGCTGGAGGACCTGGAGGAGGCCATGGCGGCCGCGGACCGGACACAGAAGGTCAGCTCCAGCGTCCTGGACACGACGCCCCCGAAACCCGAGACGGGTGATACGACGGGGCCCAAGCCCGAGTGACGGGCAGCATGGAAGAAGGATGGTATGGCGGCCGAACGACTACAGAAGTACCTGGCCCGCGCGGGAGTTGCTTCGCGCCGGCACGCAGAAGAGCTGATCACCGCGGGCCGCGTGGCGGTGAACAACAAGACGGTGACGGAGCTGGGCAGCCGGGTGGAGCCCGGCACCGACCTGGTGACGGTGGACGGGACGCTCGTCACGCCGCCGGATGAATCCTCCTACTTCCTGCTCTACAAGCCCGTGGGCGTCGTGACGACGCTGTCGGATCCGCAGGGCCGCCCCACGGTGGCCAACTACGTGGAAGAGACGGGCAAGCGCCTCTTCCCGGTGGGCCGCCTGGACTACGACGCCGAGGGCGCGCTGCTGTTCACGGACGATGGGGCGCTGGCGCACAAGCTCACGCACCCCAGCTTCCAGGTTCCGCGCACGTACCTGGCGAAGGTGAAGGGCGCGCCGGACGCGGCCACGCTGGACAAGCTGCGCGGCGGCGTGCGGCTGGAAGACGGCATGGCCACGCCGGTGTCGGTGGGCGTGTTCGAGGCCGCCGAGCGGAACACGTGGTTGAAGATCGTCGTCGCCGAAGGCCGCCCGCACCTCATCAAGCGGCTGTGCGCCGCGGTGGGGCACCCCGTGGTTCGCCTGTTCCGTCCGGCCTACGCGGGCGTGGGCGTGGAGGGCCTGCGCCCCGGTGAGCTTCGGCCGCTGAAGACCAGCGAGGTGGAGCTGTTGAACGCCGTTTCGGATGGCAAGGCCACGCCGCCGACGGCCGCGCTGAAGCTGCCTCCGCGCCGGCATGGCCGCGCGGCGCCTGGTTTTGACTCGGACGACGAAGAGGAGCTGTCCATGGATGATGATGCCCCTGTGACCGCCAAGCCCGCCCGCAAGGCGCCGGCCCGCGCGGCGAAGTCCGCGTCCGAGGGTGGTTCGGGGCTGGCGCGGTTCGGCCGCGCGCCGAAGGCCGCATCCGAGGGCAAGCCCGCACGCCGTTCGTTCGGTGGTGATGAGGGCGGTGCTCCTCGCAGCCGCGGTGCGAGCCGCTCCTTTGGCGGTGACGAGGGTGGTGCTCCGCGCGGCCGTGGCGCCGGTCGGAGCTTCGGTGCCGAGGGTGGCGCTCGCGGCCGTCCGTCCGCAGCAGGTGGCACGGGCCGCGCGTTCTCGCGTGGCGAGGGTGCCCCGGGTGGTCGCCGCTCGTTTGGTGGCGACGAGGGTGGTGCGCCGCGCGGCCGTGGCGCGGGGCGCTCGTTCGGTGGTGATGCGGGTGGTGCTCCGCGCGCTCGTGGCCCGGGTCGCTCGTTCGGCGGTGATGAGGGCGGTGCGCCGCGCGGTCGTGGCGCCGGTCGCTCCTTTGGCGGTGATGAGGGCGGTGCGCCGCGCGGTCGTGGCGCGGGTCGCTCGTTCGGTGGTGATGAGGGCAGTGCTCCGCGCGGCCGTGGCGCCGGTCGGAGCTTCGGTTCCGAGGGTGGCGCCCCGCGCGGTGGCGCGGGCCGTGCGTTCGGTGGTGCCTCGGGCGCCCGTCGTTCCTTCGGTGGTGATGAGGGTGCCGCCCCTCGTGGTCGTGGCCCGGGTCGTGCCGAAGGGGGCGCGTCCGCTGGCCGCCGGTCCTTCGGTGGTGACGAGGGCGGTGCGCCTCGCAGCCGTGGCGCCGGTCGGACCTTCGGCGGTGCCGAGGGCCGCGCCCCCGCTGGCCGTCGGACCTTCGGCGGTGACGAGGGTGGCGCGCCGCGCGCGCGTGGCGCGGGCCGCACGTTCGGCGGTGCCGAGGGCGGTGCGCCTCGGGGTGGCGCGGGCCGTGCGTTTGGTGGTGCCTCGGGTGCTCGCCGGTCCTTCGGCGGTGACGAAGGGGGAGCTCCGCGCAGCCGTGGCGCTGGGCGTCCTGAGCGTCGCGAGTGGAGCGCGGGCGGTGACGCCGCGCCACGCAGCCGTGGTCCGCGCGCCGACGGTGAGTCCTCGGCCCCTCGCGGCACCGGTCGTCCGGAGCGTCGCGAGTGGAGCGCGGGCGGTGACGCCGCGCCGCGCAGCCGTGGCGCGGGCCGTCCGGAGCGCCGCGAGTGGAGCGGCGGTGGCGATGACGCGCCTCGCTCGCGGGGACCTCGGGCTGGCGGTGAAGGCCGCTCCTTCTCCCCGCGTGGCGGCGCCAGCCGGGCTCCTCGCGGTGAAGGCCGTTCCTTCTCCCCGCGTGGCGCTTCCGCGGGCGCGGGCCGTCCGGAGCGCCGTGAATGGAAGCCGGCGGGTGACGCGGAAGGCGGCCCTCGGGGCCGGGGTGGTCCTCGCCGCGAGGGGCCCTCGGGCGGTCGTGGCGCATCGCGTTCGACCTGGACGCCCACCGACGAAAGCGGGAATCCCCGTGAACGCGTCGTCCGGGCGGGCGCGCGCAAGGGTCCCCCCTCCGAGAAGCCCTCGGGATTCCAGGACTGGGACAAGAAGAAGGAGCGTTCCAGCGCGCCGCGCTGGAGCAGCGATAAGCCCAAGGGTGGAGCGGGCCGGCCGCCTCCTCGGGGGCCCCGCCGTCCGCGTTGAGACATGACGCGGTGGATTGGGCGGGAATCGAGGGGGATTGATATAACCGGCGCCGACTCCTACACCGTTTCCCTCACCGGAGACCGATGCGAACCGGCGCGCGCCCCCTCATTCTCGCACTAGCCCTGCTTCTTGGCTGCAACGGCAGCAGGGATCAGCTCCTCGCCGACCTCCAGAGTCCTCGTCCGGAGGTCCGCGCTCTCGCGGTGAAGAAGCTGGCGGGGCAGGGCAATCCGGACGACCTCGTCCTGTTCACCCGCGCGGCCAAGGACTTCGCCGCCATCGTCCGGGCCGAGGCCGCTGTCGCCCTGGGCGAGAGCCAGGACGCCCGCGTCGTGGACTTGCTGGGCGAGCTGCTCGAGGACTCGGACGAAGAGGTCCAGGGCCGCGCCGCCATGGCGCTGTCCAAGGTGAACAACGAAAAGGCCAAGGCGTACCTCACGCTCCAGTACGGACGGCGGGGCCGCGCCACGCGTCAGGTCATCGTCCAGGCGCTCAAGAACGCCAACGTCCCCGGCGCCATGGCGGAGGTCGTGTCCGCCGAGGCGCGCTCCCAGTGGGACCGCAATCAGCTCGCGCTCACCGAAGGCGTGCTGCCCGAGCGCGTGGGCGCCGCCGAGGAGCTGGGCAAGAGCGGCCGTCCCGATGCCGTCAACCGGCTGCTGCCCATGGTGCGTGACAGTCAGGTCATCCTGGCCGCCGCCGCGGTGCGCGGGTTGGGCGACGCGGGGGACAAGCGCGCGGTGGGGCCCATCGCGCTGCTGCTCGAGGAGAACTTCCCCGAGCTGCGCGAGTCCGCCATCCACGCGCTGATGAAGCTGCAGGACCCGGTGGCGACGCAGCGGCTCCAACTGGTGGCGGTGGAGAAGAGCGCCGTCAGCCCGCTGGCCATCGACGCCATCGTGTCGTTCCCCCGGACGCCGCAGACGGATGCCTCGCTGTGCGCCATCGTGCTCGAGGGCGCGCCCGCCGAGGCGCTCGTCGCGGGCAGGAGCATGCGCGCGCGCGGCGGTTGCCCGCTGGACGCCATTGGAGATCGGCTGGCCCGCCCGGCCACGGCGGCCAGTGGCCTCCAGGCCATCACCGGACTGGGACCCACGGCGCAGCCGTTGCTCGCCAAGGTCGTTCCGTGGCTCAGCCACCCGGATGCCTCGCTGCGGCTGCTCGCCGTGGAGGCCGTCGCGGAGATCGGCGACGCCTCGGTCATCCCCGCGGTGCAGAAGCTCTATGAGCAGGAGACCAAGGGCCTGGAGTCCCTGCGCGCTGACTGGGTGACGGAGGCCTTGCCCCAGCAGTTCGGTCCTGGCTTCGACCCGTCGACCACGCCGCCGTCTCCCGCGGTGGCCGAACTGAAGGACAATCGGCCCGCGCGGCACGCGGACCTGCTGGGGCGCGTGAAGGAGCTCAACGCGGCCCGCGCGCGTGAGACGGGCCGGGACGTGGTGCGCCACCGCGTTCCCACGGAGCTGTATGACGACGTGTCCCCGGAGCGGCTCGTCCCGCTCGCGACGCTGCTGCGGGCGCTCGGGGCGCTGAAGGCGCCGGGGGCCCTGGAGCTGCTCACGGGCTATACGCAGGACCCCAGCTCGGTGCTCCGCGTGGCGGCCCTGGTGGGCCTGACGAAGCAGGGCGCCGACGGCGTGAATGTCGCCAAGGCGGGCCTCGTCGAGCCCGACCGTGACTTGCAGAAGGCGCTGGCCCAGGCGTTGACGGAGGCCGGCGAGCCGGGGCGGACCGCGCTCATCGAGCTGCTCCCGAAGATGGGCAGCGAGAAGCTGCTGGTGCTGGATGCGCTCACCCGGGCCGGCGGCGCGTTGCCGGCCTCGGCGTCGGAGTCCCTCCAGTCGGTGGTTCGCGAAGGGGGCCCCGAGGCGGCGCTCGCCGCGGCGCTGCTCGGCCGCATGCAGGCGAAGGACGCCGTGCCCACGCTCGTGAAGGCGCTCAACGAGACCAACAGCGTGGCCCGCAGGGACGTGCTGCTGGCGCTCGGGAGCATCGGCGATGCCCAGGCGGTGGACGCGGTGGCCAAGGACCTGTTCCACGACCTGCCGGAGATTCGGGCCGCGGCCGCTTCGTCGCTGCGGAAGCTGGGGCCCTCGGCGTACGCGGACCAGTTGGACGCGCTCAAGAGCGACTACTTCCGCACCGTGCGCGAGGCGGCCGGAGCCCCCGCGCCAGCGCCGGCGAGCGCGGCCGCGGAGGGTGCGCCCTGATGGAGCTGCGCATCCTCAAGGACAAGGCGTCCGAGGCCTTCTCCAAGGGACGCTTCTCCAAGGCCGCGGAGCTCTACGAGGACTACTGCCGGGCGGAACCGAAGGACCACCAATCGCGCCTCCGCACAGGGGACGCGTGGGTGAAGGCGGGGCAGAAGGACCGCGCGATTTCGGCCTATCAGTCCGCGGCCGAGGGCTTCGCGCGTGAGGGCTTCCTTCCTCGGGCCATCGCCGCGAGCAAGCTCATCCTCGAGCTCGACCCGGCGCATCGTGGCGTGCAGCAGATGCTCGCGGACCTGTATGCGCGCCGAGGCACGCCGATGGGCCCTCGGGCTCGCGGGCCGTTGAGCAGCGCCTCCTCCGTCGCCGGGAGCCAGCCCGCTGCGCCTCCGCGAGCGGGAGGGCCCTCCGCCGCGCAGGTTGCCGACGCGCAGCGCGTCCCGGCGGTGGCGGACGTCCAGCGTGCCTCGCCCGTGGCCGACGCGCAGCAGTCCGCGGTCACGCAGAGCGATTCGCCCGCGGCGGACGCACCGCGTGCCTCGCCCGCTCCACTCGAGGCGTCCGGCATCGGCATCGACCTGTCGGCGGAGCTCCCTCTGGAGCTCGAGGTCTCCCTCGGTGCGGAGGACCCCGGGCAGGGGCGCGAGGAGGTGGTCCACTCGGTCCACGTCGGATCGGCGCATGAGGCAGGGGCGTCCGAGCAAGAATTCACGTTGGACATCGAATCGGACGCGGATTCGGCGCCCGTGGTTCAGGGCGTCGCGCTCCACGCCGCCGTCGCGGAAACGGCTGGCATCACCGAATCCGAGCCGGTGCCGACGCGGATGGCCGTTCGCGAACCCTCGAGCCCACCGGTCGCAGCCCGGCTCCCCGCGGTGCAGCCCGGCGGTGCACGTCCGGCGACCAGCGCGCTGCCTCCGGGGCTGGCGCCGCGGTCCTCGCAGAAAGTGCCCGCCGTGGGCTCCGGCCGCTCCGTCTCCAACAGCGGCAGATGGCAGGCCCTGTCCTCACCCATCGGCGAGCAGTCGCCCGCGACGCCCACCCCGGTGCCGCCCGCTCCGGCACCGTCGCCACGCCATGCCGAGCCACAAGGCGCGGTGGGCGCCCAGGTGATTCCAGGGCATGACCTGACGTCTGCGCTCGGCGCCTCGCTCCGGACGCCGCAGGGCCGCTCCGCGTTCACGGAGCTGGAGCTCGAAGCCGACTCCTTGTTGCACGCGGTGGAGCTGGCCGCGCAAGCGGGCCTGGGCTACGTGGACGCCGAGGAAGAGGTCTTCAGCCTGACGGAAGAGGTCACTCCGGACGCCGCCGCGCTGGAGACGCTCCCCACGATTCCGCTCTTCTCGGACCTGCCCCGCGACGCGTTCATCGAGCTGTTCGAGCGGTGCCCGCTGCGGCGCTTCGGCCCTGGCGAGCGCGTCATCGACCAGGGCAGCCATGGCGATGCCTTCTACGTCATCTGTGAGGGCGCCGTTCGCGTCTTCCGGACGGACGCGGCAGGCCAGCGCCACGACCTCGCGACCCTGGAGGGCGGCACCTTCTTTGGTGAAATGGCGCTGCTCTCCGGCGCGGCGAGGACGGCGTCCGTCGAGTCCGCCTCCGACGACACGCAGCTCCTGGAGATCTCCGCCAGCGTGCTCGCCGAGCTGTCCCGGAGCCATCCGCAGGTGGCCCGGGCCCTCAAGAAGTTCTGCCGGCAGCGCCTGCTCACCAACGTGATGAACACGTCGGAGTTGTTCAAGCTCTTCGACCGCAAGGACCGGCGTGAGCTGGTGGAGCGCTTCCGTTCCCGGGACGTCGAGCGCGACGCCGTCATCATCCGCGACGGCGACGTCACGGACGGGCTCTACGTGGTGCTGTCCGGCGAGGTCGAGGTGCGCAAGGACGGCCACCTGCTGACCTTGCTCAAGGAAGGCGACGTCTTCGGCGAGATCTCCCTGCTCCAGAAGACGCCGGCCACGGCGACCGTGACGTCCACGCGTTACACCACGCTGCTGCGGCTGCCTCGCGCGGACTTCGACGCGCTGATGTCGAGCCACCCGCAGATCCTGGCCCTGTTCTCCGACCTGAGCGACGAGCGGCTCCGGCGCACCCAGCGTGTCCTCACCGAGGCGGGCGTCGAAGAGGACATCATCCTCGTCTGAGGTCAGCGGACCTTGGCGAGGTAGTCATCCCGGGTCACCAGCCCCCGGGTCTCCAGCAGCTCCAGCATGGCCCGGAGGGAGCGGGCCTGCTGGGCCACCATCCGCTCCAACCCTGCCACCTGCTGCGTCAGCGCCTCCACGCGCTGGGACAGCTCGCTCTCACGGGCGGCCTGGGCCGTGGGGGACGCGGAGGCGGCGCGCAGCGGCGACGTCGGAGGCGTGACCTCGGCGGGAGGCGCCAGCTCGAACGTGGGCTCGTCCATGCCGAACGTCAGCGGCGTGGCCGTCGCGGAGGTGATTTCTCCGTGGTAGTGGCGGCGGATGGCGCGCTCGATGGACGACGCGCTCGCGACGACCACCTGGAGCCGCTGGCCGCTATGGAACGCCAGCTCCTGGAAGGACTCCACGTTGGTGGGGTCGGCGGTGGCCACGGTGAGCGTCTTGGTGGCCGGGTCCGCGGCGGTGGGGAAGACGGTGTAGCGCTCCGCGATGTCCGCCCGGAGTGCCTGGAGGGCCGCCGCCGACGGGGTGTGGTGCTCCAAGTCCACCGTGGGGATGGCGAGCTGCCGCGACAGGGCGTGAACCATGGAGCTTTCGTCCACGAAGCCCATCTGCACCAGCGTGAGCCCCAGCTTGCCGCCCCACTTGCGTTGCTCCGCGAGGGCGGAGCGCAACTGCGTCTCCGAGAGGAGGCCAGCGTCCATGAGAATCTCCCCGAGCCGGCGCTTGCGGCCAGGGAGCGAAGCAGAGGGTGCGACAGGCGGCTGTTTCACGGGCGCGGAGCATAGCAGCCTGTCACGCGGTGTCCGAGGCCAGGCAGGCGGGGCGGGGAGGAGCGTGGGCGCTGGGAATGGGGTAGAACGCTCTTCACATGACGCGACGGATTCTGCCGTTTCTCGCACTGGCCCTCGTTTCGGGCTGTGCGTCGCAGCGCCTGGCTGGCGCGGACCTGGACCGCGTCCGGCGTCCGGCCTTCATCTCTCGCATCGAGGACGGGGCGGGCCCCAAGAGCCTCGTGTTCCGGGAGGACTCGGCGTACCGGAACAAACTCAAGAAGCTGGAGCCCGTGGAGGCCGACCGCCGGCTGACGGTGAAGCTGCTCCAGGCCGTGACGCGCTTCGAGGTCTCCGAGCGCCTCCGGGTGACGACCCTGTCGCAGCTGCCGCGCGAGTTCCCGTGGACGCACGTGGTGGACCCCGCGCGGGTCGCCTCGGTGCTGGAGAGCTTCCTCGTGGAGGAGGTGCCCGCCAACGCGCCGGACTACGACCTGGTGGCCTCGCTGGGCGCGGACACCATCGTCGAGTTCGTCATCGTGGACTACGGCATGCGCAGCGATGACGGCCGCGCGGGCGCGTACCTGCGGGGCTACGGCCGCATGTTCACGTTGGACGGGCGCACGGAGGTCTGGCGCCGGCCCTTCGCCCTGGACCAGGTGGACCAGGGCAAGCCGCACCTGGACCCGTTCAAGGTGGGTAAGGATCCGTCGCTCTTCCGCGCGGCGATGACGTCCATGCTGGACGAGGTGGCGCGCACCTTCGTGCAGGACCTGACGCCCAAGGACCGGGGTGGGGCGCCGCCTCCGGCACGCGGTGGCTCGGCGGGTTCGGACGTCGTCCCCGGCAAGGCGGGGGCCCCCGCGCCCGTGGCGACGCCGGCGCCCGAGGATGGGCTGGCGCCAGGCGAGCTGCCCGACCCGGACCCCTGAAAGCGGGGCAGGGCCTCCTCAGAACAGCGCGTGCTCCACCAGCAGCACGGTCAGCCCCACCGCGAAGCTGACCAGCGTGACGGGGAGCCCCACGCGCAGGTAGCGGACGAAGCCCATGCTCACCTTGCCGCGCGCGGCCTCGAAGACGATGAGGTTGGCCACGCTGCCCACCAGGGTGAGGTTGCCCGCAAGCGTGGAGCCGAGCGCGAGCACGTGCCACCCCAGCTCCGCGTCATGCAGCGTGGGCACCCAGGAGCGCGCGAGCATGACGAAGGGCACGTTGCTGAACAGGTTGGACGCCACCAGCGTCAGCCCGGCGAAGCCCAGCGTCTCGACCAGGGGCGGGCCCGCCATGAGGGGCGCGAACAGCTCCCGGATGTCCTCCGCGTAGCCGTGCTTGTTCACGCCGTAGACGACCACGAACAGGCTGGCGAAGAAGAGGAGCAGCACCCAGTCCACGCGCTCCAGCGCCTCGCGAGGCTCACGCCGGGCCAGGGCCATCACCAGGGCCGCGCCCGCCAGCGCGCTCCAGCTCATGGGCAGGCCGGAGAAGAAGGCCACCACCACCCCGGCGAGCACGCCCAACGTGAGGATGAGGAGGCCCCGGTCCACCGGCGGCGGCGGGGGATTGGGCTCGAAGCGGCGGTCCGGCAAGTCGTGCCGGAAGAGGTAGAGCAGCCCCGCGGCGACGACGGCCGTGGAGAGCAGGGCGGGCAGGGCCATGTACGCGGCGAAGCTGGCGTAGGACAGACCGGACGCGCCCTGGATGATCATGTTCTGCGGGTTGCCGGTGAAGGTGGCCACCGAGCCGCTGTTGCTCCCCATGCAGACGGCCAGCAGGTACGGCACGGGTGGCAGCCGCGCGTCCTCCACGGTGGCGAGCACCAGCGGCGTGAGCATCAGACACACGGTGTCATTCACCATGAACGCTGACAGCGCGGCCGAGATGAACGTCACCGCGAGCAACAGCCGCCGGGGCGTGTGCGCGCGCTTCACGGCCCAGGCGCCCGCGGAGCGGAAGAACGACGCCTGGGACATGTAGGCCGCCAGCAACATCATCCCGAGCAGCAGGACGATGGTGTCGGCGTCGATGGCGTGACGGTCCGGGTTGTCGCTGTGGTTGTAGACCTCGGCGGGGGTGACGACGCCGAAGACGACCATGAGCACGGCGCCGAGCAGCGCGCCTCCGGGGCGATCCAGCTTCAGGTACGGAAGCCGCGCACCGGCGATGAAGACGTAGGTGAACAGGAAGATGGCGAGGGCCACGGCGCGGCACAGTAGTGCAGGGCCCGCCCCGCCGTGTGGACACGTTTTTCGCTGGAGGTCAAACCACTGAACAGCGCTCTCGCGTTGTTTGGCCCGGTACACGCCTGTACAGTGCCCGCCCCATGAAGCCAGAGAAGGAACCGGGCGCCTTCGGAGGGGCCCGCCGCACGCCGTGGAACGCCCCCAGTGGACTGGACTCCGTCCTGGACGGGTGGAAGGCGGACCGGCGGCTCTGGTCCTGCTTCGCGTTGGACGATAAGACGCCCGCGCGTCCGGGGGCCTTCGCGCCCATCCCCGAGGAAGTGGCGCCGCAGGTTCGCGAGGCGCTCCGCCAACGCGGCATCGACCAGCTCTTCTCCCATCAAGCGGAGGCGTACCGGCTGGTCCGCTCGGGGCGGAGCATCGTCATCGCCACGCCCACGGCCTCGGGGAAGAGCCTCTGCTACAACCTGCCGCTGCTGGACCGCTTCGCCCACGAGCCCCAGGCCCGGGCCCTGTACCTCTTTCCCACCAAGGCCCTGTCGAGAGACCAGGAGGAGTCCCTCCGCGCGTTCATGCGCGAGGCGGGGCTGTCCCATGGCGCCATCACCTTCGACGGTGACACGCCCGCGGATGCGCGGCGGGCCGCGAGGGAGCGCAGCGGGGTGCTGCTCACCAACCCGGACATGCTACACACGGGCATCCTCCCGCACCACGCGAGCTGGGCGCGCCTGTTCTCCAACCTGCGCTACGTCGTCATCGACGAGCTGCACACGTACCGCGGCGTCTTCGGCTCGCACCTGGCCAACGTGCTGCGCCGGCTCCAGCGGGTGGCGCGCTTCCATGGCGCGGACCCGGTGTTCATCGCGGCGTCGGCCACCATCGGCAACCCGGAAGCGCATGCGCGGCGGATGCTCGGGCGCGAGGTGTCGCTGGTGTCGGAGAGCGGCGCGCCTTCCGGCGAGCGGCGGGTGATGGTCTTCAACCCGCCGGTGCTCAACCCCGAGCTGGGCATTCGCGCCAGCTACCTGAAGACGGCGGTGCGGCTGACGGCGGACCTGGTGCGCGCGGGCGTGTCCACGCTGCTGTTCGGCCAGTCGCGCAACAACATCGAGGTGATGCTCAAGTACCTCCGCGACCGCTTCGTCGAGGAGAAGCTGGACCCGTCCCTCATCCAGGGCTACCGCGGCGGCTATCTGCCGGGCACGCGGCGCGCGACGGAGGCGGCGCTGCGCGCGGGCGAGGTCCGGTGCGTGGTGGCCACCAACGCGCTGGAGCTGGGCATCGACATCGGCTCGCTGGACGCGGTGGTGTGCGCGGGATACCCGGGCTCCGTCGCCGCGCTGATGCAGCGCTTCGGGCGGGCAGGGCGCAGGGGCGCGGGCAGCCTGGCGCTGCTGGTGACGTCGAGCGCGCCGTTGGACCAGTACCTCGCCGGAGACCCGCGCTTCCTCGTGGGCTCACCGGTGGAGCACGCGCGCATCGACCCGGACAACGTGGAGATTCTCGTCCAGCACCTCAAGTGCGCGTCGTTCGAGCTGCCCTTCGAGGAGGGGGAGCCGTTCGGGGATGTGCCTCCCGAGTCCACGGCGGAGGCACTGGGGTTCCTCGCGCAGCACGAGGTGGTGCACCCGACCATCGGCGAGGCGGGCCGCCGCGTGTTCCATTGGTCCACGGATGCGTACCCGGCGAACCACGTGTCCCTGCGCAGCGTGGGCTGGGACAACGTGGTCATCATCGAGAAGGGGACGGACCGGACGCTGGCGGAGATGGACTTCCGCTCGGCGCACACGATGCTGCACGAGCAGGCCATCTATCAACACGAGGCCGAGCAGTATCAGGTCGAGCGCTTCGACTACGAGAACCACAAGGCCTACGTGCGGAAGGTGGCGCCGGACTACTTCACCGACGCGATGACCTACGTGCGCGTGCATGCCATCCAGGAGGATCAGACGGCGCCCATGGGCCCCGACCTTCAGGCGGGCATGGGTGAGGTGAGCGTCATCGAGAAGGTCGTGGGGTACAAGAAGATCAAGTACCACACGCACGAGAACGTCGGTTACGGCGAGGTGGCGCTGCCGGAGATGCAGATGCACACCGCCGCGCTCTGGTTGACGGTGCCGGAGGCGGTGGTGCGCGCGATGCGGGCGCCGCGTCCCGCGGTCATCGACGCGCTCCGGGGCATCACCACGGCGCTGCGGACGGTGGCCTGCGTGGGGTTGATGATCGACCCGAGGGACCTGGGCAAGACGCTCGGCAGCCGGGACGATGCGGAGGGCCCGCCCCGCAAGGACGGGGGCGTGGGCTTCGACCCGACCATCTTCCTCTACGACAACGTGCCCGGCGGCGTGGGGCTGGCGGCGCGGCTGTACGACCAGCGCGATGAGCTGCTGAATCGGGCGCGGCGGCTGCTGGAGTCGTGCGCGTGCGAGGATGGATGCCCCGCGTGCATCGGCCCCGCGACGGGCACGCTGCCGGGGCAGGCGCCCGTGGACCCGCATCCGCGCAAGCGGCTCGGGCTCGACCTCCTGTCGGCGCTGGGCATCGCGGGGATGCAGTAGCAGGGAGGCGCGGCCGTGGACCTGAAGCGCAAGCTGTCGCGCCTGACGAGCGTGGGCCCCGGGGGCAAGCCTCCCTCGCGTCCCGCCGCGCCCGCCCCCTCGTCCGAGCCGACCGCTGGAGCGACTTCGGACGCGAGCGACCCGTCCTCGTTTCACGCCCGGACCTCCACGGATGATGTGGGAGCGCGGGCGCCATCGGAAACGCCAGAGGCCTTGCGCTCAGGCGGTCGCCCCGCTCACGACGGCCTCCATGGCGGCGAAGGCGTAGGGGCCCAGCGCTCAGCGGACGCCACCTCCCTTGGAGCGGTCTCACGGAACGTGGCGCAAGGGGCCAGCGACGAGGGGCGCCCCGTCGCAGCGGAGACGCATGAGGGCGCTGCGCCCATCGGTGTGACTGCACGTGTGGGGACTTCGCCCGAGGTTCCTCGGGACCGAGGAGAGACGCTCCGCACGCCGACGACTGCCGGGCCCCAGGCGGCCCTCCACGCCACACAGTCCTCACCTGCAGCCCGAGACCCACGGGTCGACGCCCTGCGCCGGATGCTGTCCGACTGGTCGGAGCGACAGGAGCTCGCGGCGGCACGCCGGGGCGCCGCGCCCGCGCCGCCCCAGGGGCCGCTGCCCGTGGAGGCCCGGACCACGACGCACGGGACGGTCCACGTCTCTGAACGCATCCACCCGCCCGACCACCACCACGGCTCCGCGCCCGTGGCGGCGGCGCTGGACGTGGAGGGCGCACTGGTGGCGAGCCTCGCGCTGCACGCGGACCTTGCGGGCGTGGACTACCAGCGGATGCTCTTCCTCGACACGGAGACCACGGGGCTCGCGGGAGGCACGGGCACGGTGCCGTTCCTCGTGGGCCTCGCCTGGTTCGAGGGCCGCTCGCTCAAGGTGCACCAGCTCTTCCTGCGGCGCCTGGGCGAAGAGGCCCCCATGCTCCGAGCCCTGTCCGAGCGCATGGCGGCCTCCTCCTGCCTCGTCACGTTCAACGGCAAGAGCTTCGACTGGCCGCTGCTGCGAACGCGCTTCGTCCTCAACCGCGTCCCCGCGCCCGCGGAGCTGCCGCACCTGGACCTGCTCCACTGCGCGCGCCGCGTCTTCAAACACCGGGGCGCCGGCACCCGGCTGGTCCACCTGGAGGACCAGGTCCTCGGCTTCCGCCGGGTGGATGACGTGGACGGCTCGCTGATTCCGGAGCTGTACTTCCGCTACCTGCGCGGCGGCGACGGCGCGGCACTGACGCCCGTGCTGGAGCACAACATCAACGACCTGCTGCTCCTGGCGGCCCTGCTCGGCGAGCTGGTCCGGCGTTTCCGGGCGGGCGGCGCGGGGGTGGCCGTTCCCAGGGGCGAGGACCCCCGCGACCTGCTGGGCTTCGCGGGCGTGGCGCTCCGGGCGCGTGACTACGAGCGGGCCCAGGCCTTCGCCCGGGCCGCGGCGGCGGGGGACCAGGGCGCGGTGGGCATCGAGGCGCTGGCGCTGGCCTCCCGGCTGTCCCGCAAGGCAGGGGACGCCCCGTCCGCGGCCACGCACCTGCACCGGGCGCTCGAGGTGGCCCGGGGCTTCCAGGCGGCGACCCTGCACCTGGAGCTCTCCAAGCTGTACGAGCACGCCCTCAAGGACCTCGCGAGGGCGCTGCACCACGCGAAGCTTTCCAAGGCGGCGGAGACGCCCCCGGACCACCAGCGCCGCCTCCTCCGGCTGGAGGCGCGAATCGCCCGGACCACCCGGACGCCCTCGCTGGACCTGGGAATGGGACGGCCCAGCCCCCGGCCGGGGACCTGAGCGTCCCGGGTTGCCACCTCCCTGGAATCGGACAGTCGGGCGGGGTGGGCTGCTCGCCCCATTGTCAGACGGGCACAACAATGAGGCATGCGCCACGGCCGTGCGCTATGAGGGCCCCATGAAAATTACCAAGGACAGCGTTGTCTCCATCGATTACCGCCTGCACCTCGGCGACGGCGAGGCCGTGGACGAGAGCGACCCGGGAGAGCCGCTCGTCTACCTGCAGGGCCACGACGAAATCGTCCCCGGCCTGGAGAAGGCCCTCGAGGGCAAGGCGCGCGGCGACACCCTCAAGGTGACGGTGACCCCCGACGAGGGCTACGGCGACTACGACCCGGAAGGCATCGAGGAAGTCCCCAAGACGGAGTTCCCCGAGGGCCTGGAGATGGTCGCCGGCGGCGTGCTCAGCGCCACGGACCCGGACGGGGACGAGGTGGACTTCATCATCAAGGAAGTGAAGGCCGACACGGTGATGGTGGACTTCAACCACCCCCTGGCGGGCAAGACGCTCCACTTCGAGGTCACCGTGCGCGACGTGCGCGAGGCGACGAAGGAAGAGCTGGAGCACGGCCACGCGCACAGCCCGCACGACGACCACGAGCACTGAGACAGACAGGCGGGCCCCGCCGGGGCCCCCTGGGTTTCCTCGCCGGGCGGGGCGGTGTCCAACCCACCGCCCGGCGAGCCTTCACCGCTATCCGCCGAGCATGTCGGACGTGAAGGCGAAGCCCACGATCGCGTAGGGCACCAGGCCGATCCGGTTCGGGTGCTTCAGGTACCAGGACGCGTGCAGCAGCAGCGTGGGCTTGTTGAACGCGGTGCCCTCACGCGTGGTGAAGGCGTAGGCCAGGAGGGGCCCCACGCGCATGTGGCTGTTGTCCACCTCCGACGCCCCCGGGCCCATGCGGTCCGTGTAGCGGGGCCACACCGCGCTGAAGCGAGCGCCCACCGTGACCTGCGGGGTGGCCAGCATCAGCAGGTCGCTGTCGTTGGTGAAGACCCAGCCCCGACCGGGGACGAGGGTGTCGAGCAGCGGATCATAGAACGACGCGGTGTTGCCCTCGCGCAGGTCCATGTTCCAGTACTCGATGGACGTCTTGGACCGCACCACGATGGAGCCGAACTTCGCCTGGAGCGTGGGCTCCACGATGTAGTGGTGGCCCGACGTGCTGTACGAGCGGCCCTCGGTGAGGTCCCGCGCGTCGTCCGAGAAGTCCATCCGCGGGTCGCCGTACGACTGCAGGAACCCCATGGTCCCCATGAACTGCACGAACTCGTACGTCGCGCGCAGGTTGAGGATGGCCAGCGGCTGGAACTCCACCACGGGGCCCACCTTCAGCGCCGCCGGGTTGGCCTTGAGCGAGACGCCGCCATTGATGAAGTTGTCCCGCGTCAGCAGGGATTGGCCTTCGTACAGGCGCTTCTGGAGGATGAGCCGGTTCTGGGACTCCAGGCCCAGCGGGTTCCAGCGGAACACGTTGAAGGTGGTGAAGTAGAGCCGCACGTCCGGCCCCAGGGGCGGGAGCGTGGGCGCGTTCGGGGTGTCACTGGGGTCGGGCGTGGTCTGCGGCGTCTCCGGCACGGCGGAGCGCTCTGTCTGGGCCTCGGCGGCGGCGGGCGCGGCGGCCCCCAGGCAGAGCGACAGCGAAAGCGCGGACAGCGTTCGACGCAGCGTCATCAAGACACCTTCTCGGAGAGGGACGTGGGGGCGTGGGGAACGGCGGGGGCGTTCGGATCGTCCGGGTGGCGCCGGCTGACGTAGAAGCCGAACGCCGCGGCGGTGAAGTACATGATGAGGCTGTAGATGGCCGGCGGAATGGCCATGGTGGAGTTGGCCAGCAGCGTGGGGCTGAGCGCGATGGCGATGGCCAGCATCCCGTTGTGGATGCCGATCTCCATGCCAATGGCAATCGCCTGACGCTTGGGCAGACGCAGCAGCACGGGCACGAAGTAGCCCACGCCCAGGCTGACCAGGTTGAAGGCCAGCGCCGCCGGGCCCACCTGCCGGAAGAAGCTGAGGGCGTTGGCGCGCTCCGTGTAGACGGAGGCGGCGATCACCGCGAGGAGGAACACCGAGGACAAGAGCCGGATGGGCTTGTCCATGCGCTGCGCCAGGGTCGTGCTCCGCGAGCGGATGAACATGCCGATGCTCACCGGCACCAGCACGATGAGCACCACCTGTACGATCTTCGCGAACTGCATGGGCACCGCGCGGGCTTCATCCATGAAGTGCGCGAGCGACAGATTGATGATGAGGGGCAGGGTGATGAGCGACAGCGCGCTGTTCACCGCCGTCAACGAGATGTTGAGCGCCACGTCGCCGCGCGCCAGGTGGCTGAAGAGGTTCGCCGTGGCGCCGCCGGGAGACGCCGCCAGCAGCATCAACCCCACCGCCAGCTCCGGCGGCAGGCCGAAGGCGTGGGCGATGAGCGCGCACGCCACGGGCAGCAACAACATCTGGCAGACCAGGCCCACCAGGATGGCCCGGGGGTAGACGATGACACGCTTGAAGTCCGCGACCGTCAGCGCCAGTCCGAGCCCCAGCATGATGATTGCCAGCGCCAGCGGCATCAGCACCGCCGTGAATACATTCGACTGCATGCGCCCCCCAGATGGAGTGTCTTGCGTTGAGCAGCAGCGTCGCGCAGGAGGGCAGGGTGCTTCAAGCGTCCCGCTCCAAAAGGTTGCCTCGACTGCACGCGACCCATGACGCTGTATGTCATTGATGCGCTGCGGCGCGAGGTTTGAGACGTGTCATCCGAGGATGAAACATGGGGGCCGCCGTCCGGTCCGGGACGCCTCCCGGGCGCTCGGCGCCCGAGACAGGGGGGCCCAGGTCGACTAGGACAGGGCCATGAGCCGAGTCCTGAACGAGCTGTTGGAGCTCCTGAAACTGGAGAAAATCGAGGAGAACCTGTTTCGCGGCAAGAGCCAGGACCTGGGGTTCCGCCAGCTCTTCGGCGGCCAGGTGCTGGGGCAGGCGCTGTCCGCGGGCAGCCAGACGGTGCCCTCGGGGCGTCACGTCCACTCGATGCACGGGTACTTCCTGCGCCCGGGGGACGCGTCCCTCCCCGTGGTCTACACGGTGGACCGGGTACGGGACGGCGGCAGCATCACGACCCGCCGCGTCGTGGCCGTCCAGAAGGGGGAGCCCATCCTGACGATGATCGCCTCGTTCCATGGGGACGAGGCCGGCTACGCCCACCACGCGCCCATGCCCGAGGTCCCCGGCCCGGAGGGGCTGGCCACGGAGCAGGAGCTGCTCGGCCAGCTGGCGGACCGCATCCCCCCGGTGCTGCGCGAGAAGTTCCTGGGCGAGAAGCCCATTGAAATCCGCCCCGTGGCGCCGGTGGACCCGTTCAATCCGGTGGCCAAGGCGCCCATCAAGCACGTGTGGTTCCGGGCCAACGGCGATCTGCCGGAGGACCCGCAGGTGCACCGGTACGTGCTGGCCTATGCGTCCGACTTCAACCTCATCAGCACCGCGCTCCAGCCGCACGCGGCCAGCTTCTTCCAGCCTCACATCCTGGGCGCCAGCCTGGACCACGCCCTGTGGTTCCACGGGGACCTGAAGGTGAGCGACTGGCTCCTGTACTCCATGGACAGCCCCTGGGCGGGCAACGCGCGCGGGCTTTCACGCGGCAGCGTCTACACGCGGGACGGCCGGCTCGTGGCCTCGGTGGCCCAGGAAGGGCTGCTCCGCATCAAGAAGGCGAGGTCCTGAGCGTCGAGGCCGACACCCCACACCCTGGTGTAGGGTGCTACCCATCCTGGGGCCTCCGGGAATCCATGGGGGCTGCAACTCTGCGCCGGTAACGATGCAGCGGCTCCTCGACGGTGCGGTGGTGGCGGCCATCGACGTTCACGCATCGGGTGCGCGTGGATGCGCCGGGGCAGAAGCGCTTCTCTGTGCGCCTCACCAACGACACCTACGACCCGGAGACGAACGCCGACCGGAACCTCCTGGTGGACTGGATGGAGGTCCGCGCTCCTGCTCGGTGCCAACGGCGGAATCGCTCGCACACGTCGTGAATACAGCGACGTGACGGCCGTCGGGAGCAGGCAGGCAGCTTCTTCCTGTTCCCGAAAGGTCTCGCGATGCGTTCCCGTGTCTTGCTGGCCGTGGTTTCCCTCTTCGCGCTGGCGTCGAGCGCCTGTGTCATGGCTCCGTTGGAGCAGGGCTACACCGACTGCGGCAGCTTCCTGGACGCGGAGCCCTGTCATCCCGGTCAGTACTGCGCGGACTCCACGCTCAGCCACTGCGAGCTCGGCTGCACCAGCGACGAGAACTGCGCCCGCAACCAGTCCTGCGTGAAGGAATCCGGGCGGCAGGTGGGCGTCTGCCTCAACAAGTGCCCGTCGTGCACATAGGATGACTCCCGAGGGCCTCGGGCCCGTGGTTCGGGAGGTGACGTCGATGCGCGCGGTGGTGTTCCAGCACGAAGAGCACGAGGGGCCGGGCTTGCTGGCGCCGGCGCTGCAAGCGGCGGGATTCACGCTGGTGCCGCGCTTCCGCACCGTGCGCCGGGAGGACGTGGACGCGGAGCTGCTCGTGGTCATGGGCGGCCGCATGGCGGTCTACGAGTCGGACGAGCATCCCTTCTTGCGCCAGGAGTTGGGCATCCTGATGGAGCGCCTCGCCTATGAGCGCCCCTGCCTTGGCTTCTGCCTGGGCGCGCAGATGCTCGCGTCGGCGGCGGGCGCGAACGTGTTCGCCGGGAAGAATGGCCTCGAGGTGGGCGTGGGCCCGGTGCGCTGGACGACGGCCGCGCAGCAGGACCCTGTGGTGTCGGGGGCCAAGCCGCGCACGGTGGTGGCGCACTGGCACGGGGACACGTACGAGCCCGTGCCCGAAGCGACGCTGCTGGCCTCCACGGACCGGTACACGCAGCAGGCCTTCCGGCTGGGCACGTCCTACGGGTTCCAGTTCCACCTGGAGCTGACCGCGACGGAGCTGGGGCGGTGGCTCGACATCGAGGCGGACAGCCTCCAGCAGCGGGGGAAGAACCTCCAGGAGTTGAAGGCGCAGCTCCCCAAGTTGAAGGCGGCCGAGGCGGACAACACCGAGGTGCTGCACCGCCTGGCGAACCACTTCGCACGCGTGGCAGCAGGGCGCTGAAGCAGCGCGATGCGCATCACGGAGGGTGCGGGAGTGTCCCGGGGACAGGGGGAGGCTCGACCTTCAACGCAATGTCCACCCTGTGGCGGTCCCCTCCCGCCACGCCGTCTGAACCATAGGACAGGACGACAGGGCTGCCTCCTTCGTTGAGGTATGCGTAGTCCCGGCCCCACGGATCAACGGGCAGGCGCTCTATCGCGCCAGACGCAACGAGCGCCTTCAATCCGGAGGACGTGTCTGGAAAATCGCCCGTCCTCCTGTGGTGGAGTTTGAGCGCCGCATCGAGGGCCCCGAGGTCGAGCATGGCCCGGTCCACTTTCGCGGCATACAGGCTTGGCAGAACGGAAACCGCCACGGCCGCACTGATAAGCCCGCAGATGCCGAAGAAGATTAGGAACTCGAACAGCTTCATGCCTCGCACGTGACGACACCGCGACTTGCGCTGCGAACGGGGCTTCATCTTTGAGTTTTGACCTCGTGTGACGGGATGACGTTGTGTCAGGCGCGCGCAACGCATCCGTGTCGCCATGTCTGCCGTTACCTGGGCGTTGCACGCGCCTTCGGCTGGATTGAGCCAGGGACTCTGGCTCGCCCCGGACGCAGTGCAGCCGGCGTGCCCGATACGCGCCCTCGCTCGTGAAACAGCGAATTCAAGGGGTTGGCACCTCTCGGTGTGTGGAGGTCGAAGGATCAGACCCTCGTGCGTTAATAGGTTGGCAGTTGAAACCTGCCCTTGGGGGAACGGGTCGCGACGAGGGGGAACATGGCGCCGACGTACGACGCGCTGGTGATTGGCACCGGCTTCGGGGGAGCGGTGGCGGCCTGCCGATTGGCGCAGGCGGGCCTGTCCGTGCGCGTCCTGGAGCGGGGCCTGCGCTACCCGAAGGGGAGTTTCCCCCGCGACTGGAGCAACCCCTTCAACGGTTGGCTGTGGCAGTACGGCCAGGGCCTCTTCGACATCAAGCTGCTCCCCGGCATGAGCATCGTGCAGTCCGCGGGGTACGGCGGTGGCTCGCTCATCTACGCCAACGTCCACCTCCGGCCCCCTCCGGAGACCTTCGAGTCGGACTGGCCGGAGGGCTACAGCCGCGCCGCGTTGGACCCGTATTACGACCTGGTCGCGTACATGCTGGACCTCCAGCCCATCACCGCGTCCGCCCGGGGCCTGCCCACCAAGGCGAAGCGGATGCGCGAGGCGGCGCGCCAACTGGGCCGCGAGAAACAGTTCTTCTACCCGGACCTCGCCGTGCGCTTCGCCCCCAGCGGCGAGCCCCTGCCCAACAAGTTCGGCGTCGCGCAGGAGGGCTGCAACTACTGCGGCGAGTGTGACATCGGCTGCAACGTCCGGGCGAAGAACACCCTGGACCTGAACTACCTGGCCGTCGCCGAGCAGCGCGGCGCGGAGATGACCACCCAGGCCGAGGCCACGCGCATCGAACCGCTGTCTCCCGAAGGCTACCGCGTCACGTTCACCGACCACGCCGCGGGGGGCGTCGCGCGCACCGTGGACGCAAGGCGCGTCTTCCTCTGCGCGGGCACGGTGAACACCACCGAGCTGCTGCTCCGCTGCCGGGACGCGCACGGCACGCTGCCACGCATCAGTGACCGGTTGGGGCACCGGTACTCGGCCAACGGTGACTTCCTCGCCTTCGCCTTCGACACCCGCGACACCTGGGACCCGTCCGAAGGCCCCACCATCACCACCAGCTTCGTGGTGGACGAGGGACAGGGGAGGGACAAGACGTGGTTCCTGTTCCAGGAGGGCGGCCACCCGGGACAGGCGGCGGGGTTCCTCCAGGTCATCGACCTCCTGGGCCGGGACGTCCGCGTGCCCTCGGACCTCCTCCAGAAGGAGCTGGTGCGGGCCCTGCGCAGCCGCGCGGGCACCACGTCCGCCATTGAAAAACAGCGCGGCCGTTTCCAGGCCGTGTTCCTGGCCATGGGGCGGGATCGCTCCAACGGCCGTCTCGCGCTGAGCCCGTTGTCCAAGGACCTGGAGCTGCGCTGGGACGTGCCCGCCAACCTGGCGCTGTACCGCACGCAGGAGCAGCTCTGCCAGGACATCGCCCGGGCGCTGGGGGCGCGCACCGTCTACAACCCGCTCTGGGACCGGCTGCACATCCCCGTGTCGGTGCACAACCTGGGGGGCTGCGCCATGGCGGAGGAGCCGGCCTACGGCGTCCTCACCCCCGAGGGAGAAGTGCACGGCCACCCCGGCCTGTACGTCCTGGACGGCGCCGCGCTGCCCGCGAGCACCGGCGTCAATCCGTCGTCCACCATCGCCGCGGTGGCGGAGCGCAACGTCGAGCTCGCCATCCGCGAGGCGCTGGGCCACCCGGCGTGGACGGCGCCGGAGCGCGCGGGGACGCCGACAGGGCGAAGCGCGGTGGAACCTTTCCGAGCGTCGATGCGGATGTCCATGGAAGTGGCACCCACGCGGGTGGTGCCCAGGGAGGACCCGATGCGGAGTGTGGTGATTCCAGAGGGGGGAACGGTGTTGTCGCCAACGCCCGTGGTGGGCCTGCGCTTCACCGAACGGATGCGGGGGTTCATCACGTCGGCACATGTCCCGGAGACGGACTTCCAGGGGGCGGAGGAGGAGGGGAAGGCGGAGGGCCACGTCGCCGAGTTCACCGTCACCATCACCTTGCCCAACCTGGACCGCTTCCTCGCGGAGAAGGCCCGCACGGGAATCGCCCAGGGCACGCTCCACGTCCACGGCTTCACGCCTCCAGGCGGCGCCAAGGTGGAACGCGGCGTGTTCAACCTCTTCGTGGACACGGACAGCTACTACGAGCGGCGGATGCTCTACCTGCTGCCCTTCACGGGCCTGGATGGGCGCCAGTACCTGCTGGACGGCTTCAAGCACGTGCGCGACGACGACGGCTTCGACATGTGGGGCGACACCTCCACGCTCTACACCGTCATCCGCCGGGGCGAGGACCGCGAAGCCCCCGTGGTGGCCACCGGCATCATCCGCCTGGGCATGCCGGACTTCCTCCAGCAACTGACGACCTTCACCGTGCTGGGCACGTCATCGCCGCTGGCGAAGGCCAACGCGCTGAGGCGCTTCGGCAACATGTTCATGGGCAACCTCTGGGACGTCTTCGCGCGCACCAAGCTGGAATAGGGGAGGCCCACCGTGTCGAAGGCAACGCGGTATGACGTCGTCATCGTGGGCTCGGGGTTCGGGGGCTCCATCAACGCCTTGCGCCTGTCACAGGCGGGCAAGTCGGTGGTCGTCCTGGAGCGCGGCAAGCGTTACCGGCCCGGCGGCTTCCCTCGGGACGTGACGCGCGCGGATGAGCTGCTCTGGCGCCAGCCTTCGAGGCACCAGGCCCAGGGCCTCTTCGACGTGCGCTTCCTGTCCGGCATTGGCACGGTGACGGCGAGCGGCGTCGGGGGCGGCTCGCTCATCTACGCCAACGTCCACGTGCGTCCGGACGCGGAGGTGTTCGAGGACCCTCGCTGGCCCGCCGCCTACCGCCGCGACACCCTGGAGCCGTACTTCGACCGCGTGGCCCATGAGCTGCGCCTCAACCCGGTGCCGCCCGAGCTGCCCCTGCGCAAGCGGGACCTCTTCCAGCGCGCCGCCCGGGGCCTGGGCCGCGAGACGTTCGACCCGCCCGTGGCGGTGGCCTTCAAGGAACCGCCGGGCCCGAACCGCCGCGTGTGCCAGCTCTGCGCGGAGTGCGAGTTCGGCTGCCAGCACGGCGCGAAGAACACCCTGGACCTGACGTACCTGGCGCGAGCCGAGGCGTTGGGCGCCCACGTCCTGGCCCGCACGCTGGTCACCCACGTCGCGCCTGTCCGAGACGGCTACCGCGTCTACTGCCAGGACCTCGTATCGGGCGAGAAGCACGTCGTCGAAGGCGCGCGCGTGGTGCTGGCGGCGGGGACGCTGGGGACGGTGGAGATCCTCCTGCGCAGCCGGGACGTCGTGCGCACGTTGCCTCGGGTGAGCCGAAGGCTGGGCCACGGCTATTCGGGCAACGGCGACTTCCTGGCGTCCATGCAGGGGGCACGCGAGGACATCCAGCCCTGGGTGGGCCCGGACGTGTCCACGGTGATGCGCTTCACGGACTCCAAGCCGCGCTTCACGCTGGTGACGGCCACGTTCAACCGTCCCGCGACGGAGGTGCTCGCGGGGATGGGCCAGCCGGACGCCGGACCGTTTCGAGGCTGGGGCGCGCCGCTGTGGACCTGCCTGGGCCCGGTGGTCCACAAGGCGTTCGCGAAGGGCCTGATGAGCCGGCCGTTGCGCAGGGACGTGGACGCGGCGCGCACGTCGAACCTCTTCGGCATCGGGCAGGACAACGCCAACGGGCGCATGCACCTGAAGGGCGGGGCGTTGGACGTGGCGTGGGACTTCGCGGGTGAGAACGCGGAGCTGGTGCGGCGGATGACCGAGGCGATGCGCGGGCTCGCGGCGCAGTACGGCGCCACCTTCGCCCCGCTGATTACCTGGCAGCTCTTCAAGCGGTCGTTCACGGTGCATTCGCTCGGCGGTGCCCGTCTGGCGGAGACTCCGGAGGGGGGCGTGGTGTCCACGGAGGGCGAGGTCTTCCACTATCCCGGGCTGCACGTGGCGGACGGCGCCGTCATTCCGACCGCCATCGGGTTCCACCCGGTGATGACCATCAGCGCCGTGGCCGAGCGAATCGCCGAGGCCGTGGTGCACGGTTTCTGAACGAACGCACACGAGGCACATTCCATGGACAGCTTTCCAGCCGCCGAGCGGCATGACTTCCCCGCGGGTGACGGCGTCCCGTTGCAGCTCACCCGTTACCGGGGCGGGGCGAAGGGGCCTGTCATGCTCGTCCATGGTGCGGGCGTCTGGAGCGGCATGTTCATGCTGCCCACGGTGCGGGAGAACTTCGTCCAGTTCCTCGTGCGCCATGGCTACGACACCTGGCTGCTGGACTGGCGCGCCAGCGTGGAGCTCCCGGTGCGTCAGTTCACCCTGGATGACGCGGCCCTGCACGACATGCCCGCCGCCGTGAAGAAGGTGCTCGAGTGTACCGGCGCGAAGTCCCTGCAGGCCGTGGCCCACTGCGCGGGCTCGGCGACATTCTTCATGTCGATGGCGGCGGGGCATCTGCCGGATGTGCGGAGCGTGGTCGCCTCCCAGGTGGCGCTGCACCACATCGTCCCGCCGTCCACGCACCTCAAGGCGATGCTGCGGCTTCCAGACGTGCTGGACATCACCCGCGACTACCTCACGCCCGACGAGGACCCGCGCAGCCCGCTGTTCCAGGCGGCCTTCGGCACCCTGGTGGACCTGCTCCGGCACGAATGCGACAGCACCGTGTGCAAGCGGCTGACGTTCATGTACGGGCAGCTCTTCCGGCACGCGCGCATCAACCGGGAGACGCATGACCGGCTCGACGAGCAGTTCGGCCCCTGCAACATGCTGACGTTCCGCCACCTGGCGCAGATGGCGAGAGCGGGCTACGCGCTGGGCTTCGACTACGGCCGGGAGGAGAACCGCCGGCGCTATGGCCGCGAGAAGCCGCCGTCCTATCTCCGCGCCGAGCACCTGAAGCGCCCCATCACCTTCGTGTCCGGGGCGCAGAACGGCACGTACATGCCCGCGTCCACGGAGCTCACCTACGAGTGGCTCCGCGAGGAGAACGGCGCGTCGTACTACCGGCGCAAGGTGCTGCCGGAGTACGGCCACCTGGACACGTTCATGGGAAGCACCGCGTCACGGGACACGTACCCGGTGCTGCTCGACGCGCTGGAGGCCATGGCCTGAGCAGGGGCGGCGGAGTACCGTCCGAGGCAGGGCCCATGGACACGACCTCCACTTCCACGGCGCGGTCGACGGCCGGCGCTCCTCCCTTCGGCTTGGGGCTGATGGCCCGCTTCGGGCCTGGAATGCTCGTCGCGGCCACGGGGGTGGGCGCGGGAGATCTGCTCACGGCGAGCCTGGGCGGGTCGGCGGTGGGGATGAGCATCCTCTGGGCCGCCGTCGTGGGCGCGGTGCTGAAGGGCTTCCTCAACGAGGGCATCGCCCGGTGGCAGCTCGCCACGGGGACGACGGTGCTGGAGGGCTGGGCCCGCTTCGGCGCCTGGTTGCGCTACGCGTTCTTCCTCTACCTGCTCGGCTGGAGCTTCTTCACGGGCGGCGCGCTCATCTCCGCCTGCGGCGCGGCGGGAGACGCGTTGTGGCCGCTGTCGGAGGACCCGGAGACGTCCCGGCGCATCTGGGGCGTGCTGCACTCGATGTTGGGCCTGGGGCTCGTGTGGGCGGGGGGCTTCCGCTTCTTCGAGCGGCTGATGGCCGTCTGCGTCGGGGTGATGTTCGTCACGGTGCTCGTCACCGCCGCGGCCTCCGGACCGGACTGGAGCGCCGCGGCCCGAGGGCTCGTGGTTCCCACGATGCCGGAGGGCGGCACGGCGTGGGTGCTCGGGCTGCTCGGCGGCGTGGGCGGCACGGTGACGGTGTTGTCCTACGGCTACTGGATTCGGGAGCGGGGCCGTGAGGGCACCGGCTGGCTCCGCACGTGCCAGGCGGACCTCGCGGTGGGCTACACGCTGACGGCGCTGTTCGGCATCGCGATGGTCATCATCGGCTCCACCGTTCAGCTCCAAGGCGGCGGGCTGCGCGTGGCCATGCTGCTGGCCCAGCGGCTGGACGATGTCATCGGCCCGCTCGGGTACTGGCTCTTCCTGTGGGGCTTCTGGGCCGCCGTGTTCTCCAGCCTGTTGGGCGTCTGGGAAGGCATTCCCTACCTCTTCGCGGACTTCCTCCGCGTCCACCGCAAGGCCCCCGTGGCGGACGTGCCCCTGCGCCAGACGCGGGCGTGGCGCTGGTACCTGGTGGCGTTGTCCGTGGTTCCGCTGCCGTTGCTGTGGATGTCGTTGCAGCGGGCGCAGCTCGCCTACGCGGTGATGGGGGCGCTGTTCATGCCGCTGCTCGCCGCGACGCTGCTGTGGATGAACAACCGCCGTGACTGGGTGGGCGGCCTGCGCAACGGCTGGCTCGTCAACGCCGCGCTCATCGCCACGCTGCTGCTGTTCTTGGGCGTGGGCGCGAGCGAGGCGCTGGACGCGGTCCGCAAGCTGATGGGCCGCTGAGGGACGTCAGCCGCCGCGCGCGACGGAGGGCGCCGCCGTGTCCAGGGGCAGGAGGGACGTCTCGTCCCAGCCGATGTAGCGCACGCCCTCCAGGGGCTCCGGGGCGTGGAACTCGAGGGCCCCCACCGTGGACGTCAGCCGGCCCGCCGGACGCCACGCCGCGAAGGGGTGGGGGCGGGTGAAGCGCTCCAGCTCGCACGTGGCCACGTCGCTCTGGGCCACGTGGACATCCCAGCCCGCCGGGTCGCGGTACACGTAGCCCACGAGCGTGCGCGGCTCACACCACGCGCGGCCCTTCACCGCCACGGTGGCGGAGCTCGCCTGGAACTCCAGCGCCCCCGCGCGGGGCACGGACATCTTCGTGAAGAGCAGGCCCGGGGCTTCGTGGAACGCGTGCTCCCTCTGCCCGGTCCGCAGGTAGATGGGCGTCAGCCGCGGGCTGAGCACGGAGCGCCGGGGCCGCACGGAGAGGGCCTCCAGCCGCGCCTCCGGGTCCTCCTGGAAGCGCGGCACATAGAGCCACGTCAGCTCCTCCAGCCGCCGGTGGCCCCAGAGGTGCTTCTGCAGACCGGGCGCGCCTTGGACTTCGTACCGGTGGCCGTCCACCGTGACGGTGCCCGTGAAGCGCATGTCGTCCTGCGAATGGGCCACCTGCGTGGGCAGCGGCAGCAGGTCCGCGCCGCGAGGGGTGCGGCGCACGGCCTGGCCGGCCTCGGGCGTGAAGCGCAGGTCCCACGTGATGGCGTGCCCTCCGGATTCGACGTGGCCGTTGCACCGTCCAGGGGCCAGCTCCGCGTCTCCCAGCCGGATGCCGAAACGCCCCGAGGGCGCCTCGACGAGGTGGGAGAGGGGATGGATGGCCTTGAGTCCCAGCGCGGGCGTGGGCGACGCCGCGTCGAAGGCCGCGGCCCACAGCATGGCGCGGGGCTCGCCGGGCGCTCCAGGCGCAGGGGTGAAGCGCGTGTAGCGGAACCACCAGGCGCGTTCACCGCCCGGGTCGAGCACACACACGAACCAGATTTCGAAGCAGCCCTGCTGACCCTTCCAACGCGGCAGATTCGCGCGCTCACTCGAAGGCATGTCATCCCCCCATCGGCGGCGCCGGCACGCCACCCCGGGGGTTAACGTCGCAGACGGGCAGGCCCGAGGGCAAGCCGGCTCAGCGGGCAGCGTCCTTCCAGGCGACGCGGTACGTGACGCAATGGTCATCGAACACGCGTACGTCCACCGTCGTCGAGGCGCCGCCCGCGGCGCGCGACATGGCGAGCATCACGCCCTGCTTGAAGTAGCGCAGCATTCCCGGCTCGTTGAGCCAGACCTCGGCTTCCGTCGGTCCCGTCTCGGTGATGCGGACCTCGGTGTAGTTGTTGCTCGTCCGGAAGCCGTGCTGGGCCTTGGACAACATCCGCCAGGGGCCCAGCAGCTTCATCACCCCGAGCAGCGCGCGGCCCATCAACGTGTCCCGGTAGCCATCAATCATCCGCTCGCCGAGCATCCGCCACGCCACCTCATCGGGCTCGCCGGGGTGCAGCGCCTTCGCGGTGAGCGCGACGCAGCGAATCCACGTCTCCAGCGAGTAGGCGGGGAGCAGGGGCCGGTCCAGGTCGAGGCCCTCGCTGCGCAGCTGCTGCTTGAGCAGCGGCGTCACCCGTCCCGACAGGCCCCGGACGAAGAGCCCCTCGACGATGGGGGGAAATACGAGTCGGTCGGTGGGAGCGGCCGGGGCGCCGGAGGCTCGGAGTGGCTCGGGCATACGTTTCCGCGCACCTATCACAGACTCCGGGGAAAGGCGCTTGTCCGCGGGACTGACGCGGTGCGCCCGCCCCTACGTGCTGGGTTGCGCCGGGCGCTTCGCGTAGCGCTCCGCCAGCATCGAGCACACCAGCAGCTGGGCCTGATGATAGAACATGAGAGGTAGGACGATGAGCCCCAGCGCGGGGCTCGCGCCGAAGAGCAGCCGCGCCATGGGCACGCCGGACGCCAGCGTCTTCTTCGACCCACAAAAGACCACAGTGATTTCGTCCTCCTTGGAGAACCCCAGGGCCCGGGCGGCGTGGGTCGTCAGTGCCAGGACGATGGCGAGGATGACCACCGCTCCCGCGAAGGCCAGGGCCAGCACGTCCCAGCCATGGTCCGTGAACAGCCCCGACACGATGGAGTCGCAGAACGAGGCGTAGACCAAGAGCAGGATGACGGCCCGATCGAAGGCATTGGTGAAACGCCGGTAGCGCGCGAACCAGGCCCCCAGCAGCGGGCGCAGCAATTGCCCCAGCGCCAGGGGTAACAGGAGGAGCGTCGCGAGCTTCACGACAGCCTCGCCCATGGACAGCGATTGGCCCGTGGCGTGCGCGAACACGCCGATGATGACCGGCGTCAGCACGATGCCCAGCAGGCTGGACAGGCTGGCGTTGAAGATGGCCGCGGGCACGTTGCCTCGCGCGAGCCCCGTCATCGCCACGGACGAGGAGATGGTCGACGGGACGGCGCAGAGATAGAGGAAGCCCAGGGACAAATCCGACGGCAGCCAGCGGCCCAGGGACACGTCGCTGAGCCACCACAGCAGCGGGAACACGCCGAAGGTGAAGGCCTGCACCACTAGGTGCACCCGCCATTGCACCACGCCCGCCCGGAGCTGGGCCGCGGGGAGCCCCAGGCCGTGCAGCAGGAACACGGCGAAGATGCCCACGTCCGCCACGACGTCCGCGTGCAGCGGCCCACCCGACATCCCGAAGGTGGGGAAGAGGGCGGCCAGGACGACGGCGGCCAGCATCCCCAGCAGGAACCAGTCCCGGGCGAGTCGTTTGATGATGCGAAGCGGCATATCCGCATCCCCATACTCCGGGCGGCGCCCGGGCTCCACCGGGGAATGGTCCGTGAAACAAACCCGAGTTGAAGCGGGGTTCACGTGGCGCGCGAGGCGTCTCACGCGTCCCGCGCCGCGCATCGCGTTGCACGGAGCTGCGGTAGGCTCGGGGTTCATGAGTCCTCGACATCTCAGTCGAAGCGAGTTCCTGGCCCTCACCGGGCTGCTCTCCGGGACCACCTTGTGGCCGCGCGGGACGTCGGCCGCGATGCCTCCCGCCACGACAGCGCCTGCTGGGAAGCCCGCCACCGTCACGTCGAAGTCCGCCCCCGTGTCCACTGCGGCCTTGCGGCGAAGCTGCCGGGCGGCGCTGGCGCCCGGCGCCCCCGTGGACCCGGGCGCCGAGCTCATCCGCATTGGCGAGTGGATCCAGAGCAAGGGGCTGGAGCAGGACTTCTATGGGAACAGCGCGTTCATCGAGGAGTTCGAGGCGCGCGTCGCGAAGCTGCTCGGCGCCGAGGACGCGTGTTTCATGCCCACGGGCACCATGGGGCAGCTCATCGCGCTCCGCATCTACGCGGACGCCAGCGGGAACCGGAGCGTGGGCCTGCACCCGTCCTCGCACCACGTGCTGCACGAGAACAACAGCCATGAGGTGCTGCACGGGCTGCGGGATGTCCTCATCACGCCATGGAACCGGCCGGTGCTGGGCTCGGACGTCCGAGGGGCCCGCGAGCCGCTGGGGACGGTGAGCGTGGAGCTGCCAGTCCGCTGGCTGGGCGGGCAGCTCCCCACATGGGCGCAGCTCGAGGACCTCAAGCGGACGTGCCGCTCGCGGGGCGTGAAGCTCCACATGGATGGGGCGCGGCTGTGGGAGTGCCAGCCCTACTACCAGCGGTCCTACGCGGAGATCTGCCGCGGCTTCGACTCCGTCTACGTGTCCTTCTACAAGACGGTGGGGGCCCTGGGCGGGGCCGTGCTCGCCGGCAAGCGCGACTTCATCCGGAGCGCGCGCACGTGGCGGCACCGACACGGAGGGAACGTGTTCCAGATGCTCCCGTACGTGGCCTCCGCCGCGATGCGCCTCGATGACGCCCTGGCGCGAATCCCCGAACATGTCCGGCGCGCGAAGCTGCTCGCGGAGGCCCTGGCGGCGGATGAGCGCCTCACGGTGCTGCCCCGGCCGCCGGAGACGAACATGTTCCGCGTCTACCTCCGGGGCGACCCCACCGAGCTCTCCGTCAAGCGCGACCGCATCGCGCGCGAGGACAGGGTCTGGGTGGCCAACGGCTTTGGTCCCACGCGCGTGCCGGGCGTCTCGGAGACGGAGCTCCAGGTGAGCGACGAGCTGGGGGACGTGTCGGAGGAGGCCGCTGCCCAGGCGTTCCGGAAGCTGTTGTCCGCGGCCTGAACGTGGAGCAGGCGGGCGGGCGAGCCCCGCGCGCTTCGCGGGAACATGCTCAGCGAGCGGCTTGCGGTGGGGCAGGGCCGCATTAGGTCAAGGTATGACCGAAGTGAACGCGACCTCCCGTGACTACACGATTCCCGATGGATGCCCCGTGTGCTCGGCGGATCTGCCGGTGCGCGTCACGCCCTCGGGCCCCAACGCGGTGTGCAGGCACTGTGGGTGGCTGGGCCGGCCGCAGATCACGGTGACCCACCGCGGCCTGCGCGTCAGCTACGACGGCGCGCAGGCCTGAGGCTTCAGCCCGTGGGGGCCGCGGGCGTCGCGGGCTGTTTCTTCGCGAAGGACTCCAGGCGGTCCACGTTGCGCAGCTCGGGGAAGGCCCAGGCCCAGATCGCGACCACGGCCAGCGTCCCCACGGCGCCCGCCACCACCGCGGGCACGGCGCCCACGTACTCGGCGAGCCCGCCCGCTCGGAACTCGCCCAGCTCGTTCGAGGCGCCGATACACATCATGTTCACCGAGCCCACCCGGCCGCGCATGTCGTCCGGCGTGGCCATCAGCTCCAGCGTGTGGCGGACGACGACGCTGATCATGTCCGCGGCGCCGGCCACCGCGAGCGCCAGCAGGGACAGGGGCAGGGAGCGGCTCATCCCGAAGACGAGCGTGGCCGCGCCGAAGATGCCGACCGCGATGAACATCTTCCGCCCGCTGTTGCCGCCCATCGGGCGCAGGGCCAGGAAGACGGCCACCACCGCCGCGCCCGCCGCCGGCGCGCACCGCAACAGGCCCAGACCCCAGGGCCCCGTGTGGAGGATGTCCCGCGCGTAGATGGGCAGCAGCGCCACCGCGCCACCGAAGAGCACGGCGAACAGGTCCAGGGTGATGCTGCCCAACAGCAGGCGCTGCCGTCGCACGAAGCCCAGGCCCGCGACCAGCGTGGCCAGGGACAGCGGCTCGGCGGAGGCGCGCCCGGTTCGTATCTTGAGCATGAGAATCCAGAGGACGGACAGCGCGCACAGCGTCGCGGAGGCCGCGTACGCCCCGGTGGCGCCGGCCCAGCCATAGAGGATGCCTCCCACGGCCGGGCCTCCAATGGTGGCCACCTGCCACGTGGTGGAGTTGATGGCCACCGCGCGCGTCAGGTGCTCCGGCGGCACCAGGTGCGGCGTGAGGGCTGAACCGGCCGGGGCGTGGAAGGCGCGCGCCGCGCCGAACAGGACCAGCACGCCGTAGACGAACCGCACGTCGTTGATGTGGCCCAGCGTGAAGGCGAGCAGCAGCAGGCTGCACAGCAGCATCACCGTCTGGCACACCGCCAGGATGGCGCGCCGGTCCACGCGGTCCGCGACCTGCCCACCGAAGAGGCACAGGGCGAGGAAGGGGATGAACTGCGCCAGCCCCGTGTACCCGAGCGCGAGCGCGCTGCCGGTGAGCTCGTAGATTTGCCAGCCGATGGCCACCGATTCGATCTGCACCGCCAGCACCGCGCACAGGCGCGACAGCAGGTAGAAGCGAAAGTCCCGGTGATGGAAGATGGTGCGAGCGGGGACGACATCCCGATGTGTCATGCTGGCGCCGCTGTAATCCAGGGCCGCGCCGCGCGCCACAGCCGACGAGGTGCCGCCCTGGCTGACTGCCTGCAGACGGGTATGCCCAGGTCGTCGTGATACCTTCCTTTCCCCATGAGCACGGAATCGAAGGACGCGGCGGCGCCGGCCTCGCGCCCGGTGCGGAAGGATGTCCTGCCGTTCGATGGGACGTTGAGCGAGACCGCCGTTGAGTTCATGGCCGGCTACGGCGCCCTGCTGTTCCTGGTCGCCCAGCTCCTTCCAGCGTTGGACGGAAAGGCGCTCGACTTGAAGCGCGTGGCGCTGGCGGCGCTGGCGGTCCCGGTCGGCCTCTACTGCATCGCCTGGGGGCGCGCGCGCCGGCTCCAGCGGAAGCGGGAACGCGCCGAACTCGAAGCCTCCATCCCGAAGGAGGACTGGATTCAGGGAGACCCCCTGTCCGCGGTCGCGTCCGCCATGGCGGGAGACCGGTTGTCGGCGGTTCGCCAGGGCTTCGTCGAGTCCGTCCGAGCACCCGAGGAGCAGGGGGCTCCCGCGCGCTTCGACCGCGTTCAATTCGTCCGCGACGGTGTCTCCATGGTTGCCTACGAGAGCCGCTACGCCTCGTGGTCGGCCACCCCCTTGAACGAGCGGGGGCCGGACCTGGCTTTCCACATCCATCCTTATTGGCGGGTGCGGGCCGAGGTGGCCTCGACCACTGCCTTCGCCATCCACGCCAGGACGCCGCCCGTCACGTGGCACCTGAAGCCCCAGGAGGACCCCGTCCCGGCCACCTTCGAAGCCACCTTCGAAATCCACGACACGTCCGGCTGGGTCCAGGGGCATTTCCCAGATGCGCTTCGCGCGCTGATGCTCCAGCGCCCCGCGTTCTATGTCCGGTGCCGCCATGGTCGGGTGGAGTGCCTCTGGCCGCGGCATGTCGTGGGCGTCACGCACTCCCGCTTCGAGGACGCCGCGTTCATCGTCGCCGCGCTCGTTCGTCTCCTGGACTCGCAACCGCAGGCGAGGCGGGGCTGAAGCCGCGGCGCGTTTGGTGGGCCCGCTCGCGCCGTGCTACCCCATGGCCCCATCATGAGCCCGACGAAGAAAGCCCCCGCGAAGAAGGCTCCCGCCGCCGAGCTGCCCATCCTGGCCTTCGCCACCCCCGCGGACGTGTCCGTGTGGTTGGAGAAGCACCACGCCTCCGAGCGCGGCTTCTGGCTCAAGCTGGCGAAGAAGGGCAGCGGCATCGCCTCCGTCACCTATGCGGAGGCGCTCGACGTGGCGCTCGAGTGGGGCTGGATTGACGGCCAGAAGCAGTCCTTCGACGACACCGCGTGGCTCCAGAAGTTCACGCCTCGGGGCCCGCGGAGCGTCTGGTCCAAGGTCAACTGCGCCAAGGTGGAGGCGCTCCTCGCCGCGGGCCGGATGAAGCCCTCCGGAATGGCGGCCGTGGAGAAGGCCCGCCAGGACGGCCGCTGGGACGCCGCCTACGAATCCCAGAGCAAGGCCACCGTGCCCGAGGACCTGGCCCAGGCCCTGGCCGCGAACGCCCGGGCCTCGGCGTACTTCGCCACGCTCAACGCGGCCAATCGCTACGCCATCCTCTGGCGCGTGCACACCGCGAAGAAGGCGGAGACACGCGCGCGCCGCATCGAGCAGTTCGTGGAGATGCTCGCCCGGCACGAGTCGCTTCACGCCTGAGCCGGGCAGGGCTGGGTAAGCCCCCTGGCGCCGCCCGTGGGTGTCGGTCCTCCGCGCGGTGGACCCGCCGGAAATCCGGCACCCCTGCCGGATGCCCGGCGGCCGCGTCTTCATCTTTTTTCACGAGAAGGCGACGTGGGGGGCGTGGCACGGTGCGTTTCGTCTCCAGTTGGGAGGAGACCTGCCCCGGAGGGTGGCCGGATCCGGTGGCACTACCATTGCTGAGCGCTGGGCACGTTGAACCGCTCAGCGCACGCCAAGGGGAAGGCACTCCATGTTTCTCGACATGTATCTGTACTACGGTCTGCCGCTGCGGCCCGCGCCGCGCCGCGCCGCGACTGCCGCCTCCCCCGTGAGGGAGGCCTCCAAGGAACGGACGACCGAGACGGAGCGCGCTGTCCGGGGGGCCCGCAAGGCGGAGCGGATGCCTCAGCTTCATGTCATCGAGGGAGACGCGGCGGACGCTCCCTGAGCAGCGCGGTTTCAGCGGAAGGGACCGTCATGGACCCACGGACCCAAGCCATCGTCGAAGACCTGCAGCTCAAACACTTTGGCCCCTTGTTCGGCCGGTTGATTCGCTACCGCCTGGGGATTCCGGTCGTGCTGTTGGTCTCCTCGGTGCTCGTCGCGCTCCTGGATGGGGCGCCCTGGCGTTGTGCCTTCATGGGGTTGGTGGGCGTGGGGGCCTTCGCGCTCTTCTTCCATGAGTTCCGCCGCTACGAACGCGACGGCTTCAGCGCCCAGTCCATCCACACCAACCTCTGGGCGGGGCAGCTCATCCTCCAATGCGTCATCGTGGGGACGGGGGGCATCGCGAGTCCCGTCCTGGCCGCCGCGCTGCCCCTGGGCTTCCTGTCGAGCCTCGCGGCGTCCCGCGAAGAGCGGCGGTGGCTGCTGGGCATGCAACTGGCGTGGCTGCTGGTCGTCTCCATCGTCCAGGTCTCCGGGCTGGTTCCGGGGTTGCCACTGCGCTTCATGGGCGCCCCATCGTCCGCGCTGCTCTCCACCTGCGCGGCGGTGACGGCCTTGGCGCTCGTCGTCAGCACCGCCGCGGGCAGCGCCGTTCGGACCACGTTCGACAACATGATGACCGAGGTGTTCGCGGGCCGCGACGAGCTGCTCGCCACGCACCGCTCCTATGCCGGCGCCCTGGAGGCCATGTCCGGCGAGATCGCCCACGAGCTGAAGAACCCGCTGGCCACCGTGAAGGGCCTCACGCAGCTCATGGCGCGGGAGGCGGGCCGGCCTCAACCCGCCGAGCGGCTCCAGGTGCTCGCCGGAGAGGTGGTGCGCATGCAGGGCATCCTGGAGGAGTTCCTCAACTTCACCCGGCCCCTGGTGCCGCTGACCGTGTGCCGCGTGGACCTGGGCGCGCTGTGTGACGAAGCCCTGGTGCTGCACGAGGGCCTCGCGGCGGGGCAGGGCGTGCGCCTGGAGCGCGTGGGCTCGGAGGCGGTGGACGCGGTGTGTGACCCGCGCAAGGTGAAGCAGGTGATGATGAACCTGCTCCACAACGCCATCGAGGCGTGCCCGTCGCAGGGCCGGGTGACCGTGACGGTGTGCGCCCCCCGGCCGGGTGAGGCCCACGTCGCGGTGCGGGACACCGGCCCGGGGCTGGCGACGGAGCTCGGGGGGCGGGCCTTCGACGCCGGCGTCACCACCAAGGCGAAGGGCTCGGGGCTGGGGCTGACGGTGGCCCGGGCCCTGGCGCGGCAGCATGGAGGCGACGTCACGCTGGCGAACGCCGTGGGCGGTGGCTGCGAAGCCGTCATGGTGCTCCCGCGAGAGCTCCCGGCGGAGCTGATGGGCCCGGTGCAAGGAGTCGCGCATGTCGGATGAGGCCTCGGCCGAGCCCCGGCCCGCCGCGCGCATCCTGGTGGTGGATGATGACGCGGGCGTCCGCTTCACGCTTCGGGAGCTGCTCAGGAGCCTGCCTGGCGTGGAGGTGAACGACGCGGTGGACGGCGCGGACGCGCTGGAGAAGCTGTCGGAGCATCCCCACGACCTCATCATCTCCGATCTGCGCATGCCGCGGATGGACGGCATGGCGCTGGTCCGGCGGCTGAGCACGTTCCCCACCGCGCCGCGCGTCATCGTCATCACCGCGCATGGCTCGGAGCGCTTCGCGGTGGAGGCGATGAAGGCGGGGGCCTACGACTACTTCCGCAAGCCCTTCGACGTGGACGAGCTGCTGGCCGTGGTCACCCGCGCGCTGGAGTCCGTGCGGCTTCGCGAGGAGAACGCGAGGCTGTCGGGCGAGCTGAACCTGTCCCGCTCACTGGTGTTCAGCTCCGAGCCCATGGCGCGGCTCGCGCAGCTCGTCCATCTGGCGGGCTCTCGCGACGTGACGGTGCTCCTCTGCGGCGAGAGCGGCACGGGCAAGGAGCGGGTGGCGGACGCGCTCGTCCGGGCCTCGCCGCGGGCGAGCCGGCCCTTCCTGCGCTTCAACTGCGCGGCCCTCACGGAGGAGCTGGCGGAGGCCGAGCTGTTTGGCCACGCCCGGGGCGCCTTCACGGGCGCGCACCGCTCGCGCCTGGGCCTCTTCCGCGAGGCGGATGGCGGCACGCTGCTGCTCGACGAGGTGGGCGAGCTGGCCCCCACGCTCCAGGCGCGGCTGCTGCGCGTCCTCCAGGAGGGCGAGGTCCGGCCGGTGGGGGAGGACCGGCCCGTGAAGGTGAACGTGCGCATCATCGCCGCCACCCACAGGGACCTGCGCCGCATGGCGACGGAGGGCGCGTTCCGCGAGGACCTCTACTACCGGCTCAACGTGGTGCAGCTCCGGGTGCCGCCGCTGCGGGAGCGGCCCGAGGACATCCCCGTCCTGGCGCGCCTGTTCCTGGACCGGTTCATCGACCGGTTCCACACGGGCCCCCTGAAGATGCCCGACGGCTTCTTCGAACGGCTGCGCGCCCTCCCATGGCCCGGCAACGTGCGCGAGCTGGAGAACACCCTGGAGAGCCTGGTGGCCCTGTCCAGCGGCGGCGTGCTGAACCTGGAGCAACTGCCCGCGGCCGGGCCCGTGGCGGAGACGGCCCGGCCCGCCGCGCCGCAGGAGGCGCCCCTGGGCGCGGGGCTCAAGGAGCGCGTGGAGGCCTATGAGCGCGGGCTCGTCCTGGACGCGCTGCGCATGGCGTCGGGAAACCGCAGCGAAGCGGCGCGTCGGCTGGGCATTGGCCGGGCCACCCTCCACGACAAGCTGCGCAAGTACGGGCTGGACGACGGCGGGGAAGAGCGGATGTGATTCCGGGAACAAGCAGGCGGCCAGGCTGTTGCGGGCCGGCTGTCCTGCATCCTCGTTCCTGGAGCGTCCATGCATCCCGTGTCTCGACGCCTCGCGGCGGTCCTCCTGGCCTGCGCCGCGGGCTCGGCGCAGGCCCAGTCCACCGCGCAGGCCCCGAAGCGCCCCGCGGGTCCGTCACAAGAGCGGACGGAGCGCGTCCGGTCGCAGTTCACCAAGTACGAGTACCGCATCCCCATGCGCGACGGGACGCGCCTCTTCACGTCCGTCTACGTGCCGGCGGACGCCTCGCCCGGGAAGCGCTACCCCATCCTGCTGGTGCGCACGCCGTACACGGTCGCGCCGTATGGCGTGGACCGCTATCCGCCAGCGCTGGGACCCACCGAGGCGTTCGAGAAGGAAGGCTTCATCTTCGCCTTCCAGGACGTGCGCGGCCGCAACATGTCGGAGGGCGAGTTCGTCAACGTCCGGCCGCACAAGGCGAAGAAGTCCGGCGCGAAGGACTTCGACGAGAGCACCGACACGTACGACACCATCGAGTGGCTGGTGAAGCGCGTGGCGAACAACAACGGCCGCGTGGGCCAGTATGGGATTTCCTACCCCGGCTTCTACGCGTCCGCGGGCGCCATCGACTCGCACCCGGCGCTCAAGGCGGTGTCCCCCCAGGCGCCCATCGCCGACTGGTTCTGGGACGACATGCACCGCAATGGTGCCTTCAACCTGTCGCTCGCGTTCGGCTTCTTCTCGTCCTTCGGCAAGCCGCGGCCCCAGCCCACGGACAGCGAGGACTGGCAGCGCTTCGACCACGGCACGCCGGACGGCTACCAGTTCTTCCTGGACCTCGGCCCGCTGAGCAACGCGGACACGAAGTACTTCAAGGGCGACGTCGCGTTCTGGAAGGAGGTCGCGGCGCATCCCAACTACGACGCCTTCTGGCAGGCCCGGAACCTGCTGCCGCACCTGAAGAACATCAAGGCGGCCGTGCTCACGGTGGGCGGCTGGTACGACACCGAGGACCTCTACGGCCCGCTCCAGACGTACGCGGCCATCGAGAAGCAGAACCCGGGTATCGCCAACACCCTCATCATGGGCCCCTGGCCCCATGGCGGCTGGCAGCGCGGCGACGGCGAGTCCCTGGGCGACGCGGACTTCGGCTTCGCCACGAGCGCGGCCTACCAGACGCTGGCCCTGGACTTCTTCAAGCACCACCTCAAGGGCGGCCCGAAGCCGGACGTGCCCGAGGCGATGGTGTTCGAGACGGGCGCCAACCGCTGGCGCCGCTTCGACACCTGGCCGCCCAAGGGGCTGCGCCAGACGCGGCTCTACTTCCAGCCCAAGGGCGGGCTGTCTCCCCAGGCCCCCAAGGTGGCCGGCACCGCCTTCGCCGAGTACGTGAGCGACCCGGACAAGCCCGTGCCCTACACGCAGGAGCTCACCACGGGCTGGAGCAAGAACTACATGACGGAGGACCAGCGCTTCGCCGCGCGCCGGCCCGACGTGCTGGTGTTCGAGACCGAGCCCCTGGAGCAGGACCTCACCGTGGCCGGGCCGCTGGAGGCGGAGCTGTGGGTGTCCACCACCGGGACGGACGCGGACTGGGTGGTGAAGCTGGTGGACGTCAACCCGGGCAAGGTGCGCGGCTGGCGCAGGGGCGACGAGGAGAAGGGCGTGAAGAACCGGGGACATCAGCAGACGCTGGTGCGCGGCGAGCCCTTCCGCGGCCGGTTCCGCGAGAGCTTCAGCGAGCCCAAGCCCTTCAAGCCCGGCGAGGTGACGAAGGTGCGCTTCACCCTCAACGACGTGTTCCACACCTTCCAGCGCGGCCACCGCGTGATGATTCAGGTCCAGTCGAGCTGGTTCCCGTTCATCGACCGCAACCCCCAGACGTACGTGCCCAACATATTCGAGGCGAAGGAGGAGCACTTCGTCCGCGCCTTCCACCGCGTCTACCACTCGGCGGCGAATCCGAGCTTCGTCCAGGTGGGCGTGCTCCCCGCGTTGGACGAGTAGCGCGGCACACCGACGCCCGCCGTGCGCTCCGCCATCAGAGCGGCTTCTGTACAACGGTGGTGAGAAGGGCGTTCTCGTGGGGGTGGGGGCCTCGTGTTCCTGCTACCCTGGGCCTTCACGCGGTGGAACCCGAAGCGGGAGGGGCATGACTGGCACCGAGGGGCCCGGAACCGGGCTGGTGCGGCTGGATGGGAGTGAAGGCGAGGGCGGCGGGCAGATTCTCCGCACCGCGCTGTCGCTGTCGCTCATCACCGGCCGCCCGTTCCACCTCACGCGCCTGCGCGAGCGACGTGATCCGCCCGGTCTGCGGCCTCAACACCTGGCCTGTGTGCGCGGCGCCGAGGCCCTCTGCGGTGGCGCTTCCCTCAGCGAAGGCGCCACGGTGGGGGCCTCCGAGCTGTCCTTCACCCCAGCCCCCGTGCGCGCGGGCGACTACCTGTTGGAAGTGGGGACCGCGGGCAGCACGCCGCTGCTGTTCCAGTGCCTCGTCTATCCGTTGGCCCTGGCCGGGGGCGGGCGGCTCACGCTGCGCGGGGGCACCCACCTGCCGCACAGCCCCAGCTTCCACTACGTCGCCACCGTCTGGCAGCCCGTGGCCCACGCGTACGGCTTGCCCGTGCTGCTCTCCCTGGTGCACGCCGGGTTCTATCCGGAGGGCGCGGGGGAGATTGTCGCGGAGGTCGGCGCGCCGCAGGAGCCGCCCCGGCTGGTGGAGCTGCCCGCGCGAGGCATGCTCCGCGAGGTCCGGGTGTCGTCCTTCACGGGCGGGCTGCCCTTCACCATCGCGGAGCGTCAGTCCCGCGCGGCCGTGGCGGCGCTCCGGGAGCGCGGCATCCTGGCGGAGGCGGACAACCGCCCGCTGGCCGTGACGCGCTCGGTGGGGACGGTGACCTTCGTGCTCGCCCAGTTCGAGCACACCATCGCGGGCTTCACCGCGCTGGGAGAGCGGGGCCGCCCCGCCGAGGACGTGGGCCGGGAGGCCGGTGAGACGCTGGCCCGATTCATGGAGACGGGGGGCGCGCTCGACGAGCACCTCGCCGATCAGATCCTGCTTCCCGCCGCGCTGCTGGCCTCGGGCCGCTTGGGGCAGGCCTCGCCGGGCACCACGCGCTTCACGGCGGCGCGCATCACCGACCATCTCACCACCCACGCCCGCGTCGTGGAGCGCTTCCTGCCCGTGAAGGTCACGGTGGACGCGGGAGGTTCGGTGGAGGTCCGCCCCGCCTGAGCTGCGGCGGGGGACGGAGGCTCAGGACTCCTCGTCCTCGCCGTCGCCGCGGTTGGCGCCGAAGGTGTTCTGCCCGGCGATGTCCTTGGACGTCCGGCGGTAGGCGCGGATGGCGAAGGGCGTCGTGACGAGGAAGACGATCCCCGCCAGGCCCGTGGCCATCCAGGGGAAGGGCTTCTGCTTGAGCTGGACGTCCTTGCCGTACGAGTTGAGGTTGTTGCCCATGGCGCGCTGCTTGGCGGCCTCACGCTCCTCGGCCGTCATCTCACGGGGGGCCTGGAACTCCTGGACCTGCTTGCGAGGCTGGGCCAGGGCGGCACCGCCCGAGCTGAGCGCGAGGACAAGGAGCATCCGGGGAACGATGTTTCGCATATGGCGGCCGAGGCTATCACGACCCAACGGATGGACTGAACAGGGCTTGCACGCCGAGTGAGCGTCCGTTACGGCCGGAGACCCACATTTCCTTCTGGGACGCCATGCTGCGCCTGCCCTTCATCGCCCTCGCCAACCTGTCCCTCCTCGTGCGCACCGCCGTGGGCGCCCCCTTCCGGATGATGTCCTCGGGGGACCGGCCCACCTTCATCCGGTTCCGGCTCACAGGCGACCCGCCGTACCGCGAGCGCCGCCGCCCCCGGCTCCCCTTCGGCGCCAACCGGCCCGAGCCCGCCGACGTCACCTCCGTAGAGCGCTTCCGCGAAGCGTTGGACCTCCTGGCGAAGGACGCCCACGTGAAGGGCGTGCTCCTGGAGGTCGAGTCCCTGTCCGTCCCCGCCGCCAAGCGCGACGCCCTGGTGGCGGTGGTGCGGCGCTTCCAGGGGCAGGGGAAGCGGGTGGTGGCCTGGGCGGTGAGCGTGGACAACGAGGCGTACTCGCTGCTGTGCGCGGCGGACGAGGTGCTCCTAGCGCCCATGGGCCGCATCGAGTTGGTGGGCTACGCCGCCGAGCCCCTCGCGCTGGGGGAAGGCCTGTCCCGCGCGGGCATCCGGGCGCACTTCGTCCGGCGAGGGCCCTACAAGACGGCGCCGGAGCTGTTCACGGACAAGGTCGTCTCGGACATCCAGGCGAAGACGGTGGAGACATTCCTGGATGAGCGCTACGCGGACCTGGTGGACGTGGTGGCCCGCGGGCGCCGGAAGACGCCGGAGGAGGTCAAGGCGCTGATCGACCGGGGGCCCTTCAGCGCCCGGCGCGCGCTGGACGCGGGGCTGGTGGATGCGCTGGTGAGCGAGGCGGACCTGCCCGAGCACCTGGGGCTGGTGAAGGACGGTGGGGACGCGGAGGAGACGGAGCTTGAGCCCATGGCGACGTACCTGGGCACGGTGCCGTTCCCGCCGGTGCGTTGGAAGCCGGTGAAGCGGGCGCCTCGGCTGGCGGTGGTGCCCGTGTCCGGGATGATTGTGCCGGGCAAGGGCGGCGGCGGGCGGATGGCGACGACGGACACGGTGGTGAAGGCGCTGCGCGCGGCGGGCCGGGACAAGCGGTCGAAGGCGGTGGTGATCTACATCAACAGCCCGGGCGGCACGCCGCTGGCGTCGGAGCAGATGCTGGAGGCGGTGCAGCGGGTGGCGCGCAAGAAGCCGGTCATCGCGTACATGGACCGGGTCTGCGCCAGCGCCGGGTACATGGTGGCGGTGGGGGCGAAGGAGATCTGGTCCTCTCCCCACGCCATGGTGGGCTCCATTGGCGTGTTCGCCGGCAAGTTCGAGGTGTCCGGCCTGATGGAGAAGCTGGGCGTCCACCGGACCACGCTGGCGCGCGGGGAGAACGCGGCCATCTTCTCCAGCTCCCGGGGCTTCAGCCCTCACGAGAAGGAGACGCTCGAGGCCGAGGTGGAGGAGATGTACCAGGCGTTCCTCGACATCGTCGCGAAGGGACGGGGACGGACGAAGGAGGAGATCCACCAACTGGCGGAGGGCCGCGTGTACTCGGGCGTGCGTGGGAAGGCCGTGGGGCTGGTGGATCAGATCTCCGGCTTCGAGGACGCGTGCCGTCATGCCCTGTCACTGGCGAAGTCGCCCACGGAGGGGTTTGAGATCACGACCTATGGCGGGCCCAAGCAGCGGGTCAACCTGCTGAAGCTGTTGATGGGGGCGTCGCAGTCCCGGGCGTACGCGCTGTGCCCCACGGCGTTGGGTTTGAGCCTGCACGGTGGCACGGAGGAATTCGAAGCGGGCACGCGCGTCGAGCTCGCCGACCTGATGGGTCAAGTGTTCCCTGATGACCAGTGGCCATTCGGGGGCTGACGGGCGCGGGCGGTAAACTGGGGGGATGCTGAAGGCACTCGTGTTGCTGACCGCATCCTGTCTGGCTCAGGCGGAGTCCTCCTCCACGCCGGCGGTGGAGGAGAAGCTCCCTTTCGTCACGAGCCTCCATTGGGAAAACGACGTGCTCGCCAAGAGCGACCGCCTGTACACGAACGGCGTGCGCATCGAGCACTTCGGGGAGTACGACGGGTGCCGCGCGTTGGCGCGGACGCTCGGGCTGCCGGGTGGCGTGCAGCACCGGTACCTGTGTGGCGGCTCGCTGGCGCAGAACATGTACACGCCCAGCCGCATCGTGCCGCAGCCGGACCAGGCGGTGTTCCCGGACCCGAACGACCGCCCTTACGGGGGATGGCTGCACGGCGGGTTCCTCTTCCAGCACAGCTACGCGGGGAGGGCGCCCGCGGACTCGTCGAGGCTGACGCTGCAGGCCACGGTGGGCGTCACGGGCCCGGCGTCCGGCGCGGCGCAGACGCAGCGGTGGCTGCACCGGACGATAAACAGCCTCGTGGGGCACACGGCGGCGCGAATCCCGGTGGGCTGGGAGAAGCAATTGCCGACGGAACCGGCGTTCCACTTCTCGGCACTCCGGGAGCAGCCGTTCCTCTGGAGCCCGGTGGTGGACGTGACGTGGTCGGCCGGGGCGATGCTGGGGACGGTGTTCGTGAACGCGAGCGTGGGCGGAACGGTCCGTGTGGGCTGGCTCGCCCGGCCGTATGGCCTGGCCCCCATCATGCCGTCCGTGGTTCGGGAGTTGGAGTCACAGCGAGCCCCGGGCGAGGCCTCCGCCGAACGGGTGGCCCTGCGGAACGAACGCGCCTGGGAGGCCTACCTGTACGCCCGAGGGCAGGTGAGGGTGGTGGCGCGGAACCTGTTCCTGGACGGAACGCTGTTCCGCCCGAGCATCAGCGTCCGCAAGGCACCCATCGTGGGGGACAGCGAGTTCGGCGCGGCGTTCCGGACCGGCGGGTTCCAGTTCGGCCTGGGCATGGTCTTCCGCTCCCAGGAACTGGCCGACCCGCCCAACCCGCTCCTCTCCGGCCACCGGTTCACCCAGCTTCAGCTTTCGTACCTACACTGAGGGCCGGGAACTTTGAGTTCCGGCCACACCGTGAAGGGGCGAGAAGCGAAGGGCTGCCGTGACGGCGGTTCCTCACGTGCTGATCGAAATGAAGCTCTACCCGGGCGGATGAGATGTCGCGAATCTCGGTGGGCAGGGCATCCGTAGGCAGGTGGGGATCCTGCCGGTGCATCGACACAGGCTTTCTCAGCGCTTCGGGAGAAGCAGGTTCAGCCGTTCGCGACTTTTGCGCCTGAAGTGAATTCGCGCTTGAATGCGTGGCCCTGGGTGATGCCTGGAAGGCCATGAACAAGAGGACCGAAATCGGATTGCCTGTCCGCGTTCGACCGGGAACTGATCCCGTCGAAGAAACGCTCCCAGTGGAAGAACTGGGGCCCAACCATTACCGGCTCGTGTATTCGCCTGGGCTGGTGCATGGCCTCGCGGCAGGAGATGAAATCGGGCTGAGTGACACCGCGCCCTCGGGATTCATCGTCAAGAAGAGGGGCGGGAACTTCTGCATCTGGTTCTTCTTTCCAAAAGAGGGAATGAACCGAGGAGAGGACGCGAGGCGCCTAAGCCAGGAGGTCTCCCGAATCGGGGGCCGGATGGAGGGCGGGGGCGAGACGACACTGGTCTTCAGTGCTCCAGCGTCCAGCGGCTTTGACGCGATCGCGGACTTCTTCGACGCAGCCGTGGCCAGTGTACATGACTCCGCGTGGATGTTCTCCAACGCATATGCCCCCGGGACCGGGGCGCGTCTCGATTGGTGGCAAGTGTGAGTGCTGACGCCCCGTTGTTAACGGCTCCGCACGCAAGGCCCCTCGTGAACTCTGAATCCAGAATCCAATCAGACGATTTGGAGTTTGAAGGGGAAATGCCGAGATGGGAGGGGCAGCCGTTCACGGGGTGTGCGTTTGACTGTTTCAAAAACGGAGCCCTGTGCTCCGAAGACTTCTATTTCGATGGAGCAAGACACGGCCCGTCACGAATCTGGCGCGCACCTGGTGATCTGGCGGAAGAACTCCTCTACTGGCAAGGCATACCCCACGGCATTCCCCGAACCTGGAGAGAAGGGGGACAGCTCGCGACGGAGAGGAAGCATGAACTCGGATTCTTGGTCGCTGAGCACAAGTGGGATGAGGAAGGTGTGCTGGTTCTCGATTGGGTATTGACTCCTCAAGATTGGCGGTTCGCGCTCTTGGAGCGAAAAAGAAAGGACCTGGGCGCTGACGCTCCTCCTGTGTGACAATCGAGTCGGTCCAGGCTTCTCATGTCCTGACGAATTGCCCTCCTTGCGAAAACTCAAATGAAAGACTTCTACACGGGATTCGAAGGCGAGAGCGAGATTCTCTTCACGCTGAGGGGCGAGAACGTGCCAGACCAATTGATTCGAATGTGGGCGGGGTATTTTGACGATATCGCCATGCGGATCGAGCTGGAGGATGGCAAGTTTACTGGGCTGGCTTTGACTTACCATTTGGTCGAGGGCTGGCAGGATGGAGTCCCCTGGAAGGTGCCCGATCTGGGGCATACCGTGAAGCAATGGGAGGGAATCTGCACCACCGGGCTCTCTCCTGAGAGCCTTGAAGTGCATGGTGCCGTTCTTGATCTGCTTCGCTCAGCCATCGAATCCAATGGCGAAGTGTGGATCTCAGATTAATAGTCGACCCGAGATCGGCTGAACGACAGCCATGCAGGCCAACGTGCCCCCGTGTCCGACGAATTGCGTGATGCCTGGAGGAACTCACGGCCGAAGCAGGGTGGTCCCAGGAGACGCGGGCGTCCCGTGTTTCATCGAAAGTAATTTGACATGAAACTTGCGATTCGATCCGTTGGCGTATGGGGACATCCCAACATCAGGAAGTGGACGCCGGAGAATCCGGAGGTGATGGCTGAAGTTGTTTTTGTGGATATCGGGCCCAGAGCAGGAGGAAAGGGTGAGGCTAAGAAGGCGGATACCTTTACAATTCGAGTGGCCACGCCGGCGGGGCTCGACGCGCTTGAGTCGCGGAATGGAATACTGGCGATTCGACCTCTGCTCGTCATGCGCAGGTATGATTTCAATAACCTCTTCGGCTGGCTCGAACAGACCGTCGCATCGTGCGAAGCTGATTCGTGGATGGCCTGCGTTGAGAAGCTTCGTCTCTATTTCGACTGGGAATACGACGGGATGAAACGATGACGGCGGAGAGTCCGCGAGTTCGGCGAGGCGGGCACCAGGGCATCACAGCCGCTTGAACGGGGGTACGACGCCCCCGCGCCGAAGACGCGGTGTCACCGCAGGCGGAAGCGCGTGACCAGACGGGTGAGTTGCTCCCGCATCGGGACAATGACCTCGGGCCGCTGGCTCTCGAGTGCGAGACGGAAACTCGCGATGGCCGCGGCCAGCTCCTCGCGAGCGATGCCCGTCAGCTGGACGTGCAGGGCGTCCGCCCGGGCCAGCGCCGTTGTGTTGGGGAGCGCATCCTGCGGGTGGAGCTTCAATGCGCCCATCCGTTTCCGCGCTTCGTCGATCTGCTCCGGGGTCAGCTTCCCGGGGCGCTGCTCGATGACGAAGGCCTCCTTGCGACCGGTGGCAACCGCCGTCACCTCGACCTCCAGGATGCCGTTGAGGTCATAGGTGAAGCGCACCGCGATGGATTGCTCACCCGCGGGCGCCGGAGGAAGGCCGGTGAACGTGTACTCCCCCAGCTTCACGTTGTCGCTGCACTGCGCATGCTCGCCTTGGTAGACCTCCACCCTGATTTCCCGCTGGAAGTCACCCGTGGTCGTGTATCGCTCGACACGGCTCGCCGGGATGACGGTGCCGCGTTCGAGGATGGGGCTGAAGACGCCTGAGATGTGTCGATGCCCCGCGCGAGCGGCTGTGCTGACGCCAAGCGTGAAGGGGGCTACGTCGGTGACGACCATGTCGTCCACGGCCTGATCCCCCGCCTTCATCGCGGCCTGTACCGCGGCCCCCATCGCCACGGCTTCGTCGGGAGGCAGCTTGCGCAAGGGCAGGCGACCGAACACCTGGGCCGCGAACGCGGCGATGCACGGCATCCGGGTGGATCCGCCCACGAGGAGCACCTCTTCAATGTCTCCAGCCTGAAGCCGGGCATCCTGAAGCGCTCTGTGGATGGGCCCGCGCATGCGGTCCAGGGCAGGGGCCCAGGCGTACTCGGCATCATCCCGGGTCAGGACGTGCTCGAAGTCCATCTTCAATCCACCGGGGATGCGGAACACCGATACCCATGCCCCTGCTGTGGCAGGCGGACACTGACCGAGCTGTACAACGCGGAGGAGGGCACTGGGTACGACATCTGCAACCACTGCAGGTGGGAAGACGATGGGACGACGAAAGCGGATGCAGGGAGTAGCGTCAACCGCGGCACGATGGCCCAATACCGTGCCCGCCTCCTCAAGGATCTCAACTACTACTTCCAAGAGAAATGGCACAAATGACGGCGATACCGGGCGAGCCGATCATTGCCAAGGCTTTTGCGCGGAAGAACATCCTGGCGGCTGCCAGATCAGGAGATCGCGTGGAGGCACCTACATGCTTCGACATATGGGGTGAACTCAAGCAAGGGCATGCTCTTGCTGTAGTCCGATGGATGAGGGAGGAACTGGGCCTGCCCCTGAATCTTGATCTTGATTTTCTCCGCACTGCGGAGCGCCACGGAGGCATGGCGGTGATCGGCAAAGGCCTGGGGTGGAATGATGCACGAGCGCTGGTGGATGCGCCTCCTGACTTTGTAGTCAGCGGAACGATGAAGCTATTTGTTTCCCACTGCGAACCGATGGACCGTCACGAGCACTGCTTGAATCACGAGGTGTATTTCAACAGAAAGGCGTGCCCCATATGCACCAGGGATTACATGACTACAGTGCTGGGAGGGATGTACATCGCAGCTGACAAGCAGCAAGTGGAAGAGGCATCCGCGTCCGTTTAACGTGATGAAGAAAAGCGGAGCAGAATCAGGGACCTGAGTGCAGCCGAGCAGGCAGGTCCGCCGAAGTAGCGTGGCCAGGAACATT
>BNCN01000005.1 GCA_014656495.1 Comamonas sp. KCTC 72670
AGAATGTTCCTGGCCACGCTACTTCGGCGGACCTGCCTGCTCGGCTGCACTCAGGTCCCTGATTCTGCTCCGCTTTTCTTCATCACGTTAAACGGACGCGGATGGCTTCTCCCCGGATGCACGGGCGGATGCCGCGGACGACTTCATCAAGGGCAAGGACCTCTTCCTCAACTCCGTCACGGTGCGGATGGACGGTGAGGTGTACTCCATCGCGGGGTTCCGGCTTCCGAAGGCCGTGGACTCGCTCAACATCACGCTCAATGGCTCCGACCTGGGCATGGGCTTCAATCAGCCCATTCACCTGAGTGGTTCGCGGAACGGCAACATCATCCGCTGGACCGTCAACAAGACCTTCAATCCTCCCATCGACCTGGATGGGACCAATGAGGTCCGGCGCATCTCCGGAACGCTCGTCACCAACGCCTCCCTGGTCCCTGGCATCCTGAATCCGCAGTGTGGCTTCAAGCCCTGCGCTCGCAACGTCATCCTGTCGTCCGCGCCGGGGACGCAGCTTCGCGTGGAAGGCGAGGGTGCCTTTGGGATTGATTGGTCACGGGATGTGACACTCCTGCAACTCCGCGCGATGGGCGGATTGGCTCAGCCAGGGCTCCACTCGTTCCACGCGGGGGGCAACGCGCCCCTCTGCTCCGGGACCGAGGACAAGGAGGTCCCGATGGGGGTGTCGCTGACTGGCTTTGCGCCCTCGGGCGGGACGCGGGTGGACATCGAGAGCGCCTTGCCTTCCGGCGTCTCCGTTCCTCCCAACGTGCTGGTCCCGAGCGGCAGGACCTACGCGTCCTTCAACGCCCGGGTGAAGGCGAACTTCACGGGGTCGGTGAATGTGCATGCGTCCTCGAAGGGCACCTTCTTCAACCACATGGTGCAGGTCCTGAACGCGGAGGAATGCAAGCCGCCGTCCCGCAACAACCCGTTCGACATCCGCGAATCCGTCCCGGACATCCTGGCTGGGTGCCTCACCTGCGGCCTGGAGTTCATCGACTTCGGGATTCGAGAGCGGGTGCTGCTGCGCGTCCGCGGCCTGGACATGTACTTCGATGGCCTCCAATCCGTCACCCTGGCCCAGGCGTTCGACGTGCTGTCGGTGAACGCCGTCGACATGACGAACGCTGGGCTCATCGTGGGGACGCTGGTCCCCAAGGCGGGAGAGGCGCCGCAAGCGTTCCTGGTCAGCATGGCTGGGGGGCCTGCCGAGCCGACGCTGCTGGGCGAGTTCACGCCGACGGCCGTGACGGCCAGGGGCCTGGTTGTCGGTCATCAGCTCATCGGGGGCGTTCGCACCGCCGTGTATCACGACGGCAAGGACGTCTATTCACTGCCGCTTCCGCCCGCGACCGCCAGCATGGCGACCGCGGTGAGCGAGCTCGGGCACATCGCGGGGACCTACGTCCAGGATGCCATCACCCGGGCCTTCCTGATGCAGCCGGATGCCTCGCTTCGGACGTTGCCTCGGATTTCCTCCACCACGGCCACCGTGCCCGTGGCGGTCAACAACGAGGGGCAGGTCGTTGCCCATTCGGTGAACGCGCTGGGCAACGTGGTCGCGTCGGCGCTCATCGACACGGATGACACGGTCCACGTGCTCACGCCGCCGCCGGGCTACACGCAGGTCCGCGCCACCTCCATCAACTCCCGCGGGTGGGTGACCGCGACGGCCTCCAACGCGACGACGACCCGCGGCTTCCTCTACACCCAGCGAGATGGCTGGGTGGACCTCACGCAGCACGTCGACCCGGGGGCCTCCGTGGTCGTGACCGAGGCCCTGCGAATCACCGATGCGAACCAGGCCATGGTCCGAGGGCACGCCACGTCCGGCGCCAGCACGTTCTACGTGGTGACGCTCGAGTAGGTCGCGAGCCCGAGTTTGTCTTCAAAGGTGATTGCCATGACGAAATATCAGAATCGATTCCTGCTCATCGCGCTCGTGCTCGCCATGTTTCAAGGGTGCTCTGGGTGTGTCCAAGAGCCGTGTGACCCCAGCATCCAGACGCTCCGCCCAGGCGTCTGCCCGGACCCGAACATCCCCGCGGGACAGGCGGGGGGCGAGTGTATCGAGCGCATCCTGGGATACGGATGCGACAGCTCGGACCTCATGTGTATCTCGAATACCTGTCTTCCCTGCGGTGGGGACGACGAGGTCTGCTGTGGATACCAGCGCTGCAGCGGTGGCGCGGTCTGCGACGAGGGACCCACGGATGAGTACCCGACGTGCAATGAAACGTGCACCAGCGTGGGAAGCGCCTGCTGCGCCAACAACCAGTGTGGCCCAGGTCTGACGTGCAACGCGAACAGCAAGAAGTGCGAGGCCTCGAACGCGACGTCTTGTGGCGAAGGTGCGAACGTCTACGAAGTTCGGGTTCGTAAGAAGGACACCCACTGCGGTGGCTTCTACACGATTCGGGCGGACACGCTCGAGCAGGCCAAGGCCTGCCTCCAGCCGCGGCTGGATTACGACTACGCCGAGTTCGTATCGGGCGACGCGCCACTCCAGTGGTACACCGTCTGTAATCGGCTCGGGATTCCGCCTTGGAGCACGGTGCAGGTCCAGGCGTACTCCCAGGCGGAGGCGCTGACCTGTGCTCGCTCCTTGTGCACCAACTGCACCCCGGAGCCGGGGGCGTGTAACTAGCTCTCCCGCGAGGCACGACAAGGCGGAGCTGCTGCGTTCATGTGGCGTAAGGCACGTGCACCGGCAGCTCCGCCGACGTTTTCGTGGATGCTGCGCCGCCGATGTAACGGCGTCACCGCACGGGAAGTTCGAGAAAGCGGATGCCATCCAGCTTTGATTGAAGGACTGCGTCCCTGAAGCGTTCTGTGCCTACCAGCATCGTTGCGAAGTTCCCCACGCGGAACAAGTCGAGCTCCGAGGGCAGTGCTGACGCGTCGAGTAAGGGCTCGTCGGGGCGAGAAAGGTCCACCCTGCCGCAGGTGCCACACGGAGGGGCCGTATCCGTTGGGAGGCAGTCAGGATGCAGGCGTCCACGAAGGGGAATCTGGGGCTCGAAGTATGCCGGTGGTGACTTCTGCCGGAACCGTAACGAGGCGCTGCCGCCTCCCATGAGGTCGCGGACATCCTTCATTTGGAGCTGTTTCAGCGAATCCTCGCGCATCAGCAGCAGCGCGTTTCCCACCCACGTCAGAGGCCCGAGGTCTCCTCGGGCCGTGCCTTCCAGCGGGCCGAATCGAGTTCCTGGTGGGAGCGGTGCGTGGGGGGGCGCCAGCGGACGCACGAGTTCACGCAGCCGAGCGTATTCAGAGAAAGGTTCGGGCCTTGCCTTCAAGAAAGAGGTTTGTTCAGGGAGCGCGGACAGGTCAACGGCGGGGTAGTAGTGGCCCACGCTCGCCCAGGTCTCGCCACATCCCGGGCAATTGGCGAGCCCTGGCAGCTTCCACCGATGAGCCGCGTTGATGTCGCCTGCGTGGCGAGAGGTCGCGGCCTTGTCTTCGACGAGCCAGTAGTAGCGGGTCATTCGTCGTCATGCTCCCGGCCGGGAATAGTAGGGCTGAAGCGGGCCGCCCAGGAGTTGGAAGCGGTAGATGAGCTGTCCGGCATGCTTGTAGATGTCCTCCGGACGGGCGTTGGGCTTGGCCTCCATGAACTCCCGCCAGGCTTGATTCCACGCGCCGCCGCGCTCTCCGCCCCGATGAATCCGTTGGTGGAGGTCGCGTGGAATCGGGATGGTGTAGTGGTGGATCTTCACGCCTTGGGTCTCGAACCACTCCGCGAGGTCGCGGGCCTGAGAAAAAATGTGGTGCTTCTCCCATCTTCCCGCAGGCAGTTGGTGGGAAGGTGGGATGATTCGCTCTGGTGCACCATTCCAATTGGGGAAGACCATGACGGCTCCCCTTGGAAGTTGCTGCCCATGTCCCCAGTTTCTCCTGGGGCCGGCGCCCGGAGCCGCAGCCGCAACTGGAGGCCGCGCTGGTGGAAACCGTGCCAGCTCGAATGGGCGGATGTCGTCGCCGCAGCGGTAGAATCCGCAGGCATCGCCGATACACAACAAGTTGACGCAAGGTGCTTCCGGACTCGGGCGACACTCCGTGCTCGCGTCAGCTGCTGCCTGTGCTCGGGATGACTCCGTGGTGGCGCATCCCTGCATGAACACGGCGAGCAGCAGTCGGAGGAGAAGCCGGGGGCCCATCGGTTGATGCTCCCAGGTGCAGGTGCTGGCTTTTTAGTGTTTTAACTGAATTCAGGATTGACGCAAGGGTGAGCCACCTGCCAGTTCTCCGTGCTGCGGGAAATGGGAGACCGCACCGACATGCACACGTCATCGATTGCTGCGTCGCTACGTTTTTCGAATCCCCTCCAGAGACTCATTAGGGGCGCTGCCGTATGCGTCACCGCCCTGCTCCTCAACCTGAGTCCCACGGAGGCCCAGGCCCAGGTCCCGCGGACGCTGAGCACACCGTCCCCGTCACCGCAGGCGCGGAAGGTCTTCGACCTGCTGGTGACGCTGGAGAACAACAGCCGCAACGGCGTGTCCAAGCAGACCATCATGGGACAGCACTGCGAGGCGCAGAAGGAGCGCTACGCGGGCGAGTACTGGGTGCGCGTGGGCGAAATCGCGGGGCGCCGGCCGGGCTTCGTGGAGTTCGACTTCGGGCCGGGCAACTACGGGCCCACGTACCAGGCGCCCTACGTGGACACGTCCGTCGGCTTCGCGCGCGACCGCTTCCTCTTCGGCGAGGGCATCGTCGGCTTCAGCTTCCACCAGTCCTATCCCGGCGCGTCCGTGAAGAGCTGGGAGAACAACTTCCGGCAGTCGTGGATGGACTCCAATTGGTTCGGCCGCGTCATCAACTGGCAGGCGAACACGGCGGAGTACCGCGCGCTCCTGGCGGACCTGTCCTTCGCGGCGGACAAGCTCGCCATCCTGAAGCAGCTCAACGTGCCGGTGCTGTACCGCCCGTTCCACGAGATGAACAAGCGCCCCACCGCGTCGCCGTTCTGGTGGTCCAACCAGGACCCCGCCCAGTACCGGCAGCTGTGGGTCATCATGCATGACTACCTGGTGAAGACGCGGGGGCTCGACAACCTCATCTTCGTCTGGTCGCCGTACGAGTGGGACGGCACCTACGGCGGTGACCCGTGGAGCTACTACCCGGGCGATGACCGCGTCGACGTGGTCGCGGTGGACATCTACCACGGCAATCCCTACTTCCCGGGGCAGTTCTACACGGACCTGGGTGCGCGCTACCGCAAGCCGCGCATGCTCGCGGAGACGGACAAGCTCCCGGTGCGCTGGGGGGACAGCCGCTACGCCACGGTGTCTGAGATTGACGCGCGGCCCTGGGTGCTCTGGTCCGTGTGGGGCGACACGCTGCTCTACAACGTGGGCACCACCACGCCGAACGACTGGAATGTGTCGAGCAACCACAAGGCCATCCGCGACAGCTACAGCTACCACGACGGCAGCATCTGGCGCGTGCTTACCGGAGGCTCCAACCCCACGTACAACTGGGGCTCGCTGCGCTGACGCCCACGCACCAGGGCGGGCCCTGAGCGAGAAGACCGCTCAGGCGCCCGCGGCGGCGACCTCGGCCCAGAGGGTGTCGCCCTCCAGCACCTGGTTCAGCGGCGCGCGCCGCTCGGAGACGCGCAGCAGCACGGCGGCGAGCTGGTCCAGGTGGATGGGCCGCATGCTCCGCAGCGGCGGCAGCTTCGTGAGCGCGCGCAGCACGGGGTGGATGTGGTGGTACTCGCCCTCGAAGGCGGGTGGGCGGACAATCGTCCACGGGATGCCGCTCTCGCGCACCAGCCGCTCCGCCTCCGCCTTGGCCTTGAGGTACGCGCCCACCGGGCGGCCCGCGCCCACCGAGCTGAGCAGCACCAGGTGGTCCACGCCCGTGCGCTTCGCCGCATCCACCAGGTGCCGCGTGGTGCCGATGTCGCTCGTCTCGTAGGTGTCCCCCGAACCGAAGCGCTTGCGCATGGTGCCGATGAGCTGGAGCACCGTGGTGACGCCCGCGCCGCGAAGCTGCTCCACCAGCGCGTCCTCGTGTGTCAGCTCCACCACCGCCTTGTGAGGCCACTCGCGGGCCAACTCGCTGCTCGCGCTCTTGGGGCGCAGGTGCGCCGTCGCGGGCACGCCGCGCGCAATCGCCTGGCGCATCACGTTGCGGCCGGTGGCTCCGGTGGCGCCCGCGACGAAGAGGTGACGGGGGGACATGTTCATGACGGGCTCCGGCGAAGGCGGAAGGACAATCGACGCGCCGAGAAGACGGATGACGCGGGCTGTCGGCTCTTCACCACACCGCGTCGCGCGCGCCCAGCGCCGAATGTCACGGCGTGTTGAATGCGTCACGCGCCCGGGTCACCCGGCCAAGTGTTGATAATTCATCGTGGCTGGGGGACCCGCCGGGTTGAGGACCTGTCACCCAGACGATACATTGCCGCGGCTTGGAAAAACCTGAACCCCTTGTATTCCAGCAGAGCTTCCAGGGTCTGATTCGCGCGTTGGGCGAGGACCTGGACGACGTCTGTGCGGGCCGGCTGCGAGCAGCGGGGCTCGACACGCAGGGCTCGCTCGCCCTGGCCTATCCCCTGGAGGTCTGGGTCGCGGCGCTGAAGGTGGCCGCGGCCACCCTGGCGCCCGAGTCGCCCCTGGACGAGGCCGCCGCGGTGGTGGGCAAGCGCTTCGTGGAGGGCTTCAGCTCCACGCTCATCGGCAGCGCGCTGCTGGGCACCGTCCGGCTGCTGGGTCCGCAGCGCATGCTGGCGCGGATGACGCGCAACCTGCGCACGGGCACCAACTATCTGGAAGCGCACATGGAGCAGCTGGGGCCCACCCGGTATGCGCTCACCTGCCGGCCCGTGGTGGTGGCGGGCTTCTACGTGGGGCTCTTCCTGGCGGGCCTGGAGGCCAGCGGGGCCCGCGACCCGGCGGTCCGGATTGTCCGCAGGGAGGGCGAGGAGGCGGTGTACGACATCGCTTGGGGGTGAGCATCAGGGAGGAGGGCGTGGTAGTGACGGCCTGAAATGTCCACGCCTTCGTCGAACCCTTCGTCCTCGTCCGCGAGCTTCTCCGACACCCAGGTCCAGCTCTCCGCCACGCTCCGCGCCCTGTCCTCGCGGCTGCCCGAATCCCTGACGGTGCGCGAGCTGATGCAGGCGTGTGGCGAGCAGGGCCTGCTGCTCTTCTGCTGCATCCTGACCTTCCCCTTCCTCCTGCCCGTGTCGATTCCGGGCGTGTCCACGGTGTTCGGCCTCCTCATCGTCCTCATCGGCGTGGGGGTGACGTTCAACCGGACGCCCTGGCTGCCGCGCAAGCTGCTGGACAAGACGCTGCTGCGCACCAACCTGGCGCCAGCGCTCGACAAGGGCGCGGAGGTCTTCACGAAGTACGTGGACCGGCTGAGCAAGCCGCGGCTGCTGGCCCTCACGCACGGTAGCAGCACCAACCGTTTCAACGGCTTCATGCTGTTCTTCGCCGGCGTGCTGCTGATGATGCCCTTCGGGCTCATTCCGTTCAGCAACACGCTCCCGGCGCTCGCGGCGCTCTTCTTCGCCATCGGCATCCTGCAGCGCGACGGCTACTTCATCCTCATGGGGCACGGCATGACGGTGGGCACGCTCACCTACTTCACCGTCCTCATCTACGGCGCCGTGCAGGGTGGCCGCAGCCTGGCCAGCGTCTTCGCCGGCGGCTGAGCCCGCAGTGGGTGCGGGCTGACCTGCCGCCCAGGTTGACCTCATTTGCCCGGTACGCCGGGCATGACGGTCCATCTGGAATCCGTCCTACCGTCCCCGGGCGTTCTCGTTATCATCCGTCCGGGCGGCCCCCCCCTGATGCGGCAATACCCTCTCGAAACCCGGCCCCGGCCGGAGGAAGCGGCGCGTCGCCACGCGGAGGGCGAGGTCGTGGGCGGCCGTTACCGCATCCTCGACTTCCTCGGTCGGGGTGGGGCGGGCACCGTCTGGCGCGCGCAGGACCTGCTGGCGGGCCCGGTGGCCGTGAAGCGGCTGCACCAGACGCTGGAGGACCTCACGCGCCAGCCCGAGGTCGAGAACACGCCGTCCTCCATGGCCCGGCACGAGCTGGCGCTGTCGCTGGCGCACGAGTTCCAGACGCTCGCCTCGGTCCGCCATCCGCACGTCATCAGCGTGCTGGACTACGGCTTCGACGCGGAGCACCGGCCGTATCTGGCCATGGACCTGCTGGAGGACGCGCAGCACCTGGTGAAGGCGGGCACGGGGCAGCCGCTGCGCGTGCAGGTGGGCCTCCTGGTGCAGACGCTGCTGGCGCTGGCGTACCTGCACCGGCGCGGCATCATCCACCGCGACCTCAAGCCGGCGAACGTGCTGGTGGCGCACGGTCAGGTGAAGGTGCTGGACTTCGGGCTGGCGGTGGGGCGCGAGCACGTCCACCGCGCGCAGCCGGGCGGCACGCCGGGCTATCTGGCGCCGGAGCTGTTCGAGGACCATCCGCCCTCCGAGGTGACGGACCTCTTCAGCGTGGGCGCCATGGCCAGCCAGATGATGTTCGGCCGGCTGCCACACGCGGGGCAGGTGCCCGCGCCCGCGGACTTCCCGCCCGAGCTCAAGGCGGCGCTGGAGCGGTTGGTGTCCCCGGACCCTCGGCAGCGGCCGCGCGGCGCGGACGCGGTGATTGCCGAGCTCTGCGCCGCCACGGGTGAGCCGGTGCCGCCCGAGTCCGCCGCGACGCGGGAGAGCTTCCTCCAGGCCGCGCGCTACGTGGGCCGGGTGGATGAGCTGTCGCGCCTGTCCGCGGTGCTGGAGGCGGGCCAGGTGGGCCGTGGTGGCGCGTGGCTGGTGGGCGGCGAGAGCGGCGTGGGTAAGTCGCGGCTCCTGGAGGAGCTGCGCGCGCTGGCGCTGGTGAAGGGAGCGGTGGTGCTGCGAGGCCAGGGCGTGGCGGCGGGTGGCAGCCCCTACCAGGAATGGCGCCCGGTGCTGCGCTGGCTGACCATCCTCACCCCGCTGGACGAGCGCGAGGCCAGCGTCCTCAAGCCGCTGGTGCCGGACATCGAGGCGCTGTTGGGGCGCCCGGTGGCCGACCCGGCCGAGGTGGGCGCGGACATGGTGCAGGCGCGCCTGCTCCAGGTGGTGGAGGACATCTTCGCGCGGCTGGCGCAGCCCGTGGTGGTGGTGCTGGAGGACCTGCACTGGGCCGGGGGCGAGTCGCTCCACCTGCTCGCGCGGCTGGCCACGCGCGCGCCCACGTTGAGCCTGGTGCTGCTGGGGAGCTTCCGTGACGACGAGGCGCCCGCGCTGCCCTCGGCGCTGCCGGACCTGTCGCTGCTGCGGCTGCCCCGGCTGGGGGCGCGTGAGGTCTCCCTGCTCAGCGAGTCCATGATGGGCGCGCCGGGGAGCCGGCCGCACCTGGTGGAGTTGCTGCTGCGCGAGACGGAGGGCAATCCCTTCTTCCTCGTGGAGGTGGTGCGCGCGCTGGCGGAGGAGGCGGGCGGGTTGGACCGGCTGGGCGGCATGGCCCTGCCCGAGCGCGTCTTCGCGGGCGGCGTGCGCAGGCTGGTGCAGCGGCGCCTGGAGAAGGTGCCCGTGGGCGCGCGCGAGCTGCTCCGGGTGGCGGCCATCGTCGGACGGCAGGTGGACGTGGCGCTGTTGCGGCACGCCGCGCCCGGTGTCGACGTGGAGGGCTGGCTGACGGACTGCGAGGCCGCCGCCGTGCTGGACGTGGCGGACGACCACTGGCGCTTCGCGCACGACAAGCTGCGTGAAGGCGTCCTGGAGGAGCTGCCCGCCGAGGCCCGGCCCGCGCTGCACCGCCGCGCCGCGCTGGCGATGGAGGCCGCGCATGGGCAGCGGCCCGAGTGGGCCTCGGCGTTGGCCTACCACTGGGGCATGGCGGGAGACGCGCTGCGCGAGGCGTCGCATGCGCGGCGCGCGGGTGAGGACGCGCTGCGCGTGGGCGCGTGCCAGGAGGCGCTGTCGTTCCTGACGCGGGCGCTGGAGCGTGCGTCCGGAGCTGGTGGCGATGCGCTGATGCTGGGGGACCTGGAGGCGCTGCTCGCGGAGACGCGCTTCCAACTCGGGGAGCTTCAGGCGTTCCGGCTCCACGCGGAGCGGGCGCTGAAGCACTTCGGCTGGCCGGTGCCCACCACGCGCATGGGCTGGGCGCTGGGGACGGTGGGGCAGGGCGCGCTGCGGTTGGCGCAGAGCCCGCGTCCGGAGGATTACGACGAGGAGACGGAGGAGCGGCGGCGGGTGCGGCGCGTGGCGGGCCGGCTGTTGATGCGGCTGCTCGACGCCTTCATCTACGCGCACCAGGCGCTCCCGGTGCTCTGGTCCGGCTTGCGCGCGTTGAACCTGTGTGAGCCCGCGGGGGCCTCGCCGGAGCTGGCGCGGAGCTACACAAGCATGGCGGTGGTGGTGGGCACGTTGCCCATCCGCGCGGTGGCGGAGACGTGGGTCCGCCGCGCGCTGGAGGTGGCCGAGCGCGTGGGCAGCCCCGCGGACCTCGCCTTCGTGTTGTGCCGCAACGCCGTGTTCGGCGCGTACGTGGCGCGGTGGGCGGAGGCGGAGGCGTGGCTGGAGCGGGCCATTGGCATCGTCGACTCCGTGGGTGACTTGCGGCTGGCGGAGGAGTGCCGCGCGTTGCTCACGGTGGTGTCGTGCTACCAGGGGAAGTTCGCGCGGGGCCTGCCGTTGATGGCGTGGCTGGAGCACTCGGCGCGGCGCCGGGGCGCGCTCCAGACGCAGCACTGGGCCTTGCACTACCAGGCGCACATCCACCTGCGGCTGGGGGCGCTCGACAAGGCGCGCGCCGCGCTGGAGGAGACGCTGGCGTGGACGGAGGCGCAGGGTGGCCAGACGGACCGCATCATCGTGGAAGGGACGCTGGCGCTGCTGCGGCTGCGTGAGGGTGACGCGGCGGGGGCCCGCGAGGCGGCGGAGCAGGCGCTGGCGAAGATGTCGGCGGGCAAGCCGGTGGCGCACTTCGTCTACTTCGGCGTCATGACGGTGGCGGAGGTGCTGCTGACGCTGTGGGCGCAGGGCGCGGACGCTTCGCTGGTCGCGAGCGCCAAGGCGGCGCGGCGGGAGGCGGAGGTCTTCGCCAAGGTGTTCCCCTTCGGCGAGGCGGCGGCCCGGCTGTGGCGCGGGAGCGAGGCGTGGCTGGAAGGGGAGGCCACGCGCGCCTTCGAGGCCTGGCGCCGATGCATCGCCGTGGCGTCGAAGAAGGGACAGTCCTTCGAGGAGGCGCACGCGAGGCTGTCCCTGGCGCGGCACCTGCCTTCGGAGGACCCCGCGCGGCGCGGGCACCAACAACGCGCGGTGGAGCTGTTTACCCGTCTGGGCATGCGTGATGAGCTGGCCCAGGCGGAGGCCATCGCGAGCCGATGAACGGAGTCCAATCACGGGACGTGGCGATGCTGGCGTGTCCGGCCTGTGGCGGGACGCTGGTGTTCCACGGGCACTCGGAGCACGGGCGCATTCGCGACGGAGGGCTGCGCTGCGGTGGTTGCGGCGAGGCGTGGCGCGTGGAGCGCGGCATGGCCCGGCTGTATCGCGAAGACGCGGTGCGCGGTACGGACCGGCTGATGCGCGTCATCTACGATGGGCTGCCGGTGCTGCATGATCCGCTGACCACGTTGCTGACGCCGCTGTTCCAGTCGGTCTCGGAAGCGCGGATGCGCGCGGGGTACATGCAGCGGTTGGCGCTCTCTTCCCTGGTGCCGCACGCGGACGGGAGCCCGCTGCGGGTGTTGGAGATCGGCGTAGGGTCCGGGGCGAACCTGCCGCTCATCCGGGAGGGCCTGCCGCCGGGGCTCGATGTGGAAGTCTGGGGCGTGGACTTGAGCGAAGGCATGCTCAAGCACTGTCGGCGGCGGCTGAAGTCCGGTGACTACGCGGGCGTGCGGTTGATGATGGCGGACGCACACGCGCTGCCGTTTCCGGAGGCGTCGTTCGACCGGGTGTTTCACGTGGGCGGTATCGGTGGCTACCGGGAGCCCGCGCAGGCCCTGGCGGAGATGGCCCGGGTGGCGAAGCCTGGGACGCCGCTGGTGGTGGTGGACGAGCAACTGGACCCGTCCTTCCGCCCCTCGCTGTTCCAGCGCGCCGCGTTCCGGGCGATTACGTTCTATTCGTGGGACCCGCACTGTCCCCGTGAGTTGCTGCCCGCCGGCGCGGTCGATGTCCGCGAGGAACAGGTGGCGCCGTTCTATTACTGTCTGTCGTTCCGGATGCCAGCGGACTGAGTCACAGTCTTGTTGGACTCTGAGAAGTGTTCACGGATTCAGCACCAGATCCAACAGCCGCAGCGTCATCCCTCCCGTGAAATCAATGGTGGCGCCGTTGAACCAACCCGCTTCCTCACCGGCGAGCACGGTGACGAAGCGGGCCACTTCTTCCACGGTGCTCATTCGCCCCGCGGGGTTCATCTTCGCGTGCGCGGCCTCCAGCCGGGCCAGGGCCTCCGGCGAGTACACGTGCTTCAGCGCAGGCGTCATCACCGTGCCGAACTTGAGCAGATTCACGCGGTGCCCTCTCGGTCCCAGCTCCATCGCGAGGTAGCGGACGTACATCTCCAGCGCCGCCTTCGATGCGCTGATGAGCCCCGTGTTCCCCAGATGCGTTGTATCCAGCGGGTTCTGGAGCCCCAGCAGCCGTGACTCCGGCGCCAACAGGTCCGCGTCCGCCAGTGCCTGCGCCCAGTACACGAACGAGTGCGCCATCGTGTCGAAGGTGCGGCGGATGCGCCGCGCGTGCAGCCGGTCCTCGCCCGATGACAGGAAGTGCCCCACCGACGCGCCTGCAATCGAATGCACGAAGAGCTTCACGCTGCGGAGACCGGCCACCTCTCGAATCGCGGCCACACCTGCCTCCGCGGCCTCCGGCGTGGACGCGTCCGCCTGCCACATCACCACGCGGCGCCCCGTGCTCCGGACCCGCTCCTCCAATTGCGAGGCCATGTCCGCGTACCGGCCTCGGTGAACACCGAAGACATTCAGTCCGGGCTTGTGGGCCACCGCCTCCGCGATGCCCGCGCCCGTCCCCGATGAGGCTCCCAGAATGACCGCCCACTCCTGTCCTGTGTCGCCGTCGCCTTCGTTCATCGCCCCGCCTCCCGCATCCCGTTGGTGTCCACACCGCGCGCCTTGTCGAGCAACCGCTGCACCGCGCTCGCGACGTCCTGGTGCACCGCGCGCAGCGCGTCCCGGTCGCTCACGTCGAAGCCCGGCGCCAGGTGGCGCGTCAGCGGCTCGCCCACCCACTGCGTCATCTTCACGGGGAAGGGCAGGGACAGGGGCCACAGCCCCGTCGCGCCCACGCCCAGCCACAGCGGCAGCCTCGCCGGCATCCCCACGCGGCGGCCCCACGCATCGCCGTCGTTGAGCCCCACGTACGCGTCGTCCATCCCGCTGCCGCCCACGGGGACGATGGGCAGCCCGTAGCGCACCGCCAGCCGCAGGTAGCCCATGCGCTCGCCCCAGTCGACGCGGTAGCGGTGCCGGAAGTCGCGGCAGCCCTCACGCGTGCCGCCTGGCTGCAGCAGCACGTGCTCCCCGCGCGCCACCGCGTCCGCCAACCGCGGGTCATCCCCCGTGACGAAGCCGAGCCCATCCGCCACCGTGCGCATGCCCGGAATCGAATCGAACGCGCCATGCGCCACGCCGTGCGGCAGGTAGCCCAGGCGCTCGTGCAGGGTCACCGTCAGCATGCACAGGTCCACGGCCAATGGCCGCCCGTGGTACCCGACGATGAGCTTCGCGCCGGGCCGCAAGAGCGGCTCGAGGTTCACGACCTCGTAGCGGTGATAGCGGCGCAGCAGCCGGAACGTCGTGAGCCACGCCTTCAGGGGCCAGCCCCCCGCTTGCGTCATGCGCCCACCCGGTACAGCACCGCGCCATGGGCCACTCCCGCGCCCACGCCCACCAGGAGGATGCGATGCCCCGGCTTCACGGGCCGCGTGCGCAGCAGCCGGTCCAGGCTGGTCCCCAGCGAGGCCGAGCCCACGCTGCCCACCGTGTCCACCACGCGCACGCTGCGCTCCGGCGCCACGCCCAGGGCCTCGAGGATGGCCTCCAACATGCGTCCATTCGGCTGGTGCGTGAGCACCCACTCCACGTCGTGCATCGCCACGCCCGCCGCCTCCAACGCCTCGCGCGCCGCGCGCACCAGCGCGTCCAGCGCCACGCGCGTCATCGCCTGGCTCGGCGTGAGGAAGTGCATCCGCTCCAGCTTGCCCGTGGCGATGGGATTCTCCAGCACCACATCGGTGGGCAGCGTGCCGTTGTTGCCCAGGGCCACGCCCAGCACGCCTTCACCCGAACGCCCCGTCCCCAGGACGGCCGCCGCCGCCGCGTCACCGAGCACGAGATAGGGTCGCGGTGACTCGGGGGTCGTGGTGCGCGACAGCAGCTCCACCGACACGATGCCCACGGGCCCCAGCCCCGTCGCCACCGAGCGCGCCGCCAGGTCGAAGGCGCTCAAGAACCCCATGCAGGCGTTGCTCAGGTCCATGGCGTCGCAGCTCCCCGACAACCCCAGCGCCGCGGCCACGCGGTTGGCGGTGGCGGGCGTGGTGACGTCACCGCCCATGGAGGAGACGCAGAGGATGCGGCGCAGCGCGGAGGGCTCCAGCGCCGCCGCGCGCAGTGCTTCGCGCAGGGCCTGGGCCGCGACCTCCGCCGCCTTCATGCCCGGCGGCGCGAAGTGGCGCGTGTGGATGCCCGTCTTCCGTTCCACCTCCTCGGCGTCCCGTCCCACCCGAGCGCACAGCTCCGCGGTGCTCACGGCGGGGCCGGGGAGGACACTGGCGGTGCCCAGGATGCGAACGGGAATCATGCGGCCTGCTGTCCTCCGAGTCGCGGGTGGGCACGGGCACCCCGGGCTTTGACCTGGAGCCAGTGCTGCTTCATGTCCTCCAGCCTTCTCGCGAGCGGCGCATCCGCCGCCGCCCTGTCCAGAATCTCCCGGGCCCGGGTGAACTCCATCGCCGTCATCAGCGGGGCCTCCGCTGAGTGGAGGTCGAAGCTGACGTCCGCGAGCAGGCTCTCGATGTCACCACTGCGGTGCAATAGCAGCACGCCACTGGCCGCGAGGTCCAGGGCACGCGCCACCGGATTGAGGCCCGCGAGGAAGCGGCCCAGTCCCGTTGTTGGCACGGGTGGTGTGTGCCGGACCCCCGAGGGGAAGATGTTGCTGGAGAGGATGACGTCCGCGCCCGCGTCGAGCAGCACGTGGGCGGGCACCATGCTGGTGAAGGCGCCATCCACATACCGTGCGGGAGGCACCACGGTGGGGCCCCAGATGCCGGGGGCGGACCCACTCGCGCGCACGCCCAGCGCCACGGGGCCTCGCTCCAGCGCCACGCATTCGCCCCGGGTCAGGTCTGTCGTCACGGGGAGGAAGCGGGTGGACAGCTCCTCCAGGCAGATGGGACCCAGGTCGCGCTCCACGAAGCGCTCCAGGGAGTACGAGGTCAGGATGGCGGCCGCCGCGGCCAGGGAGAGCTGCCGGCTGACGGCCCGCTCCTCCAGCACCCGCAGCCCCTCCAGGCCGCTCCGTCCATCCAGCGCGCTCCCGCAGAAATAGGCCCCCACCAGCGAGCCCATGCTGGCGCCGCTGATGATGTCGATGGGCACGCCCTGACCCACCAGCCAGCGGAGGATGTGGACATGGTAGAAACCCCACACCCCGCCACCGCTGAGCGCCAGCCCCACGCGCCGGTGCGTGAGCGCGCGGGCCCAGCGGGCCAGTGCCTCCCGCTCGGTGTGACACAGCCCCTGGGCCTCCAGCGGCCGGTCATCCACGGACATCCGCGCGAAGCGCTCCAGGTTCAGCCGCAAGGGGCAGGGGGGATGCTGCGGGGGATGCGGATGCGGACCGTCGTGTTGCGCCTGCGCCTGTCCACTCAGCTCGGACGTGCGCGCGGGGCGCCGCGGGTCCACCACCACGGTGGGGAGCAGGCGCGGGCTCGCGGCCGTTCGCGCCGACGCGCCCGTCACCAGCCGCACCGTCTTGTCGAGCATCCCCACATCCGCGACATCGCAGCCGTCGAGGAAGATGGCGTGCAGCCCGAATTTGACCGCGAGCCGTTGGAGCACCGGCGGTGTCAGCTGGCCAGGAGCCCCGGAGGCCGAGGCGGGCAGCGTCGCGCGCAGGACGCCATCCGCGCCGCGGGTGACGGCGGGCAGCTCCGGTCCCGGCTCCTGGCTCCGCGCGGCGGTGCGCAGGACGAGCACCCGGTCCCCGAAGTCCTGGTGGATGACCTTCGCCACCAGCTCGATGAGCGTGGCCAAGGGGGCCCTGCGCACGTCGCTCTCGAAGGCGACCACCTCGGCCCGGGGATGTGGCCGCTCGGGGGGCGCGGAGGGAGCGTGGGGCAGGCTCGACACGTCGTCCTTCGGGAAGAAGAGGCCGCTGGCGTCCATCGCCGCGCGGACGGTGACGGAGTGGCGGCCGCTCGTCAGCGCCTCGAGGCCGAGCGGCGTGCCAGGCTGGAGTATCATCAGCGGCTCACCGCTCCGCGAGACCTCCAGCTCACCCTCCAGGAGTACGTAGAATCCCTCAGTGGCTTCGCCCTCCCGGAACACCACCGCGTCGCGAGCCCAGGTGACCTCCCGGCTCCTGCTCAGCAGTTGCAGCAGCGCGGTGTTGCCATGGTGCCGGAGCCCAGGCGCACGCTTGAGCGCGTACAGCCGCCGTTGCCGGGCGTCATCGAGTGACGTGAAGTGAGACATGGCACTTTGCAGGATAACGAAGCCCCTTCACGGGGGCATAAAGGGCCAAGGGCCCTGCTGAAAGTGCGATGCGACGTGAAGGGTTCAGGCGGATTGCGGCGTGGGTGGGTTGACGGGAGGTGAGCCCTTGTGCCGCCGGAACCGGGCCCTCACGCCTTCCAGCACCACGTACAGCACCGGGATGAAGATGAGGTTCACGAAGGTGGAGAGCAGCATGCCGCCGAATACGGTCGTGCCCAGCGACTTGCGCGCGGAGGCCCCCGCGCCCGAGGCCAGCATCAGCGGCACCACGCCCATGAGGAACGCGAAGGACGTCATCAGGATGGGGCGCAGGCGTGTCTGCGCCGCGTGGATGGCGGCGTCCCCCACGCCGCGTCCTTCATGCCGGAGCTGCTCGGCGAACTCGACGATGAGGATGGCGTTCTTGCTGGCCAGCCCCACCAGCATCACGAGCCCCACCTGACAGAACACGTCGTTCTGGAGTCCGCGCAGGTTCTGCAGCCCCAGCGCGCCCAGCATGGCCACCGGCACGCCCAGGAGGATGACGAAGGGCAGGGCGAAGCTCTCGTACTGCGCGGACAGCACCAGGAACACGAAGACGATGCCCAGCCCGAAGATGACCAGCACGCTGCTGCCCGCTTCCTTCTGCTCCTGGGACAGGCCCGTCCACTCGAAGGTGTAGCCCACGGGCAGGGACTTGCGCGCCACGGCCTCCATCGCGTCCAACGCCTGTCCGGAGCTGGAGCCCGGCGCGGCCTGTCCGTTGATAGTCGCCGAGCGGTACAGGTTGTAGTGCTGGATGTTCTGCGCGCTGGTGATGGGGCTCACCTGCACCAGGGACTCCAGCGGCACCATCTCTCCGCGCGCGGAGCGGACGTAGAGCGCGTCGATGTCACGCGGCTCGTTGCGGAAGGGCATGGCGGCCTGCACGTACACGCGGTACACGCGGCTGGCGAAGGTGAAGTCATTCACATACTGGCTGCCCAGATAGACTTGCAGCGTGGAGAAGACGCCGTCCAGGGGGACGCCCATCGCCAGCGCCTTCTCCCGGTTCACCTGCACGTCCAAGAGCGGCGTGTTCGCCGTGTAGGAGGAGAACACGCCGCGCAGGCCCGGGTCCTGGCTGGCGCGGCCCACCAACATGTCCGTCGTCTGCGCCAGTTGTTCGAGCGAGCGGCCTCCCTGCTGGTCCTCCAGCACGAACTCGAAGCCGCCCACGCTGCCCACGCCGCGGATGGCGGGCGGCTCGAAGGGCAGCACGCGCGCGCCGCCGATGGACAGCAGCGGGCGCCGCAGCCGCTCCACCAGCCCCGCCACGCTCTGCTCCGGCCGCTTGCGTTCATCCCAGAGGTGCAGGTTCACGAAGAGGGTGCCGTAGTTGACGCCGGTGCCCAGCAGCGAGAAGCCTCCCACGGTGAAGATGTCCGCCACCTCCGGCTGCTGGCGCAGGACCTCCTCCGCCTGGAGCAGCACCTGCCGCGTGTAGTCCAGGGACGTGCCCTCCGGGCCCTGCACCGCGACGATGAGATAGCCCTGGTCCTCGCCCGGGATGAAGCCCGCTGGCGTGAGGCGGTACACCAGGAAGGTGCCGGCCAGGCACAGGGCGAAGGCGAGGACCACCGGCCAGCGCAGCGGCCCGATGAGCTTCGCGAGCAGCCGGCCATAGGCGTCGCGGAACGCGTCGAGCCCCTTGTCGAACAGGCGGAAGGCCTTCCACTTCTGGCCTTCGTGCGGGCGCAGCAGCAGGGCGCACAGCGCGGGGGACAGCGTGAGCGCCACCAGCGCGGAGAGGCTGATGGAGAAGGCCAGGGTGAGCGCGAACTGCCGATAGATGATGCCCGTCGTCCCAGGGAAGAAGGACACCGGCACGAACACCGCCGATAGCACCAGGGCGATGGCCACCAGCGCGCCGGCGACCTGCTTCATGCCCCGGTGCGTGGCCTCGCGCGGGCCCACGTTGTCCTGCTCCATGGTGCGCTCGACGTTCTCGATGACGATGATGGCGTCATCCACCACCAGGCCCGTGGCCAGCGTGAGGCCGAAGAGCGTCAGCGTGTTGATGGAGAAGCCGAACGCGTTGACGAAGAGGAACGTGCCCACCAGGGACACGGGCAACGTGGTGGCCACCACCAGCACGCTGCGCCAGCCGTGCAGGAAGATGAAGATGACCAGCACCACCAGGAGGATGGCCTCGCCCAGTGTCTGCAGCACCTCCTCGATGGAGGCCTGCACCGCCGCCGTGGTGTCGAAGGCGCGCGCGTAGCGCATGCCCGGCGGGAAGTTCTTCTCCAGGCGCTCCAGCTCGGCGACGACGCCGTCTCGCACCTTCAGCGCGTTGGAGCCGGGGAGCTGGAAGATGCCCAGGCCCACGCCTTCATGGCCGTTGAAGCGCAGGAGTTGGCCATAGTTCTCCGCGCCCAGCTCCGCGCGGCCCACGTCCTTCAGCCGCACCAGCGAGCCGTCCGGGCCCTGCTGCACGACGATGTTGTTGAACTCCTCCGCGGTGGTGAGTTGCCCCAGCACGCGCACGGTGAACTGGTACGTCTGGCCCGGTGGCGCGGGCGGCTGACCCACCTGTCCCGCGCCAATCTGGACGTTCTGCGCGCGCAGCGCGTTCACCACGTCCGTCGCCGCGAGCCCCCGGCGCGCCAGCTCCGTGGGGTCCAGCCACAGCCGCATGGCGAAGCGCCGCTCGCCGAAGATGCGCACGTCGCCCACGCCGTCCACCCGCAGCAGCGCGTCCCGGATGAAGACGTCCGCGTAGTTGCTGAGGAAGCCCGTCTCGTAGCGGCCGTTCTCGTCGAAGAGGCCGAAGGCGATGAGCAACTGCGTCTGCGCCTTGGTGATGGTGATGCCCAGCGCGTTCACCGCGGCCGGAAGCTGCGCGGACGCGGTGGCCACGCGGTTCTGGACGTCCACCGCGGCGATGTCCAAATCCCGGCTCTGGTCGAACGTGACGGTGATGGTGCTCACGCCCGTGTTGCTGCTGGTGGAGGAGATGTACCGCATGCCCTCCACGCCGTTGAGCTGACGCTCCAGCACCGTGGTGACGGCGCTCTCCACCGTCTCCGCCGACGCGCCGATGTACGTGGCCGTCACCTGCACCACGGGCAGGGACAGGTCCGGGTACTGCTCGACGGGCAGGTTGGGGATGGAGATGGCCCCCACCAGCGTGATGATGATGGACACCACGCTGGAGAAGACGGGACGGCGGATGAAGAAGTCCGTGAACATGCCGCCCTCTCACTGTCCCGGCGCGGCGCCGCTGCCCGCGTCGTGGCTTCCGGTGTCTCGCGAGGGGGGCCCACCATCCGGTCCCTGGCCGCTGCCGCCCACGCCGGGCGGTGCATCGCGCACGTGGGCCTTGGGTTGGATGGGCTGGCCATCGCGGAGGAGCTGGATGCTGCTGAGCACCACCGGTGTCCCCGCGTCCAGGCCGCCCGTCACCTCGTAGTCGTTGCCGGAGACGAGGCCCACGCTCACCGGCGCCCGCTGCGCCACCGTGCCGCCGTCCGCGTCCCGGGCCACGAAGACGAAGGTCTGGCTGCTGATGCGCGTCACCGCGGCGGTGGGCACGCGCAGGGCCTCCCGGGTGGCGTAGACGACGCGGGCTCGCACGAACTGCCCGGCGCGCAGGCCCTGCGTGTTCTCGAACACGCCGCGTATCTCCACGAGCTGCGTGTTGGCGTTGGGCCTGGGCGCCACGAAGAATACGGGCGCTGACACCACGAGGCGCCCCTCCGCGTCCAGGACCTCCACTGGCGTGCTGCCCACCTTGACCGCCTGGGCCCGCTCGACGGGAACCTGCACGGACACTTCCAGCGTGTTGCTCTGGTCCAGCGTGGTGAGCGGCGTCTGCTGCGTGACGAAGTCCCCCACCTTCACCGGGAAGTCGCCCACGGTGCCCGCGAAGGGCGCGCTCACCTCGTAGAAGCCGAGCTGAACCTGCTGGGCCTGCACCTGGGCCTCGACGGCGCGCGCGCTGGCCTCCGCTTGCTGCGCCTGCGCCACCGCCTGGTCGTAGTCCTGCCGGCTCTGGAGCCCCTCCTTCAGGAGTTGCTCGCTGCGCTTGCGCGTGCGCTGGGCGAACTCGCGCTGGGCCAGGGCCGCGGCCCGCTGCGCCTGGGTGGCTCGCAGGCTCGCGCTCTCGATGCGCGGGTCCACCACGACCAGCACCTCGCCCTGCGTCACGCGGGCGCCCGGCTTCAGGGGAATCGCCTTCACGTAGCCCGCCACCTGCGGAAAGACGGTGATGCTGCTGCGGGAGATGAGGGCGCCCAGGTACTCAGTGGCCTCGCGCACCTCCCCCGGGCTCAGCCGCTCCACCTCGACGGGCATGGCCTGGCTTCCGGCCTGCTGGCCGCCCTGGGGGCCAGGGTCCCCCTGTGAGTGGCACCCCAGGTGGAGCAGCACGGCGAGCCCCAGGCTCCACGTCTTCACCAATCGCATGCGGCCTCCGCGAGAAACGCCGCCACCCGCGCCTGCTCCAGCTCGAACTGACGCACCACCAGGACCAGCTCCGCCTGCCGCAGGTCCGCCGCCGTCTGGATGAGCTCCAGGCTGGTGCCGGTGCCCACCTCGAAGCTGCGCCGGGTGAGCCGGTCGTTCTCCTCGGCCAGGGTCCGCGCGCGTCCGGCGATGCGCGTCGCCGCGTCCGCCACCTCCACGGCGCGCCGGGCCTGCACCACCTCCACGCTGGCCGTGCGCTCCAGCTCCAGCAGCCCCTGCTTCGCCACCTCCACGCCCGCGCGCGTCTGCCGGAGCAGGCCTTCGCGCGCGCCGCCGTCCCAGAAGGGCAGCACCAGACTGGCGCCGATGTTCCACACCGGCACCGTCACGAAGTCGTCCTCCACGGTGAGGGCCAGCGTGGTGCTGGTGAGCGCGAGACTCGGGGCGTAACTCGCCTTCACCTCCGACACCCGCCGCTCGGCCAGGGTGCGCCGCGAGCGCGCCACTTCGATGTCCGCGCGCCGCTCGAGCGACTCCAATTGCTTGCAGTCCCGCCTCGCGTCCTGGAGCAGCGCGTCCAGCCGGGCGCCTCGCGCCAGGCCCACGCCTTGGGGAATGCCCAGCACCAGCCCGAGCGTTTCGCGGGCCCGACGCAGGGACTCGTCTCCCTGGACCACGAGGTTGCGCGCGGTCTCCGTGTCTTGCTGCACGCGCACCACGTCCAGCCGCGTTCCGGCGCCCAGCTCGAAGCGGCGCTCGGTGAGGGCCAGTCGCTCCAGCGCGGTGTGGAGGTTGATGCGGTTGACCTCGGCCAGCCGCTCCTGCGCGGAGACGAGCACCAACGATTGGGCCAGCGCGCTGGTGAGCTGCCGCCGGGTCTCCGCCAGCGTCAGGGTGGCGTTGCGGCGCGTCTCGCGCGCGGTGCCCAGCGCGACGATGGACGGCAGGTTGAACAGGGGCATGGAGGCATTGAGGAGCCCGAGGAAGGGCGGCCGGGTGAGGCGCGAGGACGCGCCCCCGCCGACGTCGCCACCGATACCGCCGCCGATACCGCCGCCCACGCCACCGCCGCCGCCCCCTCCGAAGAGCGGCGTCGCATCGGGGTTGAGCACGTTGTACTGAACGGAGACGGTGCCGGTGATGGTGGGGAGCAGCGTGGCCAGGGCCACGCGCTGCGCGCCCGCCGCTGCGTCCACCTGCGCGAGCGCGCTGTAGAGGCTCGTGGAGCGCTGCCGCAGCAGCGCCAGGGCCTCATTCCAGGTGCCCACCTGCAGGCTCGCGGGGGGAATGGGCTCCAACAACGGGTCTGAGACGGGGAACTGTGGTGGCTCGGGTGTGTCCGAGGAGATGGCGAGAGAAGCGTCCGCGGGCGGCTCCGTGCCCGCATCGGTGGTGGAGCCCGCCTGGGCCAGCAGGACGCTGGAAGTCGAGAGCAGGGCTGTGAGCAGCAGGGCATTCATGGGAGCGGGCGCACAGGTAGGAAGCGCGTCACCCCCGGGCCACGGCCGCCAGGGCGGCCCCGTGTCTGGTGGACAGAAGAAGCGGCGCGGCGGCGGGCCCGTGAAGCACGATGGACACGCGTCTCCGTCCCCGGGGCCGGTTCGCTGCTCAGAGTTCCGCGTCCCAGTCCACGGCGAAGCGCAGCAGCAGCCTGTTCGAGCCAGGAGTTGCCATGCGAGGAGCTGCGCATGAAGGTTGAAGCGCTTCGAAGGGCCCTCGACAAGCGGACCGCGGCCTCGGGGCTGGCCGTGGACCTCCACCCGCCTGCCACACCGCCAATTTCGACGACACGCACCGTCTGGGGTTCCTGGGCCCCGCCGGCCTGAGTTGACGTTGATACGTCCCGGGCGCCAGTCTCGGGGCTGATGCTCAAGCTCCAGTGGCTCCAGGTCCACCAGTTCCGCACCGTGAAGCCCGGGACGCGGCTGTTGTTCAGCCCCTCCCTCAACGTGCTGCTCGGGGACAACGGCACTGGGAAGTCCACGCTGCTGGACCTCGCCGCCGCCGTCGTCAGCTCGGACTTCACGCCGCTGCGGCACGAAGCCCTCGACCTCGAGTACGCGTTGGCCGCCGACTCCGGCCGCATCACCGTGCGCGTGCGCAACGTCCCCTCGGCCGGTGAGGGGACGGGCGGCCTGTCCATGGACATCACCGTGGCGCCGCGCGACATGGCCTGGCCCATCGTCATCCACCGCGAGGGCCAGCAGGTCCGCGTCTCCCGCGAGGGAGAGGCCTCCGACGTGGTGCATGAGCGCATCGCGCCCGAGGTCGGCGGACGCCTCTGGCTCGTCCTCATGTCCGGCGGCATCGCCTGGGTGGAGAAGACGGGTGAAGGCACCGCCGCCGTCGAGCCGCTCCTCGCCATGGCGCGCGAGGTCTCCGCGCTGGCCGACCTCCGCCGCTTCGACGAGGGGCTCGCCCACTTCGATCAGCTCTGGCAGGCCGAGCTGCGGCTCTCCCGCCGCGCGGAGGGTGTGCTCGCCACGGGCACGGGCGTGGCCTCCGAGGACCTGCTGGACGGGCTGCGCAAGGTCGCCGCCGCGCAGTGGGGCTCCTCTCGCTACGTGCTGCCCTCGCAGAGTGTCCCCTTCCTTCACGACGCGGCCCGGCTGCTCGGCTTCACCTCCGCCGAGGCGCTCCTGTCCCCGCTGGAGACGCAGCCCCAGGGCAAGTACGAGACGCTGACGCTGGGCCACCTGGACCTCTGCTTCGTCACCGCCTCTGGACAGCGGCTCTCCGCGCGGCAGCTCGGCTACGGCCAGAAGCGCCTCGTGGCCTTCCTCCACTACCTGGCCCACGCCCGCGCCGTCGTCATCGCGGATGAAGTGGCCCACGCGTTCCATCCGAAACAGGTGCGCGCCCTCCTCGACCAGCTCGGCGGCCGGCAGGCACTGCTCACCAGCCAGAGTCCGGAGCTGCTCGACAGCCTCACCTTCGACTCGCCGGAGGAGGTGCGCTCCACCTTCGTGCGCTGCCGCCGCGAGGACGGCACCGGGAGCCTCGTCTGGGAGAACCTGTCTCCCGACGCCGCGGGAGAGGTCTTCGCCGCGTGGCGCGCCGAGCCCCGGCACGTGGGCGCGCTCCTCCAGGCGAAGGGGCTCTGGTAGCCCCCGGACGTCATCCGGCCAACGGCGCCATGGCGTGAAGCGTCAGACTCGGGGCCCGCTCGCCTATTCTCGCGGGTGGGGAGGGTGTCACGCATGCCGATGCTGACGGTCAACGGAACGGAGCTGTACTACGAGGACTCGGGGGGCACGGGCGTGCCCATCGTCTTCAGTCACGGCCTGCTGTGGAGCAGCCGCCTCTTCGATCCGCAGGTGGAGGCGCTGAGCGGGCGCTATCGCTGCATCGCCTATGACCACCGGGGCCAGGGCCAGAGCGCCGTGCCGCCGGTGCGCGTCATCGACATGGAGACGGTGTACCTGGACGCCGTGGCCCTCATCGAGCAGCTCGGCGTGGGGCCCTGCCACTTCGTGGGCCTGTCCATGGGCGGCTTCGTGGGCATGCGCATCGCCGCGCGGCGGCCGGACCTCCTGCGCTCCCTGGTGCTGATGGAGACGTCCGCGGACCCCGAGCCTCTGCTCAACGTGCCGCGCTACACGCTGCTCAACCTCACCGCGCGGCTGGCGGGGCTGCGCCCGGTGGCGGACCCGGTGATGCGCATCATGTTCGGCCGAGGCTTCCTGTCCGACCCCAACCGCGGCGAGGAGCGCGCCCGGTGGCGCGAGCGCCTGCTGGGCAACCGTCGTGACATCTGGCGCGCCGTCAACGGCGTCATCGAGCGCCGCGGCGTGGCCCATGAGGTGCCTCACATCCGCGTACCCACCCTCATCGTCGTCGGCGCCGAGGACACCGCCACCGTCCCCGCCAAGGCCGAGCGGCTCAACCGGCTCATCCCTGCCTCACGGCTCGTGACGCTGCCGCGCGGCGGTCACTCGTCCACGGTGGAGGAGCCCGCGCTCGTCAATGCCACCTTGGGAACGTTCCTGGATGCACAGACGGAGCCCCAGGCCTCCCGGGCGGTGTGAGGGATTGAATCCGTGTGCCTTGGAATCCTAGCCTCACGGCTATGACCAAGCTGATGCGCGTGTTGAGGCGGAGTGCCCTGGTGGGCGTGGTGCTGGGGCTGTCCGCGTGCGGCGGCGTCGAGATGCCCGAAGGCACGGCACCGGAGACAGACGCGCTGGTGTCCTCCGAGGGCCGGCTGACGTGCTCGTCCTGCGGTCCCACGCAGCACACCGAGACCATGGGAGGGCAGGGCATCGCCTGCGGCGCGGCGTACCGGGACGCCACCGAGGCCTTGCAGTTCCACATGCAGCAAGTCTGCCCTGGGGGAGCCTGCAACATCAGGACGTCGCTGGTCAGTTGCCGGCCGATGGGGCCGAACCGCGATGATGGCTTCGAAGCCGAGGCTCGCGCGACGTTCCACTGCTGTCTGTAGTCCGCCTCGCCACCGGCGAGAAGAGCTGCGCGAGGAAGCGCCGGGGAAATGGCTCCACGAGCCCGAGCGGATACTGCTCGGGCCCGGTGGGACGGTGGTAGGTGCCGAAGAGCCAGTCCGTCCACGGCGCGAGGTTGCCGAAGTTATGCCGCGCCTGCCGCTCGCGCGCGTGGTGCCAGTGGTGCAGCTCGGGGGCGCCGAAGAGGAAGCCCAGCGGGCCCAGCGGCAGCCGCACGTTGGAGTGGATGAAGATGGCCCACATGCCGCGGAACGCGATAAGCATCGCCAGCGTCGGGAGCGGGAAGCCCATCATCAGCGCGGGGAGGTTCACCACCACCTGCGTGAGCAGGCCGTCGACGGGGTGCTCGCGGTGCGCGGCGAGCCAGTCGAGGTGCTCGGCGGAGTGGTGGACGGCGTGGAAGCGCCAGAGGAAGTCCACCTGGTGCGACAGCCGATGGAAGCCGTAGACGAGCAGGTCGCACAGCACCACCGCTTCCAACGCCTGCAGCCACCAGGGCTGGCGGGCCACCGCGGCCTGGAGGCCCCACAGCGCTTCGGTGTGGCAGAGCGACTTCACGCCGCTGAGGACGAACAGCGCCAGCGGCGCGAGGACGAGGTACTGCGCGACGAAGTAGGCCAGGTCCGTGCGGAAGCCCGGGCGCAGCAGCGGCTGTTCGGGGCGCGCCGCCCACGTCCGTTCCAGCGGCCAGAAGAGGACGGCCAGCACGACGAAGGACAACAGCATGCCGCCAAGGGCGGCCAGGTACGTCATGGCGTGGCCGGGGGACCGGCGTCACCGGCGTCCGGCGCGTGCGGGGTGCTCGCGTCTGGCGTCTCCACGCTGGACCGGCTCACCTCGGTGGGGCCGCCCGCGAGCGCGTCCGCGGACCCGCGATAGAGAGCGCCCACTTTGGTGCCGCCGAAGAAAGTGGCGGCGCCCGTCAGCACGATGACTGCAAGTCCAATCACCGCGATGACCACGGTGACGGGGCCCAAGACCTTGCGCTTCTGTGAAGACATGCGTGTTCCGGCTCCCGCTGTCCGGGCAATCTACACCACGGGGGGCGTTCGCGCGCCGCGGCCGGCGGCCCGTCAGTACACGTAGGGCGTCCGCTTCGCCCAGGTCGTCTTCCCGTAGTGCTTGTGCAGGTAGCGGAAGGCGGCCTGGGCCTCGGGCGTGCGTTGACCGCAGCCGCGCTTGCTGGCCTTGACGGCGCGGAACAGCGCGATGGGCGAGCGCGGGTCGTTGGGGTGCGCCTTGGCCCACGCGAGCGCGACGCGCGCGAAGTACGGCACCGAGTTCCCCGCGTCGACGAGCGCCTGCCACTCCCGCGCGGCGTCCTCGGCATCGGGCGGGGGCTCGAAGTGCACGGCGGTGAGCTGCTGCTCCTTCGACGGGCCGCACCACCCGTTGCGCGTATAGGACATGTCCAGCGTGAGGTTGAGTTGGGGGCTGGTGTCCTGCAGCCGGTCCTCCAGGGGTTGGAGCCGCGCGGAGACCGCGGGCAGGCCCATGAGGAGCAGCTGCGCCTCGAACTGGCGCTCCTCGGCGGTGGGCTTGTCCACCAGCGCCAGCAGCTCCGCCTTCGCCGTCGGGTTGGTCTCCGCCAGGCGCTTCGCCACGCTTTGGAGGGTCGCGTCGTCCCCCACGATGGCCGCGCGCGCGAAGGCGGCCCAGAGCACCTGCCGGCGAGGTGCGGCGGGGTTGCCGTCAATCTCCGCCAGCGCGGCCAGCCGCTTCGCCGTCAGCCGAGGCTCCAGCGCGTACACCGTCTGAGGACTGAAGACGCGCGGCCGGGCGTCCCCTGGCGCGTCGTACGGACCGCCGAAGCTCTCATCCGAGGTGTAGTCCGCGACGTCGCTGAGCGACTCCGCCATGGCCTCCTCGAGGTTCCTCGCCAGCGCGAACCGTTCATCGCGCAGGAGGTTCCGCGAGGTGGGGCTGTGCCGCACCAGCTTGAAGGGCACGGAAGCGAGCCGCGCCCGCGCCGCCTCCAGGTCCCCGCGAGCGTGCAGGACCCGGGCGCTGTAGTAGGCGATGGACACGCCGGCCGGAGACTCGGGCGGAACCTTCGCCGCGGCCTCGAGCAGCGCGGGCAGGCCGGGAGAGTCGGGCGCCGCAGACTTCAGCGCGGCGAGCAGCCACGTCACATGGCGGGTCTTCTTCCAGTGCGGCAACGCCAGGTCGTACAGGGCCTTGGTGCCTTCCTTCCGCTGCGCCGCGGTAATCGGCGCGTTGCCCATGGCCTGAAGCCAGGCGTAGAGCTCCGCCGCGGGCGCGGGGAGCCCCTCACACGTCGTGTCGGTGTGCACCCGCCACAGCAGGTTGAGGTCGCCGAGCTCCGAGGCGAGCGCCGAGCCTGTCCCCGGTTCGAGCACGTGCGACAGCAGCTCGCAGGCCCAGACCTTGGGCTGGAGCCGGTAGCGCACGATGCTACGCAGGCCTCGGGCGGGGCCATGGACTTGCGCGAGCTCGGGCGAGGCGAGGATGCCGTTCAGCAGCCGGTCCGCCTCGGTCAGACGCGAGAGGAAGAGGCCCTCGGGTTTGCGCGGCTCGTAGCGATAGCCCGCTGGCTGCTCCATCAGGGCCTGACGGACGTGCGTGCGCGCCACGAGGTACGCGGCGAGGACCCGGTGGGGTGACTCCTTCGTGTCTGCGATGGCCTGGAAGGCGGCGAGGGCCCCGGGATAGTCATCGCAGTAGAAGCGCGAGGACGCCTCTTGATAGGCGCGCTCGGCCCGGCGGCGGGCCTGCTGCTCGGGGCTCACGCCTTCGTCGAGCTTGGGGTCGGGGTCCGGCAGGATGGTGCAGGCGCCGAAGACGGCGTCCTGGTTGCTCAGCCATTCTTCCAGCAACGCGGGGTGGTTCTTCCACGCCTTCGCGAGCGCGTCGGCCGTGTCCGCGGCCCGCCGGAGCGCGTCGTCATGGATGCGGATGCGCTGCGCGTAGTCCGACTCGCTCGTCATCTGGGGCTCGGCTTCGGGGACGCGCGGCGCGATGCGCTTGCGAATCGCCAGCCACCGGTCGAGGTCGGGCGTCGCGGTCCCTGGCGGCAGCACGCTGTGCGTGTTCTGCCAGCGGAGCACCAGGTGCCGCTGCTCCTCGGGCGTGGTGGGGATGCCCCGCATCGTCCGGTACGCATGGATGGCGTACATCGGATGCTCCCAACTGCTCACGATGCCCAGGCGCCCGGACGCGAACGGCTCGATGGGAAAGTCCGGCCGCCCGGTGTTGAAGAGCTCCGTTTGATAGGAGCTGGGGCCGCAGGCCCGCGCCTCGGTGGGGTGGAGCAGGAGCGAGAGACCACTGGTGCATGCGAGGAGCAGCTTCTTCATGGTGTGAGCCCCGTCACCGCGCGCGTGAACGCCTCGGGCGTCCAGGGGCGGGGGTTGAAAAGATAGAGCGTGGAGACACCGGACGGCACGGCCTGCCACTCATCGAGCGCCAATCCCACGCTGCCACGGCAGGGCGCGGGCACGCCGCGCTCGAAGCGGGCGCGCCAGGTGGCGGCGTCCGGGCCCATGCGGAAGAGCTGGGGCACCACCTCGTCCACGGGCGCGCGCGTCAGCCAGCTTCCCGGCGCGCACCACGAGGCCAGGCCCGTGATGGAGAGCGTCATCGTGGAGGGCAGTCGTCGCCGGAGCGCCTGGAGCAGCGCGACGTAGGCGTCGTATTCGGAAGCGCGGGCGTCGAAGTCGAGCTGGAGGCCCGTGAGCTCCGGGCGGTTCGCCAGCGTGGCCAGCCGCTCCGCCAGGGCCTGCAGACGCTCAGGCGGGTAGTTCGCGAGCGAGGCCCGGGGCTGGGCCTCCATGCGCACCGTGGCCTGGAGCTTCATGCCGGGAGGCACATGGAGCGGGTAGCGGCGGGGTTGCTCCCGCACCTCCGTCTCCGTGAGCGCGAGCGTGGCGAGCAGGAAGGCCACGCGGGCCGGCCGCCCCGCGTCCGCGAGGAAGCGGAGGTCTTCGGGCCGCTCCCAGGCCCAGAGCACGACCTGGGGCGGGGCCGGGGCGGGTGGGGACTGACACGCCGCGCACAGCAGCGCCGCGGCGAGGGTGGCCCGGGGGCCACGCCGTGTCCTTGCTGCCGCATGCGTCGAGGCGTTCTTCAGAGGCATCGTGGTTGCCGGGCCGCGTCCGCGCGGCAGGCCGGACGGTTTGCAACCCGCGTTCCGTTCTTGGCGCGCCTCAGGCCTGGGCCGCGCGCCGGCTCTGGGCGCGGCGCTGGAGCCAGTTGCGGAGGAAGGCCTTCACCTCGGGGTGCTGCGACTCGCGGAAGGTGTCGGGCGGGCCGTACTCCACGACGCGGCCCTCGTGCATGAGGGCCAGGTGGTCCGCCATGCCGAACGCGGAGGCCACGTCCGGCGTGATGACGAGCGACGTGGCGCCGAGCTGCTGCTTGCCGGTGGTGATGATTTCGTTCACCGCCGCCGTGGTGAGCGGGTCCAGGCCGGCGGTGGGGTCGTCGTAGAGGAGAATCTTCGGCTGGAGGATGGTGGCGCGCGCGAAGCCCACGCGCTTCTGCATGCCGCCGGAGAGCTCGCCCGGGAAGCGCTGCGTCGCGTGGGACAGGCCCACCCGCTCCAGCGTCTTGTTCACCGTCTCGGCGATCTCCTTCTCCGGCATGCGTGTGCGCTCGCGCAGCGGGAAGGCCACGTTGTCGAAGACGGTGAGCGAGTCGAAGAGGGCGTTGGCCTGGAAGAGGATGCCCTGCTTGCGGCGCATCTCGCTGAGGGCGCGCTCGTCCATCTTCGCGATGTCCTCGCCCTCGACCTGCACGGTGCCCCGGTCCGGCTCGAGCAGGCCCATGATGTGCTTCATCAGCACCGTCTTGCCGGAGCCGGAAACGCCCAGCAGCACGCACGTGGTGCCCTCCGGCACCTCCAGGTTCACCCCGCGCAGCGCCTGCTGGTCGCCGAAGGACTTGTGGAGGTCCCGGACTTCAATGGCCAGCTTGGGGGACGGAGCGGGGCTCGAGGCACTCATGGCCGCGCGAACATAGTGCGCGTCCGTTGCCTTCCGCCTCCAAGAAGCGGCTGCCCGGGACGCAGCGGCCCGGCCGCCTGGCCTCCCGCCCGGTGTCAGCGGGTGTACGGCGCCGCACCTCCGGGCTTGCCCTGGGGGCACAGGGCGCGATGCTGACGCACCTGTGGGTGTGACGGTGTGACACGGGGCGTGTCCAAGACACCCGGGAGGCATGGCGTTTGGCGACGGTGTCCCTGGAGGACGTGCGCAAGGTGTACCGGGGCGGCGTGGCCGCGGTGAAGGGCGTGAGCCTGGACATCGCGGACGGCGAGTTCATCTCGCTGGTGGGGCCGTCGGGCTGCGGCAAGTCCACGACGCTGAACCTCATCGCCGGGCTGGAGGAGCTGTCGGGCGGCACGCTGCGCATCGACGGCGCGGTGGTGAACGACCTGTCGCCGCGCGAGCGGGACATCGCCATGGTGTTCCAGAGCTACGCGCTCTACCCGCACCTGGACGTGGCGCGGAACCTGGCCTTCCCGCTGAAGGTCGCGGGGCTGGCGCGGGAGGACATCGACGCGCGCGTGCGCGAGGTGGCGGCCCTGCTGGGGCTGGATGCGCTGCTCTCGCGCAAGCCGAAGGAGCTGTCGGGCGGTCAGCGGCAGCGCGTGGCGCTCGGCCGGGCGCTGGTGCGGCGGCCCAAGGTGTTCCTCTTCGACGAGCCGCTGTCCAACCTGGACGCGGCGCTGCGCACGCAGATGCGGGGCGAAATCAAGAAGCTGCACGAGCAGCTCGGGGCCACGTTCATCTACGTCACGCACGACCAGGCGGAGGCGATGACGCTGTCGGACCGCGTGGTGGTGATGAACCAGGGCGAGGTGCAGCAGGTGGCCCCGCCGCGCGAGCTGTACGACGCGCCCGCGAACCTGTTCGTGGCCGGCTTCTTCGGCGCGCCGCGCATCAACCTGGTGAAGCCCGGGACGCTGGGTCAGCCGGAGGCGGACGTGGTGCTGGGGCTGCGGCCCGAGCACCTGGAGGTGGGGCAGGGCGAGGCCCCTCCCGGCGCGCTGGAGGGCCGCGTGTACCTGGTGGAGCCCATGGGCGCGGAGAGCTGGGTGACGGTGGAGTCCGCGGGCGAGCGGCTGGTCGCGCGCGCCGCCGGGGACTTCCGGGTGCCCACCGGCGCGGCCGTGTGGCTGCGGTACGACGCGTCGAAGCTGCGGCGCTTCGACGCGAAGTCGGGGCGGGCCCTGTGAAGGCGCTCGTGACTACCAGACGGTTCGAAACTTCTCCTCGGGAAAGGCTTCCTTGGCGAGTTTGTTCAGGAACTGGTAGTCCGCCAGGACGCCGACGTCGCGCGAGCGAAGCTGCTTACCGTTCGCGTCGATGTAGATGAACTGGACGCAGCCCAGGCAGACGATGACATCCATCCACGTCTTGCCGCGCCAGTAGCGCAGCGCGATGTCCGGGTTGAACCCGCACTTCTTTTCCGGGATGGGATTGGGCTCCGACGCCGGGACGAAGGCGGCCACCAATTGCTTGCGTTGCGCCTCGTTCAGCTCGGGGCCCTCCTGGGGGAGCACGAAGTTCTCGCCGCTGTGGGGAAGGTCTTCCTCCTTCACGCCCGGGGGGAACTCGCGATGGTCGCGGCCCCAGGACTGCGGGTGGTCCGCGAGGAATATCTGCACCCGGTCCGGGCGGCGGAGGAAGGCCTCGTGGGGCGCCTCTGGCGTGGTGGAAGCTTCCGAGGTGCAGGCGAGGGCGGCTGGGAGGGTCAGCACGATGGCGAGCAGGGGCGTGCGCATCGGACGAACCTATCTCGTTTTCCCCAGCCTGAGAGGAATCGGCGCACGACCGCTCGCGTCAGGCGTAGACCTGCTCCCCTTCGAGCGACATGTCGAGCCGCCGGTTGAGCTGGTCCAGCCGGGTGAAGCGCTCGCGCAGCAGGTCGCGGTAGGCGCTCGGGGCCGCCTGGGCCATCTCTTCCTGCAGCGCGCGCAGCGCTGAGTCCAACGCTTGCTTCATCTCGCGGGCCTCCACCGCGGACAGTTCCAGCAGCATGGTGCACCTCCTTCGCGCAACGTTAGGCACGCGTGGCGCTGGGCAGTGATGGCGTCTGCTCGGAACAAGCGGGGCCGGGCGCCCTGGCGCTGGGTGCACACGGCCCTGCCCGCTCTCACTGTTATCCGGGGCGCCCGGACGCGCGAGGCACCCAGGCGCGAGGAGGCCGGAGTGATTCGGACAGACGAGGTACACGAAGGCATGAGGGTCCGGACGGCGACGGGCGTCGTCCTCGGGCACGTGACGGCCATTGGAGACACGCACTTCGAGCTGGAGCCGGGGCTCGTCCCCATGCCCCGGCGCGACTACCTCGTGGAGTTCTCCGACGTGGACTTCGTCAGCGGCAAGGACGTCTACCTGGTCGACGCGGACCACCCCATCCTCACGCTGGAGGTGGATGACGACGGTGGCGCGCTTCCACCCCGCCATTCGAGGGGCATGGACCGGGAGCCGGTGAACGAAGACCTGGAGTCCGAGCCCGCGCGCGAGTGAGTGACGCGGAGCGTCGCACGGCGAGGTGGCCCGGCTCCTGGACGGTGCCTCGCCGGGCCCGAAGGGTGGGGTAAGCGTCGGGAATCACTCAGGTTGTCCAGCCCTGGAATGTCAGACGGTCAGGTTAAACGTGACCGCTTCGACGGGCCTTCCAGGTGGGTTCATGCAACGGTTTTCGGCGTCGTGCGTCACGGTCGTGCTTTTCGCTCTCATGTTCTCCTGCAGCGCGGGACCGCGCGCGGAGGACGGTGATGCCGGAGCGGTCCGGCAGGGGCTGGCGCTCGCCTCGCCGCGCAAGCTGCTGCCCTTCGTCACGTTGGAAGACGGGCGCGTGCTGGCCGCGGGCGGGCATGACGGCCACCGCACGCTGTCGAGCTGCGAGGTGTTCGAGCCCGCGACGGGCCGCTGGGAGGAGACGGGCGCGCTGCGCACGCGCCGACGCAACCACGCGGCGGTGCGGTTGAAGGACGGGCGCGTGCTGGTGATGGGCGGTTCGAACGGCGTGGCCATGGGCGCGCTGTCGGAGGCGGAGGTGTACTCGCCTGCTGCTGGGATGTGGACGGAGGTGGCTCGCATGACAGTGGCTCGCAACGACCCGGCGGCGGTGCGGCTGGCGGATGGGCGGGTGCTGGTGGCGGGCGGCACGGATGTGGACCAGCGGCCCCTGCGCTCGGCGGAGGTGTTCGACCCGGAGACGGGGACGTGGGGCTTCGTGGCACCTCCCGGCTTCGTGCGGGGCGGCGCCCAGACGGCGGTGCTGCTGGACACGGGCAAGGTGCTCTTCGTGAGCGGGCTCCAGTCGGAGCTGTATGACCCGGTGACGGGCCTCTGGGAGAAGGCGGGCCTCGCGGGCGGCGCGGCGGGGACGCACCGGCTGGCGCACTCGGTGACGTTGCTACCGGATGGGCGCGTGCTGGTGGTGGGCGGGACGACGGCGCGCGCGGCGTCCACGGCGGAGGTGTACTCGCCGCGGACGGGAACGTGGACGCTGGTGAGCGCGCCCCAGGTTCCGCGCGAGCACCACGCCACGGTGGTGTTGCCGGATGGCGCGGTGCTGGTGATGGGCGGCGAGCACTACACGACGGGGGCGCTCGCGTCCGTGGAGCGCTTCGACCCGAGGACGGAGACGTGGTCGTCCGAGCCCGCATTGGAGGAGCCACGCGAGAAGCTGGGCGCCCTGGCGCTGGTGGATGGCGCGGTGCTGGTGATGGGCGGCGGCAACGAGGCGATGGGCATGCTCGTCGAGGCGGAGCGCTATGTGCCAGGGACGTGCGGCGTGGGGCCGTGCTCGGCGCCGCAGCCGGCCAGCGCGCAGGGCGTGGCGGTCCTCCCGGTGTCTGGGGTGGTGGAGTGAGCGGGGGCGCGCTGGGGCAGCCGGTCCGAGGGGCATGCCGGCCTCCTGCACCTTGATTCCGTTGGGTGTGCGTGAGTCCGTTCCCTGCGCGCCTGGGACGATGGGCGCGCGGGGCGTGGCTGCCTTCTCGACGTCCGGGCTTGTCGCGGGCGTAAGCGGCGCCAGTGACTCGGGCCTCCCTGCTGGAGGAGAGTGCGGGCATGAACCCGAGGATGGCGCCGCTGGTGATGTCGACGTGGCTGTTGGCGTGTGGTGGCGCGGAGCCGCAGCAACTCTCCTACGTGGGATGGGCGGAGCGGTCGGCGGCCTCGGTCTGCGCGCACACCGAGCTGTGCGGAACGCTGGAGGTGTCTCGCGACCAGTGCGAGGCAGACCTCTTCGCCGCCTACGCGGAGGTGGAGGCCACACTCGCGCGTGGCGACACCGGCGCGAAGGCGGGCTGCGTGCAGTGCATGCGCATCCGCGCCGAGGAGTTCGATGCGGCCACCGCGAGTGGTTGTCAGCAGGTCCCCAATGAGGCCCGGTTGCTCGCGGTGTGCGGCGAGGGCAACGCGGCCTGTGCGGGCGTGCCCTGACGCGCGCGAGTTGAGGGCTGCTCAACGCGTTCCGGAGTCTCCGGCCTCACGGGGCCCGTGCGCGGCATGACGCGCGAAGTCCGCGCGCGCCGCGTGGCCGTGCGTGACAGACTGCGCGGCCATGCGCACCCGGACCTTGCTGCTTGCCCCGTTGCTGCTCTCCACTTCCTGCGCCACCGTTGCTCCCTCGGCGCAGACCTCGGACGCCGCCGAGAAGACCGCGGCGAAGGTGCCCACGCCCGAGCGGCCCTTCGGCACCCTGCGTGAGCAGTCGCAGCGCCAGCAGGCCTGGCTGGCCGAGCGCATGGAGAAGGCCCTGCCTCAGCTCATGCGGAAGTACGGCGTGGACATGTGGGTCATCCCCATGCGCGAGTACAACGAGGACCCTGTCTTCAAGGCGCTCGTGTCGCCCACGACGTTCGCCGCGCGCCGCCGGACCATCTACGTGTTCTTCGACCGGGGCCCGGAGCAGGGCATCGAGCGGCTCGCGCTGGGCGGAGGCTCGCAGGGCGGTATCTACACGCCCCGCCGCGCGCAGCGGCAGGTGGACGGCGGCGGAGTGAATCGTCAGGCGGAGCTGTGGGGCCCCGAGCAGTGGCAGGTGCTCAAGCAGGTGCTGGAGGAGCGGCAGCCGAAGTCCATCGCGCTCAACGTGTCGCGCACCTTCGCCTTCGCGGACGGCCTCAGCCATGGCGAGTACGAGGGCATGGCGGAGGCGCTCGGGTCGGACTGGGTGAAGCGCTTCACGTCGGTGGACGGGCTGGCGGTGGACTTCATCGCGTGGCGCTCGGCGGACGAGGTCCGGTTCTACGAGGAGCAGACGAAGCTCGCGTGGAACATCATCGAGACGGCCTTCTCCAACCAGGTCGTCACCCCGGGCGTCACGACCACTCGTGACGTGGAGTGGTGGATGCGGCAGCGGCTGGCGGACCTGGGGCTGGAGACGTGGTTCCAGCCCTCCGTGGATGTGCAGCGGCAGGGCACCGACGACAAGGGGTTGGGCGAGAACCCGGTCATCCAGCGCGGCGATGTGCTGCACTGCGACTACGGCGTCACCGCGCTGGGGCTCAACACCGACACCCAGCACATGGGCTACGTGCTGCGCGAGGGTGAGACGGACGTGCCCGAGGGGTTGAAGGCCGCGCTGAAGGCGTCCAACCGGCTGCAGGACATCGTGTTCGAGGAGCTGCGTCCGGGGCGCTCGGGCAATGACATCCTGCGCGTCTCGCGGGAGCGGATGCGCGCCGAGGGCATCAACGGCACGGTGTACTCGCATCCCATTGGCCTGCACGGCCACGGCGCCGGTCCCATGGTGGGCCTGTGGGACCGGCAGGAGGGCGTGCCCGGCAATGGCGACCACCTGGTGATTGCGAACCAGTGGTACTCCATCGAGCTCCAGGCCACGTCCGCGGTGCCGGAGTGGAACGGCCAGTTGCTGCGCTCGGCGCAGGAAGAGGACATCACCCTCGACGCCGAGGGCCGCGTGCACTGGGCCTGGAAGCGTCAGACGGACTTCCACCTGGTGCGCTGAATACGGAGCCCGTGAGGCGTGGCGCGCGGCTCCAAGCAGGAGCCGCGCGGGGCCTCACTGCTGCAGCCGTGTGACGGTGTCGCCCAGCAACGCCCACGGGGTCCCGTCGTCGTCGAGCTGAATCCCAAACAAGGGGTAGTCCGCGATGAGTTGGCTGGGCTCCGCGCCCGTGGCTCGGAGCCGGCTGAGGTAGGCCCGTCCGGAGAGGGTGTACCTGCTGCGTTCATTCCAGATCAGCCAGGGCTCGAGGTCGGGGCCGACGATGATTCGGAGGGCGTCGTATCTGCCAGAGGCTAGCCCGATGCCAATTCTCTCTGACGGGGTCCAGTTGGGTTGTGCTGCGTCCAGCGACGCGGACGAGAAGCGAAGCGCCTCGTCGAGGGACTTGTGTCCGTAGTCGTCAATGATGACGGGCGGCTCGTAGTTCGTTTCAATCCAGGCCATGACGACGCGACGATCTGGCTGAATCGAAAGGGTGAGTCCGCTCGGGGCAAGGGTTGCTCTGAACGGGATGGGCTCGCCCACGGGAACCCACTCTCCGTTCTCGAACGTTCTGACGTGAATGTAGTTGTGGCGCGGCTCGAGACCGCCAGTCACTTCCACCCAGCTCACGACCACTCGCGTGTCATCCGTGGCGAGGGCCAGCTCCGCGGGGGGCGTTTGGGACGCTGGGTTTCCATTGTGAAGTTCGCCGAGGGTCTGCCACGCGGTGCCTGTCCAGCGGATGACGCGAACCGCCGGTTGGTTCGGCGCGGTGCTCCCCTCGATGGCGAGGATGGGTCTGCCTTGTGGCGCCAGCACCATCGTGACGTGGGGGGACTGTGCCAGCGTTTCGTAGGGAGCCGGCAGGTGTTCCCACTTCGTCCCGGTGTAGGTCGCGACACGAAGGACGCTCATCCCGGTGGTCGTGTTCTTCTCGAACCATCGGGCGAGAAGGACACCGTCGCGGCTCGCCACCTCGTAGAAGGGAGGGGGCCCTGTGAGCTCATTCGCTGCTCGCGGTAGTGCGAGCCGATGCCAGGCCTCACCGTCCCATTGCTGGATGATCGGCTCGCGGTCTTCGAACCAGCTGTAATCAGTGTATGCAACGACGGGCAGTGTCTTTGATTCACTGCGGACAATCGTGAATGAAGCTTGCAGCGGGTCGACCCGATCCGGGAACAAGGGCTCCGCCACGCTGGCAAAAGGCGAGTAGGTGGCGGAGTGCATGAATGCGGTGTCCGGCAGATTCAGGGCGAGCGGGTTGCCGGCCAGGTCGGTCATCGTCCGCTGGAGCAGCGTGGCGCGCAGCTCGACGTACGGCTGGATTGGCGCTGTTGGCACCAACTCGAGAACGGTTCCGCCCTCGCTGAGCACGGCTTGATGTGCGAGGGGGACTGGGAGGCTACCGAACTCGCTTTCTTGCAGGTCGGTGGGCGCGGACGAGAGGGATTCCGGCAGCAGCGGCTCCGAGAACACGAACGCCATCGGTGAGGAAACCGACGGGTAGCGACGGCCAGGCTTCACGGAGACCACGGTAGGCGGCGTGCGGTCCACCGTGACGGCCACCGCTTCGGCGTCGACGTGCTTGCCGTCAACCCAGACGCGAGCCTTGAACTCGAAGCGGCCCTCCGCGTGCGTGGCGCAGTCGACGACGTGCTGGTACGGGGCCTCCAGCCGCGTGGGCGCCTCGTCGTTCGTGATGAGTTGGACTCGCTCCGCAGTGGCGTCTTCGACAGAGACGGAGAGGGTCCACATCCCCTCCCGGCAGTACGCGGGGCCTTGGGTCTGCACGGAGACGCGCAGCGCGGGCGGGCGTTCCTCGGGGGGAGTCGGGGAGGACGGGGAGCTGTCGCAAGCGGGTGTTCCCAGCGTCGCGCAGAGCAGCGGAAGCGCCCACGGGGCGCGGGTACGGCGGGGGTTCATGAAAGACCTTTGAGAGGACACGCCAAACCGTCGAGGCGGGACTCGGCACGTGCAGCTTGGCCCGAGTCCCTGCCTGGCGACAACGCCGGGCCCGGTGGGTGTCCCCGCGCGCAGGGACCCGCCAGCGGTGCCGTCCCTGACCACGCCGCCGCGTTCCTCCGGACAGGCGCCCGCTCAGGGCACGTGTCCTTCATGACCCGGTGAAAGAACACCCTCGCGGGACGTGTCAGCTCAAGCCCGTCGTCCGCGCACGAACACGGAAGGCAGGCCGGGAGCTCCGCGCTCAGGGGGGCGTCGCGCCCGTCATGGACTGGAGCAGCGTCACCAGCGCGCGCTTCTCCTCGTTCGTGAGGTCCAGCGGCACCATGGTCTCCGTCTTCTTGCCCACGAAGGTGCCGGGCGCGCCGCCGCCGTCGTTGTAGAAGTCGATGACCTCTTCCAGCGTGGCCTGCTCGCCGGTGTGCATGTACGGCGCCGTCAGCGTCAGGTTGCGCAGCGACGGCGTGCGGAACGCCCCCTCCAGCGTCTCGCGGTTCGCCTGGGTCCGCAGCGTCTGGAGCCGGGCCGCGATGGTGCCGGTGGGCGCGTCACTGTGGCGGCTGGCGGCGTTGAACTCCCAGTCCAGCAGCGGCGTCAGCACGCTCCACTGGCCCCCTGCGCCCGGGCTGCTGTCCTCCACGCCGATGTTGTGGAACAGGTCATCGGTGAGCGCCGGGCCCTTGTGGCACACGATGCACTGGCCCTTGCGCAGGAACGTCTTCAACCCCAGGTAGGCCGGGTCCGCCTCCGCCTGACCCGCCTCCACCGCCGTGAGGAAGCGGCGCACGTCCGCGTCGAACGGCGCGTCGATGCGCACCAGCGTCCGCTGATAGGCGGCCATCGCCTTGCCCACGTTGGCCAGCAGCGCGTCATCCGTCGCCTCCGCGGGCGTCGTCCCGAAGAGCGCCTGGTACTCGGTGACGTAGTTGGCGTCGGTGTCGAGCCGGGCACGCACCACCTGCGCGTCCGAGTTCATCTCCACCGGGTTGAGCAGCGGCAGGATGGCCTGGCTCCAGAGCCGGTCCGCCCGGCCGTCCCACATGAACCAGCGGTGGTAGGCCACGTTCAGCAGGGTGGGCGGGTTGCGCTCGGACAGGTGCCCGTCGCACCCCTGCGCCCTGGCGGTGCTGACCGTGAGGCCCTCGCCGCCGTGGCAGCTCGCGCAGGACACCGTGCCGCAGCGTGACAAACCGGCGTCGTGAAACAGCCGGTCGCCCAGCGCCTCCGCGCGCGCCACGCCGTCCATGCGGTTGGTGCTGTCCCGAGGCGGCTGCCGCCCCAGGCTGTGCAGGCTGCGGAGCTGGTCCAGCTCGTCGAGGTTGGGGAAGGCTTCTTCGGATTCACACGCCAGGCCCGACCCGCCAAGGACCAGGGCGAGCGTCACGGCGCGCAAGCGATACACAGTCATCACCCAACTCGTCTTTCTGCGAAGGACCCGGGAAGCTTCGCGTCCCCTTCGACGCGAATCAATCCACAAGGCCCTCTTGCTCGAAGGGCGAGTTCGTGCTGATGCCGGGACGCCGCCTCGCCTGCCCCAGGGGGCGAGGACGGGCGGCGTCCGGTTCGGACTTCAAGACGTCAGGACGCCGGACTTCAGGCGCCGCAGCTCAGCGAGAAGTCGCGGGTGGCGGTGCCGTAGTCGTTCACCTTCACGGTGGTGGGCTCCGGGGTGATGGACGGCGTGGCGCCCGCCTCGCACTTCAGGCCGCCGCCCACGGACAGGCCGACCTGGAGGTCGGTGTTGCTGGGCACGCCCGTCACCGTGAACGAGCAGCGGTTGCCGCGGCTGGGCTTCACCATGGCCCGGCCGAGCCCGACGGTGGGCGCGTCCGGCGACGCCACGACGACCTGCAACTGCCCGCAGGCTTCGTCAGCACGCAGCCCGCTCTCCGGCAGGCGGACGACGCCGGCGATGGTGGCGTTGCCCTCGCGGCCTCCACCACCGCCCGTGGTGGCGCAACCGGATGCGGCAAGGACCAGGGCGGCTACGGCAATGCGATACATGAAATCCTCAATTCTTATGGGTTGAGATGGCGGTTGGGTCGCCGTGCAAGCGGACTACGATGCGCGCCCAAGACAATTGCGACGGGAATTCATTCCAACCAGTCCATGCGTTCTTGGAGGGCGCGGGATTTGAACAATTCCCCTGGATTCCCGGGCGGTTCAGAACGCCGGGTGGTGGTCGGTGAACACGCGCGGTGACCTTCCATCAGCGGAAGTCATCAGCCGAATCAAATACAGACGGGAGGCGCCTCCGTCACGGCGGTCCGTCCCAAAGACGGACACCGAAGTCCCGATTCCGGTCATGTCAGGAATTGGAAATCCGGGCCGATTCCCAGCGGAGCGTGCGTCCCTGCCGCCGCCGCGCGCTCTGCTGTCAGCGCCTCCGCGGGCCCCCACGGTGAAGGAGACGCAGAGGAGGCGACACCATGTCGATACAGAAGCAGGAGCGCACGACCTCGTGGACGGGGTTGGGCGTGGGGACGGACCTCAAATCGTTTCTGGACACAATTTCCTCCCAGATTCCGGACTACGAGGCGGACAGGGCGGCGGAAGCGGTGTTCTGCGCGCTGTCGGAGCGGCTGTCCGCGTCGTGGGTGGCGCACCTGCGCGAGCAGCTTCCTCCGGACATCCGCGACACGTTGAGCGTCTGCCACCGGCACCAGGGTGAAGCCCCTACGAAGCTGGACCGCGACGACTTCTACTTGAGGGTGGCCAACCACCTGAACGCCGAGCCGGAGAACGTGCGGCTGGTGCTTCACGGGGTGTTCTCCGCGCTGCACGCGCAGCTCCCGGACGCGGAGGCGAAGAAGTTGGAGCAGCAGCTCCCCGCCTGGCTCCAGGGCACGTGGGCCGCCGCGCGGCTGCACGTGGACCGGCCGTATTGAAGCCGTGTCACCGGGCGTCCGGGCCGTGGGGGTCCGGACGCCTCCGCCGCCCTCATCAATAGGTACCGCCCAGCGACAGCACCGCGGCGTAGCGGCCGTCCAGCGCGCCCGTCTCCCGGCTTCGGGGGGCGAAGCCCTGGTCGAAGAGGAAGTTGTAGTTCACCCGCGCGTCGGCGGTGATGAGCTGGCCCACCTGGTAGCGCAGGCCCACGCCCGCCGGGACGTAGCCGCTGGTGTCGTCGGAGAAGCCGCGCAGCGCGCCCCGGGCATCGTTGCGGACGTTGTAGTGGTCCAGGCCGATGCCCGCGAGCACGTAGGGCTGGAGGCGCGTGTCGGTGAGGTTGCCCACGACGACGGCCTGGCCGGCGTTGCGCACGATGTCCGGGCCGCCCCGGCTGTCTTCCAGCAGGCCCCCGCGGTCGTCGATGTCGCTCAGGCCGCCGCTGTAGCCCAGCTCGAGCGCGACGAACGGGTGGGGCCGGTAGCCCAGGGCGGCGCCGTAGGAGAAGCCGGGGGTGAGCTCCGGCGCGAGCTGGCCGGTGTAGCCCTCCAGCCCGCCGCCGAGCTGCGCGTAGATGCCGGTGTCGGCCCGCGGCTGTTCCCGGCGCTGCTCCTGGTACGCCACCGTCTGCGCGGAGCGCATGTCCGGTTCTTCGTAGGGGCGGTCATCCATCTGGGCCAGCGCCGCGCCACCCCAGAGCGTCGCCGTGCACAGCGCGCCACGTCCGAGTGCCTTCATGACGGACTCCTTTGTTCGCGTCCGAAAGGCAACGTGGTCCGCGTGGGAGGGCCTGGCAATCAGCCCCACGCGGGCCGTGGGGCACCTGGTGGGGCTGGCCTTCCCCCCCTTCAGGGCATCTGGGCGAGCGTCTCCAGCGCAAGCCGTGCCTGCACCAGCCCGTGGCCGTAGCCCTCATCGTAGCCGGCGGGGCCCAGGTCCTTCGCGGAGGACAGCAGGGCGTGCTTCACCTGGTCGGGCGTGGCGGCGGGGTAGGCGCTGAAGAGCAGCGCGGCCACGCCGCTGACATACGGCGTGGCCATGGAGGTGCCGGACATATAGGTGTAGTCCGCCGGCACCATGTTGACGCTCGCCAGTTGTCCCAGCATCCGGTGCAACACGGTGCCTCCCGCCTGGGTGATGGTGACGGCGGGCACCCACTGACCGCGCCTCGGCATGGAGAGGATGTCCACGCCGCCCTCCGGACGCGCGTTGCCGAAGATGACGGCGCGCGCGCCCTGCTTCATCACGTTGACCATGGCGAAGTCCGTGGGGACCTGGCCGTGGCGGACGTAGGCGATGAACCCGCTGCACGTGCTGCCCTCGCACGAGTCCAGCGAGTCGCCGAAGCCGCAGTCCACCAGCTTGCCCCACCGGCTCTCGATGGGGCCGTACAAGAGCGAGCGCGACAGCGGCTGCGTGCCCTGCACGTCCACGGTGGAGAAGGCCCCCTGGCCGCGCGGGAAGGTGGACAGCACGTCCACGCCCGGCGCCATCAGCGCCAGCCTGCGTCCCCCCGAGGAGAAGCTGGCGCGGCGGTCGTAGGCGTCCAGGGCCCCCACCGCCAGCACATGCGGGTCCGACGCGGGGTAGTCCACCACCTGGACGCCGTAGTTCCCCGCCGCGGCCACCACCAGCATGCCCTGCGCGTGCGCGGCCTCGAACACCTCCAGCGTCGTCTTGGTGGCGACGCCGCCGCCCAGGGACAGCGAGACGACCTTGGCGCCCTGCTCGGCGCAGTACTCCACCGCCGCCAGCACGAAGCTCATGTGCGTGCGGCCGTGGACGTCCAGCACGCGCGCGATGACGAGCTCCGCGCCGGGGGCCACGCCCATCAGTCCGGTGGCCTGCAGCGCCGGGGTGCCCTGGCCGCCGTGGCCCGGCCGCGCGGCGATGATGCCGGCCACATGCGTGCCATGGCCGGTGCCCCAGCCGTGGCCGCCGCTGAAGTCGGACGGTGTGTCGTCGTCATCCAGCAGGTCGCGTCCAGCCACCACCGCGTCCTTCAGCTCCGGATGCTCCAGGTCCAGGCCGCTGTCGATGACACACACCCGCACGCCCGCGCCCGTGGGACGGCCCGGGTCCGGCAGCCCGTCCCCGTCCAGGTCCCACACCTCGTGCGCCTGGACCCTGCGCAGCCCGGTGGTGAGCTCGGTCGGCTGCGCGCCGCGCGCCAGCGCCGTCAGGAGGGGGCTCACCGGCGCCGTGGCGGGGGCCAGGGTGTGCCAGGTCTGGTCCAGCTCGATGCTCTCCACCTGCGGGTCCTCCGCCAGCAGCGCCCGCTGCTCCAGGAGGGACATCCGCGCCGCCACCGCCGGGGTGGAGCGGAACGTGGCCGTCACCTGGCCCCCCACCTGCTCCACGCGTCCCTGGGAGCGCACGCCCAGGCTCCGGTAGCGGATGATGACCCGCTGCCGGCCGTCCTCCTCCATCTGGAGGGGCGCGCCGACCTGACGGGGCCTCACGGGCTCCGACAGCGCGCCGGCGATGACGTTGGGGCACACACGACCTTGGGCGCCCTTGTCGGAGGCGTCATCCGGTCCACAGGCAGCGAGTGCCAACAGCCCCATGAGTCCCCACCGCTTCATGAGCCGCTCCTTCTCGAACGGCACCTGGCCGAGGTACCAGGCGCGCAACCCCCAGGGAGCCCATTTCCCGAAAGCGTGGCAACGGACTGGGGGGCGGCGCCCTGCCTGGGGTGCTGCGGTTCACACCGCGTGTGTTGGGCGGTGGAAGCCGCGCTGGGGTGGGGTTGCCTTCACGCACGCACCCGGCATTCCCCCCGCTCCTGGACACCCACCCTGTCCGACGGGTGCGCGGCGGGCGCACGGGCGGACGCCTTGTGGACCGTCGAGGTGGGGGAGTTTGCGTTCGAGGCCTTGGCGGTGTCCGTGGGAAGGAAGTCTTCCCCTGCTTGATTCCGTCCGCTTTCGAGTGCTTCGCTGCCGCCAGACGCCATGAGTACCGACCCCACAGAGTCCTCTCGCTTCCTCGGACGCTACGAGCTCGTCCATCCCCTGGGTCAGGGAGGGATGGGTGAGGTGTACCTGGCGAAGATCAGCGGCGCGGCCGGCTTCGAGAAGCCGTGCATCGTGAAGACCATCCTCCCGGCCCTGCTGAAGGACCGGCAGTTCCTGGACCGCTTCCACCACGAGGCCAAGGTGCTGGTGCACCTGGTGCACTCGTCCATCGCTCAGGTGTACGACATGGGCGAGGCGGACGGGACGTACTTCATGGCGCTGGAGTACGTGGCCGGCGTGGACCTGGCCTACCTGCTGGAGCAGGCGCGCGTGCAGGGCGTGGCGGTGCCCGCGCCGGTGGCGCTGTTCATCGGTCAGCGCATCGCGGAGGGCCTGGGCTACGCGCACCGCAAGGCGGGGCCGGATGGCTCGCCGCTGGGCATCGTTCACCGCGACGTGTCGCCGCACAACGTCATGGTGTCCTACGAGGGCGAGGTGAAGGTCATCGACTTCGGCCTCGCCAAGTCCGCGGCGCGCAGCAAGTACACGCTGCCGTCCACGGTGATGGGGAAGCTCGGCTACATGTCGCCCGAGCAGGTGCGCGCCGAGCCCCTGGACCACCGCAGCGACATCTACTCCTGTGGTGTCGTGGTGTGGGAGATGCTGGCGGGCCGGTCCCTCATTCCCCACGGCACGGTGGGGGAGATGATGGCGGCCATGTCGAATCCGGTGGTGCCTTCGCTGAAGGAGCTCCGCCCGGACGTCGCGGCCTCGTTGGAGGCCGTCGTGGGCCGCGCGTTGGAAGCGCGGCCGGACGGCCGCTACACCCGGTCGGATGAGCTGGCGCGCGCGCTCAACACGGAGCTGGTGCGCTCGGGCGCGGAGATGGGCGCGGAGGAGGTGGGACACTTCGTTCGCGGCCTGTGCCCCGAGGCGTTCGACGCCCAGCGCAAGCTCATCTCCAAGGTGTCCTCGGGCTCCAACGTCCGCCGCACCCCCACGCCGGGGGGGTATGGCACGGGGCCGCAGCCGGTGGCCGCCTTCGAGCCCACGCTGATGCGCGGCCCGGAGGCGCAGCAGCGTCCCGTGTCGGGCGGCGTCGCCCGGCCGGGCGCCGTCTACGCGGACGAGGCGGACGACCTGGGCACGGGCGCCACGACGGTGCGGGCGCCTTCGGGCTCCGCGCCCAGCGTGCTGGTGTCCGGGAGCGTGGTGGCCTCCGCGGACGCGGTCGAGGCCTCGCGTGCCGCGGCGGGCTCCGGCCTGGACACGGAGTCCTCCCGCAAGCGGCCGATGGGGCTCTATGCCGCCATCGCCGTGCTGCTGGTGATTGCCACCGCGGCGACCACCGCGTTGGTGGTCCAGACGCCCGCGGGGCCGGCGCCTGTCACCAGCGCCCCGGGGAAGGACGCGCCGCCGGCGAAGCCCGCCGTGGCCGCGGTGGGGACGCCGGCCCCGACGGAGCTGGCCGCCGCGAAGGACGTGGACGTGGGCACCGACGCCGGCCTGGCCGGGAGCGCCGTGGCCGAGGCGACGCCCGAGAAGGTGGCGGCCGTCACGCCCGACGTCGCCGCGCCGGAGAAGGTGGCGCCGGACAAGGCGAAGTCCCCCCGCGCGCAGCCGGTGAAGGCGCCGGTGAAGAAGCCGGTGGCCGCCACGCCGGCCGTGGTCTACGCGACGCCCTCGAGGGTCGCTCCCATCAAGAAGCTCAATGGCAAGCCGTACATCGACAGGGTCCTGGGCCGTGCCTTCGCGCCCGGCGAGGAGATTGACGTGCTGGGGCCGCTGAAGGGCGGCAAGCACGAAGTCCTCGGGCGGGCCCGGGTGACGCGCGGCGCGCGCAACGGCATGCGGCCGATGCGGGCGTTCCTGGAGCTGGATGACCGCGCGCTGGAGGCCACCGGTGACCTCTTCGTGGCGATTCCGGACTTCGGGGGGGCCGCTGCCGCCGCCGAGGCCGGTGCCGATGAGGAGCCCGCCGATGCGGCCCCTCCGTCCTCCAAGGCGGAGGCTGACGCGGGGGTGACGGTGGCGCCTCCCGCGAAGCGCGGGCTGAAGGGCCGCGTGAGCATGCAGGGCGGCATGGGGGGACTCCTCGACCCCGGTGGGGTGGAGGTCCAGAACCTGGATAAAATCGACTGGACCGACTGCTACGTGGTGAAGGAGATCCGCAACGTGGCCTGGCTGGGCGTGCTGAAGGGTGGGGAGCGGAGGTCGGTCAGCCGCTTCCACCGCAGCGCGGACTACGACATCGGCTCCGGGAACCTGGCCGTCCTCTGCAAGGAGGGCGAGCTGCGGGTGAAGGCGCCGTGACGCCGGGCCCCTCGGGGCCTCACGGCTTCAGCCGCGCGCCCGCGACGGGGCAGTCCGCCACCAGCTTCTGGGCCTCCGCGTTGCCACCGCGCGCGTTGCGCACCGCGCGGTCCAGGGAGGTGCGGCACTGCCACGTCACCTCGCGCGTCCCGTGGCAGCAGTGCCAGCCCGTCAAGGTGCGGCCCAGGTACTGGAGCATCTCCGCCCGGGTGGGCGTGACGAGCAGCCACACCGCGCCCGCCAGCACCACCAGCCAGGGCAGTTGAAGGGCCACGCCCTGGAGGCGGGGGCCCGCGCCCGCGTCCACGGGCTCCGCGTGCAGGCCCAGCAGTGCGTCCAGCGGCCTGCGCAGCAGCACGCCGTTGAGCAGCAGGTCCAGCGGCGTGGTGACGCCCCGGGCCAGCCCGCGGAGGAGCCCGGGCCGGCGCCCGGCGCGCACCAGCTTCACGCCCGCCACCTGCCGCCAGAACGTCCGGCCCGTCACGCCGCCCACGGCGGAGGTGAGGAGCCACGCGAGGACGATGGCCAGGAGCATCGACGCGGGCGTGCGGTCCAACTCCAGGGCTCGCAGCGCGGCCCACCCCACGAGGACGGACGTCCCCAGGTCCAAGACATCCGCCACCCACAGGTGCCACTGGTACCGCGACTCCGTGGCCACCTGGTCCGTCGAAAACAACGCCCCGTCGCTCATCCACCCTCTCTTCGGCGCGCGGAGCATAGACCGGACGGGTGGGCGTGCGCCTCAGGGCTCCACCGGCTTCGACCGGGGGACACCCCGGGTGTCGCATTCCCGCAGTGGCGCGCTGGGGGGGCGGCTCGCATCTTCATCTCTGCGCGACGCGTCGGAGACCTCCGCCACCACCGGGGTCTCCTCGCCGGGCGCGCAATGGCCAAGGCCATGAAGGAGCTGGGAGTGCGGTTTCCGGCTCCGCAGGTGGTGGCGGACGCGGCGGCAGCGGCGAGGGGAAGTCGGGGGGCTGTATTGGGGGAGGAGGCCGGTCCCTCGCCGCTGCCGCCAAGACCGTTCACTGAACGTTCCACTCCGAGTGGATTGGCCCGCGTGTGGCCTCCCGGCCATTTCCGGCGGACACTGCGGCCGACATGCGCACTCCGGGGCAACGGGCCCGCGCTTCCGGGCGGGGGTTCATCGGCTGGTTCTTCCTCGCGGGACTTCTCCTGGCGATGCCGGGCATGGCCTTGGACCCGCAGCGCCGCGTCTCGCAGTACAGCCAGGACGTGTGGCGCAGCGACGAGGGGCTCCCCCAGAACAGCCTGCTGTCCATGGTGCAGACGCGCGACGGCTACCTCTGGGTGGGCACCTGGGAGGGGCTCGCGCGCTTCGACGGGGCGCGCTTCACCGTCTTCGACAAACGCAACACGCCGGAGCTGCGCAACCACACCATCAAGGCGTTGGTGGAGGACGCGTCCGGCACGTTGTGGGTGGGCACGGACCAGGGGCTGGTGGCCTACCGCCAGGGCCGCTTCGAGCGCTCCCCCGGCGCCGCCGCGGCGCTGGAGGGCGCGCGGGTGGAGACGCTGGTGGCCGGGGACGGCGTGCTCTGGGTGGGCACGACCACGGGCCTCTGGCAGGTGCCGCGCGGAGAGAGCGTGGCGCGGCAGTACACCGTCGCGGATGGCCTGCCGGCCGCTCGCGTCACCGCGTTGACGCGGGGCGAGCGCGCGACGCTCTGGGTGGGCACGCAGGAGGGCCTGGTCCGGCTGGTGGACGGCAGCGTGGTGCCGGCGCCCTTTCCCTTCCCAGGCCCGGAGCCCCGGCCGCACGTGACGGCGCTGCGCCGCGACGCCATGGGCGTGCTCTGGGTGGGCTCGCAGGAAGGCCTCTATGCGTGGAATGGCGTGGTGGTCCGGCGCTACACGCCCGACGAGGGCCTGCCGTCCCTCTCCGTCAACGCCCTGTACGCGGATGGCGACGGCAACCTCTGGGTGGGCACGCAGCGCGGGGGCCTGACGCGGCACAACGCGAAGGGGTTCAGCGAGCCCGTCCCCGGCATGCGGTGGATGGCCGAGTCGGCCGTGTTGTCGCTGCTGGAGGACCGGCACGGCCACCTCTGGGTGGGCACGTATTCGGGCCTGATGCGGCTCCGCGACGGCCCCTTCGCCACGTACGGCATCCCCGAGGGCCTGGCCGACGAGATGGTGAGCGCGGTGCTGGAGGACCGGCACGGCACGTTGTGGCTGGGCACCACCAGCGGCCTGTTCCGGTACACCGGCGGCGCCTTCGTCCACGTGGGCGTCGACCACGGGCTCCCGGAGAGCGTCATCCCCGCGCTGCACGAGTCGCCCGACGGGACGCTGTGGGTGGGCACCCTTTCGGGGGCGTACCGGTATGACGGCCAGCGCTTCACGCGGGTGTCGCGGGCGCAGGGCCTGCCGCATGACGTGGTGACGGCCATCCTGGTCGACTCGCGGGGCGACACGTGGCTGGGCACGCAGGCCGGGCTGGCGCGGCTGCGTGGGAGCGAGGTGACCGTCTACGGCCCGAAGCAGGGCTTCACCGACCCCATCATCGTCATGGCGGAGGACGCCCGGGGGCGGGTGTGGTTCGGCTCGGACACGGGACTGATGCGCTGGGACGGCGAGCCGAAGGGGTTCCAGCGCTTCACGCAGAAGGACGGCCTGCCCGGGGACCTGGTGCTGGCGTTGCTCGCGGACCCGGACGGCACGGTGTGGGTGGGCACGGAGACGGGCCTGGGCCGCTGGCGGGAGGACGCCTGGGCGCGCTTCACCGTCGCGCAGGGCTTGTACGACGACGCGGTGTTCAGCCTGGTGTCGGATGGGGACGGCTCGCTGTGGATGAGCAGCAACAAGGGCGTGTCCCGCGTCTCGCGCAAGGAGCTGGACGCGGTGGCGGCGGGCGAGCGTCCGCGCCTGACGACGCTGGACTTCGACACGCGCGACGGCATGCGCAGCGCGGAGTGCAACGGCAACACGCAGCCCTCGGCGTGGCGGGGCCAGGACGGGCGGCTGTGGTTCACCAACCTCCGGGGCGCCATCGTGGTGGACCCGGTGCGCGTGCGCGCGAGCCGGCAGCCGCCCGAGGTGCGCATCGAAGAGGTGCGCGTGCAGGGCAAGCCAGTGCCGGTGGAGGGCCCGGTGGAGCTGGAGCCCGGCGCGTCCCGGTTGGAGATTCGCTTCACGGCCTTCACGCCGGTGGACGCGGCGCGCCTGCCCTTCCGCTACCGGCTGGCGGGGCACGACGACGCCTGGGTCCACGCGGAGGCCCGGCGCGCGCTGTACAACGGGCTGCGGCCGGGCAGCTACCGCTTCGAGGTCCAGGCGAAGGGCCGCGACGGCGGCTGGACGGAGCCCGTGTCGCTGGACGTCCTGCTGGAGCCGAAGCTGTGGCAGCGCACCGGCTTCTGGCTGTTGTGCGTGCTGGGCGTGAGCATGCTGGCCGTCAGCGTGTACCTGCTGCGCGTGGGACAACTGAAGGACCGGGAGCGGTGGCTGGCGGAGCGCGTGCAAGACCGCACGCAGGCGCTGGCGCGGGCCAACGCGGAGCTGGAGGCGAACATGCGCACGCTCCGGCAGGCCCAGGCCCAGCTCGTCCAGACGGGGCGGCTGGCGGCGGTGGGGCAGCTGGCGGCGGGCGTGGGGCACGAAATCAACAACCCGCTGGCCTACATCGTGTCCAACCTGGAGCACGCCAGTGACGAGGCGGACGCGCTCGCGCGGGAGCTGTCGGACACGCGGGACGTGGGCACGCGGCTGAAGGACGTGAACCAGGCGCTGCGCGAGGCGCTGCTCGGCGCGGAGCGCGTGCGGCGCATCGTGCAGGACCTGAAGATGTTCTCCCGGCCGGACGAGGAGCATCAGGGGCCGGTGGCGCTGCACGCGGTGCTCGACTCGGCGGTGAAGATCGCCATGGGCGAGCTGCGTCCTCGCGCGAAGCTGGTGCGGGACTACGGCGACGTGCCCCGCGTGGAGGGGAACGAGGCCCGCCTGGCGCAGGTGTTCCTCAACCTGCTCATCAACGCGGCCCAGGCGCTGCCGGAGGGACAGGCGGAGTCGAACGAGGTGCGGCTCGTCACGCGCACCAGCCCGGACGGGCGCGTGGTGGCGGAGGTGCGGGACACGGGCAGCGGGATTTCGCCCGAGCTGCTCGGCCGCATCTTCGACCCCTTCTACACGACGAAGCCCGTGGGCGTGGGCACCGGCCTGGGCCTGTCGCTGTGCCACGCCTACCTGACGGCGATGGGCGGCACCATCGCGGTGGAGAGCGAGGCGGGCAGGGGCTCCGTGTTCCGCGTGACGCTGCGAGCCGCGACGACGGACGCCGGCGCGACGCCGTTGGAGGCGGGTCGGGAGGGCTCCGCGGCGGAGCCACGAGGTGATTCCTCCGTGCCTGGCACCGACTCCGCGGGCGCGAGGAGCGAGGACCGGCGCCTGGCCCAGGCCAGCCCGGCCCCCGGTCCTTCCTACGCGCCGGGCCACGGCCCTGATGGAGCAGATGCGTCCACGGCGCGCGAGCCCTCGGCGGAGCGGCCCGTCGACGCGCGAGCCTCCGGAGACGCGGCCGCCGTGCAGGATGGGACGGCCGCCGCACCCGCCTTCACGTCCATTCCCCCGGAGGTCGGGCCGCGCGCCTCGGAGGCAGTGGCGCTGGGGGCGCGCCGAGCAAGCGGAGGTCCCATGGCCGAGCGAGACTCCGGTACCGGAGACACGGCGTCACCGTCACCGCCTTCACGGGACGGGACTTCCGCGGTGCGCCACGACGCACCTGCGCCCGCCTCGCGAGGGCAGGCCGACACCGAGAGCCTCGCCTCCGCCGCTTCGAGTCACGCGGGCGCGACGCAGGCGTCGCCGGGGGCCGTGGCGGTGCCGCCGGCGCCTCATGCCGAGCCCTCCGTCGGCGCCTCGCCGTCGGAGTCTGGCGCGGAGCCCTCGCGCGCGGTGCGCGGCCGGGTGCTGGTGGTGGATGACGACGCGCTGGTGAGCGGCGCCATCCGCCGCACGCTGTCCCGGGAGAACGACGTGGAGGTGCTGGTGAGCGCGCGCCAGGCCCTGGCGCGGTTGACGGGGCCGGAGGCGCGCTACGACGTCGTGCTCTGCGACCTGATGATGCCGGAGATGACGGGCATGGACCTGTACGACGCGCTCTCGCAGGTGTCGCCGCGCGCCGCCGAGCGCATCGTCTTCATCACGGGCGGCGCCTTCACCTCCACCGCGCGGCAGTTCCTGGAGCGCGTGGGCAACCCGCGGGTGGAGAAGCCCTTCGACCCGGAGGCGCTGCGCCAGGTCATCCGGGCCGAGGTGGCGCGTGCCCGGCGCGAGTCCTCGGGCCGGGCGGCGTGAAGGCGTCCCGCGTCAGATGTCCAGCACCAGCTTCTTGGACCGGGCGCGGGACACGCAGACGAGCATGCGCTGGTCCCCCGCGGGCTCCGTTCCGAAGAACGAGTCGCGGTGGTCGACCTGGCCGTCGCAGACGCGCGTGACGCAGGTGCCGCAGGTGCCGGCCTCGCAGTCACTGGGGATGCGCACGCCGTTGCGGCGCAGCACGTTGAGCACCGTCTGGCCGGCGGGCACTTGCAGCACCTGGCCCGTGCTGCGGATGGTCACCTCGAAGCCCTGCTCCTCCCGGCCCGTGGCGGCGCTGGTGCCTTCGGCGGTGAAGGACTCGAAGTGCACCTTCTCCCTGGGCCAGCGGTGCAGCGTGGCGGCGTCGCGCACGGCGTTCATCAGGCCCGCGGGGCCACAGCAATACAGGCGGGCTCCCGGCAGCCGCGTGGCCAGCAGCTGCTTCACGTCGAGCCCCTTCGCGGGGTCGCCTCCGTCGAAGGAGAAGCGCACGCGCTCCTTGAAGGGGGCCTGGGACAGCAGCTCCCGGTAGGCGGTGCGTCCGGGCTCGCGGGCGCAGTAGTGCAGGGTGTAGTTCGCGCCGGTGCGCTCGAGCACGCGCGCCATGGACAGCAGCGGGGTGATGCCGATGCCACCGGCCACGAGCACGTAGCTGCGCGCGAACAGCAAGGGGAAGTTGTTGCGCGGCGCGCGCACCTCCAGCACGTCGCCTTCCCGCACGCGCTCATGCATCGCGGAGGAGCCGCCGCGCCCCTGAGCGTCCCGCGACACGGTGATGACGTAGCGGTGCGTCTCCTCCGGGTCGTTGCAGAGTGAGTACGCGCGCAGGAAGTCGCCGGGGCCCGGGACCCGGACTTCCAGGTGGGCACCGGCCTCGAAGGCGGGCAGCGCGCCTCCCTCCGCCGCGGCCAGTTCGTACGACAGGATGTCCTCGGCCTCGCGTGTGATGCGCGTGACGCGGACACGCAAGCTGTCATTCCCCATGGTGCTCCCCCTTCCCCAGTCCCATCAGCGGCGCACCCCTCCATCCAGGGTACGGTGGACCGGACATTGGGCCGGAAAGCGCCCCCAGGTGATTGCCCGGGAGTCCCGGAGGACGTCGGCTCCGCGTCGGGCGGGGGGCCTCCACGACGCGCTGGACGGACGCGCCACGGACGGTGCGCGCTGAGAGGCCTCGAGCCTGGCCGCCCGCTGTGCATCCGGGGCACCGAGCCGTCCGCCGCCCGCCCCCGCATTCGCGCGGCACCGTCCCCACCATCCACGACATGCCGCGCTGCGCCAGAGGGGCGCATGCCGCCGGGAAGCCCGTCGCGGCCCACGAACTCAGGGAGGTGAACCCATGGATGCCATTGCGTTGCTGAAGGCGGACCACAAGACGGTGGAGCAGCTGTTCCGGAAGTTCGAGAAGGCGGGCTCCAACGCGCACAAGCTGAAGCGCCGGCTGGTGGACCAGATGGTCACCGCGCTGTCGGTGCATGCCGCCATCGAGGAGCAGGTCTTCTACCCCGCGGTGCGCGCGCGCTCGGAGGAGCTGAGCCCGGAGGTGCTGCGCTCGCTGGAGGAGCACCACGTGGTGAAGTGGGTGCTGGCGGAGCTGGACGGCATGTCGCCCGAGGCGGAGCGCTTCGACGCGAAGGTGCAGGTGTTGATGGAGAACGTGCGCGCCCACGTGCTCCAGGAAGAGAACGCGCTGTTCCCCGCGCTGAAGAAGGTCTTCCGTCCGCAGGAGCTCCGGACCATGGGCGACGTGCTGGAGATGTCGCGCAAGGCGGCGCCCACGCGGCCGCATCCGATGGCGCCGGATACGCCGCCGGGCAACCTGGTGGCGGGCGCGGTGTCCGCGGTCATGGACATGGGCCGGGACGCCTTGCGCGCCGCGCGGCGCAAGGCCACCAAGGTGCGCTCCGTCGCGGCCCGGGGGCCTCGTCAGGTGGTGCGCGACATGACGGGCGCCGAAGCCGCCAGCCCGTGACACGCCGGTGACATGCCGGGCGGCCCGCGCCCCTTCCTCCTCGCTGGAGGGAGGGGCTTTCCTGGGGGAATCAAGGCCCGTGAATGTCCCGGGTCGGCATCCGTTCCATGGGGTAAGGACGTCGAAGTTCGATCCCAGCACCGGCTGACCCCCAAGGAGGCACCATGTTCCGAGCCCGCCCTGTTCGTTCCCTGCTGCTGACCGCGATGCTCTTCACTGGCGCGACGGCGCTCGCGCAGCCGCAGCCCGTCTCCACGCAGCAGCGGACGCAGGCGCCCACGGGCCTGCGGACGATTCGCGTGGAGGGCACCGGTGAGGTGAAGGCGCAGCCCGACGAGGCCTTCATCGACGTGGCGGTGGAGACGCTGGCGCCCAACGTGAAGTCCGCGGGTGAGCAGAACGCGAAGCGGATGGAGAAGGTGATTGCCGCGCTGACGTCCGCGGGCATCGCCCGGCGCGACATCCAGACGCGCAACTACTCGGTGTACCCGGACTACGCGCCGCCCATGCCCAACCAGACGGAGCCGAAGCTGCGGGGTTACCGCGTGAGCAACCTGGTCAGCGTCCACGTGAAGGACCTGTCGCGCGTGGGCAACCTGCTGGACCAGGCGCTGGCGGCGGGCGCCAACCGGGTGGACTCGGTGCGCTTCGGGCTGAGCCGCCAGGAGGCGGTGCAGGGCGAGGCGCTGCGGCAGGCCGTGGCGCGGGCCCGCAAGTCCGCGGAGGTGCTGGCTGCCTCGCTGAACGTGAAGCTGGGCGCGGTGCTCGACGCGAGCACGGTGACGGAGCCCCCGCAGTTCTACCCGGCGCGGCTCGCCATGGCGGAGGCGGCGGATGGCCGCGCGATGTCCACGCCCATCCAGCCGGAGGAGCAGACCGTGCAGGCGAAGGTGACGCTCGTCTTCGGCATCGAGTAGTGGCCCGGCGGGCTCCGCCGTGAGCCCGCCGCGGCGGTGAAGCCCCGGCTCAGCCTCGCGGTTCGGGGCTCGCGGGGGCGTGCCGCGGCAGGCTCACGGTGAACGTGGTGCCTTCCGCCGGCGAGGACCTCACGTCGATGCGGCCCTGGTGCGCATCGACGATGGCCTTCACGATGAAGAGTCCGAGCCCCACGCTGCGGCTCGTGATGTCCACCGCGTCGGTGCCTCGCTGAAGGGGCTTGAAGAGGTCGTGAAGGCGCTCGTGGGGAATGGGGGCGCCTGCGTTGTGGACGCGCATCGTCACCGCGTCGCCGTCGCCTTCGATGACCACCTGGATGGGGGCTCCGGGCTGGCCGTACTTCACGGCGTTCATCACCAGGTTCTGGAGCACCTGGGAGAGCCGGTCGGAGTCCCACGCGCCGCGCCCATCGCCGCGCGTCGTCAGCTCCACGCGCGCGCCGGGGTTGGCTTCCTCCACTTCCTCCACGACATTCTTTCCGAGCGCCTGGAGGTCCATGGGCGCGCGTTCGATGCGGATGCCGCCGCCCAGCCGGGCTCGGGTGAAGTCGAGCAGCTCCCGCACCAGCCGCGTCGCGCGGGCCGCCGACTCCAAGATGCGGTCCACGGTCCTGGCGGCGCCGGGCGCCAGCGCCTCCTTGCGCTTTAGTCGCTCCGCCCCCAGGAGGATGGCGCCCAGGGGGTTGCGCAAGTCGTGGCTCACGATGCCGATGAGCTGCTGTTCGAACTCCGACTGCTCCTGGAGCCTTCGCGCGTGCAGCTCACGCTCCTGCTCCAGCTTCCGTTCCACCGTGATGTCCTGGAGGAGCGCGACGTAGCCCGACCCGGGCTGCCCTGGCGCGCTGTGGGCGATGAAGGACACCTTCACGTCCCGCTTGCCGCCCAGCCGGTAGGGCACGTCGTGCTGCTCGAAGGAGAAGCTCTCCCCCGCGAGCCCGCGCTTCACATAGGGGCCGAGCACGGCATAGGCCGCCTCGCCGATGACGTCGCGAATCTTCTGGTCCCGGAGCCGGTCCTGCGAAATCCCGAACCAGTCCTCATAGGCCTTGTTGACGCGGCCGTAGCGCTCGTCCGCGCTGACGAACGAGACGAGGACGGGGATGGCGTCGAGCAGCGTGGCCTGCTCCGCTTCACTGGCGCGCAGCTTCTCCGTGAGGGCCTCGTTGCGCTGACGCGCCTGCGTCTGCTCGGTGACGTCGCGGAAGATGAGCACTGCGCCGGAGAGGTCGTGCGGGCTCGTGCGAATCGGCGCGATGTTTCCCTCGATGGGGACCTCGGTGCCGTCCTTGCGGATGAGCAGCGTCGGCCCCGAGAACCCTTGTGCCCTTTCGAAGGGGAGCGCGGGCCGGATGGGCTTGCGCGTGACGGCGTCGATGATGCGGCAGACCTCCACCGTGGGGTGTTGCCGCGCCTCCCGCGTGGTCCAGCCGGTGAGTCGCTCGGCAGCGGGGTTGAGCAGGACGACGCGGCCGGCGCGGTCCGCGGTGATGACGGCGTCACCGATGCTGGCGAGCGTTGTGGACAGGTACGCCCCACGCTCCTTCAGCCGCTCCCCCTGCGCCCGGATGCGCTGGAGGCTGGCCACTCGGGCGAGCAGCTCCGCGTCGTGGCAGGGCCGGCTGATGCAGTCGTTGGCGCCCGCTCGCAGCGCCTCCACGGAAGCTCCGGGAGGGTCCTGGGTGAAGAGCATGAGGACGGGGAGGGACACCTCGTCGTAGTGCTCGCGCACGGCGCGGCACGTCTCCAGGCCCGAGCCGCCTGGAGAGCACGAGCCCACCAGGAGCACCTCGGGAGGCAGCTTCAGGGAGAGCCGCTCCAACATCTGCTCGGCGTCGCTGAAGGTCTCGACCGTGTAGTGCCGCGAGAGCAGCTCGCGGGCTCGCGCCAGTTGCGCGGGGCTGTCCCCGACCAGCCACACACGGGGGGACGGCGCGCCGCTCGACGACGCGGAGTCTGGGGCTGGGCGGGAGGGAGGTGTCTTGCTCACGAGTCATGGCGCGGTGGTGCTGGGGCTCCGCTTCCCTCCAGGGAAAATAGGCAGACGCAGGAGGTGCGTCGAGTTCCGCGGCCAGGGGTGTTCCCCCTCGTCTCCCAGGGCGCTGTTCCGCTGCACGGCGCACTCACTCCGCGTGCCGTGCTCCGGAGCCGCTCCGTGCGGAGAGGGGCCGGGCGGCGAGGCCCTGGGTCGCTTGCCAAGGCGTCTCTGGAGCGCGTTGCCGTCGTCCCTGGGTTCTCGTCCCGCGGGGCCATCCGCATGTTGAGGAGGAGACACGATGCGCCGGGCTCCGGCCAGCCTGGCAGGAACTTCCACGGACCGGGAGGCACGTGACGATGAAGGCAACGCGCGGCTGGAAGTGGGTGGGTATCGCGCTGTGTGCCGTGGGCGTGGGGTTCAGTTGCGGCCAGCGGAGCGAGGACCGGGGACCGCCTTCCGCGAGTGAACGGGAGGGCCGCTCGGACATCCTGCAGGGACTGATGGCCTCACGGGAGCGTGGGCCTGGGAGCGGCGGTGGTACGGCCGCCGTGCCCACGGAGCCGCTGGGGCAGGGCGGCTCGGGCCGGCCAGAGCCCTCGGGTCAGCTTCAAGGACACGTGTCGTGGGTGGGCGACAACGAGCTGCTCATCAAGGACGCCCAGGGCGAGGAGCACGACGTCGGCGTGGATGACCAGACCCTGCTCTACATGCAGGGTGAGCCCGTGAGCGGGCTGCGCGAGTTTCATGAAGGCGACGCGGTTCGGGTCACCTACGGTGATGGGCCTGGCGGCCTGGTGGCGCATCTGGTGGTCGGGACGCCGGGGCCCGGCCCTCACCAGGGCGACGCGAGCCCGGAGGCGTCCTCGGCGGAGGGGGCGCGGTGAGCCGGGTCAGAAGGCGCTGCCGTCCGCGCGGCGCCCTGGGGAGGCGTTACGCCCGGGCGACACGATGTGGTGATAGGTGAAGCCCGCGTCCGGCGTGAGGTCTGGCGACCGGTTGTACGAGACGTTGTCGAGGGTCTCCCCGTAGAGCATCGTGTCCGCGTACTCGCCACCGGGCGTGAGGAGGGAGACGATGTCGCTGTCGTTGTTGAGCCCCAGCGCTCCCGAGGACGCCGCCACGGTGTTGGGCGTGCCCGGCGGGAAGCCGCGAGGGCCGCCGTAGACGACGATGACCCCGCCGGGGCCGAGGCTCGTTCCGGACGCGAACACGTGCCTGACGGCGGCGGAGTCCGTCAGGCTCCAGCCCGACAGGTCCACGGACGTGTTCGACGCGTTGTACAGCTCGACGAACTCGTAGTGGGTGTCCGGCAGCGTCTGTCCGGGCGGCACGGGCTCGTTGGGGAGGACCTCGTTGATGATGACCCGCGGCGGCGTCTGAGGGTCCATTCCTCCGCCCTCGCCGCCCAGCGCGTAGCGGCTGATGACGGGGTAGTGGTCGCTGACGATGTTCCCGTAGTTGGGGAGCGGAATCGTCAAATCCGGCCGCAGGATTTGAACGGAGCCGGACAGGTACTCCTCGGCCATCTCGTTGGACGCGAGCGTGTGGTCGACGGCGTCGCGGTGTCCGACGGTGGTGCGCTCGCCGGCCCAGGACAGCGGCGCGGTGATGAAGGTGTAGCGCTGCGTGTCCTCGACGAACGGGGCGAAGGGGGTGGGCAGGTAGACGCCGTTGCCTCCCCGAGTGATGGACTGGTCGACGTCGTCGTTCCAATCGCCAATGACGAGCACGCGCTCGGTGGGGAGGTGTTGGTCGAGATAGTCCTTCAGGGCCGCGCTGGAGCGTTGCCGCTGGCCGTAGGACGTCTCGTCGGCAAACGCCTTCAGGTGGAGGACGATGACGACCAACTGCGTGTCCATGTCGCGGGTGCGCGCCGTGAAGTCCACACGCAGCGGCGGGCGGCCGCCGAAGTCCGCGTCATACGCGGTGAGGATGAGCTGCGCGTTCTGGAGGGTGAGGGTGCTGCTGTCGTAGAGGATGCCCGGTTTCTGCTCGCCGGTGCTGTAGTAGGCCGGGCCGTTGGGCACATGGGACGTGTCATTGGCGAGGAAGCCCTCGTAGCCAGGCAGCTGGGACTTCAGCGTGGCGAAGTCCGCCGCGTCCACCATCTCCACCAGTCCCCAAACGTTGGCGCCCGACTCGCGGATGATGTCCCGGGCGTACGCAATCTGGAGGTCGTCGGTGGGCCCGCCCGGAGACGTGGAGTCCGGCGGGCCTTGATTGGGGGCGCCGAACCACTCGAGGTTCCAGTGGCCCACGGTGAAGGTGCTTCCCGTCTCGCGCACGGTGAGCGTCAGCGCTCGATGGGCCTCCTGGCCGTTGGCGTCCGTCACGACGACGGTGAGGGTGACCTCCTGCGCGTTCGTGGTGGTGCCGCTGATGACGCCAGTGGCCGAGAGCGCGAGCCCCGGAGGGAGCGCGGCCCCCAGGTTGCGCCAGGTCAGCGGCGCCTTGCCTCCGGTGGCTCGGAGCTGGGTGGAGTAGGGGACGTTGATTCGGGCCTCGGGGAGCGAGGGCGTGGTGATGGCGGGGAGCTCGTAGGTCGTGAACGCGACCGTTCGCGAGCCCGTGCGGCCGTTCGCGTCGGTGACCACGACCTGCCCCGTGGTGCTCCCGGCGGAGGTCGGGGTCCCTGTCATCGACCCGGACGGGGAGAGCCGAAGCCCCGGAGGCAGCTCGCCGGTGAGCGAGTACGTGTAGGGCGGCTTGCCGTCGATGGCGGAGTACGTGGCGCTGAAGCCCCGGGTGACATACCCGTCCAACTGCTGCGCGGGGCCCGTCACGGTGGGGGGGCGGTACACGGTGATGCTGAGTGAGCGTGTGGCGGCGCGCGCGTCGGCATCGGTGACGCGGAGGGAGAAGGTGGACGTGCCCACCGTGGAGGGCGTGCCTTCGAGCGTCCCCGCCGCCGTGAGACGGATGCCGGCGGGCAAGGTCCCCGAGGCCAGCGACCACGCGAACGGCGCGCGTCCATTCATCGCGGTGAGGCTCTGCCGGTAGGTCGTGGCCGTGTAGGCATCCGGCAGGCTCTGCGGGCTGATGCCGAGGCCGCCCTCCACGGTGATGTGGAAGGTGCCGGAGGCGGCGCGGCCGTTGGTGTCCTGGACCTCGACCGTGAACGACGTGGTGCTCGGCGTGCCGGGCGTGCCGAGCACGGTGTCGCCTTCCAGCCGGAGCCCCGCGGGCAGGCTCCCCGAGGTGACGCGGAAGCTGAGCGGCGGCCGGCCTCCGGTGGCGGTGAGCGTGGCGGCGTAGGCTACGCTGGGGGCCGCGGGGGCGAGCGTGCCGCCGGCGATGTCGGGCAGGGCGAACGCCGAGACCTCGAGGGCGCGTCGGTCCGTGGTGCCGGTGGCGTCCTGGACGCTCACGGTGATGGAGAAGGTGCCGGTGTTGGAGAAGACGCCGGAGACGACGCCCTGCGAATCGAGGCGCAGGCCCGCGGGCAAGGCGCCTTCGACGGCAGTCCACGTCCGCGGCGAAACGCCGCCGGAGGCTTCGAGTTGCGCTGAGTACGCTTCGCCCAGGTACGCATCGGGGAGCGCTGACGCGGCGATTCGAAGCGCGGTGTTGCGAACCTCGAGCGTGAAGCTGGCGCGAGCCGTGTTGCCGCGTGAGTCCCGGACCTCGGCTTCGAACGACGCGGGGCCCTCCGACTGAGGCGTTCCGGTGATTTCGCCCAGCGTGGAGAGGCTGAGCCCGGTGGGCAGGGCGCCTTGAGTGACGCGCCAGGAATAGGCCGGTGTGCCGCCCGAGGCCTCGAGGTCACTCCGGTAGGCCTGTGCGACCGATGCGAAGGGAAGCGAGGTGGTGGTGATGGCCAGCCGGGGGCCGGTGCCGTCGGAGCCGGGCGGTGTTGCGCCAGGACACGCGGTCAACAGCAGCGCGAGAACGAGGGGCAGGACGGGATGAACGCGCATGAAGGCTCCGGCCCGTCTCGGTATCGGGCCCACGGATGAATTGGGCCGCACTGTAATGTCACCGAGGGTGAAGTCGTCCAGGGCCGAGCCCAATAAAAAGGGCCGCGGCTCTCAGAGAGCCGCGGCCCGGATGCTTCAGAGAGAAGCGCTCAGACTACATCGGGTTGGGCAGACCCCACGACGGCGCACCCACGGCCCAGTCCGCGGCCGTGTTGGTGTCCGTCGCGCTGATGCGGCGGACACTGTTGTTCGTCGTATTCGCACCATTGGGAATGCCAGCCCAGTTCACGGAGACATCCGCGGCAGTTGGCGTCGAGGTGGCCGTGCAGAGGGCGCCACCGCAGTCCGCGGGGAGCCACTGTCCAGCCGCCTGGATGGCCTGCAGGTTGCCGGGGAACGCGGCCGGCGGATTGCCAGCGGTCCGGAACGACACCGCATCTTGGATGGTTCCAGCCGCGTCCTTCACCAAGACGATCCGGCTGGAGTAGGTGATGTCATTGGCCTCGAATCCGCGGAAGTCCCAGGCGGTGTCGTAATTGGCCGCGTAGGTGCTCCGGGGGGACTCGTCCTTGGCCAGCGTTTCCTCGCGGAAGGTGGCATCAGGGTTGAGATGCACCACGATGATATCCCCCTCTGCGACGTCGACATCCGGCAGGGTGGCCAGGTGCCGAGGAGAATTCACATCCATCTGGAGGACGATGTTCGCGGTAGTTCCGGCCGTGATGACCTGGAGCTCGACCAAGTCCCTGTTGCTTCCCATGTTTGGCTGGATCTCCGTCAGGCGGAGGACCGCAGGCTGGCGGAAGCCGCGGAATGACTGCGTGGCGGCCTCGGGGGCCACGGTGCCGCCCGTCCGGTCCGTCACTGTGGTCGCAACGGTGACGGAATAGGTGGTTCCAGGGGTCTGCTCGCTCGTGGTCAGGAAGACCTGCTTACCTTCAACACGTGCCGCGGAGACCGTCAGCCCCTCGGTGAAGGTGAACTGCTCCTGCGCGTTCGTGATGCTCGCTGCGGAGATGCTGCGGCTGAAGTTCAGGACAACCTCCGTCAAGGACGTCGCGGAAGCCGAGCTGAACGTGGGAGCTGCGCAGTTCGTCAGGGTGAGGTCGGAAGCCGTGAACGCGGACGGCTGTGCGTTGGTACCAAAGCGCCAGAGCGGGCCCGCGTTCAGCGTGAACGTGCAGCCCGGCTCAATGTCGAGCTCGGTCACGAGCGCGGCGGGAACGCGGAGCCGGAAGTTGGCCGCGCCAGTGGTAATCCCAGTAGTGGTGATCTGGAATCCGAGGTAGCCAGCGCCAATCCCGCCGCTCGTGCCAATCGTGCCCGTCAAGTACGTGAGCTCGGACTCCACGGAGTCCAGACCCGTGACCAGCGTCTCACTGGTCTCCGCCGAGCGGTCGACCGCCAGACCCGCCGGGGTCGCCGTTGACAGGTTCTTCACGGGGTGACCCTGGCTGATGACCGTGGTCCCGGTGACGGTGGGCGCGTTACGCAGGCCATCGGTGGTCGCCTTCGAGGTCACGGAGAAGCTGACCCGGTCACCGACCGTCACGAGGCCCAGCGCCGTGGCGTCGGTCACGAAGAGGGCGGGGCCCTGCGCCTCGGCCTGAACGAAGAAGCCGACCGGCTCGGTGCTGCCCGCGACGGCGGGCTTGATGAACGTGACGAACGCACCCTCAATGGGGAGCGCCGCGTCGAGCTCGCCGTCCGCTGCATCCCGGACCGCCTGGATCTGCGTGCTGGTCGTCGCCACCGGCGTTTCGAAGGCGGACGGCTCGCAGGTGCTCGCCTCCACGTTGCAGGTCTCGGTCAGTGCGCAGGTTGCGTTGCTGGTGCAGCTTTCAGCGCCCGCGTCCGGGTCGGTGCCGGCGTCCGTACCGGCATCCGTCTCCGGGTCGGTGCCCGCGTCGTCTGGGGGCGGGGCGGTGACGTCGCGCTGCTCGCACGTCCCGGAGTTGCAGGTCCACTGCTTCCCGGGGGCGGGAGCGCCCTTGTCGCTCCGACAGTCGAACTGGTCAGCGCACTCGTCGCCACATCCCGTGCCCATCGTGACCATCACGGCCGTGAAGACCGCCGGGAGCCAAAATCGTCTCTGCATTGAGTTCCACTCCATGGGAAGCAGGTTGCGCCCCCCCTTACACCTGAACGGGAGGGCAATCCATTGTCCAGCCTGGGTGACATCCGTATGTCACACAAGTTGGCACTGGATTTTCGGGGGTTCAGGGCTTGGCGCGGGGCTGCTTGGCGGGAGGCCCGGAATACAGGTCGATGACCTCGGAAATGGCGCTCTGGCACACCGCGCAGAAGGGCACACGGTCCCGGGTGAACATCACGCAATCGACCTGTGGCCGGTAGTAGCCCTGCGGCTCGTACATGGCGCCCTCGAAGGCACCGACGCGGCCCGCATACTTCTGTGAGGAAAGGAACTTTTCCTCCCAGTCACGCTGGGACATGAACAGGTTGTCCATCTCCGACTCGGGTTTACGTTGTGCGCGAATCTGCCCCCGGCGTTTCTGCACGTCATGGGAGTGCTTCTCGTAGCCAGGCTTGTCCCAGGGTGTGGGCAGCGGAGTTCCAGAGGTGACGAGGTGCTTCCACTTGAGGTGCTCGGGGGAGTGGAGGGCGGTGACGTTCTTCTCCCACGGCTCCAGCCGGTCCGCGGCGGGCGCATAGACGGATTCAGACGTGTAGTACTCGTCGGCCAGCCCAGCGAAGTGGTGCCCGAACTCGTGGACGAAGACATACGGCGCCCACAGGCTCTCCGCGGCCACCGTGCCGTAGAGGCCGAAGATGCCGCCTCCGCCGTAGGTGTTGCCGTTGACGAGGATCTCCACGAACTCGTACGGCGCGAACGCCGCCGCCTCACGGAAGGCCTTGTTGTCGAAGGTGAGGACGTAGCGCTCGCTACCAAAGGCATCATAGGTCGCGCCGATGGGCGAGCGCCGATGGATGCCTGTTGAAGGACGGGAGATGCCGGACTGCGCCGCGGCGGGCACGAGGCCCCACACATTGAAGTCCGACTTGCGCTCCTTGAAGGGAGCGTAGGTGAAGAGGATGTCCACCATGCGCCGGGCATCCTTCTCGAACTTGGCGTGCTCGGCTTGGGTGTAGCCGTCTCCGAGGATGAGCAGGTCCACCTTCTGTTCCGGTGGGCCGTTCTCCAGCAGCTTCAGCAGGCGCCCGGGCGCGGGAGGTGACGAGGGGTCGACGAACATGCCCTTCGGGTCCACGACCAACGACCACACCTCGCGAAATGCGTTCTGGGCGTCCCGCTTCTTGAGGAGGACCTGAACGGGACGGTCCGGCGTGGGGAACCGCAGGGACTCGTGGAAGGTGCGGTTGCTGCTGCGTGCCTCGTTCGTGACCTCCCATTCGCCATAGATGGAGGCGAAGCCGCGCGAGAAGATGAGCCGATTGGTGTCCCGGTCCCGAACCTCGAAGAGGTACTTGCCGAGGTTCGTCTCGTCGATGGCGCGTTCCGGATGGCCGGGCCACGGGAGCGGTTCGATGACCAGCTTGTCGAGGCTGAAGCGCTCCTCGGTGGCGTTTCCGGTGTGGAAGTAGTCGACCCGAAGGGTTCGCGGCGACGCCGCGGAGGCGCTGGTCGCCAGCAGCAGGACGAAGAGGGCTCGCATCATGGCTGGCACTCTACGCGCTCAATCGGCCGGCGGCGCGCGCTCCGCATGGGCCCTATTCAACGCCAGACGTGTGTCGCCGCGGCATTCCCCGGATACGTGAACACCCGAGGAATGCCGAGCCCGTTGGGGGGGCTTCGTTCAGAACGCGCCCGAGATGGAGGCTGCGGCGCCATTGCCATCAGCGGAGAGGCCGACCGTCACGGGTGGTGCCGTGCGTGAATCCGGCGCCAGGAGATAGAGCACGGCGCCGGTGGCGACGGCTGCGCCTCCTCCAATGAGCAGGCCGTTGAGGACATGGCTCTTCTGGACGAGTGCGTTCCTGAGCTCGAGTGCCTCTCTGTCCGTGGACAGAATCCGGCCGTTGTCGAGCCGCTTCTCCAGGGCGTTCATGTCCTTCTGGGCCAGGAGCCGGACGATGCCCGCGCCTCCGAACGCCGCGACCCCTGTTCCGAGCGCCACGTAGGACGCAGTGCGGAGCCCCGAGGTCGGGCGAGGATTGGAACTCCCATCCGCGAGCATGTTGGGCGCGCTCAGGTCCAGGCCTCCCTGGCGCAACCCGGCGGGCGGGTCCCAAGGCGCCTTGCCATTGGAGTTCATGACAACCAGGTTCGATGGAGAGCGGCCGGTGGTGACGAAGTCGACCAGGGCGGCGAGGGCTTCATTTGAAACTTCCGGGTCCTGCGTCTTGAAGCCCCCCTCGCGGAGCTTCTGTCCGCCCTCCACATTGAGCACGGTGGCCGCGAACCACTTGGGGCCACTGCTCGGTCGCTCAAGGCGGACGACGATGACTTCCTCGACGCCAAGCGTGCCGCCCAGCCGGACGGCGTGGCTGAGGCTCCGTTCATCGTTTCCATCCGTGGACGCAAGGCAGGGAAATGGGCTGGCGGAAACAGAGCCTTCGTAGGCCACGTCCACGAGCAACGGCGTCTCGGTGCCTTGCACCTGGATGCTTCGCGGGAAGCTGGTGGTGTCGCCCTTGACGAGGGTGAGGTGATAGGTGCCGGGGACTGCGTCGAGGGCCAGCGGCGTCTGGCCGAGTTTGAGGCCGTCCAGGTACACGTCGGCGGCGGGCAGCGTGGACTTCACGGACAGCTTCACCTTGCGCGTCTGGTCGAGCTCGCGGCGAAGCTTGTCGAAGTTCTGACGGACGGACGGCGCGAAGTAGTCCGCGTCGAGTTCGTACTTCGGCTGGAGCCGCAGCACGTTGCGGAACGCGGCATCGCTCTCCTTCGTCTTGCCCATGGCTCGGTAGTTGAGGCCGTGGAGAAGCTGCGCATCGACGTAGAGTTTCCAGCGAGCATCGCCCACGGGAAGCCGGGTGATTTGTTGCAGGGCTTCATCGACGGACTGGAGGGTCCTGGCGTTGCGGCCCTCGTAGAACTGGTCCTGGGCGGCTTCGAGTTGCCGCTGGAGGTCCTCGAAGCTCTGAGTGGGCTGGGGGAAGAGCCGCTCGCTGAACTGAGCGGCGCTGAGTGTGTCCTGCTCTGGCCGGGATGCGAGGGCGCCCAGGAATGCCTTGGCCTGCCCGCTCAGTTCCGCGTCCTTGCAGTCGCCGCTGGCCACCACGGTGCGGCGGGGCGCCGCGTAGGCTTGAGTCGACAGGAAAAACGCCACGATTGCGGGTGCGATCCTCATCTTTGATTCTCTTTAGTGGAAATGGCCGGGGTTGCTGGCTTGTGGCTATTTGTTGCGGCGATAGACGACGATTTCTTGGGGGGCACCGGTTTCGAATTGCGTCCAGGCGACTACGATGTCACCGGTGTGATTGGTGTCCATTTCGAGGTTGCTTAAGCGATACTGGTGGGTGCGCCTCGGGAGATGCTTGCTCCAGAGTTTGTCCCATTTTCCATGCGAGTGGCGATCGATGTTTATTGATGTTCTTTCGGTGTTGAAATCGACCGACAGGGCGATGAGGTCGTTTGGTTTGTTTGATTTTATTGCGTGGATTTCACTGCTGTTGTTCGTCGGTGCAGATGGCAGGGGAGCTAGTGGGGTCCACTGAGCCTGGTCTTTTTGGCTGATATAGGTTTCTGATTTTGATGTGGACGGGTTGGATTCCGTCCAGGCTATGATGGGTTGATTGTTTTCTGTGAGTGTTGTTTTGAGGTTGATGCTGAGGTCGGGGATAGGGTTGTTCGTGAGAGCCAAGTCGCCCGATTGCTCCCAGTCGGTTCCCGACCAGTGCCAAGCATGGATGCGGACTGGGCTGACACTCAACATGGCCGCCACGAAAGCATTGTCGTTTCCGTCTAATGCCAAGACAGGAGGCCTGATCCAGGAGTTCAGTCCACCGGGGAACGCATGACCGATACGAGCCCATTGGGTTCCCGTCCATTGGTATACATGGAGTGCGTGTCCTTCGATGTCTTCCATGTCCAGCGAAAAGGCGACGACCGGGTGCCCTTGTGAGTTTAGCTGGAGAGCTACGTTGTGGGCGTATGTCCGGTCGGGCAGGATTCCTCGCTCGCCGCCATAACGAACCCAGGATGTCCCATCCCATTTCGCAACATGAATGTAGTTGTCGGACTGTCCGCCCATGTCCTCTTGCCATGCGACAACGGGCGTTCCATCTGGCAATAGCTGGATGTTGGGCGAGTTGATGGTGAATTCGTTCGGGCTTGTTTTCAGTCCGGGGCCAACCTGTTCCCACCGGCTGCCTGTCCATCGATGCACGAACAAATCAACAGTGTAGTAAGTGCCCTCATATTCGTAACGATGAGTCAGGACAGTAGGGTGCCCATTCGCATCCAGCTTGATGTACGGCTGAGTAACGATGCTGCGCCCTGTCGGACCTGGTGTGGGCGCCGGATACGGCACGAACTCCGGAACCACCCATCCCCACGACGCCCCCAGGTCGACAGCGGCGTTCCCAGCCAGGTCCGTGAGCGTTCCCTCGACCCGCAGCTCCACGGTGCTGGGCGCGGTCAGCGCGGTCACCGGGGTCACCGTCACGGTCCTCCCGTCCTCTGACAGGGACACCGTGTGGGCCACGGCGAGCTCGCCGACGCGGAGGTGCACGGACTCGGTGGTCACGGTGCTGCGCTTCAGGGGCTCCGAGAACTCGGCGCGGATGGGGCTCTGGACCCAGACCTCCTGGGCGCCCGGTTCCGGAACGCGCGACACCACCTGCGGCGGCGTCCGGTCCACCACGACGTCGCGGCTCGGGCTCACGAACGCGGTGTCGCCCAGCACCGCGCGGGCCTCCAGCCGGTAGGTCCCCTCGGCTTCCCCCGTCGTGTCCCACGTGTACACGTACGGTGGCGCCAGCTCCGCCAGGACCTCCCCGTTCTTCAGTAACTCCACCCGGTCCGGTGCGTGGCCCGTGACGGCGAGCCGGAGCTCCAACGCGCCGTTCGTGTACGCCGTCTCCGCTGGAGAGATCATCCGCACCTCCGTCTCGGCGGACTCGATGGCCGGCACGTTGATGCAGGCGGAGGCACACAGCAGGACCACAGCCGCCGTCCAGGGCGGTGGGAGGAAGCGTTCGGGAAGGTTCATGGCGCGGGTGCCGGGTGCAGGTTGCGTTCCGTTTCCTGCCCGACAGTCGTTCGCACATACCAAGCTGGTTCCGGTTCCTCCAACTCACCGTTCCCGCACGAAAACCCGAGCCATCTCCACCCTTTACCCGTGGGGAACCAATCCTCCACCCGCCGTGCGGACACCTCGCACCGTGAGCCAGCGCCCGTCCCGGCACTGGACGCCCATCCCCGGCGGTGGCCTGCAGCAAGGCCTCGCCCCTCTGCCTGCCCTTCAACCGAGTGTGCGATGACCCGGTGCGTCGCTGTGTGCAATCGCCATCTTGGCGAGGGGGACGGGGTGCCGTGCGCCAAGGCACGCGAAGGAGACCGTGGACATGAAGCGAGCCTGGAAGAACCGAGTCGTCGTCGTCACCGGTGCGTCGAGCGGAATCGGCCGAGCCACCTCGCTGGCCCTGGCGAAGAAGGGGGCGCACGTCGTCCTGGCTGCCCGCCGCGAGGAGCCCCTGGAGGACCTCGCCCGCGAGTGCGAGGCGCTCGGCGTCCGGGCCATCGTCGTCCCCACGGACGTGTCGGATTCCGCCGCCGTCCAGCGGCTCGCCGAGGAGGCGCGCGCCGCCTTTGGCCACTTCGACGCGTGGATCAACAACGCGGGCGTCTACCTCATGGGCCGCCTGGAGGAGACCCCCGACGACGCCTTCCGCCAGGTGATGGAGACGAACTTCTTCGGCACCGTCAGCGGCGCCCGCGCCGCCGTGGCGCAGTTCCGCCGGCAGGGCTTCGGCACCCTGGTCAACGTCTCGTCGACCTTCGGCACGGTGGCCGCGCCCTATGTCAGCGCCTACGTGGCCTCGAAGCACGCGGTGCGCGGCTTCTCGTCCTCCATCCGCCAGGAGCTGCTCGATACGGGCATCAGCGTGTGCACCGTCCTCCCCGCGGCCATCGACACGCCGCTCTGGCAGCACACGGCCAACTACACCGGCTGGCGCATCCGTCCCGTGGAGCCCGTGTACACCCCGGAGCGGGTGGCTCGCGCCATCCTCCGGGTGCTGCGCAGCCCCCGGCACGAAGTCTTCGTGGGGCCCGCGGCCCGCAGCTTCGCGGCCATGCACGGCCTGCTGCCGCGCACCTTCGAGCGCACCATGCACGGCGTCACCGAGGCCCAGCACTTCGAGAAGGAGCGCCAGGGACACACGTCAGGCACGCTGTTCCGGCCCATGGCCGAGGGGACGGGGACCTCGGGCGGCTATCACGCGGCGGGCAAGCAGTGGTTGCGCCGGCTGCTCCTGGCCGGGGGCGTGGCCACGGCCGCGCTGTCCCTGCGCCGGCGGGAAACACGGGGGCTGAGGGCCCGTGTTGCTCAAGTACTCGGAGCGTGAAGTCATTTTTGCGTCACGCCCTGTCACGCGTTGCGACGCCATGACAGGGCCATGACAAAGCGTGGGGAGAGTCCCGCCCGCCATGAACGACATCGCCGTCCTCGTCAACCTGCGTGCACGCCGGGGCTCCGAAGGCATGGGAGGGCTGGTCCAGCGCTTCCTTCCGAGGGCTCGCGTGGCGCTCACCCGTTCGCTCGAGGAGGCCCGGGCGTGGATTTCGGACACGCTCCGGCCCAACCCGCCCTCCCTGCTCCTGGCGGGTGGTGGCGACGGGACGATTACGGGGCTCCTCAACGAGCTGCGGACCGCCGGCGTCGCCCTGCCGGCCATTGGCGTCCTCCCCATGGGCACGGGCAACGCCTGGGCCCGCGTCACCGGCGCGCCCCGGCCCGCCGAGGCCCTGAAGCAGATCGCCGCGGTGGGGGAGCGCCTGCCGCCCCTGCGTCCCTTCTCCCTGGTCCGCGTCGAGGGCAAGGTGGCCCCCTTCGCGGGCACCGGCTGGGACGCGGAGATGATTCAGGACTTCAAGAACCAGCTGGCCGCCTCGGGGCCGCTGCGCAGCACCCAGGCCGGCCTCCGCGGCTATCTGGGCGCCATGTTCACCCGGACGGTGCCCCGCCACGTCTTCGGCGAGGGCAACCCCATGGTGTCCGTCTACAACCTGGGCGAGCCCGCGCTCACCGTGGACGCGCGCGGCTCCGTGCAGCCGGTGCCCCATGGCGACAAGGGCGCGCTGCTGTACCGGGGCCCCGCGGGCGTCGCGGGCGCGGCGACCACGCCCGAGTGGGGCTTCGGCTTCAAGGCGTTCCCCTTCGCCCAGGCGGTGCCCCACCGGCTGTCCGTGCGCGTCTATGGGGCGGGCGTGCTGGAGGCCACCCGGAACATGTTCCGGCTCTGGCGCGGCGAGCACCCGCTGCCCCACATGCATGACTGGTTCGTCCAGCGCCTGCGCATGGACTTCGACCGGGAAGTGCCGTTCCAGATGGGCGGGGATGTGATTGGCATGCGCCGCTCGCTGGAGTTCGACCTGGCCGAGGAGAGCGTCCAGCTCGTGGATTGGCGCCAGCTGTCGCGCATGGTCCACCTGTAGGCCCGCCGCGTCGTCCCCGGCTTGACCCGGGTGTGTTCCGGACACTATGCGAGGAGCCCCCTCGCAGCCCGGAACGGATGGACCCGTGAGCTACACCTATGAGTACCCGAGGCCGGCGCTGACGGTGGACTGCGTCGTCTTCGGCCTGGATGACGACGACCTGAAGGTGTTGCTCATCCGCCGTGGCGTGGAGCCCTTCGCCGGGAGGTGGGCGCTGCCGGGGGGCTTCGTGCGGATGGAGGAGTCGCTCGACGACGCGGCCCGCCGCGAGCTGGAGGAAGAGTCCGGCATCCGCCCCAGCCACCTGGAGCAGCTCTACACGTTCGGCACGCCGGGGAGAGATCCACGGGGCCGCGTGGTCACCGTGGCGTACTTCGCGCTCGTGAAGCTCAGTGACCATGTGCCGCACGCCGCGACGGACGCGCGCGAGGCGGCGTGGTTCTCCGTCTGGGATACGCCGAAGCTGGCGTTCGACCACGCGGACGTGCTCGGCACGGCGCTCCAGCGCCTCAAGGGGAAGGTCCGCTACCAGCCCATCGGCTTCGAGCTGCTGCCGCCCAAGTTCACGCTGACGCAGCTGCAGCGGCTGTACGAGGTCGTCCTGGAGCGGGAGCTCGACAAGCGGAACTTCCGCAAGAAGATCCTCGCCATGGACCTGCTCGAGGAGCTGGATGAGGTGGAGCAGGACGTCTCCCACCGCGCCGCCCGCCTCTACCGGTTCGACCACAAGAAGTACAAGCAGCTGGAGAAGGCGGGCTTCAACTTCGAGCTCTGAGTCCTGAACAACGCCCCGCCCCAGCGGCCCGGCAGCCCCTTGAATTGACATCGTGTCGTTCGGACACTATGTTGGTGTCATTGAGACACGAACTTGGGGCAAGCCCAGGTTCGTGAGGTGCCGCTGCCCAGGGGATGGCCGTGGGGCCAGCGCGCCGCCGAGTGACTGTCCGTCCCGCTGTACGTGCCCGGCCAGGGCCACGGGAGAGCCATGTCCGCGCTGCCATTCGATATCGCCGCTGCCTCGGTGCTGGGGCGGGAGCACGCCCGGGCGGGGCGCAACAACCAGGATGCGCTGTGTGTCCGGGCCCGTGAGCACGGGCTGGTGGCCGTGGTGGCGGACGGGTGTGGCAGCCAGCCTTGCAGTGAGCTGGGCGCGCAGCTCGGGGCCCGTGGGGTGGCGGAGGCCGCGCTGGCGCGGCTCGCGGCGGGCGAGTCCGTGGACGCGCCTGGCTTTCTGCCCGCGCTCCGGCAGGACGTGTTGCTGCTCCTGGCGCGGCTCCGCGAGGACCTGGGCCGCGAGACGGTGAGGGACTTCCTCTTCACCCTGGTCGGCGCGGTCGTGACGCCCGCGTCGACGCTCGTCTTCTCGGCGGGGGACGGCCTGTGGGCGCTCAACGGGGAGGTGCGTTCGCTCGGGCCCTTTCCGGGGAACGCGCCGCCGTATCTCGCCTACGCGCTGCTGGGCGGGGAGGACGTGCCATTGATTCAACAAGCCCTGGTGCCCACCGAGGATGTTCACGCACTGCTCCTGGGCACGGACGGCGTGGTGGACCTGCAGCAGCTGGCCACCGCGCGAATGCCGGAGCGCGAGGAGTGTGTGGGCCCGCTGTCTCGGCTCTGGACCGAGGACCGCTACTTCGCCAACCCGGATGCTTTGCGCAGACGGCTCGCCTTGCTCAACCGCGAATCCGTCCGCGCTGACTTCGCCACGCAGTGCGTGGTGCGCACGCCGGGCTTGTTACCGGACGACACCACGCTGGTCGTGCTGCGCCGCCGCATGGGGAGGGCTTGAGGCCATGGACATCTGGCTCGAGGGAAAGCGGTTCCGGCTGAATCCGGCGAAGGCGCTGGGCAAGGGCGGCGAGGCGGACGTGTTCGACCTGGGGGATGGCCGTGCCCTCAAGCTGTTCAAGCCGCCCGAACACCCCGACTACACGGGCCTGCCCACCGAGCAGGCCGCGGCCCGCGTCCGTCTGGACGAGCACCAGCACAAGCTGCGCGCCTTTCCCGTGAGCCTCCCGGGCCGGGTGGTGTCGCCGCAGGCCCTGGCGACGGACAAGCCGGGACGCACGGTGTTGGGCTACGCCATGCGCAAGCTGGAGGGCGTGGAGCCGCTGCGGCGCTTCAGTGAGCCCTCCTTCCGCAGGGCCGGCGCCACGGCGGGGCGTGTCGTCGAGGTGTTGAGCGGACTTCACCGGACGCTGTGCGCGGTGCATGCCGCGGGCGTGGTGGTGGGGGACTTCAATGACCTCAACGTGCTGGTCGAAGGAACCGCGGATGCCTACGTCATCGACGCGGACAGCTTCCAGTTCGGCACCTTCCTCTGCCCGGTGTTCACCGAGCGGTTCCTCGACCCGCTGCGGTTGGGGAGCAACGGCGCGCAGGGGCTGGTGCCCTCGCGGCCCGCTTCGCCTGAAAGTGATTGGTATGCCTATACCGTCGCGGTGATGCAGTCGCTGCTGTGCGTGGGACCGCATGGCGGCGTTCACAAGCCCAAGCGCCCCACGGCGCGGACCACGCCCGCGGGACGGCTCTTCCAGCGCGTCACCGTCTTCCACCCGGAGGTGCTGTACCCGAAGCCGGCGCTGCCCCTGGCGACGTTGCCAGACACGGTGCTGCACCACCTGCACCGCGTCTTCGTGGAGGACCTGCGCGGTGCCTTCCCGCTTCCGCTGTTGGAGTCGCTGCGCTTCGCGCCGTGCACGTCGTGCGGTGCCGAGCACGCGCGCGCGGCGTGCCCCGTGTGCCGTCCCCACGCGACGGCGGCCACGACGCCCGTGACGTCCGTGCGGGGGCAGGTGACGGCGACGCGGATGTTCTCCACGCGAGGCGTCCTGGTACACGCGAGCAACGAGGACGGTGTCCTCCGCTGGCTGTACCACGCGGAGGGGGCGTACCGGCGCGAGGACGGGCGGGTGGTGCTGCGGGGACTGCTGGACCCGTCGCTGCGCTGGGCCCTGCAAGGCGACGTCACGCTGGTGGGGAGAGGGGGCGAGGTCGCGGTGCTGGCTCCGGGCCGGACACCCGAGCGCGTGGGGGTGGACGCGCCCGAGGGCACGCCCGCGTTCGCCACGAATGCGCGGCATCGCTACTGGGCCGTGGGGGGCGGGCTGTGGCGGGACGGCCCGCATGGGCCGGAGCGCATCGGTGATGTGCTCGAAGGACAGACGCGGATTTTCGTGGGGCCCCGCTTCGGGCTGGGCTTCCACCGGGCGGGCGGACTGCGCGGCGCCTTCGTCTTCGACGCGGAGCGCTTGGGGGTGAAGGACGGCCTCGCGTTGCCGTGGCCCTCGGGGAAGCTCGTGGACGCGGAGTGCGTCTTCGATGGAGCTCAGGCCTGGTTGTTTCTGGTGGAGGAGTCCGGCGGGCGCACACTGCACCACTGCGTGGTGCTGGGCTCCGACGGAGGCGTGCGCGCCAGCGCCGTGGCCGCCGCTGGGGATGGCTCGTGGTTGGGCAACGTCCCGCGAGGACGGTGCGCGGTGGGGGATGCGCTGTTCTGCGCCACCGACACCGGGCTCACGCGCGTGGCGTTGCGGCAGGGCCAGTTGGAGGTGGTGCGCGAGTTCCCTGACACCGAGCCCTTCGTGGACTCGGGCAGCCCGCTCTTCCTGGTGAAGCAAGGGCTGGCGGTGGTGGGGCGGCAGGACATCACAGTGCTTCGGATGACGTGAATGGATGTGTTTCCACCGCGTGGAGCAGACGTCTCCACGCCAGACAGGAGGGTAGGACGATGAAGACGCAAGTGAAGCCGCTTCCGCTTCCAGGGTTCTACGACGCGGCCCATGCCGGACAGTACGCGTATGGCCCCAATGCCGGGACGTTGCAGATGGAAGCGTGGCGTTGGCGCGCGGCGAACAACCTGACCGTGTCCGCGACGGACCGTTTCAACCTGCATCTGCTCCTCATCGACGTGCAGAAGGACTTCTGCTTCCCGGAGGGCTCGCTCTACGTCGCGGGCCGCAGCGGGCGCGGCGCCGTGGAGGACAGCCGCCGCATCGCGGAGTTCATCTACCGGAACCTCGGCGCGCTGACGAACGTAACGGCGACCCTGGACACCCACTTCGCGTACCAGATTTTCTTCCCGGCCTTCTGGGTGGACCAGGACGACCAGCCGCTGACGCCGTACCGCGAAGTCACGCGCGAGCAGATTGAGCGCGGGCAGGCGCGGCCCAACCCCGCGATGGCGAAGTGGCTGTGCGGCGGCAACTACCCCTGGCTGCTCAAGCAGGTGAAGCACTACTGCGAGGAGCTGGAGCGGGCCGGGAAGTACACCCTGTACCTGTGGCCGCCGCACTGCCTGCTCGGCGGCGACGGGCACGCGCTGGCTGGGGTGGTGCAGGAGGCGCGGCTGTTCCACGCGTTCGCGCGCGGCGTGCAGTCGTGGGCGGAGGTGAAGGGCGGCAATCCGCTGACGGAGAACTACTCGGTGCTGCGGCCGGAGGTGCTGGGACGGCATGACGGCCAGCCGCTGGCGCAGCGCAACACGCAGTTCCTCAAGACGCTGCTGACCGCGGACGCGGTGGTGATTGGTGGGCAGGCGGCGAGCCACTGCGTGAAGAGCTCCATCGATGACCTGCTCGGGGAGATTGTCGCGCAGGACGCGGCGCTGGCGCGCAAGGTGTACCTGCTGACGGACTGCATGTCGGCGGTGACGGTGCCGGACGGGAAGGGCGGCTTCGCGGCGGACTTCACGCCGCAGGCGGACGCGGCGCTCCAGCGCTTCGCCGATGCGGGCATGCACCTGGTGAAGTCCACGGACCCGCTGGCGAGCTGGCCGGACCTGCGCATCGGCTGAGTCTTCCGGCGGACGCAAAGACACTCATTCAATGACGGGCTTTGACAGGTCTCGCGAGCGCGGGACGGGCGGAGCCCTGCCCTCGGAAGAGGGAGAAGGAGCGTGGGAGATGGGCAGCAAGGCGAATGGAACGGGAATCCAGAAGCTCTTCGATGACGCACACGCGGAGGGCGTGCTGAGCCCCGCGGGGTTGCAGGCGCTGTCCGTGGTGGACCTGGGCGCGCAGATTCAGGCGGGCCTGGGCGTCAACGTGGAGGACGTGCAGGCCAGCGAGGTGGTGCTGGTGACGGTGATGCCGGATGACTCGGGCAGCATCGACTACGCGGGGCACTCGAAGACGGTGTGTGACGGGCACAACCTGGTGCTCGACGCGCTGCTGGCGAGCAAGCAGAAGGATGGCGTCCTCTTCCACACGCGCTACCTCAACGGGTTCGTGCTGAACCCGTTCCGGCCCGTGGAGGACGTGGTGCGGATGCATGGCAAGAACTACAAGGCGGACCAGGGCACGCCGCTGTACGACCAGTCGGTGGTGCTGCTGGGCACGGTGCTGGCGAAGGCGCAGGAGTTCAGCGCCAACGGCGTGCCGGTGCGGACGGTGACGCTGCTGATTACGGACGGCGCCGACGCGCACTCGATGAACGCGAAGGCGCGGGACGTGGCGGCGGTGGTGAAGGACCTGAAGCGCGCGGAGAACCACATCGTCGCGGCCATGGGCATCAGCGATGGGAGCACGGACTTCCGCCGCGTGTTCCGGGACATGGGCATCGACGACAAGTGGATCCTCACGCCGGGGCAGAGCGCCCAGGAGATACGCGCGGCGTTCCAGGTGTTCAGCCAGTCCGCCGCGCGCGTGAGCCAGGGGGCCGCGAGCTTCAGCCGTACGGCGCTGGGGGGCTTCGGGCAATGAAGGGGGGGGAGGTGGCCTCCGTTGGGGCGGAGGCCACCTCTTCAAGCAGTGCGCTTGCGGCGGCGGGGTTGTTCACGACGCGGCGGGCCTTCCGCTGGGCGTCGCACCCCCAGGTAACGGGCCATCAGTGCGCGCAGCTCCCGTTCGAAGCGTGGGCTGTCGAGCAGCTCCGGATGGAACAGCAGCGCATGGTCGGTGAGCGCGTCGATCGACGTCACCAGGATGTGCGCGGTGAGGGACGGGTCGGCGACGTCGAGTTCGTCGCGCCGGACCACCAGCCAGTCGGCCAGCGCGTCCGCGAGCCGGCGGTTGACGCGCGCGAAGAGCTCCAGTGTGCCCTGGCGAGGCAGCTCGACGAGCACGGCCCGGTAGAGCGCGGCGTCGCGCCGGGAGAGGTCGAGTGCCGCGCGCACGAACGTCGTGATTCCTTCATCGACCGTCGCGTCACCCAGCGCCGTGCCGACTTCAATCAGCCGTGCCGTCATCTCGTCGGCGATTCGCTCGACCAGCGCCAGCAGCAGCGCCTCCTTGTTCGGGAAGTACTGGTACAGGCTGCCCACGCTCACCCCCGCATCTTGCGCGATCCGGTTGGTGGTCATCGCCTGCCAGCCATCGCGAAGCAAAACGCGAGCTGTCGTTTGAATCAGGGCGTCGACCAGCGCCCTGCTGCGGACCTGCGAGGGTTGCTTGCGGGCGCCGCTCCGTCTGCGCCCATCGGTCTTCTTCCGCATCGCCGTCATCCTGTCCCAGGGGCTCGAACGCGAGTCCGCCGCGAGTATCAAACGCGAGCATTCATTCATAATTTCGAGTGCATGAGCCAGCGTTCTCGTCTTGCCCCCATCGATGTCCTGAGAGGCTTCTGCCTGCTCGGCATCCTCGTGATGAACATCCAGACCTTCGCGATGCCCTTCGCGGCCTATCTGAATCCCACGGTCTTCGGCTCGCTCGAAGGCGCGGAAGGGGTCGCCTGGGGACTCGGCCGTCTCCTCTTCGACTGCAAGTTCCTCAATCTGTTCGCGATGCTCTTCGGCGCGTCACTGGTGCTGGGAGGCGACGAGGCCCATCCCCGCAAGCGGCTCGCGTGGCTGGTCGTCTTCGGGCTCGTGCATGCCTACGGCGTTTGGTACGGCGACATCCTGTTCACCTACGGCGTCGTCGGCATGCTGATTGTCGGCACGCGAGCCTGGTCTCCCGGGCGGCAGCTGCGCCTGGGGCTCGTGCTCCTTTGCGTCGGGCCCGCGCTGTCGCTGGCGGTGGCCCTGGCGTTCGACCACCTCCCTCCCGCGGTGCTCGGCGCGCTCAACGCGTTCCTCGGCGGCGGCTCGGTCTCGGCGGAGGTCGCGGCCTTCCAGGGGGACTGGATGACGCAGTTGCCTGTCCGGGCCAGGCTGGCCTTCTCGGCCCAGACGAACTCGCTCGTCTTCGAGACGGGGTGGAGGGCGGCGGGGTGCATGTTGCTCGGCATGGCGGGCGTCCAGTCCGGGCTGTTCGAGGGGCGCTCCGCGTCACCCCGGGGCGTGCTGCTGCTCGGCGCGATGGGTCTCGCGGTGACCTCCGCGGGCATGGCCGTGCAGATTGCCGGAGGGTTTTCACCGCACGCCTGGCTGGTCGCGCAGGCCCTGCACGAGTTGGGGGCGGTCCCGCTCGCCATCGCCATCGGGCTCACGGTGGTGGGGCTGGCCCGGCGCTTCGCGAGTGCCGCGCCCACGCGGGCCATCGCGTCGCTGGGCCGGGTCGCGTTCACCGCCTACCTGATGCAATCCATCGTCGGGACGTGGGCCTTCGGTGGGCACGGCCTGGGCGCCTTTGGAACGTGGAGCCGCACAGCGCTGCTGCTGGCTCCATTCGTCTTCTGGCCGCTTCAGGTGTTGCTCGCCAACCAGTGGTCGAAGCACTTCGGGCGCGGCCCGCTCGAGGCGCTCTGGCGGGGGCTCACGCGCAAGGACTTCTCGCTCCGTCCCCGCGTGCCACACGCCAGGCAGCCGGTGGCGTGAATCGGGGGTAGGGTGCGCGGGCCATGTCCGACAGCCCGCGTGTCCTCCTCCTCGCCGAACGCTTCCCGCCCGACATCGGAGGGCTGGCTCGCAGTGGCGCGCGCACGGCGGGCTCGCTGGTGAAGCTGGGCGCCAAGGTGGACGTGCTGGCGTGGACGCGCGCCGCCGCGCCGGGGGCCTTGCAGACCGTGGACGACGCGGGCGACACCTCACCGTTCGCTCGCGGCGTGACGCTCCACCGGCTGGGGCTCTTCGGCAGCACGGACCTGTCCATGCAGCACACGCTCGACGTGCTCGGCTACCTGCACGCGAAGCAGCGGTATGACCTCGTGTGGGGGCACTATCTGTTCCCGCCCGGGTTCCTCGCCGTCGCCTTCGCTGAGTCCGTGGGCATCGCCTCCGTCGTCAGCGCCCGGGGCAATGACGTGGACCAGCTCATGTTCCCGCCGGGCGACTTCGCGCGCCTGCTGTGGACGCTGCAACGGGCCCGCGTCCTCACCGCGGCCTCCGCGGACCTCGGCCGGAAGATGTGCATGCTCCTGGGCCGCGAAGCGCCGGTCGAGGTCATCCCCAACGCCGTCGACACCGCCATCTTCTCGCCCGGGCCCGCGGACGCCTCGCTCCGGGCGCGGCTGGGCATCGCGCCCGATGAGGCCGTGCTCGGCTTCTCCGGTGAGCTCCGCCACAAGAAGGGCCTGCCCTTCCTGCTCTCCGCGCTCACGGAGGTGCGTCGCGCGCGGCCCGCGTGCCTGCTCGTCATCGGCGAGGTGCGGCCTCGCGACGCCGAGCACCTGGTCGCCTTTCGCGCGGAACACCCCGAGGACGCCGCGCGCATCCTCATCTCCGGGCCGCTCGACACACCGGAGGCCATCGCCGCGCACCTGCGCCTGTGTGATGTCTATCTCCAGCCCTCGCTGTGGGAGGGCATGCCCAACGCCCTGCTGGAGGCCATGGCCTGCGCCCGGCCTGTCGTCGCCAGTGACGCGGGTGGCATCCCCGAAGCGGTGGACTCGGGGCGCAATGGCTTCATCGTCCCCAAGGCCCTGCTCAACCACCTGGGACAGGCGTGCCTCGACGTGCTCTCCCTGCCTCCCGAGCAGCGCGCCGCGCTCGGCGTCGCGGCCCGTCAGCGCATCGAAGCGCGCTTTCAGGCCGAGGCCGAAGCCGAGGTGCTCCGGCGCATCCTGGCCCGCGCCATCCCGAGCCGCTCCTCGTAGACGTTCACCAGCGCCTCACCCGCGCGGCTCCACGGGAAGTCCCGCTCCACCCGCGCCCGGGCCTTGGCGCTCAACGCGGAGCCCAGTGCCGGGTCGGCGAGCAGGGCCTTCACCGCCTCGGCGATGGCCTTCGCGGAGCCCGGACGTATCAACATCACCTCGTCGGGCTCGGCCAGCGTGCGCACCACGGGGAGGTTGCTCGCCGCCACCGGGGTGCCCGTGGCCATCGCCTCCAGCAGCTTCAACGGACAGCAGCCTTGCACGCAGTTGCGGTCATTCACGGGCAGGGGCACCAGCACCACGTCGCACGCGTGATGCAGCGCCGCCAGCGCCCCCTGGGGCAGTGGCTCCAGCAGCTCCACCGCGCCCTCCAGCAGCAGGTCTCCGCACCGGTCCAGCAGCGCCCGCTTCGCGTGCCTGCGCAGCGGCCCCACCAGTGTCAGCACCGTGGGGACTTCCCGCCGCAGCAACCGGCAGGCCTCGATGGCGTGATGCACGCCCTGCCACGACGTCATGGTGCCGCTGTACAGCAGCCGCACGGGACGCCCCGGCTCGGGTGCGCGCGGTGGCGCGTAGCGGAACACGTCCAGGTCGACGCCGTTCGGAATCACCTTCACCCGCGAGGCATCCACGCCCCGGTCCGTCACGAGGTACTCCGCCGTCACCTCGCTCGGTGTCAGCAGCAGGTCCGCGCGCGACAGGCACACGTCCTCCTGGGCCACCAGCTTGCGCAGCAGCTCCGCGTCGTCCGCGACGTCCGGGTAGTGGTACTTCAGCTCGATGGAGGGCAGCCCGTTCACCTCGAAGACGAGCGCATCGGTGAGGGACTCCTTCCGGCGGGCGACGGGGTAGCCCTCGAAGATGGAGCGGACGTGGACCACGGCGGCGCGCGGACGTCCCCGCCACCACTCCGCCAGGTGCGCGCGGAACGACAGCGCCTGGGCCACCAGGTCTTTCCCCCGTGACTCCAGCGGGTGATACGTCACGCCCTCCGAGAGAGCGAGCGGGCCCGTGGGCGACGAGTTGCTGTCCCGGAGCGCGACCAGGTCCACGTGGCCGAACGCCGCGCCCAGGGCCTCGACGAACGCGCGGATGTGCACCGCCGCGCCCTTGGGCGATGGGAAGCGGTCGAACGATGCGTAGACAATGCCGGTGTCGGGAAGGGGAGACACATCGGCGGTGCTATCGCGCCTCGGCCGCGCCAGCAAACACGAGGGTTTGACCCATGCACCACGGGGCCCGTACGCTCCGAAGACTTCCGAGACGCCGAGGGGGCGAGACTCACCGTGGCTTTCAACATCGACCGGTTCCGCAAGGAACAAGTCTACAGCGGCTCCGGTCCCATCTCCGAGCTGCGGGCCGACCTCGAGCAGCTTGGCCTCTTCGACACGGATGTGGAGCGGTTGCGCAAGGCGTGGGGGCAGGCGACCCTGTGGTGCGTGGCAGCGGCCTTCGTGGCCTTCATCACCTGGGTGATGACAGATGCGGGGCCGGAGGAGGAGGGCCACCTGGAAACGCTCGCCCTGGGGGCGTTGGGGGTGCTGCTCGTGGGCACTGGGGTCTGCCTCGTGCGATACCTCGGTTATCGCCGCCTCGACCTGGACAACCGCCGCTACACGCTGGCCGGCCAGGTGATTCACCGGCTGCGCCGGGACATCGGCCCCACGGCGCCCGTGACGCTGTCGATGGACTTCCGCCGGGTGGACCTGCTGGAGAAGAAGCTGGGCCATCGCGTCACGCCGAGCGGCTGGAAGGCAGAGGACTTCGCGGACCCCTGGCTGACGCTCCAGACGCGGCTGCTGGATGGAACGCACCTGAGCATCGGCATGGTGCAGCGGCTCCAGAAGCGCTCGCGCACGCGGCGCAGCATCAGCGGCAAGTACAAGACGAAGTTTCGCAAGAAGGGCTGGGCCGTCATCCAGGTTCAGCTTCGCGTGAAGGCGGAGCGGTATCCGGACCTCGCGCTGCTGGAGCCCGAGGCCCGGAAGTACCTGCAATTGCCAGAGGGGGTCTCCGTCGCGCGGCTCCAACTGGCCGAGGACCGGCTGCTCCTGAGCGCGCGGCTGGAGGAGAACTGGTCTGCGGGCCCGCTCGGCCAGCGTGCCGCCCCGGACGCGCAGAAGGCGGTGGTGATGATGCTGCTGAGCCTCTACCAGGTCCTCAACTACTCCAAGCACCTGCACAAGCAGGCGAAGGCTTCGTGATGACGGGCATGGGCCGTTGGTTCCTCTGTTGTTCGCTCGTGGCGCTCACCGGTGCCGCCGCGTGCACCCGGCAGGGCGAGGCCGAGGCGCCCCGCGAAGCCGCTGCCCAGGCGAGCCCTGTCGCGGCCTCGGACGCGGTGGGGCTCCAGGGGACGGTCAAGTTCAAGGAGGACGGCGGCCGCGAGCGCTTCTCCCTCAAGCCCAGGGACAACGGCGCCAAGCTGGTGGACGCGGACGACCGCGAAATCGCGCGCCTCAAATGGAAGGGCGCGGCGCTGAAGGTCTCCGGTCCGGACGACGTGGCGTTGGGCTACGTCGTGGGGTCCGCGGGCGGGGCGCTCACCGTGCGGGACGGCGAGCAGCAGCAGGTGCTCTACACGCTCGCCCGGCAGGGCGCGGGTTGGCGGCTCAACGACATGAAGGGCCAGCTCCTGTACTCGATGTGGCCGGAGGAGGAGGGCGCCCGCATCCAGGACGGCACGGGCGCGGACGTGGGGCGCGTGAAGCTTCGCGAGGGCAAGGTGTCCCTGCGCGACGCCGAGGGCCGTACGCAGCTCTCCACCCGGTCGCTGCTGGACGCCGAGGCGGTCGCGTGTCTCGCCTTCGAGGCGATGGACCTGCCCCTGCGCGTGGCGCTGCTCTTCCACCTCCAGGCCCCTCCGTCGATGGAGCGGTCCGCTCCATGAGCGCCTTCGTCTGCCAGGAGAACGTGGGCTTCTTGTTCTCCCACGCCTGCGGGGGCGATGCGGCCCTGGCGTGCATGCGGTGCGCGAAGCCGCTGTGTGCCGCGCACCTGAGGTCCGTGGGGGGAGAGTCGCTCTGTGCGCAGTGCGCCCGGGAGCACGGGGACTCCACGGAGGAACAACACGCCGCCGACGAGGACGACCCGAGCTACTACTACAACGACTACGGGTACTACGGCGCCGCCTCGGCCGGGTCCTCGTGGGGCCGGGGTTCGTCTCACGACACCAACGATTTCACCGAAGCCGACGGTGAGAGCCTCCGCCGTGAGGACGACGCCTCCTTCGAGGAGGACATGGGCGGGAGCTGATGGTGGGCCGCTGGCTCATCTACGCGCTGGGCGGCGGCATGGGGCACCTCACCCGTGCTTCCGCGCTCGCGCGCGCGGCGTCCCAGCGGGGCCATGGCGTGGTCCTGCTCATCAACACGCCCTTCGCGCCGGGGCTCCCCTTGGAGGACGTGCTGGGGTCGCGTGTCGAGGTGCTGCGCCTCAGCCCCGCGCTGGGCCGGGAGGGCGTGGGCCAAGTCGTGGCGCGCTGTCTGAAGGACTTGCGCCCGGACCTGTTCGTCGTGGACACCTTCCCCCGCGGGCTCGGCGGTGAGCTGGTGCCGCTGCTTCCCAAGATGCGCGCGCGGAAGGTGCTGGTCCACCGCGACGTGAACCCCGCCTACGTGAAGAAGTTCGGCCTGGCGCGGGCGGTGGATGCGTTCGACCTGTTGCTCGTCCCGGGAGAGGACGCGCCCTTCGCCAGTCATCCCCGCGCGGTGCGGACCGCGCCCTGGCTGTTGCTGCGCGCCGGGGAGCTGCTGTCCCGGGAGGCCGCGCGGGCCCGGTTGAACGTGCGGCCCGGCGACGCGCGCCCCCTGGTGGCGGTGATGGGGTGTGGCACGTCCGAGGAAGTGGCGGAGGCGGGGGACATCGCGGCGCGGCTGGAGGCTGCGCTGGGCTCACGCGCGCGGGTGCGGTGGTTGATGCCTCCCGGCGCGGACGCGGACTCCGCGGGCCTTCCGGAGGCCAGCCTCGCCTCGAGGGCCGTCGTGTGGCCCGCGCTGGCGGTGCTGCCGGGCGTGGACGTGCTGGTGGGGGCGGGGGGCTACAACACCGTGCAGGAGGCGCGCGCCACGGGGACGCCTTTCGTGGCGCTGGCGCGTCCCCGGCTCTACGACAGGCAGGCCGTGCGGCTGCGGCCCGAGGAGCTCGCGGGCTCCGTGGAGGCGCTGGTGGCGCGTGCCGCCCAGCTCGCCTCCGGCCGTCCCGTCAGGGGCCCGTGTCTCTACCTCAGCGGGACGGAAGACGCGGTGACGCTCATCGAGCGCACCGTGCTCAGTGCTTGAGGTCCTTGTGGCCCGGCGCCGGGTCGATGCCATGCGCCATGATGAAGTGGTAGAGCGCCTGCGGGTCTTCCTTCGGCCCGCCCATCAGCTCGACCAGGAAGTGGCCCTGCGCGCCGGTGTCCGGGTCGGGGGCGACATTCACCTCGGTCACCTCGCGGCCGGGGATGACGAGCTCGCCCACCAGCACCTTGCCCTTGAGGACCTGGACGATGTGCTGGCGCTCCTCCTCCAGGAGGGCCCAGTGGAAGTCGTCGTGGTCGTACAGCATGGCGTCGACGGAGCCGCACCGCAGGATGCAGTGCGTGTGTTCCTGGAGCCAGCGCCAGAAGCCATCGAATTTCAGGGTGCGTACCGGCTGGGAGATGATGTCCATGGAGCCCTCTCGCTCGTCTGCTGCTCCTCCCTAGCATGGCTGGCGGTGGCGGGGGCGCTCCCCTTTTCCGGGACGCGCGTGCCCATGCCCGCCTGCTGTCCGGTTCGCGAATCCCGTGGGCGCCGGGCGTGTTCCACCTCTCAGGAATCGGGCCGCCTCTCGCGTCCCGGAATGCCGGTGGGGGCGCATTGAAGGTTCCTTTTGGACAGGCCGGTTCCATGAGCCTGCGGGCATGGCTGGGCGCCACCATGGGCGTCCTGGCCCTGATGACGCTGTCGGCCGCCGCCCTGCTCGTCATCCTGACGAACGTGCTGGACCGTTCCGCCGTGACGCTGGGGACCGCCGTCGAGGGCATCCGTCTGTCGGAGGAGCTGGAGGTCGGCTTGCTGGCGCACGACCGGATGGTGCGTGAGGGGCCAGAGAAGGCGCGGCGCGGCCCTGGGGGACTCTCGCGCATCGAGCTCGAGGCTTTGCTGTATCAGCAGATCGGCTCGCTGCGCCGCATCGCCTCGACGGAGGAGGAGCGCGCGCAGCTCGACGCGGTTCGTGGAGACGTGGACGTCTACTTCTCCTCGCAGTGGGACCCGGCGCGGGCGGAGAAGGACGCGGGGCCGGCGCTGGACGCCGCGTTGAGCGGGCTGGAGCACGTCATCGCCATCAACGTGGAGGGCGCGCGCGTGGCCCGGCTCCAGGCGGAGCGCTGGAACACCATGGCGGACTCCGCCGGCGTGGTGCTCTGCGTGTTGCTGCTGGTGGGCGCGTTCGTCGTGAGCCTGCTGCTCCGGCGCGTGGCGCTCCAGCCGCTGCGGGACATCAGCCAGTCCATGCGCCGCTTCGGCGCGGGCAGCAAGCGCACCCGCGCGCCCGAGGCGGGCCCCACCGAGCTGCGCGACATGGCCCGGACCTTCAACGAGATGGCCAACAGCCTGACGCACCAGCAGGAGCAGCAGCTGGCCTTCCTCGCGGGCGTGGCCCATGAGCTGCGCAACCCGCTCTCTGCCCTCAAGTTGTCCACGGCCCTGTCGGACCGGAGCCGCGCCCAGCTCACGCCCGAGCGCATGGACCGCACCCTGGCCCTGGTGGGCCGGCAGGTGGAGCGGTTGGACCGGATGGTGGGGGACCTGCTGGACGCCACCCGCATCGAGGCGGGCCGGCTGGAGCTGCGGCCGGAGGTGCGGGACGCGTGTGAGCTGGCCCGCGAGGTGGTGGAGCTCTACCGCTCCGGGGACACCGGCCACGTGCTTCGCCTCTCCCTGCCGGACGCGCCCGTGCTGGTGCGGGTCGACGCGGCCCGGCTGGAGCAGGTGCTGCACAACCTCATCAGCAACGCGCTGAAGTATTCACCGGGCGGCAGCAGCGTGGAGGTGCTCGTCCGCCGGGAGCAGGAAGAGGCCGTCCTGTGCGTGACAGACCAGGGCATTGGCATCTCCGATGATGAGAAGCGCCTGCTCTTCGCGCCCTTCCAGCGCGCGGGCAACGCGCGTCAGCGCGCGCCGGGGGTGGGCCTGGGGCTGTCGGTGGCCCGGCGCATCGTCGAGGCCCACGGCGGGAGCATCGACGTGGAGAGCCAGCCGGGGCATGGCTCCGTCTTCTGCGTGCGGCTGGCCCTGGTCTCCGAGGCGGGGCTGCAGCCGGAAGAGGGCGGGGGGATGACGCCTCCCCAGGACGCCTTGCACTGAGCCCCCTGGGGGTGGGGCGAAGCGTCGCATGCCACGCGTCCGCACGCAGAGGGCGGATGCGTTCCGGCAAGGCCCGACGTACCTTCGGGGCCCAACCATCAGGAGTCGCCTGCCCTTATGAAGACCCTGCGCCGAGCCGCGCCGCTTGCTGCCCTCCTGGCCCTGGGAGGCCTGGGGGGGTGTGCCTCCCGTCAGCAGGGGCCGGCCGCCGCGAAGCCCGAGGCCGCCACGGCCGCCGAGCCTGTCGTCCAGTCCACGGCAGGGGGCTTCTCCGTCGCCATTCCCCGGCCGGTGAGCGAGGAGCGCCGCTCGCAGGAGACCGATGTCGGCGCGGTGACACTCCACACCTTCATCTCCGTCCGTCCGGACGTGGACACCGCGTACTACGTCTCCTACACGGACTTCCCGCCCGCCGCCGTGGCCCAGGCCGACCCGCGCGACGTGGTGGCCCGCGCCAGCAACGGGGCGCTGGAGGCGCTGGGGGCCACCGGCCTGTCCTCGCGTCCGCTGATGCTGAGCGGCTTCCCGGGCTGGGAGATTGAGGGCATCTCCGGCCCGCGTCACCTGCGCGGGCGCTTCTTCCTGGTGGGGCCGCGCCTCTATCAGCAGTTGCTGCTGCACCCCGAGGGCAAGCCCCCGCAGGACGCGGAGCGCTTCTTCGAGTCGTTCCAGTTGGACCCGCAGGTGGCCGCGATGCTGACGGGCGAGCGGCGCTCCTGAGTCCCCGGCGCGGCGCTCACGGCTTCGCGCCGCCCCGGGCCTTGCGCAGCTTGCCGGTGAGCTGCGTCATCGTGTCCTGACGGCAGGTCAGCGTGTGCTCGAGCGGGCTGAAGCCCCGGCGCGTGAGCTTCACCGCCACGGGCGCGCCCGCAAGGCAGTCCAGCGTCACCGTCAGCGGCGTGGTGCCCTCGTTCCGGCCATTCACCGACAGGGCCGCTCCTGGAGGCACGGTGTCGACCATGAGCACGCTGACGCCTTGCATGAACGCGTGCTGCGCGTGGACCTCTCCCTCGCGGACCTCGACGGGCGTGTCGAGCTGCGGCGCGAGCGTCGTCTCGGGACGGGCCGCGGCCAGCTCCTCGGGCGTGGGCGGTGGCTCACCCGCGCGCTGGAGCGCCGGCAGCGCGAGGAGCCCCGCGGCCACCACGGCGAAGGCCCCGCCGCAGAGTCGGAGCGCGGCGGCCAGCGCGCTGGGCGGCGGGGGCGGCGGCGGGACGTTGAGGTTCCTGCGCCGGGGCGCCGCGTTGCCCTCCAGGGGCAGGTGCCGTCCCGGCGCGGTGCCCGCGTCGTCGTCGGGCGTGGCCGTGGAGGTCTGCTGCGCCTGGAGGTGGGCCAGCTCCTCGGTGCGCCCCATCAGGGACTGAGACCAGGTGTCGGGCTCGGAGGACGCGTCCCGCGTGGGGCGGCCGTGGCTGGGCGTGGGAGAAGTGCTCACGTTGGGGTGCTCCCTCGAAATGCGTTCATCCGCCCACCACCCGGAAGACTTCGCGCAGGGACGTGTCGCCCGCGCGCGCGCGTTCGACGCCCGCGGCCAGCAAGGGCACCATGCCCTCCTGGACGGCGATCTCCTGGACGCGGGAGCTGGGCACCTTGGCGTTGATGGCGTCGCGGATGTTCTGGGAGATGACGAGCATCTCGTAGATGGCGGTGCGGCCCAGGTAGCCGCTGCCCTCGCAGCGCTCGCAGCCCACGGGGCCGAAGAAGTTGCCCCGGGCGAGTCCCGCGGCGTCCAACCGCACCGCCTCTTCCGGCGTGAGCGGCTGGGGGGCCCGGCAGTGGGGGCACAGGCTGCGCACCAGCCGCTGGGACAGCGTGGCGGCGGTGGCGGACGCGAGCAGGAAGGGCTCCACGCCCATGTCGATGAGGCGGTTGAAGGCGCCCGCGGCCGAGTTCGCGTGGATGGTGCTCAGCAGCAAGTGGCCGCTGAGGCCCGCCTGGATGGCCGTGCGGGCCGTCTCCGAGTCGCGAATCTCGCCCACCATGATGACGTTGGGGTCCTGCCGGAGCACCGCGCGCAGGCCCTGCGCGAAGGTGAAGCCCTGCGCGGCGTTGACCTGCGTCTGGGCGAAGAGGGGGACGTCGAACTCGATGGGGTCTTCGATGGTGGCGATGCGCGTGAGCTCGCCCCGCGACTGCTGGATGTGGCCCAGCGAGGCATACAGCGACGTCGTCTTGCCGCTGCCGGTGGCGCCCGCCACCAGGATGAGGCCCTGGGGCAGCGCGAGGCGCTCCTGGAACTTCGTGAGCAGCGCCTCGGGGAAGCCGAGCGCCGCCAGCTGGGGCAGCCGCACGCCGGTGCGCGCGATGCGCAGCGCCACCGCCGCGCCGTGGTTGGTGGGGAGGATGGAGACGCGGATGTCCGCGGGGCCTTCATCCGTGGACAGGGGGAAGTGCCCGTCCAGCGGCTTGTCGAGGTCGTAGAGCGGCAGCTTGGCGAGCACCTTCACGCGGTTGATGAGCCGCGAATGGTGTTCGCGCGGGAAGAAGAGCACTTCCTCCAGGACGCCGTGCATGCGGAAGGCGATGCGGGTGCCCGCCTCCAGCGGATGGATGTGCACGTCGCTGGCGCCCAGCCGGATGGCGCCGTCCATCAACTGCCCCATGAAGCCGATGATGTCCGGGTCGGGCTTCGCGGCGATGCGGCGCAGCCGCTGGCCCAGCTCCGTCAGCAAGGTCCGGACGGCGGTGGCCGTGTCGTGGGTGAGCACCTCCAGCGGAGACATGCTCGGGCCCTTGGCCAGCGGCTTGACCTTGGGCTCCCGGTGCCGCGCGCGGCGGGCCGCCACGCCGGAGACGTAGCTGAAGCCGAAGGCCAGGGCCACGCTCGCGGCGAAGAGGGGGGACATCACGTCGCGCAGGTAGTGGCCCCCGGCCTCGAGGGCCGGGCCGGCGCCGAGCGAGGCGTGCCGGTACACCCACACACCGGCACCTCCCACCACGGCGAGGACCGCCAGGGTCCACAGCAGGTTGGCGGCTCGATTCATCAGCGGGGTCATGTGAGGTCAAAGACTATCATCCCGGGCGAGGTCCCTCCAATGCGGCCCGAGTCAGGGGGCAGGTGCGGTGGGCGCATCCTGACCCCCTGGGAACCCCCGAGGCCGGCTCAGCTCTCGACTTCGGTCGAGGCCTTGTCGGTGTCCTGCTGTGCGTCACACGCCGTGGAGGCTTCGTCGGACGACTTCTGCGTGTCCGCGGACGCCCGCGGGTCGCTCTTGGCGCAGTTGCCGACGCACGACATGCCCGCGGTGCCGCAGCGGGAGCGCTCGCCCAAATCCTGGCACGGCGTGTTGCACGGCGACGAGCACGTGCAGATCTCGGCACAGGACTGGGCCTGGGCGCCGGGCGCGAAGGAGAGCGTGAAGAGGAAGGCGGCACCCGCGAAGAACTTCGTCAGTAGGGTCATGATGATTCCTGTGAGGGACAGCCACGTCGCGGCCCTTCATGAGCCGCGACGCCGGGTGTACCGGCCACAGGGTGATGAAGGCGTGACGCGCTCAGCGCTCCTCGAACATCGCCTGGATGACGCGCCAGGCGAGCTCCACCTCCCGCCCCGAGCGCAGCGACAGGAAGTCGCAGATCTCCGCCACGGCGTTGGAGCGCTCTCGCTCGAAGCCCTGGAAGAGCGTCTTCAAGGAGACGTCGAGCCCCTTGGAGAGCTTTCCGAGCGTGTCGAGGGACGGAGAGAAGGAACCCCGCTCGATGCGCCGGATGGCATCGACAGACAAGTCGCTGCGTTCGGCAAGTGACTCCTGGGTGAGTTCCCGGGCCGTCCGGAGCTTGCGCACGTGGTCGCCGAACCGGCGATGCAGGCGCGTCCAGTTGGCGACCCTGTTGTTCCGTTTCTCCATATGAGGGAGCGGATAATTTGGGGCATCCCGGTCGCAAGTGAAGGGAGGATGTTCGTGGCTTGACCCTGCATTTGCGCCGGGCCGTTTCTCCCACAACTTCCAATGACACAGAGGCACCACTTCGCGTTGGCCAGGAACGCGGAGTGCGGGTGTGGCGGACGCCCCTCCAGCAGGCGGGGAGACGGCGGACGGGAACATGCGCGTCCAGGGGCTTTCGTCTACGCTGGCACCTACATGACGCATCTGGAAGTCGGGCGGGGTGCTGGCCGGCGGACCTGGTTCCCGGTCCTGCTCGGTGGGCTGCTGACCGCCTGTGACATCGGGTCCCCGCCGCGCGCCGTCACCCCCACGGCCCCCCCCGTGGAAGCCCCCGCACCGAAGCCGGCCCCCGAGCCCGCGGTCCGCCGGGTGATGCCGGCCCGTCCCGATCGCATCGGGGCCGTGCAAACCCAGGCCGAGAAGCTGGGCGCACCCGGAGGCCGGGTCGAGGACCCGTGCGTGGTGCCCGCGGGCAGTGGCTGCGCGCGCACGGCGTTGGCGCCCTTCTTCACGGCGCTGGATGCGCTGGCCTCGGGCACCGCGTCCCGCCCCGTGGTCATCGAGGCGTTCGGAAACTCGTTGATCGCCGGCGATCGCATCGTGGATGTGCTCCGCGACGACCTGTCCACGGCCTTCGGGAGCGCGGGGCGGGGCGTGTTGCTGGTGGACCGCATGGCGCCCTATGGCGGGCGGGGCCGCACCAGCGCGAGCGCCAGCGGGTGGCAGCCCCGCACGCTGGGCGAGCTGCGCGCGCCGCCCCATCCGTTTGGCATCACCGGCGTGTATCACGTGGCCACCCACGCGAAGGCGCGCAGCCGCTTCAAGCTGGAGGGCGAGGCGCGCGGCACCTTGTGGTGGCTGGACGTCCCCGGCGGCGGCGCGCTCACGGTGATGAGCGAGGGCGAAGTGCTCGCGCGGACCGAGCCCGCGGGTGACGGCGCGTCACGCGCCACGGCCTTCACGTTGCCCGAAGGGGCCCGGACGCTGGACGTGGTGGCCGAGGGCCCGGGCGCGGTGGTGCAGGGCGTCGTGTTGCAGCACGCGCGGCCCGGCATCGTCCTGGACACGCTGGGCGTGCCGTCCTCGGACGCGGGGCTCTATGGGCGCGTCGACGGCGCGGCGCTCACGTCCCAGGTCGCCGAGCGCGCGCCGCGGCTGCTGGTCTTCTTCCTGGGGGGCAACGAATCCAAGCGCATCGAGTGGAAGCGGCTGGACATGGAGAAGCTGCGCACGGACCTGAGCACGTTGCTGCGCCGCATGCGGGCCGCGGCGCCGGAGAGCGCGTGTCTGCTGGTGGGGCCCATGGACGCGGTGCGCGGCCCCGGCGCGAAGGCCCAGTCGCTGACGCAGCGGCCCTCGCTGGAGGCCGTCAACGCGGCGGAGCGGGAGGTCGCGCTCGCCGAAGGGTGTGCCTTCTTCGACTTCTACGCCGCCATGGGTGGAAAGGGGTCCCTGGTGCGCTTCCATGAGGCGGGGTTCATGCACGACGACCTGGTGCACCCGCGTGGCGCGGGGCTGGACGTCCTGGGGCACCTGGTCACCGATGCGCTGCTGCGCGCCTATGTGGAGACGCCACCGGCCGCTTCCCCGATTGCCGCCAGCGTGGAGGTGACACCATGAGTGCAGGTTGGGTGAAGTTCAGCGCCGTGGCGCTGCTGTGGCTCTCGGGCCCCTCGGCCTGGGCCGCCGCGCCTCGCGCCACCGCGCCGCGCCCCGCCGCGCTGGAGATGGCGTGCGAGCCCGGCCCCGGCGACGACGAGGCCGCGCCGCGTGCGTTTCCCGACGAGGTGCGCGCCGCGCTGGACTCGATTGTCCGCGCCGAGCTGTCCCAGGGGCCTGTCGCGGGCCTGTCCGTGGGTGTCACGCGGGGGGCGTATCGCTGGGTGTGTGCCTATGGCCATCGGGATGTGGCTCGCCGCCTCCCCGCGACGCCGCGCACCACGTACCGCATGGCGTCCGTCACCAAGTCCTTCACCGCGGTGGCGGTGCTCCAACTGGTGGAGCAAGGGAAGCTGGACCTGGACGCGAACGTCACCACGCTGGTGCCGGCGTATCCCGTCAAGCAGTGGCCCGTCACCGTGCGGGACTTGCTGGGGCACCTGAGCGGAGTGCCCACCTACGACGGGCCCGCCGCCACCCGCAACCTCAAGGCGATGAACTCCGCGGAGGCCATCGCCGTCTTCGCGAGCAAGCCGCTCGTCTTCGAGCCGCGCACCCGCTACCTGTACACGACGTGGGGCTTCAACCTGCTGGGCGGGGTGGTGGAGACCGCGTCCGGCCAGTCCTACCGGGACTACCTGCGCGAGCACATCTTCAAGCCTGCGGACATGCCGCTCGCCGACCTGGACATCCTGGCCACGCGTGACGAGCACCACGCCAAGGGCTACCGGGTGGTGGGCGGAAAGCTGAAGCCCTCGCGTCATCTGGACGTGACGAGCCGCTTCGCGGGCGGCGGGACGCGCGCCACGGTGGGAGACATGCTGGGCTTCGGCCGGGCCGTGCTGGCGCACACGTTGGTGTCTCGCGAGACGATGGGGCGGATGCAGACCTCCATGTCCACCACCGACGGGCGCCTCACCGACTACGGCATGGGCTTCGCCGTCTACCCGGTGCGGGGGCACTACGTGGTGGCCCACGCGGGAGGGCAGCCCGAGACGAGCACGATGTTGATGATGCTCCCCGCCGAGGACACGGTCATCGCGCTGGCGACCAACGTGGAGGGCGAGGCCCGGCGCATGCGCCGGCTCACCACCCGGCTGATGGAGCAGTTGGTGGATGACGCCATCACCCGCCGCGACGCCTATGTCTCCGACCCGGTGGACGCGGTGCTGCACGAAGGGCTGAGCCGCGTCGCCAGCTATGGCCTGTCCTACCACCAGTGGGCCACGCGCGGTCCGGGCTCGCTGCCCGAGGTGGCGGACCTGCCGGGGGCCTTCGCGAGTGTCTCCGCGACGCTGAACCGGAAGGAGCTGGGCCGGGATGCACGCGCGGCGCTGGAGCGCGTCCGCGGCGGACACGAGCCCCGCGCGGGCGCCGCCTTCATCCACGTGGGCGCGCACATGGCGCGCACGCTGGAGAAGCTCCACGGCGCGGAGCGCCTGAGCGCCTATTCCGCCGAGGGGCCGCTGGCCTTCTTCGCGGACTACCTGGCCGCGTGTGGCGCGGAGAAGGTCCCCAGCGCGGAGTGCTTCGGCGAGCAACTGCGCGGGGATGTGCTCCGGCTGTCCGCGGCCTGGAAGCGCGCGCAGCTGGCGCCCCTGGAGCGCGTGCGCCTGGACGAGGAGAAGAACCCGGAGGCGCACTGGGCCGCGCTGCGCAAGTCGGTGGCCGCGTCGCCGGGCCTCCACCCGGATTACTCCGACGAGCTGCTGCGCATCGCGGATGGCTTCGCGTGGCGCAAGCAGCAGGCGCTCCGCCGGCGCTGGTTGGAGCGCGCCGTGGAGCTGCAGCCCCGGGGCCTGGATGCGCGCTGGGCGCTGTCCGAGGCGCTGCTGACGGCGAACCCGGAGGAGGCGGTGCTGCCGCACCTGCGCGAGGCGGTGGCCACGCCGCAGGGCGCCCTGGCGCTTTCACCGAGGAGCTTCTTGAAGCGCCTGGCGAACGTGGAGTCCGCCACGGTGGCCGCGGGGCTGCTCCGCGCGGGGGTGCTCCTGCATCCGGACGCGCCAGAGCTCTGGGATGCCCTGGCGAAGCGGGAGAAGGCCCTGGGCCGGAAGGCCGCGGCGAGCACGGCGCAGCGCGAGGCCGAGCGCGCGCGGGCGGCCCCCAAGCCGGTGGCGGCGCCCGCCGCGCCGGTCAGTGACACGCCGGGCGGCGTCGGAGCGGTGCCGGACGACCACGGGCTGGTGCCCGCGGGGAAGTGAGCGGGGGCGCCGTTTCCGCTCAGCCCCGCGGACGCGGCGTCAGCTTGCCTGTCACGGTGCAGGTCACCGCGTTGGGCTGACCCTTGTACATGGCGGGCTTGAAGCGCCACTGCTTGATGCGCTCGCGGTTCTTGGCGTCCAGGCCCACCGCGGGCTGGAACATCATGCAGCGCGTGGCCTTCCCATCGAGCTTGAACGTGCACCGCAACGTGTAGGTGGTCTGGTCCTCGTCGAGGTGGGCGAGCAGGGAAGGGTCGAAATCGAGGTCCTCGCCGCTGATTCGCTCGGGGCGCATCGGCGGATGGCCGCAGGGGATGGGCGAGTCGCGGTCCCTGTTCTTCTCGAACGCCTCCATGTTGCGCTGGAGCTCGGCTTCGAAGGCGGCCTTGTCCTGCGCCGGTGCCGCTGGCTCGGCGGCCAGGACTGGCGCGGACAGCAGGATGACGGAGGCGAGGGCAGGCAGGTTCATGGCCTGTCCTTGTAAGCGACCTGCGCGGCGCACGAAAACGAAATGGAAGCTCCGGTCTCCCCGAGGGGACTCATGCGAGGATGGCGGCACGTATGAGCATTCCCTGTCCCGGTTGTCAGGCCCTCGTCGTCCCCGGCGCGGAGCGCTGTGCCTGGTGTGGCAACTCACTCGTGATGGAGGCCACGCCGGGCTCCGACGACCCCGTGTGCGCGGTCCACCCGGAGCTGCGCAGCCTGCACGCGTGTGCCCGGTGTGGGAGCTTCGCGTGCGCGAAGTGCCTGCGGAAGGGGGGCCGGGACGAGCCCCTGTGCGCTGCGTGCCATGAGCGCGTGCCCTCGGGTGCCCTGCCGTGGGACCGGCGCTCCGAGCTGGGGACGCTGAAGGCGTTCTGGCAGACGTGTCTGGCGGTGATGTTCCGACCGACGGCCACCCTCGAGGGCGCGCGGCCGGATGGCTCGGTGGGCAGCTCGCTGGGGTTCGCGGCGCTGAGCTACTTCGTGGGCTACTGCACCACGATTCTCGTCTACATGTCCTTCGCGCTCCTCATCCCCCGGGAGCTGGCGGAGGCCGACAACATCAATCCGGACAAGATGCGCCTGCTGTGGATGGGGTTGATGGGGGTGAGCCTCGTGGTGGCGCCCGTCATGGGCCTGGCCACCACCCTGGTGAACTCGGCCCTGGACCACGTCGTGTTCCGGCTGGAGCGCACCGGACAGCCCTTCTCCGTCACGCTGAGGGCCAACGCCCTGTCCCTGTCCCCGTTCCTGCTGGGCCTGATTCCCCTCTGTGGCGCGTACATCTCGCCCCTCTGGTCCCTGGGCCTGCGCATCTCCGCGTACCGGGCCCTGCACCGCACGGGCTGGGGAATCGCGACGGTGGGCGCGCTGGCGGTGCCGCTGCTGAGCTGCGGTCTGGCCTTCGGCCTCTACGCGCTGATGCTCGTCGTGGGCCTGGGCCTGGGGGGCGGCCGGTAGCGCGCCCCTTGGGCGCTACGGCACGGTCACCGCGCTGGCGGGCACCGCCGCGGTGACGGTGCGCTGCCGCGGCCAGAAGCGCGCGCCGTGGACGCCCTCCAGCGCGGCGAGGCGCTTCTTCGTCTTCGCGTCATAGACGCGGGCCGCCTGCTCCGCCGAGACGAGCAGCAGGTGGCCTCGCATCCGCAGCTCCACGGTGGACGTGGGCGCCAGCGCGAGCAGCTCCGGCTCCACCAGCTTGTCGTTCGCTTCCCAGCGCAGCGGCAGCATGAGCGTGGGCAGCTCGCTCGCCGCTTCCCAGGCGTAGAGCGGGCCCTGGTGGGTCTCCATGGCAATCCACATGCCGTAGGTCGTGTGGCCGCGGTCCTTCACCACCGCGTCGAGCCGGGCCGCGTCCTCGCTGCCCTCCACGAGCTCCGACTCCACGAGCCGGTCGGGGTCCCGCATGAAGGTGGAGGACGTCAACCGGCTGGACGTGGCGAGGGCGTTGGTGCCCGCCGCGCCATCGATTTCGTAGAGGCTGACCACCGTCTCCAGGTGCTTCCACTGGCCCGCCTCGTGGCGGTACGCGTGGGCCAGGCCCGGGGTGCCGTCGGCGTCCGGGACGAGGTAGCGCTTGCCTTCGTGCAGGAGGTACTCGCGGCCGCTGTCCATCTTCCGCGGCAGGTCGTCCAGCTGGGACACCAGCGCGACCACGTGGCCTTCCTCGTCGAAGCCCAGCGTGTCCGTGTGGCCGGTCTCGGGGAGCAGGAGCCGGCTTGCCTGCCCGGACTCGAAGTCCACCTGCCACGCGCGGGGCGGCAGCTCGCCGTTGCCCCGGTCCACCATCAATCCCTGCCGGCCTCGTGGGCCCCAGGCGAGCTTGAGCCGCTCACACACCGCATCCACGGTGGCGAGCGGCTTGCGTGTGCCTGTCGATTCATGGCGCGTCCAGGTACAGCCCGAGGGAGACGCGGCCTCCAGGAAGGAGAGCGTGTAGCTGGGCGCGGGCTCCGTGGGAGCCGCGGGCTTGGGGGCGGGCGCCTCGGGAGCGGGGTCTTCTGACTTCTTGCAGGCGCTGCCCAGGAGCAGCGCCGAGCCAAGGATGAGGGCGGGGCCGAGACGGGAATCCATGTTGCGCTCCGGCGGAGAAACGGCCCTCCACCATGGCAGATGCTTGGCCCTCGGAGGAAGTCACCCCTGGAGTACCTGGGGAGGGCGCCGGGGTGGTTCGGACCTCCTGTCGTGAGCCGCGTTTCACGGCGCGGCGGACCACAGCTCCACTTCATGCTCGCGCGCCCGCGCCAGTTCACGTCCCAGCGTCACGGCATAGGGCGGGCGCGCGGGAGTCAGCGCGCGGAGCTCGGGCGGGAGCCGTGACACTTCGCGTCGCGCGAGCGCTTGGATTTCCGTGAGCGTGGGCGTGGCGCCGGGCAGCCGTTGCCCCGCGCGCATCACGGGTTGAAGCAGGGGCCTTCCGGGGGCCACGTCGTCCCGGTTCGTGAGCACGTCGCCGCGCGCCACGCCGTCCACCTCCTGCCGGTAGATTTGCTTCGCGCCCGGCAGCAGCACCTTGCCGGAGGACAGCTTCACCCGGGGGCGCCCCGCGTACGCCACCAGCTTGTAGGCCATGTCCAGCGCTGGAGCGTCCGACGAGACGCCCATCGCCGTGCCCACGCCGAAGCTGTCGATGGGCGCGCCGTGCGCCACCAGCCGCGCCACCGCGTCCTCGTCGAGCCCGCCGCTCGCGTACACCCGCACCTGCGAGAGGCCTGCCTCGTCGAGCATCTCCCGCGTCGCGATGGACAGCGAGAGCAGGTCTCCCGAGTCCAGCCGCACCGAGCGCACCTGGAAGTCCTCGCCCAGCTCCCGCGCGAGCCGGATGACGTGCTGCACGCCGCGCAGCGTGTCGTAGGTGTCCACCAGCAGCGTGGCGTTCGGGTAGACCCGCACGAAGGCCCGGAACGCCTCCAGTTCGTCGTCGTGCGCCTGCACGTAGCTGTGCGCCATGGTGCCCGCGAGCGGAATCCCATACCGCTTCCCCGCCAGCACGTTGGAGGTGGAGCCCACGCCCGCGAGGTACGCGGCGCGCGCCACCTTCAGGCCCGCGTCCGTCCCGTGGTAGCGCCGCAGGCCGAACTCCATGACGTCGCGCCCCGCGGCGGCCTCCACCACCCGCCGGGCCTTCGAGGCCACCGCCGTCTGGAAGTGCACCTGGTTGAGGAGGTACGTCTCCACGAGCTGCGCCTCGGGCAGGGGCGCGCGGACCTCCAGCAGGGGCTCCTCGGCGAACACGGGCGTGCCTTCCGGCACCGCGTCCACGTCACCGCTGAAGCGGAAGCGTTCGAGCCACCCGAGCAGCCGGTCCGAGAAGCGCCCCTGGGACGCCAGCCAGTCCAGCGTCTCCGCGTCGAAGCGCAGTTGCTCCAGGTAGGTCAGCGCGTCGTCGAGCCCCGCGGCCAACAGGTAGTTGCGGCGGGCCGGGAGCTTGCGCGCGAAGAGGCTGAAGACAGCCTCGTCCCACATTCCCTCCTCGAGATAGGCCTCCGTCATCGTGAGTTCGTAGAGGTCCGTCAGCAGCGCGGTGTCTTCCGGACGCGTCATGTCGGGGCTCCGCTCGAAAAAAGAGGGCTGGTGCCTGGGACTCAAGCTAGGCCCTGGGCGCGCCTCGCGCTCACGCGGCCCGTCCGCGCCGCGCCCTCGAGCCCGCTGCCCGGCGAGCAGGCATCCACCCGCCGCGCAGGTTTTGCCGTGCGCGCGCTCGCTGCGCATCTTTTGCACGGCTGTCGAGGACCGATGTCTTGGGGGGCCGCATGGAGCAGGCCTTGCACTGAAGCGGGCCACACCGGGCCGCGAAGGCCCGCCGAGCAGGGGAGCAGGCGATGCGGGTGGCCGTCTTCGATACACACCGATACGACCGGGACGCGTTGGACGCGGCCAACGTCCGCTTCGGACACGCGCTCACCTACTTCGAGCCCCGGTTGACGTTGCAGACGGCGCCCCTGGCCGAGGGCTTCCCGGCCGTGTGCTCCTTCGTCAACGACACCGTGGATGCCGCCACGCTGGAGGTGCTGCGGGCGGGCGGGGTGCGGCTCGTGGCGGCGCGCTGCGCGGGCTACAACCACGTGGACCTGGAGGCCGCGGAGCGGCTGGGCCTGCGCGTCACGCGCGTGCCGGAGTACTCGCCACACGCGGTGGCCGAGCACGCGGTGGCGCTGGTGCTGTCGCTCAACCGCCACATCCCGCGCGCCTTCCTCCGCGTGCGGGATTGGAACTTCTCGCTCGACGGGCTGGTGGGGTTCGACCTCGCCGGGAAGACGGTGGGCGTGGTGGGCACGGGCCGCATCGGCCGCGTGGCGGCGCGCATCTTCAAGGGCTTTGGCTGCGACGTCCTCTGTTACGACGTGGCGCCGGACGCGGCCTGGGCGCGGGAGCTGGGGGTCCGCTACGTCGCGCTCGAGGCCGTGTTCGCCTCCGCGGACATCCTCTCCTTTCACGTCCCGCTCACGCCGGACACGCGGCACCTGGTGGACGCGGCGGCGCTGGCGCGGATGAAGCGGGGGGTGATGCTCATCAACACCGGCCGCGGCGCGCTCATCGACAGCAAGGCGCTGGTCGCCGCGCTCAAGTCCGGCCACGTGGGCGCTGCCGGTTTGGATGTGTATGAAGAAGAGGAGGGGGTCTTCTTCCAGGACCTCTCCGGGCAGGTGCTCCAGGACGATGTGCTGGCGCGGCTGCTCACCTTCCCGAACGTGCTCGTCACGTCGCACCAGGCCTTCCTCACCCGCGAGGCGCTCGCCAGCATCGCGGAGACGACGCTGGCGAGCGTCCAGGCCTTCGAACGCGGCGCGCCCCTGCTGAACGAGGTCCGCGCCGAGCAGGTGCTTCGCGCGCGTTGATTGCGCGGAGGACTCAATCCCCACCCTTACCTGGAGTTGCCATGTCCATTGTCTGCGCCACCCACTTCTCCGACGCCGCGCGGCGGGCCTCCACGCTGGCCGCGGAAATCGCCCACAAGGCCGGTACGCCCCTGTGGCTGGTTCACGTGCTCAACCCCGACTCCGTGCGAGCCTTCGGCGAGCCGCTGATGCGCTCCGCCGAGGCGGTGCTGGGCGACGAGAAGAAGCGCCTGGAGAAGCTGGGCGCGAAGGTGGAGCCCGTGCTGCTCACCGGCGAGCCCGCGGTCATGGTGGAGGAGTTCTGCCGAGAGCGGGGCGCCTCGCTGGTGGTCGCGTCCCGGCCTCCCGACGACTCCCAGTTCGGTGGCGAAGGCGGCACCGTGGACCGGATGGCGCAGTCGTTGACGGTGCCGCTGCTCGTCGTGAGGGACGCGGCGCCGCTGGAGGCCTGGGTCCGTGACGAGCGCCCGCTGAAGGTGCTGCTGGGCGTGGACCGCTCCCTGCCTTTCGAGGCCGCGCGGGAGTGGGTGCTGGCGCTGAGCAAGGGCGGCCCGCTGGACGTGGTGGGCGGGCGCGTCTACTGGCCCGAGGAGGAGGCCCGCCGGCTGGGGCTGAATCAGCGCATGGACTACGGCGAGGCCTCGCCGGAGCTGCGGCAGGCGATGGAGCGGGAGAGCGCGGAGTTGGTGGCGCCGCTGGCCCAGGCGAGCGGGAGGCCCGTGCGGCTGCGCGTGGAGCCGGGCGTGGGGCGCATCGCCGACCACCTGGTGGAGCTGGCCGAGCAGGAGCACGCGGACGTCCTGGTGGTGGGCACGCACCATCGCAAGGCGCTGGGGCGGCTGTGGAGCGTGTCGCGGCACGCGCTGCGGCTGGCGCGGATGTCCGTGGTGTGCGTGCCCGCGCAGGCGCTGGCGGGGGGCGCGGACATGCCGCTGCCGGAGTACCGCGAGGTGATGGTGGCCACGGACTTCTCGGAGACGGGCAACCGCGCGGTGGCGCATGCCTTCGCGACGGCGGCACCGGGGGGCACCGTGCACCTGGTGCACGCCACCGAGGCGAAGCCGTCGCTGGAGGAGGAGGCGCGGCTGCGCGAGCAGCTCTCCGCGCTCGTGCCCAAGGCGGCGCGGGACCGGAACGTGCGGCTGGAGGTCGTCCCTGGCGGCAAGGACGTGGTGGCCACGCTGGCGCAGACCGCCGAGCGGCTGGGCGTGGCGGCCATCGTCATGGGCACCCATGGCCGGTCGGGCTGGAAGCGCGCGGTGCTCGGCTCGGTGACGCAGTCCATGCTGGTGCGCACGGACCGGCCGGTGCTGCTGGTGCGTGCTCCGGCGGCGTGAGCGTGGGCCGCGGCGGACGCCGCGTCAGTGGGCGTCCACGTCCACGTAGGCGCGCTGGGCCAGCACGGACACGAGGCGGCCCTCCGGCATCACGTAGGCGGTGAGCTTGCCGCCGTACACGCAGCCGGAGTCCAACCCCAGGGCGTGCGGGTGGCGCTGGATGCCACGCATGGCGTCGTGGCCGAAGATGACCAGCTCGGGGCCGGTCCACAGGCTGGCCCAGGGCGCGCCCGCGTCCACGCGCTTCGAGGGCGTCCCATCCGGAAGGATGCTGCGCAGGTTGAGCAGCTCGTCTTCCTTCTGGGCCGCCAACGGCACGCCCGGCACCAGGCCGCCGTGCACCGCGACGACGTTCAGCTCGGGGAAGCAGCGGTAGAGCGGCTGGGCCTCCAGCCAGGTCCAGTCCTCGGGCGTCAGGGTGTCCAGCACCTGCTGGTGCTCGGGCTTCAGCTTCTTGCCGCGCGGGGCCCGGCCAGCGTGCCAGCGCAGCACATGGGCGTCATGGTTGCCCCTCACCGCCAGGAAGCCGCGCTCGCGCGCGCGCCGCACCACGCCCGCGGAGTCCGGGCCCTTCGCCACCAGGTCTCCCACCAGCACCACGCGGTCGCCTGGCTGCCAGCCGCACCGGGCCAGCAGCGCGTCCAGTTCCTCCGCGCACCCGTGCACGTCCCCGATGAAGAGCGTTCGCATCCGCTCTTCCTTTAATGCGCTTTGCCCGCGTCCGGAAACCCTCTGTCGGCTGGCAGGCGTTCCTGGCGCTGGCGTGGCGGGGATGTGTGCGGGCCTGGGCAAGCCGCGTCCCCGCGTCGCCGTCCGCCTGCCTCGGGCGCGGGCGGGTGTGGCGGAGCGGCCACGCCTGGCGCATGGCCCGCGCATTGCTGGTATGGCTGGGGACGGTGGCGGAGGTGAACGTGGAGTCGATTGGCAGTGGCCCTGGAGACGCGGTCCATTCCTCGTGGCTGGAGGTGAGCGCGTCCGCGCTGCGGCACAACGTCGCCGTGTTCCGGGCCCTGGAGGGGCAGGGCGTTGCGCCGCGCGCGCTGGGGGTGGTGCTCAAGGGCAACGCCTATGGGCACGGGCTCGCGCAGGTGCTGCCCGCGGTCCACGGCGAGGTGGACCTCCTCTATGTGATTGCGCCGCAGGACGCGCTGAAGGTGCGGGAGTACGAGCGGGCCCAGGGGCTCGCGCCGCGGCAGGTGCTCGTCCTGGGCGCGGTGGCGCCCGAGGAGGCCGTGGTGCTGGCGCGCGAGGGCGTGGAGGTGGTGGTGGCGGACCGCGGCTGGGCGGACGCGGTGCCGGTGTTGCGCGCGGCGAAGCTGGAGCGGCCCCTGCGGGCCCACGTCCACATCGACACGGGCCTGGGCCGCGAGGGCTTCACGCTGGAAGGGCTGCCCACCGAGTCCCGCTTCCTGGTGGAGGCGCGCGACGTGCTGGAGGTGGTGGGCGCGCTCAGCCACTTCGCCAACACGGAGGACGTGACGGAGCAGGGCTACGCGCTGGCGCAGGTGGAGGCCTTCGAGCAGGGGCTGGGCTTCCTGGCCTCGCAGCTGGAGCCCGCCCGGCCGCTGCAGCGGCACATCGCCGCGAGCGCCGCCACCCTGGTGTTGCCGCGCGCGCGGTACGAAGCGCTGCGCGTGGGCATCTCGCTGTATGGCCTGTGGCCCTCACCGGAGACGCGGCTGTCGGCGCGGCTGGTGCTGGGCGAGGTGCCGGTGCTCAAGCCGGCGCTGTCCTGGCGGTGCCGCAGCCAGGTGGTGAAGTGGCTGCCCGCGGGCAGCTACGTGGGCTACGGCTGCACGTACCGCTGCCCGGAGCCCACGCGCATCGCGGTGCTGCCGGTGGGGTACTACGACGGCTATCCCCGGCTCGCGTCGGGGAAGGCGCACGTGCTGGTGAACGGCCGCCGGTGCCCGGTGCTGGGGCGGGTGATGATGAATCACCTCATCGTGGACGTGACGCGCGCCGCGTCCGACGAGCGGCCGGTGACGGCCACGCTGCTGGGCCGCGACGGCGAGGAGGCCGTGCCCGCCGAGTCCCTGGCCGGCTGGGCCCAGACGATTCACTACGAGGTCGTCACCCGGCTGGGGGCGCATCTGAAGCGGGTGGTGGTGGCGTAGGCCCCGCGGGCAGGGCGGTGGCCTCGGGCGGAGGCTGCACCTTCCAGCGGCGGTGCAGCCACATCCACTGGTCCGGGTGCTTGCGGATGCAGCGCTCCATCGCGGCCGTCACGCGCGCGGTGTGCTCCGTAATCGGGTCCGCGCACTCCCCCGGGGCGGGCGGGAGGATGGGGCCCTCCACCTCGATGCGGAAGCGCGCGCCACCCCGGCCGTTGCGCACGCTCATCACCACGAACACCGGCGCCTGCGTGCGCGCCGCCGCCACCGCCATGGCGGGCGTCGTGGAGGCCAGCTTGCCGAAGAAGGGCACGAAGGCCGCGCCCTTCGCGGGCAGCGCCTGGTCCAGCAGCATGAAGGGCGACTCACCGCGCTTCACCGCCTCGATGATTTCCTGGATGGCGCCCCGCGGATAGATGAGGCCCGCGCCCACGCGGATGCGGTTCTCCGCGATGCGCGTGTTGAGCGCGCCCTTCAGCGGGCGCACCAGGGCATCAATCGTGATGCCATGGCGGATGACCATGTCCCCCAGCAGCTCCCAGTTGCCGAAGTGCGCCGTCACCAGCAGCGCGCCCTGGCCCGTGGCCACGCGCGCCTTCAGGGCCCGCCACGCCGCGTCACCCTCGATGCCCTGCTCGGCCCAGTCCGCGGGCAGGCGGTCACCCGACGGCAGCGACTCCAGCACCACGCGCGACATGTTGATGTAGGCGCCGCGCGCGATGTCGCGCCGCTCCGCGTCAGTCTTCTCCGGCATCGCCATGGCCAGGTTTTCCAGCGCCACGCGACGCCGGATACCCAGGCTGTAGGCGAGGTTGCCCACGAAGCGGGCGAGCGCGTCACGCGACTCGGGAGACAGCCACGTCAGGAACGCCCAGACGAAGCGCGTGAGGAAGCCCACCACCCGTCCGGGCGGCGTGCCGACGATGCGGCGCAGATGCTCCGCCGGTGGCTTCTGCGTCACGGCGGGTGCGTCAGGGGACGGGGTGGCAGGGGCGGTCTGGGACACGGTGGCGCACTCCATCGCGAAGTGGAGATGACAGCAAGGCCACAGGTGCTTGCTCGGCGCTACCTTGCCCGCCCTGCATGGGACACACTGCGCGCCATGCCCAACCTGCTCCGTCCAGCGGCACTGGCCGCTGTCGCCCTCCTCAGTGCGTGCGGTGCCCGGCAGAACCCTCCCGCCACCGCCGAGCCACCGCCTTCCGCACACGCCGCCACCGCCACCCCGCAGTCGCCGAAGCTGCGGCTCCCCACCGAGGTGCGCCCCACGGGCTACACGGTGGAGCTCACCCTGGACCCGAAGGTGGCCACGTTCCAGGGCGTGGTGGACATCGACCTGGACGTCACGAAGCCCGTGTCCGTCGTGTGGCTGCACGCCAAGGGCCTGACGGTGAGGAAGGCCACGCTCACGCAAGGCGCGTCCTCCTTCGACGTGACGGCGGTGGCGGGCGAAGAGGACTTCCTCGGCTTCCCGTTGGCGAAGGCGCTGGCCACCGGGCCCGCGAAGCTGCGCATCGTCTATGACGGCCTCGCGTCCGAGAAGGAGACGAACGGCGCGTTCCGCGTCAACGAAGGCGACGACTGGTACGTCTACACCCAGTTCGAGCCGGTGGCCGCGCGCCGCGTGTTCCCCTCGTTCGACGAGCCCGGCTTCAAGGTGCCGTGGCAGCTCACCTTCCACGTGCCCGCGGGCACGGTGGCCGTCACCAACACGCCGCAGGAGTCCGAGGAGGCCCGCCCGGACGGTGGCCGCACCTTCCGCTTCGCGCGCACGCAGCCGCTGCCCAGCTACCTCATCGCCTTCGGCGTGGGGCCCTTCGACTTCCTCCCCGCCGCCGACGCGGGCCAGAAGAAGGTGAAGACGCGCATCATCACCCCGCGCGGGCGCACCGACGAAGGTGTCTACGCCGCGCAGGTGACGCCGGAAATCCTCGCCGCGCTGGAGGACTACTTCGGCATTCCGTACCCGTACGAGAAGCTGGACGTGCTGGCGGTGCCGCTGCTCGGCGGCGCCATGGAGCACCCCGGCCTGGTGACGTTCAACTCGCGCTTCATGCTGTCCAAGCCGGCCGAGGACTCGCTGGGCCGCCAGCGCGCCTTCTCCGAGACGCAGGTGCACGAGCTGGCGCACCAGTGGTTCGGCAACCTCGTCACCATGCAGTGGTGGGATGACCTGTGGCTCAACGAGGCCTTCGCCTCGTGGATGACCCCGCGCATCGTGGAGACCTGGCGGCCCACCTGGGACGCGCCCGTGGAGCGCGTGCATGACCGCGCCCGGGCGCTGGACGCGGACAGCCTGCTGTCCGCGCGCCGCATCCGCCAGCCCATCGAGAGCGCCAACGACATCCACAACGCCTTCGACGGCATCACCTACGGCAAGGGCTCCGCGGTGCTGAGCATGACGGAGGAGTGGCTGGGCCGGGACGTCTTCCGCCGCGGCATCCAGCGCTACTTCCGCAAGCACGCGGGCGGCAACGCCACCGCGAAGGACTTCCTGGACGCCGTGTCCGCCGAGTCTGGCAAGGACGTGACGGGCATGCTGGGGACCTTCCTGGACCAGAGCGGCGCGCCGCTCGTCACCGCGTCGCTGGCGTGCGGCGCGGCCGGCGCGAAGGTGGTGCTCACGCAGAAGCGCTACCTGCGCCTGGGCACGCAGTCGCCGGGCCCGCAGACGTGGAAGGTGCCGGTGTGCGTGAAGTACGCGGCCGGCGCCAAGGAGGCCCGGACCTGCGCGCTGCTGGAGGGCGAGCGCACCGAGGTGGCCCTGCCCGAGGCGAAGGCGTGCCCCGCCTGGGTGTTCCCCAACGCCGAGGGCGCGGGGTACTTCCGGGTGCAGCTGGACACGGACGCGGCGGCGATGCTGGCGAAGTCGGGCATGCAGAAGCTGTCGCGCACGGAGCGGGTGACGTTCCTGACGGACGTGCGCGCGCTGGCGTTGGCCGGGGCGCTTCCCGCCGCCGACGCCCTGTCGCTGGCGCGCCGGATGGCGAATGACCCGGACCGCGTCGTCACCCTGGCGTCGTTGGACCTGCTGGAGCTGGTCAGCTCGCGGCTGCTCCCGGACGACAAGCTGAAGGACCGGGCCCGCTTCCTGCGCGAGACGTACGGCCCCCGGGCGCGGCAGCTCGGCTTCACCCCGCGCAAGGGCGAGAACGAGGACACCCGCCTGCTGCGTCCCCGCCTGGTGCGGCTGGCGGGCCGTGATGGCAGGGACCCGAAGCTGCTCGCGGAGGCGCGCACCCTCGCGGACACGTGGCTGAAGGACAAGCGCGCGGTGGCGCCGGAGATGGTGGACGTGGTGCTCGCCATCGCCGCCACGGAGGGCGACGCGGCCTTCCAGGAGAAGCTCGCCGCCGCGGTGCGCGGTGAGAAGGACCGGCGCACGCGTCAGTACCTCATCGGCGCGCTGAGCAACTTCACGGACCCGGAGCTGGTGAAGAAGAACCTGGCCCTCGTCTTCGAGAAGGGCCTGGACCCGCGCGAGACGGTGTGGATGGCGTTCGCCGCGTCGCAGGGCCTGCGCACGCAGGACGTGGCCTTCGACTTCGTGACGAAGAACTACGACCGGCTCGTGGGGAGCTCTCCCGAGGCGCTGCTGCCCGAGGAGGCCGCGGGGCGCATGGCCTACGTTGGCAGCAACTTCTGCGACGCGGGCAAGCGTCAGCAGATGGCGGACTTCTTCACCGAGCGCAGCGCGAAGGCGAAGGGCGGCCCGCGGACGCTGGCGCAGGTGCTGGAAATCGTGGACCAGTGCATCGCGCTGAAGCAGGCGCAGGGCGCCAGCGTCGAGTCCTTCCTCGCGCAGGGCGCCACGCCGCGTCCGCCGCAGGCTCCGGCCGCGCGGTAGGCCGGGGTGCCGCATCCGGGCCCGGCGCGTGTCCTCGCGTCCGGGCCCGGTGTCCCGCCGGAGTGCTACTTCCGGCCGCGGGACATGAACGACATGAAGGCTTCCTGCGCCTCCGTGGACTGGAGGCGCTGGATGAACTCGGCGCCCTCGCGGGCCAGCGTCTCGCGAATCTGGGCGCGCAGCGGCTCGCGGACCAGCCGCTTCGTCACGCGCACCGCCTCGGCCGGGCGCGAGGCCAGGGTGGCGGCGCGCTCGGCGGCCACCTGCTGGAGGCTGCCTTCCGGCACCACCTTGTTGATGATGCCCGCGCGCAGCGCCGTGGCCGCGTCGAAGGGCTCGCCGAAGAGCAGCAGTTCGCTGGCCAGCGCGAAGCCCGCCGTCCGGGGGATGAGCAGGCTGCTGGCGCCCTCCGCGCACAGCCCCAGCTGGACGAAGGGCATGTGGAAGCGCGCGCGCTCCGTGGCCACCACGTAGTCACAGTGCAGCAGCAGCGTGGTGCCGATGCCCACCGCGGGGCCATCCACCGCGGCGAGGATGGGCTTGTCGGCGTCCACCAGCGCGCGCAGGAAGCGGAACACCGCGCTGTCCTCGCCCGCGGGCGGGTGCTCCATGAAGTCGCCAATGTCGTTGCCGGCGGTGAAGACGCTGCCCGCGCCGGTGAGCAGCACCACGCGGACGTCCGCGTTGCCTTCCGCGTCCTTCAGCGCGGCGGTGGCCGCCTCGTACATGGCATGCGTGAAGGCGTTCTTCTTCTCGGGCCGGTTGAAGGTGAGGGTGAGGACCCCCGAATCGAGCTTCGTGAGCAGCGTGTCGGACATGGCGCGGGAGCCTAACCGACTCCGCGCGTCAGGGCGGGAGAATGCCGCGCCGCGAGCGGGCCACCGCGCCCCAGGTGTGCCGACCGGCGCCCCAGGGGTTCACCTGGGCCCCCCGGCGCCGTGGGGAGGTCAGGGCCGCAGCGCGCGGGCCACCAGCGGCGCCAGGGTCACCACCTGGTGGTGGAAGGGCAGCCCCTGGACGGGCTCCACGCTGTCGGTGCTGACCAGGCGGGTCAGCGGCAGGTTGCGCAGCCGCTCCACCGCGGGGCCCACCAGCAGGGCGTGCGTGGTCACCACCGTGAAGTCGTCCGTGCAGCCCGCGTCGCGCAGGGTGCCCGCGGCGGCGACCAGGGTGCCGCCCGTGGACACCATGTCATCCACCAGAATCGGGCGGCGGCCGCGCACCTCGCCCATGAGCCCGCTGGCGTGGACCTCGTCGCCGCTCAGGCGCACCTTGTGGATGACCGCCCAGGGCCGGTTGAGCAGCCGGGCCAGCGCCTCCGCGCGCTTCACCGCGCCCAGGTCGGGGGCCACCACGACGGAGGTCTCCGTGACGTGCTCGCGCAGCGCGTCCGCCAGCAGGGGCAGCGCGGTGAGGTGCTCCAGGGGCGCGCCGAAGCAGCCCTCCAGCGCGGGGCTGTGCAGGTCCACGACCTGCACCTTGGCGAAGCGGCCCTGGGTCAGCAGGTCGGCAATCAGCCTGCCGCCCAGGGGCTCGCCGGGCCGGGCTCGCCGGTCCTGCCGCGCATAGCCGAGGTAGGGCACCACCGCCTCCAGCCGCGCGGCGCCCATGCGCCAGCACGCGTCCGCCATCAGCAGCAGCTCCAGCAGGTGCTCACCCGCCGGCGGCGTCGTGGACTGCACCAGCACCACGGTGCGGCCACGGACGCGCTCGGGCACCTCGACGTGCATCTCGCCGTCGGGGAAGCGCTCGAAGTGGCAGTCCGCCGGCGCCACGCCCAGGGCTTGCCCGAGCGCACGTCCCAGGTGGGGGCTCGCCGTGCCTACAAGAAGGACAGGGTCCATGGCCCGCACCCTAGCGCGCCTGCCGGGCGGACGGCGCATTCCCCGAGGTCCCCCCGAGAGCACCCCGGCGGGATGGCCCCTGGCCGCCCCTCCGCCGCCATCCGGGAGGCGCGTGACTTCCTTGTGTGAAGTGGAGGATGGATGAAATGCGGTTCAGGGACCGAGCAGACGCGGGGCGCCGGCTGGCGACCCGGCTGTTGCCATACCGGGGTGAGTCGGTGCGCGTGCTGGGCCTGGCCCGGGGCGGGCTCCGCGTGGCGTATGAAGTGGCCCACGCGCTGGAAGCGCCGTTGGATGTGTGGGTGTCGAGACGCATCGACGTGCCGGGCCGGATGACGGTGCTGGGCGCGGTGTCGGAGGGCGGCGGCATCTACCTGGACCGCGACGCGCTCCAGGGCCTGGGGTTGCCCGAGGTGGAGGCCCGGAGCCTGGCGCGCGCCGAGGCCGCGGAAGTGGACAGCCAGGTCCAGCGGCTGCGCGGCACACCGGAGCCCGTGCTGGGCGGTTGCACGGTGTTGCTGGTGGATGACGGCCTGGTGTCGGGCGCCACGGCGCTGGCCGCGCTGCAGACGCTGCGCAAGCAGCACCCGGCCCGGTTGGTGCTGGGCGTCCCCGTGGGCACGCTTCATGGGCTGGCGCGCGTGAGGTCCGCGGCGGACTCCGTGCAGTGCGTGGAGGTGCTGCCCGCGATGCGCACCGTGGGCGAGGCGTACGACGACTTCCGGCCGTTGCCGGATGTGGAGCTGCGGCAGCTGCTCGCGCGGGCCCGCGAGCCCGTTCAGCCGCGCGAGGTCCTCGAGTCCACGGACCTGAGCGGCTTCTGGATGTGAGCCAAGACAGGGAGGCAACGCGACATGCGGCAGGAGATCGGCATGGACCCGGATGTCCGGGAGGTGAGCGTTCAAGCCGGCGGGGTGACGCTGGGCGGCAGTCTGGGGGTTCCCGCGGGGGCCCGGGGCCTGGTCATCTTCGCCCATGGCAGCGGCAGCAGCCGCTTCAGTCCGCGCAACCGCGCCGTGGCCCGGGTGCTGCGCGCGTACGGGCTGGCCACCCTGTTGTTCGACCTGCTCGACGAGGACGAGGAGGCGGAGGACGCGGGCTCGGGGGAGCTGCGCTTCGACATCCCCTTCCTCGCGCGGCGCCTCGCGGCGGTGACGGACTGGGCGCGGATGGAGCCGGAGCTGGCGTCGCTGCGCATGGGCTACTTCGGCTCCAGCACCGGGGCCGCGGCGGCGCTCGTCGCGGCGGCGCTGCATCCGGACCTCATCCACGCCGTGGTGTCGCGCGGCGGGCGGCCGGACCTGGCCGGACCGGTGCTGCACCGGGTGCAGGCCCCCACGTTGCTGCTGGTGGGCGGACAGGACGTGGGCGTGCTGGAGCTGAATGAGTCGTCGCTGGCGCGCCTGGAGGGGTTGAAGGGCATTCAAATCATCCCGGGGGCCACGCACCTCTTCGAGGAGCCCGGCGCGCTGGAGCAGGTGGCGCGGATGGCGGGGGAGTGGTTCCGCCGCTTCCTGGGCCGAGCGGAGCTGGAGGCGCGCGCGTGAGCCTGGAGCCCGGACAGCTCGGCGAAGGCGCCGGGCCCGCGGTGACGCCAGGCGCGCCCGCGCGCTGGGAGCACGTGACGCGCGGGTCCGAGCGCTGGGTGCGGGGGCGGGGCCGCTCGTTGGAGGCGGCCTTCGAGCAGGCCGCGGTGGCGCTGTGCGCGCTGGTGGAGGACCCCTCGGCGGTGGAGGTGCGCGAGGAGGTGGAGCTGGAGTGCGCGTCGCCGGAGCCCGACCGGCTGCTGGCGGACTGGCTGCGCGCCGTCGTCCACACGATGGCGTCGCGCCACCTGGTCTTCCGCTGCTTCGCGGTGCGCAGGGACGGCACGCGCCTCTTCGGCCACGCCTTTGGAGAGCCCCTGGACCGCGCGCGGCACCCCTTCGCGCGGGACGTGCGCGGCGTGTCGCTGGTGGACACCCGCGTCTGGCGGGGCGCGGACGGACTCTGGACGGCCGAGTGTGAAGTGGAGCTGTGAGCATGGGCACGCGGGACGTGACGCTGCGGGGCGCGGAGGGGGCGGTGGCGACGGCGCGGTTGGACATGCCGCCGGGCCGGGCTGTCGCCAGCGCCGTGCTGGTGGGCTGCTTCGCCTGTGTGGGGCCCTCTCCCGGCCCTTCACGGCTGGCGCACGCGCTGGTGACGCGCGGCTTCGCGGTGCTGACGTTGGACTTCACCTCGCCACCCCCGGCGAGCGCGAGCGACCGGCCGGACACGGTGCCCTCGGTGGAGGCGGTCGTGGCCGCGGCGGCGTGGCTGCGCGAGCGTCATCCTCCGGCGCGGCTCCTGGTGGGCCACAGCCTGGGCGGCACGGCGGCTGCGGCCGCGCTGCCTCGATTGCCGGAGGTGGCGGCGCTGGCGCTCGTCAACGCGCCCGTGGGCAGCGGGCCCGTGCGTGAGCGGCTGCCCGCGGCGGCGCGGGAGGCGGGCGAGGGCGACGTGGACTTCGGCCCCGGCCGGCTGCGCCTCACGCACGCCTTCCTGCGGGACATCGACGAGGCGCGGCTGCGGCAGGCCCTGGGCGCCTTTCCGGGCGCGGTGCTGGCGATGCAGGCCCCGGAGGACCGCTACGTGTCGCTGGAGCACGCCCGCCGGTGGATGTCGATGGCGCGCCGCTCCGCGAGCCTGATGCTCCTGGAGGGCGCGGACCACTTCCTGTCGCATGACGCGGACGCGGGCTTCGCCTCGGACATCCTGGGCGCCTGGGCCACGCGGCAGGTGGCGCCGGTGCGGGAGCGCGAGGCCCCCCTCCCGCCCGGGGTGGTGGAGGTCCACGAGGCGGGGGAGGGCCGCTTCGCGCAGGACATCCGCGTGGGCGCGCACCGGCTGCGCTCGGACGAGCCGATGTCCGTGGGCGGCGAGGACACGGGGCCCACGCCCTTCGGCCTGCTGACCGCCGCGCTGGGCGCGTGCACCGCGATGACGTTGCGCCTCTACGCCGCGCGCAAGGGCTGGCCGCTGGAGCACGTCCACGTGCGGCTGAGCCACCAGAAGGCGCACGCGAAGGCCTGCGAGGAGTGCGAGGAGAAGGACGGGAAGATGGACCAGCTGCGGCGCACGGTGAAGCTGGAGGGGCCGCTGACGGACGAACAGCGCGCGCGGCTGGTGGCCATCGCGGACCGCTGCCCGGTGCACCGGACGCTCGCCTCGGAGGTGAGCGTCCGCACGGACGAGGAGCAATGAGCGCCCCGCGCTCACTTGGGGACTGCTAGGGTCCACCGCATGAGTTCGCGTGAGCAGCATCTGGTCTGGTTGGACCTGGAGATGACCGGGCTGGACCCGGAGACGTGTTCCATAATTGAAATCGGCGTCATCATTACCGGTCCGGACCTGAAGCCCCGCGCGGAGTTCGAGCGGGTCATCTGGCAGCCGGAGGAGTCGCTCCTGCGCATGGAGCCCGTCGTCCGGGAGATGCACACCCGCAACGGGTTGCTGGAGAAGGTGCGCGCCTCCACGACCTCGCTGCGCGTGGCGGAGCGGGAAGTGACGGCGCTCATCGCCGAGCACTGCGCGCTGGGCGAGGGCATCCTCGCCGGCAACTCCATCCACACCGACCGGCGCTTCCTGATTCGCTACATGCCCCTGCTGGAGCGCTACCTGCACTACCGCATGGTGGATGTGACGAGCCTCAAGGTGCTGACGCGCGCCTGGTACCCGAACCTGGTGGAGCCGCGCAAGGCGCCCAGCGGGCACACGGCCCTGGCGGACCTGCGCGCCAGCATCTCGGAGCTCCAGTACTACCGCGACACGCTCTTCCGCCCGACGCCGGCCTAGACGCTGGGCTGGGGCTCGACGAGCAGCTCGGCGATGGTGTCGAGCAGCACGTCCAGCTCGAAGGGCTTGGCGAGGAAGCGCGCGCTGGAGCGGCGCTCCTCGTCGGAGATGCGGCCCGCGCTCATCACCACCACGGGGATGCCCTGGAGCCCGGCGTCCTCGCGCATGCGGCGCAGCATCTCCCGGCCGTCCATGACGGGCATCATCAGGTCGAGCAGCACCAGGTCCGGCCGCAGGTCCGCCATGCGGTGCAGGCCCTCGGCGCCGTTGAAGGCGGTGACGATGTCATAGCCCTCCACGGACAGGATGTCCTGGAGCGCCTCGACGATGGCCAGCTCGTCGTCCACGATGAGAAGCCGCTTCATTCTCCGCGTCCCCCGCGCCGGGGCGGCTTGCCTCGCCGCGCCGGTTTCACCCCTGTCTTCGGTTTCGACTTCCGCGCCGGCTTCGCCCGGGCGGGGACCCGCCCGCTGAAGATGGCCTCGGCGCTCTCGCTGTCCTTCTCCACGTCGATGCCCCGGGCCGTCATCGTGAACCGCCGCCAGGCGGCATCATGCCCGCTCTCCCGGGCCTTCGGCACGGAGATGACATGGAAGCGCCGCGAGCGCAGCTCCACCTGGCGGAGCTCGAGGACGGTGTCGACGAGCACCTCCACGCCCTGGGGCAGCACCTCCCCCGAGGGGGCGATGAGCGGGCGGGTCTGCTGGATGGCCAGCGGGGTGACTCCCAGGGAAAGCAGTTCGTGCATGAGCGCGGCGAGAAAGCGGGGTGTGCGTTCCGGGTCCGTGAGCTCCTGGCAGAAGGACGCCAGCCCGTCCAGCACGAGGCGCCGGGTGCCGTGTTGTTTCACGTGGCGGAACAGCTCCTCGGCCATCGCGTCCGGCAGGGACTCCGCCGCCGCGCGGGTGCGCAGGTGGAGCCGGCCCGCCTCCACGTGCTCCCGCAGGCCCAGCCCCATCCGCTCCGCCTTGTCGAGGAGCCGGAGCGGCGACTCCACGAAGCCGTGGTACAGCCCGGGCTCGCCCTGGCGCGCGCCCTCCGCCAGGAAGTGCAGGCCCAGCAGCGTCTTGCCGCTGCCCGCGGAGCCCGCGACGAGCGTGGACGACTCGCGCACCAGGCCGCCCGTGAGCATCCCGTCCAGCGCGGGGATGCCAAAGGCGAGCCGCTCATCCAGCGCGGGCACCCTGAGGGGCTGTGGGATGTGGAGGGTCTCGATGCGGGGATGGACGCACACGCCATCGTTGGTGATTTCGAAGCTGTGCCGGCCGGAGAGCTGCTCGCCGCCGCGGAACTTCGACACCTCGATGGCGCGCACCGTCTTCACGCCGAAGCGCTCCTGCGTCACGCCAATGACGCCGTCCACCATGGTGTAGCGCGGGTCGGCCGGGTCGTTGTGCTGCCCGGTGAGCATCAGCGTGGTGCAGCCCGCGAGCGCGTTGTGGACGCACAAACCGTGGAGGAACTCCCGAAGGCCGGGCGCGTTCTCCGAGCGCTCCTCCAGGGCCATCAGCCCGTCCACCACCAGCACCGTGGCGCCGTGCTCGCGCACCGCGCGGAAGATGAGCCGGCTGAGGCCTCCCAGCCCCTCGGACTTGAGGGCCGCGGAGCCGCTCTCGTAGTTCAGCGCGCGGCCAACGTCCTCCTGGCGGAAGAAGCGCTGGCTCTTGAGGTGCAGCATCATCCGCGAGTGGGACTCGCCCATCACCGTGAGGTAGATGGCCCGTCCACCGCGCGCGACGGTGGAGAAGCAGAACTGGTTGCCCAGGATCGTCTTGCCCGTCCCCGGCGCGCCCGTGACGATGTACGTGCCCCCGCGAAGAAAGCCGCCGCGCAGGAGCGCGTCCAGCCCTGGCACGCCGCTGGGAACCCGCGCGTCGGGTTCGGCCGGCCGCTCAGAGGTGTCCGTCACACGATGCTCCTTCCGCCCTGGGGCGCGAACCTAGGCCAGCACGGAGCGCATGCCACGCATTTGCGCGGCGTGTGTTCGGAACCGGGCGCTGGCGGCGGCGCTCACCGCGTCCCCTGCGACCCGGCTGTCGACAGCGAGGCGCGGAGCAGGTGTTTCTGGACCTTGCCCAGCGCGTTGCGTGGCAGCGCGTCCGTGAAGACGACCTGACGGGGCTTCTTGAAGCTGGCGAGCCGGTCCTTGCACCAGTCCACCAGGGCCCGCGGCTCCGGCGCGGACGCGCCCGCGTGGGGCACCACCACGGCCACCACCTGCTCGCCCAGGTCCGCGTCCGGCAGGCCCAGCACCGCCACCTCGGCGACGGCGGGGTGCATGGCGAGCACCTCCTCCACCTCGCGCGGGTACACGTTGAAGCCGCCGCTGATGATGAGCTCGCGCGCGCGGCCGGTGATGCGCAGGTAGCCGTCCGCGTCCAGCGCGCCGAGGTCGCCGGTGCGGAACCAGCCGTCTGCGTCGAAGGACTCGGCGGTGGCGTCCTGCCGGCGCCAGTAGCCCGCGAAGACGTGAGGCCCCCGCACCTCGATTTCCCCCGTCTCGCCCTGGGGCAGCACCTGGCGCGAGCGCACGTCCACCACGCGCGCCTCCTGGCCCGGGTAGGGGAAGCCCACCGTGCCCGGCCGGCGCTCGCCGTCGTAGGGGTTGGTGGTGTTCATGATTGTCTCCGTCATCCCGTAGCGCTCCAGGATGCGGGCGCCCAGCTCCGCCTCGATGTCCGTGAAGAGCTGGGGGCTGAGCGGCGCCGAGCCGGAGACCCACAGGCGCAGCGCGCGCGGCTTCACGCCCGACGCGCGGACCTCCTCCAGCAGGCGGCCGTACATGGTGGGCACGCCGAAGAACATCGTGACGCGGGCGTCGTCGCGCAGCGTGGACAGCACCTCGGGCGCGGTGAAGCGCCGGCGCAGGTCCACGCTGGCGCCGGTGAACAGCGTGCCGTGCAGGCCCACCATCAGCCCGTGGGTGTGGAAGAGGGGCAGGGCGAGCAGGAGCCGGTCCTGCTGTGTCCACCGCCACGCCTCGGTGACGGCCTGGACGTTGGCCAGCAGGTTGCGGTGCAGCAGCATGGCGCCCTTGGAGCGGCCCGTGGTGCCGGAGGTGTAGCCCAGCACCGCCAGGTCCTCCGGACGCGGCAGCGCCAGCGGCGCGGAGGACGCGGCGCCCTCCGCCATCAGCGTGTCGAAGGGGACCGCGGCCAGCGACTCCGGCATCGCGGCGGTGGGCGGCTCCACCGTGACGAGCCACTGGAGCGAGGGGAGCTGCGCCCGCAGCGGGGCCAGCTCGGCGGCGCCCGCGGCCCCGGTGACGCAGCTGCAGACCTCCGCGTCGGACAGGATGTGCGCCAGCTCCACCTGCCGGTAGGCGGTGTTCACCAGCACCACCACGCCGCCCGCGGACTGCACGCCCAGGTAGGCGATGGCGAAGCGGGCGCTGTTCTCCAGGAACAGGGCCACCCGCTCTCCCGGCTGGAGCCCGCGCTGCTTCAGGCCTCGCGCGAAGGCCGTGACGTGCGTGGCGAGCTGGCCGTACGTGAAGGCCTCCCGCTCGAACGTCAGCAGGGGCTGGGCGGGGGCTCGGTGCGCGTGGTCCAGGAACACTTCGAGAAGGGAGGACGGCATGGGCGCGCACCTTAGCGCCGCCGCCCCCAGGGGCTTCCACCCCTTGCGGGCGCTGTCCGCTTCTGGGACGAACCTTTTCGCAAGCGGGCACGGCCTCCCGGGTAGGGCCGTGGGTCCTGAGTGGTTTCAGGGGGTTGGGTGACGAAGCGGCCTTGGCACGCGCCTCGCTCTAGGGAGCGCCCGTGGACATTCCCAAAGCCAAGAAGCCGCGTCGCAAGCCCTGGATTCTCGCCATCGGTGGCGTCTGCGCGCTCCTGGCCGTGACGGTCGGGCTGTCGCGGCTGCGCCCGGCCGCGCCCTCCGTGGAGCGGGCCTCGGTGTGGCTGGACACGGTGAAGCGCGGGCCCATGGTGCGGCAGGTGAAGGGGGCGGGCACGCTGGTGCCGGAGTACATCCGCTGGCTCACCGCGGACACGGCGGGCCGGGTGGAGCGCATCCACGTGCGCCCCGGCGCCGCGGTGACGGCGGACACGCTCCTCCTCGAGCTGACGAACCCGGACGTGCAGCTCCAGGCGCTGGAGGCCGAGCGTCAGCTCGCCAGCGTGGAGGCGGACCTCATCCAGGTGCGCATGGAGCTGGAGACGCAGCGGCTGGCGCAGGAGGCCACCGTGGCGACGCTGGTGAACGAGTCCGCCGAGGCCGGGCGCCGCGCGGAGGCGAACGAGGACCTCTTCGGCAAGGCGCTCATCGGCGACCTGGAGGTGCGGCAGACGCGCGAGAAGGCCGCCGAGCTGCGCCGCCGGCTTGCGCTGGAGGAGAAGAAGCTCGTCGTCGTGGCCTCCAGCATGAAGGAGCAGCTCGCCGCGCAGCAGGGGCAGGTGGACCGGCTGAAGGCGGTGGCCCGCTTCCGCCGCGCGCAGGTGGAGTCCATGAAGGTGGTGGCGGGCGAGGACGGCGTGCTCCAGGAGCTACCGCTGGAGCTGGGGCAGTGGGTGACGCCGGGCGTGCTGCTGGCGAAGGTCGTCAAGCCGGAGCGGCTGAAGGCGGAGCTGCGCATCGCGGAGACGCAGGCGCGCGACATCCAGCCGGGGCTGAAGGCGCTGGTGGACACGCGCAACGGCGTGGTGGAGGGCGAGGTGGCGCGGGTGGCGCCCGCCGCGAGCCAGGGCACGGTGCGCGTGGAGGTGTCGCTGCCCGCCGAGCTGCCCCGGGGCGCCCGGCCCGACCTGACGGTGGAGGGCACGGTGGAGCTGGAGCGGCTGGGTGACGTGCTGTCGGTGGGGCGCCCGGCCGGCGCGCAGCCCAACGCCACCATGGCCCTCTTCCGGTTGATGCCAGGCAGTGATGAGGCGGTCCGCGTGCCCGTGCAGCTCGGCCGGGGCTCGGTGAACGCGGTGGAGGTGCTCCAGGGGCTCCAGGAAGGCGACCAGGTGGTGCTGTCGGACATGGCCGCGTGGGACGCGGTGGAGCGGGTGAGGCTGCGATGACGACCGGTTCGAGTGCCATGGATGCGCTGCGGCAGGACCTCCGCTACACGCTGCGCGCGCTGAAGAAGAGCCCGGGCTTCGCCGTGGTCGCGGTGCTCGCGCTGGCGCTGGGGATTGGCGCCAACAGCGCCGTCTTCAGCGTGGTGAACGGGGTGCTGCTCACGCCGCCTCCGTATGCCGAGCCCGAGCGGCTGGTGCACGTGAGCGGGAACATCGCGCAGGTGAACCTGACGGACATCTCCCTGTCCGTGCCCGAGTACCAGGACCTGCGCGAGCGGCCCCGCGCCTTTGAATCCGTGGCGGCCTACCATCCCTCCAATGTCGCGTTGACCGGTGGAGAAGCACCGCAGCAGTTGAGCGCGGCGGCGGCCACCGCGTCCTTCTTCTCCACGCTGGGCGTGACGCCCTCGCTGGGCCGGGGCTTCACCCAGGACGAGGAGGTCCCCGGCCGGCACCGCGTGGTGGTGCTCACCGACACCGCGTGGCGCGTGCATTTCGCGCGGGACCCGAACGTGCTCGGCCGCGCGCTGCAACTCGATGGCGAGCCGTACACGGTGGTGGGCGTGTTGCCACCGGGCGTCGCGTATCCCTCCTGGGCGGAGCTGTACCTGCCCTTCGCGCCCACGGAGGAGCAGCGCGAGGAGGGGCGCCGGGGAGCGCGGTTCCTGACGGTGCTCGCGCGGCTGAAGGCCGGGGTGACGCTGGACGCGGCGCGGAGCGACCTGGCCCGCGTGACGAGGGACCTGGGGGTGGACCACGCGGAGCGCTACCAGCAGGCGGGCTGGTCCTTCTCGGTGACCGCCCTGGAGGAGCGCGTCGTCGGTGCGGTGCGCGGGACGCTCTGGCTGCTGCTGGGCGCGGTGGGCTTCGTGCTGCTGGTGGCGTGCAGCAGCGTGGCCAACCTGCTGCTGGCCCGCATGGCGGCGCGGGGGCGCGAGGTGTCCATCCGCGCGGCGCTGGGCGCGGGCCGGGGCCGGCTCCTGGCGCAGTTCCTCACCGAGAGCCTGGTGCTGTCCGTGGCCGGCGGAGCGCTGGGGCTGCTGCTGGCGCTGTGGGGCACGGACGCGCTGCTGGCCCTGGTGGGTGACGCCCTGCCGCGCGCGAGCGAGGTGCGTCTGGACGCGCGTCCGCTGGTCTTCACCGCCGGGGTGAGCCTGCTGACGGGCCTGCTCTTCGGCATGGCGCCGGCGGTGCAGGGCAGCCGGGCGGACCTGCGCACCGCGATGCATGAGGGTGTGCGAGGCTCCGACGGCGGCCGCTCCAGCAGGCTGCGCGCGGGGCTGGTGGTGGGGCAGGTCGCCCTGGCGCTGGTGCTGTTGGTGGGGGCGGGCCTCTTCATGAAGAGCTTCCTCGCGCTGCGGTCGGTGGACGTGGGCTTCACGCCCGAGGGCGTGCTCACGGGCCGCCTGGCGCTGCCCGCGACGCGCTACCCGGACGCGGCCGGGCGACAGGCCTTCATGCGCGAGCTGCTGGAGCGCCTCGAGTCCCTGCCGGGCGTGGCGTCCGCGGGCTTCTCGACGTTGCTGCCCCTGGGCGGCCGGTCGGACCAGAGCTTCGACATCGAGGGGCGGTCCAAGGCGCCCGGCGAGCCGTGGCCCGCGGTGGAGTACCGCGCCGTCAGCCCCGGCTACCTTCGCACGCTGCGCGCCACCTTGCGCACAGGCCAGCTCCCCGAGGGCATGGAGGGGCCGGAGACCCCGTGGCGCGTGGTCATCAACAAGACCTTCGCGGACACGTATTGGCCCCAGGGGAACGCGCTGGGGCAGCGGCTGAAGCTGCACGGGGCGACGGCGCAGTGGACCACGGTGGTGGGCATCGTGGACGACGTGCGCGAGTGGGGGCTGGACGCGCCCTCGCGGCCCGCCGCGTATTACTCGGTGGCGCAGTTGCCCTCCGCGCATCTGGGCTTGGCGGTGCGCGCGACGTCCGGGGACGCGGAGTCGCTGCGCTCCAGCATCGAAGCGGAGCTGCGCGCGGTGGACGCGAGCCTGCCGCTGTATGGCGTGGCGCCGCTGACAGCCATCGTGGATGGGTCCATCGCCTCGCGTCAGCTGGCGGCGCTGCTGATGGGGCTGTTCGCGGGCACGGCGCTGCTGCTGGCGGCGTTGGGGCTCTCGGGCGTCATCGCCTTCTCGGTGGCGCAGCGCACGCGGGAGATGGGCATCCGCATGGCGCTGGGGGCCTCGCGGACGAGCGTGCTGGCGCTGGTGCTGAAGCAGGGCCTGCGGCTGACGGGCCTGGGCGTGGTGGTGGGCCTGGCTTTGTCTCTGGGGTTGGCGCGGCTCCTGGACGCAATGCTGTACGGCGTGGCGGCGTATGACGTGTGGACCTTCGCGGGGGTGGCCGCGCTGCTGAGCGCGGTGGCGCTCGTGGCCACGTGGCTGCCGGCGCGAAGGGCCACGCGCGTGGACCCCATCATCGCGTTGCGCGCGGAGTAGCCAGGTGGCGTTTTCGAGTTCAGACAGGGCCGCGTGCGACGCGGTGGAGCGGGTGAGGCAGCCATGATGACGAACGAGACGAAGACAGACGCTTCCCCCGAGGGCGCGGTGGTGCAGGGCGGCGTGGGCGCCGAGCCGGGCAAGCCGCTCATCCGCCTGGATGGGCTGACCAAGGTCTTCGAGACCGAGGACGTGGAGACGCACGCGCTCTCCAACATCCACCTCAACGTGCACAAGGGCGAATGGGTGGCGATTGTCGGCCCCTCGGGCTCCGGCAAGTCCACGCTGCTGGCGGTGCTGGGCCTGTTGGACACGGCGACGCGCGGGGCCTACCTGCTGGATGGCCGCAGCGTGTTGGATTTGTCCGCGGCGGACCGGGCGCTGGTGCGCAACCGGCACATCGGCTTCATCTTCCAGAGCTTCAACCTCATCGGCGACCTGACGGTGTTCGAGAACGTGGAGCTGCCGCTCACGTACCGGGGCATGCCCGCCGCCGAGCGCAAGCAGCGGGTGGAGCGCGCGCTGGAGAAGGTGGGCATGGCGCACCGCGCGCGGCACATGCCGGGGCAGCTCTCCGGCGGTCAGCAGCAGCGCGTGGCGGTGGCGCGCGCGGTGGCGGGGGACCCCCTCATCCTCCTGGCGGACGAGCCCACCGGTAACCTCGATTCGAAGAACGGCGAGGCGGTGATGCAGCTCTTGACCGAGCTGCACAAGGCCGGGGCCACCATCTGCATGGTGACGCACGACCCGGCGCACGCGCGCGTCGCCACGCGCACGGTGAGCCTCTTCGACGGCCGCATCGTCCAGGACGAGCAGCGCCGCTGACCGGTCCGAGGCACGTCATGGAAACCCTGCTGCAGGATGTCCGCTACGCCCTGCGCTCGCTGCGCAAGAGCCCGGGCTTCGCCGTGGTGGCCGTCCTGGCGCTGGCGCTGGGCATCGGGGCCAACAGCGCCGTCTTCAGCGTGGTGAATGGCGTGCTCCTCACGCCGCCGCCGCTGACCGAGCCGGACCGGCTGGTGGACCTGTCGAACACCTTCGCGAAGGCGGGCCGCAAGGGCCTCACCTCGTCGGTGGCCGAGTACCAGGAGTACCGCGCGCTGCCACGCGTCTTCGCGAACGTGGCGGCCTTCACGGACGGGGACATGACGCTCACCGGCCTGGACACGCCGCAGCACCTGCGCGTCGTGGAGGCCACCGCGTCCTTCCTGCCGACGCTGGGCGTCTCGCCCGCGCTGGGCCGTGGCTTCAACGAGGGCGAGGAGCTGCCCGGCCAGCACCGGGTGGTGGTGCTCACGCACGCGATGTGGCGGACCCACTTCTCCGAGGACCCGGCCGTGCTCGGGCGCACGCTCCAACTCGACGGCGAGCCCTACACGGTGGTGGGCGTGCTGCCCCGGGGCGTGGTGTTCCCGGCGAACGCCGACCTCTACCGGCCCTTCGCGCCCTCGCCGGAGCTGGCCTCCGAGGAGAAGCGGGAGACGCGCTTCCTGGACGTGCTCGCGCGGCTGAAGCCCGGGGTGACGGTGGAGGCGGCGCGCGAGGACCTGGCGCGCGTGTCGTTGGCGCTGGCGGAGGCGCATCCCAAGTACCGGCTGTCGCAGCGCTCCATCGACCTCACCTCGCTGGAGGACATGGTGGTGGGCGAGGTGCGCGGGACGCTCTGGCTGCTGCTGGGCGCGGTGGGCTTCGTGCTGCTGGTGGCGTGCAGCAGCGTGGCCAACCTGCTGCTGGCGCGAGCCGCGGCGCGGGAGCGCGAGGTCTCCATTCGCGCGGCGCTGGGCGCGGGCCGGGGCCGGCTCCTGGCGCAGTTCCTCACCGAGAGCCTGGTGCTGTCCGTGGCCGGCGGAGCGCTGGGGCTGCTGCTGGCGCTGTGGGGCACGGACGCGCTGCTGGCCCTGGTGGGTGACGGCTTGCCGCGCGCGGCCGAGGTCCGGTTGGACGTGCGCTCGCTGCTCTTCACCACCGGGGTGAGCCTGCTGGCGGGCCTGCTCTTCGGCATCGTGCCGGCGCTTCAGTCGAGCCGCGCGGACCTGGGCGCCGCGATGCGCGAGGGCGCGCGTGGGACGGCTGGCGGCCGGTCGGGCCGGATGCGCTCGGCGCTGGTGGTGACGCAGGTGGCGCTGGCGTTGGTGCTGCTGGTGGGCGCGGGGTTGATTGGCAAGAGCCTGGCCTCGCTGCTGGCGGTGGACACCGGCTTCAAGCCCGAGGGGCTGCTCACCGGCCAGCTCTCGCTCCCGGACTCGGACTATGGCGAGCCGGCCCGGAAGGTGGCCTTCCAGCGCGAGCTGCTCCAGCGGCTCCAGGCGCTGCCGGGCGTGGCGTCCGTGGGGCTCACCAACGCGCTTCCGCTGGGCCGGTCCATCACCTTCGGCTTCGCCATCGACGGCCGGACACGCGAGCCCGGTGAGGTGTGGCCCGCGGTGCAGTTCCGCACGGTGAGCGCGGACTACCACCGGACGCTGGGCGTGCGGCTCCGCGAGGGCCGCTTGCTGGAGGCGACGGACGGGCCGGAAGCGCCGTGGGCGGTGGTCATCAACAAGACCTTCGCGGACACGTACTGGCCCCAGGGGGACGCGCTGGGGCAGCGGTTGAAGCTCCACCGGCCCGACGCGGAGTGGACCACGGTGGTGGGCATCGTGGACGACGTGCGCGAGTGGGCATTGGACCGTCCCACGCCGCCCATGGCGTACTACGCCGTCGACCAGCTCCCCTCCCACGGGTTGTCGCTCGTGGTCCGTGCCCGTGCCGGCGAGCCGGAGGCGCTGCGTCCGGCCATCGAGGCGGAGCTGCGCGCGGTGGACCGGAACGTGCCCCTCCACGGCGTGGCGCCCATGGTCCGCCTGGTCGACGAGTCCATCGGCTCCCGGCGGCTGTCGGCGCTGCTGATGGGGTTGTTCGCGGGCACGGCGCTGCTGCTGGCGGCGCTCGGCATCTCCGGTGTCATCGGCTACTCGGTGGCGCAGCGCACGCGAGAGGTGGGCATCCGCATGGCGCTGGGGGCCTCGCGGACGAGCGTGCTGGCGCTGGTGCTGAGGCAGGGCCTGCGGCTGACGGGGCTGGGCGTGGCCGTGGGCCTGGCCTTGTCGCTGGGCCTCGCGAGGTTCCTGGATGCAATGCTGTACGGGGTCGCCGCGTATGACGCGGGGACCTTCGTGGGCGTGGCGGCGTTGCTGACCGGGGTCGCCCTGGCGGCCACGTGGCTGCCAGCACGCAGGGCCACCCGGGTGGCCCCCATCATCGCCCTGCGGGCGGACTGACGCTTCGAGACGACATCCATGCCATCACCGCTCATCTCCCTGAGGAACGTCGAGAAGTCCTACCCCCTGGCTGGAGGCCGGGCCTGGGTGCTGCGCCGCATCGACCTGGACATCCAGCCGGGCGAGTTCGTCACGCTCATGGGACCTTCCGGGGCGGGCAAGTCCACGCTGCTGTCCATCCTGGGCATGCTGGACGTGGACTGGACGGGCGAGTACCTGCTGGACGGTCAGGCCGTCCACACCATGAAGCCCAAGGCGCGCGGCGAGCTCTCCCGGCGCACCATCGGCTTCGTGTTCCAGCAGTACCACCTGCTGGACAACCTGACGGTGGCGGAGAACCTGGAGGTGCCGCTGTCCTACCGCGACCTCAAGCGCGGCGAGCGCGAGGCGCTGGTCGGCGACATGCTGGACCGCTTCCAGCTCGTCGGGAAGAAGGACCTCTTCCCCTCACAGCTCTCCGGTGGGCAGCAGCAGCTCGTGGGCATCGCCCGGGCGCTCATCGCCAACCCCAAGGTGCTGCTGGCGGACGAGCCCACGGGCAACCTCCACTCGCAGCAGGCAAAGCACATCATGGAGGTCTTCCAGCGGCTCAACCAGGAGGGCACCACCATCATCCAGGTGACGCACTCGGAGGCCAACGCCGCCTACGGCCACCGCATCATCCAGCTCGCGGACGGCTGGTTGCAGAAGTCGTGAGTCCCCACCCGGTCAAGCGTGCCATCGGCGCGTGGCCGCCCTGAACTCCTCCGCGCCCGCCGCCTCGCCTTCTGGCACATTCCACCTCCGGTACTCCTCCGTGTCCGAATCCGCTCCGTCCCTCCCGAATCCCCCCAGCGCCGTCGCGCGCCCGCCCTGCGTCCTCATCGCCGATGACCAGGCCGACGTCCTGGAAGCCCTGCGGCTGCTGCTCAAGCGCGACGGCCTCACCGTCGTCACCGCGCAGTCTCCGGCGGGCGCGCTCGCCACGCTCGAGGCCGAGGACGTGGACCTGGTCCTGATGGACCTGAACTACGCGCGCGACACCACGTCCGGGCAGGAGGGCCTCGACCTGCTCGGCCGCATCCGCGCCCAGGACGCCTCGCTCCCCGTGGTGGTGATGACGGCGTGGGGCAGCGTGGAGGGCGCGGTGGAGGCCATGCGCGCCGGGGCCCGCGACTACGTGCAGAAGCCCTGGGACAACACGCGCCTGCTGGCGACGCTGCGCACCCAACTGGAGCTGCGCCGCGCGCTCAAGCGCAGCCGCCGGTTGGAGGAGGAGAACCAGCACCTGCGCCGGGGCCAGGGCGGCCTGCCCTCCATGGTGTCCGAGTCCCGCGCCATGCAGCCGGTGCGGCGCCTCATCGACCGCGTCGCGCCGTCGGGCGCCAACGTGCTGGTGACGGGCGAGCACGGCACGGGCAAGGAGGTGGTGGCGCGGCTGCTCCACGCGGCCTCCACGCGCTCGGAGCGGGCCTTCGTCGCGGTGAACTCGGGCGGCTTGTCCGAGGGCGTCTTCGAGAGCGAGCTCTTCGGCCACGTGAAGGGCGCCTTCACCGACGCGAAGTCGGACCGCATCGGCTGCTTCGAGCTGGCGGATGGCGGCACGCTGTTCCTGGACGAGATTGGCAACATGCCGCTGTCACAGCAGGCGAAGCTGCTGCGGGTGCTCCAGACGGGCGAGCTGCACCCCGTGGGCTCGTCGAAGACGCGCCGGGTGGACGTGCGCGTGGTGAGCGCCACCAACGTGGACCTGGCGAAGGCGGTGTCCGAAGGGCGCTTCCGCGAGGACCTGCTCTACCGCCTGAACACGGTGGAGGTGCAGTTGCCGTCCCTGCGCGAGCGGCGCGAGGACATCCCGCTGCTCGCCGCGCACTTCCTGGCCGAACAGGGGCGCCGCTACGGCAGGCCCGGCATCCGGCTGTCCCCGGAGGCGCTGGAGGCCTTGCTGGCCTATTCGTGGCCGGGCAACGTGCGCGAGCTGGAGCACGCGGTGGAGCGCGCGATGCTGATGTCCTCCGGAGACGAGGTGACGCAAGAGGACCTGCTGCTCAAGCGGACGGGCCGGGAGGGCATGGCGCGGCTGGAGGAGATGACGTTGGAAGAGGTGGAGCGCTACCTCATCGAGCGCGCGCTGGCGCGGCACGAGGGCAACGTGAGCGAGGCGGCCAAGGGCCTGGGCTTGTCCCGCAGCGCGCTGTACCGGCGGCTCCAGTACTACGGCATCAAGGGCGCTCGGTGACGAAGGGGCGCCCGCCACCGCCGCATGACCTGCAGGTGCTGGGGCTCGCGTGGCTCGCGGGGTTGCCAGGCTCGGTGGCCGCGCTCGTGCTGGTGTGGCTGGGGGACTTCTCCACCAAGGTGCAGTGGACGCTGACCTCGCTGGTGGTGGGCACCTTCCTGGGCGTGGGCCTGCTGGTGCGCGAGCGCGTGATGCGGCCGTTGCACGCGGTGGCGAATCTATTGTCCGCGCTGCGGGAGGGGGACTACTCCGTGCGAGGCCGGGGCGCGCGCGCGGGTGACGCCCTGGGCGAGGTGCTGCTGGAGGTGAACGCGCTGGGCGACACCTTGCGCGAGCAGCGGCTGGGCGCGCTGGAGGCAGGCGCGCTCCTGGAGCAGGTGATGGAGGAGATTGACGTGGGGGTGCTCGCCTTCGACGTTTCGGGCACGCTGCGTCTGGTGAACCGCGCGGGGGAGCGGCTCCTGGGCCTGCCTCGCTCGCAGTTGATGGGCAAGGGCGCCGGCGCGCTGGGCCTGCTGGACCTGCTGGAGGGCCCGGTGCCCCGGCGGTTGACGCGCACCTTCGCGGACGAAGGCGGCCCCTACGAGCTGCGGCGCGGGAGCTTCCGGCAGGGCGGCCTGCCCCACCAACTGGTGGTGCTCGCGGACCTGCGGCTGGCGCTGCGCGAGCAGGAGCGCGAGGCCTGGCGGCGGCTGGTGCGGGTGCTGAGCCACGAAATCAACAACTCACTGGCGCCCATCGGCTCCATCGCCGAGGCGCTGCGGGACACGCTGCTGCTCGAGCCGCGCCCGTCCGACTGGGAAGACGACGCGAAGAGCGGCCTGGGCATCGTCGCGCGGCGCTCCCAGTCCCTGGCGCGCTTCATGTCCGCGTACGCGAACCTGGCGAAGCTGCCGCCGCCCACCCTGGGCAGCGTCGAGGTGGACGCCTGGGTGCGCCGGGTGGCCGCGCTGGAGAAGCGCCGGAGCGTGGGCGTGCGCGCGGGGCCCGCGTTGGTGGTGCGCGCCGACGCGGACCAGCTGGAGCAGCTGCTCATCAACCTGGTGCGCAACGCCGTGGACGCGGTGCTGTCCGAGCCGGGCGCCCAGGGCGAGGTGTGGGTGTCCTGGGCCGTGTTGTCACCTGGCGCCGTGGAGGTCTGGGTGGAGGACGAGGGCCCGGGCATGACGGACTCCGGCAACCTCTTCGTCCCCTTCTTCACCACCAAGCCGCAGGGCAGCGGCATCGGCCTGGCGCTCAGCCGTCAAATCGCCGAGGCCCACGGGGGCAGCCTCCGCCTGGAGAACCGCCCCGAGGGCAAGGGTTGCCGCGCGCGCCTCAAGCTGCCGCAAGGCGCGTGAGGCCTCGCGAGGACTTCACGCCACCTGCGCGTGCGCGCGACGGGTGGCCGGAGGCGCGTCGTAGTCGGGCGTGAGGTCCACCACGTCGATGGTGAGCAGGTGGTAGACGATGCAGTTGCTCACCCAGAAGAAGAGCGCGCTGTAGTGCACGTACACGAGCGGCGACGTGGGCCACACCTGGAGCGGGTGGTTGAAGACGTTGGCCGCGATGTACCCGCCAATCCACTCGCCCACCCAGCACACCCCGGCGCCAATGGCCAGCCGGGGCCAGACCTTGACGCGGCGCGGGTAGAACCAGAAGTAGTGCAGGCTCCACAGCAGCGCCACGCAGCCGGCCCACAGGATGAGGCTCCCGAAGGAGAACCAGTGGTACGGGGACTTGGGATACATCCAGCCCCATTCTCCGTTCATCCACCGCCAGGCCACGTTCTGCGCCAGCTCCATGAACCAGAAGAGCGGCGCGACGTAGAGCACCTGGGTCAGCAGGATGCGAAGGAAGGGTCCGGAGTTCTTCCAGGTCAGCCTCGCGGGCCGGGCGAGCGAAGTCATGGTGTCCCCTGCGGCGGCGATGGGTCGTCCGGTGCCGCGTCGAAATCAGTACGCGATGAGTCCCATTTCTTGAGCGAGAGGTGGCGACAGGTGCTTACGCGGAGGCGCCAGAATCGAGGAATGACGGCCGTTTGAAACGGCCATTCCTGGAAATGTCAGTGAGAAAGGTGGTTTCGCACCCGTTGGTTTGGGCCTGGAAGAGCCCCAGAATCCGCCGGATGATTCCCACCCCCCGCTTGTCCCATCACCTCGGCCGGCCGCCCGTGCTGCTCGTCGCGCTCCTCTGCGCGGCGTCCACCGGCGCCCGCGCGGAAGTCCCCATCCAGCGCTCCTTCCTGCGCATGCCGTCCTCCAACGGCCATGGCGCGGTGATGCTGGACGTGGAGCAGCGCAAGGTGACGCACTTCCGCGAGCACCTCTTCGCCACCGAGGAGCCCGTCATCGACGCGGCGGGCAACGACGTCTTCTCGAATGGCCACCCCCAGGTGATTCACTCGCGGGACGTGCTCTACGACGCCTTCTTCGGCCTGCGCTCCGGCGGCACGCAGCGCTGGCTCAGCACGCTGGAGGCGGACCGGGACGCGAGCAGCTACGCGGCCTGGACGACGGGAGAGACGGGCGGCACGAGCGTGGCGTCGCTGGTGCAGCGGGTGGGGACGCTGGAGGCGACGACGTTCGTGTTCGCGCCGCAGGGGCTGCCGCACGCGTCCTTCGTCATGGCGCTGCGCGTGCGCAACACCGGCGCGGAGGCGGTGACGGGCGTGAGCGCCTTCTCGCTCCACAACTTCCACCTGGGCTTCGGCCGGCCGGGCGTGATGTCGGACCTGGACGAGAACGGCGAGACGGTGGCGCTCAGCGGCAACGACTTCGTGGAGAAGGGCTTCGCGGGCGTCGTGGTGGCCCGTCCCCTGGGCATCGCGGCCCGGAAGGCGGCGTGGCTGTCCAGCGCCACGGGGCCGCAGAACGCGTACACGGTGGTGAACGGGGGCGGCGGGCAGAACCTGCAGGACTTCGCGGGGCCGGCCTCGTCGGGCACGGGCTGGGCGACGGCGTATCAGTTCAACCTGGGAGACATCCCGGCGAGCGCGGAGCGGTGGGTGGGCGTGGCCTTCGCGCACCACGGCGACCCCGAGGCGGCTGCCACCGTGCAGCAGTGGCTGACGGAGTACGCGGGCGCGTCCGGCGCGCAGGCCCTGGTGGAGGGGGAGGTCGCGCATTGGGCGGCGTTCCAGACGAACACGGTGAAGGTGCCCGCGGGCATGTCGGCGGACGAGGCGTCGCTGCTGCGTCACTCGGCGGTGGTGCTGCACATGGCGCAGGTGCGTTCGCGTGAGGCGTTCCTGCGCGAGTCGCTGTCCCGGGATGGCGAGCCGCGGCGCACGCGCTTCCGGGCTCCGGACGGCTCTCCGGCGACGTTGCCGGGGAGGGTGCGGCACGCGGGCTACGGCGCGGTGCTGGCGAGCCTGCCGCCCGGGCAGTGGACGTATGCTTGGATTCGCGACGGCGCCTACGCGGTGGCGGGCATGGCCACGCTGGGCATGCGGAGCGAGGCCCGCGACGCGCTGGCCTACTACCTCAACGCGGACAGCGGGCGCTTCCAGCACTGGCGCGAGCTGGAGCCGTACTCGATGCCGCCGTACATCATCACGCTCACGCGCTACCACGGCTTCGGCGTGGAGGAGACGGACTTCAACGAGGCGGGGCCGAACATCGAGTTCGACGGCTTCGGGCTCTTCCTCTGGGCGCTGCGGCACTACGAGCGCACGACGGGCGACACCACGCTGGTGGACGAGACGTGGCCCACGGTGTCCACGAAGGTGGGCGACGCGCTGGTGGCGCTCATCGACCCGGCGACGGGGCTCATCCGGCCGGACTCGTCCATCTGGGAGACGCACTGGAACGGGCGTCAGCGCGCGTGGACGTACACCAGCCTCACGGCGGCGCGCGGGCTGTGTGACGCGGCCGAGCTGGCGAGGCGGGTGGGAGACACGGAGCGCGCCACGCGTTACCGGCAGGCGGGTGAGTCCATTCGCCGGGCGATGGCGGAGAAGCTGACGGACAGCAACTTCGCGCTGGCCTCCAACCTGGAGGAGCTGACGGCGGGCCGGGGGTACTGGGACGCGGCGGTGTTCGACGCGTTCGCCTTCGAGCTGTTCGACCCGGCGGGGAAGATTGCCCAGGCCACGTACCGGGGGCTGGACCTGCGTCTGTCCTCACCGGCGGGCGCCGGCTGGCAGCGCAACGATGACCGGTATGACCACCCGGGCAGCACGGACCTGAGCCCCTGGGGCGGAGAGTACGACAGCGCGGAGTGGGTCATCGTCAGCCTGCGCGGCGCGGTGGCCAAGCGCATGGGCGGCGACACGGCGCGCGCCGACCGCGTGCTGAAGTGGGTGACGGACCAGTCGATGAAGAACTACCTGGCCATCGCGGAGACGTACGACGAGACGAACGGCACGTACAAGTACAACACCCCCATGGCGGGCTTTGGCGCGGGGGCGTATGCGCTGGCGCTGGACCACCGCGCGACGGGCGAGCGCGACCCGGCGTGCGGCGCGTACTTCGACGAGAGCACGCTGACGAAGCAGCCGGACGCGGGGACGGGGACGCCGGACGCGGGGTCGCAGCCGCCGGATGCCGGGCCGCAGACGCCGGACGCGGGCACGCCGCCGGATGACCGGGGCGTTGGCGGTGGTGGCGGCTGCAACGCCACGGGGCCGGGCGCCGTGGCGCTGTGGTTGGTGCTGGCCTTCGCCGGGCTGGCCGTGGCGCTGCGCCGCCGCGGCGCCTGAAGGGGGCAGGGCGCGCGGTGGAGGAATCACCGCGCGCCTGTTCCACGGCGACAGCTACAGCGCGCCAGCGAACTTCGCGGCGATGGGCGCGGCGACCCGGCCGCCCACGCCGCCGCCTTCGACCAGGACCGCGAAGCCGATGCCCTTGCGGAAGCCGATGAACCACGCGTGCGTCGGCAGGGGCGGGACGGTGCCGAACTCGGCGGTGCCCGTCTTCCCTCCGAGCCCGGAGACCTGCCGGCCCGCCTTTCCGGAGCCCTCCATCACCACGGCGCGCATGAGGACGGAGAGGGGCTTGCGGACGCCGTCCGAGAGCTCGCTCTTCGGCCCGTCCTCCAGTCCCTCCACGAGGTAGGGCGCGCGCCACTCGCCGGACTCCGCCGCCGCCGCGACCGAGGCCATGTGCAGCGGCGTCGCCAGCACGCGCCCCTGGCCGATGGCGGCGGCGGCGAGCTCGATGTCATCGGCGGGCGTGGGGAACGACGAGGCCGCCGAGGTGAGCCCGGGGAAGTACGGCACATCGAAGCCGAAGCGCCGGGCCGCCGCGCCGAGCGCCTCCTTTCCGAGCTGCGTCGCCAGCGTCACGAACGCGGTGTTGCACGAGTGCGCGAAGACTTGCCGCAGCGTGGTGGTGCCCATGGACTCGCCTTCGAAGTTCCGGAAGGGCTTGGTGCGCACCATCGTCATGGGCGGGCAGTCGACCGGCGAATCCGTGCGCAGGCCCTTCGCGAGCAAGGCCTCCGTGGTGACGACCTTGAAGGTCGACCCGGGCGGATAGCGTCCGGTGAGCGCGCGGTGCAGCGGCTGCGACAGCGGCCGGCTGGCGACGGCGAGGACGGCCCCTGTCGCGCTGTCCACCGCGACGAGGGCCGCGGGCTGCGTCACGCCCTCGAGCGCGGCCTCGGCGGCCGCTTGGACCTCGCGGCGAATCGTGGTGGTGAGCGGCGCGCCCGGCTCACCGTCGAAGTGGAAGAGCACGCGGGTTTCGCCCGAGGGCCGCGTGAGGATGACGTCGCCAGAAGGACTCCCCGCGAGCTGGACCTCGTAGGCCCGCTCCAGTCCGGAGAGCCCCACGAGGTCGCCGGGCAGGTAGGTGATGCCGAGCTGTGGGAGCAGCTCCGCGGTCACCTCGCCCACGCGGCCCAGCGTATGGGCCGCGAAGCCATCGACCGGTGCCCGCGCGCTCTTGCGGCGGAAGAAGATGCCGGGCACGGGCGCCAGGGTGGAGCGCACCTGTTGGTAGCGCTCCTGCGAAATGTCGATGATGGGGACGAAGCGGCTGACCGCCGGGCCCGCTGCGTTCAACGCCCCATTCAACTGTGCGGGTGGCACCCCCAACTGCGTCTGGAGCGCCGAGGCCACGTCCGCGCGGTTCCGGATGCGGGCGGGGTCGACACCAATGGCGATGACCTCGCCTTGAAGGGTGAGGAGGGCTCCCCTGGCGTCGAGGATGTCCGCTCGCTCCGGCGTCGTCCGGGTGCGGGAGAACCGGTCTCCCTCGCGGACGTCGGGATGGAGCACCGCGGGGGTCCACCGGACACGCCATTGCCCTTGTTGCCGGACGAAGTGAAGCGTGCCCTCCAGCGGCCACTCACCGAGCCCTCGCAGTTGGTGCACGGCGTGGTAGGTGACGCGCGCCGTGTCGCCGTCACTTTGGACGTCGCCGAGCTCGAACTCGGAGGCGGTGATGCGCAGACCCTCGCGGAAGGCCTGGTGCATGGCTTCGAAGCGCGCGGGCGGCTCGGCCACCGCGCGGCGCATGGTGGCGAGGTCCCCTTCGGACCAGGCTCGCAGGTAGGCCGCGGCCTCCGCGTCTGGCCCTGGTGCACGGGCAGGGCCCGGACTCGCGGGGCTTGGGCGTGAGCCCTCCTCCGGAGGCCGCACCTGCTGCGATGCGCAGGCCGTCAGGAGCACGGCCACCCACGTCAGGACTCCGACCTTCCACGCTCGCCAGGACACGGGGGCACTCTGTTGCGCACCGAGGCGGGACGGGCAAGAAATCCACCGCCGACGACACTCCGCGTCCCTCCACGGTGCGGCTGTCAACGGACCGGGAGACCGGGACGGGGCGCGGGCGGACCCGCCGTGCCTCCCGGGCCGGAGATTCCACTGGGGCTTGTTCGTACTGCTACGGTGAAGTCTTCTCCGTGAAGGTGTGCGAGGTGGTACGGGTGCGGCATGGCCTCCCGGGTGAAGGTTCGGCCCGCTGTCGAGCGCGTGGCCTGAGGGACGCCGTGCACGTGGTGATGGAGCGGAGGGAGTGAGCCCCATGACGGACGCAGCCCTGGAGGACCTGGCGCGGCAGGCGCTGGAGCGGTGTCGCGCGGCAGGGGTGCGGCTGGCGCTGGTGGAGGCCTGCACGGGCGGGCTGCTGGGCGCGACGTTGACGGAGGTCGCGGGCGCCTCCGCGGTGGTCGAGCGTGGCTTCGTTCCCTACTCGTATGAGTCCAAGGTGGAGCAACTCGGCGTCCCGCTGGCGTTGCTCCAGGCGCACGGCTCCGTCAGCGAGGAGGCGGTGGAGGCCATGGCCCAGGGCGCCCTGGCGCGCTCCACGGCGGACTGGGTGGTGGCGGAGACGGGCATCGCGGGGCCCGGAGGCGGTACGCTGCAGAAGCCCGTGGGGCTGGCCTACCTCGCCGTGCTTCGAAGGGACGGGCAGGCCACGGTGGAGCGGCACGTCTTCCCTGGCGACCGGAGTGAGGTCCGCCGCGCCATCGTGGGCCGGGTGTTGTCGCTGTTGTTGGAGTGTTTGCCGCTTCCTGACGAGCGCACCCTGTCGTGAACGGAGGCGCCCCTGGGGGTGCTTGTTCCCGCGAGAGGCATTCGTCAGACTCCTGGCGTTCCTGTCTGGCGCACCGGGAGGTCCGCGTGGCGAACACCGTGGGAGTCAACAAGATGTCCGTGGTGACGAAGGCCACGAACGGCGTCACCGTCGCGTTTCCGGACGTGTGCAAGACGCCCAGTCCGGCGGGGCCCGTTCCCATTCCCTATCCGAACGTCGCCATGTCCTCGGACACGGACAAGGGCACCAAGGACGTGTCGGTGGCGGGGAACCCGGTGTGCGTCCAGGACTCCAACTTCAAGATGAGCACGGGGGACGAGGCGGGCACCGCGGGTGGCGGTGTGGCCTCCAGCAAGACGAAGGGCAAGGCCGAGTTCGTCAACTACTCCTTCGACGTGAAGTTCGAGGGGAAGAGCGTGGCGCGGTCCTTCGACCTGATGCTGCACAACGACAAGAACACGCCGCCCGCGCCGCTGATTCAGCCACCTGTGATCGCCATCGGGAAGGATGGGAAGGCGGAGTACACCTGCCCCATCTGCGACAAGGTGTCGTGACGTAGCGCGGGTGCGCCGCCGCGCTCAGGGCAGCGGCACGGACGGGAAGGTCGTCACCGCGAAGGCGGCGTAGCGCGTCTGGCGCGCGAGGGAGGGGCAGAAGGCGTACTCGGGCTCGGTGGGGATTTCCGCGCGCTCCAGGAGCCGGAGCCACGCGAGCCCCTCCAGGTAGATGGAGGACTGGGGCACGAAGAGGCTGTCGGTGGCGTAGATGGACTCGCGCTTCATCTTCTGGAGCTTGGCGGAGCGCTCTTCAATCAAGTCCGCGAACGCCTGCGCGCAGCCCGCGGCGTCTCGCGCGAGCAGGTGGCGGCCCAGGTCGAGCCGGGGATTCGTTCCACCTTCGAGCACCGCCTCGAAGCGGTCGAGGATGGCGCGCAGCTCCTCTTGGGGGGCGGCCAGCACGTAGCGGTGGAGGAAGTGGGCGGCGAGGAAGTCGTCCTCGTACTCGGTGCCATCCGAGCAGGTGGTGCGTGAGACGCGGGCAACCTGCCGGGCGAGCTCCCACTGATTCGCGGCCAGGGCCGCGTGGAAGCCACGGGCGTTGCTGGCCTTGAGCAGCTTGAGGGGCGGCGGGTTGAGCTTCGCGCCACGCTCCAGGACCCAGTGCCGCGTCTGGGCGCTCCGGATGAGCTGGTGGAAGAAGCCATCCACCTCGGCGTCCAGGAGGAGCTCGCAGATGCCCACGGCCTGGTAGTAGACGCAGGCGGCATCGGCCTCCGCGAGCTGCTGAACCGGGTCGGTGGTGGACTGCAGCACGCTATGGATGTGGAAGTTCAGCAGGGTGACCATCTCGCCGCTGATTTCGTCCAGGGATTCCATGGGGCCTCAGTTGCCTCGGTACTCGGCGACTTCAGGGGTGGAGAAGCCACGGAAGCCCGCGGCCTTCATCTTGGCCGCAAGGTCTCGGTGGATGAGCATCGCTCCCGAGACGGCTTTGAGGCGCAGGAGCTGGAAGTCTGAGGGAATCTTGTTCTCATCAACCGTGAGGTTCCGGATGTTCATCAGTTCATCCGGGTCGAGCAGATTCTCTTCGTGCTCGGTCTTTTCCAAGTCGATGCAGTCGACGAGGGGGAGCATGTTGACGATGAAGTATCGCTCCGCGACCTCCCGGTCTTTGTGGCTCAGGACGCGGACCGGCAGGTATTCGATGCGCTGGATACGTTCGGCATCGAGGAAGGCTCGCGCCTTTTCATGGACGATCAACTGGCTGTCCATATTGTAGAGCACCTCGTGCAGGGCGACCTGGTCCGGAAAGTCGTCCCGCATCCGGTAGGCAGCGTGCTGCGGAAACGAGGATGCCAGCGGTTCCCCTGCGCACAGCTTGAAGGACTGTCCGTAGTTCAAGATGTGGCCGCAGCGAGCCCCGTCGCCTTCTGGTACGAGATGAATGAGGACGTAGTTCGTCATGGCGATGCGCGGCTCAACTGTCGGGGAGCTGGTTTGCATGAGGCTGTGGCTTCAGTGCTCATGCCTCAGGCGGCATCAAACTCTGAGAGTTCCGCGATATTGAAGCCTCTGAATCCGGCGGCCTTCAACTTCTCTGCGAGACTTCTGCGAATCAGGATTGCGGACTGCACCTGGTCCATCCGGAAGAGCTGAAAGTCCGCAGGAATCTTCTCTTCAATCACCGTGAGATTGGAGACCTCCATGAGCTTCTTGGGGGCGAGTGGATTTCGTTCGTACTGGGTCTGCTCCAAGTCGATGCAGTCGACAAGTGGAAGCATGTTGATGATGAAATAACGCTCTTTGACTTCTCTGCCTTTGTGGTTGAGGACCTTCATCGGAAGGTATTCGACATGCTGGATGCCTTCGGCATCCAGGAATGCCTTCACCTTCTCATTGACTACGAGTTGCCGATCCAGATTGTACAGTGATTCGTGCAGTTCGATGTTGTCAGGGTAGTCATCACGCATGCGGTATGCGGCATCGGAAGGAATCCTGCCCGTCAGGGGGATGCCCTTACGAAGTTCGAAGCGGTCGTCGTAGTTCTGCAGATTGCCGAACCGGGCTGCGTCGCCTTCGTACGTGGATTCGATGAGGACGTAGTTCATCGTTGGCGTGGTGGGCCCTGTGGGCCGTCGGAGTTTCAACTGACCATCAAGGTTGTAGAGCACCTCATGCAGGGCTGTCTTGTCTGGAGCCTCGTCGCTCATTCGATAGGCTGCCGATAGGCTGCGTCTGACGAGAATGTGCCTGTAAGGGGGATTCCTTCAGAGAGCTCGAATTGGTCATCGTAGTTCCGCATATGCCAAAAATGAGCTGCGGTTTCGTCTGCCGCTGGCTCAAGAAGGACGTAGTTGCTCATGCTGCGTCGAACTCCGAGAGTTCCGCGATGTTGAAGCCCCTGAACCCGGCGGCCTTCAGCTTTTCGGCCAGGCTTCTGTGAATCAAGATCGCGGACTGCACCTGGTCCATTCGGAAAAGCTGAAAGTCCTCGGGAATCTTCTCCTCAATCACTGTGAGATTGGAGACCTCCATGAACGACGAGGGATCAAGCGGATTCTCTTCGTACCGGGTCTGCTCCAAGTCAACACAGGCAACGAGCGGGAGCATGTTGATGATGAAGTAGCGTTCGCCAACCTCTCTGCCTTTGTGGTTGAGGACCTTTACCGGCAGGTATTCGACGTGCTGGACGCCTTCCGCGTCCAGGAAGGCTCGTACCTTCTCGTTGATGACGAGTTGTCGATCCAGATTGTAGAGCGACTCATGCAAGGCGATGTTGTCAGGGAAGTCATCGCGCATGCGGTACGCGGCATCAGAAGGGATTTTGCCCGACAGGGGGATGCCTTCACGGAGTTCGAATCGGTTGTCGTAGTTTTGCAGATTGCCGAATCGGGCTGCGTCGCCCTCGTACTTGGACTCGATATGGACGTAGTTAGTCATGGGATGGTGCTGTGACGTGATGGGGTTAACCGATGATGCTTGGGGACATGGGGGCCGAGGTTACATTTTTGGACATACACATGGGTTTCCACCAGCCATCAGAAGCCTTGTCGTAGCGATTGCGTAGATTGGCCTCGACTCCTGAGAGTCCGCCTCCACCAGGTCCACTGCCGATGCTGGTGAGCGAATTCCAGAAGTGCGCCACTTGTTGAAGAAGCAGGCCTCGGACGTCCTCAGGCTTGGGGTGCTTGCCCGCCTCTTTGAGCTTACGAAGTGCGCGCCAAATGCGCGTCTCTAGACGCTCTGCCACCTCATCGTTGTAGTTCGTATGCCCCCAGTTGCACGGGTTGTGCACCGGCAAGTCGCCCGGGAACGTGACCGCCATGTGGGCTTGGTTGGCGTACTGGGTAACCGTACCCCACCGTTGCATGGTGACGGTCTGTTCCCGCGCAAAGATGAAGGGGACCGTCTTGTCCTTCTGGAAGTACAGGATGAACGCCGTCAGCTTCGGCAAGCCGCCCATGGCGTAGGGCTTGTTGATGTCGAAGTCCGTGGACCGCAGGCACTCGTGGATGAACGGGTCGGTAATCTGCCCGAACACGACGCCGGGGAGGATGTGGTGCGCGTCCCAGCGGTTGCCGTGGTACCCGCGGCCGCAGCCCTCGCACTCCTTCCGGTAGTCCTTGGACTCGTACTTCTGGAAGACGCCCTTCCAGTCCGTCTGCGGTTTGAGGCAGTCGTCGCTCACGTCATCCCCCTGGCCGTATGGCGCGTCAGCGTGAAGCTTCCCTTGGCTCCGTTGTCGGAAGCAGCCCAGACGAGGAGCGACTCCGAGGCATGGTACCCGCGCGCGAAGGCCTGTGTCGCCATGCTCGCGGCGATGAAGCCATGGGCCGCGCGCGTCTCTCCGAAGGACAGTGCGGGGAGCGTCAGCGACGCGGGCGTGTACTCCTGCCGCAGCTTCACCAGCGCCATGCCCCAGTCCTGGCTCCGGACCCCATCCCCATTCAGGTCGCCGTAGAGGCCCAAGCAGGGCTCGGGGGCCTGTCGCAGCGAGGCGCGGATGACCTCGCTCAGGACACGCCCGTCCGGCGGCGGGGACGCGAAGCGGTGTGCGCCATCGTGCTGTAGGTTCAATCCCTCCACCGTTGCCAGGATGCGGTGCTCCTCGCGTCGGGCTCGCTCCGTCTCCTCCAGCATCAGGAAGGCCGCGCCCTCGCCGGGCATCAGTCCGACGGGGTGCGTGGCCGTCTTGAGGATGCGCAGCGTGTTACACGCCTCCAGCCACCGGGGCTCCAGCAGCGAATCCACGCCCCCCACGAGGCACCGCGTCACCCGTCCGGTGCGCAGCAGCTCCGCCGCCGTGCGCAGCAGCGTGACGATGCCCGCCTGGTCCTCGAAGAAGACCTCCTGCACCGCGGGGCTCGTGGAGATGCCCGCCGCGCGCAGCAGCCGGCGCACGTACTCCGCGCGGTACCACGGCTGGACCGCCTCGTAGGGAACGGGCTGCCCGCTGACGGGGTGGCCCTGGCGCTGGTGCGCGGCACGCAGCAGGTAGTCGCTCGGGAGATTGATGAGCACCGCGGTCCGTTCCATCCCCCCAGCGGGCACCCGTCGCAGCAGGTCCCTCAGCGCCAGCGAGCCCAGCCGGACCCAGCGGCCCAGCTCCGCGAACCCTTGCGTGAGCGCGCCCACCGTGTGGACCGTCACGGGGACCATCGCCTCGGCCTGGACGTCCCGAGCCGCGAACTCACCGTCCGTCGTCTGGGTGATGCCAGCCCGCGCGGCGGCACACACCAACTCCACGTCGGCGCCCAGACTGGAAACCAGTCCAGCGCCCGTGATGGCGAGTGTGCCTCTCGCGGTCGACATGGCCTTCTTCTCTAGCACGGCAGTCCCCTCTGTTCCGTCACTCCTGCCCCAGGAAATGCTTCAGCGGTGCGCGGACATCCGCTTCCCGAAAGGTCCAAGGCCGTGCCAGCGCCAACTGTTGTTGGAGCGCAGGTGTCCGGGCCTCCAGCCGCTGCGTCCCCCGGCTCCGCACCAGGGCCTCTTGCGCCAGCACGTGCCTGCGCCGCATGGGCTCCTGGCGCAATGCCTCTTGCAACACGGGGGCGCTGAAAGGCTTGCCCCGGAGGTAGCGCCCTTGCGCGTCGAAGCGCTTCCGCGCCTCGGCCCACCACGCCGCCACCCGGTCCGCATCGGCGGCCGGCAAGTCCTCCTCGGGCGAAGGCGTGAGGTCGGCGTCGAGGTCCTCTGCTTCGAGCGGGATGTCGGCTTCCTCCTCGGCCAACTCACGCCGATAGACACCCTCCAGCTCCAAGCCCGTGATGGCGGAGAACGCCTCCGAGGCCAGCCTGGCGAAGCGGAGGTCCTCATCCCGCATCCACGCGAGCGCGGCCTCGGCCACGGAGACGCGGCCACTGAAGCCCAGTGCCCAGACGGCGTCACACCGCAGCGCGGGGATGCGGGTCAGCGCGAGGAGCGCCTCCAGGTCCGACGGCTCGCCACTCAAGGCGAGCCACTCCATCGCCCGGCGGCTGCCCGGGGCCTGCTGCGCCACGAGTTGCTGACAGCGCCGCAAGGCGGAGCGCGAGCCCAGCGCCACGCCCAGGGCCAAGGCGGCGTCGCGGACCTCCAACGAGGGCGAGTCCAGCAGCGTGTGAATCATGCGCGGCTCGACGCGAGTCGGCGTGGCGCGCGCGGCCCGGAGCGCGGCGGCGGTTACCTCGGGGGACTCGCTCTTCAACGCCGGGAGCAGCGCGGCGCCCGCATCCCATCCCCGCAGCGCCTGGACTTCGAGCACGGCGGCCCGTGCGCTGTCGGGAAGCGATGCGGGAAGGACCGCGAGCCGGGCCTCGAGATCCTCGCGCTCACAGCGCTCCAGCGCCTTGCGCAGAGACTGGTGTTGGAACTCGGTCCCTTCCCGTAGCAGTCCGAGCACGACCGCCACCTGGGCCTCCTGGAGCAGCAGGACCGTGGCCGCGGTGGCGACGAGCGGCGCGTCTTCCTCCTCCAGGGCTGGCTTCAGCAGGCGCGTGGCGACGGCGTGTCCCCCGATGAGGAGCCCGTCGATGTGCGCACGCAGCCGCTGCTCCTGCTCCACCGCGTCTTCGAGCGTATGGCGAGAGGAACGAACGATATTTTCCAGCCGCGCCCACAGAAACGCGCCTTCAGCGAGGTGGCGCTCGGGGATGGCCCAGCCGTGAACGATGTCCGGGTACATGTGACTCCAGAGTCCGCGGGGTCCGAGAGAAGGGCGCTTACGACTTCTTGGACACGCCCTCGGCGGTGATTCGAACGCGGCTCAGGTCGTGCAATCCGTCGTCGAGCACCATGTGCCCACGCCACATCAACTGAACCTGCTCCGCATCGGTATCCAGGATGACCGTATCCAGGCGCATCTCCGGCTTCGCGTCCTCGCGGCCCGCGAGCGCCAGTGTGACGACCGGTGCCGCCTGGCCCGGGAGCGAGAAGGCGCGCCGGCCCTTGGGCGACGCACCCGCGATGATGACGGGCTCGTCCCCCTTCAGGTAACCCGGCGCCACCAGCCCTGGCGCGGCGGCGTTGAAGAAGCGCCGGTCGAAATCCTTGGGGAGCAGCGGCTTGCGCGTCTTGTTCCACGCCTCGTCGTACGTGCCGCCCAGCTTCGACCGTGGCTGCCAGTGTGGAGACGTGAAGCCGAAGCCGGTGGGGAGCACCCGCTGGCCGAACTCGCGCAGCGGCTCCGTCGCGGGGTCTTCCAGGTTGGGGAGCTTCAGCCCCTCCTCGAAGTGACGCGGGCTCGCGCGAAACCCCACGCCCACGGGGTTGCGAGGCTCGAACGAGGGCTTTGCCGCGTCTGTCTTGTCCCAGCCTCCAAACGCGCGCTCCCAGGTCAGCGGCAGCTTGTCGAAGGGCAGCGGCTTCGTGGCGGCCACCCGGCCCATGCTCTTGAACCAGGTCCGTTCCCCCACCACGCGCACGGCCTTCTTCAGCGGCCCCACCTGAAGGGCCACCAGCACCTCCGTGGTGCCTTTCTGGGGCGCGTGGGCATGGCCGATGAGCGCGACGTCCGTGGCGGGCTTGATGAAGGCGCCCTCGGGTTCGTACTTGTCGCTGGACGCTCCGGGCTCACCCCAGGCCTCGCCGCCCCAGTTCACGGGCGCCTGCTCCTCCGCGAGCTTCAGGCCGCCGTCGCCCATGGCGTAGGTGGCCTTCACGACGAAGAGGCACAACGGCCGGCCGTCCTCGTCACAGAGGCCCATCATGTCGAAGGCGAAGGGCGTCTCGTTCTCGAGGGTCGGATGTCCCATGTGAGCTCAGGTCCCCCCGGAGGCGGGGGCCTCCGTCACTAGGACGCCGAGTGTATCAGTCTTTGACTGCGCGCACCCCCGGACTGGCGCTCAAGCACTGGCAACCAGCAGACCCACCAGTCCCGCGTACAGCGGTACGTTGAGCGCCAGCGTCAGCCGGTTGATGCGGCGGAACCGGGCCTGCTCCTCGTCCGCGAACCAGATGCCGTCCTCGCCGGTGGTGCGGCCCTCCACGGCGTGGAAGAACAGCGCGGCATAGGCGACCTCGACGACCAGGCTCACGAGGACCAGACCCAGGAAGGCCAGGGCCCACACGTCCTGGGGCGCGAGCTCCCCGCGCCAGCGGGCCCGGCCCCAGAACAGGCCTCCGAGCACCAGGGCGATGCACGCCACGTCATGGGCCACGCCATACGGCGGCCGCCAGCGCTTCACGCCGTAGAGCAGGTACAGCTCCGCGATGCCGCGCAGCCACATGAACGCGGCGAAGGCTCCCAGCACGCCGCGGGCCTCGGCAGGCACCGCGGTGTCCAGCGCCACCAGGGGGCAGACGAGGAACCAGAGGAACACGGCGTAGAAGAGCCACGCCAGCTTGGGCCCGGAGATGCGTCCGCCGCGAGAGCCCTTCACGTTCTGCGTGTGGCGGAACCAACCCGCGGCCACGGCGCAGAGGGCCGCCAGGAGGGCGAGCAGGAGGAGCGTGTGCGAAGAGAGCATCGAGGCTGGAGGTTCGTGCGGTGAGTGCGTGTGCCCGAGGCTTGCAGAGCCGTGCACGCGGAATGACGACCACGACAGGTGAGCACATGCGGCGGGGGCTGTTGCAAGCCCCTGACCTGAATGGACAGGGCGCACGGCGCAAGGCACGCTCCGCTCGGGCGTGCGGACGCGCCACGGCGGGAGGCCGGCTTCCATGAGCGCTGGACCCGGGGTGAACCCGGCTGCACAGGTGTATGTCCCGTTGCACACGGCGCCCCGCGTCGAGCGCTGGGGCTGGGTGTGGCCTCGCTGGAACGACCCACGCCTGCCCTTCGCCTTCCTGCTGACGCTCTACGGCGTGCTCGGCTTCTCCTTCTTCGGCTTCAACCGCAGCCCGTGGCAGATGGCCACCATCGTGGTGTCGGGCAGCCTGTTGGACATGGCGCTCGGGTGGGTGCTGAAGCGGCAGAAGGTCGTCCCCCTCAGCGCCTACATCTCCTGCTGCTCGCTGGCGCTGCTGCTCAACTACTCGCATTCGAGCTGGCTGCTGCTCTTCCCGGTGTGGATCGCCATCGGGTCGAAGTACGTGCTCACCTTCCAGGGGCGCCACGTCTTCAACCCGTCGATGTTCGGCGTGGCGATGTCGCTGCTCTTCACCCGCGAGCTCATCACCGCCGCGCCCGCGTATCAGTGGGCCAATGGCGAGGTGGCCCTCTCCGCCTTCATCCTCATGGCGGCACTGGTGCTCTTCTTCTTCCGCGTGGGCCGGGGCTGGCTGGTGGTCAGCTTCCTGACCTTCTACGCGCTCCAGACGGCGCTGCGGGCCTACGTGATGCGGCATCACCTGCCGCCGGAGGTCCTCTTCCTCGGCACGCTGGGGGCGCCGTCGTTCTTCATCTTCGTCTTCTACATGCTCACCGACCCGGCCACCTCACCGGGCACGCGGCGTGGGCAGATATTGCTGGCGCTGGCCATCACGCTCGTGGACCTGGTGCTGCACTTCAAGGAGAGCGTCTACACGTTCTTCTACGCGGCGCTCACCTGCGCCACCGCGCGCTTCGTCTTCGTCCATGCGCGCGCGGCCTGGCAGCGCGGGGGACGTGAGTCCCTGCGTGCGTTGGTGTCCTCGGGCTGGTTGAAGCGCGCGGCCGTGGTGGGCGGGCTCGGCACCGTCATGCTGGGCGGCTACACGCTCGCCGCCGCGCCGGGCGCCCGGGCGGCGCCGCTCTCCTTCCGGATGGAGCGAGTGGATGTCCAGGCCGCGGGGCTGGGCTCCACCATGGGCAACACGCTGGAGGAGCTGGACCCCCGGCTTGGACACGTCGCGAAGTGGCTGGTCGCGGTGGGGGATGCCGTCGCCGTGGGGGACTACGACGGTGACGGACGGCCCGACCTGTTCATCACGCACCCACTGGGACGCCCCGAGGACCACGCGGTGCTGTATCGCAACCTGGGAGACCTCCGCTTCGAGCGCGTGCCCGTGCCCGCGTTGGAGCGCTTCACCACGCGCTACAAGGCAGAGGGCCTGCCAGGGGGCGGCACCTTCGTGGACTGGGACGGGGATGGCGACCTGGACCTCGCGGTGGCGGTGGCCTTCGGGCCGGTGCGCCTGCTGCGCAACACGCTGCGCGAGACGGGCACCGCGGGCTTCGAGGACGTGACGGAGGCTGCGGGCGTCGACGACCACGCGGTGAGCCTGGGCCTCACCTTCCTGGACTACGACCGCGACGGGCACCTGGACCTCTTCGTCCTCAACGTGATGACCACGCACCTGCCGGACTACGCGCCGCCGGTGCCGCTCAATCTCTTCCGCCTGCCGCAGCCCGAGTATCCCGACGACCGGCGCATGTTCCGCTTCATGCACGACGGCTGGCACAACGCGGTCAACGGCGGGCTCAACGCGCTGTACCGGGGTCGGGGAGATGGCACCTTCGAGAAGGTGGACATCGCCGCCATGGGGATGCCGGAGACGCACTGGTCGCTCGCGGTGAGCACGGTGGACTTCAACCGCGACGGGTGGACGGACCTGTATGTGGCCAACGACTTCGGACCGGATGACATCTACCTCAATGAGGGAGGCAAGCACTTCCGCCGCGTGCAGGGTCGCCTTTTCGGGGAGATTGGGAAGGACACGTACAAGGGGATGAACGCCTCCGTCGCGGACTTCGACCGCAACGGTTGGTTGGACCTGTATGTCTCCAACGTCCACCACTCGCTTCAGGCGGAGGGCAGCCTGTTGTGGATGGTGGGTCCGGGCAAGGACGCCTTCACGCCCGAGTTCCGCGACGAGGCCACCTTCCGTGGCGCGCTCAACGAGCGGCGCTTCGGTTGGGGCGCGGCGGCGGGCGACCTGGACAATGACGGCTGGCCCGACCTGGTGCAGGCCAACGGCATGGTGGACGACCGCTTGGACGCGGAGCGGTGGCGCATCCCCGACGGCCAGCGGAAGGACTACTGGTACGTCAATCACAAGCTGATGCAGTCCGGGCCGGAGGTCCACACGTACGCGGACAAATGGGGCGACATCCGGGGCCGCACCATCTATGCGAACGAGGCGCGCCGCGCGTACCTCAACCTGGGCGACGCGAAGCCCGGGCACTTCGTGGACCTGGCGCGGGAGCTGGGGCTGGACGACCCGGACAACTCGCGAGGCGTGCTCCTGTCGGACCTGGATGGCGACGGCGACCTGGACGTGCTCATCACCAACCAGCACGGACCGGTGTCGCTGTACCGCAACACGCTGCGCGCCGAGGGCGGTCCGGACACCCACTTCGTGGGCCTCACGCTGGTGGGGCAGGGCGGGCGCACGCACCGGAGCGCGGTGGGCACGCGCGTGGTGCTCTCCTACGACGAGGGTGGCAAGCGCGTGGAGCAGGTGCAGGAGGTGGGGCTGATGGGCGGCTTCTCCGCGTCCGCGGACGCCCGGCTGCACTTCGGACTGGGACGGTACTCAGGACCGGTGACCGCCCGGGTGCACTGGTACGGAGGCTCCGTCCAGGAGGTGTCGCTGACGCCGGACCGGACGCATGAGGTGCGGCAGCCGCCGGTCGCCGATGCGCTCCAAGGAAGCACGTCTCCATGATGTCTCCGCTCAAGGGCTCGACGGTGCGGCAGGCCTCGCTCACGGAGGCGCAGCGCGCGCAAATGCTGGCGCTGATGCAGCTCTGCTACGCGGGCGTGTCGTCGGAGCGGTTCACGTCGGACCTGGAGGACAAGCAGTACGTCATCCTCCTCCACGCGCGTCGCACCGGTGAGCTGGTGGGCTTCAGCACGCTGCGCGTCGCCGAGGAGTCCGCCGGCGGCAGGCAGGTGGAGGTGGTGTACTCGGGGGACACGGTCATCCATCCCGACTGGTGGGGGCACAAGGTGTTGCAGGTGTGCTTCGGGCGCTTCGTGTTGTCGCGCAAGCTCCGCCGCCCCCTGCGCCCGCTGCACTGGCTGCTGTTGAGCGCGGGCTTCAAGACGTACCTGCTGGCGGTGAACTACTTCCCTCGGACGATGCCCCGGCGGGACTGGGCGCCGCCGCTCGGGCGGGAGGACTTCCTCCACGCGCTGGCCACCCGCTGGTTCGGCGCGCAGTACGACGCGGGGCGGGGCACGCTCCGCTTCGAGGGCGCGCATTACCGCGTGCGGGATGGCGTGGCCCCCATCGACCGCGCTGCGGCCACGCATCCCGACATCGCCTTCTTCGCCGAGCGCAACCCGCGGCACGGGGAAGGCGAGGAGCTGGTGTGCCTGGTGGAGATTCGCTGGTGGGACCTCTTCCGGGCGCTGGGGCGCAGCGTGTCCGGGCAGCTCCGTGGGTGGGCTCGGCGCGGGCTGCGGCACGCGGGCGTGCGCTGGGGGACGTGAGGACGCTGTGATTCCGTCAGCGCTACCACTCAAGGGGCTGCGGGCCGTGCTCGCGCCGTCCGCGCTGCGCTTCCACCGGGCGCTGCGCAACCCCGAAGCCGCGCAGGCGGTCTGCCTGGAACGGGTGCTCCGTGCTGTCCGCGGGAGCCAACAGGCGGAGCGAATCGCAGGCTTCCGCCACCTTCGAAGCGCGACGGACTTCCAGGATGCGGTGCCTTGGGTGGCGCCCGACGCGCTCGTGCCGGACATGGAGCGCATCGCCGCCGGTGAGCCCCGCGTCCTCACGCACGAACCCGTGCTGCGCTTCGAGCTGTCCGGTGGCTCCTCTGGCGCGAGCAAGCGCGTGCCCATGACGCGGGGACTCTTGGCTGAGTTCCAGCGCGCGTTGTCTCCCATGCTCTTCGAGCTTCTCCACCGGAGGCCCTCGGTGCGGGTGGGGCCCAGCTACTGGTCCATCTCGCCCCTGGCGCGGAAGCAGGAGCGGACGGCTGGCGGTATTCCCGTGGGCAGCGCGGAGGACAGCGCCTATTTCTCGCGGGCCTTTCGCCCCTTGCTGTCGCGCATCTTCGCCGTGCCCGGGGACGTGGGGGCGCTGCCGGACGTGGAGTCCTGCCGGTACGTAACGCTCTGGCACCTGGTGGCGTGCGAGGACCTGACGCTCATCAGCGTGTGGAACCCCAGCTTCCTCACGTTGCTCATGGCGGCGCTGGAGCGGCACGGTGAGCGCCTGGTCGAAGACCTGAGGCGCGGCGTCTGCCGGCCACCCGCGTCTGGTGTGGAGCAGGACGAACCCGCGCTGCGACACGTCCTGTCCCGGATGCGCTTCCGGCCGCATCCTGAACGGGCCTCGCGTCTTGACGACTTCTTGCGGAGCGACGGGAGTGCCCGGGCACTATGGCCCCGGTTGTCGCTGCTCAGCATGTGGACGGATGCGCAGGCCGCCCACGCGCTGCCCGCCGCATGTCAGCGATTTCCCGGCGTGGAGGTTCAGGGCAAGGGGCTGTTGGCCACGGAGGGTGTCGTCACCGTGCCGCTCTTCGACGCGCCCGCCCCCGTGCTCGCGGTGCGCAGCCACTTCTACGAGTTCATCGACCCCGAGCAGCCCACGGCGCGTCCGCGCCTCGCCCACGAGTTGGAGCAGGGACGTACGTACGGGGTGTTGATGAGCACGTCGGGCGGGCTGCTGCGTTACCGGCTGGGGGACCTGGTGCGCGTGGAGGGCTTCCGGGAGGCCACGCCCTGCTTGCGCTTCGTCGGCCGGTCGGACGCCGTCTGTGACCTGGTGGGCGAGAAGCTCTCCGCCGCTCGCGTGGGCGCCGTGCTGGACTCCGTCCTGCCGGAGCTCTTCGACGGCGCGCGTCCCAGCTTCGCCATGCTCGCGCCGGAGTGGGCGCCGTCTCCGTCGTACGTCCTGTTCCTGGAGACCCAGGCGCCCAGCGCGAGGCTCACCGCCGCCGCCGAGGCCGTGGAGCGGGCCTTCTGTGAAGGGCATCACTACCGTTACGCGCGGGAGCTGGGGCAGTTGGGTGCCGTGCGAGCCGTGCGCGTGGTGGAGGGCGTGCGCCGCTATGAAGCCCGCTGTGTCGCCCTGGGCCAGCGCGCGGGCGACATCAAGCCGGTGGACCTGCACCGCCTGCCGGGTTGGGCAGACCACTTCTCTGGAGCCGCCGCATGAGACAGCCGTTGCACCTGCTCCCGCGTGAGGCCGCGCCAGCGCCCAACGTGGACTTGGAGGCCGAGGCCGACCTCGCTCGCTGCGGAGCGCTGAAGGACTATTGGTACGTCGCGTGTCTCTCCTCGGAGCTGAAGCCGGGCCAGCCCCTGGCGCGCACGCTCTTTGGCACGGGGCTGGTCCTCTTCCGGGACGCGCAGGGGCGGCCCGCCGCGCTGAGAGATCGGTGCCTGCATCGCAATGCGCGGCTGTCCCGGGGCGCGGTGTTCGACGGCCGCATCGGCTGCCCGTACCACGGCTGGGTCTACGACGCGTCTGGCGCCGTCGTGGAGGTGCCATCGTTGGGGCCTTCGCAGCGGGGCGAGTTGCTCGACGCGGATGCCTGCGCCCGGGAGGGCCTCACGCCCGAGCCCTGCGCGCTGGGGCGGCTGTCACGCTTTCCCGCCGTGGAGCAGGACGGCCTCGTGTTCGTCTCCATGGGCGGCGACGCGCCCGCGCGGGCCGCGCCCTTCCGTGTGCCCCACTGGGGCGAGGACGGCTGGACCGTCTACTTCATGGTGACGCGCTTCCCGAACGGGGTGACGAACCTCGTCGAGAACTTCATGGACGTGCCGCACACGCTCTTCGTGCATCCGGGGTGGTTCCGGAAGCCCGCGCGCAAGCGTGTGCCGGCCACGGTGCGGCGCGCGGAAGGCAGCGTGCTGGTGACGTACAAGCAGGCGCAAGACACCCTCACGGGGCTGGGCCGCCTGTTCAATCCCCGGGGGCTGCCGCTGATTCACACGGACATGTTTCACGTGCCCAACGTCACGCGCGTGGACTACCTGTGGGGCGAGCACGGCTTCGTCATCAACTCGCAGTGCACGCCAGTCGGGCCCACGGACAGCTGGGTCTACACGGCCATCAGCTACCGGCTGCCGGTGGACCTGCCCGGGGCGCTGGTGGGGCGCGCCTTGAAGCCGCTGGTGCGCTGGTACACGCGGCAGGTCATTCAGCAGGACGTGGTCATCATGGACATCCAGCGTGAAGCCTTGCTGGATGGGCCCGGCGGCGGCGTGTACTCCGGCACGGAAGCGGACCTGCATCACGCGGACATCGAGGCCTATCGCCGCTGGCTGCGCGAGGGTGGTCAGGGCTCGGGGCCCGAGGCCGCGGAGCGCGACATGGTCTTCTGGATTTGAGCGCGGGGCCGCTGTCGCTACGAGGGGTGATAGGGCAGCTCGACGATGAACGTGGCGCCCTTGCCGGGCTCACTCTCCACGCGCAGCGTGCCGCCGTGGGCCGATACGACCTGCCTGGCGGCCCAGAGCCCCAGGCCCAGCCCGCCAAAGGCGCTGGAGGGGACGGCCCGCTCGAAGCGCTGGAAGATGCGCTCGTGATGCTCGGGGGCAATGCCAATCCCGTGGTCCCTGACGATGATTCGCGCGTGGTCCAGCGCGGCCTCCACCCGGACCTCCACGGGCTTGCCTCGGCCGTACTTGAAGGCGTTGACGAGGAGATTGCCCACCACCTGCTGGACGCGCAGCGGGTCCCAGACGCCGGGGATGGCTGTCGCGTCCGCCCGCAAATGGACGTGGCAGTCGGCCTCGGCCGCCGTCGTCATGGCTCGGGCGACGGTGTCCCGGACGAGCCGTGACAGGTCGGCGGGCTCCACCATCAAAGGCACTTGCCCGTCTCCGAGTCGCGAGACGTCGAGCAGGCCATCGATGTGCGTGGCGAGCCGCTCCGTGTGGCGGATGGCCTTGTCCAGTCGCTCCAGCAGCCGGCCCCCACCGTCCTTCCTCGCCGCGGCGGAGGGCAGGGATTGCAACTGGAGTTGGAGCGCGGTGAGCGGTGTCTTCAGCTCATGGCTGGCCAGCGCCAGGAATTCATCCCGGCTGTGGAGCGCGTCGCGCAGGGCTTGTTCGGCCTGACGGCGCTGCTCGACCTCGGCCATCAGGGCCTGGGCGCGTTGCTGCAAAAGGCTCACCTCGAGCATCCGGGCCTCGGGTGCTTCGAGCCGCATGTAGCTTTCAGTGGGGATGACCGTCGCGTGAGCCTTGCAGACGTCCTGGAAGGGCCGCGAATGCGCCGCGTTCCCGAAGTGCCCGATGGCATAGGTGCACAAGAGGGAGAGGGGGTACATCACGCCGAGGTCGTTCCACATCGACTCCAGCGTCACCGCCACGTCCGGCATTCCGTCCTGGCAGAGGACATCCACCATCTCGCCGTAGGCGCGCACCTTGGTGCCCGGCCGTGCCGTCGCGAGGCTCCGCTCCAGCACCGTGCCGATGACCTCTCGGAATCGCTCCCAGTCCGGGCGGTCGTTCACCATGAAGCGAGCCAGGGTTTCACGTGCATCGAGCAGGGTGAGTTGTCCGGTGGAGATGGCCGCGGCGGTGTCCACGCCCGCGGTCATGAGCCGGGCGATGAGCTGCTCGCGATGGGCCGCCTGCGCGATGATGATGAGCGGGTCTCCCCGCGCAAGCCCGCCGGTGATGTAGGCCTCGATGATGTCGATGACAAAGGCCTCGTCCTCGTAGAACTGGACCGTATGGGCGCGCTCCGATGGCGGGCCGACTTGCGGTTCGCTGGCTTGCGACCGGTGGTGACTCCCGAGAGATGCGGCGTCGGATGGAGGCATCGTCCTCACCATGTGCGTGGGCGCCTCATTATTCTGTCGCGCCGTTTTCACGCGGAACGACCCCGAAGGGCAGGCGAGCGACAGGAAGGCATCACTTCTCCGGAGGCCTCGCTTGACTCACTTCGGAACTGAACGCCGTCACCCGGATGCCGAAAAGGGTTGGGGCGCAGAGCACCGGAGAAGATGTCTCCGGGCCTGCGCCCCTGGGGGCCCTGCTTGGGGCTGTGGCACTACGAAGGGATGGCTGCCGCCGGTCTACCCGCGCCCGGAGCCGTGGGCGGTGCCGCCTCGCACCGGGTAGTCTCGGCTCCACCGCTCGCGCTGCCGCCGCTCGCGCTCGAGGCGGGCCAGACGCTCCCGTTCCTGACGCTCCCGTTCGATACGCGCCAGCCGCTCCCGCTCCTGACGCTCCCGTTCGATACGCGCCTGCCGCTCCCGCTCCTGACGCTCCCGCTCGATACGTGCCTGCCGCTCCCGCTCCTGACGCTCCCGCTCGATACGTGCCTGCCGCTCGCGCGCCTGCCGCTCCCGTTCCTGCCGCTCTCGCTGGATGCGAGCCTGGCGCTCACGCTCCTGCCGCTCTCGCTCGATGCGTGCCAGGCGCTCGCGCTCCTGACGTTCACGCTCCGCGCGCTGTCTCGCGACCTGGCTGTTGGAGTTCTGCGCCCACGCCGAGGTGTTTCCCGCCTTCTGGATTTCGGAGGCGCCGTGCACGGTCTGCGCAAGGACAGGGCTTCCCGCGGACAGCGCGATGACCACCAGCACCTGCATCAGCTTCCCACGCATGACTGCCTCCCTTTCGTGGCCGGTGTGGCCAGGATTCGTCGTCTTGTTCCTTCTGACGGGAGGCCCCGGAGCGCATTCACCGGCCTTTATTTCGATGCCGGAACGAGGCGGGCGCGCACCCGGGCCGTGGTGCGCGCCCCGGCCCTCTCTCACGGATAGAGCGACTTGAAGTAGCTGATGGTGTTGTTCCAGGACGGCGTCAGGTGCCCCATGGTGTTCGGGAAGGCGTTCCCCGCGCAGCCGGTGCCCGTGCAGTAGTACTGATTGTACTGGCCCACCACGACGGGACCGGAGACGGGCGCGTCATACGAGTAGATGGGCGAGCCGCTCTGGCCCGGGCTGCCGTCGCAGCTGATGTCGATTTCCCGGTGCCACCCATCCGCGTCCGGGCTGTACGCGTTGCCCGTCCTGCACAGGTTGACGTCGCCGTACAGCGTGCGCGACGTGCAGCTCACTGGCGCCGACGCGTGCGAGCAGCCCGGGTAGCCGCGCATGTACATGCTCCACTGCTTGAGCGTGTCCGTGGACGCGTTCCAGTGTCCCATCCAGCCGGGGTGGCCGTTCGGGAAGTTGTCCGCGAGCACCATGATGGCGAAGTCGTGAGGGTTGCAGTTCCCGGCGTTGGTGCAGGTGCCGTTGATGTACTGCTCCGGCACCCAGTACCAGATGGCGTCCTGGACGCCCCACGCCGCGGTGCCGCCGTCTCGGCGCGCGGTGAAGGTGTTGAAGATGGGGTTCCACCCGCTATAGGCGCTGACGACACAGTGGGCGGCGGTGACGACGACCCGGCGCCCCACGAGCGCGCCCGAGCACCCGGCGCTCAGGTGGCCAATGGTCCGGTACGGCCACGAGTTCGACGCGTAGCCATCCGTGATGGCCATGCGGATGCGCGTGTCCACGCCGTTGCTCCACGTCTGCCCGGAGACGGTGTCCGAGGTGGCGGGCGCCTCACCGCGCACCGGCTGCGCGGAGGCATCGTCGAGCGTGCCTCGGGACGCGCCGTTCAGTCCCCGCCGGGCCAGCTCATCCGCCACGCGGCCCAGGTTGGCCTCGTCGGTGCGCAGGCGGTACGCCTTCTGGTTCTTCACGTCGATGCCGATGAAGCTCCGCTCCGCCTCGGGCCGCTCCGGTGCCGCCGTCTTCGCGCTCGCGGCGGGCCGCGTGGCGGCTTCACGGAAGAGCTCCTCCGCGTTCACGCCGGTCAGCATCTGGACGTCGCCCAGGGCCTCGAGCCTCGGGAGGTCAGCCCCTGCCGTTTCCCCCATCCAGGCCTCCGGGACGAGCTGAACGGGCGGCTCCTCCTGCGTGCGGGCGCCTTCGTTGCCACACGCGGCGGCCATCAGGCCGAGTGCACAGAACATGGAGCTGCGAATGCCACGAAGCATGGGGTCCCCTTCGCTGTTGTGAAAATGGGTGAGGCGCGGAGAGAACGGGCGTGGCGGAAAGCCTTCGCTCACGGGCGCGAAGCGGCGCGGTGTCCGGTCGACGCAGTCAGCCCGCCGCGCTAGCGTCCCGGGCCTCATGGCGACCACCCGGCAGCGCAGCGCACCTCCCAGTTTTTCCCAGGAAGAGGCCGCGGACATCATCCGAGAGGCCACCACGCGGGCCCTCTCCGGCAAGGACCCGGACCGCGCGCTCACGCGGGAGGACTTGCTGGCGATGGCGCGGGAGCTGGGCGTGAGCGAGACCGCCGTGGAGAGCGTGCTGTCCTCGCGCGCGGGCCGTGACAAGGCGAAGCGCCGGCTTCGCAGCGCCTGGCTCGGCTTGGCGTCACACGCGACCAGCTACACCATCGTCATTGGCGGGCTCACCCTCATCGACCTGTTCTCCGGGCCGAGTTGGTGGGTGCAGTACCCCGCCATTGGCTGGGGCATGGGACTGGCGTTCCATGCCATGGGCACGGTGCGCGCGGCCGTTCAGCAGGCCGAGCGGCACCGGTCGGAGTAGCGACGCGCTAGCCGATGCGCCGCAGGCCGGGCAGGTCCTCGGGCCGCAGGGCCCAGCGCGGCACGGGGGGCAGCGACGTCAGCGTGCCCGTCTGGGCCGCCGGGAAGCCGTCCACGTGGGCGCCGTCCGCGAAGTTGCTGCCCTGCTTCACCAGGCTGCCCGCGCCCACGAAGCTGCCGCGTCCCAGCCGCGTCCCGTCGCAGAGGATGGCGCCCGGCTCCACCACGGTGTTCGCGCCCACGTGGCTGCCATGCACCGTGCAGCCCGGGCCAATGATGACGCCGTCCTCCAGCGTCAGGGCATGGTCCGACAGCCGGTGCAGCACGGTGTTGGCCAGCACCTGCACGCCCGCGCCGATGCGCACCGGGCCGCTCGCGTCACCGAGGATTTTGACCCCGGGGCCAATGATGCAGCCCGGGCCGATGATGACGTCCCCCGTCACCTCGGCCGAGGAGAAGAGGGTGGCGGTGGGGTGCACCAGTGGGTGCTTGTCGCGAAACGTATAGAGCTGTCCCATGGGGGCGTCCTCTGCGCGATCTCTCGCGGAGAAAGCGGTGAGTGGTTGGCCGGGAAGGTCGAGGCTTCCGCCACGCCGTCTCCGAAGCCGTTCCAGGTCATCCGCGGTGGTTCTGCGAAGAATGCGGCCGGGCCGTCCCGCGACGACGGAGTCGTCCGGCACCACGGTGCCCGCGGGCAGGACGGTTCCTTCGCTCAGCAGGCAGCGGGCTCCCAGCCGCGCGCCGGGCATGAGGATGGAGCCGCTCCCCACCTCGCAGAGCGCGCCAATCTCCGCGCCCAGCACCAGGCTGCGGTGGTCGAGCAGGGTGCGCTCTCCCACCGAAACGGGGTGTTGCGGCAGTCCGATGACAACACTGTTCTCCAACACGGCCGAGCCGGCGCCCAACTTCACGGCGCCGTCGTGGGAGCGCACCACCGCGCCTTGCGCGATGAGGGCTCCTGGACCCAATTGGAGAGTTCCCAGCACCCGTGCGCTGCTGGAGAGGCTGAAGTGCGCTGCCCCCCCCGCTGGCACGCCGGGCGCACTCTCGTGCGGCAAGCTGATGACCATTGCGGCGGACCCTACACCCGCGAGCCCGATGCCCCGACGGCCCGACGGCGCAGGTAGGTTGTCCAACGTCCGACGGTCCCCGGGGTGGGACTTGCCCTGCCAGGCTGCTTGCTCGTGCCGCGAGGGGGCGGCGCCGCGCGGTCAGGTGGGGTGTGCGTCGTCGTCCCTGGACCTCTTCGCGCCGGACTGACAGAAGGGCGCCAACGGAGGACGGCATGTCTGACACATCCTCGGCCGGAGCGGAACCCGTGCTGGCGGAGGCAGGAGCTTCACCTGAAGGCGGCGCACCCGGCCGCTGGGCGTCGTTGAAGGAAGCCATCCACGGGACGCAGCGGGACCTCACGAAGCTGCCGGTCCGTCACGCCATCTTCCTGCTCGCCGTGCCCATGGTGCTGGAGATGATGATGGAGTCCGTCTTCGCCGTCGTCGACGTGTTCTTCGTCGGGCGGCTGGGGGCGGACGCGGTGGCGGCGGTGGGGCTGACGGAGTCGCTGCTCACCATCATCTACGCGGCGGCCGCGGGGTTGAGCATCGGCGCCACCGCGCTGGTGTCCCGCCGCATCGGGGAGGGAGACCCGGAGCGCGCGGCGCGCACGGCTGTGCAGGCCTTGGGGCTGGGCGTCGTGCTGTCCATCCCCGTGTCGGTGGCGGGGGTCTGGTTCGCGCGGCCATTGATGGCGATGATGGGCGGCTCGCCGTGGGTGTTGGAGCATGGCATCCGCTACACGCAGGTGATGCTGGGCGGCATGGGCAGCGTGCTGCTGCTGTTCCTCATCAACGCCATCTTCCGCGGCGCGGGAGACGCGGCCATCGCCATGCGCGTGTTGTGGCTGGCCAACGCCATCAACATCGTCCTGGCGCCGCTGCTCATCTTCGGCGTGGGGCCCTTCCCGGAGCTGGGCGTCATGGGCGCCGCGGTGGCCACCACCTTCGGGCGGAGCTGCGGCGTGGCGTACCAGCTCTACCGGCTGGCGCGAGGCTCCGGGCGGCTCCGGCTGCGCCGCGACCACCTGCGCCTGGAGCCCGGCACGATGGCCGCCATGTTGCGGATGTCGGGCGCGGGCACGGTGCAGGCGCTGGTGGGGACCACGAGCTGGGTGGTGCTGGCGCGCATCGTCGCGACGTTCGGCAGCGCGGCGGTGGCGGGCTACACCATCGCGCTGCGCGTCGTGCTGTTCGCGCTGCTGCCGTCCTGGGGGTTGAGCAACGCGGCGGCCACGCTGGTGGGGCAGAGCCTGGGGGCGAAGCAGCCGGAGCGGGGGGAGCAGGCCGTGTGGACGGCGGCCCGCATCAACGCCGTGTTCCTGGGCGCGCTGGGGCTGCTGTTCTTCCTGGCCGCCGAGCAGGTGGTGGGCATCTTCACCCAGGACGCCGGGGTGCTGCGGGAAGGGGTCGGGGCCCTGCGCATCCTGAGCTCCAGCTTCCTGTTCTATGCTTTCGGCATGGTGCTGACGTCGGCGTTCAACGGCGCGGGAGACACCGCCACGCCCACGCTCCTCAACATCTGCTGCTTCTGGGCGCTGGAGCTGCCCCTGGCCTGGGTCCTCTCAGGGCCCCTGGGCATGGGGCCTCCCGGGGCGTTCCTTGCCATCGCGGTGGCCTTCTCCGTGCTGGCGGTGGTGGCGGTCATTCTCTTCCGGCGCGGGACCTGGAAACACCGCGTCGTCTGATTCGGAGGGCGGGACGTCATGGCGCCAGCATCACGTTCCGCCCGGTCCCCCGGGGTGCTCTGGGGGACCCTGTGGCTCGTTCTGGCCGCCCTGTCGTGCAACACCGTGACGGTCCCCGGAGACGCGGAGGCCTGCGCGGGGCTGCAGTGCACGGCGGGCACCTGCTTCTCCAACGCGGGGCAGCCCATGTGCCGCTGTGGCCCGTGGGAGGCGGTCGCGGAGGTGCCGTGCGCCGTCGCCGTCTTCAAGCCGCAGGACGACCACGGGGGCTCGCCTGACAGAGCGACGGTGCTGACGCTCCCCATGTCACCGCGCGAGGCCCGCATCAGCGAAGGCTCGCGCCCGGAGCTGCGGGACCGGGACCTGTTCGCCATCACCGTGCCCGAGCGTGGACTCTATGCCTTCTCCTGCACCCGGCTGACGCTGGCGGACTGTCGCGTGCGGCTCCTGGATGCAGAAGGCAGGAGTCGCTACATGCCCTCCGAGAACGAGGGGGCCACGGAGTCGTGGTACCCGCAGCTCACCGAGGGCACCTGGTACTTCGAGGTCTCGGGTGGCACCTCCGGCCGCTACCTCTACCAGGTGCGGTCATTGGGGACGGACGACCACGGGGATGCGTTCGAGGATGCCACGGTGCTGGAGGAGGGCTCCCGCGGCCCGTTCCCCGTGCGGCTCTCACATGTCTTCGACCGGGACATGTTCGTCTTCCGCTCACAGGTGGGCCATGGCTACCGCTTCATCTGCGAGGCGCCTCCCGGACCGGGCCTGTGGATGGAGCTGGGGCTCGATGACCTCACGTTCGAGGACCATGCCTCCGGCGCGAATGGCGAGCCGCTGGCGCTGAGTCTGGGCGCGACGTCCGTTCATCCCTGGCGTGTCAGTGTCCTGGCTGACAGTGGCCCGTTCCCGGTGGACGTCCGCTGCCGCTTCGAGGACCTGGGGCGCGATGAACATGGCGACACGCTGGACACCGCCACCCCCGTGACGCCGGGCGTCCCCGTGGGGGTCACCCTCCAGTCGCGCGATGACGTGGATGTCTTCTCCTTCGTGGGCGAGCCCGGTCATGTCTACTCGGTGCGGACGGACGGTGTCGGGCCGTGGTCCGCCCAGGTCGTGGATGGGACCGGCGCGAACGTGGCCACGTCGACGACGGACCGGATTCGGGCCCGGATTGGCGCCGCGGGCACCTATTACCTTCGCGTCCAGGGCGGGCCGGATTGGGAGCACACGTTCTCGCTGACGCTGGTGGATGCCGGCGTGGATGACCACGGGGACTCGCCGCAAACGGCGACCGTCATCACCCCGGGGACCACCGTCACGGGCCGCTTCGAGACCGCCTACGACACGGACGCCATCGCCTTCCTCGCGGAGCCCGGGGGCATCTACCTGGCGGCCTATTCGCCGTTCCGGGACCTGGCCTTCAACCCTCGCGGTGTCACGGGCATCCTGGACCTGGGTGACGGCCGTCACCTCTTCGGTGGATGGGAGGCGGGGCCGGTCACGATGATGTTCCAGGCCCGGAACGGCGCGGAGGGCTTCTCGTTGCGGTTGGAGCAGGTGGCCGTCGACGACCACGCCGACCACGGCGCGGACGCGCGGACGGTGGCGTTGCCCGCCGAGGTCTCGGGGGTGGTCCAGACGGCCATCGACACGGATGTGTTCTTCGTCTGGCTGGAGGCGGGGCGCAGGTACCGCCTGGGGCTGGAGACCGGACCGCTGGCGGTGACGCTCGTCGCGCCTGGAGGCGCGCTGTCGAGGCCCGTGTCGGGCGTGATGACGCCCCTCTTCACGGGACCCCATCTGCTGATGCTCTCGGGGGCCTCCGGGGTGGCGCAGGTCCCCTGGCGCGTCACGCTCCAGGAGGAGTGAGCCGCGTCAGGGCAGGCAGATTTCGAAGCCGGTGCGTCCCGGCGGGAAGACCTCCCGAGGGCGTGAGGCCGGCGTCACGGCGTAGAGGTGGAAGTCGAGCCTGCGCTGGAGAAAGCCCTTCAGCGCGGGTGCCAGCGGGTCCTCGGCGTCCTGGTACAGCGTGAAGAAGTGGAAGCCCTGGCCGTGGAAGTCCGCGTACACCTGCTCCACCAGCGCGCGGAGGATGGCGGGGTCTTCGCCGCGCACGTGGGTGTTGCAGAGATAGAAGTATCGGAAGTCGGTGCCGGGCGGGGGCAGGCGCTGCGCGCGGACGGCGGTGGCCAGCGTGTTCCATCCCCACCGCACCCACCGCATGCCGCCTCGGTAGGCGTGGACGCGGTAGCGCTTCACGGCCTCCGGGTTCCAGGCGGTGGTGCAGCCCACCAGGGCGCCGCCCGCGTCGAAGGCGAGGTAGGTATCCTCGACGCGCAGCCCGGGCCAGTGCGCGAAGCGGTGCTCCAACTCGCCAGTGTCGAAGCGATAGCCGAAGGGGCGGGCGCGGTGGTCCGCGTCCAGCCGCGCCGCCATGGCGGGGACCTCCGCGGGCGTCGCGCGGCGCACGGTGTAGGCGCTGGGCTGGGGACGCCGACGCAGCAGGAACTGGATGGACACGGCCGAGAAGCGGCGCAGCAGGGCGTAATGGGGCTGGCTCACGCGCCCGGGCCGCTTCCTGACGAGCGCCTGGAGGGCCGTGGCGTTGGAGGCCATCACCGACGTGAGGAAGGCGTCCACGCCCAGGCGTTGAGCGCTCTCCTCCAGCATGGGCCCGTAGAAGCGTGCGACGCCGCGAGCCCGTCGCGCGGAGAAGCGGGTGCGCAGGTCGCCCAGGTATCCCACCCGGCACGGGCGGCCTTCCAGCCAGCCGTCGCGGACGTGGAGGGTGCCCATGCCATCGAGCTGTCCGGGCGCGCCATGAACCCAGACCTCCGTCTCGCCGCGCTGCATGTCGTAGAGGCGGAAGTAGTCGGGCTCGCGCTGGGAGGAGAGGACCAGGTCGCCCTGCATCGGCACCGCGCCGAACAGGTCGAGCAGCGCGGCGTTGTCGTCACGGGTGGCGCGTCGGAGGTCGCTCATGCGGCGCGGTGGAGCCTACTCCGGACGTCGCCGTTTGACGCGGGGCGCGCGCAGCCCGTGTCAGCCCCCGTCGATACGATGGTCGCTCCCCAAAGGAGCCACGACATGAAGAAGACGCTGAATGGAATGGCGATGCTGATGGCGTTGGGCGTGGGACTGGCCGCGGGCTTTGGAATGGCGTTCGCGCCGCCGCCCACGGCGCAGGCGCAGGCCCCAGGCGCCGCGCGCGTCTGTCCCGACTGTGACCTCATCTGCGGCCAGGGGCTCGGCCGCTGCAACCCGGCCGGGTGGTGTGAGTGCTGGTAGCCCGCCTCACGGCGTGAAGCGTGGGTTCCCGGCGGTCCATCACCGTTTGTCGATGGGCCGCCGGGCCAGCACCGCGAGCGTCGCCTGTCCCAGGGCGACCAGCACGACGAAGGCACAGGCCAGCACCGCGGCGGCGGCGGGGTCGGCGTAGCTCTGGAGCTCGAAGAGCAGCGTGCCCAGCACCTCACTCCCAGCGGGCACCAGCAGCACGGACATCGTGATTTCCGTCGCGCACGCGAGGAACGCCAGCACGAAGGCCGCGGTGAGCGCGGGTCGCAGCAGCGGCAGCGGCGCATCCACGAACGCCCGCCACGGCCCCGCGCCGCTGACCCGGGCCGCCTCCGTGAGGGAGGTGTCCAGTTGCGCGAGCGCCTCCTCGCTGTTGCGCGCCCCCAGCGCCAGGTACTTCGCCACGTAGGCGATGAGCAGCAGCCACGGCGTGTGCGCCAGCGCGAGCACGAAGGCCACCCGGTCCGCCAGGATGAAGCGCAGGTCCCGGGAGAACACGAGCAGCAGCGCCAGGGCCAACACCGTTCCGGGCACCGCGTAGGGCCCGACGGCCAGCGCCTCGACGCCCGCGCCCAGCCGATGTGAACCGCGTCGCAGCACCGCCGCGGCGAGCCCCAGCAGGCACACCAGCGTGCCCGCCCCCACCGCGAGCAGGAGGCTGCGCCCGGTGGCGTGCAGCGTGCGGGGCTCCAGCAACACGCCCGCCCAGTGCGTCAGCGTCAGCTCGCTCCAGGCCAGCTGGGCGCCGAAGCTGCGCTGCAGCGACGTGAGGAAGATGGCGCCCAGGGGGAGCAGCACCAGCACCGTGGCCAGGAGGCTCACGGCCACCACGGCACCACTGCGCGCGCTGCCCAGGGGAAAGGGCCGGGCTGACAGGCCCTTTCCCGCGCTCAGGCGAACGCGCCCCGTCCGGCCCAGCGCCTGGTTCACGCCCATGGCCAGGGGCGCCAGGAGCAGGAGCGAGGCCGCCAGCAGCGCCGCGCGCGCCAGCCCCGCGTCGCCTCCCATCAGCACCAGCTCATAGATGCGCGTGGTGAGCACCCGCGTGGGCGGCGAGGCCGAGACGCCCAGGAGGTAGGGGACACCGAACGACGATGCGGCCATGAGGAACACCATGACCGCGCCCGACAGCAGCGAGGGCAGCGCCAGGGGCAGCGTCGTGGTCAGCAGGGCGCGGAGGGGCGACGCGCCGCACACGCGCGCGGCTTCTTCCATCGCCGGGTCCACGCGCCGCAGGGCCGCCGCGCCCGCGAGGAGCACCAGGGGCAGCCCCGAGATGCCCTCCACGAACGCGATGCCCACCGGGCCGTAGATGTCGAAGGTGTCCGCGCTCAGCAGCCGGTTGAGGTACCCCGCGCGAGGGCTCGCGAGCGACAGCCAGCCCATGCCCCAGATGAACGCGGGCACGGCGGAGGGCAGGGTGAACAGCACCGTGAAGGCGCCGCGCAGGGGCAGGTCGGTGCGGAACAACACCAGCGCCAACGGCGTCCCCACGACGACGGCCAGCACCGACGCGCCCGCGGCGATGGTCAGCGTGTTGCCCAGCGCCCCCCGCTCCGCGAGCAGCCACGTCAGGCCCCCGTCCTCGACCGACCCCAGGCCGCGCCAGAGCAGCGCCGCGACGGGGAGCACGGAGAAGCCCAGCACCGGCACCAGCCACGCGCCGAGCCCGAGCCACCAGGACCTGGAGGCCACGGCGCTCATCGCGCGAAGGCCTGTTGGAAGCGCTCCTTCACGGCGCCGCCCTGGGTGAGGCCTCGCTCGAGCAGCTCCGGGGTCCAGGGCCGCGCGCGCTCCAGCAGCTCCGTGACGCCGGGCGCGCCACCGGGGCCCGCGAGCCTGGGGTCCACCGCGTGCATGTCGCCCCGCTCGACGATGATGCGCTGGCCTTCGGGGGACAGCAGCACGTCCACCACCGCCTTCGCCGCCACGGGGTTGGGCGTCGTCGCGAAGAGGGCCACGGGCCCGGGGATGACGACGGCGCCATCGGTGGGCCACACCACCTGGATGGGGCTGCCGCGCGCCTGGGCCGCGAGCGCGTTCTCCAGCAGCAGCACGCCCGCGTCGGCCTCGCCGCTCTCCACCTTCTGGAGCACCGCCGCGTTCCCTCCCGCGACGATGGCGCCGCGCTCGCGCAGCCCCGGGAAGAAGGACGCGCCGTACTGCGCGTCGCAGAACACGGCCCACGTGAAGGCGGTGCCCGACGTGAGCGGGTCGCCCAGGGCCACGCGGCCCGTCCACGGGCCTCGAGCCAGCGCCTCGAAGGACGTGGGCGGCGGCGGTCCGTCCTTCCGGTGGACCAGGACCATGGTGGACAGGCGCAGGGCCGCGTAGCGCGCGTCCAGGTCCAGCAGGGCGCGGGGCACCCGGAGCACGTTGGGTGAGGCATAGCGGAGCAGCGCGCCCTCCCGCGCGAGCCGCTCGTAGAGGAACGGGTCCGAGGTGGCGAGGAGGTCCGCGCGGACGGCGCCCGCGGCGCGCTCGGCTTCGAGCCGGCTGGCCACCTTCTCACTGCCGGCCTGATACCAGTGCACCTGGACGCCGGGCAGCCGCTCCTTCAGCAGGGGCTCCAGCGCGTCCAGGACGTGCCGGTACATGGACGTGTAGACCCAGACGTCTCCGGACGGCGTGCCCTCGCGCGTGGGGGCCGGGCCGGCCGAGGGCGCGGCGGACTCGATGCGGCAGGCGGCGAGCAGGACGAGCGCGCAGGTGAGGCCCGCGCCCCGGAGCAGCGTGGGCAAGGACATGCGCCCCGGATTATGCGGTACGCGCGCGCCCTGTCACGCGGCGTGGCCGTCACGGTCCGGAAAAGCGAAGCCCCTCCGCGCACGGTGGCACGGAGGGGCCGCTCGTCGAACGACGGGCCTACTTGCAGGACTGCGGCGGCATGGCGTCAATCCAGTCCGCGATGAGCCGCGAGGCCTGGTTGTGGCGCAGGGCGCGGCCCAGCTCCGGCATCATCTTCCCCGACTCCTCGGTGTCCAGGCGGTACCAGAGGATGGACGTCGAGTGGCTGCCGGGGACGATGTCGAACTCACCGCCCACGCCACCGCCCGCGGACCCGGGGCGCTTGCACACGCCCAGCGTGAAGGCGTCCGTGTTCTCGATGTTGAGGAACAGCCGGCTGGTGTTGCCGGACGTCGCCCTGGGGTTGTGGCAATGCGCGCAGTTGATGTCCAGGTAGGTGCGCGCACGGTGCTCCAGGCTGGCCTCCTCCGGGTTGAAGGCGTCCGGCGCGCGCGGCACCGAGTCGAGCGGCGGCAGCCCCGTCAGCCGGCCCAGGTTGGCCAGGTGCTGGAGCTGGTTGAGGGCCTCACCGCCGTAGTCGTGGTCCCGGTTGAGGTACCGGGCCTTCACGCCGATGGGGATCAGCACCTGGTTCTCCTGCGCGTCCTGGACGTGGTGGCACTTCAGGCACTGGTTCTTGCTGGGCACCAGGTAGTCCAGCCGCCGCTCCACGCCATCCTCGCCGATGAAGCGCACGTCGCGGACGACGCGGCCGCCGTTGGCCAGCGTGGCCTCCGTCTGGGCCTCGTTCCAGAAGTAGGGGAACGCCTCCCAGCCGCCGGGCCGCCGCACCAGCACGCGCGTCTCGATGACGCGCACGTTCTCCTCGGGCACGCGGAGGTCCGCGGGGAAGGCGAACGTCTTGGTGATGATGGTGCCCACCGGCAGGTCCAGCACCTCGCTGGCCGAGTACCGGGCCGAGGTGTCCGGCGGGATGAACAGCGTGCGCGTCTTCACCGAGTAGTCGGAGAAGAGCGGCGTGGTCAGCGTGTAGGGGATGTTCCCCTCCACCGGCCGCAGCCCGCCCGACGCCGGTGTCCCGGTGAAGAGGCCGAAGCCCGACAGCGTGGCGGGGGGGAAGACCTCGCCGGCATCCGGGGTGCCCGCGTCGGCGCCAGCATCCGGGGTGCCCGCGTCCTCGCCCGCGTCACCCGCGTCGGGCGTGCCGCTGTCCTCGGGCGGCAGGCCGGAGTCCCGCTCGGTGACGCCAGCGTCGGCCTCTGGCGGGGTGCCGTCCTCGTCACCCGAGCAGGAGGCCAGCGCCGCGGTCAACAGCACCGCGGCGAGGCCCAGGCCTGGGATGAACGGCTTGTGCATGCGTCCGTTCGTCACCCGGCGTCTCAGCGGAAGGTGAGGGCCGGGGTGAAGCCGGAGCAGTTGTAGGGCTCGGCGCCCTGCTCATAGCGGCGCGTCTCCGCCCAGGCCGCCGCCACGTTCTGCTCGGGAGACAGGATGTGGCCGCTCACCGCCTGCAGGTCGAAGTCCACCAGCGCGGCCTGCGTGCCCCCCGGCAGCGTGTTGCCGGTGACGCAGATGTTGATGGGGTTGGACAGGCCCTCGTTGCGAGGCGCCGGGTCGATGCCGTCCCACAGCACGTGCTCCACGCCCGTGGAGCCCTGCGCCGCGGCGCCGTAGGCATAGACGGCGCCCACCAGCGCGCCCAGCGGGCGGCGCTCCGGGTCCGGGGTGCCGTTGTCCACCCGGCCGCCGCTGCCGCCGGTGAAGGTGTTGTCGTGGATGAAGATGTCCCCGCTGGCGTAGTTGAAGAAGCCGGGCGCCCACTGGACGGGGTCCGCCTCGATGGCCAGGCCGCTGAGGATGGCGATGTCCACCGTGTTGTTGTCACCCCAGGTGTTGTGCTCGAACTCCACCCGGCGCGAGGCCAGGATGAAGGTGCCGGTGCCGGCGGGGACCTGCGACACGGTGCTGCTGCTGGCCTCCACGGAGGCGAAGTTGGGGCGGTTGTTGCCCGTGATGGTGTTGTGGGCCACGTAGATGTCCGTGCCCCGGATGGGGTTGCCCGGCAGGTCGAACACGACGAGGCCCGTGGTGTTGTCCGTGGCCACGTTGTGCGTCACGTGCGCGAACTTGGTGTTCTCGATTTCGATGCCGGCCACGTTCTTCTGGGCCACGTTCCGCCGGACGATGGTGTGCAGCGTCTGACCGACGTAGATACCGGCGTCGGCGGCGTTGTAGGCCTCGCAGTCCTCGACGAGGACGTAGGTCGACTTCACCGGGTAGATGCCGTACTTGCCGTTGCTCTCCAGGTTCTCCCGGGACCACTCGGTGCGCACGCGCTGGATGTACACGTTGCTGGAGGACTCGATGCGCATGCCGTCCTTCTTGGCGTTCCACACCGTCAGGTCCGTGACGGTGAAGAGCTTGCCCACCACGTCCAGGCCGTTGGTGTTCGCCGCCGCGTTGGAGAAGTCCAGCACGGTGCTGGCCTCACCACCGGTGGCCTCGCCCTGGGCGCCCTTGCCCGCGCCCTTGACGGTGATGCCGTTGGCGCGGATGGTGACGGCGTTGTCGAACTGGAAGGTGCCCGCGCCCAGTTGGATGGTGGTGCACTCGGCCAGCGAGTTCACCGCGTCCTGGAGCTCCTGCTCCTCGCCCGGGTTGAACGTCAGCGTGGCCTGCTCCTTGCCCTCGCACGAGAAGTCCTGCGGCCAGTTCGCCGGGTCCACCTCGCCGCCGGTGCCACCGTCACCCGTGCCCGCGTCCGTCCCCGCGTCCGTCGGCGTACCGGAGTCCGGCTGCCCCGCGTCCGGCGTGTTGGGTTCATCGTCCGAGCAGGCGGGAAGGGCGAGCAGACCCACGAGGGCCAGGAGCGCGGCACGAGGCGCGCGCGACAGCGGCAGAGGATGCATCAGGTATCTCCTGAGGAAGTGCTGCGACCCGGGGCTGCCGAGCATGGGGCTCCAGGGCACAGCCAGGACGTGCGAATCCTCTCTGTGAAAGTGGGCAACCTCAAGGGTGAGCCCTCAAAAACAGCCACACTGACCGTGACGCGATGCGTTCTGCAACACGGTTGATAAATTGCTCCAATCCTTCATGAGAGGTCCCAGCGGTGCTGCCTTACTTCCCCTTCGAGCAGGATGTCTTTTCGATGTCGCTGGGCGTGCGTGCCCTGAGGCCCGAAGAGACACTCATTGAAGTAGACGCGCCGCGCTATGCGGATGAGCTGGGGTTGAAGACGTCGCTGCTGACGGCGGGCCACGCCGAGCGTTTCCAGGGGGGCCCCGAGACGGAGCCGCTGCAGTGGGAGACGCTGACGGTGCTGCTGCCTGCCATGGCGCGTCAATCTCCGGAGCACTTCGCGCTGGAGGTGGAGGGCCCGCGTTGGACCTGGCGCAACCACCTGCTGGGCACGCGGACGGAGTTCACCCCGGGGGAGGCCGCGAGCCTGCCGCAGGCGCCGCTCGACTGGCTCGGGCGGCAGGTGCAGGAGGACCTGCTGCTGCTGGACGGCACGCGTGAGGGGTTCCCCCTGGTCGCGGGGCAACTGTGCTTCCCCTCCGGCTGGTGCCTGGGGGACAAGCTGGGCCTGCCGCTGCTCGCCGTCCACGACCCGGTGCCGCGGTTCAACGCGAAGCTGGGCACGTCCACGCTGAAGCTCATGGACGGGCTGAAGCCGGGGCGGCCGGTGACTCGCTGCAACTGGGCCTTCAGCGTCACGGAGCGGCTGGACCTGGAGCCCCACACGCGGCCGGAGTGGCAGCACCTGTTCGACGGCATCACCCCGGACAACGCGGGCGAGCGCTGCTTCCTCCGCCTGGAAAGGCAGACGCTCACCCGGCTGCCCCGGACGCGCGCCATCCTCTTCACCATCCACACCTACGTGGCGCCCGTCGCCACCGAGGTGGCGGCGCCCGGCCGGCGCGAGCGGCTCGCCCGCGTGCTGCGCTCCGTGCCCGAGGACACCGCCGCCTACAAGCGCGTGACGCCCATCCTGGCGCCGCTGCTCGCCTACCTGGAGGCCGCGGAGGATTGAGCCCCCAGGGCTGTCTCCGGGGTGGGTAATGAAAAGTCACACCTCCCCCGGGGCCGAAAAGGCTGCCCTGGTGCCGGGCGAGGTGTCAGCCAGAAACGAGTCCGGCCGCCCCGTTCGGTCGGGACGATTGTCAGGCCATTTCTGTAGTAAGTCGGCCCTCCGGAACTGACTGCGGCGATGTCTCACTGCCGCTCCAGAAAGCAAGGAAGAGGGCACGACATGCGGAAGACGTGGCTGGTCGCGGGTATGCTGGTGCTGGCGGGCTGCCAGCAGCAGGGCAAGACGGATTCGACGACGACGGCGGCGCCGGCTGCTGCGGGCGCGAGCGCCAACCCGCAGACGGAAGACCAGAAGACGCTGTACGCGCTGGGCCTCTCCATTGGCCGCAGCGTCAGCGTGTTCGACATGACGCCGGAGGAGCTGGCGTACGTGCAGTCCGGCATCACCGCGCAGGTGAAGGGCGAGAAGCCCGCGGTGGACCTGGAGACCTACGGTCCCAAGCTGCAGGAGCTGGCCCGCGCGCGCAGCACCCGCAAGGCCGAGGCGGAGAAGGAGAAGGCCAAGGCGTTCCTGGAGACGGCCTCGAAGGAAGAGGGCGCCCAGAAGACGGAGTCCGGCCTCATCTACAAGGAGCTGACCGCCGGTACGGGCGCGTCGCCCGCGGCCTCGGACATCGTGAAGGTGCACTACCGCGGCACGCTGCCGGACGGCACCGAGTTCGACAGCTCGCACAAGCGTGGCGAGCCCACGCAGTTCCCGCTCCAGGGCGTCATCAAGTGCTGGACCGAGGGCGTGCAGAAGATGAAGGTGGGCGGCAAGGCCAAGCTCGTGTGCCCGTCCGACATCGCCTACGGTGACCGGGGCGCCCCGCCGAACATCCCGGGCGGCGCGGCCCTGGTGTTCGAGGTGGAGCTGCTGGAGATCGTCAAGGCGCCGGACATGCCGGCCATGGGCGGCACGCCGCCGGCGAACAAGCAGCCCTCCGCGGCCGAGAAGAAGTAGTCACCGCCGTTCGAGCAGGACGCATGGGGGGCTGGTGAGGGGCGCATCCCTCCCGGCCCTCTTCGCGTTTCGGAGGGCCGCCTCCGGCGAGGTGGCGCGGGGCGCCGTCCCGGGATAGTCGTCTCCGGGTTCCCCACCACGGAGGTCGACACACCATGCGCCAGGGCTTGCTACTGATGATGGGAGCGCTGCTCCTGGGAGGCTGCGTCCAGGGCCGCGCCCGCGAGGTCCAGCGCGAGCCGTCCGCCACGGGCGCCGTGTCGGAAGAGGCCTTCAAGGCGCTGCACACGCTGCGCAAGGACGCGCCGCCGCCGCTCCAGGGCGAGGAGGTGGAGGTGGCCGGCACGAAGGCCTACCTGAGCCTGCCCCAGGGCGTGCAGGGGCCGCTGCCCGCGGTCCTCGTCATCCACGAGTGGTGGGGCCTCAACCCGCACATCAAGCACTGGGCGGACCGGCTCGCCGCGGAGGGCTACGCCGCGCTGGCGGTGGACCTGTACGGCGGCAAGGTGGCCACCACGCGGGAGGAGGCCCTGTCGCTGCTGAAGGCCGTGGACGCGGGCCGCGCGCAGCAGACGCTGAAGGCCGCGCACGCGTTCCTCCAGAGCGACTCGCGCATCCAGGCGCCGCGCACGGGCAGCATCGGCTGGTGCTTCGGCGGCGGCTGGTCCCTGCGCGCGGCCATGGCCATCCCGGAGCTGGACGCGGCGGTCATCTACTATGGCAACCCGGTGACGGACCCGAAGGCGCTCGCGCCCATCCAGGCGCAGGTGCTGGGCATCTTCGGCACCCAGGACGCATCCATTCCCCCGGAGACGGTGCAGGCCTTCCGGGAGGGGCTGGATGCGGCGGGCGTGCGGCACTACATCCTGGAGTTCGAGGCGGACCACGCCTTCGCCAACCCGTCCGGTGAGCGCTACGACGGCGGCGCCGCCGCGGGCGCCTGGCAGCAGGTGGCCGCCTTCCTGGACCAGCACCTGCGTCAGTAGGGGCGCTGGCCCACGTAGTTGCCCGGCGGCGCGTAGTTGCACACCCAGAGCGTCCAGGTGGGGCGCCCCGCGCCGAAAGGCGAGTTCTCCGTGCACGCCTGCTCCGCGCAGCCCAGGGCCCGCGTGTTGCGCCACACCACCTGCGTGTAGTGGCCGCAGACCTTGCCGCTCGCGCAGGTGTTGTTGGCGTGATTGTAGTCCGCCGCCTCGTCCACCCAGCCCTGCACCACGCCCTGGGCGCCCATCGCGCTGGACGTGGCGGCCGTCAGGTTCTCTCCCAGGTTGCCGCGGTCCGGGTTGTGCCGGAACTGGCACTTCGCCGCGTAGGCCTTCGCGGTGCGCGCCGCCGCCGCGTCCCACGTCAGGTCCTCCAGCGCGGGCGAGGCCGCGGGGGACACGTCCCTCCGCGCGGCGTTGTGCGCGGCCAGCATGTCGCGTTCGAACTGCGTCATGGCGGGCGGCTCGGTGCCGGCATCCTCCTCGCCAGGGCCGGGCGTGTCGGAGCCACAGCCGGCGAGGAGCAGCGGGACGAGCAGTCCCAGGAACCGCGGGTGTCGGAGCGTGGGGCGGGGCATGGCGCGGAGTATCCGCCGCGGAACCGAGGCCCGTCATCCCTCCGTCGCGGGAGTGTCAGGCACCCCGGGTCGCACCGGCCCTGGAGGGTGCCTCCGCGCTCACGCTCAGTAGGGCCGCTGTCCCACCCAATTGCCCGGCGGCGCGTAGTTGCACACCCAGAGCTGCCACGTGGGGAACTGCGCGCCGAAGGGCGAGTTCTTGTCGCACATGACGGTGGCGCAGCCCACGGACACCGTCTTGCGCCACACCACCTGGGTGTAGTGGCCGCACACCTTGCCCTTCGTGCAGGTGTTGCGGCGGTAGTCGTAGTCCGCGGACTCGTCCGCCCAGCTCTTCACCACCTGGGACGTGTTCCAGGCGCCGGGCGTGGCGGCGGCGAGGTTCTCGCCGAAGTCGCCCCGGTCCGGGTTGTGCTCGAAGCGGCAGGCCTTCGCCCAGGACGCCGCCTTGCGCTCGGCCTCGGTGGACCAGACGAGCGGCGGCAGCGGGGGCTTGGGCGCGGGCCGGACCCCGGTGCGCGCCAGGTTGTGCGCGGTCACCATGTCCCGCGAGAAGTCCTTCGCGGAGGGCAGGGCGGCGCGAGGCTCCGGGGCGGCCTGCTTGGGTTTGGCGGAGGCGGACGCGGGCTGCCGGCTTTGCGCCACCTGACGGCGGCCCTGGGCCTTGGAGCCGCCTGTGCAGCCGAGCAGCGGCAGCAGGAGGGCGAGCGCGGACCAGCGGGAGACACGGGGCAGGGGAGGCATGGGGGCGATGATGCGCCAGGACGCCCGCTCATGCATGGGAAGCGTGCGCGGCGGGCGAGGCGCGCGGTGGGCCGCCCGCTCGCCTGCTCCGCCGCGCACGGTGAGGCTGGCGCTACACGAGGCCGGCCAGGGGGCCGGTGCCGTCGTCACCGAAGGTGGTGACGTTGGGCACGCCCATGGCCTGCATCAGGTAGATGTACAGGTTGGCCAGCGGGTCCTTCTGGTAGCGGATGTGCCGGCCCGGCGTGAGCGCGCCGCCGCCCTTGCCCGCCAGGATGATGGGCAGGTCGATGTGGTTGTGCGAGTCGCCGTCGCCCACCTCGCTGGAGAAGTAGACGATGGAGTTGTCCAGCAGCGACATGCCGTTCACCTCGATGACCGACTTCATGCGCTCCAGCAGGTACTGGAGGAGCGTCACTTCCCACCGGTCGATGGTGGCGAGCGCGTCGTAGTTGGACTGCACCTTCTGGTGGTGCGAGTACGTGTGGTGGCCGCCGCTGAGCCCCAGGAAGGGGTAGACCTTGTTGGCGCGCGCGTTGGCCAGCATGAACGTGGCCACGCGGGTGAGGTCACACTGGAAGGCGAGCACGATGAGGTCCATCATCGCCTTCGTCTTCGCGGTGGGGTCCTCCGTCACGGGCGGCGCCACGCCCGGCGCGCAGGTCGCGGCCGGCACGGTGACGTCCTCCACCTGCTTCTCCAGCTCCCGGACGCTGGCGAAGTACTCCTCCAGCTTCTGCAGGTCGGCGGTGCCCAGCTGCCCCTGCAGCGCGGTGGCGTCGTCACGCACGACGTCGATGATGCTCTTGCCGTAGGCGCGGCGCTTCGCGATCTGCGCCGCCGTCTCGCCGGGGATTCCGCCCGCGAAGAGGCGGTCGAAGGCGGCCTGGGCGCTGGTCTCCTTGGCCACGGGCGTCCGGGGCCCGGACCAGGCGATGTTGTTGGCGTACGGGCACGCGTAGCCGGAGTCGCAGTTGCCGATGCCGCGGCCCGCGTCGATGCCCAGCTCCATGGACGGGTAGCGGGTGGCCCGGCTCGCCGCCAGGTGGTTGGCGATGACCTGGTCCATGGAGATGCCCACCCGGAGGTTGGTGCCCTCCGTCTTGAAGACCTTGGCGCAGCTCAGGAAGGCGCCCGTGGCGGCGGCATGGTGGCCGTCGCCGTCCGGATAGGCGGGCATGTTCGCCAGCCCCGAGACGACCAGCAGGTCGTTCTTCACCGCCGCCAGCGGCTCCAGCGTGGGCGTCAGCTCCCACATGGGGCCCTCCGTCTTGGGCGTCCACTTCTGCATGTGGATGCCGTTGGGCGTGTAGAAGACGGCGAGCCTGCGAGGCACGTCGCCCGGTGCGCCGTGCGCGGTGCGCGGCAGCATCTGCTCCAGCAGGGGGAGCGCCATCAAGGCGCCCGTTCCCCGCAGGACGGTCCTTCGCGACAGTCTGAATTTCTTGCTCATGGCGTCTGCTCCTCCTCGGCGCCACGCTGCGTGAAGTGGCTGCTCGAGACGATGCTGAGGACGTAGTCGACGAGCCGCCCACCGCGGGCCTCGGCCTTGCCGGCGATCTCCTTCACCGCGCAGTGGTCCGCCTCACCGATGCCACGGCCCGTGGCGTAGGTGAGCATGTGCTCGGTCATGCAGTTGGTCAGCTTCGGTTCTTCCTTCAGGTAGCGCTGCGTGTCGCCGACGCCCGCGAGGATGTGTCCGTCAGGCATGTCACCCGTGGCGTCCACGGGCGCGCCGCTGACCTCCTGGAGCCGCCACCGGCCAATGGGGTCGAAGTTCTCCATGGACAGGCCCAGCGGGTCCATCAACCGGTGGCAGCCCTGGCACGCCGGCGCGCTGCGGTGGAGCGCCATGCGCTCCTTCATCGTCATGTTCGGCGTGATGGGCGGCGGCAGGTTCTCCACGTCCGGAGGCGGAGGCGGAGGCGCCGAGCAGAGGAGCTGCTCCAGCACCCAGACGCCGCGCTGCACCGGCGAGGTCCGGTCCGGATTGGAGGTGACGGTGAGCAGCGAGCCCTTGCCGAAGATGCCGCTGCGCTCCGGGTGGCCGGTGAGCTCCACGCGCACGTGCGTGGGGCTGCCGGGCAGCGGCAGGCCGTAGTGGGCGGCCAGCGCGTCATTCACATAGGTGAACGGCGCGTCGATGAGGTCCTTCAGCTTGTGGTCGCCGGTGACGAACTCCGCGAAGAAGAGCTCCGTCTCCGTGCGCATGGCGGCGCGCAGCTCCTCGTTGAACGCGCCATACAGCGTGGCGTCCGGCGTCGCCGTGCCCAGCGCGCGGGTGAAGAGCCACTGGCCGGCGAAGTTCTCCACCAGCGCCCGGGCCTTCGGGTCCGCGAGCATGCGCCGCACCTGGGCCTCCACCTCCACGGGGTCGCTCAGCTTCCCCGCATCCGCGGCGGCGAAGAGCGCGTCGTCGGGCATGCTGCTCCACAGGAAGTAGGAGAGCCGCGTGGCCAGCTCGTGGTTGTCCAGCGTGTACGGCTCCGTGCTCCCGGGCGGCGCGTTCTTCTCCACCCGGAAGAGGAAGTGCGGCGACACCAGCACCGAGCGCAGGGCCAGCCGCACGCCCGCGTCGGGTGGGTCCGCGTGCTGCCGCGCCAGGTCGACGAAGGTCATCAGCTTGTCGACCTCGGCCTGCTGCACGGGCCGGCGCCAGGCGCGGCGGGCGAAGTTGGAGAGGATTTCGTTTGCGCAGGGCGCCGGGTTGAGCGGGTCCAGCGCGCACGTATTGAAGACGCCCCGCGTCCAGGCGTCGTTCACCAGTCTCTCCGCGGCGGTGGAGTACTTCTCCATCAGCAGCGGCGACAACGACAGCACGTCCGCGATGTTGTCGAAGCCGTACCCGTGGTCGTCGATGGGGAAGTCGTTGGCCGGCTGGGTGGTGTCTCCCAGCAGGTCTCTCACCGTGGCGTTGTACTCCGCGCGGTTGAGGCGGTGGAGGGTGACGCGGCCTGGCTTCGAGGCCGCGCTCTCACACTCGCCCGCCGGCGGCGGAACGGTCTCCGGTGGATTCGGTTCGTTTGGCACCTCCTCGCCGGGATTGACCCGGGCGATGGGTTCGTCATCGGTGCAGCTGGTCACCATCAGGGCGAAACTCGCACTCGCCAGGAGGAACCAGCCCCCTCTTCGTCGATGCATGGGTGTCACGTCGGCTACCCCCCTCCACACTGCCCCATACGAAGCCGGGACAGCCGGAGCCGTAGCAAGGTGCTCTCCAACCAGGCCCGTGGGATGCCGAACCCTGGGGACGTTTCCGGGGGCCGGCGGGCGTTGGCTACCGAGTGACGCGCGGGAAGAAGATGGGCACGGCTGGGTAGTGAAATTCCCGGTGCGGGTAGTCCGGGCGGACGGCGGGCGAGCGGCGGGGAGCGCCTGGCTTCACCCCGCGCTTTCGGGGCGCTCCCGCGCCAATGTGTTGGAGTCTTGCCAACATATCAGCCAAGCAGGCGACGGATTGACAGGAGCGCGGCAATCGGTGATGACCCCGCACACGGAGTCACCTTGAAGTTCGAAAACCTCAGCGCGAAGTCCGTCGGCGAGTCCCCGTCGTCGACCGTGAACTGGGATTTCGCAGCGAAGAAGCAGGACTGACCCATGGCCACTGGTTTCACGACCGAGCGTGTACTCTCGGTGCAGCACTGGTCCGACCGTCTCTTCTCCATCGTTTGCACGCGCGACAGCGGCTTCCGATTCCAGAACGGTCAATTCGTGATGATGGGCCTCGAGGTCGAAGGCCGCCCGCTCATGCGCGCGTACTCGATGGCGAGCGCGAACTACGACGACACGCTCGAGTTCTACTCCATCAAGCTGCAGGACGGCCCGCTGACCTCCCGGCTGCAGAAGGTGGCGCCGGGCGACTCCCTGCTCGTGGGCACGAAGGCGGTGGGCACGCTCACCGTCGCGAACCTCCGGCCGGGCAAGCACTTGTGGATGCTCGCCACGGGCACCGGGCTCGCGCCGTTCCTGAGCATGGTGAAGGACCCGGAGACCTACGAGCGCTTCGAGCACGTCACCGTGGTGCACGGCTGCCGCCACATCGCCGACCTGTCGTTCTCCAAGTTCTTCGAGGAGCAGCTGCCCAACGACCCGTACCTGGGTGAGCTGGTGAAGGGGAAGCTGACCTACCACCCGACCGTCACGCGCGAGCCGTTCCGCAACCGGGGCCGCATCACCGACCTGCTGCGCGCCAAGCCGCTCTCTCCGGAGCACGACCGCGTGGTCATCTGCGGCAGCCACGAGATGATCAAGGAGACCGCGTCCATTCTCGAAAGCGGCGGCTTCCAGGAAGGCGACTCGCACGAGCGCGGCGACTTCCTCATCGAGAAGGCCTTCGTCAGCCGCTGAAGCCGCATGCGGCTTCGCCCCGTGGCCCCAGCGCCCCCGAAAGAGGGCCTGGGGCCACTGTGCTTTCAGGCTACTTCCCGTCGAGGTACGCGCGGTACGCGTCGAAGCCGTACTCCCGGCCCAGGAAGTCCTTCACCAGCTCGGCGGCGGGCTTGGAGCCGCCGGGCTCCAGGACGGTGCGGCGGTACTTCATCGCCGTCTCCCGGTCCAGGAAGCCCTTCTTCTGGAACTCGGCCTCCAGGTCCTTCGCGATGACGGACGACCAGAGGTACGTGTAGTACGCGGCCGAGTAGCCATCCAGGTGCCCGAAGGCGACCTCGAAGTGCGTGCCGTCGCGGTGCTCGTGCTTGAAGGGGCTGAGCTTGTTCTGCAGCGCCACCAGGGCCTGCGTGGTGTCGAAGCCGGGCTCGCGCGAGTAGTAGTCCAGGCTCACCGCGGACAGGAAGAGCTGGCGCCGGGCCCACAGCCCCTGGCCGAACTCCTTGGACGCGCGGAGCTTCTCCACCATCTCCGCGGGGATGGGCTCGTTCGTCTGGTGGTGCCTGGCGAACTCCTTGAGCACCTCCGGGTTGCCGGCCCACTGCTGGAGCAGCATGGACGGCGTCTCCACGAAGTCCCACTCCACGCGCGTGCCCGCGATGCCCGCCCACTTCAGGTGGCCACCGAAGACGGCGTGCAGCAGGTGGCCGAACTCGTGGAAGAAGGTCTCCACCTCGTCGTGCGTCATCAGCTCGCCGGGGCGGGCGAAGTTGCACACCAGCGCGGCCTCCGGGTAGCGCTTGCCGGCCTGACCCGCGACGAGGTCGAACTGCGCCGCGTGCTTGTACTTGTCGTCCCGCGGGTGCATGTCCAGGTAGATGCGGCCCAGCAGCGTGTCGCCGTCGAACACGTCGAAGGTCTCCACCTCCCGCTGCCACACCCGCGCGCCCTTCACGGGCCGGTAGGTGATGCCCCAGATGCGCGAGGTGATGTCCATCACCCCCGCCTTCACGCGGCCGTACTCGAAGTAGGGCCGCACGGCCTGCGAGTCGAAGCTGAACTGCTCGGCGCGCAGCCGGTCCTCGTAGAAGTCCTGGTCCCAGGGCTCCAGCACCTTGGCGCCGCGCACGTCCTTCTGCTTGCGCGCCAGCAGCTGGGCGTACTCCTTCTTCGCGCGGGCCTCGGTGGCGCCGCCCAGCCGGTCGATGAAGTCCGCCGCCGCCTGCTGCGTGCGCGTCATCTTCGTCTCGGTGGTGTACGCGGCCCAGCTGTCATAGCCCAGCAGCGTGGCCAGCTCGTGGCGCTTCGCGATGAGCTGCGCCAGCACGTCCTGGTTGGCCGGGTACGCGCGCTGGCGGTAGGTGCGCCACAGCTTCTCGCGCGCCTTCGCGTTCTTCGCGTACGTCATGAACGGGAAGTAGTCCGGGTAGTTGGTGGTGATGACCACCAGCCCGTCCACGCCCGCCGGGTGCGCCTGGCGGTAGTCCTCCGGCAGACCGTCCAGCTCGGCGGGCTTGAAGGTGGCCTTGCGGACGTCCTCGGCGATGTTCTTGCTGAACTGCTGCCCCAGCTTGAGCAGCTCCTCGTTGAGCGACTTCACCTTGGCGCGGGTGGCGTCGTCACGGTCCACGCCCGCGCGGCGGAAGTCGAGCAGCGCGCGCTCCATCCAGTACTTCGTCGCGCTGTCCGCGCCGGACAGGTCCACCGCGGCCAGCGCGTCATAGACGCCCCGGTCCTGGGACAGCTCCACGTTGGCGGAGTCAATGCGCTGCTCGCAGGCCCGCGCGGCGTCGCGGAAGGCCGCGTCCGGGTGCACCTCGCGCGCGAGGCTGGAGCGGTTGGCCGAGGCCAGCAGCGCGCCCAGGGCGTCGTCGTACGCGGCGAGCACGGCCTGCCCGTCCTTGCGCGCGTCCAGCGCCTTGATGGCGGCCACCTGCTCGCGGGTGCGCGCGAGGTCCGCGTCACACGCGGCGGTGAAGTCCGCGAGCGGGCCGGACAGCACGCTGGCGCCTTCGGGCGCGGGCACGGGCTTGGGGGCGGGAGCCGCCTCGGGGGCGGGGGCCTGCTGCGCGGTGGGCTCGGGCGCGGCGGGGGTGTGCGTGCAGCCGGCCGACGCCAGGGCCGCGGAGAGGGTGAGGGCGCTCAGTCTCTTCAAGGGTGGGTTCCTCCGGGGTTCGTCACAACGTCGGAGCGTCATGCCACATCCGGCCCTCGTCCGCGCGGCGCAAGGGCCCCCCTTGCCCTCCGCTGTCGTCCATGACGACATCCGGCGGGAGGCCGCGCCGATGACCGACGCTGAATGCGTGGAGTTGATGCAGTGGGCCGCGCCCCGCCTGCGCCTGCGCTGGGAGGGCTTCCGGCGCGTGAGAGGGCAGGTGTGCAAGCGCATCGGCCGCAGGCTGAGGTCGCTGGGCCTTCCGGACGCCGCGGCCTACCGCGCCCGCCTGGAGGCCGAGCTCGCGGAGTGGGAGGTGCTGGACGCGCTCTGCCGCGTCACCATCTCCCGTTTCTACCGGGACACGTGGGTCTTCGACCTGCTGGGCCACGGCTTGCTCCCCGCGCGCCTGGGGACGCTGCGCGAGCGGGGCGAGACGACGCTGCGCGTGTGGAGCGCGGGCTGCGCCTCCGGTGAGGAGGCCTACACGCTCTCCGTGATGTTCTGGCTGGGGCTCCAGCCGTACTTCCCCTCCGCGCGCCTGGAGCTGGTGGCCACCGACGCGGATGCGGCCCTGCTGGAGCGGGCCCGTCGTGGGTGCTACCCGCGTGGCTGTCTGCGGGAGCTCCCCGCGGAGTGGGTGGCGCGGGCGTTTCCCTCGGGAGGCGATGCGCCCTGTCTGGCGCAGGAGTACCGGCGGGGCATCGACTTCCTCGAACAGGACCTGCGCTCCGAGATGCCGGACGGCCCCTTCGACCTGGTGCTGTGCCGCAACGTCGCCTTCACCTACTTCGCGCCGCCGCTCCAGCGCGAGGTCCTCTCCCGGCTGGTGGCGCGGCTGGTGCCCGGCGGCGTGCTGGTGATTGGCGGCCGTGAGTCGCTCCCCGAGGGGGACTTCGGACTGAAGCGCGCCGGGGATTCGCGGTCCGTCTTCCTGCGGACAGTGCGCTGAGACTCGCGTCCCCTATCGGCGAAGCCGGTGGGTGCGAGCATTCCGCGTCGCCGGTCCGTGTTCCCGCCTCGCCGTGAGCGGGTGGGGCGCCTCCGGACCGTTCCTGGCCGGAGGGAGCCGATGATGCGGACTCGGTGGTGGTGGGCAACGGTGGTGCTGGGGGCGGGGGCCTGCGGGGAGACGCCCCTTCCGGACGCCGCGCCGCGGCTGGCGCGGAGCGGGCTCGCGCTGAGCTCCGCGCCTCGGGGCGTCCAGGGGACCTTCGTCCACGAGGGGGCTTCGGCGCGCTTCTCTTCCCGCGAGGTGGAGCCCGGGGTGTTCCGCATCGAGGTCCGGCTGCGAGGCCTGACGCTCACGGGCCTGATGGAGCCTGCCCAGGGCGTCTCCCTGCTGGATGGCTTCGCCGACGCGAACGGCGCGGAGGCGCAGATGCGCGAGCCGGACCGCGCGTTGCTCACCGCGCTCTACCGCGCGCTCAACGCGAAGCTCCCGGTGGGGGATGACGCGGCGCCCGAGGCCATGTACCTGCGCCGCGCGGTGGGGGTCTGGTCCCAGTTTCCGGACAGCGTGGCGCTCCAGCGCGCGGTGATGGGCGAGAAGGGCCGCGGCTACACGATGTTGTGCAGCTATGCGCGGTGCAACGGGCGCAACACCGGGAGCTGCGAGGGCAACTACAACTGGTACGCGTACGCGACGCATGACTGCGACCGGGGCGGCTTCGACTGGCCCGGCAATCAACAACTGGCGCAGCTCGGTGACCATTACTGGTGCAATGGCGATGAGTACTTCCTGGCCGGGGGCGTGTGGCAGTGCGGCACGCCCAATCACTGGCACCGGCCGAAGGTGGTGGGCAACTGCTTCGGCCGCTGCGGCCCCGAGTGTGGCGGCGACACCCAGTACACCCGGGATGCCACCAACCACGACAGCTGCGTGCGCAACGGGCACATGCTGGTGAGCGGCTGGTGCAATGACCAGTTCGTCGCCGCCGTGGATGACGAGCTGTTCGCCCCCAACTGCTACTGAGCCATGTCACGACGGGCCAGGCAGGTCGGGTGGGCGGGGTGGCTGCTGGTGACGGCGCTGGGGTGCGCCTCTCCGGTGTCGAAGACGCAATCCGCGGAGGCGGCGGTGCGCCACTTCTTCTCGGTGCTGCCCACGGGGGATTGCCAGGTGCTGGCGCCGCTGCTGGCCACGGGGGGCAGCGCGAGGCCCTGTGTGGAGACGGTGCGGGAGCTGCGGGCACATGGCCTCGGGCTGGTGGGGATTGTCGGGTCGACGGTGGATGGCCGCGACGCGGAGGCCGTCCTCGTGCGCGCCCGGGTGACCCATGGTGGACGTGAGCGTCCGGCACCATGGTTGCTACGGGTGGAGCGGCAGCGAGGGACCTGGCGGGTGCGCTTTTGAGCGCGGGGGTGGGGGGCATGCGGATTCGTCACTGTCTGGTGCTGGGAGGGGCCGGTGTTCTCGCCGTGGCCGTGGGGGCCGTGAAGCTGTGGCCCGCGCCGGTCGTGGAGCCGGCGCAGGTCGCGGCCTTCACCGCGCCCGAGCCCCTGCCTCCACCGCCGCCTCCTCCCGCGCCACCCCAGCGGGTCCCGGTGAGGGCCGTCGAGTCGGTGGCGCGGACGCCGCCGCCCCCGCGCGAAACACCGCAGGTCTCCGTGGCGCGTTTGCCGCCCGAACCCATGGAGCCCGAGCCCGAGTTGTCCCATCCGCCCCCGCAGTACAACGACGACATCGAGCCCGAGCTGCCGCAGACAGCCCAGTGGGAGTTGGACAAGACCGCGCGGCTGGCGGCGCTGGTGGAGCGCGACGTGGTGCGACTGGCGCGTGAGCGAGAGGACGCGGTGATGCAGGGCGACTACCAGCGCAGCGAGCAGATTGACGTGATGCTCCAGCGGAACCTGGAGCAGCTGCGCGGGCTGCATGACGAGATTCGCAAGCTGGTCGCCGTGGTGAATGGCGTCGACTTGCCGGAGTGAGCCGCGCGGCTCCGCAGTGGCGGCCCTGCGGCGGAGCCGCTGCGTCCCGGGGCGTTGGGGCGGCCGGCCAGCGCTTGGATGCACAGCGGCTCCACGGCGTGGCCGATGCCGTCGGGGACGGTGCGCACGTGCCGGATGCGGCGCCGCGCGTAAGGGGCTCCGGTCCGAGCCCGCGCATCCGTGGCCGTTGCTCCGTTCTGGGAGAAATGTGCGGACGGGCGTGAGTTGAGGACGTGCGTGGGGGCTCACACCTTTGACCCATGCGCAGCCCCTCTCGAACCCCTGGTGCTCCACGCTTCACCGCCGCTGCTCCCGCGCCCATCACGGGGCCGTTCCCCTATCGAGGCCACCGGGCGCTCATCACGGGCGCTTCGTCTGGCATCGGTGAGGCGTTCGCCCGGCTGCTCGCGGCGCGTGGCATGAACCTCGTCCTGGTGGCGCGTTCGGAGCGCGCGCTGCGGGCTTTGGCATCGCGGTTGTCGGCGCGGCACGCCGTCTCCGTCGAGGTGCTGCCCATGGACCTCAGCCGGGAAGGGGCCGCGCATGCCTTGCATGCGCGCTGCCGCGAGCAGTCTCTTACGGTGGACCTGCTCATCAACAACGCGGGCTTCGCCACGCACGGCACCTTCGAGGCGGTGCCCCAGGCGCGGCAGCACGCGCAGGTGATGCTCAACGTCACCGCGCTGATGGACGCCACGCACCTCTTCCTCCCGGCGATGCTGGCGCGAGGGCAGGGCGGCATCATCAACGTGGCCTCCGTCGCGGGGTACCAGCCGCTGCCGTACATGGCCACCTACGCCGCGACGAAGGCCTTCGTCCTCTCCTTCACCGAGGCGCTCTGGGCGGAGAACCGCAAGCGCGGTGTCCGGGTGGTGGCGCTCAGCCCGGGGCCGGTGGATACGTCCTTCTTCGCGGTGGTGGGCTCACGCCGCGTGTCGGTCGGACCCATCGCCACCGCCGAGCAGGCGGCGCGCGCGGGGCTCCGCGGTCTGGAGAAGGGCCGGCCCTCGTTCATCGCGGGCTGGCGGAACTGGCTTCAGGCCAACGTGCCGCGCTTCGTGCCTCGCGCCGTCACCGTGAAGGTGGCCGCGGGGGTGTTGAAGCCACCCACGCGGATGCGACCGGCTGACGGAGGGAGCGCCGCGGTGGCGCTCCCTCCGGAGCATCAGGCGCGGACGCTCGACTTCCTCGCGCCCGCGCGCCGGTAGGCCTTGCCGGCCTTGAGTGGGGTGGTGTCTCCGCGTCCCGTCGTCTTCTTGAGCCGGCCCTCCTTGCGGTACGCCGCCGCGGCCACCGTGGGCAGCGTCTTGCGCCGTGCGGTGCTGCTCTGCCCGGGCTCCGGCTCCGGCAGCTTGCGGCTCTTCGCGGTGAGGCCCTGCCCCGGCGCACGGCGGGGGCTCACGCTGCGGTCCTCGAAGGTCTGCTTGCCAATGGCCCGCCGCCCGCTCTTCTTCGCTTTGTGGGCGCTGTCCGCACCGGCTCGGTGCACGTCCGTGGGCTTCAGCTCCAACGTCGTTCCCTGTCGCTTCGCGCGCTTCACACGTTCCGCCTGGCTCTTCTCTGGCATGCGTCCTCCCAATCGAGACAGGTAGGAATGCAGGGCGGGAGATGCCAGGGAGCGACAGGGCGGGCGGGCCCCGGTGCCCATGTCCGGCTCGGCCCTGGGGGACGGGTTGCGTGGGTGAAGGTCCCAGTGCTCCCATGCATTCACCGTGCGCCGCCCCCGGACCCTCCAGGCCGAGCCGTGCTCCTCCTCGGACCCGAGCGAGGCGCGCATCGTCTGTCCTGGGTGTGGGTGCGCCGTTCCCGTGCTCGCGGAGGCGCACTGTGTGGGGTGCGGCGCCAGCCTGGAGGCGACCTTGGGCGCGGCGCGTGGACCTCCTCCGCCGTCGCCGCCCCGGCGTCTCACGCGGGCTCAGCGCGCGGCCGTGCTGCGTCCGCTGCGGTCCTCGCATCATGCCTGGGGGACGTTCTTCCTCTTCGCCGGGGCATGGATGCTGCCGGTGGCGCTGGGCTTCGTGCGGCCCTTGCTGCTGCTGTCCTGCATCTTCATGGGCATGGGTTTGTTGTTCCGACGCTCGGCGTGGCCCGCGCGGGCGCGGCGCGAGCAGAAGCGCCGGTTGCAGGCGCTCATCTGGGGCCTGCCCGCCGCGGCCGAGCTCACGCGGGTGGAGCGACAGGTCGTGCCGATGTTGGAGGCTGGGCGGCTCGTGCAGCTCGACTACGTCTTCACCGTGCATGGCCAGCGCTTCGAGGGGAGCCAGCCTTCACCGCACGCCTCGGACCTGCAGCGGCACCCCCGGGAGCGGGTGTGGGCGGTCTACGTGGCGGAGTCGCCGGAGGTCAGCGCGCTCTGGCCTCCGGGGCCTTGAGCGGGCACGGCCCCTTCCGGGCATCGCCAGGAAGGGGCCGTCACGTCGAGGCGGGGTGGCTAGCCTCCGTGAAGGGGCAGGCGCTTCTTCGGCCCGCCCACGTGCTTCACGTTCATCTCGCTGGGGGTCTTCTTGCGGCCCTTGAGTGTGGTGGCCCGCCGCCGATGGCTCTTGGGCTCATGGGTCTCCGCGGCGGGACCCAGCGTCACGCGCTCCAGGGTCTTCTGGCGCCGCAGCGCGGCCGCGTCATCCCGGGCCAGCGTCTTGCGCCCCTTGCTGGCTTGCACACTGGGCTGGGCTCCGTGCGCGTCGACCCGCCGCCTGTTCTTGATGCCTGCCACTGTCGTCCGAACGGCCATGTTGCCTCCTCGCGGTGAGGTATGGACGGCGCCCTGGCTTTTCCATCCCCCTCCTGGGGGCGGCGGAGGTCGTTGCTTCCTTGCTCGCCGGGAACCTGCGGCAGGGAGGCTCGTCAGAATGCTCAATCCTCGGGATGCGTGAGAGGAAAGGCCAGTGGAATGAAAGGCGCATACGTTACCCGGCGCACCAGCCCAGGGCAGAGCGGGTACTCCGGCTGCGTTCGGAGTCCCAGGGCCGATGCGATGTTGAGCACGGCGAGCCCTTCCACCATGACCTGGCTGTTCGGTTCGAACGCAAGGTCCCTCGCCAGGCTCGTCTGGCGCTGCTTTTTCTGAAGCAGGGAATGGTCCAGCAGCACGGCGGAGAATGCTGAATCGAAGGCGTCCGAGTCCTTGTTCAGCAGTGCGAGGCAGAGGTCCAGCCGCGATGCCGAGCCACCTTCAAGTGCCGTCTCGAACTGCGTCAGCACCCGCGTGAGCGGTGTCCTGTCCGAAGCGCCGAAGTGGACGAGCAGGTACAGGAAGCGGGCGTAGGCGAAGTCATCCTCGTACTCCTCGCCTTGCATCCACGTGTCCGCCGAGTGGTCGGCAATCTTCCGGGCGAGCTTCCACTGAGAGGCGGTAACGGCGTCGAAGAAAGGGCCGTTCAAGCTGGCGCGCCGGTGGGGAGATGCTTCGTTTCCTTCCGCGCGGCAGCGCTCCAGGACATGGGCGCGCACCAGCGCGGACTGGATGAGCCAGTGGAAGAACGCGTCTGTATTCGCCTCCCGAAGCAGAAGGCTGATTCCGAGTGCCCGGTACTGCTGCGACAACGTGTGACCGATGCCTCCCAGGTGCCGGCTTTGCGTCTGACCGGTGGCGGTCTCCGCCAGCATCCGCGCATAGGCGGCGAGCTGTTCAGGCAACGATTCCATTCGCGTGTCCCCAATGCCAGTCAGTACGTGAAGCGGGAAGGTTCCGTGAACCGGATGCCCGTGAGGCCCGCCGCGTGAATCTGCTCGACGATGTCCTCACGGAACATGGGCGCGTAGGGGAAGTACTTGAGCCGGAAGATGGGCGCTTGCGTATGGATGCGCCCTTCGTCCAGGACGAGTTGTTCGACGCTGCTGAGCAGCGCTGGATCAATGGCGTTTCGGGTACAGACCGTGCGCTCGAAGTCGATGCAATCCTGGAGGTCTACCTGGTGGAGGATGAAGAACGGTCCACGTTCCTTCCGGCCCTTGTGATTGATGATGTCGACCGGCAGGAACTCGTTGTGTGGGAGTGCAGCCCCTCCGAGAAGCTCGCGCGTGCGCGCGGAAACGACCAGTGCGCTGGTGATGTTCGAGATGAAGTCCTCGGTCCGCAGGTCCTCTGGGAAGCTGTCGTTCATCCGGAACCGGGCGTCCGAGGGGAAGTCCGCGGCGCGCGGGACGCCATCGAAGAGCGCGTAGTCGAACTCGTCGCCCTCCAACCTGTCGAGGCGGCATGCACCGCGACCGATGTGGTCCTCACCAATCAGGTAGCGCATGGTCTCGTCCTTACCCCCAGATGGGGTTCTTGCTGATGTCCGCCATCGTAAAGGGACGGTACCAGCCATCGTCATCCGGATTCTTCCGCCGCTCCCAGAGTTGGAGGCTCGTCGCGCCGCGAGTGGTCAGCTTCGTGTAGAAGCTGGACTCGATGGCCTTGAGCTGGGCTTCGATGCTGGCCAGTGCCTCCTTGCTGATGTGTTCCTTGCGTTTCCGGCCAACCACCTTCCAGACCTGTTGTTCCAGACGCTTCGTGACCTGGTCGGTGTACTCGAGGTGTCCCCAACTGACGGGCAGATGGATGGGATGGCTCTCGGGATTGGGATTGCGCCTGCGTGACTTGCCCGCGAGGCTCTTCTGAATCCAGGAGGTCCAGAGCCCGCGTGTGGTGTCGGGATAGCTGGCCTGCCAGGCCGCGGAGTTCCCCGGGTAGTGCGAAGCGGTCCCCGTGGCCTCGTAGTAGACGTCGTAGGACCAGAACGAGGGGAGACCCACCATATTGGAGGGCCGGTTGAGGATGAACGGGGTGATGTACTTCACGTCCTCGATGTACTCCGGGTCATATCCCGCCGCCGACTTGTCGATGGCTTCCTGCGGGATGATGTGGTGTGCGCCGAAGTTGGGCCCGAGGAAGCCGCGGCCACCCTGCTTGCATGAGGTGGCGTACTTCTTGTGCGCGGGCATGTCGTCGGCGGCCTTGACGAACCAGCCCTTGCGTCCCTCTTTCTTGAGGTCGTTGATGTCGAGGTGGTCTTCCGTGTTGCTCATGCACGCGCTCCTGTCGGCAGGCGTTCTCGATGCTCGGACCGGACACGGAAGGATCCAACGCCTCCCTGGTCGTCCATCAACCACACCAGGGACTCGGGAGCGCTGGTGGCGCCCCGGGCGAAGTCCCGCACGGCCATGCATACCGCCACGGCCCCCGTTGCCGCCCCCAGCTCTCCAAAGGCTTCGGCAGGTGACCAATGCGGGAGTGATGCCAGTGAGACTTGAGGCGCCAGCACGGGCTGCACGTGACCCCAGGCATAGGCACGGCGGTCGCTCCCGTTGAGGCACCCGATGACTCTGCCGGGGAGCGGGGGGCTTGGGGGCTCCAAAGGTCCGAGCGTCGATGCGAGGCTGGTGGCCAGGGCGCGCCCAGTGCAGGCGGCGCTCACCCAGCCCGAGGCTTCCTGGACGTGGACTCCTTCGCAGCGGGCGAGGACCGGGACACCCCGCGCTGCCGCATCCTGGCTGCGTTCCAGGAGGAGGAACGCGGCGCCTTCGCCAGGCATCATGCGGGCCGGTTGGCCTGGCACCTTGATGCGGCCCAACTGCTTCAAGGCTTCGAGCCGTTCGGGCGAGACGAGGCTGTCGATGCCTCCCACGATGCACCGCTCCAACCGGCCCTCCTGAATCGCTGCTTCGGCTGCCTTCAGCGCCCGGAGGAACCCCAGGGTGTCGCCGGGGAAGCTGCGTTGGTGTTCGTGGGCGATTCGAAGTCCGGTGAGCTTCGTGAGCAACGAGAGCAGTTGGGGCGCCAGGATGTCTCCCCCGGAGGAAGAAGCCCTGGGCGGTTCGTCTTCGGCTTCCAGGCGCTCTTCTTCCAGCAGTGTGGCGCGGTAGGCGCGGACGTCCGCGCCACTGGGAAGGGCTACGAAGAGGCCACACTGCGTCGTATCCACTCCCGAGGGAGGCTGCATCGCCGCGAGTGCTGCCTCTCCCAGCCGAACGAGCCGGCCCAAACCCGTGAAGCCTTGCGTCAGGGTTGGAATCGGGTGGCCTCGGAGGGCCTGCGTCTGACCATTGGCGGCGTCGACTGCCTCAAGTCCTTCGAGCTCTTGGGCGCCCGAGACTCCCGCACGCGCGGCGGCACAGCTGCTGATGGCATCCAGCCCCAGGGGCGAGACCAGCCCGAGTGCCGTGATGACAGGGGCATTCCGGCGCCAGGAGGCTGGGCGCCTCTCAAGCCGTTCCGGAGGTGGCGCTGCTGACTCCCTCGGGAGTGGGGGCGCTGTCCCCATGAGGCTGCGGAACGCGTGCATTCGCGCAGGGCGAGGCGCGGTGTGGAGGCCTTCGAGCGCCCGCAGCTGCGTGGCCATGAATGTGCCAAGCGGTGGTGCCCAGGTGAACTGGCTGCGGAGCATGAGCTCCAGTGCCAGGGGGGCGCGGCGGCGCATGGTGCCCTCCCTCAGCGCGTTGAGAAGCGCGTCGGGAGTGCGGGGATGCCCGTTGAGATACCGTTCGTCCTTGGCGAACTGCTGACGGTGCGCCTTCCACCACGCATGGATGGTTTCGGCGTGGGGCAGGGGAAGCCAGGCTTCAGGGGCCGGGACGAGGGCGGCTTCGAGCGCCTGCTCCTCTTCGGCCGAGGCCGACGCATCAAGACGGACGGTCGTGCCGTCCATGCGGAGTCCCGTGATGGCACTGAGGGTCTCCGCCGCCATCCGCGCGACGTAGGGCTCGTGCGAAGACAGCAACGGGAGGCAAACCTCCACCACGCCGGCTCTGCCGCTGAACCCCAGCGCCCAAAGGACTTGTTGGCGCAGCGCCGGTGTGCTCGGCTCCATGAGCATGTCGAGGAGCCGGACTTGCTCCGCATCTTCTCCTCCGATGGCGACGAGCAGTCGGGCCAGGTCTCCTCCTGGCTGAGGGTTCGTGGCTTCTCGAAGGCAGGTTTCCCAGGCGGGAGGGTGCCGCAGCTTCAATCCCGCGATGATGGCGGCGTCGCGGACCTCGGCATCGGGGGCTGTCAGTGCGTCGGCGATGCGTGGAAGGCAGGACGGCGTTGGGTGCAGGAGCGCTGCCCGGAGGCTGGCGGCCCGGACAGGTGAAGGGCTCTGGGGGCTGAGTCGTTCGAGGAGCTGCGGGATGGCGAGGCCCCACTCCGCCAGCACGTCGATGAGCGACGCTTGCACGAGCGGTGGGCTCGTCTCCAGACGCTCCTGGAGCGCGGGTGCGAGCCCCGGGCGTGGGCGTGTCCGAAGTGCCTGGCAGATGGCGGTGCAGGGGCCTGGACTTCCCTGTTCGAGGCATTCCAGGACGGGAGCATGCTGCTGGATGTCCTCGTCGATGAGGATGAGCGTTGCCGCGGAGATGCGTTCGGAGTCGTCTGACGCCAAGGCCTCGGCGAGCCGTTCGTGGTCCGCGGTGCTCGCGGAGAGCACCGCGCCATCCACATGGGCGCGAAGCCGCGCTTCGAGCTCGGCTGTCTCTGCCGGCGTGTGTCGCGGCGATGTCAGCGCATGACCGCGCTGGTGCCAAAGGAAGGCCGCCTCATCGAAATGAACGTCGAAGTGGTGCATGTCCCGCCGCCGGAAGGAGCGCGATGCGGTTCAGAGCTTCTGGCCGCAACACCAGCACTCGGGTGCAGCCTCGGACTGGGACGATGCGATGACGGGAGGCTGGATGAGCGGAGCCGGGGGCGTGTTCTTGTCGTTGTGGAGCATCGGGTCCAGCGCCCGCGCCACGTTCTTTCCTTCGAACTTCACGTCGAAGGAGTAGTTGACGAACTCCGCCTTGCCCTTCGTCTTGCTGGAGGCGACCCCGCCTCCCGCGGTGCCAGCCTCGTCCCCGGTGCTCGTGCTGAAGTTGGAGTCCTTCAGGCAGACGGGGTTCCCCTCGACGGAGACACTCGTACTCCCCTTCGCAGTGTCAGACGACTTCGCGATGTTGGGATAGGGAAGCGGGATGGGCCCGGAGGGGCTTGGCGTCTTGCATACATCCGGAAAGGCGACCGTGACTCCTTGAGAGTCCTTGGTCACCACGGACATCTTGTTGACGCCAACGGTGTTGGCCATAGCGCCCCTCTCAGTGGAAAGGGGAGTCTAGGTTTGGCCACGAATGCCTGTCCATTGAGGGGCATGTATGGACTTGCAGGGGCGGGTCCGCCCCGAAGCGTACCGCGACCCTACGTCGACGACCTCTTGCCGCGCCGGGGCGGGCGGGTGCTGGTGGTGCTCTCGGGCGGGAACAGCCAGCCCTCCGTGCTGCGCGGCGCCGTGGAGTTCGTCTGCGCCGCCGGCGCGGGCTCCAGGTGCATGCCACGGCAGCCGCGGCACCAGGACTGGGGCCGGCGCTCGCCGCGCATGATGCGGTAGCCGAAGTCCTGCGCCGTGGGGCCCCGGTGGCCGCAGCGCGGGCAGGTGCTCAGGGACGTGACGCCCGTCTCCTTCGCCTTCTGCTTGCCGTGCTCCACCACCAGCGCCAGCGCCGCGGCGAAGCCCACCCGCCGCTCCGAGGCGACGTGGAAACGCCGCGCGCGCTTGCGGCCCTTGCCGCCCAGCACGGGCACCAGGTCCATGCCGCCAAGGAGGTTGCGCTGCTCGAGAACGAGGGTCGACGAGCTGTTCGGGGTCGAGTGGCTCACAGGTCCACTCATACCGGGGCGGTCTGACATGCCCTGTGGAGGGGGATGCCGACCCGCCCTCCCCTCGGAGGGGTACTGATTAAAAGTTCAGTAAATCCGAGGTTCTACGCATCCACCCCTGTCGGTAGGACGCGGGCGCCACGGACCGGGGCCGTGGCGCCGACGCCTGCCTGCCTACTCTCCGCCGTCCGTGCCGGACACCCCGCCGCCGCCCGCGTCGCTGGCGCCGAACACGGGCGTGCCGCCAGGGATGCTCGGGTCATGCGGGAGGCTGCCGCGCGGGCTGCGCAGGTAGACGAAGGGCGTGGCGAACAGGAAGTTGGACACTCGCGACGTGTAGATGTCCGCGTAGCGCTCCACCTGCCGCGCCAGGTGGCTCTTGTCGTTGCCCGCCCGCGTGAGCAGGCCCCAGATGGGGTTGGACAGCTCGGTGGCGGCGCGCGCCATGGGGCCCAGCTCCGCGTCCAGGGACTCCATTTCGGTGCGCAGCGCCGCCAGCCGGGCCACCAGCTCCGGCTCGGTGGGCGTGTCCGAATGCGGGCCGTACTGGAAGCGCCGCCGCTGCAGCTCCAGGCGAATCTGGCAGCTCTCCGCCTCCATTCGCTCCTTGACCACCATGCGCTCGGCCAGCCGCGTCTCGGTGGCGCGGAACGAGGCGATGGCGCGCACCTCGTCCTCCAGCTCGCGCAGGATGAGCGCCGTGCGCCAGCGCAGCACGTTCTTCGTCACGTGCACGTCGCCGAACATGTGGTCGCCCACGTAGAGAATCTGGTCGCCGCTCATGCCCAGGTGGCGCTCCAGCTCCACCGCGCTGCCGCCGAAGTACGGCGTGCCGGGCTTGAAGGGGCCGGTGTGGGGACGCAGCAGCGCCTCGCCGCTGGACTCCACCACCTCGAAGAGCGACGAGCGCGTGGTGAAGAACTCCGGCTTGCGCGCGGAGACAATCACCACGTCGAAGAGCTGCCGCCACGTCATGCCCGCCGGCAGGTGCCGGTCGAAGGCGAAGTGCATCATGGGCTCGGTGTAGGCCCACTCGCTGTTGGTGATGAGCAGCAGCTTCTTGCCGGCGTTGCGCTGGTCCAGCAGGGCCAGCGGCGTCTCCGGGTCGTCGATGACGTAGCGCTCCGGGTCGGCGATGATCTCCGCCTTCAGCCGCCCCTGCATGTGCGTGGCGTCCAGGTTCTTCCGCACGTGCTCGTAGAGGTCCGAGTAGCCCATGGGCCCCGGGAGCTGGCCGGCGTCCAGCCGGTCCACGAGCTGCGCGTAGATGCACGCCTCCGACAGCGAGAAGAGCGTGTTGAGGAACACCCAGCGGCGCTCGTGCAGGTCGATGATGGTGCGGGCGTACTCGTCGCGCTGGGCCTCGAAGCTCATGGCCTGCGTGCCATGCAGCGCCTTCTTCACGAAGCCGAAGCGGTTGGCCTTGAGGAGGTTGCCCTTCTCCGTGTCGATGATGAGGCCGCGCATCGACAGCTCGGGGTCGAACGAGAGGTCCGCCACCGGCCAGCCCTGCTCCACGAGCCGGTCTCGGATGTGCTCGTAGGCGCGGCGCTCCCACGCCTCCACGTGGTAGTGGATGAGCGTGTAATCCATGTCGTAACCCACGGCCTTGATGGCGCGCAGGTTGAGGGTGCGATTGCAGAACAGGCCGCGCTCGGGCGGCGGACCAGGAATGAACGGGCTCATGGCCCCCCTGGCTTGCCCCGGTGCGGGGCAAAAGTCGATGCTTTCGTCCACGGCCGTCCGCTGGACGGCAGATGTCCAGCGGCCAGCCCGGGTCGAATCAGCCCTGCTTCGCCAGCTCCGCGTCGATGGCGGCGGTGAGGCGCGGGTCGTCCGCGGTGACGTCCGGGGCGAAGCGGGCCGCCACGCGGCCGTCACGGCCAATGAGGAACTTCTCGAAGTTCCACTGCACTTCCGGGACGGGGTTGGCGGTGATGCCGTAGCCCTGCAGCCGCGAGCGCATGGGGCCCTCGCCCACCGCGTCCGGGATGGCGCCCGTCAGCGCGTGGTAGAGCGGGTGCTTGTCCTCGCCCACCACCGAAATCTTGGAGAAGAGCGGGAACTTCACGTCGTAGGTCAGCGTGCAGAACGCCTTGATCTCCTCCTCGCTGCCGGGCTCCTGACCCAGGAAGTTGTTCGCGGGGAAGCCCAGCACATCGAGGCCCTCGGCGCGCTTGCGCTCGTAGAGCTTCTCCAGGCCTTCGTACTGCGGGGTCAGCCCGCACTTCGAGGCCACGTTGACCACCAGCAGGACCTTGCCCTTGAACGGGCTCAGCGTCTGCGGGGCACCGTCGATGGACTTGAGCGGGATGTCGTAGAGGTTCTGGCTCATGCCGCCCCGTATAACCGGTCGCCCGGGCAGGGGCCGCAAAGAGTACAAAAACTAGAAATTACGACTATCCATGGGCCGACAGGAGGTAGGTTCCGCCACCGATTTCCCTCCTTTCTCTCTCTGGAGATTTGCCCATGACGTGGACGATTCGGAGCCTCTTCCTTGGTGTGTTCCTGCTGGCCGGCTGCAAGCACGGCGGCGCGGTCACGCCTCCCACCACCCCGACGGCGCCCCAGGCGTGCGACGCGCAGCAGGCCCAGATTTCCCGCGAGGCCGACGAGCGCGCCGCGCCGTGGAGCGTGGAGCAGCACCTGGCGAAGAACTTCCCCGGCAAGAAGGTGTCGTGGCTGATGACGGACGCCGCGTACCAGAACTTCGTGGTGAAGCCGAACGCGCAGAACTTTGGCCGCTGCAACGAGAGCGGCTGTTACCTGTTCGCCGCGCCGTCGGAGACCATCCAGGCCGCCGTCGAGAAGTCGATGGTGGACGGCGCGCATGACCCCGCGGTGATTGGCCAGGCGCTGGGCCTGCCGGCGAAGAACTTCGAGGGGCCGCTGCGGATGATGACGCTGGACCTGGCGGCCACCGGCGTGTGCGTGCGCCTGCCCGTGGACGCGGACCCGGGCGTCTGGAAGTGCACCAGCGACGAGGACACGGACTGCTTCAAGTTCGGTGGCTACACCTCCGGCGGCGTGCCCGAGCTGATGGTCATCAACGCGCCCGTGTCGCAGGCGGTGGTGACGGAGATTCCGTGAGCGAGGAGCAGGTCCTCATCCAGAGCCCGTTGATGTACCGCCTCGTGCGCGCGGGGGATGGGACGTTGTTCCTCGACGTGGTGGTGGGAGGCATTGCCCAGTTCACCGTGCGCGTATTCCTCACCGCGCAGGAAGCCGAGGCCTACGCCCGGCTGGGCCGCCCCTACGCCGACCGGCTGGCCATGGATGTCATGGCCAGTCCCTCGTTTGGCGGGCGGGCGGTGCGCGTGCCGTAGCAGGCGTGCGCGGCGATTGCCCGCAGGACGCCGCCCCGAGCCGCCAGGTGGGGCTCGGGGCGGCGGCGTCTCCAGCCCGCGGCCCTCGTGAATGCGCGGGTGCTCCCGAATGTCGCAGGATGACGCGAAGTCATTCCCGGCCGGAAGTGCCAAGGACGTGTTCATGAAGCTGTCGTGGAGTGGAGCGGCCGTCGCCGCGAGTGTGCTGGGCCTCGTTGCCGGGCGGGCCCAGGCGGAAGCGGAATGGAAGACGGTGTCGGAGAAGCCTTACGTGGTGAAGGTGCGCGCCCGCCCCGGCAGCGACGCCAAGGAGGTCTGGGCGGAGGGCGATTTGTCCGCGAGCGCCGCGGACGTGCAGGCGGTGCTGCGGGACGTGGACGCCTACCGGCACTGGATGCCGTATGTGAAGGAGTCCCGGCTCTTGAAGGACCTGCCGGAGGAGGGCCAGCTCACGTACACGAAGCTGGACCTGCCCGTCGTGTCCTCGCGCGACTACGTGTGCAGCGTGGTGCTGGAGTCCAAGCTGGCGGAGGACGGCTCGGGGGTGTTCGCGCAGCGGTGGCGCGCGGAGCCGGACGCCATCCCCCAGCGGCGGGGGACGGTGCGCCTGCGGCTCAACGAGGGGAGCTGGCGCGTGGAGCCTCGCGGTGAGAAGGCGTCGCATGCCGTGTACCGCTTCACCGTGGACCCGGCCGGCTCCATCCCTGGCTTCCTGGCGCGCATGGGGCAGAAGGACGCCGTGGAGGACACGTTCCGCGCCGTGGAGAAGCGGGCCCGCCACCACGCCGCGGCCCGGGCGCAGGCGAAGTAGCGCGGGCGCGCCGCAACCCCTGCGGGGGCCCGTCCGGAGCGCGCAAGGCTTGCGCGCTCCCAGGCCCGTCGCGCCCCACCGCGCGAGGCACACTTCCTGAAAAGCAGCACCTTCCACTGGAGCATGGCTCTCCAGGGATGCCCGCGGCGGGAGGTGGCCGGGGTGGCCACCGTGGGAGGTGCGCATGGAGCTGCTGGCTCGGGAGGCCCAGGAAGCATTGCGGCAACGCAGCCACCGGCTGCGCGCCCGCGCGGCGTCGGAGGCCGGCAGGCTGGCCTTCACCGACGCGGAGCAGCAGGAGCTGCGAGACATCGAAGACGCGCTCGCGCGCATCGCCCAGGGGGAGTTCGGCCGGTGCGCGCGGTGCGGCGGCGCCATGGGCCGGCACCGGCTGCGCGCCGTCCCCGAGGCCCGGCACTGCCTGACGTGCGCGGCGCTGGAGCGCTGAGCGGTGGGGCCTGTCCCCCGGCCAGGCGGGCGGCGGGGCCCGTGGGGTGGGCTTCCCTGGACTGTCCGGGAAAGAAGCCGTGCACGGGTGCGTGTCTAGGGGTATAGACAGCCCCGACATGTGTCCCATGGTGAAGACCGAAGACCTGATTGACGCTCAGGCGGTGGCCGGGTTGCTGCGCCTGCGCCACGCCAACAGCGTCAGCACCTACCTGCGCCGCTATCCCGACATGCCCCGGCCCGTCCTGGACCTGGGCGCCGGGCGGCCCCGGCTTTGGCTTCGTCCCCAGGTGGTGCGCTGGATGCGCGCCCGCAAGCCCGAGCAGCCCCGCGTTGGAGGTGATTCATGACCACAGCCGTTCCCCGTACGCCCCCCGCCGTTCTCCCCGGGCCGAATGACACCTGCTGGTGCGGCAGCGGTTCCAAGTACAAGAAGTGCCACCGGGGCGCGGACGCCGCCGAGGCGCGCAAGAAGGGCCCCGACATCGCCCGCAAGGGCATCCGGCCGGGCGTCATCAGCCCCCGCCGCGAGGTGCCCCTGCACATCCCCCGTCCGGAGTACGCGCTGACGGGCCGGCCCTCGCGCAAGAGTCCGGGCTCGGACGTCAAGACGCCGGACGTCATCGCCCGCATGCGCAAGGCGTGCAAGGCCGCCGCGGAGGTGCTCCAGGAGGTGGCGTCGCACGTGCGTCCGGGCATCACCACCGATGAGCTGGATGCGATTACGCACGAGGCGTACATCAAGCGGGGCGGCTACCCGAGCACGCTCAACTACCACCGCTATCCGAAGTCGCTCTGCACGTCCGTCAACGAGGTCATCTGCCACGGCATCCCGGACAGCCGGCCGCTGGAGGACGGGGACATCGTCAACCTGGACGTCACCATCTTCCTGGATGGCGTGCACGGTGACTGCTCGGCCACGTACTTCGTGGGCAACGTGGACGAGGAGAGCCAGCGGCTGGTGCGCGTGACGCGCGAGTGCCTGGACTTGGGCATCGCCGCGGTGAAGCCCGGGCGCCCCATCAGCGACATCGGCCGCGCCATCGAGACGCACGCCACGCAGAACGGGATGAGCGTGGTGCGCGCCTACTGCGGCCACGGCATCGGCGAGACGTTCCACACCGCGCTCCAGATTCCGCACTACTACGAGCCCGAGGCGGACACCGTCATCGAGCCCGGCATGATCTTCACCGTCGAGCCGATGATCAACCTGGGCGGCTGGGGCCACCGCACCTGGGATGACGAGTGGACCGCCGTCACCGCGGACGGCAGCCGCAGCGCGCAGTTCGAGCACACCCTGCTCGTCACCGACCAGGGCGCGGAAATCCTCACCGTGGCGTGAGCCCGTGGACCCGCGCGGCCGGAGCGCTTCCGGCCGCGCGGTGGTCCGGGCTCAGCTTCATCCCGGGGTGCCGGGCTGGAAGCGCGCCAGGAAGACCTTGAACTGGAGCGAGATGAAGAGGGGCTTCGGCGTCACGAAGCCCGCCTGCGCGAGCATCGAGAACAAGGCGGCGTCGGATTCGATGGGCCGCAGCGCCATGAAGCGCTCGCGGCGGCGCTCCAGCTCCTCCCGGGGCGTGCCGTAGGCCCGCCACCGCCGCAGCTCCACGTTCAGCAGCTCCGGGTCCATGCCGATGCGGCAGCCGACGACCAGTGGGGCTCCAGGCTCGAGCCGTCGGGCGACCTCTCGGAGCAGCTCGAGGCGGGCCGCTTCGCCCTCCACGTGGTGGAGGACGCCCATCATCTGCGCGCCGTCGAATGGGGGACTCGCGGGCAGCGTGTGCAGCTCGCCGTGGTGGAGGTGGGTTCGCGAGAGCAGCCCTTCTGTCTCCAGGCGCTTTCGCGCGACGTCGAGCATGGCGTCGGAGGGGTCGATGCCCGTGAAGCGCCAGCCAGGGACGTCGAAGCGGGTGTAGGGCACCAGCTCCGAGCCCGTGCCCACGCCGACGAAGAGCAGCGAGGCCGCGTCCTGGCCGTCGAGCTGCGCCGTCAGGGCGCTGACGCCGAGCTCATACAGGGCCGGGGCGCCCGCGAGCGCGATGGAGGCCTGGGCGTCGTAGTGGACGGCGCGGTCCGCGCCGAAGCCCGGGACGATGTGGTGGGCGGGGTGGGCATGGTGGTGGTCGTGAGCCATGTGCGGTCCTCGGGAAGTCAGGGATGGCTTCGAGGATGCGCCCTGGCCTGGGTGAAGGGGAGGGCGGGGATTGAGGCGCAATCGGCGCGAACGCGAGTCTCCGCGCGGCCCACGCCGGGCGAGGGGGCGAGAGCCCGCTCGGGCATTCATGCTAGAGGTTCCAGGGAGGGGGCGTGGCTTTTCGCGCCACGGGACTCCACCAGCTCATGCATACGGACCGCTCGCTTCCCGGGGAGATTCTCGAAGCCGTTCTTCGTTCGATGGGCGCCGCCGCGGCGGGCCGTTTGCGGTCCGCGCCGGGGTTTCCCCAGGCCCTCGCCCGGGCCCTGCGCGAGGCGGCCTCCCTTCAGGGCGTGGCGCCCGAACCCATGGCGTTCGCACGACATCTGGGCGCGCGGCTCTCCGAGGCCGAGGACCCCGTCGTCGCGCTGGAGCGTCTGCACGCCAGGGATTTGGCCCTCGCGCTCGCCTGCGCGCAGGGGACTCCAGGGGCGGCGGACCTCTTCGACGCGGAGGTCCTGCGCAAGCTGCATGGCTCGCTCGCGCGGTTTCATCCCTCCCCCTCGTTCGTGGACGAGGTGCTCCAGGCGCTCCGGGGAAATCTGCTGATGCCTCGGCCCGACTCGCCGCCCCGGCTCCTCGGCTATGCGGGCGTGGGGTCGTTGCTGCATTGGGTCAACATCTCCGCGGTGCGGCTCGCGCTCCGGATGCGCAAGGCGCAGGGGCAGGAAGCCCAGGTGGACGCGGAGATGATGGCCGCGGACCCGGCGCAAGGTGGGCTGGAGCTGGGGCTGGTCCGTGAGGAGGCCCGCGCCCACGTGCGCGCCGCCTTCGTCCAGGCGGTGGCCTCCCTGGATGACGAGGACCGGGAGCTGCTGCGCCTGCACTTCGTGGAGCACCTGTCGCTGACGCGCTTGGGGGAGCTCTACGGCGTGCACAAGTCCACGTTGTCCCGGCGGCTGGCCGGGGTGAAGGCGCTGCTGGAGTCGCGCACGCATCAGGGACTGACGGAGCGGTTGTCGCTCTCCCAGGAGGAGCTGGACAGCCTGATGCGGGCCGTTCACGGCCGCCTCGACGTGAGCCTCTCCGGGCTCCTGGCGGCGAAGGAATGAGCTGCCCGGACGAGAACGACCTCGCCCGCCACCTGGAAGGACAGCTCTCCTCCGGCCGGGAGCTGCAGGTGCGTGCCCACGTCGCGGGCTGCGCCGAGTGCCGGAGCGTGCTCGCCGCGCTGAGCCCGAGCGAGGCGCGGACCTCCTTGTCGGGCGCGGGGCCGCTCGCCCCGGGCACGCGGGTGGGGCGCTACGTGGTGCTGGGGCTGCTCGGCGAGGGCGGCATGGGCCGGGTGCATGCCGCGTATGACCCCGAGCTGGACCGCAAGGTGGCGCTGAAGCTGCTCAAGCCCGAGCGCTTCCAGGAGGACTCGCTGTCCCTGGCCCGGCAGCGGCTGGAGCGCGAGGCGCGCACCATGGCGAAGCTGTCCCATCCGCACATCGCCAGCCTTCATGACGTGGGCGAGTACGAAGGACAGCTCTTCCTGGTGATGGAGTTCCTGGAGGGCGGCACGCTGCGGCGCTGGCTGGCGGAGCAGCCGCGCTCGCTCCGGGACATCCTGGAGCGCTTCCGGCAGGCGGCGGAGGGGCTCGCCGCGTCGCATGCGCTGGGCATCGTCCACCGGGACTTCAAGCCGGACAATGTCTTGCTGACGAAGGGGGGCCTCGTCCGCATCACCGACTTCGGTCTGGCCAACGCGACCCCGTCACCCAACGCCATGGCGCCCGGCCCGGTGTCTCCGGCGGCCCTCACCGTCACGGGGGCCTTGCTGGGCACGCTGGCCTACGGCGCGCCCGAGCAGCTCCGCGGCGAGCGCGGTGATGCCCGGTCGGACCAGTTCTCCTTTTGTGTCGCGCTCTACGAGGCCCTCAACGGGCAGCGCCCCTTCGAAGGCAAGACGCGCGAGGTGTTGCTGGAGCAGGTGACGCGGAAGGCCGTGCGGCCAGAGCGCCCCGGTGTCCCCGCGTGGCTGCGGGCGGTGGTGCGGCGCGGGCTCTCCGCCGACCCCTCGGAGCGGTTCGCCTCCATGGACGCACTGCGCGCCAGGCTGTCCCGGGACCCAGGGGCACGGCGGCGAACCGCGGCCCTGGTGGTGCTGGGCGCGGCCCTGGCGGGGCTGGCCGTGTACGCATGGCTTCCCAGGCAGGCGCCTCGCGCGCTGTGCCAGGGCAGTGAGCGGCACTTCGCGGGGGTCTGGGACGCGGAGGCCCGGGCGTCCACCCGGAGGGCCTTCTTGTCCACGAACGCCCCGGACGCGGAGGCCTCCTTCACGGCGGTGGCGGCGTCGCTGGAGCGCTGGAAGTCGGACTGGACGCGCTCGCACCAGGAGGCGTGTGAGGCCACGCGCGTCTGGGGCGAGCAGCCGGAGCAGGTCCTGGGCCTGCGCATGGCCTGTCTGGACGCGCGGCTGGACGAGGTGGCCCGCGTGGTGGCGGCGCTCCAGGGCGCGGATGCGCGCACCGTGGCGCGCGGCTTCGGGCTGGGCGGCGCGTTGGCGAGCCTGCGGGGCTGCTCGGACGTGAAGACGCTGCTGGAGGCGGTGGCGCCTCCGGAGGACCCGGCCGTGCTGGCGGAGGTGACGGCGGTCCGGGAGGAGCTGGCGCGGGCGAACGCGGAGCTGTTCGCGGGCCATACCCCGGAGGCGCTGAAGGTGGCCTTGGCGGCGCGGGAGCGGGCCGTGCGCACGCGCTATCGCCCGCTGGAGGCGGAGGCCCACCTGCTGTGCGCGACGCTCCAGGAAGACGCCAGCGCCTTCGACGACGCGCGCGCCTCGCTGGTGCAGGCCAGCCTCGCGGCGGAGGCGGGGCGTCACCACGCCGTGCTGGCCCGGGTGCTCTACGCCCAGGCCTGGCTGAGTGGCCATGACCTGGGACGGACGCAGGAGGCCTGGACGCATCTGGACCGGGCCCAGGCGGTGGCGGAGCCGCTGCGTGACCCCGAGTTCGACGCGTTGTTGAACTACGTCCGCGCCGAGCTGTTCGAACAGGAGGGGCGCTTCTCCGAGGCCGAGCCGTTGCTTCGCGAGGCGCTGGCCCGTGTCACGGCGAAGGGCCCCTCCCATGCCGCCGCTCGCGCGGAGCTGAATGGACGCCTGGGGCTGCTGGCCCGTCATCAGGGCCGGCTCCTGGAGGCGAAGCGCTGGCAGGAGGAGGCGCTCCGGCTTCACGAGGCGTTGCATGGCCCGGACCATCGGGACACCAGCAGGGCCCTGGTGAACCTGGGCGGCACGCTGGCGCACGCGGGGGAGCTGGCGCGCGCGGAGGCGGTTGTGCAGCGGGCGCTCGTCAGCCTCCGCCGCAGCCTGGGCGAGGAGCACCTGGTGGTGGCGCGCACGTTGTCCAACCTGGCCCTCATCTACTTCGAGTGGGGCCGGGGGCCGGAGGCGCTGCGCGCGGCCGAGCAGAGCCTCGAGGTGGCTCGCAAGAGCGTTCCGCCGGAGGGGGCGGACGCGCTGCTCATGGGCATGACGTCCAACCGCACCGGCGTGTTGGGGGAGCTGGGCGAGCGCGAGGCCGAGCTGGCGCAGGCCCGGCGCAGCCTGGCCCACCGGGAGCGCGTGTATGGCGCCACGCATCCGGAGGTCGCGCTGGACTTGCACGAGGTGGGGCGGCTGCTCCGGTTGCTGGGGCGCGAGAGGGAGGCGCGGAGCTTCCACGCGCGAGGCGTCGCGCTCCAGGAGGCGCTGCTGGCGCGCGGAGAGATGGAGGGAGAAGGGCTGCGCTGGTTCGCGGATGCCCTGCTGTTCCTGGGGCGCGTCGAGGAGGCGAAGGGGCACGCGGAGCGGGCGCTCGCGAGGCTGGAGCAGGACTGGGGGCCGGTGGCGTCGGAGCGCGTCAAGGCGCTGGTGCTGCTGGGCGACATCCATCTGGCGAGGCGCGCGCCCGCGGAGGCGGTGGCGCCCCTCCGGGCGGCGTTGACGGCGCTGGCGAGCGAAGGGGTGACGTCCGCGCGGGTTCCCCTGGCGCGGCGGCGGCTCGCCCGGGCCTTGCGCCTGTCCGGAGTGCCCGGGGAGGCGTGTCAGGAGGCGCGACGGGCGTGGCTGGAGTGGGAGCCCTGGCGCAGGGCCTACCCCGGCGAGGTCGTCGAGGCCCGCGCCGAAAAGGACCGCTGTCCGCGCGGAGTCGCCGATTTCGACGCAACACCAGTTCCCGGGATGTCTCTTGGTCGTGGGGCTGATTCCCCATGAACCTTTTCCCGGGAAGTTCCGATGAAGAACCTGACGCGTGCGCTGGTGCTGTCGCTCTCACTCCTCGCGGTGGCGTGTGGTGACACCCAGGAGGACGACAAGGACGGTGACGGCGGCGGAGGCGGCAACAACGGCAACGCGCTCCAGTGCTCCGCGGTGGGCTGGTGCACGACGTGGAGCGCGGACCCCGACCCCGTGACGAACGCACCGCCGTTGACGGGGGGCTCCCTCCGGGAGGGCACCTACCGGGTCGAGCAGGGCAACGGGTACGACGCGGCGATGGTCCTCCGCGGCGCCTCCGTCATCCTGTTGGGCGGGAGCTGGAACAACTATCTGGGCACCTGGAAGGTGCGTGACGGGAAGCTGGAGCTGACCCGGGCCTCCTCGTGCGACGACTACAGCGAAGGGCCGCTGGACAACGTCGTCACCGAAATCCATGACTTCGCGGTCCGGGGCGACGAGCTCTTCACCCAGGAGCAGGGCCTCTCACGGGCGGACATCCTCCGTTGGAAGCGGGTGAGTGACCTGTGTGAGGAGAGCGCCTCGTTCAAGTGCAGGGGGAGCCGCTGCGCCTGTGCCACGACGACGAACAAGCCCATGACGGGGCAGCCGAGCTGCAGCGGGTAGGTGCCCGGCCGCGAGGAGGTCGTGAGCGAGTGGAGAGGCTGGGCCGTCAGTTGGGGGACCGCCTCTCCTTCCCCGAGTGGGTGATGTCGCTGGGGCGGTGAGCGCTCCTGGCTCACTGGGGCCGGAGCGGGGGAGGCTCAATCTCCCTCCAGGCGCGGATCCTCGGGCAGTCGATGCGCGCCCCCATGGCCTCGTCCATCGAGTTCTCGAGCAGCAGGGCGGCGTCGTAGATGTTGATGTGGAGCATGTTCTCGACACCGCTACGGATGCTGGGGGCCATGCGCGGGCCTCGCTCGTCGAGGAAGCGCTGGAGGGTGGCCGTCCAGTCCTCGGGTGAGGGCAGGCGGTCGTCGCTCGACAAGGGGGTGATGGCCTTGCAGAGCGCGGTGTAGTCCTCGCGAATGCGCGCCAGCGTCGCCTTCCGTTCCGCCGCCGTGGTCCGGAACCGGGCCCACAGCTCGACCTGCACGCGCTCGTCGGGGTTGCCCGAGAACGTCGGGAAGGGCCACTTCTCCATCCGGGTCGCGACGCAGTAATCGTCCAGGTAGCTCGACTGCACGTCGGCGGCCTGGAGGGTTCGCGGCTGCTTCTGGAGTTTTCCGTCAGGCGCCAGGGTGAAGCGCAGCCGGAGCCGGTCATCCTCGCCGGGGGCGGGTTTCCAGACAAAGTGCTCGGAGCGGGGAGGGCCGCCCTCTTTCGGCGTGTGGGTGCGGTAGGCGACGAGTCGCATGCAGGGCGCCAGCGTTTGGCGATGGCTGTCAAAGACCTTGCGGATGGCCTTGGGCGAGAGGCCCGGTGTGGTCTCCACCTTGTCGGCGCGGGAGACCTCCGCGGCCTGGGTGGCGCAAGGCAAAGCCAGGAGCATGAAGAACGCGGCGAGACGTCGACGAACCGGGCGGGTGCGCATGGCGGGCACCATAACTGGAAAGCGAGCTGCTCAAGGGTTGCCGCGCCGCGCGTCTCTTCCCGGGAGACACGCGGATGAGCGACCTGCAAGCCGATGAGGCCTTGACGCATTCGGGCAGAAGCGACTCTCCGGGGATGTCCCCGTCGCTGGCCTTCCTGCAGGAGCTGGCCCGGGCCCCCGCGCTGACGCCAGGCGTGCGGACCACCCCGTGGCACTCGGAGCGCTTCAACCTGCGCGAGCGGCTGGGGGAGGGCGGCTTCGGCACGGTGTACGAGGCGCTGGACGTCAAACGGGACGGGGTGGTGGCGCTCAAGCTGCTGCGCCGGGTGGATGCCCACGCGTTGCTGCTCTTCAAGCAGGAGTTCCGTGCGCTGGCCGGGCTCACCCATCCGAACCTGGTGCAGCTCTACGAGCTGTTCTCCGAAAAGGACGCGTGGTTCTTCACCATGGAGCGCTTGTGGGGGCAGCGCTTCACCCGCTGCGTGCCGTCGCCCCGTGAGCGCGGCGAAGGGTGGTCCGCGGAGCGCCTGCGCGGGCTGCTGCGGCAGCTCGCCGAGGGGGTGTCGTTCCTGCACGCCGCGGGGAAGCTGCACCGGGACATCAAGCCCTCCAACGTCATGGTGACGGACGAGGACCGCGTGGTGCTGCTCGACTTCGGGCTGGTGACCGACGTGTCGGGGACACCTCGCGAGGAGCGGGCCGCCGGGACGCCGCGGTACATGGCGCCGGAGCAGGCCGCCTCCGGGGCCCTTGGCGCCGCCGCGGATTGGTACTCCGTCGGGGTGATGCTCTACGAGGTGCTCACCGGACGTCTGCCCATGGAGGTGCCCGAGAACGGGAGCGGAGGGCCCGTCGCGCCGCGGCTGCTCGCGCCCGAGGTGCCGGAGGACTTGGAGGCGCTGTGCCTGGCCCTGCTGGCCCGCGAACCCGAGCGGCGGCCCTCGGGCGCCACCGTGCGCGCCTGGCTGGCGGATCCGGTCGCGCGCCGCCTCTCGCGGCCGTCGCAGGTGGCGCCCGTGCGAGGAGGAGCCTTTGTCGGACGCGAGCCGGAGCTGCGCCAGCTGCGGCAGGCGCTCTCGGTGGCCGCGGCGGGCAGGACGGTGGTCGCGCTCGTTCATGGCCCCTCCGGCATTGGGAAGAGCGCGCTGGCGCAGCGCTTCCTGGAGGGCCTCCAGGCCTTGCCGGGGACGGACGCGGCCATGGGCCGCTGCTTCGAACAGGAGTCGGTGCCCTACAAGCTCCTCGACAGCTTGATGGACGCGCTCTGCCGCAAGCTGCGGGGGACTCCTGACGCGCCGGTGTCGCCCTCGGGCCTGGGGGCGCTGGCGCGCCTCTTCCCCGTGTTCCGACAGCTCCCCGCGTGCCCGGCGGCCTCCTGGGTCGACGTGCCAATGCAACCCCAGGAGGAGCGGCGGCGGGCGGTGGCCGCCTCGCGCGAGCTGCTCCGGGGGCTGGCCGCGCGAGGGACGCGCGTGCTGTGGCTCGATGACATCCAGTGGGGAGACCCGGAGGGCGCGGACTTCTTGCTGGAGGTGCTCCAGGGGCCCGAGGCGCCGCCGGTGCTGCTCATTGCGACGTACCGGGGGGATGAGGCGGAGACGAGCCCGGTGCTCACGCGCCTCCTGCCCGCCCTGCGCGCGGCCTCGGGGGCGGGCCTGGAGGTCCATGAGGTGGCGGTGGGCGCGCTGGGGCACGAGGAGGCGGGCCGGCTCGCGGGCTCGCTGCTCGACGACCCGGAGCGACACGCCGCGCTGGCTTCCGCGCTGGGGAGGGAGGGGCAGGGCCACCCGCTCTTCATCACCGAGCTGGCGCGCAGGGCCCGCGAGGGCGCGCTCCTGGATGGCCAGGGACCCTCCGCGCTGGACGCGCTCCTGCTCACCCGCGTCGAGCGGCTGCCCATCGAGGCCCGGAGGTTGCTGGAGGTCGTGGCCCTCGCGAGCCAACCCCTGTCCCGGGACTGCGCGGTGCGCGCGGCCTTCGACTCGGAGCGGGAGCGCGAGCTGCCAGCGCTCACCCGGCTTCGCGCGGGGCACCTGGTGCGGGTCCGCTGGCGGGACGGCGCGGAGGAGCTGCTGCCCTACCATGACCGGGTCCGCGAGGCGGTGGCGACGGGGCTCTCTCCCGAGGTCCGGCAGGCACGGCACCTGGGGCTGGCCCAGGCGCTGGAGGCGAGCGGACATGCCCGGGCCGAGCAGCTCCTGCTGCACTACCGCGAAGGCGGGCGGCGGGACCTCGCCACCCGGCATGCCGTGGAGGCGGCCCGGCACGCCCACTCCGTGCTCGCCTTCGACCGCGCGGCCTCGCTCTACCGCGAGGCGCTGGCGCTCGGCGGCGTGTCACCGGACGCCGCGCGCCCGCTCCTGGCGCGACTGGGGGAGGCCCTGGCCGCGGCGGGACGCCCCGCGGAGGCCGCGCGGGCCTGGCTCGACGCGGCCGATGGCGGGCAGGCCGCGCAAGCCCTGGCGTGGCGGCACCGCGCCATGGACCAGCTCTTGTTGGGTGGGTACACGCGCGAGGGGCGCGAGGTGCTGCGTCAGCTGCGACAGGAGGTGGGGCTGCGCGCCGCGTCCTCGGTGCCCGGCGCCCTGCTGGGGGCCTGGGTGCGCGAATGGAGGCTGCGGCGCGGGGGCCTGGGGCTCCAGCCGCCCACCGCCCGGGCCGAGGCGCAGGAGGTGGAGCGGCTCCGGCTGGATGTGTGCTGGTCCGCGGCGCTGGGGCTCAGCCTCGTCGAACCCATCCCCGCCGCGGACTTCCGCGTCCGCCACCTGGACCTGGCGCTGCGCTCCGGAGATGCGTATCGCGCCTCGCGCGGGTTGGCCTTGCACGCCGTCTTCCAGGGCATGCGCGGCGGCCGGGCCGCGCTGGCGGCCTCGGGGCTGCTGCGGCGCGCGTCCGCGCTCGCGGAGCAGTCCGGCCACCCGCACGCGAAGGGGTGGGTGGTGCTGGGCCAGGGCATGGTCGCGCTGTACCAGGGCGACTGGCGTCACGCGGAGCCGCTGCTGCGCGGGGCCGCCGAGTCGATGCGGCAGGCCCAGGGGGCCTCCTGGGAGCTGGACTTCGCGCGGATGCAGCGGGCCTTCTGTCTGTGGCAGTTGGGCGAGGTCTCGGAGCTCGCGCGGACGGTTCCCGGGATGTTGGATGCGGTGCGCGCGCGCGGCCACCGTTACTTCGATGCCCTGACGCGGGCCACCACGGGGTGCATGGTGGCGCTCGCCAGCGACGCGCCCGAGGACGCGGAGGCCCTGGTGCGCTCCCTGGTCGAGCTTCGCCCGGACGCGGGGTACACGCCCCAGCAGGTCCGCGCGGAGGCGTCGCGGCTGCGCATCGCGCTCTATCGCGGGGACGGCGCGCGGGCCTGGGCCTTGGTCCGCCAGCGGCGGTTCCTCTTGACGCGCACGGGGCTGGTGCGCGTGCGGCTGCTGCGCGTCGAGCTGTCCTACCTGCACGCGCTGGCGGCGCTGGCCACCCCCACGCTGGCGCCGTCCCATGCGGAGCGGCTGGCGCTCCGCGCCTCGCGGACCCTGGCGAAGGAAGGCATCGCGTGGGCGGACGCCGTGTCGGAGCTGCTGCGGGCCGCCGTCGCATCCCGGCAGGGCCGACGGGAGGACGCGCTCCAGGCGCTGGGCCACGCGGAGGCGCGCGCGGCGGGGCAGGGCATGGCGCTGCTGGCGAACTGCATCCGCCGGCGCGGGGGCGAGCTGCGGGGGGACGCGGCCGGAGCGGCGACGCGGGACGCGGCCGACCGCGAGCTGCTGGCGCGAGGCATCCGCGCTCCGGCGAGGATGGTGTCCATGCTGACGCCGCGGCTCCACCGCCCGTGACACCAGGGGCGCTCACTCCTGGAGGAACAGCCCCTCGCGCCGGCCCAGCTCCACCAACTCGTCCTTGAGGAGCTGGAAGCGCTTGCGCAGCCGCTGCGACTCCCGCGTCAGCGCCTCGCGGGCCACGTCCTCCTGGCCGAGCATGACGAGCGCCAGCTCCTTCCACTCCAGCCGCCGGTCCAGGCGCAGCACGAGCAGCTCCCGGTCCTCGGGGGGCAAGCGCTCGCGCAGCGCGGACAGCCGGTCCTTGGCGTCGGTGCGCAGGTGGGGCTGCGTCTCCGAGCGGACCTGCTGGGCGATGCCGGAGATGACCTCCGAGTCCGGCAGCGGCTGCACCAGCCGCTCCCGGTGGTGCTCATGTCGGCGGAAGTCGGTGCAGGCGTTGCGCGCCAGGATGTAGGCCCACGTGCGGAGGGTGCAGCCCCAGGCGAAGCCGGCGAGGCCGCGCCACAGGCGCTCGCTCCACAAGGAGAACACCTCCTCCGCGGCCGCCTCGTTCCGGAGGGTGGCCATCAGCGCGCCGAAGACCTCGGGGCCATAACCCCGGATGCTGGCCTCGGCGGCGAGGGCGTGCTGGCCCTGCTCGCACAGGCGTCGGACCTCCTGTTCGAGCTGCTCCCGTGGACTGGACATGCGGCGGATTTTTCACATCCGCCGGGAGGTCCGTCTACCCCGCCAAGCCATCCGGAGAGGCCTGGGTGGCGCACGAAAGGGTCAGTCCATGGGCAACACCAATCCGATTCCCGGCTCCAGCGTCGTGGGGTGGGGCTTCGACATCTTCGGCACGTACAGCACCGACTCCAAGACGCAGCAGCTCTTCGCCATGCGGGATGACGGCAAGCAGTGGTCCTACAATGGGACGCCGTACGTCCTGCCCGACAACGTGGCCGTGGAGGTGGTGAGTCAGAGCGCGGGGGACTCGCGCCTGTTCGAGAGCCGCTCGGAGGTGCAGAGCTACTTCTCCTCGAAGGCCGGCATCCACGGCGGCTACGACGGCTTCAGCGGACAGTTCGAGGCGTCGTACGACATGTGCTCCAAGCACGACACCGCCTACACCTACGGCCTGTACCAGATGAACTTCCAGGCCTGGCGGCTGGACCTCCAGGACCTGTCCCAGGAGGCGCTGGCGCCCTGGGTGCTGGCGGATCCGGACTGGCAGGTCCCCGAGTCCTTCACCCCGTCCACGCGCGCGCAGTTCTACCGGCTCTTCCAGAAGTACGGCACGCACTTCGTGGCCTCCGTCAACGTGGGCTTCCGCATGTATTTCTCGCTGGCGGTGGAGCGCTCGTACGAGTCGAGCTCGCAGACCATCTCCAGCAAGCTGGACCTCGAATACAAGGCGCTCTTCACCGACACCAAGGCCACCGCCGAGGCGACGTGGAAGAAGGTGGGCCAGTCCTGGGCGGAGAACACGCTGACCTGCGTCTCCGCGCAGGGTGGCAACTCGACGGTGCTGGACCTCATCGAGCCGGGCTACCTGGACAACTACCAGCAGCTGCTCTCCGAGTGGCGCGTCTCCGCCGAGCAACTGCCCGCCGCGGTGGACTTCAAGCTCCAGCCCCTCTGGTTGCTGTTCAGCGGCGCGCAGGCCACCGCAGTGGAGGCGGCGTACCAGAGCTACCTCCACGAGCGCATCTACGGCGAGGCGAAGGCGGACAGCTCCGTCATCCTGGTGCGGGGCAAGCCGCAGGCGCCCTCCGCGCCAGCGCCGGCGCGCACCAGCGGCTTCCAGGTGTGCGTGCTGGACCGCGGGACGCTGGAGCCCGTGCTGAACCAGTACCTGCCCCTGCGCTGGGAGGACGGCGACGTCGACGTGTACTCGACGGAGGCGTACCGGGCGCTCGAGCCCTACATGGGGCCGGAGTACCTGGTGGTGCTGGCGACGTACGGGATGTTGGGCCGGTGGTTCCCCCGGGGCTCGCTGTACCAGGCGCTGCTCAGCATCGGCGGCGGCGGGGCCCTGCGGCAGTGGGAGGCGCTGTCGCTCGAGAACGGACAACGCGACCGTGGCGTCAACTACCTCCTGGTGGGGACGCCCACCGCGGGACCGGGCACGGGCGTGGAGGTCATCTCCGTGGGCGACACCTCCGCCCAGTGGATGTTGACCGACGCGACGTACATGCAGGTGGCCTGCCCCACCGCCAGCTTCGACGTGCTGGTCGATCAGCTCGTGTCCCAGCCCGCGCGGGCGGCGCCGCTGTTGTCGAAGTCGAAGGTGGCGCAGACGAAGCTGACCTCGCTGCTGCGTGGGGGCCAGGGCCTCGCGCATCCCCGCTTGCTGCGCGCTTCGGGCGCTGTCCCGGCGGGCCGCGCGGGGCGCTGAGGCTCAGGCCCGGGACACGGCGCGCGAGAGCGCTGCCGCTGGGGCCTCCGCGCCAGGCTCCCGGAGGCAGAAGCGCGAGGCGCGCAGGGCCTGCACCACCACGTGCCCCGCGCGCTCCAGCCACGTCCTGTCCCCGGGCCGGAGCACGTAGTCGCGTGGGTCCCCCTCGTACGTGAGCCACAGCTCGCCCTCGGTGCAGGTGAGCTCCAGGGCCTCACGGCCGTGAGGGCGCACGCTCCACACCCCGCCTCGCGGGAGCCCCACCGGGCCCGTGCTCCGGGCGGGCTCCGCGTCGAAGCCTCGCCGCCTCCGCACCGTCCTCATCCAGTCGCGCATCACCCTGTCCTCCTCGCGCCCAACATGCGCCCGGCGGCGGTTGCGGAACAGATTCAGCGCGGTGAGATTGTGACCAGCACAGTTCTGCTCCAACGAACTGTGCTGGTCGTCGCGTGAGGGAGCTGTGTCTGGGCAACGGGGACGTTCTCGACTCCGATGCGGTCCGTGGACGCGGCACACGCAGGGAGGCGTCATGGGCGCGGTGGCGCACAAAGCGAAGCTGTACGAGCAGGTCGCCGAGCGGCTGGAAGAGGCCATCGCGGCGGGCACCCTTCGGGCTGGAGACAAGCTGCCTTCGGTGCGGCAGCTCAGCCTGCGTGAGCGGGTGAGCATCTCCACCGTCCTCCAGGCCTACGTGCACCTGGAGTCGCTGGGGCTCATCGAGACGCGGCCCCAGTCCGGACACTACGTGCGACGCCGTGAGCGCCCGCAGCTCGCCGAGCCGCAGGTGTCACGCCCCGTGGCCAGCGCCACGGCGGTCAGCGTCAGCGCCCTGGTGGCCAGCGTCTACAAGTCCATGGGGGATGCCCGCATCGTCCCGTTCGGCGCGGCTTCACCTTCGCCGGAGCTGCTGCCCACCCGCAGGTTGTACCGCGAGCTGGGCGCGCTCACCCGGGACACCCAGGACCGGAGCATCCTCTACGACGTGCTGCCGGGGTGTCTGGAGTTGCGTCAGCAGCTCGCGCGGCGCTCCCTGGACTGGGGCTGTGCCTTGTCGCCCGAGGACTTCATCACCACCTGCGGGACGTCCGAAGCCATCCACCTGTGCCTGCTCGCGGTGGCGCGGCCCGGGGACACCATCGCCATCGAGTCGCCCGCGTACTACGGCACGCTCCAGGCCATCGAGGCGCTGGGCCTGAAGGCATTGGAGATACCGTGCTGCCCTCGCAATGGCATGCAGATGGAGGCGCTGGAAGCGGCGCTGACCCGGCGCCGCATCGCCGCGGTGCTGATGGTGCCCAGCTTCAGCAACCCGGTGGGAAGCTGCATGCCCGACGTGCGGCGCCAACGGCTGGTCAACCTGCTGGCCACGCATGACGTGCCGCTCATCGAGGATGACATCTACGGCGACCTGCACTTCGGGCCCGAGCGCCCCCGGACCTGCAAGGCCTTCGATACGCGGGGCAACGTGATGCTGTGCGGCTCGTTCTCCAAGACGCTCGCGCCGGGGTTCCGCGTGGGGTACGTGGCGCCGGGGCGGTTCCGGGAGCGGGTGGAGCTGCTCAAGTTCTCCAACTCGGTGGCCACGGCCACGTTGCCGCAGTATGCGATTGCGCGCTTCCTCCAGAGCGGAGGCTACGACCGGCACCTGCGCGCGTTGCGCCGCCGGCTCGCGGCGCAGGTGGAGCGCATGGCCAGCGCCGTGGCGGAGTTCTTCCCCGAGGGCACTCGCGTGACGCGGCCCACGGGTGGGGTGCTCCTGTGGGTGGAGCTGCCGCAGCAGGTGGACTCGCTGGCCCTGCACGCGAAGGCCCTGGAGGCGGGCATCAGCATCGCGCCGGGGCCCATCTTCTCCGCGCGGATGGACACGTACCGCCACTGCTTCCGGCTGAGCTGTGGCCATCCGTGGACGCCTCGCATCGAAGCGGCCATGTCCACGTTGGGGGCGCTGGCGCGTGGCCTCGCGTGAGTCAGCGCGCGAAGAGCAGGCCCGCGCCTTCCCGGGCCGCCCGGTCCACCGCGTGGCTGATGGCGTCCAGCGCGGGCGCGGACTGCCCCCGGCTGGACAGTGACAGCATGCGGCGGAGCGCCACCTTGAAGCGGGCGCCGGCTCGCACGGGCTGGTAGTCCGGGGCGCCGCCCAGGTGCTCGCGCAGGTCGTCGCGCACCTGCTTCACCTCGGCGGCCGTCCAGTAGCCCAGGGACGGGTAGTTGCGCCGCAGGCCGATGCCCTCGCCCACCGCGCGGTCCGGTGCCCGGCCCCAGACGAGGTGCCGCCACAGGTCGAAGGTCCGCGTGGGGCAGCCCTCCGCGATGACGACGTACGAGGCGCGGACGTCCGCGTCCGTGGGCTTGCGGTCCGTGGCCAACACCAGGTCCTCGAGCGCGCCCGGCTCCTCGCGGGTGAAGTAGTCGGACAGCTCGTCGAGCAGGTCCAGCATCGCCTCCGCGTACCGGGCGGCGGGCTTGCGCAGGGCCTCGGCGCCGTGTTCGAGCAGGTGGTCCACGAAGCCGAGGATGGCCTTCAGCTCCTCGTCCGACTCGGCCTCGCGGAGCGCCTCCTCGCTCAGGTGCTCCGTGTTCTCCCGCCAGAACCACTCCCGGAAGGCCGCGAGCCGCGCCGGCGTCAGCAGGGGCACGAGCCCGTCGGGAGGCGTCAGATAGATGAAGACAGGGGCGCTCATGGCCCCTGTCTACTCCGGACCGGCGCGTCTGGGGATGCCCCGCGCTCCGGCATGGCGGCCCTGGCCCTACTCGGGTGACATCGCCACGCCCGGAGACACCCGGGACGCGCGGCGCGCGGGCAGCCAGCTGGCCAGGGCCATGACGCCCAGCAGGAGCAGGGCCACGGCGCCGAAGGTCAGCGGGTCGCTGGCGCTCACGTCGTACAGCAGCCCTTCCAACAGCCGCGACAGCGCGAACGCCAGGGCCAGGCCCACCGCGAGCCCCGTCGCGCACAGGCGCAGGGCCTGCCGCATCACCATCCGCACCACGTCGCCCGGCATCGCGCCCAGGGCCAGCCGGATGCCCAGCTCGCGCCGCCGCTGCGTCACGGTGTAGGCCATCAAGCCGTAGAGGCCCAGCGACGCCAGCGCCAGCGCCGTCATGGCGAAGGTGAGCAGCAGCACCCGCTGGAAGCTGCGGCCGGCCACGGACTGCTCCAGGCTCCGCGTCAGCGTGACGGGCGTCGGAATCGTCAATTGGGAGTCGAGCTGCCGCAGCTCGGGCTTCACCACCGCGGCCACCTGGGACGGCGGCAGCCGGCTGCGCACCACCAGCGTGGCCTGCCGCCAGGGGGTCTGCGTGAGCGGGGCGTACACCTCCGGCCGCGCGGCCTCGTCCAGCGCGTAGGAGCGCATGTCGCCCACCACGCCCACCACGGTGCGTGGCGCCATCGCGCCGTACCCGATGGCGATGCTCTTCCCGATGGCGTCCTCGCCCGGGAAGTAGCGCCGCGCGAAGGTCTCGTTCACCACCACCACGGCGGGGGCCTCCGCGCTGTCGTCCTGCGTGAAGTCGCGTCCCTGTCGCAGCGGGATTCCCAACGTGGTGAAGATGCCGTCGCTCACCGCGCGGTAGCTCGTGTCGGGCTGCTTCCCCGGCGGGAAGGGCTTGCCCGGCAGGTCCAGGGCGATGGAGATGGCGCCGCTGGACACCACGCCCGGTATCATCCAGCCCGCGGCGTCGATGCCGGGCTGCGCGCGCACGCGCTCCAGCATCTGGGTCTGGAAGCGCGTCGCCTCGTCCAGCGGGTAGCGCGCGGTGGGCAGCGTGACGGGCATCATCGAGACGCCCTCGGACCGGTAGCCCGGGTCCACCTCCGCCAGCCGCTGCGAGCTGCGCACCAGCAGCCCCGCGCCCGCCAGCAGAATCAGCGCGAGCGCCACCTGCGTGGACACCAGCACGGAGCGCCAGCGCAGCGCGCCTCGGCTGGCGCTGGTGCCGCGCGTGCTCTGAATCAGGCCGCCCAGGTTGACGTTCGCGGCGGTGCCCAGCGGGGCGAGACCGCACAGCAGGGCCACCGCGATGGACAGGCCCGCCGTGTATGCCAGCGCCCGGCCATCCACCTCCACCGCCTGCACGCGCAGCACGTCCTCGGGAAGCAGGGCGTTGAGGCCGCCCACGCCCCACACGCCGAGCAGGAGACCCAGGAGGCCCCCCGCGAAGGCGAGCAGCGAGCCCTCCGCGAGGAGCTGCCGCACCAGCGCCCCGCGCCCCGCGCCCAGCGCCGTGCGGATGGCGAACTCCTGCTGCCGCGCCAGGGCCCGGGCCAGCAGGAGCTGCGCCACGTTGACGCAGGCGATGAGCAGCAACAGGCCCACCGCGCCCAGCAGCAGCAGCGCGGGACGCCGCGTGTCGGCGGACATCCGCGACTGCAGCGAGTCCACGCCCACGCTGGCCCGGCCGCTGATGTCGCCGTGCTCTCGCGCCACCGCGTCGATGAGCCGCCCCAGCTCGTCCTGGGCCCGCGCGATGCTGACGCCCGGCGCCAGCCGCCCCAGGGCCTTGAGCATGTGAGCGCCTCGATTGTCCCAGTTCTGCCGGACGGAGTCCTTGGCATGCAGCGGCGCCCACAGGGCCAGCGCGTCCGGCGTGCCCTCGCGAGGGAAGTCGAAGCCCGGCGGCATCACGCCCACCACCTGGTACGGCAGGCCATCCACCTCCAGCGTGCGCTCCAGCACGCCCGGGTCGCCGCCGAAGCGGCGCGCCCACAAGCCGTGGGACAGCACCACCGCGCGAGGGCCGTCGGGCACCTGCTCCTCTGCGGAGAGGCCCCGTCCCAGCAGCGGGGGCACGCCCATGACCTGGAAGAAGTCGTCGCCCACCGCGACGGCCTCCACGCGCTCGGGCTCCATGTCGGGGCCCGTGAGGGTGGGGGCCAGGGTGGTGTACGCCGCCAGCCCGGCGAGGGAGGTCATCTTCTGCCGGAGCGCATCCACGTCCATCCGCGCCAGCCGCATGTCCGCGGTGCCGTGCTCGGCGTCCTGGCCCCACACCGCGACCACGCGCTCGGCCTGGGGCAGGGGCAGGGGGCGCAGCAGCAGCGCGCTCACCACGCTGAACAGGGTGGTGTTGGCGCCAATGCCCAACGCCAGGGCCAGCACCGTGGCGAGCGTGAAGCCGGGGCTGCGACGCAGCGAGCGTGCCCCGTAGCGGAGGTCCTTGAGGAAGGAAGCCATGGGGTCCACCCAAAGCCATTCGCGTGCCAACGCGGAGGGCGGGTTCAACCGCGCGGAGTCCCAAGGGCGGCGGGGGCTTGCGCGGTGACGGTTGTGCGCTTCTGGGACGGCCGGTGTCCGGGGGTGACACGGCCTGCCCGGACGGTCCGTGTGTCAGACGCGGATGGGGGGCTCGATGAGCTGGGGCTCGGTGGCCTTCGAGTCGTCCGGGTCGAAGGCGGGCGCGTAGGGGCCCGCGTGGGTCTCCTTCCACTTGCGGGGCACGCGCTCGACGCCCACCGGGAAGACGGTGAGCCGGCCATCCTCGGCGATGCGCATGCGCAGGAAGTTCTTCCAGTCGGGCGAGGCCAGCGAGATGAAGGCCTCGTTGGAGTGGGCGCCGAAGCGGTTCACGCTCAGCCACAGGTACAGGCCCATGACGAAGGGGCCCACCAGGAAGCCGCCCAGGAAGGTGAAGGCGGAGGACAGGAGGAACTTGCCCGCCAGGTGCCACCAGCCGGCTTCACAGTGGATGCCGTCCGACGCCAGCTCCGGACACACGCCCAGCCCGCTCACCGTGAGATACGTCGCGCCCCAGGCCACGAAGAAGGCGGCCGTGATGTGTGCGAGCCCATGGAGCGTGCCCGCCAGCGTGCGCCACTTGCCGAAGGCCGAGTCCGCCAGGCCGATGAGCCCGCCGATGGTGCCCAGGCCCAGCACCAGCGTCCACGGCCGGGCCACCATGCTGTTGGCCACCGCGAGGATGACCTGCGGAAGCTGCGACAGCCCGAAGGCGCCCACCTCCGCGTAGGCGGCCAGCGCGAGCAGCAGGTACAGCGCGCCCGTCATCAAGCCGAAGAGGGGGCTGTGGCGGATGAGGAGCAGGTTCTGCCGCGCGAGCCGCCGCGACGTCCACTCATCCGGGAAACTCTTCTGGAGCGTGTAGCCGTCCCGCAGGACGTGGGCGGCGGGCGCGTGCGTGGGGTGGAGGAACGCGCCGCCTCCGCCCGCGGTGATTTTCTGCCGGCCCCCGGCGTCCTCGTGCCGCCGGTAGTGGTGCAGGTCGCCCGCGAGGAAGACGTTGATGCGGCGGCCGAACACCTTCTCCTGGAGGTACTCCAGGTTGTTCTCCAGGTAGCTGCCCTTGCGGCGCTCGGTGGCCGCCAGAATCCACGCGGGCTCCGCGTTGCAGAGGATGATGCGGTCCTCGGGGCCCATGTGGCTGGCCACCTCGCGGAAGTACTCCACCTGCGGCACGTCGATGTCGCTGTTGAGCTGCACGTCCGTGCCGATGAGCCACCAGCGCTGCGGCAGCTTCAGGGCGAAGTAGCTGCGGCTCTGTCGCGTTCGCCGGCCGGCGATCCACCGGTTCGCGCAGAACAGCCGCAGGAAGGCTCCGAGCCCGTCGTACCAGTCGTGGTTGCCCGGAATCACGAACAGGTCCGGGCTGGGCGCGTGCGAACGGCGCATGGCCGCTTCGTAGGGCTGGACCAGCCGCTCGTCGTAGATTTCGCGGCTGGCGCACGGGTACACGCCGTCACCGCCGAAGATGAGCAGCCGGCCTCGCTGCGTGACGTGGGGCTCCGCCTGGGGCTCGCCGCGCACGGACAGCGCCAGCTCGGGCAGGGCCAGCAGGCGCGCCACCGCGTAGGTGGGGTTCCAGCCATCGCCGGTGTCCGACACATAGTCCAGCCAGAAGCCACCCTCCGGGATGGGCTCCTCCGAGTAGTCGAAGTAGGGGACCTGGGGACGCACCACCGCTTCGACGAGCCGCTGGTCCGCGCGCGCGCCGAACACCGCCGCCACCACCGCGTCCAGGCCCGTGCGCAGCAACTGGGCGGGGTGCAGCCAGCGCACCATGTCCGCGCGCTTCGACACCCGCGCCGCCAGCTCCCTGCCGGAGAGCGGCACGCCTTCACGCGATGAGACCGCGTAGGGGCGCGGTGTTTCCTGCTCGGGCTCGCGCTCCGGTGTCGGCCTCTCGCGCTCAGCGGCCATGGTGGGGCTGTTCCAGGCGAGAGCGTGAGAGACCGGCGAGCCCGGTGGCCGCGGGCAGGGAGGCGCTGAGTCGTGAACGCATGGCAGTCCTGGATTACCACGGTCTCGCCTCCTGACTGGAGACCAGGCAGGCGCGGTTCGCGGTTCCCAGGGGCGCTCGGGTGGGGCACCCTGGGGGCATGCCGGATTCGCCGCTCGAGGATTTCCCGGTGGTTGTCTCCTTCCCCCTCCACTGGGGGGAGATGGACGCCTTCGGCCACGCCAACAACACGCGCACCTTCACGTGGTTCGAGACCGCTCGCATCACCTACTTCGCGCGTATCGGCCTGACGGGGCCCTCCGCCGCGGGGAATGACCGGATGACCGGGGGCGGCATCGGCCCCATCCTGGCGGCGACGAACGCGGACTACCTGCGCCCCGTCCTGTTCCCCACGCGCCTGGTGGCGGGCTGCCGCGCCACGCGCATCGGCACGTCGTCCATCACCCTGGAGCACGCTGTGGCCGGGGAGGACGACGGCGTCCTCTACACGCGCGGCAGCGCCGTCGTCGTCACCCTCCGCTACGCCACCCACGAGAAGGTCCCTGTCCCCGCGGAGATTCGCGCGGCCATCGAGGCGCTCGAGGGGCGCTCCTTCAGCGCGTGACGGACCTCACGCTGGATTTCTATGAGGGCATGGCGGAGGAGTATCACCTCCTCTTCGCCAACTGGCCGCAATCCGTGGAGCGCCAGGGCGCCATGCTGGACGCGCTCTTGCGCCGCTGTGGCGCGCCGCCGCCGCGGCGGGTGCTGGACTGCGCGTGTGGCATCGGCACGCAGGCGCTGGGGTTGGCGGGACGGGGCTACAGCGTCCACGCCACGGACCTGAGCCCCGCCGCCGTGGCGCGCGCGGAGCGAGAGGCCCGCGCGATGAACGTGCAGCTCACCACGGGCGTGGCGGACCTGCGCACGCTGGGGGCGCAGGTGGAGGGCACCTTCCCGGTGGTGCTGGCGCTGGACAACGCGGTGACGCACCTGCTGACGGACGCGGACCTGGACGCGGCGGCGCGCGCCATGGCGTCGAAGCTGGTGCCTGGTGGGTTGGTGGCGCTGAGCGTGCGCGACGCCGAGATGCTGGTGGAGCGGCAGCCGCGCTTCACCTCGGAGCGGCTGCTGGAGGCGCCCGAGGGCCGCCGCATCCTCTTCCAAATCTGGGACTGGGCGGCGGACGGGCGCACGTACACGGTGCACCAGTTCATCCTCCGCCCCGAGGGCAAGGGCTGGCAGGCCACCGAGCACACCGGCGTGTATCGCGCCCTGCAACGCGTGGAGCTGGAGCAGGCGCTGACACGCGCGGGGCTGATGGACACGCGCTGGTACTCACCGGAGGAGACGGGCTTCCATCAGCCCATCCTCACGGCGCGGCGGGCCTGACGCGGGCGCTAGGCGATGCGGCACGCCTCGTCGAAGTCGAGCCGCGGGTTGCGCGGGTGGAGCTTCGCCGCGTCGCCGTGGCCCAGGTTGATGAGGAAGTTGGACTTCCACTTCCCGTCCGGGAAGAACGCCGCGTCCACCTTCGCGTTGTCGAAGCCGGCCATGGGGCCGCAGTCCAGCCCCAGCGCGCGCGCCGCGAGGATGAAGTAGCCGCCCTGCAGCGAGCTGTTCATGTACGCCATCTTCTCGCGCACCTCGGCGGGCCGGCTCGCGATGCCCGACTTCATGTCGCGCGCGGGGAAGAGCTCGGGCAGCTTCTCGTAGAACTCGGTGTCGAACGCGATGATGGCCGTCACTGGCGCGCTCATCGTCTTGTCCAGGTTGCCCGGGGACAGGGCGGGCTTGAGCCGCTCTTTGGCCTCGGGGCTCTTCACGAAGACGATGCGCCCCGGCTGCGAGTTGGCCGACGTGGGCGCCATCCGCGTGAGCGCGTAGAGCTGCTGGAGCACCTCGTCCGCCACCGGCGCGTCGAGCCACGCGTTGTGGGTGCGGGCGCCGAGAAAGAGCTGGTCGAGCGCGGCGTCGTCGAGGCGGGCGTGTTGCGTCGTCATGGGCGTGTCCCTTCCGGAAGAGGTCTGACGCGCGGGCCCCGGAGGACCGCCGCCATGCCTCTCAGGTAATCGGCGGGCTTTCATCGTGCAAGTTCCTTCCAAAAAGTAAGTCACTTTGGGTTTGGGTGCCGCCGGGCGGAGGGCCCGCTATATTGGGTGAGGAGGCGCCATGGCCACGGACCACGTCCCGACACGCTGTGCGCGGTATGAGAAGGCCAGCGAGCTGATGGGGAAGCGCTGGACAGGGCTCATCCTGCGCATCCTGCTGGCGGGGCCCCAGCGCTTCAGCGGGCTGTGCGAAGCGATTGGCAGCATCAGTGAGCGCGTGCTGTCGGAGCGCCTCAAGGAGCTCGAGGCCGAGGGCGTGGTGTCGCGCCACGTGGACGCCGGCCCCCCCATCCGCGTGGCGTACCAGCTCACCGAGAAGGGGCAGGCGCTCTGGAAGGTCGTCGACGAGCTGGAGAAGTGGGCGGACCGCTGGGTGGACATGAAGCCCGTCCCCTCGGCGCGCAAGCGCAGGTCCGCGTGAAGCTCAGCCGCCGCCGCGCCTCGCCTCCGCCGGAGCGTTGGGGTGGCGGGCGAGCAGCATCCGCAGCTGGGGCTGACGCCGCACCGCCTCCTGCTTCAGCAGGTGCGCGATGAGGGCCGGCGGGGCCGCGCTCCAGCGCGCGATGTTCTGGATGAGCATGGGCGAGCGGTAGGTGCGCCCACACAAGAGCGACGCCGTCTTTCCATCCACCGGCAGGCCGATGAGCGCCGCCAGGGCGCGGCCCTCCGTGTTGAGGATGAGCTCCACCTTCTCCTCGGCGGGGCCGCTGGCGAAGCGCTGCCGCAGCAGCTCGCGCGCCGAGCGCCGCGTGGACTCCGGCACGTCGCGGTCGTTGCCCACCTTGTGCAACTCCATGAGCCGGCGCGCGCTCCACAGCCGCCGGAAGAGGCTGGCGGGAAGTTGTGGATTGCGCACCAGCCAGCGCCGCACGCCCGTGTCCGCCGCGAAGGCCGCGCGAGCGCACAGCGCCTCCAGGCCCACGGGGTTGCGGTGGTAGCGCGCCACCAGCCGCGCGTGGGGCAGGCCCGTGCGCGCGTTCTCCAGCACGGCCTTGATGACCGCGGGCACCGGGTCGAAGCACAGCGCGGACAGGACGGGGTCCTCCGCCGCGTGGGCGTGGGCGACGCGCTGGTCCTCCGGGAGCGGGTGGAGCCGCACCTCGAAGAGCTGGCGGTAGTTGCCCAGCGCGGCCTCGGGCTCATCCTCGGCGCCGGGGCCCTCTTCGGGAGCGGCGTCCTCGTCCTGCTGCGTCAAATCGAGGACGGGCAGCGCCGTCTCCTCGGCGGGCGCCTCCGGAGCGGGTGACGCGGCGCGCTGCGGCTCGAAGGCCGAGGGCGGAGACGCGGGGGCCGGGGTGGGCAGCAGCGCGCCCTGGGTGACGAGCCGGGACAGAATCACCCGCAGCCGCTCCGGGGGCAGCCCCGTCAGCGCGGGCAGGTTCCTGGCGGGCGTGGTGCCGTCCAGGCGCGAGAGCACGAAGCCCTCCTCCGGACTCAGGGCCAGCGTCCGCAGGTCGACCGCGGGGTTCGGCTTGGGCGTCCATTCCGTCATCGCGCCAGAGTCTTTCATGACCTGTGGAGCACGCGTAGGCCCGGGCTCGGAAGCCCGGCGCCGCGGTGGAAAACATGACCGGTGCTGGACGGCCTGCCTGGCCGGTGGACGTGCGAGGCGCACCCCCGCGTGTCCATGCCTGCACGCTGGGGCGGCCAGATGGGTTGACGGGAGGGCGCCCCGAGGCCCTAACTTCACCTCATGTCCGACCGCATCGAGACCTATGCCGACTTCTGGCCGTTCTACCTGCGGGAGCACGCGCTGCCCTCCACCCGGTGGCTCCACTTCACGGGCACCAGCCTGGGGGTGGGCCTGGGCGTGACGGCCGCCGCCACGGGCCGCGCCGCGCTGGTGCCGGCCGCGCTGGTGGCCGCCTACGGCTTCGCGTGGTTCAGCCACTTCGTCATCGAGCGGAACAAGCCGGCGTCCTTCAAGTACCCGCTCTGGTCGCTCATCTCCGACTTCCGCATGGCGGGGCTGATGGCCTCGGGACGGTTGGGCCCGCACATGGATCGCGCGTTGGCCGGGGGCATGGGCTCCGGGCAGGTGAACCGCGCGGTGCCCGCGGCGCAGCAGGCCCCCTGAGGCGCGCCGGTCCAGGGCTCACGGCGGGGCCGTGACAGCCGGGCCGGGCGTGTTGAAGGACGACAGTCGGCGCCGGGCATTTGTCACCCGGGCCGCACGGTCCAGGCTATAGCCGCCCGTGACAGGCTGGCCCGCACCGCTCTCGGGTGGGCACGGCCGTACGGAGGCCGGCATGGGTGGAGTCGCGCGGAAGTTGGGCTGGGTGCTGCTCGCCGCCGTGGGCGCGGTGAGCCTGGGCACCATCGCCTTGCATCGAGGCGAGAGCATCAACGCCATCTGGCTCGTGGTGGCGTCCGTCTCCGTCTACCTCATCGGCTACCGCTTCTACGGGAGCTTCGTCGCGCGCAAGGCGTTGGCGGTGGACCCCACGCGCGCCACGCCGGCGCACCTGCGCAACGACGGCCTGGACTACGTGCCCACGGACAAGTGGGTGCTGTTCGGCCACCACTTCGCCGCCATCGCCGGCGCGGGGCCGCTGGTGGGGCCGGTGCTGGCCGCGCAGATGGGCTACCTGCCTGGCACGCTGTGGATTCTGGTGGGCGCGGTGCTGGCGGGCGCGGTGCAGGACTTCGTCATCCTCGTCTTCTCTGTGCGCCGTGACGGCAAGTCCCTGGGCGACATGGTGCGCCTGGAGCTGGGCGCCGCCGCCGGCGTGACGGCGATGATGGGCGTGTTGATGATCATGATGATCATCCTCGCCGTGCTGGCGCTGGTCGTCGTGAAGGCGCTGGCGCACAGCCCCTGGGGCACCTTCACCGTGGCGATGACGATGCCCATCGCGGTGTTGATGGGGCTCTACCTCCGCTACGTCCGCCCTGGCCGCGTGCTGGAGGTCTCCATCGCGGGCTTCGTGCTGTTGATGCTGTCCATCTGGTTTGGCGGCCACGTCGCCGCGCACCCGACGTGGGGCGCGGCCTTCACCTTCGACGCGAAGTCACTGGCGTGGATGCTCATTGGCTACGGCTTCTGCGCGTCCGTGCTGCCGGTGTGGCTGCTGCTGGCGCCGCGCGACTACCTGTCCACGTTCCTGAAGATTGGCACCGTGCTGCTGCTGGCGGTGGGCATCATCCTGGCCGCGCCCGAGCTGCGGATGCCCGCGGTGACGCGCTTCATCGACGGCACCGGCCCGGTGTTCTCCGGCGGGCTGTTCCCCTTCCTGTTCATCACCATCGCGTGCGGCGCGGTGTCCGGGTGGCACTCGCTCATCTCGTCCGGCACCACGCCGAAGATGCTGGCCAGCGAGGGCGACGCGCGCATGGTGGGCTACGGCTCCATGTTGATGGAGTCCTTCGTGGCCATCATGGCGCTCATCGCCGCGTCGGTGCTGGACCCGGGCGTGTACTTCTCCATGAACGCGCCGCCGTCGGTGATTGGCACCACGGTGGAGGAGGCCGCGCGCACCATCAGCCAGTGGGGCTTCGTCATCACCCCGGAGGTCCTCAGCCAGACGGCCACGGACATTGGCGAGACGTCCATCCTGTCGCGCGCGGGCGGCGCGCCGACGCTGGCGGTGGGCATGGCGCAGATTCTCCATGGCCTGGTGGCGGGCGAGGGGATGATGGCCTTCTGGTATCATTACGCCATCCTCTTCGAGGCCCTGTTCATCCTCACCACGGTGGACGCGGGAACGCGCGTGGGCCGCTTCATGATTCAGGAGCTGGCGGGCCTCGTGTACGCGCCGCTGAAGCGCACCGAGTCGTGGACGGCGAACATGATCGCCACGGCCCTCTGCGTGGCGGCCTGGGGTTACTTCCTCTACCAGGGCGTGGTGGATCCGCTGGGCGGCATCAACACGCTGTGGCCGCTGTTCGGCATCGCCAACCAGATGCTGGCCGCCATCGCGCTCACGCTGGCGTCGGTGATTCTGGTGAAGATGAAGCGCGAGCGCTACGCGTGGGTGCCGGCCGTCCCCGCGGCCTGGCTGGTCATCTGCACGCTGACGGCGGGCTGGCAGAAGGTGTTCGGGAGCGACCCGCGCGTCTCCTTCCTGGCCCACGCGCGCCAGTTCTCCGCCGCGGCGGAGCAGGGGAAGGTGGTGGCGCCCGCGGCCTCCGTGGAGGAGATGGAGCGCATCATCGGCAACGACTACCTGGATGCCACCCTCACCGGCGTCTTCATGGTGCTGGTGGTGGCCACGGTGCTCTTCGGGGTCCGCGCGGCGCGGGCCGCCTGGCGCTCGACGGTGCCCACCGCGAAGGAGTCCCCCGCCGTGCCGCTCCCCGCGGCGGAGGCCCGCTGACATGGGGGCTCTGGGGACCTGGATGGGCCAGGCCTGGCGCCGCGCGGTGCAGGTGGCCCGGCTGATGATTGGTGTCCCGGACTACGACACCTACGTCGAGCACATGCGCCGCCACCACCCGGACCGGGAGGTGATGAGCTACGCGCGGTTCTTCGACGAGCGCCTCCAGGCCCGCTACCGCGGGGGCGGGGGGCGCTGCTGCTGAGCGCCTCCCAGGTGGAGGTGCCGGGCTGCCCTGGCCGCCGGGCGGCCTGCCCTGGTGGACATTGGGCCTCCAAGGGGCGCGACAGGGAGTAGCCACGCGGAACGTGGCCGACCTATACATCCTCCCATGGGACGCATTTTCGAGACACGCAAGGCCACGATGATGGCCCGCTGGAACAAGATGGCGAAGGTGTTCACGCGGATCAGCAAGGACATCGCCATCGCGGTGAAGTCCGGCGGGCCGAATCCCGATTCGAACTCCACGCTGCGCCGGGTGCTCCAGAACGCCCGCGCGGCGAACATGCCGAAGGACAAGGTCGACGCGGCCATCAAGCGCGCGAGCGGCCAGTCGGCGACCGACTACGAAATCGTGCTCTACGAAGGCTACGCCCCCCACGGCATCGCGCTGCTGGTGGAGACGGCGACGGACAACGTCGTGCGCACCGTGGCGAACGTGCGCATGCGCTTCAACAAGTACAGCGGGAATCTGGGGACCAGCGGCAGCGTGGCCTTCATGTTCCAGCGCATGGGCGTGTTCCGGCTGAACCCGGAGGGGCTGGACCTGGACGCGTTGGAGCTGGAGCTCATCGACCACGGCCTCCAGGAGATGGGCGAGGGCGTGGGTGAGAAGGGTGAGAAGCAGATCATCATCCGCTCCGCCTTCGCGGACTTCGGCCAGCTCCAGGCCGCCATCGAAGCGAAGGGCCTGACGCCCGTGTCCGCGGATTCGGAGTACGTGGCGCAGAGCCCCATCGAGCTGCCCGAGGACAAGGCCACGGAGGTGCTGGAGCTGGTGGACTCGCTGGAGCAGGACGACGACGTCCAGCGCGTGTTCCACAACCTGGCGTGAGCCGTCAGGCCCGGCCGGCCCTCGAGTCGGGGCCGGTCGGGCCATGGCCCTCCGCGGGCCTCAGCCGAGCCTGGCGCGGAAGCCGATGGGCCCCTCGCCGTTGTAGACCATGGTGCCGTTGAGCGTCTTGCCGCCGTCGCCGGACTCGACGTTGAGGGCGACGACGTTCTGGCCGTTGCGGGCGCCAATCATCCAGACGCCACCCGGGTTCCAGGGCGCGGAGGTGCCGCCCCACTGGTTCTCCACGGTGTAGGTGTCCGGCGCGGTCAGCGTGCCCCGGAAGCCGATGGGGCCCTCGCCGTGGTAGGTCATGGTGCCGGTGAGCGTCTTGCCGCCGTCGCTGGACTTCGCGTCGACGTTGATGACGTTCTGCTTGCCGCGGGTGCCCAGCACCCAGACGCCGCCGGATTGCCACGGGGCCGTCTTTCCACCCCACTGGTTCTCCACGGCGTAGCTGTCGCCCTCGGTCACCTCGCTCCTGAACCCGATGGGGCCCTCGCCGTTGTAGGTCGTGGTGCCGGTGAGCGTCTTGCCGCCGTCGGTGGACTTGATGCTGACGGCCACGATGTTCTGCTTGTCCCGGGCGCCGAGCACCCACACCCCACCGGGCTGCCAGGGCGCGGAGGAGCCGCCCCACTGGTTCTCCACCTTGTAGTTGTTGGCTTCCAGCAGGCTGGCGCGGAAGCCGATGGGGCCTTCGCCGTGGTACGTCATGGTGCCCTTCAGGGTCTTGCCGCCGTCGTCGGACTTGATGTCGAAGGCCACCACGTTCTGCTTGTCCCGGGCGCCGATGAGCCAGAGCCCACCGGGGTTCCACGCCGCCTGCGAACCACCCCACTGATTCTGAACAAGATACGCGGCCATTCTGGACGTCCTTTGAGTCGAGATTGGGAATGACGTGAGCTGCGGGCTGGAGCCGGGACGGGGGTCCGCGGCTCCGCGCGGCCTGAAGCAGCGCGCGTGCCACGCGTCGCGAGACGTCGTGCTCCCTGACAAGGACTTGCGGGGTAGGGTTGTTTGTCTTTGGACTGCCCGGCGCGGCGATGGCTGCGTTGGATAGGCCGCGCTGTGTCTGTCCTGGGGGCTACGGCCGCCGGGCAATGCCCTTTGGGGCCGGGTGGCCACCGCCCGAGTCGCGGTGGCCACCGGGGTGCTTCCCGACTACTTGGTGAAGGTGATGGGCCCGTTGGACAGCGTGCTGTTGCCCGCACCGTCCACCGCGCGCACCCGCCACGTGTGGCTGCCCGTGGAGAGGCCCGTCACGGACATCTGCTCCGTGCCCACGCCGTACACCGCGAACTCCCACAGCGAGTACCCGTAGGCCGTCGCGCGCTCCACGCCGCGCATCCGCACGTAGCGCCCGACGCCGCTCAGGCCGGTGAGGTCATCCACCCCGCCGTTGCCGGCCGCCTCCGAGTGCAGCGTCCGCCAGCCCGTGCTGCCGTCGATGGACGTCTCCACCACGTACCGGCGGCCGTACGCGGCCTCCCAGTTCAGCACCACGCGCTTGAGCGAGTACACGGCGCCCAGGTCCACGGTGATGGACTCCGTATCGGGGCTGGCCACGTCGTTGCGGCTGGCCCAGCGCGTCTCCAGGTTGCCGTCCACCGCGTCGTTCGGGCTGCCGAACTCGGAGGAGGTGGCCGAGACGTTGCGGCCCAGCGCCAGATTCGTGGTGGGGCCCACGTAGTCCCGAGGCGTCACCGCGGGCGTGCGGTCCGCGCCGTCCACCACCAGGACGTAGCGCGCCACGCCCGCGCCCACGTCCGTGGTCTGCTCCCAGATGAACGTCGTGGACGCGCCCGGTACGGAAGCACCGGCCGCCGGGGACAGCGCGGTGAAGGCCGCGGGCGGCGCGGTGTCGTTGAGCGTGAAGGTGGCCGTGGCGGACGTCGTCACGCCGCCCGCCCAGTTGTAGGCCCGCACGAACCAGGTGTGCGCGCCGTTGCCCAGGGACACGTTGGTGAGCGTCGCGGAGGGCGTCCGCGTCGTCGCCACCGGGAAGGGGCTGCCGTCCAAATAGACTTCGTACCGGTGGATGCCCGTCTGCGGGTCCGTGCTGGGCGTCCAGGTGAAGGTGGGCCGCGTGGTGATGGTGGAGCCCGGCGCCGGCGTGAGCAGCGTGAAGGCCGTGGGCGGCGTCGAGTCCGACAGCCCGAAGCCCTGGATGCCCGCGCCGTACTGGAACAGCGGGTTGCCGTAGATGGGGGAGATGGGCAGGCCCTGGGCGATGCGCTGACGAATCTCCGCGCGCTGGGCCGCGGTGGCGCCCACGTCGAAGGGCAAATCCCAGTGCTCCAGTTGGTTGGTCTCCACGTCGGTGCCAATCTGGTCCAGCGAGCGCGGCAGCTGCCATGGGAGCTGGCCGCGCGGCAGCACGTCACCGAAGAGGACGTCCGCCACGGCGACGCCGCCCATGTCGCCGGGCCGGTACGCCATCAGCAGCGCGTTCGTCTGCGGCACCACGTTGGTCAGGATGTAGGGCCGCGGCAGAATCATCACCGTCGTCACCGGGATGTTCTGCGCCCGGAAGCCGGTGATGAGGCCGTACTGGTTGCCCCACTGCGGCTCGTGCGGCGGGCCAATCGGGTCGCCGGGCAGGTAGGGCTTCTCCTTGTCCCACTCGGTGCCGTGGGTGAAGTAGCTCTCGCCCACCACGACGATGGCCGCGTTGACGGTGACGCCCGCGGGCGCCGCGTCCTTGTAGACGGTGATGCCGTCCTGCTCCGCGCGCTGCTTGATGGCCTGGTAGATGGTGAGGTCGCCGAACTCCGTCCCGTGGAAGTCGGAGCGCCACGTCACCATGCAGGACGGGTCATCCGCGCGAGGCCCCGCCACCACGATGCGCGAGCCCGCGGGCAGCCGCAGCGGCAGCGCGCCGTCGTTCTTCAGCAGCGTCATCGCGTTCTGCGCCGCGCGGCGCACCAGCGCCTTGTGGTCCGCCGTGTGCCACTCCGACATGCCCGCGGGGCCGTTGCGGTACGGGTCCTCGAAGATGCCCAGGCGGAACTTCAAGTCGAGAATCTTCCGCACGGCCTCGTCGATGCGGGCCGGCGTGACGACGCTCTCGAAGTCGCCCATCTGCAGCGGGTTGGCGCCGCCCATGACGTCCGAGCCCGCCATCGCGGAGCGAGACCACGCGCCGGACGGCAGCCAGTCCGAGCAGATGACGCCCGTGTAGCGCAACTGGTTGCGCAGGTAGTTGAGGATGCCGGGGTTGTCGCCGGCGCCCCAGCCCTCCGGCCCCAGGAGCCAGCTTCCGGCGTAGCCGGGCATGATGCCGCTGGTGCCCGCCTCGATGGCCGCGTGCCACGGACGCATGTGGTAGTGGATGGTGGTGCCGTCGTAGGTGATGCCGCCCTCGCCACCGGCGCCCTGGCCCGGCCAGTGCTTGGTGGTCACCCAGAGGGAGTGCGGGTTCACCTCGGGGCCGCCCTGGAGGCCGGCGATCAACGCGCGCGTCATGCCCGCGGCCAGGTCGGCGTCCTCGCCACCGCCTTCCTGGATGCGCGGGTAGAGCACCTTGGTGCCCACCTCGGCCAGCGGGGACAGCGTGCCACGGCTGCCCACCGCGAGCTGCTCGCGGCGCTGCATGTCGCCCAGCTCGTAGACGGTGTCCAAATCCCGCGACGCGGCGAGCGCGGGCTGCGTGGGCCAGCTCGTCTTGAAGCCGTGGATGGTGTCACCCGCGTCGATGTGCGGGATGCCCAGGCGCGTGGCCGCGGAGGCGCGCTGGAAGCTCACGATGTCCGACGGGGTGAGCGGCCCCATGGTGAAGCCGGCCTCGGGCACCGTCCGGGCCTCGTAGAACATCTGGAGCGCCTTCTCGTGCAGCGTCATGCGCGCCATCAAGTCGTTGACGCGCACGGAGATGGGGTTGGCCCAGTCCTCGTACGGGTCGATGACGCCGTTCTTGTTGAGGTCGCGTCGGCCGTTGATGAGCGCCACGCCGTCCGCGGCCGTCTCCACCACGGGCAGGTACACGCTGAAGGTGCGCAGGTCGGAGCGGCTGGTGCCGCCACCGCCCAGATTCGCGACGACGTACCACTTGTACGTCCAGCGGTCGGGCAGGTCCTGCGGCAGCGTGAAGGACGTGCCGGTGGTGGTGCCCACCTGGGTGAAGCGGTTCAGCAGGCTGCCCGGCGCCATCCAGTCGTAGTCGTTGCGGCTCAGGTTGACGAACACCGTGTAGCCCGTGGCGCCGGTGACGGGGGCCCACTGCAGCGTGGGCCGGCGGGTGGTGGTGATGACGGCCTCGTTCGCGGGCGCCACCACGCGGAAGGCGCCGGCGACGGCGGGCGGCGCGGGCGCCTGGTAGGGGTCGGGGATGATGGTGCGGTCGCGGCCGTCGGGGCCGGTGGTGATGGTGAAGATTTCGACGCGCCACTCCGCGCCCTGGACGGCCAGCGCGGACACGGACTGGCCGCGCAGCACGGTGCCGGTGGACGTGGTGACGGCCAGCCGGATGTCGGTGTTGGGCGCGGTGGGGGAGAACTGGTTCTTCGACATCGTCACCACGGTGTTGGCCGGGAAGGTCAGCTCGTAGGTGAAGGGCCCAGGCGGGTTGCGCACCGACGGCGTGGTGTTGCCCTCCTCGGGCGTGGGCGTGACGCTGAGGGGCGCGGGCGACACGTTGATTTTCGCGTACGCCAGCTCCGGGAACATCAGCTTCACCGTCTGCGGCGTCGTCTGCGGCGGGGGCTCCTGGGGGCCGCCGCCGGGCGCGTAGACCTCGAAGGACCAGAGGGAGTAACCGTAGCCGGTGCCTCGCTGGATGCCGCGCATGCGCACGAAGCGGGCGGTGCCCGACACGGTGATGCTGCGGCTGCCGGGCGCGCCGTCGGTGATGGTGGGCGCCAGCGCCGTCCAGGTGCTGTCGTTGGTGGAGCCTTCAATCACGTACTGCCGGGCGTAGGCGCCCTCCCAGTCCAGCACCACGCGGCCCAGCTGCTGGTTCGAGCCCAGGTCCACCCGGAGCCACTGCGCGTCGGACGTGTCGTCGGAGGACCAGCGCGTCGTAGGGTCGCCGTCCACCGCGTAGGCCGGCATCAGGTGCGCGGCGTTGCCCTCCACGCTGGAGGCCGTCGCGGGCCGGTGGCGGGCCAGGTCGCCCGAGGCGTGCGCGCCGCCGTACACGGCGAACTCCCACAATGAATAGCCGTAGTCGGGCGCGCCCCGCTGCGTCCCGAGGACGCGGACGTAGCGGCCGTTGCCCGTCACCGCGAGGTCATCCACGCCACCGTCGCCGTCGGTGATGACGCGGAGGTCCTGCCAGGACATCTCGTCGTTGGAGACCTGCACGCGGTAGCCGCGGCCGTAGGCCGTCTCCCACGTCAGCACCACGCGGGTGATGTCCCGGGGCTGGCCCAGGTCCACGTAGAGCCACTCGCCCTCCGCGAACCGGCTGCCCCAGCGCGTTCCTCCGTCTCCATCCACGGCGAAGTTTCCGGTGAGGCCCTCCTGAAAGGAGGACGTCACCACCGGCCGGTTGAGCGCCAGGTTGGGCCCGGATTGGGCCTCCGCGCGGGCGCCCAGGGCGGCACAAAGACATACCGCGACGACTGCGCAGGCCCTGGCCAAAGACAGCCAGGCACCCCGCGCGGGGGAAATCGGCACACTCATGGGGAAAAGCGGACCGCTGGAGAAAGTGGGGGAGGGGGTGAACCAGCACGCAGCGACGATGAACGGCGTCCGAGCGGTCCTTTCCTTTCTGCCTCCCATTCTATTCGTTCGGCATCACAACAAAGTCAAACCGGGGTCGGACAACGCGTTAAGTCAAGGAAGTCGCGTGTAGGGCCTGGGGCGCGGGGCTCCCGTGACACGATTCTTTTGCGCTGTCTTTGTCTGGGATTGCACCGCGGGCCGGTACCGCGGGCGCATGGGAGTCCTCACACGCGCCCGCGCACGTCGGCGTGCTGCTTCAGGCGTTGACGCCCACGCCCACCGGGCAGCTCACGCCGGTGCCGCCGATGCCGCAGTAGCCCCCCGGGTTCTTCTCCAGGTACTGCTGGTGGTAGTCCTCGGCGAAGTAGAAGGCGGGCGCCGGGAGCACCTCGGTGGTGATGGCGTCGAAGCCGCGGGCGGAGAGGGCCTGCTGGTACGCGTGGCGGCTGGCCTCGGCGGCGCGCTGCTGGGCCTCGCTGGTGAAGTAGATGCCGGAGCGGTACTGCGTGCCCACGTCGTTGCCCTGGCGCATGCCCTGCGTCGGGTCATGGTTCTCCCAGAACACGCGCAGCAACTGCTCGAAGGAGATTTTTTTCGGGTCGAAGACGACGCGCACCACCTCGTTGTGGCCGGTGAGGCCGCTGCACACCTCGCGGTAGGTGGGGTTGGGCGTCAGGCCGCCCGCGTACCCCACCGCCGTGCTGTACACGCCCGGCGTCTGGTAGAACTTGCGCTCCGCGCCCCAGAAACACCCGAGGCCGAAGAAGACCTCCTCCATGCCTTCGGGGACGGCGCCCTTGATGGGCGTCCCCAGCACCTCGTGCTTCGGGGGGACGGGCATCTCCTCCGACCGGCCCGGCAAGGCTTCCTCCGGGGTCGGAATCCTCAGCTTCTTGGTGGGATTGAAGAACATGCCCAAGAAATAGCGGCCTTGCGTCCGTGATTCACGCCCAGAAGGGGCCGGCGTCCGGACGGAGGGGGGGCGGCCGTCCCGCCTCACCCCGCCTGACGGGGCCAGTGGACGGTGAAGCGGGTGCCGTCCTCCCGGGTGGAGCGCACCTCCACGCGTCCCCCGTGGACGCCCACGATTTGACTGACGATGTAGAGCCCCAGGCCCAGGCTGCGCTTCTGTCGGGCCGTGTCGGGTCGTGGCGCCGTCGAAGGGATGCTCTTGAACGGGTCGAAGAGGCGCGGCATCAGCTCGGGGGCAATCGGCTCGCCGACGTTGTGGACGTCCAGCACCACCTCGCGTGGCTCGCCGCGCACGGAGACCCGCACGGGCTGGTCCTCCTGGCCGTGCTGGAGGGCGTTGGCCACCAGGTTGCCCAGCACCTGCGAGACGCGGTCCGGGTCCCAGAAGCCCCGTGTGTCGCCGCGCGTGTCGAACAGGAGCACGCGCCGCGGCGCGCTGACCTGGAGCTCCTCCAGCGTCGTCCGGCACACCTCCGCGAGGTCCATCTCCTGCCGGGCCACGGGGATGCCCTCGCCCAGCCGGCTGCGCGCGAAGTCGAGGATGTCTGTAATCATGCGCCCCATGCGCGCGGTGGCGTTGCGGATGCGGTCCACGGCGCGGCGCTCGGCGGGCTCCAGGTCCTCGGCCCGCGAGAGCTGGAAGGCCGACGCGTTGATGGCGTTGAGCGGGTTGCGCAAGTCATGGCCCACCACGGCCATGAGCTGCTCCCGGAAGTCCACCGCGCGCTGGAGCACGGCCTCCGCCTGCTTGTGGTGGGTGACGTCCACCACCGTGCAGCTCAAGCCCTGCACGGCGCCGTCCGGTGCCCGCACCGGGTGGAAGCTGGCCTGGAACGTCCGGGCGTCTCCAGGGAGGGTGAACTCGAGCGCGTCCCCGGACTCGCCCGTCTCCATCAGCCGGTGGAAGAGCGGCTCGAAGGTGGCCACGGCCGTCGCCGGCGCCATGTCCTGGAAGCGGCGGCCCAGGTGCGCCTCCGGGCTGTGGCCGTTGATGTCCGCCAGCGCCTGGTTGATGCGCACATAGCGCAGGTCGCGGTCCAACAAGGCGATGCCCATGGGCGTGGAGGCCAGCAGCGCGTCCAGCTGCGACAGCGAGCGCTGCGCTTCCAGGTGGGCCTGGCGCTCACGGGCCTGGAGGCGGGCGTGGACCAGGTGGGCGGTGGCCCGCTGGGCCATGGTCCGGAACAGGAGGGTGTCCGACTCGGAGAAGGCGAAGGTGGTCCGCGAGCTCATGTACGCCACGCCCAGCAACTGGTCCCCCTCCAGCAAGGGGACGACATAGACGGCGCGCAAGCCCTCTTGCTTCAGCGCGGGCAGCACCACGCGGGCGTCCGTGGGCACCGAGCGCAACGCCAGGGGCTGGCGCAGCGCGCCCACCTCGCCCAACAGGCCCTCGTTCAGGCCCATGGAGGTGCCGACCGCGTCGTTGGCACCCACGCCCTCCGCGGCGCGCACCACCAGCCGGTCGCCCTCCACCAGCAGCAACGCCGCCGAGTCCACGGAGAGGGCGGAGTCCACCAGCACCGTGAGCAGCCGCGAGGGGAGGCTGTCCATGGAGGGGCTGTCCAGGGCGGCCTGGGTCATGCGGTCCAGGGCCTGGAGGATGCGCTGTCGCCCTTGGGAGAAGGCCGTCAGGGTCCGGGTGAGAATCCGGTCCAGCGCGTCCTCCAGCCGCTCCAGCTCACCTGGCGCGGGGAGCGTCTTCTCCGCCTCGAGCCCGCGGAGGATGCACCGGCGCAGCAGCGCGTACTCGAACGCCACCTGGCCCAGGTCGAAGCCTTCATCCAGCCGGGACATGGCATGGGCGTCCGGCACGTGGGTGAGGGGCTCCTCGGGGCCGTGGTCGACGAGGTCCGCGAGCACGCAAAGCACGCGAGGCATGTGGTCCAGCAGCCACGAGGGCTGGCCTTCACGCTCGGGGTGGCGCGTCCGCATGCCCTGCCGCCAGTCCTCCATCAGCTCCTGCTGGTGGGCCCGCAGGAAGTCTCCGACCGCGAGCGTCCGGGCCCCGGGCGCCGCTTCCTTGCCCGCTGTGTGCGACTCCTGCTCCAGCATCACCGGCCTCCCCAGGCCCCGTGGCCGCCCGCCTTCCTTCTCCATTCTGGGGATGGTGGCGCACGTGTGCTTCGTCCGGATGTCCCAGGCGCACGGCCGGTGGGCACCGCGCGGGACGGAGCGGCGCTGCACCGTCCGCCAGGACGTCCAACTTCGGGCGCTTGTCCACAAGGCCGCATCGCGGAGGCTGTGGGCCCGCACGTGCTCGGTTAGGGTGTCTGGAAGATGCGCACGCTCCTGCTGACCCGCTCCGACGTCTCCCGCAACCTGCAGGCCCTCCTCTTGCTGGAGGACATGCGCGAGGCCTTCCGCACCGACGCCCTGGCACGCACCGTGGCGCCCCAGCGCGCCCGGGCGCCCCTGCACGCCGAGGGCACCGCGCTGGTGCTCTTTCCCGGCAGCCTGCCCTCGGTGCCCGCCTACTCGGTGAAGGTCCACGCGAAGTTCCCGGGGCAGTCCCCCGCCATCCGGGGCCTGGTGCAGTTGCATGACGTGGCCACCGGCGCGGTGCTGGCGGTGATGGATTCGGGACATTTGACGGCGGTGCGCACGGGCGTGGTGGGCGCGCTGTCCGCGGAGGTGCTGTCGCGGCCCGACGCGAGCCGGGTGGCGCTCATCGGCGCGGGGCGGCAGGCGGTGATGCAGCTCAAGTCCTTGCGGCTGGTGCGCTCGCTGGACCACGTGCGGGTGTTCGACACGGCGCCGGAGCGCTCGCTCGCCTTCGCCACGCGCATGTACCAGGAGCTGAACCTGCCGGTGCGGATGGCCGAGTCCGCGCAGGAGGCGGTGGCCGACGCGGACATCGTGGTGACGTCGACGTGGAGCCGCCACCCCTTCCTGCTCCAGGGCATGCTGCGGCCGGGCACCCACGTCATCGCGCTGGGCGCGGACGAACCGGGCAAGGCCGAGCTGTCCGCCGAGCTGTTGCGGGAGTCCCGCTTCATCGTGGACCACCGGGGGCTGGCGCTCTCCTCGGGCGCGGCGGGCGCGGTGGGGCTGGGCGAGGAGGCCATCCACGCGGAGCTGGGTGAGGTGATTGCCGGCATGAAGCCCGGGCGCACGTCGCCCGAGGACATCACCGTCTTCGCGGCGGTGGGGTTGCCGTTCCAGGACCTGGCGGCGGCGTGGCATGTCTATCAATCCGCGCAGGGCGATGACGCCGTGGGCGGCGTGGACTTCGACGCATGAGTCGCTGGGTGCTCGCCCTGCTGTCTCGCATCGGCCTGACGCGGCCGGAGCTGCGCGCGTGGGCGATGTATGACTGGGCGAATTCGGCCTTCATCACCACCGTCGTCACGGTGGTGTTCCCGCTCTACTACGCCTCCGTGGTGGCGCAGGACCTGCCGCGCGAGGTGGCCACCAGCCGCTTCGCCACCGCCACCGCCGTGGCGCTCAGCGTGGTGGCGGTGCTGTCTCCGGTGCTGGGCGCGCTGAGCGACCGGGCCGGGCGCATCAAGCTCATGCTGGGCGCCTTCGCGGGGCTGGGCGTGGTGGCCACGCTGGGCCTGGCCACGGTGGGGCCGGGGGACTGGGTGTGGGGGCTGGTGCTGTTCGGCCTGGGCAACGTGGGCGTGACGGGCAGCATCGTCTTCTCGGACGCGCTCTTGCGGCACATCGCCCGGGATGACGAGCTGGACCGCGTGTCCACCGCGGGCTACGCGCTGGGCTACCTGGGCGGAGGGCTGCTGCTGGGGGCGCAGCTGGTGCTGCTGTTGAAGCCCCAGTGGTTCGGCCTGGCGGACGCGGGGGCCGCCTCGCGCGTGGCCTTCGCCTCCGTGGCGGTGTGGTGGGCCCTCTTCTCCGTGCCGCTCTTCCGGCGCATCCCCGAGCCGAAGCCGGACGTGGACGCCGCGCGGCCCCCCGTGTCCCTGCGCGGCACCTTCACGCAGCTGGCGCGGACGTTCGGCGGGCTGCGGAAGCACCGCGAGGCCTTGCTGCTGCTGGTGGCCTATCTGCTCTACAGCGATGGCATTGGCACCATCATCCGCCTGTCCACGCTGTACGGCACGGAGCTGGGCATCGGCCGGGGCGCGCTGATTGGCACGCTGCTGATGACGCAGGTGGTGGGCGTGCCGTGCGCGGTGTTGTTCGGCCGGGCCGCGGGGCGGGTGGGGGTGAAGAACGCGCTGATGTTCTCCCTGGCCGTGTACGTGGGCGTGACGTTCCTGGGCTACTTCATGCGCACCCCCGTGCACTTCTTCGCCCTGGCGCTGCTGGTGGGCATGGTGCAGGGCGGGAGTCAGGCCTTGAGCCGCTCGCTCTTCGCGCAGATGGTGCCGCGCGACCGGGCCGCGGAGTTCTTCGGCCTCTTCAGCGTCTTCGAGAAGGTCACCGCGGTGGCCGGACCCCTGGTGTTCGCGGCCACGGTGCAGTTGACGGGCTCCAGCCGGCAGGCGGTGCTGTCCTTGCTGTTCTTCTTCGTCGCGGGCGCGGCGGTGCTGTCGCGGGTGAACGTGGACGCGGGCCGGCGCGCGGCTCGCGAGGCGGAGGCCCAGGCGGGATGGAGCGGGGACGGGGCGGTGGCGCCGTCTCCCGTTCCGGAGCGCGCGTCCGACGCGAGCCGCGGCGGCTGAGGTCAGTGCGTCGTGTGTGGCACTTCCCGGGGCGCGGAGAAGAGGCTGTCGCGCCCGTGGTTGAGCACGACCTCTCCGTCCACGACCTCCCGCACGTCCGCCAGGGACACGGCGAAGTCATGACGGCGGATGAGGCCCTTCTCCACGATGAGCTCGTCTTGCCGCAGCTCGACGATTCGGCCGAGCACGTGCCCGTCGTTGCCGCGCACCTTCATGCCCTTGTGGATTTCAGAACGGCTGAACATGGTTGCCTCCCCCAGGGCGGTCCGTGGAGCCCCGTGCGTGAAAGCTGGCCCTGGAAATCGGCTTTGGCAGCGGACGGGCGGGAGTCCGCAGCGGTGGTGCCCGCGTGCGGCTCGGGGCAGGCAGGCGCTCGGTTGGGGCCTCGCGGTGGCTGGGGCCATGCGAACGGGCTCGCGCGGACACGGCGGCCCGGTGCTCGCTCGGCTGCCCGGCGTTCCACCCGTGCGGGGTTTCAGGGCGGGTGGCCGCTCGGCGGGACGTGGCCATTATCGCCCCTGGGGAGGTGCACATGCTTGTCGGTTTCTTGGCGTCGCGGCCGGGGCGGTGGCTCCGCATCGTGACGGGCGCTGGGATGGTGGTGGGAGGACTGGCGGCGGGCTCGTCGCGAGGCTCGGCGGTGGCGCTCGTGGGACTGGGGCCCCTGGTGGCCGCGGCCCTGGACTGGGTGCCCTCGGCGGCGCTCTTCGGCCTGCCGATGCATGGCCCGGAGCTGCGGCGCGAACTGGGCGTGTTCGAGGAGGCCTCCTTGCTGGAAGGGCTCCACCGCCCCTCCCTGCGTGAGGAGTCCCCCACGCTGCATTGAGGCCGCGTGGGGGCCTTAGCCCTTGCGGACCTGGAAGGGGATGTCGAGCGTCCCCAGCGGCTCACCGCTCTCCGCGTCCACGAACTGGGCCTGGAGCACGACCTGACCCTCGCGGTAGCCCACGCCCTGAAAGTAGAGGAAGCCCGCCATCTGCCCACCGGGCTCGAGCGTGCCCTCGGGCAGCGCCTTCTGGAGCATGTCTTGCGTGGGCAGGGGCTCCTGGCACTGGTAGCCGTAGTAGTACGGGTCGGGGAAGAACGGGCCCATGTAGGAACCGACGCCGAAGCGTCGGTAGCGGCCGAGCCCCCAGCCCGACGAGAAACCCGCCGCGCCTCCCGAGCCCCCCGTTCCCTTCTGCAACGAGTGGAGCGAGTCGCCCAAGGACACGGGCGACAGCGCCGAGTAGCGGAAGCGCGACACCGGGCTGACCAGCGAGAAGGCGCCGTACTCGATGCGCACGGGCCGGTCGCCGCGGTTCTCCACCTGGATGAAGACGGGGGTGAAGCTGCGCTCCAGGTTCTTCGGCGTGCCCTTCCAGACCGTGCCGTCGGCGACCAGGACGATGCCATCCGTCGAGGCCTTCGCGGCGTTGGCGTCACCCTGGAGCACCTGCGCCCCCGGCGAGGGCCTCAGCTCGGGCGTGGCCACGCAGCCGGTCAGGATGAACAGGGCCGCGGCCGTGGGCATGGGGGCTCGCATGGGGACTCTCCTCTAATGACTCGCGGGGGAGACAGGCTCCGCGGCGGCGTGGGGCCACGCGGGGGACGTGAGGGCGCTCCAGTCCTGGCCTCGCGCCCAGTCCTCGAAGGTGTGCCAGGGGACCTCTGGGAACTTGTGCCGGAGGGTGAGGACATCCGCCTGGTAGCCCTTGCGGTCCAGCCACTCGTACATGGCGGCCAGGTCCTCGCTGCGCTCGCGGATGAAGTCCAGGGGCAGTTGCTCGTAGTGGATGCGGTGGCCGCTCACCATGGAGAGCAGTCCCGCGGCCTGTTGGCCCGTCACCTCGTCGGAGGCCACCTCGATGCGTTGCTCCTCGAAGCGCTCCGGCTCCTCCATCACGCGGACGGCGAAGGCGGCGAGGTCCTCCAGCGCCACCATCTGCAGACCGCGCGTGGGGGGCAGGCCCATGGCGAGGACGCCGGCCTTGAGGCCTTCCTCGAACATGCCGCTGGTGAAGTTCTCCATGAAGAAGGTGGGGCCCAGGATGGTGTAGGGCAGGCCGCTGCTCCTCACGTGCGTCTCGACGCGGTGCTTGCTGTCGAAGTGGGGGATGCCCGTCAGGCGGTCCGCTCCCGCGACGGACGAGTAGACGTAGTGCCGCACGCGCGCCAGCCGGGCCGCGTCCGCCAGGTTCTTTCCGTGGCGGACCTCCGCCTGCACGCCTCCCGGGCCAAAGGGCGTGGCCGCGGCGAACATGGCGTCCAGGTCCTTGGCCGCGTGCGCGATGGAGTCCAGGTCGTCGTAGTCACCGACGGCGAGCTCGGCGCCGAGCGACTCGAGCTCCCGGGCGGTTGGAGAATCGGCGTGGTGGACGAAGGCCGTGACGCGGTGGCCGCGCTGCAACAGCTTCCGTGCGACGGCGCCACCCTGTTGGCCAGTGGCACCGGTAACGAGCACGGAGCGAGAGAAACCCATGGGCATGTGTGCACCTCGTGACGTCTGATGTCCCGAAGTTGGGGATGGCAGGCGCCGCTGGCGAGCACGCCGGGGCCGTATCGAGCCTCACGGGGAGGGGCCGCCGGGACGCCCGAACAGCAAGCTGCCAACGCTCCTTCGTGGGGGCCGCGTCATTCCCCAGACGCTTGCGGCGCACAGGCCCGGGAAGTGCCATGTTCCCGCGCACGATGAGCAAGCGTGACAAGCCGCAGGACTCGGAGCTGGTGGTGGCCGCACGGGCACTCGATTCGGAGCTGCTGCGCTTCGAAGCACTGGCCGAGCAGCTCCAGAAGGCGCCGTTGGAATCCGAGAAGCACCTGGAGCGCGCCTCGGCGATGCTCAATGGGCTGGCGGACCTGGACGAGCAGCTCCGGCTGCAGGTGACGGCGCTGGTGGGCGCCATCTCCAAGGTGAGGGACCGGCAGCAGGCCCAGGCTGAAATCGTGCACCAGCGGGCGCAGGAGCTTCAGCAGCGCACGGAGATCTTCAAGAGCCTGCTCGTGCGCTATGGGGCGCTGGGACAGAGCGCGGGCGAGCTGAACGTGCGGATGCAGCAGTTCGCGCAGCAGCGCCAGACGGCGCAGACGCCCGAGGAGAACGCCGCGCTGGCGGAGACCTTCGAGTCGCTCCAGGTCAAGATGACGGAGGTGGCGGACGAGGCCCAGGGCCTGGCGCGGGCCGGGGAGGAACAGTCGTTCCACGACGTGGCCCGGCAGGCGGACTCGCTGCGGCAGCAGTTGCTGGCGGCGCGTAACAAGCTGGCGCTGCTGCAGAAGCGGTTCAGCGAGGGCGCGGGTTAGCGCTCCTGCGTCAGGGGCTTGATGGGAGGATGGGGGAGCCCGGGCAGGCGACGTGAGGTGCTGTTTTGCGCGGTGGAGCGTGAGCAGGTCGCGGCCGGCACCTCAATTCGAAGGCACTACATCCGAGGGGTCCCAGTCATCATCTTTTATCCATTTTTGCCATGTTTTCCCATCGAAAGACCTCATCAGGTCAAAAATGGCCGTTCCGCCCAATGGAAGCAATTGAGCCTCGGTGTCCTCGACCGTTGCGCATTTCTCGTTGAGACTAAAAACCTGGGACATGGGCGACAGGCGGAAGGCATAGACAGGGTCTCCGGCCGGCGCAAACGGGTATGCTGTCTTGTAGGTCAGCGCGACTGGAACGACCTGGCTCATCGGCTCGGCCGTTGAGCCTAACGCAAGCAGTCTCAACCCCAGTGCGGCGGGGGCATCGTTAGCGACCAGTTGCGGCCCAAACGCGGCCCATTTGCTCTCGCGGTTTTCATATGAGACCCCCCGCAGAATCCGAGTCGCCCTCGACACGAGAAAGCCGCTCTTCAGATCACTCAGTTCGACGCGTACGATTCCCCGGAAGCCCCAAACGGCATCCGTCACACTGTACTGGGTGAAGTATTTCAGGGGGGCGGAGTACTTCTCCACCTTCTGTTTTGTCACAGTCCCCACGTCCGCATATTGCAACAGCGAACCAAAGGCGTCCTCCGTCGCGCTGCCCGTCTTAAGGCAAGGTCCTGCGAGGGCGGACGCCAGCGAGGTCTGGGTCCAATTGATTACCTCGAACGACAGGTTTGATGTGTCGGGGTCGACATAGCGCGCATACTGGTAAGGGAATCCCGTCGATATGCTGCCGGATTCGACAGTCACATTCATGTCTCCGCCGGCACTGTAGTCCATGCTGAGCTGGGAGACATAGCTTTCGGTCGAGGGTTTGTTCTCATCGAACGTCTGGGCGACACGAAGGTAGAGCTGTCCCTGCTTGCCATGGCAGTGGCTTGCGCGGAAGAAAGTGCCCACTTCTCTCGACTGGTGTGGCCCGATTGAGATGGGAAAATCCGGGGCTGGATAGGTCCATGACTGGCACCCGCTGCCTGTTTGATTCACCCAGACCACCATCGGCGTACTGTTTTTGAACCTTAGCCGATAAGCAGAGTCATTGGCTTTTGCGTTGCCGGCCGCAATGGCGAACAGGCCGGCCAGAATCACGGCAATCGACTGCTTGTGCATGACAGCTCTCCGCGGAAAACCCAAATCCGATGTCATTGAGGCACAATCAACCCATGAGGGGTGGCATTCATTCATGCTGCGCGAAAAGAGGGGGACTGGTGCATTCCATCCCGCCCTGCGTCGCTCACTTCCCCTTCGTCCTACCTCTGCCGCCGTCGTGTCAGCTGAGGTAGGTAGGGGCGAAGTCGTCGGGGCTTTCGATGGGGCGTCGGCCGGAGAAGCCGTCGAGCAGGGCATGCCAGTGGGAGACGGCGGGGTCTCCATAGCGCCAGCAGAGATAGACCTGCTCGCCGCCGCGGTGGGCGCGGAAGTCCACGAGACCGTCCGCGCCTTTGATTTCGAGGCCCATCTCCTGGAGCTGGAGCAGCTCGCTGCGGATGCTCTCGAGGAGTCCGTCGCGTTCTTCACGGAGCGACGCCAGACTCGGGGCCTTCGCGTTGGGCGCGGCGCTCAGCGTGTCAGCGAGCTCCTGGGCACGCTCCACCCAGGGGCGTACCCGCTCGAAGGTGCGCGTCAGCAGCGGCACCAGCCTGTTGGCTTCTTCCACGCTGAAGTAACGCATCGCCCCGATCATGCATCGGTCCGGCCCGTGGCCGCTACTGTCCTGTTGCGCGGGAGGTGTGGACTCACAGGAGAAATGCGTGATTGTCATCCAACCCGCGGCGGCAGGGGATCGCGGTTTCCTGTTCGCGGGCTTTCTTGTCAGGGAAGCGCAAGATGCCTTACGTCATTCTTGACGGCTTGAGTCTTCCCCGTCTGGATGCAGCAGTGCCTGTGCGGGTTGCCATGACTCCTTCGTTACTTGCCTTGGAATGGTTGGGTTCATCGCTCCGGTGGGGGGCATCGCCGCCGTCGAGACGGCGCAGGAATAGGTTGAAGCGCTCAGCGTGGAGCCTGCTCGGGCTGCTCCTGGTTCCTGGCTGCGCGCTCTTTCGTCCAGCGCCCCGTCCGACCCATGCGCCTGAAGAAGAGGTCGCGCACTATCGCTTCCCGGTGGTGCCGCCCACGGAAGGGCAACACGTCCTACCTGGAGAGATCGCCGCTGCGATTTCGTATGCCATGGAGGACTTTCTGCCGCTGGGTGCAAAGCCTCCGCGCGGTGCGACGCCAACGGAGATTTGCTCCTTTCAGCGTCAGTCCTACGACGTGACGGCTGTTCCCGGCGCCGACGCGGTGGTGTTCGTCAGCTTCTCGCCCAGCGCAGGCGCATGCAGTGGCCTGGAGGGGCCGCCCCTCGCGGACATTCCCATCGTCTACGCGGTGGACACCGCGAAGTGGGTCATCCTCTCCGTGCAGAAGTAGCGGCCGCTCAGGACGACAGCCCGTCAGCCGCGCAGCAGCGACGCGTGATTGTCGCTCAGCCAGCGCTGGGCCGCGTCGCCCAGCGGGAACAGGGCTTCGCGTTCGCGGAACGCCGGTGTGTGCTCGGGCGCGCAGCGGCCTTCGTTGCCCGTTCCATCCACATCCTCGAGGTCCGCGTGCAGCATGGCGTGGAAGACGAGGTAGTCCACCACGAAGGCTGGTACGTTCGGCCGGTCGAAGGCGGGGTGGATGCGGATCTCCTTCCGCCGCGCGTCGTAGCCACCCACGTGGATGCTGCGACGCCGCTTGCCCGCGGGCTTTCGCGCCCATCCGACGTCCACCTGCACTCGACCGTCGAACCAGCTCGCGTTGAGCCGGGCGAAGACGGCTTGCAAGTCGAAGCAGCGGCCTCGCGTGCGCAGCGGCTTTCCGGGCTGACGCTCCCGGCGGACCCGTTCGCTGTGCTCGTGCGCGTAGGCTTCCAGCACCTCACCCGCGCGTGCATCTGCCCGGCCCGTATAGGCCGCCATGGCCTGCACCACGGCGTCCGGTGCGCCCAGGAAGAGGTGGTGGAGGCGCAGCCGCAGGCCCTCCTCGCCCCGGCGGAAGCTAATGAGCGTGGCCCGGTTGTCCGTGAGCCGCAGATGCACCGGCACCTTCAGCAGCGATGACAGCCGCCGCGCCAGTTCCGCCGCCATGGGCAGCGCGTCCTCCGGGGCAGGGAGCCGCTCCTGGGACAGGGGGCTGTCGCGCGGGGGCGTCTCCAGCGGGAGCGGTTCCTCTCGCGAATGGAACGGGCCGTCAGACTCAGTGCCCGCGTGCCGGCCCTCCGAAGCCGCGCGCTCACGTGGCGCCGGCTCCCGCGGACCCGCCGGGGTGGTGCTCACGCTCACACGCGGGCTTTTGCCCACGTCCTCGCGCTCCGGCGCCGCCGTGTCGAACAAGCCGAGCTGTGAGGTCGGGTGCGAGGGCATCCGCCCTCAAAGGTAAGCCCCCCGGCGCGAGGATTCCAGGAGGATGCTCGCCTCCCAGGCAAAGAGGCCGCGCGGCTGTCCAGAACCGAGCCGTCCGCTCAGGACGTGCGGCAGAGATGATCCACCCGTTTCAACAACGTGGGCGAGCGAGACGGCCCGTGCATCCGCCGGATGTGCTCCGCCGCCGCCTTCACGTCCATGCCCGCCGCGCCGACGAACAGGGGCCGCAGGCTCTGCCCTCGCAGCACCGTCACGGACGGCCCCGTGGTGACATAGGCCGTCTTCGCCACCCCGATGACGGGCACCTCCCGGTTGAGCGCTTCGTACAGGTGCGCGCCCAGCCCGGGCTTGTCCTCCCCGAGCCACACGTAGCCATCCACGATGATGGCCTCCAGCGGCACCTCCACCCGCGCGAGCACCCGCAGCAGGTGGGGCAGTTCACGCCGGTAGAACTGCCCGGGCTCGTAGGGCTCCGCCGGAGGCCCATGCTCCACCAGATGCGAGGACTCCGTCGCGTCCGTCCAGGCGCGGAAGAGCACGCACGCGGCCACGGTGAGGTCGGGGCGGTAATCCACGTCCAGGCAGGCGAGCATCCGTCCTCCACACGCATCAGGGCATCACGAAGTCCTCGAAGGAGACCTGGGCGGCCCGCAGTCGGGCAAGCACTTCCGGCGAGGGGGCCTGCGTGACCCGGTAGCGCGGCGGCCACTGCTCGGGCACGGGGGTGATGGCGTCTCCCACGATGCGCAGCGCCTCCGCCCAGGGCACGGTGAAGAACTCATCCGAGTTCTCGGAGAGGTGCACGGCGATCATGTCCGCCACGGGCAGCAGGCTGTCCACGCCGAGCGGCCAGACGCACCAGGACACGGGGAACTCGTCCCGCTTCCGGGCCATCGCGCTGTAGGTCGCGACGAAGACATCGATGTCCCGCGCCTGGTGCAGCGTGGTGAGCACTTCCTTCTGGGCGTTGTACTCCGCCAGCGCAAGCTGGATGTGTGACAGCCGCACCTGATGCGCCAGCGCGTCCTTCCCAGGGCGCACGTACGGCACCACGCGCCCCGCGTCGTCCACCGTGTAGAGGGCGGGCGTCAGGCAGCGCGACGCGGCGCCGTACTCGCGCTCGGCGCTGACAATCAGGCGCGACACCAGCTCCGGACGCGCGTCGCCACCGATGAGCAACGTGGAGCGCTCTGGCAGGATGGCGATGGGCCGTCCCTCCACGCGCCCGGCGAACGACGCGAGGAAGCCCGGCCGGAGCAGCCGTGACGTCTCGTAGGTGTCGTTCGTGTCCACCGTCCACAGCGGGCCGTGCTCGTCGTCGTAGAGCTCCACGCCGTCGTCCGGAAGCCGCGCCAGGTTCTCATGGGCCGCCGCGAAGGCCGCGGCCTCGTCGACGCCCCACTTCTCCAGGTGCCGGCGCTGCACGAACATCGCGGACTCCGGCAGGTCCAGCACCAGCAGCTCCGACATGAAGGGCAGCGTCCTGCGGCCCACCAGCTCGCGCTCCGGCTCCGTCTCCGTCTTGGCCTGCAGGGACTTGCCGAAGGTGGACGTGCGCAGCACGGGCAGCAGCTGCTCGCGGGCCTGCTCCCAGGGGAGGGCGTCCGGTGACTCCTGCCACAGCGAGCGGAGGTAGCGCTGGATGACCTCCACGCGCTGCTCGGGGGCCAGCTCGCGGGTGTCCGCGAAGAGGTTGTCCAGGAAGAAGGTGCCGTCGCTCCCCGCGCGGGTGATGTCCAGCCCGTAGTCGGCCGTGCGCCGCGTCACCTTCTCCACCGCGGGGTCCATGCGGACCAGCGTCTCCACCTGGCGCATGAGCGCCTCGCGCGGCTCCACCGTCCAGGTCGTCGAGGGGGCGGGAGGCACCGCAGTGGCCGTTGAAGACTTCCTCCCGAACAGCTTGCCCCAGAACCCCATGCTTGCTCCCACGTCGTGTGTCCGCGGAGAGGTATACGTCCGGTGGACCGTGGGCTCCACCGGAACGCGCCCTCCCGCGTCACAAATCCATGAAGGTGAGCAGCGCGCCCAGGTCCGCGTCTGACAGGGTTTCCAGGCTGTACAACGGCATGTTGCCGCCCACGCCGAAGAACTGGCCGTGGCGCACCTTCTCGATGACGACCAGCGACTTGGGCACGCCGGGAAACAGCGTGCCGTAGTCGTTCGTCACCTCGGGCAGAATGGACGCCAACTCGGTCAGCCGGCCCGCGCCGGTGTGGGGCGCGCCGTGGCAGCTCTGGCACGCCTCGGCGTACACCTGCTGTCCGCGCGCCCTGTCACCGCGTGGCACCTCGACGACGTCCTTCACCACCGTGAAGGGACGCGCGGGCGCCGACGGGCTCGGGCTGATGCTGACGAGGTACTCGTACAGCGCCCGGCTCTGCGGCGAGTCCTTGGACAGCGGCGCCACGCCCCGCATGAAGTTGACGTAGCAGAAGTTCACCGCGTCCAGCAGGCGCGTCTCGTAGCCGCCCCACCAGCTCTCGCGGAAGGCGGCGTCGTACAGCGTGTAGCCGGAGTCCATCCGTCCCGCGGGAGGCGTGGGCGTCGTCGCGTGGCACGTGGCGCACGAGAAGCTGTTGAACTGGCTCTCCGACAGCCGCGAGTCGTTGAACAGCACCTCGCCGTACTCCGCGGCGGTGACGCGGCCATTCCCACCGTCGTCACAGGCGGACAGCAGCACCGCCAGCGTCACCGCGCTCCAGAGTGAGCGCATCATGGCTGCCCCCACAGGATGTTCACCGAGTCCGGGAAGATGCCCACCTCCACCGTGCCCAGCACGGTGCCCTCCGCCAGGTCGACCGCGTGCAGCGTGCCCGGCCCCACGTGGTCGCCCTCGCAGACGACCAAGCCCACGCGCTCGTCGGGCGTCAGCATGATTTGGTGCACATTGAGGCAACCGGCCTCCGACAGGGACACCTCGCGCTGCACGGTACCCGTCTCCGGGTCGATGACGGCCACCGCGTCCACCAGTTGGTAGGGCAGGTATAGCGTGCGCCCGTCCGAGGTGAAGGCGCCGAACATCGGCGGACCTCGCAGCGGCACCGCGCGCTCCGGCATCATCTTGCGCGTCTGGGGGTTCAGCACCTGCACCTGACGGCTGGCCATGGAGCTGACCCACACCTCGCCCGAGGTCGGCGACAGCGTGAGCGCGTAGGGCTGGTGCCGGGGTGTCACCGCGCCGCCCGCGCCCGCCGCGACCTTCTCCCGTGTCACGGCCGGAGGCTGCGCCGTGAGGTCCACGATGGCGACCTCGTCCGACCAGCACGCGACGTAGGCCGTGCGCTCGTCCGCGGACAGGCGCACCGCGTGGGGCGCGGGGCACACCTCCACCATGTCCTTCCGGGTCATCGTCCGCGCGTCGATGATGGCCAGGTTCGCGTTCATCTCGGACTCGGGACGGTTCTGGCGCGCCAGCTCGGAGATTTTCAGCGTGTCGAAGTGCGTTTGGTACAGCGTGTTCCCATCCGCGCTGATGATGACGTCGCCCGGATTGGGATTCACGCGCACCGAGCCCACCAGCCGGTTGTCACGCGCGTCCAGCTTCAGGCAGTAGCCGTCATCCGCGCCCGTGCCGTGCGCGCCATGCGGCCCCGAGCCACCGCCCGGCACGTAGTTGGAGATGCCGACGTAATAGAAGTCCCCGGCCGGAGCGACGGCGGAGTGGTGTGGCCCCTCCAGCTCCACCGGGTTGAGCCCCACGGGCACGCGCGCCAGCTCGCGGAAGCCGGGCGTGCCCACGGTGTTCAGCTCGACGAGGCTCAACGTGTCGTCCAGGCTGTTGGTGATGATGATGCGCCCACCGGGCCCGGGCGGCGGAAGGGTGGAGGCCTCCTTCCAGGGCTCCTCGTGCGCGAAGTCGAGCCCCTCGGGAGGCGTGACGTCCAGCACGCGGGCCACCTTCTCATCGCAGCCGCTCAGCACCAGCGCCAGCGCGGACATCCACCCCATCGTGCGATTCATCGTGCGCCCTCCAGGCGGATGGTGCGTGGGGACTCCATGCGGTACGGGCCTTCACGGAGCCGGTTCTGCACCAGGTACGCGCTGGTCACCTGGACGCGGAGCTCCGGGCCCGAGGCGGCGCGGAGTGTGTCCCACGTCGCCGTGTCGAGGTGCCACTCCAGGTCCGACGTCAGCAGCTCCACCGGACACCGGCGCCCGGGCACCGTCACCTGCACCCAGTAGAAGTCGCCGGTGACGGGAGGCAGGTGCGCCTCGGCGGAGGGTAGCAGCAGGTGGCCCAGCCACGCGAGCATGGTGCGCCCGTGGCGCGCGCCCGTGCGGGCTCGTGAGGCCAGCGGTGATGACCAGCGCCACGTGGGCGGTGCGTCGGTCATCGAGTACGTCTGGCCCGGAGACGGCTCGGTCAACGTCACCGCCTGCGAGCTGTCATCGGGCCGGCCCTGCGCATCGACGAAGGTCCGCCACGCTTCGTCGGTGGCCTCGCCGCCGTAGAGCGGCTCACCGCAGGGCTCCTCGATGGGGGTGTTGCCGCCGCCGTCACAAGCGGGACTCACGGCGAGCAGCGCGGCCACGCCACACGTCCACAGTCGCCTGCGTGTCTCCAGGGGCATGAGGGGCCTATCCGAGGTGGGGGCGCCGTGGGCGACGGCGCCAGGGGAGGAGGGTGGACAGCAGCCACAACACGGGGACGGGGGCTCCGGGGCTGGCGCCGCAACCGCTCGACTTCGGCGGAGCGGGAGGTTCATCGGGAAGCTGGGGGCCCGCGTCCGGTGTCCCCGCGTCGGGCGTGCCCGCATCCGCAGTCCCCGCGTCGAAAGGCGGTGGTGGCTCCTCGACGCCGCCGTCCGGGTAGAGCGGCGCGCCGAGCTGCTCCGCGAGCTGCGGCCAGCGGGACGGGCAGAGGTCGCGCACGGGCGTACCGCGCGGACACAGCTGCGTCCCCTGGATTTCATACAGCGCGAAGATGTGCTGCCAGGTGCGGCCCTGGTCCGTGCTGCGCGCCAGGGCCCAGTCATGTAGCCACGTGGAGCCGCAGCCATAGAGCGTCTCACCGTCGCGCAGCACGCACGCGTTGCCGGTGGGCAGGGGCTGCTTCTCCAGCGGACCGGCGCTCGGGCCCAGGAAGAAGTAGTTGAGGGTGCCCACCCACGCGGTGGCGCCGTCGGACGACAGGTCCATGTTGATGAACGTGTCGTCCAGCACGGACACCTGCGTGAGCGTGCGGCCGCCGTCGTCGCTGCGATGCAGGTGCGTGTAGCCCTGGGCGGACACGCGCGTCCACACCACGTCCTCGTCGACGGGGTCCAGCGCCACCACCGTCAAGGCGTAGGGCCGCAGCAGCTCCGGCATCGCGTGGGGAAACTCCTGCCACGTGGCGCCCGCGTCATCGCTGCGAAGGAGCACCATCTGGTTGTTGGACACGCCCGACGCATAGACGCGGCGCGGGTCCACGGGGGACACGCGCACCGCGTTGAGCTCGAGTCCCGCGCGCAGCAGCGGCGTGGCGGTCCACGTCTCCCCGCCGTCGTCGGAGCGGTACACGCCGTTGGCGAGCCCGGGCCGCCCGGTGACGGCGTAGAAGACGCGGTCATCGGTGGGGTGCCCGGCGAGTCCCGTCACCCAGGTCGGCTTGAAGAAGGGGTGCGCGCGCCAGGTGCAGCCCTCGTCCGGGGAGTGGAGGAGGGCGCTGCCCGTGGCGGCGAGGATGTCGCCCGTCTCCCGCCAGAGGTAGGCCTCGGGGCGCCAGCCGCCATACCCCATGGCATCCGGGCACACCCAGCGCCAGGACTGGCCGTTGTCGCGGGAGATGACCGCGCCAAAGGTCGTCCCCACGAAGAAGTCCCGTGGGTGGCCCCGGCGGATGGCGATGTTGGAGGTTTCCGGCAGGCCCGCATGGGCGGACGCCACCCTTCCGGGCAACACGGCCAGGAGGGAGACGACGGTGCTCCAGGCAACCGCGTTGCGCTTCATTCCAGATGACTCCGGGGAACGTCCGGCCCCCCGTTAACGTTCACCGCGCCCGAGCATAGCGGCGGAAAACGCGGACGTGCTCGCATTCCCGTTGAGCGGCCTGGTTGGGCCCGTTAGCAGGATGCCCCTTCATGGGAATGGAATACAGGCAGCTGGGTGGCTCTGGCTTCAAGGTTCCGGTGCTGACGCTCGGCACGGGCACGTTCGGCGGCCAGGGCGAGTTCTTCAAGAAGTGGGGCACCAGCGGGGTCCAGGAGGCCACGCGCCTGGTGGACATCAGCCTGGAGGCCGGGCTGAACATGTTCGACAGCGCGGACATCTACTCGGGCGGCGTGGCGGAGGAGATTCTGGGCAAGGCCATCGCGGGCCGCCGCGAGAAGGTCCTCATCTCCACCAAGGGCGCCTTCCGCAACGGCGACGGACCGAACGACGTGGGGGCGTCGCGCTTCCACATCACCCGCGCGGTGGAGGCCAGCCTGAAGCGGCTGGGCACGGACTACATCGACCTCTATCAGCTGCATGGCTTCGACGCGCTCACCCCCGTCGAGGAGTCCCTGCGGGCGCTCGACGACCTCGTGCGCGCGGGGAAGATTCGCTACATCGGCGCGTCGAACTTCTCCGGCTGGCACCTGATGAAGTCGCTCGCCACCTCGGAGAAATACGGCCTCGCGCGGCACGTGGCGCACCAGGCCTACTACTCGCTGGTGAGCCGGGAGTTCGAGTGGGAGCTGATGCCCCTGGGCCTGGACCAGCGGGTGGGCACGGTGGTGTGGAGCCCCCTGGGCTGGGCGCGGCTGACGGGCAAGATTCGCCGCGGGCAGCCTCGGCCCGAGGGCTCGCGCATGAAGGACGCGCTCAACGCCGAGGGCGCGCCGCCGCTGGCCGAGGAGTACCTGTTCCGCGTGGTGGACGCGCTCGATGAAGTCGCCGCGCAGACGGGCAAGACGGTGCCGCAGGTGGCCCTCAACTGGCTGCTCCAGCGGCCCACCGTGTCGTCCATCATCATCGGCGCGCGCAACGAGGAGCAATTGCGGCAGAACCTGGGCGCGGTGGGGTGGAACCTCTCGGCGGAGCAGGTGGCGCGGCTCGACGCGGCCAGCGCGGTGACGCCCACCTATCCCTACTGGCACCAGCGCGGCTTCGCCGAGCGCAACCCGTTCCCGACGAAGGTGGACTGAGCCTCGCCCTCGGACGCCGCGCGAGGAGGCTCGCCTCGCTGGGTGGGGTCTGCTACGCACCCCTCGGTCCTGGCACACGGCGCGCCCAGGGGGTTGGGCGCAAGCAAGGGACTTGGGGGAGTTCACGGCATGGCGCGTTCCACGGAGGGGGAAGAAGGGGCCGCGAGCACGGGCACGCGGCCCTTCTGGGAGGCGGTGGCGCAGGGCGCGGTGGACGTGGCCGTCCGGACGTATGAGGCCCTGGCGCGCTCGCAGCGGGACACCGTGTTGGAAGAGGCCCCTCGCGCGGCGCTGACCGCGCGCGCCACGCTGGTGGAGGTGCTGCGGCGGGCGCGCGACTTCGCCGGCGCCGCGCGCGTGCTGGAGGCGGATGGCGGCGCCTTCACGGTGGCGCAGCTCTACGAACAGGCGGGTGCGCTGCTCCAGGCCGCCGAGGCGTGGCTGCGCGCGGGAGAGCGGGCCCGCGCCGCCGTGGCCTTCGAGCGGGGTGGCGCGCTGGAGCGGGCGCTGGCGCTGTATCAGGCGTTGGACGCGCGTGAAGCCACGGCCCGTTGCCTCACCCGGTTGAACCGGCCGCTCGAGGCGGCGGCGGTGTACCGCGAGCTGGGCAATGGTCACGCGGAGCTGGAGGTCCTTCGCGCCGTGGCCCCGGGCCTGCCGGAGCGGCGCGAGGCGGTGCTGCGGATGAGCGCGCTGCTGGATGCGCAGGGCGACTCGTGGCGGGCGCTGGTGCTGCTGACGGACACGCTCCAGGCGCCCGGCTTCCGGGAGGACGGCGCGCTTCAAGCGGAGCACGCGCGGCTGCTGCGGCACCTGGGCCTGGACGCGGGGCCCGGCGTGGAGCCCGCTCGCGAGCCGCCTCCGCCGGATGGCTACGAATACCTCAAGGCCATTCCCCTCTTCGGCGAGCTGTCGCTGGAGGACATGAAGGACCTCTACCGCGTGGCGCGGCCGGTGCAGTTCGCCCGGGGCGACACCGTGCTGGAGAAGGGCGCTCCGGGCTCGGGGTTGCTGGTGCTGCTGGAGGGGACGGTGGACGTGCTCGGGGGCGCGGAGCCCGGGGCCCGGCTGCTCAACACCCTGGGGCCCGGCGCCTTCATCGGCGAGGTCTCCCTCATCCTGGATGGGGACACGTCCGCGCACGTGCTCGCGCGCTCCGAGGTGCGCGCGCTGCGGGTGACGCGCGCGGACTTCCAGCACTACCTGGACACGCACGAGGCGGCGGCGCTGCGCATCCTGCGGCTCTTCACGGAGAAGCTCGCCGAGCGCGTCCGCGCGCTCAGCGCATGACGGGGGAGGCGGCCATGGCGCACACGCACCGCGCGGACAGGCAGCGGGCCGTCGAGCTCGCCAGCGAGGGCAAGCTGGAGGAGGCGCTCGCGGAGTACCAGGGCGTGTTGAAGGACGCGCCGGACGACGCGGAGGTCCACCAGCAGGTGGCGGAGCTGCTGGAGTGGCTGACCCGCCCGGCGGACGCCGCCGCCGCGTATCAGGAGGCCGCGCTGGCGTGGGCGAAGGCGGGGCAGTGCCTGCGCGCGGTGGCCGCGTGTGTGGCCCTGCCCCGGTTGGGGGCCGCTCACGCCGCGCTCGTGCGCACCGCGCGGACCCTGGCGGAGCGCTTCGCCTTGTCGCCGGGGACGCCGCTGCCCGCGGACGCGGCGCACGTGCCGGAGGTCGCCGCGGGCGGCGCGCCCCTCCTTTCGCAGGTGAGCCGAGACGCCTTCGTCGCGCTGCTGGAGTCGCTCCAGGTGCGCGCCTTCTTCCCGGGGCAGGCGGTGGTGGAGGAGGGAGACCCGGGGGCCTCCATGTTCGCGATGGTGGAGGGCCGCGCGGACGTGATGCGCGCGCTGGAGGACGGGCAGCGGCGGAGCGTGGGCACGGTGGCGCCGGGGGACTTCTTCGGCGAGCTGGCGCTCATCTCCGAGGGCCCTCGGCTTGCCAGCGTGGTGGCCGCCGAGCGCGCCGTGCTGCTGGAGCTGACGCGGGCGAGCATGGAGGCGGTGGCGTCGCGGCACCCCGAGGTGACGGCGGTGGTGGACGCCTTCTACCGGCGGCGGATGGTGGAGAACCTCCTGCGCAGCAACCCGCTCTTCAACCAGCTGACGCCGGCGCAGAAGGCCGCGGTGTCGCGGGACTTCGCGCTGCGCACCGTCGCCGCGGGCGAGGCGCTGCTGACGCAGGGCCAGCCGGGAGACGCCTTCTACGTGCTGCTGCGCGGGCGCTGCACACCGTGGCTGGAGCAACTCCACGGGCGGCGCGTGGCGCTGTCGGAGCTGCGCGAGGGGGACGTCTTCGGCGAAATCTCCCTGCTGCTGGACAAGCCGGTGTCCGCCACCGTGCGCGCGGACGTGGCGAGCGTGGTGCTGCGCCTGGAGCGCGCGGCCTTCCAGAAGCACCTGCTCAGCCAGCCCGGCCTGAAGGGGCAGTTGATGCGCATGGGCACGGAGCGGCTGCAGCGCACGGCGCAGGCGCTGGCCTCCGGGCGCGTGTGGCACGAGGGCGACCTGCGCGTGTGAGGCGCGGGGACGGCTGGAAACACAACGCCCGGGCCTCCGTGAGGAGACCCGGGCGCGGTGCGGTCCGGACGGTGCCGGAAGACTACCGGGAGTAGCCGAGCGTCAGGCCGAACACCTGGGCCGTGCCGTTGTAGACGCCGGGGATGCCGGGCGCCGTGCTGTTCTTGTCGAACAGGTTGACGAACTGGTAGGCGGCGTCGACGCGCACCGCGCCGAAGCTGTAGCCCACGCCCGCCGACACGCCGAAGCGGTCCGCGTCCGGCAGGTCCGGCGTCAGCGTTTCATTCGGGCTGGGCGCCGGGTCCCAGATGAGGCCACCGCGCACCTGCAGCGCGTCCGTGATGCCGTACTCGCCGCCCAGGTGGAAGTTCCACGTCGAGCGCCAGTTCTTCGGCAGCGGGTTGTTGATGGCCGGGTTGTCCGGGAACTCGATGGCGAGCTCCGGGAAGCTGGACCAGCCCACCCAGTTGGCGTCGAACGCGAGCGTCAGGCGGTCCAGCGGGGTGAAGGCGACGCCCGCCACGACCGTCTGCGGCAGCTTGACGTCACCCTGCACGCGGGTATCCGGCAGACGGCCCTGGAAGGCCGGCGGCACGTCCCGGAAGTCCGCGTCGCCCTTGAACGTCATGCCAATGGCGCTGCGGTACTGCACGCCCAACGTCACGAGCTTCGGGACCACCACGGCCTGGACGCCGGCGTTGAAGCCGAGGCCCCAGCCCGCGCCGCCCAGGTGCACCTGGCCCTCGCTGGTGACGAAGCCCAGGGCGCGTTTGATCTCCAGCGTGCCGCGGGCGATGTTGAGGCCCGCGCCCACGCGGAAGCGCTCGTGGACCTGGTACGCCACCGTGGGGTTGATGTTGTAGATGGACAGCCCGGACTCCTGGGCCCGGAAGCGGCCCACGAACCCGTCTTCCCACCGGCTGCTCGCGCCGAACGGCGTGTAGAAGCCCACGCCGGCCGCCAGTGAGTCCGTGATCTTGTACACGGCGAACACGTGCGGCGGCGGGGACAGCGTCGTCTTCTGCCCCTGCACCTCGCCACCCGTGGGGGTGAACTGCAGGCTGGGGAGGATGCCGGTGACGCCCGCGGTGATGTCCAGCTTCTCCACGCCCAGGATGTTGGCCGAGTTGGAGTAGATGGCGGACGAGTCATCCAGCCACGCCGCCGCCGCGTTGCCCATGCCCGTGGAGCGGGCGCTGTGCGTGTTGACCTGGAAGCCCGCGGCCTGGGTGGTCCCGGCGGCGAGCAACGTGATGAGGGAGAGTGTCTTCTTCATGTGAGTGGGTTCTCGCTCGGGAGGTCGTTACGGGGTGGGCGCGGTGCCCGTCTGCAGGAACTGGATGACCTGGCCCTGAGCGGTGTCACGCACGGACCGAAGGAACTCGCTGGGCGGAGAGCCGGCGGGCGCCGCCGGGTTCACGATGCCGAAGAAGGCATGGCGGACGTCCGCGGGCAGCTGGGCGTTCTCCGGCACCATGTACGACTGCACCGTGCGCGGCGCGTCGTCGCCCACCCGCGGGTGGTTGGCCGCGCGGATGAGGCCCTCGGTCACCGGGTTGGGGATGACCATGTCGCCCGCGATGTACTGGATGAAGGCGTTGCGGTTGGCGGGAGCCGACGGCGCGTTCAGCAGGTAGCGGCCGTAGTTCCGCGGCGAGGCCGGGTCCAGGATGGTGCGCGCCAGGGTGATGAACTCGTAGAACTCCGGCGTGCCGGGGGCGCGGCCAATGCTCTGCAGCGACTGGAAGAAGCCCTGGCGGTAGCGCACGAACGACGCGTCGGTGGCCGTCAGGAGGATGTCCACCAGGTCACCACCGGGGGCGTTGAGCGCCGTGCGGCCCACGACGGGGGACACCGCGGCGGACAGCGCGCCCTGGATGCCGCCCAGGCTCTGGCCCACGTAGTTGAACTGGCTGGTGTTGAGCGACCCCGCGCCCGCGGCGGCCAGGCGGCCGTTGAGGCTGTCGGTGTCCAGCGCGCGCACGAGCTGCGCGAAGTCCACCACGTGGTGGCGGAAGTTGTCGCGCGTGGCGAACAGGTTGACCAGGTTCAGGAAGCCGGTGCCGGAGGCGAACGGCGGCTGGTTGGGACCCGGGCGGGCGAAGTCGCCGCCCTCGCACTCGCCGGTGGTGGCGCCAGGCGCACCGAGGCAGCGGCCCAGGCCCTGGCCGCCGCAGAACAGGTCGCCGTGCATCGGCGCCATGGGGTCCAGGGAGCACGGCTGACGGTTGGAGGACACGCAGCGGCCGTAGGTGGGGCTGCCCACCGTCAGGTCGCAGGTGGAGTCGTCGGAGCAGGCCTCGTCGGGCGTGGTGGCGACGAACTCCGGGGTGCCGTCGCGGTCGGCGTCGACGAAGACGGGCGACTGCTCGCTGATGCCCGCGCAGGTGGAGCGCTCACCGTGGAACACGGTGTCGATGGCCGCCACCGCGTAACCCGCGGCGTTGAAGTTGTTGGCCACCGTCATGATGTTGGTGCGGTTGCCCGTCAGGCCGTGGCCGAAGACGACCACCGGGTAGCCACCCTCCGGCGCCGGGGTGGCCGGCGTGAAGAGCATGAACGGGACGCGGTCGATGCGCGGCTGGGCGCGGTTGAGCGTGCCCTGCGTGTCGTCCAGCAGGTAGGGCGAGTGGTAGGCGCCGATGAAGACGCGGCCCACGCCATTGGTGGCCAGCGTCAGGCCTTCCATCGTGCCCTTGATGGCGTCCGTCTGGTCCGCCAGGTAGACGGGGTCGGCCGGCACCTGCGTGGGCGCGGCGTTCAGCCGCTCCAGGACGGGGCGCGTGGTCTGCGTGGTGAACGTCCAGGCCAGGTTGATGTCCTTGCGCGCGAGGCCACCGGCCTCCAGGGCATCGAACAGGGGCTTCAGGGCCTGGCGCGCCGGCTCGGCCTGCGCGGCGAGCGCGTCCGGCACGGCGGCCAGCTGGCTCTTGCCATTGGCGTCCACCAGCGGGTTGGCCATGCGCATCAGGGCCTGGGTGGGCGTGGGCGCCACGTAGCGGCCGTCCTCGTCCTTCAGGCCGTTCATCATCACCACGGCGTACTGGGTGCCCTCGTCCAGCGGCACCTCGGGGACGATCTGCAGCTGCTGCGGCGAGCCCGCGACCGGCGTCAGGTTGGCGACGATGGGCTCACAGCTGATGCACGCCTTCACCTGGGGGTTGGTGCCCGAGGTCAGGTTGGAGAGCTTGACGAAGCGCAGGTTGGAGCGCGTGTCGCGCGTGGAACCCTCGGGGTCCGGCTCGAAGCCGACCTTCAGGCGGATGGAGGCGTCGTGCAGCCGGGCGCCCGGCTCCAGCGGGCCACGCGTGGCGCTGTTCTCGGAGACGATGGGCGCGGTGGTGGACCAGCCGTCCAGCGTGTTGAGGCCCGCGATGAGGCTCTGCGCGGGGCCCGGGTCGGCGGGGACGGGGAGGTTCAGGCGCGCGGGGGCCGTGTCGGTGGCCGGAATGCGCAGCAGGTCGTTGGGGAAGGGAATGATGCCGCCACCCGGGTCGAAGGTGGCCTCCGGCTGGTTCATGATCGTGAAGGTCCAGAGGAGGACGATGTCCTCGCGCTTCACGTTGAACTGCTCGGACACCACGTTCAGGATGGGGGCGTAGCCGCGGCGCAGCTGCTCCAACTGGAGGGCGGCGGCGGTCTGTTGCGCCAGACGCCGGGCCGGGTCCGTCTCCGTGGCGGGGATGAGCTCGGTGGCCGTCTGGCAGTTGGGCGCCGTCAGGTCCTGGCACGTCACCAGCGAGTTGGGGGAGCTGGCGAAGGCCCACGTGGCGGACGGGATGACGGGCTTGCCGGCCGTCGTCTTCACGCCGTTCTCACCGCCGATGATGGCCACCGCGTAGCGGCCACCCTTGGGCCAGGCCGGCTCGGGCGGGAAGATGTTGATGAGGTTGGTCTCGGGGTTGTACCCGATGGCCCGCGGCGTCGCCGGCTTGGCCAGCGGCGTCCCCGCGTACACGTCGATGACCTTGACCGTGTTCGTGTTCACGGTGTTCGGGTCGAGGTTGCGGATGAGCGTGGACGCCGTGACGGTGGTCGGGAAGCCGTTGAGCGAGTTCACGTAGTCGCGCGTGAACTCCTGCTCCGCTGCGGGGGCCTGGGGGTTGATGGGGGCGTTGACCAGGCCGTTGACGATGGCCAGGTCATTGGGGGACGGGACGACGGGCGGAGAGCCGGTCGGGTCGAACTCCGCGACGACGGAGTCTTCAGGGCTCCGCGGGTCATCCTTGGCGATTTCGGGAGTACAAGCCGAGGCGCCCAGGGCCAGAGCCCCGAGGAACAACACCTTTCTCATGGGTACAACCCCCTCCAAGTCCTGGGTTGGTGATGACTGGACTGGAAACGTCCGTGGCGTACCACGTCCATGGGTTGGCCGGAAGACACGGGACTTGACGCGTCGTGTCACTTGTGCTGACGCGTGCGTGTCGCTGGGACGGGCCGTCGTTGACACGCTGCGCAGTGGGCCGCTCGCGGTTACGCTGCCGCGCATGAACCGACTTCTGGGTGTGCTGGTGGCGGCAGTTGCGATGGTGGCGCATGCGCAGTCCGCGGGCGGCTTGACGTGGACGGCGCCGGCGGAGTGGGCGGCGCAGGGCGAGCGGCCCATGCGCGCGGCGACGTACAAGATTCCCGCGGCGAAGGGCGACACGGAGGCCGCCGAGCTGGCCGTCTTCTACTTCGGCCAGGGCCAGGGCGGCGCGGTGGACGCCAACGTGAAGCGCTGGGTGGGCCAGTTCCAGACGGCGGACGGCAAGCCCATCCCGCAGGACAAGTCGAAGACGAAGACGGAGAAGGTCAACGGCATGCCGCTGACCACCGTGGACGTGAAGGGGACGTACACCGGCGGCGGGCCGATGATGGGCCCCTCCACGCCCAAGCCCGGCTTCCGGCTGCTGGGCGCCATCGTCGAGGGCTCCCAGGGCGCCGTCTTCTTCAAGCTGACGGGCCCGGAGAAGACGGTGGCCGCCTCGGAGAAGTCCTTCCGCAAGCTGCTGGAGTCGGTGAAGAAGCAGTAGCCCCGGCGCGCGCCCGGGGCCACGGCCTGGGCGCTTCTGGCTACTTCGTGCCGCGCACGGGCTTCACCTGCCCCTTGGGCGTGGTGCCGCCCGCGACCGCGCGCTGCACCGCCGCGGCGGGCGTGCGCCTGGAGGGCAGGTCCGGCGTGAGCAGGACCTCGATGCGCCGGTTGCGCGCGCGGCCCTGGGGGGTGGCGTTGGTGGACACGGGCCGCATCTGGCCGTAGCCCGCCGCCACCAGCCGCCGCGCGGGCACGCCGCCCGTCTCCTCGAGGAAGCGCACCACGTTCACCGCGCGCGTCACCGACAGCTCCCAGTTGCTGGGGAAGACGGCCTGCAGCTTCTGCGACGGCGGCGAGTCGTCCGTGTGGCCCGACACCTGGATGGACTTGTCCTCCACCTTCGCCAGCACGCTGCCCAGCCGCGTGAGCACCTCCTGGCCGCGCGCGCTGATGCTCGCGTCGCCGGAGTCGAAGAGCACCTTGTCCACCAGGTCCACCTGGATGCGGCCCTCCGCCTGGGACAGCCGGATGGCGCCCTCGGCGATCTCCGCCTTCATCTTGTCCTGCAAGTCATCGTAGGTGGCCTTCAGCTTCGCCAGCTCCGCCTCCTGCTCCTGCACCGTCTGGCTGAGCTGGTCCTTCTCCGAGCTGAGCTGCTCCTTCTCCGTGGCCAGCCGGGCGCGCTCGGCCTCCAGCGCCGTCAGCTTCTCCTCCAACTGGAGCCGCGCGGACTCCGAGTCGCGCGCCCGCGTGGCGGCGTCCATGGCGGCCTGGCGGGACTGCTCCGCCAGCGCCTCGGCCTTGCTGGTGCCACGGTGCGCGAGGAACATCACGCCGCCCGACATCAGCACCACCAGCGCCGTCACCAGCCAGGGCACCCAGGGCCGTGCGTTGGGGGTCTGGCCGTGCTGTGAGGACTCCGTCATGTCGCGACCTCCAAGGGGGGACTTCAAGGGGAACGCGCGCCACCGTAGCGAGACGCACGGGGTGCGCCTCAAGGCGCGCCGGTGTGTGCAGGTGTCTGGCGGTGCAAGGTTTCAGCGGTGTCAGAAGGGGGGCGTGCGCACCGCACACCCCGTCGCTCGGGCCCCGGCCTCGGAGCGGAATCGGCGCCAGGGCGCTGCATCCGGCGGCGGGCGTGGACAGGTTGAGCAGGACACGTCCGGAGGCTCGCGGAGGCGCGGAAGATGGGGCAGTTGATCGACGGCACATGGCACGCGGGCTGGTACGCGCCGGATGAATCAGGGCGCTTCCAGCGTCCCGCCACCGTGTTCCGCGAACGGGTGACGGCGGATGGCTCCAGCGGCTTCCAGGCGGAGCCCGGCCGGTACCATCTCTACATCTCGTATGCGTGCCCCTGGGCCAGCCGGGTGGCCATCATCCGGAAGCTGAAGAAGCTGGAGGGTGTCATCGGCCTCACGGTGGTGGACCCACGCATGGGCGACGACGGGTGGAGCTTCCAGGGCTACCCGGGCTCGGACCCGGAGCCCTTCTACGGCTTCCGCTTCCTGCGCGAGCTCTACGTGAAGGCCCGCGCGGACTACACGGGCCGCGTCACGGTGCCGGTGCTCTGGGACACGCAGCGCGAGACGGTGGTGAACAACGAGTCGCGCGAGCTGCTGCGCATGTTGGACACGGAGTTCGACGCGTTCGGTGACGCGTCCGTGCAACTGGCGCCGCCGCACCTGCGCGCGCAGGTGGACGCCACGCTGGACGCCATCTACCCGTCCATCAACAACGGCGTGTACCGCGCGGGCTTCGCGACGAGCCAGGAGGCCTATGAGTCCGCGTGCCGCGAGCTGTTCGCCGCGCTGGACGTCTGGGAGCAGGTGCTGGGCACGCGGCGCTACCTGTGCGGCGCCACGCTCACCGAGGCCGACGTGTGCCTCTACACGACCCTGGTGCGCTTCGACCTCGTGTACCACGCCCACTTCAAGTGCAACCTGCGGCGCATCCAGGACTATCCGAACCTGTGGGGGTACCTGAAGGAACTCTACCAGACGCCCGGCTTCACCGAGACGACGCAGCTGGACCACATCAAGCTGCACTACTACTGGAGCCAGACGACGGTGAATCCCACGCGGGTGGTGCCGCTGGGGCCCACGGTGCCGCTGGGGGAGCCCCACGACCGCGCGTCGCGCTTCGGATGATGGATGGCGGACGGAGCGCCTGCCTGGATGCTCATCCAGCGAACACCCTCCGGAGTGACTGGCGTCTGGCTGACGGCTGGAACCCAGGGGTGGGCTGCAATCCTACGCGGACGCCACAGCCTTTGAGCGAAGGCCCCCGGGCCTGCTGGCGTTCATTCATGGGGGCGGAGGAGGCGTGGCATGAAGGCAGTCGCAATCATCCTCGCTGCGGGAGAGGCCCGGCGGATGGGCCACCCCAAGGCGCTTATCGAGCATGAGGGAGGCAAGAGCTTCCTCCAGTCCCTGGCATCGACCTTTGGCAAGGCGGGGGCCATGGTGCTCGGAGTCGTGGGGAAGGACTCGGAGCTGGTCCGCGACCAGCATCCCGGACTGGACCTGGTGGAGGCGGAGCGGTGGCAGGAGGGGCCGCTGCTCGCGATGAAGGCGGGCATCGAGGCCGCGCTGGAGTCGGGGGCGGACGTGGTGTTGCTGCACCCGGTGGACATGCCCGCGCTGCGGGCGTCCACGCTCAAGTCCCTCTTGAAGATGGTGGACGGCGCGGGCCCGGACGAGAGCCTGCGGCCGGAGTTCGAGGGCGCGCCTGGCTGGCCGTTGGTGCTGTCCCGGAGCGCGGCCGAGCGGCTGCGTGCCTCCGAGGGACAGCAAGTGGACCCCGCGCTCACGGCGATGAAGGTGCGCCGCGTGCCGGTGAAGGACCCGGGCGTGGTGGTGAACATCAACACGCCGGAGACCTACGAGCGCCTGTTCGGCACGCAGCCGAAGCTGGCGCCGCCGCCCAAGCGGCGCGGCAAGCGCGGCACGGGCCCGTCGACGTCCAACGTGTCGGACCTGGGGGGCAGCTCGAGCCCGGCCCCCATGGCCGCCGCGTCCGACGAGTAACCCGCGCGGCCGCGCGTCCGACTGGAGCCCGTCGCGCGAGGGCTCCAGTCCGCCGCGGGTCAGAACGTGAAGCCCAGCCCGAGGTAGGGGCCGGAGAGGCGTTCGATTTGCGTCTCGCCCGTCGTGTGGCCCGCGTCGTTGAGGTAGAGCGCGCGCCAGCCGCCGCGCAGGTGGAGCGAGCTGAGGTGCACGGCCAGGCCCGCCTGCGCGTCCACCTGCCGGTGCGGGAAGGGCACCGCCTGCACGCGGGCCTCGACGTCCACCGGTGAGGTCCCGATGCACGCCTCCACGGAGGCGCCGAAGCTGGGGCCCGCGAAGATGATGGAGGGCGCGTGCGCGCTGGCGATGCCGGCCTCCAGGCGCATCCGGCCGCGCTCTCCGGCCCACAGCGCCGCGGTGGCGTGCGCGCTCAAGAGCGCGATGCGCTCGGTGGTGGTCGAGCCATCCAGCGCGGGCAGGGACAGGCCCGTCATGCGCGCGTCCACGCCCAGGCGCCGCCCGTCCATGGCCATGAACAGGCCCATGGCGCTACCGTCACCGAGCCGGTCACCCTGCACGCCCATGCGCACCAGCAGCGCCACCGGCTCTTCCTCCTCCCGCAGGACTCGGGAGGGCGCACCCACGTAGCCGAGCCGCGCCCCCGTGGCGCCCATGACGGAGCCCGCGACGATGTAGCCCGGCGGCAGCGCACGGACCCGTCGCGCGTGTCGCCGGGGCGCATCGTCACCTCGGGGGGCGCGGGGCTGGCCCACGGCGCTGGCCGGGTGGGCGCGGCGGCTGGCGCGTGAGCCCTCGCGGGGCTGGCCCACGGCGCTGGCCGGGTGGGCGGCCCGGGCGCTGGCGCTCCGCGAGGACGCGGAAGAAGACGCCTTGCTGGCGCCGCCGCCCTTGCCGCTGGACGACGCGTCCCGCTTGCCGAAGCGCGCCTCGGCGGGCGTGGCGCCCAGCGCGAGGACACCGGCCGCGAGCGCGGCGCACAGCACGGCCTTGGATGCAGGCAAGGGTCCACTCCTCGTGGCGTCTGGGGGAGGGTGGATTCAACCTGCTTCCGTCCCCGCTGGCCATGGGGCCCGGGGGGTGAGGCGCCGTCCGCCAGTGTCACGTGTGCGGCGCCGGACACCGGGGCGTCGCACCGCGGCGGCAAGTGCTCGCGGTTGAAACCTCGTCGTCACGCGAGCGCGAAACACGCGCATCCGGGGTGTCGGTCATTCGCTGTAATATCTGCATGGTGAGGCCGTGCAGATGCTCATGCCTGGACAGAGAACGAAATGGGGGGAAGTCCCTCGTGCCACACAGGGAAAGAGGGACTAGGGTGACAGGTGTGATTGGCTCCGGGGTGCAACCGCAGGTCCTGATTGTGGAAGATGACCCGGACGTCCGGGGGGCCATGGCGGAGGCGCTGCACGACGAGGGCTTCGAGGTGTCCATGGCCATCAACGCCGTGGAGGCCCTGCGGGTGCTCGCGGTGCTGGAGTCGGCCTGCCTCGTGCTCTTGGACTGGGAGATTCCGCGCGTGGATGGGCGCGGGCTCGTGGATCGGCTGCGTCAGGACGAGCGCTTCGCCGGGACGCGGGTGGTGGTGATGACCGCCGAGCCCGGGCCGTTGCCTCCCGGCGCGGTGGGCGTGCTGCGCAAGCCGGTGCGGCTGGACGCGCTGCTGGAGGCGGCCCGGCAGCACTGCCCGGTGCGCGGCGCGGTGCGGACGCCCGCCTGAGCGCCGCGCCGCGAATGGCCGCTCAGTAGCGGAGACCAATCCCCAGGAAGGGGCCGTGGAAGGTGTCGACGTTGACGATGCCATCCACGAAGCCGGCGTCATCCAGCACCATGCCTCGGTAGCCGCCGCGCAGGACCACCGCGCCCAGGTGCAGCGCCAGCGCGGCGCTCGCGTCCACCTGCCGGTAGGGGAAGGGCGTCACCTGCAGGCGGGCCTCCACGTCCAGCGGGCCGGCGAGGCAGGCCTCCAGCGAGGCGCCGAGGCTGGGGCCCACGAAGGTGATGTCCGGCGCGTGCGCGGTGCTGATGCCGGCCTCCGCGCGCACCCGGGCGCGCTCGTGGGAGATGAGCGCCCAGGTGAGGTGGGACTGGGTCAGCGTGATGGTGTCCGCGCCGTACGAGCCGTCGTCCGTGGGCAGCCCCAGGCCCGTCAGCCGCAGGTCGATGCCGAAGCGATGGCCCTCCAGCCCGAGGAAGAGGTCGCCCCCGGCGCCGCCCTCGCTCACGGGGCCGCCCTGCAGGCCCAGGCGGAAGGACAGCGCCGCCGCGTGGCGGTCGCCGCGCAGCTCCGGCCGCACGCTCATCCGGTGGTTGCCGGTGAGGAGGATGGCGGCGAGCCAGGACGAGGGGACCACCGCCGGGCCCCCGCTGACATACCGCCGGTTGTTGGACGGGCGCCGGCGGGCGGGGCGGCGGGGCGCGTCGTCATCGTCGTCCGTGCCAATGGCGGAGGCGCCGTGCTCGTTGCTGTCCCGGTCCTTCTTGGACTCGCCCTGCGAGGGCCGGGAGCGCTTGCCGAAGCGGGCCTCGGCCGTCGTCGGACTCAGGCTCAGCCCGAGCGCGAGGAGGGCACACAGCACGGTCCGGAATGAGAACACGGGTCAGCTCCTGAAGATGGGCCGGGGATGCGGCCGCCGAAGCACTGGACGCCCGGCGGCCCGCTTTATTCAAGCCGACATCCCCCCACCCCCGGGGGCCGCCCAGATGGCTACTGCGCGGGGCAGCTCGCGGGGTTGTCCAGGCACGCCTTCGTCGTGAGGCACTGGCCCGGGGACTTCTGCAGGGTGCACGAGTCCGAGCACTTGAACGGGAACTTGGAGAAGTCGCACGTCATCCCGCAGGTGGTCTGCGACTTGGGCGAGAGGGCCTCGCAGGGCGTGCGCAGGAACACGGTGATGGGCTCGGTCTGCATGTAGCCCCGCGCGTCCATGCAGCTCTCGAAGTCGCCATCCCCCTCCACCAGGGGCCCGTCGTTCACATGGCAGCGGGCGGGCTGGGCGCTGAAGCTGCCCGACTCACAGGGCCCCGCGGCGTGCGCCATGCAGCCTTCTTCGATGCGGTCGCCGGAGATGCTGGGGTTGGCGCAGATGCGCGAGCGCAGGTGGCTGTCGCCGTCCACCCAGTCGCGTCCGTGGCAGGCGTGCACGTTCTCGTGAATCACGCCCTTGAAGCGCAAGTTCCGGAGGGTGGGCTGGAAGTTGTCCAGGTTCAGGAGGACCTCCACCGTCAGGCCCTTGGGGTCGAACATGTTGCCGTAGAAGGCGCCCTCGCGGAACGTGTAGGCGCCGAAGGGCGCCGCCGGGTAGCGGCCCGGGGTGGCCACGGGCGCCGCCCATGAGCCGGGCCTCGCCTCGCGGTTGAAGGGCGCGGACATGACGCTGTATCGGCCCGAGCGGGGGCACTCGAACTGCACGCTGGGGGCGATGCCACCGCACGCGTTGCCGTCCGTGTCCGCCAGGCGGTCCTTCCATGCGCAGCCCTTCGTGTCCTCGCACACGCGCAGCACCCGGTCGCCTTGGATGCTGCCCATCCGGCCGGTGCAGGTGGTGGGTTCGGGCGCGCCCGCGGCCACCGTCACCATTTCCCCGGCGGAGCAGGTGCCCACGCTCTCACCCAGCCAGCCGCACTCGGCCTGGAGGCCCGCTTCCCGCGTCTGGCAGGGCAGGAACATGGGGCTCCATTCCTTGGGCGCGCCGGAGGGGTTGAAGCGCAGGGGCTCGGAGGGGTCCTCGCCGCGCATGGACACCATCACCCGGCGGCCGAAGGCGTTGTTGCGCGCCAGGAGACAGGCCGTCACGTAGCGCAGGCAGGACGGGCTCGGCTGGTTGTATTCCCACTCCGAGCACAGGCCCAGCTCGCCCTCGAAGACGAACGTCTCGCCCGCGCGGCTGGCCCACTTCACGGACGCGTGGGGCGGCAGGGCACACTGGGCCAGGTACGTCATCACGTTGCGGGCCGCCGGGTGCTCCAGCGTGTGCTTCAGCCGCGGGTCGGAGGCGAAGGTCCGGGTGTGCAGCGGCTGGGACGACAGGGCCGCCAGCGATTCCCGGTTGGTGGTGAGCGCGTTGAAGGCCAGCTCGTCGGCGCGGAGTGAGTTCAGGATGCGGATGCCCGGCTCCGCCCGGGCCGGGGCTTGAGGAACCAGCACGGCCGTCAGGGCCAGGAGCGCGGCCAGCAGGGGCCGCGAGGGGGCGCGGGGAGCGAAGTGCGACATGGAGCGTGGACCTCGGAGCGGGATGAAGACGCGATGCCTCCGAGGTAGCACGTAGCGGGCCGCGACCTCATGTCCGAGGTTCCGCGGGGTTGCGGGAGGCCCTGTGGCCTGGGCGTCCACGGTGCCCGACGGCGGTGTGGACGTGGAGGCAACACCCATCAGCGGCGGCGGGGCCCTGGTGGGCGCTTGGGAGGCCTCGGCCCTGCCCGACGCGCCCGAGCCTGCTGCGGGGCCCTGGCGGGCGCTTGGGGGGCCTCGGCCCCGGCCGTCAGCGGCGGCCCTGCTTCTTGGCCTTGGCCAGGCGCCTGGACGGCTCGGCCTTGCCCGGGGGCGGCAGGGGCGGCTGCAAGACGGTAGTGCACGCGGCGGTGGCCGTCACCGCGGCGGCGTAGGCCGCGTGGTGCTGTTGCTCCAGCGTCCTCAGCCGCCGCGACATGGCGTCGCGCAGGGCCTGGAGCTCGGCCACGCGGGCCTCGGACTCGGCCGCCTCGCGCGACAGGGCGTCGTTGCGGTCCACCAGGGCGGAGATGGAGCGCGTTCCCGCCCAGACCCCCGTGGTGGCGAGCAGCACCGCGCCCACCAGCAGGCCCCAGGGCAGCCACGCCCGGCGCGGGGGCGCCGACTCGTTTCGCTGCATCGCTTCCATGACCGGGAGGTTAGCGGGCGCCGCGGGGTAGGCTTCAAGGCGAGGACGTGGGAGCTGGCGGCACCTCGCCCAGGGGCAGCCGCAGCACGAAGCGCGCGCCGGGGCCCCGCGAGGGCGTCTCCACCGTCAACTCGCCGCCGTGGGCGCGGGCAATCTGGCGGGAGATGTAGAGCCCCAGGCCCAGGCTGGCGCGCGCGTGTTCGCCGGTGGCGCGCTCGAAGCGCTCGAAGATGCGAGGCGCGGCGCCGGTGGGGATGCCGGCGCCCCAGTCGCGCACGGTCACGAGCGCGGCCCCGTCCTCCACGTCCACGGACAGCTCCACCGGCTGGCCCGGCGCGTACTTCATCGCGTTGGACAGCAGGTTCATCAGCACCTGCTCCACGCGGAGCCGGTCCACGTGGGCGACGACGGGCGTGTTCGCGTGCAGCACCGGCGCGCAGCCGGCCGTCGCCAGGGCTTCCTCCAGGCGCGACACCAGCCGGTGCACCAGCGCGGACAGGTCCACGTCCTCGCGCTCCAGCGACAGGCGGCCGGTGCTGATGCGCGCCACCTCGAACAGGTGCGTCACCAGGTGGGACAGCCGCTCCGCCTGGCGCTGCGTGCTGGCCAGGCTCTGCCGCAGCCGCTCGGGCTCCAGCGGGAGGCCCTGGTCCACCGCGCGCAGCAGCGAGGCGAGCTGGAGCTGGAGCGCGGACAGGGGCGTGCGCAGCTCATGGGTGGCGATGGCGACGAACTCGTCGCGCGCGGCCACCGCCCGGGACGCCTCGCGGTACAGCCAGGCGTTGTCCACGGCGAGCGCGGTGCGCGACGCGAGGTCCTCCAGGAAGTCCATGTCCCGGTCCTGGTAGCGCCGGTTCGCGTCCTGGGAGACGACGCTGAGCACGCCCAGGCAGCGCCCGCGCGCCACCAGCGGCACGAACATCGCGGAGTGTCCCCCCAGCGCCTCCATCAGCTCGCGGTGCGCGGGGGACAGCGAGAGGGCGTCCCGCCACGCCGGGTCGATGTGCGCGGCGAGCAGGGGGCGGCCCGTCTCCAGCACGTGGCGGATGGGCGAGCGCGAGCCGGGCGGGGGCGGAAAGCGCAGGGCCTCTTGCAGGAGCCGCTGGGTGGCGGCGTCGCTGGCCAGGGCCTCCACGCGCTCCAGCCCCTGCCCGTCATCGGCGAGCACGTCCACGGTGCAGTAGTCCGCCAGCTTCCCACCCACCAGCAGCTGCGCGGCGGTGCGCAGCGTGGTGCGCCAGTCCAGCGAGTGCGACAGGCGCGCGGTGGCCTCGGCGAGGAAGCGCAGCCGCTCCTCCTCCACCTTCTGCTCGGTCACCTCCGTCACGGTGGTGCCCACGCCCGTCACCGTGCCGTCCGCCGTCACCGGGAAGTGGGTGACACGGAAGGAGCGCCGCTCGCCGTCGTGCGCGTCCGTCAGAAGCTGGTCCACCGCCGGCATGCCGGTGTGCAACACCTCGCGCATCATCGCTTCCACGGGCCGCGCTCTCGAGCCCACCAGCTCCGACAAGGTCCGCCCGGTGTGGGCCTCCGCGGGCGTGCGGTTGTAGGACGCCATCGTCGGGTTGGCGCGCACGCAGCGCAGGTCGCGGTCGAAGAGCGCCATGCCCACCGGCGCGGCATCCAGGAACGCCCGCATGCTGGCGAACCGCGCGTCCTGTTGGCGCAAGCGCGCTTGGGCCTCCCGGTACTGGAGGGCGTTCGCCAGCGCGAGCGCCGCCCGGTGGGCGAAGTCCTCCACCACCTCGCGCGGCGTCGCGGCGTCTTCCATGGAGGGCCGGGCGAAGGCGAGCGTGAGGAGGCCGAGCCGGCGTGGCCCCTTGCACAGGGGCAACAGGAGGAGCGCGCGCGGCGTGAAGCCCGGGCCGCCCGGCGGCTCCGCGTGCGCCGTCAGCCCCCGCGCGTCGGGGGCCGTCACCCAGCGCGCGCCGCCGTCCTCGAGCGCGCGCTCCCAATCCACTCCCCGGCTCCACGGCCCCGGGCGGAGCTGCTGCTGCTCCAGCGCCCGTTGCCACGCCGGGATTCGGGTGGCGAAGGCGCCCAGGGAGACCTGCCCGCCGTCCTCCACGACGTCCAGCAGGGCCACGTCCGCCCATTCGCGCACGGCGAGCCGGACCACGGTGGCCAGCGTCTGTTCCCAGTCCAGGCTCTCCGCGAGCAGGCGGCTGGCCTCGGAGAGGAACGCGTCCGCCCGCGCCAGAGCGGCGGGGGGCTGGGGCCGGGAGGTGGGGAGCTCGTCGGACATGGGCGAGGCGGCCGCGAGTGCGGCCAGGGGCCTACGTTGCGCGTGAGGCCCCCGGGATGACAACCCGATTACCCGGGAGAACGTCGGCGGGGTGATGCTCGGGGGGCTGGGGCCACCGGTCCGCGAGGGCAGGTTGATGCGGGCGGGCTTGATTCGAGGGGCGCGGGTGAGGCGTCATCCGGCACCTTTCCTTCAACTTCGGGAGCCGGTGGTCTGCATGGCGATTGCGTGCGTGGTGTTGGATTTCGACGGAACCTTCACGGACGTGGCGGCGGAGAGCGCGCCCTTCCTGCGGCATTTCCAGCAGGGCTTGGCGGCGGCGCTGGGTGAGGATTTGGAGGCCGCGTGGGAGGAGGAGGTCGCCGCGTTGCGCGCGGGCGCGGACACGTTGGGCTGGGATTTGGGCGGCCGGGTGGTGGCGCCCGCCACGGCGGACCCGTACCTGATGGCCACCTGCGCGGCGCACCGGCTCATGCAGCGCTTCGGGAAGGGGCAGGACGAGGCGGCCCGCTCGGAGGTGGTGCAGAAGCTCTACCGCGAGGCCTACGCGCACTCGGCCACGGCCTTCAAGCCCGAGGCGAAGGAGGTGCTGGAGGCGCTGGTGGCCACGGGCCTGCCGGTGACGGTGGTGACGAACGCGCACACCGACCTGGTGGAGAAGAAGCTGGACCAGCTGGCCCCCCAGGGCCGCGAGAAGCTCACGGTGTCCGGCGACGCGCGCAAGTTCCTCCTGGACCCGCCGGACGCGCCGGACGCGCGCTTCGCCACGGTGCCGGAGACGCAGACGCTGGACGGCGTGCTGCGCCGCCCCATCTACCTGCGCCGGGGCCGCTACTTCGAGGCCCTCAAGCGCGTCTGGGAGCGCACGGGCACCACGCCGGAACAGACGCTGGTGGCCGGTGACATCTTCGAGCTGGACCTCGCGCTGCCGGCCGCGCTGGGCGCGCAGGTGCAGTTGGTGTCCCGCGACAACGTGCTGCCCTACGAGCTGAAGGCCGTGGAGCTGCTGGGCGCGCGCGGCGGCGAGGACCGCAGCCTGCACGCGGTGGTGCGGCGCCTGCGCTGAAAACACGAAGCCCCGCCTCCCGGTGAAGGGAGCGCGGGGCGCGTGAGTCGCGGGGCCTGGACGAGGCCCCGCGTCCTCCGGGACGGGCCTTAAATCTTGGCGCCCGGCGTCGGCTGGAAGACCTCGTTGAACTCCGTGATGGCCTTGCTCAGCGCCGCCTTGATGTCGGCGGTCAGCTCGCGCTTCGCGCCCAGGTCCTTCGCGACGTTCGGGTGCTTCCCGTCCGCGAACTCCAGGAACTCACGCATCCAGCGGACCACGTCGGCCACCGGGATGTCGCGAATCCAGCCGCGCTTCTTGGGGTCGTCGCGGTTGGTGGCGGCGAAGATCTGCATGACCTGCTTCTCGACGGGCATGGGCTCGTACTGGCCCTGCTTGAGCAGCTCGACCATGCGGGCGCCGCGCGCCAGGGTCTCCTGGGTGGCCTTGTCGAGGTCGGAGCCGAACTGGGCGAAGGCGGCCAGCTCGCGGTACTGCGCGAGCTCCAGCTTCATGGTGCCGGCGACCTGCTTCATGGCCTTGATCTGCGCGGCCGAACCGACGCGGGACACGGAGAGGCCCACGTTGATGGCCGGGCGGACGCCGGCGAAGAAGAGGTCCGTCTCGAGGAAGATCTGCCCGTCGGTGATGGAGATGACGTTCGTCGGGATGTACGCCGACACGTCACCGGCCTGCGTCTCGATGATGGGGAGCGCGGTGAGCGAACCGGCGCCCTCCTCGTCGGACAGCTTGGCGGCGCGCTCCAGCAGGCGGCTGTGCACGTAGAACACGTCACCGGGGTACGCCTCACGGCCCGGCGGACGGCGGAGCAGCAGCGACAGCTGGCGGTACGCCACGGCCTGCTTGGACAGGTCGTCGTACACGATGAGCGCGTGCATCTTGTTGTCGCGGAAGTACTCGCCCATGGCCACGCCGGCGTACGGCGCGAAGAACTGCATGGGGGCCGGGTCGGAGGCGTTGGACGCCACCACCGTGGTGTACTCCATGGCGCCGAAGCGGGTCAGCTTCTCCACCACCTGGGCCACCGTCGACTGCTTCTGGCCGATGGCCACGTAGATGCAGTAAACGTTCAGGCCCTTCTGGTTGATGATGGTGTCGATGGCGACGGCCGTCTTGCCCGTCTGGCGGTCACCGATGATGAGCTCGCGCTGACCGCGGCCCACCGGCACCAGCGCGTCCAGCGCCTTGATGCCCGTCTGCAGGGGCTCGTGCACGCTCTTGCGGGACACGATGCCGGGCGCCTTGACCTCGAGACGGCGCGTCTCGGTGGCGGTGATGGGGCCCTTGCCGTCCAGCGGCTTGCCGAGCGGGTCCACCACGCGGCCGAGCAGCTCCTTGCCCACGGGCACGGAGGCGATCTGCTGGGTGCGCTTGACGGTGTCGCCCTCGCGGATGGCCTGGAAGTCGCCCATGATGGCGACACCGACGTTGTCCTCCTCGAGGTTCAGCACGAGGCCCTGCACGCCGTTGGTGAACTCCACGAGCTCACCGGCCAGCGCGCCCTCGAGGCCGTAGATGCGCGCGATACCGTCACCGACGGACAGCACGGTGCCCGTCTCCGCGACGGTGACCTTCTTCCCGTAGTCCTTGATCTGCTCCCGGATGATTCTGCTGATCTCGTCGGCGCGGATTTCCATGGGCGTCTTGCGTCCTTGCACAGGGGCGGCCGACGTGGGGCAGGCCGCCGAAACCTTGAAGTCGGGGCCCCTTACCATGCACACCCCCCCGCTGCAATGCGCTCTGTACCTCCCGGAACACCCTGGGGGAGCACGCCCGTTCAGGAGTGGGACAGGCGGCGGCGTCCGTCGCGTCCGGGAGGGGCATCACACGGCCCCTGACTACTCTGGGGCATCAGCAGCCGTTGCGGCGGCGCTCAGTGGGCCGGCTCACGGGGCAGCCAGGCGATGAACCGCACGCCGCCCTGGGCACACGACTCCACCGCCAGCTTGCCGCCGTGAGCGAGGGCGATCTGCCGCGCCAGGAACAGGCCCAGCCCCAGGCCCTCCGGGGGCGAGGCGCGCTCCCTGCGGAAGGGCTCGAACAGGGAGGAGTGCTCCTCGGCGGCCACCGTGAGTCCGTGGCTGTGCACGCACAGGGTGACGCCGCCCACCGAGCCCGCCAGCCGCACCGTCACGGGGGCGTCCATCTGGCCGTGTTGAAGCACGTTGCCCAGCAGGTGGTCGGCCAGCTGGCCCAGCCGCGCGGTGTCCCAGTGGCCGCGCAAATCGCCCTCCAGCTCCACGAGGAGGGCGCGCCGCGGGTGGGTCCGGCGCCGCTCCTCCACCACGCGGGAGACGACGGCATCCAGTTCGGCGGGCTCGGGCCGCAGCACCAGCCCGCCCGCCAGCCGCGCCCGGGTGAAGTCCATCAGCTCGTGGAGCATCCGCTCCATGCGCCGGGCGGCGTGGGCCACCTGCCCCACCAGCGTGCGCTGGACGTCCTGCAGCCCGCCCATCTGCTGCAGCGTGTGGGTGCCGTGCTGGATGGACTGCAGGGGCCCCCGCATCTCCGTGTCCACCACGCCCAGCAACTGGTTGCGGAACTGCTCGGTGTGGGCCGTGCGCTCCTCGGCGGCCTTGCGGGTGCTGATGTCCCAGACGGCGGCCAGCCGCACCTGCCGGCCCTCCCACGTCACGAAGCGCCCCAGCACCTCCAGGGGCAGCCGCTGCCCGTCGCGGCGCAGGACGACCACCTCGTAGGGCGTCTCCAGCCCGCGGCTGAGCACCAGGCCCACCTGGGAGCGGAACTCCGGGGCCACGTACTCCGCCAGGTGCCGGCCGATCATCTCCGACGGCGTGGCGTAGCCCAGCAGCTGCGCCATCGCGCGGTTGGCGTCCAGCACCACGCCGTTGTCATGCAGGAAGTGCCCGTCACACGCCACGTCCGCCAGGCTGCGCATGTGGGACTCGCGCGCGCGCAGCCGCTGCTCCTCCAGGACGCGCTCCGACTCGTCGCGCACCCACAGCACCACGCCCGCCAGGGCCCCGCCATGCAGCGCGGGGGACAGGCCCACCCGCAGGTGCTTCTCACCGGCGGACGGCGCCAGCACGCCTCGCAGGGGGGCCTCCACCACGTCCTCGCCCGCCAGCGCGCGGGCCAGCAGCGGCGACAGGGCCTGCGCCACGTGCGGCCAGAGCTCGGCCAGCGGACGGCCCAGGTGCGCGCGGGGCTCCACGCCGGACAGCGTGGCCAGCGCGGTGTTCACCCACAGCGGCCGGAACTCCCGGTCCAACAGGGCCACGCCGCATCCGGCCGCCTGGAGGAGGGCCCCCAGGAACGGGCGCACTTCCTCCGGCGCCGCCAGCGACGACGGCCCTTCGGAATACCGGTGGAGTAGGGACTGCGCCATGGTCAGGTCGCCCGGGGTGGCACGGGTTTGTCCCGCGACCCCCTGACTATACCGCTGTCGGGGCCTACAGGAAATACCGGTTAGCCCTGGACTGCGGGGTGATGCGGACGACCTGGAACGTTGGTTGCCCGGCGAGCGGCCGGACTCAGCGCTGCTTCAGCTCGCGGCGCATCTCCTCGAGCTGGGTGCGGATGCTGCCGTCGTAGAGGATGCTGCCCACCTGCGCGGCGACGCCGCCCAGGAGGCTGGGGTCCACCCGCGTCTCCAAGAGGACGTTGCGCTGGGTGATCTGCTGGAGCGTCTGCTGGAGCTGGGCCAGGGCGTCCGCGGGCAGCGGGGAGGCGCTGGTGACGTGGCCCCGGACGCGGCCGGCGCGGGCATCCGCCATGTCGCGGAAGAGGCGGGCGATGTCCGCCAGGTAACCCAGCCGGTTGCGGTCCACCAGCAGCCGGAGGGTGTTGGTCAGCGTGGGCTCCAGGCCGCCCGGGACGGCCTTCATCACCGACTCCACCACGAGCAGGCGCTGCTCACGGGTGTAGGCGGGGTTGACGAGCACGTCGGTCAGCTCGGCGTTCTTCGCGATGACGTCGGCGAAAGCGGTGAGCTGCTCGGCGACGGCGTCAGTGCGGCCCGCCTCCGAGGCGACGTCGAGGAGGGCGCGGGCGTAACGGCGGGCAATCGACACATTGACCATGGCGGTCGCGCCCTTAGCACGGGGGCCACGGCCGGGCAACGTCCGTGGCGGGCAGGGCGCGCCGTGGGGAGCGCCCGCCCGCCGTCCTGGCCTGTGGCGCGGGAAAGCGACGCTTATCCGCATGCGGGGCGGTCAGGGGGCTTGGCGAGGTGGCGCGAACACCCGTAGGGTGGTGTCCTCCTGGCCCCCCATGCACGACCCCGTCATCGGCATTGACCTGGGTACCACCAACAGCGCCGTGGCGACCGTGGAAGACGGACGCCCGCGCCTGATTCCCGCGCGCGCGGGCGGCCGGTTGACCCCGTCCACCCTGGGCGTGAACTCCGCTGGTGAACGCGTGGTGGGCGTCGCCGCTCAAGCCCTGGCCGAGGAGCACCCGGACTCCGTGGTGTGGGCCACCAAGCGTTTCCTGGGGCGCCGCTTCACGCCGGAGCTGCTGCAAGAGGCGAAGGCGCTCGTGCCCTATCCGCTGGTGTCCGGCCCGTCGGGTGACGTGCGCGTGCGGCTGGCGGGGAAGGTGATGCCCGTCACGCAGGTCTCCGCGATGATTCTGGGCGAGCTGGCCCTGGACGCGCAGGCGCACTTCGGCCGCCCCGTCACCAAGTGTGTCATCACCGTCCCGGCCAACTTCGACGACAACCAGCGGCAGGCCACGCGCGAGGCGGCCACCATCGCCGGGTTGGACGTGGTGCGGCTGGTGAACGAGCCCACCGCCGCGGCGCTGGCGTACGGCCTGTCGCGCGGCTTCGAGGGCAACGCGCTCGTCTTCGACCTGGGCGGCGGCACCTTCGATGTGTCCATCCTCGAGGTGAAGTCCGGCGTCTTCGAGGTGAAGGCCACCGGCGGTGACCCGAAGCTGGGCGGCGAGGACTTCGACCAGCGCATCGTCCAGTGGCTGTTGGCCCAGGTGGACGACGAGCTCCGCCACGTGGTGTCGCAGGACGCGCAGAGCCTGCGCCGGCTGAAGGTGGCCGCCGAGTCCGCCAAGCGCGAGCTCACCGAGAAGGAAGAGGCGTCCATCTATGTCTCCGGGCTGGGGGACCACACCGCGCCCGGCAAGCGCATGGTGGAGCTGGAGACGGTGCTCACGCGCACCTTCTTCGAGACGCTGTCCGAGCCGCTGTCGCGCCGCTGCCTGGACGTCTGCGAGTCGGTGATGCGCGAGGCGAAGATGGACCCTCACGCGGTGGACGTGGTGCTGCTGGTGGGCGGCATGACGCGCGTGCCGCTGGTGCGGCGGCTGGTGGCGGACTTCTTCGGCCGCGCGCCCTCCACGGACGTGCACCCGGACGAGGCCGTCGCGCTGGGCGCCGCGGTGCAGGCCGACGAGCTCATCCGCCAGTCCGGGCAGGCGCTGCTGCTGGACGTCGCCACCCAGAGCCTGGGCGTGGGCGTCATGGGCGGGCGCGTGAAGCGGCTCATCCCCAAGAACACCGGCGTGCCCGTGGTGGCGCGCGACATCTTCTTCCCGGGCAGCTCCGGCCAGCAGGAAGCGCGCATCCCCGTGTACCAGGGCGAGAGCGAGTTCCAGGACGAGAACTACAAGCTGGGCGAGGTAGTGCTGAGGCGCCTCCACGTCGCCGCGCGCGGAGACGTGCCGCTGGAGGTCGTCTTCGAGCTGTCCAGCGAGGCGATTCTCTCCGTCAAGGCCACCGACCTGACCACCGGCAACATGGAGGCGGTGCGGCTGGAGGCCCGCGCGGGGTTGCCCCAGGGCGAGGCGGAGAAGCTGGGCGCGGAGCAGGCCCACTACGCGCGCTCGCAGGGCGTGGTGGACTCCAAGCGCGCGGAGGAGCTGTTCCGCAAGCTGCTGGAGCGGGGCGAGAAGCTGGCGCGGCTGCTCCAGCGCAGCGCGCAGGAGAACCCCAGCCCGGAGGCCGAGGCCACCCTGGGCACCGTGCAGCGCCTGCTGGACGGCGGCCGCAACGCCCTGGACAGCGGCAACGCCGCGCAGTGCGCCGTCATCGCCCGTCAGCTCACCCGGTTGTTGTCCGGCCGCCAGGAGCCTCGCGCCTGAGCGTCCATCCTCGAACGGTGGCCCCGGGCGCCCGTGGCCTCGGACCCGCTTTCCGCCTATCCGTGAACGCATGAGCCCTCCTCCCGCGCGCGACACCGTGTTCGTGGTGGACGACTCCCGGACCGCCCGGGAGGTGGTGCGGCTGCACCTGTCGCGGCTGGGCTGCGAGGCGGTGGCGCTGGAGGGCGGCGAGGCGTGCATGGCCGAGCTGGCCCGGCGCGCGCCGTCCCTCATCCTCCTGGACCTGCGCATGGAGCGCATGCAGGGCGACGAGGTGTGCCGCCTGGTGAAGGCCCACCCCGCGGGGCGCAACGTGCCCGTCATCATGTTCACCTCCGGCGGCGAGCCGCACGAGGTGATGCACTGCTGGCGCGCGGGCGCCGACGACTTCCTGCCCAAGCCGGTGGCGCTGGGCGCGCTCGAGGCCAAGCTGGCCGCGGTGCGCCAGTCCCGGGAGCGCGCCCACGAGGCCCTGGCCCGCGGGCGGCGCGTGCTGCTGGTGGAGGGCGGCCGCTTCCTGCACACCTTCCTGGGCGGCTCGCTGGAGCAGGAGGGCCTCCACGTCCTCTACGCCCGGGACCTGGGCGACGCGGCGAACCTCGCGGCCGAGCACGGCGCGCGGCTGGATGGCTTCGTGGTGGACGTGTCGCGCACGCCCCGCGAGGCCCTGGCCCTGGCGGCGAAGCTGCGGGACGCGCACCCGCGCAAGCCGCTGGTGCTGCTGTCGCGCGCCGAGGAGTCCCAGGACGTGCTGTCCCGCGCGCAGGCGCTGGGCGGCGGGCCGCTGCTGGAGAAGCGGCACATGGGCGCGGACGAGCTGCTGGCCCGCGTGCTGGGGCGCCTGCTGCCGGGCCACACGCCGCTGCGCGCCGCCGAGCGCGTGCCCTTCTTCACGGTGGTGGAGTTCTCCCTGCCGAACGGGGCGGTGCTGTCGGGCTTCAGCCATGACGCCGGCCCCGGGGCGCTCTTCGTGCGCACGCTCACGCCGGCCCGGGAGGGCACGCGGCTGTCCTTGAAGGTGCTGCTCGCGGGCCAGCGCGCCCCTTGCACCGCCGAGGCGATGGTGGCGTGGGCCAACCCGCCCCTGCCACCGGGGCCCTTCCGCGCCGCCGCGGGCATGGGGCTGCGGCTGGAGCAGCTGGACCCGGTCCTGACGCAGCAGTTCGTCCGGTTCGTCCCGAAGGGCCTCGGTTTTCCGGCCCCGGGTTCGCCTCGCGCCTCAGGTTTCTGAGAGGCTTTTCCACGGGCGGCGCCCGTCGTCCTGGGGGCTCCGGAGGAGCGGGCCGCTGGCACGCGGGTGGCAAAGGGCTCGGCCGCCGCTGGCGGGCACGACACCGGGCATGCCCTGGACGCCACCAGTGGGGCCGAAGCGCAAAGGGAGGGTCGAATGCGGCAGTGGAAACGCTGGAGCTGGGCCGGAGTGGCGGCGGTGTTCGCCGCGGGCTGTGACGAGGGTTCGCCGAAGTCCCCCATCGACAACGAGCCCGTGCAGCAGGCGGCCCGCCTGGAGGCCTTCCCCGGTTGCGAGGCCCTGGAGCAGCACATCGAGGACACCGCGACGAAGCAGATGCGCGCGACGCTGGAGGTCTACAAGACGTACTACTTCGGGGGCGGGCGGGGAGAGGAGATGCCCACCACGGGGGCGCCTCCGCCGCAGCAGGACTCGGCGGGCGGCGGAGACCGGCCCAACGACTACACGGGCACCAACAACCAGGTGGCCGGCGTCCACGAAGCGGACTTCGTGCAGAACGACGGCACGCGCATCTTCGTGCTGTCCGGCAACCGGCTCTACGCCCACCGCTCATGGCCCGCGGAGCAGCTCGCGCGGACGGCGGTGCTGGAGGTGGAGGGCTGGCCTCGGGAGATGCTGCTCGACGCCGAGCGCAACCGGCTGGTCATCACCTCGGCGGTGCATGAGGCGCGGCCCGGGAAGGTGACGGGGGGGCGCGGCCCCATGGACGGGCCGGCCGTGGATTGCGCGGGCATGGGGTGCGGCTACGGCGGCTACGACAGCAACACCGTGAAGGTGACGGTGGTGGACGTGACGGACCTGTCGGCGCCCCAGGTGCTGGAGCAAATCTACCTGCCCGGCGGCTATCTCAACGCCCGCCGCGTGGAGGGGGCGGTGCGGCTGGTGCTGTCGGACGGCTTCCGCTGGCCGGAGGACGTGCGCCTCCATCCCGAGTACTCCTCCGGCCTCTTCGGGAGCCGGGAGCGGATGGCCGCGTACGTGGACGCGCTCGTGAAGCAGAACGAGCAGCGCATCCGCGCGCAGACGCTGGCGCAGTGGCTGCCGCCGGGACGGCGCGTGCTGGCCAACGGCGAGGCGGCGCCGCTCGCGTACGACTGCGCGTCCTTCTACCGGACCAACGCGCCCACGGGGCTGGGGCTGGTGTCCGTGCTGTCGATGAACCTGGACGCCAGCGACTCCGCGCCCACCCGCACCAGCCTGGTGGCGGCGCCCGGCGAGGTGTACGCCTCCCAGGACGCGCTCTACCTGGCGGCCCGCCACTGGTGGTGGTGGCCGGAGCCGGGCCAGACGACGCACACGTACCTGCACAAGTTCGACATCCGGGACCCGAACGGCGCGACCTACGAGGGCAGCGGCACGGTGGAGGGGTACCTCGTCAACCAGTTCGCCATGGACGAGCACGAGGGCGTGCTCCGGGTGGCCACCACGGTGGACCTCCCCGCGGAGAACCCGAACCCTGGCAGTGGCGGCGACGTCGCGTGGACCCCGCCCGAGACGGTCAACCGCGTGGTGACCTTCCGGACGGTGGACGGGCAGTTGAAGGAGCTGGGCCGCAGCGCGGACCTCGCCCGGGGCGAGCGCATCTTCAGCGCGCGCTTCATGGGCAAGCGGGGCTACGTCGTCACCTTCCGGCAGGTGGATCCGCTCTTCACCTTCGACCTGTCGGACCCGGCGAACCCGCGCATGGTGGGCGAGCTGAAGATTCCGGGCTTCTCCACGTACATCCACCCGCTGGGCGACTCGCACCTGCTCACCTTCGGCGAGCACCGCAACGAGGACGGCACCTGGCAGGACCGCGCGCTGAAGCTGTCCCTGTTCGACGTGAGCGACCTGGCCAACCCGCGGGAGACCTTCACGCATCAGCTCGGCTCGATGAGCAGCCACAGCGAGGCGCTCTACGAGCACAAGGCCTTCACCTTCTTCCCGGCGAAGGGGCTGTTGGCGATTCCCTTCATGGACTGGGACTACAACGCCTACGACTACTGGTCGGGCTTCCGCAGCGAGCTGCGCGTCTTCCGCGTGGACACCGCCACGGGCTTCTCGCCGGTGGGGACGGTCTCCGTCCGGGACATGTACCAGTCGTTCAGCGTCCGCAACTGGAGCTGGTACTGGAGTCCCACGGTGCGCCGCAGCATCATGGCGGATGACTACGTGTACACCGTCTCCGACGCGGGGCTGCGCGTGTCGCACGTGGCCAACCTGCAGGCGCCGGTGGCCACCGCGCCCTTCCTGCCGCCCGTGATGCCGTGAGGCACGGCTGACGCGGAGCCAACCGCTCCCTGGAATGTCGGGCATTCCAGGGGGCGCGCCTGTCACGGGCGCGTCGCCGCGCCTTCTGGTCAGGCGGCGGGACGTGGGGCGTCGGATGCCGGCAGCGCATTCCACGCCGGAAGGCGCTATAGGCGCACTCCCCATGTCCACCGCCGTCTTGCCAACGTCCTCCGTGAAGTCCCCCCGCACCGAGCTCCGGGAGCTGGCGCGGTTGGCGATTCCCATCGCGATTGCCCAGGGCGGGCAGGCGCTCATGGGCCTGGTGGACACGCTGGTGGTGGGCCGCGCGGGGACGGCCTCGCTGGCGGCGGTGGGGTTGGGCAACGGCCTCTATTTCGCCGTCAGCTCGTTCGGCATGGGGTTGATGATGGGGTTCGACCCCATGGTCTCCCAGGCCATTGGCGCGCGGCAGTTCACCCGGGCGCGGGCGCTGTTGTGGCAGGGCGCGTGGATGGCGTTCTGTGGGGGCGTGCTGCTGGCCACGTTGCTGACGCTGGCGCCGCGGCTGTTGCCGCTGGCGGGCATCGGCGAGGCGGAGGCCGCGGGGGCGCGGGAGTACCTGACGTGGCGCGCGCCCGGCATGCCCTTGATGTTGATGTTCCTCACCATGCGCTCGTATCTCCAGTCCACGGCCTTCACGCGGCCCCTGGTGATCGCGACGGTGGTGGCCAACATCTTCAACCTGCTGGGGAACCTGCTGCTCGTCTTCGGCGGGTCGAGCCTGCCGGCGTACTTCGGGCCGCTGCGCGACGTGCCCGCGCTGGGCGTGGCGGGCTCCGCGATGGCGACGTCGGCGAGCATCGGCGTGGAGCTCCTCATCGCGGTGCTGTTCGTGCGCAGCCGTCCGGTGGAGGGCGCCGAGCGTGCCTCGCGCCTGCCGGTGTGGTCGGACATGGCGCGGGCGGTGCGGCTGGGCCTGCCCATTGGCCTGCACATCTGCGCGGAGGTCGGCGTCTTCGCGCTGGCGGGCGTGCTGGCGGCGCGGCTGGGGCCCGAGAGCGTGGGGGCGCACCAGATTGCGCTCTCCTTCGCGAGCGTCTCCTTCACCGTGGCCATGGGCATTGGCAACGCGGGCAGTGTGCGGGTGGGCTGGGCGGTGGGCGCGCACAACACGCCGCAGGCGCGGCTGAGCGGCTTCATGGCGCTGGCGGGGGGCGTGGGCTTCATGTCCATCAGCGGCCTGGTGTTCGCGCTGTTCCCCAACACGCTGGCGAAGCTGGCGGGGGCGCCCGCGGACGTGGTGCCGCTGTTGATTCCGCTGCTGATGGTGAGCGCCATCTTCCAGGTGTTCGACGGGGCGCAGGGCGTGGGCGCGGGCGTGCTGCGCGGCGCGGGCGACACGCGCTTCACCTTCCTGGCGAACATGGTGGGCCACTACGGCATCGGCTTGCCGGTGACGGTGCTGCTGGCCTTCCAGTGGGGCCTGGGCGTGGTGGGCATCTGGTGGGGCCTGTGCGCGGGCCTCGTCAGCGTGGCGGTGGCGCTGGTGTGGCGCTTCAACCGGAAGAGCGCGGGCACGCTGCGTCCGGTCGAAGCGTAGCGCGCGGCGCCTACCAGGGCAGGTACTGCTGAATCATCTGCCGCCACACGGGCCAGTCGTGCGTGCCGCCTTGCCACACGGCGAGGTGGTTGCCGATGTCCTTCTTCCACAGCAGCTTGGAGAGGTGCTCGTTGGAGGGGCGGCAGAAGTCGTGCTCGCCCACGGCCAGCACCATCTCCACGCGCTGGAGCGCGGACAGCTGCGCCGGGTCCGTGAGGTTCGGCAGCCACTCCGTGCACGAGTGGAAATAGACGTCCGAGTCGTGGTGCCCGTCGAGGAACTCGTTCGTCTCGAACTTGCCGCCCATGGACAGCAGGCGCCGGAAGACGTGCGGGTGCCGCAGGCCAATGTTGTACGAGTGGAAGCCGCCGAAGCTGCACCCGGCCAGCGTGAGGCGCCCGCCCGTGCTGCGGGACTTGAGCAGGGGCACCACCTCGTGGAGCAGGTACTCCTCCCACTGCTGGTGGCGCCGGACGCGGTCCGCCGGGTGGGCGGCGGTGTTGAACCAGGACTCCTCGTCCACCGAGTCGGGGCACACCACGATGTACCGGCCGGACTGGATTCGGTCGGAGATGGCGCCGATGAGGCCGAAGTCCTCGGCCTGGAAGAAGCGGCCCTTGCTCGTGGGCAGCAGGAGCACGGGCTCGCCCGAGTGGCCGAAGACGAGCAGCTCCATGTCGCGGTGCAGCCGTTCGCTGTACCAGCGGTGGTATTCGCGGTTCATGGCGCGCAACTTAACCGCAACGCGTCAACGGCTGCGACCAGGGTGCAATGGCATTTCGGAAGACAGCCGGGAGTGAACACCCGGGCGGCTGTCTGGCTTTGCCGAGTCGACGGTTACCCGCCGGGCAGTTCGTTGCGGTTCATACGTTCTGCGCGCCGTGCCAGGTGATGGGCCCACAGACGCCGAGTTGGGGGGTGCATCCCAGCCGCACGCCCGCGTCGAGCAGGGCGGAGCGGTCCTCGTCCGTGCCGAGCCGGGAGAGGGCCTCGATGGCCGCCTCGACCTCGGGGGCGAAGGCGGCGGGGCGGGAGGCGTAGGGGATGTTGTCGCCTTTGGGGGAGGGTGCGTTGACGAGCACCTGGAGGAAGCGCGCCCGGCTGGCGGTGTCGCCCAGGTGGCCGAGCCAGCGGAGGGCCTTTGCGCGCAAGTCGGGAGTGGGGGCGTCCAGGGCCAGTTGCCGGAGCGGTGTCAGCCATTCTCGCTGGCCATGCTGGGCAAGCCCCGCGGACGCGGGGATGCGGACCTCGGGATGCGGCTCGTGGGCCAGGGAGAGGAGCCGGTCGACCCATGCCGGTCCGGACTCCCCGAGCGCGAGCAGGCCTTCGACGGCCATGCCCCGAATCCGCGCGTCCTGGTTTCGGAGTGCGGACAGGAGCAACGGTCGGTCTCCGGGCGTGGGTGTATTGAGCGCGGCCTGTTCGAGGACAGCGCCAATGAGTGGCGCGCTGCCAGGCGTCTGCTCCGCGTCCATCGCCCATTGGATGGCGGCGGGACGGTCCTGGTCCAACAGGTGTTCGAGTAGCTGAATCCGCACCTGTGAGTCCACGTCGGCGCCATCCAGGAGCGGGTACAACACGCGGCGCCGAGCCGCATCCCATTGAATCAGCAGGTCCTTGGCCCAGTGGAAGGACGGGTGGTGCTTCACGGGGACGTAGCGCCGCACCGGGGGCTTCGTGCGGGCGACGCTCTCCGCGCAGACGATGTATTCGAGCCGATACAGCAGCTCTTCCTCGCCCCAGTGCGCAATCAGGTCTGACAAGGGGAGCAGCAGGGCATTCGCTGCTCGGCGGTGGAGCGCCGGATGGGGGCGCGTGATGTGGGCCAGTTCATCGCGAGAGACGCCCCATGCCACTCGAATCAAACTCCTCTCCAGTTCCTTCGAGCGCATGCCCTGACACCACTCGATGACGAGCCGCAAGGCTTCGGGCCGCTCCCGCCAGGCGAGGGCGACATCGAGGTTGAGTTGCTCGCAGGCGTCGACATTCTCCTCGTGAAGGAGGTGACGGTCGGAGTGGTACCAGCGTTCGAACAGCCACTCCGCGAACGCGTACGGTTGGGCAGCGACGCCTTGTAGGGCGAGCTGGTAACAGAAGGGGTTGCGTTCGAGCCGGGGGCTGCGCGTGTTCCGTGCCTGCCTAAACCCCGGGTGCCGTGAAGTGACGTGACTGCGCCGATGCGCGATGAGCAGACGGGCGCGGTTTCCTGGGGACAGCCGGAGGAGCGCTGCCTCCATGTCCGGACTGAACGTCACGAGCCTCGCGAAGTAGAGGAGATTGACCAGCGTGGCGCCTGGGCCGAGGCGCTCGCGAGGCGCTTCCTCGACTGGGATGAGCTCTCGCGCGGAGAGTTGGAGGCCGTGCCTCGCGCCTGCGCGTTGCGCGATGTCCCGGACGTGAAGGTCCTCGTTCGGGTCGAGCAGGAGGGCGCGGAAGAAGGGGAGTTGCTCGACGCCGCCGAACCTGCCGAGCATCCAGACGATTCGGCGCCGGAGGCTGACGTGCTCGGGAGGCGTGGCCTTCAGGAGGGAAATCAACTGCGCGCAGATGCTCTCGCGCGAGGACCACACCAGACTGTGAGACGCGGGCAATTCAGACGCCGAGTTGGGTCCGGCTGGCGACACCGGCTGCGAACACGCAGGATGTTCAACAGAGCCTAGCGACGGTGCTGCCCACGTGCAATCCCGTGGCCCGCGGGGTGTGACGCGCGCGGACGGTTCGACGCCGTGAGTCAGTCTGCCCGCACTCTTCCCTCCCGGACATACCACCCGGGGGGGAGAGCGCATCGGGAGCGTTCGTAGGACAAGGCGCCTTGTGCCTGTCACTCGAAGGCAACCAGAATCCAACCCCACGCGCCTGTTCGAGAGAGCGGGCTCGTGCTCGGTGGGGGGAGTGTGATGACGAAGCCACGCGTGGTCACGAATGAGCCCTTGGCCCACGTGACGGAAGACTGTCGCCCGCACCTGTTGCGCGAACACCTGGAAGCCGTAGGGCAATGGGCCGCTCGACTGGCGCCTCGTGAAGACTTGCGCGCGCCGGCCCTGGCCACGGGACGGTGGCATGACCTGGGCAAGTACACCCGGGACTTCCAGATACGCATCCGCAAGGAGAACGGCTTCGAGGCGCACCTGGAGAAGGAAGGGGCGCTGGAGCGGGACCACTCGACGGCGGGAGCGCTCTGGGCGTTGAGCAGGGACAAACGTTTGGGTCCCCTGGCCATGGCGATTGCCGGTCACCACGCAGGTTTGCCCGATGCGGCGAACTTCAGGTCGCGGGTGCGGCGGGAGGTGAAGCATGCACTGCTCGCGGATGCGCAGGCTCGCTGCGATGCCCCCGACCTGATGGAAGGTCCACTGGGCTTCTCCCCGGAATCAATCGACACGCTCGAACCGCGTCAGGTGGAACTCTGGACGCGGATGCTCTTCTCCGTCCTCTGCGATGCGGACTTCCTTGACACGGAGGCATTCTTCGATGTGAGCCGGGGCGCGGCGCGCGCAGTACCGGTATCGCTGTCGCAATTGTCCGAGCACCTCCGTGTCTTCCTGGACGAGAAGCAGCGCGGAGCCCCGGACACAGAGGTGAACCGGGTGCGCCGTGAGGTGCTCGCCGCATCCGTGGAAGCGGCCTCCCAACAACCCGGCGTCTTCAGCCTCACGGTGCCTACGGGCGGAGGGAAGACACTGACGTCCATGGCCTTCGCGCTTGAGCACGCGCGGCGGCATGGGCTCCAGCGCGTCATCGTCGCCATCCCCTACACCTCCATCATCGAGCAGAGTGCCGAGGCGTACCGTCAGGCCTTTCAGGGGCTGGAGCACGCTGTCATCGAGCACCACTCCGCCGTCGACCCCGACAAGGAGACGCCCCTCAACCGCGTGGCCAGTGAGAACTGGGACGCTCCCGTCATCGTCACCACGACGGTGCAGCTCCTGGAGAGCCTCTTCGCGCGCCGCCCATCGGCGTGTCGCAAGCTGCATCGCGTGGCCCGTAGCGTCATCGTGCTCGACGAAGCGCAGACGCTGCCAGCCTCGCTTCTGGAGCCCATCCTGGATGGGCTGGGCGCGCTGGTGACGGACTACGGCTGCTCGGTGGTCGTCTGCACCGCCACGCAGCCAGCGCTGAGCCGCCGCCCGGACTTTCCGGAGGGCTTGCCCGAGGCGCGTGAAATCGTTCCGGCCTCCATTCGGGCCTTCGAGCGGCTCCGCCGTGTTCGCGTGCGGTGGCCCACGTCGGGGCGGAAGCTGCCCTATGCCGAACTGGCGGATGCCGTGGCTGCGGAGCGGGACGTCCTCGCCGTCGTTCACCTGCGGGCTGATGCGCGGCGGCTCTGCGAACTCGTGGACGAGCGGTTGGGGCACGAGGAGACGCTGCACCTGTCCGCGCTGATGTGCCCGGAGCATCGCTCGAAGGTGCTCGCGGACATCAAGGCGCGCAAACGCAGAGGGGAGCCCGTGCGGTTGGTAGCCACCCAACTCGTCGAGGCCGGCGTGGACCTGGACTTCGCCGTCGTCTACCGGGGACTGGGCGGACTGGATGCGCTGGCCCAGGCGGCGGGCCGGTGCAACCGGGAGGGGATGATGGAGGGCCTGGGTGAGCTGCGCGTCTACGAGCCTGAGACGCAGCCTCCCAGGGGTATCCTACGTGCGGCCCAGGATGTCACGCGAGGCTTGCTGAAGCAGTCACCAGACCTGGACCTGTTCTCGCCCGAGAACGTCCATCGCTACTTCACCAGGCTCTATCCCACGCGCAGGCTGGACGAGAAGGGCATCCAGGCGCTGCGAGCGAAGCTCCACTTCGAAGAGGTGGCCCAGGCGTTCAAGCTCGTGGAGGACGACTGGAGCGCTTCGGTGGTGGTGCCCTACTCGGGCTGCGATCCGCTGCTGGAAGCGTTGCGCGTTCGAGGCCCGTCACGAGAGCGCCTGCGCGCGCTGCAACGCTTCACGGTGACGGTGCCCCGCAAGCTTCGGGACGCTTGGCTGGTGCGGGAGTTGGCGCGGCTCGCCGCGGAGACGGTGACGTACCTGGGACCGGAGCACACGTCCGCGTACCACGAGCGCTTCGGCCTTCTTCTGGACCGCGTCGGCATCTTCGACCCGGCCTTCCTCATTCCCGATTGAGACCCGCTTCTGGAGGTGTGGATGACATCAACGGCAGACAGACGTTTTCGCGTGAGGGCTCGGGGACCGGTGGCGTGCTTCACTCGGCCCGAAATGAAGGCCGAGCGCGTCAGCTATGAAGTGATGACACCCTCGGCGGCACGTGGCGTGCTGGAGGCCATCCTGTGGAAGCCGGCCATCCGCTGGCACATCCACGAGATCGCCGTGCTCGCGCCAGTGCGGTGGACCAGCTTCCGCCGCAACGAGGTCAACAACAAGGCCACGGTGGGCAAGTTCGACTACGCGGCGGACGAGGACCGGGCCCAGCGCAACACCGTGGCGCTGCGGGACGTGGACTACGTCATCACCGCGTCCTTCTCCCTGGTGCCGGGCAAGGCGGGCCCGGAAGACAACGCACGCAAGTTCGAGGACATGTTCGAGCGGCGCTTGGAGCGGGGCCAATACTTCCATGCGCCCTATCTGGGGTGCCGTGAGTTCGCTGCGCGCGTCGAGCCCGCGGAGGACGGCCTGCTGCCACATGAGTCGGGTCAGGGGCGGAGGCCGCTGGGGCTCATGTTCTACGACTTCGCCTTCGACGTTCCCGGAGCGCCCGTGCGCCCTGAGTTCTTCCAGGCGTTCCTGGAGGACGGCGTGTTGCGCGTGCCGCCTCGGGCGCAGGTGCTGGGCGGAGGTGTCCCATGATGCTGACGGCCCTGAATGACTTCGCGCGCGAGCGTGGACTCACGGACGACCCGCTGTACGAGGTCAAGCCTGTGGACTTCTTCATCCGCATCAGCGCGAAGGGGAAGTTCGTCGCGCTGGAGAGCACGGCGGGAGAAGACGGGCGGGGCAAGCCGATGCCGGTCCCTCGGCTGCCGCAGCGCTCGGTGAACATCGCGGCGGGCTTCTTCGCGGACAACTCGAAGTATGTCCTCGCCTACGAGAAGGACGCGCCCAAGGCGAAAGCAGGTGGCGTGGAGAAGCGGCTGGCCCGCTTGGACGCCTTCTTGAAGCCAGTGCGGGAGGTCGTCGCAGAGACGAAGGACGCGGAGGCCCGGGCCGTGGAGTCCTTCCTCACGAACGATGCGGAGCGGAGCAAGGTCCTGGCGGAACGGGACTCCGAAGAATGGACCGGCTCCGAGATGCTCGCCTTCGTCGTTGGTGATTCGACGACGCCCGTGCATCAGCGCCCCGCGGTCCGCGCTTGCTGGGAGCGGCGTTCGGGGGCGCAGCTCGCACTGGGACGGAGAGCACTGTGTCTGGTGACGGGCCGGGAAGGCGTCGTGGCCGTTACCCATCCCAAGTTGAAGAACATCCCGGAGGCCCAATCCTCTGGCGCGGCATTGGTGTCCTTTAACGCGCCTGCGTTCTCGTCACATGGCCTGGAGCAGGGGGACAACGCGCCCATCTCCCAGGAAGCGGCGCTGGGCTATGTGCTGGCCCTCAACGACATGCTTCGAAGAACGGAGCAGCGCCGCTTCCGGCAGGGCATCCAGTTGGCGGATGGCTCGGTGATGGTGTTCTGGACACGGGCGTCCGCGTCGGAAGAGAGCTTCCTCTTGTCCCTCCTGGATCCGACGGAGGATGACCTCAAGAACTTCGCGGAGTCGCCGCGCACGGGAGTCGAGCCGGGGGAACTGGATGACCGGGCCTTCTATGCCGTGACACTGGCGGGCAACGCGGGCCGCGTCGCGGTGCGCGACTGGTTCGAGTCTCGCTTGGGCGAGGTGAAGCAGAACATCCGGCGCTACTTCGACGACCTGCGTGTCGGCAACGCGCCCGCCGGGCCGATTCCCGTCTATCGCCTGCTCAAAGCGGTGGAGGCGCCCTCCGGGCGTGGGCTGCCGCCGGACGTCGCCACGCGGATGCTGGGGGCGGCGCTTCGAGGCCAGCCCTTTCCTCGCCAGCTCCTGGCGGCCGCGCTGGACCGGCTGCGGCTGCCGCCGTCCGACGAACGGTTCGAGCGCGAGCAGCTCCGGCTCCGTGTCGCGCTCATCAAGGCCACCCTGCTGAGACTCCCTCGAAGTGGAACCGCTCCCCTGGAGGTCACCGTGTCATTGGACAAGAGTAACGACTCACAGCCCTACGTTCTCGGCCGCCTCTTCGCTGTCTTGGAGCGGTTGCAGGGCGCGGCGCTGAAGGACCTCAACGCCACCATTCGCGACCGCTACTTCGGCGCCGCGTCTCGAAACCCCGTCACCGTCTTCCCTCGGCTGATTCAGCTCTCCGTTCACCATGCCTCCAAGGCGGGCGAGAACGGCAGGTGGCTGGAGCGGACCAAGGGCGAGGTGATGTCGCTGCTGCCGTCTGAAGCTCCGTTCCCGCCTGTCCTCGACCTGAAGGACCAGGGCCTCTTCGCGGTGGGCTACTACCACCAGCGAGAAGCGTTCTTCACGAAGCGAGAGAGCCCCGTGGCTCCGGCTGAAGCGGAAGCGTCCTCCACCTGAACCCTCACTGTCTCCCCATCAATCCCAGAGAAAACGCCATGACTGAACTCAAGCAGCGTCACGACTTCGTCCTGTTCTTCGATGTGCTGGATGGAAACCCCAACGGAGACCCCGACGCCGGCAACCTGCCGCGCATCGACGCGGAGACCGGGCACGGGCTCGTGACGGACGTGAGCCTCAAGCGCAAGGTGCGCAACTTCGTCCTGCTGACCCAGGAAGGAAAGCCCGGCCTGGACATCTTCGTGAAGGAAAAGGCGGTCCTGAACCAGCGCATCGCGGAGGCGTACAAGGGGCTGGGCATCGACCTGAACGAGAAGCCGTCCCGCGCGGAGGATGGCAAGAAGCGGAACACCAAGGGCGAGGCCCAGGGCTCCGAGGTGGAGAAGGGCCGCGCGTGGATGTGCAAGACGTTCTTCGATGTCCGCACCTTCGGCGCCGTCATGTCCACGGGGCCGAACGCCGGACAAGTTCGGGGCCCGGTGCAGCTCACCTTCGCGCGCTCGGTGGACCCCATCGTGTCGCAGGAGCACTCCATCACGCGCATGGCGGTGGCCACGGAGGCCGAGGCGGAGAAGCAGGGTGGCGACAACCGCACCATGGGCCGGAAGAACACCGTGCCCTATGGGCTCTACCGCGCGCACGGCTTCGTCTCGCCGCACCTGGCGAAGCAGACGGGCCTTGGCGCCGCGGACCTGGAGATGCTCTTCCAGGCCTTCACGCACATGTTCGAACTGGACCGCAGCGCCGCGCGGGGACTGATGTCCATGCGGAAGGTGGTGGTCTTCAAGCATGGCTCGGAGCTCGGGAACGCGCCGGCCCATGCGTTGTTCGACCGGGTTCATGCGGACCGCAAGCAGCGGGACAAGCCGGCTCGGAGCTTCTCTGACTACACGGTGAGCGTGGACACGGCGGGCCTGCCCAAGGGGCTCGAGGTGTTGGAGTTGGTGGGATGAGCACGGACCGCGAGACGTGGGTGGCGCTGTCCGCACTGCAGCACCTGCTGTACTGCGAGCGGCAGGCGGCGCTCATCCACGTCGAGCGGCAGTGGCGGGAGGACGTCAACACCGCCTCGGGCCGGTTGCTCTATGAGCGTGTCGACCTGCCCGGGCATGACGCACGACCGGGGCGGCGGGTGGAGCGTGCCGTGTTGCTGGGCTCGCAGCGGCTGCGCGTGTCGGGCCGCGCGGACATGGTCGAGTACCAGCGGGACGCCGCGTTGCCCTCGGGATGGCGCCCCTACCCGGTGGAGGTGAAGCGCGGCCGGCACAAGGCGCTGGACGCGGACGCCGTGCAACTCTGCGCGCAGGCGCTGTGCCTGGAGGAGATGCATGGCGTCGAAGTCCCGGAGGGCGCGCTCTTTCATGGCACGCAGCATCGCCGTGAATCCGTGCGCTTCGACGCTGGGCTCCGTCAGCGCACGGAGGAGGCCATTGCCCGGATGCACTCGCTGCTCCAGCGGCAGGAGGTGCCCGCGGTGCCGCGTGCGCCCCGGTGCGACAAGTGCTCATTGGAGCCGCTGTGTCTGCCCCACGTGACAGCCGGGCAGCGGCGCGTCCACGAGCACCTGTCGCGGTGGATGGATGAGGAAGGTTGACCGGAGGAACGCATGACGACCGCGCTGAACACGCTGTTCATCACCGCCGAGGGCACGCGCCTGAACAAGGAGGGCGAGTGTGTGGTGGTGACGGTTCAGGAGCAGAAGAAGGCGGAGGTCCCGTTGCGGCACCTGCGCTCGGTGGTGTGCCTGACGCGGGCGTGGTTGACGCCGGAGTTGATGGAGAGCTGCCTGGAGGCGGGCATCCACGTCTCCTTCTTCGGGATGACCGGGCGTTTCCTCGCGCGCGTGGAGGGCGTGCCCGGGGGCAACGTGTTGTTGCGGCGGCAGCAGTACCGGGCGGCGGATGACACTGTGCGCTCGCTGGCCATCTCCCGGGCCATGGTGTTGGGGAAGCTGGGAAACGCGCGGCAGTTCGTGCTGCACGCGCGGCGTGACGCGGCGCCGGAGCGGCAGGAGGCGTTGTCGGAGACGGCGCGGCGCTTGTCGGAGCATCTGCGGGCGCTGTCTCGGGCGGAGGACCTGGCTCAGGTGCGAGGGCTGGAGGGCATCGCGGCGCGCGATTATTTCGAAGCTTTTCCCGCGCTGCTGAAGAAGAGCGCCAGTGGTTTCGAGTTCGATGGGCGCAACCGCCGACCTCCGAGGAACCCGCTCAACGCGCTGCTCTCGTTTGGGTATGCGCTGCTGGCGCAGGATTGCGCTGGGGCGCTCGCGGGCGTGGGCTTGGACCCAGCCGTGGGATTCCTGCACGAGGACCGTCCCGGGCGCCTGTCGCTGGCGCTGGATGTGATGGAGGAGTTTCGTGCGCCGGTGGTGGACCGGCTGGTCTTCTCTCTGGTGAACCGTGGCCAGTTGAAGCCCGGGGACTTCCGGACCGAGTCCGCCGGGGCGGTGCTGTTGAAGGACGACGCTCGCAAGACGTTCCTGGTGGCGTATCAGGAGGCGAAGCAGGTGGGCGTGCGGCATGCGTTCCTGGGGCAGGAGACGACCTGGGGCATGGCGCCTCACCTGCAAGCGCTGCTGCTGGCCCGCCACATCCGGGGCGAACTGGACGGCTACCCTCCCTTCGCGGTGCGCTGATGCGTAGGCTCACGGTGTTGGTTTGCTACGACGTGCGGGTGTCGGACCCACAGGGGGCTCGGCGCCTGCGCAAGATCGCACGGGCCTGCAAGGACCATGGCGTGCGGGTGCAATACTCCGTCTTCGAATGCGTGCTGGAGCCCAAGGACTGGGTCGTCCTGCGCGCCCGCTTGCTGTCGGCGTTCGATATGGAGTGCGACAGCCTGCGCTTCTATTTCCTGGCGGAAGACGATGCCCGGAAGACGGAGCATCATGGCGCCAGGCCACCGCTGGACGTCGAGGGACCGCTGGTCCTGTAGCCGTCCGCGAACCGCCCCCGGTGGCTGCTCCGCCGAGGGTTCGCGCTCTTTGAAATCCCGAATAGTTTTCGAGGGTTGGCGGAGTTGGGGCGATAACCGGCGGACCCGGTGCCGGGCTCTGGAGGCAGGTTCGCGAATCGTGGCCAGATTCCGTAGGAAGAACGGTAAGTTGGCAGGGCAGGGTCGCTCCTCGTGAACGCGAGGAGCGTGGGTTGAAACGCGCACTTGCGGCGGGTCGTCTTCCAGTCCTTCGGCGTCGCTCCTCGTGAACGCGAGGAGCGTGGGTTGAAACGACAAGTCGGCGAAGGAGTTGGAGAAGCAACTGTCGCTCCTCGTGAACGCGGGGAGCGTGGGTTGAAACGTCTCGTCAGGGCACTGGACCACCGACAAGGCCGTCGCTCCTCGTGAACGCGGGGAGCGTGGGTTGAAACCCCTTTCGGGACTGCGTGCGCCACGGAGACGGGTCGCTCCTCGTGAACGCGGGGAGCGTGGGTTGAAACTTCGACCGAGAGGGCATCCGGCAGCAGTGGTTGGAGTCGCTCCTCGTGAACGCGGGGAGCGTGGGTTGAAACGACTTGGGGCAGGTTCAATGGCATGCGCCGAGGAGTCGCTCCTCGTGAACGCGGGGAGCGTGGGTTGAAACGTTCGTCATTCGCTGCCATCTCCGCGCCCCACGTGTCGCTCCTCGTGAACGCGGGGAGCGTGGGTTGAAACTGAATTGCCTCGGCCCAGCGCTTGGCCTCTTCCGTCGTCGCTCCTCGTGAACGCGGGGAGCGTGGGTTGAAACTTCGACGACGTGCGCCTGCAAATGCGCGCGCTGGTCGCTCCTCGTGAACGCGGGGAGCGTGGGTTGAAACATGGGCGTACCGGTGGTGCTCGATGGCGGCATCGGCGGGTCGCTCCTCGTGAACGCGGGGAGCGTGGGTTGAAACATGCTTGACGGAATTAAGGCTAGCCCCAACCTCGTCGCTCCTCGTGAACGCGGGGAGCGTGGGTTGAAACCACCCTCGCTATTGAAAGGAAATCAACCGGAAAAGGTCGCTCCTCGTGAACGCGAGGAGCGTGGGTTGAAACCTGCTCCAACGTGGCCACGCGCTCGCGGAGGCGGTCGCTCCTCGTGAACGCGGGGAGCGTGGGTTGAAACGTCAAGTCCGGCGCTCCGGTGAATCTTTTCGAGGTCGCTCCTCGTGAACGCGGGGAGCGTGGGTTGAAACCACTTGATGCGCTCCGATTGCAGGGGTTCAAGGGTCGCTCCTCGTGAACGCGGGGAGCGTGGGTTGAAACCTTGACGGCGACTTCATCGAGGTTGCCCAGCGGAGTCGCTCCTCGTGAACGCGGGGAGCGTGGGTTGAAACTGGTGGCGTCCCGGGCTTTGTGCTTGCTGCCTTGGTCGCTCCTCGTGAACGCGGGGAGCGTGGGTTGAAACGAAGAGGCGACGCCCCGGCGCCAGGACACGGCGTCGCTCCTCGTGAACGCGGGGAGCGTGGGTTGAAACAGCAAATACGGGCTGGCGCGTACGGGAGGAACCGTCGCTCCTCGTGAACGCGGGGAGCGTGGGTTGAAACCGCATCGGGCGCCGCGCGAACGCCCCGCTGACGTCGCTCCTCGTGAACGCGGGGAGCGTGGGTTGAAACAAGATCCGCGTCTTCAACGCGCGGAAGCAGCTCGTCGCTCCTCGTGAACGCGGGGAGCGTGGGTTGAAACCAAGCCGGCGCTGGAGCAGATCGGCGAAGCCCGTCGCTCCTCGTGAACGCGGGGAGCGTGGGTTGAAACCAGAGTTCCTTCGCGTGTGCGAGGTCGCGCGCCGCGTAGGTGGTCGCTCCTCGTGAACGCGGGGAGCGTGGGTTGAAACTCGTCAGCCATGCTGCCTCTCTTCTCGCGGGCGTCGCTCCTCGTGAACGCGGGGAGCGTGGGTTGAAACCTCACAATCTCCGGCACGCCGCCCGGATACTGGTCGCTCCTCGTGAACGCGGGGAGCGTGGGTTGAAACTTGACGCGACCGCGCCGCCCAGCCGGGAGCAACCGTCGCTCCTCGTGAACGCGGGGAGCGTGGGTTGAAACATTTCGTCCCTGGTGGATGCGAAGGACCCCACGCGTCGCTCCTCGTGAACGCGGGGAGCGTGGGTTGAAACCACGACTCGTGGAGCAGCACCGCCCGCGGGCTCGGTCGCTCCTCGTGAACGCGGGGAGCGTGGGTTGAAACTCGTCGAAGGCAACTTCGATTTCGCCCTGCTACGGCAGTCGCTCCTCGTGAACGCGGGGAGCGTGGGTTGAAACCGCCAGCCGACTTCCATCGACCAGTCGCCGCACCGTCGCTCCTCGTGAACGCGGGGAGCGTGGGTTGAAACTTCCGTGGGTGCTGGTCGGCGCTGCCATCGCGCTCGTCGCTCCTCGTGAACGCGGGGAGCGTGGGTTGAAACCAGCACGTGGCGGCCCCTCTGTATGCCGCAAGCAGTCGCTCCTCGTGAACGCGGGGAGCGTGGGTTGAAATCCCGCCGGGCGCCAGCGCAAGGCGGACTGGCGCGGTCGCTCCTCGTGAACGCGGGGAGCATGGGTTGAAACTGGGGCCTTATGCACGACGCCAGCGAGGCCTATAGTCGCTCCTCGTGAACGCGGGGAGCGTGGGTTGAAACATGATGACCTTATCCAGGCTCCGCACGCCAGCCCGTCGCTCCTCGTGAACGCGGGGAGCGTGGGTTGAAACCGGTACAGGGCCAGCGCCACTTCGCCGTAGACGAGGTCGCTCCTCGTGAACGCGGGGAGCGTGGGTTGAAACACGAGTTCGCGCCCGGTCTCCGGCTCGCGCTGCTCGTCGCTCCTCGTGAACGCGGGGAGCGTGGGTTGAAACACGGCCGGGTCAACGCTCACCCCTTCGGTCGTCGTCGCTCCTCGTGAACGCGGGGAGCGTGGGTTGAAACCGGTTCGTCGTTCGAATCCGTGGAAGCGACGCGCTGTCGCTCCTCGTGAACGCGGGGAGCGTGGGTTGAAACTGCCCTCACCTTGCGCCAGCCGACCTCCATCGAGTCGCTCCTCGTGAACGCGGGGAGCGTGGGTTGAAACTCGTCATCCCCATTCGCCGGGGCGGGCGGGGATGGTCGCTCCTCGTGAACGCGGGGAGCGTGGGTTGAAACCCGAGACGGTGCGCCTCTTCCAAGCCGCCCGTGTAGTCGCTCCTCGTGAACGCGGGGAGCGTGGGTTGAAACAAGGAGCAGACGCTCACCGCGCTGAAGGTGATGGTCGCTCCTCGTGAACGCGGGGAGCGTGGGTTGAAACGACGCATCGTTCAACGTCGGGACGCTGGAGGCGCCGTCGCTCCTCGTGAACGCGGGGAGCGTGGGTTGAAACATCCGGAGTCCCCAATGACGTGCCCCACCCACCGTCGCTCCTCGTGAACGCGGGGAGCGTGGGTTGAAACGGCTCGGAGATGGCGTACTACGGCCAACTCAAGTGTCGCTCCTCGTGAACGCGGGGAGCGTGGGTTGAAACAGCCGCTACGTCATCGCCGTGGAGCAGCCGCTGTGTCGCTCCTCGTGAACGCGGGGAGCGTGGGTTGAAACACCTCGTAGCCGTGCATGCAGGTGGGCGAGATGGTCGCTCCTCGTGAACGCGGGGAGCGTGGGTTGAAACTCGTCGTCGAGCAGATGCAGGCGCCGGCACTCGTCGCTCCTCGTGAACGCGGGGAGCGTGGGTTGAAACTCGCCAACGAGGTGGTGCGCTGCCTGGGCCTGGTCGCTCCTCGTGAACGCGGGGAGCGTGGGTTGAAACAAGATGTTGGCCTGGTAGTCCTGCGAGGACTTGAGTCGCTCCTCGTGAACGCGGGGAGCGTGGGTTGAAACGTCGCGTGTATCTGGATGAGCCCCGTCAGCATCCTGTCGCCCCTCGTGAACGCGGGGAGCGTGGGTTGAAACCACTCGTCACGCACGAGTTTCAGCAGCTCGCGCACGTCGCTCCTCGTGAACGCGGGGAGCGTGGGTTGAAACACCTTGTTGGCTGCCACGTCAGGCCCTCCCCTCGTGTCGCTCCTCGTGAACGCGGGGAGCGTGGGTTGAAACGTCTGGGCCCGGTAGGCGTCGAGGTAGTTCGTGGGTCGTCGCTCCTCGTGAACGCGGGGAGCGTGGGTTGAAGCGAGGGCTACATGGCCATCTGGAGTCATGGCGCGGTTGCTCCTCGTGAAAGTGAGGAACGTGGGTTGAAACGGCCTGATGAGCGCGTTCCTTGGCGCCCTCAAGGTCGCTCCTCGTGAACGCGAGGATCTTGGGGCGAAGGCCACTGCCTTACGGCACCAAGCTCTGAGCGCCCGTCCCACGCGCGCCCCACGGCCGGAGGAACACGTCCGTCTCCTCCAGAATCCGCGGCAGGGACGCGGTGAGCTCGTGCCCGTCCTCCACCTCCACCAGCCGGACGTGGCGTTTGCCTTCCGCCCACTGGCGCGAGTTGCGGACGTCACACGTGTCATCCTGGACGCCGTGGATGATGAGCGTCGGCACGCGCACGTCCGGCCAGCCACCCGTGCGCGCGTCCACCGTCTCCGCGTCCTCGATGAAGCCCGAATGGATGCGCACCTTCTGCTTCGTCACGAAGTCGTCCGTCTCAATCCAACCGGACGTCTGCCAATGTTGCCACGCGGCCTCGCCCATCCTCCGGCGGAGCTGGGGCACCACGCGGAAGGCCGGCGCCAGGAGCACCAGCGCGCAGACGCGCGGGTCCTGCTCCGCCATCCGCGCCGCCGTGAGCCCGCCCAGGCTGGAGCCGAGGAGCACCACGCGCTCCTCGGGACGGCCCATCGCCGCGTGCACCGTCTCCAGGATGGCGCTCAGGCGGAGCTGCTCCAGGGAGGGCACCCGGAGGTTGAGGCGCTCCACGTGAATCCCCTGGGTCGCGTAGTGCCGCGCCACGGCCACGCCCTTGGCCGAGTCCGGCCCGGAGGCGAAGCCATGCAGGTACAGCCAGCGGGGACCCACGGAGGCGGACGGCGTCACGGTGCTCATGCCGCGCACTGTAACGGCCCCGCGCGCCCCTGGCTTCAGAAGCGGGCCACCGGACCGGCGATCACCGACTGCATCAGCTTGGCGCACTGCTGGAGCGTATTCGCCGTCAGCTTCACGTCGCAGAACTGGAAGCCCGTGGAGACGGACACGCCCCAGCGCTGGCTGAGCCAGCCGTCGATGCCCACCCGGAAGGCCATGCTCGTGGTGTCGATGTTCTCCCGCATCCACGTGCCCACGTCGTCCGGCGTGAAGGTGCTCCCCCAGCTCTTCGACAGGCGCGCGCCCACCCACGGGGTGATGGGCTTGTCCTTGAAGAAGCGCAGCCGGGCCTCGATGCCCACCGCGCGGTAGTCCAGCTGCGCGCGCTCCAACTGGCCCGAGCGCATCGCGTCCGGGAACTGCTGCCCCCACGTCTCCGAGATCTCCGCCAGCAGGCCCACCGACAGCCCTTGGGGCATCTCCACGCCCAGGTACCCATGCAGGGCCGGGCCCTTCGCGCGGAAGTTGCTCAGGTGGTCCAGGGTGATGCCCGCGCCCAGGGACGCATAGCCATTCCAGCCCGCCGCCAGCCCCTCCGAACCCACGCACAACACGCCCGCCACCGCCACCCACATCGACTGCTTTCTCATGCGTTTCAGTCTATGCCCGGAGGTTGCGGGAGGGGACTTCTCGTGCCGCCGCGTGTCATGAAATCGAGCAGAGGCTCGCGCCGGTGCCTGGGAATGCGCGGCCCGGAAAACAGTTCACGCCCGGCATTTCGCCGAAAGGGGAGCCGGGAGGGGACCTGCACTCGCCTTTCAGTGGTCAAGTCCGACGATTAGGGTCGTGTTCCATGTCCAGCTCCTTCGAAGCCGCTGCCTCCTCCGTTCGTGATGCCCTGACGGGCGCGGGAAGGGGGCTCGTTGAACGCGAGGCGATGGTGGAGCTCATCGCGCTCTCCGCGGTGGCGGGGGAGCACCTGCTCGTCGTCGGGCCGCCGGGCACCGCGAAGAGCGAGGCCGTGCGCCGCACCGCCCGCGCGCTGGGCGGCTCCTACTTCGAGTACCTCCTGGGCCGCTTCACCGAGCCCTCCGAGCTCTTCGGCCCGGTGGACCTGCGCAAGCTGCGCGAGGGCCTCGTCGAGACCGAGACGCAGGACATGCTGCCCGAGGCCGAGGTGGCCTTCCTCGACGAGGTGTTCCTCGGCTCCACCGCCATCCTCAACACGCTGCTGGGCATCCTCAACGAGCGCACCTTCCGGCGCGGCCACACGCGGATGCAGTGTCCGCTGCGCGTCTGCGTGGGCGCCTCCAATGCCCTGCCCGAGGACGCGTCGCTGGCGGCCTTCGCGGACCGCTTCCTCGCGCGCATCTTCGTCGAGCCCGTGCCGGACTCCCGGCTGGAGGAGCTGCTCGCGGGCGGCGCCTCGCTGTGGGGCGAGGGCGCTCTGCCCACCGCCTCCCTGGCGTCCCTGGACGTCATCGCCCAGGTGGCGCGCGAGGCGGACCTGTCCGAGGTGCGTCCGCACCTGGCGCACGCGCTGCGCTCGCTGCGGACCGCGGGGGTCGTCCTCTCCGACCGCCGCGCGGTGAAGGTGCAGAAGCTCATCGCCGCCGCCGCCGCGCTCGCGGGACGGCGCACGCCGGGCACGGCGGACCTGTGGCCGCTCGTGTATGCCGTTCCCACCAAGGAGGCCCAGGCACTCGCCCGGGACGTGCTGCGGGACGCGCTCGCGGGCACGGAGAACGCGGCCCTGCCCGCCGCGGCGCTGGAGGCCAGCGCGGGTCCCCTGGTGCGGGCGCGGCGCATCGCCAACGCGGGACAGCAGTTGCTCGCGGAGCGGCCCTCGGCGGGCGGGGTGGAGGCGCTCGCGGCCTGGCGGCTCAAGCTGGAGGGCGTGGCGCGAGAGCTGGACGCGGGCTTCTCGGCCGAGGTGCTCCCCGATGACCTGAAGGTGCTGCGGGCGGAGCTGGCGAGCGTGCTCGCCGCCGGGGCCGAGGCGCCCGGGGTCGAGGTGGCGGGGTGACGGCGTCCGCCTGGGGTGAAGCCACGGCCCGCGTGCCGCTGCGGTGGCACCCGCGCGCCGAGCCGCTGGAGCCCATCGCCGTGGTGGGGGAGGGGCCCGTGGCCCACGCGCTCGCCCGGCGGGTGCTCGCGGAGGACGACGCGCGGCTCGCGTCCTGGGAGGGGGTCGCGGGGCAGGACGTGCTCGTGCTGCTGGGGGCCTCGGAGTCCCTGCCGTGGGTCGACGGCGCGGTGTACCTGGGCCGTGATGCCGCCGCGCCTTCGCTGCTGCTGCCCTGCGCGCTGGCTCCAAGTGTGGCGGTTTCCCTGCTGGAGCACGCGTTCCTCGCGCAGGCCGGAGGCGGCGCGCCGCTGGCGGTGCTGCCCGCGTCAACCCGGCTGGTCGGCGTGGGGGCGGCGCGGAGCGTGTCGCGCACCACGCTCCTGGCGTGGTTGGAGGAAGGGCAGTCGGGGGTTCCTCCGGGGGACACGCCGTGACGGCCCTGCCCCATGCGCTGCGGCCCTGGGCCGCGACCCTGTCCCGGCTCCCCTTGGAGCTGGCGTTGCACCTGGGGCCCCTGGTGGCCCGGCTGTCCGTGGCGCTCGGCGCCTTGCGGTCGCCGGCGGAGCTGGCCGGTGGAGAGCTGCAAGGCTATGACGGCATCTCCCGGCGAGGCCTCTTCGACCGTCTGCTCGTGAGCGAGTGGTTGTGGGCGCTGGAGGCCCCCGAGGAGCTGGTGCGCCGCGCGGCCTTCAGTGAGCTGTCCTACCTCCAGCCCGCGTTCCGCCAGCCCCGGAGCGAGAAGCGCATCGTGGCGCTGCTCGATGCCGGGCCGGACCAACTGGGGGCGCCCCGCATCGCGCAGCTCGCGTTGCTCATCGTGCTGGCCCGCAGGGCGGAGGCCGAAGGCGCCACGTTCTCGTGGGGCATCCTGCAGGAGGACCCCGGCAAGGGCCCCTTTCCCGAGGTGACGCCCAGCACGCTGCGCGAGTGGCTGGCCGCGCGGAGCCTCGCGCCGCCCACGGCCGAGCGGCTCGCGGCGTGGCGGCAGTCGCTCGCGCCCGACCTGGACGGAGCGGAGGCCTGGCTCGTGGGGGCGCAACGCCTGTCCCAGCTCCCGGGCGCGGAGACGCTGTCTCGCGTGGAGGTCTCCGAGGTGATGGCGCCCGACGTGCGCCAGCTCGCGGTGGAGGTGCATCCCATCGCGCGAGGCTCGCGCTCCGTGCTGCTCGACCTGCCGCCACCGGCGGCCTGTGTCCAACTGCTCAAGGACCCGTTCGGGCAGGAACCGCGCAGTCCCATCGCCTCATCCGTGAAGAAGCTCCGGGCGCCTCGCGTGCGCGCCTTCACCTTCTCCTCGGATGGGCAGCGGTTGATGCTCTTCCACGCGGATGGTGGCGTGAGCGCCATGGCGCTGCCTCAGTCCAGCAGCGCCACCGTGCCCATTCCCAACCGGATGAAGCCCGTCGACCACGAGGTGTTCGTGGGCGCGGGCTGGCGTGCTGGGATGGGGATGTTCGTCCTGTGCCAGAGGCCGCAGGGATATGGCATTCGGGGCCCCATGCGGCATCTGGGCGTTCCGCGTCAGGAGGCGCACTTCCCCTGGTCGATGCGCGACATGGACGTGCGTCCACCCCTGCGCACGCGCGAACAGCTCCCCGGCCGGTTGACGTCCTATTACGACTCACAGGGGCAGTTGTGCCTGCTCTTGTCGGGACTGGATGCCAATCTCTATCTGCTTCATCAACTCCGCACCGAATCTGCCCCGCGGGTGATGGCCCAGCGCGTGGCCAAGGACGTCATCACCGTCGCCACCGTGAAGGACCAGTGCGTCCCCGTCATGCGCACCGGCGCGGGCGGAGGCGTGGCGCTCGGGACCGTCGGCATGAAGGAGGTGCGTCTGGCGCCGTTGCCGGACTCGGAGGGCGGCGCTGTCTTCTTCGGCGCCTCGGAGGGCGGCGTGGGGCATCCGGACCCTGGGTTGCTCGCCGTGAATCAGCGTCCGGGGTTGTGGCACCTGCACTCGCAAGGGGCCGCGCGGCCCGTGCAGCTCGCGGCGGGGCTGCGGGCGGTGGGCGTGGGCGTCTGCCACCCGACTCGCGCGCAGGCCGGGCTGGTGGCGCTCGACTCCGACCAGCGCGGCTTCTGGTGTGTGGGGCCTCAGCATCAATTCAAGCTGACGGTGGCCGACGCCCGCGTGGTCCATGCGGAGGTCAGCCACGCGGTGCCCGTGCTCGCGTGGCTCACCGCGGAGGGGGAGCTGGTCTTGTTCCATCTGCGCGAGGAGTCGGTGCTGTACCGCCTCCAGGTCGGAGGTGGGGCATGAGCGCGGCGCGGGCGGAGCTGCGGCCCCGGGAACACGTGCACCGGGGGACGGTGCGGGCGTGGGCGTTCTGGTTCGCCCCGGCGTTGCTCGGTGAGGCGGAAGCGCGCCGCCGGATTCTGGGGATGTGGACCCCCGACATGTTCGTGCGGGCCGTGGCCGGTGGATATCTTGTGGGCATGTCCGCGCCGCGCGAGGTGCGGTGCGCCGTCGCGCCCGGGCTGCCCTTCACCCTGGAGCAGGGCGTCCTCACCGCGGCGCCGCTGTCCCCGGCGGAGCGTCGGCACGCGAGCCTGCACGAAGGCGCCGGGGTGCTGGTGCTCGGCGGGCAGGTCCAGGTGTTCACCGTGGAGGCGCTGCCTCGGGTGGACGTGGCGGCGTGGCTCGACGTGTCGGAGTGGACGTACGTGGACACGCGGACGCTGGCCGCGCCGCCGCCTCCCGTGGTCGTGCTGGAGCGGGTGCTGTCGCCGCCGCGGGCGCGCTTTGGCCCCGCCGTTCCCGAGCCCTCGCCCGAGGCGCAGGCGATGTTCGCGCGCATGGAGGGGCGTGAGCTTCCCGCCGCCGCCGTGGTCCATCGCCCGGGGTTGTGGGCGCGGCTGCGAGCGCGGTTCGCTCCTGCTGGAGCGGTGACGCGGGCCGGGCCGGGCCGCCCCGGGTGGTGGGCGCGCTTCCGCGCCGCGCTGACTCGCGGTGGCACGTCGGGCTCGGCCGCGTCCGGGACACCGGGGCTGCTCGCGCGGTGGCTGGGGAGGTTCCGGAAGCCTCCCGAGGACGGCGCACTCCAGGCCCCGCCACCTCCCTCACCCCAGGGCCCGAGCGCGTGGTCGCAGCTCACCGGCTGGATGATGCGCAACACCCTGCTGGGCGTCTGGGTCCAGCAGCGCAAGGCGGAGTACGTGCGCCGCCTCTTCGAGATGTTCGAGGAGGGCAACCTGCACGAGGCGCTGCGCCATGCCATTCCACTGGGCAATGGGTTGAGCGAGACGGCGCGCATGGCCCTGGGGCTGCCCGGTCCGCGAGAGCAGCTCACCTTGCGGTTGGGCCCGAACGGCCCGGGCACGGTGTTCGTGGGAGAGCCCGACGTCTTCGCCGCGCTCCAGCAGCGCTACCGCGAGGCCTTCCACCGCTTCGAGCGTGAGGGCCGCGTCGACGAGGCCGCCTTCGTCCTGGCGGAGCTGCTGGGGGCGCACGAGGAGGCGGTGTCCTTCCTGGAGAAGGCGGGCCGCTTCCAACTGGCGGCGGAGCTGGCGGAGAGCCGCAAGCTGGCGCCGGGCCTCGTGGTGCGGCAGTGGTTGCTCGCGAAAGACGTGGCCCGCGCGGTGGCCGTGGCCCGGCGCAGCGGTGCCTTCTCGGACGCGGTGGCGCGGCTGGAGCGCACGAACCCCGCCGAGGCCCGTGAGCTCCGGCTGCATTGGGCGGAGACGCTCGCGGCCTCGGGCGACTTCGCGCGCGCCGTCCAGGTGGTGTGGCCGGTGCCCGAGTCCCGCGAGCGGGCGCGGGAGTGGCTGGAGCGCGGCGTGGCCGCGGGCGGCGCGACGGGGGCGCGGCTGCTGGCCTTGTGGGCCACGTCGTTCTCGGACGGATTGACGGGCGCGGGCGCGCGGATTCGCGAGCTGCTCGAGGAGGAGGGCGTGGGCCGCGCCTCCGAGCGCTTCGTGTTCGGGCTCGCGCTCATGGGGGAGCCGCCCTCCGCGCAGCGGGCCGCGTTGGCGGTGCCCACGCTGCGCGCCCTGCTGAGGGACCGCGCGGCGGGCAATGCCCGGTTCACCTCGGACCTGGACCTCATCAAGCGCCTGTTGAGCGCGGCGCCGGATGACACCCTGCGCGCCGACCTGCCCGCCTTGCCCGACTGCGTCCATCCCGCGTGGCGCGATGACCGCGACCAGCCGCGTGTCGACGTCACCCTGCGCGCCGCCGAGGCGGGGACCTTCACGTTGCATGACGCGGTGGTGCTGCCCGACGGCGGGTTGCTCTACGCGCTGGGCGAGGCAGGCGTTCGCTGGGTGCGCGCCGATGGCCGGCGGGTGGCGCGCTTCGACGTGCCCGCCTTCCACCTGGTTCCGTCCCTCCACGGAGACCGGGCGTTGGCGCTCGCGCGGCGAGGGGACGTGTGGCGGTTGTCGCGGGTGGACCTGTCCACCCGGCGCGGCGCGTTCTGGTGCGACGCGAAGGTGCACACGTGGGCCCCGGTGTACGACGGCAACGTGTGGTTCGCCTCCGTCGAGAACACCGTGCTGATGGTGGATCCGCTCGCGGCCGACTTCCGGGCGCTCTGGCGGGTGACGGACCTCCCCCTCCAGGTGAGCGCGATGGCGGCGGACTCCGTGCATCTGAGCTTCCTCGCGGGATACCGGGAGCGGTGGACATACACCCTGGACCAGGGGCCCACGCTGCGCTCCCGCGTGGGACTGCCGTTCTGGCGCGAAGACGCGCCCTTCTCCATGTCCTCCCTGGACATCGCGGCCGTGACGCCAGATGGTGAGACCGCCGCGCGTCTGTCCATCCTGGAGCCTCCCGAGGACAGCCCGCGGTTGCTCGGGGTGGGCCCTCACTCCGCCCGCCGCGCCGTCCGTCCCAGCTTCGACTCGAAGGCGTGCTCGGACATCCACCTCACGCCGTCCTGGTGTGTGCAATTGATGGAGGGGCGAGGGGCGTGGCGGGTTGAAATGACAGACAAGTGGGGCCTGCTGCGCGCGGTGCTCACGTTCCAGGGAGACGTCCGTCCCCAGGTGCGCCTCACGGAGGACACGCTGCTGGCGTTCGACGCCGCGGGCCGGGGCCTGTGGGTGGACCTGGAGGGCGGCGAGGTCCGGCATCTGCCGGTGCCGTGAGCCGTCAGGCGCCGTTGAACAGGCCCGGCGCCAGGGAGACCTCGCTGGCGGTGAGCTGGCGCTGTGCGTCATCCACTTCCAGCACCACCTGCACGCCCTCCAACGTCACCAGCAGCGACGGCGGCGTGCCGGGGAGCGCCATCAGCCACGTGGAGGCCAGGGGCAGCTCCGTGCCCACCAGCTCCGCCGCGCGCAGCAGGTGGAGGCGCACCGCGTGGCCCAGGGCGCCAGGCAGCGTGCGCAGGGGCAGGCACACGTCGTCGGGCAGGTGCAGCGCGTAGGGGGCGGAGGCGGCCCGCGTGGGCAGCTCGGGCAGGCCGCGAAGCTGGGCGCGCAGCGCGAGGTCCACGGCCTCGGGGGCGTGGGGCTTGCGCAGGTAGCCCACCACGCCATCCAGGGGCGGCTCCTTGCCGCTCAGCGCGCCCGAGAACATCAGCACGCCCAGGTGGCGCAGCCGCTCGTTGGTGCGGAGCTGTCCGTAGAGCTCCCAGCCGTCCATCCGGGGCAACATCAGGTCCAGCAGGATGAGGTCGGGGTGGCTCGCCCGGGGCCGCGTGCGCAGCCAGTCCAGCGCCTCCTGGCCATCCGCGGCGTGGGTGACCTGCACCCCTTCCTCGCGGGCGACCGTGTCGAGCCGCTCGCGCCAGGCGAGGTCATCCTCGACGAGAAGCATGTGCTGGAGCGGCCGGGACATGACGGAGACCAGAGTGGCGCCTACCAGATACCCCCAAGCGGGGGGAGGCGCCAGGGCCACGAGGGCTTCCCGTTGGGTGCCCGACACCCCAGGCCCCCTCGTCCGCACCCGGCGTCCCAGAAGGGGGACGTTCGTGCGTATGACATTGCGCCGCGAGGTCTGTGGGGCGCAGGACATCCTCCCGCGGTTCCATGCAATGGCTGCCATCAACGCTTCGGGGTGTCACACGCTCGCCAGCAGCGGTATTATCGGCCCGTCCGGCGTGTTCACCGGGGACCGGTGTCTGCCACTCCACAGCGAAGTGAGGGGTTGTCCCCGCATGGCGCTGGAAGCAGACGTAAAACATGCACTCCCGGTACAGCTTGTCGTCACGGTGCCAGCTCGTCAGTCTGAGTCGACCATGGCCCTTCGACTCCAGCTCGCTCCCCGGGCGCTCCGGACCCTGGCTGACTGCTCGACGCCGGTGCGCCAGAAACTCCAGTGTGAACTCGGAGCGCTCGCCGCGGGGCTCCCGCTCGACGGGCCGCTCATGCCGGACCAGGACGGGTCGGTGGTGCTCGACTCCGGCTTTCGCGTCCGCTACGAGCTCGACCTGGGCCGCGGCCTGTTGCGGCTGACGCACGTCGCGGCGCCTTCGTCCTCGCTGCCCTGGCCTGACGTTCCTCCCGTGGACCCCTGAGCTGACGGCGCGGCTCAGACCGCTGGCGGGCCGTCGCTCCGGGGGAGGTGGACGATGGCGCAGGTGCCGCCGCCGTCACGCGAGGCGAGGTGGATGGTGCCGCCGTGCCGGGTGACGATTTCGCGGCACAGGTACAGGCCCACGCCCATGCCCTCCACGCGGCTGATGGTGGACAGCGTGCCGCCGCGCAAGGCGCGCGTGAAGAGCTCCTCCCCGCCGCGGGGCCCCAGGCCGACGCCGCGGTCCTTCACCTCCAGCAGCGCCGCGCCGGGCTGACGGCGCAGCACCACCTCCACCGGCCCGCCTTCGGGGCTGTAGCGGATGGCGTTGTCCACCAGGTTGTAGACGACCTGCTCCAGGCGCGGCTCGTCCCAGGCGCCCTCCACGGGCTCCAGGTCCAACAGCAGCTGGTGCTCGGGCGCGGAGGCCGCGCGCCGCTCCGCCACGCGCCGCACCAGCGCGGACAGCTCCAGCGGCACCGGGGCCAGCGACAGGCGGCCGCTGGCCAGCTCGGACACGTCCAGCAACTGGTTCACCAGCCGCGCCAGCCGGTCCACCTGGCGGTCCATCAGGTCCAGGTCCTGCTGCCGCACGGTGCCCGGACGCAGCCGCTGCACGCGCAGCTTGAGCGTGGCCAGCGGCGTCTTCAGCTCGTGGCTGGCGATGGAGAAGAACGCGGACTTCGCCTCGCTGGCGCGCTCCACCTCCAGCAGGTGCTGCTGCAGCCGCGACGCCATCTCGTCGAAGGCCAGGCCCAGCTGCTCCAGCTCGAGGGCGCCCGAGCGGTGCAGCACGCCGAAGGCGCGCACGTCGCGCTCGCCCGCGGCCATGCGCCCGGCGGCGTCGGACACCGCCTCCACCGGCCGAGACAGCATGCGCGTCAGCATGCGGGTGACGGGGATGGACAGGAGCAGCGCCATGGCGAGCGTGGCCAGCAGCGCGCGGTAGGCGCCGACGAAGCTGAACTCCAGGTAGCTCATCGGGTGCTCCACCACGATGCGCCAGCCCGGCTGGAGCAGGCTCGCGGTGGCCAGGTGCCGCGTCGCCAGGGTCCGCCGCAGTGTGGGGGCCTGGGGCTCCGCCTCGTAGGTGCGGGTGCCTCGGGAGGGCATCTGTGCCAGGGCCTCGCCCAGCCGCGTGCCCCGGACGGAGGCGGGCTCCGGGCCGGGGTCCGCGCCGGTGTCGAAGGCCACGTTGCCGTCCGGGTCCACCAGCAGCGCGCGCTGGCCGTCGGACAGCCGCTCCTGCGCCACCGTCCGCATCCGGGGCAGGTTGATGGCGAGCGACGCGAAGCCCTCGAAGCGCTGTTGGCGCAGCAGGGGGGCCACGGCCACCATGACGGGGCCCGCCACCGTGGCGCGTCCGGCGAACACGTTGCTCACCAGGGGCGCGCGCGTGCGGCGCACGTCCTGGAAGTAGGCGCGGTCGGAGAAGTCCGCGCCCGTCACCGGCTTGGACGACACCCCCAGCGGTGGCCAGAGCGCCACCAGCCGGCCCTCGCTGTCGCCAATGCCACAGTTGAGGGAGAAGACGGAGTGGTACACCCAGTCCCGGAGCAGCTCCTCCAGGGAAGCCTGCGTGGGGCGGTGGCCCGTCTGCTCCCACCGGTCCATGACGACGCTGGCCAGCAGGGCCGTCTGGGCCTGGGCGGCGGCCAGCTCGGAGTCCACGGTCTCCGCCAGCAGGTGCGCGGTGGCCAGCCCCTGGTCGTCCAGCCGGCGGCGCTCCGCGGCGTAGCGGGAGCGGCCCTCCAGCGTGCCCACCATCAGCAGCGGCAGGGTGAGCGCGAGCAGCAGCGTGGCGCTCACCGCCATGGACAAGGAGAAGGTGCGCATCCCCGAGGGGAGCAGGGGCCAGAGCCGCGCGCGCACCGTGGGGGACATCAGCACCACCTGGGCGAGCAGCGCCGGCAGCAGGCTGTTGAGGGCCTGCTTGAGCGCGATGGCGAGCGCGCTCATCGCCGTCACGTCGAGGCCGAGCACGTAGCTGACGACGAGGTACGGGATGCCGCCCAGCCAGTAGAGCCCGTCCGCCTGCAGGGGCCAGTAGCGCCGGGTGAGGGCGCCCAGCGTCACGCCCTCCGCCACCGTGCTGAGCAACGCCCAGGGGTGGCCCCAGAGCTGGACGGTGACCGCGCCGGCGATGCCCGCGGCCAGCCCCGCGCCCCAGGGACCCAGCAAGGGGGCCGCGGGGATGATGAGGAAGAAACCCAGGAGGATGTCGATGCCTGGGATGAACTCCACGGGAAAACGGTTGAGCGCATGGCCCAACATCCCCACCACCAGCGCCCAGGCAAACCGTGCGCGCCCGCTCATGTCGGGGGGACCTAACACCGTCACCCGCGGGGGCCTCCATGCTCTTTTCGCCGACTGTCGGCGGCACGCCGTCCGGACGTGCAGGGGGGGCCTGGCGGCTTCCGGACCTTTCCGCTGCCGGGCAATCGGCGTGCTTTCGGGTTGTCGCCCCTCCGTGGGCGGCCTACATCCGAGGCAACGTGCCCATCCTCCTGGCCGAGTTCCTCATCCAACAGCGGGAGTCCATCATGTCGGCCTGGGAGGCGGAGGTGCGCCGCATCCCGGCGGCCCAGGCGCTGCCCCGGCTCGCGCTGCGGGATGGGTTGCCCCGGCTCTTGGAGGTGGTGGCCGCGCTCATGCGCCGCAGCGGGGGGGCGCTCGGCGTGGAGACGGGCCTGGGGGAGATCCCGGACCGGCACGCCATCGAGCGGCTGGGCGAGGGCTTCGACCTGCGCCAGGTGGTGACGGAGTACCGGCTGCTGCGCGCCTGCGTGCTCAAGCAGTGGACGTCCCGGGAGAACGCCACCCACCGGCCGGAGGCGGAGCTCGTCTTCCACGAGGCCATGGACGAGGCGGTGGCGGCCTCCGTGAGCCGGTACTCGCTGGCGCGCGAGCGCACCTTGCAGGCCCTGGACCGCATCAGCACCGCGGCCCTGGGCAGCGACGACGCGGCGGGGCTCCTGCCGCGCCTGCTCCAGGTCCTCCGCGAGACGGTGGCCGTGGTGGACGTGGCGGCCGTCCTGCTGATGGAGGACGGCGTGCTGCGCGTGGAGTGCGTGGTGGGCCAGGGGCTGACGCCGGGAGACGGGGTGCCCCTGGGCGAGGGGTTCGCCGGCACGGTCGCCGCCACGCGCCAGTCGCACCTGGTGCACGAGGTGCGCGCCGACAGCCGGGTGAGCGAGCCGTGGCTGCGCGACGCGGACCTGACGGCGCTGTTCGGCGTGCCGCTGCTGCTGGACGAGCAGCTCCTGGGCGTGGTGCTGATGGGCAGCCGGGGCACCCGCGAGTTCTCCGAGGAGGACCAGTTCCTCTTCCGGGCCATGGCGGCCCGCACCACCGCGGTGTTGTTGCAGGCGCAGGCCCACGCCCGCGAGCGCGAGGCCCGCGCGGAGGCGGAGGCGTCGCTGGCCCGCCTGCGCCAGAGTGAGGCCGGGCTGCGCCGCTGGGAGCAGGTCTTCCAGCGGCTGGGCGTGGGCGTGGCCGTGGTGGACGCGGTGGACGAGACGCTGCGCGAGGTGAACCCGGCCTTCGCGCGCATGCACGGCTACGGCCCGGACGAGCTCACCGGACGGCGGTTCGAGGAGACCTTCGCGCCCGAGGCGCGCGGCGTGCTCCCCCGGCACCTGGCCGTCGCCAACTCCAAGCCGTCGCATGAGTACGAGTCGCTCCACCTGCGCAAGGACGGCACCCGCTTCCCCGTCTTCACGCACGTGACGGCCTTCAAGGACGCGTCCGGCCGCGTGGAGCAGCGGGTGGCCACGGTGGTGGACATCACCCAGCGCCGGGCCATGGAGATGGACCGGCAGCGCCTCCTGAACGCCATCGAGGCGGAGCGCGCGCGCCTGGCGTCCGTGCTGGACCAGATGCCCGCGGGCGTGTTCATCGCGGAGGCGCCCTCGGGCCGCCTGGTGATGGCCAGCCGCCAGGTGGAGGTCATCACCGGCAAGCCCTTCCTCCCCTCCGAGTCGATGGGGCACTACCTGGATGACTACGGCGTCTCGCTGCACCCGGACGGGCGGCCCTATACGCTGGACGCGTTGCCCCTGGCGCGCAGCCTCCGGCACGGCGAGGTGGTGCAGAGCGAGGAGATGCTCGTGCAGCGCGCGGACGGCCAGTACGTGACGGTGCTGCTCTCCAGCTCGCCCATCCTGAGCCGCGAGGGCGACATCGTCGCGGCGGTGGCCACCATGGTGGACGTCTCCGAGCGCCGCCGCGCCCAGGAGGCCGAGCTCCAGGCGGCCCGCTTCGGCGAGCGGCTCATCGCCATCGTCAGCCACGACCTGCGCAACCCGCTCAACGCCATCCACCTCTCCGTGACGCAGTTGCTGCACAGCGAGTCCCTCCCGGAGCGCGAGCGCAGGCTGGTGACGCGCGTCGCCCGCTCGGGCGACCGGATGAAGCGGATGATCTCCGAGCTGCTCGACTTCACCCGCGGGCGGCTGGGCGGAGGCATCCCCATCCAGCGCGCGCCGGGGGACCTGCGGTCCGTGCTCCGGCAGGGGGTGGACGAGCTGGAGGCGGCGTGGCCCGAACGCAAGCTGACGCTGCGGGTGGCCAGCGGCCACTACGAGGGCGCCTGGGACACGGACCGGCTGCTCCAGGTGGTGAGCAACCTGGGCGGCAACGCGCTCCAATACAGCCCGCCAGAGGCCCCGGTGACCTTCAGCCTGTCGGACGCGGGGGACTCCGTGGTCTTGGAGGTCCACAACCCGGGCGAGCCCATCTCCCCGGTGATGCTGCCCCGGCTCTTCGACCCCTTCCGCCGGGGCACCATGGCCGGTGTCGGAGGAGGTGGCAGCAGCGGGTTGGGGCTGGGGCTCTACATCGTCGAGCAGGTGGTGAAGGGGCATGGGGGCCGCATCGACGTGGCGTCCACCGCGGAGGCCGGCACCATCTTCCGGGTGACGCTCCCCCGGCAGCCCACCTGAGGGGGGGCCGGCTCAGCCCGGGCTCACCACCCGGTCCAGGGTGGCGCGCAGCTCGAAGAGGTCCACGGGCTTGGGCACCGTGGCGCGGATGCCCTCCGGTAGGGGCTGGGAGCTCCCGGCCCCGGAGACGACCACCACGGGCAGCGTGCGCAGCCGGGCGTCCTCTCGTACGTGGCGCATCAGCTCCCAGCCGCTCATCACCGGCATCATCAAGTCCAGCAGCACGGCGTCCGGCCGGGGGGGGCGGTTCAGCCGCTCCCAGGCCGACAGTCCGTTGCCCGCCGTCTCCACGGTGAATCCCTCCAGCGTGAGGAACTCCTCCAACAGCTCCCGGCTGTCGGCATGGTCTTCCACGAGGAGGACGAGGTTGGGCGAGGACATGAGGCCGTAGCCTTGTACTGAAGTCCAATGTCCGCCAGGGCCGACAGCCCGTGCGTCCGCCCGTGGACGCCTGGGCTGTCCACGGGCGCACTGTGCGGGAAAGAACCGCGATGTCGGCTTTTTCGTGAATGTGTCTGGTTTGACTCGTGTGCGATACGCCGTCACGCGCGGAGGTGCCTCACCGGCGTCTGTCTTCACTGTCGGAAAGGTCACCTGGGGTGGCCGGGAGGTGCTGTCCGGTGTTTGGAATTATCAATCCGTGAGGTGCGGGTGTCTCGGGCCACCCCTGGGTTGGTTCTATCCCTACAGGCTGGCGGAAATAATTGGCTACACATGCACTGGGAGTCCGTGGTATCCGGGGAAACAACACGCGATAGAGATGTGGCCTCGATGAGAGGCTTTCCCCGGCACGCGGCTCTGGAAGAACGCCTTTCATGGGCGCGTTCCGGTTCCCCCCAGCAGTGCAGGCATGCTCCCGGCATGCCAGGAGCCAGACATGACGCGGTATCAAGGAGTCAGCACGCTCGCGGCGTTGTTCATCCTGGGTGGCTGTGAAGGCACTCTCCCCGAGGAGTTGTCGCCCGGTCAGCCGCCGCCCGGCCTCGAGGTGCAGCGCCAGGAGTCCAAGCTGACGGGCTTGGACCTGAGCGTGGTGGATGTGGTGGCTTCCTGCGCGATGACGTCGCTGTCCATCTCCGGCGCCATCAAGAACGAGAGCCTCACGGGCATCGGCGGCTCCACGGCCGCCGTCTACGCGGAGACGCCCACGGGGGGCTCGCAGCGGATGGGCGTCATCAGCGTGCCCTTCCTCGTCGGTGGGGAGAGCTTCCCCTTCTCGCTGTCCTATACCGTCCCGGAGGGCACCACGCGGGTGACCGTCGTGGCGGATGAGGGCGACGTGTTCCCGGAGGACGACGAGGAGAACAACAGCGTCTCCATCGACTTCGAGATTCCCTGTGCCACCAACCAGCAGCCGGTGGCCAGTTGCAGCAACGTGACGGTGTCCGCGAACGCGGCCTGCCAGGGGGTGGCCTCCATCGACAACGGCTCGTTCGACCCGGACAACTTCCCGGGGCCGTTCTCCGTGACGCAGTCCCCCTCCGGCCCGTTCCCCCTGGGCACCACGCCCGTGCAGCTCTCCGTGTCCGACGGCCTGGACACGAACACCTGCTTCGCGAACGTGACCGTCGTGGACACCAGCGCCCCCGTGCTGGGTGGCAACCGCGGCCTGGTGCTCCAGCCGACCGCGGGCTCGGACTACGTGCTGGTGTCCCTGGCGGACTGCGCGCTGCCGGCCACCGACAACTGCGGCGGCACGCTGGACATGAACGCGTCGGCCACCATCCTCCGCGTCACCTCTGACGAGCCCAACGACGCGCTGTCCCTGCTGCGGCTGCTGGCGTGCGAGGACATCAAGCTGAGCCCGGACCGGAAGTCCGCCATGGTCCGCGCCGAGTCCGCGCTGCTGGGCAACGGCCGCGTCTACAACTTCACGTACTCCGTGCAGGACGCTTCCGGTAACGCCACCACCGGCACCTGCAACGTGAAGGTCCCGGCGCTGCTGGGCAACCCGGCCATCGACTCGGGCGTGTCGTACTGCCAGGGGGATGGCTGCCCGGCGGGCTCGCGCTACCCCGGCCTGCTCTGCTCGCTGCTGTAGTCGCGGCGCCAGGCTGTACCGCCCCATCCCGCGAGTCTGGGATGGGGCGCCTTGACCGCCGGTGGCCCGCCAGACAGGGGCCGCCGGCGGTTCGTCGTTTCAGCGCCAGGACAGCGCGAACTCGGCGTCGAGCAGGCCCAGCTCCCGCCCCTGCACGACGACGTCACGGGCGCCCACGGCCTCCAGCGCGGCGCGCAGCACGCCCTCGTGGTACGGCGCGGGCATGAAGTCCCGCTTCATGACGAAGCGCCCGCTGCGGGGCCCTGTCCACACCATGCTCCGCTCGCCGTAGCTGACCGCGGCGAGGAAGCCCGTGGGCAGCTGGCCCAGCAGCAGCCGGGGCTCGTCGTACGCGAGCATCAGCAGGGTGCGCCCCGCCACGGACTCCAGGAAGTCGTGGGTGGCCTTCTCCCCCAGGACGCGGTGCGCGGCGCTCAGGCCCCCGCAGGACTCCGACAGGAGTTCCGCCGCCTGGAAGGCCAGGGGGAGGAACTGGGTGATGGGGTAGCTGAAGAAGTCGACGTAGCGCTTCTCTGGGAGGGATTGCCGGCACAGTTGCTCCATGCCGGAGCCGCCCAGGCGCCGCACCGTCTCCAGGACGCCCCGGAAGAACATTCCGCGCGCGGTGTCGTCCGGCGTGGCGAGCGCGCAGCGCTGCCGCAGCTCCCGCGAGGCGTCCGGGCTCGAGGGCTGCGGCGGAGCGGGGGCCGGCATGGGCCGCGAGGGCAATCTCAGTTCCATTGCGGAGGGACTCCAGGGACACGAAGGGGGGCGCTGGCCGAAGCCAGACGCGAGGTTCGAAGGTGGAATGCTGGCCCCCACAGATGCGGCGGAAGCTCGGCCGCCTCTGCCCAAACTCACGCGTCCGGCGGCAGTCCCTGAAAGGGCTGCTCCGACGGGCCGCGGAAGTGTTGCCGTATTGATGCACATTGCATGTAAAGGTTTCGCGAGGCAACCCTGCTCGCTGGAATTCGCTGCTGGGATTGGCTCCAGGCCGCTGAGCGTCCAGGCGGCGGGCGCCGGTGGCTTCAAAGACATACATTTCCGCCAGGGCAAGATGGACCCGGTGCGGTGCGGCGATGCGCGCGGCGGCGCCCGGGGCCGCGGGACGCCGGGTGTGGCGGTGCGCCGGGCCGTGTGGTGCCGGGTGCGACACCCAGGCCGCGGGGCGTGGGGACTACCTTCCATATCGGTATTTCGCCGGAGGACGTGCCGGGTTATATATCGAGGGAACACTCGAGACCGAGCGCGGACTGTTCCCGGGCATGCCGCGTCTCGGTCCGTACTCACAAGGTTGACGCAGTGAAGACCCACCTTGAAGGTCCCGCTTCTCCCCGCAAGCGGCCCCGGTCCCAGCCTCGCAGCCCGGCGGATCGCGCCAGGAAGTCGCGAGAGCAACTGGAGAGCCGTCTCGCGGAGAGTGTGGGTGAGGCGGCTCGGGGCGCGAGGCTGCGCGCGGGGCTCACGCAGGCGGACGTCGCGGGGCGTGTCGGCATCGCGGCGGAGGTCTACGGGCGCATGGAGCGGGGAAAGATGATGCCCAGCGTGCCGACCCTGTTTCGTTTGTGTCTGGCGCTGCGGCTGTCCGCGGACGTCGGGCTGGGGCTCGCCACCGCGGCCAGTGTGGGCGCCGCGCTCTGGGAGGGAGACTCCCTGCACCGGGACCAGCTGCCCGAGATGCGCAAGGTGCTCCGGTTGCTGCGCCGCATGTCTCGCAGCCAGCTCAACCTGATGAATCAGGTCGCCTCCGCCATCCTGCCGGAGCGGTGAGGCGCCGCATGCGTGGTGCCGTGCCGCGTGGGTGCGGCGCTTCGATGCCGGGTCGATGAGGCGGCCCTCGGCCTACCCGTGGTGGAGGGCCGGTGTGGTGCGGCGCTGTGCCTCGATGCCGGGGCGATGCGGCGGCGCCAGGCCCGCGGGCGCTCGCGTCGCGGAGCGCGCGCCCTTGAGGGCGTCGAGGCCCACGCCCGCGAGCACGCGGAAGGCCGGCGTGCCCGGAGCCGAGCCCAGGCCTGGTCCCCCGAGCGCGAACAGCTCCGGCCGTCCGAGCGGATAACGCCCGCCCCCGACCACCTCCCAGGGCGTGAGGCTGTCCCGCGTCAGCGGCACCGCGGAGTGGAGGCCCAGCTCGCCCCGAAGCCCCTGACCCGTGGTGGCCACGGCCACGGATCACGGCGGCTCCGAACCCACCGTGTGGCTTCCCACCTGGCTTCGCGGACGAAGCCGCGCGCCCCCGTCCACCGCGAGCAGCACCGGCCCCACGTCACGGCCCGCGGACAGGCGCGGCGCGACATTCCAGCCGCGGCCCGCAAAGGCGCCCTCCCGGCCCAGGGGAAGTCCCACGCCCAACTCGGCGGACAGGCTCTGCGGGTCACCCGAGGCCTGACTCAACAGCCCCCAGCGCGCCTGGAGCCACGGTGTCCCCAGCCCCATGGACGCGGGCGTGGCCAGCCCCTGGGACGCCAGGCGCTGTCCGGACGGGTGCATCAGGAAGGGCGGCCGCACGCCCAGCTCCGCGCGGCGGTGGACGGCGGAGCCCCGAGGAGGAGCGTAAAGACAGACGCCAGGGCGAGACGGTGGGAGCGTGGGGGCATGGAGAACGAAGGGCAGACGGGGGCCCTGCGCTCGGCGACGAGCGGGAGGAAGCCGCGGGTGTGCGTCGAGGCCCCGGAGTGACCGGGGCCTGGGGGTAAGAGGATTTGAGGTGGCGTGCGGTGCCTGACTTCAGACGCCGGTGGCGCGTTCCTCTATCGGGAAGTCCCGGGGGCGTCGAGAGCGGACATGCAAGCGGCCGGGTGGATGCCTGAGCGCAGGAGCGGGAGTTTGGGGGCGCGCCATGCGTCCACGTGCGAACTCCCGGGTGCGGTGCGTCAGGACTTCGCGCAGCCTCCAGACGGAGGCATGGAAGAAGGCGGCGCTCAACAGGACCACCAGACCACAGGCCATGAACAGGGTCAGGGGTTGTAGATGCAATGCAAACATCGGTGGCAGCGAGACCACCTGGAGCAACACCGCGCTCAGGAGCGCCCGGTCCATGGGGCGCGAATGTTCGAACAGGCCGACGCGAAGACTCGCGGGCTCGGACTCCGCCATCGCGAGCAGGGGGGGGATGTCGTCGCTCCGGACGCCCGCGCGCAGAATCAGTTGAAGAGGAAAACAGGCAGACACCGGACACGAACGAAGCCGACCGATGGGGGCGAGTGGCATGGGGCGTCGAAACACCTGGGGGCCGCAGGGATTGCGTTCCACGGGCTCCTCGCGCCGTGACGCGCGGGGACGGGCAAGGGCTCCAAAAAGAGCGGAAGTGGGGCGTGGCGGGCGACCGCGGAACGAAATGCAATGTGACGGGTGCATGATTTTAAATCCACTGCGACAGGTTGTGTGAGCGCGGGCCCGCACCAGGACCGTCCGTGTCTGAAATGTGGAGCGGGATTGCCGGAGACGTTGGGGCGCCAGGCGGGCTTGAAAATGAAATTGCGCTGTTTGCGATTGGCGCCAAAGCCGCCTCATGACGCCTGGGTGCTTGTCACCCCGGCCACTCCCTGGCCTCATGGGGCGTGGGGCGGGGTGCCCCGGAAGACGAGGGGCATGGCCGTAGGACGTCCAGGGCAGATGGCGGGAATGACGGCGCGCGCGCGAGTGGCCGTGCTGGCGTTGCTGTGGCCCGTGCTGGGCGCGCACGCCGAGGAGGTGGGGACGCCGGATGCCGGGGCGCAGCCTGCCGCCCACTCGGAACAGGAGCTCCAGCGGACGGACGCGGGCGACTGGGTGACGTGGGACGCGCCCATGTCGGCGGATGCGGGCACGTCCCAGCCCGCCTTCGTCCCGCCCGCGTTGCTGGCGGACTCGCCCGCCCCCTATCCACCCGAGCTGGTGCCCGAGCGCGTGGCGGGTGTGGTGAAGCTGGAGGTGCTGGTCGACGACGCGGGCGAGGTGGAGACGGCCACGCTGGTGGAGGGCCTGCACCCACTGCTGGATCGCGCGGCGCTGCACGCGGCGCCGTCGCTGCGCTTCACCCCCGCCACCCTGGAAGGGCAGCCGGTGGCCGTGCGGCTCTTCTTCGAGTACCGCTTCGAGGCGCCCGTGCCGGTGGTGTCGGAGGGGCCCGCGTCCCTGGCGCCCGTCACCTTGAAGGGCCTGGTGCGCGCCAAGGGCAACCGCCGCCCGCTGGTGGGGGCCACGCTGGTGTCGGAGGCGCTGCCCGACGCGCCGGTCCAGACGGACGTGGAGGGCCGCTTCGAGGCGCGCTGGCCCTCCGGAGTCCACGCCGTGCGCATCTTTGCGCCGGGGCACAAGCCCGCCGTCTTCCGGGAGGGCCTGAAGGGGAATGAGGCCCTGGAGGTGGTGTACGGGCTGGAGCCGCTCATCATCAACCCCTACGAGACGGTGGTGCGGGGAGACCGCGAGCGCACGGAGGTGAGCCGCGTCACGCTGCATGACGCGGAGCTGCGCGAGGTGCCCGGCACCATGGGGGACCCCTTCCGCGTCGTCATGCTGCTGCCCGGCGTGGGCAGCATGTTGTCGGGCGTGGCCTACCCGGTGGTGCGAGGCAGCCAGCCGGCGGCCACGGGCTACTTCCTGGATGGCATCCGCGTCCCCATCCTCTTCCACCTGTTCCTGGGGCCGGCCGTCATCCACCCGGACTTCATTGACGCCATCGACTTCTATCCGGGCTCACCGCCGCCCCGGTATGGCCGGCTGATGGGGGGCGCCATCGACGGGCGGCTCAGCCGGCCTCGGGATGACCGCGTCCACGGCAGCGCGTACGCGGACCTCATCAACGCGGGCTTCTTCATCGAGACGCCCTTCAAGGACACCGGCACCAACGTCAGCCTCGCGGGCCGTTACTCCTATACGCCCTGGCTCATCGCCTTGGCCGCCAATCAGTTGCAGGCGCCGCCGCCCCCAGGCCGGGAGAACCCGAAGGTGGTGCTCGACTTCTGGGATTACCAGGGCCGCGTGGAGCAGAAGGTGGGCGACGGGACGCTGCGCTTGTTTGCCTTTGGCTCCTCGGACACCTTCGGCACGCGGGCCCAGGACCCGCAGGGGGACACCGCGCTGCAGTCCATTGCCTTCCACCGGGTGGACCTGCGGCACCGGCACCCGGTGGGGCCCGGCGAGCTGGAGGTGGGGGGCACGTGGGGCTTCGACCGCTTCGGCGTCGTCAGCCGCTCGCCGCCCAATGACGCCACCGAAATCCACATCGACCAGGGGCACTGGTCCGCGCGGCTGGGCTACACCGCGCCGCTGTCGTCCTCGGTGACGCTGCGCACGGGCGCGGACCTGGAGCACAAGCGCGCCATCGTGAAGCTGCTCCAGCAGGAGAACAGCCCCGTGGAGGAGCTGGAGGTCGCGCCGGTGGCGCTGGGCACCTCCATGGGCGCGTGGGCGGAGCTGGTGTGGCAGCCCAACGAGAAGTGGGCGGTGGTGCCGGGGCTGCGCGTGGACAACTACCACCTGTCGCCCAGTATCGACCGGCGGGCGCTGGAGCCCCGCCTCACGGTGCGCCACAAGATGACGGAGTCGCTCACGCTCAAGGGCGGCGCGGGCCTCTTCCATCAGCCACCCACCACGCTCATCAGCCTGCCGGTGGTGGACGTGGGGAGCCTGCTGCTGGGACTCCAACAGGGCGTGCAGCTCTCCGCGGGCGCCGAGTGGAAGGCGTGGCGGGGCCTGGAGGTGGGCGTGGACGTCTACCTCAACCCCATGCTTCGGACGATTGAGCTGACGCCCTTCTCCGACGAGGGCCTGACGGAGGGCGAGGACCCGGCCACGCCGCCGGGCGACAGCCCACCGGGGCTCCGCCGCGCGGCGCAGCTGGGAGATGGCGGCGGCATTCCCAACCGCGGCGACATCGACTTCCCGGACTTTCGCAGCCGGGGCCTCGCGTACGGCGTGGAGCTGCTGCTGCGGCACCCGCTGGGGGACAACTGGTTCGGCTGGCTGTCGTACTCGCTCCAGCGCAGCACGCGGCGCACGCGCTTCTACCGCTACGACGCGGAGGGGCACCGCGTGGGCGAGGCGGAGGCGGACCTGCCCTTCGCCTTCGACCAGACGCACATCCTCAACCTGGTGCTCAGCTACAAGTTCGCCAACAACGTCACGCTGGGCGGCGTGGTGCACTTCAATACCGGGCGCCCCGAATACGGCACCCTGGGGACGCAGACGCACCGCCCGGGCCAGGACGGCGCGGGGCGGCCTTCCTGGGTCAAGAGTGACCGCGATCGCGTGGACCGGTTGCCGCCCTTCCTGCGCTTCGACGTGCGGTTGTCCAAGTCGTGGGTCTACGACACGTTCAGCCTGGAGGCGTACCTGGACATGCTCAACGTCACCCTCCGTCGGGAGACGCTGGGGTTCGAGTATGAGGGCGGCAACGGCTTTCCCCTGCGCAAGGACGCGGTGGGTCTGCCCATCGCGCTCCCCATCCTCGGGGTGAAGGGTCGTTACTGAGCAGCAGGAGTGATGGATAGCGCACGCTTGGCGCCGCGCGCCCGCGTTGCCCTGGGCAGGGCGGCGGGCCTCGCGCTGTAATCCACGGCCGCCAATTGTTCCGGGGGGCGGTCCACCCCTGGGGCCCGGTGATGCCGGGCCGTGCTCCTGACCACCGCACACCAGGTGACTTCTTCATGTCGCAGGACGGGATTCCAACGATGGTGTCGTTGCAGCGGATGGGAATTCCGTTCGAGCAATCGGCCACCGCGGTGAGCCGGCTGGCTCTGACGCACCTCCGGCTCACGGACGACGCGCCGAACCGGCTCGTGAAGGCGGGCTCGGACGCGCCCGCCGTGTTGCTGGTGGATGACCATGTGTCGAACCTGGTGTCGCTGGAGGCCATCCTCGAGCCGCTGGGCGTGCGCATGGACAAGGCGTGCTCGGGCGAGCAGGCCCTGCGCTTCCTGCTGCGCGAGGACTACGCCGTCATCCTGCTGGACGTCCGGATGGCGGGGCTGAGCGGCTTCGAGACGGCGGCGCTCATCAAGCAGCGTGAGCGCACGCGCAACGTCCCCATCATCTTCCTCACCGCCTATGGCCGCGACGACGCTGAGCTCGTCACGGGGTACGCCACGGGCGCGGTGGACTTCCTCCAGAAGCCCTTCCCGCCGGAGGTGCTCCGGTCGAAGGTGTCTGTCTTCGTGGAGCTGTTCCGCGCGCAGCAGCAGGTGCGGCGCCAGTCGGAACTGCTGCGGCAGAAGGAGGCCGAGGCGCGGGACGCCGCGCTCCGCGCCGCGGGGTACATCGACCGGCTGCGGGACTTCGCCGCGCGCCTGTCGGAGGCGAGCACGGTGCCCCAGGTGTGCCGGGCGCTCTTCGAGCAGGGCCTGGTGGCCGCGGGCGCGAAGGCGGGCTCCGTCAACCTGCTGGACCCCGCGGGCGAGGCGCTGGAGGTCGTGGATGCCATCGGGTATCCCGAGGGCGTGCTGAACCGGTGGCGGCGCATCCCGCTGTCCATGGTGACGCCGCTGTCGGACGCGGTGCGAGAGCAGCAGGCCATCTGGGTGGCGTCGCCCGACGAATGGGCCGCGCGGTACTCCCACGTGGACATGAAGGGCGTCCCCGAGGCGGCGCTCGCGCTGCCCTTGCTGGTGAAGGGCCGGCCGCTGGGCGTCATCGGCTTGTCCTTCGCCCGGCCGCGCACCTTCTCGGAGATGGACCGGGCCTTCTTCACGGCGCTGGCGCACGCGTGCGCGCAGGCGTTGGACCGGGTGCACCTCACGGCGGAGGAGCGCCGGGCCCATGCGCAGGCCCGCGCCGCCGCCGCCCGCCTGCAGATGCTGGCGGAGGCCTCCAATGCCTTCGACGCGACGAACCGCGACCTGTCGGTGTTGCTGGACACCATCGCCCGGCAGGTGGCGCGGTTCATGGCGGACGCGTGCACGCTGTGCCTGCTGTCCGATGACGGCACCCGGCTGGAGGTCGCGGCCCGTCACGCCGTGCTGACGCTCGCGGAGGCGCGGCCCCCGCTCCCCGGTGAAGCGCTGAGTGAGTTCGTGCTCCAGAGCGGCCGGCCCCTGCTCATCCCCGAGCTGTCCGCGGAGCAGCGGCTGGCGCTGGTGGGGCAGGCGCCGTCCGAGGGGGACCCGGCGTACAGCCTGCTCTGCGTGCCCTTGCGCACGCAGGGGCGCGTGGTGGGCACGCTGTCGGTGGGCCGCGCGGGGCAGGGGCGGGGCTTCACGCTGGAGGACCAGGAGCTGGTGGAGGAGCTGGCGGCGAAGGCGGCGCTCTCCATCGAGAACGCGCGCCTGTTCGCCGAGCAGCAGCGCTCCCAGGAGGAGCTGCGCCGCCGCGCCGAGTTCGAGCAGCAGTTGGTGGGCATCGTCTCGCACGACCTGCGCAACCCGCTGGCGGCCATCTCCATGTCGGCGGGGCTGCTGGAGAAGAAGGGCGTGCTGACGGATTCGCAGAAGCGCATGGTGTGGCGCATTGGCCAGGCCACCGAGCGCGCGGCGCGGATGATTCGCGACCTGCTGGACTTCACCAAGGCGCGGCTGGGCGGCGGCATTGCGTTGCACCGCCAGCCCACGGACCTGCGGGACGTGGTGAGCCAGGTGGTGGACGAGATGCAGGTGGCGAACCCGGAGCGGCGGGTGGAGGTGGACATCCAGGGCGAGGTCCAGGGCGAATGGGACTCGGACCGCATCGCGCAGGTGCTCACGAACCTGCTGGGCAACGCGCTGGCCTACAGCCCCGCGGACGCGCCGGTGCGCGTGGGCACGCGCCTGGAGGGCGAGGCCGCCATGCTCTCCGTCTTCAACGGCGGTGCCCCCATTCCGCGCGAGCTGCTGCCCCGGCTCTTCGAGCCGCTGACACGCGGCGCGCTGAAGGAAGGCCAGTCCACGCGCAGCATTGGCCTGGGGCTCTACATCGTGCAGGACATCGTCCGAGGCCACGGCGGCGGGGTGGAGGTGGTGTCCTCCGAGGACCACGGCACCACGTTCACCGTGCGCCTGCCTCGCGCGGTGGGTTGAGCGGGAAGGCCAGACGTCAGGGCGTTCCGTCCGCGGGGCGCTTCGTGCGCCTCCTGGTCTTCCCTGTCTTCAGGACGCTATCGTCCGCTCCCTCTGAAGCCTTGCTTCACCCAGAGGGGGATTCCCACCATGACCGCGTTGTCGACAGCCGCAGTGCTGTTTCTCCTCAAGGCGGGGGCCGCGCCGGCGCCCACCACGACCATCGACTTCCTGTACGCCGTCAGCCCTTATCCCGGGCCGGACGCGAAGTACGTCGCCTGTGACACGCCCGAGGCTGGCGCGGTGGACCACTGCGTGGAGGGCGGCACCTGGGTGGGGTGGTGCGCGAAGTCCGCGGCGCCCAAGGACTTCACGCTCATGGAAGGGCCGCTCGTGTTCACGGATGGGATTCCGCGCATCCAGGGCTGCGACAAGTCCCGGTGGATGTGGAAGCCCTCCGGCGCGGCCCCGGCCGCGTATGTGGCCCCGAAGGCGGGGAGCATCAAGGCGGCCAAGGGGACCCGGTCCGTGACGCTGACGCAGGGCAGCCGCACCTTCGCGGTGGCGCTGGCGCAGAAGACGTTTCAGCTTCAGGTGAAGGAGGGGGGCTCGAAGCGTGCCCTGGATCTGCGGCCCGTGCTGGGGGACGTCACGAAGATGGCGGACTCCGTGAACCTCGACTTCGTGGGGGACGTCAATGGCGATGGCGCGCCGGAGGCCATCGTCGCGCTCGACCTCCACGGCTACACCCGGCAGTACGCGTCGAAGTGGGGCGCCTCGGTCGCGGTCATGGTGACCCTGGCGGACCCCTTGCGCGTGATTGGCTTCACCTCGAGCACGCCCACCCGGCTCTACGGCGCGAAGAACTGCGCGGCGCTGGGCTGCGACATCATCCAGTTCCTGGAGAAGCAGGAGTCCTGCAATCACTTCGCGGGTGAGGAGGCTTACGATGAGGCTCGCCGGAAGGAGCTCGCGAAGGCGACGAAGGGTTGCGAGGCCCTGGAGGCGCGTCGCGAGGCCCTGCTGAAGAAGCACGGCGCCAACGAGGCGGTGAAGAAGGCGCTGCTCGCCGAGCAGGAGGAGCTGGGGGATTAGTCGTCTGGAGAACGGCGTCGTCCGGCCCGAGCCGGATTGAAAATCCGTTTCCAGCCCCTCCCCGTAGGGCCTCGCGAGCGCCACTTTGGCCTCTCCAACTCACGGGGACTCATGCCTTTCTCGAAACGACGCAACACGACCTTCGCGGCGCTGGCCGCCATGCTCCTCGCTGCCTGCGGCTCGGATGACGAGCCCACGCCGGGCCCTGGGCCCGGGCCGGGCCCGGACCCGGATCCCGACCCCGTGCAGGTCGTCAGTGAGGTCATCGCGTTGACGGCGTCTGGCCGGCTGGTGTCCTTCCAGCGCGATACGCCGGGCACCTTGACGAGCAACGTGGCCGTGACGGGGCTGGCGTCGGGTGAGACCCTGGTGGGCATCGACTACCGTCCCGTGGATGCGCAGCTCTACGGACTCACGAGCGGCGGCAAGATCGTCACCGTCGCGCCGGACACCGGCGCTGTCACCGTGAAGTCGACCCTGATGGCGGATGCCTCCGACACGTCGGAGCCCTTCACGGCGCTGAGTGGGACGGACTTCGCGGTGGACTTCAACCCGGCCGCTGACCGCCTCCGCGTGGTCAGTGACACCGGGCAGAACCTGCGCATCAATGTCGACACCGGCGGCACCATCACGGATGGCGCCATCAACGGTGGCAACACCGGCGCGCAAATCACGGGCGCGGCCTATACGAACTCCTTCCCGGAGACCGTCAACACGCGCCTCTTCGTGTTGGACGCGGCGACGGACACCGTCTACCTGCAGAACCCGCCGAACGACGGGACGCTCTCCTCGCCCGCGGCGCTGGGCGTGGATGCCACGGCCGTCAATGGCTACGACATCGATGCGCGCACCAACGTGGGGTACGCCGCGCTGACGGTGGGCGGGACGCCGCGCCTGTACCGCATCGACCCGTCCAACACGACGGCCGCCGCGACCGAGCTCGCGGTCATCGGTGGGGGTGAGCCCATCAAGGGCCTGGCGATGAAGCAGGCCACGGACATCGAGGTCGTGGGCCTCACCGCCGACCACCAGCTGGTCCGCGCGGCGGCGTCCGCGCCGAACACGCTCCTGTCCTCCGTTCCGGTGACGGGCGTCGCCGAAGGGGAGACGCTGCTGGGCATCGACATGCGGCCGGCGGACCGGCAGCTGTACGCCCTGTCCTCGGCGGGCAAGCTGTACACGGTGGATGCTCGCACGGGCGTGGCCACCGCGAAGGCGACCCTGGCGGCGGATGCCTCCGACACCACGGAGCCCTTCACGGCCCTGGCGGGAGAGCACTTCGTCATCGACTTCAACCCGGTCGCCGACCGCCTGCGCGTGGTGAGCGACACCGGTCAGAACCTCCGCATCAACGTGGACACGGGCGCGACGACCACGGACGGTGTCATCCAGCGTGAATCCGGCGACGCGGTCGTCTTCGGCGCGGCCTATACGAACAGCGTCCCCGGCGCCGCGGCGACCACGCTCTATGACCTGGAGCGCAGTGGCAACGTGCTGACCCGGCAGGACCCGCCGAATGACGGCACCCTGGTGGACGTGGGCGCGCTGGGCGTGACGTTCGTGGGGGCCGTGGGCTTCGACATCGCGGGCGGTGACAACGGGCTGCCCCTGGTCGCGGGGCGCACGTCGGACAGCGGCCCGTACGTCCTGTATCAGGTCAACTTGATGACGGGCGCCACGTCGCACTTCCCGCGCGGCGCCACCTCCGCGGAGCTGGGCGCCATCGGCGGCGCGTCCGGGCCCGAGCTCCGCGACATCGCCATCGTGTACTGAGCCTTCGGGCTGCCGTGGCGGGCCCCGTGAAAAGGGGCCCGCCCACCCGATGACAGCCCGAGGCAGTCCCTTCCGCGCAGGTGCCTGGCGAAATGGCGACACCCCGGTGCGTGCCAGCACGTGAGACGTGCTGGCAGTGCCGGGCAGTGAGCACGCAGCGCCGTGACGGGACCCTCGTACAAGTTCGCGCATCCTGGAATTTGTCACCCTGGGTCCGCGAGCGTTCCGCTTTCAGGCACGAGGTGCCTGCGCTGGGGCGCTGCGGGGGGAGACCGATGGGCGTGAGGCTGTCATCGCGAGGGGACTCCGCATCGGAGCGGATGATGCAGGTGGGACGTCCCGGGGCCTGCCTGCGGTTCGAGTCGATGCGGAGCGCCGAGGGGGAGCTGCTCGACCTGCGGTGGGCGGCCCCCGGCGCGCTTCCGGACGCGGCGGTGGGCCCGGCCTCGCAGCTGCCTGCCTGCCTGTCGCAATGGGAGGGCGAGGGCGTGCGGGGCCTTCGCGTGGAGGATTGCGTGCGCGTGCTGGCCACGGGCGAGCCGCTGTCCCGCGTGCTGCGCGTCCCCCAGGGCGGCACGGAGGCGCGTCTCCGGGCGGTGGGCCTGCGGGCGGAGGACACCTTCGTGCTGTGGCTGTGGCCCGAGCCGGAGGAAGACGACGCCTGGGCCCTGCGCGAGGCGCTGGTGGGGGAGCGTGAGGCGCGGCGGCGGGCGGAGGGCGCGCTGGCACACGCGACGGCCCGGCTGGCCCGCGAGGCGGAGGACGGCAGCGCGAGGCACCTCGCCATGGTGCGCCTGTACGAGGAGGCGGAGTTTCGCGAGCGCTTCATCGGCATGCTCGGGCACGACCTGCGCAATCCCCTGAATGCCATTGCCCTGTCCGCGCGCGTCTTGTCCCAGCGCGCCCTGTCCGTGGCGCAACAGCAGCAGTGCGCCGCGCGAATCGAGTCGAGCGCCGCGCGGATGGGGGCCATGATCTCCGACATCCTCGACCTGACCCGCGCGCGGCTCGCGGGCGGCATCCCCCTGCACCTGGCCACCGTCAATCTGGCGACGGTGTGCCGCCTCGTGGTGGAGGAGCTGGCCACCGCGCACCCGGACCGGCGCATCGACTTCGCCGTGGAAGGCCTCTGTGTGGGCTTCTGGGACGCGGACCGGCTGGCCCAGGTGCTCAGCAACCTGGTGGGCAACGCGCTGGAGCACGGGGCACCCACGGCGCCTGTCACACTTCGTTGCAGGGATGTCGACAGTTATCAGGTCCTGGAGGTCCACAACCCTGGCGAGCCCATCGCGTCTCAACACCTGGAGACATTGTTCGACCCCTTTCGACGGGTGGGCTCCGAGCGAGACAAGGGCCACCGTCGCGGCGGCCTCGGACTGGGACTCTTCATCGTGAAACAAATCGTCCAGGCCCATGGAGGTGATGTGGGCGTGTGCTCCTCGGAGGCAGAGGGGACGACCTTTACGGTGAAGCTGCCGCGAGACGCGCGTGAGTCGCAGGTGTCATCACCTCAGGGCGCGCGCCGTTTCGTATGAGTGGAATGTTGGTGGGTGGGCGGAACGGCGGCTGAGCGTCAGCCGGCGCACGGACTACGTGTTTGCCGCATGACCGACGTGCGCCTCCTGCCCGGGAGGGCACCTGTCACCCGAGCGGAGAAGGACTACCGGTTGTCTTGGCCGCGAGAAACGCGGCTACCCGAAAAAAACCGGAGGTCGTCATGTATCGCCACTCCACCCAGCCGAACCGTCCCAGCTCCACCCTGACCCACACTGTCCGCCGTTTCACGCGCCAGTGGGAGCTGTTCCCGGCGTTGCTCCTCGTCGCGGCGGTGGGATGCGGCCCCGCAGGGCAGGTGGACGATGTGGGCGAGCCGGTGAGCACCCAGTCCTCCGGGCTGGTGTCGACGAACGGGCTGTCCACGAACGGGCTGTCCACGAACGGCTTGTCGACGAACGGCTTGTCGACAAACGGCTTGTCGACAAACGGCCTGTCCACGAATGGCTTGTCCACGAATGGCCTGTCCACGAACGGCTTCAACACGTGGTTCAGCCAGGATCCGGTCAAGTCCGAGGAGGTGATGCGGTACATCGTCCGCTGCGCGCTCCCCGCGGGCCAGTCCCTGTCGTACACGTACGCGGGGACCACGCACACGTGGCAGGGCTCGTTGGGGCTGGCCACGACCTGGGCGCATCCCCAGCAGGGGCTCAACGGGCCTTCGGTGATTGAGCAGCAGCTGGTGTCGAGCTGCCTGGCGGCGCACGTGAACAAGTTCGGCGTGCACCTGAACATCTCCGTGCTGGGCAAGGACTCGCTGGGCGTGGTCATCCCGACGACGTCCGAGGAGGTGCAGACCTACGCGCAGCCGGAGGCGGTCTTCTTCGGCAACCTCTTCAATGGCGCGGGGCTCTTCGCGGCGAATGACGCGCCCTACCTGGACTACGACCAGAGCACGGTGCGTGCGTGCGGCCTGTCGTCCTGGTCGGGGGACCCGGACTGCGCGACGGTCATCACCCACGTGGGCTCCGCGCGGACCCACTGCCTCCAGGACACCGGGCGGAACTACTACACGCGCTGCACCTACAACGGCGTGAACTACGTGCCGCTCACCACCCGCATCCGCGCCGAGGACATCTACCGGTGCGGTGACGGGACGTGCCAGCTCTCCGAGCGCTGCGGCACCAGCAACACGGCCGACAGCTGCGCGGCGGACTGTGGCGCCTGCTAGGGCGTGACAGTCCTCGCGGCGCCCCCGTGCCGCGCGCAGGACGCGGTCTTCCTCCTACCCCTCGGGAGGACTCCGTGAGTGACACAGCCTGTTCGAGCGCGGCAAGGGCCGCATCCAGGCTGGAGGTGCTGTTCCCGGGCCTTCCCCGCATGCCCGGACTCGTGAGCGCGACTTGGGATTGTGAGTCAGCGGACCGGGACTTCGCGGAAGACGACGCCGTCGAGCTCCAACTGTTGGACTGTGTCGACGAAGCGCTGGGTCGCGAGGATGAGCGTGGGCCAGTCCGCGAGACGGAAGAGGTCCACGGGGGTGGGCAGGGATTGCGCGTCGAGGAGGTAGGGGTCGGGGAGGTCGTAGCTTTCGACGCCGCAGCGTGGGCACGGTGGCTTGCGGTCGGCGGGAAGGCAGTCGGGGTGAAAGTGCCCGTGGTGTTCGAGCTGCAACTCCCAGAGCTCGGGGGCCTGTTCGTCACGGTGCCGCACGTTGAGGCGGCAACCTTGCAGCCCGTGGATGCCGGACGCTTGAAGTCTTTCGAGGGCTTCCCGGTACATGCAGAGCGTCCAGGGCACGGGGAGATGAATCTCGCCAAAGAGCCCACGTGCGGTGCCGGTCATGGGGCCGAAGCTCGCGCCGGGTTCCAGGAGGAGTCCCGCGGGCAGCCAGGACCGGAGTTGCTCCGTCAACCGCGTCAGCACGTCTTGCGGTTCGGCCCGGGGCTGCCGGTACTGCGCCTGATGGGGGAACTCCGTCAGGTCGACACAGGGGTACTCGAGGCCCGTGGTGGACCAGGTCTGGCCACAGCCCGAGCAGTTCTCGAGCCCTGGCAGGAACCATGGGTGGGTGGCGCGCAGGTGTCCCGTGAAGCCCGCTGCCACATCGGGTTCCAGCTTGTAGACGTTCATGGGGCTCGTGGCACCGCTGGTCATGGGCTTCGCCGATAATAAGGGCCAACGGGGCCGGTCAACTCGAAGCGATAGATGAGCGCACCCGCATGGCGGAAGATCTCTTCGCGAGATGCTCTGCGCCCGGGTCCGAGGATGAATTGCCGCCAGGCTTCGTTCCAGAGTCCTTCCGACGGTCCGCCTCCGTGAATGCGACGGTGGAGGTGGGTCGGGATGAGCATCGTGTAGTCATGAATGTTGATGTTGCGCACCCTGAACCAGCTCGAGAGGTCGATGGCCTGAGGGAAGATGTGGTGCTTCTGCATCCGCGGAGCAGGCAGCGCGAGCGGAGGCCGTAGCGGCGGCCGCTCCGGGTACCAGCGGAAGGTCATCACGGGCTCGGCGCCCTGTCGCAGCCAGGGACTCCTGCGCCACCACCGCCCCGGCCGTGCGGGCCCCATGGGGAAACCTGGCCGCATGGCGAGGGTCGCACCAGGAGCCGGCGCTTCCTCCGAATGGAGCGGGACGTCGTCCGAGCTCACGTCCGCGCAGGGAAAGAGGCCGCACATGCCCTCTTCGCAGCCGAGCACCACGCAATGGTCCTCGCTGGGCGCCTCGCAGTGAGCATCCCCCGCGCCCTCCCACGCCTGCATCAGGGGCTGCCGCGAAGCGCAGGCCGCTCCCAGCCACGCCATGAACAGCACACACCACGATGAGGCGGCCGTCCGCATGAGTCCCCCGGGCAGGTGCCGCGGCCTGACGCATCACGCGCCGCCGCGGCAGCCAAAAACAGAGGCCCACCCAGCGCCTGGATGCGCGGGGTGGGCCGGGCTTCTTCAACGGCGGTGGGTCAGCGCACGCTCGCCGTCACGGGCTGCGCCGCGCAGGCCGACGCCATGCCGGGCATGGCGCTCTGGCGTGGCTCGACCGATGAGAGCTCGTCCTCCTCCTCGGAAGGGTCCTGGGCGCTCGGCGAGCACGTGCCTCCCACCTCGTAGTCGTTGAACCACTTCTCACAGGTGATGACGCGGAAGCTCCACGGGATGGCACAGACGAGCGAGCAGGACGGCGTGTCGACACATTGCACATCGCAGTCCGGCGGGAGCGCGAGCGCGGACACGGGGGCGAGGATGAGCGCGGCGGCACTGGCTGCGAGGACTTTCGAAAGCAGTTTCATGAAGCCTCCACGGTGACGAGAGGCCGAGCCCGAAGAGCGCCCGGCCGCGGCATTATCGAATCAGACTCGGAAAACAGCAAAAGCAGCCATGGCGGCAATTTTCACTGCGTCGCAGCGCGACCCAACCCCGGTCGGATGACGCGATTGGTCGAAAGTGATTGTGAATTCTGGCCATCGCCCGCTATTGACACTCTGCCAATAGGTACCCATCATCACCCGCATCGAAGCCACGGGGCACCCTCCATGACCTACGAACACATCCGGTCCTCGGTGGCGGACCGGGTCGCCACAGTCGAGCTTCACCGGCCCGAAGCACGAAATGGGTTCACGGTGACCATGGCGGACGAGCTCGACGCCGCGCTCGCCGTGGCCGACGCCGACGAGGCGGTGCGCGCCGTCATCCTCACGGGGGCGGGCAAGGACTTCTGCGTGGGGGCGGACCTGAGCGGCAGCTCGCTCGAGGTGACGAACACGGAGCCTCCTGAAGGCGACTGGGTGGAGCCCGCCACCCGGGTGACGCGGCGCATGTTCGCGATGCAGAAGCCGGTCATCGCGGCCATCCGAGGCGCCGCGGTGGGCGTGGGCTCGACGATGCTGTTGCCCGCGGACTTCCGTCTCTCGGCCAAGGACAGCCGCTTCGGCTTCGTCTTCAGCAAACGCGGCATCTACCCGGAGGCGGGCTCGACGTGGTTCCTGCCGCGCATCGTCGGGCTGGGACGCGCGCTCGACTGGATGGTGAGCGGCCGGCTGATTCCCGCGGAAGAGGCCCTGGGCGCGGGGTTGGTCCGCTCCCTCCATGAGCCGGATGCGGTGCTCGACGCCGCGCGCACGCTCGCCCGGGAGCTCGTGGAGACGACCGCGCCGGTGTCCGTGGCCGTCATCCGTCAGGCGCTCTACCAGATGAGCGCATTGCCTTCGCCGGAGCCTGCCTTCCAACTCGACAGCCGTCTCATCGCGAGCCTGAGCCGGAGCGCGGATGCGCTAGAAGGCGTCATGGCATTCATGCAGAAGAGGCCTCCTCGCTTCACCCGGACGTTGGCGCACGACCTGCCCGCATTCCTCCCGTGGCGGGAGGTGACGCGATGAGCTCGGCGGATGCACCACGCTGGACACGGCTGGAGCCCGACGCGCGCCGGGAGCAGATCCTGGCGTGTGCGACGCGGCTGTTCGGTGAGCGCCCCTACGCGGAGGTCTCCACCACGGACATCGCCCGGGAGGCCGGCGTCGCCCGCGGGCTGCTCAACCACTACTTCGGCCAGAAGCGCGACCTCTACCTGAAGGTCGTGAAGAGGATGCTGCTCATGCCCGGACTGGAAGAGAAGGTGAGTGCGACCGGAAGCCTGCGGCAGCGGGTGGAGCGCAGCGTCGAGTGGTACCTCGACACGGTGGCCGCCCACGGCAAGACGTACGTGGCCGTCACCGGAGCCGGCAGCATCGCGGACCCGGAGGTGGAGCGCATCATCGCGGAGGCGGACGACGTGGCCGCCGCGAAGACGCTCCAGTTCCTGGGCCTCAAGGTCGAGGTCGGCAGTGACGCGCGCCACCGGGCGATGATGCGCTCCTACGCGGGCCTGGTGAAGTCCACCATCCGGGAGTGGATTCGCGGCGGCACGCTCTCTCGCGAGGACGCGCACCTGCTGCTGAGCGAGTCGCTGATCACCATCGTCCGGGACGTCTTCCCCCACCTGCATCAACAGCCCGGCCCGGAGCGCCCCGCGCCGAAGGCCGCATCCAAGCGGAGCAAGGACGCGAAATGACGACCTCGGGCCCTCTCGCGGGACGCACGCTGCTGATGTCCGGAGGCAGCCGTGGCATCGGTCTGGCGATTGGCATCGCCGCGGGGCGGCTGGGTGCCAACGTCGTGTTGCTGGCGAAGACAGACACGCCAGACCCCCGGCTTCCCGGGACGGTGCACACGGCGGCGCAGGCCATCCAGGACGCGGGGGGCCAGGCGCTCGCGGTGGTGGGCGACGTGCGTGAGGAGGCGGACGTGCAGCGCGCCGTGGATGGCGCCGTGGCGCGGTTTGGCGGCATCGACTTCTGCGTGAACAACGCGAGCGCGCTGGCGCCGCTGAAGACCGAGGAGCTGCCGCTCAAGCGCTTCGAATTGATGCAGCAGATTCAGCTCCGGGGGACGTTCCTGCTGACGCGCGCGGCGCTTCCCCATCTGCGCCGCTCGCCGCACGCGCACATCTTGTCGCTGTCCCCGCCCGTCAACCTGGCGCCGCATTGGCTGGGCCAGCACCCCGCGTACACGATGGCGAAGTATGGGATGACGCTGCTCACGCTGGGCTGGGCCGCGGAGTTCGCGGAGGCGGGCATCGCGGCGAACGCGCTCTGGCCCCGGACGCTCATCGCCACGGCGGCGGTGAAGAACCTCCTGGGCGGCGATGCATCCATGCAGCGCGCCCGCGCGCCAGAAATCATGGCGGACGCCGCAGTGGCCATCCTTCAACGCCCGCCGCGCGACTGCACCGGAAAGACCTTCATCGACGAAGACGTCCTGCGCGACGAAGGCATCACCGACTTCAGTGGGTACGGCGGCGGTCCCGACGTGCTGCTCGACCTCTACGTCGACCCCTGAGACGACGGGCGCCCACCGCGCCGTTTGACATTGCAGTCCAGCGCAACAGTGAACCGGAGGGGACGCCCATGCACCCGTCGTTCGCAGACCTGGAGGCGCAGTGCCAATCCCTGGCGAATCAGCTCACGCTGCCGCTCTTGCTGGAGCGCAACGCCAGGGAGTACGCGGACGCCCCGGCGCTCACCGCGGGGGAGATGACGCTCACGTGGACGCGGCTCCGTGAACGGACGGCCGCGCTCTCTCGGGGGCTGGGTGCGCTGGGCCTGAAGCGCGGCGAGCGGATGATGATCATGATGTCCAGCCGCCCGGAGCATTGGCTCATCGACTATGCGGCCGTGCACCTGGGCGCCATCTCCTGTACCGCGTACCAGACGCTGAGCATCGAGCAGATTGGCTACGTGGCGAAGCAGAGCCAGGCCCGCGTCGTCGTGTTGGAGGGCGCCGTCGAGGTCGGCCGCTGGCAGCCGGTGCTCGAGTCCCTGGACGCGCTCACGCACATCATCGTCGTGGACGCCGCGGCCATTCCCCCGGGGGATTCGCGCTTCGTGTCCTTCGCGGAGGTGGAGGCGAAGGGCCGCGCGCTGCACCAGGCCGACCCGTCTGTCTTCGAGTCAGGCTGGAAGCCCATCCGGCCCGAGGACCCCATCGCGATGATGTACACCTCCGGCACCACCGGAGACCCGAAGGGCGTGGTGCTGAGCCACCGCAACGCCTTCTACGAGGCCATCGCCGTGGACGCGGTGGTGCCCGTGCCGATGCGGTCCACCTCCATCGCCTACCTGCCGCTGGCCCACATCGCGGAGCGGGAGCTGGGGCTCTACCGCTTTCTCTACAAGGCCCTGCACGTCTACATCTGTTCGGACCCCGCTGGCGTGATTCCGTTGATGGCCAAGGCGCGTCCGCCGGCTTTCTTCGGCGTCCCGCGTGTCTGGGAGAAGCTGGCCGCGGGGTTGAAGGCGAAGCTGGACGCGATGCCGCCCGCCCAGCGTGAGCCCCTGCTCACCGCGCACGCGACGCTGGTGGAAGTATTTCGGCTGGAGGGCTCGGGGCGCGCGGTGCCGCCCGAGCTCGCGAAGAAGGCGGCCGAGGCGGAGGAGAAGGTCCTCAAGCCCCTGCGCGGGGCCATGGGCATGGACGCGCTCGAGTGGGCGAGCAGCGGCTCCGCGCCCATCCCCGTGGAGGTGCTGGAGTTCCTCGGCGGCTTCGGGCTCAAGGTGCTGGAGGTCTGGGGCATGAGCGAGACCACCGGCTGCGCCACCCTCAACACGCCCTCGGACTTCCGCGTGGGCTCCGTGGGGCGGCCCATCCCCGGGCTGCAGCTTCGGCTGGCGCCCGATGACGAGATTTTCGTCCGGGGCCCCGTGCTGTTCATGGGCTACCTGGCGGCGGACGGGCAGATTGTCAGCGCGGTGGATGCGGACGGTTGGCTCCCCACCGGAGACATCGGCTCGTTGGACGCGGAGGGCTACCTCACCATCACCGACCGCAAGAAAGAGCTGCTCATCACCTCCAGCGGGAAGAACATCGCCCCGTCGAAAATCGAGGGCATGCTGCGCGCGCACCCGCTCGTCGGGCAGGCGATTGCGATTGGTGACAGCCGACCCTTCGTGACGGCGCTCATCAGCCTGGATCCGGACGCCGCGCCGGTCTGGGCCAAGGCGCGCGGCCTGGGGGCTCGGACGCTGGAGGAGCTCTCGCGGGACGCCTCGGTTCGCGCCGAGCTGGAGGCGTTGATGACCACCGTCAACGTCCGGCTCTCTCGCGCGGAGCAGGTGAAACACTTTCACGTGGTGGCCGAGAACTGGACCCCCGTGTCAGGCGAGCTGACCCCCAGCCTGAAGCTCAAGCGCCGCGTGATTCTGGCGCAGTACGCCGAGCGCATCGCCGCGTTCTACGAGAACGCCTGACGTCTCACCCGCCGCAAAGCCTCTCAGAGCCCCCATGCATGTGAGAACTCCGGAGCAAGCGTCGTTCGCCGACGCCATCGATGCCTTCTGCCGTGCGCAGACGGGGACGCGCGCGCAGCGTGACGCCCTGACCCAGCACGGCGCTGAATTCCACAACCGCGCGTTGTATGCCCAGATGGCGGAGCTGGGCTGGCTCGGCGTGGGCATCTCGCCGGAGCACGGTGGCTCCGGGGGTGGCTTGTCGGAGGTCTGTCTCTTCACGGAGCGGACGAACTACGGCCTCGCGCCCGTGGGTGGCTACGTCACCACCGCGGTGGCCGCCGGGCCCTACGCGAAGTTCGGGACGCCGGCTCAGCGCGAGAAGGTGCTGGGCGGCATCGTCAGGGGTCGCGTGGAGGCCATCGCCATCTCGGAGCCGGGGGCGGGCTCGGACGTCGCCGCCATCGCGTGCCGCGCGCGGCGGATTTCAGAGGGCTTCATCATCAACGGGCAGAAGACGTGGTGCTCCAACGCGCACCTCGCGGACCACCTGCTGCTGATTGCGCGCACGCAGACGGGGACCCGGCACGAAGGGCTCACCATGTTCTGCGTGCCCACGAACACGCCGGGCGTGGAGATACGCGGCATCCCCACGCTCAACGGCAAGGACGTCAACGACGTCTACTTCACCGACTGCTTCCTGCCGGAGAGCGCGGTGGTGGGGAAGGTGGACCAGGCGTGGCCGCAGGTCATGTCGGGGCTCAACAGCGAGCGGCTCATCCTCGCGGCGGCGATGCTCGGCCGGGGGCGGCGCGCCTTCGACGACGCGGTGGCCTACGTGAAGGAGCGCAAGCAGTTCGGCAAGTCCGTGGGCTCCTTCCAGGCGCTCAAGCACCGCATCGCGGACCTCGCGACGGAGCTGGACTGCTGCGAGCTGCTCCTCTACCGCGTGGCGGAGATGGCGGATGAAGCCCCCGAGCGGATGCTGCCCCGCGAGGCGTCGATGGCGAAGCTGAAGGCGACGGAGACGGCCAAGCGCGTGGCGCTCGAGGGCGTGCAGATGATGGGCGGCTACGGCTACGCCACTGAATACGACATGGAGTCGCACCTGCGCGCCACGGTCATCTCCACCGTCTACGGCGGCACCAGCGAAATCCAGCGCGACATCATCGGCAAGACGTTCGGACTCTAGGAGACAACCATGACGGCGGCTTCTCGATGGGGCTCGGAAGAGCTCGAGCAGGTGCGCGCGCTCGCGGCCACCTACTTCACCAAGGAGGTCCTCCCCAACGTGCCCAAGCACGTGGAGCAGGGCTACCCGGACAAGGCGCTGTACCGCCGGGCCGGAGAGCTGGGGCTGCTGTGCATGTCCATCCCGGAGGCCTACGGCGGGGGCGGCGGCACCTACGCCCACGAGGCCGTCCTCATCGAGGAGCAGGTCCGCGCGGGCGACCCGTCCATGGGCTTCTCGGTCCACTGCGCCATCGTCGCGCACTACCTCCTGGCCTACGCGTCCGAGGCCCAGAAGAAGGGGTGGCTGCCGAAGCTGGCCAGCGGCGAGTGGGTGGGCGCCATCGCCATGACGGAGCCGGGCACGGGCTCCGACCTCCAGGCCATCTCCACCCGCGCGGTGCGTGATGGGGACTTCTACCGGGTGAGCGGCTCCAAGACGTTCATCTCCAACGGCCGCGTGTGCGACTTCCTCATCCTCGCGGTGCGCACCGGGGACGTGAAGGGCCACGCGGGCATCTCCCTGCTGTGTGCCGAGGTCTCCGACACCACGCCGGGCTTCGAGCGCGGGCGCATCCTGGAGAAGCTGGGCGGCAAGGGGCAGGACACCACGGAGCTCTTCTTCGACGACCTGAAGGTCCCCGCCAGCAACCTGCTGGGCGGCGAGGAGGGCCGAGGCTTCATCCAGATGATGGAGCAGTTGCCCCAGGAGCGGCTGAGCGTGGCGCTCATCGCGATGGCCAGCCTGGAGCGGGCCATGGACGTGACGGTCGAATACACGAAACAGCGCCAGGTGTTCGGAAAGCCGCTCTTCGCCCTCCAGAATACGCGCTTCGAGCTGGCGGAGGTCGCTACGCTCCGGCGCGTGTGTCGTACCTTCATCGACGACTGCATCGTGTCGCACCTGGAGGGTGGGTTGGATGTGACGACGGCGGCCATGGCCAAGTACTGGGTCTCGGACCAGGCGTGCATCGTCGCTGACCGTTGCTTGCAGTTGTTCGGAGGGTACGGGTACATGAAGGAGTACCCCATCGCCCACCTGTTCGCGGACACGCGTGTGCTGCGAATCTTCGCCGGTGCGAACGAGGTCATGAAAGAGCTCGTCGCCCGTTCCCTGTAGACCCCCACATCCCGTTCAAGGAGGCTCTGCGTGAGCCAGGAAGCATTCATCTTCGACGCCGTCCGGACCCCGCGCGGCAAGGGCAAGAAGGGCGCGTTGCACGGCACCAAGCCCATCTCGCTGCTCACCGGACTGGTGGACGCGCTCAAGAAGCGTCACCCGAACCTGGACCCGAAGCGCATCGACGACGTCGTGCTCGGCGTCGTCTCGCCGGTGGGCGACCAGGGCGCGGACATCGCGCGCACGCTGGTGCTGGCGGCGGGCCTGCCGGAGACGGTGGGCGGCGTGCAGCTCAACCGCTTCTGCGCCTCCGGCCTGACGGCGGTGAACATGGCCGCGCAGCAGGTGCGCTCGGGCTGGGAGCACCTGGTCATCGCGGGCGGCGTGGAGAGCATGTCGCGCGTGCCCATGGGCTCGGACGGTGGCGCGTGGGCCATGGACCCGGCCACCAACTTCGACACCTACTTCGTGCCGCAGGGCATCTCCGCGGACCTCATCGCCACCATCGAGGGCTTCACCCGCGAGGACGTGGACCGCTACGCGGCGCGCTCGCAGGTGCTGGCGGGCAAGGCGTGGGCCGGCGGCTACTTCAAGAACTCCGTCGTCCCGGTGGTGGACCAGAACGGCCTCACCGTGCTGGAGCATGACGAGCTGATGCGTCCCGACTCCACCGTGGCGTCGCTGGGCAAGCTCAACCCGTCCTTCGCCGTCATGGGCGAGGCCGGCGGCTTCGACGCGGTGGCGCTGCAGAAGTACCACCACGTGGAGCGCATCGAGCACGTGCACACGCCGGGCAACTCGTCGGGCATCGTGGACGGCGCTGCGCTGGTGCTCATCGGCTCGGAGCAGGTGGGCAAGTCGCTGGGGCTCACGCCGCGCGCGCGCATCGCCGCCGTGGCCACGTCCGGCTCGGACCCGACCATCATGCTCACCGGCCCGATTCCGGCCACGCAGAAGCTGCTTCAAATCGCGGGCCTGTCGGTGAACGACATCGACCTGTTTGAGCTGAACGAGGCCTTCGCCTCCGTGGTGCTCAAGTACCAGAAGGACCTCGGCATTCCGGACGAGAAGCTCAATGTGAATGGCGGCGCCATCGCCATGGGGCACCCGCTGGGCGCCACGGGCGCGATGATTCTGGGGACCATGGTGGACGAGCTGGAGCGCCGCAAGGCGCGCCGCGCGGTCATCACCCTGTGCGTGGGCGGTGGCATGGGCGTGGCCACCCTCATCGAGCGCGTCTGAGCTTCCTTCCCAAAACTTCGACAGGATTCGAGCGAACCCCATGAGTGAGCAGAGCACCATCCGCTGGGAACAAGACGCTGACGGCATCGTGGTCTTGACGTTGGATGACCCGAGCCAGTCCGCGAACACCATGAACGCGGCGTATCTGAAGTCCATGCGCGCGACGGTGGACCGGCTGGTCAAGGAGAAGGACAGCATCTCCGGCGTCGTCCTCACCTCCGCGAAGAAGACGTTCTTCGCCGGTGGCGACCTGAAGGATTTGCTGAAGGTGAGGAAGGAGGACGCGAAGCAGGCCTTCGAGCTGGGCCAGGAGATCAAGGCGCAGCTTCGCGCCCTGGAGACGCTGGGCAAGCCGGTGGTCGCGGCCATCAACGGCGCGGCGCTGGGCGGCGGCCTGGAGATTGCCCTCGCGTGCCACCGCCGCATCGTGGCGGACGTGAAGGGCGTCCAGGTGGGCCTGCCCGAGGTGACGCTGGGCCTGCTGCCCGGCGGCGGCGGCGTGGTGCGCACCGTGCGCATGCTGGGCATCGTGGACGCGCTGATGAAGGTGCTGCTCCAGGGGCAGCGCTACCGTCCGCAGGAGGCGAAGGACGTGGGGCTGGTCCACGAGGTGGTGGACTCCGTGGAGGCGCTGCTGCCCGCGGCGAAGGCGTGGGTGAAGGCCAATCCCAGCGCGCAGCAGCCCTGGGACGTGAAGGGCTACAAGATTCCGGGCGGCACGCCGACGCACCCCGGGCTCGCGGCCAACCTGCCCGCCTTCCCGGCCAACCTGCGCAAGCAGCTCAAGGGCGCGAACATGCCCGCGCCCCGCGCCATCATGGCCGTGGCGGTGGAGGGCACGCAGGTGGACGTGGACACCGCGTTCACCATCGAGTCGCGCTACTTCACCGAGCTCGTCACCGGGCAGGTCGCGAAGAACATGATTCAGGCGTTCTTCTTCGACATGCAGCACATCAACTCCGGCGGCGGCCGGCCCAAGGGCTTCCCGCAGTACACGGCGAAGAAGGTGGGCGTGCTGGGCGCCGGCATGATGGGCGCGGGCATCGCGTACGTCTGCGCGAAGGCCGGCATCGACGTGGTGCTCAAGGACGTGAGCCTCGCCTCGGCGGAGAAGGGCAAGCAGTACTCCGTCAAGCTGGTGGAGAAGGCCATCCAGCGGGGCAAGTCCACGAAGGAGAAGGGTGACGCGCTGCTGGCGCGCATCACCCCGACGACGGACGCCGCCGCGCTGAAGGGATGTGACGTCGTCATCGAGGCCGTCTTCGAGGACGTGAAGCTCAAGCACCAGGTGTTCCAGGAGGTGCAGGACATGGTGGCGCCGGACGCGCTGCTCGCGTCCAACACGTCCACGCTGCCCATCTCCCTGCTGGCCGAGGGCGTGAAGCGCACGGATGACTTCGTGGGCATGCACTTCTTCTCCCCCGTGGACAAGATGCCGCTGCTGGAGCTCATCGCCGGGAAGAAGACGAGCGACGCGGCGCTGGCGAAGGCCATCGACATCGCGGTGCAGATTGGGAAGACGCCCATCGTCGTCAACGACAGCCGGGGCTTCTTCACCAGCCGCGTCATCGGCACCTTCCTCAATGAGGCCATCGCCATGGTGGGCGAGGGCATCGCGCCGGCCTCCATCGAGCAGGCGGGCCTCCAGGCGGGCTACCCCGCCGCCCCGCTCAGCCTGATGGACGAACTCACGCTGACGCTGCCGCGCAAGATTCGTCAGGAGACGAAGGCGGCGGCCCTGGCGGAGGGCAAGCCCTGGGTGGAGCACGGCAGCTACGCCGTGGTGGACGCGCTCATCGACCAGCACCAGCGCAAGGGCCGCTCCACGGGCGGCGGCTTCTACGACTACGAGGACGGCAAGCGCGCGGGCCTGTGGAAGGGCCTGGCGCAGCACTTCACCAAGCCCGGCCACACCATCCCCTTCGAGGACATGAAGGACCGGATGCTGTTCGCCGAGGCCGTGGACACGGTGCGCTGCTTCGACGAGGGCGTGCTGCGCTCGGCCGCGGACGCGAACATCGGCTCCATCCTGGGCATTGGCTTCCCCGCCTGGACGGGCGGCGTGGCGCAGTTCATCAACGGCTACGAGGGGCCTACGGGCACGGGCCTCCGGGGCTTCATCACCCGCGCGCGGGAGCTGGCGGCGAAGTACGGGCCGCACTTCGAGCCGCCCGCGTCGCTGGTGGCGAAGGCGGAGAAGGGCGAGTTGCTGAAGTAGCCGCGGCCCCGGGTTGCAAATGAAAGCGGCCTCCTGGCGTGGGTGCCAGGAGGCCGTTTTCACGTCCGGCCTTCAGAGCGTCTTCAGGTATTCGATGAGGGCCCAGCGCTCATTGTCGGTGAGCGACTGGTTGAAGTCGTGGCCCTCGTTGCCCAGGCCGTAGAGGTGCGAGTTGAAAATCATGCGGGAGCGAATCTGCTTCTGGGTGATGGGCGGCGGCGACTGGTAGGCCAGGGAGTTGTAGTTGGCCACCAGGTTGGCGATGTTCGCGAAGGCGATGTCGATGGTCGCCATGTGCTGGCTGCAGGGGATGAAGGGGTCCCTGCTGGGCACGTCGCCGCAGGCCAGCCGCGTCACCTTCCAGCCGAGCTTCGCGAAGTCGTACGCGTCGAAGCTCATGTCGTAGCCGGCGTTGGTGCCGATGTTGTTGGGCTCCGTCTGCCGCCGCTGCCACACCTTGGGGCGGTCGGAGGGCTTCAGCACGTCCCACAGGGTGGGGACGCTGCTGTTGTGGAAGTAGGGCGCGGAGGCCCACACGCCGTAGAGCGGCGGCGCGATGTAGCCGAAGGGTTCAATCCAGATGTTCGGGCCCTCGGGCGAGTAGATGGGGCCGAGGCCGCGGTCATACGCGGCGCGCGGCACGCGGCGCAGGGCGCTGACGATGGGGTCGTCGAAGAAGCCGTGGTGGTCCGGGTGCATGTCGTTGTAGGCCAGGAAGGACGTGTTCCAGGCCCGGCGCTTGCGCTCGTCCGCCATCAGGTCCTTGCGGGCGGGGTCCGTCCGGATGGTCTCGATGGGCGTGATGACGCCGGAGATGCCCTTGAGGCGCGGGTCGGGCAGGAAGGCGGGGTTGGCCGCGTGGCGCGGGGAGTAGACGCCGTGGCAGCTCGCGCACGAGCCGTTGCCGGGCGTCTTGGGGATGTGGGGGTTGGCCCCGTTCGCCCAGAGGTCGCGCTCGTGGAAGAGGATGGCGCCCCGCTCCGCCAACGCGGTGTTGATGGGCCTGGGATAGGCGGGGGGCGAGAGGGAGAGGAAGAAGTTGTCGTTGTCCTCGAACTCGAGGGTGAGCGCGCGGCGCTCCGGCGCCGAGCGGCCGATGTTCGCGATGCCGAACGCCATCTCCGAGCGGACGTTGTCCGAGGTGAGCGCGCCGTCCCAGAACTGGCGCGTCTTGAAGGCGCGGTGGAACCAGTTGGGGGCGCGTGACATGCCTCCGGCGTGCGTCGGGAAGTACTCGAGCAGGCTGGGCGCCAGCGCCATGGAGTCCATGTCGAAGAGGGCGGGCAGCAGGTCCACGATGCCGATGGCGTCACTCATGCCACGGCCCACGCTCCAGGGGACGGGCACCAACTGGAACACGTTGCCCACCACGGTGGAGCGGAAGAGGTCGGACTGGATGAGGCCCGGGTCGCTGGCGTCCGTGGAGCGGCCCCAGACGAACCGGGACTCCTGGTCCGTGCCCAGCTGGGAGTCGTGGCAGCCGGAGCAACTGGAGGCGATCATCCCCGTGTAGCGGCCGTTCTTGTCACGCTCCTGCACGAGGCCCAGCGGGAGCTGGCCACTGCCGCCGTTGGTGAGGTTGGGGTTCTCCCACGGCAGCGGATAGGGATTGCGGAAGGGCGCCTTCGTGAGCCCGTAGCGGTGGATGACCTGCTCGTCGAAGTCCGAGGGCCGGAAGAGGTAACCCCATTGCAGATGGAGGTTGTGGTAGGCCAATGCGGTGGTGAAGGGCTGGAAGTAGGCCCGGGTCTCGATGTTCTTCTTTCCGCGGTTCACGCTCGCCCGGAACTCGCCGCAGTTCGTGGGATTGGGCGGCAGGTTGGAGATGAACGGCGGCGGTGGCGAGTGCAGGTCCACCCAATAGGCATTGAACTGCACCGCCGCTCCGGGCTTGTTGACGCCCGGCACCACCAACGTCCGCGGGTCCACCGGGAGCGGGGTGGCGTCTGGCTTTCCTTCACAGGCCGCCGCGAAGGGGGCTCTCAGGGGCGTCATGTCCAGGAGCGGCAGCGGGGGCGCGGCGGCCTGCGCCACGCTCAAGCTCAAAAGCAGGGGACTCGAAAACGCCAACGGACGACTCCAGTGCAGTCGCATACGCAACCCTCCAGTTGCTTATTGGCACGGTGACAACAAGGAGGTAAGTAGGCTTCCAGGTGAAGGCCCACAATACGCATCGCGTCAGTGTCCCCTCGGGGCGGCACACGGCCGTGGTGTGTCCGGGGAAACCCCCTACAGTGGCGGGATGGAGATTCGACCGCGTGTCACGGAGGCCGGGCCGCGCGACGTGGCGCTGCATGCTCCGTTCTGCGATTACGTGTCACACGTCTTCACCCGCGCCGACTTCCGCCGTTGGACGACGTGGGGTGAGTGGAACGACGACTACCGCGCGTTCGTGGTGGTGGAGGACGGGCGCGTGGTGGCGAACGCGTCCGTGACGCGGATGCGGTTGCTGCTGGAGGGGCGAGAGGTCTCCGGGTTCCAGTTGGGCGCGGTGGGGTGTCTGCCGTCCGTGAGGGGACGTGGGCTGGCGCGGACGGTCATGGACGCGGCCCTGGCGTACTGCGGGGACGCGCCGGTGCTGCTGTTCGCCAATCCGAGCGTGCGGGCGTTCTACCCGCGCTTCGGCTTTCGGCCTCGGGGGCAGACGCTCTTCGCGGCTTCGCATGTGGCCGAGCCCTCGGGGCCGGCCGCGCCGCTCCTCGATGTGTCGCTGGCGGAGGTGCGGGCGGGGTTGGCACGGCTGGCGGACGAGGGCGTGCCAGTGACGGAGCGCTTCGGTGCGCGGGGGCATGCCCGCATCGCGAGCTGGTATGCGGCGAACGGGTTCTCGCGGCCGCTGCGCCAGTTGCGCGACGACGCGTGGGTGTTCGCGGAGGTGGAGGGCGACACGCTGTATGTCGATGACCTCTTCGCGCGCGAGCCGTTCGACCTGCGCGCGGAGCTGCCACGGCTCATCGACCGGCCCATCGCCTCCATCCAGTTCGGCTTCACGCCGGAGCGCTGGTGGCCCGGCGCGGAGCCCGTGGGTGAGGAGGCGGACGCCGACCTTTTCGTGCGTGGAGCCGGGTGGCCCGAGGGTGCCGACCGGTTCCCGGTGATGGCTCGGACCTGAGCCTCCACCTCGCGGACCTACTGCTGCCGGCCCTCGATGGCGCACATGAGCACCGCCGCGGCGATGCCGAGCCGCCGGTCCAACTGGCGGTCGAGGTCCATGGAGAAGTCCAAATCAATCTTCTGGATGAAGGGGTTGAAGCGCTGGTGGAAGGCGAAGACCTGCGTCAGGCCCAGCGTTCCGGTGAAGGACTGGGGAATCAGGTTGGAGAGGAAGCGGCGCACCAGCGCCATCGCCATGCTGTCCTCTTCAATCTTCCCCACCTCCTGGTCATTCGCATCCAGCACCAGCCACTGGTCACGGAAGAGGGAGCGCAGGCCCTTGCGGCGCAGGGCGCCCAGGCGCTCACCCGTGACGGCGTCCGTCACGTCGTACGTCATGCCGAAGTCGATGATGCCCCGCGCCTTGATGATGATGAGCTCCTCGCGCATCTCCTCGTCGGTGTAGATGCGGATGTCCTCCTTCAGCTTGAAGGCCTTCAGCTTCGAATAGAACGCGAGGTTGCCCGCCTCGTCGTAGATGTGGAACGCGTCGCCGAACAGCTTGAAGAACTTGCGGCGAATCATGTAGCGCGTCTGGCCGAAGCGGCCGGGGGCCAGGTGGCTGGGAGCACGGGTCTGGAGTGCGGTCGACATGCCTCCCCCATAGCAAAGGTGGCGAGTGACTCGCACGCGGCCCTCCCCCTTGGAAAGCCCGGCAATTCCCGCGACGTGAGAACCGCTCAGCGAGAAGGTGGGTACTTCTGGAGTTTTCGCTGGAGCGAGCGCCGGTGGATGCCCAGCTTGCGCGCGGCCTCGGAGATGTTGCCGGCGCAGTCCGCGAGCACGCGGTTGATGTGCTCCCACTCGGCGCGCGCCAGCGACGGCGCCTCGAAGCTCTCCGGCGTCGCCACGGAGGGCTCACCGGACGCCCGCGCGAAGGCCGCGAGCACGTCATCCACGTCCGCGGGCTTCGGCAGGTAGTTCACCGCGCCCAAGCGGATGGCATCCACCGTGGTGGCGATGCTGCCGTAACCGGTGAGCACGATGACGCGCGTGGAGGCATCCACCGTCAGCAAGTCCCTCACCACCTCCAGGCCATTGCGGCCCGGCATGCGCAGGTCCACGACGGCGTACTCGGGGGAGTCCCGGCGCGCGGCGGCGAGCGCCTCGTCGTAGTCCCCGGCGGTGGTGACGTCCCAGCCGCGCTCGCGGAAGGCGCGCGCCAGCCGCTCGCGCAGCGTGGCGTCGTCGTCCACCAACAGCAGGCTGGGGCGGTGCTCGGTGCCCGCGCTCGCGATGCTCATGACGCCAGCTCCGGCGCGGCGTGGGGCTCCGTCACCGGCAGCGCGAGGCTCGCCGTGGTGCCCTGGCCCGGTGTCGAGCGCAGCTCCAGCGAGCCGCCCAGCTGTTCCACCAAGGTGCGTGCCAGGAAGAGTCCCAGGCCCATGCCTTCTCCTGGCGGCTTGGTGGTGAAGAACGGCTCCCCGGCGCGAGACAACACCTCCGCCCCCATCCCCGTGCCCGCGTCCTGGACCTCGAGCAGCGCGCCGTCACCCTGGGCCTGCACGCGCAGCTCCACGGTGCGCGGCGTCTGCGATGCCTGGAGCGCGTTCTTCACCAGCCCGCGCAGCACCCGGGCCAGGGCGCGCGGTGGGCCGTGGACGCGCCACTCGCGGACCTCGGTGGGCAGTTGGACGCGCACGCGCTCCGCGCCGTGGAGCTCCGCGAGCATGTCCTCCACCAGCCGGCCCAGGGGCACGGGGTGGAAGGGCTCCCCCGTCGTCTGCCCCGCGTCGGCGGACATCTGCACCAGCACGTCGCGGCAGCGGTCCACCTGCTGGCGGATGAGGCGCAGGTCCTCGCGCACGGATTCGGAGGTGCCCGCGGTGGCCAGCGCGCGCTCCACTTCCTTGGCCACCACGGCGATGGTGGACAGCGGCGTGGACAGCTCGTGCGCGGCGCCCGCGGCCAGCGTCGCCAGCGAGGCCACCTTCTCCCGCCGCGCGTGCAGCGCGCGCGCCTGGGCCAGCTCCTGCTCCCGCGCGCCGAGCGCCCGCGTGACGCGCTGGATGAAGTAGACGATGAAGCCCGCGGCCACCGCGAAGGCCACCCACATGCCGTTGATGTGCAGCCGCATCAGCTCCGCGTGGTCCGGCCGCGACAGCCCCGCGGGCAGCTCCACGTCCTGGAGCACGAACAGCGAGCCGAAGGCCATCAGCGTGAAGCCGAACAGCCCCCACATCCACCGCGCGGGGAGCAGCACCGTGGCCAGCGCCACGTTCACCAGGTAGAGCGTGGTGAAGGGGTTGTGGGTGCCGCCGCTGAGGGCGAGCAGGCCCGTGAGCACCAGCGTGTCCCACAGCATCAGCTTGCCCAGGGTGCCCGCCGTCACGGGCAAATCCCGCGACAGCCAGGCGCGCACCGACAGGTTCGTCAGCCCCTCCAGGCCCAGCAGCGCGCCCAGCACCGGCAGGGGCAGGCCGAGCTCCAGCCCGTAGGCCGCCGCGCCGATGACGAGCGTCTGGCCCAGCAGCAAGCCCCAGCGCAGGCGCAGCAGCCACTCCAGGTTGAGGCGAGCCCGGGAGTCCGGCTCGAGGAGGGGCGTGGCGGCGGGGGGCGAAGGCGTCATGGTTCTTCGACGGAGGGGGGCACCACCGAGCGGGCGACGTTGGCCACCAGGTCCACGTTGGCGGGCGGCTGCTCGGCGCTGACGCCATCCAGCCACGTATCCCAATTCAGTGCAAAGACGAGCTGGGCGTGCGGCGTGTCCTCGGACAGCGTCACCCACTCCAGTAGCACGTCCACGGAGGCGCGCGCCTGGGAGCTCACCTCGAAGGGCTGGGGCTCGCCGTCTTGTCCGGTGCGCAGGGTGCCGCGCAGGTGCAGGCTGCGGCCCACCATGTCCACGGGGGACTCACCCTGGGAGGCGGAGGCCAGCCCCTCCGCGTTGCTCCGCGCCGGCTCGAAGTGGAGGCGCGCGTGGCAGTAGCGGCCCGGCGGCGGGTGCATCGCGCCCAGCGGAAGGACGGTTCCATCCGCGCCCCCCAGGTTCACCACGTGCGCGGTGTCCATGCGGGTGGGGTTGGTGACGCTGTGGTGGGCCCACGCGGTCCCCACTGGAGACAGCTGCCGCAGGAGGCGCTTCCAGCCGAGCTGTGCGCAGGGAATCAGCTCCACGCTGCTCAGCGTGACGAAGCCACGGGTGAGGACCGCGCGGGCGCCCTGGTCGTTCACCAGCTCGCGCGCGCCGGCCTCGCCCGAGATGGGGCGCGCCCGGGCGGTGGTCAGCGCGAGCTCCAGCGTCATGCCGTCCTGTCGGCTGGCACCGCCGCAGCTTGTGAGTGACAGGAGCGCCGCGGCGCCCAGGGTGACGGGCTTGAGGAAGGAGCGCATGGTTCAGAGGTCGTAGGCGACGGACAGCATCGCGATGGGCGTGGGAGAGACGCGGCCACGCAGTTGGTTGATGAAGGGCACGCGCACGCCCGCGGCGACGACGACGTCCATGCCCGGGGCGAAAATCACGTCGGGCGACGCGTAGCCGACGAAGCCGCCGGTGTGCTCATGGCGGTCGCTGCTCGTGTGGACGTGCTGTTCGCCGGACGAGTCGGCCGCCCCCTCCAGCCGGCCGTCGAAGCCCATCCGCAGGGCCCAGCGCGGCGAGGGCTGGTACTGCGCGGCCAGCGTGGTGCGCAGGGAGGGGCCCGCGCGGAAACCCTGGATGCCACGCGTGGGGAGGAAGCCGGTGGCGCTGGCCAGGAAGGACCAGCTGCCGCGGAAGTGCTGATAGGCGAGGCCGGCCAGCGGGTCCACGGAGCCGCTGCCCAACTGGCTGTCCAAGGTCAGCTGAGCGCCATTCTGGTCGCGCAGCACGGGGGCCGTGGGGAGCTTCACGCCGCCGAGCACGCTGAACAGATGCTTCGCGGAGAAGGCCCTGTCCTGGAAGAGGAACACCTTGGCGGCGACCTCCACGTCGCCAACGCCCCAGCCGCGGTCGCGCGAGAGGCTGACGTGCCGCACCTCCCGGGCCTGCAGGGGCAGGGTGGCGGACAGGAACAGCCAGGGGAGGGGCGCGTAGGCCACCGCCAGGTCCATGCGCGCCTCGCGCAGGGTCAGCGCGTCCACGCCGTCCGTCCCCACCGTCTGGCCCCAGCCCCGCACGGTGGAGGACAAGCGCAGGCGGCCCTCGAAGGGCTGCTCGGTGCCCATGGACATCAGGGTGGGGTCGCCGCAGGCGCAGGTGGCGCACGCCCAGGCGCTCGAGGAGGGGGCGAGCAGGAGGGCGGTGGACAGCAGGAGGGAGACGGTGAGGGCGTTCTTCACGGCCCGGGCACCATACGTGCTGCCCTGGCGCCCGGCGTGTGGCGTGTTGTCGCAGCGGGCGCGCGGAGGGCGGGCGGGCAGGCGAGCGGTCGCTGTCGCTCGGGAATCCGTGCCCACGTTGAGAATGACTTCATCCTGCCAGCGTTGTGCGTCTGGGAGGAGGCACACAGGGAGGATTCATGGGCGTACTCGCGCCGATTGGCCGGCTGCTGTTCTCGGCCATCTTCATCACCAGCGGCCTGAACCACTTCTTCCAACTGGAAGCGCTGACGGCCGTGGCCCAGGCGTCCGGCGTGCCCGAGCCGCACTGGGCGGTGCTGGGCTCGGGTGTGGCGCTGGTGGTGGGCGGGCTGTGCGTGTTGCTGGGCGTGTTCGCTCGCCTGGGCGCGGCGGCCATCGCCATCTTCCTGCTGTGCGCCGCGTTCATGGTCCACCGGTTCTGGCTCGTCCCAGACCCGGTGCAGGCGCAGGATCAGCTCATCCACTTCATGAAGAACCTCTCCATGGCGGGGGGCGCGCTGTTCATCGTGTACTTCGGCCCTGGGCCCTTCAGCCTCCGGGGGCGCAGGAGGTCGGAGGGGCTGGGCAGCGGCCGGTTGGGCATGCCGCTGCGGCCTTGAGGTGCTTCAGGGCGTCGGCGCGCTGACGGCCGGCGCCTCTTCACCGCTGGGGGCCCAGGTGATGAAGGTGGCGGCTTCCGGCACGTTGCGCTTCAGCTTGTCGCAGGGGACGTGGACGGTGGAGTGATTGTCGAAGCTCGCCGTCATCAGGAAGCAGCTCTCCGTGCGCGGGTCGATGAGATAGGCGTTCCGGCCGTCGATGTTGATGACGGCGAACTTCTCCGTGCTCGCCATCTTGACGACGTCGAAGCGAGACGAGACGCAGCCCACCAGCGAAAAAGCGAGCACGGCATGCAGGAGCAGGGATTGGCGCATGCCATTCATTGTACCCCGGCTCGCACCGCGAGTGGCGCTCTCGTGGGAGGAAGGCGCCCTCAATGCTGGACCGCGAGGATGCGCCACGTCTTCGAATCGATTGCATACCGTGCCCCCATGTCTTGAGGGGCCCCTTTCCGTACGCAGGCGCTGGGGTCGAGTGAGATGCTCACGAGGATGACGCCGTCCTCATACGGCGCCGCCGTCACGTCGTACGATGCCCGTTGATAGAGGCACTCTCCCCCTGGCCGGTCTCCGGGAGGCGGCTTCAGGTCCCACGGCAGATAGTCCTCCATGGCGAGTTGAATCGCCTGGGCCAGGGGGCGCCGCAGGATGACGCGCCCTTCTTCGGGCATGCCAACGGGGAACTCGAACCTGGCGGCTTCTTCCGCGGGGACGTGGACAGGGCGGGGGGGGCGTTTGAGGAGGGCGCAGGCTGGGAGGATGCACAGGCTCAGCAGGGGCAACCACTTCGGCATGGCATCTCCTGTCAATTCGCGCGCCCGACGGGGGTGATGAATCCGAACGGCTTGTCCGCGGGCTTGATGAGCCCGGTCAGGACCCACTGCTTTCCGCGACGCGAAAAAACTTCGCCGGGCCTGTCTACATCATCCAGGTGAGGAACCAGCTTCTGGATGTGGCAGGCCGAGTCGAACTGAATCTTGATGAGCCAGAGCTGTTAGGCCGCGCGCCGGTCTGGTTCGGACAGGGGCGAGGGGTGCCACGGGTGACTGTGGTAGTCCGCGAGGATGGCGAGGGTCCGTGCCTCCGGGTCGATGACCTTGCGGACGGGGAAGCAGGATTTCCTCGTCGCTTGCCTGCGCAGTTGCCATCGGCCGAGAGGCGAAGGATGGCTGACGCGGTAGAGGCCATCTCCACGGGAGTAGATGAGGCCACAGTATTCCTGGCCGTAGTCCCTGTCGGTCGCGTTTTGGAGCATCATGATGGCGGGACAGAGGCGATCAATGACCTCGTCCACGTCATGCGAGGGCTCGACGTTGGGCCAGGGGCCTCGCGCCCAGACATAGTCGGATTCATCGCTGATGAAGCCGTAGTGCTCGGTCTCGCGTGCTTTGCGGGGCGCGCTTTCGCACGCAAGACATGCGAGGACCAACAAGGTGGGCCAGCCGCGCCTTGGGTGCATGCCTGCTGCTTAGAAGATGCAGGGCGGGCTCGCAAGCCAGGCTGGCGAGCCGTGCTATCCCGCGCGGACCGCGGCCTGGCGCAGCGTGAAGAAGGCCACCTCGGGTTCACTGCCCCGGCGCAGATACGGCCCGCCGAAGCCGAAGCCCAGGCCCCGGTTCACGTACAACTGATTGCCATTCACGTGGTAGTGGCCGCGGATGTACGGCTGGCCCGCGCGGCGGAAGATGGCCTCCGTCAGGCCGCGCACCACGAACTGGCCGCCGTGCGTGTGACCGGAGAACTGCACCAGCCCCGCGTGCGCCGGGAGTTTGTCCGCCGTGGGCGGCGTGTGCGCGAGCACCAGCCGCGTGCCCGACACCGGCGCTCCGCGGAAGGTGGCCTCCACGTCGTCGCGGCCCGTGAGCCCGTCGTCGATGCCCAGCACCGTCACCGGCGCGCCCTTCACGTGCACCTGCCGGTGCTCGTTCTGCAGGACGGTGTAGCCCAGCCGCTCGAAGGACTCGCGCAGGTAGGGCGCGTTCACCCAGTGGTCATGGTTGCCCATCACCACGAAGACGGGCCCTTCGATGCCGGCCAGCAGCTCGCGCACGCGCGGCAGCGGCTTGGGGCTGTGCGTGACGTAGTCCCCGGTGAGGAACACCAGGTCCGGCTTCTCCGCGTTGACCGCCTCCACCGCGCGGCGGATGCGCACCGCGGACGTCGCCTGCCCCACGTGCACGTCCGACAGCTGCGCGATGCGCAAGCCGTCATGCTCGCCGTGCATGTGCTGGAGCATCAGCACGTTCTCCGTGAGGGAGAAGTGGTCCCGCCACCGCAGGCGCCGCTCGGTGCGGAAGGGGTCGGCGCCGCTGCGAGCCACCAGCGCGTTGCGCCCGTCTTCCTGCGCGTCCCACCGGACAGCGTTGGCCGGAGAGGCAAGGGGCGTGGCACGGCGGGCGAGGCGTCTCAGGCGCATGCGGGTCGGTTCCTTTCCGTGCCGTGGACGGCGTGAGGCTCCATCCATTCTAAAGAGCCGGACGGGGTGGGTAGAAGCAGGTGTCCCTCGCACGCAGGCCAGGCCAGCGGCCGGCGCGCGGGGTGCAGGAGGAACCCCCGCGATTTCGGGAAGATTCCGGTGCCAACTCAGGCATGCTTCCCCCCGTGGACTCACGTCCGGGGGGCGTGCCGTGACGGCTTTCGTTGGGATTGCGACAGCGCCGGAGCTCTCAGCGCCGGCTGGTGGAGACGGCGCGGCGCCAGGGCCTCGCGGGGACCCGAGGCCCGTGGAGCTGTCGGAGCTCATGTCCACGGTGCCCCTGGGCATGGCCATCATCGACCGGGAGCTGCGCTTCGTCGAGGTGAGCGAGGCGATGGCCGCCATGCACGGCGCCTCGCGCGAGGCCCACCTGGGCCAGCCCATGATGAAGGTCCTGCGCGCCGAGCCCTCCGCCGCCGACGTGGTGCGCCGGGTCCGCCGCGTCCTGGAGACCGGCGTGGCGCTGGAGGGCGTGGAGATCATCCACCGCGAGTCCGGCGCCCACGGCGAGCGCACCCGCGTCTACCGGGCGAGCTACCATCCGGTGCGCCGCGACGGCGCCGTCGTGGCCGCGTGCATCTACGTGGAGGACATGACGGAGCGTCGCCGCGTGGAGGCCCAGCGCGACGCGGGCGCGGCCCGCGAGCGCTCGGTGCGCGAGCAGGCCCTGCGCGAGACGCAGGAGGCGGTGCGCGCCCGCGACGAGTTCCTCAGCGTGGCGGCCCACGAACTGCGCACCCCGCTCACCAGCCTGCGCCTGCACCTCCAACTGCTGCTGCGCCAGGTGGCGGGCACGTCCGCGGAGCCGCCCGCGGAGCTGGCGCCCCGGGCCCGCGTGCTGGACCGGCAGCTGTCCCGCCTGGCGGGGCTGGTGAACACGCTGCTGGACGTGTCCCGGCTGGCCGTGGGGCGCCTGTCGCTGGAGCCCCGGGAGCTGGACCTGGCGCAGGTGGTGCGGCAGATGGCGGAGGCCTTCTCCGAGGAGTTCAGCCGCTCCGGCAGCACCCTGTCGCTGCACGTGGACGGGCCGCTCTTGGGGGAGTGGGACTCGCTGCGCCTGGAGCAGGTGCTGGTGAACCTGCTGTCCAACGCCGTGAAGTACGGCGAGGGCCGGCCGGTGGAGGTGTCGTTGGTGGGCGAGGGCCCCACGGCGGTGCTCGCCGTGAAGGACCAGGGCATCGGCATCTCCGAGGACGGCATGGCGCGGCTGTTCGGCAAGTTCGAGCGCGCGGTGTCGGAGCGGCACTACGGCGGCCTGGGCCTGGGGCTCTACATCACCCGTCAAATCGTGGAGGCCATGGGCGGCAGCATCACCGTGCGCTCCGCGCAGGGCAAGGGCTCCACGTTCATCCTCCGGCTGCCCACCCAGCCCCCCGCGCCCAAGAAGGCCGCCGCGGGCGCGCGGTAGCGCAAGACAACACAAGGCCCCGGGGCGCCATCCACCATGGCACCCCGGGGCTCGGGTTCCTTCAACGACGGCTCAGTTGCCGCGCAGCACCGTCAAGCCGCGGTCGGTGAGCACGTACAGCGCCGCCGGCGTCGGGCGCGGGTCGTAGAGGAGCTGCCGCACGCGCGAGCCGTTGACGCTCTCCACCTTCTCCAGCGCCTTCATGGGCGTGAGGCGCCACAGGCCCGCGCGGTCCGTGCCGATGTAGAGCGAGCCATCGCCCGTGGCCGCCAGCGCGTTGATGTTCTGGAGCGCCGCGTTCTGCTCGGCGTTCGCGCCTGAGATGCGCTCACCCGTCTGCGCCTGGTTGGCGGCCCAGGTGATGGTCATCTGCCACAGGCCGTGGTCCCGGCTGCCCAGGTAGTAGCGGCCATCCGTGGTCTGCTGGAAGCCGCGCCAGTTGTCGAACTCGCTGAGGCTGTTGAGCTGGGGCAGGTACGCGGACTCCACCTTCATCCGGTTGACGTTCTTGTTCATGTCGTCCCAGTCGCCGTGGCGGGGCGTGGGCGTCACGATGCCGAACATCCAATCGTTGGCGATGAGCACGTCTCCGTCCTGGGCGATGCCGAGCCCGTAGGTGTAGCCCGCCATCTGGCTGCCGCGCTCGTTGAGCCACACCGGGTGGCGGTGGGAGCTGTACTCCAGGCCGCGGATGCGGGTGACGCCGTGGTTGGAGCCCACGTAGACGTCGCCCTGGTCGCGCCCGTGCATCACCGTCACGCAGCTCAGGATGCTGCGGTCCTCGTCGAAGTGGTGGTCGTTGCTGTTGCGGATGCCGAGGTTGTGCACGTCCGCCAGCGCGCGGGGCCCCGTCTGCACGCTCCCGTCAGCCCGGTTGCGCACGGACTGGTGCAGGTGCTCCTCGAGGACGACTTCGCCGCTCGGGCTCAGGCGCACCACGTCCACGTCGCCCTGCTTGTAGTACTGGAGCCGGCGGTGGCTGTACGGGATGCACGGCTTGGACGTGTCCGGCTGGTAGCACTCGCCCGGGCTGACGATGTAGTTGGGCTGGAGGTCCGGGAACTCCGGGTCCACCCGCAGGTCATCCGTGGCGTAGCCCACGTAGGCGCGGCCCGCGCTGCCGCCGCAGATGACGGTGGAGCCGGTGGCCGCCCGGTCCGGACCGAAGCCGCCCTGGGCCTGGCCAATGGGCGAGCGCGTCCAGACGACCTGCTGCGTGTCCGCGCGCAGCACGCCAATCCGGTCACCATCCAGCAGCCAGACGTTGTGCGCGGCATCCACGCCCATGGCCTGGACGCGGGACAGGCCGTAGCGCGCCGTGAAGTCCGTCACCGCGTCGGTGGGCCAGGGGCTCTCCGCGGAGCCGCTGCCGCCGTCGGGCTCGCTGCCGCCATCCGGCTCACTGCCGCCGTCGGGCTCGCCGCCGCCGTCGGGCTCGCCGCCACCATCCGGCTCGCTGCCGCCGTCGGGTTCACCGCCGCCGTCCGGCTCGCCGCTGCCGCCGTCCGGTCCGCTGCCGCCGTCCGGGTCGGGCCGCGACACCGGTGGATTGTTGTCGATGTTTCCGTCCGTCACCGGGGGCGGGTTGGGCTCGCTGGAGCCTCCGCATGCCCACGCTGTCACCACCACCGCCCCAAGACACCCGCCCAACAGTCGTCGAATCACCGATTCCTCCTCCCCGGGGCCGACAGCAAATCGCATACCGGGCCCTGAACACGGGAAGACGGGGGGCGCGCGGGTCACCGTGGGTAAAGCCTTTCCTCACGCGTGGAAGCGGCGTGCACCGCGGTGCGGAAAACAGACGAGCCCGCCTCCGGGAGGAAGCGGGCTCGTCATGAAACGCGGTGGGTGCCGGAGGTTACCGGGTGGGCGTGCCGTCCAGCTCCTTGTCGACGGAGTCATGCATGCCCGCGCCGCCGGTGCCCGGCTGCTTCTTCTTGGCGCCCTTGGGGCTGGTGGCGCGCAGCTCCACGGCGACGATTTCCTGGCCCTCGAGCTGGAAGCGCGCGCGGACCGCGGAGCCTTCCGGAATCTCGTCCGTCTTCGCGACCTTCTTGCCGTCCAGCATCAGCACCGTCTTGTCGCGCACGTCGAGGTCCGCGTCGGGGAGCCCCGGACGGGAGATGCTGACGCCGTCGGCGGTCCGGTCCTTCAGGGTGCCTTGCAGGCTCATGGCCTTGTCACGCTTGAAGGTGCCCTCGTCCTCGGTCTGGATGCCGGTGACGTCCTTGGCGGCCTTGCCGATGGCGGGCCCCACCTCGGTGGCGTCCACGCCGGTGCTCTTCTCGGTGCCCGGGCGGGGCACCTGCTTCTCGGACGGCGGCTGCTGCGCGAACGCGACGCTACCCACGCACAAGGCCAGTGTGGTGATGAGCTTCTTCATGATCCCTCTCCCCCAGGTCAGGTGACTAACTGCTGGGAGCAAGGGTGGGGTCGCTCTCCGCCTCCGCCAATCCACGCGGCGTCCCCGCGCGGCGCCCCGGCTGCTGGGCAGGCGGGCGGACGCCTGGCGCTCAGTTGGGGAGGTGGCTGAGCTTCTTCACGGTGTTGAGCAGCTCACGCAGGTCCAGGGGCTTGCGCAGCCAGCCGGCGACGCCCAGGCCCTCCGCCGCGCCCTTCACGTCCAGGTCCGCGCTGGCGACCAGGACGGGGATGCGGTTGAAGCTCGTGTCCTGACGCAGCGCCTCCCGGAAGGCGAAGCCGTCCATGCGCGGCATCATCAGGTCCAACAGGATGAGGTCCGGCATGGACTCCACCTGACGGAGTTGTGCGAGCGCTTCCAGTCCATCCGCGGCGAGGAGGACGGCGTAGCCTTCCAGCTCGAACACGTCCTGAAGCGCGTCTCGGATGTCCAGATCGTCGTCGACGACCAGCAGTGTTTGAAGCGGTTGCACCGAAGCCTCCGCGTCCCTGGGGCATGTTCCCTCGCGACGCCGACCCCACGATGTGTCCGCTCCCACGAAGGGGGAAGCGCGAGGCGGGCCCCGGGGAGGGGAAATGCTCACCCCCCGACGCATGCCAGGCCGCCCACCTTCCGCCGATCAGCCGGGCGCGCCCGGTGCCCTCCGCTCAGTTGCAGCCGTCGCACAGGCCGCGCAGCTGCACCTCCACCGCGCGCTGGGACACCGCGCGGGGCACGCCCTTCGACGACGCGATGCGAACCGACTCCTCCGGCAGGCAGGCCACCGTGCCGCAGTCGGTGCAGGTGAAGTGCGGGTGGCTGCTGCCGTGCTCCTCGCCCGCGCGCTTCAGCTCGAAGCGCCAGACGTGGTCACCCAGGTCCGCGCGCACCACGAGCCCCGCTTCGGTGAGGTCCGTGAGGTTGCGGTAGATGGTCACCCGGTCGTAGCCCTCGTCACCCAGGGCGTCCACCAGGTCCGCATGGCTCATGGGCGACGTGGCGTCCTCCAGCTCCCGCAACACCGCCACGCGCGGCGCGGTGCTGCGCAGGCCCGCGGAGCGAATCCGGTCCTGGAACTCAGCGAGCTTCGGCTGCACGGCGCTTCTCTTTGCTCCCATGGTGCCCTTTCGAATAACCGATCTGTCGGTCGCTTTCACTCTGCTGAGACGTGGAGCGTTGATTCCCTTTGCTCCGCGTAAGTCGGCCCAGCGGGGTCTGCCTCGACTCCCCGCGCACGTCCCGGTAGCAGCTTGTATCTGCTTCCTGTGTAACTTGGATGCAGAAGAATCTCAGTTGCCATCGTGGGCGCGTGGACCGGGCGGCCCCGGGGGCTCGGTGGCTTGCTCGCGCGGCGTCATCCGCCAGCGGGAACGAATCCAAAGAGCTGCAATTCCGGGGGCCGCGCGGCATGTCGCTGGAATGACCTCCTGGGTGGCGAGTTGGCCACACGGCGCGGTTTCGGGGCGGGTGGCGACTGTTGACGGGATACCGCTGCCTCCTTGGATGCATCCGTCACGCGGATGCGTTCAGAGAGGGGGCCGGAGGCCGCCGACCGGCGGTCATTTGCACCGGAGAACACTTGCTGCCGGACTGCTTGACTCGCCGCGTCCCGTGCCCAGACTGCGCCTCTTTCCTTCCTCCATCCAGGACGTCCGGACGCCCTGGCAGCCCGCCCGCCTTCGACTCGTCGTGATGACGCCCTCCCTCCTGCTCATCGAAGACCCTGGTACCTCGCGGGAGCTCCAGGTGCTCGCCTTGGAGAGCCAGGGGTGGAAGGTGCGGGTGGCGCCGGACGTGCCGGGGGCCCTGACCTGGCTCCAGCTGGAGCCCGTGCGGCTGGTGGTGGTGTCCGCGGGCCTGCTGGTGGCGCATGGGACGCACCTGGACACGCTGCGTCGCGCCCTGGTGGAGGCGGGGGCCCAGCTCCAGGTCAGTGCCTTCCCCGCAGAGCGGGAGGCGCTGGCCTCGCTGGGCCTCCCGGTGGAGCGCTACCTGGGGCGGCCCTTGTCGCTGGGGGCGCTGGTGGAGGGGGCGCGGCACGCCTTCCCGCCGGACGTGCAGGGGGAGCGCTCGCGGCCCCGGGTGCTGGTGGCGGACGATGACCCCGTGTCGCGCAAGCTGGCGCAGCTGTACCTGTCGCCCTTCCGCTTCGAGCTGGCGATGGCCGCGGATGGCGCCACGGCGCTGGATCTGGCGCGGCGCCGTCCTCCGGACGTGGTGCTGGCGGACGCGCTCATGCCGGGCATGGACGGCTTCAAGCTGTGCCTGGAGCTGAGGCAGGACCCGCGGCTGGCCCGTGTCCCGGTCATCCTCACGCACGCGGTGGCCCCCGACGAGCTGGACCTGCGCCTGGCCCACAACGTGGGCGCCAACGGCTTCGTGCGCAGGTCCCAGGAAGGGGATGAGCTGGTGGGGGCCCTGCTGCGCGAGCTGCGCGCGGGGGGCCCCGCGTACACCGCGCCTCCCGTGGACCTGGGCACCGAGGACCACCTGTACCGCATGGTGCGGCAGCTCGAGCGGCGGGTGGGGCTGCTGGAGCAGGCCGAGCGCGCCACGCGCGAGAGCGAGGCGCGCTACCGCCTGGTGGTGAGCGGCTCCTACGACGGCATCTGGGACTGGGACTTGCGTGGGCAGGCCTTCTACTGGAGCCCGCCGCTGCTGGAGATGCTGGGCCTGGGGCCCGAGGACTTCGGCGGCACCTTCGCCTCGTTCCTGGAGCTGATTCACCCGGAGGACCGGCCGGACGTCATGTCCGCGCTGTCCGCGCACCTGGAGCGGGGCGAGCCCTATGACGTGTCCCTGCGGCTGCGGCACACCACGGGCACCTGGCGCTCGTGTGTGAGCCGGGGCAAGGCGCTGCGGGACGCGCAGGGACGGCCGGTGCGGATGGCCGGCATCATCGGGGACGTGACGGAGCAGCTGCGCATGTACCGCGAGACGCAGGAGGCGGTGCGCGCGCGCGACGACTTCCTCAGCGTGGCGGCCCACGAGCTGCGCACCCCGCTGGCGGCGCTGCGGCTGCGCGTGCAGGGCGCCCACGGCGCGCTGCGCTCGGGGCTGAAGATGGGCCCGGAGCGGCTGGAGCGCGCGCTGGAGGCCGCGGACCGGCAGGTGCAGCGCCTGTCGGACCTGGTGGAGTCGCTGCTGGACGTGTCGCAGCTCCAGGGCGGCGCGCCGCGCCTGAACCTGGAAGAGGTGGACCTGGCGTCGGTGGTGCGGGAGGCGGTGTCGCGCTCGGAGGAGGCGGCGGCGCGCGTGGGCTGTCTGCTCGTCCTCAGCCCGCTGGCGCCCACGCCCGGCCGGTGGGACGCCGCGCGGCTGTCCCAGGTGATGACGCACCTGCTGTCCAACGCGATGAAGTTCGGGCCCGGCAAGCCGGTGGAGGTGGCGTTGGAGTCCGAGCGGGACGTGGCGACGCTGATGGTGAAGGACTACGGCATCGGCATCGCGCCCGGACGGCTGGAGACGCTCTTCCGCCGCTTCGAGCGCGCCGTGCCGGTGCGGCATTACGGCGGCCTGGGGCTGGGCTTGTACCGGCTGCGCCGCATCGTGGAGGCGCACGGGGGGGGCGTGTCGGTGGACAGCGCCCCGGGCGAGGGCGCCACGTTCCGGGTCCGCCTGCCGCGCGAGGGGCCGCCCGCGGCGCGGGATTGAGCCCGCCGCGCGACCCCTGCACGCAAGGGGCGGCGAGGTGGGGCTGGGGCGGATGGGCCGCACGGCAGGCGCGTTCGTGCTGACACCTGGCGTTGCGGCGGTGGGGCATCACCGAGGTGGACTGTCAGCCAGTATGCGCTGTAACTGCCGCATGTACGGCCATGTCTTTCCACTTCGTGGAATCGCTCTAGGGTCGGTGGCCGTTTCCAGGGGATGCCATGGCTGAGGTGCTCGTCGTCGATGACAGCAAGGTGATGCGCGACATGGTGGTCGCGTGCCTGAGGCCCTATCCGGGGCTCACCTTCACGCATGCCTCCAGCGGGTTGGAGGCCATCGAGCGGCTGTCGTTGCAGCCCTACGACTTGCTGGTGCTCGACTTGAACATGCCGGACATCGGCGGCATCGAGGTGGTGGAGTTCGTGCGGGGGCAGGACCGGCTGCGCGAGCTGCCCATCATCATCGTCACCACGCGAGGGGACGAGGCGTCGCGGGCGCGGGCCCTGGCGGCCGGTGCCAGCCGCTTCATGACGAAGCCGTTCACGCCGGATGCCATCCTCGCGGAGGCTCGCGGGCTGCTGGAGGGGGGGCGCGCTTGAGCGCGTCCGTGGACCTCGCGGATTTCCTGCCCGCCTATCTCGCGGAAGCGGAGGAGTTGCTGGGCACGGGCCACCGCCAGCTGCTGGCGATGGAGGTCAGCCTCCGGCGGGGCGTGGCGCACCCTCGGGCCGTGCGCGAGCTGTTCCGCGCGGTGCACACCCTCAAGGGCCTGTCCGCCATGGTGGACGTGGAGCCCATCGTCGACATCGCGCATTGGATGGAGACGTGTCTGCGCAACGCGGACCGCGCCGGGGGCCGGCTGCCCCAGGCCAGCGTGGAGCCGCTCATGGAGGGCCTGCGTGAAATCGAGCAGCGCGTCCGGCAGCTCGCCGCGGGCAAGTCCGCGGCGCCGGTGCCGGCGGGGCTGCTCGCGCGGCTGGAGGCGCTGGAGGTCGCGGGCGCGGCGGGCGGGGGGGGCGTCGCGACAGGGGGCGCGGCCGCGCTGGCGCTGGAGGAGGCGCTGGCCTCGCGCCTCAGTCCCGCCGAGCGGGAGCAGCTCACCACGGGCGTCACCGGGGCTCGCCGGGCGGTGCGGCTGGACTTCATCCCGGGCGCGGACCGGGCCGCCAGCGGCACCACCATCAACACCGTGCGCGAGCGCGTGGCGTCGCTGGGCGAGACGGTGAAGGTGCTGCCCCTGTCGGGCCCCACCGTGGGGGGCGGGTCGCTCACCTTCGTGTTGCTGGTGCTGACGGAGGCCTCTGACGCGGAGCTGCAGGAGGCCGCGGGAGGCCCGCCCGCGTCGGTGCGCCCGCTGGTGGTTCCGGCCACCGCGGAGGCCCCGGCCCCGGGGCTGGAGGCGCCCGGGGTGCTGGAGGAGGAGGAGCCCGAGGAGTCCCGGCGGAGCGGCGGCACGCTGCGCGTGGAGGTGAGCCGGCTGGACGAGGCGCTGGAGCGGCTGGCGGCGCTCGTCGTCAACCGCTCCCGGCTGTCCCGCGCGGTGGCGGCGCTGACGGCGGCGGGCGCGCCCACGCGCGAACTCAACGCCATCCTCCAGGAGAACGCGCGCCAGCTCCGCGACATGCGCACCGCCATCCTGCGCCTGCGCATGGTGCGCGTGGGGGACGTGCTGGAGCGGCTGCCCTTGCTGGTGCGGGGCCTGCGCCGCAGCACGGGCAAGGCCGTGCGGCTGGCGCTGGACGTGGGCGACGAGGAGCTGGACAAGGCCGTGGCGGACCGGCTGTTGCCCGCCCTGGTGCACCTGGTGCGCAACGCGGTGGACCACGCGCTGGAGCTGCCGGAGGCGCGCCGGGCCCTGGGGAAGCCCGACGAGGGCGTGGTGCGCGTGGCCACCCATGGCCGCGCCGGAGGCCTGCTGGACCTCACCGTGTCGGACGACGGCCGCGGCGTGGATGCCCAGGCCGTGGCCGCGCGGGCCAGGGTGCCCATGCCCGCGACGCCGGACGCCTTGTTGGAGCTGCTCTGCCGCCCGGGCTTCTCCACCCGGGACGCCGCCAACGCGACCAGCGGCCGGGGCATGGGCATGGACATCGTCCGGCGCATCATCGTGGAGCAGTTGGGCGGAGAGCTGGCCCTGGAGACGCGCCCCGGCGCGGGCACCACCTTCCGGCTCCGCGTGCCGCTCACGATTACGCTGCTGGACGCGCTCGTCTTCGAGTGCGCCGGGCTGCGCTACGCGGTGGCGGTGGGCTCCGTGGAGGAGCTCATCGAGGTGGACGCCGCGCGGCTGGCGCGGCCCGCGGGAGCGGGGGGCCTGTGCCTGTTGGAGCGCCGGGGCAGCGCGGTGCCGCTGGTGTCGCTGGCGCGGCTGCTCGGCCTCGCCCCTGGGGCGGCGCAGGACGCGATGGGGGCCAAGGCGCTCCTGGTGCGGCAGCGCGGCGAGCTCGTGGCCTTCGGGGTCGACCGGCTGGTGGGCCAGCAGGAAATCGTCCTGCGCCCGTTGGAGGACCCGCTGGTGCGGGTGCCGGGCGTGGTGGGCGCCACCGACCTGGGGGACGGACAGCCCACGCTGGTGCTGGACCTGGCCGCGCTGGGCCTGGCCCGGGGGGGCAAGCCCTCGCGGCGTGAGGCCTCCGCGAAGGCGGAGAGATACCTGTCATGACCGTCCTTCACGTGGTGTTCAAGGTGGCGGGGGCCGAGTACGTGCTGCCCGCCGCGGACGTGCTGCAGATGGAGTCCTTCACGGGGGCCACCCCCGTACCGGGGGCCGCGCCGCACGTGGCCGGGCTGGTGCAGGTGCGCGGGCGCGTCATCCCGGTGGTGGATGCCCGCGCGCGGTTCGGCCTGCCCCCGGTGGAGCGCTCGCTCGACTCGCGGGTCGTGGTGGCGCAGCTGGGGGCGCGCGTCGTGGGCCTGCTGGTGGACAGCGCCCGCGAGGTCCTGAAGCTGGACCCGCAGCAACTGAAGCCGCCCCCTTCGCTGGTCGTGGAGGGAGCGCACGGATTCGTGAAGGCCGTGGCCCAGGTGGGGCCGCGGCTGGTGATGCTCATCGATTTTCCCCGAGTCATCGGGGAGGAGACGTTGGATGGCGACGGACAGCGGTGACACTGGGGTGGCGCTGGAGCAGGCGCGGACGCTGGCCGCGGACGTGGTGCGAAGCGTCCAGGAGAGCGTGGGGCAGGTGCAGGCCGTGGAAGGGCTCGCGGCGCGGCTCGCGGGCGGGGCCAACGAGCAGGCCGCCGCTTCCGAGCAGGTGCGCGCCGCCATCGAGTCCGTGGCCGTGCACCTGGAGCAGACGGGCCAGTCGTTGCACGAGCTCGTGCGCTCGCAGCGCACGGTGAGCGACTCCGCGCGGGCCCAGACGCAGGAGGCGGAGGCCACCGCGGGCACCTTGCAGGAGGTGAGCGCCTCCGTGGCGGGCGTGCGCAAGGAGGCCGCGCACCTGGCGGCCTCGTCCGACGCCACGGCGGGGACGCTGGAGGAGGTGACGCGCTCGGTGAAGGGGGTGGGCTCCTCCGCGGAGGAGCTGGCCGCGTCCAGCGAGGAGCTGCTGGCCTCGATGACGGAGATGAACGCCACGGTGGCGGACCTGGTCGCGCGCAACCAGTCCAGCGCCGCCGCCACCGAGCAGGTGGCCGCCACGTCCGAGGAGATGGCCAAGGGCATCGTCCGGCTCGCCTCCGACTCCCAGGGCGTGGGGGAGCGGGTGTCGCAGGTGACGCAGGCGGTGTCGGGCCTGGTCCGCTCCCTGGGCGAGGTGGCGCGGGATGCCGCGTCCATGTCCTCCAGCGTGGAGGAGACGGCCTCCACGGTGGAGGAGCTGGCGCGCAGCGTGCGCGGCGTGGCGGAGAGCGCCCGGGCGCTGGAGGCCCACACCGCGTCCACCGCGTCCACCGTGGAGGAGGTGGCCGCCAGCGTGGAGGAGGTCGCCGCGACGGCGGAGAAGAACGCGGCGACGGTGGATGCCAACGCGGCCACCATCGAGCAGCTCGCCCGCTCCGCGCAGTCCGTGGCGCGGGCCTCCGAACAAATCAATACGTTGGCCGCGGGCAGCGCCACCGCGTCGGCGCAGATGGAGTCCTCCACGCGGCGGGTGGCGCAGATGATGGAGGAGGCGCGCGCCACCGCGGAGCGCGTGGGCAACTCCGCGCGCGAGGGTGGCGCCACGGTGACGCGCTCCATCGCGGGCTTCGGCCGCATCCGCACGTCCATCGTCGAGTCGGCTGGGGTGATGAAGGAGATGGGCCGGCGCGCCGAGGAGATTGGCGACATCGTCCAGGCCATCAACCTCATCGCGGACCGCACCAACCTGCTGTCGCTCAACGCCAGCATCGAGGCGGCGCGCGCGGGCGAGCACGGCCGGGGCTTCGCGGTGGTGGCGGAGGAGATTCGCGCGCTGGCGGACCGCGCGGCGGCGGCCAGCTCGGACGTGGCGAAAATCGTCCGGGGGCTGCAGACCACCGCGCGCGAGGCGGCCGCCGCCACGGGCGAGGGCGTGCGGGCCGCGGACGAAGGCGCGGCGCTGGCGACGGACGCGGAGCGCGCGCTGTCCACCATCCTCAAGGGGGTGGAGGACCTGGGGCACAACGTGCGCGAGGTGTCACGCGCCTCGGGCGAACAGGTGCAGGCCACGCAGGCGCTCGTCCATGGCACCGCGAAGGTGAGCGAGCAGAGCCGGTCCATCGCCGCGTCCGCCGCGGAGCAGGCGCAGGCGGCCCAGTCCCTGGCGCAGGGCGGCACGGAGATGCGGCGCATGGCGCGGCAGACCACCCAGGCCACCGCGGACCAGGCCCGCGCGCTGCGCGACGCGGTGCGCTCCAACGGCCAGCTGGCGGAGGTGGCGCAGAAGGTCGCGCGGGCCGTGCAGGAGCAGGCCCTGGCCGCCGCGGACCTGGCCAAGGGCTCCGCGCAGATTCGCCAGCTCGTCCAGGGCGTGAGCGCCGCGGTGGCGGCGCAGAGCCATGACGTGGCGGGCGTGGGGACGCTGGCGCAGGAGGCCTCGGTCTCCACGCAGCGCATCCTGGTGGGGCTGTCCGAGCAGGCCACCGCCGCCCAGGAGGTGACGCGGGCCATGGAGGAGACGCGCAAGCAGGTGGCCCAGTCCTCGCGCGGGATGTCGGAGCAGGCCCGTGCGCTCAAGCAGGGTGAAACGGCCAGCCGCCAGGTGGCGAAGCTGGCCGCGTCCGTGACGCGCGCGACCGATGAACAGGTGAAGGCGCTCAACGCGCTGGTGCGGGGCGCGGACGAAGTGCGCCGCGTGGCGAAGCAGACGTCGCGCGCGCTGGACGAGCAGACGGAGGCCTTGAGCGTCCTGTCGGGCTCCGCGACCCGTCAGGCCACGGGCGTGGCCGTGGTGGCCCGGGCCAGCGCGGAGGCCACGTCGGTGACGGAGGGGCTGGCGAAGGGGCTGGAGGAGATTCGCGTCCGGACCCGCGACATCACCACCGCCTCCGCGCAGCAGGCGCGGACGGCCGCGGCCACCGCCGCCGAGGTTCAGGAGGTGGCCGGCCGGCTGGCGCAGCTCACGCGCCTGCAAGGCCTCCAGGCGGAGAGCCTGGCGCGGCTGCATGGCGCGCTGGGGGGGACGCAGGATACCTCTGAATCGGGCGCCACCCAGGGCGGGAAGGAGCAGCGGGCATGACGGCGGCGACTTCGACGGGAGTGCATCCGCTGACGCTGTCGGCGGAGGACCGTTCGCAGGTGGATGAGGTGGAGCAGCTCGCCCGGCGAGGCGCCAGCAGCCTCCTGCTGCTGGTGGGGGGGCTGGACGCCCCGAGCTGGGCGGTGCGGCGCGCCGTGGTGGGCGCCCTGGCGAAGATGGGGACCCCCGCGGTGGCGCCGCTGCGTGACATCCTGGCCCATCGCCGCGACAGCGAGGCCCGCCTGGCCGCCGCCGTGGAGGCGCTGGTGGCCTCCACGGGCGACGTGGAGGGCGCCCTGGAGACGCTGGGCGACGACGCGAATCCCGCCGTCGTCTGTGACGCCGCCCAGGTGCTGGGCCGCCGCCGCAGCCGGCGCTCCGTGCCGCTGCTGGCGCGGCTCACCTTGCACCCGGATGACAACGTCGCGGTGGCGGCCATCGAGGCGCTGGGCCGCGTGGGCGGCGGCGCGGCGGTGGACGCGCTGCTGGCGGCGCTGGGCAGCGGCAACTTCTTCCGCATCTTCCCCGCCATCGACGTGCTGGGCCGGTGCGGAGACCCGGTGGTGGTGCCCGCGCTGCTGAACCTGCTGTCGGACCCCTTCTACACGTTGGAGGTGGCGCGCGCGCTGGGCCGCACGGGACAGGAGGCCGCGGTGCCCGCGCTGGTGGGGCTGCTGCGCCGGGGCAACGACGCGCTGGTGCGCGCGGCGGCGGTGGCGCTGGTGGACATCCACGAGGCGCAGGTGCAGCGCTTTGGCGGCGCGCGCACCGTGCAGGCCGCGGTGCGCGGCCCGGAGTCGGCCGTGCTGGGGCGGCGCCTGTCCCAGGGCGTGCCGGGCGCGGACACGACGGAGAAGACCGCCCTCTCGCGGTTGCTCGGCTGGGTGGGGGGGCAGGACGCCGCGTCGGGGCTGCTGAAGCTGCTGGACGGGCCGGACCCGTCGGTGGCGCGCGCCGCGGCCAGCGCGCTGTCGGAGCTGGGCGCGGACGCGGACGCGCAGATTCTCCAGGCGCTGCGCGAGGGCGACAGCGCCCGGCGCCGCGTGCTGCTGCCGCTGGTGGGCCGCCGGTCGGCGGCGGTGCCGGACGTCATGTCGTGCCTGGAGGACCGGGACGCGTCGGTGCGCGCACTGGCGGCGGACACGCTGTCCCGCATTGGCAGCCCGGCGGCGGTGCCGTCCCTCTTCGAGCGGCTGGTGGACGAGGATTTGCGCGTGGTGCAGGCCGCGGTGGGCGCCATCCAGTCGCTGGGCAGCGACACCACGGAGAAGCTGGCGTTGCAGGCGGCCCGGTCGCCGGACGCGCGCCTGCGCCGCGCGGCGCTGCGCATCATCTCCTACTTCGGCTACGCCAAGGGCCTGGACGTGTTGCTCCAGGCCATGCGGGACCCGGACGAGCGCCTGCGCGACGCGGCCATCTACGGCCTGCCCTTCATCGAGGACCCGCGCGCGGTGGACGCGCTGCTGACGGCCGCCACCCACGAGTCCGAGCGCACGCGCGCGGCGACCATGCGCGCCCTGGGGCAGACGGAGAAGGAGGCGCGCATCACCTCCACGCTGCTGCGGGGCCTCAACGACCGCGACCCCTGGGTGCGCTACTACGCGTGCCAGGCGCTGGGGAAGCTGAACGAGGAGGCCGCCGCGGACGCCATCGTCGCGCTGGCGGACGACTCCGCGGGCCAGGTGCGCGTGGCGGTGGTGGACGCGCTGGCGCACATGCACACGGAGAGCGCGATGTCGGCGCTCCAGCGGGCGGCCTCCAGCGCGGACGCGGACGTGCGCCGCGCCGCCCTCCTGGGCCTGGGCGTGGGCCGGCGTCCGGACGCGCTGCCGGTGCTGCTGTCGGCGGCGAGGTCGGAGGACGCGGCCACCCGGCTCGTCGCGCTGTCGGCGGTGGCGGAGTACGACGCGCCGGAGACGCTGCCCGCGCTGTTGCACGCCGCGGGGGACGGAGATGACAGCGTGCGCAGCGCCGCGGTGGGCTTCCTCGCCACGCGTCCCGGCGTGCCGGCCACGCAGGCGCTGGTGTCGCTGCTGGGCGACATGACGCTGCGCGAGCGGGTGGTGAGCGCGCTGGCCCTTCCCCTGGAGGGCCGGCTGCCCGGGCTGCTCGCCGCGCTGGAGGCGGCGGACGAAGTCACCGCGCCGTTGCTGGTGGCGGCCCTGGCGCGCATGCGCCGGGCGGACGCGCGCGCCGCGTTGCTGCAGTTGCTGGCGTCGGCCAGCCCCGCGGGACGCCGCGCCGCCGTGCCCGCGGTGGCCGCGCTGGGGACGGTGGAAGCCCGGGAAGCGTTGGAGCGTGCCTCGGCTCAGGACGAGGACCCCGAGGTCCGGCGGGCGTGCCGGCAGGTGCTGAGCCGCTGACCCCGCGTCATGTTCTCCCCGCCCATGTCTCCCCAGGTGTTCGCCATCCTGGCCGCGCTCATCGAACAGCGCGCCGGATTGCACTACGCCCCCGAGGACCGGGAGCTGCTCGCCGACAGGGTCGTCCCCCGCGCGCTGGACGCGGGCTTCGACTCGTTGCTCGACTACTACTACTTCCTCCGTTACGACCCGGCGGGCCCGGAGGCGCTCGACGCGCTGGTGGATTCGCTGCTGGTGCATGAGACGTACTTCTTCCGGGAGGCGCAGCCGCTGCGGGTGCTGGTCGAGGACGTGCTGGTGCCCGCCGTCCGCGAGGGCCGCAGGCCCCGGGTGTGGTGCGCGGCGTGCTCCACCGGCGAGGAGCCGCTCACGCTGGCGATGATGCTCGCGGAGCTGGGCGTGCTGGACAAGGTCACGCTGGTGGCCAGCGACTTGAGCGCCCGCGCGTTGGAGCGGGCGCGGGCGGGTGAGCACAACCTGCGCTCCCTGCGCGCGCTGCCCGCGGGCGTGGAGGGCCGGTGGCTGGAGCTGCGGGGGGATGGGCGTCCCCACGTGCGCCCGGAGCTGGTGGACGCGGTGGACTGGCGCCGCGTCAACCTGGTGGACGAGGCGGCCGTGGCCCAGCTGGGCGTCTTCGACGCCATCCTCTGCCGCAACGTCCTCATCTACTTCCAGGACGCCACCGCGCTGCGGGTGGTGGAGTCCCTGACGCGAGCGCTCGTCCCCGGAGGCCACCTGCTGGTGGGCACCTCCGAGTCGCTGATGCGCTTCGGCACCGCGCTCAACTGCGAGGAGCGGCGCGGCACCTTCTTCTACACCAAGGCTGGTTCATGACTGCGGAGTCTCCCGTTCGCGTGCTGGTGGTGGATGACTCCGCCTTCGCCCGCAAGGTGCTGCGCCAGGTGCTCTCCAACGCGGAAGGCGTGGAGGTGGTGGGCGTCGCGCGCGACGGCCTGGATGCATTGGAGAAGGTGGCCGAGCTTTCGCCGGACGTCCTCACGCTGGACCTGGTGATGCCGGGCCTGGACGGGCTGGGCGTGCTGCGCGCGCTCACGCCCGGCGCGTCCGCGCCCCGGGTGGTGGTGGTGAGCAGCGCGGGGGAGGAGAGCGAGCTGGCGGTGGCCGCGCTCCAGGCCGGCGCGGTGGAGCTGGTGCACAAGCCCACGGCGCTGGCCACCGAGCGGCTCTACGAGCTGGGAAGCGAGCTGGTGGAGAAGGTCCGCACGGCCGCGCGCGCGGTGGCCCGCGCGGTGCCGGAGCCGACTCCCGCCGCCGCCTCGCCGGCGGCCCCCGTCACGCGAGCGGCGGCGAAGCGGCTGGTGGTCGTGGGCACGTCCACGGGCGGTCCGCAGGCGCTCACGCGGCTGCTGTCGGAGCTGCCCGTGGACTTCCCCTCCCCCGTGGCGCTCGCGCTGCACATCCCCACGGGCTACACGGAGGCGGTGGCCAAGCGCCTCGACGCGCACTGCGCGCTGGAGGTGCTGGAGGCGGTGGATGGCTTGGAACTGCGGCCCGGCCGGGTGGTGCTGGCGCGCTCCGGGCAGCACCTCAAGCTGGAGCGCCACGGGCCGTTGACGCTCGCGCGGCTGGACCGGCACCCCCTGCGCACGGCGCACCACCCCTGCGTGGACATCCTCTTCGAGAGCGCCGCGCGGACCTGGGGCGCGGACGCGGTGGGCCTGGTGCTCACCGGCATGGGGGATGACGGCCTCCTGGGCGCGCGGGCCATCCGGGACGCCGGAGGCACCGTGCTCACGGAGAGCGAGTCCTCCTGTGTGGTGTATGGCATGCCGCGCGCCGTGAACGAGGCGGGGCTCGCCACCGCCAGCGCGCCGCTGGAGGACATGGTGGCCCTGCTGCGCCAGCACGTCCGCTGAGCCTGCGACGAACGTGCCGTGTACGTGTCCGGGCGCACGGTGTGTTGGCCAGCAGCCCACCGGCCTTGCCCCGGGTATCAGAAAGGGGTGGATGGTGGCGGGGGGCCGAACCCGTCAGGATGGCCGGCATGCTCCGATACGCCGCTGACCGCCGGACGATGTTGTGGTGTGTGGCCATGCCCGTGGTGGCCTTGTCGATGTACGTGGCCCCCGCGTGGATTCCCGTGCTCTGCCCGCTGGCCTGCTACCTGGCGCTGTCGGCGGGCGTCATCGCGCACAACCACAACCACTGCCCCACCTTCCGGAGCCGGAGGCTGAACGAGGCGATGGGCATGTGGCTGTCGCTCTTCTACGGGTACCCCACCTTCGTGTGGATTCCGACGCACAACCTCAACCACCACAAGTTCGTGAACAAGGCGGGCGACGCCACCATCACCTGGCGCTACTCCAGGAAGCACAACTTCCTGGTGGCCTTCCTCTTCCCCTTCGTCTCCACGTACTGGCAGCAGGAGCCGACGAAGGCGTTCATCGACAAGGCGCGCGAGCGCAACCGCGCGCTGTACCGCCAGATCCTCACCCAGTACGCCGTCTGGGGCGGCACGCACGCGGCGCTGCTGGGGCTGGCCATGGGGCTGCACGGCGTGGCCGGCGGCGCGCGCATCTGGGCGTTCGCCTTCCTGGTGCCAGCGCTCTTCTCGCTGTGGACCATCATGTTCTTCAACTACATCCAGCACGTCCACACGGACCCCTGGAGCGAGCACGACCACAGCCGCAGCTTCACCGGGCGCCTCATCAACTTCTTCCTCTTCAACAACGGGCTGCACGCCGTGCACCACGAGACGCCGGGCCTGCACTGGAGCCTGCTGCCCGCCGCGCACGCCAAAATCGAGAGCAGCATCGACCCGGCCCTCAAGCCGGTGAGCTTCTTCGCCTGGTGCTTCCGCTCGTACGTGGCGGCGCCCTTCCTGCCCCGCTTCGGCACGGCGCAGGTGGGCCGCGCGCCCTATGAGCCGCCCGCCGGCGTCGAGCTGGACGTGCGCTTCGGGGACGACCTCCAGGCCGTTGACTCGGGCGTCAACGTCGCCCGCGTCTGACGGCGCTTCGTGGCGCCCCGGACACCCGGCCGCGGCTCCAGTCGGTGCCGTGTGTCCTGTATTCCCCATCTGTCCGTTGAATCTGGCCCGGGGTGATTTCCGACCAGTGGCCGTTTCTCATACTTCGAAGTCTCGGGAAGCAGCAGGACGGGCGTGCCGGGGGGATGAAGGGCCATCAGGGAGGCATCACATGATGAGCGCTCCACGACACGTGCGTCCGCCGCCAGCGCCTGCGGAGTCCCTGCCCCGGGTGTTGTGTGTGGGCGCCACGAGCGAGTCCTGGCTGGCGTTGTCCCGGGCATTGCGGCCCCTGCGCTGCGAGGCGTGGCAGGTGCCCTCCCTGGAGGCCGCGTTCCAGGAGGTGCGGCACCTGCGGCCATCCCTGGTGTTGGTGCATTGGCGCGAGCTGGTGATGGGCGCGGGCATGGGGCTGCGCGCATTGAAGCTGCGGCTGGGGCCGGACGGGCCGCCGGTGGTGCTGGTGGCGGAGCCGGAGACGCCGGCGGACGTGCTCGAGGTGGGGGACGCGGAGGGGGCCGAGGACTGCCTCCAGATGCCGCTGCGCACCCACGAATTGCGCGCGCGGCTCGCGGCGCTCGAGGGCCCTCCGCCGTGGTCGCGGACCGCCCGGGACGCGCCACGCTTGTTGCTGCTGGCGGGGGCGTGCGGGCCGTTGGCCTGGGGCGGCCTGGGGGGGCTGCTGGAGGCGTGTGGCCACCGCATCCTCTACGGCTCCACGGCGGGCGGCGGCGCGGCGCGGGTGGTGGAGCATGGCGAGCGGCCCGACCTGGTGCTGCTGTCGCGCGAGCAGTCCCTGGGCGCGCTGAGGGGCTTGTCCTTCCTGCGCGCCCAGCCGCTGCTGGACGGCGTACCGTCGCTCACGGTGGACACGGAGGCGCCGGTGCGTCCCACGGCGCTGCTGCCCCGCATCCACGCGATGCTGGGGCGGGAGGCCGCGTCCCTGCGCGTGGAGGAGCGGGTGCGCTTCTGCTGCCCCGTGGCTTTCGCGGAGGTGGGGCCGCGCGGCACGGAGTGGCGCTCCGGCATGTCCAGCGCGCTGAGCCCGGGCGGGCTCTTCATCCGCACGCTGGTGCCCGTGAAGGCGGGGACGGCGGTGGGGCTGCACATCCTGCTGCCCACGCTGGGCGAGCGGCTGGAGACGCACGGCGTGGTGGCCTGGGCCCATCCGTTCGCGCCGCGCCAGGGCGTGTCCCACCCTTACGGCATGGGCGTGCGCTTCCTGGGCATGGGCCCGCCCCGGCTCATGCAGCTGCGTCAGCTCTGTCAGGCGGAGGTGCGGCCATGAGCCCGCGCGCGCCCGCGCGGCGCAAGAAGGTCCTGCTGGCGGACGACTCGGACACCGTGCTGCTGCTGCAGCGGATGTTGCTGGCGGAGCTGGGGTACGACGCCGTCGTCGCGCGTGACGGCCTGGAGGCGCTGGCGCGCGCGGAGCAGGAGCGGCCGGACCTGGTGTTCCTGGACGTGTTGATGCCGCACCTGGACGGGCTGGAGACGTGCCGGCGGCTGCGCGGACGCGAGCCGACGCGGCGCACGCCCATCATCCTGTGCAGCGCCCGCACCGAGGCCCGCAGCGTGCGCGCGTGCTTCAACAGCGGCTGCACCGACTTCGTGGCCAAGCCCTTCGACGGCGCCGCGCTGGTGGCGCTGCTGCGGCGCTACCTGGATTAGGCGGTGGGGCTGCCCGGGGGCGGCACGGGTGGCTTGGCGGGCATGGAGCGGCGGGGCAGCGTCACGGTGAAGGTGGTGCCTTCGGCTTCGTCCGAGCGGACCTCGATGGTGCCGCCGTGCGCCTGGACGATTTCCCGGACGATGAAGAGCCCCAGGCCGTAGCTCATCTTCAGCGTGCGGGAGCTCTGGGGGCCGCTGCGGAAGGGCTCGAAGAGGTGGGGCAGCAGGTGGTCTGGAATCGGGCGGCCGGCGTTGTGGACCTCCAGCACCACCCGCGTGCGCAGCCCGCGCGCCGTCAGCTTCACCGGCGTCTCCGGCGGGCTGTACTTGAGCGCGTTCTCCACCAGGTTGGACGTCACCTGCGCCAGCCGGTCCGGGTCCCAGACGCCCTGGGTGTTGCCCTTGTGGTCCACCTCGACGGTGCGCTGGGGGAAGGCCACGCCGAACTCGTGGGCCACCTTGGAGGCCAAATCCTTCAGGTCCACGGGCCGGGGCTCAATCGCCACGCCGCCCATCAGCCGCGTGCGCGTGAAGTCCAGCAGCAGGCGGGTGAGCCGCTCGATGCGCACCGCCGCGGTGGCGATGCGCTGGCTGGTGCGCTGGGCGTCCTCCTCCGAGCCACCCGCGGCCAGCACGCGCGACCAGTTCATGATGGCGCCCAGCGGGCTGCGGATGTCATGGGTGATGATGCCCATGAGCTGCTCCTGGAACTCGGAGTGGCGGCGGGCCTCCTCCTCCGCCCACTTGCGCTGGGTGATGTCGCGGCTGATGCCGAACAGGCCGAACACCTTGCCCTCGACGTCGCGCAGCACGCCCTTGGTGGACAGCCACACGCGCGGGCCCTCCACCGCCGGCTGCGAGTCCTCGTAGGTGACGGTGCGGCCGAAGGCGAACACCTCGCGGTCGTTCGCCGCGTTGGTGCGGGCGACGGCGGGGTCGAACAGCTCGTGGTCCGTGTGCCCCACCACGTCCTCGGCGCGGTACCCCAGCGCCTTGGCGCCCGCCGGGTTCATCATGGTGAAGCGGCCGTCCAAGTCCTTCGTGTAGACGGCGTCCGTCGTCCCCTCGAGGATGGCGCGGAACACCTCGCCGTTGCGCCGCAGGGACTCGCGGGCCTTGCGCTCCTCGGTGATGTCGCGGCAGTGCACCAGCAGGCCGCCCTCCACCGGGCGCACGCGCACGTCGAAGCACGTCTCCTGCTCCGGCCAGACGTGCTCGTAGTGGACCGACGGCTGCTCGGAGATGGGCTGGTCGAACTTCAGGTAGCGCCCCAGCTCCAGCAGCTCCGGGCACACCCGGCGCACGTCGTCATGGCACCGCGCGGTGTCACCCAGCAGCCGGGCCATGTGCGGATTCACGTACGCCAGGCACCACCGCGCGTCGAGGAGGCAGAAGGCATCCGGCAGCCCCTCCAGCAAGGTCTGGAGCAGCTCGGGGGAGAGCGTCTCGGCGGCAGGCTCGGCCAGAGGACGCTGACGCTTCTTGGCGGGGGTGGGGGGCATGCCTCTTCGATTTCAGCGGTGGGGAGGGAACCATACCCCGCTCTCCGCCTCATGCGATGCCAGGCAGGCATCTGCGCACTGTCCGTCGCACCCGCCGCCTGGACGGGAGGCGGCCTCCTGCCTCACGGATGCACCTTGGACAGAGGAATGTGACCCGGGTGAATGCAACCCTGGGTGAAACAAGGATTTCGGGGCGGGGCCGGGGTGTGCGGGGAGGGAGGGCCTCACGAGGCGCCGTCGGACTGCTCGGCCTCGTCCTGCTCGAAGAGGCTCTCCAGCTCTTTGCGGGCCTTGTCAGCCAGCTCCACCAGCTTCTTTTCGTCGCGGTGGAACCGGGCGGTTTCCCGCAGCAGGTGCTCGTCATGCTCCCGCATGCGCTCGTGGGCGCGGCGGCTCTCCGAATACGTGAGGCCCAGCTCCTGGAGCACCTCGGTGCCCATCTCCAGGCTGTCGAGGAACGTCTCGCGCGTCACCCGGTCGATGCCCATGTCCAGCAGCTGGTAGGCGTGCACGCGGTTGCGCGCGCGGGCGAAGAGGACCAGGTGCGGGAAGTGCTCCTTCACGGCGCGGGCGGTGCGCAGGGACGCCTCGATGTCGTCGATGGCGAGCACGAAGACGCGGGCCTTCTCCGCCCGCGCGGCGCGCAGCAGGTCCAGGCGCGAGGCGTCGCCATAGAAGACCTGGCTGCCAAAGCGCTTCATGAAGTCAATCTGCTCCGGGCTCGCGTCAATGGCGGTGAAGCCGATGCGCTTGGCGCGCAGCAGGCGGCCCACGATCTGACCCACGCGGCCGAAGCCGGCGATGATGACGGGGTTGTCCTCGGTGGGGGCCACGTCGTACTCGCGCTTCGCGGACGCGGGCTGAAGGCGCGGGCGCACCCAGCGCTCGTGCAGGGCGTACAGCAGCGGCGTGGTGGCCATGGACAGGCCCACCACCACGACGAGCAGCTCCGACAGCGCGCGCTCCATGACGTGCTGGCCGGTGGCGAGCGAGAAGAGGACGAAGGCGAACTCACCGCCCTGGGAGATGACGACCGCCAAGTCCAGCGCGGGCGCGCGCTGCTTGAGCGCGACGCGGCCCAGGCCGTAGAGCACCGCGCCCTTGAGCGCCACCAGCCCCAGCACCAGGGCCAGCACCACCAGGGGCTTCTGGAGGATGAGGCTCAGGTTCACCGACATGCCCACGGTGATGAAGAACAGGCCCATGAGCAGGCCCTTGAAGGGCTCCAGGTCGGCTTCCAGCTCGTGGCGGTACTCGGAGTCCGCCAGCAGCACGCCGGCGAGGAAGGCGCCCAGCGCCATGGACAGGCCCACGGCGTTCACGAGCGACGCGGTGCCCACCACCACCAGCAGCGCGGTCGCGGTGAAGAGCTCCTGGCTGTGGGTGGCGGCCACGGCGCGGAACACCGGGCGCACCAGGTAGCGGCCCGCCAGCACCACCGCGGCCAGCACGCCCACGTCCTTGAGCAGCAGCAGCCACACGGGGCCGGGTGACGGTGCGGCGCCGTCGCCCAGCAGCGGCATCAACGCCAGCAGCGGCACCACCGCCAGGTCCTGGAAGAGGAGGATGCCGAAGGCGAGCTGGCCAGCGGCGGTGGTGAGCTGGTTGCGCTCGGCCAGCAGTTGGAGCGCGAAGGCGGTGGAGGACAGCGACAGGCCGAAGCCGGTGATGATGGCCGCGCCGCGCGGGAGCCCGAGCAGCAGGCCCACGCCCGCGAGCAGCAGTCCGGTGAGCAACACCTGCGCGCCGCCCAGGCCGAAGACGGAGCGGCGCAGCGCCCACAGCCTGCGGGGCTCCAGCTCCAGTCCAATGACGAACAGCAGCAGCACCACGCCCAGCTCGGCCACGTGGAAGATGTGCTCCACGTCACCAATGAGCCTCAGCCCCCAGGGGCCAATGGCGGCGCCCGCCGCGAGGTAGCCCAGCACGGAGCCCAGGCCGAGCTTCCGGGAGAGAGGGACGGCCACCACCGCCGCCGCGAGGAAGACGAGCGCCTGCTGCAGGAAGGACATGCGGCTTGCCTCGCACGTCCCTCCAGGTGGCGGCAATGCGGCGGGAGTCAGGCGTCCGCGGCGCCGCGCGCGAGCGGCGGGTGGGGCTGCGGCGTCATGGACGCCGCGGCCGAGGGCAGGGTGAAGGTGAAGATGCTGCCGACGCCCAGCGTGCTCTCCGCCCGGATGCCGCCGCCGTGCGCCTCCACCAGGCCCTTGGCGATGGCCAGGCCCAGGCCGGTGCCCCGGCTGGCCGCGTCGCGGGCCTGCCAGTACCGGTCGAAGATGTGGGGCAGCGCGTCCGGGGCGATGCCGGAGCCGGTGTCCCGCACGTGGATGGACACCTCGCCCCCGCCCGCGGGGCGCGCGCTCAGCGCCAGGTGGCCACCCACGGAGGTGAACTTCACCGCGTTGCCCAGCAGGTTGCCCAGCACCTGGAGCACCCGCACCCGGTCGCAGCGCACGCGCGTGTCGACGGAGGGCAGGTCCACGGACAGGTGCAGGCCCTTGGCCTCCGCCAGGGGGCGGATGGCGTCCAGGGCCTCGGTGAGGAGCGCCGACAGGGCGTACTCGCCCCACTCCAGCGGCAGCCCGCCCGCCTCCAGGCGGCCCCAGTCGAGCAGGTCGGAGATGAGGCGCGACATGCGCTCGGTGGCGTCCTGGATGCGGGTGGCCTGCTTGGCCACGCTCTCCCCGCCGGGCTTCGCGCCCGCGCCGCGCAGCAGCAGCGCCGCGCCCAACTGCACCACGCCCAGCGGGTTCTTCAAGTCATGCGACACCACCGCCAGCAGGTCCTCGCGGGCCCGCGCCGCGCGGCGGGATTCGCCCACCAGCCGCGCGTTGTCGATGGCGAGGCTGGCCCGGAGGCACAGGTCCTCGGCCAGGGCCAGGTCGTCCGGGCCGTAGCGCCGACCCGAGCCCGACGACACGAAGGTGACGGCCCCCAGCGTGTGCCCGCGCGCGCGCAGCGGGACAATCATGTACGAGCGCGCCTGGAGCAGCCGCAGCAGCGCGGGGTGCGCCGGCTCGGCGGCGGCGGCGCGCAGCAGCGAGTCCGTCACCGCCGGCACCAGCTCCGGCTCGCCGGTGCGCAGCACGCGCAGGAGGCCCACGGGGGCGTCCTCGCGCAGCTCGGTGCGCGTGGGCAGCGCGCCCGCGCGCTCCTGCTGCGTCGGGTCCAGGCAGGCCACCGCGACCCGCGTCACCCAGGGGCCCTGCTCCAGCGCGTCCACCAGGCACCAGTCCGCCAGGTCCGGCACCGTCAGGTGCGCCAGCAGCGTGTACATGCCCTGCGGGTCCGGCGGGTGGGTGAACAGCGTCGTCATCGCCTGGTAGAGGAAGGAGCGGCGGCGCTCGGCCTGCTCCACCTCCGCCCGCGCGGCGAGCTCCAGCTCCATGGCGCGGGAGAACACGGCCTCCGCGTCGGTGAGCGGGCGCGCCGTCACCAGCACGCAGCCGGGGCCGTCGTCCTCCGCGGGCAGCGGCTGGAGCACCAGCGCGTGGCGCCGGGGCCCCGCTTCGGTGGTCCAGGGCAGCTCCAGGTCGGACGCGTACCCGGTGACCCTCACCCGGGCGCGGGCCGACTCCAGGCGGGCCATCTCTTCCGGGGCGAAGCCCAGCTCGCCCCAGTGCCTGCCCAGCAGCGCCTCGACGGGCTTCCCCACGGCCCGTGCGCCCGCCTGGCTGCAGGCGAGGATGCGGCCTCCGTCATCCAAGACGTAGGCCGGGTCGGGGAGGACGGCGAAGGCTGCGGCGAAGGACGTGGGGAGTCGAGCTGCCATGAGGGGACTGGCTGAAGTGAGGTCCCCATCATGACACCGCTCGGCGGATGGACCATCCCGACGGCGTCCGATTCCGGCGGATGTTTTAAAACCCAATATTTTGGGTGGATTAACTCAGACTCCTCCGTTTCCCCGGAACGCCGCGGAGAGCCGGGCAGCCAGGTCGGGGAGGGCGATGACCTCGTGCGCCAGGTTGGCGCCCACCACCACGCCGGGCATGCCGTAGACGACCGAGGACTGCTCGTCCTGGGCCAGGATGCGGCCTCCCGCGCCGTGCAGCTCGCGCACCCCCTCCAGCCCGTCCTGTCCCATGCCGGTGAGGATGACGGCCAGGGAGGCGGAGCCATAGGCGCGCGCCACCGAGCGGAACATCCACGTCGCGGACGGCCGGAAGCCGTTCACCGGCGCGGCCCGGGACACCTCGGCCCGGCCCTCGCCTCGCACGCCGAGGTGGCGATCATCCGGGGCCAGGTACACATGCCCCGGGAGCAGGGGCTCGCCGTCCTCCGCGACCTTCACCGGCAGCGGCCCCGCCGTCCCCAGCCAGTGGGCCAGCCCCTGGCTGAAGCCGATGGCGATGTGCTGCACCACCAGCAGGGGCACGGGGACGCTCGCGGGCAGCTCGGAGAGCAGGCGGAAGAGGGCGGCCGGGCCGCCCGTGGAGGCGGCCAGCGCCACCACCCCGGGCGGCGTGGGCGACACGGGCGGCTTGGGGATGGCGGGCGCGGCCAGCGGCGGGGCGGAGCGGTCCGGCCAGCGGCGCACCACCTTCACCTCGGCCATGGCCTTGAGGGTGTCGCGCAGGCGGCGGCTGTCCGTGTCGAAGTCCGGTGACTCCGGGCCCAGCGGCTTCTGGAGCACCGCGAGCGCGCCGGCGCGCAGCGCGGCCATGGACGTCTGGATGTCACGCTCCACCAGGGTGGACACCACCACCACCGGCGTGGGCACCTCCGTCATGATGCGGCGCGTGGCCTCCAGGCCGTCCATGCGCGGCATCTGGATGTCCATGGTCACCAGGTTGGGCCGCAGGCGCTGGGCCAGCTCCACCGCCTCCACGCCGTCCTTGGCCTCGCCCACCACCGTCAGGGCGGGGTCGGCACGGAGGATTTCCACCAGCAGGCGTCGGGCGGTGGGCGAGTCCTCGGCCACCAGGATGCGCAACGGGTCGTTCTTCATAGCAGTCGTCTCAGCGTCTCCAGCAGGCTCGTCGGGTCGAACGCGCTCTTCACCAGATAGGCACTGGCACCGGCCTGGAGCCCGCGCGCCTTGTCCTCCGCCTTGCCCCGGGCGGTGACGAGCACCACCGGCAGGCGGGAGAAGCGCGGCGAGGCGCGCACGGCCTCGGTGAGCGAGAAACCATCCATGCGCGGCATCTCCACGTCCAGCACGAGCGCGTCCGCGCCGCCCGCCTGGAGCCGCTCCCAGGCGTCCGCGCCGTCCACGCAGGCCACCACCTCGTAGCCCGCGCTCTCCAGGATGCTCTGCTCCAGCGCGCGCGTGGTGGGCGAGTCATCCGCGAGCACCACCCGCCGCCGCGTCCGCTGCGCCGCGGGCGCCGGGAAGAGCGACGCGGCCGGGCGGCCTCCCGCCGCGCGCACCAGCGATACGGGGTTGAGCAGCAGCGACAGCCGCCCGTCCGGCAGCACCGCCGCCGCCGACACGTGCCGGGCGCGGCGCACGCGGTGGCCCAGGGAGCGCACCAGGGCCTCCTGCTCCGCCAGCACCTCGTCCACCACCACCACGGCGCGCGCCGTTCCGGAGGCCAGCACCACCGCGCCCCGGCGCGTGCGCGGCGGACCGGGCGGCAGGCCCAGCACGTCCGCCAGCGAGGCCAGCGGCACCAGCGCGTCCCCGGAGGCCCACGCCGGGCGGCCCTCCACGTCCCGCACCTCGCCGGGGGACAGGCGCACCAGCCGCGCCACGCTCTCACTGGCCAGCGCCAGAATCTGACCGCCCGCGGACACCAGCAGCACCCGCAGCGTGCTCAGCGTCAGGGGCACGTCCAGGGTGAAGCAGGTGCCCCGGTCCGGCAGCGTCGTCACCTCCACGCTGCCGCGCAGGCCCTCGACGTGCATGCGCACCACGTCCAGGCCCACGCCTCGGCCCGCAACCTGGGTGACCGTCACGGCGGTGGACAGCCCCGGCAGGAACACCAGCCGCGCGGCCTCCTCGTCGTCCTCGGGCACCTTCAGGCCCCGGGCGCGCGCCCGCTCCCGCAGCGCGGCGAGGTTCAGGCCCCGCCCGTCGTCGTCCACCGTCACCTCGACGCGGCTGCCCTTGAGCCGCGCGGACAGGGTGAGGCGGCCCTCGGGCGGCTTGCCCTGGCGCTCGCGCTCCTCGGGGGACTCCAGGCCGTGCGCCACCGCGTTGCGCACCAGGTGCAGCAGCGGCTCGCGCAGGCCCTGGAGCAGCGACCGGTCCAGCTCCAGCGCGCCGCCGTGAATCTCCAGCCGCACCTGCCGGTCCAGGCTGCGCGCCACGTCGCGCGCGGCGCGCTCCAGTCCCTCACAGCCTTCTTCGAAGGACAGGGTGCGCGCGCGGCGGACCTCGTCATCCAGGCCCGTGGCCACGCCGCCCAGCGTTCGCCGGTCCGCGGCCAGGTCCATCGTCACCCGCGACAGCTCCGTCTCCGCGCGCAGCAGCGCCTGTTCGCCGGGGGTGCCGAGCACCGCCTCGCGCGCCTGGGCCAACGCCTCGCGCACCGACTCCAGCGCCTCGGCGCGGCCCTCCAACCGCAGCGTCGCCACGCGCAGCTCGCCGCTGCGCGCCAGCAGGGCGTCCAGCTTCTGCGCCGAGACGCGAACGGGCAGGGCGTCCACGCCGGCGGGCGCGGCGGGTGGGGGCTCCTGCGGCGAGGGCGGCTCGGCGGAGGCTGGCGGCGTGGGCTCCAACGGGGCTCGCGCGGGGTGCGCCACGTCGTCCAGCGCCGGGACGGTGGCCGCTGTCGCGGGGGCCCTGCCCCGTGACGAGGCGGGGGGGGCGGCGGCGCGCTCCAGCTGGGGCAGCAGCGCCTCCAGGGGCGAGCCCACCAGCTCCTGCCGCGCGGCCAGGCGGCGGCCCGCGTCGTCCAGCGCGTCCACGGTGGTGAAGCACAGCTCGAAGACCTCGGCCGTGCCCGCGCCCGCGTCGCGCACGCCCTCCAGCACCTCCTCCATGCGGTGGCAGGCCGTCTCCACCAGGGTGGCGCTGGCCGCGCGCGCCGCGCCCTTCACGCTGTGCAGCGTGCGCAGCAGGGACGCCACGAGCTCCGCCATGCGCGCGGGGGCGGTTTCACGCTCCAGGGCCAGCAGCTCGCGGTTGAGCGAGACGATGTGCCCCTCGAGCTCCTCGAGGAACGTGGCGAGCAGCGCTTGGGCCAACCGGTCGCGGTCCATCAGCGCCCGTACTCTCCCAGCAAGCCCTTGAGCTTCTGGCCCATGCCGTTGAGGTCCTGCATGGCGCGCTCGGTCTGCCGCGACGAGATGAGGGCCTGCTGCGTGGCCTGGTTCACGTCATGCATCGCCTGGCGAATCTGGCCAATGCCGGTGGCCTGCTGATTCGCCGAGGCGGCGATCTGCGCCGCGGTCAGCGAGGCCTGGGCCAGCAGGTCCGACAGCGTCTGGATGTTGGCGCCCGCCTCGGACACCACGCGGGTGGCGGCGGCCACGCTCTTGGTGCCTTCCTCGGTGGTCATCACCGCGCCGTGAGTGGCCTTCTGAATCTGCCCCAGAATCTGGCGCACCTGGCCGGTGGCCTTCTTGGACTGGTCGGCCAGCGCCTTCACCTCGGAGGCCACCACCGCGAAGCCCCGGCCGTGCTCCCCGGCGCGGCTGGCCTCGATGGAGGCGTTGAGGGCCAGCATGTGCGTCTGCTCGGAGATGTCGTTGACGGTGGTGATGATGTCGCCAATGGCCTGGGCCTGCTCGGCCAGGGCGAGGATGCGCGAGGCGATGGACTCCACCTGCTCGCGCACCGAGCCCATGGCGCCCACGGCCTCCTCCACGGCGCGGCGGCCGCTGCGGCCCACCTCCTCGGCGTGGCGCGCGGAGTCGCTCACGGCGCGGGCGCGGCCGGCGGCCTCCTCGGACGTCTTGGTGATTTCCTCGATGGTGCTCACCGTCTCCGTCACCGCGCTGCCCTGCTCCTGGGCGCCCGCGACCTGCTCGGTGGTGCTGGAGAGGATTTCCGCGCTGGCGCCGGCGAGCTGGTTGACGAACTCGGCCACGGTGCGGAGCGTGTGCTCGCGCTGCTCGGATTCCTTCTCGAGCTGGTCCTCGTTCTGCTGCCGCTTCTCCGCCATGTCGTTGAAGGCGCGCGCCAGCTCCGTCGTCTCGTCGCTGCCCTTCACCGGGATGCGGTGCTGCAGCTTGCCGCGGCCGAGCTGCTGGGCTCCCTCCATGAGCCCGCGCAGCGGCTCGGTGATGCCGCGGGTGATGATGTAGCTGCCGGCGCCGACGATGAGCACGCCCAGCGCGGTGCCGATGCCCAGCACCCAGAGGATGCGCTGCGCCATGTCCCGGGCGGCGTCCGCGTGTTCGTCCCAGCGCTCCTGCTCCGCCACCAGCATCTCGTCGATGACCTGCTTGAGCTGGAGCATCACCTCCCGGCCCTGTCCGGTCTGGATGAACTTCGCGCCCGCCTCCATGCCCTGCTCGCGGCGCAGGCGGATGCCCTCCTCCAGCCGGTTGACCCGCTGGGTGACGATGGGCTCCAGCCGGTTCAGGCGCGCGCGCTGGTTGGGGTGGTCCGCCATGGCGTCGCGCAGCCGGAGCAGGTCGTTCTGGAGCGCCGCCGTGGCCTCCCGGTAGGGCACCAGGTAGGACTCGTCCCCGGTGAGGATGTAGCCGCGCTGGCCGGACTCGGCGTCCATCAGCAGCGCGCGCACCTCGCGGATGATGCGGAAGTTCTCATGGGCCTTCAGCAGGCCGGCCGTGCTCGTCGTGAGCTGGTTGGCGCCCTGGAAGGACACGCCCGCCACGAGCAGCAACATCAACAACGACAGTCCGAATCCGAATGCGATGCGGTTCCCGATGCTCATACTGCTCCCTCGTCGGACAAATCGAACATGAGGCGACTGTCACTCAGCAGCGCGTCGCCCTCCAATACCAGCGTGCCGTCCCTGTCGGCCGCGGACACGAGGCTCCCGGCCACGTCGTCCAGGGCGCTGGGCGGCTCCAGCAGCATGTTGCCCGCCAGCACGGTGACTTCTTCCACTTCCTCGGTGCGCAGGCCCAGCTCGGGGCGGTGCGTCCCCACGACGAGCAGGGGCCCCGGGTTGTCCGCGGGCGCGCGTCCGAAGAGCGGCGCCAGCTCCACCACGGGCAGCACCTCGCCGTGCATCAACGTGAGGCCGCGCAGCGCGGGCGGGGCGCCGGGCAGGGCCACCAGCTCCGGGGTGCGCACCACCTCGATGACGAAGCGGGACTCCAAGGCGTAGCGCTGGCCCGCGGCCTTGAAGCGGACCACCTCGCGCAGGGTGCCGGGGTCCACGTCGGGCTTGGGCTCGCGGGCGAGCGAGCGCGCGCGGGCATCCAAGAGCGCCGACGCCTCCTCGGGCGACAGCGTGCCTTGCTCCTTCTCCAACTCGGCCAGCTTCGCCAGCCGCGCGCGGGTCGCCGCCCAGTCGATTTCGCCGGAACCCGGCATCAGCTCCGCTCCTCACCGGCAGCCAGGGCTGCCTCCATGCGTGACCGCTCTCCGCGCGCCACTTCCGCCAGCCTGCTCGCGCTTTCCCCGTCCGCGTGCGGCACGGGCGCGTCCGGGGGCAGCGCGTCGCAGAGGTGTTCCGCCTCGCGCCACGCCTTCACGGCGCCGGCCGTGTCGCCGTGCCTGCGTAGCACGCGCCCGAGGATGAGCCACGCCACGATGAGTGTGGGCTCCAGGTACAGGGCCTGCCGGACGGCGCGTTCGGCGTCCGCCAGCCGGCCCTGGCCGAGCAGGAGCAGGGACTCCAGGTAGCGCAGGCCCGCGACCAGCGGGTGGCGCGCGGATGCCTCGGTGCTGGCGTAGATGGCCGCCGAGGCGTCCAGGTTCGCCAGGGCGCGGACCGCCAGGGCGGCGGTGTCCGCGTCAGCGTCCAGCGCGCCCAGGTGCTGGGCGGCTTCGCGCCAGTTGCCACGGGCCAGGGCCTGCCGCGCGGCCTGCACCGCCGTGGCGCTGGGGGCCCGGGGCTGCTTCTCCGCGGAAGGCGGGGCGCCGTGGCTCGAGCCCGGCGCGGAGTGGGGGCCGCCCAGGGGCTGGGGGCGTTGTCCAAGGGCGGACGCCGCGCCGAAGCCGCCTTGGCCCGGGATGGAGCCGAAGCCGCCTGAGCGTGGGGCGTCGTGGCCTGCCCCCGGCACGGAGCCGGTGGGGCCTGCGCTCGATGCACCCCGGCCTGTCGCGGAGCCGGTGTCTCCCGGGCGGAAGGACCCTGGCCCTGGCCCGGGGGCGGACGCGGCGCCGAACCCGCCCGGCGGTTGGGCGCCCGGAGCCGTGGCCGGGCCGTGACCCGAGGTGCCAGGTGCAGGTCGGGAGGCGGGCTGTGCCGCCTCCACGCGGCCGCCGGTCCCCCAGGCGGGGGCGGCCGTGGCGGCGGTCTCGTGCGGGCCGGGCAGTCCCGTGGAGGACGGGCTCCACGGCGTGGCCGCCGTCGTCGGCTCGGTCCACGCGGAGGGCACGGCGGACGGGAAGGGCATGGACAGCGAGGCGCCGTGCAGGGGCCGGCGGTACAGCACGCCCCACTCGGTGAGGATGCTCTCCAGCGGCGCGAGTCCGCCGAGCGGCGGATCCGACGGACCGGTGAAGAGATAGCCCCCCTCGTCCAACGCATCGTGGAGGCGGCGCGCGACGGCCTCGATGGTGGGGCGGTTGAAGTAGATGAGGACGTTGCGGCAGAAGATGACGTCCAGCTTCCAGATGCCGCTCTCTGGCGAGGGCCACGTGTCGAGCGCGAGGTTCAGGTAGCTGAAGCGCACCTGCTTCTGCACCTCGGGGGACAGCAGGTAGCGTCGGCCCTCGGCGCGCAGGTGGGCGCGCATCCGGTCCGCCCAGCCGCCGCGCAGGGACCAGTCCCCGTACTGGGCCTTCCGGGCCCGGGCGAGCGCCCCGCGAGACACGTCCGTGGCGTACACCGCCATGTGCTGTTCCCAGCCCTCGGCCATGAGCAGCGCGGCGATGGAGTAGGGCTCCTCGCCCGACGAGCACGCGGCGCTCCAGAGGCGCGCGGTGTGGCCCGGCCCGTGCCGCTCGCGCAGGTCGGGCAGCACGACGGCGCGCAGGTGCTCGAAGTGCTCGGGCGTGCGGAAGAAGTAGGTCTCGCCGACGGTGAGCTCGATGAGCAGGTCATCCAGCGCGGCGGGGTCCTCCACGAGCCGGAGGCGGTAGGCGTCGAAGTCCTTCACCCCCGCGCGCGACATGGCGCGGGCGATGCCCTCCTCGGCGGACGCCGGGCAGCTGGGCGGCACGAGCCCGGCTCGCTCCTCCACCAACGCGAGCACCTCCGCATAGCCCGGGTGGCTCCAGGGGCCCCAGTTCACGCGTTCTCCGGCTCCGTCGGCGCGGTCATCGCCGCGTCCAGCGCCAGGGCCTCGGCCTCGGACAGGAAGGTGCGCAGGTCATGGACCAGGACGAGTCCATCCTTCAGCTTCACGGCGCCCGCCACGTAGCCCACCCCGGGCAGCTCGCGAGGGGTGGGGTCCCATTCATCCTGCGTGAGGACGCGCAGGCCCTCGGCCCGGTCCACGCGGAGCACGACGTTCCGGTTCCCGGTGGTGGCCACGATGAAGTGGTCCAGGGGCGACAGCGCCCGGGGCGGGTGGCGGAAGCGCAGGCGCAGGTCCAGCACGGGCAGCAGCTCGCCCCGGAGGTCCAGCAGACCTTCCACCACGGCGGGCGCGCGAGGCAACGGCGTCAGACGCGCAGCGCGGACCAGCTCGCGCACGTCTGGCGCGGGCAGTCCGTAGCGCTGGCCGTTCAGGGTGAACAGCAGCACCTCCGTGGGCGCGGGGCTCATATCCTGGGACATAGACGCGGGCGTGGCCACTGTCGAACACTGATGTCGCCCCTCGGGCCGGGTGTCCACCAGTCCTCACAGGGGCCAGGCGCGCAGGCTGACGCTCCGGGTGAAACACGACAGGTCCCGGAATTCCAAGCGCGGGGATGAACGGCCGTTCACGCCCCGGAGACGCCTGCGGCCGCTCGTTCGGGCCCCAGGCCCGGGGGTGCCCCGCAGGTGGGTCGTCACGCCGGCGGACGCGCGGGGTACCCACCGCCGCCGGGAACCTCGCCCTGCCTCCCCAGCTCACCCCGCGCGAGGCCCCGCCAGGGGCAGCACCACGGTGAACGTGGACCCCTGTCCCGGGGCGCTCGTTACGGTGATGTGGCCGCCCAGGGCCTCCACGAGTTGACGGGTGATGAAGAGCCCCAGGCCCAGCCCGCCATAGTGCCGGCTGGAGACGGCGCGTTCGAAGCGGCCGAAGATGCGCTGGGCATCCTCGGTGGACATGCCGATGCCGTGGTCCTTCACCTCGAGCGTCGCGTGCGTCCCGTCGCTGTCCACGCGCACGTCCACGGGCGCGCCGTGGCCGTACTTGAGCGCATTGGACAGCAGGTTGGTGATGACCTGCTCCAGCCGCATCCGGTCCCACCGGCCCGTCACCGCTCGCGGGGTGTCCACCGTGAGCCGGACGCCCGCGCTCTGGGCTTCCGTCTCGAAGCGGCGGGCGGCCTCCTGCGTCACCTCGTCCAGGGACAGGGGCTCCAGGTTCAGCTCCAGCCGTCCGCGGGCCAGCCGGGACACATCGAGCAGGCTGTCCACCAGGGTCGTCAGGCGCGTCGTCTGCCGCTCGCAGGACTCCAGCCGCTGCTGGAGCTTCTCCAAATCCGGCGTGTTCCCGCCGCGCAGGCCGCGATACAGGAGCTGGAACTGGAGCTTGAGGCTGGTGAGCGGCGTGCGCAGTTCGTGCGCGGCGATGCTCAGGAAGTCATCGCGAATCTGGACCGCGGTGCGGGCCTCGCCGGTGAGCCGTTGCTGCTCCTCGCGGGCGGCCTCGGAGGCGGCGCGGGCCTTCACCTGGGAGCGGGTGATGAGGAACAGGGACATCGTCACCAGCAGGCCGCTGACCACGACGATGGGCACCTGCGCGGAGGTGCTGCGGTCCAGGTAGGCCTTGCGCGCGGTGAACACCAGCGTCCACGTCTGGCCCGCGACGGACAGGGAGTGCTTCTGCTTGAACTCGGGCGCCAGCGGAACGCCCGGGATGATGGACGTGTAGAGCAGCGTCTCGTCGCGCACCTCCGTCCCGTCGTACACCGTCAGGTCGATGGTCTGCCGGAAGCCGGGAAAGCGCAGGTTCGCCATGAGGTCCGCCATCCGGATGGGGGCGAAGACGAAGCCTCGCAGGCGCTCTTGGGGAGACTGGGGCGGGGTCGTCGTCTGGGGCAGGTGGTACACCGGGACGTAGAGGAGGAACCCCTCCCGGCCCAGGCTGTCCTCCCAGTCCTGGAGGAGCTGCACCTTCCCGGTGGCCGAGGGCAACCCCATCTCCAGGGCGCGCAACATGGCGGCCCGGCGACGCGGCTCGGTGAGCATGTCGAAGCCGAGCGCGGGCTGGTTGTGTGGGGTGAAGGGCTCCAGGAAGACGATGGCGGAGTAGGCGTCCCGCAGCCCCTCGGGCCAGACGTGGTAGCCCGGCAGGCCGGTGGCGCGAATCTCGGCGGTATGCCGGGCGAGGTCCTCCGGCCGGAGCCATTCGGCGAAGCCGATGACCTGGAGCCCGGGGTACCTGCGGGGCAGCTCCAGGCTGTTCACATAGGCGCCGAACTCGTTGCGGTCCACGTGCTGGCTGCTGGCGAACAGTCCGTGCACCCCCAGGAGCAGGGCCTGGTAGAGGTCCAGGCCTTGCTGGAGGCTCAGCGTTCCGTCGCCCGCCACGTCGTCGAAGCGGCGCTGCCGGCGCTCCTGGAGGCTCTGCCAGACGTAGCTGGCCGCCGCGGCCGTGACGAGCAGCCCCACCAGCACCGCGCTGTAGGAGGCGGCGTTTCGGCGCAGATGGGAGAGCAGATGCGAGGGCACGGTGGCGCCTGGAAGCTGGGACGGCGTTGTCCAGCGTGCCATTGCCGGACAGGGCTCTTGTAACGTCCTTTCCCTTCGCGCGTTCGCCAGATGAACGAGCGGGCGGATTTTCGTTCACCCGGGTACCGGACGCTCGTGGCATCCGGTAGGCCGGTGGGCTCAAGGAGGCTGCGTGCGTCACGTCATCATCGTGGGAGCGGGACCGGGAGGCCTGTCGGCCGCCATCAACCTGGCGGGGCAGGGCTTTCGCGTCACCGTGGTGGAGAAGGACGCGGTGCCAGGCGGGCGGATGAAGGGCCTGAAGCTGGGGGCGGCGGGGGAGTACGCCGTGGACACCGGGCCGTCCATCCTCCAGCTCCCGGGGGTGCTGGAGCAGATCTTCCGGCGCGCGGGCCGTCGAATCGACGACTACGTGAAGCTGCTCCCGCTGGACGTGAACACGCGGGTGCACTTCTGGGACGGCACCCACCTGGACACCACGCGGAACCTGGAGCGCATGGAGGCCGGGCTGGCGAAGTTCGGCCCCACCCAGGCCGCCGCGCTGCGCCAGTGGATGGAGGACGGGCGGGAGAAGTACGGCATCGCCTACGAGAAGTTCATCTGCACGTCCGCGGACAACCTGGGCTACTACGCGCCCTGGCGGCTGGCGCCCACGCTCCGCTTCAAGCCCTGGCAGACGTTGTACCGGCAACTGGACGGCTTCTTCCACGATGACCGGGTGACGTACGCCCTGGCGTACCCGTCCAAGTACCTGGGGCTGCACCCGACGACGTGCTCGTCGGTGTTCAGCGTGATTCCCTTCCTGGAGCTGGCCTTCGGGGTGTGGCACGTGGAGGGCGGCTTCCGGGCGTTGTCGCAAGGGATGATGCGCTGCGCGGAGGACCTGGGCGCCACCTTCCGTCTGGGCACGCCGGTGGAGAAGGTGCGCGTGGAGGCGGGCCGCGCGGTGGGCGTGACGCTCGCGGGCGGCGAGGTGCTGGAGGCGGACGCGGTGGTGGTGAACGCGGACCTGGCCTACGCGGCGCAGACGCTGATTCCGGCCGAGGCGCGCGAGGGCTCCCGGCTGACGGACGCGGCGCTGGAGAAGGCGAAGTACTCGTGCAGCACCTTCATGGCCTACTACGGCCTGGACACGGTGTACGCGGACCTGCCGCACCACCTCATCTACCTGTCGGAGTCCGCGCGGCGCACGGACCGCGACGCGCTGGAGGACCGGCATGTCGACGTGGACGACCCGCCCTTCTACGTGTGCAACCCCAGCGTGACGGACCCGTCGGGGGCGCCGGCGGGGCACTCGACGCTGTACGTGCTGGTGCCCACGCCGAACACGGGCCACGAGGTGGACTGGGCGAAGACGGAGCAGACGCTGCGCGAGCGCATTCCCGCCATGCTGGAGAAGGTGGGGCTGAAGAACGTGCGCCAGCACATCCGCGAGGAGCGCTACTTCACCGCGGAGACGTGGCGGGACGACTTCAACGTGTTCCGGGGCGCGGTGTTCAACCTGTCCCACACGTGGCTGCAACTGGGGCCGCTGCGGCCGAAGGTGAAGAACCGCGACATCGAGGGGCTGTACTTCGTGGGCGGCGGCACGCACCCGGGGAGCGGCCTGTTGACCATCATGGAGAGCGCGAACATCGCGGCCGACTACCTGACGCGCGAGGCGGGCAAGGGCCCGTTGCCGGGCTGGCCGTACGTGCCGCCGCTGGAGCCGGAGGTGGCACCGCAGGCGCGCGCGGGCTGAGCGGGCGGCGCGCCGGGCGAGCGGGCGGGGCAGGCCCGCCCGTATACGCCGGGCATCGCGGATGCGAAGCTGGCACTTTCTCCAGGACGGGAGTCGCGCGCATGCCCTTCTTCATCCCATTCGCGGTGGGTGGCCTGGTGTTGACGGCCTTGGGGCTGGGGGTGCGCAAGGTGCTCGCGGAGGGCGCCGCGGCCACGCCGGAGGACGCCCCCCTCCGTGAGGCCCAGGAGCGGCATCGTCACGCGCTGGTCGCGCTCCGGGCGGACCGGCTCCGGGCGCGGGACCGCGTGGCGTCCTACGGCGCGCTCCAGGTCCGGGTACACCAGGAGGTGCTGGTGCCGTTCCGCGTGCTGCTGGAGCGGCTGGAGCGTTGGGGGCACGCCCGGGAAGAGGCGCTGTTCGAAGGCGAGGCGCTGGAGGCGCTTCGCGCCGTCCTGCGTGAATCACCCTCGCGGGAGACGCGGCGCTCATGGCCGTTGATGGGCACTGGCGGGCGCGCGCCGAGCGCACTGGAGCCCGTGCTGACGTACCTGGACCGGGGCTGGCTGGACGAGGACGCGCCGCCGGTGATGCTGGACGGGATGCCGCTCTATGAAGCCGCGTCGGCCCGCGCGATTCTCGCCGCGAACGCGCCGGAAGACGGCGTCCGGGCGCTCGACGAAGCCGCCGCCGTGCTGGCGAGGACGACGCATTTCCTGGGCACCTTGCACACGCAGTTGACCGTGTTGGAGGAGCGGGTCGCGGGGCTGCACGGGCGCGCCTCGGTGCAGCTCGCCTACCTGGACGCGGCCAGCTTCGATGAAGGGGGGCCCGAGCCCCGGGAGCGGCTGGCCCGGTTGGCCATCCTCGTGGGGCGGCTCGCCGTGCTGCTGCGCGCGCCGGTCCTGAGCCCCGAGGGCAGGCTCACGCCCCTGCTGCCCGCACGGGCGGAGGACGACGCGGAGCCCGGGACGGCGTAGCGCTCGGCGTTGCGGCCCGCGGGGCTACGTCACACGGGCCGGTGTGGCGCCTCGGGCAGGACGTGGCGCTGGCGAGGCGGCCCCACGCCAGTGGGAGCGCGGTGCCATTCGCGGCGCATCGGGTTGCCTCTCGCCGAGGCGCGACGTCACACGTAGCGCTGCGCCAGCTGCGACACCTGCCCGGTGGCGTGGCTCACAGCCGTGGCCGCCTGCTGCGTGGTGTCCAGGTGCCGCAGCGTGTCCGTCGTCAGCTCGTCCAGCTCCCGCACGGCGGCGAAGAGCTGGTCCACGCCCGCGTGCTGCTGCGACACGGCCTCGGTGATCTGCCGCACCGCGGCCGCGGACTCCTTGGACAGGCCGGCGAGCTCGCGCAGCCGCTCGCCGCTGTGGCGCAGGGGCTCCAGCGCCTCCGCGACGCCCTCCGCGCCCTGGTCCGACATCGCCGAGGCTTGTTGGGTCGCCGTGGCCATGGCCTCCAGCAGGCCGCGCACCTGGTTGGTGGCGCGGATGGACTGGTCCGCCAGGTCGCGCATCTGCCGGGCCACCACGCCAAAGCCCTTGCCGTGCTCGCCTGCGCGCGTGGCCTCGATGGCGGCGTTGATGGCCAGCATGTGGGACTGGTCGGCCAGCGACTTCACCACCTCGGACACGCGGCCCACCTCGCGGGCGCGCTGCTCCAAATCGAGCATCTGCTCGTGCAGCCCGGCGGCGATGTCGCGGATGGAGGCGAGCCCCTTCTCCGTCCCGGCCAGGGACTCCTCGCCCAGCTTGCCCACGGCGGCGGCGCGCTCGGCCACCTGGAGGATGCTGGTGGCGCGGGAGTGCGTCACGTGGGAGGCCTGCTGGATTTCCTGCGCCGTGGCGCGCGCCTGGTGCAGCGCCGCGGCCTGCCGGGATAGCGTCTGGTTTTGCTGGGCGCTGGCCTGGGACAGCCGCTGCCCCGCGTCCGCGAGGTCGCCCGCGGAGGAGCGCAGCGAGCGCGGCAGGTCCTGGAGCTGCTGGTAGAGCTGCCACGTGGACGCGGCCAGGTCACCGACCTCGTCCGAGGACACCCACTGGGGCGGCGTGGCGCGGCCCTCCACCAGCGCCTCCAGCGACGCACCCACCGCGCGAGCGCCCCGCGCGAGCCGCCGGGCCGCCCAGGCCGCCGTGAGGATGGAGCCCAGCGCCGCGTAGCCGCCGAGCACGACCACCGGCTGAATCAGCTCCGCCTCCAGCGGGCGCACCGTGGCCTGGACGCGCTCGGCCGCCGCGGCGTCGCCCTTGGCCGCGAGGTCCGCCGCCAGGGCGCCCATGCCGCGCTCCAGCCGCAGGTGCAGCGTGACGATGCTGGCCAGACACGTGATGAGCAGCGCGGAGACGACCATCGCGGGCAGCAGCCACAGCTGGCGCGTCGCGAACCCTTCACCCGCGGGCTTGGAGCTGGGCGCCTGCTGATAGGCGGCCAGCACGGTGGGCATCATCACCCGCTCGAACAGCATGTACGCCAGCGGGCTGCTGAAGAGGCCCGCGCTCACCGCCACCGCCACGCCGATGAGCACCACCGTCGGGGGCCGGTCCAGCAGCAGCACCGCGCCGCCGTTGAAGAGGATGCCGCCCAGGGTCCAGGACGCCATCATCTCCACGAAGGCAATCGCGGAGGGGATGCGAATCAGCCGCTCCACCCGTTGGGTTCCGTGCGAGGCCATGGCGCGCTTCATCAGCCACGGCATCACCACCAGGGGTTGCACCACCGCGCACAGCCCGAGCACCACCGGGGTGATGATGCCCAGGAAGATCTGGAACTCCCTCGCACCCGAGAGGTCGAGCAACTGCATGTCGACATAGACGGCGGGTGTGAAGGCCACCGTCGTGATGACGGACCGCAGCAGGTACAGCCGTCGAAGCAGGGCGCCTGGAGTCGGAAGTGGAGGGGTGGCCATCGGAACGCGGTGCTCCTGGGTAGCAGTGACCCCAGCGTGCGACCCAGGGAGCCTGCCGTCAATGTTCAGTCACGCTCCGTTTCCTGCAGCCTGTGCGGAAATGCCGACATGTAGGCCCACGCCCTGGGTTGTCCCAGAGGGACTGGGGGTGCGCCAGCGGGGCCGCCCGCTCGTGGAGCAGGCTGGGGACCGAGGCCCCCCTGTCGGCGGTTCCAGGAATGCCCACACTCTGGCTCCAACACGCTGTCTGCTGTGAAAGGAGACCCGTCATGGGCGAGTGGACCGACAAGGCCAAGGGGAAGATCAAGGAAGTGGCCGGCGTCGCGAGCGGCGACCGTGAGCTGGAGGCCGAGGGCAAGCGTGACTCCGCCAAGGGCGCCATCAAGGGGAAGATCGAGGACGCCAAGCGGGTCATCAAGGACGCCATCGACTCGGACAAGCCGCGCCGGGACGAGCCCTAGCCGTCCTCCCTGGCGAAGGCCGGGGACATGCATGTGAGTGATTCGGGCCACGAAGACTGCTCTTCGTGGCCCGGTCCTTTTTGAAGTATGTCGTTCAAGGATTGACGTTCTCCGCGTGTCTGATTTGGCGGCGCTCTTTGCGCTGTCCCAATCCCAAACGAGGGGAACGCTTTCATGCAGGTGTTGCCTAATCCGTCGCTGACGGGAGACGTGTGTCCGCCGAGGGCGGACGCGCCGGCCAGGAGCAAGACTTCACGGTGGCTCCCAGGGGTGATGGCCGCGTTGGTGCTGTGGGGGTGCGGAGAGACTTCACTGGATGTCGTCGAGCCTTCCGCGGTCCCTGTCACTGCCCGAACCTCCAAGGACAAGCTGGACTGCACGCCCGAGGACCTGGAGACAGGTGAATGGACCTGCATCGGTGGCTTTGACTACAGCCTCGAGTGCTTCGCGCGGCGGGCGTCCACGGCCTGTGGCATGGACGAGAGCCCGAAGACGTGTACGTCCTACAACATCTGCCAGCACCCGGACTTCGGCTATGCGCCCGCCTTTCACGATGTGGTGATTCCTGTCGGTGATGGGCGGGACGGCACGTGTAACGCGCTTGCCCGCGCCTACATGCAGGCGAACGCGCCGTCGTCGACTTGGACCGGCATCTCTTGGACCTGGTACATCGACGGCCCGCCACCGGGGAGCGAGGAATCCGCGCGAGCATGGCCAGCGCCTCCCCGGGCTTCCAGCAGCGCTGCGGAGTTCTGCTACATCACCTACTTCAACTTCCCTGTGATGCGGTCGGATGCCGGACCTCAGTGTGGCACGGTGGAGTCGGACTGCACGGTGGCCTGCGCCAACCCCCGGATGTGCCAGGTGAATGGGGTCTGGGTCACCGACGCTGCTCAATGCGGAACCCTGGTGGGGCCGTGCGGCTCCGGCAGCGGCACGCCGCTCTACAATACGTGTCGCGACGCGAGCCACGGCGTAGCGCCCGACGCGGAGTGTGGCGCGGGCTTCGTGGAAGGAAAAGCGCCCGCCACCGCCACGCTGGCGGAAGTGCGAGCGCAGGCGGCGGCACAGTGGGCGGCCTCGGGAAGCCGTGGGGCGCCTGTCTATGACTCGCCCATCACCTGCTCGGAGTGTCGCAGCGTCTACTCGCTGTCCGCGCGCGAAGTGAGCCGGCACTTGTACGTGACGCTGGCCATGTCCCACGAGGACCCTCGGCTGCACCTGCTGGCGGGCTCCGCCTACTTCCTGGCCCGTGACAACCCGACGCTTACCCAGTCCGAGCTGACGGCTGCGCTCAACGCCATTTCCAACGCGCTGAACCTCTATCCCTTCAACCCCGAGAAGGATGGCTCCGGTCCAAGGGTCCGGACGATGATTCGCATGCTCGCGCGGGCACAGCCTCAGCTGCGGGCTCCGACGCCGCTGCCTGCGTCAACGCCGGCGACCCGGGCACTGCGGGCCTATACTCAAGCCCTGCTGGGCCGGATGCACAACGGCTTGAGCCTGGAGCGTGGGCTCGCCACGGCCCACTCCCTGGTGGAGCGCTACGGCGAGGTGGACGCCTTTACCGAAGAGACCTGGGGCAGGTTGCACGACCTGGCGCAGGGCAACGCCGCGTTGGCCGCGGTGGTGAATGGCGGTGGCATCGGCGCTGGCGTGGGTGCTTCCACCTCGCACACCGCTGAGCAGATTCTGACCCACCACCCCATGGGCGCGCTGGCGGGCTTCGTGTTGCCGCGCTTGCTCAGTGACGGAAGCCTGTCGGTCACGGAGGCCGAGGCGCGGGGCTTCATCCAGACCGCGTCCACCGCGGGCTTGTCCCTCGCCCAGCAGTACTCCGACATGCTCGATGACTTGAACTCCGCCGAGCAGGCGTACCGCGCCGTCATCGCGTTGCGGAGGCCCGCGTCGACGTCGCCTCTAGGGGAGGAGGGCGCGCCTCCCGCGGCGATGCCCATCACGCCGATGCCGGAGGAAGTCGCGCTTCAGGCGGCCATCACCGCCGCGAAGGCTCAGGGCACACAGCTCAAGAACCAGCTCACGGGCGTGAAAGAGGCCGTGGCAGGGGGGCTGGGCTTGATGTCCGCGCTCCTCAGGCAAGCTGGGGAGGAACAATTCGCCGCAGACCTCCTGAAGTTCAGCAAGGCGCTGGGCACGACGCTGGAGGCGGTGGCGAAGTACGCCGAGAGCTCGGTGAAGATCGCGGAGACGATCTCCGGCGTCCTCGACCTGGGGGCCAAGGGCTTCCAGATCGTCAGCGCCGCGGTCTTCTCCGGACAGATTGTGGGGGCCGTCTTCCAGCTCTTCTCCCTGCTGCGGAAACCGACAGAGCCGGACCTCGACCAAATCATCCTCGGGGAGCTCCGTGAGCTGCGTCAGATTGTCGAAGAACTACAGTCCCGGATGCTGACCCGTTTCGACCGGGTGGACCGGAAGCTCAATGCCATCCACAGCGATATGCATGCCCGCTTCGCCCTGGTGGACTGGGAGTTGGGTCGGGTGAACCAGAACGTGGAGGAGGTTCAGCGGTCGTTGCATGAGCTGCAGGCGGGGCTCAACCGTCTGGACCAGAGCATGTACGAGTACTTCACGGACTCGAAGAACGACAACTTCGAGGACACCGCTGCGTTCTACCTGGGGTGGGACACGCGTCACCCTATGCCCATGCTCTACAGCGACTTCATGGTGCCGGAGAACCAGTTCTATGCCTGGGGCGCGCTGCACGCTCAGAACTCCTCCATCCTCGCGGGCATCGACGGGCGTGGCCTCAACCCGGCCATCAGTCCCGCGGACGAGCTGACCAGCCACAAGCTTTCGTACAACATCAACTACCTCCGGGAGTTCCCCGCCCAGTTGGGGCTTCCCATGTTGTTCCCGGAGCGCATCTCCAGCCCGAAGGACTGGATGGCGGGCGCGGAAGCCTACGCGCAGCTCTTCGAGGAGCAGCCCGCGCTCGGTGCTCAGATGCTCTCCTCCCGGCATGGAAGCCTCGTCTCCGCGGGCACGCGATTGGACGCCGCGCTGAAGAACATTGGCAAGCCGCTGTTCGCCGGCATTCACGCTCGCTATCTGGCGGATTGGGCCGGGATGAAGCTGCTCATCGAGCAGGCCGAGTCTGAATGGCGGCACAGCCCGACCCGGAGCCTGCACGGCGTCAGCCCGTGGGGTGGCCCGGACCAGGAGCCTGGGGCGCATTACCTGAAGCCGGGTGAAAAGGGCATCGTCCCCTGCGCGGGCGGACAGTGGGCCGACAACAATGGTGACGGCGCGCCGGACTACATCAGCGTGGACGCGGCTCGCTTGCACCAAGCCGCGCTGCGACCCTTTGTCATCGCGGACAACTTGAACCTGGACGGCGCCTCCATTGACCTGTGTGGCGATGCGCACTGGCTCCGTTGGAAGGCGGAGCCTGTAGGCCTCGGCGATCAATATCGCCTCACCTATCGTCTGCGCTCCACGGTGTACGTCCGGTACTCCTACTGGGACACTGCGACGAACGGGTGGAAGTCCGAGCTTGTGGGAGGCCGCCGCATCATCGGCGGCGACGAGTTCACCGTTCCCGTGCTGGGACTCGAGTTGCCGACGTACAACCCGAACACGTTTCGAGATCCCCTCAAATCGATGGTGACGAAGTGGACCGACGTGTCACAGGCGAGTTCGTTCGAGGACTTCCTCGGCGACGCCGCGTTTCGCACCACCATCAGCAACAAGGTGAGGAATGCGCTGAAGGACCAGCAGCGCCAGTTCTATGGCTCCATCGCGACCAGGACGGCCCAGGCGGGTGATGCGCTCCAACTCCAGGCGAAGCGGATGACGGGCACGCGGCTGCTCTGGCAAGCCTATGTCGCCCTGGCCTTGCCCCTGTCGTTGGACCATGACGAGTACCTGCGCGGACTGCTCTATGGTGAGGACGCCGTGCTGTCGGGCTACGACACCCTGCAGGACGTGGAAATCACCCCTGTGATGAACGACGTGCAGGACATGTACGCGTTGTTCAGCGTCGCGGGCGAACTCCCGGACAACAACATCCTCCAGGACCTGCACCCCGTGGTGACGTTGCGGGCCAACCAACTGAGAGTCGTCATTGACGCGTCCTTGGATGCTCAGGCGGAGGCAGGAGGCCCCGAGGCGAGCGCCTGGGTGGAGTCCACGCTGCTGCGACTGCAGCTCAGCGCGCCGAACTGAGCGAACGGATGTGATGTGAAACCGGGCGGGCCGCGGAGGACATGCCTCCGCGGCCCGTTTCGTTCGCGCGGCAGGACCAGGATTTCACGCTCCCTGCGTATCCGCCCTCGACGGCCCTTTCTTGCCGTCCCTGGCCGAGTCCGGCCCAGGCCCAAGCGAGGGGGAAGTCCTTCATGTTCGTGTCGCGAAATCCGTCGTCGACGGGAGACGTGTGTCCACCGTCTGCCCGCGCGCCCATTCCCAGCAGACGTTCACTTCGGCTCCCGGCCATGTTGGCCGCGTTGGCCTTCTGGGGCTGCGGCGAAGCCCCGCCCCCTGGCGCCGAGGAACCCATCGTCACCCGCACCGTCGAGGACGGCCTCACCTGCACGCCCGAGGACCTCGCGACCGGTGATTGGCTGTGCACCGGGAACTTCACCTACAGCCTGGAGTGCTTCGCTCAGCAGGCCTCCGCCGCATGTGGCGAGGACACGGACCCCAAGACGTGTACGACGTACGGCACGTGTCAGCACGAGGACTTCGGCGTGACGCGGGGCGTTCACGAAGCGGTGCTGCCGCTGGGCACGAAGGAGGGCTCCTGCGAGTCGCACGCGCGAGGCTACATGTCCACGCACGCGGACCCGTCGACGTGGGCCGGCATCACCTGGCTCTGGTACATCGGAAGCCCGCCGCCAGGCGGCGAGGAGTCCATGCGCGCCGCGGGCGGCGGAGCCCAGAAGGCCGCCGGTGCGACCCAGGAGTTCTGCTACATCACCTTCTACGGCTACCCCGTGGGCGTGGCGACGGGCACCGGACCGCAGTGCGGCACGGTGGAGTCCGCCTGCACCGTGGCCTGCAACAACCCCCAGACCTGCCAGGTGAATGGCGCGTGGGTGACGGACGCGGCCCAGTGCGGGACCCTGGTGGGCCCCTGTGGCCCTGGCAGCGGCGCGCCGCTCTATGACACCTGCCGCGCCGCCAGCCACGGCGTGGCGCCCGACGCGGAGTGTGGCGCGGGCTTCGTGGAGGGCCAGGCGCCCGGCAACGCCACCTTGGCGCAGGTGCAAGCGCAGGCGGCGGCGCAGTGGGCCGCCTCGGGGAGCCGCGGCGAGCCGGTCTACGACGCGCCCATCACCTGCTCGGAGTGCCGTGGCGCCTTCTCGCTGACCGCGCAGGAGGTGAACCGGCGCGTGTACGCGACGGTGGCCATGTCCCGCGAGGACCCCCGGCTGCACCTGCTGGCGGGCTCCGCCTACTTCCTGGCCCGCGACAACCCGACGCTCACCCAGGCTGAGCTGACGGCAGGGCTCAACGCCATCTCCACCGCGCTGAATGTCTACCCCTTCAACCCGGAGAAGGACGGCTCCGGCCCGCGCGTGCGGACGATGATTCGCATCCTCGCCCGCGCCCAGCCGCAGCTCTCCACGTCGACGGCGCCGGGCAAGGCGCTGCGCGCCCATGCGCAGGCGCTGCTCGCCAGCATGCACAACGGCCTGGACCTGGAGCGCGGCCTCGCCACGGCCCACTCGATGGTGGAGCGCTACGGTGAAGTGGAGGCCTTCACGGAGGACACCTGGGCCCGGCTGCATGACCTGGCGCAGGGCAACGTCGCCCTGGCGGCGGCGCTGAACGGCGGCGGAATCGGCGGCGGCGCGGGCGTCCACACCACGCAGAGCGCCGCGCAGATGCTGGCCTCGAACCCCATGGGCCCGATGGCGGGCTTCATCCTGCCGCGCCTCGCGGCGGACGGGAGCCTGGTGACCACCGAGGCCGACGCGCGAACCTTCGTCCAGACCGCGTCCACCACCGCGCTCCATGCCATCCAGCAGTACTCCAACATGCTCGACGCGTTGAACACCGCCGAGCAGGCCTACCGCGCCTCCGTCGCCCTGAAGAAGCCCCAGCAGCGGACGTTGGCCCTCGCGGAGGAAGAAGCGCCCGAGATGGCGCTGACGAGCGGCGCGGAGACGCCGGAGGCGGCGGCGCTCAAGACGGCCATCACCGAGGCGAAGGCGCGCGGCACGGCGCTGAAGGACCAGCTCAACGGCGTGCGTGAAGGCGTCACGGGTGGGCTCGGGCTGGTGGCGGACCTCCTCAAGAAGGACGGCGACACGGAGTTCGCCGCCGAAATCTCGAAGTTCAGCAAGGCGCTGAACACCACGCTGGAGGCGGTGGCGAAGTACGCGGAGAGCTCGGTGAAGATCGCCGAGAAGGTCTCCACCTTCCTCGGCCTGGGCGTGAAGGGCTTCCAGATTGTCAGCGGCGCCATCTTCACCGGGCAAATCATCGGCGCGGCCATCCAGCTCTTCTCCTTGCTGACCAACCCGGCCGAGCCGCCCATCGAGAAGGTCATCCTCGACGAAATCTTCAAGCTCAAGGAGCTCATCGTGCAGCTCCAGGGGCGGATGGTCAGCCGCTTCGACCGGGTGGACCGCAAGCTCAACGACATCCACCGCGACATGCAGGACCGCTTCGCGCTGGTGAACTGGGAGCTGGGGCACGTGAACCAGAACGTCGAGGAGGTGCAGGCGTCGCTGCATGCGCTGCACACGGGCCTGAACCGCGTGGACCAGAACATGTACGAGTACTTCACCGACACGAAGAACGACCCGTTCGAGCTGGCCGCCTGGTCCTACCTGGGCTGGGACACGCGTCACCCCACGCCCATGCTCTACGCGGACTTCATGGCCGCGGAGAACCAGTTCTCCAAGTGGGGCGCGGTGGACGCGCGCAACTCCACCATCCTGGCGGGCATCGACGGGCGTGGCGCCAACCCGGACGTGAGCCCCGCGGATGAGCTGTCGAACCACAAGCTCTCCTACAACATCAACTACCTGCGCGAGTTCCCCGTGCAGTTGGGGCTGCCCCTGCTGAGCAGTGAGCGCATCTCCAGCCCGAAGGACTGGATGGCGGGCGCGGAGGCCTACGCGCAGCTCTTCGAGGAGCAGCCCGCGCTCGGTGCTCAGATGCTCTCCACCCGGCACAGCAACCTCATCGCCGCAGGCACGCAGCTCGACACGGCGCTGCGCACCCTGGGCAAGCCGCTGTTCGCCGGCATCCACGCGCGCTACGCGGCGGACTGGACGGGGATGAAGTCGCTCATCGAGAACGCGGAGATGGTCTGGCGGCACAGCCCCACCCGCGGCCTGCACGGCATCGACCTGTGGGGAGGCCCGGACCAGGAGCCCGGGGCGCACTTCCTGAAGCCGGGCGACAAGGGCGTCGTCCCGTGCGCGGGCGGACAGTGGCCCGACTACAACGGTGACGGCGCCTCGGACTACGTGGGCGTGGACCCGGCCCGACTGCACCAGGACGCGCTGCGGCCGCTGGTCATCGCGGACAACCTGAACCTGGACGGCGCCTCCATCGACCTGTGTGGCGAGGGGAGCTGGACCGTCTACCACCAGGCGCCCACGGGCTTCGGCAACTACTACGAGCGCGGGTACCGGTTGGTGTCCACGGTGTACGCCCGTTACAACTACTGGGACGCTGCGGCGAACGCGTGGAAGTCCGAGCGAATCGCGGGGCTGCGCATCACCGGCGGCATGGACTTCACGTCCATCATCCACGCCTCGAACCTGCCGACGCACGACCCGAACACCGTGCACAACCCCCACGAGTGGATGGTGAAGAAGTGGGGCGCCTCCGGAGGCCTGCCGAGCTACAACTTCCTCTTCACGCCCGCGTTCCGCACCACCATCCGCAACCAGGTCGTGAACGCGCTGAAGGACGAGCAGCGTCAGTTCTACGGCGCCATCGCGGCGCGGATGCACCAGGCGGGTGACGCGCTCCAGCTCCAGGCGAAGCGGATGACGGGCACGCGGCTGCTGTGGCAGTCGTACGCCGCGCTGGCCCTGCCGCTGTCACTCGACCACGACGAGCACCTGCGCGGGCTGCTCTACGGAGAAGACGGCGTGCTTTCGGGCTACGACACCGCGCAGGACGTGGAGGTCACCCCGGTGATGAACGACCTGCAGGACGTGTACGCGCTGTTCAGCAACGCCGCCGCGCCTCCGGCCACCAACATCCTCCAGGACCTGCACCCGGCGGTGACGTCGCGCGCCGACCGGTTGAAGGCGGCCCTCGAGGCCTCCCTGGACGCCCAGGCCGAGGCGGGCGGTCCCGAGGCGAGCGCCTGGGTGGAACCCACGTTGCTGCGGCTGCGGCTCAGCGTGCCGAACTGAACGACGTGACGTGACGTGAAGCGGTGCGGGCCGCGGGGGACCTCCTCCGCGGCCCGTGGCGTTGCTACCGCTTCTCCACGGGGGGACAGGCCACCTCGAGGAACGTCGTCGTCTTGCCGCTCAGCATGACCCACAGGCAGCGCAGCACGCAGCCCGTCCCGAACTCCCGGTAGATGAGCCCCAGGTTGGCGACCACCTCTCGTCCGGTGATGACTCCGCGCATTGGCACTTCCCCCTTCTCCAGCGTTCCGCCCGACCCGCCACCGACCCCAGGCGCTGCCCGCCGGACCTCTCTGCAAAGTATCGGCCGTGCCCTCCCAGAAGTTTCTGTCACGCGGTGAACGTGCCAAGCAGGCCAAGCCTCGTGAAGGACGCCTGCCCTCCTCGGCTCCGAGCATTTACGGCGGCCGCGCCGCTGGAGATTTTTCAGGGCCCGTACATGACGTGACGAACGTCTCGTTCCATCGCACCCCTGCCTACGGGCGACGCCTGCCTGGCCGTGCTCTTGGCTGCACGCCGTGCCCCGATGGCGGGGCGGCCGCGTCGCCTGAATCTTCCAGGTGTGAGGCCCACCCCCATCCTGGGTGGGTTGCTCACGGAGCGGTGGAGCGACCGGATGCCCCTGGATGCTGCGAGGCGTCACCTTCACCACTACACACACACTGACAAGGTGCGTCTGCCGGAAGGGAAGGAGGGATGGAGATGGGGTCGTCACAGCTTTTTTCGTCGAAGGCGGCGCTGCCGCTCCTGCCACCCGGGCTCGCGCGGGGGCAGCGGGGCCTGTCGCGGGTGGTCGTGGGGACGGACTTCTCCCTGCGCTCGGAGTTCGCCCTGGCGCGCGCGCTGCGCCTGCCTTTGGGCCACGGGAGCGTCTTCTGCGTGCTGCACGTGGCCCCGGACCTGGACGGGCAGGCGGGGCCGGGCGGCTCGCTGGGCGGTGAGCGGTGCCTGCGCAAGGCCGTGGCCTCCGTGTGCAGGCGGTTGCGCAACCGCGTGGACGTCGACGTCCAGGAAGCGCTCCAACACGGAGACCCGGTGGAGGCCGCGTCCACGTTGTCGCTGGCGCTGGGCGCGGAGCTGGTGGTGCTGGGCCGTCCGCACGTGACGTATCCGGTGCGCGAGCTGGCCGAGGACTCCATGGCGCGGCGCATGGTGCGCCGGCTGGGTGCCTCCGTGCTGGTGGTGGTGCCGCACCCGGTACGGGCCTACGGGCGCCCCCTGGTGGCGGTGGACTTCTCGCGCGAATCGAGGCGGGCGCTGGAGTTGACGCTGCGCCTGTGCCCCGCGCCCGCCCCGGTGGATGTGCTGCACGTGGCGGACACGGGCGAGGAGGAGGCGGCGCTGCGCCGCGCCCAGGCGCCCGCCGAGCAGTGGCTGCGCTTGCGGCAGGAGCGGGAGTACCAGGCGCGGGTGGCGCTGGGCCGCTTCCTCGCGCCCTACCGGGAGACGGGCCGCGAGCTGGAGGTGCGGGTGCGGTGTGGCGAGCCCGCCGAGGGCATCCTGGCGGAGGCGTCGGAGCGCGGCTCGGACCTGCTGGCGTTGGCGATGTCCGCCATGGAGGCGCGCACGCCGCTCACCGAGCAGGTGCTGGCGCGCGCGGGCTGCGACGTCCTGGTGTCGCGCCACCTGTCTCCCGCATCCTGAGCATGGGAGCACGGTCCGCGTTATGAACGCGGACTGTGTCTCCTCGTCCCGCTGACGCCACCGCACCGCTGTCGCTCCTGGCCCGCTTCCAGAACGCTGGCAGTCTCTTCAAGCAGCTCCCCGGCACCTTCCGGCTCTTCTGGCAGGCGAGTCCCCGGGGCGCGATTGTTCTAGGGGCGTTGACGCTGGTGGCGGCGCTGCTGCCGGCGGCCATCGCCTGGGTGGGCAAGCTCATCGTGGACGCCGTGGTGGCGGCGTCGCAGGGCTCGCTGGAGGCGCGCTCGAGTGTGTACGGCCTGGTGGGGTTGGAGTTCGGGTTGATGTTGGGCTCGGCGGTGGTGGACCGCGGTCTGAACCTGACGCGCGAGCTGTTGCGCGCCAACCTGGGGAACCTGCTCAATGAGCGCATCCTCCAGAAGGCGCTGGCGTTGGAGCTGCGCCACTTCGAGGACTCGGCGACCTACGACAAGATGCAGAACGCGCGGCGCGAGGCGAACAGCCGGCCCCTGTCGCTGGTGACGCAGGCGTTCTCCATTGTCCGCAACACCATCACGCTGGGGACCTTCGCGGCGCTGCTGGTGGCGCTGTCGCCGTGGAGCGTGGTGGTGCTGGTGGCCGCGTCGGTGCCCGCGTTCATCGCCGAGGCGCGGCTGGCGATGGCGGGCTTCCGTCTCTACTCGTGGCGCGCGCCCGAGGGACGCAAGCTGAACTACCTGGAGTGGATCCTCACGCGGGACAGCCACGTGAAGGAGGTGAAGCTCTTCGGGTTGGGGCCGCTGGTGCTGGGGCGCTACCGGGAGCTCTTCCAGAAGTTCTTCGCGGAGGACCGGGCGCTGGCCTTCCGGCGCATGGGCTGGGGGCTCGGGTTGGGCGTGCTGTCTTTGGGCGCCTTCTACGGCTGCTACCTGCTGGTCGCGGGCCGCGCGGCGGGCGGCGCCATCACCGTGGGCGACATGGTGTTGTACCTGAGCGTGTTCCGCCAGGGGCAGGCGGCGTTCCAGGGCATCCTGACCAGCGTGGGCTCCATGTACGAGGACGCGCTCTTCATGAGCAACCTCTTCGCGTACCTGGACATCCCCACGGGCGGTGAGGCGACGCGAGCCTTCCCGGCGCACGCGCCGGCGCGCGGGCATGACAGCGCCATCGAGCTGCGCAACGTGTCCTTCCGTTATCCGGGCAAGGAGGCGTGGGCGCTGAAGAACGTGTCGCTGACGTTGAAGCCGGGGGAGAAGCTGGCGCTGGTGGGCGAGAACGGCGCGGGGAAGAGCACGTTGGTGAAGCTGCTGCTGCGCCTGTACGAGCCCGTGGAGGGCGACATCTTCTACGGCGGCGTCAACCTGAAGGACATGGACGTGGAGGACCTGCGCAGCCGCTTCGGGGCGGTGTTCCAGGACTTCGTGCGCTACCAGTTCAACGTCGCCGAGAACATCGGCTTGGGGCATGTGCCCGCGCTGGAGGACCGGAGCCGCATCGTGAAGGCGGCGGAGGAGGGCGGGGCGGGCGGCGTCATCGCGGCGCTGCCGCAGCAGTACGACACGATGCTCGGCGGCTGGTTCGAGAAGGGGCAGGAGCTGTCGGCGGGCCAGTGGCAGAAGCTGGCGGTGGCGCGGGCTTTCATGCGCGACGACGCGGAGGTGCTGATTCTGGACGAGCCCACGGCGAGCATCGACGCCGAAGCGGAGCACGCGCTGTTCGAGCGCTTCCAGGCGCTGGCGGCGGAGCGCATCGCGATTGTGATTTCGCACCGCTTCTCCACGGTGCGCATGGCGGACCAGATCGCCGTGCTCCACAACGGTCAAGTGGACGAGCTGGGCAGCCACGACGAGCTCATGTCGAAGGACGGCCGCTACGCGCACCTGTTCCGCTTGCAGGCGCGCGGCTACCAGGACTGAGGCTCGAAGGGCATGAGGTCGTGCATGAGAGTAGGCCGTGCCGCCGTGGTGGCCAAGTGGCAGACATGGCAACGGTGTCCTCGCGTCAGGGAATGAGCGTGCATGTGGCGTGGAGCGCCGCGAACAAGCAGCGCCCATGCCAGCGCTCACCGCATGAGAATTCTTGGTTTGCGGTGGTCTCCAACGCCGGTGCGATTTCCGCGCGCAGGTCCCTGACGCATGGCAGGTTTCCTGGCCATGTCGCGTGCCCAAGCTTCGAAGAAGGTCGATGTCGCTGCGTTGATGAAGAAGGCGGACAGCCTGCTGGACGAGATGCCGCCGCAGCTGGACCGGGCGATTCCGTTGCTGCGCGAGGTGGTGGCGGCGGACCCTTCGCATCTGATGGGACTCCACTCCCTGAGCTGGTCGCTGGACCCGGCGCGGCGCATCGAACCGCACCGCTGGGAGCGCGAGCTGAAGGCCGAGCACTGGCGGCTTCGCGACCGCATCCTCGAACTGACGAAAGGCACGAAGCCTGGCGGCACGCTGACGCTCGCGCACCGTGCCCGCTCACTGGCCCTGAGCCAGTGGGCCGAGGACCTCGTGCGCTGCACGCCGACCGTGGCCCAGCTTGACGCGGTGGAGGCCGCGCTCGATGAAGCCGAGAGCCTGCGGCCCCTGCCGGACCATCAGCGAGGACGCCGTGGGCTCGAAGCCTGGCGCGCGTTGACGCAGGGTAAGAAGGAGCAGGGTTACCGCGCGCTGCTCTCCATGATGGAGGAGCACCCCGGCATGTGCGCCCAGGGCGTGATGGACGATAACGACCCGAACAACTTCCAGGGGCTCGAGGGCGCCTTCTCCGACGAGGGTTTCCACGCCTGGCTGCGGAAGCAGAAGCCCGCGAAGAAGAGCAAGGAGCTGGACAAGGGGCTCCTGCTCGCGGCGGGGCTCGACGCGAAGCCATTCTTCGGCCCGGGCTTCCCAGGAAACAGCCGCACGGGCCGCGTGCTGGCCCTGGTCGCGCTCGGCGCGGACCTGGACGCGCGGGACTCCAGCAAACGGAGCGTGCTGCATCTCGCCGCGATGGTGGGTGACGCGGCGCTGGTGACGGAGTTGCTGCGCCTGGGCGTCTCCGCGGACGTTGTCGCTGATGGGAAGTCCACGCCCCTCCATGTCGCCGCCGAATACGGAAGCGTGTCCTGCATCGCCCCGCTCGCGAAGGGGGGCGTTCCCGTGGACGCGCTCGATGCGTCCGGCCGCACCGCGCTCTTCGAGGCGCGGCTGGCCGAGGTGGCCCAGGCGCTCATCGACGCGGGCGCCAACCCCAACGCGGGCAAGGGCTGGACGCCGCTGCACCAGTACGCACGCTTCCAGGAGCGAGGCCCCGTCATCGAGGTGCTGCTCCGCGCCGGAGCGGACGTCTCCCTCAAGAACAGTGGCGGCCAGACCCCCGCGCAGGAGGCGCTGGAGCACCAGCACGCATCCCTGGCCCAACTCATGGGCGCCAAGGCGCCGAAGGGCAAGGCGGGCGCGCTGGACGTGCGGCCCCTGTTGGCGGCGCTGGAGCGTCAGCGCAAGGCGCTGCTCAAGGCCTGGTACTACGAGGGCAAGGACGTGGACGCCGTCGAGCAGGTCCTGAAGGGGCTCGAACTCCAGGGCGCCACGTCCTGGGACCAGCTCGCCGCCGCGCTCCAGGGCGAGTTCCCGTGGACGGCGATGGCCGTGGTGGAGCTCGCGCGGGACGTGCTTCCCGCCGAGGCGAAGACGCCCAAGTGGTCCAAGGTGCCGCGCTTCGTGCGAGGCGACCTCGTGGTGAAAGGGGACGTGCACCTCGATGGGCCCCTGCTCGTCACAGGAGACCTGACGGTGGAGGGCATCCTGCGCAACGCCGGCATCGAAGGGATGCTCGCCGTGGGGGGCACGCTCCGCGTCACGGGGCTGGACACGGATGGCGAGGTCATCATCGGCAAGGACCTGGAAGCGCAAGTGGTGTGGGGCCATGGCAACGACGCCTCGCTTCGGGTCGGCGGCGTGCTGAAGGCGGACGTGGTCATCGCGGACGACCACGACGTCCAGGCCAAGGTGAAGGCAACGCACCACTACGAGAACGGTGAGTTCGACGCTGAGGACGCCGCCCTCAAGAAGGTCTTCGTGGGGAGGGCCTTCTCCAAGTCGGAGCTGGACCGGGAGAAGCTGTTCGGCCTGTTGCGCAAGGGCGGTGCAGTCCTGGCGTAGGCGGGTACGCGCTGGCGCAAGCGCTCGAAGGCGAGGGCTTGCCTCGGCCAGGGGGCCGCGAGGAGGCGCGGCTCCAGGCCCGCTCCCGAGGCTCCCTGTCAGCGTCGCGTCAGGCCTTCGGCAGGTGGTCCCGCACGACGCCGAGCCAGTACTCCTTGCCGGAAAAAGGGCGCTCCGCCGCCGGGCGCCACCGGGCGCCGCTGAGTGTCGCGGGCGTGGTGTCCCTTCCTGGTGAGCGCCGCCAAACGCCGCCGAGCGCCGCCCTCGGCCGGCGGGAGTGGGACAAAGACGGGACAAGAGATGGGGCTCCATCGTCGCTCGGTGCCGCGGTCGCCGACCTGCGCCGGGCTGTGGCCAACTTGATGCCGCTGTACCACCAGCAGCACGCCCCCTCCCAGGATGGGCCGCCGTGGGACTCGTGTCCTACGTGCTGGCGCTTCCTGGGGGTGGGCCATGTCTGAGCGCCTCCCAGTCCGCTTCGCCATCAACTTCGAGCAGACGACCACCGGCTGGCGGGCCACCTGTGGCGACGTTTCCGTCTCTTCACAGGGGACCCTTGGCCTGCTGCGGGTGTTCACCTCCATCCTGACTAGGCTGGCCCGGCTGCGCGCCTCCGCTTCTCCCCGCCGCCCCCCCCCGATGGAGGCCCGAAAGGGCAAGGGCGGTGGCCGGTGAGTTGCTCAAACGAATCGCTGCCAGGACTCCTGGTTTACGTCTCCCTGCCCAGCCGGTTTGGCTGGCACGTCACTGCTCGCGCTGACGGTCTGAGCGTGGTGGAGGTCCATGCCCGGACGCGGGAGGTCGCGGAGGAGGACGCCACGACGACCCTGACGCGGCTGGCGTGCGCCAGGGCGCGGCTCGGGCGCCCCGTGGACCTGTCCACCTACGGCATCGCTGCGGAGGTCGGGGCATGACGACCACGGTCTGTGTCCCCGAGCCACTCCCTGTGCCCGAGGTCCGGCGCTGGCAGGTCGACGCGCTCGTGCGCTCCACGCCGCCAGCCGAGCGCGGGCTGCTGCGCCTGCGGCTGTACGAGGCGGTGCCCGACGACCAGTGGACCACCTCCGCCGGGCGCGGCGTGAAGCTGCGGTGCGTCGTGTGCTGGACGCCCCGCGCGCTTCGCCTCGCCAACAAGGAGGTGGCGGACCGCACCGTGGCCACCTGCCGCCACCCGCGCTGCGACGCCCTCTGGGAGCGCGCGGGGAAGCTCGAGGAGGCGGTGCACGAGTCCGCCAAGGCGCGACTCCTCGCCGCGCTCGCGGCTGGCCAGGCGATGGAGGTGCTCACGTGAGCACGCGCGCCTCCGCCATCGCCCTCGGCATGCTCGCCGTGGGCGCCACCGCCGCCGGGCTCGTGCTGCCCCGGATGAGCGAGCAGCAACTCCAGTCCGCCGCGAAGGCCGCGGGCTGCTCCCTCGCAACCACCGCCATCGCCGCACGCTTCATCGGGGGCCGTCCATGACCAGCGCTACGCACCACGAGTTCACCGTCGGCTACCTCTTCTGCGGGTCGGGCCCGGGAGCAATGGGCCACGACATGGCTACCGTCGAGGCGGCAGGCCGCACCGCCTCCTGGCGCAACCTGGGCGGCGTCGACTTCGACGAGGGGTGCTGCCAGGACTTCACGTACCTGACGGGAGCGCCGTCCCTCTGTGCGGACATCGCGACGCTAGCGCCCGAGACGCTGCGCGAGTTTTGGGGACCGCGCGCGCCGGACATGACGAAGTGGAGCCCTCCGTGCAAGGGCGCCTCGAAGCTGCTGCCCGCGGAGATGGCCGCGACGCAGAAGTACCAAGACATGAACCAGCTCATGTTCCACGCGGCGAAGTTGGTGCTCGCTGCGTACCCGGACCGGAACAACCGTCCGCGGCTCATCGTGGTGGAGAACGTGCCCAGCTTCCGCACGCGGTGCCGGGAGGTGCTCGGGAAGACGATTCGTCGGCTGCGTGAGGCGGGCTACGAGGTGAACGTCACCACGCACGACCTCGGCCAGGAGGGCGGGCTGGCGCAGTCGCGCGAGCGCTTCACTCTGTCGGCCCGGGACTCCCGCCGTTGCCCGGTGCAGGTGGGGCTGCCTCCGTACCAGGGGCTGCGAGGCGTGGGCGAGGTGCTGGCCCCGCTGCCGTGGCCGGATGACCCGCGCGCGGGCCGCATGCACCGCCTGCCGCGCGTCTCGTGGCTGAACGCCGTGCGCCTGGCGCTCATCCCCCCGGGCGGAGATTGGAGGGATTTGCCGAAGCGCGGGCACGTGGTGGAGACGCTCCAGCAGCGTGGCCTGTGGCCGACGGGCATGGACACGGCTGGCTTCCGCGAGCTGGTGGAGGAGCAACTCGGAAACCCCGTCGAGGCCTCGCAGAAGCGGCGCGAGGTCCACCGCCGACACCCCGTCCAGGCATGGGCGGCACCGTCGCCTACCGTGTCCGGGCCGGGCGGCGCGGGCCTGTGCGCTGTCGAGGACCCGCGCCCGCTGGAGGCACTGGGCTACAGCAAGGAGGGCCGCTTCACGAACCAGTACCGCGTCGGCGACTGGGCGGCCCCCGCCCACTGCGTCACCGGTGTGACGTCGATGACGGCTGGTGCGCCTTCTGCTGCCGACCCGAGGCCGCTGGAAGCGCTGGCCATGGGGGCGGAGAACCTCGCGCGTCACACCAGCAAGTACGCGGTGCAGGACTGGGCCACCGCCGCCCGGACGGTGACGGGGGCTCAGCAGGTGGGGAGCGGCGGGCCGGCCGTAGCCGACGCCCGCGCCGTGGAAGCCCTGGCGATGCGCAAGGACGCCCGGCCGGGCGCCGCCGGCGTGCTGCACTGGACGCGGCCGTCGGCCACCGTCATCGCCACGTCCTGGGTGTCTGGGGGCAGCTCTCCGGTGTCCGTGGCCGACCCACGCGCGCTCGAACTGCTCGGCCTGGGCCGCACTGGGGATGCCGCCGCCAGCTTCAAGGGGCGTCCGGGCCTGATGGGAGTCGGGGATTGGCGGGCGCCCAGCCCCACCGTGACGGGCAAGGCCACGGTGAGCGGGGGCAACGCCCAGGCTTCGGTGGCGGACGAGCGGGTGGAGCGCCTGGGGTTGGGGTGCGATTGCCGCAACGGCAGTTACGGCGTCATCGGTTGGGACACCACCGCCGGCACCGTCACCGGCGCCATGCAGCTCGACAACGGCCAGTGCTCGGTGGCGGACCCGCGCATGCCGCACCCCCGCGTCGTCATCGACATCCGCCTTGGACTCCAGCTCCTGGCCGAAGGGTGGGAGCCGCCGAAGGGGACGCTGGCCCCGGCCATCCTCTCCCCGGTGTCGGGCTGCTGGCACCGGCCCCTCACCACGTTGGAGCTGGCTGTCCTCCAGGGCTTGCCGCCCGTCCACCGCGGCGCGCCGCTGGTGCTCGCGGGCAACAGCGACTCCACGTGGCGGGAGCACATCGGCAACGCCATCCCCGTGGGCGGTGCTCTGGCGTGGGGCAGGGTGCTGCTGGAGTCCCTGCTGCGCTCCGAGCTCGGCGAGGGCTGGGCGCTGCGTGGGGACTACTGGTTCGACGCGACGTTGCCGGGCGAGGGGTACGCGGCATGACCACGCCCATCCCCTCACTTCGAGCTCCCTTCCCGTGGTTCGGCGGCAAGAGCCGAGCAGCCCACCTCGTGTGGGCGGCCTTTGGCGACGTCGCCAACTACGTGGAGCCGTTCGCCGGCTCCCTCGCGGTGCTGCTGGCCCGGCCGACCGCACCCGGCGTCGAGACGGTCAACGACCTGGACTGCTACCTCGCCAACTTCTGGCGGGCGCTCGCGGCGGCACCGGACCAGGTGGCGCACCACGCGGACTGGCCCGTCAACGAGGCGGACCTGCACGCACGCCACCGGTGGCTGGTGGCCCAGGCCGACTTCCGCGTGCGCATGCGGCAGGACCCGGAGTACTTCGACGCGCGCATCGCCGGCTGGTGGGTGTGGGGGCTCTGCCAGTGGATTGGCAGCGGTTGGTGCGCCCAGCCCGCGTGGGAGGAGCAGGACGCCGCCGGCGCGGAGAAGACGTGCGGCATCGAGACGTCCGAGTATGCGAAGCGGCCGATGCTCGACAAGCCGGGCAGGGGCATCCACCAGCTATCGGTGCGCGAGGCTCAGGAAACGCGCCTTCGCGACCTCCGAAGCAATCCCGAATGGGAGCGCCGTCCGCACCTGAGCCACGGCAACGGGGTGCACTCGCAGCGCGCGCGTGACCTCAGCACGGCCTCTGCATGGGAGAAGCGCCCGAGCCTCGGCCGCGGCGGGAGGGGCGTGCACGGAAACTCCCTCTGGAGCCAGAAGCCGGACCTCTCCGGCAGCCGCGGTGCTGCAGGGCGGGGTGTCCACGCCAGCGGCAAACAGGGGGGCATCCTCGGTTGGATGCAGGCACTGGCGGAACGCCTTCGCTACGTGCGCGTCTGCTGCGGCGACTGGCAGCGCGTCACGTCCCGCAGCGTGACCGAGTGCATCGGCGTGACGGGCGTGCTGCTGGACCCGCCGTACTCCGATGCCGCGGGGCGCGACCCGAGCCTGTACGCCGAAGAGGACCTGCAGGTGGCGCACCGCGTGCGCGAGTGGGCGCTGGCCAACGGCGACAACCCCCGCCTGCGCATCGCCTTGTGCGGCTACGAGGGCGAGCACGAGATGCCCTCGAGCTGGCGCTGCGTGGCCTGGAAGGCGCCGGGCGGATACGCGGCCGCACGGGGGCGCCATGAGAACGCTCTGCGCGAGCGCATCTGGTTCAGCCCTCACTGCCTGGCACCAGCGGAGGACCCGTTCCACGGGCTTCCGATGGCCCGTGTGGCTGGGGGCGCGCGATGACCACGCTGTGCCTCTCGACGCGGGCGCCCCTGCTCGCCGTCACGGTGCCTCAGCCCATGGCCTACAGCGTGAGCGTCGGCGCATGCCCCGTCGTCAACCTGGTGTCGGGCCCGCCGGCGCATGCCGTGGGCGAGCTCGTTGCGGTGTGCGCCGCTGACGGCTACGACGCCGGGCTCGGCAAGCTGATGGGCACCTACTGCGGCGTGCAGGCGCGCCCGTCGGAGGACCTCGCCACCTCTGCGGTGCTCGCGCTGGGCCGGCTGACCTCGATTTCCACCTGGCCGGATGCGCCCGTTGACTCGCCCTGGTACGTGGGCCCGGTCGGGCTGTGGCTGGCCGATGTGGTGCCCCTGCCCGAGCCAGTGCCCTGCACGCCAGGGCCGGTGATGGAGTGCTGGGCGTTGCCCGAGGGCGTCGCCTCTGCCGTGCGCGCCGGGCACGCCGAGATGCTGCGCGCGAACGACGCGCGCTGGGCGGACTACAACACCCGCGCGGCCAAGGCACTGACGCGCGCGCCCGCGCCCTCCCTGCGCGAGCGGTGCATCCGGAAGTGCACCTGCGGCAAGGCGATGACTCCGTGCCCGCAGTGCCGCGCGTTCCGCTGCCCGAGCGCGACGTGCCCGCCCCACACGTGCGCGTCGGAGGGCTCTCGCCCATGAGTCGGTGCTCACGAATGCACGCCACCCGGTGCGCGGCCTGCGGCGCCGTCCAGCTCGGCGATGTGTTTACCGAGGAGGGCCGCCCGTCGCCGCACGGGGTGACGGCGGCGGAGGCCGCCGTACGCGCTGCCCACTCGGGCCCATGGCCCACCTGCCTCCACGGCTACTCCTACCGGGCCGACTGCGTGTCGCGGCCCGTGCCCCCCATGTGCTGCCTGGACCTGCCCACCACCTCGTCCGACTCCGGAGTCCCCTGATGTCCTCGCACACCGACACCACGGCCCCTGTGGCGCCTGGGCACCGCCGCCTGCTGGGCGGCGACATCGTCACCGAGGCGGACGGCACCCAGGTGATTCCGCCGCCGCGGGCGCGGATGCAGCCCGACAGGGACCCAGCGGCCCAGGAGATGCCCGTCGAGGCCTCGCCCGCGTCATGCGGGTGCCCGCGCGACGAGCTGGAGCTGCTGCGCGCCAAGCTGGCCGTTGAGCGCGAGGCTCGCATCCGCGCGGAGGCCCACGGCGCCGGCCTGGCCGAGGGCTACAGCCGGGCGCTGGCGCAGGTTCTGGATGCGCGTCCCCCCACCGCCCTGCGCGTCCCCCCATATGTCCCCGTGTCCCCCGTGGACACGGGGGGATACGTCCATGCTCCGTCCCCCATCTCCCAGAGGGAGGAGACGCCGACTGTCCCCCGGGGGACAGAGGCCAACAAGGGGGGGACGGGGGGGACAGCAGCAGCAACAACGGCGAAGCCGAAGACGCTGTCGATGTCGCCGTCAGCAGTGAAGAAGCGACGACTGAGAAAGAACCAAGCGGAGAGAAAGACAACTGCTGCTGAAACCGCGCGCGAGGTGTCCCCGCAACAGCATGTCCCCCTGTCCCCGGCGAGTATGTCCCCCCAGGTTGTCCCCCCGGTGGACACGCCCATGCCCGCGCCGACTGCGAATCCGCCCGCCATCCGCAAGGCGTCGTGGAGGGAGCCCGTCACCCCGAGTCCGGACAAGCTCTTCCTGGGCTGGTACGAGGAGGAGCGACGCCGGTTCCACCCCACCGCGTGGGACCCGCTGCCCGCGAAGCTGATGCCGCGGTGGGCGGACTGGTTTCCCCGCGCGCTCGGCCATCCGCTCATCGGAGGCGACGTCGAGAAGCTCCGCGAGACGTGCCGGCGCTGGTTCGCGGACCCGTGGGGGAACAGCCTCCGGACAAAGTGCCCGGCCAGCGCGTTCATCGCCGACCACATCTGGCCGCAGCACATCCCCGGCCAGCACGAGGGCTCAGCACCTGCGCGGGAGACGCCCGCCGAGTCGCGCCGCCGCGCGGAGCTGCGCGTGGGCGCCGGCGAAGAGGGCCGCGTCGAGGACCTGCCGAATACGCCAGCAGGGCAGGCCCTCGCGCGGATTCTGGCCGCGATGAGTGAAGGGGGGCTCCGCTACGTGGCGGGGCAGCTCCCTGGGCACGTGCATCCGGTGCGGATTGACGATGGTGGGCTTCACCTGGAGTACCGCGACAGGCTCGCTCGGGGCTGGCTGGCCGAGCTGGGCGCCGATGCTTCGCTCAAGGAGTACGCCCGGACACTAGGCGTCCGCGTTTACCTCACGGACCCGTTTGATCAGCCGCTGGCATCCGCTCCTACTGCTCTCCAGTGACACCACCAGCCGTGCTTCGCGTCGCGCCCCGGACAATTTGAACCTTTTTGGGGACGCGCTACCGGTTGCAGTCGATGAACTGCACTGCAACCGACGTCGCTGGAGTCGCTGCGTGTGAGGTGCGGCTGACGCTGCCCTACCCACCGAGCGCGAACACCTACTGGAAGCCCTCGAAGGGGCGCGGCCTGGTGCCTTCTGACGAGGCGAAGGCATACAAGGCGGACGTCGCCCGGGTGGCGGCGCTCGCCAAGGCGCGTCCTCTCTTCGGCGCCGTGCAGGTGGTCGTCACCGTGTACCGGCCGAGGGCCTCTGGTGACCTCGATAACACGTTGAAGGTGCTCAACGACGCCCTGAACGGGCTCGCGTGGCTCGACGACGAGCAGGTGGTGCGCATCCTCGCCGTGCGCGAGGACGACAAGCGCGCGCCGCGGGCGGAGGTGCACGCGACGGCCGCCCGGTTCGCGACACCGGAAGAGGCTGCGGCGCACCTGCGAGCGAAGGCTGAGCGCGCGGCGAAGGCGCGGGCGACGCGGAACCGGAACCGGGCCGCGAAGGCGCGCAGCGCCCTGCGCATGCCGAAGTCGCTGGCCGACCTCGCGTCGAGCGCGACGTACCGGAAGGGGAAGGGGGGCACGCCATGAGCTGCGCGTTGCCCCCTCTCGATGCCGAACGGCAGGCACTGGTGCGCACGTGGCAGCCCCTGGCGCTCAAGATTGCCCGCGGGTACATGCGGCGCTCTGCGCACCTCCGCCGGCATGAAGCGGACGTCCTGGCCGAAGCCCTCTTGGGGCTCGTTGAGGGTGCTCAGCGCTGGGACGCAGCGCGCGGGCCCTTCTCAGCCTGCGTGGGGTGGTGGGTCCAATCCCGCATCCAGCGGTTTGCCCGCTGCGGTTCGCGTGGCGTGCCGGGCGTGAAGCCCAAGGCGTGGAAGCGGACGCCACCCCCGCCCATGGTGCTGAGCATGGACGCCCAGCTCGGCGCCGACTCCGACGGCACTCTGCATGACCTCTTGCCCTGTGCGTCCTCAGACCCTGCGCTTGCCGTCGACTGCGCACGGCTCGCCGCCGATGCTCCGGCGGAGCTCGCACGCCGGAAGCTTCGCCGGACCCAGCAGTCCAAGCCTGCCGACGCTGAGCGTGCACTGCGCGATGCGGGCGTGTTCCTGCGGTACAGCTTCGACAACGTGACGCTCGAGGAGATTGGTCGCGAGCAGGGCATGACCCGCGAGCGTGTCCGCCAACTCGTCTTGCGAATGCAGCCGTTGTTCGACGCATGGGCCGCGGAGCTGCGGGCGGAGGGGCTGTCCGGTGCACGCCGCCGCGTCGTCCAGCATGGAGGAGCCGAGCCATGACCCCCTGTGCCCTGCCACTCCCCCCGCCCGAGGTGCCGGTAGACGTGCCACGCGCTGTGGCCCCTGCTGCCGCAGACGAGCTGGAGGGGCTGCTGCACCTGCTCCGCGAGCTGCCCAGCGGATGCCGGGAGGCGCAGCGCGCAGAGTCCCGCCTCGCCGAGCTCGTGCGGCCGCACCTGGTCCGCGTCGCCCACTCCGTGGCCCGCGAGTGGGGCGTCGCTGTGGGGGACCTCGTCCAGGAGGGGCTGCTCGCGGTGCTGCTGCGCCAGCGCCAGCACCCATTCCGGCCCGGCCTGGCCGGCACCGGGCGCTCCGCGTTCCCCGCCCACGCGATGCGCCTGGGCCGCCAGGCGATGGTGCGCGCCGCCACCCGCGAGCGCACGGCCGTCCACGTCACCGACCACGGTCGCAAGACACTGCTGAAGGCCAAGAAGGCGGCCCGTGCGGCGGACGTCCCGGTGGCGGACGCTCTCGCCGCCGCGGGCATCGAGGCCGCCACCGCGCACGCCCTGGGCGATGGCACGGTGCACGCCACCTTGCCGGTGGAGGAGCTGCTGGGCCTGGCCTCCGATGCCGAGGGGAGGGACCGCGCTGTGCTGCAGGCGCGGGCGATGCTGGCGCTCCACTGCCTGCCGCGCCTGCAGCGCCTGGTGGTGTCGGCCACCGTGGGCGTAGGCCGCCCCCACGCCATGGCGGAGCGGACGCTCGCTGCGGAGTGGCGCCTGCCCGTCGAGCGCGTTCGGCAGCTCCGCGCCCAGGGCCTGCGCAAGCTCCGCAAGTTGCTGGAGGCCGCGCCGTGCCGATGATTGTTGCGGCCAAGGCGGGACGGTGCACCGCCGCGGCTTGCGGTGGGCGCATCCGCAAGGGCGAGATGTGCTGGTACGAGACGGCCAAGGGCACCCGCCACGTCGAGGCGGCGTGCCGCGATGCCGCCGCCGGCATCCGCCCCAACCGGCGTGCCGCTCCCTGCGCCCGGTGCGGACGCCGTGTGCCTGCGGGCGAGGGGAATCTCAAGGTACGCGAGGTCAGGCGCCGCAAGACGTACACCGTCACCTGTGCGCCCGTTTGCGCGGGCTGACAGCCGGCGCCCGGGGCATGAGTGACACCATTGCCCAGCCAGGATGCCCGGTGCTAGTCACGTACATCTTATGTACGGGATTGCCTACATGGCGCGGCTATGCGTGATAGCCGTTGCAACGCTCGCGTCCGTTAGTTCTGCCAAGGGCCTAGACACCATCGAGTCGGCGGAGGCGTACGCACTGTCGCGGGGCGTAAATCTTGCCGAGAAGGAGGAGGAGTCGGAGCCGTTCGGCGCATACCGGGCGTTCAACTACCGCGCGGGAGAAACTCTCGTAGGCATCTTTCAGTTCGAATCGAGCAAGGCGGCGTCCTCGTGGCGCAAATGGATAGCCCAGATGCCGCTCGCTACAGGGCATCGCATTCAGAATGGGGCGATCGTTTTCTGGGCGTCGGGAGGCGCAGATGCTGAACGACTGCAGGTTGTCGCCGCACTCGAAGGCAAAACCATCTTTCGGCCGTCTTCCTCTGTCAAAGTGACGAAGCCGAAGACGGGCGTGCTTCCCGATAGCGTACAGGGCTACCAGGATCTGACGTGGGGGATGCCGGAAACTGAGGTGACGCAACAACTGCCGGATGTGCAGGCGACGTCCGATGGTGAGCTTCGTCGCTCCGCGACAGTGGCTGGGATCGAGGCCTCGATTCGGCTCGGCTTCAAGAACGGCAAGCTCAAGAGAGTAGTGGTTGGCTTCCCGTTTGACGCTGCGCCTCGTGGGATGAATCGACGCGAGACGATTGATGCGCTTACTGCGGCTTTGGCAGGCAAGTACGGTCCTGGCAAGATTGACGAGGACTCATTCGACACGGACCCCTCATGGTCGAATGGGCGAACGACCATCACATTGCGAGAGGTCATGCACGGTGTTGCCATCGTGTATGAAAGCGTCGAATTGATGGCGGAGGTAGAGCAACTCCCGCAGGACGGGTTATGAAGCAAGCTCTCAAGCAGTACCGTTCTCGCTCTGCAACCCTTCTCGTCTAGAGGTACTCATGGTCCGCCAGTTCCTTTCCGTTGCCGCCGCTCTACCGCTGCTCGCAGCATGCGGGCGTGATGGCACCGCCGAATCGGCTGTTGCGCTCGTGAGCGCAGCCCAGAAGCTGGAGGCGGTTCAAGCTCTGGCGTCGTGCTCGGATAGGGCTGCTGTCGAGTTTACGGCCGCTGGGCCTGCGTTGCTCGACCTGGGAGCCTTCGATGTGGCTCCCGGCCAAGAGTACGTTGCGAGCCTGAACTACTACCAGCCGACCGGGAAGATCGGCATCAGCGGAGCTCGGCTAGAGGTGCGGTGGTACGACGCTGGCGGGGCGGAGTTGCATCAGGCGGCTCTTCTCATGGAGGGGACCGCCAGCGACACCCACGCCACGTTGACGGGCCGCAAAGTAGCGCCGGCAACCGCAGCGACAGCGGCACTGCGAGTGGGACGCACTGCGGCGACGGAGCAGGTTCAGATTGCCTGCGCCGCCTTCTTGGCACCTCTCACTCCGCGCCCCTGAAGGACACGCCCTCAAGGCTGACGAACGAGACGTTGCCCCTTTCAAGAGTCACGGTCCCGTCCGGCCCAATGACGAGCACGCCCTGCGCAGTGCCCGCACACACAACAGGGTGGTCGATAACGGCGAGGGGGCTGTACTGCTGGGGCAGCATGAATGCGGGGGTGTTGATGGTCCCCCCAGCCATTGCCCCCTGAAGTCGAATCCGGCCAGTGCTGTCGCGGTAGTACGACGGTGCGGCCCGCCCGTTGGATGTGTACGCGCTCCATCCGTTGGCGAACACGACAACAGGCTGCGCCGCCTGCTGAGGCGTGGTGTACGGCTCGACCAGCCCGTTGTCGACTGTTACTGCGACGGCAGGGCTCGCCCTGCCTACGAGAAGGCGGGCGTAGCGGGCCCCATTCGGAGCAACTGCATGGCGTACAAGCGACGCCCACGCACCGATTGCCGTGCCCTCGGTCAATGCCGCCGCCAAGGCGATTTCGGCGAACGCAGCGTCATACCATCTCAACTCCATCCGTGCGCCCCCCACTCCCACTACGCCCGTAGGCTTCAGGTAGCGGAGCCGTGCCACATACGTCTGGCCGGAGGTGACGGCGAAGTATTGAGAGCCCATCAGCTTCTCGCCTGCCGTCGTCGCGGGGAAGGTGACTGCATACGTCGCAGCGTCCGCGGTCGTCGTGCGGACAGCATCTACCCCGAACGTACCGGCGACCATTTGCCAGCCATCCGGTGGCGCCTGCTCCCTGTTAGTCCATGCCTCGAACGAGGGATTGGGCGTGAGGCTGGAGAAGATGACCAATGGCGCCATGTCGTTTGGTGCCACGTACCGCGGTGACAGCGCCACCTGTGCGGATGCCGGCCCAACGTTTCCGTGGGCGTCGCGCCCGCGCACCACCGCGTAGTGCGTCGTGCCGGGCTGGAGGTCGGCCACCTCAAAGCGCGTGGCGCTCGCGGCTGCCTTGAGCGTCGAGGCGCCCGGGGTGAACCCAGGCGAGGTGGACACGTGGAGTTCGAAGGCGTCCCACTCCGGTCCCGAGGAGGGGGGCTTGAAGGAGAGCGCGAAGCCGTTGACGGTGGGCGTGGGCGCCAGCTCCGTGGGCGCGTCGGGGCCCTGCATGCGTGCCGTCACCTGGAGGGAGCGCTCCGCGGGGCTGGAGCCCGTGGAGGGCCGAGCGTTGCGTGCCTTCCACTCGGCACGCGACACGGAGGGACGGCCGCGCAGCACCAGCTTCATCTTCGCCGTGCCCGTGGTGAAGACGGGGTCCATGCTGACGATGGCCAGGTCAACCGGCTCGTCGAGGTGGACGTCGTCGGGCTGCACACGCACCACGTCGTTGACCTCAAGGGCCCAGTGGTAGGGCACTTCCATCTCCACCTCGAGCGCGGAGTCCGAGAGGTCGGCAATTGCTGCGTCGGCGAGGCGCTGCGCCTCCGCCGCGGTGTTGATGTTGCTGGTGCTGGCCTCCAGCACCTGCATGTACCGCCGTCCGAGCTCAGCGATGCTGGTGGGGTTGAGGCTCACCACCGTCTTGCGCTTGGGGTTGCCCAGCGCGTCCCTGTCGCTGGCGTCCCAGTAGACGACCTCCACGGCGTTGCGGATGTCGGTGAGCTTGCGCTGGACGCGGCTCAACTCCACGTAGTCCTCGGGGCCGAAGGCCCACACGGGCTCGTCCGCCAGTCGCTCTGGACTTTGGAGGACGAGCAGCCAGCCCTGGCCGTCGATGAAGCGCAGGCGCAGCTCCCAGCCGAGTTGGGCGGCGAGCTTCTGGCACGCCTCATGGACTGTCTCCGTGTCCTGGGAGTAGCGGCCCAACTGCCACATCGGGTCCACCGGAACGTAGAGGGCGGGGCCCGTCCCGACGGGGACGTTGTCGCCGATGATGCGGCTCATCACCGTCTGCACGGCCTCGCCCACGGTGTCGTTGCCGTAGGGGCGCTCCGTCTCGATGAAGACGTCCTGGAGGACGCCGGCGAAGTCGCGCCCGGAGAAGGAGAGTTCCTCGGGGCCCGCGTCGACGTCGTCGATGCGGCCGAGGAACACCTGTCGCCAGCCGCCGGGGACGGGGGGCGTGCCAGGCGTGGTCTGCACGTCGATGCGGAAGGTGCGCCCCTCCTTCAGCAGCGGCTCCACGAAGCCGGTAGGGCCGCGGTTCGCGGGGCTGGTGGCCACCATGGGGGAGAGGCTGACGATGCCGCCAGGGCCGTTGCGGCGCACGGCCACGGTGGCGAGGGCCACCGTCTCGTCCTGGGACACGTTCCACTGCACGCCCATCACCCAGTCGCGGCCGAGCAGGTGCCCGAGGTCCACGGCCGACGCGGCCGAGCGAATGACGATGACGCGCACGTGCGTGGTGCCGCGGTTGCGGGCCAGCGTTGCGCGCTCCTGGTCCGTCAGGTGCCTCATGGTGACTCCATCAGCGTGAAGTTGAGCGACTCGCCGGCGACACGCACCGGGCCCTCCCACCACTCCATGCCCTCTCCCTGGCCTGCGTCGCCCAGGACGATGCAGGGCCGGTGGAGGCCCGTGCCAGTGGCGCGGTGGTACGGCAGCGGGCCAAAAGGGGCGCCTGCATCGCGCCAGGGTGTCAGCCACGCATCCGGCGCCAGGTAGGGGAGGACAACGAGGTCGTCCACCAGCCACGCGTCGTTGCTCGGGTTGGTGAGCCCGTTGGTGACGCCGCCCACGTGCTGCAGGGTGAGGCTGCCGTTGTCGTCCACCGCGGCCAGTCCCCGGGAGCCGGGCAACCGCGTAGGGGCCGTGCTGGCGTACCAGGGGGCCACCCACGAGTCCGGCACCACGTAGGGCAGCACCACCAGGTCGTCGAGCAAGAGGGCCTCGCCGCCGGGGTTGGGGATGCCGGGCCCGGTGCTGCCAGTGCGGTTTCGCAGCACCACCGCTCCGCCAGGGAGCTGGGTGTAGTTGCCATTCGAGGCGAAGAGCGCGCCGCCGTTGGCGTTGAGGTTGCCGAGCACTCCGTTGCGGCTGCACGGGACGCCGGGCCGGTGGATGTAGAGGGACCAGGTGGCGTCACTGGAGATGCGGCGCGCCCAGTACGCCACCGTCCACGACGTGCCGAGCTGCGCCGGGTACGTCACCGTGGCGAACTCACCCAGGGCTGCACAGTGGCCGTACAGCCCGAGGCCCCCAATGCCGGCGAGCACATCCCCCGTCGTGGCGCTCGGGGCCATGCCCCAGTTGGACAAGAGGTCGAAGTCGAAGTCCCACGTTTGGCCACTGGCTGGGCTGGGCGCCACCGTATTCACCCGCACGGTGCCGTCGGAGCGCTGGACGTAGTGGCGCCAGAGGATGCCGTCCACGCCCCATACGCGGGCCCAGTACGCCGCCGTCCAGGACTCCTCGAGCTGCGTGTGCCAGGTGATGCTGGAGCCGAGCCCCAGCGCGAGCGCACCGCCCTCGTACCGCCCAAGTTCCGGCTGCATGGTGGGCGCTCCGATGACGGACGGCCACAGCCCGCGACTCGAGGCCGCGTCACCGTCGAACGCCCAGGAGTCGCCCTCCCCGTCAATGAGCGCGCGCATGAGGGCGGCCTCGGCGAGAGGCATGGGCCCGGTGCCCCCGTCGAGGTTGAGCAGCTTGCGCCGGACGCTGGAGCGCGGGAAGCCGCTGAACGTCCGCGCTTTCTCGCCCAGGAGAGTCGGCGCGTAGCGAAGGGCGGACCTGTCACTGACGGGGATGGGGATGCCGCTGAGGGCGAGGTAGGGCGTGGGCATTGGCGGACTCAGTAGCCGGACCGACGCAGGGCCTGCTTTTCGAGGAGGCGCTGCACGGTGCGCATGCCCGCCTCCAGGGCCTCGTCGATGTCATAGCCGGTGATGTGCTGGGTAACCTGGACGACGGTGCCGGCGCCGTCGCCGGTGTCCGCGAGCCCCGCCTTGGAGTAGCGGTTGCGCGGGTCGTTGGGCTGCTTCCAGTCGGGCAACTCCTCGCCACCGGCATTGCGCAGGATGCCGTCGCCCGGGGCGGCAGGCGCGCGTGTGCCGCCGCTGGAGGGCGCAGGTGGTGGTGGCTGCGGCGTCGGCGTGGCCGCGTTGCTGGGGCCCTCCTGCGCGTCCTGGGCCTCGAAGCGACGCAGGTTGACCCGCCAGGCCGCGGGGACGTTGCTGAGGGCCTCGGTGGCCTTCTGGAGGGCCGCCGTGTTCCGCAGCACCTCCGCCGTCTCCCGCGCCTTGGCCTCTGCCGTCTCCCACGTAGTGTCGCGGAGGGCGGCGAGCGACTCTCCCATGGCATCCGTGTCCACCTTGAGGCGGTCCAGGCTGTTGGCGAAGTCCTTGAGGGCGTCGATTCCCAGCCACTCCACGGCCTTCGAGATGCCCCGGATGACGCTCTGCACGGCGCGGATGATGGCGTTCCACACCTTGCCCAGGGCCTGGGCGATGTAGAGGACGATTGTCGCCACGAACTTGAGGACCTCGAAGAGTCCCTTGAGCGCCGGGCCGGCGATGAGGTTGAGCGGGGCGATGACGAGCATCACCGCCTGCGCGAGCGCGGACAGCAGCGGCGAGAGTCCCTGGAAGAGCTGCCCGAGCATCACCAGCGGCGGCACCAGAGGCTCGACGAGCTCGCCCAGGACGGTGAAAACCGGCGTCAACGTCGTCACGACGGCGTCGATGACCAAGAAGATGGCCCCGACCAGCGGCTGGAGGGGGACGAGGATGGCTCCGAGAGCGTCCGCGACGCTCCCGATGACGACGGACACCATCTCCATCAGCGTCTTGAATGCCTCGGACTGGAGCAGCAACTCGCCGACGACGGCTCCGATGGCGCCCATGGGCCCGCCGGCCGCAAATCCAGTCGCTGCGACGTTGAGGAGGTTGGAGATTTCCCCCGCCGCGCCCGCCACGCGGTTGAGCAGCTCGCGCTTTGCGGCGGCAATGGCCGCGCGGGCCTCGTCCATCCACCGTCGCATGTCGGCGGCGAGCGTCCGGAAGGAGTCTCGGCCCGCTTCGTTCGCTGCGAGGATGGCCTCCCGCATCTCCTCGCGCGTCTCTCGCTCCATTTCGAGGTTGGCGGCGGCCTCGTCAGCGCTCTGCCGGAGCTCGCGCTCGTACCGAGCGAACGCTTCAGCGGCCGAGGAGCCCTCGTAGTCGTCCGCGCGCGCTATCTCGCGGCGTAGGGCCTCGCTTTCCTCGCGCTGGAGCTGCGCGAGGCTCTTCTCCCGGCCGGATGCACTGCCGTCGTCGGGCGTGCGGATGTTCGCCTGGCCAGAGGCGAGGCCCGGAATCATCGACTTGAGCGAATCCAGCAGGCCGGTGAGGCCCAGGTCGTCGAGCATCTTCCGCGTGCCCGCCAGCGACTTGCCGAAACCCTCGGCCACGCCCTTGCCGACGTCCTTGGAGATGTCCAGAACGGACGTTCCCAGCGAGGACAGCGCCTCGGCGATGGATTCAGCGCCCTCGGTGGCCTTCGCCTGGAGGTACGCGGCGCCATCCTGAAGGTCCTTGAGCAGGGACTTGCCGGTGACCTTCTGCGCCGTGTCCAGCGCCTTGTTCAGACGCCCCATTTGAAGCGTCTTGGGGAGGGCCTTCACGAAGGGGTCGAGCTTCTTGGCGGCCTCGCGTATCAGCCAGGCCATGGTTTCAAGGGACTGGGCCGCAATGGAGGTGATGGTGTCCGCCAGCCCTTTGAACGTGGACGTCAGGAGCTGCCAGACGCGCGACGCGACGCCTGCGATGCTTGAGAGGATGCTCATCACCGAGTCGCGAAGCCCGGTGCTGGTGTCCGTCCACGCGCCGTAGACACTCCCGGCGAGCAGTGTGAGCCCCGCCACCGCGGCGGCGATGGCGGCGGCCGGCGCCGCCACCGCCGCGAGCGTGGGTCCGATGCTCGCGAGCAGCGTGGACTTCTGGAGCCCGCCCAGCACCTTGAGCACGATGCCTACGCTGCCCGCGAGGCCCTCGACGACGCCCGCCAGCTTGCCGATGGTGCCGATGGCGAGGCCCAGGCCAGCCACCCAGACGGCGAGGTCAGCTCCGGTCCGCTTCGTCTCGGGGCTGAGCCGCTGAAAGGTGACGACCAGGCGCTCGAAGAAGTCCGCCAGCTTGCGTATCACCGGGAGGAAGAGGTCCCCGATGTCCGCCGCGAGCGTGTACGCCAACTCCTTCAGGCGCCCGACTTCGTCGCGGAGGCGCTCGTTGGACTGCATGGCCGCCGCAACCGCGCCAGCCATGCCAGCGGCGACCATGGCGCCGAGCTTGCCGATAGGCTCTGCGGCCTTCTTGATGAGCTTGGCCGCGTCCTCCGTCGCCTTGGCGAGTTGCTGGAGGGACTTGAGGGCATCGCCGATGCTCGCCGTCACGGCGATGTACAAGTCCCCAACCTTCAAGGCTCCGCCGGCCATGGACTACCCCTTCGGTTTGCTGGGCCTGGGGCCCACGCGGTAGATGACGGAGCGGGTCGCCTGATGGGCGATGGGCCGCGCCTGCGAAGGGGACGGCAGCGCAGCTCCCGCCGTGGCCTCCTTCTCCTTGTCCTTCACGGCTTCGGCTTCGAGTTGTCCGTACGCGACCAGCCCGTAGAGCTCGTCGTCGTCCCACTCGCGCACTTCATTGGGGCGTTGGCCCAACGCTTTCGCAGCGGCGAAGACGAGCATCTCCCGGGGGTCGCTCAGGAGTTTCCCCGCGCCTCCTCGAGCGACTCCTTGAGGACACCCAGGAAGGCCTTCTGGGCGTCGGCGGTGACGTCCTCCAGCCAGGCGGAACCGTAGATGGTGTCGACGTCGGTCTGGTCGGCTGGGTCGTAGAGGCGCAGCTTCGAGTCCGGGTCGTACAGCACGGCGGCGACCATGCGCGAGATGCCTCGGAGGTTGGCGGCCGTCTCAGCGGCATTGCCTGCCGCCGGCGCACCGGCCTGGCCTGCCTCCGTCGCAGGGGCCTTGTTCGGCATCTCGTTCGCGTCCTCGATGAGCTTGAGGACGGCCATCCGCTCCTTGTGGCTGGGCCGGCGCAACTCCACCTTGTCCCCGTCCAACTCGACGGTCTTCACCAGCTTCCGGTTCTTCTGGGCGAGGCGCTGCTTGAGGGTGAGGGGCTCCATGGTGCTTCCTCCTGGGGGTGCGGCGGGGTGGTGGCTCACAGCGCGCTGGGCGCGCCCTGGCCGGCGAGGGTGGCGGAGAAGGTGACGACGTCCGTGGAGGTGCGGCCCTCCTCGTAGGAGGTCACCTTCACCGGAAGACGGTCGCCCTGGCTGCCCGGCGCGGCGTCCGGGTCCTTCACGATGAGGAGCCAGACCGTCTCGTTGTTGAGGAAGGCGTCGCGGAGGAGGACGTGGGTCGGGTCCTCGGGCATGTGGTGGCCCGAGATGGGCACCTGGAAGCTCTTCGACGTCGTCATCGAGCGCTTCCAGCCGCCGTCCTGGCCCAGGTACGCGATGTCAACGCTGTCCGCGGTGTAGTTCACCGGGGCGTCCGTGACGCCGTCCATCTTGTTCGCCTCAGACGGCGCCTCAGTGGCGGTCGCCGCGAGGTGGATGGCGTGAACGAAGCTGATAATTGGGTCCGGCATGGTGGCTCCTCAGTGGCTGGGGAACTGCTTGGAGAGGTAGTCGGCGAGCACGCGCGCGACGTCGCGGCGCGCGCCCGCGCGGGTGCGGCGGAAGGACTTCTTCAGGAAGTGCGGCGGGGGCCGGATGATTTGGTCTCCCCAATGGAAGCCCTCGTGAATGGGCCCCGCGGCGGAGTGCTCGTAGCCCGCCGTCCACGTCACGGAGAGGCGCTGCATGTTGTACGCGGGCCCGCTGATGAACCCGGTGTCTGCGAGAGGCCGCTCCGTCGCGCCGTCGCGTTCGTCCTGGGGACGGCGGGGCACGAGGAAGGTGGACAAGTCCAGCGTCCGGCGCACCGCATCCCGCAGTGGGACGTCGAGCGCGCGCAGCACCTTCTGCGGCTGCTGGCGCAGGCGCACGAGGGCAGGGGCTTTGAAGGACACCGTGACGGCCATGCCCCTGAGAAGGGGCGCCGCCTACGCGGAGTACCGAGCCGTGAGGTTGAAAACGAAGCGGGGCAGGTCGCCCGAGTCCGGGCCCATGAAAACGGGCCCGGCGCCCTCGCAGAGCACGTCGATGTACCCGGGCACACGCGCCTGGTGCAGCGCTGCCCAGCATCGGGACGCCAGTTCGCGCGTGGCGGTGTAACTGCCCTTGGGCCCGCGGACGATGACCTGCAGGTCGGGCGCCATGACGCCCCGCCCGGTGCCGAGGTACAGCCCCGACTCTCCGCCGGCGTGCCGGATGCAGACGAAGCGCGGGGGCGCGCTGACGGGGAACGTGCCGGGGTAGAGCGTCGGTGGGTTGGTGCTGGTGGACAGCTCCAGCCCAGCGGACTCGAGGAACGCGGCCAGCTCGAGTTCAACGTCCCGGGGTGTCACAGGTAGACCTCGTAGTGGTCGACGTTGCAGCCCAGGTCGAGCTGCGGCACCACGTGCAGAGGCTGCTTGCCCGCGTCCTCGTCCGCTGGGTCCACGCCTGGCGGGAACACCCTGTCGTCGGGCCGCACCTCGACGGAGCAGTACATGAGGGCCTCGGCCAAGCGCTCGTCGCCGTCGGTGGTGACGACGCGCTTCGTGGTGCCCTGGTAGCGGCAGGGGTGCGGCTCCGGCTCGGAGTACTCGTGGTCACCCCGGGCCGTGGTTCGCACCAGCCGGGCCAGGTGGAACACGTGGCGGAAGGTATGGCCCATGAGCGCCATCAGCGTCTCCTCTTGCGGTAGGGCCCCAGCAACTGGAGCGCCGTGGCGGGAAAGGCCACCCGGCCGCCGTCCGGGCCCGCGAAGTACGACATGCTGGTGCCGCCGATGGACTCGGAAGCTACGTCCCCGGGCTTGCCGTCGCGGGAGAGCGCCGCGGTGCAGGCCTCGACGGCGGCGAGCTGGATGGAGGCCGGCAGGTCCACCACCAGCGTCTCGTCCAGCGCGGCCTGGCCCGGCGTCACCCAGCCCGCGTCGTACGTCACCCGCACCTCGCCTGTGTCCTGAGCCTCCATCGGCGTGGACGACACGCCCGGGGACCAGGTGCCGGTGAAGGGCCAGCGGTGCCGACGCGCCACCAGGCGCCCCATCAGGGACGACTCGAGCGCGTAGGCGTCGGGCTCCAACTCGACGCCCCGCACCTCGACGCGCACCACCTGGCGCACGGCGCCGCCGCTCAGCCAGAGGTGCGGCGCGCCCGTGCCCGCCACCGTCTCCACCACCCCCTGCCGCCGGAGCAGGGGGTATCCCACGTAGGCCGCGAGGGACTCGGAGATGGCGGTGATGAAGAGCCCGAGCCGCACCGGCTCGACCGCGGTGCGCGCGTTGGCCGGGAGCTGCGCAGGCGTCAGGAGGTCTTGAGGCGCGGGCACGGGCGCTCACCTCACAGGGGCAGGCGCTGGCCGCCGCCGAGCACCAGCGTCGCGCCGGCGATGACGTCCGGGCTGGTGCCGCCCGTGAAGGCCACCGTCTCCACGACGCGCAGGAAGCGGTGCGTCCGCGTGATGTACTGGAGGGTGAAGTCCAACTCGACGCACCGGTTCGCCGCGGTGACGGCCGCAGGGGTCCCCGCGGTGGTGAACTGGTTTCCGTCGAGGTCGGTCAGCGACACCCAGCCATCCGTCCCGTCCTCGGACGTCTGGAGGGCATAGGTGATGGACGTCTCGGTGGGTCCTCCTCCGATGGGGCCCACGTTCGCCACCACCGTGCCGGAGCCGTAGTCGGTGATGTCGACGGCGACGCCGTTGCGGGTGCCGGCGGACTGGATGTTGGGGGGCAGGGCCTGGGTGTCCGCCTTGTAGCGGTAGCCGATATCGGTTCTGTCGGGGTGCATAGGTGCTCCGGTGAAGAGAGAGGGAAGGGGAGGGCGCGCACCGGCGGGAACGATGCCGGCACGCATCCAGAGCGCGCGTCAGTAGGTCATCCCGGTCCGCTCGGCGAACGCCTTCTTGTAGCGGAGGAGGAAGTCCACGAGGGTGATGCCGCGCATGGTGATCATGTCCGCCGAGAAGTCGGTGCCGTTCTCGCCCATGGCCACCTCGAGCGGCGTGGCAATGCCCAGGATGAGCTGCGCCGCGAGCCCGAAGCCGAGGACGTCATCGCCGGCGAGCGTCTCCGAGTAGAAGTAGGGGCGCCCGTTGATGGTCGGCGTCTCCGAGTCGCGCAGCTCAGGGAAGACCCAGCCCGCGTTGTCGCGCGTCTGCTTGAGGGCGTGGAAGGTCTCCGTGTCCGAGTAGTAGAAGCCGCGATTGGCCCGCACGCCGCCGGGGATGTTGGCCTTGGAGACGTCAGCCAGCAGGCCGTCCGTGTCGGCAATCTTGTTGGTCGTCGTGCCGCCCGCCGTAGGCTTGCGCTGGTCCTGGTCCATCTGGCCACGCACACCCTTGGGCTTGGCGACGCCGTCCCCCTTGAGCCCGACGGTGTCAATCTCCAGGGCGATGGCGGCGGCCATGTCCTCGCCGACGACGGCGGCGGAGTCGATGGTGCCCAGTCGGAGCAGGTCGTTGGACAGCCGGCCGGTCGCCGACAGCTTGTGGGCCTGAAGGACGAGGCGCCCACCCTTCATGGTGCTCACCGGCGGCCCGTCACCCTCGCCGACCCAGTGCACCTTCACGCCCTCGTCGATGGTGCCCATCGTCAACTGGGCGCCGTAGTCCGAGACGGTCCGGATGCCCGCGGCCATGAGGATGCTGTTGGGGCGGCAGAGCTCGACCAACTCCGAGGACACCGTCTCCCGCGCGAACGCGCCGAACTGGTCGAAGATGGAGACGAACTGACCAGCGGCCTTCGTCCGCTCCAGGAACGCCCCCAGGTTCTTGTACTTCTCCTCCTTCGCGAGGCCGAAGTTACCGGCCATGCCGAGGTATGCGGACTTGAGCCGGAGGCCCAGGGCCGCATACAGCCGCTTCTGACGGGTGTCCTGCGAGAGGTCGAGCTGCAGGTCCTTGCCGGTGATGGGCGCATGCGCGGCGGCCGGGGCGGGGCGGCTGGCGATGGCGGCCTCGACGGCGATGGTTGCGGCCTTGTTGATGGCCGTCTCCATCACCTGCGGCAGTGCCGCCGGGGCGGCGGGGCGCGGCGAGGTGGTGCTCTTGTTCTTCGTGCTGCTCTTGCCTTTGGTCTTCATGAGGTCTCCAGCGGTCGGTATCGGGCCGTGCGATTGGTGAGAAGGGGTGGCGGCTACGCGGGGCACAGCAGCGCCACCATTCGGCGCAGGTCGCCGTGGCTCAGCGCCTTCGCCTGGGCGGGGGTGAACCCGCCGCGCTTCACGAGCCGGACGCGCAACACCTTCGCCTCAAGCTGAGACAGGGGCTCGTCGTCCTCGTCGTCGAGGTCCGCCTTCTCCGGGTCGTCGTCGTCGTCGTCCTCGTCGTCGGGGTCGGCCTTCTCCGGGTCGTCGTCGTCCTCGTCGTCGGGGTCGGCCTTCTCCGGGTCGTCGTCGTCCTCGTCGTCGGGGTCGGCCTTCTCCGGGTCGTCGTCCTCGTCGTCGGGGTCGGCCTTCTCCGGGTCGTCGTCGTCCTCGTCGTCGGGGTCCGCCTTCTCCGGGTCGTCGAGGCTGGCTTCCTCCTCGTCCTCGCCCAGCGCCTTGAGGAGCCTCTTCAACTGGGCCTGGAGGTGCTCCATCCGGCGTGCCATCTGCTTGAGCAGTCCGCCCTCGGCCCCGTCAGGCGTGCTCGGGCTCCCTCCTGACTTGGCGGACCGGAGGCGCACGGCGTCCGGGTTCGCGCCGATGTTGACGATGCTCACCTCAAGCACCTCGACCAGCGGGTAGTCGAACCCACCCTCCGCGTTGGGAATCGGCTCCTGGAGCGGGTTGAAGCGGATGGAGCACTGGTCCAGGGTGCCCGCCTTGACCTTGGCGGCGACCGTCCTCGACTTCTCACAGGCCCCGTCAAAGGCGGGCGTCATCAGCCACTGGTCGCCTTCGCGATAGCAGCGAGCAACACCGATGGCCGGATTCCAGTCGTCGTGGTTCCAGAGGACGGGGGACCGGAACTCCTCCCCGGCGGCCTTGATGGCGAGCACCCTGTCCCGGTGTCGGTCCAGGCTGGTGGAGGTGATGCGGAAGACCGGGGGCGCATCCGCACCCGCGGCTGGCTCCAACGACATCAGCTTGAGGAAGGGTTTCATGCCCAGGAAGAAGGGGCGGTGCTACACGCGGCCCTCCTCGCCGGACCTGTCTCGTGGGGGCTTCGGCGTGGCGTTCGCCGACGCGCTCTCGGTGTTGTTGCCGCCGGCGCCTTGGCCCGGCATCGGCGCCGGCCGCTGGCCGGCCAACTCGGGCAGCGGCTCGTAGCCTGCGAAGGCCCGCACCTCGTTGAACTCGAAGGCCTCGGCGATGGGCGTCGTCATGGCGCGGAAGATGCGCTCGAACTCCTGCGGGCGCGGGTCCTCGTAGTCGAGGATGACGTCGCGGTCGATGAGCGGCACCAGGCAGTGCTGGAACCACGCCAGGAGGAACTCCAGGCGCGGGGCCACTGCGTACTCGGCTAGGTGGTACTTGGCCGCCTCGGAGGTGCTGCGGTTGGAACTGCTGGTGTCGCCCACCAACTCCGGCGGCACGTTGAACACCTGCCGCACGTAGGCGCGCATGGACTTGGCGAGCTCGTCGGCCTGCAGCTCGCGGTAGTTGATGGCCACCTGGGCGATGGTGACGCCCGCCGGCGCGAACCACAGCTTGCCCGCGCTCGCCGGGCCGTTGAACTCGGCCTTGTACCGCTTCTCCAGGTCCTCGGCGGCCTCCTCGCCCTCGAAGTCCTCCCGCTTGGAGTCGACGCCGACGATGGCGGTGGGCATCCCCCCGCGCTCGAAGGTGGACTTCGTGGCCTGGTCGATGGCCTCCATCGTGTCGAGCTGGTCGCCCAGGGCGATGCCGCGCCCTGCACCGCGACCGAGAGGGTTCTCCGGGTCCAGGTGCTTGAGCCACAGCATGGACTCAGCGGGCACCATCCCGTGGAACTGGTTGAAGTTGGCGACGAAGTAGGGGACGCCGTGCTGGGGCGTCTGGTGGATGGAGTGGGGCGGCACGACCTCCCAGCCCACGGGGCGGCCGTCCTCGCCCAGGCGAAGCCACAGGAACGTCTCCCCGGCCAGGTCCAGGTGGATCTGCATCAGCTTGCGCACCTCCCGACCAGGGAACTGGGGGTGGGGTGACTCCAGGACTCGGAGCACCTCGTGCTGCGGGAGTTCGACCAGTTCCCCAGACCTGGTGGCCTCCTTCAGCGCCTTGCGGCGCTCGCGCCGGTTGAGCGACTTCCATCGCGGGTCGTCCCAGCGCTTCCCTCCCTTCGAGGGCACGCGCTTGTATGCCTTCCACTGGGGCGTCGCTACGGCGTCAGCGACGGTGTCCACCACCGCGCGGAGCCAGCCGTTCTCCCGGTAGGCGACGAGCACCTCACGGGTGCCGCGCCGAGGGCTGAACGAGAAGACGGGGATGGCATGGACGAGGGGCCCTCGGGTGGGAAGCAGCCCCAGGGCTTTCATCGCGCGACGGAGGATAGAGGCCATGCTCGTGGAGAAGGGGTGGCACGCCTGCATTCAGCAAAAGCCGGCCCCTTCCTGGAACTCGATTGCCTGTCTCGAAGCAGTCTCCGGCAATAGGTGCAACTTCGTTCAGTTTATTGAAGACAGGCCCCCCGCTAGTCTAGCCATCGCATCAGTGCAAATAGCGATTTCTCCCTGCGATGCCTGATGCCATCACCCAAGATCAGCCTCTGTTGCGGGTGATGTCGGTGGATGGAGTAGGAGTGAACGTCTTGCTTTCCGTTGAGGGATGCCATGAAAATCGTCGACGCCGATATCACTAGGGATGCAACAGGACCGGTGCTCAAAATTACGGCATATTCGCCGACGCTGGGGTGGAAGAATGTGGCGTTGGAGAAGGCCGAGTTCTTCGGTGAACCCGTGGATGGCATTCAGGAGTTTGTGCTATTCGGGACTGCTCCTGCGGGTCCGGCGCCTACCTCGATTCAGATGTACTCTCTGTCCGTGCCAATGCCGACTGCCGAATGGGTGAAGGGGGCACGCATTAGGAATGAAAGAGCCGAGTCGCTTCTCGTCCTAAGAACCTTGGTCAAGGATCAGGGCCCGATCGGGGATGACTGGGTTGCAATTGAGAGCGCAGGTCTGCGAGGCGACAAACTGATCGTCGACGTAAGATACGGCGGCGGGTGCCGCCATCATTCCTTTCAACTGTCATGGGACGGCGCGGTGATCAAGGCGGACCCACCACAGGTGGTGCTGTCGCTCAGCCACAACAGCCATGGGGATACCTGCAAGGCACTGCGGCCTGAGCAACTCCAGTTCGACCTCTCATTGGTTCTCGAGCGCCCGACCGATTTTGTTTTGAGGGTGAATTCGGGACTCAGCGAAGCGATTGCCTACACGCCAGAGCAATGAGGACGGGGTAATACCTGCTTGACCTGCTGTTCGGATAAAGGCCAGAGGCCAATCCGAATCAAGGCTCTACGTCCTCGTCGTCCGCCGGGGTGGCGCGCTCCGTCGCTGCCGCGGCCCGTTCCACAGCTCCAGCGTTCTTCCGCTTCGGGACGACGTACTTGAAGATGGGCCACGCGAAGGCGTCGGCACGGTCGTCGCGGCCGTGCCCACCTTCCTGGCCGGTGAAGCGGGCGAGCTGCTTCTCCAGCTTGTCGTGCTTGCCCACCATGTGGACCAGCCCCGCCTCGGCCAGCGAGGACACCGGGGAGGCGCGCTCGGCCTTGGACTGCCGGGCGCGCTCCGTTTTCACTTTCACCTTGGCTACGGTGCGGATGGTCGCCTTGACCATGGACCCGCCCGTGTTCGACTCGGCGAAAATCCACGCCTTCGGCCGGCCGCGGCTGTCCTTCGCGGCGGCCGTCTCCCATGCCCGGAGCGCATCCACCGCCTTCTTGGCCCAGGCGCTGGGTTCGGGGGACTGGAGGGAGAGGTCCGCGAGCACGTAGACGTGGTCGAGCCCGTCCTTCTCGCGGCGGACGCCCACCACGACGATGCCGTGGAGGTCGCTGTTCTTCTTCTCGCCCGTGGCCGGGTCGACGGACACGACGATGTAGTCGTAGTCCTTGGGCGCGTCTTTCCGGCTGACGCGCGTCGCGTTCCAGTTGACCCGGCGGTAGAGGGCAGGGTCCATGGAGAAGGAGAGCTCGCCGAGGAACTCCCGGCGGCCCTCCGTCGTGTGCATCATCCGCCGCGCGTAGCGGACGTAGGCCGGGTCGAGGTTGTCGCAGTTCTCCAGGGTGGAGGAGCGCGCGAGCACCAGGCCCTCGCGGTCGCTGAGCATCTCCACGAAGAGCGGCGTCGGCGCCGGCGTCGTGGTGATGAACATGCGGGCGCTGAGTCCCTCGCGTCGCATGCGCGTGGTGCGCAGACGGAGGACGGCGCGGCACTCCTTGTAGACGGCGATGGCATCGCCCTTCCACGCCACCGGCTCGTCGGCCCAGATAAACGTGTACTGGTGCCCGCGGAACTTGTCCGCGTTCTTCGCCGGCAGCCACGTGGCCTGGGCGCCGTTGGGCCACACGAGGCGGCGCTTCGCCTTCTCGTACTTCGGGTAGAACCAGGGGGCGCTCAGCGAGAGGACACCCGACGGGCCCTCCAACTGGTTCTTCACGATTTCGGAGTAGGTGGGCCCGACGATGAGGATGCGGGACTCGGGGTCGGCGCGCGCCTCCTCGATGACCGCGCTCGCACCGCCATACGTCTTGCCGGTGCCGCGTCCTCCCATGAAGAAGAACGTCCGGTAGGTGCTGGGCGGCACCTGCACCGGGCGCAGGGAGTAGATGGGCTCGTAGTAGAGGGTGACCAGCTCCTGCGCCGTCAGGCCCAGGAGGTCCGCGAATCCCTCGACGGTGCCCTTCAACTGGCGGGTGCGGAGGGCAATCCGCTGGAGCGTCGAGTGCCGGCCGTTCCGGTCGGAGGTGAGGACGGGGATGCCTTCGAGCAGCTTCTCGCCGGCCTCCAGGATGGTGGCGCTAGCTACCATCGCTGTCCCCGTCCTCGTCCTCCGCGGTGTCGTCGCTGGGCGGCGGCTCGGCCTCTGCTGTCACTTCCTTGTCGTGCTCCTCGAGGAACCGGGCCAGCTTCTCGTCGAGGCGGCTGCGAGCCAGCTCCGGCGTCACCAACTCGAAGAGCGGCCCCAGCCCGTTGCCCGCGGCGACGGGTGCCTCACGGGGGACGGTGAAGTCCTTCGGGGCAGCCACCGCGAGGCGCCACCGAATGACCTTGTCGTTCATCGTCTTGTCGCCGATGGCCACCGTCGCCGCCTCGACGAGGGCCATCTGGTACTCTGCCTCCGCCTTCTCCACGTCCTGAACCAGCTCCGTGTAGCGGCTGCGCTTGCCCTGCTCGATGGCCTCGCGCCCGCGGCGAAGCCACCCCTGGAGACGGACCTCGGTGGTTCCCGCGAGCGCGGCGGCCATGCGCTTCGTGGCCCCCTTGCGGAGGTTCGCGACCAACTCGCGGTGAATCTCGAAGGTCAGCGTCGAGGCAGGCCCGTTCCACTTCGCCGGCCGGCCGCGCTTCCGCTTCGGCGGCTTGCCGGCAGGTGGGGACGTCGGGTCGTAGCCGCGAGGGGAGGACACACCTCCGAGAAGGGGTGCCGACTACTCGGCGCCGAGCGCGAGCTTCCGCGCCTTCTCCACGAGCGCCACCAGGTGCTGCACGGCGGCGTGGTGGTCTGCCGCAGAGCCTCCCTCGGGGTAGATGGCGGCCACTGCCCCCGAGACGGCGGGGATGACGGAGAGCAGGACGCCGAGCTGCCCGGCCGTGGAGCCGAGCTTCTCGTCCAGCTTCGTCACCGCCTCGCCCAGTTCGTTGACAGCCGCGAGGGCGTGGCTCGTGTCGAGGGTGGCCTCGATGTTGAAGCTGGCGATGGGGGCGTTCGCGCAAGGGGGAGGGCCGTCGAGTCCGAGAGCAGCCCTCGCCTGGCGCGTCAGTTCGTCAATCCCTCCTCGACGCACGGCCGCGTTCGCGACCATCTCGCTCAGGTAGGCGGTGCGCGACGAGCCGATGGCGAAGAGCGCGAGTCCGCTGCCCTGTGCCTGGGCGCAGAAGTCGGCGGGGCCGCGCAGGTGGTCCGCGAGGGACTGGAGCGTGGGGGCGGGCGTGGCCCGCGCGGAGCTGGTGACACGCTCCGCGTCGGGAGACTTGAGCCCCACTGCCGCCGCGAGGACGTCCAGGCTGAAGTAGACGCGCTCGGTGCTGCGGTCGACCTCGACATACATGTGGTGGGACTCAGTGCTCGGCGCATCCTCCCTGGACTGGACGAGTGCCAGCATCGCGGCATCGCGAAGCCTGTCCGTGACCGAGCGCCTGTCCGGGCCCTTGAACGTGAACGCTCGGGCGACCTCCTCCTCGGACATGCATGCGGTAAGGCCGGCCAGTGTCCTGCGGCCGGTGAGGCAGAGCCCAGTGGGTTGCGGAGCGGCGACGAAGAACAACTGGCCACGCAGGTACTCCGCTGCGCACTGAATGGTGTGCGGAATGGACTGCGCCACGGACTCGGGGGGGGGGGTTGGTCATGCCCCCTCAGAAGGGGCGGGAGGCTCCTCGTCGGTGGGGAGGTCGAGGCGCCCAACTTCCATTCCCGCCGAGCACAACGCCGGCGCGTCAGGGTGGCCCAGCGGCATCTCCATGCCCAACAGCCACACGTGGTCTGCACAGAGGATGCGAGTCTCCATCGCCGCGAGGACCGCGCAGCGGCGGGCGAGGTGCACGGGCACTACGTCCGCCGACGTGGTCGTCAACTCCCGCCACAGGTCCGCCCACTCCTGCCGCCAGTCGCGGGCGATGACTCGCCGGGCCAGGGCCAAGAGAGCCCGTGTGTTGGAGACATAGGCGTAGACCGCCTCCTTCATGCATGTCGAGACGCACCGCGCGGCCCGTGCCGTCGAGCCGGTGAAGGAGGACCACGCCCACGCCTGGCTCGGCGCGGAAGTCGGGCTGGCCGCTGAGGGCCTGGGCAACGTCGCTGGGGGTGATTGGGGGCATGCCCCCAGAAGGGGCGCGAGCGGCGCCCGCCCTGCGATGTGAGCGCCCGGACGCACGGGCCGTGGTCCGCGCGCCCGGCGCGCGACAGCGGGCCGCCAGGAACGCCAGGGCTCCCAAAAAACGGGGGTCGTCTGACAGATTCCCCTCGGAAAAATCCCGAAGAATTCGCGCGTCCGGATTGTGGGCCGCCGAGCAATCGCGTTTTGAGGCCACCTCCCCGGTTTCTCACCCCGGGGGGGCCCGTACGCTCGTCCAGTCACACTGTATTTCCTGGTGTGTCCTACCTGTAGGGGGCAGTGCTCCTTATCGCCAACCCTCGCGCGTGGTGAGCACCCGGCGGACGTGGGCGCGTGGCTCGCCCGTGGGGATGCGCTCCAGCGCCCGGCGGAACAGCCTGCCCTTGTCGGCGGACCTGACGCCCGTCGCCGCTCCGGCCCCTTCGAGCATCGCGAGCAGATCCGCGCGCCAGAGCAGGTGCAGCGCGGCATGGGCAGTGGACTCGGAGTTCTCCCTGTCCTCGCGCTCCAGCGCCAAGGCGATGCCTTCACGACTTTCGAAATCTGTGAAGTTCGCCCGGGTGGCGCTATGCACGCCCCACCAGTCTGGCAGGAGCTGCGTGGCCTTTTGCAGGTGGCGCTCGCCGACCACCAGCGTGCATCGGTCCATGGCCCCGCTGTACAGCCGCACCTTGCTCAAGGGAATGGGCCAAGCGTGTCGCGTCTGGGACGACATTGCTGGGTCTGTTGGAGAGGCAGATCGCCAGTTCCGGCCCTGGGTGCAAGCAGAGACGCACAAAAACAGCAGGCTCCTTGCTGTCTTCGTGCGTCGTCATGCAGCATCTTCTGGTGCCCTATTCAGATGCGAACTACTCCGGATCGCAACAAGTGTAGCGAATCCAATTGACCTCTCCGGCCAGTGCGTCGCAGGTGTGTCCAGGGTTTCTGCCCCAGTCATGGGGGCCCATTATCTTGCCTGCGCCCGCACAGACCAATCGAGCGTCATTGAAGGCATCTGTGGCACGGAAACAATTGCCTCCAGCCACCATGTCTCCGACGACAATAGAAGGCTGCCAGCAGGTATGTGTCGCCGCTTGAATTACCCCCACCTCGGAGGATGAATCTGGCGCGGTGTCATTCGCGAGTGAGTCTTGCTCCACTCCACATGCGGCGAGGAGTACGGCACCCGTGACGAAGATTGTTCTGACGAGAAAATGCATGGGTAACCCGTTCTTTCGGTGTGGCGGGAAGTCTGCCTTGTGGATGGCCAAGCAGCATGCGGGCACCATGAGCAGCGCTTGCCGCGCGTGTGGACTGTAACCCTAGGCTTGCCTGGGGCAAAGCATTGCTTGTCATTTGTGAAGTTCGTGGGGGCGTGGCGCGCCTTCGCGCCGCGTCCGCCCCTTCTAGCGGCGCATGAGCCCCACCATCGAGACTGCCGTCATTACCCTGGCGGCGAGCCAGCTCCTCGTTCCGCTCCTCCAGGGGCTGCTCTCCCGGCGCCAAGCGAAGCACGAGGCCGCCGTTGAGCAGGTTCCGCTGCTGGTGGAACGCCTGGGCACGGTGGCGGACGGCGTGCGGGACATCAAGGCGGAGCTGCGCCGAGTCGGAGAACACGACTCCCTGCTGAAGCAGGTGGACCTGCGGCTCAAGGCGCTGGAGTCGTGGCAGGGGGAGGCCCGACCCCAGCTCGCCCGCGCGTCGAGCGACACGCACCTCCTCATGGGGGAGCGCAGCGCCCGACAGATGCAGCACGCGGCGAACGTGGTGGCCGCCCAGGACGCGGGCCGCTCTCGCCCATGAGCTTTTCACCCGTAGCACCGAAGGAGTGCCCATGTCGCACACGCCTGCCCCCTTGAAGCCGTCCGTCCCTGCCTACTCGCCTGCGCCGGAGCTGGTGACCGCCGCGGAGCGGGCCCTCGCCACCGCCAACCCCGCGCACCTCGATACGGCCGAGCGGATGTACCTGTCCTACGGCGCCGTGACGGCCGGGCGCTCGGCGGTGACAGGCGCGGTGCTGCCCCCGTTCCGGGAGTGCTCCGTGCTGGTGCGTGCCGGCTGGCTTGCCGCCGCGCGCGTCTTCCCGTCCATCGCGGCGGCCTACGAGTCCTGAGCGCCGCTTCTCCCGGGGGCAACCCTTCGCCCTCGGGAGTCCCCATGTCCATCTCGCAGCGTGCCGCGTTTCTCAACCTCGTCCTGTCGCAGATGCATGCTCCCTACCGATGGAACGGGAAAGGGGAGCGCGACCGTGACACAGGCCAGCGCGTCTTCGACTGCTCCGGGCTCGTCACCTGGGCCCTGCGTGAGGTCGGCGGGCCCGACTGGCGCGGGACGCACAACACCGGACGGCTGTGGGCAGAGTGCTCGCGCCTGGTGCTGGGCGACGTGCTGCTACCCGGGGACCTGGTGCTCTACCACCGGCTGGGCGACCCGACGAAGCCAGAGCATGTGATGGTCGTGGTTGGCGTAGGTGTCGTGGTGGGGGCGTCAGGAGGCGGCCCCTCAACGCTCACCCTCGCGGACGCTGCGAAGGCCGATGCCCGCGTGAAGTCGTACGCACGGCTCGACTACCGGTCCCGTCGCATGGAGGGCTTCCGCCGACTGCCGTTCACCTCGTGAGGTGAGCGCCTCTTCTCCTGGGGGCTGTCGACCTCGCAGTCCCCCAGGAGCACCATGAAGCACCGCAAGCTCATCCTCTCCGCCGTCCTCGGCACCATCCTCGCTGCGCCCGTGGCCCTCGCGCAGGCGGCCGGCGCCGTCCCGGTGGTGCTGGCGCAGGCCGTTGTCCCCAGCGTCCTCGACACCATCCTCGCGTCCGTGTTCTCGCCCTCCGGCATCGCCACCGTGCTCGGCCTCCTCGGCACCGGCGTCGCATTCTTCCTCGGCGGCGACTGGCTCAACGAGCGGCGCAAGCGACGCATCGCCCTGGGCGCGTACCACGCCTTCAACATCGTGGAGGACATCGCCGCGGAGAACCCGGCGGACAACGGCTGGGACAAGGCCGCCCGCGGGCTCCAGGTGGTCGATGAGTGGTTCCGCGCCAACGGCTGGCGACCGCTCAAGCCGCATGAGCAGGAGGTGGTGAAGCTGAGCTTCAGCGCCCTCCACGGCGACCAGAAGGCCTCGCTCAAGGCGTCGCAGGCCAGGGACGCGGAGGCCCTGTCCGTGGCGCACTCCATCACCAGTTCGGGCCTGGCCCCGGTGCTGACGCGCCCTTAGACGCCCCGCGGGCGGAGGTATCCGCGGGGCTCTCCCGTGTCCTCTCCGACGTGCCGGTGAGGTCGGGCTACTTGGAGGCTCAGGCCGGCGTGTCCTCGCTCTCCGGCGCCTACGCGCGCATCGAGGCAGGGGCGCGGCTCCGGTCTAGTCTTGGACTTTTTGCCTTCGGTGAAGCCGACGCACGCTCGCTGATGGCTGGAGTCGGCGGTCGGTTGACGTTTGGTTTGTAGCAACATGCCCTTGAAGCAGGAGTGATGGCGGGGCGGAGGGGGTGGCGGGAGTTCTCCGAGTCCTCCTCCCTCTGCCTTCATCGTGCAGCGTCAAATATGGGCAGAGCCGCCTCACGCAGCATTCTCTTCACCGGATTCGTCTGCGAACTTCCGCTCCTCAACGTCCTCCGTGAAGTCGAGCGGGATTTGGATAGGCTCTTCCGTGGGATGGGTGCTGTTGTAATGGTCGGCGTCGTTGGTGAGCTGGTAGCAGTCACCCACAATCTGCTCACGGCGCTGGATGAATGCCTTCTGCATGAAGGGACGCGGCGCTTCGTCAATGTCGCCCCACAGCGTTCGCTGCTTCCCTCCATGGGTTTCTACGACTGCGTGGTTAGCTCGGTACGGACGACCCGTGGACTCATCGTGACGAACTTCTTCTCGCCACGATTTTGCGAGGTCGTCCGATAGTCGAGTGAGCGGGTTCGTAGGTTCGGGTAGCTTCAACCACCCCTTGTCGACGGCGTACTTCGCGACCTCGGTAGTAGTGACCGGCCCGCTCTTGCCAGTCTCCTGAAGGTACTGGCGACGCAGCTTCTGATGCAGTTCAGCTCTCTTCATTCGTGAGCAACTCCTTTACTGTTGGACCGGAGCGACATCGCCCCAGCCATCCACCGTCGCGCTCGGGGCGACGGCAAACCGGATCTTTACGAGGTGCTTGGCGAACAGGTCCCAGCGCTTCAGTCTGTGCCGGAGTTGACCCGCCACGAGCCCGGGGTGAATGTTCCGCTTGGCTGCAAATCCAATGATGTCGCGTTCAGCAAAGAACGGGCTCTTGCGTGCGATAAACGAGTCGAGGTCCTTCTGGGGAACGCAGAAAGCGCTTGCCGCCAAGTTTGCTACGCGCTCTTCCTCTGGGACGTCCTGCCCAACCCCGGCGCGTTCTCCTTCAAGCTCCGCATCGACCATAGCGCTCGACCGCCCGTGGCCTTGCAGAACGTGCTCCACTTCATGTCGTAGAACGAACCAGAAGTTGTCAATTCTGTCGTAACGCATTGCCATGGCGACGACGGGTGACGCGTCGCTCAGCCAGAAACATGCGCCATCAATCTTCGCATTCGGCAACGACTCGACGAGAAGAAAGCGAACCCCCGCCTCTGCTAGAATCCGCGGTGCATGCCGCGCTTCTTCTGGAGCAGACAGGAGATTGCTGAGGCGCGGGATGGCCTGCTTGAGTGCCTCGACAGAGTAGCGAGGCACCACCATTTCTTCAGCTATCTGTTTCGCGCGGTAGAGCCACGCCGTCTGAATAGGCGAGGCGGACCCAGTTGCATTTGTCTTCTTTGCGGCGTGCTGGAGCACTGGGATGTTTTGCGCCGTGTCCGCGCGGAAGAAATGAGCGACTGCGGCTTCGACCTGCTCAACCTGCTTCAAGTCCTCGACTCGAATCCATCCGCGCTTTGCCATTTCCGCGATTGGAAGCGTCCCGAAGAGTGCCGCCCGCCTCGCGAGACTAGGGTCGACGGCTGTGGTGATTCGTGCCCTCGACAGCTCAAAGGACTTCTGGAGGTCCATGAAGCGTTCAGCCGGGATGTCGAAAACCTGGGCCAACATCAGCGCCATTTCGGCGTCGATGTCGCGCTTCCCGGCGATGATCATGCTGATGGCGGCCTTGCTGCATCCGAGGACGACGGCAAGGACGTTTTGAGTCCAGCCTCGCTCCTCAAGGAGCTCTTGGATGAGCTGGCCAGGGGTTCGGTGGGAAGGTTGCATCGCTGCGGATATTCGTACGCATACGCGCAGCGGTCAATATCTGAGTTTCGAAATTTGTGAACTCGCCATCGAAGCGCTTGGCACCAGCCCTGAGTGCCAATCCAGGATGACCGCTGCAGCAGGTTGCGCAAGCTCTAAGCGACTGAAATCTGGGCAGAAGACTGGGTACGCACTGCGCTCACGCATGGGAGACGGACAGCCGCTTCTAGCAGGGCGGGAACGTTCGACCACCCGGCCGGGCCATCGTGCCGGCGTGGAGCACAGCAAGGACCTGCGGTGTCCCTGTGTGTCGGCACCTGCCGTGCAACGTGCGGCTCGCCGCGCCGGAAAGGACCGCTTGAAGCCCTACTTCTCGACTCGCACCGTCACCCTGTTCCACGCGGACTGCCGCGACCAGCTCGTGGACCTACCGTCCGCGTCCGTGGACCTGCTCCTCACCGACCCGCCCTACGGGATGGCCTACGAAGGGAAGGGGAAGAACGCCGCCGCCATCCGCGCCGATGGCTCCCGCCAGGGCATGCGGGTGCTTCGCCAGGCCCTGTCCGCCGCGAGCGCGTCGCTGGCGCCTGACGCCCACGCCTACGTCTTCTGCCACTGGGAGTCGTGGCCCGACTTCTACGATGCGGTGAGCGCCCACCTGCGCATCAAGGGGGCATTGGTGTGGTGGAAGAACCGCGGGGGCATGGGCGACTGCGCGGCTTCCTACGCCCCGGACTACGAGGTGGTGCTCCACGCGGCCGGCCCGAAGCGCCGGCCGCTGGTGGGCAAGCGCATGGGGGCCGTGCTCGCGGGGTACTCGCCGGTGCCGCCCCAGCAGCGGACGCACCCCACCGAAAAGCCCGTTGCGCTCCAGCGCCTGTTGATTGAGCGCTCGTGCCCGGAGGGAGGCCTGGTGCTGGACCCGTTCGCCGGCACCGGCGCCACCCTCGTCGCTGCGCAGCAGCTCGGCCGGCGGGCGGTGGGCGTGGAGCTCGAGGAGCGGTACTGCGAGGCTGCGGCGCGCCGGCTGGAGCAGGCCCTGCGCGAAGGGCAGGGCGAGGCCGCCTGATACATGCGGCAGGGCGGCTACTTCCGGCCGCCCTGCCGTGACAGCGTCCCCATCATGTGGCGGATGAGGCGGCGCAGCTCGAGCGCATCCATCGCGTCCAGGTCCATCGGCTCCCACCAGGGCGAGTAGTCGCCGTGCGCGTCCCAGACCTCGATGCGCCGGTGCGGGTCGCCCTTCACGATGCGCAGGTGCTCGGCCTCCCAGAGCACCTGCGCGGGCGGGTCCTGCTGCGGAGGCTGCTCAGTGCTCACGGGGCCTCGCGGTGGCAAAAGGCCCCCGGGCGGAATGCCCGGGGGGGGTGGTGGTTGGGCAGGCGAGAAAGCCGCGCCGAAGGCCCGCCGCCACCACGACAGGTCAACGGTGGCGCGGGTGGTGCCCGCCTTCGTCCGGAGCGGAGAGAGGGCCCAGCCCGCCGCGGTGCACCTGGTGCCGGTGGTGCAGGTCGAGCGAGGCCTGCTGCCTGGCGCGGGCGTAGTCGTCGCGCACGCGCTTGGCGCGGAGCTGCTCGGCGGTCTGGGCTGGGGGGATGTCTCGACGCACGGTGCCTCCGTGCGTCTGAGAAGGGGCGGAGACCCCTGCTCTTCGTGAGGACGGCGCCACGTGTGACGGCCTGAGGCAGTGCGTCGACAGCCTGGCCGTGGGCAAGCCCTTCCCTGAGTGATGAGGGACCGTCTATATCGGACGCCCCGGCGTGTACGACGCGCTGGCGCTCCAAGGGGCTGGCGTGGACACGTTTCTCAAAGACCTCTCCTCTCTGCACTGGTGGTTGGGCGTCGTCGTTGTGGGCGTCGCGATCAATCTGGCGAGCCCTCCTATCGGCGCCCTGCTTTCGAAAAGTTCTCTTGGAGTGCTCGCCTACTGGCGGCAGCGGTCGGCGGCACAATCTGCCGCCGAGCAGTCGCGGATAGCGGAGCTACGGGCCAGTGAATACAACCGGGTGATGGCTGCGGTGACCGTCGTGCAGTACCACGTTCGCGCTGCATCGGCCTTGGTCGTCGCCGTGTTGTTGTTTGCGGTCCGGCTCCCCCCGGCAGATGACATCGTGAGCGACAGCGCATGGCCACACGATTCCTTCCTACGCCTGGCGACCAAACCCGCAGCCATCCTGCTCATCATGAAGGCGCTGCGGCAACTCGTGCGTGCTGATGAGATTGAACGGTCGATTCAAATGGCAACTGAGCCATCGAGCGCGGAGTAGATACAGGCCGATGGCCGAGCCCCTTCGCTCCTCGCCGAGCAGGTAGCGCGACTGGGCGCTGGTTTCGGATGACGTGTTCGGCGAGCGCCGCCGCTGCGTGGTGTTCAGCTAGCGCTCGCGCGTATCTCGTCCGTGCTGCCGGACTCTCGTCCAGTCCGGCCACCGCCGCCTGCAGCTCACGCTCCGCTGCCCCCAGGCGCTGCGCGAGCGCCACCCTCTGCATTCTGGTCATGCCCGGGGGTAGAGCACATGGCGTACCAGCGGCTGCGAAGAGCGCATCTCATCTCCAATCCGCGTCGCCGGACTCGCTCTCTCTCCAGCACGACATCGCCGCCCTGAGTTCGTTCGCCGTCGCCTCGTCCAATGCCGCAAGGACGTCTGAGACGTTGGGGGGCACGAACGAGGTCCCACGTGGCGTCAGGACCGGCAGCGACGTGCATCCACACGGCCGGCGACCGCGAGGAGAGACGGAACATGCCGATGAGGGCTTCTGCGGGGAGGAGCACGGGGCTCTTCGTTGTGTTCGGCGCCGCGGGAGTCACCCAGAGTGCTGTCGTGGCCCGGGAGGGATGCGGAGGTGCCACCGTCGTCAGCGTGATTCGGCCGACCGTCTCGTGTGACACCCTCGCGGCATTCCCCACTTCAGCCTCTTGTCTCATGGAGTCACCCATCTCCACGCGGAGTATCCGGTCGCATAGATCCACTTCGAGTGCACCAGGCCGGGGCCGAGTGCGCGTCGCGTTTGGCCAGTGCCTCGTTAACCAGGAGGGCCACGCGCTGCACTCGGGCGAGTGGGGCGCCATCAGCGGCCAGTGCCTCCTCGATGGGGGACACCGGGGCGGCGGTGACGTGTTTCAATCTCCGTTTGCCGAGATGCTAGACATCGGTAGTGGAGTCAGTGGGGGGGGAGTCAGTGAGTGGCATCATTGGGGGCAGAGTCAGTGGTGGGGGAGTCAATGGGGGTAGCGTCAGTGGTGGGGGAGTCAATGGGGGTGGGGTAAGGGCAGGGAGCGGTGTAGCACCCCGATTCTTGAGCGCCTTCTCAATTCGGTTCTTGCAGAGTTGGACGGATTCCCTCCCATGGTCTCTCGTGGTCATCACGAAAAACGTGACTGCCAAGCTTGCCGACGCGAATGTGACAGCCATAAGGGCAGTCAAACACACGACGTTGGAGGACGATGCCTTAGACCAATCGGGGATTGCAGTGTCTAAGCTAATGAGTCCAAATAACGCCGAGATGAACGTTCCAATCGCGATGTCACGAGCAGACGCAAGGCGGCTTGAACCATTGCCTTCAAGCAAGAGGAGAAAGTCTTGATGGGTGATTGCACATGCGTTTGTTCTCTCTGGCTCAGGTGGAAGCACAGAGACACCGGCGAATCTGGGGTCGACGGTAATGTTGCTCACGGCTCGACCCCCAATGTTATCGCGCTGTGCTGTGATAGGAACCCGCACTTTTTGCAAATGAGCGTTAGGGCCAAGAGGCCACGAGGTCCGTGAGACGATAGAGGAACAGCGGGGTAGATGGGTATGTGGCTCACATATGCCGACCAGTCCGACGTACGGCACATCGGGCATTCGGGAGTCGGCAAAATTCGCTTAAATGCTGCGATTGCTCGGTTGGTCAGTTCGGTCTCAGCAGGAGCCAATGAAGGAGCATCACTGTCAGTCGTCATCGTAGAGCGGAGGATAGAGCAATCCTGTGTTCCAGGCTAACCCTGCGAACTACTCGCTGGTAGGAGCTATAGCGGACGTGGTCCATTTCAGGAGCGCACCACGTCACCTCGTCGAGAAGGTGGCATGGCCGTCTGCTCGCGCCACCTGCTGCGCCGTGGCAGTCTCCGGGCCCGTGACACGCGAGGAGCTGCAGCGGCATCTGGAGAGACTTGGCCGTGAGTCGTCGGAGCGCGGGGCGGACTTCAAGGGCGTCACCGACCTGTTTCGCCTCTACTGGCTGGCGCTCCATCACCACCTGGTGGTGGAGGGGCCGGACCACGCGCTGGACCTCCGAATCAACGCGAGCTGGGTGGAGGAGTGGCTGAAAATGATGCGCCTTCCACCGCATGAGCACACGTTGCCGGTGCGCACCTGGGCGGAGGGCTGCGGGAAGTGCGACCCCGTTGACGCTCGCATCCACACGACGGTGGCCGTGCCTGGGCTCACGCGGCGCGAGTGCGCCACCTGCCGAGGGGACTGGCTGGTTCTGGAGGGGTAGGGCTTTCCTCTACAAACGGAGGAATCCCCGCCAGAATGGCGAGCGCGATAGCTGGTCACTATTCATTTGGGCTCCCCTGTGGCAACTGCGCCCTGGGCAACCAAAGGATGACCCGATGACCGACGTTTCAGCCTATCGCATTGTGATGAGCGAAGAGGTGCAGAAGCACATGGAGTCCCTTCCGTCTGCCACCCGCGAATACATTGAGGTGCAGTTGCGGAATACTGCCGACGAGGCTGGGCGCCATCACGACGCGAACGTAGCGAGGTGGCGTACTCCGACTTCCGGCATCGTGTCGGATGGCGGGTCGATCCGCATGGGGGCCCAGCGCTACCCGTATGACAATTGGTACGACAGGCGGGAAGTTTCGCTGGGCATGCCGTACACCGCTGAAGGGTATCTGGCGACCTAGCGCCTTACCGACGCCAATCCAGGAAACAACGGGCCCACGCCCACCTCGGGCGTGCGCTCCAGTCGCTCCATGGCCACGGTCAGCAGCCCCACCGTTTCCAGCCGGGTCAGCCCGCCCACGTCCTCCCAGCCCCGGAGCCCGAGGCCTCCTGCGGAGCGCGGCCCCTCACAGTGGGAGACTGCCTTTCTCGCCTCCACCCAGTTCACCATCACGCGCGTTGGCACCTCGGACTCGCGGCCGACGAAGGGGGACGCGAGTTGCTCCCGGGGCGTGTCGAAGCGGGCTGCGTCGATGAGCTTGTCCATCTCGACGCGGGCACGAGCCGACAACTGCACGTACCTCATGGCCGCTGCCAAGTTGGGGCTGCCCCCGGACACCCGGTGCCGCAGGTCCTCGAGCGCGTTGGTCAGCGTGTGGCGGAGCATGAGGTGTCCTCCGCCAGCGTGAGCCATGCGTAGCCGTCACCCTTGCTGGTGCCGGTGGTACGCACCTGCCATGGCAGCAGCGGGCCCGGGAGGGGCACGCACGCCGTCACCCGGTAGGCGAGGCTTCCCTTCGCGGGCTCGACGGTCGCCACCGCCCACACCTCGCGCCATTCGTGGGGCTGGCCGTCCGCGTGCGGCAGTGCGTCTGCAACTGGTGCAGGGTGTCCAGCACGTCCAGGCAGGTGGGAGCCTCGGGCAAGGGCTCCTGCAGCGTCGGAGTGGCGACGGGCGGCGTGCTGGTGGGGCGCGCCTCGCCGAACAGGCCGAGCTGCTCGGGGTGCGCCAGCATGGGAGGGACGGGCCTGTCGTCGACGGGCCGCGGCGGAGTTGAGGCGGGGGCAGGTGTCGGGGATGGCGGGGGCGGCGCGGCCACGGGCGGCGTGGTGGGCATGGGCACGGCGGCCGGTACTGGGTATGCCTCTGGGCGCCAGAAGCCGTCCCTGGCCAGGCGCATGCGCTCGCGCAGCTCGGCGAGGAGCTCCGGGTCGAACGGGGCCAGCCGCTGCGACGGCGGCGCCGGCAGCGGCTCGACGAACTGAATCTCCTCGAGCCACCAGGCGATGGTCCCCCGGCATGAGGCGCCAGGTGGGCCCCACCATGGGTCCCGGCCGAACGCCCGCGAGTCGTTGCCCGTCGTGGACACCTCGGCCAGGCGCGCCACTGCCACGTAGGCACCGTGCGGGAGCACATCGCCGGCGGGGGCCTCCAGGCCGTGTGCGGCGCGCAGCCAGCGGACAGCCTCGGCGTCGTAGTCCCGGGTGGCGTAGATGGCCAGCCAGCACCCCATCAACTCGGCAGGTGGGTGGAGCGGATGCCGCCGGCCCGGACGGCCCTCCCGCGCCCGCTCCTCGTCCGTCACGAACACGGACCACATCCCGTGGTGCGTGATGGCCCACGTCCACGGCCGCGCGAGAGGGAAGTGAAACACCCCCTTGCCCTCGCGCGCGTACCGGTACGGGCCTCCGAGGGGCGCGCTCATCCGCGGGTCCTCGCGTTGTTCGACGGTGCCCGTTCGCCCTCGCGGAGGCGCAGTGCCCATCCATCCCCGAGGCGCTCGCACGGACGCACCGTGCCGGCCAACAGGAGGTGCGGCGTCTGCCGCTTCGCGCGCCAGAGTCCGTTGGTAGGCGTGCTCGTCCAGGTGCCGAGGGGCTTCCCCTCCGGAGAGAGCACGGTGACTGCAATAGGGCGCGCGCTCACAGGGCACCTCCAATCGGCCACAGGGAGCGCCACCAGCCGAGGTGGGCCCGCGTCGCCTCCGCCACCTCACGCCAGTAAGCGCACCGGCTCGGGGACCGCGCGTGCTGGGCGCTCACGCGGTCGGCGCGCTGCACGTCGCGCTCGAACAGCGAATCCACGACGGCGAAGAGGAGGCGGCTCACCGTGCACCTCCGTCCGGGGATTGGTCGCGGCGGAACTCCACGCGCCACACCCACGGGTTGGCGTCCCACGACTCGATGCCGTTGATGGACATCCACAGCGTCATGAATGAGTCGACCGCGTCGGGCACGGAGACGTCGCCCAGGTAGTTCTTCCACCGGCTGGGGTACTTGGCGTCGGGCTCCACGCCCTCCGCCCGAGCGTCCTCCTCGGTGATGGCGTGAAGCCGCTCGGCGCGGATGGAGACCACGTTCAGCATGAGTCGGCTGGCCCAGCGGGGCATGTGGATGGATGGGCGCCACCGGCCCGGCTCGTAGTCGGACGAGAGGTAGTGGAAGTCGCCGAGGGTGGCGCGCCATGCGGCGGCGCGGTCCGCCCGATAGACGACCCGCTCGCCATCCGCGCCGCAGTCCTCGAGCGCCCACGTCTCCCTCAACCAGAGCTGGTCGCCCGGCTGGCCATAGGGGCAGTCCTTGAGCATCGCGGCCGGCGGCGTGCCGGTGAGGCTCCATCCACCGGCGAATGTGCGCCCGTACCAGCGCCATGCAGCGATGATGTCCGACTGCTCCGGCTGAGGCTTGAGCACCCGCCGCGTGACGGTCTTCCGTCCGGCCAGGATGGCTTGGACCATTGGACCGGAGAACAGGATGGGGCGCTCAGCCATGGGGCACCTCACGGTCAGCGGTAGCCGTTTCCTCGGCCGCGAGTTGCTCTCGGATGGCCGAGGCCAGGGCGGGCATCACCTCCCGGCAAAAACCGCGCACCTCCGGCGGGTAGTCGTAGTGCCCAAGCTCGTAGGGCATCTCGACGTCGGTGTCGTGGCACCAGACGGAGAACTGGTCGATGGCGATTTCGTTGTAGTCCCGTGCCTCCTTGCGGTCCCAACACCCCAGCGCGCGGGCGAGGGAGTCGTACGCCTCGGCGGCCTCCGCCTTCGTGTAGCTGCCATCCTTGCGCCACTCGAGGATGTGCTCACGGATGTTGCGCAGCGTCTGCGTGCCGTCCCACCAGTCGCGCTTGCCCAAAGTGCTGCACACGTAGTCGGCCCCCAGCCGCGCGACGAAGGCGCGGAACTCTCCTCCCGGCCGAGGCCACCGGTAGGCGTAGTTGCCCCAGTCGGACACCGTGGAGAAGTAGCCGTCGCTCCGCATGACGACGTCCGCGAGCCAGGCGCCCGCGGGCGTGCGCAGCCGGTACTGGTAGATGGTCGGCTCAGTCACCGCGCACCTCCTGCCCGGGGAACTCGTCCCAGGTGCGCCCGTCCAGCTCGCGGCCGGCGCGCTTCTTCCCGAGGTTGAACAGGAGGTGGACCTCGCCGCCCACCGGCAGGGGCTCCGTGGGGAACGACACCGTCGGCACACGGCAGCGGCGAATGGAATCGCTGGGCTGGCCCTCCGGCACCGGTTCATAGAGCGCGTTGCCCTCGGCTTCCGTCATCGCGCAGTAGGGCTTCCACGCGCCCCACTGCTTGAAGAAGAAAGGCACCCCCGCGCCCACGCACTGGTCGCGCAGGCGGCGGGCCCAGACGGGGTGCATGGGCCGCGCGCCAGGGCCCGACTCGCCGCCGACGATGACCCAGGACAGGCCGGGGACCTCGTCCTGCATGAGGTGGCCGCAAACAGGGCACGCCACGTCGGCATCGTCGTGGTTGCGCAACTCGCCAAAGAACTCGGAGGACGCGGTGTGCCCGCACCCAGAGCAGCGGGCGAGGTAGTACCGGACGCGAGGCAGCCAGCGCGACAAGTCCACCGGCCTGAGGAGCGGCTCGCACGACAGGAAGCGCACGGCCGCGGGAGTCGCCAGCAGGTGGGGGATGCGCTCGTCGGCGCGGCGCTGGTCCTCGACGGACACGCCCAGCCACACATTGGGGTGGGCACGCTCCCAGGTGATGGGCCTGCCGGGCACCACCTCCAACCCTTCCACCACCGAGCGCGAGCGGGCCCACTCCACGTACTTGCGCATCCGGTCCGCGCGCTTCGTCAGCACCTGGAAGGTGTGACGCTCGGCCAGGCGCATGGTCGCGAAGACGCGGTCGATGTCCGCGAACGACAGCGCCTCGTGGAACAGGTCGCTCATGCTGTTGACGAACACTCGGCGCGGCTTCTTCCACCGCAGCGGCGCGTCGAGCAGCTCCTCGTCGAGCACCACCTTGCCGGTCCATCGGGGGCCGGCCGTGGTGGACTCCACGAGCCCCTCGTACGGCTGCCCAGGCCCCGACATGCGGATGGCCATACGCTCCGCGTAGCACCCGCCCTTCAACGGGCCCGGGGTGCCACCTCCGCACCCGGGGGACTTCCGGCTGCACCCCTTCACGACGTTCCAGACGACGTCCGCCCACTCGATGTCAGTGTCAGCCACGGTCCACCTCCCCGGCGGGCAGGAGCGGAGCCACCGTAGGGGGCGGCGTCATCCGCGCATGCTGGTGGGCGTAGGCGTCGGCGGTCATCATCGACATGAGGGCCACGTCGACGCAGCGGCGGCTCACCACCTCCGGAGCGAGGCGCTCCCCCAGGCCTTGCTCCACTTCGTCCGCCTCCTCGCGGACGCGGCGGAGGAGGGCGGCGGGCGCGTCGCGCACCCAGCCCTCACGGCCACCCTTGGCCGGGCGGTGGTGGTCCAGGAGGTTGCGCATCTCCAGGGTGAAGGCGGTCAGCGTGGGCCAGAGGTCCGGCGTGGCGATGGGCCCGGACGGGGGCCGGCCGACGTTGATGCCGAGGTCCTTGGCGATGGCCTCTGCCATGTCGCGAGCGCCGGCATGGTGGGCACGCATCCGCGTGAGTCCGAGCTCATTCGCTGCCCGCTCGCGCTGCTGCGCCAGGTCGTGCCGCCGCTTCAACGCGCCCTCCACCACCCGGGCATTATCCAGCGCATCCCTGCCCAGCGCGGTCTCCACCGCCTCGCGCAGTCCCGGGGGCGTCACGTCTCCGCGACTGCCTCCCAGCCGCACCACCGGCACCGGCGCACCGCTGTCCACGGGTCGAGTTGGTGCCGCGTCACCGCGGCCTTGCGCTTGCACTTCGGGCACGTCCGCGCCTTCGCGCTGCGCTTCATCCTCGCCTTGAGCCCGTCCCGCGCCCGCCTCCGCTTGTCCTCGGTCATCGGTTCCTTCCAGCAGCCCCGGGGGCGGGGTGTGGGCTGTCTTGCGCTGGGGCACCGCCATCTCGTCCAGGTAGTTGAGCAGCGCGCAGCACGGGGCGCAGGGCTTGACGGACTCGCACGGGCACGCCTCAAGGGCAGCGCGCACATCGGTGACGGCCTGAGACTCCCCCTGCGCCGGGGCGGGCGGGGGCTGGGAGGCGACACGGAGGGAGACGACGCGCTCCACCGAGCGCAGGACGGTCTCCATGGCGTCGCCTTCGCGCTTGGCCCGCACCGCGTGGAAGAGGGAGTCCACGGCGCTCCGCTCAAGCCCGAGCGCGTTCTCCAACTCCCGCACGCGGGCCTCGGCGGTATCGGCGCGGGACTCTTCCGCATCCCCACGCCGCTGCTCGTCATCGGCCCGCGCCTCTTCGGACTCGCGCTCATGCTGGAGCAGGGCTTTCTCTCGCTCCAACGTGGCCACGTGCTCGAGGAGGGTGCTCCGCCGCTCTGCCAACGCCGTCCCGTCCGTCTGCCCCAGCGCCTCTTGCGCGCAGGCAGCCCACCAGCGCAACCGCTCGAGGATGCTCGGCGGCGCGTTGGCGAAGTCGCCCGTCAGCGTCGTGGGGCGCATGCCGCCCTTGGCGTGCGCCTGCACCCGCGCGACGTCGGCCATGATCTGGTCGAGGAATGCGCTGGCGAACTCCTCCAGCCGCTGCATCCGCTGTGGCTGAGCCGCGAGAGACAGTGCCCAGCGTGCGACTCTGGTCGCGGACGCGTCACTCACCGCGCCCAGCCGGTCCGGTGCGAGGATGAAGCGAGCCTCGCGGTCGGCCGTGGTCACCTCCGCCGGCGACAACAATCCATCCGCCGTCGGGCTCGTCTCCGTCTTCGTCGTCATGGTGCACCTCGGGTGTGGAAGGACAGGAGGGGCTGGGCGCAGAGACACGCCCAGCCCCGGGGCTCAGAGTTCGGACTCGAAGGCGGCACGGACTCTCTTGGTGAGGTCCGCGCCGCACGCCTCGACGACGTGGGACTGGTATTGCGCTGCAGCCTCCGCGGAATCGAAGTCACCGTCCGGAGCCCACGCCTTGCTGGCGCAGTCGGCCGCCACCAAGCGCTGCAGGCAGGTCGTCTCGCCGGGACTCCAGTCGTCATACTTGGATGCCGAGACCTGGACTGCGGCCCGGTCCTGGCAGTCCATCGACTCCTGCGCCCTACGGTGCTGGAGGGCGGTGAACCGGCTGGGCGGCGCGCTCGCGCACCCGGCCACCGCCACCACACACAGCATCATCAATATGCATCGCATCGTCTTCACTCCAGCGGCAGGGCCGCGACTTCGGGGAAGGGGGGAGACAGCGCGGGCAGCCGAGGACGCACTGCCCGCGCTCACGTCACTGCGAGGAGGGGAGGGACTGCGTGCTGGGCGAGTGGGCCCAGCAGTGGGGCGCCGGCTACGTTGCGCAGTCCGGGCGGCAGTCCTTGCGGAGGAACAGGCGGGGGTCGATGATCGGCACGCTCATGCCGGTGGCGGGCACGGCTGCTCCGGCTCGGGCGGGCAGGGCCTTGAGGAAGTCCTGGATGGCCCCCGCCAAGCGACCGAAGTGGCCGAGCAGCTCCTCGTCTTGCGCGAGGGCTTGGCGGGCCTTCTTGGAGCGCTCGTACTCCTCCAGGTAGCGCAACCCGAGGTTCTTCTCGCGGGTCCGATAGCCAGGGCCTTCACCGGGGTCGGAGCAAAACTCGTTCGCCTTCTTCCGCGCCTTGCCCGGGGCATCGACCAGCCACTGCGTCAGCTCACGATTCTGCGCCTTTGCCCTCACTTGGGCGGCCTTGAGCGACTCGTCCGCGAGGTCGGCTATTTTCTGCCAGACGGCGCACTTCAACCCCTTCCAATCCATCGGCTCTCCGACCTTCTTCTGCAGCTCCTCGTTCTGGGACATGAGCTCGACCCAGCGGGTGGCGCCGTCGCGCCACTCCTTCCAAAACTGGCCGCCCTCCTTGAGCGGCAGGCCCACGACCTCGCCCGACTTGGGGAGCATCCGCATCAGCTCCGCCTTGTCGGCGGCAGGGGCGGCGGTGGTGAACAACAGGCAGACGAGTAGCGCGGCGTGAGTCAAACGCATTGGTACGGCTCCGTGTTTGGGTTTGCTTCGGGGGGACTGCTGCTACGTGAGAAAGGTGCGGCGCCCAGCAGGGCGGGGGGGACTCCCTGCCGGGCACCGCCGGCGCCTCCATGGCGCCGTGAAGGACTGCACCGCCGTGCCCTATGCGCGGCGGTTGCGATGGAGGACGGGGGCCGTCCGCCACCGCGTGAAGACTCCGCCCGAGAGGGCACGGAGCGCCGCCTGATGGGAGGCGGCTGCGCGGGGTGGCACCGGGGCCGCGGTGCCGTCGCGCGAACTGCTAGCCGTCGTGCAGGCCCCACCCGCAAATCTTCCGCCCACCCGACAGCAACCATGGAGCGCCGCAGTGGCAGCGTTCCGAGGCGGAGACGACGGGCTCAGGAGGCGGCTCCGGCGCCGTGCCCTGTAGCTTCGCCAGCGCATGGAGGTACTCCGCTCGGGTGGCGCGGTGCCGGGCCAACTCCGGAGTGACCTTGGGCGTGCGCCGGATGCTCCGGCTCGTGTGTCTCATTCGTCCCACCGCTCTCCGGCCGCCTGCTCTGCGCAGCGCATCAGTTCCCTCAACTCCGCTTCGACTGCCGCCTCCTCAGAAGGGGCGTCGTCCCACTCGACGTCTCGCCACCTGTGCAGCCCTGCATGCCCGTCCTCGCGCTCGCAGAGGACGAAGCTCCGCTCCGGGTGCTCCGCGTAGCTGTGACAGAGGTATCCGTTATTGGCTGTCATTGACCCTCCGAGGTTCAATGACACTTGCTGTACCTCTGGTGTCTGACTTTACGGCTCGCCCGCGTTCGCCTTCGCGACGCCGGTTGCCCAGTGCGCCGTCCGGGCGTGCCACAGCTCGCAGGAGAGGGCGAACCTCAGCGCGCGCTCCTCATTGGCCAGCTCCGCGAGGGCCAGTTCGCAGCGCACCGCCGCGCGGTGCAGCTCGCGCCAGTGGTCCTGGACCTCCGGTGAGATGGCGGGCGCGAGCCGCGCCAGCGCCTCCGCTGCCTCTCGCTGCGCGGTGTCGGCCTCGGCTTTGCGCGCGGGGAGGGCGCGGGCCTCCGAGATGCACTGAGGGATGTGCTCGGCCTCGCCCTCCCGCCAGTACGGCGCCAGGCGCTCCAGCCGGTCGCACAAGTCGTCGAGCGTCATCGCCCACCACCGAGCGCGGCCGTGCGGAGCCGCTCGAGCGCGGCGGCGTACGGGGCCACCTCGCAGTTGCAGGTGCCGCGCTGGCGGGACGGGCACGTGTCGGGGTGCCACATGACGTCCACGAGCCCGCGCAGCAGGGCGACGTCGGTCTCCACCTGCCCAGTCCCCACCGGAGCCTTGCCCGTCATCGCGCCGCCTCGCGGCCCAGCGGGCGGTGCGCGCGGTACACGCGGCGCCAGGCGGGGTAGGCGAGGCGCCACGCGAGGCCGAGGGCACCCAGCCACCCGAAGGCCAGCGCGAGGCCGGCGAGTCCCAGCCAGGGCAAGAGGGTGCGGAGCTGCTCGGCGCGCGGCGAGCACTCCACACGCACCGGCTCGCGCCCCTCCGCCTCGGCCTGCTCGCGCTCCCGGGCGCTGATGGAGTCCAGCTCGGCACCTACCAGCAGGGCGACGATGGACACGGACAGCCCGGCCACCTTCACCAGCGCCTCGGGTAGCGGGGCCGCGCCCAGCGTCGCGTGGTGCTCGGCCACCGTGGCGCCCATGAGGAGGGCGCCGTACACAGCGCGCTCGACCATCCAGGTCCGCACCCCGGCGCGCTCGGCGCGAGCCTCGAGGGCCAGCAGCGCGCGCCGCGCCCAGTGCTTCGCGGGCCCCCGGGTCTCGATGATTTGGCAAAGCTCCGCCAGCAGCGTCATGAACGCCTCCTGCAGCTTGAAGTGGGGTGGGGGGCCGGATGCGCTCCGGCAGGCGGGCGGGCCCCGCGTCGTGCGCGGGGCCCGGGCGGCTACTGGGTGAAGGTGACGGTCCGTCCGTCCTCGGCGACCTCACCCATGGCGCTGCTCATCGGCGCCTCGTCGAGCGCCCGGTCCGCGTTCTCCTTCGTGGCGAACTCGTGGCGCAGCCCGTCCAGCGCGCCGCGTTCCACCCTCTCCAGGACAACGTCCACCTCGCACTGCCGGCAGACGCCCATGCCCCCCCGGCTCGTTAGCGACGTGGCCGCCGCCGACGGCCGCTCCTCCATGCACTCACCGCACACGAAACCGCTCTGCTGCGTCTCCATGGTTGCCCCCTGCTCTGACCTGCGTGCCTCGGCGTCCTCGCTGGCCACCCAGCTCGCGCCCACCCAGCGCCCCTCTCCCTCCCGGGAGCCCCGTCCGTCCGCCGCTCCAACGAAGACCAATGTAGTCTTTCAGGTATATACGCGCAAGTTATTTGCGAAGTATGTATCGCATGGTGCTATTCTTGGTCGAATCAGGTGGTTGCCATGGACGCAGCCGCCCACATAAGGAGAGAGCCATGGCCGTGGCGGTAGCCACCCGACGACTGGAGGCCGTCCCTATGGGACTGATGGATAAGCCGGACCCAATGGAGGAACTGGAGCGCCAGTTAATGCTCGACACGGTGCGCAACTGGCGGAAGCTGGAGTACATCGCAGATGTCCTGGCCGGCCGAGGCGTCAAGTCCCCCATCAACCGCAAGCCGGTGACGAAGATGGACGTCAGCCGCGACTTCCACTCCGAGGGCATCAAGGTGTGGGAGTCGATGGAGGGAAAGATCTCGGACGCGATGTTGGAGGAGTGGGCTCGCGCCAAGGAGGCGGAGAAAGCCAAGAAGGCGGTGGCGAAGAAGAAGGCAGCCACCAAGAAGGGCGGGGCGCGGTGAGCGCGCCTGGCCCGTACCGCGGGCCGCGGGTTCGCGGCCTGCCCGAATGCGCGGGGCGCGTCTACCTGTCACGTGGTGACGATGGTCAGCCTGCGTTGTTGCAGGTTGGTACCGGTGAAACGCCACACCTGCAGTTGGAGCCGGTGCAGGTCCTCGTTACTGCCCTCCCCGCTCCCGGTGGCGTCGCAGTTGAGGTTCAGGGGGGGCCGCACGCTCAAGGGCGTTCTCCCGAGTCTGTTCTTGATGTGCTCGAACAGGCAGCCGACCTCATCGAGCATGTGGGTCGACATCCGTCGGTGGCCGCACACCTATCGAAGGTACATCCGCCAAAGCGCCCTACCGCTCCCCGGGGGTGGGCGCGCCAGAGGCCGTGGGCGTCGCTCGCCATATCGGTGGGACTTGCCATACTCGTCATGCCCACGGCCACACCGGAGGACGAGCCGCACCCGGCACCAATGCACGAGGAGTACACGTGGGATGTACCGGCGACTCCGAAACGTGTCGCCTTCACGGACATCGTGCATGGGAGCTCGACGCCCGAGCCCTGGAGTGTTCGCAAGCGCATCGTGATGCCTGACGGGCCGCTCGACGGGCAGGACACGCCGCCGTGCCCCAACGGGTATGTAGTCATCCGCGGGGGCTGTTGGGCTGAGTTGAAGCAGAAGGCTCCGAACTGCCCAGACCGCTCTGTTGAGCACAAGGGGAACTGCTACCTGCCCATAAAGGGTGAGCGTCCCGTGCCAATGAGCATCGGCAGGGAGCGCGCTCGGTGAGTCCCCGTGAGGCATCTCGTCCTAGGCGCCTTTTCCCCGTCGCGACCGTCTCTCAGTCGCACGACCGCACGACGGGGCCCGGACACCTGCTGTCTGAGGGCCGTCCGCGCCGCGCTTAGTGGGGCGCTGCATGGGAGTGTTAGCGACACCAGGCGCAGCAGCGACGTCATGTTGGTGGCGACTGACCGGGAGTGGCCGTTAGCCGGGGAAGACTTGACAACCTCCCGTCCCAAGGGGCACCTTGGGTGAAGTTCCTCGCTGAAGCGGTACGTTCAGGCAGCGAGCATCCAATAGCTTCGGAAGAGCAGGGGCCGCACCAGTGCGCTGGACGGCTTTTGCTCCGGCACCCGGCGGCGGTTCCTGAACGACGACGCCGGCGTGCTGTTTTCGAGGTGGCCCGCCGTGCCCGCCCAGCTCCCTAGAGCATCGAGCCGAGACGCAGGGCACGGCGTGCCTCCATCACCTCAGTCCAGACGTGAGACACCGATCCATAACGGTGGATGCCTGCCATTGAATGGCGCTCGCAACGCTCTCTCGTCCGTGTCTCAGAGTGAAATCGCGCCACTCGGGAGAGATGCTCGAATCGGGTATCTGTCGACAGACGCAAGGAGCGCGCGCAACGCATCAGGTGCAAGCGCTGGCGATATATTGAAGTGGCGTCTGTGTTTTATTAGAGTGCCGAATGACCGTCTCTGGAGGGGGAACGGGAACGGTTGGACTCCAGTCGTTGGCAACGTCCGTGCATTGGCCCATGCGCGGTTCAGTAGCGGGGGAATCTGGTGATGGGCAACTGCGACGGGAACGACGCTCCTCTTACGCCTCGGCTTTCTGTTGTGCGCGGGGAAGAGCTTGCTCCGCCGACTGAGGACGGGCTGTGGACCGTTGATGATGTCTGCGCCTACCTGAAAATGGGGTCCACGTGGGTGCGTTCTAAGACGGCGTCCGGCGAACTGCCATGCCTCAAGCTGGGGCGGAGCGTGCGGTATAGCCCTGCGGCCATCAAAGAGTGGGTGGAGCAGCAGGGGCGGGGGCGCTGAATGGCCCGCGTCTTCTTCCGGTACTCCGAAGAGGTGCTTGCCGCCCTCGCTGCCCAGTATGGCCTTGAGCGAAAAGGGCTCATTGGGGCGCTGCAGAAACGCGAGGAGGCGGGCGAGAAGGTCGTCTGGCCTCGCCAGGAAGCCCCCTCCAATGGGACGTGGTACCTCGATTACCGCGACGCTGCGAAGGCTCGCCAGCAACCGTCGGTGACTGCGCGGACGAAGAGCGAGGCGGAGAAGAGGCTTCGCGACGCACTGAACGACACGGATGACGCGAAGGCTGGGCGGCGCCCGATGCGCTTTCGGCCGACGCGCTTGAGCGAGGCTGCTGCTGAAATGCTCAAGCTTCGCGAGGGCACCCCGAGCTACGTCATGGACGAGTTGAACCTCCGTCTGCACGTGCTGCCGTTCGTAGGCAAGAAGTTCCTGACGGAACTTACCCCTGCTGACGTGGAGGAACTCGCTGCCCAGCTTTCGCGAGGGGGCAAGGGGCGGAAGCCGCTTTCGCCGGGATCGGTTCAGCAGGCCATCCGGCGCCTCGCATCGGTGTTCACCTGGGCGAAGAAGAAGAAGCTCTTCTTCGGCGATAGCCCGACGCGTGAGGCGAAGCGACCGAAGATACCGAAGCGACTCCCCAAGCGTCTGTCGGACGCACAGGTCGTCAAGCTCCTGTCAGAGTCGCGCCAGTGGCACGACCTCTTCTGGTTCGCTGCGACGACGGGCCTGCGAGAGGGCGAGTTGTGTGCACTCGAGTGGTCGGACCTGGTCCTCGATACGGACGAGCCCCACGCGGTGGTCGCCCGCAGCCACCGCTCGGACACCCCAAAGGACTTCGAGGAGCGGGTGGTGCCCATCCCGCGTGACGTAGCAACGATGCTACGCCGCCGCCGTGACGCGGCGGTGAGCCGGTATGTCTGGCCGGGGGCCGACGGCGAAATGCAGCGGTGCGCCGACAGCGTCTACGGCGACGCCTTCAAAGAGGCTGCGGTGCGGGCGGGGCTTGTTCGTGGTTGGGCCCACCCGTGCAACTGTGGACACCAATTCTTCGCGCCCACACGTCGACCGCGTCGGTGCCCGAAGTGCCAGTCGACGGTGTTGCCCAAGGTTCTGCGTGGCGAGTTCACCTTTCGCCACCTACGCAGCACCTACGCAAGTGCCCTCGGCAACCCCGTCCTGGCTCAGAAGGCGCTGGGGCACTCGAACCTGAACACGACGATGGTCCACTACTACCAAGTCGACGCCGCGAAGGTTCGCGAGGCCGCCGATGTGCTCCCGTTCGCCATGGGCGCCGGGCGGCTGGCGGAGGTGGGACAAATGCGGGACAAATCCACGCAGCACAGCAGTCACGAAGAGAGGTCAACCATGCACGTCAGCGCCATTCCCCCTCTGTCGCCCTCTATTCAGGCCTTCGGCAGGTGGTCCCGCACGACGCCGAGCCAGTATTCCTTGCCGTAGTACTGGCTCATCTTCCCGAGAAGCTTGCCCTCGCGGAACAGCAGGAACGTGGGGATGCCGAAGAGGCCGAAGCGCTTCGCCAGGTCCTCGTACTGGTACGCGTTCACCTTCACGACGCGCATCGGGGCGCCATCCAGCTCGGCGAGGAGGGCGGGCTCGGCGGCCGCGTAGATTTCGCAGTTCGGGCAGCCGTCACCCCAGAAGTCCACCACCACCAGCTCGTCCTTGGGCTCCAGGACCAGTTGGTCGAAGTTCTCGCTCGTCCCCTCGTAGCTCACGGGATGTGCCATGGCCTCCTGCCTAACGGCCTCGCGGGACACCTTCAACCTGCGCATGGGCATTCCGGTGGGAGGGGGGCGTTCTCCCGCCGGCCTGACGCCCGTCCACCGTGCCGGCAGGCCACGGGCCGTCGCCGAGAGCGCCCCCAGCGCCCCTGGGGCAGCGGGAGGACGCGGGCCTTGGGCCGTGCCTGTGGCGGTATTCCTCCGGCGTGTGTCGGGGACAGGGTGTTTCGTCGGGTAGGGGTGGATCAGCGGAGGCCGGGGGTGGGCGTGTCGCGAGGGGCCTCGGTGGGGCCCGCGGAGGGGACGACAGCGCCTTGCGGCCCCGTCCTCTCCGGGGAGGGGATGGGCCGACGGGGGCTCCCGGGTTTTCAAGACAGGGCTGGGCTCGGTGCCGGGAGTGTCGCTCCCTGGCGCGATTTGGATCAGCTCTGGTGCGGTGTCATCAAAAGCCAAAGCCCGCACTGCGCAGGAGGGCACAGCCGCCGTAAGGTTGTGCGACTGGATGTCGTGGAGGGGTCATGCACGAGTGGTTGGAGGCACTTCGCAAGTCGGTAAAGGCATCGTCAGCTGGTGTCTCTCCCGAGGAGATTCGCCGGGCCGAAACGGAGTGCGGCGTTCCATTCCCAGCTGAGCTCAGCGACCTGTATCAGGCGTTCAACGGAGGCGAGCTCAACGGCGAGGTCCACCTCTTCGCCCTGCACGGGGCCGAGGGCGAGCCGAGCGTCCTGGAGAAGACCCGCCTCAAGTTGGAAGGGCTTCCCGCGGCGGGGTTGTGGCGCATTGGCTTGAAGGGGCTGCACCGGCACCTCTTCGCCGCGCGCAAGTCCGCCATGGTGGAGCAGGGCGATGGCGGCGGCCCGCTGCCTGGCTGGGTCGAGGCGCTCGAGGGCGACGACTGGGTCTATGGCACCTGGGAGGGCGAGAAGCGGCAGATGCGGCTGTACCGCTCGCTGAAGGACATGTTCGATGTGCTCGTGCCTCCGGCGGAGGTGGAGAGCTTCGGTGAGCGCACCTTCGCCCGCGCGATGAACGCGGTCCTCCAGGGGGCCCTGTCCGGCGTCCATGTCGATGGCGAGGAGGCGGCGGGTGAGGCCGAGGAGGCCGCGCTCGAAGGCGAGGTCCAGGCCGAGGAGGACGAGCAACTCGAGGCCGCGGAGCTGGCCGATGAAGTGGTTGCCGAAGAAGAGGTGGTCGAGGAGGAGGCCGAGATTCGCGAGCTTGCGTACGAGTACGACGACGACCGTTCATCCTCGCGAGACGAGGATGGGTCGAGGGCGCGCTCGGGGCGGGCTGGGAAGGCTCGGGCTGGAAAGGCCGAGCAGATGCCGCTCGCCATCGGTGGCGCGGGGGTGTTGTTCCCGCGTGCGACTCCGCGCAAGGTCCCGGAGGTGAAGGTCAAGACGGAGCCTGCCTCCGTGAAGACGCGCCCCGCGAAGAAGCCCGCCACGCAGACCGCGCTCGGTGAGGTCACTGCTTCCGATGTTGCTCCGCCTGCACCGCGGGTTGGCGCGGAGGAGGCCGTTCCTGCTCCGTCGTCCGCCGCGAAGAGGCCCTCCAAGAAGGCGGCGTCCGCGACCCAGGATGTGGCCCTGGAAGCCCGTCTTGAGGCTGCGACACCGGCCTTGAGTGATGCCTCGGAGAAGCCCGCCGCGAAGGCGTCCTCCGGGCCGAAGGCTGCCGCTGAGAAGTCCGCGACAACGAAGGCACCCTCGAGGAAGGCGGCTTCAAAGGCGGCGGCAACGGATGCTGCTTCGACGGCGTCCTCTGCCAAGCCCGCGGCTTCGAAGCCGGCTGCTGTTGTGAAGGCTCCTGCCGAGAAGGCGCCCGTTGTGGAGGCTGCGTTGAAGCCGTCCGCTGCGAAGAAGGCTCCTGCCAAGCCGACTGCTTCGAAGGCGTCGGGAACGAAGTCGTCCGCTGCGACGAAGGCTCCTGCCACGAAGGGCGCAGCAATGCAGTCCGCTGCTGCGAAGGCGGCGCCACCCTCGAAGGGCGCAGCAAAGAAAACGGCCGCGAAGACGGCGTCAACCTCGAAGGCTCCCGCGAAGAAGTCGGCTTCGAAGGCCGCAGCGAAGAAGGCTTCAGTCGCGAAGAAGTCCGCAGCAAAGGCGGCGAGCTCGAAGAGGCCCGCCGCGAAGAAGTCCGCAGCCAAGGCGGCGAACTCGAAGAGGCCCGCCGCGAAGAAGTCCGCTCCGGCCAAGAAGGCCGCGTCGAAGAAGTCCGCAGCCAAGGCCGCGTCGGCGAAGAGGCCCGCGTCGAAGAAGTCCGCAGCCAAGGCCGCGTCGGCGAAGCAGTCCGCTCCGGCCAAGAAGGTCGCTGCGAAGCAATCCGCAGCCAAGTCCGCGTCGGCGACGCGGCCTGCGCTGAAGAAGGCTTCCTCCAAGAAGTCTGCCGCGAAGAAGGGCGCTCGCGGGCGTTAGCCCACGACAGGGCAAGGCGTCTCGTACGCCTTGCCCCGGTTGCGCTTCGTCCTCGCCGAAGTTCATCGAACCCGATGGGCCGCTGCGGCCACGGCGCCAGCAATGCGCCGCGTCCGTCGTGCCTCGGCTGTCGCTCCAGCGCGCACCGAAGCCAGTGCGCGCCCATCGAATCCGATGGACGGCTGCGGAGGTCGCGGCCACGCCCTCCGCGAGGCACACCCTCCACCTATCCTTGCGGCAGCTTGTCGAAGTCGATGGGCCGGATGCGGTAGCCCGGCTGCGCCGTCAACTCCAGCCCCTCGTCTTCCTCATCACCCCGGCGGAACTCATGAATCTCGTCCGGGAGGATGTCTCGGAAGTCGGGCTCTTCCTCCAGGGGCGGGGTCGCGGCCAGGTCCTGGTCGGAGATGTTGATTTCATCCTCACCGGTGTCCGGGTTCAGGTGACGCCGCGAGGTGGACTCACCCACGTCCTCTGAACCGAGCTTCTTGAATCGCATGGCCTCTCCTCGGAAAGCGCGGTGGGTCGGCTGCCTTCGTCTCAAGAATGAGAACCCGCGGGGGCGCCGGCAATTCTCGCTGGCCGCCTGCCTGCCATGCTTGCCCGTGCCTCAGCGCTGCGAGGGCACGGCTCTGCCCGAGGGATGGGCGGGCTCCACCTCCAGCAGCACCATGGCCAGCGCCAGCACGCGCGACAGCGTCTCGCGCACCAGGTAGCGCCACGGCGTGGAGCGCCCTTCGTCCGCGGCCACGCCCCACGCGTCGATGCCCACCGAGTTCGCGATGAACAGCGCCCGCGTCAGGTGGAACCGCTGCGTGACGAGCACCGCCCGCTTCGCCCCGAACACGGTCGCGGCGCGCAGGCAACTGTCGTAGGTGGACAGCCCCGCCTCGTCGCTCTGCACGGCGCTCTCCGGAACGCCGTGCTCCACCAGGTAGCGCCGCATGGCGCGCGTCTCGTGGTGGAAGGGCTTCGTCTGGTCGCCGCTGACGAGCACCGCCTGCACCTTCCCCTGCTCCCAGAGCGCGATGGCCGCATCCAGCCGCTGGGCGAGCACCGGCGACGGCACCGCGCCCCGGGCCAGCCCCGCGCCGAACACGAGCGCGATGGGCGCCTCGGGCGCCTGCGCCAGCGGCACGATGCGGTCCTCGTAGCGGACCCGGACGAAATGGGAGAGGGCGAGCAGGGCCACGCCGCCCGCGGCGACCACCGCGAAGCCCCTGCGCACCCACGCTCGTTTCACACCGCCTGGCTTCATGGACCCCGAGAACACCGGTAGGGCGGCCATTGTGTTCCGGGCCTCCCTCCGCGGAAAGCACCGAGCGCGCCCCGCGCCTCAAGAAGGCGTGCCCGCCTGGGCTCCAGACGGCTTGGCCACGAGCCGCTCGATGACCGCCAGCAACTGGCGAGGCTCCACCGGTTTCTTGAGGAATGCCGCCACGTTGTAGCTGGAGGCGTAGACGGCCCGGTCGCGCGGGTTCATGGCCGCCATGCCCGCGGACAGGATGATGACGGGCACCTCGGCCAGCGCTTCACTGGCCTTGCGGGTCGTCAGCACCCGGTGGCCGTCCAGGACGGGCAACGCCATGTCCAGCACCATGAGGGCGGGGCGGGGCGGCTGGGCGAGCTGTTCCAGCGCCTCACGGCCGTTGCGCGCCACGCGGACGCTGTGTCCATGCATCTCCAGGTACCCCTGGAGGGCCTCGAGGATGTCCGGGTCGTCCTCGACGACAAGGAGGGGGCCTGACGACGCGTGAGCGACCATGCCCTATAAGGTAAGTCCGTCTCCTACCAGGGGGAGGGGGAGTCAAGGAAGCTCGCCTGCTGGGGCATTCCAGTCGGGGCGGGCGATCGTCAGGCTGACCGTGGCAGGCATCCGTTGACCGGCTCCCGCCCCGCCTATATAGGGGGCCCCGTCTTACCCTGCCCCGCCTCCCATCCGGGCGACGCGGGTTGAACGCCCCACAGGAGCTCCCCGGTCCATGGCGTCCCTTCGCGACATTCGCAAGCGCATCCGCTCGGTGAAGAACACGCGTCAGATCACCAAGGCGATGAAGATGGTTTCCGCCGCGAAGCTTCGCAAGGCGCAGGACGGCATCCTGGCCGCGCGGCCCTACGCGACGATGCTGGACCAGATCATCGCGGACCTGTCGGCGCGCGCGGGCGCGGACAGCCTCAGCCACCCGCTGCTCGCGGCCCGTCCGGTGAAGCGCGTGGAGCTGGTGCTGCTGACGTCCGACCGTGGCCTCGCGGGCGGCTTCAACTCCAACGTCATCCGCCGCGCCAACCGGTTCCTGTACGAGAACACGCACCTGGAGTCGATTCGCCTCTCCACGGTGGGCCGCAAGGGCAATGACTTCTTCCGCAACCGCGGCCAGCAGATCCGCAAGGACTTCGGCGGCCTGTACCAGCGGCTGAACTACCGCGCCGCCGCGGACGTGGCCGAGGAGCTGGTGGCCAGCTACCTCAACGGCGAGGTGGACGCGGTCCACGTCGTCTACAACGAGTTCGTCTCCGCCATCTCCCAGACGGTGAAGGTGGCCCAGCTGCTGCCGCTGCAGACGCTCGGCTCCGCGGACCAGGCGCCCTCGGAAGGCTCCACCACGCTGGTGGACTTCAAGTACGAGCCGGACCGTCAGGCCGTGCTGGACCGCCTGGTGCCCCAGGCCGTCAACATCAAGCTCTACCGCGCGCTGCTGGAGAGCGTGGCCAGCGAGCACGGCGCCCGCATGAGCGCCATGGAGAACGCCACCTCCAACGCGACGGACATGATTGGCAGCCTGACGCTCACGTACAACCGCACGCGCCAGGCCGTCATCACCAAGGAGCTGATGGAGATCGTCTCCGGCGCCGAGGCCCTGAAGTAGCGCCGCGCCGCCGCGACCCCGCGTCACCCTGGGCCTGCCCTCTCACAGGGGCGGGCCCTTCGCGTTCCAGGACCCTGGCCGGCAGCACGAACAGCGGGCTGGCCCTGGTGTCCCCGCCGGATGGGAAGTAAGGGGGTGGCGCCCGGCATGTGGTTCCGCTAAGCCGGACTTACCAGTCAGTTGCCCGGGAGGCTTGACCCCCGGGGGGGGCCCCGGTAAAGGGGGCCCGCCCTCCCAGCCGGGCCGAAATTTCAAGGGTGGCGGCGCCCGTCCGCTCCCCGTGCGAGGCAGACGATTCCATGAGCGCTCAAGTTCCGACGGCAGGCAGAATCATCCAGGTCCTCGGCCCGGTGGTCGACGTCGAGTTCCCGCCCGGCGGGCTCCCCGAGGTCTACACGGCCCTCAAGGTCACCAACGCGAACTTGAGCACCGCCGCTGACAACCTCACCCTCGAGGTGGCGCAGCACCTGGGCGAGAACACCGTCCGCACCATCGCCATGGACTCCACCGAGGGCCTCGGCCGCGGCATGCCCGTCACCAACACGGGCGCCCCCATCCAGGTGCCGGTGGGCAAGGCCACCCTGGGCCGCATCCTGAACGTCACCGGTGAGCCGGTGGACGAGATGGGCCCCGTGAAGGCGCAGGAGCACTGGTCCATCCACCGCGCGCCCCCGCCCTTCACGGAGCAGGACGTGCGCGTGCAGATGTTCGAGACGGGCATCAAGGTCATCGACCTGCTCGCCCCGTACACCCGCGGTGGCAAGATCGGCCTCTTCGGCGGCGCCGGCGTGGGCAAGACGGTGCTCCTGCAGGAGCTCATCCGCAACGTGGCCGTGGAGCGCGGCGGCTTCTCGGTGTTCGCCGGCGTCGGTGAGCGCACCCGCGAGGGCAACGACCTCTACCACGAGATGCAGGACACGAAGGTCATCCAGACGGACAACCTGGAGGCCAGCCAGGCCGTTCTGGTGTACGGCCAGATGAACGAGCCGCCCGGCGCCCGCGCCCGCGTGGCCCTGTCCGCGCTGACGATGGCCGAGTACTTCCGCGACGTGGAAGGCCGCGACGTGCTCCTCTTCGTCGACAACATCTTCCGCTTCACCCAGGCCGGCTCCGAAGTGTCCGCCCTCCTGGGCCGCATCCCCAGCGCCGTGGGTTACCAGCCCACGCTGGCCACGGAGATGGGCGGTCTGCAGGAGCGCATCACCTCCACGACGAAGGGTTCCATCACCTCCGTGCAGGCCATCTACGTCCCCGCCGACGACCTCACGGACCCGGCGCCCGCCACGGCCTTCGCCCACCTCGACGCGACCACGGTGCTCAACCGCGCCATCGCCGAGCTGGCCATCTTCCCCGCCGTGGACCCGCTCGACTCCACCAGCCGCATCCTCGACCCGGCCGTCATCGGCGCCGAGCACTACGCGGTGGCCCGCAAGGTCCAGGGCATCCTCCAGCGGTACAAGGAGCTGCAGGACATCATCGCCATCCTCGGCATGGACGAGCTCTCCGAGGACGACAAGCTGGTGGTGGCCCGCGCCCGCAAGATCCAGCGCTTCCTGTCGCAGCCCTTCTTCGTGGCCAAGGTCTTCACCGGCAAGGACGGCCGCTACGTGAAGCTCCAGGACACCATCCAGGGCTTCAAGGAGATCACCGAGGGCAAGCACGACGACATCCCCGAGGGCGCCTTCTACATGACGGGCAGCATCGACGAGGTTGTCGAGAACGCGCGGAAGCTCGCGGCGAGCTAAGCTCCGGGTCTCCACCCTCGCCGAGGTCACCATGCGCAGTGCAGCGCTCGCCCTGGTCCTGATGTTCATGAGCTCCCCCGCCGTGGCGGAGGAGCGCAAGGGTCGGGCCCGGGTGAGCGCCAACGGGCTGTACAGCGTGCGCATGGTGGAAGTGGCGCAGGGGCAGTGCCGGCTGGAAGTGACGCAGGAGAGCGGCCCGGCGTGGTCGCTGCCGCAGTGCCTGGGCACGGTGGACGACTTCTACTTCGTCTCCAACGACGGTGAGCGCGTCTGGGTGGTGTGGCCGCTGGTGGAGAAGGGCAAGCCCGTGCCGGAGCCTCGCCCGAGCAAGAAGTCGAAGGCGAAGAAGCCCAAGGGGCCTCCGGCCTGGGCGCGCGTGGTGGTGGCGGCGCAGTACGGGCGGGAGGGCCAGCGGCTCCAGGAGAAGCAGCTGACCGAGTGGCTCAACACGCGGCAGCTCTCCGAGGTGCGCCAGCTCACCCACCACATCAAGTGGCTGGAGGGCACGCTCGGCGTCCCCGGCAAGGGGCCCCGGCTGACGGACGCCGGGGTGGTGGAGTTGGAGCCGGTAGGTGGGACCACCCGCCAGCTTACGTTCTGATTTGGCAGTGCGAGGAGCCTCATGGCCAAGCTGACTGTGGAGATTGTCACCCCCGAGAAGCGCATCCTGTCGGTGCAGGCCGACGAGGCGATTGTCCCTGGCGGCCGGGGTCTGTTCGGCGTGCGGCCGGGGCACACCCCGTTCCTGTCGCTGATGGAGCCGGGCGCGCTGACCCTGATTGAGGGTGGCCGGCGCGAGTCCTACTTCGTCGCGGGCGGCTTCGTGGAAGTGGGCAACGACAAGGTGCTGGTGCTCGCCGACGCGGCCGAGCCCGTCACGGGCATCGACGTGGAAGGCGCCCGCCGCCGCATGGCCGAGGCCCAGGAGCGCATGAAGGGCCTGTCCGCCGAGGACGCGCGCTTCGAGCTCGAGCAGGCCACGGTGCGCCGCGAGGCGGCCCGCATCGGCGCGGCCAGCACGGCGCGCGCGTAGTCCGAGCCGTTCGGTTTTTTCCGGCCAGGGGCGCCCAGCGCTCCTGGCCGTTTCACGTGTGACGCCGGGCCTCCCCGCGTGTGGAGCCGGTGTCCGCGGCAGGTCCCGTGATGGCGCGCGAAGGGCTCGCGCCTCCGGGGCAGACGCTCCCGCGGTCCCCAACACCTCCATACCTCGCGGTCCCTGGCGCCGTTCGCGGCCGTGCCTTCGTGCGCGCTGCTGACGCGCGTCCCGCTCCAGGTGCTGGCTCGCAGTAGCTCCACTGGCAGTGGCGCTCCATTTGACGGGGCGGGATTTAAAGAGCATTTAAAATGCATCTTTAGGCCCATGCCGGGCGGAAGGAGCGAGCACGATGAGCGTTGCGGAGGAGAAGAGCGTCTACGAGCAACTGGGCGGAGCTCCGGCGATGGCGGCGGCGGTGGAGGTCTTCTACCGGAAGGTGCTGGCGGACGAGCGCATCAGCCACTTCTTCGAGGACGTGGACATGGAGCGCCAGTCCGCGAAGCAGAAGGCCTTCCTCACCCTGGTGACGGGCGGCCCGGTCCACTACAGCGGCCGGGACATGCGCGCGGGGCACGCGCCGCTGGTCCGGCGCGGATTGAACGACACGCACTTCGACGCGGTGGCGGGCCACTTGAAGGAGACGCTGGAGGAGCTCGGGGTGCCGGCGCCGCTGGTGGCGAAGGTGCTGGCCATCGCGGAGAGCACGCGCGCGGACGTCCTGAACCGCTGACGCCCACGGACCCTGGAGCACGCCATGGCGAAGGTGAAGCACGAGTCCAGCTGGTATCCATTGGAGCCCGGAGAGAGCGTGTTGGACGCGCTGCTGCGTCAGTGCGTGTCCATTCCGAATGCCTGCCGCGCGGGGGCCTGCCAATCCTGTCTGATGCGCGCCGTCTCGGGGACGCTCCCGGAGGCCGCGCAGGTGGGGTTGAAGGACACGCTCCGGGCGCAGGGCTACTTCCTCGCCTGTGCCTGCCGGCCCCCGGAGGGCACGGCGCTGGAAGTCACCGGCGCGGAGGCGTTGCGCGTTCCCGCTCGCATCAGCGCGTTGACGCCGCTGTCCGACAGCGTCCTGTCCGTGCGGCTGAGGACGGACATCCCGCTGGCGTACCACGCGGGGCAGTACATCTCCCTGGTGCGCGCGGACGGGCTGACGCGCAGCTACTCGCTGGCCAGCCTGCCCCGCGAAGACACACTGGAGTTGCACGTGCGGCTCCAGCCCGGAGGCGCGATGAGCGGCTGGCTGGCCCGGGAAGCCCGGCCTGGTGACAGGCTCCAGGTGCAGGGCCCGGCGGGCACATGCTTCTACGTGCCCGGTCGGCCCGAGCAGCCGTTGCTGCTGGCGGGGACGGGCACGGGCCTGGCGCCGCTGTATGGCATCGTCCGTGACGCGCTGGAGGCGGGACACTCAGGACCCATCTGGCTCTTCCATGGCGCCCGGACGCCCTCGGGGCTCTATCTCACCCAGGCGCTGCGCGCGTTGGCAGAGCGGCATCCCTCACTCCACTATCGGCCGTGCGTGCTGGAGGGCGGCAGCCGGGACGTGGCCGAGGGGGCGCTCGATGTGCTCATCCGCTCCGAGTGCCCCAAACCCGTGGGATGGCGCGCATGGCTCTGCGGAGACGGGCCATTGGTGCTATCCCTTCGGAAGAAGCTGTTCCTGGCCGGCCTCTCGCTGAAGGAACTCCACGTGGATGCCTTCCTGCCGAGCGTCGCCCCGGTGCAGCGCGTTACCACCGACGCCGGAGCCCGCTGACGTGCACCTCACCCTCCATGCCGACTACTCGCTGCGGGTGCTGCTCTATCTGGCCGGTCGCACGGGGCGGCCCGTGTCCACCCAGGAGATGGCGGATGCCTATGGCATCTCCAAGCACCACCTGGTGCGGGTGGTGCAGACGTTGGCGGGGCAGGGAGTGGTGGACGCGCGCGCGGGGCGCTCGGGCGGCGTGACGTTGGCGCGCGCGCCGGCGGACATCCGCGTGGGCGGCGTGCTGCGCGCCGCGGAGCCGGACTTCCACCTGGTGGAGTGCTTCGACCCGGAGCGCAACACCTGTCCCATCGCGCCCGCGTGCGGCCTCAAGGGCGTGCTGGCCGAGGCGCGCGAGGCCTTCCTCTCGGTGCTGGACCGGTACACGCTGGCGGACCTGCTTGACCGCTCCCGGCCGAACCTCGCGGACTATTTCCTCCCCGCGGCGGCGCCGTGATTTCAGGCACGCTCGAGCTGTTTCATCGCATCGCGGATGCACCTTCGGCGCAGGCGCGGCGCTACATCGTGGACTATGCGCTGGAGGACCGCGTGCGCTTCCGCAACGTGGCCTTCGATGAAGCGGCGTCGGACTGGCGGCGGCACGGTGGGCACACGACGCCCGCGCTCTGGGATGGCACGCACCTGCATCAAGGCGCGCAAGCGGTGATTGCGCGGCTGCAGGCCGTCGTCAACCTGGGACGTGACGGCGCTTGAAGTGACGGCGCGCGTGTGCTGACACCCGCGCGCTGGTGCCACCTGCGCGTCCCTCGTGCGCCATGCGCACCGTGCGCGAAGGTTCGAGAGTTGGACACGTGTGCAGGTGCGCGAATGCGTGCACCCGCCGAGGCTTGCCGCGCGCGTGTTGGTTGCGGTAGTCACCCCACCCCGCGCTGCGATCCACGAGGCGCGAGGGATGGAGGGTGGACGGTGAAGAATGCGTGTGGATGTCCGAGGACGGTTGTCTCACGCTCGTCAAGTCCCGGCACGATTCTTCCCGCTCAAGCCCGCGCATGTTTCACGCGTTTCTCTCCTTTCTCACTGGCCGTTCAGGCCTGAGCCTCGGTTAATCTCCACGACCCCATGTCGCTGACTCCCGCCGAGCGCCAGGACAGGTTCCATGCGGCGTTCGTGGGTCTCGCCATCGGCGATGCGCTCGGCTTTCCGCTGCGCGGCATCCCGCCGGCGAGCCTCGCGCGGCTGCCCGGCCTCGCCGAGGACTTCGCGCCCCGGCCGCGCGGCAAGTTCGCCAAGGGCCAGTTCAGCGACGACACGCAGCTCCTGCTCGCGGCGGCGGAGAGCGTCATCCGCGAGGGCAAGGTCGAAGGCCGCAGCGCGGCGGCGCACCTGGCGTGGCTGTGGCAGGAGGGCATCATCCTCCAGCCGCCCAAGAGCCTGGCGGACGCGCTGCAACGGCTGGCCAGCGGGGTGCCGTGGATGAGCGCGGGCGCGTCGTTGGGCACGCGGTGTCATTCGGTGCTCAGCCGCGCGCTGGTGGTGGGGCTGCTGGAGAGCGGCCACCGGGCGCGCCTGCCGCATGACGCGGGCGTGCTCACGGTCATCACGCACAAGGATCCGGTGTGCGCGGCGGCCGCGGCGGCGTTCGCGCAGGCCGCGGCGCTGGGCATGGAAGAGGAGCCGCTGACGCCCGCGGCCTTCTGTGAAGAGCTGGCGCTGGCTGCGGCCGTGCACGACAAGGGGCTGGCCGAGGAGGTGCGTCACCTGCCGCGCCTGCTGACGTGGGACACGGCACGTGCCCTGTCGCAGCTGCGCAAGGTGGGCGTGCCGCCCAGCGAGCTGAAGGGCGTGGACGGGCTGCCGCCGCACGTGGTGCCGGTGCTGCTGACGTCGCTGTACGCCACGCTCAAGGTGCCGCACGACTTCCGCGAGGCGGTGGCGCTCACGCTGCGCTGCGGCGGCGAGGCGGACGTGGCGGCCGCGCTGACGGGGGCTCTGTTGGGTGCCCACCTGGGCACGCGGGCCATCCCCGCCCGGCTGCGCAAGCAGGTGTTGTATTCGGAGAACCTGATGGATACGGCGGACCGTCTGTTCCGCGCCCATCAGGTCCGCGAGACGCTGGCCACGGCCCTGGCGCACCGCCGCCGCCGCTGAGAGCGAAGGCCGGGCAGGCGGGCAGACGTCGACGCGCACTCCTCCGGGGCTTCTCTGGAGGGAGCGTCCTGCCCACCTTGTGCGAAGGAGCGGGCCGCAAGGATGCCAGGCAGGCATGGAAGCGCACGTGGGGTCCGCCAAGCCATTGCAGGAGGCACACGTCGTGGACCTCGAATCGGAACGCCTGGAGCGAAGACAACTGGAGACGCTCTCCACCGCGGAGCTCATCCGGCACGCCTTGGCGGAGACGCGCCTGTTGGTGCGCGCCGAGGTGATGCACGCGAAGAAGGAGCTGCGTGAGGAGGTAAAGGCCGCGCGGACCGCCGGCATCCTCCTGGGCGCGGGCGCGGTGTTGGCGCTCACCTCCCTGGCCGTCCTCTTCGTCGCGCTGGGGTTGGCGCTGCCCATCCCTCACGCGCTGGGCGTCCTGGCGGTGGGCGTGGTGCTGCTCGCCATCGCGGGCGGGCTGCTCTTCGTGGGCAGCAAGCGGCTGCCCAAGAAGCCGCTGCCGCACACCCAGGAGCGTTTGAAGACGGACTACCACCTCACGCGGGAGACGCTGCAATGAACGGCAATGGCCCCGACGCCGACGCGCCCGTGGAAATCCAGCGGCGCGAGGACCACCGCATCACCCGAGGCATGGGTGACCGGAAGCAGGTGGAGGAGACGGCGGACCGCATCCGCGACGAGCTGCTGCTGACGCTGGCGGAGCTGGACCGGCGGCGCGAGCGCGCGCTCGACGTGCGCTACCACGCGATGCAGCACCGCACCGAGCTGATGGCCGCGGGCGGCGTGGCGCTGACGGTGCTGGGGCTCGGCGTGGGTTATGCCGTCTATCGGATGCGCAACCGCGAGGAGATTCTGCGCCGCAAGCGCCGCAAGGCCCTGACGCGGGCCTGGGAGCACCCCGACCGCGTCGCCTCCAGCGCCGAGCAACGCCCGCTGGGCGCGGAGCTGGGACGCAAGCTGGTCCTCATCTTCGCCAGCGCGCTGGCCACCGCCGTGGCACGAAACGCGGTGGTGACGCTGGTTCCTTCGCGCCGCGTCCCTGCTTCCGCTATGGGAGTTTATAAGAATACATAATTGCGACAAATTCAGACATAAACCAGTCTGATGCCCATGACGGACCTGCTCTATGCGCGGGCTCAGATGGGCTTGTCGCTCGCGTTCCACATCGTCTTCGCGGCGGCGGGGGTGGCGCTCCCCGTCCTCATGGTGCTCAGTGATTGGAAGGCGCGCCGCACGGGCGACGCGGACTACGTGAAGCTGAGTCAGAAGCTGGCGAAGGGGACGGCCATCCTCTTCGCGGTGGGCGCGGTGAGCGGCACGGTGCTGTCCTTCGAGCTGGGCCTGCTGTGGCCGGAGTTCATGGGGCAGTACGGCGAGGTGATTGGGCTGCCCTTCAGTCTGGAGGGCGTGGCCTTCTTCACCGAGGCCATCTTCCTGGGCATCTACCTGTACGGACGGGAGCGGGTGTCGCCGGGGCTGCACCTCGTCTCCGGCGTCATGGTGGCGGTGAGCGGCGCGGCCAGCGCGTTCTTCGTCACGCTGGTGAACACGTTCATGAACCACCCGTCGGGCTTCACGCTCTCGGCGACGGGGCCCGTGGACGTGCAGCCGCTGGTGGCCATGTTCAGCCCGGGGTGGCAGTACCAGACGGCGCACGTGCTGCTCTCCTGCTATCAGGCGAGCGCCTTCGCCATGGCGGGCATCCACGCCTTCGTGTTGCTGCGTCACCCGGGCGCGGCCTTCCACAAGAAGGCGCTGTCGGTGGCGCTGCCGCTGGCGTGTGTCACCGCGCTGCTCCAGCCGGTGGTGGGGGACCTGTCCGCCAAGCACGTGGCGAAGGCGCAGCCGGTGAAGCTGGCCGCGATGGAGGGCCAGTTCGAGACGGAGCGGGGCGCGCCGCTGCGCCTGGGCGGACTGCCGAACGTGGAGACGGGCGAGGTGCCCTACGCGTTGGACATCCCCAAGGGGTTGTCCATCCTGGCCTTCGCGGACCCGGACGCGGAGGTGAAGGGGCTCAACGCGTTCCCTCGCGACGAGTGGCCACCGGTGGGCAAGGTCCACGTGGCCTTCCAGGTGATGGTGGGCACGGGCAGTGCCATGGCGTTGCTCGCGCTGGCTTCGTTGGTTTGGCGGTGGCGCAAGAAGGCGTGGCCGCACGGGCGGAGGTGGCTGTGGGCGTGGCTGCTGTCGGGGCCGCTCGGCGTGGTGGCGATGGAGGCGGGGTGGCTCGTCACGGAGTGGGGCCGGCAGCCGTGGATTCTGCGCGGGGTCATGCGCACGGCGGACGCGGTGACACCCGTGCCGCACCTGGCCGCGCCGTTCTGGACCTTCACCGCCGTGTACCTGTTCCTGGGCGTGACGGTGGTGCTCCTGCTGGTGCGGCAGGTTGCGGGCACACTGCCGGGCCGAGCGGGTGATGCGCTGGAGGGGGCGGCCCATGTCCACTGACGTGATTCTGGGGTTCGCGGTCGCGGGGACCTTCGTCCTCTACGCGCTCTTCGGTGGCGCGGACTTCGGTGGAGGTGTGTGGGACCTGTTGGCCTCCGGGCCTCGCAAGGCGGAGCAACGCGCGCTCATCGCCCGCGCCATCGGGCCGGTGTGGGAGGTGAATCACATCTGGCTCATCGTCGGCATGGTGCTGCTGTTCGCCGGCTTCCCGCGCGCCTTCGCGGTGCTCAGCGTGGCGCTGCACGTGCCGCTGACGTTGTTGCTGCTCGGCATCGTGTTCCGGGGCGCGGCCTTCACGTTCCGGGCGTACGACACGCGCGGGGACGCGGTGCAGCGGCGGTGGGGGCTCGTGTTCAGCGGCGCGAGCGTCTTCGCGCCGCTGCTGCTGGGCATGTGCGTGGGCGCGGTGGTGGGCGGGACGGTTCGCGTCGAGGGCAGGGTGGTGACGAGCGGCTTCTTCGCGTCGTGGCTCACGCCCTTCGCCTGGGCGGTGGGCGCGTTGGCGCTGTGCCTCTTCGCCTTCCTCGCGGCGGTGTACCTCACGCACGAGGCCCCCTCGACGGCGCTACGCGAGGACTTCCGGCGCCGCGCATTGGGCTCGGGCGTGGCCGTGTTCCTGTCGGCGTTGGCCGTGTTGCTGTTGGCTCGGGACGGAGCGCCGCGCGTGTGGGAGGGGCTGTTGCGTTCACCCTTCGCGCTGGCGCTGCACGTGGGCACGGCGGTGGCGGCGGTTGCGTCCTTCGGCCTTCTCTGGACAAGGCGCTTCCGGTGGGCACGCGTCGCCGCGGCACTCCAGGCGGGGCTTATTGTGCTGGGCTGGGCGGCGTCGCAGCACCCCTACCTCGTGGTGCCGGACGTCACGCTTCAGAGCGCGGCCGCGAGCCCTGGCGCGCAGCGGTTGTTGCTGGTGGCGCTGGGCGTGGGCACGGCCATCGTGGTGCCGTCCCTGGTGCTTCTCTTCCGCGTCTTCCGGCCCGTGCTGTCGTCCTCGGCGGTGGGAGTTGGCTCGCGCACTTGAATCAGGTGGGCTGCGCGCTGGTGTGGGCCCAGCGGTGAGTGGGCCCCGCTGTGCGCGGCGCCCGATGAGCCCGGCCACTGCGACTGGCCGGGACCGTGTGACGGTTAGAACCGCGCGTTCACACCCGCGTAGATGGTCCGGCCGCGCTCCTGGAACACGTAGCCTTCCGCGTCCTCGGTGCGCGAGTTGGCGATGTTGAGGACACCTGCGTTGACGCCGAAGTTCTTGTGGATGTCGTAGCTGGCGCCGGCATCGAAGAGGGCGTAGGGGTCCACTTCCTCCGTGCCGCTGAGCTGCGGGCCAATGTACTGGCCGCGAACGAAGGCCTTGAGCCCGCTCATGGGCATCACGTCCAACTGGCCGTTGAGGGTGTGCTTGGGCCGGTAGGCGAGCTGCACGTCGTTCTCCAAATCACGGCTCTCCAGGAACGTGTAGTTCGCGCTCAGGCGAACCACGTTGCCGAAGGACTTGCTCGCCGTCGCCTCGACGCCCCGCAGGCGCGCGCGGTTGACGTTGCGCGGAACGTACAGGGGCAGGCCCGTCTCCGGGTCGGTCCCCACCGGTTCCACGCCCGTGCCGCGCGGCGTGTCGATGAGGTTGCGGATGTTGTTCTGGAAGACCGTCGCCGAAAGCCCCCACGACGCCATGTTCCAGTTGGCGGACAGCTCGAAGTTGGTGCTCTTCTCCGGCTCCAGGTCCGGGTTGCCAATGATGCCGCAGCGGCCGCGGCAGCTCGTCACGAGGGACTCGGTGCTCATCTGACGCAGCGTGGGCGCCTTGAAGCCCGTGCCGACCCCCGCCTTCAGGGTGAGGTGGGTGCTGGGCGAGTAGACGGCGTAGGCGCGCGGCGTGAAGTGGAGCCCGAAGTTCTCGTGGTTGTCCAAGCGCGCGCCCAGCAGCAGGTTGAGGTTGTCCAGGAGGGACAGCTCGTCCTGCGCGTAGAGCGCCTGCTGGTGCACGCTGGCTCCGCCGCTGGTGAACTCGTCGGACTCGAGGTCAATCCAGCGCGCCTCGCCGCCCACCGTCAGCGTGTTGAAGCCCAGGTACGCGGTGGCGTTGGCCTCCGCGACGAGGTTGTTCTGGACCAGCCCGTCGACGCCGGACTCAAGCCCTTCCCAGTAGCCGCGGACCTCGGAGTTGCCCCAGTCCCACTTGCCCTTGTGGCCGAGCACCGCGTCATTGCGGTGCACCACCGTGTCCGCGTCGCCGAAGGTGCCGCCGATGAAGTACTCACCGATGCGGTTCTGGTACGCGCGGCCGTACTCGGCGGTGATGGTCTGCTGCGACGTGGGCGTCCAGTTCAGCGACAGCCGGCCGTTGTGGTCGTTGCGGCCCTCCAGCGTGGCCAGGTCGCCGAAGTTGACGACGCTGCCGTCACCACGCGTCACCGGCTCACCGTCCGCGTTGAGCACCGGCGAGCCCGGGTTGCGCGCGCCATTCCACGCCTGGCGGTGGTTGAAGCCGCCGGTGATCTTCAGGGAGAGCGTGTCCTGGATGAGCGGACCGCTGAGGAAGACGCTGGAGCGGAGCTCCTCGCCGTTGGCGCCCACGGTGGGCGTCTGCGCCTTCAGGTCGATGCCGCCCGTCCACGTGGGCGCCACCGGCTTGGTGATGATGTTGATGACGCCGCCCAGCGCCTCGGAGCCATAGAGCGAGGACATGGCGCCGCGGACGACCTCGATGCGCTCGATGCCCTCCGTGGGGACGAGGCCGATGTCGAAGTCGTTGTGACGGAACACCGCCTCCATCGAGTTCACGCGCTTTCCGTCGACCAGGATGAGCGTGTAGCTCGAGTCCATGCCGCGGATGCTGATGCCACGGCGGCCCTGGCTGCCGGCCGTCAGGCTGATGCCGGGGGCCAGCCGGATGGCGTCCGTCAAATCGCCCACGGGCGCGCGCCGCAGGTCCTCCTGCGTCACCACCGTCACCGAGGCCGGCGCGGTCGCCGCGTCCTGCGCGGTGCGGGTCGCCGTCACCACGACGGGCGCCATCTGGAAGATGGTGTCCTCCAGCGCCGCGCCTTCACCGTCCACCGCGTCGCCTTCGGCTGGGGCGCTCTGCCGCGCGGAGGGCGGCGGCGGCGTGGCGGCGTCCTGCGCCCACGCGGGCGTCATGGTCAACAGCAGGGCCGAGCCCATCCACTTCCAGTGGACGGAGCACCGAGGTGAACGGGAGGGCAGGGGGGAAACCTCTTCATGATGAACGGCGCGCACGGTCCTTCTCCTCAGGTGGATGTCTGAACGGCGGGACTCCCCCCTCCCGCTGCCGCACGAGGCATGCACGGGCCTGTCGTTGAGCAAGGCTTCGCCATCGCCGCGAAACGCGACGTGGAGGCACCCCTGCGCAAACGGCGATTCCCGGGGAGCTCCTGGCTCGCCGAGGCGGCCGGAAGCTCACTCGAAGTTAAGTCTGATTTTGCTAATCAATCTCAACTTCGCGACACTTAACGATTCAACGGCGCCTCTGTCAACGCGCGGAAGGCGGAAAACTTCTACACGTACCGTAGAAGACCGACTTCACGGCGGAGGCGCCGGAATCAGGAAGTGTCAGGCCTGCGTGGGCCAGACGGCCCGCGGTTCCTCGTCGTCCTTGGCGAGCAGGATGCTGGCGCCCTCGAGCAGGTCCTCGGCGTCCAGCGCCTCCACGGCGGTGCGCACGCCCGCGTGGGCGTCCATCACCCGGCAGTAGACGCGCAGGCAGGTCTCCTGGAGTTCGCCGCCTTCGACCTCGCCGTTGCCCGTCCAGCCGAGCGCGTCCGTGAGCAGCTCCTCCACGGAGACGCGCTTCTCCACGTCGTGGCCGGTGCCCTTGCCCTCGATGGTGTACTGGACGATGAGGGTCGTCATCTCGGCGGGGTCGGGCTCGTCGTAGCCCTGGTCCACCAGGGGACCCGCGGCCTCGGCGATGACCATGTCCGGATCTTCATCCGGAGGCAGCGGGAGCTGATGGTCCTCGCCCGTTTCGCCCACGATGCCCTGGTGCACGGTGAGTGCGCCGTCATGCAGCCACGCCTCCCAGTACCGGAGCCGTTCGCCATCCCTCTTATAGAGCTTCAGCACGCTTCGATTCTCATGCGGTGGACCTCTGCATAGCATGGAGCCCCGGGGGCTTACGGCTCAGAAGGCACGGCCCTGGCCGCCATCCACGGGCAGGGTGGCGCCTGTCACCCAGCGTGCGCGTTCCGAGCAGAGGAAGGCGACCACGTCCGCCACTTCCTCGGGGGTGCCGAAGCGGCCCCAGGGCAGCTCGTCCCGCACCAGCTTCGCGACCTTCTCCGGGTCCGCCTTCTGGCGTTTGTCCCAACTGCCGCCGGGGAAGAGGATGGAGCCGGGGGCCACGCCGTTGACGCGGATGCGGTACTGGGCCAGGTCCACCGCCATCTCCTTGGTGAGCGCGGTGATGCCGGCCTTGGCGGTGGTGTAGGGCGCGCTGGTGGCGTACTCGCGGCCGTAGATGGAGTTGAGGTGGACGATGCAGCCGCCCTTCTCGCGCATGACCTCCACGGCGCGCTGGCTGCACCACACGGCGGACAGGAGGTTCCGGTCCAGGACGGAGGTCCACTGCTCGGCGGTGGCCGAGTGGAACGCGCCCGCGCCGCCGCTGCCGCCCACGTTGTTGACCAGGATGTCCAGCGTGCCGAAGGCGCGCACGGCGGCGTCGACGGCGGCCACCGCGCCGGCCTGGGTGGCCACGTCCGCCACCACGGTGGCGACCTCGGCGCCGTCCGCGCGGAGCTGCGCGGCGGTGGCTTGCAGGGCCTCCTCGCCGCGCGCGCTGATGCACACCCGCACGCCCTCGCGGGCCAGCGTCGCCGCGATGGCCCGGCCAATGCCCCGGCTGCTGCCGGTGATGAGGGCTGTCTTTCCTCGGAGCTCCAAGTCCATGGGCGGGCGTTCTACTGCGCCCTCCCGCCCCTGGGGGACCTCGTGGTGCCCGGGCGTTGAGTCCTGTGCGGAGCGCCGCGAGCACGTGCGCCTGACGCGCATGGGCGCGGTGTGCCTCGGGGCTGCTCCTGGCCCGTCTCCTCAGGGGACAAGGTGCCGCGACCTGGTGCTCGAGGCCGCGGGCGGGGACATGGCGCCGCGAGCTGGTGCGCAAATCCGAGGGCGGGGACATGGCGCCGCGGCCTGATGTTCGAGGCCGCGGGCCGGAGCCCGGCAGGGCGGTTACTTCGCCCGGAAGCGCGCCTGCGCAGGGGACGCGCCGTCGGTGCGCTCGACGCCGCGGTCCGGGTTGGCGGCCAGGTGCTGGAGCACCTTGAACACCGTCTCCACCTCGTCGGGCATGCCGATGTCCGCGGCCAACTGCTCGGCGGTGCGAGCGTCCGCGCGGGCCTCGCGCAGGCGCGCCGTCAGCTTGCGCTGGAGGTCCAGCACCACGCCCGCGGCCTTCTTGCCCGCCTCCACGCCCGGCTGGTGGTACGCGTTGATGTGCACCAGCGTGGCGTAGAAGCCCACCGCGCGCTCGTACAGGGCAATCAGCGCGCCCACCGTGCGCGCGCTCACGTCCGGCACGGTGAGGGTGAGCGACTCGCGGTCCTTCTCGTAGAGCGCGCGCCGCGTCCCCAGCAGGAAGCCCAGCAGGTAGTCGCCGCTGGTGACGCCGGGTTCGACCTCGAACGCGCCGCCGTCGCGGTCCTTCAGCACCTCGATGAAGGTGGCGAAGAAGTTGAGCACGCCCTCGCGGAGCTGCTGCACGTAGGCGTGCTGGTCCGTGGAGCCCTTGTTCCCGTAGACGGCGATGCCCTGGTTCACCACCTTGCCGTCCAGGTCCGTCTCCTTGCCCAGCGACTCCATGACGAGCTGCTGGAGGTAGCGCGACATCAGGAGCAGCCGGTCCTTGTACGGCAGGATGACCATGTCCTTGTGGCCCCGGCCGTCCCCGGCGTAGTGCCACATCAGCGCCAGCAGCGCGGCGGGGTTCTTCAGCGCGTCCCGCTCCCGCGTCGCCGCGTCCATGTCCTTCGCGCCGCGCAGCAGCGCGTCGATGTCCAGGCCCTGGAGCCGCGCGGGCAGCAGGCCCACCGCCGACGTCACGGACGTGCGCCCGCCAACCCAGTCCCACATGGGGAAGGTGCGCAGCCAGCCCTGCTTCCTGGCGTGGTTGTCCAGCTCGCTGCCTTCGCCGGTGACGGCCACCGCGTGCTTCGCGAAGTCCAGGCCCCGGGCCGCGTAGCCGCGCTCGGCCTCCAGCATGCCGTTGCGCGTCTCCTTGGTGCCGCCCGACTTGCTGATGACCAGGGTGAGCGTCTCCGACAGCCGCTCCCCGAGCTGCGCCAGCACGCGGTCGAAGCCGTCCGGGTCCGTGTTGTCGAAGAAGGACACCTGCATCGGGTCCTTCGCCGTGCCCAGCGCGTCCGCGATCAACTGCGGCCCCAGCGCCGAACCGCCGATGCCCACCAGCAGCACGTGCGTGAAGCGCTGCGCCTTCTGCGGCTTCACCTTGCCGTCATGCACGTCCTTCGAGAAGGCGTGGATGGCGGCCACCGTGTCGGTGATCTCCTTCTGGAGCGCGGGCTCGGGGGCCAGCTCCGGGGCGCGCAGCCAGTAGTGGCCCACCTTGCGCTGCTCGTCGGGGTTGGCGATGGCGCCCTTCTCCAGCGCCGCCATGGCATCGAACGCCTCTTCCAGCCGGGGGCGCATCCGCTCCAGGTAGTCCGCGGGGAACCGCATGCGCGAGACGTCGAGCGTGAAGTCCAGGCCCGGGACGACGCACAGATAACGCTGATACCGCTCCCACAGTTCTCGCTCGGTCATGGCGCGTGGCTTAGCGCCTCCGTGCGCAAGTGGGAAGCCGGACGCGAGTGTCGATGTGCATCCCCGTCATCGCGGCCGGCCGGGTGCTCAACACCTCACACGGAGGGCCGGGCCGCCTCGGTGCCCGAGGGGGCGGGGGGCGGCGTCTCCGAGGCCACCGGGGCCTCCGGCTTCCAGGCCGGATTGCGGAAGACGTAGCTCAAGCGGTGCTTCAGGGGGCCGGGCCTGGCGGCGTCGCGCGCGATGGCGGCGAACTCGTGGAAGGCGATGCGCACGGGATTGAACGTCGTCAGGTTCTTCGTCAGCCCGTACACGGGCTTCTCGCCCTCCGGCTCGAAGGTGCCGAAGAGCCGGTCCCAGATGATGAGGATGCCCGCGTAGTTCTTGTCGAGGTAGCGCGGGTTGGACGCGTGGTGCACGCGGTGGTGCGACGGCGTGTTCAGCACCCACTCCAGCGGACGCGGCAGCCGGCCAATGGCCTCGGTGTGAATCCAGTACTGGTAGAGCAGGCTGATGGACTGCTGCGCGACAATCATCACCGGGTGGAAGCCGAGCAGGGCCAGCGGCGCCCAGAAGATGAAGCTGGTGGGCGGCGTCCACGTCTGCCGCAGCGCCGTGGACAGGTTGTAGTGCTGGCTGGAGTGGTGCACCACGTGGGAGGCCCAGAAGAAGCGGCTCTCGTGGTGGACGCGGTGGAACGCGTAGTAGCAGAGGTCGTCCGCGAGGAAGAGCAGCACCCAGGCCAGCACGCCGGTGCCCATGCGCAGCGGCGTGAGGTGGTAGAGCGCCAGGTAGCCCGCGAAGGCCACGCCCTTCCACAGGACGTTGATGGCCACGTTGCCCAGGCCCATGGAGAGGCTGGCCGCCGTGTCCTTCAGGGTGTGGCCCACCATGGGACGGCCCTCGTCCCGCAGCTTCTTCACCCAGAACGCCTCGGCGACCACCGTGAGGGCGAACACGGGAATCGCGAGGGCGATGAGGTCGGGGATGTGGGGTGCGTCCATGGTGGGACCTCCTTGGCGACGGACTCAGGCCCGCGCGCGGCGGCGAGGCCGCCCCAGCGCGGGGAGAAAGGCGTTGCGCATGAACTGCGTGAGCGCATCCAGCATGCGGCGGTGCGCCGGGTCGTTCGGCCGGGCGCTGCCTCCCACCGCGGCGCCCTGCACCGCGTCCAGGGCCAGCTCCACGATGGAGTCGAAGTCCGGGTGCTCGGAGGCCTCGGGGAACAGCTCACGGGCCACGCGGTGCAGGTTCTCCCGGTGCGGCCCGTCCACGGCCGCCAACGCCTCGCGCAGCTCCGCGTCCGTGCGCGCCGCGACGTACAGCTCGATGGCCGCTTGCAGCTCCGGGCGCTGGAAGGCGGCCCACAACATGTCCACCGCCGCCGCGATGCGGTCCCCACCGGAGGGACGCGCGCCCACGCCGGCCAGGTAGTCCTGGATGAGCCGGGGGAAGAGGTGCTCCACCGCCGCGGCGAGCAGCTCCTCCTTCGTATCGAAGTGCGTGAAGAGCGCGCCCTGCGACAGGCCCGCACGTTTCGACACCTCCACCGTCGTCAGGCGGGCGTAGCCCTGCTCCACCAGCGTCTCGATGGTGGCGTCCAGCAGCTTGCGCCGCGTCGTCTCCCGGCGCTCCTGCTGCGTGCGACGGACGGGGCGCGGGCGGCTGTCCGAGGGTGTGTTCTTCGCGGCCATTTGTCCTGGAGGATAATCTCGAACTTAGTGAGTGACCAGTCACTTTGTGGGGTGTGGGGGCGGATGATCCACACAGGGGCGGTCTTCTGCACCTGTCCCCGTACACGGTGGAGCCTTGGCGGAAGTGGGCGCATGAAATTGTCTTTGAGCCTGCTCACCCTCCAGACGAGAGAGCAGGGGCTCGGCGGCTGCCCACGCGGTTTTCGCCTGGGACTCGGGTATGAATCCCTTCAGGGCGGTGGGCGTGCCGAAGCCCACCGCGTCGTCCAGCAGACAGGCGCCAGGAAAATCCGCAGGGAAATACCCGCGCCACTTGCCGCCGTTTCCGCCCCGCCCCGATATGAACCTTTCAGCCCTTCTCCTTGGTTCTCTCCTGGCTTCGGCCCCCGCAGTTCCTTCCTCTTCCGCCACTGCCGCGGAGGACGTGCCCGAGGTGGGCGTCCCCTTCGCATGTGGGCGCATCCACACGGTGAGCCAGGGACACGACACGGGAAGTCACCAACACAACGACACCCATGCGTGGGATTTCCGCATGCCGGATGGCACGCCCATCGTCGCCGCGCGCGACGGCACGGTGCGCCTGGCGCGGGGGGACAGCACCCAGGGCGGGTGTGGCGAGCAGTTCGCCAAGCACGCCAACTACGTCGTCATCTCGCATGGTGACGGGCTGGAGACGCAGTACCTCCACTTCAGCGCGGTGGTGGTGAAGCCGGGTGACGTCGTGAAGGAGGGGCAGCTCATCGGCTTCTCCGGCTCCACCGGATGGGCCTGCGGCGCGCACCTGCACTTCAAGGTGGCGCGTGAGAGCGGCAAGGGTTGGAACAACCCGTCCGTGCCCGCGCGCATCGCGGGGTATGGCGACCCGGTGCGCGACACCCGCGTGGCCGCGCCCCTCTGCAAGGACAACGGCACGCAGGCGCTCATGGCGAGCAACGGCGGCGCGCACACCCCGGGTCAGCCGGTGGTGTCCATGTCACCGGAGCGTCAGCAGGCGCTGCGCGGCCTCCCGCCCGGGGCGCAGAGCATCCTCGACGGCCTCTCCCAGCCGCCTGCCCAGGGTGGCCAGGGCCTCGACGAAGCGCGCACGGCCGGCGGTACCCGCACGGCGAGCGGCCCCAGCGAGACTCGCTGAGGCCAGCAGCGCGCCCGCTCCGGCGAGCAGCATGAAGAGGGCCCCCGCGTTGACGAAGTAGTCCAACGGCAACAGGGGGCCTTCCACGTAGGCGCGCACCACGCGGTAGCCCACGTGTCCCAGCAGCGCCAGCAGCGGCAGGTTGATGAGCGGCAGCACCAGCCAGCGCGCGGTGCGCCACCAGCCGGCCACGGCCTCCGCGACGCCCGTGGTGGCCGTGTAGCGCCAGGCCCCCGCGCGAGCGACCCGCACCTCCTCCAGCAGCGTCTCCACGTCGGGCACGCCCAGCAGCGCGGGGTCCAACCCTCCCGCGCGTGCCACGCTGCGCGCCTCCGCCAGCGCGGTGCGCGCCGCGGCCTCCGCGCTGAAGTCGTCCTCGAAGGGCTCCACCACCGCGGACTCGGCTGCGCGCGCCCGGGTGTGTCCGCGCACCACGTCCACCACGGTCGAGGCCGCCGCCACCGCCAGCCCCGCGGGCAGGCTGCTGCGTCCCACCAGCGCCGCCGCGCCCAGCCCGCTGGCGCCCCAGAGCGACAGCCGCAACCCCCACGCCGCCGGGCCCCAGAAGCGGCCTCCGGCCTGTCGGCGCACCTCCGCCGCGAGGTGTCCGTGCGCCAGCCCCAGCCGCGAATCGAAGTCCGCGCGCAGGCCCTCCGCCGCCTTCTCCAGCCCCGAGTCCAGCGCGCCGCGCGTGCGCGACAGCAGCGCCTCCGTCTCCTTCAGCGCGGCTTCCACGCGCGTGTGGACTTCCTCCAGCGCGCCCAGCGCGTTCGTCCTGCGCACGCGCGCCGCCACGGCCTGGGTGGCCAGCCCGCGCAGGTGGAAGAGGAGCGCGCCGAACTCACCGGACACGTCCCGGCCGTCCTTCGCGGCCAGCGCGCTGATGGCGAAGACGGGCACGTCCTCCTGGGCCAGGCCGTACTGCTCGGAGGCCAGCTTGCGCACCTGGGCCTTGAGGGTGTCGCGTGACGTCTCCGACAGCTCGTCCGCGAAGTTGAGGATGAAGACGAGCGCGCGCCGCTGGGCGAACTCCGTCAGGAACTCCACCTGGGTGGCCTCGGCCACGCTGCCTCGGTGCATGACGACGAGCGCGACGTCCGCGCGCTCCAGCGCCGCGCGGGCGACCTCCCGGTGGGTGGTGGCCACGCTGTTGAGGTCCGGCGTGTCGATGAACACCTGTCCGCCCCACAGCCCCTGGGGGCCGGGGGCGTACGTCACCACCCGCGCGCCGGAGCCGGCCAGGGCCTCGGTGGCCGTGCCCTCGGGGGCGAAGACGGTGGCGGCGGTGCTGGTGGGCCGGTTGACGCCTTCTCGCGACAGGGCCTGTCCCGCCAGGGCGTTGAGCAGCGTGGACTTGCCCGCGCCGGTGGCGCCCACCAGCGCGACGGTCAGCGGGGCGTCCTTGCGCGCCACGCCCCGCGCGTAGTCGTCCACCAGCCGCTCCAGCCGCGCCGCGTGAGGGCGCAGCGCGGGCAGCTCCAAGGCTGTCTTCAGCAGGGAACGCAGGGCATCGGGTTCGGGAAGGCTCGTCTCGTCCACGTGGGGACAGCCTGTCCCGGCTGGGCCCGGGTGACTACGAAGAAGATGCGGGGAGGGTGCGCCAGCGTGCACTTCCCGGCGGGTTGGCGGCGTGGGGGCCGGGAGGAGTAGAAGCAGAGGCACCATGGACCTCTTCCTCATGTCGCCTCCGGGCCGCACGTGGGCCCTGCGTGGCCGGAGCAACTTCCGCAGTCGCGAGGCCCCGCCCGTGGACGCGCTCCAGGCCCGGCGCGAATGGCTGGCGCTGGCGCGGGAAATCGAAGCGCGCGGTGGCACGGTGGTCGCGCTGCCGTCGCCCTCCGAGCTGCTGACGGGCATGCCCTACGCGGCCGAGTGTGGTCAGGTGGTGCCTCGCGAAGGCGAAGCGCCGCTGTTCATCCTGCCGCGGATGATGAGCGCGCACCGGCAGGCGGAGCGGGAGCACTGGGCACCGCTGGCCCGGGCGTTGGGCATGGAGGTGGTGGACCCGGGCGTCGGCATCTGGGAGGCCCATGGCGATGTGGCCACCTTCGATGGCGTCACGCTGTTGTTCTGGGGCGGGCGCACGACGCTCGATGGACTGGAGGCCGCCGAGCGCTACTTCCCGGGCGAGGTGCTGCGCGTGCAGGTCCGCGAGCCCGCCTTCCACGGCAACATGGCCGTGCTCCCGCTGCCCGCGGCGGACCGGCTGATGGTGTGCCCGGAGGTGATGACGGCGGAGTCCTTCGCGTCGCTGCGCGAGCGCTTCGGCGAGCCCCGCTTGCTGGTGGTGACGGAGGAGGAGATTCGCCGCTACGCGACCAACGGGCTCCCGGTGGGGCGCGACGTGCTGGCGCCCTCGGTGGTGCCGCAGCCGGTGCGGGAGCGGCTGGAGTCGCTGGGCCTGCGCGTGGTGCCGCTCACCATGCGTGAGCTGTGCGAGAAGGGCGGTGGCTCCTCGCGCTGCCTCGTGTCGCGCGCGGAGGTGGATGCAGCGGCCCTGACGATTCCCGAGGCCTTCCGGCTGTCAGCCGTCGCGAGGGACATCGATGCCGATGGGTGATGGGGACTCGCTGCCTCGGCAGGCCGAGGCCTTCCTCTCGGCGCACCCTGGCGCGACCCTGGTCGCGCTGGGCTCGGGGGAGCACGCGGGCGCGTTGAATCTGTCGCCCCTGGGCGTGCCGGTGACGTTCCTGCCCGCGGAGCGGAACGTGGACCTGGCGATGCAGTACCTGGCGCTGAATCAGCTCGCCTTCGGTGGCATCGGCGTGCCGCGTTGGGTGCTGTCGGACCTGTACCTGTTGCCGGGCGCCATCGGGTTGCTGCGCTGCCCGGCGCGGATGCTGCCCGCCACTGTCCAGGAGCGGCTGGGGGTGACGGGCGAGGCGCCTGCGATTGGCGCGGCCTACTACGCGTCGCCCTCGTTGACGCCTGGGTTGTTCATCGGTGTCTCGCTGCTCAGCATGTTGCCCGGCACGGGCGCGTCGCCGTGGGTGAAGGCGCTCACGTTGCAGATGCTGCGCGCGCGGCGGCTGCGGGGCGTGGCCCAGTGGGACAACCCCAGCGTCCGTGTTCATTCACGGCTGGGCCCGATGCGGCTCGTGGGGCGCGTGCCCGGGGGGCATGAGTACGGCGAGCGCTCGTTCGTCTATGAGTCGGAGCTGGCGGACCTGACGCGCCTGGGCGACGCGATGGCGCGGCGGCTCACGCTGGCGCCCACCTTGCGCGTGTCCGCCACGGACCTGCCCGCGTTGAGCGACTTGCTCGACCGCGCGGAGGCGGGCGAGCTGCTGCACCTGGTGTATCCGGGCCTGGACGCGGGGCAGGTGCTGGTTCGAGAGGGGCCGCTCGACTGACGCGATGGCCTTGGCGTCGGGCGCTTGGCGCCAACTGGCGCTGGGGGCGGCCGGGTCGGTGCGGCGGTTCAAGGCGCGGGGGCTGCAGGCGACTCCATGTCCTCTTGGAGGGCCCGCCGCAGCGCGCTGGCGCCATCGCGGGCGATGGGCGCCCCGTGTGAGAAGCACAGCGTCTCCACGGGGAGGTGGTCCAGGATGCGCTGCACGCTGTGACGGGTGCGCAGGGGTTCATCCTGGTACTCACTGGGAACGAACCCGGGCGTGCCCTCGTCCTCGCGCGTGAGCAGGTCGGAGATGAACGCGACGCCGCGCGGGTGCTGCTGCATCCACAGCGTGTACATCGCCTCCGTGGGCCCCGGCGTGTGGAAGGAGATGAGCCCCGCGGGCAGCGTATCGCCCGCGACGTAGAAGAAGTCTGGCGCCTCTTCCAGCGTCAGGGCGCCTTCGGGGGCCCACACGGGAATCTTGAAGGCCTTGCGCAGACGCCATGCGGAGCGCTGGTGGTTGCCCGCGGTCAGGACGATGGCGGAGACATTCCCCAGCTTGCGCAGCGCGGCTTCATCAATGGGCAGCGGGTCGATGAGGACGACGGCGCCATCCGTATCCACCACGGCGTAGGCGTCGCTGCGCGCGCCGCCGATGCGGTCGTCGGACAGGGTCCAGTGATGGACGCCCGGCACCACCTCGCTTGTCCGCTTCGCCTTCCCCTTGGGCTCGCTCATGCGGGGAAAGCTAGGCACCCCCAGCATGTGTCGCGGGGTCGAGGCGTCAGGCCACGGCCTGTTTGCCTCGCCGCTGCCACGGCGGGCAATCGAGGAGGAGCGGGCGGCATCCGCGAGAGGTCACAACGTTCCCACATGATGTCCCGTGTCTCGCATGGCGTGATGGCCCGGCCCCTGGTGCTCTACGACGGGGGCTGCGCCTTCTGCCGGCGCTGGGTGGCGCGCTGGCGCTGGCGGACCGAAGGCCACGTCCGCTACCGGGCAGGCACGTGGTGGCGCCGCTGGCTGCTGGGCATCCCCAAGGCGGACATGCGCAGGGCCCTGCAACTGGTGGAGCCCTCCGGCCGCGTGTCACAGGGCGCGGAGGCGTTGTTCCGCGCGCTGGCGGCGTCTCCTCGCCGGGGAACCCGGGTGACCGCGAGGTTGGGGTTGCTGCCGGGCGTCTTGCAGGCGTCCCAAGCCGTCTACGCGGTGGTGGCCCGGCACCGAGGACGGGTGTCTCGGGTGGACCGGTGGCTCTTTGGCCGCGCCGCGGTGCCGCACGAGTACCGGTGGGTGCGCTGGGCCTTTTCACGGTGGCTGGGAGGCACGTTCCTCATCGCCTTCACGTCGCTGGGACGGCAGGTGTTGGGGCTCTACGGCACCCGGGGCCTCCGCCCCGTGGCGGAGCGTCTGGCCGCGGAGCGCATCGAGGAGCCCTCCGCCCTGGCGCGCTGGCGCCGCATCCCCTCGCTGTTCTGGCTGGACGCCTCGGATGCCACGCTGGTGCGGGGATGCCGGGCGGGGCAGTTGCTGTCCCTGGCGCTGCTGTTCAACGTGGCGCCGAGGCTCAGCGTGTCGCTGCTGTGGTCGCTGTACCTCTCCTACGCGGCCGTGGGCCGTGAGTTCCTCTCCTTCCAGTGGGACGTGCTGCTCCTGGAGATGGGCCTGTTGGGGGCGCTCACCGCGCCCGGTGGCCTGCGCCCCGGCGTGGGCCGCGATGAGCCATCCGCCTTGGACGTGTTCCTCTTCCGGCTGTTGGTGTTCCGGCTCTATTTCGGCTCGGGGCTCAGCAAGCTCCAGTCCGGGGACCGCTCCTGGCGCGAGCTGACCGCGTGCGAGCACTATTACGAGACGGCGCCCCTGCCCACGCGCGGTGGCTGGTACGCCCACCACCTGCCCACGCGCCTCCAGCGTGCCTCCACGTTGGCGGTGCTGGGCCTGGAGACGGCCGTGCCATTCCTGGCCTTCGGGCCCCGGCGCCTGCGGCAGTTCGCCTTCTGGAGCCTGGGTGGGTTGCAGGCCGCCATCATGGCCACGGGCAACTACGGGTTCTTCAACGTGCAGTCGTTGGGGCTGGGGCTGTGGCTGCTGGACGACGCGGCCCTGCGGCGGGTGCTGCCGTTGCCAGACGCGCCTCCCGCCGAGGCACGCGCGTGGTGGCGCACGGGACTGTCCGCGCTGGTCGCCGCGCCGGTGCTGGTGCTGGGCGCCGCCGAGGTGCTCCGCCGCTTCGAGGGCTGGCAGCGGTACCGGCCCGCTCGCGTCGAGACGTGGATGACGTGGCTGGAGTCCCAGGCGCGGCCGCTGCGCTCGGTGAACCCCTACGGCCTCTTCAGCATGATGACGGTGCAGCGGCCGGAAATCGTCGTGGAGGGCTCCGACGACGGCGCGCATTGGAAGGAATACCCGTTCCGCTACAAGGTCGGGGACCTGTCCCGGCCTCCCCGGCAGGTGGCGCCCCATCAGCCTCGGCTGGACTGGCAGATGTGGTTCGCCGCGCTGGGCTCGCCGCCAGGGTGGTTCGTCGCCTTCCTGGCCCGGCTGCTGGAAGGCTCGCCCGAGGTGCTGGGCTTGCTGGCGGGCAACCCCTTCCCGGGCCGGCCACCCCGGCTGGTGCGCGCCATGCTCTACGACTACCGGATGACGGACCTGGCCGAACGGCGGCGCACGGGAGCCTGGTGGACGCGCGAGCCGTTGGGGCTCTATGTGCCGCCCCTCTCACTGACACCCGGGCCCCGTCCTCAAGGACGCATTCCGCCACTGCAGTGGCACGCCGAGGCTTGAGCGGGAGGGGGCGGGCGTGCGGCCCTGAACGCTCGCGGCCCTTTTCCCACCGGGATGTCGAGGTGGGGTTAGTATGGCGGCTCCCCACCCATTTCCGTCGTCGTGAAGCCGTGAAGACGCTGCGCACTCCTTTTCGTCCCCTCCTTGTCGCCGCCATCGGGCTGCTGAGCGCCTGTGGGCCCACGCCCACCACCATGAAGCTGGAGCCGCTGGAGACGAAGTTCCTCCGCACTCCCGGGCAGACGGTGAAGCTGCAGTACGAGGTGTACGACGCCGAAGGCCAGCGGATGTCCGAGCCGAAGCTGCGGTGGACGAGCTCCGCGCCGGACGTGGCCGTGATTCAGGAAGGTCAGCTGACCGTCCGCAAGTCGGGCAAGACGACCATCGGCGCGACGGGCGGGAAGGTGCGCGCGGCGTTGCCGCTGGAGCTGACCATCCTCAACTCGCTCGACGTGCGCGCGCCGGGCGCGGACTTCCTGGAGGTGGGCCGCGTCATCAAGCTGCGCGTGGTGGCGAGGAACGAGCAAGGCGCCTCGCTCACGGACGCGACCCCGGAGTTCCGCACGACGGACGAGATGGTGGCGCGCGTGGAGGACGGGCAGCTCATCGCCGTCCGGCCGGGCAAGACAACGTTGAGCGCCTCGCTGGGGCACCTCAGCCGGCACATCGCGGTGCAGGTGGTGCCCGCGGACTTCGCGCGCCTGGGCCTCAACCTCACCCATCATGCCTTCCAGCGGCGCGGCCAGTCCGTGCAGCTCCAGGCCCGCGCGTTCAACCGCAGCGGCGTCGTGCTGGACACGGTGCCGCTGGAGTTCTTCACGTCGGACCCCGCCGTGGTGTCCGTGTCGCCCGAAGGCCGCGTGACGGCGGTGGGCTCCGGCCGCGCCGTGGTGTCCGTCGTCGCCGGGCGTCGCCGGACGGCAGCGGAGTTCGTCGTTCCGTAACGCGGTTGGGCGACGGCGGCGTTCGTTGCGCCATCACGCCGCCAGGCGCTGGGCAGCGGCGGAGTTCGCCGCTCCGCAACGTCGCTGGTCGTCGGACGGGGCGGCGGAGTCCATCGCTCCATCCCGCCGCCGTCCTCGCGGGTGTCTACGGCTTGGGGGCCGCGGGCGCCTTCGGCTTCGCCTTGGGCGCGGGGGCCTTCTTCGTGGGGCGCTTGCGCTTCTTGTCGTCCGCGTCCTCGGGGCAGGGCGGGCGCGGGCCGTCGCTCGGCGGCTGGATGGTGAAGTCGACGCGGCGGTTGAGCGCCATGCCTTCTTCCGTCGCGTTGTCGGCCAGGGGCCGCGAGCGGCCGAAGCCCTGCGAGCACAGGCGCTCGGCGGCTACGCCACTCTCAATCAGGAAGCGCATGACGCTGGCCGCGCGCCGGCGCGACAGGTCCAGGTTGTACGCGTCGCTCGCGCGCGAGTCGGTGTGCCCTTCCACGAGCATCCGGTCGGCTTCGGGGTTCTCGTTCATCACCCGGGCCACTTCCTCCAGGATGGGGAAGGACTCGGAGAGGATGATGTCCTGGTCGGTGGCGAAGTTGAGCTGCTCCAGGATGACAATCCGGTTGCCGTCACGCCGCGCCAGCGGACACCCGTCCTTGCCCCGGCTGCCCGCGGGCTGGTCCGGGCACTTGTCGAGCCGGTCCACCACGCCATCCCCATCCTTGTCCGTGTCCGGGCAGCCCATGTTGGCCACGGGGCCGGCCACGTCGGGGCACGCGTCGGCCTCGCCGATGACGCCGTCGCCATCCGGGTCCACGGGCGGCGGCGGGGGCTGCGGAGGCTCCTTGAAGCGCTCAAGGGCCTCCCACTCGCGCGTCTTCGCCGGAATCCACAGGATGGAGGTGAAGAAGCTCAGCGTGGGCGAAGCGATGGAGCATCCACACCCCATGCCGCCGCCGAAGGTGAAGGTCAGGCCGGTGGAGCTGTACCAGCGCAAGCCGAACAGCGCCTCCGCCGGAACCTGCCGGGGCTCATTGGGCTGCTTCGTCAGTCCCACCGCCCCGTGCACCATGCCGATGGCGGTGACGCCGCTGCCCCGGAGGATGGGGAGCTCCGCGCCCACGCCGAAGGGCATCATGTCGCCCACGGAGACGCCGCTGAAGACGCGGTCCGGGCGCTTCCAGAAGCCGCCGTTCAGCGCCAGGAGGATGCCGTTCTCGAAGCGGTAGTCCACCACCAGGCCGGGAGACCAGGTCACCTCGCCATCACCGGCGAAGGCCTCCTGCACGCCCGTGGGGAAGCTCACGTTCATCGTCACCGCGCCGCCCCAGCCCTTGCCCTCGGCGGGACGGCGGAGGCCGGGGATGGCCACCTTGCCCATGAGGCGCAGGTCACCCAGGACGAAGCTCTCGACGCTGCCCTCGGTGCCGATGACCTCCAGGTTGGCGCCGCCCTGGGCCAGGATGAGCGGCATGTCCAAGCCGATCTCGGCCCAGTCGAAGAGGCCCACGGTGGCCATGACGTCCAACTGGAAGCGGTTGCCGACCAGGTTGATCTTGCTCAGGTCGCCGCCCTCGGGAATCAGCGAGAGGGGGTTGAGCGAATAGCTGAGGTACGGGCCGGCCGAGACGGACAGGTGTGACAGCGGGCGCGACTGCTGCACGACCACCAGGTCCTGGGGCGCGCCCGAGGGCCGGAAGAGCTGCACGTTGAAGCGCGCATCCGGCTGCGCGATGGCGCCGGTGGACAGCCCCAGCGCCAGGACCAAGAGCAGGTGCGAGGGCTTCATCGAGCAGGGCGGCGGTTGCGAAGGAACATGAGGCTCGCGGTGAGCAGCAGCAACGCGGTGGTGCTTCCGGCGGGCGTGGCGTCGGCGGTGGTGCCACAGCAGAAGGCGCCACCTTGCGGCTCGGTGCCGGGCTTGCGGCGGCCGCGCTCACATTCCAGGGTCTTCGCGGAGCAGTGCTCCACACCCAGGCAGTCCCCGCTGTCCGCGCACGAGGTGGAGCAGGTGTTGGAGGCCACGTCGCAGGTGCCGCCGCAGGGGCAGTGTGCGTCGGCGAAGCATTCGACGCAGGCGGTGCCGTTGCAAACGGTGCCCTCGTCGCAGGTCACTGCGCAGGCGCCCGTGTTCTCGCAGGTGCGGGTGGTGGGGTTGCACGCGCCGCTGCCGCAGTCCGCGTCATCGCGGCAGCCGACACAGGTGCTTCCCTGCACGGAGCCATTGGAGAGACAGAAGGGCGTGTCACCCTCGCAGGTGCCGCAGCGCGGGCCGCAGTGCCGGTTCGTGGTGCAGGAGGTGCACTCGCCGCTGAGGCAGAACGAGCCGTCGCCACACTCGAGGTCGTTGCGGCACTGCACGCAGACCTCGCCGTCCAGGCAGTAGGGGCGCTCGCCCGGGCACCGCACGCAGCCAGGGCCGCAGCTGTCCGACGTGCTGCACGAAGGCATGCTGTCCACGCAGCGGCCGTTGAGCATGTCGCACTGCTTGCCTGCGCCGCACTGGCTGCTGGTGGTGCACTCGACACAGGTGGGCGTCGCGCCGGGCGTCAGCGCCGCGCACTGGGTCCCGTTGGGGCAGCAGTTGCAGGAGTTGCCCGCGCACGAATCATTGGTGGCGCAAGGCGAGCACTCGTAGTTGGTGCAGGACTCGCCCTGCGGGCAGTGCGAGTTCTGGGTGCATTCACGGCACTCGTGGGTGTCGGTGGCGCAGACCTCGCCGTTGTTGCATTGGCTGTCGTTGTTGCACTCGACGCAGGTGAACGTCTCGAGGTCACACGCGCCCGTGGGGCAGTCACGGTCTTCGTTGCAGCCCGTGCATTGATTCGTCTCGAGGTCGCAGCGGCCGTTCGCGCACTGCGTATCGTCGGTGCACTGGACGCACTGGGTGCGGCCGTTGATGTTGGCGCAGTTGGGCGTGGACTCGCCGCAGGGAGAGCAGGCCTCACCGCAGAAGAGCGACGAGTCGCAGGGGGCGCAGAGCGCCGCGGCGTTGCAGCGGTAAAAGGGATTGCAGCCACCGTTGCCGGGCGCGTTCGCGCTGCCGCGGTTGCACTGCTGGCAGACGTCGGGCTGACCGGGGAACGACAGCGTCCCGTTCTCCGTCTGGAAGAACCGCGCGGACTGAATCAGCTCGAACCCTGACGTGAACAGGTTGACGATGGGCGGCTGGTTCGCGGCGCGCTCGAAGTTCGTGAATGCGCCAGTCCGCATGGACATCTCCAACGCGGCGTGCTCACCGACCTGCGAATAGAGCATCTCCACGGCGTAGAGGCCGGCCTGGGGGAAGGTGACGCTGTTCGTCGTCCGCCACGTCGGAAATCCGAGCATGGGAGGCCGGTTGATGACCTGGTAGCCCTGACTCCGGTCGTAGATGACGAGGCTGATGCCGTCGTCCGCGTAGAAGCCGAAGTGGACGGGTTGTCCCTCCAACTCGGAGGTGATGTTGAGGTAGCCGCGGAACCGGGAGACGAACGGTGTGAACGCGTCGTTGTCCTGGATGACGTTGAAGGTGCAGCCGCCCACGGAGCATCGCGGTGCGGCCACCTGGTTGACGAAGTCGCCGTAGCTCAGCGTCCGTCCGTCATTGAGGTTGTTGGACAGGTCGAACGCGGTGCGCTGCACCGTCGTGACACGGGTCTGCCGGTTCGCGGGTTCTTCGATGAAGCCGTTGATGCCGTCGATATACGTGCCGCGCGACTGCGGGAACTCGTTCAGGGGGCGCGTCCAGACGTTGGACGCCACGCACAGGCCTTGGCCCTCGCTGGTGATGGGCGGGGCAATCGGAAGGCCTTGGATGACGACGTCGGGGAGCTTCTGGGCGAATGCGGTCGATGCCGCGAGGCACACGGACAGCACGACCAGCGCGGTGCGCGCGATGCGGGACGATGGCGAATTCAAGACCCCGCCAGCATCTCCAATATCTCCGACAACAGCAAATCCTTCATCCGGGTGCGGTTTTCCTCTAGGCCTCAACGTCCCAGGTCCTCCCTAAGACGTCCTACGTAGGCCCTCCAATCGCACGCACTTAATCTGAACAACGTGAAAGTCATGTTCCGGCGTTCATTGGCACCCTGACCGAGCCGCTGCACGGAGCGCAGCGGCCCGCATCGTGACGATGTTTCGACACGATGCGTTTGGTTGGGCCGGTCGCCGGCTCAGGCGCGCATGCAGCTCACGTCGCCATCCTGGGAGCGGATGAACGCCGCGGTGAGTTCGGAGCCCAGGGCGGCGCACAGCACATCGAAGGTGCGCCGGCGGGCGCCGCCGACGACGGAGGGCTGACTGGCCAGCGTCTCGGGGTGGCGCACGAAGATGTTGTAGCCCACGATGCAGCCATCCGCGCGAAGCACGGTGATTCCATCCGTGGCCATCATGCCTCGCAGCAGCTGCGCGGTGGCTCGCACGGCGGTGCCAGCATTGACGGTGGGATCCGCGTGGTAGCGCTCCAGCAGCGCCACGATGTCCAGCGGCCGGGGCAGGATGATGCCGTCCACGAACAGCGAGGAGCCCGCGCGCTCCCGGGGCAGCACCGCCACCAGCGCGCCATGGGAGCCCTGCATCACCTCGAAGAGCACGCGGCGGAAGAAGCCTCGGGCGCGCTCGCGGCTGGGCATGGAGATGGCGTCGGTGACGGCGTCGGCCAACTCGGCCATGACCTCGGGCGGCGAGGCCGACTCCACCTTCGCGCCAGACAGGTACACGTGCCGGCACAGCCCTCCACCCGAGCGCAGCTCCAGGATGTTGTCCGCGAGCTGCACCACGCCGATGACACCCGCGCCGGGGTCCTCCACGCGGCGCAGGCGCTCCAGCGGCGTCTCCGCCAGGGGGAAGGGGTCCGTCCGGAAGACGCCGTACGCGAAGCCCTCGGGGACGCGCAGCAGGTAGAGCGCCCACCAGCGGCCCTGGCCCAGCGGGGCGCATTGCTTGAGCGCGCGTTGGATGGTGGCGCGCGAGCGGGGACCGATGCCGATGGCAATCGGGTCATGCCCGCCCAGTTGTTCCAGCATCTGCCCCAGGTCGTCACCCACGAAGGCCATGGGGAAGAGCGGGGCGCCCTCCTCGCGGTACCGCGACAGGGTGACGATGAGCTCGCCGATGGAGTCCGCCGTCAGCTCGCAGGTCATCCGAGCTTCATCCAGGAACGTGCCGACCGCCTCGGTCAGCAGGTGGCGGAAGGAGAGGACGGGCGGTGATGCGCCCGCGTCGGCTGGGTCCGAGCCGTTCATGAGGCGTACAGCATGGCGCATTGACGCCAGTCACGCACGGACGGAGTTGCCATGGCGTCGTGCCTCCACCCGTCAGGACAAGCCCGCCCGTGCCGCATCCAGTTGAGCCGCCGTGTGCGCCCAGTCGCCCGCCAGCCCGTCGAGCTGCTTCAGTACGTCGGAGAAGTATCGCTCCTCCAGCGCCTTCGACAGGGTGGCGCCATGGGCATCCGCCCACTTCTTGGTGACCCGGGCTCGGACCTGCGCCCCCAGCAGGTCCACGAAGCGCTCCATCAGCGGGGTGGACAGCAGGGTGCCGGCCCAGACCACCGCGTCATGGCCCATGCCCCCCGTGGCCACCGTCACCACCGCCGCGGCGCCGGACGGCACCGAGTACACCAGCGTCGTCAGCGCCTGGAGAATCTCCTCCCGCATGCCGCCCTGGAGCTCCGCCGCCACCAGCTCGCGGCAGTACGCGTACAGCGTGGCCCGGTCCGCGGCGTGAGCGTGCAGGGGTTCGAAGCCCAGGGGCTCCTCCAGCCTGGTCAGCGTCACTGGCCCAAAGGCCTCTTCTAGTTGCACCCGCGTCTGCGCATCGGCGCGCCACGTCGCCACCTCGGGCGCGAAGGCGTCCACCAGCCGCCGCACGCCGTCCTTCAACGTCTCATCCACGGCGTGGGTCGGCGTCTCCATACCCGGGACATCGGGGGCGGTGAAGGACTCGCGCACCTTGCGCGTGACGAAGGTGAGCGCGGTGGCCAGTCCTCGGAAGGGCAGCCGCACCCACTTGTGGAACTGGCTGCGCGCGTCCAGCTCGTCGCGGAAGGCGTCGATGAGCACGTCGGCGGGCACGGCCTTGAGCGCCGCATGGGCTCCCACGACGCTCAGCTCGTGCCTCAGCCGCTGACGGAGCCGGTCGGGTTCCTGGGCCGCGTGCGTGGCCGCGCGTGACACGGCCTCCATTTCCGCGCGCGCGTCCGCGATGGACGCCTCCAGCGCCCGGGCCTTCAGCTCGCGCGCGTGCTCGGCCTGGCCCAGCAGGGCTCCGAGGGCGGGCTTTCCATCGAGGGGCTCGGTGGCCAGCGGCTTGAGGCCCGCCTCGACGTCGGGCTGATGCGGCGCCAGATAGCGCGCGAGGGCTGGGTGCCCCACGTCACCGGCGAGCTTGTCCAGGTGGCCCCGGGCCACCTCTTCACGCGTGGCCTCGTTGTAGACGAGCAGGTACGGCCGACCGTGCCCCACGGCCGCGCGCAGGAAGTCCACCAGGGCGGCGTTCTGATACGTCTGCCGGCTGGTCACGAAGACGAGCACGTCCACGGTGACGAGCAGGGCCTCCGCGCGCTCCCGGTTGTCGCGGTACACGCTGTCGAAGTCCGGCGTGTCCATGACGAGCAGCCCGCGTGGCACCGCCTCCGACAGCACCAGGTACAGCCGGCCCGGAGGGCCTGACTGGTCCACCGGCGCCGCCTCGCCCGAGGCCACTGGCACGGTGTCGTAACGCCGCGTGAGGTAGTCCTTGAGCGGGCCGCTCCACGACTCCGGATGGGCCGCCGCCAGGCACTGCTTGGTGAGTCCGCCCTCGGGCCTCGCGGGGGACAGCGACGCGCCCACCAGCGAGTTGAAGAGCGTGGACTTGCCCACGTTGTTGGGCCCGGCGATGGCCACCAGCAGCAGCGGGGCATCGGCGGAGCCCAGGCGGGGCAGCAGGTCGCGGCGCAGGCGTTCGGCCAGACGGCGCGCGAGCTCGGCGTCCGCGGCGTCCGGAAAGCGCTCGGGCGCGGGCAGGGCGTCCAGGGCGGACGCGAGGGAGGTGCGCAGGGTGTACGGGTCTCTCATCACCAGAAGTCCGCGCACCTCAGCACGCGGAGCGCTCCCTGCCCAGGCACTTGTCCCTCCAGGTGTCGGCCAGGGACAGAGCGGGTGGCGCGCGGTAGGGTGTCGCCATGCGCCTCTTCGCCGTCTGCCTGCTCCTGTCGGGGCTCGTTGCCTGCACCGCCGCGAACTCGAATGTTGCTCCCGCGGACGCCTCGCACGCCGGGGCACCCCTGCCGTTCATCCAGGATGACTACGCCCGTGCGCTGGCGGAGGCGAAGGCGAAGGGCGTCCCGCTCTTCGTCGACGTCTGGGCGCCCTGGTGTCACACGTGCCGCTCGATGAAGGCCTACGTCCTGTCGGACGCATCGCTGGCCCGGCACGCGGACCGCTTCGTGTGGCTGGAGGTGAACACCGACCTGACGTCGAACGCGGCGTTCCAGGAGCAGTACCCGGTGGAGTTCTGGCCCACGCTGTACGTCATCGACCCGCGCCAGGAGAAGGCCCTGCTGCGCTTCGCCGGCAGCGCCACCGTGGCGCAGTTGGAGAAGCTCTTCGAGGACGGCGAGCGCGCGTACAAGGGCGGCATCACGGGCGCGGAGGCCCTGCTGGCGCGCGGTGACGCGCTCTACGCGGAGGGGCGCTCGGCGGAGGCGGCCGAGACGCTCGCGGAGGCCCTGACCGAGGCGCCCGCGGACTGGTCCCGCCGGGGCCGCGCGGTGGAGTCGTTGCTGACGGCGATGTATGGCGCCAAGCAGCACGAGGACTGCGCGCGCAAGGCGCTGGAGGAGCTGCCGAAGACGCCGCGCTCGCTGTCCTGGGCCAATGGGGCCCTGCTGGGCATGTACTGCGTGCTGTCGCTGCCCGAGGACGCCGCTGCGGGGACGGCGCTGCGCGAGGGACTGGAGGCGAAGGTGGCGGAGGCCCTGGCGCCGCCCGCCATCGAGATGTCCGCCGATGACCGCTCCGGCTTGTACGAAGTGCGCGTGCAGGCGCGCGAGGCGGCGAAGGACACGGCTGCCGTGAAGGCGCTGTCCGCGGAGTGGCTGGCGTTCCTGGAGGCCGAGGCGGCGAAGGCGCCCAACCCCCAGGCGCGCACGGTGTTCGATTCGCACCGCATGCTCGCGGCGATGAAGCTGGAGACGCCGGGACGCGCGATTCCGGCCATCGAGCAGAGCGAGAAGGACCTGCCCCAGGACTACAACCCGCCCGCGCGGCTGGCGACGCTGTACCGGCTGGAGGGGCGGCTCGACGACGCGCTCGCCGCCAGTGAGCGTGCCCTAGCGCGTGTCCAGGGCGCGCGGCGGCTGTCGGTCCTCTCCGGCCGCGCGGACATCTTCGTCGCGCGCAAGGACACGGCGGGCGCCGTGAAGACGCTGGAGGAGGCCATCACCTTCGCGAAGACGCTGCCCGCCTCGCAGGTGTCTCCCCGCATGGTGGCGGGCCTGGAGAAGAAGCTCAACGGGCTTCGGGCTTCGGCGCGGTAGCCGCGGCGCGGGCGTCCAGGTCGAGCAGCTCGTAGGCGTCGGCCGGGCACTCGCGCATGCCCCCATCGGTGAACACCATCACCGCCGCGCCAGGCGAGGGCGGCGGGGGTGGTCCGTGCGCGTAGTCCACGCGCGTCCCGTCGGTGACGAGGTGCCGGAGCACGCCGTTGTGCACCCCGATGGAGGGCAGCCCCAGCATTGAGCGGTTGCGCTTGTCGCGCGTGTGGCCCACCACCTGCGTCAGGCCCAGGGGCAGCCGCCTCGGGTCGAACCGGCGCCGAGGCGTGCCGCGCGCCCGCTCCGCGTCCTCGGGGAGCAGGCTGGGGCGCTGGTAGAAGATGCCCGTCCCTTCTCCGCGCGCCGCGTCTCCGGGCTGGTGCAGTCCCGGGATGACGAGCGGACCGTGCGTCCACGCCGCCACCGCCGTGTCGAGCGCGGCGTTCAGCGCCTCCGCGACAGCGCCCGCGTCCGCGCGTCGTGCCTGGAGCAGCCCCGTCAGGTCGAGGTCTTCACGGGTGACGCCCGCGTGCAGCACCAGCAGGTCCGGGCCCGCGGCGTGGGCCACGCGGAAGCGCTTCACGCGCAGCAGGTGCTCCACCCAGGTGTGCTGCGCCTCGCGGAAGTTGCCGAAGTCGCGCGCCACCAGCTCCGCCGAGGGGACCTGCGGCCAGCGCGTGAGGAAGGCCTGCTCGGCGGCGGCGTCCGTGTCGCCCCCCCGGTAGGCCTGGTCCGCCTCTGCCTGGGCGATGGCGAAGCGCGCGTCGGTGAAGCCAGCGAGCTCGCCCACCCGCCCCAGGTCGTGGTTGCCCAGGAGCATCACCGCCTGGTCGGAGGGGTGCGCGGCCAGCCAGGCCACCAGGGCCAACCCGCTGGCGGCCGCGTGGGCGCGCTCCTCGGGCTTGCCCCAATCGAAGTGGTCTCCCACGGAGACGAGCTGCACGCCGGGCTGGAGCCAGCCGTCCTCTCCCAGCACCCCGTGCCGCGCGAGGATGGCCAGGACCTGCTCCAGGTCGGCCTGCGGGTCTCCCATCACGAGCCGCCGCCGCCACGTGCCGCCACGCGCCGGGGCGGAGCGGGGCCCCGCGGCGACGGCTTCCTGGGCGCGAGCGAGCGCGGTGCGAATGAGGACGGCGGTCACGAACTCTGGAAGAAGCGGGCGATCAGCGCCGAGCGGCTCTCCACCTGGGCCTTGCTTAGCAGATGCGTGACGTGGACCTCCACGGTGCGCTCGGCGCAGCCCAGCCGCCCCGCGATGGACTTGTTCGTCTCACCCTGGATGATGTGGGTGAGCACCTCGGACTCGCGCGCGGTGAGCGACCAGCGCGCGGACAGGGCCTGCACGCGCGCGGCGGCGCTGGAGGCGGTGCCCGTGTCGATGGCGAGGTAGTGGGGCGGCAGGCCGGTGGTGACCAGCGGCGTCATCGTGAGCGGGCCGGAGCAGGGAATGCCTTGCGCGCCGCGCCGCAGCGAGTCCATCAGCTCCGGGTCGTGGCGCTCCAGGCGGGCACGGCCGGCGTTGTTGGCGTGCACCACCCGGCCACTGGAGCTGACCACCCAGGCGGCGCGGCCCAGGGCCTCCATGGCCACCTGCAGCGCCGTGGACATCAGGCCCGACTCGCGCAGCCGCGTCTCCATGGTGAGCCGCCGTTGCAGGGCGGGCGTCAAGGCCTGGAGCAGGCGCTGCTCGCGTTCGGTGAAGGGCTCGGCGCGGGCCAGGCCCACCCAGCCCAGCAGCACGGGTCCATCACAGACGAGCGTGCGAAGCCATTGCATGTGCTCCACGCCCAGTTGCCGGAACATCGCGCCCGTGCGGAGGCGGATGCGCTCGCGGGTGCTCTCCAGCGCCTCCTCGCTCATGCCCAGCCGCCGGCCCACCTCGGTGGCGGACACGTCATGCAGCGGCATCTGCCGCGCTGTCTCGGTTTCCGCCAGCGAGCGGAAATGCAGCGCGCGGTTGCGCTGGGCAGGCTCGGGCCGCGCGGGATTGAACCAACCCCACGGCTCGTTCCAGGCAGACACCTGCGTCTCGATGGCGGCTTGCACTGCCGCTGCGGGGAATGGGAAGCCCGCACTGTAGGAGTAGCTCGCGTGGTAGCGCTCAGGGCCCACGTCCACGCCGTAGGCAACGGCGCGCTCGGCCCGCAAAGCCTCTCGTAGAGCACTCAGCACCAAGGGCAAGGACTCCGCCCCGGGCTCGGCCTCCACGAGCAACGCCTCCAGGTCTGTCAGCAGGCCCTGCTCCTCGGAATTCAAACGAATCACGGTCAGTGAAGTATACGCCCGTTAGGGATTGGGCCCAGTACCTGACCACTTTCCGCACAAGTCTTGAACGTTCAAAATTATCCGCGCGGGGCTCAATCCCTCTGATTGAGCATGGGTTTGGAATGACCCGGGGTTTTCCCCGATAGCAGGAAATGGGGCTCTGGCGGAACACTCTCGCGCTGGCCCCCGGGGGGGAGGGCCGCCGCGGTGAACTGTGAGCGCGCGCCGGGCGCTCGGTTTCGGGTGCCCGGTGCGCCGCTCCTTTCCGACTCGCAAACCCCTGACGCCAACCCACGAGGATGGTTGCCTTTGTCAGGCCACCTGACCTCATGGGACATGCAGGAAGCGCGGCAGCCGCCCGGGGGGCACCACCCTGCGCAGGAAGTGGAGCATTCCCAGCGCGAGGTAGGCCATGCCGAAGGCGAGCGCCGTCCAGGCGAGCCAGGCGCTGATGGCTCCCGTGCCCAGGGCCACCAACGCCCAGATGGACAGCCCGGTGCCAACGCCCCAGGGCATGGCCGAGCGCAGGTGCGGTCCGCTGAAGGCTCCACCCAGGGCGCAGAGCGCCGCTGCGAGGATGCCGAAGCCGAACCACTTCGGCTCCCCGACGGGAAAGATGGCCGCCATGGAGAGCAGCACCGTGAAGAGTCCGAGTATCGCGAGCCCCAGCGTCATGGCCTTACTCCGTGTGGAGGTTCGTTGGAAAGGTGCTCACCCGGCGCGTAGCGCGTAACGCACCTGCGGTTCGTGGGCTTCGCGCCATGCCGCATGATGTCGTGCGCAAAGGGGCGAAATCGCGGCATCCTCCGCGTCGGCACGCCGCTGGCTAGGCTGCCGACTGGATGTACCACCGTGCGACGGCCGGCCCACGTGGATGACGGATGGACAGCCTGGAATGCGTTCGATGAACACGAAGAGCTCCGCGAAGCGCGCGCTGTGCATGGCAGTGGTGATGACCCTCTCGGGATGCAGGACGCCCGGCGCGCTGGGGCCTGGCGCCATGAGCGCCTCGGAGGGCTCGGACTCAGCGGCCTCGTCCGAAGGCTCGGACTCAGCGGCCTCGTCCGAAGGCTCCGAGTCGGGTGCTTCCTCGGACGGATCGAGCCAGTCGGAGAGCTCGGGGGAGTCGAGTCAGTCGGAGGGCTCCTCGGAGAGCTCGGGGGAGTCGAGCCAGTCCGAATCGAGCGGCTCCAGTGAAGGCTCCAGCGAGGGCTCCAGTGAGTCGAGCTCCAGCGAGGAAGGGACGAGCCACTCGGGAACCAGCGAAGGGGAATCGAACAGCTCCAGGCCGACCGAGGATGCGCTCAGCGAGGGGTCCTCCCGCAGCAGCGAGCCAGGCGGCTCCAGCGAGGGCTCCAGTGGAACGCAGCGGGCGGAAGGCGAGGCCTCGCAGTCGCGCAGCAGCAATACGGCGAACAACGACGTGGCGTCGGCGGTGACGGTGGCCACGGTGGTGATTGGCCTCGGGGTGGTCATCTGGCAGGCGTATGCGGCGGAGCAGCGACGGCGGGGTGTGTCGCCTCGCGAGGCGGGCCGCGCGGCGCAGGTGTACCTCCGAGCGCGGACGCACCAGCTGCGTGAGGACCTCGCGCTGGGGGCGGGGCCGACGGTGGAGGACCTGGCGGCGGCGGCGCGCATCCGGCGCGAGCACCTGGGCGTCTTCGGCGGCGTGCTGCGGGCCCACCGCGAGGAGCTGCTGGCGCTGGCGGAGTCGAACGCCCTCACGCCGGACCGCGCGCTCGCGTGGATGGAGCGCGTGGGTGAACTGGCCCGCGCGGATCCGCGCCTGGACGAGGACCGGCGCGCGTTCCTGGCGACATCGCTCCAGGAAGAGGGCACCGCGGTGGTGGCGCCCTGATGCGCTGGAGGGGGCTCCTGGGCCTCGTCCTCGCGCTGTCCATGGAGGTCGAGGCAGTGGTGCCCGCCGAGGGGGCGCGGGCCGGGGTGGGCCGTGAGGTCGCCTCGCATGTTCCGGTCCCGTCTGAACCGACCCTGGGCACTCCCGGCGTGGAGGGGCCTGGGGATGCCCCGCCGGAGCAGGCGCAAGCACCGGCGAGCCTCGTCACGCCGGACCTGGGCGAAGCCCTGTCGGCGCGTCAGCTGCCCGAACGGGTGAAGGCGCTCGCGGCGGCGGGCGTGGTGTTGATTGGCGCCGCCGCGACCGACGCGGGGCTCGTCACCGAAGTGGAGGCGGGGCTGAACGCACTGCCTCCCGCGCTGCGCCGCCCCCCCGGAGGCACGCTGGAGTTCGTGCTGCACGCCGAGGTCGCGCCGCTGGGCCTGGGCGATGGCTCACCCGCGCATCCCGACTGGACGCAGGGCCGCACGCGTTTCCACCTCTACCGGTACGCGCCTTCCGAAGAGCGCCGGGCCACGCTCCGCTTGTCGCGGCTGACGGACCTGGAGTCGGAGCGCCTGTGGCGCCGCCGCGCGGTCGTGCACGCGGTGATGCAGCGTTGGGATGACGCCCGCGGGTGGAGCGGCACCGACGCGTGGCGCAGGTTGTCGGGTTGGATGAAGCCCTTCGAGCGCCCGCTGGTGTGGAAGGAGGAGGTCCGTATCCGCTACGCGGGCGCCTTCAGCCGGGCCCTGGGGCAACGCAGCGCCTCGCTGGACCTCGTCACCTTCGCGGAGGAGTGGTTCGTCCCCGTGGAGTCCCTGCGCGCGGACGCGCTGCCCGTGGACGACCAGGTCCGCTGTCAGGAGTTCTCCAAGGCACGCGCGCTCGCGGAGCAGGTGGCCGCGTCTGGATTGGGCGACCTGCCGCCGCGCGGGGACTGTCCCGCCTACGACGCGTGGGCGGACCGGGAGGCCCTGTCTCACTTCGAGGTGCTCCTGGTGGCCTCCACGGGCCGTCAGCCGGAGTCGCTCTTCGGCCACCTGCTGTTGCGCCCGGTCTGGCGAGAAGGCGAGGTGCCTCGCGGCCCCAGCTTCGAGCGCGTGGTGCAATTGGTGGCGTTGACGGGGATGGAAGCCAAGGGACTGGGCTACGTGGTGAAGGGCATGACGGGCGCCTACGACACCGTGTTCCTCACGGGGACGATGGGCGACTTGTCCCACGAGGCGCTGGAGCTGGAGCAGCGCTCTGTCCGTCGCTTCCGGCTGCGGCTCAACCCCGGCGAGGACACCCGGATGCTGGAGCGGGTGTGGGAGCTCGAGCGCCGCGGGTACATGGGCTACTACTTCTTCACGGACAACTGCGCGAGCGCGCTCCTCTTCCTGCTCAACGGCGCGTTGGAGGGAGACCGTCAGGTGCGTCCTCCCGGACTGCTCTGGGTGCTCCCCACCGCCACGTTGGACACGCTGGCCGGGGTGCAGGTGGAGGGCCCCGAAGGCCGCCAGGTGCCGCTGCTGGAGCACGTCCCGGACGCCTTCGAGTCCACCGGAGACCGCGCGGTGCGCGCGCAGGCCGCGCGGCGGGAGGCGATGGAGTCGCTGGCGGGGCATGTCGGCGCCAACGAGCTCGCGAGCCTGCGCGAGGTCCACGCCCGCCTGCAGTCCCCCGAACCGCAGGCGCGCCAGGGAGCGTATGACGACCTGCCCGCCGTGTTCTCGGCGGTGCTGTCCTCGGCGCGAACGGCGTCGCTCGACAGGGTTCGTGAGCGCCTGCACGCCTACGTCGCGCACACGGTCCGGGTGGAGCGCGCGGCGGTGGACCGGGCGGAAGGCGAGCGCCTGCGCATCGAGCGGGAGCGGCTGCTCGCGGTGAAAGTTCCATTGGCGGGCTCGGCGCAGGCGGGCACGCGGGAGCGCCAGCGCATCTTCGAAAGCGAGGATTCACTCCAGCGGCGGCTCGCGGTGCTGGACCGAATCACGGTGTTGAAGGACGCAATGGCCTCGGTGCCCCGCAGGCTGCCCACGCCGGAGGAGCTGCGGACGCTGGTGCGGGCCGAACGCACCGAGGCCGCCTTCACGCGGGCCACCGAGGTGCAGGGGGCGCTCAACGACGGCCCGCTGGCCCAGGTGGATCCGCTGAACTTCCTGGGAGAGGACCACCGCCGCAAGGTCGCGGCGGAGGCCCGCTGGGCGCAAGGGGCGCTGAGGGAGTCTGGCGCGGCGCGCCTGGCGCTGACGGTGGGCATGGACTTCCCCCTGGCGGGCGGTGTCCGGCCGCTGCTGGGGTTGCGCACCGCGGCCATGTCCGAGGCGCTGGGCGACGCGCGGCTTCACGGCTTCCAGCCGAGCAGCGAGCTGCGGGTGCTCGACGGCGAGCTGCTGCTGGCGCCGCGTTGGGGCATGCCGAAGGTGGCGGTCTCCGACATGACGCTGGTGGGCTACCGCACGCTGCTGCGGGAGCTCCCCCAGTTTCGGGACTCCTTCTGGGACTCCCTGGGCTGGGGCGCGGAGGCCCGCGTCTCATCGAGCGATGCGCGGATGATGCCCTACCGCGCGTCCGTCCAGGCCGAGGCGCTGGTGGTGCTGGACGAGAACGCGCGCTTCTCGCGCTACACCGCCGTGGGGCTGGGCGGGCTCGCGCTCCTGCATTGGAGGCGCGACCTGATGACGCCCGCCGCGGGGCCGCGCCTCTCGGTGGCGCACCGCACGGGGCTGCCGGGCTCCGGCGCCAACGCGGTGCGCCTGGAGGCGGCCTATGCACCCACCTGGCGAGTGGGCGATGACCACTTCACCCACGAGGCGGGCGCCACGCTCCAGGTGGAGCTGTGGCTGGGGCGTCTGGGGCCCTTCGGTTTCCTGCTCACCCCCCGCGCCCAGGTCCGCTGGGAAGGGTGGGTGGCGCCCCCGACCGCTACGGCGTGGTGGGACGGCTCGGCGGAGCGGCGATTGGCGCTCGGCCTGGAGGTGCGCTGAGGAAGGCGGGGGCGCGGGAGTCCCCGCCCGCCCAGAACGGGCTGCTGACCGCGCCCGTGGCCGCGCCGATGAACATGCCGATGACGTAGAGGGCGGTGTATCCCCAGAAGCCCAGGCCCCAGAAGAGATGGCTCTGCGTGGCCGTGCCAATGAAGAGGAGGAAGGCGAGGGTGGCGGGCACCGCCACCGAGGCGAAGGCGGCGGCGGCGAGCGCGCGTGACATCCGCCGCGCATGGAAGCCGCCGAACGCGCCCGCCAGCAGCCCGTTGAACAGGGGCAGGAAGAAGAGCGCGAGGCTGGTGAGCACCATCACCACCGTGCTGACGATGAAGCGGTTGTGGACCGGGTTGATGGTGTCTGGCTTGAACGTCAGGTCCGGAGGGATTTCCCGGCGAACGTACTCGTAGCGTGTCTCCGGTCCGGATAGGGCCTTCTCCGGGTCCTGCGTCATGATGTGCTGGGCCATGTCTGGATTCCTCCCACGAGGGCGAGTCAGCGCGTTCCGGATGGTCATGAGTTTGTGACGCCAGCGGGTGTACGGAAGGGCCGCCGGGCGCACCGCAGGGCGGGCCACCTGTCGGGCCCTGGATTTCCCCGTCCGGAATACTCGCGGAGTCCCTGGATACCGGCCCCCTCCCCCCAGAAGATGCGCGCCGGACTTGGCGGATGGTGGCCTCCGGCTATGCTGCCGCGCCCGGCAGCACCCCCATCCCTGCCCGTACGGAAATTTCCATGAGCTTTCGCCGCAATCTGCTGACCCTCGCCCTCGTCACCTCTTCCCTGCTGTCTGCCTGTGTGACGCAGCGGCCGTTCTACCGCGACATCATGCAGCCCGAGGGCGCGTCGATCGCGGCGGGCACCCCGGTGGAGCTGGTCGTTCTGGACGCGGACACGAACCAGCCCGTGAAGGGCGCCAAGGTGCTCTGGGGTGAGGACTACCGGTGGCGCGAGTCCTACGTCACGGACGAGGACGGCCGGGTGGCCTTCGACGTGTCGCAGTCGCTGCTGAAGGAGAACCCGCTGGTGGAGATCGTGCTGCCCGCCGGCGTGCGCGCCTACCGCCTGCAGCTGGTGCCGCCGGGTGCGCCCATCGACGACGAGGCGCCCGAGGCCCCGGAGGCGCCCGAGGCCTCTGAGGCCCCCGCCGCCCCCGAGACTCCGGCGACGGAGGCCCCGGCCGCCGCCCCGGAGACCGCGCCCGGCACCTGAGCCGGCGCCTCATCCACGCGAGGCTCAGCCGAGCTTCGCGTGGAGGAAGTCGACGGTGCGCCGCCACGCCTTCGCGGCGTTGTCCGGCGAGTAGACCTCCGGACGCGTGTCATTGAAGAAGGCGTGCTGGGCGTCGTAGCGGTGAATCTCCGTCGGCACGCCGCCGGCCTTCAGCTTCTGCTCCAGCGCGTCCACCCGGTCCGGCGAGCACCAGTCATCATTCTTGGCGAAGTGGCCGAGCACCGGCGCGCGGATGCGGGACAGGTCCGCGGCCTGCTCCGGGGGGATGCCGTAGAAGGGCACGGCGGCGTCGAGCCCCGGGTCGTTCGCGGCGGCCAGCAGCGTCAGCGCCCCGCCCATGCAGAAGCCCAGGATGGCCACCTTCGTGCCGTCCTTGCGTGCCCGCAGCGCCTCCACGGCGGCGCGCAGGTCCGCGGTGGCCTTGCCCCAATCCAGCGCCTTCAACATCGCGTTGGCCTCGTCGGCGTTCTTCGTCACGCGGCCGTCGTAGAGGTCCACCGCGAAGACGGTGAAGCCCTCGCGCGCCAGCCGGTCCGCGACGTCGCGCGTGTGCGCGTTGAGGCCCCAGTACTCGTGGATGAGCACCACCGCTCCGGGCGCGTCGCCCTTGGGGGCCTCGCTCAGATAACCCGCCAGTGCCTGCCCCTGCTTGCCGATGAGCTGCGTCTGTCCCGTCATGGCTTCACCCTTGCGAGGAAATGAGAGGGGGCGCAGCTTAATGGCCGGCTCCGCGAACGGGCACGTGAACCCGCCGCCGTGCCCGCTTGGAGACAGAGGACCGGCATGTCGAAGGCCTTCACGAAGGAAGACTCGGTGGATGAGGGCGTGCTGCCCGCCCGGCCGCGCGTGTTCTCGGGCGAGAAGCGCTACATCACCCCAGAAGGTTACCGGGCCCTCCAGGACGCGCTGGCGTCGGAGCAGGGGCCGGACCCCCGGGCGGGAGAACTCACGGAGCTGGAAGCGGGTGTGCGGCGCAAGGAGCGCGAGCGCCGCGCGCAGGAGCTCGCCGCGGTGCTGGAGGAGGTGCGGGTGGTGGAGCCCGACGCGGCCCAGGCCGGGCGCGTCTTCTTTGGCGCGTGGGTGTCGCTGGCGGACGAGGACGGCGGCGAGGTGCGCTACCGCATCGTCGGCGCCGATGAGTCGGACGTGAAGGCGGGCCGGCTCAGCGTGGAGTCACCCCTGGCCCGCGCGCTGCTGGGCAAGGAGGTGGGGGAGTCCGTGGTGGTGGAGCGCCCGCGCGGCAGCGTGGAGTACACGGTGACGGCGGTGGACTACGCGGCGCCCTGACGCGCGCGCTCAGCGCCGGGTGGCGATGACGGTGCTCAGCGGGGTGAAGGGTTCGGGCATGAGGCCCTCGCGCACCTCGACGGTGAAGCCCTCCGCTTCGAGCAGCGCGCGGGCGCGGGGCACCAGGAACGTCAGGTAGTACATGACGAAGGGCGGCTTCCAGAGCGCGTTGCGCACGCGCATGGCGGCGTTGAAGCCCTGGGCCACCCAGTAGCCGGGGTTGAGCTTCGACGGCGGATGCGCGGTGACGAAGACGAAGCGGCCTCCGGGGCGCAGCGCCCGGGCGATGCCGCGCACCAGCCGCGGTTCGTCCTCCTCGAGGATGTGGCCGAAGGCGCCGAAGCTGGTGATGACGTCGAACGCGCCTTCGAAGGGGAGCGCGAGCGCGTCGCCTTGGTGGAAGGCCAGCTCCGCGGTGCCGGGCGCGTCCGCGAGCTGCCGGCGGGCCTCGTCGAGCATGCCCTGGCTGAGGTCGAAGCCCACCACACGCTCGCGCGCGAGCGGCCGCAGGAAACGCATGGCCGCGCCGGTGCCGCAGCACACGTCCAGCGCGCTGCCCACGGAGCCGGGCCCGCCCACCTGCGCGATGGCGGCCTCGAGCACCGCGTTCGGCGTGCGGAAGGGCGTGTATTCGAACTTGGGCGCGAGCAGGTCGTAGCCGTGCTCGACGGAGGAGAGCGCCTGCGAGGCCAGCTCCCGGAGGGTGGGGCCCTTGCGGTGGAACATGGTGCCCCCGGGTGTACCGCACCCACACCGGCGCCTCCCCGCGGAAATGCGGCGGGTATTGGCCATTGAATGTTCCTGGGGGACCCCCGTCAGAAGGTTCAAGCAGGACGACGGAGGAGGACGACATGGCGGCACTCAAGACGGTTTTCGCGGTGATGGCTTTCGGAATGCTGTTCCTCGGCTCCACGGCCGCGCATGCCAGGGACGACCACGAGAAGTCGCGGCACTCCCAGCAGCACCGGCATGACGGCCGCGGCGGCGACTTCGGAGTCCACGTCGATGTTCGCCGGCACCCGGGGCCGGCCCCGCGTCCTCCGGCTCACGCCCGGGGCCGCTACGAGCTGCAGACGGTCAACCGCTACGTGGAGGGCCGCTACGAGCGCGTGTGGGTCCCCGAGGTGTGCAGCGAGCGCAACAACCGCCGCTCGCGGGTGACCCGGTGCACGGGCGGGTTCTACGAGCAGCGCTGGGTGCCGGCCCGCTACGAGCCGGTCCAGGAGTGGGTCTGGGTGTCTTACGGTCCTGGCCGGGTTCACGTGGCCAGCCGCCGCTAGCGAAGCGAGGTTTTCGGGGGACCGCGCCGTGGGGCGCGCCGGGTTACGGGGGTACCCAGGCGCGCTCCGCGGTAGCAGGTCCGCAGTGCCTTTCCCCGCCGGTCCTGTTAGTGAATGCGTCACATGGCGACCGCATTCATCACCGGGGCTGGCATCCGCATCGGCGGCGCGGTGGCCCGGGCGCTCGGTGGCGCCGGCTATGACCTGGCGCTCCATGCGAACCGTTCCGTCGAGCCGCTGGCCGCCCTGGCCGAGGAACTTCGAGCGCTCGGCCGTCGCGTCACCCTGCACGCCGCGGACTTGAGCCGCCCGGACGCGGTGGATGCCCTGGCCGCGGAGGTGCGCGAGGCCTGGCCCGCCCTGGACGTGGTGGTCCACAACGCGGGCCTCTATGAGCGCTCCGACTTCGCCGCCATCTCCCGCGAACAGTACCGCACCATGCTCGCGGTGAACCTGGACGCGCCCTTCTTCCTCACCCAGGCGCTGCTGCCCGCGCTGCGTGCCGGGAAGGACCCGCTGGTGGTGCACCTCACAGACGTGGGCGGTGAGCGTCCGGTGAGCCACTACGCGCATTATTCGGTGAGCAAGGCGGGGCTCATCATGCTGACCCGCGCGCTGGCGGTGGAGCTCGCTCCGCATGTCCGCGTCAACGCGGTGTCGCCCGGGACGGTGGCCTTCCCCGAGGACTTCAGCGCCGAGGACCGCGACGCGGTGCTGCGCCGGATTCCGATGGCCCGCGAGGGGAGCGTCGAGGACATCGCCCGCACCGTCGTCTTCCTCGCACGCGAGGCGCCGTACATCACCGGGCAGGTCATCGCCGTCGATGGCGGCAGGAGCGCACAGCTATGAGCTCGGAGCAGGCCTTTCATCCCCCCGTCGTCACGACGCCGGAGGGCCGCCCCCTGGACGTCATCGAGATGCGGGGGCTCACGGTGGATTGCATCGTGGGCATTTTCAACCGGGAGCGCACGGTGGCGCAGCCGCTGCGGCTGGACGTGGCGCTGTTTCTGGACACCCGCGCCGCGGCGACGGAAGGCAAGCTGGCGCACACGGTGAACTACGGCCGGCTGGCGGGAGAGCTGCGCTTCCTGCTGGAGTCCTGCCGCTTCGAGCTGCTGGAGTCCGCGGTGGAGACGGTGTGCCGCTACGTGCTGGCGCCGCCCACGGATGACGCGCAGCGCACGCAGGTGCGCGCGGCCACGGTGCGCGTCACCAAGCCGCTCGCGCTGGGCGGGCTCGCGGTGCCGTCGCTCCAGATTCACCGCACCGCGGAGGAGATGGTGTACGGGCGCGAGGACAAGTCCTTCGGCCGCGTGGACATCATCCACGAGGGCACGGGGTACGGCGTCTACCGGTTGCGGGTGAAGCCCGGCGGCTCCATCCCCTCGCACGTGCACCAGCAGATGGAGGAGAGCGAGCTGGTGCTGGGCTCGGGGCTGCTGCTCCAGTTCAAGCCGGTGGCCCGGGGCATGGCGTTCCATTGGCCGCGCGGCTTCGTGCACCGCTACGACAACCCCTCGGCCACGGAGCAGACGGTGCTCTGCGTGGACAGGCCTGGGTTCATCCCCTCGGACGAGGTGGAGACGGAGCCGCCGTCCACGGGCCTGGAGCCTGTCACCGGGCACTCCTATTACCCGCTGGATGAGCCCGCGGTGGCGGGGTCGCCCGCGGAGCACCATCCGTGAGCGAGGTGGGGCGCGGGACGGTGGCGTCCTGCTTCGCGCCTGATCGCGCCTCGGAGCACCTGCCGGGTGAGGCGCTCCGTGATGCGGGCGCCCAGGACGTGGAGTCCAGGGAGCGCAGCTCATGAGCCATGAAGTGGGGACGAAGAAGGTGCTCGTCACCGGTGGTGGGACGGGCATCGGCCGGGCGGTGGCGGAGGCCTTGCTGCGCGCTGGCGGCCGGGTGGTGGTGACGGGCCGCCGCGTGGAGGTGCTGGAGTCCTTGGCGGCGCAGTGGCCGGGCCAGGCCTTCGCGCTGCCGTGTGACCTGGCCTCGCCGGAAGCACGGGATGGACTGCTGCGCCGGGCCGCGGAGGTGCTCGGCGGTCTGGATGGCTTCGTGCACAGCGCGGGGCAGGTGGTGCACCAGCCGCCCGGTCACATCGGCGAGGAAGCGCTCCGGGCGCAGCTCGAGGTCAACCTCGTCGCCCCGCTGCGGCTGGGCGAACAGGCCCTGGAGGTCCTGGAGCCAGGCGGCGCGCAGGTGTTCATCGCCTCCACGCTGGCCACGCGGCCCGTCGTCACCAGCGCGGTGTACAGCGCCGCGAAGGCCGGGCTGCTCCAGGTGATGAAGGTGCTGGCGCTGGCCGGCGCCGCGCGGGGCGTGCGCGCCAGCGCGGTGCTCCCGGGCGTCGTCGAGACGGACATGGTGCGCGAGGTGCGGCTGGCCCCCGGCGAAGAGCCGCTGTCCGAGTCCGAGGCCCTACGGCGCCAGGAAGCCCAGCTTGCGGGGCTGCGGGCGCTGCATCCGCTCGGACGGCTGGGGCGGCCCGAGGATGTGGCCGAAGCGGTGCGCTACCTCCTGGGCGCCTCCTGGCTCTCCGGTTCCGAGCTGGTGCTGGATGGGGGGCTACTGCTCCGGGAGTGAGGCGCGGTATGACGCGGCCTCGGCTCACAAGGACGGCAGGATGCTCCTCGACAGACGGCTGCAGCTCTTCGTGGTGTTGGCGGGCGTGTTCGTCACCTCCCTGGTGGTGGGCGACATCATCGGGGTGAAGCTGTTCGAGGCGCAGGTCGGGCCGGTGGTGGCGGTCATGTCCATTGGCATGCTGCCCTTCCCGGTGACGTTCCTCCTCACGGACATCCTCAACGAGTTCTACGGGAAGAAGGCGGCCCGCTTCGTGACGTGGGTGGGCTTCTTCATGGCCATCTTCGCCTTCATCGTGATTGCCATCGCGGTGCAGGTGCCGTGGGCGCCGCTGACGCGCGCGGAGGGCTACACGGGCGCGGTGGAGAACTCGTTCAACAACGTGTTCGGCGGCTCCCAGCGCATCCTCATCGCGTCGATGATTGCGTACCTGGTGGGCCAGTTCTGCGACATCGCCATCTTCAACGGGCTCAAGCGCCTGACGCGCAACCGCCTGTTGTGGGTGCGCGCGACGGGGTCCACGCTGGTGTCGCAGCTCATCGACACGGTGGTGGTGCAGTACGTGGCGTGGACGGGCGTGCTGCCCAACGACACCATCGTGAGCATCATCTCCACGTCGTACGTGGTGAAGGTGCTCGTCGCGGTGGGCCTGACGCCGTTCATCTACCTGGGCCACGCCTTCGTGGAGCGCAAGCTGGGCATCGCCCCCGTGGTGCTGGGGGAGAATGGTGAACCCATTGCTCCGCCCCTGCTGCCAGTCACCCAGGAGGAACAGTCCCGCGCCGCCTGAGCGCGGTCCTCAGTCTGGTGGACGCAGCAGTGCGGAGAGGATGTCCGTCCAGTGCGGGTACAGGGAGAAGTGCCCACCGCCGGGGAGGAAGCGCGGTACCGCGCGCGGAATCCGGGCGGCGAGGTACTGCCCCATCTGCGGCGGGACGATGCTGTCGCCCTCCCAGTACCAGAGGTCCACCTCGGTTCGAATCTCCTCCAGCGGGACGTTCCACGGCTGCGCGAGGATGTGCGCCTCGCGCCGCATGCCCGCCACGCCCTTGCGCGTGGCCTCGTAGCGCCAGCCCTGCACCTGCGCTGCGATGCGCGGGTCGGCGAGCACCGCGCGGTCATCCGCCGACGCCTGGGAGCGCAGGCCCGCGAGCGCCCTCGCGGGATTCGCGCGCACCTGCCGGTCATGCATGGCCATCAGCGGATGCAGCAGCCACTCCGGCCAGGCGGCCATGGTGTACGCGGTGCGGTAGTCCCGGTTCACCCCCGCCATGGCGCCCGGCCGCGCGAGCGGCGCCGCGCCCGAGACGAGCGCCGCGCGGGTGATGCGCTCACCCAGTTTCCACGCGGACGCGGCGACGTAGGGGCCTCCCGCGGACACGCCGAAGAGGGCGAAGCGGTCAATCTTCAGCGCGTTGGCGAGCTGCTCCAAATCGCTGGGGAAGTCGAGCAGCGTGCGGCCGGATTGGTAGTCCGACAGGCCATACCCCGGCCGGTCCGGCGCGATGAGGCGCACGCCCAGCGCATGGGTGAGCCGGTCATCCGGGTGGCGCATGTGGCGCGAGCCCGGGTTGCCGTGGATGAAGAACACGGGCGTCCCGCTCAAGTCCCCGGACTCGACGTAGGCCAGCCGCCGGCCATCTCTCAGGTGAAGGGTGCCTTCACGGACCTGCACGCCCCGGGCTTCGGTGTCGGTCGCGACGTTCATGGTTCCATCGGCTTCGAGCGCGCGGCGATCCACGCGGAAATGGAGGGCCACACCTGCGTCGAGCCCTTGCTCGAAGCGGACAGGCCGATGTGTCCCACGGGGTAGCGGCGCGTCTCGACGTCCTGGGAGCCGACCAGTGAGGGCAGCGGCTCGCTCATCGCGGGCAGCGCGATGGTGTCGTGTTCGGCGATGACGTTGAGGATGGCGCACTGGATGCGGCTCAGGTCCACGCGCTCGCCGCCCACTTCCATGAGGCCCTGGGGGAAGAGGTTCTGCTGGTAGCAGTCCTTGATGTACTGCCGGTACACCTCGCCCGGAAAGGGGACGGGGTCGGCGCCCCAGCGCTCCATGGCGAGGAACGTGGTGACGAAGTCCGGGTCATCGATGCGGCGGCACACCTCCAGCCAGCGGGTGAGGCGCTGCACCGGCGCGGCCATCAGGAAGCCGCTCTCCAGCACGGGCGTGGGCACGTTGCCGTAGGCGTCCACCAGCGAGTCCACGTCGAAGTGGTTCGCGGACGTCCACAGCGTGTAGAGGCCGCCCTTGCTGAAGTCCACGGGCGTGGCCTGGGCCACCAGGTTGCGGACGCCCTCGGGGTAGAGCGAGGTGTACGCCAGCGCCATGGTGCCGCCCATGCAGTAGCCGTAGAGCGTCAGCTCGCGGCTCTTGCTCACGCGCAGCGTCCAGCGCACCGCCGTCTGGATGAGGCCGCCGAGCAGGTCGTCCCAGGTGAGCCGCTCCTCGTCCTGGCCGGGCACGCCCCAGTCGATGGCGTACACGTCGTAGCCCTCGCGGGTGAGGTGCTCGATGAGGCTGCGCCCCGGCAGGAAGTCGAGGATGTACCAGCGGTTGATGAGCGAATAGACGAAGAGGATGGGCGTGCGGTGGCGCCGCCGCGGGGCCGCGTAGCGCAACAGGCGCATGCTGCCGCGCGTGTACACGACGGTGTGCGGGGTGGCGCTGACGGGGGGCTCGCGGACGCCGGAGGCCCGTTCGATGAAGGGCTTCAGGTACGGGTATGGATTGAAGGGCCGCGACTTGAGCGCGTGCGCGACGGCGCGGGTCAGCTCGACCTGGCCGGTGACGAAGGAGCGAAGACGCTGGGGCGTGGACGCGGGCATGTCAGCGGCGGCGCTTGGAGGGCGCGCGCTCCTTGGGCGTGGGCTCGGGGGACTCGGATTCGGGTTCCGCGGCTTCCTGGCGGTGGAGCAGGTCCACCACCAGCTCCAACTGGGTGCCGAGCGCCTCGACCTGGTCATTCACCCGGCGGAGTTGGTCGCGCAGGTTCTCCACCTCGGACGTGGTGGGCAGGCGCAGGGTGCGCAGGGCGCCCTCCACCAGGCCGTTGCGGCGGATGCGGGCGTTGAAGCCCTGGCGCATGAGCGAGCCGCTGACGCGCAGGTAGGCGGGGCTCTCGGTGACCTTCGCGGCGGCGCGGGTGAGTCCCTGCTCGGCGCGGGTAAACACCTTGCCGGTGCGCGTGTCCGGGTGGGTGAGGTGGCCCAACAGCTTCAGGCCGCGGGCGAGGAGCCCCTGGGACGGCGGCGGTCGTTCCGGCTGACTCATGGGCGGCAGGTTAGCCCAACGCGGGCCGCCACCAGGGCTTCATCGCTCCCAAAGTGAACCAAGCTTCAACTTGCTGGCTTCAAAAGGTTCGGCATGAACGGTGGCGCTGCCCGTGTGTGCACCCAGCCGGTGCCAGCGCTCTCCTTCCCGCCGGTAGATTTCCAGGAGCTGGATGCGTGGGTCCACGAGCCACAGATGGTTCACGCCCTCACGGGCGTAGAGCGTCATCTTCCGAGACCGGTCCAGGGCTTCGGTCGAAGGGGACAGGACCTCGCAGAGCCAGTCGGGGGCAAGCTCCACGCCCACCACGTCTGGAATCTCCGGCATGCGCTCGCGTCTCCACCCGGCGAGGTCGGGCACGAGCACGTTGCCGCTCAGGTGCAGCTCCGGCTCCGGAATGATGACCCATCCACCGGGGCCTTCTGTTTCGGGCTCCTGGTCGAAGGGCGCCAACTGCTTGCCCAGCCGGAATGCGGCCCTGCCGTGAACCATCCTCGGACGGGGGCTGACGTGCAGCTCACCCTCGATGATTTCTCCGACGACGTGCGGAGGGAGGCGCTCCAACGCCTCGTACACGTGCTCTGGCGGTGGCTTGTCACCCATGCCCCCAGGATGCGGCCATGCCCGGGGCCTCGCAAGCCGCACCGCTTCTTGTCCGTGGATGGCTTCGCTCATGTGTCGAGCATGCGCCATACCTCTGACATCCTTCGGGGAATAGAAAACCCCGGAGGTCCTCTCGGCTCAGCCCTGCCGCTTCACCGGCAGCGGCCCGAAGGACTGCGACACCGGCATCAGTGACATGACGTTGATGTTCACGTGCGCGGGCCGCGTGGCCACCCAGTGCACCGCGTCCGCGATGTCCTCGGGCGTCAGGGCCTGGGTGTTGGCGTAGACGGACGCGGCGCGCGTGTCGTCGCCCTTGAAGCGGACGCTGGAGAACTCCGTGCCGCCCACGAGGCCCGGCTCGATGTCCGTTACCCGCACCGCGGTGCCATGCAGGTCCGCGCGCAGGTTGAGGCTGAACTGGTGCACGAAGGCCTTGGTGGCGCCGTACACGTTGCCACCCGGGTAGGGCCACTCCGCCGCCACCGAGCCCATGTTGATGACGTGGCCCCGGTTGCGCGCCACCATGCCGGGCAGCACCGCGTGCGTGCAGTACAGGAGCCCCTTCACGTTGGTGTCCACCATCGTGTCCCAGTCCTCCAGGCGCGCCGACTGCGCGGGGTCCAACCCCAGCGCCAGCCCCGCGTTGTTGACCAGCACATCCACGTCGGCGAACTCCGCGGGCAACGAGCGGACGGTCCGCTCCACGGCCTCACGGTCCGTGATGTCGAGCGTGAGGGGGAGCACCCGCTCACCCAGCTCGGCGCGCAGGGCCTCCAGCCGCTCGGTGCGGCGCCCGGTGGCGATGACGCGCGCGCCGTCCTGGATGAAGCGTCGGGCCATGGCCAGCCCGAATCCCGCGGTGGCTCCGGTAATCAGTACGTTCATGACACACCCCTCAGGGAGCCAGCGCCGGGAGGGGCCGGCTCAGTCGTCTTCACCCTGATAGATACAGCCGCTGGTGCACGTCTCACGGACGACCACCCGGCTGAGCAGGGGCAGGCCCGGACGCAGGCGCCTCCAGATCCACCGCGACAGGTTTTCGCTGGTGGGGTTCTCCAGGCCCTCAATCTCGTTGAGGTAGTAGTGGTCCAGCTTGAGCCGCACGGGCTCGAAGGCATCCTTGATGTCCGAGAAGTCCATCACCCACCCGGACTGCTCGCCCACGGGGCCTCGCACGTGGACTTCCACCCGGTAGCTGTGGCCGTGGAGCCGGCTGCACTTGTGCCCCGGCGGCACGTTGGGAAGCCGGTGCGCGGCCTCGAAGGTGAATTCCTTGAAGATGTCCAAGGCGTCTCCTGACTGCGGGTGGAAGGCGGCTCATATCCCGCGCGTTCCTCCTGGCGTCAAGGTACGGCCTGCCGCCCTGGAGGAAGCCCCCCTCGAACTCGCTCGCGGTGCGCTCTCCTGAAATGGCGCCGGCCAACACGATAAGCATCATTCACTGCGGCTATTCCAGGATATGCCGGACTGGGGCGGCGCTCAGCATCCTTCAATGAGAAGCGGTGAGTGGATGGCGCACAGGTTGGGTTGGGGACTTGCTCAAGGACTGCGCCGGTGGCTTCGTGTGGAACGCCCTGCCTGCGGCCGGTGGTGGCGCGGGCCATTCCGTTCTGTCTCCGGAGCGAGCTGCGAGTACAGCTCGTGGAGCTTTGCCCGCAGCAGCTCCTTTGACGGCAGGAACGTCTGGTACTCGGCGACGAGCGTGGGCGACGTCGTCCGGGCGAGCGCGTACTCGACGACCTCGTCGTCCTTCGTCGCGCAGAGGAGCACTCCAATCGTGGGCCGCTCGTGGACCTTCTTCACATCGCGGTCAAGCGCCTCGACGTAGAACGAGAGCTGTCCGAGATCGGCGGGCTTGAACTTGTCGACCTTCAGCTCGAAGGCGACAAGACACTGAATACCGCGGTGGAAGAAGACGAGGTCGATCACGAAGTCTTGGCCGCCGACCTGCACCGGGTATTGCGAGCCGACGAAACAGAAGTCGCGTCCCAGCTCGGTGAGGAAGCGGCCAAGGTTCCGAAGGAGCGCGTCGTGGAGGTCGGCCTCGGAGTGAGCGGCGGCGAGGCCGAGAAACTCGATGTTGTAGACGTTCTTGAACTCGTCGATTGCCGTCGGGTGCGTTTGTCTCACCGCTGGCGAGACTTTCTTCGTGGCGCGTGCCTCGCGAAGGACGGCGCCCGAGCGGATCTGCCGTTCGAGCTCCCGCTTGGGCCAGCGCTCCTTGATGGCGGTGAGGATGTAGAACTCGCGTGTATCGACGGGCTTGGCTTGGCTGAGGATGATGAGGTGGTGCGTCCACGGCAGTTGTCTCACCAACGGTGAGATTTTTCGGTTCGACCGGTACGCCTCGTAGAACTGGCGCATCCGAAAGAGGTTCGGGCGCGTGTAGCCCCGGACACCCGGGTAGCGTCTCGCGAGATCCGCGGCGAGCTCCTCGACGATGCCGTCGCCCCACTCCGCACTGGCGATCTTCCGGCTGATGTACTCGCCCAGCTCCCAGTAGTGGGCCACCAGCTCCGTGTTCACCGCTTGGTGCGCGCGTCGTCGGGCCACCTCGATGAGCGCGATGACCTCGGCGAACCGCGTGTCTCCGTCCTCGACGAACGCCCGCTTGGCAGGAGGCACCGCGAGCTTCGTCGCCAGGGTGGCGGGCTTCGCGCGTGTCAGAGACTTCTTCGAGGAGGAGCTCTTCGTCATGCGAAAGGGGGGAACATAGGTTTTGGCGGGCGAGCCCTGCAATTTGGCAAGCGAAGCGGGTCGCTCGATTCCGTGTCCCATTTCGGAGGGAAACCCGAGGCTCCTTCCAGGCGTCCCACCCCGGCTCGCCCCTTCGCTCCCCGTGAAAAATCCCCGGGAATATTCGCGGCGCCGTTGCCCACATCCCACGCCAGCTCCCCGCGAAGGCCCACCTGTCGGTGAAGCGGCGCAGCCGTCACAACCCCGCGAAACCACGTTTCCTGTCTCCTTGCTGCACATCCCGGCAGGCAGGGGTTGCCGCAGTCGGAGGGAATGAACAGCGAGCGGCTCCGGATTGGCGGCCGTCCTCGCGAGCGCCCCCCGCGCCGCGACCCACACCAGGAGTCCGCCAGGATGCGCCATCGTTCGCCGGGGTTCACGGCCCTATGCTCCGCTGCCTTGCTGTCCCTCGTGGCCTGCAATGGAAAGGTGGATTTCACCGAGGAGGGCGGCTCCCCCCCGGGCTCCAGTGAGACGCCCTCCATCCCGGGTTCCCCTCCCGGGGAACCGACTTCGCCCGGGCCGACCGAGCCGCCGCCCGTCATCGTCGACATCCCAGGGGATCCGCCGCCCGACCCGGACCCGGAGCCCGCTCCCGAGCCGCAACCCAACCCCGACCCGACGCCCGGGCCCCAGCCTGAACCCGAGCCGCCGCCCCGCTATTCGCGCATCCTCTGGGTGGCGCCCAACGGCAGTGACGGCGCGTCCGCGACTGAGACGGCGCCGCTGCGCACGGTGTCGCGCGCGCTGGAGCTGGTGCGTCCAGGCGAGGCCATCTACCTGAAGTCCGGCACCTACTCGGAGCGCCTCAAGCTGGAGGAGAAGGGCGGCTCCTCGTCCGCGATGCTCACGCTCCGGTCCGCGCCGGACGCGAAGCCGGTCATCAAGCCCTCCGGAAGTGGCTCCGCCATGGTGGACGTGCGCGGCGCGTACTGGAGCATCGAGGGGCTCACCCTCGACGCGGCGGGCAGCGCCTCCTTCGCGGTGCTCTTCCGGGGCGTGGGCTCGCACCATGGTGTGCTGCGCGGCTCCACGTTGAAGAACGGCACCGCGGGCGCGGGCGTCAACGTGTGCGAGCGCGCCAGCGACATCCTCATCGAGCAGAACGCCATCTCGAACTTCAACCGGGGTGGGGATGACAGCCACGGCGTCATCGTCCAGACGACGGCGCGCAACGTGGTGGTGCGGGGCAACGACATCCACCACAACTCCGGCGACGGTGTGCAGTGCATCGGGCCGGAAGGCGGCGCCACCATCTCCGGAACGCCCTTCGACAACCTCCTGGTGGAGGACAACGAGCTGCACGAGAACCGCGAGAATGGCGTCGACGTGAAGACGTGCACCCGCGTCACGCTGCGCGGCAACATCATCTGGGGACACAAGACGTCGTCCACCTCGCGCGGCGAGGGCGTGGTGGTGCACCTGTCCGCCAAGGACGTCACGCTGGAGGACAACGTCTTCTACAACAACGGCCGCGCCATCAGCATTGGCGGGGTGCGGCAGGGCGCGCCGCCCACCAACATCGTCATCCGCCGCAACCTCGTGCGGGACGGGCTGGGCGGTGGCGAGGAGGGCAGCGGCATCCGCGTGGACACCACGTCCAACGTGAAGGTGCACCACAACACCGTCTGGAACATGCCCGGGCCCTGCCTGACGTTCGGCCACGGTGACACCGGGGCCAGTGCCAGCCTGGACGTGCGCAACAACGTCTTCTCCGGCTGCGGCGTGGCGGTGCGTGGCGGCCCCGGGCGCACGGGGGCGGTGGTGGACGCGAACCTCTACTACCGGAGCTCGGGCGCGGCGGTGTTCCGCCTCAACGGCGTGGACATGGGCTTCTCCCAGTGGCGCTCGCAGAGCGGCTTCGACGGCCGCTCCCAGGAGAAGGCGCCCGGCTTCCTCAACATCGACACGGGGGACTTCCGCCTGGGGTCGGGCTCACCCGCACTCAACGCGGGGCTGTCGCTGGGGCTGAGCTGGTGTGGGCCGGGGCCGGACCAGGGGGCCTTCGAGTCGGACTGCCCCTGAGCCGCCGAGGCGTGTAGAGTGGGGGCCCCTTCTGCCCTGGACCCCACTCTCCACGTGCCGTCCTCGTTGGAATTCGTATCAGGCATCACCTTGGTGCCCCCGGACTCACCCGCGCGCGAGCTGCTGAGCGCGGCCGCCGCGCGTGCGGGTCTTCGGGTGGTGTCCGGCGTCGAAGATGCCTCGCTGGCGCTGGTGGACCTCACCGCGCCAGGGGGGCTCGACGCGGGCCGGGCCCTGCTCGCCGCCGGCCCCACGCTGGTGGTGCTGGCCGGCCCAGGTGAGGACGCCTTCGCCACGGCGCAGTCCCTCAAGCCCGCGGACGTCCTCACCGTCCCGGTGCCGCTGCACGAGCTGGCCTGGCGGCTCCAGTGCGCCGCCGAGCGCCACGTGGAGCGCGAGGAGCAGGCGCGCAGCCAGGAGGACCTGGCCCTCCTGCTGGAGCTGACGGCGGACTACGCGGAGTCGTCGGACGTGGCGGCGTTGCTGCACGGCGTCACCCGGCGGCTGGCGGAGAAGCTGGACATCGCGCGCGCCACGCTGGTGATGCTCGGGCGCAGCGCGGACGAAGGCCTCATCGTCGCCACCAGCGATGACCCGACGCTGAAGAACCTGCGCATCGACCTGTCCCGCTACCCGGAGATTCGCGAGGTGACGCGGACGGGCAATCCGGTGGTGATGCAGGAGGCCGCCACGCACCCGCTCCTGGGGGACGTGGAGCGCCGCGCGGTGGCGGCCCGGGGCATCCACGCCATCGCCGCGCTGCCGCTGCCCATCCGCGGGCAGGTGCGCGGCGTGCTGCTGCTGCGCGCCACCGGGCGGCGGCGAACGTTTTCTCCCCGGGAGATCGACTTCCTCACCACCGTGGCGCACGCCACCGCCGTGGCGCTGCGCAGCGCCTCCGTGCTGGAGTTCGTGCGCGGCCAGACGGAGGCGGAGAAGACGGCCCGGCTGGCGGCGGAGGAGCAGGCGGCGTCCTTCAAGCCGTACCAGCTGTTCTTCGCGCACGTCAGCGAAGGCGTGGCCATCCTCGACGACAAGGCCTGCGTGCTGTCGCTCAACCCGTCCGGCGCGGCGATGCTGGACGTGAACGCGCAGGAGGCGCGGGGCCGCCACCTGCACCAGGTCACCCAGCCGGTGGATGAGAACGTGCTGATGGAGCTGGTGACCAGCGCGTCGCGGGGCGAGGCCCGCTCGGGCACGGACGTGGAGGTGTGCACGGAGTCGGGCCGGCGGCTGACGCTGTCCATGTCCGCGGCGCCGCTGCGCGACGAGGATGCGGCCACCATCCTCTCCTTCCGAGACGTCACGGACGCGCGGAGGCTGGAGGACGAGCTGCTCCAGACGAAGGACTTCCTGGAGCGGCTCATCGACTCGTCGGTGGACGCCATCATCGCGGCCGACCTGAAGGGGCGCATCATCCTCTTCAACAAGGGCGCGGAGGCGCTGTGCGGCTACACCGCGCAGGAGGCGCTGGGCGGGCTCGGCGTCCACCAGCTCTATCCGCCGGGCGTGGCCAAGCGGGTGATGGCGATGATTCGCGCCCCCGAGCACGGCGGCAAGGGCCGGCTGTCGCTCATCCGCGAGGAGCTGGTGCACCGCTCCGGTGAGCGGGTCCCGGTGAACATGACGGCCTCCATCGTCTACGAGGGCGGCCGCGAGGTGTTCAGCGTGGGCATCTTCACGGACATGCGCGCGCGCATGCAGTTGGAGCGCAAGCTGTCCGACGTGGAGACGCGGCTGGAGGAGAGCGAGAAGAGCGCCGTCATCGTCGCGCTCGCCGGCACCGCGGCCCACGAGCTGAACCAGCCCCTCACCTCGGTGATGGGCTACGCCGAGCTGCTGAAGCGGAAGCTGAAGGAAGACGACTTCGCCTGGAAGCCGGTGGACATCATCTACCGCGAGGCGGAGCGCATGGCGGAGATCGTCCGGAAGATTGGGAAGATCACCCGCTACGAGACGAAGTCGTACATGGGGGAACAACAGATTCTCGACCTGGACAAGGCCACCTCCCATGAAGACTGAGACGCGAGCCGTGCGAATCGCCGGCGGTCCGGACGCCGACAGCTTCCAGGTCCTCTTCGAGGCGCTCGATGCCCCCGCGGCCCTGTGCGACCCGTCCCTGCGGCTGGTGGCCGTCAATGACGCCTTCCGCCGCTTCTGCGTGGAGCAGCGCGCCTCCGTGGAGGAGGTGTCGCGCACCCTCGCGGGCGCCAGCGTGCCGGCGGACGGCGCCAGCTGCGACGTGGAGCTGCTGCCAGACCTGCCGGGCGTGGTGCTGACGCTGTCGCGCCGGGGCCAGGTGGTGGCCGTGCGCGCGCGCAACGAGCCGGAGCTGTCCCGCAACCGCCTGGTGGTGGCGGAGCGGGCGCTGCTGGAGCAGGCGCGCACGGAGGGCGTGCTGCTGGACCTGGGCCGCAGCGTGGCCGAGGCCGGCGGCGAGGAGGAGCTGGTCGCCGCGGTCGCGCGAGGCGTGAAGGAGCTGTTCCCCGGGCGCTCGTTCTGCATCCGCATCACGGACTCGAGGACGGGCGGCCTCACGTCGCTCTACGCGGAGGGCCGCCTGAAGGAGGGCGCGCACGAGCCGTTGGTGCTGCTGGAGCGCGCGGTGGACAAGACGAGCCTGGACCGCGCGTCGCTGCCCCCGGACCGCGTGGTGGTGCGGGACGAGGTGCCGCTGTTGTTCCAGGACTGCACCCACGGCGTGAGCGCGCCGCTGGTGGCCAGCGGGCAGCTCTTCGGCGCCATCAACATGGAGTACCCGGAGGGCTTCAGCTCGGACGTACCCCACGACGAGCGCGTGCTGCTCCAATTGGCCAACCAAGTCGCGGTGGCGGTGAAGAACGCGAAGCTCATCGACGAGCTGACCTTCGTCCGCAAGTACCTGGAGGACCTGCTGGAGAAGGCCAACGCCCTCATCCTGGTGGCGAACCGGGACAAGCAGGTCGTCGTCTTCAACCAGGCGCTGAGCGCGCTCACCGGCTTCAGCAAGGAAGAGGCGCTGGGCCGGGACTTCTTCTGGCTCATCCCGGAGAGCGAGCACCTGAGGCTCAACCAGCTCATCGCCGCGGCGATTCGCGGCGAGGCGGTGAACAGCTTCGAGACGCGGCTGCTGACCCGCGACGGCGCGGAGGTCCGCGTGTCCTTCGCCACCTCCTCCAAGCTCTCCCAGCACGGCGAGGTGGAGGGCGTCATCGCCATCGGGCAGGACATCACGGTGGTGAAGGAGCTGGAGAAGCGCATCATCCACGCGGAGAAGCTGGCCTCCATTGGCCAGCTCGCCGCCAGCGTGGTGCACGAAATCAACAACCCGATGACGGCGGTGGCCACCTACGCGGACGCGCTGCTGCAGCGCTCGCGGATGACGCCCGGGGCCAACCCCGCGGACCAGGAGAAGCTGCGCAAAATCCTGGAGAGCAGCCACCGCATCCTGCGCTTCACGCGCGACCTGGTCAGCTACGCGCGCCCGGCACAGGACCGGCCGGAGCGGGTGCAGCTCAACGCCGTCGTGGACATGGCCGTGGGCTTCTGTGAGCACGTGGTGGCGCAGGCGCGCGTCACCGTGCAGCGCGAGTACGCCGACCTGCCGCCGCTGTCCGCCGTGCGCGCCAACCTGGTGCAGGTCTTCGTCAACCTCATCACCAACGCGTGTCACGCGATGCCGCCGGGCGGCGCCGTCCATCTCGTCACGGGCCGGGACGGGCAGGACGCGGTGGTGAAGGTGCGTGACACGGGCACGGGCATCGACCCCAAGCACCTGCAGCGCATCTTCGAGCCCTTCTTCACCACCAAGCCGGAGGGGAAGGGCACCGGCCTGGGCCTCTCCATCTGCCAGGGCATCGTGGAGAACCACGGCGGCCGGCTGTCGGTGGAGAGCACCGTGGGCGAGGGCACCACCTTCATCGTCCGGCTGCCGCTCCAGGAGGCGTGAGCCGGCGGCTCAGTCCCGCATGTAGTGACAGGTGTAGCCGCCGGGGTTCTTCACCAGGTAGTCCTGGTGGTAGGCCTCGGCGGGCGTGAAGGGGCCCGCGGGCGTGATTTGCGTGACGACGGGCCGGGGCCACTTGCCGGAGGTGTCCACCCGGGCCTTCACCGCCTCGGCCACGCGCTTCTGCGCATCCGACAGGTAGAAGATGGCGGAGCGGTACTGCGTGCCCACGTCGTTGCCCTGGCGGTTGAGCGTCGTCGGGTCGTGCATGCGGAAGAACCACTTCTCCAGCAGCGTCTCGTACGTGAGCCGGGTGGGGTCGAACACGACGCGCACGGACTCCGCGTGGCCCGTCTTGCCCGAGCTCACGTCGCGGTAGGTGGGCTTCGCGAACGCGCTGGAGCCGCCGGTGTAGCCGACCTCCGTTTCGACGACGCCGGGAATCCCGCGCAGCAAGTCCTCCATGCCCCAGAAGCAGCCGCCCGCGAGCAGCGCCGTCTCCGTGAAGGGCGACGCGGCGTCCCGCTTCGACGCGGCGGTGGGGGCAGGGCGGCCGAAGAGCGGAAGCCAGGCCCCGTAGCCTTCCTTCGCCAGGTCATCGACGGAGACGAAGCGCAGGGCCGCGGAGTTGATGCAGTAGCGCAGGTGGCCGGGCGCGGGCCCGTCACCGAAGACGTGGCCCAGGTGGGAGCTGGCCGCCTTCGAGCGGACCTCCACGCGCTCCATGCCCTGGCTCGTGTCGCGCTTCTCCACGACGCGGGCGCTGTCCACCGGGCGCGTGAAGCTGGGCCAGCCGGTGTTCGAGTCGAACTTGTCGCGCGAGGAGAAGAGGGGCTCGCCGCTGACCACGTCGACGTAGAGGCCCTCGGCGTGGTGGTTCCATAAAGGGTTCTTGAAGGCGGGCTCGGTCGCGCCCTCCTGGGTGACCTTCCAGGCCTGTGGGGAGAGCGTGCGGCGAAGCTCAGCGTCCGAGGGCTTCGTGTACCGGCGCGTGTCCTGGATGGCGGGCGGAGCCTGGGCCGTGGACGCGGCGGCGCCCCGGGCCTCGGTGCACGCCGACAGCACCGCGAGGGCCAGCAGGGCCAGCGGCATGAGCCGGCGGGCCATGGATGAGGGGGTGGGGACGGTGGGCATGGCGGCGTTCTCCGGAAGGTCCCGCGCGAACGGGTACTTCTTCGTGTACGCGCGATGCCCCAAAGGCGTTTCCGTTTCCCTCGCGCCCGCCGCCTGGGCTCGCTGGCGTGCAGGCGGGCGCGTCAGTACCGGACGCGCATCACCACGTCCGTGGCGGCGCCGTCCAGCGCCTCCAGCCGGACGTGGTACTTGCTGTGGTGCAGCTCGGAGCGGCCCCGCAGGGTGACGGGCGCGCCGGGCCGGGCCACCTCGCTCTGCACGGTGCCTTCCTCGGGCTTGAGCGCCACGCGCACCGCGCCGCTGCCCACGGTGAGCTCCACCCGCATGGGCATGCCGCCCTTCACCGGCCGGTTGGCGTTGTCGTAGGACTCCAGCACCGAGCCGGTCAGCTCTTCCGCCTTCAGCTCCACGTCCACATCCCCGGTGAGGAAGCTGTCACGCGCGGCCTTCAGGCCCGTCGCGCCCCGCGTGAAGCCGCTCAGGCCCCCGCTGGCGGTGTAGAAGTGGCGCGTGTCGTAGTCGGCCTGCTCCAGCCGCTCCACCACGTGCACCCCGTTGACCGTCTCCTCCGGCGCGCCGTCCTTCGGCCTGCCGACGGCGGCCAGGGTGATGGTGTTGGGGCCCATCGCCAGCGGCAGCGTGTGCTCGAAGTGCCCGTCCGCCGTGAGCTCCAGCGGCGTGCCGTTCAACGACAGCGACGGCGCGACGCCGAGGACCTGTCCGCGCAGGCGCAGCTGCTGCTCGGCGGTGACGGCGGGCGGCGAGGGCTTCAGGACGACGCGGACGCCCTCGCGCGACAGGAACAGCCAGGCGGCGGCGCCACCCAGCACGGCCACGGCGCCCAACGCTCCCAGGATGGCCTTCATGCCCACGGACGCCTCCTCATGACTCGCTGGCCTTGTTCTCTTCGTCCAGCTCGCGGGTGAACTCCTCGTTCGTCAGCAGGCCCTTGCGCGCCATGATCCGCATCAGCGCCCAGAACTTGCGCTCCAGCTCCTCGACCCGGTCCGGGTCCTCGCGCGCCTGCCCGAAGAGGTAGTCCAGGTCGTCCAGCACGCCCGCCGCGCCCGGGCTCGGAGCAGGAGCCTTGGACTTCGCGCTGGCACCCGGCTGTCCGCGCTTCTGCTTGCTCTGCTCCTCGCGCTCGCGAATCAGCTCCGCCAGCGACGTGCGCTGCGTCATCTCTCCAGGCGGGAGCTCCTCGCCGATGATGACCTCCTCGTCGTCATCGTCCTGCGCGGGCGCGGGCCGCGCCGTGGCGGGAGGCGGGGCCTTCACCGGTTTCGCCGCGGGCCTGCCGGGCGTGGTGGTCCGGGACGCCGCGGGCGCCGCCACTGGGACCTTGTGGTAGTAGCGGAGGATGGCGCCCCGCACGATGGACAGCGGCGCCACGCGCGGGCTGACCTTGAGGCCGGTGGTGAACTCGATCTCCTCCACCGCCGTCACGTTGAGCGGATCGCTCATCGCCACCACGAGCTGCTTGCGCCCGCCCGCGCTCTCCAGCGCGATGGGGAACAAGTCATGCTGCTCGCAGAAGCGCGCGCGCAGCATGTGCACCGCGGCCCACTCGGGCGGTGTGTTCGTGAGGTCCACCAGCGGCAGGCCCAGGGCCTGACTCAGCGCGCCCGCGAGCGTCGCCTCGGTGATCGCTCCCTGCGCGATGAGGGTGGCCCCCAACCGCTGTCCTGATTTCCGGTGAGCCGCGAGCCCCGCCTCGAGCTGGGCGACGCTGATCGCCCGCTGCTCCAACAGGAGCTCGCCAATGCGCTTCCTCGCCATGGGGCGGCCTTAGCACGCGGGATGAAACCCAGGAAGCGAGCGCGGTGTCACATCCGGAGGCTGTTGGGAATCCCCCCGAAAACGCCCGCAATGCTGCTTGGAGTCCGGCCTGGCAAGAGGGGGCTGAGCGCAAAATTCCTGTGAGATTTCAGCACTTAACGCCGCTGCCCCTGCCTTGACACCCCAGACGCCCATTCCTAAAGTCGGCACACCGTTTTCAACATCCATTCCTGCCGCCCAACCGGGTGGACCGTCCGCTCGGGGGGACGTCAGGTTTGGAAGGTCCGCTAGAGCGGGCCAAGCTGCCTGTGGAGGCAACACTCGATGAACCTGGCGTCTGTGACGAACCTGACCGTGCTGGCGAATGTCGGCGGCCCTCAGCGGGGCTTCTTCGAAGAAGTCGCCATGCGCTGGGAGGCCGGCCAGTGGGGTATGTACCCCATCGCGGCGTGCCTCATCGTGGCACTCGCCATCATGGTCGAGCGCAGCATCATCCTTTTCGGCAAGGCCTCCATCAACAAGGAAGCCTTCCTGCGCGGCCTGAAGAAGCACATCTACGCGGGAGACCTGGACAAGGCCATCAACTACGTGGCCGGCCAGAAGTCCACGCCGCTGACCAACGTCATCAAGGCCGGTCTGATGAACGTTCCGAAGGGCAACGACGAGGTCCAGGCGGCGCTCGACGAGGCCAGCCTCCGGGAGACGCCGAAGATCGAGGCGCGCACCGGTTACCTCGCCATGCTCGGCAACGCGGCGATGCTCGCCGGTCTGCTCGGAACGGTGTCCGGTCTGATCGCCTGCTTCGAGGCCGTGGCCAACGTGAACCCGGCCGACAAGGCGACCATTCTCGCCAACGGTATCTCTGAAGCCATGAACTGCACCGGCTTCGGTCTGCTGACGGCCATCCCGGCGCTGATCTCCTTCTCCGTGCTGACGGGCCGCACGCAGAGCCTCATCAACGACATCAACGAGACCAGCGTCTCCGTGCTCAACCTCATCGTGGCCAACAAGGACAAGTTCAAGAACCTGAACGTGCCCGCGTCGGCGTCGCACGACGAGTAGTCGGTCCTTCGGGAACCCGGAGTCCGGGCGCGCTGTCATGGCCCCTGAGTGGGGCCACGCGGCGCGCTCTCATCAGTCTGACGGGCGCTCATGGAGCGCGGCCGAAGGAGAAGAACGCCATGGCCGGCGGAATGGACACAGGTGGAGGAAAAGGCGGCAAGAAGTCGCTCGATACCTCCATCAACCTCACGGCTTTCATCGACCTGATGGCGGTGACCATCAGCTTCCTCATCATGACGGCGGTCTGGACCCAGATTGGCCGGCTCCAGGTTTCGCAGGCGGGTGGCCCCTCCATGGAGGAGGAGCAGCAGCAGGAGGAGCAGACCAAGACGGTCCAGCTCAACCTGCTCATCACGCCCACGGAGCTGCGGCTGACCGCGGACCAGAGCGCCTTCGAGCCGATTCCCCTCACCAAGGATGCGAAGGGCAAGACGGACCTGTCCAAGCTGACGGCGCGCTTCAAGGAGCTGAAGGCGCAGTTGCCGGACCAGTCCGCCATCACCCTGCAACCTGAAGACAAGGTCCGCTACGAGGACCTGGTCCGTATCATCGACGAGTGCATCGGCTCTGGGCTGCCCCAGGTGTCGGTGTCCGCGGCGATGGGCTAGCCACACGGAGCTCACGACACGTCATGGCCATTCAGGTTCCAGGCAAGCGATACGGCAAGCGGCTCCAGCACTCCAAGGTGTTCGGGCACGGCGCGACCGCGAAGAAGAGCGGTTACTCCGACCTGCTCATCACCCCGCTGGTCGACATGTTCATCATCATCGTGCTCTTCCTCATCGCGAACTTCTCCGCGACGGGCGAGGTGCTGAACATGACCAAGGACATCGAGCTTCCCGAGGCGGTCAACGTCCAGGAAGTGGAGATGCATCCGGTGGTGATGGTCTCCGGCGCGCAGATTCTCGTCTCCGGCACCGTCATTGGCCGCGTCGAGGACTTCACCAAGGACGAGTACCTCAACATCCCGGCGCTGGAGGAGAAGCTCCGGGACATGAAGAAGCAGTACGAGGACCTCCACTCCATGGCGCAGGACTCGGCCAACAGCTTCAAGGGTGACATCAACATCCAGGCGCACAAGGACGTGGAGTACTCCATCATCAAGCGGGTGATGTTCAGCTGCGCCACGGCGGGCTACAACAACATCAACTTCGCGGTGATGACGGCCAGTGGTGGTGAGGGCAAGGACGCCAGCGCCAAGGCCACGCCGTAGCTTCCAGGTGATTGGGCCTCGTGCCCCGCGACGCCCTGGTCCTCGTGGCCAGGGCGTTTTCGTTTTTCCGAAGGACTCGTGTTCATGCTGCTCCGTGCCGTCATCTTCGACCTCGATGGAACCCTGGTGGACTCGCTGGGCGACATCGCCGACGCGACGAACCACGCGCTGACCCTCCACGGGCTGCCCACCCATCCGGAATCCGCCTACCTGCGCTTCGTGGGCAGCGGCGTCCGGGAGCTGATTCGCAGGGCGGTGCCCGCGGGCCGGGAGGACCTGCTCGAGCCGGTGCTGGCGTCGTACAAGGCCTACTACGACGACCACCTCTTCGACCGGACGGCGCACTACCCCGGCATCCCGGAGATGTTGTCGGCGCTGGCCGGGGACGGCGCGCGGCTCGCGGTGCTGAGCAACAAGTCGGATGACTTCGTGAAGCGCCTGGTGGCCAGGCTGCTGCCGGGCGTTCCCTTCGCCGCCGTGTACGGCGAGCGGCCAGACCTGCCGCGCAAGCCGGACCCGACGGCGGCGCTGGCGTTGGCGAAGGAGCTGGGAGTGCCTCCCTCCGCGTGTGCCTTCGTGGGCGACACCTCCATCGACATGGACACGGCGCGCGCGGCGGGCATGTACGGGGTGGGCGTGGCGTGGGGCTTCCGCGAGGTGGCGGAGCTGCGGGCCCATGGCGCGCGCGCGGTGGCCGACACCGCACAGTCGCTGCTGGCGGCGCTTCGGGACGCGCGGCCCTGACTAGGATGGGAGGTCCCATGACCTCCTTGCTCCTCCCGCGTCGTCTCCGCGCGCTCGTCTGGCGGCGGCTGATTTCCCCTGGAAGTGAGTACTTCGAGCTGCGCCAGCACACCGAGGGGTGGGAGCTGACGGGCTCGGTGGTGTTCGTGCACGAGGGGCAGCCGTACTTCGTGGACTACACCCTCCTCACCGACGCCGCCTGGGCGACGCGGAACGTGAGCGTGGTGCGGCGCGGCGTGGAGGGCGCGGCGGAGCTCCACCTCCACTCGGACGCGGAGCACCGGTGGTGGGATGGGAACACGGAGCGCGTCGCGCTGCGCGGCTGCCCGGACATCGACCTGGCGTGCACCCCGTCCACGAACACGCTGCCCATCCGCAGGCTGGCGTTGGAGGTGGGGCAGAGCGCCGACGTGCGCGCGGCGTGGATTCGCATGCCGGACCTGTCGCTGCAGGTGCTGCCCCAGCGGTACACGCGCCTGTCGCAGACGCGCTACGGCTATGAGAGCAGCGGCGGCGCCTTCAAGGCGGAGGTGGACGTGGACGCGCTCGGCCTGGTGACGAACTACCCGCCCGGCTGGGAGCGCGTCGCCGTCTCGGGCGCGTGAAGCGCGTTCGGGGGCGCACCCCGGTCCCACTTGGCTGTTGAGTAGCGCGTGGAGACGCGTGGCGGTGTGTTGGTCCGGTGACCGAAGTCCGCGCGCGCCCGCCATTCGGAAAGTCGCTGCGTACAGTGCCGGCCCCATGCGAGTCCCGACGCGCCGCCGCTCCGCCGCGAGACATGCCGTGGTCGTCCTGGCCACGGCGTGGGGGTGGGCGTGCGGGCCCACGCCGCCCTTGCGCGAGCAGGGGCCCTTCATTCCCAAGTCCGAGGCCGTGGTGCTGGCGCGCGTGCCCTCCGTGGAGCGCGACGCGCGGGCCCGTGAGCGCGCCGCGCTCCGCAGGGCGCTCGCCCAACGCGCGGGGCAACTCGACGTGGCGTTGCAGTTGGCGCGGATGGACGTGGAGTGGAGCCAGTCGCAGGGGGACTTGCGCTACCTGGGGCGGGCGCAGGCGGCGCTCTCGCCGTGGTGGGACTCGGCCACGCCGCCGCCGGCGGTGCGGATGCTGCGCGCCTCCATCCACCATGCCCGGCGTGAGTTCGCCGAGGCCCGGGCGGACCTGGACGCGGTGGTGAAGGAGGACCCGGGCAACGTGAAGGCCTGGCTGCTGCGGGCGGAGGTGCTGGGGGTCCAGGGCGAGCACGCGGAGGCGGCCCGGAGCTGTGCCTGGCTCACCGCGCTGACGAGCCCGCTGTCCATCGCCGTCTGCGAGGCCCGGGTGCGGAGCCTCTCGGGCCATTCGCGCAAGGCGCACGCGCAGCTGGCGGAGGTCCTGGGCCGGACGGGACGCAGCCTGGAGTCCAGGACGCGGGCGCTCGCGACGCTGGCCGAGTCCGCCGCGCTCGCGGGCGACGCGGGCAAGGCGGAGCGGTACTTCCTCCGGGCGCTCGCGCTGAACCCGCAGGACACCACGGCGCGCGCGGCCTTCGCGGACCTGCTGCTGGACGCGCGCCGTCCGCGTGAGGCGGCCGTCGTGGTGATGGACCACACGCACGACGACCGGCTGTTGCTCCGGCGGGTGCTCGCGGAGAACGCGTTGAACTCCTCGCGGGCGCCCGCGCTCACCCGGGAGCTGGCCCTTCGCTTCGAGGCGCGCCGCCTGCGGGGAGATGGCGCGCAGGCGCGAGAGGAGGCCCGCTTCGCGCTCCACGTGGAGAAGGCGCCGGAGAAGGCGCTGCGGCTCGCGCGGAGCGCCTGGGCCACTCAGCGCGAGCCCTGGGACGTGCGGCTCCTCATCGAGGCGGCGCTGGCCGCGGGGCAGCCCGAGGCGGCCCGGCCCGCGCTGGACTTCCTGCGGGACACCGGCTGTGAGGACCCGTGGCTGGTGCGCTGGGCCGAGCGTGTACGGAGCGAGACGCCATGAGCCGAGGGGCCGTGTTGGCGCTGTTGCTGGTGTCCCTGTCCGCCCAGGCGCAGAAGCCGAGCGACAGCTATCTGCACCTCGTCGACACGGGCGGCGACATCGCCGGCCGGTGGGACGTGGCGCTCCAGGACCTGGACGAGGTGCTCGGGCTGGACGCGGGCGGAGACGGCGCCATCACCTGGGGCGAGGTGCTCGCCCGGCAGGCGGACATCCGGCGGTATGTGCTCGGCCGGCTGGTGCTGGGGGCGGACGGACGCCCCTGTGCGCTGGTGGCGCGGGACTCCCTGCACATCACCCAGCACTTGGATGGGGCCTACGCGGTGGTGGCGTTCGACGCGCGCTGCGCGGCGCCCATCACACATCTGGACGTGGATTACTCCCTGCTGTTCGACAGCGACCCACAGCACCGGGGCATCGTCCGCGTCGGCTCGGAGGAGACCGCGCCGCTCATCTTCTCCGCGTCGCAGCACTTCGCGCGGGTGCGCTTGCGCGGCACCTCGCCGTGGCGGATGACGGGGCACCTGGTGGTGGAGGGGGCGGTGCATGTGATGAGCCGGGTGGACCACCTGCTCTTCCTCGTCGCGCTGCTGCTGCCCTCGGTGCTGCGGCGAACGCCGGAGGGCGGGTGGGAGGCGGTGTCCGATTTCCGCCGGGCGCTCTGGGACCTGGTGATGGCGGTGTCCGCCTTCACCGTGGCCCACGCGTTGACGCTGGCCGCGGCCACGGTGGGCTGGGTGTCGCTGCCGCCGCGCTTCACCACCGTCGCCATCGCGCTGAGCCTGCTGGTGCTGGCGCTCGACAACCTCCGTCCGCTGGGGTGGGGCGTGCGCTGGACGGTGGCCTTCGTGCTGGGGCTGCTGCACGGCTTCGGCTTCGCGTCGGTGCTGGCGGGGGCGGGGCTGCCGACGGGGCAGCTCACGCTGGCGCTGCTGGGCTTCAACCTGGGCGTGGAGCTGGGGCAGCTCGTCTGGGTGGCCGCGTTCCTGCCGCTGGCCTTCGCGCTGCGGGGCTCGGTGCTCTACCGCCGCGCGGTGCTGGAGGGCGGCTCGGTGGCCATCGCGCTGCTGGCGAGCTTCTGGCTGGCGCAGCGCGCCCTGGGGTGGGGCGTGTCGGTTACCTGACACGCGGGCGGAAGGCGTGCTCCACCCGCGTGCTGGCGCTCCGGGCTACACGACGGTGACGCGGTACTTCGTCTTGTCCTCCGCCCGGTTGTGGGCCGTGACGGCGGCGACGATGTGGCACACCCAGCCGAGACATCCCCCAGTCCCAATCCAGAAGCCCGGGGTGATGATGAGCCAGAACAGCCCTCGGAAGAGGTCGCCGTTGTAAATCTGCCCCACGCCGGGGATGAGAAAGGACAACAGGGCTGCGAGAGCGGGACGCGACATGGTTCGGGTGACCTCCTTGTCTTCCCCTACGCGCCAGTTCCGGAGTCATTGCATTTCGCCTATCGGCTCCTGGACGCTTGCCTGACGGTCAACCGGGGGGCAGGTGCATTACCAGGGGAGCCCCAGGTAGCATGACGCCCATGGATACCTGCCGGGTCGGCGGGTGGGTATCGGGGGGATGGGTCATCTTCGGGCTGCTCCGAGCCAGTGTGCATGGAGTCCAAGGCCGGCATCTGGTGGAGATGCTGGGCCTGGTCGTCGTGTATCTCGCGACCGGCGGACTCGGGCAGAAGGTGGCCATCGTCGGCGACATCAGCCCGGCCTGGCCGCCCGCGGGCGTGGCGCTGGCGGCGCTGGTGGTGCTGGGGGTGTCGCGCTGGCCCGGTGTCTTCGTGGGGGCCACCGTGCTGGCGCTTCTCGGTGGCGTGCCACCTCTGTCCGCGTGCGGCGTGGGCGTGGGGAGCACCCTGGCGGCGGTGCTGGGCGCGTGGCTGCTTCGGCGCGTGGGCTTCGACACCTCCCTGGAGCGCATCCGCGACGTCGTCGCGTTGTGCGCGGGGGCGGGGGTGTTGTGCCTGGGCGTGAGCGCCGCGGTGGGGGCGATGAGCCTCGTGCTGGGAGGGAGCCTCGGCTGGGAGTCCCTGGCGGGGGGCCTGCGCGTGTGGTGGGTGGGGGACCTGATGGGCGTGCTGGTGGTGGCGCCGCCGCTGATGTTGTTCCGGCGGTGGGAGCGGCCCCGCCGCTTCAGTGAGGCACTGGGACTCGCGGGGCTCACCAGCGTGCTGTGCGGCACCGTCTTCTTCATCCCCGACCTGCCGCGCAGCGCGGCGCACGCGGCGACCTTCCTGTTGTTCCCCATGTCCGCCTGGGCGGCGCTGCGCTTCGGCCCCCGAGGGACGGCGGCGGCCACGTTGTGCATCGCCGTCGCGTCCATCGTGGGCACGGCGCGCGACCACGGGCCCTTCTCCACGGAGGACCTGACGCAGGACCTGCTGGTGCTGCAGCTCTTCATCGCGGCCAACGCCGTCACCGGCTTGCTGCTGGCCGCGGTGAGCACCGAGCGCCAGCGCGCGGTGGGACAGCTCCAACTGCTGGCGACCACCGTTCGCGGGGTGCACGAGGGCGTGCTCATCGCGGAGGTGCGTGACGGTGGCGCGCTGCGCACCGTGTTCGCCAACCAGGCGCTGTGTTCGCTGCTGGGGCACCCATTGGAGGAACTCATCGGCGAGGACCCGTGCACTCTCTACGGCGCGCAGGGGCTGGAGTTCCGCCAGCGGACCCGGCAGTCGTTGCTGGCGGGAGCGCCGGTGTTCGCGGAGGTGCAGTTGCTGCGCAAGGACGGGGGCCTCGTCTCGAGCGAGGTGCTGCTGTCCCCGGTGCGCGCCTCGGGCGAGGACGTCACGCACTTCGTGGCGACCCACCGTGACATCTCCGCCACCAAGGAGCTCCAGGCCCGGCTGGTGGCCGCCGAGCGCGTGGCCGCGGTGGGTACGCTGGCGGCGGGTGTGGGCCATGAAATCAACAACCCACTGGCCTACCTGGTGCTGAACCTGGAGTCCGCCGAGCGAAACCTCACGCAGGGCGGCATGTCCGGCACACGCGACGCGATGTCCAGCGTGCGCAGCGCACTGGAGGGGGCCGAGCGCATCCGCCTCATCGTCCGAGACCTGCAGGTGTTCAGCCGTCAGGGCAACCAGGACCGGGGGCTGGTGGACCTCAACGCGCTGGTGCCGCCCGCGGTGCGCATCATCAGCCACGCGCTGCGCCACCGCGCCCGGTTGGTGGAGGAGTTCGGTCCGGTGCCGCGTGTGTCGGGCAGCGAGGCGCGGCTGGGGCAGGTGCTGCTCAACCTGCTGGTGAACGCGATGCAGGCGATTCCGGAGGGCAACCCGTCGTTGAATGAGGTGCGCGTGCGCACCAGCACGGACGCCACGGGATGGGCCCGGGTGGACGTGGTGGACAGCGGCGCGGGGATTCCCGCGCACGTGCTGCCGCGCATCTTCGAGGCCTTCTACACCACCAAGTCCCGCGACGAAGGCACCGGGCTGGGGCTCGCCATCTGCCAGCAAATCGTCCGCTCGCATGGGGGCGAGCTGGAGGTGCGCAGCGAGCCGGGGCGTGGCTCCGTCTTCAGCGTGCTCCTTCCGCCCGCGCGGGTCCAGGTGGCGACGCCGCCTCGGCCGCTCCCTCGCGTGCACGCGCCGCCGGTCCCCAAGGCCCGGCGGGGCCGGGTGTTGGTGGTGGATGACGAGCCACGCCTGGCTCAGTCGATGCGGCTGCTGTTGGAGCCGTACCATGACGTGGTCACCACCACGCGCGGCGGCGAGGCGCTGGCGCTGGTGGACGCGGGCCACCGCTTCGACGTCATCCTGTGTGATTTGCAGATGCCGGAGACGGATGGGGCCGCCGTCTACCAGCACCTGTGCGCGCACGCGCCGGACCAGGCCTCGCGGATGGTGTTCATCTCGGGCGGCGCGTACACGCCCGAGTCACGCGCGTTCATCGACTCGGTGCCCACGCGGGTGTTGGAGAAGCCCGTGCGCCCGGACGTGTTGATGGGCACGGTGGATGCCGCGATGGCGGCCGCGCAAGCGCTGGTGTCCGACGTGAGCTCGGATGGCGTGGTGGCGGAGCCCGCGGTGGCCTCGGTGAGCGGCACGCGGCACTGAGGCGCGGACGCTCAGGCGCCGGTGCGTCCGCGCCCGGCGCACCCGCACGCTCAGGCATGGGGGCTTGCGCCGATGGACTCGCGGCAGCGTCCGAGCCCCTCCCGTCCGCGTGCATGTTCAGGCCGAGGGGACCTGCTGCTTCGGAGGGCCCTCGGGGACATCCACGCGCGCCAGCGCATCCCGGATGGCCGCGCACAACGCGGCGCGCTCCGTGAAGAGCGCGGACACGTGCCCGGCATCCACCCAGCGCAGCTCGCTGCCGGGCCAGTGCGCGTGGAGCGCCCGGGTCTCCTCGCCGGGCACGAAGCCGTCGCGCAGGCAGGCGAGCAGGACGGCCGCGCCAGGCTGCGCCGGCGGCGGGAAGCGGGTGAGGTTCGCCAGGTCAAAGATGCGCCCCAGCCGGAGCCGCGCCTGCGCCGCATCCCCGCGAGGACCGTCCAGCAGCGCGAAGGCGATGGACCAGGACAGCAGCCCCTGGGTGAACACGGGCACGGGGGACGCCCCCGCCGCCAGCGCCGCCACCGCGAGCGGCTCCGGGACGACCGCCGCGGTGAGCGCCGCCATGTACCCGCCCATGCTGTAGCCCGCGACGCCCAGCCGCGACGTGCCGGAGGCCCGCAGCCAGTCCAGCAGCCCGCGGGCCTCCTCCACCATGCCCAGGTTCATCAACACGTGGTCGCTGACGGTGCGCAGCGCGCCGCCCTTCTGCCCCAAGGGACGGCGCAGGCCGTAATAGGGGTTCTCCAGCAGGAACAGGTCGATGCCCTCCCGCGCGAGCGGCGCATAGAGGCGCTCGCGCAACGCGAAGCCCTCCTCGCGGGACGAGGCCAGGACGACGCACGCGCCGCGAGGCCGCCCCTTCCCGTTGCTCAGCCACCGCACGTGGGCCGTCTGCGCCGCCGCGTCCAGCCCGGCCAGGGGCGAGAGGAAGGTGCCATCCCGGACCTGGAGTCCCCGCTGAAGCTGGGGCTCGCCCCACGCCGGCGTGATGGGGGCGGGCGCGTGCTGGAAGGGCGCCGCCACCGCCACGTCCTCGAGGAACTGCTCGTTGCCCCAGCCCTGGGAGAAGAGCCGGCTGCGGCGGGACAGGCCCGCGAAGAGGAAGTCCACCAGATGGGTTCGGGACACGCCTCCATCCTATGGCGCGCCCCTTGGCGTTCCGGCTATTTTAATCACATGATTAAATCATTGGATTCGTTGGCGGGAATGCTTCAGGCGTTGCCTCGCGTCGGCACCTGGTTCCAGGAGGGCGACATCCAGCCCGAGGAGGTCCGGGCCTTCTGGCGGCACATGCAGCGGTGTTTCCAGACCGACGCCGCCCAGCTCGCTGGCTCGCTGGGCGGCGGCCCGTGCCGCGCGAGCCCGTGCCTCCAGCTCCCCTTCGAGGTGGGCGTGCCTCGGGCGGGGTGGGACCTGTGGCGTCAGGTGGTCGCATGCGTGCACGCGCACCAACACGTCCTCCTGGACGCGGCGGATGGGCCGTCCGCCGCTCGGACCCGGCACGAGGTGGAGGCGCTGCGGAGCGACCTGGAGCTCCATTTCTGGCGCCGCGGCACGACGCCGTCGCCTTGGCGTCTGGCCTCGCACCTGCGCGCGCCGGGCTGTCGTTCGGAGGACATCACCTGGGCCGCACACACGCTCGCGCTGGCCTCGGCGTCCATCCGGCAGGGGGCGGTGGAGAACGAGGCCTCGCACGTGGCCCTCCAGTGGTTGGAGGCGCACGTACCGCGGCTGCGATGGGACAAGGCGTATCATCCCAGTGCCCGTTAGGAATGCAGGCGGGGGGCGCCGGGCTTATCACTTCAAGGTGCCCCCCATGACCGCTCAAGAACGCATCGAGCGTGCCGCCAGCGCGCTGAAGGTCTTCCCCCTCCCGTCGGCGGTGCTGTTCCCGCACACCGTCATCCCGCTGCACATCTTCGAGCCACGCTACCGGGCGCTGGTCCGGGATGCGCTGGCGGGAGACCGCATCCTCGCGCTGTCCCAGTTGGAGCCGGGCTGGGAGGGTGACTACGGGGGCCGTCCACCCATGCAGCCCATGATGTGCGCGGGCGTCATCGTCTGGGACGAACAGGTGGAGGAGGGCCGCTACAACATCCTGCTCCAGGGCGTCTGCCGCGTCCGCATGGCGTCCGAGCTGACAGGGGACAAGGCGTACCGCGAGGTCCAGGCGGAGGCGCTGCCGGACTTCCCCTACGAGGGCCCGGAGGAGGAGCAGCTGCGGCAGGCCGTCTTCGAACTCGCCGGCCGCGTGCCGCCGTCCTTCGCGGAGAACCTGCTGCCGGTGGCAGCGCGGGCGCAGGGCGGCATGCTCGCGGACGTGGTGGCCTCCGCCGTCATTCCGGAGCCCGAGCGGCGGCAGGCGCTGCTGGCGGAGCTGGACGTGAGGCGGCGCCTGGAGGGCGTCCTGGAGGACGTGGGGGCGCTCATCGGCAGGCTTCAGCCGCTGCGGCCCACGGGCCCCCTGAACTGAGGCGGGTTGCGCTTGCCTTGCGCGACGGGCCGCGCATTGCTGCGCCCCGGACGCGGCATCGAAAGGGACGGGAGCGACAACCATGCGGCTCGTGAAGCTCGGGCTTGCCAGCGTGAACACCACCGTGGGCGCCTTCACGCGGAACACGGACAAGGCGCTGGCGCTGGCGGGGAAGATGGCTGCGGACGGCGTCACGGTGGGCGTCTTCCAGGAGCAGGTCATCGCCGGCTACCCGGCCGAGGACATGGTGCAGTGGCAGGGCTTCATGGACCGCCAGTGGCCGGAGCTGGAGCGCTTCGCGCGGGAGACGGCGTCGCTGTCCACCGTCTTCGTCGTGGGCGTGGGCATCGCGCACCAGGGCCTGCGCCTCAACTGCGCGGCGGTGGTGGCGGGCGGCCAGATTCTGGGCCTGGTCCCCAAGGAGAAGCTGCCCACCTACAGCGTCTTCTACGAGGCGCGCACCTTCGGCCGGGGCCAGCCGGGCATGGCGGAGGTCCACCGCGGCGTGCCGCTGGGGGACTACCTGTTCCGCTTCGACTTCGGCGTGGTGTCGCCGGAGGTCTGCGAGGACATCTGGAGCGCGGACGGCCCCATGCGCCGGCGCACGTACTCCGGCGCGGAGCTGGTGGTGAACCTGTCCGCGTCGCCCTTCCGGCTGGGCTTCGTGGAGACGCGGCGCGAGCTCATCGCCACGCGCGCGGCGGACCACCAGTGCACCATCGCCTACTGCAACGCGGTGGGCAGCAACGACGGCCTCATCTTCGACGGCGGCGGCTTCCTCAACCAGAACGGGCGCCACGTCATGGAGACGCCGCGCTTCCAGGAGGGCTACGCGGCGGCGGTGGTGGACCTGGACCGCACCCTGCGCCTGCGCGCGGAGGCCACCACGTGGCGCGTGGACCGTGAGGCCTGGCTCGCGAGCGGAGGCCAGGCCGTGCCGGTGCTGGACTGCACCGCGTCCGTGCGGACGCAGCGGGAGTCGCTGACGTACCCGGTGCCCGCGCACCGCAGCTTCTTCCTGCCGTCGCCGGACACGCGGCGCGGCGCTCGCGAGGCGCTGTGCGAGGACATCCTGGACGCGCTCTCGCTGGGCGTGGGCGACTACTTCGAGAAGACGCGCGCCTTCAAGGTGCTGGGCATCGCGCTGTCGGGCGGGCGGGACTCGCTGCTGACGCTGCTCATCGCGCACCGGTACGCGAAGCGGGCGCGGCCGGAGAACCCGGGCTCGCTCATCCACGCGTTCTACATGCCCAGCCGCTTCTCCAGCGACGCCACGCGCGACGCGGCGGAGACGATTGCGCGCGAGCTGGGCGTGGCCTTCCAGGTGGTGTCCATCGACGAGGCCTTCGAGCGCGAGCGCGCCGTGGCCCGGACGATGCTGGGAGGCCAGGACGTCACGCCGATTACCGAGCAGAACATCCAGGCCCGCCTGCGCGCGCAGCGCATGTGGAACTGGAGCAACTCCTGCGGCGGCCTGTTCCTCCAGACGGGCAACATGAGCGAGAAGTCCGTGGGCTACACGACCATTGGCGGTGACCTCATGGGCGCGCTGGCCGTCATCGCCAACGTCCCGAAGACGGTGGTGATGTACCTGCTCGACTACCTCCAGGACGTCACGGGCTACGAGGGCATCCGCAAGGTGCTCGCCAAGCCCGCGGGGCCGGAGCTGGCGCATGACCAGGTGGGCGAGGACGAGCTGATGCCGTTCCCCATCCTGGACGCGTGCTTCTACCTGTACGGCAGCGAGAAGCTGACGCCCGCTGAAATCCTCCAGGCCCTCACCGCCATGTTCCCGGAGGTGGAGGCCGCGCGGCTCGGCGGTTACGTGGAGAAGTTCGTCCGCCTCTTCCAGCAGTCCATCTACAAGTGGGTGCAGTCGCCGCTGTCGCTGCACATCGGCAACCTGGACCTGGACCGGGAGCGCGCGCTCCAACTGCCCGTCGTCACCGGCACGGAGTGGATGCGCCCGGGGTAGCACGCCGACATCCGCTGCCCATACCGCAGAGGTGTGGGCAGTCCTCCACGCCCGGCGGGCTGCTTCCCAGGCAATTACCCTGAAGGGTGATCGCCGTTGCCGCGCCTTGCCGGACGTCGGGTGGGAAACAACCTTCATGTCTGCCACTCGACGATGGAGGCATGGATGAAAGCGAAGATTCTGGCGGGCGCCGTGGCGGCGCTCATGTACGGAGGCGTTGCTGTCGCGGATGACGGCGACTGCCCGCCACCGCAGGCCAGCGCCAGCCGAGACCCGCAGGGCACGATGGTGGCGCAGGCGCAGCAGGACGACCTGAGCGGGGACGGCACGCTCCAGGAGGATGACGTCATCATCCTGGAGACCCAGCCCGTACCCGACGACTCGGGCATGGGCGGCAGCGGCCAGCAGGGCCTGGATGATTCGGGCATGGGCGGCAGCGGCCAGCAGGGCCTGGACGGCTCGGGCATGGGCGGCAGCGGCCAGCAGGGCTCGAACGCGCAGGGCGACATCTACATGAACGTGCCCGTGCGCTGCGAGCCCGTGGGGCAGCAGGGCACGGGTGGCAGCGGGCAGGAGTCCATGACACCGCCGCCCGCGGCGACGCCGCCCCCCGCGCCCCCGCCGCCCGCGGCGCCCCAGGGCACGCATGACAGCGAGCAGCTCGTGGTTCCGCCAGCGCCGCCGCTGGGCACGGGCGGCAGCGGGCAGCCCTCGGCGCCGGTGTACCCGGAGCCGGAGTCCACCTACGCGCCTGACGCCACGGGTGGAAGCGGCCTGGCCACGACGCCGCCGCCTTCGGACTTCCAGCCCTCGGCCGAGCGCGCCGGGCGGACGGAGGTGAAGAAGGAGGACCACAACAAGATCAAAGGCCTCTCCGTGATGCTGGGCGGTGGTGTGGAGGGTTACACCGGCGCGCTGGCTCCGCAGATCAGCCCGGGTGCCACCGCGGGTGTTCGCGCGGCCATCCGGCCTACCAAGGTGCTGGGCCTCGAGCTGGGCTACACGGGCGCGCTGAACAACATCCGCAACGAGGAGACGGGCACGAGCGGCCCGGACCTCGTGCGTAACGGTGGTCAGGCCGTGTTGACGCTGGGCATCACGCCCACCGCGTGGCAGCCGTACCTGCTGGGCGGCATCGGCATCAACAACTACAACTTCCGGGGCGGCGAGGCCCTGGGGTATCGCGATGACACCGTGGGCAACGTGCCCGCGGGCGTGGGGCTGCGAGGCCACGTGGGCCACTTCGTGGTGGACGCGCGCGCCAACTACAACTTCCTCTTCGACAAGGACTTCGCCCCGGGTATCGACCCTGGCGGCGAGAACTTCCAGGGAGGCGGCAGCTACCAGGGCACCGTGAGCATCGGCGGTACCTTCTGAGACAGGCCCCCTGAGGCTTGAAGCGGCGGCGCGGTGCCCGGTAGCAAACGGGCCCGCGCCTCCGCGCTTTCAAGAGCGGCGCGGGCGTTGCGGGCGCGCTAAGGTGCCGTCCTTCACGCGGTCAGAGGAGTGTTGGATGGGCTTGAATGTGGAAGACGTGAAGGTTGGCACCGGCGCCGAGGCGACGTCCGGCAAGTCGGTCACCGTGCACTACGTGGGGACGCTGACCAGCGGCTCCAAGTTCGACAGCAGCCGTGACCGGGGCCAGGGCTTCACCTTCAAGCTGGGCGCCGGGCAGGTCATCGAGGGGTGGGACAAGGGCGTGGCCGGCATGAAGGTGGGCGGCGTGCGCAAGCTCACCATCCCCCCCGAGATGGGCTATGGCGCGCGGGGCTTCCCCCCCGTTATTCCTCCCAACTCCACCCTGCTTTTCGAGGTGGAACTCCTGGACGTTCGTTAAAAGCGAGGCCCTGCATGGCGGCGGTGGAAATCACCAAGGACAACTTCAAGGAGACGGTGTCGAAGGAAGGCATCGTCATCCTGGACTGGTGGGCGTCGTGGTGCGGCCCGTGCCGTGCCTTCGCGCCCATCTTCGAGCAGACCTCGAGCAAGCACCCGGACATCGTCTTCGGGAAGATTGATACGGACGCTCAGCAGGAGCTGTCCGGCGCGTTCGAGATTCGCTCCATCCCCACCCTGATGGTGTTCCGGGACGGGATTCTCCTGTTCGAGCAGCCTGGCGCGATGCCGGCCGCCGCGCTGGAGGACCTGCTCAGCCAGGTGAAGGCGCTGGACATGGAGCAGGTGAAGAAGGAAGTCGCCGCCCGGCGGAGCGAGACGCCGCAGGCCTGAGGCTTCGGGAAGCAGGGGAGGGGCCGGCGGCGCGTCCGCCGTCGGCCGCTTCCTCCCATGTCGTGGCCGGGGGCGGACGCCGGAACGGGATGGCGGCGGGGTGTGTTGATCGGAGGTGGCGCGCAGCGGCCAGGCCGGATGGGTCTGCCGGCGGAGCCGCTCCCTTCCCCCTTCACGCCTGGGTTCGATGCCGGATTCCGCTTTTCGAAACACGTCGAACGAGGAACTGCCGCGCGCGCGCATCCTCCTCGTGGACGACACGCCCGCCAACCTGCTGTCCCTGGAGGCCATCCTGGAGCCGCTCGGCCAGGACCTGGTGCTGGCCCGCTCGGGAGAGGAAGCGCTGCGCGAGCTGCTGCGCGGCGAGTTCGCCTGCATCCTCATGGACGTGCAGATGCCAGGGCTGGATGGCCTGGAGACCGCGAACCTCATCCGGGCGCGCGAGCGGACGCGGCACGTGCCCATCCTGTTCATCACCGCGCTCAGCCGTGAGGCGGCCTTCGTCACGCGCGGGTATGCGCACGGAGCGGTGGACTACCTGCTCAAGCCCGTGGACCCGGACATCCTGCGCGCCAAGGTGCAGGTCTTCGTGGACCTGCACCGGCGCGGCGAAATGGTGAGGCGGCAGGCGGTGGAGCTCGCCGAGCGGCGGCAGGCCGAGGAGGTCTCCCGGCGGGCGTCGGAGCTGGAGCAGCAGCTCATGGGCATCGTCGGCCATGACATCCGCACGCCCCTGTCCGTCGTCCTGGCCACGGCGAAGTCCCAGCTCTCTGATGCGTCGTTGGCGCCGGAGCAGCAGAAGGCGTTCGAGCGCGTGGCGCGTGGTGGGGAGCGCATCCAGCAGATCGTGGACCTGCTGATGGACTTCACGCGCTCGCGGCTGGGCGGAGGCATCCCTGTCGTGCCCCGGGCCGGCGACTTGAACGAGCTCTGCCGCGAGGTGGCGGATGAGCTGCACGTGGCCCGGCCGGGTCGCGTCATCCAATGCGACTTCTCGCGTGACAGCCTGCACGGCGTCTGGGACCTGGAGCGCATGGCGCAGGTGCTGGCCAACCTGTTGGACAACGCCTTGAAGTACAGCCCGGAGTCGTCCGCGGTCCGCCTCTCCACCTGGGAGAAGCCGGACGCCGTCTTCGTCGAAGTGCACAACGAGGGCGCGCCCATCCCCCAGTCGCTGCTGCCGCACCTCTTCGACGCCTTCCGGCGGGGCGAGGCCACGCACGAGCAGGCGAAGGCGAGCCTGGGGCTGGGGCTCTACATCGCCCGGGCGGTGGTCGAGGCGCACCGTGGGCGCTTGAGCGTGCGCTCGTCGAAGCCCGAGGGCACCACCTTCCGCATCTGCCTGCCGCGCTGCGCGGATGCCCGCTCACGCGGCAGCCGCGCGGAAGGCCCCGTCGCCGCCCCGGCGCCGATGCACGCCTGAGGCTTCGTCACTTCACGACGGTGCAGACCCCGCCGCCGTTGAGGTGCGCCTGGTCGACCACGCTCTGGGCGATGAACTCCTGGAGCGTGCGCACGTCGAACGCGCCGGGCTGGTAGATGACGGGCTGTCCCTGGGCGTCGCGCAGCTCGTTGCCGTCGCGGCCTCGCAGGTCGGTGAGCTGCTGCGTGGACAGTCCCTCCGGGGTGATGGCGCCGTCCTCGCCCGCGGTGGCCGCGATGGCCTCGAAACGCAGCTGCACGCCCCGGTGGGTGCCCAGCCGGTCGTAGAACATGTGCTCGGCGTGGATGGTGACCTCCGGGCGCGCCACCGAGCCCTCCGGCACGATGATGCCCTGGGTGCCGTCCGCGCCATTGATGCAGTTGTTCATGCGCGCGTTGACGGGGAAGCCCATGCGGAAGCGCAGGACGGGCTCGTTCTGCTTCGTCGCGTGGCCCTCCACGAAGTAGCTGAAGCCCCGCTCGCGCATCATCGCGAGGTCCTCCGCGCTCACCTGGCCACCCGCCAGCTCGGTGCGCGCTTCGGGAGGGCTCACCCGGAAGCCCACGTCCCAGCGGCCCGCGGGCACGCCGCTCAGGTCCACCAGCGGGATGTCGCCCTTCTGGAGGTCCACCAGCACGTGACGGCTGCTCGAGTGGACCTCGCCTGACGCCGAGGTGAGGGTGAAGTCCCCCAGGGACACCAGGTAGCGGGTGAACTGCACGGACCAGCCATCCTGGAAGAGGGTGTCCGGCAGGCCACGCTGGGTGCCATCCCCTCCACTCATGCTCACCTGCACGTCGCCCGTGGCCACGTTGTCGCACGCCGTGGCCGCCAGGCTCCAGGCCGCCAGGGCCACGCACCACCACTTCCGGGTCTGCCGCTGCCGCGTATTCATGCAATAAATAGTTAATTGCAACTTGGTTGCGAGTCAATTCGAGGTGTGGTGTATCTGGGGTGTGGATGCAGCCCGGATGCACGAATCCCGTATCTCCGCGGGACGCTCCGGAACCCAGTGAGGTCATCACCCGTGTGGATTCCGACTCTGGTGCTCTGTGTGCTGAGCGCCACGGGCGAAGTGCCTGTGACTCCACCTGTGCCGCTGGAGGCGCCGGGGCCGGTGCTGCCCGCGGACGTGCCTCCGCCAGAGGTGCCCGCCACCGTCCTGTTGCGCATCACCATCGACCGTATGGGTGAGGTGTCCCAGGTGGAGGTGCGGCAATCCGCGGGGGTGCCGTTCGACAGGGAGGCGATGCGCGCGGCGCTCCGGTGGCGGTTCCAGCCCGCCCGGCGGGGGGACGAGGCCATTGACGTGCGCGTGGACGTGCCCGTCACCTTCGTGCCGCCGGTGCACGGCCATCATCTCGAGGCCGTCTCGCGGGGGGATGACGAGCCTCCGCACGCACACAGCAGTACAGCCGCCGCTATGGGTGAGGCCCCTGGCGCAGGGAGCCCGACGCACCGGCATGGCACGGCTCCCTCCTCGGGCGGGCACGCTGCTTCGGATGGTCAGGGGAGCGCGGTCTCGCGGCCTGCTGCCGGAACGCCCTCGGCGGAGCCGGAGTCAGCGGAGCAGGCGACTGTGTTGGACGCATCGCGGACCTCGGAGGGGGCCGTGCCCCTGGCTACCGTCACCGGGTCTCCGTCGCCGGATGGGCAGGCGCGGGCCGGAGCGGGCACGCCGCCGGAGAGCGATGCCCCCGTGGCGCCCCAGCGGCCGTCCTTCTCCACCACGGTGCGCGGCGCCTCTCATGCCCCGCCTCCCGTGGCCGTGGGCGACTTCCACATCCCGGTGGGGCAGCTCGCGGATGTGCCGCGCCGCTCCGCGTCGGACCTGATGCTGCTGGCCCCTGGTGTCATGCTGACGAACCATGGTGGCGAGGGGCACGCGGAGAGCATCTTCATCCGCGGCTTCGACGCGGGCGAGGGCAAGGACGTGGAGCTGCGCCTCAACGGCGTGCCGCTCAACGAGGTGTCCCACGCGCACGGCCACGGCTACGCGGATACCTACTTCATCATCCCGGAGTTGGTGGAGTCGCTGCGCGTCACCGAAGGTCCCTATGACCCGTCACAGGGGGACTTCGGCGTGGCGGGCACCGTCGAGTATCAGCTCGGCCTCGCGCGGCGGGGCCTCACCGCGTCCATAGCCACCGGGAGCTTCGCCGCGCGCCGGCTGTCGCTGCTCTGGGGCCCTCCGGAGTCCAGCGAGTCCACCTTCGTGGGCCTGCTGCTCCGCCAGGGGCACGGCTTCGGTCCCAACCGCGCCTATTCCAACGCGACGGTCATGGCACAGGTGGAGCTGCGCGTCGGCGATGAGTCGCGCCTGCGCCTGTTCGGCACCAGCTACGGCTCGCGCTTCTCCTCGCCGGGCGTGGTGCGGGAGACGGACGTGGTGGACTCCCGGATGCCGTGCGCTCCGGACGCGGACTCGCAGTTCTTCTGCTCGTACGATCCGAACCAGGGCGGCGCGGGCCAGCGCCACATCCTCTCCGCCGAGCTCCAGTCCCGGCTGAAGAACGGGGGACGCTTTGTCCAGCAGGGCTACGTGGTGCTGCGGCAGACGCGCATCCGCGACAACTTCACGGGCTTCCTCCTGGACACGCCGCCGGACGGAGAGCGCCAGCGCGGCGACAACACGGAGGGGGCGTATCAGGGCTCCACCGTGGGCCTTCGCGGCCGGTACACGCCGGGGCTCACGCTCCTGGACCAGCCGCAGCCCCTGGAGCTGGGCTATGTGGCGCGTTACGACGACGTGCGCACGCGCTCACGCCGGCTGCGGGCTCGTGGCGGCGTGCCCTACGCCACCGTCTACGACAATCAGGTCCGCACCACGAACCTGGGCGCCTACGCGTCCCTGCGCGTCGCTCCGCTGTCGTGGCTCACCCTGCGCGGTGGCGTGCGGCTGGACACCTTCCTCTTCGGCGTGGAGGACCACAACCGGCCCGCCGTGGACCGCGACGGCCCGCGCCTCACCGACGAGTCCGTGGAGGCCTACGGCTTCTTCGCCAGCCCGCGCGCCTCCGCGGAGGTCCGGCTGACGCCCCGGCTCACGTGGCTCACCAGCGCGGGCCTGGGCGCGCGCTCCAGTGACGCCGCCGCGCTGTCGGACGCGGAGCTGGCGCCCTATGCCCGCGTGACGTCGGGCGAGACGGGCTTGAGCTGGCGTCTGGATGGCCCCCTGGCCCTGGAGGCACGTGGGGCCTTCTTCGCCACGCGCGTGTCGCAGGACTTCGTCTTCGACGAGACGGTGGGCCGCAACCAGCCCATCGGCGCGTCGCAGCGGCTGGGGGCCTTCGTCAGCGCGCGCGGCACGTGGGCGGAGCGGTTGGACCTCCAGGGCTCCCTGGCCTGGGCGCACGCGACGCTGCCGACGCCGGGGGCCTCGGCGTGGAAGCTGTGGGACGGCGCGGTGATGCCGTACATCCCGCAGCTCCTGGGCCGGGTGGATGCCTCGCTGCGCGGCACCGCCACCGTGGTGGGGCAGCGGCTCGACTGGAACGTGGCCCTGGGCCACAGCGCCATCGGTCCCCGCCCCCTGCCGCTGGACCGCTACAGCGCCCCCGTCTTCCTGTTCGACGTGGGCACGCGCGCCCGGTGGAAGGCGGTGGAGGTGGGGCTGTCGGTGGAGAACCTGCTCGACACGCGTTGGCGCGAGGCGGAGTTCAACTTCGTCTCCAACTTCCGGGGCCCGGACGCGCCGCCGTCGCTGATGGCCACCCGGCACTTCACCGCGGGCGCGCCGCGCACCTTCATGGGCACGCTCACGCTGCACCTGGACCTTCTGGAGGACTCGCCATGACGTCACCGATGCACACCACCCGCCGCGCCTTCACGTGGATGCTGGGCGCCGCGCTGGTGGGAGGCGCCTCCGCGTGTGGTCTCTCCGGCACCGGAGGGCGCAGCGTCACCTTCCGCATGGGCCTGCGGACCGCGAGGGCGCCAGGAGAGGCTTCGCCTGGCGAGTTCACCACCGACACGGGCTGGCGCATCCGCCTGTCCTCGGCGCGGATGGTGCTGGGGCCCATCTACCTCTTCGAGAACGCCTCGCCGCTGGAGCCCACCGCGTTGAAGCGGCTGGGGGCCTGGCTGTTGCCCACCGCGCACGCGCACGACGGGCACTTCTTCTCCGGCGGCACCGTGCTGGGGGAGTGGGACCGTGAGGTGGTGTTCGACCTGCTGGAGGACGCGGGCGAGGTGCGCGAGCTGGGGCGCTCGCCCGGCATCGCGGGGCTGGCGCGCTCCTTCTCGCTGCTGCTCCAGCCGCCCTCGCAGGCCCTGGGCGCGGAGGGCGCGGTGATGCAGGGCCGCTCGATGGTGCTGGAGGGCACGGCGACCCGCGAGGCCGCGCAGGTCCCGTTCCGCATCGCCCTGGACTTCCCGCCTCCCGTGGAGCTGCAGCGCGTGGACTTCGTGCCCATCGCGGTGGAGCTCGACGAGGGCGGGCGCTTCGTCGTGGAGGTGCAGCCGCACCGCTGGTTCGAGGGCGCGCACTTCGACCGCGTGATGGTGCCTCCGGATGGAAGCACCGTGGAGCTGACGGCGGACTCACAGGTGTACCGGGCGCTGACGCTCAACGTGCGCCGCTTCACCGCCTTCGCCGGGACGTGGGAGTCCGTCTGAGCAGCGGACTCCGTGGGTTCAGCGGGTCCCTTGCGGCACGGGCGTGGCGCTCTGGCTCGCGGCGCGCACCACGGTCATCCAGACCAGCGACACCAGCAGCCACGCCACGCTGAGGCCGCTCCAGCTCTGCGGCGAGGCGGACTGCACCAGCCACCACGTCACCAGCGCGCCCGTGGCGAGCACGCGGGAGAGCTCCAGCGGCAGGCTCCAGCGGCGCCCCTCCAGCATGCCGCTCCACGCGGTGGCCATGGCCCAGAAGAGCAGGCTGAGCACCAGCTTCTGCCAGCCGGACAGCGGCGAGGCGTGGTGGCTCACCAGCAGCATGAGGGGCATGGCCGCGAGCAACTGGAACACGAGGTAGCCGCGGACGCCGGGCAGCTCGGTGGACTGGAACTTCAGCTCGACGCCGTCCTTCTTCCACCCCTGGGACACGCGGGGTGGCAGGTCCGCGGGCCGCCAGCCGGTGGGCATCACCCAGATGCGCAGCCGGTCCCAGTGGCTCTTCGTGGCCACGGCGTCACCGATGAGCTTTCCCCACGCCTGGAAGTTGATGACCGTCGGGTCCCAGGTGTTGGGCGGGGAGGTGAGGCCGTAGGAGCAGGCCTCCTTCTCCTCCTCGAAGGTGCCGAACAGCTTGTCCCAGATGATGAGGAAGCCCGCGTAGTTCTTGTCGATGTACACGTCGTTGCGCGCGTGGTGGACGCGGTGGTGCGACGGCGTGTTGAGCCACGACTCAATCCACCGGGGCATCTTGGGGATGACGCGCGTGTGGGGGATGAACTGGAGCACCAGGTGGAAGGCCACCATGGCGAGCACGGCCTCGGGCGGGAAGCCCACCAGCACCAGGGGCCAGTAGAAGAGGAACGAGAAGAGGCGCTGCGTCACGCTCGCGCGCAGGGCCACCGCGTAGTTGAGCTCCTCGGTGGAGTGGTGCGGCGAGTGCGCGGCCCAGCCGATGTTGGTGCGGTGGCCGAAGCGGTGGAACCAATAGAAGAGGAAGTCCACGCCCAGGAAGAGGCCCACCAGCGCCAGCGGCGACGACACGTCGAGCTGCCAGGGCGCGAACTGGCCCAACTGGATGAACAGCGGGAGCACCAGCAGCGCCACGGCCACGTTGACGCACTGGTTGAGCACCGCGGTCCCCATGCTCGCGATGGAGTCCTGGAACGCGTAGTACCCGTTGCGCCGGATGACGCAGTAGGCGAACTCCCCCAGCGCCAGGACGATGACGAAGGGCGTGGCGATGGCATAGACGTTGATGCTCATGCCAACGGTGTATGGCGCTCTGGCACGGGCCGCCTTAACCTGGGTTAAGCCCCGAGGCGCCGCCGCTTGAAATACCCGAAGCTCTTCGAGCACATCGCCGCGTTCTCTCCGCTGCCCGAGGGTGAGTGGGTGAAGGCGGAAGCCCTGGCGAGGGAGCAGGCGCTGGAGAAGCGCGCCCTCTTCCTCCGGCCGGGAGACCCCGCGGACCGCTTCGGGTGGGTGCTCCAGGGGGTCTTCCGCGCGGTGCGCGTGTCCGCGCGGGGCGAGGAGTCCATCAAGGCCTTTCGCGCCGAGAACCAACTCGTGGGCGCCTACGCGGAGCTGCTCCAGCGGAGCCCCTCGATGACGACCATCGAGGCGCTGGAGCCCAGCCGCGTGCTGGTGTTCCACGCCCGCGACCTGGAGGCGTTGGAGGCCGGTCACGCCTGTTGGTCCCGGCTCGCCCGCCGGGTGGCGGAGCAGCACTACATCCTGAAGGAGCGCCGGGAGCAGGAGTTCCTCGACCTGTCCGCCGAGGAGCGCCTGGAGCGCTTCTGGGTGGAGCACGCCCACCTGCACGGGCGTGTGCCGCAGCGCGACGTGGCCGCCTACCTGGGCATCACCGAGGTGGCGTTGAGCCGCATCGTGTCACGACGCCGCAAGCGGGCGGAGTGAGCGCGGCGGACCGGTCCGTGGTTTCATCGAACCCCGGCACGCCATGTCCTCCCTCCCTTCCTCGCAGGACCTCCCGCACCGGCCCCTGACCCGTGACGACGCCCGGACGCTCGCGTTGGCGGCGCTGGGGGGCGCGTTGGAGTTCTACGACTTCATCATCTTCGTCTTCTTCACCAAGGTCATCGGCGAGCTCTTCTTCCCACCCGACACACCGGAGTGGCTGCGGCAGTTGCAGGCGTTCGGCCTGTTCGCCGCGGGCTATCTGGCGCGCCCGCTGGGCGGCATCGTGATGGCCCACTTCGGGGACCGCGCGGGCCGCAAGCGCATGTTCACCTTGAGCGTGTTCATGATGTCGGTGCCCACGCTGCTGATTGGCCTGCTCCCCACCTATGAATCCGCGGGGTACGCCGCGGCGCTGGCGCTGCTCCTGCTGCGCGCCGTGCAGGGCGCGGCGGTGGGCGGCGAAGTCCCGGGGGCCTGGGTGTTCGTCTCCGAGCACGTGCCCGCGCGCCGGGTGGGGCTGGCCTGTGGGACCCTCACCGCGGGCCTCACCTTCGGCATCCTGCTGGGCTCGCTGGTGGCCACCGCCGTCAACTCGCTGATGACGCCCGAGCAGGTCCGGGGCTTCGGTTGGCGGCTGCCCTTCCTCATCGGCGGCGTGTTCGGCTTCCTGGCCGTGTTCCTCCGCCGCTGGCTGGCGGAGACGCCCGTCTTCGAGGAGCTGCGCCGCCGCAAGGCGCTGGTGAAGGAGCTGCCGCTCAAGGCCGTGCTGCGCGGCCACGGTGGCACCGTGGTGATGTCCATGCTGCTCACGTGGGTGCTCACCGCGGGAATCGTGGTGGTCATCCTGATGACACCCACGCTGATGCAGAGTCTCCACCAGGTCACCGCCACGCACGCGCTGGTGGCCAGCAGCGTGGCCACGCTGAGCCTGACGTTCGGCTGCGTCGCCTACGGCATGTTCGCGGACCGCGTGGGCGTGGGGCCGGCCCTGGGCCTGGGCTGCGTGTTGCTGCTGGCGGCGGCGTACGCGCTCTACGTGGGCACGGCGGCGTCTCCGAGCGCGCTGGTGCCGCTGTCCGCGCTGGCGGGGCTGTGCGTCGGCGTGGTGGGCGTGGTGCCCACCGCGATTGTCCAGGCCTTCCCCGCGCCAGTGCGGTTCTCCGGGCTCTCCTTCTCGTACAACATGGCCTACGCCCTCTTCGGGGGACTCACCCCGCTGGCCGTCACGTTGATGATGAAGGCCTCGCCGCTGGCGCCCGCGCACTACGTGGCGGCGGTGTGTGTCATGGGCGTGGGCATCGCGTTGCACCTGGCGAAGGCGGGGCGCGATGCCGCGCTGCACCCCGCCGCCGAGCCCTGACTCAGTATCGCTCGAAGACGAAGCGGAACGTCTCCCGCTCCGTGGGGCCGAAGGTGAGCCGGAGGAAGCGGTCCCCTCCCGGCGCGGTGAACTTCAGCGTGTGGGTGATGGCGGGAAGGCAGACGGACCGGGCGGGCTCCAACGCGGAGGCGACGGCGTCCTCGCCTTCCGTCAGGTCATGCACGGCGACCGGCACGGCGTGGTCGAGGTACAGCACCACGGGCTCGTCCCGGCCATCCCCGGAGACGACCTCCGTGTAGCCCAGGAAGGACGTCCCATGGGCGGGCAGCGTCAGCGCGTAGAACGCGTGAGGCGCGTCCGTCGCCGGGTAGATGGTGGGCGACGCGCTCGCGGTGACGGCGCGAGGGCGCTCCAGCAGCGCGTGGGCGCAGGCATGCTCCATGGCGGCATCCCGCCGGCCGGTGGTGAAGTCCAACCGCCCATCGCCGAGCCCCGCATGCGCTGTGTCCACTGGATGGCCCTCGCCGCTGCGCAGGTCCGCGAGGTCCAGCGTGTACCGGGACTCTTCCTCGAGCGGCGGAAGGTCCGACTCGGGGCGGGGGATGTCCACCGTCAGCGTCTGGCCGTCCTCGGACCAGGTGCCCGTCAGGGTGCGGGGTGCGTTGGCCGGCGTCGTCTGGTCCATCAGGGTGACCTGCGACGCGGAGGTGTCCATGGGCGTGTCGAAGGTGAGGGTGACGCGCTTGCGCGCCGCCGAGGTCGTGCCGGCCACGAACAACTCCACGGGCACGACGTCCTGCTCGCCCTCGGTGGGCGTGGAGCCCGTGACGATGGGACCCTGGACGGTGCCCGCGTCGGGCTCGGTGCCCGCGTCGGGCTCGGTGCCCGCGTCAGGCTGGGTGCCCGCGTCCGGCGTCGGAGGAACAGGGTCGTCGTTGTCACATCCGGCCAGCGCCAGCAGGGCGCAGGTGGCGAGCACGGTGGCGGTGGAGGCGGTTCGCATCGAGGAGCCTTGAGCAGACGAGGAGAAGAGAAACCGGGGTGCCCCCTGACGCGAGCAGGGCACCCCGGTGGAGGGGCTAGCAGTTGAAGATGGCGGGGTTGGTGTCGTCGCAGTCGAAGCGCTGGGTGACGTAGCCAGCGGGCGCCTCACACGCGAAGCGGTACAGCGGGGTGTTGGCGCCGTAGCCGTCTCCGTCGGCGTCCCGGTAGTAGCGGCCCCGGTTGTCGTGGAGGTACTCGGGGACCATGCCGACCGAGCTGGTGGGCGAGGTGATGTTCAGCTCATAGGTGTGGCCGACCTGCAGGTCGAACACCCGGGCGTGATGCAGCAAGCAGCTTCCCGACGAGATGCCGTTGGTGCTGACCAGGGCGGTCAGCGTGACATTCGGCGTGACGCTCGTGTCCACCGCGGTGAGGGTGACGTTCTGCGTGGCGTAGAACGCGACGGACTCCACCGTGGCGGTAGTCGAGCTCCGGGCGATGGGGACGTACGTCACCTTGCCCGTCCCGCCGCCCGACAGCGCCACGGTGTAGTGCCGGTGCTGGGTGCTGATGTTCGGCGCGCCGCTGGCGCCGTTCACGTTCACGTTGTCCCCGGGATTGGACGCGTGGAGGCACGCGTGGACCGTCATGTCCGTGTTCGCCACGCTGGTGCAGGTGGCTTCCAGGGGCTGTTGCCGCTCCGAGGTGACGTCCTGGCCCGCTTCGTCCAGAGGGCCGCAGGCGGCCAGCGACAGGCCGAGCAACGCACCGCAGAGAGTCCGCTTCGTCCGCTTCATGGTGAGGCTTCCTTTCGTGTGCCGGGCCGAAAGCCGCAAGCACCGGCAGTCATCACTCATGATGTATATGTAACTTAATTGCAATAACTGGTGAGGTCGGGGCCTCGGGCGTCCCTACTGAAGGTGCTCGATGACCATGTTGAGCTCGGCCAGGGAGGTGGGGCCGAGCCGGACGGTGTACTGGACGCGGTCCGTCAGCTCGTAGCCGACCATGTGCTTCAGGCCGTCACAGTGGCCGCCCGTGGCCTGGGCGCCGGCCTGCTCCACGGTGGATTGGAGGGCTGTCTCGATGAAGGTGACGGGGACCTCCGGGTGGCTCAGGTAGACGATGAAGTTCCCGGTGGCGAAGGCCCGGTAGCTGAACGTGCCCACGTACTGGTCGCCCTCGGGGCGCAGCTGCACCGTGTAGTAGGTGTGGAAGTCATCCACGCGCGGGTCGCGGGCGGTGGAGGCGGTCACCGTGACGAAAGGGCCGTTCGTCACGTGCCAGCAGGCGTGCTCGCCCCCGTCGCCGAAGTCGAAGCCCTGGCCGGGGGTGTGGTCCGGGTCGGGCACGCAGGCCAGCCCATCCTCGGAGGCGACATAGCCGCGGTTGCAGTGGCACCAGTCACCCGTGGGCTCCCGGTGGATGTGGCCGTTGGGCTCGCAGGGGTCTGCCTGCGGATTCGGGTCGTCGATGGGCGCGGAGTCGTCACCACACGCGGTGAGCATCGCGGCACACGCGGCCAGCAAGAGAATTCGGAGGGTCGGGCGCATGGAGGCTTTCTATATGTTTCCTGGATTCAAATGCAACTGATGTGTATTAAGTGTCCGGGCGCATATGAGAAGGCCCACGCCGGGTGTGCGGGCGCCCCGGCGTGGGTCTGAGGTGTGGGGGGAGGGGCCGTGGCCGCCGGTCAGTGGTGGTGGCCGGCCTCTTCGATGATGAGGGTGAAGGCGGCGTTGCTGGGCAGGAGGGAGCGGAACTCCAGGTGGTACTCGGTGTCGGCCTCGAGGTCCGCGATGAGGGCCGTCTTCAGGCCGGAGCAGACGTTGGTGGGGATGTTGTAGCGGCACTCCCGCGCCACCTCGATGCCCGTGGCGGCCTCGAAGATGCGCAGGCCGCGGTGACGCGACAGCATGAAGGCGAACTCACCCGACTCGTCGGGCAGGAACGAGACGCGGCCCGCGTAGTTGAACTGCGAGCGCTTGGGGAGGGTGACCTGGTACGCGGTGTGGGCCTGGCTGACGTCCACCAGGACGGGCGCGCCGAGGGCGGCCGCGGTGACGGGCTCGAAGGGGCCGTACTCGGCGTGGAGGCACGCGTGCTCGACGACGTGCTCCAGTTCCTCGGGTTCCTCGCAGGCGGGCAGGAGGTTGAGCAAGGCGTCCTCGCTGCTCTCCAGCGCGGCCGTGTCGGGCGTCTCCTCCTCGACGGGGGCGCCGCAGCCGGCGAGCAGGAGGGCCACGCCGGTGGCGAGCAGGGACTGCTTGAAGGCGGACTTCAGCATCATGGGGTGCTCCTTGGAGGGGTGCTGCGGGTTGAGAGGGGTGTGCTCAAGGCACCGAGGCCGGGCGCAGGACGAGCCACGCGGCCACGACCTCGCCGGAAGCCCGGTGCTCGGGAGGGAGCTGCATGTGCGCGCTGCCCTCGCCGAGCTGCAGGTCGGCGGTGCGGCGGAAGGCCTCCTGGAATGACGCGTCATCCGGGAAGGTGACGCGCGTGACGCAGCCCGCGGCGAAGCAGCGCGCGGGCGCGGCCGTGACAGGCAACACGTCGGACTCCACCTGGGCCTGCCACCGCGCCAGCGGGTCCCGGGCGTGTGCCGTCCAGGGCTCGTGGCTCTCACCCGTGGCCATCAGCTCGGCCAAGACGGCTTCTCGGCGTGCACCGGGGTTGGGGTGCTTCGTGCGCAGCGCCTTCACCAAGGGGAGCCGGGACGCAGGGAGCGTGCGACGGCCCTGTGCTTGCGAGGGCTGCTCCCGTGGCGGCGCGGAGGGGCGGCTGTGGAGCTGCGGACGGGCTGACGGCGAGGGCCGAGCTTTGACTCCGGAATGTGTCGTCCGTGGCTCGGGAGGCTCGAGGGTGGACGGGGAGGGCGCAGGCTCGGAAGGCGCTGGAAGCTCCACCGGCTGGCGAAGCCAGAGGGCCATGGCGCAGGCCAGCGCCAGTCCCGCGAATCCCATGTTCCAGACAAGTCGGCTCACGATGACGCGCCCTCCTTGGCGGCCGGGCAGAGCTCCGCCGTCCCCGCCAGGTCCCCATCCCGGGAACGCTCGTCATAATCCGACATCCTGATTCAAATGCAATCAAGTTGCGTTAGTTATCGCTCAGCGATGCTGTGTCCGGCGCGGGCGAATCCCTATGCTTCATGGGTCGTTGTTGACTCGGTATTTCTTGTGTTTCGAGAAAGTTGGTTGCCCGTCATGGAGGTCATCCACTAGGACCCTTGCGCGCGCTGCGTTCGCGCGTGCGGCCACGCGACAGGGCCGCCCTCTCACGCCGAGGTCACCCGATGGGATTGCCGTCCTTCTTGTTGCGCGTGGTGGTGCTGGTCGTCCTGGCTGTCCCCACGCTGGCCCAGGCGGGCTCCTATCTGCGCGTGGTGAGCTGGAATCTGCGTCACGAGGGGTGGACCGCGGAGCAGACGTACCGCGAGGACGCCGAGCAGATCTGGCGGCAGTACGGCGCCAACGCCAATTCGAACAACGGCTGTGACCTCGTGTTCTTGCAGGAGGTGATGAACGTCAACGTGGTGCCAGCCATCGTGGCGGAGCTCAACGCCGTCTCCGGCGTGAAGTGGGGCTATGCGCAGACGCCGCTCATCGGGCGCTCGTCCTACAAGGAGATCTACGCGGTGCTGTACCGGGAGGACACGGTGGCGCTGCTGTCGTCCTCGGTGCACGCGGACCCGGGCGACAAGTTCGAGCGTGAGCCGCAGGTCGTCCGGGTCCGGCACACGCGCACGGGCGCGGACTACACGTTCATCAACTGGCACACCGTCTGGGGCAACCTGCCGGACCGCGACGCGGAGGTGCGGAACATCGGCGCGGTGTTCAAGTCGGTGCAGGACGCCAGCAGCACGGACCAGGACGTCATCCTGGTGGGGGACCACAACATGGCCTGCACGTCGGCCTCGTGGTCCAACCTCGTGTCGCTGTCGCCGACGGTGGCGTGCAGGCTGGACGTCGCCACCACCATCAACCTGTCGGGTGGCTACGTGAATGCGTACGACCACTTCTGGATGCAGCCGGCCTATGTGACGGAGTTCTCGGCGGCGGGGCGCGACTACATCGCGGACACGCGCGACTTCGTCACCCGGCTGTCGGACCACGCGCCCATCTACCTGACCCTCTACTCCACCAGCGACACGGATTGAGGTCCGCGGCACAGAGCGCGCGGCGGTGGTGGGCCGCCGTGTTGGGCTTGGTGCTGGCCGGGCTCGTGGCGTGGTGGTGCTGGCCCGCGCCCGCCGCCGCGCCCGAGGTCCAGGTGGCGCCCGCTGTCGCCAGCGAGGACACGGCCCTCGCGCGAGTGGAGCCTCGTCCTTCCGAGCTCGTGTCGCCGGAGGGCTTGAGGCTCCGCGTCGTGTTGGAAGGGGGGCGGCCTTTCGAAGGAGCGGCGCGCGTGGGCGCGGCCTTCATCTCCGATGCGGACCGGCGTCTCTGGGAGGCGTCGAGGCGCGAGGGCGCTGAAGGCGCGGGGCCCGAGCGGCTGGAGGACCTGGCCAACGTGTCGGAGTGGCTGACCGCGGAGGTGACGCCCACGTCGACGGGCGGGACGCTGGGGCCGGTGCCCGTGCCGGTGGCGCCGCGATACCAGGTGATGGCGTGGTCGCCGGATGGGACGTTCTGGTGGGGGGACGTGGTGCCGGAGACAGTCCCCGCCACGGGCGTGTTGGACGGCGGTGTGTTGCAGGCGCGCCAACCGACGGGCGCGCGCGTGCGCTTGTCGGGAGCACGGCCGGAGCACGGGCCCTTCTTCGTCCGAGTGGAGCGCGCCGCGTCCCTGGACCCGCGTGAGGCCGAGCGCGCGAGCGCGTTGTTGCCGGTGGTGTGGCAAGCCGCGCCTCAGGTCGCCTCGGCGCTCTCGGAGGGGGCGCCGTTGCCGCTGTCCATGGATTCGCCGTTGGCGCTGCTGCCGTTTCCCGCGGACCCCGAGGTGCGGTTGTGGTTGCGGAGCGCGTCGGGCCGGGAAGGAGGGCCCGTGGTGGTGCCGCTGCGCGAGGGACGCGTGGAGTCAGTGGTGTTGGATGTGGATCGGCTGTTTCCGGAGGGCGTGGGGGGAACGGTGACGCTGCTGGGGCGGCTGCTGCTGGAGGGGGCCTCCACGCCGCCCGAGGGCGTGACGTTGCTGGGGCCGGATGGCCGGGCGCTGACGCTCACGCCGGAGGGGCGTTTTTCGGCGCCAGGGTTGCCATCGTGGACGGCGTCCCAGTTCATCGCCGAGGTGCCTTCACCGGCGTCCGGACGGCCCGTGGCGGCAGCACGGCAGACCTTCGACTTCGTGCCGGAGCCGGGCGCGCAGGAGGCCCAGGCGACGTGGCGCGTGGCGGCCTATCGTTGGTTGGTGCTCCGCATGGATGGCTTTCTGCGCGGTCAGCTCGAGGCGCGGGCGAGCAGGCCCTATCCGGTGTTCGTGCTCCAGCGCTGGAGCGATGGCGGCGCGTGGCGGACACACGGCGCGGACGCCTTCCTTCAGGAGGAGGGCGGCGTGGCGGTGTCGCTCCTGGCGCCTGGGAGATATCGCGTGTTGGTGGCGCTCTCGGCTCATGAGCACTACGCCAGCACCGTCGCGGAGGTCGGCGAGGACGGCGCGGAGCACGCTGTCTCCGTTCACGTGGACGCGCAGGTGCCCGCCTGCGAGGTGCGCGTCACCGCTGGCGGTGTCCCAGTGTACGGCGCGCGCGTCATGGCGGGGAGTGAGGTGAGCTCCCTTCCGCCCGTGCGCGGACTCACGGACGCGGAAGGCCGGTGGCGGCTGGGGCGGGTTCGGAGCGAGGCGCTGCACCTCGAAGTCGAGGCGGCTGGCCATGCGCCCTGGTCCGGTGAGGCCGCGGAGGCATGCCGCCACGCGGGCGTGGTCCACGTGCGGCTCTAGGGCTCCGTCGAGCCGCGGCGGGACGCGGCCTTGCGCCGCGAGGCATCCGCTCAGGCCGCGTTGGCGGCGAGCTCCGTCAATGGCGTCCGGGCAGGCCGCCGGGGCCGTGCCGAGTGCATCGTCGCGGGGACCTCCTCGGGCGCATCCGAGGCCTCGCCGTCGCCCACGGGCTCGGCCGTGGCGGCTTCCTCGGGGCGCTTGCCACCCAAGGCCTCGACCCAGCCCTCCAGGAGGTCCATCAGGGCGCTGCGTTGCTCGCCTTCCAGCGGCATCAGCAGCCGGGCCATGCGCTCCTGGACGACGGAGTCCGCCTGTTCCGCCAGCGCGCGGCCCTGCTCGGTGAGCCGCACGCGCACGCGCCGCCGGTCATGCCGCACGGAGCGCTCGCGCTGAACGAGCTGCGCATCCTCCAGCCGGTCCAACAGCCGGCTGAGCCGAGGCGGCGCGATGCCACCGAGCCGCTCGGCGAGGATGTTCACGGGCAGGAGGCTCTCGGCCTTCAGCCACCAGATGGCCTGGACCTCCATGGGGTCCAACTGCGCGTGCGGCAGCGAGCCCAGGGGGCTGTTCAAGGCACCGCAGCGCGCAACGTCGATGAGGAGATTCTTCAGCCGTGCCACCTGCACGCGAACTTCCACCGAGAGATCGGACATTCTCGTAGCCTCCGTCTCGCGGACGCCAGGAGCCCTCCGGCCCGAGGGGACTCCCGACAGCCCGTCGTCAGAGGGGGCAATCGCCCCGCTTGGGTCCAAAAACGCCTCGGTACAAAAGGCATATCGGACCCCGCGGACGAAAATCGCGAGGAGGGGGGATCATCCCTGGCCGCGGGCGGCCCTCAGGCGCCGCTGGCCTTCTTTCGCTGGGCCCGCGCCTTGGCGTGGGCCTTGTCGAAGCCCTCGTAGAAGCGCACGGCCTGCTCACCGACCATCTGGATGTGCTGGTTGTTGAAGTACGCGGTGACGGGCGCGGCCACCAGCGGCATGGCCCGCCCCAGCGTGTGCATGCCGCCCTTCTCCAGCAGCATGGCGGCCAGCTTCCCCAGCACCTTGGGGCCCGCGCGGGGCAGGGGGCCCAGGCCGTTGGCGTAGCCGAACAGGTCCAGCATCTCCCCGCGCGCCCGCTCCGTCTTGAGGTTCACCTTGTAGAGGGTGGCCACGTCCGTGAGCAGGAGGATCTGCAGGTACGCCATGAAGAGCATGTCCGCGGGCAGCGCCACCAGGCCGAACACGCCGCTGACGCCGCCCACCATGCTGGCCAGGTTCTTCTTCTCGTCGACGATGCGTTGGGCCAGCTCGCGCGGCGCGGCCTGCGGATAGCGCTTCTCCAGCGTGGCGATGCGCACGCGCGAGCGCGCCACTTCCTGCAACACGATGTCCGACAGCCGCGCCGAGCCGAGCTTCTTCAGCTCCGCCGGAGACATCTTCTTCATGAAGGCCAGCCGCTCGGCCACGCTGTCGTAGATACCCATGCCCCTAATAACCCCGCTCGGACAGGTACAGGTCCACCAGCGCGCCTTCTTCGTACCAGGCGTGCCGCATCTCCACGTTGAACCAGCGCGAGTCCGGCCGCGGCCCGCGCACCTCCAGCTTCACCTGGTTGGGCGACGTGTCGATGATGGCCGCCCGCGCCTTGCACGCCGCGCCGGGCTCCTCGCCGTAGCCGCCTTCCAGGCAGACCTCGTCGCCCACGGAGAGCCGCCGGGTGTACTCGGTGGCCAAGTACAGCGCTTCGTGGCACGACGCGCGCACGGAGGACACCTGCTCTTCGCACCGGTTCTTCAGCGGCGCCTTCACCACGGGAATCACCCCGTAGAGAGGGTCATCGTTGTTCGGATCCGGACGGAAGGCGCCGGTGCCCGTACAGCCCGAAAGCACCAGCGAGAGCGCGCACGCGCCCAGCCACGACTGCCTCATCGTATCGACTCCTCCGGAGCTCACGGCCCCTTGCCTTAAGGAAGGGGCGAGCATCGCAAAAGGCGTTCGATGGGGCAAAGCAGCCGCAGGGGCGGCTGCTTCGGACCTCAAGCGGAGCGGCGCTGAGGGCCGGGAATCTCCGAGTTGATGCCGGGCACCACGCGGTTGTCCTTGTCCACGAACACCACCTTGGGCTTCCAGTTCGGCACCTCGGCCTCCTCCACTTCCGCGAAGGTGGCCAGGATGACCAGGTCGCCCGGCTTGTTCAGGTGGGCCGCCGCGCCGTTGATGCAGATGACGCCGCTGCCGGCCTCACCTTCCAGCGCGTAGGTCTCCAGGCGCGTGCCCTGGGTGATGTTCCAGACCGCGACCTTCTCGTTCTCCACGATGTCCGCGGCGCGAAGCAGGTCGCGGTCGATGGTGACGGACCCTTCGTAATCCAGGTCAGCCTGGGTGACGGTCGCGCGGTGGATTTTCGACTTGAAGAGGATGCGGCGCATGTGTGTCTGGACCTTGGAAAAGCGGCAAGGACGCCCCACCGTAACGTCTGGGGCGCCCTGGGACAACCCTGTGTTCAGTTCCCCTGCCCGCAGTGCAGGCAGCCGTCACTTAACGAAGTTGACGAGTTGATTGAGACTGAGGGGAACGCTCTGGGATTCCGAGGTGAGCTTGCCGTCCAGGCGGACCTGCGCGTTTCCGCCTGAGCGCAGGGCCAGGGCCGCGTTGGCCGCGCGGGCGAAGTTGATGGTGAGCGGCAGGGTGACCTGCTTCGTCCCGCTGCCGTCCAGCAAGCCCAGGTTGCCGGTGGACAGCGTGCCCACATCCGCGCCCGCGACCTTCAGCGCGCCGGTGATGCCGGACACGGGCAGCGGGAAGCTGTTGCGGTTGGTGATGGCCAGCGGGAACTCCACGGTGGCGCCGGTCAGCGTGATGTCCTTGATGCGCGGGGCCTGGAAGGCCACCTGCGGAATCTTGGGGACCTCGAAGGTGCCTTCCTTCGCCAGCGGGAAGCTGAGCACGCCCACGGGCGTCTTCACGCCCAGCGAGCCCTGGGCCCGGAAGGCCGCCGTGTCCTTCTTGAGGAACGTCTCCAGCACCGGGACGATGTCCGCGAACTTCACGTTGGCGGGGAAGACGAGCTCGCTCTTGCCGTTGGCCTTGAGCGCCAGGCCCGAGCGCGGCTTGCCGGCGACCACCTGCTTGCCCTCGACGAAGAAGGCGTAGTCCACGTCGGCCAGGTTGAGCCCGAAGCCGTTGGGGTTGTTCAGCTCGTACACGAGGTTGATGGTGGCGTCGGACAGCGAGGCGTCCGCGAGCCGCGCCGTCTTGAAGGAGAGGGTGGGCTTCTTGAAGGCCCCCTTCAGCAAGTTCTGGATGGCGGCACAGCCACTGAGGGTGGTGAGTCCAAGGACGGCCAGGACGAGGAAGGCGCGTTTCATGATGAACATGGGCGTATCACCGGACGTCCCTTTCCCGCGCGGGATTCAATGGGGCGTGGCCGGGACGTGGATGGGTGTACCCGCCCCGGGGGGCGGGTGGTATGGGGAATACCTCTCGTCCCATGCCGGAGGCAGCCGTGTCCGGGGCCCGTACGCACATCTCCTTCCATCTTCCTCCCTGGCGTGTCCTGGTGGTGTCGTTGCTGGCCGTGGCGTCGGTGTCCTGCTCGAAGTGGGGCGCGGACGCAGGGGGCGCCTCCAAGCTGGCGCTGAAGCCCTGCCGGCTGGAGGGGCTGGCCACCCAGGCGCAGTGTGGAACCTACGAGGTCTTCGAGAACCGCGCCGAGCGCACGGGCCGGAAGATTCCCCTGCGCGTGGTGGTGGTGCCCGCGCTGGCGGCGCAGCCCGCGCCGGACCCGCTGGTGTTGCTGGCGGGCGGTCCGGGGCAGGCGGCCTCGCGCACGCAGGTGCTGCTCGCGGTGGAGCGCATCCGCCGCAAGCGCGACATCGTGCTGGTGGACCAGCGCGGCACGGGGGATTCGAATCCGCTGAACTGCAAGACGGATTCGCCCGACGCGAAGCTCTCCGCGCGGCTGGAGGAGGGCGGCGCGGCGGAGGAGCTGCGCAAGTGCCGTGAGGGCTGGGACGCGGACGTGCGCCAGTACACCACGCCCATCGCCATGGAGGACCTGGATGAGGTCCGCGCGGCGTTGGGCTACGAGAAGCTCAACCTCTGGGGCGTGTCGTACGGCACGCGCGCGGCGCTCGTGTACATGCGGCAGTACCCGGAGCGGGTGCGGACGGCCATCCTGGACGGCGTGGCGCCCATGGGGCTCTATCTGCCGCTGTACGCCCCCCGCGACGCGCAGCAGGCGTTGGACCTGCTGCTGGAGAACTGCGCGGCGGACGCGTCGTGCGCGAAGGCGTACCCGGACCTGCGCTCGCGCACGGAGGCGCTGCTGACGTCGCTGGAGTCCGCGCCCGCGCGCGTCCAGGTGGCGCACCCGCGCACGGGCGTGCCGGAGGAGGTCGTCCTGTCGCGGCGCGCCTTCCTGGTGCAGCTCTTCGCCCAGCTCTACAGCCCGGAGATGTCCTCCCTGGTGCCGCTGATGTTGGACCGCGCCACGCAGGGGGACTGGGCTCCCTTCGTCGCGCTGAGCGTGGGCCTGTCGGAGAGCATGGGGCGCACGGTGAGCCATGGGCTCTACTTCGCCGTCGTCTGCGCGGAGGACGCGCCTTTCTATGACGAGGCGGCGGTGGCGCGTGAGTCGCGAGGCACGTGGTTCGGCTCGGCGATGGGCCGCGACGTGCTCTCCGTCTGCGCGGACTGGCCGCGTGCCACGCTGCCCCAGGGCTACCGCGAGCCGGTGGTGTCGTCGGTGCCCACGCTGCTGCTGTCGGGCGAGCTGGACCCGGTGACGCCTCCGGCCTGGGCCGAGGAGGCGAAGCGCACGCTGTCCAACAGCCTGCACGTGGTGGTGCCCGGCGTGGGCCACAACACGCTGGGCGCGGACTGCGCGCGCACGCTGATGTCGGACCTGCTGACGCGAGGGAGCGTGGAGGGGCTGACGTCCACGTGTGGTGACAACCTCACCCGTCCGCCCTTCTTCACCTCCTTCGCCGGCCCGGTGCCTTGAGGAACGCGCGCCATGATTGAAGCCAGGAACCTGCACAAGCGCTTCGGCAAGAAGGTGACGGCGGTGGAGGACGTGTCCTTCGTCGCGGAGGACGGCATCATCACCGGCCTGCTGGGGCCCAACGGCGCCGGCAAGACGACGACGATGCGCATGCTCTACACGCTGGTGCGCCCGGACCGGGGCACCGCGCTGGTGGACGGCGTGGACGTGGTGCAGCGGCCCGAGGACGCCCGGCGGGCGCTCGGCGTGTTGCCCGACGCGCGCGGCCTGTACCCGCGCCTGACGGCCCGGGAGCACGCGCGCTACTACGGTGAGCTGCACGGCCTGTCCGGCGCCCAGTTGGACAAGCGCGTGGACGAGCTGCTGGACCTGTTGGACATGCGCGAAATCGCCGACCGGCGCACGGAGGGCTTCAGCCAGGGCGAGCGCGTGAAGGTGGCCATGGCGCGCGCGCTGGTGCACGGGCCCCGCAACGTGCTGTTGGACGAGCCCACCAACGGCCTGGACGTCATGAGCACCCGCGCGGTGCGCACCCTGCTGCGGCGCTTGAAGGACGAGGGCCGCTGCGTGGTGTTCTCCAGCCACGTCATGCAGGAAGTGGCGGCGCTGTGTGACCGCATCGTGGTGGTGGCGCACGGCCGCGTGGTGGCGGACGGCACGCCGGACGCGCTGCGCGAGCGCACTGGCAAGGACAGCCTCGAGGAGGCCTTCGTGGCCACCATCGGGACGGACCAGGGGTTGATGCAATGATGCGGCTGTCCTTCTCCGTCTTTCGCAAGGAGCTGCGGGACCACCTGCGGGACCACCGGTCGGTGCTCACCTCGTTGATGTGGCCGTTGATTGGCCCCGTCGTGTTCCTGGTGATGTTCAACATGCTGGCCTCCTGGTACCGGCAGGACCGGCCGCTGCAGTTGCCCGTGGTGGGGCGTGAGCACGCGCCCAGCCTGATGGCCTTCCTGGAGCGCTACGGGGCGAAGCTGGAGGAGGCCCCGGAGAACTACGAGGAGCGCATCCGCGCGGGCTCGCTGGACGCGGTGCTGGTGGTGCCGGATGACTACGCGGAGTCGTACTCCGCCGGGCACACCGCCGAGGTGCAGCTCGTGGTGGACAGCTCGCGCCAGTCCGCGCGCCAGTCGGTGATGCGCGCGCGGCGGCTGCTCGAGGCGTACTCGCAGATGCTCGGCAACCAGCGCCTCTACGCGCGCGGTGTCGTGCCAGAGCTGGCCATGCCCGTGCGGGTGGCGGAGACGGACCTGTCCACGCCGGAGCGCACGGCCGCCGGCATGCTCAACACGGTGCCGCTCTTCCTCGTCATCGCCGCCTTCGCTGGCGGCATGCAGGTGGCCAGCGACACCATGGCCGGCGAGCGCGAGCGCGGCTCGTTGGAGCCGCTGCTGCTCAACCCGGTCCCGCGAAGCGCGGTGGTGACGGGCAAGTGGCTGTCCACCCTCGCCATGGCCGTCGCGGCGGTGGTGATGACCCTGGTGGGCTATCTGTTGGTCGTGCAGCGGGTGCCGCTGGAGGACCTGGGGGTGAAGGCCCGCTTCGACGCGCCCGCCGCCCTGGGCATGGCCGCCGCCGTGCTGCCGCTGGCGCTGGCCGCCTCGGCCGTGCAGGTGTGGGTGTCCACGTATGCGCGCTCCTTCAAGGAAGCGCAGACGTATCTGTCCCTGCTGATGTTCGTCCCCATGCTGCCGGGCATGGTGCTGGCCCTGTCGCCGCTCCAGCCGAAGCTGTGGATGTTCTTCGTGCCGGTGTTCGGGCAGGAGCTGCTCGCGGGCGAGGTGATGCGCGGGGAGCCGCTGGGCGTGCTGCCCTTCCTCATCACCGCCGCGTCCAGCGTCGTGGTCACGGTGCTGGCGCTGGCGGTCACCACGCGTTTGTTGACCCGGGAGCGCATCGTCTTCGGCCGGGGCTGACGGGGCCGCCTTGTCCGGCTCCTTTGCGTTACGCTCCACACACACTCAGGTGTCACTGTCGTCGGGTGGCACTTGGGCGGCGGCCTGTCGTGACAGCCACGCGCCTTTTCCTTCCAATGGGGCCAGATGAAGACCGAGCGAGACGCCTTGTTTCCCCCCGCGCCTGCTTCCGTGGCCACCACCGGAGGGGCTCCCCGATTCGGCAGCTACCAGGGCGAGCTGCCCGAGGTCGACCTGCCGAGCTTGCAGGGGCAGTGGGCCCCGGGCCGCGCCACGCGCCTGCTCAAGCGCAAGCGCTGGCACTACACCTTCGCCGCCACGCCAGAGGTCGCCGCGCTCTTCGCGGTGGTGGACCTGGGCTACACGTCGAGCGCCTTCGCGGTGGCCCTGGACCTGCGCGAGCGCCGGCCCCTGTGTGACGTGAGCTTCCTGGGCACGCCCGGTCCCATGGTGGAGCTGGGCGACAAGCCGGGGCAGGGCCTCAAGGCCTCCTTCCGGACGCTGGGCGGACGCCTGTCGGTGCAGCGCGGCGAGGACGATGAGCGCTACCGCGTGGCGGTGGACGTCAGCCGGCTGCGCACCGGGAGCCTCCAGTCCTTCCAGTGGGAGGGCGACATGATGGTGGCCGGTGGGCCGCCGGCGCTCACGGTGGTGGCGCCGGTGGATGGTGATGGGTTGGTGAACGTCACCATGAAGAGCAACGGCCTGCTGACCTTCGGCAGCCTGGAGGCGGGCGGGAAGCGCTTCCGGCTGGACGGTGGCGTCGGCGGCATGGACTACACGCAGGGGTATCTCGCGCGGCACACGGCGTGGCGGTGGGCCTTCGCCGCGGGGCGGCTCGCGGATGGTACGCCGGTGGGCATCAACCTCGTGGAGGGCTTCAACGAGGGCAACGCGGACGCCAACGAGAACGCGCTGTGGCTGGGGGACAAGCTGTATCCGCTGGCGCGGGCGCGCTTCGAGTACGACACGAAGGACCTGATGGCGCCGTGGCGGCTGGTGACGGTGGATGGCGCGGTGGACCTGCGCGTCCAGCCGTTCCACGTGCACCGCGAGGAGCGGAACCTGCGCCTCGTGGTGAGCCACTTCGCGCAGCCGGTGGGCTTCTTCAACGGCACGGTGCGCGTGGGCAACCGCACGCTGGAGTTGAAGGACGTCCCGGGCGTCACGGAAGACCAGGACATGCTGTGGTGAGGTGAGGGCCCGCGCGTGGCGCGTGGGTCTTGCCAGAGGCAGGCGGCGAACCTCCCGGCAGAGCGCTACCCACTTCATGTCGCGGCGCGCTCGAAGTTGGGGCCAGTGGCGGCACGCCGTGCCTCAGGGGCGCGAGTCGTTTTCCCCTTGCTCCGGAACGGCGTGGACTCGCTCGGACGTGAGGCGGCCTTCGGGAAGGAGGCGCTCTGTCCATTCGAGTGCCCCGCTCGTGTCGGCCCGTGCCTCCTCCGTGATGGTGCCCGTGGTGACCATCAGGGCTCGCGGTCCGGCGGCGGGCATGCGGCGAAGCACCACCTCCGTGGGCGCGGCGAGATTGTCCGCCGGTCGGTAGACGTGGAAGGTCACTTCGGCCGCGTCGCCCGTGAGCAGCCCATCGCGCACGCCCGTGCGAATCATCTCCTCGGTGGCGATTCCGGGTGTCGACGTGAAGTGCCCCTTCAGGGGACGTGAGCCCTGCCGGCCCTCGTAGCGGTACGTCGTGCCAGTCGTCGGGCGCGGAGGCTTGGGCGGCCGCTCACGCCGGAGCGTCACCTGGAGCGTCAGGCCGCCATTCTCGGCATAGGCATGGCGCTGCTCCAGAAGTTGCCCCGCGTCATCCGTGACGGTGGTGATGGTGCGGTCCTCCGCGCGAGGACCCTTCTCCGCGCCGGGCAGCAGCAGGCTGCTGAAGGCTTCCGTGCGCTGAGCGCCACCGTCCAGACTCCGCCCGGTGCGCCACTCGAAGCCCGCGAGCTTGCCGTCCAGCTTCAGCGCCCGGAGTTCCGTCGTCGGCGCGGGCGTCCGGGGCTGCCCTGGAACCTGGAGCGTCGTGACCAGGCCCGTGGTGATGCGCTGGAAGGTGCGCGCATAGCCGGGCTCGTCATGCGCGCACAGCAGGGGAAGCTCGGGGCTCGCGCTCACCATCAGCTTCAGCCGGCCCGCGCTGACGCGCTCACCAGACGTGGCCACTTCGTAATCCATGTCCACGAACATCACCGGCGCCCCCGCCACCACCGAGACCTCCGTGGGCGCGAGACTCCGCACCGTGACACCCCGGTGCCCCTGCGCCGCCTTCGCCACCGCGAGCACCGCGCCCGCCGCGTCGATGGGGCGCTCGTACACGAAGCAGCTCAGCGGCGCCTCCGTGCCCAGGGGAATCTCCAGCCGCGTGGAGCCTTCGTGCCGCGTCAGCCTGGGCGCCGCCACGGCTTCGACCTCGGCCGTGAAGATGCCCTCCGTGGACGTCACGCGCTGCAAGGGCAGTGGCGCCAGCTCACGCGCGGCGGGGCCGGACGGCGCCGGGGGCGCATTCACGGGAGTCGGAGGCTGGGGCCTCGGCGGCTCCGGCCGGACCGTCGTCACGGACGGCCCGGCGCAGGCGGAGGTGAGACACAGCAGCAGTGCGAGGCGCCGCATGACGAACCCTGGAGCTCCGTGCCCTAACCCGCGCGGGCGCGGCGCGCCGCGACGATGTCCCGGAAGGAGCGGCTGCGAAGCTCCTCCAGCGTCAGCCCCGCCGCCAGCACCTCCTCCTGGGTGAGCGCGCCGCAGCTCAGCCCGCGCAGGAAGAAGTTGAGCAGCCCCTGTCCAGTGGCCGCGTCGTCGAAGACGTCACCCACCAGCGTGGCCTGCGCGGCCTTCTCCATGAACGCCTGGAGCCTGCGCGACGCCGCGTCCAACCCATCCAGGAAGAACGCATACACGGCCGCGTAGCGCACCGGCAGCTGCGCCGGGTGCAAGTCCCAGCCCTGGTACCAGCCGCGCTCCAGCGAGTGCCGGATGTGCCGGTACGACACCTGCCAGGCGCGGTGGATGGCCTCCTGGTTCTCCCGGCGCTCGGTGGGCAGCAGCGGCTCGTCCTTCTGCGCCCGGTGCGGCGGCACGGGCATGACGTTGGTGGCGCCGTCCGCCAGCCGGATGCCCGTGCCCGAGAGTGACACCTGCACCAAATCCCGCAGGAAGTCGCAGGCGGGGTGCAGCATCGTCTGGGCGTGCGCGCTGACGCCCAGCGCCGCGGTGTAGTCGTACAGGCCCAGGTGGACGCTGGTGCAGCGGCCCTCGCTCGCGGCCACCAGCGTGGGCAGGTGCAGCCGGCCCTGGGTGTCGAAGAGGGCCTGGGGCGTCTCCACCATCAGCTCGATGCCCACCGCGCCCACCGGCAGCCCGTGCCGCGTCTCCAGCACCTCCAGGACGCGGGCGAGCGCCTTCACCTGCTCCGGCAGCGACACCTTGGGCAGGGTGACGACGAAGTTCGGCGGCAGCCTCCCACCCGTGCGCTCCAGCAGCGTGGTGAGGAACAGGTCCAGCGTGCGCGTGGACCGGTCAAACAGCTCCTCGCTGAAGGACTTCACCCGGATGCCGATGAAGGGCGGCAGCAGCTCCTGCGCCAGTCCGCGCGCCATCTCCTCCGCGGCGGACACGGCGTGGCCGTCCTCCTCCGCGTCGGTGCGATGGCCGTAGCCGTCCTCGAAGTCGATGCGCAGGTCCTCCACGGACTCGCGCTCGAGCTTGGCCACCACGCGGGCGTAGACGCGCTGGGCGAAGCGGCCGCGCTGGGGCAGCCCCAGGCCGTGCGCCAGCACGGGCGAATCTGGCGCGTACTCCTTCAGCGTGCCCAGCGCGAGCGTGCCCAGCTTCCGGGCCGTCTCCGCCCGGAAGAGGTGCGCGCCGCCGTACACCACGTGCACCGGCTGCCGCTGCGCCGAGTCACCCGGATACGTGCGGTCGAAGGCCGCGTGGGCCCGCCGCAAAGCCTCCCGGACACCCGAGAGGCTCTCCACCGTCAGGGACGTCTTCACGGCTGGCGCTTCAGCCACGCGGAGACCTCGGAGGTGCAGCGCTCACGCAGCGCCACGTCCTGGGACAGCCGCTCCAGCGTCTGGGCCGTGGCCTGCTGGGCCTCGGGGATGGGCTGGGCCTTGAGCAGGGACTGCATCTGCTCCAGGTGCTGGCGCGTGCGCAGCAGGCCCATGGCCTCGACGATGCGGCGCAGCAGCATGGGGGCGCCGCCGGTGCGGGCCACCACGTCCTTCCACTGCGTGCGCATCTGCTCCCACCACGCCTCGCGGCCGGTGCGGTTGCCCAGCAGCCCCGCCACGAAGCTGGACACGTCCTGCGTCTTCACGGTGTCCGTGTAGAGCAGGCCGCGCGCGCGCTCGGTGAGCGCCGGGGCCTCGAAGGCGGTGAGGGCCAGCAGGTAACGCCGCTGCGTGGCGGGGTCCGGCTCCGACGGGAGCTTCTGGAGGAAGGCGTCGAAGAGCGCCGCGTCACCCGCGCGCGCCACCATGCCCACCGCGGCGTCCAGCAGGTTGGGCTCCAGCGCGTCGCGATCTCCCTGGAGCATGCGCGCCACGCGGGGCTTCGCCTCGGCGAGCGCGTCCTGGCTGCGCGCCAGGCCACCCACCGCGCGCACCAGCGCCGCGCGCCGCAGCTTCACCCGGTCCGCTTCGTTCGGCGCCGCCTGCCAGCCCAGCTTCTTCAGGCCGGGGCCCAGCAGCTTTTCAATCCAGGCGCGGAAGCGGACCTGGTCCTCGCCGTCCACCAGCCGGCTCTCGATGTAGGCCAGCCGGCCCACCAGCTCGTCCAGGACGGAGTCGTCCTCCTCGTCGGCGAAGCGGCCGGCCAGGTCCAGCAGGTCCGCCACCGACGCCTCTCCCGCGCGCACCAGCGCCCACTGGTCCGCCAGCAGGGAGATGCGCTCGGAGGGCGCCAGCACCTTCAGGTTCGTCGCCAGCTTCTCCAGGCCCGGCTTGTCATAGGCCACCCGGTAGAAGCCGGTGGAGGCCGCGTTGGCCGTCAGCCACTTCACGTCGCCCTCGCCCTCCAGCTTCACCGTGGCCTGCGCGTCGCGCAGCAGCACGCGCTGCTCCCGCACGCCGCTGGCGTCCTGGTAGCGCAGCACCACCGGCACCGGCCACTTCTCGCCGCTCGTCACGCCGGGCTCGGAATAGTAGCGGCGCTGCGACAGCGACAGCGCGCGGCCGTCCAGCTTCACGGAGACGAGCGGGAAGCCGCTCTGGCCCACCCACGCGGTGGCCAGTTCCTCCACGGGCTGCTTCGCGGCCTCGCCCAGCGCGTTCCACAAGTCTTCCTTCACCGCGTTGGCGCGCGCGTGCTTGCGCATGTAGTGGCGGATGCCCTCGCGGAAGGGGGCCTCGCCGAGGAAGCCTTCAATCATCCGCAGCACCGCGCCGCCCTTCTCGTACGTAATCGCGTCGAAGCTCTCTCCGGCCTCGCCCGCGTTGCGCACCTCCCCGTGGATGGGGTGCGTGGACTTGAGCGCGTCCAGGTGCAGCGCGCTGGCGCGGTGCGCGTCGAAGTCCAGCCACATGCGCCACTCGGGGCGCCACTGGTCCACAATCTTGAAGGCCATCCACGTGGCGAAGGCCTCGTTCAGCCACAGGTCGTCCCACCACACCATGGTGACCCAGTTGCCGAACCACTGGTGCGCCAGCTCGTGCGTCACCACCTCCGCCACGCGCTTCTTCACCGACAGCGGCGCGGTGGCCGGGTCCAGGAGCAGCGCCACCTCGCGGTAGGTGATGAGGCCGGCGTTCTCCATGGCGCCCGCCTCGAAGTCCGGGATGCCCACCTGGTCCACCTTGGTGAAGGCATACGGCAGCCCGAAGTAGTCCTGGAGCTTGGGCAGCACCGCCAGGGCCACGTCCTGGCCGAAGCGCGTCAGGTGCGCCTTCTCCGGCAGGGCCCACGTGCGCACCGGCACGCCCTGCACGTCCTGCGCGTCGGTGCCCACCAGCGGGCCCACGACCAGGGCGATGAGGTAGCTGCTGAGCACCTCCGTCTCCTGGAACGTCACCGCGCGCAGGTTGCCCTCCTGCGTGTCCTTCACCACCGGGCCGTTGCCCAGCACGGTGAGGCCCTGCGGCACGCGCACGGTGAGGGCCCAGCGCGCCTTGAAGGCGGGCTCGTCGAAGCAGGGGAAGAGGCGGCGCGCGTCGGCGGCCTCGAACTGGGTGGCCGCCACCTTGCCCGCCTGGTACAGGCCGCGCAGCCCCTCCGTGAAGCGGCCCGTCCACGCGATGTCCAGCGTCGCGGCGCCCGCGGGCAGCGCCTCTTCGAAGCGGAGCACCACCGTCTCGCTCGCAGGCATGGGCTGGATGGACGCCGGCTTGTGCTGCGTGTTGCCCGCGCGGAACGTCACCTCGCCCAGGTTCAGGGCGATGGCGTGCAGGATGATTTCCTTCGAGGGCGCCGACAGCTCCAGCTCGAGCGTCTGCTGACCGGAGAAGGACTTCGCGTCCAGGTCCAGGGTCAGCGTGGCCGCGTAACGGCGGGGACGGATGGAGGTCGGCAGGCGGAAGTTCTTGTCTTCGGTCGGGTGCGCCATAGGGATGCGGAATCTAGCCTCCGCGCCGCCGCCTGCCTGGACTTATGTCAGGGGTGTTTTCATCCACACCCTTGGCGGCCCCGGAAACCCGCTGTCTGGCGGGGCGGGGCACCAACTGGTGGAAGAGGCTCGATTCCCGCTGGAAGAAGCCTTCCGTGTGGAAGGAACACGGCAGCTCCAGCAGAAGAAAGTCCAGGTGGTGACACAGCTCGTGCAGCAGGGTGCGCAGGTAGGTGCGGAAGGCCACCACGCGCGCGTGCTTCGCCGTCCGCATCCAGAGCTGGAGGAGGGGGCGGCGGCCGCGCTCCAGGGTGTACATGCCGTGCAGCTCGCCGGTGGAGGAGGACGGGCGGACCTCCAGGACCTCCACCCGGGTCGTCGCCACGCCGAGCCGCTCGCACAGGGCGTCGCTCAGCCGGGCGGTGGCCCGCTCCGTGTCCTCCACCTGGCCCGTGGCCAAAGCCTCTCGGAGCGCGGCCACCAGCGGCTCCAGCGTCCGGGGCTCGCGCAGGCGGAGCGCGTGCACCGAATCACTCATCCGGTAGACGCGTTGCTGCGCGGGGGTGAGGTTGTCGAAGTAGGCGAAGGTCACGGGTGCGTCGCTGTTCCAGACAGCTTCCCACCCGTGACCGCCACTGGCTACAGCCCGCCGGCCTCCAGCGCGCCCCCCAGCCCGGGGAAGGGCTTGGTGAGCAGGGCCTGGAAGACGATGTCCTCCAGGCGAATCTGCGCCGGGAGCTGCGGCAGCGTGAGCCCGGAGCGGACCACCGTGTTGCTGACGATGACCCAGACACGCCGGCGGCCGATGGCGCTCTTGAGCGCCGGGGCGTCGATGCGCACGGGCGTGCGGGAGTTGGGCTGGAAGTCCCGCTGGGAGAGGATTTCCGCCGCCGTGTCGTAATAGGCCGGCCGGTTGAAGTCCGTGTACAGCCGGGGGTTGTCCGGCGTGGCGCTGCCGGAGAGCGACAGTCGCGCGGACGTGCGCAGGGTGAGCGTGGCGGACGGGTTGACCACGACGAGGCTGGCGGAGACCTCGTTGACGATGATGTCCAGGTCCTGCGTGTTGACGGACTCCTCCGGCAGGTCGAGCGCCACCTCGGCGTAGACGGGCTCCAGCAGCGAGGTGACGGGCACCACCTGGTCGAAGGGCTCGGTCTGGATGGCGATCTCCGCCGAGCACGCGGACATCAGCAGCACACAGGGGAGCAGCAGCAGGGCGCGCATCATCGGAAGCTCCAGGACAGGTCGAGGACGGGGAGGACGGGCAGGCTCTCTCCGGGGAGCGCCGGGTCGCTCATGTCCACATAGGTGGCGCCCAGGCCCAGGCCGAAGTGCTCGCCGCCGTAGCGGACGCCCGCGGCGGCGCGCAGGGTGGAGCCGCCCTTCACGCGCACGCCCGCTTCACCCACCACGGACCAGTGCCCCGCGAAGTTGAAGGCCACCGCGCCGGTGAAGGCGAGGTAGTCCGACGTGTAGATGCCGTAGCGCGCCTCGCCCTGCACGAGGAGCGGGCCCAGCGCCATGCCGTAGACGGCGTAGAACGATGGGCCGGAAAACTCAGGTTCGAAGCGCTGGAGCGCGGGCGTGTCCGCCTCCGACGTCACGATGTCCGAGTACACGGAGGTGCCCACGAAGTGCGTGTAGCGCGCGCCCAGCACGAAGCGGTGCGCGCCCGAGGCCATGGCCCAGCGCAGCCCCACGTTGGGCGCCAGCAAGGCGTTGGCGTACATCGACGTGTCCACCGCGAGGCCCGCGAACAGCGGCAGGGCCGTGCGCTGGAGGCCCAGGACGGGCGCGTCGATGACCTCCGCCGCGTCCGTGGTCAGCAGGCGCGCGGTGTTGGTGCGGACGCCGCGAGCGTCTTCGTCCGCGGCGGCGAGTGAGGGAGACAGCAGGGCGGCGAGCGCCCAGGCTGCGAAGGGGTGATGTTTCAATCCACGCGCTCCGGGTTGGCGAGGTGGACCGCACGTTATGGCGATTCCGCCTCGCGCCGAGCGCCTGCTCGCTTTCGCGGCGGTGGATTGTCGAGTGTTTCGCGCGAGCAGTCACGGGTGACCTCCCCCGGAGCCGCGGGAGCTCGCGCGGACCGTGTGAAAGCGGCTCGCGAGTCAGGACAGGGGGTGTTCTCGTTTGCAGTCCACGGGATGCGGCACATACCTTTCCATCCCGTGGAAGGTCGTTCAGAGCCAGGGGCTGTTCCGGGCCCGGAGCCGCGTGAGCGGGTGTTGGCGCTCTTGCGCTTGTATGGCTGGAACGCCACGTCGTTCCAGGTGCTCCAACCTCTCTTCCGTTACTGGTTCGACCCGGCCGGGGACGCGTGCGTGGCGTACGTGGACACGGGGAGCGCCTGGGTGGCCGCAGGGGCGCCCATCGCGTCGCAGGAGCGCCTGGCCGAGGTGACGGAAGGCTTCCACGCCGCGGCGCGCGCGGCGGGCCGGCGCGTGTGCTTCTTCGCCACCGAGCCCCGCTTCCATGAGCACGTGCCCATGGCGTCGCTGTCCATCGGCGAGCAGCCCGTCTGGGACCCGGCGAACTGGGACGCTGTCGTGCGTGGCAGCCGCAGCCTGCGAGAGCAGCTTCGCCGCGCCCGGGCGCGAGGCGTGACGGTGCGCGAGGTCTCCGCCGCGGCGCTCGAGGACCCGCGGAACCCCGCGTCCTGGGCGGTGGCGCGCTTGAAGCAACGCTGGCTGGCCTCCCGGCGCATGGCGCCCATGGGGTTTTTGGTCAAGCTCCACCCCGATGCCTTCGCGCACGAGCGCCACGCGTTCCTGGCGGAGGTGGGCGGCCAGGTGGTGGGCTTCCTCTCCATCGTCCCCGTGTACGCGCGGGACGGCTGGTTCCTCCAGGACCTGCTCCGCGTCCCCGACGCGCCCAACGGCACCGCGGAGTCGCTGGTGGACGCCGCCATGCGCGCCGCGGCCAGCAAGGGCCGGCGCTATGTGACGCTGGGCCTGGCGCCGTTGTCGGGGCCGGTGCGGCCCTGGCTGCGGCTGGCGCGAGCCTGTGGCCGGCCCCTCTTCGACTTCGAGGGCCTGCGGGCCTTCAAGGCGAAGTTCCGCCCCGACGCCTGGGTGCCCCTGCAGCTGTCCTATCCCGCGCCACGCGGCGGCCTTCGCGCGGTGTACGACGCGTTGCGCGCCTTCGCGCAGGGCAGCCTGTGGCGCTTCGGCGTCGCCACCGTGCTGAGGCGCCCCCGGTTGCTGGTGCATGCGCTGGCCGTGTTGCTCGTCCCCTGGACGGCGCTGCTCGCGCTGCCCTCCACCGCGCGGTGGTTCCCCTCTGTCCAGGTGCAGTGGGCGTGGGTGCTCTTCGACGTGGGGCTGACGGTGGGGCTCTTCTCCCTGGTGCGCCGCTGGCGGGACTCGCTGGCCACGGCGCTGGGCGTCTTGACGGCGGGGGATGCCTGCCTGACGTTCGCCCAGGCCGTCACCTACAACGTGCCCCTGGCGCGCGGGGTGTTGGATGGGGCCGTCATCACGCTGGCGGTGCTCGCGCCCGCGGCGGCGTCCGGGCTGCTCTTCGCCTCCCGGGATGTGAGCCTGCCCGGGCGTTAGAGGGACACCCCGCTGTCCGTCGGCTCGTCCTCGGTGGGGACGGTGGCGCCGTGGCCGGGATGCAGGAACACCTCGCCGTGGTCCACCCGCGCCACCAGGTGGAAGCTCACCATGAAGTCGCGGCTGGGCGGCCAGCCCTGCTCCAGCTCGAAGTGCGTGTCTCCAATCTCCACCACGGTGCCGAGCCTCCGGCCATGCTCGTCTCGCACCGACATTCCCTCGCGCAATTCACCCGGGTCCCACATGACGCCCTCCTGGGTTGTCTTCCTTGGCGGAAAGATGCGTGCGCCGAGGGTGTTCGGCAGCCCACGCAAGGTGTCTGCCATTGCTCCATTGATGGACATTCCCGGGAACGGACTCTGGACCGCGGCTCCGGTACAGTGGTGTTTTCAGGAAAGAACTGACCCCAGCCACGGTGCCGCGACTTCCTCGCGGTGTGCCCGGTGGCTGGTGGGGAGGGGAGACCATGCGCCCGCCGTGTGGCGTTGCACTGTCGCTCGCCGTCCTGCTGTTCGCCCGTTCCGGGCAGGCCCAACCCATGGACCGGGACGTGCCTTCCTCTCCCGCCGACCTGCCGCCCGGCGTGTCCGCGGTGCTGTGGAAGCTGTCCGTCCCGCCCCAGCTCGCCCCCACGCCCGAGCGCGTGCTCCTGGGCGAGAAGCTCTTCAACGACCAGCGGCTGTCGGTGGACAACACGGTGTCGTGCGCCACCTGTCATGACCCGCGCCTGGGCTTCGCCGACGCCAAGCCCGTGTCGGAGGGCGTGAAGGGGCAGAAGGTGACGCGCAACAGCCCCACCCTCCTCAACGCGCTCTTCAACGCCTCCCAGTTCTGGGACGGCCGCGCCTCCACGCTGGAGGACCAGGCGAAGCTGCCCATCCTCAACCCGCGCGAGATGGGCATGCCCGACGAGGCGGCGGTGGTGGCCAAGGTGAAGGCCATTCCGGAGTACGTGCGGGACTTCCAGAAGGTCTTCAACCGCGAGGTGAACTTCGACGACCTGGCGGTGGCCATCGCCGCCTTCGAGCGCACGCTCTATTCGGGCAACGCGCGCTTCGACCACTTCATCACCGGCGACGCGAAGGCGTTCTCCGCCGCGGAGCGCCGGGGCTGGGCGCTCTTCAACGGCAAGGCCCGCTGCAACACCTGCCACGCGGGCAACGTGGTGTCGCCGCTGTTCAGCGACCAGAAGTTCCACAACATCGGCATCGCGGCGCACAAGACGGACTTCCCGCAGCTCGCCCGTGAGGGCCTGAGGGTCGTCCGCACCGGCGACGAGAAGCAGATTGACGAGCTGGCGCTGGAGACGCGCTTCTCCGAGCTGGGCCGCTTCCTGGTGACGAAGCAGGAGAACGACGTGGGCGCCTTCAAGACGCCCACCCTGCGCAACATCGCCATCACCGGTCCGTACATGCACGACGGCTCATTGGTGACGCTGTGGGACGTCATGGACCACTACAACAAGGGCGGCGTGCCCAACCCGTACCTGGACGGCGGCATGCAGCGACTGGGGCTGACGGAGGCGGAGATCGACGACGTGGTGGCCTTCCTGTTCACCCTCACCGACGAGCAGTTCGCGAAGTTCGCCACCAAGGAGCAGGCCCGGCAGCGCGGGCTGAAGAACAAGCGCCCGGAGCGCGACACCGCGGTGGCCATGGGGAAGAAGGGGAACCTGGGTGACCTGGCGCCCAACCCGGACCTGGCGGTGAAGAACCCGGCGGACATCGGTGTGTACGGCACCGAGGCCCAGGTGAAGCCCGCTTCGACGCCCAAGCCCTAGGAGACGCCGTCATGGGGAACAAGTTCCGCAGCATCGAGACGAAGCACTACGCAGAGCGCGATGCCTTCTTCGATGACCTGAAGAAGCTGGACCGCCGGGCCTTCCTCCGCGTGGCGGGCATCTCCGCCGGCATCGCCGCGGGCATGGGCCTGCGCACGCCGCACAGCTTCCAGTTGGTCAACGTGGCGGAGGCGCAGGGGACGAAGCCGCGCTTCTCCTTCGCGTACATCTCCGACACGCACCTGTACGAGAAGAAGCTCAACGACCGCTTCGTGCGCGCCATCCTCAAGGCCGTGGATGACGTGAATGGCCTGGACCCGCAGCCGGACTTCGTCCTCTTCGGCGGAGACCTGGCGCAGCTGGGCAAGCCGGGCGAGCTGAAGCTGGGCGCGGAGATTCTCAAGAGCGTGAAGGCGCCCGTCCGGATGATGGTGGGCGAGCACGACTGGTTCCTCGACATGGGCGAGCTGTGGACGGACCTGTTCGGTCCGCCGAACTATTCGTTCGACCACAAGGGCGTCCACTTCGTGGTGCTCAACTCCATCCTGGAGAAGGACTTCTGGACGGAGCGGGGCCTGTCGCCCGAGGAGCGGATGCAGATTGTCGCGGGCCTGGACAACGGCATCCAGTCCCGCTTCGAGGTCGGCGCGCCGCAGCGCGAGTGGCTGCGCCAGGACCTGGCGAAGGTGAACAAGGCGACGCCCATCATCGTCTTCAGCCACTCGCCGCTCTACAAGTACTACCGGCCCTGGAACTTCTGGACGGATGACGCGGACGAGGTGCAGGCGCTCTTCAAGCCGTTCCAGACGGTGACGGTCATCCACGGGCACACGCACCAGCTCCTCAGCAACCGCATTGGCAACATGAGCTTCCACGGCATGTTGTCCACCGCGTGGCCCTGGCCCTACGCGCCCGAGGGCCTGCCGAAGCTGACGGTGCAGATGAACCGCGCGGACCCCTTCAGCCAGTTCGACGGCTGCGGCGACGGGCGCATGGACGTGCTGGAGTCGGGGATGGTGGACAAGCTGTACAACCTCTGGGAGCGCAACCCCATCTCCGTGCGCGCGAGCTACCTCGCGTCGGGTGGGAAGCAGGACGTTCCGCCCCGGACCAAGCTGCCGAGCTACTGAGCGCGAGGGGACACCATGACCTTCCGGATGAAGCTGCTTGTGGGAACGGGTGCCGTGCTGTCGTTCGCGGGGGGCGTGGCGCTGGCCACGGGCCCCGTGTCGCCGCCCGCGCGGGGCACCCCGGCGCCCGAGGTGAAGAAGCACGAGCTGCCGGTGTCGAAGGACGGCAACCTCGTGGTGGGCTTGTGTGACGGCGAGACGTCCATGGAGGTGAAGGGCGTCAAGGCGGGGGAGTCACTGACGCGCGCCCAGGCGCAGCACGTGTCGGGCGCGCTGATGGAGGAGTGGCTGCGCAAGAACCCCAACGCCCACTGGGACGCGGTGCCCCTGGTGGCGCAGGCGCCCGCGCCGGGCTCCACCACGCCGCGCACCCAGCAGCCGCGCACGCCCCCGCCCTCCTCGAAGGGCACGGTGCGGGAGGGTGGCGTGACGCCGGAGAGCGGCGGCGCTCAGGTGAAGCAGCAACTGGCCGTGCCCATCCAGGACGGCCACACCTACGGCGCGTTCTCGGATAGGGATGAGGCCATCTGGGCCGCCTCCACCGAGCAATTCGTGGATGAAGGCCACCGCGTGTTCCATGACGCAAAGGCCATTGGCGGCACGGTGGGCATCTCCTGCGACATGTGTCACCCGGACGCGTCCAACACCCACCCGGAGACCTATCCGAAGTACCAGGTGCAGCTCGGCCGCGTGGCGCTGCTGCGCGACATGATCAACTGGTGCATCGAGAACCCGGTGCGCGGCAGGCCGCTCGCGGATGGTGACCCGCGCATGCGCGCGATGGAGGCGTACATCTACGCCAAGCGCAAGGGCGTGAAGCTGGAGTACGGGAAGAAGTAGCCGCGGCTCAGCGGTCCAGGCCCGGCACGGCGCCACGCGTTCGCTGGAAGCGCCACCGGGGCTCCCACAGGAAGCGCGTGGCCTGCACCACCCGCGGGTGGCCCAGCAGCACGGCGAGCAGCGCTCCCGCCACCAGCGCGAGCGCGACACCCGCCGGCCCGTGGAGCGGCAGGAACAGCCCCGTGGCCTTGGCGCCGCGCAGGAAGAACCCGTGCAGGAGGAAGGGGGCCAGGCTCCACTTCCCGAGCCGGGTCAGCGCGCCCTCGCCCCGGGGCCCGAGCGTGAACAGGGCCCAGGTGAGCGCCATCCCGCAGCCGAAGAGCGCCAGCCGCGTCGCCATCCCCGTGAGTTCGGGGGTCCCCAGCGAGGCATAGCCACTGCTGCCATACAGCCACTGCGTGCTCGGCGCGGGCAGGTGGCCTCGGGCGAGCGCCGCGACGTAGAGGCCCCACGTGCTGAACACCCCCGCCGCGAGCACGACGCGCCACGGCCGGGACTCCGTGGGCGGAAGCAGCCACGCCCGGGGCGTCAGGTGGCCCGCGACGAAGCAGGGGAGGAAGACACAGGTCCGCGACAGGCTGAACGGGTAGCCCACCCAGGACAACAGCCCCGCCCCCAGCGAGAGCGTCACGGCCCATGCGAGCGGCTTGGGCAGGCGGACGAGCCAGGGCAGGGCCAGCCGCCAACTGGCGAGGCTCAGCAGGAACCACAGCATCCAGTAGGGGCGCGTCAGCCAGTCCGAGTCCCAGGCCTGGCCGAGCACCCAGACGTCGAAGGCGACATACAGCACCTGGAACACGGCCAGCGGCGCGAGCAGGCCTCGCGCCATCGCCTGAAGCGCCGCGGGCCCCGCCTCCGCGCGCGACAGGTGGCCGGAGAGGAACGCGAAGGCGGGGATGTGGAACAGGTACAGGCCGGTGTAGAGCGCCCGGGCCAGCGGGTCACGCTCGATGAGCAGCTCGAGCGCGTGCCCCATCACCACCAGGAGGGTGAGGAGGCCACGCACGTTCTCGAACAGCGGGATGCGGCCAGCGGTCGTCACGCCTCAGTAGAGAAGCCCATCTTGAGGCTGCACGGGAGCGGGAAGCTTCGTCTCCCCCAGCATCTGGCGCAGGTTGATTTCAATGGTCCTGCACAGGGCCGTCATCGGGGTGTCGCTGACGTCGTCCTCGAACGGCGTCTCGATGTCCCGGCCCACCGCATCCAGCCCGATGAAGAGGAACGCGATGACGGCGGTGACGAACGGGGTGAGCCAGCCGAGGTCCGCCACGACGCCCAGGGGCAGGAGCACCAGATAGGCGCGGGTGATGGCCAGCAGCAGGATGTCGTACTGCCGCGGCAGGGGCGTGTTCTTGATTCGCTCGCACGCGCCCAGCAGGTCGGTCAGCTCGGACAGCGTCCGGTCCATCGTCACGTGCAGGAACATCACCTTCTGCGTGTCCGACACCTGCCCGTAGATGCGGCGCAGGCGCGAGCCCATCCACAGGAGCAGCGCCGAGGGGACGTTCTGCTCCTCGCGCAACGCCTCGATGACCTCCGGCCGGAAGAAGGGGACGATTTCCGGCAGCGGGTCCTGCCGCCGCAGGTGGCAGCGCATGGCGTTCACGAAGCCCATCTGCGCGTACACCAGCTCTCGCGCGTCCTCGGTGACGTCTCCCCGGATGTTGGAGATGACGCCGCGAGCCTGGACCTCGCCCGAGTCTTCGAAGTCCGCGATTTTGGACCGGGGGCTTCCCTGCTCGGGGTGGACGCGCGCCTGGCCGAACTGGTCGCGAACCGCGCCGTCGCTCGCCCGGGTCCCCGATACCGTCAACACGCTGCCGCCGCGCTCCGCCGCGGTCTTCAGGAGCGGTGAGGCGGGCGGAGGCAGCTCCAGTCCCGCCGGGGTGGTGCCTCCGCTGCTCTCCGGGTTGGGCAGCAGCGTCAGCACCTGACGGGCGAAGGTGCGCGACCAGTTCACCACGCCGCCCCAGAGCGTGCGGGCCTCCCACCAGCGGTCGTACGCGGAGCCGTTACGGAAGGCGAGCAGCACGCCCAGCGCCGCCGCCAGAATCGACACGGGCATGGCGGGGACGGCCAGCCACGACCAATCGAACACGCGGTAGCCGATGTTGACCACCAGCGCGAACAACACATGAATCGCAACGGCCTTACCGGTGTAACGCAGGATGATCTGCCAGGACAGCCTCCGGCCGACAATCATTCGAGTAATGCTCCAGGGTGGGTGCAGTCGCCTTGCGCATTGCGTCTAGTGACGCGACTGCGGATCGGCAACGCTCGCCCCTCCGGTCCGACGGGCGCGTGTGTCCGGCGGCGCGCGGACGGACCTCGGAGTGTCCGGGAGCGAGCAGAGCCGCTACCCGGGTCCCTGGAACCCCCCGGAGCGGAACGTGAGCACGAGCGTGTCGCGGTGGCCCGTCCCCTCCAGGGGCTGGATGGGCGTGCTCTCGTGGATGACGCGCGCGTCGTCCAGCAGCAGCGCGGACCAGGGCTCTGTCAGCGTGAAGCGCAGGCCGTTGGGGCCGTCGGCCTCGAAGACGCGCGTCTCGCCGCCCTTGATGTTCTCGCGGCCCACGAGCAGCACCGCGACGAAGTCCACGCCGTCACGGTGCGCGCCCTCCGGCGTGGGTCGGCCGATGCCGTCCGTGGTGTCGATGCGGAACTGGTGGGCCTCGACGAACCAGGGGCGCTCGCCCTTGAGCTGGGAGCAGGTAGCGGCGATGCCGCGAATCAGCCCCGCCCACACGGGGCGAGACACGACGTCGGGCTGCACGGGCTCAAACCATCGCTCGAGCCCGCCATGCAGCGCGTTGTACTCCACCGGTTGCCAGTGCGCGCGGTGGGGCACCTGCGTCACCGAGGCGCCATCCACGATGAAGCAGGCATGTCGCCGCGAGCGGTAGCGGCCGCCGTCCCGGAGGAAGCCATCCAGGGGCAGGTCGTTCCAGGACGGAGGCAGCTCGTCCAGCGCGGAGGACACGAGCCCGGTGAGCTCGCAGAGGCCGTCGCGTCCGAGCACGGCATAGCCGCGCGCTCGCAGCGCGGCAGGGACATCGGTCGCGGGGATGATGGGGGGCTGAAAGCTCATGGAGGTCGCCGGATTCAAAGAGGGAGGTTCACCGAGCCGTCCAGGTTGGTGGGGTCGAGCGTCCGCGCGCCGCCCGCCACGAGGAACCAGCGTCCTCCCAGCGCCGCGCCCACCCAGGGCAACAGCCGCTCCCCTTGTCGCCGGGTCCTGTGGTCACCACCTGCTGGACTCCTGGCGTCCTCGCGCGGAGCTCGGCCACTCCGACAGACGCACGTGGCGGACCCATACTCCCTCGCGGGCCATCACCGCCAGTCCGATGCGCTGCACGCATGGCGAGCGCGTCGCGCCGGCGGGGCCGCCCGCCCTGGCACCAGCGTTATGGTCGGGGGAATGGGAGGGGGCTCGGCCTGTTGGTGGGCCACCCCGGGCTTCAGGAGATGCGGACATGAGAAGGGCGTACGTGGCGTCGTTGCTGACAGGCCTGCTGACCACCTCCGCGGCGGGGGCCGAGGAGGCACAGGACCCCTTCCTGTGGCTCGAAGAGGTCCAGGGCGCCAAGGCGCTCGAGTGGGTCCGCGCCCAGAACGCGAAGACGCTGGCGGTGCTGGAGAAGGACCCTCGCTTCGAGACCTTCCACGCGGAGGCGCTTGAGCTGCTCACCGCCACCGACCGGATCCCCACGCCGCGTTTCCGCGCGGAGGGTGTGGACAACTTCTGGCAGGACCGGGAGCACCCGCGCGGCATCTGGCGGCACACCTCCGTGGAGGGCTACGCGAGCGCGAAGTCGTCCTGGCAGACGGTGCTGGACGTGGACGCCCTGGCGAAGGCGGAGAACGCGAACTGGATCTGGAAGGGCAGCAACTGCCTGCCGCCCGCGGACCAGCGGTGCCTCGTCTCGCTGTCGAACGGCGGCAAGGACGCCGTGGAGCTGCGCGAGTTCGACGCCACCGCGAAGCGCTTCGTGGAGGGCGGCTTCCGGGTGCCCGAGGACAAGCTGTCCGCGGCCTGGCTGGATGAAGACACGCTGCTGGTGGGGCGTGACTGGGGGGAAGGGACACTCACGGAGTCGGGCTACCCCTTCGTCCTCAAGCGCTGGACGCGCGGCACGCCGCTCTCCGAGGCGCAGGAGCTCTTCCGGGGTGAGCGCACGGATGTCTCCGCGTCACCCATTCCGTTGCGGGACGCGGCGGGTGTGCTCCAGGCCGTGCTCGTCAACCGCGGGCTCACCACCTTCGAGTCGGAGTACTACCTGCTGGGCGACGCGGCGCCCGTCCGGCTCCCCTTTCCGCGGAAGTCGTCCATCCAAGCCTTCGTGGAGGGGCAGGTCGTCTTCACCCTCGAAGAGGACTGGGGCCGCTTCAAGCAGGGGGCGCTGCTGGCGTACCCGCTGGCCGCGCTGAAGGCGGACCCGGCGAAGGCGACGCCCACGCTCATCTTCCAGCCCGGGCCGCGTCAGGCCATCGAGTCCGTGGACGCGACGCGGGGCCGGGTGCTGGTGAATCTCTATGAGGACGTGAAGGGCGCGCTCGACGTCTACACGCCGTCCCAGAAGGGCTGGAGCCGCAAGCGGTTGGCGCTGCCGAAGAACGCCTCGGTCGCCATCGCCGCGACCAGCTCTTCGCATGAGCGGTTCTTCGTGAAGTCCCAGGGGTTCCTCGCGCCGACGTCGCTCTGGCTGGCGGACGCGAAGGCGGGCACGGTGAAGAAGGTGAAGTCCCTGCCCGCGCGCTTCGAGGCCTCGAAGCTCCGGGTGGACCAGTACTGGACGCAGTCGAAGGACGGCACGCGGATTCCGTACTTCCTGGTGCGGCCGAAGGCGCGGAAGCTCGACGGCACCATTCCGACGCTGGTGTACGGCTACGGCGGCTTCCAGATCTCCAAGCCGCCCGTCTACCTGCCAGAGGAGGGCAAGTTGTGGATGGAGCGCGGCGGCGCCTACGTGGTCGCCAACATCCGCGGCGGCGGCGAGTTCGGCCCGCGCTGGCACCAGCTGGCCCTGCGCGAGCACCGTCAACGCGCGTTCGATGACTACGCGGCGGTGATGCAGGACCTCGTGCGGCGAAAGGTCACCTCGCCGCGCCGCATGGGCATCTACGGCCGCTCCAACGGCGGCGTCCTCACCAGCGTGGCGATGACGCAGCACCCGGACCTCTTCACGGCGGCCGTCATCGAGAGCCCGCTCATCGACATGATGCGCTACCACAAGCTGCCGGCGGGCGCGTCGTGGGTGGGCGAGTACGGCAACCCGGAGGTGCCGGAGGACGCGGCGTTCATCGCCCGGTACTCCGCCTACCAGAACCTGCGCGAGGGCGTGCGCTATCCCACGCCGTACATCACCACGAACACCAAGGATGACCGCGTCCACCCGGGGCACGCGCGCAAGTTCGCGGCGCGGCTGGAGGCCATGGGGCTGCCGTACTTCTATTACGAGAACACCGACGGCGGGCACTCCAACGACTCGGACCCCATGCTCAACGCGCGCCGGTGGGCGCTGCACCATGTCTACCTGTCGCGCCTGTTGATGGACTGAGGGCTGTCGGGCCGTGCCGGTGTGGGACGCCGGCCTGGCCCGGCATCGCGGCGGGCGCTGTCAGGGGTGTTCGCTCGAATCCGTGACCGCTCGCGTCCGGGGCCGCTGTGCATGCGGCGCCAGGGACTTGTACATGACGGTGGTGGCGACGAGCTGCCGCCCCGTCGGGTCGAAGCTGAAGTCGGGAATGACGCCCACGGTCTGATAGCCGAGCGAGGCGTAGAGCGGCTCGGCGTTGTCACCGGTGCGGGTGTCCAGCGTCACCAGCGTGCGGCCGCGCTGACGGGCATGGCGTTCGAGCTCGACCAGCAACGCGCGAGCGATGCCCTGACGGCGGAAGTCGGGGTGTACCAGCAGCTTGCGGACCTCCGCGCGGTGGGGCTGATTGGGGGGCGTGTCGCAGTCGAGCTGGACCGCTCCGGCGACCCGTCCCGCGCGCCACGCCACCAGGACGAGGAGCCCCCCTGTCCGTGCCGCGGGGAGCACCTTCTGCCGCCAGAAGGCTTCGCTCGCGGCGGGAGGGAAGGGCAGCACGAAGCTGACGCAGGCCCCCGCGTGGACGCAGTCATGCAGGAGCACCGCGAGCTCGGGGAGGTGGTGCTCGAGGTCCTCCGCGGTGAGCCATGAGAGGTCGACGGACATGACGTGTCACACCAGGAAGAGGACGTAGCGCGCGGCGCTGTGCGCGGGCGTTGCGAAGGCGCTGGGGCCGAAGAGCTGGTAGCGCAGACAGTCTCCGGGGTGGAGCGTGTGCGTCCGGCCTTCCACCGTGATGTCCAACTGGCCTTCGAGCAACAGCAGGTGGTGCTCCAGCCCCGGCCGGGGTGGTTCGTCGTAGGTGATGCGTGCTCCGGCCGCGAGCTCACATGCCAGGGCTTCGCCCGCCAAGGTCTGCGCTGGGGGCGACACGGAGCGCCGCTGGAAGCCCACGCTGGGGTCCGTCCAGACGGGCTGGGCATCCCGGCGCATCAACGGGGTGAAGCGGTCCTCCACCATGCGCATCAACCGCGACAAGGGCAGGCCATGGGCCGCGCACAGCTTTCCAAGGACTGTCGCCGTGGCGCTGACCTCGGCGTTCTCCAGCCGGGAGAGTGTGGCGCGGCTGACCTTGCTGCGCCTGGCCAGCTCTTCCAACGACCACTGTCGCTCGGCGCGCAGGGCGCGGAGCCGCTGGGCGATCTGTTTGTCGAGGTCGGACTCGGCGGGGTGGCCTTCTCCCATATCGGGGATTGTTTCTCTGATATGAGACGTCGTCAAATCAAGGGGGGATGTCCAGCAAGTCAGATTAAGCGTGAATTTTAGATTTTACATGAATGTGGCTGGTAGGGTGCCGCGCGCAGCGCTTCCCCTTCCAGGAGTTCCACCGGATGTCTCACTTCAAGATGCGGCTTCTCTCGCTGTCTGTCCTGACCCTGTCCCTCTCGGCCGTGGGCTGTGGTCCGGGGGAAGAGGTGGCGCCGGAGCCGATGCCGACCGAGTCGGAGTCCACGCCGGAGTCGACGTTGGAGCAGTACTTCGACGAGGAGACCCTCTATGGCGGGCACGAGCATGACGGCGAGGTCTCCGCCATGGCGTCTCATGCGGCCTGCACGGGCTTCTGTAACGACGAGTGCGTGGCGTATGCCCGATGCCGGGCGCCCGGACTGCCGTTTGGCCTGTTCTCCTGGGCTGACAAGCGGGCCATCATCAACAGCAACCACGCGCACGTGGGCTGCGTCGCGATGATCCTGGGCTCCAACCCCGCCGGGCACACGGCGTACGTCCACGCCGTCAACACGTCGGTCAGCCCCCGCCGCATCACCCTGAACGAGTCCAACTGGGGCTCGCGCACGTGCAACTCGCGTGCGGGCACGAAGGCGGGCCTGAACATCACCAACTACTGGTGCCCGCGCGCGGTGCACACGGCGAGCTGCGCGGGCCCCATGTAGCCGGGCTGTCAGAGACATGGGCACCGGCTGAGCCTTCGTTGTCAGGCTCGCCCGGCCGCACCGGTCTTCGCCCCGCTGGATTCCAGCGCCTTGGGACAGCACCTCCGAGGCGCCTTGGGGCCGCGATGGGAAGGCCCCGCTGCTGACGCTTTCGACGACACATTCCCCGGCGTCCGACCCGGGGTACCTGCTGCGCAACATCTACGGCCCGGAGTACACCGCGCCGTAGAACCTGGGCCGGCTGCGCCAGCGGGGGCTGTCCAAGGGACGCGCGAGACGTGCTCCTGGCTGCGTCATCGAGCGTGGACCCGGCCCGCCTCTCTGCCTGAACCATTCATCGCGAACTCGCGCTGATAGATGCCGTGGACCTCATCGAGGACGGCCTGTGCGCTGTGGGCGAAGGGCAGGGGCGTGACCTTGCCCTTGATGAGGAAGCTCCCGTCGGGGGCACGGGGGCTCCCCAGGGCCGCGCTGTGAATCCTGTCCGCGCCCACGCTGGGCGGCTTGAAGAAGAGCCGGGCCACGAGGCCGAGCGGCCAGGGCATCCCCGCGCTCGCCGTGAGTGGCGTCTTGTTGGGCCCGGGGCACGCGGAGACGCTGGAGATGCCCTGCGTGGACAGCTCCTCCGCCAGCGCCTGCGTCCACAGGGACAAGGCCAGCTTGGAGTGGGCGTACGCGCCCAGGAGCGGCCGGAACTTGCCCGTGGGGTGCGCGAGGCCCTTCGGCTCGAAGGACTTCACGTACAGCATCGCGTTGGAGGAGGTGTGGACCACCCGCTTCAACTGGCTGTTCGCCACGTTGGGGGCCAGGGCGCGCGTGAGCACATAGGGCACCACGGTATTCACCTCGAAGCACAGCTCACGGCCCTGCGCTGAGAAGAGCAGCTCCCCGGGACCGACCGCCGCGTTGTTGAACAGCACGTCGAGGGAAGGCTCCTTCCGCGCAATCTCCTGCAGGGCACCCCGGAGGCTCTGGAAGTCCGACAGGTCCGCGCGGTACGTGCGCAACCGCCCGGCTGCTTCGGCGGCGAGCACGTCTGGCGCGTCGGTGATGGGCGCGCGCACCAGCACCGCCACGTCCCAGCCTTCCGCGAGCAGGCGCTGGGTCAGCGCGAGCCCGACACCTGTGCGCGCACCTGTGACCAGCGCCGTCGTCTTGCCCGGTCGCATGTCTGCTCTCCTTGTCGAGAATGTCCTTCGGTGCGCCGCTATATGCTGGCCACGGGATTTCCAAACAAGGACGCACTTTGAAGATACCGCCCTCGCCCATGGCGCTCCCCCCGGATGTCTGCAAGGAGGTCGGCGAGGTGCTGGCCCGCGTGGGAGACAAGTGGTCCATCCTCGTCATCCGGCACCTGCGTGAAGGCCCGGTCCGGTTCAATGATTTGCGCAGGGACCTGGGCGGGATTACCCACAAGGTGCTGACGTCCACCCTGCGAGGCCTGGAGCGTGACGGCTTCATCCTGCGCACCGTCACGCCCACGGTGCCGCCGCGCGTGGACTACGCGTTGACGGAGCTCGGCCAGGAGCTGATGGCGCCCATCGACCTGCTGGCGACCTGGGCGCTGCGTCGCCGTGACGCCGTCCACCACGCTCGCGCCGCGTATGACGCTCGTGAAGAGCCGCCTCCGCGGCGAGAGCCGAGCTGAATCCCGTGCCGGGCTACGGCTCAGGGGCGCTGCTGCGCCAGCATCCAGGCGAACACCTTGGGCTCCTTGTAGATGCGGTCCCAGATGGAGTGATTGCCATCATGGAGGAGGGTGAAGAGCAGGGGATTCACCGGCCCCGCGCCCGTGCTGTCGGTGTTCGTCTGCCCCGGAGTCCACTCCCACTTCCCGGTGCCGGGCCGGAAGAGCGCCGTCGCCGTGATCGCCGGAGAGGGATAGGTCTCCATGACGGTGCCGGTGCCTCCCAGAATCTGGCCGAAGTGCGTGAACCAGGCGGCGGTCGCCGTGTAGAAGATGTCGTTGTCGAGCAGGCCATGTGAGGCCCAGACGGGCAGGTTCGCCTGGACAATCGGCAGGGCATCGGCGGCGGTCGCGCCGTAGCCGCCGGTGCACACCGGGATGGCGGCGGCGAGCTTCGAGGGGAATCGCGACGCATAGTTGAACGTCCCCGCTCCGCCCATGCTGAGGCCCGTCAGGTAGACGCGCTTCCTGTCTGTCTCGAGCGTCGACAGGATGTGCTCGAAGAATGGGTCCAGGTGGTGCTGGACCTCATAGGCGCTCCAGAACCCCGACGTGTCAGTTTGCGGAGCGACCAGGATGAAGGGGTAGTCCTTCCCCTCCTGGTCGATGTACGCGAGCGGCCCGTTCCAGCGCACCCGCTTCAACTGGTTGACGCCGCCATCTCCCTGCTCGCCCATGCCATGGAGGAAGAAGACGACGGGCCAGTTCTCGCCTGCCTCGTAGCCGGGAGGCAGGTACAGGACATAGCCGTATCCACCCGGCGTCGACGTGGATTTGTAGATTTCCTGCACGGTGCCACGGCCCGTGGGCGCGGGCGTGACGTGGACCTGCGTCCTGTCGCTGGCGGTGGCGCCGTCGTCGTCCGTCGCCGTCAGTTCGAACTCGTAGAGTCCCTGTACCAGCCCGGAGGCCGTCGCGGAGAGCGTCGTGGCGCCGGTCAGCGTCGCGGTGTTGGGGCCGGCGACCTGCGTCCATTGCCGCGCCACGATGGTGCCGTCGCTGTCCGTCGCCGTTCCCGCCAGGGTGACGGTGTTCGTGGGCAGCACCACCGTCTGGTCCGCTCCCGCGGAGACCGTGGGGGGGAGGTTGGCGGGCGGTTCACCCGTCACGGGGGCGCCGTAGATGACGACCTCGTTCATGCCCGCGTAGCGGGTCCTCGACAGGTGGATGTACCGCGTGCGCTGGGTGACGGGCACCCGCCACCAGGCCTGCCACCGGGTCAGGGTGATGCTCGTCATCGGCGTCCACGCGCCCGGCTCGCCCACCGCGAAGGAGACGACCCCGGAGTCGAAGGTGTCGAAGACCGCGATGTCCGTGATGTCGTGCGGCACGCCCAGGTCGATGATGAGACCCATGGGGTACGCCGCGTCGTCGAAGATGACGTCGCCCCAGGTCGTGAGGGGATTGGAGCCCGTCCCCGCACGCGGGTCTCCGACGAGCGCCTGCTCATCGAAGAGGTTCATGTATGGGCCCGCGACCGGACGGATGCCGTCGGGCTGCACCATGGACGCGGTGATGGTCAGCTGGGTGCTGGTGACCAGCGGCATCGCCGTGTCGGCCAGGGGGCCTTCGAGCTCGGGGCTGCCGCAACCGGACAGCAGCGCCAGGGCAAGGGTCGCTTTTGTGGTGCTGTTACGAATTTGCATGGGAATCCCAATGGCAAGTGAGGAACCCGCCATTGGAACAATGACAGTGTCGCCGGGGAAGTCTTTGTTTGCATGGGTGGCTTGGATTGTGAGTCGTGGGCTCGACCCCGCACCTTGGGGGGAGCTGCCCTCCCCAATTCACGACATGCCCTTGCCGCACAGGTAAGGCCCCCTGGGGCCGTGCGGGCCAGATGAGGGGCATCCCTTAGGGGCGCTGGTATGGAAAGGAGGCCCCCGCCAGAATCGCCAGTCTCCTTTCGGACGAAAGCTCCAATCACATGCGAACGATACGCCTCGGTGCCGCGCTGCTCATGTTGGCTGCTTGTGATTCCAAGACGCCGGACCCCACGCCGGACGACACGCCCGGCCTTCACCGGGTGACGCGCGTGGAGGCCGCGCGAGGCGTCCAGTTGGAGGTGCTCGACTTCGGCGGTGAAGGCCCGGCCTTGGTGTTCCTCGCGGGCATGGGCAGCACCGCGCATGTCTACGACGAGCTGGCCCCCGAGTTCCGCGCCACCCACCACGTCTACGCGCTCACTCGCAGGGGGTTCGGCTCTTCGGACTGGCCCGGGACAGGCTACGACACCGCCACCCTGGGCGGGGATGTCGTGAAGGTGCTCGATGGACTGCGCCTCTCGAAGGCGTCCTTCGTGGGCCACTCCCTCGCGGGGGACGAGCTGACGTGGCTCGCGCTCCATCACCCCGCGCGCGTGGACGCGCTCGTGTACCTGGATGCGACGGACAGCCGGGGAAGGATCGCCGCGTTCCTCGAAGGCTCGCCGCTGCCGCCGCTGCCGTTCTCCGTGCTCGACGGCCTCCCCTCCCGCCAGGCCGTGGCGGAGCAACTGGCGCGAGACCTGGGGGGCGTCCTGCCCGCGCACGAGCTCGAACAGTCCTACGTGTTCGACGCCACCACGGGGGCCTATGCGGGGGAGCGCCGTCATGCTGGCGCGACGGAGCAATGCGTCCGGGGTTCCGCCGTCCAGGACCTCACGCGCGTGCCGGGGCCCGTGTTGTCCCTGCACGATGGGCAGGGCTTCACCGGTTGGGTGGAGGCGCTCGCCGCGAGCGAGGCGCTGCCCACGGACTTCCGGCAGCGGCTGCGTGACTTCCTGCCCACCATCCGCCAACACGAAGCGGAACAAGACGCCGCGCTCCAGCGCCACCCAGGCTGGCGGCATCTCTACCTGGAGCGCGCGGGCCACTACATCTGGCTCACGAACCGCGCCGACGTGGTGGCTCGGATGCGCGAGTTCTTCGCCAACACCGCCGCGCCATGAAGCGGCCGGCTGCCCGTGCGACACGCCCGGGCAGACCCAGGCGCGGCTTAGCTGCGCTGCGCGTAGTACTCGACGATGAATGGCTCGTTCACGTCGACGGGAATCTCCTCGCGCTCGGGCAGGCGCAGGTAGCGCAGGCCCTCGCCGTTCCCCAGCACCTGCACGTAGCCGGGCACGGGCCGTGACTTCATGCGGTTGAAGGACTCCTGCACCACGGCGAGCTTCAGGTGCGCCGCGTGGTACCGGACCTCGCTGCCGGGCTTCAGGCGGAAGCTGGGGATGTCCGTGGCCTTGCCGTCCACCAGGAAGTAGCCGTGGCGCACGAACTGGCGCGCCTGCCGGATGCTCGTGGCCAGGCCCGCGCGCAGCACCATCGCGTCCAGCCGGCTCTCCAGCAGTTGGAGCAGCACCGTCCCGGTGTTGCCCGGCGCACGCAGTGCTTCCAGGAAGGCCGCGCGGCACTGCTTCTCCAGCAGGCCGTAGTACAGCTTCAGCTTCTGCTTCTCGCGCAGCCGGCGGGCGAAGTCGCTCACGCTCGTGCGCGCGGTGGCGCCGTGCTGACCCGGGGGATAGGGCCGGCGCAACACCGGATCCTTGTCAGGGTCCTTCGCGCTGATGCGCGAAAGCGGAATCCCCAGCCGACGACACATCTTCCCCCGCGGTCCCAAGTCGCGTGCCACGTCGTATCCCTCCGACCCTCTCCCGGCGTGAATGACGGGATGAATTTGATAATCAGTATCAATTTCAATACCTTCGATTCAGGTGCACCGTCAAGCCCTGAATCTCAGGTGGGGTGGGGAGGTGAGACGCTGCGGGCCCTCAGCCCGCGGCGCCCGGGGCCTCGCTCAAGCGCGGCGTGGCGCCGTCTCCCGGAAGACGGCGCCCGCGAGCACCGCGACGACGGTGACGCCGGCGTAGGCGACGAGTCCAGCGGACACCATGGCGAACAGGGAGGTGAGGCCCGCGTCGAGCCGCGCCGCGACGAACCACCCGGCGCCCGCGCTGATGACGAGGCGTGAGGTGCCCGCCAGGAAGGGCCACAGCACCCGGCCCGCGCCTTGCGCGGCGAACGCGAGCACGAAGCCCAGGCCCAGGAACCCGTAGAACGGCGCCACGATGCGCAGGTAGTCCAGTCCCGGCGCCACGACGGCCGGCTCGCGGCTGAAGGCATGCAGCCAGACCTCCGGCGCCAGGGACGCGGCGAGCCCGATGAGCGCCGCCGCCGCGAAGCCCAGGCCTCCGCCCAGCCACGCGATGCGCCGGGCGCGCTCGTGCTGTCCCGCCCCCACGTTGGTGCCCACCAGCGTCAACACGGCGGTGCCCAGACCGAAGAGGACGGGGATGATGAGGTAGTCCAGGCGGGAGGCCATGCCATACCCGGCCAGCGCCTCCACGCCGAACATGCCCACGACGCCCGTGATGACCATCACCATCACGTTGGGTTGCAGCGTGCTCACCGCCGTCAGCAGCCCCACGCGCAGGATGTCGCGGAGCAGGCGCGCCTCCACCGGACCTCGCACAAGGCGAATGGCGGCCCTTCCGGAGGCCATGTACCGCAGCAGCCAGAGCGTCGCGCCCACGTAGAACAGGGACATCGCCAGCCCCGCGCCCGCGAGCCCCATGGCGGGCACCGGGCCGAAGCCGAAGATGACCGCCGGTGTGACGACGAGGAACACGGCGGCGCCCACCAGGGTCATCAGCGCCGGGACGCGCACGTCACCCGCGCCGCGCAGCGCCGCCGCGAGCAGGTTCACGAGCCAGAAGGGAATCGAGCCCAGGAACACGTAATTGGAATACTGGAGCGCGGCGTCCAGCGCTCCGGCCTCGCCGCCCAGCGCCCGGTACAGGGCGGGGCCCGTCCACCACGCGAGGATGCTGAAGAAGAGGCCGATGCCCACCGCCAGCACCACGGCATGCCAGACGAGTGCGTTCGCGTCGTCTTGACGGTTCGCGCCCAGGGCGCGCGCCACCGCGGAGGCCACGCCGCTGCCAATGCCTCCATTGGACATCATCGTCATCAACATCACGACGGGGAAGACCAGGGAGACGCCCGCGAGCGCGTCCGTGCCCAGGAAGCTCGCGTACCAGTTCTCCGCCACGCCCACCAAGGACTGGGCAATCAGCACCAGCGTGGTGGGCACGGCCAGGTGGAGCAAGGGCTTCAGGAGGGGCCCTCGCAACATGGCTTCTTGAAGGGCGGTGCGTCCGGCGGGCGCGGGGCTGGGCGCTGCATCCAGACGTGGGGCTGCGTCGCTGCTCGCTGCGTCACCCATGGGATGTCACCTCACGCGCCCAGCGCGCCCAGATAGCCACCGGCGGATAGACCTTGTTTGACCATGCGGCTCACCTCATCGGCCAGCACTTCCTCCTCGCCGGCTTCCAGCGCCTCCAACGTGAGACGCACCACGTCTGTAGGACTCGCCTTGGGCGCGGTGACCTCCTTCGCCATGTCTGTGTCCATGAACCCGACGTGCAACGCGACCACCTGGGTCTTCTGTCCGCGCAGCTCCTGACGCAAGCCATTGGTCATCGCCCAGGCGGCGGCCTTGGAGGCGCTGTAGGTCGAGGTGCCCGGGAAGGCATGCCAGCTCAGCACCGACAGCACGTTGATGATGGCCCCTCCGCCATGGCGCGCCAGGATGGGGGCGAAGGCGCGGCTCGTCGCGAGCGGCCCCAGGTAGTTGGTCTCCAGCTCGTTGCGGGCATGCGTGAGCACGTCCTCGTGGGTCAGGCTCGCGGGCTGGCTGATGCCCGCGTTGTTGATGAGCAGCGTCACGTCACCCGCCTCCCGCACCACGGCCTCGAGCTGCTCGGGGCGTGTCACGTCGAGGCGGACCGGAACGATGCCCGGCACCGTGCTGGGGCCCGGCTCGCGGGCCGCCGCGTAGACCTTGCTCGCGCCTCGTTCGAGCAGGCCCTTCGCGAAGGCGAGCCCGAGGCCGCGATTGGCTCCGGTGACCAAGGCCACTGCGTTCTTGAGATACATGGTGCGGCTCCTGATTTATGACGCTTGTCATATTTTGCGGCGCGAGGCCGCGGTGAAGAGACCTGCCACTGAGTCCTCAGCGGCGCTTGTTGCTCACGGCGAGTTTCGCGGCGGTCCGGAAGGACTGCGCCAGCTTGGAGTCATTGACCGCGCGGGAAATCAGCAGCGCGCCCACCATGGTGCTGAGCGCGGCCAGCGCCTGCTCCTGGCGTTGCGCGGCGGTGCCTGGGGGGAGCTGGCCTTCGAGCAGCTCCAGCATCCGCCGGACCTGCCCGGTGGTGACCGACCGGACCTCGCCGGACTGGCGCCGCGTCTCCGAGCCGAGCGCGGCGAGCGAGCAGCCCCGCTCCGGATGCTTCGCGTGCGCGTCGGACAGATAGGTGTCGAGCAGGGCCTCCAGCCCTTCCGAAGCGGGGGCCTTGCGGATGGCCTCCTGGAGCGAGTGCATCGACTCCGCGGCGGCGGCTTCCAGCGCTTCGGCGAGCAGCGCCTCCCGGGAGGGGAAGTGGGCATAGAAGCCGCCGTGTGTGAGCCCGGCGTCCTTCATGATGTCCGCCACGCTGACGCCCTGGTAGCCCTCCTGGCGAATCGCACGGGCCGCGCTCCGGAGGATGCGCTCGTGGGTCTGCTCTTTCTTGGAGGTGCCCGTCATATGATGCTCATCATAAAAACGGACCGCCGGATGTCAACGAAGAGTGCGGCGGCCCTCCGGGGAGGGCCCGCCCCCGCTCACGGATGGATGGCGACCTTGAAGACCCCCTCACGGCGCTCGCCGAAGAGGGCGTAGGCCTCCTGGATGTCGTCGAGCTTGAAGCGGTGGGTGATGAGGGGTGACAGGTCCACCCGCTTCCTCCGGACCACCTCCATGAGGCGGCGCATGCGCTCCTTGCCTCCCGGACAGAGGGTGGTGACGATGCGGTGGTCTCCCAGCCCCGCGGAGAAGGCGTCGTAGGGCAACTGGAGCTTGCCGGAGTACACGCCCAGGCTGGACAGCGTGCCCGCGGGCCGCAGGCAGCGCAGCGCGCTCTCGAAGGTCTGCTGGGTGCCCAGGGCCTCGATGGCCACGTCGGCGCCGCCGCCCGTCAACCGCTTCACCTCGGCGACCACGTCCTGCTGCCGGTAGTCGAGCACCACGTCCACGCCCATCCGCCGCGCCATCTTCAGCCGCCCCTCATCACCATCCACGCCCACCACGAGCGAGGCTCCCATCAGCCGCGCGCCAATGGAGGCGCACAGGCCAATGGGCCCCTGGGCGAAGACGACCACGGCATCGCCCATGCGCACGCCGCCCGACTCCGCGCCGCTGAAGCCCGTGGAGGCGATGTCCGCGAGCAGGAGCACCTGTTCGTCCGTGAGCTCGTCGGGGATGGGCGCGAGGTTGGCCTGGGCCGCTGGAATCCGGATGTACTCCGCCTGGGCACCATCCTGGGTGTTGCCCATCCTCCAGCCGCCGAGTGCCTCATAGCCCTCGCCATGGCCACACTGCGACAGGTGTCCCGCCAGGCACGCCCTGCATTGACCACAGGGCGTGATGGCGCCCACGAGCACGCGCTGCCCGGGCTGGTAGCCCGTCACGCCGGGCCCGAGCTCCTCGATGACGCCCGCCGGCTCATGCCCGATGACGAGCCCTTCTCGCACCGGGTACTCGCCACGGACGATGTGGAGGTCCGTTCCGCAGACCGTCGTCAGGGTCATCCGGATGACGGCCTCGCCCGGGCCCGCGTGAGGGCGCTCGACCTCTTCGATGCCGAAGCGATTCACGCCACGAAAGACATTGGCTCGCATGTGCTCCTCCTGGGCAGGTGTGCGCTGCTGGATTCAACGTTCAGCACGGCACCCGCCTGCGTCACCCGCCACATGAGGGCGCGCCTGGGGCCCGGTGCTGCCAGCGCTTCATGCGCTCGTGGCGCCGCAGCGGTGGAGGCCGGTGGCTCGGGCGCGCATCGAGCGACACGGTGGCTGGCGCTGCTCCGCGCACGCCGCATCCTCTTCTTGTGGGCCAGGGCCCGTTCCTGGGAGGACGGGCCGGGGCCGTTCGCGCCTGCCGGCGCCTGCTTCATGGAGCCCCTGTCATGGACGTCACACCTGAAACCGAGCCACCGCGCCAGACGCACCAGGCGGGCATGGACGCCGCGCCGCGCCTGCTCTGGTTCAACGAACTCTCCCGGGGGGACGTGGGCCTGGCGGGAGGCAAGGGCGCGAACCTGGGGGAGATGACGCGCGCCGGGTTGCCCGTCCCTCCAGGCTTCGTCGTCACCGCGCCCGCCTTTCAAGACGCGATGGCCTCCGTCCGTGACCGGCTGCGTGCGCTCTGGGGGCAGGTGGACCCGGATGACCCTGCGTCCCTGGCGCAGGTGACGGCGCGGCTCCGGGGCCTCGTGCGGGAGGTCCCCATCCCCGCGCGGCTGCGGGCCCGCGTGCTGGATGCGTATCACCAGTTGGGGGAAGGCCGCGCGGTGGCGGTGCGCTCCTCGGCGACGTCCGAGGACACCCAGGACACGTCCTTCGCGGGCATGCACGAGTCGTTCACCAACGTGGTGGGGGATGACGCGGTGATGGACGCGCTGCGAGCGTGCTGGGCCTCGGCCTACGGGGAGCGGGTGGTGGCCTATCGGAAGGCGGAGGGGCTCACCGAGGAGCCCGCCATCGCGGTGGTGATACAGGCCATGGTGGATTCGGCCCGGGCGGGCGTGATGTTCACCGCGGACCCGTCCTCGGGCGACACGGGCCGCATCGTCATCGAGGCCGCCTGGGGGCTGGGGGAGGTCGTGGTGGGCGGCCAGGTGGAGCCCGACACGTACCTCTTGCTCAAGCAGGGCCCTCGGGTGTGCGAGGTCCGGGTGGGGGACAAGAACCTCCGGCGCGTGCGCGACGCCGAGGGCCATGAGCGGCAGGAGACGCTGGGTCCGGAGCAGGCCGGGCAACGCGTGCTGAGTGACGTCACCGTGCTGGAGCTGGCACGGCTGGGGTTGCGTGTGGAGCAGCACTACGGCGCGCCGCAGGACATCGAGTGGGCGGAGGAAGGCGGCCGGCTGTTCCTCGTGCAGACGCGCCCGATTACGACGCTGAAGCCGGCGGGGCCACGGACGGACACGCGGGAGGCGGAGCCTTCGGGGAAGACGCGGGTGCGGGGGCTGGGGGCGTCTCCGGGGGTGGCATCGGGCCGGGTGCGCGTGCTGGGCGCGCCCTCCGAGGGAGGCCAGCTCCAGACAGGCGAGGTGCTGGTGGCCCCGATGACGTCACCGGATTGGGTGCCCACCATGCGGCGCGCCTCGGCCATCGTGACGGACCGGGGCGGCATGACGTGCCACGCCGCCATCGTCAGCCGCGAGCTGCACAAGCCTTGCGTGGTGGGCACGCGCACCGCGACGCGCGCGCTGCGGGACGGTGAGGGGGTGACGGTGGACGGGACGACAGGCGAGGTGCGGGAGGGACAGGAGGCGCCTCACGCCACGGGAGGGGCGGTTGCCGCCGCGCCCGCCCCGGCGGTGGCGCCAGCGGTGCTCGCCACGCGGCTCTACGTCAACCTGGCCCTGCCTTCCCAGGCGCGCGAGGCCGCGGCGCTGCCCGTGGACGGCGTGGGGCTGCTGCGCGCGGAGTTCATGCTCACGGAGGCGCTGGGGGGCGTGCACCCGCGCAAGTTGATCGCGGACGGCCGGAGCCGCGAGTTCGTGGACCGGATGGCGCGCGCGCTGCTGCAGACGACGCGCGCCTTCCATCCACGCCCCGTGGTGTACCGGACGACGGACTTCCGGACGAACGAGTTCCGAGGCCTGGAGGGCGGCGCCGAGTTCGAGCCCGAGGAGTCCAACCCGATGATTGGCTTTCGGGGCGCGTACCGCTACCTGCGCGAGCCCGAGGTCTTCCAGTTGGAGCTGGAGGTGCTCGCGCGCGTTCGCGAGCAGACGCCCAACCTCCAGGTGATGCTGCCCTTCGTCCGCACGCTCTGGGAGCTGGAGGCCTGCCTGGAGCTCATCGCCCGAAGTCCGTTGGGACGGCATCGCGGCTTGAAGACGTGGGTGATGGCGGAGGTGCCGTCCATCGTCTACCGCATCGGTGCGTATGCGAAGTGTGGGATTGCGGGGGTGTCCATTGGCTCGAACGACCTGACGCAGTTGATGCTCGGCGTGGACCGCGATTCGGAGTCGTGCGCCGAGCTGTTCGACGAGGCGGACGCCGCGGTGCTGGCCGCCATCGGGGACATCATCCGGGCGTGCGAGGAAGCGGGCCTGACGTCCTCGCTGTGTGGACAGGCGCCCTCGAACCGGCCCGAGTTCGCGGAGCACCTGGTCCGCGCGGGGATTACGTCCATCTCGGTGGACCCGGCGGCGGTGCCCGCGACGCAGCGGGTGATTGCCGCGGCGGAGCGGCGGCTGCTGCTGGCCGCGTCGAGGCGCGCCTCGTTACATGGCTGTTAGGTCCGTCCCGAATGCATGAAGTCGCGCCGGGGCGGCTCCGCGCCCTGGCGGAGGCGGTGCTTGTTCCAGAGGAAGTAGGGCGAGAGCGCCAGGGTGCGCAGCACCAGATAGACGCACATGAACGGGAGCAGCCGCAGGCCCTGGTCGGTGGCGCTCGCGACGGCGAGCGCGATGGAGGGATTGCCGAAGACCGCGGCGAGCGCGAGCGCGGTCCGGTCCTCGGGCCGAGGACCGCCCAGCAGGTGGCCCAGCAGCGCCGAGCCCAGCGTCATCACCAACATGCCCAGCAGTGTCCACCCATCCACCTCGCGCAGCCGGGAGGCGCTGATGACGAGGAGCGCGAGCACGGCGCAGACGAACACGGCCTTGAAGAGCCAGAGCAACGGCCGGAGCAGCCGCCGGGCCAGCGCGGGCTGCCAGGCGCGCAGCGTCCACCCCGCGATGAGGGGCACCAGGAAGGGCAGCATGACCTTCTCGAGGAGCCTGACGGTGGGCGGCGCCCGGAACACCTCCGGGAAGAAGTCGCTGACCAGCCGGAGGGAGAGCGGCAGGAGCAGGATGGCGGCCAGTGACAGCGTCAAGGACAGCGCCACCGTGAGGCTCAGGTCGCCCCGCTGGCGGTAGGCCGCGATGGCGACACTGGGCACGCCGGGGCTGATGGCCATCAACAGGAGGATGCCGGCGGCGAGGCGGGGCAGGGGAAGGACGTGCACCACCACGAGGGCAAGCAGCGGGACGGCCAGCAACACGGTGGGGAGCCCGCGCGCGTAGGCGGGCAGCCGCATCGCGCGCCTCACGGCGCTCGCCTCCACCGCCAGGCCGAGCACGAAGCCCATCAGCACGACGAGGTGCTGGACCGCGAACTCGATTGCGTGCCGCAAGCCCAGGGCGGCGGTCAGCTCGATGCCCATGCGTGGAGGATGGCCACGCGCGGCACGTGGGGGCATGACGGTGCGGCCAGCCGGGCGCGCGGTCCGTGGCGCGGCGGGGATTGAGAGGAGGAGGGGGCTTTGCCCTCGCCGTCAAGGGGGCGGGCCTCACTCCACAGGGGGATGGCCCGTGGCGCCCGCGCGTCCTGAAATCCCTCACGCGCCCGGACACCTCGCCAACCGGGCCGTGGGAGTCCCCGTGGACGCGAACCATCTGCTGGATTTGGTCAAACGCTATCAGGACAACAAGGCGTTCATCTCCAATGAGGAGACCGCGAAGATCGCGCTGGTCGTCCCCTTCATCCGGAGCCTGGGCTACGACCCGAGCGTCCCCCGTGAGGTCCGTCTGGAGTACACGGCGGACTTCGTCCAGGGGGACGGCAAGAAGCTGCCAGACCGGATGGACTTCGCCATCTTCGACCAGACGGGCACCAAGCCGCTCATCGTCATCGAGACGAAGCCCCTGGGCACCGACCTGAAGGCGCGGGCACAGCAACTGGCCCGCTACCTGTCCCAGCTCCCGGAGCTCCACTTCGGCATCATCACGGACGGCTGCCACTACCTGTTCTTCGGGGACCTGGACAATCCCAACGTCATGGACCCGGAGCCCTTCTTCACCTTCTCGCTGGAGGACACGAAGGCGGACTGGGCGAAGGTGGCGAAGTTCCTGTCCAAGTTCAGCCGGGACGCCTTCAACGCGACGACGCTGATTACAGACGCGGAGAACAGCCGCTACCGGCAGGGGATGATCGACAAGCTGGCGGTGGCCCTGAAGGCGCCCGGTGAGCACGAGGCCTTCCTCAAGTGGCTCACGGAGGACATCTACAAGGGGAAGCGGACCACGGCGGTCATGGAGCGGCTCGCGGACGTCGCGAAGGAGGCCATCGAGCCCACGCTGCTCCGGGTGATGGGCGACGACTTCCTGAACAAGCTCAAGGAGCGCATCCAGCGCCTCAACGAGGGCGCGGAGCCCGTGGCCGCGCAGGAAGGCTCCAACGTCGTGAAGCCGGACTCGGCCAAACCCTTCGAGGTGGAGGCCCGCGCGCAGGCGGATGAGAAGGGCCGCGCCGCCGTGGAGACCACCGAGACGGAGCTGGAGTTCTACCGCGCCGTCCGCGACATCTGCGTCAAGAACGGCTACGCCGCCGACGACATCCTCTTCCGGGACACGGCGAACTACTTCAACGTGTCGTTCAAGCGGCCCACGAAGTGGTTCGCCCGGTTCTTCGGCAACGGGAAGCGCAAGAGCATCGTCACCTGGGTGCCCGTGGAGGAGGCGCGGGCCGTCGCCGCGGGCTTCGAGGTGGAAGCGGCGCCCGCGGCCCTGGGGACGAGCCGGGTCTACATCGAGTCGGTGCCCCAGGTCTGGGCGCTGAAGGCGCTGCTGACCCGCAGCCTGGAGTTGTCGAAGACGGCTCGGGAGGACGCTCCGACGGCGGACTCCGCCGCGCAGGACGAGGCGAAGCCCGCCTTGAAGGTCGTCACCAGTGGGTGAACTCGCCCCGCGCGGTGGCGGGCGCGTTCACGCCGCCGCCGCGCGAATCGCCGGGAAGCCCATGGCCTTGAGCGCGAAGACCGCCGCCACGGAGACGGCCTGTCCGGCGATGAGCGCGTTGCCCAGGGCCGTGAGGGTCTCCGCGTGCAGCACCAGGAGCAGGACGCTGCCGAGGACCCATCCTCCGTCCACCAGGAAGTGGACCCAGACCGCCCCAGGGGTGGGGTGCCGGGACATCCAGTAGTTGAACAGCCCCCAGGGCATCAGGAAGACGCCGATGCCGAACAGGAAGCTGGACGGCATCGCCCAGCCCGCGAGCTGGGTGAGCGTGGGGGCAAGCAGCATCAGCGCCAGGCCCATGCTGAGCGCGGCGAGGGTGTCGGCCTGGTAGATGAAGCGGGGATTCTGAAGGAGCCGAGGCAGCATGGTGCTCTCCGGGGAGATAGGGACGGGAGGCACAGTGTTCCTGGCAGGGAATGTTCTCAATTACCTCGAAGGTCATCGTCGCGCGTCGCGGGCTGCGGCAGTCTGGGCTCGAAAGGGGACACGGCGATGATTGGACCGCTGCTCAAGGAGTGGAGAGCCCTGCGTGGCAAGAGCCAACTGGCCCTGGCGCTGGATGCGCAGGTGTCGGCGCGCCACCTGTCGTTCCTGGAGTCGGGCCGCTCCGGCGCCAGCCAGGACCTGGTCCTGCGGCTGGCCGAGGCGCTGGGGTTGGGGCTGAGAGACCGCAACGCCCTGCTGGTGGCCGCGGGTTTCGCGCCGCGCTTCGGAGAGCGGGGCTGGCACAGCGAGGAGCTGGCGGAGGTCCGGCGGGCGGCTGGACTCATCCTCTCCTCGCATGAGCCCTATCCCGCCATCGTCGTGGATGCCGCCTACACGTTGCTCGACGCCAACTCCGGCGCGCTGGCGATGATGGGGCAGCCGCGCGAGGCCCTGGGCCAGGCCAACCTGATGGACCTCGTCTTCGCGCCGGGCCCCGTGCGCGAGGCCATTGGCAACTGGGAAGAGGTCGCGGGGTATCTGCTCCACCGGCTGCGGGAGAGCACGCGGATGCGGGGCCCTCGCTCGCCCGGGGCGGCCATCCTCTCGCGCGTGCTTGCTCACCCGGGGGTCGAGGCGCTGACCTCCCTGCGTCCCGCCAACGCGGGCTCCGTGCTGGTGCCGCTGACCTTCACCCGGGATGGGACGACGACGCGCTGGTACACGACGCTCACCAGCTTCGGCGCGCCCCAGGACGCCCTGGTGGAAGAAATCACCATCGAGCAGTTCCATCCCATGTGACGGGTTATTCCCCCGCTCGCGATGTATTGCGGTGCGTGCGCGCCATGGCCACTTGATGGAGAGGGCTGGGCCCGGTCATCCACCCTGGGAGGCAGGTATGTTCGGCGACACGCAGGCGTTCAGCGGTTTCGCGGTGAAGGACGTGGCGGCGGCCCAGAAGTTCTACGGCGAGACGCTGGGCCTGAAGACGTCCGTGTCGGACGGCATGTTGACGCTGCACCTCGCGGGCGGCCGGGACATCCTCGTCTATCCCAAGGACAACCACACCCCCGCGACGTACACGATCCTCAACTTCCCCGTGGAAGACCTCGAGAAGGCCGTGGATGAACTGGGCCGCCGGGGCGTGCGCTTCGAGCGGTATGACTGCTTCGACGCGGACGCGAAGGGCATCGTCCGGGGGGACATGGGGCCGCCCATCGCCTGGTTCACGGACCCCTCCGGCAACGTGCTGTCCGTGCTGCAGACGAAATAGACGGGGGCCTGGTGTCGTTCCAGGCCGCCCGCGGTGCGGCGAGGCGAATCAGAGCGCCTTTTCGAGCGTCGTCTGCAGCGATTGCACCCGGGTGTCCACGTCGTCGACGTTGCAGAACCGGTGGTCCAGCGTGAGGGTTCCACCCTCGAAGGTGACCCACTCCGCGCCGTAGACGTCCCTGACGTCCTGGATGATGACCTTCTTCAAGTGGCTCACGAGCGCTTCCTTGCCCATGTCATCGATGCAGATGTTCTTGAACGCGATGATGACAGGCTGGAAGTAGAGCGTCGGCCAGGACTCGGTCCAAGAGCCGGAGTACGCGTCGTCCTTGGTGAGCGTGTCCCACTTCACTTCGATGGGAACGTCAAAACCCGCGGCCGCGTCAATCTGCTGCTTCAGGCCCGGCAGGACGTTGGTCTCGAAGTTCTTCACGATACGGCGTTCGGCGAGTCCCATGATTCCCCCTGGAGAGTGGTGTTGCCCGCCATGGCTTATCAAGGGGGGCCTCCGCGCTAAAACAGGAAAACACGAGGAGGGCCGCTACGGCAGGATGAAGTCGCGCGGCTGGAGGGGCTCGGGCTGGGGCTCCCCCAGGGCTTCTTGCAGGTTCATCTCCACGGTGCGGGCCATCGCCAGCAGGGAGAGGTCGTTGGGCTCCGTCCCGAAGGGCTCCTCCAGCTCATCGCTCAAGCGGTCGAGCCCGAAGAACGTGTAGGCAATCATCGCGGCGAGCACGGGCGTGAACCAACCCAGCGCCTCCGCGAGGCCAAAGGGGAGCAGCAGGCAGAACAGGTAGGCGGTGCGGTGGATGAGCACCGTGTACGTGAAGGGCAGGGGGGTGAAGCGGATGCGCTCGCAAGCCCCGAGCACGCCCATCAACCCGTGGAGGTGTGTCCGCAGCTCGCTCCAGGTGATGTCGGTGAGCTGCTTCTCCCGGAGGCGCGTGGCCAGCTCGCGGTCATGCTCGCGGAGCAGGGCATTGGGCCGGTTCTGGCTGGCCAGGACGCGTGAGGTCTCGGACTCCGGGAGCAAGCGGACGAGGTCCTCGCGGGCGTCGTGTCCACGCAGGTGCGCGGCCAGCGCATGGGCGAAGGCGATGTTCCGCTGCACCAGTCCCCGCGCGCCGTCGACGCCCAGGAGCGCGATGGCTTCATGGGAGAATGAACGCAGCTCGGTGATGAGCGCGCCCCAGTGCTTCCGGGCTTCCCACCAGCGGTCGTAGCAGGCGTTGTTCCGGAACCCGAGGAAGATGGAGAGGGCGATGCCCAGCAACGACAGCGGGGCGGGGGAGGTGACCTGCAGGCGCAGAAAGCCTTGCTGGTACGCCCAGACGACGAGCGCGGAGAGCGCCGCGATGCCCAGGACATGGGGCAGGACACGCGGCAGGATGGTTCCTCGCACGACGAAGAGGAGCCGAATCGAGCTGAGTCGGGAGCGGACAATCACGGGCAGGGGCTTTCCTGCGCCAAATGCCAGGGGGCCGCAAGCGCTTCCGCTCGGTGGTTCGTTCAGTCGATGGAGGCGTGCGCCACTTCCTCTCGCGGAGGGCCCGGCCCGGTGGTCGGGCCGGAGCCGCGCCGTCGCGGGGCGCCGAACGTGCCCTGCATTCGACTCGTGCGGGCCTGAAGAACCGAGGGCCCGCTCGGGTCAGGGACGCACTTCGGTTCTGCGATGGAACCCCATGTCCGTTCTCGGCGTGCTGGTGCCCGTCGTCGTGGCCCCCAGGCTCTTCTTCCACGGGAAGGTGATGGCCAGCGCGACGCCCGACAGGCCCACGATGGAGTAGATGAGGCGGCTCAGCGCGCTCATCGCCGTCCGGGTCTCGCCACCGAACAGCGCGTTCACGAGGTTCCAGTTGAAGAAACCAATCAGGCCCCAGTTGATGGCGCCAATGATGGCGAGGACGGCCATCGCCTTGGCGAGCCCTCCTCGGGTTCGGTCTGCTTCCACTCGTTCCATGGCTCGTATCCTTGGCTAGGTGGTGTGTCCCACCCATGCGGATGGGTGATGCCTCCCAGATAAGGTGTTGCGCGGACGCGTCCTGGCTACTCCACCCGCGTCAATTGCCGGGCTCGGTGCTTCGGCTGCCGTGCCATCTCGCGGACGAGCCTCGCGCGGGGCGCGTATCGCGACGTGCGAGGGTTTCGGTGGCCCGGAGGGCCTGTTAGACGTGCCAGCCACGTCCAAAGCGCCTCCTCGTCCGCACCCCATTTCGCCGAGGGCGCGTTGCGTCGCCAGCACCTGCGCGACGAAGTCCTGACCGGGGCTCCCAACGCGCTGCGCCTGGATGTCGAGGCCGCGGACGAGTGGATTCGGAGGAACGCGTCGCCTCGGGTGACGCAGGGCACGGGAGGCGTGTCCCTGTTCGCGGCGCAGATGGCCACCGCGATGGGCGCGGAGGTCATCGTGCTCTCGGGGGACGAGGACACGCTGGCCCGCGTGAAGGCGCTGGGCGCCGCGCACGGCATTCATCGCCGCCACACCCCGGAGTCGCATGCGGCGGTGCTCGACCTGATCCGCGCGGTCGACCGCTGGGCCCTGAGGCCCGTGGTCGACACCGTCTATTCGCTCGACGCGTTGCCCACGGCGCTCGAGCACCTGGACCGTGGGTCGTTTGACAAACGTGTCATCACGGCTTGACCTGGGCCCGCGGCGCGTCTACTTTGATTGCATCCTCTCGACGTGGCGCCGCAGCGCCTCTCGCGTGACCTCCTCGACAGTCTGAGCAGCAGCGTCCCAGCGCCAGCCCCTCGTGGCAGCACTGCGTGAGCGGCTCATGTCGTCGCCCTTTTGATTTCACCCGTCCTTCGAGGATTCAGCCACCTCGCGGGCTTGTCGTTCCCTTGGCTGTTCCGATGTATCGCTGTCAGTCGTGTCAGAAGTCTGTTGGCCCAGGTGTGCCCTGTCATCGCGTCACCGTGGCCTCGCGGCTCACCCAGTTCCCCGCGCGTCCAACGTGTCAACGCGCCATCGAAAACGGGCGCAGGAAGTGGAAGGACGACCCAGGAGGCACAGGGCCGCAGATTGTCCGCGAGCTCCAGATGTGTGCCGCGTGCGCAGCGACGCGCTCAGGCGCCCAGGTGGTGGTGCTCCAGGGGGAAAGACAGACGCGTGTGAGGGAGAAGGACAGCGACATGCGTTGGCGGAAGACATGACGCCAGGCGCGGGCGGCGCTGTGAGGGTTTCATCTGCTGGCAGTCCTGGAATGGCGTGGCCGCGCGGGCGTACTGTCCCGGGCGGCATGCGCACACTCTATGGACTCAGCTATTCGCCCTGGACGGAGAAGGCCCGCTGGGCGTTGGACCACCATCGCGTCGCCTACCGCTACCGCGAGCACTTGCCGCTCATTGGCGAGCCATTGCTGCGTTGGCGCACGCCCCGGGGCATGCGCCCCGCCGTGCCGCTGCTCATCGATGATGGCGAGGCCTTCCCGGGCTCGTTCACCATCGCCAGGCGCGCCGAGGAGCTGGGGCAGGGCGAGCCGCTCTTCTCCGCCGCGGACCTGCCCGCCATCCAGCGCTGGGAGGCCGACAGTGAGCAGGTGCTCTCCGCGGCGCGGGCTCGGGTGGTGGCGAGGCTGATTCGGAATCCCCAGGCCCAGGCGGAGAGCCTCCCCGCCTTCCTCCCCTCGGGGCTCCGGCCCCTGCTGGCGCCCACCGCGAGGCTGGGCGCGCGCTTCGTGGCCCGCAAGCACCAGGCGCATGGAGACGCCGAGGCCGCCATCCGCGACACCGTCATCCCCTCGCTGGAGCGGCTGCGCGAGGCCTTGGGCGGCCAGCCGTACCTGCACGGTCACTTCAGCTACGCGGACATCACGGCCGCGCTGATGCTCCAGTGCGTGCGACCCGTGGACGACCGTTTCCTCCCCCTGGGGCCGGGCACCCGGGAGGCGTGGTCCGACGCGGCGCTCGCCGAGCGGTTCGCGGACCTGCTCGCGTGGCGGGACGGCCTGTACGCCAAGCACCGCCGTCCCTGAGCCGCGCGCGTCACGGCGCGGGCGGCGGGGGGCCCTGCGGAACGTGGACGCCCTGCTGCCCCAGGCGCTGGCGGACCATCTCCTGAATCTGCTCGGGCGTCTTGCCCTCGAAGTCCTTGGCCGTGAAGGCCGCGGGCACCGTGGCCGGCAGGCCCGTGGCGGCAGCGGGCGGGGCCATCTTCTTGTAGCCGGCGGGCACCTTGAAGCGCGAGTCGGGCTGCTTGCCCTGCTGGATGTTGGAGAGGTTGACCTCGGTCACCTGTCCCGAGGGGCCCGTCGTGCGCGCTCGCACGTAGGGGACTTCGGGCAGGTCGGTGGGCCGCCAGATTTTCTGCTGCGTCGGCACGCCCGTGGCGCCGGGGAGGGTGCCCTCGTACACGGCGGAGGCGTGCCCGTTCACCTGCTCCGTGCCCACCTGCCGATAGCCCTGTTCCTTGAAGCAGGCGTCGTAGCTCTGCGTCTTGCTCGTGCACGACGTGGGCAGCTTCACCGGGAGGTCATCCAGGCTCCGCTCGGTGGCCACCTTGTGCGAGTGCACCAGCGTGGTGCCCGTGCGCTTCTCGAAGTCGAACAGGATGGACATGCTGCCGCCGGCGATGTCGGGCAGCTCCGTGTCCATGCGCATCAGGCCCTGGCGGCCGTACACCTTGCCGTGGAGGTCCGGAGGCGGCTTCTTGCCAGGCTCCAGCGTCGTCCGCGTGACGACGTCCGCGGACCAGTCCGCGAGGGCGGGGGAGGCCACCAGCAGGGCGGCGGCGGTGAGCGCGGACAGCCTGGGACGCGAGGAGGTCGTTCTCATCCGCGCACCACAGTCCACGGGCCTTGGGCCTGTCAAACCCGGCCCCTGAAAAGCGAAACGGCGCCAGCCTCGTGAGAGGTGGCGCCGTGGAGCCCGCAGGCCCGAGCGTGTCGCTCAGCCCGGCTGGCAGACCTGCCGGAGGATGTCGAGCGACTCCAGCGCCTTGCCCGCGCCAATCACCACGGCGGACAGCGGGTCCTCGGCGAGGAACACGGGCAGGCCCGTCTCCTCGCGCAGCAGCGTGTCCAGGTTCTTCAGCAGCGCGCCGCCACCGGCGAGCACGATGCCGCGGTCGGCGATGTCACCGGCGAGCTCGGGCGGGGTGCGCTCCAGCGTCAGCTTCACCGCTTCGACGATGCCGTTGACGGGCTCGGCGAGCGCGTCCCGGACCTCGTCGCTGGACACGGTCAGCGTGCGCGGCACACCGGCCACCAGGTCGCGACCCTTGATCTCCATGGTCATGACCTCGTCCGTCGGGTACGCGGTGCCGATGCCCATCTTGATGAGCTCCGCCGTGCGCTCGCCGATGAGCAGGTTGTACTTGCGCTTCACGTACTGAATGATGGCTTCGTCCAGCTTGTCGCCGCCGATGCGCACGCTCTTGGCGAACACGATGCCGGCGAGGCTGATGACCGCGACGTCGGACGTGCCGCCGCCGATGTCCACAATCATGTTGCCGCTGGGCTCCGTCACCGGGAGGCCCGCGCCGATGGCCGCCGCCATGGGCTGCTCGATGAGGTAGACCTCGCGGGCGCCGGCGTTGGCCGCGGCCTCGCGCACCGCGCGGCGCTCCACCTCGGTGATGCCGGAGGGGATGCCGATGATGATGCGCGGGTTGACCAGCGTCTTGCGGTTGTGGGCGCTCTGGATGAAGTAGCGCAGCATCGCCGCCGTGATTTCGAAGTCGGCGATGACGCCGTCCTTCATCGGGCGAATGGCCACGATGTTGCCCGGGGTGCGCCCGAGCATCTCCTTGGCTTCCTTACCCACCGCGAGGACCTTCTTGCCCCCGCGCGCGTCCTGCTGGACGGCCACCACCGAGGGCTCGTTGGAGACGATGCCCTGGCCGCGGATGTAGATGAGCGTGTTCGCCGTGCCGAGGTCGATGGCGAGGTCACGCGAGAAGAGGGTGTGAAGCCAGTCAAACATACGGGGGCGGGAACTTTCGGGGGGTCGGCGGAATTTCCCCGTCATCGCGGGGGCAGACGCACGCCAAGGTACTACGCGACGCAGCACGGAGGAAGAAAAGCCGGTAGTGGCTTTTACATCCGCCTGGAGGGCAGTCGGCCATTGGACGCAGGAGGCGCCCGGGCCTTTCAGGGAATGGGCGCGGGGTCGCCCTGCGCGGCCTCGAAGCGCGTGGCCACGAGCCCCGCCTCCAGCGGCTTCTCCTCGGGCAGCGTGGCGGGCGGCAGCGTCCCCTGGGCCTCCGCGTCGCGGTACTCCGGCGTCTGGCGCAGGGCCTCGCTGGTGACGTGGAGCAGCGTGTCACGCACGGGCTCGAACAGCAGGGCGGTAAGGTACCAGGCTGGGGCGTAATCCAGGCGGATGAGGCCGTGCACGCTCCACTTGTGGGGGGCGTAGTCCCACGGGCAGCGGCCGAGCAGGCGTTTGAGCAGCCAGCCCGTGCCGTACTCCGCGCCGAAGATGAGCCCCGTGTAGGCCAGGGCCCGCAGGGGCCGGGGCAGGGGCTTGAGCCGGGCGGAGACCTCCTCCAGCGCCAGGGCCGTGCCTCCGTAGATGGGGTGCATCCACAGGTAGGTGCGCGCCGTGGCGTTGCGGTCCTTCTTCAGCGCGGCGCCCGTGCCGGTGAACATCACCTCCAGCACCCACCCCACGCACCCGTAGACGAGGAATCTTGAAATCACCTCGAAAAGCTAAGGCGGCCCCGGGGAAGGGGCACTCCTGCCCCGCGGGCCGGTGACACTTGCCCGCAGGGGCTGTGCCATGGCGGACGAAGTGCTTGTCCCCAGGTGCGCGGGCCCGTGGAGGTGACACGGGCCCACACCCGGGCCCGCCCGGGGGGGCGGGGCCCGGTGCGGCGGGTCAGCCCGGGACGCCGGCCGGTCAGCCCGGGATGCCGGCCGGTTAGCGCCGTGTGAGGTAGTGGCCGATGAGCTCGGGCATGTTGACGTTCCGCGCCTGACCCACGGAGGTTCGCTCGGCGACGAAGCCGCCCTCTGCGCCAACCACGCCGAGCCGGGCACCCAGGCCCAGGTCCCTGGAGTACGTGCGCGACTCCTGGACCGTGGCGCTCATGTGGACCTTGCCTCGGAGTTGGTCCATCGCTTGGCCCGGGCGGCCCCGAGCAAGGCTTCCGAGCGCGCCGCTGTTGCGGATTTCGTGGACGTTGCCGTGGAACTCCAACTTCACTTCGTCGCCGACCGCGCCGTTGACGTCCAACGCGCCCCCGTCGGCTCGTGCCGAGTCGGTCACCGTGAGCCGAGCCTCGCGGGTGTCCGCGACGCCGAGCCGCATGGCCAACCGGGTGGCCTCGGCCGAGGTCGGCATGAGGCCCGCTACCGCGAGGCGCTCTGGAATGTCGACGCTCTGCTCCATCGCCACCTTGAGCGTGCGGTCTCCGCCGATGGAAAGGTTGGTGGGGCCGGAGAGCGAAGCCCCTCTCACACGGAGGTCGGGGCCCGCTGACGCCCCTCCGTTGAAGTTGACCTCGAAGCTCTGCGTGAGCGTCATCCGCTGGGGCCTGCCGCCTTCCATTTCGATGCGGGCGGTCGTGGTCTTGTTGCCTCCAAGGCCCAGGTTCCCGGATACACGCAGGTCCAGTTCCAGGCTGCCGCTCGCCTCGGTGCCCACTTCGTACTCCACCGCGCTGATGTGCCGGGTCAAGCTGGCGAAGTCCGCTCGTGGATCTTCCCGGATTTGGTTCGCGACCAGTCCCGCCAGGGGCATGCTCGCGTCCAGGGCCCTGGCGGCGTTGAATTCCTGGATGATGTTGGCGGCGCGCTTCGCCTCCTCGGCGGTGTCGAAGTGGAACTCCAACTTGGTTCCCTGGGTCCGGAAGGCTTCGGCGCCAGCGCTCGCTCCAGCCCCCAACCTGAGGCCCAGCTTGATGGCGAGTCCCGCTCCCAACTCACTGGAGGTGGACACCGTGTAGCCGCCGCCTGCTTCTTCGCTGCGGCGAACCTCGAGGGTGCTCTCGGTCTTGCCCGCGAAGGCCTTGATGTTCCCCTCGGTGTAGGACCCGATGGAGATGCTCGAACCCGGCCGGAGCCGGTCCACCTGCCGGTCGAGGTTGAAGTCGTCAATCAGGGTCCGGACACTGGCTACCGTGGGATTCGTCTGCACCACGTGGTTCATGGTCTGTACGAACGCTGGGCCTGCGCGCCGCGCTGTCGCGTCGATGTTCTGGCTCAGGTCATTCGTAGCGGCGTTGAACGTCCTCAACGTCCTTTTCGCCCCGCTTTGCCCCGCTTCAAAGGTGTCTCCCACCGCGTTGCGCGTGGCACTGGCCATGCTGCGAGCATCGGAGGCCCTGTCCTGTACCCAGTCGCGACCCTCTGTGATGACGTTCCGGAGGGTGCCGCTCGCCTGGTTCCTGACGGTATTGGCCCCGTCGCGGATGGCGCCAGCCCTCCTGTTCAAATCCTCGAAGGCATCACGGGTCCGCTCTTGAGCGGCTGAGGCGATTTGACTCCTCGCCTCATTCAGCCTGGCCGGGGCCTGCTGCGCGGCTTGTGTGACTTCTCGCGTCGCGTTCCCCAACATCCGCTGTGATTGCGAGGCGGCGCGGCCTCCAATCTCCCTCAGCCCACCCATCAGCCGACCGATTCCCATGCGAAGCTCCGTCTTCGGCCCGGGCTTGCCGCTCCAGTCGAGTGGGACCGAGCGCGGCGCGTACGGGCATCAGGGGTGTGGTGCCGGGCGGGACCTGCCGCGAACCGTCCGGTGACCCTCGGTCGAAGCTGACGAGAATGCAGGCGCGGAAGGCCTCCTGTTTCCTCGGGAGACGCGGAGAGGTGAGGGGTCCTGGGATTTTCAGGAGGCAACGCGAAAGAAGCGAGCCCCCGGGGCTTGGAACTGGCCTCTACTCGACATCGAGGAGGCCCGGTACTCCACATGCAGGAGCCCGCCCGGGACAGGCGGACTCCTGCATGGCGGGGTCAGCCCGGGACGCCGGCCGACCAGCGCTGCGTGAGGTACAGCTCGGCGAGCTGGGCCGCGGTGAGGTCCTTCTCCTCGCCCACGTAGGTGCGCTCGGTGGAGAGGCCCACCTCGCCGCCGCCCACGCCGGCGTGGATGCCCACACCCAGGTCACCGGAGACGGTCTGCTTGTCCTGGACGGTGGCCTTCACGTCGACCTTGCCGTTGAGCTGGTCCAGGGCCTGGCCCACGTCGCCCCGGGCGATGCTGCCGAAGGCGCCGCTGGTGGCGATGTCGTTGATGTTGCCGCTGATCTCCGTCTTCACCTCGCGGCCCGCTCCGCCGCCCAGACCCAGCGCGGACGCGGACGCCTGCCGCGAGTCGGTCAGCGTCAGCTTCGCCTCCATCGTGTCGCGCGCGGACTCACCCACCGCCCGGGCCGTGCCCTTCGGGTCCTTGATGAAGTCCGTCGGGCTGAAGCCCTCGGGCAGCTCCACGCTCTGCTCCAGCTCCACCTGGAGCTTGCCGGACGCGTCCACCGAGGCGCTGGTGGGCAGGGACACGTCGCCGGGGATGTTCACGCCCGCGGACGCGCCCGCGTTGGCGCTCAGCTCGAGGCTCTGCTTGAGGGTCAGCTTCTGGGGCTTGCCCCCCTCCATCTCGATGCGGGCGGTGGTGCTCTGGCTGACGCCGGCGCCGGCGCTGGCGCCCGCGCTGAGGGCCTCCGGCAGGCCCTTCATGCCCAGCTCCGCGTTGACGCTGGCCTCGGCGCCCAGCTTGAACTCCACGGCGCTCATGTTCTCCGTCAGGCCCGCCAGGTCCGACAGCGGGTCGCCCAGCACCTGGTTCACGCCAGCGCCCAGCACGGGGTTGGTCGCGCTGGCGCCCGCGGTGGCCGTGGAGGCCGCGATGATGCGGGTGGCGTTCTTGGCCTCCTCGGCGGTGGCGAACTCGAACTCCACCGTGGCTCCGGCGGTGCCGAAGGCCTCGGCGCCCACGTCCGCGGCGCCCTTGGCGCCCAGCTTGGCGGCGACGCCCGCGCCGACCTCGCCGGTGACGGACACCGTGTAGCCGCCGCCCTCCTCCTCACTGCGGCTGACACCCAGGGTGCCCTTCACCTTGCCGGCCAGCGTGGCGCCGTTGGCCTCGGCGTAGAGGCTGATGGAGGTGCTCTCGCCCGGCTTGAGCTGGTCCACCTGCCGGTTCAGGTTGACCGCGTCGCCAATGGCCCGCGCCGTGTCCACCGGGTCGCGCACCACGTCGGCCGTGCCCTGGAGGACGCCGCCGATGATGTCGTTGCCAATCGCCTGCAGGGGGTTGGCCGTCGGCGCGTCCTGGATGGCCCGGCCCGCGAGGTCCAGCCCGTCCGCGGCGATGTCCGTCGCCTTGTCGAGCACCGGGCCCGCGCGCTGCGCCGCTCCCTGAAGGACGTTGCCCAGCCCGTTCGCCGTGACGGCGGCCGCGGTGGCGGTGGCGCTCAACGTGCGCTGCGTCGCGGTGCGGCCCGCCTCGAAGACGTCCCCGGCGGCGTTGCGCACGTTGCCCGCCGCGTCCTGCACGCGGTCCTTCGTCCCCTCGACGACGTTCCGGGTGGTGTTGACCACGCCGCCGGCGACCTGTCCGACCTTGTTCTTGGTGTCCTGGACGGCGTTCTGGGTGGCGCCGGCCACACCGCCAGCGACCTGGCCGACCCTGTCCTTGGTGTCCTCGACGGCGTTCTTCGTGGCGTTGACCACGCCGCCGGCGACCTGGCCGACCTTGTCCTTGGTGTCCTCGACGGCGTTCTTCGTGACGCTGGCCACGCCGCCGGCGACCTGGCCGACCTTGTCCTTGGCGCCCTCGAAGACGTCCTTCGCGCGCTCGGCGGCCACGGAGGAGACCTTCTCCTTCACTTCCGCGGCCTTCGCGGCGGCCTGCTGCGCCGCCGCCGCCGCCTTCTGCGCCGCGGCCTCTGCCGCACGCCGGGCCGCCTCCGCCGCCCGCTTCGCCGCCGCCTCCGCCGCTCGCTTCGCGGCATCCGCCGCGCCACCAATCAGTCGACCGATTCCCATGGGGGTTCCTTCTCCAGTCCGTCACGGCCGTACCTGTGTCGCGGGGGCGGACAGGACGCGGCGTGCGTGCTTCAGGGGTGTGGTGCTGGACGGCGGAGCCTCGCGGCGCGCCGTCCTGGGCCCACCACCGGGTCTGTCGCGAAAGCAGGCACGGAGACCTCCTGCCCCTTAAAAAGGGCGGGTAGGGTGGGGGGCTGCGAGGATTCTCAGGAAATGAGGCGGAAGAGTTTCGTCGGCGTGGCAGAAACCAGGCCGCCAAGCCCTGGTTTGGCGTTTTCCCAACGCGGGGGAGCGCTTTACTGGGGTGCACCCGCGTAATACAGGAGATGCGGATGCGCTCCGCCGGCCCGACATCGTTGCTGTCCGCACCCCGGCGACGCGCGCACGGGCTGGTGCTGGTCGTGGCCATGGGCACGGCGCTTGCCTCCCTGTCGGGGATCAACGCGGTGCGCTGGGTGGAGGCGGCGGAGGCCGCCGTGGCGCTCCGTGTCGATTCGCTCGACGGGGCGCGGGTGGAGCGCGGCACGGCCTTCACGGGCCAACGGCCCCGGCAGTGGCGCAGCGGGCGTCTGGCCGGGGTGGGCGCGGACACCTGGGCCGTGGTGACGAGCGCCGGGGCGGTGGGCGTGACGAAGCCCGTCCTGGGCCGGGGCCGCGAGCCCTTCCACCTGGGCCTCCACGAAGCACACCGTCAGGCTCGAGAACGGCGGCAGGCCGTTGCCACCGGCACCGCCCGGCTGCTGCGTTCAGCGGCCCTGGCGGTGTCTGGCGGCGACGCGGGAGACCGGCCGAGGCTCGTCACCCAGTCGTTGCGCGGTCCACCCGCTCGCGCCTGAGGACGGCGCTCCGGTCTGGCCCGGCCGGTAACGCGCCTGCCCCTTTCGTTTCGTTCCGCATGATGCGCGGCCCGCCGCATACCGCCGGGCCGGTCCGAACCTTTATCTTTCGTTGGGTTTTTTCGAGGTGCACCGATGCATGGAGCCCACGAGGTCCTCCAAGCCATTGCCGTCGTCCTGTGCGTCGCGGCAGTGACGACGGTCCTCTTCCAGAAGCTTCGCCAGCCCGTGGTGCTGGGCTACATCCTGGCCGGCCTCGTGGTCGGCCCCTACCTGCCGATTCCGCTCGTCGCCAATCCGGAGGTGGTGACGACGCTCTCCGAGCTGGGCGTCATCCTCCTGATGTTCTCGCTGGGGTTGGAGTTCAGCCTCCGCAAGTTGTTCGCGGTGGGCCCCACGGCGGGTGTCACCGCCGTCATCCAGTGCAGCATCATGATCTGGCTGGGCTTCGTGGTGGGGCGCGCCTTCGGGTGGACCACCGTGGAGAGCCTCTTCACGGGCGCGCTCATCGCCATCTCCAGCACCACCATCATCGCCAAGGCCTTCGACGAGCAGAACATCCGGGGCCGGCTGCGCGAGCTGGTGGTGGGCGTGCTCATCGTCGAGGACCTCATCGCCGTCCTCTTGATGGCGACGCTGACGGCCGTCTCGTCGGGCAGCGGCCTGTCGCTGGGCGAGCTGTCCATCACCACGGGCCGCTTGGTGGCGTTCCTGGTGGGCCTGGTGGTGGTGGGCCTGTTCATCATCCCGCGCGCGGTGCGCTACGTGGTGAAGCTCAACCGGCCGGAGACGACGCTGGTGGCCAGCGTGGGCATCTGCTTCGCGGTGGCGCTGCTGGCGCAGGCCTTCGGCTACTCGGTGGCGCTGGGCGCCTTCCTCGCGGGCTCGCTGGTGGCGGAGTCCGGCGAGGAGAAGGTGGTGGAGCACCTGGTGCAGCCGGTGAAGGACATCTTCGCCGCCATCTTCTTCGTGTCGGTGGGCATGCTCATCAACCCGGAGCTGGTGCGGGAGCACTGGGCGGCCATCCTGGTGCTCACGGTGGTGGTCATCGTCGGCAAGATTCTCAGCGTGGCGCTGGGCGCCTTCCTCACCGGCAACAGCACCCGCACCTCCGTGCAGGCCGGCATGAGCCTGGCGCAGATTGGTGAGTTCTCCTTCATCATCGCGGGCCTGGGCCTGTCGCTGAAGGCCACGGGGCAGTTCATCTACCCGGTGGCGGTGGCCGTCTCCGCCATCACGACGCTCACCACGCCGCTGCTGATTCGCGCCTCGGGGCCGGTGGCCAGCTACGTGGACCGCAAGCTGCCCAAGCCGCTGCAGACCTTCGTGACGCTGTACGGCACCTGGGTGGAGCGGCTGCGGGAGGCGCCTCGGCGTCAGACGTTCGGCGCGGGGGTTCGCCGGCTGGCGCGGCTGCTCCTGCTGGACGCGGTGCTCATCATCGTCCTGGTGATTGGCACGTCGCTGATGGCGGGCCGGCTGGCGGCCATCATCGAGGCGCAGCTGGGCATCGACGACCAGCTTTCGCGCTACATCATCATCGGCGGCGCGATGCTGCTCTCCATCCCGTTCCTGGTGGGCGTGGTGCAGGTGGCGCGCCGGCTGGGCGAGGAGCTGGCGGAAGCGGCGCTGCCCGGACGCAAGGACGGCCGGGTGGACCTGGCGGCGGCGCCCCGGCGCGTGCTGCTGGCGACGCTGCAGCTGTGCATCATCCTGCTGGTGAGCGTGCCCATCGTGGCGATTACGCAGCCGTTCCTCCGCGGCGCCATGGGCCCCGTCGTCGTGCTGGCGCTGATTGGCGCGCTGTGCGTGACGTTCTGGCGGGGCGCCACCAACCTGCACGGCCACGTCCGCGCGGGCGCGCAGGTCATCGTGGAGGCGCTGGCGGCGCAGTCGCACTCGCGCGAGCCCGGCGCGGATGAGCACGCGCTGGACCACGTCTCCAAGGTGCTGCCCGGTCTGGGCGAGCCGGTGCCCGTGCGCCTGGATGCGTCCAGTCCCGCCGCGGGCAAGACGCTGGCGGAGGTGAACCTGCGCGGCCTCACGGGCGCCACGGTGCTGGCCATCCGGCGCGGCGACTCCAGCGTGTCCGTGCCGTCCGCGCAGGAGGTGCTCCAGCCGGGGGACGTGCTGGCGCTGACGGGGACGCACGACGCGGTGGAGGCGGCGAAGAGCCTGCTCACGGGCGCGCCGCTGCCCGCGAGCGCCTCCGAGCCGTCCGGCGCCCAGGTGTGACGGGCCTGGGGGGCGGCCATCGCGCCGCCCCCGCCGGGGACTACCGCTTCACGCTGTACTTGGCGATGGCGTAGAGGGCGCGCACGCCGTCCTTCCAGCCAATCTTCTTGCCCTCTTCGTAGGTGCGCCCGTGGTAGCTGATGGGCACCTCGAAGACGCGCCAGCGGCCGCGGGCCACCTTGGCGGTGATTTCGGGCTCGAAGCCGAAGCGGTCCTCCTCCACCTTGACGGAGCGCAGCACCTCGGCGCGGAAGGCCTTGTAGCAGGTCTCCATGTCGGTGAGGTTCAGGCCGCTCGTCATGTTGGACAGCGTGGTGAGCAGGTTGTTCAGCACGGTGTGCCAGTAATAGAGGACGCGCCGGGGCGTGCCGGTGAAGCGGCTGCCGAAGACGACGTCCGCGTCCCCGTCCAGGATGGGCTGGATGACGTGGGGGATGTCTCGCGGGTCGTATTCCAGGTCCGCGTCCTGCACGATGATGATGTCGCCCGTGGCCTCGGCGAAGCCCCGCCGCAGCGCCGCGCCCTTGCCCTGGTTCTTCTCCTGGAAGAGCACGCGCACCGCGTTGTGGTTGCGCGGCGTCCCGCCCAACACGCCCACCCCCTGCTCCTGGAGCTGGCGGAGGAACTCGCGGCTGCCGTCCCTCGAGCAGTCGTCGATGAGGACGAGCTCCTTGGGGAAGTCCACGGCGATGCAGCGCCGCAGCAGCTCCGCGAGGGTGGGAATCTCGTTGTAGACGGGGATGACGAGTGAGACGAGCATGGCGTTTTGCGGCTGTACCGCATTTTGCGTCACGGGGCGACCTTCTGGCACACAAGGTGCGCGCGAGGTGAGGCGCTGCGTTCAGCGGAGCGCCGCGGCCCGGAGCGCCTCCATGAGCGCCTCGAGGTCCGCATCGGTGGTGAGGGGGTTGATGACGGTGATGCGGAGATACACGCCTCGGGGCAGCTTCGTCTGCACCAGGTAGAAATCCCCGCGAGTCACCAGCCGCTCCCGCAGCCGCGTCTGGAGCGCGTCCCAGTCCGCGGGGGGGACGTGGGCGGGCGTGTGGCGGAAGCAGAGGATGTTGCACTCGGGCGGCACGGCGACGTCGAAGTCGGTGGCGGCGGCGAGGCGCTGGGCGAAGCGGCGCGTCAGCTCGTAGGACTCCGTCACCGCGTCCGAGAAGAGCCGCGTGCCCAGCACCGCGAGGCATGCGTACACCTTGAGGGCCATCATCTCCTTGGTGCACTCCATCGTGCGCAGGCCGATGTCGCTCCAGGGGCGCTCCGTGTCGCCGTGGAAGATGTAGCTGGCCTCCTGGGAGAAGGACTCGAAGGAGCGGGCGCCGTCGCGGAAGAGGACGGCCGTCACCAGCGCGGGCATGAGCAGGCCCTTGTGGGCGTCCCAGGTGACGGAGTCCGCCCGGTCGATGCCACGCACGAGGTGCCGGTGGGCGGGGCTGAGCACGGCGGAGGCGCCGTGCGCGCCGTCGACGTGGAGCCAGAGGCCGTGGCGTTCGCAGAAGTCGGCGATGGGCTCCAGCGGGTCGAAGGCGCCGGTGGCGGTGGAGCCGGCGCTGGCCACCACGGCGATGACCTTGCGGCCGGCGCGGGTGGCGGCTTCGAGCGCGGCGTCGAGTGACTCGGGGCGCAGGTGGAAGCCGTCGTCCACGTCGACGGGCGTCACGCCGCCTTCGCCCCAGCCCATGACGCGGGTGGCGCGGGCGAGGCTGTAGTGCACCGTCTTTGGCGCCAGCACGGTGAGCGGTGGGCCCGCGTGGGCGCCGCCGTTCCAGGCGTCGTAGCCGGCCTTGGCCTGCCGCGCGGCGAGCAGGGCGGTGAGGTTGCCCAGGGAGCCGCCGGAGGTGAGCACGCCGTCGGTGGTTTCAGGCAGGCCGAGCCGCGCGGCCATCCAGCGCAGGACGTTTCGCTCCATGGCGGTGGAGACGGGGCCCATCTCGTACACAGCCATGCCGTTGTTGAGGAGAGAGGACACCGCGTCACAGAGCGCGGCCAGCGGCACGGGCGCCGTCACCTGGTGGCCCACGTAGCGCGGGTGGTGCAGGTGGTTGGAGCCGGAGAGGACGCGGGCGATGAGGTCCGCGAAGTCGCCGGTGGGTGCTTCAGGGAAGGCGGCGGCGAAGCGGTCCACATTCACGGCGGGGGCGGCCCATGGGAGCACGGGGCCTTCGGCGCGCGAGGCCTGCGCGAGGTAGTCCGCGAGCATGTCCATCAGCCGGTGGGATTCGCGGCGGAAGGCGTCAGCGTCGTAGGCGGCGGCGATTCGCGCTCGAAAGTCCGTCATGGCGCGGCGGAACGTAGCCGCGCCGGTCCGCGCGAGGAATGGCCCCTTCGTCCGTTACCAGGAGTGCGGAGAACCCTGGGTAAGAGGAGCCTCGTGAGCAGGCGGGGTGGCATGTGGTGGGGGCACGCACTAATTCAGGTGCATGGGGCCCGCATGCCGCGTGTCCCGCTCACGTGAGGAGGCTTGGCCATGGCCGACCCGAAGGTGACGATTACCTACTGTACCGCTTGAGGCTACAAGCCTCGGGCCGCCCGTGCGGCGGCCGTGTTGAAGGATGAGCTGGATGTCGAGGCGGAACTGCTACCGGGCCCTTCGGGAAGTTACGAGGTGGCCGTGAACGGCAAGGTCGTCATCCGGAAGGCCTCGCTTGCATTCCCCACGGACTACGAAGTGGTGGACGCGGTGGCGAAGGTGCTCGGGCGGTAGCGTGTAGGTTGTTGCCTGCGCGTGAATGGCGCCGGGGCATGCGGTACGCGTCAGGGACGGTGCCGCATGACTCCGCTCAAAGGATACGCTTCAACTTCTGTCCTGCCGGAGTGGAGAGAGGCTGCGTGAGGCCGACTCGGACCACGCCGGCCTGCGGGGGGAGTTCAATGAAGCGTTGGGCTGCGATGCTTTTCGCGACAATGGTCGCGTGTAGCAGTGGTGACTGGCACACGCGGAAAGGGGACGGCACCTTTTATGGCCGACGTGCAGGTGACGTCTGGGTCCGCGGGCCGTGGGAGGAGATACGCCCATCACGGGATGTGGATGAGGTGATTGAACAGTTGTGCCCGGCCATCATGAAGTTGCCGCGCGCCAGCGCCGGAGCCTATGGACAGGAGTACTGTGGGGCCATCTACAGCGTCGATGGCGTCTACTATGCGAGTTATGGCTCTCCGCTCGGCAAAACCATCCTGATGTACCCAGAAACGCGCAAGCAATGCTATTCGCCGCGCTTCGTGGTTGATGATCGTGGGCGTGCTTCCATCATTGCGGACTATCACAGCCACCCCTGGCAGCCGTCGCCTATGTCTGACCGAGACTTGTGGAGTCATAGCCAGCGCTGGCTGCTGCGAATTCAGTTCGATACCGGGTGTCGCGTCATGAAGCTCATTCCTCATGTGGGAGAAAGTCGTCCTGGCGAGGTTTTCGCGAGAGAAGAGCGACGGTGGCGGTTGATCGGGCACATCCTTCCCTAAGACAAGCCCTTCGGTATCGTGACCAAGGTCGAGCCATGAAATACTGGGTGTGGTTGGTCTGCGGTGTATGTCTTTCGGGGTGCTCGCTGCTCCAGCGTCCCTTCCGGCCAGTACGAGCTCCACCGGAGGAGGCTGCGAAGGTCACCTTTCCCTTCGCACTGTCGGAAGAGGAGAAGCAGGGGCTGCTGCGAGTTCCAGGCCCCATCGCTGCCGCGATTGAACTCGCCATGGATGACTTCCGGCCGCGTGACGTCAAGCCGCACCGAGGCGCCACGGCCGACGAAGCCTGCATGTACCAGCGGGAGTCGTTCGATGTGACGACCATTCCCGGCCCCGAGGGTGTGCTGTTCGTCCGGTTCACGCTCCGCCCTGGCGCCTGTGAGCAGGATGGCGCCATCAACGATGCGGGTGCCACCTACGCGGTGGACACCCGCGGATGGCGCATCCTGGCAGTCCAGCACTGACGCCAGGTGCTCTGTCTGCACTGGAAGCGCCACCGAGACGGGCCAACGCTCAGCGCTCGGTGGCCCCTGGGCCTGACACAAGGCCGGGCCCGGCGCCCGCGCGCAACGCGCCCACGGCGCCGCCGAGCGCCAATGTGAATGCTGCTGCCGCTATGGATATCGCACTCAGGCTGCCAATGTCATGAGTATGCTGATGTGGCTGGCTCTGGAGCGGCGACCTGGGAAAGCTGCGGCTGCACCGCAATCGACTGCCCATTCTCAAGTTCATTCAAACCCACGGGCTATCGAGGTAAAGCGGGGCGACGCCACAAACACTCACGCAGTCAGCAGGCCGCGTGAGCCTGTCCGTCTGGGAGCCATGGTGATTCAGTCACAGTTGAAAATTCGTGAACGGGCGAGGTCTCCTCTCCCGTTCTTCGTCGCGTGCGCGGTCTTCTCCCTCGCTGCGGGGTGCTCGACCGAGTCCGCCCCGGAGCTCGGGGTCTCGCGCGCGGGGGCCGTCGTGGTGGACCCCAACTTCTCCGACTCCGTTTTCGTCAGTGGCCTCCAGGGCCCGACGGCCATGACCTTCGCACCCGACGGACGCCTGTTCATCTCGGAGAAGAACGGCTCGCTCCGTATCGTCCAGAACGGCCAGCTTCTGGCGACTCCGTTCGTGACGCTCGCCGTGGACAACGACAACGAGCGTGGGCTGATGGGCGTCGCGTTCGACCCCAATTTCGAACACAACCACTATTTGTATATTTATTACACATCGATTGACGGCAGCATTCACAATCGACTGAGCCGCTTCACCGCCAACGGCAACGTGGCGGTTCCGGGAAGCGAACTGGTGCTCGCGGACTTCCCGACGCTCGCCGCCGCCAACCACAATGGCGGCGCGGTCCACTTCGGGATCGACGGCAAGCTCTACGTTTCGGTCGGTGAGAACGCGGTCTCCTCCAACTCGCAGAGCCTGGACACGCCGCTCGGGAAGCTGCTGCGCTTCAACCCAGACGGCAGCATTCCCACGGACAACCCGTTCTATGCGACCGCCACCGGGCTCGCCAAGGCGACCTGGGCGCTAGGACTGCGCAACCCCTTCACCTTCGACGTCCAGCCCGGCACTGGGGTCATCTTCATCAACGACGTGGGTGAAGGCGGCTGGGAGGAGATCAACCGTGGCCAGGCCGGTGCCAACTACGGCTGGCCGATGACGGAGGGCTACTTCACGAATCGTCCGGAGCTCACGCAGCCGTTCTTCGCGTACCCGCATGGCTCCGGCACTGCCGCTGGCAACTGCATCGCTGGCGGTGCCTTCTACAATCCACCCGTCCCCGCGTTTCCCAACGCGTACGTCGGCCAGTACTTCTTCGCGGACTACACCAACGATTGGATTTCGCGCATCGACCCGAACACGGGCGCACGTGCGCTGTTCGCGACAGCCGCCGAGGGGCCCGTGGACCTCGATGTGGGGCCCGACGGGGCGCTCTACTACCTGGCTCGCGGTGCGGGGCAGGTGGGCCGCATCGCCTACACCGCTTCGCTGCCGCCGACCATCGCTCAGCAACCGGCGAGCATGTTGGTGTCCGTCGGCCATCCCGCGACCTTCGCTGTGTCGGCGAGCGGCGAGCCGCCTCTCACCTATCAGTGGCAGCGGGACGGCGTAAACATCGCGGGCGCGACGTCGTCCAGCTACGTGCTGAGCGCCGCGCAGTTGACCGACAGCGGCGCGCGCTTCCGAGTGGTCGTGACCAACGGGATTGCCTCGACCACCAGCGCCGAGGCGGTGTTGACGGTGACGTCCAACAAGCCGCCCGTGGCCACCATCGTGACGCCGGCCCCGGGCGCGACCTACACCGCGGCCACCCAGTTGCTGTTCTCCGGCACGGCCACCGACGAGGAGGATGGCACGCTGCCTCCGAGCGCGATGACCTGGAACATCATCTTCCATCACGATACCCACACGCACCCGGCCATGGCCGATACCACCGGCATCGCGAGCGGCGGCTGGCCCATCCCGAACGTCGGCGAGAGCTCGGACAACGTCTGGTATCGCGTGCGACTCACGGTGCGGGACTCCATTGGACTCACCCACACGACGTATCGCGACGTCCACCCCGTCACGGTCCCGCTCACGGTGACCAGCGTGCCGACCGGGCTGCAGGTGCTGATGGACGGGCAGCCGTTCCAAGCGCCCCGCGCTACGACCGGAGTGGTCGGGGTCATCCGCTCGATAGGGGTCGAGTCGCCCCAGTACGCGAACGGAAAGTTCTGGTCATTCGTGTCGTGGTCGGATGGTGGCGCGCAATCGCATACCTTCACCACACCCAGCAGCGCGGCCACCTACACGGCCACGTTCGTCGAGACCTCGGGTGGGAGCTGCTACCAGATTCAGAGCGAGCGCACCGACAAGTGGCTCGTCGTCAACGGCGCGGACAAGGTCGTCGCCGGCAGCGCGACGCAAGCCGGGGGGCAGATCTTCCAGCTCGTCCCGACCGGTGGACAGTACAAGCTCAAGGGCACTGGCGACGTGTTCCTGACGGTGGTGGACAACCAGCTCACGATGAGCGCCAACTTCACCAGCGCGGAGTCGTTCACGAGGCTCGCCTGCGGCTATGGCGGGCGCACGCGCGTCGGCTTCCAGTCTTCGGCTGGGAGTGCGCCCCATTGGAAGGAAGTCACGCCGGACGCGCCGATCCAAAGTGGTGACGGCGGCAATGGCGGCGCCTGCAACCCGGTCGATGGCGGCGCCTGGGAAGCCTTCTACCTCGAACAGGTGGCTTGCCCGGGGGGCAACACCGCCCCTGTGTGCGGCAATGGCATTGTCGAGAGCGGCGAGCAATGCGACGACGGCAACACCCAAGCAGGCGATGGCTGTGATGGGGCGTGCCAGATCGAGACTGGCAGCGCCGGCTGCGTCCGCATCCAGAGCGAGCGCTCCGACCGGTGGCTCACCGTCGACGGCGCGGGCAAGGTGGCCGCCCTCAGCACGACGCAGGCCGGCGGCGACATCTTCGAACTCGTCACGACTGGCACGACGTACAAGCTGAAGGGCGCGAGCGGCGCATACGTGGCGGTGGTCGCGGACCAACTCACCGTGAACGCCTCGCTTGCCACGGCGGAGTCGTTCACCCGCCATGACTGCGGTGTCCACGGTGGCCGCGCTCGTCATGGCTTCGAATCGTCGACGGGCACCGCGCGCCACTGGAAGGAGACCGACCTCAGCGCCCCCATCCAGAGCGGTAATGGCGGCAACGGGGGCGTCTGCAATCCCGCCGACGCTGGCTCATGGGAAGGCTTCTACCTCGAGCCTACGACTTGCCCAACGGCGAGATGATGGGGGCATGGGCGTCTCTTCTGAACCCAGAGAGTTGAACGACAGGCTCCGCCAATCCGCAGAGCCCTTCTGAGTTACACGGGCCTCGCGATGAACATCGCGGGGCCCTCGTACTCAAGCCCGTCAGCCGAGGCGACATCTTCCCTGCCTCAGGAGGGCCCCATCGCCGCCGCGATTGAACTCGGGATGATGACTTCCGTCCGCCTGACGTCAATCCCGACCGAGACTCCACGGCGGACGAAGTCTGCCTGTATCAGCGAAAGTCGTTCGATGTGACGACCATTCTCGGTCCCGAGGGCGTGCTGTTCGTCCGCTTCACGCTCATCCCTAGCGCCTGTGCGCAGGAAGGTGTCATCAACGACGCGGGTGCCACCCATGCGGTGTATTCCCTGAGGATGGCGCATTCTGGCAGTCCAGCACTGATGGCCGGTTCTCTGCCTGCCGCTTGATGTACGTCAGCGCGAGTCTGTCATTCTTCCCCTCGGCCCTCCGTGCGGCCGGGTTCATGGCAGCTCGGGACGTGAGGCTTCACGTCCCGGCTGACGTTCTTCTGCACCAAGCCCGCGCGCCTGCCCTCCTGCGCACATAACGCTGTAGGCGGGCAGGCCCCTCCCCTATCTCAATAGGCGCCATCCGCTTCCGGTTTAGCCGCCGCTCCCGAGGGATGCCTCACGCTTGCGCCGTTCACGCTCGCGGCGCTGCTGGCGTGAGCGGGCGGTCACCTCCGCGATGA
>BNCN01000006.1 GCA_014656495.1 Comamonas sp. KCTC 72670
CGGAGGGGTCCCACCCGTTCCCATCCCGAACACGGAAGTTAAGCCCTCCAGAGCCGATGGTACTTCGCGGGAAACCGCGCGGGAGAGTAGGTCGCTGCCGGATTTTTTTTGAGAAACCCCTGGTGTCCCTCGTGGACGCCGGGGGTTTTCCTTTTTGGGACTGTTGGCGTTCCAGGTGCGCCACCGCAGCGGCGCGGAGGCTGCGCCGACATGGACTTCCAGGCGCGACTCGAAGCGCTCACGCACCAACTCCGCCCATGGGCCCCGCTCTGGTCTCGCTCCATCCTTCAGGGCTGGCCAGCGTCCGGCGCGGCCTATCCCCAGGCCTGGCTTGCTTATGCCCGTTCGCTCGATGATGCGGGCGAGCGGGCGCTGGATCAGGGCGTGCTCGTGGGCAGCCCGCCTCCGGACCTGGGCGCGCTCCTGAGCGTGCTCGAGGAGTTGACGGCGCTTCCCTGTCATGAGGGCCTTCATTCGCTGTCGGTCGCCGAGGCGCAGGGCCTCAGCACCAAGAAGGCCCACGAACTCGAGCGGGTGCTCTCCCTGCTCGAGCGGAGAGCGCACTTCATCCGTGGGGCGGTCGATATCGGTGGCGGCATGGGGCATCTCGCCCGCCTCTGCTCCCGGACGTTCGGATGGACCTTCCACAGCATTGATAGGGACGCCGAGCTGCAGGACAAGGGCCGGCGGCGGCTGGAGAGAACCCACCCCTCAGGCGGGGACTCGCTGTGTTTCATCCAAGCCTCCGTCGAGGACGGGCTCCAACCGCAGCTCGATGCGCTTTTTTCCGGCAGGGAGCGCGCTTCCATCGGCCTGCACACCTGCGGGCCGCTCGCCCTCACGCAGCTCCGCAAGAGCCAGGGCGCGGGCTTCGTCCTGAACATCGGCTGCTGCTACGACAAGTTGGAGATGCCGCGGGATTACCCCGTCTCCCGCTTCGGGAAGGAGCATCCGCTTCCCTTCACTCCGCATGCCCTGGCGTTGATGACGCGGGGGCGGCATCACAAGACAGAGGTGGAGTTCGCCCGGATGAAGCGGGTGTATGCGTGGCGCTTCGCCTTCGACCTCCTCTCCAGGCGGTGCTTTCCCGAGCGCGGTTTCGTGAGAGCAGGGGACGCGCCCAGGGGGCTCTACGCCGGAGGATTCTCCATCTACGCGCGCGACCGCCTGGCCCGGCTTGGCCTCGATTCCAGCATGACGGACGCTGAGCTGGATGCCTTCGAAGTGTCCGTTCGCGCCGAGACGCGGGACCTTTTACTCTGCCACCTGCTGCGAGATCGTTTCGCGAGGGCGTTGGAGGTCGTGCTCGTGCTCGATCGCGGGCTCCTCTTGGAGGAGTCGGGCTTCCTGGTCGAGTGTCTCCAGCTCTTCGAGGCGCGCCTGTCCCCGCGGAATCTCGCCCTCATCGCGTCGCGGAGCGACTGACGCGAGGGTGGGGCCACTGTAGAGGAGGCGCTTCCGTTTCGTCTCGAGCTTGAGGCTGACGAACCCATGTCGCTACGGACATGGTCGGGATGGAGCGTGAGCTTGACCCTCGACTCGGCATGGTCGAGTTGCTGCCTCACTGTCCCTGCATTCCGACACCCTTGAGACGGGCTCACAGCATGCGTTGCTCGTGCATGTTCGAGGTGGGTCGAAGGTCGAGATGGGCGGCTCGGAAGTCCTCACCCAAGCGTCATTGGGACTCATCCGTCGGATGGCGCCCGCGCCGCGTACTGCTCACTCGCGCAAAATCTGTCAGGCGGTCCACGGAGGTGCGGTGATTGAACGGGGTTTGGTGCGTAATTCTTGATTTACTGCTTTTGGTGCCGGAGCCTGCGTCGGCGTCGTGGTGACGCCGTTCTTGAAGGCTACGGGTGCGATGATGAAGCGATGGGCAGCCCTGACGGGTGCGGTTCTCGCGGTGATGGTGGCGTCCGGCGCGGCGTGGGCCCGCGTGGAGCAGTCCGCCGCATCGCCGGCGGCAATGACTCAGGCGCAGTTGCGGGTCGTGACGGCCAATCTGGACTTTCACCGGGCCGAGGCGGCTCGCAGGGACTGGAACACGATTGGCCCCGAGGCTGACATCGTGTTCTTGCAGGAGGTGAAGTACGTCCGGATGCGCGACATCCTGGGAGATGGATGGGCGGTTCGCCAGGACACCTCCTCCGAGGACCGGCAGGGAAGCGCGGTCATCATCCGCAAATCCGCGGTGAAGGCCATTGGCGAGCTGCAACTGGTGAAAGGCGTGGACGCCAGCCCCTGCCCGGATGGCGGCATCATGACCCGGTGGATCGCCAGGGTGGACGTGCAGCTCCATAACAATCGCTGGATTCGTGTCGCGTCGCTGCACATGCCGCCCCCGCGCTGCCAGACGGGCCTGGGGAGCCCCTACGCGCGGATGGCGGACAGCGTGGTGGCCTTCGCGAACCGCAGCGACCGGTTGCTCGTCCTGGGCGGAGATTGGAACAAGGTGGTGGACAGCGACCCGAACGACATTGGCGCACGCACGGGATTGAAGCCGCGTGGCCCGGACTCCGGACTGCGCATCGACGGCTTCTACGTGTCCCCGGCCATTGGCACCCAGGGGCTCCAGTTCCTGCCGCGGACCGGTGACAACTCACACCGTCCGGTGAAGATGAACATCACCGTTCCGGCGCCGTAGTCGCCTTCGCCTGACGGTGAAAACGGAGGCGAGCGGCGGAAGGCCGCTCAGCCTCCCTTGGGCATGTTCAGCGCCATCGCGACCAGGGAGAGGGTCAGGTCCTCGGGCTGGTAGGGCTTGAACGGGTTCAGCGTGGTGCCGGTGGAGTCCAGGTGGTCGATGCCGGACAGGGTCACTGCCTTGGAGCCGGGGATGAACGCGTCCTGCGGGAGCACCAGGCCGTCGGACTTCACGCCGTAGCGCTGCTGCATGTACTGCTCGGCGGCGAAGAGCGGCGAGGTGGGGTTCGTGGTGGTGGAGGCCATGCTCACGGTGGGGATTCCCGGGGGCATCGGGTGCCTGGCCAGGAACGCCTTGCGCGAGTCATAGGTCAGGTCCTCACCCGCCTGGATGCTGCCGCCCAGGGCCTCGATGGCGCCGCCCACGCCGTAGCGCACGAGCGGGTTGTCCAGCAGGTCCTGCGCCATCGGGGAGCCCCCATATGGGGACTGGATGGTCACCAGGGCGCGCACGTGCTCCTGGAGCTCCGGGTACATGGCCAGGGCCGCCGCGGAGTCCAGGCCGCCCTTGCTGTGCCCGATGAGCACCACCTGCTTGCCGCTCTTCGCGGCCTCGAGCACCGCCTGCCGGACGATGGCCGCGTTGTTCTCCACGCCCATGTCCGTGTCCACCGGGACGCGTCCGACCTGAAGGCCCTGGGCTTCCAGCGCGTTCAGGTTCCGGTCGAAGTAGAGCTGCTTGGGCGCCGCTTCGGAGAGCAGGCCGCCCACCGCCAGGAACACGCAGTCCTGGGCCTCGGCGGGCAGCACGTTCTTTCCCGCCCGGACGGCCTGGTTGAGCTTCATGAACTCCGCCGTGGAGTCCTTGGCGGGCGGATACGCCTTCTGAATCCAGCCGATCTTGTCCGCCTCGCCCTTGCCAGGCCAGGGGATGGGGAGGCGCAGGGCGTTGACCTGCGCCAGCGCGTTCGCCCGCTGCAGGTCCGCCGGAGGACTCGCCGTGAAGCTGTCACCCTCCACCACGGTGTTCACGCCCCGTGGGGCCTTGGCCTCGACAGGCGCTTCCGGCGAGGTCCGCGTCCGGAGGGACGGCGAGGGGCTGGGAGGACGGGTGACCTGGACCATGGAGGACCTCGGGTGGGGGAAGCCGAGTTGAGGAGCGGGGGAGGCTTGCCTCCATTGTCGGGGCGTGGCGGCCGAAGTTGCGTTCCTCGTTCCAAGTCCGTGAGAACACGAGAATTCCGGGTTCGTGTCTCAGCGAGGAGGCGGTCACCGCCGAGTGACTCCTCCCCGCTTCACCTCCGCGGTGGGCCTGTCAGCCCCCGGTTGCCCCGCGTCCCGCGTCCCGGGGCGCCAACCGCGAGAGGCCGTTCCACCAGCGCTGGACGTTCTTCTGGAGCGCGGAACCGGCTCCTTCGGAGACCAGCGCTTGGACCCCGAACATGAGGTCGTAGGCCGTCACGTGCTGGTACGCGACCTGGGCGAAGAACTCATCTTTGTTCGTGACGGTGCCCTGGACGACGCCCGGTACCTCGATGTTGGGGAGCTGGGTGTAGGGGCCGGGCACGAAGCCTCCAGCCTCCGAAGCCAGGACGGCGGCGTCGATTTCGATCGCGAGCTCAATGGGGACGTGACCGCTGGCCCACCGCGGGTGATAGAGGGCGGGAATCTGCTTGAGCATGTCGACGACCCACGCGTGGGGCACGGCGTCGAGGCTGTTCCAGATGTTCTGGTTCCAGGCGTAGGGGTTCTGGAGCGTGTTCGAGTTGATCGGCGGGAACACCTTCTGGAAGAACTCGGAGAAGCCCTTGTTGCCAGGCGTGGGGCCCGCCACGGGGAGCACGTAGACATGTCCCCAGTCCCTGAGGTTGAGGGGGCCTCCCCCGGGATTGAAGAGGGCGAGGGCGAGCGTTGGCGCCAGTGCGCCGCCCAGGCTGTGGCCACCGAAGATGAGCGTCTTGGCGCCGGACCCGCTCCGTGAGCGCAGGAAATCCCGCAGGCTCTGGTGGGTCTTCAACGTGTCGGTCATTCCCAGCAGGTTGTTGACCCCCAGAGCGGTCCCCGTCGAGATGGCGGGCCAGGGGTGGATGTCCAAGGGCGCGCCGTAGGGCGCCAGGCTCGGGAAGGCCTCCAGCCAGGACTTCGTGGTGTTGACGCCGTTGTCCTCCTTGTTCTCGTCATAGGCGGACTTCATGTTGGTCCCCGCGATGGCGACGACGTAGACGGACTCGTCTGGGCTCGCCGCGACGTACATGACGTTGTCGGCGTAGCTCGTCGCGCTCTCCTCGGCCTCGAAGACCGCGGGGCCCCACACCACCGACCATTGCCCCTCCAGGGCCTTCTGGACCTCCGGCTGGGCCAGGTAATCAGTCAGCGTGGCTTGCAGTGTCTTGGCCAGCGTCTTGGTATCGCCTTGCGTGTCACCCAGACGGTTGGACTCCCGGGTGAGGAGAAAGGTCTTCTGATAGAGATTGAGGGCAGGGGTGTTGGTGGACATGGGATTCCTCCGGTGCGTCGTGGGAACGACTCGGTGATGCGGGTGGGCTGTGGGCTCCCGGGCCGGGCCCGCGTGCTGATGCGCCGGAAATGCAGGGGCGGTGCCAGCACTTCAAGCAGAGGGAGCGACGCCCATTGCCGCCACACGGAGGCAGGTTTTGACCGGGGAATGACGTGTCAGCCTCGCGCTTTGACGTGTCTGTTCTTCTCGCGATGTCCCACGTGCCCGCGGAAGGCCGGGCGAAACAGGAGACCTCCCGCGGGTTCGCCTTGATGGCGCGGTCCCAGCGTGGGCCTACCTATGATGTTCCCGGGTCGAGGCAATCACGGCGCCCGTGGGGCGTTGCGGACACAGGCCACCGCCATGGAGTGCACCCATGTTCCGCCGTCCATTGCCGTTCTTGTGGGTCCTCCTCCCCACGATGGCTTCCTCCGCTGCGTCACCGGAAGCGGAGCGGTGGTGGGGCCACGTTCGGGTGCTCGCGGATGACGCGATGGAGGGGCGGGAGACTGGCGGCGAGGGCTACAGGAAGGCCGCGGCGTATGTGGCGGAGCAGCTCGCGGCGATGGGTCTCCAGCCAGGCGTGGGGGAGGGCTACACGCAGGAGGTGAAGCTGGTCTCTCGGCAACTGGTGGATGCGAGCTCGCGACTGGCCCTGGTGCGGGGAGGCAAGCGCCCCCCGCTGGTCATCGGTCGCGATGCCATCATCGGCTCACGCCTGGGGAGTCGGGGCAGGTGGAGTCCTCGCTGATGGCGCCGCTCCAGCAGGTCGCCGCGGCCCACGGTGTGATGCTGGTCCCGGACCCCGCGCCCAACCGGATGCTGTTCACCCGCAGCGACCAATACGCGTTCATCCGGAAGGGCGTCCCCGCGCTGTCCTTCAAGTTCAGTCACGCGTCGGGATCCCCCGAGGAGCGCATGCTGAAGGCCTGGCACACCCGCCATTACCATGCGCCCTCGGATGACCTGCGCCAGCTCATGGACCGGGAGGCGGCGGCCAAGTTCGTCCCGTTGCTGTCGGACCTCACCCTCACCGTGGCCAATATGCCCGAGCGTCCGCGCTGGAACGACACCAGCTTCTTCCGGAGGTTTGCTGCGCCGCCAGTGGAGGAGGGCGGCAGCGGGACGCTCGAGCACAGGTAGGCGCGCGCCGCTTCCGGTCGACTGGGCGGCGCGCATCGCGCCGCGTGTTCGCCTCCCCGCACGCTTCATCGCCTCCTCGTTCAGGATGATCTCGTCACCGCACGCGGTTCGCGTCGCCTATGACGATCCCCAGCTTCTTCAGCGCTTCGTTTCTCTCCGTGCTCGTCATTGGCACCGCCGCTCCGGCGCTCGCCGCCCCGGCTTCCGTGGCGGAGGTCGGTCCCCATGGAGTGGGAATGCTGTTCCCCTCCGAGCCCTCTGGCAGCAGCTTCCACCTCGGCGATGGCGACCCTGCGGACTCCGAGCCCTTCTTCGACATGGAAGGCGACGCGGCCACGCCCGGCCTCGAAGCCGGCATCCCCTACTGGTCGACCACCGGCCACCGCGTCACGTACGCGAGCGGCAAACCCGCGGGGAAGACGGTGCGGCTCCACCTCCGTCCCAGCGGTGGCGAGCAGTCCTTCACCTGGCGTGACGGCGCCCTCGAGAACGGCTTCATCGGCAGCCCCAACGATTTGCTGAACTTCGAGGCCACCGTCTACGTGCGCGTCCACGAGGACAACGGCACGCACCACTCCATGTCCTGGAAGCTGCGCGGCGGCCAGCACACGAAGCCCGAGGTGGCTCGCTCGAGCTGCGTCGGCATGAGCGTCCCGTTCGGCGGCGTCCCGCCCCAGGCCTACCGCGAGCTCGACCACCCGACCTACGACCACCTCTCGCTCACTCCCTCCTTCGACTACCAACTGCAGGAAGGCCGCTGGCTCGGCGTGAAGGTGGTCTCGTATCTGGTCGAGGGCGGCACCCGGAATCTGCTGTTCCTCGATACCGAGCCCTTCGACGCCTCCGGTACGCCACGAAACGAGTTCCACCTCTTCACCGAATGGCATGACCGAGACGGTGAGAGCACGGGCCACTACGACCGGGCGGCGATGTGGGCCGGGTGGGAGACGACGTTCCGCGTGGACGGTTGGCGGCGGGTCGACTTCGCCTACCCCTCGGCACGTGAGATCGTGCCACCGGCTCCCTGAGTGCCCTCACGCTGCTCGCGCTCGCGGGGGCATCCCGTGAGCGCGGGCCCTCAGTGGGAGACGTTGATTTTCACCAGCATGTCCACCGGGAATGGGCGGCCCTGCGTACCGCATGCCGGGCCGCCCGACGGTGAAACACGTCCCAGCGGGCCCGTAGCCGCGGTTCGCGTGTCATTGCCGTCTCGCGATGCCGCATTCCAGACATACCGCTCCTACCGGTAGGTAATGCAATCTCAAGAGGACAACCTTCTATATGGGGTCCCCACCCCCACGGAGGTCTGCAATGGCAAACCCTGTACGTTTCGCCTTCACGCAGCAGTCCCAGCCCCAACTGGAGTTCGTCATCGAGTTGACGGACGAGAAGACGATTTCACATGCACGGCGGATTCTCTCCGGGGAGGAGCGGAACGAAGTCCACGTCCACGGGCGAATCATCAAGCGGGCCGCGGACTACAATCCGAGGTTCTCCTTCCACCTGGACCCGAACACCATCCGCTTCTTCGCGATGGCCATCGAGGTCTGCGACGCCAACATGACGTATGTGGAAGACCACCTCGACGAGGCGGGCGGAGCCTTCCTCCCAGGTGGCCACTGGTGCCCGTGGGACTCCAAGCTGACGCGCGAAATCACCTGAGCGCCTTCAGGCCAGCTTGAGGCGCGTGCTGGACGGATACAGGGCGGCACGCCTGTGAAGTCATCCGCGCCCCACTGTCTCACTCGTTTTCTCATGGGTGCCCCCTCCCCTGCCGGAGGGTGGAGCAGGCCAATGCCCCCATCAGGCCTGCCGACTTCACCCAAGATACGGTGTGCTGTTTGGCGTGATATGCCGCGATTGCATGGAGATCTTCATAGTCGCGGATACGGTTGAGTTGAACAACGCATGGCTCGTTGGCCTGAGCGTGACATTGATGTTGCTCACGCTCTGGGCCCTGCTGGTTGCCTCCAGCGCGCTGCTGTACCAGGGCATCCGGCTGGTGGGCATGAAGGCGCTGGAGCAGGCGGCGGACGCCCTTCGCAAGCGCGCCCGGTTGAGCGCCGCCCTCCTCTCCTTCGTGGTGGTGGTCGCCGGCATTGGAGCGCTGGGCGTCTCCTTGTGGGCGAAGAAGGACCTGGCGCCTCACTTCGATGCGCTGCTCGTGGGGGTGACGGCGGAAGGGTTGGCGGACCTGGGGCGTGGAGCGGGGCTGCTGGTGCTGCTGCTGGCGGGCTTCGTGGTGCTGGAGCGTGCGGCGCGCCAGCTCCTGGTGCGGCTCGAGCGCAGGTTGAATGAGTGGGAGCTGGCCCCGGAGCACAGGGCCCATGCCCAGAAGGCCGTGGAGCAGGGGCCCGGCTTCATCAAGCTGCTGCTGGCCTACTTCGCGGTGGGCGTGGCGGTCTCCTCGCTGCAGCTCCCGGCCGCGTTCGATTGGTTCATCGGCACGTTCCTCTTCGTGCTGCTGGCCATCAGCGGCGGGCGGCTGGCGGTGTCCCTGCTCCACCTGATGTCAGGGCGGTTCGTCGGCTCCTGGGCGGCGAAGGGCACGGCGACGAAGTACGAGGAGTACTTCCTGGCCCTCGGCCGGCTGCTGCCGGTGGGGCAGAAGAGCCTGGAGGCCATCGTCTACATCTCGGTGGCGACGCTCATCATCCGCCGGTTCCAGGGGCTGGAGTTCTTCGCGCCCTACGGGCCGGTGCTCATCCGCATCATCGCCCTGTTCTTCGCCGCCAGCGTCGTCGTGGAGTTCGTCCGGCTGCTCATCGCCCGGGCCTTCAAGGTGGACGGCCCCGATTTGGATGACGCGGCCCGGCGGCGCAACACCTTCGTGGCCCTCATCCAGAGCGCGTCCAAGTACCTGGTGTACTTCCTGGTGGGGATGATGGTGCTCAGCGACCTGGGCGTGGACCCCACCCCCATCCTCGCGGGCGCCGGCATCGTCGGCCTCACCGTGGGCCTGGGCTCGCAGGCCATCGTCACGGACATGGTCAACGGCGTCTTCCTGCTCTTCGAGGACCAGATCCTGAACGGCGACTACATTCGCATCGAAGATACGGAGGGCGTGGTGGAGGAGATAACCCCTCGCATCACCCGCATCCGCGACCGCTTCGGGCGCCTCCACATCCTCCGCAATGGCGAGGTCAAGAATGTCATCAACTACAGTCGCGGCTGGACGCTCGCCATCGTGGACATGGCCGTGGCCTATGAATGCGACCTGAAGAAGGTGATGGATGTGATTCGACAGGTGTGTGAGCAGGTGCCCATGCTGTCGCAGGGGAAGGTGTCCGAAATCCCCAGGCTCCTGGGCATCGAGAGCATGGAGGAGAGCTGGATGAACCTGCGCATCGAAGCCAGGGTTCAGCCCGGGGCGCACTTCGACGTGAAGCGGCTGCTCAACCGGCTGCTCATCGAGGCCTTCAAGGCCAATGGCTTGGAGTTCCCCTATCCCAAGGCGGTGGAGTACGACGGGGGCCCGTGGCTGCCCGCCCTCGCCGCGTCGCCGCCGCAAGAGGAGCCCCAGGCGCTCGCGGCCTCGAACCGATAGCGAGGGCATTGCCTCCCACGGAGCGCGCTGCGCCGTCCCAGGCCGCGTTCCGTGGCATTGCAAGGCATTGAGGGGAGTGGGCCCTCCTGGATTCGAACCAGGGACCAATCGGTTATGAGCCGACAGCTCTAACCGCTGAGCTAAGGGCCCTCATGCGCCAACCAACCGCGTAATGGATTGAATATCCCCGGGCGCGCAGTCCTGGCAAGGGGGCCACGTTCTACCCAGCCTCAGCGCTTTCGCCTGGCGACCTTCGCGGGCGGCCGTGCCTCCCGGGGCACCTTCACGCGGAAGGCGTCCCCACGCCGCGTCACCTCCACGCCTTCGGCCTGGAGGCGCCGGGCCTGCTCCTGGGCCACCTGGGACGCCAGGGTCCCATCCGAGCGGATGACACGCCACCAGGGCAGCGGGAGGTCCGGCTGGTGGGGCAGGGTGGCCATCTCCCGGCCCACGCCCCTGGCGGCGCCCGGGCGGCCCGCGTAGAGCGCCACCTGCGCATAGGAGCGGACCTGCCCCCGGGGAATCGCCCGCACGGCCTGCCACACCGCCTTCGAGAAGGGCGGAGGGGCATCCTTGGGGGTCTTCGTCTTCGCTCGGAGTGCCACGCGCCCGGACTTTAGAAACACGGAGGCCCCCGGTCCATGGCTGGAACGGGGGCCCGGTGCGAGCTCAGCTCACGGAGCGGCTCAGCTCTCCACGAAGGAGCGCAGGCGCTTGGAGCGGCTCGGGTGGCGCAGCTTGCGCAGCGCCTTGGCTTCAATCTGGCGGATGCGCTCGCGCGTCACCTCGAAGTCCTGGCCCACCTCTTCCAGCGTGTGGTCGGACTTCTCGCCGATGCCGAAGCGCATGCGCAGCACCTTCTCCTCGCGCGGCGTCAGCGTGGCGAGCACCTTCCGGGTCTGCTCGGCCAGGTTCATGTTGATGACCGCGTCCGCGGGCGACACGAGGCTCTTGTCCTCGATGAAGTCGCCCAGGTGGCTGTCCTCTTCCTCGCCAATGGGCGTCTCGAGGGAGATGGGCTCCTTGGCGATCTTCAGGACCTTGCGGACCTTGTCGAGCGGCAGCTCCATCTTCTCCGCGATCTCCTCCGGCGTCGGCTCGCGGCCAATCTCCTGCACCAGGTAGCGGCTGGTGCGGATGAGCTTGTTGATGGTCTCGATCATGTGCACCGGGATGCGGATGGTGCGGGCCTGGTCCGCGATGGCGCGGGTGATGGCCTGACGAATCCACCAGGTGGCGTAGGTCGAGAACTTGTAGCCGCGCTTGTACTCGAACTTGTCCACGGCCTTCATCAGGCCGATGTTGCCCTCCTGGATGAGGTCCAGGAACTGCAGGCCGCGGTTCGTGTACTTCTTCGCGATGGACACCACGAGGCGCAGGTTGGCCTCCACCAGCTCGCTCTTGGCGCGCTCGGCGCGGCGCTCACCCAGGCGGATGGCGTCGTAGTTGCGGCGCAGCGACTCGACGGGGAGGTTGGCCTCCTCCTCGACCTTCTTGATCTTCCGCACCGCGGTGCGCACGTCGCGGTCCAGGACCTCCAACTGCTCCGGCGTGAGGTTGAGCTGCTTCTGCAGCTTCTTGCCGATGTTGGGGTTCTCCCGCGACTCCTTCAGCTGCGGGCGCAGGTCCTTCATGGAGCAGTCGTAGCGGCGCTCCAGGTCCCGCAGCTCGTCCTCGGCCTTGTCGACGCGCTCGATGAGGGCCTTGAGGTTGATGACGATGCGGTCCACCTGCTTCTTGTTGAGCCGCATCTCCTCCAGGACCTCCATCATCTTGGTCCGGAGGTCCTTGATCTCCTGCTTCACTTCCTTCTTGCGCACCTCGGTCAGCTTCTTCTTGGAGGACAGCTCCTCCTCCAAGACGTCGCAGTCCTGGGCGAACTTGCGGAAGCGCTCGATCTGCTTGCAGATCTGCTCGATCTTGTTGAGCTCGCTCTGCGCCAGCTGCGCGGGAGCGTCGCCGTCGCCAGCCTCCTCGGGAGCCTCCTCGGCGCCTTCGGCCTGGGACTCTTCCGGCGCGTCCTTGATGACGTCGCGCACGCGCAGCTTGGCCGTCTTCAGCTTGTTTCCGATGTCGAGGATCTCCTCGACGGCGACCTTGCACGCGAGCAGGGCGCGGAGGACTTCCTTCTCGCCGTCCTCGATGCGCTTGGCGATTTCGACCTCGCCCTCGCGGGTGAGCAGGCTGACGCTGCCCATCTTGCGCAGGTACAGGCGCACGGGGTCGTTCGACTTGCCGCCCGGCTCGTCGTCCTCGTCCTTCTCGTCCTCGTCGGCGTCTTCCTTCTCTTCCTCGACGGTGACGGTGGGCTTGATCTCGTTGTTCTGAGCGGCCTTCTGCGCGTCGACAATCTCGATGTCGTTGTCGCCGAACATGCTCATCACGTCGTCGATCTGATCGGACGACACGATGTCGGCGGGGAGCGCGTCATTGACCTCGTCGTAGGTGAGGAAGCCCTTCTCACGGCCCGCGGCGAGCAGGTCCTTGACCTCCTTGCGCTCGGCGACCGGATCCTCCTCGATGTCGTCCTCGACGGCGTCGGGGTCGACCTGGACGGCGGCGGCGGCCTCTTCCGCGGCCTCTTCCGGGTCCACGTCGTCGCCCATGACCGGCGCCACGCCCTTCTTCTTCTTCTTGAGCTTCTCCGTCGCCTCGGCGACGACGTCCCGCGCGGCGAGCTCTTCCTTCTCCTCGGCGCCCGTCTTGGCCCCCTTCGCCGCGGCACCGTCCGGAGCCTTCTTCTTGCGGATCACCGGATCCACCTTCTTCTTGGTGGGCTTCACGGACGCCTTCGAGGGCTTCTGCGTCGGCATTCGGGTACTTCTCCTTGAGCAAATTCAGGGGCTTGAGGCCTGGGCGAGCCGGCCGATCTACCGCAAAGTCAGGGTTTCTTACAAACGCGAACTCAAACCGGTTGCATGGGCGCCTTTGTTCCCGAGGAGGCAGGCTTGAGCTCCTCCAGGACACGCTTCTTGAGCGCCAACAGTTCCACGCGCTCGGCGAGGAGCTGGCGCGTCTCCTCTGTCAGGTCGAACGCTCCCGGCGTCTGTTCCGTCGCCCGCTTTATATAAACGAGCCGCTCGTCGATGCGCCGCACCATGATTTCCCGGCAGATGGCCAGGAAGGACCCCTCCAACTGCAGGGGGTCCGAGGGGAGCTGCCGCAGCGCGCTTTCAATGCCGCGCTTCACGGCATCCGTGGATTCAAAGAGCGCATCATTGGCGCCATGCCCGGAGGTCGCATGGGCCAGCGCCATCCGCAGGCCCATGTGGGAGAGCTCGTCACACACACGAAAGGTATCCCGCGCCATCAACCGTGGTTCTCTCAACACCGCGCCCACGTAGAAGCACTCCAGGGGCGGCGGAGGCTTCTCCAGGGGCGGGGCTGGACGGTTGGGGCTCGAAGGAGGCGCGTCGTGGGCGGCCGGCTTGGGGAGGGGCACCTTGCTGCGCAGGGCCGCCTCCACGTCCGCGGGGCGCCAGCCGAAGTGCTCCGCCACCGCGGCGAAGAGGGTGGCGCGCACCAGGCCCATGGGGACCTGTCCCACCACGGGCTTGAGCCGCTCGAGCGCCGCCATCTTTTCCTCGAAGCTCGCGGCCTTGCTCTCTGGGAGGAGCGAGGCGAACAGGTGGGTGGTGAGCGGGTGGGCACCTTCCAGGAGCTTCTCCACGCCCTCCTGGCCCACTCGACGCGCGAAGGTGTCCGGATCATCCCCTTGCGGCAGGAGGGCAACTCGGGCGGTCGCTCCCGCGGCGAGCAGCGGACCGGCGAGCCGCTCGACGGCGGCGAGGCCGGCCGAGTCTCCGTCCAGGAGGAGAATCAGCTCCCGAGCCTCGGCGCGCTTGAGGACCTGCATGTGCCCGGCGGTGAGGTTGGTGGAGCACAGGGCGACGGCGTGCCGGACGCCTACCTGGTGCAGGCCGATGGCGTCGAAGTAGCCCTCCACGAGCACGGCCGCCTTGCGCTTGCGAATCTCGTCGCGCGATTGGTCCATGCCGAAGAGCGTCTCGCTCTTGTTGTAGAGCCGGGACTCGCGCGAGTTGAGGTACTTGGGGCCTTCGTCCGCGCCCACCAGGCGGCCGCCGAACGCGATGGGCCGGCCTTCGGGGGCGCGGATGGGCACCATCAGCCGGCTGCGGAAGAAGTCGTAGTAGCCCTCACCACTCTGGCGCTTGAGCACCAGACCGGCCTTCGCCGCCCACTCCAGCATGCCTGTCTTGTGGAAGCGCTCCGCCAGCGAGGCCCATTCGTGGGGCGCCCAGCCCAGCCCGAAGGCCGTGGCCGTCTCCTCCGAGACGCCGCGGCTGGCGACGTAGGCGCGGGCGGCGCGGCCTTCCTCCTGCTGCCACAGCATGGCGCGGAAGTGCTCGGCGGCCAGGTCTGTGGCCTCCTTGAGCTGCTGCCGCTCCTTCATGCTGGGGTCCTGCTCGGCCTCCAGGTCCACGCCGAGCTCGCGCGCGAGGTCCTTCACCGCGTCCAGGAACGTCTTCCCCAGGTAGCGCTGGACGAAGGACACCGCGTCACCGCTCGCGCGGCAGCCGTGGCAGAAATAGAAGCGCTTCTCTGGCACCACGTAGAACGAGGGCGTCTTCTCTTGATGGAAGGGACAGCAGGCCTTCCACTCCCGGCCCGACTTCTTCAGCTCCACGTGCCGGGAGATGAGCCCGACGAGGTCCACCCGCTCGATGACTTCCTGGATCTTGTGCTCGGGAATCACGGCGCCCACCCCCTGGCCCGCGCCTGGGCGGGCTCAGCCGGGCCATCATGCTTGCCTGGGCTGACGTTGCCTGCCCCCCGGGCAACCTGGCGGATCGTCCCCAGGAGGGCGAAGGCCGGTGCGCTCGGAAGGGGAGGGGGTGGTCGGGGCATGGGGTGGACTCCTGGGGCCCCGGCCCGTGATGTCCGCCGGGGTGAGCGGGCGTCACGGTGGGACTGACCCAGGCACTTAATGACGGGGGCGCGGGTGAGCAAGTTTCCGCATGCTTGTCCAGCCCCTGAATGCAAAAGCGCCGCCGGTTTCCCGACGGCGCCCGTGCCGACTTCAAGCCGAGGAAAGCCTCAGGAGAGCTTCGCGAGCTCCGCCTTGACGGCCTCGGAGATGGCGCGGCCTTCGGCCTTGCCGTGAATCTTGGCGTTGACGTGCTTCATCACCGCGCCCATGTCCTTGGGGCCCTTGGCGCCTGTCTCGGTGATGGAGGCGCGGACCTCGGCGATCAGCTCGTCGGCGGTCAGCTGCTTGGGCAGGTAGTTCTGAAGGACGCTGATTTCAGCCTCTTCCTTCTCCGCCAGCTCAGGGCGGCCGCCCGACTTGAACTGCTCGACGGAGTCGCGGCGCTGCTTGATGAGGCCGGCGATGACGGTGAGGATGCCCGCGTCGTCCAAGGCGGAAGCGCCGGGCTCCACTTCCTTGTACTTCACCGCGCTCTTGAGCATGCGCAGGACGCTGAGCGTCAGCTCGTTCTTGGACCGCATCGCGTCCTTCAGGTCCGCGTCGATCCGCTCCTTCAGGGTGGCCATGGTCGCGACTCCGGGAGGTGAGACGTTGTTCAGGGGGACTTCGACGGCGGGAGCCAGGGCACCTGACAGCGGTGGCACCCCGGCTCCTCGCGCGAGGCACGCGCCTAGAACGACTTGCGGGCCTTCTTCACAGCGCGCTTCTTGGCGGCGAGGGCCTTCTTCTTCCGCTTCACGGAAGGCTTCTCGTAGTGCTCGCGCTTACGGATCTCGGAAAGGATTCCAGCCTTCTCCGTGGCCTTCTTGAAGCGCTTGAGGGCGCTCTCAATGGACTCTCCTTCCTTCACTCGGATACCGGGCATGCAGTCACCTCCTTCCGCCGTACGTAGATGTGGGTGTAGATCAAAAGGGGCAGCGGGTATGACCCACTGGGAGGGAAAACGCAAGGACGCCGGACGAAAAGGCTAAGGCCGATGGACTACACTGTCCTCCTCGTGAGCCCAGCCCTCCTCCTGGTGGTACTCCTGACGACCGGCCAGCAGCAGGGTGGGACGCCGACCCAGGCGTGTTGGATGTCCTGCCAGCGGCACATCACGGACACCGCCCTGCGCGCCCGCACGTGTGCGTCCTGTCTCCCAGGCGGCCGGGTGGACTCCTGGGTGCAGACGCTGTCGGGCCAGCGGCCCATTCCCCGGGCGCCGCTCGTCTCGGCCATGAAGGACCCGGATTGGCGGGTGAGGTGGGCGGCGGTGCGTGCGGATGCGCAGCGCATGGGTGTCTCGGAGCGCCGGGCGCTGGCGGAGTGGGTGCTGGCGCAGCCGGCGGCGTCGAACCTGGAGGCCTGCCTGACGGCGGCCCGCGCGGCGGCGGAGGCGGGGAGTTCGTCCGCGAAGTTCCTGCGGGAGGGCGGCCCGCGCGGCGCCAACGCGGCGGCCCGTGTCTGGGGGCGCCGGGAGGCGATTCGCGAGGCGCTGGAGGTGGAGCTCTACTCGGAGGACCTGGCGGTCCGGAGCTCGGCGCTGGCCCACCTCGCGGGATTCCTGGGGCGCAAGCCGGCGCGGGTGGTGCTGGATGCGATGGTGACGCGGCCGGAGGGCGTGGACGCCGTTGGCGCGAGCGCGCTCAAGGTCGTGGCCGGACGCACTCGCACGTCCGTGGGCCGGCTCTTGTTGGATGAGGCGAAGCCGGGGGAGGAGGCGCGCATCAACCGGCTCTTCGCGGTCTATTCGAAGGAGCTGGAGGCGCTGCAGCCCTCGCTCACCGTGGCGGACCCACTCCAACGCCGGCGCGCGGTGGAGGAGCTGCGGGCATACGGGCCGCTGGCCATGCGCGAGCTCGAGCAGGCGCTGGGGGATTCGGACCGGTGGGTGCGCCGGGACGCGGCTCGGGCGCTGGCGGAGGCGGAAGGCGTGCCCCTGCGCACGGCGGCCGAGCGGCGGCTGGAGTCGAGCGATGCGAACCGGGCACGGCCGTGGTTGGAGGCCATGGCGCGGGAGCGTGGGTGCCTGGCGTTCTTCCTGGGGACGGCGCGTGACAAGGCGCTGCCCGTCGCGGTTCGTGGCGCGGCGCTGGCCCAGCTCGCCGACTGTGGGGAGGGGGCTCGGGACCGCGTCGCCACCTTGGAGCCGTTCTTCAGTGATGCGCAGCCTCCGTTGCGAGCGGGGGCGGTGCGGGCCCTGAGCGGGCTGACGACGCGGCACCCGGGGGTGCCGGAAGTCACTTCTCGCGCGCTGCGGGACAACGCGCCCGAGGTGGTGAGCGCGGCGCTGGAGCTGCTGACGCTCCAGCGGCAGACGTCTCGGGGGGACGAGGCCGCGATGCTGCTGGAGTCGGACCACGCGGAGGTGCGGGCCGCCGCCGCCGAGGCGTTGGAGCAGATTGGGCGGCCCCCGCATGTGAAGGCGCTCGCGGTGTGCCTGCGCGGGGATTCGGAGGCGCAGGTTCGCGTCGCCGCGGCGCAGGCGCTCGGGCGCATCGGTGGGGCGCACGCCGCCGCCGCGTTGTCGGACGCCGCGGCCCGCGACTCGGATGCGCACGTGAAGCACGTGTCGCGTGAGGCGCTGCGCCGGCTGGGCTTTGGCCAGTAGTTCGCGGCTCGGCGCCCGGCGCCGCCTCGCTGGCGCGGGGGAATCTCGCGGGGCGCTGCGCGGGTGGGCTTCGGGCCCTTCGTTCGCGCCGCTGCGTCCCCGCGCCTCGCCTCTGAGGGGGGATGGACGGCGTCTCGCGAGGCACTCGCCGGTGACGCGGGCCTCGCGCCACTCGACGCGGGGCCCGGTCCGATGGCCGTGGCTTCTGGCTACAGGCCGCTGACGGCCTTGGCGTCCACGCGGTTGCGGCCCGCGCGCTTGGCCCGGTACAGGTACTTGTCCGCCGCGGCGATGAGGTCCTCGGGCTGAGAGAAGTCCGAGTCCAGCAGCGTGGCCACGCCCAGGCTGATGGTGACCTTGATGGGCGTGCCGCTGAAGACGAAGTCCGCCTTGTCCACCGCGTACCGGCAGCGCTCGGCGCAGGCGAGGGCCTGGTCCTCGGCGGACTCGCGCAGCATCAACGCGAACTCCTCGCCGCCGTAGCGCGCGAGCAGGTCCTCGGTGCGCACGGTGTCGCTCACGCGCTGGGCGATGCGCGTCAGCACGTAGTCCCCGGCCGGGTGGCCATACGCGTCGTTGATCTTCTTGAAGTGGTCCACGTCGAAGAGGACCAGCGACAACGGCACCCGGTGGCGCAGGCAGTAGCTGAACTCCTTGCGCACCGTCTCCAGGAAGTACTTCTTGTTGTAGACGCGCGTGAGGCCGTCACGGGTGGCGGACTCGTAGATGCTGCGCTGGTACTGCTCCTCCAGCGCGTCCTGGATGGAGAACTTCAGGACGGTGTTGGAGCCAATCTGGATCTTGTCGCCGTCGTACAGCGGGGCGGCGTTGACCTTCAGGCCGTTGAGGTACGTCCCGTTGGTGCTGGCCAGGTCCATCAGCTGGAAACGGCCATCCCCCAGCGCCACCACCTTGGCGTGCTTGCGGGAGATGCCGTCGTCCTCCACCTGGAATTGCGCGTCCGAGCTGCGCCCGAGGACGACCTCGGAGCGGTCCAGCTTGAACATGCGCCCGATGCCCGCCGCGGACTTGGCGCTGATGACGATCAGATAGGCGCTCTGCTGCTGGGCACTGCCCAGCAGGTCCGAAATCGAATGGACGGAAGTTTTCTCCTCGGACATCGCGGCACCCATCTTACGGGCCGCCTTTTGGCGGCGGCAAGCATACTGCCCGACTCTTCACGACTCTCCTCGGGACCGCCGCGCCGGAAGGCGGCGGTTGGGGGCCTCCGGGGCGACTGTCGGGCGTCCGACGGTCAATTCTCCGGCCACCGGCGCCTGGAGGTAACGCGCCAGGCCCTGCGCCGAGCCGGCGTGGTAGGCCAGCCCCTGCATCAGCTTCACCAGGGCCGCCGAGGGCGTCATGTCCGCGCCCCCCACCGCCCCGGCCTCCAGGGCCGCCGCTCCCGACTCATACAAGGACAGGTCCACCCCATTCCGGTGGGCCTGGCTGACCACCACCACCGGGACGCCCCGCTCCCGCGCCTGGAGGAAGAGGGGGCGCAGGGAGCGGCCCTGCTCCGGGTCGATGGGGAAGTTGCCGGCCCCGTACGCCTCCAGGACCAGGCCCCGGACATGGGGCAACAGCTGGAGCGGCAGGGCGGGATCCAGCCCCGGGTACACCTTCAAGAGGAAGACCCGCGGATCCAGCCGCTCGAAGAGGCGGAAGGCGCCCCGGGACTTGAGGCCGGGCTCGAAGGTGGCGTCCACGCCCAGGGTGCCCAGCACGGGGAAGTTGGGGCTGTCGAAGGCGTCGTACTCGGCGACCTTCACCTTGCGGGCGCGGTTGCCCCGGTAGAGGTGCGAGTCGAAGCAGATCGTGACCTCCCGGGGGCCCTGGAGCGCGGACATCACCGCGTCGATGAGGTTGAGCCGCGCGTCCGAGCGGATCTTCCCCAGCGGCCGCTGCGAACCCGTCAACACCACGGGGCAGGGCGGGTTGCGCAACATCAAGGAGAGCGCGCTGGCGGTATAGGCCAGCGTGTCCGTGCCATGGGTCACCACGGCCCCGTCGAAGTGGGGGAGGCGGGCATGGAGGTGGGCCGCCATCCGGCTCCAGAGCTCGGGCTGCATCTCCGAGCTGTCCAGGTTGCTGAACAGCTCCAGCTCGATGTCGGCCAGCTCGAACAGCTCCGGCACGCGGGCCTTGAGCGTCTTGAAGAAGGCCGCGGGACGCAGGGCGGACGGGCGTCCCCCGGCCATTCCGAGCGTACCCCCCGTATGCAGCAGCAGGACTCTGGGCATGATGAACAGGCGCTTCCCTGCCAAGGCTGGCGTTGCTTTACAAGCCCCCCGCGCGTCGCTAAGACCCGCCGCGTGCTCCTTTCCTGCTGGAAGCGTGTCGTTCCCCTGCTGGCCGCCGCGGTTCTGACGGCCCCGGGGTGCAAGAATCCCGAGAGCGCGGCCCCCGCTGGAGGCCAGTCGTCGGCGCCCGCCCCCGCGGCCCCGGCCACCCCACCCCCCGCGCAGCCCGCCGCGCCCGCGGATCCGGCCGCCGTCCTGTCAGGCATCCCGGGCATGGACTTCTCCTCGCTGTCGCCCACGGCGAAGCGGGAGCTGGCCGACGTGCTCAGCGACAACTTCTGTTACTGCGGCTGCCCCCACACGCTGGGCGCCTGTTTGAAGTCGCACACCCCCTGCAAGCACGCCCGGCGAATGACGCAGCTGGCCGCGCGCATGGTGTCCGAGGGTGTTCCGGCCACCGAGGCCATCCTCACCCTGTCCTCGTACTACCAGGGGTTCCCGAGCCCCCGGGCGCAGTTCAAGGTGGATGACCGGATGTGCACCGGCGCCGCCAGCGCCCCCGTGACGGTGGTGGAGTTCTCCGACTTCGAGTGCCCCTACTGCGCCAAGGCCCGCCCGGTGCTGGAGGCCTTCGCCAAGAAGCACGCGCAGCAGGTGCGCTTCTGCTACCTGCCGTTCCCCCTGTCCATGCACCCCAACGCGGTGCCGGCGGCCCAGGCCGTCCTGTGGGCGCGGGACCAGGGCAAGTTCTGGCAGATGCATGACGCGCTCTTCGAGCACCAGTCCAACCTCCGCCCGGAGGCGATTGCCACCCTGGCGACATCCCTGGGCCTGGACGGTACGAAGCTGGCCGCGTTGCTGAAGACGGACGCGTATAAGGAAGAGCTGGACAACTACCGCAGCCAGGGCCGCGCGGCGGGCATCAGCGGCACGCCTTCGGTGTACTTCAACGGGCGCGCGGTGGAGCTGTCATTCGTGGAGGCCAGCATGCTCACCCACAGCCTGGAAGACGAGCTGGAGTGGTCCGCCAACAAGAACGCCTGGGCGGCTGACTGACGCCGTCATGACCACGCCCCGCTTCCGCATCGACGCATCGGCGCAGCTCGTCCCCGAGGACCGACTCGCGCCCTCGCCGCTCGCGGGCCGCTCGGGGACGTACGCGCTGATGGCCACGGCGCCCGACCTGCTGGTGTTCTCACGGACGCCCGCGGAGGGCGGCTCCATTCCGCTGCCTCGCGTGGTGCTGTCCGGCGACGCGGGCGGGTTCCCGCTGTCGGACCTCATCGCGTTCCTCAGCCAGTCCCGGTGGACGGGCGTCGTGCGCGTGCACGCCCCGGGCGGTGAGCGCTCCGTCACCCTGCGCGAGGGCGAGGTGCGAGGCGCGTCCTCCGACGACCCCGCGGACCGCCTGGGCGAGGTGCTGGTGCGGATGGGCTACGTGGAGCGGCCCCAGGTGGAGGCCACCCTGCGCGAGCACCCGCCGTCCAAGGTGGGGCGCGCGCTGGTGGAGAAGGGGCTGCTCAAGTCGCACGACCTCTTCAAGTGCGTCACCCACCAGGTGAGCGAGATCTTCCACGCCATCGTCCTGTGCCGGGAGGGGAGCTTCTTCCTCATCGACCAGCCGGTGGAGGACAAGTCGGGCCACATCATCCAGCTCTCCACGCAGAGCCTGCTGATGGACAGCATCCGGAAGATCGACGAGATGGCGCACTTCCGGAAGCGCATCCCCCACGGCCGGCTGTACGTGACGCGCAAGCGTCCGTCCGACGGCAAGCTGGAGGAGGATGAGGACCGGGTGCTGGGCCTGCTCGACGGGCGGCGCACGCTGCTCGAGCTGGGGCATGCGGCCCGGCTGTCCGAGTTCGATGTCACCAAGGTCGTCTTCCGGTTGCTGGAGGGCGGCTTCGCGTCGGTGACGGACAAGCCGCTGATGGTGCCGGCGCCCGGCGTGCCGACGCCGATTCCGCAGCCGCCCGAGCGCACGGCCTCGGCGACGCCGCAGGCCCGGCCGGCCGCGCGGCCCGCGACGGCGGTGGATCCGCGTCCGGTGGCGCGCGTCTTCAATTTCATCTTCCGGGAGATTCGCGACGAGGTGGCCAAGCAGGGCATGGACCGCGAGTTCATCGCCGCCGCCAACGCCGCGCTCTCGGGGCAGGGGCTGACGTCGTCTCCGGTGCTGGAGGGGCTCGCGTTCGTCCCGGATGGCAGCCTGCCGGAGAACAAGCTCATCGAGAGCTTCGAGCGCCACCGCGCGCAGCTGGGCAGCGAGCCGCTGGCCACCTTCCGCCAGGCGCTCAGTGACATGATGTTCTTCCTGCTCTTCCAGGCCGGTGAGTTGCTGGAGTCGCGCGCGGACGAGGACCTCGCCCGGCGCGTGAAGGAACTGCTGGCCACGCTCGAGGTACCGTGACGGATTCTGGATGGCCGCGCCTGACGGCGGAGGTGCCCGGCTGTGGGGGCGCCTTCAAGCTGGTGCCGGAGGATTTCGAAGTCGAGGAGCTGCCCGCGTACCTGCCTTCCGGGGCAGGGGAGCATCTCTACCTGTGGGTGGAGAAGCGGGGCAGGGATACACGCGAGCTGGTGCGCGCGCTGGCCGCGTCGCTGGGCGTCTCCGAGGATGACATCGGCGTCGCGGGGATGAAGGACCGGCAGGCCGTGACCCGGCAGCTCGTGTCCGTGCCCGCGCGCGCCGAGCCCAAGGTGCCGGAGTTCTCCCTGGACGGAGTCCAGGTGCTCTGGACGAAGCGCCACGGAAACAAGCTCCGCACGGGCCACCTGCGCGGCAACCGCTTCCGCTTGCGGCTGCGGGGCGTGAAGGACGTGGGCGCGGCGCGCGAGAGCTTCTCCCGGCTGGTGGCGCAGGGCGTGCCGAACTACTTCGGTGAGCAGCGCTTCGGCCGCGCGGGCGACAACGCGGACCTGGGCCGGTTGTTGGTGCTGGGCCAGCGGCTGCCGAAGCGTCCGGACCGGTTCCAGCGCAAGTTGTACCTGTCCGCCTTCCAGTCGCGCCTGTTCAACCGGGCGTTGGCGGAGCGGTTGAGCGCGGGCACGTTGGCCACCGCGCTGCTCGGGGACGTGCTGCGCAAGGAAGAGACGGGCGGCCTGTTCGTGTGCGAGGCGCCGGACGTGGACGGCCCGCGCGTGGCGGCGTTCGAGGTGAGCCCGGCGGGGCCGCTGTTCGGGCCGAAGATGACGGCCTCCGCCGGTGCCGTGGCCGAAGCCGAGGCGCGGCTGTTGTCCGAGGAGGGCGTCACGCCGGACGACTTCAAGCGCGGTGGTGGTGAGACGGAAGGCAGCCGCCGCCCCTACCGCGTCCGGCTGGGCGCCGCCGAGCTGACCCCGGAGACGACGCCGGAAGGCGAGGACCTCTGGTTGACGTTCGAGCTGCCTCGGGGCGCGTACGCCACCGAGGTGCTCCACGAGCTGCTCAAGGACGGCTGAGCCGGCGCGGGCTCTGGCGAACCGCTCCTCCCAAATGAAGACGCCTCCGCGGGCTGGTGGCCCGGGAGGCGTCTGGCTGCGTGCCCCGGCCTGCGCGGCCGGGGCGGTGCTCGAGACTACTCGGGGACCTTGAACTCGGTGCGGCGGTTCATGGCGCGGCCCGTCTTGGTGCTGTTGGGCGCGATGGGCTGCGTCTCACCGTAGCCCACGGCCAGCAGGCGGGCCGGGTCGATGCCGCGGCGGATGAGCTGCGCCATCACCGCGTCCGCGCGGCGCTGCGACAGCCGCATGTTGGCGGCGTCGTTGCCCATGGAGTCCGTGTGGCCCTCGATGCGGATGCGCTTGAGCCACGGCGCGTCGCGCAGGGCCTGCGCCACGTCGTCGAGCACCGCGGTGCTCTGCTTGCCGTAGATCTTGTGCGAACCGGAGCTGAAGAGGATCTGCTTCTTGATCTCGATCCGGTCGCGCTTGATGACGACCATCTTGTACTGCTTGGGGCAGCCGCGCTCCTCCTGGACGCCGGGCTCTTCCGGGCACGCATCCAGCCGGTCCACGATGCCGTCACCGTCGCTGTCCTTGTCCGGGCAGCCGCCATTCTCCGCCGGGCCGGCCTCGTTCGGGCACTTGTCCTGGACGTCCGGCACGCCGTCCGCGTCGTTGTCGAGGTCCGGGCAGCCGTCCTCGTCCTGGAAGCCGTCGAAGTCCTCCGGCTCGTCCGGGCACTTGTCGTCCACGTCGAGGATGCCGTCACCGTCCCTGTCGACGATGGGGCAGCCCATGTTCTGCATGGGGCCGGCCTCGTTCGGGCACTTGTCCGCCGTGTCGATGATGCCGTCGCCGTCGTTGTCGAGGTCCGGGCAGCCGTCCTCGTCCTGGAAGCCGTCGAAGTCCTCGGCCTGGTCGGGGCACTTGTCCAGGTGGTCGGGGATGCCGTCGCCGTCGCGGTCCTTGGGGGCCTCGGCGGGGCAGCCCTGGTTCTCCGGCACGCCCGGGGTGAGCGGGCACTTGTCATTCACGTCCAGGATGCCGTCGCCGTCGTTGTCCGGGTCCGGGCAGCCGTCCTCGTCCTGGAAGCCGTCGAAGTCCTCGGCCTGGTCGGGGCAGGGGTCATCCTTGTCCAGGATGCCGTCGCCGTCGCTGTCCGTCTCCTCGATGCGGACCACGATTTGGGGCTGCTGCGGCTGCTGGGGCTGTTGCGGCTGCGGCTGCTGCGCCTCCGGCCGGTCGCGGACCAGCACCTGGCGCGGGCCGCAGTTCTTGGACAGCTCCAGCGCGCGGGTCACCGCGGCGTCCGCGGTGCGTGCGTGCGTGTCGGCGCGGCCGCTGTTGCCCTGGCTCAGCTCGCCCCGGGCGAAGTCGAGGTGGGCCTCGGCGGTGGCCAGCTCCACGGGGGCGCAGCGCAGGGCGCCGCTGCGGCGCGCGCGCTCCACGTTGGCCGCGAGCACCTCCGTGTCCGCGCGAATCTTGCTGCCGCTGACACAGGAGAAGGTGAGGAGGAGGGGGAGCAGCGCGGCTAGGGAAGGACGCGTCATCGGGAAGCGCTCGGGCGTCACGGGTTCGGAGTGCGGCCGCCGGGCTCGTTGCCGCCAGCCACGGCCATGGCCTTCTCACGGGCCTCGTTGGCGTAGCGGGAGGCCTTCACGGCGAAGTCCACGCCCGCCTGGTAGTCGGAGTACCCCACCTCCTCGCGCGCCTTCGTGATGTACAGGTTGGCGGCAGTCCACTCGTAGGGCGCGAGTTGCTCCGCCCCGGCGGTGCGCGCGGCCTGGATCTGCACTTCGGCGTCGAGGATGTTCGCGGTGGACTTCACGGGACCGCACGCGGTGAGCGCTCCCGACACCGCCACCAACGCCATCAGCTTCTTCATAGGGTGGCGCCTCTGGAGAGGGGTGAATCCTGGCGGTCGTATCAATCGCCCCCTGGAGGGTCAAGAATCGGGCATCCGCGCCGACCGGGGGGACGGGCAGGGGGAGGGACTTTGACGGCCGCCGCGGCCCTTGCCATCGTCCCGTCCCCGTGCACCCGTCCGCCCGACTCGTCCTCGTGTTGTCGCTGCTCCTCCCCTGGGTCGCCCTGTCCGGGCCGGGGGCCGCCGCCAAGCGGGGTTCCCGCCGCGCCGAGACGGAGGCCGTCGTCCAGGCCGTGGCGGAGGGCGGCGCCGTTCCCCCCGCCATCTCCCGCCTGCGCTTCCTGCGCGAGGAGGCCTTCGCGGCCCGGGAGATCACCACCACCCTCAGCACGGTCCACGAGGAGCGCCTGCGCCGCAACCTCACCGCCGTGCTGGCGGGATTGGGGACGCGCGCCGCCGAGCCCACCCTGGCGCGGCTCGCCTCGGACGAGGACAGCGCGGTCCGGATGTACGCCGCCCAGGGGCTGGCGAAGCTCAACAGCCGCCTGACGCAGGTGATGGTGCCCCTGCTGGAGGACAAGAGCAGCGGCGTGCGCCGCGAGGCCGCGAGGGCCCTGGGCGCCTCCCGCAACGCGAAGATGGGGCCCGTCCTGGTGAAGGCGGCCAAGGCGGAGAAGGAGCTGGAGGTGCGCGCCGCGATGCTCGCCGCGGTGGGTGACACCGGCGATGCCAAGCAGGGCGCGGCGCTGAAGGAGTTCCTCGCGAGCGATTCTGAGAGCACCCGCTTCGCCGCGGCGAAGGGGCTGTGCCGCCTGGGCTCGCCCGACGGGTTCGCCTTCGCCGGCAAGCTGCTCGGCTCGGAGGACCGCTTCGTGCGCCGCCAGGGGCTGGAGCTCTACGAGGGCGTCAACGCCAAGAAGGCCGCGCCCGCCCTGAAGCCGCTCCTGGAGGACAAGGACCGCGCGCTGGCCGCCAGCGCCGCCCGCATCCTCCACGACGGCGGCGACGCGTCCATGCTGGAGTGGCTGGTGCTGGCGTCGTGGAACGCGAAGTCCGACGAGAAGCTCGCCTACGAGCGCGAGCTGGAGACGCTCCAGCTCCGCGACGACCGGCGCAAGGCCATCCTGCGCAAGGCGGGTGTCGCGCAATGAGCTGGAGCGCGGTCCTGGCCGCGGCGCTGCTGGCCCAGGCGCCCGGGGCCTCCAGTGCTTCGCTGGAGGCGGACGCCCGTCCTGGCGCCGAGGCCCTGCTCGAGTCCCCGGCCGCGTCCGCGCAGGTGGCCACGGCCCGCCCGGTGAAGCCCAACGGTTGGGTGGGGCTCAGCGCGGAGGCGCGCGCGGCGCTCGTGGCCGAGGACGCGGAGGCCCCGCTCGCCAGCCGGTTGCTGCGGATGAGCGAGCGCTTCATCAACACGCCCTATGTCCTGTCCCCGCTGGGAGAGGGCCACGGCGTGGACCCCGACCCCACGTTCCGGCTGGACGCGGTGGACTGCCTCACCTTCGTGGAGCAGTCGATGGCGCTGAGCCTGGCCCGCAGCGAGGCGGAGGTGGCGCCGCTGCTGGAGCGCATCCGCTACGCGAGCACGCCCACCTATGAGGACCGCAACCACCTCATGGAGGCGCAGTGGCTGCCCAACAACATCCGCAAGGGCTTCCTGACGGACGTGACGCAGCGCTACGCGGGGGGCGACGCGGTGCCGGTGACGAAGGCGCTCACCCGGCACACCTGGCAGTCGCGCTCATCGCAGGCGCTGGGGCTCCCCAAGGCGCAGCAGGTGGTGGGCACGTACGCGCTCAACATGCTGCCGTTGGAGCGGGTGATGGCGCACGCGCAGGACATCCCCTCGGGCACCATCCTGGTGGTGATGCGCGAGGACCTGCCGCTGAAGGTCACCCGCATCACCCACCTGGGCTTCGTGGTGCAGCGCAAGAAGCGCACGTACCTGCGGCATGCGTCGCGCGGTGGCTACAACCGCGTGGTGGACGAGGACCTGGAGACGTTCCTCGCCCGCAACGCGCGCTATTCGAAGTGGAAGGTGACGGGCGTCAGCCTCTTCGCGCCCCGCCGGCCCGACGCGGCCAGCGGTGGCTCGGTGTCGCGCTCCGTCCCCTGAAGGCCGGGGCCTCGCCGCTCAGAGGCTGGGTGGCGGCGGCGAGGCGGGGGGGAGCTCGGTCTCCCGCTCCTCGGCCTCCGCGGCCGCGGCCGCCTCGTCGTTGGTGGCCAGCTCCCGCAGGCGCTCCTGTTCGATGAGCGTGGCGGCGCGCACCTGCTGCTCGGCCGGGACGTGGATTTCCCACCAGGGCAGCACATTGCCCGTGGTCAGCTTGTCCACCACGCCCGAGCGGCCGGCGCGCACCAGGACGGGGATGTTCTCGTCCTGGAGGAGCTGGGCATAGACCTCCGCGGTGAAGGGGTCGTCGGCCGAGCCCGCCCGGACGAAGACGCGCGTGTCCAGCTCATGGGGGAGGGGCAGCCCCCGGCTGCGCATCTCCCCCTCGCTCACGAGGGGCGGGTTGCCTGGACAGTCCGCGCACTCGACGACGCTGTCCTGATATTCGGAGCCGCACCTGGCACAGTATCTCATTGCCGTCCCTCCTACCCGTGGGTGTCTGGAGGGAAAGAGTAGGTCTGGCTCGCGCGGACGGCACCGGGGGCCCGCCACTTCGTTCAATGCCGGGCTTCGTCGCCCAGCCTGCCCAGCGCCGCGCTGAGGCGCTCCACGTCGATGGGCTTGCGCAGCACCACGTCGCAGTGTTCGGAGCCCTGCACTTGGGTGTAGCCCGACACGAGGATGACGCGAGCGCGAGGCTCCCGCTCCTTCACCTTCTGCGCGAGCTCGGTGCCATTCATGCCCGGGAGGGATTCGTCCGTCACCACCACGTCGGGGTGCTCGGCCTCGAAGGCCTTCAGGCCGGCCACGCCGTCCGTGGCGGTGCTCACGTCGAACTCCGGCTCGAGCAGCTCCGCCAGCAGCTCCCGGCTGTCCCCGTCATCCTCGACCAGCAAGACCTTGATTCGCTCACCCATGCCTGGGGGAAACCCGCGCGCAGACGCCGTTTCGTCCGGAGCGTCCGCGAGCCCTCCGTGGCCCTCTTGTCAGGGGAGCAAGGGAGCAGGGCGGGGCGGGCCATGAAGTGCGGGGGACGGCTCACCACCAAGCGTCAGGCTGCCCATCATTGGGTTCGGAGGAAATGCCATGAAGGTGTTGCTGCGTGGAGTGCACCTGGACCTGTCGGATGCTCTCAAGTCGTATGTCGACGAACACCTGGTGCGCCATATCGAACGGTTCGCGGATGACGAGGCTGCGGAAATCGACATCTCCCTGGTGGACACCAACGGACCCAAGGGCGGCGTGGACAAGGAGTGCCGGGTGACGGTGCGGATGCCCGGGCTTTCCGCGGTGCACGTGACGGAATCGTCGGATTCCCTGTATCCGGCCATCGACGCGACGCGTGATCGCCTGGAAAGGAGCATCAAGCGGCTGCTGGACAAGCGGCGCGATGTGCATACCAACGGCCTGCCTCAGGACGTGGCGGCCGACGTGCCCACCTACTGAGCGCGTTCGCGCGCTTTCCCGAGCGCGGCAAGAGCCCGGCCTCCCAGGTCGTACACCTGGCGGCCGGGCTCGTCATGTCCAGTGCCCGAATCTTGCTGGGTCGGAACGGTGAACGCTATAAGCGGAACCCTTCAACCTCGGGCTAAAAGGACGGCGATGGTCCGCCTCAAGTTCCTCGTCTTCGCATTCCTGGTCATCGGACTGGGCGTTGCTCATCTGCCGATGCTGTCGGGACCGCTGCGCGAGCGCGCCGTCGCCGGAGCGTCGGCCCAGGCTTCCGCGGGCGCCGCCGAGGTGGCGCGCCGTGTGGACACTCGCCGTGCCGAAGTCCAGGCGCTGGCGCTGAAACTCGCGGCGATGCCGGAAGTGGTGTCGGCCGCCGCTCCGCAGCCGTCGGAGCAGCCCGCGCCGCGCAACCAGCGTGAGCGCGAGCGCGCCGAGGCGGAGGCCGCCGCCGCCCGCGTCTTCACCGCCGAGCGCTTCGCCGCGGTTCGCGGCGCGGTCGAGGCCGTGATTCCCCAGGACCTCAAGGGCGCGGTGGTGGCCGTGGCCGCCCAGGACGCGCAGTTCCACGCCGTCGCGGGGGGCGAGCCGTCCTCCGACGCCGCGAAGCTGGATGTGGCAAGTCTCATCAAGTCCGGCGCCAGCGTGACGGAGGCCTTTGGCGCGCCGCACGCGTTCGCCGCCGTGCCCCTGGCGTGGTCCGCCGGCGCGCCGGTGGTGACGCTGGTCGTGGGCGCGCCGGTGCTCGACGCGGGCGCGCTGGACGCCGCGGTGCAGGCATCGGGCGTGGCCGCGCTCGCGCTGGTGAAGGGGGACGCGCTGGCGGGCGTCGCTGGCCCCCAGAAGCTGCTGGCGGAGGGCTCGTTCTCGAAGGTGGCGGCCGACGCTACGGGCGTGGTGCTGAGCACCGGCAAGTTCCAGGAGCTGGGCCCGGTCGCGCTGCCCGTGTTCACCCAGGGCGATGCCATGGGCGGCCAGGCGCCGCTGATGGTCGGCTCGCGCCGCGCGCTGGCCGGCACGCCGCTGGAGGTGCTCGCCATCGCCAGCACGCAGCCGGTGCTGGGCGCGCTGGCCGCGTACCAGCAGAACGCCTTGTTCGCGCTGGCGGGCCTGCTGGGCTTCAGCCTGCTGTGGACGCTGATGATGGGTTCGGGCCGCACGGACGGGGCCGACGAGGCGTCCAGTGGCAGCTCCGACACCTTGAGCCTGTCGGCCGCGATGGCCGCCGCGCCCGCCCCCGCGCCTGTCGCGACGCAGCCTCCCGCGCCCGCCGCGGAGCCTGCTCCGGCGGCCGATGCGTTCGCCTTCGCCCCGCCGGCCGCTGCCCCCGCGCCGGGCGCGGACCCGTTCGCCTTCGCGCCCCCGGCCCAGGCCCCGGTGCCCGCGGCGGACCCGTTCGCCTTCGCGCCGCCGGCCGCGGCCCCTGCGCCCGCGGCGGATCCGTTCGCCTTCGCTCCTCCCGCGCCCGCCGCGCCCCAGGCGGATCCGTTCGCGATGCCGGCGCCTGCGGGAGACCCGTTCGCGATGTCGCCCCCGGCCCAGGCGCCGGTGGGGGACCCGTTCGCCTTCGCGCCTCCTCCCGCGGCCCCCGCGCCCCAGGCGGATCCGTTCGCCTTCGCGCCCCCGGCGGCGCCGCCCGCGGCCCCGCCCTTCGGTTCGGCCGAGGCCTTCCCGTTCTCCGCGCCTCCGCCGCAGTCGGCGATGCCGTTCGACGCCTCGTCGGAGGGCTTTGGCGGCGGCCCCGAGCCCCTGTCTCCCGCAGCCCCGCGCCGTGGCGCCTTCGCCTTCGAGGACCAGCCCACGGCGGCGTACTCGCTGCAGCAGGCCGCGGACCCCTTCGCGCTGGCGGCCTCGCAGGCGGCGCCGGACAGCCCGGAGACGACGCGTGTGGCGGCGATTCCGCGCGAGCTGCTCCAGGCCAGCGCCCGTCCGCCGACGTCGGACGCCATCCCCATGCCGGCGCCGCGTCCCGCGGCCGCCCAGGCCGCGATTCCGCTGCCGGGCCTGGGCAACTCCGCGGTGGCCCTCTCCGACGAGCAGCACTTCCAGGACGTCTTCCGCGAGTTCGTCTCCACCCGTGAGCGGTGCGGCGAGGCGGCGGACGGCCTGACGTACGACAAGTTCGTGCAGAAGCTGCGCAAGAACAAGGAGCAGCTCGTCCAGAAGTACGCGTGCAAGACGGTGCGCTTCCAGGTCTACGTGAAGGAAGGCAAGGCGGCCCTCAAGGCCACGCCCGTGAAGGACTGAGCGGCCTTCCACCGCGATGCCGCATCCCGAAGGCCCGGGGTCTCCCAGGAGACTCCGGGCCTTTTCGCGTCGTGCGTCCCCGGGCCGGTGTCCCGGCCGGCGGTTATAGACGGCCGCGGAGGCCGTCCATGGACAACGCCGTCGACCTGGGCATCGCCATCGTGGCCGAGGTCATCGCGACCTCGGCGCTCAAGCGCTCGAACGGCTTCACGCGGCTGGGGCCCTCCCTGCTCGTGGTGCTGGGCCATGGGTCGGCTCACTGAAGGAGGCGGAAGATGCAGACGCGCTACGTGCCCAACCTCACGGGCATTCCCGAGACGATGCTCTGGACGTTGCACAACCGGGCCGGGGAGGCGAAGCGGCCGGACGGCATCCTCGAGGACCCGGAGGTGGTGCGCATCTACGAGGCCATCGACTACGACTTCCGCAGGTCGTTTGGCCGCGCGGAGCCGTCACATGCCATCCGCGCGGTGGAGATGGACCGCATCGTCCGCACGTGGCTGGCCTCCCATCCAGAGGGCTTCGTGGTGTCGTTGGGGGAGGGGCTGGAGACGCAGGCCCATCGGCTGGACAACGGGCAGCTGCGCTGGCTGAGCGTGGACCTGCCGGAGGCGATGACCCTCAGGGAGCGCTTCCTCACGCCGAACGCGCGGTTGCGGCACTGCCCGGTGAGCGCCCTGGACCGCGCGTGGATGGGGCAGGTGGACGCCAGCCAGGGCGTGTTCATCATCGCGCAGGGCCTGTTCATGTACTTCGAGGAGGATGCGGTCCGGCAACTCCTCGTGGACATCGCCGAGCGCTTCCCTGGCGCCGAGCTGCTCTTCGACACGATTCCCCGGTGGTTCTCGCGGCGGACGCTCAAGGGGCTGCATCGCACGCTGGCGTACCGGCTTCCCCCGATGCCCTGGGGCATCAACCGCGACGAGGTGGAGGCGACCCTGAAGCGGTGGGAGCCGCGCATCACCCGCGTGACGTTGCATCCCTACACGTTCCCGCGAGGGATTCCCCGCTACAGCTACAACCTCATCAACCACGTGCCCTGGTTGAAGGAGCGCATGCCCTCGTTGGTTCACGCCCGCTTCGCGCGGCGCGAGGCCTGACTCAGCTCGCGCGCGGCAGCACCAGGCTGAAGCGAGCGCCCTGGCCGGGCTCGCCGCCCACCTCGAGCTTGCCGCCGTGCTCCTGGAGGATGCGCGCGGCGATGGCGAGCCCGAGGCCCGTGCCACCGTCCTTGGTGGTGAAGTAGGGCTCGAAGACGCGGGCCCGGTGTTCGGGCGGGATGCCGGGGCCGCTGTCCTCCACCTCGACGACGGCGTCGGCGTCCGTGGAGCGCACGCGCACGCGCAGGGTGCCTCCGGTGGTGGCCATGGCCTCCTCGGCGTTCTTCACCAGGTTCACCAGCACCTGCGTGAGCTGGTCCCGGTCCGCCCTCGCCACCACGCCCGTCTGGAGCGTGGGCCGAATCTGGATGCCAGGGGGCGGCGTGGCGTACAGCGACAACACGCTCTGCGCCAGCTCCCCCAGGTCCACCGGCGCGAGCTGGGGCTTGGGCATCCGCGCGAAGTGGCTGAACTCGTCGACGATGCGCCGCAGCCGGTCCACCTCCTCGAGCACCACGCCCGCGCTCTCCTTGAACATGTCGGGGAAGCGGGGGTGCTTCGCCTCCTGCGCGGCCTGGAGCGTCTCCAGCGACATGCGGATGGGCGTCAGCGGGTTCTTGATTTCGTGCGCCAGGCGCCGCGCCACTTCCTGCCACGCGGCGATGCGCTCGCTGGCCATGAGCCGCTCGGTGGTGGCCTTCAGCTCGGAGGTCATGTGATTGAAGGTGCGGACCAGCTCGCCCACCTCGCCGCTGGCCTCCACCGTGACTTGGGCCTCCAGCGCGCCCTCCGCCACGCGACGGGCGCCGCGGGTGAGGGCCTCCACCGGCCGCGTCATCCACCGGGACACCAGCACGCCCAGCAGCACCGCGAAGGCGCCACCCAGCGCCGCCAGCAGGAGGAAGGCGCGCATGACGCCCTGCTCGGCGTCGCGCGCGGCGGCGCGGCTGAAGACGAGCTGCACCGAGCCCGCGTCGCCCAACGGCAGCGTCTTCGTCACCGTCGGAGGCTCGGCGGTGCCTGCGCGGGCGAGCGCGGTGTCTCCGGCGAGCAGCGTCACCTGCGTCTGGGTGAGGCGCGCCAGGTGCTGCGCCAGGGCCTCGTCGAGCAGCACGCCGCCCACGGCCCACAGGCGCAGGTCGCCGAAGTCCACGGGCCGGGCGGTGACGAGCGCGGGGAGCTGGCGCAAGCCCGACGCGGTGCGGACCTCCACGCGCACCGGCACGGGCTGGGAGGACTTCTCCCGGGTGACGGCGAACAGGACCGGGTCCGGGTCTCCGCGGCGCGCGGGGAGGTGGCCGGAGGAGAGCACCGTGCCGTGGCGGTCGAAGAGCGTCAGCACGCTCAGTCCGCGGGTCTTCATCAGGCCCTCGGCGGTGCCAGCCTGGATGGCGCGGGTGGGCCGGTCCCGGGCCTCGCGCGCCAGGTCCTCCATGATGGTGCTTTCGACCAGCTCCTCCACCGCGCGGCGGGCGGCGGCGCTGCTGCGCTCCAGCGACTCCTGCGCGGAGGCGGTGGCGGCCTCCATGCGCGCGTCCAGCTCGCGCGACAAGGTGTCGCGCAAACGGGTGAGGGTGGGGGGGACGACCACCGCGAGCGGAACCAGGGCCAGCAACGCGAAGGCGAGCGCCAGCCGTGTCCTCAAGCGCATCGCGGTCTCCTCAAGGACGTCCTCCCAGCGCCGCCCCCTCGGCTGGAAGCACGTACAGTCCGTCCAGCGAGGGCAGGCCTTGTGCGTCCATCATCACCCCGCCCACGTCCGGCGCGAAGCGCATTCCCAGGCCTTGTGCGTAGAGCGGCACCAGGGGCACGGACCCGGCCAGGGCCAGGGCTCGCTCCCGGGCCCGGGCGTCCCGCGCGGTGGCGGCCGGCAGCGCGCCGATGGCCGGCAGCTCCACGCCCAGCAAGTCCCTCCGCCCGCCCGCCTCCAGCACCACCGCCAGCGCGGGGCCCGGGACGGGAGGCAGGAGCAGCGCGTGCAGCATCAGCTCGAAGTCACCCTTGGCCCACCGGGCGCGCAGCGCCGCGCGAGAGAGGGCTTCCAGCGCCACGGTGTAGCCGCGGTCATGCAGCTTCACCTGGATGCGCTCGGCCACCGCGCGCTGGTCCTCCACCGAGGCGTCGTAGAGCAGCGTCACCGTCCGCGAGGGCGTCGCGGGGGGCGCGGCCGGGCGGGGACGGCCGGGCGCGTCCAGCAGCGCCGGGGGCAGCAGGTGCGGCATGGGCTGCGCGGGGGCCTGGACGAAGAGGCGCGTCAGGTCCTCGCGGTCGATGGCGCTCTCCACGGCCTGCCGGAAGTCCGCGGGCAGCCGGCGGGGGGAGAACGCGAGGAACGTGGCGTAGAGCGCCGTCCCCGCGACGGAGTCCGTCTCCGACGCGACGCCCAGCTCCACCTGCACCTGGCGGGACGACCACAGGCGTGACAGGCCGCGCTGGTCCGTGGCGGTGAGCTGCAGTCGGTCCAGGTATGGGCGGCCCTGGGGCCAGGCGAGCTGGGCCTCCAATGCGCCACGTCCCGCGGCGGTGAAGGGGCCCACGGGGGTCGCGGACACGGGCGGCGCCAGGGCCGGGTGGCACAGCGCGCGCTCCAGGTCCGGCCAGGGATAGGACAGCGGGAGCTCCAGCACGGCGCCGCGAGGTGTCAGTTGCCGCGCTTCACCGCGCACGGCGTGGAGGAGGGCCCGGTAGGGCGAGGCGCCTTCGTTGCTGGCCAGCCGCATCCACGCGCGCGCGAGCCCCTGGGCGGAGGTGGCGCTGGGGAGGGTGAGCTGCAGGGCCTGCGCGGTGGGCCGCGACAGCTGGCGTGCGAGCGCGGGCACCGCACCTTCGTCTCGCGTGTCCTGGCACACCGGGCGGGTGAGCAGCCCCAGCAGCGTCGCCTCCAGGGGCGTGTCGGCGAGCGCGGGCTCACCAATCTCGGGAGGGCCGCCATGGGCGACGCGCAGCTCGCCGCCATAACGGGGGCGGCCCGCGGCCTGGGCGGACGCGGACGCGAGCAGCGCGACGCAGGCGAGGGTGGAGCGGAGTCTCATGGCGCACCCTGGCGCAGGAGGAAGAGCTCGCTGGTGCCATCCGGCTTCCAGAGGCCCACGATGACCTCGTGGCGTTTGTCGCCATCCAGGTTGGCCGTCACCACGTACAGCGCGCGGCCCGTGGGCAGGGCGCCCTGCCACAGGGGCTCGTGCGTGCCCGGGTCGTCCCCGGTGGTGGCGAACACACGGACCCGGTCCGGGGATGGGGCGAGCTGGGGCGAGGTGGTGATGAGCTCCGGGACGCCGTCGCCATTCAAGTCTCCCAGCGCGCTGCCCGCGCCCAGGTTGCTCCATCGCAGGGGCGAGGCCCCGGCGTGCGCGTAATACGCGGCGGAGCCATCGGGGTGGACGAACAGCATCCGCTGCGCCTCCAGGCTGGCGGTGGTGAAGGGCGCGGGCACCGTCAGCGACCGGCCCTCCGCCAGCGTCACCGTGGGGGCGAAGGCCGTCTGTCCCGGGACGAAGCTCCCGCGCTCCACGGCGCCCAGCGGAGCCTGGTCCACGGTGCCCACCGTGCGGAGCGTGCCCCGGGCCTTGTCCAGCGCGAGCAGCTCGCCGTGCGCATGGCGCGTGCTCCACGCGGCCACGCGGGGCGGGCCTGGGAGGATGGCCAGCGCGCCGAAGGGCTCTCGGGTGGTGGCGCTCGCGGCGGGCAGGGCCTCCAGCGCCTTGCGCGCGATGAGCCGGCCGCTGGCGTCGAAGACGGAGACGTCGTGCTCCGTGAGGGCCACGACCTCCTCGCGGCCATCCCCATCCAAATCCCCCGCGGCGAGCGCCGCCAGCGGATGCTCCAGGGTGGCCAGGGTGGCCCCCATCAAGCGGATGCCCTGGAGCGGTGTCTCGGTCGGCACCGGGGGCGTGGTGCCACCGGCCTCCAGCGCGAGCGCCAGCACCGCGGCGTCGGCTGGCACCGTCTCCACCACCGTGGCGGCGGGTCGCGCGGGGCGCGTGGGCGTGCGGCCGGACCAGAAGTTCACCCAGGTGCCCAGCACGTCGCCTCGGGCCCGCAGCTCCCCGCCTTCGATGTCCAGCGAGATGCGCATGAGCGTCCGCGCGCCCTGGGCACGGGCCTGGGCTTCCGCGGCCTCGGCCGTGGGCGCCTCCAGCACCACGGGCGCGAGTCCGGCGGAGGCCAGCTGCGAGGCCAGCAGCGTGCTCACCGCGCGGCGCAGCTCGGCGGAGGCGCCCGTGACATTCACCGCGACGGGCGCCTCCACGCGCTGCGCGCGCACGGCCGCCGTCACCTGCCGGGTGAGCCGGGGGATGGCGGCGGTGCTGTCCGAGGACGCGAGGACGGACGGGGCCGCGAGCGCGGCCAGGACCGGGGCCCAGACCCAGGCGCGGCTCACAAACCCCGCCTGTTGCCTTCGTCGAGGAAGAACTGGTCGGTGGTCACCTGTCCGGGCGGAGGGGCCTCGGCGGTGGGCTGGGTGCCATCCAGGAACGGCTCCAGCCGGCCCGGGACGGAGTTGCCCGCGAGCAGGCCACTGATGGGGTCGATGCGGACTTGAACGACGCCCGCGGGGACCTCGAACTCCCGCGTGGGCAGGCCCTCATGGGCCACGCGCATGAACTGGAGCCAGATGGGCAGCGCGGCGCGGCCGCCCGTCTCGCTGCCGCCCAGCGGCGCGTTGTTGTCGAAGCCCACCCACGCGCTGGCCACCCAGTCCGCGGTGTAGCCGGAGAACCACGTGTCCCGGGACTGCTGCGTGGTGCCCGTCTTGCCGGCGGCGGGGCGCTCCAGCGCGAGCACCGCGCGGCCCGAGCCGTCCTCCACCACGCTGCGCATCAGGGACGTGGTGAGGTAGGCCACGGCGGGCGGCAGCGTCTCCTCGAAGGCGGGCTGGTGCTCCTCCAACACCTTGCCCTTCGCGTCGCGCACGCGCAGCAGCATCAGGGGCTCGGCGTACCGGCCGGTGGCCTGGAGCGTGGCGTAGGCGTTGGCGGCCTCCAGCATCGTCACCTCACCGGTGCCCAGGGCCAGCGTGAGGTTCTCCGGCAGCGGCGAGTGGATGCCCGCGCGGCGCGCGAAGTCGATGGTGGTGGCCGGGGTGAGGGCCTCGATGAGGCGCACGGACACGGTGTTCTTCGACTTGGTGAGCGCCTCGCGCAGCGTCATCGGGCCCTGGAACTGGCGGTCGTAGTTCTGCGGCTTCCACGTCTTGCCCGTGTACGGATCGCGCACGGCCTCGGGCGCGTCGTTGACCTTGGACAGCGGGGTGAAGCGTCCGCTGCCCATGGCGGCGGCGTAGAGGAAGGGCTTGAAGGACGAGCCCGGCTGCCGCTTCGCCTGCGTCGCGCGGTTGAACGACGACCGCTCCGCGTCGTAGCCGCCCACCAGCGCCACCACGTGCCGGTTCTCCGGGCGGATGACCACGAGGCCGCCCTGCACCTCGGGCACCTGGTCCAACGTCGCCTCGACGAAGGCGGGGGCGGGCGGGGCCTTGAGCACGCGCACGAAGACGAGCTGGCCCTCCTGGAAGACGTCGGAGATCTTCTTGGGGGCGCTCTTCCCCTTCTGCTTCGCCCAGGTGACGGTGGCGTAGGGGATTTCGGCGGTGCGGCCCACCAGGTCCACGCGCGCGACGTTGCGCTTCTCGTCCACCAGCGTGACGTAGCCGGTGAGGCGCAGGCCCTCCTCCATGGGCTTGAGGCGCACCGACTGCGTCAGGAGTTCATCCGCGGAGAGCGGCGCCTCGTCGTCGGGTGTCAGGTCCGGCCGTTGCTCCTCGGCGCCTTCCTCTTCCTGCGGTTCCACGGGAGCGGCGCCGGCCTCGGGGGCCGCCGGGGCCTTCTCCGCCTTCGCCAGCGGGGACAGGTCGGCGACGTAGCCCTGGTCCTTCTGCCGGCGCCCCGCCTCCTCGATGCGGGTGGCGATGAGGCCCCGGTAGCGCTCCCACTGGGCCTTCTCCAGCGTGCCGCGAGGCCCGCGGTAGCCCTGCCGCCGGTCCACCGCCTCCAGGCCGTCACGCACGGACTGCTCCGCCGCGACTTGCAGCTTGGGCACCATGGCGATGTCCACCCGCAACCCGCCCTCCATCACCGCCTGTTCGCCGTAGCGGGCGATGAGCGTGCGGCGAATCTCCTCGGTGTAGTACTGCCCCACGGCGGTGCCATGGCGGGGCGCCAGGACAATGGGCTTCTCCTTCTCCGCCTCCGCGACCTCGGCGGAGATGAAGCCGTTGCGCGCCATCTGGTCCAGCACGTAGCGCTGACGCGACTTCGCCCGCGTCATGTTCGTCACCGGGTTGATGCGGTGGGGCAACTGCACCGTGCCCGCGAGCACCGAGGCCTCGCCCACGTTCAGGTCCTTCGCGTGCTTGCCGAAGTAGAAGAGCGCGGCCTCCTCCATGCCGTAGCGGCGCTGCCCGTAATAGGACTGGTTGATGTACAGCGAGAGAATCTGGTCCTTGGTGAGCGCCTCCTCCACGCGCGGGGTGAGGATCCACTCGCGGGCCTTGCGCGAGAAGCTGCGCTCGGGTGTGAGCAGCAGGTTCTTCACCACCTGCTGGGTGATGGTGGACGCGCCGGACTTGCGGCTGTTGGGGATGAGGTTCTTGATGGCCGCGCGGGTGATGCCGAAGAAGTCCAGGCCCTCGTGTTTGTAGAAGTCCGCGTCCTCGGCGGCGAGGAAGGCGTTGCGGACGTGCGGCGGCAGGTCCTCCACGCGAATCAGCGTGCGGCGCTCGTGCGCGAACTCGGCGCAGAGGCTGCCGTCACCACACAGCACCTTGGTGACCTGCGGCGGCTGGTAGTTGCGCAGCGCATCCACGGAGGGCAGGTCCTGGCTGTAATAGATGTAGCCGCCGACGCCCACCGCGACAGCGAGCACCAGGCCCACGATGCCGGTGATGAGCAGCCGCTTCGTCCAGCGCCACAGGCGGGCGCCGAACCCAGGGCGCGCCGGGGGCGTGGGTGTGGAGGAATCGGGCGAGGAGGGCATCGAGGGAACCGTGGGCATCGCGCGGGACTGGAGAGAAAGGGCGCAGGTTAGACCGGGGGCGGTGGAACGGGAACCGCTCTGGAGGCCTGCCCGGCGCAGGCCCTCCAGGCAGGAGGGCGCTAGGGGGACGTCACCCCCTCACCCCGGGTGGAGCGGGACGGCCCACGCGGTGTCTGGGCCCCTCCGACGTCCGCTTGGGCCATGCGGCGCATCCGGTCCGCGTTGACGCGGGCCTGGACGTAGCGGGGCGACAGGTGCATGGCGGTGGCGTACGCGGCGCGGGCGTCCTCCTGCTGGCCGAGCCGCTCGAAGGCCACGCCCAGGTTGTTGTGCACGTAGGCCACATGGGGAAGCAGCGCCGCCGCCTGCGCGAGGACCTCGGCGGCCTTCTGGTCCTCTCCCGCGCGCAGATAGGTGAAGCCCAGGTTGTTGAGCGCGAAGCCGTGCTCTGGATTCAGATGCACCGCCTGCTGGAAGCGCAGCATCGCCGCCGCCAGCGCGCCCTGGGCCAGATGCGCCCGTCCGAGCACCTGATACGCCTCCACGTATTCGGGATTGCGCAGCACGGCCTCCTCACCCGCGTCCACCGCCTCGGCGTGGCGGCCCAGCGACACCAGCAGCCGGGCCTGCCGCACCAGCGGGCGGGCATCCAGGGGCAGCACGTGGCCGAGCTGTCCATACGCCCGCACCGCCAGGTCCATCCGCCCCGTGAGGCCCGCGAGCTCGGCCACCAACGAGAGGGCGGCCACGTCGTCCGGGGCGTCGTGAAGGGCCCGGCGGCACTCGGTGAGCGCACCGGAGAGGTCGTCCCATTCGCGCAGCAGGTGGGCCCGGCTCAGGTGGTCCACGCGGCGTCCATGGACGTGTGGCAGGGCCAGCGAGGTGCCCGCATCCGGTGCCGCTCCCACGCCGCCGGGGCCATCCTGGTCCTCCATTCGCCGCGCGCTCGCGTCGACGACGACGCTCATCTCGCGAGGGAGCACGCCGGCGAGGCCCTCGTCCTCGGAGGCTTCGCCCGTGCGCTGCCCGACGGGCGCCGCGCCGCCGTCCGTGGCTTCATCAGAGGCCAGGGGCCGTTCCGCCGGTGGGAACGCGACGCGCACGACCGCGAGCCGCGCGTGCTGGCGCTCCGAGTCGAGCCACGTGCCCAGCGCGGGAGGCAGCGGAGCGTCCGCCCACGCCACGATGAGACCGAGCGCCACCAGGCTGACAGGCACCAGCGCGGCCCGGACGGACGGCGGCAGGGTGTGTCGAGCGGACCGCGAGGGCTTCGAGCTGGGGTGGTGCATGGTGACGACCTCGACCTCCAGCGGAGCGGCCGGAACGGGGCTCCGGGGCGCCGTGTGCCGGCCTCCCACCCAGGGCCAATGCGACGGGCGTGCCACGCCGCCTCCCCGAGGGAGAACGGGGCATGTGTGGCCCCCTGGCCACAGGGCAGGGGAAAAGCGTGGCGGGGGGCGCGGGCGTCATGCGACGGTCCGCGCGATGAAGATCGCGACCTGGAACGTGAACTCGGTGCGGGCCCGGCAGGAGCGGTTGCTCGCCTGGTTGAAGAAGGCGCAGCCGGACGTCCTCTGCCTGCAGGAGCTCAAGTGCGTGGACGAGGACTTCCCCCTGGAGGCCGTGCGGGAGCTGGGCTACCACGCCGCCATCCACGGGCAGAAGACGTACAACGGCGTGGCCATCCTCGCGAAGGAGGAGCCCAAGGACGTCGTGAAGGGCCTGTCCGACGGCGTGGATGACTCCCACGCGCGCCTCATCGCGGCGACCGTCAACGGCATCCGCGTGGTCAGCGCGTACGCGCCCAATGGCCAGTCGGTGGACTCGCCCCAGTACCATTACAAGCTGGAGTGGTACGGCCGGCTGCGGCGCTACCTGGACACGCGCCACAAGCCCGATGAGCCCCTGGTGCTGGGCGGTGACTGGAACGTCGCGCCCGAGGACCTCGACACCTACGACCCGAAGCTGTGGGAGGGGCAGACGCTCTTCACGCTGAAGGAGCGGGATGCGCTCCAGCACCTGGGGGCCTTCGGGCTGTCGGATGCCTTCCGCAGGCTGCACCCGGGCGTGCAGAAGTTCACCTGGTGGGATTACCGCATGCTGGGCTTCCCGAAGAACCTGGGCCTGCGCATCGACCACCTCTATGTGACGGCCCCCGTGGCGGAGCGGCTGACGGTGGTGGACGTGGACCGCGAGGAGCGCAAGGGCAAGCAGCCCTCGGACCACGCGCCGGTGTGGCTCGAGCTCCGCGACTGAGCCACGCGCGCTCGCGGAAGCTCCTCGGCGTCATCGGGGAGCTTCCATGCAATCGCCCGATGGGCTGCTCGTATCGCCCGGGGCATGCGCCATTTCTCCTTCGTCTGCGCGGTCCTCGCCACGGTGGCGGTTCCCGTTTCCGGCCAGGCCCAGGCGACCTCCCTGTCCGAACAACTTCCAGGAGTCTGGGGCAACGAGACACACTTCGGACCCAGGGTGCGTGGTGTCCTCACGGTGGACGGGCGCCAGGGTGAATGGCGGGCCCAGGTGGCCGGCTTCGACGTCACCGCGAAGCGCGAAGGGGCCGACGTCACCTTCTCCCTGCCGGAGGACCAAGGCGCCTTTCGCGGCCGGTTGTCCGCGGACGAGAAGTCACTCGAAGGATTCTGGATTCAGCCGCCAGGCATGACGCTGAGCGCGTCCTACGCCACGCCCCTCCGGCTGCGGGTCATCAGCCCCCGTGTCTGGGAAGGCGTGGTGGCGCCCCTGGACGACACGAGCTCCATGTACCTGCGCATCCAGCGCGAGCCGGATGGCACGCTGACAGGCTTCATCCGCAACCCCGAGTTCAACTTCGGTCTGCGCCGGCCCTTCAAGCTGGAGGTCCAGGGGAACGACCTGACCTTCGTCAACACGCGCCGCAAGAACGACGCGCTTCGGGGCTTCTTCGACGAGGAGACGGGCAACATCTCACTGCGCATCCAGGGCATCGGCCAGTTCGAGTTCTCCCGTCGCGACGAGCACACCGCGCCCCGCTTCCACTCGCGCACGCCCGGCGTGCCCACGTATGTCCACCGGCCCCCTGTCACGGGAGACGACGGCTGGAAGACGGCGTCCCTGGAGAGCGTGAAGCTGGACCCGAAGCCCATCGCCGCGCTGGTGCAATCCCTCCAAGGCGCCACCGCGACGGACGTCCATGCGCCCTACATCCACGCGCTGTTGATCGCGCGGCACGGGAAGCTCGTGGTGGAGGAGTACTTCCATGGCCACGGGAAGGCGCAGGTCCACGACACCCGCTCGGCGGGGAAGACGTTGGCGTCGGTGCTGCTCGGCATCGCGCTGGCGCAGAAGAAGGGCGTCAGCGTGCAGACCCCCGTGTCGCGGCTGCTGCCTGACTATCAGGCCCTGTTCCAGGAGGACCCGCGCAAGCAGCGCCTCACGCCCGAGCACCTGGTGACGATGACCTCGGGGTTGAGCTGCGACGACGATGACGGCGACTCGCCCGGCAACGAGGACGTGATGCAGTCTCAGCGCGCGGAGCGGGATTGGCACCGGTACACGGCGGCGCTGCCCATGGCGCGCGAGCCGGGCGGCACGAAGGCCGTCTACTGCTCGGGGGGCATCAACTTGCTGGGCGCCATCATCGCGCGGCAGTCCGGCATGAGGCTGCCGGAGTTCTTCGAGCAGCGCTTCGCCCGGCCCCTGGACATCCGCGAGTACCACATGAACCTGATGCCGAACGGGGAGGGCTACCTGGGCGGCGGCATCTACCTGCGTCCTCGGGACGCGCTGAAGCTGGGGCAGTTGTTCCTCTCCGGCGGCCGGTGGAATCAGCGGCAGGTGGTGAGCCCGCGTTGGGTGGAGGCCTCGACGCAGCGGCACGCCGAGTTCTCCAGCGACCATGGCTACGGCTACGCGTGGCACCTGCACGACATGAAGGTGGGCGAGCGCACCTACCGGGAGTACGCGGCGGAGGGGAATGGCGGTCAGTTCGTCATCGTCGTGCCGGAGCTCGACCTGACGGTGATGATTGCCGCGGCGAACTACGGCGACTTCGCGCGCTGGTATCGCTTCCAGGACCTGGTACCCCAATACGTCATCCCCGCGGTCCTCGACGCTCCGGCCGTGAAGCCGCCGAGGGCACGCGAGTAGGGGCCGCGCGCGGCGATTCATGCGATGCTCGCGGGCCCGAGGCCATGACGACGCCCCCGCCCGAATCGCCGCCGTTCCCTGACAGCCTGTGTCATCGCTGCGCCGCGCCGCCGCGCTACGTCCAGTCGCGGACCACCACGTTCATCCTCTGCCCGCTGCTGCCCCAGAAGTACCCGCCGCAGCCCGTGCGCGGGTGCGCCCTCTTCAAGCCCAGGGCCCCTGACGCGCCTCCGCCCCCCCGCTGAGCGGGCTCCTCGGCGGACTCTGGGTGAAACGCTGGAAATCCAGGATTCGTGTTTGCCGGGCACCTGACGTCACAGCGGGATAGATTGCCGGCCGTGGCTGAAGCGAAAAACCCGAACGCACCACCCGAGGGCTCCGACGCGACGGTGCTCTCCCCGCAGCGTCCCGTCATCACCGGTGCGAACGGCGGCGAGCTGTTCGCCGGCCGTTACGCCCTGGAGGGGCTGGCGGGCCGCGGCGGCATGGGCGCGGTGTATCGGGCCCGGGACACGCTGGTGGGCGACGTGGTCGCGTTGAAGATGCTGGAGCTGGGCGCGTCGCCCGCGCCGGAGTGGTTGGAGCGCTTCCGCCGCGAGGTCCGGCTGGCCCGGCGCATCACCCACCGCCACGTGGCGCGGACCTTCGACCTGGGCGAGCACTCCGGCTGCCTCTATCTGACGATGGAGTATGTGGAGGGCGAGAGCCTCCAGGCGTTGATGGAGCGTGAAGGCGCCGTGCCGCCCGCGCGCGCGGCCCGGTGGGTGCTGGCCCTCTGCGAGGGCTTGTCCGCGGCCCATGCGGCCGGCGTGGTGCACCGCGACCTGAAGCCCGCGAACGTGCTGGTGGAGTCCAGTGGCCGCGTGGTGCTCACCGACTTCGGCATCGCCCGCGCGGTGGCGGGGGAGGCGGCGTCGCGCACGCAGGGGCTGGTGGGAACGCCCATGTACATGGCGCCCGAGCAGCTGGAGAGCGGCGAGGTGGACGCGCGCGCCGACCTCTATGCCGCGGGCCTGGTGCTGTACCAGCTGCTCACGGGGGCGCCGCCGTTCTCCGGGGACTCGCCCATGGCCGTGGCGGTGGCCCGGTTGCGGCAGCCGCCGCCCGACCCGCGACGGCTCGCCGCGGTGCCGGACGCGCTGGCGGAGCTGGTGCTGGCGTGCCTCTCCCGCGAGCCTTCCGGTAGGCCCGAGGACGCCGCCTGTGTGGCGGACACGTTGCGGCAGTGGCTCCACGCGGTGGGTGAGCCCGTGGAGCCCGAGCACGCGCATGGCGCCCACGTCCTGTCGAGGGCCCTGGCCTCGTCGACCGGGGCGACGCCGCCGGGAGTCCTGGGGCTGACCTCGGGGGCCGCGACGCCGTCCGCGGTGGGGCTGCCCCGCTCGACGCCCCGGACGCCGCTGCGTCCCGACGAGCAGTCCTTGGCGGTGTTGCCGCTGCGCTTCCTGGGGCCCAGGGAGCAGGAGTCCCTGGGCGACGGCGTGACGGAGTCCCTCATCGACGTGCTGTCGCGGACGCGCGGGCTGCGGGTGCAGAGCAGCGGCGCCACCGAGCGCTTCCGGCACGAGCGGGAGCCTCGCGCCGCCGCGCGGGAGCTGGCCGTGGAGTTGCTCGTGGACGGGACGGTGCAGGCCGCGGGCAAGACGGTGCGCGTGACGCTGCGGGTGGTGGAGGGTGCGACGGGGACTCAGCTGTGGAGCGGCCGTTTCGAGGACTCGGACGAGGACGCGTTCCTGCTCCAGGACCGGCTGGCGCAGCGGCTCGCGGAGGCCCTGCGCGGCGAGCTGGCCATCCTGGCGTATCGCGCCACCGTCCCCTCCGAGGCGCTGGCCGTCTACCGGCAGGTGCTGTCGCGGATGCTCTCGCATTCGATGACGCGGGAGCTGAAGGAGGAGGTCATCGACCCGCTCGAGCAGCTCCACGTCTCGCTGCCTGGGTTCCTGCCCGCGGTGGCTCAGCACGCGGTGGCGACGCTCCGGGCGGGCTTCCTGCGCACCCTGGCGGACGACGTGGATTGGGACGCGCTGGGGCGGACGAGCCTGGAGCGGGCCCTCCGGCTGGCGCCGGAGGTGGTGGAGACGCGGTTGGGGCAGGCCATCCTGGCCATCCGGGACGGCCGGTGGCGCGAAGCGGTGGTGGCCCTGCGCTCGGCGCTGGATACCGCGCCCACCTTCGCGCCCGCGCTGCAGCTCCTCGGCAACCTCCAGTGCGAAGCGGGGCGCGCGGACGAGGGCATGGAGCGCTTGAAGCTGGCCCATGCCCTGGAGCCCGGCATGGCCATCAGCCTCATCGAGGTGGCGCGCTGCAGCGCGCTGCGTGGCGACGAGGCCACCTATCAAAAGTGTCTGGCGTTGCTGCTCAATCATCCCTTGCTGGGCATGCCGGTGAACATCGTCCGCATGCGTGTCTTCGCCTGGAAGGGAGACATGGAGGGCGTCCGCGCGTGCCGGGAGGCGCTCAATGAAGACCCGAGCCACATGGCCCTCTACGTGGCCATGTACTGCTCGGTGGCCCTGGGCGAGCTCCCCGTCGAGGCCGCCTTGGCCAGCATGGACGGGATGCTCGCCCGGCAGGTGAACACGCGCTTCGCGTCGATGGTGTGTCAGCTCGCGGCGGAGCTGACGTGCCTCCGGGGCATGCCCACCGAGGCGCTGCGCTACCTCCAGCAGGCGGCGGACTCCGCGCTCATCGACCTGGAGTGGATGGACCGCTGCCCGGTGCTGGCGCCGTTGCGCTCGCAGCCGGGCTTCACGGAGGCGCGGCGCAAGGTGCGCTCCCGTGTGGAAGCCATCTGGTCCTCCTGAAGCGCGGCGCCCCGCCGCGTGACGTCCCCACCTCCCGCGCGTCGTGACCGCCTCCGTCAGGCGTTGCCCCGTCCGTGCGAGACATGCCAGGTCACCTGAAATCCTGGCGCGAGCCGGATAAATCTGCATTTTGCGTTTAATCTGCTTTGCCTGTTATGCATGTCCCTGGCGGGACGTTCGCCGGTGCTGCCCGAAAGCCGCCGTCCTGCTCAGGAGAACGTCCCCCATGATTCGACGCCTTACCCTCGCCATCGCCGTGTGCGCGACTGCGTGCGCACCGGAAGACAGTCCCCCGGAGGTCGCGGAGGCCGCAGTGCTCGGTCAGCAGGAGCAGGCCGCCGAGCCACTGGGCACGCCCACGGAGGCCAACGCCATCCGGTTCCTCGAGCAGGCCACCTTCGGGCCGAAGCTCGCGGCTGGAGCCAGTCCGCTGCCCATCGATACGGTGGAGTACGTGATGGCGCAGGGCATCACCAACGCCATCACCGCTCAAATCAGCGCGCCCCGGTCCACCTACAGCGGCGCGCTGGAGACGCGGGACATCGGCTCGCAGTTCTTCACGAACGCCATCCAGGGGAGGGACCAGCTCCGGCAGCGGGTGACGTTCGCGCTGAGCCAGATCTTCGTCGTCTCCCAGAGTGGCATCCCCAACCTGACGAGCACGCCCGAGTCCGAGTCCAAGCTGGCCATGGCCGGCTACCTCAACACGCTGTCCGCGAACGCCTTCGGCAACTTCCGCGCGCTGCTGGAGGCGATGACGCTGGACCCCGCCATGGGCACGTTCCTGGACATGGCGAACAACAAGGCCTTCAAGACGAACGGCCAGCCGGTGGCGCCCAACGAGAACTACGCGCGGGAGATGCTCCAGCTCTTCACGCTGGGCCTCCACAAGCTCAACGATGACGGCACGGAGAAGGTGGACGCCCAGGGGGCGCCCATCCCCACGTACACGGAGGCCCACGTCCAGGCCTTCGCCCACGCGCTCTCAGGCTGGACGTATGCCAGCGCCAGTGGCTGCCCGGCGGTGGGCCGGTCGAACACGGCCAGCTACGCGGCGAAGATGATGGGCTGTGACGTGAACCATGACTCCACGTCGCGTGTCTTGCTCCGGGGCGTGTCCACCACGGCCGGCGGTGGCGCGGCGGCGCACCTGAAGCAGGCGCTGGACAACGTCTTCGCGGACCCGAACGTGCCGCCGTTCATCTGCAAGCAGCTCATCCAGCACCTGGTCACCAGCAATCCGCGCCCGGCCTATGTCCGGCGCGTGGTGAACGTCTTCAAGGACAATGGCAGCGGCGTGCGCGGGGACCTGCGCGCCGTGGTCCGCGCGATTCTGGAGGACGACGACGCGCGCGGCCCCCAGCCTCCGTTGGCGCAGTACGCCAGCTACGGGCACCTGCGTTCGCCCGCGTTGTTCGTCACCACGTTGATTCGCTGGCTCAACGGCACGCTCGACACGGTGGGCGGCACCAAGGACCCGGGGCAGAAGCTGTACGCCTGGAGCAGCGCCATGGGCCAGGCCGTGCCCCGGCCGCCCTCCGTGTTCAGCTACTACCCGCCGAACGCGCCCGCGCCGGGCGGCAACGGCCTGCTGGGGCCGGAGTTCGCCATCCTGGACACGGCCACCGTGGCCGCGCGCGCCAACTTCGTGCACGAGCTGCTCTATTCGACCACGCCGGCCAACGCGGGCGTCCTGGTGAACGTGAGCGCGCTGCCGGCCGACACCAATGACCTGGTGGTGTGGCTGGGCCGCTACTGGCTCCACCACACGATGTCCTCGGAGCTCCAGCTCACCGTCTTCAACGCCATCACCGATTCGCGCGCGGGTGACTCGACGCGCAGGCGGAAGCTGGCCGTCTATCTCACGTCGCTCTCCCCCGAGTTCCAGGTCCAGAGGTAGCCCATGTCCTTCTCCCGACGACAGTTCCTTCGTGGTACGTCCAGCGGCCTGGGCTTGCTCGCCGCGTCGTCCGCGCTGCCTCGCTGGCTGGTGGGGGAGGCCCACGCCGCCACCCTCAACGGCTACGCGGGCTACCGCGCCATCGTCAGCGTGTTCCTGCTGGGCGGCAATGACGCCAACAACCTCCTGGTGCCGCTGGGCGCCACGCCCTACGCGCACTACCGCGCGGCGCGGCCGAACATCGGCATTCCCCAGGCGGACCTGCTGCCCATCAGCCCGACGGGGCTGGGGACGAACTCCTACGGGCTGCACCCCGCGCTCACGAAGGTGCAGGCGCTCTTCGGGCAGCAGCGCGCCGCGCTCGTGTGCAACGTGGGCTCGCTGGTGGTGCCCCTGCGCAAGCCGGACTACGGCAGTGGCACCATGCCCCTGCCGGACAACCTGTACTCGCACAGCGACCAGCAGGATGCGTGGGCCAGCGCCATCGCGAATCCCTCCACGGCGCCGGTCCCCTTCGAGCTGGTGGGCAAGGTGACGGGGTGGGGCGGCCGGACGGCGGACAAGCTCCAGGGGCTCAACCCGACCCGGCCCCGCTATCCGGACGTCGTCTCGTTCGGCGGCAAGCCGCTGTTCGCCGCGGGCGCCGTGCGCCAGCCGATGATGGTGTCGTCCAGCGGCACGCTCGCGTTCCGGCAGACGTCCGACGCGAACTTCAACACGCTCCAGACGGAGGCCCTCACCCAGGTGATGGCCCACACCCACGGCGTCACGCTGGAGGCGTCGTACGGGAGCATCTTCACCCAGGCGCAGACCTTCTCCACGGCCCGCGCGGCGGCGCGCGAGGCGGCGTGGGCCGCGCTCCCGGAGGCCACGCGGGTGGCCATTGACGCGCTGTTCGTTCCGCCCGCGGGGGGCTCCAACTGGACGTTGCTCACGCAGCTCTACCAGGTGCTGCGGGACCTCATCGCGGGCGCGACGGCCACGGGCCAGGGCGGCCTGGGGCTGCGGCGTCAGGCCTTCTCCGTGGGCCTGGGCGGCTTCGACACGCACGTGGGGCAGGTGTCGACGCAGAGCGCGCTGCTCACCCAGCTCGACTTCGCCCTGGATGCCTTCTACCAGGCGCTGACGGTGCTGCGCGCGTCCAACGCCTTCGGCGCCACGCCGCCGCAGGCGACGCTCTTCACCATGAGCGACTTCAGCCGGACGATGATGGAGAACTCGGACCGGGGCACGGACCACGCCTGGGGTGGCCACGCCATCGTCATTGGCGAGCGCGTCCAGGGCGGCCGGTTCTATGGCGCGTACCCGAACCTGGACCTGTCCGGCAACGGGGTGAACAACCTCGACACCACGGACGCGCGGGGCCGCTGGATTCCCACCCTGTCGGTGGACCAGTACGCCTATTCGCTGGCGTACTGGCTGGGCCTGTCGACAGCCGCCGAGCGCGAGTATGTGTTCCCCAACCTCGCGGGCTACATCACCGCGGCGACGGCGGGCGGCTTTCCTTCCTCCGCCCGCAACAACCGCGTCGGCTTCATGCTCGCGGATACGTAGTCCCGCCGCGGGGCCCCGGTGCGTGTCTCGCGCCGGGGCCTCGGCCGGGCGCCGCCTACTGCGCGGTGCCCTTGGCGAGCTCGGCGACGTAGGCCGCGGCGATCTTGGAGAACTTGAGCGCGTGCGTGGCGGTGTTGTTGGACTGCGTCAGGGTGTCCCGGGACGTGTGGATGTTGGGGTTCTTCTGGGCGACGGTGCCCTCGAAGGGGATGGACGCCGCGTAGCCCTGGGCGTGCCACGAGGCGTGGTCCGAGCAACCGTAGCCGCACGACGTGTTGGTGAAGGGCACGCCGACGTACGTCGTGATGAGGTCGCGGATGAACTGGTTTTGGGGCGCGTTGGTGTTGTCGGTGACGATGCCCACGTCCGCCGTGGCGTTGGGGTGCTTGTAGTTCGTCATGTCGAGCTGCATCACCCCGACGACGTTGATGCCCTGGTTCTTGTGCGAGAGGGCGATCTCCCGCGAGCCCCGCAGGCCCGTCTCCTCCGCGGCGTAGGCCATGAACTTCACCGTGCGCTGGGGCCGGTAGTTGTTCGCCATGGCGGCGCGGATGACCTCGGTGAACGTCGCGATGCCGGACGCGTCGTCATCCGCTCCGGGGGCGGCGCTGGTGGAGCTGATGGAGTCCAGGTGCCCGCCCACCACGACGACCTCGTTGGGCAGGGTGGTGCCGCGGATGGTCAGGATGACCGAGGGCTGCCGCCAGCCCGAGTGCGGGTAGTACGCCACGGTGACGTCCGTGCGCCCCGCGCTGGTGGCGTAGCCCTGCCACTTGTTCAGAATCAGGGCCGCGGCGTCCACGCCCCCTTGTGAGGTCTGGCTGCGCGTGGGGAAGGCGGACAGCTCGGCGATGGTGGTCCGGATGTTGTCGGCGGAGAGCGCGCCCATCAACGTGTTCACGGTCGCCGCGTTGGTGAGCGTGTAGCTGACGGCTTTCTGGTTCTTCGCGGGGGGCAGGGGCTCCAGGGACGCCAGGGCCTCGTCTCGCGACTCGTAGGTGATGAAGCCCGCGCACCGGTCGAACTTCTCGTGCATGAGCAGCGCCAGCCGCGACAGCTGGGACTCCTTGAGCTGGAACACCCCCGCGTGTTCCTGCTGCTTGAGCGCGGTGGGGACGCTCCACCCCTCGGCGGCGAAGGTCTCCTGCATGGGCGCGATGGCATCCGTGCCGATGGCAATCCAGACAGTCTTGTCGTTTGGCTTTGCCTTGAGTGGCTCGGCAAAGGCCAGCGGGGCGTTCAGCAGCAACACGGCTACCGGCATCCAGGTCTTCATCCGCATGGGGCCTCCAAGGGGCTGACTGCGCTGAGCAGCCTCTGCTTTTCCCGGAAGGAAGGCTTACAATGAGGAACCGGGGCTGTGGAAAAGAGGACATACCTGCCGTGAAGTGCCGGGCGCGCCCGGCGCGACACGCCACCGCCTTGGAATGTTTCACCCGGATACCTTCACTGATTGGGAGTCAAATCATGCGTCTTTCCGCGACGTGGTTTTCCTGGATGTGCATCGCCGCCCTGGGCGCCACGGCTTGTGGTGGCACGGAGCTGGAGGAGGCGCCGGCGCTCGAAGGCGAGCGGCAGGTCGAGCAGTTCAAGTACTACGCGTACTGTGAGACGGACGCGTACGGCTACCAGACGGGACGCTGCATCGACTTCCACTCCTACGCGTACTGCGCTGACGCGCCGCTCCTGGGCTGCCATGTGGGCGCCCGCGCGCCCATTTCGCGCGTGAGCGCGGCCTGCGGCACGTACGTGAACGACTCGAACTGCGATGGGAAGTACCTGCCCGACCTGATTGAAATGTAGTGTGGAGCAGCCGGGCGGCGTGTCACCTGCTCGCCATGAATCCCGCGCGTCCTGGTCGCATCGGTCTGTCATCGACCCGGCGCGCCGGGCGCCTTCCGCCCGTGCATCGCTTGCACGGCGCGGGGGCTGCGGGAAGGATGGACGGCCATGGACTGCGACTGGCTCATCATCGGCTCGGGCTTCGGAGGCAGCGTCAGCGCGCTCCGGCTGACCGAGAAGGGCTACCGCGTCATGGTGTTGGAGAAGGGGCGGCGCTTGAACGCCCCCGACTTCCCGAAGACGAACTGGGACCTGCGACGCTGGCTGTGGATGCCCACGCTGGGGTGGCGGGGGCTGTTCGAGATGTCGTTCTTCCGGCACGTCACCGTGCTGTCGGGAGTGGGCGTGGGCGGCGGCTCGCTCGTGTACGCCAACACGCTGCCCATCCCGAAGGACGACTTCTTCCAGGCCGCCTCGTGGGGGCACCTCGCGGCGTGGAAGGAGGAGCTGGCGCCGCACTACGCCACCGCCCGGAGGATGCTGGGCGCCACCCCCAACCCCCTGCGCACCGTGCCCGACCAGGTGTTGCAGGAGGTGGGCGCGGACATGGGCCGCACGGAGTTCCAGCCGTCCACCGTCGCGGTGTACTTCGGCGAGTCCGGCATCACGGTGAAGGACCCGTACTTCAACGGTGAGGGGCCCGACCGCACGGGCTGCAACGCGTGTGGTGGCTGCATGCTGGGCTGCCGTCATGGCGCGAAGAACACCCTCGACAAGAACTACCTCTACCTGGCGGAGCGGCGCGGCCTCACGCTGCACGCGGACACCGAGGTCACCTGGGTGCGTCCGCTGCCCGAAGGGGGCTACGAGGTCGAGGCGCTCCAGGGCTCGCGGCGCTTCTTCCGCAAGCAGGTGCGCTTCACCGCGCGGCACGTCGTCTTCGCCGGGGGCGTGCTGGGGACGGTGGACCTGCTGTTGAAGCTGAAGGCGAGCCCCCAGGGGTTGCCGCGCCTGTCGGACCGCCTGGGGGACGGGGTCCGCACCAACTCCGAGGCGCTGATGGGCATCGTCAGCGGGCGCAAGGAGCATGACCTGTCGCGGGGCATCGCGATTGGCTCCATCCTGCACACCGACGCGCAGTCGCACCTGGAGCCGGTGCGCTACTCGGCGGGGTCGGGGTTCTTCCGGTTGTTGATGGCGCCGCAGGTGCCCGGTGCCACGATGTTCCAGCGCCTGACGCGGCTGGTGGCGGTGCTGGCCCGGCATCCCTTGCGCTTCCTCAAGGCGTGGTTCGTCCCGGAGTTCGCGAAGCGGACGGTGATTCTCCTCTACATGCGGACGCAGGAGGGGCACCTGCGCATGCAGCGCTCCAAGCGGTTGGGGCTGGGCACGTCACTTCAGTCCGGGCCCGCGCCCTCGGCCAACATGCCAGAGGTCTTCGAGCTGGCGCGGCGGGTGGCGGAGAAGCTGGACGGCTACCCGATGACGATGGTGGTCGAGACGATCCTGGGCATCCCGACGACCGCGCACATCCTGGGCGGCTGCTGCATGGGGGACTCGGCCCAGACGGGCGTCATCGACTCCCAGCATCGCGTGTTCGGCTACGACGGTTTGTATGTCGTGGACGGGGCCGCCATCTCCGCGAACCCGGGGGTGAATCCGTCCCTCACGATTACGGCCCTGGCCGAGCGGGCGATGAGCTTCATCCCCAGGGCCAGGACCGTGGAGGCCGGGGCGCCCGCGTCCACTGCGGGCGCCCACGTGGGCTGAGGCTACAGGCGGACCTGGAGCTCGTAGCGGCGGTTCTTCGCCTTCTTGGCGGCGGTGTCGTCGGGCTTCACCAGCGGCTTCTCGGAGCCGAAGCCCACGGCGACGATTTCCGCGCGGGGGATGCCTCGGGCGATGAGCTCCTTGACGATGGTCTCCGCGCGCTGCTCGCTGAGCTTCTTGTTCTTGGCCGCGTCACCCGTGGAGTCGGTGTGGCCGGAGACCTCGAACTTGTAGGACTTCACGCCCGCGGCGACGAGCTGCTTCTTGGCGTCGACGAGCGCGTTGGTCAGCTTCTTGAGCTTCGCGTCGCAGCCTGCTTCGAGCGTGGCGGTGCCCGTCTTGAAGCTGCACTGGTTCTGCCGGCCTTCGTCCATGAGCTTCGTGTTGACGCGCTTCTCCACGGTGGCCTTGCCGGCGTTGCCAGCGGCCTTGCCAAGGGAGTCGAGCGCGCCCTGCGCGGAGGCCACTCCGGGAAGGGTGAGCAGCGACACGGCGATGCACAGTGCCTTGAGCTTCATGCGTGAGGACTCCTCGGTGGGGGGCGGGTTCGCCCGGTGGGAGGCTGCCCAGGTCGCGCGGGTTCGTCCAGCGGCACGATGACCCTCGAGGAGGGAGGCGGGCGGCGCGTCCGCTCGGCTGGTAAAACTTGCCTCGCACCCTGAGGACGGCAGCATGTCGCTCCAGGTCCCTTCGCACAGCGAGGCAGGCGTGAGCGGCAGCAGTCGAATGGAGCGGTGGAAGCAGCTTCTGTCGGGTTATCGGGTCGGGTCGGACAAGAAGGCGGTGCGGGAGCCGCCCCCGGTCCTGAGCGAGATGGACGCGCTGCTCCAGGACGAGCGGACGGAATACGACCGGGACTATGACCGCATCGTCTTCTCCGCGGAGTTCCGCTGCCTGCACGACAAGACGCAGGTGTTTCCGCTCTCCACGAGCGACTACACGCGCACGCGGTTGACCCACAGCATCGAGGCCTCGTGCGTGGGGCGCTCCCTGGGGGCGCTCGCGGGGCGGGGGTTGCGGGCTCGTGGGGTGCTGGTGGAGCCCTCGCATCTGGGCACCATCGTGGCGGCGGCGTGCCTGGCGCATGACATTGGCAACCCGCCCTTCGGGCACTCCGGCGAGGCGGCCATCCAGCACTGGGTGGCGCAGCGGTTGGTGAAGCCGGGGGAGGGGCGGCCCAGTCCCTTCGCGTCGTTGGCGGAGTGGCATGACCTGGAGTCCTTCGAGGGCAACGCGCAGGGGTTCCGCATCCTCAACCGGCTCCAGTCGCGCGAGCGCCGGGGCGGCCTGCGGTACACGGCCGCGACGCTGGGGGCCATGAGCAAGTACCCGCGCGCTTCCGTGCTGCCCGGCGGGCGTGGGCGGGACAAGGAGCGCGTGTCGGAGAAGAAGTTCGGTTACTTCCAGGACGACGAGGAGCTGGCGCTGGAGGCCTACCGGGCCATGGGGCTGGTGGAGCGGGAGCCCGGCGTCTTCTCCCGTCATCCCCTGGCGTTCCTCGTCGAGGCCGCGGATGACATCTGCTACGCGGTCATCGACCTGGAGGACTCCGCGAAGTTGGGGCTGATTCCCACCCGGGATGCGTGTGAGCTGCTGGAGGCGGTGCTGCCCAAGCCGGTGAATGGGCCCGTGCGTCCGCCGCCGTCGCACCTGGAGACGCGGCTGGCCCAGGCGCGGGCGCGGGCGATTGGTGAGCTCATCCAGGCCTGCGTGAAGGTCTTCCTGGACAACGTGGAGGCGATGGAGGCGGGGACGTGGGAGACGCCGCTGGCGTCCGCGCGTGACGACGTGAAGCAGCCGCTGAAGGCCATCCGCAATCTCACCCGGCGTTACGGCTACGAAAGCGAGCGCGTGCTTCAAATCGAGAGCGCGGGCTTCAAGACGCTGGGCGGCTTGCTGGACATGTTCGCGATGGCGGTCGTGACGGACACGCCGAATCGCGAGGAGAAGAAGCTGCGGCAACTGCTGCCGTTGGACTTGTTCCAACGTCCGGAGCACGCCCGGGAGACGCAGTCGGAGCACGCGTCCCGGGAGGAGGCCATCAACGAGGCGGTGGCCCGCCTCTCGAAGTACCAGCGGCTGCTCTGCGTGACGGACTACATCTCGGGGATGACGGACGGCTTCGCGGTGGAGCTGTTCCAGCGCCTGTCCGGCATCAAGCTGCCGACGTAGCGCGGGGGGCGTCAGTCCCCGGAGACGGCGAGCTGCCAGTCGCCTTCAGGCGTGATGCCCACGCGCAGGCCCAGGTAGCCGCCCTGGTCCTTCATCCCCGCGAGCTCCGCCTCGGAGTAGATGCCTTTGACGGCGCCCCAATCCTTGTCGGACTTCGCGCCGGTGACGTGGACCGCCGGCCAGAAGTAGAGGTTGCCTTCCTTCGCATAGGGCAGGTTCAGGACCTGGACGATGCGCGCCAGCTCGGGGTTGCCGTTCTTCTCCGACTTGCGCCAGTAGTCGCCCGCGTCGGTGTCACCGCCGTAGGAGAAGCGCACGGCCTTGCCGTTCTCGTCCGCCAACGTGTTGAGCGCGGCGTAATCACACGCGACCGCGGCGGCGATGATGCGCTGACGCATGGACTCCACGGGAGGCGGAAGGGTGGGTGACGCGGGCTCCGCGCGCGGCGACAGGCCCGAGGCCGAGCACGTGGCCTTCTCTCCAGCAGGTGCCCCCGTGTACTCGCCCACGCCGGAGTCGTTCGCCCCCGCCGCCTGGGTACCCGAGTCACCCTCGGCCGTCGCCGTGGGCTGCTGCGTTTCCGGTGGTGGTGCGGTGTTGCCCGTGCCTTCAGGCGTGGGCGTCGGGGCCACAGCGGGGGCGGCCGGCTTTCCGGAGTCGGTTCCCGCGGCGGGAGCAGGGGTTCGCTCGGTGCAAGCGAAGAGCGAGGCAGCGACGCAAAGCGACAGCAGCGAGGTGCGGTTCATGGCGCACCCGTTCTAGTCCAGCGGCGTTACACGCGGCGCCGGTTTTGGTTTCTCAGCCCCCGCCTTTTGGTGACTCGATAACGACACCAAACGGGTCGAACGGCCGCTCGTCCTTCTTCTCCGGTGGGCGTGGCGTCGTCCCTGTCGGCGGTCCCGGGCGGACCGACGTGTACGGGTCGATCTTCACCGGAATGCCATACACCTTGGGGTTCTTCGGCGACTCCGCGGGCTTGCTTCCGAAAGGAGGGCTGGAGTTGTCGCTCATGCCTTCCATCCTACCTCGGCGTCCGCCCGCCCGGTGGGCCGCCCGGGAATGACGTCTTCTTGGGCAATCGTCCGGCCAGGGCGATACTTCCTGCCCATGTGCGGCCGTGTCACCGTTCGAACGTCTCCTGAGCAGATTGTCACCGGGCTGGGCCTCGCGGGCGTCCGGACCGCGGTCCAACGGCCCCGCTTCAACCTGTGCCCCACGCAGCTGATGCCCGTGGTGACGAATGACGGCGCGCGGATGCTGGATGCCTTCCGCTGGGGCCTCATCCCGGGTTGGGCGAAGGACCCGTCCATCGGCAACAAGCTCATCAACGCCCGTGGCGAGACGGTGGCGGAGAAGCCCAGCTTCCGCTCCGCGCTGAAGAAGCGCCGCTGCCTGGTCGTCGTGGATGGCTGGTACGAGTGGAAGCAGGACACGAAGCCGAAGACGCCCTTTCACTTCCACCGCAAGGATGGCCAATTGCTGGCGCTGGCCGGGCTGTGGGAGGAGTGGACCGCGCCGGGCACGGGCGAGGTGCTCAACACCTGCACCATCATCACCACCGGGCCGAACGCGCTGATGGCGCCCATCCATGACCGGATGCCCGTCATCCTCGCCCCCGAGGCCCAGGAGCTGTGGCTGCGCCCGGAGCCGCAGGACGCCTCCGTGCTGCTCCCGCTGCTGGTGCCCTTCGCGGAGGACTCCCTCGGCGCCTACGAGGTGTCGCGCGTGGTGAACTCCCCCGCCAACGACACCCCGGAGTGCGTGGAGCGCGTGGCCGCCTGAGTGGTCCGGCTCAGGCGCGGCGGCGCACCTTGGCGTCGAGGCTCCACGGCCCCGCGCCGATGAGCGCGATGCCCGCCATGACGGCGAGGTAGAGCAGCGCCAGCTCCATGCGGCCGAACGGGTCCGCGCGGTGCCGGTAGAGCGCCACCACCATGGTGAAGCCCGCCATCGCCGCGGCGGGGCGCGTGAAGAGGCCCACCGCCACCAGCAGGCCGCCCAGGAACTCCGCCAGGGTGGCGCACCAGGCGAAGAAGGTGGGGAAGGGGAAGCCGAGCTGCGCGACGCCCGCCGCGAACTTGCTCATGTCGCCGGTGAGCTTGGGCAGGCCATGGCCCAGCGCCAGCGAGAGACCGAACACCACGCGGATCAACGTCAAACCCACCGCGGACTTACCCACCATGTCGTGTACCTCCCAGGTTGCCCGCGCATCCTCGCACGGCGGCGCGCGTCACGCGGCGCCGATGAGGGCGGGCCCCCGTCCCCCTAGCCGCTGCCCTCGGGGACCCAGCGCTGGGCGCGGCCGCGCAGCTTCTCGAGCTGCTCCCAGTGTCGCTCGATGGCCTCACGCCCCGCGTCGGTGATGCGCAGCAGGGTGTGCGGCGTCTTGGCCTTGAACTGCTTCTCCACGCTGACGAGCCCCGCCTCCTCCAGCTTGGACAGGTGGCTGGACAGGTTCCCCTTGGAGAGGCCCGTGAGGCCCTGCAGGTAGCGGAAGTCCGCGCTGTCGCAGGCGGACAGCGCCGTGAGGAGCGACAGCCGGGTCGTGCGGAACGAAGCGCCCGATGCTCGCCCAGTGGGCCACCCGTGCCGCCGCGCTGACCGCGAGCGCCGCACTGACGGGGAACCCCGGGGCGGGCCGCGAAGCCCCAGCTCCAGCAGCCCGAAGGCCCGCTCAGGCGGAGCGCTTGGGCGCGCGCATGTCGTTGATGGCCAGCGGGAGCCTGTCGCCCTGGTCGGAGACGAGGGCGGCGTTGAGGACGAAGTCCTGGCCCATGCGGAGCTCCAGTGTGGTGGGGCCCTTGTGGGTGGTGCGCCAGTCCAGCTCGACGCGGACGGTGCCCAGCAGCTCGCGGTCCACGGTGGTGGTGTCGAGCGCCTCGAAGAGGGCGATGGAGAGCGGCCCGGGAATCATGGGCAGCTCCAGCGTCACCGACTTCGTCGCGGGCACGGGCGTGTTGGCGGGGATGACTTCGTGCTGGGCGCCGCCGGGGACCATGATGCTGATGGGCATGGGCACGACGTCCGCCAGGCCGGTGATGCCCCGCGCCAGGTTCCGGCCGAGGATGGCCGCGCCCACCGCGACGCCGAGCTCCGGGTGGACCTCCTTGTCGGAGGACAGCCGCTTGAAGTGCGAGAAGCGCTCGCGGATGGCGGGCATGCGCGTCTGGCCGCCGACGAGGACCAGCTCGTCGATATGGTCGGCCTTGAGCTGCGCGCGCTCCAGCACGTCCTCGCAGGCGGAGGCGGTGCGCTCGATGAGCTGGAACACCATCTCCTCGAGCCGCTTGCGGGTGAGCGTGTAGTCGAAGTCGATGAAGCCGCCGTCCTTCTGGGCGATGCACGGCACGCGGAGCACGGTGGCGTCGCGCTGGCTCAGGGACATCTTCGCGGACTCCGCGGCGAAGACGAGCCGCTGCATCACGACCTTGTTTCCGCGCAGGTCGATGCCGTGCTTCTGGTGGAAGTCGTCCACCAGCATCTCCACGATGCGCTCGTCGAAGTTGGCGCCGCCCAGGAAGGCGTCACCGCCGGTGGCGAGCACCTTCACGACCTTGTTCTGCACGGCGAGCAGGGTGGCGTCGAAGGTGCCGCCGCCCAGGTCGAACACCATCACCGTCTGCTCGGGGTTGCGCAGGTTGGCGTAGTAGAGCGCGGCGGCGGTGGGCTCGTTGATGATGGCGCGGACCTGGAGGCCGGCCTGCTCCGCCGCGTGGCGCACGGCGGCGCGCTGGCGGCTGCTGGCGTGCGCGGGCACGGTGAGCACGCACTCGCGGAAGGGCGTGCCCGCGGCGTGGTTCGCCAGCGTGAGGATTTGCTTGATGATGAGGTGGGCGACCTCCGTCAGCGACGTCTGCTTCCCGTACATCGTCACCGCGGTGTAGCCGTCCTCGGCTTCCACGAGCTCGAAGGCGTACTTGTCCTTGTGCTGGGTGACGTACTCGGACTGGAAGCGGCGCCCCAAAAAGCGCTTGGCGCCGAAGACGGTGTGGCGCGGGTCGTCGATGATTTGCCGGCGCGCGGCGTGCCCGACGATGGCCTTGTCCGCGGCGTGGAACCACACGACGGACGGCAGGGTGACGCTTTTGTCCGTGACGGGAACGACCCGGAGCTTGCCGGCCTTGTCGAAGAAGGCCGCGGCGGTGTTGGTGGTCCCGAAGTCGATGCCAAGGATGGAGCCCGTACTCATCACCGCCGACTCTCCCACGTCCCGTCGGCCCGTTCAGCCCCTGAAAACGTCGCCGTGTCCCGCGTGGGTGGGTCACTTGAAGCCCGGTGGCGCTTCGCTTCACTCCCGGGCGTCGGCGCGCGGCGACGGGCAGTAGAAATGTGCCGCCGGGTGGGCGTGGCGCGCACGCGGGGGCTCGCTGACTTGGGTGCCGGCGCCAGCCATGGCGGGCCGGTGTTGGACGTTGACCGGTGGGTGTCTCCGTTCCATGGATGCGCGCCATGAGGCCTGTGGATCGAAGTCTGGTTCGGGACGTCGCGGCGATTGCCGCCGCGTCCGGTGTCATCGGTGCGTCGTTCGGTGCGATTGCCGTGGCGTCGGGGTTGTCGGTGGGGCTCGCGTCGGCCATGTCCCTGCTCGTCTTCGCGGGCGGCGCGCAGTTCATGGCCGTGGGTGTGGTGGCCAGTGGCGGCAGTCCCGTGGCCGCGGTCATCGCGGGGCTGCTGCTCAACGCCAGTCACCTGTCGTTCGGACTGGCGATGACGGACGTGCTCGGCGCGCGCTGGCCGCTGCGGCTGCTCGGCTCGCACTTGATGGTGGACGAGTCCGTGGCGTTCGCGCTCGCGCAGCCGACGCCGGAGCGCCGGAAGGCGGCGTATTGGCTGTGCGGTGGCGCGTTGTTCATCGCCTGGAACGTGGGGGTCGTCGGCGGCGCCCTGGCGGGGAAGGCGCTGGGCAATCCGGACGCGCTGGGGCTCGATGCCGCGTTCCCCGCCGGGCTGCTGGCCCTGTTGCTGCCGTCATGGCGGGCTCCCGCCGCGCCGCGAGAGGCCGAGGCTGGGGCGTTGGAGGCCGAGCGCCTTCAAGAAGCCCGCGCCGCGGCGGCCCGGGCGCGCTGGGTGGCGGGGGGCGCGGCGCTCATCGCGCTGGCCACCACGCCGTTTCTGCCCGCGGGGGTGCCCGTGTTGCTCTCGCTCCTCGCGGTCGGGGTGGCGCTGAAATGACGCTGCTCACCATCCTGGTGCTGGCCGCCGGCACCTATGCCTTTCGGCTCGCGGGGCCGCTGCTCGCTCAGCGCCTGCAGGTGTCCGCGCGCGTCCAGGGATTGCTCGCGCTCAGCGCGACAGCCTTGCTCACCGCGCTGGTGGCTACGGCCTCCCTGACGGCGGGCGGAGGCTTCGCGGGCTGGGCTCGGCCCTCGGGTGTGCTCGCGGGGGCCCTGCTGGCGTGGCGGAAGCTGCCCTTCGTGGTGGTGGTCGTCAGCGCCGCGGTTGTTACAGCTTTGTTGAGAATGAACGGTATTGATTGAATTCAGGTGAAATCACGCACTGCGTCTTGATGGAGGGGAATGTGGGTGGCAGGGTCCGCACGGATAGTCGGAGTTTCCCTGACTCAGTGAGGATTTGCCATGACTGGAATCGATCGCTCTTCGTCTTCTTCGTCGTCCTCGAGAAGCAGCTCGCGGGATTCGAGTGTGTCGCGCGGGGAGTCCACCCGTAGCGTCCGGAACGAGGCGAACCGGCGGGAGGAGGCGCGGCAGCCGGAGCAGAACAAGGCCAAGGGCTATTCGATGAAGGATGGCTTCGATGCGAAGCCGGCCCACGCGACGAACGGGCTGAAGCCGGCCGCCGAGGCCAAGGGCGTGAGGGCGGAAGGCGGAGCTCAAGCCGCCGCCACGGAGCCGGATGTCGACTGGGACTTCATCGCCGAGCGCGAGGGCCGGTCGGTCCAGCAGGGCTACGTCCCGGATGCGACGGGCAGCAAGAGTGGCGTCACGGTGGGCACGGGCGTGGACCTGGGCGCTCGGGACATGAACGACTTGAACCGGCTGGGCCTGTCGGACGCGCTGAAGACGAAGCTGGAGCCCTACCTGGGCAAGCAGGGCCAGGAGGCCGCGGACTTCCTGAAGGACAACCCGCTCAACCTGACGGCCGAGGAGGTCAAGGAGCTGGACCGGGCCGTGAAGGGCGAGGCGCTGGACAACATCGTCAATGAGTACAACACCGAGGTCGAGCGCCTGAACGCCGCGGACGGTGGAAGCCGGCCGAAGTTCGCCGAGCTGCCCCGGGAGATGCAGACGGTGATTGCCTCCGTGGGCTTCCAGTACGGCTCGCTGAAGACGGCGACCCCCAACTTCTTCGCGCAGGTGACGGAGCAGAAGTGGGAGGAGGCGAAGGCCAACCTGGAGGACTTCGGTGACCGTTACCCGACGCGCCGGGGCCTCGAGGCGGAGCTGCTGGGCCAGGGCATCGACAGCCTGAGCTGAGCCGCCGAGCAGAGGACGGGACCTGGAGCCTGACGGCGACGCCGAGGCTCCGGGGCCTCCTCTGGGCATGCCTGTCTGGGAGGGCGCGTTCCCGCTTGCATTGCGCCCCGCGCGGGACGCTTGATGGGGAAGGGAGCACCCCGCATGTCCACGGAACCGTTGCGCGAGCAGGAAGTGCTGGATGTCCTCCACGCCATCGAGCGCGGGGAGGTCACCATTCCCGTGGGACAACAGGACGCCGCGTCAGAGCGATACCTCGGCAATGTGGAGTTCATCTGCTCCAATGACTGGCGGTTCGTCATCTTCGACCGCTGCCATGAGTGGCGTTACATCGTCGAGGTCACGGCGCCCGATGGACGCTCGCTCAATCATGAGACGATGCACCGCACGATGCCGACGCTGGCGGACTACCGTCCGCCAGCGGCCTTGTCCATCGACCAGTGGGGAATTCCTACCCCGCTCTGGGATGATTCAATGGAATGACGGTCGAAGGGGCCATGGTTCTTGCTCATCATGGCCCTTTCTATTCATTCAATGCGTCACGTCTCGGAGCTGCCGCGGCGCAATCCCAGAGCTTTCATCTTCTTGTAGAAGTGCCCCCGCTCCAAATCCAGAAGTCGCGCGGCCTCCGTGACATTGTCATGGGTATGCGCCAGCACGAACTGGATGATCTCCCGCTCCGCATCCTCCACCTGCTCACGGAACGTCCGGTCCGCGCGAGGACGGAAGCCCACGGGCGCGGGGGGCTCCGCTGCCACGGGCGCCGCGGCCGGGCTCGGAATCGCGGCCACCGCGGCCTCGGGTAAGGGCAGGGGGCTCGCGGAGGGTACGGGCGATTCCACCGGAGGCGGCGGCGGCACGTTCCGCCCCCGGGGCAAGAGCTCCAGCGCGTCCGTCCGCGTGACGACCGGGCCCTCACACAGGATGGCCAGCCGCTCCACCAGGTTGCGCAGCTCGCGGACGTTGCCGGGGTAGTCGTAGGCGCTCATCACCGCCAGCGCGTCAGGCGACAGCGTCAGCGGCCGGCGTCCATTCTTGGCACACGCCTCGTCGAGGAACGTCTTGATGAGGTCCGGCAAATCCTCACGCCGCTCGCGCAGCGGGGGCGAGTGAATCTGCACCACGTTGATGCGGTAGTAGAGGTCCTCGCGGAAGCGCCCGGCGGCGATCTCCGCCTCCAGGTTCTTGTTTGTCGCCGCGACGACGCGCACGTCCACCTTGTGCGTCTCCGCGCCGCCCACGCGCTCCAGCTCGCCTTCCTGCAACACGCGCAGCAGCTTGGCCTGCATCGCCTGCGGCATGTCGCCAATCTCGTCCAGGAACAGCGTGCCCTCGTGGGCCAGCTCGAACTTGCCCCGGCGCACGCTCACCGCGCCGGTGAACGCGCCCTTCTCGTGGCCGAACAACTCGCTCTCGATGAGCTCGTGCGGCACCGCGGCGCAGTTGAGCTTCACGAAGGGCTGGCCCTTGCGCTTCGAGTGCTGATGCAGCGCCCGCGCGATGAGCTCCTTGCCCGTGCCGTTCTCACCGGTAATCAGCACCCGGCCCTCGGAGGGCGCCGTGCGCTGGATGAGCGAGAAGATGCGCTGCATGGCCGGGCCGCTGCCCACCATGTCGTAGCGCCCGAGCTGCGCCCGCAGCTCCTGCAGCTCCTGCATGGCCGCCTGGTGCTTGAGCACATTGCGCAGCGCCACCAGCAGCCGCTCGCGAGCGATTGGTTTTTCCAGGAAATCCCTGGCTCCAAGCTGCGTCGCCTTCACGGCGGTGTCGATGGTGCCGTGCCCGGACATCATGATGACGGGCAGCTCGGGCTTCAGCTCGGTGAGCCGCGCCAGGGCCGTGAGGCCGTCCATGTCCGGCATCTTCACGTCCATCAGCACGGCATCCACGGGCCGGGCGCTGACGACATCCAGGGCGACCTGACCGCTGCTGGCCAGGTGTGTCTGGTACCCCGCGAGCTGGAGTGACTGGCTCAGGGTGAGGAGGATGTTCTTCTCGTCATCGACGATGAGGACGGAGGCGGGCATGACGGGCTTTCCCCGTGGCACGCCATGGGGCGGGCCGGACGCGGGTCAATCGTGACAATCTCACGGAAAATATTTGGACATTCAAGGGTTTCGGCGGCAGGGCGGGGTGTCCGCGGAGGGACAAATGTTTTGACTCACCCCCGTCAGTGAGACTACACGCCAGCCACCAGACCCCGCGGGCGCGGGCGCGTTTTCGACTACAGAATTCTGGAGGAAATATGCGTCAGATTTCCCTTTTGGCGGGGCTCTCCCTCGCCGTCGCCATCATGGGCGGCTGCACCCCTTCCTACCCGAAGTGCAACGAGGACGAGCACTGCGCCGAGAAGGGCGAAGTCTGTGTCCAGGGCCAGTGTCAGGAGTGCGCCACGGACGCCAACTGCCAGGAGGGTTTCACCTGCCAGGCGAACAAGTGCGCCCCCAAGCCGCCTGAGTGCACCACGGACAGCGCCTGCGGCAGCGGCCGCATCTGCGAGGCCGGCAAGTGCGCGCAGGCCCAGTGCCAGCAGGACACCCAGTGCCCCGGTGGCGGCAAGTGCGAGTCGGGCCGCTGCCAGGCCCCCGAGAACACCTGCGCCTCCAGCTCGGACTGCGGCGAGGGCCAGGAGTGCCAGGCCGGCCAGTGCGTGACGGCCTCCGCGGACCGCTGCGACTGGAGCCCCATCCCGTTCGGCTTCAACGAGTCCGGCCTGTCGGCGGACGCGCAGCAGCGCCTGTCCGACCTGGCCACGTGCCTGAAGTCGGCGTCGGGCCGGGTGACGCTGGCGGGCCACGCCGACGAGCGCGGCACCGAGGAGTACAACCTCCAGCTCTCCAACCGCCGCGCGGCCTCCGTCAAGCGCTACCTGACGGACCTGGGCGTCCCGGGCAACCGCCTGAGCACGGTGGGTTACGGTGAGACCCGCCCGGTCAACTCGGCTTCGACGGAAGAGGCCTGGTCGGAAAACCGCCGCGTCGAGTTCCAGCGCTAGTCTGAGGTAGGCTGCGCGGGTGATGGCCGTTCAAGAGCCTGAAGCGCGTCAGTCCTATCTCGTCTTTGCCTGCGGTAGTAGCTGGTACGCGGTGCCCGCGGAGAGTGCGGCGGAGGTCGTGACCTTCCCCGAGCTCACGCGGGTACCGGGCGCTCCAGCCCACCTGCTGGGCGTGTTCGCGCACCGGGGAGAGGTCATCCCCGTCGTGGACATGGGCCTGCTGGTGGGCGGCGTCAGCCAGGGCTCACGAAGGGCGGTGCTGGTGCGCCTGCCCCGTGGCACCCTCGCCCTCACGGCCAGCACGGTGGCCGGCGTCTCCCCGGTGACGGGCGCGCTGGAGCCCCTGGGCCCCACGGGCGTCCACGTCCACCTGCGCGGCCCCGCCAAGAGCGGCCCCCGGGACGTGGCCGTCATCGACCCGGAAGGCCTCTTCGACCACCTCAGTCAGGGGGCCTGAGTCATGGAGCCACCGGGCCACGTCCGGGGAATGCTCCTGTGCCACGCCGGCCCCCACCGGCTCGCCTTCCATGCGCACGAGGTGGCCTCCATCACCTCGCCCGTGGGGCGGGAGGTGGCGTCCGCGCGCCGGGCGTTTCAGGCGTCCGACGGGGCCTCACGCGCGCTGGTGGCCGCCTCGGGCGGCGCCGTGGGCGTGGACACCTTGGAAATCGACGCCGAGCCGCACCGGGTGCTGCCAGCGCCGCCGGTGGCGGTGCGGGCGTCGGGCGGCAGTCTCCAGGGCTTCGTGCTCGCCCGCGGTGAGCTGTGGCCGCTGATGGGCCTGACGGACTTCGAGCGCTTCCTGCGCGGGCAGTGGGAGGGCGCATGACGGTGCCCGCGGGTTTGAGGGGGCTGGCGCGGTGGATTGCGCGGCCGGCGCTGCTGGGGTGCTCGGTGGGAGCCCTGCTGGCGGTGTTGCATTGTCAACTCACCGACACGGTCCCCGAAGGGGCCTGGGTCCCCTTCCTGTTGTTCGTGGGCCTGTCGTTGACGTTGTCGCTCTGGTTCACCGGGGTTCATGGGCGGCGCACGCTGCGGGTGTTGTATGCGCTGGGCGAAGGCCGGCAGCCGTCCACGCCAGAGGCCTTGCTCAAGGCCTTGCTGGAGGCCCGCACGTTCCCCGAGCGGAGCTTCGCCTTCGTGCTCCAGTGCTGGCTGTTGGTGTCGCTGGGGCTGGCGTTCGTCTTCGTCCCGCTGGTGGGCGGCGCGTGGATGCTGGGGCTGCGGCTGGCGATGATGGGGCTGTTCCTGGGCCCGCTGAGCGCGCTGTTCGTCTACCTGATGGTGGCGCGCAGGGCGCGCAAGGCGGTGGAGTTGGTGGCCGCCCAGGGCTTGTCTCCCCTGGAGGTGGTGGCCACTGCGCCGCCGCGCCGCCTGCGGGTGCGCCGGCGCATGGTGCTCTTCACCGCCATCGCGGTGCTCAGCCCGTCGTTCTTCATCATCGACGCGTCCGTGTCGCGGACGCTGGACGCGGTGGACGCCATGGTAGGCGCGCCCGTGCACCTCCAACGGGAGGCGGCGGCGAATGCCAGCCAGACGCGGGGGCTCGCGGTGGCGGCGCTGGTCGCGGTGCTGGTGATGATGACGGCCTACGTGGGCGGCGCCGTCATCGCCGAGCCGCTGCGCTCCATCACCGAGGACGCCACCCGGATTGCCCAGGGCGACTTCCGGCCGCCGCGCATCATCGCCGCGGAGGACGAGGTGTGGGCCACCTCGGCCGCCTTCGCGCAGATGCAGACGCAGCTGGGGCAGGCCCTGACGCAGTTGCAGCGCGCGGGGCTCCAGATTTCGACCACCACCGAGCAGCTCGTCGCCACGTCCGGGGAGCAGGAGTCCGGCGCGGACGAGCAGGCCGCCTCGCTCAACGTGACGAGCGCCACCACGGAGGAGCTGGCGCGGTCGGCGCAGCAGATCGCCGGCAACGCCGAGTCCGTGTCCGCCATCGCGGAGACGACCTTCGGCGCGGCGCAGACGGGCCAGCGGGGCGCCGCCGCCTTCCTGGGCGCGATGCAGCGCATGAAGGAGGACAACCAGGCCATCGCGGACGCGGTGGTGCGCCTCAACAAGCGCGTGCAGCAGATTGGCAAGGTGGTGGAGTTCATCAATGAGATCGCCGACAAGTCCGACCTGCTGGCGCTCAACGCGGAGCTGGAGGGCACCAAGGCGGGCGAGGTGGGCCGGGGCTTCTCGCTGGTGGCCGCGGAGATGCGGCGCCTGGCGGAGAACGTCATCCGCTCCACCAAGGCCATCGAGCAGCTCATCGCGGAGATTCGCGACGCGACGCACGCTGCGGTGATGGCGACGGAGGCGGGCCTGAAGACGACGGACGCGGGCACCGTGCTGGCGGCCCAGGTGGATGAGAGCCTGAGCCTCATCCTGGAGCTGGCGCGGCAGACGTCGCACGCGGTACGCAGCATCTCCCTGGCGACGCAGCAGCAGCAGACGGGCACCGACCAGCTCGCCGCGGCCATGGGCGACATCCTCCGCGTCACCGAGCAGAACTACGCGGCCACCAAGCAGATGGCCGCGGCCAACGCGGACCTGTCCACGCTGGCGCGCGACCTGAAGCGGGCCGTGGAGCGCTTCCACATCGCGCCGGGAGGTGACGCGTGAGCGCGGAGCGGACGGGCCGGCGGGCTTCGTTCAGCCGGCACCTCATGGCGCCCGTGCCGCTCGCCAACCTGGTGGGCGCCGCGCTCACCCTGCGCTTCGCGTCGCTCACCCTGGCCGAGCCGCTGGCGGGACGGCTGGGGGTGCTCGGCATCCTGGGCGGCGCCCTCTGTGTGACGGCCCTGGCGGCCGGCGCGGCGGCGTCGTTGGGCCGGCAGCGGACCCTGCGCGGGCTCGAGCGTGGCGATGTGCCCGCCACGCCGGAGAACCTGGCGGCGGCGGTGTCGGAGGTCACTCGGGCGCCGGAAGAGGCGTTCCTGGGCTCGCTGGGCATGTGGCTGGCCACGACGCTGGTGTTGGGCGTGTGCGTCTGGCTGGGCCTGGGCGTGGAGCTGGCGGTGGCCTCGCGCATCGCCGCGCTGGGCCTGCTCTTCGGACCGCTCACCGCGCTGCTCGTGCACTGCCTGGTCGTGCTGCGCTCGCGCCGGGTGGTGTTGTGGCTGGCGGAGCTGGGCATGACGCCCGCGCAGCTCATCGCGGCCATGCCCCGTCGCGCGGAGCTGCGGGCCCGGCTGGCGGCGTTCGCCTTCGTGACGGTGATGACGCCCGCGGTGCTGTCCGCGCAGCTCGCGTACGCGCTGGGGCAGCGGCTCTTCACCCGGCTCATGGCGGAGCGGGATGTCAGCCGGCAACTGGAGCTGGCGCAGGCGCTGCGGCTGGAGGCCCTGACGCAGGGCGGAAGCCTGGTGCTGCTCGTGTTCGCGCTCGCCCTGACGGCCGCGTACCTGGGCGGCACGCTGCTGGGCGGTCCGCTCCGGGAGCTGGCCCGCGAGGCGAAGCGCATCGCGGAGGGCGACCTCGCGAGCCCTCGCGTGGTGCCCGCCGAGGACGAGGTCTGGGATGTGTCCGCGGCCTTCTCCACCATGCGCGCGCACCTGGCGGACGTGATGTCCCAGCTGCAGCGCGCCGGCGCGCAAATCTCGTCGACCACGGAGGAGATTCTCACCACCTCCGGGCGCTACGAGGCGGGGGCGACGGAGCAGGCCAGCTCGCTGGACGAGACGAGCGCCACCACGGAGGAGCTGGCGCGTTCGGCGCGGCAGATCGCCGAGAACGCGGGCTCGGTGGCCGAAATCGCGCAGCGCACGCTGGGCGCCGCGCAGCAGGGGCAGGGGAGCGCGGAGGCCTTCCTGGGGTCCATGGCGCGCATGCGGCAGGACAACGTCTCCATCTCCTCGGCGGTGGTGCGGCTCAACAAGCGCGTGCAGCAGATTGGCAAGATCGTCGAGTTCATCAACGGCGTGGCCGACAAGTCGGAGCTGCTGGCGCTCAACGCGGAGCTGGAGGGCACCAAGGCCAGCGAGGTGGGGCGCGGCTTCTCGCTGGTGGCCGCGGAGATGCGGCGCCTGGCCGAGAACGTGCTGGAGTCCACGAAGGAAATCGAAGGGCTCATCGAGGAGGTGCGCGAGGCCTCGGCCGCGGCGGTGTCCGCCACGGAGGGGGGCGTGCGCGCGGTGGAGACCGGCACCACGCTGGCGCAGCAGGTGTCCGAGTCGCTGCGGCAGATCGTGCAGCTGGCGGGACAGACGTCGTACGCGGTGCGCAGCATCTCCCTGGCGACGCAGCAGCAGCAGACGGGCACCGACCAGCTCGCCGATACGATGGCGGACATCCTGCGCATCACCCAGCAGAGCCTGAACGCCACCAAGCAGGTGACGACCGCGAACACGGACCTGCTCGTGCTCGCCAGGGACCTGCAGGGCGTGGTCGAGCGCTTCCAGATTGGTCAGGAGCCGCTCGGGGAGGAGGGCGGGTGAACCCGAGCGAGCGCCTGCTCAGGCAGTTCCGGGACCTGGTGACGGTGCGCCTGGAGCGCATCACCCGGTCCTTGATGGAGCTGGAGACCGGCGCCAGCGCGGAGGCGGGGCGCGGCGTGCTGCGTGAGCTGCACGGCCTCAAGGGCGAGGCCCGGATGATGGGCTTCGATGACGTGAATGTGCTCGTCCACCAGATGGAGGAGCTGGTCCGCTGCACGGAGCCGCTGCGGTATGCGTTGTCGCCCACGTCCACGGACGCCCTGCTGACCACGGCGGACGCGGTGCTCGTGTTCTCCGGCACGCAGCCGGCGGAGGCGCCTCCGCCCGCGGTGGAGCGGCTCGTCGCGTGGCTGCAGGAGTGCGTTCGCGCCGAGGTGGAGCGGTTGCCGGGCGGTGGCGAGTCCGCGGAACGCCCCGCGGTCGAGCACGGCGCGGACGAACACTCACGGGGCCGGGGCGCTTCGGGTGGGGCGCAGGGGGTCCACACCTCGGGGCCCGGGACGCCTCCCGGCAAGGACAGTGGCGCGCAGTCCGCCTGGAGCACCTCGGCGGTGGGCAGCACGCCGCAGGCCACGCTCCCCGCTCGGGACGGCGAGGGGCTTTCAGCCGCGGGCACCTCACGCGTCGTGGGTGGCACGACGCCGTCCGCACCCCCTGCGCGTGACGGAGAGGGCAGCTCGTCGGCATCGGCGGGAGCCTCTCTCGTCGCGGGGAGCGGCGTGAAGTCCGCGTCGCCAGCTCGAGACAATGGACACCTTCCGCCAGCGGGAGCCTCCCTGGTCGTTGGGAGCACCGCGTCCGCCAGCCCCGCGCGCGGGATGGGGAGTTCGACGCAAGTCACTGCACCTGTCCGTGAGGGGGCCGCTGGTTCCTCGCGAAGAGGAGGAACCGCCAGCGAGGCTCCGGCCCACCCAGGCGCGGCGGTCCGGAGCACGACGTCGAGCCTCGTGTCGCCCGCGTCGGGTGCGACCTCCTCGGCGCGGGGCGTTCGCGACCCCATCCGGGCCACCGACGCTCGTGGCGCCACCGGTACGCCCGTGTCCCGGCAGCCCGAGCCGCGCCCGGACACGGCGGTGCGCATCGGCGTGGAGAGCCTGGACCTGCTCACCAGCGCCGTCACCAACCTCACGCAGGTGGCCCGTCGCCGGGAGCTGGCCAACGCCCGCCGTCTGGCGCTGGCCCGCGAGTTGAGCCAGCTCGCGCGCGAGGCCGAGGACCTGGGCCCCGCGGGCGCCGCGCTCGCCGCGCGCTTGGGCTCCGCCAAGGAGCTGGCCGCCGCGCTCCACCGTGAGTCGAAGCTCCTCTCCAACGCGGAGCTGCGCGACCTGGGCATGGTGGTGGAGGAGGTGCAGACGCTGCGCATGCTGCCCCTCTCCGTCCTCTTCGAGCCCTATCCCCGCATGGTGCGAGACCTCTCCCGCGAGCTGGGCAAGGAGGTGGAGCTCGTCGTCGACGGCGAGGACACCCGCGCCGACCGCGCGGTGGTGGAGGCCCTGCGCGAGCCGCTGATGCACCTGGTCCGCAACGCGCTGGACCACGGCCTGGAGACCCGCGTGGACCGGGTGTCCGCGGACAAGAAGCCGCGCGGCTGCCTGACGCTGCGCGCCGCCCGAGAGGGCAGCCGCATCAACCTCCGCGTCGAGGACGACGGCATGGGAATGGACCCGGCCCACCTCCGCAAGGTGGCCGTGCGCCGCGGACTGCTCGACGAGAGCGCGGCCCATGCGTTGTCGGACGCGGCGGCCCGGGAGCTCGTCTTCCTCCCCGGGTTCACCTCGCGCGACGTCGTCACGGACCTGTCGGGCCGGGGCGTCGGGCTGGACGCCGTCCGCACCTCCATCCAGGGCCTGGGGGGCGACGTGGGCGTGGAGTCGGCGCCGGGCTGGGGCACCATCTTCGAGCTCCGCGTCCCCGTCTCGCTCACCGTGGCGCCGCTGCTCTTCATCCAGGTGGGCTCGGAGACGCTGGCGCTGAGCGCCACCCATGTCTCCCGGGCGCTCAAGGTGGACTTCGCCGACCTGTGCGAGGTGGCGGGACGTCCCTCCCTGCTCGTGGAGGGGCGGGTGTTGCCGCTGGCCTCGCTGGCGTCGTTGATGGGGCTGGAGCCGGAGCGCCCCGCCCGGGAGGGGGAGCTGGCCCTGGTGGTGAAGAGCCAGAGCGGCGCGGCGGCGCTGGTGGTGGACCGCGTCCTGGAGGAGCGGGTCCAGGCCATCCTCCCGTTGAAGGGAATCCTGGGGCGCTTCGGCCACCTCACCGGTGCGACGTCCCTGGCGGATGGACGCCTGGCCATGGTGCTCTCCGCCGCTCATCTCACCGCGAGCGCCCATCACGGCCACGCCCTGCCGCGTCCGGCGCCTTCTGCCGCGCCGGGACCCGAGGCCCGGCGCCGGCGCATCCTCGTGGTGGATGATTCACCCCTCACCCGGGAGCTCATCGCCAACCTCCTGGAGGCGGTGGGCTATGACACCGTCATCGCAGCGGATGGCGCGGAGGCGCTGGAGGTCTTGGACTCTTATTCCGTGGACCTGGTCGTCACGGACCTGGAGATGCCCGGCGTGGACGGCCTGGAGCTGGCCCGGCGCCTGAAGGGAACCCCCGCCCGTTCGCGGTTGCCCGTGGTCATCCTCACCACCCGGGGAGGGGAGGAGGACCGGCGGCGGGGATTCGCGGCGGGGGTGGACGGCTACATCACCAAGGGCGACCTGGTGCGCCAGGACCTGGTGGACGTGGTGCGGCGGCTGCTGGGCTGACCGCGCCTCGCGGTGGTCATCCTCCCCCCGCGTAGCGGCGGGCTCCTGGCCCTGTTGACGATGCGGGCGCTCCGGCACACCTGCGCCGTCTCAACGGAGGGCTCGCCCCCTTCGCCGAGTCCGCGTGAGCGTCGCGTGACGCGGAGGCGGGCCGTGGCGGCAGCCCGCCCTCATCCGGAGGCGCTCCCTTCGCGCCTCTCCAGCTACGGCTCACTCCAGGGTGAAGTGATAGTTGGCGCCGTAGTTGCTGTCGTAGCGCATGCAGGAGCTTCGGTCCGCGTTGAGGAACCACAGCTCCAGGTTGCGGGCGCCAGCCGGCGCGGTGAGGGTCGTGGGCACGGAGTAACCGGCGTGGGTGACGGCCGTCTCCTGGATGGGGCCGTTGTCGAAGCGGTACTGCGCGACAATCGCCCAGGCCGGGCCGTTGTAGGTCGCGCGGCACTCGGGCAGGCGGGACGCGTCGTAGTTGATGATGAACGGCTCGCCAGCGCGCAGCGTGCCCGCCACCAGCTCGCTCCAGTTCGAGGTGAAGGAGAGCGTCGGCGCGCCGATGGGGAAGTGGTAGTTGCTGCCGTGGTTGGAGTCCCACGCCTTGCAGCCCGGGCTCGAGATGTCGAACCACAGCACCAGGGCGCCGGTCGACGTCGCCGGGAGGTGCAGGGTGCGCTGGGTGGGCTGGTTGTTCGGCTCGTGGCCGGCCACCCAGAAGCTCACCACCGGGCCCTGGTTCACCTGGACATGGCCGGTGATGGTCCAGGTCGGCTGGCCCGAGGAGTTCGTGCTCCGGCACTGCGGAAGGCGGCTGACGTCGTAGTTGACGACCACCGCGCCGCCCATCGGAATCACGTCCACCGACGGCGTCTCGTTCCAGTTGCCATCGAAGTCGATGGAGACAGGGGTCGTCTGTGCCGCGGCCGTGGAGGCCACCAGCACGAGGGGCAGGAGGGAGGAGAGAAGTTGCCGGACCACGATGCGCTCCTTTCGAGCGGGAGTAGGACCGGGCGGCGCTATCCCGCCCCCGCGCATCAGGTCAATGGGGATTTCCCAGCTTATGAGAATAGGTCGGATAGGCGCCATGTCGAGGGGGCGCGCCCAGGCCGAGGCGCTCCGCTTCGCCCGTGCGCCGCGTGCTTCATCGCGGCGGCCCCTGGTCATGCTCACCACCCGTGGAGGGGAGGAGGACCGGCGGCGGGGGTTGGCGGCGCCATCATCCAGGGCCGCCGGCGCGCCAGGAGCTGGTCTGTCAGGCCCTTGCATTGGCTATACTCCCCGGCTCGCGCACGGGGTATGGACAGGGCATGGGCAAGAAAGTGTCGGTGCTGGTGGTCGATGACTCCCTCATCTGCCGACAGCTCATCTGCGAGGCGCTGAGCAAGGACCCCGATATCGAAGTCGTGGGCACCTGCGCGGACGGCAAGCAGGCCGTGGAGATGACCAAGGAGCTGCGTCCCCACGTCATCACCATGGACGTGGACATGCCCGTCATGGATGGGCTCACGGCCACCGAGCACATCATGGCCGAGTGCCCCACGCCCATCCTGGTGCTCACGGCGGACCCTCGCTCGCAGGCGCCGGAGCTGACGTACCGCGCGCTGGAGCTGGGGGCGCTCGCCCTGCAAATCAAGCCCGCCATCGACGCGGGGCCGGACGCGTGGAACCTGGTGCGCGAAATCCGGCTGCTGTCCTCGGTGCGCGTCATCCGTCACCTGCGCCGGCCGCAGCGCGGTCCGCTGCTGCCGCCCCGGGTGGCGACGTCGGTGCTGCCCGCGGTGTCCATGGGCGTGGTGGTGGTGGCGGCGAGCACCGGCGGGCCCCAGGTGCTCTTCAAGATGTTGTCGGAGCTGCCCGCGGACTTCCCGGCGCCCATCGTCATCGTCCAGCACATCAACGCGGCCTTCGCGGAGTCGCTCGCGGGGTGGCTCGCGGGGGCCAGCAAGCTGAAGGTCCGGCTGGCGCAGGACGGCGAGCCGCTGATGCCGGGGCACGTGCTCATCGCGCCGCCGGGGCAGCACACCCTGATTCCCTTCCGGGGGCGGGTGGGGCTCAAGGTGGGCGTGGAGCGGGACGGGCACATGCCTTCGGGGACGGTGCTGCTGGAGAGCGCGGCGCGGACCTACGGCCGGCGCGCGGTGGGCCTGGTGCTGACGGGCATGGGCGCGGATGGCGCGGACGGGCTGCTCGCCATCAAGCAGGCCGGAGGCCTGGCGGTGGCGCAGAACGAGGAGTCCTGCGTGGTGTTCGGCATGCCGGGCGCGGCGGTGGAGCGCAAGGCGGTGGACCACCTCATCCACGGTGACGACGTCGCGGCGACGCTGGTTCGGCTGTCCCGGGGCGAGTCCCTCGCGGTGGGGCGCTGACCACGGGTGGCCGGCGGCGCGCAATGGTCCGAGGTGCGCGCCTTCTTGACGGCGCACACGGGCATGGCGCTGAGCGTGCCGCAAATCCGGCGGCTCGATGAACGGCTGGTGGCGCGCAGTCAGGGGCTCACGCCGCACCAGTACCTGATGTTCCTCCGGTCTCCGGCGGGCACGACGGACCTGGAGGACCTGGTCGCCGCGCTGGTGGTGAACAAGACGGACCTCTTCCGGGATGACCTGCAGCTCGCGGCGTTCCGGAGCCAGGTGTTGACGCCATTGGTTGCGCGGCGCCGGAGGCCCTTGCGTGTCTGGAGCGCGGGGTGCGCCACGGGCGAGGAGGTGGCCACGCTGCTCGTCCTCCTCGCGGAGGCGGGCGCGGATCCGGGCAGCACGGTGCTGGGGACGGACATCTCCGGGGAGGTGCTGAACCGCGCGCGGTGGTGGTCCTACAGCCGCGAGCAGCTCAACCGCGTCCCGCCCGAGCTTCGCTCGCGCTACTTCACCCGGTCCGGCGCGAAGGAGTCCCTGTCCCCGGCCTTGCGTGAGCGCGCGAGCTTCCAGTGCCACAACCTGATGGCCCGGCCGTATCCGGAGGCGCCGGGCGGGGGCGGCTTCGACGTCATCTTCTGCCGCAACGTCCTCATCTACTTCACGGCCGAGGCGTTCCAGCGCACGGTGGAGGCGCTGGCCGCGAGCCTGGCGCCTGGTGGCACGTTGGTGCTGTCCGCGTCGGAGCCGCTGCTCCAGGTGCCCCCCTCGCTGCGGGTGCACCGGGGGGAGCAGGCCTTCTTCTACGTTCGCCCGGAAGGGGAGACACCGCCGGACGCCCCCTTGGCGGTGGCGGCGCCAGGCCGCGTGGCTTCTAAACCGAGCCCCGCAGCGGGCTTCTCCGTGCGCCCGAAAGAGGCGCCACCACCGGACGCCTCCGTGATGGTGTCGGTGCCACGCCGTGGGGCCTCGAAAGCGAGCGCTGCCGCCGACTTCCCCGTGCGCCCGAAAGAGGCGGCGCCGGGCGCCCCTGGGGCGGTGGCGGCGCCGCCCAGCGTGGCCTCGAAGGCGAGCCCCGCAGCCGAGAAGGGGGGGCTCAGCGCCACGCCGCAGCCGACCACTCCGGATGCCTTCCTGGAAGCGGACCTGCTCTTCGCCTGTGTCCTGGACGGCGCCGCCTCGGGCGTGCCGGACAGCGTCTCGGAGCGGGACTTGCGCCGCTGTCTCAGCTTCGACCCGGACCACGCCGCCGCCCGTTACCTGCTCGGCCTCCTCCTGGAGCAGTGTCGGCGCGCCGCCGAGGCCACTGGTGAGTACCGGCGGGCGCTGCAGTCCCTGGAGGCCGGCCGTGCCCGCCCGGTGCCCTTCTTCCTCAATCCCGACCGTCTCCGGATTGCCTGTGCGCACGCTGCCGAGCGGCTGGAATCTTCCCGCCGGAAGCGCTGACCGGCCAGCCGGGCGGGCCGCGGCGGGGAGGGGAGGTGCGAGAGAAGAACGGACGGGCCGGACGTTTGGTCCTAAGATGGCGCCCGATGCGAAGCTTGGCGCTGATTTCCCTGCTGGCCCTCCCAGGTTGCTTCTACCCCGCTGACCGCGGCCGCGCCCTCGAGGCGAAGGTCGACCGGCTCGGCGCTGACACGGCTCAGATTCAGACGGAGCTGAAGGAGGCGCGCGAGCAGCTCGCCGCCGCGCTCCCGATAATCGACGAGAAGGTCGCCGAGGTCACCAAGGCCCTCAAGGGGCTGGACACCGCCGCGCGCCGCAAGGACGCGGACATCGGCGTCCAGTTCCAGAAGACGGTCGAGGACCTCGCGCAGCTCCGGGGCCAGGTGGAGACCTACCTCCACAAAATCTCCGAGCTGGAGACCGCCCTGGCCGCGCAGGACCAGAAGCTCATCGCCATGCAGGGCGAGGCGGCGCTGAAGGAGGCCGAGGCCAAGAAGAAGGCCGAGGAACTCAAGCGCCCCGCGGACAAGAAGGAGTTCCTCGCGCTCGCCAAGGAGAAGGCCAAGGCCGGGGACGTCATTCTGGCGCGCCAGCTCTACAACGAGTTCATGAAGAAGTGGGCCAAGGACCCGCTGGTCGGGGACGCCCACTTCGGCCTCGGCGAGACGTACTTCTCCGAGTCCAAGTGCCGCGAGGCCCTCTTCGAGTACGGCAAGGTGCTGCAGGACTACCCGAAGGCGGACTCCGCGCCGGAGTCCTACCTGCGCTCGTCGGACTGCTTCGCCCAGCTGAAGATGAAGGAGGAGTCGCGGCTGGCGCTCGAGGAGCTCATCAAGAGCTACCCGAAGTCGCCCGAGGCGAAGACGGCGAAGGACCGCATCGCCGAGCTGGACAAGCCGAAGACGCCGCCGGCCAAGAAGGGCAAGAAGTGAGCCCGCGCCCGGTGAAGCTGGCCGCGCTCGCGCTGCTGCTCCTGCTGCCGATGGTGGCGGGGGCGGCGCCCAAGCAGCTCGTCCTCCTCTTCACCGGAGACAACGGGGGCGAAGTCGCCCCCTGTGGTTGAAGGCACAATCCCTCTGGCGGTCTTGCCAGACGAAAAGTCGTGATTGAGAAGGAGCGCAAGCAGGGCGCTCCCGTGCTCGTGCTGGACGCGGGCAACGCGCTCTTCAAGAGCCGGGACAGCGCCGCTGCTCCGGACGCGAGGGCGCGCGCGGAGCTCATCCTGTCGCAGATGGACGCGCAGGGCACCGCGGCCATGGCCGTGGGCACGCGGGACCTCGGGCTCGGCGTGGACTTCCTCCAGGCGCAGACGCGGAAGGCGAAGCTGAAGCTCCTGTCGGCGAACCTCGTGGACGCCCAGGAGAAGCGCCTGTTCCCCGCCTCGATGGTGACGAAGCTGCAAGGCGTCTCGGTGGGCGTGGTGGGCGTCTCGCCGGAGACCCCCAAGCCCGTGCCGGTGGGGATTCCCGCCAAGGGCGCGCCCCAGGAGCTGGTGCGGGGCCTCCCTGGCGACGCGCTCGTGGCGGCCGAGGTCCGGCGCCTGCGGACGGAGTCCAAGGTGGACATCGTCGTGGTGCTCGCGGCGGTGCCGTATGACGAGGCCCTGCGCCTGGCGGACCAGGTGGAAGGCGTGGACTTCGTGGTGCAGTCCCACGACGGCCGGCCCCCGGGGTACGCGCAGAAGCAGGGCCAGGCCACCGTGATTCCGCCCGGGGACCGGGGACGTCAGCTGGCGAAGCTGGTGCTCCAGGTGGCCGGGAAGGGGCGCTTCGAGGACGCCGCCGAGCAGGACCGGATGCGGCAGAGCCTGCGGCTGCTCGACGACAACCTCGCCCGGGCGAAGAAGCGGCTCGCCAGCAGCCAGGACGCGGGGGAGAAGCGGGCCCTGGAGCAGAGCGTCGCCAGCCTGGAAGCCCGGCAGGCGTCCCTGCGCGAGACGCTGGCGGGCGGCGCAACGGGGGGCGGCCGCACGCATCTATTGTCGTACATCCAGCTTGGAAGTGACGTGCCGGCGGATCCGGCCGTTCAGAAGCGGGTGGAGCGCGTCGAGCCTCCAGGCTCGGCGGCCCATTGATCCGAGCTGGCCTTGTGAAGCGGTCCAAGCGCCATTATAAGCGCCGACCATCCCTCAGCGCCGGACCTCCCACCCCTGGGGGTGGGGGCAAGGCATACTGGAGCGTGCCATGAAGTCTGAAATCCATCCCGTCTACCCGCCGTCCCGCGTGACCTGCATGTGCGGCAACGTCGTGGAGACGAAGTCCACCCGCGGCTCGTTCTCGGTGGAAATCTGCTCGAACTGCCACCCCTTCTTCACGGGCAAGTACAAGCTCGTGGACACGGCCGGCCGCATCGACCGCTTCCGCAAGAAGTACGGCGCGTCGCCGACGTCCGCCGCTTCCAAGAAGGCGTAGTTCGCGGGGGCCGCTCACGGGCCCCGGTATAGTCCAGGCAGTTCCCGACGAGCAGGGTGACGGAGACCTCCAGACAGGTCCTCCCGCCCTGCTCGCGGTGCTTCTACGGCCTGAATCACCCGTCAAGTTTCAGGGTGCTACAGGCCAGAAATTAGACGTAGCACCGAAGCGACCGCACAGTCCGCCGCGTCCACGACGAAGAGTCCGACGGAGGCGAGATGTCCGCGCACGCTGCTGCAGCCCCTTCCCTGAAAGTCGTCCGCCGCTCGCTCAGCGAGAGCGTCCATTCCAAAGGGGAGGCCTACACGCTGCTGCACGGCGACAGCCTGGAGCTGATGTCCCAGTTCGAGCCCCAGACGTTCGACATGATTTTCGCCGACCCGCCGTACTTCCTCTCCAACGGCGGCACCACCTGCAAGGGCGGCAAGCGCGTCGCGGTGGCCAAGGGGGGCTGGGACGTGTCGCGCGGCGTGGAGGAGGACCACAAGTTCACCACCGAGTGGCTCGCGGCCTGCCAGCGCCTGCTCAAGCCCACCGGTACGCTGTGGGTGAGCGGCACGCAGCACGTCATCTTCAACGCCGGCTTCGCGATGCAGAAGCTCGGCTACAAGCTGCTCAACACCGTCACCTGGTTCAAGCCCAACGCGAGCCCCAACCTGGCGTGCCGCTACTTCACGCACTCCACGGAGCTGCTCATCTGGGCCTCGCCGAAGTCCGGCGGCAAGCTGCAGCACACGTTCAACTACGCGCGCATGAAGGCGGAGAACGGCGGCAAGCAGATGCGCGACGCCTGGGCGCTGCCGCCCTCCGGTGACGCCGAGCTGACGGCGGACGGCGAGGGCCGGATGTGGACGCTCACCGTCCCGCGCGGCGGCGAGGAGAAGGCCCACGGCAGCCACCCCACGCAGAAGCCGGTGGCGCTGCTGGAGCGCATCCTGGAGGCGAGCTGCCCCCCGGACGCGCTCGTGCTGGACCCCTTCAACGGCAGCGGCACCACGGGCGTGGCGGCCCTCAAGCTGGGCCACCGCTACGTGGGCATCGACATGGACGAGAAGTACCTCGACCTGTCCCAGAAGCGCCTGAACGCGATGGCGTCCAAGTAGCCCGCGTCCCGCCGCGCGCCGCTCAGGCGCGCGACAGGATGAGCTCCACGCCCTGCCGGGCGATGGGGTGGTAGCGCTCCCCGTGCTTCTTGAAGAGGGCGCGCGCCAGGCCGCGGTAGTCGTGGGTCGATGAGAGCACCCCGTACAGCGGCTTGAGGTACTTCATCCGGCCCACCTCGCCGAGGAACGCCTCGGTGCGAGCCACCGCCGGCTCCCAGCCCGCGCGCAGCGCCGACACCAGCCACGCCACCAGGACCTCCGGGTTGCGGCTCTGGGTGAGGTGGAAGCGCGCGTCGAGCTGCTGGAAGACGTCCCGAGGCGTCGAGCGCGGCAGCGACTCCAGGTAGAGCTGCCACTCCGTGGGCGTCCAGTCCTTCGCCTGCTCCTGCGTGGGCACCGTGCCTCGCAGCGACTCCAGCGACTCCAGCCGGCGCGAGTGCGGCGACGGCGCCCCCGCGGGCACGCCGGGCCGGTGCAGGTACGCCTCCGCGTCCACCTTCGTGAGCACCCCGGGCAGCTCCTTCTCCGCGAAGGCGACGAACTCCTCGGTGGTGAGCGCGCGGAAGCGGTAGGTGGCCAGGTAGCGGCGCAGGAACTCGTCGAACGCGGGCCGCCCGGCGGCGTCCTCCATGGCGCGCAGGAGCAGGTAGCCCTTCTCGTACGGAATCTGGGAGAAGGCCTCGTCTGGGTCCACGCCCGCCAGGTGCGTGCGCAGCGACGTCAGCTGCGGGTGCGAGCGGAAGTGCTGGAGCGCGGAGTCCAGCGCGCGGCGGCCCAGCGCGCCGTGCAGCGCGGTGACCTCCGGCCCGGCCAGCGCCTCCAGGATGCGGCGCTCGGCGAAGACGGTGAAGCCCTCGTTGAGCCAGAAGTGCTCCGCGGAGGCGTTGGTCACCAGGTTGCCCGTCCACGAGTGCGCCAGCTCGTGTGCCACCACGTTCACCAGGCTCTTGTCGCCGGTGATGAGCGTGGGCGTGAGGAACGTCAGCCGCGGGTTCTCCATGCCCCCGTAGGGGAACGAGGGCGGCATGGTGAGCAGGTCGAACCGCTCCCAGTCGTAGGGCCCGAAGAGCGACTCCGCGGCGCGCAGCATGTCGTCCACGCCGGAGAACTCCTCCGCCGCGTCCTCCAGCAGCTCCGGCTCCGCCCACACGCGCGAGCGCGGCCCCAGCTCCTTGGGCGCCAGGCTGCCCACCGCGAAGGCGAGCAGGTAGGGCGGCACCGGCTGGGGCATCTCATAGTGCTCCTCCGCCTCCACCCCCAGCTCCTCGCGCCGCAGGAAGCTGGCGGCCATGACGGCCTTGAGCGCCTTGGGAATCCGCAGCGACGCCGTGTAGCGGATGCGGATGCGCGGCGTGTCCTGGAGCGGCACCACGCTTCGGGCGTGGATGGCCTGGCACTGGCTATAGAGGAAGGGGTGCTGCCCGCCGGCCGTCTGCGAGGGCGTCAGCCACTGGAGCGCGCTCGCGTGCGGCGCCGTGCGGTAGCGCACCGTGAATTGCCGCAGGCCCGCCGGCAGCTCGATGCGCAGCCGGCTGCCCAGGATGGGCTCGGCGGGGGAGAGGATGTAGGGCAAGGGGCGACCCGCGGTGTCGACCACGTCTCGGATTTCCAGATCCCGAGTATCCAGGTCCAGCGGTCCCGCCGAGGCTTCCTTCAGGGTGTGGGTGACTTCCGCGTGCAGCCGCTGCGTCCTGAAATCGACGCGGGCCCTCCAGTCCAGGGTTTCCGTCTCAGGCTGCGTGCTGTCGTTGTACGAGTGCGGGTCGAGGCGAGCCATGGAGGGCCGGTATCTAGTCCGCCTGTCCTCCAGTGGCGAGCGTCCAGGCCGTCCGATCCGATTGACTTTCGGGTCAATCGCCTACATTTGTGCAATCCCCTCCTTCCCAACAGGGAGCCTTTTCCACATGACGACGCGGATCCGCAAAGTGGCTGTGCTGGGCGCCGGAGTAATGGGCAGCGGCATCGCCGCGCACCTGGCCAACTCGGGCGTGCGCGCGCTCCTCCTGGACATCGTTCCGCCCAAGGCCGCTCCGGGCGAGGACACCTCCTCGAAGGCGTTTCGCAACAAGTTCGCCCAGGGCGCGCTGGCCAACCTGCGCAAGCAGAAGCCCAGCCCCATCGTCTCCGGCGAGGTGCTCACCAACATCGAGGTGGGCAACTTCGAGGACGACCTGGGCCGCGTCGCCGAGTGCGACTGGGTGGTCGAGGTGGTGAAGGAGGACCTGAAGATCAAGCAGGACCTCTTCGCCAAGGTGGAGAAGCTCGTCCGCCCGGGCACCATCGTGTCCTCCAACACCTCCGGCATGTCGATCGTGGGCATGACCGAGGGCCGCGGCGCGGAGTTCAAGAAGAACTTCCTGGTCACGCACTTCTTCAACCCCGTCCGCTACATGAAGCTCCTGGAGCTGGTGGCCGGCAAGGAGACCTCCCCGGAGGTGCTCAAGACGCTGCACCGCTTCGGCGAAGAGGTGCTGGGCAAGGGCATCGTCTACGGCAAGGACACCACCAACTTCATCGCGAACCGCATTGGCGTGTACGGGATGATGCGGACCATCGCCTCCATGGAGAAGGCGGAGCTGTCCATCGAGGAGGTGGACAAGATCTTTGGCCCGGCCATGGGCCGTCCCAAGTCCGCCGTGTTCCGCACCGCCGACATCGTGGGCCTGGACACGTTCACCCACGTGGCGAAGAACTGTTACGACACGCTGACGCACGACGAAGAGCGTGACGTGTTCGCCAGCCCCGCGTTCCTCCAGAAGATGGTGGAGAAGAACATGCTGGGCGACAAGAGCGGCGGCGGCTTCTACAAGAAGCAGGGCAAGGAGATCCTCGCGCTCGACCTGAAGTCGCTGGAGTACCGGCCGCAGGCGAAGGTGCGCTACGAGTCGCTGGGCGCCGCGCGCGACATCGAGAACGTGCGTGAGCGCGTGGCCTCGGTGATGAACGGCGAGGACAAGGCGGCCAAGTTCGCCGAGGGCGTCACGCTGGACGTGCTGGCCTACACCAGCCGCCGCATCCCGGAGATCGCCGACGACGTGGTCAACGTGGACCGCGGCGTGCGCTGGGGCTTCGGTTGGGACTTGGGGCCCTTCGAGGTCTGGGACGCCTACGGCGTGAAGAAGGGCGTGGAGCGGATGAAGGCCCTGGGCCTGAAGCCGGCCGCGTGGGTGGAGGAGATGCTGGCCGCCGGCCGCGAGTCCTTCTACGGCGTGGCGGACGGCAAGGACACGTACTGGGACATCCCGTCCAAGTCCGTGAAGGTGGTGCCGGAGAACGCCCGCACGCAGCGCGTGGAGTACCTCAAGCGCGGCAACAAGAAGATCGCCGGCAACGACGGCGCCACGCTGTGGGACCTGGGCGACGGCGCGACGCTGCTCGAGTTCCACACGAAGATGAACTCCATCGATGACCAGATCATCGAGATGATGAACACCGCGCTGGACGAGACGGAGAAGAACCACAAGGGCCTCGTCATCGGGAACGACGGCTCCAACTTCTCCGCGGGCGCGAACATCGTGGCGCTGCTGTGGGCGGCCAAGAGCGGCGAGTTCGAGTCCATCCGCAAGCTGGTGACGGGCTTCCAGGCCGTGAACCAGCGCATGCGCTACAGCCCGGTGCCGGTGGTGACGGCGCCCTTCAACCTCACGCTCGGCGGCGGCGCCGAGGTGACCATGGGCGGCAACGCCATCCAGGCCAGCGCCGAGCTGTACATGGGCCTGGTGGAAGTGGGCGTGGGCCTCATCCCGGGCGGCGGCGGCAACATGCAACTGCTGCGCAACGTCTACGGCCCGTTTGGCACGGACAAGGACTTCGACTTCTTCCCCTTCCTGAAGAAGATCTTCCTCACCATCGGCATGGCGAAGGTCGCCACCAGCGCCGAGGAGGCGCGCGAGGCGGGCTTCCTGACGCAGGCGGATGGCATCAGCGCCAACCGGGACTTCCTGCTGTCCGACGCGAAGGCCCGCGTGCTGGGCATGGCGGACGCCGGCTTCAAGGCGCCCCGTCCCTCGCGCTTCCGTCTGCCGGGCGTCAACGGCGCGGCCACCATCGACATGATGCTCTACGACATGGAGCTCAACGGGCAGGTGAGCGCGCACGACCGGAAGATCGCCCAGAAGCTGGCGACCGTGCTCACGGGTGGCAACACCAGCCCGTCGCTGCTCATCACCGAGGAGCGGCTGCTGGAGCTGGAGGCGGAGGCCTTCCTGAGCCTGTGCGGCGAGGAGAAGACCCAGGACCGTCTGCAGCACATGATCGAGAAGGGCAAGCCGCTGCGGAACTGACGGCCGGCCAGTATCCATAGGCTACTGAACCTGAGATTCGCTGAATGCCCGGGTGCCCCCCGGGCAAGGAGACATCAAAATGGCTGGTCGAGTCGTGATTGCCAGCGCGGTCCGCACGCCCTTCACCCGCGCCCACAAGGGAGAGTTCAAGGACACCCGGCCGGATACCCTGGCCGCCATCGCCATCAAGGAGGCCGTCGCCCAGGTCCCCGGCCTGAAGCCGGAGGACATCGGTGACGTCGTCCTGGGCTGTGCCATGCCGGAGGCCGAGCAGGGCATGAACGTGGCCCGCGTGGCCACGCTGCTGGCGGGCCTGCCCGTCACGGTGCCCGCGATGACCATCAACCGGTTCTGTTCCTCCGGTTCGCAGGCCATCGCCCAGGTGGCCCAGGCCATCCAGGCGGGGATGTACGACGTGGGCATCGGTGGTGGCACCGAGTCCATGACGATGGTCCCCATGGGCGGCAACAAGGCGAGCGCCAACCCCGAGGTGATGGAGCGCCTGCCGGAGGTCTACACCTCCATGGGCGCCACCGCGGAGAACATCGCGTCGCGCCACAGCGTGTCGCGTGAGGACGCGGACAAGTTCGCCGCCGAGAGCCAGCGCCGTGCCGCCACCGCGCGCGAGCAGGGCAAGTTCAAGGAGGAGATCGTCCCCGTCACCACGACGTACTACGACGACGACGGCGTCGCGCAGACCGTCACCGTGTCCGTGGACACCATCCTCCGCCCCGAGACGACGGTGGAGGGCCTGGCCAAGCTGCGCCCGGCCTTCAACCCCAAGGGCGTGGTGACGGCCGGTAACGCGTCACCGCTGACGGACGGCGCCGCCGCCGCGGTGGTGATGAGCGAGGCGAAGGCGAAGGAGCTGGGCGTCAAGCCGCTGGGCTACTTCATCGACGCCGCGGTGGCCGGCGTGCCCCCGGAAGTCATGGGCATTGGCCCGGTTCCGGCGGTCCGCAAGCTGCTGGAGAAGAACAAGCTCAAGGTCGAGGACATCGACGTCTTCGAGCTGAACGAGGCCTTCGGCGCGCAGGCGCTGTACTGCGTGCGCGAGCTGGGCATCCCCGCCGACAAGGTGAACCCCAACGGCGGCGCCATCGCCCTGGGTCACCCGCTGGGCGTCTCCGGCGCGCGCATGGTGGCCACCATCCTGCGCGAGCTGAAGCGCCGCAACGGCCGCTACGGCGTCGTCTCCATGTGCATCGGCGGCGGCATGGGCTTCGCGGCGCTCATCGAGGCGGCGAAGTAATCAGCGCCTTCGGCGTGACGAAGTGATTCAGGCGCGGGCCTCGGGGGAACCCCCGGGGCCCGCGTCGTTTCGGGGCTCAGCGCGCCACGGCGACTTCGTCCGGGTCGTCCACGGGCACGCCCGCCAGCCGCAGCACGCGCAGCGCATTGGTGGTGTCCACCACGCCCTGGCGCAGCTTGTAGTCGAACACCATCTTCCCGCCCTCCAGGTGGTCCCGGAAGTGGACGTTGACGACGTGCGCCCCCGGCTCGTCCGCGAGCACCGCCAGGGACAAGTCGTGCGTCGTCACCGCGCCAATGGCGCCGGTGCCCAGCAGCAGGCGCAGCACCTCGCGCGAGGCGATTTGTCGCTCGCGCGTGTTGGTCCCCAGGAGGATTTCGTCCAGCAGGAAGAGCACCTGGCCGCGCGCCGTCTGCGCCGCGTCCAGCACCGCCTTGATGCGCTGCACCTCCGCGTAGAAGTACGAGACGCCGCGCTCCAGCGAGTCCTTCACCCGCATGCTGGTGAGCACCTGCAGCGGCGACAGGCGGAAGGACTTCGCGCTCACCGGCGCGCCGGCCAGCGCCAGCACCACGTTGGCGCCCACCGCGCGCATCAGCGTCGTCTTGCCGCTCATGTTGGAGCCGGTGATGAGCAGCGCGTGCCGGGGGCCGGGCAGGGACACGTCGTTGGGCACCGGCGCGTCCAGCAGCGGGTGGCCCAGCTCGGTGGCCTCCACGCAGGGCCCCGTGGTGGCCAGGGTGGGCCAGGTGAACTCCGGCCGGTCATGCGCGAGGCCGGCGATGCAGGAGAGGGCCTCCAGCTCGGCCAGGGCCTCGAACCACTGGCGCAGCTGCCGGCCGTGGGCCTCGCGCCAGCGCTCCAGCGCGAAGTGCGCGTGGATGTCCCAGAGCGTGAGCCAGTGAATCAGCGGGTGGAACTGGTGGCGCTTGAACTCGATGAAGGAGAACAGGCGGCTGAAGCGCTTGAAGTGCTCGGACACCGGCGGCTGGCCGGGCTGCTGGAGCCCGGACTGGAGCTTCTTCAGGCGCGAGTGCTCGAAGCGCTGGCCCTCCACGCGCTCGAAGATGGGGGCGTAGCGGACGAAGCCTCGCTCACCAGCCTCCACGCCCTCGTCCATGGCCTTCAGCGGGCCCCGGGTGATGACGGCCACGCCGAGCTGCGCGGCCAGGCCCACCCAGAAGGCGGACTCCGGCAGCACCTCGAACTTGCCCAGGACGTAGACGGCCAGCGTCACCAGGGGCAGCACCACGGCGACGGGACGCGCCCATTTGATGGCGTTCAGCGACGGGCCAGACTCCGCCCACTGGATGAACAGCGCCGGGTCCGCCTTCTCGCGGGAGGCGTCGCGCGCGTCCACGCAGAGGTCCTGCCGGAAGTCGAGGTTCGGCGCCAGCTCGCGCGCGGCGCCTTGCCGGGCCTCGACCTCCTCCGCGGACGCGGGCGTGGAGAGCCACGCCGCCAGCCGCTCCTCCCCCGCGCGCGTCGCCGTCTCATTGAGCAACTGGTAGAGGCTGCCCTGGCCGAAGACGTCCAGGTCCGGCGTGTACAGGTGGCTGGGGGACAGGAAGCGCTCGCCGCGCTCGGCGAAGTCGTGCCAGCCCGGGCCGAGCCGCGCCAGGCCGCGCTCGTTGAGCGTCACGTACAGCTTCGCGCGGGCCTCGCGGCGGAAGACCTGGTGGTGAAGCACGGCGAGCACGCCGTAGAGCACCAGGGCCGCGGCGCTGGCCCACCACGCCACCTTGGGCAGGCGCCCGGCGAGGACGAAGCCCGCGATGCCGGCGGCGGCCAGGAAGGCGAGTGTTCGCAAATTGGCGTAGCGGGCGCTGACCCGGTCCAGCGTGGTCAGGTCCGCCTGCGCGGCGGCGCGGCGCTCGGTGTACGTACGGTGCGGGGAGGGGGGCTCGGCGGTGGCGGACACGATGGGCACGCATGCTGCGGGTGCGCGGCCCCCAGGGCAAGCGGCAGGTGCAATCGCGTGACGACGGGTCGACGGACGCCCCTCCAGGACCCCGGTTCCGGCCCCTGTTCCACCCCCGATTCATGTCAGACCCGGCACGTATGTTTGTCCTCGTTGGCGGTCACGAGGGGGCACTGCGATGAGCACGTCAGTCATTGATAACCGCGTTGAAATCGTCTTCAGCTTCGACACCACGGGCAGCATGTATCCGTGTCTGGCCCAGGTGCGGAAGAAGCTGCGTGGCACCGTCTCCCGGTTGATGAAGGAGATTCCTGGCATCCGCATCGGCATCATCGCGCACGGTGACTACTGCGACGCGGGCTCCACGTATGTCACCAAGATGCTGGACCTGACGGACGACGAGAACGCGGTGGTCCGCTTCGTCGACCGGGTGGAGCAGACGGGTGGGGGTGACGCGCCCGAATGCTACGAGTTCGTTCTGCACCAGGCGCAAAGCCTCTCCTGGACGGTGGGCTATACGCGGGCGCTGGTGCTGATTGGCGACGACGTGCCGCACGGGCCGGTCCAGAATCCGCACAAGCTGGACTGGCGCAAGGAAGTGGATGCGCTGGGTAGGATGGGCGTGCCTGTGTATGGCGTGCAAGCCCTGGCGCGGTGTCACGCGACGGCCTTCTACAAGGAGCTGGCGGCGAAGTCGGGCGGCTTTCATTTGAGCCTGGACCAGTTCGCGCACGTCACCGACCTGCTGCTGGCCGTCTGCTACAAGCAGTCGTCGGACTCGCAGCTCCAGTCGTTTGAGCAGGAAGTGGTGCGCGAGGGCCGGATGAGCCGGGGCCTGAACGTGATGTTCAGCACCATGCTTCAGCGCACGGCGGCGCCGCTGTACGAGGCCGCGGACCTGCGCGCGGTGCCCCCGGGCCGCTTCCAGGTGCTGGACGTGGACCGGCCCCAGTCCATCAAGGACTTCGTGCAGGAGAACGGGCTGGGCTTCAAGACGGGCCGCGGCTTCTACGAGTTTACCAAGACGGAGACCATCCAGGGCCGCAAGGAGGTCGTCCTCATGGACCGCAAGACGGGCGACCTCTTCAGCGGCGAGCGCGCCCGGGAGATGCTGGGCCTGCCGCCGGGCGAGACGGTGCGCATCCGGCCCGCGAGCCTGGAGAAGTACGTCGTCTTCGTCCAGAGCACCTCGGCCAACCGGAAGCTCATGGGCGGGTCGAAGTTCCTCTACGAGGTCGAGGACTGGGACGGTGCCCGGTCCGCGGCGGCGTAGGCGGTTCGAGACGGGCGCCGCTTCAGCCGTCGAGCCGTTGCTCGAGCGCGACGTCGAGCGCGCGTAGCACGTCGGGGTGGGGCTCGACGGCCCTGTGGGCGCGCAGCGCGTCGAGCGCGTCGGGGTCGGTGCTTCGCGCCAGGGTCTGCACGGCCACGATTCGGACGTCAGGCGCCGGGTCCGTGAGGGCCGCGCGCAGGGCGCGCCGCGCCGTCGCGGCATCGAGGGTCGTCAGGGCGAGGGTGATGTGACTCCGCACCTCGGGAGCGGGGTCCTCGCGTTGCCGTCCCTGGAGCACGGCGATTCGGTCGGGAGGCGCGGAGGGGCTTGCCGCCCAGGTGGAGCTCGCCACACGCCGGATGCCGGGCCGTGGGTCCGAAAGGGCCGTGCGGAGGGCTCCCCACGCCGGGTCGCCGCCCAACCTGCCCAGCGCGGTGATGAGGGTTGCTTGTTCCTCCTCGTCGCCGTGGCGGTCGAGCATCGTGAGGAACCGCTCCCGGGCCTCCGTGCAGCCGATGTGTCCGGCGGCTCGGATGGCGCTTCTACGGGTCGCGGGCTCGCTGGCGTCGAGCAACCGCATGAGGGGCTCGCACGTCCTGGCGTCCCTCCGCAGGGTGAGCACCTGGATGGCTTCCTCTTGGACCCGCGTCGTCGTCGCGGCGAGGAGGGGGAGGAAGACCTGGGTGGGAACCCGCTCGCTGCGGGACAGGGCTCGGAGCGCTTCCCATTGGACGTTGGGGGCCGCGTCCGAGAGGGCTCGGATGAGCAGGCCGTCAGAGGCTTCGCCTTGTCCGGCCAGCAGCGAGACGGCGGCGGTTCTCACGTCGACGGAAGGGGCGTCCAGCGCGAGCCGGGCCAGCGCGAATGCGCTGGGGAGCTGAAGGCGCTGCGCCGTGGCGAGCGCGGTCAATCGTTCCGTGTGGGAGGCTTTCCCGAAGCGGGACAGGAAGAGCGCGCCCGCTGCGGCGGGGGCGATTCGAGCGAGCGCGTCCATGATCGCCACTTGTGCCGTGGCGTCGGAGTCCTCGAGCGCGTCGATGAGGCTTCGCCAGTCCTCGGCGGCTTGCGGCTCCACCGACTGCGGGGCCGGTGGGCTTGTCCGTGTTGTCGCGTCGCGGGTGTCGGTAGGGCCTGTCGCGCCGCGAGCTGTGACCGGAACCCGCGTGTCGGCCTCGTCCGTGATGCGCTGTGTGTCGGAGGCGGTCGTCGTCGCTGGGACGGCCTGTTCGCTTGCGAGCCGCGCACAGGCCGTGTCAGCGAGCGCCCGCGCCGCCGCGACGCGGACCTCCGGCGCGCTGTCGCGCAGGCCGAGCCGCGCCAGGGCGCGTGCCTCGGGCGTCGTCATGGGCGCCAACACACGCAAGGCGACGACCTTCTCCTTGGCCGACCCGGAGTGCAGGACGTCGTGCGCGACACGGGCGAGGTCCTCCCGGACGCGCAGGTCCTCCAGTTCGCCCTGCGTACGGCGGGAGGATGTCCTGGCCAGTGTCTGAATCCACTCGCGTGTCGACAGGGGCGTGCTCATGGCACCGCCAACATCGGCAGGCAGGTGGAAGTCCCGGCGGTGTCCTGAATCCCGTTCATATGGCGCGAGAGGATGGCTTCCTCCTCGAAGCGAGTGCTCGGGTTTTCCGCGGCACCTTCCTGGGAAGCATCGCACTGTCGACGGTGGCGGGCGCGCGTGGGCGGCTGCGGGACATGGCTGCTGGCGTTCGTTGGGCGGGGCTGCCCCCGGGCACCGCCCGTGGGCTCCCTCTCGCGGTTGCGCGAAGCGGGGGCGGAAGGCGCGGTGATGTTCCGCAGTACGGACTTTCGTGGACTCAAGGACGTCATGCGGTGCGTCCCACGGATGGGGCCGTGCGAGGATGCAGCGCATGCCTCCGCGCAAACTCGTCCGGCATCTGGTGTGGCTGGAGTCCTTCGCCGCCGCGGTGGAGGCGGGCAGCATCGAGGCCGCGGCCGAGCACCTGGGCGTGGCGCGCTCGGTGGTGAGCGAGCATGTCCGCGCGCTGGAGCTGGCGTTGGCGGACGGCGCGGCGCTGCTGGAGCGTGGGCCCGGCAAGCGCCTTCAGCTCACCGCCCGGGGGGAGCGCCTCTTCGCGGGCACCCAGACGCCGCTGCACCAACTGGACATGAAGCGCCTGCGAGACCTGGCGAGCGCCGAGCCCGTGGTGCGCCTGGGGCTCAACCCGACGCTGTCCCTGTCCCTGGTGGGCACCGTGGCCCAGGACGCCGCCGCGTCGGACCTCAAGCTGGTGCTCAGCTTCGGCGGGCCGCACGAGCTGACGCGCCAGGTGCAGACGCGGCAGTTGGACCTGGCGCTGGACTTCACGCCGCTGCCCACGCACGAGGGCGTGGAGTCCGAGTCCCTGCTCCGCATGCCCTTCGTCGTGCTGGCCGGTCCGGACAACGCCCTGGCACGCCAGGCGGCCTCCAAGAAGTCGCTGCACGTGACGGACCTGGAGGGGCAGCGCTTCGTGGACTGGCTTCGCGATGACCCCTACGGGGGCGCCAACAGCGCCCGCTTCGCCGAGCACGGCGTGACGGTGGACGAGGTGGGCCGCGCGGAGAGCTTCCTGCTCCTGTACGAGCTGCTGCGCGCGTTCCGGGCCTGCGCCATCACGCCGGACCTGCGGCCCATGCACCCGTTCCCGCCGGACCTCCACGCGTGGCCCTTGCGAGAGGAGGAGCCGCAGGCCGTGGAGGTCGTCGCGCTCTGGCCCTCGGGAGCGCTCAGCCCCGGTGCGCGCCTCGTGCTGGACGGGCTTCGCCGCCAGTCAGGCTAGTTCGACGTAAAAACGACGAATCCGTCGATTTATGTCGGATTTCCGTTCACCCAAGGAAGGGATATCTTCAAAGAGTAGAAGATTCCGCCTGAGGTGAACGATGATGACTCCCACGGAACGGACGATTGCTCGCCTGCCTGCTCATCTGCGTCGCTACGTGGTGAGCCAGGACTACGGGGCGTATACGTCGCGCGACCAGGCCGTGTGGCGGAACATCCTGGGCTCGCTGCGGGGCCACCTGGCGGACAAGGCGCACCCCGACTACCTGGCCGGCCTGGAGGCGACGGGCATCGGCTCGGAGTGCATCCCCAGCCTGGATGAGATGAACGAGAAGCTGGCTCGCATGGGGTGGGCCTGTGTGGGCGTGCGTGGCTTCATTCCGCCCGCCGTCTTCACGGAGCTCCAGGCGCTGGGCGTCCTGGCCATCGCCGCGGACATCCGAACCCACGAGCACATCGAGTACACGCCGGCGCCGGACATCGTGCACGAGAGCGCCGGCCACGCGCCCATCATCGCGAACCCGCGCTACGCGGAGTACCTGAAGGCCTGCGGGTTGGTGGGCTTCAAGGCCATTGCCAGCGTGGAGGACCAGGCCGTCTTCGAGGCCATCCGGAACCTGTCGGTGGTGAAGGAGGACCCGGAGGCCAGCGAGGAGGAGGTGGCGCACGCGCAGGCGCGGCTGGAGGCGGCCAGCGCGAGCCGCCGCTACGTCAGCGAGAGCACGCGGGCCAGCCGCCTCTACTGGTGGACGGCGGAGTACGGGCTGGTGGGCGCCGTGGACGCGCCGCGCATCTACGGGGCGGGGCTGCTGTCCAGCATCGGCGAGGCGAAGCACTGCCTGACGCCCGCGGTGAAGAAGCTGCCGCTGAGCGTGGCCTGTGCGGACGCGGACTACGACATCACCCGGATGCAGCCGCAGCTCTTCGTGGCGCGGGACTTCGAGCACCTGTTCGAGGTGCTCACCGAGTTCGAGGCCACGCTGTCGTGGAAGCGCGGCGGGGACTTCGGCCTGACGGAGGCGCTGCGCGCGCGCACCGTCAATCACCTGGTGCTGGCGGACGGCCGCGAGGTGACGGGACAGGTGTTGGAGCTGCTCGCCGCGCCGCGCCCGGTGGCGCCGGGGCTGGCCACCGCGCTGGTGCGGCTGGAGGGGCCCATCCTCACCTCGCGCGAGGGCACGTCGCTGGACTCGCGGCCGTGGAATGGCCCGGCGCTGGTGGCCTTTGGCGCGGGCACGCTGCCGGAGCGGGGGCCCTTCAAGCTGTCGCTGGAGAGCGGGCTGGAGCTGGAGGGCTTCGCGACGGACGGTGGGCAGGTGCTGGCGCTGCGCGGACGGCTGGCGGGGCGCGAGCTGGAGCTGCCCGCGGTGGCGAAGCTCTTCGTCACCCCGAGCCTGCCGTCGGTGGCGGGCGGGCCGTCGGATCCGGAGACGTGGGACCGCTGGTACGGCGAGCTGAGCGCCTTCGCGGAGGGGGACGGCGAGGAGAAGGCCCGCTCGCGCAAGGCCCTGGCGCTGCATCCGTCCCTGGCCGCGCTCTACCGCGAGGTCCGGAAGATGCGCGAGACGCACACGGTGAAGCCGGAGCGGCTGAGCCAGATTGTCGCGGCGGCCTCGGACTTCCCGGAGGACTGGCTGCTGCGCGCCGAGGTCGAGGAGCTGCGCCGCCGCGTCTGAGGTCAGCGGCCCCAGTCCTGCTCCTCCAGGCCCTCCCGGAGGACCCAGCGCAGGTGCTCGTCGAAGTCGAAGGTGCAGCCCGACACGTCGGGCTCGGCGTCCAGCAGCCATGTGGCCAGCTCGAAGTCGTCGTGGCGCGCCGGGAAGATGAGCGGCCCGGCGTCTCGGCGCGTCCCCGGGTCGAAGCAGTAGTAGTCGCTCACATTGTCGAAGGCGATGTACTGGAAGGGGATGAGCCGCTCGCGGATCTTCTTCTCGAGGATGGCGGCTTCCAGCTCGTCCTCGTTGTCGCCGAAGCAGCCCTCCTCGATGGTCTCCCGGGACCACTGGAGCGCCTCCAGCAACTCGACGGGGCTCAACATCCGGGCCCGCTCGAGGCCTCGCGAGTCCACGGCCGACAGCAGGCCATGCCGGGAGACGAAGTCGAGGTAGGCCGGAGGGAGCGACGCGCCCACCGAGGACACCAACACATCGAGCTCCTTCGCGTCCACCGGCGTGAGCGACACGGACTGGAGCGGGAGGTTCGTCTCGTGCTTCAGGCGCTCCTGGAGCGCGAGGATGGCGTCGATGGCGCTGAGGGGCATGCGGAGGCTCTGGGCCCTGTGTACCCCAAACGCCACGGGCCCGGCCACGCGGCGCTTCCGCATGGTCAGGCCCGTCGAGCATCACGTCCCGCGCCAGGCGGGCGTGAGGATTACTTCTCCTTGCCGGCGATCTTGCGCAGGGCCTTCTGGTCACGCACGCAGAGGATGCGGCCGACGTTGCCGAGCACGCCGTCCCGCTTCATCTCGTTGATGAGCGTGGACACGAAGGAGCGCGAGGCGCCCACGAGGTCCGCGAGGTCCTGCTGGGTGATGCCGCGCAGGTCCGTCTCGCCGCCGTGCGGGCAGCGCTCGCCGTGGGCCTCGACCAGGGTGAGCAGGGTGTCCGCCAGGCGGGCCGGAACCTCCTTGAACGTCAGGCCCAGCACGCGCTTGCGCAGGGCACGCACGCGCTCGGCGTAGGCGCGGACCACGTCCACGGCAAGGGCGGGGCGGGCCTCGAGCTGGGCGCGGAAGTCGCGGCCCTCGATGCTCCAGACCTCGGCCTCACCGGCGGCGATGGCCATCTCCTCAATCGGCGTGCCCTCGGGGCGGAACAGCTCGCCGAAGAGGTCGCCCGGGCGGAGGATGGAGACCACCGAGCGGGTGCTGTTCTTGCCGATGCGCATCAGGCGCACGCGGCCGGACTTCAGCAGGTAGACGCGGTCGGTGTTGTCACCGGGGCGGTAGATGGTCGAGTTGTGCGGGAAGGACTCGACCTTGAAGTACCCCTTGAAGTCGATGGCCTCCTGGCCGGGCACCAGCTTGTTGGCGGTGACCATCATCCCGGAGCTGGTCGTCTGCAGCGGCGCCACGACGTTGGAACCGATGGGGCCGAGGGGGCGGTTGAATCCGTGCATGGCATTACTCCTGGGAAGAAAGCGTGGGGAAGTCGGGCCGTTTGCTTCAGCGGCGAACGGGACTTCCCTTCTCCAAGGAACGTGCCAGCGGGAATTGAAATGGTGCGAGGACAACACCTCCTGAAATGCCGGGTACTTAGCGCTACAGGCCCGCACCAACCCCCGTTCTGTGTCCAAAACCTGAAACAGAACGTTCAAACAGTCTGATCAATTTGAACGAAACGTTCAAACCGGTGGGGTGAGTGTCGGAGCAGCGACACTGTCGGAGAGTGCTCAGGACGCATCCTTCACCGGGAAGGTGTGCACTTGAGGGCCCTGGCTCTGTGCAAGACCGTACTTCTGGAGCTTGCGCTCCAGGGTGGGCCGGCTGATTCCAAGAATCTGGCAGGTGCGACCCTTGTGCCCCTTGGTGACGGCCATCGCACGCGCGATGAGCTGCCGCTCGGCCTCTTCCAAAGTGGGAATCAGGCTGGCGTCGTCCTCGGCCGGGGCGGCGAACATGGCGCCCGCGGCCTGCGGGGCATGCCGTCCGGCGTCCGGGGCGGGGGTGGAGGACTCCAGCGAGGGCAGGTCGTCGCCGCGCAGGACGTCGCCGGGGGCCAGGACGACGGCGCGGGTGAGCACGTTCTCCAGCTCGCGCACGTTGCCGCGCCAGGGCAGGCGGGTGAGGCGCGCCATGACCTCGCCGGGCACGCGGGTGACGCGCTTGTGGACCTTCTCGTTGATGCGCTCGAGCAGGTGCTTCACCAGCGGGGGGATGTCCTCGCGCCGCTCGCGCAGCGGGGGAATCTGGAGGGTGATGACCTTGAGGCGCTGGTAGAGGTCCTCGCGGAAGCGGCCGGCCTCCACCTCCTCCACCAGGGCGCGGTGGGTGGCGGCGATGACGCGGGCGCGCAGCTTGATGCGCTTGACGCCGCCCACGCGCTCGAACTCGCGCTCCTGGAGCACGCGCAGGAGCTTGGCCTGGAGCATCAGCGACATGTCGCCAATCTCGTCGAGGAAGACGGTGCCGTCCTCGGCCAGCTCGAACTTGCCGGGCTTGCCCGCCGTGGCGCCGGTGAAGGCGCCCTTCTCGTGGCCGAACAGCTCGCTCTCCAGCAGCGTGTCCACGATGGCCGAGCAGTTGATGCCGATGAAGGGCCGCGGCTCGTCGTAGGAGTAGTTGTGGATGACGCGGGCGATGAGCTCCTTGCCGGTGCCGCTCTCGCCGGTAATCAGCACGGTGGCGTGGCTGCCGGTGACCTTGCCAATCTCCTTCACCAACTGCTGCATCAGCGGGCTGGTGCCCACGATGTCGCCCAGGCGGGCGGCGGCGTTCTCCCGGTGGACCTCGTCCGCGCGGCGCGACAGCTGGCGGTACTCCAGCGCGCGCTCCACCACCAGGTCCAGGGCGGCCGGCTCCGGGAAGGGCTTGTGGATGTAGTCGAACGCCCCGGCCTTCATGGCCCGGATGGTGGTCTCCATGTCGTGGTACGCGGTGACCAGGATGATGCGCGCGTCCCCGCACAGGCCCTTCATCTCCTCGATGATTTCCAGGCCCGTGCGGTCCGGGAGCATCATGTCGAGGATGACCACGCTGGGCATGGCCTCCTGGGCCGCGCGCAGCCCCGCCGCGGCGCTGGTGGCGGTGGCCACCTGGTAGCGCGGCTGGCCGTCCTGCTCGATCTCCTCGAAGTGCATCTTCAGCGTTTCGAGGAGCGAGACGTCGTCGTCGACGATGAGAAGGGTCTCCATGGCGCTCTCAAGTGGCGAACGTCAACGTCAGCACCACGCCCGGCTCCGAGCTGCCTCGGGCGGACACGTCGCCCCCCACGCCCATCATCACCCGCCGCAGGGCGGCCAGGGACAGGCCGGCGCCGCGCGCCAGCCGGGAGCCGAAGGGCTCGAACAAGGTGCCGTTCTCCTCGGGGGGCAGGGCGGCGGCGGGGTCGTGGAGCACCATCATCACCTGACCGGGGCCGCCCCGGCGCAGGGCCACCTCCACGGGGCTGCCCTCGGGCTGTCCCATGGCGACGTTGAGCAGCACCTGGGCCAGGACGGGCCGCAGGCGGTTGGGGTCCACGCGGACGCGGGGGATGTCGGGCTCCTCGTCCACGCGGACCTCCACGCGGCGCTCGGCCAGCTCCGGGCCCACCATCTCCGTGGCCTCCTGGACCACCGAGCGCAGGGGGTGGGCGTCCGTCCTGGGCGTGGTGTCCCGGCCGTATTCGGACAGGAGCCAGAGCATCCGCTCCATGGTGCGAATCTCCCGGTTGGCGATGGTGAGCCGCCGCTTGTCCCGGTCATTGAGGCCGGTGTTCCGGGCGAGCGTCTGCACCGCCATCTTCACGGAGGAGAGCGGGTTGCGAATCTCGTGGCTGAGGGAGGACGACAGCCGAGAGATCTGCACCGGCGGCGCGCCGTCCAGCAGGGCGTTGAGGTCCAGCACGGTGGCGCTGGCCTCGCCCGCGTCCAGGCCCAGGGACAGGCGCAGGGGCATGGCGTCCTCGCCGCCCAGGTTCGCGGAGATGAACTCCACGGCGCGGCGGTCCTCGCGGGCACGGTGGTCCAGCTCACGGGCGCGCGCGGGGGAGACCCCGAGGACGTCGTGCAGCGGCCGCTCCAGGAGGGATTCGGCGGGGCGGCGCAAGATGCTGGCGAGGTCGCCTTCGGCGCGTGTCACCCGCAGGCTCGGAGTCCAGGCGAGCATCGCGGCTTGCAGGAGATGGGTGTTCATTTGGTGGGCCTGAAACATACCGACTAAGGTTCCGCGCTGTCCCCATGTCATCTACGGCGCGTTTTCCTAAGAACCTTGTGGCTTGCCTCCTCTTCCTGTCCGGGGCAACCGCACTTGTCTATGAGCTCGTCTGGTCCAAGTACCTCGGGAATGTCCTGGGGAACAGCGGGCAGGCGCACGCCGTGGTGCTCGCCACGTTCATGGGCGGTCAGGCCCTGGGGGCATTTGTCTTCGGTCGGACAGCCGACCGGGCAAAGAACCCCCTGGCCCTTTACGGCATCCTCGAGCTGGGCGTGGGCCTGTACGCGTTGGCCTTCCCCTATGTGCTCGACGTGCTGGGGGCGCTCTGGCTGAGCGTGGCACCCGCGGTGCCGGACGGCTACCGGCTGGGGCCTCGGCTGCTCGTGTCCGCGCTGTCGCTGTTGGTGCCCACGCTGCTGATGGGCGGCACGCTGCCCGCGCTGGTGCGGCACTTCGCCTCCAGCCTGACGGGCGTGCGCTACGAGCTGGCGCGGCTGTACGCGGTCAACAGCCTGGGCGCGGCGGTGGGTGTCTTCATCGCGGGCACGAAGCTGGTGCCGGCCATTGGCCTGTCCTCGTCCGCGAACATGGCCGCCGGGCTCAACATCCTGCTGGCCTTCGGCGCGCTGGCGCTCGCACGCCGCTTCGCACCCGCGCTGGCCCCGGGACAGGCCCCTTCGGGAGACGCGGGCGACGAGGTGTCCTATCCGCGAATCGCGGTGCGGGCCGCGCTCATCGGCGTGCTGCTGTCGGGCTTCACGTCCATGTTGTACCAGGTGACGTGGATCCGCCTGCTGTCCATCGTCCTGGGCGCGTCCACCTACGCCTTCACGCTCATCCTCACGGCGTTCATCATGGGCATCGGCCTGGGCAGCTTCTGGCTGATGACGCGCAAGGGGCAGGTGGACTCGCTGCGGCTCTTCGGCCGCTTGCAGGTGGCGCTGGTGGCCAGCATCTGCGTGGCCCTGCCGCTCTACGTCCGGCTGCCGCACCTGTTCCGCAAGGCGCAGTGGATGATGACGCGCTCGCTGGAGACGTGGCCGCTGTTCCAGCTCCTGACGTTCGGCTTCTGCTGTCTGGTGCTGCTGGTGCCCACCTTCTTCATGGGCGCGGCCTTCCCGGCGGCGGCGCGCGTGGCCACGGCGAAGGTGTCCGAGGTGGGCCGTCAGCTGGGCGGCGTGTACCTGTGGAACACGGTGGGGACGATCACCGGCTCGGCGCTGGGCGTGCTGGTGCTGATGCCGTGGTGGGGCATGGAGGGCAACTTCATCGCAGGCGTGACGGCGAACCTGATTGGCGCCGGGCTGGCCTTCCACGCGATGCCGGACCGGCCCAAGCAGCCCGCGCGCGCGCTGTGGCCGGTGGCCGCCGCCGCGGGGTTGGCGGTGGTGGTGCTGGGCAGCATGAGCGGCTGGGCGGTGCGGCTGTCGGGCATCGCCTCCATCCGTTCGCACCAGAAGCCGCCGGACAGCTACGCGAAGCTGGTGGCGGACACCGAGGCCATCATCCAGCCCATCTTCTACCAGGACGACACCTTCGCCACGGTGATGGTGGCGGACGCGCCGGCGGACAACCTGCGCTTCATGAAGCTCAACGGGAAGATTGACGCGTCCAACGGTGGCGACGTGGAGACGCAGGTGGTCGCCGGTCACCTGGGCGCGCTCCTGCATCCGCGCGAGCCGAAGTCGGTGCTGCTGGTGGGCGCCGGCGCGGCGATTACCGCGGGCAGCGTGCTCGCGCACCCTGTGGAGCACCTGGACATGGTGGAGATCGCGCCGGCCGTCATCGACGCGGCGCGCCTGTTCAAGGCGGACAACCGCAACGCCGTGGATGACCCGCGCACGCACGTGCACGTGGACGACGCGAAGACGTTCATGGCGCTGTCGCCGCGCAAGTACGACCTGGTGGTGAGCGTGCCCTCCAACCCGTGGGTGGCGGGCGTGTCCGGCCTCTTCACGCGGGACTTCTTCCAGACGGTGAACCAGCACCTGGCGGATGACGGCGTCCTGGTGCAGTGGATTCACACCTACGAGAGCAACGAGGACCTCATCAAGCTGGTGGTCCGCACCCTGCGCGACACCTTCCCCCACGCCACCACGTGGCTGGGGCCGCAGGACCTGGTGCTGGTGGCCAGCCGCAAGCCCCTGGCCTTCGACGCCGCGCGCGTCGCGGAGCGGATGCTGCACCCCGAGGTGCAGAAGGACCTGTCCCGCGTGGGCATCACCGACGTGTTCGGGCTCTTGTCCAAGCAGGTGCACAGCGAGGTGGGACAGCTCGAGTTCGCGGGCCAGGGCCCCATCAACACGGACGACCACAACCTGCTCGAGTACGCGTCGCCCATCGCCTTCTTCGTGTCCAACCTGGACGTGCGCGTGAAGGACGAGCGGCGCGCGCCGGAGGGGGCGGACCGCCTGTTCCTCGTCGACTACGTGCGCGAGCACCCGCCCACGGCGGAGCAGGCCGCCGCGGTGTACCGGAACATCGAGCGCTACCACGCGGCCAATGACCCCATGGTGCGCGGCGCGGCGGCGCAGTGGCGGAGCCTGGCCCCGGACAGCCCCGAGTCCGCCCTGGCCCTGGGCAAGGCGGCGCTGGCCCAGCAGGACCTCACGCTGGCGGCCTCGCTGCTGGAGCCCGAGGTGGCGCGCGGCGGCCGGACGCCCGAGCTGGTGACGGCGTACCTGAAGCTGGTGACGGCGCGCATCTGGGCATCGCGCACCTTGTGGACACCGGTAGGCACCCAGGGCGAGGCGGTGGCCCTGGGGCGCGAAGTCGCGACCCGGCATCCCGACGACGAAAACCTGGCCCGGGCCCTGCGTTCGCTCTGCGAGGCACTCCCGAGTTCGGCGTGTAACGGCGCAATGGCCCCTGTCGCCGCCCCCGCGAACCCCTGAAATGGGCTCGTGGATCATCAAAAAAGGGGCAACCTGCTGAAATCCCAGGGGATTCCACCCATCCTCCCGATGACCGATGGAGGTGAAGGTGGGATCTGCCCTAGGGTTTGAATCACCCAAGCAGCAGGGTGTCTTTTCCACCACTGCAATCCCCGGAGAGTTCCATGAAGGCGACCTCGAAGAAGCAGCTCCGCAAGGCCCGTGGCCAAGGCATGACCGAGTACATCATCATCGTCGCCCTGATCGCCATCGCGGCCATCGGCGTGGTGACCCTGTTCGGCGACAACATCCGCAAGCTGTTCGGCGCGTCCGCCGCGGCCCTGGCCGGTAACGACAGCGTGCAGAACGATGGCCAGAGCTCCAACGACACGCTGAACAAGAAGACGATGAAGAACTTCGGTCAGAACAACGCCTACTGAGCGTTGCTGACGGGGAGCCTTCGGGCTCCCGGGTTCTCATGGCAGCGGCATCCACTTTCGGGTGGGGCTGCTGCCATCATCATTTCTGGCGGCCGTTCTGACTCGGGCGACCTGGGTCCAGCCGCCTCTGGTGCCTCCGCATGAACGCGCCCGCCTCCGTGGACCTGGCCTCGCTCCGGCGCCGCCTCTGGCTTTACCGGGCGCTGTCCCTGTTCCTCACGGTGTTCGTCCTCTGTGTGCTGCTCGCCTTGCGGAGCGCGATGGCGGTGCCGGAGGACCCGGACGTCGAGGTCTTCGACGTGCCCGCGCGCTTCGAGGCCCTGTCGCAGAAGAACCCCGACGCGGCCGATGTCTCCGAGACCTACTTCTACGCCGACGGGGCGACGGTCCACATGCACGTCATGGGACGCGGACAGACGTGCCCGCTGCACATCCACCGCAAGACGCACGAGGCGACCATCATCGTCGCGGGGCAGGCGGAGGTGCATCAGGTCTGGGGGCAGGAGGACGGGCTGGCGGAGCGCCGTGGGACGCATGGCCCCGGAGAGCTGATTGCCTCGGGGCCGTTCACCGGTCACGCCTGGTTCAATCGCGCGACGGACCGGATGCTGGGCAACCTGGTGTTCGCCTCGCCCCGGTTCGACGGCAACCTCTACGTGGAGGCGGATGACGCGCGGATGCGGCAGGGCGCGGCCCCCTTCGTCCACGTCCCGCCTCCGGCCGCGGAGGTGCTGGCCGGCTCGGCGGTCCGCGAAGTCCCGCTCCCCGCCCTGTCGGACCGGATGACGGTCGTGCACCTGGGCGAAGGGGACTACGCGGTGGCCGGCACGCGGGCGGCGCCGGTGCTCGTCTACGTCACGCAGGGCGAGGGCGACGTGTCCGCTGGGGACGCGCGGCCCATGAAGCCCGGTCAGCTCTGGGTGCTCCGACGGAAGGCGAGTGTGCGTGCTCGGCAGGGCCACCCGCTCTCGTTCTACGTCTTCAAGCCCGGGGCCTGAGCCGCGCTGCTACCAGGCGCCGCGCTTGTCACGACGGAGCGTGAGCGCCACCGCCGCGAGTCCCAGCCAGCCCGCGAGTGTCAGCGCGAGGCCGAGTCGGAAGCTCATGGGGCGGTACTCGAAGCGGATGGTGTGGGGGCCCGGTGAGACGCGCACGGCCCGCAGGGAGACGTTCGCGCGGTGAATCGCCGCCGCCTGTCCGTCTACCGTCGCGTGCCAGCCGGGGTAGTGGCTGTCGGAGACAATCAGGTAGCTGTCGTCGCAGGCTTCCACTGCCAGCTCCAGGTGCTGCGCGCCCCGGCTCCGAGTCTCCACGCGGCCCATGCAGCGGGGCCTGTCCAACGGCTCGCCGGTCGCCAGATAGGCGATGTTCCGGAAGGGCTGGTCCGCGTCGATGACGGCGTCCAGGGCCTCTTCGTCGCTCGCGAGCCGGGCCTGTTGCACCAGGAAGGCCCGAGGCAACGCGGTTCGTGAGCGCGACAGCGTGGTGCCGTCCTCGGCCTGGTGCAGCAGCTCCAGGTCCTCGAAGGGGGGCGGTCCTCGCCGGACGTAATGCGTGACGCCCGCGAGGTCGTAGACGCTCCGTTCTCCCGCGTGATGGAAGCGCGTCGTGTAGCGGGGCTCGGGGGCCCCGTATCCCTCCAGGGCAGGGAGGCGCGCTTCCACGAAGCGGTTGGGGGTGAACCGGTCGAGGCTGCGCTCGATGCCGTCCTTCGACTGCGTGCGCGTCGGGTCCTCGGGTCCCTCGATGTCCACGCTGATGCGTCCCTCGAACACTTCGGGCAGCAGGGGGCGCAGGGCGGAGGGCTGCGTCAGGGACTCGGACGGTGTGTAGCGAGGCTCACTGAGCAGGAACTGCGCGGCGACGAGCTCCACGATGACCAGCGAGGCCAGTCCGGCACGGACCCGCCTGGGCCGCGTGCCGCGTGTTCCCGGGAGCAGCGCGAGCAGGACGATGGCGAGCCCCAGCCAGAAGGGAACCCAGGGCGCGCCGGCCTCGGCGGAGGCCCGCATGGGGAGCTGGCGGACCGCCCAGCCGATGGTGGCGACGGTCAGCACCGTGCCGGTGATGGCCGCGGCGGCCAGCAGTCCCGAAGGACGGCGCCTCCACGCGAGCCTGCCGAGCACGTCCACTCCGAACGCGGACAGCACCGAGAGGCAGAAGGCCGCGCCCACGAAGTACTTGGCCGGGTAGCGGAAGAAGGTGAACGGGGGAATGGATTGGAGGAGCCAGGCCGCCGGCGGGAAGTGGCGCCCCAGGCTCAAGAACATCAGGAACAGGGCCCCCAGCGCGAACGGCTCAATCCGGCGCGGACCCCAGAACCCACCCAGCACCGCGAGCACGCACGGCAGGGTGCCCATGAAGAGGGTGATGATGAACCACTGGTCCTGGCCCCAATAGGTGTCACGCGGTGAGTCCGCGAGCGGCCAGAAGACGGAGAGGACCTGGGGCCAGGACATGGACCAGGCCAACTGCTCGGACCAGTCTGACTGCAGGCGCATCGACTGTCGGGCGAACTCCGCCGCGGGGAACAGCACCACCGCGGAGAGGACCACCGCGCCGACGAAGGCCGCCGCCACGCGAGACATCGCGAGCCCCCGAGGCTTGAGCGAATGCCATCGCGGAGGGCGGGGCGTCGTCACGTTCCGGGGACGCGTGGGCACTCCCATGCCCGCCACCGCCATGGCGAGCAGCCCTTGCCACAGCGTCGTCTCCGGTGAACCCGCGAGCAGGGACATGGCGCCGCAGAGGGCCAGGAGGAGCCAGGGACGGCGTCCCGGCTGGTGCGTCACGTCGTAGGCGGCGCACAGCAGCAATCCGCTCCAGGCCGCCGCGTCCACGACGTTCTGCTGGATGCCGAGCCCGACCATCATCGGCGACAGGCCGAAGGTGGCGCCCGCGACGAGCGCCGCGGGCCACGAGGCGTTCAACCTGCGCGTCAGCAGGAAGACGCCCAGCGCGGCGAGCACCGTGTGCGCTAGGTGCATCACCGTCATGGACGCGACGGGGCCCGCCGCCAGCAGCGCGAGCCAGCGGGGCGGGTAGAAGGCCTGCGAGTACAACGTTGCGGCGAAGGGCTGTCCCAGGCGGAGGTAGGGGTTCCACAGGGGCACCTCGCCCGCGCGCAGCGACTCCAGGAGGAACGCCGAGTCCGGGAAGAAGATGCGGAACACATCGCGGCCGGCCAGCAGGTGACCCGACAACACGGACCGGTAGGTCACCGTGAGCAGCACCAGCAGGCCCAGGACGGACATCGCTGTCCGCAGGCGTGAATCCTTGACCCTCATGGACCTTCCGTCGCGGTGGCGCGCTCCTGGACCCAGAGCACGTAGTTCCCGTCCCGCGTCACCTCGCGCCAGCCGCCCTGGGCGCGCAGGTGGTCGAGCAGGATGTTGCCCGGATTCGTCGTGTTCCAGAGCAGGTAGTTCGGGGCGTAGCGCGCCAGGGCCTCTTCCCAGCCTGGCTCGCCCCAGAGGAGCCGGGTGTAGTCCTCGTGGATGGACAGCGGGAAGGGGTCATTGCGGCTGTCGATGAAGACCTTGTAGTCCGGCCCCGCGAAGAACGAGATGGCGCCGCCGATGACGAAGGGATTGAGCACCTTCCCGGGCGGCAGCCTCCGCAGCTCCTCCAGCGCCCCCATCGGAATGAGGGAGCGGCGAACGCCCTGTTCCACCGGCAGGGGATTGAGCGCGTGGATGACGACAAGCACCCCCAGCACGAGCGCGGGCCAGAGCGCCCCCTGCGCGCGAGCGCTCCAGCGAGACACTGCGCCATCCCACTGCTGCCAGGGTCGCTTCACGGCCTCGCCGGATGGGGCCCTGCCCGAGTGCTCCAGGATGGCGAGCGCCATCAGGACGGCCGCGAAGGGGGCGTGGCGCTGGACCTTGATGGCGGCGACGCCGAGCACGAGCGCGGGGAGGAGGATGGCCATCCGTCTGCTGGACGCGCCGCCCATGACGAAGAGCGCGGCCCCGAAGAGCGCGAGATAGGCCCAGCTCGAGCGGAGGTCGAGGTCCAGGGGGCGCCACTCCACGATGTTCTGCGTGGAGGGCAGCAGGGAGTGCTGAAAGGGATAGAGGTAGATGTTCGCGCCATCGGGCCCCAGCCCCGCGGCGAGGAACGCGGCCAACGCGAAGGCCAGTCCGCGCAGGGCCTTGGGCCTGTCCCCAGCGGAGTCCCAGGCCATGCCCAGCGCGGTTCCTCCCAGCAGCGCGGGCCCCAGGGGCCAGCTCCCGTGGAGGTTGGCCCACAGGACGCCGAGGAAGGGAAAGAGCCACAGGATTCGCGTGTTGCCCGCGCGCCAGGACTGGACGCTCACCACCGCGACGGTGAACAGGAGATGGCCCAGGTGGTAGGGCCGCTCCGTGATCCACGTAGGGGCATGCACCAGCAGGATGGCAGTGAAGACGGCGAGCGCCAGCAGGCCCCTTTTTCCCTCGGGGGCCGCCCGGCCCAGCGCGGACCAGAGCAGCAGCACGTTGACGACGACCAGCGTGGCGATGAACAGCCCGGGGCCGGCCGCGCCCAACCATCGGATGAGCGCCATGCATGCGACGCCAAAGCCCCACTCGTGCGGCACCCAGCCCGCCGTCCCCGTGATGCTGAAGGGGTCCACGCGCGTGAAGCCATGTTCCAGGAGAAACCGCCCCCCCGCGAGGTGGAAGAAGAGGTCGAAGTTCTTGAGCGGTGACGTCCCGAGCCAGGCCGCGAGCACCACGGCGATGAGCGCCGCCGGGCCTGGGAGGAGGAGTGACTGCTGACGCATGGCGGGCAGGCTACCGTGTTACGGCGGGCTCGCGAAGGCAGCGGCGCGGGCGGGCCATTGGAAGCCGCGCCCCTTCTCATGGGCTTGACCCTCACGCGACGTGAGACCCTACACCTCTCCTCGAGGAGGTGGAGATGGCCCTGACGGTGAGCCAGGTCGCCCGGCTGGCGAAGATCAGCATCCGGACGTTGCACCACTATGACGAACTGGGCCTGTTGCGCCCGTCGGACCGCAGCGAGTCGGGTTACCGGCTCTACTCGCAGGCGGACCTTCAGCGGCTGCAACAGGTGCTCTTCTTCAAGGAGCTGGGTTTCCCGCTGGAGGAGATTCGCCGCATCCTGGCCGACCCCACCTTCGACCTGCGCGCCGCCCTGCGGATGCAGCGGCAACTCCTCACGGAGCGCGCCTCCCGGCTGGACGCGCTGGTGCACGCCGTGGACGCGGCATTGGACGCACTGGAAAGGGGAACACCCGTGGACAAGGACGCGATGTTCGAGGCCTTCGGCGACTTCGACCCGTCGAAGTACGAGGAAGAGGCGAAGCAGCGCTGGGGGGAGACGGAGGCCTACAAGGAGTCCTCGCGGAGGACCGCGCGCTACAAGAAGGAGGACTGGAAGCGCATCAAGGAGGAGGGGGATGCCCTCTTCCAGGCGATGGCGGCCCTGCTCGACGCGGGCACCTCCGCGGCTTCAACGGAGGCCATGGACCTGGCCGAGGCGCACCGGCGATACCTCGGCACGTGGTTCTACCCGTGCGCGCCTGCCATGCACCGGGGCCTGGGCGAGCTGTACGTGGCGGACTCGCGCTTCACGGAGAACATCGACAAGACGCGCGCCGGACTCTCCCTGTTCCTGCGCGACGCCTTCGCGGCCAACGCAGAGCGGCAGGGCGCTGGCGAGTCCTGCGGCTCGGCTTAGTTGAAGCCCAGCCGCTTCAGCATCACCGCGCGGATGGACGGAATCCGGAAGCGGTAGATGAGGGCATCCGCGAAGTAGTGCGCCAGCACGCACGCGAAGCCCAGGGACGTCGCGACCCGCAGCATCGGGTGCATCTCCGCCGCGCCCATGTTGCTGCCCAGGGCCCCGCGCATGACGCCTTGCTGGATGAGGCCGTGCACCGCCCCCAGCGCGAGCAGGGGCAGCATGGACGCAATCATCGCCGGGACGATGAACTTCCGGGGCAGCCGGGGCGAGTCCCCCTCACGCGGCTCCAGCATGCGCGCGGTGAGCATGTAGTACTCGAGCCCGTGCATGGCGGGCAGCATCACGTAGCCCCACGTGGGGGCCACCAGCACCAGTCCGGTCGCCGTCGCCATGGCCAGGAGGTACATCACCTTCGGCCCGCTGACGGCCTCCGTGCGCATCACGGAGCGGAACAGCAGCAGGAAGTAGCCCAGCCACACCGTGAGCAGCACCGCGAGCGCTCCGTGGGGCAGCACGTGGCCTTGTCCCACGTCCAGGTACGCGGGCGCGGTGGGGCCCGGGGACTCGGCGACGAAGAAGATGCGCACCAGCAGCAGCGTGAGCATCAGCGGGACGTACAGCTGTTGCAGCTTGCGTTCGACGGCGGATGCGCCGGGCAGGCCGGCCTTGCTCGCGCGCAGCCCGTGCAGGGACCAGATGCCCCGGTGCTGGGACAGCGTGTGGTGCGTGCCGAAGACGTTGAAGAGCACCGCCACGCCGTACGTGTGGGCCGTGCGCTCCGCATAGAAGGTGAAGAAGAGCAGCGTGCCCACGCCGAGCATGGCCAGCGAGCCCGCGAGCACCTGGCGGGGCTGCCCCGGAGCGGCGGTCAGCACATCCCGGTGCACGGCGAAGAGGAGGAAGGTGAGGATGACGTGCGTGGCGTTGCCGAGCAGGTTCTGCGCCGTCCAGGCCGACAGCCGGTGGGCGTTCTCCGCGGCGCCCGGGGCCAGCAGGACCATGGCGGCGGCGGTGCTCAGGGCCAGGGCCAGGGGCAGGGCGACGATGAGGAAATCCGCTCGCGGGGAGAAGAGCCACAAGTCCCTGAAGGCCAGGGTCCCCCGAGGGGACGGGGCCATCACGGGCGTTGACGGGTTCACGGCGGGGCTCAGCGGCGTCATACGGTACGGACCCTAACATGCTCCGTGCGGGTCGTGCCCCTCGCGCGGCGCCGGACGCGTGTTAGAACTGGCATTTCATGGAAGGCCGCCTGCTGCTGAAAGACTGTGCCGTATTCAGGGCGGACGGGCGCGTCCGCCATGGCATGGCCGTGGTGGTGGAAGGGAACACCATCCGCCGCGTGGCCCCGGACGCCCAGGTGCCCGTGCTGCCCGGTGACTGGGAGGTGGCGTGCCGGGGCCGGCTGGTCGCTCCGGGGCTGGTGGATTGTCATTCGCACCTCGTCAACGGTCAGCTCCTGCCGCCCACCGGGCACTTCCTGATGCTGCCCCCCCGGGAGCGGCTGACCCGGATGCGCCACGTGGCGAGCCTCCTCACGGACGAGGACGTCGAGGACCTCACCCGCTACGCCGCCGCCCGCTCCCTGCGGTACGGCATCACCCTGGTGGTGGAGCACCTGTCCTGCCAGGACGTGGCCGGAGGGCTCGCCGCGCAGGCGCGCGCCGCCGAGGCCGTGGGCCTGCGCCTGGTGACGAGCCACTCGACGCACGGCCTGGACGGCGCGGCCCAGGCCGACACGTGGCTGGACGCCAACGCGGACTTCGCGCGGGCGCACAAGACGCATCCCACCGTGCGCGGGGCGCTGGGCTTCCATGCCTCGTTCACCTGCGACGACGCGCTCCTGCGCCGCGTGGCCGAGCTGAGCCGGGTGCTGGACGCGCCCACCGTCTTCCACCTGGCTGAGAGCGACGACGACCTGACGGCGACCTACTCACAGCATGGCAAGCGGGTGGTGCCGCGGCTGGATGCGCTGGGGTTGCTCGGGCCGAGGGCCATCGCGGGATATGCGCGCGTGCTGGACAGCGCGGAGGCGGAGCTCCTGGAGCAGAGCGGCGCCTTCGTGGCGCTGGCGGCGCGGGGGGCTCGGACGCTGGAGCGCGGCGTGGACCCCATGGACTCGGTGCTGCTGCGAGTCCACCTGCTGGGGCTGGGCACGGGCGGCCATGGGAGCCTGCGGGACGAACTGCTCGCGGCCATGGTGGGCGTGCTGCGCATCTCCCGCTCCGGCCGGATGCCCGACGTGGATGGGGCGCTGGCGCACCTGCTCATCAATGGCCCCGCGGAGCTGTGCACGCGGCTGTTCGGTCTGCCCTCCGGCAACGTGGAGGAGGGGAGCCTCGCGGACCTGGTTGTCTATGACGTCGTGCCGACGGCGGACCCGGAGACGGGGTATTCGCCGCACCTGCTCGGGCAGCTCGCGCAGTCGCCGGTGGCCTGGACGGTGGTCAACGGGCGAGTCTGTGTTCGCGAGGGGCAGCTCTTGGGGCTCGACTACACCGAGTTGTCCCGGGCGGCGACCCGGGCGCTGGAGCGCGTGTGGACGCGCGCCCGGCTGGGGACTTGAGCGGCGTCATGGGTTCATTGCCAGTCGCACTCGTGGACACGCTGCGCGCGTCGCGTGGCCGGCGGGGGCCGCTGCTCGGGGATGCCCGGACCACGGCCCTGCGCGTGTTGAATGGTGAAGCGGACGGCGTCCCGGAGGTGACGGCGGACGCCTTTGGCGACTTGTACGTCATCAGCCTCTACCGCGACCTCTCGCCGGAGGAAGAGGAGACGCTGCTCGACGCGGCCGTGACGGCGTGGGCGCCTCGGAGCGTCTACCTCAAGCGGAGGCCACGGGAGGCGCGTGTCCTGGCCAACGTGGCGAAGGAGGCGCTCGCGCCCGAGCTTCCGGCCCGGGGTGAGGCGGTGGAGTCGCTCACCGCGCTGGAAAACGGCCTGTCGTTCCTCATCCGCCCCGGGCAGGGGCTGTCGGTGGGCCTGTACCTGGACATGCGGGACACGCGGGCGTGGCTGCTGTCCCAGGCGCGCGGCCTCACGGTGCTCAACCTGTTCTCGTACACCTGTGCTTTTGGCGTGGTGGCCATGGCGGGGGGCGCGAAGCGGGCGCTCAACCTGGACGCGAGCCGCCGGGTGCTGGAGTGGGGCGAGGAGAACGCGCGCCTCAACGGGCAGACGGTGGACAGGTACGACTACGTGGCGGGCGACGTGTTCGATTGGCTGAAGCGGCTGGCCAAGAAGGGCGAGTCCTTCGACATCGTCATCTCGGACCCGCCGTCGTTCTCCACGACGCGCAGCGGGCGCTTCTCGGCTGCGCGAGACTACGCACGTTTGGCCGAAGCCGCTGCGCGCGTCGTCAGTCCGGGCGGACAGTTGGTGGCGTGCTGCAACCACGCGGGCCTGCCGGCTCGACGCTTCGAGGCGATGGTGCTCGAAGGGGTGGCTCAGGCTGGGCGGGAGGGTAAGTCATTGGGCTCCCTGGGGCCGTCCGTGCTCGACTTCCCGCCGCCGCCTGGGCAGGAGCCGGCGTTGAAAGTTCACCGCGTCCAGGTCCGGTAGCATCGGCGGCAGAGGGGGCTCGCTCAGTTCCGGGAGCCGCGCTCTGGTACGGTCCGTCGGATGCGACCTTGGCAGCGAGTCACCTTTGTCATGTGCATGGTCTTCGTCCTCTCAGTGCTCATCTCCTGGTGCGTCGAGACTCTGGACGTCGACCGATGTCTGGACCGGGGCGGGGCCTGGAATGACGCCCAGAAGGCTTGCAGGTTCGAATAGCAGGAGTCTGCACTGATATTCGCTTGGGGCCGTGGTGCCCCGGGGCAGGCGCCGAATGCGGTGACTTCGGTTTACGGGTGGGCCGTTTGCGATTGAGGATGAATTCTATCGGGCGAACCGATGTGGAACGATTGTTCCTGACCCATGAGGCGGGCTGGATATGGACTTGAGGGTGCTGTTGTTGGTGTTTCTGGGTGGGTGTGCGCATGCGGTTGTTCCGAAAGACATGGCGCACGCGCAGGCTATCTCCGAGTGTCTTGTGGAGGCGGGCTATGCGGATGAACTCCAAATTTCGGAGGGCAGCGCCCGCAAGCCAGCGTGTCGCGAACGTTGGTGGGCTGCGGCTCATGAACTCGAACGGCGTTCGATTTGCGAAGCGGACGACGAGTGTGTATTGGCGTCGCTGCAGCCGGGTCTGCATGGGGGATACTGGATTGCTTTGTCGAAGTCTGTCTTTGAGGGCGAGGCGCATCCGCTCTTTGAGGGGGTGCAGGCAGCTTGTGGTCATTATTATGTTGTGTATTACGGGCAGAAGCCCAGCGCTCGTTGCGTAACGGGACGATGTCGAATCCCTGGCTACCCGAAGATGCGTGTGCCGCGTGATTCAAACTGTAGTGACGTGGCTTCATAGATGTGCACGCCGTGACAAAACCTTTGCCCGTGGATACCGCGGCGCGGCGCAAAGTCGCACAGTTCCTGCGAGACTTCATCGAGGGACGTATCTCCAACACGGACCTCGACACGAAGTATCCACAGCGCTCGGATGATCCGGCTGTTCACGCGGTCTCCCAGCGCACCTGGCGGTTCCAGGACGACTTCAGGGAGCATCGATTGACCGGACGCTTCGCCCTCTCGGAGGGTGAACGCGACCTGCTTGAGCGGTGCGTCCTCTTCATGGACAACGATCTCCCCTATGAGTGGCTATCTCCATTCCCTGCTGCGGCGCATTGGATCGCGTCTCGCCTGGGGCTCAGGCCACGTTCCAGCCCGGACCGCGTGCGTGGGGACCGTTCCGCGTGGCCCTCCTGTCGTCAGCGCGAGCTGGATGCCGCCAAGGGAGCAGGGGAGCAGAGGGACCGCTGGAGAACCCCGTAACCCAGGTGCACACCGGCCACTTTCTTGGCACTTCGTGGCCGCGCGCGGGTAGGCTCCTCCGGTCATGCCTCCCGCTGCCCCTCCGCGCGACACCGGCCGCTTTGGAAAGTACCGCCTCATTGACCGCATCGCGGTAGGCGGCATGGCCGAGATCTTCCTCGCGCACCAGCAGCAGGAGGACGGACAGGAAACGCCCGTCGTCATCAAGCGCATCCGTCCGCATCTGTCCAAGCACTCGGCCTTCGTGAAGATGTTCCTCAACGAGGCCCGGCTCGCCGCGCAGCTCAATCATCCCAACATCGTGCAGATTCACGACCTGGGGAAGATCGCGGACAGCTACTTCATCGCCATGGAGTACGTGTCCGGCCGCGACATGCGCCGCGTCGTGCCCAAGGCGGAGGCGCTCGGGATTCCCTTCCCGCTGGTGTACGCGGTGAAGATCGCCTCGAACGTCTGCGCGGGCCTGCACCACGCGCACACCAAGGGGGACCTCTACGGCACCCCGCTCAACGTCGTCCACCGGGACGTGTCGCCGGAGAACATCGTCGTCGCCTTCGATGGCTCCGTGAAGATTCTGGACTTCGGCATCGCCAAGGCCGCGAATCAGATGGAGCAGACGCGCAACGGCGAAATCAAAGGCAAGCTCAGCTACATGAGCCCGGAGCAGTGTCTGGGCAAGCCCATTGATTGCCGCTCCGACATCTTCTCCCTGGGCGTGGTGCTCTACGAGTGGCTCACGGGCTTCAAGCTCTTCACCGGTGAGTCCGAAGCGGCGGTGATGCGCAGCATCACGGATGGGAAGATCTACGCGCCGTCGTACTTCCGCGAGGACCTGCCAGAGCGCCTGGAGGTCATCCTCATGAAGGCGCTGGAGCGCGACCGGGACAAGCGCTACCAGACGGCGGCGCAGATGCAGAAGGACCTGGACGCGTTCCTGGACGCGTACGACTTCACGCCCACGCCGCTGCACCTGTCCAACTTCATCAAGCAGCTCTTCGAGGAGGAGCTGGCCGGAGAGCAGCGCCGCCTGGCCGTGCGCGCCGCCGCCGCGCCCACGTCGGAGGAGGCGCTGGAGCTCTCGGACGTCGTCTCCGCGCTGGACACCGCGAAGGGCGTGCCCGCTCCGGAGCCCGAGCCTCCCCCCGTGGCCGATGACCGCACCGAGCCGCGCACGCTCGCCGTCCCGCTGAACCAGGCCCTGGCCGAGGCGCTGGAGGCGGTGGCCAAGCGCAACAACATCTCCGCGGGCCGGATGGTGGCCGAGCTGCTCGAGTCCTGGCTCAAGTACCGCTGACATGCCCCGGCTGAAGCTGACGCTCGAATACGAAGGCACGCGCTATGTGGGCTGGCAGGTGCAGCCCCAGGGGGCCTCCATCCAGTCCGTGCTGGAGTCGGCGCTGGAGCGCCTGCTGGGCGAGCGCGTCTCGGTGGAGTCCGCGGGGCGCACCGACTCCGGGGTTCATGCGCAGGGGCAGGTGGCGTGCTTCGATACGCCCCGCGAGCTGCCCTTGAAGGCCTACACGATGGGCCTCAACGGCATCCTCCCACCCGACGTGGCCGTCGTGCTCGCGGAGGAGGTGCCGGAAGCCTTCGACCCGCGTCGCTGGTCCCGGGGCAAGCGCTACCGCTACCGCGTGAGCAACCGGAGGACGCGCTCACCGCTGCGCCGGACGACGCATTGGGAAATCTTCGCGCCGCTGGACGTGGACGCCATGCGGCGGGCCGCCGTGCATCTGTTGGGGCGGCATGACTTCTCCGCGTTCCGGGCCGCGGACTGCCAGGCGAAACACGCCGTGCGCGAGATTCGGAGCCTCTCCGTGGAGGGCACCTCGGGGGATGCCGTGTCCATCGTGGTGGAGGGCACCGCGTTCCTGAAGCACATGGTGCGAAACCTGGCCGGGACGCTGGTGGAGGTGGGGAAGGGCCGCCGCCCCGAGGCCTGGGTGGCGGAGGTGCTGGCTTCCCGGGAGCGAAAGCGCGCCGGGCCCACCGCGCCGCCCCAGGGGCTGGTGCTGGAGGAGGTCTTCTACGGGGACGGCCCGCCTGCCCGCACGGCAGGGGGGACAGCGGACGCGGAAGAGGACGAGGGCTGAAGTGGGGTAGGCTGCCTGCCCGTGAGCTCCAAGACGAGTGTCCTCGAACCGCTGCGCGTCCGTGTCCGTCGCTTCCAGTTCATCATGGGACTGGGGTTCATCGCGCTCGTCGTCGGTTCGATTCTGAGCGTGGCGTTGACGCTGCGGCTGAGCGTGCGCATCCAGGCGGTGCCGGTGGGTGTGCTGCGGCTGACGCTGGCGGTGCTGCTGGAGAACCTGTGGGTGCTCGGGGTGCTGCCGGTGATGTGCTACGGCGCCGCGCGGGTGATGGAGCTGAAGCCGTGGACCACGGGCGGCGGCGCGGCGGTGGCGGGCTCCCTCTTCGTGCATGCGCTGGGCTTCGTCCAGAACGGTGTGAATGGGTTGTGGCTGGGCGGCCTGGGCTCGTTCCTCAGCGTGGCGGCGTTCGCGGGGGGCGTGGTGCTCAGTGCCCGAGCGGTGGCCCTGGGCCGGGCCGCGGCGGCGCAGCAGACGGTGAAGTCGCAGGCGAAGGCCCAGGAGCGGAAGTCCGAGTACGACGAGTTCCTCCTCGCGGCCGAGCAAGGCGCCGCGCGGTTGGAGCAGCGGGAGGCGCAGGCCTCCACGGCGGCAGCGGCGGGGCAGGGCGCCGTGACGCCGGAGGCCGCTTCCACGGGGGATGGCGCTCCCACGGCCCCGCCGGTTCCGGCGGACGCAGCTCAGCGCGAGCCCGAGCGGGCTGACGCCGGTGTGGCGCAGACCTCCGAAGCGGTCGCGACGCCAGCTTCAGCGGAAGCGACGCAGGCCCTGAAGACCGCCGCGTCGTCCGAGTCCACCCCGGCGGCGCCGCTGGACGCCCCGGTCGAGCCGTCGTCCGTTGCCGCTCCCGAGGAGCGGAAGACGTCCGAGGCCTGAGCCGCCTTTCCGTCCCGGGCCCGCGGTAAGGGGCGCGGGCCCGAAGCCTGAGCCTCAGGCCGCGCCCACGTGTCCGCGCGGCCTACTCCTCGGGCTCCCGGACGACGAGCACGTCGCACTTCGCCTCGCGAAGCAGGTCCGTCGCGACGCTCCCCAGCAGCGCGTGCGCCACGCCGGTGCGCGCCCGTGTGCCCAGCGCGAGCAGGTCCGCGCCCTGGTCGTCCACGAACTCGAGGACGATGGAGCGCGAGCCTCCGTTCTCCATCACCAGCCGGTAGGGCACGCCGCTCCCGTCGAGCTCCCGCCGCAGCGGCGCGAGCTTACGCTCCGCGGCCCCCTTGAAGGTCTTCTGGTACTGCGTGAGCTCCTTCGCCGTCAGGCCCGGGAACACCGCGTACTCCAGCGGGACGTCGTACGCGTGCACCAGCGTCAGCTCGGAGCCGGGCGTCATCAGCCCGGGGATGAAGTTCGCCACGCGACGTGACGCCGCATCCGCGTCCACGGCCACCACGGGCCTCAAGTAGGGCCCCGTGGCCTGCCGGTTGGCGATGAGCACGGGCAGGTTGCCGCGACGGATGACGTTCTCCGCCGTGGACCCCAGGAACATGTTGCGCAGGGGCTTGTTGCCATGCCGCCCCACCAGCACCAGCTCCGCGCGAAAGGCCTGTGCCCGGCGCAGGATGGCGTCCACGGGCTTGCCCCGGGCGATGTGCGTGTCGACGGTGGCGGTGGCGCCTTCCGCCCGCAGCGCCTTGCGCAGCCGCTGGGCGACGCGCTCCAGCTCCCGCGCGGTGGCTTCGAGCGCCCGGGGGCCCAGCTCCGTCGGCATCCGGCTGGGCAACGCGTGCATCAACAACACCTTCGCACCCGGCGCGAGCGGGAGGTGGGCGACCCTCCCCACCGCGTGGGCGCTCGACTCCGAGAAGTCCGTCGGGACGAGCACCTTGCGAAGCTGCGGCAGCGACATCGGCTTTCGTGGTTTCACCCACGCGAGTCTAGAGGCGCCCGCCGCGTCCGGCACGGCAATACCGCCTGACTGTCGACTGCCGTCAGGCGGCGCTGCCGTGCCGTGCGGAACTACGCGCTCGCCGCGCCCGCCGCGGTGGGCGGCACCTCGTCCTGCGGGACGTGGCTCTCGGCGGCGTCCGCGGCGGCGATGCGATCGTCGAGCTCCGCGGACAGCTCCGCGAAGGCTTCCTTGCCGATGGTGGCGGACTGATAGGCCTTGAGCAGGGAGGCCTTCTCCACCATGAGCACGCGACGGACGGCCTCCTGGTGCTCCTCCTCGTGGAAGCGCATCGACTGTTGCTTGAGGTCCGTCAGCTCCTTCTCGGCGACGGTCTCCTTCTCCTGGTAGGTCTTCTCGAGCTGCGTCACCACGTCGGCCGGAATCTCCCGGGTCCGGCGCATGGACTCCAGGGCCGCGAGCGCCGCGTGGATGGCGCCCAGGCGGCCACGGGCCAGCTCGTACTGCTCCTGGAACTCGTCCTTGAGCCCGGTGATGCGCAGCTTGCGCAGCAGCGGCGCCATGGTGAGCCCCTGGAAGACGATGGAGAGCACGACCACGCCGAACGTCATGTTCACCAGCAGCTCACGGTGCGCGAAGTCGTTGGGGAGACCGAGCACCAGCACCATGGAGATGGCGCCACGCAGACCGCTCCAGGTGAGCACCGCGCTCCAGGTCCAGGGCATCTTCTCCTTGGTGAAGCGCAGCAGCGTCGACACGCCGTAGACGACGACGGCGCGGGCCACCAGGACCACCACGTAGGCCACGAGGATGGGCTTCCAGGAGGCGAGCAGCGAGCTGAGGTTCACCTCCAGGCCGATGAGGAGGAACACCACGGAGTTGAGCGCGAAGGCCAGGTACTCCCAGAAGCTGTTCACCGCGATCCGGGTGGCGGGGCTCATGCCCTGGTGCGAGGCCCAGTTGCCGCACAGCATGCCGGCGACCACCGTCGCGATGACGCCCGAGTAGTGGAAGTGCTCGGCGATGACGAACGAGCCATAGGCGGCGATGACGGTGAGGGTGATCTCCACCATGGCGTCATCGATGCGCTTGATGATCTGCGAGGCGCCGTACCCGACGGCGCTGCCCACGAGCACGCCCATGCCGAAGACCTTGGTGAAGTTCGCCAACGCCCCGCCAACGGTGAACTCGCCGCCCATGGCCACCGCGACGATGAGCGTGAAGAGGACGACGGCGGCGCCGTCGTTCAGCAGGCTCTCTCCCTCCACGAGGAGGAGCAGCCGCTTGGGGGCGCCCAGCGACTTGAAGAGCGCCACCACGGCGATGGGGTCGGTGGAGACGATGACCGACGCGAACACCAACGCGGACAGCATCCCGAAGCCGTGGACGAAGTGCAGCCCATCCACCACCCGGACGAGGAAGAAGGCCGTGAGTCCCGCGGAGGCCACGAGCCCCGGAATGGCCAGCGCGTGGATGGCCAGCTTGTTCTTCCAGAACTTGCGGAACTCGACGTGGAAGGCCGCCTCGAAGAGCAGGCCCGGCAAGATGATGGCGAAGAGCAGCTCCTTCGTGAGGTGCGGCGGCTCGAACGCCTTGAATGCTCCCAACAGCACGCCCGCGACGACGAGGGCAACCGTATAGGGGATTTTGAAGTACCGCGCGGCGATGGCCACTGCGGTCGCGATGGCGAAAACCAGTACGAAGGCCAACTCGAAATGCATCGTCCCTTACCCGTTTGGATCCAAAGCGCCGGACCTTAGCGCAGTTGTACAGCACACAGTCGCACACGACGTGCTTCTTGCGAGCAGGGGGAGTGACGCATATTGCCAGGGCAAGGCGTATTGCAAGGCTCCATCCTCACGCCTGCCCGCTCTTGCCTCCCGGCGTGACGCTTCCCAGCTTTGTCCCATGTCCAAGCACCCCCGCTCCAAGGGAGGACGGCTGAGCGCGGGTATCAAGCTCATCGGGCCTCTCTGTGTTTCCATCGGCTTGCTCGTGGGGCTGCGGCTGCTGGGGCCGCAGTACCTGGATCAGCGGACGCTGTCGGAGTGGCTCCGGCCGCTCGGCACGCTGGCGCCCGTGGCCTTCGTCGGGCTGCTGGCGGTGCGGCCGGTGACGCTGCTCCCCGGGCAGCTCTTCACGGCGGTGGGCGGCATCCTCTTCGGCATGGCCATGGGCACGGCCTACGCGCTGATGGGGACGCTGCTCGCCACGGCGCTCATCCACTTCCTGGCGCGCAAGCTGGGGCGCAAGCCCATGCGGCGGCTGGCCGGGGACAAGCACCCGGTGTTCGAGCGCGCGGCGAAGGAGCACGGCTTCCAGCTCGGCTTCCTGGCCTGCATCAACTCGGTGATTCCCGCGGACGTGATGCTGGCCACCGCGGCCGCCTCCGGGGCCCGCTATGGCCCGCTGGTGCTGGGGGCGGTGGTGGGCACCATCCCGGGCACGCTGCTCACGACGCTGTTCGGCAGCTCGCTGGGGCAGGGGAAGACGTGGATGACGGCGGTGTCCGCCACCGGCATGGTGCTGAGCCTGCTCTTGGGGCTCGTGCTGGGCCGGAGGTTGATGCGGGAGCTGCTGGTGAAGGAAGCGCCTGCGAGCCCTGGGGACGAGGTGCTTCCCGTGCACGAGCGGCCCGGGCTTGTGGGCCCGGGCCGGGTGGCGGCGCAAGCTACGGGTAGCAGGCAGCCTGACGCAGCGCCGTGTCTTCCGGCAGCCCCAGTGCGACATTGAAGTTCTGCACCGCCTGGCCGGCCATGCCCTTCACCAGGTTGTCGAGCGCGGCCATCACCGCCACCGAGCGGCCCTTGGTGGCCACCGCGATGTCGCAGAAGTTGCTGCCGGCCACCGCGGCGACGCGCGGCGTGCCCTCGACGATGCGCACGAACTTCGAGCCCTCGTAGTAGCGGCGGTAGCGCTCCATCAGCGACGCCGTCACCACCGCGCCGCCGTGCTCCGGCCACTCGAACTGCACGGTGGCGAAGATGCCGCGCACCATGGGCGCCGAGTGGGGCACGAAGGCCAGCCGGTGCCGCTGCGCGCCGTGCGCCACCAGCATGACCTCCACCTCGGCCTCGTGCTGGTGCTCCAGCGGCTTGTACGCGCGGAAGTCATGCGCGCGCGTCGGGTGGTGCGTGCCCTCGCCGGGCAGCGAGCCGGAGCCGGACGAGCCGGTGACGCCGGACACCGCGAGCAGCCCCAGGCCCGGCGTGGAGGCGATGGGCAGCAGCGCCAGCTGCACCGCGGTGGCGAAGCAGCCGGGGTTGGCGATGCGCTTGGCCGTCTTCACCGCGTCGCGCTTCCACTCGGTGAGGCCGTACGTGAAGGTCCCCAGCAGCTCGGGCGAGGGGTGGGGGCGGCCGTAGGCGCCGGCGTAGCGGCCCGGGTGGTCCAGCCGGAAGTCGGAGGACAGGTCGATGAGCAGCAGGCGCTCGGCGATGCCGACGTCCGCCCACTGCTTCTCCAGGCCCGCGAACTGCTTGGCCAGCTCGCCGTGGCCCAGCGCGCTGAAGACGACGGGCTGCTGACAGTCCGCCAGCCACTTCCAGTCGGGCTCGCCCTCGAAGCGGCCCTCCACCAGCCCGCGCAGGTGCGGGTGGACCTTGTGGATGGGCTCGCCGGCGTGGTGCCGCGACACCGCGCGGATGCTGCCCACCGCGGGGTGGTTGGAGAGGATGCGCAAGAGCTCGCCGCCGCCGAAGCCAGAGGCACCCAGGATGTAGATGTTGGTCTGCGTCATGACTTCCTCCCCGCGCCCAGCTTGGGGGCGAGCTTTTCCAGAATGAGTCCGCCCAGCGCCGCCGCGTCCGCGCGGGCGTTGCGAGCGGGGATGCCCACCACCTGCTCCACGAAGCGCACGCCCACGGCGTTGTCCGTGGCCGGGCCGGCCACCACGTCCACGTCGATGCCGTACGCCTCGCGCAGGTGCCGCACGCCGCCGGACGCGCCCACCGGGTCGTTGGCGCACAGCACCCACGCCCCCGCCAGGCTCTTGAGCTCCGGGTCCGCCAGGATGCCCTGCACGCCGTACTCGCCCATGATGCCGTCGCCCGTCTCCGCGACGATGACGTCCACGTTCTCCGCCGCCAGCTCGGAGAAGAGCACCCGCGCCACGCGCGCGCCCGTGCGGGGGCCCGTGCAGACGATGCCCGCGTCCGTGAAGTCCATCACCACGTCCGCGCCGGAGTCCTGCATGCTCAGCGTGTCGCGCATCAGCGAGACGCCCGTCAGCTTGGCCCCGCCCACGCGGAAGCCCGCCTGCGCCAGCTTGCGCACCATGGCCGCGGCGGCGAACGTCTTGCCCGCGTTCATGCAGGTGCCCACCACGTAGACGACGGGGCACTTCACCGGGGACGACGTGCCCTTCAGCGCGCCGGAGGACACGTGCGCCGGCTGCCCGGTGCGGGACATCAGCTCCGGGAACTCCAGCACCTGGCCCAGCACCTCGGCCTCGAAGGGCAGGCCCACGCCGTGGTTGTGCGAGGTGCACTTGCCGATGACGCCGCCCATGTTGAGCACGTGCAGCCGCTCGCCCACGGTGACGGACTCGGGCACCACGCCCTCGTAGCCGTGCAGCGCGTTGCGGTGGCCGAGCGCGCCCACGACGATGTCGCCCGCGTGCAGCGTGACGAGCCGCCCGTGCACGTCCTCGAGCTGGTTGTAGGTGCTCTTGTCCCCGTGGATGCGCACGGCGACCACGGCGCCTTCCTCGGCCTTCACCTCGGGCGCGAGGTGGACGGTCCGGCCCAGGCCGAGGTTGCGGGTGACGCTGCCCACCTTGTCGACGAATACCTTCATGGCACCCTCACTTCGCGCGATGCGAGAGCATCTGCGCGACGCCGTACAGCTTGGCGAAGCCCGCGGCTTCCGAGCCGTTCCACAACACGTTGGCCTCTCCGTACGTCGCCACCTTCGCGTCCATCAGCGAGTGAGGCGAACGCACGCCCTCCACCACCTGTGTGCGCGCGTGCAGCACCAGCCGCACCTCGCCCGTCACGCGCTCCTGCGACGAGGTGAGGAACGCCTCCAGGTCCTTCACGAGCGGGTCGAAGAAGTGCCCCTCGTGCAGCAGCGAACCGTAGAGGTTGCCCATCGACTCCTTCCAGAAGAGCTGCTTGCCGGAGAGCACCAGCTTCTCCAACTCGCGGTGCGCGGTGACGAGCAGGTGCGCCGCCGGCGCCTCGAAGCCCACCCGGCCCTTGATGCCCAGGATGGTGTCGCCCAGGTGGATGCCCCGGCCGATGCCGTAGGTGCGCCCCAGCGCGTTGAGCGCCTCCACCAGCTTCACGGGCCCCAGCTTCTCGCCGTCCAGCGACACGGGGACGCCCTTCTCGAAGCCGATGGTGAGCGGGCGCGGCTTCAAGTCGGCGGGCAGCTCGCCGCCGGGGAAGGCCGCCTCGGGCAGCGACTTCCAGGAGTCCAGCGTCTCGGCGCCGCCCACGGAGGTGCCCCACATGCCCTCGTTGACGGAGTAGGAGCCCAGCTTGGGCGGCATGTGGACGCCGCGCTCGGCCAGGTACGACAGCTCCTGCTGCCGGCTGAGGGACAGCGTGCGGATGGGCGTGAGCAGCTCCAGCTCCGGCGCCAGCGAGCGGAAGGCCACGTCGAAGCGCACCTGGTCATTGCCCGCGCCGGTGCTGCCGTGCGCCAGCGCCTGGGTGCCCTTCTCGCGCGCCACGCGGACCACCTCCACCGCCTGGCAGGCCCGCTCCGCGGACACGCTCAGGGGGTAGACCTGGCCGCGCAGCACGTTGCCGGCGATGAGGTAGCGCAGGTAGCCCTGGAAGAGCGTCTCGCGCGCGTCCACCGTCACGTGCTCCACCGCGCCCAGCTGCTGGGACAGCGCGGCGATGCGCTCCAACTGCTCGGGCGGGAAGCCGCCCGTGTCCACGGTGACGGTGGTGACGTCGTAGCCCTGCTCGCGCAGGTAGACGGTGCAGAAAGCGGTATCGAGTCCGCCGGAGAAGGCCAGCACCACGTTCTTCTTGCTCATGATTCGCTCCTCGCGGGGAAGCAGTTCAAATGGTCCAGACGCGCGCGGCGGCATCGGCCACCGCGCGGTGTGTCTCGTCGAGCCAGGCGCGCGAGGCGGCCAGCTCCTCCCGGGCCTGGGGCAGTCCCAGGTTGCCGGCGCCGCCCAGGTGGGTGGCCGTCAGGGCCCCCCGGTCGGGGCGGAACGTGCCTGCCTCCAGCTCGCGGCCCACCTGCTTGTAGGCGTCGCGGAAGGCCTGGCCCTGCGCCACCAGCGCGTAGGCGTGGTGCGCGGCGTACAGCGTGTCGTCGCTGGCGCGCGCCGCCGCGTCCGCCTTCACCTGGAGCGCCGGCACCAGCCGGGTGAGCACGTCCAGCAGCTCGCGCGTGGAGCCCAGCGCCGTCAGGGTGGGGGACTTCAGCAACTGGAAGTCGCGGTGGTAGCTGGACGGCAGGCCCCCGGCGATGGCCTCCACCTGATGCGCCAGTCCGCGCAGCTCGCGGCAGCGGCCTCGCGCCAGCTCCACCACGTCCGGGTTCTTCTTCTGCGGCATGATGGACGAGCCCGTGGTGTACGCGTCCGGCAGCCCCAGGAATCCAAACTCGTCCATGCTGTAGAGCTGCACGTCCCACAGCCACTTCTCCAGCGTGCCCGCCACCGAGCAGGCCCAGCCCAGCACCGCGGCCTCGTGACGGCCGCGTCCGTTCTGCACGTCGATGGGGCTGCGTTGCACGCGCGTGAAACCGAGCAGCGACGCGACGTACTCCCGGTCGATGGGCAGCGGCACGCCGAAGCCCGCGGCGGCGCCCAGCGGGCAGCGGTCCAGCCGAGCCCACACGCCGCGCAGCGCCTCCAGCTCCTCCAGCAGTCCCTCCGCGAAGGCCATGCCCCACAGGCCGAAGGAGGACGGCATGGCCCGGCGCAGGTGCGTGTAGCCCGGCAGCGCCACGACCGCGTGCGCCTGGGCGAAGTCCAGGAAGGCCCCCGCCAGCTCCGCCGCCCGCGCGCCCAGCGTCAGCACCTCTTCGCGCAGCAGCAGGCGCAGGGCCAGCTGCACCTGGTCGTTGCGCGAGCGCCCCAGGTGGATGCGCTTGCCCGGCTCGCCCACGCGGTCCACCAGCGCGGCCTCCAGGGCGGTGTGGCCGTCCTCCTGCTCGGGGCGGATGACGAACGCGCCCGCGCGGGCCTCGTCGTGCAGTGCCTTGAGCGCCGTCACCAGGGCCTGGGCCTCCGCGTCCTTCAGCAGGCCCACGCGCGCCAGCATCCGCGCGTGCGCGGCCGAGCCGAGCGCGTCATGCGGCGCCAGCGCCAGGTCCACCACCGGATCATTTCCCACCGTGAAGCGGTGGATGGCCGCGTCCAGCGGAAGGCCCTTGCCCCACAGCGTCTCAGCCACGAGCGAGCTCCTCGAAGTAACCGCGCACCAGCCGCGTGTAGAAGGCGGCGCCGGCTTCCAGCTCCGCCCGGGTGATGTACTCGTCCGCCAGGTGGCTGCGCAGCGTGTCGCCGGGGCCCACCTTCACCGCCGGGACGTCGCCCAGGAAGGCCCAGTCCGACGCCGTGCTGGAGCCCACCGGCTGCTGCCCCGAGGCCGCCACCGCCGCGCGGACGATGGGCTGCTCCGACGCCGTCGCCTTCGGGAGGTAGCGCTCCGAATGCACCTTCACTTCACTCTTCAGCGCGCCCGCCACCTGCCGGGCCACCATGCCGTGCTCCATGCCCGGCGTGGTGCGCAGGTCCACGAAGAACTCGCACCGGTCCGGCACCTGGTTGCGCGCCAGCCCCCCCGACACCTGCGTCACCTGCGCCCGGGCCTCACCCAGCAGCGGGTGGGGCGGGAAGCGCAGCTCGGCCAGCACCGCGATGTCTGTCGCCGCCAGGTGGATGGCGTTGACGGCCTCGGTGGCGTGCGCGTGCGCGACGTGCGCGCTCTTGCCGTGGGCCGTGCAGCGCAGGAGCAGCATGCCGCGCTGGGCGGTGCAGGGCTTCAGGCTGGTGGGCTCTCCGACGATGGCGGCGTCCAGCGGCCCCAGCGTGGGCAGCAGCGTGCCCAGGCCCTGGCCTCCCGTCTCCTCCTCGGCGGTGAAGGCGAAGACGATTTCGGCGTCCGCGGGCGCGCCCTCGGCGAGCAGCGCCTGGGCGGCCAGCAGCATCCCCGTCACGCAGCCCTTGGCGTCGTTGCTGCCCAGGCCGTACAGGCGGTCCTCGCGCCACACGGGCGCGTGGGGCTCGTACGTCCACCCGGCGCACGGCTTCACCGTGTCCAGGTGCGAGTTGACGAGCAGCCGGCGCGGCCCGCTCCCCACGGAGAACCACACGTTGTGGCCCTGCCGCTGGACGCGCGCGCCCCAGCCCTCGGCCCACCCGGACACGGTGTCCGCGATGCGGCCCTCGTCACCCGACACGCTGGGGATGGCCACCAGCGCCTGGAGCAGCTCCGACGCCGTCATCCCACGGCCCCGGCGGGCTTGTTGGCGTTCTCCCGCACGACCATGGTGCCGCTGCCCTCGTTGGTGAACACCTCCTCCAGCAGCGCGTTGGGCTGCACGCCGCTCACCAGGTGCACGCTGCCCACGCCGCCCACGAGCGCGTGGCGGATGGCGTGCGCCTTGGGCTTCATGCCGCCCGCGATGGCGCCCGTGCTCTCCATGGTGGCCAGGTCCGTGAGGTTGGCCAGCGTGACGAGCGACGACGGGTCGCTCACGTTCTTCAGCAGGCCCGGGACCTGGACCAGGAAGAAGAGCTTCTCGGCGGACAGGGCCACCGCCAGCGCCGCCGCCACGGTGTCCGCGTTGGTGTTGTACACGGCGCCATCCGCGCCGCCCGACAGGGGCGCGATGACGGGCACGTAGTCGGCCGAGCGCAGGTGCTCCACCACGCGGGTGTCCACCTGCTCGATGTCGCCCACCAGGCCGTAGTCCACCAGCTTGCCCTCGGTGGCGCCGGCCTCCGTCACCATGACGGGCGGACGCTTGCGCGCCTTGATGAGCCCGGCGTCCACGCCGCTCAGGCCCACCGCGGGCACGCCCGCCGCCTGGAGGTCCGCCAGGAGGTCCGTGTGCAGCTTGCCCGCGAGCACCATCTTCGCCGCGTCCAGCACGGGCGCGGAGGTGACGCGGCGGCCCGCCACCTTCTCCACCGGCAGGTGGAGGGCGTCACACAGCGTATCCAGCTCCGGGCCGCCGCCGTGCACGACGACGGGGCGGATGGAGAACGTCCACAGCAGGGCGATCTGCTCGCAGGCGGCGCGGCGCAGGCGCGGGTCGCTCAGCATGGCGCCGCCGAGCTTCACCACGAACGTCTTGCGGCGGAACTGCTGCACGTACTTCGCCGCGTTGCGAAGCGCGGAGTAGGGATCGGGCGAGAGGGGCACGTGAGACCTCGAAGTTCAGGAAAGGGAGGGTGCGGAGGGGCCGCTCAGCGCGAACGCATCCAGTGCAGCAGCGCCCGCTGGACGTGGTAGCGATTGCCGGCCTCGTCTACGACGCGGCTGCTCGGGTGGTCCAGGACCTCGTCGGCCACTTCCACGTTCCGGCGCACCGGCAGGCAGTGGAGGAAGGCCGCGTCCTGCTGCGCCCGCGACATCGTCAGGCGCGTGGGCATCCAACCCGAGTACGACGCGAGCAGCGCCGTGACGTCGTTGGGCGAGAAGGCCGCCGCCGCCGTGGGGCCCCAGGACTTGGCGTAGACGGCGCGGCTGCCCACCAGGGCCTCGTCCTGGTCATGGGTGTAGGTGATGCTGCCGCCGGTGGCCTTGGCGTACGCCTCCGCCTCCGCGCGCACGGCCGGGTGCAGTTCGAACCCAGGCGGGTGGGCCACGCGGACCTCGCAGCCCGCGGCCGCCGCGCTCAGCAGGAAGGAGTTGGGCACGGCCTTGGGCAGCGGCTTGATGTGCGGCGCCCACGTCAGCGTCACCGGCAGCTTCTTCGTGGAGCCGAACGTCTCGCGCAGCGTGAGCAGGTCCGCCAGGCCCTGGCAGGGGTGCTCGCGGGCGGACTCCATGCTGACCACCGGCACGGTGGACCACTTGCGGAACGCGTTGATGACGGGGTCGAGCTCGTCCTCCTCGTCACCGCCGCCCTGCGAGAAGGTGCGCACGCCCAGCATGTCCACGAAGCGGGACAGGACAGGGGCGGCCTCCTTGAGGTGCTCGGCCCGGTCCGCGTTCATCACCGCGCCCTCGCGGTGCTCCAGCTTCCAGACGCCCGCGCCCACATCCAGGATGATGGCGTTGCCACCGCCGCGCAGCATGACCGCCTCGAACGAGGTGCGGGTGCGCAGCGACGGGTTGAAGAACACCATGCCCAGCAGGGTGTTGGCGAACAGCGCATGCTCCGGGCCCTTCTGCTTCCACGCGGCCGCCTGCGCGAGCACCGCCTCCACGCCCTCGGGCCCCAGATCCTTGATGTGCGTGACGTGCTTCATGGGCCTGTCCTCCCCACCTGCGGCAACCTGCATATTCGTGATGAATATGCGTGAAAATGCGTGCATTGCCGCTGAAAGGCGGCGGATATTATGCAGAAAGACGCGCCGCGCAAGCGGATTATTCGCAACGTCCGCATGCATGTTCTTGCATGAATATTCACGAGGATGCATGTTGGTGGGAATGAATCTGGACGAGGCCATCCTGCGGCTCATCACCGAGCGGGAGATCGGGGATCAGGCCGTGCTGCAGCAGCTCCTGGAGGCCGAGGGCCAGGCGCCGAGCCAGTCGACGCTGTCCCGGCGCCTGAAGAAGCTGGGCGTGCTGAAGGTGGGAGGCCGCTACCAACGCGCGGCGGCGGCGCCCGCGGTGGTGCCGGAGCGTCCGCGGGTCACCATCCTGGAGGCGCCGCCCAACCTGCTCGTGATTCGGACGGCGCCGGGCTTCGCGCCGGTGCTCGCGCTGGCCCTGGACAAGGAGCGCGACCTGCCAGGGCTCGCGGGGACGGTGGCGGGGGATGACACCATCTTCGTCGCGGTGACGGACCCGGCGCTGCTGCGCGACGTGCGCGCGGCGGTGGAGCGGCTGCTGTCGCTGGGCGCGTGAGCGGAGCGCGGGGCCCTCGCGCTCCGCGCACCAGGCCTCACTGGATGGCGAACACGTAGTTCTGTCCGTAGCGCGTATCCCACTGCTGGCAGCCCTGGCGGTCGGAGCTCCCGAACCACAGCTCCAGGGTGCCGGGGCCCGCGGGCAGCGGGATGAACGCGGGCACCTGACGCCAGTACTGGAGGTTCTGGTCGCCCCAGCTCGTCGTCAGGCTGACCTGCGTCACCGGCCCGCCGTTGATGCGGTAGTACGCGGCCGTGTCCCAGGTCTTGTAGTTCATGTACATCGCGCGGCACCGGCCGATGCGCCCGATGTCGTAATCCACCATCAGCATCCTGCCGCCCTGCACGACGCCCTCGACCGAGTACGTCCACGCCGGCGCGGGGTGGAACGAAATCATCGGGAGCTGCTTCACCCACGTGTGGAAGTTGTACTGGAGGTTCGAATCCCACTGGGAGCACCCGGTGGAGTCCGCGTTGTGGAACCACAGCTCCAGCGTGCCGCCCTGCCAGAGCTCCAGCAGCATCTGCGCCTGCGTGCCCACCGTCGCCGCGTTCGCCAGCGGGAAGCCCACCACCGGGCCTCGGCTCGTCATCATGTACCCGGTGATGCTCCAGCCCGCGCCCCGGCACACCGGCAGCCGCGTGGTGTCATAGACGATGGCCAGGATGGCGTCCGTCTGCGCTTGTCCGGAGAGCGTGACGCTCCAGTCCGCGGCGAACGTCAGCGTCGCGGGGCCCGACAGCGGGGCCACCGAGGCCTGCACGGCCACGGGGGCCGGCGGGCTGGCGAAGGCGGCGGAGGCGAGACACAGCACGGGCAGCAGGGCGGACATCAGCGGCTTCATGAGGACTCCGGAGCGCGTGTGGACGTGGCGGCCTGGCGGCGGGCGTTCGCCACCAGACGCCAGGGGCTCGCTAGCACGGTCCGTGGAAGGCCCGATACGCCCCGTCACCCCGTGGAGGTGGTGGGTGGGGTGTCACCCGGGCCACGGCACATCCCCTGGAAACCTGTCGAGCTCCCACCCCGCAGGGCAGGGAAATCGTTGCGCCGTGAGGGGTATCTGCCCCAGTTTTCCAAGATTTCTCGTTGAGGGCGTAGTTTCTGTGAGGGCGGCGAACCCGTCGGGCCTGGAGGTGAATGTGGGCATGTCGGAGCTGACAGCGCTACTGGACCACGCGAGCCGGGGGGAGCAGGGCGCGCGGGACGCGTTGAGGGTGGCGGCCTATCAGGAGCTGCAGGAGATGGCGCAGCGGGCCGTCCACGACGCGTCACCCCCGTCCTCCCTGCAGCCCGCGGCGTTGGTGAAGGAAGCCTGGCTGCGACTGTTCGGCGCGGGCGCTCCGGTGGAGGCGCGGCGCCACTTCTTTGGCGCCGCGGCGCAGGCCATGCGGCGGGTGCTGGTGGACCAGGCGCGGCGGCGCCGGGCGCAGGTGCGGGATGCCCGCCGGGAGCGGTTGAGCCTGGGTGACCTGGAGGCGGACGTCCCCGCCGGGCTGAGCATGGAGGTCCTGGAGCTGGACCGGGCGTTGTCGGAGCTGGACACCTTCCAGCCCCGGCTCGCGCGCATGCTGGAGCTGCGCTACTTCGTGGGGCTGGACCTGCTGGACACCGCCGTGGTGCTGGACGTGTCGCCCGTCACCGTGAAGCGCGACTGGGCCTACGTGCGCGGCTGGCTGCTGGAGCGGCTGGGGAACTGAACCGGCAGCCCGCGTTCCTCGCGCGGGCCCGGTCCGTGACGTGAAGCGGCCTCGTGGAGGTCATGCCTCGAGGGCGGCGGCGACGCTCTGCGCGAGCGGCGTCGTCGGCCTGCCGATGAGCCGGCGCAAATCACCGGAGCCGTCGTTCAGCTCCCCGCGCGCGGCGCCCGCGTCGGAGTCGGCCAGAATCTCGGCGAAGGGTGCGGGCACCCCCACGCCGATGAGCGCGCCCGCGTAATCCGCCTGGGGCAGGTCCTTGTAGATGACGCGCTTGCCGGACTGGCGGGACACCTCGGCGGCCAGCTCGGTGGCGGTGAAGGCGGCGTCACCCGCCAACTCGTAGACCTTGTTCTCGTGCCCCTTGCCGGTGAGCACGGCCACCGCGGCGGCGGCGTAGTCCGCGCGGGCGGCGGCGGCGATGCGGCCCTCTCCAGAGCTGCCGATGATGGCGCCATGCGCCAGGGCGGGCGCCAGGTTCTCCGTGTAGTTCTCCGTGTACCAGCCGTTGCGGAGGAAGACGAAGGGCAGGCCGGACGCCCGGATGGCCTCTTCAGTCGCCTTGTGCTCGGCGGCGAGCGCCAGGCCAGACGTGTCCGCGTGCAGGATGCTGGTGTACGCAATCCGCCGGACGCCCGCCTTCTTCGCCGCGTCCACCACCGCCTGGTGCTGCCTGGCGCGCTGGCCCACCTCGCTGGACGAAATCAACAACACCGTGTCCACGCCGTCGAGCGCGGGCCCCAGCGTCTCGGGCTTGCTGTAGTCCGCCTGCCGGACCTGGACACCCTTGGCCGCCAGGTCCGCGGCCTTGTGGGGGTCGCGCACGGCGACGGCGAGGTCCTTCGCGGGGACCTTCTCGAGGAGCTGCGCGACGACGTGGCGGCCGAGCTTACCGGTGGCTGCAGTGACAAGAATCATGGGGTTCACCTCTCCCGTCGTGGAGGGATTTCCAGACGCGAGAGGAACCTAACGGCGTCGCTAACTTTGCGTAAGTACCCACCTTTTCGTAAGTTACTGGCATGGGGATGAAGAAACGCACGGGGCCGTTGGCGCGGATGATGGCGAAGCAGGCGGAGGAGCGAGGCGACCTGTACGCGCCCGCCTGCCCCTCTCGCGGCGTGCTCGACCACGTGACGAGCCGTTGGGGTGTGCTGGTGCTGATCGCGCTGATGGACGGCACGCGCCGCTTCAGCGAGCTGCGCCGCAGGGTGGCGGGCGTGAGCGAGAAGATGCTGTCGCAGACGCTGCAGGCGCTGGAGCAGGATGGCTTCGTGCTGCGGGAGGTCCACCCGGTGATTCCGCCGCACGTGGACTACAGCCTCACCCCGCTGGGGGAGGAGGTCGCCACGCGCGTGGAGGCGCTCGCCGAGTGGATCGAGGACAGCATGCCTCGCATCATGGAGGCGCGCGCCCGGCACGTGCCGCGCAAGGCCTGAGCGCCTCGCGCGTGGCACGGGGCAGCGCCCTGGAAAGGCCAGGGCGCCGCCTTCGCGCGCATCAGGCCTGACGCCGCTTGCGGCGGATGCGGGCCACCATCGCCAGCGCCGCGAGCCCCAGGGCCTGCACGCCCGCGCCGCCGCCGTTGCAGCCGCAGCCACCGGGCGCGTCCCCGCCGTCATCCGTGGGTGGAGGCGGCGCCACGATTTGGAGGGAGACGCTCCGCTCGGCCGTCTGGTTGGCGGAGTCCGTCACGCGCACCGTCAGCGCGAAGTTGCCGCTCAGCGTGGGCCTGCCGCTGAGCACGTAGGCGCCGTCGGTCTGCTGGAGCGTCAGCCCGGCGGGAAGCGTCCCTCCGGCCAGGTTCCAGGCGTAGGGGGCCCGGCCGCCCGAGGCGGTGAAGCGGGCCTCATACGGGCTGCCCTGCGTCGCGGACGGGATGACGCCGCTGGAGATGCTCAGGTCGCTCACCACGTCCACGCTGAAGGTCCGCTCCGCCACGCCGCCGCGGGCATCGCGCGCCCGCACCGTGACGGCGCTGCTGCCCGTCTGCGTGGGCGTGCCGTGGAACGAACCGGTGGGCCGGAACGTCAGCCCCGGGGGCAGCGTGCCCTCCAGCTCGAACGTGAGCGTCCCGGAGCCACGGGCGTCCAGGGCCACGAGGTAGTTCGTCCCCACGCGGAAGGGGTCCAGGCGCTCCGTGACGAACACCGGCGGGGCCCAGGGGACGCGCGTGGCCACCAGCAGGCGGCGCGGGCTCACCGCCACCACGGAGGTGCCGCCCGTCGCGAAGGACTCCGCGGTGTAGGTGCCGCCGGCGCCCGTGGGATGCGCCGTCCACTCCATGGCATCCGCGGAGACGTGCAGCTCGAACGAGGGCAGCGCCGCCACGTTCTGCGGCGGCGTCCCCGTCCAGCTGACGACGAAGCTCTGGTCGACGAAGGCCACCAAGGGCGACGGGCTGAGCACGTCCGACGGAATCTGGAGGCGGCCCACGCGCGCCCAGGTGCTGCCCAGGTCCTCGGAACGGTAGAAGCCCGCGGCGGGGGCTTCGGACTGGAGCGCCTGGGCGGCCGGGGACGCTGGGGGGCCCACGGGCGGCGGGGGCGGTGGCATGGGCACCTCGGCGTAGGCGACGAAGCGGCCGTTGCCCCCCGCGAGCTGCATGACCTGGAGGCCCGACAACGTGGCGGGCTCGACCAGCTCCCAGCCGCTGCCTTCCGCGCGGGGACGCGCCAGCGCGGACGCGTCGGAGGGACCTCCGGCCATGGGGATGGCCACGGCGAGGAAGCCGCCCTGACTCGCGGCCAGCGTCACGAGGTCGTAGTCCGTGGAGACGCTCGCGTCGGTCCACGTCGCGCCGTCCCGAGACGTTGCGACGAGGCCCGCGGTGCCCACCGCGGCCAGGGTGTTGCCACTGAGCGCCAGGGCCAGGAAGCGCCGGGGCTCTTCTTCCCCCTCGCGCGGCGGCGCCTGGTGGAGCGGCGACCAGGTGAAGGCGTTGTCGGTGGAGACGACGATGCGACCGTCCGACAGGCCCAGCCACCGCAGCTGCGAGTAGACGAGCTGCTCCACCCGGATGGGGGTGGTGGTGCCCGCGCTCAAGGGCTCGAAGCTGGTCCACGTGGTCCCGTCCGAGGAGCGCAGCAGCTGCGTCCGGTCGACAGACCCCGCCAGGAACGTCCCGTTGCCGTGCCACGCGCGCGTCACGGAGGGCGTCACCTCGACGCCTGTCGTGACGCCCGAATTCCAATGGTCGAAGGTCGTGGACGCCGTCACGTTGACGTGGAGCAGCCGCTCCAGCCGCCCCGTGAAGTTGGCGGGCTGGTACTGCGACGTGGGCGTCTCGCCCTCGGACGTGGACGCGATGTTGCGGAACCCGCTCAGGTATCGCAGGCGGTAGGGCCCCTGCGCCACGGACGGCACCGTCAGCGTGAGCTGCGCGGTCGCGAGCACCGTGTCGGCTCCCGTGGTGAGGCGCTCCGACACGAGGCAGTGCCATGCGGCGCCATTCACCGGCCATGCGGACTGGGCCTCGCTGACGAGCTCCGCCTCCGCCGCCTGCGCGGCCACGGGCCCGGCGCCCGCGTACGTATAGGTGCCGCCCGGTGCCTGCCAGCCCGAGGGCAGGGAGACGCAGGCCACCATCTGTCCGTCGCGTGCCTCCGTGCCGTCAGGGCCGAAGTGGACCTGGAGGCTGAGCGGAACGGAGGTCCCGCTGCGCACGGTGCCTTCGTGGTTCACGAAGGCGTCGGACTGGCAGCCTGCGGCCCACCACAGCGAAGCCCCCATCAGGGTCCGCAGGACGTGATTGCGATTGAGCAAGGGAAGGATTTCCTGTCGCGATGCGAGAGGTTCCCTGTCTACGGGGTCGCATTCCGCCGAGTCAAATCACCGCGAGGGGCCCGCGCGCCCGGCACACCAGCAGGCCGGGCCCGTTCCCCGGCTTCAGGGCTTGTCGAGCAACTCCAGGGCGGCGGTGGTCAGCGTGGTGACGCCGGTGCGCAGCGTGCGCTCCCGGTCCGGCGCGAAGAGCGGCGAGTGCATGGAGGGCAGCTCCTGTCCCTTGGCTTTCGCCTGGGCATGCCGCTGGGGCTCGGTGGAGCCGAGCCAGAGCAGCACGGCGGGGATGCCCGCCCGGCCATACTCGGCGAAGTCCTCGCCACCCATGACGGGGTCCGTCTCCTGGAGTTGCTGCTCACCCAGGACGCGGGACACGGCGCCAACCAGTCGCTGCGTCAGGGCCGGGTCGTTGTAGACCGAGGGCGTGCCCTCGGTGACCGTGACTTCGGGAGGGCGGGGCGCGCCCGAGGCCATGGCTTCGGCCTTGACGATGCGCTCGATGCCGTCCAGCAAGGCCTTGCGGACCTCGGGCTTGTACCAGCGCAAGGTGAGCTGGAGCTTCACGTCGTCGGGGATGATGTTGTTCTTGGTGCCGCCGTGGATGGCGCCCACCGTCAGCACCGCGGGCTCCAGGGGGTGACGCTCCCGGCTGATGAGCGTCTGGAGGGACAGGACGACGCGCGCCGCCATCACCACGGGGTCCACGGTGGCGTGGGGATACGCGCCGTGTCCGCCCTTGCCGTGGAGCGTGATGTCGATGGAGTCCGCGCCCGCCAGCGCATAGCCCGCGCGGTACTCCACCGTGCCCGCCGGGGCGGTGTTGACGTGGAGCGCCAGCGCGTGGGTCGGCTTGGGGAAGCGCTTGAAGAGGCCGTCCTGGAGCATCTGCCGGGCGCCCGCCGCCACCTCCTCCGCGGGCTGGCCCACCAGCATCAGCGTGCCCTTCCACCGGTCCTTCGCGTGGGCCAGCAGCGTGGCCGTCCCCATCCACGCCGTCATGTGGACGTCGTGTCCGCACGCGTGCATCACCGAGGTCGTCGCGCCCGCCGCGTCCTTCACCGTGGCCTTGCTCGCGTAGGGCAGGCCCGTCTTCTCCTGCACGGGCAGCCCGTCCATGTCCGCGCGCAGCATCACCGTCGGGCCCGGGCCGTTTCGCAGCACCGCCACCACGCCATGGCCGCCCACCTTCGTCGTCACCTCGAAGCCGAGCTTGCGCAGCCGGTCCGCCAGCTTCGCGGACGTCTTCGCCTCCTGGTTGGACAGCTCGGGCGTCTGGTGCAGGTCGCGGTACAGCGCGTCCAGGTCGGGGTACAGCGCGTCGAGCCCGCCGAGCACGGGGGGCGTCTCCGCCGCGAGCGCGAGGCCCGCGGGGGTGGCCAGCGAGAGAAGGAGCAGGGGGAGCAGGTGGGGGTTCTTCACAGGGTGTGTTCCTGTTCAGCGGGGGGCGCCGCCACTACACCACACCCGCGGTGACAGGAGGTGTCACGCGCGGGCGCTGCGGGCAGGGCGCCAGCGTGGGCGGAGCTCGGGAGATTGACGGCTTATCTGCGGAGGGCGTCTGCTCCGGGGATGTCCGAGTCTGCTACGTCCGCGTCATCCTCCGCACCAGGGTCGGCGCCGGTGGATGCCTCCGAGCGAGTCGTCCTGCTGGATGTCCTCCGGGGTTTCGCGCTGTGGGGCGTCTTCGTCTCCAACAGCCTCGTCTGGCTCAGTGGCCGGGTCCTCCTGCCCAAGGAGCAGGCGAAGGCGCTGGCCGAGCCGCTGCTGGAGCAGATCATCTCCGGCCTCTACGTGACGCTGGTGACGCAGAAGTTCATCTCCATCTTCGCCTTCCTCTTCGGCCTGGGCTTCTCCATCCAGCTCGGCCGGGCGGAGGCGCGGGGCACCTCCGCGGTGCCGCTCTACCGCCGGCGGCTGGGTGTGCTCCTCTGCATCGGACTCGCGCACGCGCTGCTGGTGTGGACCGGTGACATCCTCCACGTCTACGCGCTGGTGGGCCTGGTGTTGATGGCCTTCCGTGCCCGCTCCCATCGCACGGTGTTGTTCTGGGCGCTGGGGCTCGTCACGGTGATGCCATTCCTGGTCCCCGCGGCCATCCGGTACCTCCCCATCCTGATGCACGGCGCGGAGGCCGCGGCGGCGGCGGTGGAGGCGCGGCAGGCCCACATCCAGGCCCTCTTCGCGGACTCCCTGGCCGCGCTGTCGAGCGAGTCCTTCTGGACGGCGCAGATGGGCAACGCGCGCCTCTACCTGTCGTTCTTCGGCCGTGAGCCCCGACAACTGCTCTGGATGAGCCTCATCCTGGGGCGCTTCCTGTTCGGCCTGCTCGCCGGACGCCTGTTGTTGCTCCAGGACGTGGAGAAGCACCGCCCGCTGCTGCGCCGGATCCTGGGGTGGGGCCTGCTCCTGGGGCTGGTCATCAACGGCGGCGGCTACGCGCTCATGCGTCTGAACGCCGAGGGCGCGCTGTGGAACCCGAAGGGGCCCTGGACGCTGGTGCTCTCCGCCCTCCAGGAGCCGGGCTACATCGCCACGGCGGCGGCCTATGTCGCGGGCTTCGCGCTGCTGTTCCAGCGGGAGCGCTGGCGCCGCTGGATGAGCGTCCTGTCCCCGGTGGGGCGCATGGCGCTGACGAACTACCTGATGCAGTCCGTGGTGAGCATCTGGATCTACAACGGCTGGGGGCTGGGGCTCATCGGCAAGCTGCCCATGTCGCGCGCCCTCGCCATCTGCTGCGCCGTCTTCGCCCTGCAGGTGGTGTTCAGCCACCTGTGGCTGGCGCGCTTCCGCTTCGGCCCCGTGGAGTGGCTGTGGCGCTCGCTCACCTACGGCCGCGTCCAGCCCCTGCGGCGCGCGGCGGGGGAGGGGAGCAGCCCGGGCGTCGCGGCCTCGTGAGGCGGGGCGGGGCCGCTCAGAGCGACTCGAGGAACGTGAGCAGCGCCTGCCGGTCCGCCAGCGGCAGGCGCGTGTAGCGCTCCTGCGCGGGGGCGGCCTCGCCGCCGTGCCACAGCACGGCCTCCTCCACGTTGCGCGCGCGCCCGTCATGCAGGAAGCGCGTGTGGCCGTTGACGGCCTTCACCAGGCCAATGCCCCACAGGGGCGGCGTGCGCCACTCCGTGCCGCTGGCGAGCCCGTCCGGACGGCCGTCCGCGAGCCCCTCGCCCATGTCGTGCAGCAGCAGGTCCGAGTACGGATAGATTTTCTGGCCGGACACCTCCGGGAAGCCGGGCACCTCTTCGGTCTCGAAGGGCGTGGCCAGGTGGCAGCTCGCGCAGCCGATGGCCTCGAACACCGCCTTGCCGCGCAGGGTGGTGGGGGCGTCCCAGTCCCGCCGCTTCGGCGCGGCCACCAGCCGCGTGTAGAAGACGAGCTTGTCCAGGTCCTCCGGCGTCACCTCGGGGACGGCGTCATCGCCGGGGGCCTCCTGGCCCTGCCCTCGCGGAAACACCGACGTCGTCAGTCCCATGTCCGCCGACAGGGCTTGCGCCACCTGCTGACGGAGCGTGGGCTGGTTGGCCTTCCAGCCGAAGCGGCCCAGGCGCGTCTGGCCGTCCTCCACGGACAACACGCGGTTCGCGCGGCCGGAGATGCCGTCCTGGTTCCGGTCCTCCGGGTCCTCCTGCGCCAGGATGGCCGCTTCGGGAATCGCCTCCAGCAGCCCCAGCCCGAAGTTCACCGGCGCGACGCGGGGCGAGAAACGGACGCCGTCCTCGAGCGGGCCCTTCGACAGGGCCGCGAAGGTGTAGCGCGGACGCAGCAGCGAATAGGACTCTCCCGAGGAGAACCGTCCCGGCACCTCGTCGTAGCGGACCTCGACGGTGCCTTCCTCGCCCTTGCCGTCCAGGTGCCGCACGTCGAGCTGGGCGCCGTAGCGCGGATGCACGCCGTGCCCCTCCGGTCCGCTGAGCTGGAACGCGAGCGAGACAGGCGTCTCCTTCGGGGACGCCGGGGGCTGGCCGCGTCCGTCCTTCACGTGGCACGTCATGCAGGAGGGGGCGATGAAGAGCGGCCCCACGTGGACGGGGCCGTCCACGTCCGTCCAGTCGCGGTCGAAGATGCGCTTGCCGGCGTGGAACTCGGGCCAACGCGCCCGCGCCATGTTCATGGGCGAGCGGCCAAAGGCATTCCGCCCCGGGTCCGGAACGGTGGTCGCTCCGCCGGACAGCTCTTCTCCGGGCTCCAATCTGGCCGCGAGCTCCCCCAGCTCGAGCGGCGGTGGCCGCCGGTTCGTGTTCGCCCACACGGCGAGGAGCACGATGGCGCCAACAGAGATGCCCAGGAGGAACAGCCGCCCTTTCATCGAAGAGACTCCAGAAGACCCGGGGTGGAACGGACCGCGCTACAACCCCAGGCAGGAGGGCTTCCCTGCCCGGGGCGTCGCCCGTGCGAGGCACGGGCGATGGAGCCTACTTCTTCGCGGCGACGATCTTCTCGTCGAGGATGGTGAACTCCTTCGCGGCGGCGTTCACGTCAATCCCCGTGAAGAGGTTGTACGGGTAGTGGCCGCTCTCGATCTCCTCGATGAACTCCACCTCGTCGCCGCTGACGAGGGTGCCGTCCGCGAGCTGCACGGTGAACTCGCGGTCATCCGCGCGCAGGCGCCAGCCGCAGGCACCCACGTTGGACGGCTCCGCCATCTGCGCCACGCCGTTCTTCCAGATGATGATGTCGATCTGGAAGAAGTCCGCGTGCGCGACGAGGTAACGGATGAAGTCCCACCAGTTCCAGAAGACGAGCCGCTGCGCCGCCGGGTTGGTCGTCGTCCCCTGGAGCTGGCCGTCGCGGTAGACGTTCATCCGGTAGCTCGAGCCGCCCGGCGCGCCCGTGAAGTTCGGCGTCACCTGCACACTGCCGGGCTCACGGCCCGCGGAGACGCTCAGCGTGCTGACCACCTGGTCGCCGGAGCGCGCGGACAGGTTCAGGCTGCCGTTGGTGCTGCCGAAGTTGATGCCCGTCGTCTGGGACCACGACGAGGCGCGCGTGAAGCGGCTGGCCACGCCGTCCGCCTTCGCGTTGCCCAGCCCGGACACCTGGATGCCCTTGTCCGTGGACTGCAGCTTGGCGTTGCCCGTGGGGCAGTTCGTGATGCCGTCGAAGCGCTGGACGCAGTCGCTCTTCGCGTCCGCTTCCTGGGCCGCCAGCGGCTCGCCGTCCAGCGACTCATCACCCTGACAACCAGCCGCGACGCTCAGCAGTGCGGCCGCGAGGAGGCGACCCGTCAGATTCAGCTGCATGAAGTCCTACCTTGGTGTGGTGTGAATGAAGTGTTGCACCTCCGCTCCATTGCACTGTTCACGCCACGACAAGGGTCCGCGTCACCCCTCGGGAAACAGGGGGGAGACACGTGCTGGTGTAGCGCGCCCTGTCACAAAAGGGCGCTGGCTGTGCCATTTGAGGTTACTCGCGCCGCGAGGCTTCCGCCTGGGCGAGCCGCGCATGCGCTTGCGCCGTCAGCTCGAACGAGCGCAGGCGCGCGGCGGGGTCGTAGATCATGCCCGTCACCATCAGCTCGTCCACGCCGGTGCGGCGGATGAAGGCGTCCAGGCCCTGCTCCACGGTGTCCGGGGCCCCGACAATGGAGTACGTGAGCGCATGGTCGGCGCTGGCGCGCTCGAGGGGAGAGGCCACCGCGTCAATGTCCTCCACCGGCGGCGGGAGTTGCCCGGGCGTCCCCCGGCGCAGCCGGAAGAACTGCTGCTGCACGGAGGTGAAGAGGCGGCGCGCCTCCGCGTCGGTGTCCGCGGCGAAGACATTCACGCAGGCCATGGTGTAGGGCCGCGCCAGCGCGTCCGACGGCTTGAAGCGCTCCCGGTAGATGTCCAGGGCCTGCAACAGGGCATCCGGCGCGAAGTGGGAGGCGAAGGCGAAGGGCAGGCCCAGCACGGCCGCGAGCTGCGCGCTGAACAGGCTGGAGCCGAGCAGCCAGAGGGGCACCCGCAGGCCCGCGCCGGGAACCGCCTGGATGAGCTGGCCGGGCTCGGTGGGCTCGAAGTAGGACTTCAGCTCCACCACGTCCTGGGGAAAGGTGTCCGCGCTCGCCGCCATGTCCCGCCGCAGGGCGCGCGCCGTCAGCATGTCCGTGCCCGGCGCCCGGCCGAGCCCCAGGTCGATGCGCCCGGGGTAGAGCGTCTCCAGCGTGCCGAACTGCTCGGCGATGACGAGCGGCGCGTGGTTGGGGAGCATGACGCCGCCCGAGCCCACGCGGATGCGCTTCGTGCCTCCGGCCACGTAGCCGATGACGACGGACGTGGCCGCGCTGGCGATGCCCGTCATGTTGTGGTGCTCGGCCAGCCAGAAGCGCTGGTAGCCCCACGCCTCCGCGTGCCGCGCCAGGTCGAGCGTGTTCCGGAGCGCGTCGGCCGCGGTGGAGCCCTGGGTGACGGGCGAGAGGTCGAGGACGGAGAAAGGAATCATGGGGCCCCTACTAACGTCGGCCCTGGGGCCTCCGCTTGCCGATGAAGAGGATGTGCCGCGTGCCCTTGGTGCCATGGGCCGCCGGGTGCAGCGTCTCGACGGTGAAGCCCGCCTGCTCCATGCGGCGCTCGAAGGCGGGGGAGGGCCCGGCGCTCCACACGCCCAGTACGCCTCCAGGCCGCAGCGCCTGGACGGCGTGTGCCAGCCCCACGCGCCCGTAGAGGCCGTGGTTGTCGGGGTGGGTGAGGGCGCTGGGCCCGTTGTCCACGTCCAGCAGGATGGCGTCGTAGGCCCCCGCCGTCCGCGCCATGTGCTTGCCCACGTCGCCCTCCACCACGGTGACGCGCGCGTCCTCCAGGGGCGCGCCAGCCAGGGCCGCGAGGTGGCTCCGGTTCCACGCCACCACCACGGGCAGCAGCTCCGCCACGGTGACGCGGCCGTCGGGGCCCAGCGTGTCCAGCACGGCCCGCGCCGTGTAGCCGAAGCCCAGCCCGCCCACGAGCACCCGGGCGTTGCTCCGCTCCGCCAGGCCCGCGCAGCCCGCCTTGGCCAGCGCCTCCTCGGAGCCGTGCTGCCGGCTGGACATGAGCGTCTGGCCCCGCACGCGGAAGACGTACTCGTCCCCGCGCCGGACCAGGGTGATTTCCCCCACGCCGGGGGCCTCCGCGCGATCGACCGTCTCCCAGGGCTTCATGGCCGGGGCTCTTCTCGCGGGAGGCGGCCTGGCGTCAAGCGACGACGCCGGGCCCGTCCGTGCGCGCCCGGCCTCAGGCCGAGCGCTTCACGTTCTTCGAGGTGTCCACCAGCACCTTGGCGAAGGTGAGCCCGTCGGGGCCCGCGTCCGCCTGGATGTGGTCGCCGGGGACGAACTCACCGCCCAGCACCTTGAGGGCCAGCGGGTCCAACAGGTTCTTCTGCACCGCGCGCTTCAGGGGCCGCGCGCCGTACGTCGGGTCGTAGCCGCGCTCCGCGAGCAGCTCGCGCGCCTTCTCCGTCAGCTCCAGCGTGAGCCGCTTGTCGGCCAGCAGCTTGGACAGCCGCGCCAGCTGCAGGTCCACGATGCGGTAGATGTCCTTCTTGCGCAGCGGCTCGAAGATGACGACCTCGTCCACGCGGTTGAGGAACTCCGGGCGGAAGTGGCTTCGCAGCGCGTCCATCACCTCTTCGCGCGTGCGCGCGTCCAGCTCCTCCTTGCCCGCCATGCCGGCCTGGATGTCCTGCGAGCCGATGTTGGACGTCAGGATGAGCACCGTGTTCTTGAAGTCCACCGTGCGGCCCTGGCTGTCCGTGAGCCGGCCCTCGTCGAGAATCTGGAGCAGCACGTTGAAGACGTCGTGGTGCGCCTTCTCGATTTCGTCGAACAGGACGACCGTGTACGGCCGCCTGCGCACGGCCTCCGTGAGCTGGCCGCCCTCCTCGTAGCCGACGTACCCCGGAGGCGCGCCCACCAGCCGGGCCACGGAGTGCTTCTCCATGTACTCGGACATGTCGATGCGGACCATGGCGGAGTCGTCATCGAAGAGGAACTCCGCCAGCGCCTTGGCCGTCTCCGTCTTGCCCACGCCCGTGGGGCCCAGGAAGATGAACGAGCCGATGGGGCGGTTGGGGTCCTGCAGTCCGCTGCGCGCGCGGCGCACGGCGTTGGACACCGCCTCGATGGCGCTGCGCTGGCCAATCACGCGCTGGGCCAGCCGGTCCTCCATGTGGACCAGCTTCTGGACCTCGCCCTCCATCAGCCGCGAGACGGGGATGCCCGTCCACTTGGCCACCACCTGGGCGATGTCCTCCGCGTCGACCTCCTCCTTGAGGAACTTCTGGTTCTTCTGGAGCTCGGCCAGCTTCTCGTTCTGCGCCTTCAGCTCCTTGTCGAGCGAGGGGATGACGCCGAACTTCAGCTCCGCCGCGCGGTTCAGGTCGCCCTGACGCTCGGCCGCGGCCTGGTCGTTCTTGGCCTTCTCCTGCTTCTCCTTCAGCGCGCGGATGGCGCCAATGGCGGACTTCTCCGCGTCCCAGTGCACCTTGAGCGCGTTGAACTTCTCGCTCAGGTTGGCCAGCTCCTTCTCGATCTGGCCCAGGCGCTCCTGCGAGTGCGGGTCCGTCTCCTTGCGCAGGCCCTCCCGCTCGATCTGGAGCTGCGTCATCTTCCGGCGCACGTCGTCCAGCTCCGTGGGCATGGAGTCGATCTCGATGCGCAGGCGGCTGGAGGCCTCGTCGACCAGGTCGATGGCCTTGTCCGGCAGGAACCGGTCCGCGATGTAGCGGTGGCTGAGCGTGGCGGCGGCCACCAGGGCGTTGTCCTGGATGCGCACGCCGTGGTGCACCTCGTAGCGCTCCTTCAGGCCGCGCAGGATGCTGATGGTGTCGTGCACGCTGGGCTCGCCCACCATGACGGGCTGGAAGCGGCGCTCCAGCGCGGCGTCCTTCTCGATGTGCTTGCGGTACTCGTCCAGCGTGGTGGCGCCGATGCAGTGCAGCTCGCCGCGCGCCAGCGCCGGCTTGAGCATGTTGCCCGCGTCCATGGCCCCTTCGGCCTTGCCCGCGCCCACCAGCGTGTGGAGCTCGTCGATGAAGAGGATGACCTCACCGGCCGCGTCGGCGATCTCCTTGAGCACGGCCTTGAGGCGCTCCTCGAACTCGCCGCGGTACTTGGCGCCGGCCACCATGGCGCCCAGGTCCAGGGACACCAGGCGCTTGTTCTTCAGGCCCTCGGGCACGTCGCCGTCGACGATGCGCCGCGCGAGCCCCTCCGCGATGGCCGTCTTGCCCACGCCGGGCTCACCGATGAGCACCGGGTTGTTCTTCGTGCGCCGGCTCAGCACCTGGACGCACCGGCGAATCTCCTCGTCACGCCCGATGACGGGGTCGAGCTTGCCGGAGCGCGCCGCCTCCGTGAGGTCGCGGCCGTACTTCTCCAGCGCCTGGTAGGTCGCCTCCGCGTCCTGGCTCGTCACGCGGCCGGAGCCTCGGACCTCCTTCAGGCCGGACAGCACGCGCTCGCGCGTCACCCCCGAGGACTTCATCACCTCGCCCACCGCGCCCTTGTCGTGGGTGAGGGCGAGCAGCAGGTGCTCGGAGGAGATGAACTCGTCCTTGAGGGACTTGGCCTCGTCCTCGGCCTTGTCGAACGTCTTGAGCAGCCGCTGGCCGAGCATCGCGCTCTCGCCGCCCTGCATCCGGGGCAGCTTCTGGAGCGCTTCGCCCAGCCTCGCGGCGAACAGCTTCACGTCCGCGCCAATCTTGCGGAGGAGGGGCTCGACGATACCGTCCTTCTGGCCAAGCAACGCCGCGGCCAGGTGCTCGGGCTCGTACTGCGGATTATCCGCCCGTCGGGCCAGGGTCTGACCCTCCTGGATCGCCTCCTGCGCCTTCACTGTGTACTTGTCGAGTCGCATGTCTCCAACGTAAGAGTCGAAGACCCCTTGGCAAGCAGCGCGCGTGGCGCCGTGGTTTCGCTCGCCCTGAAAATCTTTGGACTCCTGGTAACCACCGGCTTTCCTCGGTGCCGGAGTTGCCAGGGGGTATGATGCCGGGTATAGGCGGCGCCCAATCCCCTGGGGGGCTGACACTGAAAGCACACGGCGGATATCTCGTACGACTCGAAAGCTTCGGCGGCCTGGAGCTGCTCCGGCTGGCGCGTGAAGCGCTGGCGCTGGACAGGGCGATGGGCGCGACGGGGCTGACGGTGTCGGTCAACCGGCGCCGGAAGGTGGTTCGGCTCGCCTTCGTCGGTCCCTTCACGGAGGGACGGCAGGGGGCGCACTGGTACGGGGCCCACCATGCGCTCGCCCGGCTGCTGTCTCGGGCGGCGAACGTGACCGTCCAGGCCTACGTCTATGATCCGGACGAGGGCGAGGAAGTCATCGCCTACGGCAACGGCCGGCGGGTGGGCGGCGATCGCGTCGTCTACGAGGACGTGGAGCTCCCCGTTCCCCTGGACGAGATGGACGACGCGGCCTTCAAGTACATGCAGGAGCGGTGGCCCATGGGCCACCTGGCCTACGTGTTCGGCCTGACACGCAAGGAGCTGCTGCGGCTGCACCGCGTGTCGCCCAGCCGCGAGCTGGCGCTCGAAGGGCAGGACGCGGAGGGCGAGGCCTTCCTGGCGGCCCTGCTGCCGACGGCGCAGGTGGCGCTCCCGGAGTCCGACGTCCTCTGATCCGGAGGCCGGCTACTCCTCCTGTGGGCCGTCCTGCACGGCGACCGCCTCGCGGACGCTCTCGCTGCGGAAGTACTGCCCCAGGATGGCGAACGTCCCCGCCACCAACAGGGTGAAGATGACGGAGCCTCCCACGAAGACGCCCGGGAGGGCCTGTCCCACCTCCGTGGCGCTGGTGTCGGGCGGCAGGTTGGGGACCAGGTCCAGGGATGCCGCCATGGTGCTTCCCATCCTGCGGGCCACCGCCGCGAGCTGCGCGCCATCGATGGTCCGGAGCACCGCCGTCAGGATGGCGGCCCGGCCCAGCACCCGGCGCATCCCGTCCCGGCGCAGGCCATACGGCCGCAGCAGCCGCCCCGACGCCACGAAGACGAACGAGCACGTCACGGTCAGCAGCGCCATCAGCACGACGCGCGGCTCGTGCAGGGGCTCCATGGCGGCGAAGTACGTCTCCATCAGCCGCCGGTAGAGCTCCAGCGTCTCGCCCTTCAGGGCCGACTCCGCCTGCTCCAGGGTGAGCGAGCGCGACTCGAAGAAGCGGGCGAGCGTGAAGGCCTCACGCAGCGCGCTCCATCCGGTGAACGCGGAGAACACCATGCCGACCATGGCGGCGAAACGAATGCCGCCCGGCAGGCCCTTCATGCGCGAATCCGTCAACGCTTGGTCGCCTCCACGTAACGCAGGCGCAGGTCCGCGAGCAGCCCGTCAAAGAGCTTCTCTTCCTCTTGCGTGAGGTTGCCGCGCGTCTTCGCGCGCAGCAGGGACAGCAGATCCAGGTTCTGCCGGGCCAGGGGCAGGTCCTTCTCCAACTGGCCCGTTTCCGGATTGGGAGCACCTCCCAGGTGGATGAGCACCGCGGTGCCCAGCCCCACGATGAAGGTGCTGAAGGAGATCGACTCCTCGGACGCGGAGCGCGCTTCCCCCCGCATCACGAAGGTCTCGCCGCGCTTCTCGTCCCCGGAGCTCATGCGGAGACCGGCCCCTCGTCGTCGCTCTTCGAGGCGCTGTCGCTGTCGTCGGCGTCGTCGCTGTCGGCCGCGTCGTCGTCGTCGCTGTCGTCGGCGTCGTCGCTGTCATCCGCGTCGTCGTCGCTGTCATCGGCGTCCGCGGAGGCCGCGGCGGCGACCGGGGCCGAAGCCGTGGCCGTGTCGTCGTCACCGTCGTCGTCGTCGGACAGATCCTCGTCGTCGAAGTCGTCCTCGTCCTCGTCGAAGTCGTCGGCGTCGTCGAGCATGAGGGTCTCGACCGGAACGGACTTCTCCGCCACGTCAGGCAGCCCCTGGAGGTGGCGCTCGTACGCCGCTTCGTCGAGCTGGCCAGAGCGCACGTACCGCTCCACGGTGCGCTTATCGAGGTACTTCGGGTCCGCCGAATCCGCCATGGTTCAAATCCTCAGAATTGCTTGGAAAACAGCGCGGCACCTTATAGCAGGGTGGCCGTCTGTCAACGCCGCCGTCCCGCCTTCCAGAGCCGATGAACGCCCCGTCCCACCCGCACCTTCCCCGCGGTCTCTACCTGCTGTGTGACGACACCGTCCTGCCGGAGGTTTCACTGGTGGACAAGGCGGCCCGCCTGGTGGCCGGAGGGGCCCGGGTGGTGCAACTGCGCATGAAGCGCACGCCGGCCCGCGAGGCGCTGGCCGCCGCGCGGCGGGTGGTGGCGCTGTGCCGCCGGGAGGGCGTGCTCTGCCTGGTAAACGACCGGGTGGACCTGGCGCTGCTGGCGGACGCGGACGGCGTGCATGTGGGCGACGAGGACGTGCCGCCCGAGGACGCGCGCGCGTTGCTCGGGCCTGGCCGGTGGGTGGGCGTGACGGTGCGCGACGCGGCGGGCGCGCGGGCGGCGCGGGCCGCGGGCGCGGACTACGTGGGGGTGGGGCCGCTCTTCGCCACGACGACGAAGCAGGTGCCCGCGCCGGTGCTGGGCCTGGAGACCTTCGCGGCCGTCGTCCGGGAAAGCCCGCTGCCCGTGGTGGGGATTGGTGGGGTGGGGCTGGCGAACATCGCGCGGGTGGCGGCCGCGGGGGCGCACTGCGCGGCGGTGGTCTCGGATGCGTTGCTCGCCGCGGATATCACCGCGCGTGTGAGACAGCTGATGGCCGCGTTTGAACAGGGGCGCTCCGGGGCATAGCCTCGAAGCCAGGAGCTTCCATGAACAACCATCCGCGTCACCATGGGCCGGCGCCGCGCCGCCCCAACATCGGCATCACCCCGGACTGGAGTCCTCCCGGCGAGCAGCCCTTCGCGCGCTACGAGCTCAAGGTCCCGTATGCGGACGCGGTGCTGCGCGCGGGCGGGCTGCCCTTCGTGTTGCCGTACTCGGACGATGTCGCGTGCGTGGAGTCCTATCTGGACCGCGTCTCCGGCGTGCTCGTCACGGGGGGCGCGTTCGACATCCCGCCGTCCGCCTACGGCGAGGAGGCGCGCGAGGGGCTGGGGGCGCTGAAGGAGGGGCGCACCGCGTTCGAGGCGGCGCTCATGCGCGGCGCGCTCAAGCGCAACATGCCGGTGCTGGGCATCTGCGGCGGGATGCAACTGCTCAACGTTATCCTCGGCGGCACGCTGTTCCAGGACATCGGCCGCGAGGTGGAGGGCGCCCGCGAGCACGAGCAGAAGCACGACCGCACCCATCCCCAGCACCCGGTGGACGTGAAGAACGGCACGTTGCTGGCGGAGGCGGTGGGGCACGGCCAGTTGATGGTCAACTCCACGCATCACCAGTCGGTGCGCAGCGCGGGCAAGGACGTGGTCATCACGGCGGTGGCGCCGGACGGCGTGGTGGAGGCCATCGAGTCCACGGTGCACATCTTCGCCGTGGGCGTGCAGTGGCACCCGGAGTACATGTCGACGACCATCCCGGTGCACGTGGGCCTGTACAAGGCGTTCGTGCAGAAGGCGCGCGAGCACCGCCGGTGAGCGCTCGCGTCCTCCTGTTGGCGGGCCTGGAGCCCACGGGCAGGGCGGGGCTGCTGGCGGACGTGGCCGCGGTGCGCGCGCTGCGAGGGCAGCCGGTGGCGGTGCCCACCGCGCAGACGGCGCAGGGGACGCGGACCTTCACCTGGACGGCCTCGCCGCCGCGCGTGTTGACGGCGCAGGTGACGGCCGCGCTGGAGCTGGGGCCCCTGCACGCGGTGAAGTGCGGCATGGTGCCGGCGCGCGCGCAGCTCGTGGCCGCGCAGGAGGCGCTTTCGGGCACGGACCCGTGGTGGGTGGTGGACCCCGTGGTCCGCACGTCGCGCGGTGAGCCGCTGACGCGCTTGTCCGCGCGGGCCTATCTGTCCCTGGCGGGGCCGCGCGTGGTGCTGACGCCGAACCTGGATGAGGCCGGGTGGCTGCTGGGCCGGCCTGTCGCGCGCACCGTGGAAGAGGCCGTGGAGGCCGCCGAGGCGCTGGCGCGCCATGGCTTCGGCGCGGTGCTGGTGAAGGGCGGGCATCTGCCGGACACGCAGGGGCTGGCGGATGTGCTGGCCACGCCAGGCCGCGTGCGGGTGTTGGAGGGACAGCGGCTGGCGCGCTCACCCGGACGGCGTGGGACGGGGTGCCGGCTGGCCTCCGCGCTGGCCTCGGAGCTGGGCCGCGGGCGAACGCTGGAGACCGCGGTGCGCTCCGCGAGGGCGCTGGTCGTCCGCTACCTGCGGACCGGTTCGGAGTAGGGCGCAGCTCAGGCGCTCGGTGCGCTCCGCGAGGGCGCTGGTGGTGCACAGGGCTCCACGTTGGGCCGCGAAGCGCCCGGCCCACGCCTGCGCGCTCCAGCCCGGCGCGGCGCGCCCGTCAGTCCGTGCGCTGGCGGCTCTCGAAGCGGGTGTACTCGGCCAGGAACACCAGGTCGATGGACCCGATGGGGCCGTTACGCTGCTTGGCGACGATGAGCTCCACGGGGATGACGGTGTTCGACTGCTGGGAGGGTTGCCCGTCCGGGCCCTCTTCGGCCGTCTCACGGTGGATGAACATCACCACGTCGGCGTCCTGCTCGATGGAGCCGGACTCACGGAGGTCGGACAGCAGGGGCTTGCCGTCCTTGCGGTCCTCCACCTTACGGCTCAGCTGACTGAGCGCGATGATGGGCACCTCCAGCTCCTTGGCGAGCTGCTTCAGTGCACGGGAGATTTCGGCGACCTCGAGCTGGCGGCTCTCCACCTTGCCCTTCTGGTGCATGAGCTGGAGGTAGTCGATGACGATGAGCGACAGGCGCGGGTCGCGCTGCTTCACGCGGCGGGCCTTGGCGCGCAAATCGAACGGGGACAGACCGCCGGAGTCGTCGATGTAGATGGGCGCGTTGTAGAGCGCGCCCGCCATCTCCTGGAACTTCTCCTCGTCATGCGGCGTCAGCCGGCCGCCGCGCAGCTTCTTCATGTCCACGCGCGCGGTGGAGGCCAGCAGACGCATCAGCAGCTGGTCGGCGGGCATTTCGAGGCTGAAGATGCCGACGGCCTTGTTCTCCTTCAGCGCCGCGTGCACCGCGATGTTCATCGCGAAGGACGTCTTGCCGATACCGGGACGCGCCGCGAGGATGATGAGCTCGCCGGCGTGCAGGCCCGTGAGCTGGTTGTCCAGGTCGATGTAGCCGGTGGACAGGCCCGTGATGCCCGTGGCCGCCGCCTTCATCTTGTCGAGCAGATCGAGCGTGTGCTCCATCAGCTCGCTGACCGGGCGCAGGTCGCCCTCGCGCTTCTTCTCCGCGAGGAGGAACACCTTGCGCTCGGCCTCGTCGAGCAGGACCTCCAGCTCGCCTGTCTCCTGGCTGGCGAGGTCCTGGATCTCCTTGCCCGCCTGGGCCAGACGGCGGCGGATGGCCTGGTCCTTGACGATCTGCGCGTACTGGACCGCGTTGGACGCGATGGGCACCACCTGGTCCAGCCGCATCAGGTAGGCCGGGCCGCCCACCGACACCAGGTGGCCCAACACCTTCAGCTCCTCGGCCAGCGTCAGGTGGTCCACCTGTCGCGACTGGCCGTCGAGCTTGAGCATCGCCTCGAAAATCTGGGCGTGCGCGGGGCTGGAGAAGTCCTCGGGGTGGACGACCTCGCCCACCCCGGCGATCAGCGTGTTGTCCGCCAGCACGGCGCCCAACACCGCGCGCTCCGCGGCGAGGTCCTCGTGGACCTTCCGACCCTCTCTCAACTCGTGGACGTTCTCCATGGCGGCTCGCCCACTCTACAGGCAGGGCTGACACAGCCAAGTTTTGCTACAAACCTGTAGCACGAACGCCTACCCCTCGAGTCCCCACCGCTGGAGGAACGCTTCACGCCACGTGCGGCTGAGGACGACCGAGCTGCCGTCCTCGAGGACGAGGATTCCGTCTCCGTGCGTCCAGGGCTCCAGGCGGGCCACGGCGTCCAGGTTGACGATGTCGCCCCGGTGGACCCGCACGAAGCGCGTGGGGTCCAGCCGTTCCTCCAGGCCCCGCAGCGTCTGACGCACCAGGTGCTCGCCCTGGGCGGTGTAGAGCCGGACGTACTTGTCCTCCGAGGACAGGCGCCAGACGTCCGCCAGGGGCAGTGGAACGAAGGCCTCGCCCACCTTCACCACCAGTCGCTCCAACGGGCGGCGCGGCTCCGCCCGGCCCAGGTCCGACAGGAGGGCCTGGAGGCGCGCCGTCTCCGGCAGGCCACTCTGGAGCACCGTGTAGGCTCGCTCCAACGCGCGGCCGAAGCGCTCGGCGTCGTAGGGCTTGAGGAGGTAGTCCACGGCTTGCGCCTCGAAGGCGGCGACCGCGAAGGCGTCGTAGGCGGTGGAGAAGATGACGGCGGGACAGTGCTCGGGGCCCAGGGCCTCCAACACCTCGAAGCCGGTGAGGCCGGGCATCTGCACGTCGAGCACCAGCAGGTCCGGCCTGAGCGCCACCACGCGGTTCAGCGTCTCCGTTCCGTCTGACGCCTCGCCCTCCAGCACGAAGCGCGCGTCGTCCGCGAGCAGGCGCTTCACCTTGGCGCGGGCGGGGGCTTCATCGTCCGCCACCAGGACCCGGAAGCGCGTCATGGCGCCGCCTCCCGAGGCAGCAACAGCGCCACGCGCGCGCCGCCCTCGGGGCCCTGTCCTCGCTCCAGCCGGGCCCGTCCGTCGTGGAGCAGCGCGAGGACTCGCTCCAGGTGCGCCAGCCCCACGCCAGGGCCCGACGCGGGGGAGCGGCTCCCGAAACCCCGGCCCGTATCCTCCACCTCCAGCCTCCAGTCCGGGCCCTCCTCGCGGGCGCGGATGCGGACCTCCAGCGGCTCCGTCCGGTCCTGGTTGTGCTTCACCGCGTTGTCCACCAGCGCCTGCAGCGCGAAGCAGGGCACCTGCGCACGCTCCAGCCCCGGGGCCACGTCCCAGCGCACGGAGACGCGCTCACCGAAGCGCGCGGCCAGGAGCGCCACGAAGCGCGCGGCCTGGGTTCGCTCCTCCGTCAACGTCCAGGTGGCCTCACGCCGCTCCAGGCTGGCGCGCAGCAGCCCGCCCAGGTCGCTGAGCAGCCGGTCCGTGCGCGCGAGGTCCTCGTACATCACCGCGCTCACCGTGTTCAGCGCGTTGAAGAGGAAGTGCGGGTGCAACTGGCCCGTGAGCGCCTGGAGCTGGGCGGCGCGCAGCTCACCTTCCAGGGACGCCTCGCGCAGCGCGCGCTCCTGCCGCTCCTTCCACGCCGTGAACAGGCTCACGAAGGTGGCGCCCAGGCCGTAGGAGATGAAGTCCTTCATCGCCTCCATGGGGATGCGGAAGGCCATCGCCCCGTAGTCATACGCGCCCCAGCCGAACAGCGCGTAGAGCACCTGCCGCGTGCCCGCCATCATCGCGATGTGCGCGGTGGTGTAGAGCAGGAAGGCCACCGCGTGGACGCCCAGGAACCGCCCCCAGCCCACGCGCGGGCCCGGCGCGTTGAGCACCGCCGTGAAGAGGATGGGCAACACGGCCCAGGCGCCAAGCGCCCCCGTGAGCTCCCAGACGAAGGGCTGCAGCCCCGGCACGGTGCCCCGGTCCGCGAGGATGGTGAGGCACACCGTGAACCCCAGCCACAGCCCCAGGAGCAGGCAGAAGCCCAGCAACACCAGCGCGGGGCGCGCGCGGAAGCGGGGCCATTGCCAGGACGGCGGCGCGGGGGCCTGGGGTGAAAGGGTCGGCATGGGCGGGCTCACCCAGTATGCACCGGGCTCGTGGCCCCGGCGGGAAGCCTCGGCGCGGCGTGCGCCGTCATCCCGAAGCACGCTCGCAGCCAGGGCACCCGGGCCACCGCCAGGCACAGGCCCCACGTCAGGCCGAAGGACACCGTGAGCACCGCGAGGAAGAGCGTCCACGGGCCCACGCGCCAGGCGAGCAGCGCGAAGCCGACGACGACGATGACCGTCTGGTGGAGGATGTAGAAGGGGTAGGCCAGCTCGCGCGCGTGTCGGAGCCAGGGCTCGCGGACGTGGATGCGGGCGCGCGCCCAGGCCAGGGCCGTCAGCATCACGAGCCACTGCAGCGCCGTGCGCCCGAGCGTCTCCGGAATGAAGGGGAACTCATCGGGCGGCACCATGATGGCGAAAATCACCGCGCTCGCGCCCAGCAGCGCCTTGCGCCGCGCCACGAGGTGCTCCCAGACGCGAGGGCACCGGCCCAGCAGGTGGCCGCCCAGGAAGAACAGGCCGTAGTGGATGAAGGCCCGCGGGTCGTCGAGGAGCGCGTGCGTTTGGGGGAAGTCCCGCAGCAGCACCTCGTTGAGCGCGAGCGGCGCGAACCCCCAGGCCACGTTCCACCCCCGGCACAGCCACGCCTCGGCCTTCAGGAGCCAGCGCTGTCCCGCCTCCGTGCGGAGCACCGCGAAGAGCGGCAGCGCGAGCACGCAGTAGACGAAGAGGTAGGCGACGAACCAGAGGTGGTGCCAGCTGAAGCTGCCAGCGGGGTAGGGCACGAAGCCCAACACGGACGGGTAGAAGTCCGCGTAGCTCCCCTGGAACGTCCCGCGCTGGAGCCGCTCCACGTAGATTTGCGGCGGCACCACCACGAACATGCCGAACACCAGCGGCCCCAGGAGCCGCTTCACGCGGTCCTTCGTGAAGGTTCCCAGCGAGCGCCGCCGCAGGGCGAAGGCGGTGCCCAGGCCGGAGATGCACATCAGCAGCGGCATGCGCAGGTGATGCAGCACCTCCATGGGGGGCTCCAGCCAGGGCAGGGCCTGCGGGCTCTTCACGTGCCAGCCCCAGGTGTTGAACATCATCCCCGTGTGGAACAGGTGCAGCAGGAGGATGCACACCACCCGGAGCCAGTCCAGGTCGGGGCGGTGGGCATCAGCGGGCGGGTGCGGCGCGGCGGCGGTGGGCATTCGGGTGACTCCCTCCGCACCGGGATACGCACCTCACCCGCGGGGGCCCACGCGTTTGTCGCCAGCCGGACCTGGGGCGGCGCGAGACGGAGCGGGCCCCGTGAAAATGGAAAGGCCGCCCGGGTCTCCCCGGACGGCCTCACCGAACAGCGTCGAGTCTCGACGGAGGATTACTCCGGCAGGACCTCGAGCTTGATCTTCGCGACCACGTCGCGGTGCAGGCGCAGCTCCACCTCGTAGTTGCCCAGGGCCTTGATGGGCTCGGGCAGGTGGATGTGGCGGCGGTCGATGCTCTGACCCTCGGCGGCAACCGCCTCCGCGATGTCCAGCGCCGTGACGGAGCCGAACAGCTTGTCCTGATCGCCCACGCGGCGCTTGATGCTCACCTTGATGGCGCCAATCTTCTTGGCCTGCTCCTCGGCGGCGCCCTTCAGCTTGGCGTTCCGAGCGGCGATGACCGCCTTCTCGTGCTCCAGCTGACGGAGGTTCTGCTCGCTGGCCAGAACCGCCTTCTTGCGGGGCAGGAGGAAGTTGCGGCCGAAGCCGTCCTTCACGGTGACGAGCTCCCCGGACTTGCCCAGGTTCTCGATGTCCTCACGCAGAATGACCTTCATGTTCAGTCTCCTGTGCGGACCGGCGGACTAGCCGACCACCGCGTTGTAGGGGAGGAGCGCGATGCCGCGAGCGCGCTTGATGGCCACCGCCACCTCGCGCTGGTGCTTGGCGCAGTTGCCGGAGATGCGGCGGGGGATGATCTTGCCGCGCTCGGTCACGAAGTACTTCAGCGTGGCCTGGTCCTTGAAGTCCACCGACGCGTTCTTCTCCGCGCAGAACCGGCAGACCTTCTTGCGGCCGAAGCCACGGCCACCGCCGCGCTTGTCGTCGTCACCGCCCAGCCCGCCGCCGCGGTCGCCGCGATCACCACCGCGGTCACCCCGGTCACCACCGCGCGAACCACCACCGCCGAAGCCACCACCGCTGCGGGCGGCGGGGGCAGAGGCCGTCTTGCTATCCGTTCCGTTGCTCATGAGCGTTCTCGTATCCTGGAATGGTCTCTAGCGAATTGACCCAGGAAGCCCTCAGGCCTCCTCGGACGACTCCTCGTCGGAATCGCCGCCCTGCTCCTCGGAACCCTCGGAGCGGAAGCCGCCCTCGCGGTCCGCGGGAGCGCCCGGACGGGTCTCCTCCACGTCGCCGGCCAGCTTCACGTCCTCGAGCACCGGACGCGTCTCGGGGTCCACCTCGTCCGCGATCTTCACGGAGATGTAGCGGGTGACCTCGTCCAGGTTGCGGAGGTTGCGCTCGATTTCCGCCACCAGCTTCGCGCCGCCCAGGAAGTGGGTGTGCACGTAGATGGCGCGGGGCTGCTTCGCCACGGGGAACAGGGTCTTCTTCTTGCCCCACACCGTGAAGCGGATGACCTTGCCACCCTCGCGGGAAACGATGCCGCGGACGCGCTCCTTGAGCTTGTCCACGTTGTCGTCCGTCAGGTCCGGCTTGACCAGGAAGATGGTCTCGTACTCACGAAGCCGCGTCGCGGCCTGCGTCTCAGCCATTGTTTTCTCTCCCCTTGGGGTCGAGTGCCCTCCGGCGAATCCGGAGAGCGGGGAAACGGTCAGCAGGCCAGGGGGCCCACCACCGGGGACGGGAAACCGCGCGCCCGTCTCCTTCGCGCTACGTCCCGTGTACCAACACGGGAAGCTGGAAAAGAACATCCCACCGGGTCATCCCCGATGAGGGAACGGGCCTTCTATGGGGGCCCCCCGGCCAAGTCAAGCGGCCGGGCGCCCCGGCCGCCCGCCTGGGGCACTTCGGGCGGATCAGGCCTTTCGGTTGAACCGGTTCATGGCCACCGACAGGCCCTCGCGAATCCAGAGCTCCGTCATGTCCATGGCCCGGTCGATGAGCGCGTCCAGCTCCCGGCGCTCGCCGTCGTCGAAGTTGGACAGGACGTAGCCGGCCACGCGCTCGCGGGCGTTGGGGCCCTCCGGCTTGCCAATGCCGAAGCGCAGGCGGATGAAGCCCTCGTCGCCCAGGCTGGAGACAATGCTCTTGAGGCCGTTGTGGCCGCCGCTGCCGCCGCCCGCCTTGAGCTGCAGCCGGCCCAGGGGCAGGTCCAGCTCGTCGTGGATGACGAGCACGTCCGCCACCGGCACCTTGTAGAAGCGCGCGGCCTCCGCCACCGAGCGGCCTGACAGGTTCATGAACGTCTGGGGCTCCACGAAGAGGACGCGCTCGCCCGCGAGCGTGCCCTGGCCCACCTTGGCGGCGAACTTCTCCTGGTTCAGGCTCGCCTTGGCCCGCGAAAGCAGCGCCTCCACCACCATGAACCCGATGTTGTGCCGGTGCCGCTCGTACTCGCGCCCCGGATTGCCCAGCCCGACGATGAGCTTCATGACGTGGCTCCCGAAACGAGAAACGGGGCCAGCCCCTTACCGGGCCAGCCCCGCTCCAGGAAGACAGCGGGTGACGACAGCCTACTTCTTCGCGGGGGCCTTCGCGGCGGCGGCGGGCGCCTTCGCGTCCTTGGCCGGGGCCGCGGCGGCGGCGGCGGCGGCCGGGCCCGCCTCGGCGGCCTCGGGCGCGCTGATGACGGCCAGGGTGTAGTTGACGTTCGTCTTCACCGACACGCCCTCGGGCAGCTTCACATCGTTGATGTGGAGCACCTCGGTGATCTTCATCGGGGTGACGTCCACCTCGATGCGCTCGGGGATGGCCGCGGGCAGCGACCAGACCTCGATCTCACGGCGGGCCTGGGTGAGCAGACCGCCGTCGGCGACGCCCTGCGCGCGGCCGGTGAGGACGATCGGCACCTTGACCTTCACCTGCTCGTTGGCGCGCACGTCCAGGAAGTCGGCGTGCAGGATGGCGCGGGTGACGGGCTCCATCTGGTAGTCCTTGAGGAGCACCTGACGGTCGCCGCCCGCCACCTTGATGGTGATGAGGGTGTTGAACTTGTGCGGGGTGTTGATGGCCTGGCGGACCGCCTTGGGGTCCACGGAGATGTGCACCGGCTTCTCCAGGTGCTTTCCGTAGACGACGGCGGGGATCAGCCCCTCGGCGCGCAGGCGGCGGGCAACGCCCTTGCCGGAACCTTCACGCGACTTGGCCTCGAGGGTGCTCGTATTGGCGGACATGGAATCCTCACGAATGGGACAGCGGGTGCCACCGGCGGCCCTGGCGCTCTCGGCATCCCGCCCCAGTGGCGGGCCCCGAAGACGGCGCCTGTGAAGGCCTCCGATGGAGGGCCGTGCACATGCCAGCCGGAGGGCTTGGAGTCAAGCCGTCCGGCGGGCGTGCGGGCGCCGGCTCAGACGAACAGCGAGCTGAGCGAGTCGGCGCGGTGGATGCGGGCGATGGCCTCGCCGAAGAGGCGCTCGGTGGTGAGCAGGCGGATCTTCGTGCAGGCCTGGGCCGCCGGGGACAGCGGCACGGTGTCGGTGAAGACGACCTCTTCCAGCACGGAGTCCTGGATGCGCTGGATGGCCGGGCCGGAGAGGATGGGGTGGACCGCGTAGGCCACCACCCGGCGGGCGCCCTTGGCCTTCAGGGCCGCGGCGGCCTGGGCGAGCGTCCCGGCGGTGTCCACCATGTCGTCCACCAGCACCGCGTCCTTGCCGCTCACGTCGCCAATGAGGTTCATGACCTCCGACGCGTTGGGGCGGGGACGGCGCTTGTCGATGATGGCCAGGCCCGTGTTGAGCCGCTTGGAGTACGCGCGGGCGCGCTCCACGCCGCCGGCGTCCGGCGAGACGATGACCAGCTCCTGCGACTCCGGGAAGCGCTTGCGCAGGTCCTCCAGGAAGACCGGCGAGCCGTAGAGGTGGTCCGAGGGGATGTTGAAGAAGCCCTGGATCTGCCCGGCGTGCATGTCCATGGACACCACGCGCCCGGCGCCCGCGGACTCCAGCAGGTCCGCGATGAGCTTCGCGGTGATGGGCGTGCGCGGCGCCACCTTCCGGTCCTGGCGGGCATACCCGTAGTACGGAATGACGGCGGTGATGGAGCCGGCGCTCGCCCGTTTCAGGGCGTCGCACATGATGAGCAGCTCCATCAGGTGGTCGTTCGCCGGCGGGCAGGTCGACTGGAGGATGAAGATGTCGTGGCCGCGGACGTTCTCGCCGATCTCGACGTGTATCTCCCCGTCCGAGAAACGGCCGACCTCCGCCTTGCCCAGAGGGCGCTTGAGGTACTCGCAGATGCGATGCGCCAGGCCGGGATTCGAGTTCCCGGCGAACACCTTGAAGTCACGCGGCTGCATGGTGGGGCCGCTGACTAACCTGGACGCGGACGGAAGGAAAGAAGTCGTTAGTCGAGGTCTGCTGGCGCCGCGACAAGCATCCCGGCTTGCGCCTGATGAAGGTGTCGCTCGTACTCCATCAAGATGACGCGCTCCATTTGACTGCGCGTGTCCGCGTTGAGCGGGTGGGCAATGTCCTTGTACGTCCCATCCTTCCGCTTCTTGGCTGGCATCGCGATGAAGAGCCCGGTCGAGCCGTGAATGACCTTCAAATCGCGAATGACGAAGCAGTGGTCCAAGGTGATGGTGACGTACGCCTTGAGCTTGTCCTCTTCGACCGGAAACACCCGGACGTCGGTGATGTTCATGGTCCCCCCCCGAACCCGAAAGGTCGGAGCTGAAGGGAAGCCTGGGACATACCGGGTGTCAAATGCAAGCGCGGGCGCGAGAGAGATTCGCGCCACTGTTCAATGCACCCACAGTCCGCCGTTGCGAGTGGAGGCTAGGCCAGCATTTGCGGCCAGTGCATGACCAGATGGGTCATGAACGCGAGGTGGTAGACGACGATGACGGCGTACACCGCGGCCCCCAGGCGGATGGCGAAGCGGCTGGCCTTCAGGTGCCGGTGGATGCACAGCATCCACAAGCCCGCGTTCACGATGACGAGCTTGGCGAACATGAAGAAGAGCGGCGACTGCTCGTAGGCCACCCGCATGATGGGGTTGAGCTCCTCGGCCACGCCCAGCTGGAGGAAGAAGAGGGTGAACAGCCCGTCCAGCAGGTTCAGCGTCAACAGCGCCACCGACGCTGGAGACAGATAGAACGAAGCCCTGCTGCCACCCCACATCTGCTCGAAAGTCGTCGCCACGCCCATCCCCCTTCACCAGTCCGTGGCCAGAGCCTTTCAAGAGCCCTGCCAACGCCCTGAAGGGCAGCGTGCGGGCGAGGAAGCGGGCGACATCCGGCGGCGATTCAGCTATGGGGACACGCCGTGGCGGGAAGTTGACTCCCCTGGGGTCGTGGCAGACTATCCGCGCCCCTTCCGCCCCCGGCCCGTGAGCGTTCCTTGCATCAATTCCCCAAAGATATCGGGTGGATAGAGGTCATCTGCGGCTCCATGTTCTCCGGCAAGACGGAGGAGCTGATCCGCAGGATCCAACGCGCCGTCTACGGCAAGCAGAAGGTGCAGGTCTTCAAGCCGCGCATCGACAACCGCTACGACGAATCCGCGGTGGTGAGCCACTCGCAGCTCAAGGTCATGTCCACGGCCATCGAGCGGGCTGAAGAGATTTTTTACAGGCTTGCTCCGGACACGCAGGTGGTGGGCATCGACGAGGTGCAGTTCTTCGGTTCAGAAGTCGTCGCCGTGGTGGAGGCGCTGGCCCACAAGGGCCTGCGCGTCATCTGCGCCGGGCTGGACCAGGACTACCAGGGGCGGCCCTTCGAGCCGATGCCGCAGCTGATGGCGGTGTCGGAGTACGTGACGAAGGAGCTGGCCATCTGCGTGGTGTGTGGGAATCCGGCCAACCGCTCCCAGCGGATCGTGTCCAGTGGTGAGCGGGTGGTGGTGGGCGCGGCGGGCGCGTACGAGCCGCGCTGCCGCAAGTGTCACGTGGCGGAACCGGCGGAGGGCACGCCGCCGCAGACGTTGGAGCTGTTCGACTGAGCGGGAGCTGAACGGATGCGCGACACCCTGTACTCGAACGTTCCCTTCAGGCTGAACGAGATGACCCACCACTATGGGCCTCACGTCCACCTGGTGGGAAATCCCTTTCTCCTGACCCAGCTGGCGACGCTGTGTTCGAAGGGCGTCATCCAGCCGCAGATCAACCGGCTGGTGGAGACGCTGTACGTCGACCTGGTGAAGACGGTGCTCAACGCGGAGTTCCCGCGCAAGAACGTGAGCCTGCCCACCCGGATGATCGACTCCACGCCGCAGGGGCTCTACCAGGGCGAGGTCATCGACCCGCAGGTGCGCGTGGTGACGGTGAACATCGCCCGCGCGGGCACGCTGCCGTCGCAGGTGACGTACGACCTGATGAACGCCACGCTGGACCCCACGGTGGTGCGGCAGGACCACATCATCATGAGCCGGATGATTGACGCCGCCGAGGCGGTGGTGGGCTCGGAGATTGGCGGCGCCAAGATTGGCGGCGACGTGGACGACGCCTTCGTGCTGTTCCCCGACCCCATGGGGGCCACGGGCGGCAGCCTGTCCACGGCGATTTCGCTCTACAAGAAGAAGGTGCCCGGCAAGCCCCGGCGCATCATCACCCTGAACCTCATCGTCACGCCGGAGTACCTGCGGAAGATGACCACGGACCATCCGGACGTCATCATCTACGCGCTCCGGTTGGACCGGGGCCTGTCCCCGCCGGAGGTGTTTGGCACCGAGCCGGGCGCGCTCTGGGAGAAGGAGCGGGGCCTGGATGACCGGCAGTACATCGTTCCCGGCGGCGGCGGCTTCGGGGAGATCATGAACAACGCGTACGTGTAGCGGAGGAATCCTTGGCGTTCTACGAGCAGGAAGTCGGAGTCCTGATTCCCGAGGACAAGTTGCAGGCGCGCGTGCGCGAGCTCGCGGCGGAGATTACCCGTGACTACGCGGGCAAGGACCTGACGCTCATCTGCGTGCTGAAGGGTTCGGCGTTCTTCGCCATCGACCTGGCGAAGTACATCGACCTGCCGGTGAAGCTCGAGTTCCTCGGCGTGTCCAGCTACCACGGCGGCACCGAGTCCACGGGCGAGGTGCGCATCACCACGGACGTCAGCAAGCCCATGGCGGGCAAGCACCTGCTCGTCATCGAGGACATCATCGACACCGGGCTCACCATGCAGTTCCTGCTGGAGAACCTGCGCGCCCGGCACCCCGCGTCGCTGAAGGTGTGCTCGCTGCTGGAGAAGCCCGCGCGCGCTCGGACGAAGGTGGACATCGACTACAAGGGCTTCGTCATCGATGACCACTTCGTCGTCGGCTACGGGCTCGACTTCGATGAGATCTACCGGAACATCCCGTTCATCGGGGTGATGAAGAACAAGTAGCACCCCCGTCGGTGCGGGCGCCGCCCAGGGTGCGCGGCGCCCCGCCGGGAGGGGATTACCTCAGCGGGCAGACGGTGCCACCGGGCGTCGGGCAGCGGCGCTCCACGCCGTCGCACCGGATGGAGCAGCTGGTCCACTCCATGCAAACCTGCGTCGTCGTCGGGCACCGGAGGATGGTGGTGCTCCCCGGGCAGCGGAGCGTGAAGTCCGCGCACGGTCCGGGCGGCGGCTGCTGCTGGCAGTAGGTGTACTGGCCATCACAGACGACGTAGTTGCTCGCGGACGCGCAGGAATTGCCCGTACAGCTGATGGCCGTTCCGCCCGTGCTCGAACAGCTGTTGGTGCAGGTGTGCAGCTCCGCGGTGCTCTGGCCCAGGTCCTCGGCGGCCACTTCGGGCGCAGGCGCGTCCACGGGGCCACAGGCGCCGAGCATCAGCATCGCCGTCACGGCGAACAGCAGGCTTCCAGTCTTCATGGTGGGGTGTCCTTGGGGGCGTGTGAGGCGTTACATCAGCGGGCAGGCGTAAGGGAGGTTGCAGGTCACCTCGATGCCGTCACAGAAGATGGAGCACGTGGTGTACATGCCGCACGACAGGGTCCCCGCGGGGCAACGGATCATGCCGCCATTGGGACACCCGTACTTGAAGGTGCCGCAGTTGTTCAGCTCCGTCTCGCTCTGGCCCAGGTCGGCTTCCGCTTCCGGCGCCTCCACGGGTCCACAGCCCACCCCCGCCAGCAGCGTCGTCACAGCGAGCAGCAATCGTGCAGCCTTCATGACAAGTCCTTTCGAGTTGGGAACGGCTTGTTCAGGCTGTCTCGCTTGATTTGGAATGTCAAAGAAGGCCCGGTTGGGATGACAGGGTTGGCCGGGCGTCGTGGGCGGCCCAGGGGGCGTGGGCGCCGCTTGTGTGTTGTCGTCGCAACGTCCATGCACAGCATGCCTGGAAGAATGCACTGAGGCGTGGCGACGGGCCGCGCGGAGCGAGGCTGAGCATGGATGCATCCAGGGACAGGGCCGCGCTGGTCAGGGCGGGCAACCACGGCAACAGCGAGGCCGTCCGGAAGTACGTTGCGGAGTTCATCGGGACGTTCGTCCTGGTGCTGGGCGGCGTGGGAGCGGCCGTGCTGGCGGGGGACCACATCGGCTTCCAGGGCGTGGCGCTTGCCTTTGGCCTGTCGCTGCTGGCCATGGTGTACGTGATTGGCCCCATCTCCGGCTGCCACGTGAATCCGGCGGTGACGCTGGGCTTGCTGCTCTCCGGGAAGATGGAGGGCAAGGACGCGGTCGGTTACGTGGTGGCGCAGTGCGTGGGGGCCATTGTCGCCGCGGGCGTGGTGCTGCTGATTGCCAAGGGCATGCCCGGTGGGTACTCGGCGGTGAGGGAGGGCTTCGCGACCAACGGGTACGGGGCCGCGTCGCCTGACGGCTTCAACATGGGGGCGGCCTTCCTCACCGAGGTGGTGCTCACCTTCCTGCTCGTCCTCACGGTGCTGGGCGCGACGGACGCGCGCGCGCCGGTGGGCTTCGCGGGTCTGGCCATTGGCCTGGTGCTGGCGCTCATCCACCTGGTGGGGATTCCGGTGACGAACACGTCCGTGAATCCGGCGCGCAGCCTGGGGCCGGCGGTGTTCGCGGGGGCTGTGCCCATGGGGCAGCTGTGGCTGTTCATCGTGGCGCCGCTGCTTGGGGGCGCAACGGCGGCGGCGGTGTACCGCACGGTGTTCCGGCCGTCGGTGCCCATCAGCGCGGAGGAGGCGGAGCGGGCGCTTCGGCGTGAGCGTGAGGCGCGAATCGCGGACGAGCGCGCCGGGACGCGGGCTCCCGTCTGAGTCCGCGAGTCCATGGTGCGCGGCGCTCCGGCGGGTTAGCGTGAGGGGGCCTCTCTCTCTCCCGCTGGAGCCGCCACCATGCTGTTCGACCTGACGCGCCTCACCGCCTACCTCGTGGCGGTGCTCGCGCTCATCCTGACGCCGGGGCCGGACACGATGCTCGTGCTGGCGCGGAGCCTGGGACAGGGACGCAAGGCGGGCATTGTCTCCGCGTTGGGGATTTTCGTCGGGTGCTTGTTCCACATTGGCGCTGCGGCGTTCGGGCTGTCCGCGCTGCTGGCGACCTCGGCCCTGGCCTTCTCCGTGGTGAAGTGGGTCGGCGCGGCCTATCTGGTGTGGATGGGCGTGCAGATGCTGCGCACGCCGGACGCCGGGCCCGAGGTGGTGAAGGCGCTCCCGCCCAAGGGCCTGTCGCGCATCTTCCGGGACGGGGTCGTCACCAACGTGCTGAACCCGAAGGTGGCCGTGTTCTTCCTGGCCTTCCTGCCGCAGTTCGTGGTCGCCGCCGAGGGCTCGACGGGGCTCCAGTTCCTGGGGCTCGGGTTGATGTTCTCCGTCACGGGGACGCTGTGGCTGATGGTGCTGGCGGCCACGGCGGGGACGTTCGGCGGTTGGATGCGGCGCAATCCGCGCGTGGAGGCCTGGCAGAAGCGCGTCACCGGCGGCGTCTTCGTGGCGCTGGGGGCGCGGCTGGCGTTGCAGCGCCAGGATTAGGCGGCGAGCGTCTTGATGACGAGGTAGAGCACGTAGAGCGCCCACGGAACGGCGGCCAGCAGCCCGAGCATTCCGAGCAGGCCGGCCCACACGGGGTAGCCCTTGCGCCACGGCAGGAGCAGGAAGGTGCCGCCGGCGAGCGCGGGCAGGGGCAGGAGGTTGAGCGCGGCCATCTTCGCGTTCATCAGGCCCCAGGCGCGGAGGAACTCCCCGTGCTGAATCAGCGCCAGGAGGCGCTCCACGCGGCCGGGGAGCTGCGGGAGCTGGAAGGGCAGGGCGAAGCCGCTGACGAAGTGCCGCAGGGCGTCCGAGGGCCCCAGGCAGACCATGGCGATGGCGACGGGGAAGGCCCAGGGCAGGAGGATGACGGCGGCGTGCTGCGCTGGGGAGAGGGCGAGCAGCCGGTCTCGTGCTGGAGCGCCGTCCTGGGCGGGTTCGCTGAAGCTCACCGAGCTGGCGCCCGGGATGGGGCGGAAGGCGCAGAGGATGCCTCCCAGGCGGCCGGAGAACAGGGTGGGGCCGAAGCCCAGGACGACGGCCACCGGACGCGCGCCGAGCGTGCTGGCCACGGCGGCCTGCGCCAGCGCCCAGAGGACGGTGACGGCGAAGAAGAGCATCCAGATCCAGAAGAGTTGGGTCAGGCGGTCCATGCGATGCGTCCCTGTCTACCATGACCCGGGGTGGCATCTCGGCAGGCGAGGGGCTCTATCGGTGTGGAGGTGGGCGCCGCGTCTCAATGGGGCAACGTCGGGCTGCGAAACTCACCCCCGTGGGGGATTGCCGGATTTCTTCTGGAGGCGCCCCCAATGCGGTCGTTGCATCCCACGGACGGTCGCTGGGGCGGGCGTGCGTGCGAGCAGCTGCATTGAGCTGACATTTCTGGCAAAGCATTGAATCCAGGGCGTCGGCGTCGCCCAGTAAAGGATTGCGCCGTTGCTGCCAATCGCTCCACTGGGTGATGGCGCTGCGACACTGTGCGGGTACGCTCCTGCGCACCAGTCTGCTGCCACCGACGCCAGAGGTACTCGACTGCTTTGGTAGGGACTGCTGGAATGCAATGGCAGGGGGCGCACGGGGCATAGATATACCCGAGGGCATTGCTGGAGTGGGTTGGGGGCGGTATGGACTATTCGGTAGTCGCAGGGGGCGCCATTGATTGGGTTCAGCGGGCTTCAAGGTCCTTCATCGAGAGGCTATTGACGTGATGCCCATGCTGAGGATGGATGTCTTCGAGGAGCACTTCTCTGAAGCTGCCTTTCTGTATTCGCAGTGGGAGCGGGCGCTGCGGGGGGCTCACTACAATCTAGAAGAGACAGCGCGGTTGGAGGGACGACTGCTGGCGCACCTGGACGGACTGGTGCTCGGTGGTGAGTCCACCACGGAGGCGCTGCTGCGGTCCGCCCTGGAGGGAAATGAGCCTGCCGAGGTTTTCTGCGCTGTGTTCGCCTCTGTCGCTGAATCTCCGCACGTCGCTCTGGAGGCGGTCCTCGCGCTGATGCCGGCTGCGTCTCCCGGTGTGCAAGCTTCGTTGCGGCGAGCACTGGAACTCAGCGGGTGTCGTGGGTTGGAGGCCGCCCTGGTTCCGTTGCTGAAGTCATCCGAAGTCTCCGTACAAACGTTGGCATTGGAGGTGCTTGCCTTCCGCGGAGCCGTGCCACGAGAGGCGGCGCTGGAGTTGCTAGGTCATTCCGATGACCGGGTGGTCGTCGCTGCGATGAGGGGGCTCGGCGCGTTGGGAAAGGACATCGGCCGCAGGGATTTGCCCCGCCTGTTGACCGATAACCGCGCGAATGTGCGGCTGGCCGCCATTGAGCACGGCCTCATGGCGGGTGTGCGCGCGGCATGGGATGCCTGCGGACAGGAGGCGAAAGGCGACGGTGATTGTGCAGCCGCAGCCCGGATGCTTCAGGCGATATTTGGTGATGACAAGGTCGTTGAGCGCTTGGTGGACCTCTCGGCTGACAATGGCATTCGCGAGGGTGCGCTATGGGCATTGGGGTTCACAGGGCGGGGGGCTGCTGCGGAAGCCTGCCTGGAGTTGATGGGGCAGGCGCCGTCGGTGGCAAGGCTGGCTGGGGAGGCTTTTAGCGCTATCACTGGACTGATGCTGAAAGACGCCTTTTCCAAGGAGATAGAGGAAGAGGAGTCGCTTCCCCCATTGGAGGAGGATGATCTCGACGCTGACCTGACCCCACGGCACGTGGACGGACTGCCAGTCCCGGCGCGCGATGCAGTCGCTGATTGGTGGCTGCGAGTTCGTCAGGACTACTCGAGAAGCGAGCGCTATCTGGGGGGCACGGTGTTCAGCGGTTCGGCACTCCTGAATGCGCTGGCGAAAGGTCCTATGCGTCGACGGCATGTCCATGCTCAGGAATTGGCGTTGAGGACGCAGGGAACGCACGTCGTTCAGACGCTGGCATTCACAGGTCGGCAGATTGCCGAATCGGCGGGAGCCGCGCGCGTGTCCGGAACCCTGTCGGCACGTCCAATGGCGCGCACCTTTGGAGGGTGACGTCTCATGTGGGCACTGAAAAACCGCACGGTGTACGCCGCGGAACGAAATTGGACGCGCGACAAGGAAGGGGTCCACTGGTGGCTCGTCGCGGTCAAGGCGACCTTCGACATCACGCTTGGAGGACGGCTCAGGCTTGCGGACGAACAGCCTCCTCCGGTGCTGATGCCGGAGTACTTCGGGGCGCCCGGTCAGTCGAGCTTGCGCAAGGACTCGGACTTGCTGGCAGTGAAGCCCGGGACGGAGGTGCTGCTCGACGCCTGCGCGCATTCGCCGCGCGGCAAGCCAGTGGAGACGGTGCCGGTATCGCTGCGGCTCGGGCCGCTTCACAAGGTTCTTCATGTGCACGGGCCGCGCACCTACTCTCGGGGTCTGCTCGGGACGTCAATGAGTCGGCCCCAGCCATTCACCACGGCCCCCATTCGCTACGAATCCGCGTTTGGAGGAGCCGACGCGTCGGACTCCGACCCAGGAAAGCATCGTCTCGACGAGCGGAATCCCATTGGGCGCGGCTTCGCGACACGCCATGCGCACCTGGCGGGAAAGCCTGCCCACACCATCGAATACCCCAATGGCGACCCGGCAGCCCGAGGTCCAGCGGGGTTTGGTCCCCTCGACGCTGCCTGGATGCCACGGCGCAAGCTCGCGGGGACATATGATTCGCGCTGGGAGCGCACGAAGAAGCCGCTTCTTCCCGATGACTACGACCCTGCCTTTGCTCTCAGCGCTCCTTTGGACCAGCGGCTCGAGGGTGCTCTCTCCGGCGGCGAACGGGTCGAACTGGTGAACTTGACCCCCGGCGGGGCGCTTCGTTTCGAACTTCCTCGCATCGCGCTTGGCTTCACCACTCATGTGGCACGTCGGAGCGAAGAGCATGGCGCGCGGCTGACCACCGTCTTGGTGGAGCCTGACGCCATGCGTCTCTCGTTGGTATGGCAGGGCTCTCTGCGCGTGCCCGCTCCCGATGCGGACTACCTGGACGAGACGGAGATCGTTGAGTTGAGGGAGGGGCAATGAGCGCCTCCCTTGATGTCGTCGCGGTCGGGGCGCGGACTCCCGTCGGTTACACTGCGGAGAGCAGTGCTGCGGCCGTGCGCGCTGGCATTTCCCGCTACGCGGAGTATCCGTTTGCCAATGCCCAAGGCGAGCCTGTGGTGGTTGCTGCGGACGGGCTGCTCGATCCGAAACTGGAGGGGCGTGAGCGACTCCTGCAGCTGATCGAGAGTGCGCTGGGGGAGGTCGAGGCCAAGCTGGGCACGGACGTGCTCTCGCTGTGCCAACTCAGCGTGTTGCTGGCGTGTCCAGAGTTTCGTCCCGGGTTCTCCGCGTCGGACGAGGCGTGGCTGCTAGACGCCTTGGATGCTCGCTATCGCGCGAGGCGCTCTGGCGTGCGCGTCATGCTCGCTGGGCGAGGCCATGCGGGAGTAATCCGGGCGGTGGAGCAGGCTCAACGGGAGTTGACTGAGGGGAAGGAACAGCTATTCCTGGTAGCAGGCGTTGATAGTTATCTCCACACAGAGACTTTTCTCTGGTTGGAGCAGGCGCGTCGGTTTGCTCAGCCAGGAATTCGTAGTGGTTTCACGCCTGGGGAGGGCGCTGCTTGCCTTGCGCTGATGAGCGCTGGACTACGGCGACGGTTGCGCCTGACAGGGCTGGCTGTCGTGAGGGGAGCACGCACCGCTCAGGAACGCCAGCTTCGCAATAGCAACACGGGCTCGCTAGGGATTGGGATGACCGAAGCAGTCGAAGGCGCCGTGATGGGGCTCAGGTTACCCCAAGAAGGGATCGACGACCTGTACACGGACATCAATGGCGAGCGCTATCGAAGTGAGGAGTGGGGCTTCGTCGTACTGCGGACGCCTTCCCTCTGGAAGTCCACTGACTTCAGGATTCCTTGCAGCTCCTGGGGCGATGCCGGTGCTGCCTCCGGCGCGCTCGGGTGCACCCTGGCGATCAGGGCATTCGCACGGGGATATGCGCGAGGCCCACGGGCATTGGTTGTTGCGGGCTCCGATGGAGGATTGCGAGGGGCGATGCTCCTGCAGTCGCTCCAACCATTGTAAGAGGGGGATGTCCATGAGCAAGGTTTCAGTCAATGCGCCTAAAACGCCGGTCACTGAGGGAAGCAGCGGGGTTGCCGCTGCAACACTCCCGAACATATGTAAGATGCCAGGACCTCCGGCGCCATTCGTACCGACTCCGCTACCCAACATTGGGAAGAGCGGGACGAATCCAAAGGACTATTCGAAAAGCGTCACGATTGAAGGCAATAAGGTTGCGGTCCAGGGCGCATCCTTCGGTTCCATGGGAGATGTTGCTAGCAAAGGAACCGGTGGCGGAATGGTTTCCTCCAACGTTGAAGGTCCGACGCGCTTCATCGGGCCCGGCTCAATGGACACCAAGATTGAGGGAAAAAACGTCCAGTTGCTTGGAGACCCGATGCTCAATAACTGCGGGCCGAGCGGCAGCCCGGCGAATGCTGCGACAATGATGGGGTTGCTCCAGGCCAATGGTACTGTCACGGCCGTCAACGGGAATGACAGGTGCCCACTTTGCAGGAAGCGCCATGGAACCGAGAGCACGTTGAGCGAGACGCCCACGACGAAGGTCAACGCGGGACGACTGGCCCAAAGGATTGCGAGGAAAGTGCGCAGCGGCGACCTCCCCAACCCACTTTCAACAATGCTGGGCGTGGTGCAGTGCATGTGCGGCCAAAAGGAGACCTATGCGGACCACTCAGGGCCAACGCTCGGCGGGGTCTGCGACAGCATCGCGGACCTCAAGTGGATCGGTCCGAAAAGTGGGGTTTCAATTGATGCAGTAAGGCAACAAGTGAAGTCATTCTTGAGGCAACGTTTCGGTAGCCGGAAGTTGGATTTTGACAAGATGTGGGAACGGCTTGAGTCGCGCGCAAAGAAAAGCAAGCGCGGTGAGACTTCTTCCGCGGCATACCCGCCCGGGTCTTGTGCTGGACCCAAGGCACTTGTACACAGCCTGGACGACAACGCATGTCCTGGCGGTATCACCGAGCGCTGGTATCATAGCGGCAAGCAACCGGTCGATGCGAAAATCAAGTTCAGAGATTCTGGGAGTGGCGAGGAAGTTGAAGGTTCTTTCGACAATGGGAAGACCGTCCCGCCTTGCTTGACGTGTAATGTCCTTCTCCCGGCGATGATTTGTCCTGAAGACAAGGTGCCAGAATGTCAGCACACGAACTGACGGTCGAGATGGAAAATCTGCTCCTGAGGATTGTTCCCGACCTCGCTGAGCAGTGGCAGGGCGCCAGTCCCGAGATGATTGCCCACGTCGAGCGGTTGGCGGGTCGGCCCCTCCCTCTGTTCTATCAGTGGTTTCTTCGCCGAATGGGAATAAGCATGGGCCCGCTGGCTTATCCAACGCTGGACTTCTCGGCGCAGCGTATTCTGGGTTGTTATGCTCAGAAGCTAGTCAAGCCAGATTCTCGTTTCTTGCTCATTGGATATGAATCCGATGAGATGATGCCCCTGCACGTCTTCTATGATTTCGAAGCGTCGACAGGAGAGGATGCGCTGGTAACGGAGAGGTATGCCGCTGGCGGTGAGTTGCATGACCGGTTCGAGACATTGCGGGAGATGTTGGCGTGGGGGGCGTTTTTGAAATTCAGGGTCAACACGATGCCTCAGCGATGTGAAGGCATGCTGTCTTGTGACGAGCCAGAGCTCCTCTCTCACCTCGACCCGCTGATGTTCAGCATGGGGTTCACCAAGCCGATCACCACGGGGCCTCGCTGTGGGCTCTACGAACGACACGACGCAGTCTTGATCTGCGAGCGTACACCCCGAGAAGAGCTTCTGGGCAACCAGGCCTTCACGCTTGGCGGCCGCGACGCTGGAGTGCTCCGGCGGATCCTGGGAAGGCTCTCCACCGAGTCTTCACTGGAGGTCGAAGTTGATGAATGGACCCCGGCGCTGGGATGAATCTCGAAGAGGGTGAGAATCGAAGGCACAGATGGTGAACAACGAGATGTTGCTGAATATGAGCAGCGTCTCGAGCTGATGTGGGCGCCGTGATTCTGGACGCCACGGCTGTGTTCCAAGGCCAGAAATCTCAATGCCATCGTCAGAAGAAGCAGAGCCACAGATGGAGCACTTGCTGCTACGGACCGTGCCTCAGCTCGCGGAGCAGTGGCAGGGGGCGGATCCTGTCACGATCGAGAGAATCGAGCGGATTGCCGGCCAGCCTCTGCCCTCTTTCTATCGCTGGTTTCTGCAGCGGATGGGCAAGAGCATGGGGCTCCTGGCGTACCCAACGCTGGACTTCTCCGCTGCGCGGGTGCTGGCGTGCTACGAGCGGAAGTTGGTCCAGCCGGATCTTCGTTTTCTGCTCATCGCCCATGAGTCCGACGAGATGATGCCACTTCATGTCTTCTACGACTTCACTGCGCCTGCTCGAAATGACGCCTTGGTCACCTCTCGTGAGGCCCGAGGCAAGGAACTGACGGATTCCTTCGAGACGCTGCGGGAGATGTTGGCTTGGGGCGCACTGTCACTTTTCCGGGTCGACCGGGCACCGCATACCAGCAGCGGAAGTCTGAAGGGCGATACCCCAGATTTTCTGACGGACCTCGATCCCGTGATGAGCAGCATGGGGTTCGCGCAACCGATTTCAACGGGGCGGTTCTGCAGGCTGTACGAGCGGCCCGATGCGGTCATGGTGTGCCGTGGCCAGCCCAGAGGAGGAACCGGGAATCGGAGGGCCTTCGACCTCGGAGGCTCCAATCTCGGCAGCCTTCGGAGAATCCTGGGGGAGATTGCCTCCGCGCGCGTCGTGGAACTGCAGGTGACGAAGTAGGCTTCGCGCCGCGTGTACGTGTCCTGCGTCCGGCACGGGGCGACCTCGGGAAGGGCACCCCGAACCGGAGCAGGCGGGCCAGTTCGGCCCATGCGGTGCGTCGCTGTCGACCCCGACCCGGGGTGGCTCCATTGAGGTCGGAAGGGCACCAACGGCCTGGAGAAGGGCGGTGCGTCTCTGGTAGGCATCCGGGACGAGGAGCTCATGGCTTACGGCATCGCGAATCACCTCTGGATTCATGGGAGCCCGGACCGGTCCAGGGTCCGGCAGTGGATGGACGCCGCGTTGGGGACGTCGTTCGGGGATCAGCCTCGGAGCGACATCGTCGTCGCGGACGTCTTCCAGTTCGGACCGTCGCTGACGCTCATCGACGTGCAGGTGCTCGGAGCTCCGCGCGTCGTCGAAGGCGAGGCAGGGGCCGTGGTGCCCGCGGAAAAGGACGAGTTCCTGACCCGGGTCGCCAGCCTGGCGAAGGAGGCGGGCTTCAAGAGCACGCGGGTGTGGATGGGCGATGTGGGCGCCATGGCCTGGGAGCTGGAGTCTCAGGGGGAGGAAGGGGCCTCCAGTGGTGCGAAACGTGCGGACGAGGAACTGAGCACCCTCGGGCCAGATGGGTGGAGTACGGACCCGATGGCACCGGTCGTGGCCCGTGAGGTCATCCGGAGCATCGTCAAACTGCCGCTGGAAGAGGTGCACCACTACATCGACTGGGCGGTGAGTTGCCGCAGCGCGATGGCGGCGGGGACTCCCGTGGAGGGCTTCAATCTCACGCGCGCCACGCGGCTGCTCGCCACACACTACCTGGTGTGGAAGGGCACGGTGCTGCCCAAGCCGACCCCGGTGAGCGAAATGGCGCCGAAGCTCGGGAGGGCTCGGAGGATGCGCAGGGCGGCCACGTTGGTCCCTGCCGCGCGCGTCTGGGGACTGGTCCTGCTGGTGGCCTTCGTGGTGCCTGCCGTGCTGTACCACTTCATCTTCGCTCCGCCGGCGGCAAGCCCCGTGAAGGGCTTCGTGCTTAGCGGCGTGATGACGCTGGTCTGGGCCCTGTTCGCCTTGGTGCGCTTCGACGACTTCCAAGGACGACCGGTGCGCCTACCTTGGAGACTGGCGCTGTTCGTGGGGGGCCAGTTTGTGGTGGGGGCGCTGGCATGGTGGCTCTACGGGATGCCTCGTTAGCGCTGGATGCATCCGGTGAGGTTTACATTTTTGGGGTTGGCAGGGCGGTTGCTCTTGGTGTCTTGCGAAAGTCCTTCGAATTTTCGTGGAACATTCGTGCGAAGAGTGAGGATGATTTGTGGGCTATTTGCCGTGTGGCGACGTGCGTGAATTGGGGGCTGTGCTTCGGCTCACCCTTGTTGTGTTCCGTAGCCCTTTTGAGCGGCGGGGCGGTTCAGTGTTTTGTTTGCGTAGGTGTTGACTCCAGGCAGGTCATCGTCCAGTTGTTTCATCAGTTTGGCGAAATAAAGCACCCCTCCTAACACCACATCGGCTGCAGAGAAGGTGTTGCCGACGATGAAGTCACGACCCTTCATTCGGGCTTCGAGCGCCGCTGCTACGGTCTGGAAGCGCTTGCTGGCTCGGGCGACGGCGTCAGTGGAGCGCTCTGCTTCGGGTAGGAATCGGGTGTGCTGGGCAATGGTGACGAGGTGGGGTTCCATCTCAGTCATCGCGAAGAGGATCCACTGGTAGTACTCTCCGCGCTCGTAGGAGCCCACCGGCGGCGCCAGTTTCTTCTCGGGGTACTTGTCCGCCAACTGCATGATGATGGCGGCGGATTCGAAGAGGGGACCGCTGTCGTCTTCGATGGCTGGCAATGCGCCCAGGGGATGCACCTTCAGGTAGTCGGGGTGCTTGTGCTCGCCCTTGAGCATGTCCACCGGCGCCAGGTCATAGGATATGCCCAGCTCCTCGAGCATCCATCGGACTCGTGTGGCTCGGGACTGCTGAAAGAAATAGAGCTTCATTGCCGACCCCTTGAATGCGTGACGTCGCAGGGCCTGTTTTCCTCCCTTCGCGGGGCGTCAGGCAAGGTGTGGCGTCGTAGGGCCTTTCGTACGAGTGCGTTATGCTTCCTGGGCCCGATATGGACGCCATCCCTGCCTCTGAACCACTGCGCGATTTGATTGAAGCCCACGGTGTTGCGTGTTCCGAGGAAGGGGAGTGGTTGCGCCTGGGTAAAACCGGCCCCCGCGCTCGCGCTTGGTACGTACATCCGGACAGAACGGACCCTGCGCGACTCGTTCAGTTGGACGTGGAAGTCGAGCTGTGGGCGGGCCGGGTTCTGGTGGAGTCGTTCGCGGGGATGGGGGCGTCTCCCATTGAAGCCCGGCAGAGCGCGTACCAGAGCTTTGCCTCGGGCTCGCTGCACGTGCTGCTGGGCGCCTTGCTCAATGCTCCTTGCGAGCACATCACAGTGGAGGAGTGGAACGTCGGCGGCATTCCTCGCCGTGTGTTCCTGGGACAAGTCTTGGCGCGGACCATGGGCGAGGCGGAGGCTCCACAGCCTGAGTGGTTCGATTCACTCAAAGGTGCCGTGGCGTCGTTGCCGCTGACGCCAGGGACCCACTGGCTGCGGATCTTCTTCGCCCAGCGCGATGCGGAGGTCATGAAGCTCGAATGCCTCCTCGACAACGAAGAGTGGCCTGAGCTTCAACGCGCCCTCGCAGAGGCTCCTTGGCCCCGGGTTCAGGGGTTCGTCAGCCATCGCTTGTTCCTGGTTCTCCAGGGCGGTGTCGACGTGAGCCGGGCGGTTGCCGCGTTCCTTGAGCCTCCGAATCGGGACTTCGACGAGATTCGTGAGGTGCTTCGTGCGCAGGGCGCATCGGCGCTCGAGTCAGAGAAGCTGGTGTCGTACATCCCCGAGGCTTTTGGTTGCGCTGTCGCCTCGGACCTGGGGGTGAAACCTCCTGTCGAAGCGAACTACATCCAGTGGAACGCCCCCGGGCTCCACAAGGCCTTGCTGGCGCACGATCCGCTCTGGAGGGAGGCAGTTCGTCTCGTGAGGCTCGCGGCTGCGGGCAAGACGCTCACGGGCGACCAGTTCATGGCCATCGCGAGCCGCAGCTCCGTGCTGGACGCACTCAACAAGGCCCTGCATTCCGGTTCCGACCCAAAGGACCTGGAGTTCATCGCGATGAGCGTCGTGCTCTCACCGGAAGGAATGCGGGCGATGACTCAGGAGGTTGAGGCTCTCGCCGCAGCGAATCCGCCTGCTCAAGTGCCGGAGCAGGGGAGTGCTGGCGCCTCGAAACGCCCCTGGTGGAAGTTCTGGTGAACCCACCGCGCTGACCTCAACCGGGGCGCCTAATGCCGCGCCCCGGGACACAGTGCACGGCCGCTCAGAACGCGGCGTCGAGGACCACGTCCGTGGCCGCACCAACCCCCACGGCCACCTGGTACGAGGACACGCGGCGCTCGAAGAAGTTCGTGAGCTCCTGCACGTCCTGCAGGTCCATGAAGTGCAGCGGGTTCTTCGTGCCGAACACCGGCGACATGCCCAGCATCTGGAGCCGCTGGTCGGCCACGTACTCCAGGTAGCCGCGCATGTCCTGCACGGAGAGGCCCACCACGCCGCCGCTCAGCAGGTCCTGCGCGAACTGCGTCTCGCAGTCCACCGCCTCGCGGAGCATCGCCACCACGTCGCGCTCCATCTGCGCGTCGAAGAGGTCCGGCTCCTCCTTGCGCGCCACCTGGATGGACTCGAAGGCGAACGCCATGTGCGCGCTCTCGTCGCGGAACACCCAGTTGGTGCCCGCGGCCAGGCCGTTCAACAGGCCCTTGCTGCGCAGGAAGTACACGTAGGCGAAGGCCGCGAAGAAGAAGAGGCCCTCGATGCAGCCCGCGAAGCAGATGAGGTTCAGCAGGAACTGCCGCCGGTCCGCCTTCGTCTGCAGCGTGTCCAGCCCCTGGATGCTGTCCATCCACTTCATGCAGAACCGCGCCTTGCGCTGGATGGACGGGATGTTGTCCACCGCCGCGAAGGCCTTCGCCCGCTCGGCCGGGTCCGGCACGTACGTGTCCAGCAGCGTCAGGTAGAACTGGACGTGCAGCGCCTCCTCGTAGAGCTGGCGCGACAGGTACATCCGCGCCTCGGGCGCGTTCAGGTGCTTGTAGAGGTTCAGCACCAGGTTGTTGCCGACGATGCTGTCACCCGTCGCGAAGAACGCCACCAGCCGGTGGATGAGGTGGCGCTCCGCGTCCGTCATCTTCGAGCGCAGGTCCACCAGGTCCGTGGAGAAGTCCACCTCCTCCACGGTCCAGGTGTTCTTGATGGCGTTCCGGTACATCTCGAAGAACTGCGGATACGCCATCGGGCGCAGCGTGAGATTCAGGCCAGGGTTCAACAGCATTGCTTCGGTGCTCCTCGCGCTGCGGCGTGGTGAGGCGATTCAGTCAGTCTTCTGCGAAACGTCCGGGGCCTACTGGCAGGCCTCGCACGCCTCGGGGTTCTCCAGCGAGCAGGCCACCGCCTCGGCCTCGGTCGCCTTCGCCACCGGGGCAGGGGCCGCCGTCGCCGTGCTGGCGCCGCCACCCGCGCCCACCGTCGCCTTGGCGATGCGCGTCGCCGGCCGCGAGCGGAGGTAGTAGGTCGTCTTCAGACCCTTCTGCCACGCGTAGAAGTACATCGAGGAGAGCTTGCCGATGTTCGGCGTCTCCACGAACAGGTTCAGCGACTGGCTCTGGTCGATGAACGCCCCGCGGTCCGCGCCCATGTCCAGCAGCGAGCGCATGGGCAGCTCCCACGCCGTGCGGTACACCGCGCGCAGGTTCTCCGGCAGCTCGGTGATGTCCTGCACGCTGCCCTCCGCCATCTTGATGCGGTTGCGGACATTCTCATTCCACAGCCCCAGCGCCTGGAGGTCGCGCACCAGGTAGCGGTTCACCTGGAGGAAGTCACCCGACAGCGTCTCGCGCTTGAACAGGTTGGACACCTGCGGCTCGATGCACTCGTAGCAGCCCACGATGGAGGCGATCGTCGCCGTGGGGGCGATGGCGATCATCAGCGAGTTGCGCAGGCCGTGCTTCATGATGCGCTGGCGCAGCGCGTCCCAGCGCGCCGTGTCCGTGGGCACCACGCCCCAGTGGTCGAACTGGAGCTCGCCCTTGGCCGCCCGCGTCTCCGGGAAGGAGGTGTGCGCGCCGTACTGCTCGGCCATCTCGCAGGAGGTCGTCAGCGCCGCGAAGTAGATCTCCTCCGAGATCTGCTTGGACAGCGCGCGCGCCTCGGGCGCGTCGAAGGCCAGCTTGAGCTGGAAGAAGACGTCCTGGAGCCCCATCAGGCCCAGGCCCACCGGACGCCAGCGCTGGTTGGACGAGGCCGCCGTGGGGATGGGGTAGTAGTTGAGGTCGATGACCCGGTCGAGCTGACGCATGGCCAGCTGGGCGTTGGCGCGCAGGCGCTCGAAGTCGAACTTCCCGTCCTTCACCATCCGTCCCAGGTTCAGCGAGCCCAGGTTGCACACCGCCGTCTCACCCTGGCTCGTCACCTCCAGGATTTCGGTGCACAGGTTGGACAGGTGGATGACGTTGCCGTCCTTGCCCGTCTGGTTGCTCTTGCGGTTGCTGATGTCCTTGAAGGTCATCCAGCCGTTGCCCGTCTGCGCCAGGCTCTTCATCATCCGGGCGTAGAGGTCCCGCGCCTTCACCTTGCGCATGGCCAGGCCGTCCGCCTCGGCCTTCGCGTAGGCCTGCTCGAAGGCGTCGCCGTAGAGGTCCGTGAAGTGGGGGACCGTCTTGGGGTCGAACAGGCTCCAGTCGCCGTCCGTCTCCACACGCTTCATGAAGAGGTCCGGCACCCAGTTGGCCAGGTTCAGGTTGTGCGTGCGGCGCGCGTCGTCGCCGGTGTTCTCACGCAGCTCGAGGAAGTCCTCGATGTCCGCGTGCCACGTCTCCAGGTACACGCAGCACGCGCCCTTGCGCTTGCCGCCCTGGTTCACCGCCGCCACGGAGGCGTCCAGCGTCTTCAGCCAGGGGACGATGCCGTTGGAGTGCCCGTTGGTGGACTTGATGAGCGAGCCGCGCGCGCGCACCCGGTGGTACGCCACGCCGATGCCGCCGGAGAACTTCGACAGCATCGCGATGTCCGAGTACTTCTTGTAGATGGCGTCCAGCTCGTCCGCGGGCGAGTCCAAGAGGAAGCAGCTGGAGAGCTGCTCGTGGCGCGTCCCCGAGTTGAACAGGGTGGGGGAGCTGGGCAGGTACTCCAGCGAGCTGAACAGCCGGTACAGCTCGATGGCCTCGTTCACGTTGTCGCCGCTGAGCGCGCTGGCCACGCGGAGGAAGAACTCCTGCGGCGTCTCCAGCACCTCGCGCGTCTGCGGGTTCTTCAGCAGGTACCGGTCATAGACGGTGCGCAGGCCGAAGTACTCGAAGAGGTCGTTGCGGGTCGGGTCGATGGCCGCGTTGAGCTTGCGCGCGTTGGCCTGGACGAACTGGAGCAGCCGGTCCGCGATGAGCCCGTGCTTGTGGCCCGCCGCGACGGACTGGCTGAAGGAGTGGATGTCCTGGTTGCTGACCTCCTTCTGGATGAAGGTGGCCAGCAGGCGCGCGGAGAGGCGGCCGTACTCGGGCTCCTCGACGATGAGCGCCGCCGCCGTCTGGATGGAGAGGCTGTCCAGCTCGCGCGTGGTGGCGCCGTCATAGAGGCCGGAGATGGTCTTCGTGGCCACGCGCATCGCGTCCACGCGGGGCAGGCCCGCGCAGGAGCGGCCCACCGCGCGGACAATCTTGTTGAGGTCCACCGTCTCCGTGCCGCCGTTGCGCTTGCGCACGCGCATCGACGTGGCGCCGAAGTCGCCCCCCGTCGTCTCGGAGACCGGAGCGGCCGAGACGGCGGTCCCGGCCTGCGCGGTCGTCGTCGGCGTGGGGCTGCCGGAGGTGACGGGCGGGACGGACATGTTGGCGGCGGGCTTCACGGGCGTATCGAAGTTCACGAGCGGCTCACTCCAGACAAAAGCGGGGCGCTTCGGGCAGACACGAGGCCTGTCCAGGGAAGCGGACTCCCCCACCACGTTACTGGAAAATTGTTCAGGTAAAACCCGTTCCGGGCAGAACGGGCTAGCGGTCGGATTCGACGGTGTGTCTGGAGGGATTTATGGGCCAAACCGATGCTGTGCGCAAGAAACCCACAATCCCTCCTCTACCCCGCCTTCCAGCCCCATCGGCTGGTGGGGTGCCATCGACCAGCCACAAGCTATGGGGGGGTACTTGGCCTGTCAACGCGAGATCTAGTGCTCGGCCCGGCATGCCCCGTGCAATCTATGATCGATCTCCGACAGAGTTTCCGCGTCACGCGCTGAACACTCGGCGGGCACCCCCAGGGACGTGGAGTGTGGGCCTCCTGGAATCCACCGTGGGCGGTCAGAAAGCGCCCGAAGGAGGCTGTTGGATCACACCGCCCGCATCCGCTCCGGTGGCCCCCTGGGCGGGTTCGTCCAGGGCCTCGCCGGTGGTCTCCGGCGGGGGCCTGGGGGCCGCTGGCGCGGGCTGAGGCGCGGCCGGAGCGGGCTGCTGGGGGGCGGCGGGGGCCGGCTGCTGGGGCGCGGCCTGGGGCCCGCTGAGGCTGTGCACGGCCCGGCGCAGGGCTTCTTCCAAATCCCGGGCCGGTGGCGACACGGCGGTCAGCATCTGGTTGGCGCTGCGCGCGTTGCGGCTCTGGCTCTCCGCGGCGAGCTTGAGCTGGGTGAGGGCCTCGCTGACCAGCCGGCGGGCGTCCTCCAGCTTCTGCCGGGCCTGGTAGTAGGCCACGTCCACCATGTGCTTCTGGAGCGTCAGGCGCTGCTCCTCGGTGATGCCGGAGAGCTTCTCCGCCCGGCGGAGGTAGTAGAGGCCCTGGTCCACCCGGGCCGGCTCGTCCGACGCGATGCGCGGCCGGGCCAGGGACTCCAGGACGGGGAACAGGGCCTGGTCCAGCTCGTCGCGGTCGGTGAACTTGCGGGTGAGGAGGGTGGAGACGTCCTGGCCCTCGATGGCGATGGGGGCGTAGGCGTCCGCCAGCCGCGGGTCCCCGGTGCGGTAGGGCAGGGCGCCCATGGGGGCGTTGCGGCCCTTCATGACCACGAGCTGCCCGTCCTGGAGCGCCAGGGTGAAGGTGCGGGCGTTGAGCTGGGACAGCAGGAAGACGACGACGCCGCCCAGGCCCAGGATGAGAGTGAAGACGAGCAGCCGCGTGAAGGTGCGCCTCGCCCGATAGCCGAATCCCTGTTGTGCGTTTCCGTTCATGTCGCCTGCCCTCCTGACGTGCGAGCGCGGAGCTGATTTCCGGCTCCGGCGCTTAACTTGGGGCGCGCGTGCCCGGGGGTATACTCCCACTCCCGAACACACCGATGCACCACACATTCCGCCGCTTGGGGCCCAGCGAGCTGTTGCCCCGCTACATTTTCGCGGAGAGCCTCTTCGCCCGTCGACGGGTCCTGGAAGTCGATGCCGTGGCCTCCACCGGGGGCGAGAGCGCACGCTTCCTCGTGGAGCGAGGCGCGCGCGCGGTCGTGTCGTGCGACAGGGATGTAGCGGCGGTCGAGGCCGCGCAAAAGGCGCACGGCGGTCCCAACCTGCGGTTCCGGGCCAACGTCTACGACGACTTCGAGTCCGGCAGCTTCGACGTGGTGCTCATCGCGGACCTGGCGCCCTACGTGAAGGCGCCGGAGCTGCTCGCGGAGCTGGCGCGGCTGGTGACGCGGCAGGGCTTCCTGGTGGGCGGTCTGCGCAACGTCGCCGGGCTCGCGCTGCCCCAGTTGCTGGAGGCCGAGGAGACGGTGCCGCCCACCTATGGGCAGCTCCTGGACGCGCTGTCGGTCCACTTCGGGCAGGTGGAGGTGGCCACGCAGTCGCCGGTGCTGGGCTACCAGCTCGCCTTCGAGCGGGGCGAGGGGCTTCAAGTCGATGGCACGCTCGTGCATCACAGCGAGGCCGCGTACTTCCTGGTGGTGGCGGGGCAGGAGCCGTCGCGCGTGGTGGACCCCACGTGGGTGCAGCTGCCGCCGGAGCCGCTGGCCTTCACGCGGGGCAAGCTCGATGAGGTGGTGGCGCGCGCGAAGTCCTGGGAGGAGCGCAGCGGCCGGCTGAAGGAGGCGCTGACGAAGCTCCGCGCGGAGCTGACGGACCGGGAGGCGGAGGCGGCCTCGCTGCGGCCCGCGTTGGAGACGGCCCGTGACGACGTGGCCCGGCTCACCGCGCAGCTGGAGCAGTCGCGGGGCAGCGAGCAGGCCCAGCGCGAGCGCGATGACCTGTCCGGGAAGCTGCGGCGGCGCGAGCTGGAGCTCCAGGTGGCGCAGGAGCGGCTGGCCGATGTGGACCGGCGGCTCGCGGCGCAGCGGCTGGAGGTCGAGGCCGCGCAGCGTGCCCAGGCGGACGCGGGCGTGCAGTTGCTCGCGGCGCAGGAGTCGCTCCGGTTGGAGCGTGCGCGGCGGGAGGAGACGGCGACCTCTTTAGAGGAGGCCCGCGAGCGGCTGACGCAGGCGTATGCGCAGGTGCGGGAGCTCCAGGAGGAGCAGGGCACGCTGCGCATCGAGCGCGAGCGGGACCGGCTGGCGGCCGAGCGCGCCGTGGAGCAGTCCGAGGACCGTCGCCGCGCCGCGGAGGCCGCGAGGGACCGGGAACTCCGCATCGCCGAGCAGTACTCGGCGGCGCTGGCGGCCGTGGAGCACCTGAAGGCGGAGGCGGCCCGGGCGGAGGACCTGTCTCGCGACGCGGGGGCCGCGGTCTCCGTGAAGGACGCGGAGCTGGCGCGGACGGCGCGCGAGCTGGCGGAGGCGAAGCAGCGGACGGCTTCGGCGGAAGGGGCTCGGCAGGAGACGGAGTCGCGTCTGGTGTCGCTCCAGGCGGAGGTCCGTGGCCTGGAGACGGAGCTGACCGCGGCGCGCGAGGCGCAGGCGCGGCTGGGGCAGGACGTGGAGGCCCTGACGCGCGCGGAGTCGGCCGCGCGGGCCACGGCGCAGAAGTGGGAGGAGTCGCTCCACGAGGCCACCCAGCGGCTGGAGGTGCTGGAGGCGGAGCGCGCTCGGACCGAGGCGCGGCTCGGGCAGGCGCTGGAGACGGAGCGCGCGGAGCTGCAGTCCCGGTTGGGTACGCTGGAGCGCGAGCTGGAGGAGGAGCGGGCTCGCGCGGCGGCGCTGGAGCAGCAGGTCCTCGATGGGGTCTCCGCGAAGGCGGAGGTCGAGGCTCGGCGGCAGGAGCTGGAGGAGGAGCGCGGCGCGCTGGTCCGGCGGGTGGTGGAGCTGGAGGCGGAGGCTTCCTCGAATGCACGCGCGGGGCGGCAGGCCTCGGAGCGCGCGACGGAGTTGGAGGCTTCGCTCCAGGCGGCTCGCGCCGAATTGGAGTCCGCTCACGATGAGTGGCAGGTCTCGGAGGAGCAGCTCGGGCAGGTGCGTGGGGAGCTGGACTCCGAACGCGAGGCCCGTGCCGCTGTCGAAGATGCGCTGCGCATCGCCCGAGGAAAGCTGGAGAGCGCGGCGCAGCGGCTGACGGATGCGGAGTCCACGCTTGCCGAGACCCGCGAGGCCCTGGACGCGGAGGTTCAGCGGCGGACCGCGCTGGAGAATGCCCTCGCGGATGCGCGGGCCTCGCTGGTGTCCGAGCAGGAAGGGCGCGCCCAGTCGGGCAGTGCCCTGGAGACGCTCCGTGCGCAGTTGGAGGCGGAGCGGGAGCATCGTGGTGGCGCCGAGACGGCGCTCGCGGAGACCCGTTCCACGCTGGAAGAGGCGCGTCAGGCGCTGACGCAGGTTCGTGAGGCCCTGGCCGCGGAGGAGGAGCGCCGCGCCCGATGGGAAGCCGCGCTCGCGGATGCGCAATCGCAGCTTCAAGCGGAGGCACAGCAGCGCGCTCAGGTCGAGGCCGCGCTGGTTTCGGCGCAGGCCCGCCATTTCGAAGAGGCACAGCAGCGCGCTCAGGTCGAGGCCGCGCTGGTTTCGGCTCAGGCTCAGCACGCCGACGAGGCACAGCGTCGCGCGGACGTGGAGGCCGCGCTCGCTTCGGCGCAGGTCCGCCACGCGGAGGAGGCACAGCAGCGCGCCCTGGATGCGGCCGCGCTCGCGGATGCCGAGGCGCGCCATGCGGAGGAGACACGGCGACGTGAGGGCGCCGAGACGGCGCTCGCGGCTGCCGAGGCGCGTTTCACTGAGTCGTCGCAGCGGAGTGAGGACGTCGAGTCGGCGCTCGCGGCCGCTGAGGCACGTTTCACGGCGGAGTCTCGGCGGCGTGAGGACGCCGAGTCGGCGCTCGCGGCCACTGAAGCCCGTTTCACCGAAGAGACGCTGCGGCATGAAGCTGCGCTGACGGCGGCTGAGGCTCGGCACCTCGAGGAGACGCAGCGGCGGGAGGCCGTGGAAGCCTCGCTGGCGTCGGCCGAGGCGCGTCTCGCAGAGCAGGCTCAGCGGCGCGAAGCCGTGGAGTCGGTCCTCGCGACGATTGAGGCTCGCCATCGAGAGGAGGTGCGCCGGCGTGAGGACGTGGCGTCCTTGCTCGCGGAGGCGGAGTCCCGGCATCTGGAGGAGACGCGGCGGCGTGAGGACGTCGAGTCGGCCCTGGCGACGGCGGAGTCGCATCAGCGTGAGGAGGCGCGGCGACGGGCCGAGCTGGAAGCCGCGCTCGCCGAGGCGCTGGCGCAGCGGTCCTCGGAAGCGGAGTCGCGGGGGCAGACGGAAGCCGCGCTCGCCGTCGCCCGGCGCCAGCACGAGGAGACCCTGGCGGAGCTGTCCGAGGCTCGCGAGCGGTTCGCCTCTGAACGCGAGCATCGTGAGCGCATTGCCGCGGAGCACTCCGCGATGCGAGAGCGTGCCTTCGGCGCGGACGAGGTCGTTACCCGGCTCCAGGCCGAGGCTGCCTCGGAGCGGGAGGCGCGCACCCAGCTCGAAGGTGCACTGTCTCTCACGCAGTCCGAGCTTCATGCGGAACGCAGCGCGCGCGCGGAACTCGATGCGTCGCTGGCCGTCGCGCAGCGGGACTTGGATGCGGAGCGTCAGGGACGCGGAGACGGCGAAGCCGCGCTGACGCGCGTCCAGGCGCAGTTGGGGACGGAGCAAGCCGCTCGCGCCGAAGCGGAGGCCGCCCTGGCGCAGGTCCGAGCGGCGCTCGACGCCGAGCAGCGCGCGCGTGCGGAGGCCGAGGCGGCGCTGGCCCAGTCCCGCGTGGCACTCGAGGCGGAGCAGCAGACGCGTACCGAAACCGCGGACGCACTGGTCCGGCTCCAGGAGGAGACGGCCCGTGTTCGCGCGGAGGCTTCCGAGCGCGACCAGGCGCGGCAGGAGCGCCTGTCCGCCGCCGAGCGCGTGATGGCCGAGCAGGAGCGCGCCTTGGAGACGCAGCGCGCGGCGGCCGAGGCTCGCGAGCAGGCGCTTCGTGAGGTCGTGTCGCGGCTCGAATCCGAGCGGACCTCGATGGAAGGCGCGGCGCAGGAGCAGCGTTCGGCGCTGGAAGCCCGGCTCGCGGAGACGCGCGCCGCGCAGGAGTCGGACGCGGCACGTGCCGTGGCGCTGGCGCAGTCGCTCTCGGAGTTGGAGCAGGCTCGGAGCGCCGCGGATGCGCAGTTGATCGAGCGCGCCGGCATCATCGACGCGCTGGAGGCCCAGGTCTCGGCGCTTCGGACGCAAGTGGCGGACGGGGAGGCCGGGGCGGCGCAGCATGCGCAAGCGCTGTCCGAGGCGCGTGAGGCCTTGTCTCGGCTGGAGACGGCTTCGCAGGAGCGCATGGTGGAGCTTCAGCGCCAGTTGGATGCGGCGCTCGCTCGCGCCGGGCAGTCTCAGGGCGAACTGGAGGCGCTGGCCGCGGACCGGGAGCAGGCGCGGACGGCGCTGGCCGCGGCGCAGCAGGAGTTGGCACACCTCGCCATCGCTCGGCAGGAGAACATGCGGCTGGGGACGCAGCTTCAGCGCGCCATGGCGGCCGTGAACGAGCGGGGGATGCACATCGCCCGGCTGGATGCGGAGCTGGTGGACGCCCAGGACCGGCTCGCCGCGCAGCGCGAGAACGCCGAGCTGCTCATGGTGCAGCTCGAAACGGCGCGCCGTTTCGCGGGCAAGGCCACCGCGATGGAGAACTCGCTCGAGGCGGAGCGCGCGGTGTTGGAGACGCTGCGGGCCGAGCTGGCGCGGGCGAACGAGGCCGTCACCGAGGAGCAGGCCCGGGCGAACGCGCTGGAGGCTCGGCTCACGGAGTCGACCGAAGGCCTGTCCCGGGCCCGGACCGAGCTGGAGGCTCAGCTCGCGGAGCTCCAGGCTCGCTTCGAGGCTGAACGTGCCTCGCTCGAAGGGCAGCTCGCGGAGGTCCAGTCGCGCTCTGAAGCTGAACGTGGCGCGCTGGAAACCCGGATCGCCGACGCCCAATCGCGGGCCGAGGCCGAGCGTGCCGCGTTCGAAGAGCAATTCGCCCAGGCGACCGCCCGCGCCGAGGCGCAGCGTGCCGAATCGGAACGCGTCGCCGCCGAACGCACGGCGCTGGAGCAGCAGCTCGCGGCTGCGGAGTCGCGGCTCACTGAAGGTGCCGCGCGGACCGAGGCGCAGCGCGCTGAACTGGAATCGCGGTTGGCCGAGGTCACGGCTCAGCTTGATACCGCGCGCGCTGAAGTCGCCGTCCGGCTGGCCGATGTCACCACCCAGGCGGATGTGCAGCGCACCGAACTCGAGTCGCGCCTCTCCGCGCTCGCCACTCAGGCGGAGCGCCAGCGCGCCGAACTGGAGTCGCGCCTCTCCGCGCTCGCCACTCAGGCGGAGCGCCAGCGCGCCGAGCTGGAGTCGCGCCTCGCCGAGGTCACGGCCCAGGCCGAAGCGCAGCGCGGTGAGCTGACCTCACGCCTCGCCGAAGCCAATGACCGTGTCGCCCAGCTCGCGGACGCCGCCGCCCGGGCCGAGGCCGACAGCGCCTCGCGAGAGGCCCACCTCGCCGAGGTCACGGCCCAGCTCGAGGCCCTGCGCGCCAACCTGGAAGCCGCCGCCGCCGAGCGCGCCGCGCTCCAGGCCGCCCAGGACAAGCTCGCGCGCGCCGACTCCGACAAGGAGCGCCTCCAGTCCGACCTCACCGTGGCCCGCGCGGCCCGGGTCCGCCTCGAAGGCCGCGTCACGGCCCTCGAAACCGCCTCCACCGAAGCCGTCCGCATCCTCGACTCGGAGCGCGCGGAGCGCACGCGGCTCGCCCAGGCGCTCGAAGCGGCCACCCAGCAGCTTCAGCAGCGCGAAGGGGGTGCCTCCAGCCAGCTCGCGGCCTTCCAGACCGAGCGAGCCGAGCTCGAAGCGCAGCTCCAGGGCCTCAACGCGCAGTTGCAAGCGCAGCAGGACCAGCTCGCGGCCTTCCAGGCCGAGCGTGCCGAGCTCGAAGCGCAGCTCCAGGGCCTCGGCGCCCAGCTCCAAGCGCAGCAGGACCGGCTGGCCTCCGTGGACGCGGAGCGCACCGAGCTGCTCGCCACCGTGGAGTCGCTCAAAACCTCCTCCCAGCCCGAGGCCGTGCTGGAGATGGCCGCGGAGATGGAGCTCCTCCAGTCCCTGGTCGAAGACCTCCAGCAGAAGCTCGCGGACCACGAGGCGGAGCGGGCCGCCGCTCAACGCGACGCCCCGGAGCCCGGCCGCAACACGCTGTCCGGCCCCCCCGCGCCCCCCCCGTCGCCGGGCGCCCGGCCCCCGCGCGCCGCGATTCCCGCCCTGGACCTGCCGCCCCAGCGTCCTTCCGTGAAGCCGGACGAGCGCGAGTGACCGCCCGCGACTAGGATTGCGCCCGTGGAAGCTCGCGAGCGCATCTTCAAGTACCAGGGCCTGGGCAATGACTTCGTCGTGCTGGACCGCCGAGGCTCCGGCCAGGACATCGACGCCGCCGCGTCGCGGTGGATGTGCGACCGCCGCCTGGGCATCGGCGGCGACGGCGTGCTGTCGCTCCTGCCCTCCGACCGAGGCGTCGCCCGGATGGTCGTGCACAACGCCGACGGCAGCATCGCGGAGATGTGCGGCAACGGCCTGCGCTGCGCGGTGAAGTACCTGGTGGACGCCTCGGGCGCCACGCCGGGCCACATCGACGTGGAGACGGGCGCGGGCGTGCTCACCTGCTTCCCCTCGTACGGCGAGGGCGGGGTGGTGGGCGTGGACATCTCCATGGGCCCCGCCCGGCTGGTCGAGCCCAACCTGCCTTCGGGCGCCACGGAAAAGGCCTTTCTGGACGCCTCCGTGCCAGGCCACCCCGAGCTGCGCGCCTACGCGGTGAGCATGGGCAACCCCCACATGGTCCTCCTGGACCAGCCGCTGGAGGCCGCCTCCCGGCTGGGGCCGCTCCTGGAGGTCCACCCGGCCTGGCCGGACCGCACCAACGTGGAGTTCGTCCGCGTGGACCCGGACGGCCTCACCGTGGTCGTCTGGGAGCGGGGCTGCGGCCTGACCCAGGCCTGCGGGACGGGGGCGTGCGCGTCCGCGGTGGCGGCGGTGCTGGCCCAACGGCTCCCGGCGGATGCCTGGCTGCGCGTCACCCTGCCAGGGGGTGACCTGCGCATCCGCGTCCCCGCCGACCTGTCCGACATTCGCCTCCGTGGCCCGGTGGCCTTTGTCTTCGAGGGCGTTGTCGCGGTTCCCTCGGGCCGGTAACCTCCCGCGTTCCTCTCGCCCCCAGGTCAGAACGCGCCGTGGCCGGACCCATCCTCGTCGTCGACGACGACCTGTTCTTCCGTCAGCTCGCCAGCGATTTGCTCTCACGTCATGGGCATCGCGTGGTCGTCGTGGAGAACGCAACGCTCGCGCTCGAAGAGGCGGCCCGTACGCCGTTCGACCTGGTCATCACCGACGTGGTGATGCCGGGTGTGGACGGCTTTGCTCTCACCTCGCGCCTGCGTGAGCGGGACCCGGACCAGGAGGTCATCCTCGTCAGTCAGCGCTCGGACCTCCGAGGTTCGGAGATGGCGCTGCGCTCGGGCGCGGCGGACTGCCTCACCAAGCCGGTGGAGGCCCACGACATGCTCCTCGCGGTGGACCGCGCGTTGGAGCGCGCGTCCCTGCGCCGCGAGCGCACGCAGCTGCGCGACGAGAACCTCGAGTTCGCCCGCTTCCACAACCTGCACCAGCGCTGCCTGGAGCTGCTGTCCCATCCGGACCTGGAGTGGCTCCAGGAGCGCCTCACCTCCGAGCTGGCGGCCATCTGCGACGCGCAGAGCGCCGCGCTGTGGGTGACGGACGACCGGGGAGACCTGGTGCTGCGCGCCTACCGCGGCCTGCTCGATCGGCAGTTCCTGGCGGAGAAGATGAGCCCGGAGGGGCCGCTGGCCGGGCGCCTGCGCGAGGCCCAGCCCTGGTCGGCCCGGGATGAGCGCTCGGCGGTGATGTACGTGCCGCTGGTGGCGTCGGGGGAAGTGGTGGGCCTGGCGCAGCTCTCCGACCCACTGAGCGGCGACTTCCGCCCCGAGCACACGCGCGATGCGCGCGTGCTGGCGGACTTCGCGGCGGTGGGCCTGAAGAACGGCCGGAAGATGCTGGCGCTCCAGCGCCTGGGCCTGAGGGACCGCGAGACGGCGGCGTACAACCTCAGCTACTTCACCGACTACGCGTCCAAGGAAATCTACAAGGCCCGGCGGTATGGCCGGACCTTCTCGCTGCTGACCTTCTCCATCGACAACCTGCCCATGGTGCGCGTGCGCCAGGGCGCGGCGGACGCGAAGAAGGCGGTGCGCGGCATCATCAAGGCGCTCAGCAAGATCATCCGCGACTCGGACGTCATCGCGAAGGCGAGCGACCAGGAGTTCTACCTCCTGCTGCCGGAGACGGACTTCTTCGGCGCGCTGATGTTCGTGCGCCGCGCCGTGGCCGCCGTGCGTGAGGAGCCGGAAGCCATGGAGGTGGAGCAGCGGCTGCCCCTGATGTTGGTGGGCGGCGCCAGCACCTTCCCCAAGGACGGCGAGGACTTCGACGAGCTGGTGCACCGCTGCCGCCGCCGCATGGACGAGCGCCGCGCGTCGCTCCAGCGCCGGTTGATGCTGGACGGGCTGCCCTTCTGGGACGAGGTGGACCTGCTGCTCGGCACGCCCAACAGCCCCCGGCTGCCGGTGGACGAGCGCTCCGAGCCGAGCCGCCGGGGCAAGGTGTCCGACGTCCTCTTCGACGAGCTCCAGGCGGAGATCGCCCGGGAGATGATGCGCGACCCGGGCTCCCGCGGGCTGCTGTACGTGGGCGGGCCGGAGATTCGCACGGACCTGCCCATCGCGGCGGGGCTGGAGTCGGCGCCGCCGGACCTGTCCTCGCGCATCTACCTGCTGGGCCGCCGGGTGGACCTGGAGTCGCACCCCGCGCTGACCCCGGTGTTCCTGGAGGGCGACGACCGCATCGCGCGGCACGAGTTCATCCTCTGGCTCTCCGAGAACGCGGCGTACGCGCTCATCCAGCGCCGGGGCCACGGAGCGACGTGGGGGTTCCACACCTCGGACACCGCGGTGGTGGACGGGCTCATCTCCAAGCTGCAGGCCGAATACGACCTGCAGCCCTACTGACACGAAGCGGAGCGCCACCGTGGCCCCGGTCCGGAAGATTCTCATCGCAGACCCCGACCTCGAGTCCGTGCGCTCGCTGTCCCGCGCGTTGCGCACCAAGGGGTATCAGGTGCACTACGCGCCGGATGGCTCGCGGGCGCTGGAGGTGGCCGTGCTGCGCCACCCGGACCTCACGCTGTTCGACGAGGCCTGCCGGCTGCTCGACGCGCGCACCTTCATCCAGATTCTGCGCACCAACCCGCGCACCGAGGACATCCCGGTGGTGCTCACCACCGCGAGCTTCGAGTCGGACCGGCTGCGCGGCCTGCGGGACGGCTACCTGCGCAAGCCCTTCAACCTGGACGAGGTGCTCAGCCGCATCGAGCACATCTTCCGCCGCAGCGAGGCGGCCAAGGACCTCAAGAGCGAGCAGCAGGAGATCGAAGGCTCGCTCAGCCAGCTCAGCATCCCGGACCTGATGCAGCTGCTGGGCATGAACCGGCGCAGCGGCCGGCTGACGCTGGAGCGCGGCAACGACCGGGGCGAAATCGCCGTCGCCGAAGGCCGCCCGGTGAATGCGAAGCTGGGGCGCGTGGAAGGGGAGAAGGCCCTGTTCCGCCTGCTGGCGTGGGTGGATGGGACGTTCACCTTCTCGCCGGGCGGGAACGTGGCGAAGCCGCGCATCAACCGCGGCATGGATGACGCGCTGCTGGAAGGCATGCGCCAGTCGGACGAGGTGACCCGGCTGATGCCGGGCCTGCCCCCGCGCCACACGCGGCTGATGCTGGCGCCGGACGCGGACCTTCAGGGCGACCAGCACCCGGTGACGCAGCAGGTGGTGGACCTGCTCCGCCAGCCGCGCGCCCTGGGCGAGGTGCTGGACCTGGCGCCGGCCACGGACCTGGAGGTGCTCAACGTCCTCACCACGCTGATGCAGCGGGGCGTGGCGAAGGCCGCGGACGGGGACGGTGTGGAGGCGGCGACGGGCGAGCTGCTGGGCGCGGCGGAGGTCCACGCCCTGCGCGGCCGGCTCCTGCGCACGCGGGCGCCCGCGAAGGTGGCCACCGCGAAGATCTTCGTGTGCGGCAGCGGCGCGAGCGCGGCGCGGCGGGTGCTCTCGCGCATGCCCGGCATGGAGGCGCTGTCCGCCGAGCCCACCGCGGTGAAGAGTGGCTTTGGCACCTTGGGGCGCCTGGTGCTCAGCGAGGTGCTGCGCCTGGACTTCTGCGTGCTCCCTCCCGCCGAGGCGGCGCGCCCTCTGTGGCGTCCCTTCACGGCGGGGGCCCTGGGCGCGCTGCTGATGGACGTGGCCGAGCCCTCGGTGCGGCTCGCGCACTACCTCGCCTGGGAGTCCCGGATGCCCATCGTGGTGGTGGGCGCGGAGGTCCCCGCGGCGTTGCAGGGTGCCCCCGCGGGGGCCCTGGGCGCGGGGGATGACCTGGCGGACGCGCTGCGCTCACTGCTCGTCCAGGCGCTCAACCCGGCGCCCACGCTGCCCGGCGTGTCCCAGGTGCAGCGGGCCGCCGCGTCCATCGTGTAGTCCCGGGGCGCTTCACAACCGCGCGAGGATCGCCGCCCGCTTCTGGTCGTACTCGTCCTGCGTGATGAGGTCGCTGTCCAGCATCGTCTGGAGGTCCTTCAACGCCTTGACCGGGTCCGCGGGCGCCGCGGTCCTGGCCTCGGCGGCGGCAGCGGCTCCGGCGAACAAGGCTTGGAGGCTCTGGGGCCGCTGCTGCCCGATAGCCCCCAGGACGACGAACTGCTGAGGGTTGTTCGGGTCGACCTTCACCTTGAGGCGCACGTTGGGCTCCAGGATGAAGGCGTTCCAGTCATGCGCCCGGCTGCTGTGCTGGACCTGGTACGCGGGGCGGCCCGGCACCTTGAACTCCAGCAGGAAGTCGTAGACGAAGCGCCTGTTGACTTGCATCAGCGTGCGCTCCATCCGGAGGATGGTGGCCTCGCCATCGATGCCGTGCTCGCGGATGCGCTTCTTCTTCGCGTGCGACTGGAGGAAGTACCACACCACGCCGCCGACGGCCGCCAGCCAGACGAACAGCAAAATTGTCTTGAGTAGGGTCGCCACCCATCACCTCGATGCGCGCGTTCAGATGCGTGCGAGAATCTGAGCCTTCTTCGCCTCTAACTCTTCCGAGGTGACGAGGCCCCTGTCCATCAGCGTCTGCAGGTCCTGCATGGCCTTCACCGGATCCGCCGCGAGCGGCAGGTTTTGAGTCACGACGTCGCTGGGAGGGGCCGTCACGGCCGCGCCCACGATGGCGACCTTGCTCGCGTCGTTCGGGTCGACCTTGACCTTCAGCTGCGCGCCCCTGCTCAGCCACGCGGCGTTCTGATGGCGGCCCAGATGCTCCTTCGCCCGCGCCCGATACGCCGCGCGTCCTCGCGGACGGACCTCCAGGTGCACGTCGAACACGGGGCGGCGATCGATGCGCATGGCCGTGTCGCGCACTTCGAGCACCGTGGCCTCGGCGTCCTCACCGTGCTGGAGCACCCGCTTCGCCGCCGCCAGGTCGCGGAACAAGCCCCCGACGTACCAGACGACCGCGGCCAGGATGCCGCCGACGAGGAGGTAGACGAAGAGCTCGGTGGGCGTCGACGGAAACAGATACGTCATGTCGCGCACAGGCTACCACTGGCATGCGACACGTCGGCAGTTCCGGGATGTCACCCCAGCAGCCAGCGCAAGGCCTCTGGCAGCCGGCGTTGCCAGTCGCGCTCGTGATGCTCGCCGCCGGGCTCCAGCACCAGCCGCAGCTCGTGGTCCGCGTAGCCCAAGGCCTGGAGGTGTCGGTGGAAGTCCCGCGTCGCCTCGCCGTAGCGCATGACGTAGCCCACCGGGTCCACGGTCTCCGTGGCGCCCGCGTCCAGGTAGATGCGCGACCACTGCCGCGTGTGCTTGGACCACTCGGAGAACATCCGGTTCCAGCCCCACATGACGGACGGGGACAGCGCGCCGATGCGGCCGAACTGCTCCGGATGCGTCCAGCCCAGGTGCAGCGAGATGAGGCCGCCCATGGACGCGCCCATCGTCGCCGTCCACTCGGGCCCATGGCGGACGCGGTAGGTGCGTTCGATGTACGGCATCAGCGTGTCGACCAGGAAGCGCACGTAGGGCGCGGCGCCGGCCGCCACGTTGCTGCGCGGCTCGTCCCACGGCGAGTACTCGGAGAGCCGCTCGTGCGTGGAGTCCACCGCGACGATGAGCCACGGCTCCGCCTGGCGCTCCGCCACCAGCCGCTCCATCGTGAGGTTCGCGCACCAGGTGTCGAAGACGGCGGACTCGGGATGGGCGAACACGTTCTGCCCGTCATGCATGTAGAGGACGGGAAAGGACCTGCCAGGTGAGGTGTCATACGCAGCGGGCGTGTAGATGCGCACCGTGCGCGAGCGCCCCTCATGCGGGGAAGCGAAGTCTCGGAGGATGTGGACGTAGCCCATGGGGTCCGAAGGTTGTCGGCGGCGGGGAGGATAGGCCGTGCCTCCGACGCCAGCCAGCCCCCAACCCATGGGATTCTCACGACGTTTCCTCGAAGGATGAACCAGCGTTCTTGCTCCCGGAGGTGTAGGCTCAACGGGTATCCCAGGACTCACGCGAATACCCATGCAGCAGAAACTCGCCGCAGACATGTCGACCACCGCGGGGCGCGCGCAGGACGGGCAGACGCCGGTGGCGCTCTCCGTCCCCGCCCTGACGATTGTGTCCCATCCGCAGCCGCAGCGCATCGGCGAGCGGCTGTTGATGGAGGTGCTCGCGGCGCAGGGACGCACGGCGGCATTGTCTCGCAACGCGCCGGACTTCTCGCGGCCCGGAGGGCTCATGGCCCTGCCGCTGGGGGATCCTTTCCTCAGCCGCAAGCCGCTGGAGTTCGAGCCCGGCCCCCGGGGCGGCATCCGGATGCGGGTGCCCGAGGACGGGACGCAGGTGCGGGTGGCCGACGTGCCCGTGCAAGGCGGCCGTGAGTTCTCACGCGAGGAGCTGTCCGCGGGCGTGCCGCTGGTGCTCGCCGACCGCGTGGTGCTGCTGCTCCACCTGGCCTCGTCCTTCCGCCAGGCGAGCCCGCTGGATTTGGGAATCGTCGGACACGGCGAAGGCATCCACCGCGTGCGGGAGGACATCGTCCGCGTGGCGGACCTCAACGTGCCGGTGCTCATCCGGGGCGAGACGGGCGTGGGCAAGGAGCTGGTGGCGCGCGCCATCCATGAGTGCGGCCCGCGCCGCACGGGCCCCTTCGTCAGCGTCAACCTGGGCGCGCTCGCCAAGGAGCTGGTCGCCGCCGAGCTCTTCGGCGCGCAGCGCGGGGCCTATACGGGTGCCAGCCGGGACCGGGAAGGCTTCTTCCGGGCGGCGCAGGGCGGCACGCTCTTCCTCGACGAGGTCGGCGAGGCGCCCCCCGAGGTCCAGGCGGCGCTGCTGCGCGTGCTGGAGACCGGCGAAATCTATCCGGTGGGCGGGCACACGCCGGTGCCCGTGGACGTGCGGCTGGTGTCCGCCACGGACGCGCATCTGGAGGCGCGCATCCAGGAGCGGCTCTTCAAGGCGCCGCTGCTGCACCGTCTGGCCGGCTTCGAAATCCTGGTGCCGCCGCTGCGCGAGCGCCGCGAGGACATTGGCCTGCTCTTCCACCACTTCGCCCGGCAGGAGCTGGAGGCCACGGGGGAGGGGGGCCGCCTGACGACGGCGGACCCTCGCGCCGAGCCGTGGCTGCCCACGTCCCTGTCCGTCCGCCTGGTACGCCACGGGTGGTCCGGCAACATCCGGCAGCTGCGCAACATCACCCGGCAGCTCGTCATTGGAAGCCGGGGCCTGCCCGGGCTGCGCGCCGACGCGCGGCTGGAACAACTGCTGGACGGCGAGGCGCAGCCCGTGCCCGGGCGGCCGTTGACGCCGCCGGTGGAGGGGGAGGACGGGGACGGCGCGAAGGCCGCGCGGCGCAAGCCCGCGGACGTGGGGGAGCAGGAGCTGCTGGAGGCCCTGCGCGCCTGCTCCTGGGACCTCAAGGCCACCGCGGACTGGCTGGGCATCCCCCGGCCCTCCGTCTACGTCCTCATCGACAAGAGCTCGCTGCTGCGCACCGCGCGGGACTTGAGCGCCGAGGAAATCACCCGCTGCTTCCATGAATGCGAGGGGGACCTCGACAAGATGGTGCAGCGGCTGGAGGTCTCCAAGCGGGCGCTCCAGCGGCGGGTGCGGGAGCTGGGATTGAGCACCGGGTGAGGCCGGCTGACGCGTCAATCCGAACCTGGTGGGTTCGGTTGACGCGTCAGCGTCTCGCCGGGGCGCGGGCCGACAATGCGCTGTCGAATGAGGCGCCGCCCCCGACCTGGCTGGTACGGTGTCTGCAAATCAGGAAGCGCAGCAATCCCTTACATGGCCCCCAGCGGGGCCTTGCCCAGGAACCCGTGCCCATGGCCATTGTCACCGTCGTCATCAGCAAGAACAGGGACCTCGTCTACATTCCCAGCAACAGGGTCCGGCACGGGGACACCGTCATCTTCTCGCTCAACGTCGCCAGCGGGGCCGTGGACGCGACGGTGAACCCGCCCACCTGCCTCCAGGACACGGAGCAGATCACCCTGAACAGCCACTCCCTGCACACCCTCAACAGCGAACAGCCCGTGGCGGATGGCGCCGCGGTGGGCTCGTATCCGTTCACGGTGCAGGTGCCCACCGAGGAGGTGGCGCGGAAGCACGGGCTCGAACTGGAGACGAAGAACGGCAACCTGGACGTGACGACGGACCCGCCGGAGGCCTGAGCCGCCCTGACGTGTCAGACCGGACCTGCTGGGTGGGTTTGACGTGTCCAGGGGCCGCGGGAGGAACGCCCCAGAGGGGCTGCTTCGAGGGCATGTGCGCCTGACCTGTCTGGTACGGTGCCTGCAATCCCATCTGGTTGCAGTTCTTCACCCGCCCCAAAGGGGCACAGGAGCCACGGCCCATGGCCATCGTCACCGTCGTCATCAACAAGTCTGGAAACCTGAGCTACGTCCCCAACAACAAGGTTCGTCACGGGGACATCGTTCGCTTCGCCATCAACATGGTGGGCGGCGCGTCGAGCGTGACGGTGAATCCCCCCACGTGCCTGGACAACACGGCGTCGTTCGGCCTGAGCAACACGTCGTTGGCCGCCTCCCTGCGCGACGACCCGGTGTCGGATGGCGCCGCGGTGGGCTCGTATCCGTTCACGGTGGTGGTTGATTCTTCTCCCGAGGCGAAGAAGCACGGGAGCGAGCTGGAGACGAAGAACGGCAACCTGGACGTGACGACGGACCCGCCCAAGGAGGCGTGATTCAGGGCGTGGGAGGGCCGGCCAGCGGGTCGCGAGCCGTGGGGAGCCGGCCCCTCCATTCCAATTCCAGGTGGGGGTTGCGGGCCAGTGCCTGCCGCAACACCTCCTGGCCCTCGAGGCGCCACGTTTGCCGTTGCTCTGCGGAGGCGGAGGTCTCCGCGAGCGCGAGCAAGGCGCTGGCTCGAAGCGCCTGCGCCCGGGCCCACCCCGGCCGGTCCGCGAGGACCTCCGTCACCCGCGCCAGCCCTTCGTTCAGCAGCGGCGTCGCGTCCTCGCCTCGCTGCTGACGCCAGCCGGCCCACGCGAAGTGGAACCGCGCGGCGGCGAGCCGGTAGTCGTGCCGCCGGGGCTCCAGGGCCAGGGCTTGTTGGAAGGCCTGGGCCGCCAGCTCGAAGTCGGCGTCCCGCGCCGCGCCTCTCCGCGCCAACCAGCGCGCCTTGAGGGCCCGGACCTCGCCGGTGTTGCGCCACGCGTGCCCCTGACGTGGGTTCAGCGTCGTCGCGCGCGTCAGGGCGTCCTCGGCCTTCACCAGCTCCGCCTTCGGGTCGCCCTGGGTGTCCAGGCTCCAGGCCGCCAGCAGCGTCTGCACGCGGCCCAGGTTGGCCCACAGGTCCGCGTCCGTGGGCTGGAGCGCCAGCGCCTGCCGGTAGGCCTCCTCCGCGGCGCGGCCACTCGGGACGGGGTTCTCCCGGCGTGCCGTCTGGAAGGTGGCGCGCAGCGTCCAGACCTCGCCGAGGTTGTTGTGGGCGTACACCTGCTTGGGCGCCAGCGTCCGGGCCTCCTCGAAGGCCGCTTGTGCCTGCTGGAGCAGGGGCTCGGAGTCACCGCCGTCCTCCCAGCGCTGCTCGGCCTGCCACAGCAGCGCCGCGCCCAGCCCGTTGTGGAGCGGAGGCAGCTTCGCGTTGATGCCCAGCCCCTGCCGGAAGAGGGCCAGGGCCTGCTCCAGGTCCGCCTCGTGAGGCTCGCCGTGGTTGGCGCGCCAGCGGGCGAGCTGCTCGGAGATTTCCGCCCCCCGGAAGCAGGCCACGACGTTGCCCGGGTTGAGGGCCAGCGCCTTCGCGAGCGCGTCCCGGGCCCGCGTCAGGTCGCCCCCTGCGTCAGCGGCGCCTGGCGTCGAGGCGCGCCTGCGCAGCGCGGTGCCCAGGTTGATCCACGCGTCCGCCTGGTTCTCCCGCACGCTGATGGCGGCGAGGTACGCGTCAATCGCCTTGCCCTGGTGCTCCAGCGGGTCCACGCCGCGCTCGGCCTCGGCGTCCGCCCAGACCTGGTAGGTCAGGCCGAGGTTGGCGTGGAAGGCATAGTCGCGCTCCTCGGGGCGCAGGCGCTCGAAGGCCTCGATGGACAGCCGGAGCGGCTCGGCCGGGTCCTGCCCGCGCTCCTGCCGGTAGCGGGCCCACAGCCGGTAGGAGATGGCCAGCTCCAGGGCCACGCGGTCGCTGGGGGGCGCCAGCGTGAGGGCCTCGCGCGCGGCGAGGATGGACTTCTCCAGCAGCGGCTCCGCGTCCTCGCGCCCCTGGTTGATGCGCTGCTCCGCGAGCCGGCGGTGCAGGCGCGCCATGACGACCAGCGAGCGGTGGTGGTCCGGCGCCGCGGTGAGCGCGTGGGAGGCGGCCTCCACGCCGCGCTCGTAGTGGGGGAGCACATCGCCCTCGCCGTAGAGCGCCATCACCATGGCGGCCAGTTCCAGGCGCGCCAGCACGTAGTGGCCCGTGGGCTGGCTCTCCGCGGTGGCGATGGCGGTGGCATAGGCGCGGCGCCCCGCGTCCAGGTCCTCCTGCGAGCCCGCCTTGTCGCCCTGGTGCCAGCGCTGCGTGGCGCGCGCGAGCAGCACGTCGCCTTGCAGCAGCGGCGCCTCGTAGAACCAGGGCTGCGCGCGGCCCATGGCCTCCAGTTGGGTGAGGGCCTCCTCGTGACGGCCTTCGTAGAAGGCGAACAGCGCCTTCACGTAGAGCGGCGGCACGGGGACGTCGGGGCCCTCCGCCTGCCGCAGGTAGGCCAGGGCCGGGTCGCGGAAGTGCTGCTCCAGCTCCTTGCGGCGGAGCTCCCGCTGCTCGGGGCTGCGGCGCTCCACGTCCAGCAGGAGCCGCTCCTGGTAGAGGTCTCCCAGCACCTGCGCCAGCGCCCAGGCCACGCGGGGTTCTCGGTAGCCCTGGGCCCAGGCGGCCTCCAGCCGGGTGCGCGCGGCCTCGCGGTCATCCAGGACGAGCAGCGCGCGGCCCAGGGCGTACTGGCCGGGGCCCAGCGCGTGGGGGCCGGCTTCCCGCACCTCGGCCTCCAGCGCGTCCATGCTGGCGCGCAGCTCGCGCCGGTCCTCGCGCGTGTCGTGCAGCCGGGACAGGGCGGAGTAGCGCGCCGACGCCTCGATCCGCTCCACGCGTTCGGTGAAGCGCCGCGTGAGGCGCTCGCGTTCGGCCACCTCGCCGCGCGCGACGGCCGCCTGCACCAGCGCGAGCAGCACCACCGTCAGCGCGGTGGAGCCCAGCGTCAGCGCCACCCGGTGCTTGCGGACCTTCCTGCGCAAGCGGTAGCCCAGCCCGGGGCGCGCGAGCACGGGCTCGCCGTCGAGGAACCGCTGCAGGTCCTCCGCCAGCGCCCGCGCCGAGTCGTAGCGGGCGGGCCGCTGCTTCTCCAGGCACTTGAGGACGATGGCCTCCACATCCGACGGGATGTCCGCGTCGAGCGCGCGCGGTGGCACCGGCTCCTCGTTCTGGAGCCGGGTGATGACCTCCACCTCGGTGGTGCCGGTGAAGGGGGGCCGGCCGGTGAGGAGGGAGTAGAGCGTGGCGCCCAGCGCGTAGATGTCCGCGCGCCGGTCCAGGCGGGACACCTCGCCGCGGGCCTGCTCCGGCGCCATGTAGTGGGGCGTGCCCTGGACGGCGTTGGGCGCGGCGCCTTCCTCGCGCCAGTCGCGCGCCAGACCGAAGTCCATGACGAAGGGCGCCAGCCCGCCGTCCGGGGTGCGCTCCACCAGGATGTTGCCGGGCTTGATGTCGCGGTGGATGAGCCCCGCGCCGTGGGCGGCGTGCACGCCCTCCGCGGCCTGCCTCAGGAGGAGGACCTTCTGCTCCAGCGTCAGCGTGCGGGCGAGCTGGCCCAGCGGCTGCCCGTCCACGAAGCGCATGGCGATGTAGCCCCGGCCGCGCGCCTCGCCGACCTCGTACACCTCGCACACGCGCTCGTGCCGGACGCGGGCCTGGGCGCGGGCCTCGGAGAGGAAGCGCCGCGCCAGCTCGGGGTCGTCCCCGCGCACGAACTTCAGCGCCACGTTGCGCCGGAGCATCGGGTCGTACGCCAGGAACACGCGGCCCATGCCGCCCTGGCCCAGGAAGCGCACGGACTGGTAGCGGTCCCAATCCGGAATGGGGAAGGTGGCTTCGTCCGGCTCGCTGCGGGCCACCGGCGGCGCGACGCCCGGGGTGACGGGGGTCAGCGTGGCGGCCTCGAGCGGGCGGGCGGCGCCCGGGTCGGTGCTGTCGGCGGAGAGCTCCCCGCGCAGCGCCGCCACCGAGTCCTCGGAGATCCGGCCCCGTTCGCGCAGCAGGTCCAGGGGGCCACGCCGCAGACGCAGGGCTTCTTCACGCAGGGCCTCGGCCTCCTCACCGGAGAGCAGCCCTTCGTCCATCGCGAGGAGGAGCTCCTCCTCGTACGTCTCACTCAGTCGCCCCGCCACGTGCACGGCCCCAGCATACGGGCTGGCGCGTGGCCGGGGGAAAAACCGCCGGGAGGCCCACGAGGCCGGCGGAAGGCCCCGAAGGGGGAGGTGTGGGCCTCCCGGCGGAAAGTCGTAGCGGACGGCCCTTAGTCGCGCTTGCGCCGACGCAGGGCGAGCAGGCTCAGCAGTGGCAACCAGGACACGCCAGGCGCCGCGCTGCAGCCACCACCCGCGAAGGCCCGCGTGAGCTCCACCCGCCACGAGTACACCGCGGGCGTGGAGTCCACGTTGCCGGCCCGGTCCGTGGCCCGGACGCGCAGGGTGTTCTGTCCCTCGCCGACGTCGTAGCTGTCACGGCAGGGCTCGAAGGGGCCGCCGTTGAGGCTGCACTCGTAGGTGGCGCCATCCTCGTTCGAGCCGTACTCGAACGCGGCCGTCCGGCTCTCGCTGCGCGCGGGAGGCGTGCGCGAGATGAACGTGTCCGGCTCCTGCGTGTCGATGATTAGCTCGCTGGGGGCGGAAGGCGCGCTGGCGGGGCCCGAGCCCGCGGTGGCGGTGGCCGTCAGCGTGTGCGGTCCGTCCGGGAGCGGCTGGGACGGCGTGCAGGTCCACTGGCCCACGTCGTTCGTGGTCGTGGTGCACACCGCCGTGTCGCCCGAGTACACCGTCACCACCGTGCCCGGCGCCGACGTACCGCTGATGGGCGGCGTCGCGTCGTTCGTCAGCGTGCCGTTGGGAGGACCGGTGATGACCGGCGGCTCCGTGGCCGTCCCGCCCAGGTCGACCGTGAAGCTCACGGGCGCGGAGGTGGGGCTGGGGCTGCCGCCCGGCGGCGTGCCGGTGGCCGTCACCGTGTGCGGGCCCTCGGGCAGGGGCGTGGTGGGCGTGCAGCTCCACTGGCCCGAGGCATCGGCCGTGGCGGTGCAGAGGACCGTTCCGCCCTCGTACACCGTCACCAGGTCGCCCGGCGTGGCCGTGCCGTTCAGCACCGGCGTCTGGGTATCCACGACGGTGCCCGGCGCGGGGCCGGTGATGACCGGCGCGGAGGGGGCTCCGGTGTCGACGATGAAGTCCACGGACGTGGTGGTCCGCGGCGCGCCCGGGAGGTCGGCCGTGACGACCGCCGTGTGCTGGCCTTCGTCGAGGTCGCCCGGCAGCGGGCAGGACCAGCTCCCTGATGCGTCGGCGACGACCGTGCAGATGGGCGCGGGGGCACCGTCCACATACACGTTGATGGTGGCGCCCGGCGTGGCCGTGCCCTCGATGTCCGTGCCCGCGGTGCCACCCGGCGTGGGCGTGGTGATGACGGGAGAACGCTGGCAGATGGACAGCGCGTCCACGCGGTACGTCACCGCGCTGTTGTTGGTGTGGCGCGCGCAGTCGATGCTCACCAGCGCCATGCGCACATCGCCGGTGGCGGCCGTGAAGTCACCGGACACCGGGAAGCCGAGCGCGATGGCATCGGCTCGCGTGGCGGAGCCGGTGGGCGTGCGGCCCAACGAGAACGCCTGCACCTGCGTGCCCGGGTTGGCGTTGACGCCGATGATGCCCGGGTACCAGTGGGGGGACCCGTAGTTCGCGGCGCCCGACACGTAGCGGACGCGGTAGCGGCCCGGGACGCCCAGCGCGGCCTGGATGGAACTGGCGGGCAGGGCGGGGGCGTCGATTTCCGTCACCTGCGTGCAGTGCGTCTGACCCTGGAGGCTGAGGAACACCCGCGTGTCCGCCGTCTGGCACGCGAAGCCGCCTTCCACCTGGCAGGTGGCCGAGCAGCCGTCGCCGTTGGCGGTGTTGCCGTCGTCGCAGGCCTCGCTGTTCGCCTTGATGCCGTCACCGCACGTCACGGCGCACACGGACGGGGTGCCCGTGCAGCCGTAGCCGGCCTCGATGGCGCAACCGGGCGAGCAGCCATCACCCGCCAGGGTGTTGCCGTCGTCGCAGTGCTCGCCCTCGTCGAGCGCGCCGTTGCCGCAGGAGCCGGGGGTGACGCAGGTGTTGGTGTCAGGGCTGCAGACGCCGCTCTCGCAGACGCCGGACGCGTTGCAGGACTGGCCGTCCTCCAGGAGGCAGCGCGAGGAGCAGCCGTCGCCGTTCTCCAGGTTGCCGTCGTCACACGCCTCGCCGCCGACGCGGACGCCGTCGCCGCAGGTGGTGGTGCAGGTGCTGGGCGCGCCGCTGCACGCGTAGCCATTCTCCACGCGGCAGTTGGCGGAGCAGCCGTCGCCGTTGGTGGTGTTGCCGTCGTCGCAGGCCTCGCCGCTGTCCACCGTGCCGTTGCCGCAGGTGTTGAAGCACACCGTGCCCGTGCCAGGGCAGCTCCAGCCCGGCTCCACGGCGCAGGTGTTGGAGCAGCCGTCACCGTTGACGGTGTTGCCGTCGTCGCACGCCTCGGTGCCGGCGCGGACGCCGTCGCCGCAGATGGTGGCGCAGGTGCTGGGCGCGCCGCTGCACGTGTAGCCGGTCTCCACGCGGCAGCCCGAGGAGCAGCCGTCGCCGTTGGCGGTGTTGCCGTCGTCACACGTCTCGTTCGAGTCCAGCACGCCGTTGCCGCAGCTCGCGACGCACACGGACGGACCGGAGGCCGGCGCGCTGCACGCGTACCCTTCCTCCACGCGGCACTCGGTGCTGCAGCCGTCCGCGGGGTCCAGGTTGCCGTCATCACACTGCTCGCCCGGGTCCACGTCGCCGTTGCCGCAGGTGGCCACGCAGGCCTGGCCCGGGGTGGGGCAGGCATAGCCCAGCTCCAGGGTGCAGGCGTTGGAGCAGCCATCGCCCAGGGTGGTGTTGCCGTCGTCGCACAGCTCGCCCGGGTCCAGCCGGCCGTTGCCGCACAGCGGAGCGCAGTTGGACGGGGCGCCCTGGCACTCGTAGCCGCGCTCGATGCGGCACGCCGCGGAGCAGCCATCCGAGTCGAAGTTGTTGCCGTCGTCACACTGCTCGCCGGGGTCGATGGCGCCGTTGCCACACGTGGTGACACAGGCCTGGCCCGGGGTGGGGCAGGCGTAGCCGGGCTCCACGCGGCAGCTCGCGTTGCAGCCGTCGCCGGCCGTGCTGTTGCCGTCGTCGCACTGCTCGCCGGGGTTCAGCGTGCCGTTGCCACACGTCTGGGCGCAGGTGCTGGGCTGGCCGGTGCAGCCGTAGCCCGCCTCGATGCCGCAGGTGTTGGAGCAGCCGTCGCCGTTGACGATGTTGCCGTCGTCGCACTCCTCACGCGGGGACACGACGCCGTCACCGCAGCGGTCGTCGTACGCGTCCACGAACAGGTAGCGGAAGGCGTTGGGCTCGGTGGCGGCGTTCTCGTTGCACAGCTCGATGCGGTTGAGGCCCGCGCGCCACGGGGCGTTGGTGCCGAACTCGCGGAAGATGTTCTTCTGCCAGGGCTGGCCGGGCGGCTCGTTGACGACGGTGGGCGTGAAGTTCTGCCCGTTCACCCGCGCGCCGTCGAACTGGTTGTCGTTGAAGGTGGCCAGCCGCAGACGGAACTGGGAGACGTTCGTCGTCGAGGGCACCATGAAGTCCTGGTACACGCAGACGGGAGCGCCCAGCGGGGCCGCCATGAAGCGGGCCGTCTGGATTTCCTGCGGCCAGTCGTTGGCGTCACGCGGGCCGGTGGCGGCGCCCGTGGTGGTGCCGCTGTAGAACCAGTGCGGATCCGCGCCGGTCTCCAGCCGGCGGTTGTTCTCGTCCACGCCGGTGTTGAAGACCGTCACGCCCGCCCGGACGCAGCGGCTGGGGCTGCCGGTGCAGGCGAAGCCCGGCTCCACTTCACACAGGCGGCTGCAGCCGTCGCCCTCGAAGCGGTTGCCGTCATCGCAGACCTCCTGCGCGTAGGACGGGTGGGCGCGGTTGTCGAACACGCCGTTGCCGCACAGCGACAGGTCGCAGTTCGCGGTGCAGTCGGAGCCGGGGGCGGTGCTGTCACAGGCCTCGCCGGAGTCGACGACGTCGTTGCCGCACAGGCTCGCCAGCGAGCAGGGCCGCCCCGGCACGTGGCAGAGGTAGCCGGCCTCGATGGTGCCGGTGGCGGAACAGCCGTCGCCGCTGATGGTGTTGCCGTCGTCACATTCCTCGCCGGGCTCGAGCTTGCCGTCTCCCACGAGGGAGGCGGACCGGCTGACGAGCACGGGTTCGGGGGGAGCGGCGGACGGACGTGAGCCATTCGACTCACAGCCCGTCAGGGTGCCGAGCAGCGCGAGACAGAGCGCCGCCGTCTTGAAGAAAACATGCGGTTTCATGGGGATGTCTGCCTCGCTTCTCAGTGGGTGTCGGTGGAGGGGTCGCCCTGCTGCGTCTGGACGCCCTCGGCGTCTCCGACAATCTTGAACTCCACGCGGCGGTTCTTCGCGCGGCCCGCGGTGGTGTCGTTGTCCGCGATGGGCTGCGCCGGGCCAAAGCCCTTGGCCTCCAGCCGCTCACGGGCCACGCCCTTGCTCATCAGGTAATGGACCACGGCATCGGCGCGGCGCTGGGACAGGTCCAGGTTGTAGTCGGGGTTGCCACGGTTGTCGGTGTGGCCCTCGACGCGCACCTTCTCCACTTCCGGATGGGAGTTGAGGATGTTGGCGACCGTGTCGAGCAGCTTGTTGCTGCGCGAGATGATGATGTCCTTGTTGTTCTCGAAGTAGACGGCCTCGATGAGCTGGATGCGGTTCTCGCCAATCTGCGCGAGCTGCTTCTCCTTGCAGCCGTGGTTCTTCGCGGGACCGGGCTCGGTGGGGCAGTTGTCCAGCCGGTCGACGATGCCGTCACCGTCGGTGTCCTTGTCCGGGCAGCCGCGGTTCTCCTTGGGGCCGGCCTCGTTCGGGCAGCGGTCGGCCGTGTCGGGCACGCCGTCGTCGTCGTTGTCCGGGTCGGGGCAGCCGTCCTCGTCCTGGAAGCCGTCCTTGTCCTCGGGCTGGTCCGGGCACTTGTCCTGGCTGTCGGCGATGCCGTCGCCGTCGGTGTCCGGGTCATCCGGGCAGCCGTCGTGGTCCTCGAAGCCGTTGAAGTTCTCCGCCTCCTGGGGGCAGCGGTCCGCGAGGTTGGCGATGCCGTCGCCGTCATCGTCGCCGTCCGGGCAGCCGTAGAGCTCCGACAGGCCGGGCTCGGTGGGGCAGCGGTCCGCGGCGTTCTTGATGCCGTCGCCGTCCAGGTCGAAGTCCGGACAGAGCGCCGGGTCATGCGGCTGGCCATCCACACATGCGTTGGACGGAGCGGCGGGGACGCCGAAGTTGAGGCCGGCGAGCACGCGGAACGACGGCGTGCCCGGCGTCTGGCCAAAGCCGGGGCCGCCCATGGCGTAGAACTCCGTGCCGGCGGGCATGGGGACGCGCACGCCGAGCAGCACCTCCATCGACTGGGGGGCGTCCGTGACGGGGAGCGTGCCGCGAACCACCAGCTCCTCGCGGAGGCCGAAGAGCTGGGCGGACACGTTGACGCCGCCGTTCAGCTCGGTGCCCAGCTCGTCGCGGAAGGGCTGCGTGTTGGGGGACAGGGCGTACGTCTTGGTGCGCACCAGCGCGCCCACGTCGGCGCCCACGCGCCACGTGCCGCCCAACTGCTTGCCCAGGCCCACGCGCGGGGAGAAGGTGAAGCCCTGGTCCCGGGTGAGCGTGTCCGCGCTGCCGAAGGGCAGACCCGCGCCGAGGTGCACGCCCAGGTCCATGAAGCCCCCGCGCTGCTCGGACAGGATGCCCGCGCGCGCCTGGAGCCAGGGGGTGCCCAGCGCGCTCGTGGACGGCGTGGTGACGCCGAGGGCGCCGGTGTCCGGGCCCCACTGGGCGACGATGGGCACCTGCGCGCCCAGCTCGAGCCAGTCGGTGACGGCATACGCGCCGCTGAGGTGGACCGTCATTCGGTCAGAGACGATGACGCCCTGCTGCTCCCCACCGGAGACGAGCACCAGCGGCTCGCTTTGATAGTGACCGGTGATGCCGAGGCGGTACTCGCCGCGGGACATGAGATCGCCGGTGGACAGCACGAGGCTGTCTTTCGCACCGGGGTTGAGTTGAAGCCGTTCCAGCTCGATGCCGGGGATGCGCTGCGTTTGAGCCTGGGCCGTCACGGCCCACAGCACCGCCAGCCCCCCGAGCCAGGGGTAATGCACGTGTGATGACAAGGGTTCCTCCCCCTCAACGTGGCGCCAGGGCGGCGCACGCGGGTTGTTCCGCCTACCATGAGACGCGCGGTGTTTTGCACGCAACGCGCCACATCTCCAGAGGGCAGGACCTGTGGCGTCTGTGAGAGGGACCCAGGAAGTGGGTTGGGTCCGGACGCGCGCGATTGACGTGTCAGCGGCCTGCTGACGCACCTCTCGGACGCGTCAATGACGTGTCAGGACAGGGGGCCCGGGTGGACCGGACAGGTGGGGATGGCACCCACCTGGTTGGGTCCTGACGCGCCGCGCTAGGTCGGGACAGAAACATTGAGCCGCTCGGCGGTTGTTGTCCCCGCGAGGATTCCACCAAGATTCCAGGTCCTTGGGGACGCTTACGCTCAGCGCTTCACCGCTCCTCTGGGAGCAGTTCCTCGTCGGGGCGCTCGACGGGGAGGCCGGGTTGCGCCCGGAGCTGCGGTCCATCCTCCCGCGCTGGCAGCGCTCCCGGACGCTGGGCGCCCCGAGCACCGGGCAGCCGGACGAAGGCCCCAGCGTGGGGAGTCTGGCGCTGGTGGAGCGCCGCGCGCGGCTGGAGCCGGTGTGGAACGAGCTGGGGGGAATGCTGGAGCTGCTCTCCGCGGCGCCCCTGCCGGCGGGCCGGGTGGCGGTGCTCGCGGACCGGGAAGGCGTCATCCTGGCGACCCGCAGCTCGGGTGGGGACTTCACGGCCCACGCGGACTATGTGCGGCTGGTGGAGGGCGCCTGCTGGGACGAGACGGCGCGTGGGACGAATGCCATTGGCACGGCGTTGGCCGAGGCCTCGGCCGTCGCGGTGGTGGGGCCGGCGCACTACGCGCAGCGGCACCATGGGCTCGTCTGTTACGCGGCGCCGGTCCATGACCCGTTCGGTGAGCTGGTGGCCGTGCTGGACGTCACGGGGCCGGCGGGGGCGGCGGACCCCCTGGTGCTGGTGGCGGTGGCGAGCGTGGCCCATGCGGCGGAGTCCCGGCTGCGCGAAGTGGCGTGGGCCCGGGTGGCCGCGGCGGCGCGAGGTGGGCTGGAGTCGCGGCTGGCGCGCGAGGACGGCCCGGTGCTCGTCGTCGAGTCGCCGGGGCAGGTGAGCCGCTTCAATGCCGCCGCGCGGCTGTTGCTCGGCGGCCGGAGCGCGGTCTCGGTGGAGGCGGCGCTCGGGATGTCATGGCGGATGCTGGCGGACGCGGCGCTGCGGGGCGAGGCCCTGGAGACGCGTGTCTTGTCGGTGGGGCCTGCCTGGCGTGTTCACGCGGAGGCGGTGGGCACGGGGGGCTCGGCGCTCGCGGTGTTGGTCCGGTTGGAGCCGCTCGGCGCCAGGATTCCGCAGGGGGCCTCGGGCGCTGGCGCGCTGGCTGAGGTTGGGGGCAGGGCGGAGGCTTCGCCGCGGCCACCGGAGGACAGGCTTGGCGCGGATGCCAGGCTGGGGCCACCGGGGGACGGGCTCGGTTGGGATGCTCAGCCGAGGTCACCGGATGCGTCGCTCGGTGCCGGTGCCCAGCCGCGTTCGTCGTCCGACGCACTCGGTGCGGAGGGGCAGCCGCGGCCGTCGCATGACACGCCAGGCGCGCAGGTTCAGCCACGTCCTTCATCTCAGCTCCAGGGGCCATGGGCGCCGCTGCATCAGGGCCGCGATGCGTCGCATCGAGCCCCCCCATCATTGATCGGGCCATGGGCCGCGTTTGCCCAAGGCCCCGACGCCGAGCTTCGTTCCGAGTCTTCACCGAGCGGTCGAGGCCGCGTGTCCAGCTCAGGTACCGATGCGCGGTCCCATTCCACTCTCGTCCCGGACGGGCCATGGCGCGCACTCAAGGGCAACGACGCGCAGCACCGCGCCACGCTGCGGGAGGCGGAGCGTTTCGCGCCCACCAGTCTGCCCGTGCTGCTGTTGTCCGAGACAGGCACTGGCAAGGAGTTGCTCGCGCGCGCCATCCACTCGGCCAGCACCGTCGCCACGGGGCCGTTCGTCGCGGTGAACTGCGGCGCGCTGTCTCCCTCGCTGCTGGAGAGTGAGCTGTTCGGCCATTCCGCCGGCGCCTTCACCGGGGCGCGGATGGGCGGCGCGGACGGGAAGCTCGCGGCGGCGGATGGCGGGACGCTCTTCCTGGACGAGCTGGCGGAGATGCCGCCCGCGCTTCAGGTCCTCCTGCTGCGAGTCTTGGAGGACGGCAGCTATTCGCGCGTCGGTGAGTCCCGCGTGCGCCGCAGCCGCTTCCGGCTGGTGGGCGCCACGTGCCGGGACCTCGACGCCGCTGTGCGCAGCGGCGCCTTCCGCTCCGACCTCTACTTCCGCCTCCAAGGCGCGGTGCTGCGGCTGCCACCGCTGCGTGAGCGCACGGACCTTCCTGAACTGGCCCAGGCGCTGCTGTCCCGGCTGGCGGAAGAAGAAGGACTGCCGCCGCCGGTCCTCACCGCCGCCGCGATGGCCCGCCTCGCCACGCATCGCTGGCCCGGCAACGTGCGCGAGCTGAAGACCGTGCTGCGCCTCGCGCTGGTTCGCGCCAGCGGAGCGCCGCTGCTGGACGTGGACGCACTTCCTCCCAGCCTGGGCAGCACCCCCGTGACGATGCCGCAGGTCGCGGCGCCGAGGCCACCGAGCGCGGTGACAGCGCCGGAGGCAACGCCCTCCCCACGGACCGATGGCGGCCCGTCCGCCCGTCCGCTCCGCGAGCTGGAGGCGCACGCCATCCAGGAGGCCCTGGCGCTCAGCGGCGGCAACGTGGCGCAGGCCGCCCGCAGGCTGGGCATTGCCCGCAGCACGCTCTACCGGATGGCGGAGCGCTTCGGGCTCGCGCTGCCCTCGCGCGGCTGAACCGTCCACTGCCCGACGGTGTCCGCATCGCGACGGACCTGTCGCGCCCTGCACCACCCCTGTCCGGACACGTGTCGCAGAGCGCGACACGACGCGCCGCGACGTCGACGGGAGCAGGCCGTGGCACGCGTGCTGCTCTGGAGGTGCCGAGTCCACATCGCAGGCACCCCACTCACCGAAGGAGAGCGCAGTGATCTACGCCGCCCCCAATCAGTCCGGCTCCAAGGTCCAGTTCAAGCCCCGGTATCAGAACTTCATCGGAGGACGCTGGGTCGAGCCCGTGCGTGGTCAGTACTTCGAGAACATCAGCCCCGTGACGGGCAAGCCCTTCTGTGAAGTGGCCCGCTCCACGGCCGAGGACATCGAGAAGGCGTTGGACGCGGCCCACGCGGCGCGGCTGTCGTGGGGGCGCACCTCGCCCACCGTCCGGGCCAACATCCTCAACAAGATCGCCGACCGGATGGAGCAGAACCTGGAGATGCTCGCCGTCGCGGAGACGTGGGACAACGGCAAGCCCGTGCGCGAGACGCTCGCCGCGGACATCCCGCTGGCCATCGACCACTTCCGCTACTTCGCCGGCTGTATCCGCGCGCAGGAAGGCGGCGTGAGCGAGCTGGACCACGACACGGTCGCCTACCACTTCCACGAGCCGCTCGGCGTGGTGGGGCAGATCATCCCCTGGAACTTCCCGCTGCTGATGGCGGCGTGGAAGCTGGCGCCCGCGCTGGCGGCGGGCAACTGCGTGGTGCTCAAGCCCGCGGAGCAGACGCCCGCGAGCATCCTGCTGTGGACCGAGCTCATCCAGGACCTGCTGCCGGAGGGCGTCCTCAACGTCGTCAACGGCTTCGGTGTCGAGGCGGGAAAGCCGCTGGCCAGCAGCCCGCGCATCGCGAAGGTGGCCTTCACCGGTGAGACGAGCACGGGCCGGCTCATCATGCAGTACGCCAGCGAGAACCTCATCCCCGTCACGCTGGAGCTGGGCGGCAAGAGCCCCAACATCTTCTTCGACGACGTCATGTCGCAGGACGACGACTTCCTCGACAAGTCGCTGGAGGGCTTCGCCATGTTCGCCCTCAACCAGGGCGAGGTGTGCACGTGCCCCTCGCGCTCGCTCATCAGCGAGCGCATCTACGGCCAGTTCATCGAGCGCGCGCTGGAGCGCGTCCGCAAGGTGAAGCCGGGCAACCCGCTGGACACCGACACCAAGGTGGGCGCGCAGGCGTCCAACGACCAGCTCGAGAAGATCCTCAGCTACATCGACATCGGCAAGAAGGAGGGCGCCAAGGTCCTCATCGGAGGCGAGCGCGTGGCGCTCACCGGTGACTTGAAGGACGGCTACTACGTGGCGCCCACGGTGTTCCAGGGCCACAACCGGATGCGCGTCTTCCAGGAGGAGATTTTCGGCCCCGTGTTGAGCGTGGCGACGTTCAAGGACTTCGACGACGCCATTCGCCAGGCCAATGACACGCTGTACGGCCTGGGCGCTGGCGTGTGGACGCGCGATGGCAACACGGCCTACCGCGCGGGCCGCGCCATCGAGGCGGGCCGCGTGTGGACCAACTGCTACCACATCTACCCCGCGCACGCGGCGTTCGGCGGCTACAAGCAGTCCGGCATCGGGCGGGAGAACCACCGGAAGATGCTGGACCACTACCAGCAGACGAAGAACCTGCTCGTCAGCTACAGCCCCAAGGCCATGGGCTTCTTCTGATGAGCGGCGCCGGTGCCGGCTCCGGCACGGGCGGGCAGGTCGATACGGTGGCGGTGGCCCGGGTGGACGTGACGCCCGAAGCTGCCGCCGTCATCCGCCAGCTCCGCGCCACGCACGGGCCGCTGATGTTTCATCAATCGGGTGGCTGCTGCGACGGCAGCGCGCCCATGTGCTACCCGGTGGGCGAGTTCCGCGTGGGCCAGCGGGACGTCTTCCTGGGCGAGGTGGAGGGCTGCCCCGTCTACATCGGCGGCGCGCAGTTCGAGCTGTGGCAGCACACGCACCTCACCTTGGACGTGGTGAAGGGGCGGGGCGCGGGCTTCAGTCTGGAGTCGCCGCTGGGCGTGCGCTTCCTCACCCGCAGCCGCGTCTTCACGGATGACGAATACGCACGCATGAAGAACGCGCCGCCACCCCGGCGCGGACCTCCGGAGTAGCGCGCGACCAACGGGCCCGGCATGCCACGAGGCGCGCCGGGCCCGCTGTGTTTCACGCGGCCGTGCCTGCCATTGACGCGTCCCGGCACACTCAGTAGCCTCACCTTCAATGCGTTCTTCGTGCGACCGGTTCCTGACCACCGCCTGCGGCCTCTGTTGCCGCGGCGCGTGTTGTTAGTCGAGCCGCCGCCCGTCTGAACCCAGCACCCGCGCTCCTCCCCGAGCCCTGACGCCCGCCTGCGCCGCGGTGCGTCCCGGTGCGCACGTCCTTGCCCGTCGCAGCCCGGAGTTCCTCCATGTCGATTCACCGACTCGAGTCGCACGCCGACTTCTTGCGCGTCCACTTCCAACCGGGCTCGGGCCCGCGTCACGCGGACTTCCACTGGTTCTGGCTCCGCCACAACTCGGAGCTGGACCGGCATCCGCAGACCCATGAGCGCATCGTCTGCTCCTCCGAGCTCCCGTTCGAACTGCGCCCCAGAAACGTACGTGTCTCCTCGGACGCGGCGGCCTTGGAGGTCGACTGGGGCGACCGCGCGGACGAGCAGGTGAGCCGTTACGACAGCCAGTGGCTCCAGACACACGCCTATGCGATGGGGCGCTCGCCGGCGCCGGTGCCGCCCTCCGAGGTCTCCGCGCTGGCCGTGGGCCTGCGAAACCTCGACGCGCCGTTGGGGCGCGCGGTGTTGCAGCGGCTCCAGGACACGGGCGCCGCCGTGGTGCGTGGCTTTGGCCCTGACACGGAGGCGCTCATCGAGGCCTTCGGCCGTGAAGGGCTCTCCGTCATCACAACGCACTTCGGCCGCATCGAGGACTTGCGCACGGACAACACCACGAACCGCAACACGGACCAGTTGGGGTACACGGACAGCGCCGTGCAGCTCCACACGGACCAGCCCTTCCTGGAGCGTCCGCCGCGCTACCAGTTGTTGCATTGCCAGCGGCCCGCGGAGGTGGGGGGTGAGAACAGCGTGGTGGACGGGCTCGCCGCCGCGCTGCACCTGGCGGACGTGGACTCGAACGCGTTCGACCTGCTGCGCACGGTGCCGGTGACGTTCCATCGCAAGCAGCGGGACTTCGAGAAGGTGCTCACCGCGCCGCTGCTGGACTTCGCCGCGCCCGGAGGCTTTCGCATCCGCTACAGCTACTTCACGCTGGCGCCGCACCGCGTTCCCTTCGCGGAGATGGAGGCGTGGTACCGCGCCTACAACCGCTTCGCGAAGCTGGTGCGCGACGCGCATCACCAGTATCGCTTCCGGCTCGGCGAGGGTGACTTCCTCGTCTACGACAACTGGCGGATGCTGCATGCGCGGACCGCGTTCTCCGGGGCCCGGTGGTTGAGAGGGGTGTACTTCGACGCGGAGTAGGCGAGTCTTTCCCTCCCGGGCCGCTCCAGGCCCCATTACAGGAGCTGTGATGCCGAAGACGCCCCGTCTGACCTCTCAGGGAATGAGCCACCAGGACGTGCTCGCGAAGATGCGGGAGATGCGCGCGGATGACGCCAACTGGAAAGAGGGCCGGACGTGGAGCCTCGTCTACAACGCGGGCGAGGACATCCGCCGGCTGCTCGCGGAGGCCTACACGGAGTTCATGTCGGAGAACGGCCTGAGCCCGCTGGCCTTCCCCAGCCTGCGCAACTTCGAGTCCGAGGTGCTCGCCATCGCCGCGGAGCTGTTTCAGGGCGAGACGGCCGCGGGCACGATGACGTCGGGGGGCACCGAGTCCATCCTCATGGCCGTGAAGACGGCCCGGGATTACGCGCGCGCGGAGAAGGGCATCACCGCGCCGGAGATGGTGCTCCCGGCCTCCGTCCACCCGGCCTTCCAGAAGGCCGCGCACTACTTCGACGTTAAGCCCATCAACGTCCCGCTGGCGGCGGACTTCCGCGCAGACGTGGACGCCATGCGCGCCGCGGTGGGGCCGAACACGGCGCTCGTGGTGGGCTCGACGCCCGCGTATCCGCACGGCGTGGTGGACCCCATCACCGAGCTGGCCGCGATGGCGCAGGAGAAGAGCGTCCTCTTCCACGTGGACGCCTGTCTCGGAGGCTTCCTGTTGCCCTTCGCGCGCAAGCTCGGCCACGACGTGCCCCCCTTCGACTTCTCCGTGCCGGGCGTCACCAGCCTGTCCGCGGACCTGCACAAGTATGGCTATGCGGCCAAGGGCGCGTCGCTGGTGCTGTACCGGTCGGCGGAGCTGCGCCGGTATCAGTTCTTCACCTATGCGGACTGGTGTGGCGGCATCTATGCGTCGCCATCCATGGCGGGCACGCGGCCAGGCGGTGCCATCGCCGCCGCGTGGGCCATCCTCAAGTACCTGGGCGAGGAGGGCTACCTGAAGCTCGCGGGCACGGTGCTGGACACCGCGCGCACGCTGCGCGAGGGCATCGCCGCCGTGCCTGGGCTGAAGCTGCTCGGCGAGCCGAAGCTCAGCGTCTTCGCCTTCTCGTCCGACACGTTGGACATCTACGCGCTGGGTGACGCGATGGAGGCCCGAGGCTGGAAGCTGGACCGGCAGATGGGGCCCCCGGCCCTGCACCTGATGGTGACGCCCGCGCACGCCAAGGTGGCCGAGCCCTTCCTCGCGGACCTGCGGGAGTGCGCGGCCAGTCTGGCCAGCGGCGCCCCCGCGCCCGAGGGCAGCGCGGCCATGTACGGCATGCTGGGCGCCATGCCGGACCGCCGTGAGGCCGCCGACTTCATCCGCCAGTTCATGGACGCCATCTACGAATGATGGCGCTCATCCAGGTCCTGACCCTGGTGGGCATCCCGGGCCTCACCCTGCTGGCGGCGCGCTACGTCAAGCCCATGGCCTGGGTGGGGCCGGTGGTGGTGTGCTACGCGGCGGGCATCGTGTTGGCCAACGTGCCCGGCGTGCCCTTCGTCCCGGGGGTGAGCCTCTCGGTGAGCGAGGCCGCGGTGCCGCTGGCCATCCCGCTGTTGCTGTTCACCACGGATGTCCCTCGCTGGATGCGGCTGGCGCGCTCCACGCTGCTGTCCTTCGTGCTGGCCTGCGTCTCCGCCATGGTGAGCGCGGCGGTGGTGGGGGCCGCCGTCGCGGAGCACTCGGACGAGTGGTGGAAGATGGCGGGCATGTTGACGGGCGTCTTCACGGGCGGCACGGCCAACATGAACGCGGTGGGCCTGGCGCTGGGCGTGCGCGAGGAGACCATCGTGCTCCTCAACACCGCGGACATCGTCGTGGGCGCGGTGTACCTGCTCTTCCTGGTGACGGTGGCGCAGCGACTGGCGCTCCTCTTCCTGCCGCGCTTCCAGAACACGACAGGCTGGGATGAGCGCGACACGGCAGGGGAGGACACGCCGCTCCGGCCCGCCTGGGCGCGGTTGCGAGGCGGCACGCTGGCCTTGCTGCTGGCCGTCGCCATCGTGGGGCTGTCCGCCGGCGCCTCGATGGGGCTCCTGGGGCGGCTGGACGTGACGCTGGTGTTGTTGCTCATCACCACGCTGGCGCTGGCGGCCTCGTTCAAGCCGGCCGTCCGCGCCTTGCCGGGTAGCTACGCGCTGGGGGACTATGCGCTGCTCGTCTTCTGCGTGGCGGTGGGCACCCTGGCGGACGCGAGCCGGTTGCAGGAGGCCGGGGTGTTCGTCTTCGCCTTCTGCGCGGCGGTGATGGTGCTGGCCGTGGTGCTCCATTTCGGGCTGGGGGCGCTGTTCCGCATCGACGCGGACACGGTGCTCATCACGTCCACGGCGACCATCTTCGGGCCGGCTTTCATCGGTCCCGTGGCCCGTGCATTGCGCAACCGGGAGCTGATGGTGTCTGGTGTCACCACCGGCATCATGGGATTCGCGCTGGGAACCTACCTCGGCCTGGCCGTGGCCTGGTTCCTACGTCCCTGAGACGCCCCGGAGACAGGCATGTACGCGATTCGGACAACGTGGGCCGTGGTGCTGGCAGTGCTGTTGGGCGGAGTGACGGCGCGGGCGCAGGAGAGCTTGCCGCCTCCCACGCCGGGACCTCCGGTGCAGCCCCCGCCCAGGACGGGGTGGCGCGTCCAGGGACTCCCGCTGCTCAACTTCAACAGCGACGAGGGCCTGGGGTATGGCGCGCGGTTGATGTTGGTGGACGCGGGGGATGGGACGCAGGCGCCGTACCGTCACGCCATCATCGCGCAGTTCTTCCAGACGACGCGTGGCAACGCGGTGCACCGTTTCATGTTCGATGCGCCCACGTTCCTCGATTCGAAGTGGCGGCTCGGATTGGACGTGAGCCTGCTCAACGACCGCTTCTCGCCGTACTACGGCGTGGGAGGCGGGGCGGACTTCGACCAGGACTTCGCGGCGTGTGACGACCGGAGCGCGTTGGAGGATGCCCCGGACGTCTGTCCGGGCAACCCGTCGTTCCGCGGCCTGCGCTACTACAACTTCGAGCAGCGCACCTTGCCCAGCGTGGTGCTGAACGCGCGCCGGTCGGTGAAGGGGCCTTTGCAGGTGGCCATGGGCTACCGCTTCCGCGCGACGCGGGTGGCCACCCGCTACGCCGCGGACGACCTGGGGCAGTCACGGGCCTCGCGGCTGGAGGAGGACGTCCAGGCGGGGCGGCTCAACGACGGCAACCCCGTGACGGGGACGTTCCGCACGGCGGAGCTGACGGCCGGGTTGTTGTTGGACCTGCGCGACAACGAGCCCGCGCCCATTCGCGGCATGTTCCACGAGCTGGCGGTGCGCGGCGCGGCGGGCGCGACGGGCAGCTCGTTCAACTACTGGGGCGCGACGGCGAACTTCCGCTTCTACCACCCGCTGGGGAGCGACCGGTTGGTGGCCGCGCTGCGCGTCATGGGCGACGCGATGGGCGGCGACGTGCCGTTCTTCCTGCTCGCCTCGTTCGGCGGCGTGGAGTGGCGCGACGGGTGGGGCGGCGTGGGGGGCGTCTTCACCGCGCGGGGCATCCTGAAGCACCGGCTCCAGGGCGAGGTGAAGGCCCTGGTCAACGGCGAGGTGCGCTGGCATTTCCTCTCCGTGCTGCCGTGGAAGCAGCGCCTGGACTTCACGGCGGTGGCCTTCCTGGACGCCGGGCGGGCCTGGTCGGACCTGTCCTTCCAGGAGCGCGGCATGGGCCGCTATGCCGGCGGCGGGGGACTGCGGGTCGCCTGGGAGAAGAACTTCATCGTCCGCATGGACTACGGCGTCAGCCCGCAGGACGGGACGACGGGCTTCTACCTGGACTTCAACCACCTGTTCTGAGCCAGGGCCTAGGCCGCCTCGTCGAGCACTTCCAGCGCGTCCCGCACGCCGGGCAGCGCGGCGAGCAGCTCGAATTCATCCGACTGGAGCATGGACATGCGGCGGCCGGAGAGCCGCTCCATGAGCAGCTCGATGCGGTGCTCGCCCTTCCCATTGGCCCGCCGGAAGATGCGCGCGCGGAAGCCCTCGGCGTGGCACGCCAGGATGTCCTTCTGGAGGCTGCGCAGCCGGCGGACCACCTTCAGCGCCGCTCGACCCTCGGGGGTGTCGAACGTGTGGAAGTGCCGGTTCCGCGACAGCGGCTGGCTGGGGTCATGGAGCCTCTCCACGAGGCGCCGAACGAATGGGTCCATCGACGAAGGAGGATAACATCCGGTACCCTGCCGCTCAGCGATGCATCGTCTTTTTCGAATCAGACCGTGGACCCTGGCGCTCCTCCCGTTGCTTGCTTGCAAGGAGCCGGAAGTTGCCGCCGCGGAGAATCAAGCCAAACGGGCCCAGGCCGCGTTGACGGAGGCGCGTGGCCATCTGTCCAGTGGACAGGCCAGCGCCGCGCTTGGCGCACTGCGCAGGGCCGCCACCGCCGCCCCCGACAATCCCGAGCCGCACCTGCTCATGGCGCAGGCCCACCGCATGGCGGGGAACCAGGGCGCGGCCATCCTCGCGTTGAAGCAGGCCGCGTCGATGGCGTCGTCGGCCGACCCGACGATTCAGCGCCAGCTGGCCGACATCTACCTCCAGCAGGGCCTCACCAAGGACGCGCTCGCGGCGCTCATCACCATGCGGGACGCGGGCAACCTGCCGGACGCGGACGTCCTCCGGCTGGCCCGGCTCCAGGCGCGCGAAGGGCAGATTGACGCCGCCTTCAAGACGCTGGAGAGCATCCTGCGGGAGAACCCCGACGACGCCGAGGCCAAGTCGGTGGAGGCCGAGGTGCTCTGGCTCAAGGGCGACGAGCTGCTCGCCGCCAACCTCATGGACCGGCTCCTCAACCAGGACCCGGCGCTGGCGTCCGCGCGGCTGCTGCGGGCCCGGTACTTCCTGGTCAGCGGCTTCCCGGACCTGGCCGAGGCCGACCTGAACGCGGTGAAGGGCGAGGACGCGGAGCGCGCCGACGCCGTGACGCTGCGGGCGCGGGTGCTGCTGGCGCTCAACCGCCCCCAGGACGCGGAGGAGGCCCTCCGCAAGCTGGTGGACGCCCAGCCGCAGAACGCCGACGCGCTGGCGTGGCTGGCGGAGACGGTGCTGCTCCAGGGGCGGCGGACGGACGCGCAGGCGTTGGTGGACCAGTCGCTCCAGCTCAACCCCCGGCTCGCCCGCGCGCTGTACGTGCGGGGCCGCTCATTGGAAGAGCAGGGGGACCGCCGCGGCGCCGAGGAGGCCTACCGCTTCGCGCTGTCCGCCGAGCCCCGCTTCGCCCCGGTGCACTCGCGCATGTGGCGCATCCACCTGAAGGCGGACCGCGTCACGGACGCGCAGGAGTCCCTGGAGCGGCTGCTCGGCTTGAGCGAGGCCACCCTGGAGGAGAAGGCCCAGCTCGCGGCGCTCTACGCGCGGATGCAGACGAAGGTGACGCAGGGCCTCAAGCTCATCGAAGAGGCCCTGAAGCGGGAGCCGGAGAACGCGGACTACCTCCGCACCCAGAAGACGCTCACCGGCCTGCTGCCGAAGCCGAAGAAGAAGCCCTCGGGCCCGGTCATCATCCGCGGCCGCCGGTGACGGCCGCGGGCGCGGGAGCCTCGGGGGCGGGAAGGCCCGGGGCTTCCGCCACCACGCGCTCCAGCGCCTTGAGGCCCTTGCGCTGGCCCACCGCCACCACCGTGAGGTTCTCCCGGTTGAGGTAACGCCGGGCCACCTCGCGCACGCGGGCGGCGGACTGGGAGTCCACCAGGTCGGCGCGGTGGTTGAAGGACTCGGGCGTGCGGAACAGCTCCGTGCCGCCGAACCACCCGGCCAGCTCGCCCGGCGAGTCCTGGGAGAACTCCAGCAGCATGCGGTGCCGCCGCTTGGCGCGGGCCAGCTCCTCGTCGCCCACCAGGTCGTCGCAGAGCGTGGAAATCACGCGGAGGCACTCGGTGACGACGGTCGCCGCCTTCTCCGGGGCGCTGGCCGCCTCAATCTCGAGCAGGCCCGCGTCGTGGTACGCGTCCAGCGACGCGCTGACGGAGTAGGCCAGGCCGCGCTTCTCCACGATTTCGAAGGGCAGCCGCGAGGACAGGCCGTCATCCAGCACGCGCCGGATGATCTGCAGCGCGGGGTAGTCGTCGTGCTGCTCGGGGACGCCGCGGAAGTTGAGGCGGAACTCCGTCTGGGATTCGTCGTGGTTGACGAAGTGCAGGCGGGGGCCGGGCGGGGTGAGGGGCGGCGGTGCCTCGACGCTGGAGGGGCCCCGCGGGAGGCGGGCGAAGGCGCGCTCGGACATCTCCAGGACCTCGGAGTGCTTCACGCGGCCCGCGGCGGTGACGACGATGTTGCCCGCGACGTAGTGCTGGGCGAAGTGCTTCAGGATCTGGTCGTGGGTGAGGTTCGTCACCGACTCCCGCGTCCCGGCGATTTTGAGGGCCAGCGGGTGCCCGGGGAAGAGGATGTGCTTGGACAGGTTGTCCAGGTCGATGTCCCGGCCCTTCTCGTCCACCTCGTCGAGCATCTCCTCGAGGATGATCTGCCGCTCCACCTCCATGTCGGTGAGGCGGGGGCGGGTGAGCATGTCGCCGATGATGTCCAGGCCCACGCGCAGGTGTGCGGGGTGGATGGGCGTGTAGTAGTACCCGTGGTCCCGGGTGGTGACGCCGTTCAGGTTGCCGCCGACCTCCTCGACGGCGGCGTTCATCTTCACCGTGTCCGGCCAGCCCTCGCTGCCGCGGAAGAAGAGGTGCTCCAGGTAGTGGCTGACGCCGTTGCTGACCAGCGTCTCGTGGCGGCTGCCCGTGCGCACGTAGACGGCCAGCAGGGCCGTGTGGAGGTGAGGCGTCTCGACAGTCACGACGCGCAGCCCCGAGGGCAGCACGTCCCGGTACGTAGTGAAGCTCATGCGCGAGGAAGCCTTAACACGAAGGCCGTGCCCTGGCCGGGAATACTCTGGCAGGAGAGCGAGCCACCGTGCGCCTGGAGGATTTGCTGGCTCACGGCCAGCCCCAGGCCGGTGCCGCCTTCCTTGGTGGTGAAAAAGGGCTCGAAGAGGTGCCGGCGGACCTCCTCCGTCATGCCCTGTCCGGTATCCTTCACGGTGACCTCCACCGCGTCCTCCACCGGACGGGTGCCCACGGTGAGCCGCCCCCCGGTGGGCATGGCCTCGCGGCTGTTGCGCAGCAGGTTGAGGAAGACCTGGCGCAGCTGGCCCTCGTCCGCGAGGACGGGGGGCGTGTCCGGTGCGAAATCCCGCACCACGTCCACGCCCGCGCGCTCCAGCTCCTCCCGGGTGAAGTCCAGCACGGTGTCCAGCACGGCCACGACGTCGCGCGGGTCCAGGTCCGGGTTGGGGGGCCGGGCCATGCGCAGGTACTGCTCGGTGACGTCGGCCAGCCGGTCCACCTCCTGGGTGACGGCGGAGATGAGGTCCTTCACCTCGGCGGCGTCCTCGGGCGTGGCGAAGCGGGCGTGCTCCAGGCCGTCCTGGAGCAACTCCACGTTGAGGCCAATGGAGGACAGGGGGTTGCGCACCTCGTGGACGATCTGCGCGGAGATGCGGCCCACGGCGGCGAGCTGCTCGGCGCGCATGAGGGCCTCGGCCTGGGCCTTGAGCTGCGCCTCGCGGGCCTGGAGCGAGCGCGCCATCTGGTCGAACTCGCGGGCGAGCACGGCGACCTCGTCGTCGCCGCGCACGCCCAACTGGGCGTTGTAGTCGCCCCGGCCGATGCGGGACACGCCGCGGATGAGGTTGCGCATGGGGCGCAGGGTGCGGGCGGACCAGGCGGTGGCGCCCACGCCCACGGCGATGGCGGCCACGGAGAAGCCGATGATGAACAGGCCGGTGGTGCGCTCGCGCTCCTCGGCGCCGTCCACGCGCTCGCGGATGCGGTTGGAGAGGGCGGCGCGCAGCACGCGAATCTCGCGGCCGATGGAGTTCTCCAGCTGCCGCAGCTCGGAGGTGGCCTGGGCGACGCGCTCGCGGTCGGGGATTTCGGTGGAGAGGGCCTCGAAGACGGCCTCGGCGGCGCGGCCGTAGTCGCGGTAGCGGGCCTGGAGCTCGCCGAAGCGCGCCTCCAGCCCGCGGATGAAGGGGACCTCGCTGTCGGGGGCGGAGGTCAGGACTTCGTGCGCCTTGGCCTGGGCGGCGGCGAGCCGCTGGGACATGAGGGGCGGGTTGTAGAGCCGGGCGAGGCGGATGAAGGCGCGGCGGGCCTCGACGCTGCCCTCCTGGAGGAGGCGCTCGGTGTCCTTCTCCTGGGTGGCGTGGAACGTCTCGAGCTCCGCGGCGTCCTGGGACAGCTGGAGGTAGCCCTGGCTGACCAGCCGGATTTCGAGCCGGTTGCGGTGCAGCTCCGTCACGCTGAACAGGGACACCAGTCCGAAGGTGCCGAGCACCACGGCGTAGCCCAGGAAGATGCGCGTCGCGAGGGAGAGCTTCACGGGCATTCCTCGCTATGGGGCGGGCCGTCCAACCGCAAGTCTCGTCTCCAGGGGCTGCCTGCTGGGACGCCCAGCGTACTTCAGGGGTGCCTCGCGGGTCGCTGGCTTCCGTGGGCTGTGAAAAGCACTCGGCCCGGCGCCTCGAATGAGGGGCCGGGCCGTTCTTCATCCAGGGACTGAGCGCCTTCCTCAGTGCGTGGCGGCGGGCGTGGGCACCACCTCGTCCTCACCCGTGGACCGCTTCGCGTCGCCGCGCAGCTTCTGCATCAGCACGTAGAGCCCCGGGATGAACACGAAGTTCACCACCGTGGACACCAGCATGCCGCCGAACACCGCGGTGCCCAGCGAGTTGCGCGACGCCGCGCCCGCGCCCGACGCCGTCATCAGGGGCACCACGCCCAGGAGGAAGGCGATGGACGTCATCAGGATGGGGCGCAGGCGCACCTCCGCGGCCTCCACCACCGCGTCGACGGCGCTCTTCCCGCCCTCGCGGAGCTGCTCGGCGAACTCCACGATGAGGATGGCGTTCTTGCTGGCGAGGCCGACGAGCATCACGAGCCCCACCTGGCAGAACACGTCGTTGGCGAACCCACGCGCCAACTGCAGCCCCAGCGCACCCATGATGGCCAGGGGCACCGAGAAGATGATGACCAGCGGCAGGGTGAAGCTCTCGTACTGTGCGGCCAGCACCAGGAACACGAACAGCAGGCCCAGCGCGAAGATGATGGCCGTCTGCCCGCCGCTCTCTTTCTGCTCCAGGCTGATGCCCGTCCACTCCGCGCTCATGCCCTGGGGCAGGTTCTGCGCGGCCAGGGCCTCCATGGCCTCCAGCGCCTGGCCGGAGGACACGTCCGGCGCCGGCTGTCCGTTGATCTCCGCCGCCCGGAACAGGTTGTAGTGGCGGATGACCTGCGCCGAGACGGTGGGCTCCACCTTCACCAGCGACTCCAGCGGAATCATGTCCCCGGTGTCGCTGCGCACGTAGAAGGCGCCAATGTCCGACGGGCTGTCGCGGAACTGCTGCTCCGCCTGCACGTACACGCGGTAGGTGCGGTTGGCGTAGTTGAAGTCATTGACGTACTGGCTGCCCATGTAGACCTGCATGGTCCCGAAGATCTGCTCAATCGGGATGCCGAGCGCCTTCGCCTTCTGCCGGTCCACCTCCACGTCGAGCAGCGGCGTGTCGGCGTTGAAGGTGCTGAAGACGCCGCGCAGCTGGTCACTCTCGTTGCCCTTGGCCACCAGCATCTGCGTGGCCGCGGCCAGGTCGTCCAGCGAGCTGGTGCCATCGATGTCCTCGACGATGTACTGGAAGCCGCCCACGCTGCCGACGCCGCGGATGGCGGGCGGCTGGAAGGGCAGCACGCGCGCGCCGCCAATCCGGCTCAGGGGCGCACGCAGCCGCTCCACCAGCGCGGCCACGGACTGCCCCTTGCCCTTGCGCTCCTCCCAGGGCGTCAGCGACGAGAAGATGGTCGCCATGTTGGGGCCGCTGCCCTGCATGGAGAAGCCGCCGATGGCGAACATGGCGCGCACCTCGGGCTGCTCCTGCAGAATCGCCTCCGCCTCGGCCAACACCTTCTCCGTCTGGGCGAGCGACATGCCCTCGGGGCCCTGGATGGAGATGATGAGGTAGCCCTGGTCCTCGTCGGGGATGAAGCCCGTGGGCGCCGCGCGGAAGAGCATCACCGTGCCGCCGATGCACAGCAGGAAGGCGAGCAGGACCAGCATCGGGTACTTCAGCATCTTGCGAAGGCCCCGGCCGTAAATGTCCTTCGTCCCGTCCAGCGCCTTGTCCACCCAGCGGAAGAAGATCCACTTGGGCCCCTCGTGGTGCTTCAGCATCCGCGCGCTGAGCGCGGGGGTGAGCGTGAGGGCGCAGAAGGTGGACAGGGCCACGGAGGCGGCGATGGTCAGCGCGAACTGGCGGTAGATGGCGCCGGTGGTGCCCGGGAAGAGGGCCACCGGGACGAACACCGCCACCAGCACGATGGAGATGGCGATGACGGCACCGGACACCTCCTTCATGCCCTCGCGCGCGGCCTGCACGGCGGACAGGTGCCGCTCCACCATCAACCGCTCGATGTTCTCGATGACGACGATGGCGTCGTCCACCACCAGACCCGTGGCCAGCGTGAGGCCGAAGAGGGTGAGGGTGTTGATGGAGAAGCCCAGCAGGTGGACGAAGGCGAAGGTGCCCACCAGCGAGACGGGGAGGGTGAAGGCGGTGATGAGCACGCTGCGCCAGCCGTGCAGGAACAGGAAGATGACCAGGATGACGAGGACGATGGCTTCCAGCAGCGTCTTGACGACCTCGTCGATGGAGGCGCGGACGGCCAGGGTGGTGTCGGTGCCCGTCTGGAACTGCATGCCGGGCGGGAACTGCTTCGACAGCCGCTCAATCTCCGAGTACACGCCGTCGCGCACGTCCAGCGCGTTGGCGGTGGGCAGCTGGAAGATGCCCAGGCCCACGCCCGTCTTGCCGTTGAAGCGCAGGATGGTGCCGTAGTTCTCCGCGCCCAGCTCCACGCGGCCCACGTCCTTCACCCGGACGCTGGTGCCGTCGGTGGCCCGCATCAGCACGATGTCGCCGAACTCGTTCGGCTCCACCAGGCGGCCCCGGGCGCGCACCGCGATTTGATAGGGCTGGTCCTCGTTGGACGGCGGCTGGCCCACCTGTCCCGCGGCCACCTGGAGGTTCTGCTCCTGGAGCGCCCGCGTCACGTCCTGGGGCGTCAGCTTGCGGCGCGCCAGCTCCGTGGGGTCCAGCCACAGGCGCATGGAGAACTTGCGCTCGCCGAAGATGCGCACGTCGCCCACGCCGGGCACGCGCTTGATGGCGTCCTTCAAGCTCACGTCGGCGTAGTTGCTGAGGAACTTGGCGTCGTAGCGGTTGTCCGGGCTGAACAGGCCCACCGTCAGCAGCATCTGGTTGGAGGCCTTGTTGACGACGATGCCCGTCTGGTTCACCTGCGAGGGCAGGCGCGCCGCGGCGCGGCTGACGCGGTTCTGCACGTCGACGGCGGCCACCTCGATGTCGCGGGTCGCGTCGAAGGTGATGGTGATTTGGCTGGTGCCGTCGTTGCTGCTGGTGGAGGTGATGTAGCGCATGCCCTCCACGCCGTTGAGCTCCTGCTCCAGCGGGATGGTGACGGCGCTCTCCACCACCTCGGCGCTCGCGCCCACGTAGGTGCTCGTCACGGTGACTTGTGGCGGCGCCAGGTCCGGGTACTGGGCGATGGGCAGCGTGGGGATGGCAATCAAGCCCACCAGCGTCAGCAGGATGGAGCAGACGATGGCGAAGACGGGCCTACGGATGAAGAAATCGACGAACATGGTGCGTTGACCGGCCCTTCGTTCAGCGGCTCCCGCCGACGGTGCCGCCGCCATTGCCAGAGGCCCGGGGCGGGTTGCTGCCAGTCGGCGCGGAGGGGACGTTGGCCTGCTTGGGCGTCACGGCGGTGCCATCGCGCAGGGCCTGGAGCGAGGACACGGCGACCTGGTCACCGGACTGCAACCCCTTCTCCACCACGTAGGCCATCTCCCCCAGCGCGCCCAGCGCGATGGGGCGGCGCTCCACCACCGTCTTCCCGTCCTTCGCCTGGACCACCATCGCGAAGGCCTGGCCGCTCTGCCGCACCACGGCGAGCGCGGGAATCTGCAGCGCGTCCCGGGCCGAGTAGACGAGCCGCGCGCGCACCAGCTCGCTGGGGCGCAGGCCCACGGTGTTGCGGAAGGCCGCCTTCACCTCCACCAACTGCGTGCGCGGGTCCGCCTGGGGCGCGACATAGAAGACGTTGCTGGTGATGAGCACCTTGCCGGAGCCGTCGAGAATCTCCAGCGCGGTGTCCGGCTTCATCGACCGGGCCCGCGTGGACGGCACGGACACGCTCACCTCGAGCACGTCCGCCTGGGCCACGCTGGTCAGCGGCGTCGCCAGGCCCACGTAGTCACCCAGCCGCACCAGCACGTCACCCACGGTGCCGGCGAAGGGCGCGCGCACCAGGTGGTACTGCAACTGCACCTGGCGCTGCGTCACCTGCGCGGCGGAGGAGCGCGCCGCGGCCTGGGCGGCCTCCACCTGCGCGCGGCCCGTCTCCAGCTCCTGGGCGCTCGCGAGGCCTTCCTTGTACAGCGCCTCGGTGCGCTCCAGCGTGCGGCGCGCCAGCTCCAGGTTCACCTGGGTGGAGCTGAGCTGCGCCTGCGCGCTGTCGAGCGCGGCGGTGCCTTCGCGCGAGTCCACCTCGAGCAGCGGCGCGCCCGCCTCCACCTTGTCGCCCGGGCGCACGTGAATCTTGCGCACGTAGCCCACCACCTGCGGCAGCACGCTGACGCTCTGCCGCGACAGCAGCGAACCCAGGTACTCACCGGTGTCGCGCACCTCGCGGGGCGTGAGCGTCACCACCTCGATTTCTCGCGGCGGCGGGGCCGGCGGCGGGGCCTTCTGTCCCGAACAGCCCGCCACCGTCGCCAGCAGGGTGACCCCCCACATCGCCTTCATCGGATTCACCAGTCGCACCGCGCCTCCGTCAGGAATGCGTCCAGGCGCGCCTGGACGAGCTCGAATTCACGCAGCACCAGGTTCAGCTCCGCCTGGCGCAGGGCCGCTCCGCTCTGCACCAGCTCGAGGCTGCTGCCGCGGCCCACTTCAAAGGAACGGCGCGTGAGGCGGTCGGTCCGGTCCGCCAGGTCGCGGGACGCCACCGCCGTCGCCACCAGGGCCTCGGCCACCTCCACGCCACGCCGCGCCTGCGCCACCTGGATGGACACGTTGCGCCGGGTGTTCTCCAGCGTCTCCGCGGCCTGGCGCTCCACGCCCTCGCGCTCGCGGATGAGGCCGCCGCGCAGACCGCCCTCCCAGAGGGGGACGGAGAGGACGGCGGACACGCTCCAGATGGCCACGCGGCCAAAGCCCGGGTCCGTGGTGAGGCCAATGGCCGTGCTCGACAGGCCCAGCGTGGGCAGGTAACCGGCGGTGGCCTGCTGCCGGCTGTCCCGCGCCGACTCCACCTGGGCGCGCGAGGCCACCAGGTCCGGGCGCTCGCTCACGTCCTTCAAGGGGACGCAGGCCCGCTGCGTCTCCTCGACCAGGCCCTGGAGGTTGAAGTCGCGGGTGACGCCCACCGCGGCGTCGGAGCCCACCGCGAGCCCCAGCGCCTCGCGGCTGCGGCGAAGCTGCTCATCTCCGGCGACGAGGGCGCCGCGCGCCACCGCCACGTCCTGCTCCACGCGCACCACGTCGAGCTGGTTGCCCGCGCCCAGCTCATAGGTGCGCTGGGCGAGCGCGAAGCGCTCCAGGGCCTGACGCAGGCCCACGCGGTTGATCTCCGCGGCCCGCTCCGCCGCCACCGTGGAGACCAGCACCTGCGCCAGCCCGCGCGTGAGCAGCCGCCGCGTCTCGGACAGCGTGGCCACCGCGCCCTTCTCGGCGGCCACGGCCGCGGCGCGTCCACGCCACGCGCTCACGTCCACCAGGGACTGCGTCACGTTCGCCGTGGCCGTGACGAGCGGCGAGGAGGGGCCGCCATTCTCGCCGCCGCCAATGCCCACCAGGGGCATGCCGCCCGCGCCCACGGGGAGGTCGGGGTTGAGCAGGTCCACGCCCACACTGGACGACAGCCGCGCGTTGGGGAGCAGCGCGGACAGGGCCTGACGGGAGCGGCCCGTGGCGCGCTCGACGCCGGCTTCGGCGGAGCGGAGGTCGGTGGAGCGCTGCTTCAGGAGGACGAGGGCCTCATCCCAGGTCGCCACCTGCTGCTGCGCGGGCGCCACGGGGGTGAGCATCGCGTCCTCCACCTTCGGCTGGAAGGGGACGGGCGCGGGAATGGACGAGGACGGCTCGGCCAGCGTCGACGCCGCGACGAGCGCCATGAGGATGACGGAAGGGGATGCCATACCAGGAGGAAGCGTTGGGAGAACCGCGTGTGGGTTGAGAACTTCCCCCCGTTGCGACGAAACGCGTCGAGCCGATGTAATTGACAACAGTTGTAGTCTGCAACCATCTTTACGGGAGATGACTGTTCCGGAGCAAATGGCCTCTCTGCGTCGCGCGATCCGCCGCCTCATCACCGAGCGGCTAGGCGAGCAGACGGGCAGGCCCTTCATGCAACTGCTGGCGTTGAAGTCGATTTCCGACGGCGTGCGAAGTCAGTCCGCCATCGCGGAGCGGCTCCTGGTGGACGCACCCGCGGTGAGCCGGCTGGTGGCGCGTCTGGAAGAGGACGGCCTGGTGAGCCGCAACACGGGCGATGACCGCCGGTGTGTGCGCCTGGAGCTGTCCGCCGCCGGGCGGGACGAGCTGGAGCTCCTGCACGACGCGCTCGTGTGGACGGACGAGGAGATTCTCCGTCACATCACGGGCGCGGAGATGGCGGAGTTCAAGCGCATCATGGAGAAGCTTCAGGCGGGGCTCATCCAGGCTCGCGGGCCGCTCCCCGTGGACGGCTGCGGCGGCGCCCCCGAATCGTAAGGGGCTGAAATGGCGAAGGGCCCGGCCCTGGAGTCCTCCAGGAAGCCGAGCCCTTCGTTCGTCCTACCCGTGGACGGGTGCTTGCGTCAGGCCTGCGCGGGCTTCGACTCGGCGTCGGCCGGAGCGTTCTCGGTGTCCGGCGTGGACTCGGGCTGCTGCGGGGCGGCGGACTGGGCCTCGGTCTCGGCGCGGACGCGCGAGGTCTCCTCGGTGCGCTGGTCGCTGGCGGCCACTTCTTCCGGCGTCAGCTCCGTGCGGTCGGCGAGCATGCCCGTCTTCTTCTCCAGGTCCTTGATGGCCCGGCGCAGCAGGTCGCGCTCCAGCAGCGTGCGGTTGAGGCGCTTCTCCAGCGCCTTGTACTTGTCGCGGCTCAGGTCGAGGTCGTGCTTGGTGGCCGTGTAGACGCGCTGCTGCGTCTCCTGGCGGCCCTTCACCCGGCGCAGCTCCTTCTCCAGCTCGGCGGCGCGGGCGCGGTCCTTGTTCGACGCGTGCTCCAGCCGCTCCATCTTCTCGCGGTCGGCGTCGTTGAGCTCGCGGTAGCGGCGCTGGCCGCGGTCCTGGGCCGCGGCCTCCGATGTGGTGGGCACCACCGGCACCACGGCGGCGATGACCGCCTCACCCTCCTGGGCGGGGGCGGCCACCTGCGCGGCGGGCGCGGGCGCGGGCGCGGCGGGGGCCACGGGCGCCACCGGCGCGGGCTGCGGACGGCGGCCCTTGTTCTCCGCCTCCGCCTTCAGGCGCTGGTTCTCCACCAGCGCGTGGGACAGCTCCTCGCGGGTCCGCTCGAGCTGCGCGGAGGCGTTGCGCTCCACCTCGGCGCGCGCCTTGGCCAGCTCCTGGGCGCCCTTGTCGGTCTCCTTCTGCTCGTAGAGCTTGCGCTTGGCCTGCTTCAGCTGCTCCTTCACGTCCTGGAGCTGAGCGCGCTGCTCATCGAGTTCCTTCTGCTTGCGCTGGACCTCCGCTTCGGCCTTGGCGCGCGCCTGCGAGTCCGTCACCAGCTCGGCGCGGGGCGCGGACGAAGACGACGCGGCGTGCGAGGGGAGCGCGGCGGCCTTCGGGCCGGCGAAGAGATTGAAATAGAGCGAGATGGCGAGCCCGACAGCAAGGGCGAGGACCAGGACCAGCACGGGAACGACCTCCACGGGGAAATGCAAAAAGCGGGGCAGCCTACCGTCAGCCCTCGGCGCGTCAAGGGTCCACTGCTGGACGTGCCCCGCTTCACTCTGTGAATCCCACGCGTCCGCCCGGGCGGCGTCCCGGCGGGCGGCCTGGCGTCCACCGGCCTCCTCAGTATCCAGACTCCCAGCCCCCCCGCTTCACGCCCCGCGTCCCCTGGCGCGCGCCCATCTCCCGGAGCCGGCGCACCCGCTCCGGAATGGGCGGGTGGGTGGAGAACAGCGCCATCACCCCACCATGGTGGAGCGGGTTGACGATGAAGAGGTGGGAGGTGGCGGGGGCCCTGTCGTAGGGGATGGCCTCGGCGCCGCGCTCCAGCTTGAGCAGGGCATCCGCGAGCGCGTCCGGGTCGCCCGCGAGCTCGGCGCCCGTCTGGTCCGCGCCGTACTCCCGCGAGCGGCTGACCGCCAGCTGCAACAAGGTGGCGGCGATGGGCGCCACCAGCAACAGGCCCAGGTTGGCGAAGGCGCTGCCCAGACCGCCCCGCTGGTCGTTGTCGCCTCGGCTCAGCATCGTGCCGCCGAACCAGAACAGCATCTGCGCGGCGTAGCTGATGATGCCGGCGAGGGTGGCCGCCACCGTTCCAATGAGCGTGTCCCGGTTGCGCACGTGGCCCAGCTCGTGGGCCAGCACACCCTCCAGCTCGCGCCGGTCCAGGATGTCCAGGATGCCCGCCGTCACCGCGATGGCCGCGTGGCTGGGATTGCGGCCCGTGGCGAACGCATTGGGCGCGGCGGTGGGCAGGATGTAGACCTTCGGCTTGGGCATCCCCGCCCGCGCGGACAGCCGCTCCACCATCTCATGCAGCCAGGGGGCTTGTTCGCGGGGCAGCGGCTTCGCGCCATGGATGGCCAGCGCGATGCGGTCGCTGAACCAGTAGGAGCCGAAGTTCATCACCACGGCGAAGAGGCCCGCGAACAGCAAGCCCTGCGGTCCCCCCAGGCGCTGGCCGATGACGAGCACCAACGCCGTCAGGCCCGCCAGCAGCACCGTGGTCTTCAAGGCGTTGCCCAGCCGGTGCCACCCACCGCCGCCATGGAGCGCCAGGCGGCCCGCGCCCGCCCGGGGGGTGTCAAAGGTGTCTGTGCTCGCCATGGCCGCCTCGCCTCCGGGGTCTTCGTGAGACCCTCCCACTGGAAACGTAAACAGGCGTGCCAACGCGGCAATGAAGCGGCCACGCCCGGTGGCCCTCACCGGGCGCGGCGGAAACGCAAGAGGCGCTAAGGCCGCTCGGCCTTCGCTGAGCGCAGGGGAGAGCGCAGGCGGATGGGCGGCGAGTCGGGCGCCGGGCGAATCCAGCGCTTGGGCGCAAGTCCGTCCACCTCCCGGGCCAGGTCCACGTCCGGGTCCAGCAGCAGCTCCGCCGGGCGGCCGTTGAGCGAGACAATGGCCTCGGCGTGGACCGTCACGGGGCCCTTGCCCTGCGCCTCGAAGTCCCGGGCGATGTGCCGCGCGAGCTGGAGGATGAGGTCGGGCTGCACGGACATCTCCCGCTCCTGGAGGCGCGTGAGGTACTGGCTGGGCGCGACGTGCCACTCGCGGTCCGCCGCGGCGTCGCGGACGATGAACGTCACGCTGCCGTTCTTCTCGCGCGCCATCACCCGCCAGGAGAAGCGCATGCCCTGCTCATGCCAGAGCACGTTGCCGCCGTAGACGTGCGCGCGCAGCGGCACGGCGACCTGCACGACGGCGTAGGCCACGGCCAGTCCGAGCGCCACCTGCCCCCTCCAGCCCGGCCTCGCCACCGGCGCCGCCTGGGGCTCTGGCGTGAGCGGCGCGGCGTGCTTCGCGAGGCGCGCGCGGACGCCCCGCGCCAGCCGCCGCGGCCACGAGGGCTCGAAGAACACGAGCGCGCCGGTGACCATGATGACGGGGAACATGCCAATGGGGAACAGCGCGGACGTGGCCGCGTGGAACCCGACGACGACGACGTAGGCGAAGGGCCGCAGCTTCCGCGTGAGCAGGAAGGCGACGATGGTGGTGTCGAAGAGGAAGCCGGACCAGGCCGCCACGTAGGCGACCCACGGCGCGTCGAGCCAGGGCCCCACGACGGGCAGGCTCGTGCGCGCCGACAGCCAGATGCTCAGCGGCTGCGCGTGCAGCAGCCAGTCGCCGGTCAGCTTCGCGAGCCCCGCGAAGACGTAGACGACGCCGACCTGGAATCGCAGCAGCCACGTGCACCACGCGGGGAGCGCGTCCGCGCGCAGCGAGGGCTTGCGCCACGCGTCCACCGAGAAGGCCCGGTGCGTGGGCACGAAGAGCATGAGCCCCAACAGCAGGCTCACCAGGTAGTAGTGGTTGAGGTAGTTGCTGACGTCCACCAACTGGACGTAGGTGAAGGCGACGAACAGCAGGGCCACCGTCACCCGGTAGAACAGGCCCGCCGCCATGGCGAGCCCGAGCACCGCGAGCAGCGCGAAGACACCGTGCATCCACGGCGCGGGCAGCGCGGGCACCCAGCTGAAGCCCCAATAGGTGAAGTGGAAGCGGGGGCCGGTGAACAGCACGTCCACCCACCCATAGGCGAGGAACCGGACCGCCGAGACGAAGACGAGCAGCCCCAGCGCCACGCGGAACGCCACCAGCGCCGCGATGTCTCGCGGCGCCAGCAGCGCCTTCCAGAGGCGCCCGGGCGCGGGGCGCTCGCCGGTCGCCACCTCAGTCATTGTCCCCCTCGACGGACTGGGGCAGCTCCAGGTCCAGCACCGAGACGAGCTCCGTCTTGAGCACGTCCGTCACGCCCTTGACGACCTCGTACATCTCGCGCACCGCGGCCTTGTCCTGCGCCAGCGCCGTCGTGATGTCCTCTCCCGGAAGCGCCTCGATGCCCGCCGCCGCGGCCGCGTTGCGCTCGCGCAGCTTCGCCGCCAGCGCGTCGGCGCCCGAGGCCTCGAGCAGGTCGTCGAAGCCCGTGCCGGAGTAGTTCTCGCCGCAGCCCTCGGTGAGGCGCCGGTAGCCGGACAGGTTGGCCCGGATGTTGGCCTTGGAGCGCGCCGCGAACTGCGACTCCAGGTGCTCGGGGCAGGTGGACGTGGAGCAGTCGCGCATCGCCAGCGGGCGCGCCAGCTTGAGGTCCTTCACCTCGCGCTCGACGTAGAACATCGCGTCGCTGATGGCGTTCAGCGCCGCCTGCGTGGACGGATAGACGGTGTTGCCCGAGCCGGCCGTCGTCAGCGTCCGGGTGAAGTTGCCCTGGTCCGCGGCCCACGCGTTCACCAGCGCGTCCGCGCGGCGGTGGACGTCGGCGGCCACCACGGCGGCGTAGGCCCGCTTTCGCTCGGCCCGCTCGTCCGCGGAGAGCGCCGCCCAGGTGCCCTGGGCCACGATGGTGGAGGTGCCGGGGCAGGCGGTGTCGTTGCCCTCGAAGAAGAGCAGGTACTCCAGCGCGTACAGGCCGCGGCGGCTCACCAGCGCGTTCTCGAAGCCCGCGGACGCATAGCCGCGGCTGACGATCTGCTCCTCCACCGCGCACCGGCTGACCAGGGGCCACGAGTAGATGTTGTCGCGAAGCTCCGCCCCGCCCGACACGCTGCGGGGGGCGGCCGGTCCGAACTGCATCACCTCCGCCACCTGCCACGCGTCCATGGCCTCGTGGAACGCCGCGCGCGCCGCGTCCCGCGTGGTGGCGTCCGGCGTGGCCGCGTGGGCCGCGACCGCCGTCTCCAGCGCGGTGGCCACCGTCTGGAACTCACGCGCCGTCTGCAGCACGCACGCCGCGGACGCCTCCAGCAGCGCGGCGCGCGTCGCGGCCACCGGGTTGTCCGGCGTGTCCGTGCCCGCGTCCGGAGGCTTCGGGCTGTCGGACTTGCAGGCCGACAGCGAGAGGAGGGCCGGCACCACGAACGCGAAGGCGCTCGCACGCAGGCCGAAAAGGGGGCGCGAAGACTCTGTGTTCATGGCCCGGCTCGGTAACACGGCGATGTTGTTAATGACAATCAACTTCAAAATTTCTCCCGGGCAACGTGCGGGTTTCCACAGGATGGATGTTGACCCGGAGTGCGAATCCGGAGTAGGAGGCTGCCACGTCGAAACTGATAACGATTATCGTTTGCAGTTCGAGATGATCCCGAGGAGGGGAAGAACATCATGTTGAAGACGGTGAAGAACCGCGGCTTCCTGGCGCGTGGAGCGGCCCTGGCCCTCACGCTGGCGTGCATGACGGGCTGTGGCGACGACGAGCCCACCCCCACGCCGGTTCCGGACGCGGGCACCAACACGGACGCGGGCACGGACCCGGTTCCGGACTCTGGCACCGACCCCACCCCCGACGCGGGCACGGGCGCGCTGGACAGCGACATCGCGGTGGTGCGTTTCAACGTGGACGGTACCCAGGACACGACGTTCGGCGCCGGCGGCGTCACGCACGTGGACTTCGGCACCGGCCGTGACGGCACGCGCGACTCGCTGTGGGACGTGCGCGTGGACAACTCGGACCGCGTCGTGCTGTTCGGCAACAAGCGCGCGGATGGGACGCGTTCGGACACCGACCGCGTGGTGGCGCGGCTGACGGCCGCGGGGGCCCTGGATACGACGTTCGGCTCGAGCGAGACGCCCAACGGGTTCAGCGTCCTCAACCTGTCCAACCTGAACGACGGCATGCGCTACGGCTTCATCCAGCCGGACGGCAAGATCATGGCGTCGGGTTACACGTCCATGCCCACGGGCGTGGGCGCGCAGGGCGCCAACCGCATCGTGCTGCAGCGCCTGAACGACAACGGCCGGTCGGACGACACGTTCGGCTGGAAGGGCGTCGTGACGTCCGCGCCGTTCCAGGCCCAGAGCGAGACCAACCCGGAGTGGGGCATGGCGGAGGCCTACGCCGTGGGCATGCAGTCCGACGGCAAGTACGTGACGACCGGCTATGGCCGCACCGCCTCCTCCGGCACGGTGGACCTGGTGTCCTTCCGCTACACGGCCGCGGGCGACCTCGACCCGACGTGGGGCACGGGCGGCTCCGTGGTGCTGGACCTGGCCGGTGACAACGACCGCGGCCGCAACATGGTCGTCCTCAACGACGACCGCGTGCTGCACGTGGGCAGCGGCACGCTGGGCGCGCAGAACAACCAGGCCCTCCTGCTGATGCACACGCGTGACGGCCAGCCGGACACGTCCTTCGCGCCGGAGGGCTACAAGACCTTCAGCCTGGAGCGCCCGGACCAGGCCTTCTTCGGCGTGGCCAAGTCGGCGGACGGCAACTGGGCCGCGGCGGTGGGCTACCGCGCCGGTGGCAACCAGAACGACGACGGCATCCTCGCCATCATCCCCACGGGTGGCACGGCCGAGGACGTCATCATCAAGGCGGCGCCCATCTCCGCCACGGAGAACGACCGGTTCTGGTCGGTGACCTTCGACGCGCAGAACCGCATCTACGCGGCGGGCTTCGTGACCGAGGGCGGCGACAACAGCATGGTGGTGGCGCGCTACAACACCGCCGGCGACCTCGACACGACGTTCGGCACCGGCGGCATCGCCAAGGTGAACGTCGTGGCGGCGGCGACCGAGGAGGCCGCCCGCGGCATCGCCATCCAGGCGGATGGGAAGATCGTCATCGGCGGGCCCATCGAGAAGCTGTAGTCCCTGAAGTTGTGTAGAAGCAGGAGCCGGGGAGGGAGGTCCGCGCGCGGGCGGATCTCCACCCCCGGCTCCTGGCTTTTCGCAGGTCGTCGGACATCCCGGTCGAGACAAGGTCGATACGCTTCAGATGGCACTGTTCGAGCACACGTTGATGCGGGCGCGGAGCTGGATGCTTCCTGCGCTCTTGCTGGCATGGGCAACCCCTGCCGCGGCCCAGACCGATGCGTCGCAGGCCCCCGAGGCCGCCACGGTCCCCGAGGCCCAGGACGCGGGCCCGGCGCAGGCGCCCGGCGCGGAGCCCCAGGTCGCCCCTGAAGCGGTCCCGGAGGCCGTGGCGGACCCCGGCCTGGTCCCCGCGAGCGACGCGCCGCTGGCCGTCGAGGCGGGGGAGGCGGTGCCGCTCGTGCTGGAGCCTTCGCCGGAGGCCGTCGAGCGGAAGTTCGAGAGCGTGGTGGTGGGCACGTCGGAGGCGCGCACGAGCGGCTCCATCCACGTGTTGAAGCCCGCGCAGTTGGAGCGCTTCGAGCGGGATGACCCGGAGGCCATCCTGCGGACGGTCCCGGGCGTGTACGCGCGAGGCGAGGACGGCTTCGGCCTGCGGCCGAACGTGGGTCTGCGCGGCGTCAACCCGGACCGCAGCAAGAAGGTCACGCTCCTGGAGGACGGCGTCCTCTTCGGCCCCGCGCCGTACTCGGCGCCCGCGGCCTACTACTTCCCGCTCGCCACGCGCATGACGAGCATCCGCGTCCTCAAGGGCCCCTCGGCCATCCAGCAGGGCCCGCAGACGGTGGGCGGCTCCGTGGAGTTCCTCACCCGCGACATCCCCGCGTCCGAGTCCATCTGGCTGGACATGGCGGGCGGCGCGTACCTCTACGGCAAGGCGCACGGCGTCTTCGGCGCCAGCACCGACCGCGCCGGCTTCCTCCTGGAAGGTGTCCACCTGCGCAGCGACGGCTTCAAGGAGCTGGACACGCTGGGCGGCAACACGGGCTTCAGCCGCAACGAGTGGATGGCCAAGGGCCGCTACCTGCTCGTCCCGGAGGGCCCGGTCCGCCAGACGCTCAACGTCAAGCTGGGGTACTCCGACGAGGACTCGAACGAGACCTACCTGGGCCTCAGCGACGCGGACTTCGCGGCCAACCCGCTGCGCCGCTACGTCTCCAGCGCGCTGGACCACATGAAGTGGCACCGCACGCAGGTCGTCCTCAGCCACGAGTTGGAGGCGGGCTCCCTGGCCGTGACGACCTCCGTCTACCGGCATGACCTGTCGCGCGCCTGGCGCAAGGTGAACCGCTTCCGCGGGACGTCCGTCTCCAGCGTGCTCGCGGACCCGACGAGCGCGCGCAACGCCATCTACTACGGCGTGCTCACCGGTGAGCTCGACAGCGCGTCCTCACAGGAGGCGCTGATGATTGGCCCCAATGACCGGACCTACGTGTCCCAGGGGCTCCAGAGCGTGGCCCGCTGGAACGGCACCACGGGGCCGTTGAGCCACAACGTGGAGTTCGGCGCGCGCTACCACTTCGACAGCATCGACCGCCTGCACACCGAGGACGCGTTCCTCATGCAGGGCGGCCGGCTGGTCCACGCGAACGAGCCCACGTACACCACCGCCAACAACAAGGACTCCACCAAGGCCTTCGCCCTGCACGCGACGGACGCCATCGGCTGGGGGCCGCTGGTCCTGACGCCGGGCATCCGGATGGAGATCATCCGCTCCCACTCCGTGAACCGCCTGACGGACACGGAGTCGCGCGGCGCCGTGGAGGTGCTGATGCCCGGCATGGGCGTCTACGGCGCGCTCACGCGGGAGCTGGGCCTGTTCGCGGGCGCCTATCGCGGCTTCTCGCCGCCGGCCCCTGGCCAGCCCGACGCGGTGCTCCCCGAGAAGAGCATCAACTACGAGGCGGGCGCCCGGTGGACGCGGCGTGGCGAGCGGCTGGAGGCGGTGGGCTTCTTCAACGACTACTCGAACCTCACCGACATCTGCACGTTCTCCAGCGGCTGCCTCAACGACGACCTGGACCGGCAGACGGACGCGGGCAAGGCCTACATCTACGGCGTGGAAGTCTTTGGCGAGAAGACCTTCCGCCCGGGCGGCGGGGTGACGTTCCCGACCTCGCTGTCCTACACGTTCACCCGTACGCGGCTGCGCGAGGACTTCCAGTCCGCGGACCCGCAGTTCGGCAACGTGCGCGCGGGTGACGAGCTGCCCTACGTGCCGCGGCACCAGCTGTACGCCACCGCGGGCGTGGAGACGTCGTTCGGCGGCCTGTTCCTGAGCGCCCTCTACGTGGACGCCATGCGCGAGCGCGCGGGGCAGGGCGAGGCGGCGCCGGGTGACCTGACGGACGCGATGCTCACGTTCGACGCCAACGCGAACTGGAACTTCTCGCGCTGGGGCCAGCTGTACCTGAGCGTGCGCAACATCCTGGACGAGCAGGTCGTCATGTCTCGCCGTCCCTACGGTGCGCGGCCCAACGCGCCCCGCACCTTCATCCTGGGCTTCAAGCTGAACGTGTGACGCCCGGACGGCCCCCGTGGACGGCGGCCGCTTCGTCAGAGGTAGAAGCGGTCCGTCACGCCCGCGGTGCGCTGGAGGATGGCGCTCCAGCCCAGCCACAGGGGAATGCCGCTCGCGTCCGCGCGGGCCTCGGCGCCCAGGGCGCCCAGCGAGCCCGTGCACCCGGCGAGCGTGAGCAGGCCCGAGTCGTTCAGGTGTGCGAGCAGCGCACGCAACGTGGGCATGCCGCGGGACTCGAAGCGGTCCGTGACGTCCTCGCGACCCATGAAGTCCGGTTCATCCAGCGCGTCGTTCAGGAAGCGCTCCAGGGCCCACCAGAACAGGTAGATTTCCACCCGCCGGCCCGCCGCGACGGCCGCCGCGGCGATGGACAATCCCTGGTGCACGCGGTCGTAGTCGCCGCTGTGGAGGAAGACAACCACGTGGGTCAGGGGGGCGCTCACGCGGGGCTCATACCGCTCAAAAGGAGGCATCGTCCACCCACATGGCGGAGGCGACCGTCCGGGCCCTTTGTCTTGCACCTCGGGCGCTCCGCTTGCTAGGAAACTCCGGTCATTCAGGCACTTAGAAGCCTTGCCACCACGGGGGCGGACCGGACTTCAGCGAGATGGGCGACGACCTCACAGCCAGACGCAAGGACGCGCATCTCGACCTTTGCAGCACCGGCGACGTCGAGCCCGCGGGCAACAGCACCCTGCTCGAGTGTGTGAAACTGGTCCACTGCGCCATGCCAGAGCTGGCGGCGGAGGATGTCGACCTTTCCACGCCGTTCCTCGGAAAGCGGCTGCGCCACCCGCTGCTCGTCACCGGGATGACCGGCGGCACGGAGCGCGCGGGCGCGGTGAACCGGGACCTGGCGCAGCTCGCGGAGAAGCACGGCCTGGCCTTCGGGGTGGGCAGCCAGCGCGCCATGTCCGAGGACGCCTCCCGGGCCGCCTCGTTCCAGGTCCGGCAGGTGGCGCCCACGGTGGCGCTGCTGGGCAACATCGGCATGTTCCAGGCCATCTCGCTGGGCGTGGACGGCACGCGCCGGCTGGTGGACGGCATTGGCGCGGACGGCCTGGCCCTGCACCTCAACGCGGGCCAGGAGCTCACGCAGCCCGAGGGCGACCGGGACTTCCGGGGCGGCTACCAGGTGGTGGAGCTGCTGGTGCGTGCGTTCGGGGACCGGCTGCTCGTGAAGGAGACGGGGTGTGGCATTGGCCCGGACGTCGCCCGGCGGCTGGCGGACCTGGGCGTGCGGAACATCGACGTTTCCGGCCTGGGCGGGACGTCCTGGGTGCGCGTGGAACAACTTCGGGCCTCGGGCGTACAAGCACAATTGGGTGCGGAATTCAGCGCGTGGGGCATCCCCACGGCGGCGGCGTTGGCCACCGTGCGGCGGGCGGTGGGCTCGGGCGTTCAGTTGGTGGCGAGCGGCGGGCTCCGGACGGGGCTGGACGCGGCCAAGGCGTTGGCGTTGGGGGCGGACGTGGCGGGGCTGGCGCTGCCGCTGTTCCGCGCGCAGCAGGCGGGCGGGCTCGCGGGGGCGGAGGCGGCGCTGGAGGTCATCCTGGGCGGGCTGCGTCAGGCGCTCATCCTGACGGGTAGCAGAAGCTGCGCTGAATTGAGGCAGCGGCCCCGGGTGGTCACCGGAGAGTTGAAGGATTGGTTGGCGGCGCTGTAGAGGGTGGCCTCGCCGAAGTCTGGAAGGAAGAACATGTCTGACACCGTGACGTCCCGGCTCCCCGGGTTCCACAAGCTGCCGATGGAGGAGCGCCACGCGCACCTCTCCCGCATGTTCCGGCTCACGCCCGAGGACATGCAGCAGCTGCTCGGCTCGGAGGCGCTGCAGCCCGTCCTGGCGAACCAGATGATTGAAAACGCGGTGGGGACCTTCTCCCTGCCGCTGGGCCTGGGGCTCAACCTCCAGGTCAACGGGCGCGACTACCTGGTGCCCATGGCGGTGGAGGAGCCCTCCGTCGTGGCGGCGGTGTCCTTCGCGGCGAAGATCGTCCGGGAGGCGGGCGGCTTCATCGGCGAGGCGGATCCGTCCCTGATGATTGGCCAGGTGCAGGTGTCGCGTTACGGCGACCCCACGGTGGCCACCGAGCGCATCCTGGCGCACAAGGAGCAGATTCTCGCGCTGGCCAACAGCTTCCACCCGGCCATGGTGGCGCGGGGCGGCGGGGCGAAGGACGTCGAGGTCCGCGTGCTGCCGGCCCCCGAGGGCCCGCGCGGCGAGCCGCTGCTCATCGTCCACCTCATCATCGACGCCCAGGAGGCGATGGGGGCCAACCTCATCAACACCATGGCGGAGGGCGTGGCGCCGCTCATCGAGCAGGTCACCGGCGGCAAGGTGTACCTGCGCATCCTCTCCAACCTGGCGGACCGCCGGCTGGCGCGCGCCATGTGCCGCATCCCCGTGCCGCTGCTGGCGGACTTCGAGATGCCGGCCGAGGAGATCGCCGAGGGCATCACCCAGGCCAGCCGCTTCGCGGAAGCCGACCCGTACCGCGCCGCCACGCACAACAAGGGCGTGATGAACGGCATCGACTCGGTGGCCATCGCCACGGGGCAGGACTGGCGCGCCATCGAAGCGGGCGCGCACGCGTTCGCCTGCCGCAACGGCCAGTACCGGCCGCTGTCCACCTGGTACCTGGAAGAGGGGCACCTGGTGGGCCGCATCGAGCTGCCCATGGCGCTGGGCACGGTGGGCGGCCCCATCAAGATTCACCCGGGCGTGCAGATGGCGCTCAAGCTGATGCAGACCACCAGCGTGCGTGAGCTGGCCATGGTGTTCGCGGCGGTGGGGCTGGCGCAGAACTTCGCGGCGCTCCGGGCGCTGGGCAGCGTGGGCATCCAGAAGGGCCACATGGCGATGCACGCGCGCTGCGTGGCGGTGACGGCGGGCGCTCGCGGCGACTGGGTGGAGAAGATCGCCAACCTGCTCGTGAAGGCGGGGCACGTGAAGGTGGAGAAGGCCCGCGAGCTGCTGGCCGCCCTCCCCGCCGAGGATGCCGCGGCCGCGACCGGCACCACGGTCTGACGCCGTGGCCCCTTCCTCCGAATCCCTGTCGGCCTTCGGCGCCGGCAAGGTCATCCTGCTGGGCGAGCACAGCGTCGTGTACGGGCACCCGGCCCTGGCCGGCCCCCTGTCCCAGGGCGTGACGGCGCGCGCCGTGCCGTCGAAGTCCTGCCAGCTTTCGCTGCCCGCGAAGCTCAACCGGTTGCAGCGCGAGCAGCTCACGGCGGCGTTCGCCCGCGCGGCCGAGGCCACGGGCGCGCCTCCGGTGAAGGTGTCCCTGGAGGCGGACCTGCCGCTGGCGGTGGGGCTGGGCAGCTCGGCCGCGCTGTCGGTGGCGTGCTCGCGACTGTTGCTCCAGGCGGCCGGGAAGGCGCCCTCGCCGAAGGACGCGGTGCGCGTGGCGTGGGCCATGGAGCAGGAGTTCCACGGCTCGCCCTCCGGGCTGGACCACACCACCAGCGCCATGGAGCAGCTGGTCCTCTACCGGCGCAAGCCGGGGGCCACCAAGGGGACGGGGCAGGTGGTGGAGAGTCCCCGTCCGCTGCACGTGGTGGTGACGCTCGCGGGTGAGCGCAGCCCCACGAAGAAGACGGTGGGCGCGCTGCGGGAGCGGCAGGCCCGCTGGCCCGCGCGCTACGAGCGCCTGTTCACGGAGATTGGACGGGTGTCCTCGGAGGGCGCGAAGGCGGTGGCGGCGGGCGATTTGGAGGCGCTGGGTGACGCGATGAACGTCAACCAGGGCCTCCTGGCGGCGCTGGGCCTGTCCTCGCCGCCGTTGGAAGAGATGGTCTACCGGCTGCGGGAGCTGGGGGCGCTGGGCGCCAAGCTCACCGGTGCGGGTGGAGATGGTGGGGCCGTCATTGGCCTGTTCCTCGAGCCCAAGCCGGTGGTGACGAAGCTCACCCGGATGGGCGTGCGCTGCTTCAGCAGCCAGCTCGCGGGTCCGCGGGCGTCGTGAGTCTTCCCATGAAAGCCACAGCTCTGGCGCATCCCAACATCGCCCTGGTGAAGTACTGGGGGAAGCGGGACGACGCGCTGATTCTTCCGCACCAGTCCAGCCTGTCCCTCACGCTGTCCCCGCTGTCGGTCACCACGACGGTGGAGTTCGGCGTTGCGAGCGACCAGGTGGAACTCAACGGACACACCGCGAAGGGCAGCGAGCGCGACCGCGTGCTGCGCCTCCTGGATGTGATTCGGACGCAGACGCAGGCGGCGCTGGGCCCGGCCAAGGTCGTGTCGCGCGGCGACTTCCCCATGGCGGCGGGGCTGGCGAGCAGCGCGGCGGGCTTCGCGGCGCTGGCGGTGGCGGGGCGCGCGGCGGCGGGCCTGTCGTCCGAGCCTCGCGCGGCGAGCATCCTGGCGCGGCTGGGCAGTGGCTCCGCGTGCCGCAGCGTGCAGGGCGGCTTCTGCGAGTGGCAGCGCGGCGAGCGTCCGGATGGTGAGGACAGCTTCGCGGTGCAGCGCTTCGACGCGGCCCATTGGCCGGACCTGCGCATGGTGGTGGCGATCCTCGACCGCGGCGAGAAAGAGGTGAAGTCGCGGGATGGGATGAAGCTCACGGTGGACACCAGCCCTTACTACCCGGCGTGGGTGAAGGACGCCGAGGCGGAGGTGGTCCAGTCCCGTGCGCTCATCGCCCAGCGGGATTTGCAGGGACTGGGGGAGCTGTGTGAGCGCAACGCCTGGCGCATGCACGCGACGTCCTTCGCCGCGAATCCGCCGCTGAGCTACATGAACGCCGGCACGCTGGGGCTCATCCAGCACCTGAAGGAGCAGCGCAAGAAGGGCATCCCGGTGTGGTTCACGCTGGACGCGGGCCCGAACCCGGTGCTGCTGACGGACGCCGCGCACGAGGTGGCCGCGGAGGCGCTGGCTCGCGCGTGCGGCGCGGTGGATGTGATTCGGTGCACGCCCGGCGGTGACGCGGTGCTGAAGCAGGAGCACCTGTTCTGATGGAGCGCGCGCTCTCCGCGCCGGGCAAGCTGTTCCTGTCTGGTGAGTACGCCGTGCTGTGGGGCGGCGTGGCGAGGCTGGCGGCGGTGGCGCCGCGAACGGCCGCGTATGTCCGCCGGCGCGCGGATGCCCGCGTGCACGTGTGCCTGGAGGAGGGGACGCTGGCGGGGAGCACCACGCCGCTGGGGGTGCGCTGGGAGCGCGACGTCCCGGCGGGGTTCTCCTTCGTGGCGCGGGCGCTGGACGAGGCCCTGCGGGCGCATGGCCGCGCGAGCGCGGGCTTCGACCTGGCGGTGGCGCCGTCCGCGGTGGGGCCGAACGGCCAGAAGCTGGGCATGGGCGGCAGTGCGTGCGCGACGGTGCTGGCGGCCGAGGGCGCGCGCTACGTGCTGGAGGAGCGCTACGACGCGCTGAAGCTGGCGCTGCTGGCCCACACGGCGGGGCAGGGCGGCAAGGGCAGCGGCGGGGACGTGGCGACGAGCTTCGCGGGGAGCGTGCTGCGCTACCGGCGCTACGACGTGGCGCCGCTGATTGACGCGAGCAACAGCGGGCGGCTGCGCGCGGCCCTGGCGGAGTCTCCCTCCGTGGATGTGTGGCGACTGCCTTCGCCTCGGGTGTCCATGGCGTATGCCTTCACGGGTGAGAGCGCCTCCACGCGGGTGTTGATCGGGCAGGTGGAGGCGCGGTTGGAGGCCTCGGGGCGGCAGCGCTTCGTGGAGCGCTCGGACCTGCTCGGGCACGCCATCGAGGACGGGCTGGCGGGCGGTGACTTCCGTGCGTTCTCCGAGGCCGTGAAGGCGCAGCACGCGCTGCTGCTGGAGCTGGGGCCCCTGGAGACGGAAGGCATGCGCCGAGTACTGGCCCTGGCGGCGAGCTACGGCGCGGCGGGGAAGCTGTCCGGCGCGGGCGGTGGTGATGGTTGCATCCTGTTCGCCCCGGACGCCCAGGTCCGCGCGGAGATGTGCAAGGGATTGGAGGCCCGGGGCTTCCACACCCTGCCGCTGGATGCCGAGCCGGGTGTGCGCGGCGAAGCCCAGGCGGAGCCTCGCCTGCGGACGTGGGTTGACGCGCTGAGCTGAGCGCTTGTCTGCCACGGCGCGAAAAGCACAGGGACAGTGTCTGTGATTCCGTGAGGCAGTCATCAGTCGCCGTGTCATGTCAGGCATGGCTATCGCGCCTCACGCAACGCAGACATACTCGCGCCTCCCAACGTGGAGGCTTCCCAAATGCAACGACTTGCACGGCGTGCCTGGGTTCCTGTGGTGGTTGCGGGTGTCGTGATGACGGCCTGTGGTGGCGCGGAGTTCGAAGAGGGCAGCGAGCCTCTTGCCGAGAGCGCTCAGTCGCAAGCCATCGCGCCGCCGTCCCCGCACGCGGCGCTGTCGACTCCGGTTGTCTCGGTCTCATGTGCCAGGAATTCGGTCGACGGCGTTTCCTGTACGACGAGCGTCACGGGCGGCGTCCCTCCCTACTCCTACTATTGGGGGGTGCGCTTGTTCCTCTACTGGAACAACCGGACGTACGACTCCAGCTTCAATCCTGGTGGCGCCACCGGGTTCTCCTACTGCCACGATCCGGATGTGGGTGTGCCACCCTCGGAGGACATCAAGCCGAAGGTGTATGTCATCAACGCGACGGGGGCTCGGTCGAACACCGCGTATGACAGCCACTGGTTCCCGTGCGCGTTGTGACCGGCCGCCCCGCCTAGAGATGCATCGCGGCAGTCGCATGCCTGGGTGCCCTCGTGGGCCTTGTCACATCGACGCGATGTAGAGCGTCAACATGGCATGGCCCACATGCGCTTGCTTCATCCACAGTCGTTCATTCCCGCGTGAGAAGCCCGTGTTCAAGCTCGTCTCATCCATTGTTCTCAGCTTCCTGGTCTCCATGGGTGTCTTCTCTGCCGACGAGGTGGAGACCGCATCTCTCGCCGCCACGACCACCACCGTCGCGACGCACAACACCCTCCGTGGGGAGGCGAACTTCAGGCCGCTGGCGGATGTCATTGGCTGGCAGGAGGTGAGCACGGCAGAAGGGCACTCCAAGCTCGAAGCGTTGGAGTACTACGACCACTACCGGCCCGGCGCGGAGCGACTCGCGGCGCGGAACTCCATCGCCATCTCCTGGCGCAGGAACAAGTACGAGCGGACGGGGCAGGGTTCGCGACTCACCCACGAAGGCGAGGGTGGGGTGACGCCCGCGCGCTTCGTCAATTGGGTCGTGCTGAAGAACAAGGAGACCGGCGTGAAGTTGGCGTTCATCAACACCCACTACATCTCCGGCGCATGGAATGGGCAGCACCCCGAGCGTCAGGAGCGCTGGCGGACGCACAACGCGGTGGTGCGAGAGGTGGTCCAGGAGCTGCGTGGCCGAGGTCTCCCTGTCGTGCTGGTGGGTGACTTCAACCGCGCGCTGTCTCAGGACATCGCCGGCATGAACCACCTGCGGACCGCGGGCGTCTCCGGGGTGCCCATCGATCAAATCTACGTCAGCCAGGGCATCGGCACCGGCCCCGCCGAGCGCCTGGAGAAGTACGGCTCGGACCACTTCGCCTACTCGGCGACCGTGCGCTACTGAGTGCGAGGCGACGCCGCCTTGAGCCAACCTCGCCGGGGCGTCGTGGCTCGAGTGCCTCTGTCATGGAGTCTTGACTGCCGTGAGTCGACCAGCGGGCACGATGTCGATTCGATGCCAGGTGAATCGGTCTGTGCCGGCTCAGCGGCTCCGGTCAACCACCGCTCCCATGTTCTCCCCACGCCTGTCGGTGTCTGGTGCATGCTGGGCCGGTGCTCGTCGGCGACCGTTTGACTCCCGTGACAACCGTTTTGCGGCATCCCTGGGCGCCCGTGCTCCTCGTGGGCGTGGGCGCATGGCTCCTCCGCGTCGCGGCGTTCTTCAATCGAAACGGGACGCTGGGCTACCCAGTCGACTTCGACGAAGGGGTCTACTTCAGCGCGTCGGCGCTCCTCTCGCACGGTGTGCTGCCGTACCGCGACTACTTCTTCGTCCATCCGCCGGGCATCGCCGTGCTGTGGGCGCCGGTGGCGGCGCTGGCTCGCGTCCTGGACGTGGACTCGGTCTTCTCCGCGGTGCGGTGGTGCATTCCCGTCCTGGGCGCGCTGAGCACGGTGTTGTGTGGCCGCATTGTCCAGGAGCGATGGGGCACGCGAGCGGGTGTCGTGGCCGCGCTCGTCTATGCGGTCCATCCCGAGGCTTCGACCGCGGAGCGAGGCGTGCTCCTGGAGCCGATGCTCAACCTGACCTGTCTGGCAATGGCCTGGGTGGCCTTGCGCCCAGCGAAAGGACGCGCGGCCTGGCGTCGAGATGTCGCCACAGGTGTCCTGCTCGCGACGGCATGTGCCGTGAAACTGACCGCGGGGGTGTGGGTTCTCGCCACGGCGTGGGCGCTCGGTGGGGGTGGCGAGTGGCGGCGGGCCCTGAGGACCGTGGGCACCGCGGCGGTGGCCGGGCTCGTCTGGATGGGGCCTTTCGTGTTGCTGTCCGCGGAGCCCCTGGTGGAAGGGCTCCTCCGCTTCCAAATGCTGCGGCCTCCCGATGGCGTGTTGGAGCCTGCGAGTCGACTGCGCTTGATGCTGGGGGAGAGCCACTGGGGCATCTCGGTGCTGAGCCTGTTGGGGCTCGTCGTCGCCCTGGCGCGCTCCAGGCGCCGTGATGCGGTCGCGGAGAGGCTGTTCTCCACGGCCTGGCTCCTGACGGTCGCCGTCTTCATGTCGTCCAAGAGTTTCTACAACCACTACAACGCGAGCCTCGCTCCCATCACGGCCGTGCTCTGTGGAATGGGCGCCGCGTGGGTGCTGTCCTGGGCGGAGGCGCGCTCACGGCGCTTCGCGGTGGCGCTGACGGTGGCCGTGGGGCTCACGGCGTTCTCGACGTTGCCCGAGGCCATCAACTGGGCCAAGCAGCGCGACCGGGGCCTCCTGGCCATCGCCGGTGCGATTCGCGCCGCCGTGCCCCCCGAGTCCGCGCTGTGTGCATTCGAGCCGGCGTGGGCCATCGCCGCGGGCCGCCTGCCCGGAGTTCCCAAGGGCAGCCCCCTCCTGGTCGACCCGTACGGCTTCATGCTGCACGGCGCGGTGGGCGCACCCGAGCGCTTCGCCACGGCGGCCGCGGCCTTCGAGGATGAAAGCACCCAGCACACCGTGAAGCCCCTGCTCGAGCGCTGCGACTCCCTGGTCCTGCTCGGACGAGGCGAATGGCAGTTGTCCGCGGCCAGCGAGCGTTGGGTGGGCGAGCGCTTCACGCGCGAAGGGGACGTGTGGAAGCGCCGCCCGTGAGCGTCAGAACATGTGGCCGAAGGTGACGTAGAAGCGCTGGCGTCCGGAGCCGGTGGACACCGCGTAGTCCGTGCGGACCACCGCCGCGCGCCGGGAGAAGCGCAGGCCGCCTCCGACGCCCGGGTGCCAGTGCCACCACGGGCCATCCGAGACGCCCGGGTGCCACACCCGGCCGAGGTCCACGAAGGCCACCGCGCCCACCTTGAGCTGTTGCCCGAGCACCTGGAACCGCGCCGCCTGATAGCGCAGTTCCGTGTTCATGAACGCCTTGATGTTCCCGGCGAAGCGGTTGCGCTCGATGCCACGCACGCTGTTCATGCCGCCGATGCCCTCGGACACGTTGACGCCGCCCGTGTTGCTCCATTCGTAGAACGGCACGTCGCCGAACAGCATGTCCAGCGTCATGCGGTGCGCCAGCGTGAGGCGCGGGGACAGCGCGACGTAGCGCCGCTCGCTCAGCGTGAGGCCCACGTAGTGGTAGCGGTTGCCCGTGGCGTTGCCCGACACGCGCAGGGAGAACTCCTCGACGCCGCCGCGTTGGGGCTCCGACTCGGAGTCGCGCGTGTCCCAGAGGAAGCCCGCGAGGAGCTGCCCCATGTTGCCGCCGTCCATTCCCAGCGGCTTCTCCAGGGACAGCATGGACCGCTCGTAGGCCTCCACGCGCATGTGCCGCCAGCCGTAGCCCACGTAGGACTGGAGCGGGTGTTCGTCTCCGAAAGGGTGCCCGCGCAGCCGGAACCAGAAGCCCGGCGTCCCCTTCTCGAAGTTGTACAGCTCGTTGTTCACGTCCCCTCGGAAGTCCGGCGCGGACTGGTTCCCCGCGCCGAAGAAGGGGCTGCGAATCTCGCGCCGGTAATCCAGCCGTCCTTCCACGCGGAGCGGACCCAGCAGGCGAGGCCCGTCGTACTTCAGGGAGTGGTTCTGCACGCCCCGGCTGCTGAAGAAGAACTGCGCGCTGATGGCGTGCGCGTACGGCTTCTTTCCGGGCGCGTAGAGGTACATGCCGCCCACCGCGCCGTAGCCGAAGCCGTGGTCCGAGTTGAAGCTCACCAGCGGGATGGCAATCGCGTCGAAGCCCGTCGTTTTCACGGGCTCGAGTCCGGGCGCCACGCGCGCGCTGGTCGCAGGGGCGGCGCTCAGGCTGGCGAGGAGGACGGCCGTGACGGGAATGAGCATGAGGGGGCCGCCATGGACGCTCCGCCACCTGTTTTTCTTCCCGGGTCCATCAGCCGTGACGGCCGCTCGCCTGCTGTCCGGGAGGGCGATGTTCACTCCAGGGCGACGGCCCTCTCACGTGTCCATCTTGCCTGCCGGAGGAGGGGAGGCGACACGCGTGAGCGCTGTGATTCCACCCGCGATGCACCTATGGGCGCACGGGCTCGTGCGCCGGGTCCGAGCGAAGGTGCCTCCCGCGCCCGTACGCAGGGCGAGGAAGCTGCTCATCGTCCACCTGGACGGCGTGCCCAAGGGCTTGCTCGACGAAGCGCTCGTGGCGGGCCGGATGCCGTTCCTGTCGCGGCTCATCCGCTCGGGCCAGTTCCACCTGGATGAGGCCTTCTGGGGAGCGCCCACCTCGACGCCTTACTTCCAGGCGGGGCTGCTCTACGGGATGCGCCACTCCAACCTCCCGGCGTACTCCTGGTTCGACCGGGAGCTGGGCCGCAAGGTCCAGATGAACACGCCGACGGACGCGCTCGCCATCGATCAGCGGTTGCGCGGCGCGGGTCGCACCAGCCTGCTCGACGGTGGAGGCCACGGATACTTCTCGCTGTTCCGCGCGGGCGCCGAGAACGCGCTCAGCATGAGCACGCTGGCCAGCTTCAAGCAGATGTCCCGCTCCTTCTCGTACGAGATGATGGGGCTGCTCAGCGCACGCACGCGAGGCGTCTGGGACTACCTGCGCTCCCTGGGCATGGACACCTGGGCCGCCGCGCGCGAAGTCATCCATTGGGCGCGAGGGCTCCACGACTGGCGTCACGAGCCCGCGTTCCTGTTCAGCCATGTCTTCCTTCAGCGGCTGGGCTGGAGCTTCGCCTTCACCAAGGCCCTGGTGGACATGGCCCGGGGCGTCCCCGTCGTCTACCTCGTCTATGGCAACTACGACGAGGTGGCCCATCGCCGAGGGCCGCGCTCCCAGTTGGCGCAGGCCGAGCTCCACCGAGTGGATACGTACCTCTCGGAGCTCTACGCCGTCGCGGGCGCGGCGGAGCAGCCCTACGACGTCGTCATCCTCTCCGACCACGGACACGTGGACTGTCTCCCGTGGGAGCAACGCAAGAGGCTGTCGCTGGCGCAGTGGCTGCTGGCGCCGCACGGTGACGGTCCGCTCCCGGACGAACTCGTGCGCGGCCTGTGCGAGGGAATGCCGCGCCCGGCTCCGGACTCAACCCCACGCGCACCCTTCACGCCCGTGGCCATCGAGTGCGGCAACTTCGCCCACGTGTATCTCTCTGGCGAACCCCGCCCCCTCGACGCCAGGACCTTGCTCGCGCGCCATCCCGACATCCTGGCGCGCGTGACGCGCAGTCCGGACATCGGCATCGTGGCCCTTCGCCGGGGCAACGGCGCGGTGGCGCTCATTCGCGGAGGCGTCTACGGCGCGGACACCGTGGACCGGGCCCCCCTGTCCTCCGAGTTCAGCAAACGCGCGGTGGCGGACTTCCTGCGCGTCCTGCCGACCATGTCCACCGCGGGGGACCTGGTCCTCTTCGGCGAGGCCGTGCAGCGCGGAGGCACCGTGGGCTTCGCCTGGGAGTTCGGCTCGCATGGCGGGCTGACGCGCACGGAGGCCAACAGCCTGGTGTGCTGGCCCGCGAAGGCGCCCGTGGACCTGTCTGGCCTGTCTCACTGCGCGCAGCTCCATGACCGGCTCGCGGCGGCGTACCTCGACTCCACCCCCAGACTCCGGTTGGTGCCGTGAAGGGGAGGGTGAGGCATCCGGGAGGCCGGGCGTTGTTCAAGGTGCTGCTCGGCGTCCTGGGGCTCGTGCTGTCCGTCGTCCTGCTGTCCACGGCCTTCTTCAAGTGGAGCCTGGGCGGGCCGGGGCCGCTGCTCACGCCGCGCTTCCCCCTGGGCCAGTTCGTGAGGGACCTGCCCGGCCACCTCGTGTGGCTGGTGCCCTTCATGCTGCTCCAGGCGTCGCTCATCCCGCTGCGCGCCGTGCAATGGCAGCGCACCCTCCGCCGGCCCGTGCCGTTCAAGGAGCGCTACCACCTGGTGGCCATCGGCGCCTTCGTCCACAACGCGCTGCCGGGGAAGCTGGGCGAAATCATGCGCTCGTTCCTCCTGTCCCGGACGCAGCGCATCCCCTTCCTCCGCTGCCTGGGCTCGGTGGGCGTCTGCAAGCTGATGGAGTTCGCGGCGCTGATGCTGCTCGTCACGCTGTCGCTGCTCGGGCCCTTCGGCCAGACGCTGTCCCGCTTCGAAGGCGAGCTGAAGGTGGCCGTGTCACTCTGCGTGGGGTTGGTCGCGCTGGTGGTGCTGCTGGCGCACTGGTCCGGTCCGCTCGCCTTCGCCCTGCACAAGCGCCACAAGCTGCCCCGGGTGGAGGGCTTCCTCCACCACGTCAGCGAGGGCCTGGGCACGGCGCGCTCCTTCACCGGCATGGCGAAGGTGTTCGTCTTCTCGGTGGGGCCGGTGCTGGCCTCCGCGCTCGCCTACGGCCTGGCGCTCCGGGGCATCGGCATCTCCGGGGGCCTCTTCGCGGGGGCGGTGGTGCTGGGGGCCATCTCCCTGGGGCAGTCGCTCCCGGGTGTCCCGGCGGGCATGGGCATCTACTACTTCGTGACGAGCTGGGCGGCCCGCAGCCTGGGGGCCTCGCCGGAGGACGCGGCGGCCTTCTCCACGCTCACGCACCTGGGGACCGTCATCAGCCAGGTCGCGGTGGGCGCCATCTCCGTTCACCTGCGGAAGATTCGCATCCGGGACTTGCGCAAGGGCGGCAGCCTCGCTCGGGAGGCCGCGAACCATGTCGCGCACGACGCGGTGGAGCCAGCGAGATCCTGACCCCTGAAAAGCGAAAAGGGGCTCCGGTTTGAAACCGGAACCCCTTCTCAACTTCATGCCCAGGAGAGGACTCGAACCTCCATGCCCTTGCAGGCGCTAGACCCTGAATCTAGTGTGTCTACCAATTCCACCACCTGGGCGGGCGGTGCATCGCGGTGCGGCGCTGCGATGGGCCGGACATATAGAGATCCTTCCGCGCCCCGTCAAGCACTACGTAACAACCTCACTTCTTCAGCGGCCATTTCCCCTCGGCTTCGAGGGAACGGCGCAGGACGGGGTTCTCGTCCATGAAGGCCGTGAGAGACTCCTCGGTGATTTCGACGAGGACGTCCTGCTCCCCCAGCTCCGTCTGGCAGGACAGCCGGGAGTACGGCCGGACGTCGAAGCCCATGTCCAGGCGGTCCGCCTCCGCGTCCGACTGCTCGCTCAGCGTGTCGAGCCCCTTGCGGACCCAGATGTGACAGGTGGAGCAGCCGCAGACGCCGCCACAGCTATGGCCCACCTGGGCGCCGCAGGCCTCGGCGGCGTCCAGCAGGGTGGTGCCGGTGGGCACGTCGGCGCTGACCTCGGCCAGGGGGCTCTTGAAAGTCACCTTCGGCACGTCAGTAGTCCTCCACGGAGTGGCCGGCCACCACCTGGGTGATGGCCTGGTTCATCACCCGCTCGATGAAGGGGCGGGACGCCTCGTCCAGCGCGTGCACGGCCTCCTTCAGCTTCAGGTGGTCCTCGCCCTTCATCAGCTCGCGCACCCGGGCGATGGCCGCGTCGATGGTGGCGCGCTCCCCGTCCTGGAGCAGCGAGGCGTGCTCCCCGAGCTGCCGGTCCGCCTCGGCCAGCACGCGCTCGGCGTCCACCCGCTGCTCGCGGACCTGCCGGGCCTGGATGTCGTCCTCGGCGTAGTCGATGGAGTCGAGCAGCATCTGCTCGATCTCCTCATCCGTGAGCCCGTGGCTGGGCTTCACGGTGATGGACTGGCTGACGCCGGTGCTCTGCTCCTGGGCGCTGACGGACAGGATGCCGTCCGCGTCCACCTGGAAGCGGACCTCCACCCGGGCCATGCCGGCGGCCAGGGGCGGGATGCCGGAGAGGGTGAAGCGCGCCAGGCTGCGGTTGTCCTCCACCAGCTCGCGCTCGCCCTGGAGCACGTGCACGTCCAGGCCCGTCTGCCCGTCCTTGAACGTGGTGAACACCTGGCCGGCGGTGGTGGGGATGGTGGAGTTGCGCTGAATCAGCTTCTCCACGATGCCGCCCATCGTCTCCAGACCCAGGGAGAGGGGAATCACGTCCAGGAGCAGCACGTCATCCTGCCGGTCCGCGGTGGTGAGCAGGTTGGCCAGCACGGCCGCGCCCATGGCCACCACCTGGTCCGGGTTGATGTCGCCCAGGGGCTCGCGGCCGAACAGCTCCGCCACGTACTTGCGCACCGCGGGCACGCGCGTGGCGCCGCCCACCAGGATGACGCCGTCCAGCTCCCCGGCCGTCACGCCCGCGTCCTTCAGCGCCCGGCGGCACACCGTGCCCGTCTTCTGGACGAAGGGCTGGATCCACGCGTCAAAGTCCTCGCGCGTCACCGCGTGCGTCTTCCCGCCCGCCGTCAGCTCCACGGACGTGGCGTCGGTGAGCGCCTCCTTCGCCTTGCGCGAGGCCGCCAGCACCTCGGCCACCAGCGCGGGCTCGGGCGCCTCGGACGCGCCCAGGGCCGCCAGCACCCGCTGGGCAATGGCGCGGTCGAAGTCGTCGCCGCCCAGGGCGGAGTCACCGCCGGTGGACTTCACCTCGAACACGCCGTCCACCAGCTTGAGGATGGAGATGTCGAAGGTGCCGCCGCCCAAATCGTAGACGGCGAAGGTGCCCTGGCTGCCCTTGTCCAGGCCGTAGGCCAGCGCGGCGGCGGTGGGCTCGTTGAGCAGCCGCAGCACCTCCAGCCCGGCGAGCCGGCCCGCGTCCTTGGTGGCCTGGCGCTGGGCGTCGTCGAAGTAGGCCGGCACGGTGATGACCGCCTGCTCCACCTTGGTGGAGAAGTGCGACTCCGCGCGGCGCTTGAGGGCGCGCAGCACCTCGCCGGAGACCTCGATGGGCGTCACCGGCGTGCCGCCGGCCACCTCGAAGCGCACCACCTTGGCGCCGGGGGCGAACTTGTAGTGCCCCAGCTTGCGCGTCTCCGCGTCATCCGGGCTGCGGCCCATGAAGCGCTTCACGGAGGCGATGGTGTCGGTGGGGTGCTCGGGCGCGAGCTTCCGGGCCCGGCTGCCCACCACCACGCCGCCGTCCTTGGCGTAGTGGACCACGGAGGGCAGCAGCAGCGCGTCGTCGTCATCCACCGGCACGCAGACGGGCTGGTCCTTGACCACCGCCGCCACCAGCGAGTTCGTCGTGCCCAGGTCGATGCCTACCGCCTGCCCCTTGGGCTTCAGCGGGTCGTGAATCTGAAGGTAGCCGTTCTTGCTCACGCCTGAATCTCCTCCTCGAACGCGTCCACCTGATCGAGGAAGCGCGTGAAGTAGCGCACCCGCCCCAGCGCGTGCGATGCCTTTCTCACCTCATCCTGCCCGCCGTCCCCCGGCCCGCCGCCCTCCAGGGTGCGCAGCGCCCCAGCCGCCTCGGTGAGCGCCGCCTTCTTCCGGGCCTCCACGTCATCCGCCATGGCCCGGGCGCGGCCCAAATCCTTCTTGGCCATGGCCGAGTCCAGCGCCTCGCGCAGGTCCATGACCTCCTCCAGGAACGCCAGGGGCATGTCCTTCTGGGCGCCCGCGTCCTCGCGGTCCAGGTCGATGCCGTGGAGCTTGAGCAGGTAGAAGGCCCGGCGCACCGGGTCCTTCAGCGTCTTGAAGGCCTCGTTGAGGGCGGTGGTGCCTTCCAGGGCCTGCAGGCGCTCGCGCGCGCTGGCCTGTGCCACGCGGTCCGGATGGAGCTGCAACGACAGCTCGCGGTACTGCTTCTCCAGCGCCGGCACGTCCACGTCATAGGCGCGCTTCAGGCCGAAGACGTCGAAGTGGGTCCTCACGGGGGCTCTCCAATGCGGGGAGGGGACAAACGAAAAGGGCCCGGCGGCTGGCCGGGCCCGCGTGGCGGCGACTCCCCCCGAAGGGACGGGGGGAGCGCGTGCTGCCGCGTCAGACGGAGAAGCTCTCTCCGCAGCCGCAGGCCGCCTTGATGTTGGGGTTGTTCAGCTTGAAGCCCGAGGCCATGAGCGTCTGCTCGAACACCAGCTCGGTGCCAATCAGGTACAGGTAGCTCTTCGGGTCCACGAAGACGCGCACGCCGTCCTTCTCGAAGATCTTGTCGCGCTCGCGGGACTTCTCGGACCACTCCATGGAGTACTGGAGGCCCGAGCAGCCGCCGCCCTTCACGGCCAGGCGCAAGCCCGCCTCGGGCGTCTGCCGCTGCTCCAGCAGCTCCTTCAGGCGGCTCACCGCGCTGTCCGCGATGGTGATGCCCTTGGGGGGCTTGGCCACGGGCGCGGGGGCAGGTGCCTTGGGCTGCGTCGTCTCTTGGGTCGCCTGCTCGCTCATGGTTCGCCTCTCCCTTTCCGCCTCGCTCAGGACGCCTTGGCCTGACGCGCGGCGCGCTTCTTCTTGAAGTCCTCGATGGCCGCCTTGATGGCGTCCTCGGCCAGCACCGAGCAGTGAATCTTCACCGGCGGCAGCGACAGCTCGCGGGCCACGTCCTTGTTGGAGATGGTCATCGCCTGGTCCACCGTCTTGCCCTTCACCCACTCGGTGACGAGCGACGACGACGCGATGGCCGACCCGCAGCCGAACGTCTTGAAGCGGGCGTCCTCGATGAGCCCGTCCTCGGAGATCTTGAGCTGCAGGCGCATCACGTCACCGCAGGCGGGCGCGCCCACCAGGCCGGTGCCCACGTTCGGGTCTTCCTTGTCGAGCGTCCCGACGTTCCGGGGGTTCTCGTAGTGCTCGATGACCTTGTCGCTGTAAGCCATGCCTGCTCCTTCAACGGATGCTTCTCACCAAAGGTTCCGGAGGGCAACGCCCACCGGGCGAGGGGGCCGGGGCCCCCCTGTCTGTCAGGGAAGGCGCGCTAATGCGCCGTCCACTCGATGCTCTTGAGGTCGATGCCTTCCTTGGCCATCTCGTAGAGCGGGCTCATGTCGCGCAGCTTGCGGACCTTGTCCACGACGAGCTTCACCACGTAGTCGACCTCCTCCTCGGTGGTGAAGCGGCCCAGGCCGAAGCGGATGGAGCTGTGCGCCAGCTCCTCGTCCACGCCCAGCGCGCGCAGCACGTAGGAGGGCTCCAGGGAGGCGGACGTGCACGCGGACCCGGAGGACACCGCCACGTCCTTGATACCCATCATCAGGGACTCACCCTCCGCGTGGGCGAAGGAGATGTTGAGGTTGCCCGGCAGCCGGTGCTCCAGCGAGCCGTTGAGCGTCGTCATGTCCAGCGCGTCCGTCAGGCCCTTGCGCAGCTTCTCGCGCAGGCGAAGGATGCGCGCCGACTCCTCCGGCAGCTCCTTGCGCGCGATCTCCGCCGCCATGCCGAAGCCGACGATGGCCGACACGTTCAGCGTGCCGGAGCGCATGCCGCGCTCGTGACCGCCGCCGTCGATGATGGGCGCGATGCGCACGCGCGGCTTGCGGCGCACGTACAGCGCGCCAATGCCCTTGGGGCCGTACATCTTGTGCGAGGTGATGGACGCCAGGTCCACCTTCATCGCCTCCACGTCGAAGGGCACCTTGCCGATGCCCTGCACCGCGTCGCAGTGGAAGAGCACGCCCTTGGAGCGGCACAGCTCGCCAATCTCCGCGACCGGCTGCACCACGCCAATCTCGTTGTTGACGAACATGATGGAGACCAGGACCGTCTTCGGCGTGATGGCCGCGGCCAGCTTGTCCAGGCTCACGCGGCCGTCGGGCTCCACGTCCAGGTAGGTGACGCGCGCGCCGCCGGTGGGCAGCTCGGCCCACTTGCGGTAGGTCTCATCGGAGTCCACGTCGAACTTCGCCAGCAGCTCCGCCTGGTTGTCCTCGGTGACGTCCTGGCCGGCGAGCTGTCCCAGCCGCAGCAGCTTCAGCTCGTCCAGGCGCTCCTGCCGCACGCGCTCCAGGCGCTTGCAGGTGTCCAGGATGGCCTTGTGCTCCGTCTTCAGGGTGATGATGTGGTCACCCTTGGACTTGTAGTACTCGATGACCCCCTTGATGGCGAGGTTGTCGGACTCGGTGGCGCCCGAGGTGAAGACGATCTCCTGCTCGGACGCGCCGATGAGCTCCGCCACCTGCTGACGGGCCTTCTTCACCGCCGCCTCGGCCTTCCAGCCGAAGACGTGGTTGCGGCTGGAGGCGTTCCCGAAGTCCTCTCGCAGGTAGGGCAGCATCACCTCCAGCACCCGTGGGTCCAGCGGGGTGGTGGCGTGGTTGTCCATGTAGATCGGCAGCTTCACCATTGCTTCCAACACCTTCCTGGAGGGGACGTCGACCGGCGCCCTGAGAGGGCCTTCGCCGCGGGGGCCTACACCGTCACACCTGAATGTGGACCGGACTGGTCAAATATAAAAAGGGGCACCTTCGGGTCAAGCGAACATCCGGAGCGCGGGGGGCACCCGTGAGTGCTCCCAACAGGTCGTCTTAAGTAACGCTGCACCGCCGTGGCGCAGTCCGCCCGCGCCGTCCTGGGGCGGGGTGCTCCGGAATGGGGCGGCCCCGCTGGCCAACCTCTTGATTTCCCAGCGAGCGCTCTGCTGGCCGGCCGCCTGCACCGTGGGGTGGCACCACAGGGAGGCAGGCACATGAGCGCGAAGCAGACGGCCCGGTCCAAGGAATCCGCGGAGACCCACGAGGGGGGCGGGAGGACGCACCTGGTCCGCATGGACGGAGGCGGCGGTCATCTGGAGCCGCCGCGCTACGCGGAGGGTTGGCGCGCCGGAAAGCCCGCGGAGGACCCTGAGAAGATGAAGCGCTGGGGGCTCGTCACCGCGCGGCCCAGCGAGTTCCTTGTCCACATGCGGCGCGGCCGGGTGCGGGAGATCAGCGGCCAGGGCGCCAGCTGCTTCAAGTGGCCGGGGGACTCGGTGGCCATCGTCCCCACCAGCATCCAACGGCTCCAGTTCTCCGCGGATCAGGTGACGCAGGAGAAGGTGGGCGTGCAGGTGACGGGCCTGGCGGTGTACCGCATCGCGGACCCGTTGGTGGCCTTCCGCATGCTGAACTTCTCCTTCCCGGAGCGCGCCCAGGAGAAGCTGGCGGAGCTGCTGCGGGAGATGTTCGTCGGCGCCGCGCGGCGGCTGGTGGCGAACCTGTCCGTGGAGGAGTGCCTCTCCAAGCGCAAGGAGGGCATCGCCGCGGAGCTGATGCGTGAAATCGCGCCAGTGCTGTCCGGCCGGGGCCGCCCGGAGGACACGACGGACGCGGGGTGGGGCGTCCTCCTGGACACGATTGAGATCCAGGACGTGCGCGTCCTGTCCTCCACCGTCTTCGGCAACATGCAGGCGCGCTTCCGCCACGAGCAGGAGCGGCAGGCCCGCGAGGCGGAGCTGGCCAAGGAGCGCTTCGTCCACCGCGAGGAGACGGAGGCCGAACGGCAGCTCAGCCTCCAGCGGCTGGCCGCCGAGGAGGAGGTGCGCCAGAAGAAGCAGACCTCGGAGGAGCAGGCCCGGCTGGAGGCGCTGGCGGTGGAGGCGCGCGTGGCCGAGGCGAAGCTCGCCCAGGAGCGTACGCTGAAGCAGGAGCAGGCCAGCGTGGAGCGCGAGGTGGCGCTGGCGAAGATGGCCGCCGAGCAGGAGGTGCGCCAGAAGAAGCAGGTGGCCGACGAGCAGGCGAAGCTGGACGCGCTGGCCGCCGAGTCCCGCCTGGCCGACGCGAAGGTCGTCTCCGAGCGGGCGCTGGCCGTCAGCCGCGCGCAGGTGGAGATGGAGAAGCTCCAGCGCGAGCAGGAGGCGGAGGTCGCCCGCCAGCGCGTGGCCCTGGAGAAGCTCAAGCGCGAGCAGGAGTCGGAGGCGGGCCGCGCGAAGCTGGAGCTGGAGAAGCTGAAGCTGGCGCAGGAGTCCGAGGCCGCGCAGGCGAAGATCGAACTGGTGCGGCTCCAGCGCGCGCAGGAGGCGGAGAACGCCAAGGCGCAGATGGAGCTGGCGCGCCAGCAGCGTGAGCAGGAGCTGGAGCTGTCCCGGCAGCGCCACGAGCAGGAGGTGGAGCTGGCGAAGCTGCGCCGCGAGCAGGAGGCGGCCGCCGCCAAGGCCCAGCTGGAGCTGGAGCGCCTGCGCCTCGAGCACGAGCATGCGACGGCGTGGAACGACGTGCAGATGGCGGCGCACCAGCAGGAGGCCGAGCGGCTCCACGCGGAGCTCCAGGTGGTGCAGGCCCGCAGGGCCATCGTGGAGACGGAGGTGGCCATCGCCGAGCTGAGCGTGCGCAAGGACCAGGCGCAGCAGGAGCTGGAGCTGGGCAAGGCCCGGGCGCTGCGCGACATCGAGAACAGCGTCAGCGCGGAGGTCATCCAGATGACCCTGGCGCAGCAGCTGCCGCAGGTGGCCGCCGCGTTCCAACAGAAGATGGGCGAGGTGCACGTCACCGCGGTGGATGGGGCCAACCCGTTTGGCTACATCGCCGCCGCGGTGGAGGGCGTCATGGGGCTGGCGCGCTCCGCCGGGCTCAAGACGCCTGCCTCCCCGCTTGCTGCTCCAGCACAGTAGCCCGGGGGCCCGGGCCTGCGTATACAAGGAGGCCTGCGACCACGGAGTCACGCGCGCATGGATGCGAAGAAGCTGGGAGTGATGGCGGTGCTGGCCGGAGTGGCGGTGGCCGTGGTGCCGTGGCTGCTGCCCGCCGGACCCAGCGCCAACCTGGATGCCGCCCGGTTCCTGGAATCCGGAAGCCTCGCGGTGGGCGCGGCGGTGGTGTTCGCCGGCGGCTTGCTCACCGCGATGACCCCCTGTGTCTACCCGCTCATCCCCATCACCGTGTCCGTCTTCGGCGCGCGCAAGGCGGAGGGGCGGGGACGCGCGCTGCTCCTCACGTCCTCCTACATCGTGGGCATGGGCGTGGTGTTCAGCGCGCTGGGCGTGCTGGCGGCGAAGACGGGGCAGGCCTTCGGCTCGATGCTGGGGCACCCGGCGGTGGTGACGGGGCTGGCGGTGTTCCTGCTGCTCTTGGCCACGTCCATGTTCGGCGCCTTCGAGCTGGCGCTGCCGTCGTCCTTGCAGACGAAGCTCAATGACGTGGGCGGCGCGGGTGTGGCGGGCGCGTTCCTGATGGGCAGCGTGTCGGGTTTCCTCGCCGCGCCGTGCACGGGGCCGGTGCTGACGGGCCTGCTGGCCTTCGTGGCCAAGACGGCGAACACCACGCTGGGCGCGTCGCTGCTGTTCGTCTACGCGCTGGGCATCGGCGTGCCGTTCTTCCTCATTGGCGTCTTCACCGTGCGGCTGCCGCGCGGCGGCGTGTGGATGGAGTGGGTGAAGAGCGTGCTGGGCATCATGCTGGTGGCGCTGGCCTTCAGCTATCTGAAGGACGCCTTCCCCTGGGCGCGTGACGTGGTGAAGGGGCTGGGCCTCCAGGTGGGCCGGGCGCCGGGCGCCGTCATCGCCGCGGTGCTGGTGACGCTGGGCGTGGCGCTGGGCGCGGTGCACCGCTCCTTCAAGGAGGGCCCGCGTGAGTTCTCGTTCAAGGCGCTGGGCGTGGTGCTCGTCGTCGGCGCGCTCGTGCTGCGCGGCGGCGCGCTGGACGGCGGTCAGGTGGGCACGTTGTGGGTGAACCTGGGGCTGGCCAGGCCGCCGCGCGCGCCGAGCTGGCAGTGGCACCACGTCATGCCGGCGAAGCGGGCCACGTTCTCGCCCGAGGCCTTCGACGCGGTGCTCGCCCAGGCGAAGGCGGATGGGCGGCCGGTGCTCATCGACTTCTTCGCGGACTGGTGCGCGGCCTGTAAGGAACTGGACCGCGACACCTATCCCGCGCAGGTGGTCATCTCCGAGTCCGACGCGGGGCGCTTCCTCAACATCAAGATTGACGCGACGAACAGCGAGGACTCGCTGGACGCGCTGCTGGAGCGCTTCGGCGTGGAGGGCCTGCCCACCGTCGCGTTCATCTCGCCGGAGGGCGAGGTGCTCACGAAGCCTCGGGTCACCGGCTTCCTGGCGCCCAGCCCCTTCGCGACGGAGATGAAGAAGGCGCGCTGCGAGGACGCCAACGCCTGCTGAGGGCGTGCGTCAGTCCTCCCCGGACGCGCCTCGGGGCCCGCTGCCCCGCGTCAGGGCGCGGTCTCCGGGAGGAAACGGGCCCGCAGCGCGGGCGTGGGGATGCGGCACTGCGCCTCCTTCCCGAACCAGCGGTAGCGGTTGCGCGCGATGACTCGGTAGACGAGGTCGCGCAGCGGCCGGGGCACCACGATGAAGGCGTAGAGGAGCCGCCACGGCCCCTTCAGCATCCGGGCGACGCGGAGCGCGGCCGTGGACCGCTCGTAGAGCTGGCCGTCCTGCAGGAGCACGAAGCTGTCGGGCTCCTCCTTGGGCACGACGCCGTGGGGGGCCAGCAGCGCGGCGGCCCGCTGGGATTGCAAGGCGGTGAAGCGGATGCGCGCCTCCGGGTCCCGGTCGATGATGAAGAGGACCGTGCCGTTGCACAGATTGCACACGCCGTCGAAGAGCACCACGGTCTCCGAGGGCTGGGTGCTGGCGGCTTCGATTCCTGAGGGAGCGGCACCGGACATGGTTTGGCAAGTCTAACAGCCGCGCCTCCCGGTGCCGCTGAAGTGGCGAGGGGGGATTGCTCAGGTGTGGCTTTGTTTCCGCATCCCGGGTGTTTTCCTTTGGCGCTGGCCTTGCATAGTGTTCAGGAATGCCCTCGCCTCCAATCGCTCCCCGGCTCCTGGAGTTATCGCCCCACGCGCTGCTGTGGAGGCGAAGCAAGCAGTGGATGCTTCAGGCGAACCGACTGGTGCGGTGGTCCGCGACCCCGGAGCGCTGGCCTCGCCCGCTCCTGGCACCCCTGCATGACAAGGGCGTGCTCCTCGGCTCTCACACCGTGAATCTGGAGCGCTCGGACGCGGATGCGGACCCGGTGCTGGAGGCGGGAAAGAAGCACAACGTGCGGCTGGCGGCTCCGGCCTTCGATGGCCTCCTCCTTTCTCCGGACCGGCCGCTCTCTTTCTGGCGCACGCTGGGGCGGCTGTCCGCGCGCAACGGCTACCGGCATGGGTTGGCGCTGAGCGGCGGCTGTCTCACGCCGTCCATTGGCGGTGGCATCTGTCTGCTGGCCAATGCGCTCTTCGAGCTCGCCGCACGCCAGGGCTGGCACATCCTGGAGCGCTGGGGGCACACGATGGAGGCGGTGCCTCCGCCGCCAGGCACGCTGTGGGGAATGGATGCCACGGTGGCCTGGCCTTACGTGGACCTGGTGGTGGCGCCGCGCGAGGGCCCCGTGCGGCTCGGAGCCCGCGTGCTGGATGGGAAGCTGCGGCTGTCGCTCCACGGGGCGGAGGCGCCGCGGACGCGCTCACGGCTGTGGTCCGAGGACGAGTCCCTGCTCGAGCTCCCCGAGGGGACCCTTCGTATCAACCGCATCGTGCGCAGGGTCGAAGACACGGGCTCCGGCGCCGTGCTCGAGGAGCGCACCATCGCGGAGAACCGGCGCCGCCTGCTGAACCCCGAGGCACGGAAGCGGACGTGCATCACGTGCGGGGAGACGGCCTGCCACGCCCGCGTCGAGGTTCCGCGGGCGGAGGTCCTGGCGCCATGAACCTGGTGCTCGCACCGGAGCCCGCCCCCTGGCTGTCCCATCTGGCATCGCTGCTCACGCGCGAGGCGGAGGTGCTGGCCCCCTGGGCACGGCCGAGGCTGCCCGAATGGGCCCCGCTTCCCTCCCGCCTGCGCCGCGCCTGGACGCGCCGGACGCTGCGGGTGCCCGAGGGCTACCGCGTCTGGGGCCTGCCGGGCTGGGGCGCGATGGAGGTGGGGATGCGCGTCGTGGCGCGCTCGACGGCGGCGACCTTCCAGGCCCGGTTCACCCTGCGCAGGCGGTGGGCGCAGGCGGCCGCGGCGCTGCTCCCGGCGTCGGTGGAGACGGTGCTGGCGCCAACGCTGGGCGCCCGGGAAGTCTTCGCGGCGGCCCGAAGCCGGGGCGCGCGCTGCGTGCTGGTGGAGGACCTGCCCTCCTTGAGGGCGCTGCACGAGGACCTGGACACGGCGGCCGTGCGGCACCCGGAGGAGGCCTTCCTGCGCAACCACCGCGCCTCGGCGGGGGACGTCGCGCGGCAGGAGGTGGAGCGCGTCCTCGCGGATGAAATCTGGGTGCGCAGTGAACTCGCCTTCGAGCGGCTGCGCCTGGCCGGGCACGCCCCGGAGAAGCTCCGCAGGCTGCGCTTTCCTTCGGGTCGCGAAGCGCCCCAGGCGCCCCAACCTCGCCGGAACGCACGGCCTCACGTGGCACTGCTCGCCGGGCCCGCCCTCGCACGCGGCGGCGTGCGAGAAGCCTTGGCGGCGCTCGACGCCCGGCCCCAGTGGACCCTCTGGCTGCGCCCCGCGGAGGGCACGGACCCGCGGCACCTGAATCACCCACGAGTGCGGACCGTCACCGCCGAGGTCCAGCGCACGCTCCATGAGGTGGATGTGGTGCTCGCGCCCGCGTGGTGTGAGAGCCATGTGGGCGAGTTGGCGCACGCGCACGCGCGCGGCATCCCCGTCATCGCCACGGACCGCGCCGCGGGCTTCGAGCCGTGTCGGACGATTCCCCGGGGGGATGTGCCCGCGCTCCTCGCGGCGCTCGACGCGCTGACGGAGCGCTGACGCCCTCCGGGCGTGGCGGTTTCAGGCCGGCGGCGAAGCGCTCACGGGGGCGGGCCACCGTGGGCGTCGAGCGCGTTAGAGGCCCCGGCCCCGGCTCGCGAGGACGCGCTCGATCATCCGCTCATGCAGCGCGTAGAGCGGCTCCGCGACCTGCTCACCCTCCAGGTGCGCGAGCGCCCCGGCGATGGCTTCAAGCGTGGACATGCCGTCCGGGTGCGGCGGGCGGCGCAGGCGCCGTGAATCCGGTGGCGGCGGTGGCAGCTTCAAGCCGGGCAACCGGCGCAGCGCGGGGACCCGTTGAACCATGCGGCGCGCCTGGCCCCAGCTTCCATCCAGGATGATGAGCCGCTTGGGCAGGGCGGCGCCGGGCTCGGGCGCCTGGTGCGCGTCCGGGAAGAGCAGCCACGTGTCCTCGCCCTCCAGCATGGCGGCGTCGAAGGGGGCACCCGGTGAGCCGTAGGAGACGATGCGGCACCGCGGCACCGCGAGCTCCGCCATGCGCGCCGTGTTGGTCGACTTGAGCGTCTCCTTGTGGTGCCGGACGATGAGCAGCTCCGTGCGCGTGGTGACGCACGGCACCTCGGCGCACAGACACAGGGACAAGGGGAGGAAGCAGCGTGGGCAGCGGCCCGCGAGGTCCTCGGGTGTTCGAGACCTCATTGGGCCTGACGGTAGCGCTCCATGAGCACCTTCGCCTCGCGCAGCTTCTCCTCGACGAAGCGGTCGTCCGCGTCCGGCTCGTATTCCGCGTCGGGCAGGTCGAGGTGGAAGAGGGCGGAGAGGCTCACGGGCGTGACTTCCAGCCACTCGGCGGTGCGGGTGAGCGCGGCCTGACGGCGCCCGGCGAACGTCTCCGGCCCATCCTCGGGGCCACAGCGGCAGATGCGCGCCGAGTCCCCGGACACGTCTACGTAGAGGCCCAGCACCTCCGCGTCCAGCTCCGCGGCCAGCGCGCACGTGGCCTCGCTGACATAGGCGGCCATGGCCTGCGCGGCCGAGCGCTCCGTCAGCGAACGCACGAGGAACACCTGCCAGCCGGCCTCGGTGAGCGCGCCGGCCTCCTGGAGCGGCGCCAGCTCCGCGGGCGGCGCGTGGATGCGCGAGAGCAGCCGACGCACGGGCACTTCCAGCCGCTCGAGCCGGGCGCTCGACGCGGGGCAGAAGAAGACGACGCGGTACTCACGGCTGTCGGCTGCGGTTTCCATAGGCATACGGCGTCGCCAGGAACGGAGGAAGGAGTGTGCGGGGCCCCAAGAGGACCAAAGGACTCCCCACGCATGCAAGCGGTGATTTGGAACCCGCCGTCAACGTGTGACGGAAGGCACGGTGACGGGCGGGAGGGACGCACGTCGCTCGGCCGCCACCCAGGCGCCCGCCACCAACACCAGCACGCCTCCGCCGAGCGCCAGCGGCGTCAGCGACTGCGAGAAGAAGGCCCAGCCCACCAGCGAGGCCGTGAGCGGCTCCAGGTACGTCAGCGCCCCCGCGGCCGTGGTGGGCACGTGTCTCAAACCGGTGTGGAAGAGGATGTTTCCAATCAGGCCACAAACCACACCACCGAGCAGCACGAGGAGCGTGCCTCCATCCACCGTGGGTGGCAGTGCATTCGCGCCGAAGCCCAGCAGCAGGACCCCTACGGAGATGGGGGCATGCAGCGCTGTGACGGCCATGGGGGAGTACGCCCGCGCCGCCTGTTTCGCCGCGAGGACGATGATTGCGTAGAAGCAGGCGCTGCCCGCGCCCAGCAGGGCCGTCACGCCCGAGAAGGCTCCGTCCGGGCGACCGATGAGCAGCGAAAGACCCACCAACGTCACGGGGACCCCCACCAGGGCCCGCGTGGAGCGCTCCTCACCCAGGACCCAGGGGGCCAGCAGCGCGAGCAGCAAGGGCGCTAGGTAGTGCGTCAACACGGCCACCGAGACGGGGCCGCGCTCCATGGCGGCGAAGAACAGGGCGGTGTTGGCCGCGTCCGCGAGCGCCACCACGAGCAGCGCCAGCGTGGCCCGCCGGTCACGCAGTGCGTCGCGCCGGAACAGGAACGGCGCGGGGAGCGACATGGCCGTGAGCACGAGCACGGCGTTCTGCGGTCCGGTGAGCCCCGCGGGACGGAAGAAGAGCGCCCAGCACCCCCAGAGGGTGGCCCCGGCCGCGACCATGGCGAAGTACCGCACCGTGTGACTCCTGGCGACTCCGGCGCGCACTCCGGCTCCGGCGGGCGCGCAGCCTACCCGTGGACGTGGCGGGACGCACGGTCCGGGGAAGGACGCATGGGACGCGGCGCACGGAGCGTCGGCCTGTTTTGATGTCGGACCGTGCGCCGCGCGGGCATGGGCGCGCCAACGCCCCGGCCCCGCGCGTCCTGTGTCCGAGTGGTCGGCCCGATGACAGGCGGAGGGCCGCCGGCTTCATTCCGGCCGATTGGACGGACGCTTCTCCCGGGCGGTTTCACGGACCTGCTCGCGCTGGGCCTGCGCCTGCGCATGAAGCCCCTCCATGTCTGGCGTGAAGGGGCGGTCCGGGACGATGCGAGCCCGGCGGATGCGGTCCATGCGGAACATGCGCGCCGCGGACTTCTCCACATCCCGGGCGAGCACGTACCAGACAGGCGCCTCGACGAGCAGCCCGTGCGGCTCCACGCAGCGGCGGCTCGATTGGCCATGCCGGTCGCGGTAGTCGAAGGAGAGGCACACCTGCTCGCGGAAGGCGCGCTCGAAGACGGCGAGCAGCTCCTCGGGCGGCTTGCCGACGTCCGCCAGGACCCGGGCGCTCGCGGGGCGGCTCACCACGACACGGCGGCAGAGCTCGCGCATGCCTCGGGAGCGCTCCTTGGGGACGCTGGCGAAGAGCTTCTGGAGCCCGGAGCGCGCGGCGTTTCCCCACGGCAGGGCGGACCCGGTGGCGGAGAGGCTCGCCGCCAGCCACAGCGCGACGACCTCCTCCTGCGACAGATGCACGGCCGCCACGCCACGGTCCCTTTCGAGCCGGACGCCTCCGCCGGGCCCCGTGTCGCTGCTCAAGGGGATGCCGCGCTGCCGGAGGGTCGCCAAATCCCGGTGAACGGTGCGCCCGCTCACGTCGAGCGCCTCGGCGATCTCCGCCACGGTCGTCGCCTCGCGGCCTCGCAGGAAGTCCATCAGTCGCATCACCCGGTCGACCCGTGTCATTGATGACAGTTTCTGTCAGGGATGGGCCGTACTCCACAAGCATCACATCGCGCGAAACCGCGCGCTTCCAGGCTGGAGGAGGCTGTCATGGTGGGGTCCCAGGGAATGTTGAATGTCGACGACGGTGGGGAAGGCGGGCTGCCCGTCGTGTTCGTCCATTCGAGCGCCGGCAACACCACGCACTGGTCTGCCCAGTTGGCGCAACTGCGCAAGCGCCGGCGGGCCGTCGCGCTGGACTTGCGAGGGCACGGCAAGTCGGCGCCGCCACGCGATGGCGGGTTCTCGGTGGAGGACTTCGCCCAGGACGTGGGCTGCGTGGTGGAAGGGCTGGGGCTTCAGCGCTTCGTGCTGGTGGGGCACAGCCTGGGCGGCGCCGTGTGCGTGGCCTACGCGGGGGCGCACCCGGAGCGGGTCGCGGGATTGTTCCTGCTCGACCCGGCCTCGGATGGGCGGATGATTCCGGAGGAGCAGGCCCAGGGGTTCATGGCGGTGCTCGCCACGGAGGCCTGGAGCGCGGTGGTGGAGGAGGCCTGGGCCCCGATGCTGGCGCCGTCCCGCCCTGAGGTGCGGGAGCGGGTGCTCGCCGGGCTACGCGCCACGTCGCAGGCCGGCGTTCGAGGCGGGCTCGGCGCGCTGCTGACCTTCGACCCCGTGGCGCCGCTGCGGGCCTACCAAGGCCCCCGCCTGTCCGTGGTGACGGCGTTCAACGATGAGCCCGGCGCGTACCACCGCCTCGTCCCGGAGTTGCCCCACAAGGCGGTGGAGGGCACGGGGCATTGGGTCCAATTGGATGCGCCGGACACGGTGAACGCCATGCTGGACGGGTTCCTCGCCGGCCTTCGCTGAGCGGAGGCCGCCTCGCGAGGCCCGGGCGTCGAGCACTCGGGCGCGAGGTCTGTCACAGTCCGCGCATGGGGCCTCTGTTCGCCTACAGCCTGGTGCCGGTCCTCTCCGTGTCGTTGCTCCTGTGTTTCACGGCCGCGATTCGAGGGCACAACGCGCGAGGGCTGGCGCTCTACTGTCTGGCGACGGCGGTGTGGACAGGGTCGCTGCTGTTGCTCTGCATCCCACCCCTGTCCTGGGTGGGCGAGCGCTTCGTGGCGAGCGGCGCCTTCGTCGCGGCGGCGTATCTGCACTCCGCCTACGACGTGACGGCGCAGCGCTCCTACCGGCTGGTGGTGCTCGCGTACGGCGTGGCGGTGGTGGTGACAGGCATCGGCGTCTTCATCCCCGACGCCCTCCATGGGCCACTGGCGATGCACCGAGGCCCCTTGTTCTGGCCGGCCATGGCGCTGGCCGTGGCGTCGGCGTTGGTGCCGCTGGCGCACCTGGCGCGCTCCTATCGCAACGCGGCTCCCGAGCGGCGGCCTGTCCTCCTCAGTCTGGGCATCGCGGGCCTGCTCGCGTACGTGGGCAGCATCGGCAACGCGACGATGCTGTCGGGGGGCTATGCACTTCCGTTCGGCATGTACCTGGTGCTCGCCGCATTGCTGGTGCTGGTGCACGTCATCAACGCGCATCAACCCGCGGCCGACCGGAAGCTGTTGGAGCGCAGCCTCTTGTATTCCGCCATCGCGGCGGTGCTGTCGGCGGGCTTCCTCTTCGGTGTGTTGACGTTGCTCGCGGGCAGCGGTCAGCCCTTCCTGGCTGAGTACCGCGCGGGCGCCTTCTTCCTGCTGGTGCTCTCCGCGCTCGCCTTCGAGCCGGTGCGGCAGGCACTTCAGGAGTGGCTGGGCCGCCGGTTCTTCAAGGGCCGTGCGACGGGCATGGACCTGGCGGTGGCGCTCGCGAGGGAGGAGGCGCGCGCGGACCAGGCCTCGCGTCTGGCGGAGCTGGGCCAGTTCACGTCCGCCGTGGCGCATGAGGTCCGCAACCCGCTGGGCGTGCTCGCGGCGCACCTGAAGCTGCTGGAGCGCAAGGGCGGAGACCCGGACGCGGTGGCCGCGATGCGAGAGCAGATCGACCGCGCCAGTCACTTCGTGGACGAGCTGCTCCGCTACGGACGGCCACGCCCCCTGGATTTGCGCCGCGTGGACATCGCCGCCACCGTGGCCCTGGCCTGGTCCACGGCGAAGCAGGGCCTGGGGCCCCTGGCGCCAGAGGTGGCCTTTGCTTCGGAGGGCGACACAACCCTGACGCTGGAGGCCGACCAATCCCAGGTGTCCCAGGTGTTGGTCATCCTCATCGAGAATGCGCTGCTCGCCCTTCGCGACGTGCCCTCGCCCCGGCTGAAGGTGACGTTCGAGGCCTCGGCTGGCCGGCTGCTCGTCCGGGTGGAGGACAGCGGGCCGGGCATTCCTCCCGAGCTGCGGCCCCGGCTCTTCCAGCCCTTCGTCACGGGTCGCAAGCGAGAGGGGCCCCGGCCAGGGACGGGGTTGGGGCTGGCCATCGCGCGCGGAATCATCGAACGCCATGGCGGCGATGTGCGTGCGGGGGAGTCGGAGGCGTTGGGGGGCGCGGCCTTTGAAGTGACGCTGCCCCAGGTTCAGCCCGCATCGCTTTCCGCCGCCGTCGCCTAGCTGGCCCGCGGGGAGGAGGCGGTGTCCGCGAGGTATCTCAACTCGCTGCGATTAAGTCTGCTTCACGACGGCGCTCCAAGGATTGCCACCGACCCCGTTTCGAGAAGCGTGGAAGGAGGCCGGGTCGATGAGCGGCCATCGCATTGCCACAGTCATTCGTATCCCTGTGGCCTACACTACGGGTGTGCATCCCGACGGGTTCGAGGCGTTCGCGCATCGTGTCAGGCCCATGTTGTTGGCCCTGGCGAAGCGGTTGTGCGGTCAGGGGGGCATTGATCCAGAAGATCTGGTGCAGGAGGCGCTCACGCGAGGGCTGCTGCACCACGGTCTGCTGTCCGCGCAGCCGGAGCCCGTCTACAGGGCGTGGCTGTGTCGGGCGCTCACCAATCACTTCCTCGACCAGTGCCGCAAGCGGCGCTCGGAGCTGCTGGAGCAGGACCGCCCGGAGCTGCGGCTGGTGCGGGAGTCCGTGGCCGCCCCCGAACCTCGAGCGCGAGAGGCCTGGGAGCACATCTCCGAGCAGGACTTCCGGAGGGCCATCTCTCAGCTCGCGAACCCCCGTGTGCGTGAGGCGTATTCACTGCACGCGTCCGGGCTGCGCTACCGCGCCATCGCGCAGCGCATGGGGGTCCCCGAAGGCACAGTGGGGAGCTGGCTCTACCAGGCGCGCAAGGAGTTGAAGGACCTGCTGACGCCGCTCACCGGCGGTGGTGACGGCGGAGGCGCCGCATGATGAGCCCGGTATGCAACCGCCTGTCCCTCTTCCTCGATGGCGAACTCGCGCCTGTGGATGAAGAGAACTTCCGGCACCATCTCGCCCGTTGCGACCCCTGTGCTTCCGGCCTGCACGAGGCGATGCAGTTGGAGCTCCTGGGGTTTCACTCGATGGGGGACGCGGTGGCCGAGGAGGAAGCCGCGGACGAGGCCACCGGGCCCTGGGATTCCGTCCCGCCACCGTCGTTCGCGCCGAGCCCTGTTCCTTCGCGCGCTCGCGGCCCGTGGGCCGTGCTCGGAGCAGGGGGCGCGTTGGCGGCGGCGGTGGTCCTGCTGCTCTTCTTCCGCCTCTCCGCGAAAGAGGCTCAGGAGTCGGTGTGGCTCGCGCAGGCGCCGTCACGGCTCCTCGAGGCCCGGGTCGCGTACGCGCGGGCCGATGGCCACAGGCCCTTCGTGCCACTTCGCTCCGGGGGTGTCCGCAGGGCCGGGGCGGCCGACGCCTCGCCCGTGGTGCCGCTGCGGGCGCTGGCGAACCTGGAGGACCAGGGAGATTGGCACGGCATCGCCGCCGCGTACCTGGTGCGCAAGGACTTGCGGCAGGCCTCGGATTTCCTCCACCGGTTGTCACCGTCACCCGACAGGGACAGTGACCTGGCCATCATCGCGTTGGAGCAGGGCCACCCCGAGAATGCGCTGGCGCTGCTGGAGGGCGTGTTGCGGCAGGTGCCGGAGCACGCCCAGGCGCAGTGGAACCGGGCCCTGGTGTTGCGCGAGATGGGGCTGACGTTGCTGGCCGCGGAGGCCTTCGACGCGGTGGTGAAGCAGGGCGCGCCGGGCTGGAGCGAGGAGGCGCGAATCCACGCCCGGGCACTCCGTCAGCAGACGCAGGCGCGGGGCCGGGCCTGGAAGGGCGCGCGCGCGGCGGTGCGGGACTTGATGGTGGACCCCCAGGCGCGCCTGCCGTTGGACGAGGCGACGCGGTTTCCCGGCATCGTCCGGCTGGCCTTCTACGACGCGGTGCGGGCCGCGCCCTCGCGCGAGTGGGTCATGCGCCTGGTGCCCCTGGCCGACGCGCTGGATGGCGTTCAGGGCGGTGACGTGTTGCGGCGCTACGTCCTCCGCGTGGCGGCGAAGGACTTCAACCACCGAGGCCCCCTGGCGCACGACTACGCGAAGCTCGTCCGGGGCGAGCTGGCCTCACCGGGGCGCTTCGTGGAGACGCTGCGCCTGTCGGGGGAGGACGACTTGTATCTGGGGGCGCTCGTCAACACGATGGCCGCCTCGCGCAACCTGGAGGACTTCACGCGCCTGTCCCAGGCGGCCCAGGACCCCTGGCTGTCGCTGCTGGCCGAGCGCGAACTCGCGAGCGAGGAGGAGCGCCAAGGGGAATGGTGGAAGGCGGAGGCGCGGCTGCGCGCGGCGGTGAGCGCGTGTCAGGGCAGGGGGCTTTCGTACCGCTGCGCCACGCTGAAGAAGCGGCTGTCGGACCTGTACCTCGCGCTCAACCGTCCGGCGGAGGCCTTCGAGCAGTCCTGGAGCGGCTGGCGGGCCTCGCGCGACACGGAGGAGTGGGAGCTGGAGCAGCAGTTCCTCCAGGAGCTGGCGCACATCGCCCGCTACCGGATGGATGTCGCCAGCGCGCGTGCGTACCTGCGTGAGTCGCTGTCCCGCATGCCGGACTCCTGCGAGCAGCGGACGTACGTCCACCGCAACCTGGCGTACCTGGCCTGGTCGGAGTTCGACCCGCAGGGGGCCCGGGACGAGCTGGAGCTCGCGCAGGCCTGCGGCCGTCCGCTGGGATTGCCGGGTGCGTTGTTGCTCTCCTATCTGGCCCGCTTCGGCGCGGACAGCCAGGACGCGGACCTGCTCCGGCGGACCCTGGCGGAGCTGCGCCGGAGCGAGCCCTCCGCGGGCAAGCTCGCGCAGATGGGCTTCGCGGAGGGGCAGTTCCTGCTCGAGCGCGACCGCGCGATGGGACTGGAGCTGCTGCGCGGCGCCGTCGCGCAGGCGGAGGCCGTGCCCGACGACGTGGACGCCCGCAAGACGCGCATGGGCGCCTACACGGTGCTGGCGCACGAGGCGGGCCGGAGTGGCGACTCGGGTGACGTACTGTCACTGATGGGGGCCGCGCTGCGAGTCGACGTCCCGGACCGCTGCGTGCTGGGCGTGGCCGTGGACTACGAGCGCTCCGTCGTCGCCCTTCGCGACGCCCAGGGCGAGCTGCGCGGCCACTTCGACGCGGGCCGCAAGGCGCACCTGGGCAAGGACGCGGACGGGCTGGTGCCCCCCTCGCTCCAGGCGGCGCTGCGAGCGTGCGAGCAGGTGGACGTGCTGGCGCTGCCGCCCGTTCACGGCCTGCGGGGACTGCTGCCCGCGGACATCGCCTGGAGCTACCGGGTGGGCCGTCCGCAGGTGCTTCCGCCAGGGGGCGCTCCGGGCGCGGGCCCGCACCTGGTCGTCAATGGGGTGGAGGCCCCCTCCGCCCTCGGGCTGCCCCGGCTGTCCCCCTTGGCGCCGCCTGCCCTGCAGGACCCCCGGCGCGTGGAGCTGTCCGGGATGCAGGCGACGCCGACCCGAGTCCTGGCCGCCATGGCGCAGGCGAGTGAGGTGGAGATCCACGCACACGGCGCCTTCAGCCCGGAGATGTCCGACGCTTCGTTGGTGGTGCTCGCGCCTGAAACGGATGGCCGCTACGCGCTGTCCGCCGCGCAGGTGCGTGCGGTGAAGCTGGCCCAGGCCCCGCTGGTGTTGCTGGCCACGTGCAGCGCGGCGCGGGCCATGCCCTTCCTCCACGAGTCCTTCAGCCTGCCAGTGGCCTTCATCGAAGCCGGCGCCGCCATGGTGCTGGCCTCCACCGAGGAGATCCCCGACTCGGCGGGCCGCTTCTTCGAGGCGGTGCGCGAGCGCATCCGGACGGGCGCCCCCGCCGCCCGGGCGCTCCGGGACGAGCGGCGCACCTGGCTGGCCTCCCAGCCCGGGGCGGACTGGGTCCACGGCATTCTGCTGTTCGAATGAGGGCCAAGGAATCCGACTCGGTGCGTTGTCCCGGGTGTGGACGCCGCGGGCTGGCATGCCGCCGGGCCCGGCCGAGGCCGCACAGAGGGGGATTCGATGGTGACGAAGGGCGCGAAGACGCTGAAGCGGGATGGCGCGGTGGTGAGCATCAATCCGCATGACCCGCCGCCGGAGCCCACGCCGGGGCTGACCGCGCAGCCTCCGTACTCCGCGAGGATGTCCGTCCCGCTCCCGGTGAATACGTCGACGTCACCCGGGGGTTCAGACGAGACACCCTGACGTCAGACAATACATTTCCCAGATTCTCCTGAATCGCTACGGCGATACAGGTTTCACGGGGCGCTCCCAGTCGGGGCGCCCCGGATTTTTTTGAACAGAATACACAAGAAAAAGGGCTGGCTCCGTATTTGAGATTGGGAGGCATCGGTGGCGCGCCTCCCAAAGGGGGAGCGATGTTTCGTGGTGACGCGCGGGGCCATGGGGATGCGAGCGGTATCTGGGCACCGGAGGAGGGGCGGGGCGCCATGGGCGGCGGGTGGGGGGCGCGCACGGAGGGGGGAGCCACGGGGGGAGGCCAGGCGGGTGGGCGGGGTGACGTCGTGGAAGTGGGGGGGAACGCGGAGGACCTGGGGGGAGTGGAGCTCGAGGCGTTCGACTTCGAGTTTCAGATCGCCAGCTTCTGAGATTGGCGCGCGGGGGGAAGGCCCCGCTCTGGTGGACGGCGTCAGGGGACTGCCGTCAGCTCGAGGGATGGACGCGTCGGGACCGGGGGGGACCGACGGCCACGAGACTCGGACGTCGATGACGAGTCCATTCCGAGGGACTGGAGCGCGGAATTCCAGGGAGGAAGGGAGGGGACGCGCCCCAGGCCCTCCGCTTCCAGAGACTCCAAGGGCTCTGGAGGCGGAGGCCTCCTGGTGTTCCTGAGGTACGGTGGGGACTCCTTCTTGATGGGAGTCCTCGCATGAAGTCCGCGAAGTGGGCGGCCTTGCCGCTGTTGTTTCTGGCCGCGTGTACCACCACGGGACGCAACACCCCGGCCTCCAAGGTGCCGGCGCTGTTGCCCTGGTCGGCGCAAATCGCCGAGCGCGAGAGCTGGCTCGAGCTGCGGCACGGCCTGCTGCTGGAGATGATGCGCCGCCATGACGTGGGCATGTGGGTGGTCGTCAACGAGGAGTTCCACGACGACCCGCTCACCCAGTTCGTGGCCCCGCCGCGGCCCTACGCTGGCAACCGGGACATCTTCGTGTTCGTCGACGCGGGCGCGGAGGGCCTCAAGCGCGTGGCGCTCACCGGCTACTCCGAAGCCACGCTGGAGCGGTTCTTCGAGCTGCCCGCGGAGAACCGCAAGCCGCAGGACGTCCTCGCGGACCTGAATGCGCGCTACCAGCCCAAGACCATCGCGCTGGGCATTGGCGGCAAGCGCGGGGTGACGCGCAGCCTGACGCGGGACAGCTACGCCTTCCTGGTGGAGTCCCTGGGCAAGGAGGCCGAGGCCCGCTTCGTGAGCGCGGCGCCGCTCATCGAGGAGTACCTGGACACGCGTCTCCCCGAGGAGTGGAAGCACTACCAGCTGCTGGTGCACCTGACGGACACGGTGGTGCAGGAGGCCTTCTCTCCCAAGGTGGTGGTGCCGGGGAAGACGACCGTCGGGGACGTGCGCCGGTTCCTGTACGACAGGCTCTGGGAGCTGGGCGTGGACACCTGGTTCCAGCCGGACCTGCGGGTGCAGCGCAAGGGCCAGGACCGCGCCACCTCACGCGGCTTCCTGGCGCCCTCGAAGGAGGACGTCGTCATTCAGCGGGGCGACCTGCTGCACGTGGACTTCGGCATCACCTACATGGGGCTGAACTCCGACTGGCAGAAGATGGCCTACGTGCTGAACGAGGGTGAGACGGACGTGCCCGACGGCTTGAAGCGCGCGCTCGCCAACACCATGACGTTGCAGGACGCGCTGATGCGGCGCGCCTCGCGGCCGGGTCGCTCCTCCGCGGACGTGTACGAGCAGACGATGGCGGAGATGAAGGAGAAGGGCATCGAGGCCATGGTCTACAGCCACCCGCTGGGCAACCAGGGGCACGCCCTGGGCGCGAGCATCGACTTCCGCGCGGCGACCCGTCAGGAGGCGCCCAAGCTGCTGCGCAAGGGCTCGTACATCGCCATCGAGCTCAACACCGCCACGGCGGTGCCGGAGTGGGATGGGCAGAAGGTGTACGTGATGATGGAGGACCCGGCCTACCTCACCGAGGACGGCTGGTTCTTCTTCGTGCCCCGTCAGGAGGCGTTCTACCTGCTCGGCGGAAAGGACGGCGCCGGCACCGGCCCGAAGGACAAGGGCGTGACGACGCGCGGCATGCCGATGCTGTGAAGCAGGCCGGCCTCACGCGCCCGCCGGTGTGCCGCGTCCGCTGACGTCCGTCCACGTGAGGCCGAAGCGGGCGAGGTACTTCTTCAGCCGGTCCGCGTCGTTGACGCTCTTCTTCTGGGCGCGTGACTGTGCGAACAGCACGCGCCCCGCGTCCGACAGCGAGCGCGACGCCCGGCAGACGCTGAGGACATCCGCGAGCTGGACCCGGTCGAAGCGGTCCAGCTCCCCGGCGAGGTCTTCGCCCAGCAGCTCCGCGACAAGGTCCACCGTGGGCGTGCCCGCCTTCGCCCCCACCGGGCGCCACTGCTCGCGCAGCCGCTCGAGCTCCTCGTCCACCACGTCTCGCGTGATGCGTCCCCCTTCCGCGAGCGTGGCCATGCGGAGCACCGCCGCGTTGAGGTCGCGGAAGTTCCCCGACCAGCGGGCCTCGGGCGCCGTGGCGAAGCCGAGGAAGCGCGCCTGCGCCTCCTTGTTCATGGTGACGCGGGTGCCCACGGCCTCGGACGCCTGGTCCAACTCGAAGAGGAGGTTGGGGGCGATGTCCTCCGGGCGCTCGCGCAGCGCGGGCAGCCGGAAGGTCCACAGGTTGATTCGCGCGAGCAGGTCTTCTCGGAACCGGCCCCGTTCGACCTCGAGCTGGAGGTCCCGGTTGGTGCCCGCGATGAGCTGGAAGTCGCTCTCCACCTCGCGGTCGGCGCCCACGGGCAGGAAGCGCTTGTCCTCCAGCGCGCGCAGCAGCATGGCCTGCTCGTCCGCGCCCAGCTCGCCGATTTCGTCCAGGAACAACACGCCATGGTTCGCCTGCCGCAGCAGGCCGGGCCGGTCGCCCAGCGCGCCCGTGAAGGCGCCCTTCACGTGGCCGAAGAGCGCGGACATGGCGCCGTCGCCCCGGAGCGTGGCGCAGTTGAGGTCCACGAAGGGGCCCTCCACGCCGCGCCGTGACTTCTTCAAGGCGTAGATGCGGCGCGCGAGCTGGGACTTGCCCGCGCCCGTGGGGCCGGTGATGAGCAGCGGCGCGCGGGACTGCACGGCCACCTGTTCGATGCGCTCGATGAGCCGGTTGAAGGCGGCGTTGTGGGTGTCGATGCCGGACTTGAGGAAGGCCAGACCCTCGCGCTGCTCCTGCCGGAAGCGCGCCGCCAGCGTGTCGTACTGGGACAGGTCCAGGTCGATGAGGGTGTGCGTGCCCGCGCCCGCGCGCTCTCTCGGGTCGGGTGACACCTGGATGAGCCGACCCGGGATGAGCCGGCTCTCCACCAACAGGAACATGCAGATCTGCGCGATGTGCGTGCCCGTGGTGATGTGGACCAGGTAGTCCTCCGCCTCGGGGTTGAAGGCGTAGCCGCGCACGTAGTCGAGCAGCGCGCCGTAGGTCTCCTCCAAATCCCAAGGGTTCCGCATGGGCAGCGGGATGCACCGCACCTCCGTCTCGGGGGACACCTGCCGGATGTCACCGGTCAGCGTGGCCGCGAGCGCCGTCGCGTTGGGCGGGTGCAGCAGCTCCAGCCGGTGCACCAGCAGGTCCTCCTGCTGGCACAGCGCCACCGTGGGCCGCCACCGTCCCCAACGCTGCGGGCCGTGCCCGTTGTCCAGCGTGGTCCCCAGCATCCCGAGGACGACCGTCTTGCGCGCACGTGATTTCGCCATCCATCGCGGATTTTATCCCAAGGGATAGGGATTTCCACCCCGCTTGGCGCGCGCCCCTCGGACGAGGTCTTGGCACGCCGGCTGCTTTACGTCCGCCACGTGACCGGGACACAGCGCCCGGCGGACGACTGGAAAGGTGAAGACGATGCGCCGCGACAACGGGAACCATGAAGTGCTGTCGGACGAGGCGGGCCGCCCCATCAAGGCGTGGACGGTGGGGGTTCCGTTCGAGGATGAGGCGAAGAAGCAGCTCCGCAACCTGCGCGGCCTCCCCTTCATCCATAAGTGGGTCGCGGTGATGCCGGACGTGCACCGCGGTTACGGCGCGACGGTGGGGAGCGTGGTCCCCACGGTGGGCGCGGTGGTGCCGGCGGCGGTGGGCGTGGACATCGGATGCGGGATGATCGCCGTGCGCACGACGCTGCGCGCGGACCAACTGCCGGACTCGCTGCGTGGGGTGCGCTCGGCCATCGAGCGGGCGGTTCCGCACGGCCGTTCGGACAACGGTGGCCGCAACGACGTGGGCGCGTGGCGCGTGGCGCCGGCGCGGCATCAGCAGCAGTGGGCGCGGCTGGTGGAGGGGTACGACCGCATCGTCGCGAAGCATCCGCGCATCGGCCGTGGGCCGGAGCTGGCGCACCTGGGAACGCTGGGAACGGGGAACCACTTCATCGAGCTGTGCCTGGATGAGTCGGACGGCGTGTGGCTGATGTTGCACTCCGGCTCGCGCGGGGTGGGGAACCGCATCGGGAGCTACTTCATCGAACTGGCGAAGGAGGACATGCGTCGCTGGTTCATCAACCTGCCCGACGGTGACCTGGCGTACCTGGCGGAGGGGACGGAGCACTTCGACGACTACGTGTTCGCGGTGAGCTGGGCGCAGGACTTCGCGGCCACGAACCGTGAGCTGATGTTGCACGCCGCGGTGGAGGCGCTGCAGTCGAGCGGTGAGCTGCCGCCGTTCGAGTTGAAGGACTCGGCGGTGAACTGCCACCACAACTACATCGCCCGTGAGCACCACTTCGGGAAGAACTGCTACGTGACGCGGAAGGGCGCGGTGCGGGCGCGCGAGGGCGACCTCGGCATCATCCCCGGGAGCATGGGGGCGCGTTCGTACATCGTCCGCGGGAAGGGGAATGCGGACAGCTTCCATTCGTGCAGCCACGGCGCGGGCCGGGTGATGTCGCGTGAGGCGGCGAAGCGGCGCTTCACGGTGGAGGACCACGCGAAGGCGACCGAGGGCGTGGAGTGCCGCAAGGACATCGACGTCATCGACGAGACGCCGGCTGCGTACAAGCCCATCGACGCGGTGATGGCGGCGCAGGCGGACCTGGTGGAAGTGGTCCACACGCTGAAGCAGGTCGTGTGCGTGAAGGGATAGACACCGAGAGGTGAACATGCCGGGATGAAGACACCGAGGCGCCCGTATTCCCCCAGAGGCCGAAAGGCCGCCAGGATGGGGAGTGCGGGCGCCGCTATTTTCACGTCGGTGTCAGTGCATTCCGGGTGGTTCGTGGGTGGCGAGCAGCAAGGAGGCGAATCATGGTGCGCATCGATGGGTCCAAGGGAGAAGGCGGTGGGCAGGTGCTGCGCACCTCGCTGGCGCTGTCGCTGGTGACGGGGACGCCGTTCACCATCGAGAACATCCGCGCGGGCCGGAAGAAGCCGGGCCTGCTGCGCCAGCACCTGACGGCGGTGAAGGCCGCCGAGGCGGTGGGGGCCGCGGAGGTGTCGGGCGCGGAGCTGGGTTCTCGGGAGCTGACGTTCCGCCCCCGCGCGTTGGCCTCGGGGAACTACCGCTTCGCGGTGGGCACGGCGGGGAGCGCGACGTTGGTGCTGCAGACGGTGCTGCCCGCGCTGCTCTTGGCGGAAGGCCCGTCCACGCTGCTGCTGGAGGGCGGAACGCACAATCCACTGGCGCCGCCGTTCGACTTCCTCCAGCGGGCCTATCTGCCGCTGGTGCGGCGCATGGGGCCATCCGTGGAGGCCACGCTTTCACAGCCCGGCTTCTTCCCCGCCGGTGGTGGGAAGTTCCGGGTCGACGTCCGGCCCGCTCCATTGAAGCCGCTGCACCTGCTGGAGCGGGGGCGGGTGCTCCGCCGCGATTTGAAAGCCGTCATCGCGATGGTGCCGTTCGACGTCGCGCAGCGGGAGCTGGAGGCGGCGGGCGCCGCGCTGAAGTGGCGGCCGTTCGAGCTCCGGACGGAAGAGCTGAAGCGCTCGGCCTGCCCCGGAAACGTGCTCGTCGCCGAGGTCGAGAGCGAGCACGTGACGGAGGTCTTCACCGGCTTCGGCGAGCGCGGGAAGCGGGCGGAGTTCGTGGCCGCGGAGGTGGCGGCGGAGGTGAATCGTTACCTCGACGCGGAGGTTCCGGTGGGTGAGCACCTGTGCGACCAGTTGCTGCTCCTCTTGGCCCTGTCGAAGGGCGGCGCGTTCCGCACGTTGCCGCTGGATGGACACGCGCGGACGCAGCTGGACACCATGGCCCATTTCCTCGACGTGAAAGTGCAGGTCCGGGACGTGGCTCATGATGTCTGCGAGGTGGAGGTCCGCGCGTAGCTTCCGCGGGCCCCGCCGCTCGCCATGGGAGCGCCACGTCCGCGCCTTGGTGGGCGTCCAGGCGAGAAGCTCCAGGATCGTCTTCGTGGCGCCGCGGTGAGTCTCCGCACCATGCATGTGCGGAGGAGACGTCCGCGTGGCAGAGGTTCCCGAAGTTGAAATCATCACCCGGGATTTGCGGCAGGCCGTCGTGGGCCGCCGCTTCACCGGCGCTGAAATCCTGGTTCCCTCCGTGGTGCGTTTCCCGGAGCCGGCGGCTTTGAGCGATGCCTTGGTGGGGCGCCGGGTTGTCTCCGCCTCCCGGCGGGCGAAGTTCATCCTCATGCCGTTGGATGACGGCACGGTGCTCGCGCTCCACTTCATGCTCTTTGGCGAGCTGGCGTTGCGGCCCACGGGCAGCGAGCGGCCTTCGTCGACGCTGGTGGTGCTGGGGCTGGAGGGTGAGGAGGAACTCCAGCTCACGGACACGCTGGGATACGCCCGCATCGCGCTGGCGCGGGGCGAGGACCTGGCCCTGCGCCTGAAGCTGGACGAGCTGGGCCCCGAGGCGCTCGATGAAGGCTTCACGCCGGACGTGCTGGCCCAGCGGCTGCGGCGGCGCAAGAGCCCGTTGAAGACGGTGCTCCTCAATCAGCGCGTGCTTGCGGGGCTGGGCAACCGGGACGCGGACGAGAGCCTGTGGCTCGCGGGGATTGATCCTCGGCGTCTGGCCGCATCGCTCACGCCCTCGGAGCGCGTGCGGCTGACCCAGGCCATTCGCGCGGTGCTCGACGAGGGCTTGCGCCTGCGCGGGACGCAGCGAGACCTCTTCGGCGTACAAGGACTCGCGAAGCACCGGCGCAACGTCTTTGGCCGCGCGGGGGCGCCCTGTCCGCGCTGTGCGACCGTCGTCGCGCATGAGCGAGTGGGCGGACGGAACACCTACTGGTGTCCCACGTGCCAGCCCGCGACGGCGCAGCCCGAGTTCCCCGCGCAGTCCTCGCTGTGGTGACGCGCGACGGCGCGACTCCCTTGCGAACCCGTTGAGTCAGGAGAGGCCTCCCGCGATTCCCGGAACCTCCTGCGTGGGGCGAGGGTGACACCCATCCCCATGGCAGGAGTTGCAGGGCCCCTTGCGTCGGCGGTCAGGTCCCTGTGCTAGAGCACGTCCTCGGGCCGCCGGTGTGACAGGCTCCCATGCCTGCATCGGATGTGAGGGGGAATCATGGCGTCAGGAACCGTGTCGAAGGGGTTGTTTGTGCTGTGCGCGCTGCTGTCATGGGCCGCCCTTGCCGTACCGCTGCCTGTCGCTGGGGCGCCTCCGGTCCAATTCGAGACGTGCAACCGCCCACCGCCGGCGGCGCGCGGCGCCTCGGGGGCGGTCAGTGGAATCCGCGCGAACGACTTGCCTGACTTCGTCATCACCGGCGTGCAGGCGCCGACGCGAGTCCACGGTGTGACGCCGTACCAGGTGGCCGTGACGGTCTGCAACGAGGGGCTCCGCGAGTCGAACTCCGAGGTGACGCTGTTCGTCTCTCGGGACGCCTGCTACTCCGAGGATGACGCGTTGCTTGAAACGGTGCCGACGGGACCGCTGGCCGCGGGGGCGTGTGTCTCGCTGCCGGTCGCGGTTCGGGGCGAACGGCTCCGGTCGAACACCTGGTTCATCGGTGCGCTGGTGGACCGGGAGTCGCGGGTTCGCGAGCTGTCGGAGGTGAACAATGTCCATGACGGTGTGCCCGTGACGTTCGATGCGCCTCCGGACTACGTCGTCGAGTCACTGTCGGCTCCCACCGTGGTTCGCCCCGGTGCGTATTTCGAGGCCACGGCGCGCGTGTGCAACCGGGGTGGGGGCGCTGGCGCCGCGCAGGCCTGGCTGTACCAGTCCAGCGACAGGCACGTTGATGCCGAGGACACCCCGGGCGGCTGGAGGTTCGGCATCGACCTCGAGCCAGGGGCCTGTGAGCGGGTCTCGTTGAGCGGGCAGGTGGCGGAGGCGGGCGAGAGCTACCTCGCGGTCATCGTGGCCACGGCGCGCGAGCGGCCCGAAGAGGACACGTCGAACAATGTCAGCGAGGTTTCAGCCCTGGTGGTGGGCATGGTTCCCGACTACGTCGTCGCTTCACTGAAGGTTCCGGCCGTGGAGACCCGCAATGGGGATCTTCCCGTGCGATTGACGGTCTGCAATCAGGGCACGGCGCTCGCGCAGGCCACGCAGGTTCGTTTTCAGATGCAGTCCCTCGAGTCCGGGAACGAAGGTGTGCTCCGCGTCACGAATCGTGACGTCCCGGCGCTGGCCGCGAATCAGTGCGCTGAATGGGACGAACTCCTGGGCTCCTCGGAGAACGCACCAGGGCGCTGGCGATTGACGGCCTCGGTGAATCCGGAGGGCGCTCAGCCCGAATCCCATGCGGACAACAACGACAGGTCGCAATCGCTCCTTTTGGGAGATTGGGTGGAGCTGGGGATCACGCGCGTCACGCCGCTGACGCATGCGCTGGTGCATGGCGCTCCGTTCAGCACGGAGGTCAAGGTCTGCAACACCGGTAGCAGGGCTGCCCAGCGGCTGGCCGTCCATGTGTCGTTGTCGGATGGCAGGGATGCGGCGGCTGACGTTCGCGTGGGCACGCGCATGTTCGATGCGCTCGGGAAGGGCTGTGTGGTGCTCCCCGTGACGGGCACGGTGCCTTCGCAAGGGATGAGCGGCAGGCTCTACGTGAAGGCGAGCGCGGAGCTCGTCAGTCCTCAGGGGCGGGAACTCGACGTGGAGGACAATGTGCTCGTGGGGCCAGAGGTGGCGATTGGCTCGGGGCCCGACCTGGTGGTGACCCAGGTCCAGTCCTCGGTTCCGGTTGTCGCGGAGTCTGCGACGATGGAGGTCGCGGTCACCGTGTGCAACAAGGGCAATGAAGCCGCGCCCAGTGTTCCTGTGTGGGTGTCCTCCCTTCCGGAGCCGGACTCCCAGGGCTTGCCGCTCCTGGTGGGCGCGTGGCGGACCGTGGAGCCGCTGGGGCCAGGTGCATGCAGCGCGTGGACCGCGCAGCCGATATCGCCTCCGTTCGCGGGGGCCTGGCGGCCCACGGCCTGGGTGGATGAGCCCAACGCAATCCCTGAGGTCGTGGAGTCCAACAACCTCGTGCGAGGCGAGGTGTTTCAAGTGAGTCCGACCACGGGGTGGAGCATCACGGGCCTGAACGCCCCCGCGGTGGTCCGTGCGAACTCCGACTTCACCGCGACCGCGACGGTGTGCAACCGGGGCTCGCTGCCACAGGCCTTCGCTCACGTCCGCCTCTCCCTGCGCACGGAGGAGGGGTTTCCCGTGGCGGAGCTTTCGAACGGGTACACGTCACGTGAACTCGCGAGTGGCGACTGTGAGCAGGTGCCGCTGCATGGCTCCGCCAGCGTCCCTCGGGACGGGGGCTATCGGCTGGTGGCGGAGCTCGGCGCGTCTTGGACCTCTGGGACGGGGCCGGAGCGGAAGTTGCTGTCGTTCGCCGTCCCCATGGGCGTGGGGCCGCAGGGGGGCGACCTCGCCGTCACCTCGGTTAGCGCTCCCGCCAGCGTCCGGAGGGGGAGTGCATTCACCACGTCGGTGGAGGTCTGCAATCGGGGGACGACCGGCGGGAGCGCCACGGTGACCGCCTACCTGTCCCGGGATGAGCGTCTCGAGATTCCGGGAGACACGAGCGTGGGCCAGGTCAGCGTGACGGTTGCACCGGGGACCTGCCGGACGTCGGCGGTCCGTTCCATCCCCAACGTGAGCGCCGGAGATGTCTGGTACGTGGGCGCGCACGTGAGGGCGACCAGCTCGCCGGACCTCGTGGTGGCGAATGACGCGCTTGTCGGGGCTCGGGTTCTCGTCGTCCCCTGAGCCCGTCCCGGGCGGGCGCAGGCGGGTGGGCAGCGGGCACGGTGGCTGTTATGACTCCACCGTGTCCGACGTCACCAACGCCTCGCCTCCGCCGTTTGAAGCCGCGCTGGTTCGCGCCAGCGAGGAGCTCGGCTTCCCCAGCTACTACCAGTCCTGTGTGCGGCCCCTCTTGCGCAACCCGGAAGGCCGCTGGCCACGCTGCTGTGGCGGTGGGTGCGAGCCCTGCGCCCAGACGCTCATCCAGGTCGCGCTGCGGACCCTGGAGTTGATGGGAACGCCGCGTCAGGCGCCGCTGCCGGACTGACGCGAGGCGACACGCATGTCCACTCCGCACCCGTTGCTGCTCGTGGATGATGACGCCGCCTTCCGGAAGATCTACGGCGGGCTGCTCCGGGAAGCAGGCTTCGAGGTGGTGGAAGCGGCCGACCGGCCCTCCTCCCGCGCCGCGTTCAACGCCCGCGACTTTCCCCTGGTGCTGCTCGACTTGATGCTGCCTCCGGATGGCAGTGTGTCCGTGGGGCTGGAGTCACTCGCGACGCTGCTCGCCGCGAAGCCGGGCACCAAGTTCATCGTGGTGTCCGGGGCGGGGGACACGCGGCACTCCTTGGAGGCGGTGCGGCTGGGGGCCTACGACTTCCTCACCAAGCCGGTGGACCCGGACGTCCTGCTTGTCGTCGTGCAACGGGCGCTCGCGCGGGTGTCGCTGGAGCGGCAGGTGGAGACGCTGCGCACGTCGCTTACACGCGCGGCGAGCGGCGTCTCGATGGTGGGGCAGAGCGCTTCGTTCCTCGCGGCCACGTCAATGGCGGAGCGCGTGGCGGCCAGCGACCTGCCGGTGCTCATCACCGGTGAGAACGGCACGGGCAAGGAGCTGCTCGCGCGCACCGTCCACCTCAAGAGCCGCCGTCACGCGGGGCCCTTCGTCCCCATCAACTGCGGCGCGCTGCCGGAGTCGCTGCTGGAGAGCGCCCTGTTCGGCCATGTGAAGGGCAGCTTCACCGGCGCGACGAAGGACCACCGGGGCCTCTTCGCGGAGGCGGATGGCGGCACGCTCTTCCTGGACGAGCTGGGCGACATGACCCCGTCGCTCCAGGTGAAGGTCCTCCGCGCCCTGGAGACGGGAGACATCCTCCCGGTGGGCGCGGACCTCCCCGTCCAGGTGGACGTGCGGCTCATCTCCGCCACGCATCGAGATTTGGGCCGCATGCTCCAGGAGGGTGCCTTCCGCGAGGACCTCTACTGGCGCGTGAAGGGCGTCGAAGTCCGCCTGCCCCCGCTGCGCGAGCGCGCCGCGGACCTGCCGCTGCTCGCCAAGCACTTCCTCAACCAGTGCGCGCACCTGTGTCCGGACGGCCGGGCCCGGCTGTTGTCGGACGCGGCCGCGGAGTCCCTGCTCGCGCACGCGTGGCCGGGGAACCTGCGCGAGCTGCGCCACGAGATGCAGCGCGCCACCGTGCTGGCCGGCGAGCGGCGCGAAATCCAACCCGAGGACCTGTCCTTCACCGGCACCGAGCGCGCGCGGCCGAGCACCACGCCGGGCGCCACCACGCTGGCGCAGAAGGTGGAGGCGCTGGAGCGGCGTGAAATCGAGGACGCGCTGCGGCGCCTGAATGGCAACCGCACGCACACGGCGGAGGCGCTGGGCTTGTCGCGCCAGGGCCTGCTCAAGAAGCTGGAGCGCTTCGGGCTGACGTGACTCAGAAGAGCCGGAGGCCCAGGCCCAGCCGCACGTTGAAGCCCAGGCGCGTGTGGCTTTCGCCGGAGCGCTCCTGGAAGGACTCCACGCCCAGCTGGCCCGCCGCGAGCACCGACAGGTTGCTGCCCAGGTACACCTCCGCGCCGCCGCCGCCGAGCGCCTGGATGCGCCGCGACTGGCCGTTGGACAGCCCGATGTCCACCGGCACGTCCACCAGCCCCAGCACGGACACCGTGTCCGCCACGCGCCAGCCCGCCACCAATCCCGGAGACACGCGCAGCATCACGCCGGAGAAGTTCCGGTCGTCCATGTACGTGGCGCCGGAGTTGAACACCACGCCCAGGCCCAACGTGGGTGCCAGCGCCAGCGAGCCCTGATCCAACACCTTGCGCCGCACCGCCAGCTCCAGGGCCGCGGACAACTGGAACCACTGGAGCCGCGCGCGGGCCTCCAGCTCGAACCCGGAGATGCCTTGCCGGAAGCCCACGCCCAGCTCGGGCGCGCCCACGAAACCATAGAGTGCCGTCGCGCCGTCCGGCAGCGTCACCGGGGCGAGCACCGCGCCCAGCGGGTCCTCGCTCGTGCCTCGCAGGAGCGACACGTCGGTGCCCCCGTCGCGCGGCGTGGCATCGGCGGCGGGTGCCTGCGCGGCGGACTCCAGGGACACCAGCAACAACGCGGACACGAGGGGGCCAACGCAGCCTGGACGCTTCATGGGGTCCAGCCTACCCCGCACAGCGGCCGGAAACACCCAACGATTCCAGGGGCTTGGGGCCTCCTTGCGTATCTCTCCGGCTTGGCGCGAAGATTCCGAAATTCATGGCTACCGCGCTCCCGCAACCTTTCAAGTGTGTCGGATTGGACATTCCGTCCGAGCCGGTTTCGCGTCGCCGTGCGTCACGCGGCAGGACGCGGGTGTTGCTCGTGGATTCGGAGCCGGGGGGCCAGGCGGCGCTGGCCGCGGCGCTGGCGGAGGCGGGCTTCGAGGTGCTGCTGGTGGCGGGCGCCCTGGCCGCGCTGGAGGCGCTGGCGGAGGGGGGGATGGCGCCGCAGATGGTCATCTCCGCGGTGGAGCTGCCGGACGGGGATGGCTTCAGCCTCTGCGGTCAGGTTCGCGCGGAGCCTCGGACGGCGCACCTGCCGGTGGTGTTGCTGGCCAGGCGCGAGGAGGACTTCCACCGGGACCTCGCGGGCGGCGTGGGGGCGGATGACTACCTGGCGCAGCCGGCGGACGCGCGGGACGTGGTGGCGCTCGCCCGGCTCAAGGCGGGCCGGTCCACGGGTGACGCGGCCTTCGACGCGCACACCGAACAGCTTCCGTTGACGGACGTGTCGCGTGCGCTGCTCGCGGGCGTCCGTTCGGGCCGCGTGGTGATGAGCGAGGGCCAGGGTTGGTTCGCCTTCCGGCACGGCCTGGTGGTGGACGCCGTCTTCAATGGCGAGCGGGGCAGCCTCGCCTTCCGGCGGATGCTGGGCTTCGCCCAGGGCGCGTACGCGCTGATGCTGGGCCCCGAGCTGCACAAGGGCTCGTTCTCCATGGACCGGCCCTATCTGTGTGAGACGGTGCTCCAGGGGCTGGCGCGCTTCGACGCGCTGCGTGCGCGGGGGCTGCCGCTGGCGTCGCGGCTGACGGTGGACTTCGCGCGGTTGGCGGAGGTGCTGGCCTCCCTGCCGGAGGACGTGGGCGAGGTGGTGCGCCTCTTCGATGGTCGCCGCACGCTGCGCGCCATGCTGCTGGAGTGCCCGTTCCCGGAGGCGGTGTCCTACGAGGCGTCGACGCGGCTGTTCGCGCTGGGCGTGCTCGTGCCGGCCTGTCTCGTGGAGGAGCGCGAGCGGGCCCGCTGTGGCGCGACGGTGCCGGGGTTCTTCGAGCCCGCGCCCTCCGTGGAGGACGTGCCGGTGAAGGCGGAGGGTGCCTGCGCACCCGCACCTCGCGTGGATGGCGGCGTCGAACCGTTCACGTTGGTGGGGGGCTCACAGCCGCCCGTCATCCTCGATTTTCCGAAGAAAACCCCAGGTGTTCCGAGCGTCGCGGGAGGGGTGGACGAGGCTGTCCGGTCCGACGACGCGGGCGTTTGAGGGTTTGACTCGGCGGCCCCCGGTGGGGGACAAGGCCCGGCGCGAGCGCTCCAACCGCTGAGCGCCCTTCGAGGCACACCCACCATGTCCGGTCACAATCGGTGGTCGAAGATCAAGCGCCAGAAGGCCGCGATGGGCGCGACCAAGGGCCGCCTGTACTCCAAGGTCATCAAGGAAATCACCGTCGCCTCGCGGCTGGGCGGGGGTGAGCCCTCCGGCAATGCGCGCCTGCGCGTCGCGCTGGGCCTGGCGCGTGAAGCCAACATCCCCAAGGACACCATCGAGCGCGCCATCAAGAAGGGCACCGGCGAGCTGGAAGGGGAGAGCTACGAGGAGGTGACGTACGAGGGGTATGGCCCCGGCGGCGTCGCCATCCTGGTGGAGTGCCTCACCGACAACCGGAACCGGACCGCGGCCGACATGCGCTCCACCTTCAACGCCTATGGGGGCAACCTGGGCGCCGAGGGCGCGGTGGCCTGGATGTTCCAGAAGAAGGGCGTCATCAGCGTGAAGCCCGGCCCCACGGAGGACCAGTTGATGGAGCAGGCCATCGACGCGGGCGCCGAGGATGTCATCATGCTGGGCGAGGAGGGCGCCGAGGTGCGGTGTGCCGCGGCCGACCTGCACACGGTGGGCAGCCGGCTCCAGGAGGCGAATCTGCCGCTGGGGCAGCAGCGGTGGGTGTTCCTCCCGCAGAACACCGTGGCGCTGGACATGGACACCGCCAAGCGGCTCCTGAAGCTGCTGGACGCGCTCGAGGAGAACGACGACGTGCAGAACGTGCACGGGAACTACGAGATTGAAGACGCCGTGCTGGAGGCGTTGTTGCAGTAGCGGTGGCCTGGAACGGAGTGGAACGTGCGCGTGCTTGGCGTTGACCCGGGAAGCCGGTTCATGGGCTTCGGGGTGGTGGAGGAGAAGCGGGGCCGGTTGGTGCACGTGGGCCACGGCGTCATCAAGGGCGACCCGGCGCTGCCGTTGTCGGACCGCTTGAAGGACCTGCACGGCGCGCTGACGGCGGCCCTGGCGAGCTACCGCCCGGACGCGGTGGCGGTGGAGGGCGTCTTCACCTTCCGCAACGCGCGCAGCGCGCTGGTGCTGGGGCACGCGCGGGGCGTCGCGCTGCTGGCCGCGGCGCAGGCGGGGCTGCCCGTCTTCGAGTACGCGCCGGCGAAGGTGAAGAAGTCGGTGGGCGCGGGCGGCGCGGATGGCAAGGACGCGGTGGCGCGCATGGTGCGCACGTTCCTGGACCTGGAGGCGTCCGCCCTGGAGCGCGCGGACGCGAGTGATGCGCTGGCGGTGGCGCTGTGCCACCTCAATCATGGCCGGGCCGCGGTGCCGGCGGCGTCCGCGGCGGGCAAGAAGCGCAAGGGCGCGGCGTCGCTGCTGGCGGACCGGCTGGCGCCCGCGTACCGGCGCCCGGAGGCGAGATGATTTCGCGGTTGCGCGGGACGGTGCTGGAGAAGGACCTGGAGGACGCCACCATCGACGTGGGCGGCGTGGGCTACCGGGTGAACTTCTCCACGTTGTCGCTGGGGAAGCTGCCCATGGACGGGCAGCCGGTGGACGTGCGCGTGCGCACCGTGGTGCGCGAGGACGCCTTCGAGCTCTTCGGCTTCCTGACGAAGGGCGAGGAAGAGGTGTTCCTGCTGCTCAACAGCGTGTCACGCGTGGGCCCCCGCCTGGCGCTGATGGTGCTGTCCGGCATGGAGGTGCCGGAGCTCGTGACGGCGCTGGCCCGGGGCGAGGTGGCCCGCCTGGCGAAGATTCACGGCGTGGGGAAGAAGACCGCCGAGCGGCTGGTGCTGGAGCTCAAGGACAAGGTGAAGACGATTCACCTGGAGGCGGTGTCGCGCGGCACGGTGGCGGCGGCGCCCGTGGGCGCGCACGCGGACCTGGTCTCCGCGCTGCTCAACCTCGGCTACAAGCAGCCCCAGGCGGAGAAGGCCGCGGACCTGGCCAGTGAACGGCTGGGCGCGGACGCCAACTTCCAGGCGCTCTTCCGCGAGGCCCTGAAGGCCCTCCGCTCCGGCGGCTGAACGCGGGGAAATCCGGTGTGACGGCGCTGTGACGGCGAAATCCAGCCGGGCCGCCGTCCCGTATTGGGTTCTCTCCTGTTGAGAACTTGAAGGGGTCTGGGGCTCGACGGCCCCAGTGTCACCCTGTCGGCATAAGTCGTCATGCGTCGCGTGATGCCGGACAGCAGACGCGATTTCCTACCAGGGGCCGACGAGGGGTGTGCGGCGTGGGTGACACTTTCCAGTTCCAGCGGCGAGGGCCGGCACGGCGCCGAGGACGAGGGTTGGATTCATGACGTCATGGCGTGCGGTGCCCGTATGGGCGGTGCTGGCCTGCGGGGTCTCGGTGGGGTGCGAGCCGCCGCTGGAGGGTGATGCGGGCTGGGAGGAGACACGCGTCGTTCCGGAGTCGGAGCCTCCTGTCGACGCGGTGACAGGGGGCGAAGGGGCCCTGTCTCCGTGGATCTTCTCTCACCCGTGGGCCGTCTGCAGTGACGTGCCGGAGCGGGTGATGGACATCCGTCCCGGCCCGCTGGGCTCGCAGCCGCAGCAGCTGGCGCGGGCGGGCGAGGTGCTCGTCTTCAGCGCGGATGATGGCGTGAGCGGCCGTGAGCTGTGGGCGAGCGCGGCGGGCGCGCGGAGCACCTCACGCGTGCGGGATTTGCGGCCGGGCGCGGCGGGCTCGCAGCCGCGCGACCTGACGCGGGTGGGGCCGTGGGTCTACTTCATCGCGGACGATGGGCAGCACGGCGCGGAGCTCTGGCGCACGGACGGCTCGGCGGCGGGCACGGTGCTGGTGCGGGACATCCGGCCGGGGCCGGCCGGCTCGGCGCCCGAGTTCCTCACCGACGTGGGCGGCACGCTCTACTTCACGGCGAATGACGGGCTGTCCGGCCGCGAGCTGTGGCGCAGCGACGGCACGGAGAAGGGGACGGTGCAGGTGCATGAGTTCCTGCCCGGGCCGGGGGCGATCGCGCTGACACAGCTCACGGCGTGGGACGGAGGCCTGATGCTGGTGTCGTCCGACGCGCGAGAGACAGTGGTGTGGTGGGTGGGGCCCCGGGGCGAGCCCCGGCGCGTGTTCACCCGGGCCGGCGCCGGGGTGATTTTCGGGCTCACGGCGGCGGGCCGGCACCTCTTCTTCCTGTTGGACCCCGGCTCGGAGCAGGGGGAGCTCTGGGTGGTGCGCGACACGTCGCTGTCGGCGGAGCGGGTGCGCTCCTTCCCCGGTGATTACCCGTCGTACCTCACGCCCATGGATGACGTGCTGTACTTCATGGCGGGCGCGGCGGACTGGTACGGCAACCCCGGCGACGCCGTGCACGGCGGCGAGCTGTGGCGCAGCGATGGCAGCGTGGCGGGGACGCAGCTCGTCGTGGACCTCCGGCCTGGCGCCCTGGGCTCGATGCCCAAGGACCTGGTCGTCATGAACGGCGCCTTGTATTTCTCCGCGGATGACGGCGTGCACGGCCGGGAGTTGTGGCGCAGCGACGGCACGGCCGAGGGGACGGAGCTGGTGCGCGACATCGAGCCGGGGCCGGTGGGAAGCGCGCCCTCGGGACTCAAGGTCGAGGAGGGCTGGCTCTTCTTCTCCGCGGAGACGGCCGGGCACGGGCGTGAGGTCTGGTACAGCGCGGGCCGCCCCTGGGGGACGAGCCGGCTGTCGGACATCGCGCCCGGGGCGGCGTCCTCGAACCCGCTCGACTTCGTGCGCGCGGGCTGGCGGCTCTTCTTCGTCGCCTCGGATGGGGCCAGGGACCAGGAGCTGTACGCGGTGCCCTTCCGCCCCTGGTTCTTCTGCTTCAGCCTGGACTGCTGAGCGCCGCGCTACGCCGCCCGCCGCGAGGCGGGCGTGGGCCGCACGTCGCCGAAGTTGGGCGCGGGCAGGACGACGGTGGGTGACAGTCCTGGCGCCATGACGTGCGCGGTGAGCTGCGAGGACGGGTGGAAGTTGACGAACGCGCCGTCCACCGACGAGGTGCCCGCGAACAGCTTCTCCACCACCATGGAGGAGTACTGGGCCAGGGAGTCCTCGCGGGTGTTGCCGTTGAGGACCACCTCCCAGCCCATGTGCTCGGCGAAGCGGCGCACGCCGGGGATGGCGGATTGCAGCGGCGTGTAGCTCTCCGTGGCCACGCCGTTCTCACTGGTGACGAACACCTCGCGCGAGGTGGCCACCGCCAGCGACATGTTGCCCCGCGTGTGCCCCGGCGTGCTGAGGAGCGCCGCGCCCTGGCCCAGCCAGACGTCGCCGTCCAGCAACACCACGCGCTCGCGGGGGATGTCCGCGCCGCCGGGGACGAACCACACCGCCTGCATGGGGTGCAGGTCCATCACCACCTCCCACTCGGCGCGCTGCACCAGCAGCCGGGCCCGGGGGAAGTACGCGGGCATGCCGTCTCCGCCCAGCCAGCCCCGCAGGTCCTGGATGTGGAGGTGGTCGAAGGCGAGGTAGTCCACGTCCGCGGGCGTGAGGCCCAGCGCGGCCAGGTGGCTCTGCACGGAGCCGTGCCGCGTGGACATCACCTTGTCGGAGACGATGGCGCCGTAGCGCTCGCGCAGCGCGCGGTAGAAGGGGGCGGAGACGCCGCGCTCGTAGTCGGACGGGTTGAAGAGCAGCGTGCGCCGCGCGCCCTCGCGGTCCACGAACTGCACCACCTGCATCCGGTTCGTCAGCATGGCGTAGGGCGCGGGTGACAGCGCGGCGCCGCTGAAGGCGAACTGGGCGGGGTAGGGGAAGGTGACGAGGTCACACGTGGCCACCGCGGCCACCGGGCCCTCCTTCACGAAGGCTTCTCGCGCATCCAACGCCGCCCGGCGGAGCTTCTGCAGCCGGAGCCCGGGGACGGGCTCGGCGCGCGCGCCGGCGAGCGAGGGGAGGGGACGGAACGCAGGGCTCGTGTTCATAGGGTCACCTGGGGGGAATCTCGCACACGCCGGGAGCACTTCAATCGCCTCCGGGTGACTGCGCGGCCCATGTGTTCGAAACGCGAGGGGAGACAGCCGCCTTCCCCTCCCCGTGCCCGGCTGGCTGGTGGGGCCGGTGGCTCCCGAGGTATCGCCACCAGATGTGCGGCGACAGGCGCGCCCTTCCTGTATAGGGTCCGGATGGTCATGGCGAGGAAGTCCGACACACTCTCGGAAGACGTCCTGCCCGAGGACGTCCGGCTCGAGGCCTCCCTGCGTCCGCGCTCGTTCGACGAGTACGTGGGGCAGGGGCCCGTCGTCGAAAAGCTCAAGGTGTACGTGCAGGCCGCGCGCAGCCGGGGAGAGGCGCTGGACCACTGCCTGTTCTCCGGCCCGCCGGGCCTGGGCAAGACGTCGCTGGCGCACATCATCGCGAATGAGCTGGGGGTGGGAATCCACGTCACCAGCGGCCCCGCCCTGGAGCGCAAGGGCGACCTTGCGGGGTTGCTCACCAACCTCGACGCGCGCGACGTGCTCTTCATCGATGAAATCCACCGCCTCAACGCCGCCGTGGAGGAATACCTCTACCCGGCCATGGAGGACTTCCGGCTGGACATCACCATCGACACCGGGCCCGCCGCCCGGGCGATGAAGATTGATTTGCCGCCCTTCACCCTGATTGGCGCCACCACGCGCACCGGCCTGCTCACCTCGCCGCTGCGCGACCGCTTCCAGATTCAAGAGCGGCTGGAGTACTACGACGCCGAAGCACTGGAGAGCATCCTCCACCGCTCGGCGCGCATCCTGGGCATTCCCCTGGAGCGCGACGCGGCGCGCGAGGTGGCCAGCCGCTCGCGGGGCACGCCGCGCATCACCAACCGGTTGCTGCGCCGCCTGCGTGACTTCGCGCAGGTGGAGGGCGATGGCAGAATCACCCTGGCGCTCGCGAAGTCGTCGTTGGACCGGCTGGGCGTGGACGCCAGCGGGCTGGACGCCATGGACCGCAAGATCCTGCTGACCATCCTCGACAAGTTCGGCGGCGGCCCCGTGGGCGTGGAGACCATCGCCGCCAGCGTGGGCGAGCAGCGCGACACCATTGAAGACGTGTACGAGCCCTTCTTGATGCAGGAGGGCTTCCTCCAGCGCACGCCGCGTGGCCGAATGGCGACGCACCGCACGTACCAGTACTTCAAGAAGCAACCCCCGCCCACGCCGCAGGGCAGCCTCTTCTGAGATGCCATGAGCCAGGACACGTCTCCCGCCACGCCCCGCGTCCCCCGCGACTTCTACGCCGACCTGATGCGCGCCTCGCAGGCGTCGCGCGCCGGATTCCTCGCCGAGCGCGAGCGCTGGCTGCGGGGCGTGCCGGTGGAGGGCCGTGAGGAGCTGCTCTTCGAGTTCGAGATGCTCCTGCGCGCCGTGGAGCGCTACCTCAACCTGAACACGGTGGTGGACGCCCGCGACCAGCCGCTCGTCACCCGGGACTTCCGCGAGGAGCTCGCGGACGTCCGTGACGCCATGGACCGCGCCATCCGCGTCGCGCGTCACCTGCAGGACCCGGACAGCGACCAGAAGATGGTCTTCCGCAAGTACGTGGAGACCCAGCTCGCGGATGACCGCGTCCGCCGCGCGCTCATCGAGGAGCAACTGGACCAGGAGACGCCGCCCGAAAGCCTCTTCGTGCTGCGCGAGGCCTTCGACGCGCTCAAGAACCTGCTGGACCACCTGCTCAAGCTGCCGGCGGCGAACCTCGGCCTCTTCCAGGACGTGGGCAAGCTGTCGCTGCGGGAGATCGTCCTCAACCGCTACTTCCGTCCCTTCCGCCCGCTGGAGTTCCGCGTCGAGTACGACCGGCTCCGCTCGGTGCGGCTGTTGGACACGCTGTCCACGCTCCAGGAGGAGCAGCGCGCCGCCTTCACCACGGCGTTCCTGGGCCTCTTCCGGCTGCTGCACTACCTGGCCTACGTGGACGCCGAAGAGCAGCCGCCCTTCTCCCGCCGGGTGCGGGTGCTGCTGGCGCTGGTGCGCAGCGAGGCCAACGCGCTCGCGTCGTGGATGCACGCGGAGCTGTCCCCGAAGGCCGGCTCCAAGTCCCTGCAGGCCGCCACGCTGCGCGCCGCCCGGGACATCGCCCGTGAGACGGAGCGCGTGGCGCGCGAGGTGCTCGTCAACCTGGACCGCGACGCGGATGCCCCGCTGCGCGCGGCGTCCGCCTTCACCTCGGTGCTGCGCACGCAGGTGGTGGTGCTGGTGGAGGCGCTCGCGCCCAACGGCGGCCTGGCGGACGGCGTCTTCGACGAGCTGATGAGCCCCCAGGAAGGGGCGCTGCGGCTGCGCAAGGACTTGTGGGTCTACGCGCAGTTGTGCCGCGCCGCGGAGTCGCACCTGCGCGCCGAGGACGTGCCCGCCGCCGAGCGTGCGCTGGACTCCCTCAAGGGCTTCCTGGGCTACTTCCACGACGGCAGCTACCAGCTGCTGCGCTACGGCGACTACGACGCCTTCGACCGCTTCACCTCGCTGCTGGTGGAGCTGCCGTGGCCCCCGGAAGGGCCGGGCATCCGCGCCCGGCTGGGGGAGGACCTGCGCCGCTTCATCCAGACGCTGGAGTCCACCTTCCACGCCGTCAGCCGCCGCACCCTCCTCCAGGGCAGGGGCTTCGATCGCCAGGATGCCGAGGCCCTGCGGGACCGGTTCCTCTCCGCCCCGGCTCGCTGATACAGCCTTGTCCCGTAGCTACTGCCTGACCGTGCCGCCAGTCCTCCCGTGAGGGCGGCTTTCACGGGGGGTGTTTGCTTCGTTGGGTTCCTTGCGCTATGGACGCGCCCGTGTTGCATGGAAGACACGGGTTGACGGGGACGGGGTGGAGCGGCGGGGACATCCGGGCCGGGGCTGACGAATCCCGGACATCGGTGTCGCGGTTCGGGAGGGTTTTCGCAGCCCGCTAAAAGGGAGGGGGTGCCAGGCCGGTACCGGCACCCGTGACGGCGCACGAAAAAGCCGAGCAAATCCCGGAGCTTGCTGCATGTTTTGGGGGCCTCGGAATCGCAGGGAATGTCACGGGCAAGTGGCATGCTGCTTGCTCAAATCGCGCGTCGCATCAGCCCACTGATGAACGATTCTGGCCCCTCCGGCGGGGCCCTGAGCGGAAGTCTCGCAGTACCGAGCAGCCACGAGGCGACACCCACAATGCGACCGTCCTCCTACAACCAGCGCACCCTTTCGAAGACCGCCTCTCTGCAGGGCGTCGGGCTCCACTCGGGTGCCCGGGTGACGCTCACCCTGCGTCCCGCGCCCGCGGGGCACGGCATCGTCTTCGTGCGCACGGACCTGGCCCGGCCGGTGAGCATCCCCGCGCTGGCGGAGTTCGTCGTGGACACGTCGCTGGCCACGACGCTGGGGCGGGACGGCGTTCGCGTGGGCACGGTGGAGCACCTGATGGCGGCGCTGGCCGGCATGGGCATCGACAACCTCCGGGTGGAGCTGGACGGCCCGGAAGTCCCCATCATGGACGGCAGCGCGGCGCCCTTCGCGGCGCTCATCCAGAGCGCGGGCGTGCGTGAGCAGGAGGCGCCCAAGGAGCTGCTCGTCATCCGCAAGGCCGTGTCCGTGGTGGACGGCGACAAGCAGGCCTCGCTCACGCCGGCGCGGCACTTCCGCATCAGCTGCACCATCGACTTCGAGCACCCCGTCATCCAGGGCCAGTCGTTCGACCTGGACTTCGGCGACCGTGACTTCGCCCGGGAGATTTCCCGCGCGCGCACCTTCGGCTTCCTGCGCGACGTGGAGAAGCTGAAGCAGCTGGGCCTGGCGCGCGGCGGCTCGCTGGAGAACGCCATCGTCGTGGACGAGGTCTCCATCCTCAACCCGGACGGGCTGCGCTTCCCGGACGAGTTCGTGCGCCACAAGATCCTGGACGCCATCGGCGATGTGTCGCTCTTCGGCCGTCCCGTGATTGGCCACATGACGGCGTACAAGACGGGCCACGCGCTCAACCACAAGCTGGTGCGCAAGGTGATGTCCGACCCCAGCTGCTACGAAATCGTCCCCGCGCGCCGCCGTGAGCTGGAGGGCATGGGATTGGGCTTCTCTGGACTCGCGAGCGCGCTGGACCTGGAGCCCCTCGTCGCCTGACGTCATTAACTTGCAGGTCCGGTAAGGCTCGGCTAAGTGGGCGGGCTATGCTCAACCGTCCCACCCGCGTCATCCTCGCCGCGCTCCTGGCGGCCACCTTCACCGCCGGCTGCAACAAGGAGAAGGCGCCGGCCACCGCTCCCGTGGCGCAGCAGGCGGCCGGTGAGCCTTCGCCCGACACCGTCGTCGCCACCTTCGGCGACGGTCAGAAGATCACCTACAAGGAACTCAACGAGCGCCTCCAGGAGCCGCTGGCCAACCTGGAGAAGCAGAAGTCGCAGCTCCTGAAGCGTGGCCTGGACGGCATGGTGACGGAGAAGCTCGTGGATGCCGAGGCCAAGAAGCGCGGCATCTCCCAAGAGGCGTACCTGAAGGCGGAGATCGACGACAAGGTCCCCGCGCCCAGCGACGAGCGCGTCAAGGAAGTCTACGACGGCGCCGCGGGCCAGCTTCCGGAGGGCTCCACCTTCGAGGCGATGAAGCCGCAGATCGTGGAGTTCCTGACGCAGCAGCCGAAGCAGGAGCGCGCGCAGGCCCTCTTCGAGGAGCTGCGCAAGGCCGCCAACGTCAAGGTGACGCTGCCCGAGCCGCCGCGTCCTCCCGTCGCCCGCAAGCAGGTGGCCGCCACGGGCGCCGCCAAGGGTGGCCCCGAGGGCGCGCCCGTCACCATCGTCGAGTTCAGCGACTTCCAGTGCCCGTTCTGCGGCCGCGCCAACCCGGTGCTGGCGCAGGTTCAGCAGGAGTACGGCGACAAGGTCCGCATCGTCTTCCGCCACTTCCCGCTCGACTTCCACAAGGAGGCGCCGAAGGCCTCCGAGGCCGCGCTGTGCGCGCAGGACCAGGGCAAGTTCTGGGAGATGCACGACCTGCTCTTCGAGAACCAGCAGGCGCTGGGCGTGGACTCGCTCAAGAAGTACGCCGCCGACCTGAAGCTCGACACGGCGAAGTTCAACACCTGCCTCGACTCCAACGAGAAGGCCGCCATCATCCAGAAGGACCTGGCCGACGGCAAGGCGGCGGGCGTGTCCGGCACCCCGGCCTTCTTCATCAACGGCATCCTGCTGTCCGGCGCGCAGCCCTTCGACGAGTTCAAGACCATCATCGACGGTGAGCTGAGCGCCAAGAAGTAACCACCGCCGTACCTGGGGAGACGGGCTGTGGCGACACGACCCAAAGCCACGCCCCGCCTCGTGGGTGACGCGGCGACGCTCGAGCTGGAGCTGTCGCTCACCCAGGGCTTGTCCTCTTCCCGTCCCCTCCAGGCCTGGTTCAACGGGCCGGAGGGGATGGTGCTCCTCCAGGAGTCGCAAGGCGCCGCCGGCTTCCTGGCCGGCAGCCTGCGCACCCTGTCGATGGAGGAGGTCTTCGCCAACGTCTTGTCGGGCATCCGCAGCGGCCTGCTGTCCGTGCAGCACGCCACCGGCCGCCGCACGGTGTCCTTCCGTGACGGGCAGGTGGTGTTCGCCACGTCCACCGAGCGCTGGGAGCGGCTGGGCTCGGCGCTGCTCCGCCTGGGCCTGCTGACGCAGGCGCAGCTCACCCAGGCGCTGTCGCGCGTGACGCCGTCGCGGCGCATCGGGCAGGTGCTGACCTCCGAGGGGCTCGTCTCCGAGGCCAACCTCTACAGCGCCATGACGTACGTGGTGCGCGAGGTGGTGCTCAGCCTCTTCGAGTTGGAGGAGGCCAGCTTCATGTTCGTCGAGGGCCCCGCGCCCATGGCGGACGTGGTGAAGCTGCCGGAGCGCACGCGGGACCTCGTCCTCACCGGCATCAAGCGCTCCGAGGTGGTGGCCCGCCTGCGCCGCCGCTTCCCGGACGACATGCACGCGTCCGTGGGGCCCGAGGGGCCCTTGCCCGGCGACGAGCGCCTGTTCGCCCGCCTGTCGGAGGGGATGGCCGTGAGCGCCCTGCGCGGCGCCTACGAGGGCGGCCCGCACGCCTTCTACACGTGGCTGGAGGAGGCGGTTCGCGGCGGCAACGTGGTGGTCCGTCCCGTGGAGCCACCTCCCGCCGAGGCCCCCGCCGTGGAGGGCATGGCCTGGGAGCTGCTCTCCGCGGAGGAGCGCTACAACCTCCTGCTGTCGCTGGTGCACCGCGCGCTGCGCGACGCGGGGAAGGACACGGACCTGCTGCGCGGCTTCCTGGACGCGCCGCCACAGGGGCTCGAGGACGCGTACGCCGGCGTGACGCTGGGCGCGGAGGGCCGCGTGGACGTGGCGCGGCTGAGGGCCAACGTCTCCGCGGGCGACGAGGCCGTGGGCCGCGCCCTCACGCTGGAGGCGCTGGACGCCTTCGTGTCATACGCGTTGTTTTCAGCGCGCAACGTCTTGCCCACCGACGTGGCGGAGCGCTTGTCCAACACCTACCGCACACTGCAGGGAGGACTGGCCTAGGCATGGGCCCGTGCCCACGTTCGTCCTCACGGCAGTCGGGGGCGGGGAGTGGGCATGGGCGCGATGAGCAGGTGGGCGTGGGGACTCCTTTTGCTGTCGACGGCCTGCGCTGGCTCGCGCGCGGGGATGAAGGACGCGGGCACCGGTGGCTCGGGGACGCAGGCGGCGGTGGACGCCGCGAGCGCGGACAGCCGCTCCACGACACGGCGCTACGTCGACGAGGACCTCGGCTTCGAAATCGTCCGGCCCACCGCGGACTGGCAGTTGGATGAGACGAACGAGCGCACGCCGGAGGGGCTCGCGATTCCCGTCATCCTCCGTCACAACATCTCAGGCGCGCAGGTGGTGTTGCAGGTGGCGCCTGCGGTGGCGTCGCCCACGCAGTTCGCCGAGCGCCTCACCGAGGGCCTCCGCCAGCACCCGGGCTTCACCACGTCGGACCCGGCGCCCATCCCGCTGTCGGACAACGCGGTGGGCTTCGACTTCCAGGTGGGGGAGGGCGTGCACGGGAAGGTCGCCGTGCGCGACGGCAGCCCGGGCCGCGTGCTGATGATGCTGGCCACGTGGCCCGCGCAGGCCGCCGCCGATGTCCCCAGGAGCGTGGACGCCCTCATCCAGGGCGTCCGTCCGCTCTCCGGCCCAGCCACGGCGTGGCGCACGCCGCGGCCGTGAGGTGAGGGCGCCCGTTCAAGGCGCCCTCCGTTGCCGCAGACGTTACTTCGCGCGCTTCCGGGCGGGCTTCGCCTTGGCCTTCGGCGCGGGGGCTGCCTCGGCCACGGGCGCGGTGTCCTGCGCCTGCGAGCGCAGCCGGACCCACTCCACCAGGGTGCGCACGCCCACGCCGGTGCCGCCCTTGGAGAGGTAGCCGCGCTCCTTGGGGCTGTTGGACGGGCCCGCGATATCCAGGTGGACCCACGGCGTCTCGCCGACGAACTCGCGGAGGAAGAGCGCGGCGTTGATGGAGCCGCCCCAGCGCTCGCCGGAGTTCTTCATGTCGGCGACCTCGGAGCGCAGCGCGTCCTTCTGCAGGTCGCTGATGGGCATGCGCCACATCTCCTCGCCCGCGGCGCGCGCGGCCTGGAGCACCTGGGCCACCGTGTCCTCGTGCTCGCCGAAGGCGCCCACGATGTAGTTGCCCAGCGCGACGACGCAGGCGCCGGTGAGCGTCGCCAGGTCGATGATGGCGGACGGCTGGTGCTCGTTGGCCCACGTCAGGATGTCGCCCAGCACCAGGCGACCCTCCGCGTCCGTGTTGGTGATCTCCACCGTCTTGCCCAGGCGCGAGGTGAGGATGTCACCCGGCTTGTAGGCGTTGCCCGCGGGCATGTTCTCGCACGCGCCGATGAAGGCGTGCACGGGGAAGGGCGGCTTGAGGGCGGCGATGACCTTCATGGCGCCCAGCACCGCGGCCGAGCCCGCCATGTCCGTCTTCATGTCCACCATGCCGTCCGTCGGCTTGAGCGACAGGCCGCCCGAGTCGAACGTGATGGCCTTGCCCACCAACGCCAGCGGCGCGCGCCTGGCGTCCCGCGCGTTCTTCGGCGTGTACACCAGGTGGATGAGCCGGGGCTCCTCGGTGCTGCCCGCGGCGACGCCGAGGAACATGCCCATGTCGAGCTTCTCAATCTCGCGGCGGCCGCCGATGGTGACCTTCAGCCCGCCTTCCTTCGCGGCCTGACGGGCGGCGTCCGCCAGCACCGCGGGCGTCACCGCGTTGGGCGGCTCGTTGACCAGGTCCCGCGCCCAGTTGGTGGCCTCGGCGACGCGCTGCGCCAGCGCCAGCGCGTCATCCAGCTCGCGCGTACGCTCCGTGCCCTCGGGCAGCAGCAGCGACACCTTGCCGAGCTTCGGCGCGCCCTTCTTCTCCTCGCGGGCGGACGACTTGTACTTGTCGAAGCGGTAGGCGCCCAGCCCCAGGCCCTCCACCACGGCGCGCACCGCGTCGTGCGCGGCGTCCGTGGCGGGCAGGGTGAAGACCAGCGAGCTCACCTTGAGCCGCTGCGCCGTCTTCGCCGCGCGGCCAGCGGCCAGCCGCAGCACCTCGGGGTGGAACCGGGCGCGGTTGCCCAGGCCCAGCAGCAGCACGCGCTCCGACGACGCGCGCCCCAGGGTGTGCATCACCAGGCTCTGGTCGGCCCGCGCCTTGAAGCCCTCCTGGGTGGCGGCGCCGCGCAGGCGCCCTTCCAACGCGCCATCCGCCGCGGTGAGGGAAGACGGAGCGCTGTCTCCCAGCTCGCCCTCGAAGAGGGGGATGACGAGCAGGTCGCCGCTCGTCCGCGTGGCATCGCCGGAGACGAAGCTGAAGTTCATGGGCCGTGGAACTCCTGAACGGTGGGAAGGTCTGCGGAAAGGGCGCGGACTGTAACGCCCGCCCTGTTACGCGCAAAGCGTTGGATTTCATTCGAGCATTGCATTGCTTCGTTGCACTGGGTAGCAGTGAGGTGAATGCCCACGCTGCTGATGCATCTGACCGCCATTGAACGGATGGCCGCCAACCCGGGTGAGCTGCCGGCGGATTGGGTGCGTGCGTTGTCAGAGGACCTGCCGTACGCGCGCTTTGGCGCGGCGCTGCCGGACCTGCCGTTGTGTGAAGGCATCCGGGGCGGCCTCTCCGCCTTCCTGCCGGAGCGGGAGCTGCCGCACTTCGCCCGGCTGTACCACGAGCGCGCGCCGGTGGGCTTCGGCCTGAAGATGGCGGAGCTCGTGGCCTCCGGCGCGCTGGTGGGCACGGAGCCAGGGCTGGCCGTGCTCGCGGGTTACTTCACCCACCTGTGCCTGGACCGGCGCCTGTATCCGGTGGTGGACAGGCTGGTGGTGCGTCACCGCCGCCGGGGCGAGCGGGCCCTGGAGGCGCACCGCGACATCGAATGGGCGCAGACGCTCTTCTACCTGCGCGAGCTGCACGGCATGGACCTGCTGGGTACGTCCCGGGTGCGAGAGAAGTGTCAGGTGGTGAAGAGCCCGGGCTTTCCATGGCGAGGCATTGGCGGCGGCCTCTACGAGCTGGTCCGTTTGTCTTCCCAGGAGCGCGTGGGCCAGTCACCCAGCAAGGCGGACGTGGATGGCTGGGTGCGCGGCCTGTACGTCTCTGGGCTGTTCCTTTCAAGTCCCGTGGGCCGGGCGCGCGCGCTGCCCGCCTACGCGCGGCTGTCCTTCCAGGAACTCTACCGCAACGACGGCTTCGACTTCGCGGCGGAGGTCGAGGGTGCGCTGGAGACCGCGCGTGGAGTCCTTCGTCGGTTGAATGGCTACATGGCGCGAGGCACCTTCACGCCTCGGACGCGGGCCCGTTTCCTGGAAGTCTTCCCGGAAGGGACGCTGGGCGCGCGAGCGGCGTGACACGCGCAGAGCAGGCGTCCTGGCGAGCCCGGCGCTGCTCTGGGAATGCCGCTGTCCGATGCGCGAGGTCGCTCCTATCCTCGAAGAGGAATGACGGTCCTCCTCCTCATCGCTGTGGGCGCGCTCGCGGGCACTCTGGGCGCGATGCTCGGCATCGGAGGCGGAATCGTGCTGGTGCCCGCGCTGGTGCTGGGGTTCGACATTCCGCTGGAGCAGGCGATTCCGGCGAGCCTCATGTGCGTGGTGGCCAGCTCGTGTTCCGCCGCCGCTGGCTACGTGCACAACCACCTGAGTGACATCCGCCTGGGCCTGTCGCTGGAGCTGGCGACGGTGCTGGGCGCCATCGCTGGCGGCATGGTGGCGGCCATGGTGGCGCCGGCCATGGTGGCGGTGGTGTTCGGGCTCTTCACGCTCTACGTCGCGCTGCAGATGCTGCTGCTGCGCTCGCCGCGGCAGGAGCCCGGAGCGCTCGACGACTACGCGCCCGCCAACTACCCGCTGGGCATCTCCGGTTCGTTCGTGGCCGGCGGTCTGTCCTCCCTCCTGGGCGTGGGCGGGGGACCGCTCAAGGTGCCGCTGATGACGTACGGCATGCACGTGCCCTTCAAGGTGGCGAGCGCGACGAGCAACCTGATGATTGGCGTCACCGGCGCCGCGAGCGTTGCCGCGTACGCGTTGAGGGGCCATCTGAAACTGGCGCTGGTGTCGCCACTGGTGGTGGGTGTCCTGGGAGGCGCCTACGTGGGCAGCCGGTTGATGCCGAAGGTTCCAACCGTGGTGCTCAAGCGGCTGTTCGCGGTGGTGCTGCTGGTGGTCGCCGCGCAGATGCTGTGGAAGGGAGGGGAGGGACTGTGGCCGAGCATTCTGAAATGAGTGAGCCCGAGGAAGCGCGAGCGGCACGCACTTCCGTATCCGTGGCGGTGGCGGCGGACCACGCCGGCGCCGTGCCCAACGTGGCGGTCTCGGGAGGGGCCGCCTCGTTGCGTTCCCAGGTGGGCCAGTCGCCACCCGAAGCGGGCTCCGCGGAGCAGGTGCAACACCCTCACCGGGAGCGCGCGGTGGCGGGGGACCGGTGGATCGCGCGGGTGCTGCGAATCGGCGGGGTGGTCAGCGGCGGTATGTTCGTCCTGTCGCTGGGCCTGGAGTCCCTGCCGCAATCCGAGCGGGTCCACGTCGCCATCGACTTATTGCGCAAGGGCGCCGCGTCGTTGCTGCTGGTGACGCCGGTGGCGCGGCTCGCGCTGTCGGGGACGTTGCTGGGCCTGCGCGGTGAGTGGCGCTACACGATGATCGCCGCGGGCGTGTTGGGGCTGCTCGCGCTCGCCGTGGGCGCCGGCATCCAAGCGTAGGGAAGCGCGCGTGGGGCGCTCTCCCCTTCGCCTGGGAAGAGCGCTCACACGCCGCGCGCGGTGAAGTGGGCGAGCACGTTCTGCACCTTCGCGACCTCGCCCGTCTGGCCCAGGTCCTCGTAGAGCGGAATCAGCGTCTCGAACTGCTTGCGGGCCGCCGCGTAGTCCTGCTGGTAGTAGCAGGACAGGCCCAAATCCCAGCGGGCGCGGGCCTCGTACGCGTGGTCGTGCAGCTCCGCGTACAGCTCCACCGCGCGGAGCAGGTGCGGACGCGCGCCCTCGTGATTCCCCAGAAGGCCCTCCGACTCACCCAGCAGCAGGTGCCCCAGCGCGAGCGCCTCGGCGTCGTCGCCCTGCTCCAGCAGCGGCACGGCCTCCAGGAAGCGCTTGCGCGCGGGCTCGTACTCGCCCTTCTCCATGCGGATGTCGCCGATGTCCAGGAGCAGCCGCGCCACGCGGTCCGTGTTGCGCGTCTGGCGCAGCAGGATGAGCGCCTCCTGGTACTTCTCCTCGGCGCCCTCGGGGTGGCCCAGCGAGCGCAGGGACTCTCCGATGCAGGCGCGGGCCAGGGCCTCGCCCTCGCGATCCTTGGACTCGTTGAAGAGCATCGCGGCGCGGGCGATCAGCTCGATGGCGCCGCGGTGGTCCTCGAAGTTCGCCTTCACCACGCCCAGCCCCATCAGGGCCTGCGCCTGGCCGGGCTTGTACTGGGCCTCCTGGAACTTCTCGAGCGCCTCCTCGTAGAACTGACGGCTGGCGGCGTGGTCCTCCAGCAGGCCGTGCAATTCGGCCAGGTTCACCAGCCCCTGGCCCACGTCCGTGGGCGAGCCGGTGATGCGCAGGGGCGCCAGCGCGTTCTTCTGCTTCTGGATGGCGTCGAGGATGTGGGTGCGTTGGGAGTCTTCGGGCGGGTGGTGCATGTCGTGCCTCAGGCGTCGCCACCCTTGCGGCGGCGGGAGGTCTTGTCCAACGAATCGTCCTTCTCACTCCCGACAGTCCCGTTGGCGTGCTCGGCGCCGTTTCCGTTGCCGTGCAGCGGGGGGGCGCCGGGGGGGCGCTCCTTCTCCACCTTCTCGGCCTTCTCGTGGACGAGGATGGGGGAGAAGAAGCAGTCCTTCTTCGTGTACTCGTCGAAGGCGAAGGCGAAGCGGTAGCTGGCCGCCGCGCGCTGGTTGCAGTCGGTGCGCTCGCAGAAGCGGCAGGAGATGCCGGAGGGGATGGCGTCCTTGCGCAGGTCCGTCGTGGGCAGGCCGTACGCCAGGTACTTCGCGTTCTCCGCGTGCGTCCCCAGGCCAATGGAGTACGCGGTGCCCTTGACGATGGAGCCCTCGATGGGCTGGAGCTGCACCTTGGCGAAGCAGAAGTAGGAGGTGCCGTCCGGCATGATGGAGTACTGCCGCGTCAGCTGGGACGGGTTGAGGAAGGCCAGGTGGACCGCCCACTTGGCGCAGCTGCCGCCGCCCGAGGCGAAGCGGATGCCAGTGCCGCTGTAGCGCTTGGAGATGTTGCCGGCGATGTCCGCGCGCAGGAAGTGGAAGGGCAGCCCGGGCCGCTTCGGGTCCGACAGGTTGCACAGCCGGTGCGCCACCGTCTCGTAGGTGGAGCCGAAGATGCTCGACAGGAGCTCCACGTCGTAGCGCGTGCGCTGGACCTCCTTGAAGAAGTCCCCGTAGGGCAGCATCAGCGCGCCGGCGAAGTAGTTGGCCAGGTTCACCTTGATGAGCCGCTGCGTCTCGCCGTGGCGCATGCGGCCCGCGTCGAGCACGCGCTCCAGCAGCTTCTCGCGGTCCATCACCAGCAGGCCCATGGACGCGGCGATCTGAAACTTCAGGGGCTGCTCGGTGAGGAAGGGCGACAGCGTCAGCGTCCGCTCCTCGGGGTCCAACCGCCGCACCACGGACGAGCCGGACGGGGACGGGTCGTCGAAGAGGACGCGGTAGCCGAAGCGCTCCTCCAGGAGCCGGATGAGCTGCCCGCTGGTGAGCTGCCGCTCCAGGCGCACGTCGCGGCGCACCGCGTCCGCCTGCTCCTCCAGCTCCGGGAAGTAGTTGCGGTGCTTCTCCAGGAAGTCGCTGACCTCGTCGAAGGGCGAGTAGTCGAAGCGCACGCCCGGCGCCATGCCGTGGGCCGTGCCGCCCTGGGCCCGCGTCCGCTCCTCCACGTTGAGCTGCGCCAGCACGTTCTCCAACTGCGTGCGCGTGTTCTTGTAGAGGTTGAAGAGCGCCGCCACCGTGCCCGCGAGCTTGGGTTCGGCGGAGAGCGACTGGAGCGACTCCGGGTCGATGTCGAGGCTCTTGAGGAGCGGCTCGTCCAGCAGCTTCGCGAGCGCTTCATCCACGCGGCCCTCGCCCAGCGTGGACATGAACTGCTCGGGGTCCTGGTCGAAGTAGCGCAGGGCCTTCCAGAGCAGCGGGAAGGGCATCACCCGTTTGCCCTTCTCGATGAGGTTCAGGTACGCCGGGGAAACGCCCAGGTCCTTGGCCGCGTCCGCTTGCTTGATGTTCCGGGCAAGGCGCAGTCCTCGAAGCTTCAGGCCCACGTTGGCGTTCAGTGCGTTGTCGTTCATGGCCGGATGCAGAGGCACCGTTTGCGATCGCGAATGGCCGCGCGCTCCTCGGGTGCCTCATCCACTTTGCAAATCGATTTACCGATTTGCAATGACGGATTTCGGGCCAGGGGACCCCTGTCGGCCCGGCGACGGGCCGGGTGCCCTGAAGGCGGAGTGGGCGCCATGAGTGATTCCAACTGCCTGGAATCATTGTGACTGGAGGCGTCTTGCCGGACAGGCGGCCTCGGCGCCGCCCGGTCCTGTCAAACATTTACTGATGCGATGCGGCATCCGCGGAGGGCGGTTCGGTAAACGCGGAAACGTCGGTTTACAGGCCCGTGACGAGGGTGGGGCGCGATCGGCGAGTGCTCAGGGCACGGTGTGCCCCGCAGCTCCGCGGAGGGTGGGGTGCCGCCGGACGAGTGTTGGTCCGGGGCCCTGTGGAGCGCGCGCGGGGTTCTCGTCCGAGGCGGCATGGGTCAGGCTGTCACGCCTATGCGGGCTGTGTTCGCCGTCATGCTGCTCGGGCTGTCGCTGGTGTCCTGCCACGCGTCGGTGCGTCCACACCCCTCGGAGGACCTGACGGCGCTGCGCTACCGCCTCACCTACGTCCGCGTGCCCGAGCACGCGGTGGAGGTGGAGGTGGAGGTCGCGCTCGTGCGTGGCGCGCCCCGCGAGTTCCTCTTCAGCCAGCCCGGTGCCGTGACGGCGGTGACCGTCCACACGGAGGCGGGGGGGGACGACACGTTGGCCGTTCGGGAGGGCCGGGTGTCCCTGCCCCGGGGCGCCCGCATGCTGCGGTACCGGTATGCGCTGGATGCGTCCATCCGGGAGCAGGGGCCGGATTTCTTCCAGGGCTCGGGTGATGGCGACGCGCGCCACGTCGCGGGCCGCGTGTACCTCATCCGCCCGCTGACGGTGTCGCCGGGCATGCGCGTGGAGCTCTCGGTGTCGGGGGCAGACGCGTTGTTGCCATGGCAGCCCGATGCAGATGGGGTGTACCGGCTGCGAGGCGAGGACCTGGTGGACTCGGGCTTCCATGGTTTTGGTGGGCGCCGGTGCCAGGTGCGGTTGCCGGACGCGGTGCTCGACGTGGCGATTCTGGGGCGCTTCACGCACTTGAGTGACGCGGCGGTGTGTACCTGGCTGGGCAAGGCCGCCGAGGAGGTCCGCACCGTGCGGCGTGCCTTCCCGCATCCGCGCATCACCGTGCGCGTCATCCCCGCGCCGGGACATCCGGGCCCGAGCGTCTTCGGCATGGTGCGGTGGAGCTCTCCTCCCAGCATCTCCATCAGCGTGGGCCAGGACGCGGTGGCCGCGGACTTCGCGCGGGACTGGGTGGCCGTGCACGAGATGTTGCACCTGACGCACCCCGTGTTCATCCCCCGCGTGCCGTGGCTGTCGGAGGGGCTGGCCACCTACTACACGGAGGTCGCGCGCGCCCGCTCCGGTCGACAGGATGCGCTACAGGCCTGGACGGAGCTGGTGGGTGGCTTCGCGCGTGCGCACGAAGGTCAGGACTCTCGGACCATGCAGGAAGCCGTGTCTCAAGACGGCTTCTCACTCGCTGTCTATTGGACGGGGGCGCTGTTCGCGTTGCATCTCGACGTGGAATTGCGCCGTATCACTGGAAACACGCGTGGCCTGGATGACGTGCTGGAGTGGCTCGCGCGGCGCGGGAGCTCTTCCACCTTCGGTGCGTTTGGCGCGGCGGTGGATGCGATTGCCGGACAGCCGCTGTTCAATGCTCTGTTGGAGCGGCACTTGCCGCGGCCTGCTTTTGCGGAACAGGCGGGTCTGCTAGAAGCGCTGGGTGTCCAGAACGGACCCAACGGCGTCTCGCTGGTACCCGCCCGAGACAGTCTGTTGCGTGATTCGGTGGTCGGTCGGCGCAGCCACGGCGAAACACCCTGAATGCACCCACGACCTCCGCACCCCCCACGCAGTACCGAAAGGAAGTAGGCAGCCATGAACGTCAAGGCTCTTGCAGCGGTTGTCGGCACCCTGTCCCTGGCCTCGCTCGCGACGGGTTGTGCCACCAAGAAGTCGGCGGAAGTCGAGCCGGCCACCACGGAGGAGACGGGCGCCGAGAGCAGCGGCGACACCGAGCAGCAGGGCGCTCCGGCCGCGGCCGAGGAGAAGGGCGCCGAGGGAAGCTGTGGCGCCGGCTCGTGCGGCGCGGGCTCCTGCGGCGGCCAGAAGAAGGAGTAGTCGCCGTTGCTGGACCGAGGACCTGGTGAAGACCAGGTCCCGGTGTTCTCCGGGCGGCCGACGTGTTCCTCCGCCGCCCGGGTTGTCTCCCGCTCCTGGAGAGGTTCCCCGCCGTGGCCGTGACGTATGCACAGCGACATGGGTTGAAGCCGTTGGGGGCGGGCATCGGATTGAGACGGAGCTTCTACGGGGAGCTGCCGCGCACGGAGCGGGCGCTCGACTGGGTGGAGATCATCCCGGAGAACTTCCTGACGCTGGGGGGGCGCTCGCAGCGTGCCTTGGCGGCCTGCAAGGAGCGCTGGCCCGTGTTGCCCCACGGCGTGGGGCTGAACATCGGCGGACCGGACGAGCTGGATGACGCCTACGTCCAGGGGCTGACCGCCCTGGTGGAGCGGGTGGACGCGCCCTTCTTCTCGGACCACCTCTGTTATTCGCGGCTGGACGGTGTGTACCTGCACGACCTGCTGCCGCTGCCCTTCAGCGAGGCCGCGGTGGAGCACGTGGTGCCCCGCGTGCGCGAGGTGATGGACCGGGTGGGCCGCCCCTTCCTCCTGGAGAATCCCAGCTACTACGCGCGCATGCCGGGCGGCACGCTCCAGGAGGCGGACTTCCTGCGTCACGTCGTCGAGCAGGCGGACTGTGGACTGCTGCTGGACGTGAACAACGTCTACGTCAACGCGCTCAACCACGGCTACGACGCGCGCGCGTTCATTGACGCGCTTCCCTTGGAGCGCGTGGTGCAGCTCCACCTCGCGGGGCACACGCGCTATCCGGACGTCATCGTGGACACGCACGGGGCCCGCGTTTGTGACGACGTGTGGTCGCTGTATCGCTACGTGCTGGCGCGCACGGGCCCCGTCGCGACGCTCATCGAATGGGACCAGGACATCCCCTCCCTGGACGCGGTGCTCGACGAAGCGGACGCGGCGCGCACGGCGCTGCGGGAGGCGCCGGGACGATGAAGCCGTCGCTGCGGGCGTTCTTCGACAGCATGGGGGCCTATCTCGCCCGGCCCGGGACGACGTCGCTCGACGCGCTGTACGCCAGGCACCCGGGCTGGGATGCGCCGCGCGAGCGCGTCTCGCTCTATGGGGACTTCGTGCTCGGACACGTGCGCGGGGCGCTGGAGAAGGTGTTTCCGCTGACGCGTGACGCGGTGGGGCCGGAGGCGTGGGGCGCGCTGGTGCGCGACTTCACGTCGACCCGGCCCGCGCGGCACCACGAGCTCAATCACCTGTGTGAAGGCTTCCCCGCGTTCCTCGGGGACGTCACGGCCTCCCGCGGGCTGGCGCCTTTCGCCGCGCCCCTGGCCCGCTTCGAGTGGACCGACTTCGCGGTGTACGCCGCCGAGGACGCGAGCCCGACGCCCGTGGAGCGGCTGACGGCCAACCCCACGCTGGCGGTGCTGGAGCACGACTTCCACCTCTGCGCCTACGTGCGCGCCCGAGGCGCCGCCGCGGCACCCGCGCCCGGGGCGGAGCTGGCGCTGCTGTGGCGGCACCCGGTGCAGTTGAAGACGTACTTCATGGCCGCGACGCCGCAGGCGCTGCTGGTGCTGAAGATGGCGGTGGAGGGGCTGTCCCTGTCGGACGTGGTCTCCGCCACGGGAATGCCCCACGCGGAGCTGCGCGCGACGGTGACGCGGCATGCCCGGGAGGGGCTCGTGTTCCTTCCTGCTGACGGTGAGGGGTGAGCGCGCCTTCGCGGGCTCAGTGCCAGGGATACGTCACGAGGCCCTGGGCCGTGCCCACGTAGCGGAGCCGCTCGGAGGTCACGAGCAGCGCGCCCACGTCCGGGTCTGGCAGTCCTTCCTCCGTGCCGAAGTGGCTGACGACGTCCGCCGTCAGGTCGTAGCGCACCAGCCCTCCCTTCGTGCCGGCCCAGAGGATGTCCCGGGACACGCCGCTCCCGGCGTGCTGTCGTTCGAAGTGGAGCGCGCGGACCTCCTCGTCCTGCAAGCCCCAGGGCGCGTTTCGCAGCGCCGGACCGGGCTGCCCCAACGCGCTGAAGCCCATCCGCGTCCCCGCGAACACCTGTCCCTCGGGGCCCACCGCGACGGACAGGACGTCGTCGTCGAGGACGGCGGGCGGCGTGTGGAACACCACTGACACCGTGGCGAGCCCGGGCTCGAAGTCCTCTTCCTCCCAGAGGGTGATTTCCGCCAGCCCGCCGGAGGTGGCCGCCCAGGCCGTCACGTGCCGAGGCGTGGAGACAGGGGAGATGACGAGCTGCCGCACCTCACGGCCTTCCAGCAGCCGGCGTCCTCCCACGGTGCCCGCGCGGCCTCCGGCCGAAGGGTCGCTCGCGCGGGTGAGGATGAGGCCATGGCGCGTGCCCAGCAGCAGCACGTCCGGCGTCGCCCAGGCGGCCAGGGCGGTGACGGCCGCGCCCAGCATCGCCCCCGCGTGGCGTGTGCAGGTGCCACGCACGCACCGGTGAAGGGAGGCTCCGTCCGTGCCCACGAAGAGCGCCTCGTCGTCCGCGCTCCGCAGGGTGAACAGCGAACGCGCGGGCGCATCCACCGCCAGCCGGGGGACGGCGCTGGACTCCGCATGGACCCAGGGTGACGCGCCGTCCGCATAGCGAAGGCCGTCTGCTGTCTGCGCCATCGCCACCACCGGCCGCTGCGCGCCGGGCACCGCGCTCAACAACTGGGCGCGGCCGGGCGGCAGCACCGTGAAGGAGGTCGCGGCCCGGCCCACCGCGCCGAGTGAGTCCTTCGCCGTGAGGACCGTCGTGTGTCGCCCGGCGCTCGGGACGGCGAGGGTGGCGGTGAGCAGCGGCGGCACGGTGACGGTGAGCAGGTTGCCGGACAGATTGTCGAGCCACGTCAGCTCGGTGATGCTGCCCATGGGAGACACCGCCCTCGCGGAGCCGGTGAGCAGCACGGCCTGGCCCTCGACGCAGGGGCCCCGGCTGCAATCGAGGAGGCCTTGCGTCACGGCGTCAATCCGCGCCTCGGGCGCGCCATTCACATTCACGGCCACGGTGGCCGCGCACGCCAGGCCCCACGGGTCTGTCGCGGTGAGCGTCAGCACATGGCGGCCCGGCATCGTCAGGCGCTTCGTGGTGGTGCTCGGGCCGTGGGCCAGCGCGCCGTCCCGCGAGGACACCCACGTGTAGCGCAGGCCCGCCCGGGCATCCTCGGCGTCCGTCGCGGAGCCCAGGAGCGCCAGCGGCACGCCCGCGTTCACGACGGCTTCGGGAAGCGGGGCCTGGATGGCGCAGTCGCTGGGCGACGTGTTGACGATGACGCGCACGGGCCGCTCCACGCAGCCACGCAGCGCCGGGTCATCGGGGTCCACCGCGCACGCGGACAGCACCTGGGCGCCCGCCACGGCCAGCACCGCGTTGACCGTCTCTCCCGAGCCCAGGGGCGTGGGCTCCACGTTGGTGGTCCAGATGGGGGCCAGCCACCGCTCCGTCTCCGGGTCGACGCAGGTCGCGCGCAGCGTGCTCGGGACGCCCTGGCGCAGACGGGGGCTCTCGCGGGTGGGCAGCTCCATCTCACAGCGGGGCGGGAGGTTGGTGACCAGCCGCACCCGCACGCTGTCCACCGCGGCGTTGCCCAGCCCGTCGACCACGCGCGCCGTCACCGCGTAGTCGCCGGGCGTGGTGAAGGTGTGCGTCAGCGCCGGGCCGCGTCCCAGGCGCCGGCCGGACGGCGCCAGCGCCCACTCCACGGCGCCGTCCAGGTTCCCCGGGCCGCCTTCGGCATGGAAGTCCTGGGCGGTGGCGTGAAAGCGGACGGCCGCGCCATGGGGCGGGGCTTCCCCCTGTTTCACGAAGACCTCGGCGGCCTCGGGTTGGGTGATGCGCACGGTGGGCGCCCGGATGGGGCGCACCGTGACGCGCACGGTGGCGGACGCGGGGACGCCGGTGGCCGGGTCCACCGCGGTGCAGCGGAGCGTGTCCTCGCCCGCGACGGATAGCGTCGCCCGCACCACGTCACCGGTGGGCAGCGGACCGGACAGGGCGGAGGTCCACTGCACCGCGCGGCCGCTCAGGCGCACGCCCTGCTCCGTCATCGCCACGCACTCCAGCCCCAGCACCTCGCCCAGGTTGAACACGCTGCCCGGCGCGGGCCGCGTCACGGTGGCCACGGGGGCCCCTCTCGCGAGCACCGTCAACGCCAGGGAGGCGCTGGCGGCCAGCCCCCCGGTGTCCATGACGGACGCGGTCAGCAGCTGCTCCCCCGGCTCCTGGAAGACGAGGTTGGCGCGCGCGCCCCGCGCGAGCTGGCCTTCGACGGACGCCACCCACAGCACGCTCGCGTTCAGCGTGGCGCCGTCCTCCGCGTCCTCGACGACGGCCTCCACGTCCACCGGCTGTCCCACGCGGAGCGCGGTGATGTCCGAGGTCAGGTGGAGCGACAGGCGAGGCGCGGTGTTGGTGGCGGCCGCGGGAGGCAGTGGCCGCCGCGGCTCACAGCCCCACATCGAAACAGCACCGAGGACCCCCAGGACGAGCCGCGGCTTCGAAGTGGCGCGCCGTGCCACGGGCTCACGTCCTGGGCAGGCACACGAGGCCCGCCGGCGAAGTCCCACAGCGGCGTTGGCTCGGGCAATCGCTGTCGGCCACACACGTCACCGTGCAGGCGCCGCGGAGGCAGATTCCGTCCGTCAGTCCCAGCTCGTGGCAGCTCGCGTTGCTGGTGCAGGGCGCGTCGAGCCGGCGCACGGCATGGCAACCGGCGAAGCGCGCGGCATCCGGCAGGCACCGCCCCGTCTGGCACGTGAAGCCCGGCGCGCAGCGGGCCGCGCAGTCCTCGTCCGGGAGGCTCTGGGCTCCGGAGGGGGCGTCATCGTCATCGTCCGTGTCCCCGGCGCTGCACCGGGACACGCAGGCGGCGCTGCCTTCGGGCAAGACCTCGCAGTGGCTCCCGGGGGCACATTGCCAATCACCCGTGCAGGGCGCGCAGAGCGGGCCGGGGCCTTCGCAGCGGTTGCCCCGGCAGGACAAGCCAGGCGCGCAGTGCGAATTGCCGAAGCACTCCAGGCACTTCGAGTTGGGGGCGCACACCAGCCCCTCCTCGCAGCCGACGACCTCGCACCCCAGGTTGAGGAGCGCTTCGTCCACCTCCAGGTCGACCTTGAGCTCCTTGCGCTCGCCGGGGCCCGCGCAAGCCTCGGCGCGGGTGGGTGGGAAGCCCGTGGCCACGACCTGCACCGTGTAGCAGCCGTCCGGCAGGGGGCCCACGCGCAGCCGCCCCCGCGCGTCCAACAGGAGGCGCTGGAAGGGGGTGCCCTCCACGGAGACCTCGGCCGCAGACAGGCGGAAGCCGTTGGTCGTCTTCACCCGCATGTCGAAGAAGCCCGCGGGGGTGGGCGATACCGGTTGGACCTGGACGGACTGGCCTCCCAGCACGTCCACGCGGACGCGCGCGGCCTTGTCGGCGGTGGCCACGATGAACAGCTCGGCGGGGCCCGCGGGGATGCCCTCCAGCGTGAAGCGGCCATCCGCCTCCACGTGGCTGCTCAGGCCGGGCTGGTCCACCAGGGACACCATGGCCACGGCCGCGTCGCTCTCCGTGAGCTGGCCGTGCACGGTGCCCACGCGAAAGGGCGCGTTCTCCAGGTTGCCGCAGGCGGCAGCGCCCACCAGCAGCAGCGAGGTCCACGCGATTTGAAACATCGAGCGCATCAGAAGCGATATCCCGCGCCGGCCCAGCCACCCGTGAAACCCACGGCCTGCCCCTGCCCGTCCACGACGACATACGTCAACATGAGCTGCGCCTGCGTCATCAGCTCCAGCCGCTCGCCCACGCGCCACACGATTCCGCCCACCACGCCGGGGCTGACGGTGAAATACCGCTGCCCCTGGGAGGCTGCGTCTACGTCAAAGGACCGCCCCAGGTACAGGCCGGCCACACGCGGCCCCGCGAACAGCGTCAGCCGCTCCCACCGCCAGAGGTAGGGCAGGGCGGCGCCCGCGGAGAACGTGTTGTACCGGAAGGGCACCTCGCTCGCCGGGGTGAGCTGGAGCCGCCGCTTGCCGGTGCTGAAGGCGACGTCGAAGAGCAGGGCGAAGTCCTCGAGGGGTTGGTCCTCCAAGCGCAGGGACAGCGCCACCTCGGGAGCCACGGGCAGCAACTCCGCGCGGCTGCGAGCGTCCGCGAAGGAGAACATCCCGCCCATCAGCGACAGGGAGCGGCGCGGGAAGGCTTCCGCCAGCAGCCGCTCCAGGGGCAGCCGGTCGCCCACGGCCACGTCCACGTCGCGGCGCATGAGCAGGGCGTCGCCCTTGGTCAGCTCCACCGTGCGCTTGCCGGGCGTCACCGCCGCGCCGCCGGGCAGCTCGGTGCGCGGCTCGCCGTCCACCTTCAGGGTGAAGCCGTCCAGGCGCGGGTTGTAGGAGAACAGCTCGGGGCGCCCCGTCCGGGTGATGCTGCCGGAGAGCACCACCGGGTCCGCGCCCACCTCCAGGATTTCGGCGGACGGGCGCTGCCGTCCCTCGGTGAAGGCGAAGGTGCGGCGGCGTGCGTGGTCATGGGCCTCGGTGGCGGTGACCGCGCCGTCGCCGTTGCGGTCCGCGGCGCCGCTCAGCCCGTCGATGAGGAAGTGGGTGTAGATGTCGTTGCGCAGGCCCTCGTCCTCACGCGCCGTCTCGCCCCAGTCGCAGGCGGCGAACACCATGGACGCGCGGGAGGACTCTTCCATGGGGCGGGCGTAGAAGCCGGCCTTGATGCCGGCCAGCTCCGCCTTCAGCTCCTTGGGCAGCAGGGACTTGCCGCTGCCGCTGTGGCAGGTGGCCAGCACCAGCATGCGCCTGCGGCTGGCCAGCCCGTCGAACTCCGCCTTCAGCGCGTCCATGCTCAGCGCCGTCTGGGGGATGTTGCGGTACGCCGCGTCCCGCGTGACGAGGTAGCGCCGCAGCTCGCCCTTCGCGTCGCGCGCCAGCGTGCCGTGCGCGGAGAAGTAGACGACCACGACGTCATCGGGCCGGTTCGCTTCCTTCTTGAGCTGCCGGAGCGCGGCGAGGATGGCCTCGCGGGTGGTGTCCTCGCGGCGGGTGAGCACGCGCACCTGGTCGAAGCGTCCTCGCGCCGGGTCCTTGAGCGCCGCGCCCAGGTCCCTCGCGTCCTTGCCGGTGTAGCGCAGCCCCTGCCAGCGCGGGTCATCGAACGAGGCGATGCCCACCAGCAGGGCCATCCGGCGCGGCTGGTAGGCGCTGGACAGCGACGCCTCGTCGAGCTCGAGCGGAACCAGGCCCCCCTTCACGCCCGAGGAGGGCGCCGCGCACGCGGCCAGGCACGTCAGGAGGATGGGGAGGAGTCGCCGCACGAGGAACCGTTCAAGGACGATTCTGGCCGTTTCGGACTCGCACGTCGAACCGGATCACCGCCAGTGCGGTGTGCTCCCACGTCGGGTTTTCGCCCTCCAACAGTTCCCTCACGGCTTCCGCCGGAGGCGGCCCGCCCGCGGACCCGACCAGCCACAGCGTCACGAGTCCGCTTTCTCCCGCGAGGCTCACGCCCGCGAGGCCCTGGGGCCCCTGCAGGTCGTGCGTTCCCGCCACCAGCGGGAACTCGCCCAGCAGCTCCGGTGGTTCGCCCGCGCGTTGCTCGAAGAGCAGGGCGGTGCCCGCTTCGGTGGCGTGGTAGCGCAGCAGCAGCACGTCCGCGTCCGTCACCACGCTGTCCGGGTCCAGGCGCCGGAGGGCGCCTCCGTCATCGCGCGCTGCCACGGACAGCTCCAGCGCGATGCGCGCCGCGCCGCCCTTCTGCCCGGTCCAGGGCGCGGTCGAATCTCCCGAGCCCGCCGCCCGCATGCGGGGGAGCAGCACCACGGCGAGCAGGCAGGCCGCGATGCTCCCCGCCACCAGTCCCCAGCGACGGATGCCGGGGCGCTGGGGCTGCATCGCGCGGCGCACCCGGGCCAGGCCCACCTCGTCCAGCGGCGCCTCCTGGGACGCGCGAGGGGCCAGCCCCAGGAGCAGCGAATCCACCTGGCCGTCGAGCAGGCCTGGGCCGTCGTGGGCGGCGAGGAACGCCTCGCAGGTGTCGCACGGGTGGGCCAGATGCTCCGCGAAGTACTTCACCGTCGCCGCGTCCTGGTGGGTCAAGGCGCGCAGCGCGCCATCATCCAGGTGTCTCATGCGCACTCACTCCCACCGGCCGGCGAGGACTCGCCGCAGCAGCTCGCGCTTGATGCGAGACCGGAACCGCTCCAGCCGCATCGTCACCGCGCTTTTTCCCACGCCCAGCTTCTCCGCGATCTCCCGCGCGGACAGCTCCCCCTCGATGTAGAAGAGGTGCACCGTCCGTTTCTCCTCGCCCTCCGGCAGCTCCGCGATGAGCTGCCGCACCACTTCAATGTCGCGCTCCAGTTGGAGGGCCTCGGGGAGGTGGGGGACCGTCTCCGGCTCCGGGTCCGCCACGTCCTCCTCCAGCCGCCGGGTGCTCGACTTGCGCTCCAGCCGCGTCCGGGCCCGGTTGCGGGCAATGGACAGCAGCCACGACTCGAAGGCCCCCGGCTCCTTCAGGCGGGGGAGCGCCCGGAACGCCCGGACGAATGTCTCCTGGATGACGTCTTCCACCTCATCCGGGTCCAGTGGGGCGAAGCCGCCCACCAGCCGCGCCACCTGTGGACGCGTGCGTCGGTAGAGCTCGCTGAAGGCAGACGCCTGCCCCAGCGATGCCCGCCGTACCCACTCCGTCAGTCCCTCCGACGCACCCACCTGTCCTCCAGACCCCCGAGCCCCGCCGCCGGCCACAGCACCGGTGGACGCCACCGCTTGCCGGGAAGCAGGCGGGCGGCCTTCTTCTCGCTGGCACCCGGGGGGGCGCTGGGGGGAAGAATGTCTCCGCGGCCGTTCATTTCAAGAAGGGACACTGCCATGCGCATCATCAACTTCAATGCCGGCCCGGCCGGTCTGCCTCTGCCCGCCCTGGAGCGCGCTCGCGACGAGCTGCTCGACTTCCAGGGCTCCGGCATGTCGGTGATGGAGCACAGCCACCGGGGGCGGGAATACGAAGCCGTTCACGACGAAGCCATCTCCTTGTTGACCCGGCTGTTGGGCATCCCCGACACCCATCAGGTCCTGTTCCTCACCGGGGGCGCGTCCCAGCAGTTCGCCCAGGTGCCGATGAACTTCCTGACCCCGGGCGCCTCCGCCGACTACCTCATGACGGGGGTGTGGAGCGAGAAGGCCTTCGACGAGGCGAAGTACTACGGCACGCCGCGGGTCGCGGCGAGCACGGCGCGGCCCGACAAGCGCTACACGCGCGTGCCGCGCCAGGACGAGCTGCGCCTGGACCCGAACGCCGCGTACGTCCACCTCACCAGCAACAACACCATCTTCGGCACGCAGTGGCACACGTTCCCGGACGTGGGCGGCGTGCCGCTGGTGGCGGACATGAGCTCGGACTTCCTGTGGAAGGGCCTCGACGTCAGCCGCTTCGGGCTCATCTACGCGGGCGCGCAGAAGAACCTCGGACCTTCCGGTGTCACGCTGGTGGTGGCGGACAAGGCGTTCATCTCCCGCGGCCGCAAGGACATCCCGAAGGTCTTCCGCTACGGCACGCACGCGGAGAACAACTCGCTCTACAACACGCCGCCCACCCTCGCGATCTACCTGGTGCGCAACGTGCTGGCCTGGGTTCAGTCCGTGGGCGGTCTCTCGCAATTGGAGCAGTGGAACCGGGAAAAAGCCGGGTTGCTCTATGGTGCCATCGACCGGCACGCGGACTTCTACCGCGCACCGGTGGAGCATGACTCCCGTTCAGTGATGAACGTCGTCTTCCAGCTCCCCTCCGAGGCGTTGGATGCGGCCTTCGTCGCTGACGCAAAGCAGCAAGGAATGGTGGGCCTCAAGGGGCACCGCACGGCCGGCGGAATCCGCGTTTCCCTGTACAACGCGGTGAGCGTGGAGAATGTGCGGACGTTGGTCTCCTTCATGGACCACTTCGTGAAGACACGCGGTTAGGCTGCGTCCAACCGCACGGATTACCCACACCCGGAGGATTCATGAAAACGACGCTGACCACTGTCGCGCTGTCCCTGCTGCTCGCCGTCCCGGCCTTCGCCAAGGACGTCGCGGGGGTGAAGTACCCGGAGACCGCCACCGTCGAGGGCAAGGAGCTGAAGCTCAACGGCGTGGGCCTGCGCAAGAAGGTGGTGTTCAAGGTCTACACCGCGGGGCTCTACCTGGAGACGCCGTCGAAGGACGGCGCGGCCATCATCAGCTCCGACCAGATCAAGCGCGTGCGCATGTACATGCTGCGCGACCTGGACAAGAAGACCATCGTCGAGGCCATTGGTGACGGCTTCAAGAAGAACGCGGGCAGCAAGCTCGCGGAGCTCCAGCCGAAGCTGGACACCTTCAACGCGGCCATCCCGGACGTGAAGAGCGGTGACGAGCTCATCCTCACGTACATCCCCGGCAAGGGCACGCAGGTGTCCAGCAAGACGGGCAAGGAGATCTCCGTGGAGGGCAAGGACTTCTCCGACGCGCTCTTCTCCGTCTTCGTCGGGAAGAACCCGGTGGACGGCAGCCTGCGCGACGGGATGCTCGGCAAGGACTGAGTGACGCGCGCCGGATGCGCCGTGGGCGCCCCGTGTCTCCTGGGTGAGGCACGGGGCGTCGCCATTTTCAGGGGCCGGGTGCAATGGGGCGGGCGCCCGTTCGTAGGCAGGGTGACGGCCGCCGCTGCACGTGGGCGGGAGGTCTGATAGCAACCGGAGGGCTAGAAGGAGGTCGTCATGGGAATCTGTTCGTGGCTGATACTGGGCGGAATCGCGGGCTGGCTGGCCAGCATCATCAAGGGCACCAACGCGCGCATGGGCCTGTTCGCCAACATCGCCACCGGCATCGTCGGGAGCATGCTGGGTGGTTTCATCTTCAACCTGATGGGCGGCTCGGGCGTGACGGGCTTCAACCTCTGGTCGCTGCTGGTGGCGACGGTGGGCTCCGTCATCCTCATCAGCATCGTCCAGGCCCTCCGGAAATGACGCCGGCCGCCGCGCCTCCGCTCAGAAGAGACTGAGCTGGGGCGTGGGCGGCGGCTTCCGCTCCGGGCGCCGGAAGGTGTCCGGGGCCGTTTCGGTGACCCAGGACGCGCGCAGGCCCACCTTGCGCGCCGCTGTTTCGAAGAGCCGGTGGATGGTCTCCGCGTAGAGGCCGTCCCCGCGCATCCGGTGCTTGAAGCGGCTGTCGTTGAGCTCGCCGCCGCGCGTCTCGCGGATGCGGTGGAGCACGCGCTCGGCGCGCAGGGGCAGCTTGGCGCGCAGGCGCTCCGCGAAGACGTCCTTCACCGGCCCGGGCAGCCGCACCAGGGTGTGGTGCGCGCGCTTCGCGCCGGCCTCCTTCGCCGCGGCCAGCACGCGGTGGATGTCCTCGTCGTTGAGGCCGGGGATGATGGGCGCCACCGACACCGCCACGTCGATGCCGGCCTCGGTGAGCCGCTGGATGGTGAGCAGCCGCCGCTGGGGCGAGGCGACGTAGGGCTCCATGGCCCGGGCCAGCTCCGCGTTGTGGAAGGGGAGGCTGATGCTCACCCACAGCCGCGCGTCGCGAGCGAGCCGCTGCAGCACGTCCAGGTCGCGCTCCACGAGCACGCCCTTGGTGATGATGCCCACCGGGTTGCGGTACTCCGCGCAGACCTCCAGGCAGCCGCGCGTCAGGCGCAGCGACGCCTCCAGGGGCTGGTAGCAGTCCGTGACGCCGCTGAAGACGACCGTCTCGCCCTTCCAGGAGGGCTTTTCGAAGGCCTCGCGCAGCAGCTCCGGCGCGCGGGGCTTCACCACCAGCTTCGTCTCGAAGTCGGTGCCCGCGCCCAGGTCCAGGTACTGGTGCGTGGGCCGCGCGTAGCAGTACGCGCAGGCGTGGAGACACCCCCGGTACGGATTGACGCTCCAGTTGAAGCCCACGTCGGGACTGTCGTTGTGCGACAGCACCTGTCGGCTGTGGTCCTCGAGGACCTCCAGCTTCGACGGTGGGATTTCGTCCAGGTACTCCACCGCGGTGCTCGCCCACGGGTTGGGCGGATTGTCGATGGGGCGTGCCTTCACGCGCCTACCGTGGGCCTGAAAGTACGTTCAGTCAAGGGCTCGCGCGACATGAAAAAGGGAGCCCCCTGCAGAGGGCTCCCCGATGACGCCATCCGGATGGCGGTGCGGCTGGGGCCGGCGTGTTACCAGGTGCGGACGAGGAGCTTCTGGACGCCGACCGACGTGCCATTGTTGCGCACGTACAGCCGCGCACCGAGCCACGCGCAGTTGAGGTTCATGTTGTTGTGCGAACCGTTGGCGGGGACGGTGCCGCTGATGCTGTTGCTACCGCAGTAGGCGGTGTACGGCGTTGCAACGGACGAGGGATTCTCGACCGTGAACGGGGTGGTGCCAAACAGCCACGCCGAGAAGTCCCGCGTCTGGCCCGCGTCGATATACGCGGACTCAGCGGCCTGCTCCACATTCCCCAACTCCGGCTGCTGCATCGCCTGCTCTTCCTCCGGCGTGTACTCACCACCGCAACCCACGGCCGCCAGAGACAACAGACCCACAACTCCCAACGTATTGAACTTCATCATGACTTCCCCCTCATTGCGAGTTGTCCCTGTTTTGGGACGCGCGCTATGTATGAGGGTTTTCACCTATTGTAAATGGTGTGTTTCTGACACCGGGTGGGGTGAGATGGATTGGGGGCGATGCATTGAGACATCCGGTGGCAGGGCGAGTTGTCGACCGAGTCATCCCCGCCCCCTGGCGTGCCTTGTCACCATCGGCTTGGGCGCCGTGCCAATTCGCTCACGTTGATACCTTGCCTCCCCTGCGCCGCCTTGAGGTACGTTCACCCCGCGCTCGGGCCGGTGTGCGTGTCCCAGGGGGATTGAATCGATGCCTGTGCGCTGGATGCCGTTGGCCCTATTGCTCAGCCTGTTGGCTCCTGTCGTTGCGAACGCGGAGCCATTGCCATCGCGGGGGTGGGGGCTTCTGCTCTCCGGTGGAGGCGGCCTTTTCGCCGGCAAGAACGCAAACACTCGCGGTTATCTCGTGGGCGCCCACCTGCTCGTGGAGACGCCCGTGGGCCTGGAGTTCGGGCTCGCGTTGCAGTGGGGGCGCCAATTCAGAACGACCTGGGCCTTGGATTCGGTCATGGCCCCGCAAATGGGGCTCCAGAAGCAGCCGTGGGGCTCGTTCCTGGGGATCGCCGGAGAGGCTCGCTACCGTTTCTTCCGGGACCGGCGCGTCTCGCCCTGGGTGGCGCTGCGCGTGGGACGCAGCACCTCTTCCAAGATCAGGACGGACGCGTTCGCACCCTATCGATACACCAACTCGCACCTGGCGCTGGCCGCGGGCGGTGGTCTGGAAGTCCGAATTCATGGCCCGCTCGGCCTCACCCTGGCAGGGTATTTCCAGAGCTGCGACATCAACACCCGGCCCCATGACAACATCTGTACGGGGGCGGGGCCGACGGTGCTGGTAAGCCCTCATCTGCGCTTCTGACAGGGCCTTGGCGGAAGCAGGCGCCTCGATGCTCAATGGCGCGTCGCGGTCGAACGGGTGAAGTCGCAGTGTGATGCCAGTGAATGCAGGAAGTCCGCTGCGTCGAAGACTTCGCCCGGTGCCCGAACGCCTGGGGGCAACTCCCCGGACAGGACGCGCTCGGTGGCCTCGACCACCAGCGGTGCCGTGAACGCATAGATGTCACGCCCACTGGCCACGATGCGGCGCTCTTCCTCGCCCCGGCGGGCGCGTACCTCCACCAGGAATCGTTGCGCGGACCGCCCGGAGGCATCGGCCGCCGTGGGAGGCGGCCCGTGTTCCGAGTTCCTGCCGTCGGCCACCAGGCATCCAGTGCGATGCCCGTATGCAACGCATCCACCTCCGACCAGCCTTCGGTCGCCGCGGTGGCGAGCAGGTCGGCGAAGCCACCGTAGAAGCCCATCGCGGGCAGTACGAGCGTCCCCGCATCCTTCGCGGCAGCGGAGAACCGCTCGAACAGCATCGTCGCGCTGGCCTGCTCCGCGCTGACGTCGAGGTAGTGGACCCGGGTCCGCAGTGCCGCCGCGACCACGGACTCCGCCGTGTCCAGGAACGGCCCGGCGCAGTTGATGATGACGGCCACCCCTTCGAGCGCCCGCTCCAATGCGCTGGAGTCATCGAGGTTGGCCGCGCGGACCTCGACCTCCTTGCTCTCCATCGCGGCGGAGAGCCGGGCGAGGTCGCGTCCCATGGCGACGACGGGATGGCAGCGCTTCAGGAGCTCGGTGACGACGAAGCGCCCCGTGTGCCCGTTTGCGCCGTAGACGGCGACGGCCTGCCTCTTCCCTGGTGAAGGCGTGGATGCGGTCAAGCGATTCTCTCCTCAATGTGATGAAACAGACCTGTCTGTTCGTGGTGCGGCTGACACTACAAACAGGTCTGTATTGCGTCAACGCCGGTGTGCGATGATGCAGGGACAGGAGGCGCCATGGCGACGACCCGAGTACGAACGAAAGCCCCCCCACCGGAAGCCCTCGCGGAGGTGCGGGAGCGCATCCTCGCGACCGCATCCGAGCTCTTCTACCGCCAGGGTGTCCGCGCTGTGGGTGTCGACCTCGTCGTGGAGAAGGCGGGCGTGGCCAAGACGAGTTTGTACCGGTACTTCGGGACCAAGGACGACCTGATCGCCGCGTTCCTCCAGCGGGAGGACGCGGACTTCTGGGGTGGATGGGACCGGGTGGCGCAAGCGAACGCCGACGCGCCGCTGGCGGAGTTGGAGGCTCACCTCAGGTGGATCGCCGAACGTGTCGCACGGCCGAACTACCGCGGCTGCCCTCAGTTGAACGTCGCGGCGGAGTTCCCTGATGCGGACCACCCGGCGCGGCGTGTGGCGACGGCGCACAAGCAGGAGTTGCGGCGGCGGCTGAACCGTATTGCCGAGCGCTTGGGTGTCGAGCGCCCCGATGAACTCGCCGGGCAACTGGCCCTCCTCATCAACGGGGCGTTCGTGAGTTCGCAGACCCTCTCCGCGAAGGAAGCCCTGCCGCTGCTTCGTCATGCCGCGCTCGCGCTCATCGAGGCCGCGCGCAAAGCACGCCGTGTGTAGGGGATTCGGATGTTTGCGAGGGGGGACGCCTGGCGATGAGCTTTTCTGCGCGGCAGTGTCCACCTGGGCAATCATTGTCGCCGGTCCACGCTTGAGCCGCGATCAGTGGCCCCGGTCTCGGACGCGCTGACACCTGCAGCTGTGAGCTGCGGCCGAGCAGGGCTGGTTGACGAAGTGGGCTTCAATCACAGCGAAGCTCGCCTTCGAAATGACCAACTGCGCCGCGAGACGGCGCTCGATGCCCAGGGTTGCCGCGACTGTCGTGGACCGTCGGTTCGAAGTCTCGATGGATCGCCAGAATGCGTAGTGGGCACCTGTTGTCATCCGTGCCCCACCTGAAAGTTGCTTCGCGCTCTGCCAGTGTTGGACATCGTGGGTCGTGACGGTGACGATAAAAGGCTTGCCGTCTCCAGGGGGCAGCCCCGATGCGTCGTGGATGTGTTTGACCAGGGAGCTTTGCATGGCGCTGGTGGAGCGGGGGCCTGCTCACCGGGAAGTCCCCAATGGCCCCCACCGAGCCACCCTCGCGTTCGATCCGTGGCACCATCTCCCCTGCAGGGCCAAGGACCTCCGCAGGCCGTGAACGGCGTCACGCTTCCATGCAGCAGCATTCCGGCAACGCTCCATTTTCATCGGTGAGTTCCTCGTTGCGTGCCTGCGAGCTTGGGCCCGTTCAACGACGGGACTTCCCGTTGGGTTGGTGGGTATGGCGCGATTGGCTGCTGGCATCCTCACTGCGGGAAAGACAGGCTTTGTTCGGCGGGCCTGTCATTGGGAGGAGGGGCGTCACGGGACAGGCGGTGGCGCCGCTGAGTGGGTATTGCTGGTTTTGGCTGTTTTGGCTGACTCGGCGCGTTCGCGAAGCCACGTGCATTGCGAATTGTGTCAGAGATGACGTATAGGGTCCGCCCCGCGCAAACATCGCGCGGCGAGGGGGACGTTCATGAATTTCCAGACGTGGGGCGCTGCGGTACTGACCTTTTTTGTCCTGGCGGTGCCGTCCGCGCATGCGCGGAGTGAAGCGCCACCGGTCGCGGCGCCCTCCGCGGCAAACGACAGCTCGGGCGATGCGGACACCGGACCGCGCATCAACTGGACGGAGGGGCCCGCGCTCGTGGACCTCGGGACGGACATCGCGCAGCTCGACCTGCCGGCGGGCTATTCGTTCGCGGGGCCCGATGATGCGCGCACCATCCTCCGCAGCATGGGGAACCGGCCTTCCGGGAGCGAGATGGGGCTCCTCATCCCCAACACGGAGGGCCAGCAATGGTTCGTCGTCTTCTCGTGGCAGCCCGTCGGCTACGTGAAGGACGACGAGAAGGACGACATCGACGCCGACGCGTTGCTCAAGAACCTTCAGAACGCCGCGGAGGAGGGCAACGTCTGGCGCAAGGAGAACAACATCCCCTCGTTGCGCGTCATCGGCTGGGCGGAGCCCCCGCGTTATGACGAGCGCACGAACAACCTCGTCTGGGCCACGCTCGCGGAGAGCGAAGGTGGCGAGCGGAGCGTCAACTACAACATGCGCCTGTTGGGGCGCCGCGGGCTCGTGTCGGCCGTGCTGGTGGAGGACCCGGACCTCCTCGCCCAGTCGAAGCCGTTCGCGTTCACCGCGATTGACACGTTCTCCTTCAAGTCTGGCAGCAAGTACGCCGAGTGGCGGCAGGGCGACAAGGTCGCGCAGTATGGCCTGACCGCGCTGGTTGCCGCGGGCGCGGGGGCGGCGGGTGTCAAGCTGGGGTTGTTCGGGATGCTCGGCAAGCTCTTCGCGAAGAGCGCCAAGCTCGTGATCGCCGCCGTGTTGGCGATTTTCGTGGGCATCGGTAAGGCTTGGAGCGCCATCACCGGCCGGAAGTCGGAAACGGGTTCTGACTCCGAGCCGTAGCCGCGGAATCCAAGGTCTGCTTCATGGTTGAGCTCATCGAGGATGTCCTCCCCTGGTTCGCCGCCTTCTTCATCCTCGATGCCGTCGTGCAACTGCGTCGTGGGCAGGTGGTGTTCAACCGGACCGGGTGGGGGCGCTTCCAGCTCTTGGGCTCGGGGCTTCATCTGGCCGGAGCCCTGCCATTCGGCGCCGCGTTGACCGCCTACGACCTGCCGTTCCTTCCCACTCGAGAGGGCGTCTGGGTCTTCAACCCGGATGCGCGAGAGACTCCGTCCGTCGTTGGCGCGAACGCGGTTTCGTTCCTCTCCTGGGCCGCGCTCGGCGACATCCAGGCGGAGGGCACGCTGTTGAAGGGCGCGGGCCGGGTGCTGCTTCGAGCCCGCGCGCCAGGGGCCGCCCGGACGTTCGCGGCGGACCTCGTGCGGCTGCGAGACACCCCGGCCGACGAACGCGAGGCGGAAGTGGACCGCTGGCTGCGGCGACGGGGTGATGTGGCAGAGGCCCAGGCGCGGTGGAAGCGTGTCCGGTTGCCGGGCGCGCTTGCCGGAGTGCTGGGCACGCTGGAGGCGCTCGTGCTGTTCGGGCTCTTTCCCGTGCTCGCGTTCGTTCCTGGCGCGGCCCAGGAGGGGGATTGGGAGCGAGCCGTCGCCCTCTTGGGATGCTGCCACCTGGGCACCCTCATCGCCGCCGCCTGGGCGCTCGTGCGCTCAGGGACGAGCGCGGGGGAGGTCACCTCCACCCTCGGGGTGCTGCTCATCTATCCCGTCTACACGGCGCGGGCTGGCATCCACGTCTCTAGGGACGTGCTCGCGGACTTCGAACCCCTGGCGTGCGCGGCCGTGCTCATGCCCCGCGCCGGGTTCATGCGGCTGGCTCGGCGGGAGCTGGTGAGAACGGACGAGAGCCGCGATGCGACGCGCCCCCTGAGCCTGACCTCCTTCTGGGATGCGCGGAGCCGGGCGCTGACGCGACTGCTGGAAGCCGCCGGAACGAGCGCCCAGGAGGTGTTGGCTCCTCCGGCCGCTCCGACTGACGTGGCCGCGTGGTGCCCGCTGTGCCTCACGGAGTACCGTTCGGGGTTTCCGAAGTGCGCCGACTGCGGCATCGATGTGGCGCTTCGCCCGTAGTGCGCCGCATTCGTCAGACTCGAGCTTCATCCAGGTGTTCCCATGTGCCTTCGACTTGTCACCGCAGGTCTTCTCGCAGCCCTCCTGGGCGCCGTGGGGTGTGCCCACACGCAGTCCTCCGCCGGCGAAGCCTCCCAGCCCGCGGGCTCACCTTGGGATCGGGAGTGGGTGGTCTGGGCCGAGGAGGACGCGGCCCGCGGCGCCGTGTGGCGGGAGCATCCGCGGATGGAAGGCCGGTTTCATGAGCAGTACCCCGATGACATCCAGGTCTTCTTCCAGCATCCGGAGTCGGAAGACCCCATGCACAACGAGGTGATGTGGGTGACCGTCATCGCCCACGACGCGGCGAGTGACGCCTTCCTGGGCATCCTGCTCAACGCACCTCGACACCTGAAGGACGTGCAGGAGGGAGACAACGTCGTCATCCACCTGCCGGCGGAGTCGCAGTTGCCGGTCGCCCGTGAGGCGGGGAAGGGCCGGCTGGGGTGGCCCGTCGTGGCGGCGGGCTCGTTCTCCGAGACGCTCATTCGCGGTGTCCGGAGCTACCGTCAGGGGCGCTTCGGCCACCATCCGCCAGGCATCCAGGCGTGTGTCGACACCTTGGGGCCCGTGCTGGAGCCCGCGCCCCAGTCCGAGCCCGTGAACCTGCGCGCCCTGGGGCACTACGTCCTCGCCCGCTGCCTGTCGGAGCAATACGAGACGGTGCGCGCCATCAACCATTTCGAGGAGGTACTGCGTCTCACGCCCGATGACGCGTTCGCCCGGATGGGGTTGCTCGCGGAGCTTTCCGTCCTGGCGCATATGCGCCCGGACGCGCTGCCGTCGGGGACCGAGCAGGAGTGGGAAAGCCGTTATCTCGCGCAGGTGGCGGTGGCGCGGGAGCGGCTCCAGGACAGCCAGACGCTGCGCTTGCTCGACGTCATTTTCAGCCAGACTGAGATTGAAGCCGGTGAAGAGCTCACGCCCGAGCAGTTGGAGAAGCGGCGCCGCGTGGGAGCTGGCGCGTTTCGCTACAAGGCGCGCTGAGGAGCGTTCGGGGTGGGTTGGGGCTATGCTGATGCATCATGATCTGCCAAGCCTGTGCGCGGCTCCGCGACGTGGCCCCGGAGGTAACGTGTCCGGAGTGTGGTGCGTCGCTCGTCCCCGCCACCGAGGTCCAGCACGAAGCGCTCGTGAAGGAGACGCTCCGGCGACACATCGAAGGCTGGCGGGCCAGCGCGCTCATTGACGTCGCCACGGCGACCCGGCTCACCCTGTCCCTCGCTCCGGACTCGAATGACGGTGGCGAAGCCCTGGTGACGGGGGCCGTCGAGCAGTCGTCGCTGCCGGAGTCTCCCGACGGGGTGGTCGTCTCCACCGTGGATGCGGCCACTCGCGCCGAGGCCTGGGCTGATGGGCTCGCGACCTCCCTGCGCACGGGGGGCGACTGGCGGCTGTGGGGGTGGGGTGCCGCGCTCGCCCGCTCGTTGGACGACGCCGCGAAGGCGGAGCGGGCGCAGAAGGCGCGCGGGCGTCGCGCGTCTCGAGGGGATGCGGAGGGCGGCGAGGATGACCTCGGCGCCGCGTTGGACTCCGGCGAGGCGCTCTTCACCCGGGATGGGTCGGGCCCCCTCAGCGGAGGGCTCGAGGCCGTCGTGGCGCTCGACGCGGGGCCGGAGAGCTCGCCCCGGTTCCAGGAGTTCATCTGGTGGTTTCTCGGCGCGGTGTTGGTGCTGGGGGGCTCGCTCATGGGCGTGCGCGAGGCCTGGAACGCGCTGGGCGGCGTCCCCCGTCAGTTGCTCGTCACGAGCGCGCTGTGGGGCTACCACGCGGGGTTCATCGGGCTCGGCGTGTTCTTGTCCAAGCGCTCGATGCCGGTGGGCCGCGTCCTTTCGGGCATCGGCCTGGCGTTGCTGCCCGTGACCTTCGTCGCGCTGTCGTCGCTGTTCGAGCTGTCCTCGGGGCTCGGTGTCGCCGTGGCGCTCGGTGTCGCCGCGGTGGGCCTGGTGCCGCTGAGGTCGGCGGGGAGGCTGCTGCATGGCACCTCGGTCACGGCCTTGGCGCTGGCGCTCCTGCCGTCCCTGTTCGCCGGGCTCCCGTTGATGACGCTCGACGACGCGCCGTGGGGGCGCGCGCTCTGCGCCGGCGTGGGCGTGGTGGCGCTGGCGGCGACGGCCTGGCGTGCTCGCAGGCAAACGTCGGGGAGCACGGCGCTCGTCAGCGCGAGCGCCGCGCTCTATGGCGCGCTGTGGCTCGCAGTCTTCTGTGTGGCGAGTGGACCGTCGGGCTTCGACGCGCTGGAGCCGGGCAGCCCGCTGTTCGCGGGCCTCACGTTGTGGGCCCAGGCCCTGGCGCTGGTCATCGCCGCGGCGGCGACCTCGGACGCCGTGCGCGCGGCCCATCCCCGCGCGAGCCCGGTGCTGGAGACGGTGGCCTACGCGGTCCTGGCCAGCGGGGCGCTCGCGGGTGCCCACAGCGCGTTCTCCCTCGAGCCGGGAGGTGACTTCCAGGTCGACCTCGCCTCGGTGCTCGCGCCCTGCGTGGCGGCGGGGGGCTTTTTCTTGATGGAGCCGCGTCGCCGGGCCTTGGTCCACCTCGTGGCGTTGACGGCGCTCCTCGGTGGCACCCTGGCCGCGCGCACGCAAGCCGCCGCGGACCCGGGGTGGTGGGTGCTTGGTGGCACGGTGGCCGCTTCGGGGTTGCTGCTCCTGGCGAGGTGGAGTGCCTCGCCCGGGCTGCGCATCCGGCTGCTCGCCTGGGGCATCGTCGCGTCGCTGGTGGCGATGCCCCTGGTGACCCGGGTGGGCGAGGGGGGCACTCCGTGGGCCCGGGGGCTCACGGGGCTGGTCATCGCGGGGGCCGCGCACCTCGCGGGCGGCTGGCGCTGGCGAGGGCTTCACTACCTGGGCGGGGCGGGCCTGCTCTTCGGCGTGCTCGCCTTCGCCACGGGGACACCTGGGTGGGAAGGCCCCTGGGCGCCTCTGGCTGTCTTCGCGTTGCTGAGCGGGCTCTACGGGGCCGTGGGGCTCGCGCAGGCGGCCTGGGCCCAGCCCGCCGCGGGGCGGGACGCGCTGCTGCCCCTGGATGACCTCTCGCTGTGTCTGGCGGCGGCGGGGGTCCTCCTGGCACTCGGTGGCACCCCCGTGGCCCCGGCCTTCCTCGTGTCGGCCTCGGGGCTCCCTGGCGGCGTGCTCGCCGCGCTCCCCACGGCCCTGGTCACCACGTGGCTGCTCCTGCGTGTCCGGAGGGATGGGAGCCGGCTCGTCGCCTTCCTGGCGGCCTCGGGGTTCGCGCTCGCGGTGTCCCAGGTGCTGGGCACGGTGGGGGATTTCACCTCCCCGCGCGCGGCCCGGGTCGCGGCGTCCCTGGCGTTGGGCTTCGCTGTCTTCTCGGCGCTGCGTGGCCGGGCTTCCGCGCCGGTGGACGCCCCGGCCTCCGCGCCCCGGCGTGAGCGCCGGAGGCTGTTCGACCTCTTCCGGCTTCCGTGGGGCGCCCAGGGGCTGCCGCTCTTCACGGACGGCTTCGCGGCCGCGGCGTTGGTGCTGTTCCTCATCGCCACCTTCACGCTCACGGGCTGGCTGTTCCGGCCCGATGATGCCGAGCGCGCCACGGGGCTGCTCGCGTGTGGGGTGTTGCTGCTGACCGTGCTCGTGGCCTTCGTCTCACGCGGTTTCGAGGCCTTGCGGTTGCGAGGCTCGGTGGTGACGCTCGCCGCGCTGGGCGGGCTCATCGCGCTCACGGCCCTGGTGAACCGTGCGGGCCGCCCGGCGCCCCCGGATGTCGTCGCCTTGCGGCTCCCGATCATCGGCGTCGCGCTGTGGGGGCTCGCGCTGGCGACTCGGCGCTTCGGGCCCTGGGTCGCCCAGCGGTTGGAGCGGCCCCGTCACGGCAAGGTCTACCACTGGGTTCCTCACATCGGCGTGGCACTCCTGGCCTGCGTGTTGCTGAAGGGCGCGGTGTGGGCCGGTCTGCCCACGCCGTCCCGGGCCTTGGCCATCATTCCGCCGCTGATGTTGCTGGGCCCCGCGGTGCTGCTGGGGCTGCTCGCGGTGTCCGCCCGTTCGGTGCGCCTCGCGAGCGTGGGGCTCTGGCTCGGGCATGCCGGCGCGGCGCTCTGGGCCGCGCGGCAGTCGCTGCTCGGGCCACGGCTCGCGTCCCTACGGCCCCTGGAGGGCGAATGGGTGCGCGCTGGCGCGGAGGCCGTTCACTGGCTCCATGACGGCGCATGGCTCGCGCCAGGAGACTCCGTGTTCCTGCTGTGGCAGCGGGCCTTCGCGGGCATCGCCGCCGCCGGGCTCGTCTATGCCGCCGCGTCGCTTCGCGGGTTGCCCGAACGGTTCCAGCAGCGCTTGCGGCACCACGCGGGCATCAGCGTGGGCCTGGTGTTCCTCGCGGCGCTCTTCCAGCCGGGGCTCACCGCGGCGGGCCTGGTGCTCGCGACGGGGCTGGTGCTGTTCCTGGGCGGTGTGAGGGCGCAGGGGCGCCTCGTCCTGGGAGCGAGCCTCCTCTTGCTGGTCCACGCCCTGGCGCACAGGGTGGACCTCTTCGAGATGTGGCCCGGGCCGGTGCTCGCGCTGGTGGGGCTGGCCGTGGTGGGCCTGGGGCCGTGGCTCCGCCGTCGCCAGGGGCTTTCGGAGAGCGCGGCCCGCGTGCGCATCCAGCAAGCGACGGCGGTCTACGCACTGGCCGCGGTTGTCTACGCACTGGCGACGAACGGCACGCCGTCGTCGACGCTCGCCGCGCTCAACCTCCTGGCGGAGGCGGGCATGAGCTTGGGGGGCGCGTGGATGGTCTCCCCGGCGCTGCCGGTGACGATGGCGCTCCTCGCCTCAACCCTCTTCGTCGCGGCGTTTCAGTGGAAGGGCGCGCTCGCTTCGCTCGTCGCGACGCTGGGCGCGGGGTTGACGGGCGCCACGTTCGTCGCGGCGCTCATGAGCGTCCTGTCGATTCAGGCGATCCTGACCGGCCCCTGGCTGCGCTATGGCCGGCTCTTCAGCGCTCACGGCGCGGCCCTGGCCTTGGCGGCGGCGGCGGCGGTGGTGGCATTGCATCTCGCTCAGGCGTGGGCACGCAGGACTCGGCCAGACATCGCGGGTGGCGTGTCCTGGGGACGGGATGCCTGGCTGGTGTCGGGCGGGGTGATGCTCGCGGTGCTGGCGACGGGAGGCTCCGCCTCGGAAGAGGCCCTTCCACTGGCCATTGCGTCCCTGGGCACCTTGGTGCTGGTGGCACTGCACTGCGCCTGGAGCGAGCACACGGGACGGCATGTCTACTTCGTGCAGACCGCGGTGGTGGGCAGCTACGTGCTGGTGCGCAACCTGTATGCCCCGGGCTTGCGCGCGGAGCACGACGCCTTCTTCGCCCTGGCGCTGGGCTTCATCCTGGTGGGCGTGACGGTGCTGGCGAGAAGGGCGGGCGTTCAGCCGGTGGAGGCCGCCACGCGGCGCTTCGCGGCGCTGCTGCCCATGGGGATGGCGCTGGTGCTGCCGAACGAGGCGACGCGAGAAGCGGCGCTGCTCGCGGGCGGCTCGGGGCTTTTGTATGCGACGCTGGGGGCGGTGGAGCGCAGCCGGTTGTTTGGCGCGTTCGCGGCGGCGGCGTGCAACTTCGCGCTGCTCATCGCCGCGCTGGCGTTCGGGCTGGAGGGGCTCGAAATCTACCTGGCGCCGGTGGGCCTCCTGTTGCTGATGCTGGGGCAGCTCTTCTCGCAGAGCCTGCCGCAGGCCGCGCGCAACACGGTGCGGATCCTCGGCGGCTTGCTGTTGTATGTGCCGGCGGCGGCGAAGATGGCGGTCCAGGTGGGCCAGTCTCCCGACGGCGTGTATGCGCTCGTCTTCGGAGGCGTGTGCCTGTTGGGGGTGGTGGCGGGCATGGTGTTCCAGATTCGCGCCTACCTCGCGCTGGGCACCTTGTTCCTCACCTTGAACGTCGCGGCCACGCTGCTCGACGCGGGCTTGAAGGACCACCGCATCGGCTTCCTGGTGATGACGCTCGCCGGACTCACCCTCATTGGGGGGCGAGTCCTCACGACGCTGAAGCGCCAGGAGTGGGAGGTGCTCGTCCGGCGCGTTCGGGTCCAGCTCCGCGGTTGGGATTGAGCCTCCGGCGTCGTCAACCCATGCAGAGGGTGATGGACTCCATGACATCCGTGCGCCTGCTCGCCTCGACTTCCCGGCAGGTCTCCCCGGTGCCGCAGTCGGTGTCGCGTTCGCAGCGGCGGTGACACTTGCGGTCGCCTTTCTCGGGCTGACAGTAGAGCTCTTCGCCGGGGGCGGGCGGGCCACAGAGCTGACTGATGTTGCAGGCTTCTTCCGCGAGCGCGCAGGCGTCGGTGAAGGAGCAGGCCGCGAGCGAGGACTTCGGAACCTGGGGTGCGTCGTCTCCGCAGCCGGTGGCCACCAGGAGGCAAAGCAGGCTCATGGGCATGATTCGCATGGGATTCCTCTCCCGTCCAGGCTTGCACAGACATGGACAGACAGTCCAGGTGGGCGGTGCCGCGAGGCGAGCACCTCCCAGCTGACGTCAGTCCGCATACAGGTAGGTGAACATGACGCCCTTGTCACCCGTCGCGAGCACATGCGTCGCGCCCGGGGCGATGACGCCGGGGCGTGACGGGACACCGTTCACCGCGTCCTGCGCGGTGGGTGTGCTCGACGCACGAAGCGCTTGAACCGGACGGACATTGAACCCTGTCCTGGTTCCCACTTCACGCCTCTTCACTCCCAAGAATCGAGAGCGCCGGGCGTGCTGGGGCGACGGTCTCAGCCTTGATGGCCAGGGTGGGTGTCGCCTGTCGTTCGTCACGGCGATATCCGGCGAGACAGCTGTCCAATGGCATACGCGCCCTGGCGCCCGGATGCGTGTCTTTAAATCCAGGATTAACCGGCGTGCGTTATGAATTCGTGGCGGCGCTTCGTCGTGAATGTCTCCCTGCCAGGCCGCCATCCCCCAAATCGCAGTGGAATGGAGCAACACAATGAATGGCAATCGGATGGCCCCCATGTGGCGATGCCTGAGCGCGACGCTGGCGTTCGGAATGTTGGGAGCGTGTGGTCCTGAGTTGGAGCAGGAGCAGGAGCACGCGCCGTGGGTGGCGGATGAGACGCTGGCTGAGGGCGAGACGTCTTCGGAGACCGTGACCGCGATGCAGTCGAGCACCCGCTACGCCAACGCCGTGGTCCAGAGCGGTGTCATCGCCGTCATCAATCCCAACGCCGCCGTCGGGCCGCCGGATGGCAACGTCGCCACCTTCCTGGGGCTTCTGGGCGGCTCGTTGCTGCTGGACATGGGGCGGGGGGAGGAGGGCACGGGGCCGCTGCGCGTCTACTACCGCGGGCTTTCGCTGGCGGTGGTTGCCCAGGTGGAGTTCCTGCGCGCGGACATGAGCATCATCAGCACCGCGCAGGCGAACCTGCTGGACCTGGGCCTGGGGACGCACTCCACGCTGGTGCCCTTCAGCAGCGCCACGCCGTACCGCTACGTGAGGTTGGGCGGCGGCCTGGCCTCGCTGTTCGGTCTGGACGCCGTCGAGGACACGGGAGGGGGCGTGGGCTCCATCTGTGGCGATGGCCGGGTGGGCAACGGGGAGCAGTGTGACGACGGCAACCGGATGTCCGGGGACGGCTGTAGCAGCGCCTGCCAGTTGGAGCCGGGGTTCAACTGTCAGGGCACGCAGCCGAGCGTCTGCAATGACGTCAATGAATGCACGAACGGCACCGCCCAGTGCTCGGTGAACGCCATCTGCGTGAACACGCCGGGGAGCTACACCTGCGTGTGCCGGCCCGGTTACTCGGGCAATGGCTGGATGTGCACTGACATCGACGAGTGCGCGAACGGCACCAACACGTGCCAGCCGCACCAGCAGTGCGTGAATACGCCGGGGGGATTCGAGTGCGTGGGGAGCGTGTGTTCGCCACCCCGGGTCCAGTGCGGCTCGCAGTGCGCGGACGTGATGTCCGACCGGTTCAACTGCGGCGCCTGTGGCGTGGTCTGCCCCGTGAGCAAGATGTGCTCGATGGGGACCTGCGTGCCCGGCGTTGGCGCGGGTCAGACGTTCTAGCTTCACGCCCCCTCGGCCATGGGCTGACGGGGTGCGGAAGGACCAACGGGCGGGCGCGGGTGCCAGAAGGCCACCCGCGCCCTGACTTCAAGACCGGACTACTGGATGGTCCACACCACGGTACCGACGCACCGGCCGCTGCCGTAGCAGCCGCCGCGCAGCTCCACGGTGGTGGCCGCGGTGGCGGTGTACGTCACGCGAGAGCCGCCGCCGATGCCGCAGGCATCGTCATTCTCGGCCACTTCATCGGCGCCGACGTTGAGCCGCAGGTAGGTGTCCCCGTTGGAGCTCGCACCCGTCACGCCGCACGTGGCGGCGGTGAGCGTCTGGCCCGCGGCGAGGGTGAACTCGTGGGAGACGTAGTTCCGCATCGCGCTGTTGGTGGTGCGCGCGCGGTAGATGAACGTGCCCGTCTCCGGCTCCGGCTCCGGCTCGGGCTCGGGGTCCGGGTCGTTGCCGCCGGTGATGGTCCAGGCGACGGAGCCCGAGCAGGTGCCGCTGGAGAAGCAGCCCGCGGCGATGATGTAGTCGCCGGTGACGGCGGCGGTGAACGTGATGCTGGAGCCGCGGCCGCCGCACGCGTCGTCGTTGGCGGCCACTTCGGCGCCGTAGGCGTTGTGCAGGCGCAGGTAGGTGTCACCGGTGAAGTTCGCGCCCGGCAGACCGCACGTGGCGATGGTCAGCGTCTGACCCTGCTCCAGCGCGATGGTGTAGTTGGTGGTGTTCGTCTGGGCGCTGTTGGTGGCGGTGGCGTTGTAGGTGAACGGGTTGCTCGGCGGGGCCGGAGGCGGGGGCGGCGGCGGGGGCGGCTCGGACCGACCGCACAGGCGCATGCTGCCGGCGACGGCGCAGTAGCCCTCCACGGCGGGACGCACGTAGGTGATGTCCTCGCCACGGCAGCCCGTGTCCGTGCACTGGTTCACGACGTTGCAGCTGCCGCGCGCGACGTAGTCCGCCGCGCCGCGCACCAGGATGCCGGCGACCGTGAAGGTCTCGTTCTCGTAGACGCCCGAGCCCGAGTTGCCGCCGAAGGTGTCCGTGTTGGCGACGAAGTAGTCCAGCGTGCTGGCGCGGGCGTCACGCACCCAGCCGCCGTCGTCGATCTTGAACGGGATGCCGCTGCCGGAGCCGATGACCGTCACGCTCGTGTCGAGCGGGAGGGCCTCGTTGCCCGGACGGATGGGCGCGGGCTCGAAGCGCGGCGCGGCGGGACGGTCCAACCGGACGATGGCCCAGTCCAGGTTGCGGCCGTTCACGATGCCTTGCTGCCGGGCGACGATGGCCTGGCAGGCGTAGATGTCGTCCGTCGTCACCGTCTGCAGCCCGGTCTCCGACGTGCGGTAGAAGTTGAAGACGAAGCGCGTGCCCGCGCACTCCGCCGCCGTCCTGATGCAGTGACCGGCGGTGAGCACCAGGTCGTCATCGATGAGCGTACCCGAGCACCAGGCCGGCGTGGGGTCCTGGAGGAAGCGCTGGTCGGAGCAGAGGTTGAAGTAGGACTGCAGCGTGGGCGCGTTGAAGATGACGTTGTCGGGGTTGGTCGCGTCGATGTCCACCGCGTCCATCAGGGCCACGGTCGAACGCTCCGCCCGCTCACGCATCGCCGGGATCGCCGTGTACGCGTAGACGTCCGTGCGGTGGTCTTCGCCGTAGACGACGTCCTGGCCGCTCGTCCCCAGATCCGGCGACTTCTCGTCCGCGGGGTTCACTTCGGGGGCCGGGCCACAGGCCGCGACCGACACGGAAAACAACAGTGCACCGAACACGTTTCGGCGGAAGGGACTACGGGGGATACGCATAGGCGACCACTCCTGAGGATGCAGTGCCAGCCGGGACAGGCGGGCGAGCCGGGTTAGGGCTCCCTGGACAGTATTTCGAGTAAGCCGCCCTAAACAAGAACAGCGAGACATAAATACTCCGCTGCCCCTGTTGAATTTTGTCCTCCATGGGGTGCCCCTGGGGCTCCGTGGCGATTTGCGTCGGCGCTCGAACCCGGCAGGTGGGGTCCCTGCTGACGCCGTGGCTCTCAGTCTCCGAGAGCGCAGGAACCGTTCGAGGTCGAGGTGGGAGGGCTGCTTCCTCGACGCGGAGCGGAACGCAGGTCCGCTTCGTGAATGGCTTCATCTTTCTGATGAGCAATGCCGGGAGTGACGGCACCGTGTTCGCTGTGGGCCAGGTTCAAAGAGGCGCGACCGCCGCGCGAGGCGCGCCGGGTCGAAAATGCCCTCGCGGCGCAAAATGCAACGCATCGGCCGAATATCGCGAGGGCGGGGGCCTTGTGTGGAGCGTGTGCGTGAGCCAGGTGGACAACTCGACCGGGTGGCGCGTCGTTCGATCCGTGCTGGCGCGGAGCGGACCGCATCGGTGAGAGGCTGCCCACCTCGCTGGAGCGCTTTGTTGCGATCACCCTCGAGTTCAAACCGGAAGCGCACCTGCGGCAGACGCTCGACTCGTTGGAGGTGATACGCCACCACGTGAGCGCGAGAAGAACCTCGTCGTTGCTCCTTTCGGACCCCGAAGATTGCCCTATCGCAATCCGTGGAGGGACGAGCTCCGGTGCGGAGTACGCTGAGGATGACCCGATGAGGATGAAGAGGGCTCATTCATGAGAATGCTCGACTGGAAATATCCGGACGCCGATGCGCGCAGTTACTGGGACAGTTTCATCCCCAGTCGCGTGAAGAAGGAGGTGATGGCGGACGCGGAGTCCAGGCGCATCTCGGGCGATGATGCGGACCGTATCATCGAGCAGGTTCCGCTCATCGCGCTGGAGGCCGCCGCCCGCCGTACGGACTTCATGCGCCTCAAAGACGCCCTGCGCGACAGCGACTTCCTCGCGATGTTGCCGCTGTTCGTCGGGGATGCGGAGTCCGTGGCTCGCTTTCACACGCGCTGCGTCCCGCGGTGGATGCAATTCGTCTTCATGGGCGTGAAAGGCGCGTCCGTGGACGTGTCGCGAATGCATGCGCGGCGAGCGATGAAAACGCCGCTGGGCGGCTCGTCCGTCGACGGCCTCCGTCTTCCGAAAAGGGCCATGCATTTCCGCGTCCAGCCCGAGTCGGCGCTGGCGTCTCCCGACACGGCGCAGCGCGCCCCCATCACGGATGTCCTCGTCGTCGAGGAGCCCACGCCACGGCGACGCTGGCGCATCGCGGTAGAGTCCAGCTCGGCCGCCGACGACTCGGGCCCTCTCGTCACGTCGTGGGAGTTGCCGGTTGGCGCGACGCTGGAGGCCGCGCTGGAAATGCACGCTGCCCAGGGCGCCACGGATGAGGACTGGCGCGGCCTGCTGGCGTGGGTGGCCGGCATGCTCTTGCTGCCGGGGACATTCTGAGTCGCGAGACAAAGCGTCACCCCGTCTGTTATTGGCTGGAGGTGATACATCTTCCATCTTTCGAGGAAACAGCCGACCAGGCACGACATGGGCCTTCAGCCAGGTGTCGTGCTCCTCGAAATGGGCAAGGGTGTCGCCATCCTTCAGACGCGCAAGGCCCTGATGGAGATTCGGGGGCTGCCCTTTGCCCGGTTGAGTCCTGGCCACGGACAGGATGCGCCGAGTGGGGGAGGGCGCTTGTCTCGCCCATGCCGGGATGGATGGAGGGGGCGCTCCCGTCTGGTCGGCGCGCCGCCCTCGAAATCCTCTCGGGAAGGTCCACGTAGGTGCGCTCCGTGGACGCTTCAGCGCATCACCGGGGGATGCTGCACGGGAGCGTTCTGTAGACCACGGGAGAGGCGGCGCCGGTGGCGTCCACGGCGTAGGTCTCCACCTTGAGGGACCACAGGTACTCTTCGCCACGGATGGGCGCGCGGGGGCAGTGGAAGGTCTGACTGTTGCCGGCCTGGTACCAGCCGCTCACGGTGACGTGGCCGTTCCACTCCTGGTCCGTCGTGGTCTGCCAGTAGTAGGTGAAGGGCGCGGTGCCGGCGGTGACGGTGTTCGTGAAGACGGTGTTGCCCGTGGCGGAGTTGCGCGTGAACGTCAGGGTCGACGTCAAGGCCTGAGCGCTGCTGCCCAGCTCGGCTTCGCCACCCTCCTCCATCGACGGTGCACCGCACGCGGACAGCGAGAGCGTGGCCACGAAGAGGACTGCCCGAGGGGATACCCAATTCCGCATGGAGAAACCTCCTGATGAAAGTGGAACCGCGCATCGAGGGAATCACATCGCTCCTGCCTCGGGAATGACGTCTCGGGTCTTCCGCGAGCGACGCGCGCGCGAAGACATGCTACCCCTGGGGCATGTCCCGCGAACCCCCACCTGATGTCCCACCCCAGGGGCCGCTCCCCTCCGATTCTCCGTCCGAGCCGCGGACGGAACCCGCCTTCACCTGGCACTCCGAGAGCGCGGTCCCCCCGCCTGCCCGGTTGTCGCCCGTGAATGACCGGCTCAGCGCGGATACGGCACTCAAGCGGGTGAAGCGAGGCGAGTTCCTGCTGTACTCCGGCGATTTCCACAACGCGAAGCAGCTCCTCGGCGCGCTGAGCCGGCGACTGCCGCAGCCGGCGAAGGCGCGCTCGCCGCTGGAGGCCTTCCGTGCCGAGCGCCGGGCTCGGCAGCTCGAACACGAGACGCTGTCTCGCATCGTGGTGTCGCTCGACCGCGAGTACAGGCTCGGGCTCGCACGGGCGCCGGACACTTCGCAGGCGTGCCTGCAGGTATGGGGGGCGCCAACGACGGAGACCACCGTGGTTCCGCTCAAGCAGCTCCTCGGCATGCTCGGGGCGGCGGAGTGGCGCCGCAAGGGGCTCGCAGTGCCGGGCCTGAATGGGCTGCTTCACCCGCACTACGGCGTCTACCTTCCGACCCGTACGGACTATGTGGAGCTGCTGCTGTCGCTCACGGAGGTGAAGGGCAAGCGCGTGTTCGACATTGGAACAGGCACGGGCGTGCTCTCGTTCATCCTCCTTCAGCGGGGCGCGGCATCCGTGCAGGCGACCGACTGTGACTCCCGCGCCGTGGCGTGTTCCCGCGAGAATGCGGAGCGCCTCGGGCTCGGCAAGCGTTTCCAGGTGGCCGAGGCTGACTTGTTCCCGAAGGGCACCGCGGACATCGTGGTCTGCAATCCCCCGTGGATTCCCGAACCGCCGAAGAACCGGGTGGACCGCGCCGTGTTCGATGAGGATAGCCAGTTCCTCCGGCGCTTCCTCGAAGGGCTCTCCGCGTCGCTGGCTCCTGGTGGTGTGGGCCTGCTGCTCCTGTCGGACCTCGCGGTGCTGCTCGGGCTGCGTCCCCAGGGGTGGCTGGAAGCGGAGTTCGAGCGCTGCGGCCTCGCGGTGCAGTGGGCCCGGTCGACACCGGCGCGGCACTCGAAAGCGAAGGATAAGTCAGACCCGCTGCACATGGCGCGCTCTCGGGAGAGCACCACGCTCTACTGCCTGAAGCCGGTGAGCCCGTAGTCGCGCTGCTTCCCCCGCGCTTCGTGAGGCCGGTGGTGCCACGATTCGGATGCCGCGCCGGAGGTGCTCTCCGGCGACGGCACGGGCCGTGCGTCAGTTGCTCGTGAAGCTACATGCCCCAGCGGCAACCGGCGTGGAAGCTGTCGCCGGAGGCATTCGTGATGTCGATCCGGCGCGTGGTCGAAACCCCGGCGGAGCCCAGGCTGTACTGCGCGTGAGTTCCCGCGGCCTGGAACACCGACGAGATGGTGCCTCCCACGGTGATTTGAATGACCACACCGTTACCGGCGTAGTGGTCCACGCCGCACAGGCCGGAGGTCGAGGTCGCGGTGGCATAGAAGCCGTTGGCCCAGTTCACGCGGCAGAAGCTCGCGCGCGGGCCCCAGTCGCAACCCCCGTTGTTGACGAACGTGGCCGCGTTGCTCGACGACACCGCCATCGCGGACACGTCGTCCGCGTGGCTGCCGCCACCGTGGGAGGCTTGCGCCTCCACGTCGCTCGGAAGGCTCCGGGCTCGGTCGTACGCGGCCTGAAGCGCCGGGGGAATCGTCGTCCCGGGGCTGAGCCGAGCGAACGCGAGCAGGGCGTCCGAGGACTCCTTGGCGCCGAGCACGAACGACTGGGACGGCAGCTTGTGCTCGGCCAGGTACAGGGCGCCCGGCGCGGGCTCGTAGAACGTGACGGTGTGACCCGGCTCGACCTCGATGCGCAGGACGACGCTGGCCTCGGTGCTCGGGTTGATGTCAGACGCCGGCTGCTCACCGGGAGCGGAAGGATCCTGCTCCGCGCCCGCGCACCCCGTGCACAGCGCCAGCCCAAGGCTTCCCATCGCGAGCCACTTCATTCCAATACGCATGTGTCTCTCCTTGATTGGAATCGCATCGAGCGACTCTCCATGAGTCGGCTCTCGCGACCCTGCGCGGAATGCACGGCACGACAGGCTTGTGGCCTCGTGCTCACTCACGGATGAGTATCCGTGCGTCGGTCCAGGCCGTCTGGAGCGAGGTCATCCCGCGCCCAGTTGAACGCTCCCCCAGGAGAGTCTTCGGTCTGCGATTTTCGGGGCATTTTCATGACGCCCCGTGCTGCGTGGGCCGTGGGGGCGCATGCCGACAGCCCCACGTTTTCTCAAGGCCTACCGGCGTTCGTGGGCGTGGTGGAAGGGATTCGAACCCTCGACCCCGGGATTGGGAAGCTTGGAGTCGCCTTCTCTGACGGTGTCAGACAAATCCACGCTAAAAACTGCCAATGAATTCCTTATATCCCATCATCGCCCCGGCCAACGCCGCGCGGCTGCGGCGCGTCCGACAACTCGGTCCAGCGCGCGCCTCCTTTTCCTCGGGCCTGCGATTGGGCTTCGACTCCCACGGCGCGGTGCTGGTCGCAAAGGACGTACGGAGCGACCGTCTACGGTGGTGGGATTCCAGGATGGTTTCGGACCATCCAGTGGTGGACACGGAGTTGCCGCTCCTGAGCGCTCCCGCCGTGGCGGTGGGGGACTGGGTGGTCTGTATCGGCGCTTCGGCCCAGTCCCCTTCGGGGCTCTGGCGGCCGAGCCTCAAGGCGCTGTCCGCGAGAGACGGTTCTCTCCAGCGCCAGGATTTCCTTCCCCATGCGGTCATCGCGCTTTGCGCGTCCAGGGACGGCGCTCGACTGCTCGCCGTGATGGATGAGGAAGCGGGGTTGGTCTGGGATGCCCGCGACTGGCGCCCGGTTCGAGCGCTGCCGTGGCCCGAAGGCGAGTTCTCCGTCTCCGCCTGCGCCCTCTCGGCGGATGGCCGCTTCGCCGCCGCGGCCGCCACGCAGTGGACCGACGACTCGCGGGGCATCCTCTGGCTGTGGGAGGTGGCGTCGGGAGGGGCGCCGTGGACGATGCCCATCCAGGGGATGTCGGCCTGGAGTGTCGCATTCCATCCCCGAGCGCCTTTGCTCGTCGTGGGGAGCGGCGAGGAGGGCGTTGCGGTCGTCCATGCGGAGGAGCGCCGCCTCGTCCGGACGATTCCAGGCTTCTATGGCGGCGCCTGCAACCTGGACTTCCATCCGGAGGGCAACCTGCTCGCCGCCGCCCACGATGGTCGAGGCTTCGCCCTCCATCACTTCGACACGGGAGAGGTCCTCTTCCGTGACGGCGACGGCGACGACCTCCAGACGAGTGATGCCGTCTTCTCTCCCGACGGGCGCTTCGTGGCCTGGGGGCAGGGGAATGGCACCGTGGGGCTTTGGGCCGTGGCCTAGGCCCGAAAAGACGAAGGCCGGCGGTCCTTATCGGACCACCGGCCTTTATCCGTGAGCGGCGGAAGGGATTCGAACCCTCGACCCCGAGCTTGGGAAGCTCGTGCTCTACCAACTGAGCTACCACCGCAGGCGAAGCAGGGCGCAAAGTACGGGCCGCCCTGCTGCTTGTCAACGGGAAGTGAGGCGCTACTCCGTCTCCTCGACGGTGAGCTGGTACGAGTCCTGGAAGTTGGACTCGCGGTTGCGCGCGTCCCGGACCTCGAAGAAGTAGACGCCCGGCTCCGCGCTGTAGCGGATGCTCTCCGGCTGGTCGCCCTTGGCCCGGTCAGCCGTCTGCACGAGCGACAGTTTCCCGTCTGGCTGCTGGCGGTGCAGGTACAGGCCCACGTCGACCTTCAGGATTCCCAACAGCGTGGCCCGGATGGGCGTGCGCACCGGCCGGTCCGACAGGTCCAGCCGGAAGAAGTCCGTGTCCTTCACCGGGTACACCGTGCCGCGCACCGGCTGCCCCAGCGTCAGGTCCTGGGCCCGCTCCGCGGTGTTGTTGGGCTCTCGCTCCTCGGTGCCGTTGTCCGGGACGGTGGTGATGGTGATTCGATAGGGCTGTTCGGCGTTCTCGAAGTCCTTCACCCACTTGCCGTCCACCTTGCGGGAGGCGCCCTCCACCCGGAAGTAGCAGGTGCCGTTGCAGGCGACGTTGTTGAGGCGCTCGGGCTCCTTGATGGCGCCGTCGTTGGCGCGCAGCAGCACCGTCTCCTTGCCCGACTCGCCCTCCGGCGGCTCCACCATGGAGAGCACCAGGTCCAGCCGGTCCACCCCCGTCAGCTCCACCTTCGCGAGCACCGGCTCGGAGGTCTTCAGGACGAAGTGGTCCACGTCGCCCTTGGGTGCCAGGAAGCCCTGGCGGTAGCCACCGGCGGTGATGGGCGTGGCCTTGTGGAGCTCGTCGTTGGGCTCCAGCTCGGCGCTGGCGCCTGCCTCCTCCTGCGACACGGTGAGCGTGTAGGGCATGGTGGCGTTGAAGGTGCGGCGCGCGTTCTTCCCGGTGCCCACCCAGCTCGTCTTCACCACCACGTAGACGACCCGGTCCGTGGCGCGCACGCCGATGTTGCGCAGGGACAGCGTCTCGCCTTCCTTGCCCCGCTGGGAGAACAGCGGCGCCTCCGCGGCGGAGAGCACCGACAGCTCCGGGCTCACGCCGTCCACGCCGGTGAGCTCGATTTTCAGGGCCACGGACGGGGGCTCCGGCGGCACCGCGGGCACGCCCGCGTCCAGCGCACGAGCGATGGCTGCGCCCACAGCGTTGCCCACGGGCGGCGGCTCGCTGCCGCCAAAGGTGCCTTCCAAGGTGGGGGAGGGCGCGTCCGGCTCGCGTCCGAAGGTGTCCGTTCCTTCCTGGCCGCGCCGCGCCGCGAAGCCCTCGCCATCCTGGCCCTCGCGCCTCGGGGCGGTGTCGCCCTGGCCCTGCTGCGCTCCGAGGTTGCCCTCGCCGTCCTGGTCGGCGAACCCGTCCGCCTCGTTGGCGCCCTGACCGCGCTGCGTCCCGAAGTCACCGGCGCCGTTGCCCCCCTGGCCCTGCTGCGCCGCGAGGCCGTCCGCACCGATGTTGCCCTGGCCCTGCTGGGCGCCAAAGCCAGAGGCGCCGTTGCCACCCTGGCCCTGCTGTGCGCCAAAGCCAGAGGCGCCGTTGCCGCCCTGGCCCTGCGGAGCTCCAAGGCCGCCGCCTTCGTTGCCTCCCTGCCCCTGGCCGCCGGTCCCGTTGCCGCCCTGGTACGGCCGGCCATCAGCCCCCTCGGCGGGGAGCCCCGAGGGCGTGGTGCCATCGTCGTCCCGGTTGGCGGGCTGCGAAGGGTCGGGCAGCTCGATGCGATACCAGTCCTCATCGCCCGCGTGCCCCAGGAACGCCGTCACCGTCTGGCCGAGCGGCAGATTCACGGCATCCACGGCCCGGTCGTTCGGCTCGCGCTCCTCGCCGTCCTCGGGCACGCGCATGCGGACCTCCAGCGTGTACGCCCCGCCCACGCCCTTGCGTGCGGGCACCACGCGGAGGAAGCGCTCCCCGTCGACGTAGAGGTTGGGGAAGCGCTCCGGCTTGCCATCGCCCTCGCTGTTGACGCCCACCAGCCGGTTGCGGTCGCGGTCGTAGACCTCGAAGGTGATGTCGCCCCCGGGCAGGCCGGACACGGAGACCTCGACGATGCGCGGCGACGCGGGCGCCAGCCGGTACCAGTCCTCGTCCGCCTTGTTCGGCTGCGCCGTCAGCTCCGCCGACACCGTGCTGTTCCGGGTGATGTCGAGCGCCTGGTCGGGCCTGTCGTTGGGCTCCTGCTCCGTGAGGGCGGACGGGCCCGTCTCCACCGGCGGCGCCTCCGGGACCTTCGGCGCCTTGTCTTCCTTGCAGGCGGCCAGCATCAGCCCCAGCACACAGACCCACCCCCAACGTCGCATCACGGTCTCCTCCCGAACAGGCCGCATCCTTCCCGTAGGCCAGGACGTGTCAAGCACCCCAACACCCGCGCGGGTGCTTTCATCCGGACGGCCCCGGCCTCTCGGTGTATCCATGGACTGGAGCCCCATGTGCGAGGCGATCAAAGATGGGGGCGCATGCGACGCCTGCTCCTCGCCCCCCTCCTGCTCGCCACCGCGGCCACCGCCGCTCCCAACGTCCCCCCCGGCTACGTCCAGACCGATGACTGGCTGGAGCGCAACAGCCAGCCGGAGCGCTACGGGCCCTTGAACGTGCTCGACGGCCGCGACACCACCGTCTGGTGCGTCAGCGGCGAGGCCCCGGCCTCCTTCACCTTCGGCTTCAAGGACATCGTCACCATCGACGAGGTGCGCGTCTACACGGGCGACGGCTCGGACCGCGCCGCGTTCAAGGCCCGGGCCCGCGCGCGCAAGCTGACCGTCACGGGCGTGAAGGAGGCCCGCAGCGTCAGCGTGGAGGACAAGCGCGGGCTCCAGGCGGTGCCGCTCAAGCCCGCGCTGCGCGGCGCCCGCTTCACCCTGGAGGTGTCGGACCGTTTCCGGGGCGCGAATGACGACGCGCCCGTGTGCGTCACCGACATCGTCTTCTACTCGGGCGGCAAGGCGCTCAACGGCACTTGGCTGGCGCCGAAGCTCAAGTACAACGCCCGGCTCGCGCCGCTCCTGGGCACCTGGTTCGGCGGCCTGAAGGGCGCGCCGCACCGGTTCCTGTCCTTCTACCTGGACGGGACGTACAGCTTCACCGAGGAGCCCCTGGAGGGAGAGGTGTCCTCCACGGTCAGCGGCGCCTACACGCTGTCCGGGGACAAGCTGTCCCTGGAGGTGCCTTCCATCGGTCGGGTGACCGCGCGCTTCCCGAGGGGCGACGCGGAGGGCACCCGCGCTCCCGATGCGTCGCTCGAGTTCGACGGCCCCGTGCCCGAGACCTGGGGCCGCGAGTTCCGCAGCAGCCGGTGAGGTGACGGGCTGGCCGCCGCCCGCCTGCCTTCCCGGGCCGCGGCGGTCCGCCTAGAGGGCGGCCATCTTTCGCTTCGCGCCGAAGTGGCGGAAGAACGCGATGATTTCCTCGACCGCGATCTTCACATCCGTGGCGTCCTGGAATTCCGATTCCAGGAAGATGCCACCGCAGGACTCGCAGGTGTCGTAGTGGAGGGGGTGCTGGCGGTCGCCGCCGTCCACGCGGACGAGGTCGACCTGGCACTCAGGGCACTGACCGGTCAGTGCCTCTGCATCCACCTTGCCGCCCTGGCTCTCCAGCCCGGGGAGGTTGTTGTGGAGCAGGACCCGGTTCAGGTCCGCGACGTCAATCCACAGCCCGCCGCAATCTCCACACTTTCGCAACGTCTGATCATCCCCCTCGAGATCCGACATCTCGACGTTGCAGCTGGGGCAATCCATGGGCCGGTTCCATTCTCCTGTTAGGGGGGAGTGGTGTTCTCCCCAGTCGATTGGAGAATGATAGGTCGCGCGAAAATTCGGATGCAACCCGCCTCGCGCCTTCTGTTGGCAACGCGCCGTCTCGTCGCCCCCTGGCCCCTCGGGCCTAGGCCTTCTCGCGGCGGATGTCCGCGCCCAGGCCGCGCAGCTTGCGCTCCAGGCGCTCGTAGCCTCGGTCCAGGTGGTAGACGCGGCTGACGTCGGTGCGCCCCTCCGCCCGGAGGCCGGCGAGGATGAGCGAGGCGCTCGCCCTCAGGTCCGTGGCCATGACGGGCGCGCCGCTGAGGCCCTTCACACCCTTCACCACCGCGGTGTGCCCCTGGATGGAGATGTCCGCGCCCAGCCGGTCCAGCTCCGGCACGTGCATGAAGCGGTTCTCGAAGATGTTTTCGCTGATGACGGACGTTCCCTGACTGACAGACATGAGCGCCATCAACTGGGCCTGCATGTCGGTGGGGAAGCCCGGGTACTCCGTGGTGGTGATGTTCACCGCCTCGAGCCGCTGGGGCGCCTGGCAGCGCAGCCCGCCCGCCTCGGCGGTAATCGTGCAGCCCGTCTCGCGCAGCTTCTCCACCACCGCGTCCAGGTGCTCGGGCACCACGCGCTTGACCAGCACGTTGCCGCCGGAGATGGCCGCCGCCACCAGGAGGGTGCCGGCCTCGATGCGGTCGGGGAGGATGGCGTGCTCCACCGGCTTGAGCCCGTCCACGCCCTCAATCGTGATGACGGAGGTGCCCGCGCCCTCGATGCGCGCCCCCATCTTGTTGAGCACCTTGGCCAGCTCCTCGACCTCGGGCTCGCGGGCGCAGTTCTCCATCACCGTGCGGCCCTTGGCCAGCACCGCCGCCATCATCACGTTCTCCGTGCCGGTGACGGTGATGACGTCGAAGTTGACCGTGCCGCCCTTGAGCTGCCTGGCGGTGGCCTCCACGTAGCCCTCGGTGAGGTGGATCTCCGCGCCCAGCGCCTTCAGGCCCTTGAGGTGCTGGTCGATGGGCCGCGCGCCGATGGCGCACCCACCCGGCATGGACACGCGCGCCCGGCCGAAGCGGGCCACCAGCGGCCCTAGCACCACCACGCTGGCGCGCATCGTCTTCACCAGGTCGTAAGGGGCCTCCGGGGTGATGTGGCCGTTGACGCCCACCCGGCAGAGGTCCTGCGTCTCGGTGTCGCGCTCGGCGTCACAGCCCATGGTGCGCAGCACCTTGAGCATGGTGCCCACGTCCGCCAGGTCCGGCACGTTGCGGTAGGTGGAGGTGCCGTCCGCCAGCAGCGCCGAGGCGAGGATGGGCAGCGCCGCGTTCTTCGCGCCCGAGACCTGCACCTCGCCGTGCAGCGCCTGGCCGCCCTTGATGACAATCTTGTCCATGGTTCCCTGCGTCTTCAGCCCTGTGGCCCGCTGGCCACGGGCTGTGTCCCAAACGCCATTCGTTCCCGCCGCTCCAGGTCCTTCTCCACCCTGACGTCCGCGTAGCCCGCGGCCTTCAGGAGCTCCAGGAGCGCGGGGCCCTGGTCCTCACCAATCTCCATTGCAAGGAGCCCGCCAGGCTCCAACCACTGGCGCGCACCCGTCACCACCCGCCGCACCGCGGCCAGCCCGTCCGGGCCGCCGTCGAGCGCCAGCTTCGGCTCACGGCGCACCTCGGCGGACAGCCCCGGGATGTCCCCCGAGGCGATGTACGGCGGGTTGGACACCACCACCTGGAAGCGCGCGTCCGCCGGCACCGGGGCGAAGAGGTCGCCCTGGAGCACCGTCACCCGGTCCGCCACGCCCAGCGCCTGGGCGTTCTCCTGGGCCAGGGCGCAGGCGTCCGGCGACAGGTCCGTGGCGATGACGGTGGCCTGGGGCCGCTCGGCCGCCAGGCTGATGGCGATGCAGCCCGAGCCGGTGCACACGTCCAGCGCGCGGCCCGGCGCGTCCTTGGGCAGCATGCGCAGCGCCGCCTCCACCAGCAGCTCCGTCTCCGGCCGGGGAATCAGCACCCGGGCGTCGACCTTGAAGGGCCGGTTGTAGAACTCGCGCACGCCCGTCAGGTACTGCGTGGGCTCGCCCGCCATGCGCCGCTCGATGAGGGCGCGGTACGCGCCCAGCTCGTCCTTGGAGAGGGGGCGGTCCAGGTCCACGTACAGCCGGACGCGGCTGAGCTTCAGCACGTGCGACAGGAGGATCTCCGCGGTGAGGCGCGGCGCATCCACCTGGCGCTTCTCGAAGTGCTGTGTCGTCCAGGTGAGGACCCTGCGGATGGTCCAGGGCTCGCTGCTCATGCGGAGGGCTTCGGGCCGCCGGCCGTCTGCGCCTTGAGCGCCTCGGCCTGGTAGTAGGTGCGGCAGGCGGTGATGACGTCTTCCACGTCACCGGCCATGACGCCCGGCAGGTTGTGCACCGTGAGGCCGATGCGGTGGTCCGTCAGGCGGTCCTGCGGGAAGTTGTAGGTGCGAATCTTCTCGCTGCGGTCGCCCGTGCCCACCTGCGCGCGGCGGGCGGAGTCGCGCTCGTTGCGGATGCGCTCCTGCTCGATTTCATAGAGCTTCGCCCGCAGCATGCGCATGGCCATGGTGCGGTTCTTGAGCTGGCTCTTCTCCTGCTGGCACTTCACCACGATGCCCGTCGGGTGGTGGATGAGGCGCACCGCGGAGTCCGTGGTGTTGACGCTCTGGCCGCCCGAGCCCGTGGAGCGCATCACCTGCATCTCGATGTCCGCCGGGTTCACCTGCACGTCCACGTCCTCCGCCTCCGGCATCACCGACACCGTAATCGTGGACGTGTGGATGCGGCCCTGCGTCTCCGTGGCCGGCACGCGCTGCACGCGGTGCACGCCGGACTCGTACTTCATGCTGCTGAACACCGCGTCGCCGGACAGCGTCACGGTGGCGTCCTTCACGCCGCCCGCGTTGCCCGGGCTCATGTCCAGGATGTCCGCCTTCCAACCCCGGCGGTCCGCGTAGCGGAGGTACATCTGCATGACCTCCTCGGCGAACAGGGCGGCCTCGTCACCTCCGGCGCCCGCGCGGATTTCCAGGATGACGTTCTTTTCGTCATTCGGGTCCTTGGGCAGGAGGAGGATCTTGAGGCTGGCCTCCAGCTCGTCGCGCTGCTCCTTCAGGCCGGGCAGGGACTCGCGGGCGAAGGCCTTCTCGTCGGCGTCGCCGCTGCCCAGCCAGGTCTCCACCTCCTCGAGGTCGGAGAGCACCTTGCGGTAGGTGCGGAAGGCCTCGACCAGCTTCTCCAGGCCCGCACGCTCCTTGGACACCTTCTGGAGCCTCGCCGAGTCGGCGAGTACGTCGGGGTTCGACAGGTCGGCGGTCAGGCGTTCGAACCGGCGTTCGACGTCTTCGAGTTTGTCAATCATCGTCGTTCCGGGGGGTATTGCCCCTTTGCCGGCCCTCTGGCAAGGGCGGGCAGAGTCAAGAAAATCCTTGGACGCTTGGGCGGGAGCATGAAAAAAGGCCGCCCTCACCGCGCTCTGCGGTCGTTTTTCACATCACCTACACGGAGTCCTTCCACATGCCCGCCCAGAAGGGAAATCGTTCCAAGAAGAAGGTCGCCAACCGCGCCAAGGGCCGGAAGGCCCAGCTGAAGCGCCGCCGCAATCGCGCCAAGAAGGGCCAGTCCAACAACAAGGTCTAGCGCGTGCGCTACTCCCTCCCTCGTGCTTCGGGGGAGGGAGGCGGACGGGCCCACGGCTCCAGCTCGGGCAGCATCCGCTCCACGCCTTCAGAGGACTCCGCCAGGAGCCGCAGCACCGCCTCCGCCGCCTCGCCCGTGACGGGCACCGGCTGGAAGGGCAGCTCCGGGAAGCGGTCGGTCCTCAAGGGCAGCACCTCGCTGGACACGTAGGCGCCGTCGGGTCCGAAGTGGCCCTTCCACAGCGCGCCGCGCTTGTCGCGAGGGTTCCAGTTCCCCCCGAAGACGAAGTTCCCCAGCGAGTAGACGACGGGCCTGCCCTGGTACAGCTCCATGGCCTGGAGGACGTGCGGGTGGGCGCCCAGCACACCTGACGCGCCCGCGTCGATGGCCGCGTGGGCCAGCTGGATTTGGTAGGGCTCCGGCGTGTAGGTGCCCTCGCGGCCCCAGTGGAAGTAGGGCAGGACGATGTCCGCCTGGGCCCGGGCCGCGGCGATGTCCTCGCGCAGCATCTGCTCCATGACGACCACGTCGGAGAAGTGGCCGGCGACCCCTGGGGTCGTCTCCGTGGCGTAGACCCCGGCCGGCTCGATGTTGCGCGTGCCGAGGAAGAAGTAGCCCAGGAGCGCCACCCGCTGGCCCTCCACGGTGAGGATGGCGGGGCGGCGGGCCTCCGCCATGTTCCGGCCGGCGCCGAAGTAGGGGATGCGGGCCGCGTCCAGCGTGTCCAGGGTGTCCAGCAGGCCCTGGGCGCCGTAGTCCATCAGGTGGTTGTTGGCCAGGCTCACCACGTCCACGCCGCCCGCGGTGAGGATGCCCACCAGCTCCGGCTTCGCGCGGAAGTTGAAGTTCTTGGGCAGCTTCTCGCCGCGCTCGGTGAAGGGGCACTCCAGGTTGACGACGAAGAGGTCGGCCGCGTCCGTCAGGGGCTTCACCTCCTGGAAGCCGTATTCCATCAGGGCCTCCCGGGGGCGGCCCTTGGCGAGCTCCGCGTCGTAGTGCGTCTGGTAGTTGTGGCCCAGCGTCACGTCGCCGCCCACGATGATGGAGACGGGGCGGGCGGGCGGGCTGGCGTCCGGCGCCTCGGCGGGGGCGGCCTCGGGGCCCGCACCCTCGGGGGCGGGGGACTGTCGGCCGGACTCCTCCGCTGGGGGCGGAACCGGGGAGGGGACGGCGCGGGGGTGACAGGCGGACAACACGAGCAGCAGCAGGGCGGCGTGGCGCATGGGCGTGGGGAAACTCTACCTTGCACCCCTTGGAGCGCGGCGCGTAGATTGCCCGCGCGCTCATGGCCCGCGAAAAGGACAACATCGCTCTCTCCGACGAGCACAACACTCGTGGAATCGAGCTGGCGGACCGGGGTTGGCTCGACGAGGCCATCAAGGAGTTCAAGAAGGCCATCGACCTCGACCCGAGCTCCGCGCACGCTCACGACAACCTGGCGACCGTCTACGCGGAGAAGAAGCTCTTCCGCGACGCACTCTCCGAGTACCTCACGGCCCTGAAGCTGGAGCCGGAGAGCGCCACGGCGCACTACAACCTGGCCTGCTTCCTCTCCACCCACGCGGGGGAGATGGCCGTGGAGGAGTACAAGGAAGCCATCGAGTTGGACCCAGAGTACCCGGACGCCCACCTCAACCTGGGCCTCACCTATGCGGACCAGGGCCGGGTGGAGGAGGCGATGCGGGAGCTCCAGACGGCCATCGAGCTGGACTCCCAGGACGCCTTCCCCCGTCACGAGCTGGCCGCGCTGATGATGGACGAGGGCGACTACCGCTCCGCCATCACCCAGCTGAAGGAAGTGGTGCGGCTGGAGCCGGACAACTTCGAGGCGCAGCTGGACCTGGGCATCTGCTACGCGCAGAAGGGCTTCTACGCGGAGGCGGAGCGCGCCTACGAGCGCGCGCGGGCGCTGAATCCGGAGGACCTGCTGCTCAACTACAACCTGTCCGCGCTGTTCGCGCTGTGGGGGCGTCCCAAGGACGCGGTGCAGTACCTGCAGAAGTCGCTCACGGCGGACCGTCCGAAGGTCATGGGTTGGCTGGCCACGGACCCCATGTTCGACGCCCTCAAGGGTGACCCGGACTTCGAAGCCTTGTTCTAGGTCATGGGCAACGAGTGGTTGTTCCTCGGGCTGGCGATTCTCCTCGTATTCGCCAACGGCTTCTTCGTGGCGACCGAGTTCGCCATCGTGAAGATTCGCGCCACGCGCCTCCAGGCGCTGGTGGACGAAGGCGCGCCCGGCGCCCCCGCGGCGATGAAGATGGTGGAGAAGCTGGACGCGTATCTCTCCGCCACGCAGTTCGGCATCACCCTGGCGTCGCTGGGCCTGGGCTGGCTGGGTGAGCCCGCCTTCGCGCGGCTCCTGGAGCCGGTGCTGGTGCAGCTGGTGCCCGAGGGCGCCGCCACCACGGTGGCCCACACCGCGGCGGTGGTGATTGGCTTCAGCATCATCACCTTCCTGCACATCGTGCTGGGAGAGCTGGCGCCCAAGAGCCTGGCCATCCAGCGCCCCGAGGACACGACGCTCGCGGTGGCGCTGCCGATGCGGTTCTTCTACTACCTGTTCTACCCGGCCATCGTCCTGCTCAACGGGCTGGCGGCGTGGGTGCTGCGGGTCTTCGGACTCCAGTCGGTGGGGGAGGCGCACGAGGCGCACAGCGAGGACGAGCTGCTCGTCATCCTCCACAGCTCCGCGCAGGCGGGGGCCATCACCACGGCTCGCGCGGAGCTCTTGGAGCGCGCGCTGGAGATGGCGCAGAAGACGGCGCGGCAGGTGATGGTGCCGCGCAACCAGGTGCGCTTCCTGGATGTGGAGGAGCCGCTGGAGAAGTGCATCGCGGACGCGCGCGCGGCGGGCCACACGTGGCTGCCGGTGTGCCGGGGCAACCTCGACGAGGTCGAGGGCGTGGTGAACGCGAAGGACCTCTTCTTCCTGCTGTCGCGGGGCGAGCTGCGCAGCCTGGCGCAGGTGCAGCGGCCGGTGCTCTTCATCCCCGAAGGCGCGACGCTGGAGCAGCTGCTCGCGGAGTTCCGGCGCCGGCGCCGGCAGACGGCGCTGGTGGTGGACGAGCACGGCGGCACGTCCGGGCTGGTGACCATCGCCGACGTGGTGGCCGAGGTCGTCGGAGACGTGGCGGAGCTGGGCCGGCGCATGGACGAGGTCCGCGCGCTGCCGGGTGGCCGCTTCGAGCTCCCAGGTTCGGCGCAGCTGGACGACCTGGAGGAGCGCCTGGACGTCAACTTCGACCTCGACGAGGACGAAGAGGGCGAGGTGACGACCATCGCCGGCTACCTGATGACGCGGCTGGGGCGGGTGCCCGTGAAGGGGGACACGCTGCGGCTCGACATGTGGCGCATCGTCGTGGACGAGGTCGAGGGGCCTCGCGTGGTGCGTGTCACGGTGGAGCCGCAGTCGAGGACGGCGCCGCGCGGCGTGGCGGATGGCTCGGGCACGCCGGGTGACGGCTCCTCGGGCGCTTCCGGCGAGTCGCTGTAGCTTCGTTGCCGGGTGGGCCGCGTGTGCGCGGCCTCGGCACGCTGCGTGCTGAAGGTGCCCCCTGGCGCACTGGCCGGATGCGTCGTGCGGCCTGTGCGCGTGGCCGCGGCACGCTCCGTGTTGAAGGTACCCCAGTACGCACTGGCCGGATGCGTCATGCGGCCCGCGCGCGTGGCCTCGGCACGCTGCGTGCTGAAGGTGCCCCCCCGGCGCACTGGCCGGATGCGTCATGCGGTCCGCATCCGTGCCCTCGGCACACTCTGTATTGGCAAGGCTGCCCGTTCTCGGCCTCGTGAATGGCTGGAACCCTGAGGGAGCGCGTTTCCAGCTGCGTGCGCTGCCTTGGCACTCCGCGTGTCGCTGTGGTCATGCACCAGCCGTCGCGCGGGCGCTCGGGGGCTTCACCGTCATTCGATGGAGTGACCTGCCTGCAGTCCGTGTCGGGCCTCTTCGCGGCGTCGTAGATGCTACGTGTGCAGCCTCGGCATGCTCCGTGCGAAGTGTCGGTGCCTTCGGTCCTCCGCAGGTGGCGGCGCCTGCGCGCGGCCGTCCGTGCGCATCGAACCCATCGCTTCGGAGTCGCTCCGTGCATCGCCGTCAGGAGCCCGTGCGGCCTGCCTGGCAGGTGGGACGCGGAGCGCGGCGTCGGAGGCATGTCAGCCCGGGATGCTAGGTCCCGTGAGGTGATGCCTCTACGTAGCGCAACAGGACTCCACAGGGCTGCAACGCCGTCATGTGCGTGGACGACGCGCCAAGCACGTGAAACACCGTGGAATCACCACCCCGCGAGGTCCGCGCTACAGGGCGCGCCCGCTCTGTCGCAGACCAGGCAACTAAACGTATGGCGATGCGTGGCATGGCCACGCTTGATCGCTCGGAAGGTGGCTGGTACTCCTTTTCGTCAAACGCTCCGGAGCCGATTTTTCGGCCTCGCGCGCGTTTCTCTCCTCGTACAGAGCCCGCTCTAGGAGCCCGCTGGCATGCGAATCAAGCGGTTGGACATCACCGGCTTCAAGTCCTTCATGGAACGGAGCGTCTTCACGTTCGACGAAGGCGTGACGGGCATCGTCGGGCCCAACGGCTGCGGCAAGTCCAACGTCGTGGACGCCATCCGCTGGGTGATGGGCGAGCAGAGCGCGAAGAACCTCCGTGGCCGCGGCATGGAGGACGTCATCTTCAACGGCTCGGAGAACAAGCCGCCGCTGTCCATGGCGGAGGTGTCGCTCACCTTCATCGTCGACGACACGGACCAGCTCTCGCCGCAGTACCAGGGCTTCTCCGAAGTCACGGTGACGCGGCGCCTGTTCCGCAACGGTGACTCCGAGTACCTCATCAACAAGACGCAGTGCCGCCTGCTGGACATCACCGAGCTGTTCCTCGGCACGGGCGTGGGCACCAAGGCGTACTCCATCATCGAGCAGGGCCGCGTGGGCCTCATCGTGTCCAGCAAGCCGGAGGACCGGCGCCACCTGCTGGAGGAGGCCGCGGGCGTCACCAAGTACAAGGCCCGCCGCAAGGCCGCCGAGCGGAAGATGGAGGCGACGGACGCGAACCTCCTGCGCGTCACCGACATCACCAACGAGTTGGAGAAGCGGCTCGAGGCGCTGTCGCGCCAGGCGAAGAAGGCGGAGAAGTACAAGAAGCTCAAGTCGCGCATGCGGGACATCGACCTGCACGCGGCCACCCACCGTCAGCTGGAGCTGATGGCGGAGAAGAAGATGCTCCAGTCGCGGCTGGAGAACCTGGGCTCCGAGGAGCGTGAGAGCCTGGACCGGGTGAAGGAGCTGGAGGAGACCATCACCCGCCGCCGCGCCGAGCTGGACGCGGAGGCCGCCGCGCTCCAGGCGCTGGCCGCCGAGGTCCACACGCTGGAGAGCTCGCTGCAGCGTGACACGCAGGAGATGTCCTTCGGCCAGCGCAACCTGGAGGAGACGCGCGCCCGCGTGGCCGCCGCCCAGGCGGAGCTGGACGGCCTGGTGGCGCGCAAGACGGAGATGTCCGACGCCATGGCCGCCCGCGAGGCGGAGCTGTCGGGCATCGCCGGCTCGTGGAAGGAGGACGAGGTCGCGATGCAGGTGGCGCAGGAGGAGCTGCGCCGCGTGTCCCAGCTCCAGACGGAGGTGGCGCTGCGCCTGGAGCAGGAGCGCGCCGGGCTCGTCGCCGTGGCCACGCGCCTGGCCAACCACGAGAGCAACCTGGTCAACCTCGCGCGGCAGCGCGGGGACCTGGACGGCCGCCGCGCGAAGCTCCAGGGCGAGCTGGAGGCGCTGCGCGCCCAGGAGCAGACCCTGGAGGACGTCCGGGGCGACGTGGCGAAGCGGGTGGAGGACACCCGGCACCTCGCCGCGGAGCTGGCCGAGCGCAAGGGCCAGGAGGAGGACGCGCTCTCCCGCACGCGCGCGGCCTTCACGGAGAACGAAATCGAGGTCATCGCGCTGCGCGAGGAGCTGAGCGACAAGCGCAGCCGCCTGTCCACGCTGGAGGATATCCAGAAGAACTACGACGGCTTCGACCGCGGCGTGCGCGCGGTGATGACGCGCGCCGGCGTGACGCCCCGCGAGCAGGGCATCTTCGGCCTGGTGGCGGACGTCATCAACGTGACGCCGCGCTACGAGCGCGCCGTGGAGGCCGCCCTGGGTGAGCGGCTCCAGCACGTCATCGTCGAGAGCCGCGACAAGGGCGTGGAGCTGGTGGAGTACCTCAAGGGCCACGCCGAGGGCCGGGGCAGCTTCCTCCCGGTGCCCGCGCTGGACGCGCTGCCGGCCCCGCTGGAGCCGGACTTCAGCCGCCCGGGCGTGCTGGCCCACGCCCTGCGCGAGGTGACGTGTGAGGAGGCGCTGACGCCGCTCGTCCAGCTGCTGCTGGGCGACGTCATCGTGGTCCAGGACGTGGCCACCGCGCGCTCCTGGGCCGAGTCCGGCGGGCCGGCGTGCACGCTGGTGACGCAGGAGGGCGAGGTCTTCCGTCCCGACGGCACCATCGTCGGTGGCGAGCGCGAGGGCGCGGCCGTGGGCGCGCTCCAGAAGAAGCGCGAAATCGCCGAGCTGGCCACCGAGGTGGCCCGGGTGGAGGAGCGCTACAACGAGATTCTCACCCGCCACTACACGCTCCAGAAGCAGATGGGGCACGCGGAGGGCGTCCTCAAGGGGCTGGCGAAGAATCAGCACGCCGAGGAGCTGAACCTCGCCAGCCAGGAGAAGGACCTGCACAAGGCGGGCGAGGACCTGGCCCGCGTGCGTGAGCGGCTGCGGGCGCTGGAGGTGGAGGAGGGGCAGCTGGCCCAGAGCGCCACGGCGCTGGAGCACGAAGAGGAGATGAGCCGCGGCGAGGTCGCGCACGGCCAGGCGGACCGCGAGGGCCGCGAGGAGCGCGTGAAGCAGCTCGTGAGCGAGCAGGAGTCGCTGCGCCTGCGCACGGAGACGGCCAACGGCGAGCTGACGGGCCTGCGCATCAAGGTGGCCGCCGGCAGCGAGCGGGGGGAGTCCGCGCGTAAGGAGCTGGAGAGCCTCGTCACCCAGCGCCAGGACATGGAGACGCGCATCGCCCGGCTCCAGGCCACCGTGGTGGAGGGCGCCGCCCGCACCGAGGAGCTGGAGCGCCGCATCGCCTCCACCGAGGGCGGGCTGTCCCAGCGCGCCGAGGAGCACCGGCTCGCCGCCGAGGGGCTGGAGTCCCGCCGCGCGGCGCACACCACGGCCTCCGCCGAGGTGCGCGAGCAGGACACGCTGTTCCGGGATTTGCGCGGCCGCGTGGACGAGCTGATGCAGGGCCTGTCGCAAATCTCGCTGCGCGAGCGCGAAATCGCCCTGGAGCTGGAGCACCTGGCCGCGGGCATCCGCGAGCGTCACCAGGTGGAGCTGGCGAACGAGCTGCACAGGTACCACCTGCTGCCCGCGCTGGCCCCGGAGACGGAGGCGGAGCTGAAGGACTTGCGCGCGCAGGTGGAGAAGATGGGGGAGATCAACCTCACCGCCATCGACGAGCACGCGGAGCTGTCCAAGCGCTACGACTTCCTCATCGCGCAGAAGAAGGACCTCCAGTCCTCCATCGAGCAGCTCAAGGACGCCATCCAGCGCATCGACGCCACCAGCCGCGAGCGCTTCAAGCAGACCTTCGACGTGGTGAACGAGAAGTTCCAGGCCATCTTCCCCCGCCTGTTCGGCGGAGGCCGGGCCAGCCTCATCCTCACCAACGACGGCCCGGGCGGAGAGCCGGGCGTGGAAATCGTCGCCCAGCCGCCCGGCAAGAAGCTGCAGAGCGTGAATCTCCTGTCCGGTGGCGAGAAGGCCCTCACCGCCGTGGGCCTCATCTTCGGCATCTTCCTCATCAAGCCGACCCCCTTCTGCCTCCTCGACGAGGTCGACGCCCCGTTGGATGAAGGCAACGTGGGCCGCTACAACGACATGGTGAAGGAGATGAGCAAGCAGTCGCAGTTCATCCTCATCACCCACAACAAGCGCACCATGGAGGTCTCCAACACCCTCTACGGCGTCACCATGGAGGAGCCGGGCATCTCCAAGCTCGTCAGCGTGCGCATGCGCGAGGCGGGCGCGGCCAACGACGACAAGGTGACGGCGGCCTAGCCACGCCGGGCGGGGAGGGCACCGGGCGCTCCGGTGCCCCAGCCCAGAAACACCGAAGGCGCGGGCCCCGGACCTCCGGGCTCCCGCGCCTTCGTGTTTTCCGCCGTGGGGCGGGGGACTACTTGAAGTTCTTCTTCGGGCAGGCGGCCTTGTCCTGCGCGGCGATCTTCTCCGCGTCGGCCAGCTCCTTCACCGACTCCTCCACGTTCTTCTGGGTGGCGGCGACGACGTCACCCCAGTTCTCCGCGTCCTTCGCCGCCATCTCCGTGGCCAGCGTCAGCGCGGCCTGGTCCGTGGCCTGGCGGGCCTTGATGGAGTCGAGCACGCCCGTGTCCGCCTTCACCAGCGCGTCGCACTTGCTCAACATCTCGTCGAAGAGCCGCCAGTTCTTGGTCTTCTGGTAGCGGTCCACGACTTCGGCGTACGCCAGGGCCGCCGGGGTGCGGGCGCCGTCGGCGATGGCCGTGTCCGCCGCGCGCTGGGTGCGGTTGAGGTCCAGTTGCAGGAAGCGCAGCTCGGGCGGCAGGTTGGCGGACGCCGCGTCCGGCGCGGCCGAGTCGAAGTGCACGAAGCGGTAGGAGAAGCCCAGCTCGTCGGAGCTCAGCTTCGCCGGCAGCGCGGCGATCTTCGGCTGGAGGCAGGCGGCCAACTGGTCCGTCTCGGTGTTGCCGGAGGGCTCGAAGGTCACCTCGGCGGGGGTCGGCTGCGTCTTCAGCAGCTTGATCTTCGCCGTCAGCGGCGGGGGGACCTGCTCCTTGAAGGGCGCGTAGCACTCACACCAGCTGGACTGCGCCAGGCGCACCGCGCCGGTGAAGTCCGAGCCCTCGTTGATGCCGAAGGTGACGGAGTTGAGGCTGCTGGTGGTGTGCTCGAAGGGGATGGCCGCTTCCACCGGCTGCGCGCCCTTGGGCAGCGCGGCCAGCTTCACGTTCGTGTCCACCACCTTCTGGATGCACGCCTGGCCTTCCGGGGTGAGGTTCTGCCCGCTGACGGCGTGCGAGGCGCCCTGGTCCGTGACGGTCGTCTTGACCTCCACGTTGGTGGTCTTCTCGGTGCCCCGGTGCTTCGGGTCCACGAGGCACTCCATCACCAGCGGGCGGGTCGTCAGCAGCGCGCCCAGCACGACGCCCTGGCTCGCCTGCTCCGGGAGCTGAAGCTCGCGCGGCATGCAGTTCACGAGGTCGAACGGGGGCTGGTTGGTGATGCGAACCCGCTCCTCGGTCGACGTGGGCTGGCCAGCCTGCGCGGCGGACTTCTGCTGACCGGCGCAAGCAGCGGTGAAGACGACGGAGGCTACGGCAACGCGACGCAACATGCGGTTGTTCTCCCTAGGGGTGGTCCAGCGTGCGGACTTCTTTACTTCTCCAGGCCCTCTGCGTTCTTGAGGTCTTTGAGCCGAAGTCCGTTCTTTTTCAAAAGACGATAGAGGCTTTGCATGGAAAGCCCGGTGCGCTGCTCGGCGGCCTTCATGTCGAAGCCCACCGTCTTCATGACTTCCGCGAAGTACAGGCGCTCGAAGTCGGCGAGCACCCGGTCCTTGGCCTCGTGGTAGGGCAGGGTGCCCACCAGCGTGGCCACCTGGGTGGTGGGGGCCTGGCCCTCGGCGCGGCGCGAAGGCTGCGCCAGGAAGTCCAGCCAACTGCTGTTGCCCGTCTCCTCCATCAGCGCGCCGCGCTCCAGCACGTTGCGCAGCTCGCGCACGTTGCCGGGCCAGTCGTAGCCCTCGAAGAGGGCCAGCGTCTGGGGCGTGAGGGTGATGCTGGCGCGCAGCGTCTGCGCCAGGGCCTGCGCCAGCACGGGCAGGTCGTCGCGGCGGGTGCGCAGGGGCGGCAGGCGCACGCGCGCCACCGCGAGCCGGAAGTAGAGGTCCGCGCGGAAGCGGCCCTGGCGCACGTCCTCCTCCAGGTTTCGGTGCGTGGAGGCGATGACGCGCACGTCCACCGCCACCGGCTGGCCGTCCAGCGAGGGCACCTCGCGCGTCTCCAGCACGCGCAGCAGCTTGCCCTGCACGGGCAGCGGCAGCTCGCCCACCTCGTCCATGAAGAGGGTGCCGCCCCGGGCGGCCTCGAAGACGCCGCGCGCGTCGCGGTCCTCGCCGTCACCCGCGCGCAGGCCGCCGAAGAGCTCGCGCTCGGCCTTCTCCTCGGAGATGAGGTTGCAGTCCACGACCTTGAAGGGGCCGTGCCGCCGCGCCGAGTGCTGGTGCACCGCGCGCGCCGCCAGCTCCTTGCCGGTGCCCGTCTCGCCTTCCACGAGCAGGCTCATGTCCTCGCGGGCGATGCGGCGCAGCTCGGTGAAGATCCACCGCATCTTCTCCGACGCGCCCACCAGCGCGCCGAAGGACTCCGCGCCCGCGATCTCCACCTCGGTGGGGCGCGGGGCGACCTTCACGGAGAGCTTCGTCTTGCCCAGCTCCACCTTGTCGCCGCTGGTCAGGTAGGCCTGAATCACCTGGCGGCCATCCAGGAAGGTGCCGTTGCGGCTGCCGGTGTCGCGCAGCAGCAGCCCGCGCGAGGTGCGCTCCACTTCCAGGTGGCGGCGGCTCACCGTGGCGTCGGTGAGCACCAAGTCACAGGCGGGGTCCGAGCCGACGCGGACCAGGCCGTCCTGGGTCTTCACCTTCTTGCCCTTGTCCGGTCCGCCCACCACCTCCACCGTCCACTCGGGGATGGGGATGCGGGTGGTGCGACCTTCCTGCTCACTCTGCGTGGTCTGGGTGACCTCGGGCCTATCCATATCGGGTCCTCTTTAGGTGCGAGTCGCATGGGCGGGCAAGCCCGACGCGAGGCTCGTCACAACGGAAATCCTCACGGCAGTGCGAGCGGAACAATCCTGCCTGAGGGTTGTTGAGCGCGCGCTTCGACGGGCACGGATGCCAGCCTCGCGCGAGCCAATGTCTGGGGAAGGGCGGGCTCCACGGCTGACGCCGCGAGGCGCAGACGCTCGTGGCGCAGGAACGCTGTGTCCAGCGCCTCCCGCGTGGCGAGCGCCTCGTCCAGGTTCAGTACGTTCCACGGCGCCCACGCGAGGGCCGTGGCCGCCCCGGGCGAGGGCGCACGTGGTGGTCGCGGAGGGGCTGCCACGCCGTGGAGCGCCTCCCGCTGGCGTTTCAGCTCGGGGGCTGCCGGGTCCGTGCTGTCGTCGATGGTGTCCGCATCGGGATTCACCGTGGCCCCTCCGAAGACCTCCAGCGCCACGTCTCGCGTGGCGGAATGGAGGACCTCCTCATGGCCCACGTAAATCACCACCTCGGTGATGCGCTGGCCCACCGACTGTCGCGGGGTGTCCAGCAGTTCACGTTCGCTGGCCTGGACACGCCGCTCCGACTGGGGGCGCGGCATCAGGGCCTCGCTGGAGCGCACACCTTGGGGCGCCCGCGGCACGGCCGCGTCACCGAGGAGCAGCGCTTCGCCAGTGCGGGGCACGCGCACGTTCGAGGTGTGGAAGAAGCGGGGGCTTTCACCCGCCTGTGTCAGCGCCTCGCCCCTCCGTCGCTCAGACAGCGCCCGCGCGCGCCCGTCCGGCTCCGGCCACGGGGAGTCAGCGGCTGCGACGGCCACCGCTGACACGTCAGGCGTCACGGGCACTTTGCCGCGCGTCGGATGTTGCGTGCGCTGGCAAGCCGGGGCCCTGGGGCCCATCAGCCACAACGCCGGGTGCGAACGGTGGAGATCGAGGGTGTGCTTCACGACCCCCCTATCCAAGACGAACGTTCGGCCAGAATCCAGAATCCTGCGTCACTCCCCGTTGGAAGCGACGCAGGAGGCTGGGTGGGGGCTCAGTAACGGGCCGGCGGGTCGCTGGCGGGGAAGGTCTCCATCAGCTCCTCGTCGACGGCGTCGCGCGCCGTGTCATCGCCGCCCGAGTCCACGCTGGCCGTGGTGGGCTGCTTTTCCGTGGAGGACGCGGCGCCGCGTGACTTTCCGCCTTGGGCCGCGCGCTTGCGGCCCGTGCCCGCCCGGGAGACCCCCGCCATGCGGGCGCCGAGCAGGTTCTTCGCCCGCTCAGCGAGATTTCGCTGCTCCTCCTGCCAGTCACGGAAGAACTGGGCGAGCTCCGGGTCGCCGCTCTCCTCGGCGTCCCGGATAGAGGCCTCGCTCGTCGAGGCGCCCTTGAGGAGGTGATACAGGGCGCTGATGAGGTTGTATTGCTCGTCCCGGGTCCCCGTCTGCCGTGCTTCGCCTGCCATGCCGCCTCCCGTGGGTGAATGAAGTGCCACGGGAGGAAAGCTATGCATGCCGCGCCGGGGGCGTCGGGTGGGGCGGCTGGCCGCCTGCCTGCGTGGCTCAGGCCTGGAGCATGGGCTCCAGGCGGCCCTCGGAATCCAGGCGGGACAAGTCGGAGTAGCCGCCGACGTGCGTGTCGCCAATGAAGATTTGCGGCACGGTGCGCTGGCCCCCGCTCATCTCCACGAGCTTCGTGCGCATGTCGTCGTCCGAGGTGACATCCACCTCCTCGAAGTCCACGCCCTTGCGCTTGAGCAGGTCCTTGGCGCGAACGCAGTAGCCACAGTAGGTGGTCGTAAAAATCTTCACGGGCTTCACGGTGTCTCCTCCTTCGTCTTCAGCAAGTTAAGGGGCAGGGGGACTTGCCGCCACCCGGCCCGCAAAGACGACGGCCCCCGGTTCCCTCGAAAGGGCGCCGGAGGCCGCGTTCAGGACGTCACCCGCGCGGGTGCCAGGGTGAAGGGCTGACTACATGCCCATGCCGCCCATACCGCCCATGCCGCCCATGCCGCCCATGCCACCGCCGGCGGGGAGCTCCTTCTCCTCCTTCGGACGCTCCGCCACCATGGCCTCGGTGGTGAGCATCAGGGAGGACACGGACGCCGCGTTCTGCAGCGCGGTGCGGCTGACCTTGGCCGGGTCGATGACGCCGGCGGCCAGCAGGTCCTCGTAGGCGCCCGTGGCGGCGTTGAAGCCGAACGGACCGGAGGACTCCTTGACCTTGTTCACCACCACGCTGCCCTCCAGGCCGCCGTTGCCGACGATCTGGCGGAGGGGCTCCTCGAGCGCGCGGCGGATGATGTCCACGCCGAACTTCTCGCCGCCCGTCAGCTGCAGGCCTTCCAGCGCCTTGAGGCAGCGGATGTAGGCCACGCCGCCGCCAGGGACGACGCCCTCTTCCACGGCCGCGCGGGTCGCGTTGAGCGCGTCCTCGACGCGGGCCTTCTTCTCCTTCATCTCCGTCTCGGTCGCCGCGCCGACGTTGATGACGGCCACGCCGCCCACGAGCTTCGCCAGGCGCTCCTGGAGCTTCTCGCGGTCGTAGTCGCTGGAGGTCTCCTCGATCTGGGCGCGGATCTGCTTCACGCGCGCCTCGATCTCCTGCTGGCTGCCGGCACCGTCGACGATGGTGGTGTTGTCCTTGTCCACCGTCAGGCGCTTCGCGCGGCCCAGGTCCTGGAGGGTGATGGTGTCCAGCTTGATGCCCAGGTCCTCGGCGATCATCTTGCCGCCCGTCAGGGTGGCGATGTCCTCGAGCATGGCCTTGCGGCGGTCACCGAAGCCCGGCGCCTTCACCGCGCACACGTTCAGCACGCCGCGGATCTTGTTGACCACCAGGGTGGCCAGGGCCTCGCCCTCGATGTCCTCGGCGATGATGAGCAGGGGCTTACCGGCGCGGGCGACCTGCTCCAGGATGGGCAGGAGGTCCTTCATCGACGAGATCTTCTTCTCGTTGATGAGGATGAGCGCGTCGTTGAGCGCCGCCTCCATGCGCTCCGGGTCCGTCACGAAGTACGGGGACAGGTAGCCGCGGTCGAACTGCATGCCCTCGACCACGTCCAGCGTCGTCTCGAGGCCCTTGGCCTCTTCAACCGTGATGACGCCTTCCTTGCCCACCTTCTCCATCGCGTCCGCGATGATGGTGCCGATGGTCTCGTCACCGTTGGCGGAGATGGTACCGACCTGGGCAATCTCCTTCTTGTCCTTGGTCGGCTTGGCCAGCTTCTTCAGCTCGGCGACGATGGTGGCCACGGCCTTGTCGATGCCGCGCTTGATCTCCATCGGGTTGTGGCCCGCGGCGACCAGCTTCGCGCCCTCGCGGAAGATGGCCTGCGCCAGCACGGTGGCCGTGGTGGTGCCGTCACCGGCGACGTCAGACGTCTTGGAGGCAACCTCCTTGACCATCTGCGCGCCCATGTTCTCGAACTTGTTCTCGAGCTCGATCTCCTTGGCGACCGTCACACCGTCCTTGGTGATGGTCGGGGAGCCAAAGCTCTTCTCGATGACGACGTTGCGGCCCTTGGGGCCCAGGGTGACCTTGACCGCGTCGGCCAGGATGTTCACGCCGCGGAGGATGGCCTCACGCGCGCGCACGTCGAAAAGAATGTCCTTCGCCATGTGGGAAGTTCCTTTGGGGAAGAGTGGGGGAGACCGGATTACTTCTCGATGACGCCGAGCACATCCTCTTCACGGAGGATGAGGTGCTCCTCGCCGTCGAGCTTGATCTCGGTGCCCGCGTACTTGCTGAACAGGATGGTGTCGCCGGCCTTGATGTCCAGCGGACGGACCTTGCCGTCCTCCTGCACCTTGCCGTTGCCCACGGCGATGACCTTGCCCTCGAGGGGCTTCTCCTTCGCCGTGTCGGGGATGAAGAGGCCGCCCTTGGTCTTGTTCTCCTCGGCGACGCGCTTGACGATGAGCCGATCCTGCAGGGGACGAATCTTCATGGCCTGCTCCTTACATGTCGCTTCCGGCGCCGCTTGGATGGCGGCCGGAGGCTGCTTGGGGGTTGAAAAAGGGCCTCGTGGCCCGTGGGGTTAGCACTCGTACCTCGTGAGTGCTAACGCCCAGGCGCGGCGGATAATAACCAGCGAAGTCGACCCGTCAAGCGACGCTGGCCGGGCTTGCCCGCACGTGCCAACTGCGCGGCATTGCTGGACTTTTCCTCGGCGTCACCCACACCCCGCGGTGGGCGCCGGTGACGCGCCGGTGGGCCTCCCGTTGGCACTCCCGGGGGGCGAGTGCTAACGCAAGTGCCTGGAATCACTGGGGGTGTCTTTTGCCGCGCTCCCGCTCGATTGCTACCCTTGCGGGGTCTCCTCCGGGCGACTTCCGCCCGGGGAATGACGGGAGGTGTCAATGAGTGGACTGGTGGCGTCCCTGTCTCTGAAGGAGTTCTTCAAGTCTCTTCTGGGCGAGGTCACGGGGCGGCAACGGGTACAGCTGGCGGAGGTGACGGAGTTCTACCTGGTGAACCTGCTGTCCGAGTTCGCCGTCACCGACAAGCTGTTCACCCGGGAGGAAGACGGCCGCAAGGACCACGAGCCCCTGGCCATCCTCTACCACCAGGCCCTGCAGCAGGAGCGCGCCGAGCGCATCCGCACCCTGCGCCGGCTGGGCGACGTGTCGCTGTACACCGCCGGGTTCTTCTCCGGCGCGCTGCAGGCCGGCGTGGTGGGACCGGACTACTACATCCGGATGGGCGGCACGGCGTACGGCCACGTGGCGGAGCTGACGCCCGCCGCGGGCTTCGCGCAGGTGTACCGGGAGCTGTGCGACAAGTTCCGCGCGGTGGTGGAGGTGCTGGAGGAGATCTCCGCCCGGGGCATGGTGCAGGCGGGGCCCAGCGGCGCCCTGAAGGTGTACGAGGCCTGGGTCCGCACCGGCAGCGACCGGCTGGAGCGCGTCCTGCTGGACGCGGGGATGATGCCGCGTCCCAAGGGCTCACTCGCCAACTAGCCGGAGGTGGACATGATTGGCCGCGTTCAGGACCACCTGGAGGCCATCTACGGCTTCACGTGCGAGGCGAGGGCGGAGGTCTACGTGGTGGACACGGAGGCCGCCGCCCGGCTCGGGGGCACCGGCCGCGCCGAGGAGGAGCTGCTGGTCCACGAGGCCGATGACGCGCTGGAGCTGGCCCTCTACCTGGCCCCCGCGCTGCTGGACCGGCTCAAGCCCTACGAGTCCGGTCCGCTGGGGTACGTGCTGGACAGCGACCTGGCCGGCTACTGCCAGCTGGCCGAGGGCGTGAGCCACTTCCTCTATGTGGCCCACACCGCGGCCCACGGCCGGACGGTGTCGCTGCTGGAACTGGAGGCGCAGGCGGAGGTGGACAAGTTCGCGGTGTGCCTGCTGCACCGGTGGGGCGAGGGCGTGGGGGCCTGGGCGCGGGAGCTGCTCCAGCGCCTCTTCGACCGCGTCTCCTACCGCAAGCAGCTGTCCGCGCAGGAGCGGTGGCGCTACGAGGAGGCGAACCGGCTGTCACGCCGCTTCTGCGCGCGGCTGATGGGCCACGTCGCGGCGCGGCGGTTGGACCGGCTCCTGTCGGATTTGCGGTACGCGTACCGGCTGGGGGCGGAGGCCAAGCTGCGTCATTTCGCGCACGGCGGTTGAGCACCTTTCCGTCCGCATCGGGTAGGGTGGGCACGTATGCCACGCGAGGCGTCCGCAGGCGGTGTCGTCATCCGGGAGAGTGCCGGCCACTGGGAGGTGGCCGTCATCCGTCCCCATGGGCGACTCCTGTGGGCGCTGCCCAAGGGCCACGTGGACCCGGGCGAGACGCCGGAGCAGACCGCCAGCCGCGAGGTGCGCGAGGAGACGGGCCTCACCGTGGCGCTGATGGCCCCGCTGGGCGAGATTCGCTACGTGTACCAGTTCCGCGGACAGCGCATCTTCAAGCGCGTCCACTTCTTCCTGTTCCGCTACCAGGAGGGGGACCTGGGGCCGCTGCCGGGGCCGCGCATCGAGGTGGACGAGGTGCGCTGGGTGCCGGTGGGCCAGCTGGTGCCGTTGCTGGGCTACAAGGGCGAGAAGGCCGTCGCCTCGCGGGCGATGCGCTGGCTGCGCTCCCAGGGCCTGATACCCGAAGCCCCTTCCCCGGCGAAGGAGGCCGGAAAGGAAGGGGCTTGAGGGGAACCGCGGTGAGGTGAGGGCCTACTTGGCCTCGTCGCCCGTGTACTTGCCGGACAGCGCCTCGCGCACGTCACGGTCGAACTTCACGCGGCCGGTGGCCACCTCGCGCAGGGACAGCACGGGGGGCTTGTTCTTGGACTGCTCGATGATGGGGCGGGCCCCCGCCATCAGCTGCCGCGCACGCTTGGCGCCGAGCAGCACCAGCGCGAACCGGTTGTCGACGAGGGGGAGGCAGTCTTCGACGGTAACGCGAGCCATGGAACGTCCTTCGGAATTCGGTGGAGCTACTGGGAGCCTGTGAACCTAAAGAGCACCCCCCGGCGAGTCAAGGAAGGACGCACCGGGGGGCCGCCGGGCGGACAGGCGCCCGGGCTTCAGGTGTATTGCCACGCCCAGAAGATGAGGACGCCCTGGAGCGGCAGCCGCAGCCAGAGCAGGGCCCGGGGAATCTTCCGGAACCGCTCCGGGTGCTGGACCATGTAGAGGTTGGCCGGGAAGACGGCGATGAACAGGGCGATGAGCCCCCAGGCCGCCAACCGGCTCGTCTGCGGGATGAGGAGCCCCACGCCCAGCAGCACCTCCGCCACCCCGCTCCAGAACACCAGCGGCCCGTGCCACGGCAGGTACGGGGGCATGATGCGCGCGTACATGCGCGGGGCGCGGAAGTGGTTCAGCCCCGCGCCCACCATCAGCGCCGCGAGCACGAGCTTGAGGATGAAGCTCGAGTCCCAGCTCACGAAGCGGCGAACGCCGCGCCGACGATGGCGCGGGCCTCCTCGAGAATCGCCTGGAGGTGGGCCGCGTCGCGGAAGCTCTCCGCGTAGATTTTGTAGACGTCCTCGGTGCCGGACGGGCGCGCGGCGAACCAGCCGTTCTCCGCCACCACCTTGAGCCCGCCGATGTCCGCGTTGTTCCCGGGCGCGCGGGTGAGGCGCTGGAGGATGGGCTCACCGGCCAGCGTGGTGGCCTTCACGGCGTCCGGGGACAGCTTCTTCAGCGCGGCCTTCTGCGCCGAGGTCGCCGGCTGGTCGATGCGCGTGTAGTGCGGCGCGCCGAACTTCGCGGCCAGCGCCTGGTAGTGCTCGCCGGGGTCCTTGCCGGTGCGCGCGAGGATTTCCACCGCGAGCAGGTCCAGGATGATGCCGTCCTTGTCCGTGGTCCACACGGTGCCGTCCCGGCGGAGGAAGGACGCGCCCGCGCTCTCCTCGCCGCCGAAGCCCAGCGAGCCGTCCAGCAGCCCGTCCACGAACCACTTGAAGCCCACCGGCACCTCGACGACGCGGCGGCCCAACTCCTTCGCCACGCGGTCGATGAGGCTGCTGCTCACCAGCGTCTTGCCCACCGCGGTGCCGGGCTTCCAGCCGGGCCGGTTGCGGTAGAGGTAGTCGATGGCGACCGCCAGGTAGTGGTTGGGGTTCATCAGCCCCAGGCTGCGGGTGACGATGCCGTGCCGGTCCGAGTCCGCGTCGTTGCCGAAGGCGATGTCATACGCGTCCTTGAGCCGCACCAGGTTCGCCATGGCGTAGGGGGACGAGCAGTCCATGCGAATCTTCCCGTCGTGGTCCAGCGGCATGAACCGGAACGTCGGGTCCACCGTGGGGTTCACCACGTGCAGGTCGAGGCCATAGCGCGCGGCGATGGGCTCCCAGTACGCCACGTTGGAGCCGCCGAGCGGGTCGGCGCCGATGCGCAGCTTCGCGCCGCGCAGGGCCTCCATGTCGATGACGCTCTCCAGGTCCTCGACGTACGGGGTGATGAAGTCGTACGGCTTCACCGTGGGCGCGGTGCGCGCGCGCTCGTAGGGGATGCGCTGCACGCCCGCGTTGCCCGTGCCCATCAGCGCGTTGGCGCGCTTCTCGATGAGGGACGTGACATTCGTGTCGGCGGGGCCGCCGTTGGGCGGGTTGTACTTGATGCCGCCGTCCTCAGGCGGGTTGTGGGACGGGGTGATGACGATGCCGTCCGCGAGCCCCGCCGTGCGGCCCCGGTTGTAGGTGAGGATGGCGTGGGAGATGACGGGCGTGGGCGTGGCGCCGTCCGTGAAGCGCACCTGCACGCCGTGGGCGGCGAGCACCTCCAGCGCTGTCTGCTGCGCGGGGGCGGAGAGGGCGTGGGTGTCCATGCCCAGGTAGAGCGGCCCGTCGATGCCCTGCTGCTGTCGGTACTCGCACAGGGCCTGCGTCACCGCGAGGATGTGGGCCTCGTTGAAGCTGGTGCGCGCGGAGGAGCCGCGGTGCCCGGAGGTGCCGAAGGCGACGCGCTGCTCGGGCACGCCCACGTCGGGCCTGTCGGAGAAGTACGCGGCGCGCAGCTTCTCGGGGTCGATGAGGAAGTCTTCCGGTGGGGGCTTTCCAGCGAGCGGGTGTGCCATGGCCGCACACCATAGCCACGCCGCCCCGCCGTTGGCTCACCGATTGTGGCGAGCGTGCACCGCGTTACATCTGTCGCAGGCTGCGGTGCTTCAGCGGGCGACCGCCACCGAGCTCGACGTGGACTGCGGCGGCGCCTCGGGCTCGGGCGTCTCCTCGGACGGGGTGGCCGCGTCCTTGGGGAGGAAGGCGAGCAGAATCAGCGCCGGGCCCGCGAGCAGCACGGTGCCCGCGAAGAAGGTGGGCCAGCCGAGCCACTCGGCCAGGTAGCCGGAGCTGGCGGAGATGAGGCGGTTGGCCACCGTGCCCAAGGCGGACAGCAGCGCGTACTGCGTGGCGCTGAAGCTCTTGTGGCACAGGGACATCAGGTACGCGGCGAAGGCCGTCACCGCGAGCCCGCCGCAGAGGTTGTCCACGGTGATGGTGGCCGCCAGCATCAAGTCGTTCTTCCCCACCAGCGCCAGCCCCATGAACATCAGGTTGGTGAGGGCCTGCGCCGCGCCGAAGATGAAGAGGCTGCGCCGGGTGCCCAGCTTCACCATCAGCACGCCGGCCAGCAGGCCGCCCGCGATGGTGGACACCATGCCCAGGCCCTTGCTGAGCGCGCCAATCTCCGTGTTGGAGAACCCGAGCTCCTTGTAGAAGGGCGTCACCATGCCCGCGGCGATGGCGTCCCCCAGCTTGTAGAGGACCAGGAACAGCAGGACGGGGACGGCGCCCTTGCGCGTGAAGTACTCCACGAAGGGCTTCACCACCGCGTCCGCGAGGTTGCGCGGGGGCTTGGTGCCCTGGGGCTCGGTGGCGAGCAGCGTGGCCACCACGCCCACGCCCATCAGCAGGCCCATGATGTAGTACGTCTGCGACCAGCCGACGACGTCCGACAGCGTCAGGGCCAGGGCGCCCGCGGTGAGCATGCCCAGGCGGTAGCCGGTGATGTAGGTGGAGTTGCCGAGCCCGCGCTCCTCCACGGTGAGGATGTCCGTACGCCACGCGTCCGCGACGATGTCCTGGCTGGCGGAGAGGAACGTCACCAGCACCGCCATGGCGGCCATGGCCACCGGCGCCTCGCGGGGATTGAGGAGGCCCATGGCGGCGATGGCGCCCATGAGCAGCACCTGCGTCACCAGCATCCACCCCCGCCGCCGGCCCAGGAAGGGCAGGGTGTAGCGGTCCATCAGCGGCGCCCAGAGCACCTTGAAGGTGTAGGGCATGCTCACGAGGGCGAAGACGCCAATCGTCTTGAGATTGACGCCTTCGTCCTTCATCCACGCCGACAGCGTGACGCCCGTCAACCACAGGGGCAGGCCCGAGGCGAAACCAACGGCCACGAGCAGCCAGATGCGCGGGCTCTTGAGAACGGCGAGAAGAGAGGGCTTGGACATGGAGGGCGCGGGAAAACAGCGGCCAGCATAGAGAATCCACCCCGCGCGTCACCATCCCTGCGCGGGAATGTCTGCTCGGCCGCTTTCCTAGCCGTCCAGCGCGGAGAAGTCCGGGCAGGTGGAGCGCTCGCCCTCGGTGGGGTTGAAGAAGTCCCAGCTTCGCGCCGTGAAGGTGACGCGGCCCTGGGCGTCCCAGCACTCGGTGTACTTCGCGCCCCGGATGTCGCCGCTCACCACGTCCAGCACCGCCATGCCCCGGCCGTCCGGTGCCCAGCGCGTCGTCAGGCTCAAGTCCTCCAGCAGGCCGCCTGGGACGAGGTCCTGCCCCGGCAGCAGGAAGTGCATCTCCCCCAGGCTGCCCTGGGCCTCCCGGTACGTGTAGCGCGACACGGGGAAGGCGCCGTCCCGGGGCGTGAAGGTCAGCTCCACGCGGGTGGGCAGGGCCTTCGTCTGGTACTGGATGCCCAGGCGCCGCAGCGTCCTCAGGTCGGAGGCGGGCAGGCCCTCCTGCTCCGAGCGCTCCACGTCCAGGTGGAGGCTCCCCACGCCCTTGCGGATGCCCGCGTCCGCCTCGAAGGTGCCGCTCAGGAAGGCCCACCAGCCCGCCTCGCCGCCGCCCGTCCTGCGGTATTCGAGCCGGTAGTCGAAGCTCGACGCCTCGCGCGTCATCACGAAGCGCACGTCGAAGCCCGGGTGGTTCGGGGCGCGGTACGGCCCCCACTCCCGGCGGTCCGGCTCGCGCGTCGTGGGGGGGAGGCTCCGGATGTCCTCCAGGAGGGACAGCAGCGCGTCCACGCCCGCGTTGAAGGCGCGGCCCGTCTCCTCGGTGTCGCCCATCAGCTCGGACGTCTCGCCCAGGCGCACCACCAGCCCGGCGGCGCGTGTCGTCAGGCCCCCGCCGGAGCGGCCCTGGCCCTTCTGGGGGAGCTTCGCGGCCAGGTCCTCGCGGCGGGGCAGCGCGTTGAGGAACTCCAGGTCGTCGTTGGAGAAGTCGCCGCCGCACGCGGCCAGCGCGAGGCAGAGACAGAGCACCGGAAGGTGTCGCATCGCGTGCTCCTTCATGGCTGGTACGTCACCAGCGCGCCCAGCTCCCAGAAGCCCAGCGAGCGTTGCGCGTCGACGTTGTAGAGGAGGTAGTGCGCCCGGGCGCGCGCCGTGAGGTGCAGCCGGGACAGCGGATTCCAGCGCACCCCCGCGACGACGCCGGGGGAGAACATGGCGAACGTCTGGTCCGGAAAGGCCGCGTCCTCGAAGTCGCGGCGCATGTGGAGCCATGCCACCCTCGCGCCCAGGAACGGCGCCACCCGCCCCAGGGGCCACTCGGACGTCAGCGTCGTCCCCACGCTCGTCATCGCGTAGCGGTACGCCGGGCCGGACAGCGACGGCAGCATCAGCACCGCGCGCCGGCTGCCCGTGGCCGCGTCCACGCCCCACACCCAGTCGCGGCGGAAGTAGTCGTGGAGCTGCGCCTCCGCCCCCACCATGCCCACCGACAGGAACAGCGCGTCGCGCGTGGGCGCGTCGAAGTAGGACTGCACGCCGCCGGACAGCCCCACCGTCCACCACGCGCCTCCGCCGCCGCTGGGAAGGGCTCCCTTCACCGGGTCGTCGGAGAAGGGCGCGTCCTGGAGGCGCGACTCCTGGAGCACCGCCTGCTGGCCCCGGCGCACCTCGACCTCGCCGATGCGCAGGCGGTCCGGCAGCCGGCGCTTCACGCGGTACGTCCCCGGTGCGAGGGCCACGCGGCGCTCCACGTCCGCGGCCTTGTCCAGCTCCGCCACCACGAGTCCGCCCGGGTCCACGAAGTAGTAGGTGCCCCCCGGCGCCGCCCCCGGCACCACCAGCCCGCCGCTGCTGGCGCGCAGGTCCGTGAGCACCAGGTCGCCGTTGCCCGCCAGGTCGTAGCTGAACGTCGGGTGCTGCGGGCCCGCCGTGCTGGCGGCCGTGTCCGCGACGGTGCGCGCGTACGCGTGGGAGTACGCCTCGAACAATGTCACCCGGCCGTCGCCGCTGCGGTCCGCGTCCCCCAGCAGGCCGCTCGTCAGGTGGTGCGAGAAGTAGCTGCCGGCGAGCGCGTCCGACTCCTGGGAGTCCTCGTCCGCCGCGCTGGAGGTGAGGATGACCAGGCCGCGCGCGTCGCGGCCCGCGCCGGATTCGATGTCGAACGCGGGGGCCCGCCGCGCGCCCTTGGTGCGTGTCATCGCGCCCGAGCGGCAGGAGTCCAGGATGGCGATGCGGATGTCCGAGGGCGCGTCCGCCAGACGGCGCTTGAGGTCGTCGAAGGCCAGCCGCGTCTCGCCCAGCCGCAGCGCGCCGTCCTTGGCGTGGCCGGAGTAGTAGACGAACAGCGCGGTGCGCTCGCCCCGCTCCCGGGCCGCGCGGGCGCGCTGCTCCAGCTCCGACAGGGCGGCGAGGAAGTCCCGCGCGTCCTCGTTCAACAGCAGCTTCGCGTCCGCGGGGGCCACGCCGCCCAGCCGCTGGAGGAGCGCGTGCATCTTCCTCGCGTCGTCCCGGGCGAAGCGCAGCGGGCGCGTGCCGGCGCCCCCCTCGTCGTTGCCCGCCACCAGCGCGAAGCGGCGCAGCGCCTCCGCGTCCGCGCTGCTCGCCATCAGGACGAGCGCCATCGATACGGCGCGCGCGAGGGAGGGCAGGGCGCTCATGGCTTCAGCAGCACCCAGTGCGTCTGCTCGCCGGGGACCTCCAGCGGAGCCATTCGGACCACCTCGCCGTCGGCCTTCGCGAAGGCGCGCCGGGCGGCCTCCGCCAGCGTGTCCATGGGCAGCGGCTCGTCGCTGAGGACCAGGATGACGCGCTCGGCGCCCGAGCCGGTGAACTCCCAGCCGCCGGGCAGCCACTGCTGCTCGCTGCCGGGCCCCACCGGGGCGCTGGCGCCGGTTTCCGGGTGCAGCGGTGACACCTCGCCAATGGCGTCCACGGACAGCGCCGCCACGTAGCGGTGCGTCCCCGGCTTGTAGCCCAGCATCACCCGCTCACCGGGCTCCAGCGGTTCGGGCGCGCCAGGCGTCGCCTCTCGCTGCGGCCCCAGGCCTCCGCCGATGCGCAGCTCCGCCGCCGCGCCCCCCTTGAGCCGGTTGAGTCCCAGCCCGCCCGGGGCCGTGGCGTCCGGCGTCAGCAGCGGGCGCGCCAGCACCACCACCAGGAGCGACGCGGCGATGGCCACCGTCGTGGCCACCCAGCGGCGCGGCGGCGGGCGCGCGGCGCCCTGGTGCTGCTGCCGTCGCAGGGCGCGCTCCACGCCGGCCTCGAAGCGGTCGAAGGGCAGCTCCGACTCGAAGCGCGCCTGGGCGTCGTCGAGCCCGCGCAGGGCCTGGGCGCACGTCTCGCAGCCGGCCGCATGGGCCTGGACGCGGGCGGCCTCGGCGGCGGCCAGCTCTCCGGCCCGCAGCCGGCGCAGGGTCCATTCCGATTCGTGCGCGCTCATGGGACCTTCAGCTCCTCTCCGCCCAGCTCGGCGAAGTGCTCCAGCCGCTTTCGGATGGTGGGCACCGAGCGCCCCAACAACACGGCCACCTCTTCCAATGTCATCCCGTCGACGTGGTAGTGGACGGCGGCCGCCTGCGTCTCCGCGTCCACGCGCCGGAGCAACCGCCGCACCAGGTCCCGCGTCTCCATCACGTCCTGGCCGCCGTGCCCTTCAGGGCGGGTGGCGGCGTCCCGTTCGAACCACTGGCGCCAGCCGGCGCGCTCTCCGCGGAGCTGGTTGAGGCAGTGGTGGGTGGCAATCTTCATCAGCCAGGTCAGCGGCGAGGCGTCCGCGCGGAAGTCCTCGGCGTGGGTGAGCGCACGGGCGAAGACGTCGTGCATCGCATCCTCCGCCTTCGCCGCGTCCTTCAGCAGGTAGCGGCAGCGTCCCAGCACGCTGCCGCCGTGTTGCGTATACAGCTCCCGCAGGAAGTCCCGCCGGTCCAGTCGGGGACCGCCGGGAACGACCTGCAGGGATGGCCCACGTGTTCCCGTCACGCCGCGCAGACTACCGCGCGTGTCACAGCGTGGAGTAGACGGCCGTGCCGAAGTTTCCGCAGGCGCTCACCGCGCCGTATCCCAGGGCCGGGTTGACGCTGACGGTGAAGTAGGCGCTGAGGAAGTTGCTGTCCCAGCATTCGCTCAGGGTGGCCTCACCGAACAGGTCCCCGCCCGACACCTTGATGTCCGAGCGGCCGGCCCCCGTGGCCTCCCAGCGGCTCTTGATGGACAGGTTCTCCAGCGCCGAGCGCAGCGGGTCCGTGTCGATGTTCTTGCGGATGGCGAAGTCCAGCGTCCCTCCCGCGCCCGCCTCCTGCTGGAAGCGGTAGACGGCGTCCACGCGCGAGCCCGGCCGCTCCTCGTCACGCACCTGCCGGAAGTCCGCCTCCACCGACGCCTCCGCGGATGCGTGGGCGCGCGCGTAGCGAATCTCCGCCGTGCCCACGTCGTCTCGGGTGACACCGGGCAGCGTCTGGGCCTTGTCCCAGTCGATGAGGAACTCACCGGCGCCGTAGCCGCCGCGCACGCGTTCGCCGTTGGCGTCGACCGAGGCGGTGTGCGAACCGGAGAGGAAGGCCACGAAGGCGCTGTCCGCCTCGTTCTTGCCCTTGCCCTCCAGCACCCAGGTGTAGCTGTTCGCTCCCGTGCGGGTGACGGTGAGCTTCCACGTCACCGCGTCGAGCGCGCCCGTGTGCGGCCCCCACACCGCGACGTCCCCCTCAATGGACGTGGGCACGTGCCGGACGATGTCCTCGATGAGGTTGAGCACGCTCACGGTGCCGCCGTTGAAGGTGACCGCCGCCGCCACCGTGGCGCGGTAGTACTCCGCCTGCTCCCCTTCGCCGTAGAACGCCGTCAAGGCCTGGCCGTTGCTCCTGGAGGGCGAGCGCATCTCCACCACCTGCTTCGAGGGGAGGCCGTCCCGGAAGGCGTCCTCCTCGTGCGTCGCGGTGTCACAGCCAGCGAACAGTACGGCGGCACACAACAGGCTCTTGCGCAGCATGGTCCTCGTTCCCTTCGAACGGCCCCCGGCGGGCCGTGCAGCAGCGTGTCTGCCTCCATGGACACAGCCCGGCCGGAAAACAGAAAAGGCGCCCGCCGGGTGCGTGAAACGCCCTGAATCCCGATGCTTGTAGGTTGGCTGCCCGCTCCCCAGGCATCTGTTCCGCGCGGGCAGACGGCCGAAATTCGCAGTCCCTACCTTTCGGCCATGGAAAAGAGACACCCCAACCATCCCGGCGAGATGGGTACGGACGCGAAGCTGGCGGAGCGTGAGCGAGGCCCGGACGAAATCAACGCCCGGGCCAGGGCCGTCGGGCTGCTGCTCGACGCCGGGGTGCCCTTCGTGGTGGGCGGCGCCTACGCCTACGCCACGTACACCGGCATCTACCGGGACACGAAGGACCTGGACCTCTTCCCCCGAAAGGCGGACGCGCTGCGGGCGCTGCAGGTCCTGGAGCAGGACGGCTGGCGCACCGAGCGCGCGGACGAGGTCTGGCTCTACAAGGCCTTCAAGGGCGACTACTTCGTCGACTTCATCTTCTCCTCCGGCAACGGCGTGGCGACGGTGGATGACGAATGGTTCGAGCACGCCCCCCGCGCCACCATCTTCGGCCACGAATGTCTGGTGGCGCCCGCCGAGGAGATGATCTGGTCCAAGGCCTTCGTGAACGAGCGCGAGCGGTACGACGGCGCGGACGTCAATCACCTGCTGCTCAAGGCGGGGCACGCCATGGACTGGGAGCGGCTGATGCGCCGCTTCGACCGGTACTGGGAGGTGCTGCTCAGCCACCTGATGATGTTCCGCTTCGCCTACCCGTCCGAGCGGGACCTCGTCCCGGAGTGGGTGATGGCGGAGCTGATGAGCCGCACCCTGCACACGCTCCGCGAGGGACGCTGGGAGGAGAAGCTGTGCCGCGGCAACCTGATTTCACGCGTGAACTATCACGTGGACATCCACCACTGGGGCTTCGGCGACGGGCGCTCCTGGGACGAGAACGACAGACAGCAGGGGGACGAGCGTGGCGCGAGATCCGGCCTCGAAAATTCGGTTGGCGGCAGTCGGTGACCTGCACTGCCGGGAAGACCACCATGGCCGCTTCCGGCAACTGGTGAAGCAGGTGAACGCCTCGGCGGACCTGCTCGTCTTGTGCGGAGACCTCACCGACAGGGGCATGATCGAGGAGGGCAAGGTGCTCGCGGAGGAGCTCTCCGCGCTCCGGGTCCCCTGCGCCGCGGTGCTGGGCAACCACGACTACGAGCACAACCAGGTGAAGGACATCTGCGGCGAGCTGGCCAAGGTGGGGGTCCACGTCCTGGACGGCGACCACTTCATCTTCGAGAAGACGCTGGGTGTGGCGGGGGTGAAGGGCTTTGGCGGCGGCTTCGGCAACGCCACGCTCCAGGCCTTCGGCGAGGGGCAGACGAAGGGCTTCGTGCAGGAGGCCGTCACCGAGTCGCTCAAGTTGGAGGCCGCGCTGAGCCACCTCGACGTGGAGCGGAAGGTGGTCATCATGCACTACGCCCCGATTCCGGAGACGCTGGAGGGAGAGAACATCGAGATTCGCCCCTTCCTGGGCACCAGCCGGCTGTCCATGCCCATTGACCACTACGGCGCCGCGGCGGTGTTCCACGGCCACGCGCACCACGGCGCTCGCAACGGGGCGACGAAGAGCGGCATCCCCGTCTACAACGTGGCCATGCCCCTGCTGGCGAAGCACACCCCGGACCAGCGCTTCGTCCTGCTGGAGGTGTGACAGCCCCGTGGGGCGACAGAGTGTCGCGCTGCCGACATTGTGCGACATGCCCATGGGGTGGGCGCCAGGGGCCTCAGGGGGCCTGTGGTAGGCGGGGGGTGTTGCGTCGACCCCCCGCTACCGGACGCGTCTCAACATGACAGGTGTTCCTCAGTGTCTCGTGGGCGGCTCGGCTGGCCGCCCGAGCCGTCGCGGAAGTGTGGGTGCCCGCCGGGGCGAGCAGGGTGCGCGATGAGCGCCGTGGCCCCTCGCGTCAATCGCTTCGGTCCGCCGTTGCCACCGACGACGCTCGCCGGCTTCGTGCTGGCCGCGCTGGCGGTGATGCTCATCGCCGTCCTCTCCTACCAGTCGCTGCAGACGCGGACGGACACCGCGGAGCTGGTTCGTCACACCATGGAGGTGGATGAGCGCCTCAAGACGCTCCTGTCCACGCTGAAGGACGCGGAGACCAGCCAGCGCGGCTTCCTGCTGACGAGTCACGACAGCTACCTGGACCCCTACATCAACGCCAACCGCCTGCTGCCCGTCCAGCTCGAGCGGCTCAAGGAGCTGCTGGCCGACAACAACCTTCAAAGCCGCCGGCTGGTGACGCTGAACGCGCTCATCGCGGAGAAGCTCGCGGAGATGCGCAAGAGCATCGAGCTGAAGCAGTCGGGGCAGCCAGACGCCGCGCTGGCCCTGGTGCGCACCGATGAAGGCATCGAGCTGATGAACCGCATCCGCGTCCTCGTGGAGCAGATGGAGAACGAGGAGCGGCGACTGCTGGAGGTGCGCAACGGCGACTCCCAGCGCGCGGCCACCACGTCGCTGACCGTCACCTGGCTGGGCTCGGCGCTGTTGCTCGTGCTCATCGCCGTGGCGGCCTTCATGACGTCGCGGGAGTTCCGGGCCCGCGCCGTCCAGGCGTGGATTCAGCACGGGCAGGCCCGGCTCAGCGCGGCCCTGCAGGGCGAGCAGCGGTTGGAGCAGCTCGGAGAGAGTGTCCTGCGCCTGTTGGCCGAGTACCTGGACGCTCAGGTGGGCGCCATCTATCTCGCGGACGACGCCCGGCGCTTCCGGCGCTTCGGGGGCTTCGCGCTGCCCGCGTCCTTCTCGCGGTCGGGTGGAGAGCTCCAACCGGGCGAGGGGCTCGTGGGGCAGGCCCTCCAGGAGCGCCGCGTCTTCCACCTCCGGGATGTGCCGGAGGGCTACCTGCCCGTCAGCTCCAGCCTGGGGCAGGGGGCGCCGCGGCACCTGTTGGTCGTGCCCGCGTCCGTGGATGGCAAGGTGAACGCGGTGCTGGAGCTGGGCTTCCTCCACCCCGTCCACCCCTCGGACGTGGCGCTGCTCGAACGGGTGGCCGAGTCGGTGGGCATCGCCGTGCGGACGTCCCATGACCGCACCCGGCTGGAGGCGCTGCTGCAGGAGACGCAGCGGCAGGCCGAGGAGCTCCAGGCGCAGCAGGAGGAGCTGCGGGTCTCCAACGAGGAAATCGAGGAGCAGAGCCGCATCCTCAAGGAGTCCCAGGCGCGGCTGGAGGCGCAGCAGGCGGAGCTGGAGCAGACCAACTCCCAGCTGGAGGCACAGACCCAGCTGTTGGAGCGCCAGAAGGACGTGCTCACCCGCGCCCAGTTGGATTTGACGGAGAAGGCCTCGGAGCTGGAGCGGACCAGCCGCTACAAGTCCGAGTTCCTGGCCAACATGAGCCATGAGCTGCGCACGCCGCTCAACAGCTCGCTCATCCTCGCCAAGCTGCTGGCCGACAACAAGGACGGCAACCTCACCGAGGAGCAGGTGCGCTTCGCGCAGACCATCTCCGCGGCGGGCAATGACCTGCTCTCGCTCATCAACGACATCCTGGACTTGTCGCGCATCGAGGCCGGGAAGGTGGACATCCTGCCCGAGCAGGTGAATCTGCCCCGCTTCTTGGAGAACCTCGGCCGCACCTTCCAGGTGCTGGCGCAGGAGAAGGGCATTGGCTTCACCACGCGGGTGGACCCGGGCGTGCCTGTCACCCTGGTGACGGACCCGCAGCGGCTGGGGCAGGTGCTGAAGAACCTGCTCTCCAACGCCCTCAAGTTCACCGAGAAGGGCGCGGTGTCCCTGCGCGTCTCGCTCGCGGGCCCGGGGCAGCTCGCCTTCGCCGTCACCGACACCGGCATCGGCATCCCCGCCCATCTCCAGGCCCTCATCTTCGAGGCCTTCCGGCAGGCGGATGGGAGCACCCACCGGAAGTACGGCGGCTCGGGGCTGGGCTTGTCCATCTCCCGCGACCTGGCGCGGCTTCTGGGCGGCGATGTCTCGGTACGCAGCACGCCCGGCCAGGGCAGCACCTTCACGGTGACGGTCCCGGTGTCGCCCTCCGATCCCGCGCCGGTGGACCGGGAGCCTTCCGTTGCCGAGGTGCCCCTCCGTCCTGTCCTGGCGCCGACCGCTGCTGACGCGCCCGCGCCGGATGCGCTCCTCCCGCTGGCCCCCGACTACGTCGAGGATGACCGGGCGCGGCTTGGCGAGGCCGCGCGTGTCATCCTCATCGTCGAGGATGACCGCCGCTTCGCCGTCATCCTGCGGGATCTGGCGCGGGAGCTGGGCTTCCTGACGCTCGTCACCGACAACGGTGGCGCCGCCTACCGCGCCGCCGTGGAGTACCAGCCGAGCGCCGTCCTGCTGGACATGAACCTGCCGGACCACTCGGGGCTGGCGGTGTTGGACCAGCTCAAGCGCAACGCGAAGACGCGGCACATCCCCGTTCACGTCATCTCCGTGGCGGACCACTCGCGGGAAGCGCTGGAGCTGGGGGCCGTGGGCTACGCGCTCAAGCCGGTGCAGCGCGAGCAGCTCATGGAGGCGGTGCGCAAGCTGGAGACGAAGCTGTCGCCGGGAGGCCGGCGCGTGCTCGTGGTGGAGGACGACGCCCGCCAGCGCGAGAGCATCCAGCACCTGCTGGAGAGCGAGGACGTGGGCATCGTCGGGGTGGCCACGGCGGGGGCCGCGCTGGAGCAGCTGCGCCAGAGCACCTTCGACTGCATGGTGATGGACCTCAACCTGCCGGACCTCAGCGGCTACGAGCTGCTCGAGCAGATGGCGGCCCTGGAGAACGTCTCCTTCCCGCCCGTCATCGTCTACACGGGCCGCTCGATGACGCGGGACGAGGAGCAGCGGCTGCGGCGCTTCTCCAAGTCCATCATCATCAAGGGCGCGCGTTCGCCCGAGCGGCTCCTGGATGAGGTCACCCTCTTCCTCCACCAGGTGGAGTCCCGGATGCCGCCCGAGCGCCAGCGCATGCTGCAGGTGGCGAGAGACCGCGAAGCGGCGCTGGAGGGCCGGCGCATCCTGGTGGTGGAGGACGACGTGCGGAACATCTTCGCGCTCTCCAGCGTGCTCGAGCCGCGGGGCGCGAAGGTGGAGATTGCCCGCAACGGGAGGGAAGCGCTGGAGCGGCTGTCGCGCAGCCTCGCCCAGCCGGCGCTGATGGTGGACCTGGTGTTGATGGACATCATGATGCCGGAGATGGACGGGCTGACGGCCATGCGCGAAATCCGCAAGCGCAGCGAGTGGCAGAAGCTGCCCATCATCGCGCTGACGGCGAAGGCCATGCGGGACGACCAGGAGAAGTGCCTGGCCGCGGGGGCCAACGACTACATCGCCAAGCCGCTGGACGTGGAGAAGCTGCTGTCGCTCATCCGCGTCTGGATGCCCAAGGCCTAGGGACGCACGGCCCCGCATGGCGAACAAGGACCTGGACATCGAGCTGAAGCTGCTGCTCGACGCCATCTACCTGAAGTACCACTACGACTTTCGTGGCTACGCCATGGCGTCGCTCAAGCGCCGCATGGCGATGGCCGCGGACCACTTCGCTTGCCGCACGCTGTCCCAGCTCCAGGACCGCATCCTCCACGAGCCACACCTGTTCCCCGAGCTGCTCAACTACCTCACCGTGCAGGTGAGCGAGATGTTCCGGGACCCGTCCTACTTCCGCGCGCTGCGCCAGAGCGTCGTCCCCCTGCTGCGGACCTACCCATCACTAAAGGTCTGGGTCGCCGGGTGCAGCACGGGCGAGGAGGTCTACTCCCTGGCCATCCTCCTGCGGGAGGAGGGGCTGCTGGAGCGCACCCTCATCTACGCGACGGACATCAACACCCAGGCGCTCCAGAAGGCGGAGGCGGGGGTCTACGCGGTGGAGCGGGTCGCCGCGTTCACCCACAACCACAGCCAGTCCGGTGGCCATGCCTCGCTGTCGGACTACTACACGGCGGCCTATGGCAACGTCGTGTTCGACCGCGCGTTGAAGAAGCACATCGTCTTCTCGGACCACAGCCTCGCCACCGACAGCGTCTTCGCCGAGGTCCAGTTGCTGTCCTGCCGCAACGTCCTCATCTACTTCAACCGCGAGCTGCAGGAGCGAGCCCTTGGGCTGTTCAAGGACTCCCTCTGCCGCAGGGGCTTCCTGGGCCTGGGGGCCCGTGAGTCCCTGCGCTTCTCCCAACATGCCCCGGCGTTCTCCTCCCTCGTCTGGGAGGACCGCATCTTCCAGAAAGTGTAGGGCGTTCGTGGACTTCGAAAGCCCCACGGGCCTCTCAACAGCATCCTTCGAAGGCCGCATCGACGCGGTGGTGGTGGGGGCGTCCGCCGGCGGCGTGGAGGCGCTGGGCACGTTGCTGCCCGCGCTCCCCCGCGAGTTCCGTCCCACGGTGCTCGTCGTCATTCATCAGCCTCGCGAGCGGCGCAGCCTGCTGGCGGACATCTTCTCGGCCCGGTGCGCGCTGCCGGTCCAGGAGGCGCAGGACAAGGAGCCCGCCCAGCCGGGGACCATCTACTTCGCGCCTCCGGACTACCACCTGCTGGTGGATGACGGCCCCTCCCTGGCCTTGTCGGCGGATGAGCCGGTGCTCTTCTCCCGGCCCTCCATTGACGTGCTGTTCGAGTCGGCGGCGGATACGTATGGCCACCGGCTGGCGGGGCTCATCCTCACCGGTGCGAACTCGGATGGTGCGCGGGGCCTGGCGGCGGTCCGCCAGGCGGGTGGGGTGACGCTGGTTCAGCGCCCCGACACCGCCCTGGCGGCCTCCATGCCCACCGCAGCGCTGGCGCGGGGGCCGGCCGACTTCGTTCTCTCGCTCGAACAAATGGCTCGGCTCCTGCGGATGATGGGAGGTGGGCATGAAGGTTGACGCTGCCGGGAAGGATGCGGCTTCCATGACGCCACGGGTGAAATGCCTCCTCGTCGATGACCTCGAGGAAAACCTCATCGCGCTCGGTGCCTTGCTGCGCCGGGAGGACGTCGAGGTGCTCCAGGCCCGTTCAGGCGCGCAGGCCCTCGAGCTGCTGCTCGAACATGAGGACGTCGCGCTCGCGTTTCTCGACGTGCAGATGCCGGAGATGGACGGCTTCGAGCTCGCGGAATTGATGCGAGGCACGGAGCGCACGCGCCACATCCCCATCATCTTCGTCACCGCCGGCGCCCACGACCAGCGGCGACGCTTCAAGGGCTATGACGCCGGCGCGGTGGACTTCCTCTACAAGCCGCTGGAGCCCCACGTCCTCCGGAACAAGGCGGAGGTCTTCTTCCAACTGCATCGGCAGAAGCAGCAACTGGCCCAGCAGCTCGAGGAGCTGACGGAGACGCTGCGCCTCAACGAGATGTTCACCGCCGTGCTGGGACACGACCTGCGCAATCCGTTGAGCGCCATCCTCACCGCCGCGGACCTGCTCTACCGCCGCACCGAGGACGCCGCCGTGCGCAAGAGCGCCAGCCGCATGCTGACGAGCGGCAAGCGGATGGGGCGGATGATCGAGGACGTGCTCGACCTGGCCCGAGCCCGGCTCGCGGGTGGCATCCCCCTGCGCCGCAGCGAGACGGACTTCTCCCAGCTCGTCCAGCGCATGGTCCAGGAGCACCAGACGGCGTTCCCCCAGCACTCCATCGAGGTCCGACAGGACGGGGACCTGGTGGGAGACTGGGACGCGGACCGGCTCGCCCAGGTGGCCTCGAACTTGATTGGCAATGCGCTCCAGCATGGGGACGCCAGCGAGCCCGTCCAACTGCACCTCGACGGCACCCAGCCGGACGCCATCTCCTTCTCGGTGGCCAACGTGGGCGTGATTCCCACCGAGCTGCAGCCCTATCTCTTCGACCCGTTCCGGCGGGGCTCGCAGCAACGGGGCCGCACGGGGGGCCTGGGTCTGGGGCTCTATATCGTCCAGCAGATCATCCATGCGCACCATGGCAGCGTGGACGTGGAGTCCGGCGCGAGCCGGCACACGACCTTCCGTGTCGTGCTGCCGCGCCGAGGGACGGAGGTCGTCAAACTCTGAATCTCGTCAGGCCCTGGGGCTTCGTCGCCGCGCGACACGAGACGCCGCTGAAGGATGGGGAGAGGCGCTGCACGCGCGCGAGCCGCCGGGCTCATGGCGCACAAGGGGGGCGCGATGCTCGCGCAGAGGCTTCAGCCCCTTCCGCTGAAGGAGTTCATGTCCGTGAGTGAGCCGCGGTCGAGCTTGCTCGACATCCCGTTGCCGTCCGAGCTGCTGTCGAGCCTGGCTTGGCGCGTGAGAGAAGCGTGCACGATGGTAAGGGGCGCCCCGGCGGCCGCGATGCTGCCCATCATCCGGCAGGAGCAGGGGGGCGTAGGTCGGATGCGTCTCGGCTGGCTGTCGGCCAGTCGTTGTCGTGACGCGCTGCCGGCGGACTTCGGAGTTCCATGGACCCCGGCTTTCGCATTGGGACGGGAATGTTCGTCAACGCCGTTGAAGCCCGAGACAACGGCTTCGCGGAGCTGGCGCGAGCAACGAAGGCGAGACTCGGAGTCGGCCGTGAGCCCGAACTCGACCTCACCACGTCGCATCTGGCGAAGCTGCGCATGTCGTTCTTCCGGAAGGGGCATGCCCCGCTGAGGTCGCTGTGGTTCTCGAGCGTGGGCGCCTTTCAGCGCCTTGCATCGTTGGGGCCGTTGTCGCTCCAGGCGATTCAGTTCACGCCGTCCATCTGGGGACTGGGGCTCATGTGGGGCCTGCACGCGTACACCTGTCGGAACGCGCTCAACATCCATCTGGGATTCACCGAGCCACCTCGTCGTCCCGAGGCCCCGCGCGAATGGTGGGACGCGATGGATGCGCTCTTGAACGGCGCTTGGCTCCGAAGCTGACGCGGGAGCGTGAGTCCTTCGAGCATCCTCCCTCGGAGGCGCCGTGGGTTCTCCTGAGCGAGGCTCAGCCGCCTCGCTCGTTCGTGCGTCTCCGCCCGGTGTCGGACCCCCGTGCCCCTTGGGCCCACTCGGGCTGTGCGGCGTCATGGCCCGCCACAGTGAATGGCCTGCGTCGAGGACATCCGTTTCGGTTATCGATTCGCCTTCGGTTGCACGGCGGGCCAGTTCCAGAACGAGGCCCCAGGCGATGCATTCGTGGGTTCGGAGGCGACCCTTGAACAGCGCTCCCGCTTGCTCGCCATGGACGAGCAGTTGCCGCACCACCGCACGTATCGGGCTTGTCGGGTTCCCAGGCTCGGTGCTGTCTGGATGCCAGTGCAGGAAGGTGAAGCTGAAGAGCGCGGAGTGCTGGATGGACCACCACGCGATTTCACACCAGACATCGAAGAATACCCCGCGGAATCCATGGGTCCGCGAGTGCTCGAGCGCCACCTCGAAGGCGACGTTCCCCACGTGTGCGAGCTCACCTTCGGCATACTTTCTTATCGCCGTCGCGAAGCCCTGCTTGCTGCCGTAGCGCCGGTACATGGATCCAATCGACATCCGCACGGAGCGAGCAAGCTCCCCGGCCTGGACATTGTCGAAGCCCTTGCGCGCGAGCACCGTCGCGGCGTCCCGCATGTGGAATCCCATCAACATGGCTGGACTGAACATCGGCCTACCCCCACCGTCCGCGAGCGGATTCGCGTGGAAGGAACGTTCCTTCCACGCCTACCTGTCTACCGGGTGGGGCTGACATGCGGTGCTGGGCCAGGTCGTGAGCCCTTGTGGAATCGCGAGAGTGTGGCGGTGGGCGCGCCCCCACTGCACCGGTGGTCCCTGAAATGGGGGAAACCGGGCCCCGCGCCATGGCTGGGACCTGGATGAACGCATTCCTTGATGTGAGCTCCGCTTCTGCTGCGACCGCTCGGGGGCCTGGTCATTCCGGGTGATGCGCTGGGGGCCGTTGCTGGTTCGGAAAGGTGAGCGTCTCGCTCCAAGCGGGGTTGGTAGGGGCCCAAGGCTGAGGCTTCGCGGCTCGGTACGCGCTGGAGGGGGACGTGCACCGTTCCGAGTGGGCCGAAGGTGTGCGCGTCACCGCAGGGAACGTCGGTGTCATGGCGTTGCAGCCCGCGAGTCGGGGGCGCTGTGCACCTCGACGACTCGGGCTCAGGCGCGCAAATCACCGCAGGCACGTGGGGGGGCATGGCATGGCGGCGGCCTGATGCGTGGGCCCGTCGAGAGAACTCAGGGTGCTGGCGGACGCGGCACGCAAGTCGTGACCGGTGCTTGGGCCGGGACCGAGGTGGCGCGTTGCGGACGTGGCACGCAAGTCGTGACCGGTGCTTGGACGGGACCGAGTTGGCGCGTTGAGGTGCCCTTGTTGGCGAGCCGAGTCCTGTGGGGGCGCTTCGTGGAACTCGGCGCTGAGCCGCGAGGGCGCGGCTTGGGACGTGCGATGGGTCAGGGGGCTGGTTGGGACTGTGCGCCTTCCTTGAGGGCATCCGGAGGCATGTCGAGGAGCTCCTCGGGGCTGGTCGGGAGCACCACCCTGGCTTCAGGGACCTTGAGGACATCGGCTCCCGAGCCTCGGGCGTACAGCGCTCCGGGCTCGTCCGGCACTTCGCTCCCGAGCCAGAGCCGAGCCAGCTCCTGGCCACCTTCGCCCAGCAGCACGACACCCGGAGACGTCGTGCTCACGCCATACCGCGTCCAGTTCTTCGGGTTCGATTCTCCAAATCCCGTGGCCTTCAACGTCTCTAGCGCTCGCAGCAGTGAGGCGAGCTTGAAGTGTTGCGCCTTGCCCTGGCGGGGCGACTCCATGTCCCAATGACCCGCGCCATCGTCCGAGCCTCCGGCGCTCACCACGGTGATTGCGGGAGCGCCGCCTCCTGGGTGGACCACGATGCGGCGGACGTCCTTGCGCTGGAAGTCGAGCACCCGTCGGTCCTTCAGCTCGCGGACGCCCACGTCCAGCAGGGACAGGGCGTCTTCCGCCACTTCACCCAGCAGTGCCTGCGTACCCTGCTCACGCAGGGCGTAGGCTCGCGTGCCACCTGCGTCCGTCACCCGGGCCATCCGCACGCGGACCGGCTCGTTCGAGTCGCTGATGAACCGAGCGTCCACCCAGGGGTCTTCGAGTCCCAGGCGTTTCCGAGCCTCTAGGGAGTCCTCGGGAAATGACAGGGCTCGTTGCTCGACCAGGGACTTCACCAGGCTGGCGACGCGCGCCGAGTCCGCGCTGGCGGCCACGGGCTCCACCAGACGCCAGTCCGTACCGTCCGCAGCCCGGGCCAACTGGTACGATTGCTTCCCCGCCTTCACCTCGATGCTTTTCAGCGCGCGTTCATCCAGCGGGCCGAGGAGGACCTTGGAGCGAAGGGCGAAGGTGTCACGGTCCAACGCCCACCGGACCGTTCCGGCGGCGGCGTAGACCGTGGGCGCTTCGTCGCGGCGCACGTAGACAGAACCGTCGTAGGTGTTTTCTCGGCCGCCCTGGAGTGTCACCGTCCGCTGGCGTTCAGCGTCTTGGGCTCCACCGCCGTGTGCATCTGGCACGAAGGCGCGGGCGGTGACCGTGAAGACGGGCGGCTTCAGGCCGAACGCCACCAGTTCTGCATCGGTGGGCGTCTCCTTCACGGTGGCGCTGAACGTCGAGGACGTGAGGGTGTGGAGGATGGACTCGACCACGGCTGCCTCCGCGCGGGCCGAGACTGGCGCGGTCACCTTCCAGGTGCCGTCCTGCTCGCGGACCAGCTCCGTGGTGACGCCTTGGGCTCGGACCGACAGGTGCGTGAAGACCGGCTTTGACTGAGCGCCCCTTTCTCCACCTCGGACAGGCGGCTCGCCCGTGACGAAGAGCTTCTGGGACGCCGCGTTGTCCTTGTTCGCTTCTCGCGACGAGGCTGCCCGTTCCTCGGAGCAGGCGGTGAGCCCCAGGCACGCGGCGGCGGCCACCGCGAGTGCGCTCCGGCGCAGGTGTCTTCGCGAGGGCCTCACTTGTTCCGCCTCGCCAGCCAGATGGCCAGGCCCATGCCGAGCAGGGACAGGGGCATCAGGTCGGTGGTGACGAAGCGGATACCGCTGAGCGTCGCTGCGTCGAGCTCCAGCGTGGACACCTCGCGGTCCGGCGGACGGATGGTGATTTTGGTGACCTGATTGGACGCCCAGCCCAGCGCGTTCATCACCAGGTTGCGGTTGGGCTCATGGCCCCAGTTGGGGTCCAGAAGGATTTCCGAGTCCCCCATCACCACCAGTCGGCCCTCGTCGAAACGCTTGGCCGGAGCGTCCTTCGTGTCGCGTGTCACGGCCGCCACGAGGACCAGCTGTCCTGTCTTCTCGCCCTCCGAGGGCAGGGCGTTCTCGTTGGGGGTGCTCTCCAGCCAGCCATGCTGCGAGGTGAGCACCACGGGCTCCACCTGGACGCCCGGCGCCAGGCCCATGCGCAGCAGAGACAGGCTTCGCGAGGTCGGGAACTCCACGTTCAGCCCCTGCTGCCGCAGCGGCTGGCCAATCTCGTGGTCGCTGTAGAAGAGCGACAGCACGACGAAGGGATTTCCGCTGTTGAACTGCGAGTCGGCGACGATGCCTTCGTCCACCTGCACGCCGTGCTCCGCCAGCAGTGCGTCCAGGCCGTCCCGGAGGCCGGCGTCCGCGAAGTAGAGCAGGCGTCCACCAGAAGCGAGATAGCGGCGGAGGGAGTCCTTCTCGGGGGCCACGAAGGGGACGCGGGCGCCCGCGATGACCACCAGCGCGGCATCCTTCGGCACATCCGGGACGCCCGCGAGGTGCAGGGGCTCGGCGGCGTAGCCCTCTTGGGTCAGTTGCCGACGGAACTCGGACAGGCTGGCGCCCGGATCGTTGGGCGGCGCCTGCTCCTTGTCGAGCGGCCACTCGCCATGGCCCATGACGAAGTAGACCTTCTGCGTGCCCACCGAATTGAGCTTGATGAGCGCTTGCGTCAGCTCCTGCTCGGACACGGTGTGCAGCGTGGTGTGGGAGGCGTGGTCGCCCTCACCCCGCGCCAGCACCACCGCTGTCTGGCCCTCACGGACCTGGTACTTCGCGGCCAGGTCCGGGCTCCGGCGCGGGTCCTTGAAGGTGTACTCGAACCGCTCCGGCGCCTCCGCGCGGTAGAGCTGGAAGAGGGCCTCCAACGGGCCATACTGGGGATGCGCCGTGGTGATGAAGCCAATGGCGCGCACCGGGTCGGGGATGGACGCGAGCGTGGACACCGTCTGCGGCGAGAGCGTGTGGATGCGCGCCCGCGTCAGGTCCCATCGCCGGTTCTGCTTGAAGGCCAGGTAGTTCACCGCGACGAGGGCCGCGAGGACGCCGAGCGTGACGAGCACCGTGGTGCCGAAGGCCCTCCCGGTCTTCCGCGTGGCGAACTGGTTGAGCTGCCGGAAGTTCGTCGCGGCGTAGCAGCCCAGCAGCAGCAGCCCCACGCCGGCCTTCAGCGCGGCGGCGAGGTGGCTGTCCGAGGTGACCAGCAGGGTGAAGGGGCTCGACAGCAGCAGCAGCAGTCCGAACGCGCCGAGGACCTTCCCGAGGTTGGCGGTCTTCATCTCAGGCCCACCGCTGCGCTTCCACCGTGCGGTGGGTGAGGAAGAGGGAGAACGCGATGACGGAGGCGAAGAACACCAGGGATTGGAGCTCCATCACGCCTTTGATCATCCCTTGGAGCTGGAGGTCACAGGCGACGTAGGTGAGCGCCGAGCGCAGGGGCTCATCCGCGCGGCGGGCGAGCTGTCCCAGCAGCATCCACGCCAGCAGGGTGCAGAAGGTGAGGAAGGCCGCCAGCATCTGGCTCTCCGTCAGCGCGGAGATGAACATGCCCACGGCCATGCAGGTGGCACCCCAGAGCAGCAGCGCGCCGTAGCCCAGCAGGACGGTGGGCCACTCCAGCGCGAGGCCGGATTCGGCGCGGCCGAACACGGACAGGAGCACGGGGAAGACGAGCGTGAGCCCCAGCGTGGTGGTGATGACGCCCAGTCCGCCCAGGTACTTGCCGAGCACGATGTCGATGGGCCGCACGGGGGCCGTCATCAGCAGCTCGAAGGTGCGGTTGCGCCGCTCCTCCGCGAACAGCCGCATGGACAGGAAGGGCGTGACGACCAGGGTGATGACGAGCACGCTGCCCCAGAGCTCCACCACCACGCCGTCCGTGAGGTTGCGGTACATGTTGAAGTCCGGGGACATCTGCGACCAGCCCACCCGGCGCGCCACGGCCTGGACCTCGTTGAAGCCTTGCAGCAGGTCCGTGAAATAGAAGGCCGTCAGCGCCGCCATCGCCGTGAAGACGGCGTAGGCCCACGGCGTGGTGAAGGAGATGGACAGTTCCTTGCGGGCAATCGCCAGGGCGGTGCGCATGGAGGTGGGGTCCTCGAAGGGAGGCCGCGTTCAGGCGGCGGTCAGCTTGATGAAGACTTCTTCCAGCGACGCGCTCTCCGCCTGGCCGTGGAGGCGGGCCAGTTGGTGGATGTCGTCGTAGGCGGCCATCTTCCCCTGGTGGATGATGAGCACCTTCTCGCACGTCATCGTCACTTCCGGGAGGATGTGCGTGGAGAGGATGACGGTGTGCTTGCCGGCCAGGCCCTTGATGAGCGCGCGGAGCTCGGCGCGCTGCGCGGGGTCCAGGCCCTCAGTGGGCTCGTCCAGGATGAGCACCGGCGGTGAGCCGAGCAGGGCCTGGGCAATGCCCACACGCTGCTTGTAGCCCTTGGACAGGTTCTGGATGACGCGGTCCATGACGTGCGTCACCCCCATGAGGTTGGCGACGCGCTCCAGCTCGGTGGCGCGCGCGGGCCCGGACAGCCCCTTCAGCGAGGCGACGAAGCGCAGGTAGCCGCGCACCGTCATCTCCACGTAGAGCGGGGGCATCTCCGGCAGGTAGCCGATGCGGCGCTTCACCTTGAGCGGCTGTGCCTCCACGTCGTAGCCCCCGACGCGGACCACCCCCTCGGACGGCGGGAGGAAGCCGGTGAGGATCTTCATGGTGGTGGACTTGCCAGCGCCATTGGGGCCGAGGAAGCCGAGAATCTGCCCCTCCTCGACCTGGAAGGTGAGGTCGTCCACGGCCACCCTGTCTCGGTATCGCTTGGTGAGGTGCTGGACCTCAATCATCGGCATGGGGGCTTCCGGTGAAGGCTGCGGTCTTCCCTGGGCGCCGGGGTGCTGCTCCGGACAGCCCCGGCGAGGGGGCCCGCATTTAACCCGACATTCGCCTGTTGAGGCGACCCTGACTCCGGGTACGGGCTTCGCTCGCGGACTGGCCGGACTTCTGCAAGAAGGGCCTCCGGTGTGGTTTTCCGGACACACCGAACAGGGGTAGTGAGGCGCGTATGCCAATCGTGGTCCAGAAGTACGGCGGCTCGTCGGTCGCCGGCGTGGAGAAGCTCCGCAAGGTCGCCCAGCGGGTGAAGGACAAGCGCGAGGCGGGCTATCAGGTGGTCGTCGTGGTGAGCGCCATGGGCGACACCACGGACGAGCTGCTCGCGCTGGCCAAGGGCGTCTCTCCCGACCCGCCGCGCCGCGAACTGGACATGCTGCTCACGTGCGGCGAGCGCATCTCCATGGCGCTGCTCTCCATGGCGCTCCAGGAGATGGAGGTGCCGGCCATCAGCTTCACCGGTAGCCAGAGCGGCATCATCACCACGGACGCGCACTCGCAGGCGCGCATCGTGGAGGTGCGGCCCTACCGCATCCATGACGAGCTGGCGCGGGGCAAGGTCGTCATCGTCGCGGGCTATCAGGGTGTGTCCTTCAAGAAGGAGGTGACGACGCTGGGCCGCGGCGGCTCGGACACGACGGCGGTCGCCCTGGCGGCGGCGCTGGACGCGGAGGCGTGTGAAATCTACTCGGACGTGGACGGCGTGTTCAGCGCGGACCCGCGGGTCGTCCCGGACGCGCGCAAGCTGGAGACGCTGAGCTACGACGAGATGCAGGAGCTGGCGAGCGCGGGGGCCAAGGTGCTCAACGCCCAGGCGGTGGAGTGGGCCAAGGCCCGCGGCATCACCATCCTGGCGCGCACGGCGCATGGCCAGGGAACGGGGACCGCGGTGCAGGAGCTGACCGTGCCCTCGGAGCACCGGCTCAAGGGCGTCACCGCCGACGCGGAGATGGCGGTGCTCACGGCGGCCGAGCCCGTCCGGCTGGCCGAGTTGCTGGAGTTCCTGGACGCACGCGTCGTCCGAGGCCGCACGCTGGACTTCGAGGGGCCCTCGGGAGGCCCTCGCCGCACGGCCATCACCATCCCGCTGGCGGACGTGCACGGCCCGGACGCGCTGCGCCGGGAGCTGGCCACGCGCTTCGGCGACGCCGTGTCCTGGCGCGAGGACCTGGGAACGGTCACCTGTGTGGGCGTGGGCCTGAACGCGGACTGGGCGCCGCTGCGCCGGGCGCTGGTGGCCGCGGAGGAGCTCTCGGCCCACGTGTATTCGGCGCACACCTCGCCCTTGCAGCTCACGCTGCTCGTGGACAAGGCGCACCTGAAGGCGCTGACGGCCCGGCTGCACCGGGAGCTGCTGGGAGGGTAGGAACTTTCCCATTCTGGGCACTCCAGCACCGCGTCATCCCGAGCCACCCACCCGGGGAGGGCACCCCGCTTCCCTCCCCGGGGTTCGTGCCTACCGTCCGGTCCTGGAAGTAGGGCTGGGAGGAACGGGATGGCGCAGGCAAGCCGTTGGGCAGGGTGGGTGTTCGGGCTCGCGCTCGTGATGCTGAGCAGTGGTTGCGACGAGGCCGCCGTCCGCCCCGTGATTCCGGGAGACCGGCACGACACGCCGCCCCTGAATGACGGCTACGACGGCGGCGATGGCGGCCCTCACCCGGGGCTCGTCGACGCGGGTTCGCCCGACGGGGGGAACGAGGCGCCCGAGCCGCCCGACGCGGGCGCGGAGGAGCCGCCCCCGCGAAATCCTGGCGCCGTGCGGGAGGAGAACCTCCGCCCCGGGACGACGGCGTGGCGCATCACCCGCAACGCCCACAGCCGCGAAATCGAGGGGTATGCGCTGAAGGCCACGCTGACGCAGGGGGAGACGCTGCGCGTCGCGGTGTCCGTGTCCGAGGCGCGTGCCTTCCGCTGGTACGTGTACCGGATGGGCTACTACGGAGGCACGGGCGCCCGCGAGGTGGCGCGAGGCGGCCCCGTGGCCGGCGTGCGCCAGGGCGACTGTCCCGCGGACCGGGCCACTGGCGTCGTGGCCTGCACCTGGGCGCCCACGCTGGAGGTTCCCGTCGGAGAGGACTGGGTCCGCGGCGTTTACGTGGTGAAGCTGGTGCGCGAGGACAACCACCAGCGCTACGTGCCCTTCTTCGTGCGGGACGCGAACCCGCGCGCGGAGGTGGCCGTGCTCATCCCCACGGCCACGTGGGCCGCCTACAACACCTGGGGCGGCACCAGCCTCTATGACGACAGGGACCGGGTGATGCGCGAGCACGGCGTCAGCCGCGCCTTCAAGGTCTCCTACGACAGGCCCAACTACCGGGGCCACGGCAGCGGGCACCTGCTGACGGATGACCTGAGCCTGGTGCAGTGGCTGGAGTCGCAAGATTTGGACGTGGGCTACTTCACCAACGAGGACCTGGACGCCAGCTACGACTTCCTGGCCGGCGCGAAGGCCTTCTTCATGTCCGGCCACGATGAGTACTGGAGCCCCCGCATCCGCGAGCACGCGGACCGGGCCGTGGCGGAGGGCCGCTCGCTGCTCAACCTCGGCGCGAACAACGCCTACTGGCAGGTGCAGGTGGAGCCGTCGAAGGACGGCCGGCCCCGCCGCGTCATCGCTTGCTACAAGGGCCACGCGAACGACCCGTACCAGGGCGCTCAGCGCACGGTGAAGTTCCGCGAGCGCGTGGTGGGGCGGCCCGAGAATGCGCTGCTCGGCGTGCAGTTCTCCAGCCGCTGGCATCAGTTCGGGTTTCCGGCCGTCATCACCCACCCGGGCCACTGGGCGCTGGCGGGCTCGGGGCTGAAGGCGGGTGACACGCTGTGGATGGCCAACGGCTACGAGGTGGATCAGCTCGTGAGCAACGGGGCCGCGCCGGAAGGGCTGGACGTGCTGGCCGAATCCCCCATGCTGTCGCTGCAGGGGGCCTTCGGCTTCGGGCACATGGTGGTGCGCAAGCAGGGCAGCGCCTACGTCTTCTCCTCGGGCGGCATCGACTTCGTGCGCACGCTGGCCTCCGAGGACATGGCGGACCCGCGCGCGGCGCGCATCGTCGCCAACGTGCTCTACAAGGCCCTGGGCCGGGCCGTGCCCGACACGCTGGTGCGCTTCGCGCGGCAGAACCGCTTCAACGCCCAGGGGCCCTTCGCGCCGGAGGTGCGGACGGTGGCGGGTGTGCCCGGCCAGCGCAGCCGGGCTGGCGCCGCCGTGGCGAGCACCTCACTGGGGGCGCCCACCGGGGTGGCGCTGCTGCCCGGAGGCGGGCTCGTGGTGGCGGACGGCTACGGCAACGCGGTGAAGCGGGTGGCCGCCGGGGGCGAGGTGACGACGCTGGCCTCCGGCCTCAATGGCCCCATGGGCATCGCCACGGACGCCGCGGGCAACGTGTACGTGGCGGACACGGACCACTACGTCATCCGCCGAATCGGCCCGGAGGGGACGGTGGAGCTCTTCGCCGGAAGCACGCCGGGCCTGCAGGACGGCCCCGCGAAGCAGGCGGCCTTCAACCAGCCCGCGGGCCTGACGGTGACGCCGGATGGCACCGCGCTGCTGGTGGCGGACATGAACAACGGGGTGATTCGCCGCATCGACCTGGTGGCGGAGGGCCACCCGGTGACGACGCTGCAGGGGGACTGGCTGTACCGGCCCTCTGGCGTGGCGGTGAGCGAGGACGGGGGCACCCTCTACGTCGTCGAGTCCGGCATGTCGCGCGTGGTGCGCATCCGCGACGGCGTCACCTCGGTGGTGGCGGGCACGACGCCGGGCTTCCGCGACGGCGCGCCGGATTCGGCGCAGTTCCTGCCGTACCTGGGCATCGCGGTGCTGAAGGACGGCTCCCTCGCGGTGTCGGACCCGGGCAACTATCGCGTGCGGCGCATCCACTTGGATGGAAACGGGCAGGCGCGCAAGGTGACGACGCTCGCGGGCAGTGGCAGCTACGGGCACGCGGACGGGCCGGGAGAGGAGGCGCAGCTCGTTCTCCCGGCCGGCTTGACGGTGGGGCCGGACGGCCGCCTCTACGTGGCGGACGCCGGCAACGCGCTGGTGCGCGCCATCACTCCATGAGGGCCGCGGTCGCGGCGTCGGGGCAGTCGGACTCCACCGCGCCGATGTCCGGCGCGGCGCCGCAGTAGGGCAGGCCCAGGTCCATGCCCTGGTCCACCGCGCCCGCGCCGGGCAGCAGCGTCTCCAGGTCCAGCAGGGGCTCGCCGCTTTCACCCGAGCCCAGCTCGACGCCGTTCGTCAGCCAGGCGGCGAGCCTGGCGCCGACCCAGTCACTCTGGGGGGACACGAAGATGCCCGTGTTGAAGGCCGCGCCCGTCAGGTAGAGGTTGGACTCCATGCGGAGGCCCGGGGCGGACAGGCCCATGCTGACTGCGTTGCGCGTCGCGAACAGGTTGTTGCGCACCGCCACGTTGCTGGAGGCGCCGCCGGTGCCGTGCCCCACGACGAAGGCGAAGCCGTCCGTGCCCACGACGGTGTTGTGCAGCACGCGCACGTCGCTGCCGTTCTCGATGCGGATGCCCGAGCCTTCCGGCGTCTTCAAGTCGTGGATGCGGTTGCGCCGGATGGAGATGTTGGTGGGCGGCGCGCCCACGCGGTTGCCGCCCACGGCGATGCCAATGGACGCGTCGAAGATGTCGTTCTCCTCGATGACGACGTTCCGCGCGGAGTAGTGCACCACCACGGCCTCGCCGCGTGACGTGGTGGACTTGGTGAAGCCGTACATGCGGTTGCCGCGCACGACGACGTCGTGGCACGTCTTGAGGTCCACGGCGTTCTCCCGGTTGTCGTACAGCTCGTTGTCCTCGATGAGGACGCCGCGCGCCGGGGCGTTGTTGCTGAAGCCCTCCGGCCCGAGGCACTGAACCGAGTCACCCGAGTTGTCGTGGATTTCGTTGCCGCGGATGGTGATGTCCGACGACGTGGGAGCAATGACGATGCCGTGCGAGTCCACGTTGCCACGCGCGAAGTGGTGGATGTGGTTGCCCTCGAAGGTGAGGCCCTTGGCGCCGTAGTCGGTGCTGATGCCGCTGCCGAACGCGCCGTGGTGCAGCTCATTGCCCGCGATGACGGTGCCCTCGGTGTTGCCGGAGAACGTCATGGCGACCTGCCGCTGCCCCCTGACATCGAACTCGAAGCCCTCGATGCGCCAGTGCGGCCGCTGCACGTGGGCCATGAACCAGCCGCTGGAGGTGGGGACCACCTTGGGCAGGCCCTCGCCACGCAGGGTGATGGGGGCGGATGCGGTGCCCGCCTGGGCGCTCGTGTCGATGACGAGCTTCTCCTGGTAGGTGCCCTTCTGGACACGGATGATTTCGCCTGGACCCACGAGCGTCAGGGCCTTGGAGATGGTTCGCAGGGGCTTGTCGAGAGAGCCGTTGGCCGAGTCATTTCCGGAAGGGCTGACGTACCACTCGCGTGCGTACGTGGGGGGCGGGGGCGGCTCCTCGGGAGGAGGGACGGGCGTGGGCGGCGGCTGCTCCGCGATGGGAGGCCCGTCGTTCGTGTCGTCGTTGCCCTGAGGTTCAGGCGCGGGCGTGGGCTCGGTGGGGGCCGAGGGTTGGCGCGAGCCCGGGAAGCTGGGCAACGGGTTCTCGCCAGATGCGGGAGCAGGCTCCTGCGGGCTGCTGGAGCAGGCGACGCCGCCCACGGACACGAGTCCGAGGAGGCACAAACTGCGCAGTCGGGACATGGGGGTCGGCTCCTGGGGAAGTAAGGGGCGAGCCGAGAACGTCCCCGCGCTTGAGTCCTATTCTGCGCTCCACGCATGCCCGAGCCCTCGTGAAGCAGGCGGCCTGCCATGGAAATCAGGTCAGTCCCGAGCCTCGCGGCGCCGCCTCCCCTCTGTGAAACCGCCTGGCGGTGGTGCCCGAGGGACGGCCGCCTGTCCTATCGGGCAGCGAGGAAGCGCGGGTTGCGCCGCTTGGAGGGGGAGGAGACGTGGCCGTCAGGCCGGCGCGCGCGTGCTGCCCAGAATCCAGGACAGGTAGGGCGCATGGCCGTCCGCGACGTCCAGGCGCAGCACCTCCGGGACGTCATAGGGGTGAAGCGCGACGATGCGAGCCCGCAGCGGCTCGAAGAGGGCGGCGCGTGTCTTGAGGATGAGCAACACCTCGGGCTCGTCCTGGACGCGGCCTTCCCACCGGTAGATGGAGCGCGCGCCCGGGATGAGGTTGCCGCACGCGGCGAGCTGCTCCTCCACGAGCGTGCGGGCCAGCTCGGCGGCCTTGTCCGTGGAGGGGGCGGTGACGAGGACGAGGATGGCGTCGGTCATGCGCGCAGGATGCGTGAAGCCTTCCCCGCTCGTCGAGCCGCCCGTGCGCGGGGCTCAGCGGCCCACGGGCCGCCCGTGGCCCGAGGGATGGCGCATGGGGGCCTCCATCTCCTGGCGGGTCCGGCGCAGGTCCGGCGTGTCCTTGGGGAACTCGATGAAGGTGCACAGCTCGCACAGCCGGCTGTAGATGCGCTCCCCCACGCGCTCGCGCAGCAGCTCCAGCTCGCGGAGCGCGCCGCGCGCATCCTCGGTGGTCCGGTAGCCCGAAGGCGCCGCGCTCCGGACGGCCCGCTTCTCCGGCTCCAGCGAGTAGTTCGTCGCGAACAGCGTGGTGCGCCCCGCGTTGTAGCGGCGGGCAATCAGCTCATCGAGCGTCTCCATCTCGAAGGGACTGCCGCGGCCCTTGCCCATCTCGTCGATGGCGAGGACCTCGACCTCCGACAGCGGCCCGATGATTTCTCCGCCGCTCTTGCCCTCCTGGAAGCCACGCCGGATGGTGGCGTAGAGCAGCGAGATTTCGACGTAGCGTCCGCGCACGCCCAGCTCCAGCGCGAGGTGCGCGAGCGTCGCCGCCAGCAGGTGCGTCTTCCCCGTGCCGACGGGGCCGCTCAGGATGAAGCCCTTGGACGCATTGCCCTGCACGTACTGGTAGGCGAACTGCATCGCCACGTTCCGGCCGCGGTCCTGCTCCTCCTTGGACGCGCGGTAGTTGTCGAACGTGGCATGCGCGGCCGAGGCGGGGATGCCCAGGGCATCGAAGCGCGAAATCCGCTTTCGCAGCTTCGTGCACGTGCACGTCTCCATCACCTCGTAGCGGCGCGGGCCGACCTTCTGGCTGAACTCGCCCTCGCGCTCGACGAGCACGTGCCCGCGCCCACCGCACACCGAGCAGTGCTCCGAGCACGCGCAGATCCGGGCCTGAGCCTGATCTCCCCGGCGCTCGATGACATAGGTCCGCCCGCCGCACACACCACACGCCTCGCCATTCGCCTTTGGAGCCATCTCACGCACCGCCATACCAGAGCCTCCCTCGGCCGTCAGTCCACTGAGCGGACGGGCAGGTATAACACCCGACTACATCTCCTTCATGCCGAGCCGCCGCCTCACCGTGGCCAGCACGCGGAAGCGCCGCGCGACCTTCCTCGCCCGCGGCGACATCACCTGGTGCTCGGTGGACGCGGCCAGGGCCTCGCGCCACAGCCCGCACCGGTCCGCGAAGGGCAGGGCGCGCAGCAGCAGCAGGAAGGCCAGGGCTTCCTGGGCATCCATGGCCGCCGGTTCCTCGGGGACGTGGGCCAGGAGGGAGATGCGCAGGCTGCGCACACGGTGCGCGAGCGCCTCCTCCCGCCCCGCCAGGTCCTCGAGCGCCGCGCAGAGCCGTGCGTGCCGCGTCTCCTCCCAGGAGCGGGTGCGCTTGCGCCGGGGCGAGGAGGCCTCCTCGGTGCCCGCGCCCGCCGCCAGCTCCCGGTACTTCTTGATCTCCGACTCCACCTGCCGGCGGCAGGCGCGCAGCGAGCGCAGCACCGGCTCACCGGGGCGCGCGTCCCAGAGGGCCTTCTCCGCCGAGCGGGAGATGCCCTTGGCCACCACCTCGAAGGGAACGCCTTCCCGGGCCCAGGTCGTCAAAAGCTCGGTGTCCAGCGCGGAGAGCATCAGCCCCGCGCCACGCACGGCGAGGAAGTAGTCCTGGACCAGCTCTTCGAAGCTGGCGCTTTCGGGGAGGAGACTCATGATCCGACGCGTACTCCAGTGCAGGGAGGCCGGACAACCGACCGTCCGCTCCCCCATACCTGGCAGGTCCGACATGGCAACTCCAGGGCGCCGTTTTTCACAGCGGATCTGGAAGATTTCGAACCGACGCTTCCCCGGGGAAGCAGGCGGCCAGTCAGTGTTGACCCGTCGCGCGGAAACCGCGCATAGTGAGGGTCCCCGAATGGAAATTCCCGAAGATTCCCGGACACTTGCCTGCCAGGCAAGCGGCCGGGGACGCCGGTGCCCCTCTCTTAGGAAGACCATGCGCCGTTCGCTTCTCGTCTGCCTCGTGCTCCTGGCCACGGCCGCCACCGCCCAGGAGAAGAAAGCCCCGCGCGATGCCGATCTCGGCCGGAAGTCCACCACCTCGGTGGACAAGTCCCTGGCTGGCGACATCACCCGCGAAAAGAAGAAGGAAGAGGTCGCCCCCGCGCTCCAGTACGACCAGTTCCGGCTGGGCGTGGAGCTGCAGGTGGCCTCCAAGCGGCGTGAGCAGATCCAGTCGCTGAAGAAGATCATCTCCCTGTCGCCGGATCCGAAGGAGGCCCCCAGCCTCCTGTTCCGGCTCGGCGAGTTCTACTGGGAGGAGTCGAAGTTCTTCTTCTTCGAGGCGAACCGGAAGGACGACGACCTCATCCAGGCCATGAACCGCAACGACGCCGCGGGTCAGCAGCAGGCCAAGGCGGAGAAGGCGGAGTTCGTCGCGAGGCAGAAGGAGTACGGCAAGCTCGCGGTGGAGCAGTACACGAAGATCGTCCAGGAGTACCCGGCCTTCGAGCGCACCGACGAGGTGCTCTTCTTCCTCGGCCAGTACCTGATGGAGGACGGCCAGGACCGCAAGGCGCTGGTGGCCTTCAAGCGGCTGGTGGAGAAGCACCCGCAGTCCAAGTTCATCCCGGACGCCTACTTCGCCTTCGGCGAGTACTACTTCAACAACTCCAAGGGGAAGCGCCCGGAGCTGGAGAAGGCGCTGGTGGCCTACAAGAAGGCCGCCGAGTTCCCGGAGAGCCAGGTGTACGCCTTCGCCCTCTACAAGCAGGGCTGGTGCCACTACAACATGGGCGACTTCGAGTCGGCCAAGGACAAGTTCAAGACGGTGGTGCTCTACGGCGAGCTCGCCGGCGCCAACGCGCTGGAGAAGGACGGCGCGAAGAAGGGCGGCCGCGGCTCGCTGCTGCGCGAGGCGCGCACCGACTACGTGCGTGCGTACGCGCACCAGGGTGACGTGGGGCAGGCCCGCGCCGAGTTCGGCAAGGTGGCCACCAACCCGGAAGACCGCTTCACGATGCTGAAGCAGCTGGCCAACCTGTACTACGGCGATGGCAAGGACCGCGAGGCGGCCATCACCTACAACGGCCTCATCAAGGAGAAGCCGCTGTCGCCCGAGGCGCCCGGCTTCCAGGGCCGCATCGTCGACTGCATCCTCCGCATGGGCAACAAGGAGCGCACGGTGGTCCAGGTGCGCCGGCTCGTGAAGATCATGAAGGAGGTCGAGTCCTCCGGCGTCATCAAGGAGGACAAGGACAAGAAGCTGCTGGCGGAGGCGAAGGAGCTCTCCGAGCGCACGCTGTCCAACCTCGCCGTCACCTGGCACAACGAGGGCAAGAAGACGCGCAACGAGGAGACGTTCCGTTACGCGGACGCGGTGTACAGCGACTACCTCACGCTCTTCCCGGAGAACCCCAAGGCGTATGACCTGCGCTTCTTCTGGGCGGAGCTCCTCAACGACAACCTGCAGAACTTCGAGAAGGCCGCCGCCAACTACACGCTCGTCGTGCTCCAGGACGCCAAGGTGCTGGAGGCCAAGGACGACCAGGGCAAGCCCAAGCCGGGCAAGCCGGGCAAGTGGCTGCAGAACGCCGCCTACAACGCGGTGCTCTCCTACGACGAGGTCGTGAAGGCCGCCGAGGCGCGGGGCGAGGCCAAGAGCGAGTCGGTGGGCTCGGACATCACGAAGAAGGCCGCCATCCCCACGCTGAAGAAGGCGCTGCTCGACGCGTGCGAGCGCTACCTCAAGTACGTGCCCAAGGGCGACAAGCGGGTGGAGATCGCCTTCAAGGCGGCCAACATCTACTACCGCCACAACCACTTCGACGAGGCGGTGCTGCGCTTCAGCGAAATCGCGCTCGGCTACCCCGAGTACAAGTTCGAGAACGGCGAGCGCGCCTCGGAGATCTCCGCCAACCTCATCCTGGACTCGTACCACCTGCTCCAGGACTACGCGAAGGTGAACGAGTGGGCGCGGCGCTTCTACGCCAACGACAAGCTGGCGGTGGGCAAGTTCCGCGACGACCTGGCCAAGCTCATCGAGCAGTCGTCCTTCAAGCTCGTCAGCCAGTTGGAGGAGAAGAAGGAGTTCGAGAAGGCCGCCGAGGCGTACCTGGCCTTCGTGAAGGACTTCCCGCAGACGGAGATCGCCGACCTGGCGCTCTACAACGCGTCCGTCGACTACTACAAGGCGAAGCGCCTGGATAAGGCCATCGAGGTGCGCAAGCGCCTGTTCGCCGAGTACCCGCGCTCCAAGCACGTGCCGGACTCCATCTACGCCAACGCCGAGGCGCTGGAGGCCATTGGCGACTTCGAGGACGCGGCCACCACCTACGAGGCCTACGTGCGCGGCTACGAGCGCAGCCTCGGGGAGAAGGGCCCCGCGAAGTCCCGGAGCAGCGCCAAGAAGAAGGGCCGGGCGCCCGCGGACGACAAGCCGGCGGCGGTGCAGAAGTGGGACGAGTCCAAGGCGCAGATCGCCCTGTTCAACGCGGCCACCTACCGCGAGGGCCTGGGCCAGACGAAGGCGGCGCTGCGCAACCGCGAGCACTACCTGACGCTGTGGCCGCGCGCGAAGGACGCGGACGACATCCGGCTGTCCATCATCGACCTGACGGCCAAGAGCGGCGCGGCCTTCAAGGCCATCAAGATGCTGGAGGAGTACGAGCGCGACAACATGCGCTCACCCAGCAAGTTCCTGGCCGCCGAGGGCCGCATCGTCGAGCTGTACAAGAAGCTGGGCAAGTCGCGCGACGTGGTGCGCATGCAGAAGCGCATCTTCGACCACTTCGACCAGCTGCCCCGCCGCGTGCAGGGCTCGCTGGAGAAGCCGGCGCTCGCCACCGCCGCGCAGGCGCAGTTCCTGTCGGTGGACCCGGACTGGAACGAGTACCGCCGCCTGAAGCTGTACTGGGGCGCCCCGCCGTCGCCGGAGCGCTTCAAGGCGAGCATCCAGGACAAGAGCCGCGCGCTCCAGGTGGTGGAGAAGAAGTACGTGCAGACGGTGACGCTGGGCGCGCCCGAGCCCGCCATCTGCGCGCTGCACCGCATCGGCCTGGCGTATGACCACTTCGCCGACCGCCTCATCAACTCGCCCATGCCGCGCGGCCTGGACGAGGAGTCGCAGCAGGCGCTGCGCGACGAGTTCACCAACCAGGCGCAGCCGCTCAAGGACAAGGCGGCCGAGGCGTTCTCCGCCACGGTGGCCAAGAGCCGCGAGCTGGACGTCTACAACGACTGCGCCGCGGAGAGCCTGAAGCTGCTGCGGACCACGTACCAGCCGGACCGCTACCCCGAGATGCCGGAGGAGAAGGTGGCGCTGAAGGGCCGCGTGCAGCTGATTGGCGGTGACCTGCTGGCCACCATCCAGGACGTGCCGCCGCCGGCCCCCAAGGCGGAGGCGCAGCAGGCGAGGGCGGCGACGCTGCAGGAGGACCTGACGGACCTCACCGCGCAGCTGCGCTCGCAGACCGAGACCCAGGTGGACGCCCGCCCGGCGGCCCCCGCCAACGGCACCACTCCCGCGAAGCAGGGCGGGAGTGACGAGGAGCCGGAGGACTTCCTCTAATGAACCGGACGATTCGCACCATGCGCCTGTTCCCCTTGTTGGCGGCCGTCTCACTGGCCGCCGCCGGTTGTTCCTCCTCCAAGGCCACGGGCCCCAGCGGGGCCAAGACGGCGGATCCGAACGCCGGCAAGGCCGCGGCGGCGGCGCCCATCTCCAACACGGCCAAGGCCCGCTTCGAGGACGCCCTGAAGGCGTTCGAAACGCAGAAGAAGGCCAAGGCCATCGACTACCCGGCGCTGGAGCGGAAGTTCCAGTCCGCGCTGGAGGCGGACGCCAACCTGGCGGAGGCCGACTACAACCTGGGCGTGCTGGCCGAGCGCCAGGGCAAGCTCCCCGAGGCGCGCAACCACTACAAGGCGGCGCTGGCCAAGAAGCCCTCGCTGCGTCAGGCGTCGGAGAACCTGGCGGTGATGGAGCAGAACGCGGGCAACGTCGCCGGCGCGGTGGCGCTGTACCAGGAGGTGCTCCAGCGCTACCCGGATGACGCTCAGTCGCGCGCGCGGCTGGCGGAAATCTACCGGCAGCAGGGGGACCACACCAAGGCCATGGACCTGTCGCGCGCCGCGCTGATGCGCGACCCGCAGTCCACCACCGCGCTGAAGGTGATGATCCGCAGCTACCTGGACCGCAAGCAGCTCGCCATGGCGAAGCTGGTGGCGCTGCGGGGCGTGAAGCTCGACGGGATGGACCCCGAGCTCCACCACGCGGTGGGCCTCATCCTCCTGCAGGAGGGCGACGTCGACGAGGCGCGCCTGTCCTTCAAGAAGGCGCTGGAGGTTCGCGAGGACTACGTGCCGTCGCACGTGGAGCTGGCGCAGCTGGCCATGCAGGCGGAGAACTTCCCCACGGCGGAGGCGCACCTGCGCCGCATCCTGCAGGCGGACGGGAAGAACGCCGCCGCGCACCTGGACCTGGGCATCGCCTACAAGGGCATGGGCCAGTACGACAAGGCCATGCAGGAGTACGACGAGGCGGAGAAGCTCGACCCCGAGATGGCCGCCGTGAACCTCAACCGCGCCATCATCCTCCACCGGGTGAAGGACGCGCCCGAGCGCGCCTCGGAGCTGTACCGCAAGTACATCGCCATGGCCGGCGGCGACGTCGCGCTGCCTGGCGAGGCGCCCGTGTTCGCCCTGCTGCGCGAGGTGGAGGCCATCGTCAACGCCAAGCGCGAGGCCAGGTTCGCCGAGGAGCAGGCGAAGCAGATGGAGGAGCTGCAGAAGCAGCAGCAGGCCCAGATGCAGGCCGCGGAGAAGGCGGCCGCTGGCAACGCGACGCCCGCCACCGGCAACGCCACCGCGCCCAAGGCGACGCCCGCCAGCGGCACCGCGCCCGCGACGCCGCCCCCCGCGAGTGGGACGTCCGACCAGAAGAATGCAGGCACGGCGGAACCCGGCGAGCCGGAAGACGACCTGCTGTGAAAGTTGGGATGCCCCCGGGTGCCTTCGCTGTGGCGGGGCCTCGGGGGAAGATGCGAACCTTGTGTTTCCCCCTCATCCGGGGATTCGGTGTGGGATGGGCCCTGCGAGGCCCGTCTGGGAGGCAGTAATGCGGAAGGCGTTGATGCTGTGTGCGGCGCTCGCGGTGACGCCGGCCCTGGCCCAGGACGAGGGCTCCAACCCGGGTGGTGCTGGAGAGGGCAATGTGCGCTACTCCAAGACGACCAACATCGACTTCGAGGACGACACCATCGAGGGCGACCTCACGAAGCCGGATGGCGAGTACATCGAAGCGCGTGACAAGGTGAAGCACTCGAACCTCATCCGCATCCGCGAGGATTTCGAGGACAAGGTGATGCAGTCCGTGGGCGAGCTGTAGCCAGCGCCGCGATTGGGCGGGAACCCGCCGCCACCAGCGTTGTCTGTCACCGTACCCACCTTTTGTAGGAGCCCCCATGGCCGTTCCTCTGACACTCAAGGTCTTCAAGGGCGACTCGCTGGTCGCCTCCAAGGACTACGAGCGCGACATCATCAAGATTGGCCGTCTGTCTTCCGCGCACCTGTGCCTGGAGGACGACAAGGTCAGCCGCATCCACTCCGTCATCGAGGTCGCCGGCGACGGCGCCATGTCCATCATCGACATGGGCAGCGTCGAAGGCACGTACGTCAACGGCAAGCGCGTCACCAAGGGGCAGCTGTCCTTCGGTGACGAGATTCGCGTGGGTGGCACCACCATCCGCCTGGAGAACCCGGCCGCGGTGGCCGCGGTGAACCTGGCCGCCGCCGCCGCCAGCACCGACGTGGAGACGGAGAAGAACCCGGTGGTCGCCGCCGCGGCGCCGGCCGTGGGCCTGGCGCAGGCCGCGGTGGCCGCCCCGGCCGAGGCCGCCATCGACCCGTCCTTCGCCGCCACGCAGGAGAGCGCGGTGATTGCCGCGGCGCCCGCGCCCGCCCCGGTCGCGGCCGCTCCCGTGGAAGCCGCGCCGCGCGTGCGCACCGTGCGCCGCACCAAGTCCAGCGGCCCCATGGGCGTGGCCCTCCACTTCATGTGGGGCGAGCAGCGCGTGGGCGAGTTCTTCATCGCGCCCGGCAAGAAGCGGCTCTTCACGGTGGGCAGCCAGAAGGGCGTGGACTTCGTCATGGGCGACTCCCGGCTGGGAGGCCCGAAGTTCGACGTGCTGCGCTCGGACGGCCAGTCCTTCACCGTGCGCTTCACCGCGAAGATGAAGGGCGAGCTCACCCGCAAGGGGGAGACGCTGGACCTCAAGGCCGTCATCGAGGCCGGCAAGGCCTCGCACGAGGGGGACGCGTACTCGCTCACGCTCGAGGCGGACGACTTCATCTGGGTGGACCTGGGCGGCGTGTCCGTCGAGGTGGGCTTCGAGCCCGTGCCCAAGCGCGTCGTGGTGCCGCTGGGCGAGTCGATGGACTACACCGCGCTCAACATCTTCCTGGTGCTGTTCTTCATCGCGACGGCGTTCGTCATCACCGCGATGAACCGCACGGGGGTCGGTGACGAGTACGCGGACGAGCTGTCGGTCGACAACGCGCGCATCGCCAAGCTCATCATCAAGCCGCCGGAGACGCAGAAGAACAAGTTCCTCGAGCGCCTCAACCAGCAGAAGGAGCAGAAGAAGAGCGGCGAGATGGCCGCGAAGAGCCGGGGCGACGAAGGCCAGATGGGCAAGAAGGACGCGCCCAAGACCAACAACCGCACCGCGCCCAAGGGCGACCCGTCCAAGAAGGACGAGGCGCGCGCGCTGACGGCCAAGATCTTCGGCGGCGGCAAGGGCGGCATCTCCACCGTGTTCGGCAAGAGCGGCCTGGGCGGCGACCTGAAGAGCGCCATGGGCAACATGTTCGGCGCCAAGACGGGCAACTCCGGCGGCTTCGGCGGCCTGGGCCTGCGCGGCGGCGGCGGTGGCGGCGGCGGCACCGGTGACACCATCGGCATCGGTGGTATCGGCACCAAGGGCCGTGGCGGCGGCACCGGCTCCTACGGCAGCGGCGTGGGCGTGCTGGGTGGCAAGCAGAGCGTCGACGTGGGCATCACGTCCTCGGAGCCGGAGGTCATGGGCTCGCTGGACAAGGAGCTCATCCGCAAGGTCATCCACATGAACCGCGGGCAGATCCGCTACTGCTACGAGAGCATGCTCAACCGCTTCCCGAAGCTGGGCGGCAAGGTGGCGGTGAAGTTCGTCATCGCCGCGAACGGCTCGGTCGCGTCCTCGTCGGTGGCGCAGTCCACGGCGGGCAACGCGGAGCTGGAGACGTGCGTGGCCGGCCGCGTGCGCACCTGGAAGTTCCCTGAGCCGAAGGGCGGCGGCGTGGTGGTCGTCACGTACCCGTTCATCTTCAAGCAGTCCGGCGAATAGCGCCGGGTGGCCTTTCTTTCGGGTGGGCGGGCCTGATGAGGGGCCGCCCACCGCGCCTTTCCCCGGCTCTCACTCCCCCCCGGGAGCCGGGCCAATGTCAGGACCGCATGAAAGCCCTCGCCTCACTTGCCCTGTGCGCCTCGTTCCTCCTCCCCACGGTCGCGAGCGCCCAGACGTCCACCAACGCTCCGGGGGACCGCCCCGCCGTCACGTTCGATGAAATCGAGCGGGGCATCTACTTCGCGGTGATGGGGGGACCCTTGTTCCTCACCAACCCGCCGGCGCCGGAGGGCACGCCGCGTCCGTTCTCCTCCGGGCCCATGGCCCAGGTGGAAGTGGGCGTGGACCTGGGCGAGCGCCTGTCTGTCGGCGTGTTCATCATGGGGTCGAGCATCCGGACGAGCGCTGACTACGTCGGCAACTCGGGCGGCGCGGTCTCTGGTGACTTTTCCACGCTGGTCCCCGGCGCGGCGCTCCGGGCGCGGCTGGTGGGGTTCGCGGACAGTCAGGAAGTGAAGCGCACCTGGTTCTATCTCCGCGCGGGCGCTGGCTATGCGATGTTCTCGCCGAAGCGGCTCCTCCCCGATTCCGACATTCTTGTGTTTGCCGGGCCCGGAGTGGAGTACTACACACGGCTGCGCCACTTTTCCGTGGGGCTCGAGGTGACGGGGAGCTACCTCGTCTCCGGGGGCTCGTTCGGGTTCGCGGTGGCGCCGAACATTCGCTACGCGTTCTAGCGGGAGAAAGACGTGCCTCAGGAGAATGGAAGCGGTGGGCCGCGCCCGGGTGGGCGTGGTCGTGACGGGGGTGCACCGGGCCAGGGTCCTCGCCGTGACGGACCGGGTGGTGGATTCGGCGGGCGGGGTGGCCCAGGCCGCGGCGAAGGCCGTGGGCGTGGCGACGGCCGTGGACGCGGGCGGGATCGCGAAGAGGGCCCGGTGGGCCCCGGTCAGCGCGTCATCGCCGAGCTGAGCATCCTGGAGAAGGCACTCTCCAAGACGGATTTTGGAGCGGAGAAGGGCCCGCTGCAGGCCATTGTCCGCTCGCTGCGGCCCATGCGTCTGAAGTCCCTGGACGACCTGGACCTCAACACGCGTGGCCGCCTCATCACCACGCTGCTGCGCGTGCAGCGCCAGCCCAAGCCGTCCGCCCCCGAGGCGGGTTCGGCCGAGGCCCCGGCGCCCGCCGAGGCGGCTGCTCCCCCGGAGAGCGAGACGCCTGCCGAGGCGCCTGCCGCGGCCGAGGGTGAGGCCGCCGCGCCCGCCGAGGCGGCGGCGCCGACGGAGGCTGCCGCGCCCGCGGTGGACCCGGCGCGCGAGAAGTTCGACGCCTGGACGGACGTCATCTTCCTGGTGGGCCAGGCGTGGCGCGCCGCGGGTGACAGCGAGCGTGCCGAGGCGGCCTTCGCCGCCAGCGGCCGCCAGCCGGGCCCCGAGGTGGAGGAGCCCGTCGCGGCGCCTCGCGAGGAGCGCCGTGAGCGTCCGGAGCGCGGTGAGCGCCGCGAGCGTCCTGCTCGGGGTGAGCGCCCGGAGCGTGGCGAGCGTTCTGCCTCGGGGGAGCGCCGCGAGCGTGGCGAGCGCCCGGAGCGGGGTGAGCGCCGCGAGCGTCCTGCTCGGGGTGAGCGCCCGGAGCGCGGCGAGCGTCCGCTGCCCGAGCTGACCGGCACCTGGGACGAGCAGGCCAAGCAGCTCGAGACGATGGGCCGCACCCGTGACGCGGGCCGGCTGCACGAGCGCAACAACTCCTTCGCGGAGGCCGCGCGCCTCTTCGAGGCGGGTGGGGACCTGAAGAGCGCGCTGCGCAACGCCCTGGCCGGGAGCGACAACGACATGGCCCGCCGGCTGGTGGGCACGCTGCCGCCGGATCAGCTCGCGCCCACGCTGGAGAAGGCCGGCGCCTACGAGCTCCTCATGGAGCACTACGTCGCCAAGGCCGACTTCGAGAACGTGGCCCGCCTCTACGAGCGCGCGCGTCAGTTCGACCAGGCGGCGCTCGCCTATGAGCGGTCCGGGAAGCTGACCCTGGCGCGCAAGTCGTACGAGCGCGCGCGGGACATCGCCAGCGCCAACCGCATCCGCGGGCTCGAGGTGAAGAGCCTGGTGGAGCGGGGTGATCGGCTCGGCGCCGCGACCCTGCTGGCGGCGGTGGGACAGCGCCGTGAGGCCGTCGAGGTCCTCAGCCCGCTGCCTCCGCCCAAGGCGTTCCACTTCATGCAGCGCCTGAAGCTGGACGACGAGGCGAAGGAGCTGGCGCAGAAGGAGCTGGCCCGGGCGGAGCAGGAGCAGAAGCCCGCGGGCCGCGCCCGGTGGCTGGAGCTGCTGGGGGACGTCACCGCCGCCGCCGAGGCGTGGGAGACGGCCGGCCGCAAGGACAAGGCGCTCCCGCTGCACGAGAAGCTCGGCAACCTGCCGCGCGCCGCCCAGCTCGCGGAGGAGCTGCAGCAGCGTGACAAGGCCATCGCCCTCTACACCCAGCTGAACGACAGCGCCGGTGTGGAGCGCGCGAAGGCGCTTCCCGAAACCGCGCCCGCCCCTGCCCCCACGGCGGATGCAGCGGACGGAAGCGCGGGCGACGAGACGCCGCCGGACGCTCCCTCGGCTGGGTAGCAAGAAGGTCAATGATTCCCGCCGTTTGGCGGGTTTTGCACGATTGCTCGGGGGCGCTGGCGACCGGTAGAGTTCCGGTCACTGGCGCCCTCGCTGCTTTTCTTTTCCATTCCAAGGCCCGCCCCTCCATGCAACAGCTCACGCCCTCGTCGCGTCCCACGCTGCGCGTGTCCGATGACCGCACCTTCGTCGAAACCGAAGCGGCTCTCGAAAAGGCCGGCCGTGTCGAGGACCTGATCCGCCTCTATGAGGGGCGCTCCCGTGACGTCGTCTCCGACGAGGCCGTGCGGCTGTTGTGCCGCGCCGCCGAGCTCGCGCACGACCGTCAGCGCAACACGCAGCGCGCGGAGGAGTTGCTCAAGCGCGCGTTGCTGGTGGCGAAGGACCCGCTGCCCGCGCTGCGCGGCCTGAAGCGGCTGCATGAGTCGCGGCAGGATGGCGCCGCGCTGGCGGACGTCCTGGAGCGCCTGGGCGGTGTCACGCAGGGCGAGGAGTGCGCGGGCCACTACCTGAAGGCCGCGGACGTCTACGAGCAGAAGCTGTTCCGCCGAGACCGGGCGGTGCTGTGCCTGCAGCGCGCGGCGCGAGCGAAGCCGGACCGGGCCATCTTCCGTCGCGTGCGGCAGTTGCTGCTGTCGGAAGAGCGCTTCCATCCGGCCTTCGAGGCCCTGGAGCGTGAGCGCGCGGCGCTGGGCGACGCGGGCATGGCCGAGGAATACGCGGCGCTCGCCGAGCGGCTGGTGGATGACCCCACCGAGCACGAGCTGGCGCAGAAGGTGGTGGACGTCGCCCGGGTACTGGAGCCGCAGAACGCGCGCGTGGAGAAGGCGGCGCGGGCGCTGCAGCGCTTCGAGCAGACGTGGCGCGACCGCGTGCGGATGCTGCGCAGCATGTCGCTGGAGGAGCGGGACCGGAAGAGCGCGGCGCGGTTGTCGCTGCTCGTGGCGAAGCTCTTCGCCTGGTACGACCCGGGCTCGGCGGCCAAGGTGAAGGAGGCGTTGGACCGCTGCTTCCTTCTGTGGCCGGGCATGCCCGAGGGCCTGTCGCTCATCGAGAAGCTGACGCTGCGCGCGGGCGGCGACTTCGCGCCGGCGATTGCGCAGATTGAAGCGATGGCGGGCGAGGTGAAGGACCGCAACGCGCAGGTGGACCTGTGGCTCCGCGTGGGCACGCTGCGGCTGGGCCGTCTGAACGACGCGGAGGGCGCGCTGGCGGCCTTCGAGAAGGCGGTGGCGGCGGACCCCTCGCGCGCGGACGCGGCGAGCCTGACGGCGGAGCAGCTCCTGGAGCAGGGGCGCGCGCCGGAGGCCGTGGCGGTGCTGGAGCGCTACCTCGCGACGGTGAAGGACCGCTCGACGCAGGCGGCGATGCGCCTGCGCCTCGCGGACCTCTTCCTGACGCAGCTTCGCGACGCGGACGCCGCGCGGGAGCACCTGGAAGCGGCGCTGAAGCTGGACCCCACGCAGGCGCTCGCGGCCTTCCATCTGGCGCGGCTGCTGGCGGAGGACGAGAACCTGGACGCGGTGGTGCCGCTGCTGGACCTCGCGCTGCTGGCGCCGCGCCCTCGGCCGGAGCGCGTGGCCTTCTGCGAGGCGCTCGCGCTGATGTTCGAGGAGAAGGACGACGCTCGCGGCGCCTTCGAGGTGCTGTCGCGCGCGCTGGAGCTGGAGCCGGGCCGGCCGCTGCTGTTGGGCTCGGTGGTGGAGCACGCGGAGAAGGCCCAGGTGCAGCCCGCGCTGGCCCTCGCGCTGCAACGCGCGGCGCAGGCGGCCCCGGTGCCCGAGGTCGCGGCCACGTTGTGGCGGCAGCTCGCGCAGCTGCTCCAAGGCCCGTTGGCGGACCCCTCGCGCGCGGAGGCCGCGTGGCGGGAGGTGCTCGCCCGCGTCCCCGGCGACGCGGCGGCGATGGATGCGGTGAAGTCGCTCCAGGCGGCCGCGGCGCTCGCGGACGACCCGAAGGCGCGCCTGGAAGCGGACCTCGCCCGGCGCGAGGCGGCCAGCGCGGCGCCCGAGGAGCTGGAGCCGCTCGCGCGTCAGTTGGTGCAGCTGGCGCCGGAGGACGCGGCGGCCGTGCAGCGCCTCCAGGCGCTCTGCGTCTCCCTGTCGAAGTTCGACGAGGCGGCGGCGCTGGCCGGGCGCCTGGCGGGGCTGGCTGAAACGCAGCTGGAGCGCAACGAGTGGACGGCGCGCCAGGCGAAGCTCTACGCGGAGCGGCTGGGGCGACAGGAGGACGCGACGGACCTGTTCCTCGGCCTGCTGGCGGAGAACGTCTCCACCGGCGTGGTGGTGGGCGGCCTGGAGCGTCTGGCCGCGGCGGGGATTCGCACGCCCGAGGTGACCGAAGCGCTGGCGGCGCACTACGGCCGCAGTGGCGACCACCAGCGTCAGGTCGCCGCGCTCCACCAGCAGTTGGAGGTGACGACGGAGCCCTCGGCCCGCAAGCGCCTCTTCTCGCTGATGGCCAGCGTGCACGAGAAGCAACTGGCGGACAGCCGCGCCGCGTTCGACGTCCGCGTCCGCGCGCTGCGCGAGGACCCGAAGGACGAAGGGTCCCGGGCGGAGACGCTGCGGCTGGCGCGCGACCTGTCCGCCCACGCCGAGCTGGGACGCGTGCTGCGCACGCTGGCCTCCGAGGCCGAGGACCCCGCGGTGGCGGTGCCGCTGTTGCTCGAGGCGGCGAGTCTGGCGGAAGAGGGCGCGCTCGCGGCCGAGGCCGTGGCGGCGCTGGAAGCCGCGGTCGCCCGCGCGCCTGAGTCGAACGGGCTGCTGCAGCGGCTGGTGCGGCTGTACGGGCGCACGGGCCGCTCGGCGGACGCGGAGGGCCTGCTGCGCAAGCGCATCCAGGGCGCGCGGGGGCCCGAGCGGCTGGAGCTGCTGCTCCAACTGGTGGACCTGAACACAGAGCTGGGCCGCGACGCCCAGGCCGCCGAGGCGCTGCAGTCGGCGCTCTCGCACGGGGCCGAGGAGGGCAAGCACCTGCCGCGCCTCGCCGAGCTGTACGAGAAGGCGGGCCGGACCCGGGAGCTGGGTGACACGCTGGCGCGGTTGATCGCGCTGGCGGAGTCCGCGGGAGACGCGGACAAGGTGGCGCGGCTGAAGCTGCGTCGCGCGCACCTGCTGCAGGACTCGCAGGACGGCAGCGCGGAGGCGGTGCAGAGCTACGCGGACATCCTGCTCCAGCGTCCCACGGACCCGGACGCGCTGGCGGCGCTGGAGGCGATGCTGGCCTCCGGCCCGTCGCGTGAGGCCGCGGCGCGGGTGCTGGTGCCCGCGTTCGAGCGCAGCAAGGAGCATCGCAAGCTGGTGTCCACGTTGGACGTGCTCGCGGAGGTGGCGAAGGACGACGCCGCGCGCGTGCAGGCGCTGCGTCAGGCCGCGCAGGTCCACCTGGCGCACCTGCGCCAGCCGGAGCTGGCCTTCGCGGCGCTCGCGCGCGCCTTGCGACTGGCGCCGGGCGACGCGGGCCTGCGCTCGTCGGCGCGTCAGGCGGCGGAGGACGCGGACTCGCTGGACAGCTACGCGGAGATTCTCGCCGAGCTGGCCGAGGAAGGGGACGTCGGCTCCGCGCGGCTTGCGCTGCTGCGTGAGCTGGCGGAGGTGCAGGAGAAGAAGCTCGACGACAAGGCGGGCGCGGTGAAGGCGCTGCGCGCGTTGCTGGTCATCGAGCCGGGCAGCCTGGATTGCCTGCGCGCCCTCCAGCGGCTGCACCGCGCGGGCGAGGAGTGGGCGGCGCTCGCGGAGGTGCTGGAGAAGCTGGCCGCCGCGTCGCCGGAGCCCGCCGAGCAGCTCGCGTTCCTGCGCGAGGCCGCGCTGCTTCATGAGACGAAGTTGATGGACAAGGAGAGCGCCGCCGACGCGTGGCGCGTCATCGCGGAGCGCGACCCGGCGAGCCGCGAGGCCGCGGCGACCTTGGATCGCCTCTACACCGAGAGCGCCCGGCACACGGACCTGGCCTGGGCGTTGGCGCTGCGCCGCAACCAGGAGGGGCAGAGCCCGCAGGGGCGTGAAGTGTCGTTCCGCCTGGCGGAGCTCCAGCGCACCGTGCTGGACGACCCCAACGCGGCGCTGGGGCTCTACCGGAAGATCCTCGCCGAGGACTCGGGGCACCCGGGCGCGCGGGCGGCGCTCGAGGCCTGGGTGAAGGCCGCGGTGCCGGCGAGCGGCGCGGCCTTGGAGGTGCTGGACCCGGTGCTCGTGCAGGTGGGCGACCATGCCCGCCGCGTGGCGCTGCGCGAGGCGCGCATGGCCTCCGCGCTCACGGTGGAGAAGATCCTCCTCGCGGGGGAGATTCGCCGCATCCAGGAGCGGGACATGCTCCAGCCTTCGCTGGCCTTCATGTCCGCGGTGAAGTCCTTCGCGCAGGGATTGGACCGGGACGGCGTGCGGCCGGACCTGGAGCGGCTGGCGCGCGAGACGGGCTCGCACGAGGTGCTGGCCGAAATCTATGAGACGGCGGCGTCGGAGCTGACCTCCGGCGACCCCGCGGCGTTGGACCTGCTGCGGCGCTCGGCGGAGCTGCGTGAGTCGCTGGACCAGCCCGAGGAGGCCGCGCGGCTGTGGAAGGGCCTGCTCGCGGACGCGCCGCAGGACCGTCAGGCGCTGGAGGCCCTGTCCCGGCTGTACGAGAAGGGGCAGAACGCGAAGAGCCTGTCGGAGGTCTACGCGCGGCAGGCGCAGCTCTCCACGGACCCCGAGGAGCGGGTGGGGTTGCTGCTGAAGGCCGGCGAGGCCCACGCGAACGCGGGCGAGGACGCGAAGGCCATCGAGACGTACCGCTCCGCGCTGGCGCTCCGGAAGGTGCCCGAGGGGTTGCTCGCGCTGGAGAAGCTGTACGCGAAGGCGCGGCGCTTCGTGGAGCAGGCGGACGTCCTGGACCAGCTCGCGGACAGCGCGGCCGACGAGCCCGCGCGGCGAAACTGGCTGCTGAAGCGCGCCCAGTTGCTGGAGAAGGAAGTGGGCCCCGCGGAGTCGCTGCCCGTGTACCGGCGCCTGCTGGAGCTCGCGCCGGGGGACGGGCAGGTGGTGGCGGGGCTGGAGCGGCTGATGGCGCACGACGCGCCCCGGGCCGAGGCGGCGCGCCTGCTGGAGCCCGTCTACCGCGGCGTCAACGACACGCGGAAGCTGGTGGATGTCCTGGAGGTCCTGCTGCCCGGCGTGGCGCCGGAGCGGCGCCTGGAGCACATCCAGGAGATCGCGACCCTGCGCGAGGCGCTCGGTCAGACGTCGCTCGCGTTCGTCGCGCGGCTGCGCGCCTTCAACGAGGCGCCCCAGGAAGCGGCGGTGCGTGACGAGCTGGAGCGGCTGGCCGCCGACTCCGGCGCGTTCGAGGAGGTCTCCGCCGCGTACGAGGACCAGCTGGAGCGCGGCGCGCAGGAGCCCCTCGCGGGTGACTTGTGGCGGCGCCTGGCGGGCATCTATGACAACCGCCTCAAGCGCTACGATTTGGCCGTGCGCGCGATGGAGGAGGTGTCGCGCCGCGACCCGAAGAACAAGTCGGTGCTGGACGCCATCGCGCGCGTCCACCGCCGCACGGGCGCGCATCGCGAGCTGGCGCTCGTCATGCGCCGGCAGGTGTCGGCCGAGGCCAATGTCTCGTCGCAGGTGAACCTGCTCTTCGAGCTGGCGCACCTGGCCGAGGAGACGCTGGCCGACAAGTCGCTGGCGGCGCAGTCGTACCGCGAGATTCTCGGGTTGCGGCCGGAGAACGCCAACGCGCTGAAGCTGCTCGGGCGAGTGCTCGCGGAGATGGAGCGCTGGCCGGAGCTGGCGCAGCACATCGAGCGTGAAATCCACCTGGCGGACGAGCGCGGCGCCCAGGAAGAGGCCTCCGACCTGCGCGTGCGCCTGGGCCGTCTGAAGGTGTCCCGCCTGGACGACCCGCGCGGCGCGCTGGAGCTGTACCAGACGGTGCTCACGCGCCGGGCGGGGCATGCCGGCGCGGTGGGGGCGCTGGAGGAGATGGCGCGTTCGGAGAGCGCGCTGCGAGGCGCGGCCGCCAGCGCGCTGGAGCCCATCTTCGCGGCGGTGGGCAACCACCTGAAGCAGGTGGAGATGCTCGAGTCGCGGGCCTCGGCGGAGGCCGTGCCGCAGGAGCGCGCCGCGCTGCTGCGCCGCATCTCGGAGATCTACTCCGGCTCGCTGGAGAACGCGGAGATGGCCTTCCTGGCCGCCACGCGCGCGCTGCGCGAGCTGCCGGACGACCTGCGCTCCCTGGAGCTGTGCGTCTCGCTGGTGGACAAGGCCGAGGCGCCCGAGGAGCTGGCCGCCATCCTGACGGAGGTGGTGGGCAAGGCCGGTGACACCTCGCGGGCCGAGCTGTACCGCGCGTTGGCGCGCATCCAGACGGACCTGGGCGAGCCGGCCGAGGCGCTGACGTCGTGGAAGCGCGTGCTGGAGCTGCGGCCGACGGACACCGAGGCGCTGGACGGCACGGTGCGCCTGGTCGCGTCGCAGGGCAAGCCCACGGAGCTGCTGGAGGTGCTGCGCCGCCAGCTCGCCGTGGCCGAGGAGCCCGCGCGCCGCGCCGCCGTGCTGTTCCAGATGGGCACGCTGCAGGAGGAGCAGCTCAAGGACGCGCTGGGCGCCCTGGCCACCTTCCGCCGCTTGCTGGAGCTCAAGCCGGACGACCTGCCCACGCTGGAGCGCATGGAGACGCTCTGCCAGAAGCAGGAGCGCTGGCCGGAGCTGGCGGACGCGCTGGCGCGCCGCATCGCGCTGCTGCCGTCGGAGGAGGGGCTGGAGCTGAAGTTCCGGCTGGCCACCGTGCGCGAGTCCCGCCTGCTGGACCGCGCGGGCGCGCTCGCGCTGTATGGCGAGGTGCTGTCGGTGCAGCCGAACCATGCCGGCGCGGTGGGCCGCATGGAGGCGCTCGTCGCCCGTGAGCCGCAGAACCTGCTCGCGGTGGAGACGCTGCTGCGCGCGCTCCGGGCCAGCGGCGACATGATGCGCCTGGCGCAGGTCATCGAGACGCGCGTGGGCGTGTCCGGTGACGCGTTCGAGCGCAAGGCGCTCCTGGGCGAGCTCGCCACGCTGCGCGAATCCCAGGAGGAGGCGGAGCTGGCCTTCCTGGCGCTCTTCCGCGCGTTCAAGGAGGACCCCAACGACGCCGCGATTCGAGCCCGCCTGGAGAACGCGGCGGATGCGTCCGCCAGCTACGACGAGCTGTTGTCCGCGTACGAAGAGGCGTTGCCCCGCATCGCCGAGGCCGCGGACGCCGCGCAGGTCTGCCTCCGCTTGGGCCAGATGCTGGAGACGAAGCTGCGCGATTCGGACCGCGCCGTCTCCTACTACGAGCGCGCGCGCACGCTGCACCCCACGGTGCAGGAGCCCTCGTTGGTCGCGTTGGACAGGCTCTATCTCCAGTTGGAGGCGTGGCCGGAGCTCGCGGGCATCCTGGAGTCCCTGGTCTCCGGTGTGACGGAGCCCGCGGACCGCGTCGGCTACTTGTTCCGCCTGGGTCAGCTCTACCAGGAGCGGCTGGACAGCCCGGACCGCGCGGCGGGGGCCTACGAGGGCATCCTCGCGCTGGACGCGGGACACCTCGCGTCCGCGCGGCTGCTGGAAGGCATCTATGAGTCCGCGGGCGCGTCGGAGAAGCTCTACGGCATCCTGAAGGTCCAAGCGGAGAAGGTGTCGGGCGCCGAGCGCGACCGCGTGCTGGCGAAGATGGCGCAGGTGTCCGCGGAGGGCCTGGCGGACCTGGGCGGCTCCATCGAGCTCTACCGTGAGCTGCTGGCGAAGAACGCGCGCAATGAACAGGCGTTCTCCGCGCTGGAGTCGCTGTACGAGCGCGCCGACCGGCCCCAGGATTTGCGCGAGCTCCTCGAAGGCCGGCTGGCGGTGACGTTGGATCCGCGCGAGGTGGTGCGGCTCAACGAGCGCCTGGGCCGCGTGGTGTACCGCCTGCTGAAGCAGCCGGAGCAGGCGGTGCCGTACTTCAAGGCCGCGCTGGACCGCGACGCGCGCCACCGAGGCGTGCTGGACACGCTGCGCGAGCTGTACGACGAGACGGGCCAGCGTGAGGAGTTGGTGGGTGTGCTGCGCCGGCTCATCCCGCTGCAGGAGAGCAGCGAGGGCGTGAAGGCGCTGCGCTTGCGGCTGGCCGAAGTGCTCGCCGGCATGGGCCGCCGCGAGGAGGCGCTGGACGCGGCCCGCCGCGCGCTGGAGGTGGAGCCGCACCAGGTGCCCGAGCTGGACCGCGTGCACTCGCTCTTCGTCTCGCTGCGCGCGTGGAACGACGCGGTGCGGTCGCTGGAGCTCAAGGTGCAGGTGCACCTGCTGGTGGAAGAGCGCGAGCAGGCCGTGGCCACGTACTTCGCGGTCGCGGACCTCTGGGCGGGGCAGGGCGGAAAGCCCGAGCTGTCCTCGGGGGCGCTGGAGAAGGTCCTCGAGCTCGACCCCGCCAACCGCACGGCCTACGAGCGCGCGTGTGAGCTGTACCGCACGCACAACGACTGGCGCGCGTACGCCCAGGTGGTGGACCGCTACATGCCCCACCTCGTCACGGACGAGGAGAAGCTGGTCGCGCTGCGCGAGCTGGCTCGGGTGCAGGAAGCGCGGCTGGGACAGAAGGACGTGGCCTTCCTGGCGCTGTGCCGCGCGCTCCAGTTGGACGCGTCGGACGACACGCTGCGCGAGGAGGTCGAGCGCCTGGCCGACGAGACGGGCAGCCACGAGGAGCTGGCCGCCGTCTACGAAGAGGTCGCGGATGAGCTGCCGCGCGGCGCCCTGGCCGAGCGCCTCTATGCCACGCTCGCGCGCGTCCACGACACGCACCTGGATGACCCGCAGGCGGCGGAAGCGGCGTTCCGGAAGATTCTCGAGTTCGACCCGACCAACGCCACCGCGCTGGATGGGCTCGCGGCGGTGTTCCAGCGCCGGGGCCGGCAGCGTGAGTACGTGGTGGCCCTGGAGCAGAAGCTCGAGGCCGCCGGCTCCATCGAGCAGCGCAAGGGCATCCTCCGCGAGATTGCCCGCGTCTGGGACGAGCAGTTGGAGGACCCGGTCGAGTCCGCCAGTGCGCTGTTGAGGGCCCTGGAGCTCGAGCCGGACGCCGAGACGCTCGGCGTGCTCACCGCGCTGTACCGCCGTCAGCGGTCGTGGCCGGACGTGGCCTCCACGTTGCTTCGCGCTCGCGACCTGGCGGACAGCATCGAGGAGCGCGCGCGCATCCAGGTGGAGGTGGCGGGCGTCTACGAGCGCGACATCGGCGACGACGAGTCGGCGGTGGCCGCGTACCGGCAGGCGTTGGAGTTCGACCCCGTCAACCGCGAGGCGCTGGAAGCGCTGGAGCGGCTCCACACGCGGCTGGACCACCCGGCGGACCTGCTCGCCATCTACGAGCGGATGCTGGAGCTGAGCGACGACTGGCGCGAGAAGATCCGCGTCCTCTTCCGCAGCGCCACCATCTGGGAGGACAAGTACCAGAACCCGGCGAACGCGGACGTGTGCGTCGAGAGCGTGCTCGCCATCGACCCGCAGAACGTCCAGGCCATCAAGACGCTCATCCGGCTGCGTCGCGCGCAGGCGCGGTGGGAGGACCTCATCGCGGCCTACGAGCGGCAGCTGGCGCTGGCCGTGAGCCCGCAGGAGCAGGCCGAGCTGTACGTGGACATCGGCAACGTCCAGTACCAGCAGCTCAAGGCGTTGGATCGCGCGGTGAACAACTACCACGCGGCGCTCTCCGTGGACGCCGAGTGCCGGCCCGCGCTGCACGCGCTGGGCACGATGTATGAGCGCAGCGGCAACTGGCCCTTCGCGCTGGAGATGCTGTCGAAGGAAGCAGAGATCGCCGGCCAGTCTCCGGACGCCGTGGAGCTCTACTACCGGCTGGGGAAGATCAACGAGGACATGCTGATGGACACGGGCAGCGCCCGGGGCGCCTATCAGCAGGCCCTCGCGGTGGACCCGGGCCACCTGCCCAGCATCCGCGCCCTGAAGGGCATCCAGGAGCAGGAGCAGGACTGGAGCGGCTACGAGCAGACGCTGCGTCAGGAGGCCGAGCAGACCGAGGACCCCGTGGCCAAGGGCCGCGCGCTGCTCGACGTGGCGCGCTACCACGCGGAGACGCGCGAGGACCGCGACACGGCCGTGGGCTACTGGCAGGAGGCGCTCAAGCACATCCCCGACAGCCTCGAGGCCGCGCGGCCGCTGTCGGACGTGTACATCGCGCACGAGGACTGGGCCTCCGGCGAGCGGATGCTGGACATCGTCACGCGCAAGATGGCCGAGATGGCCATGGCGGAGAAGGAGTCGGTTTCCGCCGCCGACCTCTGCCGTCAGCTCTACCGCCTGGGCTACGTGGCGGAGAAGCTGGGCAAGCGCGACAAGGCCCTGGGCTGCTACGAGAAGGCCTACGAGCTGGACGCGACGTACCTCCCCGCGCTGGAGGGCTACGGCAACCTGCTGGTCCAGACGCGCCGCTACGAGGGCGCGCTCAAGGTCTTCCAGACCATCCTCATCCACCACCGCGAGGAGCTGACGGACCTGGAGGTGGTGGAGGTGTACTGGCAGCTCGGCGACATCCACGCCGCGCTGAACCAGACGGACCGCGCGCAGAACCACTTCGAGAAGGCGCTGGCCATCGACCCGGGCCACGAGCCGACGCTGCGCGCCCAGGTCGCGCTGCTGGAGAAGCAGGGCCAGTACGAGAAGTCCGCGGACCTGCGCCAGCAACTGGTGGGCGTGCTCGAGGGCGAGGCCCGCGCGAAGGTGTGCCTGGAGTTGGGCCGCATCGCCCGCGACGAGCTGCACGACCCGTACATGGCCATCGACGCCTTCACCAACGCGCTCAAGTCCCAGCCGGACGCGCCGGAGGTGATGGACCAGCTCTACGTGTTGCTGCGTGAGACGCGCCAGGGCCAGAAGGCGGCGGACGTGCTGGCGCGCATGCTCGCGCTCCCCGCCCTGGGGCTGGAGCCGCACAAGGCCAAGCGCGTCTGGTTCGCGCTGGGCGAGCTGCGCCGCGATGACTTGAAGGACGTGGAGGGCGCCACCGAGGCCTTCAACGCCGCCTTGGACCTGGACCCCCGCTTCGTGGAGGCCTTCAGCGCGCTGGAGGCCATGCTCGGCGCGGCCCGCCAGTGGAAGCAACTGGAGGAGAACTACACGAAGATGCTGGGCCGGCTGCCCAAGACGCCGGAGACGCACGTGGCGCGCATGGCGCTGTGGCGCGCGCTCGGTGACTTGTACCTCCAGGTGCTCAAGCACCCCGAGGGCGCGGTGGCCGCCTACGGTGTCGCGGCCAAGGGCCTGCCCGACGACGCGGCGGTGCAGGAGGCCTTCGCGGACCTCGCGGGCCAGATGCCGGGCCGCGAGGACGAGGCCATCGCCGCGCTGCGGCGCGCGCTGCCGAACACGACGGACCCGCGCAAGGTGGTGGGCGCGCTGGTCCGCCTGTCCGCGCTGCGCAAGAACTACGACGGCGCGTGGCTCGCGGCGCAGGCCGTGTCCGGCCTGCTGGGCGAGGCGGGGGAGGATGAGCAGGAGATCCTCACCAAGCTGGGGCCCTACGCGAAGAGCAAGGAGAAGGTGGAGCCTCGGCCGCTGAACGACCAGCTGTGGCACAACCACCTGTTCCACCCGAAGGCCCGGGGGCCGCTGGCGGAGCTGCTGGGGCTGCTGTTCGCGAAGGTGGGCCACCTCTACGCGGTGCCCTTCCCGCAGTACCAGTTGGTGCCCAAGCGCCACCGCATCGACGTGGCGACGGCGCCCGAGTACCACGTGCACCACTACCGCTACGTGGCGCGCGTGTTGGGCATGGAGGCGGTGGAGCTGTACTCACCGTTCCTCGTGGCGACGCGGGAGCGGATGGCGAAGCGCTCCAACGAGCCGGCGCCCGAGCCGCTCATCAACGTGGAGCTCTTGCAGACGCACCCGGCCTCGCTGCGGGTGGGCGGCAAGTACTTCGCGGAGCAGGGGCTGAAGGAGGTCTATTACCTCCTGGGCCGCACGCTGGCCTTGGCGCGCTCCGAGCTGGCCTTGAGCCAGCGCGTGGCGCCCGAGCGGCTGGAGGCCATCCTCCAGGCCGCGCTGAGCCTCGTCGTGGGGAACGTGCGCATCGCCGAGGCACAGCACCTGGTGGAGCCGGAGCGCCGGCTGCTGGAGAAGAGCCTCAGCGAGCCGGACCGCGCGGCCCTGGCGAAGGCGGCCCGCGCGTGGCTGCCCACCGCCACCCCGCAGGCCGTGCGTCAGTATCTGGAGGGCGCGGAGCTCACCGCGGCCCGGGCGGGCCTGCTCGCCGCGGGGGAGATGGAGCCGGTGCGCCGCATGGTCCAGGGCGAGACGGGCTCCGCCTTCCGCGTCCCGGTGCGCAGCAAGCTGCGGGAACTGCTGGTGTTCGCCACCTCCGAGGACCTGCACGAGCTGCGCGTCGCGGTGGGTACGCACGTGGAGGTCCAGGTGCGCAGGTAGCGACAGAACCCGGACCCGGGTTCATGCGTTAATAGGCAGGCGGGCGGTCTTGGCTCGTATCCTTGACCCCTCCGGCTGCCACTTCTACGATTCACGCGGGATTTCTCCCGTCATTTCCGAGGCTTACGGGAACGATGCGTTTCGTCTGCGACAGTTGCCGCGCGCAGTACATGATCAGCGACGACAAGATTGGCCCCAAGGGGGTCAAGGTTCGTTGCAAGAAGTGCGGCCACACCATCACCGTGCGTCCCGCTGGCGCGCCGGCCGCGAAGGACTCGGCGTCAGAGTCCTCGACCTCCGAGTCCCCCGCCTCCAGTGAGGCGAGCAAGGGGAGTGACTCGGCCGCCACCATGCCCGCCACCCTGGGCACGCCTCCTGAGGGAGGACTCTTCACCGACGTGGAAGAGGACGAGATTGGCGCCGTCTTCGACCAGGTGCTGAGCTCCGGCACGCACAAGATTCCCACGGAGGCGGCGAACGAGGCCGCCGCGCGTGAGGCGTCCGCGGAGAACGTGCGCAAGCTGGCCGAAGCCGAGGCCGAGCCGGACAAGGACGACGCGAAGTCGAACGCGGCCGCGCATGAGTGGTACGTGGCCATCGACGAGAAGCAGGTCGGCCCCTTCACTGTCGAGAAGGTCAAGGACCTGTGGGACCGCGGCGAGGTGGGCCCGGACAGCCTGTGCTGGCGCTCGGGCTTCAGTGACTGGATTCCGCTGTCGGAGACCGCGGAGCTGGCGTCGGTGCTGGCGCCTCGGCCCTCCAAGCCCGTCATCGTCGCGCCCGACCCCGTGTCGGGGACGACGCCCACGGTGTCCTCCGGTCCGGTGCAGTCGGCCTTCAGCGCGGGCAAGGGCGCTCGCGGTGAGGCGGGTTCGGCGCCCGCGTCCGAGGAGCCCGTTGGCTGGAAGCCGTCCGCGGCGAGCGTGCTGGCCTCGCTGGTGAAGGAGGAGAACGACGCGCTGTCCAAGCCGCCGCCGACGCCCGCGCCCGCGCTGGGACGGGAGCCGGTGTCGCAGTCGCGGCTGCTCGATGTGCCCATGCCGCCGCCGGAGCCGGTGTCCTCGCCGTCGCTGCGGGGGGCGGAGATGCCGATGGCGCAGCAGCCCATGGCCGCGCCGATGCCGTATGGCCAGCCGCAGGCGCCGCAGTACGCGCAGCCCGCGCCGATGCCGTATGGCCAGCCGCAGGCGCCGCAGTACGCGCAGCCCATGCCGGCGCCGTATCCTCCGCCGGGCTACCCGCCGGCCTATCCCCATCCGGGGGCGGGGCAGGGCGGTAGCAAGAGCAAGATGGGGCTCTTCGCGGGAATCGCGGTGGGCGTGCTCGTCGTGGGTGGTGGTGCCGCGGCGTTCTTCATGAGTGGCGGGTCGGGGGCGGGGGCCGCGCCCACGAATCCGCCGGTGGTCGCGGCGGCGCCTGCGGCCGCGCCGACGCCTCCTCCCGTTGCGCCGCCTCCTCCGGTGGCTGCTGCGCAGGCCGCGGCCCCCGAGGCGCCGCCGGTGAATGCCGCCCCGCCTCCCGGGACGGAAGTGGCGGCGGCACCCACGAACACCGCGACGGCCCCCGCGCCGACGCCTCCCCCGGAGCCGCCGCCCACCGCCGTGGCCGCCGCGCCGACGCCGCCCCCGGCGTCGCCCGAGCCGTCGAAGCCCTCGGAGACGCTGGTGGCGAAGGTGGAGCGGCCCAGCTCCAGCCGCCGGACGACGTCCTCGTCGCGGAGGGAAGAGCCGGAGCCTCGCCCCACGTCCGCGCCGGCGCGGGCCGAGCGGCCTTCGTCGAATGACTCGGACGATGACTTCGATGAGCTGTTCGGCACGAAGAAGTCGTCGAGCTCGGCGTCGAAGCCGGCGGCGGCCGCACGTCCAACGGCGTACGTTCCTCCGGAGCCGGGGGGCGCCATGCCGGACCGGTTGCAGCAGTCGGACATCATGGCGGTGGTGCTGGCGAACAAGCCGGCCATCATCAAGTGCGTCAACGAGCAGAAGAAGAAGGACCCCTCGTTGAGCGGCAAGCTGGTGATGCGCTGGACCATCGAGACGAGCGGAAAGACGACGGCGGTGTCGTGCCGCACGGATGAGTTCCGTTCGACCTACATGGCGACCTGCATCACCGGGCTCATCAAGAGCTGGTCCTTCCCGCGTCACAAGCGGAAGGGCGAGCCCATCGACTTCCCGTTCACGTTCTGAGGCTCCGGGGTGTGATGAGAGCGCATCGCGACATGAACGTCGCGATGCGCTCCGCTCCAGCTGTGTGCTTGTGCAACGGGTGAATTTCCCGGCCAGGCAGCCGTCCACGAGTCGTCGACACTCGTTGACACGTCCGGACGGGCGGGACTAAGCCTCTCTTGCTCGCATGATGTCGGGGCCTGTTGCCTGTGGCCGGAGGCCCCCCGGGCGGCGTTCCAAAAAAGAGGAAATCTCAACATGCAGCTTCGCAAGATGATGTTGGTGCTCACGGCGCTGGGCGCGATGAGCGGTCTCATGGCTGGCTGTGACGACCCGGCGACGGCTCAGGGCTCGTGCATCAGCAATGACGAGTGCGGTGAGTCGGAAATCTGTCACCCGACGGCCCAGGTCTGCGTGCAGACGTGTAACTCGGGCTCGGACTGCCCCGACACGGCGAAGACGTGCGCCCCGCTGGGCGGCACGGGCGCCAACGCGAACACGCGCATCTGCCAGTGCTCCACCGACGTGCTCTGCAACGGCGGCACGGGCTCCTCCTCCACGGACCTGGTCTGCTCCAACCTGGACAACGTCTGCGTGACGCGCTGCACGTCCAACTCCGAGTGCACGGGCACCCGGACCTGCAACACCGGCACCGGTCAGTGTGAAGAGGGTGACAACGAGCCCGAGCCTGGCCAGAGCTGCTCCGGTGAGGGCCGGACCACGTGCGGCCACGGCCTCATCTGCACCAACAGCGTCTGCTCCGAGCCGCCCGCGCCGACGTGCCAGAACTACACCCAGTTCCCCAACAAGGCGGACCTCGGCACCACCGGCCCGATCATCTACAAGGTGGAGACGGTCAGCGCCGTGGTCGACCAGGCCTTCTGCCCGAACGCGAAGCGCCTGCGCATCCGCGTTTCCGCCTACTCCAGCACGGCGTTCCCTGCGCGGTCCAACGACCTGAACGACTTCTTCTACATCTTCACGGATGGCCGGCGGCAGAACGCCACCGTCAGCGCCTCCTCGGGGAACTACACCGTGTCTGGCACCAACAACGACCAGGCGCAGATCGTCGTGAGCCTGTGCGTCGCTGAGAACAGCACCACGAACTCTGCCGGCTTCTACTTCAAGGACGGCAACTTCTACTGCCACCAGTCCAACTACTAGTGGGCAGGTGAACCGGTAGGCGTTGATGTCGAAGCCCCGCCTGCTCAACGGCGGGGCTTTTTCATCTCGATGCCGGGCAGGTTGCAAGCAGTCCTGTCGTGGCGGCCAGGTCCTGTTGAATTCCGCCACGCTTCATTCGTTATGAGTCTGAGTGCGCCGGCATCCCGGCGTCTTCAAAGGAGCGTCTATGGTGTTTGGCAATCTGATGCGAGCGCTGCCTCTCTCGCTGGCGCTGATGGCTCCGGCCGCATGGGCGAAAGCCCCTGTCGAGAAGGCCTCATGTCCGGCTGGGACGACTCAGACGGGTACGAAGGCCGAAGGCCTGACGTGCTCGAAGGTGGACGCCCAGAAGGGGCGGTCAAGCGCGCATGGTCCCTACGTCGCGTACCACTCCAATGGCAAGTTGGCCGTTCAGGGCCAGTTCGACAATGGCCTGAAGGTGGGGCTGTGGACCTTCTTCGATGAGTCGGGCGTGCTCGAAAGCACCTCCGAGTTCAAGGATGGAGGGTGGCATGGTCAGCGCATCAAGTACTTCCCGAGCGGAAAGCCTCAGCGTGTCGAGGAGTACAAGAGCGGTCGGAAGCACGGGGTGGTCCAGGAGTTCGCCGAGGACGGCCAGGTGCTCAGTCAGGTTCGGTACGACAACAACCGCAAGGTCTCCGCCGAGTAACCGCGCGAGCACAGGGTTGTGACGATGAGGGGGCCACTTCCAAGAGGAGGGGCCCCCTCCTTCGTTTCAAGAGCACTTCCCCATCCAACCGGGCTCGGCTAGGAAGTTCAGCCGTGAAGGCCCCCTCTCTCACACCTGTTTTGCCGGACATCCCCATTTGCGCCGTGGACCGGATGGGGCTGCGCGAGCTCGAGCGCCTTCGACTCATCCTCCGAGGGGGCTCCGTCATCGACTGGCGGAGGATGCACTTCCAGACCCGCGATGAGGTCGACAACTTCCTTCGGTTGCTCCAACTGGACCTGTCCCGCAGCTACGATGAGGAATGGGCACGGGGAGTCCTGAGCGAGGCCGTGGAGTACCTCCGCGTGACGTACAACTACCGCGTCGCGGACGCGGTGGCCCGGCCTGCCGAGATTCATGACCTGTTTCTCTACGCCTCGGGGGTGAAAGGGTCGCCACGTCACCGGCGCATCGCCTGCGTTGTCTTGAAGGTGATGCACGTCATCCAACACATTGAGGGGCGAGACCTCCTCTTCCGCCTTCCGGTTTCGGAAGTGGAACTGGCGGAGCTCATCATGGAGCGCGTGCTGGGGGTTGCCGCCGAAATGCAGGCGAAGGGGTTGCCTGTCGTGGAGTTCGCGCACTCCATCAAGAGCCAGGATTCGCTCATCACCAAGCTGTTGGCGAAGAAGGAGACGGTCGCGGCGCAGGTCTACGATAGAACTCGATTCCGGGTCGTGACGCGGAAGCGCGAGGACTTGCTGCCGGTGCTTTACTATCTGACTCAGCGCCTCTTCCCGTTCCATCTCGTCGTGCCAGGGCAGACAGAAAACACGTTGCTGCCGTTCAAGGCCGTGTTGGCCGAGAACCCCCACTTCGAGCAGTACACTGCCCGGCTGCATCTCGATCGGGATTTCGAGGACCGTGAGAGCGCTGGCGGGAACGTGTTTTCGGGTAATTCCTACCGAGCGCTCAACTTCGTGGTGGATATCCCAATCCGAATGGATGCCTATCTCCCGTTGCCGGAAGAAGACACACGACAGCGGAAGGGGCGAATCATCATTTCGCTCGTCGAGTTCCAGATTGTCGATGAGGAAACCGCGAAGCTCAACGAGCATGGGGAGAATGCCCACGAGGCATACAAAAGACGTCAGAAGCAGCGCGTGCTCAAGCGCTTGAGCCAGGGCCTCGTGGTTCCCAAGCGGCAGGAGTGACGACCGCTGTCGACTGTAACATGAGGCGAGCGCAGTGTCGGTGGCTCGCCCCATTCAGTTCATCAGGGGTATTCGTAGACGACTTCGAGTTCGGCCAACGTAGGGTGATTTCCTGCGTCTGAGCGCAGGTCATCGGCCACTCTGTCGTTATTGGTTTCGGTGGTGAATCTGAGCCGGAACTGAGACCTGTGGTTTCGCTCTGCTCGACTGGCCCAGTCTCGTGTCACATAGGATGTGACGTCGAAGTGCCCAGGTGCGCCAACTTCGGATTGGGCAATCGCAAAGCCTGCCGAGAGTGCCTGTGTGTTGTAGGCAGCGGCTACTGCGGAGTTGTCACCCCCCTCATATGACGAGTAGGGCAGTTCCTCCCCAATGTTCACGGGCTCAATCAGAAGTGGGCCAAGCTTCTCGAACGGTTGGCCCACTTGAATGGAACTCCACCATTTGAGGGTTGAGCGATTGATCCGAATCAAGTCGGCAGGCAATGCGTCGAGCTTGAATCCAAGGAAGAGCCGACGGCCTCGGTTCAAGACGTCGTCGCCCAGGTATTCGAGATTGTACACATTGGGAGCGCGAAAGTAGTCAGGTGCGCCAACGACGGAACCGCTCATGATGGTCAGAAACGGTGTCGTCAATGATGCTTGGCGGACGACGCGAAACTCTCGCTGCGCGCCTTCCGCCAATGCATTGCCGGCCTTGTCTTTTGCCAGCGAGGAAAGGCTCCAGGTCACGGATGTTCCGTAGGCGGTTGTTGAGGGGAGCGTATAGGTCATCACCGTCTCGGACTCGTTCCACGCGAAGCTGCCGGAGTTGAGTCCCGCGGGCGAGGTGATGGCAAAAGCGGCCTGTACCGAGCTCCTGTCCATGGGCTCTGAGAAGAGAACCTCGATGAGCGTGTCGCGCGGGACGCCGATGGCGGCGTGACTTGGCGTCGTGCTGAGGACGGTCGGCGGGAGGGTATCGGGGGCCGGGCCCGTCGTGGTGAAGGAGAACGACCGTGTTCCCGTCAGCGACGGCCCCGAGAGCGCCTTGGCTTCCACCGTAACGGTGTACGTCGTGTTCTGTGCCAATGCCGTCGAAGGGCGCAGTGTCGCGACCGTGCCCCGGTTACCCCACTCCGTAGGGCGAAAGCTCACCTGGGGTGTCACTTCCACCCGCAGTGACCCCGTGTCCAGGGGACTCGAGAAGGTGAGCGTGAGCTGAGTCCCGGTGGCGACTTGCGTGGACCCACCTGCCGGGAAGGTGCTGAGCAGGGTGAGGGCTTCAGGCGCTTCGGAACCTGCATCGGGCGTCGTGCCGGCATCCACTTCGTTTTCACCCGGAGGTGGCTCGATGTCCGGGACGTTGATGCATGCCGTGACTGCATGGAGGACGAACAGCAGGGAGAGAAGGCGTCGTGGTTGGCGCATGCAGGAGCTCATCGCAAGAACCGTTCCGCGCGGGGATGCGCGCGGAGCCGGGGCCGCGATGTCCCTGCGGCCACCCGTCTTGTGCCTCCTGCCGGGTGGGCATCGCAAGCCACGCCAGGTATCGGGCCCGGGCGTAGGGGCCACGAGACGGGCATCTCACGCGCCGGACCTGGGTGCCCCAGACACACGAACGCCCGCCCTCCCAGCACGGATGCGGGAGGCGGGCGTGGAGACCGGGGCCGCGTGCGGCCTACTTCTTCTTCCGGTTCTTCTTCTTGTTTTCCTTCTCCCGCTTGCGGCGCTCCTTGATGGCGTCGCGGTCCTCGGGCTTGCCGGAGGCGGAGGGCGGCGCGTAGCCCATCAACCGGGCCTTGGCCATGGCGGCCTGGCCCATGGGCGGCGTGTAGCCGGGCGCGATCTGCGGCATCTGCATGGGCATCCCCATGCCGGGCATGCCGCCGCTCATCATCTTCTCCATCATCTTCGGGTCGCCGCCGAACATGCTGGAGAGGTCCATGTTCTTCATCTGCGACAGCTGCCCGAGCTGCTTGAAGCCGGGGATGCGGCCCAGCAGGCCCGGGTTCTGGCCGATGGTGCCCATCACCTGCTGCATCATCCCGAACTTCTGGAGCAGCTCCTTGACCTCATCGACCTTGCGGCCGCTGCCCTTGGCGATGCGCTGGATGCGGCTGTTGTTGATGGTGTCCGGGCGCAGGCGCTCCTTCGCCGTCATCGAGTCGTACATCGACTCGATCTTCGTGAGCTCCTTCTCGTCCGGGTTGAGGTGCTCGGTGAGGTCGCCGAAGAGGGGGAACTTCTCCAGCAGGTCCTTGAGCGGTCCCATCTTCCGGACCATGCGGATCTGCTCGACGAAGTCCTTCATCGTGAACTGGCCGGAGAGGAGCTTCTTGGCATCCTCCTCGGCCTTCTTTTCATCGACGACCTTCTCGAAGTCCTTCATCAGGCCGACGATGTCGCCGAACCCGAGAATGCGGCCCGCGAGGCCCGCCGGGCGGAACTCCTCGAGCTTGTCCATGGACTCGCCCATGCCGAGGAACTTGATGGGCTTGCCCGTGACTTCCTTGATGGAGAGCGCCGCGCCGCCGCGGGCGTCACCGTCCAGCTTGGTGAGGATGAAGCCGTCCAGCGTGAGGCGCCGGTCGAACTCCGCGGCCGTCCGCACGGAGTCCTGGCCAATCATCGCGTCGCAGACCAGCAGGATGTTGTCCGGCTGGACGTTGCCCTTGATGGCCTCCAGCTCCGCCATCAGGGACTCGTCGATGGCGAGCCGGCCGGCGGTGTCGATGAGCACCACGTCGCACTTCTGCTCGCGGGCGGCGGCGTAGCCTCGCTTGGCGAGCTCGGGGGGCTGGACGCCGGGCTCATGGTAGACGGGGACCTTGAGGCGCTCGCCCAAGACCTTGAGCTGGTCCACGGCGGCGGGGCGGTAGATGTCGGCGGCGACGAGCAGGGGCTTGCGTCCCTCCTGCAGGAGCCGGCTGGCGAGCTTCCCGGTGGTGGTCGTCTTACCGGAGCCCTGGAGGCCCACCATCATGATGCCGGACAGCTGGCCCTTGGGCTTCAGCTTCAAGCTGGTGTCGACCGGCCCCATGAGGGCCTCCAGCTCGTCGTGGCAGATCTTGATGAAGTGGTCCATGGGGCTGACCTTGCGCTTCTGGCCAGCCGCGTCGGTGACGGTCGTTTGGACCAGCTCACCCACGGACTTCTCGCGGACGCGGGCGACAAACTTCTTCACCACATCAAAGGCCACGTCGGCCTCGAGCAGGGAGACGCGGATGTCGCGCAGCGACTCGTCCACCAGCTCCGGGGTGAGCTCGCTCTTGCCGGCGAGGCGGTTCTTGGCGGCGCGGAAGCCCTTGGTAACAGTCTCGAGCATGGGGGGCGCTTTATAACAGGGTCAGGCGGGATGCGACGGTGGAGCACATCCCGGACGTCGAACTGTGGAGAGATGGGCCCAGGGGAGGGCCGCCCTGGCGGTGAATCCGACCCAGGGCCCTGGATTCTTCAACGCTCTCCAGGGGTTGGACCATCCCTCCGGACCCCCTTGGGCGCTCCAGGGGCCACAGAAGCCGCGGGCGGCCACCTCGGCCCGCCTGGGAGGCACCCCGGCGAAGAAGAGGGGCGGCGGCTGCACGGAGCCTCTCGCGGCGGTCGCTGCCCCCTCCCTCGAGGAGCGTCCCCTTGCCCGGCAGGCGCCCGAGTTCACTGTGGGCGCGGGGGAGGTCCATCACCAGGTTGCCCTGTGGAGGTGGCTTCATGGGAGGCGCACGGCATGGCTTCACTCGGTGAACTGCTCTGCGACCACACCGATGAGCTGGTGCATCGGTGGTACGAGCGGTGGCTTCGAGAAGGGCCACCGAGCCCCCAATTGACGGAGGCCGCGCTCAAGGACCACCTCCCCATCCAACTCCGCGTCATCGGCGCCGCGCTGCGTGATGGAAGTGCCTCTCGGCAATCCCCCCGGGAGCTCTGGATGCAGGCGGAGCGGCTGGCTCCCGAACAGCGCGCGGTCGATGAGGTGCTCATCGCGGAAGTCGTGCGTGAGTACGCCTTCCTCGTGGAGGAGGTCCGGATCTGGCTCGATGCGCGTGGCGAGCGGGTCTCCGTCGAGGATTATTCGTACTTCTCCCTGGCCACCTTCGAGTTGGCCGCCGAGTCCGCGCGCCGATACGCGAAGTTCCGGGCCGAGCGGTTGGCCCGTGAGCGCGCGGAGTATGTGGCGGGCATCGCGCATCAACTGCGCACGCCCGTCTCCACGCTGAACCTGGGCGTCCAGCAGTTGGAGCGTGGGCAGGGGGCTCTCGATGCGCGAACCCTGGAGCGGCTCCGCCGGACGGTGAACCGGCTGGGGCGGCTCGTCGATGGCATTCTGCGCATGGAGCGATTCAAACCCGAGGAGTTGCCCGTCCACCCGGAGGTGCTGGCTCCGGCCCATGTCATCGACCAGATCGTCGCGGACTACGAGCACGATGCCTGCAAGAAGGGCCTGAGGCTGGAAGTCTTTGCCAACCGAAGCGCGCGAATGCAGGTGGATCTGGACTTGCTGGTGGATGCGCTGGGCAATCTCGTCCAGAACGCCATCAAATACACCGTCAAGGGCTTTGTCCGCGTCACGCTGGTAGAGCACGAGGACGCAGTGGTGTTCAAGGTGGAGGACTCGGGGCCTGGCATCCGTCCCGAACGTCAGCGGGAGCTCTTCCGCCCCGTGACGCCCGGCCAGCCTGGGGGCGTGGGGCTGGGCTTGTCCATCGCGTTTCGTGCGGCGGCGGTGCAGGGCGGCACGCTGGAGCTTGAAAGCACGCCGGGCCAGGGGAGCACCTTCTCCCTGCGTCTGCCCTGGACGGTCCACGCGCGGGAGTAAGGGACCTGGAGGCTCGCGGACATGCCCTGGTGGGACCAGGGGAGCGCCCCTATGGCAGCCGTCTTGAGACGCAATGTGTCCCGCTCAAGGGCTTTGACCATTGAGAGGGACACGCACCACCCAGAGACATGCACGAGCCGGGGATCGAACCCGGACGGCCCTTACGGGCCAGCGGATTTTAAGTCCGCTGCGTCTGCCAGTTCCGCCACTCGTGCCCAGGAACGCTGGGGCTTACGGGTCCATACGATCCTGAACCGGCTCTCGGCCACCAGCAAGCTGAAATCCGGCGAAATGAACCCTTGGGTCATGCCACCCAATGCTCTCGTCTCGGGCGTCATACCCTCCTCTCGGAGGGCATGACGCATTCAACGTGAGGCGCCGCCTTCCCTGGACTTGGACGGACTTGGAGAGGGCGTCGAGCTCGAGCGCCGCGGACTTGGGATGGGGCAGCGCGCGCTCGGGCGCAGGCCGCATCCCAATCAATCAAGACGCATGGTTTCCTGGCGCCACGGCGTCGCCGACGTGACTCCCTAACACTCCCCGTTGATGTACTCGACGAAGTAAGGCGTCCTGCTGCCCGAGCGAATGGGCGTGGAGCCGCAGAAGCACCGGTCCGAGCCCACCTCGGTGCTGTAGGTGGCGTCGCTGTAATACACGGTCAGGGAATCCGTCAGGCAGCGCACCAGCGGAGCTTCGCTCGAACTCACATCGAGTGGGGCGTCCCCGGCTCCCCCGTCCACGCCACAGCCGAATTGAAGTCCGACGACGGCCAATCCCACCATCAACAGTGTGCGCATTGCTCCTCCATGGGAGATGAATCGTTCCAGGCCATTGCTGCGAAGAGAGGGTGTCACAACAAGCCCCAATGAGAGGGGATGGGGACTCGGCATTTCGTAGTGCACGCAACACTTCTGTTTGTAGGCGGCGCCTTGGTTGATTCGCGCAGATTGAGCCCATATTCCTTTCGTTGACCCGCGATTCCCTCCAGAGGTGCCTTGTCGGTTTGCTCCCCGCCGTGGCGCTTCTTTCTTGGTGCGTCTGTGCTGAGATTCGCGGTGCACGCGAACAGGGGCAGAACTCGGGGGCACGAGGGGAGGCGAGCATGGCGGGGCCTCCAGCGCCTCAAGCCCCGGTCGGAGCTCGAGATGTGCTGACGGTGCATGGACTCCAGGCGCGTCCCAGTGGAGGCTTGGGGGCGGTACACCCAGTCTCTGGAAGGGCCCATGACCTTCAGCTCGCGCCGCAGCTTTCTCGTCCAGTCCGGTCTCCTCGTGGCCGCATCGGCTCTTGGGTGCCGGCGCTCGGAGTCACCGGCGGTCATCCTGACGTCGCAGCGCTCCGTGACGCAGACCTTGGAGGGCATTCCCGCCACGGATGGGGCGGGCGTGCGCTTGACGCGTGTCATCGGCCAGCCGGCCCTGCGGAACCTCGACCCGTTCCTGATGCTGGACCGGTTCCACTCGGATGACCCGGGGGCCTACATCAACGGGTTCCCCAACCACCCGCACCGGGGCTTCGAGACCGTCACCGTCATGCTCGACGGCCGCATGCGTCACCGGGACAGCCGAGGCAACAGCGGACTCATCGCGGGTGGCGGCTCGCAGTGGATGACCGCGGGGCGCGGCCTCATCCACTCGGAGATGCCCGAGCAGGTCCAGGGCCTCATGTCCGGCTTCCAGCTCTGGCTCAACCTCCCCGCCGCGGAGAAGATGTGCCCGCCCGCCTACCAGGACCACGCTCCCGAGCAGCTCGCGGAGGAGCGGCTCAGCCCCTCCGGCAGCCGTGCTCGCGTCATCGCTGGCAACATGAACGGCCTTCAGGGCCCCGTGCGTGAGCGGCCCACGCAGCCGCTCTTGTTGACCGTCGCGCTCGAGGACGACCGGCCCTTCGCGTTGGATCTGCCCACGGACCACACGGCTTTCGCCTTCGTGTCCGCGGGTGAGGTGGACCTGGGACCCGAGACTGCGTCCAAGACCGTTCGCGAAGGCTCGCTCGCGCTGCTCGGCCCGGGCAATCAGCTTCGCGTCCGCGCGAAGAACCGGCGGAGCGAGCTGCTCATCGCCGCCGCACGGCCCTTGCGAGAGCCCATTGTCCAGTACGGTCCCTTCGTCATGAACACCCGGGAGGAGATTCAGCAGGCGTTCGACGACTACCGCGCGGGCGTGCTCGACCGGGGATGAGACGGCTCAGGTCAACGACGCACGGCAGAAGTCGAGCACCTCGACGAAGGGCCAGGCCTCCAACGCCCCGAACATCGCGTGGCCTCCGAGCTTCGCCCGGGTGAGGGCGGGGCTGCTCAACCCACAGAGGAACCGCGCGGACTGACGCGGGTGGCGCAGGGCCTCGGGATGCCGCGCCATCAGGACCCGGAAGGCGGCCACGTCCAGCTTCGCGGGTAGCGTAGGGCTCGGACGGGGGGAGGGCAGGACCTGCGCCTCGCCCGTGCGGCAGAACGTGCAGTGTCCACACGGCGCGTCGCGCGATTGGCCGAAGTGAGACACCAGGGCGTTGCTCTGGCACCCCGGGTGGGTGACGAGCTTCAGCACGGCCTGAACGCGTGCGACCTCCTGGGCCTCGCGTTGTTGGAACCGGCGCACGAGCAACGTTGAGAGCGCAGCGGCGCTCTTGTCGGAACGCAACCGCGTGTAGCGCTGGCGAGGCTCCGTGACCTGTGTCAGCACCAGTCCCTGCTCCTGGAGGTACTCGAGCGCCTTCACCACGCGTTCACGCGGCTGCTGGAGCGCCTCGGCGACCGCGGTGGGTTCGAGCGTGTACCAGGTGCGGCCCTTCTTCGCGGCCGCGAAGACGTCACGCAGGAACTTCGCCCGTTCACCCTGAAAGCGTCCCACGAGCTCCTCCAATGGAACGAGCGGCTGCACCTTGTACCCCTCGAAGTACGGCGTGCCCTGCCGGAGAACACCTTCGAGCTCCAGGTACGTCAGCGCCGTGCGCAGCACGAGTTGCCGCACGTCATGCCGCGTGGACAGCGCGTACAGGTTGACGCTCAGCTCGGGCCCCTGGTCGAGCAGCTCCGCGACGAGCCCTTGAATCGCCTCGTCCGTCGGCGTGTCGCCGTGCGCGAAGTTCTCCAGGGTGGGCACGTCGTCAGGACAGGCGAACAGCTCCACCACCGACGGCGCTCCGTCCCTTCCCGCGCGGCCGATTTCCTGGCTGTAGCTCTCCAGCCCCTTGGGCAGGTTGAAGTGGTACACGGCCCGGACGTTCGCTTTGTCGATGCCCATGCCGAACGCGATGGTCGCCACGACGATGCCGTTCTCGGACGCCATCCACCGCTCCTGCACCTGCTCCCGGACCTCCGGCTCCAGGCCGGCGTGGTAGGCCTGGGCGGGGAGTCCCTCGGCGGCCAGGAACGCCGCCACCCGCTCGGCCGTCTTCTGCAGGGTGACGTAGACGATGGTGGGCCCCGGCGGACGCGTCTTCAGCCGTTCGCGCAGGAGTGCGTCCCGGTCTTCTGCCTGGACCGGGGTGGTCTCCAACGTGAGGTTCTGCCGGTAGAAGCCGGTGATGACCGCGTTGGACTCGGGGATGCCGAAGCCCTGGCAGATGTCCCGGACCACGGACGGTGTCGCCGTGGCGGTGAGCGCGAGCAGCCTTTCGGCCGACACGTCACGCGCCGCCTTCGCCAGCTTGAGGTAGTCCGGCCGGAAGTTGTGCCCCCATTCGGAGACGCAATGCGCTTCATCCACCGCGAACAGCGCGATGCGCAGCTCGCGAAGCAGGGACAGGAATCGCTCGTTGTTGAAGCGCTCGGGCGCGACGTACAGCAGCTTGATGGCACCGTCGCGCAGCGCCTGTGTCACTTCGCGTGAGTCGTCCAGGGACTGGGAGGAATCCAGCTTCGCGGCTCGGATGCCTTGTCGTTCCAGTGCGTCAATCTGGTCCTTCATCAACGCAATCAGCGGCGAGACGACGACGGTGATGCCCTCCAACATCAACGCGGGGAGTTGGTAGCAGAGGGACTTTCCACCGCCCGTGGGGAACACCGCGAGCGCCGCGGCGCCCGGGCCCAGCAGGGCGTCGATGACTTCGCGCTGGCCCGGCCGGAAGCCAGTCAGCCCGAATCGTTCGCGGAGAAGGTTCATGTAGGTGCTCATCGGGCGAAGAGCGTAACCACGAAGTCCAAGAACACGCGAACGCGCGTGGGGAGGTGCTTGCCGCGCGGGTACACGGCATGGAGGAGGCACTCTTCACCCGCGTGCTCTTCGAGCACGGGCACGAGCGCTCCGGATTCCAGGTGCCTCGCCACCATGAAGTCGAAGAGCCACGTGATGCCCACGCCCTGCACGGCCGCGTCGAGCAACGTGGCGCCATGATTCGTGTGGAACGTGCCTTTGGGCGCGAAGTGCACCGGTGCTTCCGCGCCTCGCGGCTGCATGACCCAGGGGGCCAGTGCTCCCTCACGGAGGAAGCCCATGCAGTTGTGCCGCGACAGGTCCTCGGGCGTCGAGGGACGGCCGTGGCGCCTCAGGTACGCGGGAGCGGCGCAGGCCATCAGCCGCGTGGCGCCCAGCTTCCTGGCCACCAGCCGTGAGTCCTGCATCGCGCCGAGCCTCAGGAGCACGTCGACGCCCTCGGCCACGGGGTCCACGACATCGTCTCGGAGCGTCAGCTGGACCTCCACTCCCGGATGGGCCGACAGGAAGCGAGGCAGCGCGGGCATGAGCACGAGCTGTCCGACGACCTGCGTCGCGTCGACCCGGAGGACGCCCACGGGGCGGTGCCGGGCGTGGGACAGCGACTCCTTCGCGTCCTGCAGCTCTCCCAGGATGCGCTGGCACCGCTCGTAGAACGCGCGGCCGTCCTCGGTGAGGCGGCGTGTGCGGGTGGTCCGTTGGAAGAGCACGACACCCAGCTCGTCCTCCAGCCGGGCGATGCGCCGACTCACGGCGGAGGCGGTGACCTGGAGCTTCCGGGCCGCACGGGTGAAGTCACCCTGTTCGACGGCGCGGACGAAGGCTTCGATGTTCGAGAGGGAGTTCATTGATGCGTGGCCCGCACAGATGATGTTCACGGACCTCATTCGCATTCCACCTCGCCGCGCGACAGAACCGTTCGGGATTCGTTACGGAGAGGTTCGAGCATGGATGCAGCGGGACGGAGCGGGGACATCATCGTCGTTGGTGGGTATGGGCAGGTCGGACGGGAGGTGGTGCGCGTCCTGGCACCCGCTTTCCCGGGGCGTGTGGTGGTGGCGGGGCGGAGCGGCGAGCGCGCGGCGGCCCTCGCGAGGCGAACGGGGGAGGGCACCCGAGGGCTCGCGCTGGATGTCACGTCACCCACGGCCCTTGCACACATCGAAGGCGCCGCGCTGGTGGTGATGTGCCTGGACCAGCGCACGACGTCCTTCGTCGAGCACTGTCTGAGAGCAGGCATCGACTATGTGGACGTGACGGCCAACGGTGACGCGCTGGCGGCCTTCGAGCACCTGGGACCGCTCGCCCGTGAGGCCGGGAGCACCGCTGTCGTCAGCGTCGGAATCGCGCCGGGCCTCACCCAACTGCTGGCGGCACAGGCCGTGTCCCGGCTCGAGGTGACGCAGCGCCTGGACCTCTTCGTTCTGCTGGGCGCGGGGGATGTCCACGGCGCAGCGGCCATCGAATGGACGCTGGAGAACCTGGCCGCTCCGTTCGAGGTCTACCGGGACGGTGCGCTCCTGCGGGTCCACGGGTTTGACGAAGCCACGGACGTTCAGTTCCCAGGAGAGCGCGAGGCGCACCGGGCGTGGCGATTCAACTTCCCGGACCAGCGTGCCGCCGCGCGGACCTTGTCCGTGCCCACGGTCTCCACGTGGCTTCGCTTGGACCCCTCCTGGCTTGGCGGACTGGTCGCGTTCGCCGTGAAAGCCGGGCTGGGGCGCCTGATGCACCGGGCCTGGGCTCGTCGCGCGCTGACGTGGCTTTCGCAGCGCGTTCACGCCGGCTCGGACGCGTTCGCGGTGATGGCGCGCGCGGAGGGGCAGGTCGCGGGTGTGCCCGCCGTCCGGTGGGCCGCGGTGCAAGGCCACCGGGAAGCGGAGTCGACGGGCCGGGTCGCCGCGGAGGTGGCTCGGGAGCTGCTCAGGGGCCGGAGGCCCGGCGGTGTGCTTCACCTGGACCAGTTCGTCGCGCAGCCCGAGGCTTTCGTCCGGCGCGTCGTCGAGGCCGTGCCGGACGCGCGGTATGAGGCGAGCACCACGGGGCCGGTCACCGAAGCTGTCATCCCCCATGCGGTGCTCGCGGCGCGGGGATAGGCTGCGGCGCCATGACCTACCAACGCAACCCGGTGAAGGCACCCCGCGTGTCGGGCATGGCGCTCAAGGCCTTCGTGAACGCGCTCGAGAGCGGCGTCGGGTCCGTGATGCTGGACAAGCTGACCCGCGACAGTGGCATCGAGCGCTGGCGCGAGCTCTCCGCTGGAGACGCGCCGCCGCTCCAGTTCCCCTTGCCTCCGGGCTCGGCCGCCACGGAGCCGCAGACGTCCACGGAGCAGGCCGCGCGAGCCATCGCCACCGCTTCGGGACCCTCGGACCGCGAGAGCGTCGCCTCCTATGCCCGCGCGTATCGCGAAGGCTCCGCGGACCCGGTCTCCGTGGTGCACCGGATTCACGACGCCCTCTCGCGGCTGGACACGGGGAAGACGCGCCTGGGCCTCTTCATCGCGCGCAAGCCCGATGAAGTGCACCGCGCCGCCGAGGCCTCCACGGAGCGACTGCGCGCGGGCCGCCCGTTGAGCGTGCTCGAGGGCGTGCCCGTCGTCCTGAAGGACGAGGTCGACCTGGCCGGGTTTCCCACGACACTGGGCACGCGGTTCCGCACGCAGGTGGCCGCCGCGGACTCGACGGTGGCGGCGCGGCTCAAGGCCGCGGGCGCCATCATCCTCGGCAAGGCCAACATGAACGAGATTGGCATCAACCCCATCGGGCTGAATCCCCACCATGGGGCCGCTCGCAATCCCTGGGACACGAGCCGCATCACCGGCGGCAGCTCCAGCGCCTCGGCGGCGGCGGTGGCGGCGGGCTTGTGCCCCGTGAGCATCGGCGCGGACGGTGGCGGCTCCATCCGCATCCCCGCGGCCCTGTGCGGCATCGTGGGCCTCAAGGCGACGTGGGGGCGCATCCCGGAGACGGGGGTGCCGCCGCTGTGCTGGAACGTGGGCCACGTGGGGCCCATGGGGCTCACCGTGGATGACGTCGCCGCCGCCTATGCGTTGCTCGCGGGGCCGGATGGACATGACCTCGTCTCGCAGGGGCAGTCGCCGCATCACCTGTCTGGCTATGAGGACGGCGGGCTGAATGGGGTGCGGCTGGGCATCTGCTGGGACTACTTCGAGGACGCCGACGCCGACGTCGTGGCCCGCTGCAAGGAGGCCGTGGCGGCGCTGACGGCCGCAGGGGCGCGCGTGGTGGAGGTTCCTCCGCCCGACCTCAACGCCGTGCTGTGGACCCACAGCTGCATCATCCTGAGCGAGATGTCCGAGGCGATGGGCCCGTACATGAAGGAGCACATGTCGGACTTCGGGCTCGACACGCGCACCAACCTCGCCATTGGCCGGCACTTCCGGGCCACGGACCTGGTGCATGCCTTGCGGCATCGGCACCGGCTGACGCGTGAGCTGCTCGCGCAGATGGCGGACGTGGACGTGTTCGTGACGCCCACGACGGCCACCACCGCGCCGGTGATTCCGGAGGCGACGCTCCCCGATGGTGAGTCGAACCTCCCGGTGGTCGATGCCCTCATGCGCTTCGTGCGCCTGGCGAACCTGACGGGCTTCCCGTCGCTGTCGGTGCCAGCTGGGTTCGACGAGGAGGGGCTCCCCGTGGGCCTTCAGCTCACGGGGAGGCCTTATGACGAACACCTGCTGCTGCGGCTGGGGCGCGTGGTGGAGCAGGCCTCCGAGCACCGGGTGCCTCCTGTTCATCTGCGCGCACTTCGCTGAGTAGGATACGGCATAGACTTGGAAAAACGGTAAAACGTGCCAGGGTGGCGCCGCGGGCTCGCGGTGCCATCCCACGGGCCACGCACTCGACACAGCCCGCGTCATCTCGGACGCCGCTCCCTGGCGTCCGCACGCGGGCGGGAGGAATGGCCTCGTGCAACGTCGTGACATCGCCGGTTCGTCGTCCCGTCGTCTTTCCCTGCTGCTGGCCGCCGCGCTCGTGAGCGCCTGCGGTCCCTCCGAGCCGGCTGCCCCGATGGACTCCACCGAGTCCACCGGCGTCAGCACCGCCGCGCTCACGGAGCTGGTCGCCAACGGCAACTTCAACAGCGGAACCGTGGTTCCCTGGTGGAGCGGCGCCAATACCCAGTCGCGCGTGGAGAGCGGCCGGCTGCGCGTGGACGTCGCTGGGGGAACGGCCAACCCCTGGGACGCCTTGATTGGCCAGAGTGGCATCCCCCTGGTGAGTGGCCGCGCGTACACGCTGGCCTTCACCGCGTCGGCGTCGGTGAGCACGACGGTGCGCGTGACGGTGCAGTTGGAGAGCGCGCCGTACACGGCGGTGTTCGACCGGCAGGTGACGTTCGATGGAACGTCGCGGCGCTTCACGTTCCCCTTCACGTCGTCGCTGGCGACGCAGGCGGGGCAGGTGACCTTCCAGTTCGGAGGCCGTCCGTCGAGCCTCACTGCGTTCCTGGATGACGTCTCGCTCACCACCGAGAACGGCGGCGGTGGTGGCGGTCCGCTGGCGATGACGAGCGGCTTCTACATCGACCCGAACTCGAACCCCGCCAACTGGGTCCGGGCCAACAGCGGGGACTCGCGCGCGGCGCGCATCCAGGCCTCCATCGCGAACAACATGACGGCCCGGTGGTTCGCGGCGTGGAGCGGCAACATCACCACGGCGGTATCCAGCTTCGTCGCCGCCGCGGACGCCGTGGACAAGCTGCCCGTGCTGGTGGCGTACAACATCCCGGGCCGGGACTGCGGCAGTCACTCGGGTGGCGGCGCTGGGACGCCCGAGGCCTATCGCACGTGGATCTCCGCGTTCGCCTCGGCCATTGGCAACCGTCCCGCCGTCGTCATCATCGAGCCCGACGCCGTCGCGCAGCTCGACTGTCTGGCCAACGACGCCGAGCGGCAGACGCGCATCAGCCTGATTCGCTACGCCACCGAGCAGCTCAGGGATCGCGCGCCCAACACCTGGGCGTACCTGGACGCCGGCAACGCCCTGTGGATCAACGCGGACACCATGGCCCAGCGGCTGGAGAACATGGGCGTGCGCAACGTGCGCGGCTTCGCCCTCAACGTGTCGAACTTCTACACCACCGCCCAGTCAGCCACGTACGCCGGCAACGTGAATGCCTCGCTGAGCAGTCGCTACGGCTACACCAAGCCCTTCGTCGTGGACACCAGCCGCAACGGCAATGGCTCCAACGGTGAGTGGTGCAACCCCGCGGGCCGGCGGATTGGCACCACGAACCAGGTGGGCGTCGGCGGCGCGGAGATGACCCTGTGGATCAAGGTGCCCGGGGACTCGGATGGCCAGTGCGGCGTGGCGCCCAACACGCCCGCCGGGACGTTCATGCCGGACGTGGCGCTCCGGATGATTGACGGCCTGTAGTCCTTGGCCTGGCGCCGCACGACGTCAGTGCGGCGCCGCCACGTCGCTGGCCGAAACAGTCCGGGTGCGGGACACCTTCGGGAAGAAGAGCCCCGCAGCGAAGGCGGCCACGGTGAAGGCGCACATCAGCCAGAAGTTGATGCTCAGCCCGGTGCCCAGCGCGCCGCTCAGCTTCGCCACCAGCTCCGCGGGCAGGCCCTGCCCGTGGTCGGGGCTCATCAAGGCGTTGGCCGCGGCGATGGGCACCGTCGGGTCCTTGAGGAGCTGGGACACCATGACGCCGCCCATCAGCCCCACGCCAATGGCGCCGCCGATGGTGCGGAAGAACATGTTGCTGGCCGTGGCCACGCCGCGCAGCTCCCAGCCCACGCTCGTCTGCACGGCGATGAGCAGCGCGGTGGACGCGAAGCCCATGCCGACGCCGAACAGACCCATGGCCAGCTCGGGCACCAGCTTCGGGGCCTGCGGGCCCAGCAGCAGCGCCATCAGCGAGGTGCCTACGACGGTCAGCCCCAGCCCGCCCACGATGAGCGGACGGAAGCCCGTCTTGAGCAGCAGCTTGCCGGCCACCACGGCCGCCAGCGGCCAGCCGACAATCATGGGGGTGATCATCCCGCCGGCCTCGGTCGGCGTGCCGCCCAGCACGGCCTGGACGAACAGGGGGACGTAGGTGGTGGCGCCGAACATCGCCGCGGAGAAGAGCGCTCCGGCGATGGACGAGATGACGATGGCGGGCACCTTGAAGATGGACATGGGGATGATGGGCTCGGGCGCCTTGCGCTCCACGGCGACGAACGCCGCCAGCAGCACGGCCGCCACGGGCAGGCCCCACAGGTTCATCCCCACCCCCTGCACGCCGACGAGCAGCGCCACCACCCAGCCGGTGAGCAGCGCGGCGCCCGCGTAGTCCAGCTGCTGCGGCTTGCGCTCCACGCGCTCGTGGAAGTGGCTGAGCAGCAGGATGACGCAGCCCACGCCCACCGGGACGTTGATGAAGAAGACCCAGTGCCACGTGAGGTACTTCACGATGAAGCCGCCGGTGATGGGGCCAATCAGGCCGGCCAGCCCCCACACCGCGCTGAACGCGCCCTGGACCTTCGCGCGCTCCTCCAGCGTGTAGAGGTCCCCGATGATGGTGAGGGCCACCGGCTGCATGGCGCCCGCGCCCAGGCCCTGGAGCGTCCGGAAGCCGATCAGCATGGCCATGGACGTGGACATGCCGCTGGCGATGGAGCCCACCAGGAACAACGCGATGCCGAACAGGAGCACCGGCTTGCGTCCGTACAGGTCCGCCAGCTTTCCGTAGATGGGCACGGTGATGGTGGAGGACAGCATGTACGCGGTGAAGACCCACGCGTAGTGCTGGATGCCGCCCAGCTCGCCCACCACCGTGGGCATGGCGGTGGAGACGACAGTCGCCTCCAAGGCGGCCATGAAGAGGCTCAGGGCCAGGGCCAGGGTGGTCAGGGGTCTGTGGGTGGTTCGCATGCAGGCGCCAGCGCGGGAGAGGGCCTCCTTAACGGCTGCGCGCCGGGGTCGCCAGCGACAAGCGGCGTCAATCACGGACGCCAGACGTACGAAGGGCCAGCTCCCGGAATTCCGGGGGCTGGCCCTGGGGCTTACAGCGGAAGGTGAATCACAGGCCGCGCATCAGCTGCGCCTGGGCGAAGGCCGCCATCTGCTGGGCGTTGAAGCGGCCCTCGGCGATGTCGCCGACCGTCTTCGCGCCGGTGCGGACGGTGTCCACCATGTCCGCCAGCTTGCCCACGGTGCCGGCCTTGCCGAACATGGAGGCGACGCCGGCCAGCGGGCCGCCAGCGACCATGGCCAAGCCGTTGTCGATGAACTTGTCGGCGAAGGGCTTGGCCAGCTGGCCGATGCCGAAGGGCATCTTGTCGAGCAGGCCGCCAATCATGCCCTTGAGGGGGCCGGTGATGGCGCTCATCGCCTTGTCGACGAGGCCCGAGACCTGGCTCAGCGCGCTGCCAATCTTGCCCGCGATGCCACCGACGGCGTTCGCCAGGCCGCCCACGGCCTTGCCGATACCGCCCAGCGCCTTGCCGATGCCGCCCAGCGCGCCGGCCAGTCCGCTCGCCGCCTTGCCCGCGGCGCTCGCCGCACCCGCGGCCGCGCTACGGCCCGCGCTGCTGGCGCCACTCGAGCCACGGCTTCCGTTCGAACCACCTGCGCCGCCAACGGACATGTGAGGAACCTCTCAAAGGGGGGTGAATGGACGGATTGTCGGGGGCCGCCCGCGAAAGTTGCGTCGAAACCGCCTAAATCCGATCTCCGCCGCCCTTGGGCACGTGTTTCCGCAGCTTTTGGCTGGTCTCCTCGTCCACCGTGACCTGCTCTTGACCTTCGTCACCCCGCAGGGACGGCTTGTCGGAGGCGTCCTTCGAGGCCTCGAACCCCGTGTAGTAGGACTTGGGCGGCCCGATGCCCAGCTCCCCGTTGGCGGCGGCGATGAAGAAGTTGGCGACGTCCTGGGTGGACGGCGGGTTGTAGCCGGCGGCGCGCAGCTCTTCATCCGGGGCGACGATGAGCGTCGGCTCCTTGTCCGGGTTCTGGGCGTAGTCCAGCACCAGCTCGACGTAGGCCTCCAGCTCCATGTCCAGCGACTTGGCGATGCGCTGCGTGTCTGGGTCCGCCAGCAGCTCGGCGCGGACATTCTCCACGGGGCGCTTCAGGCGGGGCTTTGTGTCGGACATGCGAGGACTCCCGGAGGTCGTTGAAAGAGCGACTCTTCTGGCACGTTAGCGTCCCCTGCGGCGAGGGGCCACCTTGGACGCCTGACCCGGCCCGGGGACGGAGGTGCCGGGGCCCGGCCATCCCTAGCGTTGACGCACCACTGTCATCCGCGGGGACCAAAAGCCATGGCCACTGTCTGCGACCTCTGTCACCAGCGCCCGGCGACCACCCGGGTCACCCGCGTCGTCGGGAACCGGCGCACCACCGAGTCCCTCTGCGACGTCTGCAGCAGCCAGCGCTCCCGCTTCGGGCGCATGGGCCTGGGGACCTCGCTCTTCGACCAGTTCTTCAGCGACTTCGGAGGGGACGAGCTCGGGGGCCTGGCCCAATCCATTCAGCAGCCCGTGGAGCGCTACGACATCACGGAGGCCTTCTCCGATGAGACGCGGCGCGTGCTGGAGGGGGCATTCGAGGCGGCGCGCAACGCAGGGGCGGCGTCCATCGACACCGAGCACCTGCTCGCGGCGCTCGCGAAGGATCCGCTGGGCCGCACGGCGCTCACCCGGATGAAGCTGGACCCCGCGCGCATCGCCGAGCGCGCCGAGGCCGAGATGCGCCGGGGCAAGCGGCCCATGGAGCGCCCGGAGCTCTCGCCGCACGCCAAGCGGGCCCTGGAGCTGGCGTACCAGGAGGCCTACGAGCTGGGGCATTCCTACGTCGGGCCGGAGCACGTGTTGCTGGGCCTGCTGCAGGAAGGGGAGGGCCTGGCGTCGGAGATTCTGCGCGAGCAGGGGGCGCAGCATGGCAAGGCCCGCGCGGCCGTGGCGGAGTCCCTGGCGCCGTCGTCCGAGTCGCGACGCTCTCCCACGCCCACGTTGGACGAGTACTGCCGCGACCTCACGCGCATGGCCTCGGAGGGGAAGCTGGACCCGGTGGTGGGGCGCGCCAACGAAATCGAGACCACGCTCGAGATTCTCTCCCGCCGGACGAAGAACAACCCGGTGCTCATTGGCGAGCCGGGCGTGGGCAAGACGGCCATCGTGGAGGGCATCGCCCAACGCATCATCTCCGCCGCCGTCCCGGACACGCTGCGGGACAAGCGCGTGCTTCAGTTGGACCTCTCCGGCCTGCTCGCGGGCAGCAAGTATCGCGGTGAGTTCGAGGAGCGGCTGAAGAAGGTCATGGACGAGGTGAAGGCCCACAGCGAGGACATCGTCCTCTTCATCGACGAGATTCACACCATCGTCGGTGCGGGCGCGGCGGAGGGCGCCATGGACGCGGGCAACATGCTCAAGCCGTCCCTGGCCCGGGGCGAGCTGCACGTCATTGGCGCCACCACGCTGGACGAGTACCGCAAGCGCATCGAGAAGGACGCCGCGCTGGAGCGCCGCTTCCAGCCCGTGGTCGTCCCCGAGCCCACGGCCGAGCAGGCCATCGAGATTCTCCGCGGCCTCAAGGACCGGTACGAGTCGCACCACCGCGTCCGCATCGCGGATGACGCGCTCGTCGCGGCGGTGGAGCTGTCGGACCGCTACGTCACCGGGCGATTCCTGCCCGACAAGGCCATTGACCTGGTGGACCAGGCCGCCGCCCGGGTGCGGCTGCGCCTCACGTTGCCCCCCGAGCGGCTGGTGAACGCCGAGCACGAGGTGGTGAAGGTGAAGCGCGCGCTCGACGAGGCCCGGGACCGCAAGGCGAAGCCCCGCATCCAGGAGCTGGAGTCCAAGCTGCGCGACGCGGAGCGCGAGGTGCAGAGCGCGCAGAAGGAGCGCCGCACGCAGAAGTCGAGCGAGACACCCGAGGTCCGCGCCGAGGACGTGGCGGAGGTGCTGTCGCGCATGACGGGCATCCCCGTGACGCAGATGACGGAGGACGAGCGCAAGAAGCTGCTGGAGCTGGAGTCCCGCCTGCACGAGCGCGTCATCGGCCAGGACGAGGCCATCCGCGTGCTGTCCCAGGCCATCCGGCGTGCGCGGGCGGGGCTCAAGGACGAGGCGCGCCCCATCGGCTCGTTCCTCTTCCTGGGCCCCACCGGCGTGGGCAAGACGGAGCTGGCGAAGACGCTGGCGGAGCTGCTCTTCGGCGACGAGAAGGCGCTCATCCGCTTCGACATGAGCGAGTACATGGAGAAGCACACCGTGAGCCGGCTGGTGGGCGCGCCGCCGGGCTACGTCGGCTACGAGGAGGGCGGGCAGCTCACGGAGGCCGTGCGCCGGAGGCCCTACTGCGTGCTCCTGTTCGACGAGGTTGAGAAGGCGCACCCCGACGTGTTCCACATGCTGCTCCAGGTGCTGGACGACGGGCGCCTCACGGACTCGCAAGGCACGGTGGTGAACTTCAAGAACACCGTCATCATCGGCACCAGCAACCTGGGCTCCCACCTCATCCAGGAGTCCACCGCGCGCAAGGAGCCGCAGGAGCGGATGCGCGAGCGCGTCATGGGCGTGCTCAAGGGGCACTTCCCGCCGGAGTTCCTCAACCGCATCGACGAGACGGTCGTCTTCGAGCCGCTCAATCGCGCGCAGCTGCGGGCCATCGTCGAGCTGATGCTGGAGAAGACGCGTCGCCTGCTCCACGGGCAGGGCATCGACCTGGAGATGACGCCCGCGGCCCTGGAGGCACTGGTGGACAAGGGGTGGGACCCGACCTTCGGCGCTCGCCCGCTGCGGCGTGAAATCCAGCGCGCCATCGAGGCGCCGCTCGCGGAGTCCCTCATCTCGGGTTCCATCCGTGAGAACAGCCGGGTCCGCGCGGACTTCAAGGACGGAAAATTCCATTTCGAGGAGGCGCAGGCGCCCGAGTCGGAAGCGGCGCAGGCCGAGCCCAGTGCCGTTCACTGAACCGTTGCGCGAGGGGCCTTGGGGCCCTCGCACATTCAGCTTGTAGTCAGGGGTGACATGCCGGAGCCTGGGGGGGATGCAGCCATCTCTTCCGGTCATGGCCTCGCTCTCCATCCTCCTGCTGACGGGAGGATGCAAGCGGGAGCCCGATGCCGCGGCGGCGCAGGTTCCTTCGCTGCCCGAGGTTGCCCCCGACGCACTGCGGCCCCTGGAGGCCTTCGCGGTGATTCCCGACAGGAAGGAGCGCTCCCGAGCGCTCTTCCTGGAGGCCAGCCGCGTCCTCTTCCACCCGCGGTGCGCGAACTGTCACCCCTCGGGGGACAGTCCGCTCCAGGGCGATGACGGAAAGCTCCATGACCCGCCCGTGGTGCGAGGCCCCGAGGACCAGGGCGTGGTGGGCATGGAGTGCACGAGCTGCCACCAGGACAAGAACCAGGACCTGGCCCGCGTGCCCGGCGCGCCGAAGTGGCATGTGGCGCCCATCGAGATGGCGTGGGTGGGCAAGAGCCCGCGCGAGGTGTGCGAGCAGCTCAAGGACACGAAGCGCAACGGCGGCAAGACGCCCGCGCAGATGATTGAACACAACGCCCATGACGAGCTGGTGGCCTGGGGCTGGAACCCGGGCTCGGGGCGGAAGCCCGCTCCGGGGTCGCAGGCGCAGTTCGGCGCCATCGTCGCGGCCTGGGTGGAGACGGGCTCGGAGTGCCCGAGCGAGGAGGCACGGCCGTGACGGTTCGCGTTCGCATCAACGGTGAGGAGAAGGAGCTGGACGTCGACCCGGAGATGCCGCTGCTGTGGGCGGTGCGGGACGTGCTCGGGCTCACCGGGACGAAGTACGGCTGCGGCCAGGCGCTGTGCGGCGCCTGCACCGTGCACCTGGATGGTCAGCCGGTGCGCGCGTGCGTGACGCCCATCCGCCGCGCGGAAGGCCACGCCGTGACGACCATCGAGGGGCTGTCACCCGAGGGCAACCACCCCCTGCAGCGCGCGTGGGTGGACCTGGGCGTGCCGCAGTGCGGTTTCTGCCAGACGGGGCAGATCATGTGCGCGGCGGCGCTGCTGGCGAAGAAGCCGAAGCCGTCGGACGCCGAAATCGACCAGTCGCTCGCCGGCAACCTCTGCCGTTGCGGGACGTACACGCGGATCCGCTCGGCCGTGAAGAAGGCCGCGGGCCTGTCCGAGGAGTGACGAGGACGCCATGATGAAGCAGCTCTCGTTGATGAGTCGGCGCTCGTTCCTGGAAGGCCTGAACCTGTCGGTGGGTGGGCTCGCGCTGGGGGTCTTCTCCGGCGGCGCGGCCGTGGCGGCGATGGGAGACCCCGCGACGAAGCCCCCGCCCGGTTTGAATCCGAACGTGTTCGTCCACGTGGCGCCGGATGGCGCCGTCACCATCGTCTGCGCCCGGTCGGAGATGGGGCAGGGCGTTCGCAGCTCGGTGCCAGTGCTCGTCGCGGACGAGATGGGCGCGGACATGGCGCGCGTGAAGGTGGTCCAGGCCGTGGGTGACAAGGTCTACGGCGACCAGAACACGGACGGCTCCAGCAGCGTGCGCGGCGTCTACGACGACATCCGCCGCATGGGCGCCGCCGCGCGGGAGATGTTGGTGGCCGCCGCCGCCCGCCGCTGGAAGGTGAAGCCGGACGCGTGCGAGGCCCGGGACCACGCGGTGTTCCTCCGGGGCGGCGAGCGCTCGCTGGGCTTCGGGGAGCTGGTGGCGGACGCGTCCAAGCTGGCCGTTCCCAAGGCGTCGGCCGTCAAGCTGCGGCCCAAGAACGAGCTGCGCAGGGCGGGCCGGCCCATGCCGCTGCTGGACGGCCCCGCCTACGTGACGGGCACCGCGGTGTTCGGCGCCGACATCCGCCTGCCGGGCATGCTCATCGCCGTGGTGGCGCGTCCGCCCGTCGTGGGCGGCAAGGTGGTCCGGTTCGACGCCACGCGCGCGCTCGCGGTGCCGGGCGTGAAGAAGGTGCTGGAGTTGCCCGCGCCGAAGCCGCCCTACACGTTCCAGTTCTGGGGCGGCGTCGCGGTGCTCGCGGACAACACGTGGGCGGCGATGCGCGGGCGCGAGGCGCTGGACATCACGTGGGATGAGGGGCCGAACGCCTCCTACGACTCCACCACGTACCGCGAGCAACTGACGGCGTCGATTCGCGCGCCCGGCACGGTGGCGCGCAACGTGGGGGATGTGGACGCGGCGCTGGCGTCCGCGGCCCGCGTCGTCGAGGCCGAGTACCATGTCCCGCACCAGTCCCACGTACCCATGGAGCCGCCCGTGGCCCTGGCCCGCCTGGAGAACGGTGTCTGTGAGGTGTGGGCGCCCACGCAGCACCCGCAGGCCGCGCGCAGCGTGGCGGCGGCGACGGCCGGGCTCCCCGAGGACAAGGTCACCGTCAACGTGACCTTCCTGGGCGGCGGCTTCGGCCGCAAGTCCAAAGCGGACTTCATCGCCGAGGTGGTGTGGCTCGCGAAGGAGGCCGGCGCGCCGGTGCGCGTGCAGTGGACGCGTGAGGACGACGTCCGGCACGACTACTACCACTCCGTCAGCGCGCAGCAGCTCACCGCGGGGCTGGATGCGTCCGGCAAGGTCATCGCGTGGCGGCACCGCACGGCGTTCCCGCCCATCGCCTCCACCTTCGGGCAGGCGACGCGGCCCAGCCCGTCGGACCTCCAGCAGGGCGTGCTCGACCTGGCGCTCTCCGTGCCCAATGTCCGCGCGGAGACGTGCGAGGCGCCGCCCCACGTGCGCATTGGCTGGCTGCGCTCCGTCTACAACATCTTCCACGCCTTCTCGGTGAACTCGTTCGTGGACGAGCTCGCGCACCTGCGCGGCACGGACTCACGCGACATGCTGCTGGAGGTGCTCGGACCGCCGCGCGTGGCCACGCTCCAGGAGCTGGGCATCTCCGCGCTCCGGAACTACGGCGCGTCGGTGGAGGACCACCCGGTGGACGCGGGGCGCCTGCGGGGCGTCATCGAGCGCGTGACGGCGAGCTCGGGCTGGAATGACCGGAAGAAGCATGGCCGGGCGCTCGGGCTCGCGGCGCACCGCAGCTTCCTCAGCTACGTGGCCGTGGTGGCCTCGGTGGTGAAGGACGACAAGGGCCGGATTCGCGTCGACGAGGCGTGGATTACCGTGGACGCCGGCACCATCCTCAACCCGGAGCGGGTGCGCTCGCAGATGGAGGGCTCCATCATCTTCGGCATGAGCATCGCGCTGCACGGCGCCGTCACCATGAAGGGCGGCGTGACGGAGCAGTCGAACTTCCACGACCTCAAGCTGGTCCGCATCGGCGAGGCGCCGCGGAAGATTCACGTGGACATCGTCCCCAGCGAGCTGCCGTCCGGTGGCATTGGTGAGCCGGGAGTCCCCCCCGTGGCGCCGGCCATCGCGAACGCCGTCTTCGCGCTGACGGGGACGCGCATCCGCGAGCTGCCCATTTCCCGGACGTTCTCCGTCTGAGGAGGGCCGCTTCCGGTGCCCGCTTGTGAACCCGCGGGCACCGGCATGACGCACGTTAGATTTCGTGCCAGGTCTGCTCGTAGACGACGACCTTGAACGACTTCGGGAAGAGGATGATGAACAGGGATCGCTTGTTGTCGCCGTTCGGCCCCGTGGAGAACTCACGGTAGTAGCGCTTCACCTGAACGTTCTCCGTGCCATTGCCGTAGGTGGCGAGGATGGCCGGGTGCAGCGGCCGGAACTGCCAGTACATGCTGGATTCGAGCTGGGCGTAGGTCAGCACGACGGGGGCGGGGTCGTTCCGGTAGCCTCGGTACTGGCCCCGGGCCAGGATGGCGGCGGCCGCCGCGTCCAGCGTCGTCTCGTTGGAGTACGGCCACGCGAAGTCGAACGCCGTCAGGTGCGAGATGTTGTCCTCGCGCACGGTGTTGCCCGCATCCAGCAGGGACTGGAGGTTCGCGGTGATGGGGCTCTGCACCAGCGTGGAGATGTAGTTCGCCGGCGCGGACGGCGGGTTGGACAGACACGTGCCGCCCATGCAGTCCACCGCCAGCCGGAACTGCTTGCCCGCGGGGTTGGCGAAGCCGACGACGGCCAGGTACTCGCCGCCGTGGGGGAAGGTCATCAGGCCAATCTTGCTGAGCTGGCCGTAGCCGGAGTCGTCATCCTGGGCCAGCACGGTGGTGCCGTAGCTGCCGTTGGCGTCCTTGGGCCCGTACAGGAACAGGCCCGTGTCCAGGTACATGGAGCTGCCCAGGTGGGTGACCTCGAACTTGAGCTGCGCGCCCGCCTGCACCTGGACCCGGTAGCCGTAGTAGCCGGACACGTTGGGCGCGCCCGCTTGCAGGGAGCCTCCCACCGCCACATCGCCCAGCAGCATCAGGCTGTCCGCGACGTTGCCGCTGGGCGGCACCGGGGGCGCGGCGACGAGGGACTGCGTGCCTTCGCTGAGGACGTCCTCCACAGCGGTTCCCTCGGGGGCTCCGCCGCAGGCGTTCAGCAGGCCCACCGGCATCATCCACAACAACGCTCCCTTCAAGCTCCGACGCATCGTGACGACCTCGTGTGAGTGGCGGAGGCCTGGCGAGTCCGCGAGTGCCTCCACTCTGGGTGTGGGCGCCCGTATGCCATGGAGTTACGTTGAATTCATGTAAACTCAGTGTTGGTGGGTATTCTCAGCCCCTGTCAGCACACCAACATCCCGCCAATGGATTGGCAGGTGTGATGACAGGTGGGCGGAGCGTCTGTATCCAGGGGGGATGACGCAGAGCACTCCAGTCGGTGTGGACACCCGCGGCTTTCGGGACGCGATGGCCCGGTGGGCCAGCGGCGTGGCCGTGGTGGCGGTCCGGGACGCAGAGGGCCTGCGCGCGACGACGGTGAGTTCGTTCAGCTCACTCTCGCTGGAGCCTCCATTGGTGGTGGTGGCGCTCTCCCAGGCCTCGCGGACGTTGCAGCGGGTGGAGGCCGCGGGTGGCTTCACGCTCAGCGTCCTGTCCGCCGCCCAACGTTCCATCTCCGTGAATTGCGCCCGGGGCGAACTGGAGGCGCAGCTCTTCGATGATGACGCCTTCGTGCGGGACGCGTTGATGGGCCTGTCCTGCGGCGTTCATGGCCTCCATCGTCATGGTGACCACACGCTGATTGTCGGCCGCGTCACACGCCTTCACGAGGGACGTCAGCAGGAGCCCCTTCTTTATTGGGAGCGCGGATATCGAACCGTGACCTCGTTGCTCCCGTCTGATACCGATCGCGCCTGACCCTGACTCTCACTCCGAAAGGAAACGACCATGCCGTTCACGCTGCCTGAGCTGCCGTACAAGAAGGACGCCCTCCAGCCGCACATGAGCGCAGAGACGCTCGAGTTCCACCACGACAAGCACCACGCCGCCTACGTCAACAACCTGAACAAGCTCCTGGACGGCAAGGCGGAGGCGAACAAGTCGCTGGAGGAGATCATCCTCAGCAGCGACGGTGGCGTCTTCAACAACGCCGCGCAGGTGTGGAACCACACCTTCTTCTGGAACTGCATGAAGCCCGCGGGCGGCGGCAAGCCGACGGGCGAGCTCGCGGCGGCCATCGACCGTGACTTCGGCTCCTTCGACAAGTTCAAGGAGGAGTTCTCCAACGCCGCGGCCACGCAGTTCGGCTCGGGCTGGGCCTGGCTGGTGCTGGAGGGCGGCAAGCTCAAGGTCACCAAGACGGGCAACGCCGACCTGCCGATGAAGCACGGCCAGAAGGCCCTGCTGACCATCGACGTGTGGGAGCACGCCTATTACATCGACTACCGCAACGCGCGCCCCAAGTTCATCGAGACGTTCCTGACGCACCTCGTGAACTGGGACTTCGTGGCCCAGAACCTCAAGGGCTAGGTCCCTTCGGTCGCCCACGCACGGCGGTACCCGCTGGCCTGGGCGGCCTCGGCAGTCATCCGAGGCCGCTCAACTCGATTCGCCCCTCCGCCCCCACGCCGAGCTTCACCTGGGGGGGAGCGCTGGAGGATTGAGCCGCCAGCCACTGCGACAGGGGCGCCACCACGTGCTGTTCCACGGCGCGCTTGAGTGGCCTCGCCCCGTAGCGCGCGTCGAAGCCCAGGCGCGCCACGTGCTTCACCACGTCCTCGCCAAAGGTCACCGTCACGCCCCGGCGGCGCAGCCCCTCTCGCGAGAGCGCGGCCTCCAGCGTGCGCCGGGCGAGCGACTCGATGACGTCCTGCGTGAGGGCGCGGTAGGGGACGACGCGGTCCAACCGGTTCAGCAGCTCGGGCCGGAAGAAGGCCGCGGCGGCCCCCAGGTAGTGGGCTTCGCGCTCCTGGACGCCGGGCTCCCCGAACCCCAGCGAGCGCCCCGCGCTGTCGGCGCCCAGGTTGCTGGTGAGCAGGACCACCGTGTTGCGGAAGCTGACGGTGCGGCCCGTGGCATCGGTGAGGCGGCCCTCGCCCAGCACCTGCAAGAGCAGGTCGTGGACGCCCGCATCCGCCTTCTCGACTTCGTCCAGCAACACCACGCCGAAAGGCTGCTCACGGACGCGCCGCGCCAGGCTGCCCTGTTGGCCGCCGGCCTCACCCACCAGCCGCGAGGCGCTTCCGGGCGCGGCGTACTCCGCCATGTCGAAGCGCGCCAGCCGGGCCACGTCGCCGAACAGGTATTCGGCCAGCGCGAGCGCCGACTCCGTCTTGCCCACGCCGGTGGGGCCCAGCAGCAGGAAGGCCCCCAGCGGGCGCTCGGGGTCGGCGAGGCCCGTCTTCAGTGTGACGACGAGGTTGCGCAGCAGGAGGGTGGCCTCGTCCTGGCCCACCACGCGTTCGCGGAAGCGGCGCAGCAGGGCGTCCGGGTCCAAGCGGAGGGTGGTGTCCACCAGCTCCCGCGGGTAGCCGGTCCGGGTGCAGAAGGCCCGCGTCACCGAGGCGGCATCCACTTCACCCGCCGCGCCGGGCTCGGTGCTGGCGGCGCGCAGCAGGGACACCGCGCCTCCGGGCGAGGGGCCCGCGCCGAAGCGCTCCGTGAGCTCGTCCGCGCGGTCCAGGGCCTCCGGCGTGAAGCGCACCTTGCGCGCGCGGCCCACCCGGTGCGAGGCCTGCAGAAGCGCGGTGCGTGCCGAACGCGGCGAGAGGGGCGCCACGGCGATGTGCCGGAGCGCTTGCAGGAACGCCGCGTGGGTCCGCTCCGCGCGGGCTACGTCCTCCGGCGTCGCTTCCAGGACGAGGGACACCTCGCCGCTCTCCAGCGCGGGGAGCAGCTGCCGCGCCACATCCAGGCCCGTGTCGCCGCCGCCCAGGGAGAGCAGCTCGGACAGGCTGTCCAGGTGCAGCACCGCCCGGCGGATTCGCAGGGCCTCCACCATCTGCTTCACGCGCTCCTGCCACTGCCCCAGGTAGCGCATGCCCGCCATGATGCGGTTGCCGGAGGCGCTGTAGACCTCCAAGCCTTGGAGGGGCGAGCCCGCGGTGGCTGCTTCGGCGCGCTGCACGAGCTCATGAACCAGGGCCGTCTTGCCCACGGATGATGGGCCCACCAGGAGCACGCTCGCGCGGGTGCGTGAGGTGACGGCCTCCGCGAGCCGGGACACCTCCGGGTCTCGCTCCCACGCACGCTCCAGCAGGCCCGCGCGCGCTTCCTCGTTGAGGCACCGGCTGGCCTCCGCGAGGCCCGGGGGCGGCCCTGGGCGCCGTTGCGGCTTCGATGACTCGCAAGCGCGTGCGCGTGGCGTGTCCCGGAAGCGGACCGGAACCGACAAGGTCTCCACCTGCTCCTCGCCCACGTAGGCCAAGGCCCTCAACCGGTCGAGCGGCGCGAGATAGAGCTCGTGACGGACCAGCTCCTCGACGAAGGGCTCCAGGTCCGCCTCGTCGTACAGCGTTCCCCGGACGTCCATGCGTGGCACCCAGACGCGGCAGGCGCGGTTGCCCAGGGATTCCTTGCGGGGCGCGCGGGACTTCAACCCGTGCGTCAGCACGGTGAGGCGCAGGGGGACCGATAACATCTTCCCGTGTTCGAGCGCTCGAACGGTCAGCGTCGTCTTCCGCTGGCGCAAGTCGCTCCAGTGTGTCTCCTCGTCCCAGAGCTCGCCTCGCTTGAGGAGCCGTCCCACCACCGCCGCGATGTCGAGCCTCGCGGCGTTCAGCGTCGGCGCGAAGGACGCCAGATGGGGATGGGTGAGGACGTGCGCCGCCACGCCCAGGCCGGGATAGGTGCGCACGAAGAGGTGGACGTTCTTTTCCATGTCAGTCGTGTCCCTGGCTGGGCTCCCGGAGCACCCGCGCGGCCCAGGCGTGCGCCTCCACGGGGCGGCGTCCGCTCGCGACATGCGTGAGCTCGGTCGAGGGGTGAGGGCGCCCGCTGGTGACGCCGCACGGGCCCCGCAGGATGACGTAGCGGGCCGCGTCCACTGACGCGGTGCCGCTCCGGAGGGCCTCCCGTTCGGAGGCGCGTGACGCATCCCAGGCCGTCACCACGCGAGGCACGTCGTCCAGGCCTCGCACGTCCTCGGGCAGGTGTTCCACCCGGACGAGGGCGTGTCGCGGCCCGTCGCCCTGCGCGAGGTCCACCAGCGCATGGCCCCGAAGGGGCGCCAGCACCTCGCGCAGACCGAGGGCCGATAGCCGGACGATGACACGCCGTAACTCCAATTCGTCAGCTCGCTCGTCCCCATGGCGGAACCACTCGGTGCGACCGTCGGCGTGGACGGCCTCCAGGTACATCGTGGTCTCCGCCAGCGCGCAGGGAAGGGAGTTGGCCACGGTCCACACGGCGGAGGGCGGGGCGTCTCCGAGTCCCTCCACCAACACCGTCACGGCGTCCGTCCCCCGTGCCAGGTGCTGGAGCTGATGCTCGGCCCAGGCGGCTTCATCGCGGAGGGCCAGCACGCGGGGACGTGCGCGCCGGAGTTGCTCCTCGTTGGAGACGGGCAGCGGATGTTCTTCATAGACGGGCCGCTGACGCAGGCCCAGGTGGCCCACGTGGCTGGAGAACGAGCCCATCACTTGCTTCATGGCGGAGTCGGGGGCCCGCGCTTCCCGGTACTCCCGGGGGACCAGTTCGTACTCGCGGATGTCCGTGGCCTCGAGGGCCAGCAGGTGCAACCGCGCATCCAGTTCCCGGGCCTCGGGCGCGACCTGGGGGGAAATCAGCGCGGCGAGCCGCGCGCCGGTCTCCTCCAGCAGGTGGGAGACCTCCGTCAGGGACCAGTCCGAGGCCGGCCGCTCCGGGGACCATGGTGGCGTATTGACGAGCAGCTCCACCGACACCCGCATGTCGTCGCCATTCCGCAGCAGCTCCACGCGCGCGAGGTCGTCCGCGCTCCGCCGCACCAGGTGGTGGGCCAGGGGGAGGGTGAGGCGCTTCTCCAAGGCGCGCTTGAGGGGGCGTGCGCCGTAGCGCGGGTCGTAGGCCTCCTCCACCAGCAGGTCCAGCAGCCGCGGTTCGACTTCCACCAACACGTTGCCCTGGCGGATGCCATGGCGCGACAGCAGGGCTTCGAGCGCATGGTCCACGACCACGCGCAGCGCGGCGGGCGTCAGCGGACGGAAGGGCACCACGCGGTCCAACCGGTTGAAGAACTCCGGGCGGAAGTACGCGCGCACGGCGGAGAGGTAATGCGCCTCCGCGCTGTCGGCGGTGCGATGGAACCCGGTGTGCGTGGCGGCTTCCCGCACGCCGAGATTGCTCGTGAGCACGACGACGGATTGCCGTGCGTCCACCGTGCGTCCCGCGCCGTCCGTCAGCCGCCCCTCGCCGAGGAACTGGAGGAGGGCGTCGAACACACGGGGATGGGCCTTCTCCACCTCGTCGAACAGCACCACGCAGAAGGGCTGCGTGCGCAGCGCGGTGGTCAATTCTCCGTCGGGAGCACCGGGTCGTCCGAGCAGCCGGGTGATGCTGGAGGACGTGACGAACTCCGACATGTCGAAGCGGACGAGCCGTTGCTCGCCGCCGAAGAGCGTGCGCGCGATCGCCTTCGCCGTCTCTGTCTTGCCCACGCCCGTGGGGCCCACGAAGAGGTACGTGGCCAGGGGCTTGTCGGAGGGCTGGAGCGCGGCCTGCAACGTGAGGATGGCGTCCACCCCGGCTTCGACGGCCTCGGGCTGGCCCGCCACCTGCCGCTGCAGCTCCCACGTCAACGCCTCGCGCGTCTTCGGCTGGGCGCTGCCCAGGACGAAGTCCGGAAGGCCGGTCTGCTCGCGCATCGCGTCGATGACGTCGCCGTTGGAGAATCGCCGGGTATCCCCGGTGCGGTCGCCCTGTCGGGCCATGACCCGGCGCAGCAGGCGGACCGCCTTGCCTGGGAAGGCCTCGTGCGACACGAAGCGTTCTTGCAGGGACAGCAAGGTCTCCAGCGCCAACGGCGAGAGCCGGAGGGAGGCGCCAGCACTTCCGGCCTCCAGTTCACGCACGGTGCCGAGCAGCGCGGGCAGGGTGGCGCGTGCATCCAAGGCGGGGACGTGGATGACTCGGAAGAGGGAGGCGAGGGTGGGGGCCTCTTCGCGCACGCGCTCGAAGCGCTCGGGGGTGGACTCGGCGAGCACCGTGAGCTCCCCGCGGGCCATGTGCGGCTCCAGGAACTGCGCGACGTTGGTGCGCTCGTTGCGCGTGCGGCCCGCGTAGACGAGCGAGGCGAGGTCGTCGACGTAGAGCAGGTCACCGACCTCCATCAGCTCCTTCACCACGCCCCGGGCACGGGCCTCCCATTGGCCCACGTACATCATGCCCGCGATGAACTGGTTGCCATCCACGCGCCAGACGTCCCGTCGCGAGCCCGCGGCATCTTGCCGGGCGGTGAGCCGGCTCACCGCTTCGTGAATCAGGGCTGTCTTCCCCGCGCCGGACGGCCCCACCAGCACGAGCGCGGAGCCCTCGCGGCCTTCGAGTGCCTCCACCAGCTCGCGCACCAGGGCTTCCCGGCCGAAGCAACGCTCCAGCGCGCCGTCCCGGGCGCCGTGGCTCAGGTTGCGCGCAACGGCCCGCAGCTCCACCAGTGACAGGCGGCGGCGGTTGCGACGCTGCTCCCGCTGCTCGGGCGTTTCAGGCGCGGTGTCCTCGGTCGCCGGGCTCTTCGCCCGACGGCGTCGCGCGGGCAGGGCCGGCCGTGGCGGTGTGCGCGGGAGGACGGAGGGGGCGTAGGCGTCCACCTCGAGCAGCTCCAGCTGTTCACGGCCTTGCGCCCAGTGTGCGTCCAGCGAGTCCAGGCCGTGCTCCAGGCACCACGTCACCAGCCGCCTCGCGAGCGCCTGGGGCAGCTCCGAGGGCTGGCTCAACGCGAAGCGCGCCGCGGGGAGGCGGGTGGGCGTGACGACCCAGAAGGTGTCGCGCGGCCACTTCTCCAGCAGCACCGTCATGGTGCCCTGGAGGACGACGCGGCGGTTCTTCTCCCGGTCCCGGCCTTCCGTGTCGACGGGGACGTGCTTCAACGCGAAGTGGGGTGGCAACTGGTATTGCGCCACCTGGGACGGTGACTCGCGCTCGAAGCGCTCCATGAGGGCGAGCGCGAGTTCATCCCGCAGCAGGGACAGGCTGGGGCCCACCTTGTGAAGGGCGGGGAAGAAGGCGGGCACCCAGGCCTCGACGAGCCGGCCGCCGCGCGGGGCCACCACGAAGGGGAGCTTCAGGTCCATGTCGTCAGTCCTCGTCCGGGCTGTTGAAGACGTGCCACTGCATCCACGGTTCCAGCAGGGGCTCCAGATCAGGTCCCTCCGGACCGAAGCGCTGCTGCGCTCCGGTGCGAAGGTCCGTCAACGTCCCCTGGCCAGAGCCGATGCCCGACAGGCGCACCTGCCGGACCTCGTTCCTGGGCAGCAGCTTCTGCAGCGTGTCTCGCGAGGAGAGGTCGAGCAGCGTGCGGGGACGCGGCTCGAAGTACGCATGCACCATTGAAATCTGACTGCCTTCGATGAAGCGATGCAGGCCGTGTTCGCCCGCGAGCTGCAAGGCGTGGGGGCCGCCCTTGATTTGAAGCGCATAGGCGACCGGTTGGACGACGAGCTTGTCGAGGTCCTCATCGTTGGCCCACCGCCACTGCGGCGGCGGGGGCGCGCGCTGGGCTTTTTCGCCTGGCTTGCGCTCAGGGACGGCGAGCAGGCCACGCCGCATCTCCAGGGATTGCTTCTGGACCCACGCCTCGTAGGCACCCGCGAGCGTGCGCGCCTGCTTCCACGCGCCGCGCCCCGGCACCAGGTAGAGCGTCACGCCCTGGGATGGCAGGAAGCGGGAGGCATAGATGCGCTGCCGGATGCGCGCGAAAGCCGCCTTCACCTGTCGCACCTCGCGGCTCAGGGACTCCGTCTGCTCCACGGTCCTGGACAGGTGGGCCTCGAAGAGCAGGTCCTCGATGGCCTCCGCCTGCTGGGCGCATTCCCGAAGCGTCTTGTCGAGCTCGCGCGCCTCCGCCGACTTGCGTGAGCTGTCTTCGGCCAGGGAGCGCTCTTCCCAGTACGCGGAGCTCCGGGAGACCTTGTCGAAGACCGCCAGGACGCGGCGAAGGGAGCTCATCGGCGGAGAGCGGCTCCACCGCTGGACCTCCGCGCGCACGGTTGCGGCTTCTTCGAGAACCTGCTCGAGGGTCTCCCGACCCGAGCGCTCCGAGGCGCCACCCAGGGACTCAGCACGCAGCTCGAGTCCGCTCGTGCCGGCGTCCACGGTGAGGCGCGTCGCGCCCCCGTGGCGATGGGCCGCGAGCCAGCTCGCCACGGGCACCACCAGTTCGCGCTCCAAGGCCCGCTTCAAGGGACGGGCGCCATAACGCGCGTCGAAGCCTCGCAGGGCCAGCCAGTCCTGCGCGGCGGGGGTGACGTCCAAAACGGCGTCATGGAGCGAGAGGCCCGGGCGCTGGCACACGGCCTCGAGTTCACGCACCACCAGCCGGCGCAGCAGCGGGGCGGCCAGGGGCGAGAAGACGACCACGTCGTCCAGGCGGTTGAACAGCTCCGGCCGGAAGAAGCGCTGCGCCTCGGAGCGATAGTGCGTGCGCAGGGCCGCCATGTCGGGGGCGCCGCCCGAGGCGTCGAAGCCCACGCGGGCGCGCAGGGTGTCCGCGCCCAGGTTGCTGGTGAGGACGATGAGGGCGTTGCGGAAGTCCGTGAAGCGCCCGGAGGCGTCGGTGAGGCGGCCTTCGCCCAGCACGCCGAGCAGCGCATCGTGAACGGCCGGGTGGGCCTTCTCCACCTCGTCGAGCAGCACCACGCAGAACGGCTGCCGGCGCACCTCCGAGGTGAGGTAGCCGGGCGTCTCGCCATCACCCATCAAGCGCAGCAGGGCGTCCGGACCGGCGTACTCGCCCATGTCCAGGCGGACCATGCGCTCCTTCGCGCCGAAGAGCAGCTCCGCCAGCGCCTTGGACAGCTCTGTCTTGCCCACGCCCGTGGGACCCACGAACAGCAGCACCCCCAGCGGGCGGCGCGTGTCGGACATGCCCGCCTTGAGCACCGACACCACCGAGGCCGCGCGCTCCACGGCGGCGTCCTGGCCCAGCACGCGGGCGGCGAGGAAGCCGCGCACGCTCGCGGAATCCATGGGCTGGTCGTCCCGGAGCAGGTGCTCGGGGATGCCGGATTCGGAGGCGAACTGGTGGATGGCCTCCCGCCGGGTGACCAAGGTAAGAGACGCCTGCGCACACGACGCCAGCAGCCGGCGCACGAAGGCCACGGTGTTGCCCACCTGGGCGCCGTAGGGGAGGAAGCGGCGGCAGAGGAACCGTGCTTCGTCGAGCGCCTCGGGGTGCACCTGCATCGTGGTGGAGGCGTCGTCTTCCGCCACCTTGGCGACGATGCGGCCGAGCGCCTCCGGCGTGGGCTCAGCGACGCGGACCACCGAGAAGAGCCGCGCGAAGCTGGTGTTGCGCCGCTCCACCTGGGCCCAGGTCTCCTCCGTGGCTTCGGCCACGATGGCCACGTCGCGGGCGGCGAGGAGGGGGAGCAGCAACTGCGCGACGTTCTGGTCGCTGTGGGCGCTCTTTCCCGCGTCGAGCAGCTCCACGGCGTGCCCGAGGCACAGCAGTGCGCGGGCCTCGGTGGCCTCGCGGAAGGCGCGCAGCACCTGCTGCTGCCAGTCTCCGAAGAAGCCTTCACCCGCGATGAGCCGGCTGCCATCGAGGAAGTAGAAGGGACGGGCTCGCTCCGCTTCGGTGGCGGTGGGCGCTCGCAGCGACTGGGCGAGCGCGTGGAGCACCGACGTCTTGCCCACGCCCGAGGGGCCCACGAGGACCACCGGCTCGGCGTCCTTGGTGGCGAACCGCGCGCGGAGCAGCGCGACGAGCACATCCTGTTCATAGGCCGCGTCGAGCTGTCCTTCCTGCGCGAGCCGGTGCCACGCCACGCCCACGCTGTCCAAGGTGGGCGTGGGCGGCGGCTTCGTGGGCTGCTCACCCGGGCCTCGATGCGCGGAGCGGCGGCGCGGCTCCCAGCTGTCCAGGTCCAGCGCCTCCGCGTCTTCGTCCTCGTCGTCATCCCGCGTGTCGGTCTCCGCGTCCGCGGGGGCATCCGGGGGACGCGGCGGAAGGCGGATGTCCCGGTGCAGCTCACGAGGCGTCAGGTCCGCGAGGGCGAGCGGCATGGCCCGCACTTCGATTTCCAACAGGGACTCGGCGCCATCCGGACGCAGCGCCAGTCGCTGCGCGTCGGACATTCCCTCCAGGCGGTCTCCCAGCAGCTCCGGAGCCTCCGGGGGAAGTGCCTTGCTCTGGAACCAATGGTGGCTGTCGAGGCGCGGCGCGTGCAGCCCCAGGAAGGCATTGAGCGTGGGGGCGACCACGGCGGACAGGGACAGGGGCGCGAAGTGGTTCTCCTCTGCGCCCCAGACGGGAATCGCGGGCAGCTCCACGGTTTCGAGCGTCCCCCCGGCGGGGGCGATGAACTCCGGCACGCGCCGCGGGTGGATGCGGGAGAGCTGGTCGTCCAGCGCGAGCGTCAGCTCCTCGGTGGCGGCCTCCAACGAGTCCGCGTGGACCGCGAGGCGACGCAGCGCGAGCGGCGTGAGTGTCACCCGGCCGCTGACGTGCCGCTGCAACCAGCATTGAAATCGGAAGTTCATGGTCGAGGGCTCGGGTGGCAGAGGTGCCGTGCGTGACGGCAGGAGCCCTCGGGAGCTGACCGGACCCGCTCACGACGCGGGTCCGGCTTCACATTCCGTCGCGGAGGTCAGGGGTTGAAGCGCCAGGGCACCGTCACCGCCGGGTGGAAGCAGTGCACCTCCGCCGTCGTGCTCGAAGGCACCTCCTGGACGAGGCCCGCGCCGTAGCCGCGCTGCTGGCACCAGGCGCTGTACTCCAGCCGGGCCGCGGCGGAGGTCAGGTTGCCCGACGTGGCCGCGGGCCCCAGCTGCGCCCGCGGGACGTTCTGGATGAGGCCGGAGTTGAAGCAGGCCACCCAGGGCCGCGTGGTGAGCTCGAAGAACTGGCCCGACGTCCAGCCCCGGTCACTGCACCAGCGTTTGGAGGCCGCGCTGCAGTCGGTGGACTGCGCCGCCCGGTCATCCGCGCAGCCGCTGTGCTTGCGCGCGAGCTCCTCGAAGGTGACGGCCAGGCTCTCGTGCTGGATGGGGCCACACGCGACGTTCACCGTGGTGGCGTCCGCGCTGGCGGGCACGCCCATGAGCGAGATGGGCGGCCGGTTGCCGACGAGCTGCCGAATCATCTCGAGGAGGTTCCGCGTGCTGTCGAGCGCGTTCGTGGCGCCGCGCTGGGCGCAGACGCGGTGCATGGACACCGTGCACGCCGTGGAGCCCAGGGCGCTCTGGCTGTTGCAGCCCGGATGTTGCTGGCTCATGCCGAACTGTCCCTCGCTGGGGTCCACCTGAATGGCGGCCTCCTTGCAATTGGCGCCGTGCGACGACATGCAGACGGTCCGGTTGGAGCGCGCGTTGCTGAACAGGCGGACCTCATCGATGGCGCCCCGGAACGAGCCCTCTCCATTGACGGGACAGGTCTGTGAGTCCATCACGATGCCCGCGCCCACGGACAGCGTGCCCGTGCCCAGGCGCATGGTGCCCTGCGCCACGGGGAGCGCGCGGCCGGTGGACACGCCGTTGACGTACTCGTGGAAGGCGCCGGTGACGCCGTCCCAGGTGTAGGCCAGGTGGGTCCAGACGCCCCGGGGCAGCACGGGGCTGCGGCCCAGGCGCACGCGTGTGCCGTTGATGACGAACGAGGCCTGGACGGTGTGGTTGGACTCGTAGATGAGGTCCAGCCCGCCGGGCTTCTGCAGGAGGTAGCGGTACGGGTTGCCGGTGCAGCCCTGGTTGAGGGTCGCGTCGGGCTTCACCGCGAGCTGCACCGAGAAGCCGCGCACGAATCCACCCACGCCCGGAATGGTGCCGCTGGCGTCCGTGAGATTCACCGTGAGGGCACCTCCGCCGGGGAGCACCAGCGCCTTGCCCTTGCCGTGCGGTTCCCACAGTGAGCCCGAGGAAGGCTGGGTCGTCGCGTTGTCGGCGGAGATGCTGGCGGTGCCAATGAGCGTCCCCGTGAAGAATCGGCCTGACAGGTCTGGCGTCCGGGTCAGGTCATAGTTGCCTGCCCGGTTGACCAGCTCGTTCATGGGCAGGAAGAGCACCTGGAAGGGGCTGGTCAAATCGCCGACGTCGACCTCGTTGTAGTCCCGGGTGTTGCTGCCGAAGAGGGGGAACACGTCATGCGTCTTGGTAGCGGGCAGGTAGTGGTTCGCGTTGCTCGAGCCCGCGGGGAAGTTCTGTGACGGGTGGCGCTCCTGCTCCAGGTTCCACATGGGGCTGGAGTAGAAGAGGTGGGGCATGTCGCTGCGGTCCGTGTTGATGGCGCCGTCGATGTGGTACGCGGTGAAGTTCGTGTCCGCGCCCATCAAGCTGACGGCCTCGCGCCGCGCGCCGTCCGTGTAGCGCACGCCCGTGTAGAGGACGTTCCGCCCCTCGTGGTCCACCCAGGCGTAGGCGCCGCGGATGAGCGTGGTCGTCAGGACGTTCTCTCCGAACGCCTCACCCGTGGCGGCTTTGAGTTGCTGCCACGCCAAGGGGTAGCGCTTCAGGGCCGGGTTCGGGTCGTTGAACATCATCGACAACGGGCGGGGCTCGCTCCAGCCCGAGGCCGCGCACGGCGTCGGGTTGTACGTGTACATGAGGTAGTCGATGGTGCCGTTGTTCTGCGGGCCGCCCTGGTAGATGAAGAGCCGGCCGTCGGACGTCATCGACGGCTCGATGCCGCGGATGCTGTTGCCGTTGACCGTGGTGAGCGTCTCCAGGTTTCCGGTGGTGAAGGACGAGATGTCCGCCTGGGGCGTGAATGGCAGCGAGACGCGGACGTCGCTGGGCCGGCGGCGGAACTTGTTCTCCCCGTTGTACATCTGCGAATCGAAGATGTACGGCGTGTAGACGGCCAGCCCGCCTGACAGCGTGTACGGCGCCGCGGGATTGGGGAAGCAGAAGGTCAGCGCGTTCTCGCCATTCTTGACGATGATGCTGCGCCCTGGAGAGAAGGTGCCCGCGAAGCTGGGCTTGCCTTCACTGTCATAGGTGAGCGCCTCCGGGCGAAACACGCGCGCCTGCCACGTCGTCTCGGTGGCCGCGTGGTTCTCACCCACGTTGCCAATGAAGATGCGACCGTCCAACGTGGAGGCGTGGCCGTTGGCGCCATAGACGTTGGTGATGCGCGTGTTCACGAGCGAGGGGCGCTCGGCCGCGGTGGCGCTCAGGGGCAGTAGGGCCAGGGACAGCAGGGCGCGTAGCGCGGCGCGCTCACGCGATGGGGGGAGGCGAGGCATGGGGCTCCTGGGGGTAGAGGGGAAGTCGGGATGCTCGCGTATTGCGGTCAATGCCTGTAGGACTCAGGTGGTCGCGTTGACAACGACATCCCCCCGGGGCATCGTCATGGGACTCATGACGTGTCCGACCCACCCGACGTGTTGCTGCTGTCCGGCATCCGCGGTGGGCGTCCGTCCGCCAGTGGCCTGAGCGCCCTGGTCGAGCTGTCCGGAAAGCCCACTGCCCGCGAGGGAGTGGGCTTTTGACTTTCTCGCGTGGCCCCGTTTCACCCCGAGGTCTCGCATGGAAAGTCGCGCGCGTTCGAGCGCCAGGAACTGGGCACCGCTGGCCCTGCTGTTGTCCCTGGCGGGCTGTGCCCGGTCCTCGGGAGAGGACGAGGCCGGCAGGAGCATCACCCTGCTCAACGTCTCGTATGACCCCACGCGGGAGCTCTACGAGGACCTCAACGCCGCCTTCGCGTGCCAGTGGGAGTCGGCACACGGCCAGCGGGTGTCCATCCGGCAGTCGCATGGCGGCTCCGGGAAGCAGGCCCGGTCCGTCATCGAGGGGCTGACGGCGGACGTCGTCACGCTGGCGCTCGCGTACGACGTGGACATGCTGCACGCGAAGGCGCAGCTCCTCCCGGCGGACTGGCAGTCGCGGCTGCCGCACAACAGCGCGCCGTATACGTCCACCGTCGTCTTCGTCGTGCGCAAGGGCAACCCGAAGGGCATCCACGACTGGGACGACCTCGTGCGCGAGGGCATCACCGTCATCACCCCCAACCCCAAGACGTCGGGCGGCGCGCGGTGGAACTACCTGGCCGCGTGGGGGCAGGCGCTGAGAGGGCAGGGCGGCAGCGAGGCGCGCGCCCAGGCGTACGTGGAGAAGCTCTATCGCAACGTGCCCGTGCTGGACTCGGGGGCGCGGGGCGCCACCACCACCTTCGCCGAGCGGGGCCTGGGGGACGTGCTGCTCGCGTGGGAGAACGAGGCCTACCTCCTCACGCGTGAGGCGGGGCGGTCGGAGTTCGAGGTGGTGGTGCCGCCGGTGAGCATCCTCGCCGAGCCGCCGGTGGCCCTGGTGGACCGCGTCGTGGACCGCAAGGGCACGCGCGCCGTGGCGGAGGCGTATCTGCGCTACCTCTACTCGGACGCGGGGCAGGAGATCGCCGCCCGGCACCACTTCCGGCCGCGCTCGAGCGCGGTGGCCGCGAAGCACGCCACCGCCTTCCCCCAGGTGACGCGGCTCACGCTGGCCGAGGTGGCCGGCGACTGGGCCCGAGCGCAGGCCGCGCACTTCGCCGACGGCGGCGTGTTCGACCGCATCTACGCGCCCCAGGCGAACTGAGGACGCCACGCCATGGCTCGTCCTCTTCGACACCGGGTGCTCCCGGGGTTCCGGCTGACGCTGGGCTACACCTGGTTCTACCTGGGCCTCGTCGTCCTCATCCCGCTCTCCAGCCTCTTCTTGAAGACGTTCTCCCTGAGCTGGGAGGCGTTCTGGAGCACGGTGACGACGGCGCGCGCGCTCGCCGCGTACCGGCTCAGCTTCGGCGCGTCGCTGGCCGCGGCCCTGGCCAACGTCGTCTTCGGCCTGCTGGTGGCCTGGGTGCTGGTGCGCTACCGCTTCCCGGGCCGTGACGTCCTGGAGTCGCTGGTGGACCTTCCCTTCGCGCTGCCCACGGCGGTGGCCGGGCTGACGCTCACGACGTTGTTCTCCGCCAAGGGCTGGTACGGACAGCACCTGGAGGCCCTGGGCATCCAGGTGGCCTACACGTCCGTGGGCGTGGCCGTCGCGTTGACCTTCATCGGGCTGCCCTTCGTGGTGCGCGCGGTGCAACCCGTGCTGGAGGAGCTGGACGCGGACGTGGAGGAGGCCGCCGCCACGCTGGGGGCCTCGCCGTGGCAGACGTTCCGGCGCGTGCTCTTCCCGGCGCTCGTCCCCGCGTTGCTCAGCGGCTTCACGTTGGCGTTCGCGCGGGCGCTGGGCGAGTACGGCTCGGTCGTCTTCATCTCCGGCAACATGCCGCTGCGCACGGAGATTGTCCCGCTGCTCATCATCACGCGGCTGGAGCAGTATGACTACGAGGGGGCGACAGCCATCGCCATCGTCATGCTGGCGGCGTCCTTCTCGCTGCTGCTCGCCGTCAACCTGCTCCACCGCTGGAGCCATCGGCGGTGGGACGCCCGTTCCGGAGCGTGAGCGCCTTGACTCCTTCAACCCCTGTCCTGCGCCAACGGGCTCACGGCCTCCAGGGCCCGGCGTTCGTCCGCTGGGGCCTCATCGGCGCGACGCTGCTGCTGCTCGGCGTGTTCCTCGTCGTTCCGCTGGTGGCCGTCTTCACCTTCGCCTTCCAGAAGGGCTGGGCGGCCTATGGGGCCTCGCTGGTGCGCCCCGCCTCGCTGGCGGCCATGCGGCTGACGTTGCTGGCCGCCGTCATCGCCGTGCCGCTCAACCTCGTCTTCGGGCTGGCCGCGGCGTGGCTCATCGCGCGGTACCGGTTCCGAGGGCGCTCGCTCCTGCTGACGCTCATCGACCTGCCCTTCAGCGTGTCTCCCGTCATCGCGGGCCTCATCTTCGTGCTGCTCTTCGGACGTCAGGGCTGGTTCGGCGCCTGGCTGTTGGACCACGACGTGCGCGTCATCTTCGCCGTGCCTGGCATCGTCCTGGCCACCGTGTTCGTCACCTTCCCGTATGTCGTGCGCGAAGTGCTGCCGGTGATGGAGGCGCAAGGCAGCGACGAGGAAGAGGCGGCGCTGACGTTGGGCGCGAGCGGCTGGCGGACCTTCTGGAGCGTGACGCTGCCCAAGGTGAAGTGGGGCGTCCTCTACGGCGTCATCCTCTGCAACGCGCGCGCGATGGGGGAGTTCGGCGCCGTGTCGGTCGTGTCCGGCCACGTGCGCGGCGTGACGACCACGCTGCCGCTGCACGCGGAGATTCTCTACAACGAGTACGACCTGGCGGGGGCCTTCGCCGTGGCGTCGCTGCTGACGCTGCTCGCGCTCGTGACGCTGGTGGTGAAGAAGTTCGTGGAGTGGAGGAGTCAGCCATCATGAGCATCGTCGTCGAGCAGCTCGCCCGCAGGTTCAGCCCGGGTGGCAGTCCCGCTGTCTCCGAGGTGTCCTTCCAGGCACCCGCGGGGGCCATCACCTCGTTGCTCGGGCCCTCGGGCGCGGGCAAGTCCACGCTGCTGCGCCTCATCGCGGGGCTGGAGATTCCCGATGAGGGCCGTGTCCTCATCGACGGCGTGGATTGCACGACGATGCCGGTGCAGCAGCGCGGCGTGGGCGTCGTCTTCCAGAGCTACGCGCTCTTCAAGCACATGACGGTGCGGCAGAACGTGGCCTTCGGCCTGGAGATTCGGCGCGTGCCCAAGGCGGAACGCGAGGCGCGGGTGGAGGAGATGCTCCGCATGGTGCAACTGGAACACCTGGGCGGCCGTTACCCCGGGCAGCTCTCCGGCGGCCAGCGCCAGCGGGTGGCCTTCGCGCGGGCCCTGGCCATCCGGCCCCGCGTGCTGCTGCTGGACGAACCCTTCGGGGCCTTGGACACGCGCGTGCGCGAGGAGCTGCGTGAGTGGCTGCACGCCTTGCATGAACAGACGCGGCTGACGACGCTCCTGGTGACACATGACCAGCAGGAGGCCCTGGAGATTTCGCAGCACGTGGTGGTGATGAGCGAGGGCCGGGTGGCGCAGGCCGCGTCACCCGCGGAGGTGTATGACCGGCCCGCTTCGCCCTTCGTCGCGTCCTTCATCGGCGGCGCCAGCGTGCTGCACGGCGAGGTCCGGGCGGGGAGGGCCGCCATGGGCGCGTTGTCCGTGGCGGCTCCCGTCGCGGCGCGCGAGGGCGAGCCAGTGCAGGCCTTCGTCCGGCCTCATGACATCAAGCTGGCCCGCTCACTGTCGGATGCGGCGGGCGCCTCCACGGCGCTCGGACGCGTGGAGCGGCTCAAGTCCGTGGGCGGGTACGTGAAGGTGTTCCTACGGCTGCCCACCGGCGATGAAGTCACGGTGGAGGTGCCTCGCTCGGAGTTCGATGCACTGGGCGTGGTCGAGGGTGACTCGGTTCGCGCGGATGTCCGCAGCGCCACCGTCTTCGTGGGGGACTACTCCATCTAGTTCGACTGTCTTGAAAAACTAATATTCCAGTTAAATCGGTTTGTGCTGTTTGGAGGGCCGGATATGTCCAGGGGAATCCCCCTCCCCCTGGAGCGAGACATGCACAGACGACATGCGTTGCGTTCGATGGTGTTGGCCGCGAGCAGCCTGGCGATGCTGGGTGGCTGTTCTCCCGAAACGGACCTGACCGAGGCCGAGTCCCTGCCGCTGGTGAGCCAGGAGCAGGGGGAGCGGGCGTACGACCCGGGCTCCGGCTGGCGGCTGGCGTGGCAGGACGACTTCACGGGCACCAGCCTCAACCCCAACCACTGGACGGTGCTGACGAGCAACTACGACCCCGTCACCGGCAACTGCAACTTCGGCACGGGCGAGCTGGAGTATCCGCGCGCGCAGAACGTCACCGTCTCGGGCGGCAAGCTCATCCTCACCGCGCAGCGGACGGATGACCGGCCCATGGACTCGCGCTGCACGGGCTTCGGGCCGCGGTCGTACTACTCGGGCCGCATCCATTCGAAGGGCAAGGTGGAGCGCCGCTACGGAAAAATCGTGGCGAGCATCAAGGTGCCGTCCGGTTACGGCATGTGGCCCGCGTTCTGGACGCTGGGCGCGAACATCTCGAACGTCGGGTGGCCGCGGAGCGGTGAAATCGACATCCTGGAGTGGCACTCCAACGAGCCCACGTGGATGAAGTCCGCCGCGCATTGGTTCGCGGGGAACGGCCAGCAGAGCTGGGGCACGGGCGCCAACCGTGGCTACAGCATCGCGGACGGGTTCCACACGTACGAGGTGGAGTGGACGGCGAACCAGATGATCTTCCGGCTGGACGGCCAGATTCAGGGCAACGTCTTCAACCACAACGAGCCGGCCTTCCAGCAGAACCACTACATCCTGCTCAACCTCGCGCTGGGCGGGAACTGGTACGGCCACCCGTCTCCGGATGCGATCGCGCTGCCCCGAGGCCAGACGAAGACGATGGAGGTGGAGTGGGTGCGCTGGTACGAGCAAGGCGGCACCACGACGCCCACGGCGCTCACCAACCCCAGCTTCGAGAGCGGCATGACGGGCTGGGCCACCTGGAGCCCCAACGGCACCGCGGCCGCGGCCTTCAGCGAGACGCACAACGGCGGGCGCTCCGGCGCGTACCACCTGACGCACTGGACCAACAACACGCCCTTCGAGGTGTGGACGTACCAGGCGAAGTCCGGCCTGCCGTCGGGCAACTACCGGGTCCGCGCCTGGGTGCGGAAGAGCGGCGGCTTCGACATCGCGCGCCTCCAGGCGAAGACGTGCGGCGAGTGCGCGCCCGTCTTCACCAACCTGGGCACCTACGGCAGCTACACGCTGGTGGAGACGCCATCCATCTCCGTGACGGGCGGCTACCTGGAGCTCGGCTTCCACACGCGCGCCGCGTCGGGCAACTCGGCGAACTTCATCCACATGGATGACGTGGAGCTCATCCGCCTCTAATTCGCGGCGTGTCCTGGATGGGCGTCACCGGGCGCCGCGTGAAGCTGGACGGCGCGCGCGTGGCGCCCGGAGCGGGGCCGACTAGAGAGTGACCTTGCGGCACACGAAGCCGGCGGCTTCGGCCACGTAGAGGTTCCGTCCGGCGGTGTCCACGGCGAGCCCCGAGGGGCCGTTGAGGGTCGCGGCCTCGGGGGCGCCGTCATCTCCCGTCGAGCTGGCGATGCCGGTGCCCGCGACCAGGCTCGCCTGCATTGCGTCCAGCCGCACCTTGAGCACGCGGTGGTTCCCGGTGTCGGCGATGTACAGCGTCCCCACCTCGTCGAGCGCCAGGCTGGTGGGGGCGTCGAGCTCGGTCTGGTCCGCGGCGGCGTTGAGGGTGTGGCCGCTGGCCTTGCCGGTGTTGACCCGCGTCTCGATGTCACCGCTCTCCAGGTCAATCACCCGGACGCAGTGCGCGCCGGTCTCCGCCACGTAGAGGTCCTTGAGGGTCAGGTAGTCGAGCGCGATGCCCGCGGGCGTATCCAGGCTCGCGGCTGTTGCCGCGCCGCCGTCGCCGGTGGAGGCCTGGTTCCCATCGCCGGCCACCGTGGCGATCTCGCCGGAGGCCAGGTCAATCACCCGGACCCGGTGGTTTCCCGAGTCCGAGACGTAGAGCTTCCCCGCATCCGTGTTGATGGCGAGCCCGCTGGGCGTGTGGAGCTGGTGGTTCGCCGCGGGCGCCCCCTCTCCGTCGTAGCCGGCCACTCCCGTCCCGGCGAGCGTGGTAATGAGGCCGGTGGTGACATCCACCTGCCGGATGCGGTGATTCAGCGTGTCCGCGATGTAGAGGACGTTGCGCGTGTCATCGAAAGCGACGTCCTGGGGGCCATTGAGGCGGGCATTGGCGGCCTGCCCGGCGGAGTCTCCGCTGAAGCCCGCGGTCCCGGCGCCGGCGAAGGCGTTGATGTCGCCCCCCGGGACAATCGTGCGGAGCCGATGGTTGTCCGTGTCGCTGACGTACAGCGAGCCATCCTTCATGAGGGCCAGCCGGCAGGGGCCGTTCAGCTCAGCCGCATCCGCGGGCCCGGCGTCGCCCTGGTCGCCCGACGTGGTGGGCGTCCCGGCGACGTGGTCGATGTCACCTGTGGAGAGGTCGATGGCGCGCACCACGTGATTGCTGCTGTCGGCGACGTAGAGCGAGTCGGTGGACTCGTCATGGACGACGCAGGTGGGGGTGTCGAACACCGCGTTGTTCGCGGGGCCGCCGTCCCCGCCATGACCGGAGATCCCAGGGGTGCCCGCAAGCGTCCGGATGACATCCACCTCCTCATCCACCTTGATGGTCTTGCTCGGCTTCTTGGGGTCGGGCACGCGCCGGCTGCGGGTCTCCGTGGTCACCGTGCGGATGCAGTGGTTGCCCGTGTCGGCGATGTAGACGACGTTGTCCGGACCGACGGTCAGGTGGGTGGGGTGATTGAGCTGGGCCCGCGTGGCGGTGCCGTCCGTGCCGAGCCCGGTGGTGACGTCTCCCGCGTGCCCCGCGGTGCCTGGCGTTCCGGCGAAGTTCCGGATGGTGTCTCCCTCGACAATCCGGACGCAGTGGTTGTCGCGGTCGGTGATGTAGATGCTGCGCGCGGTGTCGACGAAGACGCTGCTCGGCCCCCGAAGCCTGGCCTGGCGCGCGGGGCCGTTGTCGCCATCCGCCCCGGCGGTGCCGGGGGTCCCCGCCACCGTCGAGATGAGCCCGGTGCGTAGGTCCACCATCCGGATGCAGTGGTTGCCCGTGTCGGCGATATAGAGGCACCGACGCTCGTGAGCGAAGAACACGTCCTGGGGCGCCTGGAGCTGGGCGCTGCTCGCGTTGCCGCCATCTCCCGTGTGGCCCGCCGTCCCCGTGCCTACGACGGTGGACACCAGCCCGGTGCGCAGCTCCAGCTTGCGGATGCGGTGGTTCAGGGTGTCCGCGACGTAGACGGCGCCGCCTATTTCGTCCATGGCGACGCCCTGACAGCCGTTCAGCTCCGCGGTGAGCCGCGCGCCTGTCGCGTCCCCGGCGTCACCCGCGGTGCCGTCTCCGGCGAAGGTCGCCATCCTCCCGGAGGCATTCACCCTGCGGATGCGATGGGCACCCGCGTCCGCGATGAACAAATCACCCCGGACGCCCAAGGCCATCCCCGCGGGTCGGGCCAACTGGCCCGCGGTGGCTGGGATGTCCTCGCCCGCGTGGCCCGCTGTCCCATCCCCCGCGAAGGTGCGGATGCGGGAGGAGAACGTCTTCGTCGCGTAATGGATGGAGAGCGCGCACGGGCTGTTCGCGGTGGGGCCGTTGCCGCAGGTGCGTGGGTGGCGGTGGCAGCCAATCTGCGGGGCGCCGCTCGCCGCGGGCAACGCGACGCGCGCGGCGGCCACCGCCAACTGGGCGGACACGTCCGCGGCGCCTCCCGCCGCACGGGCGACCAGGGCTGCCACCACCGCCACGCGTGGGAGCATCTGCGCCAGCTCGTTCTCGGTCAGGGCCGAGGGTGCCACCGAGTACACGCCAATGGGAATGGCGGGCGCGAGCGCCACAGCCGCCGCGATGCTGGCCTTGAGGTCGTCGCGAATGGCGAGCTGCTGTGCCACGTGCAAGGCTGCGGCGGGAGGCGGGGCGCTGCGGCCCCGCTCCACTCCGATGAATGCCCACGCGGCCTCGCAGGCGGCGAGCGCCAGCGCTTGGCGCAGCGCCGGCACTGCCGGAGGGGCGTTGGCGTCCCACTGGGTGGCGGCGTCGACCACCCGCTGGAGCAGCTCCGTCGGCAGTGACTCCTCCACCAGGGCGCGTGTCAGCCGCGTGCGCGCGAAGGCCGCGGCCTGCTGCATCGGGTCGCGTGAGCGGGTGCTCACATGGACCCGGGCGCCCGTGGAAGGGTCTTCGAGGGCTCGCCGTCGCTCCTCGACCCGGAGGGTCAGCTCCTGGGCCACCCGGGCGCACGCGCGCAGCGTCGCCTGCGTGAGGAGGCGCGCGAGGCCTTGCAGGTTCGCATCCGCGGCCACCGCCGCGTGCACCTGGGCGCCTTGCAGCGAGGTATCCAGCAGGGCGGCGACGGCCCGGGGCCCGGCGGCGGCCGTGACGTCGAGGCCCACGGGACCTCCCGGCGTCAGAGGGGGGTTGGGGGGCGCGACGGTGGCGGGGGTCACCAGCGCCGCCGCGACGTGGGGCACCCGTGCCTCGCAGGCGGCCTGGTAGGCGGCGGCCACCGCGAGCTCCTCGCCCTTGGGGGGCGTCGCGCTGCCATGCCAGACCTCGAGCTCGGCGGCGGCCGTGGCCACCATCGCGATGGCGGCTTCATCGATTTCGGCGGGAGTGGCGGCGGGGGCGAGCCCGGGCAGGGCCACGTCCGCGGGGAAGGTGAGACCGACGTTGCCGCGGGGCCCCGCGAACTTGGCGGCCGTCTCCGAGCCGCCGGTGTCCATCCGGAAGTCGTCATGCCAGCCCCGTCCTTCGTAGGCCGCGACGCCCCGGTCCGTCGGGTGTGAGAAGGAGTTGCCCCAGCCATAGGAGTAGACCAGGAGCACGCGAGCGCCCGGGAGGGGGCGTGGGATGCTGTTGACGTCCTCGATTTCGGCGCCATGGTGGCTGGCCACCAGGCCCACGCAGGTGGTGTCGCAGCCATGCGTGAAGGTGCCGGGCTGGTACTCTGCGTCTCCAGTCAGCAGGATGAACTGGTTGGCTGCGTGCCACTTCAGGCGGAGCGCCAGGGCGTGGTTGTTGATGTTGTTGCCGCTGACCTTGATGACCTGCACGTTCTGGTGGGCGGCGTGGGGGATGGTCGGGGGCAGGAGGGCGTTGGGGTCCTCGTCGGGCCAGATGTGAAGCTCTGCGTTGTTCTCGAGGTAGGTCTCCAGCGACTTCGAGGTCTCGCTGCGCTTGCTCAAGAGCCCCGTGGTCTTCCCGCGCGGAGGCCGGCTTCGCTGCTCCGGGGCGAGCACCACCAGGCTGGCCGTGGGCGGCGTCCCCGAGAGCTTCGCCTGGTGCTGGACATAGATGGTGTCGAGCGAGGCATTATGGTCCTCGTCCCAGTGGGACAGGATGACCTTCGTGGACAGGCCCACGCAGAAAGCCGGAGCCGGGTCGGGATAGGTGAATAGATTCACCAGCGCTCCGGCACCCAGGTCGTAATAGGCCAGGAGGCGGCCCTCCATGTCGAAGAGGGCCGTGCAGTTGCCCTGACCGATGTCGGCCACGACCGCGAAGCGGGGGTGCTGTGTGGCGTTCCCCTGGGGAAACCACTGCTGCACCAGCTGGTTCAGCGAATGCTGGTCCTTGATGTGACGGGCCACGAGGATGCCTTTTCTGGGCGTCAGAACCGCCGGTGTGAGAGCCGCTCGAGCTTCTGCCCCACGAGTGACTCGCCGATGACGGCATCCACGGAGAGGATGACGTGTTTGTCCGTGTACCGGCCCGAGACGTCCACCAGCCCGAGCTCGCTCTGGGCCTGGGGGGGCAGGAAGATGCGGACGGGGATGCCGCTGACGTAGCTCTCCCCGCCATGCAGGCCCACGCCCAGTTGGAGCCAGAGCCCCTCCTCCAGCTCCACCTTGAGTTCGTCCAGGTGGGCGAGCAGCGTTTCATACACCGGCGTATCCAGGACCATGTCGAGCTTGCAGCGCCCCGCCCAGGTGGGCCACTGCGAATACTCGGGGAGGTCGCTCAGGTCCTCGGCAAGCGCGTCGAACCAGGCGGCGTGCAGGGCCTCGAGGATGAGGTGGTGGGCGACGAGCGTGGCGCCTCGCCACTGGCGCTCGACGTCGACGATCTTGGCGTAGAAGGGCACGCCCGATGGGCCCGGCCGCAGCGTGTCGTAGCTCATCGTTTCCTCTTCCTCGAAGAGGAGGACGCGGCGCCGCCGCTTGGCGATGACGCGGAAGCGCTGCAGGGGCAGCACGGGGTCGTCGTTGCGGCTGTCGCTCCAGGCACGGGGCCGCTTGAGGTTCCGAGGCTCATCCTCCATCTCCACGAGCTCCGGCCCGCACCCGTTCGCACAGCGGAGGCCGTCGTTGCAGCGACTGCAGATGATGGTCCCGCAGTCCTCGCAGGGGTCCATGGAGTCCGAATGGAACTCCTCGTCGAAGCACACCACATACACGGGGATGCCTCCTTCCCGGATGGTCCCGTGAGCTTGCTCGAAGCGAAGGCGGACTGCTAGCGTGCCCGGTGTCCATGCTGACCATCCGTGTCGAGCAGATGGCCGCGCTCCAGCGGGCCTCGGAGCGCACGTTCATCGACAGGCTGAGCGCTCACGTGGTCCTTCGCTGGGGCGTGATGGCGGGAGGCGCCGCGCGTGAATCCTGGATTTCCGAAGCGGTGCGCAGGGCGCGTGGCTACCGTCTCAAGAGCGAGAAGGACATCACCGAGTTCGTGGACCTGACCTTCGAGTTCGGGCGCGAGTTCGACCTGGAGGCGCGCCACGCCACGGGGGCCGCGATACTGCGGGGCCGGCAGCTGGCCGCCGCGCGGATGCGGCAGCTGCGTGACTGGGCCGCGGCGGTGCGGGGGTCTGCGGGCAAGGAGGCCTGATGCCGGAGACGAAGCAGTCGGGCGACCCGTCGGGGACGGGGATGGGCGGCTCCGAGGCGGGGCGGACGGTGCAGCCCTGCGCCACGCCGCGCCGGGCGCGGGTGCGCATTATCATTAGAGATACGTCCTTCGAGGTCCATGCGGGCCTGCGTTACCGGCTCGAGGTGGCAGGCGAAACCCTGCGCGGGACGCTGGGCTCCGATGGGCTGCTGGACGTGCTGGTCCCCGAGTCCGCCGCGTCGGCGCGGCTCCTGCTCTGGGCGCCCCGCCAGGGAACCCGGGCGCGGGAGTGGGCGTTGGAGCTAGGGACCCTCCAGCCCACGGACGCGTTGCAGGGGGCTCGGGACCGGCTGGAGAACTTGGGTTTTCTTGAGGAGAACACTGCGGGCCAGGAAGAGGGGGCGCTCGCGGCATACCAGGCGGCGATGGGGCTGCCCGTGTCCACGCAGCTGGATGAGAGGACGCAGGCGCACCTGGATGAGACGTATCACGACGGCAGACATCAGCCGTCGGCGTTGCCCTGGCGCCCCGGGGTGTACCGGGAGGTGGGGCCCGATGAGGACCTCTGACGCGCGCCGCGCGCGGGGCTACAGCGCCAGCCGCCAGGACAGCCCGGCCAGGGTGGTGTAGCCCACCGCCGCGCGCTCCACGCGCCCCTCCGCGGAGAGGAAGAACACGGTGGGGAAGGTGTCGACGCGGAAGGCGGATTGGATGGCGTCGTCCCCAAGGAGCACCGGGTAGTCCACCGCGTGCTCCCGGGCGAAGCGGCGCACGGCCTCCTCGTCGTCATAGGCCACCGCGACGGACACCACGTGGGCGGAGTCCCCCGCGAGCTTTCGCAGCTGGGAGAGGTTGGAGGACTCCGCGCCGCAGACGCCGCACCAGGGCGCCCAGAAGGCCAGCACCACCGGCTTGCCGCGGAGCGCGTCCAGCCGCACGGTGTCACCTGACAACGTCTGGAGGGTGAACTCGGGCGCGGGCGTTCCCGCGCCGGGAAGGCGCCGGGCCTGCCACGCCGCCACGGCCGTAAAGAGGAGGGCGAACAATGCCAGGTCCACGCCCCACCGCACCCACCACTTCTCGCGGGCTCGCCCCCAGGTGGCCTTCAACCGGGTGAGCGCGCTGGTACCGACCTGCATGTGCTGCCTCCTGCCTGGGACAGGCGACGGCCGTCCGAAGAGGACGGCCGGGCCCGCGTCACATCATGTCAGGGCGGTGGCCTCATCGGGCTGCCACGCCGCGTCACGCAGCCGGGTGTTGTCCTGGCGCTGCGCGCGGCCCACCGCCCGGGTGACGGCGTTGCTGGCGCGCTCCAGCGTCCGGTCGATGGCGGCCAGCAGGTTCGCATCCGCCGACTCGATGGCCAGTTCCCGCCCGTGCTCCAGGCGCAGCGCCACGCGGCACACCTGGTCCACGCCGCCCTTGGGGCCGTTGGCGTCCTCCAAGCGCACCACGACGTCCTTCACCCTGTCCGACAGCCGGTCCAGGGCGAAGCGCACGCGGCGCTCGGTGTAGGTTCGAAGGGTCTCCGTGAGGGGGATGTTCCGGGCTCGGATTTCGACGCGCATCCACGACGCTCCTTCTGGGGCCCACCATGGGCCCTCCCCACTATCTCTGTCGTCGTGACGCATTTGCCGCAAATAGGAAAAGCCCCCGTGGGCGCTTCGGAAAACCGAAGAGTCACGGGGGCCAGGACGCGCCAGCATGGCGCGGAGGCGCTTACGGGCCGCTGGGCGCCGCGGTGGCGGCACCTGGCTTCTTGCCCGCCGCCGGCTTGGCCGGAGCCGCGGGCGTGCCAGCCGGGGCGGGGGCGGGGGCCTTGCTGGCCGTCGCCGCCTCCGAGGGCTGCGGGGGGGCCTTCTTCGGCGGGAGGGCCCAGATGGGGGCCTCCGGCACCGCGGCGGCGCCAATGCGCACCTGCTGCTCCACCATGCGCGACCACAGCGACGCCTTGTTGCCCACCAGCGCGTTGTTCGCCAACTCCAGCGCCCGCGTGTCCTGGGCGCGGCGGTAGAGGCGAGGCGCCACGTCCGGCTGCGCCGGGTCGGAGTCGCTCACCTGCACCTGCTCCTGCACGCTGATGCCGTCCTCGGCGAAGGTGAGCGTGGACGTCAGCTCGAACTTGCGGCGCAGGCCGTTGGGCAACTGGAAGGTCATCTCCCGGGACAGGGGGAACCAGGCGGCGCCCAGGCACGCGCGGTTCGCGTTGGAGACGGACTCGCTGAAGAAGCGGTTGGTGCGCAGCGGCATGATGCGCGCGTGCCGCCGGCAGACCTCTTCGTCCCCGGTGGTGCACGCGTCGCCTTCCGCGACGAGGATTTGCGTGCCCTTCACCTTCTCCAGGCGCAGCTTGGTGTTCTTCGCCATGGCGCGCAGCGAGCCCAGGGCCTCCACCCGGAAGCCCTGCTCGCTGGTCTCCACCAGCGCCACCGGGCCCAGGGCCTCGCCGTTGGTGAAGCGGCGCGTCTGGACCCACACGAGCCGCTGGCCAGCCTGGAGCGTCTCCAGGACGAGGTCCTCCTCGGAGAGCTTCTCCGCGGGCGGCAGCGGCTGCGAGTCCGGCCCCGCCTCCACGCACTCGTCCGCGGCCGGGTCCTGCCACCACACCGGGGCGCCAGCGCAGTCCACGGAGGGCCGCGGGTTGGCGCTGGTGTCCTTGTCGTAGCCGTGCAGCAGCAGCGAGAACCAGATGTCCGGCGTGGGGAAGGAGCGCGCGTTGGGCCCCGCCTCGGCGAAGCACATCGCCGGCTTTTGCACGGTGGCGCAGCCGGACAGCAGGGACAGCGCGACGGCGGAGACCTGAAGCGTTCGTTTCATGGGTTTTCTCAGGCCTGGGAGAAGCGCAGGTCCCAGTCGCCTTCCTCGGTCAATGCCACGTGCAGCTTCGGAGGCACCGAGCCGCCCACCAGGTGCTGCAACAGCTCGCGGGACAGCGCGGGCATCAGCGAGCCCTGGAGAATCTGCTCCATGTTGCGCGCGCCCATCTCCGACTCCGTGCAGCGCTTCGCGAGCTCGTCCAGCAGCTCCGGCGCCAGCGTCGTCTCCACGTTGTGCGCGTCGCGCAGCCGGCCCACCAGCTTGGTCAGCTTCATCTCGGCGATCTGCCGCATCACGTCGCGCTGCACCGGGCCGAAGGGCACCACCGTCATGCGAGCCAGCAGCGCCGGCTTGAAGTGCTGGCTGAGCGCGGGGCGAATCACCGACAGCACCTCGTCGGAGGTGGGCTGCGCGCCGTCCTCGAACATGCGCATCACCAGGTCCGAGGCCAGGTTGCTGGTGAGGATGAGCACGGTGTTCTTGAAGTCCACCGCGCGGCCCTCGCCGTCCGTCAGCGAGCCCTTGTCGAACACCTGGTAGAAGAGGTTCATCACCTCCAGGTCGGCCTTCTCGCACTCGTCCAGCAGCACGACGGAGTAGGGGCGCTGACGCACCGCCTCCGTCAGCAGGCCGCCCTCGCCGTAGCCCACGTAGCCCGGCGGCGAGCCGATGAGCCGGCTCACCGTGTGCTTCTCCTGGAACTCGCTCATGTTGAGCGTGGTCATGAAGCGCTCGCCGCCATAGAGCGCGTCGGCCAGCGCCAGCGCCGTCTCCGTCTTGCCCACGCCGCTGGGGCCCACGAAGAGCATGACGCCAATGGGCGTGTCCGGGTTGCGGATGCCCGCCTGGGAGATGCGGATGATCTCCGCCACCTTCTTCAGCGCCGCTTCCTGGCCCCGCACGCGGCCCCGGAGCTTGTCCTCCAGGTGCAGCACCGACTCCAGCAGGTCGCTGCGCATCTTCCCCACGGGCACGCCCGTCCAGCCCGCCACCACCCGCGCGACGATGTCCGCGTCCACGTCCGCGTGTACCAGCGGCACCTCGCCGCGCGTGCTGGCCAGCTTCGCCGTGGCCTCGTCCACCGCCGCCTTCAGGGGCGCGGTGTCCGTGTCCGCGGGCGCCTCGCGCAGCGCCTTGCGCGCCGCCATCAACGCGGCCACCGCGGCGCGCTCTTCCTCCCAGCGCGCGTGCAGCGTGGCGCGGGCGTCCACCGTGGCGCGGAGCTTCTCCTCGGCGGCCTCCAGGTCGGCCTGCGCGTCCGCGTCACCGGTGCCTTCGGCGAGGTCGCGCTTGCGCGCGTCCCGCTCACGCTCCAGCGCCGAAATCTCCTGGTCCAGCTGCACCAGCTCCTCGGGGCGCGTGGACAGCTCAATCTTGACGCGGGCCGCGGACGTGTCGAGCAGGTCCACCGCCTTGTCCGGCAGCTGCCGGCCGGAGATGTAGCGGCTGGACAGGCGCACCGCCGCGGTGACGGCCTCGTCGCGGATGATGACGCCGTGGGCGGCCTCGTAGGTAGGCCGCAGGCCGCGCAGCATCAGCTCCGCGTCCTCCACGCTGGGCTCCTCCACCTTCACCGGCTGGAAGCGCCGCTCCAGCGCGGCGTCCTTCTCGAAGTACTTCTTGTACTCGGCCCAGGTGGTGGCCGCGAGCGTGCGCAGCTCACCGCGCGCCAGCGCCGGCTTGAGCAGGTTGGACGCGTCGGTTCCACCCTGCGAGCCGCCCGCGCCGATGATGGTGTGCGCCTCGTCGATGAACAGGATGATGGGCGTGGGCGAGGCCTTCACCTCGGCGATGACGGCCTTGAGCCGGTTCTCGAACTCGCCGCGCACGCCCGCGCCCGCCTGGAGCAGGCCCAAGTCCAGCCCGAGCAGCTCCACGTTCTTCAGCGCGTCAGGCACCTCGCCGCGGACGATGGCCCAGGCCAGGCCCTCCACCAGCGCCGTCTTGCCCACGCCGGGCTCGCCCACCAGGATGGGGTTGTTCTTCCGGCGGCGGGAGAGGATGTCCACCATCTGCCGGATTTCGCGGTGCCGGCCGAAGATGGGGTCAATCTTTCCCTCGCGCACGCGGCCCGTGAAGGACGTGGCGAAGCGCTTGAGGGCCTCGTCTCCGCGGCCGCCCGCGCTGGCGGCGCCGCCTGAAACGCCACTGGCGGCGGCGTCGGCGGAGGCGACCTCGACGTTCTCCGGCGAGGGCCGCAGCACCACGTCCAGCGAGCCCATCAGCTCATCGCGGCTGATGGCGTCCAGCTCGGGGAACAGCTCCGCGGTGTAGCGCGCGCGGCGGCTGACGAACTGGGCGAACAGCAGGCCGGAGCGCAGCCGCGTGGCGCCTTGCTCCACGGAGGCCAGGAGCCACGCCTCCTCGAACCACTGGAACAACGTCTCGGAGAAGACGGGCCGGCCGGAGCTGCCGGCGCGCAGGCCCTGGATCGCGCGCTCCATGCTGGCCAGCACGTGGCGGCGGTCCACGCCGAACTGCTGCAGGATGCGCGCGACGTCGGAGTCCTCGGGCTCGAGCATCTGCGCGAGCAGGTGCTCCGGGACGATTTCATAGAACCGTCCCGCGCTGGCCCGGGCCACGGCGGCCTCGAGCAGACGGGTAGAGGTGGGCGTCAGGCGACGGACGAGCGCTTTCGGATCGACGCGAATGGGAGCCCCCAGAAGTGACAACGATGGTGGACGGTATATCGAGCGCCCCCTGGCGGCGTAAATCCCCGCGCCGGGCGCCCGCTTGCTCTATCGGCTCATTTCACCACGGGGACGCTCAGCTGGGTCTGCTGACTCATGCCCAGCCACGTATCGCGCCCCAGCTGGCTGGGCTCCTGGGTCGACAGCCGGAACATGTGCTGCACGCCCTCGGTGAGTCCCAGCTCCAAGTCGTACTCCAGGGGGTCCCTCACGAAGAGGGCCACCACCTCCCGCACCAGCGGCAAGAGGTCCCCCTCCTGCATCAGCCGCTTGTAGGCGCGCGGCGGCAGGGGCCGGATGTGGATTTGAATCTTCCCCGTCCGGTCGAAGGCCTTGCCCCCCAGGAGCATGTTGCGCCCCAACTGGTGGTTGGAGTGGCCCAGCCGCGCCCGGGCGTCGATGTCCACCCAGCGGCCCACGAACTGGCGCACCGACACGCGCGCGCCCTCCAGGTCCTCGCCCAGCACGTCCTCGAGCGCGACCTCCAACTGCTCGGAGGTCCTCGCCCGGCTGGCCAGCAGCGGGGCGATCCGCAGCAGCCGCCAGGTGGGCAGGGTGCCGTCCAGCGCCTTCTCGTAGGTGTCGAAGCCGCCCAGCGCCAACAGGCGGCGGGACCACTGGTCCGAGAACGACGTGTCCGTCTCGCTGGAGACGCGGTACTTCGACTCGATGCGGTACAGCAGCGACAGCAGGCGGTGGTGGAACAGGTCCAGGAACTCACGCCGCGCGGGGTGGTCCGGGTCCTCCTGCGCGACCTCCTCCGCGATGTAGTGGGGCAGGGGGCTCACCGAGCCCGTCAGGCCCAGGAAGCGCGTCACCACCTCGAAGAGCGGGCGCTTGGCGTACGGGTCCTCGGCCCGCACCGGCACCGCGTGCAGCGACACCGCGCTCAAGTCCCCGGAGGAGAACCCCAGGGACGGGTCGTGCCGGAAGCGGATCATCTCCTCGTTGACGGGCCCCGACCCGCCCACGCGCGTCGCCTCCGACGTCAGCCGCTCCAGGAAGGCCACCAGGGGGAAGAATCCCACCCGGGGCGCCACCTCGGTCAGTTGCCGGGCCGCTTCTACAAAAGCGTCTGGGAGCCGTTCCTCGGAAGCCACGCGAACTCCGTCTGCGAGGGGTGAAGCCGGATGCTCAGCTCGTTGAAGGAGTTGATGGTGACGTGGGACGCGAGCAACTCCTCCAGCACACAGCCGAAGAGGAACGCGTCGCCCACGCCCATGAAGTTCTCCTCGTCCAGGTCCACCCGCGTGCGGTGACCTCGCAGCGGCGCGCCCTCCAGGAAGCGCGTCACGGGCTTCGTCTCCACCGCGCGGATGGAGTTGATGCGCAGGCGGCTGGCGCGCGCGGCCAGGTTGTCGGTGAGCGAGTGGAAGTTGTACAGGTCCATCAGCCGGCGCAGCGCCGCCGCGTCCGCCAGCGAGTGCTGGTTGATGGCCAGGTGCGACAGCAAGCGCCAGTGGAGCTCCGAGCCCAGGGGCGCGCGCGCCGGCCGGCTCACCGGCGAGATGTTCTTGAACTTCGCCTGCGTGGGGCTGGCGGACGTGGAGACGACGAGGTCACCCACCTGCAGCCGCGAGGGCAGCGAGCGGTTGGTGCACGTCAGGTCCATGGAGAGCGCCTCCTCGGCGTTCAAGTCCGGGACGACGTTTCGCGGGGTCTCCAGGGCGATGTACGTGTCGATGCCCTCGTCCAGCGGCGAGGTGGCCCGGCGCAGCCGGAAGAAGGCCTGCTCCGCGTCGCCGCCCGCGGTGTGGGTGAACTCGTGGAAGGGCCGGTACACCCGCCGCTCGTTGCGTCCGGCCTTGAGGCCGGTGACGGAGTCCACCGAGTAGATTTCCGCGTGGTTGGGCGGCAAATCGGACGCGCGCAGCAGGTGCTCCCCATCCAGCGTGTGGTGGAGGATGGGGTCGGCCGGCACGCTGAAGAGGTTAACTGCCGGCGCGCAGTGGAGCCGGAACATCTCCCGGTGGATGCGCGCGTCCAGCGGCGGCGGGCGCTCCAGGTGGAAGGCAATCTCGAAGCGGTCCTCCTTCAGCCCGGCGGCGGCGTCCAGGCCGCGCACCTCGAAGAACAGGAACTTCTCCGGCAGCGTCAGGTACTCCTGGAGGTGCCGGTAGCCCTCGCTGGCGCGCGGCCAGGGCAGCAGCTTGAAGTCCCGGTCGAAGCCCACCGGGTGGATGGCGTTCGCCGCCAGCTTGATGCCTTCGCCCTGGGCCGCCGTGCCGCGCACGCGCACCTGGCGGCAGTAGCGCAAGAGCCACAGCAGGACGACCGCGGCGGCGGACATCTCGGTGTGGATGAACAGGCGCAGGCCCTGCTCGCGGAAGACCTCCGCGCGGCCCTGTTCGGTTGTCTGGAAATACAGCCGCAGCACGGGAGACGTGAGCGACGAGCGGTCCAACATCGCGTCGGTGAGCTGCACGGGCAGCAGGTCCACGTCCGCGGTGGTGCGGAAGACGCAGGAGGTGCCGTCAATGGGCTGCGAGGCCACCTCCGCCCCGGCGGCCAGCCGCGAGCGGCCGCGCAGCGCGCGCAGGTGGGGCGTGAACTCGACGATGGTGGAGGCCGGCAGCGGGCGCAGGTAGTGCGGCAGCAGCAGCTCGGTGAGCCCGTGCACCAGCTCCGGCACGTCGTCGTCCACCCGCTCGCGGATGCGGGCCGCGAGGAACGCAAAGCCCTCCAAGAGCCGCTCCACGTCCGGGTCCGCGCCGCGCTCCACCAACAGGCCCGCGACGGAGGGGTTGGCCAACCCGAAGGCCCGGCCCATCTCCCGCAGGTACGACAGCTCACTCAGATAGTACTTGCTGAACATCCTCGCCCTCCGCCACGCACCCCAGGATTCACCGGCTCACCACAGGTCCACGCGCCCACCCGGATGCACCTGGGTGTGGAACCGCACCAGCCCCTTGCGCTCGCGGGTCGCCAGTTGGGCGGTGATGTCGAAGCGCAGCGCCGTCGGGTCGGCGGCGTCCTCGGTGTGCGTTACCACCACGCTCTTCAAACGGGGCTCGAAATCCTGGATGGCCGTCCGGATGGACTGCGTCATCCGCGGAATCGCCGACGGGTACGAATGGACGATGTCATTCAGGTCCAGGATTCCGTAGCCCGGCGTGGCCACGGACTCACCCTTGCGCGTGTTGAGCAGATGGCGCAGGTGCTCGGCGATGGACTCGACGACGTCGCCGGGCGGGGCGAGCGAGCCATTGCCTTCAGCGATGCGCGACAGCAGCCCTCGGGTGGCCATGGGGTCTCGTCAGCAGCAGGGTACCCCACCGCCGGCCGCCCGCGTTGCCAACTGCACGGACGGCCGGTGGAGGGAAGAACATCAACGCTGGGCGTCCCAGGTGTCCAGGTGCGTGACGCCGCCCTGGGTGATGGTCCAGGAGATGGAGTGGAACACGATGCTGATGGACTCCAGCGGGGGCGCGTTGGTGCTCGCCGGGACGAAGGAGTTCGGCACCGTCTGCTGGATGGCGTTGATGCGCGCCTTCTTGATTTCCACCGTGTAGAACTGCTCGGTGGTGCCGTCGCCCGTGGGGTTCGGGCGGAAGAACTTGAAGGTCGCGTCGATGACCTGGTTCTCGCAGAGGGCCTTCATCAGCAGCGGCGACGACTTGTCGATGCGCTTGGTGATTTCGATGCCCTCGTACTGGCGGCGGCCCGTCGCCAGACCGGAGCCGGACTCGCGAGCGGTGAAGACCTTCTGGCTGTACGACACGCACTCGATGGAGTCCGCGCGTCCCAGGCTGGTCTGCGTGCTGTCACCCTTGATGTCCGTCCCGTTCGCCTTCAGGTACAGGTGTACTGATTCAGCCATGACTTCAACCTCTTCGCGTTGCGCGCGTTGGCGCGTTGATGGACCCAGGCTCACCGTGAGCCTGGGCTTGTTGGAGCCCCTAAACTAGCTGAAATGACCGACGCTGGGTGAAACGGGCTCTACTCCTTGTCCAACTTACCCACGAGGGACAGGGTGAACGAAGCGCCCATGTACTTGAAGTGGGGGCGCACCTGCAGACCGCAGCGGTACCAGCCCGGCTGACCCTCCACGTCCTCCACCACCACGCGGGCGGCGCGCAGCGGACGGCGGGAACGGACGGCGGGCGCGGGGTCGTCCATGTCGGAGACGTACTGGCTGAGCCACTGATTCAGCTCACGCTCCAGGTCGGCCTTCTCCTTCCAGCTCCCAATCTGCTCGCGCTGCAGCACTTTGATGTAGTGCGCCAGGCGCGTCATGATGAACATGTAGGGCAGCTGCGTGCCCAGACGGTAGTTGGTCTCCGCCGCCTTGCCCTCGGGCGTGTTGCCGAAGAACTTGGGCTTCTGCGTGGAGTTGGCGCTGAAGAAGGCCGCGTTGTCCGAGTCCTTGCGGAAGACGAGCCCGATGAAGCCCTCCTCGGAGAGCTCGAACTCGCGCCGCTCGGTGAGCATGATTTCGGTGGGGATCTTGGTCTGGATTTCCCCCATGGCCTCGTACTGGTGCAGCGGCAGGTTCTCCACCGCGCCACCGGACTGGGGACCGATGATGTTCGGGCCCCAGCGGAACTTGGCGAACGAGTCCACCACGCGGCTCGTCATGGCCACGGAGGCGTGACCCCACAGGTAGCGCTCATGGTGGCCCACGATGTCCTCGGTGAAGTTGAAGGCCTTCACCGGAATCGTCTTCTCACCGTAGGGCAGGCGCAGCAGGAAGCGCGGCAGCGCCAGGCCCACGTAGCGCGAGTCCTCGCTCTCGCGGAACGAGTGCCACCGGGCGTACTGCGGCCCCTCGAAGAGCGACTTGAGGTCCTTGAGGTCCGGCAGCTTGAGGAAGCTCTGCTCGCCGAAGACCTCCGGAGACGCATTGCCGATGAAGGGCGCGTGCGCCATGGCGGCCACGGAGGCGCACTTGCGCAGCAGCTCCATGTCCTGCGGGCCCACGTTGAAGTCGTAGTTGGCGGAGATGACGCCGTAGGGCTTGCCGCCGAAGACGCCGTACTCGTTGGAGTACACGAGCTTGTACAGGCCGCTCTTGGTGACCTCGGGCGCGTCCTCGAAGTCCTTCTGGAGGTCGTCCTTGGAGACGTTCAGCATCTCCACGCGGACGTTCTCGCGGAAGTCGGTGCGGTCCACCAGGAACTTCAGCGAACGCCACGACGACTCCAGCTTCTGGAACTCGGGGGCGTGGAGGATTTCGTTGACCTGCGAGGACAGGCGCTTGTCGATTTCGGCGATCATCGCGTCGACGAGCGCCTTGTCCACGCGCTCCTCGGCGCGGTTGGGCGCCAGCATCTCGGTGATGAAGGCTTGCACGCCCCGCTTGGCGACGTCGTAACCCTCGTCCTTCGGCTTCAGCTTGGCCTCGGACAGGATTTCGTCGAGCAGGGACAGCGAGGCGTCATTGGCGACGCCCGTGGACTTCTGGGTCTGGGTCTCGTTGGCCATGGTGATTCGGTTCCCCCGGAAAGGGCTACTTGGTCTCTTCGGTCAGACCCAGTTCCTTGATGAGCGCCTTGCGGCCTTCCTCGTCGGCGAGCAGCGCCTGGAGCTTCTTGCGGAACGCCGGCAGGTTGCCCAGGGGGCCCTTGAGGGCGTTGAGCGCGCTGCGCAGCTCGAGCAGCTTCTTCAGCTCCGGCACCTGATTGACGACGCTCTCGGGCGAAAAGTCATTCAGGTTCTTGAATTGGAGCGAGACGTTCATGGTCGCGCCCGCGTCCGCGGAGAGCTTGTCGGCGGCCGTCAGGGTGACCTTGAGGTTCTGCTGGGCCATGACCTCGTTGAAGTTGCCCTTGTCCACGTTGATGGGGGCCCGCTGCTCCAGCGGACGCGCGTCTTCCTGGCCCGTGAAGTCGCCCATCATCAGCACCTTCAAAGGCAGCTCCACCTGCTCCTGGGCGTTGCCGGTGGCGGGCTTGTAGACGATGTTGACGCGCTCGGTTGGGGCGACGGAACTCTCTTTGCTCATCTGCGGCTTTCTCCTTGAGAACTGCGTAGAAGACGCGGGCGTCGCATGGGGGGAGAGCTTCGCCGCGGTACGACCGGGGTTCTTCAGGCGCCGACGCGCAGCGTGGCGGAAGAGTCCAACAACGCTAGACGACGATACCGGTTTCGAAATTTCACTGCCACCGGTCCGGATTCCTTTTCCGCGAGCGTTCGCGTTTGCAGCCAACCCTCCAGACACGCGGCGGCCAACGCCGGCTCCCAGGTGTCCAGCGCATGGGCGGAGACCTCTTCGTCCAGCGCATCGAAGACGGCGCGCGCGAGCGAGACGTGTCCCGCATTGGCACACAGCCGTGCCAGCTCCAATCGGGCGATGAAGCGATTCCGACCCGTGCTGGCGGAGGTCACCGCGAGCTGCAACCGGGTCACCGCGTCGTGGACGCGGCCCTCCGCGAGCAGGCTGCGGGCTTCCGCTTCCAGGGCCGACGCCTCGGCCGGGGCCACGGCGCCCAGCGAGAGGGGCGCCAGGGCCAGCGGGGTGGCCGCGGCGGCCGGGCCGGCGGCGGGCACGTTCGCGCGAAGGACCTCGGCGCGCAGCCAGTCCTGGGTGGCCTCGTCGGTGAGCGGGGTGCCCGTATTGGAGCGCAGCGTCTCCACGCCAGTCATCCGCCGCAGTTGGATGCCGAGTTCCTGCACCAGCGCGGCGCGGGCGCCCGCATAGGGGGCTCCCAGCCCCTCCAGGGCCATGGCGCTGTAGCGGTGGAGCGTCAGGGCGAAGCGGTGCCGCGACACGGCGGCTTCGGATTCGTCGAGCAGCTCGCTCCAGCGCTGGTTCTTTGCGAGCACCTCCAGCTTGGCGCTCAGCGGCTCCGGCAGCGGGGGAATCGCGGTGTTGCCGTTGCCCTGCGGGGTGGGCGGCTGGGACAGGTGCAGCCAAAGCCCCAGGCGGGTGAGCCGGTAGGAGAGCGGATCCTCGGCGCTGGCGCGGCGCAGCGCCCCGGCGCCGTCCAGCAGCGCGCCACCCACGGTGCGCAGGAAGTCCGTCACGGCCTCCGCGTTGGACAGGTCTGGCGCGGAGGGAAGCTCAGGCAGGGGCGGAACTTCGACGGGCGGTGTGGCGCGTTGCGGCGTGGCGGCCTTCACCTGCGGGGCAGTGCTGGCTTTGCCCGCAGGTGGGCTGGGATTGCCTTGGTTCGCGGCGCTGGCCGCAGGCGTGTTGCCTTTGCCCGTGGCGTCAGGCTTTTCGATAGGGGCCTTGCCCGCGGCGCCGCTGTCGTCCCGCGCGGCGGCGCCTTCCTCTGGCGCGGCGCGGGTGTCCGTGTCGCTCGCGGCGGGGGCCGGGTCCTCGGCCACGGCGACGGTGTCACCACCTGGCGGGAGCGGCTCCTCGGGCGCGGCGGCGGGAGCCTCGGGCTCGGGCTCCGGTTCGGGCAAACCCGCGCGGAGGCGGGCGATGGCCTCCTGGAGGGGGCCGAAGGCGGGGCTCATGTCCGGGAAGCGCTCGCGGGAGAGCTGGGACAGCCGCTTCACCGCGACGGAGAGCGCGTCCAGTGTCTCCGCGCTCACGGCGGACTGCTCGACGGTGGGCAGGATCCGGCCCAGCCGTTCCACGAACCAGGCCACCGCGTTGGCGCGGCCCCGCAGCCGCTTCAGCTCCGGGAAGAGGTCGGGCCAGTAGCGCTCCGTGACTTCGGCGAGCACCGCCGCGCCCGTGGCCGCGCCGTCCACGCCTTTCGTGACGTAGAGGCCATAGGCCAGGTACGAGGCGAGCCAGAGGTCCTTGGTGGTGTGCTTGAGCAGGTCGCTCGCGCCCTCGACGACCTCATCCCAGCGCACGGCCTTGCCGGCCGGGGACTCCAGCTTCGCCACCTCCATCGCCACGGCTTCGTAGGCGGCGTCGTGCTTCGCCTGGACGCCGGCGGGTGACGCACCCGGCACGGGCTCGAGCCAGGGGAGGGCCCGCTCGCGAAGCTGTTCGAGGGTCGGCGGCATAGGCGTGGCGGGCTTCAGCGCGCGAGCGCGCGCAACAGCTGTTCGAGGGTGGTGGAGGGCGCGTCGATGACCTGCCGCGCGGCGGCCGTGAGCCCCTTGCGCGCGTTGTCGATGGCCGCGGGACGCTCGGTGCGCAGCGGCCAGACCTGCGCGCCCGGGCGGCTGGGCTGCGCCAGCGCCAGGAAGAGGGCAGGGGAGGCCGCGCCGAGGCTGATGAGCAACCGCGGCCTTTCGCCCTCGGACCAGAAGAGGGCGGGGGGCTGGTGTGCCCACTTCAAGAGCCGCGACGACAGCTCCAGCCAGGCCACCGGCCCCACGCGGGCCGACAGCGGACAGTCCAGGGTGACGCCGGCCGGCGACTGCTGCTTGCCGCGCTCACCCGCGCACGCGGTGAGGAAGGTGTGGATGGCGTAGTAGCGGCCGCCGTCGGGGGTGCCCTCCACCACGGGGCCCAGCAGGTCCACCGTGTGGTGTTCGGACAACACGGCGTCCAGCAGCCGCTTCGCGACGCTGTAGTCCCCGGGACCGGGCAAGGGCAGCGACGCCGCGTGTTCCAGCAGCTGCGGCACGTCCAGCTCCGCGGAGGCCTGGGCCAGCGCCCCCGCCGCCCGCATGAAGGGCTGGAAGGCCTCGGGCGTCAGCGCGAGCCTGGAGGCCGCGTCCGCCGAGGGCACCTCGGTGAAGACGGCCAGAGGAAAGGAGCGCCCCACGCTGTCCCGGCTGGGCGCCATCAACCCCACCAGCGCTTGTTTCTGCCCGGGGGCGGTGAACACGAACGACACGGGCTCCGCGGGCAGCTCCACCCGCGCTCGCTGGGCCCGCTCCACCCCGCCTTCCATCCAGCCGTAGAGCTGAAGCGCGAGCGGCGTGGCCGCGTTGAAGCGGATGAACTCGGCCTGCCGGGGCGTCTTGCCCAGCAGGCCGATGCGCGACGACGACACCGCCATCAGTGGACTCCATCCGCCGCGATGGCCTGCGGCGCGCACTCGCCCTTCCGTGAGATTCCCATGGGCGGTTGCAGGCCCGGGTCGCGGAAGATGGCGAGCAGCTTGGACGTGTTGCCCGCGACGCCGAAGAAGGGGTTGGCGGTGCGCTCGGGGCGGAAGTCGATGGACACCAGCGCGCCGTTCATCTCCTCGATCTCCCACGTCGCCGTGAAGTAGCGGCCGTCCGTGCTGGGCTCGATGCGCTTCACGCGCTCGAGCAGGCGGAACAGGCCCCACTCACCCTCGGCCTCCAGCGACGTCTCCGTGGAGCCGTCCGCGCTCTGTACGGTGATGCGGGCGCCGAGCTTGCCGGCCTGACCAGGCCAGATCATGGGCTTCCACAACGTGTCCGGGCCGTTGCGGTACGTCTCGTCCGTGCCGTCCAGCGTGAGGGTGATGGAGGAGATCTGCGAAGCCATCCCGTCCGCGGCGACGCCAGGGCGCAGGCGCACCTGGAAGCGGACCAGGGGGTCCACCGTGTCGCCACCGGGGAAGAGCGTGGTGGACAGCGCGCCCGTCTTCTCCAGGAAGGCGAGCAGGTCCGGGCGGTACATGACGCCGCCGGACGAGGTGAACTCCCACCGGCGGCCCGTGGCCACCACGTCCTCCAGGAGCTGCTCCTTCACGAACTTGCGCACCTGGCCGCCCTCGGGGCGCAGGAACTCGGCGACCTCGGGCAGCGGGGCGTCCGCCTGCGACGTGCGGTCGAACGGGTACTTGCCCTTGAAGGCGTGGCTCCACGGCAGCACCACCTGGTCGTGCCACAGCTTGCTCTTGTTGCAGGCCACGCCCACGAACACCACCGAGCGCATCTCCTGGAACGGCGGGAGCAGCAGCCGCTCGAAGATGGCGACGTTGTCCGTCTGCTTGCGCACCATCATCTCCACGTTGTTGCGGGTGGACTCGATCTTGTCGAGCAGCAGGCCGGACTCGGCGGGCTTGTCCTTCACCGCCAGCAGCGTCGTCTGGACCGTGGCGAGCTGGTCCTCGTAGGAGTCCAGCGCCGTCAGCGACTCCTCGCCGTCCTCCGTCTTGGAGGCCTCCGTCGCGAAGCGGATGAGCGAGGCGAACTCCCGCTCCACGTCGCGAGCCGTGACCTCCTGGGCGCCGGACGGTGAGTTGGCGTTCAAGAGCTCCCGCCGCTGGGGGACGGCCTTCTCGGGCTCGGACCCGAACAACTGGCCCGCCCTCGCCAGGATGCCCGTCGCCGCCTGCGGCGTCGTCAAGGACTGCTTGTCGAGCTGCACGTTGTACGTGAGCGCGCGGAACAACCTGCCGTAGGGCTTGGGCTTGCCGCGCGTCAGGTTCGTCAGCAGGCTCTCCATCTGCGTCAGGTTCTCCGGCGCCTGCACCCGGATGGAGCCGAGGAAGTCCCTCCACTCCTGGGTGTAGGCCTCGAAGTAGCGCGTGCGCAGCTCGCGGCGCGAGCTGACCGTGTCCACCTTCTCGTCGCGGTCGAGCACCCACGACTGCTGGTCCTGGAACGCCATCTCCAGCCGCTCTCGGATGACGTCGTCGTAGGCCTTGCGCGTGAAGGCGCCCCGCACCCGCGCGGACGCGTTCATCTGCGGCACCGAGCCCACGAGCTGCTCCAGGGTCACGTCCGGGTACGCGCCGCTCATGTTGGCCACCAATTGCGCCAGCTCCAGCCGGACCAGGGGCACGTTGTTGAGGGAGCGTCGCGCCGACTGCACCACGCCGTTGACGCGGCCGTAGGCGATGCGCTGGTCGCGGGCGGGCTTCTGCTCCTCCGGCAGCATCTGCTCGTTGGCGAGCATCAGCAGGAACGTCTCCGCGTGGTTCGCCACGGCCCGCTCGTCCACCGAGTCACCGCGCACGCGCTTCCAGTGCTTGACGATTTCGTCCTGGAGCCATTTGCGCTGCGTCTCGTCCAGCTCGGGCTCGCGGGGGTCGCGCGGCGTCGTCACCAGCAGGTACATCTTCAGGTCGTCGAAGTACTGGCGGTAGGCGTCGAAGTGCTTGCTGTAGTCGTCGTCGCTGCGCACCGTCAGCAGGTCCGGGTTCTTCCCGAAGGTGTCCAGGCGCTGCTGGATGAGGTCGAACTGCTTGCCCAGCAGCACCCGGCGCAGGGCCGCGTTGTAGAACTGGCGCGCCTGGGGCAGCAGCTTCTGCCCCTGGTAGAGGCCGAAGCGCATGAACACCGGGGCGCTGCCCTTCTCGTACTCGGTCAGCTCCTGCAGCCGGTTGCGGAGGGGAATCAGGTCCTCGACGCGGCGGATGTCGTCGCGCGGGTCCAGGTTCACCTGGGTGATGGCCTCGGTGACGGACTCCGCCAGGGTGCGGTTCTTGAAGAAGGAGACGGTGGGCAGCGACAGCAGCAGCGCCGTGGCCACGGAGGCGGCGCTGGCCAGAATCAGCCGCTGCCGGCGCACCCGCGCTTCCTCCAGCGAGCTGCGCACCGCCACCTGCTGGTCCTGGAACATCACCTTGGTGAAGACGTCCCAGAGGAAGTAGCTGCGGCCGTCGGTGGCGCCTTCCGTCTGCGCCCGGCCGTTGGTGCTGCCGAAGATCTCCGCCGCGGACGGGGCCACCTTGTCCGTGGCGCGCAGCTCCTGGGTGCCGCTGTTGAAGTACAGGCCGCGGAAGACGGGCGTGTCCTGGAACACGTTCTCCATGAAGAGCGGCTGGAGGAACTCCGCCAGGTTCTTCCGGAGCGCGTCGAACTTCTGCGGGAAGCTGTAGATGTTCTCGCGCGTCTCCAGCCGGCGCTCCTGGCCCAGCCGACGCAGCGAGCGCTGCTCCAGCACGGAGAGCATCTCGTCGAAGCGCTCGCGGAACAGGTCCGTGCTCGCCTCGCGCTGCTGGTCCAGCGGCACCGTGAAGCCCCAGATCTGCCCGCGCTCCACGCGCGACAGGTCGGAGAACATCTCCACGAACCCGGGCAGCAGGTCGCACTTGGTGATCATCACGTAGACGGGCACCAGCATCTTGAGCCGGGCGGTGATTTCATCCAGGCGCTCGCGGATGGTCTGCCCCATCTCGCCCACGGCCTGTGGGTCCGCGTTCAGCAGCTCGCTGACGCTGATGGCCACGATGAGGCCGTTGATGGGACGGCCGGGGCGGTGCTTCGCCACCGTGTCGAGGAAGGCCAGCCACTCCGGCCGGTCTTCCTCCGCGCTGGTGTAGCGGCCCGCCGTGTCCAGCAGCACGGCCTCGTTGGTCAGCCACCAGTCGCAGTTGCGCGTGCCACCCACGCCGCGCACGCCGCCGCGCGCGGAGAGGTAGGGGAACTTGAGCCCGGAGTTGCGCAGCGCGGTGCTCTTGCCCGCGCCCGGAGGTCCGACGATGAGGTACCAGGGCAGCACCGCCAGCGCGTCCTTGCCGCCGCGCGCCAGCTTGGATGCCTTGAGGGACTCCACCGCCTTGGTGAACTCGGCCTGCATGGCCTTGATTTCGGGCTGCAGGTCCGGCCGCACCGTGGTGGCCTGCTCATCCGCCTGCGCCGCCAGCGCGCCCTCCAGCTTCTTGGCGGCGGCGCGCGCGCGGATGCGCTTGATGACCCACACGATGCCCACGGCCAGCAGGCCCGCCAGCGCGGCGATGATGGCCGCCTGCTGGACGGTGAAGCCCAGGTAGCTCAGCAGGGCGAACATCGGCGCCCCGATGCCCAACAGCGGTAACAGGTACGCCATCACTGCGCCCCTTCCGTCGCCGGCTTCTGACTGGCGCTGGTGGCGATGTTGCGCGCCGAGTGGACCTCGATGCGGCTGCGCAGCTCGCCAATCTTGTCGTTCATGAAGAACTGCAGCACGCCGTAGAAGAGCACGGCCACCGCGAGCGCCGCCGCGGAGATGCCCAACGTCGACACCTTCTTGTGCTTGGAGAGCAGGGACTCGGTGGGCCGGTCACCGTGCGGAGACAGCACGTCGAAGTCGAAGGGCCGCGCGCGCTCCAGGTCCTTCTGCACCGTGTCGATGAGCGTCATCAGCTCCAGCTCGCCGCCGCGGATGCGGTAGCGGCCCTGGAAGCCGAAGAGCATGCACAGGTAGTAGACCCGCAGCACCTCGTGCCGGTGCGGGTCCTTGCGCACGATGTTGAGGCGCGCGAAGAAGCCGTCACCGGCGACGTTCTCGTTGAAGTAGTGGAGCTGCAGGGGCATCCACAGCTGCCGGTACTCCTCGGGCCGGCCCAGGACGATCTCGTCGATGAGCGCGACCAGCGCGTAGGCCATGTCCTGGGCGTCCTGATGGCTGAAGCCCAGCACGGCGGCGCGCCGCAGCGTCTCATCCACCACGCCGCGCAGCCGGTGGTGCAGCGTCTCGGGCGGGGGCACCGCCGAGGCCTCCGAATTGCGCAGCTGGATGGCGGCGTCGAAACAGTCCTTGGTGGCTTCGGTGACTCGGTCCATGGGCGGCTCGGGGCGTCAGCGATTGGCGGTGGGAACCGCGAGCAGTTCCACGGTCGTTCGGCTCGCGTCGAACGGCTGCGGCAGGTAGATGGCGAGGTTCCGGTCGCGCATCACGTTCCGCCAGTAGCCGTCGTTCATCGAAAGGCTGAAGTACACGGTGCCCGGCTGCACCGGAATCTCCGGCGGCGGGCGGTACGTCACCGACAGCGGCACGCCCGGGGCGGCGGCCTGCACCAGCGCGCGGATGTCCTCCCACGCGGCCACCTTGGACAGCTTGGGCAGCTGCTCGGCCACCACGCGCTCGGGCAGCTCGCTGCGCACCGCGAGGATGAAGTGACCGCAGCGCTCCAGCCGCTCGTCCTCCAGCCGTCCGCGGAACATGCCGTCGGTGCCCGCCGGCAGCTCCACCGACAGGCACTGCTCCAGCGCCACCGAGCGCATCAGCTCGGAGAGGCGGCGGAACAGCTCCTCGAAGGTGCCGCGCAGGTTGGTGAACTGGAAGGCCGGCAGCGTGGACGGGTCCGCGTTGGCGGAGAAGGTGCACAGCTGCCCCGCGCACTGCGCCAGCGCCAGGTACAAGTCCCGGGGCCGCAGGTTGCCCGCGTCCAGCGCGTGCTGCAGGAAGGGGATGGTGCCGTTGAGCGCGTTGAGCTCCAAAAAGAGCGTCACGTCGCCCGCGGTGAACTCCAGCGAGGACGCGTCGCGGTGCCGCCGCCGCGAGGCGAGCTGGCGCTGCTTGGACACCATGAGCCGCAGCATCGTGCGCAGCTCGTTCATGATGAACGCGGACGCGTCGATGCGCAGGCACGAGGGGATGAAGGACTCGACGAGCGTCAGGTTGCCGGAGCGATCCCTCGACAGCTCGCACAGCTTGATGGCCTCGAAGTCGTCCCGCGGCTCGGTGCCGAAGAGCAGCCGCACGTTGCGCTGTCCGAACGCCACCTGCGAGATGGAGGTGGACGCCGTCAGGTCGCTGACGGGCCGTGAGGCGGGCGAATAGCGCGGGCTGTTGCCCAGCCGCTCACCGCTGCCGAAGCTCTCCACGCCGCTTCGCTCGCGCGGCACGCCCAGGAACACGTCCAGGGTGCGCTGCGCGGGCGGGAAGTAGCCGTCCGCGGGCCGCGCCGGCGGGGCCTCCGCGTCACCTGCTTCGAAAGAGACGGGGAGCCCGTCGGGGAGGACGCCCACGAAGTGGGAGAGCTGCACCTGGCCGGCGCGCAGCGCCTCCATGTCCAGCTCCAGCGCCACGACGCCCCACGGATAGGGCTCGAGCGAGGCCAGGCGCTGGTCCAGCAGCTGCTCGTGGTAGAGGTCCTGCTGCTGGAGGTGGTGGGGGCTCATGAACATGCCCTCCGACCACACGACACGCTGCACGGACTTCATACACCTCTCCGCGGCGACGCGGTGTCGCCAGCTTGGGGTTGGATGCGGGGCTCCGGCGCCTGCGTCATGGGCCGGTGCATCAAGTCGATTTGATAGCCTTGCAGCCGGTAGCGGTAGACGTCGTCTCCCGCCTTCGGGTCGCCCTGGTCACCGGCGGGGCGCTCCACGCAGCGCGCCTCCTCCACCACGGGCAACACCGCCACCGTGCGCCACGAGTAACCCAGGGGCTGCCGGAAGTGCCCCATGGCCATGACGAAGCGCGCCTTGGGATCACGCTGCACCCAGCGCTTCACCTGCCGGCCCGGGGGAATCACCACCTCGGCCACCTGGAGCAGGTCCTCCTTGAGGAACTCCTCCGGCTTGCCCCACAGGTCCTTGAAGCCCGCGCGCTCCAACCGGACGCTGTCCTTGAGCTGGACGATCTGCACCACGGTGGGCAGCGAGCGTCCGCGGGCATCCGGGTTGAGCTGCTCCGACGCATCCACCACCACCTGGAACGGTGGCGGCGTCTCACACGCCTGGGGCACGCGCTTCACGCAGCCCGCGCTCCCGCTCAAGGCGGCCGCGAGCGCGATGACCACACCCCACCGAAGGTTCCGGCCCGTCTTCCCCTCCCGGCCGGCGCCTGTGTGTCCTAGCGCCAAGATTCGTATTCCTTGAAAGAACGCACGGACCGTTGGAACGTCCGTGCGAAGCGTAAACTGCCAGACAGGACGGACAGGATTCAAGCCACACCCCCAGTGGCCGGCCCCCTGCTTGCTCCTAATTCTCCGAAATCTTGGAGCCCTTGATGACGACGTCCCCGGACGCGGTGACTTCGACCTTGGCGCCCTTGATGACGACATCCCCGTTTTTCTTCACCTGGAGCGTGGCGGAGCCTACCTTCAGGGTAAACTGCTCCTGCGCGACCAGGGAGATCTCCTTGGCGGACAGCGTGTAGGCGTCCTTGGCGGCGTGGTTCACCTTGCCGCCCACGTTCACGAGCATGTCCTTGTCCACCTTGAGCGTGCGGGACTTGCCGACCTCCTCGGAGAGGTCGCCGCCCACCTGCAGCGTGCGCGCGCCCTTGACCGTCTCGGACTTCTTGGCGCCCACCACCTCCACCTTGGCGCCGCCCACCTGCTCGGACTTGAGGCCACCCACCAACTCGTTGAAGGCGGCGCCCACGGTGACGGCGAGCGCGCCGCCCACGTTGAGCATCTTCCCCAGCGCCACCGTCTCCGCGGACGCCATGGCCACCGTGAGGGCCTGGTTTCCCGAAACGCTGATGGACTGGTCCCCGGCCACCGCTTCGGTGTGATTGCCGCCCACGGTGGTGGAGCGGTTGAGGGTGACGGCCAGCGACTGGTTGCCGGTGATGGTGCTGTCGTCGTTCTTCAGCACCGTGAGGGCCTGGTTGCCTTCAATGACGCGGGTGCGGTCCTTCTTCACCAGCAACGTTTCGTTGCCGCGGACCTCCTGCGTCTTGTCGTTCTCCACGACGATGTTGAAGTCCCGCTGCGCGTGCAGATAGACGAGCTCGGTGCCCGCGGCGTCCTCGAACCGCAGCTCGTTGGAGCCCGCGCCTCCGGGGCTGGAGCTGGAGCGCAGGGTGCTCTGCGTCTTGCTGCCGGGCAGGTCGATGGGCGTCGGGTTCGCGCCGTTGTAGACGCTGCCCGTGACGATGGGCCGGTCCGGGTCACCCTCGAGGAACTCGACCACGACCTCATGGCCGATGCGCGGCAGGTACAGCGCGCCCCAGCCTGGTCCGGCCCAGGCCTGGCTGACGCGAATCCAGCACGAGCTCTTGTCGTTGTTCTTGCCCTCGCGGTCCCAGTGGAACTGGACCTTGATGCGGCCGTGCTCGTCGGTGTGGATCTCCTCGCCGGAGGGCCCCACGACGATGGCCGTCTGCGCGCCCGGAATCACCGGCCGGGGCGTGACGCGGGGCGGGCGGAAGGGCACCTCCGCGGGCTGGCAGATGAACTCGTTGCGGTAGCCCTCGCGGCTGCGCAGCGAGCCCTGCTCGATGCTCAGCGCCTCGGACTGGTGGCCCAGGTGACGCACGGAGACGGGCAGGTACTTGCGGTTGGCGGCCTCGTCGGGGTGCTCGGCGAGCTCGAAGGAGTGGCCCACGCAGATGCGGCGGCTGTAGCTGGAGCCCGTCACCGTCTCCGCGCGCGCGCGCAGCTCCTCCAGGCGCACCTTGGCCAGGTTGCGGCCGGGGCCGGGCGCCTCGTAGCGGCCGGGGTAGTCGTAGATCTCCAGCGCGACCTCGCCGTCATCCGCCTCGGACGAGGAGCTCAAGTCCTGGGCCGGGCGCAGGAAGTTGTAGTCGCGCAGCGCGACGGCGCCGGGCTGGACCTCCGTGCGGGAGACCAGCTCATGGACGTACTCCTGCCCGGCGACCATCTGGCTGCGCTCGCGGAAGACGAGCTTGGACTCGCCCATCATCTCCGGGTTGGCGGAGGCGCCGTCGCCCAGCACCATCATGTGGGCGTCCTCGCCGTGCTCGAAGAAGTAGAAGATGCCTTCTTCCTCGAGCAGGCGGGCCACGAAGTCGAGGTCCGACTCGCGGTACTGCACGCAGTAGTCCCGCTTGGGGTAGTCACCGGTGAGCGCCAGCCGGTGCTTCACCTTGGCCTCGTCCAGCACCTTGTGGACGATGTCCGGGACGTTCAGCTCCTGGTAGATGCGGCTCTTGCGGCGGTGGCGGAGCGTCCACAGCCGGGGCACCACGGTGGCGCGGTAGCGGCGGCGCTCGGGGCCATTGCCTTCATCCCAGCGTGACATGCGTGAAACGATGCCGTGGAAGAAGCGCGCGGTGCCGTCACCGAGCATGATGGTGAGCCGGGCGTCCTGGCCCAGCAACGCCTTCTCATCGATCTCCACGTCCGGCCTGGCGGCCAGCGCCACCTCGACGGCGTAGGGCTGTGACAGCGTCTCCTCGGCCTCGAAGCCGAGGACGGCCAGCTCCCCGGAGGTGAATGCCCCTGCCTGGAACTCGAACTCAGCCTGGTTGGCTTGCAAGGCGGCGTTCGCGATCATCCACAGACCCCCGGCGCGGGGCCGCATCCAGAGGAGTTGGCCCGATAGTGGTGCGGCAGCATGCCACGAATTGGCGTACCAGGGGGGCCTGACACGAAATTTTCATTGCGGCGTGAAGCGCGGACCGCGCCCCCATCCAATTCCGGCGGCACTTCGGTATAGAGTGGAAAAGGGGGGGCTGGCTTGAATCCGCAGGTGTCCCCGGGGTACCCAGGCAGCTTCCTTCGGGGAGAATCATGAGAAGAAAAGAGCTCCTGCACCGCGGGCTCGCGTTGGCACTGGTGCTGTCGTCCCTGTCCGCTGGGGCGCAGGAGGGATCTCCCCTTCAGCGTGGGTTCGACCTGGAGCGCCTGGAGCTGAACCCCGGGGCGGAGGGCTCGCTGCTGGTGGGCCTGGGGGAGCTCCTGCCCAAGGGGAGCTTTCGCGCGACGCTCCTGGGGCACTACGCCCACAACCCGCTGCTCTTCGTCGACTCGGGCCGGGAGCTGGCGGTGGTGGGGAGCCGGGCCACCGCGCATCTGGCCGTCGCCTATGCCCCGTTGGACTGGTTGCAGGTGGGGCTCCAGGTCCCGCTGGTTGCCTTTCAGGGTGGCGACTCCCTGCTGATGCAGCAGAAGAACATCGCCACGCCCGCGAGCCAGGCGCTGGCGACGCCGCGCGTGAGTGGCCGGTTCGGCCTGCTGCGGCAGGAGGTGAACGGCGGCGTGGACCTCGCGCTGGAGCTGGGCGTGGGATTGCCTTTGGGGTCACGCGACGCGTTCTCCCGGGATGGCGATTCGGTGCGCTTCTCGCCCAAGGTGATGGTGGGCCGTCACTTCGGCTTCATCCGCGCGGGCGCGGAGATTGCCTATGCGCAGCGTCCGCGTCTGTTGTTGACGGAGCGCGCGGGTGACCTCGAGGACGAGGTGGGCGAGGAGCTGCGGGTGGGCCTGGCGCTCGCCACCACCGGCCGGCGGATGCGGTGGGAGTTCAACGTGCGGGGCATGGTGCCGCTGACGAACCAGCCCACCTCCGTGGAGCTGCTGCCCGGTGGCCGCTACCTGGTCAACTCCTCCCTGGAGCTGTTCGGCCTGGTGGGCATTGGCGTGGGCTCCGCGCCGGGGACGCCGCTGTTTCGGTTGATGGTGGGGGGCGCCTTCGGACAGGTGACGCCGCCGCGCGGGCCGGGCGAGTCGTCGGTGATGTGTGAGATGGGGCTGCCTCCCGAGGTGAAGGTCGTCGAGTGCCCCGACATGGACGAAGACCAGGATGGCGTCCGCAACGGCGACGACAAGTGCCCGCTGGTGGCGGGTGACGTCGCGCGGCAGGGCTGCTCCGCGCAGGACACGGATGGCGACGGCATCGAGGACATGCTCGATGGCTGCCCGCTGGAGCCGGGGCCGGCCGCGCGGCAGGGCTGCCCCATCCCCGACCAGGACGGGGACGAGGTCCCTGACGAAATCGACAGCTGCCCCAATGATCCGGGGCCCGCGGACAACCGGGGCTGCCCCATCCGGGACACGGACGGCGACGGCATCGACAATGACAAGGACGAGTGTCCGAACGAGCCCGGTCCTCCGGAGCGCAATGGCTGCCCGGAGTCGGACTCGGACAAGGACGGCGTGCCCAACCGAGTGGACAGCTGCGCCAACGAGCCCGGCGACGCGAAGAACCTGGGCTGCCCGCTGCACGTGTTGCCGCTGGTGGAGCTGCGGCCCGACCGCCTGGTGGTGATGGGCAAGGTGTTCTTCGAGCCCGCGCAGGCGCGCGTGCAGGGCCGCTCGTACGAAGTGCTGGACTGGGTGGCGAAGGTCATCAACGAGCACCCGGAGATTCCGTCCGTCGTCGTGGGTGCGCACACGGATGACCGGGGCTTCCCGGATGCGAACCGCCGGCTGTCGCAGGGCCGCGCGGAGGCGGTGCGTCAATACCTCATCACCAAGGGCGTGGAGCCGGGGCGCTTGCAGTCCGTGGGCTTTGGTCAGGACCGCCCCATCGACAGCAACGCGACCTCGAACGGCCGCGAGAACAACCGCCGCGTGGAGTTCCTGCTGGTGGTTCCCGAAAAGGAGAAGACGGGCACGCCCCGTCGCTGAGCCATGGGCCATCCTCACAAGCGCGTCTCGATGAACGGAACATGGCTCCGAATGGTGATCGTGGGAGCGGTGGCGCTGAGCGCCATCGTCGCGGTCGCGGGCCCCGACGACTTCTGGCTGGGCGGCAGCGCGGACGGCTCGCTGACCGTGGGCGAAGAAGAGGTGGTGCAGGTCAACACGTACGCCCAGGTCACCACCATCGCCTCGGACGCACAGGGCCGCCCGGTGCTCGACCTGGGGACGTCTCGGCTGGGCAGCGCGAACCTCGCCTTCGCCAGCAACAAGCTCGTGTTGGTGCTGCAGGCCACCAGCCCCGCGTCGGGCCCCGTTCCGGGCTCGGGCACCGGGCAGAACACGATCGATCTGGAGCTCAGCGACGTCGGCCGGTGGGAGCTGGCGCGGATCATTTCGTACAACACCAGCCAACGCCGGATGGTGCTGTCCCAGCCGCTGAAGCACACCTACGCGACGCACGCGACGCAGGTCGTCCTGGTCCCTGAGTACTCCAACGTCACGGTCGAGGACGACGCGGTCATCGAGGCCTTGCCCTGGAATGGCGCGACGGGCGGCGTGGTGGCGCTGTTTTCGAACGGGGTCATTAACCTCGGCGACACGGGCCGCATCAGCGCCTCGGCGAAGGGGTTCCGAGGGGGCGCCTTCACGCCCGAGCCGCCCCCGAGTGGGGATGGGGGGACGCCCGCGGACGGGTGTGACGAGGAGGATGACGGGCAATCCGACTTCCGCTTGGGCTCAAAGGGAGAGGGGCTGTCAGCCCAGGCCTATGACGCGGGCACGACGCGGGGGAATGCGAACTCCACCACGGGCGGTGGCGGCGGCGTGTGCCGACAGGCGGGGGGTGGTGGCGGAGGCAATGCGGGGCTTGGCGGCGGTGGCGGTGCTGCTCGGGACCGCAGCGGCGCTGCTTCGCGTGACGTGGGCGGGCGCGGCGGCGCGACGCTGGCCTACTCGCCGTTGACACAGCTGTCCATGGGCGGCGGCGGCGGCAGTGGGCAAGGCGTGAGCGAGACAGCGATAACGACCCCCCATGGCGGAGCGGGTGGCGGCATTGTCTTCCTGCGCGCGGCGAGCTTGAGCGGCGGTGTCGTGGAGGCCGTGGGACAAAGCGCTGCCCTGAGCGCCGTCAGCGGTGGCGGCGGCGGCGCCGGTGGCACCATCTCCCTGCGTCTCTCAGGGGCGTGCGTGGAAACGCAGTTGAACGCGGAGGGTGGACGCGGTGGCTTCGTTGAGTCGTCGGCATCGGCCGCGGCCAACGCAGCGGGGCCTGGTGGCGGTGGCGGCGGTGGACGCATCTTCTTCCAGTCCGCGAGCAGCTCGAGTTGCCCGGTGACCGTGGCCGCGGGCGGTGCGGGTTTGACGACGGATGGGGGGCCGACCTCTCCGCCCACGCGTCAGGGTGCGCTGCCACCCAATGAGCTCCGCAACGCGCCGCCTTATGTGGGGACGGTCGGTTTCTTGATGAGCGGCATGCCAACAGCCATCGCGGCGCCGACGCTGTCGCCGCTCTCGTCGCCCATCAAGACCGCGTATCCTCAAATCACGGGCACGGGGACGCCTGGCGCCTCCGTGCTCATCTACCGGAACCACACGGCCAGCTCCCAGGTCCAGGTGCTGCTTGCGCGAACCATCGTGGGCGCGAACGGGCAGTTCTCCGTGACGGTTCCACTGCCAGAGGGCGCGTCGACGCTGCGTGCGGCACATGAACTCCAGGGGCTGCAAGGCGGCTACAGCGGAGCGTTGTCCCTCCGGGTAGACACCGCGCCGCCGGATACGCGGGCTTCCACGAGCGTGACGTTCCCGACCAATGCCGCGAGCATCGGCTTCACGGTCGAGGGGTTCGAAGCGAACAATTCTCCGTGCAATGGCACCACCACGCCGAGCTGCACATTTGAATGCAGGCTGCTGACTCCGACGGTTTCCGATCCGGCCTTCGAGGCGTGCCTGTCTTCCTATCCGCTCACCGCGAGCGGTACCCACCGCTTCGAGGCACGGGCGATCGATGCCGCCCAGAACGTGGATGCGTCGCCGGCCATCATCGAGTTCGTCGTGGACCACGACGCTCCCGACGTGGCGATCGTCGCTGCGAATCCGACGCCCCCCTCGACACACTGGCGATTCACGACCGCCGAGTTTGGCTTTTCCTCGACCGCTTCCGATGTCGCGCGATTCCAGTGCAATCTCGCGCGTCAGCCCCCGACGGGACCGGCGACATCGTCAGGGTGGGAGACATGCTCTTCCCATTACGGGGTGACAGGCCTGCTGGACGGTCATCAATACACGCTGTCGGTGCGGGCCGTGGACCGGGCTGGCAACGTGTCTGCGGTCCCCGCGACGCATGCGTGGTCCGTGGATACGGAGGCCCCCAATACGGAGTTCACGGGGGGCCCGCTGCCCACGGTGACGTCGGAGAACATCTCGTTCGCGTTCCGTGGGGTGGGGGGAGACATCGCGCGCCTGGAGTGCAGCCTGGATTCGGCCGCGTTCACGACGTGCACGAGTCCCTATCAGCCGGAGTCGATCCCCGCTGACGGGCCGCACGTCTTCCAGGTCCGGGCCGTGGACGACGCCGGGAACGTGGACCCGACCCCGGTGATGCACCATTGGGAGGTGGATACGCTGGCGCCCCCCGTCACCATCGTGAACAGGCCGCCCGACCCCAGCAACCAGGCGACGGCGGGCTTCGATTTCGACTCCACGGCCACCGACGTCGTCCGCTTCGAGTGTCTGCTGGAGGCGAACCCCGAGCCCACGCCGCCCTTGCCGAGCTGGCAGACGTGTGCGGCTTCCAGCCTGTTCCCGAACCTGGTCGACGGGACGCGGTACACGTTGACGGTTCGCGCCGTGGACCGTGCTGGCAACGAGTCCGTCAACCCCGCGACGCACGCGTGGACGGTGGACCTGGAGGCGCCCGACACGGAGTTCACGGGAGGCCCGCGGCCCACCGTGACGCGCGACAACATCTCGTTCACGTTCCGCGGCCTGGGCGGGGACATCGCGCGCCTGGAGTGCAGCCTGGACGCAGCGGCCTTCACGACGTGCACGAGTCCCTACCAGCCGGGGTCGATCCCCGCTGACGGGCAGCACGTCTTCCAGGTCCGGGCCGTGGACCACGCCGGGAACGTGGACCCGACGCCCGCGACGCACAGCTGGGAGGTGGACACGCAGGCGCCCCCCGTCACCATCGTGACGAGGCCTCCCGACCCCAGCAACCAGACGACGGCGGGTTTCGACTTCAACTCCACGGCCACGGACGTGGTTCGTTTCGAGTGTTTGCTGCAGGCCGTGCCCGTGCATGTGCCCCCCTTGCCGGGTTGGCAGACGTGTGGTGCTTCCAGCCTGTTCTCGAACCTGAGGAACGCCACCCGGTACACGTTGTCGGTGCGGGCGGTGGATCGGGCGGGCAACCTGTCCGAGGACCTCGCGACGCATGAGTGGTCCGTGGACACGACGCCTCCGGATACGGAGTTCACGGGTGGCCCCAGGCCCGCCATCACGCGCGACAACATCTCGTTCGCGTTCCGCGGCCTGGGCGGGGACATCGCGCGCCTGGAGTGCAGCCTGGACGCGGCGGCCTTCACGACGTGCACGAGTCCCTACCAGCCAGGGTCGATCCCCGCTGACGGGCAGCACGTCTTCCAGGTCCGGGCCGTGGATCACGCGGGGAATGTGGACCCGACCCCCTCGATGCACAGCTGGGAGGTGGATACCACCGCGCCCGATACCGCCATCAGTCCGAACTCACCCGCGCCTCCGCGTGACCCGACCAACGCGACGACGTCTCCGTTCGGCTTCACGTCGACCTCGCCGGACGTGGCGTACTTCGAATGCCGGCTGAACACGGTGGCGCCGTCGACGCCCACCACGGGCAACTGGGTCCAGTGCCCCGCCGCGCACGTCGTCTCGGGGCTCACGAACGACACCCGGTACCAGCTCCAGGTTCGGGCGGTGGACCGCGTGGGGAATACCGACGCGACGCCCGCGAGCCACGCGTGGCTCGTGGACACCACGCCTCCCAATACGGCGTTCACGGACGAGGTCCCTGATGCGTTGACGAGCCTGTTCGATGCGCGTTTCGGGTTTCATGCCCTTGGCGCGGACGATATCGAGCGGTTCGAGTGCAGCCTCGATGGTGAGCCGTTCTACACCTGCACGGCGCCGCATGATCGGACCGTCGATGACGGAGACCACGCGATGCTCGTCCGCGCCGTGGATCGCGCTGGCAACGTGGACGAAACGCCCGCCACGCATTTCTGGCGCGTCCTGTCCGGCCCCGTGAGGACCTTCATCACCAATCCGACGGAGACCCTGACCAACAACCCCGTGATGGAGTTCACCTTCTCGTCGACGAAGGGGAACGTCGAGTTCTTCTGCCGGCTGGACATGGAGCCCGAGCGCGCTTGCGGCACCATCAACCCGCAACAGCGTGAAGTGAACTGGTCCATCGAGGTCGGCGAGGGAGACCACACGATGAACGTCCAGGCCGTGGACCTGGACAATCTCAACCGGGACACCGTGGGTGAGACCCGATACTGGACGGTGGACATGACGCCGCCTCCGGCGCCCCTCATCACCAACCCCGCGTCCACCTATGTGAATACGCGGGCCCCCGCCATCGAGGGAACGGCCACCGAGGGCGGCACCGTCACCGTCTACGACGTGGACTCCGTGCCGCCGCTGGCGCTGGGATCGAACGTCATCGCGAGCACCGGCTTGTGGAGGGTTGAGGGGGTGCTGCTCTCGGAGGGCCCGCACACGCTGGGCGTCACGCATCGGGATGGGGCCAACAACACGTCCGCGCTGGAGGCGTCCGAGCGGCGCATCATCATCGTGGACACCTTGCCGCCGGAGACATCCGTCTCCGTCCGGCCAGAGCCGCGCGGGCGCGAGCGGACCGTCCAGTTCGAGTTCCAGCATGTGAACGAGCCCAACTTCGCGACGTTCGAGTGCAGCCTCAACGGCGGGGACTTCCAGAACTGTCCCTCTCCGCATCAGGTCACCGTCGCCCAGGACGGGACGCACTCGATTCGCGTCCGCGCCAAGGACCTCGCGGGCAACGTGGACCCCTCGCCGGTCGTCGTCGAGTGGGCGGTGGACTCCATTCCGCCCCGGACGACCGTCGCGACGGTCCCTGCCGCGTTCGCTCAGTCCGCGGCCTCCAGCTTCACGTTCAGCGCGGTGGACGACTCGGACGTCGTTTTCGACTGCAGCCTGAATGACGGCAGTTTCGTGCGGTGCACCTCGCCCTACGTACCCACGGACCTCGTGCAGGGAGAGAACCGGCTCGTGATTCGCGCCGTGGACAGCGTCGGGAATGAGGAAGTGACCACGCTGGACGCATGGACCGTGGATGACGTTCCGCCGGAGCTCCCGGTGCTGGAGTTCCCGGCGGCGGGGAGCACGGTGGAGACGCCGACGCCCCAGTTCCGCGGCGTCTCCCTGGGCGGCGCCAGCGAGGTCGTCATCGTGGTGGACGGCTTCGAGCGGGGGAAGGCGGCCGTGGAGCCTTCGGGACAGTGGCGCTTCACCGCGCCGGGGAATCTCTCCAGCGGCGAACACTCCGTCTCCATCTACGCGGTGGACCGGGCCCTCAACGCGTCCGATCCGACGCCGCTTTTGACCTTCGTGGTCATCCCGTCGACGGAGATTGACTCGCGCGGTGGTGGCCTGAGCTGCTCGCTGGGGGGCTCGGGTGGCGGTACGCCCCTCTCGGCCCTGGGGCTCGTGGCGGTCGCCCTGCTGGCCGCCCGCCGCGGGAGGCGGCGGTAGCGCGGGTGACCTCCGTGGGGATTGTGTGCTTGCGTCGGCGGGGGACTTCGGCTACTTGTGCCCCGCCGGAGAGCAGTAGCGGTGTGCGCGATTAGCTCAGCTGGATAGAGCGTTGGCCTCCGGAGCCAAAGGCCGCAGGTTCGAATCCTGCATCGCGCGCTCTTGGATGGGCCCGGAACTCGAGGAGATGTCTCCTCAGGTTCCGGGCCTTTCTCTTTCCCGCGTGGCGTGGAGACTTGCAGGCTGGCTGAAGCGCCGCCTCGTCCCAGGGTCGCGGTGTCTGACATCACCCAATCGTCGCCCGGAGCGGCTCCTGTAGAGTCCGCGCTCTTTTTGCCAGGTGTCGAGCCCCGCTGGGGGGGCCGTACAAGGGGCCTGGAGCGAGGTGACAGAGATGCGCCGTCTCCCGATGAAGGCATGGTGCCTGCTTTTGGTGCTGGGACTTTCGGCCTGCGGTGGTTCCGATGGCCCCTCCGCGCCCGCGGTCCCGGGCGCCCCTCGGTTGTTGGAGGCCCTGCCTGGGGATGGGCAGGTCACCGTGAGCTGGTCGGCGCCCTCGGAGCAGGGCGACAGCCCCATCCAGGGCTACGTCGTCCGCGCGCGGGTCAACGGCGGGGTGTCCACGTCCCAGGAGAGCACGGCGACCTCGGTCACCCTCTCCGGGTTGACGAATGGGCAGACGTACACCCTGGTCGTGGCGGCGCGGAACGCGCAGGGGGAGGGGCCCGAGTCTTCACCTTCCTCGCCCGTGATTCCCCATGACATCCCGGGCGCCCCGCGCGACGTCACCGCGACGCCGGGCGACCGCCAGGCCGAGGTGGCGTGGTCCCCGCCGGACGCCGTGGACATGCCCGTGACGGGCTACGTCGTGACGGTGCGCCAGGGCGACACCGTCGTTTCGACTGTGAACTCGGCGGAGCTGCGCACCCTCGTGTCCGGGCTGACGAACGGCACGGACTACCGCGTCACCGTCGCGGCCACCAATGCCGTGGTGGGCGGACCGGAGTCCGCGCCGGTGGCGGTGACGCCGGTGTCGGTGCCGGGCGCGCCGCGGGTCGAGCTGTTCAATCGCGCGAGGACGTGGCTGGCGGTGCAGTGGGAGGTCGAGGACACGGGCGGCAGCCCCATCACCGGCTATGTCGCCGAGTTGCGCCTGGATGGCGAGGTGGTCCAGTCGTTCGAGACGACGGAGACCTTGCAGCACTTCCCTGGGTTGACCACGGGCGCCGCGTATCGCGTCACCGTCACCGCCCGCAACGCACAGGGGCAGGGCGCGGCAGGTGAGATTTCGGTATTGAGACCGTGCGACAAGCCGCTTTCGCCCACCCGGCTGCTCATCGAGCCCGGCGACGGGCAGCTCTCGCTTTCGTGGGGACCGCCAGCGGACCTGGGGGGCTGTGAGCTCCAGGACTATCGCATCGACTTCCAGACGAGGAGCGGGGCCAACCCGGTTCGCGTGGAGCGGACCCCCGCACGGAGCCTGGTCGTGACGGGCCTCGTCAACGGGGTTCAGTACGACGTCACGGTCCGGGTCTCAACGGAGGTCGGTGACGCGGACCGAGGCGTGATGGTGCAAGCCACGCCCCATCCCGCACCCGAGGCGCCACGCAACCTCGCCGCGACGCCGGGTGATGGGCACGTGATGCTCGCCTGGGAGCCTCCGCCCGACGTGGGCGCGCCCCTCACGCGCTACGTGTTGACGGTGGAGCCCGAGGTGGAAGGGCTGTACCTCATCGCGGGCGCGAACGTGCGCGAGTGGTGGGCAGAAGGCCTGACGAACGGTACGACGTACACGTTCACCATCCGGGCGGAGAACCGCGTGGGCCAGAGTCCTCCCGCGACGATTCAGGCCACCCCGGCACCCTGAGCCTTTGGCTCCGGAGGCCAACGCCCGAGCGTTGGCCTCCAATGCCTACGCCTCCGCCGGCTCGTCGCGCTTGGGCAGGTGGAAGCGCACGGTGCGCACGCGGCGGGGAGAGGACTCGACGACTTCCAGCGTGAGTCCGCTCACCGTCTGCACCTGGGTGCCCGGGCCGGGGATGGCGCCACCCGACAGGGCGATGCAGAGGCCGGCCACGGTGGCGTAGTCCTGGTCCTCGTCCAGGTCCAGGGCCAGCGCGCGGTTGACGTCGCGGATGCTCGCGGAGCCGAGCACGAGGGCGGTGTTCGGGCCCTCGCGCTTCACCAGCTCCTCGGGCACCTCCGACTCGCTGAGGATGTCACCGACGAGCTCCTCCACGAGGTCCTCCACCGTCACCAGGCCCACCACGCCGCCGCGCTCGTCCACCACCACGGCCAGCTGCATGCGGCGCTTCTGGAGCTCGCGCAGCGCGTCCATGGCCCGCATCGTCTCCACGACGAAGAAGGGCGGACGCATCACGTCCTCGAGGATGATGAGGTTGCTCTCCCAGGCGACGCCCAGCAGGTCCTTGGCGATGACGTAGCCCACGATGTTGTCCATCGTGTCCTCGTACACGGGCATGCGGGAGTGCCCGCCCTCGAGCAGCACGCGGCGAATCTCCTCGGGGCTGGAGTGACGCCGCAGCGCCACCATCTCGTCCCGCGCCACCGACAGCTCGCCCACCGTCACGTCGCCCATCTCGAAGGCGCGCGACGCGATTTCGCTGGCGTGTGGGTCCAACGTGCCTTGCTTCGCCGCTTCCTCCACCAACTGCTGGAGCTCCTCCGTGGACAGGCGGCCTTCCGTGAAGTTGGTCCGGTCTCCAAACAGGCGGAGCACCACGTTGGAGCTGGCGGTGAGGAACCACACCACCGGCTGCATCACCCACGAGAGGCCGCGCAGCGGCCGGCCAATGAGCAGCGCGTAACGCTCGCCGGCGCGCAGCGCGAGCGACTTGGGCACCAGCTCCCCCAGCACCAGGGAGAGGTACGAGACGAAGGCCACCACGCCGGCGAGGGCCACTTCGTCCGCCTGCTGCTCGGGCACACCCAGGCCCGTGATGAAGTCACCCAGCCGGGTGGCGATGCTCGCGCCACCGAAGGCGGCCGCCGTGGCGCCGATGACGGTGATGCCAATCTGCACCGTGGCGAGAAACCGCTCGGGGTTTCCACGCAGGGCCTCCACGGCTTTCGCGGAGGCGCTGCCTTGCTCAATCAGTTCCTTCAGCCGCGTCCTGCGGACGGAGATGATGGCGAGCTCCGCTCCCGCGAAGACGCCATTGGCCAGGACCAGCACAAGGATGATGAGAAGCTCGGTGACGATAATGGCCCTCCTCTCAGGGGCCCTCTACCCTATACGCCGCAGGCTGGCTGCTCACTCACCAAGTGATTGCAAGAGGAGCGACAATTGGTCGCGGCTCGCACCTTTTGGGAGGTAGTAGTGCGGGCCGGAGAGCAGGGCGCTGCCTACATCCTGCGCCGCCGCGGACGTGAGGAAGACGATGCGAGGTTGCGGGCCCCGAGGCAGCCGCTCCACGACCTCCAGCCCCGTCATCCCAGGCATATTGAGGTCCAGCAGCATCACGCCGTAGCGGTCACCCCGCCTCAACGTCTCCAGGGCCTCCTGCCCATCCGAGGCCTCGGTCGTCTCGTAACCGAGGTCCTCCAGGCTGAGCCGGAGAAATTCCCTCCAGTCCGCGTCGTCATCGACGACTAGGACCTTCCTCGCGCCGTTGTCCGTTGCCAGTCGCGCCAATCGTCCTCCCCCGACAGGAGATGAACGCTGCTGAAGGGCGCCATCATTCTCCGCGAGCGGTGACGTGGCGCTCACCCAGCAGTCAGGCGAGCAGGCCCCGGACAGGCGCGCAGCCGGGCCAGGAGGCGCCGCGAGGCAGCGCCACGGCCCTGCGTCAGCCCGCCAGGACCCGGCCGCTCCGAGGCATTGCGGTCGCGGACTCCAGCTCCGTCGCGCGCAAGGGAACCAGGCGGGAGCCGCGCGAGACGCGCAGGCGGGTGCCGCGCCAGTTCACCGTCCGGGAGAAGAGCGCGCAGGTCCACGCGGCGAAGAGCAGGGCGTCCTTGGCGAACACCGCGGGCACCGCGTCCCAGGTCAGCGGCTGGGGCCGCAGGGCGCGCACGGTGGACAGGTCCACCGCCACCTTGCCCAGGGCGACCACCAGGCAGAGCGCCGCGCTCTCCTCGGACGGCGCGAGCAGGGCCCCCAGCAGCGCCAGCGGCGTGGGGTTGAGCAGGGCCTGGGCGAAGTAGGTGCCCGGCGACACGGCGGTGCGGTGGATGACGCTCCAGCGGAGGTAGCGCTGGAAGAAGGAGAGGACGCTCTTGCGCAGCGACACGTTGAACACCGGCGTGCGCGCCACCACCACGCGGCGGCCCAGCTTGCGCGTCACCCACTGGCCAATGACGAAGTCCTCGGCCAGCACGTCCTTCACGGAGAAGAAGCCGCCCAGCGCGTCCACGTCCTCGCGGCGCAGCGCCATGGACTTGCCCACGACGATGTCCTGGTTCGCCGCGCGCTTGGCGGCGATCATCCCCGCCGCCGCGCTGGCGCCCAGGTGCAGGTTGTCCAGGAGCGCGCCGAAGGTGCGCTCACCCACGCCCGACACCGGGTGGGTGACGCAGCCCACGTCCGGGTCCTCGAAGGCCCGCGCAATCTCTTCCAGGTAGCCCGGCGCCACGCGCGTGTTGCTGTCGCTGATGACGAGCAGGTCGTGGCGGGCCCGGTCCGCCAGGGTGATGAGCTGATTCACCTTCGGGTTGCGGCCCGGCGCACCCTCCTGGACCTCCAGGCGCATGACGTGGGGCCAACGGGCCACGGCCGCGCGGGCCACGGCGAAGGCGGGGTCCCTGGCGTCCTTGACGCCCAGCACCACCTCGTAAGCCCCCGCGTAGTCCAGCGCGGCGAACTGCGCGAGGTTGGCCTCCAGGTCGTCATCCACGCCGCACAGCGGTTTGAGGATGGAGATGCCGGGCCGCGCGCCACCGGCGCGAGCGGGGGAGGGGGCCTCCCCGCGGTGGCGCAGCACCATCGCGAACTGGACGGTGAGGACGAGCAGCCCGATGCAGGCGGCAATCAGCAGGACGGTGGAGGCGAGCAACATTCGCGGGCAATCCCCGGGGCCGGTGCGCCGTCATGGCGCGACCACGGAGTGCACGCTAGAGGTCCTCCACGTCAGCCCCGCGAAGCGCGCGGGGCGGGCCGGGCAATTCGCGGTGACGGGACGGTGAAGCCGCGCCCGGCTACTCGGTGAGGTTGCGGCTCTGCGGGTGGCGGATGTCCTTGCCCCGCACCATGTAGACGACCATCTCCGCCACGTTCAGCGCGTGGTCGCCAATGCGCTCCAGGTGCTTCGCGATGAACATCAGCGCCGTGGCGCGGCGGATGTTGCGCGAGTCCTCCATCATGTACGCGAGGAGCTCGTTGAAGATCTTCAGGAAGAGGGCATCCAGCAAATCATCGCCGCGCAGCACCTCCTCGGCCTTGGTGACGTCGCCGGACACGAAGGCGTCCAGGGACATCCGCACCTGCCGCTGGGCCAGCTCCGCCAGCCGGGGCGTGTCCACGTAGGGGGCCAGCGGAGGGGCCTGGTTCAGGTCGATGGAGCGCTCGGCGATGTTCACCGCGAGGTCGCCGATGCGCTCCAGGTCGGTGACGATCTTCAGCGCCGTGGTGATGAGGCGCAAGTCACTGGCGGCGGGCTGGCGCAGCGCGAGAATCTTGCGGCACAGCTCGTCGATGTCCACCTCCAGGCGGTTCACGTCCTTGTCGGCGGCGACCACCTTCTCCGCCACGGCGCTGTCGCGGTCGGTGAGCGCCTTCATGCTCTGGACGATGAGGTTCTCCACCTTCGCGCCCATCGCGAGGAGCTTCTCCCGCAAATCCCTCAGGTCCTGTTCGAAGGCTTTGTCCGTGTGCGTCGACGGCATGTGTCCGGTCCCCTTTTTCGTCCACTCACCCGAACTTGCCGGTGACGTAGTCCTCGGTGCGCTTCTCGCGCGGGTTGGTGAAGATCTGCTCGGTGGGGCCGCATTCCACCAGCTCGCCCATGTAGAAGAAAGCGGTGCGGTCGCTGACGCGCGCGGCCTGCTGCATGTTGTGGGTGACGATGGCGATGGTGTACGTCGACTTGAGCTCGTGGATGAGCTCCTCGATTTTCGCCGTGGCGATGGGGTCCAACGCGCTGGCCGGCTCGTCCATCAGCAGCACCTCCGGCTCCACCGCCATCGCGCGGGCGATGCAGAGCCGCTGCTGCTGGCCGCCGGACAGGCCCAGCGCGCTCTCGTCGAGCCGGTCCTTCACCTCGTCCCAGAGCGCGGCGCCGCGCAGGGACTTCTCCACGCGCGTGGCCAGCTCCGCCTTGTCCTTCGTCCCGCCCACGCGCAGGCCGTAGGCCACGTTCTCGAAGATGCTCTTCGGGAAGGGGTTGGACTTCTGGAACACCATGCCCACGCGGCGGCGCAGGTCCACCACGTCCACGCCGCGGTCATGGATGTCCGTGCCGTCCATCAGGATGCTGCCCGAATGCGTCGCGCCGGAGATGAGGTCGTTCATCCGGTTGAGCGAGCGCAGGAACGTGGACTTGCCGCAGCCCGACGGTCCGATGAGCGCCGTCACCTGGCGGTCGAGGATGGCCAGGGAGACCTTGTGGATGGCCGTCTTGGGGCCGTAGCGCAGGGTGAGCTCCCGCGCCTCCATCTTCGCGCGCGGCTTCTGGGGAGTGAGGGACATGGCAGGCGTACCGTCAGTGGGCGCTGGCGGCCTTGCGGCGGGTGCGCGTCCGGATGATGACCGCGACGAGGTTGAGGGCGAAGGTCAGCGTCAGCAGCACCAGCACCGTCGCGTAGAGCGGGCCGCTGGCCTCCGTCACGTTGGGCGACTGCGTCGCCATGACGTAGGTGTGGTAGCCCAGGTGCATGAACTGGGAGTCGAGGCTCGTGGGCAAGTCCGGCAGGAAGTAGGCCGCGCCCGTGAAGAGGATGGGCGCCACCTCGCCGGCGCCTCGGGAGATGGCCAGCACCGCGCCGGTGAGGATGCCGGGCAGGGCGCCGGGCAGCACCACCCGCGCAAGCGTCTGCGACTGGGTGGCCCCCAGGGCCAGGCTGGCGGTCCGCTGCTCCAGGGGCACCGCGCGCAGCGCCTCCTCGGTGGACACGATGACCACGGGCAGCGTGAGCACCGCCAGCGTCAAGGACGCCCAGAGGATGCCTGGCTGGGCCCAGTGCATCTCCTCGTAGCCCAGCAGCCGGTCCATGTTGCCGCCCACGAAGAGGATGAAGAAGCCGAGCCCGAACAGGCCGAAGACGATGGAGGGCACGCCGGCGAGGTTCACCACCGCCACGCGCACCCAGCGGGCGAAGCGGGACTCCGGCGGCGCGTACTCGTGCAGGTACACCGCGGTGAGCACGCCCACCGGCATCACCGCCAGCGTCATCAGGAGCGTGAGCGCGGCGGTGCCGAAGATGGCGGGGAAGATGCCGCCGCCCATCATGCCGTCGCTGGGGGGCTCGGTGAGGAAGGCCCAGGAGACGTGGCGGGCGCCGTGGCGCGCGACGTCCCACAGGATGAGGGCCAGCATGCCCACGATGAAGAAGGCCGCCAGGGCCGTCAGCCCCGTGAGGCCCAGGCCCACCGCCCGGCGCGTGGTGTACTTCACGAGGCGCTCCCGGTCAGCCGCTGGAGGACCTTCTTCGTCCAGGTGGAGGCGACCATGTTGAGGACGAAGGTGAAGATGAACAGCTCCACGCCGATGAAGAAGAGCAGGGCGTAGTGCGGGCTGCCCACCACGACTTCTCCCATCTCCGCCGCGATGGTCGCCGACATCGAGCGCGCCGAGTCCCCCAGGTTCCACGAAACGATGTCCGCGTTGCCGGAGGCCATGAGGACAATCATCGTCTCGCCAATGGCCCGGCCGAAGCCCAGGACACACGCGGCGAGGATGCCGGGCGCCGCCGCGGGCAGCACCACCTTCCACGCCGTCTCCCAGAGCGTGGCGCCCAGCGCCAGGGACGCCTCGCGGTAGCTGCGGGGCACCGCGGTGAGCGCGTCCTCGGACACGGTGAAGATGACCGGGACGATGGCCAGCGCCAGCGCCAGTCCCGCCAGCGTGCCGTTGAGCGGCCGGTCCAGGTGGAAGAGGTTCTTCACCACCGGCGACAACACCATCAGCGCGAAGAAGCCCAGGACGACGGAGGGGATGCCGGCGAGCAGCTCGATGACGGGCTTGAGCAGCTCGCGCAGGCGGCGCGGCGCGAACTCCGCCACGAACAGCGCGCCGAAGACGCCCAGCGGCACCGCCACCAGCATGGAGACGACGGTGATCTTCAGCGTGCCCACGAACAGCGGAATCATGCTGACCTTGGGCGTGCCCGACACGGGCTGCCACCGGAACGGGTAGCGGCCCTCCTGTGCCAGGAACATCTTCGACAGGCTGGCCTCGTGGCGCGCCTCGGCGTCCGTGAAGAGCGCCAGCGCCTCCTTGGCCACGAAGACGATGATGAGGATGAGCGCGGCGATGCCGGTGAACGCCATCAGCGTGATGAAGCCCGCGACGGCCTTCTCCCGCAGCTGGCGCCGCCGCGCGGCCGCGGACAGGCGCGGCGCGGCCACGGCTTGCGTGAGACCCTGCTCCATGGTCGCCTGTCTATCCATTGTGTCTCAGGGCCTCCTGTGACATTCGTGTGACGCCGTGCGTCTACTTCACCGGGAAGTAGCCGACTTGCGTGACGATGGCCTGCCCTTCAGGGGAAAGCGCGAAGTCGATGAACGTCTTGATGTCGCCGGTGGGCTCGGCGCGCAGATAGAAGAAGAGGTCGCGCGCCAGCGGGTACTTGCCGCTCTTGATGTTGTCGGCGGAGGGCGCAATCGCCTCGTTGCCCTTCTGGACCTTCAGCTCCTTGATGCCCTCGGCGTAGGCGGCGCCGCCATAGCCCAGGCTGTTCTTCTCCTTGGAGACGGCGTTCACCACCGCGGCGGTGCCGGGCAGCGTCTGGATGGAGGGCGCGAAGTCCTCGCCGTCCAGCACCATGTCCTTCACGAAGACGTAGGTGCCGGAGGAGTTCTCGCGGGAGTACGCGACGATGGGCGCATCCGCGCCGCCCACCTGCTTCCAGTTGGAGATTTCACCCACGTAGATATTGCGGAGCTGCTCGGTGGAGAGCGCGCCCACGGGGTTGGCCTGATGGACGTAGAAGGTGACGCCGTCCTTGGCCACCGAGCGCTGCACCGGGGGCGCCTTGTAGCGCGCCTTCAGCTTGTCGGCCTCCGCCTTCTTCATCTCCCGGCTGGACATGGCGATGTCCGTGGTGCCGTTCTGCAGGGCCGCCAGTCCCACGCCGGAGCCGCCGCCCGTCACCTGCACCTTGATGGCGGGGTGCTTCTTCATGAAGGCCTCGGCCCAGCGCTGGCCGAGGATGACCATGGTGTCGGAGCCCTTGATGGTGAGGGTGCCCGCCTGCGCGGCGGCGGGGAGGGCCACGAGGAACATCGCGAGGAGCGGCTTGAGGAGTGATTTCATGGGGAGGCTTCTCCTGGCTGCGTGAAGCGGACCGGAATCTGGACGCTGGGCTGCCTTGCGTGAAGTCGGCGCGCTTCTACGTGACATGGGTGTCCGTTTCGCGTCCGCCACGTGACATCGTCGTCACGTCGCTCAGGGGGCGGCGGGGTCCAGCATCCGGTAGCCAACACCGCGGACCGTCTCCAGCAGCGTCCGCGCGGGGCCCAGCTTGTCGCGCAGCCGCATGACGTGGGTGTCGATGGTGCGCGTCTCCAGGGACGAGGACAGGCCCCAGACCTCCTCCAGGAGCTGTTCGCGCGTCTGCACCCGGCCCAGCCGGGCGAGCAGGTGCTCCAGCAGCCGGAACTCGAGCGCGGTGAGGGACACCTCGCGCTCCTCCACGAAGAAGCGGTGCGAGGCGACGTCGAGGCGCAGCGGCCCCAAGGCCAGCGGCGCGGCGTTGCCCGCGGCGGGCGCGCCTCGGCGAAGGATGGCCTTCAAGCGCAGCACCAGCTCCCGCACGCTGAAGGGCTTCACCACGTAGTCGTCCGCGCCCACCTCGAAGCCGCGGATGCGGTCCGGCTCCTCGCCCTTGGCGGTGAGCATGACGATGAGCACGCCCCGCGACGGGGGGCTCGCGCGCAGCTGCCGGCAGACGTCGATGCCGGACATGTCTGGCAGCATCAAGTCCAGCAGCACGAGGTCGGGGTGCTGGGCGCGTGATGCCGCCAGCGCTGCTTCGCCGGTGTGGGCCACGTGGGTGGTGAAGCCTGAACCCCGCAGGTTGAAATCAATGAGCTCCGCGAGGTCGCGTTCGTCGTCGACGATGAGGACATGGGGCATGGCGGGCCGTGACTCTGCGCGTCCGCTTTTCCGAACGTGTGACTCGTGTGCAACAACTTCGTCAGGGCCGTGAGACGCCGCGCGGGCCGCGCAGCGCGGGCCGGTGGCGGGCCGTGGGCGGCCATCCGGTGGCCGGGTCCCCAGGCCGGAGGCCTGATTGCAGGTGAAGGCGTTGCCGGGGCGGGGTAAACCCCAGGTCGCACGGTCATGACACCCGCCCACTCGCCGCCACCCACACCTCCACTTCCCTCGCTGACCCCCACTCCCGGAGAGCTGGCGCACGCACAGCGGCGCGGCGGACGCTCCGCGCTCGTGGGGCTGGGGCTCGTGGGCTTGGTGGCGTTGACGAGCCCGGTGCTGGGCTACGTGGAGGACGTGCGCAACGCGCGCGAGGAGCTGCTGAGCCGGCTGTTGAACCAGGCCCAGGTGCAGTCCGAGGCGCTGGGCGTCCACCTCGGCTTGCTGGAGGCGGAGCTCGCGCGCGTGGCTGGTCACCCCGCGTTGCTACCGGAGGACGGCATCTCGCCCGCGGAGCTGGCCCTGCTGGAGAGCGCCTTCTATCACTCGTCCCTCTTCTCGGAGGGCGTGGCCCTGTTGACGCCCACCGGCGAGCGCGTCTGGAGCGAGCCGCCGGACATGCCGCTGGGGCGCTCCACGCTGACGCTGCGGCCGTGGTTCCGGCGGATGGTGAGCGGCCGCCAGCCCGAAATCGATTTGCTGGAGGGGGAAGGCGGCCCCCTGGTGGTCGCCGTCCCCATGTACCAGGAAGGTCGCCTCAAGGGCGTGCTCCTGGGCGAGGTGCGCGCGAGCGCGTTGCCCACGCGGCCCACCGCGCAGACGACGCTGGTGCTCCTGGACGACCACGGTCAGCTGCTGATGCAGGGCGGCCTGACGCTGGGGCCGGGGGACGCCACGGGGCCGCTGCGCGCGCTGGCGAACCTGCCCGGGCCGCTGACGCTGGACGGCAAGCACATGATGGGCGCCGCCGCGTGGGTGGGCAAGAGCGAGCTGTTGCTCGTCGTGTTGGAGGAGGAGACGGCCACCGCGGGGCTGCGCTCACGCTTCCTTCGGCAGCTGGCGTTCCACATCGCGCTGCTCAGCAGCACGCTCATCATCTTCATCCTGCTGCTGCGGCATTCGTACCGTTCGCTGCTCGCCGCCGAGGAGCGGCTGCGCCGACAGGAGACCATGGCCGCGCTGGGGACCGCCGCGTCGCTCATCGCCCATGAGGTGAAGAACGCGCTCAACGGCATCCAGGCCGCGCTGTCCGTGCTCCGGCACACCGCGGCCGGCAGTGAGCTGCCGGTGCGCGCGCTGCGCTCCCAGGTGGAGCGCCTGGGGCACCTGGCGCGCTCGCTGCTGTCCTTCGGCGCGCCCCGCGCCGCGCTGCGGCGACGCTGCGAGGTGCACCTGCTGGTCCAGGACGCGCTCCAGGCGGTGAAGCTGCTGCCGGAGTCGGAGGCCGTGGCGTTGACCACGTCCCTGGATGAGTCGCTGTGGGTCCAGGGGGACGCGGCGCTGCTGGTGTCCGCCATCGACAACCTGCTGCGCAACGCGGTGGAGGCGGGCGCCGTGGCGCGAGACACCGGGATGCAGCCCGCGCCCTGGGTGAACGTGCGCCTGACGCGGGACGACCATGACGCCGTGCTCGTGGTGGAGGACAATGCGGGCGGCGTGGACCCCCGCTTCGAGCCGAGGTTGTGGGAGCCTTTCGCCACCGGGCGGGCCAAGGGGGTGGGGCTGGGGCTGCCGATGGCGCGCGCCTCCGTGGAGGCGCATGGGGGCAGCCTGAACTACGCCCGGAGTCCGCTGGGCAGCCGCTTCACGCTGCGGCTGCCGTTGGAGGTGGCGAAGCCATGAGCACGCACCTGCTGTTCGTGGATGACGACCGGACCTTCGCCTCCCTGGCGGCCTCGGTGCTGCGGCACGAAGGCTTCCGCGTCGCCCTGGCGCACTCGCTCCATGACGCGCGCGCCGCCATGTCCCGCGAGGCCCCGGACCTGGTGGTGCTGGACCGGCGCCTGCCGGACGGGGATGGCATCGACTTCCTTCCCGAGCTGCGCGCCCAGCTCCCGGACACGCCCGTGTTGATGGTGACGGCGCATGGCGACATCGCCAGCGCGGTGGAGGCCATCCAGGCCGGTGCGCGCGACTATCTCTCCAAGCCGGTGGAGCTGGATGACCTGGTGCTGCGCGCCCGCCGCGCCGCCGCGGACCTGCAGCTCCAGGAGCGCTTGCGCCAGGCGGAGAGCGAGCTGGGGGGCCGGCGCCGCCTGTCGCGTCCCCATTCGCCGAAGATGCTGGCGGCACTCCAGATGCTGGAGCGCATCGCCAAGGCTCCTCGCAGCCCCGTCCTGCTGCTGGGCGAGACGGGCGTGGGCAAGGAGGTCATCGCGCGTCACCTGCACGCGCTGCAAGGCGGGCAGGGCGCGTTCGTGCACGTCAACTGCGCCGCGTTGCCCGCCACCATGGTGGAGAGCGAGCTGTTCGGTCACGAGCGCGGCGCCTTCACCGACGCGCGCACGGCCCGCCGCGGCCTGGTGGAGGTGGCCGCGGGCGGCGTGCTCTTCCTCGACGAGGTGGGCGAGCTGCCGCTGGGGCTTCAAGCCAAGCTGCTCACGTTCCTGGACAAGGGCGCCTTCCGCCGGCTGGGCGGCACCGCCGAGCTGAGCAGCAGCGCGCGCGTGGTGACGGCCACCAACCGCGACCTGACGCAGGAGGTCGCCCAGGGCCGCTTCCGCGAGGACCTCTACTTTCGCCTGAGCGTCTTCAAGGTGGACATCCCTCCGTTGCGCGAGCGGCGTGAGGACGTGCTGCCGCTGGCGCAGTCCCTCGTCGCCGAGCTGTCCGCGGAGCTGGGCCGCAGGCCGGTGGGGTTCTCGAAGGAGGCCCAGGCCCGGCTGGCGCGCTACCCCTTCCCTGGCAATGTCCGTGAGCTGCGCAACGTGCTGGAGCGCGCGCTGGTCCTCGAATCAGGCCCGGAGCTGGAGCTGTCCGCCCTGGAGCCCCTGGGTGGAAGTGGGCCGGCCGTGACGGACCCGGACGCGTTCGTCGTCGCCGGCTCCCCACGCCCGTTGCAGGAGGTGGAGCGGCTGTACGTCCGGCACGTCCTCGCCCGGCTCGACGGGCGCCGCATGGAAGCAGCCCGGGTGTTGGGGCTGTCCTATCCCACCTTCCTCCGCAGGCTGGAGGAGGAGTAGGCCTTCAAGAATCTTGAAGGGTCCGGCTTCAAGATTCTTTAAGTCCGCCGCCCGGAATTAAAATCGCTTTCATATTCCCATCTGCAATCAAAATACGTTCCCTCTGGCCCAAATCAGCCGGGAACGGCACGAGATTTGCGAAGGGGCCTCCACAGTGATCCAGCGCGCGCCGCATTCACGGCGACTTGTGACTTGTGTGGAGGTGTGATGTCGAATCCGAAGAGTCCTGATGGCGGCGGTACCCTGTGGAAGACGCTGGCCACGGACCTGCCTGCATCGCTGGTGGTCTTCCTGGTCGCGCTGCCGCTGTGCATGGGCATCGCGCTGGCCTCTGGCGCGCCCATCGTCTCCGGCCTCATCGCGGGCGTGATTGGCGGCATCGTGGTGGGCCTGTTCGGAGGCGTGCCGCTGCAGGTGAGCGGCCCCGCGGCCGGGCTCGCGGTGATGGTCTTCGGCTTCATCCAGAACATGGGCCTGGCCATGACGTGCGCGGCGGTGGCCGTCGCCGGCGTCCTCCAGATGATCCTCGGTGGCCTGAAGGTGGCGCGTGGCGCGCTGGCCATCTCGCCCGCCGTCATCCACGGGATGATGGCCGGCATCGGCATCCTCATCGTCCTGGGGCAGGTCCACATCGTCATGGGTGGCGCGCCCCAGTCGAACGCGTGGCAGAACCTGAAGGAGCTGCCGGGGCAGATCGCCGACCTGCACGGCGCCGCGACGCTGCTGGGCCTCTTGACCATTGGCCTGATGGTGGCGTGGCAGTTCGTCCCCGGAAAGCTGAAGAAGATCCCCGGACCGCTCATCGCCGTGGTGGGTGCCACCTCGGTGGCCGCGTTCCTGGGCGCGGACGTGGCGCGCGTGAGCCTGCCGGAGAACATCTTCGCCAGCATCCAGGCGCCCTCGCTGCCCACGGGTGACTGGGGCACCTTCGCCGCGGCGGTGCTGTCGCTGACGTTGGTGGCCAGCGCCGAGTCGCTCCTGAGCGCGGTGGCCACGGACAAGATGCACACCGGCCCCCGGGCGAACCTGGACAAGGAGCTCTTCGGTCAGGGCCTGGCGAACACGCTGTCCGGCCTCGCGGGCGGTCTGCCCATCACCGGCGTCATCGTGCGCAGCGCCACCAACATCACCGCCGGCGCGAAGTCGCGGCTGTCGGGCACGCTGCACGGCGTGTGGCTGCTCCTGTTCGCCACGCTGCTCGGCTCCATCGCGGGCCTGGTGCCCCTCACGGTGCTGGCCGGCCTGCTGGTGTTCGTCGGCGCGAAGCTGGTGAACGTGCACCACATCCGCGAGCTGCATAAGCGCGGTGAGCTGGCCGTGTACCTGGTGACGGTGGCCGGCGTGGTGGGCGTCAACCTGCTGGCCGGTATCGGCATGGGCCTGGCGTTCGCCATCCTGCGCCTGCTGTGGCACCTGGGCAGCGTCAAGGTGGAGGTCCAGCAGCAGCCGGACGCGTCGTACCTGGTTCGAATCTCGGGCGCGCTGACCTTCGTCGGTGTACCCAAGTTGTCCAGCGCGCTCGCCCAGGTCCCCTCGGGGTCCAAGGTGGAGCTGGACCTGGCGGTGCAGACGCTGGACCACTCCGGGCACGAGGCCCTGGAGAGCTGGTGTGACACGCACCGCAAGACGGGCGGCACGGTGTTCACCGAGTCGCTCGAGGATGTCTGGAGCCGTAAGGGAACGGTCAAGCCGAGCGCGCCCGCGGTCGTCGACGCTCCCAACCACAACACGCTTGTTTCCGGAGGTGCGCAGTGAGGAAGCTCATCCGCGGTCTGTTGGATTTCCAGCTCAACGCCCGTTCCAACTACCGTGAGAAGTTCGCGCTGCTGGCGCAGGGGCAGAAGCCCGACTGTCTCTTCATCGCGTGCTCGGACAGCCGCGTTGTGCCGAACCTGCTCGTGTCCACGGACCCGGGCGACCTCTTCGTGGTCCGCAACGTGGGCAACATGATGCCCCCGTCGGACTCCAAGGGGCAGTCGACGGGTGACCAGTCCGAGGCGGCCGCCCTGGAGTTCTCGCTGCGCAACCTGCCGGTGGAGGACATCGTCGTGTGCGGCCACTCGAGCTGCGGCGCGATGAAGGCCGTCCTCGCCGGCGGCGTGGGCCCGGAGCACCCGAACCTCAACGGCTGGCTGGAGCACGGCAAGGTCGCGCTGACGCGCCTGAAGGACAACTCCAAGCTGGGCGAGGGCCTGCCGGACCACGACCGCCTGTCCCAGCACAACGTGCTGCTGCAGATGGAGCACATCGCCAGCTACCCGTGGGTGAAGGCGCGGCTCGATGCGGGCACGCTGCGTCTGCACGGCTGGTGGTTCGACATCGGCACCGCGCAGGTCCACGCCTGGCGCGCGAACCTGGGCCGGTTCGTCCCCATGGATGAGCTGGTGGGCGAGGTCCTGCTGCGCGAGCTGGGCGCGGACAGCCACGCCGGGCTGACGAACGGCAATGGCAACGGCCACCTGTCCGTGGCCAGCAGCAACCCGTAGCGCCCCGCTGAATCAGCGGGCAGGCAGGGGAGCGGCGCGCGCGTTACGCACCGCTCCCCGATAGCCAAACGTGGATGAGGAAGGGAGGATGGGCCACGGGCTCCATGACTCCCTTTCTCTTCATGCTCGTCGTCCTGGGTTTCTCCGTGGGGGCGGGACTGCTGGGTTCGCTCCTGGGTATCGGCGGCGGACTCATCCTGATTCCCGTCCTCACGCTGCTGCTGAAGGTGGACATCCAGTACGCGGTGGGAGCGTCCATCGTCTCCGTCATCGCGACCTCCAGCGGCGCCGCCGCGGCGTACGTCCGAGACCGGATGGCCAACACCCGCGTCGCCATGTTCCTGGAGCTGGCCACCACGGCGGGGGCGCTCAGCGGCGCCTTCCTGTCGGGCATGGTGGGGGGGCGCGGGGTGTACTTCGTGTTCGGCGCCGTCATGGCGTGGTCCGCGCTGGTGATGCTGCGGCGGATGCGCGTGAGCGCGGAGGAGCCAGTGCCCGCGGACGCCCTGGCGGACCGGCTGGCCCTGCACGGCAGCTACTGGGATGAGTCGCAGGGGCGCGAGGTGTCCTACCGCGTGACGCGGCCGCTCGCGGGGCTGGGCCTGATGTACGTGGCGGGCACGGTGAGCGGCATGCTGGGCATCGGCTCGGGGGCGCTGAAGGTGCCCGCCATGGACCTGGCCATGCGGCTGCCGCTCAAGGTGTCCACGGCCACCAGCAACTTCATGATTGGCGTGACGGCGGCGGCCAGCGCGGGCGTGTACTTCGCGCGGGGCAACATCGACCCGTTCATCGCGGGGCCGGTGTGCGTGGGCGTGACGTTGGGGGCGTGGCTGGGCTCACGCCACTTGATGGGCCGGGTGAACAGCACGTGGCTGCGCGCGCTCTTCGTGGGCGTGTTGCTGTGGGTGGCCTTCGAGATGCTTCGCAAGGGGTGGGCGCCGTGAGTGACATGCCGAAGACCGCGCCGCGCGGCCCCGAGGCCTCGGCCACCACCGCGCTTCGCGATGAGAGCGGGCAGCTCCAGCCGGAGGTGCTCATCAGTGATTTGCTGCGCTACGGCGTGGCGGCCAGCCTGTCCCTGGTGACGCTGGGCACGGTGGTGACGTTCTTCCGCCATCCCGACTACCTCGTCTCGTCGGAGGCGCTGCAGCGCCTCACCTCGCCCCACCCGGTGCCGCACACCCTGGGGGACGTATTGACGGGCGCGCTGGCGGCGCGGGGTCAGGCCTTCGTCATGGCGGGGCTGCTCGTGATGATGGGCGTCCCCGTGATGCGGGTGGCGCTGTCGCTGCTCATCTTCCGGCAGCAGAAGGACCGGCTCTACGTGGCCATCACCACCGCGGTGCTGGCCATGCTCGTCCTGTCCTTCGTGCTGGGCGCGGTGCATTGAGTCCGCCGCGCGGCGGCGTCAGCGCAAGTCGCCGGGCCGCTTCACCGGCTTGCCCGGCGTGGCCCACCACGCCAGCGTGAAGCCGCCGTCCTTCAGCGGGTGCAGGGCCAGCGCCGCGCCCTTGCGGAGCGTGTCCGGCAGTTCATGCTCCAGGGCGCGCTGGGCGGCGCGCTCCAGGGAGGGGTTGTGGCCCACCAGCGCCCAGCCCGGGCCGCGCTCGCGCGCCAGCTCGATGATGCGCTTGTGCGCGCCGCGCTGGGGGAGCAGGGCGGGGTGGACCTCCACGCCGGACGCCCCGAAGGCCTCGGCGAGCAGCTCCGCCGTCTGGACGGCCCGGACGAGCGGGCTGGTGATGATACCTCTCAGGGGCGTGAGCCGCGCCAGCTTCCGCGCGTGGTGGCGGAAGGCGGCACGGCCCTCCGCGGTGAGGGCGCGGGCTTCGTCGCCCAGCACGTGGGAGTCCTCCGCCACGGCGTGGCGGACGAGGAGCAGCGGCAGGTCGCGAGCGGACATGGTGGCCGCCGTGAATCACCCCTGGCGGCCCCGCGCAAGCAACGGCCTGGCGACAACGTCTACCCTTCGAAATCGTTGAGCGCGTCCAGCGGGAGGGGCGCGGCGCCCGTCACGGTGCCGTCCAGGTCCGTGGGCAGCGACTCGGGGTCGACCGCCGGGGAGGGGCGGCTGTCCATGGGCGTGGCCGCCGTGCGCGTGCCGGCCCCCGGGGGCGGGCGCAGCACGGGGCCCGGTGGAGGCAGGCCGGAGTGACGCCGCGCGGCCTCCATCAGCGCGTTGTGGTGGCGGTAGCGCGCCTCCACCAGCTTGTGGACCAGCAGCGGTCCGCCGGGGACGCGGCGCGCGGTGAGCGCCTGCGTGGCCTTGCGCACCGGGTAGCGCACGCGGCGAATCTGCACGCGCCAGCCCTTGGGGGTGAAGGTGAAGACGCCGTAGGCGGGGCGCAGATCCCCGTCCCGGGGGATGCCCGCGCTGGCCACGTCCGCGATGAGCATGCGGCCCACGCGGCGGCGGTAGGGGAAGTGCAGGTGGCCGAAGGCGCAGGCCGCCGCGTCCAGGTGGCTGAAGAAGCGGCGCACCGCGACGTCATCCAGCGTGGGGTCCAGCGACTCCTCGAGGTTGCGCGGGTTGGCGTGGCAGACGAAGAGGTCCTGGCCCTTGCGCGGCGTGTAGCGCACGGAGAAGGGCAGGGCGCCCAGCTTCTCCAGCAGCGCGCCGCCCAGCTGGTCGCGCGTCCAGCGCAGCAGCTCCGTCTTCCAGTGGTCCTTCTCCCGGTACGCGCCCCCCAGGTAGTTGCCCGCGAGGTAGCAGTCGGTGTTGCCCATCAGGACCGAGTCACACCGGTCGAAGAGCAGGTCCACCGTCTCGCGCGGGTGCGCGCCGCGGAGGGCGAGGTCGCCGGCGGCGACGATGTAGTCCGGAGCCACGGAGCGCGCGATGTCCTCGAGGACGGCCTCGCAGGCAGGAAGATTGCCGTGGATGTCCGCGAGGATGGCGACCCGCATGGTCGTTCCATCCTACCCCGTCGCCGCGCTCGATGAAGCCGCCTGGGGCAGAAAAATCGTGAAGGTGCTCCCCTCGTTGGGTTGGCTCTCCACCTTGACCTCCCCGTCCATGGCCTGCAGGAGGTGCTTGACGATGGACAGACCCAGCCCGGTGCCGCCCATGTCCCGGCTGCGGCCCTTGTCCACCCGGTAGAAGCGCTCGAAAATACGAGGCAGGTGCTTGGGCTCGATGCCCACGCCCGTGTCCTTCACCCGCACCACGCAGCGGCCCGCCTCGCACGCGCCGTAGACGTCCACCCGCCCGCCGCGCGGCGTGTACTTCACCGCGTTGTCCAGCAGGTTGAGGAGCACCTGCTCCACGGCGCGGGTGTCCCCCACCGCGAGTAGGTCCGGCGGGACATGGAGTGAAACCACCTGGCCCTTGCCCTCGGCCTTGGGGCGCACGGTGTCCGCGGCGCGCGCGGTGGCGACGGCCAGGGGGACCTGGGTGGGCTTCAGGCTGACCTCGCGCGACTCCAGGCGGGACAGCTCCAGCAGGTCCTCCACCAGCTCGGACAGGCGCTCGGATTGGCGGTGGATGATCTCCACCATCTTCGGCGCCATGACGGGGTCATTGAGGGCGCCGCCCTGCAGCGTCTCCGCGTAGCCACGCACGGCGGTGATGGGCGTGCGCAGCTCGTGCGACACGTTCGCCACGAAGTCCTTGCGCACCTTCTCCAGCCGGCGCAGCTCCGTGACGTCGTGGAAGACGGCGGCGCTGCCCGGCAGGTCCTTGGCCAGCGGCGTCACGCGGACGGAGAGCGTGCGCGGGAAGAGCCCCTCCAGCGTGAGCTCCAGGCGGCTGGAGGCTCCGTCGCGGCAGGCGCGGAGCACGGCCTCGTGCAGGGCCTCGTTGCGGATGACGGCCAGGGGGCGCTGCCCGGTGAGGGGTCCCCCCGTGGTGGGCAGCAGGAAGTCCCGGAGCGCGTCGTTGTGGCGCACCACGGTGCCCTCGGCGTCCGTCACCCAGACGCCCTCCGCCATGCCGTCCAGCACGGCGGTGAGGGTGCGCGCCTCCTGGTTGAGCTGCGCGGTGCGCGCGGTCATCTGCGCGTGGAGCGAGTCGATGGCGCCCTCGAGCCCGGCCATCTCCTCCAGCCGCTCCGGCGGCGGGGGGACGGAGGCGGGGCTGCCCTCGGCGCGATCCCGCGTCTGACGGGCCAGCAGATCCAACTGGCGCTGCAGCGTGCCGCGGCTCAAGCCCAGGGCCATGAGCGAGCCGGCGAGCGCGACGAGCGCGGCGGCGACGACCTCCTTGGGACCGTCCAGCAGGGCGACGAGCGCCGCGACGATGAGCGGCGGCAGGAGGAGGGGGAGGAGCGTGGCGCGCAGGGGCAGCATGGGCGGGCGTCACGGAGGGCTGAGCTTGTAGCCCACGCCGCGCACCGTCTCGATGATGTCTCCGGCCGGGCCCAGCTTCTCGCGCAGCCGCTTGATGTGCGTGTCCACGGTGCGCGTGTGGATTTCGGCCTGGATGCCCCAGACGTCCGACAGCAGCACCTCGCGCGTCTGCACCCGGTCGGAGCGCTCCAGCAGCGTGCGCAGCAGCCGGAACTCGAGCGCGGTGAGCAGCACCTCCTCGCCCTTCACGCGCACCTGGTGGCGGGTGGTGTCCAGGCTGATGTCGCCGGAGGCCAGCACCGCGGAGGGGCCGTCCTCGGCGTCCGCGCGGCGCAGCACTGCCTTGACGCGCAGGAGCAGCTCGCGGACGGAGAAGGGCTTCACCACGTAGTCGTCGGCGCCCAGCTCCAGGCCCTGGACGCGGTCGGACTCCTGGCCCTTGGCGCTGACGATGATGACGGACGCCTTGCGCAGCTCGGTGTCCGCCTTGAGCATGCGCAGCACCTCGCTGCCCGCCACGTCCGGCAGCATCAAGTCCAGCAGCACCAGGTCGGGCGGATGGGCGCGGGCCTTGGCGAGCCCGCCGGCGCCGGTGTTCGCCGTCTCCGTCTCGAACCCCGCGGCCCGCAGGTTGTAGTCAACGAGGCCGGCGAGGTCCTGCTCGTCCTCGATAATCAGGATGCGCGACATGAAGTCCTCTGGGATTCCGCGTGCGCTCAGGGCGCGATGGACGGGTTGCACGAACCGCCGGTCAGCGTCAGGGGCGCGGCGATCAGCGGCGAGTTGTCACCCGCGTTGACTTCGCGGAGGTAGTTGCAGGAGCTGCCCAGGAAGGTGGGTGTCGTCCCCGTCGTGATGGCCTCGATGACGAGCGCGTAATCTCGGCCCACCGGCACGTCCACCGCCAGCTGCAGGCTGCCACCCGACTGGAGGGACGCCAGGTCCACCGGGAAGCGGAGGACGCGGCCCTGACGGCCCTGGCTGTCCTTGAGCACCAGCAGCGCGTCCCGCCGCGTCTGCGCGCTCAGGCAGGTGCGCTGCACCTCGGCGCAGTTGAGGCTGGAGCCGCGCGTCACCACGGCCACCTGCAGCGCCTGGACCTCGTCGGCGACGGCGCGCTCGAGGGTCAGCGCGAGCCCGAAGCGGCCCGCGGGCTCGGCGTCGGGACCGCAGGCGGGCAGGGCGAGCAGCAGCAGCGGCGGCAGGAGTCGGAGGTTCATGGAGGGGGAGGGGCCACGCGGATGGTGATGGGAACACGGCCCCGCTCCTCGCCGGAGGTCAGGGCCACGATGCCGGCCGTGGCGCCAATGGCCACCGCGCCCACGCCCACCCAGAGCCAGGGGCTCTTGTACCAGGGGCGCGAGCCGCTCTCGGCGGCGGCGCCGGAGCGGAGGGCCCTGGGCGCCACCTGGAAGATGAGCGGCTGGAAGGAGTCTCCCCGGCCCGCGAGCCGGCGCTGCGCCGCGTCCGCGACCTCGAAGTAGTACTCCATCTCGTAGGCCTCGGCCTCGGAGGGGAGCTCGTAGGCGGGGAGCACCGCGCGGTACCGCTCGCGCGTGCGGCCATCCGGCGTGCGCTCCTTCGCGAAGTCCACCGAGCTGTATGCCTCATCGCCGGCGCGCCGGTAGAAGAGGCGCGCGCGGGCGCCCAGCGCGAGGTCCAGGATGGTGGCCTCCACCACCAGGGGCTCGCCGCCAGGCGGGTCGGGGATGGGGTCCACGTCCAGGGTGACGGGGCGGACCCGCCGGCTCTTGATGTCCTCGCGGATGCGCGCGTACAGGGTGCGCAGCTTGGGCGGGGCGCTGCGCGGCAGCTCGTAGTCCGGCCGCGCCTGGAGCAGCTTCTCGTAGGCGTCGCGCGCCTGGGGCTCGTCTCCCAGGTACAGCGCCGTCAGGCCCAACAGGCCGTAGAGCTCCACCAACTGGTTGTCGGTGAGGTCCGGAGCGTCCAGGCCCTCCAGGAGGGTACGACGCGCCTTCTCGAACTCGCCCTGGTCGAGCTGCTCGCGCGCCTCCGTGATGGCCGGGCTCGCGGGGCCGAGCTGGGAGAGAACGGGCTCAGGGAAGAGGGGCTGGCTCCAGCCCGGGCGGGCGCCCAGGCCCAGCACCAGGAGGAGGGCCCACCCGCGCAACCGCCTGCCGTGTCCGTGCATCGAATCGAACCTATCAAAACGTTATTGAGAGAATCCATGAAGGCCGCCCCATGTGGGGTGACGGCGCGGTGACATCTTCATGGCGCGGACGCACGAGGGCGTGTTGACGCTGGAGGGGCGGCCCTCTATGTTGCGCGCCCCTTTTTGCCTGGAAGTAGCGTAAATGCTCGTAAAGGTTGACCAAATCAAAGAGACAGGGCTGAAGCTGGATGAGCCCCTCGGTCTCGAGCTGCTCGGTGACGTGCTGGGTGGAGCTGCCTCCGGCGAGGATACCGGTTTTCGAGCCACGGCCCCCGCCACATTGAAGGCGTCGCTGCGCAAGCTCAGCGGCGGCGTGCTGCTGGAGGGCCAGTTCGCGGTGAGCGTGACGAGCCCCTGCAAGCGGTGCGTCACCGACGTGTCCACGACGGTGCCCGTGTCCTTCACGCTCAACCTGGTGCCGGAGTCGCTGGCCCGGGGAGACGACTTCAAGGACGACGACGAGAAGTCCATGGAGAAGAAGGAGCGCAGCCAGGGCGAGTCTGGCGGCTCCTTCGAGATGGATGACGCGGATCAGGAAGTCTTCGACGGGAAGACCATCAACCTGGACCCCATCGTCCGGGAGCAGCTCCTGCTGGCCCTGCCGATGAGCGCCGTGTGCCGCGAGGACTGCAAGGGCCTGTGCTCGCAGTGCGGCGCGAACCGCAACGAGACGACCTGCGCCTGCGACACCAAGCCCGTGGACCCCCGGCTGGCGCCGCTGAAGAACATCAAGCTCAGCAACTGACGCTGGGGCAGGGCCACCTCGAAAGGGGTGGCCCGGAACGACAAGGGCCGCGTCCTCCGAAGTGGAGGCGCGGCCCGTCGTACTTCAAGGCGCCCGCGAGCGGGCGCTGTGTGCTGCTGTGGGTCAGGCCTCGGCCTGAGCAACCACCTCACGGCCCTTGTACTGGCCGCAGGACGTGCAGGCGCGGTGAGGCATCACCGGCTCCTTGCAGTTCGGGCACTTGGTCACCTGCACGGCGCTCCGCAGGTTGTTGTTGGCCGCACGGCGGCGGTCACGACGCATCTTGGAAGTACGCTTCTTGGGGACACCCACGGCTCACCTCTATATTTCGACCCCGACCCGGAGCGTTCGCGCCGGTCCGGACCGGTTGAGTCCAAATGTCTTCGCGCTGTGCCGGGGTCCCCGGCTCCCTGCGCAACACTCTCTGCCTCGATATACCGGCCTGGGGCGGTCGCACAAAGGCTCCCGTACTCCATGTCCGGCTTCGGAAGGCGGCGGACCCTAGCGGCTCGCTGCCCCCGAGTCAATGTGACAACGCGCGGATGCCCGTTATCTCCTGGGCACCGTCTATCCCGGACGCTGTCCGGAGACAACGCCCGTCCTTCGAAGCCCATTCAGGGTGGGTCCTTTTCGAGAGCAGGCAGGCAGCCGTTGCCCCCCTGGAGGGTTCCTGGTGTGCTGCGCGCCGCCCGCCCCCTGGCGGGTGGGAGACCGACATCCGCCCAGGGCGCCTGGCGGGCAAGGAGCGAGTGGGGATGAGGCTGGTGCTGGATGCCATGGGCGGCGATCACGCGCCGGCCGCGCCGGTGGAGGGGGCGGTGCTCTTCGCGCGCGCCCACCCCGGCTGTCAGGTGCTCCTGGTGGGGGACGAGGCGAAGGTGGCGCCGCTCCTGGGCAAGGGCCGGCCCCCGTCCAACCTGGAAATCCACCACGCCTCGGAGGTCGTGGAGATGGACGAGCACGCCTCGGCGGCCTTCCGCCGCAAGCGCGACTCGTCCCTCCGGGTGGGCTTCGAGCTGGTGCGCGACGGCCGGGCGGACGCGCTGGTCTCCGCGGGCAACTCCGGGGCCGTCATGGCCGGGGGCCTGCTGACGCTGGGGCGCCTGCCGGGGGTGGAGCGGCCCGCCATCGCCGCGCTCTTCCCCGCCTTGAAGGGGGGAGGCCGGTGCCTCTTGCTGGACGCGGGGGCCAACGTGGATTGCCGGCCCGCCCACCTGGCCCAGTTCGCCGTCATGGGCGAGGCCTACGTGCGCGCCCGCATGGGGGTGGCCCGGCCCCGGGTGGCCGTGCTCTCCAATGGAGAGGAGTCCTCCAAGGGGACGCCCCTCACCCGGGAGGCCAGCGACCTGCTGCGCCGCTCGGACCTGGACTTCGTGGGCTATGTGGAGGGCAAGGACCTCTTCTCCGGCGACGTGCAGGTGGTGGTGACGGACGGCTTCACCGGAAATGTCGTCTTGAAGACGTCCGAGGGCGTGGGCATGGGCGTCATTGGCATGCTGCGTCAGGCGATTGAGCGGCGCGGCGGCCTGGCGGAGAAGGTGGGGGCGATGCTGCTCCAGCCGGCGCTGGCGGGCCTGCGCCGGGTGGTGGACTACGCCGAGTATGGCGGGGCGCCGCTGCTGGGCATCCAGGGGGTGGGCATCGTCGCGCATGGACGTTCCACGCCCCGGGCCCTGTTCAACGCGCTGGGGGCCGCGCTGGCCATGGCGGAGGGCGGCGTCCAGGCGGAGTTGACGCGTTGCATCGGGCGGGCAGCGGCCTGGCTGCCGTCGGCGCCGAAGGGAAAAAGGGCGACAGAGGCGGGCGTTTCCGATTAGAGCCAGCGCCCGAAGCGTGCAGGCCGCCTCGCGGTGGTGGCAGGTCCCCCCGCGAAATGTGTTGGCGCCACCTGCCCAGGTGCGGCAACAGGGCGTCCATCTGGCGGCCTCGGGCCGCTGAAAGCGGGTCCGCCGCGCCGGGAGGCCGGGGCGCGGGGACTCCGAAATTCGAGGAGGCGGAGTCCGCATGTCGAAGGTCGCGTTCGTGTTCCCCGGGCAGGGCAGCCAGGCCGTGGGGATGGGCAAGGACCTGTATGAGAAGTTCCCCGAGGCGCGCGCCGTGTTCGACGCGGCCGACGACGCCCTGGGCGAGAAGCTCTCCACCCTCTGCTTCGAGGGCCCGGACGAGGCGCTGAAGCTCACGGCCAACACCCAGCCGGCCATCCTCACCGTCTCGCTGGCGGCGCACGCGGTGTTCGCCAGGCGCGGGCCGGCGCCGGCCTTCGTCGCGGGGCACTCGCTGGGCGAGTACTCGGCGCTGGTGGCGGCGGGCGCCATGGGCCTGGCGGACGCGGTCCGGGCGGTGCGCGCGCGGGGCACCTTCATGCAGGAGGCGGTGCCCGCGGGCGTGGGCGCCATGGCCGCGGTGCTGGGCCTGGTCCCGGAGAAGGTCAAGGCGGCCTGTGACGCGGCGGCCGAGGGTCAGGTGGTGTCCCCGGCGAACTACAACTCGCCGGAGCAGACCGTGATTGCCGGTGACGCCGCGGCCGTGGAGCGCGCCGGGGTGAAGTGCAAGGAGGCCGGAGCCAAGCGCGTGATGCCGCTGCCCGTGTCCGCCCCCTTCCACTGCGCGCTGATGGCGCCGGTGCAGCCGCGGCTGGCGGAGGTGCTGGGCCGCATCCAGGTGTCCGCGCCCTCCGTGCCGGTGGTGACCAACGTGGAGGCCCGCCCCAACGCGGACGCCTCGCGCGTGGTGCCGCTGCTGCTGGAGCAGGTGAGCTCGCCGGTGCGCTGGATTGAATGCGTGGAGGCGCTGAAGGCCGAGGGCGTCACCCGCATCATCGAGCTGGGGCCGGGCAAGGTGCTGGTGGGCCTGGTCAAGCGCATCACCAAGGACATCGAGCTGTTCAACGTCGAGGACTCCGCGAGCCTGGACAAGGCGCTCGCGGCACTGGGGGTGGCACCATGAGCGGCTTCAAGGACAAGGTCGTGCTCGTGACGGGGGGCTCGCGCGGCATCGGCCGGGCGTGCGCGGTGGCCTTCGCCAAGGCGGGGGCCTCCACCGTCGTCATCAGCTATGCGGGCAACGAGGCTGCGGCGCAGGAGACGGTGAAGCTGCTGGAGGCCGAGGGCGCGAAGGCGGAGGCCATCCGCTTCGACGTGGCCGACAGCGCCGCGTGCGCCAGCGCCGTGGACGGCATCGTGAAGTCGCACGGCCGCCTGGACGTGCTCGTCAACAACGCGGGCATCGCCGTGGACGGCCTGGTGATGCGCGTGAAGGACGAGGACTGGGACAAGCAGTTGGACACCAACCTCAAGGGCTCGTTCTCGCTCATCCGCGCCGTCAGCCGGCCCATGATGAAGCAGCGCGGCGGCGCCATCATCAACATCACCTCCGTGGTGGGGGAGATGGGCAACGGCGGCCAGGCGGCCTACTCGGCCTCCAAGGCGGGCCTCATTGGCCTGACGAAGTCAGTGGCGCGCGAGCTTTCCAGCCGGAACATCCGCGTGAATGCCGTGTCCCCCGGATTCATCGGAACGGACATGACCCACCAGATCAATGACGAGTTGCGCCAGAAGATGCTGGAAGGCATCCCGCTGGGTCGGCTGGGGAACCCCGAGGAGGTCGCCGGCGCCGTCGTCTTCCTGGCCGGGGACGCCGCGTCCTACATCACCGGTGAAGTCCTGAAGGTCAATGGCGGCATGTACATGTAACCCACGGTTGGATTGCCGCCGGGCGTGGGATATACCGCGCCCGCTTTCGCCATGGTCCGGGAAGCCTGACGGACCCCATCTGGTTCCTGGAGGGTTCTACACTTATGTCGACGTCAACCATTGAGGCCAAGGTCAAGTCCATCATCGCCGACCAGCTGGGTGTCGGAGAGGATGAGATCAAGCCCGAGTCTTCCTTCATCGAGGACCTGGGGGCGGACAGCCTCGACATCGTGGAACTCGTGATGGCGATGGAGGAGGAGTTCGAGGTCGAAATCCCCGACGAAGAGGCGGAGAACATCAAGTCCGTCAACGACGCCATCAACTACATCAACACCCACAAGAAGTAGGCCGCACCACGTGGCGTGCCGGGGTGCGGGAGACGCCGCGTGAAGCGCGGCGTCCCCGGTGTCCCAACCGCCAGCCGGAGAGGACCGTGTCACACCGCCGAGTCGTCGTCACCGGAACCGGGCTTGTTTCGGCCCTGGGAACCGGAACCGAGAAGAACTGGCAGGCGTTGATCGCCGGCAAGTCGGGTATTGCCCAGGTCACGCGCTTTGACGTTGGCAAGATCGACACGCGCATCGCGGGTGAGGTGAAGGACTTCGACCCCGAGAAGTTCATCGAGAAGCGCGAAGTGCGCCGGATGGACCTGTATGCGCAGTTCTCGCTCGCCGCCGCGCAGATGGCGGTGGAGGAGTCAGGGCTCCCCGTCGGTCCGGACAAGCCGCACGGCTACACCCCGGAGAAGGTCGGCGTCATCGTCGGCTCGGGCATTGGTGGCATCTCCTCCCTGGAAGAGCAGCACCGCAAGGGGCTGGAGAAGGGGTTCGACCGGCTGTCGCCCTTCTTCATCATCCAGATGATCATCAACATGGCGCCCGGCCTCATCTCCATGCGGTACAACTGCAAGGGGCCGAACTGGGCACCGGTGTCCGCGTGCGCCACCAGCGCTCACGCCATTGGCGAGGCCTGGAAGTCCATCCGCCTGGGTGAGACGGACGCGGTCATCGCGGGTGGCGCCGAGGCGGCCATCACCCCGCTGGGGCTGGGTGGCTTCTCCGTGATGAAGGCGCTGTCCACGCGCAATGATGATCCGGCCGCGGCCAGCCGTCCCTTCGACAAGGAGCGCGACGGCTTCGTGATGGGCGAGGGTGCCGGCATCCTGGTGCTCGAGGAGCTGGAGGCCGCGAAGAAGCGCGGCGCCAACATCCTGGCGGAGGTGGTGGGGTACGGTGCCAACTCGGACGCGTACCACGTCACCCAGCCCGCGCCCGAGGGCGAGGGCGCGGCGCGCTGCATGCGCCTGGCGCTCCAGTCCGCGGGGCTCAACCCGGAGGACGTGGGCTACATCAACGCGCACGGCACCTCGACGCCGTTCAACGACGCGAACGAGACCAAGGCCATCAAGGCGGTGTTCGGCGACCACGCCCGCAAGGTCGCGGTGTCGTCCACCAAGTCCATGACGGGCCACATGCTCGGCGCGGCGGGTGGGTTCGAGGGTGTGATCAGCGCGCTGGCGCTGTCGCGCGGCATCCTGCCGCCCACCATCAACCAGACGACGCCGGATCCGGACTGCGACCTGGACTACGTGCCCAACCAGGCGCGCGAGGCCCGGGTGGACGCGGTGATGAGCAACTCGTTCGGCTTCGGCGGCACCAACGCGGTGCTGGTGTTCAAGCGCTTCTAACCGTCCCAGGAGAGTCCCGCGTGAAAGTCATCCTCGCTTCCGACCACGCGGGCCTGGAGCTCCGGCAGGAGCTGGTGGCGGCGCTCGCCGCGCAAGGCGTGGCCCATGAAGACGTGGGCCCGTCCACGCGGGACTCGGTGGACTATCCGGACTTCGCCGCGCGGGTGTCCCGCGCCGTGGCGTCCGGGCAGGCCACCCTGGGCGTGCTGGTGTGTGGCACCGGCATTGGCATGAGCATCGTGGCCAACAAGCACCAGGGCATCCGCGCGGCCCTGTGCACCACGGAGTTCGAGGCCCGCATGGCCCGGGCTCACAACGACGCCAACGTGCTGTGCCTGGGCCAGCGCGTGGTGGGGGCCGGCGTGGGCCGCGCCATCCTGGAGGCGTTCCTCAGCACTGCTTTCGAGGGCGGCCGCCACGAGCGGCGCGTCCAGATGATCCGCGAGGCCGAGTCCCAGGGCTGACGGCCGCGCCGCACCCGTTGTTCGAGGGAGTCCGCCATGGAGAACGTCCGTACGCTGGCCGAAGTGGACCCGGAGATCGCCCGCGTCCTTCGCGAGGAGACCCAGCGCCAGGAAGAGGGCCTGGAGCTCATCGCGTCCGAGAACTTCGTCTCTCCGGCGGTGATGGAGGCGGTGGGCTCGGTGCTCACCAACAAGTACGCGGAGGGCTACCCCGGCAAGCGCTACTACGGCGGCTGCGAGGTGGTGGACATCGCGGAGAACCTGGCGATTTCGCGCGCCAAGGACCTGTTCGGCGCGGACGCGGTGAACGTGCAGGCGCACTCCGGCAGCCAGGCCAACATGGGCGCCTTCATGGCGCTGATGAAGCCGGGCGACACCATGCTGTCGCTGGACCTGAACTCCGGCGGCCACCTCACGCACGGCGCCACGTTCAACTTCTCCGGCAAGCTCTACAAGGTCGTCCACTACGGCCTGACGCGCGACACGGAGACCATCGACTTCGCGCAGGTGGAGTCGCTGGCCAAGGAGCACAAGCCGAAGGTCATCGTCGTGGGCGCCAGCGCGTACCCGCGCACGCTGGACTTCGCGAAGTTCCGCGAAATCGCAGACGCGGTGGGCGCGGCCATGCTGGTGGACATGGCGCACATCGCCGGCCTGGTGGCCGCGGGCGTGCACCCCTCGCCGGTGCCGGTGGCGGACATCGTCACCACCACCACGCACAAGACGCTGCGCGGCCCGCGCGGCGGCCTGGTGCTCAGCCGCGAGCAGTACGCCAAGAGCATCAACAGCCAGATCTTCCCCGGCATCCAGGGCGGCCCGCTGATGCACGTCATCGCCGGCAAGGCGGTGGCCTTCAAGGAGGCGCTGTCGCCCGAGTTCAAGGCGTACCAACGGCAGATTGTCGCCAACGCGAAGGCGCTGGCGGAGGCGCTCCAGCGCGCGGGCCTGCGGCTGACGTCCGGCGGCACGGACAACCACCTGATGCTGGTGGACCTGCGGCCCAAGCAGCTCACGGGCAAGGTCGCCGAAGAGGTGCTCGGCAAGGCCGGCATCACCGTGAACAAGAACATGATTCCGTTCGACCCGGAGAAGCCGATGGTGACGTCCGGCGTCCGGGTGGGCACGCCCGCCATCACCACGCGCGGCATGCGCGAGGCGGAGATGGCCGTGGTGGGCCGGCTCATCGGCGAGGCCTTGGACGCCGCGCAGGATGACGCCGCGCTGGCTCGCATCCGGGGGCAGGTGAAGGAACTCTCGCAAGGCTTCCCGCTCTACGCCTCGCGGTTGAAGTAGACTGCGCCGCCGCACCCCCCATGCGCTGCCCCTTCTGTCAGGACGCCGAGAACAAGGTCATCGACTCCCGTGAGTCCCACGAGGGCTCCGTCATCCGCCGGCGCCGGGAGTGTCTGGCATGCAAGCGGCGCTTCACGACGTATGAGCGGGTGGAGGAGCTCTACCCGCTCATCGCGAAGAAGGACGGGCGGCGCGAGGCCTTCGACCGGGAGAAGATCGTCAACGGGCTGAAGAAGGCGTGTGAGAAGCGGCCCGTGTCCGCGGACCAGCTCGAGGAGACGGTGGTCGCCATCGAGCGGCAGCTCCAGGGCATGGGCGAGAAGGAAGTGCCCTCGTCCGTGATTGGCGAGGAAATCATGCGCCGGCTGCGGCAGTTGGACGAGGTGGCCTATGTCCGCTTCGCGTCCGTCTACCGCAGCTTCCGCGACATCGCGGAGTTCATGGACGAGCTGAAGGCGCTGCGAGAGGCGGAGGCCCGCGAGAAGTGCGAGGCCGTGCCCCCGGCGCCGGTGGACAAGGGCGGTTAGAGAAGGGACATGCGGCTGCTGACACGGGCAAGGCTGGAAGCGACGAGGGCGCCCCGCGCGAAGCGGGCGGCGGACTTCGACCGGGCGGTGGCCGAGTTCTTCATGCGTATCGCGCTGGAGGAGGCCGCCAAGGGCCTGGGCCGCACCAGCCCCAACCCGGTGGTGGGCGCGGTGCTGGTGAAGGGCGGGCGCATCATCGCCCGCGGCTATCACAAGAAGGCCGGCACGGCGCACGCGGAGGTGGTGGCGCTGGAGGCCGCGGGTGCCCGCGCGAAGGGCGCGGACCTCTACACCACGCTGGAGCCGTGCGACCACTACGGGCGCACCCCGCCGTGCAGCATGGCCATCATCGAGGCGGGCGTCCGGCGCGTCATCTGCGCGTCGGCGGACCCCAACCCGAAGGTCAGCGGCAAGGGCGTGGCGCGGATGCGGCGCGCGGGCCTGAAGGTCCTCACCGGCGTGCTCGCGGAGGAGGCGGACCGGCTCAACCGGCCCTTCTTCAAGATGATTCGCACCGGCCTGCCCTGGGTGACGCTCAAGGCGGCGGTGACGCTGGACGGGAAGCTGGCCACGGCCACCGGTGACTCGCGCTGGGTGACAGGCCCGCAGGCACGTGCGTGGGTCCACCGGCTGCGGGACTCGGTGGACGTCATCCTGGTGGGCGCCAACACCGTCCGGAAGGACGACCCGAAGCTGACCACGCGGCTGCCCGGGGGCGGCGGGAAGGATCCGCTGCGCGTGGTGGTGGACAGCCACCTGCGCCTGTCGCCGGGCTACACCGTCTTCACGCAGCGCAGCGCCGCGCGCACCGTGGTGGCCACGCTGGAGGACCCGGAGGGCCGAAAGGCCCGGCGCTTCCTGGCGCAGGGCGTGGACGTCTGGCAGCTGCGCCAGAAGTCGGGGCAGGTGGACCTCAAGGCCCTGCTGCGGCGCCTGGGGAAGGAGGGCCTCAACCACGTCATGGTGGAGGGCGGGGCGGAGATGTACGGCTCCTTCCTGCGCGGGCACCTGGCGGACTCGCTGGCGCTGTTCCTCGCGCCCAAGCTGATTGGCAGCCCGGGCCTGTCCTGGGCTGGCGACCTGGGCGTGAAGGAGATGGCGCAGGCCTTGTCGGTGAAGGACCTGACGTTCGAGCGCTACGGCGACGACATGCTGCTCCAGGCGTTGCTGTAGGACGCCGGTCCGCCGTGGCCATGGGCGGGGAGGGGCCGGTCCGTTATAAGCGGCCCCATGTTTACCGGGCTCATTCAGGACCTTGGCAGGGTGGAGCGCGTCATCCCCGGCGGGATGACCGACCTGTGGATTCACACCGCGCTGGGCGCGTCGGCCTTCGAGCTGGGCGAGTCCATCGCCGTCAACGGCGCCTGCCTCACGGTGGTGGAGTGCGCGGGCGACAGCTTCCGCGTGCAGGCCGCGCCGGAGACGCTGCGGCGCACGACGCTGGGCACGGTGCAGCCGGGCGACGCGGTGAACCTGGAGCGGGCCCTGGCGCTGGGAGACCGGCTGGGCGGGCACCTGGTCTCCGGCCACGTGGACGCCGTCAGTGAGGTGCTGGAGACCTACCCGGAGGGCGGCTCCTGGGTCATGGGCTTCCGGCTGCCGGAGGCCCTGGCGCCCTACTTCATCGAGAAGGGCTCGGTGGCCATCGACGGCATCAGCCTCACCGTCAACACGCTGGAGGCGGACCGCTTCCGGGTGCAGCTCATCCCGGAGACGCAGGAGCGCACCACCCTGAAGTCACGGGGCGTGGGGGCGAAGGTGAACCTGGAGGCGGACCAGATTGGCAAGTACGTGGCCCGGCTCTTCGCGCTCCAGCGGGGGCAGGGGGCTCCCGGGGGCGGCGGCCTGACGGCGGCGGCCATCGCGGCTGCGGGGTTTGGCACGCCGTAGCAGGCGACGCCGGGCCCCGGGGTGGTGTAGGAAGCGCGGCATGCCTCGCTACTTCGACGGTGACTTTCTACCCCCCAAGGGCCGCTTCGCCATCTGCGTGGCCCGCTTCAACGGCTTCATCACCGAGGAGCTGGCCAAGGGCGCCGTGGACACGCTGGTGCGCCACGGTGTCGCCGACGCGGACATCGACGTGTACCGCTGCCCCGGAACGTATGAGCTGCCCGGCCTGGTCCGGCGCGTGACGGAGTCCCGGCAGTACGCGGGCGTCATCACCCTGGGCGCCGTCATCCGGGGCGGCACGCCGCACTTCGACTACGTGGCGGGCGAGTGCGCCAAGGGCATTGGCTCGGTGGCCTTCGAGGCCGCGGCGGCCAGCCCCGCGACGGCCGTCACCTTCGGCGTGCTGACGACGGACACGGTGGAACAGGCCATCGACCGGGCGGGCGTGAAGGCGGGGAACAAGGGAGCGGAGGCCACGCTGGCCTGCATCGAGATGGTCAATCTGTACGCCAAGATGTCGGCGACGGAAGGAAGGAAGGCCTAGGCCATGGGCGCGCGGAGAACGGGACGTGAGCGTGCGCTGCAGGCGCTCTACCAGTTGGAGATGTCCAACGCGACGACGGCCGAGGCGCTGGAGTCGGCCTGGTCGGCGGCGGACGAGGGCACCAAGCGGGATCCAGACGCGGTGAAGTTCGCCCGGGAGCTGGCGGAGGGCGTGAGCTCGCACCGCGATGAAATCGACCAGCTCATCGAGCGGCACAGCCACAACTGGCGCCTGGACCGCATGTCGCGCATCGACCGCAACGTGCTGCGCCTGGGCATCTTCGAGCTCAAGTACCGGCCGGACATCCCCCGCAAGGTGACCATCAACGAGGCGGTGGAGCTGGGGAAGAACTTCGGGACGGAGGAGTCGAGCGCCTTCGTCAACGGCCTGTTGGATCGCGTCGCTTCGGCCCTGAACAAGGCCTGAGCCGCTGACACCCGCCGGGAGGACGTGCCGTGAGCCAGACGACGACGCACGACATCGGATTGGAAGGGCTGGACACGCTCGGCGGGGTGGACGCGCTCTGCCTCTTCGTCGCCGAGGACGACCGGCCCCTGCCGAGCTCGGCGGGGTTCGTCGACTGGCGGCTGTGCGGCACGCTCTCGCGGGTGCTCAAGGCGGGCTTCTTCACCGGCGCGAAGGACGACTGGCTCCTCCTGCCCTCGGACGGGAAGCTGGAGGTGCCGCGAATCTTCGTGGTGGGGCTGGGCGCGCGTCAGAAGCTGGACGCGAGCGCGCTGAACGAGGCCCTGGCCGGCGCCGGCCGGGTCCTGAGCAAGGCCAAGGTGGAGTCGGTGGCGCTGGAGGTCCCCAGCGGCGGGCAGTTGGAGGACGCCGCGCGGGCGGACGCCTTCCAGAAGGGCTTCCTGCCCGCGTTCAAGGGCGCACGGGTGGCGGTCCTGGCGGACAAGGGACTCGTCAAGTCGCTGCCTGCCCGGAAGGGCTGACGCTCGGCGGGCAGGCGGGCCTTCTGCTAGCATGCCTCGCCCGGGGCGAGCGCACATGCGTGTCAAGGTGTTGATTGTCGAGGACTCGAAAGCATCGCGCGAGTACATCGCGGCGATGGTCGAGGCCGTGGAGGGGGTCGAGGTGGTGGTGACTTCGAGCGGCTTCGAAGCGCTGAAGCTGCTGCCTCGTCACCGCTTCGAGCTCATCATCACCGACATCAACATGCCCGACATCAACGGGTTGGAGCTCATCAACTTCGTCAAGAAGAACCCCAACTACCGCGACGTGCCGCTCTTCGTCATCACCACCGAGGGACGGGAGCAGGACCGCGACCGGGGCCTCGCGTTGGGCGCCGCGGAGTACCTGGTCAAGCCCTTCGTCCCTGGGAGTCTGGAAGCGCTGCTGCGGCGCTACCTGAAGCTGCCGTGAATCCTGGAAGCAAGGCACTGGCCGAGTTCGTGGCCGAGGCGACGGAGATTCTCGACGCCCTCGCCAGGGACCTGCTCGTGCTGGACGAGCGCCGGGGCCAGGAGGCCGACCCGGACCTGGTCAACGGCATCTTCCGCGCGGCGCATTCGCTCAAGGGCCTGTCGGGCCTGTTCGGCCAGGAGCGCATCTCCCGGCTGGCGCACGGCACGGAGGACCTGCTCGACCGTCTCCGCCTGGGGAAGCTGCTGCTGGACGGCGCGGTGCTGGACGCCCTGATTGAAGCGCTGGACGCGTTCCAGGCGCTGCTGGGCGAGGCGGCGCGTGGCACCGAGACGGAGGTGCTCTCCGGCCGTGTGGACGCGATGGCCGCGCGGCTGGCGTCGCTGGGGGCCCCGACGGAGGTGTCCGAGGACGACCCGCTGGACCGGCTGGAGCTGGAGGCGCAGGTGCGCTCCGTCTTCACCGAGTACGAGGAACACCGGCTCCGGGAGAACGTGCGGCGCGGAGTGGCGCTGTGGCGGGTGCGCGCCGCGTTCGATTTGTCGGACTTCGACAAGGGGCTGGCGGAGCTCAACGCGCGGCTCAAGCCGATGGGCGAGGTCATCAGCACGCTGCCGTCCGCGCAACCTGGGGGTTCGCATGGCATCGCGTTCGACCTGATCTTCGGTGGACAGGTGGACAGCGCGGCGCTGGAGGCGGGGCTCGAGGGCACGCCCGCGGAGCTGTCGCCGTTGGGGGTGCGTCCGGCCGTGGATGTCGTGACGCCCGCCTTGGTCCGGGCCGCGCAGCCCGCCGTGACGGTTCGGCAGGGGGCGGGGAAGTCCTCGGCTGCTGGCGCTGGTTCGGAGAAGGCGCCTCCTGCTTCTCGGCCCCGGGCGGACACGGGGGCCGGTTCGGAGCTGGGGCCTCGGGAGTCCGGGCGTGACACTCGGGGCGGAGGCAAAGCCACGGGGGCTCCAGGCACGGCGGCGAGCAGTGACGCGGCCGACACCACGGCTGCGACTTCGCGAAAGCGCCGGGAGGACTCCTCCGACGCACCCACCCGGGATGCGCCGGACGTGAGCGCTGAGCCGCGTCGTGCGGACGCGGAGTCCTCTTCGCCGACGAAACGGAGCGGTGGTCGGAAGCGCTCGTCCCGCACCCCAGCCGCGACGCCCTCCGAAGAGCAACAGCCCTTGTTGCCGCACCTGTCTTCTGACGGCGCCGCGCAGGGGGCCGTGGACTGGCCGACGTCCGTGTCCGAGGGCGTGGCCCACCTGGACGTATCGGACCCTGGGGCTCCCGCGTCGCCCGGGGCTCCGGAGCCGCACGAGTCCATCGTTCCCACCGAGCCGTCGCCCGCGCCGCTCGTGGCCTACCTCCAGGGCGCCGCGAAGGCCTCGCCCAAGGGGCTCTCGGTCGCGCCTTCTCCGCCAGCGGCGGGCCCGGGCTCCGCGCCAGCTCCCTCCGTAGGCAGCCCCTCCGCGCAGACGTCGGACACCTCCCTCCGCTCGCTCACGCAGACCGTTCGCGTGGACATCGGCCGGCTGGATGGCCTCATCAACATGGTGGGCGAGCTGTTGCTCATCAAGGCCAACCTCCAGCGGCTCGCGGAGTCGGCGCGGCAGGATGGCGCGGTGGCGCTGTCGAAGCTGTTCGGTCAGGAGTTGGCGCGGGAGACGCGCGGCCTGGAGCGCAAGCTGGAGGCCCTCCAGGAGGGGCTCCTGGAAGCGCGGATGGTCCCCGTCGGCCAGGTGTTCGACAAGCTGGCGCGGCTGGTGCGGCGCATCACCCGCGAGGCCGGGAAGGAAATCGAGTTCGTCATCAGCGGCGGCGAGGTGGAGCTCGACAAGCTCATCGTCGAGGAGCTCAGCGACCCGCTCATGCACCTCATCCGGAACGCCATCGACCACGGCGTCGAATCACCGGACGCGCGGCTGGCCGCGGGCAAGTCCCGGCGCGCCGTGGTGTCCCTGCGCGCCGAGCAGAAGGGCAACCACGTCGTCATCGAGGTGAGTGACGACGGCGCGGGCATCGACGAGGTGCGCGTGCGCGAGGTGGCCATCACGCGCGGCCTCATCACCTTCGCGCAGGCCCAGGAGATGACGCGGCGGGAGCTGCTCAACCTCATCTTCCAGCCCGGCTTCTCCACCGCGCGCAGCGTGTCCGAGCTGTCCGGCCGGGGCGTGGGCCTGGACGTGGTGAAGAACAACCTGGGCAACCTGTCCGGCATCATCGACGTGTGGAGCGAGCGCGGGAAGGGGACCTCCTTCCACCTCACGCTGCCCGTCACGCTGGCCATCATCCGCGCGTTGCTGGTGGGCGTGAGTGGCCGCACGTACGCGGTGCCGCTCAACAGCGTGCTGGAAATCATCTCCGTCCAGCCTCGGGACATCCGCACCGTGGAGCGCCGCGAGGTGCTGGACGTGCGTGGCCAGACGCTGCCCTTCGTGCGGCTGGCGCGCATGTTCGCCCTGCCGGACCGCCCGGTCAGCCGCTACTTCGTGGTGGTGGTGGGGCTGGCCCAGGAGCGTCTGGGCATCGCGGTGGATGAACTTCACGGCCAGCAGGACATCGTCACCAAGCCCTTGGGCGGACGGCTTCAGTCCATCCGGGGAATCTCCGGAGCCACGGATTTGGGCAACCGGCGCACGGTGTTGGTGCTGGACGTGGCGGCGCTCCTGGAAGAGGGGATGGCCACGGAGCGGCGTCGCGCCTGACCCTCGCTGCGGACGGGCGCGCCGGCTGCTATCCTCCGTCCTCGTGTCCCGGTTCTCGGAGCTGCTCGACGACTTCTTCTACCGTCCGGACGAGGACGTCACCGGGCTTCACGACTTCGCGGCGGGCAGCGACGGCGTCCGGGCCATCGCCCCCGAGGAGGTCCCCGAGGAGTACCTGGCGTTCCGGCTGGAGTCGGAGTGCTACGCGGTGCCCATCCGGGGCGTGCGTGAAATCTCCAAGGTGCCTCCGTTGACGGAGATTCCCCGGGCCGAGCCCCAATTGCTGGGCGTGATGAACCTGCGCGGCGAGCTGCTGCCCGTGTATGACATCAAGGTCCGCCTGCGCCTGGCCGAGCGGCCTCCCTTGGTGGCGGGCCCGGACGCGCCCCCGCCGCCCCGGCACGCGCGCATCCTGGTGCTGAGAACGCAGACGGGCCCCGCGGGCGTGTGGGTGGACGGTGTGGTGGGCGTGGTGAAGCTCAAGCCTTCCATGTTGGAGGCCCCGCCCCCGGGGATGCGGACGGGTGACAAGGATTGCGTGGTGGGCATGGGCCGGCGGGGCCCCACGCTCTACATCCTCCTGGACGCGGAACAGGCGCTCGCCCCATGAAGGACCCCGTCAACCTGCTGCCGAGCCGTCCCCACGCCGTCGCCGACGAAGCGGCTTCCGCGTCGGAGGTCGTGGTGCAGTTGTGTGCCTTCTACATCGGGGCCGCGGAGTACGTGCTGGACATCATGCGGGTGGAGGAAATCCTTCCGCTCCAGCGAGTCACGCCCATTCCCCACGCCCCGGCGTTCGTGGAGGGCGTGCTCCATTTGCGGGGTGTCATCCTTCCCGTGGTGGACCTGCGCTGCCGGCTCATGGGCGCGCCGGGGCCGGAGACGCCGAAGTCGCGGCTGTTGGTGTGTAAGCTGGGGACGCGGCGTCTGGCAGTGAAGGTGGACCGCGTGGCGGAGGTGCTGCGGGTGCGCAAGGGCGACATCAAGCCCGCGCCCGCGCTGGTGGTGGCGGGGCATTCGCCGTTCGTCGTGGGGGTGTGTGGTCCGCCGGACAGGCTCCGGTTGTTGTTGGACCTCAAGGCCCTGCTGCGCGTGGAGCTGGAACGCGAGTCTTTGAAGGCACCGGAGTCGGCACGCAAGGGGGACTGAGGTGGGCGCACAACACCTGGAGCAGCACCGTCGCATCCTCGGCATCCTCTTCATCGTCATCAACGCGGTGACGCTGCTGCTCTCCGCGGGCGTCCTGGTGTTCTTCGGGGCGGTGGGCGGACTGGCGCCGGACGTCGAGCCCGAGGGACGCGCCGCGCTGGTCATCATCGGGGTGGTGGCGGGAGGCTGTCTGGCGTTGCTGGGCCTGCCGGGCGTCATCACGGGCCTGGGCCTGGTGAATCGCAAGCCCTGGTCGAGGACGGTCGCGCTCGTGCTGGGCATCCTCGCGCTCCCCAACGTCCCGCTGGGCACGGCCCTGGGCGTGTATGCCCTCTGGTTCTATCTCCAACCCGGCTCTGACCAGGCCTTCGACCGATGAGCCCTCCCTCCGAAGTCGCCGTCGCGGAAGAGGCGCGCTATCTGGCGCTTCAGGCGCTGGACCCCTGCGCCGCCGGTGTGCTGGAGATTCTCGTCGTCGGGCTGCATGACGAGAGCTGGCGCGTGCGGCACGTCGCGGCGGAGGCCCTGAAGCGGATGCCGGCGTCGGTTGAGCTCGCCGCGAGGCTCATCGCGGTCCTGGGCGAGCGGGGTGAGACGGGGGCGCGCAACGCGGCGGCGGAGGCGCTCGCGGGGCTGGGGGCCATCGCGTTGGCGCCGCTGGTGCGCCTGCTCTCCCACCCGGACCCGGACCAGCGCAAGTTCGCCGCGGACATCCTGGGGCAGATGGGGCATCACGGGGCGGAGGTGCCCCTGGTGCGAGCGCTGGGGGACCCGGACCTGAACGTCCGGGTGTCCGCCGCGGAGGCCCTGGGCCACGTCGGTGGCGAGCACGCGAGGGCGGCGCTGGAGTCCTTGCTGTCCGAGCCGGAGCCCCTGCTCCGCCTGTCCGCGCTGGAGGGCCTCACGCTGCTCGGGCACGCGGTGCCATTGCGCATGGTGAAGGCGCTGCTGGAGGACGTGGCCCTTCAGCGCAGCGCGTACAGGATGCTGGGGCTCATTCCTGGCGAGGAGGCCACGGAGTCCCTCTGTCAGGGGTTGAGCTCGGGGTTTCGTTCGGTGCGTGAATCCGCGCTGTCCGCGCTGGGCACCCAGGCGTTGCGCGTGGAGGGCGAGCGGCGCGCCGAGTTCGAGGTCGTGGTGCGCGAGGCGCTCCGCGCGTCGCCCGGCCTGAGGCCCAGGCTGGAGGAGGCCCTGTCCGCCGAGGATGTCCTGGTGCGGGCGGGCGCGCTGGTGGTGGTGGCCTCGCTGGGCGATGCGTCCCTGGCCATCCCGGTGGCGGAGTGCGCGCGCGAGCCTCGGCTCCTGCGCGAGGTGTTGCGCACGCTGGACACATTGGGGCCGGCGGCGGGGCAGACGTTGCTCGTGCGCATGCCGGACCTGTCGCTGCCTGCCCGGGCCGCGGTGGCCGAGGCCCTGGTGCAACTGGTGGACGCGTCGGCGGTGGCGGCCCTGTGCTCCTTGCTGGAGTGGCTGGAGGGGGACCTCCGCGCGGTGGTGGTGCGGGCCCTGGGGCGCACGGGCTCGGCGGACGCGGTGCCTCCGCTGGTCGAGCTGTTGGAGGAACCGTCGCTGGCGGGCGCGGCGACGCGCTCCCTGATGGGGCTCGCGGAGTTCCATCAGAGGGATGTGGTGGTGGCGCTGCAGGACGCGGTGGCGCGGAAGCGCTCACCCGCGGCCGTCGCTGCCCTGGCGCGCATCGGGAGCGCGTGGGCGGTGCCTGTGTTGAAGCGGCTGTCGCGTGACACGGCGCCGGAGTGGCGCGCGGCGGCGGTGATGGCGGCCTGCGAGCTGGAAGGCGACGTGGGCCGGGAGTGGGTCTACGCGGCGCTCGCGGATGAGTCCGTCCAGGTTCGAATCGCGGGGGCCCGGGCCCTGGCGCGGCTGGGGGGCGCGGAGGCGGGGGCGATTCTGTCGCCCGCGCTGCGTGACGAGGACCTCTCGGTCCGCATCGCCGCGGTCCAGGCGGTGGGGGACTGTGGCGCCTTGGACCGCGTCCCGGACCTGGTGGCGCTGACGCGGCACACGGACGGCGCGTTGGCCGTGGCCGCGGTGCGGGCCCTGGCGCGGCTGGGGGCGGCGGAGCCCGACGTCCTGCGGGCGGCCGCCAGCCACTCCGACGTGGAGGTCGTGAAGGCGGCGCTGGCCGTGGGCGCGGAGACGGCGGCCGGCGTGGCGATGGCGCTCGCGCTGCTGCACCACCCGCGCTGGGACGTGCGCACGGCCGCCGCGCGAGTCCTGGGGGATTCCGCGGGGCCGGAGTCCCTGCCCGCCGCGCGTGAGGCCCTGGAGGCGGAATCGGACGCCCTGGCGCTGCAAGCCCTCTCCGAGGCCGTGGAACGTCTGGTCCGGCGCTGAGGGCTCTCATGGCACGCTTCGAGGACGGGCGCCCGGAGATGTCAGTGGAGGAGTTCCGCCTCCTCCGGGACCACGTGTATTCGCACTGCGGCATCCTCATGCACGAGGACATGAAGTTCGTGATGGAGCGCCGGCTGTGGCCCCGGTTGGAGCTGCTCGGGCTGCCGGACTACGGCGCCTATCACCGGTACCTGCGCTACGACGCCAACCGCTCGGCCGAGCTGGAAGCGGCGGTCGAATCCCTCACCACGCATGAGACGTATTTCTTCCGCGAGCCGCTGCAGCTCCAGTCCTTCACGGAGGAGCTGCTCCCCGTGCTGCAGAAGCGCAACGCGCGGCTGAAGCGGCTCCGCGTGTGGTCGGCGGGCTGCTCCTCCGGAGAAGAGGCCTACACGCTGGCCATGATTCTCAGGGACAGCGGCCGATTCTCGGACTGGGACGTGGAGGTCCACGGCACGGACATCTCCCGGCGCGTGCTCACGCTGGCGCGGCGCGCGGAGTACGGGCCGTCCGCCCTGCGGGCCACGTCCCGCGAGCTGCAAGAGCGCCACTTCCTCCCTCTGGCGCCCAACCGGTTCGGGGTGAAGGACGACGTGCGGGCCTGGGTGTCCTTCGGCCATCTCAACCTGCTGGACGAGGCGGGCAGCCAGCTGGTGCCGCGGATGGACGTGGTGTTCTGCCGCAACGTGCTCATCTATTTCGACCTGGCCGCGCGCCGGAAGTTCCTGCGCATCGTCCGGGACCGGCTGGTGCCGGGGGGCTACCTCCTGCTGGGACACTCCGAGAACCTGCTGAACCTGGGCGCGGACTTCGAGTTCGTTCACCTGCGGGGGGACCTGGTGTACCGGAGGCCCGAACTGGACGACGGAGCCCTCAGGTGAGCCCCCAGGACGTCATCTCCGTATTGGTCATCGACGATTCGGCGCACAACCGCCGCACCCTCTCCACGATGTTGGAGTCGGAGCAGGACGTGCGGGTGGTGGACCGCGCGGCCGACGGGGAGGAGGGGCTGAAGAAGGTCGTCGAGCTGAAGCCCGACGTGGTGACGCTGGACCTGGAGATGCCGAAGCTGGGGGGCTACACGTTCCTCCGCCTGCTGATGCGCACGGCGCCCACGCCCGTCATCGTCATCTCCAGCTACTCGCACCGCTCGGACGTCTTCAAGGCCCTGGACCTGGGGGCCTTCGACTTCATCGCGAAGCCGCAGCACGCCACGTTCGACGCGATGGAGGCGCTCCGGCGCGAGCTCCTGGAGAAGGTGCGGGCGGCGCGGCACATGCGGCCCGGCCACCGGCACGCGGCGCCAGGCGCCCGGGCCATGGCGGTGGCGGGCGAGCCGCCGTTAGTCATCTCGGTGGGGGCGTCCACGGGCGGCCCACCGGCGGTGCAGCGGGTGCTGGAGGGCCTGGCGGCGGAGCCCACGCCATGCGTGCTGGTGTGCCAGCACATGCCGCCGCAGTTCACCCGGGCCTTCGCCGACCGGTTGGACCGCATCGGTCCCTTCTCGGTGTCAGAGGCGCGCGATGGAGACCTGGTGCAGCCCGGGCACGTGTACATCGCGCCGGGCGGCCGGCACCTGGTGGTCTCGGAGCGGGGCTCGAAGTTGGAGCTGCACACGCCGCTGCCCACCCCCGTGGACAAGTACGCGCCCAGCGTGGACCGGCTCTTCTCCAGCGTGGCGCAGGTGCTGGGGCCCAAGGCCCTGGGCGTGGTGCTGACGGGGATGGGGGCGGACGGCGCGGAGGGGGCACGTGAAATCCACCGCGCGGGGGGCGAGGTCTGGGCGCAGTCCGAGGAGACCTCGGTGGTGTTCGGCATGCCCGGTGAGGCCATCGCGACCGGGGCGGTGAAGCGGGTGCTTCCACTGGGAGACATCGGGGCGGCGCTCGCGGCCCAGGCGCGGCGGCGGCGCTGAATCTCCTGCTTCGGCTCGCGGGTGCTAACGTCCGCGCCCCATGACGCAGCAGATTCGAGCCCTGGTGGTGGATGACTCGCAGGCGATGCGGCGCAGCATCATGTACGCGCTGCAGCGGCTCGCCGGCGTGGTGTGCACCGAGGCCCAGGATGGCGCGGAGGGCTTGAAGAAGCTGACGCAGGCGCGGTTCGACCTGGTGCTCACCGACATCAACATGCCGCTGATGGATGGGCTCAAGCTCATCAGCCACATCCGGCAGACGGCCTCCGAGCACCGGCACATCCCCATCATCGTCGTCACCACGGAGGGCGCGGCGGCGGACCGGGAGCGCGCGATGAAGCTGGGCGCGAGCGCGTACCTGGTGAAACCCGTGCAGGCGAAGGTCGTGCTGGATACCGTTCGGGACCTGCTGAAGTTGGATTGAAGGCGAGCGCGCACGAATGGATTCCGTCCTGCGGGTGGAGGGCCTGGAGAAGACCTACGGTGAGGTGAAGGCCGTGCAGGGGCTCTCCTTCGAGGTGGCGCCCGGGGAGGTCCTGGGCCTGGTGGGCCCCAACGGGGCGGGGAAGACGTCCACGCTGCGCTGCATGGCGGGCATCCTTCCCCCGTCCTCGGGCCGCGTCCACGTGGCGGGGCATGACCTGACGCAGGCGCCGGTGGACGCGAAGCGCGCGCTGGCCTTCCTGCCGGACGAGCCCCGCTTCTTCGAGTACCTCACGGTGTGGGAGCACCTGAACTTCACCGCGCGCCTCTATGGCGTGGAGGACTGGGAGGAGCGGGGCCGCGCGCTGTTGGAGGAGATGGAGCTGTCCGGCAAGGAGAAGTCGCTGCCGGGGGAGCTGTCGCGCGGCATGAAGCAGAAGCTCTCCATCGCGTGCGGCTTCCTGCATTCGCCCAAGCTCATCCTGCTGGACGAGCCGCTCACGGGCCTGGACCCCATCGGCATCCGGCGGATGAAGGCGTCGTTGCGGCGCAGGGCGGAGGAGGGCGCGGCGCTGGTGTTGTCCTCCCACCTGCTGCCCCTGGTCGAGGAGCTGTGCCACCGGCTGCTCGTCATCGCGGGGGGCAAGGCGGTGGCGCTCGGCAGCCTGGAAGACATCCGCGCGCGCCTCAGCGGCGTGGAGGGAGAGCACGCGTCGTTGGAGGAGCTCTTCGTGCGCATCACCAGCGCGGGAGCGCAGCCGCCGTGAGCTTCCCCCGGGCGGTGGCGTTCCTCTGGGTTGCGTCCTGGCTCAATCGCATCCGGAGGCAGTTGGCGCGGCTGCGCAAGCCCCGTTACCTGCTGGGCGCCCTGGTGGGCGCGGCCTACTTCTACTCCGTCTTCTTCCGGAGGATGGACTTCCGAGGGCCCGTGGGCGGCGCGTCCGAGGGCCTCCGGTTGTTCGCCGAGCTGTCCCTGATTGGCTCCGCGTTGGGGGCGCTCTTCGCCGCCTGGGTCCTGGGGAGAGACCGGCCGTCGTTGACCTTCTCGGAGACGGAGGTCGTCCAGCTCTTCCCCGCGCCCGTCTCACGGCGGGCCCTGCTGCAATACAAGCTCGTGCGAGGGTTGCTGGGCACGACGGTGGGCGCGCTCTTCGCCACGTTGTTCCTGGGAAGGGCCATCAGTCCGCACCCGGTGCTCTTCTTCGCGGGGGCGTGTCTGGCGTTGGGCACGCTGTATCTGCATTCGACGGCGGCGGCCTTCGTCCGCACGCGGCTGACGGCGCGAGGCACCTGGGGCCTGGTGATTCGCTGGGGCGGCGTGACGGCCGTACTGGGGCTCGTGGCGTTCGCGGTGCTCAGCTCGTTGCAGGCGCACCCGGTACCGGAGAACCTGACCTCGGGGCGCGCGCTGCGCGTGTGGCTGCAGTCGCTGATGGCGTCTCCGGGCGTGGGGGCGGTGTTGTGGCCCGGGCGGCTGCTCGTGGCGCCCGCGCTGGCGCAGAGCGTGCGGGAGTTCCTCGCCGCCTTGCCTCCGGTGCTGGTGTTGATGGGGGCCCACTACGTCTGGGTGTTGCTGGCCGAGGTCCCCTTCGAGGAGACCGCTGTGGTGCGCGCGGAGTCCCGCTCCCGGGAGCGCCTGCTGCGCGCGTCCGGGCGGATGGCCCGCGTGGGGTCGATGACGCTGAGCAAGCCGCCCTTCCGGTTGCTGGCGCGCGGCAGGCCGGAGGTGGCCATCCTCTGGAAGAACCTCATCGCCCGGAAGCGGATGGGCGGTGGGTTCGCGGTGTTCCTCGTCTTCATCGTCCTGGGGGGCGCCATCGCGGCGCTGATGGGGGACGCGCGCCTGTTCACGGACACGCGGCGGGTGCTCGGACCGGTGGCGTTGGTGCTCGCGGTGACGCTGACGGTGGTGGGGCCGAGCGCGTTTCGCATGGACCTGCGGATGGACCTGCCCAAACTGGACCTGCTGCGCGCGTTGCCGTTGACGGGCCGGCAGGTGGTGCGGGCGCAGCTCGCGGCCTCCGGGTTGGCGGTGGCCACGTTCCAGCTCACGTTGCTGGCGGTGGCGCTCGTGTTGGGCCCGGGGGTGGAGGCCCCCCGGCTGGGCGGCTGGTGGTGGCCTGGAGGATTGGCGCTGGCGTTTCTGCTCCCGGCCGTCTCCCTTGCGGGGCTCTTCGTCCAGAACGCGGCGGTGGTGCTCTTCCCCGCCTGGGTGCCGGCGGACACGGGAGAGCGGGCGCGAGGGCTCGAGGCGATGGGGCAGCGGTTGCTCGCGCTCGTGGGCACGCTGGTGGTGACGCTGGTGGGGCTGATTCCCGCGAGCCTGGTGGCGCTCCTGGTGGGCATCCCGTTGTCGCCGTTCCTGGGGCCCTGGTCGCTGCCCGTGGCGGGGCTCGCGGCGGCGGGTGTGTTGGTGGGGGAGGTGGCCCTGGGCGTCATCGGACTGGGACATGCCTTCGAGCGCCTGGACCTCTCGGAGGACCGTCCGGAGTAGGCCGCCTCGTGGGTGTGCTCGCGTTCGCTCGTGGACGCGAGGGTGCTTTGCGGTGGCTGGGCCCCGTGGCGCGGACTATCCGGACCTCCTTTGGGAGGAGACGCGCATGAAGATTGGATTCGTGGGCCTGGGGAACATGGGCCTGCCGATGGCGGCGAACCTGCTGTCGGCGGGGCACACGTTGACGGTGTGGAACCGGACGGAGGCCAAGGCGGCGCCGCTGAAGGAGAAGGGGGCGCGCGTCGTCGGCACACCCGCGGAGGCCGCTCGTGGCGCGGACGTCGTGTTCAGCATGCTGGCGGATGACGCCGCGGTGTCCTCGGCCGTGTTCGGCGCGGAGGGCATTCAGACGGGAATGTCGCCCGGCGCCGTGCACGTCTCGTCGAGCACCATCTCGGTGGCCCTCTCGGAGAAGCTGGCGGAGGCGCACGCGAGCACAGGGCACAGGTACGTCGCCGCGCCCGTCTTCGGCCGGCCCGCCGCGGCTGCGTCGAAGCAGCTCTGGGTGGTGGCCGCCGGGCCGAAGCAGGACGTGGAGCGCTGCCGCCCGCTGCTGGAGGCGCTGGGGCGCGGCCTGACGGTGTTGGGGGAGAACGCCTCCTCGGCCAACGTCGTGAAGCTGTCGGGCAACTTCCTCATCGCGTCGATGATGGAGGCGCTCGCCGAGTCCTTTGCCCTGGCGCGCAAGTCCGGCGTCGAGCCGAAGGCGTTCCTGGACGTCTTCCAGTCCGTGTTCGCCCGCTCGCCCATCTTCGAGGGCTACGCGCAGCTCATCGCGGAGGAGAAGTACTCACCGGCGGGCTTCAAGTTGAAGCTCGGGCTCAAGGATATGGAGCTCGTCCTGGGCGCGGCCCGGGGCGCGGAGGTGCCCATGCCGCTGGCCAGCCTGGTGAAGGACCAGTTCCTGGGCGGGGTCGCGCAGGGCCACGGGGACCTGGACTGGTCCGCGTTGGGAGCGCTCGTCGCGGAGCGGGCCGGACTCAAGCGAGGCACCTGAGCCCAGGCCGGGGTGCGGACGCCAGGTGCACGCAGGGACGCCGTGCACCTGGCGCTTCAGCAGGCGCGGTGACGCGCTACTGCCGGGCGTTCAGCTCCGCGAGCGGGATGGGGAAGCGCTCGTGGGGCTCGAACTCGGGGTCCAGCTCACGGGGAAGCGTGTCGAGCCGCCCGTAGCGCCGCAGGTCGATCCACCGGTGGCCGCCTTCGAACAGGAGCGAGTACCGCTTCTGCTTGAGCAGCTCGTCCAATGCGTTCGTCTCGTCGATGTCCAGACGCGGGGGCAACCGGCCGGAGGTGGTGCGGATGGTGTTGATGTCGTCCGCGGCCGGTCCGTAGTTCCGGAGGCCGATGTTGGCCTCCGCGCGCAGGAGGATGAGCTCCTCATTCCGCATGATGGCCAGGGGCGTGTTGTTCGAGGTGTAGATGCGGAACCTCCAATCCGTTTGAAGGCGCCCTCCCGCCGCGGTCGCGGTGCTCGCCAACCGTTCGAGCTTTCGGACGACGCGGTCGTCCACGGTGCCATTCTCCTGGAACTCCGCGTCGGTGACGGTCGACGGATGCGCGTAGACATTGCGGTTGAAGAGGCCGTTGGCGGTGTCTCCGGAGTTCGTTCCGAAGGCGTGATAGACGCCCACGTCCAGCGACCCGGTCGGGTTGATGAATGACTCACTCAGGGCGGTGAGCGCCTCGGGATAGAGGCCCCGGTACACGGCCACCCGCGCGGCGAGGCCGCGGTTGAACCGCCGGAACGTCTCGGGGGTATTGAATCCCGTGAAGCCCGGGCTGAGCTGGAAGGCGAACGTGGTGCCCGCGTTGTTCAAGTGGGTAGCGCTCTCGTCGAGCAGCGAGGCGATGCGTGCGAACACGGCCTCCTTGCTCTCGAAGGGGGCCAACTGCCCGATGGGGAGGTTGACGTCGATGGGCGCCCCGTGGGTGTCGCGCGTGTTGATGACGATGAGGAAGTCCAGGGCCTGCATCGTCTTCGCGAAGCCGCGGATGCCTTCCTTTTCCGCATCGGAGGTGCTGGGGACCTTCTCCAAGGCATCCAGCACCGTGAAGGCATTGCGGATGTTCAGATAGGGCGTGGTCCAGTGATTGCCGCCGAACGCCGGGCCACCCGGGTCCAGGGTGGGGCCCAGCAGTTCATTGACGGCGCGCGGGTCCGCGGGGTCGAAGACATACGCCTCGCGGCCAATGATGCCCAACTGGGCCACGTAGCCGTTGGGGGCCGAGATGCTGGCGCGATGACCCACGAGCAGGCCCGTGGCCGCGGTCAGCACGGCCTGTCTCGAGGGGCGCTCGCGGAAATCATCGAAGCTGGGGTTGTTCAGGTCGGGGACGTCCATGCTCCCGCAGCCGCTCAGGCCCAGGACGGTGCACAGCCCCACGATTGCCTTCTTGGTCAGATGGATGGTCATGGCTCAGAACCCCACGTCGATGGACGTCCAGAAGCTGCGGCTGGGCGGGAAGGGGGCCACGTCCACGTTGCGGGCGATGGCCTGGTTGCCGAAGTTGCTCACCTCCGGATCCAATCCGGAGTAGCGGGTGAGCATGAGGAGGTTGCGGCCGCTCAGGCTGAGCCGGGCCGTCTTCACTCCGGGGACCATGGTCACCCAGTCCCGAGGCAGGTTGTACATGAGGGTCACCTCGCGCAGCTTGAGGAAGCTGGCGTCCTCCAGGTACGCGCTCGCATGCGTACGGCTCCGCGCGATGCGCGCACGTCCGCCCGTGGTGTAGTCCGGTGACGTGCCGGCGTCGTCGTAGATGTACCGCGTCAGATTGATGACGTCGCTGCCCTGCTGCCAGTCGAACAGGAAGGACAAGCTGAAGTCCCGATACTTCAGGTTGTTGGTGAAGGACATGCGGAAGGTGGGCTCGGTGTCGCCAATCTTCCGGACAATCGGGTTGCCATTCTCGTCCACGCCGTCGTTGCCGACAATCTGCGTCGCCGTCGCGCCTTCCTCGATGCGGAACGCGCCCAGGCCGGTGCCGAAGCCGCCCGAGAGGAACGCGGGCACGGGCAGATTCGTCACCCGGCTGCGGTTGAGGGCGAACGTCGCGCCGCTGGTCCACTCGACGGTGCCGCGAACGGGCGTCACCTGGAGCATGGCCTCGATGCCGCGGTTGCGCAGCGAGCCACCGTTGAAAATCTGCGTGGCGAAGCCGCCGGAGGGAGCCAGGGCACGCTGGAGCAGCAGGTCGCTGATGTTGCGCTGGTAGATGGATACCTCCGCGACCATATCGCCGCCGAACAGGAGGGCGTCGATGCCGGTTTCGAACTCGCGCTGACGCTCCGGTTGGATGTTCGGATCACCCGCGATGCCGCTGCCCACCAGACCCGGGTTGCCGGAGATGTTGCCCGTGGCGCGCATGCCATTGAACTTCATGCCGTACAGCGGCAGGTTGCCCGTCTCGCCGTAGGCCGCGCGCACCTTGAACTCGTTCACCGCGGGGTGGAACGAAGGGATGCGGTAGGCGGAGGCCAGCTTCGGGTACAGGAACAGGGCGTTGGGGTTGCCGTTGGCGCTGCTCTGCTCGCCGCGGAGGGCACCCACCAACGTGAGCCGCTCGTCCAACAGGAGCAGCTCTTCCTGGACGTAATAGCCCCGGTCCCTCACCAGCGAGCGGTTCTGCCGCAAGCTGACCGCGGTGCCGCTGTCCACGTTCTGCTGTCCCGCGTTCATGTTCCGGCTGACGATGTAGACGGAGTCCACATTACGCTCTTCGAACTGGAGACCGCCGGACGTGGTCGCCATGATGCCGCCGGACGTGGGCCGGTAGGTGTGCACCAGGTTCAGCCCGGAGTTCAGGTTGAGCACCTGGCTGGTCCCGAAGAGTGACGAGCCGGGCATGCCGTCATCCAGCGGCTCGAAATTGAGCTCGGGTGGGAAGAACAACGCGTTCTCCTGCTGGAAGCGGTCCACACCCGCGTTGGCGAGCACGCGCAGGTGGTGCGCGTCTGTCTTCCACAGGTGCCACGTCAGGTCGCCGGAGCCGATGAAGCGCCACACGTCCTCGTCATTCTTCACCAGGGCCGCCGTCTGCAGTGGGTTGGCGCGGCTGTTTATGAAGGGATTCTGCGGATAGATGCCGTCCGAGCTGGCTCCCAGCGGCAGGAATTCCGGCGAGTAGGGCAGCACCATGTAGTTGCTGATGCTCGCGTTGTCGTTGTTCGTCAGGCCGCGCTGACCCAGGGAGTGGACCAGGTTGGTGGCGACGTTGACGTCCACCGCGTCGCCGAACTTCTGCCCCAGGTTGAGGCGGAAGGACTGCTTCTCGTACCCGGTGTTGGCGATGATGCCTTCGTCGTTCTTGATGAGCGCGGAGGCGAAGTACTTCGTGTTCCCCGCCACGCCGCTGACGCTGGCGATGGTCTCCGAGGACAGATCTCGGCGGCCCGTCAGGGCGGACTCGTGGTCGAAGCGCCTGCCCGGCACGTAGTACTGGGCCGCGTCCGGACCGAACGTCTCGACAACCTCCTCCACGCTGTTGAAGCGCCGCGTGCCGAGCTGGTTGAGCGGGGTGTACATGCCCACGCGCTGTGTGATCGCGAACTCCGGCGTGGTGGAGCGGCCCCGCTTGGTGTTGATGATGACCACGCCGTTGGCGGCCTTGGAGCCGTAGATGGCGGCGGCGGAGGCACCCTTGAGGACCTCGATGCTCTCGATGTCGTTGGGGTTGATGTCCGCGATGCGGTTGACCTGGTTGTCCTGGGTGGGGTTGGGGTTGGACCCGCCCACGGACCGGGTGACGGCGAACATGCCGGACGCGATGGCCACGTCGCTGACGAGCACGCCGTCGATGACGTAGAGCGGCGTGCTGGAGCCGTTGATGGTGGACACGCCGCGCAGCCGCAGCTGGAGGCCACCGCCGGGCGCGCCGCCGTTGCTCTGGATGTTGGCGCCGGCGACCTTGCCCTGGAGCGCCTGGTCCACCGTCTGGGCAGGCGCGCGGTTGATCTCCTCCGCGTTCACCGAGGCCACGGAGTTGGCCAGGTTCTTTCGCGCCACTTCACTGGCGCGGCCCACCACCACCATCTCCTCCGCGAAGATGTTCTCGAGCGCGACCTCCACGGTGCGCTGGCTGCCGCCAATGACGACTTCCCGTTCACCGTAGTCCTGGCTGGAGAACAGCAACGTCACCGTGCCCGCGGGGACATTGGGCAAAGAGAACGAGCCGTCCAGCTCCGTCTCCACGCCCTGCTTGGTGCCCTTGATGATGACGCGCACCAGCGGCAACCCCTCATTGGTGAGCCGGTCCGCGACGCGGCCCTTCACCGTCCTTCCCGTGACGGGCGCCGTCGGGGCGGGAGCTGCAGGCGCGGCCGTGGCCGGGGCGGACGGGGGGAGGGCCACGGGTTGCGGCGCCCCCTGTGAGGTTGTTTGTGTTTCGGTCGCAGGCACGGTGCTGCTCGCGTCCTGTGCCAGCGTTTCCAACGAGAAGAGTGCAAACACGCACCCCGGAATCAACGCCCTTCTCAGCGCCATTCGGACCTCGCTCGCTGCGGATGGTCGGCTCCCCCCAAGGCAGGTCGCCGGTAGCGGGAATCGTCACTGGGTCAACGATTGCGCGTCAACGGCATATCCTTATTTTTATGTCTATTCTTTGAATCCAGGTTGGCGCGAATGTTTGGCCGGAATTGGAGAACGCCTGGCTTGAGAGGGAATGGCCGGCCGCGTCGGGCATATCGCCCGGGGATGAATGGACGTTGCTTGGAGGCCCCACCAAGGAAGGGGCGGGTCAGGCACCCGTGGGAGGCCTCGTCCGCCCGGAACGGATATCTCCGGGCGAGACATGTTGCCCGAGGCACGTCCCTCCTCTAAGAGACTCGATAGATATGGCGATGAACGAGCGTTACGAGCCGCAGGCGATTGAAGGGAAGTGGCAGACCCGTTGGGACGAGGCGGGCATCTTCCGGGCGGGCAACCGCCCCGGTGCACCCAAGAAGTACGTGCTCGAGATGCTGCCGTACCCTAGCGGGAAGATGCACATGGGGCATGTGCGCAACTACCTGCTCGGGGATGTGTACGCTCGCTACTTCCGGATGAAGGGCTTCGACGTCCTGCACCCCATGGGCTGGGATGCCTTCGGCCTGCCAGCCGAGAACGCGGCCATCAAGGACGGCGTGCATCCGGCGGTGCGCACGGCGGAGAACATCGCGTCCTTCAAGAAGGAAATCCAAAGCCTGGGGTACAGCTACGACTGGGACCGCGAGGTCAACACCAGCTCCCCCGAGTACTACCGCTGGAACCAGTGGTTCTTCATCCAGATGCTGGAGCGTGGGCTCGTCTATCGCCGCTTCAGCAAGGTGAACTGGTGTACCGGCTGTCACACCGTCATCGCCAACGAGCAGGTGAAGGACGGCGTGTGCGAGCGCTGCGACTCGCCGGTGGTGGACAAGGAGATGCCCGAGTGGGCGTTCCGCATCACCCGCTTCTCGCAGGACCTGCTGGACGCGCTGGACACGCTGAAGGAGTGGCCCGACCGCATCACCTCCATGCAGCGGAACTGGATTGGCCGCTCGGACGGTGCGGAGGCGGACTTCCGCGTGCAGGGCCATGACGCCTCGCTGCGCGTGTTCACCACCCGCATCGACACCATCTACGGCTGCACCTACGTGGTGCTGGCGCCGGACCACAAGCTGGTGGCCCAGGTGACGACGCCGGAGCGCCGCGCCGAGGTGGAGGCCTTCGCCAGGCGCATGGCCGCCCAGTCCAAGACGGAGCGCCTGGGCGAGGGCACGGAGAAGGAAGGCGTCTTCACCGGCGCCTACGCGGTGAACCCCTTCACCGGGCAGGCGGTCCCCATCTGGATCGCCAACTTCGTGCTCAGCGACTACGGCACCGGCGCGGTGATGAGCGTGCCCGCGCATGACGAGCGCGACTTCGCCTTCGCCCGCAAGTACAGCCTGCCCGTGAAGGTCGTCATCCAGCCTGCCTCCGGGGACGCGCTCCCGGCGGGTGACGCGCTGGAGGCGGCGTATACGGAGTACGGCGTGCTGGTGGACTCGGGCCCTTACACGGGCCAGACGTCCGAGCAGGCGCGCCAGGCGATGGCGTCCGCCCTGGAGAAGGACGGCAAGGGCCAGGCGACGGTGACGTACCGCCAGAAGGACTGGGGCTTCAGCCGTCAGCGCTACTGGGGCACGCCCATCCCCATCGTCTACTGCGAGCAGTGCGACCCGGATCGCCACGGCATCCCGGTGCCGGTGGACCAGCTGCCGGTGCGCCTGCCGGAGATCGACACGCAGGCGGTGCTCACCGGTAAGGGTGAGCCGCCGCTGGCCAAGGTGGCTTCCTGGGTGAACACGACGTGTCCGAAGTGCGGCGGGCCCGCCCGTCGCGAGGCGGAGACGATGGACACCTTCGTCGACTCCTGCTGGTACTTCGCCCGCTACCTGTCGCCGCGCTACGACGCCGCGCCGGTCGACCCGAAGGAGGCCGAGCGCTTCCTGCCCGTGGACATCTACGTGGGGGGCCCCGAGCACGCGGTGATGCACCTGCTGTACTTCCGCTTCTGGACCCGGGTGATGAAGGAGCTGGGGCTGAGCCCGGTGGCGGAGCCCGTCACGCGCCTGATCACCCAGGGCATCGTCAACGGCCCGGATGGCCGGAAGATGTCCAAGCGCTGGGGCAACGTGGTGGCGCCCGCCTCCATCGTGGAGCGGTACGGCGCTGACACGGCGCGGGCCTACGTGCTGTTCGCCGGTCCGCCGGAGCGGGACTTCGACTGGTCCGACAAGCAGGTGGAGGGCGTGTTCCGCTTCCTCAAGCGCGTCTGGACGCTGGCCGCCACGCATCACGAGGCCGTTGCCAGTGCGACCCACGAGGGCGCCTACGAGGGCAAGGCGCTGGAGATTCGCCGCGCCGCCCACAAGACGCTGAAGCGGGTGGGGGAGGCCATCGAGCGCCTGTCCTTCAACACGGCCATCGCCGCCATCATGGAGGGCCTGAACGCGCTGACGGACCTGGGGGCGCCCGAGACGCCCGCGGAGAAGGCCGCCATGGCGGAGGCCCTGCGGCTGCTGGCGGTGGTGCTGACGCCCTTCACGCCGCACATCGCGGACGAAATCGCGGAGGCCTACGGTAGCAAGGACTTCACCGTCGCCCAGGAGTGGCCGGCGTTCGACCCGGCGCTGGTGGTGGACGACGTCATCCCCTACGCCGTGCAGGTGAACGGCAAGCTGCGCGCGGAGATTCGCGTCGCGGCGGACGCGGCGGAGGCGGACGTGCGCGCCGCCGCCGAGGCGGACGAGAAGGTCCAGTCGGCCCTGGCGGGGAAGACGCTGCGCAAGTTCGTCTTCGTCCCCAAGCGGCTCGTGAACTTCGTCGTCGGCTGAGCGGGGGGCTTGGGTGTCGGCAGAGGTCCTCGTCATGTGCAGTGCCTGTGGGCGGCCCCAGTCGGCGGGCCGTCCCCGGTGCATCGCGTGTGAGGCCCTGCTGCCAGAGGCGCCGCTGCCCGGTGGCCCCGCCCCCGGTCAGCCCTTCCTGCAGGCGGACCTGGGCGGCGGGCGCATGCTGTCCGGCGAGGGGACGCGGCTCCTCTATCAGCCGCACCCCTCGGTGATGGTGCCGCCGGTGGAGCTGGGCTCCCTGCGCGAGGTCCGGCTGGAGTCCCACTTCTTCAAGGAGGCGCTGGCGCTGCTGGCCTTCGTGGCCCTGGGAGCCATCGCCTCAGTGCTCGTGCTGAAGGTGTTCGCCTTCGGCATGGCGGCGCTGGGCACCCTGCTGGCGGTGACGTGCCGCTCCCATGTGCTCGTGTTGGAGCCACGGGAGGGGCGCGCCGTGCACTGGCCATTGGGGCTCGCGCGCAGGGGCTCGTCCCGGGACGCGCGGCTCTTGAGCGCCTGGGGCGCGCTCGCCGAGGCGATGCGAGCGCGGGGCATCCCGGTCCACGGTCCGGGCGTGGAGGCCTCGCCGGCGGACTCGCGGGGGCACGGGCCTCACGCTTGACGGGGGGATCCGGCCGGGTAGGGTGCCGCGCATGTCGCGACCCTTCGCCGCCGTACCTCGGCGCCTCCGGACTGGCGTGGTGCTGGGAATGTGGGTGGCCGCGGGCGCGGGGTGTGGCTATCGCCTGACGCCCCGGGGAGACGGCTTGCCGGAGGGCGTGACGGCCCTCTGCGCGCCCGTCTTCACCAATGCCACGGCGGAGCCCACGCTGGAGACCGTCTTCACGCGCTTCCTGCGGCAGGAGCTGATCCGCGTGGGGCGACTGTCGGACACCGCCTCGTGCAACGCGCGCATGGAGGGGACGGTGCTGTCGGTGGCGAGCTCGCCCACCATCATCCCCAACTACTTCCGGGTCTTCGCGCAGGCGCGCGTCCGCATCGTGAAGGACGGACAGGTCCTCACGGAGACGGTGGTCTCCGGGACCGAGGACTACCTGTTGGGAAGCGGGGACGTCCTGGAGGCGGAGGCGAACCGGCAGGTCGCGCTCGAGCGCCTCGCGGAAGTCTTGATGCGGGACGGGTACGACAAACTGGCCGGCGCCTGGTGAGGAGGCAAGAGCCTCCTCCCGGCAGCCTGCACGGATGAAGCAGGGCCACGCGAGGTGGCCCAGCGCTTCGACTAGGCCTGCGCGCTGGCGGCCTTGGAGGCGGCCTTCGCGAGACGGGAGATGCGGCGGGACGCGGTGCGCTTGTGCAGCACGCCCTTGGTGGCGGCCTTGTTCAGCGCCTTGGAGGCCGTCTTGAGGGCGTCCGTCATCTTCGCCCCATCCTTGGTGCCGAGCGCCTCGCGGGCGGACTTCACGGCGGTCTTCACGTCACCGCGCACGGTGATGTTGCGCGCACGGCGCTTGAGGGACTGACGGTGACGCTTCTCTGCGGACTTGGTGTTGGCCAAGGAAATCTCCAGCGGTAATGGCAGGCTAAAAAGAGGGGCCGTCCTTACTGCGACGCCTCGCAGGCGTCAAGACGGGTGTGGGCCCCCAGCCGGGATTTCCGGGATCTGGACGCCACGCCGGGTGCTCCTGCGAGGAAAATCACTCTACCGAAGGCGCATATTCCCACACCAGCCCCGAAGGATCCTGGAACGTGAGTCGTCCCTCCTGGTGCTGGATCAGCCGGGCGCCCGGGATTTCACCCAGGACGGACGGGAGCCGGTCCACGGCGGCGGGGGAGGGGGCCGTCAGCGAGAAGGTCAGGCCAGCGGCCGGGGCCTGGGCCGCGTGGAAGACGAGCCGCAAGCCACCGTCCTCATAGGAGGCCTGATCCGGGGCCTGGGCGCGCGGGGTGCTCCACCCCAGACGGGGGGCCAGGGCGTCCCAGAAGGCGCGCTGCGCGGGCAGGTCCGCCACGCCCAGGCGAAGGGTGGTGACGGGGGACCGGGGCACCCAGGACGGCGCGGGCAGGGCCTTTTCGCGGGCCTTGGCGGCCTGCCAGTGGCGCTCCATGTGCTCCAGGGTGGCGTCGCCCAGGGCCACGCCCTCGGCGCGGAGGGCGGACTCGATGTGCTGGAAGCGGGCGGTGAAGCGGCGGATGGCCATGCGGAGCGCGTCCTCGGCCGGGGCTCCGACGAAGCGCGCGAGGTTGGCCAGGGAGAAGAGCACGTCACCGAGCTCGTGCTCGATGGCGTCCCGATCATTCGCGGCGATGGCCTCGTCGAGCTCGCCCAGCTCCTCCGTCAGCTTGGCGCGCACGCTGGCGACGTCCGGCCAGTCGAACCCGATGCGGCTCGCCTTCTCGGTGAGGCGCTCGGCGCGCATCAACGCCGGCGCGGCGACGGGCACGCCGTCCAGCACCGAGCCCTCCCGGCCCGTCTTGCGCTTCTTCTCCGCGGCCTTCAGCTTGGCCCAGTTGTCCAGCACCTGCTCGGCGCCGCTCATGGGCTGTCCTCCGCCGAAGACGTGCGGGTGGCGGCTCTCCAGCTTGTCGCTGATGGCCTTCGCCACGTCCGCGAGGGTGAACTCCCCCAGCTCCGTCGCGAGCTGCGCATGGAAGACAATCTGGAAAAGCAGGTCTCCCAGCTCCTCGCAGAAGGTGCGCCAGGAGCCGCCGTAGGCCACCCGGTCCATCTCCTCCAGGACTTCGAAGGCTTCCTCCAGGAGGTAGGGCCGCAGCGAGCGCAAGTCTTGCTCGCGATCCCACGGACAGCCGCCCTCGGCGCGCAGCTTCCGCATGATGTCGACCAGTCGCTCCAGCTCGGCCCCGGGGTTCAGCGTCGTGTCCGCCATGCACACCCCTGTAGCACGCGCGGGTCTGGCGCTGTCCGCCAAACGCGGTAGGTGGGCCTGCCGGCTGGCGTTCGTTTTCGCGGTTGGCCCTGGGTCGCCTATCATCCACCCCCTGGATGATCCGTCTCCCGCTTCTCGCCCTTCTTCTCAGCGGCTTCACACTCCTGGCGCCCGCGGTCGCGTTCGCGCAGCTCGAGGCCCCCACGCGCCTTCCCGAGTTGGATCCGGGCCCGATGGAGCCCGACCTGCGGGACGAGTCCCTGGATCCGCCGCAGGATGACGCCGACTACGCCGAGGACGCGCCCGAAGACGACGATGGCCTGGCGGAGGACGCGTCCACCGCGGACCCGGACGAGGCTGCTGTGTCGCCCCGTGGTCCGGCGCGTGGCGGCCGGCAAGGCGAGGCGGCGCCTGGAAACGGCAAGACGCCGGCCTCGCCCGATGCGCCCGTGGCCGAGGAGCCTTCGGTCATCACGCCCCGCCCCTTGGTGCTGAGTCCCATCCTCGCGCCGCAGGTCGCTGACGCGGACCTGGAGGCCCTCTGGAACCGGTGGCGGCAAGCCCGCGCGACGAACGACCGGGACGCGGCCGCGGCGGCGCTCACGGAGCTGCGGACGTTGCGCGTCGAGCTGGCCGCCACCGACCTGGAGCCCCTGAGCGCGGGCTTCCTGCGGGAAGCCGCCGTGCGCCGCAGGGCGGGGGACAAGGCTGGCGCGGTCCGGCTCGCCGAGACGGCGGTGGAGCTGTCTCCCGGACTGCCCTATGCACGCTTCGAGCTCGCGGAGCTGTACGCGCTGGAGAAGCCGGGCGATGTGACCCGGTACCTCGGTCAGGTGCGGCAGGCGCTGTCGACGCTGGCCCTGGACGCGCGCTACCGCCGGCCCGCGCTGGCGGACGTGGGCGGGTTGATCCTCCTGGCGTGGGGCGCCACCGCGTTGGCGGTGATGACGCTGTTCTTCCTGCGCAAGGTCCGTTCCGCGCTGCACGACTTCCACCACCTGCTGCCCCGGGTCGTGTCGCGGTGGCAGTCCACCTTGCTGGGCCTGCTGCTCTTGAGCCTGCCCTGGCTGCTGGGCATCGGGGTCCTTCCCTCGCTGCTGGTGATGCTGGCGGTGGTGTCCCTGTACCTGTCCCGCGCGGAAAGGGTTGTCGCCGCGGTGCTGGTGACGGGCGTGGCGTTGCTGCCGCTGGCGGCCGGGCAGCTCGCGCGCTTGACGGCGTTCGCTGGAACCCCTGCGGAGGACGTCTACCTCCTGGAGCGAGGGGGCCTGTCCGCCGAGGAGGCGCGCTCGCGGGTGAAGGCACGGATGGAGGCGCGCACGGCGAGCTTCGCGGAGGTCTCATCGCTGGCGTACTTCGAAGCGCGCCGGGGCCTGCTCGAGGATGCCCGGACGCACTACAAGGCGGCGTCGCAGCTGAAGAATTCGGACGCGCGGCTGCTCACGCGCTTCGGCAACACCCTGGTCGCGTTGGGTGACCCGGATGGCGCGGCGCAGTTGTACTCGCAGGCGTCGCGGACGGCGCCCGAGCTCGCGGCGCCGCACTACAACCTCGCCCAGATTGTCCGCCGCAGGGCGAAGACGCTCCCTGACTCGGAGGTGGGCCGGGAGTTGGACCGGGCCGCGACGGCGATGGCCTCGGCGCAGGCGCTCGACGCCTCCCTGATCACCCGCGAGCCGCCCCCGGAGAGCCGGCTGCTGATGAACCTGCTGCTGCTGTCTCCGCCGGTGCTGGAGCGTGACTGGTTGCCGCTCGCGGACGGCGCCGAGGCGGGGCGCCAGGTGGAGATCCAATTGTCCCGATGGTTGTTCCCTGGGATTCCGCCCGGGCCCATGACGGCGCTGGGCGCGGTGGGCCTGGTGGTGCTGCTGACCTTGTTCGGCTTCGTCTCGGACCGGCTGAAGTCCGCCAAGGTGTGCGAGCGCTGCGGCCGCCCGGTGTGCGTGCGGTGCGACCCGGAGCTGGGGGTGGGGAGCAAGCAGTGTGGCCAGTGCGTCAACGTGTTCGCGCGCCGGGGACTCGTCCCGCAGCACCTCCGCACGCGCAAGCAGCTCCAGGTGGACCGGCACCAGGCCTGGACGGGGCGGCTGACGTACGCGCTGGGCGCGGTGTTGTCCGGCGCGGGCCACGTGGCGTCGGGCGTGCCCGTTCGCGGTGCCCTCTATGCCTTTGGATTCCTCTTCGCCCTGGCCGCCGTGCTGTTCCATCAGGGCCTGGTGCGGGGGCCATACGGAGAGGCGCCGCTGTACCTCAAGCTGGCGCCCGCGGTGCTTCTCCTGCTGAGCGTTCATGTCCTGTCACTGCGCGGCCTGCGCCGTCTGCGGCAGGGGGAGTAAACGTCCATGTCCCTGCAAGGCACCCTGAAGGATTTTGGGATTGGCGACATCCTGCAGCTCATCGGGCAGCAGCAGAAGACGGGCACGCTCCTCGTCCGCTCCAAGGACCAGGAAGTGCGCGTCGGCTTCAGTGATGGCCACATCATCAAGGCGGAGAGCGTCACCCGGAAGCGCAAGGAGCTCATCGGCGCCATGCTGGTGCGCTCGGAGCTCATCACCGAGACGCAGCTCGAAGCGGCCCTGGAGACGCAGCGCCGCACCCTGAAGCGGCTGGGGGACGTGTTGGTGTCGAGCCAGGCGCTCACCGCCGAGCGCTTCCAGGCGATGATGCAGCTCCAGGCGACGGAGACGCTCTACCGGCTGTTCACCTGGAAGTCGGGCACCTACGAGTTCGTCCAGGAGCCCGTGGAGCCTGACGCCGAGGCCATCCAGCCCCTCCGCGCCGAGACGGTGCTGATGGAGGGCTTCCGGATGGTGGATGAGTGGCCCGTCATCCGGCAGAAGATCCACCGCGACGACCTCGTCTTCGAGCGCATCAAGGCCCTGCCTCAGCCGCGCTTCGATGAAGGGGGAGGGGAACTGGGGGCCATCGGCCCATCGGAGCGGCGCATCTACGACGAGCTGTCCCTCGGGCGGGACTTGCGCAAGCTCGTGGACATCTCCTGCCTGGGAGAGTTCGAGACCTGCAAGGCCCTCTACAACCTGGTGAAGGGCGAATACATCCGGCCCATCCTCCCGGAGGGGGCTCCTGCTCCCGCACCGGGTGATCAACGCCTGCTCGCCCGGCTGGCGGCCCCGCTGGGGCGGCTGATGGCCTCCGTCGTCGTGCTCGCCGTGTTGGGGCTCGTGGCGTATCGCGCGGTGAGCGCCCGTCACGAAGGCGTCGCGGCCACGCCGTTTGCGGATTCCGCCGCCCAACGTCATGTTTCACAGGCCCAGCGCGTCCGCATCGAGGCCGCGTTGGAAGTCTTCCGTCTGGAGCGCGGTGAACTGCCCGAACGTCTGGATTCTTTGGTCCAGGCTGGACTGTTGAATCCGGGCGAACTGAAATACCCGTGGCGAGAAGAGTACTATTACCGGCGCTTGGCCGCTCGGCAGTTCCTTCTCCTGCCACCCTTGCGCTAGTCCTGACACAAAGTCGTCTTTCGCGGCCTGAATGGCGGCGTTACGTTGGTGTCAGTCATAGCGACCTAGACCGAGGAAAGAACCCGCATTGCGAAATCCCGCCACGTTGGATGCGCCCGAAGTCATTACCGCCTCCGCCAAGGTGGACGTTCGTGACAACGCGATCGCCCTGGCCTTGTGCGGCAACCAGAACGAAAACCTCAAGTTGATGGAGCGGCGCCTCGGGGTCCGGGTGGGACAGCGGGGGACCGAATTCCATCTGTCCGGTCCGTCGGATGCCGTGGCCTTCGCGGTGCGCCTCCTGGAGAACCTGGAGGAGATGATCCGCGCCGGCCGCCCCATCTACCGGGAGGACGTGGAGCAGGGCATCAAGGTGCTCGGCCGCGGCGCGGAGTCCCTCCAGGAGGTCATGCTGGGGCCGGTGTTGAAGAGCTCCGGGAACCGGCAGATCTCCCCCAAGAGCATCAACCAGAAGCGCTACGTGGATGCCATCCGCAGCCACGACATCGTCTTCGGTATCGGCCCCGCCGGTACGGGCAAGACGTATCTGGCCATGGCCATGGCGGTCGCCTTCCTCCAGGAGCGCAAGGTCAAGCGGATCATCCTGGCGCGCCCCGCCGTCGAAGCCGGTGAGAAGCTGGGCTTCCTGCCGGGCGACCTGCAGGAGAAGGTGAACCCCTACCTGCGGCCGCTCTACGACGCGCTCCACGACATGATGCCGGCCGAGCGCGCCGCCCAGTTGCTGGAGCAGGGCGTGGTGGAAGTGGCGCCGCTGGCCTTCATGCGCGGCCGGACGCTCAACGACGCCTTCGTCATCCTCGACGAGGCCCAGAACACCACCGTGGAACAGATGAAGATGTTCCTGACCCGCCTGGGCTACAACAGCAAGGCCGTCATCACCGGTGACGTGACGCAGGTGGACCTGCCCACGGGGAAGATGTCCGGGCTCAACCACGCCCGGGCCGTGCTCAAGAACATCGAGGGCATCCACTTCGCGGAGTTCTCGGACGTGGACGTCGTCCGGCACCCCCTGGTCCAGGAGGTCATCCGCGCCTACGACCGCGCGGACCTCGCCCAGCGCGCGGCCCAGGCCGCCCGGGAGGCCGCTGCCCAGCCTGCTGGGGCTTCAAAGACCCAGGCCTCCGTGGAAACGGCCGCGGAGCCCGTCGCCGTTGAGTAACGGCGCGGTGCCTACGTACGCCCACTCGGGCTTACCCTGCCGGGCGGGCGTACTCCATCCCACCCTTGCGAATATTCCCAGGCGCTGCGTCCTTGAAGGATCCGCGACGCCTTATCTAGGGTGAGGACCCCCATGGCCGAACCGGAAACGCAGCCCCCCGGGCGCAGTCCACTGGACGCGCTCGCCGAACGCCTCGGCCTGGACAATGGCGTCTGGGGGCGGCGCGCCGTCCAGGTCCTCCTGCTGCTCGCCGTCTCGGTGGGCGCGGGCTTCATCATCTCTCCGGGCCTCTACAGCCAGCAGATTCCGGCCCTCTCCGAGGAGAACCTGGGCAAGCCCTTCCGGGCGAGCTCTCCGGCGGGCTTCAAGGCCGCCCGGGATTACGAGGTCGTCCACCGGGCCATGACGCAGCAGCGCCGCCAGGACGCGCGCGCCGCCGTCCGGCCCGTCTATGACTTGAATCCCGCCGTGCTGGGGCAGCTCCGCGGGACGGTGAGCGCCGCCTTCGCGTCCATGCGGACGCACCTGGACACCCTGGCGGAGGCCCAGTCGGAAGCCGAGCCCGAGGAGCGCGAGGGCAACCGCCGGCGCAAGGCCGCCGCCTCACCCGAGATGGTGGAGCTGGAGCGCGCCACCCGCGAGCGCATGCGCGCGGAGCTCCAGGAGCGCTTCTTCGGCAAGCGGGACGCCGTGTTGGAAGCGGAGGACTTCCAGGCGCTGTACGCCACGAAGTTCTCCATCGAGGCCGAGACGGCCATGCTCCTGGTGCTCGAGCGGGCCTACCGCTCCGAGCGCGGGCCCGTGCACGTCGCGGGCCTCCGGGAGGAGCTGGTCCGCGAGGCGCACCAGGGCCTCACCGTCCGGGACGTGGTGAACAAGGCGGAGGAGACGCTGTCGGGCGGCTCCACCCAGGTCGTGGACGTCTCCGAGGCGCACCAGGAGATGGAGCGGTTCGCCTCCGTCCCCGGCAACCTGATGCCGGACGCGCCGGGCATCCAGCGCCGCGCCATCCTGCGGATGGCCCAGCGGCTGGTGCGCCCCAACCTGACCATCAACATCGCGGAGACGGATGCGCGCCGGAACCAGGCCGCGCAGGCGGTGAAGGACGCCGTCATCTCCATCAAGAAGGGCCAGCGCGTCATCGGCGACGGCGAGCTCGTCAACGAGTCGCACCTCGTCATCCTGCGGGGCATGCGCGCGGAGACGGACCGCCTGGACCTGGTGCAGCTCCAGGTGGGCGGCACCGGCCTGGTGGGCCTGCTCATCGTGGCGTCGTACTGCTTCTGCAGCGCCGCCTTCCGCCGCTTCCGGCCCACCCGCAAGGACGGCGTCCTGCTGGGCATGCTGCTCCTGCTCTCGCTGGGCCTGCTGCAGCTCTGGGTGTCCATCGCGGACGCGGTGCAGGACCGCTACACGGCGCTGCCCATCGAGGCCTTCTATTACGCCTTCCCGGTGGCGGCGGGCGCCATGCTGGTGCGCTTCATCCTCACGCAGGAGATGGCGCTCTTCTTCGCGCTCGTCTTCGCGTGCCTCACGGGCGTGATGCTGGGCAACTCGCTGGCCTTCGGCATCTTCACGCTGGTGGGCTCGCTGGTGGCGGCGGACCGCATCGTCAAGGCGAAGGACCGCGTGGGCATCTTCCGCGCGGGCTTGATCACGGGCGCGGTGAACCTGGTGGCGGTGCTCTTCCTCTTCCTCGTGGAGGGCAAGGGCCTGTCGGCCGACACGCTCATCACCGGGATGAGCGCCTTCGTGGGCTCGTCCCTGGCGGTGCCGGTGATGGTGATGGCGCTCACGCCGCTCATCGAGGCCACCTTCGGCTACGCGTCGGACATCAAGCTGCTGGAGCTGGCCAACCTCAACCACCCGGCGCTCAAGGAGCTCATCGTCCAGGCGCCCGGCACCTACCACCACTCCATCATCATCGGGTCGCTGGTGGAGAACGCGGCGGAGACCATCGGGGCCAACCCGCTGCTGGCGCGCTCGTGTGCGTACTACCACGACATCGGGAAGGGCCGGAATCCGCTCTACTTCGGGGAGAACCAGAAGGGCGAGAACCGCCATGACGCGCTCGCGCCCGCGATGAGCGCGGTCATCATCAAGCGCCACGTGACGGAAGGCCTGGAGATGGCCCGCCAGTACCGGCTGCCCAAGCTGGTGGCGGACGCGATTCCGCAGCACCACGGCACCCGGACGGTGGGCTTCTTCTACCACAAGGCCCTGAAGGAGCAGGAAGGCAAGGAGGGCGCGCCGCCCATCGACGAGAGCATCTACCGCTACCCGGGCCCGAAGCCGCAGTTCCGGGAGGCGGCGTTGGTGATGATCGCCGACGCGGTGGAGGCGTCCACGCGCGCCATGCCGGACCCCACCACGTCCAAGCTCCAGGCGCAGCTGCAGAAGATCATCAACCTCATCTTCTCCGAGGGTCAGCTCGACGAGTGTGACCTGACGCTGAAGGACCTCAACCTCATCTCGCAGTCCTTCCTGCACACGCTCGAGGGCATCTACCACACGCGTCCGGCCTACCCGGCGGGCGCGGTGGGAGGGGGCAAGGCGCCGCCGCTGGTGGTGGCGGGCGCGCCGCGAGTGGTGGAGGCCAAGGACAAGCCACGGAACGCGGGGGGGGCATGAGCGGGGCACGGAAGGGCACCAGCGTGAGATTGCGCAAGGGGAAGCTGATTCCCCGGGACGACGGCAAGCGCATCGAGGAGTTCGTGGGCGCGGCCACCACCCAGACGGAGTCCGCGTCGGTGGCGAGGATGCTGGCCCCCCCGGGCTGGTCCGAGCCCGCGCAGCGCCCCGAGTTCGACGAGGTCGTCATCGTCCTGACGGGCGAGCTGACGGTGGTGGTGGAAGGCCGCCGCCAGCGCATCTCCGCGGGCGAGGTGGGGCTGGTGCCGCGCGGCAAGCGCGTGGTGTACCGCAACGACGGCCAGGGCGCGTGTGACTACTGGTCGGTGTGCGCGCCCGCCTTCCGGCCGGAGCTGGCGCACATGGAGGCGCCCAAGCCCCGCGTGGAGGAGAACCACGTCACCCTCCAGGTAGCGCACGGCCAGGGCCGGGAGTTCGCGCGCCTGCTGACCACGTGGGCGAAGGACTACCTGCTCCAACTCGACCTGTCGGGCGTGGAGCTGTCGCTGTCGCTGGTGGACGACCGGGCCATCCGCCGCCTCAACCGCACCTGGCGGCAGAAGGACAAGGCCACCGACGTGCTCAGCTTCCCCGCGGGGGATTTGCCCAAGGGCACCCCGGGCCCGCGCCCCCTGGGCGACGTGGTCATCTCCCTGGACACGGCGAAGCGGCAGGCCAAGGAGTACGGCCGCACGCTGGAGGCGGAGATGGCGCGCTACCTGGCGCACGGCCTGCTTCACCTGTTGGGACACGATCACGAGCGCCCGCGCGACGCGAAGCGCATGGCCGCCCTGGAGGAGCAGCTCCTGGGAGAGCGGGGCATGGTCGCGGACTCGTTCCAGGTGGAGTCCCGGGCGCGCCGGGCCCGCAGCCTCATGTAGGCCCTCTGTCGGCCCCCCGCAGGACAATCCGGCATCCCGCCCGTTGAGGCGGGCGTGCCGCGTGATAGGTAGGCCGCCTCCCGCGTGTTGGACCTTCCCATGCTCCGCCCGTCAATCATCGCCTCCTGCCTGCTCGGCCTGCTGTTGCTGGCGGTCCCCGCCCGCGCGGCCTCCACGCCGCCGTGGGGCACGGGCGAGAGCCAGGGCGAGGACCTGTCCATCCTCCTGGTGACCTTCAGCCCCGGAGACGACGTGCCCTCGTGGTGGGGCCATGGCTCGCTGGTGGTGGAGGACCGGCGGCTGCGGCAGTCGCGCCTCTACAACTACGGCATGTTCTCCTTCGACGAGGCGATGCTCGCGCGCTTCGCCATGGGCCGGCTGGAGTTCTGGGTGGGCCAGTCGTCGGTGGCGGGCACCTTCCGGCACTACCAGGCCGAGGACCGCGACGTTCGCGTCCAGGAGCTGAACCTGACGCCCGAACAGCGCGTCCTCGTGGCCAAGCGCCTGGCGGACAACGTGCTGCCGGAGAACCGCGACTACCTGTACCACCATTACAACGACAACTGTGTCACCCGGCTGCGGGACATGATTGACGTGGCCGTGGGCGGTCAGCTCCGCGAGGCGGACCTGGCGCCGGGGCGGATGACGCTGCGCGAGCACACCCGCCGCTACACCGCGGTGAACGCGCCCATGAGCGTGCTGCTCGACTTCATGATGAACGATGAAATCGATCGTCCCGTCACGAAGTGGGAGGAGGCCTTCCTCCCGGACGAGCTGGAGGCCCAGGTGGCCGCGCTCCAGGTGAAGGGGCCGGATGGTCAGCCGGAGTCGCTGGTCGCGAAGCAGTGGAACGCCTACGAGTCCGCCACGCGCAAGCGCCCGCCGGTGGAGCCTCCGGCGTGGGGGCCGTGGATTCTCGCCCTGGGCGTGGCGCTGGGCGGCCTGGCGGTGGGACTGGCGGCGTGGGAGCGTCAGCGCGGAAGCCGCCTGGCGCGGGTGCTGCTCGGGGTGGAGACCGCGGTGGTGGGGCTGGCGCTCGGGTTGCCGGGCACCGCGCTGTTCATCATGGGGCTGGTGACGGACCACACGGTGACCCACCGCAATGAGAACCTGTTTCTGGCCAACCCGCTGACGCTGCTGGCGCTGCCCTTCGGCGTGGCCCTCACGTGGGGCAGCCAGAAGGCGCGGGCGCGGCTGTTCAAGGTGTGGACGTTCCTGGCCGCCTCGGGCGTGCTGGGCGTGCTGCTCAAGGTGCTGCCGCCGTTCGACCAGGACAACTGGCGGCTCATCGCGCTCATCCTGCCCATCTCCCTGGGCATGGCGGGCGCTTTCGGATTGGACCGGGTGCTGGCGCGCCTTCCCGGAGCGGATCGCGCGTCAGCGGGACGGCGGGATGCCGTCGCATCGCTGAAGACTCCTTGAAAAGGGACACGGAAAGAAGCCATGGCAAACGATTCGATGGAGAAGATCAACGGCCTCAGGGAGCGGGTGTTGGCGCTCCGGGGGCATCTTTGACCTCGACCGCAAGCGGTCCCGCATCGCGCTGATTGAACGCGACTCCACGCTGCCCACCTTCTGGGACGACAACACCAAGGCGCAGGCCCTGCTCAAGGAGAAGTCCACGCTGGAGGCCAGCGTCGGCGCCTATGACAAGGTGATGCGCGGCCTGGATGACGCGCAGGTGCTCTTCGAGCTGGCCGCCGAGGCCAACGACGAGGCCACCACCCAGGAGGCGGAGGGCTCGCTCACGGGGCTCGAGGGCGAGGTCGCCAAGCTGGAGCTGGCGCGCATGCTCTCCGGCGAGCAGGACCGCAGCAGCTGCTTCATGGACATCAACGCCGGCGCCGGTGGCACGGACTCCATGGACTGGGCGGCCATGCTGCTGCGCATGTACACGCGCTACTGCGAGTCCAAGGGCTGGAAGGTCGAAATCAACGACGAGGTGCCGGGGGAAGAGGCGGGCTTCAAGAACGTCTCCCTGCGCATCGAGGGTGACTTCGCCTACGGCTACCTGAAGGCGGAGGTCGGCGTGCACCGGCTGGTGCGCATCTCTCCCTTCGACGCCAACGCGCGGCGCCAGACGGCCTTCGCGTCCGTGGACGTCTATCCGGAGGTGGATGACTCCATCCAGATCGACCTCCCGGAGAAGGACATCGAGCTGAAGTTCATCCGCGGCGGCGGCGCGGGCGGCCAGAAGGTGAACAAGACGTCCTCCACCGCGCAGCTGCGCCACCTGCCCACGGGCATCATCATCACCTGCCAGACGGAGCGCTCGCAGTCGGCCAACAAGGACATGGCCTTCAAGATCCTCCGCGGCCGCCTGTACGAGCTGGAGCTGAAGAAGCGCGAGGCCGCGCGCGACGCCGCCGAGGCGCAGAAGAAGGACATCTCCTTCGGCTCGCAGATCCGCTCCTACGTGCTGGCGCCGTACCGGATGGTCAAGGACCTGCGCACCGGCATTGAGACGGGCAACGTGGACTCGGTGCTGGACGGGGACCTGGAGGAGTTCGTCACCGCGCAGCTCCTGGGCGTGAAGAACCCCAACCGCGGCGCCGGCGCGGACTGAGCCGTCCCACCGGCGCTTTCCCGCCTTCGCCCGGAACCTTTTCCGCGGCCCTGCTGTCGGAGGGCCGCGGGGCAGGGGACACGGTAGGCTGAGGGACGACGGCGCCTCCCACGGGAGGGCCGTCGCGGGAGGACACCGGTGGCATCGGGCGGCGTGCTCGAAATCGGACAGGAAGGGGCCGCCGCCTCCGCGGACGCGTCCGAAGCGCGCCGTCAGGACGCCGCGCTGCTCGTCCGCCTGCGCCGGGGGGACCCGGACGCCTTCGAGCTGCTGGTCCGCACACACCAGGACCGCCTCTACGACTTCTGCGTCCGCATGTTGGGGGACCGCGAGGAGGCGCACGACCTGGTGCAGGAAATCTTCGTCAGCGTGCACCAGAACGTCCGCCGCTTCCGCGAGGACGCCAAGCTGTCCACCTGGCTGTTCCGCATCACCCGCAACCACTGCATCAACCGGCTCAAGTACCTCAAGCGCCGGGGCCGCGGGCGCTCCGAGGTGTACGACGAGGCCACCGCGCTCTTCGCGGAGGGCGGCGGCACGGCGCCTGGGCCGGACGCCGCGCTGGAGTCCGCGCGCGAGCGGGCCCGCGTGCAGTGGGCCATCTCCCAACTGGAGCCGGATGCGCGAATGCTGGTGGCGCTGCGCGACATCGAAGGCCTCAGCTACGACGAAATCATCGACATCACCGAGCTACCGGAGGGCACGGTGAAGAGCCGGCTCCACCGGGCGCGGGAAAAACTGGCGGACCTCCTGGGGCGGCTTGAGCCATGACAGGCATTCATCGCAGACTGAGGGACGTGGAACCGCGGATGAACCATCGCGAGGCGAGGGCGCTGTTCCTCGCGCTCGCGGACGACGAACTCCCCGCCCCCCAGGCGCAGGAGGTTCGCACCCACCTGGACGGCTGCGAGGACTGCCGCCAGGGTTGGCAGCGCTATGCCAGCGTCGTGAAGCGGGTCCAGGCGGTGGAGCGTGAGAAGGCGCCGCCCGCGCTGGCCTCCCTGGTGATGAACCGGGTGCGCCGCAAGCGCCGCTTCGGTCTGCGGGGATTGCACACCGCGCACATGAACCACCGCCTGCCGGTGGAAATCCTCATCCCGCTGCTGCTGGCCGCCGCGGTGGCCGCCTTCCTGGTGATGGCCGCCCCCTGACCGGCCGTCCGCTGTGTTGCGTTGCTTCCGGGGGGAGCCTTGGCTACGGTGCCGCGCCTTTGGGAAAGCGCGTCATGGCCGAGACCGAAAACAAGAGCGACAAGAGTGCGGGCGAGGGCGACCTCGGGACGAAGGAACAGGAAATCTACGACCAGCGCCTGGAGAAGGCCGGCAAGTGGCGCGAGGCCGGCTTCAATCCGTACGGCAACGGCTACCGTCCCCAGCACCTGGCCGCCGAAATCCACGACAAGCACGGCGCGCAGACGGCCGAGGAAATCGAGCAGGCCGCGACCCCTCCGTACGACGTCGCCGGCCGCATCGTGGCCATGCGCTCGTTCGGCAAGGCCGCGTTCATCAAGCTGCGCGACCGCTCGGGCGAAATCCAGGTCCATATGAAGAAGGACGCCCTGGGTGACTCCTATGAGGCGTTCAAGCTCTGCGACGTGGGTGACTTCCTCGCGGCCACCGGCGCCGTCTTCCGTTCCAAGACGGGCGAGCTGACGCTGTCGGCCACGAAGTTCGTTCCGCTCACCAAGTCCCTGCGGCCCCTGCCGGAGAAGTGGCACGGCCTGACGGACGTGGAGATGCGCTACCGCCAGCGCTACCTGGACCTCGTGTCCAACCCGGACGTGAAGCAGACCTTCCTCCGGCGCAACAAGCTCATCCGCTTCATCCGCAACTTCCTCGACACGCGGGACTTCGTCGAGGTGGAGACGCCGATGATGCACCCGCTCGTGTCCGGCGCGGCGGCGCGGCCCTTCACCACGCACCACAACGCGCTCGACATTGATTTGTACATGCGCATCGCCCCGGAGCTGTATCTCAAGCGCTTGGTGGTGGGCGGGTTCGACCGCGTCTACGAGGTCAACCGCAACTTCCGCAACGAAGGCATCAGCACCCGGCACAACCCCGAGTTCACGATGCTGGAGTTCTATCAGGCGTACGCCACGTACGAGGACCTGATGGACCTCTCCGAGGAGATGATTTCGGAGGCGGCCCAGGCCGTCACCGGCGACTCCAAGGTGAAGTACGGCGAGCACGTGCTCGACTTCGGCAAGGGCTGGAAGCGCATCTCCATGACGGAGGCCATCCGCGAGGTCGTCAGTGGCCTGTCCGACAAGGACATGGCGGACGCGGACCGGCTGCGCCACGAGCTGCTCAAGACGAGCCACTCGGAGGCCGAGCGGCGGGCCGTGGACACCATGAACCACGGTGAGCTGGTGGGCGCGCTCTTCGAGCACCACGTCGAGCACACGCTCATCCATCCCACCTTCATCACCCATTTCCCCACCGCCGTCTCGCCGCTGGCTCGTCGCAATGACGCGAACCCGGACGTGACGGACCGCTTCGAGCTGTACGTGGCGGGGCGGGAAATCGCGAACGCCTTCTCCGAGCTGAACGACCCGCTGGACCAGAAGGGCCGCTTCCTGGCCCAGCTGGAGGCGAAGCAGCGGGGCCAGCAGGAGACCATGGACTACGACGACGACTACATCCGCGCCCTCGAACACGGCATGCCGCCCACGGCCGGTGAGGGCATCGGGATTGATCGGCTCGCCATGTTGTTCACGGATTCGCAGAGCATCCGGGACGTCATCCTGTTTCCCCTCCTCAAGCCACTGGCGAAGTAGCCAGGAGGCCGCGTGCACTCCGCCGAACGGCAGACCGTCTATCGCTGGTCCTTCATCTGGGTGGGGGCGCTGGTCTCCCTTGCGGGCTTCGCCCTGCTCGGGGTCGCGCTCACGTCCTCTCAGGCCTGGGCGGAGGCCAGCCCCGCCTTGGGGCTCTCCCTGCTGGGCTGGGGAGGGCTGGTCCAGGCCCTGAACGCGGTGCTGCTGGTGTCCGAGCAGGCCGTCGCGCCCTTCCCGCACACCGGTGTCCTGGTGGCGGGCGCGGCCGTCTGGCTCGCGGGGTGGGCGCTCATCGCCGCGGGCGTCCGGCGCGCGCCGGCGTCCGCCGAGGGGCCGAGCCCCGCCGCGGGCGCCACGCTGTACCCGCGGCTGGCGCGCTACCGGGACTTCTACTGGAGCACGCTGGGCGCCTACGGCGGCGGCATCCTCCTGGCGGAGGTCGTCCTCATCCTCCTGCAGACGCTGCTCTCCAGCGGCGTGTCCACCGCCGAGCTGTCCGGCGCGGCGAAGGAGGGGGGCGGCCTGACGCTGGCGCCCACCGGGGCCTTCGCCATCGCGCTGCTCGCGGGCGGCATGGTGGCGTTCATCTCCGGCTTCATCGGCGCCTCGCGCGCGCAGCGCCTGTCGCTGCCCGAGGCCACCATCGGCGTGCTGTACCTGGGCCTGCCCATCCCCATCATCCTCACGTTGATGGAGCGGCTGCCGGGCCTGCAGCTGGCGCTGGGCTACCGGCTGCGCGAGGTGACGTACGTCGCGGGGCTGATTGGCCGCCCGGAGCTGGGGTACTGGCTCGTCTTCACCTTCCTGGTGCTGGCGCTGGTGCTGGGCGTCAACACCGGCTTCATCGCCGCGGGCAGCGGCCGCGTGGACCTGAAGCTCGGCTTCGAGCTCTTCGTCGCGCGCCGGCACGTGGCGGTGTTCCGCCCCTCGCTGCTCCTGGGGACGCTGGCGGTGCTGATGTTCGGCATCATCCCGCCGCTGCTCGTGTACTTCATCATCCGCTCGGCGGAGGCCGCGGTGGAGCGCACGCGCATCCGCAAGCTGGGCCTCAAGGACCCGCTGGCGGCCGCGTCCGACCTCAACCGGCTGAAGCTGCATGAGCAGTCGCCCACCATGATGATGACCGCCCTGTCCGTGGGCGGCGTGGGCGTGGGCGTGATGGCGCTCATCATCGTGCTGTCGGTGATGAGCGGCTTCGAGGCCGACCTGCAGCAGAAGATCCTGGGCACCAACGCGCACGCGGTGGTGTCCAAGTACGCCGGGGACCTCCCGGAGTACACCAAGGTCATGGACGCGGTGCGCAAGGTGCGCGGCGTGGTGGGGCAGACGCCCTTCATCATCAACCAGGTGATGATCGCCTCCGAAGGCAACGTGGACGGCGTCATCATCAAGGGCATCGACCCGGCCACGGTGGGCGAGGTGACGGACCTGCCGCGCAACATCCTGCACGGCGGCTCGCTCGACATCCTCTACACCCCGGAGAAGATCGCCCACCGCGGCCTGACGGACGAGGAGCCCGCGGAGGAGGGTGGGGTGGAGGAGGACGACATCATCCGCCGCTCCGGCACGGCCAAGAAGCCCGCCGTCCTGCCCGGCATCGTCATTGGCCGCGAGCTGGCGGCGTCGCTGCGCGTGGTGGTGGGAGACCGGGTGAACGTCGTGTCCCCGCTGGGCACCGAGCTGGGGCCGTCCGGCCCGATTCCGAAGAGCCGCGCCTTCCGTGTGGCGGCCATCTTCTACTCGGGCATGTACGAGTACGACTCCAAGTTCGTCTACATCCTCCTCAAGGAGGCCCAGGACTTCTTCAACGTGAAGGGCGCCACGGGCATCGAGCTCAAGGTGGCGGACATCGACGACGCGCGCCGCATCGCCTCGCAGGTGGTGAAGGCGCTGGGCGGCTATCCCTACCGGGCACGCGACTGGGGCGAGATGAACAAGAACCTCTTCTCCGCGCTGCGCCTGGAGAAGCTGGTGATGGGCATCATCCTCTCCATCATCATCATCGTGGCCGCGGGCCTCATCGTGGCCACCGTCATCATGCTGGTGCTGGAGAAGCGGAAGGAGATCTCCGTGCTCAAGGCACTGGGCGTCCCGGATGGCGGCATCGTGAAGATATTCCTCGCGGAGGGCCTCCAGATTGGCGTCGCGGGCGGCTTCCTCGGGCTGATCTCCGGCCTCTCGTGGTGCATCTTCATCGAGAAGGTCGGCATCAAGCTGGACGCGGACGTCTATTACATCCCGGCGCTGCCGGTGCGCATCGAGCCCGTGCAGACCGTGCTGGCCGTCGTCATCGCGGTGCTCGTCACCTACCTCGCCTCCATCTACCCGGCCCTCAAGGCGAGCAGCGTGGAGCCGGTGGAAGGCCTGAAGGCGGAGTAGCCATGGCGCTGTTGTCCATCCGCAATGTCTTCAAGAGCTACTTCCTGCACGGCAAGCGCATCGACATCCTTCGAGGCGTCTCGCTGGACATCGAGCGGGGAGAGCTCGTCTCGCTGGTGGGCGCCTCCGGCGCGGGAAAGAGCACCTTCCTGCACGTGCTGGGCACCCTGGACGCGCCGGCCGCGGGCGAGGTCCTCTTCGAGGGCCGCTCCGTGTTCTCCATGAACGACGCGGAGATCGCTGAGTTCCGGAATCGGACCATCGGCTTCGTCTTCCAGAGCCACTACCTGTTGCCGGAGTTCACCGCGTTGGAGAACGTGGCGATGCCCGCGCTCATCCAGCGACAGGACCGTACGGGAGCCTACGCGTACGCCCGTGAACTGCTGGAGCGGGTCGGACTGGGACATCGCGTGGACCACCGCCCAGGGGAGTTGTCCGGTGGCGAGGCCCAGCGCGTGGCCCTGGCGCGCGCGCTGGTGCTCAAGCCCGCGGTGTTGCTGGCGGACGAGCCCACCGGCAACCTGGACCCGGCGACGGGCGAGGGCATCCACCAGCTCCTGCGGGACGTGAACCGCGAGCAGGGCATCACCGCCGTGGTCGTCACCCACAATGAGACGCTTGCCCGCTCCATGCCCCGCCGTCTGAGGTTGGCTGGGGGGGCGGTGTCGGAGGCGTGATGTCCCGGCAATTTTGCATTGAGGGCCTCGGGGACCTTCCCGTAGATTGCCCCGCCTTTTCCTGGCCGGTCTCCCCTTGAGGCTCCCCGTTCTGTCGCGCAAGTCCCTGCTCCCGCTGCTGGCGGTCGCCATGTGGTCCCTCGTGCCTGGCTCCGTGCTGGCACAGGAAGACGGGGGTGGTGTCTCGCCCTCGCTCGTACCCGAGGTGGCCGCCCCCGCCGCTCCCGCCGACACCCAGGAGTCGGCGTCCGAGCCCGAACTCCCCCAGGACGCTCCGCTGTCCCCCGACGACGCCCGGCGCGTCGTCGAGGTCCGCGTCGAGGGCAACCGCCGCGTGGAGGCCGAGGCCATCCGCCGCGCCCTCCGCACCCGCGTGGGCGATCTGCTGACCCCCACGCGCACCGCGCAGGACCTGCGGGCGGTGTGGGCGCTGGGCTACTTCCAGGACGTGGAGCTGCTCGTCCAGCGGATGTCCCGCGGCGTGGCCTACGTCGTCCGCGTGGAGGAGCGGCCCACCGTCCGGAACGTCCAGCTCGTGGGCAACGACGAGCTGAGCAAGGACGACCTGAAGGAGGAGATCGACGTCAAGCCCTCCACCATCCTGGACATGGAGCTGGTGCGCTCCACGGTGAAGAAGATCCAGGCCAAGTACGTGGAGAAGGGCTACTTCCTCGCGGAGGTCAGCCACAAGATCAAGCCCGTCGAGGGCGGCGCCAACGTGGATGTGGTGTTCAACATCAACGAGCGTGCGAAGGTGATGGTGAAGCAGATCACCATCCTCGGCGCGGAGAAGGTCTCCGCCGCGGAGCTCAAGGAGACGATGATCACCCGCGAGGGCGGGTTCCTCTCCTTCTTCACCGGCGAGGGCACCTACCGCGAGGAGGCCTTCCAGCGCGACCTGGCCGTCATCCAGATCGCCTACTACGACAAGGGCTTCATCAACGTCCGGGTGGACAAGCCCACCGTCCAGCTCTCCGCGGACAAGCGCTTCATCTTCATCACCCTGCGCGTGACGGAGGGTGAGCCCTACGACATCGGGAAGATCGACTTCGCGGGCGACCTGTTCGACGACGTCACCAAGGAGGAGATGGCGGCGAAGATGAAGTCCCGCACCGGCGAGCGCTTCAACCGCTCGCAGCTGTCGGAGGACATCCTCTCCGTCTCGGACGTCTACTACGACCGCGGCTACGCCTACGCGAACATCAACCCCATCACCAACGTCAACGCGGACAACCGCACGGTGGACCTGACCTTCGACGTCCAGAGGGGGCCCCAGGTCACCATCGAGCGCATCGACGTGGTGGGCAACAGCAAGACGCGGGACAAGGTCATCCGCCGCGAGCTGCGCGTCTACGAAGGGGAGCTCTACGACGGCAGCGGCGTGCGCCGCAGCCGCGAGCGCGTCACCGCGCTGGGCTTCTTCGAAACGGTGGAGATCACCCAGCGCCCGGGCTCGGCGGACGACACCATCGTCCTCCAGGTGGAGGTGAAGGAGAAGGCCACCGGTACCTTCCAGGTCGGCCTCGGCTTCTCCAACGTGGAGAACTTCATCTTCACGGCGCAGATCGCCCAGAACAACTTCCTGGGCTGGGGCCAGAGTCTCTCCGCGTCCGCGCAGATCTCCGGCCTGCGCTCCCTGGTGCAGCTGTCCTTCTACGATCCGTACTTCCTGGACACGCGCTACCTGCTGTCCGCGGAGTTCTTCCGCATCCAGGCGGACTACGAGGGCTTCATCCGCAGCTCCACGGGTGGCACGGTGTCCATCGGCTACCAGTTCGTGGACGACCTGCTGGGCACCATCGGCTACTCGCGCGAATGGGTGAACGTGGAGGCGGGGCAGAACCTGGGCGCGGTGCTGCTGGCCAACCAGTTCCTGTCGGGCACCACCAGCGCGGCCCGCGTGTCGCTCTCGTTCGACCGCCGCAACAACCGACTGTTCCCGTCGAAGGGCTTCATCCACTTTGGCTCGGTGGAGTTCGCCCCGGACTTCCTCGGCGGCACGTTCCTCTACAACCGGTACACGGCGTACTCGCGCCTGTACTTCCCCATGCCGCTGGGCTTCGTCTTCAAGACGAACGCCACCGTGGGCTACATCCAGCAGCTGGACTCGAACAAGCCGCTGCCCATCTCCGAGCTCTACTACGTGGGCGGCATCAACAGCGTCCGCGGCTACTTCCTGCGCAGCATCAGCCCGTCCGTGAAGGTTCCGCGCTCTGGCAGTCCGGACGCGACCATCACCGACTTCCGCGTGGGTGGTAACAAGCAGCTCGTCTTCAACTTCGAACTGGAATTCCCCATCTTCGAAAAGGCCGGTCTGCGCGGCGTGGTTTTCTACGACGCGGGTAACGCTTTCGCCGCCAACGAGCGTTTCTTCGAGGACCGGCAGGACAAGCTGCCGCTCGGTCTCTTCCACGCCGCGGGCTTCGGCTTCCGCTGGTTCTCTCCCATCGGCCCCCTCCGCTTCGAGTGGGGTATCCCGCTCACCAGGCGGCCAGAGGACGACAGAATCTTGTTCGAGTTCACTATCGGCAACTTCTTCTGATAAGCCCTTGGCCCTCCGTCCGGGGGGCCGCCCCCCACGGGCGGAGGGAATTGAAGAAGCCCGATAGGCGTACGTCGGAGCCTGTACCCTTCCTGAGGAGTCGTTGAAAATGTCGCTTCGCACCACCATCGCGGCCGCCGCCGCTGCCCTGTCGCTCGGCCTTCCGGTGGCCGCCTCCGCTGCCGACGTGAAGGTCGCCTACGTCGACCTGCAGAAAGTCATGCTGGAGGTGGATGATGGAAAGGCCGCCAAGGCCCGCCTCCAGAAGTGGCTCGAGGACCGCCAGAAGGAGATCGACAAGGAGCAGAACGCGCTCCGCACCGAGAAGGAGACGCTGGACAAGCAGGCCAGCGCGATGAGCGCGGAGAACAAGGCCCAGAAGGAGGCCGAGCTCCAGCGCAAGGTCATGGTGCTCGCCCAGAAGTGGGAGAAGAGCCGCTCCGAGGCCGCGACGAAGGAGCAGCAGGAGATGCAGCCGATCATCCAGAAGATCGACGGCATCATCGCCACCATCGCCGAGCGCGATGACCTGGGCTTCGTGCTGGAGCGCCGTGACTCGGGCATCGTGTTCGCCCGCTCGGTGCATGACATCTCCAACGAGGTCATCCGGGCGTACAACGCCTCGAAGAAGACGGCGGCCAAGGACGCCCCGACGAAGAAGTAGCCGTCACTCCCTACTCGTGCAGACCGCTCCCATGCCCCGACAGCTCGGGGAGCTCGCCGCCCACGTGGGTGGTGAGCTCCTCGGTGATTCCTCACTGCTCATCCACGGCCTCAACGGACTCGAAGAAGCGGGCCCGGGGGACGTGTCCTTCTACGGAAACGCGCGCTACCGCCGCCAGTTCGAGACCTCCAAGGCCTCGGCCGTGCTGGTGGGACATGACGCGCCGCCGCGCGAGGGCGTCGCGCTGGTGCGGGTGGCCAATCCGCATCTGGCGTACGCGAAGCTGCTGCAGTTGTTCCATCCGGTCTCCCGTCCCGCCGCCGGTGTGCGGCCCGGAGCCTGGGTGCATCCCGAGGCCACCGTGCATCCGGAGGCGGTGGTGCTGCCGGGCGCCTCGGTGGACCGGGGCGGCCGCGTGGGCGCGCGCACCGTGCTGTATCCGGGCGCCTACGTGGGCGAGCAGGCCGAGGTGGGGGACGACTGCATCCTGTACCCCAACGTGACGGTGCGCGAGCGCTGCATCGTCGGCGCGCGGGTCATCCTCCACGCCTCCAGCGTGGTGGGTGCGGACGGCTTCGGCTTCGCCTTCAACCCGGAGGGCGAGGCGGGGCCGGAGCACTTCAAGATTCCCCAGGTCGGCATCGTCCGCATCGAGGACGACGTCGAGGTGGGCGCGTGCACGTGCATCGACCGGGCGACGGTGGGCGAAACCGTCGTGGGCCGAGGCACGAAGCTCGACAACCTGGTGCAGATCGCCCACAACGTCCGCGTCGGGCCGCTCTCGCTCATCTGCGCGCAGGCGGGTGTCTCGGGCTCGGCGGAGATTGGCACGGGCGTGGTGCTGGCGGGGCAGGTGGGCGTGGTGGGCCACATTCGCGTCGGTGACCTGGCCAAGGTGGGCGCGCAGTCCGGCGTGGCGCACGACGTACCCGACGGCCAGGTGGTCAGCGGCAGTCCCGCCGTTCCCCACCGGGAGTGGCTGCGCGCGAGCGCCGCGGCGGGGCAGATGGCGGACCTGCTCAAGGAAGTGCGGGCCTTGCGGCGCCGGGTGGAGACGCTGGAGAAGGAAAAGGGGCCGTGATGGACATCGGAGAGATTCTCAATCTGCTGCCGCACCGGTACCCGTTCCTCCTGGTGGACCGGGTGGTGGAGATCGTCCCGGGCCAGAAGCTGGTGGCCTACAAGAACGTCACCATCAACGAGCCCTTCTTCAACGGCCACTTCCCGGGGCACCCGGTGATGCCGGGGGTGCTCATCCTGGAGGCGTTGGCGCAGGCGACGGCCATCCTCGCGTACAAGAGCGAGAACATGGACCCGTCGCGCAAGCTCACCTACCTGATGGGGGTGGACGGCGCGCGCTTCCGCAAGCCGGTGCTGCCGGGTGATCGGCTCCAGTTGGAGATCGAGGTCATCCGTCACAAGGGCGCCGTCTGGAAGACCAAGGGCCTGGCGACGGTGGACGGCGCACGCGTCTCCGAAGGCGAGTTCCTGGCAACCGTCGTCGACAAGGACGCCGCAGCGGCTGACAGCGCGTCACCCTGAAGCGCGCCCCCGCGAGCAAGAGGAAACTTCATGGCTCAGGTTCATCCCACCGCGGTGGTCCATTCCGGCGCGCGGCTCCACGAAACAGTCGAAGTCGGTCCCTATTCGGTCATCGGTCCCCAGGTGACGCTCGGCGCGGGCACCCGCGTGGGGCCGCACGTCGTCATCGAGGGCCGCACGACGCTGGGCGAGCGCAACCGCATCTTCCAGTTCGCTTCGGTGGGCGCCGACCCGCAGGACCTCAAGTACGCGGGGGAGGACACGGAGCTGGTGCTCGGCGACGACAACCAGATTCGTGAGTTCGTCTCCCTGCACAAGGGCACCGCCGGCGGCGGCGGGGCCACGCGCGTGGGCAACGGCAACCTCTTCATGGCCAACTGCCACGTCGCGCATGACTGCGTGGTGGGCGACGGCTGCCGCATCGGCAACGGGTCCGCGCTGGCGGGCCACGTCACCATGGAGGACCACGTCATCATCAGCGGCCTGGCGGCGGTGCATCAGTTCACCCGCCTGGGCAAGCACGCCTTCATCTCCGGCGGCGCGATGGTGACCATGGACATCCCGCCGTACGCCACCGCCCAGGGGGACCGGGCGGAGCTGGTGGGCCTCAACACGGTGGGCCTGGAGCGCAACGGCTTCTCGAAGGAGCAGATCGAGCGCGTCAAGGAGGCGCACCGCATCCTGTTCCGCTCGAAGCTGACGCTGCAGGAGGCCATGGTGCGGCTGCGCACGGAGCTGGCGGGCCACTCCGAGGTGGACCACCTCATCCAGTTCATCCAGCAGAGCAAGCGCGGCCTGACGCGCTGACGCCGTGAACGAGCGGATTGGCCTCATCGCGGGCAACGGCCGGCTCCCCTTTCTCTTCGCGCGCGCGGCGCGCCAGAAGGGACTGGAAGTCGTCGTCGTGGCCCACCGGGGAGAGACGGACCCGGCGTTGGCGTCGGAGGTGGACCGCCTGACGTGGGTGCGCGTCGGGCAGGTGGACCGCATCCAGAAGGCCTTCCGCGAAGCCGGCGTGAAGCAGGCGGCCATGGCCGGTGGTATCGGCCGGGTGCGCGCGTTGGCGGAGGCGCGGCCGGACCTGGGCGCGGTGCGCATCATCTCCAAGCTGCGCAGCTTCCGGGATGACGCGCTGCTGCGCGCGGTGGCCGCGGACTTCGAGTCACGCGGCGTCACCATCATCGCCCCCACGGATTTCCTGGGGGAGGTGCTGTGCCCGGAGGGCCACCTCGCGGGGCCTCGGCTGCACCCGGCGCAGGAGAAGGACGTCGCCCTGGGCCGTGAAGTCGCGGTGCTGCTGGGGCAGGCGGACGTCGGGCAGACGGTGGTGGTGCACAACGGCCACGTGCTCGCGCTGGAGGCCGTGGAGGGCACGGACGAGGCCATCCGCCGTGGCGGCAGGCTCGGTGGCAACGTGGGCGCGGTCGTCGTGAAGCGGTGCAAGCCGCAGCAGGACCTGCGCTTCGACCTGCCCGCCGTGGGGCCGCGCACCCTGGACGTCATGCAGGAGGTCGGCGCGCGCGTGCTGGCGCTCGAGGTGGGGCGCACGGTGCTGCTGGACGCCCCGGCGCTCTTCGCGGGCGCCGAGGCCGCGGGCATCACCATCGTCGGCGTGCCCTGAGCCCCGGCGCCTTGCCGCGCTGGGGTTTAGAAGCAGCGCGCGCGCGCGCTCACGCCGGTCTGGTTCGACCCGCCGCCGAGGTACCATGAGCCCCCTTGCTGGAACGTGCGGACGTACTCGCCCCCGCCCTCGAACTTGCCCCGGACGAACGTCAGGGCGCAGGAGCGGGCCGTGGTGCCCCCCATGGCCGTAGCCGAGCTGCCCTGGCTCCAGGTGTACTCCGGGCTGTACGTGTTGCCCGCGCCCAGGTCGATGCAGCGCGCCCGTGCCCGCACGCCGCTCTGGCTGGAGTTGCCCGTCATGTACCAGCTCCCGGCCGTCTCATAGACGTGGACCCATTCTCCGGTGCCGTGGAACTTGCCCGCGACGCCCGTCAGGTAACACACGCGGTTGGCCGAGGAGCCCAGGTAGGTGGGGTAGCTCGACGACTGGCTCCACGTGTACTCGCTCCCCGTGTCCGCGACGTTGATGCAGCCCGCGGCGCCGTTGATGCCGGTCTGCCCCGAGGCGCCGCCGAGATACCACGAGCCACCCGTCTGGAAGATGTCGACGCGCTCGCCGCCGCCCTCGAAGTTTCCACCGACGCGCATCAGGTAGCAGGTCCGGTTCACCGTCGTGCCCATGGGCGTGGCGATGTTCCCCTGCGACCACGTGTACATGTTGGCCGTGGTCAGCTCCTGGCCCCGCGTCGTGAGGTCCTGCGCGGCGGGCGGCTCGGCGGAGACGTCCATCAGGTCCTCGGGACCGCAGCCCCAGAGGACGGCGGGCATGGACAGGGCAATCAGTGCGTAGCGCAGCTTCGACATGGTGGGGGTTTCCCTTGGTGTGAGGTGTTGAGGCGGCGCGGCGCGTGGGGCCAACCGCCCCTCCGGCGTCCGTGCCGTGGCGCTGCTTGAGCAAGGCGTGTGCCGCCCCGCGCGGCGCCGTGCGTCCCTCGGGCCGCCCTCTGGGCGCGTGCCCGGAGCCCGCGAGCTGGCACCGATTCGAGTGGCACGGTGGCACAGGCTTCGGTGTGCCACCGTGCCGCGGTTGTATGCGTTTGATAGGCTTTGGGCATGTCACGTCTCGCTCCAACCCTGCCGTCGGAGACCGCAGCGCGGCCGGCGGGGGAGGGGGCCACGGTGGCGGACCTGCCCGCGTCGAGGCCGGGCACCGCGCCGGCCACGCCCGGGGCCCGCTACGAGGTGCTGGAGTTGCTCGGACGCGGCGGCATGGGGGACGTGTACCGCGCGCGGGACAGGACGCTCGGGCGGCCGGTGGCGCTCAAGTTCCTCCGGGGCGCGGACCCGGAGCGGGCCATGCGGTTTCTCCGGGAGGCCCGCGCCCAGGCGCGCATCGACCACCCCAACGTCTGCAAGGTGTTCGACGCGGGAGAGGCGGACGGCCAGGCCTTCATCGCCATGCAGCTGGTGGAGGGCGAGCGGATGGACGTCGCCGCGCGGGGCCTGGCGCCCACGGAGAAAGCGCGGTGGTTGAAGGCCGCGGCGGAGGCCGTGGAGGCGGCCCACGCGCTGGGCGTCATCCACCGGGACCTCAAGCCCTCCAACATCATGGTGCTCCCGGGGGAGGGCGCGCGCCGCGAGCCCGTCATCATGGACTTCGGCCTCGCCTACGAGGCGGGGGAGGGGCACGGCCTCACGTCCACCGGCGCGGTGATGGGCACGCCCGCGTACATGGCGCCGGAGCAGGCGCGGGGGGCGCTGGACGCCATCGGCGCGCGCACGGACGTCTACGGCCTGGGCGCCACGCTCTACGAACTACTCGTGGGCGAGCCGCCCTTCACCGGCGCCACGCCGCTGGAGACGCTGCACCGGGTCCTCCACGATGACCCGGCGCCGCCACGCGAGCGCGTGCCGGAGCTGGACGCCGACCTGGAGACGGTGTGTCTCAAGTGTCTGAGCAAGGAGCCCGCGCTGCGCTACGCCTCTGCCCGGGCGCTGGCGGAGGACCTGGGCCGCTACCTGGACGGCGCGCCCGTGCTCGGGCGGCGGCCCCGGCTGACGCACCGGCTGCGGCGCGCCGCCCGAAGGCATCGCGCGGTGCTGTTCGTCTCCACCGGCTCGCTGGTGGGCATGCTGCTGCTCGCCGGCTTCGGGGCCCGGACCTGGCTGGCGGAGCGGGACCTCCAGGCGCGCATGGCCTCACGCGTGCAATTGGCCGAGCAGTTGGGCCAGCAGGTGCAGGAAATCGAGTCCTTCGTGCGCGCCTTCCAGGCCCTGCCCCTGCACGACACGCGGCCCGAGCAGCAGCGCGTCCGGGAGCGCATGGCGCGCCTGGGCGCCCTGCGGCATGACCTGGGCGACCTGGGGGAGGGGCTGGTGCGGCAGGCGCTGGGGCGGGGCCACCTGGCGATGCGCGAGTTCGAGCAGGCGCACAAGGCGCTGACGCGGGCGCGCGAGTTGGGCGTCGATTCGCCAGGACTCCACTATGCCTTGGGGCGCGTGTTGGGGGAGCAGTACCACCTGGCCATGGAGGACGCGCGGCGCAGCGGCGGCGCGGCGTGGGTGGCCGCCCGTCAGCGGCAACTGGAGGCGCGCTATCTGACGCCCGCGCTCGAGTCGCTGGAGCGCAGCGGCGGCGTGGCGTTGGAGTCTCCGCGTTACCTCGAGGGACTCATCGCCCTGTACCGCAAGGACTACGAGGGCGCGGAGCGAGCCGCGCGGGCGGCCGTGGCGCAAGCTTCGTGGATGCCGGAGGTCCGGAAGCTCGCGGGGGACGTGGCGCTCGCGCGCGCCATGGCGCTGCTGGAACAAGGCGACTACGCGGGCGCGCGGGCCGGGCTCGTGGAAGCGGAGTCCCGCTACCAGCAGACCGTGGAGCTGGCGCGCAGCGATGCCTGGGCCCACGAGTCACTCGCGGAGGTGTGGTTGCAGCTGTCGGAGCTGGACAAGCGGGAGGGGCGCTCGCGCAAGGCTGCTTTGGACCAGGCGGAGGCCGCGGTGGACCGGAGCCTCGCGGCCGACCCGGACCGGGCGGCGGGGCATACGAAGAGGGCGCAGGTGCTGATGAATCAGTACCGCGCGGTGAACTTCCAGGGGGAGCCCGACGCGCGTGGCGCGGAAGCCTTGCTCGACGCGTGGACGGCCGCGGCCTCGCGGGCCGGGGCGTTGGCGCCGCGCGACGTGCTCGCGCATGACTCGCTGGGGTACAGCCACTTCATGCGCGGCCTGCGTCAGGCGCGCGCGGGCGAGGCCCCCGAGGCGTCCTGGGCGCAGGCCCTCCACTGGCTGGAACGGGCGATTGAGCTGGAGCCGCACTACCCCTGGGCGCTCAATGACCTGGGGCTCGTGCACCGCTGGCGGGGCAACTATCAGCGGGAGCACGGCGAGGACCCGCTGCCTGCCTACGCCGCGGCGGAGCGCGCCTTCCAGCGGGCCGTCAACGCGGACCCGAAGTATCTGTTCGCCCACTCGAACCTCGCGGAGCTGTACGCCGCCCGGGCCGCCTTCCTGCTCTCCCGTGGCCGGAACCCAGAGGCCGACGTGCGCGCGGCCCTGGAGGCCAGCGCGCAGGCGCTGGTGCTCGATGAGCGCTTCCACTCCGCCTCCGAGCACGCCGCCGCCGCGGAGTTGACGCGCGCGCGCTACCTTCTGGAGACGGGCCAGGACGCCCGTCCGGCCCTGTCGCACGCGCTCCAGGCAGCGGAGCGCTCCCGCGGCGTCAACGCCCGGTCGGACCGCGCCTGGCTCCACGCCGCCAGCGCGCATTGGCTCCAGGCGCTCCAGGACTCGCGTGAGGCCCGTGACATGGGCGAGGCGCTCGTCAGCGGGCGCCGGGCGCTGGCGGAGGCGTATCGCGTGAGCCCCTCCTGCGCGGACTGCCGCAGCCTGGGGGCCGAGCTGGAGCTGGCGGCGGCGGAGCAGGCCCGGCGCGCGGGCCGTTCCGCGGAGCCTTCGCTGCGCAAGGCCCTCGACGAGGCCCGGCGCGCCGTGTCGCTCTACCCCTACTACGACAGCCACCTCACCCTGGCCCGGGCGGCGTGGCGGCTGGCGTGGGACACCGGGGGGCCGTCCTCTCTCGTGGAGGAGGGGCTGGCGCAGGTGGACCTGGCGCTGAAGCTGGATGCGGAGCTGCCGGAGGCCCACGCCGTGCGGGGGGCGCTCCTGCTGTTGCGTGCCCGGCGCCAGCGTCCGGCGGAGGGCTGGCGGGAGACCCTGCTGGAGGCCGACGCGGCCTGGCGCCGCGCCACGACCCAGGTGCCCTGGCTGGCCCGCTACGTGGGGCCCCTGGACGCGGCGGAGGAGGCCACCCTGCGCGCCGAGAGCGCTGCCGGCTCAGGGCCCTGAGGGCTGCTCCACGCCCGTCGCGAAGCGCGCTCCCGGGCTCCACTGCGGCGCTGGCCCACAGGCGGGCAGCGTGAGGCCGTTTCGGATGGGGGCCTTGCCGCGCCGGTTCTCCAGGTTGAGGCACTCCGCGCCCCGAGGGCTCCACAGCGCCTCCAGGTAGCGCAGCTCCCGCAGGTCGCTGTTGCTGTCGCGCCCGAAGCCATGCGCGTCGCGCCGGAGAAACTCCGTGCCGCTGACGGTGTACGTGCTCAGGTCGCCCTGGCCCACGAAGTACGCGGCGCGCTTGGCTTGGAGGCAGGCGCCATACACGAACTCCCGGTCCGGGTCGGCGGTGCGCGTGTCGGGCGTCCAGGGCTGATAGCCCCAGGCCATGCAGGCGCCAATCGCCCCGGACTCGCAGGCCACGGTGAGGGATGCCGCATGGTGCGTCATCGCGGCGTTGAGCCCGTCAATGGGGCGCTGTGGAAGGATGACGGAGGCGGTGTCCCGGCCCTCCGGTGACTGACACTGCCGCTGCCAGCCCGTGTGGGTCGCGGGCCGGTAGCGAACGACCAGGCGGTTGTCCGACACGGGCTCGAGCGACAATTCGTAGAGCAGGTCCTCCAGCGTACCGCCCAGGTCCACCGGGAGCCTGAACCCGAACACCAGCCGCGACATCGCCGCGCCCCGCAGCTTCCTGACGGCGTCCCCCGTGCGCACCGCGACGTAGAAGTCGCCGATGTTGCCCTCCATGGACTCCAGCGTGGGCGGCGCCTCGCCGGCGGGCGTGGCGGGATTCCGGAGGTGCAGGGGCAGCAGCAGCATCCGGTCTCTCTGGTACATGGAGCGCACGCGGAGCGCCGCGCCCTCGGGCGTAGTGACGAAGCCCTCCAGGCACGCCACGGGCGTCTTTTCGTGCAGGAAGCAGTAGTTGTGTCCCTCTGCGATGTAGATGCCCAGGCCGTTCGGGTCGGGGTCGCACTGTCCCGTCGGACAGCTCCCTGCGCCGGACGGGGCGTCGGGACGGGCGCCATGGGGGGGCTTGGCGCCCGCGATGGGGAGTTGGCAGCCCGGGGTGGCGGCCAGCAGCAGCAGGCCCGTGAGCCATGCGGAAAAGGTGTTGCGCAAAGGGTGCTCCTCGACGTGATGGCGTCTACCTGGGTTCAGGGGCCCGCCATAGCCAGTGTCATGCCAGCATGGTCCACGCCGGTTGACGACGGGCGCGCCAGTGATGGAGGCCGGTGTGGCACGGCCCGCTGGCACAGTGCGGTGTGTCGGCGGCACACGGGTAGGATGCGGACACATGGAACACGACCGGTCGACCTTGCAGCCGAGCGACGCCCTGGGGCGAGCGGCGGACTCCAGCGATGCCCCGGTGCCGGGCCTGCTGCGCGTGCTGTGCGCGGGCCGCGCGATGGCCGTGGGCCTGCCGCTGGAGGGTGAACTGCTGTTGGGGCGGGGGGCCGAGGCGTTGGGGGCGGACCAGGACCCGCGGATGTCGCGCAGCCACGCGCGGGTGCGGACGGACGGCCGCCGCTTCTGGGTCACCGACCAGGGCAGTCAGAATGGCACGTTCGTGGATGGGGTACCCCTGCCGGCCGGTACGCCCCACGAGGCCCAGCGAGTCATCCGCATGGGAGACTCGCTCTTCATCCCCTGTGCGGACGTCGGGCCGGTGGCCCGTCGCGGCGTCGTGCTGGCGCGCGACTTCGTGCGGGGGCCCGCCATGCAGCAGTTGCTGGACCGGGTCGAGCGTTCGGCGGGACACGGCTTCACGCTTCACATCCACGGCGAAAGCGGCACCGGCAAGGAGGGCGTGGCCCGCGCGTTCCATGAGCGTGGCCCGCGCGCGTCGGGCCCCTTCGTGGCCGTCAACTGCGCGGCCATTCCGCAGGGGCTCGCCGAGCGGCTCCTCTTTGGCGCCCGGCGCGGTGCCTTCTCCGGCGCGGACGACGCGGAGGGCTACCTACAGGCCGCGGATGGGGGGACGCTGTTCCTCGACGAGGTGGCCGAGCTGGAGCTGGGCGTGCAGGCCAAGCTGCTGCGCGCGCTGGAGACGCGGGAGGTCCTCCCGCTGGGGAGCTCCAAGCCGCGAAAGGTGGACCTCCGGGTGTGCTCCGCCGGAAACAAGGACCTGCGCGCGCAGGTGGCCAGCGGCCGGATGCGCGAGGACCTCTACTTCCGCCTGGGCCGACCGGAGGTGGGCTTGCCGCCGCTGCGCCGCCGTCCCGAGGAGCTGCCGTTCCTGGTGGAGCGCTTCGTCGAAGAACTGGGGGCCCACCTGTCGGTGCATGTGAGCTTGCACGAGGCCTGCTTGCTGCGGGCCTGGCCTGGCAACGTGCGAGAGCTCCGCGTGGAGGTTCGCAGTGCGGTCCAGGAAGCGCTGCTCCACGAAGCGGCACGCATCGAGTCCAGGCACCTCGGCCCCAACGCGGGCGCGGTGTTTGGCCCGCCACCCGCGGCGCCCAGCGCGGTGGCCCCGTCCACCACCGAACAGGCTCCGCCTCGGGGCAAGCCGCTGGACGAGGCCGAGCGGTCCCGGCTGGAGGCCGCGCTTCGGGCGAACCAGGGCAACGTGGCTGCCACGGCCCGGGCGTTGGGGCTGCACCGGACCCAGCTGCGGCGTCTCCTGGAGCGTCACGGCCTGGCAGGTAGCGGGGAGGGGTAACGGGGGGCGGTTGCCCCGTCCCCCTGACTGGCCGTCCCCGAGGCCAGGGGCGATTGAATACCGTCGCACCTCCAACGTCCCCTTCGGGGAGCGTTTCCCTGCACGGCGCCTCGTCCTACCCTCGCGGAGGAACCTGCCAACCACGCCCAAGGCCTACACCGCGCCATGACTGCCCGCCTGCTGCTTGCCACCCTGGTCCTGTGCTCCTCGACGTCCGCGCTGGCGGAGGCCATCCGCGTCTCCCTGGAAGGGCGCGCCGTGCTGGGCGAGAAGCTCCCGGCGCTGCTCGTCCACATCGAGGAGCCCATCGCGGGCTTCGAAGTGAAGCTGAAGCGCAGTGACGGCGAGACGGTGGAGGTGAAGGGCGGCGGCAATCCGGGCATCACCCGCCGCGTCGAGCTGGCGCAGCCCGAAGGCCGCTTCCGCTACGAGGGAGCGCTCACGGTGCGCTTCCCGAACGCGGAATCGGGCGAGATGCCGCTGTCTTTCGACACGGAGCTGTACGGCCCGCTGAAGGTGGAGGTGCGCCGGGAGGACGTGGACGTGGCGGCGCGCCGGATGCGCTTCGTCCTCAACCGCCCGGCGAAGCGCGCGGAGCTGACGGTGTTGATGGACACCGGGAAGAAGGCCTTCGAGGGCGAGGTGCCGTTCAAGGGCGAGGCGGCGGGCACGCCCCTGGAGCTGACGTGGCCAGCGGAGGAGGGGCGGGTGATGAAGATCTCCCTCCGGGCGTTCGACACGGCGGAGTTCTACACGGGCGTCGACCTGTTTCCGTGGCAGGTGGACATTCCGCACGAGGAGGTGAACTTCGCCTCGGGCCGCGCGGACATCCCGGCGTCGGAGCGGGGCAAGCTGGACAAGAGCCACGCGCTCATCGCGGAAGCATTGGCGAAGTATGGCCGCTTCGCCTCGCTGCGGCTCTACGTGATTGGCCACACGGACACCGTGGGAGCGGCGGCGGAGAACCAGGACTTGTCGTTGCGGCGGGCGAAGAGCCTGGCCGCGTATTTCCGGAAGAAGGGCCTGCGAGTGCCTGTCTTCTACGAAGGGCTGGGAGAAGCGGCCCCGGCTGTCGTGACGCCGGACGAGACGGCGGAGGCGGCCAACCGCCGGGCGGAATACATCATCGCGGTGGAGGACCCGGTGCTGCAGCACGCGCCGCGTCCCACGCGGTGGCGGAAGTTGTAGCGCGGTCACCGACGGAGAAAAGAGGACGCATGGACCGAATCCACCGGAAGGTGTGGGTGTTGCTCGGGTTGGGCGTGCTGGGGAGCACGGGCTGCGCGCATCAGGCGCCGCTCGCGGTGCGGCAGGGCGTGGAGGCGGAGAAGTGCGAGCTCGTCCACCGGCTCATGAAGGAGCCCGTGCCGTCGCAGGTGGTCCAGCAGGTCGCCGCGACGGGCCGTGACGAGCCCGCGCCCGTGGTGGTGTACGTCCGCAGGCCGGAGCAGGCCATGCTGGAGCGCTTCTTCAGCGGCGACGCGCCGAGCTGCGGCGACGCCACCTTCAAGGTGGTGCAGGAGAACGTGCTCGACGCCGTGGTGGTGTACCTGCAGGAGGTCCAGGACGGCTACGCCTACGACGCGCGCCGCGCCAGCCACGACGAGCTGTCCCTGGAGGGCAAGCCGCAGGGCATGTTGAAGCGCCGCGGCCCCGAATGGGTCGCCGTCCCCGGGCCTACTTGAGCAGCTCCTTGGCGCCGTCCGCGATGAACTGCACGGCGATGGCGGCCAGGATGAGCCCCATCACCCGCTCGACGATGGCGACGCCGGACTGACGCAGCACGCGCTGGATGAGGCCGGAGGCGCGGAGGATGAAGTAGCTGGACACGAAGGTCAGCACGACGGCGGCCAGCACCGGCAGGGCGGACACGAGCGTGTCGCCCTTGGCCATCAGCACCATGGCGGTGGCGATGGCGCCCGGCCCCGCGAGCAACGGAATGGCCAGCGGGACAATGGCCACGTCTTCCTTCACCACGCCCTCTTGCTCCTCGGAAGGCGTGGTGCGCGTCTCGGACGGACGGGCCCGGAGCATGTCCAGCGCGGTGATGAGCAGCAGGATGCCGCCGGCCACCCGGAAGGCGCCCAGCGATACGCCGAACACCTTGAAGATGACGCCGCCGAAGAGGGCGAAGAACAGCATCATCCCGCACGCCACCAGGCAGGCGCGCATCGCGGTGCGGCGCACCTTCTCCTGGGTGTCACCCGCCGTCATCGCCAGGAACAGCGGGACGACGCCAATGGGGTCCACCACGAAGAAGATGGCGGACAGCGAGACGAGGAACAGCGACAGGTATTCCGACATGGCGGAGCGGGCCTACACCGTCAGCCGCAGCTTCCACACCATGGTGAGAGCCTCGGCGAAGATTTTCTTGCTCATCTTCGAGTGGCCCACGCGCCGGTCCTCGAAGACGATGGGGACCTCTCGCACGGTGAAGCCCTGGCGCAGCGTGCGGTAGGTCAGCTCGATTTGGAACGCGTAGCCGGTGCTCTTCACCGCGTCCAGGTCGATGGCCTCCAGCACCCGGCGGTGGAAGCACTTGAAGCCGCCGGTGAGGTCCTGGATGCCCACGCCCAGAATCGAACGGGCGTAGAGGCTGCCGCCGCGGCTGATGATTTGCCGGCCCACGCCCCAGTTCACCGTGCCGCCGCCGGTGACGTAGCGCGAGCCCAGCACCAGGTCCGCGCCGGCCTCGGCCGCGTCCAGGATGCCGGGCAGGTAGCGCGGGTCATGGCTGAAGTCCGCGTCCATCTCCAGGATGTACGTGTACTGCTCGGCCAGCGCCCAGCGGAAGGCGGCGAGGTACGCACGGCCCAGGCCCTCCTTCTTCTCGCGGTGCAGCACGCGCACGCGCGAGTCCGCCTGGGCGAGCCCGTCCGCGAGCTGCCCCGTGCCATCGGGCGAGTTGTCGTCGACGATGAGGATGTCGACCCGAGGGTCGGCCGCCAGCACCGCCTGGACGATGGCCTCGATGTTTTCCCGCTCGTTGTACGTGGGGATGCAGACCAGGGCAGGGTTCATGACCCGGCCGACATACCCTAAACGCGGCCTGGGGGCAGCAGCTCCAGCACGGACTCCGCCGCTCGGGCCGCCGCGCCCGTCTCTCCCAGCCGGCCCCGCATCTCCGCCAGCCCCTGGAGCATCTCCTCCCGGGGCGCCCCCGGTATCCAGACGCGGCGGACCTCCTCGGCGATGCGCTCGGGCGACATGTCGTCCTGGAGCAGCTCGGGGACGACCTTCCGGCCCGCCAGCAGGTTGATGAGCGACACAAAGGCCACCTTCAGCATCAGCCGGCCCACCCAGTAGGTGATGCGCGAAACACGGTAGACGACCACCAGTGGACGCTGCATCAACCCGGCTTCCAGTACGGCGGTACCGGAAGCCACCACCGCGGCGTCGCTGGCGCCCACGACCTCGGGGGCCCGGCCTTCCACCAGGATGGGCGTCACGCCGCTGCCCTCGAAGCGGGACGTCACCTCCGTCCGGTCGATGGTGGGCGCCACGGGGACCACGACCTGCAGGCCGGGCCGCTCGGAGGCCAGCCGCTTCGCGGCCTCGACCATGTCGGGCAGCAGCCGTCGGATTTCGCTCATCCGGCTGCCCGGAAGGAGCGCCAGGGTGGGGGCGTCCTTCGCCAGCCCCAGCCGCTCACGGAAGGCGGCGGCGGTGTCCGGCGCGGGCATCTGCTCCACCACGGGGCTGCCCACGTAGCGGGCGCTGACCCCGGCCTCCCGGTAGAACGCCTCCTCGAACGGGAGGATGCAGAGCATCCGGTCCACCAACCGTTTGATGGTACGCACCCGTCCCCGGCGCCAGGCCCAGATCATCGGTGAGACGTAGTAGGCGACAGGCACACCGAGCGCCTTGAGCTTCTTGGCCAGCCGCAGGTTGAAGTCCGGGATGTCCACCAGGATGGCCACGTCGGGCTTCCGGTCGGCGGCGGCCTCGGCCAGCCCCTTCAGGATTTGAAGGATGCGGGGAATCCGGGGCAGCACCTCGGTGATGCCCATGACGGACACCTCCCGGGCGTCGAAGAGCAGCTCCACTCCCTGGCTGGCCAGGCGGGCGCCCCCCATCCCGAAGAAGGTGAGGTCGGGACGGCGGGCGCGAAGGGCGGCGACGAGCTCGGAGGCGTGGGTATCGCCTGACGCCTCACCGGCGACCACGAGGATGCGGGGGGGATTCGTCATGAGAGGGGCGCGCATCGTACCTGATGCGGGAGCGGGTGAAGGTGTAGACTGCGGCCCCCTTGAAGACGCTTCTGCTCGCCGAGAGCCACCCCCCCACGCTCGAGCACCTGAAGGGCTTGCTCTCGCAGGCCGGGTACACCGTGCGCGCGGTGAAGGATCCGGTGGCGGTGCTGGAGCACTTCGCGGCGGACAACCCGGACGTGGTGGTGCTGTCGGTGGACCTTCCGCGGGTGGAAGGTGCGCACGTGGTGCACCTCATCCGAGGCCATGGCCAGGGCGGGCGGGTGCCCATCGTCGCCATCGACAAGGGACACCTCGGGCGCGCGCGGGGCGTGAGCTCGGTGCTGGACCTGAAGGTCAACGCCTACGTCGCGGACCCGCTCAAGCCCGGGGAGCTGGTGCCCCGGCTGGAGTCGCTGGTGCGCGCGGCGCAAGCGGTGCCGCTCTCGGGGCTCGCGGCCACGCTCTCCCGCCCCGCGGTGAACTCGGGCGAGCTGAAGGGCTACCCCCTGCCTGGGCTGCTGCACTCCATCTACCGCTTGCGGCGAGACGGCGTGCTCGTGGTGGCGCACGGAGGCTTGAGCCGGCGCGTGTACTTCCTGCGGGGCGGGCCGGTGAGCTACGACTCGACGGCGAAGGCGGACTCGCTCCCCAGCTACCTGCTCGCGCGCAACGTCCTCAACGCGCAGCAGGCGGAGCGCGTGACGGAGGCGCTGGACTCGGGCCTGCGCATCGGCGCGGCGCTCGCGGACGCGGGCGTGGAGGCCGTGGGCGACGAGCTGCTGCAACTGCTCCGCGACTTCAACCGGGACCGGGTGGAGCGGGTCCTCGGCATGCGCGAGGGCCGCTACGCCTTCTACGCGGGGGATGACTTCACCTCGGAAGTCGCGTCCGTGGACGTGCCGCCCCTGGCGCCGGTGTTGGATGGCGCGCGGCGCTGTTTCCCCATGAAGGTGATGGCGGCCTCGCTGCGAGCGCACATGGGGGACTACCCGGTGCGCTCGCAGGAGTTCGGGCGGGACCTTCAGGCCATGGCGCTGGACACGGACGACCTGAAGATCGCCATGCAGGTGAACGGCCGCATCGCGCTGAAGGACTTGCTGGCGCACGGCCGCGGCGAGCTGCGCATGGCGTACTCGCTGCTGTGGTTCCTGAAGCTGACGGGCGGGGTGACGTTCTCGTCCTCGCCGGTGGCCACGGGGGCGGACATGTTGTCCGCGGCGGTGTTGCCGGACCGGATTGCCCCTCGCAAGCGCAAGGCGCTGCCTCCGGAGACGGCGGCCTCCTTGCGTGAGGAGGCGCTGCGCATCATCACCCGCAGCTACTTCGGCGGGCTGGGGCTGGACATCGCGGCGGACGCGGAGGCGGTGGAGCGCGCCTATCACGAGACGGCGATGCGCTTTCACCCGGACACCTACGCCGAGTTCGACATCTCCGACCTGCGAGACTTGCTCGACTCGGTGCAGGACCGGCTGTCCGCGTCGTACCGGGTGCTGAGCGTGGAGGAGAAGCGCAAGGCGTATCTCCAGTATCTCTTCAGCCGGATGGACGTGGGCCGGAACACGGCGGTGGTGGTGGAGGCGGAGATCGCGCTGCGGCGGGGCGAGTCCGCGCTGAAGCGCCGTGACATTCCCTCGGCGGCGAAGGCCTTCGAGGAAGCGGTGTCGCTCAACCCGAGCGAGCCGGAGTACTACCCGTTCCTCGCCTGGGCCACGTACCGCGCTCCCACGGGCGCCTTGATGGTGCGGGCGCAGAAGGCGCAGCAGGTGCTGAAGAAGGCGCTGTCGCTGGGCCCCTACGTGGAGCGGTTACACATCATCTCCGCCATCATCGACATGGACCTGGGGGACGCGCCGCTGGCGCGGAAGAAGCTGCAGCGCGTGTTGGAGTACAACCCGTACTCCCAACTCGCGAAGGCGGCGCTGCGCAAGGTGGGACGCTAGCGATGCATACGGTTCTCTGGCGGCTGCTGCGCTATGCGCGTCCGCATTTCGGTGTGCTCCTGCTCGCGTTCGTGGGCATGGCGGCGGTGGGCCTGACGACGGGCGCGTACGCGTACCTCACGGGGCCGGCGTTGCGGTTCCTGCTGTCGGGCGGTGAGGAAGGTTTCGGCAGCGCACAGCACGTGCCCTGGCTCGCGGACCTGCCGCGTGACGCGGCGCTGTGGGGCTTCCCGCTGGTGATGGTCATCGTCGGCGCGGTGAAGGGCGTGGGGTACCTGGCGCAGTTCTATTTCATGGGCCTGTTCGCCCAGCGCGTGGTGAAGGACCTGCGGCGCGACCTGTTCCAGCGCCTCACCGCGTTGTCCCCGGCCCAGCTCGCGCGCGAGCGGATGGGCGACCTGCTCAGCCGTTTCTCCTCGGACGTCAGCGCGGTGGAAGCGGCGGCCATGTACACGGTGGGCTCGTACCTGCGCGACAGCCTCCAGGTCATCATCCTGGCGGGCGTGGCGCTCTCGATGAGCCCGATGCTGGGCGGCCTCATGCTGTTGGTGATTCCGCTCGCGGCCCTGCCGGCCTCCAAGCTGACGCGCAAGGTGCTCAAGCGCACGCGGGAAGGTCAGACGCAGCTGGGCAACCTGGCCGGGCAGCTCCACGAAGGACTGGGGGGCCTGCGCACCATCCAGGCCTTCAACGGTCAGGAGGCGGAGCTGGCCCGCTTCTCGGCCTTCGCTCAGGCGCATGAAAAGGCGGTGGTGAGCGCGGCCTGGGCCCGGGGCGCCGTTCCCGGGCTGATGGAGGTGCTGGCCGCGGCCGCGCTGGCGGGAGCCCTGGCGTACGCGGCGGGCTCACGGCTGATGGAGCCGGAGGCCCTGTTGTCGCTGCTGACGGCGGTCATCCTGGTGTACCAGCCCGTGAAGGACCTGGGCCGCGTCACGCAGTTCGCGGTGCAGGCGGGCGCGGCGGGTGAGCGGCTGTTCTCGCTGCTCGACATGAGGCACCCGGTGGAGGACGCGCCGGATGCCGTTCCCGCGCCGCCGGTGTCGCGGAGCATCCGGTTCGAAGGCGTGCGTTTCTCCTACGGCGAGCGCCCGGCACTGGACGGCCTGACGTTGGAACTGAAGGCGGGGCAGGTGACGGCGCTCGTGGGCGGCAGCGGCGGTGGCAAGAGCACGGTGACGTCGCTGCTGCTGCGCTTCGAGCGGCCCCAGAAGGGCCAACTGCTCATCGATGGCGTGGACGCGGACCGGTACACGGCCGCGAGCGTCCGGTCCCAGTTCGCGTTGGTGACGCAGGAGCCGCTGCTGTTCAGCGGCACGGTGCTGGACAACCTGCGCTATGCGCGTCCGGCCGCCACGCGTGAAGAAGTGGAGGCCGCCGCGAAGGTGGCGCATGCCGATGGCTTCATCCGCGCGCTGCCGGAGGGCTACGACACCCGGATTGGCGAGCGGGGCGTGACGCTCAGCGGAGGCCAGCGTCAGCGGCTGTGCATCGCCCGCGCGGTGCTGGCGAATGCCCCGGTGCTGGTCCTGGACGAGGCGACGAGCAGCCTCGACCCGGAGAGCGAGCGCGAGGTGCAAGCGGCGCTGGCGGCGGTGCTGCCTGGGCGCACGGCGCTGGTCATCGCGCACCGGCTGTCGACGGTGGTGAACGCGGACGTGCTCAACGTGATGGAGGCGGGTCGCGCCGTGGAGACGGGCTCGCACGCGGAGCTGTTGAAGCGGGACGGACGCTACGCGGCGCTGTGGCGGATGCAGACGGAGGGCTCGACGGAGCGAGGCGCGGCGTGAATCGGTGGACCTGGGCGTTGGGCAAGGGCCTCAAGGCGGTGCTGGGGCTGTTGGTGTTGATTCTGGGGATGGCGGGCTTCTTCGCCGTGCCCGCCTCGGTGGCCACCTACCCGGTGGTGCTCCCCAAGGGCGGTGCGCCCCGCTGGGCGCGCGGCGCCTTCCACGTCCATACGACGCGCTCGGACGGACAGGGCACGCCAGCGCAGGTCGCCGTCGCGGCGAAGGCGGCGGGCCTGGACTTCGTCATCCTCACCGACCACAACGACTTCGAGCTCCGGCCGCCCGAGTATGTTCAGGGCGTGCTGCTGGTGCATGGCGTGGAGATCTCCACCTCCGACGGCCACCTGGTGGCGTTCGGGATGTCCAGGCCCCTGGAAGGCGTGCGCCCGTGGATGCCGCCGGGTGACGCGGTGCGGGCCGTGGCCAACGCGGGGGGCATGGCGGTGCTCGCGCACCCCGTCCAGAAGCGGAACCCGTGGAAGGATGACGCGAGCGCGAGGCAGACCCCCGGCTTCGAGCTGTACTCCGCGGACACCTTCTTCCGGCAGGCGACGCGCCACCCCATGAGCCGGCTGCTGCCCGCGGTGGGGGCCTCCTTGGCCAGCCCGAAGCACGGGGTGATGCTGCTGGTCGCGCCGGAGCCCGAGCCCGGAGCCCGGTTCCTGGAACTCTCGCGGGAAGAACCCCGGGTGGCGTTCTGTGCCCACGACGCGCACGGCCTACCCCCGTACCGGGCCGTTTTCGAGTCCCTGGCGATGTACCTGCAACCGGAGCAGGTGCCGCTGCCACTGCCCGCGGACCCGGTTGAAGCGGCGGCGCGGGTGACGCGGACCCTGGGGAGCGGAGCGGCGCTCTGTGCGTTCCGGGCCCTGGGGGAGCCGGAGGGCTTCAAGCTGGAGGGACTGAACGCGGAGCGCCGCGAAGCGCGGGTGGGGGAGGTGCTGTCCGTCGTGCTGCCAGGGCTCCCGGAAGCGGGCTCGACGCGGGTGGAGGTCTGGGGGAGCGGCAGATTGCGCCCCGACGGTACGTCCATCGAGCTCACCGCTCCGGGCGTGGTGCAGGTGGAGGTGTGGGTAGCGGCCCCAGGACGCTTCTTCGGGACCGAATGGCGGCCCTGGCTCGTGCCCAGCCCCGTGCGCGTGCTGCCCCGCGGGCCGGGCATCTGATAGACGGCGCGGAAGCCGCCCATGCGCGTCCTCTACGTCCTCGCCACCTACGTGCTGTTCGTGCTCCTGTTCCCGGTGCTCGCGCTGCACCGGAAGACGCGTCATGGGCTCATGGAGCGCCTGGGCTTCTACGGCGCGGACAGCCTCGTGCCGCGGGGAGACGGCCCCCTGTTGTGGCTGCATGGCGCGAGCGCGGGAGACCTGCTGGCCCTCTCGCCGATGTTCGGCCCGCTGCGAGCCCGCTTCCCGGGCTGCCGCATCCTCCTGTCGACGATGACGGACAGCGGCTACGCGATGGCGAAGGGCCGTCTGGCGAAGGAAATCGATGGGGTCGTCTACGTCCCGTATGACCTCTGGGGCGCGACGCGGCGGGCCGTGAAGGCCCTGCGTCCGGACGTGCTGGTGCTGGAGTACACCGAAATCTGGCCCAACCTCATCCGAGCCGCGAAGCGCGGCGGCGCGCGGGTGGTGATGACGAACGGCCGCTTCTCCCCGGCGAACGTGGGGAAGTACCGGTGGCTGTTCCGCCTCATCGGCAACCCGCTCCGGGAGCTGGACCTGCTCCTGATGCGCGAGGAGGACGAAGCGGTCCGGGCGCGGCAACTGGGCGCGTGGCCGGATTGGGTGTTGGTGACGGGGAACACGAAGTTCGACGCGCTCGCGGCGGGCCCTGTGGCCGAGGACGAAAACCTCCGCGCGGCCTTGGGCCTCACGCCCGGCGAGCCCGTCTGGATTGCCGGCAGCACCCACGAGGGCGAGGAGGCTGCGCTGCTGGGCGTCTACGCACGGCTCCTGACCCGGTGGCCCGCGTTGCGGCTGGTGATTGCACCCCGGTACGTGGACCGGGCCGAGCGAATCGCGGCGCTCACGCGCGAAGCGGGGCTGAGCGTGGGGCTGCGCTCACGGGGCAATCCGGAGCGGGGGCAGGTCGTGGTGATGGACACGATAGGCGAGCTGTCGAGGGCCTACCGGCTGGCCACCGTCGTCTTCGTCGGCGGTTCGTTCACGAAGCGCGGCGGGCAGAACATCCTGGAGCCGGCGGGCCAGGGCAAGCCGGTGTTGTATGGACCGCACATGGACAACTTCCGGGACAGCGTGGCCCTGCTGACGGGGCACGGGGGCGTGCAGGTGGTGGACGCGGCGGCCTTGGCGTCGGAGCTCGAGTCCCTGCTCGCATCCCCGGAGCGGCTCGAGCGCCTGGGCGCCCAGGCGTTGGAAACGGTGGGCCGGATTTCCGGCGCGAGTGAGAGGAACGCCGAAGCGATGACGACGTTGTTCCCGCATGGGAGGCCGGACCCGCGATGACGCTCATCGTCCACCCGCACTTCCACAACCGGTACACGGGCGTGACGCGCCACGTGGAGTCCGTGGTGCCCGCGCTCGCCCGAGATTCGGGCTCGGAGACGCGCGTCATGGGGACGGGCTTGAGCCAGGAGTTGCCCCGCATCACCTGGCCGGAGCTGCTTCGTCGACTGCGCCGCGAGCCCGTGGTGTGGCACGCGCACCGGAACAACGAGCTGCTCGTCGGTATGTTGCTCAAGCTGATGGGCCGCCAGGTGCGCCTCGTCTTCACCCGGCACACGTCGATTGCGCCCAGTGGCTTCACGCGCTTCATCGCCAGGGGGGCGGATGCGCTCGTCTCGTTGACGAAGCAGGTCGCGGACGTCATCGCGTTGCCATCGACGGTCGTCTCGCACGGCATCGACCTGTCGCGCTTCCACCCGCCCGAGGACCGGGACGCGGCGTGGCGCAAGCTGGGGCTTGAGGGTCGCTACGGCATCGGGGTCATCGGCCGGATTCGCAAGGAGAAGGGGCAGGGGGACTTCGTTCAGGCCATCCGTCCGCTCCTGTCGGCGCATCCGGAGTGGCAGGCGGTCCTCGTCGGGCTCGCGAAGGGGCCGGACCAGGACTGGTTGAAACAGCAGATGGCGGGCATCGAGGACCGCATCTCCCTGCCGGGCGAACAGTCCGTCATCGAGCCCTGGTACCAGGGCTTGAGCGTGCTCGTTCATCCCTCCTACGCGGAGGGCTACTCGTTGGTGCACGTGGAGGCGATGGCCTCCGGATGCTGCGTCGTGGCGTCGAAGCTCCCGTACCTGGACACGCTCATCGAGCACGGCAGGACAGGCTTCTTCTTCGAGCCGGGCGACGTGCAGGGCCTGCGTGAGCTCCTGGACATGCTGATGCGAGAGCCCGAGCGCGCCCGGGAAATCGGCCGCAACGCGGCGGAAGAGGCCCGGCGACGATGCGGCGTGGAGCATGAAGCGCGCGCCTTGACCGAGCTGTACCAGTCCACGCTGGAGGGCTGAGCGGATGCGAATCCTCCATCTGCTGGCGAGTCCCTTCTTCAGCGGCCCGGCTGAAAACGTGGCCCTCCTGGCGCAGGCCCAGCGAGCGGCGGGGCACGACGTCACGGTCGCGGTGGACCGTCTGCGCAAGGAGGTGCTCGCGGAGGAGCCCGCGGCGCCGCGCTTCCAGGAACTGGGCTTGCTGGACGAAGGGGGCCTGGAGCTGTCCGTGAAGTCGCCGCCGTGGCGGATGTGGCGCGACCTCCGTCGTCTGAAGGCCCGCTCGGTGGATGTGGTGCACTCGCACTTCAGCCATGACCACCTGTTGGCCAGATGGGGGCGTCCGGCTGGCGCGACGCTGGTTCGTTCGCTTCACGCGCCGAGGTCCCTGCGCAGCTCGTTGCCCGTGGCCGATGCGTACACGGTGCCTGCGAGTGCGCTGCTCCCGCGCTTGGTGGAGAAGGGCAAGACCGCGACGGTCCTGCCCGCGCTGGTGGACGCCCGCTTCGAACCCGCGAAGGACCGTGCGGCGCTCCGCCGTGAGCTGGGCCTGACAGGCGCGCCTGTCATTGGGATGGTCTCGACCTTCCAACCGTCGAGGCGCCACAGCGTGGGCGTGGAGGCCTTTGCGCTGTACCGGCAGCGGCAGCCCGAGGCCCGGCTCGTGTTGGTTGGGGATGGAGGGCTGGTGGAGCAGACGCGCCAGCAGGTGTCCGCGCTGGGGTTGTCGCAAGCCGTGACCTTCGCGGGTTACCAACAAGGGGACGCCTTCACGAGGTGGCTGCAGGCGCTCGATGAGGTCTGGCTGCTGGGCCTGGGGAACGACTGGAGCGCCCGCGCGGCGGCTCAGGCCCGCGCGTGTGGGGTCCGCGTGGTGGCGGTGAACGAGGGCGCGCTCCCCGACCTCGCTGACGTGGTGGTGCGGGAGCCATCGCCCGATGCGGTGGTGGAAGCGGCCCTGTCCCGTCAGATGGCGCCGGTGAACCATCCATCGAACGAGCGGATCGCCGGGGACATTCTCACCCTCTACGCACGCGTGAGGCCTGTCCAGTGACGCCGGTTGATGCGTACCTCTCCGTCAAGTCCGGCGGGTCCTCTCCATCGGCGGGAACTCGGCGCCTTTCGCTGTGCCTGCACGGACCCCCGGCGCGCGCGAGGCCCTGCCCGTGACGCCTCCGGATGCGCCCACCGCCATCGAACGGGTCTTCTATCCAACCGCGCCGGAGCCGTGGGGCAGGCGGTTGCTCCTGTCGCCGCTCTCGGTGGTGTCGTGGACCTATTCCGCCGCGGTGCACGTGCGGCGCGCGCTCTACGACGCGGGCCTGCTCCGAGCGGAGCGAGTCGAAGGACTGCGCGTCATCTCGATTGGCAACGTGAACGTGGGCGGGACGGGCAAGACGCCCGCGGTGCTTCATCTGGCGGAGCAGTTGATTCGAGCAGGCCGCAAGGTCGGCATCCTGACGCGAGGTTATGGCCGAGCCACGAAGGAGCCCCTGACCTTCGTGGGCTCCGAGCCGCTTCCCGCCGTGGAGTTGGCGGGAGACGAGCCGCTCCTGCTGGCAAGGCGGTGTCCCGAGGCCCGCTTGTTCGTGGGCGCGGACCGCGTCGCGAGCGCCTACCGGGCCCGAGATGAATTCGGGCTCGATACGGTGTTGCTCGACGATGGCTTTCAGCACCGCAGGCTGGCGAGGGACGAGGACTTCGTCGTGGTGGACGAGTCCGTCGGCTTGGGGAACGGCCACATGCTCCCAAGAGGGCCGCTGCGCGAGCCGAGGTCCTCGCTCCGGCGTGCCACGCTCTTCTGGTTGAGAGCACCCGCGTCCCAGGGAGGAGTGGCCCCCGCAGCGCCGCGTCTCGTCAGCGGACCCGACGAAATGCCCTCGAGGCTTTCATCAGGGCCCGAGCAGGGGGGCGCCACCCATCGTCTCCTCCCGCCTCGCCCAGATGCGCCCTTCGCGGAAACCCTGGGGGGCTGGTTGCCCGCGAGTACGGGCATCCCAAGGGTTCGGACGCGTTACCAGCCCACGGCCTGGGTCGACCCCGCCGGCGAGCCTCACGCGGTGACTGCGTTGGCGGGGCAGCCGGTGGTCGCGCTGGCGGGGCTCGCCCGTCCGAGCGGTTTCCTGAAGACCTTGCGGTCGCTCGGGGTGGAGCTCCGAGACGCCGCGCTGCATCCGGACCACCATCGCTTCACCGCGGATGAACTGCGAGACGTGCAGTCGCGCGCGGCGCGTCACGGGGCTCGGGTGGTGACGACCGAGAAGGACGCGGTGCGCCTGCCAGCCGGCTTCGAGGCCTGGACCGTCCGCCTGGGGGTGGATGTGTTGGAGGGCGAGTCCCATCTGCGCAGGGCGCTGGGGCTGGAGGACGCACCGCGCGGCTTGTGAGGCGAGGACGCCTGTGGGACAAACCGCCGCCATGGCCGCAGTCCCGCCCGTCCGTCAGATGCCCGCGCTCTCCCGCCTGCCGTCGGCCTTCTCTCGCCGCAAGGTGTTGTTGGTGGGGGACCTCGTCGCCGACCACTACATTTACGGACAGACGGACCGCGTGAGCCGGGAGGCTCCGGTCCTCATCGTTCGTTACGAGTCCGCGGAGGTGAAGCTCGGCGGAGGCGCCAACGTCGCCGCCAACGTGCGCGCGCTGTCCGGGCAGGTCACCGCCGTCGGAGCCCTGGGCCAGGACGACATGGGCAAGGAGCTGCGCCGCCTCTTCAAGGCGTCGGGCATCGAGTTGAACGCGGTGAGCGGGCGCGACATCGAGACGGAGACGAAGACGCGCATCCTTGCGGGAGGCGTGAGCACCACCCGGCAGCAGATGCTGCGGCTCGATCGGGGGCAGCGTGGCCTCCTCTCGCCGCGGATGCGCAAGGCCCTGGCGAAGCAGGTCGAAGCCTCGGCGCGAGACGCGGACGCGGTGGTGGTCTCGGACTACGGCGCGGGCGTGCTGAGCGAGGAGGTTCGCGACGTGCTGCGCCGCCTCGCCGCGGAGGGCCTGCCCGTGTGCGTGGACAGTCGCTATGCCCTGTCGTCCTTCTCGGGGCTGACGGTGTGCAAGCCCAACGAGCCGGAGCTCGAGGCGCTCGCGGGGCGTCCCGTCCGAACGCACGAGGACCTGCTGGACGCCGGTCGCGCCGCCTTGAAGCGGTTGGAGTGCCGCGCGCTCCTGGTGACGCGAGGCCGTCACGGCATGGCGCTCTTCGACGCGGACGGCGGTGTGGACCTCATCCCTGTCCATGGCGCGAAGGCCGCGGTGGACGTGACGGGAGCCGGGGACACGGTGATTGCGACGTTGGCGCTGGCGCTGGCCGCGAAGGCCTCGCTGGGTGACGCGGCGCGGTTGGCGAACGTCGCGGGTTCGCTGGTCGTGCAGAAGCCGGGGACGGCGACGGTGTCCCGCGACGAACTGGTCGAAGAGCTGCGGAGCACGCGATGAACACCCTGGAGAAGATTCAACCGCTCACCCAGGTGGCGGAAGAGCGCGAACGGTGGCGTGCCGAGGGCCGGACGGTGGCCCTGGCCAACGGTGTGTTCGACCTGCTGCACGTGGGGCACGTCCGTTATCTGGAGGGTGCTCGGGCCCTGGCGGATGTCCTCGTGGTGGCGGTGAACTCGGACGCGTCCACCAGGGCCTACAAGGGCCCGGGCCGGCCGTACATCCCGGAAGGGGAGCGGGCGGAGATGGTCGCGGCCCTGGCCTGCACCGACCGGGTCATCGTCTTCGACGAGTCCAACGTGCGCGCCATCATCCGCGCGTTGAAGCCGGACGTGCACGTGAAGGGCACGGACTACACCCCGGACAGCATCCCCGAGGGGGACGAAGTCCGGGCCTATGGTGGGCGGACGGCGGTCTCAGGCGACCCGAAGGACCACAGCACCACGGAGCTCGCCCGGCGCCTGGGGCGTGAGGGCACGGGGTAGACGTGTCGCCGCTCTCGCCGGTGCTCGCGGACGTCCTGGGCTGTCCTCACTGCAAGGGGGCGCTCGATGTGCGGGGAGCGCGAGTCCTCTGTCCCCGCTGTGCGCTGAGCTGGCCCGTTGAGGAGGGCGTCCCCAGGCTGACACCCGAGCGTGCAGCGGCCGTGACGCCGCCGCCCGGAGCATGAGTCACCCGGCTCCGTCCCTCACGCGAGGTTCAATGCGAAGGCACGGGCCTCGTCGGCGGCACGTCCCTCGAGAGCCTCTCCGCCCGCGCCGTCCACCAGCGAGGTGAGGTCCACCATCCGGTGGGGCGCATAGGCATGGCCCCAGCGCTCCATGTCCATCCGAAGGAAGAAGGCCAGCGTCGGCGCGCCCGTGGCGACGGAGAGGTGCATCGGGCCGGTGTTGTTGCAGACCGTGAGGCCGGCCGCGCGCATCAGCGCCGCCAGCTCGTCGAGATTGGTCGCCGGGGCGAACTCCGAGCCAGGGGCTGCGTCCACCACGCTCCGCGCGAGGGCCTCCTCGCCAGGCCCCCAGGTGACAATCGGAGTGCGACCCTGTTCCACGAGCGCGCGCGCCGCGGCCGCGAAGGCCATGGGCGGGATGCGCCGTGGCCCCAGGCGCCCACCGGGGTTGATGACGGCGAGGCGCTTGCCGGCGTTCGCCTCCAGATACGCGCGGATGGCCGGTCCCACAGCGGGCTCCCGGAAGGACAGGCCCCGCGCCATGGCACCCTGCGTGAGCGGGGTCAGCAGGTGCGTGCGTTGGACGGCCTCGTTCCGGGTCTCCGTCAGGGCGGGGACGGGCAGGGAGTGGAGGCGCGACACAGGCCAGAGGTCGGGCCCGATGACCACGGCCTTCGGCCCGGCGAGCCGGGACACGAGCGCGCTCGTGACAGACGGGGACTCCCAGTTGGCGCAGTCGACGACGACGTCATACCGGGCGCGCCGCAGCGCGGCGATGCCGGGTGCCAGTGGCCCCATCCAGATTCGGCGCCGGTCAAAGGGAATGACGGCGTCCGCGTCCGGGTGTCCGGTCAGGACGCGAGCGACCTTGGCGTGCACCAGGACATGCACCTCGGGCGCGGGATGCAGGTGCGCCTTGAGGGTCCGCATGAGCGGGGTGGTCAGCAGTGCCTCGCCCACGCGGTTGTCGGGCCGCACCAGCAAGACCTTGCGAGGAACAGGGAGACGGGTGCCCGCGGCACGTCGACGGCCCGGGCGCCACAGGAGGGCGGACGCCACGAGCGCCAGTGCCAGCTTCGCCCACAACTCGAGCCGCTTGTGCCAGGACATCTCGCGGCGGGACCCTACACAGAACTGAGGGCTGTGCAAGCGCGCGGCTTGACCTCGGACCGGAAAGCCCCTAGCAACCGCCCAATGTTGAAGAGCATGACCGGGTTTGGCGCGGGCCGCGCGCGGGTCGGGGACGAGGAAGTCTCCGTCGAGCTGCGCTCCCTCAACCACAAGTTTTGCGAGGTGAAGGCGCGCCTCCCCCGAGAGATGGCGTCACTGGAGCCGGGGGTGACCAAGCAAGTGAAGGACCGGCTCGCCCGGGGCTCGGTGGAGCTCCTGGTGAAGCGGCAGGCGCCCACCGCCTCCGGAACGGTGCCCACGGTGGACCTGGGGCTGGCGCGCGAATACCTGCGGGCGTTCCGGGAGCTGGCCAGCGAGCTCGGCCTCTCGACGGACGTTGCCTGGTCCCAGGTGGCGAATCAGCCTGGCGTGGTTCGTCTGGAGGAGAAGGGCGTCGACCTGGAGTCCGCGTCCCAGGCGCTGCAGGCCGCGCTGGAGCAGGCCCTCACGGCACTGGAGAAGATGCGCGGCGTCGAAGGCGAGGCCATTCACGCGGACCTCGATGCGCGCATGAAGCTCCTGGAGGGGTGGAGCCAGGACGTGGCGAAGCTCGCGCCCAAGGCCGTGCAGGAGTACCAGCAGCGCCTCACGGACCGGATCGCCGAGCTCGCCAGTGGCGTCGCGGTGGATCCGCAGCGCCTGGCGCAGGAAGTGGCGCTCTTCGCCGAGCGCACGGACATCGCCGAAGAGGTGACGCGTCTGGCGAGTCACCTGGAGCAGTTCCGGGTCCTCATGGCCAGCACGGAGCCCACGGGCCGCCGAATGGATTTCCTCGTGCAGGAGATGCACCGCGAGGTGAACACGACCGGTTCCAAGAGCCAGCACGCGGAGATTTCCGTGCGCGTGGTCTCGATGAAGGCCGAGGTCGAACGCATCCGCGAACAGGTGCAGAACGTCGAATGAACGCGAATATCGTGCTCCCACCGGGTTTGTTGCTCGTTCTCTCCGCGCCGTCCGGAGCGGGGAAGACCACCCTCGCGCACCGGCTCATCAAGGAAACGCCGGAATCCGTCTTCTCCATCAGCGTCACCACCCGGCGACCCCGGGGCAATGAGCGCGACGGCGTGGACTACAACTTCGTTGATGTCGCGACCTTCCAGACGAAGATCGAGCGAGGCGAGTTCGTGGAGTGGGCAGATGTCCACGGACACTTCTATGGAAGCCCACAGTCGGTGGTGGACGAGGCGCGTGCGCGGAAGAGCGTCGCCATCTTCGACATCGACGTGCAGGGTGGGCAGGCCATCAAGCGCAAGCACGCAGACGCGGTGACCGTCTTCGTGTTGCCTCCCTCCATGGAGGAACTCGAGCGGCGCCTTCGTGCGCGTCAGACGGACTCCGACGAGACGATCCGGCGGCGCATGCTGGCCGCCCGTTCAGAAATGGAGCGGGGCATCGCCTCCTATGACTACGTGGTCGTGAACGATGACTTCGAGCGTGCCTACAGTGAACTCCGCTCGGTCGTGGTGGCGGAGCGGTGCCGCCGGGGCCGGGTCGACGTGTCGAAGCTGGGGCTCGGCGTCGGCATCTGAAGTCCGCGCGAGAAGTGTTCGGAAGCAAACTTCTTGCGCTGCCCGATCTCTTGGTGGATAAGCGATCCACCTCGCCACGTTGCGTGGGCGTCACACAGGCGCTCAACGGGACGGGGTTGGGACTCACGCAGCCCGCCTGAAAACGGTGGGGAATCAGCGCGCTGAGGCCCTCGGTTCTCTGAACTGAAGCGAATAAGACCGCGCGCCGCGCCCGAGTTTCCTCTGCTGCTCGAGGAGTGCTCGCGTGGCTTCGGGACTGCTGGAAGGACTCGCGATCGCGAGTTCAACGACATCCGGTGGTCCCAAGGCGCGGTCGGCCAAAAGGGTAGTGAGCCAGCGGGCGGTGGGGCAGGGGAGTGGGAGCCATCTCAACGGGAGATGGAGTTGGTTGTAGGGCGGTCGGGAGCGCGATGCTCCAGGCGGTTGACACAAAGCGCGGCGGTGGTAGAAGCCGCGCCCCTCGCGAAGAAGCCCACGCACTGGCGTGGAAGGCACTTCGAGCGAGTTGCAGGACGAAAAAGACGGAATACGGCAGTCAACGCAGCAGGTTGACAGGAGACGCGGCGGTGGTAGAAGCCGCGCCCCCGACGAAGAAGCCCGGAAGGAAAGGGCGGACGCGTCAGGGAGTCAACGCGAAGCGGCGGTTGACAGGGCGGGCGGCGAAGCGGTAGAAGCCCCGCCCCTCCGGAAGAAAGCAGCGGAAGCCACTGGGCGGCGCTGAAGACTTCGGGAAGCCAGCAGGACGGCGAAAAAGAGCAGCTTGACAGAAGACGCCGGACTGAAATAGAAGCTGACGCCCCGCCGGACGAAAAGACGGCGAGGCAGCAACGAAGAAAACGGTAGCAAGAAGTCGCGAGAAGCACAAGCGACTCGGTCTTTGAAAACCAAATAGCAAGCCCAAGAAGAAGCTAGATTGCGGAAACCGCAGTCAATTTCTTAAGACGGTGCCAGCCAGGTCGCGCTGC